>CAVSLZ010000017.1:0-47913 GCA_963728865.1 uncultured Actinomycetota bacterium | reverse complement strand
CTGTCGTGGTCGGGTCCGCCCGCTGAGTCAGTTCCAGGCCGGACGCCTCGAGGCTGGCATGCAACTTGCGGACGTCGGCATGTCGCTCAAGCCCCGTCCGATTCGTCAGCCCTGGAATGAGTAGCAGGTCTATCCGGGTTCGGGGGGCCTGATACCAGCAGACCAAGGGCCGGACGGCTCGCACCGTCCCGGTCCTGGAGCCGCTTCGGCCGGTCCTCCACTTGTGCGTGGACGGTCGGCCCGCCAACGCGGTACACCGGCGCGACCTGGATGGCTGACGCCGGGGTCCCGCCGCACGTGCTTGCCGGAGATCCTCGGACACCGCTCGTTGGAGACCGCGAGGGGCTGGGAGCCCATGCGTCGGGATGACAGGATTTGAACCTGCGACCCCTTGACCCCCAGTCAAGTGCGCTACCAAGCTGCGCCACATCCCGGCCACCCGGGTAACCCGGGCGATGGCAAGACTACCGCAGCCGGCGACCTGCCAGCACCGTCCCGGCGGGTCAGTGCGGGCGAGGCGCCATGACGGCGAAGTACCCCGGTATCCGCGCTGCTTGGGCCCCGTCGGTCAGCGGGATGGTCCGAATCACCGTCGGCCCCTCGTCCACCACCTCCCACCGGTCGTCCTGGAAGGCGTTCCGCCGTTCGTCCACGCCGAAATGCCCGGGAGGAGCGAGTACCCGGATCACCCGCTCCAGCGGCTCCGGGATCTGTCGCCCGGTCGCTCCCAGCGATGCCAGGTAGCCGAGCGAGCCGCCGATATAGTTCGTCTCGGCAAGAAGAACCCGCCCCTTCGTCCCGACAAGCGCAAGGAGATTTTCCGCCAAGGTGGATTGGGCGACCTCGGACAGGATGTGGAAGACCCCACGGACGAAGACGTTGACCGGGCCGAGTTCGGACGCCAGGCCGTCGGTGGCTCCAGCCAGCGTCGCATCGAACTGACGGAAACAAACATCGGTCAGGCCGGCCGATTCGCGCTGCGCAAGCGCTACCGCAGCCGGGGACACGTCAATCCCGACGGTCATTGGAAACAGATCAGCGATGGCCCGGGTGAACCCCCCGTTACCGCAGCCGACGTCGACGACCGGTAGTTCGGTATCGAAGTGTTCAGAGATCAGCGGGGTATACCTGTCCCATTCGTCCAGCGCAGCCGAGTCCCACAACACATCGCCGCCGAGTCCTGTTGATGTCACGCCGGCCCAATAGCTGTTCCAGCCATCGACCGCCCTCGTGGGACTCCTCCTGGCCAGCCAAGCGATTCGCGGAATGAGCAATAATTTGCCGACTGATGCGCGCCACACAGACAGCTCGCCGTTCCTGCTACCGATGGTCACCCCGCGATCACGTCAGCAGCGGGAGGGTTGTGCGGGAGAGCAGTGTGGTCATGACTTCCTCGCGTAAGGGGAGGCTGTAATAGTGTCCCTGGCCGAACCCGCAATGTATAGCCTGCAACAGGTCTCGTTGCTCAACTGTTTCGATTCCCTCGACAATCGCACGCAATTCAACGGATTCGATCAATCGCACGACGGCCTCGACAAAAGCGAGCTGTTGAGGGTTCACGGCAATGTCAGCGATGAGACTTCGGTCCAGCTTGACAGTGTCGATCGGCAACTTGCGGAGGTGGCTGATGGACGAGTAGCCCGTGCCGAAATCATCAATTCCGATGCCCACCGACATCTTGCTCAGGGCCAGGAGGTTGTCCAGCATTGCGACGTCTCCGGTCATCAGGGCCGTCTCCGAGATCTCCACCGCCAGGCGCTCCGGTGGAACCTCGTGCTCCTCGATGACCCGCCGGACGAACTCGGCGGAACCGGCCCACCTGAGCTCGACCGGAGAGAGATTGACGTGGAGCTGAAACCCGGCGGGAAGCCGGGACGACCAGGCCCGCAGCTGGCCGACTGCCTGATTGATCACCCATTGCCCGAGTTCGATCATGTGACCGCTGTCCTCGGCGACAGAAATGAAATGACTCGGGGAGAGCAGGCCGCGCCGGGGATGTGCCCACCTCACCAGTGCCTCGGCACCGATGATGGCCCCACTTTCCACTTCGATGATGGGTTGATAGTGCAGTTCGAGTTGGCTCTCGGCCATCGCCGTGACCAGCTCCGAAGCCACCTGCAAACGGTGCCGGGCGGCGATATGCATTTCCGGGCGGAACACCTGAATGTTTCCGCGGCCGACGTTCTTTGCCGCGTACATCGCGGTGTCGGCATCTCGGAGCAGGTCCTCTGCACTCTGACCCTCCTGGCCGAAGCACAGGCCGATGCTGGCTCCCGCCCACACCGGCCGGTCTCCGACCCACACCGGGCTCTGTAGCTCCTTCAGTGCCCGTTCGGCCACCCGCAACGCGTCGTCCTCGGTGGAATCGGGCATGACGACGGCGAACTCGTCACCGCCGAGCCTGGCAACCGTGTCGGTCTCACGGACCACGCTGCGGAGCCGTCTGGCGACCTCCACCAGGATTTGGTCGCCGACACTGTGACCGAGGCTGTCGTTGATCGTCTTGAATTCATCCAGATCGAGCAGGAGCACACACGGCGGCAACGCGCCGCGGTCGGCCCGGGCGGTTGCCTGGCGGATGCGGTCGCCCAGCAGAGTCCGATTCGCAAGGCCCGTCAGCGCGTCGTTCAGCGCCATCCGTTCCAGCTCGATGCGGGCCTCGTCGAGCGCGAGCGTGCGCTCTGCGACCCGTTCCTCGAGTGTTTGATAGATGGTGTGGAGCTCGTCCGCGAGCAGATTGATGCCGGTGATCACAGCGTCGATCGAATCCCTGTTCGACGATGGCTCCAGGCGGGCAGTGAGATCCCCCGACGCAAGCCGCACGATCAGGTCGACCACCTCATCGAGCCTGCCGTCGTCAGTCGGTTGGTTCATCACGACCTTGCCGCAGGTAGGCCATCGCCTGACCCCGGTCGGTGAAGAACCTCGTCGGCATGCGGACGGCGCTGACGCCGAGGGTGAAGTTGGCGATCACCCGATCGACCGGCGAATGGCCCAGAAGGGCGAGCCTGGACACCGTGCAGTCCTGGCTGAAGGCAGCTCTCGCTTCTCTGGCCACGGACTTCGTTGTCGCCATGTCGACCAACATCGGCCGGTACACACCCGCACAGAGTGTGTTCACGTCGTCCAGTGCCCGCCGGGCCGCCGAACCGGAGATGCTGCCGCCCCGCGGCCATCGGAGCATCACGATTCCGTCTTCGATCGTCAGAGATTCGTAGCCGGTGTCCGCGGACTCGACATTCACTGCGACACCTGCCCTCGACGGATTGGACACCGACCCAAGTGTATTCGTGACGGTCACCCTCAGGCGGGAAGCCAGACGGGGCGTAACCGATGGTGGTGACATACGCCCCAAAAGGACACGTCCCGCACATGCCGAACCGCGAATCGGGTGTATCACCCGAGCTGGGCAATGCGGACGCGGTGATCGTGCAACAGACTGCAGTCGGCAGGCCGGTGAACAGTCCGGGCAGCCGCGAACAGTCGGAAGGATCGTCGCCATGTGTCTTTTCGTGATCTTGTTGTTCTTCGGCCCGCGGTCCGCGCTGGCGATCTGGTGGCTCGTGGACATGCCGCGGTTCGATCTCACCTTCGATACCTTCTGGCTGCCGTTCGTGGGTTTCCTTCTCGCACCGTGGACCACCCTGGTCTACGTTTTCGTCGCTCCCGGCGGCGTGAACGGTTTTGATTGGTTCCTGTTGGGTGTGGCCATCGTCATCGACATCGCCAGTCTGGGCGCGGGCGGTCGCTATCAGCAACGTCGCGGTGTAACCACCAGTTGACAGCACCTTGAGGCCGACGACCGCCCGGTTTCGGGACCCGGTCGGGCGGTTACCGTTCGTCGGTGAACTCAACCGATGGCGGTCTGACGCTGACCGCACCCAACGGCATGGCGTGCTCGGTGGACCACCTGGCGTCATCCGCCGGGGTCGGCATCCTGCAGGCCGGTGGTAGCGCCGCCGACGCGGCCATCGCCACCAGTGCCGTGCTGGCTGTCACCACCCAGCACATGTGCGGGATGGGTGGGGATCTGTTCGCGCTGGTGCACGACGGTGGCTGGGAACCGGCGGCGCTGACCTCGATCGGCCATGCGGGGGCGGGAGCCGACGCCGCGGCGATGCGCGGGGAGGGCCTCACCGCCATCCCGATGCGCGGCGACGTCCGCGCCGCGACGGTCCCCGGGTGTGTCGACGGCTGGCTCGCCTTGCACGAGCGCTTCGGCCGACTCACCCTGCGCGAGGTCCTGGCACCCGCACGCCGCTACGCCGCCGACGGGTTCCCGGCGTCCCCCCTGCTGGCCAAGGCGGCCGCCACCATCACCGGTGTCGCGGGCGCGGACGACTATCTCCGGCCGGGTGGGCTCAGGGCCGGCGACCGGGTCAGGCGGCCACTGGTGGCCGCGGTCCTCGACGACATCGTCGACCGCGGGCGGGACGGGTTCTACGGAGGTTCCTTCGGCGAGGGTCTGCTGTCACTCGGCGCAGGCCTGTTCTCCCCGGACGACCTCGCCAGGCCGCTGGCACACTGGGACCCACCGCTGCGGGCGACCGCCTGGGGCCATCAGATCTGGACCGTGCCCCCTCCGTCGCAGGGCTACCTCGCCCTCGCCGGGGCACGCATCGCCGACGGTCTCGAGCTGCCCGACGATCCCGCCGACCCGGCCTGGGCGCACCTGCTCTCGGAGACCGCACGGTGGGCCGGACACGACCGGAACACCGTGCTGTACGACGGCGCGGACGGCGGTGCCCTCCTCGCCGACAGTTCACTTGACTGGCGACGCGATTCGATCGATCCCGGGCGGCGCACCGCCCCGCCCGTGCCCACGGCATCGGGCGGCACGATTCACCTCTGCACCGCCGACACCACCGGAATGGGTGTCTCGCTGATCCAGTCGAACGCCGCGGGCTGGGGGTGCCACCTGGTCGTTCCGGGCTCCGGAATCTTCCTGCAGAACAGGGGGATCGGCTTCACCCTCGAGCCGGGCCATCCCAACGAACTCGTCCCGGGCCGACGGCCGCTGCACACGTTGTCCCCGGCGCTGGTCACCGACGGCAGCAGGTTGACGGCGGTGCTCGGCACGATGGGCGGCGACATCCAGCCCCAGGTCGTCCTGCAGCTGCTGGCGCGCATGCTCCGTAACGGCGCATCACCGGGTCAGGCGATCCATGCGCCGCGATGGACCCTGGGTGAGGGCGGTTTCGACACCTGGTCCGGTGCGGGGCCGCAGGTGACCACCCTCGAATCGACCGCGCCACGGTCGTGGGAGAGCGGCCTGACCGGACTCGGCCATCTGGTGGTGCGTTCCGAACCCGGGTTCAATGCCGGGCACGCACACGTCATCGCCGTCCTCGACAACGGCATGCTGGCAGGTGCATCCGACCCGAGGGCCATCACCGGCGCCGCCGTCGGCTGGTGAGAGCTGTTGCCGCGACAGCTTTCCCCTTCCGGAGAAGTTCGCTAGCGTCCAGTCGATGGAGCAGCGGATCAGCCTGATCACCCTCGGCGTGCGCGACCTCAACCGCGCCCGGGACTTCTACCAGCGGCTCGGATGGATCGGCCAGGAGGTGCAGGAAACCGTCTTCCTGCAGGCCGGTGGCAGCGCGCTCGTGCTGTGGGGCCGCGACAAGCTGGCCCACGACAGCGGTGTCGCGGACGACGACTTGGCGGATGGGGATGCCGCGGACGGGGGCCGACCCGGATTCGACGGAATCGTGCTCGCGCAGAACGTTCGGTCTACCGGCGAGGTGGACGCTGTCCTGGAAGATGCGAGGCTGGCCGGCGGCACCATCACCAAACCGGCCGTGGCGACGTTCTACGGCGGGTACGCCGGCTGCTTCGCCGATCCCGACGGTCACCTCTGGGAGATCGGATTCAACCCTGGGTTCCCGCTGGCGGCGGACGGCTCGATCACCATTCCGGATTTCGGCGCATGATCACCCGCCAGCACGGCACCACGCCGCGCGTCCGCAATTCCCCGGTCATCTGCGCATGACCTGACGACAACATCCGCTGCCTACAGTTTCCGGGGTTCGATCCGTTCTCACGACCCTTCGGGAAGAGGCACCGTGGCAGTCATCGAGCCCCAGAACTCCGCCACCCAAACGGATTCCGTGGACGGATCGGACACCTACCTCGCGAAACGGACGTTGAAGAAGGGCACCGCAGGCTGGGTGCTACTGGCCGGTCTGGGCGTCAGCTACGTCATTTCCGGCGACTATTCCGGTTGGAACTTCGGCCTCGAGCAGGGCGGCTTCGGCGGTCTGTTGATCGCCGCGATCTTCATCGCCGGGATGTACCTGGCGATCGTGCTGGGGATGGCCGAGATGTCGTCGGCGCTGCCGGCGGCCGGCGGTGGCTATACCTTCGCCCGGCGGGCCCTCGGACCGTGGGGCGGGTTCGCCACCGGCACCGCCATTCTCATCGAGTACGCCATCGCGCCGGCCGCGATCGCCACCTTCATCGGCGCCTACGTCGAATCGCTCGGCCTGTTCGGCATCACCGACGGCTGGTGGGTGTACCTCGCGGCCTACGCCATCTTCATCGGAATCCACCTCAGCGGTGTCGGCGAGGCGCTGAAGGTGATGTTCGTGATCACCGGCATCGCGCTGGTCGGGCTCGTCGTGTTCGCGGTCGCGGCGCTCGGCAATTTCGAGATCGGGAACCTCACCAACATCGAACCCGGTGACGCCGCCGGCGCCTCGGCGTTCCTGCCGATGGGCTACATCGGGATCTGGGCTGCGGTGCCGTACGCGATCTGGTTCTTCCTGGCCATCGAGGGTGTGCCACTGGCCGCCGAGGAGGCCGAGAACCCGGAGCGGAACGTCCCCCGCGGCATCATCGCGGCCATGGGCATCCTGCTTGTCACGGCGGTGGCGGTGCTGTTCCTGACCACCGGCGCCGGCGGCGCGCAGGAGATGCAGTCCTCCGGCAATCCGCTGGTCGAGGCGCTCGGTGACAGCGCTGCGGCCAAGGTCGTCAACTACATCGGCTTGGCCGGGCTGATCGCCAGCTTCTTCTCGATCATCTATGCCTACTCGCGGCAGCTGTTCGCGCTGTCCCGCGCCGGTTACCTGCCCAAGAGCCTGTCGGTGACGAACCGCCGCAAGGCCCCGGTGCTCGCACTGATCGTTCCGGGCATCATCGGTTTCGCCCTGTCGCTGACCGGCCAGGGCGCGGTGCTGCTCAACATGGCCGTGTTCGGCGCGGCACTGAGCTACGTGTTGATGATGGTCAGCCACATCGTGCTGCGCCGTCGGGAACCCGACATGCCGCGGCCGTACCGCACACCGGGCGGGATCGTGACGACCGGCTTCGCGCTCGTCATCGCCGTGCTCGCGGTGATCGCCACTTTCCTGGTGGACAGCACGGCGGCCCTGTGGTGCCTCGGCGTGTTCGCGGCCTTTCTGGTGTACTTCGGCCTGTACAGCCGTCATCACCTCGTCGCGAGCTCTCCCGACGAGGAGTTCGCCGCCCTGGCCGCAGCGGAAGAAGAACTCGAATGACCTCGTTCACCCAGTCCCTGCACGGCACCACCTATCAGTTCGACGGCCTGGTCGACCTGATGGCGAAGGCGACGCCGCGCCGATCCGGCGACGAACTGGCCGGCTGTGCGGCCGGGTCGGACGCGGAACGTGCTGCGGCGCAATGGACTCTGGCGGACCTCCCGCTGTCGACGTTCCTGCAGGAGCAGGTGATGCCCTACGACACCGACGAGGTCACCAGGCTGATCATCGACAGCCATGACCGGTCGGCATTCGGCGCCGTCTCGCACCTGACCGTCGGCGGCTTCCGGGACTGGCTGCTCGACGTGGTTGCCCTGCCCGACCCGGCGGCCACCCTGTCACCGCTCGCGCCCGGGCTCACCCCGGAAATGGTCGCCGCGGTCAGCAAGATCATGCGCAACCAGGACCTGATCGCCGTCGCCCGAGGCACCAGCGTCACCTCCGCGTTCCGCACCACCGTAGGACTGCCGGGCCGGCTCGCGACCAGGTTGCAGCCCAACCACCCGACGGACAGCCCGAAGGGCATCGCCGCCGCCACCCTGGACGGGTTGCTGCTGGGCTGTGGGGACGCCGTCATCGGGGTCAATCCCGCGTCGGACTCCCCCGCCGCCACCGCCGACCTGCTGTACCTGCTGGACGAGATACGGCAGCGCTTCGACATTCCCACCCAGTCCTGCGTGCTGGCGCACGTGACGACGACGCTGGAACTGATCGAGGCCGGGGTTCCGGTGGACTTGGTGTTCCAGTCGATCGCCGGCACCGAGGGCGCGAATTCGGCGTTCGGGGTGGACATCTCGTTGCTGCGGGAGGCGAACAGCGCCGGCCGGGAACTGCAGCGGGGCACCGTCGGCAACAACGTGATGTACCTGGAGACCGGCCAGGGATCGGCGCTCAGCGCGGGTGAGCACATCGGCACCGGCGGTCGCCCGGTGGACCAGCAGACCCTCGAGACCCGGGCCTACGCGGTGGCCCGCGACCTCGAGCCGTTGCTGATCAACACCGTCGTCGGGTTCATCGGACCCGAGTACCTCTACGACGGCAAGCAGATCCTCCGGGCCGGTCTGGAGGACCACTTCTGCGGCAAGCTGCTCGGCCTGCCGATGGGCGTCGACGTCTGCTACACCAACCATGCAGAGGCCGACCAGGACGACATGGATTCGCTGCTCACGCTTCTCGGCGCGGCCGGCGCGGCGTTCGTGATCGCCGTCCCGGGCGCAGACGACATCATGCTGGGCTACCAGAGCCTCTCGTTCCACGACGTGCTCTACGTCAGGCAGGTTCTCGGGCTGCGACCGGCGCCGGAATTCGAGCGCTGGATGCAGAACCTGGGCATGGCCGACAGCACCGGCCGGGTGCTGCCGATGGACGCCGGGGCGTCGCCCCTGCGGCAATTGACGAACGGGCAATCGACGAACGGGCAGCCGACGCAAGGTTCCGGGGATCAGCTGGCGGGTGCGCGGTGACCGGCCGTGACGCCGCGCCGGCCGACACCTCGCTTGCAGACACCGCGCCTGCAGACACCGCCAGCGGCGACTTCTGGGACGTGCTGCGGCTGACCACCCAATCGCGGATCGGGCTGGGCCGCTCCGGTGATTCGCTGCCCACCCGGCGGGTGCTCGAGTTCAGTGCCGCGCACGCCTCGGCGCGGGACGCCGTGCACGAACCGCTGGACACCGCCGCCTTCGCGCAGCAGGTAGCGTCGGTCGGCATCGGCGACCCGGTCGTCGTCACCAGCCAGGCGTCATCGCGTGATGAGTACCTACGCCGGCCCGACCTCGGGCGCGCACCGGACGACCTGTCCGCGATCGCCTCGGGCGAGGCGGATCTGGGAATCGTGCTGGCGGACGGGCTCTCGCCGAGGGCGCTGGCCGATCACGGGGTCGGGCTGCTGGCGGCGTTGATCGGGCACCTCGACGGCCGCTACTCGATCGCCCCGCCGGTGATCGCCGTCCAGGCGCGGGTCGCGCTCGGCGACCACATCGCGCAGTCGATGGGCGCACGCACCGTGCTGGTGGTCATCGGCGAGCGGCCGGGCCTGTCGGTGGCGGACAGCCTGGGGATCTACCTGACGCACGAACCGCGGCCGGGCCGGACCGACGCGGATCGCAACTGCATCTCCAACATCCACCCGCCCGACGGGCTCAGCTACGACCAGGCCGCGGTGGTGGCAGCGGGCCTGATCGAGGGCGCTCGGGCGCTGGGGAAGTCCGGAGTCGCCCTCAAGGACACCTCCCGCGCCGCCGGGCTGGGCGACGCCGCTGCCCGGGAGGCGCTGGATTGACGGTCACCCGCCGTTTGCCGGGCCTGCCGAGATGGTGTGCCGCGGGTTCGGAAGGCCGAGCGGCGCCCGAGCAATACCGACAACTCTGTGAACGCTGCAAGTTCCGTCGGTGCTGAAAGAGTTCCCGGGTAGTCGGGAATCGGACCTCATGCCGCCCGGGATCGTCGACGGACACAATTCCGTCACGGTTCGTCCGACCCCGGGCGGGGTCTGACATCAGGAGGTGCCTGTGCGCAGAACGAGCAGGGTATTGGATTGGCTGGCGACAGTGCCGAGGTGGCTGGCGGGGGCGATGTTCGGTGCAGGAACCATTCTCGCGACCGCGCACCTGCAGATGATCAGCATCTATGTCGAGAGACCACCGGAATGGCCGTACTGGGTCGAAAGGGCGACTCTGCAGTGGTATTGGGTCTTGCTTCCATTGTCAATCATCCTTCTGTGGACCCGTCGGCGGCACGTCGAGGGGAGGCTGGGGTACGCCGGAGCCGTACTGGCCGGACTGGGAATCCTGAATTACGTGGTCCTTACACTGCTCCTGGTGGTCTGGGATGGGCTCCTGTCACTGGGAGACCTGCCAGATTGGATCCTGGCGACTGAGTTGTTGCTGCTCGCTGGAATCCTGGGGCTTTTCCTGCTCAGCGTGGCCTTTCTCCGGGATCGAGGGGTTCCCAGTATCTGGCCCGTTCTGCTGCTGTTGGGCATGGTTGGTCGGGTAATCTTCCCACTGCCATATTTCATGTCCGCCGCGTGGCTGATATTGGCAGCACTGGTGATACTGGGGCGGCCGCATCCGCGACAGCGAGTCAACAACGGCGTCCTCTCTATGCAGCGGGCAGACTGAGAATTCCATGGCCGGGCGCGGTCAGCGAGGAGCGGATGATGTCGAGCCGCACGTACGAAGCCGATGTCGGATTGAAGCTGTCGGGCCTCGAACACCATCGCGCTACATTCGTCGCACTCGGCCTAGCGTGCGTCTGCCTCGCACTGGTCGGCGCTGGCCTGAGCTTTGCTGCAAGCGGGATTTCCTGGGGCCTGATCAACCCCGTCGCCAGCGCCGTGCTCTTCACCGGGGTCGGCGCCTACCTCGTTGCGAGGGTTAGCGTTCATGGCATCGGTGGACTGTTGCTGGTCGCTGGTATCGCATGGTCGGCCGGGCTGCTACTGGGCGGGTACGGCGAAATGGGGCTGGGCTCGGACTGGCCCGGCGCCACGATGGCCCTATGGGCATCAACGTGGCTGTGGCCGGTCGGGCTGATCGCGCCGTTGTGCCTGGTGCCGTTGCTGTTCCCGAACGGACGCGCCGTGACGCCACGGTGGCGGGTGTTCAGCGTGGTGGCCTGGTCGGCAGTGGTGAGCTGGATGCTGTCTTCCGCTTTGCTGCCCGGGCCAATGACGACAGGCCGCGGATCGGGGCCGGACAATCCTGCAGGCGTGGTCGGTCCTCTATCCGGCGTACTGCAGGTCTTCGGGCAGGTCCTGATCGCGGTCAGCCTGGCTGCAGGTCTCGTCGCCCTTGTCGTGCGATGGCGCAGCGGCAACACCGAGTTGCGTCAGCAGTTGAAGTACCTCATCGCTGCGATGCTGTTCGTCGCAGTGGTTCAGGCTGTCGCGACAATTCAGGTGCTTCTGTGGAGCACACCTGCAGCCTTCACACAGGTGCTGTTCTTTCTGATACCGGTAGCGATCGTCGGCTCGATCGGCTTGGCCGTAGCGCGGTACCGCCTTTACGACATCGATACCGTCATCCGGACCGCTGTTCTGTACTTTGTGCTGATCGGGTTTCTGCTGGTCGCCTACGCAGCTCTGGTCACCGGCCTCACCTCATTGGCGACTGTTGTCGCCGACCCGGCGGTCCCAGTGATCGCCGCGCTGTCCGTGGCACTTCTGCTCGAGCCCTCGCGCCGTTGGCTGCATACTCGACTCGACCGATGGTTCTTCGGTGGACGAGCCGAACCGATGCGTGTCCTGGCCCATCTTCGCAGCCAGCTTGATTCGCAGAGTTCACCCCCGGCCGCGCTGGCGGTCGTTGTCCAGTCGGTGGCCGCGGCCGTCCGGTCTCCTTACGTTGCCGTGGTCCTGCTCCACGATGATGGTGTACGCACTGCTGCCTGTGCGGGCTCCGAAACTCCCAGTGTCGACGAGTTTTCATTGCTCCACCACGGGGAGCTTGTAGGCCGCTTGCTCGTCGCTCCACGGCGCCCAGGCGAGCAGTTCAATGCAGCCGACAAAGCGCTGCTCATCGAGCTGGCCGGTCGAGCAAGCTCTGCCGCGGCCAACGTTCGGATGGCCAGCGACCTCGAATCCGCTCGCCGACGTGCTTACCGGGCGGCAGTCGAGGAACGCGCGCAGTTGGGGCGAGACCTCCACGACGGCCTTGGCCCACTGTTGGCCGGAACGAATCTTGCCCTGGAGAGCGTACGCCGGACGCTCAACCCGGACGATGCAGCCTTCACCGCCCTGCTGGCCGTCGGGCAGCGGCTAAAAGCCGCTTCCAACGAGGTGCGCAGGATTGCGCGGTCGTTATCCCCCGGACCGCTGGCCCAGCTCGGACTGTCCGGCGCGCTGGAGGACTTCGTCCAGGGCGCGACAGACGGAGAAACGCCTTCGTTGGCTCTCGATTACGACATCGCCGTTGCCCTTCCGCCTGCCGTCGAGCAAGTGGCCTATTTGGTCAGCCTCGAAGCCACCCACAACGCGTTGCGCCACGCGCACGCGAGCCACATCCGGATTTCGCTGACGGTCGACCGGGGGACGCTCATCGCCGAGGTGGCCGACGACGGGATCGGCCTGGGCCCCTCCTACCTTGCCGGCGTCGGCCTGACCTCGATGCGGCAACGTTGCGACGCTGTTGGCGGCCAATTGTCCATCCATCCAGGAGCGTTGAGCGGCACCGTCGTGACCGCTACCGTGCCGGTCTGCGAGCTACCTTGACTCGCATTCGGGTCGTTATCGCCGATGACCACCATGTCTTCCGCGAAGGTCTGCGGGCCCTGCTCGCCGGCGTCGAGACCATCGAGATCGTCGGCGAGGCAAAGGACACCGAGGAGGTCATCGCGGTCGCGGCGGCGACCATCCCGGACGTCATCCTGATGGATCTGCAGATGCCAGGAGATGGCGGCGTCACCGCAACCGCTGCGATCTCTCGGTCGATGCCCTCTGTGAAAGTCCTGGTATTGACCATGTACAGCGACAGTGCATTCCTCCGCCGAGCCGTACGTGCGGGAGCCCGAGGTTACCTGTTGAAAGACGCCGAACCCGACGACGTACTCAGGGCCATCAGCAGCGTCGCCAGCGGCCAGGTGTTTCTGGGCAGCGCGGTCGCGGAAGCAGGCTTGGCCTTGATCGGGTCCGCAGTGAAAGACGCCCGATTTCCCACTTTGACAGTTCGCGAGTTGGAGATTCTCGACCGCCTGTCACACGGACTGTCCAACGACGCCATCGCTGCCCGACTCGGAGTAAGCCTCAAGACGGTGCAGAACCATGTCTCGTCGGTGCTGCTCAAACTCGGCGCGCGGGACCGCGCACACGCGGTAGCAATTGCACGCGATACATCTCCGTGACGAGGCGCTGCTAAAGCCAAGCCTTCTACATGGCGGACTCCACCCCCGACACGCGTCCAATTTGGGCCACGAAGTTCTTGCACCGCGCCGAGTCATCACACCTCACGCGGTATACCACGACGGAAGATTCCCGACTGGACGGGAAGACATCCTCATACCGCCCGGGAAACACGGCTGACAGTATTACCCGAGTGCCGCGTCGTCCAAGAACTACCCTGGGATGCTTGCGCCCAGGGTTCCACAATCCATGCGTTTGAGAGAGGGCTCAGAATGACAACGGCCGATGTCAATACGAACGTCAGCAACGCTACGAAGCCGCCTGTCACAATTCTGCGGGTTGAACAGTGCCTGAGCAGTGCGAGTTACTGGGCGAACAACCTCCCGCTGTACGCCAACAATCTGCAGCGACGTGCTGACTCCTGGTCCACCGCGGCCGGACTATTGGGGGCGGTGACGGGCCTGGCCATTTGGCCGTTGCTGGTGAACAGCGACTCGATCTGGTCGCGAGTCGCCATCTCAGTGATCGCGTTGGCCTCGGCCGGGTGTGCGTTGGTCCCACGGATCAAGAGCTACGGGGAGATGGCCGGCCAGGCCCGTGAATTGGCCGCGCGATATGGACCGCTCGTCGGTAGTTTGATAGACGCTAAGAAGTGGATGGTTGAGAATACCGCCGTCGACGGCGTGGTGAGGTCAATCGTCGCCGATTTTGAGTCCGTCAAAGCCAGCAAAGACAGCCTCCGATCGCTGCCCGTGCGTGAGACGG
Source organism: uncultured Actinomycetota bacterium (assembly GCA_963728865.1). Lineage (GTDB taxonomy): Bacteria > Actinomycetota > Actinomycetes > Mycobacteriales > Nakamurellaceae > Nakamurella. The sequence continues at coordinate 33,807 of CAVSLZ010000017.1, read as the reverse complement.
AGACTCGAGAGTTCAATGACTACGTAAATGGCGCGGGGCTACGCGGCACGTCAACTCGGCACGACCCTCTTGGACCTACAGAGACATCAACCCATCGGTCAGGCCCACCCTCGCCGGGGCAATTGAGCTCTTCCCGAGGATCAACAACCCATTTTGAAAGACACTGCCCACGTTGTGCCTGTGCATTTCCAATCGCAGCGGCAGCTGGTTCGAGCACCAATGGTTCCGTGCGGCTTGACGGTTGACTCCGACCTGGGTTGGCCGTTCCCACTCTCTTTCATGCGGTGGCCTGTTGGGTTGGATTCACAACAAGGAAGCCTGTGGCTCACGTCATTGGAACTTCGCGAGCCGCCCGCGTACTTGTGACACCTGCTCGAGCTCGAAAAGAACAAATTGATGGGAATCTCCATCAGCCAGAAGATCGCCTTTTGTTCATCTATCTGTGCGGTCAGCTTATGGATTGACAAGCTCGCAGACCTCGGCTGCACGGAATTCGCCGGACCCGTGCTGGTCTCATCTTCGGACTGGTGGTGATCGGTGAATGGCCGGGCCTGTCGGTGGCGGACAGCCGCGGAATGCGCCGCCGGGCTGGGCGACACCGCCGCCCGGGACGCGCTGGACTGACGAACGAACTCGCTGGGACCTCGGCCTCGGAAGGAAGGGGTGAGACGACGTTCACGGATGGTCGGTGGTGACTGCGACTATCGACCGATGGCAAACGAGCACAAACGAGGCGCTCGATGCTTGGGGCACCATGGTGGGCCGCAGTCCTCATCGGCGTCGTCACGGTCGTCGGTTCCGGCGTGGCAGCTTGGATCGGAGCGACACGCACTACCCAGGCGACCCGACAGCGCGAAAGCGCCGCCGCACGAGAAAAGTGGTTTCGACGACTTCAATGGGCTTCTCATCTCGCACTCGAGCAGGACGAGCGATCTCGAACCGCAGGTCTGGCTCTGCTGGAAGTGCTGGCACAATCACCCCTTGCCGGACCGGCCGAGTTGGACATGCTGTCAGCGTTGAATGACCGCGCTGCGCTCGAGCAGTACCGCCAAGAGGTGGACGCCGGCGTGCTGAGGGCGGACGATGAGGAGACGCCGAACGCAGAAAGGGATGCCTCATGACGAGCGACCGACCGTCGACCGAACCAGAGGAACCCATCCGAATCTCGCCGGCTCTGATCCAAGCAGCACAACTCCAGGTCACTCTGAACGACCGCCGCGGCCTGCCCACCGACCCGGCGATCCGCGAGCTGGCCAAGCGCAGAAGCTGAGGGCACTTCAATGCCGAGTTGAGCGGAGTTGACGCGCGATGTCGGCTCCACACGCACCAAAAGCCAGCCCAACCCGCCCAAAGAGCGGCTAATTCTTCCGCCCGCTTCCGGGCTGTGCGAGCTGTGGCACGATCCGGTCAAAGACAACTATTGACCCGACCGGCGATAGACGATTCGACTAAACCGCCGGCACCGCGTCCGACGGGATCAGATCCATCCCCCCGCGGCGAGGAGCTGCGCTCACGCGGTCAGCAGACGTAAGTCCGGTAAAGGGTTTGGTGCCCGGCTGGTCGAAGGAGCCGAAACTCGGCCGGCTGATCAACACGCGCGGAGACCGTGCGTCCGCTGTCTTCACTGCTGCAGCAGCAAGCACCCTGGTGCCAGTTCCCCTATCACCGCCCGATAATCGGTCACCAGGATGCGATATGGGTCGCGAGCGTGTCGGCGAACTCGGCCGCCCGTGGCGGATCCATTCGTGAAGTGATGACCATGCCGATGTGGGCCGCGGTGAGCATGTCAGCCCAAAACTGAGCCGTACTTTCGTCGCCGTCCGTCCGCGCCGCGTTCAACATAGCCGCCCGAATCCGCAGGCGGAAGCGGCTGAGTTCCTCGGCGGCAACCTCATCGAGGTCGTTCAGCTCCGTCGCCGTGTTGAGCAATAAGCAGCCACGTGTCGCTTCTTGTCCCGACGGGCTCCTAAACACCCGCGCCCATCCTCCGAAAAATTCCACCAGTTCCGGTTTTCCGGCACCCGGTGCCTCCAGGACCGCCACCTTCGGCCCCATCACCTCTTCGATATAGCTCTGCATCGCTCGTCCGAACAGCTCCCGCTTACTGCCGAACGTCTCGTAAAGGCTCGACTTGTTCAAGCCGGTCGCGCTCATCAACCGGGCCAGCGACGTTGCCGTGTAGCCGCGTTCCCAGAATGCCTCGCGGGCGTTGCGGACGGCCACCGCCTCGTCGAAACCCTTGTCGCGAACCATGTAAAACCTCACCCCGATTTCGCCTACGCAGACCGTTGACATCCAGGACCGATCGGTCCAGTATGGGTTCACGGACGCGTTCGAGAAGCCTTTGACCCCACTTTGAAACGCTACCCGTCCTGCACGGGGTCGCTCGCGAGAGGAGAGGTGGCCACATCCCCTTCTTGGCCGCGACGATCACGCCGAGCGGCCGAGCTCTCCGCCAACGGGCAGCTTCTCGTGTTCGGGATTGGCGCGCAGGGCCCGCCCGACACCGACCGGGACCGCCTGCACACAGACCTTACTTGCGTTCACCGACTCCTGATTTCCCACATCACCACAACTTCGTTCAACCGAGAAAGTGGCTGCCGACATGGCCTCTGCATCCGCCAACACTGTTGTGCTCGTCCATGGGCTTTGGATGACTCCACGATCCTGGGAGGGATGGGTCGAGTACTACCAGGGCAAAGGGCTCAAGGTGTTGACCCCGACCTACCCCGGCTTCGAGATCGAGGTCGAGGCGCTACGGGAGAATCCCGACGCGATCGCCAAACTCACCGTTCCCGAGACGGTGGCCCACCTCGCTGATGTCATCCAGGCTCTGGACGCTCCGCCGATCATCATGGGTCACTCGTTCGGCGGGACATTAACCCAACTGTTGCTGGCTCGCGGGCTGGGCAGTGCCGGTGTCGTCATCGATTCCGCGCCCACCGAAGGCGTACGGGTCAATCCGCTCTCCCAGGTCAAGTCGCTGTTCCCCGCGCTCAAGAACCCGGCCAACAGGCATCGGGCGGTCGGGTTCACGGCCGAACAATTCCACTACGCATTTGCCAACACCCTCACCGAAGAAGAGTCCCGTACGGTTTGGGAACGCTATGCGATCGCCGCCCCCGGCAATTGGGTCTGGGCCTACGGCCTGATCGCAAACTTCAAACCGGGCCACCAGGAGACTTGGGTTGACTATGCGGCCGATCGCGCGCCGCTGCTGTTCATCGGCGGGGAGAAGGACCACATCATGCCGCCGTCGGTGAACAAGTCAAACGCCAAGCACTACAAGAAATCACCTGCGGTCACCGAGTACTACGAGTTCGCGGGACGTGACCACTGGACGTGCGCTGCTCCGGGTTGGGAAAAAGTCGCCGACTACGCCCTGGACTGGGCTCTGGCCAACCTCCGGCCGGCCTTGACCGCAGTCGAATAGCCGGGTTCCGGTCACCAGGGCCAGGGCCGCCCGTATCGAAAGGGCACGACTGGCGGATCCTGGTCGACCCGACCTTCGACCCCCAGGGCACGCAAGCTCTGGCGGCTGGCCGCCTGCAGGTACGACGGCCGCCTTTTCCGAAACGCGGCCGCGAAGCGGCGCTTCGTGCTCCCAGCCGACGGGTACTACGAATGGCAGGCCACACCGGAGGGGAAGCAACCGTACTTCCTGCACGATGACAAGGTTCTCAACACCCGCAGGGCCGGATCGTGAACCAACGCCAGGGCGTACCGCACGCGCTGCGATTGGCCGCCGGACAGCTTGGTCGTCCTCTGCCTAGCGACATCGGTGATGCCGGCGAGTTTCCATCGCCCGTGCACCGGCGTTGGCCGACGGTGCGGCCAAGGTGCTGACCAACAGGTCGGAGTTCGCCGGGAAAGGACGTCGCCGCGACGAAGGGCTCCGTGATCTACCGCAGTGAGTTTCTCAAACTCCTGCGATACGGCGTGGGCGAAGTGGATCATCGCGCGGTCTGACGGCACCACACGCGCGCCGACCCGACTCGGCAACAACTCCTACCCCGCGCTGGCGGACGCACCCGGCAGTTACGTGCTCGAGCAGGCCTGACGGACCCGGAGCCTGACCGACGGGCGGGGTCAGTTCTTCCGGCCGCGCTTCTCCCGCACCCGGACGTTGACCCGAACCGGGGAGCCGGTGAAGTCGAAGTCCTCGCGCAGCCGGCGCTCGATGAACCTGCGGTAGCCGGCCTCCAAGAATCCGCTGGTGAACAGCACGAACGTCGGCGGCCGGTTCGCGGCCTGGGTCGCGAAGAGGACCTTCGGCTGTTTGCCGCTGCGCACCGGCGGTGGTGTCGCCTGGATCAGCTCACCGAGCCAGGAGTTGAGCCGGCCGGTGGGAATCCGCCGGTCCCAGCTGTTCAGCGCCCGCTCCATGGCAGGCGCCAGGCGGTGCACGCCGCGGCCGGTCTGCGCGGAGATGTTGATCCGCTCCGCCCAGGTGATCCGAACCAGGTCGTGCGAGAGTTCCCGCTCGATCTCCTCGCGCCGGTCGGCGTCGACCAGGTCGGCCTTGTTCATCGCGATGACCAGCGCCCGGCCGGACTCGATGACCATCGTGATCACCCGCTGGTCCTGCTCGGTCAGCGGCACCGACGAGTCGATCAGCACGATCGCTACTTCGGCTGCCTCCAAAGCGGTCTGGGTGCGCAGCGACGCGTAGAACTCCATGCCCTTGGCCTGGTGCACCCTCCTGCGCAGGCCCGCTGTGTCGACGAACCGCCACACCTGGCCGTCCAGCTCGACCAGCGAGTCGACCGGGTCGATGGTGGTGCCCGCGACCGAGTCGACCACCGAACGGGACTCGCCGCTGAGCTTGTTCAGCAGGGACGACTTGCCGACGTTCGGCTTCCCGAGCAGCGCCACCCGGCGCGGGCCGGTTCCGGTCGCCGCGAACTCCGACGGTGTTGCCGGAAGGGCTTCGAGGACGGCGTCGAGCAGGTCGCCCGAACCGCGGCCGTGCAGGGCCGAAACGCTGAACGGCTCGCCCAGCCCGAGTGACCAGAGGGACGCGGCGTCGGCCTCGGTGCGCTCGTCGTCCACCTTGTTCACGGCCAGGATGACCGGTCGTTTCGAGCGTCGCAGGACCTTGGCCATCGCTTCCTCGGTCGCCGTGGCGCCCACCGAACCGTCGACCACGACCAGTACCGCATCCGTCGTCAGCATCGCCCGTTCCGCCTGCGCGGCAACCGCGCCCTGCAGCCCGTCGGCGTCCGGTTCCCAGCCGCCGGTGTCGACGACGGTGAACTTCCGGCCGCGCCACAACGCGTCGTAGGACACCCGGTCGCGGGTCACCCCCGGGATATCCTGGACGACGGCCTCGCGGCGGCCGATGATCCGGTTGACCAGGGTCGACTTGCCGACGTTCGGCCGGCCGACCACGGCCAGCGTCGGCGTCGGGACCGTGGGGCCGCTCAGTTCGCCGTCGGAGTCGGTGTCCTCCCAGCCGGCGAACTCGCTCTCGTCGCTCCAGGTGCCGACGACACCGGTATCCCCGGAGGCTGCGCCCGGGTCACCACCCGCGTCGATACTGCTTGCGGGATCGAAGGTCTCACTCACGTCGTTGTCCTCTGTAGGGACGCGGGACCGGGTGCGATCTCCGCGTCTAGGGCGGCCACCAGGGCGGCCAGGTGCGTACGGATGTCTTCCGTCGCTGCGGCGACGGCCTTGCGGCCGCCACCCTGCTGAACCGCGAACGCCTCGCCGACCAGCACATGTACCTCCGGCCGGAACCGCCGGCGTGTGCGGCCGGCGGGACGGTCGGTCCCACGGATCGCGACAGGCACCACGGTTGCACCGGAGCGTGCGGCCAGCCACCCCGCGCCGGGGAACACCGACTCGACGTTACCCGCGCCGCGGGTGCCCTCGGGGAAGATCCCGATCGCACCACCCGCCTGCAGCTGGGCCAGTGCGCGGAGCAACGGCTCCCGATCGGGGACGCCGCGCACGACGGCGTGCTGGCCGACGTTCACCAGCAGCCAGCCGAGCGGGCCCTTCACCGCCTCCGCCTTCACCAGGAAGGACACCCGCCGGGGCAACGCGCCGAACAGCATCGCGCCGTCCATGAAGTTCTGGTGATTGGCCACGAAGACCAGCGGGCCGGTGGCCGGCACCCGGCTCATCCCGGCGACCCGCATCCGGTACATCAGCACGCCCAGCGTGATGCCGATGCGCCGCCCGCGGTCCATCCCCTTCGGGCCGCTCGCCTCCGGTGTCGGATCGTCCGCACCGCCGAGGCGGAACCACCTCACCTGATGCCCCGTTCGGCGGCCAAGCCGAGGACTTGCGCAACGGTTTCCTCGACCGCCATCTGCGAGGAGTCGATCACCACGGCATCCGGCGCGGCCTGCAACGGGGCGTGCGCCCGGGTGCTGTCCTTGGTGTCGCGGCGGTCCAGGTCCAACGCCACGGCGGCGAGATCTGTTTCGTGCTGCCCGCTCTCACTCGCGGCGCCGGCCACGCCCCTGGCCCTGGCGCCCGCGTTCTGGTGGTAGCGGCGGCGGGCACGTTCCTGCGCGTCGGCGGTCAGATAGATCTTCAGTCCGGCGTCCGGCATGACGACAGTGCCGATGTCCCTGCCCTCGACCACCATCCGCCCGGAATCCGCCAGCTCCCGCTGGCGGCCGAGCAGGTAGGACCGAACGGCCGGGTTGGCAGAGACGGGGGTGACGGCGACAGTGACCGACTGACCGCGGATCTCGCTCGACACGTCCCGCCCGCCGAACCAGTGCTGTTGCCGGCCGGGAGTCACCGGGGAGTCGAACGTCAACTGCGGCAACATCTCTGCGACGGCCTGATCGTCCGTGGGGTCGATTCCGGCGTCCAGAACGGCCAGCGTGACGATCCGGTACATCGCGCCCGTGTCGAGGTAGCCCGCGTTGAGGGCCCGCGCGACCCGCTGGGCGACAGTGGATTTGCCGGTGCCCGCCGGGCCGTCGATCGCAATCACGAACCGGCTGGCTGCAGGTCCGGTCCTGCCGGGGCGCTCACCGCCGGCACCGGGTCTGCTCACAACCCGACCGCCTTGTAGAGCTGCGCGATCTCGACCGGGTTGAGCTTGCGCAGCGTGCCCGGCCGCTGATGACCGAGCTGCAGCTCACCGATCTTGGTGCGGACCAGCCGGGACACCGGGTGATCGACGGCGTCCAGCAACCTCCGGACGATGTGCTTGCGGCCCTCGTGCAGGACGATCTCCACGACGGCGCGGCCGTTGTGCACATCCACCACGTCGAAGTAGTCGACCTTCGCCGGACCGTCGTCCAGTTCGACACCGGCCCGTAGCTTGCGGCCCAGATCGCGCGGCACCGGGCCGGGGATCTCCGCCATGTAGGTCTTCGCGACGCCGTACGACGGATGGGTCAAGCGGTGCGCGAGGTCCCCGTCGTTGGTCAGCAGCAGCAGGCCCTCCGAGTCCATGTCGAGCCGGCCGACGTGGAACAGCCGCTCCGGTCGGTCCTCGAGCAGCTGCCCGATGTTCGGCCGGCCGAGCTCGTCGGACATGGTGGAGAGCATGCCGGGCATCTTGTTGAGCGCCAGGTAGACCTGGTCCGCGCGGAGCACCACACGATTGCCGTCGACGTGTACGACGGCCTCGTCCGGGTCGATCCGGGTGCCCATCTCCTTGACGACGATCCCGTCGACCTTGACCCGGCCGGCCTTGATCAGCTCCTCGGCCTTCCGCCGGGAGGCGACGCCCGCCGAGGCGAGCACCTTCTGCAGCCGGACGCCGTCAGGCCCGTCCAGCTCCTCCGATGGATCGATCGATGATGTATCGGCCTTCGGGGGCCGCGGCCGCACGGTTTCGGATCGTCCGGAGGCGGGCGGCCGGCCCGCTTTCCGGGTGCTCCTGCCGGCGGGCTTCTTCGGGTCAGACATCGTCGATCCCGTCGATATCCGGCAGCAGCGGGCCGAGCGATGGCAATTCCGACAGGTCTGACAAACCAAGCCTTTCCAGGAAGAGATCAGTGGTGCGGTACAGCATTCCGCCGGTGTCGGCATCGGCGCCGACGTCTTCGATGAGGCCGCGGGACATCAGCGTGCGGACCACACCGTCGACGTTGACGCCGCGAACACCGGCGACCCGCGCCCGGGTGACCGGCTGGCGGTAGGCGATGACTGCGAGGGTCTCCAGCGCCGCCCTCGACAGCCTGCTCTGCGCGCCGTCCAGCACGAAGCGTTCGACGACGGGGGCAAACCGGTCACGGGTGTAGAACCGCCAGCCGCCGCCGAGCTCGCGGAGTTCGATGCCGGAGTTGGCGGCGGTGTAGCGGGCGGCGAGGTCGAGCAGCACAGCCCGGACGGTCGCCGGGGGGTGCCCGACGGCCGTTCCCAGCGCGGTCTCGCTGACGGGGGCCTCGACGACGAGCAGTACGGCCTCGAGCGCCCCGGCCAGGTCGTGGTCGGGAACGGTCTCGACGGTCAGCTCGGCTGTGGACTCCACGGCCGATTCGACGGCCGACCCGGCAATCGGTTCGGCTGTCGAGCCTGCGGTCGACTCGAGCGCGGGGTCCGCTGTCGACTCCAGCGTCGGCTCGGCGCCGGTGTTCACTCGTACTCCTCGTCGGCGCCCGGAGCTGTCGCGGCGAGATCGGCGGCGGCCGCCTCGGCGGGCGCCAGCGTCCAGCGGACCGTCAGTGTGCCGAGCGGCTCGGGCTGGTCGAAGGCCACGGCCGATTCCCGGTAGAGATTGAGCAGGCCGAGGAAGCGCGCGACCACCTCGAGCGTTGCCTCGCAGCCGGCGACGAGCTCGCTGAAGGTGGCCGTCCCCCGGTCCAGCAGCATCTGCCGCAACACCGCCGTGTGTTCGGCGACGGACACCCGCGGGGCGTGGATGTGGTCGAGGTTGACCGTGGGCGGCGGCTTCGGCCGGAACACCGACGCGGCCAGCGCCGCGAACTGCTCGGGAGTGAGCCCGATGCGGATCTCCGGCAGCAGCCCGAGATACCGGGCCTCGAGCGAGACCGCTCGCGGGTAACGCCGCAGCGCACCGGCTTCCAGTTCGGCGAACAGCGCCGACACCTGTTGATACGCACGGTATGCCAGCAAGCGGGCGAACAGCAGATCGCGCGCGCCGAGCGCGTCGTCGTCCAGCCCGGTGTCCTCGGTGGCGTCGGGCAGCAACCGCGCGGCCTTCAGGTCGAGCAGGGTGGCCGCGATGACCAGGAACTCGGTCACCTGGTCGAGATCCCAGTTCGTGCCCATCGCCCGGATGTGCCCGATGAAGTCGTCGGTGACCTGGTGCAGCGCGACCTCGGTGACGTCCATCCGGCGCTGGTTGATCAACTGCAGCAGAAGGTCGAACGGGCCGTCGAAGTTCGACAGCCGCACATGGAAGGGACGCCGGCCGGTCACCGGGTCGGGCAGCTGATCGGGCACCTGGTCGGCCACGGGCACGGCGCCCGGCACGGTGTCCGGTTCTGCCGGTGCGGCGGCAGCCGACGACGGAAGCGACCCCGCGCCGGTTTGCGGCGGGGCCACGGTCATCGCGCGATCACTTCCCGCGCGAGCGCACGATACGCCTGTGCCGCAGGCGATGTCGGAGCGTACGAGGTGATCGGCTCGCCCGCGACGGTGGTCTCGGGGAACTTCACCGTACGGCCGATGACGGTGTCGAAGACGGTGTCGCCGAAGCGCTGGTGCAGCATCCCGACGACCTCCCGGGCGTGCACGGTGCGGCCGTCGTACATGGTGATGAGAACGCCCTCGACGGACAGGTCCGGGTTGATCCGGTCCTGCACCTTGGAGATGGTGTCGACCAGCAGCGCCACCCCGCGCAGCGAGAACCATTCGGCGGCAAGCGGGATGATCACGCCGTCGGCACACGCCAGCGCGTTCACGGTGAGCAGGCCGAGAGACGGCTGGCAGTCGATCAGCACGTAGTCGTACGCGTGCAGCACCGGCCGCAGCGCCCGCGCCAGGGTGTGTTCGCGGCCGACCTCGTTGATCAGCTGCACCTCGCCGGCGGACAGGTCGATGTTGGCCGGGATGAGGTCGACGCCCTCGATCCCGGTCGGCATCAGCACGTCGGTGATCGCCGTCCCGGAGGAGAGCATCAGGTTGTAGATGGTGTGCTCGAGTTCGTGTGCGGCGATCCCCAGCCCGGCGGACAGGGCGCCCTGCGGGTCCAGATCGACGAGCAGCACGCGCCGGCCGTATTCAGCGAGAGCCGCTCCGAGATTGATCGTGGACGTGGTCTTCCCGACCCCGCCCTTCTGGTTGCACATCGCCAGCACGGTGGCCGGGCCGTGGGTCGCCAGCGGGGCGGGCTCGGGGTCCCGGCCGCGCATCGCACGCAACGCGGGCGAGGACGACCCGGCGACACCGGCACCGGTCGACGCCGCCGCGCCGGCAGGCTCGCCGCCGTTCCCGGTTGGACCGACCGGGGTCTCCGTACCGTTGGTCGACTGCTCAGGAACCACCCAGAGCCCGCTCTGTCCGTCGGCCGCGGGTGCACCCTCAGCCTCGGTGGCGGGGGTGTCCAGCGCCGCGGGAGGGCCGTCGCCCAGGTCGTGCACCGGAGATTCGACCGTCTCGGTGGTCACGCCGTACTCCCCGGCGGAGCCCTCCTCGGGTCGGGGTGCACCGGCCGCTGCGATCCACGCTGCGTCATCCGGTTCGCTCATCGACCACGAACTCCCGCCTACTGGAAAACGTCGTCATCCCGACGACCCGGCCCACCTTATGCGGAGAAAGGCCGCCCGGACAACGCGACCCGCCCGCCGGAGACCCGGATCACCCATCGGTCCCCCCGGGCGTCAGCAGGCCGGAACGGTAGGCGATCACCACCAATTGGGCGCGGTCCCGTGCTCCCAACTTTGTCATCACCCGGCTGACGTGGGTGCGGGCGGTGGCGGCGCTCATGTGCAGCCGGCGAGATATCTCCTCGTTCGACAGGCCCGCACCGACCTCGGCCAGCACCTCGCGTTCCCGGTGGGTGAGCGGCCCGAGCAGGTCGGCGCGGCCGGGTGCCGGAGACCCGACCGCTGCCGCCCGCATGACGCGCTCGGTCACCGCCGGCGAGAGCAGCGATCCACCGCCGGCGACGATCCGCACCGCCCGGCGCAGGTCGTCGGCGTCGGTGTCCTTGAGCAGGAACCCGCGGGCGCCGGCCCGGATAGCGGCGAAGACGTCCTCGTCGGCGTCGAAGGTGGTCAGTACCACCACGGCCACATCGGTCAGCCGGGGGTCGGCGACGATCCGTTCGGTCGCGGCGACGCCGTTCATGCCCGGCATCCGCAGGTCCATCAGCACCACGTCGGGACGGCACCGCAGGACCTCCCGAATACCCGACCCGCCGTCGTCCGCCTCGCCGACCACCTCGATGTCGTCGGCGCGCCCGAGCAGGGCGCTGATGCCTTCCCTGACCAGGCTCTGATCGTCGACGACGACCACCCGGTGTGGCACGGACGTCATGGGGACCCAACCCCCGCGGCAGCGCGACAGTTCATGACGACACATCCCTCGGGACGCTGCTGTGGCGCTCGACGGCTCGCCGCTGCACGCTCTTCGCCGTGGGGAACGGCAGCACCGCGCGGACCTCGAACCCACCGTCAACCGGCCCGGCGGCCAGAGATCCACCCAGCAACTCAGCGCGCTCGCGCATCCCGGCCAGCCCGAAGCCCGGACTCGTCAGCGGGCCGGCAGCAGCTGGAACGGTGGCGGTGGGCCCGTCCTCGGTGTTGCGCACGCGCAGCTCGAGTCGATCGGCGAGCACGTCGATCTGCACGACCGCGCCGGCCGACGCGGGCGAGTGTCGCCGGACATTCGTCAACGATTCCTGGACGATGCGGTAGGCGGCGGCGTCGACCACCAACGGCACGGTTGCGGAGTCGCCGGTGCGATGGATCTCCGCCGTCATGCCGCCCTCCGCAGCGACGCCGAGCAACCGATCGAGCTGGGCGAGACCGCCCACCGGCTCCGGCACGGCGTCAGCCGGATCCGCGGGGCTCCCGGCAGCCGCGCCGCCGGCATCCGCGCCGCCGGCAGCATCCCGGAGCACCCCGACCGCGCTACGCAGGTCCGTCAGCGCGGTGCTGCTGACCTCACGGATCGTCCGCAGCGCGGCGGAGGCGACGGCGGGTTCGCCGGGGAGCGCCTCCAGACCGACCTGGCTCTGGATCGAGATCGCCGACACCGAGTGCGCCAGGACATCGTGGACCTCCCTGGCGATCCGCAACCGCTCCTCCTCGACTCGGCGGCGCGCCTCGAGTTCGTGGGCGCGGGCCGCGGCTTCCGCTTCCACGGCCGACCGTCGCCGGAGCTCCCGCCGTGATCGAACGCCGTCCCCGAGGGCGATCACCGCGACGAGCAGGATCAGATTCTCGGCACCGTCGAAGCCCAGCAGCCGGACGAGCGGTTCGTCCTCCAACGCGCGGTAGACCGTGGACAGCACCAGCACCAGTGAGGCGACCACCATGGCGATGCGGAGCCTGCCCTGCTCCGCCGCGGAGTACACCGCGCCGGCCACCGGCACCCCGACACCCACTGCGGGATAGCCGAGCAGGTAATAACCGAAGAGCAGCACGACGGTCGCGATGAGAACGCCGGCCGGCCACCTGCGCCGCACCAGCATCAGCGCGCCGAGCAGCACCGCGAACGCGTAGGCGACCACGTCCGGGTCGCGGGCGTCCGGCTCCACCTTCGCCGTCACGGCGACCGCGATCGCGGCCGTCACCACAACGGCGAACGCGGCGTCCACCAGCATGGGTTCGAGCTGCCGGGTGCGCGTGCGCCGGCCGTCGCGGTTCGAAACGCTGAAATGTGAGCCCGTCGGTTGCGCGGTCGGGTGCTGAGCATCGACCGGCTGAGCATCGCCCACCGTTGCAGCATACGAACCGGCCCTGGCCCGCACATCCGTTGTGCGGCGCAGGACTTCCGTCATCCGCTACGCCTGATGACGTACCAGGGTGGGGACGCACGACGGACGACGAAGCGGCGGCGGGTTCCTAGCGTGTGAACCGTTCCGACATACCCCTGACCGGCTCGAAGAACGCGCGAAGGCTCACCGTGACCCAGCACCCGCAGACTCTGTCAGCGCCCATGCCGCCCACCCGGAGCCGGCCGTCACCGGGCTGGCGCTGGCCGCTGCGCATCGCGGCCGCGGTGACGACGGCGATGTTGTGGACGCAGCCGCTGCTCGTCGGCCTCTTCCTGGGCGGCGAGTTCGACCGGCTCGCCGCGCACGCGACGGTCGGCGGGATCGTGGTCCTGGCCGTCTTCATCCAGTTCCTGCTGTCGATCCCGGCCTGGCGCCCCGGCGGGATACCGGGATGGGTCCCGGCCGTCTGCGCCGCGATGGTGGCCGGTGCCGGTGTGCAGATCGCCGCGGGCTACCAGCGGAACCTCGGACTGCACGTGCCGCTGGGAGTCGCGCTGGCCGCGACCGGAACAGCTGTCGCCATTGCGGCCTGGTTGCCGGCGCGCCTTGTCGGGCGGCAACGATGAAATTCAGCAGACGGGACTTCTTCGGGATCGCCGGCGGCGTCGGACTGGTCGCGGCCACCGCTTCGCTCAGCGCACTCGACCTGGGACCGACCTCGTCGACCGGTGAATTCCTGACCAGCGAGCTACCGCTGCCGGAACGGTTCTCCCGGCCGCTGCAGGTTCCTAGCGTCGCGGTGCCCGTCGCGGTGCCCGACGCGGTGCGGGACGCGGGGGCAGACATGTACCGGCTCGTCCAGCGGGCCGGTACCGCGGAGATCATCCCGGGCCTGCCGACCCCGATCTGGGGTTACGACGGGACCTTCCCCGGCCCGACGATCCGCGCCCGATCGGGCCGCCCGGTCACCGTGGCCGTCCGCAACGAGTTGCCCGTTCCATCGGTGGTTCACCTGCACGGCGGCCGCACTCCTGCGCACTCGGATGGGTACCCCACGGACCTCATCCTGCCTGCCGACCGGGTCGAGACCTGGCGCGCCGCAAGGGCTCTGCGCCAGGAGGCTGTCGGCGAGCGGATCTACCGCTACCCGCTCGAGCAACGGGCAAGCACGCTCTGGTACCACGACCACACGATGGATTTCACCGGTCCGAACGTGTACCGCGGCCTCGCCGGGTTCTTCCTGATCGGAGATGCCGAAGAGGACGGCCTGCCGTTGCCCGACGGGGACCGCGACCTGCCGTTGATGATCTGCGACCGGGCGTTCGCCGCCGACGGGTCCTTCCGTTACCCGGCAGTGTCCGCCGACCAGCAGGTACCCGGGGTTCGGGGCGCCTTCATGGGCGGGGTGCTCGGTGACGTCGTCCTGGTCAACGGGACCGCGTGGCCGACGTACGAGGTCGACGCAGCCCGCTACCGGTTGCGGGTGCTGAACGCGTCGAACGCGCGCCGGTTCCAGCTGGCGTTGGATCCGCCTCCCCCGACCGGCAAGGCGTTCGTCCAGATCGGCAGCGACGGCGGGTTGCTGGCCGAGCCGGTCGTCCGGTCGTCGGTGACGCTGGCCTCCGCCGAGCGGGCCGATCTGATCGTCGACTTCGGCGCGTATCCGGTGGGCACCGTGGTCACGATGCGGAACCTCCTGGGGACGGGTTCCACCGCTGACGTGCTGCAGTTCCGGGTCGTCCGCGCCGCGCGCGACGACTCCTCGGTACCTGCTGTGCTGTCGGCTGTCGAGACGCTGGACCCGGCTGACGCCGTCACCACCAGGACGTTCGCGTTCCAACTGCGCCGCGCGGCGATGCCCACCCATGCCTCTGGTGGGCATCAGGGACATGACGTTTCGGGCCTCGAATCGCTGATGTGGACGATCAACGGCGCCGTCTTCGATCCCGAGACCGATCTGGCGACCCCACGGCTCGGCGACGTGGAGATCTGGCGGCTGATGACCGACCTGCACCACCCGGTGCACATCCACCTCGCCCCGTTCCAGGTTGTGCGACGCGGCGGACGGGGTCCCGGACCGAACGACCTGGGCTGGAAGGACACCATCGACCTGACACCCGGCGAAACGGCCGAGATCATCATCCGGTTCGACGGCTATCCCGGGCGGTATGTCTTCCATTGCCACAACCTCGAACACGAGGACATGGCGATGATGGCGAACTTCACCGTCCGCGGACGCTAACCGCCGACCGGGGCACCGAGCTGGTCGGCGGGATCCTTGCCCATCGTCGCCGCCGCCCCTGACGAACCGCCCGGACTGGCCGCCACCAGCGCGAACAGCCCCGCCAGCGCGGCGAGCACCAGGGCTGCCACCAGGCCCGGATCGTCGAGCGAGATCAGCACGAGCACCAGGACCGCGGCGATCACGCCGGCGCCGATCCGGACCACCCACTGCCACCGGGAATCCTGCACCCGAGCGGCGAGCCCACGGACCCCGTTCCGCACCGCGGCGGCGCTGCGGGAGCGACCGAACATCCACGCCAGGACGGAGATGACCGCGGACAGCACGAGCACGAACCGGATGGTGCCCTGCAGGTTCACCGTGAGCTGGCGCGCGAAGGCCTGCGTGACGTCCGGTTGGGAGGGGGCGTTGCTGACCAACCACTGCCGAGCAACCAACAACCCGACGGCCAGCACCACCATCGAGAAGGCAAGCCACCCGGCCGCCTTCGACAGGCCGCCCAACCGGCTCGGCGCGATCAGTATCGACAAGAGCAACAACACGAGCGCAGCAACCGGCAGCCACGTCCCCAGCGTCACCAGGGTGTCGTAGTAGCCGGCGATCTGCAGCACATCGGCGTTCCCGGCCAGATTGAAGACGATCGGGATATCGGGAATCTGAGACGCCCACTGCACCCCGGAGTTCTCGAGTTTCTGCTTGACGGCCGTCACAGCCGAGCTGAGGTCGACATTGATCGAATTCAGCCTGCCGGGATTCTGTCCCTGCATGATCTGGACGAATGCGGTGTGCGCCCTGGCATTTGCCTGATTCCAGATTTCCGCTAATTTGGGGCTTTGGACCAGTTCGTCGACCATCTTGGAGATGGCATCGGTGATGTCCGTGCGGAACGTGGCGAGGTAGCCCGTCGCGAGGGACGCGAGCCTCGGCGGCAGCCCGAGCGACTCGAGTTCGTCACTGATCTTGTCGGCCAATTGCAGATTGGTGATCGCGGTGTCGATCCCCGTCACCAGTCTCGCCTCGGCCGCAGTGACGATCACCGGGTCGGTGACCAACGGAGACACCGCCTCCAGGTACGCCTCCTGACTGGTCACCAGGTTCTTCGCCCACGCGGTCGTGACGCCGAGCGGCGCGAGCACGCACCCGATCACCAGCAGCACGATCGACAGCACCCGCCACGGCTTGGCCTTGGGGCCGTCGTCGATGGTGCGCCAGATGCTCCGATGTGGCGGCGGGGTCGGCGTGCCGGCTCTCGGGTCCGCCGCGGGGTCGGGGTCCAGCTGGTCGGAATCGAGCCGGTCAGTGTCGGTTGAGGCCGTTCCGCTCGCAGCCACCGACGGGTCGATGACAGGCACCGGCGTGGTCGGTATCGCCGATTCCTCTACGGGCCGATCCGCCATGTCTGGAACCTCCGGGATGGTGAAGGTGGTGCACTTGTGCTCCATGTTTCCGGCGTGCCGCAATAGTGCGCTTCATCCGTCAAGGATGATGTGACCGGACAAGGGCGGCTGGAATCGTCGGTCGAGCATCGCAGATGCGCCTGACGGCTGCTTTTGTCGCGACCAGTGCATCGGGAAACCAGCGACGCCACAGCCCGCGCCGGTCCGGGGCAGCTCCCATCCGGCACGGGGATACCTGGAGAAACGGACAATGTCATGACGGATCAACCGGCGTCGGCCAGCGACGAGAACGGCGAGTACATCACCGGGATTCAGCAGTTGCCGCCGCACCCGACGTCCGGTTACGGCCTCCCGCGCGGCCTGATCGTCGTCCTCGGACTGGCCGCCGGAGTGGTCGTCGCGGCCGGCATCAGGGCGATACCGCAGATTCTCGGCCCGGTGTTCCTGGCCCTGGTGCTCACCATCTGCCTCGACCCGCTGCGCGCCCGGTTGATCCGCCGCGGCGCGCCGCGCTGGCTGGCGACCTTGGCGGTCCTTCTCGGGACGTACGCGATCATCTTCGGGCTGTTCTTCGCCGCGATCATCGGCATCGTCCAGCTCGTCAGCCTGATGCCGCAGTATGCCGATCAGCTGGACGCGGAGCTGGCCGGCTTCAAATCTTGGCTGGCCAGCATGGGCGTCACCCAGGCGGACATTCAGTCGGCAATCAACGGTATCGACAGGAGCTCCATCGTCGGCTACGCGAGGACGCTGCTGTCCAGCCTTTCCGCCGTCTTCACGTCCGCCTTCTTCGTCATCACACTGCTGATCTTCATGGCGGTCGACGGATCGGTGTTCGGTGATCGGATGGTCAGCCGGCGCCCGGGCAGGGAACCCGTCCTGACCGCGCTCGGCACGTTCGCGGCCGGCACCCGCAAATACTTCGGGGTCGCCACCATCTTCGGCGGCATCGTCGCCCTCCTCGACTGGGGTGCACTGGTGATCCTGGGGATCCCGGCGGCCGGCCTGTGGGCGCTGCTGGCGTTCGTGACCAACTACATCCCCAACATCGGTTTCATCATCGGCCTGATCCCACCCGCGATCCTGGCACTGCTGACCGGCGGGCCCAGCCTGATGATCACCGTGATCGTGGTCTATTGCGTGCTCAACTTCATCATCCAATCGGTGCTGCAGCCCAAGTTCGTCGGTGACGCGGTCGGCCTGACCACCTCCGTCAGCTTCCTGTCGCTGATCGTCTGGACCTACCTGCTCGGGCCGCTCGGCGCGATCCTGGCGATCCCGGCGAGCCTGCTGTTCAAGGCGCTGCTGGTCGACGTCGACCCCGAGGCCAAGTGGCTGCAGCTGTTCCTGGGCGACGAACCGGTGTTCAAGGTGAAGGACCCGAACCGGCCGAAGCGGTTCGGCCGAAAGAAGACCGTCGTAGGCACGGCGTCATCCGAGCCGCCGGCTGACGTCTCCCCGACCATCCCACCGGCGGTGCCGCCGCCGACAGCAGCTCAGGCCCCGGCCTGAGAGGGCCGCTGCGCGACCGGACTCGTCAGCGGCCCGGAGTGAGTGACCCGCGCAGCGCCTGCATCTCGCGGGCGTACTGGTCCCGGCCGACCATCCGGTAGAGCAGCCGCGCCGGCCCGGGCACCTTCGCCATCAGGTTCGCGCGCTCGTCCGGGGTGGCGTCCTCCAGCATCGCGCCGAGCAACCAGGCCATCCGGTTCAGCGGGATCCAGCTCGCCGCCCGCAGGCCCATCCCCAACCACTCGCCCGGGGTGACGTGCCGGTCCACCATCGGCAGCACATGCTGCTCGACGGCGTCGAGGTGGTCGGTGACCGACGTGGCCAATTCGTCGACGATGTCGGACAGCACCGCGCGAAGTTCGGCGTCGGCGTCCTGCTCCCACAGCGGCATCAGCGAGTCCAGCTCGGACATCAGCTCGGTGTGCTGGCGATGCCAGTTCAGCATCCGGCGTTCCATGTGCGGATGTAGCGGTGCCCGCTCGCGGAGCCTGCGCCAGAGCAGGTCCCGCTCAGCAGCGTGGTGATGAACAAGGGCCTTGGCCAATTCCCGGTAGTGCGAGCCGAGCAGCGCGGCGCGGGCGACGTTCCCGGTGGCGACGTCGGCGATCAGCGCGCCGAGCAACCGCAGCTCGCGGCGGAACACCTTGTGCACCAGCACCATGTCGGAGGTCAGCGACCCGACGGTGCGGCATGCCGGGGACGGCTCGGGCAGGGACCCGGACGGGGGCACGGCCCCGGTGGGGCGCAGGGCGGCTGACACGGCAGGGGACCTCCGACAACAGAGTGACGGCTGCGGGTGAACGGTGCGCACGCAGCCGCGGCGCACAGTTGCCCAGCAAGAGCGGACCGCAGAACTGCCTGATACCGAGCAAGCCCGGCGACGTCGTCCCTGCGCGAACGGCGGCCCGGTCGGCTGAACCTCTCCCCGGGTGTCAGGGCCGATGCGGGGCACGCAGCCCGAGGCACAGGTTCGTCGACCGGCCGCCACCTGCCCACCGGGGAGTTCCCGGGGCTGGGAAGCAGCCCGCTACCGGGCGCGCGGATGCGAGGTCGCGTACACCTCGCGCAGCGAATCGACGGTCACCAGGGTGTAGATCTGCGTGGTCGTCACAGAGGCGTGGCCGAGGAGCTCCTGGACGGACCGGACGTCCGCGCCGCCTTCGAGCAGGTGGGTGGCGAAGGAGTGCCGCAGGGTGTGCGGCGAGATCCCGACGCCCGCATCGCCCGCGCCGTGCGGATCGCCGATGCCGGCCTTCGCCGCGGTGTCCTGCAGGACCTGCCAGGCGCTCTGCCGGGACAACCGCCCGCCCCGGTTGTTGAGGAACAGCGCTCCGCCCGAAGACATCGCGGATCGTCCGGTGCGGGCGCCCACCAGAGCCGGTCGGCCCTGCACCAGGTACGCCTGCAGGGCCCGCACCGCGAAGGACCCCACCGGCACCAGTCGTTCCTTCGAGCCCTTGCCGCGGAGCCGGACGATCGAGACGGTGCCGGATGCCGCTCCGGTGCCGTCGGTCACCCGTCGGCCCAGCTCGTCGACGTCATCGACGTCCAGCCCGACCGCCTCACTGATCCGGGCACCGGTCGCGTACAGCAACTCGAGCAGCGCCCGGTCGCGCAGGCCCCGCGGGTCCGTCCCGGACGCGGCGTCCAGCAGGGCGGCGATCGTCGCGACCGGCAACGCCTTCGGCAACCGGCGGGCGGGTGCCGGCGGGTGGACGTCCCGCGCGGGATCGGCCTCGACCGTGCCCTCGGCGAGCAGGAACTTGTGCCAGCCGCGGGCGGCCACCACTGCCCTGGCCGCGGACGACGCCGCCAGCGGTGGGTGGTCGGCCGATCCGGTCCGCAGTGCGACGAGGAAGTCGGACACGTCGGACGCGGTGATCTCGCCGACCGAGGTGCGCCCGGATGCGGCCAGGAACATCAGGTACCGCTGGAGGTCCCGCCGGTAGGACAGCAGCGTGTTGCGGGCGACGCCGCGCTCCACCGCGAGGTGGTCGAGGTAGCCGCGCAGTGCTCCCGTCAATTCGGCCGACGGCGGTGGATCGGAGGGTTCGTCGGTCAGGCCGGGCGGCGATACGAAGGCTTTCGACAGCGCGGACGCCGACGTCACCGCGGAGACGAGCCCTCCAACGGCGGCGCTGCGGGAGCGCCCGGGCCGCGGTGCACCCGCCACGGGGCGTCCTGCCCGACGACATCCTCGCTCTGATCACGCAGCGCAGCACCGCGCAGCACGGCGTCGGCAGCAAGGATTCCGGACACCGCCATGACGTTGACGATCCGGCCGGCCAGCACTCCCTCGACGGCCACAGCGAGCGGAACGCGGACCACCCTCAGGTCGGCCTCTTCGTGCTCGCTGTCGGGCCGGCCGACCTCGGTGAGGCCGGTGGCCAGGAAGATCCGGACCGCTTCCTCGGTGAACCCGGGCGAGGTCGCGACGTCGAGCAGGACGGACCAGTTCGCGGCTGCGTAACCGGTTTCCTCGGTCAGTTCCCTGGCCGCGGCAGGCTGCGCCTGCTCACCCTCGACGTCCAGCAGACCGGCGGGCAGCTCCCACAGTCGGCGGCCGAGCGCATGCCGGTACTGCTCGATCAGGATCACCGACGGGGCGGACCCGTCGGCTGCGACAGGTGTTGCCAGTGAAGGGATGTCGAGGGCGACGACCGCCACGGCGCCGCCGTGCTCGACAACCTCGCGCTTGGCGGTGCCGCCGCCCGGCATGACGACCTCGTCGATCCGGACGGAGGCGACCACACCGTCGAACACCCGCTCGCTGGAGACGACCGAGAACACTTCGCGATTCTCGGGGGTCCGGTCCGGAGTTGGTGGCGTCACCGGGCGACCGTGCCGGCCACAAGGTCCTCACGCGGCCGGGCCGGCTCGGGTGCGTCATCGGCGATCGGCAACCGCTCGGACTCCAGGTAGTCAAGGGCCGCCCGGACGAACGAGGCGAACAGCGGGTGCGGCCGGGTGGGGCGGGACTTGAACTCCGGGTGCGCCTGGGTGGCGACCAGGAAAGGGTGCAGTTCCCGGTCGAGCTCGACGAACTCCACCAGCGACGAGTCCGGGGACGTCCCGGAGAGCCGCAAGCCTGCGTCCTCGAGTGCGTCGCGGTACGCGTTGTTGACCTCGTAACGGTGCCGGTGGCGTTCGGAAACCGTTGTCGCGCCGTAGATTTCGGCGACCAGCGAGCCGGGGGTCAGGCGTGCAGGATAGGCGCCCAGACGCATCGTGCCGCCCATGTCCTTCGCGCCGGAGACCACATCGTGCTGATCGGCCATGGTCGCGATCACCGGGTCGGCGGCGTTGGCGTCGAATTCGGCGGAATTCGCACCGCCCAGCCCGGCCAGGTTCCGGGCCGACTCGATGACGATGCACTGCAGCCCGAGACATAGGCCCAGCAGCGGGATCTTGTTGATCCGGGCGAAGTTGATCGCCCCGATCTTGCCCTCGATGCCGCGCACCCCGAACCCGCCGGGGATCAGCACCCCCTGCACGTCGGACAGCGCGGCGCGGGCGCCGGCGTAGGTGGTGCAGTCGTCGGAGGCGACCCAGACGATCTCCACCTTGGCGTTGTTGCCGAACCCGCCGGCCCGCAGCGCCTCGGTGACCGAGAGGTAGGCATCGGGCAGGTCGATGTACTTGCCGACCACGGCGATCCGGACGGTCTCGTCCGGGTGATGCACCCGCTGCAGCAGGTCGCCCCACATCGTCCAGTCGACGTCGTGGAAGCTCAAGTTCAGCCGGCGGACCACATACGCGTCCAGGCCCTCGCGGTGCAGCACCTTGGGAATGTCGTAGATGGACGGCGCGTCCGGCGTCGAGATGACGGCCTCCGCGTCGACGTCGCACATCAGCGAGATCTTCCGCTTCAGCGGCTCGGGGATGTCCCGGTCGGCCCGGCAGACCAGCGCGTCCGGCTGGATACCGATGTTCCGCAGCGCCGCCACCGAGTGCTGGGTCGGCTTGGTCTTCAGCTCACCCGACGGCGCCAGGTACGGGATCAGCGAGACGTGCAGGAAGAAGACGTGCTCACGGCCGACGTCGTGCCGCACCTGCCGGGCAGCCTCCAGGAACGGCAGCGACTCGATATCGCCGACGGTGCCGCCGATCTCGGTGATCACGACGTCCGGGATGGTCCGGCCCGTGGCGTCCCCGGGCTCAGGCTCGGCCATCGCCCGGATGCGGTCCTTGATCTCGTTGGTGATGTGCGGGATCACCTGCACCGTGTCGCCGAGGTACTCCCCGCGCCGCTCCCTGGCGATGACCCGCGAGTACACCTTGCCGGTGGTCACGTTCGCCTCGGCGGACAGGTTCCGGTCGAGGAACCGCTCGTAGTGCCCGATGTCGAGGTCGGTCTCCGCACCGTCCTCGGTGACGAACACCTCGCCGTGCTGGAACGGATTCATCGTGCCGGGGTCGACGTTGATGTACGGGTCGAGCTTCTGCATCGTCACCCGGAGCCCGCGCGAGGTGAGCAACCGCCCGAGGCTGGACGCCGTCAGCCCCTTGCCCAGCGAGGAGGCGACGCCGCCGGTGACGAAGATGTGTTTCGTGATGCGCGGCGTTTGCGCCACTGCGACTCCCGTGTTCGTCGTCGGCCCTGAACGTCGGCCTCGTCCAATTCGGACATGTCGACACAGCCGACTGTGGTTTGCAGCCGGCGTTCCGGCGACCACCCCACGGGATTTCACCCTAACATCACCGCCCGCCCGCAGGGCTGCGCCGCCACGCGCGGATGCACGGGACCGCGGTCGGTGACCCGGCGACGCGACCGGCGGCTCCGGCCAGGCGGTCGGCACCATCAACGCAGGCGGGGCCAAAGGCAGGGCTGACGGAGCTACGCCGCGGTGTCGCAGCACCCTCGCAGCCGTCGGAGCAACCGCCGCGGTGTCGGAGCAACCGCCGCGGTGTCGGAGCAACCGCCGCAGCCGTCGGAGCAACCGCCGCGGTGTCGGAGCAACCGCCGCAGCAGTCGGAGCAACCGCCGCGGTGTCGGAGCAACCGCCGCAGCAGTCGCGCGGTCACCATTCCGGTTGTTCAGAAGTGACCGACGGCCGAGTCGATTCCGGTTGACGGTCCCCGACCGGGATCAGCCGACGCTCTGTGCCGGATCAGCCAACGCTGTTCCGGGTCAGCCGACGGCGAGGGTGGGCACCTGCGCCTGGGCGTTCTCGCCCAGGCCGTATCGGCCGACGCCGCCGCCGTTCTGCTCGACCAGGCCGAGCACCGCGGCGATCCGGCCCGTTGCGGTGTCGATGTTGTCGACCGTGGTGACGGTCGCACTGAGTGCGGTGTCACCACGAATGACGCCGACCGTGCCGGTCGATGCCTCGGATCCGCTGCGGCCCGCGACGACGACACCGGTGGCGCTCTGCGCAAGCTGGTTCGCCAGGTACGCGGGCACCGCGGCGCGGTCCGCCTCCGAACCGCCGGTCAGCTCGCCACCGGTCAGCATGACAACGGCCGAGCCGGGGGCGGGTTTTCCGGTCACCGTGATGAAGCCGGCGCTGGTCAGGGCGGAGAGCACGGCGGCGCTCTGTTCCGGAGTCGCGGCCTTACCGCCGGCCGGCACCACGATCACCGAGCCGAGCAGACCACCGGCGATGGCGCCGACCTGCGGCACCTCCGGGAGCTTGGCTCCGGTGGGCAGCGTCTTCGCGGCCAGCGCGCGGAGTTCCTCGGCGCGGGCCGGGTCGCTGAAATCGTTCGTCAGCTGGATCTGCGCCGTCACGGTCGCGCCGGCGCGGTTCAGCAGCGACAGCACGGCATCCCGGTCGGCCGGGTCGGCGTCGGCGGTGGTGATCAACACGACGTTGGTCTTCGGCAGGGTGCCGCGAACCGTCAGCGCGCCGACGGCGCCGGCGAACTTCTCGTCCCCCGTGACCCGATTGACCAGGTCCTGGTTCTCCGTCGACAGCTCCTGCTGCTGACTCGCCAGCTCCGCGTTGTCGCCCTGCAACCCGCTCAGCAGCGGCGAGGAGATCTTGGTCGCGCCGAGCACAATGCCCAGAGCCAGCGCGAGGAAGACCGCCGCGAGCGACACGATGTGGTACCGCATGGAAATCATCAGAAAAGCCCCTTGACCCAGGTGACGAGCTGGTCCCACCACTGCCTGACGAGGTCGCCGTAGATGCCGCCGACGTCGGACACCATCAGGGCGACGACGATGGCGATCGCGGCGGCGAGGACGAGGAACGACACCACCCACCAGGAAATCCGCGATGTGTAGAGCGCGGCGACGGCCGGTGCCTCGACGACCTTGTTGCCGACCCGCATCCGGACCAGGAAGGTGGCGGCGGTCGAGCCGCGTCCACGGTCCAGCAGGTCGATCAGGGTGGCGCGCATACCGACGGTGACGATCATCGACGCTTCCCGGCCGTCGGCGAGCAGCAGCGCGAGGTCCTCGGTGGTGCCGCTGGCCGGGAACGTCACCGCGCCGACGCCCAGGTCCTGCAATCGCTCCAGCCCTGGGGCGTGCCCGTCCGTGTGGGCGGGGATCACCACTTCGGCGCCGCAGCGCAGTGTCTCGGAATCGATCGACTCCGGGTTGCCGATGATCAGGTCGGGCGTGTAGCCGGCGACCCGTAACGCGTCGGCGCCCCCGTCGACGCCGACGAGCACGGGTCGGAAGTCGGAGATGTACTTCTTCAGCGACTTCAGCTGGGCCTTGGTGTCCGCGGACGCCGCGACCAACAGCACCTGGCGGTCGGAGAGATCGGTGTTGATGTCGGGGATGCCGACACCGTCCAGCAGCAGCGTGCGTTCCCGCTTCATGTACTCGATCGCGTTGGCGGCGAACGCCTCCAACTGCGCGGACATGCCGGTCTTCGCTTCGATCATCAGGTCGGCGATGGACTCCGGCGTCTGCTCGGTGCCCTCCGCGATCGGCTCCTCACCGATGTACACGGTGTTGCCGTCCAGCCGGATCTTCGCGCCGTCCTTGAGCCTGCCGAATATCTTCTCGCCGACGCCGTCGATCAGGATGACGTCGGAGGCGACCAGGATCTCCGGGCCCAGGTTCGGGTACCGGCCGGAGATCGACGGCGAGGCGTTGACCACGGCCGTCACCCCCGCCTTGACCAGCGCATCGGCGGTCGCCCGGTCGATGTCCAGATGGTCGATGACGACGATGTCCTTGTGCCCGACCCGGCCCAGCAGGGCGTCACTGCGCCGGGATACCCGTGCGACTCCTGTGACTCCTGGTAACGCGCGTGACTGGCGTGACAGAAGCTTCATGGTCCGATCGTGACAGTCCGCGACGGTTTAGCGCGGTAGGCACCGCCCCGTGTCGCGCTGAATCGCCGCAGGTCCGGCCCTGCCCGGAGGCCCCCTCGCCTGTTGATCAGTCCCGCGATCGGTGCTGATGCGTCCCCGGGGTCGGTGTTGATGCGTCCCCGGGGTCGGTGTTGATGCGTCCCGGGGTCGGTGTTGATCATGGCAAAGATCGCACAGTCGACGGCGTGTCGGGGCCCAAGACTGCGAGTATTGCCATGATCAACTTCAGGTGACGGCGGGTGCGAGTGCCGCACGGCGGAGGGGCGGTCAGGCGGAAGCGGCCCGCTGACGGGAGCGCGGGGCACGGGCGGGCCGGGCAGGAGCCGAGGTGCTGCCCAACAGGTCCCGGGCGTGCGCGCGGGCGGTGGCCCCATCCGTTCCGCCCAGCATCCGGGCCAGCTCGGCCTCCCGCTCGACGCCCTCCACCCGACGCAGGTCGGAGGTACCGATCCGTCCGCTGCTGGACGCGTCGACCACGAAGTGCCGGTCCGCGTAGGCGGCGACCTGCGCAAGGTGGGTCACGACGATCACCTGGTGACTGCGCGCCAGCGCGGCGAGGCGGGAGCCGATCTCGGTCGCCGCGCGGCCGCCGACACCGGCGTCGACCTCGTCGAACACCATCGTCGCGACAGGGTCCGCATCCGCCAGCACGACCTCCAGCGCCAGCATGACGCGGGACAGCTCACCACCGGACGCGCCCTTGGCGATCGGCAGTTCGGGTGCGCCGGGATGCGCCACCATGACGATCTCGACCTGGTCGACACCGTCGGGTCCGGCGCCCACCCACCGGCCGTCGATCTGCACGGCGTCCGGGTCCGACGGCCGCGCGTCGCGCTGGGCGACCCGCACCGCGACCACCGCCCGGCCCATCGCAAGCTGATCCAACTCAGCCGTGACGGAGCGACCGAGAGTCTCCGCGGCGGCCTGCCGGCGCACCGAGATCGACTGCGCCGCTTGCGCAACGGTGACCCGGACGGCGTCCAGCTCGGCCTGCAGGGCGGCCAGCCGGTGCTCGGAGGAGTCCAGGTTCTCCAGCTCTACCGCCGCTTCCCGCGCCCAGTTGAGCACCGCGTCGACGTCCTCGCCGTACCGCCTGGTCAGCGCGCGGAGCGCCGCCTGCCGGGCGAGCACCTCCTGCAGCCGGGCCGGGTCGGCATCGAGGTCCGACAGGTATCCGGAGAGTTCGGCAGCCACGTCGACCAGGACCACCGACGCCTGCTGCAGTTGGCCGGCCAGCTCGATCAACCGCGGGTCGGCGGACCCGTCCAACTCGTGCCGCGCGTCCTGAACCAGCCCGACGGCCGTCGGCACATCGGCGGCCGCTCCGGCGAACTCCTCCGAACCGGAGAGCGACACCATCGCGCCCTGCGCGGCCAGCCGGAGGGTGTCGACGTTCTCCAGCCGCTTGGCCTCGGCGATCAGCTCCCGGTCCTCGCCGGGCAGCGGCGCGACGGCGGTGATCTCGTCCAGGCCGAGCCGCAGCAGCTGTTCGCGTTGCGCCCGCTCCCTGGCCCGGGCGCGCCGGTCCGCCAGGTCGGCGGCGAGTTCCTGCCACCGCGCGCGGAGTGCGCGGTACGCCTTGAGTTGGTCGTCGAGGCCGGCGAACTTGTCCAGCACGGCACGTTGCTGACCAGCACGGAGCAGCGAGATGGCCTCCGACTGCCCGTGCACCGCGATCAGCGGATCGGTCAACTCGGACAGGGTCGCCAGCGGGACGGAACGTCCGCCCAAGTGGGCGCGGGAGCGGCCGTCGGCACCAACGGAACGCACGGCGATGACGGTGCCGTCATCGTCGAACCGGCCGCCCGCCGCGGTGACCGTCGCTGCACCGGCCCCGTCCGGTTCGATCCCGATGCGGACCTCCACGACGGCGCGGTCGCTCCCGGCCCGCACCCTCGCGGAGTCGCCGCGACCGCCGGTGATCAGGCCGAGGGCGGTGACGATCATGGTCTTGCCCGCGCCCGTCTCCCCCGTGACGACGGTGAAACCGGTATGCGGCTCGAGCACGGCATCGTCGATCACACCGAGATCACTGATCCGAAGTTCGTGCAGCACGCCCGTCACGGTAGCCGCCGGGGGCGTCACCGTTCGGCTGCCCCGCGGTCGGCGAGCGCACTGCTTCCTGCGCTCGGCTGCGCAACGCCCCGCGCCGCAACCGAAGGGCGCCCCTCCGGGTCAGTGCCGCTGGTCGCGCCAGCCGTGCACCGGGAGCTTGAACTTGCGGACCAGCCGGTCGGTGAACGGCTTGTCGGTCAGTCGCACCATCGCCACCGGCTGCTTGCCCTTACGGGCGTGCACCCGCGACCCCGGCGGGATCTCGTGGATCCGACGGCCGTCGCAGGCCAGCACCGCGCTGGGTCCGGCCGGGTCGATGTGCACGGTGACCGTCGATTCCGGCGACACCACCAGCGAGCGGGCGAACAGCGCGTGCGCGTTGGACGGGACCACCAGCAGTGCGTCGACGCCCGGCCAGATCACCGGCCCGCCCGCCGAGAACGTGTACGCGGTTGATCCGGTCGGCGTCGCGACGAGCACACCGTCACACCCGTAGGCGGACACACCGTGCCCGTCGACCTCGACGACGACGTCGAGAATCCTTTCCCTGGTGCCCTTCTCGACGCTGACCTCGTTGAGCGCCCAGCAACTGGAGAGCAACTCGCCCTCGTTCTCGATGGTGACCTCGACCGTCATCCGGGAGGTCACCCGGTACCGCCTCCCGGCGATGGCGTCGAGTGCCTCGTCCAGGAAATCCAGATCGACCTCGGTCAGGAAGCCGACCCGGCCAAGGTTGATGCCCAGGACGGGCGCGCCCAGCGGCCTGGCATGCTCTGCGGCACGCAGCAGGGTTCCGTCGCCGCCGATGGCCAGCACCATCTCGATCCCCTGGTTCGCGGCGTTCTCGGGGTGGAACACGGCCAGATCGAGCTCGCCGCTCTCACCGCGCAGGGACACCAACTCGATCCCGGCCTCGGACAACCGGTGGGTGACAGTCGCTGCGGTGCTGGCAATGTCGTCGCGTCCGGTGTGGGCCACCAGGAGCATTCTGCGGTTCGTCACGGTCCCCCTCTCTCGACGGCCTCGACGATGACGCCGTGCATGCGGTCCACGGCATCCCCGTCACCGGGCGCGTCGCGCCGAAGGTGGACGAAGAACTCGACATTGCCGCTGGGACCGGGCAGCGGCGACGGTGCGATGCCGACCAGTCCCCAGCCCAGTAGACCAGCCGCCCGGACGACCGCCGTCACCGCGTCCGCCCGGTGCCCCAGATCCCTGACGACACCGCCAGAGCCAAGTCTGTCCCGGCCCACCTCGAACTGCGGCTTGACCATCGGGATCAGGTCGGCATCGAGGGTCGCGCAGGCTGTCAGGGCCGGCAGCACCAAGGTCAGCGAGATGAAGGACAGATCGGCGACGATCAGTTCCGCGGGCCCACCGATCGCGTCTGGGGTGAGCGTGCGGACGTTCGTCCGGTCGTACAGCTTGACCCGCTCGTCGGTCTGCAGCCGCCAGACCAGCTGGCCGTAGCCGACGTCGACCGCGACCACCTCGCGGGCACCCCGGCGCAGCAGGACGTCGGTGAAACCGCCGGTGGACGCACCGGCATCCAGGCACCGCCGGCCCTGGACGGTGACGTCGGCGAACGCGTCGAGCGCCCCGATCAGTTTGTGCGCCCCGCGTGACGCCCATTTCTCGTCGGTGACGTCGTCGCGGACCAGCAACGGTGCACCGGGATCCACGGCCGTCGCGGACTTGGTCGCCACCCGGCCGGACACGCTCACCCGGCCCTGGAAGATCAGCTCCGCTGCATGCTCACGGGACCTTGCCAGACCACGCCTGACGAGCTCTGCATCGAGCCGTGCCCTACGCACCCGGCTGTCCAGGGCCGGGCGGTCCCCCGGTGTCGGCTGTCCTGGCGAGCGCATCGGCCAAGGAGGTGTGCAGCTTGTCGTAGACCGCGACCTGGTCGCCGCTGTCCAGGTCGTCTAGCCGCGCGAGGTCGTCCTCGACACCGGCCAGCAGACGGTCGGTGTCCACCGGACCGCCCGCCCCGGGAACACCGGGCACCGGGCCAGGAGTTCGAGCGCCGTCGTTCATCTGATCCTCCGCTGGGTCGCCGTCTCTGGTCTGGTCCGATCGTCGTCGCCGCCGGCAGTTCCGCGGCGGTGACCCGCCGGGCCGGTCGTCCGTCGTCCGGTCGGTGGTCGGCGGGTCGGTGTCATCGGTCGGTGATCGGCGGGTCGGTGGTCATCGGTCGGCCGGTATCGGCCGGTCGGTGGTCCCGGGTTGGTGGCCGCCCGTCAGTGACGACTCAGTTCGCCGCGTCGGAGGTGAGCCCGCACCGCTCGAGTGCGGCCGCCGCCGCGGCACCGTTGGAACGGGCTCGGGTGACGCCGGTGGCCCAGGCGCGCGCGGTCAGCATCGCCAGCGCACGCAGTGCACTCGCGTCGGAGACCCCACCGTCGGCGGCCTGATTGCCACTCAACAACAGCGCGTCGCTGTCCGACGTCACCGACCACTCAAGCCCGCTGCCGGCGGAGGAGGTTGTCGGAATCCGAACGGAGCGATCCTCCTCGACCAGGCCGCGCAGGTCGAAGGACAGGTAAGTGGGACGCTGCTCCGGGGCGGCTGCCAGGAGGTCGGCTGCCGTAGACACACCGGTGAACACCAGCAGGCTCGGCGTGTTTCCCGCGACGGCGCAGGCGATGTCGGTGTCCAGCCGGTCACCGACCACCAGCGGGCGCTCGGATCCGACCAATCGCACGGCGGCATCCAGCAGCGGGCTCTCCGGTTTGCCGGCGACCCGCGGTTTCAGCCCGGTCGCCGCGACGAGCGCCGCTACCATCGCACCATTGCCGGGGAGCAACCCGCGATCGGTCGGCAGGGTGGAATCGATGTTGCACGCCACCCAGTCCGCGCCCGCGCGGAGCGCGATGCACGCCTCCGCGAGTTCCCGCCAACCGGTGTCGGGAGAGTGGCCCTGCACCACGGCGGCCGGGCCTTCAGAGGCGAGTCGCACGGGCTCGAGGCCCGCTTCCCGCACCGATTCCACCAACCAGGGCGCCCCGACGACCAACACCTTGGTGCCGGCCGGATGTCGATCGGTCAACATCGCGGCCGCTGCCTGCGGGGACGTCAGGACGTCCTCGGGCTCGGCCGGAACCCCCATCCCGGCCAGCGCACCGGCGACCTCGGCCGGCGGCCGGGATGCGTTGTTCGTGACGAACACCGACCTGGCGCCCTGCTGCTTGGCGCGGGCCAGAGCGGGCGCGACGTGGTCGATCGGCTGACCACCGAGGTAAACGGTGCCGTCGAGGTCGAGCAGGAGCGCGTCGTAGGACTCGGCCAGGGTGGTCATCGATCTCCCGTCTGCGGGTCGTCGGAGAACAGTACCGTCGGCACGATCGGGTCCGGTACGTCCGATTGCCCTGCGCTTTCGGATTCCGGGTCGGCGTCGCCGTCAACGGTGGGGTCGTCAGTGGTTCCGTTGTCAGTGGTTCCGCCGTCAACGGTTCCGCCGTCAACGGTTCCGCCGTCAACGGTTCCGCCGTCAACGGTTCCGACAGCGGTATCCGAGACCTGGTCGGAAGCGGCGTCCTCGGCCACGGCGAGATCCGGGTCGAACCCGTCGTCGGGCACTGCACTGTGGATCTCATTGTCGCGATCAGCAACCGCCGCGTCGGCACCGTCATCGGTAGCGTTCTCGGCGGCGTCGTCCGGCAGCGAGTCGTCAATCCGGACGTCCGCCTCCGGCAGCGCGTCGAGCTGAACGTCGCCCTGCGGGACACCTTCCTGCAGATCACCGCCCTGCAGAACTTCGACCTGCAGAATGTCGACCTCCAGGACATCGCCTTGCAGGACATCGCCTTGCAGGACATCGTCCTGCGGCGCGCCGACGACATCGGTGGATTCGACAGCGGACGTCGAGTCATCGGCCGATTCCTCCGCGCCGAGTTCCTCGACCCGTTCCAGCGCGTCCGTCTCCTCCTCGAGATCGGCGTCGGCCGAGCGGATGAACCAACTCAACGCGTCCTGCCGTCGGCCCCGTTTGAGCAACAGGTCGGCGTACGCGTACGCGAGCCTCGGGTTGCTCTCCAACTTCTCCAGCCCGACCCGTTCCATCTGGGCGATCGCCGTGTCGACCTGACCCAGGTCGGCGCGAGCGCCGGCCACGACGATGCTCAGCTCGGTCGCCGACTCGGGGTCGAGGGCGTCGGCCTCGGCTGACCGGGATATTTCGATCGCACGCTCGGGATGGCCAAGCGCTCGTTCGCAATCGGCCATGACGGCAAGTTGCCCAGGACCGCCGCCCATCCGGCGGGCCGCACGGAGCTCACCGATGGCCTCGGCCCACTCACCGGCACGGTACGCGACCAGACCGACGGTTTCGCGGACAACTCCGATACGGCCGCCGCGTGCACGAGCGGCACGTGCATGCCGCCACGCGAGTTCGGGTTCGTCGTCGGCCAGTGCGCCGGCGGCGACGAGGTGAGCGGCGACCCAGTCGGCGCCCTCCTTGCTCAGCCCGCGCAGATCCCGTCGCACATCGAAATCGAGCGCGTCGGCGGTCGCCCACTCCGGGAGGTCCGGCCAGGTCTCGCCGATGTCCTCTTCCCGTCGGCGCGACCCGCGTTCCGGTTCGCGCTTGACGTAGGCGGGAGCGTCGGGACGATCACCCGAGCGCGGGCCACCGTGGCGAGCCGGCGGAGGGCCCGAACGACGGTCTTCGTACGACTTGCGCTCGGTCGGCCGGCGGTCGGATGAATACCGCCCGGCCGGCCGGTCATCGGTGCGCGGGCGATCGTCTCGTCGGCCTCCCCCGCGTCGGTCGTCCCCGCGTGGTTCCGCAGAACGCCCGCCGTCGCCGTGTTGGTCGGCCCGGTGTCCGGCAACACCGTGTTCGACAGCACCGCGTTCGGCAGCACCGTGCTTGTCACCAGGAGCTCGGCGTTCCGGAGAGGAGGAGTAGGAGCGCGGAGTCTCGCGGGCGGTGCCATCCCGAAAACCCTCGCTCAGGTCGCCGCCGAAGGCACTCGGTCGATCAGACCGATCGTCACGTTCGGGTCGGTGCCCGCGGGACTCCCAACGCGTATCGCCGCGAGCCGCACCGCGGTCCGGTCGGTCGCTCCCGGGGCGGTCACCGCGAGAGGCGGCCCGGTCGTCTTCCCTCGGCGTACGGTCGTCGCGACGCGGCCACTCCTTGCGTTGCGGTGGCTCCCTGTCGAATGACCGAGGCCCAGTGGCCGCCGACCGTTCTCGGTCGGGCCGGTCACGGTACGGGCGGTCAATGGGCCGCTCCCGATCGGTTCGAGGCCGATCCCAGTTGGACGGCCGCTGGCTCTCGTCGCGCGGACGATCGCGGTAGGGCCGATCGGCAGGCGGGCGGGACCCCTCGCGGTAAGGTCGGTCCCCTGCGTCACGGTCGCGATATGACGAGCCGCCGCTCCCGCCGGACCGTTGGTCACCCCTTCGATCAGAACCACTTCGATCAGAGCTGGGCCGATCGGAGCTGGGCCGATCCCGGTGGGGACGGTCCCCTTCCCGCGGAGACCGATCCGCGTACGAACGGTTCTCGTCGCGTCGAGGACGCTCGGAGTACGGCGGCCGTCCCTCGCCGCGCGGGCTGGCAGCGCCGGCAGTGCCGTAGGACGGCGCGCCTTCCGGTCGCCGCCGGTCGGAGTAGGGACGATCCCCCTCACGCCGCGGCCGGTCCGAATAGGAACGATCCCCCTCACGCGCGGCCGTCGGAGTAGGGACGATCCCCCTCACGCCGCGGCCGGTCGGCCGGCGGTCGACCTGAGTCTGTTCGGTTGCTCTCGTAGCGTGCGCGGTCAGAATCGGTTCGATCACCATCCCGACGGGGACGATCCCCATAGGGCGGCCGATCACCATCGCGACGGGGACGGTCCCCATAGGGCCGATCACCATCGCGACGAGGACGATCCCCATAGGGCGGCCGATCACCATCGCGACGAGGACGATCCCCATAGGGCCGATCACCGGTTGGGCGGTCTGCGCCGGAACGGTTTCCGTACGGGGCGCCCCGGTCGGCCCTGTCGTCACGGCGCGGACGCGCGTACGGGCTGTCCGCACCGGGTCGCGTGCTGTAGGGCGCTGACGTGTCGCTCCGTGGACGATCCCTGCTTGTGCGGTCGTCGTCGCGGCGCGAATCACCCGCACCACCCGGTCCCCGGGATTGCCAGGACGACTCGCCGCGGTCCGCCGAGCCGCTGGAACGGCCCGAAGACTGAGCGCCTGAGCGGTCGCCAAAAGACCCGCCGCGGGATCCGCGTGGGTCTTCACCTCGGGGACGATCGCCGGATCGCGCATCGCGTTCTGTTCGCGGCGGCCGTCCCTTGGAACGGGGTTGATCGCGGGGACCGTCCCGCCGAGCCGATCGATGATCCCCACCGGCTCCGCGGGGGTCGCCCTCGTCTGCCGGTCGATCGTCACTCATGAGTCCTCGCGCAACAACAACATCATCAAATCCGCTTCTTCTTAGAAATACAAAAAACCAGAGGAGGTCACCCGCGCGAATTCGCGTGTGACCTCCTCTG
>CAVSLZ010000016.1:0-229634 GCA_963728865.1 uncultured Actinomycetota bacterium | reverse complement strand
CCGATAGTTGGGCTGACGCCGCGCCCAGCACTGTGAGATTCCACAGCAGTGCATCTCGCCGGATCCGATCGGACTGCAGTTCCTGGAGAGCGACGCCGTCGACCAACGCCACAGCCTGGTCGGCCGCCTCGATCAGCTGCTCCAGGAGCAGGACATCACGCCGCATACAGTTGCCGCGCCTCCGCTAAGACGGCTGCGCGCAGACGCTTGTGCAGCGCCGCGCGCGACACGAGGTCGACTGGGCGCCCGAACAGCTCGGAGAGCTCGTCCGTCAGGTCCTCAATTTCCCAGCCGAGCCGCCGATCCGGGAGAACCTCATACAGGATGTCGATGTCACTGGATGGTTCTGCGTTTCCACGAGCCACCGAACCGAAGATCATCAAACGGGCAATACCGTACCTGGAGCAGATCGCCGCCAGCCGTCCCTCATCCACGATCCCGTCCGGCGCTATCACGCTGCAAGGCTAGCCCGACCATGGCCTGGAGCGTCGGTCATCAGGAGCATCCGGCGTACGGATGACTGGTCCCGGTCGCGTCGGCGCTAGTCGTCGGCCGGGGCAACTGGGAGACACTCAGGTGAAGGTCGCATCGAGACGCCAGTTGTGGGTGTTCATTTCGTCTGGAAGGCCCACAACTGGCGACTCCATCCGCCCTTCACCCTGGCTGTTGCCTTCGGTCATCCCGACCTTGTTTGGGCCGCGGTTCCGGTATGGCGGCCATCGCAGCGCCGGCGATGGCGAGGAGGTCTTCGGTCGAGCCTCCGTCTCTGGCGCACCCCGACATGCCGCGCATGACAGCCACCAGGAATGACGCCAGTTCCTCGGGCGAAACGGTGGCCGGAAGGTCGCCTTCTGTGACGCCTCGTGCGATCCGGTCCGTGAGCCGGCCGTGCAGGACTTCTCGTTGTGCGGTGAGCCGTGGCTCGGTCAGCATGAGGCAGCCCAGCGGTGTCTCGGCATCGGTGTGGGCACGCGCGGTGTCGTCGAGCATGGCGGCAATGGCCTCGCGGACGGTCGGGCGGGCAGCCGCACGGTCGACAGCCTCGCAGGTCTGGAGGAAGTACAAGGCGGACGCTTCCTCGAACAGTCTTTCCTTGTCGCCGAACGCCGCATACAGGCTTGGCGGAGTCACACCCATCGCCCTCGTCAGCATCGCGATCGAGGTCTCTGCGTAGCCGGTGCGCCAGAACTGCTCGACGGCTGCAGCCAATGCAGTGTCTCGGTCGAAGCTTCGCGGTCTGCCAGCCATACCTCCATCATATCGTAGCGATCGCTACGGAATCTGCTATGGTCCGAGTGAATCATAGTGATCGCTACAGAAAGAGGCCCTCATGTTGCTGAGGAACGCTGTTGTGCTGGTGACCGGAGCGAATCGAGGGATCGGTGCAGCGTTCGTCGAGCAGCTGAGGGAACGCGGAGCATCGAAGATCTACGCGGCCTCCCGCAATGCCAGCGGCGACGACGTCGACGGCGTCGAGCCGATCCAGCTCGACGTCACCGACCCCGCCCGGATTCAGGCGGTCGCCGCTTCCGCCGGCGACGTCCAGGTCCTGATCAACAACGCAGGAATCTCGACCGGTACGTCCGTCATCTCCGGCGACGTGGCGGAAATCGGGCGAGAGATGGACACAAACTTCTACGGCCCGCTGCTCATGACCCGAGCGTTCGCTCCCATCCTGAAGGCCAACGGGGGAGGTGCCATCCTCAACATCGTCTCGGCACTGTCGTGGTTCACCGCTCCGGGCGCGGGCGCTTACGCCGCCTCCAAGGCGGCCGCCTGGAGCCTCACCGACAGTGCGCGGCTCGAGCTTGCGGACCAAGGCACGCACGTCGTCGGCGTCCACATGGGCCTTGTCGACACGGACATGTCCGCGGGTATGGACGCGCCGAAGATCTCCCCGTCGGCCCTGGCGGCTGCTGGCCTGGACGCCATCGAGTCGGGTCTGGACGAGGTCCTGGCTGACGACTGGGCCAGGTTCGTGAAGTCCGGACTCACTCTCAATCCGTCGGAACGATACGAGCAACTGTTTTCGGCCGTGGCTGGGACCTGACCAGTCGCAAGCGGCAACTCGGGTGCGCGGATCCTCTTCATCGCGAAGGTCGCGTCCCATGGGTGCTCTACGCGGGGCTGGCGGACCCCATCCTGGGGCTTGCGAGCGGACGGTCCCACGATCCTGAGGCGTGTCATCGCTACCGACATGGCCTTAGATCTAATGGATGTCGTCGGGTGGAGCCGCACATTGCGCCCTGCCCGACGCGGTCGGGGCTACTACCTGACACCGGCTAGAGGACCGCTTCGACGACATCGCACCGATACGCAACGGCGCAGGGGTGCCCGAAAGGGCACCGTTTGCTGCCTTCGGCTCTGGACCAAGAAGCCACCGCCCGACGCCGGCCCGGTGTCACGCTGGAGTGCATGCGCATCGGGGACGACCCGTCGACGCCGCAGCGAACCACGGCGGTTCCGTCAGGCCGCCGCCCGCTGCCGCAGCGCCCGACCGTCAAACCCGGCGGCCCGTTGGCCTCACTGCTGAACCTGCAGCGCACCGCCGGGAATCAGGCGGTCTCCGCCTTGATGACCGCTGCGCCGCCTACACACGACTATCAATCGCACGCCGCGCCGAGTACCCCCGTCGTGATGCGTGATCCGGAACCGGAGGTGGAGGCACCGGCCTACATCAAGAAGTTCGGACTCGAACTCGGCGACGGGGTACGCGACTTCTTGGCCGGGCAGGAATTCGGATTGCCGTCCCCGTTCCTCAGCTGGGCCACCCCGAAGAGCTTCAGTACCGCGGCACTCAGCTCGGCCGGAGTTGACGGCGGTACGGCATTGGTGGCCATGCTGCCCGAGTTGCTCCGGCCGGCGGACCTCGGGGAACTCGTCAACCGCGGCCGCAAGAAAGGCACCGTGCAGGTCACCGACGACAAGACAACCTGGACCGAGGAGCAATCAAACCTGGGACCGGCCAAGTGGTATCCGGATGTCGCCGTAGAGGTTGGCCAACTGCTGGCGAAGCGGTTCATTCAGTCGATCGAACGGATCGGCCCGCGTTACCTGGACGCCCGGGTGGCCGCCGTGCTTGCCGAGGAGGCGGCGGAGCAACAGTCGCTGACCGTGGCGCCCGAGCCGGCCGATGGCATCCTGACGTCGGCTCCGGCTGACGTGCTCACCGTCGATGCACTGAAAGCCGGTGGGGTGAACTTCGACTGGCCGGGATATCACGTCGCCAACCCGGAGGCGGTGGGTTCCAGCCACGTTGCCCGTCGCGTGGTGTTCACGGTCGAACCGGCCCAGAACGGCACCTACTGGGTCCGCGTCACTTCCCCCGCCGACCCACTGCCGGAGGAAGTGGCCCTTACCCTGTTCGGCAGTACGACAATGGCTCCGCTGCTGGCAGTGTCGTCCCCGCCGCTGTTCGGGTTCGGTGACGCCAGCGGCCTGCTGCCGGACATCCAGGCCGCCTTCGCCAGTGCCGGTGTCGACACCACCCATGTCGGCGACCCCGCGGCGGAGGGTATGAAGGGGCCGCTGGCCGACGAGATCGCGCTCGGTCAGTCCAAGGTGCCGGCCGGGTCGGACAAGATGGGCGTGCTGGCCACTGTGAACGAGAACCTGATCATTCTCGACCGTTTCACGGGAATCGGCGCTGCTTTCGGGATCGGAAAGGACCCGACGCTCGGCGATGTCACCGAGGTCAGGGCGCGCCTGGTCAAGAAGCAGACCGAACTGGCGGCGGGGACCGAGGAGACCGCGATCAAGTGGGCGGGCCAGGTCAAAGATCAGCAGAAGATACTGAGCCAGGCAGCTTTCGGGTTTCAGTCGCTGGTCGAGCGGTTCGAGGCGATGACCAAGAAGGTGACTGACGCGACCGCCAAACTCGGTGGATTCAACCTGCCACCGTACGTTCGTGAGGCGATGCACCTGGTGGCCATGCAATACGTCGAGGTCGCAGCCACCAGCTTCTTCCCGTCCACGGCGGAACCGAAGTTGCAGGCCGCGGATCTGGCCAACCGACTGCTGCCGGTGAAGATCCTCGAGGGGACGATGGCGTCCATCCAGCGAACCGTCGACGACGCACTGGAAGACAAGCGCAAGGGGGACGGTGACCACGGGTCGTACGACACCGAGGGCATGCGCAAGCGCGAGATCGAGCTGAAGGCCCGCCTCGGCACCATCAAGGTGAGGCTGATCAACGACCCGATGTCCGTCGGCGAGGAGCTCGCTGCCCTGCAGGCCGAGATCCTCGATCTGCAGACCGAGGCCGAGATCGTCGGCAACATGGATCAGCTGGATATGGCCTGGCAGGCCCTCGACGACTCGATCAGCATCTGGTTCACCTCTTTGCCCACCAAGCTGAAGATCGATGCTCTCAAGGCCGCCGGCGATGCCTGGCACGCCCGATGGAAGGTCATCTTCACCCTGTGGAAGAAGGGGGACAAGGCCAGTCGAGACCTGGCGAAGACCAAGCTGGACGAGCTGCGGGCCGATCCCAAGCTGGGTGAGTTCTTCGGGGCGCTGAAGTCGACCATCAAGGACGCGCAGACCGAGGTGATGATCGGGAAGCTGGTCGCGCTGCTGGTCATCACCATCGTCACCATGGGCGTGGGCGAATTCGTCGCCGGTGCCGCCATCGGCGCCGAATTGTCCACCGGTGCAACGCTTGTCGCCGTCGGCGGAGCCGAAGCCATCACGATGACGGTGCTGTCTCAGATCCTGATCGACACCGACCACTCGGCAGGTCACGTCGCGTGGGAGCTCGCAACCAACTTCGCCATGTTCGGTGCGTTGCGCCGATTCAGTGCCTTCGCCGAGGTGGCAAAGCTCGGCAAGGTCACTACCGCGACCGGGCAGGCCGTGCTCTTGGGGGCGATGGGCCTTGCGAAGGAGGAGATCGCCAAATACGCCCGCACCGGCAAGCACCTGACCCGCGACGAGATCGGCCAGATCGCCCTCCAGAGCCTGGTCATGTTCGTGGCGCTGAACGGGGTCGGCAAGCTGGCCGAGCCGATCCTCAAGGGCATCAAGGCGGAGGGCACGATGCTGGCCTTACGACGCAATGCCGCCAACCGGGC
Organism: uncultured Actinomycetota bacterium; assembly: GCA_963728865.1. Taxonomy (GTDB): domain Bacteria; phylum Actinomycetota; class Actinomycetes; order Mycobacteriales; family Nakamurellaceae; genus Nakamurella. The sequence goes on along the minus strand of CAVSLZ010000016.1, from coordinate 224,562 downwards.
CGGTGAGGGCCTCAAGGGAATGCAGGCGGCACTGGCCGGCAGCAAGGATCCGGCCAAGGCGCTCCAGTACATCGAGGCCGAGCGGGCCTGGCTGCAACTCAAGATGAAGGCCTACGAAGAGCTCGAAGTCGCCGCCGTCGCCGAGGCCAAATCCGGCAAGAAACCCAAGAACGGCGGCGTGCTCAAACAGGCCGGGATGACGTTGGCCGAGGTGACGTCGATGAAGGCATCGCTCGGAAAGCACATGGAGACAATGGCCGCGGCAAGGACAATGTTGTCGCTCGAGCCGCTCGCACCCGACATCTATACGACCCCGCGGGCAAAGATGGCGGACGTGCTGGCCGAACTCGGCGGCGGGACGCTGGTGAAGACCGACCCGGCGTCGACGATCAGGACCTACGAGGCGAAATCGCCCGATGGAAAAAAGGTCACCATCGTCGAGAAACTCGACAAGTACGACCGGTGGCTGCTGGAGGTCCGACGCAGCCTCGACCCCGCCGAGCTGACGAAATTCGAGCTGATGACGAGCAAGAACACGCCGCAGGAAGTGCACGACCGGTACGCAGGAGACAAAGACCTTGCTGTCAGCAAGGTCAAGGCGGCAGTCGCGGACACGAAGCGAGGGGCGGACATCAAGGCCGCATCGGTCGATCGGATGGCCGAGCTCAGGCTCCGGATCGCCGACAACAAGCTCATGTCGGATCCGGACATCGTCGCGATCATCGAAGCCCTACCGACCAAGGGCAAGTCCACGACGATCTCGAACCTGCGCGACGCGGTGATGGCCAAGATCCTGGCCGGTGAGGCACTGGCCAAGGCCAAGGCCACAGAGCCCAATTCCGAGGTGCTGACCGGGATCAAGGTCTACGAGAAGCAGGCGGAGCGGTCTATCGCCGAGTGGCTTGGCAACAACCCCGGAAAGACCGCCGATGGTCTGACCATGCGCGACGGCGAGTTGTACATGCAACGCAGGGAAATCGACGTCATGGTCGTGGTGCGTGAACCCGGAGCCAAGGCGAAGGTGACCCATCGCGAGGAGATCAAGACCGGCACCGGCGACACCCATGCAGACGCCAAGGACCAACTCACTTCGATCGGCGATTATCTGGCGCAAGGGTCATCGGGCAAGATCAGGCTGGAGCTGAATGGTAGGGACATCACCGCCGAGATCGACATGAGCACCGATGCCGCTGCCACCAAGGCCACCCGCGGACCCGCCGACAAGAAGTTCGACGAGAGCCTCGGCATCACCGCCAGTGACCTGGAGCGGCTGATCAAGAGCCTGCTCACCGAGGCGACCACCAAGGCGAAGCCGGGAAAGGACACGCCATGACGAGGACCACCGCATGACGCTCTACGCCCTCGAAGCAGATGTCGAGCTCGGCGAGGAACTCGACCGCCCGCCGGTCGTGCCGCCGTTGGAGCATGGCGGGGATTATCTGTCCGACGCCGTTGCGTTGTGGCGGCTGGTCGACGAGCGGCGGGCCGACGCGCTGCAGGAATTTCTGAATCGCGCCGAGGAAGATGAGTCGCCGGACGGCCATCCGTTTGGGACACCACACAAGTCCGGGAACTGGTAGACCTGCTCACCGGCATGGAGGCCGCCCTGCTGGACTCCGGCGTCATTGATGCGGATTGGAAGATCTCCGCGGACAGGGCGCACGACCTGGCCAATTCTGTGCCAGGGATGAACGTCGGGCCCGAGCGCCCGGCAGCGGATCTGCAACACGCCCTGGCCGAGGTGATCGCGCGGGTGCACGGCCTGCGAACGTTCCTGACCATGGCCGCGGAGGCCGGGGCGCGCGTGGAGCTCGCCTGACCAAATAGCTGCGATGTCCGCTGCCGGCCGCGGTGGAGACCCGGATGACGTTGTCCGGGAGAGAGAACGTGCAGCACGTCGGTCAGCTGCGGTCAGCCGCTGCCTCGAAGCTCTGCTTCCTCAAGGCCCTCGACGACCGGCCCGCCCGGCGAAGTCGTCCAGCGCGTCAAGCACCTCGCGGGACTGCCACATTCGGTTGCGGGTGAAGCCGGTGAACTCCTCGAGGATGCCTGCGTGCACCAGCGGAGTGATGGCGCGCAGGGCATTCTGCGGGGTGACGCCGAGTTCGCGCGCTGCGGTCGGTGAGTCGATGACCGGCTGCCGGAGCAGCACGTCGACCAACTGCCAGGCCGTCGCGCCTCGCCTCGCCGTGAGCGTGCGGTGCCAGGCTTGCCGGATCGATCTGAGATCGCCCACCAGCTGGCGGCCGTTGGTCGCCGCCGCGAAGGTGGCCTCGGCCAGCTCCTCGACAATGGCGCTGGGTTCACCGTTGCGGTAGGCGGTCAGGGCCTCGAAGTACCCGCTGGTATCGGTCAGGAGACCGGCCGAGACGGGCACCGTGACGTTTCGGGTGAGTCCACGACCGCGCAGCATGGCGTGGATGAGGGCTCGGCCGGTGCGGCCGTTCCCGTCCGGGAAGGGATGGATGGTCTCGAACTGGGCATGGGCGATCGCGGCCTGGCTGAGCGATGGGAGGTCCGTCCGTTGGGTGAACGCGACGAGATCGGCCATCAGGGCGGGTACATGGTCGTGATGGGGCGGGATGAATGTGGCACCGTGCGGTCCGAATGAGTCGCCGCCGATCCAAACCTGCTCGCGCCGCCACCGCCCGGCGATGTCGGGCTGGACATGCGCAAGAAGGGCCTCGTGCATGGCAAGGACGGCGCCTTCATCGAGACGGTCGGCGAGTGCGAGCGCGGCGACCATGGCGGCGACGTTGCCGACAATCTCGGTCGCGTTGCGCTTTTCCTTGCTGCCAAGCTCGGCAAGGGCGATCGACTTTGCGCCCGACGTCAGGTTCTCGATCCTGGAGGACGATGTCGACTCCGAACGCAGCAATACCGAGGCGAAGGGAGCCACCTCCGCGCCCAACTCGGCGTCGAACCGGGCGATCTCCACCGACGCGTCTTCGGCGAGTGTCGCGATGGCAGCCGGCAGCACGAGCGACCGATCAGCGATCTCCGGGACCAGGGCGGCGCGATATGGCCCGGAGTGCCGCTGACGGACCCGGGCGGACACCAGATCCGGCGAGATCTTCGGTTGCCAGATCCGCTCTTCAGTACCCATAGCCGGCCACGGTCGTGAAACCATGCCGATAGTGTACGCTCAGTAACGACATAAATGAAATTATGGACACCTGGCGTGAAGTCGTCGACGCGGCCGGCACACACCGCTGCCACCGTCCAACGCCGAGGCGTTCTTGTCCGCCGAGTATGGACTGGTGGTGCTGCCGAACCGCATCCCGATTACGCCGAGCAGCCACTGTCACCGCTGCTTTACCTTGGGAGTCAAGGGTAGTGAGCCAATCTCGGTCACAAGCCCATTCGGCGGATTGAACCGCCCGCCATGTTGGCCCACCCACCATCCGCGGTGAAACGGCGCCAAAGCATGGAGCATCCTCCAATAGCTGGCTACGGGATGCGGCGATATCCAAACGGCGGGGTGCTCACGGCGCGATCCGTAACAGACCTTCGGATGGCCGCACACTGTCGGCCGCCAATTATCGGACTCTGGACAAGTACGAACTGGCAGCCCTATGTACGGAATTACATGGCAGATTCTGCTGAAGAGCACCGTCATAGAACGACCAGCACTTCTAGCCTGTGGAGACGAAGAGAATCGAACTCTCAACCCCCGCCTTGCAAAGGCGGTGCTCTGCCAATTGAGCTACGTCCCCGAGCGGACCGAGCGAGCCGGTCCGAACGAGCAAGACTACGAGGTGGCCGGTGTCCCGGTCGGTGCTACCGGCGTCGTCGGGGTGCGGGTGGCTTCGTCCCACAGGGCCGCCTCGGCGGCCGCTGCCTGTCGGCGCCGCTGGACGAGGGCGGCGGCTGCCCCGGCTGCCGCCAGGAGCACCAAGATCTTCTTCATCAGCACCATCCAGTCGAAATGCAGCGATCGAGCACTGACACCGACCGTACTGCAGCCGTCCCTGGCGGGCATCAGCGACCACAACCGTGGGCCTAGGAGGACTTGAACCTCCGACCTCTTCCTTATCAGGGAAGCGCTCTAACCGTCTGAGCTATAGGCCCGCGAACACACCACCGCGACACCGAAATCGGACGGAATCCGACGGGTGCCGCGGTCATCCAGGCTACCCCACCGGCTCCCGCCAGCCCAAACCGCGAGCGCCAAGCACAACCAGGCCCAAGACCGATGAGTCCGGCGAAGCACCGCCGTCCAACCTCTCGACGCCCACCACAGAGAGCGCCGACCGCCACCCGAACCCGGAGGAGACAGCCGTGCCGACCATGATCTTCGTGAACCTGCCCGTCAAGGATCTGGACAAGTCGAAGCAATTCTTCACCGAGCTCGGCTACACGATCAACCAACAGTTCACCGACGACAAGGCCTCCTGCATCGTCATCAGCGACACGATCTACCTGATGCTGCTGGTCGAACCGTTCTTCAAGACCTTCACCAAGAAGGACCTCGCCGACGCCACCACCAGCACGGAGGCGATCATCGCGCTGTCCGCTGACAGCCGGGAGGCCGTCGACGAGCTGGTCGACAAGGCCATCGCCGCCGGCGCCGGCCCGTCGAACGAGCCGATGGACGAGGGCTATATGTACGCCCGCAGCTTCGCCGACCCGAACGGCCACCTGTTCGAGGTCATGTGGATGGACCCGAACGCGGTCGAGCCAACCACCTGATCAGCAACCCAGTGCCAGGTAAGACGACCCCCGACCGGCTGACCTGGGCGGTCGATCGCCTCGACGTCCGGCCCGACCACCTCATCCTCGAGGTGGGCTGCGGGCCGGGCGTCGCGGCGGGGCTCATCGCGGACCGGCTCGTCGGCGGGGTCGTCGTAGGGATTGATCGATCGAAGACCGCCATCGACCGGGCCACGAAACGCAACAAAGAACACATCACCGCGGGTCGAGCGCAGTTCCACACCACAGACCTGGCCGGCTACCAGCACACCGGCCCGAGATTCGACACCGTCGTCGCGATGAACGTCAACCTGTTCTGGACCGGCCCCGCCACCGAAGAATGGCGGCGGATCGACGAGCTGCTCGCACCCCGAGGCCGAGTGTTCCTGTTCTACGGCTACGGTCCCGGCGACCCGACGAGCAGCCGCGACATCGCCGGGCCGTTGACCACGGCGACGCGAAGCCCACGGATACGAGGCGAGCGTGCACCGCGCGCCGGACGAATCGAGCATCTGCGTCACCGGACACCGACCCGGATAGAAAGCGGCGGCCGCGCAAACCAGGCACGACCGCCGCCAGAGAACTACTGCCGCCGGAGATCTACGGCCGGACCTCGTACACCACGTTGAACGGGGTCTGCGCGGCCCTGCGGAACCGGGTGAATCCCGCCTGCTCCGTCACTCGGCGGATCGCGGCTTCCCCGGCCTGCGCGCCGAGCGCCTGACCACCGGCTTGGGACAGCGCATTCGGCACGCACAGGAACATCGACCCGGCGTAGTACAGCCGGCCCACCGGGTTGAAGTTCTCCTCCACCCGGTCGGACGCGGCCGGCTCGACGAGCAGCCAGGTCCCGTCCGGTGCGAGCGCCTCTCGGACCCGGCGGGCGGCGGCCACCGGGTCGCCCATGTCGTGCAGCGCGTCGAACGTCGTCACCAGGTCGTACCCGGCACCGCTGAAGGTGTCGGCGGCAGCGACCTCGAAGCTGACCCGGTCACTGACTCCTGCCTCCGCGGCCTTCTTCCGGGCCAGATCGATGGACTCCGAGTGGTAGTCCGACCCCACCACCGTCGCGGCTGGGTACGCCTGCGCGAGCAGCACCGACGTCGATCCCAGCCCGCATCCAATGTCGGCTACCGTGCCGCCAGCCGCCAGCTTCGCCTCGACACCCTCGAGCGCGGGGATCCAGGTGGGCACCAGCTCGGCAACATAACCGGGCCGGTAGAACGCATCGCAGCCGGTGAAGACGTCCTCGTCATGCTCGTGCCAGGCCACACCCTCACCGGTGCGGAAGGCCTCGGTGAGTTTCGGCTCTGCCCGCAGGTATCCGATGGCCGTGACGAAGGCGGCCGGCAGGTTCGGTCCGTTCGGGTCGGCCAGGCAGAACGCCTGCTCCGGCGTGAGGAAGAACTGTTCGGTCGCCGCGTCGTAGGTGGCGTAACCGCTGGCGGCCTGCAGCCGCAGCCATTCGGCCAGGTAGCGGTGGTGAAGTCCGGTGCGGGCGGCGAACTGCTCGGCCGTGGCCGGTCCTTCGGCCAGGGCCGAATACAGACCGAGCCGATGCCCGATGGCGACCGAGCCGGCCGACCCGGTTGCCCCCATGTCTCCCACGAACTTTCCGAGAAACTCCGTCAGCTTTGCGGTGTCCATCCGGACTCCTTTCATTCCGGCCGGCGGTGTTGCCGGCGACGGGGGCAAGACAACGCCCCGGCCCTTCCGCCCCGCTTCCGCGCCCTGTCACGTCGCTTGCACGCAGCACTGACCGCCGGCGAACCACGCGCGCCCGTTTCCGGAGTGCGGCGCCAGCGGGCATTCTGTGTGCCTGGGAGGTGCGCGATGGCAGGCAGCGGGCCGCTGGTGCGGGTCGACGTGCTCGGCCCACTCCGGTTGACGATCGACGGCGAGCCGGTCGACGTCCGCGGGTCCAAGCGGCGCGCGATGTTGACCCTGCTGGCGATTGCGCAGGGACGAACCGTCACCGTCGATTCCCTCGTCGACGCACTGTGGCCCTCGGAGGCCTCGGAGTCGGGACGACAGGCGTTGCAGAGCCACGTTTTTCGACTGCGCGGGCAGCTCGGTGGGGCCGCCGCCCGGTTGCAGACCCAGCCCGGCGGGTACCGGTTGGAGCTCGGCGCCGAGGAGCTCGACCTTGCCGAGGCGCGTGCGTTGTTGACCCGTGGCCGATCCGAGCGGGACCCGGCGGCTGCGTTCGCCGTGCTCCGGCAGGCCGACGCACTCTGGCGTGGAAGGGCCCTCGCCGACCTGACCGATTTCCTGCCGATCGGGAACGCGGTCGTCGAGTGGGCGCAGCTGCACCGGGACGTCACCGACGCACTGATCGCCAACGGCATCGCAGCCGGCCTGTCCGACGAGGTTCTCACCCTCGCGGTCGAGTCGCTGACCGAGGACCCGCTGCGGGAACCAGCGGTGCTGCTGCTGATGCGCGCCCTCGCTGGAGTGGGGCGGCCGGCGGACGCACTCCGGGAGGGGCGCGATTATCGGCAGCGGTTGGCTGAGGAGACCGGTCTCGATCCGTCATCGGCGCTCAGCCAACTGGAGCGCGACATCGCCGGCGGCGCAACCGGTCCCGGTTCATCTGCACCGGAGAGGACCGCTCGGCCGGCGACCCGGATCATCGGCCGGGAATCCGAGCTGGCGCAGCTGCACGGGCTACTTGGGTGCGAGCGGTTGGTGACCATCGTCGGTCCCGGCGGGGTGGGCAAGACCCGGCTCGGTCTGGAGGCCGCGCACCGGGACCCCGGCCACGCCGGGACGACAACCGTGCTGCTGGCGCCCGTCACCGACCCGACCGCCATCCCGCATGCGCTGGCGGCGGCGTTGAACCTGAACGTCATGCAGGGTGACGTGCTGGCAGCGTGTTTGGCCGTCCTGGGCGATCGTGAGGCGATCCTGCTGATCGACAACTGCGAGCACCTGCTGGACGCGGTCCGCGACACCGTCGACGCCGTGCTCGCCGTCTGCCCTCGGCTCACCGTGCTGGCCACCAGCCGGGAACCGCTCGCTCTGCCGGCCGAGTACGCCTTCCGGTTGACGCCGCTGCCGCTCCCGGATTCCGAACCGGACATCGCGCGTGTTCCGTCCGTCGCGGTGTTCCTGGAACGGGCCGCCCGGGTCCGTCCCGGCGCGCGGCCGGTCGCGGCCGAACTGCCGACGGTCGCCGACATCGTCCGCCGGCTCGACGGGATGCCGCTGGCCATCGAACTCGCGGCCGGCCGGTTGTCCACCTTCTCGCTCGCCGACCTGCACCGGCGGCTCGACCGTTCGCTGGACCTGGTCGGCGGGGCCCGACCCACCGGCGACGCACGGCACCGGACACTCCGCGCGACCATCGAGTGGTCCTACCAACTCCTCACCGGGGACGAGCAGCGGGTATTCCGGCAACTGGCGGTGTTCGTCAACGGCGTCGACGTGGACACCGCCGAACGGTTCGCCATCGAGCTGGCCCCGGACCGGGAGCCCGTCGACATCCTTGCCCGACTGGTCGACGCCTCGATGATCATCGCCGGCTTCGAGGGCGGCACCAGATATCGGATGCTCGAAACGCTGCGGGCCTTCGGCCTTGACCGGTTGGCCGCCACCGGAGAGGACGATGCCGCGGCACGTCGGTTCCTGCGCTGGGCGGTCGAGCTGACCGGCTGGATCGGCGACACCATGTCCACCGAAGGAGAGCCCGAAGCCGACGCCGTCCTGCGACGCGAATTGCCGAACCTGCGTGCCGCCTGGCGTCTCGCCCGTGACCGCGCCCTGCTCGACGAGGCAGCGATGATGGTGATCCCGCTGTTCGACGCGATCGCCTACCGTGACCTGATCGAGATCAGGGGCTGGGCAACGGAACTCGTCGATGACGCCACCCTTGCCGGGCACCCGCTGGAGGCCGCGGTACTCGGCACGGCGGCAGAGGCGGTGTATCACGGCGGCGATTACGCCCGAGCGGCCATGCTGGCCGGCCGCGGCCTCGAGCGTGCCACGGACACCGTCGGGGCGTGGTATTGCCTGATGGCCCTGTCGGTGGCAGCGCTGGCGCGCGGCGACCACCGCGAGGCCGCCGAACGCTCGACCGCGGCCGCCGCACTGTCCCGCCGGCCCCGCGAGAACGATGGCCTGGCAGCGCTGTCATACGCCTACTCGGGTGACATCGAGCAGGCCAGGAACCGGCATCGGCGGATCAGCACCACCGGTGCGTCGCCGTCGATGCGCTCGTGGGACGCTTATGTTGCCGGGGAGATCGAGGCGTTCGCGGGTCACCAGGATGGCGCGGTCCCGCACTACGTGCAGGCGATCGAGTTGGCCCGCAGCGCCGGGTCGACGTTTCTGGTGGGCGTCGCCACGGTCGGCCTGCTCGCAGCGCAGGTCAACGGCGGGCGCGTCCGGGAGGCTCTCGCCGGGTATCGGGACGTGATCGACTACTTCGCCCGCACCGGAAACTGGACCCACCTGTGGGTGACTCTGCGGAATCTGGCCGAACTGCTGCGGCGACTGGGTGACGACGAGACGGCGGCGCAGCTGGATGACGCCGCCGACCGGGCGCCCGACGCGCCGGCCGATACCCGCGCACGTGCTCACGCACCGAGATTCGACGCCAGCGAACCGGTCTCGAAGCGGGACGAGCTGCTGGACACCGCGCGGCGGGCCATCGACCGGGCGCTACGCCTGGCGTGATGGTGCGCGGGGGTCACCGCCACTCGACGAACGTCTCGTCGAGGATCCACTCGGTGTAGCAGTCCAGCCCGAGAGCGTTGATCAGCCCGGCGGTCTGGGTCCGCTGCGCGGCCAGCGCGCGGACCTTGCGGGCGGCGGTGTCGGGGTCGAGGACCAGGTCGAGCGCCAACCGGTCGTCGGGCACCGGAACCGGGTAGCCGGGCAGATATACCCCGAGGCTGTCGTCGATCGCCGCCCACCGCGGGATCCGTCGCGCCGGGACGGCCGACTGCAGCAGCCGGGTCTCCGGCCGGGCTGCTCGGTCGAACGCCGCGAGCGTCCAGGCACCGACGGCGCGGTGATCGGGGTGACCGGTGATGCCGTCCGGCCCGAACGTCAGGACCGTGTCCGGGTCGACCTGGTCGATGATCTCGGCCAGCCGATCGACCGGTGGCTCCGCCGCCGCGCACCCACCGTCCCGGTAGCCGAGCCAGTGGTGCTCGGTGACGCCGAGAATCTCCAGGCAGCGCCCCAACTCGGCGGTGCGCTCGGCGGCCAGCCGGTCCGGCCAGCTGTCCGGGTCGGGCGTGCCGAGCTCGCCCCGGGTGGCCGTCACGCACACCACCCGGGATCCGGCATCGCGGGCGAGCGCCATCAGACCGCCGGACAGGTAGGCCTCGTCGTCGGGATGGGCCCAGACTCCGAGGATCGTGCCCAGCGCGGCGATCTCCGGGACGGCGGCGCCTGGGTCGGTCACGGCTCCGGGTGTCGACGCTCTGCCCGTCATGGCCGGACCGCCCGCACGCCGCTCGCGAGCACCAGCACCCCGGCGCACCCGAGGCCCAGCGCCAGCACCGACACCGCACCGGCCCCCGCCGTGTCGATCACCAGGCCGCCGAGCAGTGCGCCCACCCCGAAACCGAACTGAATCGCCGAGCTGTTCAGGGCCAGCACGAATGACGCGGAGCGGGATCCGAGCCCGGCCAGGCGGTGCTGCTGACCGGTCACCAGCGCCCAGCCGGCGAAACCCCAGCTCACCGCGATGGCCAGCTCCACCGCCGGTGCCACACTGCCGACGAGTAGCACAGATAGGACAAGGGTCTGGAGCGCCGCGGCCACCAGCACTACCCGCGGACCGCCCCACCGGTCGGCTGCCGACCCGCCGCACCAGGTCCCGAGCACGCCGCCGACCCCGAACCCGCGATGAACGCCCACAGTCCCAACGGGCCTGCGGCGGCACCGATGCGCACGCCGAGGTAGCTGTACATGCTGTTGGAGGCGGCCATCATCAGGAACGTCGCGCCGAGCACGCCGAGGACAACGCGGGACCGCAAAGGGCGGAGTCGCTCGCGGGCTGTGGAGGCGGTCAGCGTGGCCGCGCCGACATCAGTGCGCAGCAGACCGACGATCGCCACCGCGGTCAGCAGCGCGACCAGGGCGAACGCCGCCCGCCAGGACACCGTCGCCGCCAGCACCAGCCCGACCGGCGCGCCAACGATCATGGCGATCGACGACGACGCCTGCAGCCCGCCCAGCGCACGCCCGTGGTGGGTCGGCGGGTAGGTCGCGATAGCGGCCGCTGCACCCGCCGGCCCGTACACCGATGCCGCGAGACCACCCAGCAACCGGGCCGCCAACAGCACTGTCATCGACGGCGCCAACGCGGACGACACGGCGCACACACCGAACGCCGCCAGGGCGGCTATCAACACCGGCCGCTGATCCCGGCCGCCGAGCACGGCGCCCAGCAGCGGGGCACCGACCGCGTAGGCCAGGGCGAACGCGGTGACGACCAACCCTGCGACACCGACGGTGACACCGAGGTCAGCCGCGAGTCCCCCGAGCAATCCGGCGACCACGAACAGGTCGGTGCTGACGGCGAAGGTGCCGATCCCGACCGCGGCAATCCGCGACCACCCAGCCGTCGGCCGGTCCCGGCCACGGGTTGTCCGCTCTGTCGTCGCCAGAACCGCCGGACGGACAGTCACCATCTCGACAACTGTTGTGCTGCTCAGTTTTTCGTTCATCTCGCCCTCCGCATCGGTCAACGGACCGATGATCGCGGGGGGCGCTTCCACCTCACTGTCACGTCACTGCCGTGCGGCTTTCGCCCGACGGACCTCAGCGGACGGTTCTACTTGTGGTGGTCTCCATAGGGCGACTTCAGGTCGGAGAACATCGGGAAGTGCTTCACATTGCGGGTCAGGAGCCGAGCCCCACGACCAGTGCGGTTGCCGCGACGGCGAAGTCCGAGGCACCGATGGTGTGATGATGGCTGGGGGAGCCACCGGCGAGCCAGTCCTCCGGCATGTTCCGCGATCTCCTGCTCGACTGCCGCCGGTTACCGCGCAGGAAGTCGACCAGGATCGTCGAGTCGACGACAGCGCTCACTTGGACGCGGCGGTCTCGTTCGGGTAGAGCTCGGTCCAGCGCGCGGCGTCATTGGCCCGAAGTCGCTCGACCGCTGCTATCCCGTCGTCGTTGTCGATCCAGGAGCCCGCCGCACTCCGCAGAATCTGGAGGTCTTCCGCAAGCGGTGGTGCCACGCCTGGGTCACCACAGATGCCGGGCGCTGGTGCGGTGATGGCGGGTCGGGCTGTGAGCGGGCGGAGCATCGATACAGGGCCTGGTGTACCGGTCGGACCACGGCGCCTCCCCGTGTCCACCGAGCAGCCACCCCTCCTCAACCAGTTCATCGCGCAGCACCAGCAGGCTCTTCGTCATCCCGGGTGCCCAGTCTTCCTGCGGGGGCAGGTCGTCCTTGAACGACCGCGGCGAGACGAAAGTGCCACCGGTGACCCGGTAAGTCGGCCAGCGCGGGTCGTCACTGCGGGCGACGCCGACGAAACGGTAGGTCGCACTGCCCGACTGTGACGTCAGCGTCATCAGCACGCTGTTCACCCAGGTCACGTCGCCGACGTCCTCGAGCTCGATCTCCAGGGTGTCGAACTCCGGGCCGACGGCGAACCAGTGACCGTGCCGGCCGTCCCACCAGCGCAGACCGTCCTCGGAATAGCGTCCCGGACCGCGGTTGGGGCCGTGCGTGTGATGATCGATGCGCATTGTCATGATCGCTCCCTGACCACACGTTAGGGCTGGCGGCCGGTGCGGTGTAGAGACCAAAGACCTTGCTGCCGGTCAGCTTTGTGCCCGTGGGCTACGGTCGGTTGCCCGTCGGTGCCAGACGGACCCTGCGTTGCCGACAACAGAACCCGGAGTAGACAGTGACAAACCGGAGATCTGGTCACATTCCGCCCCACCACCGCCGGCTGGCCTACACCGTTGGGGCGGTGATGTTCGCCTTGCTGTTGGCCACCGGCCTGTTCCTCAAGCTGGTCGGGGGACTGGAGGTCAGCTGGTTCTGGATCGTGGTCACACCGGTGTTCATGACGGCGCTGATCGTCTTCTACCTGTGGGTCAGATTGAGCGACTGACGACCGTCACGGCCGGTTCGCGCGCGCCCAGGAGATGATCGAGCTGAGGCCCGGTCCGCCGCCGTACTCGTTGTCGCCGACGGTGCTGCCGGTCGGCGACTGCACGGCGGTGCTGCCGATCGTGCTGCCGACACCGACGACCCGCGGCCATGGCTCGTCGGCCCACCAGCCCCACACCGATCCGCCGGACTGGCCGGGAGTGAACTCGTTGAAGTGGCCGAGGACGGATCCGTCGACGCCGTCAACGGTGAAGTCCTGCTTCGTGGAGATCACCGCGTCGCCCTGGAACGCCGGCCGCTCGCCGCTGCTCAGCTCGCCCGGGTAACCGGTGTATTGCCAGAAGTCACCGCCATTCCAGTCGTCGTCGTAAGTGCGGAAACCGGCATACCCGATGCTGTCGCCGATCCGCTGCTCGGTCACCAGCACCACATAATCCAGGGCGGTCTGCGGATCGGTCAGCGAGCCGGGCGCCTGCTGCCAGAAGACGATCTCCTGCACGGCGATTTCGCCCCAGCGTCCGCGACCGTCGAAATAGGACGGTGTGAACGAGATCCAGCCGACGTTGCCGCGCCCGTCGGCGTTCCAGTTCACGACGTGGCTGGCGGTGAGAATGTGCCGCGGCCCGATCACCGTCCCGGACCCCCAGCCGCCGGCCGTCCGGACCTTGCCCACGATCCGCCACGGGAAGGTGGTGTCCTGGAACAGGTACCGATCGTCACTGTCGAAGATGGTCCCGCCCTTGTCCCTGTCCTCACCCTTGCTCGGCCGCAACCGATGCGTCCTGGCCGCTTTGGCCGGCAGCAAGGACGTCTCGATGCCGCGCGGCCGTACACCCTCGAGCTCGCGCACGTCGAGGTGCTCGCCGATGGTCTCCACGCTGACCCCGACGGGCTTCGGCGCGGGGAAGGGGTGCAGGACGTCGATGCCGTCGGCGTCGAGGTCGGCCCAGACGTGCGCGCGGCGGCCGTCGTGCTCGACGACCAGTTCGGTCCCCCGGTCGAGACTGACGCCGAGCAGGTCGGCCCGCACGCGTTCGCGCTCCCCTTCGGCGGGAATGACGCCGATCTCGGCGATGGTCTTGCGGTTGAGCGGTTGTTCCACGGTGATCCCCCTCGGCAGGCTGCTGTGTGCACGAAGAGGCGCTGTGCTGCTAGCCCGATACCTGCTACCGGGATACCTGCCGGCTGATCGCGTCGATGTGCCGGTGGTCGGTGCCGCAGCAGCCGCCGAAGACCCGCAAGGTGGGGACGGCGGAGCGCAGGCCCCGATACCTGTCGGCCAGGTCGACCGGGTCACCGATGTCCAGCGTCTCCGACTCGTCGAGTTCGGCGTGGCTCAGCGTCGACGCGTTGGCCCGGACTCCACCCAGCCGATTGGTCCATGCCGGCGCATCTTCAAGGACGTGATGGAAGTGGCTGGGATGCGCACAGTTGATCATGTAATACGCCGGATAGGCGTCCGTTGCGGCGTCGACCGCCACGATGGCCTCACCGAGCGACTGACCGGATGGCAGCCTGCCGTCGGTCTCCACCGTGAACGAGACGACGACCGGAAGGTCGAGTGCCGCAGCAGCCCGGGTCACACCGATGGCCTCTTCGGCGTAGGTCATCGTGATCGCCGTGACGAGATCGGTATCGGTCTCGGCGAAGGAGCGCAGCTGCACGGCGTGGTAGGCGCGCGCCTCCTCGGCTGTCATCGTCTCCCCGACCTGATAGCCGTCACCCCGCGGGCCGACCTGTCCGCTGATCACCACCGGGGTGAAAGGGTTCTCGTGCCGGGCCCGGACGTCGGCAAGCAGGGAGACCGCGGCACGGTTGACCGCATCGAGGGATTGGTCGGTGTATCTCAGACGGGCGGCCCAGTCCGGGCTGGCTCGCCAGGTCGGCGTCTCGAGCACGATCCCCACCCGGTCGCGGACCGCGATGTCGGCGTACGCATCGAAGTAGCGGTGCAGTGCTTCACGGCCGCGAGCGTCTTCGACCAGCGGGAAGGCCGCGAAATCCGGCAGGTCGAATCCGTCGAGGAAGACGAGCGTCGTCTCCAGGCCGCCGTCGGTCAGGAAGACGCCGGCATCGAGTTGAGGCAGGTTGTCGCGGTACATCGGCATGGTGGGCTCCCGGTCCTTGTCTGTGGTTCTGGGCGATTGATGCGATACCGGGGAGGCGTTAGGTTCGGTCTCACGATGTGAGGGCCAGTCCGAACCCGATGTGGTGATGGCAGTGGAGCTGATCGGCCGGAACGCCGAGGTGACCGAGGTGATCACCCGCCTGCAGGACCGCCGGCTGGTGACGGTGATCGGCCCCGCCGGGATCGGCAAGACGACATTGGCGCTGACCGTCGCCCGAGAGACCGGCTCGGGGTACCCGATGGGCTCCCACACCATCGATCTCAGCAGGGTAGACGCCGCGGAGGACGTCGCCGGGGCGATCGCAGCCCAACTCGGATTCAACTCCTTCGACGCGCTGATCAATGCGCCGTCGGAGCAGCCGGCGCTGGTCGTCGTCGACAACTGTGAGCACGTCACCGCCGCAGCGGCCGACGCGGTCGCCGAACTGCTGGCGGCCTGCGAGTCGCCCAGGATCCTGGCCACCAGCAGGTCGCCGTTGGACGTACCCGGTGAGTCGCTGGTGATGCTCGGTCCGCTCGGCGTACCGCCCCCCGGCACGGCGGACCGAGAGAACGACGCGGTCCGGTTGTTCCTCGACCGGGTCAGGGACGCCGGAGCCGCCGTTGACGAGGAACAGCTGGAGGCTGTGGCGCAGCTCTGCAGGCGGCTGGACGGGGTGCCGCTGGCGCTGGAACTGGCGGCCGCGCAAACCCGGACCATGCTGCCGGCCGACATTCTTGACCATCTGGACGACGGCATGGAGCTCCTGCAGCGGCCACGGTTCCGCGGGCACCGGCGGCACCGCAGTCTGTCGGAGACCGTCGACTGGTCCTACAGGCTGCTGCCATCGGACGCCGCTGCCCTTTTCGACCGCCTTGGCGTCTTCGCCGGCCCGTTCACCGCCGATCTGGCCGCAGCGGTGGCCGCCGACGCCGGCCTGGATCGACGGGGGGTCGAACGCGGGTTGGGCCTGCTGGTGGACTCGTCCCTGCTGATGGTCGACCGGTTGGCAGCAACGACCCAGTTCCGGCTGCTCGAGACGATGCGGATGTACGCGCGCAGCCGGCTCACCGGTCAGGGGCTGTGGGACCAGGCGTGTGGCCTATTGGCAAACCATGTCGCCTCGGACGCAGAGAACCACCTTGCCGCCGCCCGACGCTGGGATCGGCATGCCTTCGGCCATCTGTTCGGGTTGTACGACACCGCAGCCGCATCGCTGCGCTGGAGCCTGGCACACGACGACGACGGTGAGCGCGGGCTGCGGCTCTGCGCCCTGTTCTGGGGTGTCGTGCACCAGGGTCACACCGCCGAGATCGCGGCGCTGTGCGACACCGCGCTGCGCCGCTGGGGCGGCCGCCACACCGCCGTGGAATCCGACGCGACCGCAACGGCGGCGACAGCACGCTTCCTGACCGGCGACACCCGCGGCGCCTGGGAAATGGCGTCTGCGGCATTGGCGTGGGCGGGCTCGTCGTCCACCGCGCCGATCACTCTCCGACGGGTGATGGCCTACGCCGCAAGGGCTCTGGACGACTCGACGGCGTCGCTCGAGCTGTTCGGCGCCGTCGCCGGCCGGGCCCGTGCCGGTGGTCTGATGGCGCTCGCACTGGAGGCCGACGTCAACCGGGCCCAGCTGATCGCGGACGCCGGGGATCTCCCGGCGGCCTTCGCACTGGCGGAGGCGGCCCGCTCGGAGTCCGTGGCGCTCGGGTCCCCGGTGAACGAGGTGTGGGCGCGGTCCATCCTCGCGCAGCTCGAACTGCGTCGGGATGCTGCAAGCGGGATCGAGGCGGTGACGTCGGCGCTGGATGCGGCGCGCCACATCGAGTATCCCGCCGGGGTTGCGGTCAATCTGAGGGCGCTTGCCTGGGCCCGGACCCGGTCCGGGCACCACCGGTCGGCGGCGGCGGCGTTGACGGAGCTCTTCGACGACCTCATCACCCGTGGCGGGGCCGCCGAGGTGCGCGGGGCGCTGCTGACGACCGCGGACCTGCTACATGCCGTTCGCAACGACTGTTGGAAACCCCTTGCCGCGACGGCCCTGTCGCTGCCGCAGGTCGGCCCGACCAACGCCGCGATGGACGCGATGACCGTGCTGCCCGCATCCCTCGCGACCCCACTGACCCGGCGGGAAGCCATCGCGATCACCCGCCGCGAGCTCCGCGGCCTGCTGGCCGGCGATCCTGCTGCGACCGCCCCGGTGGCTCCCACGTCGATCGACCACCCGGCGCGGCTGATCGATCGGGGTCAGTTCTGGGAGGTGCAGTTCGCAGGCCGGGGCGCACATCTGAAATCGTCGAAGGGCCTGACAGACGTCGTCCGGTTGATATCCGCGGCCGGGCGGGAAATTCATTGCACAGAATTGATGAATGCAGTGGTCGAACAACCCAGCTCCGGTGAGGCGATCGACCAGCAGGCCCGACGCAGCTACGAGCAGCGCATCCGAGACCTGCAGGAGGACATCGACGCTGCGGAGGCGGACGGCGATCCCGTCCGTGCCGATCGCGCCCGGGCCGAGATGGATGCTTTGGTCGACCATCTCACCGCGGCCCTGGGTCTCGGCGGACGGGCGCGACGCGTAGGCGGGTCGGCGGAGCGGGCGCGATCGGCCGTCACCCAGCGGATCCGATCGACGATCCGTTCGGTCACCGCCGTGCACCCGGAACTTGGCCTGCACCTGGAGAAGTCGGTCAGGACCGGTAGCTATTGCGTCTACCGGCCGGAGAACGCGGTGAGCTGGCAGGTCTCGTGACCTCGCCCTTCGCCGGAACGCCGACGTAGGCGACCTCCACCGCACCCCTCACGCCCGCACGGACCGTCAATGCCGACACGGCTGCGGCGAGCAGCATGGCGGCCGCGCAGGTTTCCGCGAACTCCTCCAGATGCGAGAGCAGGATGTATTCCGGCCCGTCGCCGATCGAACTGAGTACCAGGCCGCCCAGGGCTTCGAAGCCGACCGCCGCTGTCAACAGGGTGGCCACGCCGCCGATGACCCAGAGATGTGCCGGCCTTGGCAACCGTCGTACCGCTGTGATGGCCGCGGCCAAAAATCCGGCGGCCAGCACCAGTCCGGGGACCAACCACGCGAAATGGAACGCGCCTGCCCCGCCCAGCGCCCGCCCCACCGGTTCGAGTTGTTCGTGCAGCGACGCGAGGTCGTCGAGCGACAGCACCGCCAGCAGCGCCGAGATCACCGCCCACGGCCACCACGGCGAGCCGGATCGACGGGCGAGAACACCGGTGCAGGCGTGGATCAAGGAGCCGACCACCAACACGGCGACGTTGAACCAGGTGTGGAGGTTCGCCTCGGCGCGGACGTCGATGAACCCCACCACCGGGGACGCCGGATCGGTGATGAACTCCCACGGCAGAACTCGGGGAACCACCAGGCTGATCCCCACCAGAGTTGCCCCGACAAGAGCCAGCACAGCAAAAACCGCCGTCGCCTTCCGTGGAGATCGGGCGGCGTCGATGGATTGGACTCGTTCCGTCACGCTCATCGGTTCCCGAGGCTAAACGCGGAACACCTACCAGGACCGGCTTGGCGTCGGCGTGTCTTGCTGCGGTTTGCCCAGCAGCGCCGACAATTCGACGCGTGAGGAGAACTGCATGAGCCCAGCACCCTTCTTCGCCCACCCGCATCAGGCGTTCAGCGCGGGCTTCTACAAATCGGACTGGGACTTCGAGGTACGGATCGTGCTGGGCATGGCCGTCCACGGCGGCGCCGAGCCGGGTGAGGTGCTGGCGACCATCGCGGAGGTCAGCGACGGCGACCATCAGAAGTGGTTCGACGGTTGGGTCGCGCTGGGCCGCCGGGTGGTGGCGATCGCGGACTCCTGCGCCGCGGGGGGTCGACGGCAGAGTGCCGCGGACGCCTATTTGCGGTCGGCCAACTACTTCGCCATCGCGGTGAATGCGGTCGACGGGCTCAAGAGCCACGACCCGCTGCTACCCACGTTCCGTGAACACCGGGCAGCGTGGGACGGGTTCGTCCGGAACGCGCCCTACCCGGCCGAGGCCGTCGACATTCCTTATGAGGAAACGACACTCCCCGGCTTCTTCTTCTCCCCCAACGGCGCGTCGTCGGCCCGGCCGACGCTGATCATGATCAACGGCAGTGACGGGTCGCTCAGCAACCTGTGGGGCAGCGGGGCCGCCGGCGCACTCGAGCGTGGCTACAACGTCCTGCTGTTCGACGGGCCGGGACAGCAGTCGCTGCTGTTCGAGCGCAACATCCCCTTCCGCTTCGACTGGGAGGCTGTCACCACCCCGGTGGTCGACTTCCTGCTGACCCGCGCCGATGTCGACCCGGCGAAGATCGCCCTGTACGGAATCAGCCAGGCCGGATACTGGGTTCCGCGCTCCCTCGCGTTCGAGCATCGCATCGCCGCCGCCATCGCGGACCCCGGAGTCGTCGACGTTTCCACGTCCTGGACCGATCACATGCCCAAGAGCATGATCAAACTCCTGCACGACGGAGACCGCGAGAAATTCGACAAGGAAATGGCCTTCGGCATGAAAATGCCCGGGGCCGGGAAGTCTGCGTGGTCGTTCCGGGCCCGGCCGTACAACCAGACCGGCTACTACGACACCATGGCCGAGGTGCTCAAGTACAACGTCACGGACGTTGCGGCGTCCATCACCACCCCGCTGTTGGTCACCAGCCCGGAGGACGAACAATTCTGGCCCGGCCAATCGGAGAAACTCGACTCGCTGATTCCGGGTGAGACCGAACTGGTCCGATTCACCGCCGCGGAGGGCGCCAACTACCACTGCCAGCCATTGGCGCGGCTGCTCACCGAGCAGCGGATGTTCGACTGGCTCGACGCGAAGATCTTCACGCCCTGACGGTGTGACGCTCCCTCAGCCGCGCCGGCACTGGACCGGCGGCTGTCGTGGTGAACGGGACGTCGATCGGAAAATCGTCGTTCAGTGCACTGATCTCCGCGGCTCGCACGATCGTCGCCAGTCCCAACGTTGCCTCGAGCATGGCGAAATGATCCCCGATGCAGGTCCGTGGGCCACCGCCGAACGGGAGGTACTGCCATCGGTCGCGGCCCGCGGAGCGCTCCGGCGTGAAACGCTCTGGGTCAAAAACCTCGGGCTGCTCCCACAGTTCCGGGTCGCGATGCAAGGTGTAGATCCCTACCAGCACATTCGTCCCCTGCGGGATCCGGAACCCATCGACCACGGCGTCCCGCATCGTCATCCGGGTCACCACCGCCGCCGGCGGGCAGAGCCGCAGCGACTCGTGAATCACCCGGATCGTGTGCGGCAACCGCGGCACGTCGGCGACGGTCAGTTCACGCTCGCCGATGTCGGCGACCTCGGAGACCAGACGCCTCTGGATTGCCGGATCACGGCCGACGGCCCACAAGCTGTACGCCAGCGTCGTTGCCGTGGTGTCGTGCCCGCCGACCACGAACGCAAACAGCTCATCGGCGATCGCCTGATCGCTCAACGGCAGGCCGGTCTGCGGATCCGGAGTGTTCATCAGCAGGTGGATCAACGGAGCATCCCGTTCCGGATCCTCGCGCGCCGCGGCAACGGCCTCATCGGTGACCGCGCCCACCGCGGCCAATGATGACCGGAACTGCCGTCGTTGCGGGGTCGGCAGCCAGTGGGGCGCACGCACCGGGCGCATAGCCCTGCCAGTGACGAAACGCAGGGCGTGCTCCAGCGGAGGACCCAGGGACTCCGCCCGCTCGCCGAGGTCGAGCCCGAAGACCGAGCGGCCGATCACCCGCAGGGTCAGCCGTCGGCATTCACGGTCCAGGTCGATCTCCGGCCGAGTGGTCCATTCGCGGGCCAGGGTTTCTGCAGCGGCGGACATGTGACCCGCATACCGGGCGACATGCTGCTTGGTGAACAGCGGCTGCAGGACACGCTTACGGGTGAGCCAGGGCTCGTGCGGCATGTTGAAGAGGTTCGCTCCCAAGGCACGGGTCTCGACGTGGATGAGGCCTTCCTTGTCGAAACCACCGTCGGAGCCGCCCAGCACATCGCGTGCACCCTGTGGTGAGGTGACAACCGCGAACGGCGGGACGATCCGCTCGGGTCCGAACCGGACCATCGTCACCGGCCCACCGGCGTCCTTGATCAGGCCCGTGCCGGTGTGGAACCTGCGCAGAGCCCGGACCTTCGGCAGCAGCCGCATCGGCACATCGGCGGGAACGGGATACTCGTGCGCGTCCTGGGCAGTTCGGACCATTGAGTCATTCTTCCCGCTGGGTCGGCTGCTGTGAAGTGCTGCACGGCGGATCCGATCTTCCCCGCCTGAGTGGCAGGCACAGTGGGAGGGTGTTGCGCACCCTCGCCCCCGCCCGCCGGAGGCTTGTGCTCGCCCTCTTGGCGGTGCTGACCGCCGCGGTGCTGGTGCTCGGGACGGTCCTCGTCGTCCAGCGAACCGGCGGCTCGGAGCCGGCGGCCGTCGACCAGAGCCGGCCGGGACCGGTGCTCCTGGTGCCCGGATACGGCGGTTCGACGGGCTCCCTGCAGACCCTCGCCGGCAAACTCACCGAGACCGGTCGCGACGCAACGGTCATCCAGCTGCCTGGCAACGGAACCGGGGACTTGAACGCGGCCGCCGAGGTCCTCGGTACCGCGGCCCGGGAGGCAGTGGCCCGGACCGGCGCGACAAGCGTTGACGTGGTCGGGTATTCGGCCGGCGGCATCGTCGCGCGGCTGTGGGTCGCCGACGGCGGAGCGGACGTCACCCGGCGGGTCGTCACCCTCGGATCCCCCAACCACGGCACCTCATTGGCGGACCTGGCCGGCACCCTGGCCGTGGACGCCTGCCCGGAAGCCTGCCGCCAGTTGGCCACCGACAGCGACGTGCTCCGCCGGCTCAACAGCGGTGACGAGACACCGGCCGGCCCCACCTGGGTGTCGATCTGGACGACGCAGGACCGGACGGTCACCCCACCGGACACCGCCCGGCTCGACGGGGCGGTCAACCTGCCGGTGCAGTCCGTGTGCGCGGACGCGGACATCGGGCACAGCGACTTGCCGAGCGCACCCCTGGTGCAGGCGATGGTGCTCGCCCAACTGGAGGCCGGTGCCCCGGCACCGCTGACCGACGCGGACTGCGTCCGGTTGCGGCAGGGCTGAGTCACCGAGCGGACAGCAGCACCGCGGCAAAATCGCCCACCGGCCCGAGATGAGCCAGCTTGTCCGGGTTGACCACCGAACTGATGCTGTTGACCTGCCCGTCGGCGATGTCCAGTGCCCACACCGCCATCAGCCGCTGCTGCCCGTCGAGGAACATTGCACCAGGACCGCCGTTGACCTCGACCGCGCGCATCGACACCCCCGGTGCCCTCGTCGCAAGACGGATCCAGCCGATCAACGTCTGGGCGACCCGATGCCGACCGCGGAGGGACTGTGCGAGCGCCGGGACCTTCCCGCCACCATCACCGGCCAGCTCGACGTCATGGGCGAGCAACGTCTCGAGACCTGTGAGGTCACCTCGTTCCGCCGCCGCGAAGAACCGGCAGGCGAGGTCGTCACGTTGCTCACGCGTGCTGGTGAAACGCGGCCGGCGCTGCTGGACGTGCCGCCTCGCGCGGGTGGCCAACTGCCGGACGTTGTCCTCGGACTTGCCGACGATCCCGGCGATCTCCGGGTACCCGTAGTCGAACACGTCACGCAGCAGCAGCACCGCCCGCTGCTCCGGCGAGAGGCTTTCCAGCAACACCAGCATCGCCACCGAGAGCGAATCGGCGATCTCGGCGTGCCGGGCCGGGTCGTCACGGCCGTCGGTGATGATCGGCTCCGGCAGCCACTGGCCCACGTAGCGCTCGCGACGGGCGCGGGCGGACCGCAACTCGTTGATGGCCAGTCTGGTGGTGACCGTGGCGACGAACGCCCGCGGCGAGACGATGCGCTCGCCGGCATCGAGCACCTGGTGGATCCGCAGCAGCGCCTCCTGCACGATGTCCTCGGCCTCCGAGACGCTGCCGAGCATCCGGTAGGCGATCGCGAAGGACACCGGCCGCAGCTCATCGAGCAGCACTTCCCGAGTCGTCATACCGCGGGGCTCCGCACAGCGCCCGCGAATCCGTCGCGCCAGCTGGGATGGGCGGGTTGCCACCCCAGCTCGCGCTTCGCCTTGGCGTTGGACGCGCCGCGGATCTCCGTCATCATCACGACGCCGGTCTCCCCCGCGAACAGCCGGCCGACGAACCGGGGAACCCGCACCGGCTCCTTCGCGCCGAGGGTCCGCGCCAGACCCGGCAACCACTCGGCCACCGGCGCCGGGTCGTCGTCGACGATGTTGTAGATCCCGCTCCGGCCGTGCTCGATCGCCGCGACCGTGGCATCCGCGGCGTCCGCGACATGGATGAATGACCAGACACCCGCGCCATTCCCGACCAGCGGAAACTTGCGTTGCCGCACCATCTCCGACTGCTGCCCGCCGGGCGCGATCGACGTGCCGGGGCCGTAGAACGAGCCGTACCGCAGCACGATCCCCTCCGTCCACCGGGCGCCCAGGACAGCCTCCTCGAGATGGCGGATCGCCGCCAGGTTCTTCCGGGTCTGTTGGGGCGGCGAGGTGTCGAACGGGTCCTCCTCGGTTTTGACCGCTCCCCCGGTGCGGGCGTAAGCGAGAAAGTGGCTCTGGGCGACGAACCGCCCCACCCCGACCGCCTGCCCCGCGGACAGCAGATGATCGGTGCCCTCCGTGCGCAGCCGGTTGGTGGCCGCGAAATCCCTTTCCATGTGCCGGGTATCGACCGATCCGATCGCCGTGAGCTGATGCACGATGAGGTCCGGCCTGGCCCGGCCGACCGCCTCCGCGACCTGCTCCGGATCGAGCGCGTCGGCGACCACCGGGACCGCCCCGAGCGCGCGGAGCAGCTCCTGCCCTGTCTCGCTGCGCGTCATCCCGTGCACCTCGTATCCGGCCCGGACCAGCCGCGGCACCAACTGCTGCCCGATCGCCCCTGTCGCGCCCGCCACCAACACTCTCATCGTCATCTCCCTGCTCGAGGATCCTTTTCACTCCTTCGACACGACAGCCGGTTCGGTTGTGACACTCCAAAATCAAGGACGCAGATCGTCCGGTACAGCTTCTACATTTCCCTCTATGGACGATGGCGAGGTGATGGTGGACGGCTACCGCATCGAGCCGCTGGGTCCGAAGACCTGGGACGCGTACGCAGACCTGGCCGAGCGGCACAACGGCGTGTGGGGCGGGTGCTGGTGCACCTGGTTCCACCTCTACCCGGATGTCCCCGAACGGCGGGAGCTGGGCCACCGGGAATTCAAGCGACAGCTCGTCGAACAGGGCCGCGCGCATGCGACGGTGGTCTTCGATGGTGACGAAGCGGTCGCGTGGGCACAGTTCGGGACGGTCGAGGAACTGCCCAACATTCATCACCGTAAGGAATGGGAGAAGGGCCTCGTGAGCCCGCCTGACTTCCGGATCACCTGCCTGTTCGTCGACCGCCGGTACCGGCGCAAGGGGATGGCCTCGGTGGCCGTCCGCGGCGCTCTCGAGCTGATCTCGGCAGCGGGTGGTGGGCTGGTCGAGTCGTACCCGCACGACCTCCCGCCGGGCAAGAAGACGTCGTCGTCATTTCTCTACAACGCCACCCGGACCATGTACGAGGAGCTCGGTTTCGAGTACCAGCGGCCGAAAGGCAAGGGCAACTGCGTGATGACGAAGGTGATCCCGGCGCGCTGAGGAGCGCTCAGCTGGTGATGTCCTTGGTGGTGAAGTTGGCCCAGGCAGCCGCGAGCAGCACTCCGACGTAGACCGCCTGCAGGCCGATGCCGCGCAGGATGTCCCGCCAGAGGATCGGGTCGCGGAAGAAGTCGACGAACGAGAGCCAGTACCGGGTCGGCAGGTACGGCGCGATCGGGGACGCGGCGTCCAGGGTGAGCAGCAGCGATGACGCGATCAGCACGGCGAGCGCACCCAGCGTCGCGCCGAGCGGCGAATCGGTGAAGGTCGAGAAGAACAGTGCAAAAGCGGCCACCCCGCACATGGAAACCGTGACGTAGCCGATGGCCAGGATGGTCCGGACGGTCAGCTGCTGCGCGGTGAGCGTCGTCCCGGACACCGACGTGCCGGCGAGCGGCTGGGTCTCGAACAACGTCACGCCCAGCAGGTAGCCGACCGCGGCGACGATCAGCACGGTGACCAGCGCGAACGCGAGCACCGAGATGAGCTTCGCGACAAGCAGTCTCGTCCGGCCGGCGGGCCTGGCGAGCAGGTACCGCAGGGTGCCGGCCTGCGCCTCGCCGGCGATGGAATCACCCGCGACGACGGCGATCGCGATCGGCAGGAACAGCGGCAGCACAATCGCCAGTGCGGCGAGCGGGAACAGCGCGCCGTTGGTGAGGACGGCCGAGAGGAATGCCGGCCCCCGACCGGGTCGGGGCGCCAGATTGGTGACGGCCAGCAGCACCGCGACGATGATCGGCAGCGCGTTGAGCAGGCCGATCGTCGCCCAGGTCCGGCGGCGGCGGAACAGCTTGCGCAACTCGACGGCGATCACCGCGCGCTCCCCGTTCGGGAGGCGTCCACCCGGTCGGTGCTCGCGGCGTCCACCCGGTCTCTCCCTGCGGCATCTACCCGATCGGTGCTCGCGCCGGCGGCGGCGAGTACGACGGCCTCCAGCGTCGGGCGTTCCAGCGCCAGCCCGGTGACCGGGACACCGGCCCCGACCAGCCGCGCGTTGATCTCGGCCGGGTCGTCGCCCCGGACGATGAGCCGCTGACCGTCGATGGAAATCACCCGGCCGTTCATCGTCGCCTGCACCTTCGCGGGCTCCGGGGAGATGACGACGGTGCTGCCGGTCGGCGCGGTGAGCACGGCGAGCTGCTCCTGCAGGACCAGCCGGCCGCGGTCCAGCACACCGACCCGGGTGGCCATCTGCTCGACCTCGGCCAGCAGGTGACTGGACAGGAAAACCGTTGTGCCCCGGCGGTTCAGCGCGAGCAACAGCTGACGAACCTCGGCGATGCCCTGCGGGTCCAGGCCGTTCGTCGGTTCGTCCAGGATCAGCAGCTCTGGACTGCGGAGCAGCGCACCGGCCAGGCCGAGCCGCTGCCGCATCCCCAGTGAGTACGCCTTCACCGGTCGCCGGCCGACGCCCGACAGGCCGACCTGGTCGAGGACCTCGTCGATCCGCCGGCGGCGGGTCCGCCGGCCACCGCCCGGCCCCGACGCGTCGAGCAGCGCCAGGTTCTCCCGCCCGGACAGGTGCCCGTACGCGGCGGGGCCCTCGATCAGCGCACCGACCCGCGGCAGCACCTGCCGCCCAGCGCGCGGCATCCGCTCGCCGAGCACCTCGACCTCGCCGGTGGTCGCGAGCACGAGCCCGAGCAGCATCCGTACCGTGGTCGTCTTGCCCGAGCCGTTGGCGCCGAGGAAGCCGTAGACGTCGCCGGCCCGGACGTCGAGGTCGATGCCGTCGACGGCGCGCACCCGCCCGTAGCTCTTGGTGAGCCCGCGGGTGGCGATCACCGTCGTCATGTGGTGCCTTCCAGTTCGGCTGCCGCCTGGGCCAGTGCGTCGAGGGTGACGGTGCCGGTGATGACGGACTGCGTGCGGCCGCTGGCCGCCACCAGCAGGATGCCCAGCGGGCCGGCGGTCAACCGGGTGCCGAGGGCGTCGGTCACGGCGTTCGGGTCCTGCGCGGCCGCACGGCGGAGATCGTTGGCAACTCCGTACGGCAACGGAACGACGGCCAGGAAGGTGACGCCGCGGCCGTAGATCCCGACGGCCGGCGGCGCCCCCTCGAGAGTCCGTCGCGGGAGACCCGCCAAGGTGTCCGGAAGAGGGACCGGCGACAGTTGGCTGCCGGCGTTCTGCAGCACGCCGAGGGTGTCTCCGATCTCCACGTCCGCG
This sequence comes from uncultured Actinomycetota bacterium, assembly GCA_963728865.1. Taxonomy (GTDB): domain Bacteria; phylum Actinomycetota; class Actinomycetes; order Mycobacteriales; family Nakamurellaceae; genus Nakamurella. The sequence continues at coordinate 197,813 of CAVSLZ010000016.1, read as the reverse complement.
CCGGGCGGCGGGTCGAACGTGGTCAGGCTGCCGCCAGTCGGCACAGAGAGGTCGAGATCGACGAACCGGGAGTCGAGCGCCGGGTTCTCCGCACCCCTCCCGTAGACCTGCACCCGGAGCGGCAGCCCGGTCCCGGCGTCGACGTAGATCTGGACCCGGTCCACCGATGACGCCGCGGCCGCCGGTGTGAGCTGGAGTCCGACGGCGTCCCGGCCGGCGATGCGGTCCGCGCCGATCCTCGACAATTCATCGGGCTCCGCCTCGGACAGCAACCGGTGCGCGAGGGCGTTCGGCAACAGGTCGGGTGGCGTCGGCAGCGCCAACGGCGCGTCCTCGGTCCGGGTTGCGCGGTCGGCCTCGTACTCCCACTCCCAGGTGCCGAGGGCGTCCCGGTAGAACCCGGTCTCGCCGCCGGCCGTCACCACGTCGACGCGGTTGTCCGCGGGACCGCGCCACCAGACCCGCATCTCGGTCCGGTCGCTGAACAGGTCGGCCAGTGAGCTGAGCTGATCGGCGACCGGCAAGGCGAGACCACCGGACGATTCGGCGAATCCGGAGAATTGGACGTCGGCGCTGTCCAATGCGGCCGTGCGCAGTTCGGCGGCGGACCGGTTGTCATCCGCCGCCGGCCACGCCCCGACCAGAGCCGGCAGTGCGGCGAGGACCGCAACCAACGCGGCCACGAGGGCCCAGCGCCGTGCGGCACCGTTCCCTCGGGCCATGCGAACCACGGTACGTAAGGCCCTGCCCGGCGAGGTCGCTTCCGGTTGCCCCTGACGGCCACGGTGAACCGAGAGGTTCTGCCGTTCAGTCGGTTTCGCTCTTGGTGGTGTGCTGCTCGTCGTACAACCGCTACTCCTGCCCGCGGGTGGCCTTGCCGCCGTGTCCGCCTTGCTCGGTTTGTCCGGGACGGATGTTGGGCGGGTCGTCGATGGTGATCTCGGGCTCGTCCGCGGGCTTCGTCATGGCCGCAGTCTGCCCCAGCCGCTTCGTCGGGCCGTGCGATCGGGCGGGCCGTCGTGGTGCCGCAGAATGGTCCGGTGATCTCGAGGGACCTGCGCCAGGTCGACTACCACAACACCGACGCCCAGCTGCTGATCGACGAGGTGCAGCAGGAATACGTGGTCCGCTACGGCGGCCCCGACGGGACCCCTGTTGACCGGGACGAGTTCAGCCCGCCGAACGGGCACTTCATCGTCCTGTACGAGGCGAACCGGCCGGTGGCGATGGGCGGCTGGCGGTTCAGCGAGGACACCAGGATGGCCCTCGGGTACCCGGAGCGGGTGGTGGAGCTGAAACGGATGTATGTGGTCCCGGCCAGCCGCGGCCGCGGGCACGCCCGAACCGTGCTGGCTCATCTGGAGCAGACGGCCGCCGCTGCCGGGGCCGGTTGGATCGTGCTGGAAACCGGCGGCGCCCAGCCCGAGGCCGTCGCGCTGTACCGGTCCTGCGGCTACACGGATGTTCCGGCGTTCGGGCACTACGCCGACAGCCCGCACTCGATCCACCTGGGCAAGCGGCTGAATCTCGCCGGCTGATGGGCCGGGTCGATGGGTCCATGGGGGTCGGAACACCGTCCGTGGTCACCGGCCAACCGCCGCGGTCGATGGGTCCATGGGGGTCGGAACACCGTCCGTGGTCACCGGCCAACCGCCGCGGCGGTTGCACCGTCACCAGAGAGGTTGCAGCGACCGTCGGAACAACCGCTCGAGCATCCGGCCCTCACACCGCTCGATCATCCGGCCATCGGTGATCTGACGCGAAAGGGGCCGCCCCCGCGAACGGAGACGGCCCCAGCGCAGCCCAGCACGAACTCAGTCGCGTTCGCCCAGCGTCAGCTCGACTCCACCGGACATCGCGGCGGCAGCGTTGTAGATGAAGGCGGCGATCGTCGCCAGCAGGGTGAACAGCACGATGTTGATCGCGCCGACCACGGCCGTCACACCGAACACCTTGGGGGCGGTGATCAGATCGGTCTGACCGGCAGCCGCCTGATCCGGCGTCGACGTCAGCGTCGAGAACGTCTCGTTGATCTTCGACCAGACGTCCATCGCGCCGAGCGTGTAATAGAGGACGCCGACGGCGATCATCCAGACGAAGAACATCACGATCGACACGATCAGGCTGATCTTCAGCACCGTCCACGGGTCGACCCGCTTCAGCTGCAGCGACGCCAAGCGCGGTGGCCGTCGGGTCGCCTTCGCCCGGCGGGCGCTCTCGGAACCCGGCCGGGGAGGCGGCACCGCGGGCGTCCCCGGGCGGGGTGCCGGCGGGCCGACGTGCTGGGGCGCAGCCAGCGAGGCGTTGCCGTCACCGCTCCCGCGGGGCGAATCGGCCGGTGACGCGGTGGACGAACCCGGACCTGACGTCGCCGTCACGAGGAGCTACCGCCTTCGGGGCCGCCGGCGTCGGGAGAGCTGTCAGGTGAACCGTTGGAGGAACCACCGTTGGAACCCGGCGTCCCCGGCCCGGCAGGACCGGACCCAACAGGACCGGCCGTACCGAGCACCGCGTCCTCGACCTGCTCGGCCGCGGCGTTCCGTGCGATCGCCACCAGGCTGTCGCCGTCGGACAGGTTCATCAGCCGAACTCCCATGGTCTGGCGCTTGGCCTTGCGGACCTCCTTGGCCAGGGTCCGGATGACCCCGCCACTGGAGGTGATGGCGTACACCTCTGTGTCCAGATCGACCATCAGTGCGCCCACGAGTTTGCCACGCTTGCGGTCGTACTGGAGTGTCAGCACACCCTTACCGCCGCGACCCTGCACCGGGTACTCGGCGATGTCGGTCCGCTTGGCGTAGCCGCGCTCGGTGGCGACCAGCACCTGGGCACCCTCCTGGACGACGTCCATCGACAGCAATTCGTCGCCGGAGTTGAACCGCATGCCGAGCACACCGGACGTCGCCCGGCCCATCGGCCGCAGCGCCTCGTCGGAGGCGTGGAAGCGGATTGACTGACCTTCTGCGGAGATGAGGAGGAGATCCTCCGTCGAGCCGCAGAGCACGGCGCCGACCAGTTCGTCGTCATCGCGCAGGTTGATCGCCACGATCCCGCCGGAGCGGTTCGAGTCGAAGGAGGTGAGCTCGCTTTTCTTGACCAGGCCGCCCTTGGTGGCCAGCACCAGGTACGGCGCGACGCTGTAATCGCGGATCTGGATGACCTGGGCGATCTTCTCGTCCGGCTGGAACGCCAGCAGGTTGGCGACATGCTGGCCGCGGGCGGTTCGATTCGCCTCGGGCAACTCGTACGCCTTGGCCCGGTAGACCCGACCCTTGTTCGTGAAGAACAGAATCCAGTCGTGGGTGGAACAGACGAAGAAGTGCGCCACGATGTCGTCGGCCTTCAGCGCCGCACCCATCACACCCTTGCCGCCGCGCCGCTGCGCCCGGTAGAGATCGGTCTTGGTGCGCTTCGCATAACCGGTCCGGGTGATGGTGACCACCACGTCCTCGACAGCGATCAGGTCTTCCATCGAGACGTCGCCGTCGTAGGGCACCAGCCGGGTACGCCGGTCGTCGCCGTGCTTGTCGACGGCCTCGGTCAGCTCGTCCCTGATGATCTTCCGCTGGCGCTCGGGCCTGTCCAGGATGTCGCGGAGGTCCGCGATCTCGCGCTCGATGGCGGCCAACTCGTCGATGATCTTCTGCCGCTCGAGGGCGGCGAGCCGGCGGAGCTGCATATCCAGGATCGCGGTCGCCTGGATCTCGTCGACGTCCAGCAGGGCCATCAGGCCGGCCTTGGACTCCTCGGCCGACGGCGAGCTGCGGATGAGGGCGATGACCTGGTCGAGCATGTCCAGCGCCTTGACCAGTCCGCGCAGGATGTGGGCCCGCTTCTCCGCCTGGTCCAGCCGGTACTGGGTGCGCCGGACGATGACCTCGATCTGGTGTGCGACGTAGTAGCTGATCATCTGGTCGAGCCGCAGGGTGCGCGGCACCCCGTCGACGATCGACAGCATGTTCGCGCCGAACGAGGTCTGCAGCGAGGTGTGCTTGAACAGGTTCGCCAGTACCACCTTGGCGACGGCGTCGCGCTTGACCGTGATGACGATCCGCATGCCGATCCGGTCGCTGGACTCGTCGGCGATGTCGGCGACGCCGCTGATCCGGCCGTCCTTGTGCAGCTGGGCGATCGCCTCGACGAGGTTGTCGGGGTTCACCTGGTACGGCAGCTCGGTCACCACCAGGATGGTGCGACCCTTGGCGTCCTCCTCGATGTCCACGACGGCGCGCATCCGGATCGAGCCGCGACCGGTCCGGTAGGCGTCCCTGATGCCGTCGGTGCCGACGATCAACGCACCGGTCGGAAAGTCGGGCCCCTTGACCCGCTCCATCGCCGCGTCGAGCAGCTCCTCGGCGGAGGCCTCCGGGTTCTCCAGCGACCAGACGACGGCCGCGGCCACCTCGCGCAGGTTGTGCGGCGGGATGTTCGTGGCCATGCCCACTGCGATACCGGACGAGCCGTTGACCAGCAGGTTCGGGATCCGGGACGGCAGCACCGTCGGCTCGGTGGTCTTGTTGTCGTAGTTCGGGATGCGGTCGACGGTGTTCTCGTCGATGCCGGCGAGCATCAGCATGGCCAGCGGCGTCAGCCGGCACTCGGTGTACCGCATGGCGGCGGGCGGGTCGTTGCCCATCGAGCCGAAGTTGCCCTGGCCGTCGATCATCGGGTACCGCAGCGACCAGGGCTGCGCCATCCGGACGACGGTGTCGTAGATCGACGAGTCGCCGTGCGGGTGGTAGTTGCCCATCACGTCGCCCACGACCCGGGAGGACTTGACCGTGCTGCGGTCGGGACGGAACCCGGAGTCGTACATGCCGTACAACACCCTGCGGTGCACCGGCTTCAGGCCGTCACGGACATCCGGCAACGCCCGGCTGACGATGACACTCATTGCGTAGTCGATGAACGACCGCTGCATTTCGTGCTGAATGTCGACCGGCTCGGTGCGATCGTGTTCCGGTGTGGTGGGACCTGTCACGCCAGAGTCCTTCCCTTGTCAGTTCCGTCCTAAGGACGGTTGTGTTTTCTGCTCGGACCGAGGTCCGCGGTCGTTACCTGCTCAGAGATATCCACATGTGGATGATTACTGTGTATAGATCGCTATTACGCCGAACGGTGCTCCGGTCGTTCCGGAGAATGTGACCCAGGTCGCATTCGTCACTCCCTGAAGCTCTTGTGGCGTGGTCGTCGTTCACATTTCGGTGACCGCCCCGGGCCGCCGCTCCGCCGTGCCGGGCACGAGTGCCTGGTCACGGTGGCCCTCCGGAGTCAGAAATCGAGGAATCGCACGTCCTTGGCGTTGCGGGTGATGAACGCCCGACGGGCCTCCACGTCCTCGCCCATCAACACCGAGAACAGGTCGTCGGCCTGCGCCGCGTCCTCGAGGGTGACCTGCAGCAACAGCCGGTGCGCCGGGTCCATCGTCGTTTCCCACAGTTCCTTGGCATTCATCTCGCCGAGGCCCTTGTAGCGCTGGACACCCTCGTCCTTGACCAGTCGGCGGCCCGCTTCCTCACCGGCCGCGATCAATCCCTGGAGTTCGCGATCGGAATACGCGAATTCCTGCGCACCCTTCGTCCACTTCAGCTTGTACAGCGGCGGCTGCGCCAGGTAGACGTGGCCGGCCTCGATCAACGGGCGCATGAACCGGAACAGCAGGGTCAGCAAAAGGGTGCGGATGTGCTGCCCGTCGACGTCGGCATCGGCCATCAGCACGATCTTGTGATAGCGGAGCTTGGTGAGGTCGAACTCGTCGTGGATGCCGGTGCCGAGCGCCGTGATCAGCGACTGGACCTCGGTGTTGCGCAATACCCGGTCGATGCGGGCCTTCTCGACGTTGATGATCTTGCCGCGGATCGGCAGGATCGCCTGGAACATCGAGTCCCGGCCGGACTTCGCGCTGCCGCCGGCGGAATCGCCCTCGACGATGTACAGCTCCGACCTCGCGGGGTCCGTCGAACGGCAGTCGGCCAGCTTGCCCGGCAGGCCACCGATCTCCAGAGCTCCCTTGCGGCGCACCAGGTCTCGAGCCTTACGCGCGGCGGCACGGGCCTGCGATGACGACACCGCCTTGCCGATGATGGTCTTCGCCTCCGCCGGGTTCCGCTCGAACCAGTCGGCGATCCAGTCGTTGCAAGCCTTCTGGACGAAGGACTTGGCCTCGGTGTTGCCGAGCTTGCCCTTCGTCTGGCCCTCGAACTGCGGCTCGCGCAAACGGATGGAGATGATCGCCGCGAGACCCTCCCGGACGTCCTCGCCGGACAGCGACGCGTCGTTCTCCTTGAGGAGCTTCTTCTCCTTCGCGTACTTGTTCACCACCGACGTCAGCGACGCCCGGAATCCCTCTTCGTGGGTCCCGCCCTCGTGGGTGTTGATGGTGTTGGCGAAGGAATGCACGGACTCGTTGTAGGAGGAGTTCCACTGCATCGCGATCTCCACCTCCATCGTGTCGCCCTTGGCCTCGAAGCCGACGATCGACGGGTGAATCGGATCCTTGGTGGCGTTCAGGTGCTTGATGTAATCCACCAGGCCGCCCGGGTAATGGAACGTTCGCTCGAGCGGCTTCCACGCCTTTTCCGGCTTCTCGCCGACCACCGGATCCGCCGCGGCGCCACTCTCGGCGAACTCGACCAGTTCGCCGGCCCGCCGCTCGTCGCGCAGGTTGATGGTCAGTCCCTTGTTCAGGAACGCCATTTCCTGCAGCCGACGGGAAACGGTCTCGACGTTGTACTCGGTGGTCTCGAAGATCCCGCCGTCGGCCCAGAAGGTGATGGTCGTGCCGGTCTTCGAGCTCGGGCCCATGTCGTGCAGCGGGCTGGGCTTGGCGAAGTTGTAGGTCTGCTCGTAGGCCTGACCGTCGCGGTGGATCTCGACGTCGAGCCGGCTCGACAGCGCATTCACCACGGAAATGCCGACGCCGTGCAACCCGCCGGAGACGGCGTAGGAATCGGAGTCGAACTTGCCGCCCGCGTGCAGGATCGTCATGACGACCTCGACGGTGGGCCGCTTCTCCTTCGGGTGCATCTCGGTGGGGATGCCGCGACCGTTGTCCTCGACGGTCACGCCGCCGTCGGCCCGTAGGGTCACGCTCACCGTGTCGGCGTACCCGGCCATCGCCTCGTCGACGGAGTTGTCCACGACCTCCCACACCAGGTGGTGGAGGCCGCGCTCACCCGTCGAGCCGATGTACATACTGGGACGCTTGCGGACGGCGTCGAGGCCCTCCAGCACGGTGATCGAGGACGCGCCGTACTCGTTCTTCTTTGCAGTCACGGATCTACTCGTCGCTCCTGTACTCGCTACACGGCCCGGACGCCGGACGCGGACCGTCGAATGCCGGCACCGGAGATCCCGGGGGCATGCGTCGATCGGCCCGCTAAGCGATCGGGAGACACGTCCGCAGCAGGCCGGCAGAATGACGCCGGTCGTACCCATCGGCGGACCGATCCCGGATGGCGGTTGCCCGACCCGGTCGATCCGCCAGCGGAGCCCTCAGGGCCTATTGCGGACGTAACCTTCCCGAGTCTACCGGTACGCGCCCGCGAGGGAGGCCAAATGCGGGCCCTGTGGATGCCGTGGCGCGATCGGCGGTCCGACCCGATAGTGATGGGCCGTGAAGACGGGTCTGGGTGGCGCATACCGGCCCTGGCAACGACGACATCCGCCGGCTGGTTTCCCTTTCCTCGACGCGGCGGCTCGGGAAGCCCCGGGCGACAAGAGCAACAGCCAACGCGACCGGCGGCCCTGACCGGTGACACGGCGCACGCGGGTGAATCGCGCCACGTTTCCGGAGCGCCTCAATCTGATGACGGTCACCTGCGGGTACACACGAATTGCCGCGTCCGGCCCGTCCCCGCATGCCCCGCCGTTGTCGGGGCTGGCCGCCCGGCTCTGACCGCACCGATGAGATCACCATCGGTGGAAAGGATGTCGCTCTCCATGACCAGCATCGAACGCACTGCGGCTGATTTCCTCAGGGCCGATTACCGCAGGACGGATTTCCGCAGGACGGATTCCCTGGGAGCCGATTCCCTTGGAGCGGTTGCGCTCGGGTCCAGCACACACCGTCATTCGGTCAGCGACGCCGCCATCCGGCACGCCGTGCTGCGTGACTTCGACCGGCTGACCCAGGTGCTCGGCGACCCGGTCAACGACGTCCGGCGGGCGGCGATGGCGGGTCACATCGGATTCCTGCTCGACCAGCTCCAAGCCCACCACCGCCTGCAGGACGAGGTGATCTGGCCGCGGGTCGGAGTCGCGCGGGCGGACCTCGCCGACGTCGCCGACCGGGTCCGGGTGGCACATGCGGAGCTCGTCGATCCGTCCCGGACGCTGCGCCGGGTGGTGCAGCGGTGGACGTTCGTCCCGGAGTTCCGGCCGGACGTGCTGGACGCCGTGATGGAGTTCGACGCGCGGCTGGACCCGGTGCTCAGCCAGGATGCCGAACTCGTGCCGCTGGCCTGTTGCGCGCTGTCCCAGCGCGAATGGACCGAGATCGACAGGCACCTCCCGGCCAAGGGTGTCCCCACCCGGCGCGCCCGGCGAATGTTCTGGCTGCTGGACCAGCTCGACCAGGGGATCGCCGAGCCGTTGCTGCAGCGGACCCCGCGAGCAGAGATGTGGATCCTGCGGAACGGCTTCAGCGGTGCCTACAACCGGTCGGCGTACCTGATGTGGGTGGGGGGCGGGACCGGTCGCGCTGCCTGACCCCGCGGACGGACGCAACGCAGCCTCACCAGGGAGCTCGGTCAGCCGTAGGTGTCCCGCGGCCCACGGCCGGGGACGTGCCGGTAGCCGAACTTCCAGGACGGCCCGGCCGGTCCGCGAGCTCTGATCCGCACCACCGAACCTTGCCCGACCTCGGCGTTGATCTTGCGCAACAACTGCGGGGCGAGCATCCGGATCTGGGTCGCCCATGCCGTCGATTCCGCCTGCACCACCAATTCCCTCTCGGCCAGCGAGACCGGGGAGCAGTGGTCGGCGACCTCAGCGCCGACGATTTTGTCCCACTGCGCGAAGAGGCTCGCCTTCCTCAGGTCTTCGGCCGCACCCGATGACGCCACCCAGGTGCGCAGCGTCGCGGCCAGCGGTTGCGGGTCACGCGAATCCGGGCCCGAGCCTGACCAGCGGCGACGTTTGAGCTTTCCTGCCCCGCCCCGCTGACCGACCGGGGTCCGTCCCGCCGCCTTGCGCCGGGCGGCGGTGCTGGCACGCGCGCTGGCCAGCGCCTCCCGCGCCAGGTCGGCGCCGCGGGGGGCTCCAGGGGCGGGCCGTTCCGGAGCGTCGGCGCCGTCTGTGGAATGGCCGTCTGTGGAACGGCCGCCGCTGATATCGCCGTCCGGGAAGTCACCGGCTCTGCCGTCGTCGGGACCGCTGTGGCTGCTGCCCATGCCGGTCATTGTGGTTCATCGAATGCACGCATCAACCGGTGCCCATCGGTGCGCCCACCTGCAGGCACGATGCCCCGGCGTGGGGCGAGCCGCGTTGCCAGCGGCCTGCTCCCACCGCAGAATCAACGGCATCGAGGGGATCGGGGTGGCATGGGCATCGTTGTCGGGTTCATTCCGTGGATCATCTACTGGATTCTGGTCGGCAACATCCCTTTCACCACCGCCGTCACCGTGGCATTCGGGGTCACCCTGCTGATCCAGCTGTCGCTGCGGCTGCGCCACCGGCCGCAACGGACCCTGGACATCGGCAACCTCGCAGTCTTCGCCGTGCTGATGCTGGCCGCCTACCTCGTCCCGGACGCCGTCCTCGAACGCTGGCTGCAACCACTCAGCAGCCTCGGGCTGTTGCTGATCGCCCTGGGCGGGATCCTGGTCGGCCGGCCCTTCGTGCGGGAGTACGCCACCGATTCGGTGGACGAGGCGACGGCGAAGACGCAGGGCTTCCGGACGATCACCCTCGGCATGACGTGGATGTGGGTCGGCGCTTTTGCGGTGATGTTCGTGTCGGCACTGATCCCGCCGATCGTCGACGGCGACGCCACCATCTTGGACATGGACGACCCGCTGTCCATTGTCTGCTACTGGGTGATCCCGTTCACCGCCCTGGGCATCGCCGGCGCCATCTCCGCCGCGTTCCCGCCCTGGTTCGACAAGCAGTCCGCGATCGTTGACCACCGCTCGGCCGCCGCAACCGCCACCGTCGCGCTCCAACCGCCGCCACCCGCCGACATCGGCGGGCTCGCCATCAACGCCCCGGCGGACAGCCGGCTGGACGAACCGTTCGGGGTGTCCGTCATCGGTGGCCGCGCCGGGTCCAGGGTGGAGGTCAGCACCACGGGTGTCGACCTGTACGGCCGGCGCTGGCGGTCCAGGGCCGAGTTCACCGTGCCCAACAACGGCGTCCTGGATCTGGCAACGGCGGAGCCGGAGAGCGTTGACGGGCAGGATCCCGACTGGTCGACCCCGGACGGCAACGCGCCGGTCTGGGCGATGCGCTTCGACGGCGACGAGACCCCGGAGATGTTCGTCCCGCCGGCCGAACCGTGGCAGCTGACGGTGCAGGCGAGCGGCGTCGGCGCGGTCAACTCCACCGACAGCGGTACCTCCGGACGTCCGGTCGCTGGGCGGCGGACGGTGCTCCGGCGGACCGGTGCGGCGGGCCTGCGCTACGAACCGGTGTCGATCGGCGGACTGCCCGGCATGCTGCTGCTCCCCGCCGGCCGTCCGCCGGACGCGGGGTGGCCTGCCGTTGCCTGCTTCGGCGGGTCCGAGGGCGGCTTCGAATCGCAACTGTCGAACGCGTCCGTCCTCGCGTCGAACGGGTTCGCCGCCCTGGCGCAGGCGTGGATCAGTGAGCCGGACGCCGGTGAATCGGTGTGCCGGGTGCCGCTGGAGCGCTTCGCCGCCGTGCTGACCCTGCTGCGCCAGCACGACGACGTCGACGCCACCCGGCTCTCGGCGATGGCGATCTCCCGAGGCGCCGAGGGCCTGCTCGCCGCGGTGAGCACGGGACTCGGTCCCGACCTCAGCGGCCTGGTACTGGTCAGCCCGAGCAGCGTGTCCTGGCAGGCCCTCGGAGCGTCCGGCGAGGTACCGGACACCGCGTCGTGGCTCACCGGCGGGAACCCGCTGCCCTGGGTGCCGCTCGCGAGCGGCGTCCTGATGCGGCAGATCATCCGCAACGCGTGGACCGTGGGCCGGGACATCAGCCAGCAGCGACCCACGCTGCTGCGACTCCGGCCCGCCTACGAGGCGTCGCTGGTCGCGGCCGGACTGCTGGACAAGTACGACCGCCCCACCGCAACCGAACCTGCCGAGCACCCGGCCCTGCTGAACGCCGCCGCCGTGAGGTGCCCTCTGATGATGCTCGCCGGCAATGACGACCAACTCTGGCCGTCCGTCCAGATGGCCAGGATGCTGTCAGCCCAGCGCGCGGCCGCCGCTGTGGACGCCGGCGACGACTGCCGGGTGTACGACGGGGCGGGCCACCTGATCAGGTTGGGGCTGCTGCCGACCGATGCTCCGTGGACGAACGGCATCGCGTTCGGTGGCTCCCGCGAGGGTCTGGCCAGTGCACAGGCCGACGCGACGGCGGGGGTGCTGCGCTTCCTCAGCCGGGGGTGATGGTGTCCGGGGTGACGGTGTCCGGGGTGATGGTGTCCGGGGTGACGGTGTCCGGGGTGAGGCTGGCGGGCCGGACGCCGTCGGACCTGACGCCGTCCGGGGTCACCAGCAGCCGCTCCCCGCCCAACGCTGCCGGCACATCGGCCTGCACTGCGGCGGTGATCAGCACCTGGTCTGCGTCCGCCACCAGCGCGGCCAACCGCTCCCGCCGGGTGAGGTCCAACTCGGCGAACACGTCGTCGAGCACCAGCACCGGGTCGACGCCGTCGGAGCGCAGCAACGCGAACGCCCCGAGCCGCAAGGACAACGCGAACGACCACGACTCTCCGTGCGAGGCATACCCTTTCGCTGGTCCGCCGGCGAGCAGCAGCTCCAGCTCGTCACGGTGCGGTCCGATCAGCGAGATCCCCCGGTCCAGTTCGTTGGTCCGTACCCGGCCGAGCTCGGACAGCATCGCGGCGTGCAGCACCCCGATCCCGGGGACGCCCGGATCGTCGGGAGCGAGCGGGATGCTCGACCGATACACCAGGTCGACGAGCTGGTCGCTGCCGGCAACGTCGGCGTAGGCGGCCTGCACATGCGGACGCAATTCAGCCACCAGCCCCAGCCGTGCGTGCACCAGTTGGGCGCCGACCGCCGCCAGGTGTTCGTCCCAGACGTCGAGGGTGGCGAGATTCCCGCCCGATCGCCGCGCCGCACCGGCTGTCTTGAGCAGGGCGTTGCGTTGTTTCAGGACGCGGTCGTAGTCCGCCCTGACCCCCGCCAGCCGAGGCGCCCGCATGATCAGCACCTCGTCCAGGAACTTGCGCCGTTCGGACGGGTCGCCGCGGACCAGCGCCAGATCCTCGGGCGCGAACAACACCGTGCGCAGCACCCCGAGGATGTCCCGTGCCCTGGTCAATGGCGACCGGTTGATCCTGGCGCGGTTGGCCCGGCCGGTGGTGATCTCCACCTCGAGCAGCAACTCCCGGTCCTCGGACACCACCGCGGCCCGCACCACCGCCCGTTCGGTGCCGCGACGGATCAACGGCGCGTCGGAGGCGACCCGGTGCGAGGACAGTGTGGCCAGGTAGCCGAGGGCCTCGACGAGGTTGGTCTTGCCGGTGCCGTTGCGGCCGATGAGCACGTTCACCCCGGGGCGCAGCGGCACCTCCGCTGCCGCCCACGACCGGTAGTCGCTGAGCGACAGGTGACGCGCGAACACCCGGACCGCCACCCCTCGTCGTTGTTGATCATGGCGAAACTCGCACCGATCGGCCGCGACACGCCGGGTTGACCGCGAGTTTTGCCATGATCAACTTCCAGGGACGCCGCCCGCCGCCCTGAACCTCAGCTCACCGGGATCGTGCCGGTGGTGCCTTCCTTGCCGACAGCGTGCCCGCCGAACTGGTTGCGCAGCGCGGCCACGACCTTCATCGCCGGCGACTCGTCCTGCCGGGACGCGAACCGGGCGAAGAGCGCCGAGGTGATCACCGGCATCGGGACCGCGTTCTCGATGGCCGCCTCGATCGTCCACCGGCCCTCGCCGGAGTCCTGCGCGAAGGCGCGGATCTCAGCCAGACCGGGATCGTCCTTCAGAGCCAGGACCAGCAGCTCCAGCAGCCAGGACCGGATGACGGTGCCCTCCTGCCAGGAGGCCATCACGGCGTCAGGGTTCGGGACCATGTCGACGGCCTGGAGCAGCTCATAGCCCTCGCCGTAGGCCTGCATGATCCCGTACTCGATGCCGTTGTGGACCATCTTCGTGAAGTGCCCGGCACCGGTCGGGCCGGCGTGCACGAAACCGCCGTTCGGCGGCTTGAGGCTGTCGAAGATGGGTTGCGCAACGGCGACGGTCTCGGCCTCGCCGCCGACCATCAGGGCGTAGCCCTCGGTCAGGCCCCAGACACCGCCGGAGACGCCGACGTCCAGGTACCGGATGCCCTTGGGCTCGAGCGAGATCGCGTGCTTCTGATCGTCGGTGTACCGGGAGTTGCCGCCGTCGATGATGATGTCGTCGGTCTCGAGCACCTCAGCGAGCGACACGATCGTCGCCCTGGTCGGCTCGCCGGAGGGCACCATCACCCAGACCACCCGCGGCGCGGACAGTGCCGCCGCCAGGGCCTCGAGAGAATCCACATTTCGCGGGCTGGCCGGGTTGCGGTCGTACCCGATCACCTCGTGACCGTCGCGGCGCAGCCGCTCGGCCATGTTGCCGCCCATCTTGCCCAGTCCGATGAGGCCGATCTGCATGTTCTTTCCCCTCACGACGCTGCTGGTTGACCCTGCCGATTCACGCTGCCGATTCACGTGCTGACCATGTGAAGATCCGTTGCCAGCCGTTACTCAGCGGGTACCCAGCCGGGCGGGCGGCAATCGAATCCCAACACACCGGGTCCCTGATCCGCACGGGTGACGCGGCCGAACTGGGCCGACGAACGGTCGGCAGCGGCCGGAAGAACCGTCAGCCGGGCAGTCGGGCGGGCATCACCAGGTAGCGGTACGCGGAGTTGGCGCTGCCCGGTGCGCCGTCCGGACCGTTGTCAGCGGCCTGATCGCCCGCGGCCGAACCGGTCCCGCCGTTGCTCTCGCCGTCACCGGTGATCGGTACCAGCAGCGCCGGCCGGGCGGGTGTGGTGAACGCCAGCCGAACGGAATCCGAGTGGACGACGCCAAGGCCGTCGAGCAGGTAGGTCGGGTTGAACGCGATGAGGAGCTCGGCTCCGTCCACCGAGGCGGGGAGGTCCTCTTCGGCGCGGCCCTCGTCGTCGCCGCCGGCGGTCAGCGTCAGCGATCCTTCGCTGACCTGCATCCGCAGGTGGTGGCCGCGATCGGTGACCAGGGCGACTCGCTTGATCGAGTCGCCCAGTTCCGATACCGGGATGTCGACGGTGGTGGTGTGCGAGGACGGCAGCAGCGAGCGGTACTTGACGAACTCGACGTCCAGTAGCCGGACCGTCGTGCGGCGGCCGCCGGCTTCCAGACCGAGCAGCCCGTCGCCCAGCGCGACCGTCACCTGGGCGGCACCGCCGAGGGTCTTGGCCGCATCGGCCAGGGTCCGTGCCGGGACGAGCACGGCGGTGGACATGTCGGGCTGGTCGGGGATCCAGTTCAGCTCGCGCACCGCGAGCCGGAACCGGTCGGTGGCGGCCAGCGTGAGCGTCTCGCCCTCGATCTCGACCCGGATGCCGGTCAGCATCGGCAGCGTGTCGTCGCGTCCGGCAGCGACCGCCGTCTGGGCGACCGCCTCGGAGAAGACCGCAGCGTCGACCCGACCGGACGAGGGCGGCATCTGCGGCAGCGGCGGGTAGTCCTCGACAGGCATGGTCGGCAGGGTGAAGCGCGCCGAGCCGGCGATGATCGACACCCGCGGCCCGTTCACCGTCAGGTCGACCGGCTTGGCCGGCAGGGAGCGGGTGATCTCGGCCAGCAACCGTCCGGACACCAGCACCCGCTCGGCCGCCTGCTCACCGTCGGGACCATCAGGCGCCGAATCGGGGAGCGTCTCCAGGGTGTCCACCGACACGGTCGCCCTGGTCGACACCTCGTAGTCGAAGCCGGCGACGGTCAGTGTCGAGCCCCTGACCTCGAGCAGGATCCCGCCCAGCACCGGCACCGGCGGCCGCGTCGGAAGGGACTTGGCCACCCAGGCGACGGCATCGGCAAGGTCGTCACGGGCGACACGGAACTTCATCGAGAAGACCTCCACGGTCGCTGGTCTGCACAGATCGGTCGGTAACGGGCGTTCGGAGCGCGGCGGCGGGCTGTGACGGAGCACCGGGGTCGATGCTTGTCGTCGGGGGCTTCGCACGGCAGCGGGCGTCCGAGAGTACGACGACAAGGCACGTCACCGACAGTCGGGGTGGTTTGACCGGTCGCTTCTTGGTGTTCCTGGTTCGCCTCTCCCGTGGTCGGATCCGGCAGACCAGATCGTCTCTGATGTGAGTTCTCCCCAGGGGTACTGAAAAGCAGAGTTCTGGAAGAGATAACGCAGTAGCAGTAGTAAGCGGTGTGGACAGTGTGGATGGACGTCCATGTCCGCTGGTGAGCGTGCGTGGCGCGTACGTGGACAACCAGGGCGGCGCCTGGGGACGCATCGGCGAGGATGTGGATCGGTGACGGCATGACAAGTTGTCCCCGTTGGATACCCCCAGCTGTCCACATGGTTGTGCACAACATGTGCATGGGTAATGGCCAGCGTGATGCAATCGTGACCAAAACGGACAAGTCCGCACCGAAAGAGTCGATTTCCGACGGCCATCGGTCTGCACAGCGCACCCCGTGACGGTTGGTAGGGCCAACCAGGTATTTCCGGCCGTTGTTAGCATTTGATCCGGGGATGCTTGCCCGCCAGGCTCGAAGCCGTTGAGCGAGATCGATTCTCGGGACGCGTGAGGACCGATGCGGTGCCGCGGCGACGTCCACGAAGGATGCTCGGGGAGGGCAGTCGATGACGACCAGGGTCACCCATCCACGACTCTCTGCGGCCCGTCCGAACCTCGAGCAGGTCGGTGCCCACGCCGGAGTGTCCCGGGCGACGGTGTCGCGGGTGGTCAACGGATCGACGACGGTGGCCGCGGATCTGCGCGCCCGGGTCGAGCGGTCCATCGTCGAATTGGGATACCAACCGAACCGGGCGGCCCGAACCCTCGTCACCCGCAACACCGACACCTTCGCGCTGGTCGCCTCCGAGTCCGATTTCAGGGTGTTCGGGGATCCCTTCTTCAGCGGCATCGTCCGCGGGGTCATGCTCGAGATGGGTGCGGCCGACGTCCAGGTCGTGCTGATGATGGCGCAGTCGGCGAAGGACCTGAACCGGGTCGAGCGGTACGTCCGGTCGGGTGCCGTCGACGGGGTCCTGTTGATCTCCGAGCACTCCTCGGCCGACCCGCTGCCGGCGGCACTGCTCGCGGCGGGGGTCCCGTTGATCATCGGGGGCCGTCCGATGAACCCGGATCTGGATGTGCCGTACGTGGACAACGACAACGTCGAAGGCGGGCGGTTGGCGGCCCAGCACCTGCTCGCCGCGGGCCGAACCGTCATCGGCATCCTTTCCGGACCCGAGGACATGTGTGCGGGGGTCGATCGACTGGCGGGTTTCCGGCTCGGCCTGGGTGCCGTCTTCGACCCGGTCCTCGTCGAGTATGCCGACTTCACCCAGGAAGGCGGAGAAGCGGCCGCCGACCGCCTGCTGACGCGCACCCCGGACCTGGACGGGCTGTTCGCCGCGTCCGACCTGATGGCTCTCGGTGCCCTGAGGGCCCTGCGGCTGGCGGGTCGGCGGGTTCCGGACGACGTGAGCCTGGTCGGGTTCGACGACATCGAGGTGGCACGGTCGGCGGCGCCGCCGCTGACCACCGTTCGGCAATCGACCGTCCTGCAGGGCAGGACGATGGCTCGCATCATGCTGGCCCGGACACGACCCGGGTTGGCCGACCAGGACCGCGTCAGCGTGGGCGGCAGCTCCGGCGACGACAACGTTGGCGATGACAACACCGGCGATGACAACACCGGCGACGACAACACCGGCGACGACAACACCGGTCACGAGAACCCGGCCGGTCCCAACGGCACCGACCGGGTCGTCCTTCCCGTCGAACTGGTGGTCCGCGAGTCCGCCTGAGGGCAGGGGCCCGGTCTCAGCCGTCCATCGGGTCAGAGTTCGCCGTACTGCATGGGGTTGGCCCGGGCCGCGGCCATCAGGTACCAGGCGGTGGCCCCGGTGTGCTGCACCCGGAAATAGCCGAACCCAAAACCCGAGTCGATCAGGCTGGAGGCCGCGACCACACCCCCGCCGGTCGCCAGCGGCGCACCGCCGACGTGCTGCGGAGCGCCGACCTCCGATCCGAAACCCAACGACGCCTGGGCGATCCTGACCTGCCGAAGGATCGCGTTCGCGCGGGACCTGTCCCGAGGGCCACCACGGTCGGCCAGCGAGGTGGCGAGCTGGGCGGTGCCCTCCAACCACACCCCCTGCTGATTGACCGGGATGCCGTTGTAGCTGGCGGTGGAGGTCTTGCTGGCCGAACTGAAGGTGACACCTGAGATCGTCACGCCAGGCGGCACCTGGGAGTTGGCGGCCGACGAGTCGTCGGTGACGGCCAGAGCGGAGCCGGCCCATTCCAGGGCCCGCGAGTAGCGCTTGTCGCGCAGCGCCAGCCAACTCCAGGTCTGCGGATCCAGCGGCAGCGGTGTCGTGTTGATCGTCTCGCCGTCGTTCGAGCCGGTGAAGAAGTAACCGCCCTGCGGGGACCACATGCGGTCGACGAAGCCCCGGGCCCTTGTCGCGGCGGCCCGCCAGCGGGCATCGCCGGTGGCCTGCCGGAGTTGGCCGAAGAACGAGACGCAATCGATGTTGTGCTCGGTGGAGACGTTCGGTATCGAGATGTCGCTCCCGTTGACACCGAAGTTGAATCCGCCCAGCGACCCCGGCGATGTTGCGCGCGTGATGATCCACTCGCCGATCCGGATCGCCGCATTCAGGTATGTCCGGCGGCGGGTCCGACGGTACAGCTGGACCAGAGCGATGCCGGGCCAGGCCATGTCACCGACGGCGGTGCCGAGGAATCCGAACTGGAAGCCGATGTTGGCCGTGCCGTCGGGTAGCACGAAGCCGTAGGGCTGCGGGTTTCCGTCGTAGAACACGTACGGGCCGACGTTGTAGCCCTGCCGCAGCCGCCCGTCGTCGTACACCGGGTCGTTCTCCTGGGCGTAGACGATCCCATCGCCCATCGTCCGGGCGAGATCGAGGCTTCGCCGCCCACCTGTCAGCGCCGCGCACACCGATAGTGCGACGTCGTAGATGAACGCCGTCGAGAACAGACCAAGTTCGTCGGCGTAGCTCTGCGGGATACGCGGACCCGGGTTCACCGCCGGGTACGCGTCGGTCATGGCCCGCAGGAACGCCATGGCACGGTTCGTCGAACCGCCGCCGTGACCGCCGCCCGTCACCCGAGCGGCTGTGGTGGCTGCGTTTGTACTTGTAGCGGCTGCGGCGGGCGTGGCCACCAACCCGCTGCCCACCACCGCGGCACCGGACACTCCGGCCAGGAACAGCCGCCTGGAGAGTCCGCCGGACTCGCCGGCCGGGAGGTGGTCGTGGTGCGACAGGGAGGTTTCCATTGCGCGGTCGTCCATCAAGACTCCAGTGGCTTGGGGTGGGAGAGCGCTCTCTGCCATCGGAGCGTGCCAGCCTGCCGCTGGTTGGTCAAGGGTGCGCCGGAAGGACTCCCGCTAGTGCCGGACCCGCTGCCGGACTCGCGCGGTCAATTCCTGGACGTGATCGTAGGTCTGCCGACGCTGGGCGAGTTCTGTGCGGATCTTCTTGGCGGCGTGCATGACGGTGGTGTGGTCGCGGCCGCCGAACGTCTGGCCGATCTTCGGCAAAGTGAGGTCCGTCATCTCGCGGCACAGATACATGGCGATCTGCCGGGCGGAGGCGATCTGCTTCGTCTTCACCGGCCCGCACAGTTCGTCCAGCGTCACCCCGAAGTACTCGGCGGTGACGGCCATGATCGTTGCGGCATCGATGTCGTTGGCGACCGGATCGCGGATCAGGTCGCGCAGCACGATCTGGGCCAACGCGAGGTCGACGGTCTGGTTGTTCAGCGATGCGAACGCGGTGACCCGGATCAGCGCGCCTTCCAGCTCCCGGATGTTGCGCTCGATCCTGCTGGCGATGAACTCCAGCACGTCGTCCGGGGCATTCATCCGGTCCAGCGCCGCCTTCTTGCGCAGGATGGCGATCCGCGTCTCGAGCTCCGGCGGCTGGATGTCGGTCGTCAGGCCCCACTCGAACCGGGTGCGCATCCGGTCCTCGAGGGTCTCCAGCCGTTTCGGCGGCCGGTCGGAGGAGATGACGATCTGTTTGTTGGCGTTGTACAGCGTGTTGAAGGTGTGGAAGAACTCCTCCTGGGTGCCTTCCTTGCCCTCCAGGAACTGGATGTCGTCGACCAGCAGCACGTCCACGTCGCGGTAGCGGCGCTGAAAGGCCACCTTCCGGTCGTCACGCAGCGAGTTGATGAAGTCGTTGGTGAATTCCTCGCTGGAGACGTACCGCACCCGCATCCCCGGGAACAGCCGCTGCGCGTAGTGCCCGATGCCGTGCAGCAGATGGGTCTTGCCCAGACCCGATTCGCCCCACACGAACAGCGGGTTGTAGGCGACGGCCGGCGCTTCGGCCACGGCGACGGCGGCCGCGTGCGCGAACCGGTTGGACGCACCGATGACGAACGTCTCGAACGTGTACTTCTCGTTCAGCCTGGTCTGCGATGGGTTCGGCGGCGCGTGGTCGCGGCGGCCCGAATACGTCGGCCAGATCGCGGTGACCGCGGCGAGCGCGTCAGCTTCCTCGTCGGCCTCGTCCAGGTCGTCGCCCTCGCCGAGCTCGGCGGCCGCGCGCTCGCTCATCGGGCCCTGGCCGGGGCGTTTCATCGCGCCGTCGCTGCTCACGCCGTAGGTGACCGAGCCGTTCACGAACCGGTCCGGCGGCGGGCGCCGGTCGCTGGCCGGCGGCATCGGGGCCATTGCCCCGTCCTCGCTGACCGTCACCGCGAGATTGATCTGATGGCCCAGTCTTTCGGACAGCGCACTGGTGATCGCCTCACGCAGGCTGCGTTCGATCGCCTCTTTGGCGAACTCTGTCGGTGCGGCGAGCAGCGCCGTGGACCCGAGCAGACCAACCGGCACCGTCAAAGACAACCAGGCCCGCTGCTGCTGGCTCAGGGTGGCCTCGAGGTCTGCGACGACTGCCTGCCATTCCGGCTTGAGTCGGTTCTCCGCTTCCTCGAAAGCCACGCGTCAACCCCTTGCCCCGTCTGCCTCCCCCGTCCGCCGTCCACAGCAGTTGTCCACAGGTGTGGACAACGGAAGCGACGGTAACGGCCCGCGCCGCTCGATGAGCAGGCGCAGAAGGTGCCGGGGGACTCGGTGATTCCGAGCCGTGCGAAGCCGGACGCTAACAACTTTCCTGTTCTTCCCACAAGGCCGACCGCTCAGCGGTACAACAGGTTCGGCGTGTCGGAGTGCCCGGCGAGGTCTCCGGCTGCTACCGCTCGTTTGACCCTTCAGCGCCATGGTCCGTACCCTGGGAGCATCCGGCGTATCCCGGTCGCTTTCTGCTGCCCGTTCCCCAGGGCCTGCTCGGCATCTCTGCCCGGTAGATGGAACCCATCCCCGATGGGTTCCGCGGTGCGATCCGGGTGCCACCGGCGAAGCACCGCAGTACCTGACCAGCACCACATGACCAGCAGTATCCGTACCTGCACCGTTCCAGCATTTTTGAGCATTTCCAGACAGTGGAGAGACAGCCGTGAGCAAGCGCACCTTCCAGCCGAACAACCGCCGCCGCGCGAAGACGCATGGGTTCCGGCTGCGGATGCGGACCCGTGCGGGCCGCGCCATCCTTGCCGCCCGCCGCCGCAAGGGCCGCGACGAACTGTCGGCCTGAGCGCGACGGCCGGCCGGAACACCGTCATGCTGCCCGCAGGTAGTCGACTGCACACGTCGGCCGAGTTCGCCGCCGTGGTGCGCTCGGGACGCCGCGCGGGGAGCCGCCACCTGGTCGTGCACCTGCTGCACGGGCAGGGTTCCGCCGCGCCGAGGGCTGGTTTCGTCGTCTCGGCCAAGGTCGGCAACGCGGTCGTCCGGCACCGGATCACCCGCCGGCTGCGGCCGATGGTGCGCCGTGAGCTGGCGCATCTGCCGGCCGGCACTGATGTTGTCGTCAGGGCGTTGCCGTCCGCAGCCACCGCTGCCGGCAAGGATCTCGACCGCGATCTCCGCTGCGGTCTTGCCGCAGCGGAACGAAAGTGGGCCGGTGCGGCGGTTCCGGCCAGATCCGGCGCGCCGTCATGACGTCGATCGCCGCGAAGGTGCTGATCGCCCCGATCCGCTTCTACCAGCGGTTCATCACTCCCTATACACCGGCGACCTGCCGGTATTACCCGACCTGTAGTGCCTATGCCGTGACGGCGCTGCGCACCCGCGGCGCCTTCGTCGGCACCGGGCTGACGGTGTGGCGGTTGCTCCGCTGCAATCCGTGGAGCGACGGCGGAATCGACCACGTCCCCGCCAAAGGCGAGCGGCGAGCACGGGAACGCGACGAGCCTGCCGGGAGTTCCCCCACTGCCTGCACTGCGGAACACCGCACTGCCGGCACCGACCTTGACGCGCCGCAGTCCGCGGCCGCGGAACCGATGACCGGGAGATCTGCCGCGTGACCTTCAACTTCTGGTCTCTGGACTACATCTACTACCCGATCTCCGGGATCATGTGGGTCTGGCACAAGGTCTTCGGATCTTTCCTCGGCCCCGACACCGCCCTGACATGGGTGCTCAGCGTCGTCTTCCTGATCTTCACGCTGCGCGCGATCTTGTTCAAGCCGTTCATGAAGCAGATGGACTCGCAGCTCAAGATGCAGGCCGTCCAACCGCAGATGAAGAAGCTGCGGGAGAAATACAAGGACGACAAGCAGCGGCTCTCCGAAGAGATGATGAAGCTGAACAAGGAGGCGGGCGTCAACCCGCTGGCCTCCTGTCTGCCGGCGTTGATCCAGGCGCCGGTCTTCATCGGTCTGTTCCATGTGCTGCGGATGTTCCAGCCGGTGTTCGAGAACGGCGAATGGATCTACCGGCAGAACGTCTACTTCTTCGGCTACTCCGATGTCGTGTCGATGGGCAGCGCCAAGCTGCCCGGCGGTGCGCCGCTGGTCGGCTTCATGACGATGCCGCTGGACCAGCTGACCTTCATGGCCGGCGACCGCGCCGCCATCATCTGGTGGGGCATCCCGCTGACCATCCTGGCCGGCATCGCCACCCATCTGACCAGCCGCCGGTCGGTGGCCCGCCAGCGCGAGTTGAACATCGACGCGTCGAGCCCGCAGACCGCGATCATGAACAAGCTGATGCTCTACATGTTCCCGCTGTTCGTCGTCGTGGGTGGTCCGTTCTTCCCGCTGGCCATCCTGTTCTACTGGCTTGCGAACAACTCGTGGACTTTCGGCCAGCTCTGGGTGGCTCACCGCATGCAGGACAAGCGGGCGCTCGCCAAGGCGCAGGTGGTCGAAGAGGTCAAAGATCTCTCGAAGTTCACCACGCCGAAGCCCGGTGCGAAGCCCAAGCAGGTCTCGAACCGGCCGGTGATCACGCCGTCCAAGGTGGACGACGGAAGCGGCACCATGGCCGGGAACGGCTCACCGAACGGGAATGGCGGGCCCAGTCTGACCAAGGGCACCAAACCGACCGCTGGGTCGACGCCCGCTGCGCCGAAGGGTGCTCCCAAAGCAGGCGCGAAGCCTGCGCCGGGTGCCAAGCCTGCGCCGGGTGCCAAGCCTGCGCCGGGCGCGAGACCGCAGCGCACGCAGAAGAAGAAGAACTCCGGCCAGCGCTGATCGCCGCGCTCACCCGCGCATGCCGGTGCGATGCGCCGGGCCCGGGTGACCATCGCCGCGCGATCGCCCACCACAGACAAGCAGCACGGAACCAAGGGGAGAACCGATGACCGAGAATGCCGCCAACCTGGCTGTCCAGGACGAGTCCGAGCCGGTGACGGCAGAAGGCTCCGAATCGCCGGCCTCGTCCTCGGACGCTCCCGAATCTGCCGCCCGGGGCGGGATGAGCAAGCACGATCTGCTGGTGGCCGAGGGTGACGCGGCCGGCGACTACCTCGAACGGTTGCTGGACATCCTCGACTTCGATGGCGACATCGACCTGGATGTCGAGGGCGAGCGCGCGGTCGTTTCCATCATCGGCGACGGCGACGTCGACCGGCTGGTGGGCGATCACGGCGAGGTGCTGGACGCGTTGCAGGAGCTGACGCGGCTGGCGGCGATGGCCGAGACCGGCCAGCGGTCTCGGCTGATGCTCGACATCGCCGGCTACCGGGCGCGGCGCCGCACTGAGCTCGGGGAGCTCGGCAGGAAGACCGCCCAGCAGGTCGCCGAGTCCGGCGAGCCCGTCCGGCTCGCCCCGATGAACCCGTTCGAGCGCAAGGTCGTGCATGACGCTGTCGGCACCGTGGACGGCGTGGAGTCCTCCAGCGAGGGCGAGGAGCCACGCCGCCGGGTCGTCATCAGTCCCGCGTCCTGACACTTCTTCCGTGGTGAGCCCCAGCGCCGACCCGGATGCCGGTGCAGTCGACCTCGAATCCGAACCCGCCGCGGCGGTTGCCCTCTTCGGGGACCGCATCGACCTGGCGCGCCGGTACGTGCACTCGTTGGCCACCGACGGCGTGGTCCGTGGGCTGATCGGTCCGCGGGAACCTGCCCGGCTGTGGAGTCGGCACGTGCTCAATTCCGCGGTGATTGCCGAATTGATCGCCGCCGGCTCGTCCGTCGTTGACATCGGCAGTGGTGCCGGCCTGCCCGGAATCCCGCTCGCGATCGGCAGGCCGGACCTGACCCTGACGCTGGTCGAGCCGTTGGAGCGCCGGGTGCGATACCTCGTGGAGACCATCGAGAGTCTCGCCCTGGGCAACTGCCGCGCTGTCCGGGGCAGGGCCGAAGAGGTCATCGCCGAGTGCGGCAACGCTGACGTCGTCACCTCCCGAGCGGTCGCGCCGCTGCACCGGTTGGCCAGCTGGTCGGCCCCGCTGGCCCGTGACGGCGGACTGGTGCTGGCGATGAAGGGCGAGAGTGCCAGCGAGGAGCTGGATCGGGATCGCACCGCCGTCAGCCGGGCGGGACTGGTGGATCCGGAGGTTCTCGAGCTGGGCGGCTCCGAGTCGGTGGCGCCGACGTATGTCATCCGGGCCCGTCGGGTGGTGCGCCCGCAACGGTCGACGGGCCGTCGACGAACAGGCCGCTGAGCCGGCCGTCCTCGCCGCGTGCGCGCTCGATGCAACGCGGCGCCGTGCGCTATTCACCCGACAAAGGTGATGCTGGTATGTGATCGCCGCCGGACGATGGGGCCGGACAGAAAGAGTCTTCGTCATGCCTGCTCAATGTCGTGCCCGGCCCGACGACCGTCGATGCCCCGTCGTGATGACCGTCCCGCCGCGCTGCGCCGCAGTGCGGCCCGTCGCGAGCGCACTGGGATACTGCCGGTCACTGCGACCGGGACCGCATGCCGTCAGCGCCGGTTCGGCCGGCTTTCGAAAGGGATTCCATGAGCTTCCGTGATCGCCGCCGTGCCCACAACGAGGCGAACCGATACCAGATGCGCGAGAAATTGATGTCGATCGGCGACGACTCCTGGATCGAGAACGAGAACGGCGACAAGGTCTACAAGGTCAACGGGAAGGCCGTCAGAATCCGTGAGACGTTCATTCTCGAGGACACCAACGGCAACGAGGTCGCCAAGATCCAGGAGAAGAAGCTCAGCATCCGGGACAAGATGAAGATCGAGCTCGGGGACACCGAGGCGACGGTGCACAAGGCGCTGATCGGGCTCCGGCACCGGTTCGAGATCGACGTCGACAACGGTCCGGACATGAAGGCGCACGGCAACTTCGTCGACCATGAATACGAGATCGAGCGCGACGGCGACACCGTGGCGACGATCTCCAAGAAGTGGTTCAGGGTTCGCGACACGTACGGCATCGAGATCGCGGCCGGGCAGAACGACGCCCTCCTGCTGGCGATCACGGTGTGCATCGACGAACTGACCGACCGGGACTGACCACCCTCCCGCACCCGCTCACTCAGCCGCGGGCTCACGGGTCCAGATGGCGGTTGCGGTCGCTCACGGGCAGCGGGAGCGACCGGAACCGCCATTTCGGTCTTTGGACCGGCGCGGATTTTGGACGGGCGCGGATCCTGAGCGGCTCGGGTCAGGCGGGCAGGCGGTCAGGCGATCGGGAGGTCGGCCAGTCGGGTCGCCGCCACCGCGATCGTGCCGATCGCCAGGACGATCAACAGCACCCGAGCCGGTTTGTAGCGGAACGATGACGTCACGCCGGCGAAGAACAGGGCGATCGCCAGCAGGATCGTGGTCAGGACGTACGAGTCTGCGGTGTTGCCGGCCGCCTGGCTGGCTGCGTTGGAGTCCTCGGCCTTCTTGGTTGCCTCGTTGTACGTCTTGAACTGTGCGTCCAGGTACTCAGGGTCGGTGAACAGGCTGGTCGGAGTCCCACCCGAGGCGACCTCGGCCTGCCACTCCTCCAGCAACGGCAGGAACTCCGGGCGGACCAGGGTCTTCTTGTAGAAGTCGGCGAGCCTGGTGTTCCCCGCCTGGACTGCCTGTGCGTACTGCCCGACGAGACCGGCGTCGTACGCCACCTTCTGGGTCGCGAGGCCGAAGGCCCTGGCCGCCTCCACCCGCTCGTCCGAGGACGCCCGGGCCAGGTCGGTCTGCACGCCGTTCCAGGCCGACGACTGGTAGCCGCACCACGCTGTCCCCAGGGTGGTCACCGCCAGCAGCAGCACGGCGATGATCTCCAGCAGTCGGTCTCCCCTGGAGGTCGTGCCATCGCTCACGACGGTGCTCCCTGGTCACCCTGCTGGGCGGCCTGGTCGGCGAGCGCTGCGCGGTCGGCCGCCTCCGTTGCCGGGTCGAGCCCGGATGCACCTACACCGGCGACCGGTGAGCCCGGCCCTGCCCGCAGCGCAACGTTCAACGCGGCGGTCCGCTGCACGAGGTCGCGCCACAGGTCCGTCTCGCGGTACCGGAATGCGCCTTCACTCGGCGCGCTCATCTTGTCCTGCAGGTCAGCGTCGTTCATCGCCCGGACCATCCGGGTGGCAGCCTCGGCCTGCTCGCGTTCGAGTTCGTACCGCGCACGGACGGTCGCCTGGATCACCTCGCCGGTGCGGCCGAGATCGACCGTGCCGAGAACGACCGCGGTCACCTCGATACCGTCCGCCTCGAGCGCGGCGCCGATCTCCTCGAGCAGCTTGTACTGGCAGGCCTCGCGCGCGGGGCCGAAGAGGCTGTCCACACCGAACGAGGGATCACCGAGCGCGCCGGCGGCCGCTCGCATGCTCTCGTCGCGGACGATACCGAAGACGCCGTGCGGACCGAACCGTTCGTGCACCCGGCGCAGTTGCTCGGCGATCAACCGGAAACGGATGGTGAGCGACACCGTCGCTGTCGACCGGTCGCCGAGCGCGATCTCCAGTGGGGGCCCGGTGCGCTCGAGATTCTGCGAGCGACGCAGCGGGCCAGTGGCGTCGACGGCGTCGCGGGTGCCGAGCACGGTGGCCTCGGTGTCCGGCTGCGAACCGGCGCGGTAGGCCATCTCGACCGACGGATACTCCTCGACCATCCGGCGTCGCAGAGCGGGCACGAAATGCGGCCCCGGGAGCAGCACCGTGTCGGTGGCTCGGCCCTTGACCATCACCAGGCCGAGACTGCCCGACGGCACCCTCACCAGCGATTCGGCGATGATCACCCAGATCAGTATTCCGATCGCGGGGATCAGCAGAATCAGCAGGATGATCCACGCGATGGTGCTCATCCAGGTCCCCTCCGGTGCAGTCGTCGTCCACCGGTTGACCGGTCGGCGTAGTCCAACCTAGGACCGGACGGCGCCGGGCGCCTCACCCGTTGTAGACGAAGCTGATGTCGGTTCCGGTGGTCCGCTCACAGCAGGCCGCTGGTCCTCGCCCGTTCCACGGCGTCCCTGCGGTTCGCGACCCCCAGCTTGCGGTAGATGGCCCGCAGATGTGCTTTCACCGTGTTGACCGAGACATACAGGTCGTCGGCGATCTCACCTGCTTTGAGCATCGTCGGGAGATAGTGCAGGACGATGCTCTCCCGTTCGGTCAGCGGGTCCATCATCGGCTCAGAGCCGTTGTGCGACTTGCCGTTCCGGTGCGCGGCGGTCGGCCTGAGGAGCTCGACGAGCTCTGCGGCGAACGCGTCGTGCCGGCCACCGAGGTTGCGGTAGCGGATGAGCAGATCGGCAATACGCCCGCCGATCAGCACGAACGGCCGCTTGATGCCCTCGTTGATGGCGAGGTCGATCGCGAGCGTGACAGCAGCCAGCGCAGCGGAATCGCGGTGCCCCCGGTCGGTGATCAGGGCTTGCAGCAGGGCCGCCGAGATAGCCGGTTCGAGAACCGGAGGGGCGGGTCGCAGCAGGGGTTCGATGCACAGTTGAGCTGCAGGCATGTCTCCGAGTGCGATCCGGGCGCGGGCGAGCACGACCCGCTCCCAGGCCGAGGGCGGGTCGTCCCCGGTGCCGGGTCCGATGATCCGGTCGATGGCCTCCGCCGGCCGGCCCGCAAGGAGCAGCGCCTCGGCGCCGGCGATGCCGCTCCATCGGCGAAGCAGCGGTGCCGCGTCGGGCGTCCGCGCCAGGCCGTCGGCGGCACGTGCGTCGGCGGTCAACGCGGCAGTCGCATCCCCGCGCCCGACCGCGACCTGCACGGCGGCGACGGCGAGCGCGAG
This sequence comes from uncultured Actinomycetota bacterium, assembly GCA_963728865.1. GTDB lineage: Bacteria > Actinomycetota > Actinomycetes > Mycobacteriales > Nakamurellaceae > Nakamurella. The sequence continues at coordinate 169,930 of CAVSLZ010000016.1, read as the reverse complement.
CCGCAAAGCACGGTCGGTGTCCTTGCCGCCCGCCGCGAGGCCGCGGCTCACCCAACTGGCGGCGGTCTCGACGTCATGCCGGCTTGTATCGACGAGGGCGAGGGTGAGGACCGCGCCGATCACCTGCGGTTGTGATCGCCACCCGCGCCGGTCCGCGAAACGCAAGGTGTCGGTCGCGCGATTGTGCGCAGCGGTGCAGCGATTGTGCAGCGCGTCGATCAGCGCGAGGTGGCTGTTGGCGTTGACGTGTGGCAGCAGCAGCCCGAGTTCGGCGGCCTCGCGCGACATATCGACCAGCGTGGCGGCCGTATCTGGACGGATTCCCGTCCACACCTCGGCACCCGCTCGATTGACCAGAGCGACCGCTCGGAATCCACGCCGCGTCGGCAGTATCTGGGGCGGGGTACGGTCGATGATGGCGAGGGCATGATCGGCCAGCTTCCAGGCTCCGGCACTGTCACCCCGCATGCGTGCCGCAGCCAGTTCGAACAGGGCGATGAGGATTTCCGCCGCCGCCCGGTCGTCACCGGCGGTGTCGAGAAAGGCCTTCGCATCTGTCGCGTCACGCAGCATCGCGCCTAATTCCTGCCGGTGGTAATGGCATCCGGCCGCCGCAAGCAGGCTCATCAGCGATGGGCTATTTGACGCTGTCCTTGCCAGCGGCTCGATGGCAGCGGCCAAGGCGGGTCCGTCGAGTGACAACACACGAACCAGAACCGACAGCAGCGTCCGACCGGCACCCTGTAGGTCGTTGGCGAGAATGGAGTGACGGATTGACTCGATCGGCTCCCCTTGAGCGAGCATCCACTGAGCGGTCAAACGGTGAAGTTCGACCACGGTCGAGGGCTGCTCGAGCGACAGGCGGTGCTGCAGCAACTCTCGGAGAAGCCGGTGATAGCTGAACCATTCGCCCCGCTCCCCCAGGCCGACCACGAATGCATTGGCACGGACGAGGTTCTCCAACACCTCCTGGCTGTCGGCCCTCCCGGTCAGGTGCTCGGCCAGCGGGCCGTTCACCCGCTCGACAATGCTCGTCCGGAGCAGAAACTCGCGATCCCGGGATGACAGCTGTTCGGTGACCTCGCCGATCAGATACTCCGCCACCGATCGTTCGCTGCCGGAGAACCGTTGTATACCTTCGGCGATATCGTCGCGGTTGAACGACAGCGCTGCGAGGCGGACGCCGGCTGCCCAGCCTTCCGTCCGCACCTGCAGGGTCGTCGCCTGATCCGAGCTCAGCGCGATGCCGTGGCGCTCGAACAGTTCTCTGGTCTCCACGTCGTCGAATGCCAGATCACCGGTGCGGATCTCGGTCAGATTGCCGTCGACCCTGAGCCGGTGAAGGCGCAACACCGGGTCGGCCCGGGTCAGCAGCACCAGCCGCAACGTCGCCGGCAGGTGATCGACGAGTTCGCCGAAGGACGTGAGGATGTCGTCGTCGACGATTTCCTGGAAGTCGTCCAGCACGAGAACGACCGGCCGCGGGAGTTCGGTGAGCCGGCAGCGAAGTTCTAGCACCTCGGTGGCGCCGAACTGGTTGGCCGGCGTGATGTCGCGCAACGGACTGGTCTCCGGCACCCCACCGCTGGCGACGAGGGCCAGGATGATGTTGGTCCAGAACGACCGGAGATCGTTGTCGGAGGCGTCGAGGCTCAGCCAACCGATGGGTGTCCGAGAATTCTGCGACCTGGCCCATGCCGCCACGGTCAGGGTTTTGCCCGCTCCGGGACCGGCACTGACGAGCGTGATCGGCCTGGTCGTCCCAGCGGTCAGCATGTCGGTCAGCGCGGGACGATCGACGATTCCGGGCGGTGCCGCCGGTGGTTGGGTCTTGACTGCCAAGACCGACTGCAGTTGGCGCATCAGCACTCTCCCACCACCCGAGCCCCTCCCCACCCCGACACGTGACCACGGGTACCGACGGGTGCCGACCTGGCGCGGGCACAGCTGTGCCCGCGCACGTGTAACGATGGCACATCGGGACAGTTTGGGCATAACGGTGTGAACCGAACGCACCAAAGTTACCCGGACTGCCACCCGTTTGTGCCTGTGGTGACGAAGGCTCTGTGCTTGGGTCGGCGGACTATCTCTCCTCTTGCTGCGGCGCTCGGGTGATGAGAACTTCACTGGTGGTCACATGGGCGTGATCGAGGCGTTCGAGTAGCGCTGAAAGGTGTTCTTCATCGGGGGCGGTGCCGATCAGGATCGTCTCTTGCTCAGATCGGTAAGACTCCAGCTCCGGCATGGCGGCTTGCGTCAATGGCCCGATCAGCCCGGTGACGCGGAACTCGTACTCGTCGTTCACAGTGCCGGCTGGGATCCGCTGTCAGTGACGTCCCGAGCTCGGCCGGGGCAGCCGCCAGGGTCGGCATCGGTGGGATGAGGTCCGACGCGGCGAACCTCGATCAGTTCAAGGCCCAGGCGCTGCAGCCGATTGATGATGCCGTGCAGGGCAGCCTGGTCGGCAACCGGGCCGCGAAGGATCGTATGGACCGGCTCGTTGACAATCTTCAGTCCCTCGGTCTCGACGAGCACGGACTCCGGAACGGGACCGGAAACACGTATCTCGTAGTCGAGTGGCATTTTCACACAGACCTCCCCGCTCGGCGCCGGTATCCCACGGTTACTTTTGCGGTTCCCATGGGATAAAGCGTCATCCGAGTTGGATAGGTCGATCCGAAGAGTGCCGGACAACGCCTTGGCAAGGGTTACGGCTGCGGCGATCATCGCGATCACACTGCCGGCGATGCCCACCACGAGGACAACCTGGCGACCAGCGCCCAGTCAACGGTGGTGTCGCCGAAGTCGAACGGGAACACGTCCCAGATGCGGAGCATGGTGAAGATTCCTACGACGTTGCTGCCGAGGGTGCCGAAGAACTTGATCCAGGTGTTGTCGTCGATGACATAGACGACGTTGACGACGAGGTTGGTCCACATGCAGGCGTTGACGGCGCTGATGACAGTTGCCGTTCCTGCCGTGAGGGATGGCGCGACCTCCCATCCGGGCCAGATGTTCACTGGCCACAAGAATGCGATGTTGATCAACACTGCGACGGTGTAGCCGGCACGGCGGGCGGTGGGAGAGGTGCGTTGCGGTGAAGCGGTGAGGGTCAAGACGGCCCCCTGACGGCGATCGAGGCGGAACCAGGCTATGACCCTTGTTGTGTGTGTGTGTTGGAGGCGAGAGTCACCGGTTCGGCCTTGAGGGCTTAGTCCGCCACACTGCTTTTCGCCCGGCGACCGTGCGGTGAACTACTCGTTGGTCTCTCGTTGGCGGTCAATAACGTCACGTGACGGAATGTCGCACCTCCCCATGCGTCTGCCGGCCGCCGCCCGAATCCAGATGCGACCTCCCTTCCGGTCGGGTGAGGGAAGCCTCCTCCCCTGGGGGATGTTTCACGTGAAACAGTCCGCCCCGCGTAGGGCCCCGGTCGTTGGCGCGAGCAGGTCGTCGTCCCGACGCACCCGAGCGATTCGCCGGTCGTGACAACTTTCCGCGGCGGAAAGTCGCACTGATGACGAGGGTCCAAGCGGTCAGCGGTGGTCCAATCAGGCCAGTCCGGTGTGGCCGCCGATTCGACCCCGGGGCGTCTGACAAACACGTCGAGGAGCCAGGTCGCTCGATCACCCCGGACCATTGCATCACCACCGGCGGCCGAGTGTGCCGCTCTGTGGGCGACCCTTCTGCTCGGATGCCGGGGGTAAAACGGGCCCTCGCGCGCCTGGACGGGTCGACGGCCAGTACGGCAGCGCGCGGTCGGCGGCGCGGTAGCGGTGATGATCGCCGTCGTCAGGGTCGACTTGCAAACCCCCGGAGGCCCGGCGTCCGGCGGGTGCTGGAGTGATGCGCGATGTGGCATTCCGTCGAATGCCGTTTGTGCAGGGTTCCGGGCCGTTCTGGATCGCGGTTTCCCTGCTGAAAGGTCACTCGAACATGCGGCCGGGTGAGTCAGGTGCGACGTCAGCGGCCGCTTGTTGCTGTGCCGCCGAGGAGGTCTCTGGATGCACGGCAGCGGACGCGGCCGGTGCCCTGTGTTATCGGTGCCCGGCCCAGGGGGTCATCATGGGCGCTGGTAGGTCGCTCCGCACCGCCCGGCTCGCGGCCCTGGCGTTCGAGGCGACGGTATCGGCGACGGACCTTGCGGCGTGGTTGATCGTCACTACCGCGGCATCGGCCGAATGCGGCATCGGCCGTGCTGGGCTTGGTGGGTGGATCGGTTCGGCGCCGTCGAACGGTGGCGAGCCGGCGAGGGTCAGTTGTGCAGGGGTTCCGGGCTGCTGCTGGGCTCGGATTCCCTGCTGGGGTGTCAGTCGACGTGGACGCCGGGCTGGCCGACAGCCAGGCCGATTGATCACCGGAACGGTGCACCCACTGGGACAATCGCCTCGGCGACGGGAGGTCAGGCGAGGGCCGCAAATCGGCGGCAGAGAAGGCCAGTGGCTGTGGCGCATCACGTTTCACGTGAAACGAACACCCGCGTTCGCTGGTCTGCAGTACGAGACGACTGCGACGGCAGACCGGTGAATCGGACGCTCGGCGGTCCGTCAGTCGCGGTTGGCCGATAGTCGGGCGCGCTTGGTCGATGTCGATTGCGCAAGCGAGAGCCAATGGGCCTCCGTTTCACGTGAAACGCACGTCGTCGACGCGGTTTGTGCAACCGAATCAGCTCGCCTCCGGTTGACGTGAAACGCAGTCCCGCCAGCGACGGCCGACCGGGGCCGTGCAGAAGGCGATGCCCAGGGCGACAGAGTGCCGCCACGAAAGCCAGGCTGGGACGCGATGAGCAGGTTCGAGACAGGACCGGGCGGATGGGCGGGGTCGCCAGACAAGGCGCAAGCTCCGCGTTCGCACCGCAACGGTGACAGCCTCACGGGCAGTGCGAACGTCCACCGGGCTGCGACGTGAACAGGGGTCGCCGGCGACGCACCCCTCCGATCCTTGACCGCGAACACCGACAGCTCGTACCCGCTGCGGAACTTGGGGCGGCCTGAAACCAGGCCTGATCGACCGCGCAGACAGGCCGTTTCACGTGAAACGGCGTCCGAACACGGAGTCCGTGTGGCAGACGGGTCACGTTTGCGGCGCGCTGCGGCGTGGTGCACAGAACGCGATGCGCTCCGGCCGTAGCGTCCGCATCGCAGTGGCGTCACCCATTTGTGACGCTGTTCGCGGCTCAGTTCACGGACCTGGAGGCCACATGAGTATCGACTTCGACGTTTCACGTGAAACGTCCGGCGACGAGGAGGACACCCCGCTCGCGCGGGCGTCACTCGCCGCCATCGAAATGCGATCAGGCGATCTGACGCTCCCGCGACCGCGGCATCGCCGGGTGTTCTCGGTCGCGAACCAGAAGGGCGGGGTGGGGAAGACGACCACCACGGTGAACATCGGGGTCGCGCTCGCGCTGTCCGGATTGCACGTCCTCATCATCGATCTCGACCCGCAGGGAAACGCATCGACCGCGCTCGGCGTGCAGCGGACCGCGGGAACACCGTCCGTTTACGACGTCCTCGTCGGTGAGATCACCCCCGCGGAGGCGATCCAGACCTGCCCGGACGCCCCCAGGCTCGGCTGCATCCCCGCGACCATCGACCTGGCCGGCGCGGAGATCGAGCTGGTCACCATGGAGGAGCGGGAGACCCGCCTCAAGAAAGCCATCCAGGCGATCGACGTCTACTACGACTACATCTTCGTCGACTGCCCGCCGTCCCTCGGCCTGCTCACGGTCAATGCGATGACGGCCGTCGACGAGGTGCTGATCCCCATCCAGTGCGAGTACTACGCGCTCGAAGGACTGGGCCAGCTGCTCAACAACATCAACCTGATCAAGGAGCACCTCAACCCCGACCTACTGGTCTCGACCATCCTGCTGACGATGTACGACGGCCGGACCAAGCTCGCTGACCAGGTCGCCAACGAGGTCCGCAAGCACTTCGGGCCCAAGGTGCTCACCACCTCCATTCCGCGCTCGGTCAAGATCTCCGAGGCACCGGGCTTCCAGCAGTCCGTGATGACGTACGACCCAGGGTCCCGCGGCGCCATGAGTTACATGGACGCTGCCCGTGAAATCGCCGAGCGCGGCACGAAGGAGCTGTCATGACGGGCAAGTCGAGGGGCGGTCTGGGACGGGGTCTCGCCGCGCTGATCCCCACCGGCCCCGACACGACAACGGTCGCCGACGTCCTGATCAACGGCCCGGCGCACCGGCGCGAAGCACCGCCGCTCGCTTTGGTCGGCCGGTCCCAGGGCGCCACCGCCCTGCAGGACCAAGCCGCGGAGGACGAAGCGCCGCCGCAAAAGCCCGCCCTGGAACGGCATCCCGTCAAGGACGAAGTCGTTGACACGTCATCAACCAAGCAAGGTCCGCGATACCTGGACATCCCGATCGACCAGATCAGGCGGAATCCGAGGAACCCGCGCACGGTGTTCGACGAGGACGCGCTCGTTGAACTGACGCACTCGATCCGCGAGTTCGGGCTGCTGCAGCCGGTCGTCGTCCGCGATGTCGCGGGTGGCGGGTTCGAGTTGGTGATGGGTGAGCGCCGCTGGCAGGCGGCGCAGCGGGCCGGCCACCCCACCATCCCGGCCATCGTCCGGCGCACCGAGGATGCTGATCTGCTCCGCGACGCTCTCCTGGAGAACATCCACCGGGCGAACCTGAACCCGCTGGAAGAGGCCGCGGCGTACCAGCAGCTGCTCGAGGAGTTCGACGTCACGCAGGAAGAGCTCGCATCACGGCTGGGTCGCAGCCGGCCGGTCATCTCGAACACCATCCGGCTCCTCCGCCTGCCGGTGCCGGTCCAGCGCCGGGTCGCGGCGGGGGTGCTGTCTGCCGGTCACGCCAGGGCGCTGCTCGCGCTGCCGGATCCCGACGACCAGGAACAGCTCGCGGCGAGGATCGTCGCCGAGGGACTGTCGGTGCGCGGCGCCGAAGAAGCGGTCACCCTGCTCGCCGGGCGGCCCGCTCCGCGCCGCCGGAACTCCTCGAACAAGCGGGTCATCCCCGGCTTGGACGACCTCGCGGTGACGCTGTCGGACGCGTTCGACACCAGGGTCAAGCTGGAACTCGGCCGAACGAAGGGCCGGATCGTCGTCGAATTCGCCACTCATGAGGACCTTCGGCGCATCGTGACGGTGATGGCACCCGAGGCGATGAGCACCTTGGTTCTCAGTAGTGAGAATGACGGAGCGGAAACCGATATCGGCGACCGGGAACCCCAGGTAGAACTGTCACGGTGACGCATCGGCCGGGGAGGATCGTCGTGCTCTCGAGAGTTGTTGCCAGGCAACGGATCTCAGCACAGGCGGTCTTCTCCGGTCAGAGCGACCGGGCGATGGCTCTTTCCACCAGGTCGGAATAGACCGCACCGAGCTCGCGGCCGGATTCCGTCACCGACATCGGCAGCATCGAGGTTTCCGTCAGCCCGGGGGAGACGTTCACTTCCAGGAAGTGCACGACGCCGTCCTCGTTGGCGATGGCGTCGGTGCGGGAGACGTCGCGCAGACCCAAGGCGCGGTGGGCACCGACCGCCAGTTCCGCGGCGGCGACCGCGATGGAGTCGTCGAGCCGGGCCGGAGTGAAATACGTCGTCAGGCCGGCGGTGTAGCGGGACTCATAATCGAAGATTCCGCTCTCCGGGACGATCTCGACGGCCGGCAGGGCGATCGTCTCGTCACCTTCCTCGATCACGGTGATCGCCAGCTCGACGCCCTCGATGAACTGTTCGACGAGCACGATCTCGCCGTACGCGAAAGCACCGACCAATGCGGACGGCAACTCCTCGGGGGAGCGGACCGCCGCCGCACCCAGGGCTGATCCGCCGTGCTGCGGCTTGATCATCAGCGGCAGGCCGAGGTGGCTGATCAGCAGCCCGATCAATGTCTGGGCACCCAGGTCGCGGAAGGTGGAGTGGGACAGCGACATCCACCGCGGCGTCGCATATCCGGCACGGACCATCAGGTTCTTGGCGATGTTCTTCTCCCACGACAGCCGGCAGTCCGTACCCTCCGTACCGACGTACGGGACACCGGCCATCTCGAGAATCCCCTGGATTGCGCCGTTCTCGCCGCGTCCGCCGTGCAAGGTGACGATGGCTGCGTCGGGTTTCGTCTCGATCAGCCATGGGATCAGTTCCGAATCCGCGTCCCGCAGGGTGACGTCCATGCCCCTGGCACGGAGCGCCTCGTGCAACCTGGAGCCCGACCGCAACGACACGTCACGCTCGTGACTGAGCCCGCCGGACAGCACCACCACGTGTCGCGTCATCGAGATCTCCTTGTACAGCGGTCATGTCGGGCGGATACTGGTCCGCAGATGGCGCAGCGGGGGAAGAGAACCCGGCCCCCGGGTGCTCCCGTCACGCCGTATCCGGGGACGGAGAGGACGGACCGATGGCCGGCCGCGCCCACGTCGTACCGAACGTCCGCATGACGTCGAGCTCACTGTCCAACACCCCGGCGAGCCGCCGGACGCCTTCGACGATGCGCTCGGACGTCGGGAAACAGTACGACAGCCGGAGCTGCCGGGAGCCGAGACCGTCTGCGTAGAAGGCGTTTCCGGGCACGTAGGCCACCCGGGCGGTGACGGCGCGGGGCAGCATTGCCGCGGCGTCGAATCCTTCGGGCAGGGTCACCCACACGTAGAACCCGCCGTCCGGATGCGTCCACGTCGTGCCGGGCGGCATGTGCGCCTCCAACGCGGTCAGCATCGTGTCTCGGCGTTCCGCGTAGGTCTGCCGGTAGGCCTTGATCTGGCCGAGCCAGTCGAACTTCGCCAGGTACCGCGAGATGAGCATCTGGTTGAAGACCGGCGGATTGAGCGTCGCGGCCTCGTTCGCCAGCACCAACTTCTCCCGCACGGCGTGCGGCGCGAGTACCCAGCCGACCCGCAGACCGGGAGCGAACGTCTTGGAGAACGAGCCGAGGTAGATGACGTTCTCGGCGTCGTCGGCCCTGATTGCCCGCCGCAGTTTGTCGTCGAAACCCAGTAGCCCGTAGGGGTTGTCCTCGAGGATGGCGATGCCGGCCCGCCGGCACATGTCCGCGATGACGCCCCGGCGGTCCTCGGACAGCGTCACACCGGCCGGGTTGTGGAAGTTCGGAATCGTGTACAGCAGCTTCACCCGGCGGTTGGCCGCGGCACACGCTTCGATCGCTGCTTCCAGAGCTTCCGGGATCAGCCCCTCGTCGTCCATCGCGACGTGCACGACCTGCGCCTGATAGGCCTGGAAGGTGCCGAGCGCCCCGACGTAGGACGGTGCCTCGGCGAGGATCACGTCGCCGGGATCGATGAAGATGCGGGTGGTCAGGTCCAGGGCCATCTGCGACCCGACCGTGACCATCACGTCGTCCGGGTGCGCTTTGATGCCCTCGAGAGCCATCACCTGGCAGATCTGTTCGCGCAACTGCGCGATGCCCTGGCCGGACCCGTACTGCAGGGCGACCAGACCGTCCTCGGAGACCAGTGCGGCGGCCTCGGCCGCGAGAGATTCCAGTGGCAGCGACCGCAGGTACGGCATCCCACCGGCCAGCGAGACGACTTCCGGCCGGTTGGCAACGGCGAACAGAGCCCTGATGGCCGAAGCTCGCATCCCGGCGGTACGGTGCGCGTATCGCTGGATGTGCTGGTCCAGGCTGTTGCCCGTCATGGAAACACCTCGAGTGTGGCTGCCGGTGCTGCGCGACCCGGTAGCGAACAGCGGGTGCTGGCCGGCGCCGGAACGGTCCGGGTCATCGTAACCGGGCGGCCCGGCCCGCTCGTGTTGCGATGGTGCCAGCCCTGTCACCACCCGCGGCGCGAACCGCCCGTTCCCCGGCACCTATCCTTGGGACCACGTCAGCGGCCCGCCTCGGGCCGGATTCGCGCCGACCGATGCCGGTGGCGCACGGACAGGCTCAGGGAGCGGTGTGACGCGAGCGCTGGTGCCACTGTCGATGACGACGATCGGCCTGCTGCCTGAGCGCTGCCGTGGCTGCGTTTCGTGGGAACTCGACGCCCAGGCCGTGCGGTCCGCCGTCAGGATGGGTGACACCGAGTTCGAGAAGGAGGTGTGGCTCTCCGGAGTCATGCTGACCTGGGGATCGGCCGGGCAGATCGTCACCGTCGATGACGTCCCTGTCGGGTTCGCACTGTTCGCACCACCCACCGCCGTTCCTGGGGCGGGCGCATTCCCCACCTCGCCGGTCTCACCCGACGCCGTGCTGCTCACCACCGCCCGGATCCATCCCGATTTCACCGGTCAGGGGCTGGCGCGGTACCTGATGAACGGCGTGGTCCGCGAGTTGACCCGGCGCGGCGTCCGGGCGATCGAGTTGTTCGGTCGCGAGGAGCCGGCGATCGCCGGTGATGACACCCCGGATAGCGCAAGCGACGGCACGGCAAGCGACGGCACGGCGAGCGACGGCACCGGCAACGACGAACCCGCTGCCGAGGTGGGCTGGATGCAGGAGGCCGGCTGGATGCAAGAGGCGGGCATCGATGTGCGGTGGGCGGAGTTCGACGCGCAGGGCTGGACTGCCCGCGGCGCCGTGCAGGCCAGGGCCGGCGCACCCGTGGGGTCGGCGCCGGCGGCCGACAACGCCGTCGACGACGAGGTGCCGCCCTGCCTGCTCCCCGCTGCCTTCGCCCGCGCCGTCGGCTTCGTCGACGTCGCCGCGCACCACCGGTATCCGCGGCTCCGGCTTGAACTGGGTCGGGACATCGGCTGGAAGGCCGAGGTCGAGTCAGCGCTGGAGAAGCTGTTCACCGTGATCACGGTGCCCGCGTCGCCATCTCCGGTGGCGGAGATGGCCGGTCAGCGCTGATCTGGAGTGTGACCGACGAGGCGCGCCGCGACAGTGACGATCTGGAGTGCCCGGAAATCAGGCCGAGTCGCGGACCATCCGCTCGTGGGCCAGCAGGTCGGAGAACGAGAAGCTTCCCGTCTGCGGGTCGTCCCGGCCGTCGAGGTAGAGCCGCTTCACCGCGACCAGCAGGCCGTCGGCGAGAAGGTTCCGGAAGTCGTCTGACTGCAACCGCTCCCGCTCGTACGGGTTCGACAGGTAGCCCATCTCGACCTGGATGGCCGGCATCACGGTGAGCCGGAGGACATCCCACGGGCGGTGGTGCACACGGCAGTCGGCGAACCGGGTGCGGGCGACCAGTTCGCGCTGGACCAGCTGGGCCAGCGTCTCGCCGACGGTGGAGGTGGCGCCGGAGTCGGTGCCGAAGTGGAAGGTGGCGATCCCGCAGGCCTGCGGAGAGGTGGACCCGTCGATGTGCAGGCTGAGCAGCAGGTCGGCCTTCACCTTGTTGGCGTAGCCGGCGCGCTCCTCGGCGGACGGATTCTCATTCGGACCCCGGGTGAGCGAGACGCGCATGCCGGCGGTCGTCATCCTGGATTGGAGCCTGGCCGCGATGTCGTACGTCAGGTCCGACGCGTTCGTGTCGCCGACGGTCCAGCCGCGGTCTTCCGCGCCGTGCCCGGGATCCAGCACGATGTGCTTGCCGTGCAACAGCGGCCCGGCCTGCCGGACCAGCTGGTACTCGCGCAGGTACTGCGGGCGGCCGCCGGTCACCATCCGGCCGATCCGGTTCAGTTCCCGGTACGTCTCGGGACCGAAGACACCGTCCTCTGACAGGCCACGGTGCCGCTGGAAGTCCCGCACGCAGCCGTCCGTCAGCGGCCCGAAGATGCCGTCAGGCCGGCCGGTGTTGTAGCCCATCTCGGCCAGCCTGGTCTGCAGAGCCATCACGTCGTCGCCGGTCATCATCGCCGACAGCGTGTAGGTCAGCGGTCGATCGCCGAGCGTCCACCGGGCATCGGTGAGCGAACGGATCGTCACCGGGCCGACGATGCCGTCGACGATCAGGCCGCGCCGCTGCTGGAAGTTGCGGATCGCGCCGTCCGTCGCCGCGTCGAATTCGACGAGCGATCGGTCGGTTCCGTTGAGTGATGGAAGGAGCAGCAAGCTCGCCAACGCCTCGCGGAGCTCCGCCACTGCAGGACCCCGATCACCGCGCCGCAGCAGCATCGCTCTCCTTGACTCTCGTGAGCTTCTTCATCAGAAGCATCTCTGTCACACGCAATGTGCACGTCACGCGGACCGCACGCACATCTTCGGTCCCTATTGAAGACGTCCGGCAGGCAATCCGGTTGACACCCGGTTCGCAATCAACCGGCCACCCGCTCGATTGCCGCACATCATTGTGCAACGAAAAGCCGGCTCAGTCCGACCAGTACACGCGCCGAACGGCGGGTGAACGACGAACTGCCGCCGGCACCGGAGATATCCGGTGCGGGCGGCAGTGGCGTTCGGGCTCGGTTACGCCAGGACGTCGGCGAACTCGGCGAGCAGAGCAGCCTTGGGCTTCGCTCCGACGACCTGCTTGGTCGGCTTTCCACCCTGGAAGACCAGCATGGTCGGGATGGACAGGATCTGGTACTGCTGAGCGATCTGCGGGTTCGCGTCGATGTCCAGCTTCGCGACGGTGACCTTGCCCTCGTGCTTGGCGGCGATCTCCTCGAGGATCGGGGACACCATGCGGCACGGACCGCACCACTCGGCCCAGAAGTCGACGATCACAGGGACGTCGGACTGCAGGACGTCGGCGTCAAAGCTGGCGTCGGTGACCTTCACGGTTGCCATGGGTTTCTTCTTTCTGTCGATGAAGCAGGAGTCGAACGGTCGGGGCACTCAGACGCCGAGGGAGTCGGCGAACGCGGCGACCGGCTCCTGGGGGAGCGGATCGGTGGTGTGGGTAGTCGGCTCGTCGATTGCTGGGAGGGGGTGTGAGGCGAGGTAATGCTGGGCGTCCAGGGCTGCGGCGCAGCCTGACCCGGCAGCGGTGATGGCCTGCCGGTAGATGTGGTCGACGAGGTCGCCGCTGGCGAAGACGCCTTCCACGCTGGTTCCGGTGGACGCCGTCGCATCCACCGCGTGCCCGGTCAGCACGTAGCCCTCGCCGTCGGTGGCGACCTGGTCGCGGAACAGGTCCGACCGCGGGTCGTGACCGATCGCGACGAACACGCCGGTCGCGGCCAACTCGGTCTGCTCGCCGGTGACGGTGTCGGTGAGGGTGACCCCGGTGACGCTCGTCTCGCCGTGCAGGGCGGTGATCGCGGCGTTGGTGATCCACCGGATCTTCGGGTCCTTGCGGGCCCGGTCCAGCATGATCGCGCTGGCCCGGAACTCGTCGCGGCGGTGCACGATCGTCACGGACCGGGCGAAGCGGGTCAGGAAGGTGGCCTCCTCCATCGCGGAGTCCCCGCCACCGACGACCACGATGTCCTGGTCGCGGAAGAAGAAGCCGTCACAGGTCGCACAGGCCGAGACACCGCGGCCGATCAGCCGCTGCTCGTCGGGCAGGTTCAGGTAACGCGCGGCGGACCCGGTCGACAGCACCACGGCCCGGGCCCGGTGCAGCACACCGTCGACGGTGACCGTCTTGATCGGGCCGGACAGATCCACCGCCTCGGCGTCCACCGTGCGCAGGTCGGCGCCGAAACGTTCGGCCTGCTCGCGGACCTTCGCCATCAGCTCCGGACCCTGGATGCCCTCCGGGAAGCCCGGGAAGTTCTCCACCTCGGTGGTCGTCATCAACGCGCCGCCGTAGGAATAGCCTTCGAACACCAGCGGCTTCAGCTCGGCGCGCGCCAGGTAGATGGCGGCGGTGTATCCCGCCGGACCCGAACCCACAACGATCACGTCATGCACCGGTCCTGCCACCTGGGCGGTCGTACCGGCGAAATTCTGGTCGCTCACAACATCCCCTTCGTTTCCCGCCGGCGCCAGCGGTCGTGTGACGCCGTCCCGGGTGTTCTGCGCAGTCAGGTCAACGCCAACCTATCGGGCAAGATTCCCCTGCTCCGGGAGCCGACGGCTCACCGGCCCTGCACCACGACCTCGTTGATCTTGCCCTGGAACTGGTTGTCCGGGGTAGGGGTGAGCTTGGTCAGGAACACCAGCAGATACTTGGACTTGGGTGCGCCGGTCAGCGTGATGTCGGCGACGCCGTTCGTCACGGTTCCGGTCCCGACGACCTTCGTCTGGTCGAGCGTCGGATTCGGGGTGGTCGCCGATCGGACCTCGACGACCGTGTCGTTGGTGGTGCTCTTGATGTTCACCGCGGTCGGGGTCACCTCCCGCTCGAGCTCGAGCATCAGGCCGACGCCGGTCTTGAGCGTGGGAAACTGCTGCTTGTAGACCCAGGTGAGCCACGCGGACTCCGGGTTGCCGTCGAACGCCCGGTCGACGTAGTCCTTGTAGTCCGGCGACCCGTCGCCCTGCGGGTCGAAGACCTGGCCGCCGACGATCGGCACCGGCGCAGCCGCGGGCGGGGCGGCGGACGATGATGCCGCGGTCGGAGCGGCGGACCCCGGGGCGGCAGGCGCCGCGGTTGTCGGCTTCGCCGCGGCCGAGCTGGCCGCGGCATCGATCATCGGCAACTCGTCCGGCGCGGTGTTCTGGATCGATGCCACGAACTGGTTCGTCAGGCCGCCGAGCGCGATCACGATCAGCACCGCGAATACTGACAGCACGACGGCGGCCAGGCTCAGCTTGACCCGTCGCTCCTTGATCAACCGTCGATCGGCGGGGCTCAACGGCTTCACGGGGGCGGCCTGTGCCGGCTGAGCTTGAGCCACGACGTCGGGACTGCGGAGCAGCGCGGCAATGGCGCCGACGGCATGGATGCCGTCCGGTTCCTCCGGGTGCAAAGCCCGTTCAGCCAGCGCCGACAGTGCTTCCGGAACGGCCGGATTGACCTCGGCCGCCGGCAGTTCACGACCGAGACTCGTTGGTGCAGCGGGGAACTCGCCGATGTCCGTGGCCGAACCGGGCTTGATGGGATCACCGAGCGGCCAGCTGGCGGTCAGCATCAGATACAGCAGCGCGCCGATGGACCGGATGTCCTGATCGGTTGTCGCGGACCCGTGGGCGATGACGTGCGAAAGCCGGACCTGGCCGTCGAAGTTCACCCGGATCAACGATGGGTTCAGCGCACCGAACGCGATCCCGTTGCGATGCGCCTCGGCCACCGCCTCGGACAGCTTCGCCGTGATCGATGTGGCGACGTCGGCCTCGAGCGGCCCGCTGGACAGCAGATCGGTCAGCGTCGCGCCGTCCACCCACTGCCCGACGACGTAGGACTGGCCGTAGTCGGTGCCGACGTCGAGTGTCTGCGGCAGGCCGATGTGGTGCAGCCGGCCGGCCCGCAGCGTCCGGGCGACCGTCGCGGACGCACCGCTGGTGTCCGGGAGCATCGTGACGGCCATGTCGCGCGGCAGCACCGTGTCCTTGGCGCGCCAGAAGAAGTGCCCGGAGGCGTCCTCGGAGACCAGGCTGACCAACCGGTACCGGCCGCCGATCGTGGTCCCGGGGGTGAGCTCGGCAGGCGGGGCCGCCGGCTCGTTGCCCGCTCCGGGTGTGACCGGGAGGGTGCGCTCGGCGGCACTGTCGCCGCCGTCCGGGTCGCCGTCATCGCCGTCATCGCCGTCATCGCCGAAGTCGTCGGACTCGTCCGCCAGATCGGACCAGGCCAGCCCCGTCGCCGGGCCGGTGGCAGAGGACTCGCCGCCGTCCTGCTCGCCGCCGTCCTGCTCGCCGCCGTCCTGCTCGTCGGGGCCCTGCTCCTCGGGGCCCTGCTCCTCGGGGTTGTCGAGGCCGTGCTTGCCACTGCGGACCGCGGGGCCCCCGCTGTCGTTCGGCACCGGGTTGGACACCTGCTCCCTGCTGCTCGTGTGCTGCTGAACCGTACCGACAGATGCCGCTGCGGCAGCCGTCACGCTCGTCGTCGATGGTTGTTCACCTGCGAGGGTGTCATGTCCGGGGGTATCAATGCGCCCTGCCGCACCCGGGTCGGGTGGCCGGCGCCGAAGAATCCGGGTACGGAACAGGCCCAGCACCCGGTTCCGCAGCGGGATCAGCTCGTCCACCTTGAGCAGGGTGGCGACCGCGACGATGACCAGCAGGCCGACGGTCCCGCTGATCGCTATCTGGATCAGCGCGTCACCGAGCCCGCGCACCTGAAGGTGCAGCAGCCGCTCGCTGACCAGCAGCGCGGCGCCCGCCCCCGCCGCGCCCGCGACGGTCATCTTCAGCAGCGTGATCAGCGTGCGCCGTGTGCCCATCGGGCCGTACCTGGCGCGCAGCCAGATCTCGCCGGCGATGGCGCCGACCAGGTAGGAGATCGAGGTCGCCACGGCCAGGCCCGGGATGATCAGCCGCTCGTCGAGGCTCGCGCTGGCGATCATCAGCGGCACCCGGACGACGACCATGATCGCGTTGATGACGGTCGGCGTGCGGGCGTCCTTCATCGCGTAGAACACCCGCATCTGGACGAGCGTGACGGCGAACGGGACCAGCCCGAACGCGAGCGCGGCGAGCGTGGTGCCGAGCACCACCGTCTGGTCGAGTTCGACCGCCCCGTAGAGCGAGGTGACCACAGCCAGTGAGGTCGCCAGCACGATCATCGCCGCGGCAACCGGGGTGAGCGCGACGATCGAGAGCCGACTGGCGAGCCCGGCGTCGTCCTTCACCTCGGCCATCTGGCCGGCGGCGGCGTGCCGGCTCATCCTCGGCATGATCGCCGTCAGGATCGACACCCCGATGATCCCGTAGGGCAATTGGAACAGCATCGACGCGAACGCGTAGAGGGTGATGCCGCCGGCCTTGTCGGAGGCGACGTTGGTGGTGACGATGTAGCCGACCTGGGAGACCAGCACGTAGGCCACCGCCCAGAGCAGCAGGCCACCGGCCTCGAGCAACCGCCGGTCGCCGCCCCACCGCCAGCGGAACCGGAACCCGGACCGCCGCAGCGCCGGCAGCATGACCGCCGACTGCAGCACGATCCCCGCCGTCGTCCCGAGGCCGAGCACCAGGTACTGCTCGCGACTGAGGCTGGTGAGGCTGCCGACCTGGTCCGACGGCATCAGGTGCAGCACGACGCCGACCACGATGACGAGCAGGTTGTTCGCCACCGGCGCCCAGGCGGGGATGCCGAACTTCTCCTTGGTGTTCAGGATCGCCCCGAACAGTGCAGCGATCCCGTAGAAGAAGATCTGCGGCAGCAGCAGGTAGGCGAGTGCGTTGGCCAGGCCCTGGTCGACGGCGCCGTCGTCACCCGACAGGTACAGCCGGGTCAGCAGGGGGGCCGCGGCCACTGCGAGCAGGGTGGCGCCGAGCAGACCGACAAGTGCGACGGTGACCAGTCGCTGGGTGTATCCGGTGCCGCCGTCCGGGTCGCTGCGGGCGCGGGACAGCAGCGGGATCGCGACGGAGGTGAGCACACCACCGATCAGCAGCTCGAAAATGATGTTCGGCAGCGTGTTGGCGAGTGTGTACGCGTCGTTGACGATCCCGAAGCCGAGGACGCTGAGCAGCACGACCTTGGACAGGAAACCGGTGATCCGGCTGACCAGCGTCGCGACGGCCATCACGGCGCCGGCCCGGACGACGCCGCCGGTCCTGGCCGTCTTCATCCCGGTGACGTCGTCGACCGGCCCTGCCGCCGGAGCGCTCTCGACCGCGGTTGCCGGCGGGGCGATCGGCACACCATCCGGTTCTGCCGCGCCGTCCGGCTGGTGCTGGGTGGGGACGCCTGAGGTCGTCATGAGCGGTCCGTCCCCACCTGGTCTGCAGTCACCGGCGGGTCTGTCGGCCGGTCCGCGCCGTCGCCCGGCCGGTCGGCCAGCAGGATGTCGCGCAATCCGGCGGGCGGCGGAGTGCGCTCCGGGCCGTCATGAGCGGGACCGCTCGGGTCGCCGGCCTTCTGCTCGGGATCGTCGCGGTCGACCGCGGATTCGGTGGGCTGACCCGCGAGGTCGCCGGCGGCGATCCGGGCGCGTCGAGCACGCAGACGCTGCACGATCCGCAGCACCACCATCAGCACGAGCACCCCGCCGGCCACGACGATCAGGACCACCGTCAACGCCCCGTATGCGGTGGATTCGACCGACAGTTCCACCGGCGGCCCCCACGCGACGCCGTTTGCCGCGAACAGTTGCGCGGTGACCTGGAACTGACCGGACCGCGACACCTCGGCCGGGATCCGCACCTGCTGCGACCGGCCCGCCGGCACGACCTGGATCTCCGGTTCGGTGACGGTGAGTCCGACCCGTTCGCCACCGCTGATCCGCACCTGGACCGGAACGTTGTAGGGCAGCGTGTTCTGGACGGTCAACAGCAGCGGTGACGACGATGACGCCAGCGTGTAGGAGTTGCCCGCAGACAGGATCTGCACGCCGTCGCTGATGTCCGCCGTTGTCGACTCCACCGTGGTGAGGTTCGCCTCGCCGACTGCCGGATCGAGCCGGAAGGCGGTGGATCCGGCGGCGTCGAGCGCCAGGTCGAGCGGTGCGAGAACCGTTTCAGGGTCGACCGTCTGGTCCGTGGAGGCGAGCGTCTGACGCAGGGCGGCCACCGCGGCCCGGTTGTCCCTCACCCGGTCGAGGTAGGAGCTCGACAGCTCCTGCGATCGCGCTTCCTCCGGATAGTCGGGCACGGCGTCGACGGCTGCGCCGGCGGCCACCTTCTTCAACCGGACGCCCTCGATGACGCCATTTCTGCCGAGGGTGGCGAGCAGGTCGGTGAGGGCCGTCAGGCCAGGCGCATCCGGCGACCACCTGCGGTCAGGGGTGAACACGGCCGGCGCCGCGCTGCTGGTCGCCGACTGCTCGGTCAGCAACCCCGTCAGGGCGTTGACCCGCAGCGCCCAACCCGACGTCCGGCCCTCGGAGAGCAGTGCTCCGACACCGTCGAGCACGTCGGCTTCGGCGACCACGGACGGCACCGATACCCGGGCGGGGTCACCGCCTGCGACCACCAGTGCGGCGGCGGGGACGGTCCGCTCCGCCCGGATCGACGCGGACCCGAAGAGGCCGCTGGTGAGCCCGTCGGCGCGCAGCTCGGTCAGGGTGGCGGCGTCGACAGCGCCATTGATCGGGTAGGCGGTCGTGGTGTCGACCGGAATGGTGCCGGGCGTCGCGGACGTGATCCCGAGGACCCGCTGCGTCACCTCTGCTCCGTGTCGCACCGCAGCCTTCACCTCCCCGAGCAGTCCTGCCCTGACCATGGCGACCACGTCGGGATCGCCGTACGGCAACGTCACCACCGGATACCGGTCGGCGACGGTGCGCAGTTGCTGAAGGAACGACGCCGCGGCGGCCTGGCCGGTTCCAGCGATCGTCCCGGGAATGTCGGCGGCGCCGGGGTCGGCACCGGGCGCGGTCGGGGGAGAAGTGGTCTGGGCTGCTGTGGTCTGGGCTGCCGTGGTCGGGGCTGCTGTGCTCGATGCAGGTGACGTTGGTTGGGTCGTGGTTGGTTGGGTCGTCGTGTTTTGGGTTGTCGTGGGAGCGGTTGAACTGGCTGCGGCAGAGGGTGATCCGACAGCGCCGGCGTCGCCGGGCAGGGCAGGGGCGGTGACCACCAGGGTCGGCGATTGCTGAGCCGTCGTGGCCGTCGCCCCGACCGCGGTCGTCGGGTTCTGGGTCGTCGGGTTCTGGGTGGGCTGGTTCTGGGTGGGCTGGTTCTGGGCGGTGGTCGTATCGGCGGGCTGGGTCGTCGTCGGCGACCCGGTCGCTGACTGCTCGGCCTCGACGATGTCCGACATCGGCGGCTGTGGTTGTGCGGGATCGGCGACGACCCGGTAGGCGCCCGTCATGCGGTCGAGCTCGTCGAGCAGTTGGGGGTCGATCACCACCGTCACCACATCGGCCGGCAGCCCCGCCGCCGCGCGGTCGGTGAGGCCGTTGACCAGCGTCGACAGCCGTCCGCCCGGGCTGATCGCGTCGAGCAGGTTCTCGTTCAGGAACACCCCGCCGACACCGAGGTGCGGTGTGTCGACCAGCGGCCAGACGACGTTCACCGGCAGTGCCTCACCGCGGTCCGGTTCAGCCGGGCCGGCGCCGGTCCCGGGCACGCCGATGACGGTCAGCAGCAGGTGCAGCTCACCGATTCGCGCCGCGAGCGGGCCGTCCTGGAGTTCGACCGCTCCGTTGACGTTCACCAGCAGCGGGTAGACGCCGGGTGAGCTGACGGCCAGACCGTCGCGGTCGACGATCGAGGCGGTGAAGACGAACGGAGCCGATTCACCGGGGGCGAGGTCGGGGTCCATCGGGGTGAACTCGGTCTGCACCCGCTCGGTCGGTTCGCTGGGTTCGGCCAGTTCCTGGCGGACCGCTGCCGGCCCGTCGAGCGCAGAGCCGCGCTGGAAGCGGTAGAGCAGGTCGACCAGGGTGTCCGATCCGGTGTTGGTCATCCGGCCGGTGATGGTCAGGGTGGTGGCCCCGGTGGCGGTGACGATCGCCGGCTCGACAGAGCTGACCTCGAACGACAGCCGGTCGACATAGTCGCCGAACGGTGCACGGGCCGACCCGGCCCGGGTGGTGGCTCCGGCCGGGAGACCCGCCGCCGCTGTCCCGGCGAGCAGGAAGATCGTGGCGGCAAGAGCTGTCAACCGGCCGAGCCAGCGGCTCACGCGGTGTCCGCCAGCATCTCGACGGCCCGCCGCGCGAGGCGGCGCTCACCGGCGTACGCGAGCCGGGCCGGCAGGTCGGTCAGCGGCACCCAGGCGACCTCGGTCACCTCGATGTCGGCGTCGGACAGCTCTCCGCCGATCGCTTCCATCAGGTAGTGGTGCACCCGCTTGTGGATGCGCTTTCCCTGGGCGACGAAGGTGTACTCCACGCTTCCGAGCCGGGCGGTGATCCGTCCGGAGATCCCGGTCTCCTCCTCCACCTCGCGGACGGCGGCCTGCTCGTGGGTCTCGCCGTGCTCGACGTGCCCCTTCGGCAGTGACCAGCGGAGCCGGCCCCTGCGGTCCAGCCGGCCGATCAGCGCGCCCGCGGAGGTGCCGGCTTCGGTGCGCACCACCAGGCCGCCGGCCGACGTCTCGTCCGCCTTCCGCCGTCGCGGGTGCGCACCGGCGACGGGGTGGCGGGCGGTGGGCATTGGCCGATGGTAATGCGGCGGGATGCACTCGAACGGCGTCCAACGCGGACGAACGGCGCACCGGATGCCTCCAGCGCGGATAGACTGGCCCGTCGTGTCCCGCCCGCCCCGTAGGTCCCCACCAGCCGCGCACCCCGTCAACCAGGGTGTGCCGGCGGTTCCATCGGCCACCTCGGCCACCGAACGTCGCGTGCCGCGGCCCGGTCGGGCGAGGGGCAGGCTCACCGCCCTGCAAGAGGCCGCGGTGGCCGAGTTGCTGCGGATCTCCCCGGTGGCCGACGAGCTCGGTGCGCGGTTCGCCGCGGCCGGTCACGAACTGCATCTGGTGGGCGGATCGGTGCGCGATGCGCTCCTGTCACGACTGGGCGACGACCTCGACTTCACCACCGACGCGCGCCCGGAGCAGGTGCTGGCGATCATCGACGGCTGGGCCGACAGCACCTGGGGCACCGGGATCGAGTTCGGCACCGTCGGTGTCGCCAAGTCCGGGCTCCGGCTGGAGATCACCACCTTCCGCTCCGACCTGTACGACGGCGACTCGCGGAACCCTGTGGTGACGTTCGGCGACACACTCGACGGTGATCTGCTGCGCCGCGATTTCGCCGTCAACGCCATGGCGGTCGCGGTGCCGTCGCACGAGTTCACCGATCCCTTCGGCGGTCTCGACCAACTGGCGGCGAGGTCGATCGACACCCCGGGGGAGCCGGCGGACTCCTTCCGCGACGACCCGCTGCGGATGCTGCGAGCCGCGCGTTTCGCTTCCCAGCTACGCTTCACGCCCGCACCGAGGGTGGTGGCGGCGATGACGGAGATGGCCGGCCAGATCGACCGGATCACCCCCGAACGGGTGGGCGCGGAGCTGGTCAAGCTGATCGAAGGCGCCGAGCCGCGAGCCGGCCTGGCCCTGCTGACCGACACCGGCCTGGCCGATCGGGTGCTGCCGGAGCTGCCGGCGCTGCGTCTCGAACGTGACGAGCACCACCAGCACAAGGATGTCTACGAGCACACACTGACCGTTCTGGACCAGGCGATCGCCCAGGAGACCGACGGGCCGGACCTGACGCTGAGGCTGGCGGCGCTGCTGCACGACATCGGCAAACCGGCGACCCGCAGGTTCGAGGAGGGCGGCGGGGTCAGCTTCCACCATCACGAGGTGGTCGGCGCCAAGCTGGTCCGCAAGCGGCTGCGGGCGCTGCGGATGCCGAAGGCCCTCACCGATGACGTCGCCACGCTGACGTTCCTGCACCTGCGTTTCCACGGCTACGGCACCGGCGCATGGACCGATTCGGCCGTCCGCCGGTACGTCACCGATGCGGGCGAACTGTTGCCCCGGCTGCACAAGCTGGTGCGGGCGGACTGCACCACCCGCAATCCGAACCGCCGTGCAGCGCTGCAGCGGTCCTACGACGACCTGGAGGAGCGGATCGCCCGGATCGGGGCCGCCGAGGACCTCGCGAAGGTGCGGCCGGACCTCGACGGGAACGCGATCATGACGCTGCTCGGCGTGCCACCGGGTCCCGTCGTGGGGAAGGCGTGGGCGTACCTGAAGGAGCTGCGGCTGGAGAACGGGCCGCTGGAGCGGGATGTCGCCGAGGCGGCGTTGCTGGAGTGGGCGAAGCGGGAAGGCATCACCGGTACCGGGCAGTGACGCGGTGAAGTGTTTGCCTGACCGCAGGGTCAGCCGGGGCGCTGCCCGCTCCGCTGCTCGACGGGGTCGGATTGCTGCCCCGCCGGGGCGGTGTCTCCCGCCGATGAGTGACCAGCCGGGTCGGCCGGCTCCGCGCTGGTCGGGTCGCCGGGGTTGACGAGCAGGTCCAGCCGGTTGAGCTCGACCGGGCCGCGCCGGAGCCGGGAGACGGCCAGGCCGTAGCCGAGGCCACAGACCAGGAACAGCACCGACACCAGGATGACGGCGCCTACGCCGGCGCCGTCGGCCGGCACGATCGCGACGCCGATGGCGAAGGCGCCGACATAGCAGAGGGTGTTGGCGGTGTCGTAGAGCGCGAACACCCGGCCGACGTGCGCGTCGTCGGAGTCCGCCTGTACGACGGAGTCCATGCACACCTTGCTGGACTGGTAGGCGAAGGCGATGGAGAACGTCGTCACCAGGGTGGACCAGATGGTGAACTGGCAGCCGAAGGCGAGCACCAGCACGGACGTCAGGCTCAGCAGGATGACCAGGTACCTCGTCCGGCCGATCCTGCGGACGATCGGCGCGGTCACGAGCGCGCCGGCGAAGACCCCGAGCGCCCCGACCGCCAGCACTTCGGCGATGCCCGTCGCCCCTGTTGCCAGGATCCCGAAGCCCTCGGTGAAGTACTTCTGGAACAGCAGCAGGACGACCAGCGTGCAGATCCCGAAGCAGAAGCGCACCACCATCACGACCAGGATCGCGAGGCCGACCGTCGGTCGCTGCCAGACATGGCGCAGCGCGCTGGTCAGGCCCTCGAGGACTGCGATCAACGGCTGGGCGGGCTCGTCGGTCTCGTCCGGTCCGAGTTGCATCAGCGAGAAGCGCATCGCGACCATCGCGGCCGCCAGATAGAACAGCAGCACGGTCGCAGTGATGATCGCAATCCGGTCGCTGGTGTCGCCCAGCACGTTGCGCAGCCCGATCGCATAGCCGCCGCCGACGGCAGTCGCCACCGCACCCGCTGTGGTGGTCAGGGCGTTCGCGCCGACCAGCGAATCCCTGGCGACGGTGTGCGGCGTGGACGCCGACAGGCCCGATCCGACGAACCGGCCGACGCCCATGATCAACAACGCGGTGACGAACAGAATGATGCTCGGCAGCCCGGCGGCGATCTGCACGGCGACGATCGCGACCAGGGCACAACGGATCAGGTTCGCCCAGACGATCACCCGCCGCCTGCTCCAGCGGTCCAGCAGCGCGCCGGCGAACGGCCCGATCACCGAATAGGGGAGCAGCAGCACCGCGAAACCGGCGGCGATCTCGGTGGGATCCGTCTGCCGCTCCGGGCTGAACAGCACCAGTACGGCGAGGGCGCCCTGGAAGGCGCCGTCCCCGAATGCGCTGAGCACCCTGACGAAGACCAACCGGCGCAGACCCCTGACCCGCCACAGCGGGAGCAGCCCTCGCACCGACGGACGCGCCGCCGTGCTGATGCCCACTGTCGGGGGCGGTCCCAGGGTCACGGTCGAACGGTACGCGTCAACCGTGCATGCGTCCCAGGTGTGGTCAGATCTCCCCCGACCGGGCGACGGACCCGCGGCTAGCGGGACTTCCGCTTCCGGGTGGGCTGGGGGGTCCACGCGTCCACCCAGGCGTTCATCGCGCTGCGGGTCTGCTTCTTGCTCTCTCGCTTGATCTCGCTGGTCGCCTTGCCGCGGGCGGTGTTTGCCGCTTTGTTGGCGGCACTGAGGTACGCACTCATGAACGGGTTCTTGGCCATGTGGGACACCCTTCGATGGTCGGAGGCGCGCCCTTGCGCATCGGACGAACTTCGGCCGGCGGTCGGCCCCACCGAGCTTACGGTCGCGGGAGGGGTTGATGGTCCGGTGCGGGTCGGGCGAGCGGGTGACGGCCGGACGGGGAGAATGGTCGGCGATGAAGCGCATCGAGACACTGCGGGCCGGCACACTGCTGGTCGCCACCCCGGAACTGCGCGACCCGCATTTCCGGCGCACTGTCGTCTACCTTGTCGCGCACGGCGAGGACGGCACCGTAGGGGTGATCCTCAACCGGCCGAGCGAGACCGCCGTGCAGAACGTGCTGCCCACCTGGGCCTCACACACGTCACGGCCGCACGCGGTCTTCGCGGGTGGTCCGGTGCAGACATCGGCCGCGATGTGCCTCGGGGTCTGCCGGATGGGCACCAACCCGCTCGAGGTCGACGGCGTGGTCGGGGTGACCGGGCCGGTGGTTCTCGTCGACCTCGACGCCGACCCTGCCGAGGTCACCCGTTCGCTCCGCGGCGTCCGGATCTACGCGGGCCGGGCCGGTTGGGACGCGCAGCAACTGGTCGACGAGATCCTGGAGGGTTCCTGGTTCGTCGTGCCCGGCCTGCCCGATGACGTGATCGCCGGACCGCGGACGGATCTGTGGTTCTCGGTCTTGCGGCGCCAGCCGTACCCGCTGGCGTTGATGGCCTACCACCCGGGGGATCTGACCAGGAACTGACCCGGTCGTTCAGGCCGAACCGGTAGCAGCGGCGGGGTCGGTCCGGCTGATGCCGGCACAGCCGCCGCCTCCGCAGGCGCATCCTGAGCACGAACCGGCTGCTCCCGAACCCGGCCGACGGGCTGGGATGGGGACCTGACGGGCAGCACGATCGCCGAGGACACCCGCGACGACGAGGAGGGCCAGCGCCCCGGCCAGGCCGACGAGCCCGACGATCACGGTCGCGGCGGTCGGCACAGGCAGCACGACAACCAGCATGGCGAGCACTCCGGCGATGACGGCGGCGCCCGCCGACACCGGCGCCGCAACGCGGTTAGCGGTCCGGAAAGCAGCATCGCTGGCCATCGCGGCGGGGGTGTGGACACCCAGCCGGCCGGTGCGCTGCAGGGAACCGGACCGTCCACGGACCGCCATCACCCCGGCAGCGGCGGCGAGCACGACCAGCAGCAGGGCCAGCGGAATGATCAGGAACAACGGCGCGGCGGACACGCCGCAATCGTAGTCGGCCCGTCCGTGCGGCGTGGACGCGAGAACAGACGCCGTTCGTGACCGGGATCGTCCGATATGGATGGTGCGGGATGTCCGGATTCGTCCCTACCGTGGCGCACGTCGATCGAAGCGCGTCGGCCGATGCAAGGCGATCGGCCCACAGGCTGGAGGCACCGATGAACGCCCGTCCCCTCACCGTCACCCTCGCGGTCGCGTTGGTGGTCCTCCAGCTGGTGATCTCGCTGGCCGCAGGCATCATCGCGTACACCAAGCCGGCGGACTACCAGACCTATGCCGTGACGGCACCGCTGTTCCTGCTCGTGCTCTACGCGGTTGCGGCCTACTACCTGTGGGCCGGCCGGCCGTGGGCCCGGCTGCTCACGCTGGTGGTGGCGCTGATCGGGGTGATCGGGAACCTGACCGTCGTGCTGTATTACGACGACACGACGACCGTCGCAATGAACGTCGTCGGGCTGGTCATCGCGGCGGCGATCGTGGTGCTGCTGCTCGCGCCGGCCAGCAGGGCTTACTACTCCAGGAGCGCAGCGGCCGCGGGGTAGACTTCTACGCCATGGCAGTGATCCGGCTTCTTGACAGGCCGCACTGACCGTCGGGCCCGCTTGAAAGGGTCCGTCCGGCCGGTGCGGCGATCCCTCCTGTTTCGCAGGAGGGATTTTTTGTGCTCGAGGGGCGACCGATCAGTGCAGACGAGGGAGAGCATTCCGATGACGAGTTCGGCAGAGACCGCAGCAACCCAGACCGCAGCAACCCAGACCGCAGCGACCCACACTGCTGCGACCCACACTGCTGCGACCCACACCGCAGCGACCCACACCGCAGCGACCCACACCGCAGCGACCCAGACGACCGCCGGCGAGGAGGCACCGCCGTACCGGTACTCCGCTGCCCTCGCGGCGGAGATCGAGTCACGCTGGCAGGACCGGTGGGAGGCCGAGGGCACCTTCAACGCGCCCAACCCCACCGGGCCGCTGGCGCCCGCCGACGGCGCCCCCGTGCCGCAGGACAAGTTCTACCTGCTGGACATGTTCCCGTACCCGTCCGGCCAGGGGCTGCACGTCGGTCACCCGCTGGGCTACATCGGTACCGACGTCATCGGCCGCTACATGCGGATGACCGGCCGGAACGTGCTGCACACCATCGGGTACGACGCCTTCGGGTTGCCTGCGGAGCAGTACGCGGTCCGCACCGGAACACACCCCGCGACCACCACCGAGGGCAACATCGTCCGGTACCGGGCGCAGCTGCGCCGGCTGGGATTCGGCCACGACCAGCGCCGGAGTGTGGCCACCACCGACCCGGAGTTCTTCCGCTGGACGCAGTGGATCTTCACCCAGCTGTTCGAGGCCTGGTACGACCGGGACGCGCAGCGTGCGCGGCCGATCAAGGCGCTGGTCGAGGAGTTCACCGCCGGCGCGCGGCCGACTCCGAACGGGCAGCCGTGGGACGAGCTGAGCCGTACCGAGCAGCAGCAGGTGCTGGCCGGATATCGCCTGGCCTACATCGATTTCGCGCCGGTGAACTGGTGTCCGGGTTTGGGCACGGTGCTGTCCAACGAAGAGGTCACGCCGGAGGGCCGCAGCGCGATCGGGAATTATCCCGTGTTCCGCCGCACCCTGCGGCAATGGATGATGCGCATCACCGCCTACGCGGACCGGCTGATCGACGACCTGGACCGGCTGGACTGGCCGGAGTCCGTGAAGGCCATGCAGCGCAACTGGATCGGCCGTTCGGCCGGGGCGCGGCTGAGTTTCCCGGTCACCGCGGAGGGTGAGCTGCGCGGCGATGGGCGGGACGGCGTCATCGAGGTCTACACCACCCGCCCCGACACCCTGTTCGGCGCGACCTACATGGTGCTGGCACCCGAGCACCCGCTGGTCGACGTCATCACCACTGCGCGATGGCCGGTGGGCACCGACCGCCGGTGGACCGGTGGCTCGCAGACCCCGGTGGAGGCTGTTGCCGGTTACCGCCGTGAGGCGTCGATGAAGTCCGATCTGGACCGTCAGGAGAACAAGGAGAAGACCGGCGTCTTCACCGGCGCCTATGCGGTCAACCCCGCCAACGGAGCCGGTGTACCCGTTTTTATTGCCGACTACGTCCTGATGGGCTACGGCACCGGCGCGATCATGGCCGTCCCCGCCCAGGACACCAGGGACTGGGACTTCGCCACCGCCTTCGGCCTGCCGATCGTCCGCACCGTGCAGCCACCGGCCGAGCATCCCGATGACGAGGCCTACATCGGGGACGGCCCGGCGATCAACAGCGCGAACACCGAGATCTCGCTGGACGGATTGGGTGTCGCGGAGGCGAAGGCCGCGATGATCGAGTGGCTGGCGGCGAAGGGCTTCGGCCGGCCCGAGCAGCAGTACAAGCTGCGGGACTGGCTGTTCTCCCGACAGCGCTACTGGGGCGAGCCGTTCCCGATCGTCTACGACGACGACGGGGTGGCCATCGCACTGCCCGACGACCAGCTGCCGCTGACCCTGCCAGAGGTGTCGGACTACTCGCCGCAGTCGTTCGACCCGCAGGACGCCACCTCCGAGCCGGTCCCGCCGCTGGCCAGGGCGACGGAGTGGGCGCACGTCACGCTGGACCTGGGTGACGGCCCGAAGTCCTACCGCCGCGAGTTGAACGTCATGCCGCAGTGGGCCGGCTCGTGCTGGTACGAGCTGCGCTACCTGGACCCGACGAACGACAAGACCTTCTGCGACCCGGGTGTCGAGCAGTACTGGATGGGTCCTCGAAATGAGGACAGCCCCGCCGGCTTCAAAGACCCCGGTGGTGTCGACCTGTACGTCGGCGGCGTCGAACACGCCGTGCTGCACCTGCTGTACTCCCGGTTCTGGCACAAGGCGCTGTTCGACCTGGGGTACGTCAGCAGTGAGGAGCCGTTCCGCCGGCTGTTCAACCAGGGCTACATCCAGGCGTACGCCTACACCGACGCGCGGGGGCTGTACGTGCCCGCCGACCAGGTCACCGAGCCGACGCCCGGTCATTTCGAGTTCGAGGGCCAAACGGTCAACCGCGAGTACGGGAAGATGGGCAAGTCGCTGAACAACGTCGTCACCCCCGACGACATGTGCGACCGGTACGGCGCGGATACGTTCCGGATGTACGAGATGGGCATGGGCCCGATGGACATGTCCCGCCCGTGGCAGACCAGGGACGTGGTCGGGTCCCTGCGCTACCTGCAGCGGCTGTGGCGGCTGGTCATCTCCGAGACCACGGGCGAGACCGTCGTTGTCGACACCGAGCCGGACGACGAGCTGCGAAAGCTGTTGCACCGCACCATTGATGGAGTGTCCACCGATTACCAGCAGATGGCGTACAACACCGCCATCGCGAAGCTGATCGTGCTGACCAACGCGCTGACGAAATCGGCGGCCCCGGTGCCGCGGTCGGTGGCGGAGGCGCTGGTGCTGATGACGGCCCCGCTGGCGCCGCACATCAGCGAGGAGATGTGGCAGCGGCTGGGCCACTCGAGATCGCTCGCACACGGCCCGTTCCCGGTGGCCGACCCGGCGCTGCTGGTCGCCGATGAGTTCGAGTACCCGATCCAGGTCAAGGGAAAGGTGCGCTCGCGGGTGACGGTCGCCGCCGATGCACCGGTCGCCGAGGTGGAGGCTGCCGCACTGGCCGACCCGCGGATCCTGGAGCTGCTGGCAGGCGCCTCCCCGCGAAAGGTGGTCGTGGTGCCGGGAAAGATGGTCTCGATCGTGCCGTGACCACCTACCCGATCGTCCGGCTGCAGGTGCAGCGGTACCCGATGAAGGTCGGCCGGGCACCGCTGCGCTATTACGAACCGGCAGCGCTGGTCTCGGTGGAGCGGTTGCTGGCCGGACCGTCGGGGGTCCGCGGGATCACCGCTGACGGCGATCAGGTGCTCGACGTCCACCATCAGAACCACCCGCAGTGCCGTGACCGCCGGGGCAACGCCGGAATCCTGTTCATGGGAACCGGCGATTACGTGGCACTGCGGGAGCGGTACGGCGAGCACCTGGTGGACGGCATCGCCGCCGAGACCGTGTTGCTGGATGCACCCGAGGGCTTCGCCGGCCGGACGTTGCCCCGCACCGCCACGGTGAACACCGCCGACGGACCGCTGATCTTGAAGGGTGTGCGGGTGGCCGATCCGTGTGTCGAGTTCAGCCGGTTCTGCCTGCGCCAGGAGCCCTCACCGGGCGTCGATGACGACGTGCGATCCGCCATGGTGCTGCTGGACGGCGGCGCCCGCGGCTATCGCTCGAGCGCAGTCGCCGAGGGCGTCGTCGCGGTGGGCGACACGGTCACCATCGGGGGCTAGCCGGCATCTCCGCCCGGCCGGCGCCGTGTATGGGCACGTTCGTCGACGGTGCGGCCGCGTTGTCAACGCCCGGTCCCGGCGGCCGGGCCCTCCTCGGGTTTCGGGTCGATCCGATACCGCAGGACCAGGAACGGCAGGCCGAAGACGGAGAACGCATGCTCGGCGCGCAGCCGGCCGTCCTCGACATACACGTCGAGTTGTTCCGCGAACCCGTGGATGACCGCGGCCGTCAGCCGATGGGTGTCGGGGTCGACATAGGTCAGGTAATGGCCGGGGTGGGAGAGCCCATCACCGCGACTGGTCAACACCAGCCCGCCGCCAGGACGGGCGCGAGGCAGCAGAGTGGCGGTGAAACTTCCCTGCGGGACCGGGAATCCCACGCTCACGTACCCGCGGTCGTTCTCCCGGTAGGTGGTGTAGATCCCGACGAAGATGGGTTCGTCCGTGTCGGCGAACGACCGGATCCAGCCGCGAACAGTCACGCCCTGCTGATCGGGCAGGGTGATGGTGTCGATCCGGCTGCGGATCCCGCGTTGGGTGTCCCGCTGATTCATCGGCACGTTGGCCTGCCCGATGGGGCGTGCGACGATCGACCGGTACAGCAGGTACCCCGGTCGAACCCACATCCGCCATTGCGGTTCGATGTCGAGCCGGTACCGCGTCGTGTGCTCGTAGAAGTCCCGAACCCTCGCGTCCACCACCGAGGGATCGAAATCCGGACCGGCCAGTGCGTCGAGCGAAGCGACGATGCCGACGTCGGCGGCATCAGCGACGTAACTGCCCCCGAGATCGGCGGCCAGCTCACGCACGTAACCGGTGCCCACGTGCCGGGAGCGCGCGGCGTGCGGAACCACGAACGGAAGATCCTCGGCGGCGACCCGGTCCGCAAGCAGGCTGACCTGCTCGGTGCGGAACACCATCGGCGACAGGATCCTGTAGCCGACCATCGTGGCGGCGGCGACCACGGCTCCCGGGGTTGGTGATCGTCGCAGCATGAAAGCCCGGCCGGCGGCCGCACCGAACAGCGGCCCGAGCAGCACCTTCTGCGGCCGGATGCCCAGCAGTCCGGCGAGTGAACCGGTTGCGGTGGCCACCGCCATGGGCCCGGCACCGGCAAGCCGTTCGGCGGCCCACCCCAGCGGAGCCACCAGGGCGGCGCTGGCGGCGATCCGCGACCACAACGGCGGAATCTCGCCCGGCCGCTGCGCCCGGCGCGCGAGCCGATCAGCCAGCACCATGGCCGAGGCTCCGACACCGGCCCCGGCGACCGCACCCCGCCGGCCGCGGGACGCTGCCAGCGCTCCCCCGGCGACGCCGCCGATCGCCGCGGAAAATGCCACCGACCCGGTCCGATCCTCGACAGCCACGTCGTCAAAGTAGCGGCAGCGGTTCGGCTACCACCTTGCAGCGGAGTAGGCCGCCCTTGTCGCGGCGAACTGTTCCCACCAATCGCCGGTGTCCTGGCCGTCCAGGTGCGCCTCGAGCGCCTGCAGGTAGGCCTGCCAGCCGGCCGCATAGTCCGGGGCGCCGGTCTCGGTCAGTCTGCTGTGCACCACCCGCAGCCGGCTGCCGGATCCCTCGGCAGCGACGTGAACTTCGATCAGTGATGTCGTGGTCGGGTGTGGCCACTCCCAGCTGAATCCGCGCGGAGCGTCGCAGGCGACGACCCGGCACGTGGGGGTGTCGGCATCGTCGAAGCGAATGACGAAGGTGCCACCCTCCCGCAGCTCGCCCTCGACCGGTGCGAACCAGCGCGCCAACCGTGTCGGGTTGGTGACCGCGTCCCACAGGTCGGCAGGGTCGGTGTCGTGATGACGACTGAATGCCACCGATGCGGTGCCATCGCCTGCACGTTGTAGCTCGCCGAGCAGATCTGTCACGGCTGATCCTTCCCAGGAGTCCTGACCGCGCGCCGGTTCTTCCGTCCGCGGTGTATCTCGGTGTCCAGAGCGTCGAGCCGCTGTTCCCAGAACGCCGTGACCTCGCGGCGCCACGAGTCCACCGGTTCCAGCGCGGCCGGCACCAGCCGGTAGACCCGGCGCTGTGCCTCGGCATGGGAGGTGACCATCCCGGCTTCGCGGAGCACTCGCAGGTGCCGGGAAACCCCCGGCCTCGCGATGGCGAAATCCCGTGCGATCTCGCCCGCGGTCAGGTCGCCGGCGGCGAGCCGGCGCACGATCTCGCGGCGGGTCGGGTCGCTGAGAGCATCCCAGGAGGCGACGTCGGACATCGGCCGAGCGTACCGCGTCAGTTACGTAACCGACAAGGTACTCAACGGTGCGACACCGGATGGTCGAGGTGACCGGGCCCGAGTGGGGTACCAAGAGCAGATGAGCACCGACGACGGCGAACGCTCCGCTGCCGCCCGCGCGGCATTCGGCGCTGCCTATGACCGCCTGATGCAGGAATGGCCCGGACCATCGGAGGTGCAGGACCTGCCGTCGCCGTACGGCACCACCCGGGTCCGCGCGTCCGGTCCGGAGGGAGCGCCGCCGCTGCTGCTGTTCCACGCCTACCGGGCCAGCTCGGCGGAATGGATCAAGCTCGTCAGGCAGCTCGGCGACGACATGCATTGCTACGCCGTCGATGTCCCTGGTGATGCCGGCGGCAGCACCGCCGGAGAGCTGGCCATCTCGACTCCTGAAGACCTGGTGCGCTGGATCGACGGCGTCCTTCACGGACTGGGGCTCAGCACGGCCGCGTTCTGCGGTCATTCCTACGGCGCGTGGATGACGCTGCACTACGCGCTGACCAGGCCGGACAGGGTCAGTCGGCTGATCCTGCTGGATCCGACGATGACCTTCGGACCGCTGGCCCCGGCCTACCTGCTGCATGCGGTGCCGTCGCTGCTCCGCGCATCCTCGGCCCGTACCAGGGCGCTGATCACCTGGGAGAACAACGGCGCCACCCTCGATCCCGATTGGCTCGATCTCGCAACGCTCGCGGCGGACGGATTCGGCAACGCACCGACGGTGCCGACCAAGGTGCCGTCACCCGCGGCGCTGGCCGGTGTCGACATGCCGGTGACGGTGGTCCTCGCCGGCCGGAGCCGGGTGCACCAGGTCCGAAAGATCGCCAAGGACGCGGGCCGCCGGCTCCCGCAGGCTCGGATCGAGATCGTCGACGGTGCAACGCATTACGGGCTGCCGCTCAGCCATCCGGTGCAGATCGCCGAGTTCATCAAGGCCAGCTGACACCGCTCAGTCGTCGGGACCGTGCCCGTCCAGCGCGGAGGTGTCGTGGTAGCGGCTCGGCGAGATGCCGAGGCGGCGGTTGATCAGCACCGTGACGAAGAACAGCACAACGCCGAGCAGCAGCAACCAGCCGGCGATCACGTACTGCGACGATTCCCGGCCTGACAGCGGTGTCACCAGGTACAGGCACGTCACAAGCCCGATGAACGGCAGCACCGTCGGCGCCCGGAAGTACTTGCCCTTCGGCTTGTCCTTGCGGAGCACCAGGACGGCGACGTTGACCACCGCGAACACGGCGAGCAGCAGCAGAGCCGTTGTGCCGCCGAGGGTCTGCAACGAGTCCGGATTGGTCAGCGAGACCACGGTGATCAACGCGAAGGCCAGCAGGGTGGTGAAGACGATCGCGGTCCACGGCGTGCGGCGGGTCGGATGCACCTTGCCCAGGACCGGCGGCAGGACGCGCTGCCTGGCCATGCCGTAGATCAGCCGGCTGGCCATCAGCATGTTGATCAGCGCCGAATTGGCGACGGCGAACATCGAGATGAACGGCAGGAGCGTATCGATCGGCAGTCCGGGCGCCCCGGCCTTCACCACCTCCACCAGCGGCGTCTCACTCTCGGCGAGTTCGCCGACCGGAACCAACGCGACCGCGACGATGGAAACGAGGACGTAGATGACGCCGGTGATCGCCAGCCCGGTCAGCATCACCTTCGGGAAGATCCGCACCGGATCCTTGGTCTCCTCGGCCATGTTGACCGAATCCTCGAAGCCGACCATGGCGAAGAACGCCAGCGAGGTCGCCGTTGTCACCGCGAGGAAGATGCCCTTGTCCTCCGGGGTGTCGAAGGCGACGACCCGCGAGAAGTCCGCGTCACCGCCGAACACCGCGAAGAAGCCCACCAGGATGACGAGCAGCAGCCCGGACAGCTCGACGCAGGTGAGAACCACGTTGGCCTTGACGCTCTCGCCCACGCCGCGGAAATTCACGATCGCGACCAGCGCCATGAAGGCCAGCGCGATGAAGATGATCACCCAGTCTCCGACGTCCAGCTTGAACCCCTCGACCAGGTTCGATGCGAACGCGCGGGATGCCGTGGACGCCGACGTGATCCCGGACGACATCACCACGAAGGCGACCAGGAAGGTGAAGAAATGCACGCCGAACGCCTTGTGCGTGTAGAGCGCCGCGCCCGCCGCCTGCGGGTATTTCGTGACCAGTTCCAGGTAGCTGAAGGCGGTGATGGTCGCGACGGCGAAGGCAACCATGAAAGGCAGCCAGGCCGCGCCGCCGACCTCTTCCGCGACGTCACCGGTCAGTGCGTAGACGCCGGTGCCGAGTATGTCCCCGACGATGAACAGCAACAGCAGTTTCGGGCCCATCACCCGCTTGAGCTGGTGCTCGCCCTCGTCGGTCGCGGCCGCTGTTGTCGCGTGCCCTTCAGCACCTGCCACGGTGTCCACCCCTCGGATCGGTCGGGCCGCCTGCACCGCGGCATTGCAGCACTGGGCGATGATGCGCTGGCGATACCCACTTGGTGAGCACGTCAAACTAATCGACCGGAGGGTTTTGTCGGCTCGGGGTCCGAGCAGCCGGGCCCCGCTCGCGGCGGAAGCGCCTCGCTCGTTCTGCAGCACGAGCAGGGCGCACTCAGCCAAGGCAAGGCGAGGGAGCAAGAGGGACGCGACGGACGAAGAAGGGCCCGGCCGGCCACCCGAAGGGCGACCGACCGGGCCTACTGTGCGGAAGGGGCGGCGGGCTCCCGAGGATCAGCCGTCGAGTTCGCCGGCGATGAACTTCTCCACGTTGTCGCGGGCCTGATCGTCCGGGTACTGCACCGGCGGCGACTTCATGAAGTACGACGACGCCGACAGGATCGGTCCGCCGATGCCGCGGTCCTTGGCGATCTTCGCGGCCCGCACGGCGTCGATGATGACGCCGGCCGAGTTCGGCGAATCCCACACCTCGAGCTTGTACTCCAGGTTCAGCGGGACGTCGCCGAACGCGCGACCCTCGAGGCGGACGTAGGCCCACTTGCGGTCGTCCAGCCATGCGACGTAATCGCTCGGTCCGATGTGCACGTTGCGGGCGCCGAGATCCCGGTCGACCTGGGACGTCACGGCCTGGGTCTTGGAGATCTTCTTGGACTCGAGGCGATCCCGCTCGAGCATGTTCATGAAGTCCATGTTGCCGCCGACGTTCAGCTGCATCGTCCGCTCCAGGATGACGCCGCGATCCTCGAACAGCTTGGCCAGCACGCGGTGCGTGATGGTGGCGCCGACCTGCGACTTGATGTCGTCGCCGATCACCGGAAGGCCTGCGGCCCTGAACTTCTCCGCCCATTCGGGGGTTCCGGCGATGAAGACCGGGAGTGCGTTGACGAAGGCGCAGCCGGCGTCGATGGCGCACTGCGCATAGAACCGGACGGCGTCCTCGGAGCCGACGGGCAGGTAGCACACCACGACGTCGACCTGGGCCTCGCGCAGCGCGGCGACGACGTCGACCGGGTCCGCGGGTGATTCGGTGATGGTCTGCTGGTAGTACTTGCCCAGACCGTCCAGGGTCGTGCCGCGCTGGACGGTGATGCCGGTCGGCGGGACGTCGGCGAACTTGATGGTGTTGTTCTCGCTGGCGCCGATCGCGTCGGCGAGGTCGAAGCCGACCTTCTTGGCGTCGACGTCGAACGCGGCGACGAACTGCAGGTCGGAGACGTGGTAGTCGCCGAACTGGACGTGCATCAGGCCGGGGACCTTGGTGCCGGGAACGGCATCCTTGTAGTACTCGACGCCCTGGACGAGCGATGACGCGCAGTTGCCGACCCCAATGATTGCGGTGCGGATTTTCGTACGGGGAGTACCCATGTATTCCTCCTGGTGATGACGGCGCGATGCGGCCGCCGGGATCGGTTCGGTGTCGGACTGGTGCACGTTCTGGGGGTGGGTCTTCTCGGCAGGTTCTCGGCGGAACCGCCCGGTGCGGGATCGGTGGTCAGCCGGGTGGCGGCGCCTTCCGTTTGGAGGCTCCCTGACGTTCCTGGTCGATCAGCTCGTTGAGCCAGCGCACCTCACGGTCCGAGGCCTCGAGACCGAGTTGGTGCAGTTCGGCGGTGTAGGTGTCCAGCCGCTCCGCCGCCTTGGTGACCGCCGAGCGGAGGCCCTCGCGGCGCTCCTCGACCCGCCGCCGCCGGCCCTCCAGGATGCGCATCCTGGCGTCGGAGGTGGTGGTGGCGAAGAAGGCGAGATGTACGCCGAACCCGTCGTCGGACCAAGACTGCGGACCGGTGTCACCGAGCAGTTCCGCGAGCCGTTCCTTGCCCTCGGCGGTGATCCGGTACGTCACCCTGGACCGCTTGGAGGACAGCGGGACGGCGTCGACGTCCGTCACCGGGTCTTCGGTCGCGATGTGCCCGGCAGTGTGTAGCCGGCGCAGGGTCGGGTACAACGAGCCGAAGCTGAACGCCCGGAACGAGCCGAGGGTCAGGTTGAGCCGCTTCCGCAGCTCGTACCCGTGCATGGGCGACTCGCTCAGCAGGCCGAGCACGGCGAGCTCGAAGACGGTCGACGTCTCCTTGACCACGGTGCTCACCTCCTCGACCGGGCGGTCCTGTTGATGCATGGTGGTCATCTCCACCAGCTATCTCCGCAAACTATATCGCCACGATACATCAGCTGCGAAGGTGTATCGGCGCGTCCGAGGACACTTCCCTCGGTATGTTGATTGCGCTGGTGCTCGTGTGATCCGAGCCGCGTCGGACGTCGATCGTGCCCTCGTCGGGGAACATGAAGCAGTACACGCAGGACCGGCCGGAGGGCGGCAGCAGGTGGCGAGACTCGATCCACGCTCGTCGGCGGGCGCGACCCCGGGGGGAGAGGTCCCCGTCCCCGCTGTCCCCGTCCCCGCTGTCCCCGTCCCCGCTGTCCTTACTGACCCCGCTGTCACTGACCCCGCCGTTCCTGACCCCGCCGCCGCCGATCCGGGCATCCCCGACAGCGTCGTCACCGATCCGGCGCCGAACGGCTCCGCGCCGAACGGTTCACAGCCGAACGGCTCGGTGCCCATCGGCAGCACGACGAACGGCACCGCACCGCCGGGCACCGCACCGACCGCCACCCCACCGACCGCTGATCACACAGCCCCGCCCGCCGAGCCGGTGATGCGCGTGCGAATGGACCTGCACGACATCCAGCGCGCCACCATCCGCATCCTGCTGATCGTTTCCGCCTGGCTGATCGGTGTCTCCGTGCTCGGGTCGGCCAGGCATTTCCTGTTCCTGATCCTGTTGGCCTGGCTGGTGGCGATCGCCGCCGAGCCGGCGATCCGCTGGTTTGTCAGCCGCGGCACCAGTAGGGGTGTCGCGACGGGCATCGTCGGCGGGACCTCGCTGCTCATCCTGGTGGGCTTGTTCGTACTGTTCGGCACGACGGCGTTCCAGCAGGCCAGCCAGCTGGTCAGCCAGGGGCCGGCGGTGGTGGAGCGGGTCGCCACCCAGCTCAACGAGACGTTCGGCCTGACGATCGACCCGGCCACCATCACCTCGACCCTGCAGCTCGAGGCGGCGGATGTGCAGAAGTTCGCCGACGACCTCGGTGGCGGCGTGATCGGCGTCTTCGGCTCGCTGGCCTCGGTCCTTTTCGACCTGATCACCGTCATCGTGTTCTCGTTCTTCATCGCCGGCGCCGGGCCGGGTCTGGTGCGGCGGCTCGCGGTCTGGATGCCACACGAACGGCAGCTGGTGCTGGGTGAGCTCTGGCAGATCGCGACCGAGAAGACCGGCGGGTACGTCGCCTCGAAGGTGGTGCTGTCCGCGATCTCGTCGTTCTTCTACGGCGTCTTCTTCTATCTCGTCGACCTCCCCGGCTGGCTGCCGCTCGCCCTGCTGGTGGGCCTGACCGCGCAGTTCATTCCGCTGGTCGGGACGTACATCGGCATCGCGGTGCCGATCGTCGTCGCGCTGGCGGCCGAGCCGATCACCGCACTGTGGATCCTGATCTTCTCGGTGATCTACCAGCAGATCGAGACCTACGTGTTCACCCCGCACGTGTCGCAGCGGACCATGGACGTTCACCCGGCGGTTGCCCTGGGTGCCGTCTTCCTCGGGGCGGCGATCTGGGGACCCATCGGCGCCATCATCGGTGTGCCGATCGCCGCGGTCGTCGTCGCGCTTCTCGATGTCTACGGTCCGGAGCACCCGCTGGCCCCGGAGATCCGGGCGACCGGTGATCACGGCATCCCGTCGGCAACTGGCGCCGCCGCGCGACGGCGCCGCCGGTTCAATCGCCCGGCCTTCGGGTCCCACCCCGTCCGTAAGCGCAACCGCTAGCGCGGTATTGCGAGGCCTGTCCGTCAATGCGCCACGATCCGGTTCACCCATCGGGAGGCCGGAGTGGGTCATTCACCCCCGCGTACTCTGGATGGGTGCGGACCCAGCGCGGCCTTGTCGACTATGCGTTGCAGCGCAGGGCGCTGCTCGCCGAAGTCCGCTCGGGCAGAACCGGTGTCGCCGAGGTGTGTGACGCCTCGCCCTACCTGGTCAGGGCCGCCAAATTCCACGGCGTCCCGACCCAGACCGCCTGCCCGCTGTGCCGCAAGGAATCGCTGACCCACGTGTACTGGGTCTACGGCGACGAGATCAAGCACATGGCCGGGTCCGCCCGGGTGCCCGCGGAGCTGGAGACGATGGCCGGCTCGTTCGGTGAGTTCTCGGTGTACCAGGTGGAGGTCTGCCGCACCTGCTCCTGGAACCACCTGGTCGCGTCCTTCGTGATGGGCTCCAAGGGCGACACCGCACCTCGCCGCCGCCGCGCCGTCAAGTGAGGCACACCGCTGCGTGCGCACCGACCCGATGCTCACCCCGCCGTTGCCAACGCCCGGTTCCGGTTCTGGGCGAATGCGGCAAGTAGCATCGCGCCCGTGACCGACGCCCCTCCGGACGACCGATCGCCCGAGGCGGCAGATCAGCAGGCGGCGGCGCTCGCCCGGTCGGCGTCCTTGACCGCGACGGATCGGGTCATCCCCAGCTGGACCGATCCCACCGTCCGCCGGGCGAGTGACGCGATCGGTGGGCCGATGGGCCGGCATGCTCTCGTCGGCCGCGCCACGATCTTCACGCCGCTGCGGGTGTGCCTGCTGATGGCTATCGCCGTGTTGATCTGCGGGTGGTTGTTCAAGTCGGCCTGCATCCAGCAGGGTCCCAACGGGTCGGGCGGCGTGACCCTCGACCAGGGTGGGCAGCGGCCGTGGATCACCGCCTGTTACAACGACGCCGTGCCGTTGTTCGGCAGCCATCTGCTGGACAAGGGCGACCTGCCCTACGCGACGTCGTGGGAGGACAACGGCGAGACCCGTTACATGGAGTACCCCGTCGTCACCGGGTACTGGATGTGGGCGGTGGCCCAGATCTCCAGCCGCTACGTACATTTTGCGCAATCCAGCGGCATCCTGCCGGTGCCGCTCGATGTCGCCGCCTACTTCACCATCG
Organism: uncultured Actinomycetota bacterium; assembly: GCA_963728865.1. Classification (GTDB taxonomy): domain Bacteria; phylum Actinomycetota; class Actinomycetes; order Mycobacteriales; family Nakamurellaceae; genus Nakamurella. Next base: position 130,375 of record CAVSLZ010000016.1, on the reverse strand, counting down.
GCGCGATCTTCCTCGGCCTGATGTACCTGTGGGCCGTCGCCTCGACGGCCCGGATCGCCCGGCGCCGAGTCTGGGATACCGCCATCATGTGCCTGTCCCCGCTGCTGGTCGTGCACGCCTTCACCAACTGGGACCTGCTCGCGATCGGCATCACCGCGGCGGCGATGCTGGCCTGGGCGCGCAAGCGACCGGTGCTGGCCGGCGCACTGATCGGGCTGGGCGCCGCGGCGAAGCTGTACCCGATCCTCTTGCTCGGGCCGTTGCTGGTGCTCTGCCTGCGGACCGGGAAGATGGGCGCCTGGAGCCGGTCGGCGGCCGCCGCAGCGGTGGTCTGGCTGGTCATCAACGTCCCGGTCCGGCTGCTGTATCCGGACGGCTGGTACGAGTTCATCCGGCTGAACTCCGAGCGCCCGCCGGAGTACGACTCCTGGTATTTCATCTACGCCACGCTGACCGGCTCGAAGATCTGGGACGCCGCGGGCTCTGACGCCCCAACTCTGGTCAACCTGCTCTCGTTGGGCCTGTTCCTCTTGGCCTGCGCCGCGATCGGGTGGTTGGCGTTGTCGGCGCAGCGCCGGCCGCGGTTCGCCCAGCTGGCCTTCCTCGTGATCGCTGCCTTCCTGCTGACGAACAAGGTGTGGTCGCCGCAGTACTCGCTGTGGCTCCTCCCGCTGGCCGTACTCGCGCTACCCCGGTGGCGACCACTGCTGCTGTGGCAGGCCTCGGAGGCAATCGTCTGGGTTCTTCTGATGCTCTCGTTCGCCGGCGTCGCCAACAAGGGCCTGTCGATCTATCCGTTCATCAACGCGGCCTTGCTGCGCGACGCCCTGCTGCTGGTGCTGGTCTTCCTGGTGGTCCGGGACATCGTCCGGCCCGCAAGCGACCCGGTGCGGATGACGGGTGACGACGACCCCTCCGGCGGCGTGCTGGAGGACGCCGCGGACCGGTTCACCGTGCCCTCCCTGCCGGCGCTGTGGTCGCGTCGACGCGGCTCGTCCGATTCCTCCCATGTCGAGGGTGAAAGTCCAAGTGCTGCAACGGCTTCCGTCACCGACAGTTCATCTACTGCTCATCTCTAGGGCGCCCGACAGGGCGTGACGATTCCTACCGTGTGCGTGATCGGCCAATCGCCGACCTGCCGACGCCGCCGAGGAGTCCCCGTGACCGATGTGTCCGCCCGCCGTGATCTTCCGATGCTCGGCCACACCAAGGGCAAGCGCAGTGCCGTCACCTGCCACCTGAAGTGCGATGACGCCTGTTCCAAGCCGATCCCGAACCCCACCGACAACCCGACGTTCCGGGAGGTCGCGTCGAGCGCGCTGAGCCGTCGGACGATGCTGCGCGGCGCCGGCGTGGGCGCCCTGACGCTGCTGGTCGGTGCGCAGGTCGGAGCACTGCCCGCCGCAGCGGATGAGGTAGCGGATCAGGCACCGGCACTGCTGACCGGACCGTCGCGCGGCCCGCTGCCCTTCGCGCCGATCGACCCGGTGCCGGCCACGATCGATGAGTTCACCGTTCCGCCCGGCTACGACTGGCGGCCGGTGATCCGCTGGGGAGACCCGCTGTTCGATGCCACTGACAGCTTCGACGTCACCCGGCAGAGCCCGGCCCGGCAGGAACGCCAGTTCGGCTACAACAACGACTACACCGACGTCATCGTCATCCCCGGTACGGGTGGACGGGAGGCCCTGCTCGTCTGCAACCACGAGTACGTCAACCCGAACATCATGTTTCCGGCCACCACCGACCCCGCGGCCATCGACGACCAGCGCCGGATCGCCCAGGCAGCACATGGCATGTCGGTGGTCCACCTGCACCGCCGGCGGCCCGGCACGCCCTGGACCTACACGGTCGGCAGCCGCTACAACCGCCGGATCACCGCGAACACGCCGTTCACCGTCGCTGGGCCGCTCGCCGGCGCGCCGATCCTCCGGACGGCGGCTGACCCGGCGGGCCGCACCATCCTGGGAACCCTCGGGAACTGCGCCGGGGGCACCACCCCGTGGGGCACCGTGCTCTCCGGCGAGGAGAACTTCAACGGCTACTTCCGAACGGCCGCACCGTCGACCGCCTCGCCCGAGCTGGGCCGGTACGGGCTGGCCGACAAGCCGTCGACGTACGGCTGGGAGAGCATCGATCCACGATTCGACGCGCGGGTCGCCGGCAACGAGCTGGAACCGAACCGCTTCGGCTGGATCGTCGAACTCGACCCGTTCGAGCCGGGCGAGGCGCCCGTCAAGCACACCGCGCTCGGCAGGTTCAAGCACGAGGGCGCGAACGTCATCGTCGGCCGGTCAGGGCACGTCGCGGCCTACATGGGCGACGACGAGCGCTTCGATTACCTGTACAAATTCGTCTCCCGGCGCACCATGCGGAAGGGCAACAGCCGGCGCGCGCGGGCATTCAACAAGACGCTGCTCACAGAGGGCTCGCTGTACGTCGCGCGGTTCACCGGTGACTCACCGGCCACCGAGATCGACGGAACCGGCCGGCTGCCGTCCGACGGTGCCTTCGACGGGACGGGTCGCTGGCTGCCGATCGTCGTCAACGGCGTCAGCCAGGTTCAGGGCTTCTCCACCGAGCAGGCGCTGACCTACTGCCGGCTGGCGGCGGACCAGCTCGGCGCCACCAAGATGGACCGCTGCGAGGACGTCCAACCCAGCCCCACCACCGGAAAGGTCTACGTCGCCTGCACGAACAACACCGACCGTGGCAAACCCGGTAAGGAGGGTCCGACCGAGCCGAACCCCCGGGCCGCCAACCGGGACGGTCACATCGTCGAGATCACCGAAGACGGCGGCGACGCGCGATCCACCACCTTCCGCTGGTCGCTGCTGCTGGTCTGCGGTGACCCCTCGACCACCGCGTCGGCGTACTTCGCCGGCTTCCCGCCAGAGCTGGTGTCACCGATTTCCTGCCCGGACAACGTGGCCTTCGACTCGCGCGGCGACCTGTGGATCGCCACCGACGGCGCGCCGAGCACCATCGGCTACAACGACGGGCTGTTCAAGGTGCCGCTGACCGGGCGCGAACGGGGTCATGTCCAGCAGTTCCTCGCGGTGCCCCGGGAGGCGGAGACCTGCGGGCCGGTGATCCACGACCGGGACGGAATGGTCTTCGTGGCGGTCCAGCACCCCGGTGAGGATGGGAGTTTCGAGGACCAGCACTCGTTCTTCCCCGATTACCTGTCTGCTGCGGAGAACCGGTCCAGCACCCCCGCCGGTGGCTGGGCGGGGCCGCGGCCGTCGGTGGTCCAGGTCTGGCGGTCCTGATTCGTCCCGACAGCGCGTCGCGGGCAACGGACCCGACCCGCAGTGGGATGGTCCGGGGGTGGCTTCCCGGGCATCGCGCGCACGGCGCTGGCTGGCCGGCACGCTCGTCGCGAGCGTGCTGGCCGCCTGCGGTGGACCACCGCCGCTGGAGGACCTGCGATCGGCGGCCGGGGCGGCTGCCTCCTCGGGTGAGAGCGCAACGGCGGAAGCCCGTGCCGGCGAACCGGACTCCCGTTCGACCCCGGAGCCGATGACCGCGACCCCGATCCCCGCAACGCCGATTCCTGCGACCGGGATTCCTGCGACCGGGATTCCTGCGACCGGGATTCCTGCGACCGCGGCGCCGGCTGCCCCGGTCACCAGCGTCGTGCCCGATCCGACAGTCGCCTCGTCCGCCGCGGTCAACCCAGCGGGGCGGTTCACCGTCAACTTCGCCGGTGACGTGAACTTCTCCGAACGCACCGCCGACCGGCTGGCTGCCGACCCGGCGACCGCGTTCGGGGTGGCTGCCGCCGGGCTGGCCGCCGCCGATCTGACCGTCGTGAACCTCGAAACAGCCATCACCACCGGCGGCGCGCCGGAGCCGAAATCCTTCACCTTCCGGGCTCCGCCGTCGGCGCTCACCGCGCTCCGGCAGGCCGGTGTTGACGTGGCCTCGATGGCCAACAATCACGGAGCCGACTACGGCGCGGTCGGGCTCCGGGACAGCATCGCGGCCGTCGCCGATTCCGGTTTCCCGGTGATCGGGCTCGGCGCCGACCACGCGGCCGCCACGGCGCCGTACCGGGCGACCGTCAACGGCGTGGACGTGGTGATCTTCGCGGCCACCGCTGTCCACGACCACACGCTCGAGGCCTGGACGGCCGGCCCGGACTCCCCGGGAGTGGCCGGCGCGTTCGACCCCGGCCTGGTGGAGAACGTGCGCTCCGCGGCCGCGGCCGGCGACACCGTCATCGTGTTCCTGCACTGGGGAACCGAGTACGTGAGCTGCCCGGACGACGACCAGCTGCAACTCGCCGACGACCTGACCGGTGCAGGGGCCGCGGCCGTCGTCGGCGCGCATGCGCACGTCCTGCAGGGCGCCGGCTGGCGACCCGACGGCAGTTACGTCGCCTACGGACTGTCGAATTACCTGTGGTGGCGCTCGTTCGGCAACGAGCAGGACGACAACGGCGTGCTCACGCTGACGTTCGACGGCAAGAGGGTCACCGGCGCCCGGTTCGCCCCGTCCCACCTCGACGACACCGGTGTCCCGGTGCCCGCGACCGGTGCGGAAGCCGCCCGGATCAACGCCCAGTGGGCGGCCGCACGGGACTGCGCCGGACTGTCGGACTCCCCGCCGCGCTGACCGGCCGGAGGAGGGGTGGTGCATTCCCGGGCCCGGTGAGTGACATTCTGTGAGGTGGCGGTTCCTGCACCGGATGGGTGGCGTGGGATCGCGCCTGCGTCGGGGCCGCGCCTTCCGGGTAGATCCTCGGGTGTTCACCGACGTCCGGCCGGCCTCGCACGATGGGCCGCGAGAAGCAGTCAGCAGCCAGCACCCTTATGGAGACCCCCGATGACCAACACGACAGCGGGCAAGCCGGTCGAGATCCTCAGTGAGGTGATCATCCGGTTCGCCGGCGACTCCGGTGACGGGATGCAGTTGACCGGCGACCGGTTCACCACCGAGACGGCGGCGTTCGGCAACAGCCTCTCGACCCTGCCCGACTTCCCGGCCGAGATCAGGGCACCTGCGGGCACCCTGCCCGGTGTCTCCGCCTTCCAGTTGCACTTCGCCGACCACAGCGTCGTCACCCCGGGCGACGCCCCGACGGTGCTGGTGGCGATGAACCCGGCCGCACTCAAGGCGAACCTCCCGGACCTGCCGCGCGGTGGCACCGTCATCATCGACACCGACGAGTTCACCAAGCGAAACCTGGCGAAGGTCGGGTACGCCGTCAGCCCGCTGGAGGACGGCAGCCTGGGTGACTACCAGGTGCACGCCGTCAAGCTGACGTCGCTGACGGTGGAGGCGGTCAGCAAGGTCGGGCTGAGCCGGAAGGACGCCGAGCGGGCGAAGAACATGTTCGCGCTCGGGTTGCTGTCCTGGTTGTACCACCGCCCGCTGGAAGGGACCCGGCGGTTCCTGGAGACCAAATTCGGCGGAAAGCGGGAGATCCTGCGGGCCAACCTGGTCGCCCTGGAGGCGGGCTGGTCGTTCGGTGAGACCACCGAGGGCTTCGCCGTCAACTACGAGGTCAAACCGGCCGCGCTGCCGCCCGGCCGATACCGCACGATCCGCGGCAACCAGGCGCTGGCCTACGGTTTGGTGGCCGCGGCCGAGCGGTCCGGGCTCGAGCTGTTCCTGGGCTCCTACCCGATCACCCCGGCGTCGGACATCCTGCACGAGTTGTCCGCGCTGAAGCACTTCGGCGTCCGGACCTTCCAGGCTGAGGACGAGATCGCCGGTGTGGCAGCCGCTCTCGGCGCCTCCTACGGGGGCGCACTGGGCGTGACGACGACGTCCGGCCCCGGAGTCGCCCTGAAGGCGGAGACCATCGGCCTGGCCGTCGCGCTCGAACTTCCGCTGATCGTCGTCGACGTGCAGCGCGGCGGTCCGTCGACCGGGCTGCCGACGAAGACCGAACAGGCGGACCTGCTGCAGGTGATGTTCGGCCGCAATGGCGAGGCGCCGGTCCCGGTGATTGCCGCCCGCTCCGCGTCCGACTGCTTCGACGCCGCGCTGGAGGCGGCCAGGGTCGCGACCACCTACCGGACCCCGGTGTTCCTGCTGTCCGACGGGTATCTGGCGAACGGTTCCGAGCCGTGGCTGATCCCCAGCGTCGACTCGCTGCCCGACCTGCAGGTGCAGTTCGCGACAGAGACAAATCACGGCGAGGGTGACAGCGCCGCTTTCTGGCCCTACCTGCGGGACCCGGAAACCCTCGCCCGGCCGTGGGCCATCCCGGGAACGGCCGGCCTGGAGCACCGGATCGGCGGCATCGAGAAGAAGGACGGCTCCGGCGCGATCTCCTACGATCCGGCCAACCACGACCACATGGTCCGCACCCGGGCGGCGAAGGTGGCCGGGATCGACGTGCCGCTACTGGAGGTCGACGATCCGACCGGTGACGCCGAGGTGCTGGTGCTCGGCTGGGGGTCGACCTTCGGCCCCATCACCGGTGCGGTGCGCAAACTCCGCGCAGCCGGCGTCCCGATCGCGCAGGCGCACCTGCGGTACCTGAACCCGATGCCCGCGAACACCGAGGAGGTGCTCCGCGCGTATCGCACCGTGGTGCTGCCCGAGATGAACCTCGGGCAGCTCGCGCTGCTGCTGCGAGGGATGTTCCTGGTCGACGTGGTCGGGGTGAACCAGGTCCGCGGCCTGCCGTTCCGGGTCGACGAACTGGTCGCCGCGATCAGCTCCGTGATCGACGGCAGCTTCGTCCGGACGGTGGTCGGCAGCGCCGGGCGGTTCGGCTCGATGGGGCTGCCGACGATTCCGGTCGGGTCCGACGACCGGCCCGTTGAGCATCCCGACGAGACCGCCGACGAAACCGCTGACGAGACCACGACGGCCGCCGTCACCGACACTCCGGTGCCGGCCACGAACGGAGCAGCACGATGACCGAGACCGCCCAGCCCCGGCCCGCCCGCACCCGAGCACCGATGGTGTCGCTGGCCGGTGCGCAATCGCTGAAGCTGATCCCGAAGACCGACACACCGCAGACCGCGAAGGATTTCAAGTCCGACCAGGAGGTCCGCTGGTGCCCGGGCTGCGGTGACTACGCCATCCTCGCCGCGGTGCAGGGCTTCATGCCGCAGCTCGGGCTCCGCCGGGAGAACGTCGTCTTCATCTCCGGCATCGGGTGCGCGGCCCGCTTCCCGTACTACATGAACACGTACGGAATGCACTCGATCCACGGACGTGCGCCGGCGATTGCCACCGGACTGGCCACCACCCGCCGCGACCTGTCGGTATGGGTCGTCACCGGTGACGGCGATGCGCTGTCGATCGGCGGCAACCACCTGATCCACGCGCTCCGCCGCAACGTCAACATGAAGATCCTGCTGTTCAACAACCGGATCTACGGCCTCACCAAGGGTCAGTACTCGCCGACGTCCGAGGTCGGCAAGCGGACCAAATCCACCCCGCTCGGATCGCTGGACACCCCGTTCAACCCGGTGTCGGTGGCCCTCGGCGCCGAGGCCAGCTTCGTCGCCCGGACCATCGATTCCGACCGTGCGCACCTGACGTCGGTGCTGCAGGCCGCCGCCCTGCATCCGGGGACGGCACTGGTGGAGATCTACCAGAACTGCAACATCTTCAACGACGGCGCCTTCGAGCCGCTGAAGGACGCCACCAGTAAGGAGGAGGTGACGATCCGCCTCGAGCACGGCGAACCGATCCGGTTCGGCATCGGTGGGCACCGCGGCATCCTCCGTGACAGCTCCGGCCGGCTGAAGGTGGTCGACGTGGACCAGGTCGGCGAGGCGGCCCTGCTGGTGCACGACGCCCACGATGAGGATCCCTCCACCGCGTTCGCGCTGTCCCGGCTGTCGAACCCCGAGACGCTGGACAACACTCCTATCGGCGTGTTTCGCGACGTCAAGCGCGGCACCTACGATTCCGCGATGAGCGCGCAGATCGACACAGCGGTGGCGAGGCAGGGTGCGGGCGATCTCGCCACCCTGCTGGCCGGCCGGGACACCTGGACCGTCAGCTGACCGGCCCGGGGGGTCCAGCGGTCGGCGAGGGTCTCGCGGCGGCTGGTGGTTCGGCCAGGGGTCCGGCCGGTATCGAGGGCGTGACCGCGGATGGGACGGCTGCGGTCGCCGATCAGTCGGCGGTTGTGGATCCTGCTGGGGCTGTGGAACATGCTGAGATTGTGGATCCGGCTGCTGCTGCCGATCAGGCTGAAGACTCGCCCGCTGCCGGGGTCCGTCGGCCGCCGTACGGGCGTAATCCGTCGCTGGCCGCCGTAGGGGTCCGCGCGCGAACGGAGATCGTCGACGCGGCCCGGGAGTTGTTCGCGCGGCACGGGTACCAGGCGACGACGGTGGAATCGATCGGCGACGCGACCGGCCGGTCCGGCGCGGCCGTCTACCAGTATTTCGAGAACAAGGCGGAGATCTTCGCGATCTTCCTGCGCGAGGCGGGCACCGGACTCGCCGCTGCCGGGGAGAGCTTCCCGGTCCTGACCCACGACGAAGCGGGCCGTGACTCCCTGCAGGCCTGGCTCGGCGAACTGATCGACGTGTTCAGCCAGAACCCGGGCACGTTCCTGCTGTGGGCCCAGGTGCAGTACAGCGAGCCGACCCTGGCTGCCGTGGGGCAGCGCAATCTCACGTCGTTCCAGAACACCGTCCTCGAACGGTTGGTCACCGCCGGTGCGGTGTCCCCGCTGCCGGCCACCGCACCGCTCGGAATCCTCTCGGTCGTGCAGTGGTCGTACTTCCTCTTCGTCGCCAGGTTCCCGCAACTGGGTAGGCAACGGCTCGAACGCGCGCTCGCCGACATCCTGCTCGCCTACCTGTTCGCCCCGCCCGCCTCGACCCGGCCGCCGACCACGATCGACCCGTCCGAACTGCCGCAGATCCCCCTGCCACAGATTCCGTTGGGGGATCAGATGGGGCTGCGCCGGCCGGTCACCGCGCGGGGAGCCGGCACGGTGCAGCGGATCCTGGTCGCGGCCGCCGATCGGCTGGGTGAATCCGGATACCACGGGACGAGCCTGACGGACATCGCCGCCGCCGCGGGTGTCAGTCACGGCAGCGTCTACACCTACTGGACCGACCGCGAGGCTCTGTTCGGCACCCTCGCGCGGGAAACCCTCGCCGCCGTCGAACTCCGCGTCGCTGCCCTCCCCGCAGCGGTCACCTCAGCGGAGGGACTCGGCGGCTGGCTGGACGACTGGGTGACGATGCTGGGCCAGCACGGCGCCGTGCTCTACGTGTGGACGCACGAGGTGGACAGCCCCGACCTTGCCGACCTGACCTTCCGGATGAACGCGTCGCTCGACGACGCCGCCGCGTTCATCGCATCGTCCGCGGGCACCCGCCCAGCGGATCCGTCGGCGACGCATGTCGTGCTCAGGGCAGTCCTGACGGACGTTCCATACGTGCTGTCCGCGCAGCTGGGGATCCTCGAACGCGAGTACGCCTCCGCGTTCGTCGCCGACCTGCTGCGGGCCAGCGTGGGCGCACCCGCCCGGCCGCCTTCGCCGGACTGATCCGTGGGGGACCCTGTCAGCGTGATCCAGGCCGAGCTGCGGGCGGCCGCCGACCCGACCCGGGCGCCGCAGATGCAGGCCTACATGAAGTCCGCGATGCCCTACCTCGGCGTCCCGCTCCCGGTCACCCGCCGGATCGCCAGGACGGCCGCCAAGGACGATCCGCCGGCCGGCGTCGGCGATCTGGTCGGGTCGGCCACAGCCCTGTGGCGATCCGCGGAATACCGCGAGGAGCGTTACGCCGCAACCGAACTGACCGGCTTGCCGATGGCGGTCGGCAGGCTGGAACTCCTGCCGTTGTGTACGGAGATGATCAGCACCGGTGCATGGTGGGACCACGTCGACGCTGTCTCGCAGCGGATCGGCGCCATGCTGCTGGCGCACCCCGATGAGGTCGAGCCGCTGATCCGGGCCTGGTCGACGGACCCCGACCGCTGGCTCCGCCGGACGAGCATCATCAGCCAGCTGGCCTTCGGTGCTCGCACCGATACCGCGCTGCTCCGCGACGTCATCGTGCCGAATCTGCCGGACCGGGAGTTCTTCATCCGCAAGGGCATCGGCTGGGCCCTGCGGCAGTACGCCCGCACCGACCCGGACTGGGTACGAACCTTCGTGGCCGAGCACGCCGGCGAGATCAGCCCACTGTCCCGCCGGGAAGCGCTGAAGCACCTGGGCTGACGGTCCGGCCGGGCAGTGGGGTGCGGTGGTCCCAGGCCAAGGCCGACCCCCATTCGGGCCACGGTGCGGCCCGCGGCCTGTCCCCGGCACGGCCCGCGGCCCGCGGCTGGGCCCGCAGCCCGCGGCCCGCGGCCTGTCCCCGGCGGCCGGTCGAGTGTCGTCTCTGCAGGGTCTTTCCGGCGTGGGAGCCCCCGGAACCCTGCTGGTGTGACAGTGGGCCGGCCCAGGCGGCGAAGTGCCGCAGCGGGATGGGTACTTTTCCCGGCTCTCGTGCCTCTTTGTCTCTATGGTGATGGCGCTGTCCGTATCCCCTTTCCCGTGCTGGAGGATCGATGCAGGTCGAATTGCGTCACAGCCCGTCCTATGCCGTCGCCAGGTTGCACCTTGCACCCGGCGAGCAGTTCCAGGGCGAGGCCGGGGTGATGGTGATGCAGTCGTTCGGCGTGACTGTGCAGTCGCAGATGCAGGGCGGCTTCATGAAGGCGCTGAAACGTTCTGCGCTGGGCGGTGAGTCGTTCTTCGTCACCACCTTCATCGGTCACCCGCAGTCGCCGACCTGGGTGGACGTCGCGGCGCGACTGCCGGGTGACGCGACGGTGCTGGAATGCAGCCCCGGCCGTGGTCTGGTCTTGACCCGGGGCGCGTGGCTCGCGTCCGAGGTGGGCGTCAACCTCGATACCAAGTGGGGCGGCGGCGCGATGCTGCTCGGTGGCGAGGGCGGTTTCGTCGTGCACTGCACCGGCCAGGGCAAGATCATCGCAGGTTCCTTCGGTGCGCTGGATCTGCTGGAACTGCCTGCCGGACAGGGCTTCACGATCGACACCGGGCACTTGGTGGCCTATGACGACGGCATGCAGGTGTCGGTACGAAAGGTCGCGAAGGGCTGGATCCAGACCGGAAAATCCGGTGAGGGTCTGGTGATGGACATCCAGGGACCGGGCCGGGTCTGGACGCAATCGCGCAACGCCGGCGCGCTGGTCGACTGGCTGACGACAGTGTTGCCGTTCACCCGTGCCTGAGACCGCGTTCGGGCAGCAGGGCAGCGAGACCGGCTGTCCTGTTGCCGCCGGTCACGATCTCCCTGCGCTGTTTGGGTTGATCACGACCGCCGACTGGCAGAATGCCTGGCATGTCACTTCAGCCGGGTGAGGTTTTCGCCGGCTACACCATCGTGCGCGAATTGGGCGCGGGCGGAATGGGCGCCGTCTATCTGGCGAACCATCCCCGGCTGCCGCGCAATGATGCGCTGAAACTCCTTCGACCCGAACTCTGTTCCGATCAAAGCTTTGTCGTGCGGTTCGAGCGGGAAGCCGACATGGTCGCGCAACTCGACCACCCGAACATCGTCGCGGTGCACGACCGCGGTTCGCAGGACGGTCAGCTGTGGATCAGCATGCGGTTCATCGACGGCATCAACGCCGAGGCCGCGCTGCGCGAATATCCGGCGGGGATGCCACCGGCCCGGGCGGTGCGGATCATCGGCAAGGTGGCGTCGGCGCTGGATTACGCGCACAAGCACCGGCTGCTGCACCGTGACGTCAAACCGGCGAACATCCTGCTCACCCCCGGCCCCGATGACGACGAGGAAACCGAACGCGTCTTCCTCTCCGACTTCGGGGTGGCGAAGGCGATCGGTGAAGCGGCGGACAGTGTTTCGTCGTTGACCAGCACCGGCAGTGTTGTCGCGACGCTGGATTACGCCTCGCCCGAGCAGATCAAGGGCCAGCCACTTGATCACCGCTCGGACATCTACGCACTCGGATGCGTGCTCTACAAATTGCTGACCGGCGGCGTTCCGTACCCGGCTGATTCTGTGGTCGCCCGGGTGTATGGCCACCTGAACAAGGAGATTCCGCGGCCGTCCGACTCGGTGCCGGGCCTCCCGCCCGCCCTCGACGAGGTGGTCGCGAAGGCGATGGCGAAGGAGCCCGACGACCGGTACCCGACCTGTCGCGCGCTCGCGTTGGCGGCACGGGCGGCCCTGAGCAGCCCGGCGACGGAGACAACCGTGCGCCCCGCCGAGGACGGGAGCCTGCCGACGACGGTGGTCCCCCCGGATCAGGTGAGCCGTCCGATCGATCCGATGCCGGAGTGGTTGGGACACAGCGGTGCGCAGGAGATGAGCCCGTCTCCAGTCGTGGGATCGGCGCCATCCGAACCGAACGGGCCTGGCCCGGGTGAGTGGCCCGGGCCGGGCCAGCACGGAACGTACGGTGCGCGGGCCGGCGACGGCGGGACCAAAGCCGAGTACCTGGCGGGGGTGTCGGGGCAGCACGGGCCACCCTCGAATCCCGGTCCGGTACACCAGCCTCCGCCCGACCGGCCACCGGGAACCGGACCGAGCGCCGGTCAGGGACCCGGGCCGGGCACGGGCCAGGGTGGACCACCGCCGGACAACCGCGGCGGACCCACCCCGCCTTCGGGCGCGGCGCCCACGTCAGCCCCGCCGTCGGCGGGTCGACCGCCTCGACGGATGGCCATCCTGGCCGCAGTGATCGGGGGCATCGTGTTGATCGGCGCGGTGACCGCAGCGCTGCTGCTGCGGACCGGCGTCGCCGGCACGGCGAGCCCGGGCGCACAGACCAACCGGGTCTCGACCAGCGGGCCGGCCTCCAGTCCTGCGGCCTCGAGCGCGGAAACGGCGGCGAGCAGCTCCGCGGCCGGCAGCACCAAGCCCGGTCCGGTCCCGGGCCTGCCGCATTCCGATCCGCTGCCGGAAGAGGTGCTGATCGCCCCCCGGGTGGTGGACGGAACCCCGAACCTGTTCCTGATGGACGCCTCCAGCGGTGCCGTCGGAGAGCAGGTCACCGACGGGCCGGGCATCAAGAACGTGGTGCTCTCACCCGACCGCGGCTCGATGATCTACCTGCAGGCTGCCGATGGGGCGCCGGACGAGCTGCGTACCGCGTCCGTCGCCGGGACAGATGACCGGCCTCTGTTCGAGACAATGCCCGACGGTTGCGACAGCTTCGAACGGCCGGGATGGAATCCCGCCGATCCGACCGAGATCGCCCTGCCCTGCACGAGTACCGACGGCACGGTGACACTTCACCGACTGACCATCGACGGCACCGACATGGGCGTGATACCCACCGAACTCCCGGCGATCGACGACGTGACCTACGCACCTGACGGCGCGAGAGTCGCCTACTGGGGCCGCGAAGAATCTGGGCGGGCACGGATCTACATCCAGCCGGCCGACGGCAGTGAACCACCGACGCCGGTGACCGACCCACCCGACGGTGCCGGCGATGTCGACCCCGTCTTCTCGCCGGACGGCAGCACCATCACCTTCAGTCGATCCCAGAAGGACAGCGACGGCAAGTCCACCAGCCAGCTGTTCTCCGTCGGCGTCGACGGGTCTGAGCTGACCCAGCTGACCGACGAGCCGAGCGGGGGCAATCAGGGACCCATCTACTCACCTGACGGCCAGAGCATCGCCTTCAAGAGCAGCCGGCCGAACGCCGCCGGCACCTCGAACAGCCAGATCTGGGTCATCGACGCCGACGGCGGGAACCCGCGTGAACTCGGCATCGGCGACCCCGGCTTCGTCCAGGCTGGTTCACCGGCGTGGGGCCACCGCTGAGCCGGTCGGTGGGGGCGGCCCGCAGCCGGCCGGGCTCGAGGGCCGAATCTCAGAGCAGCTCGAGGATCGTGGCGTTCGCCTGCCCGCCACCTTCGCACATCGTCTGCAACCCGTAGCGGATCCCGGCCGAGCGCTGGTGGTGCACCATCGTGGTCATCAAGCGCGCGCCGGACGCGCCGAGCGGGTGGCCGAGGGCAATGGCTCCGCCGTTGGGGTTGAGCGACTTCTCCAGGGCCAGGTCGCCGCCGCCGATGTCGGCCAGCCAGCCGAGCGGCACGGTGGCGAACGCTTCGTTGACCTCGAAGACGCCGATCTCGTCCAGTCGAAGTCCACTGCGCTGCAACGCCTTCCGGGTGGCCGGGATCGGTGCGGTCAGCATGATCACCGGGTCGGCCGCGGCGAGGACGGCGGTGTGGATCCTTGCGAGCGGCGTCAGGCCGAGTTCGGCTGCTTTCTCCGACGTCATCATGAGCAAGGCGGCGGAGCCGTCGGAAATCTGGCTGGCGTTGCCGGCGGTGACGACACCGTCCTCCGCGAAGGCGGGCCGTAATCCGCCCATCGCCGTCAGGGTCCCCCCGCGGCGCACGCCCTCGTCCACCGTCGCGGCCTGGCCACCGGTCAGCTCGGCCGGCACCTGCACCAGCTGGCTGTCGAAGAGTCCGGCATCCTGTGCGGCGGCGGCCTTCTCGTGCGAGAAGAGGCTGTACTCGTCGAGCTGCTGACGGCTCAGGCCCCAGCGCTGCGCCATCATCTCGGCGCCGACGCCCTGGTGCGGCATCACCTCTCCGTACCGCCCGGTCCAGCCGCTGGCCGTGAACGGGTTCCCGGCGATCTGCAGCGAGGACCCCATCGGCACCCGGGACATCGATTCGACGCCGCCGGCGATGACGACGTCGTAGTGGCCCGCGATCAGACCGGCGGCGGCGAAGTGCACGGATTGCTGCGACGAGCCGCACTGGCGGTCGACCGTCACCCCCGGAACGGATTCCGGCCATCCAGCGGCCAGCACGGCATTGCGGGCGAGGTCGAAGGTCTGCTCACCGACCTGCCCGACGCACCCCCAGATGACGTCGTCGACCAGCGCGGGATCGAGGCCCGACCGGTCGGCGAGCGACCGGAGGACGTGGGCGGAAAGGTCGACGGGGTGCACACCGGACAGCGCGCCGTTCCGCTTGCCGATCGGTGTCCGGACCGCCTCGACGATGACTGCGTCGCGCATCAGGTGTCTCCTTTGTTTCTCCCCGAACTCTACCTCCAGCGTACGAGCGTGGCGGCGATTCCGTGGCTCGTGCCCCCGCATCCCGAACAATCGACGGGTCGGGGCTCCTCCAGGCTCAGCGATTCACCGAGAAGCCGTACTGCAGCGGGCCGGCCGCCGCGGTCGGATTCAATAATTCCCGTTCTGAATCGTCGCCGGTCGGCGCGCCGCACGCTCGATGTGCCCCGGCCCCGCCCCGGCCCTGCCCGGCCCGGTGCCCGTCCACTGCCACGTGAGCAGGGACTTTTCGGCTGTGGCCGCCCCGAGACCCTGCTGTGATGGCACTCGACGGCACAGCAGCCGGGTCCGGGCGCGTGTCCGCCGCCCGGGGGTGTGTCCGCCGCCCGGGGGTGTGTCCGCCGCCCGGGGGTGTGTCCGCCGCCCGGGGGTGTGTCCGCCGCCCGGGGGTGTGTCCGCCGCCCGGGGGTGTGTCCGCCGCCCGGGGGCTGCGGCCGACAAGTCAGGGCCACCCTCCCAGCGCTGGTAGCATCGGGTGGTTGTCCAACGCCCGCCGAGTCCTGCAGAACAGGTCCGGCGGGTGCATCATGTTCCACCCTCCTGCCGCGGAACGACCGCGGCCGACAAGCCCATAGGAGGTGCACGTGAGCGTTTCCACCGCTCCACGTCACTACGAATTGCTGCTCATCCTCGATCCCAACCTCGACGAGCGCACGGTTGCGCCGTCGATCGACACGTTCCTCAACGTGATCCGCCAGGGCGGCGGAACCGTCGAGAACGTCGACATCTGGGGCAAGCGTCGTCTTGCATTCGAGATCAGGAAGAACCCCGAGGGGATCTACGCCGTCATCAAGGTGACGTGCCCGTCCGCCGTGGTGTCCGAGCTGGATCGTCAGTTGAACCTGAACGAGTCCGTGCTCCGCACCAAGATCACCCGTCCCGACGCCAAGTAGGGCAGGCAGACATGGCTGGCGACACCATCATGACCGTGATCGGCAACCTCACTGCCGATCCCGAGCTGCGGTTCACCGCTTCCGGCGCTGCCGTCGCGAACTTCACCGTCGCGTCGACCCCCCGCACCTTCGACCGCGCGTCGGGGGAGTGGAAGGACGGCGAGGCTCTGTTCCTGCGCTGCAACATCTGGCGTCAGCCGGCCGAGAACGTGGCCGAGTCGCTGACCCGCGGATCCCGGGTGATCGTGTCCGGGCGCCTCAAGCAGCGTTCCTTCGAGACGAAGGAAGGCGAGAAGCGCACCGTCATCGAGCTCGAGGTCGACGAGATCGGCCCGTCGCTGCGGTACGCGACCGCCAAGGTCAACAGGGCGCAGCGGTCCGACAGCTCCGGTGGCGGCGGCGGTTACGGCGGCAGCGGATCGGGCGGTTCTTCACGCCCGAGTGCGCCTGCTGACGACCCGTGGGGTTCCGCACCGGCAGCCGGCTCGGCCGGCGGCTACTCGGACGAACCGCCGTTCTGACCGGCGCCTTTTCCTGATTTCCTGACACGAGCTACCCCAGAAAACCACGAGGACATTCCATGCCCAAACCCCCGGTTCGCAAGCCGAAGAAGAAGGTCTGCGCGTTCTGCAAGGAGAACGCCCAGCCCATCGACTACAAGGACACCACCCTGCTCCGCCGCTTCATCTCCGATCGCGGCAAGATCCGCGCTCGCCGGGTGACCGGCAACTGCACCCAGCACCAGCGGGACATCGCCACTGCGGTCAAGAACGCCCGCGAGGTCGCCCTGCTGCCCTACACCTCCACCGCTCGCTAAGGAAGGGGATCAGACGTGAAGCTCATCCTGACCACCGATGTCCCCGGCCTGGGCGGACCCGGCGACATCGTCGAGGTGCGTGACGGCTACGGCCGGAACTTCCTGCTGCCGCAGGACAAGGCCATCGTCGCCACCAAGGGCGCCGAGAAGCAGGTCGCGACCATCAAGCGCGCCCAGCTGGCCCGCGAGATCCGTGGCACCGAGCACGCCAATGAGGTCAAGCAGGCGCTGGAGAAGCTCGGCGAAAAGCTGACCATCACCGCCCGCACGACCGGTGACGGCACCAAGCTGTTCGGTTCCATCACCGCGGTCGACGTCGCCGACGCCATCAAGAACGCCGGTGGCCCGGTCCTCGACCGGCGCACGATCGACACTGGTGGGCACATCAAGACCGTCGGGTCGCACCCGGTCGCGGTCAAGCTGCACCCGGGCGTCACCGCCGCGCTGACCGTGCAGGTCACCGCCGGCTGACAATCGCTCGCTGACAACTGGCACGCTGCACGACCTCTCAGGCCGTCACGGGATCCCCTCCGGATCCGGTGGCGGCCTGCGTCGTCCCCGGATCCGCGGTGTCTGTTGAGGCGTGGACGGTTGCGACCCTTGCTGCATCGCTCTCCGCCGTCTCGGCCCTGGCTGCGGCGATCCCGGCCGGTACGACGACCACCGGGACAGGCGAGTAACGGACGATCTTGATCGCCTTCGATCCCAGGAAGACCCGGGCGAGGGCACCCACCGGAGACGAGCCGACGACGAGCACCTCACCCGGGATCCAGTCGAGTTCGTCCATCGCCTCCGACCACCCCGCGCCGGCGGCGAACGCGGTGGTGGTGCTCGCAGGCAGCAGACCGTGGAAGCGCAGCCGTGCCAGCGCTTCCGACTGATCGGCGAGGACCTGGTCCTTCCACTGTTCCAGGACCAGGTCCTCGGCGTGCAGGCCGACCTCCGGCGGGTACATCGTGCGTCCGCGGACCCCGAAAGTCACGATCCGGAGGGCGCCGCCGACTCGCATGCTCATCTGGGCGGTGGCGACCAGCAAGTCCTCGGACTCCTTGGTGCCGGAGAATGCGCAGGTCAGCCGGGTGACGCTGCCGCCCTTCGGCGCGCGGTAGCCCCGCGGGGCAATCGCGATCGGCACCCCGGACGAGTGCAGCAGCGGCTCCGAGGTTGACCCGACGACGACCTGCCCGGCGCGCCCGTCGGACGACGACCCGACGACGAGCAGATCGCCGCCGATCTGTTCGCACGCATCGAGCAGTGCCGATGAGACAGAACGTCCCTCCACGCGGTGCAGGGTCGCCTCCACGTCGGACGCCCGTTCGGTCAGGTACGCCGACGCCTGCCGCAGGTTGGCCTCGCCCTGCTCATGCGCCCAGCCGGCGAACTCCGCGTCCACCTTCGCCATCGAGGGCGTCGCCCAGTGCCGCGGCACGACGGTGGTGACCGCCACCGTCTCGCTGCGGCCGGACCGCGCCAGCAGCGCGGCCAGTTCCAGCGAGGCCCGGCCGCCCTTGGCCGGCAGGTAGCCGACGATGATGGTCATCTCCGTCCTTCCCCTGCCCCGCCGTCATGTCCGCGCTGCTCAGTCAGGTTGAGGACGGAATGCTTTCTGCCCCAGAGGAAGTAGAACGCCAGCACGACCGCCAGCCACAGCAGGAACCACGCGTAGGTGGTCCAGTCCAGACCGGACAGCACGTAGGCGCAGGCAATGACCGAGAGGACGGGGGTGACGGGGTAACCCGGGACGCGGAAGCCGCGGGGGAGGTCCGGTTCGATCCGGCGCAGGATGATCACCCCGACGGAGACCACGATGAACGCCACGAGGGTGCCGATCGACACCAGGTCGGCGAGCCGGTCCAGCGGGACGAGCGCAGCCAGCACCGACACCACGATGGCGACGACAACCGTGTTGAAGACGGGGGTCTGGCTGCGCGGATTGACCGAGGCGAAGCGCCGCGGGAGCATGCCGTCGCGGCCCATGGCGAACAGGATGCGGGTCTGGCCGTAGAGCGTCACCAGGGTCACCGAGAAGATCGAGATGACGGCGCCTGCCGCGACGACGGTGCCCGGCCAGCTGCTGCCGACGATGTTTTCCAGGATTTGCGACAGGCCCGCCTCCTGGCCCTCGAATTCCGGCCAGGGCTGGGCGCCCGCCGCCACCACCGCGACCAGCACATACACCGTGATGACGGTCAGCAGGGCGAAGATCAGCGCGCGCGGCATGGTTCGCTGCGGATCTTTCACTTCCTCGCCCGCGGTCGAGACCGCGTCGAGGCCGATGAACGAGAAGAAGATCGTGCCGGCCGCGGCGCCGATTCCCGCGACGCCGAATGGCGCAAAGTCCTGCAGATTGCCGGAGTCGAATGCGGTGAACCCGACGACGATGAACATCACCAGGACCGAAAGCTTGATGACGACCATCACGGCATTCACGGCAGCGGATTCGCTGGCTCCGCGGATCAGCAGGATTGCGCACATCGCGATCAGGATGACGGCCGGCAGGTTCAGCGCGCCGGGGTCGTCGTCGAACGGTGCGGCCGAGAGTGCCTGTGGTAGTTGAAATCCGAAGAGGTTGTCGAGCAGTTTGTTGAGGTACTGGCTCCACCCGACGGCTACCGCAGCGGTGGAGACGCCATATTCGAGCAGCAGGCAGGCAGCCACGCCCATCGCTACCAACTCGCCGAGGGCGGCGTATGCGTAGGAGTAGGTGGAACCCGAAACCGGAATGGTCGACGCCAATTCGGCGTAGCACAGCGCAGCGAGTCCGGCCGCAATGCCGGCGATGACGAAGGAGACGACCACTGCGGGGCCGGATTTCGGCACCGCCTCGGAGAGGACGAAGAAAATGCCGGTGCCGACGGTCGCGCCGACTCCGAACATCGTGAGTTGAAATGTCCCGATCGACCTTTTCAGGTCGCCGTCGCGCTGCTCACCCCGTGGGTTTCTGTTGACAGGCTTGCGCCGGAACAATTGGGTCGAAAGGCCGTTTCCGACCGTCGTCATCAGCAACTCCGCGAGGTGCAGCCGTTGCCTGCTGTGCTCCCCGACTGAGCACCCAGGTGACACGGATGGCGCGAAACCAATCACGTCATGATCATTTCGTCAAGCAATGCCGGTCTGGGATGGTCTGATCGGCGTGGTGGGGCCGTCGGAGCCGGTGACGATTGCACCCTGCGTTCGCCCGCTACCTCACTTTCTGTAGTCACCCAAGACCTGGGTGAACGTGTCGCGCGGGTCTCGAGTCGGCCTCCCGGCGAACGCGATTGCCCAGCGGCCGGCGGAGTCGCTCTAGCCCGTCAGATCACGATGCGGTCACGCCTCGATGACGATCGATCGAACGGGGGACCACGGCGACACGCCGGTACGCGGCGCGCCGATAGCCGTCCACCAATAGTTGTCCACAGAGGCACATGCTGGAACCAACCCGCTGAACTGGGAGAACAGTGTTTGGTTGGTGACTTCTCCCCACGTTGTCCCCACTGTGTGAAGGTGCTGCCGTGCGTGCTGGGCGGAGTTCTCCACAGGTTGTCCCAGTCGTTGTGCACAACCTGGTTTGGTCTCTGGAGATTGCCGCTCTAACGTGCCCTGGTGCCTCGCCGAGCGTTGCCACGAAGGTTTGCGTCAGGAACATGATTGGCCACACTCGGTGACCAGCATCCGGTCTTCAGGAGTTGTGCAGGCGCCGCCGGACGTCCCGGAGCTTCATCCGGAGCAGGCTGTCGGTGGTCGGCTGTAAACAGAACATATGTCCACAGCAATGGCCGGGTCGGTGGGTCCCAGCAACGCACGGGGAGGCGGTTCGGCAATGGTCGTGGTGGACGAGAGGTGGCCGGGAGCCCCCGCACGGTCGCCCGCACCCACCGCCTTCGATCGCCAACCGCCGCAGGACCTCGCTGCCGAGCAGTCCGTGCTCGGGGGCATGCTGCTGTCCAAGGACGCCATCGCCGACGTCATCGAATCGCTGAGCACCGCCGATTTCTACAAGCCCGCCCACGCCCTGGTCTTCGAGGCCGTGCTCGACCTCTACTCGCGTGGCGAGCCCGCTGACACCATCACCGTTGCCGCCGAACTCGACAAGAACGGTTCGCTGGGCCGCGTCGGCGGCGCTGTCTACCTGCACACGCTGATGGCCACGGTGCCGACGGCGGCCAATGCCGCCTACTACGCCCAGATCGTCGCGGAGAAAGCGATACTTCGCAGGCTCGTCGAGGCCGGCACCAGGATCGTCCAGCTGGGCTACGGCGGCAGTGAGGGCAGTGTCGGTGGGGGTGAGGTCGACGAGATCGTCGACAGGGCGCAGGCCGAGATCTACGACGTCACCGAGCGCCGGACCTCCGAGGACTATGTGGTCCTGGAGGAGCTGCTGCAGCCGACGATGGACGAGATCGACGCGATCGCCCAGCAGGGTGGCCGGGCGGCCGGGGTGCCGACGGGCTTCGCGGATCTGGACAACCTCACCAATGGCCTCCACCCGGGGCAGATGATCATCGTCGCCGCCCGTCCGGGCATCGGCAAGGCGCTGGCGCTGGACACTCCGCTGATCACGCCGACCGGCTGGACCACGATGGGCGCCGTATCCGTCGGCGACGAGCTGATCGGGGCAGATGGCCGCCCGACCAGAGTGGTTGCAGCAACGGATGTCCTGCTCGATCGGCCCTGTTATCAGGTGGAGTTCTCGGACGGTGAGGTCATCGTCGCCGACGCCGAACATCAGTGGCTGACGTGGGACGCGGCCGCACGGCGTGTCCTGGATGGTGCGTCCAGCGGCGCCCGCGGTTGGCCGGCGGCCGGCAGGTGGACCGGCGCAGAGGCGGCGCCGCGCTGTCGCACCACAGCGGAACTGGCAACCGGCCTGTACGACGGGGCGGAGCTGAACCACTCCGTGCCGACCTGCTCCCCGGTCGAGACCGAGGAGCTGGAGCTCCCGGTGAACCCGTGGGTTCTCGGATTCCTGCTCGGCGCGGGCGATCTCGCCGGTACCGGCCGGGTGACCTGTGAGCAGCGTGACCGGGAATGGGCGATGAAGGAGTTCGACCGGCTCGGCTACCGGGTCACGACAGGCGCGGCCGCCAGCGAGTTCGTCGTGCACGGCGTGCAGGAGAGCTGGCGGCAGCTGGGCCTGCACCGTGGTCGGCAGGTGCCTGCGGC
Source organism: uncultured Actinomycetota bacterium (assembly GCA_963728865.1). Taxonomy (GTDB): domain Bacteria; phylum Actinomycetota; class Actinomycetes; order Mycobacteriales; family Nakamurellaceae; genus Nakamurella. Next base: position 108,493 of record CAVSLZ010000016.1, on the reverse strand, counting down.
GTACCGGCGCAGCGCCGTCGAACAACGCACCGCGCTGGTGCAGGGGTTGATGGACAGTGACGGAGATGTGGATGACCATGGCCGATACCGGCTCAGCACGACGGACGTCGATCTTGCGCAGTCCCTGCGGGAAGTGCTGGCGTCTCTGGGTTGCGCTTCCCGGCTGCAGCGCAGGTACCTGAGTCATGAGGGTCATCCCCGACCGCCGGTGTGGGAGATCGTGGTCCGTTCACGTAGTGCGCTTGCGCGATTGCCGCGCAAGGCCTGTTCGGTCGGCAGCGACTGGCACCGCGACCACGAGAGCCATCACATCGTCGATGTGCGCCAGTTGCCGAGCGTGCCGGTCAGATGCGTCCAGGTCGACAATGCGGATCGGTTGTACCTCGCCGGGCGGTCGATGATCCCGACGCACAACTCGACCCTGGCGCTGGACGTGGCGCGGCACGCCGCGGTCAAGCATCACCAGGCATCGGTGATCTTCTCGCTCGAGATGAGCAAGACCGAGATCACGATGCGGCTGCTGTCCGCGGAGGCCGGGATCCGGCTGTCGCACATGCGGGCCGGGACGATGGGTGAACAGGACTGGCAGAAAATCGTCCGGCGGATGACCGAGATCTCCGACGCACCACTGTTCATCGACGACTCACCGAACATGACGATGATGGAGATCCGGGCCAAGGCCCGCCGGCTCAAGCAGCGGCACGACCTCAAGCTGATCGTGGTGGACTACCTGCAGCTGATGACGTCCGGCAAACGGGTCGAGTCGCGCCAGCAGGAGGTCAGCGAGTTCTCCCGGCAGATGAAACTGCTTGCCAAGGAGCTAGAAGTGCCGGTGATCGCGCTCAGCCAGCTCAACCGTGGGCCCGAACAGCGCACCGACAAGCGGCCCATGCTGTCGGACCTGCGTGAGTCCGGGTCGCTGGAGCAGGACGCCGACATGGTGATCCTGGTGCACCGGCCGGATGCGTGGGAGGCCGACGACCCGCGGGCCGGTGAGGCGGACCTGATCGTCGCCAAGCACCGCAACGGGCCCACCGCAACCGTCGCCGTCGCGCACCAGCTGCATTACTCGAGGTTCGCGGACCTGGCCGGCTGATCTCCCGGCCGACACGCATCAGCCAGGTCGGACACCGCAGCCCAGAACGGCTCGAAAAGACCTGCCGCGCCTTCGATGCCGCGTTGCGTCAGCAGGATCGAGACGGTGTCCCGCACAGGGTCGACGTAGGCGATGGTCCCTGTCCCACCTGCCCATCCCCACCGACCCACCGACTTCCATGTCTCCGTCGCCTCGATGTCGACGCCGGTGCCCAGCCCCCAGGATTCACCCGGTCCGAGCAGCGGGAAGCCCGATGCCCGTTGGGTTTCGGTCAGCGCATCGGACGTCATCTCGGCGACCGACTCCGTCGTGAGAACCGGACCGCCACCGTCCGCCATGGCACAGAAGAAGCGCAGCAGATCGCCGGCCGTGCTCAGCAGCCCCGAGGCCAGCGCCTCGTAGGTCGGGGCCCCGCCGGAAGCACGTGACGTGAAGTGCCCGTCCGGCATGTCCAGGACCCGGACCTCCCCAGGTTTGCCCTCGTAGGCGACCGGCAACCGATCGACCTCCGCTGTCCGGAATGTGGTCGAATCCATCCCGAGCGGGCCGGTCACCCGCTCGGCGAGCAGTTCCGGCAGGGACTGGCGGGTTGCCCTGGCCAGCAGAATCCCGAGCAGGTCCATGCCGGTGTGGTACAGCCAGCCGGCACCGGGTCGGAAGGCCAACGGAAGTGCCGTGACCCGGGCGACGAACTCGTCGGCGGTGATGCTGGGCGTGATCGCCCCCGGGTAGACACCCAGTTCGATCATCTTTTGCTGCAGCGGATTCTCGGCCAACACGGCACCCCACCCGGAGGTGCCCGCGAGCAGATCCCGGACGGTGATCGGCCGGTCAACAGCGGCGGTGGACTCCAGCACACCGTCGGCCTCCTGAAGAACCTGTGGCCGGCCCGCTTCCGGGATCCATCGGGCAATCGGATCGTCCAGCGCCACGGTGCCGTCCTGGACGAGCGTCAGGGCGAGGGCGGCACCGATGGGTTTGGTCAACGACGCAATCCTGAACAACGCCCGATCGCTCACCGGTGCGCTGTCCGCGTCGAACGCCATCCGGCCGCCGACCCTGGTCGCCACCCGCCCGCCGATCCGGACCGCTGCGGCGTAGCCAGGCAGTCGCCCGTCCGCGACCTGCGCCTCCGGCACCGCCCAGATCGGATCGAAACTGTCGCCGCCGTCCGCCATACCGCCTCCTGTCGCGTCAGGAGGAACGACTCCTCGGCTCACCCTGACTCATCGCCGGGTCGAGTCGCCGTCCGACCCCGGCGGATCCAGAATGTCCATCGTGCCGTGCGGTCGTTCCGTCAGCCAGCGCGGCAATCGGGTCGCACTGTGCGCACCGGGATCAGTAGGGGAGGACCTGTGGCGTCGTTGGTCATGAAGGACGGGCTCTTCGACGCGCAGTTCGTCCGCGCGCTGTCCTACGCCGCTCAGGAAGGCGCGGACCTGGGTGAGTGCGTCACCGTCGCACGGAGTATCGAGGGTGTCGATCTCGACGCCTGGTTCGACCGCTGGTCCGAGCTTGCCCGACGGGTGGAGGAGGCCGCCACCGCCGACGCCGTCCAGGGCCGCTCGGAAGACGCACGACGCGGTTTCTTGCGCGCGTCCAACTACCACCGGACGTCAGGTCTGTTCCTGCTCCGCGCCCCGGTCGACCACCGACTGCAGACCAGCACGCGTGCCCAAACCGAGGCGTTCCGCCGGGCGGCGGCCCTGATGCACCCGTCGGCCGATGTCCTGGAAATCCCTTATGAAGACACGACACTGCCCGCCTACTTCTTCCGGGCGGACGCCGACGGCCGGCCGCGGCCCACGATCATCGCGACCAACGGCTATGACGGGACAGTGGAAGAACTGTACTTCGCGATCGCCGCAGCCGGCGTAGCCCGGGGGTACAACGTGCTGACGTTCGACGGTCCCGGGCAGGGCACTGTCATCGTCGATCAGGGAATTCCGTTCCGCCCCGACTGGGAGAACGTCGTCTCACCGGTGGTGGACTACGCCGTGACCCTGCCGGAGGTCGATCCGGATCGAATCGCTCTGTACGGGTGGAGTTTCGGTGGGTACCTCGCTCCCCGCGCAGCTACCGCTGAACACCGGCTGGCGGCCTGCATCTCCGACTGCGGTCCCTACGACCTGCTCGCAGCGACACTGGCGCGGATCCCAGCACCACTGCGGCACCAATTCCCTGACGGCAACGCCGTCTCCCAGCGCCTGCTGGCGGAGGCGCTCGACATGGTTGCGGGCAAGCCGACAGCCGGCTGGGCGTTGCGGCGCAACATGTTCGTCCACGGTGTGGACACGCCGATGGATTTCCTCCGGCTGGCCGGCGACTACACCCTCAAAGCTCGGGAGTACCTGATCACCTGCCCGACGTTCGTCTCCGCGACGGAAGGTGACGACCTCAGCGTCACCGCCGGCGACTTTGCTTCCCAGCTGCGGTGCCCGCACGAGTATGTGGAGTTCGGAAGGTCAGACGGCGTCTTCGGGCATTGCGAGATGGCGGGTCGGGAAGTGTTCCACCACCGGATGTTCCGCTGGCTGGACCGGGTACTCGACCAAGCGGCGTGACAGCTGCCGTCAGGTTGGGTTTGCCGTATACAGGAGTTGGACCGTGGCCCCCTTGCAGGTGTCCTGGTTCGTGGACTTGTTGCTGAAACCGATGGATGCCCCGGCAAACGCAGTGGAGCCACCTGGTGCCAGGGTCCGTCCGACGGGCATCCGCGCGTCGGAAAGGTAGTAGTCGCTCGGATCGCAGGTTCCCGGTGCGGAACCCGCCCTGGTCGTCACTCCGGAGATCTCGACGTCGACGGCGATGATGTCGGTGCTGTCCGCGCCGTTGTTGGTGACGATGCCCGCGATGGGCACCGGCCCGACGCCGGGCGCCAGGCCCTCCATCACCGAGGTCTGGGTGATGGTCAGCGAGTTCTGAGCCGGCGGGCAGTCGGGTGTCGCCGCCTCCGCGGAAGTCCCAGGGGTCAGTGACATCGCGGCGCCGCTGAGCAGGATGAGAAGTGCCGCGCTGAGCACCTTGCCTCGGCGGCGCGCGAGAAGGAGTAGCACGGCCCCGGCAACACAGCAGAGGACTGCCAGAGTGATCAGCAGGCCGAGCGGCAGACCGGTGTAGGCGATCGGTCCGGAACCTCCGGGTTGGGCAGAGTCTGCGACCGGTTCACACGTCATGGCGTTGTCACCACCGTGGATGCGGACGAGGTGTTGTTGGCCGTCGGTGCCGGAGGCGAACCGGGCGGGGATTCCGGCGGTGTCGTCTCCGGGTGACCGACCGCCTGCTCGGTTGAGGCGACCGGTGCGGACACGGTGGGCTCGGGCTCAGGCGAATCGGGCGCCGTTGCGGGCGACGTCTCGAGTGCCGTCTGCGGCGCCGTGTCCGTGGGAGAGACGGCAACCGGAGTCGTTCCTGGCGTTGTCTGGATGATGGTGACGGTGTGAGCGACGGAGGGTGTCGCCGCGGTCGCCTCCACCAGGTCTTCAACGACCGGTGCCGTGAATCCCGGGCGAGTAACGGTGTTCGACGTCAGGGTGACCGTGTCCAAAGACAACACGCGTCCCGTCAGGACGGTGTGGGCTGCCAGGGCGATGGCCCCACGCGCCAGCATCGAACCGGACAGCGACCCGCCGGCTCCAGCCCGGATGACGCCGGCCACGATCCAGTAGACATTGGCCGCCTGCGCGCCGTTGGCCAGAACGATGCTGCTCCCTGGACCGATGTCCAGGTCAGCGTCGGTCCGGAAGATGAAAACGGACTCCGGGTCACCCTTGGCATCCAGGATGACAGTCCCGTCGAGTGCCATCCCCGTGGCCTGGTGATGCACTCCCCGGTGAAACGCCCGATCCGCCAGATTTCCGTGGATCTCGTCCGAGGGTTCGTGCGTGGAACCGGCATCCACCGCAGCGACCAGGTCCGCCCGAGCGACGGTCGCGGCGGGGTCGCCGAGATGGCTGCCGCCATTGACGACACCGGGTGGGAACCCCGTCACCGCCGTGGACGCCTGCACACCAAGATCACCGTTCAGCACCGTCGTGCCTGTACTTGACACGACCTGGGCGAGTGCCGCGAAAGCCGCTGCTGTCCGGAGGTTCACGGCATCGGGATTGACCTCGACGGGCGTCTCGGGCCTCGCGCCTGCAACGCTGGGAACTGCGGTCACTGTCATTACCGGCATCACGGTCGGAACGGATGAGGAGCTGACAGCGTCCGGCTGATCTGCCGCAGTGCGGTCCGTCTGGTCCGGAACCTGCTGCCCTGCAGCGCGCCTGAACGCGTCGAACACGGTGAACGTGGCACTGCTGGCAGAAGCGAGGTCATCGCTCGTCGCTACCAGGGTGTAGCCGAAGTCCGGCACGTCGACGGACAGGTCCGCGAAGGTGGTCGAGCCCGCATCATCGGTGACCGCGTTGACCGCTCCGCTCAGCGTCGCAGACGACGAGCCGTACTGCAGGGAGAGGGTGATCTGCACTCCCGACACCGCGACGGGCACACCACTTGCGGTCCGCACCTGCACGGAGACCGCGGGCTCGATCTGCGAGTTCGCTACAGCGTCGGTGGGGTCGACGACAAAGGCGAGTGCGGCGGCCTTTTCGACCAGGACCGAACCGCTCGGTTCGCTCGTCGCCGTCCACGATTCGAAGACGGCGGTGACGACGTAGGTGTAGGTGCCTTGTTGGACGTTGACGTCGACGCAGGCCGTGCCGGTGATCAGTGAGGTCGCGCTGCTGCCGCACGCCTCCTGGCTCGTCCCCCCCTCATATCTCAGGACGAAGTACCCCTCCGGCTCGACACCGCCGTTGCCCGCGGTCCAATCGACCGGGACGTCGGGAAGGGCCGCGTCAGAAGCGGTGACGCCGGTCGGTGCTGTAAGGGTCCCAGTGGCGCCCGACCCCGACCCGTTCCCGGTGCCCGTCCAGTAGGCGGACGCGGGTGTTGCTAGGGCGGTGGCGAGAATACCGAGCAGGGTGATCATTGCGAGCACTGTTGACGTACCGCGCGCGACACCGCACCGAGGACCAGTCCGACTTCGACTGCGGCACTTACTCATTCATGACAGCAATCTGTAGGCGAGGGGCGATGAGAGAGGAGCGCGACCGCTCGTTCAGCAGGAGCGCACTCCGGGTGGGCGACCGAAGGCCGCCCACCCGGAGCATGTCGGCAGTGGCTAGTCAGGGATGATGGAGGTCGCGGTGAAGAGTAGCGGGACGGGCTGCCCCTGGCAGCTGTCCTGGTCCGCGTTGGTGTTGGCCAGCGTCACCGTCGCCACACCGGCCGACGTGCCGTTCGCGGCCAGTTGCCCGAAGGGCGGGAAGGTCGTCATGGCCACGGAGTAGTTGGCGGCGACACAGCCGTCATCAGGCAGCCACGCATCGCCGTTTGACTCGGCGATCTGCACGGTGACCAATCCCAGGTATTGCGTGCCGGGACCCGGGTTGGTGACGGTGAAGGCGACCGTTTGACCGGGGCTGCCCGGTGCGAGTTGGCCGACCGCGTCCTCACTGTCGATCACGAATGCGACACTCTCGCCAGTCTGCGCCGAGCCGACGCCAGTCCCGGTGGAGGTCCAGTAGGCGTAGGCGATACCGGCTCCGCCGATGCTGAGAGCGGCCACCGATGCGATGACAATGGTTTTCTTGAGCCGGGACATTCGCTGGACCATCATGGCCTTCCTTGCCGAGGAGAAAAGGGCATGCGGCCACGTCGAGATTCTCGGGTGATCCGCCCCCGATTGGGGCTACCAATCCAGAACCTAACATGCTGAAGATTTCCAGAAGTGGCCATGCTTTTCTGGCCCAGACCGTTTATCACGCTAAGGTTTGAAAGGCCATCGGTCGTGTCCAGGTGAATCCGAGCCGCTCCATGTGCACTGCGCCGGCTACCGAACGTGGTGTGAACGCCGGCCATTCGTCCCGATCACGTGTCACTCCGTTGTGGTGTGGGCCATGCGTAACCGGCTATGACGGGGGCGACACGCTAGCGCCTAGCCTGCGGGCATCTCCGACGAGGCCGTGAAGTACAGCGGAACGACCTGTCCCCGGCAGTCGTCCTGATTCTGGTCCGTGTTCAGCATGAGCACTGTGACCTCACCGTCAACGATCCCAGCGGGTCCGACTTGTCCGACCGCATCGAGGGAGCTGATGGACACCTGGTAGTCCATGGCCAGACAATCGCCCTCCGGGACCCAGGGATCGCCGTTTTCCAGACCGGCACGAACCGTGACCTGTGAAAGCAGTTGGGTGCCCGATCCGGAATTCGTCACCGTGAAAGCGATAGTTTGACCGGGACCTCCCGGTGCCAGCGGAGGATCCTCAGAGGCATCCACGGCGATCAGGAAGAGGGCGGCTTCCCCGGTGGTGGCCTCACCGACACCGGTGCCGGTGGACGTCCAATAAGCGAACGCGATGCCGGCTCCAATCTCGCTCAACGCTGCAACGGACAGGATGATGACGGTCTTTTTCAGCCGAGACATCTGTTGCGCCATGATGGCCTTTCCTGCCGTTGTCCGGGCGTCATGCAGCCACGTCGAGTAGGACGGATTGAAAAGGACTGCATTGAATATGACGACGCCGACAATGGGACGTCGAGCAGCAACGTAGCACGGTAAACCATCTCGAATCGAGGTGTTCATCGGCCTGGACCAAGCCGTTATTCACACTACGGTCACCAATTGCATCGCAAGTGTGATGGCGCCCTGGCACGCACGTACGGGCGGCCGGTCCTCACGGCGAGTGCGGGTCCTGCCGTACATGGCCGCCCGATCGTGCCCGGCAAAAGGGGCGCCGGCCGGCCAGAGGTCTTCCACATTGGTCAGCAGACTGTTACCATTCGCCGATGGACGCCTTCGCCGCACTCGCCGACCCGGTTCGCCGGGATCTGCTCGTCGCGGTCGCCGGAGGCCCCATGCGGGTGGTCGATCTGGCTGCTGGCCGGCCCATCACCCGGCCGGCCGTGAGCCGTCATCTGCGATTGCTGGTCGAGGCGGGTTTGGTACAGGCCGAGGACCGAGGGCGGGAGCGTCATTACCGCCTGCAGCCACAGGCCTTGGACGAGGTACGGACCTTCCTGGATGGGTTGCGGCGGAACAGCTGTGCAGCGCCGTTGTCGGCCAATGCGCTGGACGCACTGGACACCGAGGTGCGCCGGACCGAGCGCGACCGACGCACATCACCAGCCGTCCCCCCTGCACGGACCAAGCCACGGCCCAAGGCACACACCCCTCGAAAGGACATCGCATGAGCGTGAATCCAACCGGCCGGATCGAACGGACCCCCGAGGGCAGTGCGGTGCTCGTCGTGACGAGAGACTTCAGCAGCGGGCCGGATGTGGTGTGGGCGGCCATCACCGAATCGGACCGACTGGCCCGCTGGATCGGGACCTTCTCCGGCGACCCGGCCAGTGGTCGCGTCCTTCTCCAGATGAACGCCGAGGGCGGGGCGCCGGCGGAAGCGGTGGACATCGACGAGTGCGATCCGCCGCGACTGCTCGCCGTGACATCCCACTCCGGAAGCAACATCTGGAAGCTTCGGCTGACGTTGACCGACATCGCCGGTGGCACCCGCCTGACCTTCACCCAACCGGACATCGACCCGGTCGAGGCCGAGAGTGTCGGTCCCGGCTGGGAGTTCTACCTCGACCGCCTGGTCGCCGCGGAAACCGGCGCCGACGTCGCCGCCATCGACTTCGACCGGGACTACTACCCAGCGATGCTCGAGTACTACCGCGCTCAACTCAGCTGACAGCGCTCAGCTGACAGCGCTCAGCTGACGACGGCTCAGCTGACACCGCCGACCTGACAGGCTCAGTGACCCTCGGCCGGCGCGGATTCCACCTCGTCCTCGCGCACCAGCCGGACCACCATCCGGTCGACGGCAGCGTTGATCCTGGCCGCCTGGGTCGGGTCGTCGACGGTGCGTCCGGACTCGATGGCGGGCAGGGACTCCTCCAGTTCACGCAGCAGCCAGCCGCGCCAGGCGGTGACGATCCTGTCGACCTCGACCTGCCCGGATCCGGTGAGCCGCAGGACATCTCCGTTGCGGGTGAGGTAACCGGCCGCAACGATCTCGTCGAAGAACGAGCGCAGGACCCCCGAAGGCACCCCGACACTCCGTTCGATGGAGGACTGGGTGGCCCCGCCGGTGATGGCGTCGCGCAGGTAGACGCCCATCACACCCCACGACGTCGGCAGGTCCAGCGCGGTGCCCGATGCGGCGAGGACCTCCGGCGCGGCCGACGCCCCCTTCTTCCGCAGGACCTGCCCGATCACGTTCTCCAGTTGGGTATCGGACTCGGAACCCTCGGGAATGGCGAATCCCTCACCGGTCCCGGAGGCACGGTCGGTGCCGCGCAACGTCACCTGGGGCAGGAAGAACGCCACCACCAGGGCGAGCAGCGCAACGGGCACGGCCCACAGGAAGACGTTGTGCAGGGACGCCGCGTAGGCCTCGACCACCGGCGCGCGGGTTGCCTCCGGCAGCGCCCACAGTGCCTCGGGGCTGGTCGCGACCTGTGGTGAGACCCCGGGCGCCTCGACCAGCGCGACCGGCAATCGGTCGGCGAGGTTGTTCGAGTAGATGCTGCCCAGGACGGCCGCCCCGAAGGATCCGCCGAGCGTCCGGAAGAAGGTGACGCCGGACGTCGCCGTGCCGAGATCCCGGTAGTCGGCGGTGTTCTGGACGATCAGGGTGAGGATCTGCATGATCAGCCCGATTCCTGCGCCCAGGACGAAGAAGTACAGCGACTCCAGCAGCAAAGGGGTGTCCTGATCCAGCAGGGACATCAGATACAGGCCCAGGGCGGTGATGGCCGCGCCCGCGATCGGGAACATGCGGTAGCGACCGGTGCGGCCGACGGCGTTGCCGCTGGCGATCGCCGTCAGGAGCAAACCGATCACCATCGGGAGCATCCGCAGTCCGGACGAGGTGGCCGACGCTCCGCTGACGTACTGCAGGAACGTGGGCAGGAAGGTGATCGATCCCATCATCGCGAAGCCGACGACGAAGCTCAGGATCGAGGCCACCGTGAACACCCGCCCACGGAACAAGCGCATCGGGAGGATTGGCTCCTCGGCCCGGATCTCGACCCAGACGAAGATCGCGAGCGAGATGAGCGATGCCCCGAAGAGACCGATGATGGTGGCCGATCCCCACGCGTACTGCGTGCCGCCCCACGAGGTCGCCAGGATGAGTCCGCTGGCCCCCAGCGACACGAACAGCACACCCAGGTAGTCGATCTTCGGGCGCCGGCCGCCGCGGCCGCCCGGGATGGTCCGGGCGGCGAGCAGGATGACGATGATCGCGATCGGCACGTTGACGTAGAAGGCCCACCGCCACGACAAGTGGTCCGTGAACAATCCACCCAGCAGCGGCCCGAGCACGGTGGTGACGCCGAAGACGGCGCCGAGAGCGCCCTGGTACTTGCCCCTTTCACGCAACGGGATGACTTCACCGATCAGTGCGGTGGCGGTGACGGCGAGCCCGCCGCCGCCGATACCCTGCACCCCGCGGAAGATGATCAGCGTCGTCATGTCCTCGGCGAGCCCGCAGAAGAACGATCCGACGATGAAGATCAGCACGCTGAGCTGGAAGATCCTCTTTCGGCCGAAGAGGTCACCGAACTTGCCGGCGAGCACCGTCGAGATGGTCTCGGCGAGCATGTAGGACGTGACGACCCAGCTCATATGGGCTCCGCCGCCCAGGTCGCTGACGATGGTCGGCAGGGCCGTCGAGACGATCGTCTGGTCCAGCGCCGACAGCAGCATGCCCAGCAGGATCGTCAGGAAGACGACGTTCATCTGGGCCTTGGACATCCTCGGCGGCGCCACCCCGGATGCCGAGCCGGACGCTGCTCCGGACAGAGTGGTGACGTCGCTCATCGGCACGGCCCCCATCGATCTCCCGCATGAACCCCTCGCGGCAGCGTAGGCCATCAGATCAACCGAGTGCGATCAAACGATCACTCACTGTGAAATCGATCAGGTAGCGGAATCGATCTGCCGCATCCTGAACAGCACGAGATCGGTGAGCACGTCGTCCGGGATGGGAGCGGCGGCGGAGAAGCGCACGGTGCCCTTCGACAGCGAGTACCCGGCGAGCCGATCCCGCACCGCGTCGATGGCCGCCGGGCTGAACGGGAACACGCTGAGGTGGTTCTTCGCGGCAGCGAAGCCCAGCAGTGGCTTCCCCCGGTGCTTCAGCGCCGGCATGCCGTAACTGACGCCGTCCGTGACGTCGGGGACGGCAGTCGTGACCAGTGCCCGGACATGGTCCAGGGCGCTCCGATCGGGTTCGCCGACACCGGCGAGGTAATCGTCAACCGGGGTCACGATGCCGAATCCTATTGTGACGCATTCATCCGGTCCATCCGAAATGGGACGGTTGTTAGCACTCGGTCCGTGTGGTTAGGGTCACATTCCGACCCCCCGGCACCCACTCCCACCTGGAGCCGTCGCATGTCCGTTCTGCAGTCACGTTCCCGCGCCCTTGCCCTTGCCGGGTCGGTGATCGTCCTCGGTTCACTGGCAGTGGCGACGCCGGCGGCGGCCGACCACACGCCGGCCCCCGCTCGGGTCACCCTGATGGGCAGCCTGATGAGCGAGCTCGGGTGCGACACGGACTGGAGCGAAACCTGCACCGCCACCGACCTTGTCCCGGTGCCGGGCTCCTCAACGCTCTATTCCCGTACCTTCACCGTCCCCGCCGGCGATCCCGCCGAACCGTTCGATTACGTCTACAAGGTGCGGCTCGACGGGTCCTGGACCCAGAACTACGGAGACGCCACGTTCGGCCTGCCCGACGGCAACATCCCGCTGGCCATCGACGAAGGAACACAGCTCCGCTTCACCTACGACCATGCGACCCATCGGGTCTCGGTGGGCCCGGCGAAACCGGCGGGTGGACTGACCGCCGCCGACCGCAGGCTCGCCGGCAGCAGTCTGCGCAAGGACCTGACGCGGGAGAATTTCTACTTCGTCATGGCCGACCGTTTCAGGAACGGTAACCCCTACAACGACACGGCAGGCATCGCCGGCGACCGCCTCGACCACGGTTTCGACCCGACCGACCAGGCGTTCTTCCATGGCGGCGACCTCAAGGGCCTGACCCAGAAGCTCGACTACATCCAGGGACTGGGCACCACCGCGATCTGGATGACGCCGTCCTTCAAGAACAAGCCGGTGCAGGGCGCGGAAGGAACGGAATCGGCCGGGTACCACGGGTACTGGATCACCGACTTCACCCAGATCGATCCGCACCTCGGCACCAATCAGGAACTCAAGACCCTGATCGACCTCGCCCACAAACGTGGGATGAAGGTGTTCTTCGACATCATCACCAATCACACCGCGGACGTCCTGGACTACGAGGATTCGGCGTACGACGCGAACGGCCAGGTGCCGTACAAGACGAAAGAAGAAGCGCCGTACAAGGACGCTCAGGGCAATCCGTTCGACGACCGTGATTTCACCTTCATCGGTGACGATTTCCCCGATGTCGACCCCGAGGTGTCCTTCCCCTACGTTCCGACCTTCCGCACAGCGCAGGACAGCACGGTCAAGGTCCCGAACTGGCTGAACGATCCGACGATGTACCACAACCGTGGAACCTCGACGTTCTCCGGCGAGAACAGCGAGTACGGCGACTTCCCGTCCGGGAATCGATCTGCCCTCGACGATCTGTGGACCGAACGGCCCGAGGTCGTCCAGGGCATGATCGACATCTACGAGACCTGGGTGAAGGACTCCGGAGTCGACGGATTCCGGATCGACACCGTCAAGCACGTGAACATGGACTTCTGGAAGCAGTTCGGCCCCGAACTGCAGGGGTATGCCGCGTCGGAGGGCAACAAGGACTTCTTCATGTTCGGCGAGGTCTACGACGCCGACCCGCGGTTCATGTCGCAGTACACGACGGAGGGACGCCTGCAGGCGACGGTGGACTTCGGCTTCCAGGGCAGCGGCGTCAATTTCGCGAAGGGCAAAGCGACGACGGAATTGCGGGACTTCTACGCGCTGGACGACTACTTCACCGACGCCGATTCCAACGCGTACTCGCTGCCCACCTTCCTGGGAAATCATGACATGGGCCGGGTCGGCAGCTTCCTGCGAGACGACGAGACCCTTTCCGAGGACGAACTGCTCGAGCGCGACGAGCTGGCGCACTCCCTGATGTACCTGACCCGTGGTCAGCCGGTCGTCTATTACGGCGACGAGCAGGGATTCTCGGCGCCCAAGAACGTTCCCGGTGGGATCGGCGATCAGCGTGCGCGCGAGGACATGTTCGCGAGCCAGGTGGAGTTGCACAACGACACCTACGACCTGATCGGAACCGACGCCACCACGGCCGACAACAACTTCGACACCCGGCACCCGCTCTACCAGCACATCGCCGGGCTGGCCGAGCTCAGGGACAAGCACCCTGCCCTGGCTGACGGTGCCCAGGTCCACCGCTTTGCCACCAACGGACCCGGCATCTTCGCGTTCAGCAGGATGGACGCGAAACAGCAGGTGGAGTACGTGGTCGCGATCAACAATGCCGACACGGAACAGACCGCGACGTTCGACACGTACCAGTCCGCGCGGAGCACGCTGAAGGGCATCTGGCCGAAGTCGGTCCTGCGCGATCGCGTGCGCACCGATGCCGAGGGCCGGATCACCGTGTCCGTCCCGCCGTTGTCGGCGGTGGTCTACAAGGCCAACTCGGCGCTGCGCCACGACCGGGTCGCACCGAAGCCGGAGTTCGTGACACCTGGCCCGACCGGCATCGTCACCGGCCGCGCGGAGATCGGTGTCACCGTCCCGGGTAACGACTTCACGCAGGTCACCTTCGGCTGGCGACCGGTCGGGACGACTGAGTGGCAGCTTCTGGGCACCGACGACAACGCCCCCTACCGGGTCTTCCACAACGTCGATTCGCTCCCGCAGGGCACACCCGTCGAATACCGGGCAATCGCCCGCGATCACGACCGCGACTTCGGGGTGGCCTCCACCAGCGCCGTGGTCGGACGGCCGCAGCCGCCCGCGGACCCGGGGATCGTGCTCGGGCCGATCACCCAGCCCGATGCGGTGTCCGTGCCGGGCAGTCACGGTAGCGAGATCGGTTGCGCTGAGGACTGGAACCCGCCGTGCGACCAGATCCAATTGACCCTCGACGACGACGATGTCTGGAAGGGCACCTTCTCGCCGCAAGCTGGGCAGTACGCGTTCAAGGCGGCGATCAACCGCTCGTGGGACGAGAACTACGGCGCGGGCGGCAATCGCAACGGGTCGGACGTCGCCTACACCGCAGACGGTGGTGCCGTCAGCTTCTACTACGACCACCGCACCCACTGGGTGACGAATACGAGGCTGAACCCGATCCTGGTTGCCACCGGCGACTTCCAGTCCGAACTGGGTTGTGCGACGGACAGCGACATCAGCTGCATGCGGTCGTGGTTGCAGGATCCCGACGGGGACGGCACGTACTCGTTCACCACGATCGACATCCCGGCCGGCACCTACTCGGTCAGCGTCGGTGATGGGAGCCCGCTCAGCTTCACCGTCGAGGAGGGCCTGGCGACCACCATCTCCTACCAGGTCTCCACCAAGAGCGTCGCGGTCTCGACGTTCGCTCCCGACTTCGGGCCGGACCTGACCGCGGCCCGCGCAGGTTGGCTGACCGCAGACACCATCGCCTGGAACCTGCCCGAGGATCGGCGCGGCTGGACCTACCGACTGCACTGGGGGCCGGCGGATTCGTTGCAGGTGGACGCCGAAACCATCGGCGGGTCGTCGCTGCCCCTGACCCTGGACCGGCGCGGCCTGCCGGCCAGATTGGTTCAGCAGTACCCCGATTACGAGGGTTACGAGTCGCTCCGGCTCAACAAGAAGGACGCAAGGGCGGCCTCGAAGATCGCGAGAGCGGGCCAGGTCGCGGTTGCCGCCTATGACGACCTCGGCAGGTTGGTGCAGGCGACGAACGTCGAGGTCGTCGGCAGGCTCGGCAGGTAGGCAGTCGACGGCCCTCCTGGTCGAACCGGGGGCGGCCCTCCTGATCGAGCCAGGAGGGCGGCCCTCCCGATCAGTCCAGGAGGGCCGCGCCGCCGCGACCGCCGTTGTGCCGCATCACTTCTTGAGCGGATCGTTTCCCCAGTTCATCAGGGAGTACCGCCACCGCGAATGCTCGACATCGGATGACGGCCCCTGCGCGCGGTGCCGGTGCACGTAGCCCACCACCTTGTGCATCCATTGCACGTCGTCGTCGGTCAGGTCAGCCTTCTTCGTACGGAGGATCTCGACGATCCGCCGTCCTGAATGGTGGCCGACGGATTCACCGCCACCCTTCTTGTCGCCGACCGATTGCGATTCGTCGGTGTCGAGCCACTTCTCGATTTCCGAGGCGGTCATGTTGACCGCGTCGTTCCAGTCGTCCCAGACGCTGTCGACGTCCGCCCT
The DNA here is from genome assembly GCA_963728865.1 of uncultured Actinomycetota bacterium. Classification (GTDB taxonomy): domain Bacteria; phylum Actinomycetota; class Actinomycetes; order Mycobacteriales; family Nakamurellaceae; genus Nakamurella. Next base: position 92,969 of record CAVSLZ010000016.1, on the reverse strand, counting down.
GTCCTCGGCCTTGCCGCTGTTCCTGTCCGCCATGGCGGATCTGTTTCCCGCCGCGCTAGAACCGAATCGGCCCTGACTACGGGGCAGACAGGACCGGTGGCCTTGACCAAAAGCTGACGAGTTGCTGAGAGGCAGCACGATGTGCCGCCCCTGCCGTGCGATGGTGCCGGCAACGCGCGCACCGCGTGGCAGAACCTCACCGTCGACACGATCGCCCGCAGCATCGTCGTGTCGTCGACGCGAACCTGGACGGTGATGTGGCCGGCTCTCAAGGCCGGTGCGCACAGCGTCGTCGTTTCGGCGACCGATGCGGCCGGGAACACCGGCACGCAGAAGCAGCGCCTCACCGTCATCGGGTGAGCGCTTGCAAGAACCGAATAGGCGGTCGCGCCGTATCACCGATCGGAAGGGCTCCTCCTCCGCTGAGGGCGACACGACGAAGAGGACCGATCGATGACTGTCATCGGCACTGCCACGCTGGACATCGAACGCGTCCGCAGCAGTTTTGATTTCCCCGGGCACGGCCGGATCGTCACGAACAATGCGGCGAGCACCCAACCACCGCGGGACCTGCTGTCGTTCTACGCCGGCCTTGTCCCTTTTTACGAGAACGTGCACCGCGGGCAGTCTTCCGCGTCGATCAGGACCACAGAACTGTTCGAGGAATCCTTCGACACCATCGCAATGTGGCTGGGCGCGCCGAACCGCCGCTGCATCGCCACGTACCGCAACACGACAGAGGCGCACAACGCCGTGCTGTACTCGCTGCTCACAGCATTTCGGCACGGCGACAACATCGTCACGACGATGATGGAACACAACTCGAATTTCGTTCCGTGGCACGCGATGTGCCGGGAGATCCTGCCGCGGTTCGGCCGGACCGTCGAGTTACGGATTGCCCGGTTCGATCACCGGACGGGGGAGCTGGACCTGGAACACCTTGCTTCGCTGGTGGATTCCAGGACCAAGCTGGTGTGCTGCACCGGCGCATCCAACTTCCTCGGGACGAAGCCCCCACTCGAGTCGGTCAGGCAGATCGCCGACGCCAGCGGCTATCGGCAGCCCAACGGCGAGTCCCGGTCGCTGCTACTGGTGGACGGCGCGCAGCTTGTTCCCACCACCCGGGTCGACGTCGTCGCGCTCGACGTCGACTACCTGTCGTTCAGCTTCCACAAGTTCATGGCGCCATTCGGGGTCGGTGCGCTGTACGCCAAGGAGCATTTGCTCCAGGAGGCGCTCCCCTTCCTGTACGGCGGTGACATGATCGCCGAAGGTCGCGTGGGGGTCGACCGGGTGGAATTCAACGACCTACCGTGGAAATACTCCGCGGGAACGCCCAACATCCTCGGCGTCATCGCGTCCGCACAGGTACTGCGGTACACCGCCGACCTGCTCTGTCCTGGTGGGACGTATTTTCGTACGAGCGTTCCAGTGCCACCAGGCGTGGTGACAGCGACCATGTCAACCATCGGTGTGCACACCGCCGAGCTGACCGCGACAGCGATGGAACTGCTCGCTGACGTCCCCGGACTGACCGTCTACGGTCCCCCCGCCCACGGTCGCCGGTCGCCGCTGGTGGCGTTCAACGTCGCCGGGTGGCACCCGGTCGCCTTGGCCGAGGCGCTGAACGACCGTGGTGTGGAGTCGAGGGCCGGTTGTCACTGCGCAACGTTGGCCCATCGCGACCTTGGCGTGGAAGCCAGCTGCCGATTGAGCTTCTACCTCTACAACTCGCTGGATGACGTGCAGCGAGCCGTGGGTGCTGTCCGGGAGATTGTCGCGGGTTGAACCCGGGATGACGATCCCGGGGATGTGAGCGGGCAGGGATATTGCCAAACATCGGGATTCCGTAATATCGAAATCATGAACTGCTGCTGTCGGCAATGGACGACTCGTCGCTGCTGGACCGAGTGACCTGCGCGGCAGAGGGCAGGAGCACTATGCCCGGGTGAGCACGAACAACGAGTGGGCCGCCCGGATCGCCGACCTCGAGCGCAGGATCGAACTTCTTGAAGGACTGCGGCGGCCCACCGAACAGTTCGGGCCGCCGGAGGACGCGGCCGAAACCGCGAATGACAGCGGCACGGTCTCCGACGGCGGCGAGGTGACCCTGAACGGGCGGGTCGTCTGGAACATCGGGCTCGTTGCCGAACGGATCCTCGACCTGCCGGACGCGACCGGCGCCACCGTGCTGGCCAGCCTCGGACACCCCGCCCGGGCAGCGCTGGTTCGCCGACTGCTCACTGGACCGGCCACCGTCGCTGATCTGCAACAGGCATCGGGCGGGGCGTCGACGGGACAGCTGTATCACCACCTGCGCACGCTGGCCGCGGTGCTGGTCGACAGACGGCGGGCCGGTACCGGGTACCCGCAACCGCAGTTGTGCCTGTCCTGACGATGCTGCTGCCGCGCTGACGTCGCCGGGGACCTCCGCTGACCGAGCAGCGGCAGCGGTCAGGCGGTGTTCAACGGTCAGTCGGTGTTCGTGATGGGCGACTCCGCCAGCGCGGCGTCGATCACCAGGCCGGCGCCGATCCCGACCAGGAAGATGTCCTTGGCCAGACCCGCTCCCTCCTGGGTGGGCCGGTAGTGCTTGTCGTGGACACCGGGCGTGCGGACGTAGAGGCCCAGTAGCGCCGCACCGAAACCGGCCAGCGCAAGGCCTGCGAGCCCGGCCGGCACGACCGGCAGCAGCAGAGCAGACCCGACGATGATCTCGCCCGCGGCGAGCACCTGGGTGAACAGCTTCGGCTCCACCCGCTTGACCACCGGATAGGCACCGGCGGCCATGCCGTGGATCCCCTCGGCGCCCGCGTCCCCGGCGCTGAGCTTCCCGATCCCGGAGTTGACGATGTAGGCGCCGGTGGCCAGCCGGAGCGGGGCGCGACGAAGTTTGCCTGCGAGCGACATCCAGGGCTCCTTAGTTATCAGTCATTACTGGTTTCAGCGTGGGTTCCCGGCCGGAGACACGGTTAACCGCAACTTCGGCCGGGAACCACGGGCTGGTGATCGTGGACTGTGCGGTGTACCGGGATGGTCGTCGGGAGCGGGTCGAGGCCCTGACGCTGACCGAGGCGGCGGCGCAACGGGAGGCCGGTGCGTTCGTCTGGTTGGGGACGGTGGATCCCGCCCCGGACGAGCTGGCGGAGATCAAGGAGATGTTCGGCCTGCACGAGATGGCCGTCGAGGACGTCCAGGAATTCCACCTGCGGCCCAAGGTCGAGCAGTTCGACGACGGGGTGCAGCTGGTCATCCTGCGGACCGCCCGCTACGACGACCAGCGAGAGGAGATCGACTTCGGCGAGATCAGCGTCTTCGTCGCGCCCGAGTTCGTGATCACCGTCAGGCAGGGCATCGCCAGCGAGCTGCGGGGTGCCCGCGCGCGGCTCGAGCACCGCCCGGAGCTGCTCAGGGCAGGGAGCATATCCGCGTTGTGGGCGATCCTGGACCAAGTCGTCGACGGGTATGCGCCCGTCATCGGCGAGGTCGACCGGGACATCGAACAACTGGAGGGGACGGTCTTCTCCGGTGCCGTGGCGCCCACCGAACGGATCTATTTCCTGCGCCGAGAGGTCACCAACTTCTACCGGGCGGTCCATCCGCTGCTGGCCGTGATCGCCACAGTGGAACGCGGCGCGCCGGAGCGGCTACTGCCGTACCTGCACGACGTGCACGACAACCTGGCGCTGGTCAACGAGGAGGTTGCCGCGCAGCGTGATCTCTTGACGACGGTGCTGGAGGCGAACATCGCCGTCATCTCCGTCGAGCAGACCAAGGTCAGTGTCCTGCAGAACGCCACCATCGAACAGCTGACGAAGCTCTCGACGATCTTCCTGCCGCTGACCTTCGTCACCGGTTTCTTCGGGCAGAACTTCGGCTGGCTGGTCGACCACATCGACAGCCTCGAGACGTTCCTGGTCTTCGGTGTCGGTGCCCTGGTCATCCCGTGCGCGCTGCTGCTCACCTGGTTCAGGGTCACCGCGCGGCGTCGGGCGCATGCACAGCCCGGTGGCGCAGTGCCCGGTGGCGGGATTGCCGCCACCGGCATCACCCGCGGCTGAGGTCAGGACCGGGTCGGCGCGCGCAGTGGCGTGTTGTCCAGGTCGCCGCGCAACTCCTCGAGCGAGTCATAGACACCGATCGCGCCGGCGTCGCTCAACTCCTCGACGGAGAAGCCGCCGGTCCGGACGGCGATGGTGGGGACGTCGAGCTTGCCCGCCGCGATGCTGTCGTAGGTCGAATCTCCGATCATCACCCCGGTCGCGCCGTGCACCCTGTTCAGCGCTGCCTGCACGATGTCCGGAGCCGGTTTGCTGGTCTCGGCATCGTCGGACGTCGTCCACGCGTCGGCCAGGTCCTCCCCGCCGAACAGACCGAGGAAGGCCTCGACGTGCTTGGACTTGCCGGAACTGGCCAGGACGAGCCGGAACCCACGGTCCTTCACGTCCTCCAGCAGCGCGCGGGTACCCGCGAACGGCTGGACCTCGCCGATCAGCTCGTCGAACTCCTCCACCCATGCATCCCGGAGTTGATCACCGTGTTCGCGTTCGACGTCCGCGCCGGCGAGGTGCTCGACGTAGAGGTCGCCGCCCATCCCGATGCCGCGGTGCAGGCGCCACAGCGGCAGCGTGATGTCGTACCGGCGGAACGCCCGGAACCACGCGAGGGCGTGCTGGTAGTTGCTGTCGACGAGTGTCCCGTCGACGTCGAAGATCGCGGTATCGGGCACAACCTGAGAGGTTGCCCGCTCAGCCACCGGCCAAACGGCGCATCGCCTCGCTGCCATCCACCACATCGGCGTACTTCGCGTCGAGATCGCGGAGATTCGAGCGGTGCAGTTCGTCGGTGCGGTCGGCGCAGGCATCGCGGACGACGATCGGCCGGAAGCCGTGCTGGAGGGCGTCCGTCGCGCTCGCCCTGATGCAGCCGGACGTGGAAACCCCTGCCATCACGACGGTGTCGACGTCCAGTGCGCGCAGCGTCGAGGCCAGCGATGTGCCGAAGAAGGCGGACGCGTACTGCTTGACGATCACCACCTCGCCGGGCAGCGGCTCCACCTGCGGCATGAACTCCCGCAGCCCGCCGGGTGCGTCGTCGGCGAGTAGGGCCAGCGCGGCGACTTTACGGACGAAATGCCCGGCGTCCGCCGCTCCGGCCCGGTAGTGCACCGCGGTGTGGACCACCGGCACACCCTGCGCGCGGGCCTGCGCCAGCAGTCCGGCTGCAGTCTCCAACGCGGTTGTCGACCCGAGATCCAGCGGACTACCGGCGGTGAAGTACGCCCGCATCAGGTCGATCAGCACCAGCGCCGGTCGCTCGCCCCAGCCGATCCGGCCGCCGAACGTCGCACCCGAGTCGGCGGCCGGCTGAGCTCCTGACACCGTCACCGCCAGACCGGCGCCTTGGGCGCCGGCAGTCCTGTCTCCTCCTCGCACCGCTCGAGCAGCTGGTCGAGCCCCGGTCCCATGTCGAACACCGGCAGCTCACCGACCCGTGCCGACGCGATCTCCGAGCGCAGCGACCCGGTGGCCCCCGCATCCAGGTGCCCGGCACCGTCGACCACCACGCCGTAGCGGCGGGCGCCCGCGGCGCTGACCAGACCGCGTCGGACTTCGAGGGCGACCAGTTCGGGGTCGCGTTGCAGGGCGTCCCCCCAGCCGCCGCCACCCCAGGTGACGAAGTGCAGGACGTCGCCGGGTACCACCGGGACGTCGTGGCACTTGCTCGGAAGTACCTGATGGCTGCCGTCGGCCCGGTCCAGCCACTTGGTGCCGCGGGTCCCGGGCTCGCCGCCGTTGACCCCCCACGGATAGGTCAGCCAACGATCGTCGTGGATGGCGATGGTGCCCGGCTCGAGGAACCGGTACGCGACGTCCACCCCGTTGCCGCCGCGGTGCAGGCCGGAACCGCCGGTGTCGGCGATGGTCTCCCATTTCTCGATCCGCAACGGGTAGTAGGACTCGAGGAATTCGCACGGGATGTTGACGAAGCTCGGCCACAGCGAATGCCCGTCCGGCCCGTCACCGAGCGGCCGGCCGGGAATCCCGCCGAATCCGATCGAATACAGCTGGAACCATTCGCCTTTGCGGTCGCCGGTCGAATAGTTCCCTGAGTACATGAAGTGCGGTGAGGAGGAGAAGCCGGCCGCGTTGAGCAGGGCGGGGTTGGTCTGTCCGAGCAGTCCACCGAAGAGGTCGAAAACCCGTCCGATGCCGTGGTTGCGGGCATTCAGGGCGGCCGGATGCTTCGGCTTCCAGAAGGACCCGTCCGGAATCGTGACGTCGACCAGCGGGTAGAAACCGTCGTTCCAGAGAATCTGTGGGTCGGCGACGGTGATCATGTAGATCCCGAAGAACATCCGCACCAGATTCTCGTTGATGTAGTAGTTGATCGGTCCCTGCGCCTGGGGGGAGGAGCCGGTGAAGTCCAGATGCACCTTGTCGCCGGTGCGGGTCAGCGACAGCTTCAGCTCGTACGGGCCGAAGCCGACGCCGTCATCGCAGATGTAGTCGGTGAAGGACAGTGTCCGGCCCTCCTCGAACACCAGGTGCAGCAGGATCTTCATCGCGTCGTAGTTGCGTTGCAGCAGCGCATCGAGCGCCGAGAGGTAGGTGGCGGTGCCGAACCGCGCGCACATCTCCTGAACCCGGCGGCTCGCTGTGCGGCAGGCCGCGACCAGACCGTTCAGATCCGCCCGGTTCCAGTCCGGGACGCGGACCTGGTTGAGGATGATCCGCAGCGCGTCCTCGTTGATCTTCCCGGCCTCGTACAGCTTGAAGGGCGGGATGACGACGCCCTCCTCGTAGATCGTCCTGGCGTCCGTCGGCATCGACGACGGTGTCTTGCCGCCCACATCGGACATGTGCCCGAACATCGCCGCCCAGCCGACCAGCCGGCCCTCGACGAAGATCGGCGTCACCACCAGCCAGTCGTTGGCGTGGCTGATCGCTGCCCCGCACGCGTACGGGTCGGAGGTGAGAAGCACGTCACCCTCGCCGATGTCGCCCTCGAAGCCGTCCAGGAAGTCCGGAATGGACAGCCCGAACTGGCCCACGACCATCTTCCCGGACGGGTCGGCGATCAGCGGGAATTCGTCGTGCTGTTCCCGGATGCCGGGCGACAGTGCCGTCCGGAACAGCACCTCGTCCATCTCGTACCTGGCGTTGCGCAGGCCGTTCTCGATCAGGTCGAGGGTGACCGGGTCGACGTCGGCACCGGGCAGCGGCGCGGTGGTCGTCTCGATGACGCGTGCCATGTCTCAGCCCTCGTTCTGTGCGTCGGTACCGGTGGTCCCGCGGTGTCCGGGCGGCCCGGAGTCGGGGTTGATCAGCAGGCTGCCCGACGGATGCGTCATGGCGGTGTGCCCGGGCAGCACCAGGGTCGTCGAATCCATCTCCGCGACGATCGCCGGACCGCTGATCACATCGCCCGCCCGCAGTAGCAACCGGTCGTAGATGGGCGCCTCGGCGAACGCGCCCTGCACGTAGACCTTGGTGCTGCCCGATTGTGCGGCGGCCGGATTGCCGTCGCCCTCGTCCAGCATGGTCGGCGCGATCTCCGGCCGCGGGCCGCTGACCGCTGCCCGGGCGTTGACCAGCTCGTGGTCGGTGTCCAGCAGGAACGAGAACAGCCGCTCGTGCTCGGTGTCGAAGGACGCCCCGAGGTTCGGCAGCAGCGTGTCCAGATTGTCCAACCGAGCGGCGTCCACGGTGATCGGGATCTCGAAACCCTGTCCGAAATAACGGATGTCGACCTCGTAATCGATCTGCTGCTCGGCCGGGTCGAGGCCCTGAGCGACCAGTCGCTCGGACGCCGCGTCGGACAGTCCGGTCAGGATGTCGCGCAGTTCTGTGCCGGTCAGGTCGGCGAACCGGCGCAGGCAGGTGCGCGCCGACTCGTCCCGCACCGAGGTGGTGGCATCGCCGAGGGCGCACAGCACCCCGGGTGACGGCGGCACGATCACCGGCCAGGCACCGGTGAGCACGCCCATCGCGTTCGCGTGCAGCGGTCCGGCGCCGCCGAAGGCGACGAGCGCGAAGTCGCGCGGGTCGAAGCCCTGCTGAACGCTCACCAGTCGCAGGCCGCCGAGCATGTTCTCGTTGACGATGTCGATGATCCCGGCGGCCGCCGCCTCGACGCTGGGCAGGCCCATCGCCTCGGCGACGGTCGCCACCGCCGCCCTGGAGGCCTCGACATCCAGGGTGATCTCGCCGCCGGCCAGCGACGTCGGCAGGTAGCCGAGGACCACGTTGGCGTCGGTGACGGTGGGCGCGCTGCCGCCCAACCCGTATCCGGCCGGCCCGGGAACGGCTCCGGCCGATTGCGGACCGACCCGCAGCGCCTTGGTCAGTTCCGGCACGTGGGCGATCGAACCGCCGCCGGCCCCCACCGTCCGGACGTCGACCGACGACGCCCTGACGACCAGGTCGCCGATCTTGGTCTCCCGCCCGGTGCGCGGCTTGAGATCCTGTACGAGCGCGACATCGGTGGACGTGCCGCCCATGTCGAAGGTGAGCAGATCACGGTTGCCGGTCTGGCCGGCCATCCACACCGCACCGGTCACACCGCCCGCGGGACCGGACATCAGCATGGTGACCGGCGAGTCCGCCGCCACGTCGGCGGCAGCCAGCCCGCCGTCACTGCGCAGGATCGACAGGCCGGCTGACAGTCCCTGCTGCGCCAGCTGTTCGGAAAGGTTGCGGACGTACCGGGCGACCTGCGGCTGGACGTAGCTGTTGGCGACCGTGGTCAGCGCCCGCTCGTACTCGCGCATCTCCGGGAGCACGATGCTGGAGCGGGAAATCGGGATGCCGGGGAGCTCCTCGGCCGCAATCTTGGCGATGCGTTCCTCGTGCTCACCGTTGGCGAAGGCGTTGATGAGTGAGATCGCGAGCGCCTGGATGCCGTTCTCGCGCAGTGCCCGGAGCCGTCTGCGGGTCTCGTCCTCGTCGAGCGGCGTGATCACCGATCCGTCGCTGGCGATGCGTTCCGGCACCTCGACGGTGTTCTCCAGCGCGGCCAGCGGTTCGGGCTTGGGCCAGATGATCCAGCCGGCCAGACCGCCTGGCACGAAGGACCGGGCGATCTGCAGCACCTGCCGGAACCCCTGGGTGGTGACCAGGCCGACCACCGCACCCTTGCCCTCCAGGATCGCGTTCGTGCCGACCGTCGTGCCGTGCAGCACCTGGGCGATCACGGTCTGCTCGATACCGGCGTCCGCGCAGACCTTCTCGATCCCACGCAGCACACCGACCGACTGGTCCTGGGGCGTCGAGGCGGTCTTGGTCCGCCACGTCTCACCGCTGTCCGAGTCCACCAGGAGGACATCGGTGAACGTTCCTCCGACATCGACGCCGAGCCTGTAACTCATCAGTCCTCCAGTGCGGTGGTCGGTTCGACCCCCAGTCCTGAAACCCCGTGTGGGGTCACAGAACCGATCGGTCCGTGTAGTGCTCGATCTGCTCCGGTGTCAGGCCCAGCAGGCCCTGCCAGATCTCGGTGTTGTGCTCGCCCAGTGCGGGCCCTGCGGTGCGCACCTTCCCGGGGGTGCCGGAGAGTTTCGGCGTGACGTTCTGCATCGGCAGCTCGCCCAGCTCAGGGTGAACCACCCGGACGATCGCCTCCCGGGCGGCGAAGTGCGGGTCGGTGAACATGTCCCTGGCGCGGAAGATCCGGCCGGCCGGGACACCACCGGCGTGCAGCGCGTCGAGCAGGTCGTCGGCCGTCCGGCTGGTCGTCCACTCGGCGATCAGCGTGTCCAGCTCGGTCATCGTGGCGCCGCGCGCCGAGTGTGTGGCGTACCGCTCGTCATCGGCGAGCTCCGGCCGGCCCATCACCTCGACGAGCCGCCGGAACACGGTGTCCTGGTTCGCGGCGATCAGCACCAGGTCACCGTCGGACGTGGGGTACACGTTGCTGGGCGAGACGTTCGGCAGCACCGCACCGGTGCGCTCGCGCTGGTAGCCGGCGACGGCCCACTCCGGGAGCAGCGATTCCATCATCGCCAGCACGGCCTCGTAGATCGCCGAGTCGACGACCTGCCCACGGCCCGTGCGGTGCCGGTTGTGCACCGCGACCAGGGTGCCGAGGCAGGCGAACGTCGCGGCCAGCGAATCACCCAGCGAGATGCCGGCCCTGGCCGGCGGCTGGTCGGGATTGCCGGTGACGTAACGGATCCCGCCCATCGCCTCGCCGATACTGCCGAAACCGGCGCGCGGTGCGTACGGCCCTGTCTGGCCGTAGCCGGTCACCCTGGTGACGATCAGCCCCGGATTGGTCTTCCACAGCTCCTCAGGTCCCAACCCCCAACGCTCGAGCGTGCCGGGCCGGAAGTTCTCCACCAGCACGTCGGCGGTGTCGATCAGTCTACGGAGCAACTGCTGGCCCTCCGCCGAGCGGAGATTGCACGTCACCGACTTCTTGTTCCGGGCGACAACCGGCCACCAGAGCGACTTCCCGTGCGGTTTCTCCCTGCCCCACTGCCGCATCGGATCGCCGCGACCGGGATCCTCTACCTTGATCACCTCGGCGCCGAAGTCGCCGAGCAGTTGCCCACAGAACGGTCCGGCGAGCAGCTGGCCAAGTTCGATCACCCGCAGGTCGTCCAGCGGCAGCCCGGTCTCGCTCGACGGATCGGTGCGTGGGCCCAGTGGTGCGGTCACGGTTGATCCCGCCGTTCGCGTTCGGCCGGCAACATGGTCGCCCTGGCGTTGTAGAGATGCGATCGCATGACGCTGTTGGCCCAGTCCGCATTGCCGGCCCTGGCCGCCGCGACGATCTCGACATGATGCGAAAGGCTCCTTGCCAAAGCCTCCGGCGAGTAGTTGTGGAAGTTCTGGTTCACCACCGACGCGTGTGTGACGGCGAGCAGCGCGCTGGCCAGTGCCGGGTTGGCCGCCCTGGTGATCAATGTGCGGTGGAATTGTCTGTTCAGGTGCACGATGCCGTCGAGATCCTGGCTGCGGCCGGGCTTCCCGAATGCCTGCATGCGGCGTGCGAGGTCTTCGAGGTCGTCCAGGTCGGAGTCGGTCAGTCGCGGCACAGCGAGGCCGACCGCGTACGGCTCCAGCCGCAACCGCAATTCGAAGATCTGCTGAAGGTCCTCCGGCGACCAGCGGGCGACCCGTGCACCGCGGTTCGGCACCAGCTCGACCAGGCCCTCGGCCGCCAGTCGGGACAACGCCTCCCGGACAGGGGTCCGGCTGACGTCCAGGCGGGTGGCGAGTTCGGCCTCACCGAGCTTCGACCCTGCCGGGAGGGCGCCGGCCAGGATCATCTCGCGCAGCAGCACTGCCGCATTCTTCGAGGCATGAGCCACGGAACTCCTCACTGGTCACCGATTGCATGGAATGCTGGCACGCAGGTGGCAACCGCACAAGACCAACGAGCGAACACTTCCGGAACTGCCGTCGCAGTTGTATACATATGGCGTGCAGATCGTCGAGGTGTCGCCGCGGGACGGATTGCAGAACGAAGCCGCGGTGCTCTCGACCGACGCCAAGCTGTCGCTGATCGGTGGTCTCGTATCCGCCGGCGTGCGCCGTATCGAGGCCACCAGCTTCGTTCATCCGAAGCTGGTGCCACAGATGGCGGACGCGGAGGCGGTGGCCGGGCGACTGCCGCGGGGAGCGGTGTCCTGGATCGGGCTGGTACTCAACGAGCGCGGTCTGGATCGGGCGATCGCGTCGGGCATGGACGAGGTGAACGTCGTCGTGGTGGCGAGCGAGACGTTCAGCGCGCGCAACCAGGGCATGACGGTCGGCGATGCCATCGCGTCATGGCATCGACTGGCCCGGCGAGCGGGGGCCGCAGGGCTACGCACCACGTTGACGGTCGCGGCAGCGTTCGGGTGTCCGTTCGAGGGTGAGGTACGCCCGGAGACGGTCCTCGACGTGATCATCCGCAGCCTGGAGGAGCCGCCCGACGAATTGGCGCTGGCCGACACCATCGGTGTCGGGGTGCCCGCACAGGTGCATGCCCTCGCGGACGTCGCGGCGGCCGCCGCTCCCGCCATTCCGTTGCGCTGGCACTTCCACAACACCCGCAACACCGGTTACGCCAATGCTCAGGCGGCGCTGGATCGCGGTGCTGCGGCCCTGGACGCCAGTGTCGGCGGGATCGGTGGCTGTCCGTTCGCGCCGGCCGCGACCGGCAACATCGCGACCGAGGACCTGCTCTACCTGCTGCACCGTTCCGGCGTGTCCACCGGCATCGACCCGGACCGCCTGACGGCCGTGCTCCCCACACTCGCCGCTGAAATCGGGCATCCGGTGTCCGGCCAGCTGAGCCGGGCGGGGTGGTTCCCACCGCGGGCCGGGTCAGACAGTCGCTGAGCCCCCGCCGGGCTTGTTGTCACGGCTGGTCGGGCCCGAAAATCGCTGCGATGCCAGCCATTTGCACCGAGCACGGTTGACATCGGATCGGTTACGGTTCGGCGATGGTGGCAGCGGCAACATCTGGGGGAAACGGATCCGCGGCGCCCCGGTTCGCTGCGATGGCAGCGGACTTCCGGCGCATGCTCTCCCCGGACCGGGTGATCACCGACGCCACCCGGCTGCGGACCTACGAGTGCGACGGCATCACCGGCTACCGGGTGGTCCCGGCGCTGGTCGTGCTCCCGGAAACGACCGCTGAGGTGTCACTGGTGGTCAGCGATTGCGCGGCCGCCGGGGTGCCGTTCGTCGCCCGCGGCGCCGGTACCGGTTTGTCCGGTGGTGCCCTGCCGGTGGCCGACGGCATCGTGATCAGCCTGGCCCGGATGCGCCGGGTGATCGACATCGACGTGCCGAACCAGCGGATGACGGTCGAGCCGGGCGTGACCAACGCCGACATCAGCAAGGCCGTCACCGCCAACGACCTGTACTTCGCCCCCGACCCGTCGAGCCAGACGGTGTGCACGATCGGCGGCAACATCGCCGAGAACTCCGGTGGTGCACACTGTCTCAAATACGGCTTCACCACCCACCACGTGTATGCGATGACGGTGGTGCTGCCCGACGGCGCGGTCGTCGAGCTCGGCGGCGGTGGCCTCGACCAGCCCGGCCCCGACCTTCGCGGAGCATTCATCGGATCGGAGGGGACGCTCGGGATCGCGACCTCGATCACCGTCCGGCTGCTCCGCCGGCCCGAAGCCGTGCGCACCCTGGTGGCCGACTTCGACAGCGCCGAAGCGGCCGGTGATGCGGTCAGCGGCATCATCGCGGCGGGTGTCATCCCGGCGGCCGTCGAGATGCTGGACGCGCTGGCCATCGCCGCGAGCGAAGCCGCCGTGCATGCGGGCTACTCCCTGGACACGGCGGCCGCCCTCGTCGTCGAGCTCGACGGGCCACGCGCCGAGGTGGACGAAGGCTTCGCCCGTGTGGAGGAGATCTGCCGCTCGGCCGGCACCACGCACATCCGGTTCGCCGACGACCCCGCGGAGCGGGCGCTGGTCTGGAAGGGCCGGAAGGCCGCCTTCGCGGCGATGGGCCGGATCAGCCCCGACTACTACGTGCAGGACGGCGTGATCCCGCGCACCCGGCTCGGCGAGGTACTCGCCCGGATCGAGGCGATGGCGGACGGTGCCGGGCTGCGGGTCGCCAACGTCTTCCATGCCGGTGACGGCAACCTGCACCCGCTGGTGCTCTACAACGCCGCGGTGCCCGGCGAGTCCGAGCGCGGCGAGAAACTGTCGACCGCGATCGCCGAGTTGTGCGTCGAGCTCGGCGGTTCCATCACCGGCGAGCACGGCGTCGGCGCGGACAAGGCCTGTTCGATGCCGACGATGTTCAGCGAGGACGACCTGGCGGTGATGAAGCGCCTGCGGACCGCATTCGACCCCACGGACATCTGTAACCCGGGGAAGATCTTCCCGACCCCCCGGCTGTGTGGCGAACGGCCCGGCCCGTACCGCGCCCACCCGCTGGAGGCCAGCGGCCTGATCGAGCGGGTGTGAGCCGGTGACGGGCGGGATCGCGGTGCGCACCGAGCAGCCCGGATCGGTCCGGGAGACCGCCGACCTGATCCGCGACACCACGGGGCCGTTGCTGTTCCGCGGAGGCGGCAGCAAGATCGGTTGGGGAGGCCCGGTCGACCAACCGGAAACGGTGATCGAGACGTCCCGGCTGTCGGGTCTGCTCACCCACAACGCCGCCGACCTGACCGCGTCGGCACGCGCCGGCACCACCCTGACGGAACTGCGCGAGACGCTGGCCGCCGCCGGACAGTGGCTGGCCGTCGACCCAGCCGACGAAAAGGCGGGCGCCACCATCGGCGGGGTGCTGGCCACCGCCGACTCGGGTCCGTCCCGGCTCCGCTACGGCAGCCTGCGCGATCTCGTCATCGGGGTGACGATCGTCCTGTCCGACGGGACGGTCGCCCGGTCGGGCGGTCACGTCATCAAGAACGTCGCCGGCTACGACCTGGCAAAGCTGCTGTACGGATCGCTGGGGTCGCTGGCTCTCGTCGCAGAGGTTGTCTTCCGGTTGCATCCCCGCCCGGTGGAGTCCAGAACGATCATCGGCACCGCGGACGCCTCCAACGCCATGGACGCCACCCTCCGGTTGGCGTCCTCCGCCGCCGAACCGGCGGCCGTGGAATGGATCCGGGACGGTGGGTCGGGCCGCATCGCCGTCCGTGTCGACGGCACTCTCCGCACGGTCGAGGCCGCCGCGCGGGAGATGTCGGGGCAGCTCGCCGGGGCAGGGATCCGTTCGGAGGTCGTCGACCCGGAAGCGGCCGCGGCGTTCTGGCGGCAGCACCGCGAGGGGATCACCGGAACCGCCGGCGACACCGTGCTGCGGGTCGCCACCCTGCCCGACAAACTGGTCGACACGCTGGCCGCACTGGACGCCGCCGCGGCAAGCAGAAGCGTTCGCACGCAGGTGGTTTCGAGCACAGCCCTCGGGCTGCACACCATCCGGCTCAACGGCGGATCCGCCCGGTCGATCGCTGATCTGGTCGCCAACGTCCGGAGGTACGCCGCCCGCCGTGGCGGGAGTACGGTCCTGCGTTCCCGTCCGCCCGAGGTTGACCGGCTCGTCGACGCCCTCGGCCCGGTGCCGTCGACGGTGGGCGTGCTCCGCCGGGTCAAGGCGGCATTCGACCCGGCGAACCGCTGCGCACCCGGCCGTTTCCGGCCCTGGTACTGAGGAGACCGCGATGACAGCTGCGCACGCCCCGGGTGATTCGGTGTCCCCACCACAGCCTGCCGGAAGACCGCTGCCGGAGTCCGAGACGGCACCGGGCAACGGTGTTTTCGACATGCTGCGGCCGCCGAGCGATGAGCAGATCGACGACTGCGTGCACTGCGGGTTCTGCCTTCCGACGTGCCCCACCTACGTGCTCGAGGGCAACGAGACCAACTCGCCGCGGGGCCGGATCTATCTGATGAAGATGGGCAAGGCCGGCGAGGTGCCGATGGATCGGGAGTTCGTGAAGAACTTCGATGCATGCCTCGGGTGCATGGCCTGCGTGACGGCGTGCCCGTCGGGCGTCAAGTACGACGAGCTGATCGAGGCGGTGCGGCCGCAGATCGAACGGAACTGGGAGCGCACCCGGTCCGACCGCGCCTTCCGGTCGTTGATCTTCGGCCTGTTTCCCTACCCGGCGCGGCTCAGGGTGGCGGCCGTCCTCGGCACGGCCTACCAGCGGCTCGGGATCCGCCGCGCCGCTGGGCGGCTCGGCCTTCTCGACCGGCTGTCACCGAGGCTGCGGGCGATGGACGAGCTGTTGCCGCCGCTCTCGGTGAAAGCCGCTGCATCCCGTCAACCGGTCTTCACGCCGGCGAAAGGCACGGCGCGACAGCGGGTCGGTCTGCTGTCGGGGTGTGTTCAGCGAGTGTTCTTCGGCGACGTCAACGCGGCGACGACGCGGGTCCTCGCCGCCGAGGGCTGCGACGTCATCGCACCGAGGGACCAACAATGCTGCGGCGCGCTGTCCGGCCACGCGGGTCGCGAAGAGGAGGCGATGGACCGCGCCCGCCGGTTGATCGACTGTTTCGAGGCGGCAGGCGTACACAGCATCGTGGCGAACGTCGCCGGCTGCGGTTCGGCGATGAAGGAGTACGGACATCTGCTGCGGGACGACCCGGCCTACGCCGACAAGGCGGCCGCGTTCGCCGGCAAGGTGCGGGACATCTCCGAGTTGCTGGTGGAACTCGGTCCCCTCGCACCGCGACACCCGATCAGCGCCCGGGTTGCCTATCACAGCGCCTGTCACCTCGGGCACGCCCAAGGTGTGCTCGACCAGCCCCGGGCCGTCCTGCGCGCAATTCCGCAGCTCACCGTTCTGGAAATCCCAGAAGTCGAGATCTGTTGCGGATCAGCCGGTATCTACAATCTGGTGCAGCCCGAGGCGGCCGCCGAACTGGGCCGGCGCAAGGCCGCCAACATCGCGTCGGTGCTGCCGGACGCGGTGGTGACGTCGAACGCCGGCTGCCTGCTGCAGGTCCGGCGGTATCTTGACGCCGGAGTGCCGCTGTTCCACCCGATCCAGCTCATCGACGCGTCCATCCGAGGGGTCGACCCGATCGAGGTCGACCAGATCGAGGTCGACCAGATCAGGTCGACCAGATCAGGTCGACCAGATCGAGGCGGCGCCCGCAGGACCTGTGCTGTGACGCCCCCCGGTGCAGACTGAACCGGTGAACGACACTCAGCTGACCGGCGTCACCGTGGTGGGAACCGGGTCGTCCTTCGCGGCCGTCGACCGGGTCTCGATCTCGCTCGCCGTCGAGGTGCTGCGCGCCGAACCCGGCGAGGCCTTCGCGATGGCCGCGTCAACCGCCACCAGGCTGTTGGCGATCCTGGCCGACGACGGCGTCGACGCCCGCTCCGTGCGCACCTCCGACCTGACCCTCGGCCCGCATCTGGAATACAACAACGGCCGCCAGCAGGTGCTGGGATACCAGGCTGGACAGCGCCTGACCGTACTCCGGGAGGGATTGCACGGCATCGAGCGACTGCTGACCGACGTTGCCGCACTGGGCGGGGAAGGCGTCCGCATCGATGGCGTCCTGCTCACCCCCGGTCATCCTGACGAGGCCCTCGTGCTCGCCCGGCAGGCTGCCTTTTCCAATGCGAAGTCCAAGGCCGAGCAGTTTGCGGAGCTGGCGGGCCGGGGCCTCGGGAGAGTCGTGTGGATCGACGAGCGGCCGTCCGGCGGCGGCCGGGCCGTTGGTCTGGGCATGGCGCGCGCGATGGCGGCCGAGGTGATGCCGGTCGCCACCGGTGACGCCGAGGTCGGGGTCGACGTGACAGTGCACTGGGAGTTCGCGGACTGACCTCCGTGGGCGGGTCGGCCTGAGTTCGTGCAGGCCGGGCCGGGGTGGGCCGTGGCGGGCTGGTCGTGAAGCATCGGGTTGGCTGCAGCAGCAGGATGTTCGACGTTCCGGGTCCGGTGCGGCCCGCTACTTCCGGCTGGTCCGATCCGTGGCCGGGTCGAGTGCCACTGGCATGACCCCAGCTGGTTGATCCACGTCGAGTGAGAGTCTGATGCCCGTGCAGGTGGGCGGAAGGATTGATCGTCACGACGAGGAAGCGGCACACCCCTGAGCAGGTCGTGCGGAAGCTCGCGCAGGCTGATCGGCTGCTGGCCCCGGGAAGGAGGTCGCCGATGAATGCCGCGAGCTGGGGGTGGCCGAGCAGACGTACTACCGGTGGCGGAACCGATGTGGTGGCCTCGAGGCCGACGACGCCAGGCAGCTCAAGGATCTGGAGAAGGAGAACTCCACCCTGAAAGCGGTTGCTGGCCGATGCGGAGCCGGAGAAAGCGGCCTTGAAGGACATCGCTCGGGCCGACCCGGCCGACAGGTCCCGCGGAAGGCACCAGGATCCGGCCAGGAAACTTACGGGTCAGACCGGGCCGACGGCCCCCTGCTTCATCAATGACTGGAGACTTCTGAGCCGGAGCGCGGGCGGGCGGCCGTTCACCACCTGATCACCGCGCTGGGTGTCAGCTAACGGATGGTGGCGAAGAGGCATCTTTGAGGTTCGGCGCATCACCTGTGGCCGTGGTGCCTGCCGGCGACGCAGCACGCCTCCACAGAAGGGCGAACAAGAGAACGACCACAATCCCGACGGTATTCAGGATCGTGATCGACACCGTAACCAGCGGATCCGCGCCGAAGGGAAAGATCATCATCAACAGCATCGGGGCGATGTTGCGTACCGCTGTGGTGATCTCGGTGGCATGCCTGATTCCGACGTCTTTGACCCGGAGACCGGACACCAGGAGGTAGGCACACCCGAGGCCGATGAACGGGCCGGCGATGGCCGCGATGTAGCTTGCGGTGCCCCACGTCTGCACGAAGAGATCCCAATACGCGACCAGCGTGAAGTTGAGGTTGAACAGCAGGCACAAGATGGCGACCCGGACCACCCACGTGGCCAATGGCGCCGTCAGGTCGGGCCACCAGACTCTGAAGCAACACCCCAGAAACAGCGGCAGGAGCAGGAACAGCAGCAACGGCCAGGCAACGCCCCAGAACGAAATCTTCAGTTGCGCGTCAACCGCATCGACGGCCAGCGGCAAACCCACCGGCAGGGCGATGACGGTGGCCACGGTCATCACCACCAACAGGGTGGTCGCAATGCTGACATTCGCCTTGGCCAACCCTGCGAGGATCGGAGCGAAGGGCATGCCGGCGCACAGGGCAGCAACGCAGAATCCGACCTTGATCTCACCAGGGATGGAAGAGGCGACCGTCAGCAGATATCCGACGAACAGTAGTGGGATGAGGACAAAGTTGATCACCAACGCCCACACAGCGACCTTCCAGTGCGCCGCCGCCTGGCTGAGCAGCTTTCCGACCTGGAGCCGTAGGCCCAAACCGAAGGCGTTCAAGATGACGAAAAGCACCCCGAACCCGTTGATCAGGACGATCTCACCAGACTGACTTGGCATCCCAGTGCCTCCCGCGAAGTCGTGGACCATCGGTCGCGAGGGACCCACACTGGTTGGCGCAGCCAGTGCACCTCGTAGTGCGCCCACCAGCGTTCCGGTCTGCGGGAACAGTCGAATCACCCGAGGCGGGTAATTCGTCACATCGGTTCAGTGCGGACGCCGGGACATGTTCGGGCCGCATGCGGTATTGAAGTAGTACCGGCGGCGTCCGGGGCGCCGTGTCATGACCCCAGCCAGTTACGCTGCTGCCTGCATCCACCGATCACCGACTCTCACCGGGTGTGGATCAATTCCTGGGGTCCCGTCACCACACCTGCAGGGTTGTTCCTCGTCCGCGGACACGATTGCCCTGCAGAGACGTCAGCCGCCCCATTACACCGAGCTTGCAGGTCAATCAGCACCGCACGTCACGGTGAAGGTCATCGGGGGCGAGCCTGGGTGGGCCGAGGCGGGGTGGTCCCTGTCGAGTCGGGCTGATCGTGAAGCATCGGGTTGGCCGGAGCAGCACGACGCTCGACGTTCCGGGTCCGGT
Source organism: uncultured Actinomycetota bacterium (assembly GCA_963728865.1). Taxonomy (GTDB): domain Bacteria; phylum Actinomycetota; class Actinomycetes; order Mycobacteriales; family Nakamurellaceae; genus Nakamurella. The sequence goes on along the minus strand of CAVSLZ010000016.1, from coordinate 73,555 downwards.
GCGGCCGCTACTTCGAGGGGACCCTGTCGGCCGCCCCTCGGATCACACGCTCGCCGGTCCTGCGACCATGTCGGGTATGCCGGCACCGGAACCCCTGCTGCTCCAGGCCATCGCCGTCGCACAGACCGCCAGGGACAACGGCAACCATCCCTTCGGCGCGCTGCTCGCCGACAACACCGGCCGGGTGCTGCTGGTTGCGGAGAACACGGTCGTCACCCAGTCCGATGCCACCGGGCACGCCGAGACCAACCTCGTGCGGATCTCGACCGCCCGGTATTCGACGGCCGAGCTTCGCGAGATGACGCTCTACACCAGTACCGAACCCTGTGCGATGTGCTCGGGTGCCATCTACTGGTCGGGGATCGGCACTGTCGTCTTCGCGCTGGCCGAAGACGAACTGCGCGCCATGACGGGTGACGATCCGGAGAACCCGACACTGGAACTGCCGTGCCGCACCGTGTTTGCCGCCGGTCAGCGCGACGTGGCGGTCGAGGGGCCCTTCGAGTTCGCGGAGGCGCGGGCAGTGCACGATGGCTTCTGGCACCCCCCTGCCTGATCGGGACCGCCCTGACCGGGAAATCATGCCGGTGGAAGGCGCCCACCGGGGCGACGCGTCATCCGGCCGCGGTGGCCAGCCCCTGGATGGCGGCGGTGAAGCACTCCATCGGTGGCGTCACCAGCCCTGCCCCCACCTGGCCGGTCCCTGGCACCCGGCCCGCCATCCCGGTGTTGATCTGCGGCAGGATCCCTGTGCGCAGTACCCGGGTGACGTCGATACCGGTTGGCGCGCCGCGGAACTCGAGGATGGGGACCGCGAAGGCCGGGTTCTCCGCCTCGGTGATCTCGTACATCCGGCCGGTCACGGCGAGCGCGTCGGGCACGGATCCGCCGACGAAACGAACGATCGCGGGTGCGGTGGCCATGACCATCCCGCCGATGCCCATGGTCTCGGCGATGGCGGAGTCGCCGATGTCGGGATTGGCGTCATCGGGTCCGAACCCAGCGAGGAACAAGCCGTCGGGGTACAGGGCGGGGCCGGTGAACCACTGGTCACCGGTGCCCGACACCCTGATGCCGAAGTCGGTGCCGTTGCGGCACATCGCGGTCACCACAGTGCTGCCGGGGATACCGGTGGCGGCGTCGCCCATCAACTTGCCCGCGGGCATCACGAGGTTGAGGAAGAAGTGATCGTTGCCCGCGACGAACCGCGCCACCTCGGCGACATCCGTTGCGGGAAGCCCGGATGCGATCAGGGCGGGCAGGATCTCGCGCAGGAACATCAGGGTCCCGGCCCTGTTGCGGTTGTGGCCCTCGTCGCCCATCTGCACCATCTGACCGACGATCGCGGTGATGTCGATCGGCCCGGCCGCGCGAACAGCGAGGGCGAGCGCCGGCCCGAGGACGTCGGCCATCCAGCGCAGCCGGGCGATGACCTCGGAGGAATAGGCGCCGTACCGCAGCACCTTTCCGAGCCCCTCGTTCAGCGAGCACCACGACCGCGCACCGGTCTTCTCGTCGGCCAGCTCGAAGAGCCACATCGACGGCGAGATCACCCCGGCCATCGGCCCGACGGCGTGCCGATCATGACACGGTCCGAACGAGATGCCCTCGCCTGAAAGCAGTTTCGCCGTAGCATCGCTCTCGTTCTCGGCAAGTCCCTCGAAGATCATCGCGCCGATCAGCGCCCCGCGCAGCGGTCCCGACGCCCGATCGAAGGTGATCGGCGGACCGGCGTGGCAGAACTCGCCGGGCCGAAGGCCGAGTGCCTCCGATGCGGGCCGGACGTCGACCAGGTGCGCACGAACGGCGAGCATCCGCTCGGCGGCCAACGCGTTGGCCGCCGGCCGGCGCGGATCGGCCAGCACGACCCTGAGTGCGTCCGGCACAGCATCGACGTCGGCCGTCCCGAACACGGTCGGCCGGTAATCCACCGCGACCGCTTCGACCGCCTGGGCACGTAGTGCGTCGGCGAGCAGGTCGATGCCCGCGCAGATCACCACCGGGACATCGACCGGCAGCTCGGGCACCGGGCCGCTGATCAGTTCCGGCCCGGCGGCGACGGGCAGCACCGGTTCAGCCGTTGGCTCCTCCTTCCGAAAGCCGCGCCACGGCAGGCCGGCCGGTCCGCCGGACCCGGTGGCCAGGGCCGCGGCCGCGCGGGCGGCTGCGGCGTTGGACGCGAACACCCACGCCCCGGCCGATGTGAACGCGTCGGCCTGCGCCTCCCGGTCCTGCGGGTCGGCGCGGGTGCCGCAGAGTGCGATGACCACGGACAGACTTCGTCCGTCGTCGGCGGCGATGCCGATCGCGTTGCGGATGGCCGGAGCCAGGCTTGCCGCCGGATCGGGGTCCGCTGCGTGACCGAGCACGACGTCCATCAGCACGACCGCCACATCCAGGTCGGCCGCCTGCTCGGCCAGCATGGTCAGCCGGACGGAAGGGTCGATCATCGGGTGCGGCCGCCCCGCGGTGAAGGCGTCATCGCCGAGATCGACCACGGCGCTGCCGAGCCCGGCCAGTTCCGGCCGCCCGGTGCGGGTCCGCGCCGGCGGCAGCGCAAGCTCGGGCCGCAACGGAATGTTGGAACGGATGTCGCCGAGCGCGGTCTCCGCCACGACCATCGCCTCATCGGCCAGGGTGCCGCCGGAAAACAGTCCCCGCAGAATGCCGGGACGGGACGGGCCGAGACTCCCGTCGCCGGTCTGGGAGGCGGCAGGGATGACCGGCGGCCGGGCCGGCCAGTGATGGGCGGGCGCGCCGAGTGCCTCGATGACACGCTCCGCGCCGCGGGTGATGTCCGGCTGCCCGGGTCCCATCAGCAGGAATGTCACCGGTGTCCGCAGTTCCTCGGCGACCCGGCGGACGGCGGCCGCGGTCTCCGGGTGAGGCGGTTTGGAGATCAGCACGATGTGATCGGTTCCCGGGTCCGCGTCCAGCATCCGCAGGGCGGTGACCGCGCTGCGGCCAGCCACAGCGGAGGTCAGGTCGCGACCGCCGACACCGAGGATGTGTGAGACCGCGATCCCGGCGTCGTCGAGCAGGCACGTCAGGTGCTGCGCTCCGGTGCCGGAGGCCGCGACCACACCCACCCGCGGCCCGTCGGCGGCAGTCAACACGTTGGTGAATCCGAGGCCGACCCCACCGATCAGCGCTGTGCCGCAGTCCGGTCCCATCACCAACACGCCGGCCGCAGCAGCCGCGTCCTTCAGGGCGATCTCGTCGTCGGCGGCGACATTGTCGGAGAAGATCATCACGTGCCGCCCGGCCTCGATGGCATCCAGCGCTTCGCCCAGCACGGCCGCTCCGGGTACCGACAGCAGGACAAGTGGCGCCTCGGGATGCGTAGTGCAGGCAGCACGAACGGTGCGCGGCCGTGCACCTGCCCCGGCGGGACCAGCCGCGTCCGGCACCGCTCGGCGGGCGAGTGCCGCCGCGACCGCGTCCAGTGCTGCCTCGAGCGCAGCAGGCTCGCCGTGCAGCGCGATGAGCAGGTCGTTGGGGCCGGCCCCCGACGGCACCGTGAAACCGAGACCGGTTGCGAGTTCGGTGTTCAGCGGGGTGGCCATCGCGACCTGAACCGCGCTGATCCCCGGGATCGATGCCGCGGTCTGGGAGATCCGAAGCAGCGTCACCGAGTCGTGGTAGGTGCCGCGGCGAATCGAAACATGATGTTGCGCTGACGATGTCGTCTCGGTCATGAAGATCCTTGGCATGCGGCGGAGGCGGGCGATGCGGTCCGGGTGGTGATGAGCGGTAACGGTGAAGAAGCTGCGACACGCTGCTCGCTCGATGCGCCGACGGACAGGCCGATGGCCATACCCGTCGCCAGATCGGCACCGCTGGTGTGACCGATCGACAGTAACCGGCGAACCGCGGTGGAGTACGTACGGTCCATCTCAGCCCCGCCGGCGGGCCTGATCGCGGCCCGCAGCACCGCCAGTGCCTCGATGCAGGCGTGTCCGCGCACCGCCAGCCCGAGCAGGTCCGCGGACAGCGTCGTGGTCCGCAACGGAAGCCGTTCGAGCCGCGCCGCGATCAGCGGGACGAGGGGGGTGGCACCCGTCGCGTGCAGACCCGCCAGCACGCCCGCCAGCACGTCGTCGCCGCCGGGAGTCGATCCCTGACCCAACCCGACCAGCCCACGAACGGCGTCCGCCAGCGGTTGTCGCTGGGAAAGGACTGCGAGGGCGGTGCGCAGCGCAGCGACGGCCGCGACGGGAACCCCCTGCTCGGCGCCTGCCGCAGATTCGGCCAGTTCGCGCACCCGAGCGGGCGCGAACCGGCACACCGGGACGCGGCTGTCCCACGTCCGGGTGATCCGGACGTCGAGCGGGCCGACCAGCACGCGGCTTGCGCCGACCGTCACCTCCGCGCCAACGGCAATCCCGGAGAAGTCGACCGAGGTGCCGAGTCGCACTCCGTTCGGCACCCCCGCCGCCCCTGGCGTCAACAGTGAAACAACCCGCTGCGTCGAGGCGCCCGATACGTCGATGATCACGGCCGCGTGGTGAACGCCGAGCACCCGACCAGGCCGGTCGGGACCGGTGAGAAGGTCCTGCACACCCGACGCCACGGCCGCTACCCGCGGCTCCGGCCTCGCTGGACCACCCGCCGACTGCGTGACCCCTGCTGTCGTAGCCACTACGTGCGTGGCCACTGATTGGCCCGCTCTCCGCGGCCCGCCTTCTCGGCCGTCTCGAGGATGCGTTTGACGCGGGTGGGTGCCGTCTTCGCCTGCACGATCCATTCCAGGATCCCTCGGCGGGCCGAGCGCGGGAACGCGTCCCAGTTCTCCCGTGACCGCGGTACCTGCGCGAAGGCGGCGTCGAGATCGTCCGGCACCACGAGGTTCTCGACATCGTCCAGGAGCGACCAGGCCCCGTTTGCCTTCGCCGTCTCCACCGCCGCCAGGCCCGCCGGAAGCATCCGCCCCTCCCCCTCGAGCAGCGCGATCCGTTCCTTGTTCGGCCTGGACCAGGCGCTGGTCGGCTTGCGGCGTGCGAACCAGAGCATGCTGCGTTCGTCATCGATCTTGACCTGCACGGCGTCCACCCAACCGACGGCCAGCGCCTCGATCACCGCCTCCGGGTAGCTGAATCGCGGCTTGCCCGTCCCCGATCGCCAGGACACCAGCCATGCCCCGTCGGTGCGCTCATGGTTGTCGATCAGCCACTGCCGCCACTCCTGCACCGTCTCGGCGTGGACCTGCTCCCGATCCCGATGGGCGACCACCTGGGACTCCCTTCTGCCGGTGCCCAGTTCACCACTGATCAGCAACGGCAGCTCACCGATCCGCTTGGTCAGCACGTGCTGTTGCTGTCAAGCCTGCGGGTGTCGGCGGCCGGGTGGGCTCCGTTGCGGCCCGCCCGTGTGGTGGAGTGACCGGGTGAGCCCACCGTCCTCAGGTCAGCGAGCTGCAGGCGACGATCTGGGCCTACCGGACCCCGCGTTGGCCCTCGGTGAGCTGGGTGCGGCGTTGCTCGATGCTGGTTACGCCGTCACGGATGTCCAGCGGGTGCTGTGCGAGGTGGCCGACGCCCATTCCCGATCGGACATCACGATCGGTGTCCTGCCCAGCGCCGTGCTGATCGACAACCCTGCGGACGGCCGGACCCGGCTGGTGAACGCCACGGGTGAGCTGATGACGTTCCGGCAGGTCGCCGCGATCGCCACCATCGCCAATGCCGCGCAGAACGCCGCTGAACCGCCGGCCGTTCTGCGACAGCGACTGCACGCGGTCCGCGACCTGCCTGCCAAGTTCCCCATGCCGGTCGCGGTGCTCGGCAGTGGGCTGATGTCCGCCGGGATCGCGGTGGTGTTCCGCACCACGTGGTGGGCGGTGCTGATCGACTTCGTCCTGGCGCTGGTGGTCGGTGTGGTGTTGATCTACGGGACCGGCATCAAGGGCCTGGCAGCACTGCTGCCGTTCCTCACCGCGTTCGGGGTGTCGGCGGTCGTCTACGGCCTTGCGCCGTATCTGCAGACCGGCGGTGTCACGTTGTTCGTGGTGTGCGCGCCGCTGGTGGTGCTCATACCCGGCGCGACCATCACCACCGGCGTGGTGGAACTGGCTGCGGGGGACGTGGTGTCGGGCGGCGGCAGATTCGTTTCCGGTCTCATCCTGTGGGCGATGCTCGCCGTCGGGATAGCCGCCGGGGCGGCTGTGATGAATGCACCGGTCGATGGCGCCGGTGCCGCGCCGGCCTATCCGGTGCCGGGCTGGGCGGTGCTGCCGGCTGTCGTTGTGCTGGCCGTCGGCGTGGGACTGTTCTTCGACGCATCCTGGTCGCTGATGGCCGTGCTGATCGTTGTCTGCACCGCCACCTACGGCCTCGTTGCGATCACGCAGATCGTCACCATCGCGCCGGTGGCCAGTGGTGTCGCGGCGGCAGTGATGCTGCCGTTGCTGCGACTGCTGGAGATTCACAGTCCACGCTGGCCCGCCGCCGTGACGTTCCGGCCCGCGTTCTGGCTGCTCGTCCCCGGCTCGCTCGGGCTGGTCGCGATCACCCAGGTGTCCGCAAGCGGTGACGCGCCGTCCGGGCAGGCGTTGCTGGGCAGTGTGGTGGCCACCGTCATCGCCATCGCGCTCGGTGTGCAGATCGGCGCGGTGCTGAGTTCCGCGGCCAGGGCCGAACCGTCCGCCCAGCCGTCGGCATAGTCCGGCAACTCATGTCGCACGCATTGCCTGTCCGCCGCATCCTGAACCGCGACGGCACGTAGCCTGGCGCTTTCGCTGCGACAGCACGCCGATCCCGCGAAAGGATCCCCGGATGAAGCCGGCACCGTTCACTTGGCACGGACCCGAGTCCGTCGCCGAGGCGGTTGCGGTGCTGGCCGAACACGGCGACCAGGCCAAGGTGCTGGCCGGCGGACAGTCGCTGATCCCGGTGCTGGCCATGCGGCTGGCGTCGCCGGCGCACATCGTCGACATCAACCGGATCGCCGGGCTGGAGGCCGTCCGCGCCGATGCCGCGGGTGTGACGGTCGGGGCGCTCGCCCGGCACTCAGCGGTGGAGCGGGACCGCGCAGCACGCGGGCTGGTGCCGCTGCTCGCGCAGGCGCTGCGGCTGGTGGCTCACCCCACGATCCGCAACCGCGGAACGACCGTCGGCTCTCTCGCGCACGCCGACCCGGCCGGCGAGATGACGACCGTGCTCGCGTTGTGCGACGGCACCGTCACGGCGGAATCCGCGGCCGGTCGCCGGACCATCGCCGCCGCCGACTTCTTCCAGGGACCGCTGGAGTCCGCGTTGCGGCCGGACGAGCTGGCCGTCGAGGCGTTCTTCCCCGCCCTGTCCGCCGACGCCGGCACCGCGTTCGTCGAGATCGCTCGCAGGCACGGCGATTACGCGCTCTGCGGTGTCGGTGCAGTCGTCGAACTCGACAATTCGGGAATGGTGACCCGACTGCGCTGCGGGTACCTGTCCGTCACCGACACCCCGCTGGTGCTGGACCTCACCGACGCCTGGGCGGCCGGTGAGCAGGACGCCGCAGATGCCGCTCGCGCGGCGGTCGATCCGCAGACCGACCTGCACGCGACGGCCGACTACCGGCGGCACCTGGCCGGCGTACTGACCGTCCGGGCGGTGCGTCAGGCCATCGCGACGGCGGGGGAGAGGCAGGCGGCATGACGGACGGAGCGGGCGCGGTAGAGAATCTCGATGAAGCCGGGATTCTCGAGGAGCGGCACGAGGTCGCGGTGACGGTGAACGGCCGGAACCACGCGGCACGGGTGGTGGCGCGGCGGACCTTGTCGGACTTCCTGCGGCACGACCTCGGTCTCACAGGCACACATGTCGGCTGCGAGCACGGGGTGTGCGGGGCGTGCACGGTGCTGCTCGACGGTGCCCCCGTCCGATCCTGCCTGGTGTTCGCGGTGTCGGTCGCCGGCCATGAGGTCACCACCGTCGAGGGATTGGCCGGGGCGGGTGACGGAGACCGCGGGCTCTCGCCCGTCCAGCAGGCGTTCCGCGAATGCCACGCCCTGCAATGCGGGTTCTGCACCCCGGGATTCCTCACCACCATCACCGCCTGCCTGGCCGACAACCCGGCGCCCACCCGGGCCGACGCCGTCGAGATGGTCGCCGGGAACCTGTGCCGCTGCACCGGTTATCAGAACATCGTGGACGCGGTGCTGCGTGCCGCCGAGCTGACCGCGGGTACGAGTCGGGGGAACGACTGATGGCCACCCGGTACGTCGGCCGGGCGGTGCGCCGGGTGGAGGACCTGCGGCTGATCACCGGTCAGGGCCGCTATACCGACGACATCGGCGCCTCGGGAGCGGCTCTCGAAGTGGCGTTCGTGAGGTCGCCGCACGCCCACGCCCGGATCGGCGACATCGACATCCTGGACGCTCTCGACGTCGAGGGCGTCGTCGCCATCTACGCTCACGAGGACCTGGAAGGCGCAGCGGCCGAACCCCTGCCGGTGCTGATCCCGCACCCGGCGCTGCACGCCCCGCGGACCGGGTATGCACTCGCCAAGGAGGTGGTGAACCACGTCGGCGAGCCGGTCGTGATGGTCGTCGCCGAGAACCGCTACCTCGCCGAGGACGCCGCCGCGCGGATCGTCGTCCAGTACGAGGTGTTGCCCGCGGTGGTCGGTGTCGCGGCCGCGCGGGCGGCGGAAAACGCCGTGCACCCGGACATCCCCGACAACATCGCCGCGAACCTGGTGCAGCAGGTCGGTGATGTCGACGCCGCGATGGCAACTGCGCCGCACCGGCTCGAGTTCGACCTGACCATCGAGCGGTCCTGCTCGATGCCCCTGGAGGGCAAGGGGGTGCATGCGCGCTGGGACCCGGACGACCGCAGTCTGCGGGTGTATTCCTCGACCCAGGCGGCCACCTCGGTGCGGGCCGCGATCGCCGCGAAGCTCGACATCCCGTTGCCGAAGGTGGAGGTCATCGCGCCGGATGTCGGCGGCGGCTTCGGCGTCAAGATCATGCATCCGTGGCCGGAGGAGATCCTGGTCCCGATGGCGGCGGTCCGGCTCGGACGACCGGTCAAGTGGACCGAGGACCGCCGCGAACACTTCATCTCCTCGGCCCACGAGCGCGGCCAGGAGCAGCACATCAGCGTCGGATTCGATGACGCCGGAAGGATTCTCGCCCTCGACGTGACGTTCTGGCACGACAACGGCGCCTACACCCCGTACGGCATCATCTGCCCGATCGTCACCTCGACACAGCTGCTCGGCCCGTACAAGCCGGGCGCCTACCGGGTGGAATTCTTCTCGCTGTACACGACCACCGTGATCGTCACCCCGTACCGCGGCGCGGGCCGCCCGCAGGGCGTCTTCGCGATGGAACGCACGATGGACCGGATCGCGCAGACCCTCGGGCTGGACCGGACCACGGTGCGGGCGGCCAACTTCATCCAGCCGAACGAGTTCCCCTACGACCACCACCTGATCTTCCAGGACGGCCGGCCGCTGATCTACGACTCCGGCAACTACCCCGCCCAGCTCGAGATGATCAAGAACATGATCGGCTGGGACGACTTCGAGCGGATCCGGCAGGAGGCCGCCGCGCAGGGCCGGATCCTCGGCCTCGGCATCGGCTGTTACGTCGAGGGCACCGGCCCCGGCCCGTACGAGGGTGCGCACATCCAGGTCCTCGGCGACGGTTCCGTCGAGGTCGCGATCGGGCTGACCTCGCAGGGCCAGGGGCACCAGACCGTGTTCGCGCAGATCGTCGCCGACGAGCTCGGTGTGCCGTTCGAATCGGTCCGGGTGACGACCGGCGACACCCGACGATTTGGCTACGCGGTCGGCACCTTCGCCTCCCGGGCCGCCGTGATGTCCGGCTCCGCGGTGGCACTGGCAGCGCGCGCGGTGAAGGCCAAGGCGCTGCGGGTGGCATCTGACGCCCTGGAGTGCGCCGCGGACGACCTACTGATCACCGACGGCGTCGTCGCGGTGAAGGGCAACCCGACGGCGTCGATCCCGCTCGGCCAGGTCGCGGTGCTGTCGAATCCGCTGCGGTACGCCTTTGACGAGGCAGCGAAGGCGGCCACCCAGTTCGCCAGGCCCGCCGACCCGGACATCCCGCCGGTCGCGGAGGGCGACTCGCCGGGGCTGGAATCGCGGGACTACTACTCGCCGCCGCGGTGCACGTTCGCGTCCGGGATGCACGCCGCGATCGTCGAGATCGATCCGGACACCAGCGAGATCAGGATCGACCGCTACTGCGTGGTGCACGACTGCGGGACGCTGATCAACCCGATGATCGTCACCGGCCAGGTGCACGGTGGGGTCGCCCAGGGGATCGGCGGCGCGCTGTACGAGACGCTGGCCTACGACGAGCACGGGCAATTGCTGAACGCGTCCTTCATGGACTTCCTGATGCCGTACGCGACGGAGATGCCGGAACGGTTCGAGCTCGGCCATCAGGAGACGCCGTCACCGCTCAACCCGCTCGGCATCAAGGGTGCCGGCGAGGCCGGCGTCATTCCGGTGTCGGCGGTGATCGCCTCCGCCGTCGAGGACGCGGTCGGCTTCCGGATCGACAGCATGCCGTTGAATCCGAGCGCGCTGTTCGACCTGCGGAACGCCTTCGCCGCCGGGAAGGTCGATCAGGTCGAGCGTCATCCGGCCGTACCGACTCCGCTGGTGAAAGGTGTGAGCGCATGAAGGTATCCGGGTCCGCCGTCCTGCACGGCCCGCCGGAACGGGTTTTCGCGGCGGTCACCGACCCCGCCGTGCTGGCCGCGGTGATCCCCGGCTGTGACGTCCTGACGCCGGTCGCGGACAACCGGTTTGCGCTCACCGTCACGCTCGGCGTCGCCTCGATCAAGGGCTCCTACTCCGGCGAGGTGACGTTCGCCGATCTGATCGAACCTGCGTCGCTGACGATGCGGGCCAACGGTTCCGGGGCGCCCGGCACCATCGACACGACGGTGGCTGTCGGATTCACCGCACTGGCGGACGGCAGCACCAGGGTGGATTACGACGCCGATGCCACCGTCGGCGGCATGGTCGGCGGGGTAGGGCAGCGGGTCCTGAACGGGGTGGCGAAGAAGACCGCCGGGTTGTTCTTCGCGGCGATCGACGACGTGCTCACCGGGACCCGGGCCGTCACCCCCGCCGCTGTGCCTGCGCTGACGGCAGGCCTCGAGACTGGTTTTGGCACCGAACAGCGGCCCGTGCCGCCCGCTCAGCCGGCGGCGCCCGCCGCCCCGCCCGGTCCCCGGTCACTGCTCGGAGCGGCCGCGTTCGGCGCTGTTTCGATGCTGGTCGGGGTGCTGGTCGGCGCGCGGATCGGCGCCCGAATCGGCCGGCGCACGGGGTGACGGGCCGGGAATCCTCGGAGTGCTGACGGTGTTGCCGATGTGGTGAGCACACTGATCCCCGAGGCCTACGCCCACCTCCTCGAGCGCCCGCTGTACGGCCACCTCGGCACGATTCGCCCCGACGACACGGTTCAGGTGAACCCGATGTGGTTCGAGTACGACGGCGAGTACCTGCGTTTCACGCACACGACCAAGCGGGCGAAATACCGCAACCTGCAGCAGAACCCGTCGATGAGCCTGTCGATCATCGACCCGGACAACGAGTTCCGGTATCTGGAGCTGCGCGGGAAACTGGTCGACGTCGAGCCCGACCCGACCGGCGCCTTCTACGTCCGGCTCGGGCAGCGGTACGGCAACGCCGAGCAGCAGCCGCCCCCGGACAGCGCCGACCGGGTCATCCTGGTGATGAGCATCGAGAAGACCACAAAGCAGTAGACCGATGAGTAGCGCGCCGGTCACCGGTCCGTCATCCAGGACCGTCCGCCCGGATGGCCGGGAGTGAGACAGATGGCCACGGTGATCGCCGGAATGACGGCGTCGTTGGACGGATTCGTCGAGGATGCGGACGGTAGGGCTGCTGCGCTCCACACCGATCTCGACGCCTACGCCGAGGCTACGATTTCCAGGTGCCGATCTTCGTCCTGACCCACAATCCGCCGGGGGTCGCCCCGAAGCGCAATGACCGGCTGTACTGGTCATCGGCGGAGCCGACCTCAACCGGCAACTGCTGGCTGCGGGACTGGTCGACGAGCTGTGGGTGGACCTGATGCCGGTGTTGCTGGGCAACGGGAAGCGGCTGTTCGAGGGCAACGGCCGCATCGACCTGGAGAAGATCGGCGTTGACGAGATCGGTGCCGCGCGGACGTCGCTCCGCTTCCGGGTGAAGGGCCAGTAGCAGGCCGCTCCGGCGTGGTGTGCAGGATGGCGACATGATCACCTCCGATCCGCACGCCGACCCGCCGGCGGTGCACGAGGTCATCGTCGACACCGACTGCGGCATCGACGACGCCCTCGCCCTGCTGTATCTCGCGGGACGGCCCGACGTGCGGATCGTGGGCGTCACCAGCGTCTACGGGAACTGCACCGTCGACGATGCCGTCCGCAACATCGCGCATGTGCTGAGACTGGCCGGCCTGCCCGACATCCCGGTGGCGCGCGGCGCAGCGGGGCCACTGATCGGCGAGGCGCACATCGCGCATTACGTGCACGGCCTCGATGGTCTCGGCGACGTCGTGCCGCTGGCCGAGCGGGCGGACCCGGCGGTGCTGGCGGAGGGGGATTCGGCCGGGACGCTGCTCGAGTGGGCGGCGTCAGCGCCGGGTCGCTACAGCCTGCTGACTCTGGGCCCGCTGACCAATGTCGGCCGCGCCCTGGAACGAAACCCGCTGCTGCTGAACGACTTCCGGCAGGTGGCGATCATGGGCGGGTCAGGGCCGTTCCCCGAGGTCGGTACCTCGTTGATGGTCGATGCCAACGTCCAGAACGACGGCGAGGCCGCGCGACGGGTCTTCGCCGCGTCCTGCCGGCGGCGGCTGATGGTCGGCGTCAACGTCACCAGGACGGTGGTCACCGACGAGGCGGCGATGGCCAGGTTGCATGCCTCGGCGTCCCGCCAGGGACAGTTCGCGGCCGCCATCCTCGAGTCCTACCTCGACTTCTACCGGCTGGCCTGGGGGCGGCGGATCTCTCCGGTGCACGACGGCCTGGCCGCCGCGCTCACCGTGCAGCCGGATTGGATCACCGGCTCGATGACGGGACCGGTCAACATCACCTTCGACGGCTTTGCGACCAGGGCGCATGTGATGCGCACCTGGGAGGGCGCACCGGTGGCCTGGGAGATCGAACCCGCGCCCGACAGCATCGCGGTCACCGCAGTCGACAGCGACGCGTTCGTGGCCGATTTCCTCGACGTGATCGACCGCTGGAAAAGCTGACAAGCGAAGCGGCCTAACGGATCTGCTCGACGGTGAATTCACAGTCCGGATCGGCGATTGCCGATTGCGCCTCCACCAGGCTGATCTCCCTGGACCCCGCGACGACCGTGGCCGCCATGATCCCGTAGATCGATGACGCGACCTTGGCCAGTGCGACCTCGATGCCGTCGGACAGGTGCGCGAGGAACAACGCGGCCGTCACGTCACCCGCGCCGTTGACGCTCAACGGAAGCCGCGGGGTCCGCACCAGGTAGGCGCCCGACGCGTCCACCGCCAGCATCCCGATCTCGTTCTCGGTCACCCCGGCACCCTCCACGGAGGTGACCAGCACCGTTCTCGGTCCCATCGCCCGTACCGCGTCGACTGCGGCAAGCAGCCCATCGACGGTGCTCACGGCGGCCACGTCGACGGCCGCCGGGTCACCGCCTGTCGCCAGGTACGCGAGCTCGAAGGCATTGGGGGTCACGATGTCCGCGGTCGGCACGACCTGTTCCCGCATCAGCTCGGGCAGTCCCGGCAGCACGAACATGCCGCGCCCTACATCGCCCATCACCGGGTCGCAGCAGTACACCGCGGACGGGTTCATGTCGCGCACCCTGGCCACCGTCCTGAGCACCACGTCGGCCACCCCGGGGGAGCCCTGGTAGCCGGTCAGTACGGCGTCGGCGCTGCCGAGCACACCGCGGTCTGCGATGCCCTCGATCACCTCCGCGATCACCTCGGGATCCAGCACCAGTCCCCGCCAGCTGCCGTAACCGGTGTGGTTGGAGAAGTGCACGGTGATCACCGGCCAGACGTGGTGGCCGAGCCGTTGTAGCGGGAATGTGGCCGCCGAGTTGCCGACGTGACCGTAGGCGACCGACGACTGGATCGACAGGATGCGCATGACGGGCAAGCGTACGACGGCTGCGGCGGTGTGACGCCCATCATGCCGCTCGTCCGCGTCATGAAACACTGTGCCCGTGTGGGACCCAGGTGGCGACGTGCAGCATGCGGCCGCAAACGGAACCGTCGGCGATGTGCTGCCGCGGGAACAGCTGGCGGGACGCATCCAGCACACGCTGATCGGGCAGGCGATCACCGAGCGGCAGGTCCGCGACCACGTCAGAGAAACCCTCGAACACGGATTCGACTCGGCCGTGGTGCCGCCTTGCTGGGTGTGGGCGGCCCGCGACGAGCTGCGCGGATCGGCGGCGAGGATCGGCTCGATCGTCGACTACCCGAACGGCTCGGGCCTGACCGCCGGCCGGGTCGCCGAGGTGGCCGCACTGGTCGACGCGGGGGTGGACGAGATCGACAGCACGGTCAATGTCGGCTATCTGCTGTCGAAGCGTGTGCGGGAGTTCGCGGCCGACCTTGCGGCGGTCGTCGCCGCCGCGGAGCCGATCGGGGTGAAGCTGATGCTCGAGCTGCCGCTGCTCAACGCCAACCAGCGGGAGCAGGCAGTGCGGGCGGCGATCGACGCCGGTGCCGCATTTGTCTCCATCGCCTCACGGGGGCGGGTGGGCATCGCCGACCCGGCCACCATCGGCTACCTCCGCCGGTCGGTTCCGGCCTCGATGGGTGTCAAGGCGTCCGGCGGCGTCAAAACCGTCGAGCAGGTGCGTGCCCTGCTGGCCGCGGGCGCCGATCTGATCGGGACCTCGGCCGGTATCTCGATCGTCACCGGCTGCAGCGCGCCCCGGGGTTCGCTCTATTCGTACTGAATCGTGACCGTTGTGCCTGGCTCTGACTGAATTGTTATCAGGCGCCGGGTCGGTTGCCATTGACAGTCGACGACACTCAGGTTGGTGCAATGGGAGCGCGACCATCGTCGCTGCGTCACCGTTCGCCGGCGTTAACAATGCCGATAGTGTGACGTCACGACTTCGTTGGGACACTTACCAAAATGTGACCTCTGGGGGGATTGACGCGGCGAGTCGCGCTCCATAGTTTGTGTGACCACCGTACTAGTGCATGTCGAGCAGATGTTCGGCAGGTAAATCGGCACCTTCGCCGGTCGACTCACTCCGGGTTTGCACCCCTCGTGGTCGTCACAGTTCTGTGTCCTTCCGCCGTCCACCCGGTCGCGCGGTTCCATCAGAAGGGGAAATGTTCATGCGCCTGAAGACCTCCGCAGTACTCGGCCTGGTGGCAGCGGGATCGCTGCTGCTGGCTGCCTGTGGTTCCAATTCGGACACCGCTGCCACCAGCGCAACCTCGGCCGCCGATAGCGCGGCCAGTGCTGCCACCTCCGCGGCAGACAGTGCCGCGGATTCCGCCGCGTCCAGCGCGCCGGCCGGCGGCACCGGGAAGGTCGGCGTGATCCTTCCGGACACCAAGTCCTCCGCGCGGTGGGAGACCCAGGACCGGCCGAACCTCGAGGCTGCGTTCACGGAGGCCGGGGTCGAGTTCGACATCCAGAACGCCAACGGTGACAAGGCCGCGATGGCCACCATCGCCGACCAGATGATCGCCAACGGCGCGACCGTCCTCGCGATCGTCAACCTGGACAACGAGTCCGGCGCGGCCATCCAGAAGAAGGCCGCTGCACAGGGCGTCCAGACGATCGACTACGACCGTCTGACCCTCGGCGGCGACGCCGACTACTACGTGTCGTTCAACAACACGACCGTCGGTGAACTGCAGGGCACGGGCCTGGACAAGTGTCTGGGCGGCGGGGACAAGAAGATCGTCTTCCTCAACGGTTCCCCGTCCGACTCGAACGCCACCGCCTTCTCGGCCGGTGCGCATTCGGTGCTCGACAAGATCACCACCTACGAGCAGGTCGCCGAGCAGGCCGTTCCGGACTGGGACAACCAGCAGGCCGGCACCATCTACGAGCAGATGTTCACCGCACAGGGCGGCAACATCGACGGTGTCCTCGCCGCCAATGACGGCCTGGGCAACGCGGTCATCGCGATCAACAAGAAGAACGGGGTCACGATCCCGGTCACCGGCCAGGATGCGACCGTCCAGGGCCTGCAGAACATCCTCGCGGGCGACCAGTGCATGACCGTCTTCAAGGACACCACCAAGGAAGCCGGCGCACTGGCCGAGGTCGCCATCGCGCTCGCCAACGGTGAGACCCCGGAGACCACCGGCACGGTCAAGGACACCGAGGGCAACCGCGACGTCGCGGCCATCCTGGAGACGCCTGAGGCCATCTACAAGGAGAACGTGAAGGACGTCGTCGACGCGAAGGGTGTCACCGCTGCAGAGCTGTGCACCGGAGCGTTCGCGGCTGCCTGCACCGAGCTCGGTATCAGCTGACCTGATTCACCCGCCGGGCCCGGACGACGCATCGCGTCGGCCGGGCCCGGCGCCGGTCACCGTCCCCCCCGTTTTCCCAGCCGAGGAGTGAGTCCGATGACGCAGTCAACCGCCCCCATCCTGGAATTGCGGGGGGTGAACAAGAGTTTCGGCGCCGTCCAGGTTCTGCACGGCGTCGACCTCTCGATCTATCCGGGACAGGTCACCGCTCTCGTGGGTGACAACGGCGCCGGCAAGTCCACGCTCGTCAAATGCGTTGCCGGCATCTACGGCATCGACACCGGTGAGTACCTTTTCGAGGGAAAACCGGTGCACGTCAGCAACCCTCGTGACGCCGCAGCTCTCGGCATCGAGATCGTGTACCAGGATCTCGCACTTTGCGACAACCTCGACATCGTCCAGAACATGTTCCTGGGGCGGGAACCCAAATCGGGAATCGTCCTCGACGAGGGAGCGATGGAAATCAAGGCGCGGGACACACTGGCCTCATTGTCCGTCCGTACCGTGTCCTCAGTCCGGCAGCTCGTCGCCAGCCTTTCCGGTGGGCAGCGGCAAACCGTCGCGATCGCGAAATCCGTGCTGTGGAACTCGAAGGTCGTCATGCTCGACGAGCCCACAGCCGCGCTGGGTGTCGCGCAGACCAGGCAGGTCCTCGACCTGGTGCGCCGGCTGGCCGACAACGGCCTCGGCGTGCTGCTGATCAGTCACAACATGAACGACGTCAAGGAGGTCAGCGACCGGATCACCGCGCTGTACCTGGGCAGAGTCGCGGCCGATGTGCCCGCCGCCGACGTGAGCAGCAGGGAGATCGTCGAGTTGATCACTACCGGGCGGTCGGGCCAGCACGGACTCGCGTCGCTCGAGCAGGAGTCAGCATGAGCGCCCCGGAAAAGCCCGAAGTCACCAAGACCATGCCGGATGTCGAAGCCAGAGCGGCTTTCTCCGGTGACGCCGCCGGACCGGTGTCCGTCGGCCAGTACTTCCAGGCCTACCGCAACAAACTGCGCGCCGGTGACGTCGGTTCGCTGCCGGCCGTCCTGGGCCTGGTGGTGTTGGTCATCGTCTTCACGATCGCCGCCCCGAATGTCTTCCTGTCTACGTTCAATCTGGCCAACCTGTTGACCCAGGCGGGTTCCATCTGCGTGCTGGCCATGGGCATCGGATTCGTGTTGCTGCTCGGCCATATCGACCTGTCCGCCGGCGTGATCGGCGGTGTGGGCGCCGGTGTGATGGCCATGCTGATGTTGAAGGCCGGTCTGCCGTGGTACCTCGCTGTACTGGCCGCGCTCGGTGTCGGTGTCGTGATGGGGATCTTCACCGGCATCCTGGTGTCCGCGGTCGGGATCCCGTCCTTCGTCGTGACCCTGGCGACCTTCCTTGCGTATCAGGGCATCCTGTTGTGGATCATCGGCACCGGTGGGACGGTGGCGATCAATGACGAGACGATCATCAAGATCTCCAACGGGAACATGCCCGTGCTTCTCGGTTGGCTGGTCGTCATCGCCTCGATCGCCGCCTACGCGGCGCTGAACCTGCTCGTGTACCAACGCAGGACCGCCAACAAGCTGGTCACCCCGCCGCTGGCGATCATCGTGCTGCGCATTGCGGTGCTGGCCGTGCTGCTGCTGGGTGCCACCTACCTGCTCAGCCAGAACCGGGCCTTCGGCAACATCGTGTTGGAGGGCATCCCGTGGATCGCCCCGCTGGTCGGTGTGCTGCTGGTGTTCTGGACGTTCGTGCAGAACCGCACCGCCTTCGGCCGGCACATCTATGCGGTCGGCGGGAACGCTGAAGCTGCCCGGCGGGCCGGCATCAGGGTCGGTCAGATCACCATCGCCTGCTTTGTGATCAGCTCCGGGATGGCCGTGATCTCCGGCATCGTCGCGGCGTCCCGGCTGAACTCCGTCACGCCGGACGCCGGCGCGGGCAACACCCTGCTGTATGCCGTTGCCGCGGCCGTCATCGGCGGTACCTCGCTGTTCGGCGGCAAGGGTAAGGCCCGTGACGCCATCATCGGTGGCCTGGTCATCGCCGTCATCGACAACGGTCTGGGCCTGCTCGGTCTGCAGGCGTACATCAAGTTCATCATCACCGGCGTCGTGCTGCTGCTCGCGGCGAGCGTCGACGCCATCACCCGCCGCAAGCGAGCCAGTTCCGGCCGCTGACAACAGCCCAGCTCACGCACGAGGGGTGATCCCTCCGTCACGACGAAAGGCTCCTCGTGCCCATCGCCGTTCGGTCCGCCGGCGGTGCCACTCCGGCTGATCAGGCAACCGTCCGCAGGCTGAATCTCGCCCTGCTGATGCGCAGCCTGTCGGACGGCGGCCCGCGCCCGCGCGCCAGACTGGCGCACGACACCGGGCTGACGAAGGCAACGGTCTCGAGCCTGGTCACGGAGCTGATCGACCGCGGTCTCGTGGTGGAGGGCAACGTCGACCGGGGCGGCCTGGGCCGTCCCGGTCGCTCCGTGGAGCTGGACCCGACCTGGGTCCGGTTCCTCGGGATCGAGGTCCAGGTCGACTACATCGCCGGCGTGGTGCTCGACCTCCGTGGCCGGGTGCTCAGCCGCCGCCGGATCGGCCGGTCGATGGCCGAACTCGGGCCGGCGCGGGCGCTCGGCGTCGTCGCCGAGGTCGCTCGGCAGCTCATCGAGGAGGCCGCCACCACGGTCGAGCAGGTGCAGAGCCTGCACATCGCACTGCCCGGCCTGGTCGACGCGGATGCGGGCATGCTCTCCTTCGCGCCCAACCTGCACTGGCGCGACGTCGACATCGTGCACACCCTGATGGGCCGGCTGCAGTGGCGTGACACCCGGATCAGGGTCGACAACGACGCGAACATGGGCGCCATGGCGCACTACGCCGTCGGTCAGGTCGCGGGCGCATCGAACCTGCTGTACCTGGCCGGGGCCGTCGGTGTCGGCGCCGGGATGATCGTCGACGGCCACATCATCCGCGGCGCCGACGGTTTTGCCGGCGAGGTCGGGCACATCACCATCGGGGCGCCCGACCGGTTGTGCGGCTGTGGTCGCCGGGGCTGCTGGGAGACCGAAGTGGGGTTGGCGGCGCTGCTGGACATGGTCGGCACTGCATCGGATTCCGCCGATTCCGGTGATCCCGGCCGGAGCGGGACGCACGTGGGCGCCGACCTCGGCGCACAGTTGGTCGCGGTCGGAGAACGGGCGGCCGCCGGTGACCGGCAGGTGCTGGATGCGCTGGCCGAGCAGGCCCGCTGGCTCGGGATCGGGATTTCCGTGCTGGCCAACGTGCTCAACCCCGACACCATCGTGCTGGGCGGGCACTATCCCGCGCTGCGCAAGTACCTGGAGGAGCCCGTGCTCGCCGAACTGCGGGCGCGGGTGATCGCCGGCCCCAGCGCACAGTGGCGACTGGAGTTCTCCGAGCTGGGCCTGGAAGCCGCCTCCCTCGGCGCCGCCCATGCGGGCATCGAGCAGATGATCGCGGACCCTACGCTGGCCAGGTTGCGCGCGTCCGTGCACTGAGGTGCGCTGTGCTCCGGCGCCGGGTGCGGGCTGACAGCCCCATCGCCGGGTGCGACATGCTGACCGGAAGACTGACTGCTGACCGAGAGAAGGGTGGCGCGCCATGGCCGACGACGTTCTGGTGGCCGGAATCGACTCCTCGACACAATCGACGAAGGTGGTGCTGGTCCGGGCCGAGGACGGCACGGTGGTCGACGAGGCGTCGGCCCCGCATCCGACCGGGACGGCCGTCGACCCGCAGGCCTGGTGGGAAGCGTTGCAGCAGGCCGGTTCCGGATTGCTGGAGCGTGCCGCCGCGATCGCCGTCGGCGGTCGAGCAGCACGGGATGGTGGCGCTGGATGCCGACGGTGACGTCATCCGGCCGGCGTTGCTGTGGAACGACCTCCGTTCGGCGCCGCAGATCACCCAGGTGGTCGAACATCTCGGCGGACCCGACGCATGTGCGCGGACGGTCGGATCGGTGCCCGCCGCGTCGTTCACCGTCACGAAGCTGCGCTGGATGGCGGAGAACGAGCCCGAGAACGCCGCCCGGACAGCGGCTGTGCTGTTGCCGCACGACTGGCTGACCTGGATGCTGGCAGGCGGTCCGGGTTCCGGCGCGCCGATGACGACCGATCACGGCGACGCATCGGGCACCGGCTACTACTCACCGGCCGACCGGGCGTGGCTGCCCGAGGTGGCGCAGTGGGCACTCGGCCGCGGACCCGGGGATCCGACGGTGCAGCTGCCGCGGATCGCCGAACCGGCCGAGGTCGTCGGACGTGCGCGCTCGGGCGCGGCGCTCGGCGCCGGAACCGGCGACAACATGGCGGCTGCGCTGGGTCTCGGCCTGGTGGACGGCGATGTCGCGGTCTCGATCGGCACGTCCGGGACGGCGTTCTGCGTGACCGATACACCGATGGCCGATCCGACGGGCTCGGTGGCCGGCTTCGCCGATGCCTCCGGGCGCTACCTGCCGTTGGTGGCAACGGTGAACGCGGCGCGGGTGCTCGCAGTGGTGAGCAACCTGCTCGGCGTCGACCACGCCGAATTCGCCGACCTCGCGCTGTCGGCGCCGTCGGGTTCAGGTGGTCTGACGCTGTTGCCGTACCTGGACGGGGAGCGGACGCCCAACCGCCCCAAGGCGACAGGGGTGCTGCGTGGGCTGACCTCGGCCGTCACCAGGGCCGACCTGGCCAGGGCCGCCGTCGAGGCGTTGCTGTGCTCGCTCGCCGACGCCGTCGACGCGCTCGGCGTGCAGGCCCAGCGGGTCCTGATGATCGGCGGAGCCGCCCGCAACCCCGCCATCCAACAGTTGGCCCCGGCCATCTTCGGCACCGACGTCCTGGTCCCGGCCTCGGCCGAGTACGTCGCGCTGGGGGCGGCCCGGCAGGCGGCGTGGGCGTTGTCCGGGTCCGCGCAGCCGCCGGAGTGGCCCGCCGCGCCCGCCCGGTCCTTCACCGCGCCGGCGACGCCAGAGGTCCGGGAGCAGTACGGCGTGCTGCGGGATGCCACGAGCGGTTGGTGAACGGTTGTGCAGGTCGGGGAGCGCCGGCAAGGCGCGCCTGACACCATCCGGGCGTGACGAAGTCCGGCAACCGGCGCGCCGGGGTGCCGGCGGGCCTGTTCGCGCTGGCTGCTGCCGTGCTGCTGTCCTCGTGCTCCGCCAACGGCACCGTGAGGATCGACCAGAGCTCGCCGCGGAATCTCGTCGTCGGCTATCTCGAGGCACTGGTGGCCGGCGACACCACCTCCGCCGACGCCGTGCTGACGCCGAACTCTGTGATGCATCAGGACGATTGGTCGCCGGACCTGTCGGATATCGAGGTCGGGCAGCCGAGGGTTCCCTACCAGGAAG
This sequence comes from uncultured Actinomycetota bacterium, assembly GCA_963728865.1. Lineage (GTDB taxonomy): Bacteria > Actinomycetota > Actinomycetes > Mycobacteriales > Nakamurellaceae > Nakamurella. Next base: position 51,735 of record CAVSLZ010000016.1, on the reverse strand, counting down.
TCCCACCGATGCCGCAGAAGTATGCGCAGGTACTGGAGGTGCCCGTGTCCTTCGACATCGATACCGACGGCAGTGACGGGTTCTCGTCCGGACCCAACAACTGGGGTTTCACGGTGGTCCGTCAATCCGATGCGGACCCGTGGCGCATCGACAGCATGGGAATGTGACGGTCAGCGTGAAGATCGACCTGAAGAAGGACCGCAAAGACCTTTATCAGCCGGGGTCGAAGGAGTTCACCGAGGTTGACGTGCCGACCCTGACGTACCTCGCGATCGACGGGCACGGTGATCCCAATACCTCACCGGACTATGCGGCGGCCGTGGCAGCCCTGTATGCAGGCGCGTATGCGATCAAGTTCGCGTTCAGGGCCCGCAGCGGCGATGACTTCGTGGTCGGGCCGCTGGAAGGTCTGTGGTCCAGCAGCGACCCGTCAGTTTTCGCCGCACGCCGGAAGAGCGAGTGGGACTGGACGATGATGATCCCGTTACCCGATCCGGTGACGGCGGACGACATCGCCACCGGTCTGGCCACGGCTTCCGGGAAGAAGCCGGAGCTGCCGATCGCCGGCCTGAGAACCATGGTGCTGCACGAGGGCCGGTCGCTGCAGATCCTGCACATCGGGAGCTACGACGCTGAGACCGCCACCCTCGCCCGGCTGCACGACGAGGTGATGCCCGCCCGGGGACTCACCTGGAACGGGAGCCATCACGAGATCTACCTGAGCGACCCACGAAAGGTCGCCCCGGAGAAGCTGAAGACGGTCCTGCGTCAGCCGGTCAAACCCGCCTCCTGATGTTCGGGGCTGCTCCTCCGCCGCGCCTTCCCCTCGCCAGCCTCGCCGGGTGTCGGTTCTGCAGGGCTTTCGGCGGCCGGGAGGCCGATATTCCCTGCTGGCGTGGCAGTGGGCGCGGGGACAGAGCCGGCAGGTGATGCGTGCGGGTCCACGGGGTGTGGTTGAAGGGCGGGGCCGCCGTCCACGCCGCGGGGTGAAATGGTCGCGACCGGACCCGCAAAGCCCCGCCGATACCTGCCCGTCCGGGCTGAGTGTCGGTTCTGCAGGGCTTTCCGCGGCTGAGGGGCCGATCTGCCCTGCTGGTGTGGCAGTGGGCGTTCGAACCCGTCAAGCGAGAGGTCCTGCACCCCCTTCGGCATCGCGGCATGTGCGTCAGTCGCACGGATCTCTACTTTCGGTACGCGCCGCACAGAACCTTGACATGTGACTAAAACGTCACCTATTCTCGGCGCTGTGATCGACGACGACCTGGTGTTCAAGGCGTTGGCCGACCCGACCCGGCGCTTCCTGCTCGACCTGCTGTTCGAGCGTGACGGCCGCACGCTCAAGGAACTGGAATCCGAAGTGGAGATGACCCGCTTCGGCGTCATGAAGCACCTCACGGTGCTGGAGGACGCCGGCCTGGTCATCGCCCACAAGTCGGGCCGGGAGAAACGCCATTTCCTCAATGCCGTACCGATCAGGCTGATCCACGACCGCTGGATCGACAAGTACACCGAGCGTGGCCTTTCCGCGCTCTCCGACCTGAAAGCCGAATTGGAGAAACCGTCATGACCAGTGCCGCATCCACCGACATCCCGTCGACCGCCACCCGTTCGACCGCCACCCTCGTCGACCGTACAACGACATCGAGCGTCGTGCAGATCAACCGGATTTACATCAAGGCCACCCCGCAGGCCATCTGGGACGCCATCACCCAACCCGATTGGACCGAGAAGTACGGCTACGGCGGGCGTGCCGAGTTCGACCTCCGGCCGGGCGGCGCGTTCCGCATCATCGCGGACAAGGCCATGCGGGACGCCGGCATGCCAGAGGTCGTCGTCGACGGTGAGGTGATCGAGGCCGACCCGCCGAACCGTCTCGTGCAGACGTGGCGAGCCGGGTGGGACACCGAGCCGGCCACCCGTCTGACCTACACCATCGCCGAGAAGGCCAACGGGGTCACGTGTCTCACCATCACCCACGAGTTGGACGGTGCACCGAACACCGCGCTGATGGTCGGTGGCAGTGTCGAGGGGGCCGGCGGTGGCTGGGCCGAGGTGCTCAGCGATCTGAAGACGCTGCTGGAGACCGGGACGTCGCTGTCATCGCTCGGTGTCACCGCGCCGCGCGAGTAGGGACGCAGCGGGCGGGCCGATGCCGACCCGGCCCGCCCGTTCTGCCCCACCCACCAACTGGACTCACATGCAGGTCAGGAGTGCCAAGACCATTCGTCGCAGATCACCGCGCGGATGCGTCCATGACATCTTCGACCATGGACAGCACGTCGTCGAGGTGAGCCGGGGTGGTGAGGTGTCCGGCGCCGGGGAAAACCCGAACACCGAGGTTCATGGTTCGCAGTACGGCCGGGCGTAGTCGACGGACCGGCAGGAACCGGTCATGTTCTCCGACCCCGACGACACAGGGCCGTTCAGCACAACGGGCAAGTACCTCGGCGGGCAAGGGTGGCGGCGCCAGCGTCGTGCGGCAGCACGCAGCCATCAGCGTCATCCACTCCACCTCTGTCTCGGGCGGCTCTGCGCCCGGGGCGACGAACAATCGGAGCATGCGACGGGTGTGCTCGGCTGTGGGCCGTACAAGCCACACAGCCGAGGCCAGCACCAGTTTCGGGTCAACACCGAGTCGGATGAAGCCGGCTGGAGAGACAAGGGCCCGCGCGGTGATTCGCGGCGAGTCGGCAGAAAGGATGACGGCGGCGCCCAGGGAATTGCCCACCAGGACAACCCTGTCGGCATCCATCGCCGCAAGAATCTCGTTCAGCGCTCGGCCGTACCACGCGAGTCGGTTCCGGCGGGGGCGGTTGGGATCGCTGAGGCCTGGCTGACCCGGCAGATCCACCACGGTGGTCGCCCAGTGGGCAGAAAGAGCCTGCAGCCACGGAAGTGTCGCCGCAGCGTTGAAGCCCGTTCCTGGCACCAGGATGATTCGCGTCCGGCCCTTTCCGGCGGAGGCGACTCCCACCCGGCCGACGCTGGTGGCCAGAGTTGCTGTCGTGACCGGGAATGTCGCTCCGGCAATCGCACCCCAGCACCATTGCCGCACCGCGCGATGACCGGCAGGACTCTTGTAGACCGAGGACATCGTCCCACCCTGTCCGAAAGGCGGCACTACGTCCAGATTGACCGGCCAGATGATCGGCGACGTGACGACGCTCGTCGAGACCGACACAGCTCCGCGAGTTGGGTCGGGTTTCCGACGCGTCTGCCGCCGACAACGCGCGACAACCCCACCCAACATGTCGCGTCACCGCACAACAAAACTCAGTGCTCCGATGTCGGGATGATGATGACCTCGGCGACCTGCTCGGACAGCACTTCCGCGGCGCCGGGCGGCAGCAGGTCGTCGGTCAGCAGCGTCGTGACCGCGCGGAGTGGGGCGATCTGGGCCAGGCCGACGACCCCCCACTTCGTGTGGTCGGCAACGACCACCAACCGGCGGGCGGATTCGACCAGGGCGCGGTTCGTCTCGGCCTCCAGCAGGTTCGGTGTCGTCAGCCCCGCACGCTCGTCGATGCCGTGCACGCCCATGATCACCATGTCGACATGGAGTGATCGGATTGCCTGCACGGCAACAGGTCCCACCAGACCGTCGGACGGTGTGCGCAGCCCGCCGGTCAGCACGACGGTCAGATCGGGCCGCTGCCGGGCGTTGAGCACCTCCGCCACCTTGAGCGAATTCGTGACGACGGTGAGGTTGGCGATGTCACCGAGATGCCGGGCCAGTGTCCAGGTGGTGCTGCCCGCGGTGATGGCGATGGCCATGCCGGGCCGGACCAGCTTCGCCGCCCGCTCCGCGATCGCTTCCTTCTCGGAGATCTCTCGCTGGCTGGTCACCTCGAAGCCGGGCTCGATGGCGCTGGCCGTGTCCATCGCGGTGGCCCCGCCGTGCACCTTCGACAGCAGTCCCTTGCGGTCCAGGGCCTCCAGATCGCGGCGCACCGTCATGTCCGAGACGCCCAGCAGGGCGGTCAGGTGCGCGACTCTGGCCCCGCCGGTCCGGCGGACCTCGTCGAGGATTCTGGCCTGGCGCATTGCAGCAAGCACGCTTCGAACCTACCGCGACGGGGTGACAAGATCGGTGTTGTGTCCGACACCCCGCGATCCCCCACCAGGAGATCCCGCACCAAGAGATCCGGTGGCGACGACCGGCCGGTGACGGCCGCCGACATCGACGCCGCGGCCCGCCGGATCTCCGGCATCGCGGCGCTGACCCCGCTGGAGGAGTGCCGTCGGCTGTCGGACGAGACCTCGACGAAAGTGCTGCTCAAGCGCGAGGACCTGCAGGTGGTCCGGTCCTACAAGGTGCGGGGCGCGTTCAACCTGATGGCCCAGCTCGACGAATCGCAGCGGGCGGCCGGGATCGTCTGCGCGAGTGCCGGTAACCACGCGCAGGGCGTTGCCTTCGCCTGCCGCGAGCTCGCCATCCGGGGCCGGATCTACCTGCCGAACACCACCCCACGGCAGAAGCGCGACCGGATCCTGACCCACGGGGCGGGCACCGTCGAACTCGTCCTCACCGGCGACACCTTCGACGACGCAGCCGTTGCCGCGGCGGAGTACGCCGAGCAGACCGGTGCCGTGCTGGTGTCGCCCTTCGACGACGCACGGACCATCGCCGGGCAGGGCACGGTGGTCCGGGAGCTGCTACAGCAGCTCGGCCGTGCACCCGACGTGATGATCGTTCCGGTCGGTGGCGGTGGGCTGCTCGGCGGCGTGATCGCCTACCTCCAGGAGCGAGCTCCTTGGGTGACGGTGATCGGGGCCGAGCCGGCGGGTGCGCCGTCGATGCTGGCCGCTCTCGAAGCGGGCGGCCCGGTGCGGCTGGACGGCATGGACCCGTTCGTCGACGGGGCCGCCGTTCGTCAGGTCGGTTCCATTCCGTACCGGATCGTGTCCGGCGCTTCTGTCCGGGTCGTCGCGGTCGACGAGGGTGCCATCTGCACCGAGATGCTTCGGCTGTACCAGAACGAGGGGATCGTCGCCGAACCTGCGGGGGCGCTCGCGGTCGCAGCACTGACCCAGCTCGAGCTGACACCGGGATCCACAGTGGTGGCGATGGTGTCGGGCGGCAACAACGACGTCTCGCGCTACGGCGAGATTCTCGAGCGCTCGCTGGTGCACCGGGGGCTCAAGCACTATTTCCTGGTCGACTTCCCGCAGGAGCCGGGGGCGCTGCGCCGATTTCTCGACGAGGTGCTCGGGCCTGACGACGACATCACGCTGTTCGAGTACGTCAAACGCAACAACCGGGAGACCGGTCCCGCCCTGGTGGGCATCGAGATCGGCGCGGCCGACGGGCTCGGCGCACTGCTGAAGAGGATGGCAGCCGCGCCGATGGAGGTGGAGCGGATCCTCCCCGGTTCGGCGGCCTACCGCTATTTGACCTGACCCTGTCCCGGGGCGAACGAATCGAGATAGGCCTCCAGAGCCGCGATGCCCTCGACCGCCTCCCGCGCGACCGGGTCCGTGGCGACCGGATCTTTGGCGACCGGATCGCTGCGCACTGCGCGGCCGCGCCGCGGGGGGCCGGCCTTGAGCCAGTCGGTGGCGCAGCTCCGGTACCCGGAGAACCACCACGAACCGGTGACGACCAGACCGGCCATCAGCCACCACGCCAGGTAACGGACCCCGTCCCACAACAGCAGGAGCGGATCCGGGCCATCTCCGGAACCAACGCAGTACGGATCCGAGCCGGTCATCATCGCCACCTCCAGGGGTGTTGACAATGGTCGGCACCAGCAGCGGAACGGCCACACCGAACTGCGCCGCTGCCGACCTCAGGGCGGATGTTACGCCGTTTGCCGCATCCCGCAGCGGTCGTCCAACACTCGAGGTTCGGCGCGCGTCCGATCGGGTTACCCTTCGGAGATGAGCGACATCGGCGCAGATGACAGCAACCAGTCCGACCGAACCAGGGGAACCGAGGAGGTCGGCAGCTTCGACCGCCACGACATCGACACTCCGCACGAGGAGCGCCGCGAACACGTCGGCAGCTTCGACGAGCACGACGAGCAGACCCCGCACGCGGAGCGGGAAGAAGAAATCGGCAGCTTCGACCGGCACGACGTGCAGGCTCACGGCGAGACCAGCGAGGACGCAGTTCCCCGGTACGACCGGCACGACCAGTAACCTCCCAGGGCCGGCGCGGCGGCACCGACTTCGCGGATGATCGCCCGGCACGGGTGGCTGTGTTTCCGGCTGCCATCATGACGCGATGACGCATCTCCGGATCGGGGTGGACACCGGCGGGACGTTCACCGATGTCGTCGCCGTCGATACTCGTACCGGGTCGGTCAGCACGACGAAAACTCCGTCGACCCCCACGGACCCGGCCGACGGATTCATCACGGGCGTCGAGAGGATCCTGCGGCAGGCAGGAGGTGTGCCTGCCGACATCGAGTCGATCTTGCACGGCACGACGGTCGCGACGAACCAATTGCTCCAGGGCAAGGCAGGTGCGTTGGGCTTCATCACCAGTACCGGCTACGAGGCGATGCTGGAGATCGCCCGGCAGTCCGTGCCCGACGGCTACGGCAATTCCTATTTCTGGGTCAAGCCCGATCGCATCGTGCCGGCGGATTTGGTGCGAACGGTCGGCGGTCGGATGGACTTCCGCGGTCGTGAGCTCCGGCCGTTCGACCCGGCAGCAGCTACGGAAGCCGTCCACTTCTTCCGATCCCGCGGAGTCAGCACCATCGCCGTCTGCTTCCTGCATTCCTACGCCAACGACGCCCACGAGCAGGCGATGGCCGATGTCCTCGCGCGGGAGTACCCCGAGGCGGTCGTGTCGTTGTCCAGCGAGGTGCTGCCGGAGTACCGCGAGTACGAACGGGCGATGACCACCCTGATCGACGCGGCGGTGAAACCGACTGTCGCACGGTATGTCTCGGGCATCGCCAGGCGGCTGACCGAGTTGGACAACGACCGGTCGATCCCGTTCTCGATCATGCAGTCCAACGGTGGGGTGCTGTCCGCCGGGCATGTCGTCCGCCGCCCCATCAGCACGGTGCTCTCCGGGCCGGCGGCGGGTGCGCTGGGTGCGGCAACGATCGCCGCCGGTGCCGGCTACGACGCGGTGCTGACCTGCGACGGCGGCGGCACCTCGACAGATGTCACCGTCATCATGAACGGTCAGCCGTCGCTGACCACCGAGGGCGCGGTCGGCCCGTTCCCCGCGAAGATCCCGATGATCGACGTGGTCACCGTCGGCGCGGGCGGCGGCTCGGTCGCCTGGATCTCCGTCGAGGGAACGCTCAAGGTCGGTCCGAGATCGGCTGGTGCGCATCCCGGCCCAGCGTGTTACCCCGACGGCGGCAGCGAGCCGACCGTCACCGACGCGCATCTGCTGCTCGGACGGATCCCTCCCCACCTGTTGGGCGGCGAGATCCCGCTCGACAAGGGCGCGGCCACAACGGCTGTCGCGACGGTCGCGGAGCCGCTGGGATTGTCCATCGAGGAGGCCGCAGCCGGCATCCTGGAGATCTCCGCGTGGAACCAGGCCAATGCGCTGCGCCGGATCACCACCAAACGCGGGCTCGACGTCCGGGACTTCCCGCTGGTCACCTTCGGCGGCTCGGGGTCGCTGCTGGCCTGCCGATTGATGGACATCCTCGGCATCAGCCGGGTTCTGGTGCCGCCCAACCCGGGCAATGTCTCGGCGTACGGGCTGCTCACCGTGGACGTCCGCAACGACGGCGTACGAACCGCGGTCACCGCCGACCGGGACCTCGACCTCGACCTGATGCGGGCGGCGTTCGGCGACCTCGCACGTGACGCGCGGCAGGCGCTGTCGGCCGAGGGCTTTGCACGTGGCGACCAGCGCGTCGAACGGTCTGCCGACCTGCGGTACTTCGGGCAGGCCTTCGAGGTGCGGGTGCCGTGCCCGGACGGTGAGATCACCCGCAACTGGGCGGATCTCGTCGTCGAGCGATTCCACGACGCGCACCGCTCGCTGTACGGGTACGACTTCCGGCAGCGGCCGGATCAGCCGGTTGAGTGGGTGAACCTGCGAACCAGCGGTATCGGGCCGATCCGGCGACCCCGGATCCCCGAGATCCCGCCCGGAGTCGGATCCGACGGTGCCGAGCTGGGCACCCGACCGGTGCATTTCGGCCAATGGCAGGAGGCGGTGGTCTACGACCGGACGGGGCTCGGTTTCGGTGACACCTTCACCGGGCCGGCGGTCGTGCAGGAGTTCGGCGCGACGGTTCCCCTTCCGCCCGACTACACCTGCGGCGTCGACCGCTACGGGAACCTGCTGGTGTCCGGCCCGGGAGGCTCCCGATGATCGACCCGATCCTGGTCGAGATCGTCTCCGGCACACTGGCTTCGGTCGAGGCCGAGGTGGAGACGGCGATCGGTCGCACGGCGCGCTCGCCGATGATCAGGGACGCCCACGATTTCCGGGCCGGCATCCATGACGTCCGGATGCGCAAGCTGACCGGCCGGTCCTATTCGGCACTGGTACAGCCCGTCGTTCGGGACCATCCGATCGCTCAGATGGCGGCCGGTGACGTCTACTTCCACAACGATGTCTATCTCTCCGAGGGCGGAATCGGTCACCTGCCTGATCTCTGCGTCACCGTCCCCGTCTTCCACCACGGTGAGGTCGTGGCCTTCGTGCAGGCGTTCGGCCACCACGACGACATCGGCGGTACCGTGCCGGGTTCCATGCCGTCGAACGCCACCAGCGTGTTCGAAGAGGGCCTGATGGTGCCGCCCATCAAGCTGTGGGCGGCCGGCGTGCCCAACGACGCCGCACTCCGGATCATGACCCGCAATTCACGGATGCCGGAGTCGCTGGCCGCCGACCTCGACGCAGAGTGCTCCGCCTGCCTGATGGGTGCCAGGCGGCTCGCCGAGCTGTTCGAGCGGTACGGCCGGGAGAAGATCGAGGCGGCGTTCGACGCCATCCTGGACGCAACCACGAGGACCTACCGAACGGAGCTGCTCTCGAAGATCCCGGACGGCGAGTACGTCTGGGAGGACTACGCCGAGCACGACGGCGTGGACCCGCCGCGGTTGCACGCCCAGAGAATCACCCTGACCAAACTGTCCGCCGGCGACGGGGTGACCGACGGCCGGATCGTCCTCGATTTCACCGGGACCTCCCCGCAGGCGAAGGGACCGATCAATCATTGCGCCGACTATTCCGACGGCGTCTTCCTGGCGAAATGGCTGGCACCCATCCTGCGCAATCTCGCCGATACCCCCGAGCGGATGGCCGAACTGGAGGTCAACGAGGGCGTCGTCCCGTTGATCGAGATGCGTTTCCCGGCACCGGGAACCTTGCTCACCCCGGTGTTCCCGGCGCCGACCAATGCCCGGACGTTCGTCATTCTGCGGTTGCTCGGTGTGTTGGCCGGCGTGCTGGCCAAGGCGGTCGATGGCCGGATGCCGGCCGATCAGGAGACGATCCGCTACACCGGCGTGTACGGCACCGATCTGGACGGCCGGCCGTACCTGATGCGCGAGGTGCTGGGCGGCGGTTCCGGTGGCCGGTACTACGCGGACGGCGAGGACACCATTCACGTCGTCCCCGATTCGCGGAACCTGCCGAGCGAGTTCACCGAGGCGCGTTTTCCTTTCCTCGTCGAGCGACTGGGACTCGCGGTGGATTCAGGCGGGCCGGGGTACCACCGCGGTGGACTCGGGTACGACAAGCACATCCGGATGCTCGTCGACGCCCACTTCATGTCGATCGCCGACCGCTCGATCCTTGCCTGCTGGGGGGTCAACGGCGGGCGGGCGGGGAAGTCGTTCAACGTCACCATCGACCCCGGCGGGCCGAACGAACGCGAGGTGGACGCGCTGGCCGATGCCGAGCCGGTGGCGGCCGGAGAGGTGATCCGGATCCGGACCACCGGCGGCGGCGGGTGGGGCGATCCACTGACCCGGCCGCCGGAGCTGGTCCTGCGGGATGTGCTGTGGGGCAAGGTGTCCGCCGACGGCGCGCTCACCGACTACGGCGTGGTGGTCGACGGCGAACCGGGCGAGTACCTGGTCGACCTGGAGGGAACGACGGCGGCCCGGGGCCTGATGGCGGCCGACGTCCCGGCCGACGCGCCGTTCTTCGACCGCGGGCCGGGGTACCCGAAGCTGGCCGACGGGCGGGGCTTCGCCGATGTCGACCGGCTCTGACCTCGGGCGGCCGGACGTCGGGCACCACCGGGAACCGCTGTGAGAGGGTTGGCCGATGCGGCGGTGGTGGCGAGAAAGCCGGCCGGCAACGGTCCGGACTCTCCGGGGCTCCCCCGGGGTGCGAGCACCACAGTGAGCACCACCATGCAGGCACGATGACGCGCTCCGCGCATGCACGTGCCCGCCCAGCAGGAAAGGTCGCACACCACCGCCGCAGCCCACCGCTCCGCGGCTCGCTCCGCGCGAGCTGTGACCCGGAGCGTGACCGCTGATGACCGATCGTCGGCAACTCGCCGGTGCGCTGGCGGACGCCATGCTCGCCGGGAGGTGGGAGCTCGGTCCGATTCGGTACCGAACCCGCCGGGTGATCGGCCGCCGCCGAGCGTGGGTGGAAGCGCTGGCAGCTGAGGTGACGACCGCCTACCTGCGTCCGCCGTCGGATCGACCGCGGGAGCTACAGGAGTTCGTGCTGCGCTGCAGCGCTTTCGAGCGGGGCGTTGCCGCGGGCCCGTTGCCCCGCATCGCGGTACGGCTGACCAGCACAACGACCGCCGTCCGCCGGCCGTTCCATACCCCTGTCGTCGACGACGCCGGCCGGCTCGCAGATCGGCTGGGCATCAGCATCGATGAGCTGGTGAGCCTGGCCGACACCCGGCTGATCGCCCGGCGCGCCGGCTCGGAGCGGATCGCGCACTATCGCTACCGGTGGGTCGCGCGGCCGACCGGTGGACGGCTGCTCGAAGCACCGAAGGATCGCCTGAAGACGGTGCAGCGGGCGGTTCTCGATGAACTGCTGTCGCCGATCCCCGTGCACCCGGCCGCGCACGGGTTCGTCCCGGGCCGATCCGCCCGTACGGGTGCGGCGCTCCATGTCGGTGCCGAGGTTGTCATCACCCTCGACCTCGAACACTTCTTCGCCGCCATCAGCGCGGGCCGGATCTGGGGTGTGCTGCGGTCCGCGGGTTATCCGGAGCCGGTCGCGCATCTGCTCGCCGGGCTGGCGACCCATGCAACACCGGTTTCCGCGCTTCGCGGGATGCCGGATGGACCCGACGGAGGGCGGGACTTCCGGCTGCGAAGGCGGTTGGCAGCGCCGCACCTTCCACAGGGGGCACCGACCTCACCCCAGCTGGCCAACCTGGTGGCGTTCGCACTGGATCGTCGGCTGGCCGCCTACGCCGGCACGTCCGGCGCCTGTTACACCCGGTACGCCGACGACCTGTCCTTCTCCGGGGGTGCCGAGCTGGCCCGCCGATCCGGGGCCTTCACCGCGGGGGTGGCAAGAATCGTGGGCGACTCGGGTTTCACGATCAATCCGGCGAAGACGCGAACCCGCAGATCCTCTCAGCGGCAGGCGGTCACCGGGATCGTGGTCAACGACAGGCCGAACATCGCCCGTCCGGACGTCGACCGCCTGAAGGCAATTCTCCACCAGTGCCGCACCCTTGGGCCTGACGTGGCCAATCGACAAGGGCTGAGCGACTTCCGGTCTCATCTGTTGGGCCGGGTCTCCTGGGTGAAGGCCGTGAACCCGGTTCGGGGTGCTGCGTTGCAACGGGACTTGGACCTCATCGACTGGCGGGACTGACTTTCGCGGTCAGACCAGGACAGCGCGCCGGGCGCCGGGCACTCGACGGTAGACCCGCATCGCGAGGAGGTAACCGATGATCGCCAGACCCGTGCACCAGCCGAGAGCGATCCAGATGTCGGAGCCGACCGGCCGACCGTCCAGCAGGGACCGAACCGCCTCGACAATAGCGGTGACCGGCTGGTTCTCGGCGAAAACACGGACCGGGGTCGGCATGGTGTCGGTGGGCACGAATGCGGAGGAGATGAAGGGCAGGAAGATCAGCGGGTAGGCGAACGCGGAGGCCCCGTCCACCGTCTTTGCCGTCAGCCCGGGAATGACCGCCAGCCAGGTCAGAGCAAGGGTGAACAGTGCCAGGATGCCGGCCGCTGCGAGCCACTCCGCCAGGTCTGCGCCGGACCGAAAGCCCATGACGAGCGCGACGACGATGATCACGCCCACCGAGATGGCGTTGGAGACAAGGGACGTCAGCACATGTCCCCACAGCACGGCTGAACGCGAGACGGGCATCGAAGTGAACCGCGATACTATTCCCTGCTGCGTGTCGGTGAAGATTCGCACGGCGGTGTAGGAGACACCACTGGCAATCGCGATCAGCAGGATGCCGGGAAGCAGATAGTTCACGTAGTTGTCGGTGCCTGAGCCGATCGCCCCGCCGAAGACGTAGACGAACAACAGCATGAGGAAGATGGGGACGATGGCGACGGTGATGATCGTGTCGGGACTGCGACGGATGTGCCGCATGGAGCGTCCGAACAGGGTGACCGTGTCCCTCAGGGGTTTCATGGAGTGACCTTCTGTCCGGTCTTGCTGACGATGGAGAGGAATATCTCTTCCAGCGTCGGTTGTTTCTCGACGTATTCCACTTTCGTCGGCGGGAGGAGTTTCTTGAGTTCGTCCAGAGTCCCTTCGGCTATGACCTTTCCCTCCTGCAAAATGGCTATCCGGTCCGCGAGTTGTTCCGCCTCGTCGAGGTATTGCGTTGTCAGCAGGATCGTCGTGCCGGCGCCGGCGAGTTCGGTGATGGTTCTCCATACCTCGAGCCGTCCCTCGGGGTCGAGGCCGGTCGTCGGCTCGTCGAGAAAGATGACCTCGGGCGTTCCGACCAGACTCATGGCGATGTCGAGTCGACGGGCCATGCCGCCCGAGTAGGTGGCGACGCGCTTGTCGGCCGCGTCGGTCAACCCGAACTGCTGTAACAGGCTGTCGGCAACGTGCGTCGGATCGGCGACCGCCCGCAACCTGGCAATCAGAACGATGTTCTCCCGGCCGGTGAGAACACCGTCAACGGCAGCGAACTGGCCGGTCAGGCTGATCACCTCGCGGACCTGCTCGGGCTCGCTCCGGGTATCGAAGCCGCAGACAGTGACACTGCCGCCGTCCGGCGCGAGCAGCGTCGACAGGATGTTGATCGCTGTCGTCTTGCCGGCCCCGTTGGAGCCCAGCAATGCGAAGATCTCGCCACGCCGGACCTGGAGGTCGACCCCTTTCAGGACGGCCGTCTGATCGAAGCCTTTCGTCAGTCCCTTCGTCTCGATCGCAATGTCCGTCATGGCTTCTGCTCCTGTTCCCGGAGCTTGTCCATCACGTCGCGGTTCAGTGCGTCGTGCCATTTCTCGGTGTAGGTCTTGGCGTTGCGCAGCAGTTCATCGCAGAATGCGGCGACATCTTCACCGGTGACCTCCAGCGCGCGCCTGCCATCGGCAGCGCCGGTTTCGAACAGGTCGAGCAGGTCCTTGAGGATCGCGATGGTGTCCATACCGTCGCCGGCCGTGAACTTCCACAGATATTTCTTGATCTCGCCGTAGACGATCCGGTAGTCGCCGGGCAGCGCCTCGGCGCGTGCCTCCATGGCTCGCCATTCCTTCTTGTCCCCGAGGATCTTCTTCAGGAATTCCATGCGTTCTCTCCTCTCAGCTCATCGATCTTTCGTGAGACGAAGTCCCACTTCGTCCAGAAACTTGCGAGTTCTGCGCGGCCGGCGGCGTTCAATGAATAGAACTTCCTTGTTGGCCCGATGGTGGACGGTCTCTTCTCGATGCTGACCAGCTCGTTCTTCTCGAGCCGCAGAAGGATGGTGTAGACGGTGCCCTCGACGACATCGGTGAAGCCGAGCGCACGCAGGGAGGAGGCGATCTCGTAGCCGTATGTCTCGCCCCGGCCGATGATCTCGAGCACGCATCCCTCGAGCACACCCTTCAGCATCTCGGTGAGGTTTTCCAGAGCGATGCACCCACTCTCGACGTGACCGGATCTGCTATATCGTGTGACGTAGTACCGCTACTTTGTATCACCGAGTACTGGTTCCGGTCAACCGGCAGAGCAACGCACGATGACCTGGCGGACCGATGACTGTCGCCGCAGGTGTTCTGCTCGTCATCCGGTGGGGCTGACCATGATCGTCGCGGTTGCGGTTGCTGACGCCCCGTCGCGGTAAGCCAGTGAATCAATGCTGCAATTTCGAGATAGGCGTCAACCGGAACACGCTTGAAGATCTGCCGTCCGACCGGACCGGCCGCCGCGACCGGAACCGCCGGGGCCACCAGTGCGGGCCGGGTGACGGTGTGATCGACGCCCTTCCAGCGGATCACGCAGCCGCCCGCCGCCATGACGTTGCGCACCCGGTTGGTCTGCACGCACGGCAGACCGATGAGAAAGGCCAGTTCGGTGGTCACGACGGCAACCGGGATGCAGTACTCACGACCGGAGGTCCGACCGCGGTGGCGCACCACTGCCCACAGCGGGAACCAGCGTCGACCGGCCAGTCGCACGACCAACGGTGAGGTGATCTTGACGAAGCGGGGAGGGGCTTGGCCGCCTGCATGTCCTTCTCATGCCTCGCAATATCTTCTACGAGGTGGCTCCGGCGAGCTCGCGTCCTACCGGACTGCGGAATGCGACGCCGGTGACGGCACCGGCGAGGAGTGCCAGCCAGAACGTCAAACCGCGGTAGATGACCACGGCGGCGGCCGCCGGCGCCGCCGGTGCGCCCGCGGCGATCAGCCCCGCCAGCAGGGCCGCCTCGACGATCCCGACCCCGCCCGGGGTCAACGGCACCTGACGCAGGATCTGGACCCCGACGTAGACGCTGGCCATCGCGATCAGGTCGACCCCGCCGCCGACGGCGAGTACCGCGCCGGCCAGGACTGCGAAGTCGGCTGCCCACTTCACGGCGGCCAGCGCAGCACCGGACCGCCAGGTCGCCCGGGGGATCGAGCGTGCCGTTGCCCTGGTCGTCCGCGTGAAGGCGACCACCGACGTCAACGCGCGACGAAATGGCGACGCCACCTGCGCGCCGACACCGTCCGCGTCCGGGGCAGCTGTACCAGTACCGGCGGCGGTGTCGGTACGGCCCGCCCCAGCACCCACGCCAGCCGACGACGGGTGGGCGCCGGCTTGCCGGCGCACTGCGCTGCCGTCAGCCGATTGGTGAGTTGCCGGGGGCCGCCGCACCCTGAGGACGGGCAGCGCGATCAACGCGACAACCAGCAGGAGCAGCAACCCGGTGGCGTGCCGGCCGATCAGGTCGGTGAGTTCCTGGAAAAGGGTGGGTCCGGTCAGCGCGAGATACAGCGCGACGAGCGTCCCGGTGAGCAGACCGGCCGAGCCGACCATGCTGACACCCGCCTCGTCGGAGCTCAGCCCGGTTCCCCGCAGTCGCCGGTAGGTGTAGCCGGCGCCCAGCGCCGACCCGGCAGGCAGTGCCATCGAGATCGCGCCGCTGGTCAACGTCAGCTCGACGGATCGGCTCCGCGACAATCGGCCGCCGAGGTCGGTCACCAGTCGGCGCTGGATGAACGAGAACGCAACGATGGCAACAACAGTCGCGGCAACTGCCAGAGACAACCAGAGCGGGTCGGCGGCCGACAGGACCTCGAGGATGGCGGGCATCGACGGCAGCTGATCCCAGACCGCGACGACGCCGACACCGACGGCGAGCACGGTCGCGAGGATGCCGAACCCTTTCCGCATCGATGTCGCCATGCCGGTTCTCCGCTCCCTGCTGCCCCGAGTTGATCTTTCGGGATCACGGCTCCTGCGTCGTCGTCCCGGCGTCGGCTCTTTGCGGTACCGCAGCGGTGGTACGTCCGGACGGCAATTCGGGGTCGCAGGATTGGGGCCCGTGCCCAATCTTTGGCCACGCCGTGCCCGAGTCGGACTGCCCTACGCCGTGCCGGGTTGGATCGCGCCCGTGCCCGGACGCCGTCGACAACCACAGCAGCAGGGATTTTCGGCCTCCCAACGCCACAAAGCCCTGCTGGAACGTCACTCGAAGCGGTGCGGGCGCAGCCTTTGCCGACACCGGGCCGAGAGCAGTGGGCGATCAGGTGGGGTTCTGCCGCACGAGCCCGGTCTCGTAGGCGATCACCACGAGTTGGGCGCGGTCACGCGCGCCCAGTTTCGTCATCGCGCGATTCACGTGCGTTTTCGCGGTCAACGGGCTCACCACCAGATGCTCCGCGAGTTGCTCGTTGGACAGGCCCATCGCCACCAGCGACAGCACCTCGAGCTCCCGCGGGGTCAGGGCCTGCAGGCGCCTGTCGGCGGCGACGTCCGACCGCTGCGGGCGATCGAGGAACGTGCTGATCAGCGCGCGGGTCGCCTGTGGCGACAGAAGTGATTCGCCGCGGGCGATCAACCGGATGGCGTCGAGCAGTTCCTCGGGTCCGACCCCTTTCCCGAGAAACCCACTGGCCCCCGACCGCAGCGCCTGGAACACGTACTCGTCGAGCTCGAAGGTGGTCAACACCAGCACTTTCACGCCGAGCAGCGCGGGATCGGCGGTGATCGCCCGGGTGGCCGCGAGCCCGTCCATCTCCGGCATCCTGATGTCCATCAGCACCACGTCGACACCGCCGGCCCTGACCCGGTCCAGCGCCTGCTGCCCGGTGGTGGCCTCGCCGACCACCTGCAGGTCATCGGCGGACTCGATGAGCACCCGGAATCCCGCCCGGAGCAGCGCCTGATCGTCGGCGATCAGCACGCGGGTCGGCTGCAACGCCTCGGGAGACGGGTGCAGGGACGTCATGACGGCTCGACCGGAAGGGTGACGGCCACCCGGAAGCCGCCGGCACCGGTCGGTCCGGCGGTGAAGTCACCGCCGACACTGCCCACCCGCTCGCGCATCCCCAGCAGTCCGAAGCCGCCGGTCGTCCCGACCCGCTGCCCGGCCCGCTCGGAGTTCGGCCCGGTACCGGTGTCGGTCACCGTCAGCTCCAGTGATCCCGGTCGGTGGTCGAAACGGACGACGACGTCGGCCTTCCCGGCATGCTTGCGGACGTTGGTGAGCGACTCCTGGATCACCCGAAAGGCGACAAGGTCGACCGCACCGGCAAGTGTCACCGGCGCGCCGCTCACCACGACATCGATGGTCAGCCCGGTCGACCGGAAGCCGTCGAGCAGTTCGCCGACGGTGGCCAGGCTCGGCGCGGGTTCCTGCGGTGCGGGCTCGTCGCCGGCGGTTCCCGGTTCGCGCAACACCGAGACCACGGCCTGCATCTCCGACAGCACCGACCTCGCGGCCTCGCGGACGTGGTCGAGCGCTTCCCGCGCCTGTTCCGGCTTGCGGTCGAGCAGGTGGCCGGCGACCCCGGCCTGCACGTTGATCACCGCGATGTGGTGCGCGAGCACGTCGTGCAGTTCCCGCGCGATGCGGAGTCGCTCGTCGGCGACCCGCCGTCGGGCATCTTCCTCCCTGGACTCCTCCGCGCGCCGCGCCCGCTCCTCGACGGCGGCGACGTAGGCCCGCCGATTGCGCACGGCATCGGCCAGCGCGATGGCCAGAGCGCAGATCGCCGCGACCGCAACCGGCCGCGGATGGGACCAGTACTCGGCGTCGAGAATTGTGCCGATCGCCAGGGCCAGCACGGTGATCACGCCCGCGGCGATGATCGCCGCTCCCCGTTGACCGGCCAACGTGATCGTCACCAGCGCCGTGACGACCGCCAGGATCAACGGCGGAATGTCGTGGCTGAATGCCTGCAGCGCAAGGTAGCCGGCGGTGGTCACAAAAAGGACCGGCCAGGGGTGCGCACGCCTGAACAGCAGTGCCGCACAAGCGATCGCAGCGACCACCCACGCCCACCCCGGGGGCGGATCGTCCACGCCCATGCGGTGGGCCGAGAGCATCCCGCCGACGTTGACGACGAAGATCACCACGGCAAGGGTGGCATCGAACAGCAGAGGATGCCCGCGGAAGAGTGCACCCTTCGGCTGCCACCACCGCGACCCGGATCCAGATCCGGAGTCGGCGACGTCGCCGGCAACGGTCGACCCCGGCACGACCACCGGGGACGTCGTCTCGACCATCACCCGAGCCTACGATCCCGCGGCTCAGGCATCACGGCGACGGATCAGCACTGCGGCAGCGGCCAGCAGCGCGATGAGCCAGCCGGCGAACACCGCGGCTCCCGCGCCCGCGCCGAGGAGGCTGTCCGATGCCGTGACGCTGGTGAACGCGGAGCCGGCGTTGGACGGCAGGTACGGGGTGATGGCGTCGTTCCAGCTGTCCGGCAGCACCACGGACGCCAGGCCGGGAATGACCAGCAGGGAGGCAACCACGACGGCGATGGCGCCCGCCGTGTTGCGCATGAGCGCACCCACCGCGATGCCGAGCACTCCGATACCGGCCAGGTAGAGCCCTGATCCGATCACCGCCCGGAGGACGCCGTCAGCGGCCAGGGTCGTGCTCCGCCCGTCGCCCAACAACTGCTGACCGACGAGGAAGGCGGCGACGGAGGCGAGCACCATCACCAGCGCGAGGACGGCGCCGAGCACGATCGCCTTCGCCCACAACACCGGCAGCCGCCGCGGGACGGCGGCAAAGGTGCTGCGGATCATGCCGTTCGCGTACTCGTTGCTGATGAACAGCACGCCCAGGATCCCGACGATCAACTGCCCGAGGGTGACGCCGGCGAGGCTGATGGCGGTCGGATCGGCACTGCCGAACGGACCGCCCCCACCGCCACCGCCGCGCGGGCTGCCACCGTCCGGTGTGACGGCACCGGAGGCGACCGACGCGGCAAGTGCACCGAAGGCGACCAGCAGCGCGGCCGCGGCGGCGATCATGATCACCCATGAACGGACGGAGCGGAGCTTGATCCACTCCGAGACGATCACCCGGCGCTGGGTGACGGCCAGTCCCGTTGCTCCCGCCCGGGGTGGCGGGACAGCCGGTTGCGCAGTCAGGGTTGTGGAGGTGGATTCGTCGACGACGCGCATCAGGCGGCGCTCCTGTCGGTGGTTGCAGCATGGGCGGGAACGCCGGCAGCGTCACCGTGGCTGGTGTACTCGGTGGCGTCCCGGGTCAGGTCCATGAAGGCCTGCTCGAGCGACACGGTCCGCGGGGTCAGCTCGTAGAGCACCACCGCGGCGGCGGCGGCCCGCCGGCCGATCTCGCGGGCGTCCATACCGGTGATCTCGAGGACATCCCGGTCCGCGCCGACCGTCACGGCGACATGCTCCCCGCGGACGGCGTCGGCGAGTTCGCCGGCCTGCGGCGAGCGAACGTGCACCGACTGCTGCTCGGCACCGGCGCCGAGGGCCGACATCGGAATCTCGGCGATCAGTTTGCCGCGGCCGATGATCACCAGCCGCTCGGCGACCGCGCCCAGTTCGGTGATCAGGTGGGACGACACGAACACGGTGCGACCCTCCGCCGCCAGGTTGGCCAGCAGCCCGCGTACCCAGAGGATTCCTTCGGGGTCGAGGCCGTTCACCGGCTCGTCGAACAACAGGATCTGAGGGTCGGCGAGCAGCGCGCCGGCGATGCCCAGTCTCTGCGACATGCCCAGTGAGAAGCCGCCGGCCCGCCGACCGGCGACACCGGTCAGCCCGACAAGATCGAGCACCTCGTCGACCCGTTTGCTGCTCACCCCGGTGGTGGCGGCCATCGCGAGCAGATGATTGCGCGCCGACCTCGACGGGTGCACGGCCTTCGCATCGAGCAATGCGCCGACCTCCTGGATGGGCGCGGCGTGTTCGGCGTAGCGGCGGCCGTCGATGGTGATCCGTCCGCTGTCCGGCCGGTCCAACCCGACGATCATCCGCATCGTGGTCGACTTACCGGCGCCGTTGGGACCGAGGAAACCGGTCACCACACCAGGGGTGACCTGGAAACTCAGGTCGTCGACGGCGGTCTGGGTGCCGTATCGCTTGGTGATGTGATCGATGACGATCAAGGAGGACTCCTGGACGCGACGGATGCGCTGACGGTTGTCAGGCTGCCGTTTCAGGCTGCCCTTCTCGGGCGTCCAGGTCGTCGTACCGGTGGTGACACTTCGCAGTACCGCGGCGGTGGTAGGGCGATCACACGGCGGGTTTGGTCTCCACCAGTCGCTGTGCCTCGGTGGACCCGCAGTAGATCGGCTTGACGGGGGTCAACAGCCGGGCACGGATCCGGTCGCCTGACGCCAGCGACCCGGCCGTGCTGCTGTACATCGTGATGACCCGCCCGTCATCGGCCTGCAGTTCGTAACACGGCCCGGCGCTGTCGGTTCCGATCGTGCCGAGCACCCAGACACCGGTGATCTCGTCACTCGGCGGGACGGTCGAGCGGGTGGACTCTCCGGGTGCGGTGGTGGACGTGTCAGCGGGAACTGTGCCAGAGGTGATCGGGCCAGAGGTGATCGGGCCAGAGGTGATCGGGCCAGAGGTGATCGGGCCAGAGCGTGATCGAGGAGGCGGGGCTCGACGATGATGTCTCCCCGACCGGCGGGCCGGAGGTCGTCGACGGGGTGGCGGTGTCGGCGCCTGTGCCCGCGCAACCGGCAAGGCAGCAGACAGCGACGATCATCGCCGCCGCCCGCAGACGGATTTCATGGATCGGAGACACTCTCACCTGTCACAGACGGTTGTGCGGAGCGGATCGGTTGCACGACAACGGCGCCCGAGTGAATACCCGGGCGCCGTCGTCATCAGGAAACTCGGTCAGTTCGAGGTGCCGAGCCTGATCCGCGCGGAGGTGCCCTTCTCGGACAGAACGGTGATCTTCACCCCGGCGTTCGCCACCTTCACACCGTGGTCGAGCTGCACCGGGTCGAAATAGTTACGGGTGTCGTCGAAGACCGGTTGAGCGTTCTGCCCGCGGATGTAGCTCGGCCGACCCTGGATGTGCAGGGTGAACGAGTCGGCCTTCCGCTTGCTGAACGGTGCGTCATAGATCTGAACGCGGGTCCGCCACGGCTGTCCGTCGATCCGGTACAGCGTCTTCGGGTGCGCATCGATGTACAGGTTGCGGCCCTCACCGGGGTGCTGGCTGACGTTGTTATCGGATTGGGACAGATCCCAGTACGAGATCAACAGACCCTGCTGATACGGGAAACGCTCGACCAGATCCGGCTTGGCCGGTCCGAAGCCGAAGTTGTAGGGCCCGGTCTTGAGGTACTTGTCGTAGGAGACATACGTCCGGTACCCGGCGATGTAGTAGTTGTCGTACGTGGTCGTGAACGAGGCGGCAACGGAACTGAACCCGTCGAGCGTCCACCCGTTCGGGGACGTCTCCGCCCCGTCCTCGAGGAGGGTCTGGCCGCCGGCGGTCAGGGTGATGTCGTCGACGAAGATGCCCGAAACCGCGTCTTCGTCCTGACCCTGCACTGCCCCATCGCTCAGGTACCGCACCCGCAGGCCGATGGTCTGGCCGGCGTACGCCGAGAGATCGAAGGTGGCCGGCACCCAGCCGTCGCTGATCCCGTCGATGCCGTTGCCCTCGGCGGGCTTGGTGATCGAGCCGGGAACTGCTGTCCATTGTCCGCCGGTGTTCACCTCGACATAGGCGTAATCACAGGGATCGTCACCGCAATCCTCGATGTTCCACCTCGCCTGGAAACTCAGCGACGCAGCGCCGGCCGGCAGCGTGACCTCGCGGGACATCGAGTTGTCCAGGTCGTCGCCGGCGCCTGACCACCACTGCTTCGTGCCCTCGGCCGGAGCGCCCAGGTCGGTCGTGACCTCCTTCTGTGGGAGGACCACCACCAGGGCCTGGGGTTTGCTGCTGTTGTACTCCTCCGGACCCAGTTCCATGGTTTCCCGCTGTCCGGCCACCCTGACCTCGTAGTCCAGCCAGCCGAGCTGCAGCTTGTTCCAGGCGCCCAGGTCGCCGGCGCGGTCGCCGATCCACGGCTCGTTCTTGGCTGCCAACCGGCTCTGCGCCATCAGCGTCCAGAACTCGTTGGCATTGCCGACACCGCCGGCGGTGTCGTAGTCGTCCGGCAGCCCCAGATCGTGGCCGTATTCGTGGAAGAAGACGCTGCGGCCACCGTTCTCGGGCTGAATTGTGTAGTCGGCGATCCAGATGCCGGTGTCGCCGATCTGGTTGCCACCGTCGGGGTTGCCCGCCGGACCCTCGCCCGTTCCCTGGTAGGTCTTCCAGCGGTGCGACCAGATGGCGTCCTCACCCTGGATCGGATCGCCATCGGCCTGGTCCCCGCCGGCGTGCACGATCTGGAAGTGGTCGATGTAGCCGTCGGACTCGTTGAAGTTACCGTCGTTGTCGTAGTCGTAACGGTCCCACTTGTCGTACTCCTGCAGGTCGGCAGTGATCTCGGCGTCCGTGCGGCCAGCCGCTTCCTGGTCGGCGACCCACTGGTTCGCGGCGTCCCTGACCAGCGCCCAGGTGTTGCTGCAGACATTGCTCGCGCACGGGTAGCCGTCTGACCGGCCGTAGCGGGCCTCGTTGTACCTGACCTTGACCCAGTCGCTGACCTCGCCTTCCACGGAGTACCGCCCGGAGGACTGGCGCTCGTAGTAGGTCTTGAGCGACTCGACGCCCCGGCCGCTGCCGAAGTACAGCTGCTCGAAGTAGGACTGGCTGAAGTCCTCCTGCCACTTCGTGGAGTTGTCGACAGTTCGGTCGGGTTCAGGGATCTCATTCACCAGCGGTCCGTCGAAACGGATCGGTCCGGGGATGTCCGGGTCGGTGTCCTGATCGGGATAGTTGGGTGCCCGCTCGTCGCCGAACTCGGCGAGGATCACGAAGACCTTGTCGGTGGTCTCCCTGGAGAGCTCGACGTACTGGTCCTTCTTGGTCGCCCGTGCGGTCAGCTTGCCGTTCACCGACGCCGTGGCCGGCTCCTCGGTGGTGGCCACCTTTGCGACGGTGCTGCCGTTGATGACCTGGGTCTTCTGCTCACCGTTGAGGACGCCGGTGATGGCAGCCTCGCGCAGCGCGCGACGCTTGTCCTCGGCCGGGTTGGGAAGTTCGTCCAGCACGGCCTGTGTTTCGGGTGACCCGGCCATGGGCGGCACGTCGGCCGGCGGAACGGCGGCCACCGGTCCGTTGAAGGCGAGCGCGGCGCCGGACGCAAGCGTCAGGGCCACGAATCCCGCCGCGATTTTACGCAAACGAAACCTCCTGCTGGGGAAGCGGAGTCGTGCTCCTGGCACGAGTCCAACTTGGGAAAGCCATGAGTGCTGGCTGTGAGCAGCACCGTACGCAGCGTTCGAGCGGTTGCGGAAGTGGCTGACCAAGTTAGTTTTCGTTCACCGGAACTAAACCGATTCAGTGCGGTCCGATGCCGTCCCTCGCGAGCCGTTATGGGCTGTTCGGTGCGGCCAGCACCGCACCGCGCAACGGCGGCAACCCGTCCGGCGTGCGTCAGTGCCGGAAGCCGGACGGTCCGCTCAGCACAGCAGCACCTGCCTCGGTGTTCAGGTTGTCCACTGCGGACAGCAGGTCCTTGAAGAACAGATCGGCGAGGTCGAGGGAGAACCCGTTGCGGCACACCACCCGCAGGACCGCCAGATCCTGGCGGTCCTCCGGGAACGTGTAGGCCGGAACCTGCCAGCCGCGCTCGCGGAGGCGCCGGGAAACCGCGAAGACATCCCAGCCCTTGACGGCGTCGGAGGTGGTGAAGGCGAAAACCGGCAGTTCGTCGCCCTTGGTGATCAACCGGAATTCCGGCAGGTTCCCGATGCGTTCCGACAGCGTTGTCGCCACATCCCGCGACGCCTGCTGCACCGCCGTGAAACCCTTGCGGCCCAGGCGGAAGAAGTTGTAATACTGCGCGACGACCTCAGCGCCGGGACGGGAGAAGTTCAACGCGAATGTCGGCATGTTGCCGCCGAGGTAGTTGACGTTGAAGATCAGCTCCTCCGGCAGATGGTCCTTGTCGCGCCACAGCACCCACCCAACACCGGGATACACGAGTCCGTACTTGTGCCCGGACGTATTGATCGACGACACCCGCGGAAGGCGGAAGTCCCACGACAGATCGGGGTCCAGGAAGGGCGCGATCATCCCGCCGGACGCACCGTCGACGTGCACAGGGATGTCCGGACCGCCACCGGCCGCCAGCTCGTCCAGGGCTGCGGAGATCTCGGCGACCGGTTCGTAGCTGCCATCGAAGGTGGAGCCGAGGATGGCCACCACACCGATGGTGTTCTCGTCACACGCGGCGATCGCGCCCGCCGGCTCGAGGTGGAAGACCTCACCCTCCATCGGTACCGTCCGCGGCTCGACATCCCAGTACCGGCAGAACTTTTCCCAGCAGACCTGGACATTGGCGCCCATCACCAGGTTCGGCTTGCGGACGTTCAGGTCACCCCCCGCGTCCCGTACCTTCTTCTCCCAGCGCCGCTTGAGGGCCATCCCGGCCAGCATGCAGGCCTCGCTCGAACCGGTGGTGGAGCACCCGGTGGCATCGTCCGGCGACGGTGCGTGCCAGAGGTCCGCCAGGATTGCGACACAGCGCCGCTCGATCTCCGCGGTCTGCGGGTATTCGTCCTTGTCGATCATGTTCTTGTCCGCGCAGTCCGACATCAGCGTCAATGCCTGCGGTTCCATCCAGGTGGTGACGAACGTGGCCAGGTTCAGCCGGGCGCTGCCGTCGAGCAACAGCTCGTCCTTGATCAACTGGTAGGCGATGTCGGCGGGGACCGGCTCGTCGGCCAGGGCAATCTCCGGCAGGTGGACCTCGTCGCCGATGGCCGGATTCGCCAGGCCGTAGATCGGGTTCGAATGATGGGCGCGGAGCGGCTGCGATGAGCCGGTGTGCAGGGCCATTCCGGAATTATCACGCAGACGGGTCCTATCGTCGTCGCCCACACAGGGTGATGGCCGCGACGTACCCGATGCGCCGCCACCCCGCAGAACCTGTGTGTGGCCGCACACGCAGGTGGCGACACGAGCACAATCTGGGGCATGACATCGACGTCGATCCTTGATCTGCCGGTCACCGTGGACATCCGCGAGGTGGGACTGCGTGACGGCCTGCAACTCGAGGACCCGCTCGATTGGGAGGACAAGCAGGCGATGATCGCCGCGCTCGCGACGACCGGGGTCCGACGGATCGAGGCGACGGCGTTCGTCTCCCCCCGGGCGGTGCCGGCGATGGCCGACGCGGAGCGGGTGGCCGGCGAGTTGCACCGCTGGCCGGACGTGTCATGGTCGGCCCTGGTGGCGAGTCCGAACGGAGCGAGGCGGGCGGTAGCAGCCGGGCTCAAGGACCTCGAGTACGTGGTGTCCGCGGCCGACGGTCACAGCCTGGCCAACGTCGGCCGAACCAGTGACGAGGCGCTGGCCCAGGTCGCCGACGTTGCGGCCGTCACCCATCAGGCAGGTGGCAGTTGCGAGGTGGTGATCGCCGTCGCCTGGGACTGTCCGTTCGACGGCAGGACCCCACCGGAGCGCACGGTGGCGGTGGCGCGTCGTGCCGTCGACCTCGGGGCGGACCGGCTGTGCCTGGGCGACACCATCGGCACCACGTCACCCCGGCGGGTCACCGAATTGATCCGGGCAGTGCGGTCGGCCATCCCCGGCGTGGATCTGGGTGTGCACTTCCACGACACCAGGGGCACCGGCCAGGCGAACGCATTGGCGGCGTTGCTGGCCGGCGTCACCCAACTCGACGCCTCCGTCGGTGGCCTCGGCGGTTGTCCGTTCGCGCCGGGTGCGAGCGGCAACATCGCGACGGAGGAACTGCTCTACTGGTTGTCCGAGTCGGGCGTGCACACCGGCATCGACCTACAGGCCGTGCTGGACGCCGCCTCGGTCACCGAGAAGGCGGTGCAGCACGCGCTGCCGAGCTCGATGTTCCGGGCGGGTGGTCCGGCACGGCCCCTGGGCCGATCAGATGTGGGTCCATCAGGTGTGGGTGGATCAGGAGCGCGCCGATCGGGGTAGGGCTGGTCGGCTGCCGGTCAGTTCGCGTTCGTCAGTTCGACGCTGCGTCCGCACGCTTGGCGGCCGACTTCTCGGTCGAGGACCCGTTGGTGGACAGGCTGCCCGAGGACGACTCCAGGTGCGCCCGGACGAACCAGTGGAACAGCTCCAGCTGCCGCAGCTGGCCGATCAGCAGGTCATTGGTGACCGGGTCGGACTCCTCGACCTTCTCGGCGCCGTCCCGGTGATCGGTGATGACGCCCTGGTACACGAGATCGAGGGCCCCGAGATGCGCAATGGCGTCGTCCCGGCCGACCGAGTAGTCGTCCCACGAACGCTGCTTGACGAGGGCACCGGGTGTACCGACGGGTGCTGCGCCCAGCGTGGCGATCCGTTCGGCGGCCTCGTCCGCCATCGCGCGCACCGCGTCCACCTGCGGATCCAGCATCTGATGCACGGCGATGAAGTGCGGCCCGACCACATTCCAGTGAATGTGCTTGAGCGTGAGGGAAAGGTCGTTCAACGCGTTGAGCCGGTCCTGCAGCACGCCGGCAACCTCGGCGCCCTCTTCGACAGTCAGCGAGGGAACGGTGTACTTGGGCAACGTCATAGGAATCTCCAGTCCGTCATGGGCTCTTTACCCTCGGACCAGTTCCCCGCCATCCCCCGCCTGACACAGCGTGTTGTGCGGAGCGAAGGACTCTGCCGCCGGACGGTCTCGTGGACGCCCGCGTACGGAGGAGCCGCGTCAGTTCAGCTCGCTGCTCCGCTGGATCGGCAGCACTATCTTCGCCGGGGTCTCGGGCTTCGCCGTCCGCGCGGGGGCAGGGGGCGACGTCAGGGTCGCGGCCGGTGTCGTCACGCGGTGATGGATCGGCAGCACGAAAAGCGCCACGATCAGCCAGAGCAGCTGAACACTTCCGGCGATCGCCAGCACCGCGCCGCCGGCGTCGTAGTCGCCGTCGCGCACATGCATCAGCGACGCGGTGGGCGTGCACCAGATCGCCAGCCCGGCCGTCATCAGCACCGAGTAGCCGACCACCGCCGCGATCCGGCCGGTCAGCGCACGATCCGATGAGCTGTAGCCGCTGTTGTCGTCGGCGAGGGCCCGGATGCCCGACACCAGCCTGATGGCCAGCAGCACCATCGCCGGGAACACCCAGACGATGTGGTGCACCCAGCTGACCGGGCTCACCAGCACCCCGACGATGCCGGCGAGTGTCAGCCCGGCCAGTTCGTCGCCGGCCAGGGCCGCGCGACGGGCCCGCCAGAGCCCGAACACGGCGAGTGAGCCGGCCAGGATCAACCAGGGAAGCCGACCGGGGGCGAGAGGCGCATCGAGCCGGGCGAGCAATCCGTTGACCGACTGGTTCATGGTCGTGTCGATGAAGCCGACCCTGGAGGTCTCGAACAGCAGCGAGGTGAAGTAGCGCCAGGTCTCGACCGGTGCGAGCACCGCGCTGACCAGGTTGGCCGCAATGACGGTTCCGATTGCGGTGACCGCCGCCCGCCATCGACCGACCACCAGCAGGTACACGATGAAGATCCCCGGGGTCAGCTTGATCGCGGTGGCAAGGCCGATCCCGACCCCCGTCCACTTGCTGCCGCGGCGCGCGAGCACCAGCAGATCGACCAGGACGAGCACGCCGAGGTAGATGTTGATCTGCCCGAAGGACAGCGTCTGCCGGAACGGCTCGAGAGTGAAGGCGAACGCGGTGGCCACCCCCGCCACAGCGAACAGCAGCGGCCTGGGCAGCCGAAGCCGCTCGCGCAGGACGAGGTAGACGAAGACGGCGCCGAAGCCCAGGATGGCGGCCAGCGAGATGACCAGCACGACGGGATAGGCGAGCAGCGACATCGGCCACATGAACAGGGCGGCCACCGGCGGATAGGTGAAGCCGAGGGAGATGTTGACGGCGTCCGGCTGGGCGTACGAGAACAGGTCGTGCCCGGACTGCCAGTAGTTGATCGCGTCGTAGTACAGCCGAAGGTCGAACTGCGAGTGGTGCTGTCCCATGATCTCGCCGAACACCCACGAGGCGAATGCGGCGACGGTGACCGGCAGCACCACCATCACGATGCGGGTCGCACGGGGGAGGGAGTCCCACCAGCGGACCACCCGCATCGAGGTCACAGTGGGTCTATCGGGAGTCGTCACAACGACGATTATCGCAGGAGAAACCATTTTTCCGTAACAGCTTTGACCATTTCGGTACACGGCCTGCAGTCACTTCGCGATGCGTTCTCCGCCGACCGGTCGGAGTGCCGCATCTTGTTGTGCGAAAGACCTAACCCGCCTTCCTGTACTTGCCTGCAGTACCCACACACTCTCGGCGCCAGTCTCTTTGCCGCAGTCGGTGGTCGCGCGCGCGGAACTCCCGCGAGTAAAGAAATGGTCAAAGAATTGTGGTTGACGGTGCAAGCGATTGAGCGCGAGCACTGCCCGCACATTCGCGGGTGAGCGAACTCACGTCCGGCGAAACGGACGAATTAGGCGCGTGCGCGAATCCGCGCGGCTCTCCGCGGTCGACCTGAAGCGTCGGTCGGCCTGATCCGGTCGGTACGGTCACTGCCAGGCCGAGAAGAAGGAGATCACCGTGCCGGAGCCGATCGAGGTCCGCAAGATCCCGCTGCACAGCGTGTCCGACGCCAGCGAACTGAGCGCCCTGATCGACACAGGGGTGCTCGACGCCGACCGGATCGTCGCGGTCATCGGCAAGACCGAGGGCAACGGCGGGGTCAACGACTACACCCGGATCATCGCCGACCGGGCGTTCCGCGAGGTGATCGCCGCAAAGGGCACCCGCTCCGCCGATGACGTCGCCCAGATCCCGATCGTCTGGTCCGGCGGGACCGACGGCGTGCTGTCGCCGCACGCGACCGTGTTCGCGACGGTGCCGGCCAGTAGCGTTCCAGCCTCCGACGAACCGCGGCTGACGGTCGGGTTCGCCATGAGCGACACGCTGCTGCCCGAGAACATCGGCCGGGTCGCGATGATCACGAAGGTGGCCGCCGCCGTCCGGGTCGCGATGGAACGGGCCGGGATCACCGATCCTGCGGACGTGCACTACGTCCAGACGAAGACGCCGCTGCTCACCATCACCACCATCCGGGACGCCACATCACGGGGGCAGTCGGTGTGGACCGAGCACACCCACGAATCCATGGATCTGTCCAACGGCTGCACCGCACTGGGTGTCGCGGTCGCGCTCGGCGAGATCGAGATGCCGACCGATGCCGACGTCATGCACGACCGGTCCCTCTACTCGGCCGTTGCGTCCTGCTCGTCGGGCGTGGAACTCGACAGGGCGCAGGTGGTCGTCGTCGGCAACGCGACGGGCATCGGCGGCCGCTACCGGATCGGCCATGCGGTGATGAAGGACGCACTGGACGCGGACGGCATCTGGGAGGCGATCCGCAATGCGGGTCTCGATCTGCCCGAGCGCCCGCGTACCGCCGACCTGGACGGCAGGCTGGTCAACGTCTTCCTGAAGTGCGAGGCGTCGCGGGACGGTCAGGTCCGCGGCCGGCGCAACGCGATGCTCGACGATTCCGACGTCCACTGGCACCGGCAGATCAAGGCCTGCGTCGGCGGGGTGACCGCCGCGGTCACCGGCGATCCGGCGGCGTTCGTGTCGGTCTCCGCCGCGCATCAGGGACCGGACGGCGGCGGACCGGTCGCGGCCATCGTCGACCTCGGCACCGCCGGGTAGCGGTACCGGCTCACCCGCAGGCCGGCCAGCGGTTCGATCTCGGTCCATGTGACCGACGTGCCGGGCATCGTCGACACCCGAGGCCTTCTTGACGACAACGGAGCGGTGCCGGTCGAGCATCGTGGATATGGTCTGCCGTTCGTCGGCGGTGGCGACGAGTTCGTCCGGGGAAGTGGCGGCTGATCGTTCATGCGGCTCGTCATCTTGGCGCCCGTCGGGTGATCACCCGTCGTTCTCGAAGGTCCTGCCCTCACCGGGCCAGACCGGCAGCAGCAGGCGCTCCTTCAGTTCTGTTCGGATCCACGCCTCGCGCTCGAGGGTCGCGGCAGCGTAGGCGGCGAGGTCGGCGGCGTACTGGGCGTCGACCTCTCCATCAGCGTTCACGACCCGATCCCGTTCCTTGAGTGCGGCCTTGGCCAGCCGGCGCAATTCGGGGAGCAATCCGATCAGCGTGCCGGAGTCGGTGCGCCGGTAGATGCGTGTGGTCGCGTTGTCCAGGGGCACCCGGATCACGCTACGGACCGAATCAGCCTTGGCCGGTGGGCAGATGACAGCTGACAGCAGCCGGCCACCGCTTGTTCACCGGGCAGACAACAGAACCGGCGTCACTGTTCATTCCGCCACAGGAATCGCAGGCCGGCGGAAATGGAGAATGCACGATGCAAGCGGACGGCTCAGCCGCACATCGGCCGGATTCCGTCGTCATCGACGCGCACGCACATTTCCTGACCCGACCGGACTGAAGTGAGGTGCCGATCGTGCTGGAAGCGACAGGCTGGCCGCTGGCCAGGGGCCTCGAACCGGCCGCGGTCCAGAACTATCTCGCCGACACGGCCGAGCGGGTCTACCTGGCCGGGTAGCAGCGCCGATTGCGGTCACTCCCGTCCGGGCTACCGCCGGGTGAACTCGAGGTCGTAGATGTCGTGCCCGGCCGCAATCCCGCGCCGCTCGAAGCGGGTCCTGGGCCGGAAGTCGGGTCGCGGAGCCCAGCCGGCGTGGGCGTTCCGCAGACCCTTGGTCGCTGTGCAGGCCGCCAGCATGCTCTCCGCGTACGGCGCCCAGTCGGTGGCCAGCCGGAAGGTGCCGCCGCGCCGCAGCCGTGAGGCGACGAGGGCCGCGAAGTCCGGGGTCACCAGCCGGCGCTTGAGGTGTTTCGTCTTCGGCCACGGGTCCGGGAAGAACAGCCACACCTCGGCAAGGCTCCCGGGCGTGACGAGATCCGTCAGCACCTGCACGCCGTCGCCCCGCAGGACCCGCACGTTCTGCAGGCCCGCACGGCTCAGGTGGTGCAGCGTCTGAGCAACTCCGGGCTTGTAGACCTCGACAGCGAGCAGGTTCAGGTCGGGGCGGGCCGCGGCCATCCCGACGGTGGCCTCGCCCATGCCGGACCCGATCTCCAGCACGAGCCCCGCCCGCCGGCTGAACAGGGCGTTGCCGTCGATCGGCTCGGTGAGCTCCGCCGCCTCGAGATACCAGCGGTCGGCGTGTGTCTCGAAGGCCTTCCGCTGGACCGCGTTGAGCCTGCCGCCCCGCGGGTGGAAGCTGACGACCCGGCGGAAGTGCGCAGGCAGGCCGTCGGCCGCCTCGCTCGTCACGATCCGGGATTCCGACATGCTGTGGACGGTACGGCCTTCAGTGCTGCCGGCAGCAACCATCGGAGCGGTGTCCACCGGAGCGGTACCGACAGGCGCCTCATCGACCGGTGCGGTGGCGATCGAAGATTCCGGCATGACGAGCACGGTACTTGCGACCGGAGGGGAGGGGCGCACCCAACCCTCAGGAGGCGCCCTCGGTCTGCTCGCGCTGTTTCATCTCCGCCTCGAAGACATGCTTCGACCCACCCGACAACTGCTGGCGGACCAGTTCGTCGACCGCCTGGAACGCTCTCCAGTACTGCTCGTCGTAGGACTCGACGATCTGGAAGGTCCACATGTCACCGACGACGTCCCGTCCCACCAAGACGTCGTCGATCTCGGTGGCGAGTTCCCGATGGCCGGCCTCGCGCAGCGCGGCAAGCGCCTCCTGGAGCGCGAGATCGGCCTCACCGGACATCCGGTGGAACTCGTACAGCAGGCCACGCGCGTTCTCCACCACCTCGAACGCGGCCGAGATCTTACCGACGGCGTCGACGGTGGCATCGTCGGCGCCGGGCGGGCGGCTGTGCTCTACCGCCCGGTCCGGATGGCGGGCGGACCCGAACCGGTCCCGTAGTTCACCCATCAGGCGTCCCTCCGCTGCAACAGCACCAGCGCGATCAGCCAGAGCAACACGGCCGTGCCGGCGAAGACCAGCAGGCCCTGCACAGGTGTCGGCCCCTCCGTGGGCTGGAACAGGTTGCTGATCCCCGTGGTCGGCGTGACGAAGCGGTCGCCGGCCGTGAACGGCAGCCACGGTCCGGCCTTGCCCACCGTGGGGATGACCCCGATCAGCGGTTCCAGAACGATGGGCCAGAGCAGCAGGATCGCGATGGCGCCGGCGGACTGCCGCACGATCGTGCCCACCGCGACGGCGATCACCCCGGCGATCGCGAACAGGGCCCCGTAGCCGGCGACCTGGCGCCAGTCGTCGGCGGTCGTCAGTTCCAGCGGCACCGGTGGATCCGTGGCCAGCAGCTTCGCCAGGTAGAAGGCACCGAACGCGGCGAGCAACCCGACGACAGCGCCGATCAGCGCGAGCAGCGCGGTCTTCGCGAACAGCACCGCCGGCCGCCGGGGGATCGCAAGGAACGTGTTGCGGATCGTGCCGAAGCGGTACTCGGTGGTCACCGAGAGCGCCGCCAGCACCATGAAGATGCTCAGGCCGAGGTTCACCCCGCGGAGCACCAGATAGGGCAGAGCGGCGGAGCCGCTGTCGATCAGCCCAAAGAGGGTCGAGAACCCCAGTGCCGCGACGGCGATGGCCACCAGGCACCAGTAGGGCGAGCGGGTGGAGAACAGTTTGATGCGTTCGACGTTGAGCAAGGTCATCGCGAGCCACCTTCCTGTTGGGCGGCCGGCGGGGTGGCCTGCGATGGTGCGGCCTGCGATGGTGCGGGCGGGCCTGATGGCGGTGGAGCCCACTGCTGCTGCCCGGGCGGCGGGAATCCTGGCGGCGGCCGGTACCCGGGAGGCGGTCCGTACCCGGGAGGCGGTCCGTAGCCGGGCGCGGGAGGCGGTCCGTAGCCGGGCGGCGGTCCCATGGCCGGGACGCCCTGGCCGGGACCGCCGGGACCGCCGGGACCTCCGGCAACCGGCATCGGAGCGCCACCACCGGGGAACGCCGCCTGCCCGCCGGGCGTCGCGCGGGACGTGCCGTACTCGACCGAGTCGCCCGTCAACTGGATGAACGCCTCCTCCAGCGAGCCGGCCTGCAGCGACAGTTCGTGCAGCGTGACGGCTGCCCGGCCGGCGACGTCACCGACCTGTTCGATAGGGGCGCCCGTCACCTCGATCGCCCCGTTGGCCTCGGTGAAGGTCAGACCGGCGTCCTTGAGCGCGGTGCGGAGGTCGTCCGGCTGCGGGGTGCGTACCCGGATCGACGACACGGTGGAGCGGGCGATGAAGTCGGCGGTGGACGCCTCGGCGATCATCCGGCCCCGGCCGATCACGATGAGGTGGTCGGCAGTCAGCGCCATCTCCGACAGCAGGTGTGAGGACACCAGCACAGTGCGCCCCTGACTGGCCAGGTTCCGCATGAACGTACGGATCCAGAAGATGCCCTCGGGATCCAGTCCGTTGACCGGTTCGTCGAACAGCAGCACCTGGGGGTCGCCGAGGAGTGCGCCCGCCAACCCGAGCCGCTGCTTCATGCCGAGGGAGAACTTGCCGGCGGCCTTCTTCGCGACGCTGGTGAGGCCGACGATGTCGAGCACCTCGTCGACCCGCTTCGCCGGGATTCTGTTCGACGAGGCCATGAAGCGCAGATGCGCGCGGGCCGACCGGTTCGGGTGGATCCAGTTGGCGTCGAGCAGGGCGCCCACCTGTGTCAACGGCTTGGACAGCTTGACGTACGGCTGGCCGCCGATCAGGGCAGTGCCGCTGGTGGGGTTGTCCAACCCGAGGATCATCCGCATGGTGGTCGACTTACCGGCGCCGTTGGGACCGAGGAAGCCGGTCACCGTCCCCGGTTGGACCGTGAAGGAGAGGTCGTCGACAGCCACAGTGCTGCCGTAGTGCTTGGTCAGTCCGATCGCTTCGATCATCCGTCAGCCCCCAGGTGGCCGTTTGATGGTGGTGTCGCCTTGATCATTCTCGCGGCCGAACCTATCGCAGGACCCGGGGGCGAAAGATCAGCGTGCTTACTATTGAACGGATGGATACCGCGCAGACAAGAACCCGTCACCGTGACGTCGAAGCCGGCACCAAGCGCCAGTGGGTGGTGTTGGCCGGCCTCCTCGCAGCTTCCTTCGCCGTCGCCTTCGTCGGCGGCCTGTCCAGTACCAGCGGGGTCGACGGCTGGTACAGCGCCGCGAACAAACCCCCGTGGACGCCGCCGAACTGGGTTTTCGGACCGGTCTGGACCTTCCTGTACACCGCCATGGCGGTGGCCGCCTGGCTGGTCTGGCGTCGCTGGGGATGGCAGCGCGCCCGGCCGGCGCTGCTGCTGTATGCAGCACAGCTGGTCCTCAACGCGCTGTGGACGCCACTGTTCTTCGGCGCCGAGCAGCTGTGGCTCGGCCTTGCGGTGATCGTCGCCCTCGATGTCGTCCTGGCTCTGACCGTGATCGCGTTCTTCCGGCTGCATCGCCTGGCGGGCGCGCTGATGGTGCCGTATCTGCTGTGGGCCCTGTACGCGACATCGCTGAACGCCGGTGTCGCCGCTCTGAACTGACAGGACTGAACTGACAGCACTGAATTCAGCGTGGCGAACTGAGCGGCTGCGCCGCCTCCGGCGGGAGTCAGGGCCCCCGTTAGGCTCGCACCCGTGCAGAGCGAATCCCCGTTAACTCAGGCGCCCTCAGCGAGCGGTTTCCGGCGTCACCGGGTGGATCCGGCGTTCACCGACCTGCCGCTCCGCACCCTCGCCGATGCGGCACTCAGCGCCGCGACCGGCGTGGGTGCCTCGTTCGCGGACTTCCGGTTCGAACGCCTGGTCACCGCCGACCTGACCATCAGGGACACCGCCGTCCAGTCGGCGACCGACGCGGTCACCACCGGGTACGCCGTCCGGGTGATCGTGGACGGGACATGGGGTTTCGCCGCGTCGGTGGTCGCAACGCCCGAGGAAGCTGCGCGCACCGCGCGTGAGGCCGTCGCGGTGGCCAGGGCACTGGCAGGGGTGGTGGCCGAGCGGGTGGAGCGGGCCGACGAGCCGGTGCACCGGGACCGGGAATGGGTCAGCCAGTACCACACGGACCCCTTCGGCGTGCCTGCCGCCGACCGCATCGCACTGCTGCTCGACCGTTCCGAGCGGCTGCTGGCCTCTGACGGCGTGGCGCACACCACCGCCGGCCTGTTCCAGGTCAAGGAGAACAAGTTCTACGCAGACACCGCCGGCACCGTCACCACCCAGCAGCGGATCCGCCTGCAGCCCTCGCTGACCGCCACCGCGGTCGACAGCGACACCGGCGCCTTCGAGACGATGTCGAGCCTGACCCCGCCGGTCGGCCGCGGGTACGAGTACCTGATCGACGGCACCTGGGACTTCGATGCCGAGATCGCCACGATGGGTGCGCAGCTCTCGGAGAAGATCAAGGCGCCGTCGATCGAGGCGGGCCGGTACGACCTGGTCATCGACCCCACCAACCTGTGGCTCACGATCCACGAATCCATCGGCCACGCCACCGAGTACGACAGGGCCATCGGTTACGAAGCGGCGTATGCCGGAACGTCTTTCGCGACGCCGGACAAGCTCGGCAGCCTG
Organism: uncultured Actinomycetota bacterium; assembly: GCA_963728865.1. Taxonomy (GTDB): domain Bacteria; phylum Actinomycetota; class Actinomycetes; order Mycobacteriales; family Nakamurellaceae; genus Nakamurella. Next base: position 16,343 of record CAVSLZ010000016.1, on the reverse strand, counting down.
GTCTACGGATCACCCATCATGAACGTCACCGGCGACCGGACGGTCGACCACGGGCTGGCCACGATCGGCTACGACGACGACGGGGTCGCCGGCCAGTCCTGGAATTTGATCTCCGGCGGCATCCTGACCGGGTACCAGCTCGACCGGGTCTTCGCTCGCAGGTTGGGACTGGACCGCTCGAACGGCTGCGCGCACGCCGACTCGCCGGGCCATGTGCCGATCCAGCGGATGGCGAACGTCAGCCTGCAGCCCGACCCGGACGGCGGGACGACCGCCGACCTGATCGCCGGAGTCGACGATGGCATCTACGTGGTGGGCGACAAGTCGTGGTCGATCGACATGCAGCGCTACAACTTCCAGTTCACCGGGCAGCGGTTCTACCGGATCCGGAACGGCGAGTTGGCCGGCCAGCTGCGGGACGTCGCCTACCAGGCCACCACGACCGACTTCTGGGGTGCGATGGACGGCGTGGGAGGCCCACAGACCTACCTGCTGGGCGGCGCGTTCAACTGCGGCAAGGGCCAGCCCGGCCAGGTCGCGGCCGTCTCGCACGGCTGTCCGGCGGCTCGATTCCGTGGCATCTCGATTCTCAACACCGTGCAGGAGGGAGCGGCATGACGGGCACCGGCCTGCTGACGCCGCAGCAGATCATCGAGGCGGGCCTCGCCGCGTCGCAGTCCGATGGGTGCGTCGTCGTCGTCAATTCCAGCACCGAGGCGAACGTCCGGTGGGCGAACAACACCGTGACCACCAACGGCGTCTCGCGATCCCTGTCGTGGTTCGTCGTGGCGATCGTCGACGGTGCCGCCGGCACCGTCACCGCGTCTGCGGCGGCCGCCGAGAGTTCCGCAGCCGTCGCCGATGTCGTCGCATCAGCGCACGAGGCCGCTCGGGCCGCGGCACGCTCCGGCCGCGCGCAGGACGCCCAACCGCTGGTCGAACCGCTACCGGACTCGGGAGCGTCCGATTTCGAGGACCCTGCGGAACCGACCTCGTTCGAGGTGTTCGGCCGGTTGCTCCCGTCGCTCGGCGTCGCGTTCGACAGCGCCCGCTCCGACGACCGGATCCTCTACGGATTCGCCCGACACGAGAGCACCACCACGCACCTCGGGTCGTCGACCGGTCTGCGGCTGCGCTGGGTGCAACCCACCGGGCTGTTGGAGGTCAACGCCAAGTCGGCCGACCTGCAACGATCCGCATGGTCGGGTGTGTCGACGGCTGACTTCGCCGGCATCGACGTGGATCGCGTGGCATCGGATCTGGCGACCAGGCTGGAATGGGCGCGGCGCTCGGTCGATCTTCCGCCGGGTCGTTACGACACGGTGCTGCCGCCCACCGCGGTGGCCGACTTCGTGCTGTTCCTGGCCTGGAGCGCCGGAGCGCGCGCGGCGCACGAGGGCCGGTCCGCATTCTCGGCACCCGGTGGGGGGACGAAGGTCGGGCAGCGGCTCACCGACCGCGGGTTCACCCTCGTCAGTGACCCGACGTTCCCCGGCCTCGAGGCGTCGCCCTTCGTCGTAGCGTCCAGTTCCGGTGACGAGGTGTCGGTGTTCGACAACGGCGCGCCCATCGGCCGTTGCGAGTTGCTCGCCGATGGCGTCATCACGAACTTGTTGCACACCAGGGGATCTGCCGCGGAGTTCGGCGAGCGGTTCGTCCCGCAGACAGAGAATCTGATCCTCACCGGCGGCGAGGACGGGCGCAGCACCGAGGATCTCGTTGCGGGGGTCCGCCGTGGTCTGCTGGTCACCTCGCAGTGGTACCTCCGCGAGGTGGACCCGATGACGATGCTGCTGACCGGTCTGACCCGGGATGGCGTGTTCCTGGTGGAGAACGGCGAGATCACCGGTGCCGTCAACAATTTCCGGTTCAACATGTCCCCACTGGACGTGCTGCGGCAGGCCGGCGACGTGGGCGGGACGGTACCGGCGCTGTCCCGGGAATGGAGCGACTGGTTCACCCGCTCCGCGATGCCGCCGATGCTCGTGGAGGGTTTCAACATGTCCTCGGTGTCAAAGGCGCAGTAATCTGCCGGCTAGTGGGTTTTCTGGGCCGTCGCACCCTGTGATGCGGCAGCCGTGGGTGACAGGTCGGCAAGGGTCAGCGGATGCCGCGGCGCCGCCGGGAGGGGGCGGCTGCTGGTCACCGCCAGGTCGGCTCCGACATGCACCAGTTCGCCCACATCCAGTAGCCGCCAGCCTGTTTCGCCGTCCATCGGTTCACTGGCGACGATCACCGATGGCGCACCCGACAGCTCGCGCGAGTGGGTGCGGACACGCAGTGACCTGACCTCGAGATGCTCGGGCGTTCCCGGTCGCTCGAGGATGTACAGCTCGTGCGTCTCCGGATAGCGCAGCGCCCACAGTTCGCCCGGTGTGGCGAGCAGCAGGTTCACTGCGAACACCGGCAGATTGTCCGAGATCCACGTCAGCGCAGCGGTGATCGCGGCCGTCACATCCCCGCCGTTCCGCCTCGCCTCCGCAGTGATCAGCGCGAACATCCGCTCGCTGTCGGTCTGCCCGCCAACCAGGCTCTGCACCTCGTATTCGTCGAGCCTGCGGTCAAGTCGGTCGAGCCCCCCGAATGCGCCGTTGTGCGCGAACAACCGCCCGTCCTGGGCGAACGGGTGGGTGTTGCCGACGGTGTGCGCACCCGTGCTGGCGTACCGGACGTGCGCCACGAACGTCCGGCTGCGCGCGACCCGCGCCTCCCGGGCGAATTCCGCGTCCTCCCAGGCCGCGATCGGCTGCTTGTCGATCACCGGACGGCCCCTGGGATCGAAGACGCCGATCCCGGCGCCGTCCGGTTCGCGGTGGCTCTGCTCGCGCAGGCTGTCCGGGGCGTCGAGCAGCCAGAAGGTGGCGCTGACCGGATCGGCCCCCGCGTGCAGAGCAAACAGACGACACATCGGTGCGCCCCCCATCGTCGACGTCCTGTGCGTCGAGCCTGACACGCCGGCGCCGGAGCCGCTCGGCGCAGTCTCCACCGACGCAGGACGCTTTTGCCGCTCCGTCGAACAATTGCCCTGTGAGGTGAGGCTGCGCTGAATTCGCGTGGAATCGCGGGTTATCGACATGGGTTAATCGCTACATTTCCCCTGTGACCGCCATCTCCTTTGTGTTGTAGCCTTCAGCGGCCGCGTCGGTGGACAGTCTGCGCAGGTAGCGGCATGTTCGACCACGAGCCATCGACATTCAACAAGATCGAACACGCAACGATCTGGATCATGTGGATAATCGGGTTCCTTTCTCGATTCTGTGGCGGGAACAACACGCGGTTTTGAGCATCGCGAGGGGTTTTCTCGCTAATGTCGCCGGAATCGACCGGCACAGCGCGGTGCCGGTCATCCCCCATCCCATGCAGGCCGAACGGCTGCTGGGGCCTTCCTCACTCTCCAGGAGATGGTGCATGTGACCGCGGTCATCCGCCCGCCCGTGACTTCGACCAACGCGACTTTGACCGGTGCGACGTCTTCGACCGGCAGCCCGTCCGGTCCACCCGCGGCTGCGGGCACCGACGAACAGGCAACGGTCTCGACGGGCGTGCAGATCATCGGAGCGCCCCGCGGAACCTCGCCTGCGCTGCTCTCCTGGGTCCTCGAGGTCGCCGAACTGGCGCGGCCAGATCGCGTCGTGTTCTGCGATGGCTCCGACGAGGAATGGACCCGGCTGACGGACGCGCTCGTCGACGCCGGCACCTTCACCCGGCTCACCGCGAAGCCGAATTCGTTCCAGACCGCCTCCGACCCGACCGATGTCGCCAGGGTCGAGGACCGCACCTTCATCTGTTCGGTGGACAAGGCCGACGCCGGCCCCACCAACAACTGGATGGAACCGTCCGCGATGAAGGCCATCCTCACCGGCCTTTACGCCGGTTGTATGCGCGGCCGGACGATGTACGTCGTCCCGTTCTGCATGGGTCCGTACGACGCCGAGGATCCCAAGCTGGGTGTCGAGATCACCGACTCCGAATACGTTGTCGTGTCGATGCGGGTGATGACCAGGATGGGCGCCAAGGCCCTGGAGCTGATCAACGCGGGCGCCACCTGGGTGAAGGCGCTGCACTCGGTCGGCGCACCGCTGGAGCCAGGTCAGCAGGACGTCAAGTGGCCGTGCAACGACATCAAGTACATCGTCCAGTTCCCGGAGGAACGGGCCGTCTGGTCGTTCGGCTCCGGCTACGGCGGCAACGCCCTGCTCGGCAAGAAGTGCTACTCGCTGCGGATCGCCTCCGTGATGGCCAGGGACGAGGGCTGGCTCGCCGAGCACATGCTGATCCTCAAGATCACCTCGCCGGAGCAGAAGGTCCATTACGTGGCCGCTGCGTTCCCGAGCGCCTGCGGCAAGACCAACCTCGCGATGCTCGACCCGACCGTCCCGGGCTGGAAGGTCGAGACACTCGGTGACGACATCGCCTGGATGAAGTTCGGCGAGGACGGCCGGCTCTACGCGGTGAACCCGGAGTACGGCCTGTTCGGCGTCGCCCCCGGCACCGGCTGGGGCACCAATCCGAACGCGATGAAGACGATCGCGCAGGGCAACTCGGTGTTCACCAACGTTGCGCTCACCGACGACGGCGACATCTGGTGGGAGGGGCTGACCGACGAGCCGCCGGCACACCTCACCGACTGGAAGGGCCGCGACTGGACCCCGAGCGGACTGGACGAGAACGGCAACAAGCTGGAATCGGCCGGCGAGCCCTCCAGCCACCCGAACTCCCGGTTCTGCACGCCGATCACCCAGTGCCCGATCATCGCCGACGAGTACTTCGAGCCGCACGGCGTACCCATTTCCGCCATCCTGTTCGGTGGCCGCCGCAAGACCACCATCCCACTGGTCAGCCAGGCCAGGGACTGGCAGCACGGCGTCTTCATGGGCGCCACGCTGTCGAGCGAGACGACGGCCGCCGCCACCGGTGCCGTCGGTGTGGTCCGCCGCGACCCGATGGCCATGCTGCCGTTCATCGGCTACAACGCCGGTGACTACTTCGCCCACTGGATCAACCTCGGCAAGGGCGCCGACGCCACCAAGCTGCCGCAGATCTTCTACGTCAACTGGTTCCGCCGGGACGCCGACGGTGGCTTCCTGTGGCCCGGATTCGGTGAGAACTCCCGCGTGCTGAAGTGGGTCGTCGATCGCATCGAGGGCACGGTCGGCACTGTCGAGACCCCTATCGGCCTCGTACCGACCGCCGGATCGCTCGACATCGAGGGTCTTGACCTGACGCTGGAGCAGGTCGAGGCCGCACTCGCCTACCACCCCGAGGAGTGGAAGGCCGAGGTGCCGCTGATCGAGGAGTGGTTCGCCAAGATCGGCGACAGCGTGCCGACGTCACTGCGTGACGAGCTCGACTCGCTCAAGCTGCGGCTGGGCATGAGCTGACAGACAACAACCGGCAGTAACACTGACCGCCAGGGCCCAGCGTCGCGCCCTGGCGGTCAGTTGCGTCTGCGGCTCCTTGCGGACCAGGTCGTTGACCCGCTCCGGCGGATCAGTCGTCCTCGTCCTCCTGGCCGCGCTTGAGCAGCTTGCGCAGCAGTACCAGCGCGATGACGCCGAGCAGGACAGGCAGCACCCGCTTCAGGATCGGCGCGGCGGTGGCGGACAGCAGGTTGAGATCGCCCGAGGAGTCGGTGGTGGTCGCCGGCGCACCGCTCCTGGCACCGGCCGGAGCCGGGGGTTCAGCAGGTGCGACGAAGTCGGCAGCCACCTCGTCAGGGTTCACCACGTCGATCAGTTCCGCGCCGGTGCCGGCCTTGCCGCTGAGCTTGCTGGACACGCAGTCGGCGAACTGGCCGATCAGTTTGTTGCCCACGTCGACCATCACGCCGCGGCCGAACTGGGCCGGCCGCCCGGTCAACGACAGCGTGGTCACCAGGTCGACCGCCGTCCGGTTCGGTGCCAGCGCGGTGGCGGTCGCCGTCACCATCATGGCCGCCGTTGACGACGAACCGCCGGCGTTGCCGGTCGCCTCGATCTTCGCCCGGTGCGCGACCGGGTCCTTCTCCACGATCCGGGCCGACCCCTTGTAGGTCATCCGGATCGGGCCCAGCTTGATCTTCACCGAGCCGCTGAACTCGTCACCCTCGACGGTCTCCAGGGTGGCTCCCGGGAAGCAGGAACCCACCTGCTCGATATCCAGCAGGCTGGTCCAGGCCTTTTCGACTCCGACCGGGACCTCGAACCGGTGCTCCAGTTCCACAACGAACCTCCGGGTTTCCGGCCGGGCGATCTGATGCGCCGGCAGGCTGCGATCGTATGTCGCCGCACCCGAGCCCGCGTGGGGTGGTAACGCCGCAGGTCGGGGAGCCATTCGGGGCCCGGTCGGCCGTGGCGCAAGTCGAGAAGCGAGACGTTCCGTGCCACTATCGGGGTGTCGAATCGTGGAGCTTGTGGTGCGATCCACCGCCTGAGTCCCGGTTCGCCGCCACCGTCACCGCCGACGGCACCCGCGGGTCGACATCGACCAGGGCCACCGCCGGTGCCGATTCCCGGCGATCCCGGGGGTCGGATTCGTCAGTGAGGAGTTTGCGCATGGCAGGCCTTCCACCCCCGCAGCCGGTCCAGCAGTCCCACCCGACAACGGCCGGCGAAGCCGCCGCCCGTGGTGCCGCGGGGCTGCGCGGACTACCCACACCGTCCGAGGTGATCGCCGGCCTCCGGGCAACGAGCCACGGGGACGATCTCGTCCAGTTGCTCACGCCGGAAGGCGACTTCACCGGGCATCCGGACTTCCCGATCGAGGTGACCGGGGAACTGCTTCGTGGCCTGTACCGGGACATGGTGATGGTCCGGCGGTTCGACCGGGAGGGCAACGCCCTGCAGCGGCAGGGCCAGCTGAGCATCTGGGTGCCGCTGCTCGGTCAGGAAGCGGCGCAGATCGGGGCAGGCCGGGCGATGCGGCCGAAGGACATGGCGTTCCCCTCGTACCGCGAACACGGTGTGGCGTGGTGCCGGGGCGTCGACCCGACGCAGCTGCTGGGCATCTTCCGCGGCACCGACCACTGCGGCTGGGACCCGAAGGCGACCCGGTTCAACAGCTACACGATCGTCATCGGCAACCAGGTGCTCAACGCCACCGGGTATGCGATGGGGCAGCGGTTCGACGGCGTCATCGGGTCCGTGTCGGCATCCGCGGTCGGCGGCGGGGACGGTTCGACCGACGGCCCGGAGGACTCCAACGAGGCGACCATCGCGTTCTTCGGCGACGGGGCGACCAGCCAGGGTGACGTGCACGAGGGCATGGTCTTCGCCGCCGCCTTCGACGCCCCGGTGGTCTTCTACTGCCAGAACAACCAGTGGGCGATCTCCGAGCCGGTGTCCAAGCAGTCCAGGGTCCCGCTCTGGGAGCGCTCGACCGGTTACGGCTTCCCCGGTGTCCGGGTGGACGGCAACGACGTGCTGGCCTGCCTCGCGGTCACCCGGTGGGCGCTGGAGGAATGCCGGTCGGGCAACGGCCCGGTGATGATCGAGGCGTTCACCTACCGGATGGACGCCCACACCACGTCCGACGACCCGACCCGCTACCGGATGGCCGCCGAGGAGGAGCACTGGAAGCTGCTCGACCCGATCGAGCGGGTGCGGGCGCATCTGTCCCGGCAGGGACTCGCCGACCAGGAGTTCTTCGACAGCGTCTCCGCCGACGCCGACGAGCTGGCCGCCCGATTCCGGGCGCATTGCATTGCGATGGAGAAGCCACCACCGGAACGCATCTTCGCCAACGTCTACAGCCGGCCGCACGGCCAGCTGGAGGACCAGCAGCGCGAGTACCTCGCCTACCTGAGTGGTTTCGAGGGTGCGGGGGAGGCAACGTCATGACGACCCCGACCCAGACAACCGCTGCCCAGGCGGGTTCGGCAGCACCCAACAGCACGCTCGCGAAGGCCCTGAACATGGCGTTGCGATCCGCGATGGAGGACGACCCCAAGGTGATCGTGATGGGGGAGGACGTCGGCAAACTCGGCGGTGTCTTCCGGGTCACCGACGGGCTGCAGAAGGACTTCGGTGATCACCGGGTGCTGGACACGCCGCTGGCGGAGTCCGGGATCATCGGCACCGCAGTGGGTCTCGCGATGCGCGGCTACCGGCCGGTCACCGAGATCCAATTCGACGGCTTCGTGTTCCCAGGGTTCGACCAGATCGTCTCGCAGGTCGCAAAGATCACCTACCGGACGCAGGGCGCCTGGTCGATGCCGATGGTGATCCGCATCCCGTTCGGCGGCGGCATCGGTGCCGTCGAGCATCACGCCGAGGCACCGGAATCGTTCTTCTGCCACATCGGCGGCCTACGGGTGGTCGCCTGCTCGACGCCGCAGGACGCCTACGACATGCTGCGTGCGGCCATCGCCTGCGACGACCCGGTGGTGTTCTTCGAACCGAAGCGGCGCTACTGGGAGAAGGGTCCGCTCGACATCGCCCTGCATCGCGGCACTCTCGGCGACTGGCCGCCGGCCTCGTTCCGCAGTGTCGTGCGCCGTCCGGGCACCGACGTGACCGTCGTGTCCTACGGACCGAGCATGCCGATCCTGCTGGCTGCGGCCGACGCCGCTGCCACCGAAGGTCGGTCCCTCGAGGTCATCGATCTCCGCAGCCTCTCCCCACTCGATCTGGGGCCGGTGCTCGAATCGGTCCGCCGGACCGGGCGGATGGTCGTCGTCTCCGAAGCACCCAGGGAAGCGTCGATCACCTCGGACATCGCGGCCAGGGTCACCGAGCAGGCCTTCTATTCGCTGGCCGCCCCTGTCATCCGGGTTGCCGGATTCGACACCCCGTACCCGCCGAGCCGGTTGGAGGACGAGTACCTGCCGGACCTGGACAAGGTGCTGGATGCCGTCGACCGCGTGCTCGCGTACTGAGGAGAAGTAGTGACACAGACAGAGCCGAGAACCGCATTGGCCCCGACATCGGTTCGGCTGCAGACTTTTTCGATGCCGGACGCCGGGGAAGGGTTGACCGAGGCCGAGGTGTTGAGCTGGCGGGTCGCGGTCGGCGACATGTTGGCGGTCAATCAGGTGATGGTGGAGATCGAGACGGCGAAGGCGGCGGTCGAGCTGTCGTCACCGTTTGCCGGGCGGGTGCATGCGCTGCTGGTCGAACCCGGGGTGACGGTGCAGGTGGGCACCCCGATCATCACCGTGGACACCGATCCGACCGCCGGGCCACTGGAGTCGAACGGGGCCGCGGAATCTCCCGGCAACGGAGTGGCTGCGGCGGCGGCTCAGGACGGCCAACCGGGCGATCCCGGCCCATCCGCGACGGCCGGCGCGAAGATCGGCGAGGTGTCGGCGGACGGCCGGATCGCCACCCTCGTCGGTTACACCTCCGCGGCCGGGTCGACCTCCCGTCGTCCGCGTCGAGGGGCGTCCGGTGCCACGCTCGACGCGGTGGTCCTGCCCGCCCCGGCCGCATCGGCGGTCCCGGTGGTGCAGGACGACAAGGACAAGAAACCGACCGCGCCGGCGTCGCTGTCCCGCCGCGCGCCGTTGGCTGCGCCTCCGGTACGCAAGCTCGCCAAGGACCTCGGCGTCGAACTGGCAGCGGTGACGCCGACCAGGGCCGATGGTGTGATCAGCCGGTCGGACGTCGAGAATGCCGCGGCGGCAACAGCTTTAGGATCGGTGACCACGTCGGGCGCGGCCGGACCGGAACGGCGGATCGCGGTCAAGGGTGTCCGCAAACTGACCGCGGCCGCGATGGTCAGCAGCGCTTTCACCGCCCCGCATGTGACGGAGTTTCTGACGGTCGACGTCACGCCCATGATGGAACTGCGGGACCGTTTGCGCCGCCGGTCGGAGTACGCCGACGTGAAGCTGACCCCACTGGCCTTCGTCGCGCGAGCCGTCTGCCTGGCTGCGCGCCGTACCCCGGAGATCAACGCTGTCTTCGAGAACGCCACCGGGGCCGGCGGTCATGACCACATCGTGGTCAAGGAGTACGTGAACCTCGGGATCGCCGCCGCCACGCCACGCGGGCTGCTCGTCCCGGTCGTCCAGCACGCCGACGCCCTGGATCTCGCGGGTCTCGCCACCGCGTTGCAGGAACTGGCCGCCACCGCCCGGGCCGGGACGACCACGCCCGCACAGATGACCGGCGGTACCTTCAGCATCACCAACGTGGGGGTCTTCGGTGTCGACACCGGGACGCCGATCATCAACCCGGGCGAGTCAGCGATCCTGGCTCTGGGATCGATCAAGGACGCGCCGTGGGTGGTGGACGGTCAGCTCGCCGTGCGCAAGGTGTGCCAGCTGGCGCTGTCCTTCGACCACCGGGTGGTGGACGGCCAGCAGGGTTCCCAGTTCCTGGCGGACGTCGGTGCGCTCATCAGTGATCCGGGGCTGGCACTGGCCTTCTGACCGGCGCGAGCTCTGCTGCACCCGGCAGCAATGACAACCACGCGCGCGGGCCAACCACCGACACCCGCAGGGCGGCGACCCGCGCCGCTCCCGCCAGCCGCTCGGGGGTCGTCAGGCTGCCGTCCGTGACGAGGTAGGCGTAGGCACCGTGGAAGGCGTCGCCGGCGCCGAGAGTGTCGACGGCCCGAACGGCGGGCACCGGAACCAATCCGGACGCGTCGCCGTGCCACCACAGGATTGGCTCCGCCCCGCGGGTCACCGCAACCACCTGCCCGCCGCCGGTCGGGCCGGCTGCCGGGCTGACCTCGGCCGACCGGATCGCCTGTGCGGAGTCCTCGGCAGTCGCGGTGCCCGGCCACCGGAAGTCGGCGGAGCACACGACGTGCCCCGCGGGCGGCAGCAGGTCGGCCATCACCGGTTTCCACCGGCCGGCGTCCACCACGACAGGGATGCCGAGCCGGCCCGCGGCTCGCAATGCCGCCACGGCCAGTGCCGGATGGTGGCCGTCCAGGAGCACGACCGCAGCGCCGTCCAACCGGCCCTCCAGGTCGCCGATTGGGTGCACCGACCTGGCGGTCGCATCGATCGACGTGACCGATCGCGCCCCGGTCGACTCGCTGACGGCGATCGCGGACACCGCGGGTGCGTCGATCGCGTCGGGGGTGACGTCGAAGACCCGAACGTCCCTGGCTTCGAGTTCGGCACCGATCAGCCGGGCGAGCGGGTCGGAGCCGAGCGAGGTGATCAGCAACGCCCGGCCGCCGAGCGCCGCGAAGGTGACCGCCGCATTGGCGGCCGGACCGCCGGCGGCGATGTCCTGACGGTGGGCCGTCACCTTCTCGTCCACTCCCGCGACCCGATCGACCCGATGCACGACGTCCAGCGTGCATAGGCCGACGAAGACGCCGAGCGGCGTTCCGGAGGCGTTCGGCGCGGGCATCCTGCGATCCTTCCCGTTCAACGGTGATCGCGGTGTATCCAGGTGCCCCCGGCGGCGTCCTGACCATGGGCCGGCGGGCGGACACCCGCCTGACCGGCATCGGCCCGAACGCATCACCGAACCCGCATTCGCCCGACCGCACCGCACGACGGATCGACGGATCCGGTCGTCGAGAGGACAAGCCATGACAGTTCGACGGGTCGCCCAACTCGACTTCGCGGCGGTCACCGCCCGTGCGATGACGCCCTCGCCGTCCGCCTGGGAGGACGAGGTCCTGTACTTCCTGCTCGTGGACCGCTTCTCCGACGGCCGCGAGGACGGCTACCGAGCGCTCGACGGTCAACCGGTGCCGGGTACGACACCCGCGTTCCAGCCTGGCGACCACGGCAACGCGATCGGGTCGGCCGGCGACGCGGAGCGCTGGCGGGAGGCTGGGGTGAGCCGGGTCGGCGGCACCCTCGCCGGGGTGCGGAGCAAGATCGGGTATCTCCGCCGGCTCGGCGTCAGCACGCTGTGGATCAGCCCGGTCCTCAAGCAGTCCGTCCCGCCGGCCGGCGAGCAGAGCAACTATCACGGCTACGCCACCCAGGACTTCCTCGCGGTCGAGCCAGCCTTCGGTACCGACGCGGACCTTGCCGGGCTGGTCGATGCGGCCCACGCCGCGGGACTGCGGGTGATCCTGGACGTGGTGCTCAACCACGCGGGCGATGTCTTCTGCTATGACCTGTCCGATCCCACCCGATACCCGGCGACCGACAGTTCGCCGATCACCCCGGTGGACCCCCGGTGGGACGGGGCGCCGTACCCGGTCGCCGGCTGGCGCTCGGCCACCGGGGGAATCGAGCCGTTCACCCCGGCGGCCGCAGCCGCGCTGTGGCCGGACGGTGCCGTGTTCCCCGCCGAGCTGCACGACGCGGAGGCGTTCTCCCGGAAGGGCCGGATCTCGGACTGGGACCATTCCCCGGAGTACCTGGACGGCGACTTCATCGGGCTCAAGGACATCGCCCACGGCGGTGGCCCGCTGGACGACTACCGGCCGTCACCCGCGTTGCGGGCGCTGACCAGGGCCTACTGCTGGTGGATCGCATTCGCCGATCTCGACGGATTCCGGGTCGACACCGTCAAGCACATGGACCGCGGCGCCACCCGCTATTTCAGCTCGGTGGTCCACGAGTTCGCGCAGTCCATCGGTAAGGACCGGTTCCTGCTGGTCGGCGAGATCACCGGGTCCCGGCCGGAAGCCGTCGCGACCATGCAACTCACCGGCCTGGATGCCGCGCTCGGGCTGGCCGACGTTCAGCAGCAGCTGAACAACGCCGCCACCGGCGCTGCCGATCCGGTCGAGTACTTCTCCCTGTTCCGGAACTCGGAGCTGATCGGCAAGGATTCGCACACCTGGCTGCGCAACACCGTGGTGACCTCGTTCGACGACCACGACCAGGTCCGCCAGGGTGGGACCAAGTCACGGTTCGGTGCCATCGCAGACGGCCGCGCCCGTTTGCCGGCCATCGCCGCGATGAACGCGACCACCCTCGGGATCCCATGCTTCTACTACGGCACCGAGCAGCATCTGGACGGCAGCGGCGGCGGGACGAACGCCGATCGCTACATCCGGGAGGCGTTGTTCGGCGGCGCCTTCGGGCCGTTCCGCTCGCGGGATCGGCACCTGTTCGACGAGTCGTCGGACGGCTACCGGTTGATGTCGGGCCTGTTCGAGCTGCGCCGCCGCGAGCCCGCCCTCCGGCGCGGCCGGCAGTACCTGCGTGAGATCTCCGGCGACGGGTCGGCGTTCGGGCTGCCCACCGGCTTCGGCGGCCCGCTCCTGGGGGTGATCGGCTGGTCGCGGATCCTGGCCGATCGTGAGGTGCTGTGCCTGATCAACACCGACCCGGCCGGCGCGCGTCAGGCGTGGGTGACCGTCGACGCGGACCTGCACCGGGCCGGTGACACTCTGCGGCTGCTGCACGCCACGACCCCGGGCCCGGCGTCGACCGTTGCGGTCGAGCGACGCAACGGGACGGCCGCCCAAGTCAGCGTGCCGGCCGGCTGCTTCGCTGCCTATGCCTGACGCCTCACATCCGCAGGACAGGTCAGTCGACGACGATTAGACTGTTGAAAGAGGTGTTGACCGGAAGATCACCGGGATGTGTTCGGCCTCACCGGACGATCGGGCATCCTTCCGGGCGGTCCGAGCGTCATACATAGTGCAAGCACCAACCGCACCACAGCAGTGCATCAGAAGGGAACGATCATGAGCCGCATCAGTCAGGTTGTACGGAACCACCGCGACAGTGCACGCACCCGTCGCGAGATCAACAAGGCCATCGACGGCGCCGCCACCCCGGCCGTCCGTGACGAGCTGCGCACCATGGCGCAGTTGCAGGGATTCTGGAAGCGCTGATCAGCAATCGTTGATCCGAACGTTGCTCGATGACAGACGACGAATCTCATGTCTGCCGTGGTGTAACGCCAGACGGACTTCCGTCGATATGACCATTGACCCCGGACAGCTGCCGGACCCCCGACCTGGCAGCCGTCCGGGGTCGACCTGTATCCGGGGCCGGTTACGCTCGGCCGATGTCCGACGCCCCGCTCGCCATCCAGATGTTGCACGACCGCATCCTCATCAAAATGACCGGTGGCGCCGGCGAGCGGACCACCAAAACCGGCATCCTCATCCCGGCGACCGCCGAGATGGCCAAGCGGCTGGTGTGGGGCGAGGTGGCCGGCGTCGGCCAGCATGTCAGGTCCGTCAAGCTCGGGGAACGCGTGTTGTTCAGCCCTGAGGACCAGTACGAGGTCGAGGTCGCCGGCGAGACGTACCTGGTGCTGCGGGAACGTGACCTGCAAGCGGTGGCCAGCGAGCGCGCTCGCGGCGGTACAGGGCTTTACTTATAGCGAGAGGGAGCGATCGACATGGATCACTACGACATGATCGTCATCGGGTCCGGGCCCGCCGGTCAGAAGGCCGCCATCGCCGCCGCCAAACTCGGCTACAAGGCTGCCGTGGTCGAGCGCTGGGACATGGTCGGCGGGGTCTGCATCAATACCGGCACCATCCCGTCCAAGACCCTGCGCGAGGCGGTGCTCTACCTCACCGGCCTCAATCAGCGCGAGCTCTACGGTCAGTCCTACCGGGTCAAGGACGACATCACCGTGACCGATCTGTCGGCCCGGACGCAGCACGTCGTCGCGCGCGAGATCGACGTCATCCGCAATCAGCTCACCCGCAACCACGTCACGCTCATCGTCGGTACGGCGCAGTTCGTCGACCAGCACGAGCTCTCGGTCGTCGACGAGGCGGGCCACCACCAGTCCATCACCGGCGACAAGATCGTGGTGGCGGTCGGCACCAAGCCGGCCCGTCCGGCGACCGTCGACTTCGACGGTGCAACCATCGTTGACTCGGACCAGATCCTCGGCCTGGACAAGGTTCCCACGTCGATGGTGGTGGTCGGCGCCGGCGTGATCGGTATCGAGTACGCGTCGATGTTCGCCGCGCTCGGCACCAAGGTCACCGTGGTGGAGAAGCGCGCGTCCATGCTGGACTTCTGCGACAAGGAGATCGTCGAGGCGCTGCAGTACCAACTGCGTGAACTCGCCGTGACGTTCCGATTCTCCGAGTCGGTTCGTGAGGTGCAGAAGCATCCCGCCGGCACACTGACCATCCTCGATTCGGGCAAGAAGATCCCAGCGGACACGGTGCTGTACTCCGCCGGTCGGCAGGGTGTCACCGAAGAGCTCAACATCGCCGCTGCCGGCGTCGCGGCCAGCAACCGCGGGCGGGTAGAGGTCAACGAGCACTTCCAGACCGAGGTGGAGCACATCTACGCCGTCGGTGACGTCATCGGCTTCCCCGCGCTCGCGGCCACGGCCATGGAGCAGGGCCGGCGCGCGACGTATCACGCATTCGGCGAACCGGTCGGCAACAAACTGGGCGACCTGCAGCCGATCGGCATCTACACGATCCCCGAGATCAGCTTCGTCGGCCGCACCGAGGAGGAGCTGACCAGGGAGAACGTGCCGTTCGAGGTGGGTATCTCGCGCTACCGCGAACTCGCCCGCGGAGCCATCCTGGGCGATTCCTACGGCATGCTGAAGATCCTCGTGCACGGTGAGTCGCGAGAGCTGCTGGGCGTGCACGTCTTCGGCACGAACGCCACCGAGCTGGTGCACATCGGGCAGACGGTGATGGGCTGCGGCGGCACCGTCGACTACCTGGTCGACGCGGTCTTCAACTACCCGACGCTGGCCGAGTCGTACAAGGTCGCCGCGCTGGATGCGGTCAACAAGATGCGTGCCATTGCGAAGGTCACCCAGACGGGGTCCTTCACGCCGCTGCCGGAGTAACACAGCCGCGAAGCCGCCGCCAATCCGATCGCGATGCGGAGTCTGGCGACGGCCGGCCGAGGGACGCAATTGTCCAACGGGCCGTTCTCGGAACGCAGCAACCTATGAACGACGACCCGTATCAGGGACCGACCTGCGCGAGTGCGCTGACTTGCGAAAGTCGGCAGGTTGGGGGTCGAGTCCTCAGCGGTTCGCCGGCCGGCCGGGTCGAGGGTGTTCTTTCAGCCGGGCAAGGTTGGTGGAGCGCCTCCTTCTAGGCTTACCGGTCGGTGTTCATGGAAGTCTGAATACACATAAATCTTCATTCTCACCGGATGCAGGTTGTCACTCACGCCGAGGTGCGGCCCGGTTCGCGCACGCGTTGTCCGATCAGACCCGGGCGCGGGTGATGCTGTCCTTGGTGGAGGCGCCGGCGTATCCGGCTGACCTGGCCGAGACTTTGGGGTGTCCAGGCAGGCGTTGTCAAAGCATCTGGCGTGCTTGCGGGGGTGTGGCCTGGTGGTCGCGGTGCCTGAGGGCCGGCGGACCCGGTATGAACTGGCCGACGCCCGTCTCCGGCACGCGTTGACCGACCTGTTGGGTGTGGTGCTGGCGGTCGATCCAACCCATTGCGCCGCAGCTATTGACAAGGCGTGCTGCTGATGGCCACCGGTGTGCAGATCGGTTCGGTGGTGGCGGTTCGGCGCCGGGTGTTGGCCCGGC
>CAVSLZ010000015.1:0-6596 GCA_963728865.1 uncultured Actinomycetota bacterium | reverse complement strand
GTCACGACGACCGAGTTCAGGAACCACCGCGGGAAGTCGGCGGCGCCGAGGCTCCGGTAGGCGTCCAGCGTCCATTCCTGCGGAATCGGGTTCAGCGGATTGGCCGTCGCGTCCGGATCGAACTTGAAGGACGTGCCCAACTGGATCAGGAACGGGTAGAGGTATATCAGCGAGAAGAAGATCAGGACCAGGTAGATCAGCCAACCGAGCCGCCAGCGCCGCTTGACGGTTTCCGGGGACGCCTTGTCGATCGGGCCGGCGAGTGGCCGCCCCGACAGTGTGGTGCTCACTTGCCCTCCCAGGTGGAGATGCGACGCCTGCGGGGCAGGGTCGCGCGATCACGCATGACGAACCGCTGAAAGAGACTGAAGATCACGATGATCGCGAACAGGATGAACGCGATAGCTGCTCCCTGGCCCCACTTCCCGTTCAGGAACGAGGTCTGGTAGGAGAGGTATGCGGGCGTCAGGGTCGTCTTCGCCGGACCGCCCTGGCTCATGATGTAGACGGCATCGAACACCTGCCAGGTGCCGATCAGGCCAAGGGTCAGTACCAGGAACATCGTCGGTTTGAGCGCCGGCAGGGTCACCGCCCGGAAGCGCTGCCAACTGCTGGTGCCGTCCACCATGGCGGCTTCCTCGACGTCCTCGGGGATGTCCTGGAGTGCGGCCAGGAACAACAGCATGAACGTGCCCGAGGTGGTCCAGACGGCCAAGGTGATCAGGGCGCACATCGCGACCGACGGGCCCGCCCACCATTGCCACCAGGTCAGCCCCAGGAATTCGTGGCTGGTCAGCCATTCCGGCGGAGCGTTGGTGTCGACCCCGACCAGGCCCAGCAGGATGTGCCCGACGCCACGCGGATCGGCGAACCAGTTGGGCCCGTTGATGCCGAACCAGGCGAGGATCGCGTTGACGACTCCGGAGGCGTTGAACAGGAACAGGAAGACGATCGAGATCGCCACCGACGACGTCACCGACGGGAAATAGAAGGCGCTGCGGAAGAAGCCTTTGCCGCGCAGTCGGCGGCGGTTCAGGGTTATGGCCAACAGCAACGCAAGGATGGTCTGCAGCGGCACCACCAGGACGACGTAATACAGGTTGTTGCGCAATGAGGTGGCGAGGTCCCGTTGTGCCAGACCGGGTTTGGTCAGCAGTGTCTGGTAGTTCTCCAACCCGGTGAAGTTCGCGGTCAGCGGTGAGCCCTTCCCGGTCCAGTCCGACAGCGACACCCAGAGCGCGGAGATGACCGGGAACAGAACGAAGACGACGATCACGATGACGGCCGGTGCAACGAACAGCCAGCCGGAGACGGCGTCCCGATTGCGGGATCCGCGTGGTCGTTTGCGCGACGCCTTCTTGTCGATGGTGCGGGCTCGTTCGATGTCGGCGATGGACTCTTCGACTCCGCCGCTGCCGATGACGGACATAGGGGCTCCTGGAAGGCTTGCCGCGCAAGGGAATCGCGCAGATGCGGTGGTGGGATCTGTCCTGTGCAGGATGTGTCGGTGGCGAGTGTGATCGGACGACGTGCTGAGCCGACTGGGCACGGCCGGTGTGCGCCCACACCGGCCGTACCCGGCGGGGTCAGCCGCCGATGGCGTCCGTGAGGTTCTGCTGGACCGAATCCAGGATGGTCTTGGGGTCGCCTCCGGAAGCCAACCCCTCGAGCTGGGCGTTGAAGTCGGTCAGCACGTCGGTGATACCGGCCTTGCCGATCACCCCGCGGGCGTACTCGATGCCGTTGACGAACGGGGCGTTGTTCGGGAATTCCTTGAGGTAGTCGGCCTGGGCCGACTCGATCGACGGGATGACACCGAAGTCCTTGGCGAAGGTCAGCTGCTGGTCCTTTGCCGTCATTGCCTCGACGAAGGCCTTTGCCTGGTCCGGGTTCTCAGTCGTGGCCGAGATGCCCCAGCAGTTGGTGAAGACCAGCGTGCCCTTGTCGCCGTTCGGTCCGGCAGGCAGTTCCGCGACGGTGTACTTGATGTTCGGGAAGTCCTTCTGCAGCGAGCCGAGCAGCCAGTTGCCCTCGATGGTCATCGCCGCACTGCCCTTGCCGAAGGCCTCGCCGGCCCAGCCTGCACCGAGATCCTTGAAGCTCTCGAAGTTGCCCTCGTTCAACTGCGTCTGGACGAACTTCAGGGCTTCGACGTTCTTCGGGTCGTTGACGGTGACGTTGCCGTCCTGATCGACCAGGAAAGCGCCGTTCTGCACCATGAAGGCGCCGAGTCGGTCGCGCTCCGGTGCGATGGTCAGCCCGGCGACATCACCGGCGGCCAGCTTCTTCGAGACCTCAGCGAGCTGGTCCCAGGTGGTGGGGATGTCGGCGTCGGTCAGGCCCGCCTTCGTCCACAGGTCCGTATTGATGAACAGAGCCAGCGTCGACATGTCCTTCGGTGCGCAGTAGAACTTGTCCTCGTAGGTGAAGGAGTCCTTCAGCGCCGGGTAGAAGTCGTCCGCGTTCGAGAGAGAATCGGCGTACGGCAAAAGGTTTCCCGCACTCGCGTAGTTCGCGAACTGGTCAGCGCTGACGTAGAAGACGTCCGGTGACTGTCCGGAGGAGAAGCCCTGCGCCAGTTGTTGGGTCAGATCCTGGGCGGGGGTGGCTGTCACCTTCGTGCCGGTCTTCTCGGTGAAGGCGGCGGCAGCCGCGTCGATCGCGGCGGTCTCCGCGGGACCGGAGGCACCGTAGAGCAGGGTGATCTCGCCGCCGCCCGCGGCTGCGCCGCCGCCCGAGGCGTCGCCTGCTGCCGCGCTGCCCGAGGCGTCACCGGCCGGTGCCGACTCCGCCGAGGTCTCACTCCCGGCGCCGGGGGTCGAGCTGCTGGCGCCGCCGCACGCGGCAGCGAAGACCAGCGTGGCGATGCCGGTGACGGCGATGGCCGTGCGCCGGAATCTGTTGGCATACATAGGTATTCCTCCAGGGAGTTGGTCAGCCGGCGCGATGGATTCGGCAGGCGGTGTGCGGAACTGGGTCGGGGAGGGCGTGCGATGGGTGTTACCGGGTCGGGGAGGCGTCAGCCCGCCCGGCCGGTCGAGCCGCGGAGCGCGAGGGTGGGCGCCAGCAGGACGTGTTCGGCGGGCGGCCCCTCGCCGGGGTGATTGATCTGTTCGAGCACGATCCGCAGGCAGTGCCGGGCAACCTGTTGCAGCGGCTGGGTGAGCGAGGTCAGGTCTGCGCCCTGCGCCTTGTCGCTGTCGTCGAATCCCACGACGGCAATGTCATGGCCGACCCGGAGGCCGCGGTCCTGTACCGCCGTGATCGCGCCGAGCGCGATGATGTCCGAGACGCAGACGATCGCGGAGATGTCCATCTCGCCCAGCAGATCCGCCGCGGCGGCTCGGCCAGCGTCGATGTCGTTGAGGCAGCGCCGTGGTTCCGGGGCGGACAGACCGGCGGCGCTCATCGACGCTGCCCAGCCCGCGAGCCGGTCGTTGCCGACATCGGAATCCTCGGGCCAGCCGACGAATCCGATCCGTCGATGCCCCGACGCAAGCAGGTGCGCGGTGGCGGCACGAGTGCCGGCGGCACCGTCGACGTCGACCCACGAGTGCCCGTTGCCGCCGTCCCAAGGGCGGCCGAAGGTCACGAAGGGAACGCCCGCCGCCCCGAGGTGTCTGGTGCGCCGATCGCCGGAGTGGGTGTACGTGAGTAGCAGTCCGTCCACGTTCCACCGGTCGAGAAGCTCTTCGTAGGCGCCGATCTCGCGCTCGTCGTCATCGGCGGTGTACAGGATCACCCGGTAGTCCGCCGCCGCCGCGGCCTCGGTCACGGCATGCAGGAAGCGGTCGAAGACGGTGGGTTCCGGCGCCTGGTGAATGCGCATCCCCAGCAACTGCGAGCGCCGTGTACGGAGCTGCTGCGCAGCGAGATGGGGGCGGTAGGAGAGTTCGGCGATGGCCGCGCGCACCCGATCCGCGGTGTCCGCCCTGACCAGTTGTGGCGAGTTGAGCACGTTGGACACCGTCTGCCTGGACACGCCGGCTCGAGCGGCGACGGATCCGAGGGTGGCCCGCACGCCCCGTGCTTTCCCCACTCCCGGCTGGGATGCATTCGGGGATTCCGCCGACGCGTCCGGCGATAGCGACAGATCCGCGTCCGGCGCATCGAGCAGCTTCGAGGAGATTGCCGGCGAAGGCGTCGATGTCTGCTCGGGCGTCGTCACGCGGTCGTCTCCTCTCTGAGATCGCTCATGCCGGGATCTTTGGATCGATCAAATTCTGCCTAGCAGCGCTATTGGATCGTTCCAAGGATGGTCGTAGTGTTACCGCGGTCACGACAGGTGTCAAGACTGGGGTTTCAAGGAGGCGGTCACAATTTCATCACCCGCACGCACTACGTCCGACTGGCCAGGGGAGAAAGGGACAAACGGGGACAGGCTGTCCCACACCACAACCCGCGACACCGTCATCGCCCTGCAACCGCAACTGCACGACCTTGTCACGTGCCTCGCCGCGCCCTGCACGGTGCTGTCCGGACGCGACGGCCAGATCCGGCCCGTGGGTGCGCAGGGGATCTTCGTCGCCGACCTTCGCGCGTTGGCCGAAGCGATTGTCCGGTTCGACGATGCCGAGGCCGATGCCATCGCCACGTCACCTGCAGGACCCGGCGGAGCGGAGTTCGTCAGCGTCATCCGGTCGCTGGGGGATCCCTCGCCCGACCCTTCGGTCTGGCTTCGTCGGCGCCGCACGGCGGACGTGGCCGGCATGCTGGAGAGCCTGACGCTGGTCAACCGATCGGCGTCCGAGGTTCGCACCCTGGTGAGCCTGAGGCTGGCATCGGACCTGCTCGAGATGGACCGGGTGAAGGCGGGCCGACGGGGGACCCCGACCCCACCGGAGCTGACTGCGTCCGGAGTGCGGTTCGGAACTGAACGGCTGACGGTCGAGATCGCCTGCCCGGCAGCACGAATCGATCTCGACGGTTCCGGGGTTGCGGCAGAATGGCCGCTCGTCGTCGGCCCCCGGTCGGAGGTGACGGTCACCTGGTCGCTCGCCGTCCGCGACCGGGACGCCGTCGTGGTGCCGGCGCGGTCGACGTCGATCGCGGAGATTCCTTGGGTGCTGGCCGGCGATCACCGGCTCGGGCCGCTGGTCAGCCGATCGGTCGCCGACCTACAGGCCTTACGGATGGCGTTGCCCGCCGCGCCCGCGGACGAGTTCGCGGCGGCCGGATCACCATGGTACCTCACGCTTTTCGGTCGCGATTCGATCTGGGCGGCCCGGATGGCGCTGCCACTGGGCACCGAACTCGCCGCCGGGACGTTGCGGGCGCTCGCGTCGTTGCAGGGCGTCGGCGCGGACCGGGACACCGACGAACAGCCGGGGAAGATCCCGCATGAGGTGCGCAGGTCCATCACGACGTTGGGAGACGACGCGGCGTCCACGATGTTGCCGCCGGTGTATTACGGGACCGTCGACGCGACACCGCTCTGGGTGTGCCTGCTGGCCGACGCGTGGCGGTGGGGGATGCCCGCCGCCGAGGTGCGGGCCCTGCTGCCGAACATGGAACGCGCGCTGGACTGGGTCGCCGAGTACGGCGACGCCGACGGCGACGGCTTCCTCGACTATCACGACGATTCCGGTCGCGGACTGGCCAATCAGGGCTGGAAGGATTCCGACGATTCGGTCCGGTTCGCCGACGGCACGATCGCCACCGGCCCTGTCGCGCTGGCCGAGGTGCAGGGTTACGCGTACGAGGCCGCACTGTCCGGTGCGGAACTGCTCGATGCGTTCGGCCGCCCCGGTGCCGATCGGTGGCGCCGGTATGCCGCCGAGATGGCGGACCGATTCCGTTCGGTGTTCTGGGTCTCCGATGATCTCGGCAGCTTCCCGGCGCTCGCGCTCGACCGGGACAAACGGCCGGTCGATTCACCGGCATCGAACATGGGGCACCTGCTCGCGACCGGGATCCTGACGCCGGATGAGGCAGCCGCGGTGGCCGATCGGTTGATCCACCCGAGCATGTCCAGCGGCTTCGGGCTGCGGACGATGGCCGATACCACCGGTGGGTACTCGCCGCTCAGTTATCACTGCGGATCGGTCTGGCCGCACGATACGGCGATCGCCGTGCACGGGCTGATCAAGGCCGGCCTGGTGCGGCATGCCGCCGTCCTGGCTGGCGGTGTGCTGGCGGCCGGAACTGCTTTCGACGGTCGGCTCCCCGAGCTCTTCGGCGGGTTCGCGGCGACCGATCTCGTCGTTCCGGTTCCCTACCCGGCGTCCTGCCGGCCGCAGGCGTGGGCCGCGGCAGGTGTGATCGTCATGCTGCAGGCGTTTCTGGGACTCGATCCCGACGTACCGAACGGGGTGGTCCGGTTGAGCCCGTCGACGTCCGTCGGGGCGCTGGCGGTATCCGGGCTGAAGATCAACGGGGTGCCGTTCTCGGTGGACGTCGCCGCGGACGGCACCCTGATCTCCACGGTGTGCGACCCGGCGCTGGACGTGCAGGTCACCGACAGCTGAGCTGCATCGGAATCCCGCAACAGATGGGCCGCCGCCGGACGCAAGGTCCGACGGCGGCCCATCTCCGCTCAGCGGGTGCCGCGGACAGCGGCCAGGATCAGTGCGGTCACCGCCTTCGGGTGGCTCACC
>CAVSLZ010000014.1:0-190053 GCA_963728865.1 uncultured Actinomycetota bacterium | reverse complement strand
TGTCGCACCGTCGTGCAGACGGGCCGATGCCTGCGTGGCCCGCCGTCCCGAGGTCGAGAAGGAGTGACGTGGAGGTCGTATCGCGGTCGGACCCCGCCGAGCAGGACGGGCCGGACCTGGCGTCTTCCGCGTCGGCGGCCCTCGCCGCCCAGCGCGCCGACGGCGCCCCGCAGCCCGGGCCCGCGGTCGGACTTCGCGACCGGGTCGGCGCCTATGTGGCCCTGACCAAGCCGCGGATCATCGAACTCCTGCTGATCACCACCATCCCGGCGATGTTCGCCGCCCAACGCGGTGTCCCGCCGATCACCCTGGTGATCGCGACCCTGATCGGCGGGACACTCGCCGCGGGCAGCGCGAATGCCCTGAACTGCGTCGTCGACGCCGACATCGACGCACTCATGCGCCGGACCCGCGGGCGGCCCCTGGCCAGGCATGCGGTGTCCACCAGAGCGGCGCTGATCTTCGGGATCGCGCTGGGGATACTGGCCGCGGTCGAGCTGTGGCTGACCACGACGTGGCAGGCGTCGGTGCTGGCCGTCGTCGCGATCCTGTTCTACGTCTTCGTCTATTCGATGGTGCTCAAGCGCCGTACCTCGCAGAACATCGTCTGGGGCGGCCTGGCCGGCTGCATGCCGGTGATCATCGGCTGGTCCGCGGTGACCGGGACCATCGGCTGGCCCGCCTGGGTGTTCTTCGGCGTGATCTTCTTCTGGACGCCGCCGCACACCTGGGCATTGGCGATGCGGTACCGCGCGGACTACGCGGCCGCCGGTGTCCCGATGCTGCCGGTGGTCGCGACCGAGCGGGAGGTCGTCCGGCAGATCGTGCTCTACAGCTGGGCCATGGTCGCCTGCTCGCTCCTGCTGGTGCCGGCCTCGTCGTGGATCTACGCCGCTGTCGCGGTTCCGGTGGGGCTCTGGTTCCTGGCCATGGCGCACCTGTTGCATCAGCGGGTGCTGCGCGGGTCGACTGCGAAACCGATGACGCTGTTCCACTTCTCGAACCTGTACCTGACCGGCGTATCGGTGGCCTGGGCCGTCGATTCGGTTGTTGCCATGCCGGTTCTGGGCTGGCCCTGGTGAGCACGCCGGCCGGCCCTGAAGACACCGCCGGCACGGGCGAGCACGGCACCGCGGCGCTGACCGGGTCAGATCAGGCCAAGGTCGGGGAGCTGCGCGATTTCGTCGCCGCACACGGCGGCAAGGGTGTCGCGGTGATCAATTATCTGGGTCGGGTGGGTGCCCGCATCGTCGTGGTCGCCGACGACGGTGCCTTCGGTGACGCCGTGGCCACAAGCGTGGAGATCGCCGGGGAGATCTGTGAGCAGGCCGGCATTCCCGTCGCCGACGGCTGGAACCGCGAGCTGTCCGCAACCATCAGCCCGAGTCCCGAAGACCGCGAGCGGATGGCCGGCACCGGTCGCTGACCGCCGTCGCCGGTGGACCGGCAAGCGACAATCAAAATTGTCGTTGACAACGTGCGTTGTCTGGTGCAGAGTCTGTGACGTGGAACTCGATGAGATGTACGACTACATCGCAACGCTGCTCGCGGATGCGGCCGCAGTGCCGCCGACGTCGGACAGCGAACTCGAGTTCGAGCTGACCAAGATCCGGCTCATCTCCCAGGCCAGGCTTGTCCTCGACATCATCGAGGCCCAGTCGGTGCACACCCTTCGGTCGTCCGTGCCGCAACCCAGCTACGGCGAGATCGGCGACGCGCAGGGCATCAGCAAACAGGCTGCCCGTATCCGTCACACCAAGCTGGAGCAGGTGCTGCACGTCCACCAGATGGACGGGCGCCGGCACAGCTTCTCCAAGGCGGTCGTCAGCAGCAGGCACCGCCGTGCGGCGGCACCTGTCCGACAGGCCCGGCGCCGCTCCGACAGCTGACCACGGCACCCTCCAGCCGCTTTCCCACAGCACACCTCCCGCGTACCCCGCTGCCCGGGTACGACCGACCCTGAAAGGTTCTGCCATGTCCAACCCCAAGCTGGTCAACGAGCACACGTCGGCGTTCTTCGGAGCGGCCGTCGCCTTCCTGGTGACGACCGCGGCCTGGAACCTGGCGAACATCTGGCTGCTCGACGTCTCCGTTCAGCAGCGGTACACCATCGGCATGGGCATCCTGTGCTCGATGTTCGCCACCGTCGTGGTCTCCAAGGTGATCCGCGACCGTGAGGAGTCCCGCGCCCTGGTGAACGGGATCCGGCAGGCGCGCTACGAAGAGGTGCTGGCGAACGCGCCCGCACCGGGACTCGGCTCGATCTGATTTTCGCCCACAGAGAGTGACAGGACGGACCCGAAAGGGTCTGAGGGTGCACAAGCAGTAGTTCACGAGCCGCCCGGGGTCTACGCTCCGCAGCACGGCGTGGCCATGTCGGCGACGCCGGGTGAGCCGGGGGGCCAACATGCGACGGTCGTCGTCATCCAGTGCGGTCGGGCTGCTGCTTGTCGTAGGGCTCGTGCTGGGGGCCACCATCGCGCCACCGTCTGCGGTGGCCGCGACGGCGGTTCCCCGGTACGACCACGTGCTGATGGTGATCATGGAGAACCACTCCGCGGACAGCATCATCCCCAATGCCGCGGCTCCGTACATCAACTCGCTGGCCGGCGAGGGCGCTTCGATGACGCAGTCCTACGGCGTCACACATCCGAGCCAGCCCAACTACATCGCCCTGTTCTCCGGATCGCTGCACGGGGTCGTCGACAACACGTGCCCCAACACGCTCACCGCCGAGAACCTCGGTTCCCAGCTGATCGCCGCCGGGCTGAGTTTCACCGGGTACTCCGAGTCGATGCCCAGTGCGGGCTACACCGCCTGCCAGGCGGCCGGCGGCTATGCACGCAAGCACAACCCGTGGGTGAACTTCTCCAACCTGCCGGCGAGCGTCAACCAGCCGCTCACCAGCCTGCCCACCGACTGGGCGACCCTGCCGACGGTGTCGATCGTGGTTCCCAACCTGCTCAACGACATGCACGACGGCACGATCGGGCAGGCGGACAGCTGGCTGCGTGATCGCTTCGACGGCTACCTGCAATGGGCGAAGCTGCACAACAGCCTGCTGATCGTCACGTTCGACGAGGACGACAACACGGCCGGCAACCGCATCCCGACCATCTTCGCGGGCGCCGGCGTCCGCTCCGGGCAGTACCCGGAACGGATCACGCATTACAACGTGCTGCGCACCCTGCAGGACATGTACGGCCTTGCCCCGCTGGGCGCCAGCGCGACAGCCGGGGCGGTGACAGACATCTGGGCCACATCGCCGACCAATCAGGCTCCTGTTCCGGCCTTCTCCGGGTCCTGTGTCGAGCTCGCATGCTCGGTCAACGGGAGCGCGTCCGCCGATCCGGACGGCACCATTGCGTCCTACGCCTGGGACTGGGGCGACGGCACGACGTCCACGGGCGTGACGGCAAGTCACTCCTTCGCCGCGGCAGGCGCCAGGACGGTGACCCTGCTGGTCACCGACAACCTGGGTCGCAGCGCTTCGGTGTCCAAGGTCATCACGGCGACCACCGCGCCCGGCCAGCCGTTCGCCGTCGACTCGTTCGCCCGCACCCGGACCAGCGGCTGGGGTCCGGCCGACGTCGGAGGCAACTGGACGGTCGGCTCGTCCGCGAACTCCGCGGTCGGCGGCGGAGCCGGGTCTCTCACGGTGAATCTCGGGCAGACCAACCCTGCGGTGCTGCCGGCCGTGAGCAGCAGTGACACCGATCTGCAGACCGCGTTCGCGGTCGACCGGCTGCCGACCGGCAACGGCGTCTACTTGTCGATCATCGGTCGCCGGGCCGGCGCGAACCTCGAGTACGGCGCAAGGGTGATGGTCCGGGCCGACGGCAAACTGGGGCTGCTGCTGACCTCGCTGGCCGGAACCTCGACCGCCGTCGTGCTCAAACCGCAGATCATCGTGCCTGCGGTGGGGATGGCGAACGGTGCCGCGGCGAAGATCCGGCTGCAGGTCACCGGAACCGCCCCGACCACCATCCGGGCGAAGGTCTGGGCGGCGACGGCCACTGAACCGGCCGCCTGGCAGCTGACCGCCACCGACTCCTTCGCGGGTCTCCAGGCGCCGGGATCGGTCGGTGTCAGCCCGTATCTCTCCAGCAGCTCGACGATCAGCCCGATCGTGCTGCGCTTCCGGGACTTCTCCGCTCGGCCGACCAATCGGCCGCCGTCGGCGGCCTTCACCACCGCCTGCACGCTGCTGGACTGCTCGGTGGACAGCGCGGGATCGGCGGATCCGGATGGCAGCATCGCGTCGTACGCCTGGAGCTGGGGTGATGGGACGACCGGCGCGGGGGCGATCGGCGGGCATACCTATGCGGTCGCCGGGTCGTACACGGTGACCTTGACGGTGACAGACAACCGCGGCACATCCTCGAGCGTGTCGCACGTCGTCACCGTCACCGGCGGCGCATCGAACCTGCCGCCCTCGGCGGTCGCGACGGTCAGCTGCGTACAGCTGGTGTGCACGGCCAGCGGCGCGGGATCGGCGGATCCCGACGGCACCATCGCCTCCTACGTCTGGAGCTGGGGCGACGGCGGCACCGGCACGGGTCCGACCAGCACGCACACCTATGCCGCCGCCGGTTCCTACCCGGTCGCGCTGACCGTCACCGACAATGCCGGTGCAACCGCCGGCGCCACCCGGACGGCGACGCCCACGGCGGCGCCGACCGGTCCGTTCGCCGCCGACTCCTTCGCGCGGACGCTGTCCGCCGGATGGGGATCGGCCGACAAAGGTGGTGCCTGGACGGTCAGCGGGCTGACGTCGAAATACTCCGTCGGGGGTGGCGTCGGGTCGATGACCGCAAGAGCGGGGGAGACCGATTCAGCTGTCCTACAGACGGTGTCGTCCACCGCCACCGACTTCAGGACGACGCTGACAACCAGCGCGCTGGCGACCGGGAACGGCACCTACATCACGCTGATCGGCCGGCGGGTCGGCACGAACCTGGTATATCAAGCGGGAGCGCGGGTTCGTGCCGACGGCTCGGTCGCCATCAAGTTGACCGCACTGACCGGCACCAGCACCGCCGTCACAGTCAAACCCGAGATCGCGCCGACGGGATTGACGATCGCCGGCGGAAAGTCGGTCACCGCCCGTTTCCAGGTCACCGGCACCGCCCCGACGACGCTCCGGCTCAAGGTCTGGATGTCCGGCACCGCCGAGCCGGCGGCCTGGCAGCTCACCGCCACCGACACCACGGCCGCGCTGCAGGCAGCGGGATCGGTGGGAGTCGCCGCCTACGTGTCGAGCGCGTCCACCGTGACGCCCGTGACGGTGCGGGTCTCCGACCTGTCCGCCGCACGGGCCACCGGCTGACGGCCGTCGGGTCCAGGACCACGGATGCGCGTCGCCATCGCCACGGCAGCGGCAGCGGCAGTGAGCACGACTGCACCCAGAACGTGGGCGACGACGAGAGCCTCGGGGACGCCGGTCGCGTACTGCACCAGGCCGATCAGTCCCTGACCGGCCGTGACCGCGACCAGCACCCACACCCGCACCATCAGCCGGCGCGGGGCCCGGACGGCGAGGTAGCCCACCGCCATCGCCACCAGCAGTCCGAGGTAGGCGAACATCAGATCGGCGTGCACCTGTGCCAGTGCCCGGACCGGGAGGTCCAATCGCGGGGTGGCGTCATCGCCGCCGTGCGGGCCGGCCGCGGTCACCAGGGTGCCCGCGGTGCACAGCGCGCCGAGGACGGCAACGGTCACCCAGGTCAGCACCTGCAACGGGCGCGGGATGACCGGCACCGGGGGATCGTCGGTCTCCCCGAGGCGGACCAGCACCACGATCGAGACGAAGAGCAGCAGAAGCGATACCAGCATGTGTGGTGCGACGGTCCACCAGGCCAGCCCGGTCAGCACCGTGATCCCGCCCCAGACGGCCTGGAACAGCACACCGAGCGGCAGCACCAGGGCCAGCCACATCAGGCTCCGTCGCTTCGGCCGGGCGCGCCAGATCAGCACGAACGTGCCGAGTGAGGCGATCAGCACGACCGCGGTGAGCGTGCGATTGCCGAACTCGATTGCCTGGTGGAACGACGAGAGGTCGGCCCTGCTGATCGGCACCACCGATCCGGGATGGCACTCCGGCCAGGTCGGGCAGCCGAGCCCCGAGCCGGTGACCCGCACGGTCGCACCGGTGACGGCAATTCCGCCGTTGGTCAGTACCGCCGCCCAGGCGAAGATCCGCTGCAGACGCAGGGAGGGCGACCGGCGCCACCACGGCCGCCCGTCGATGGGCGCCGCGTCGCGGGAGGTGGTCGTCATTGCCATTGGAACCACCGTACGGTGGCCGCCCAGCCCACCGCTGTCCACGCCGCCAAGATCACCATGGCCAGCAGCGGCGGCGCGGTCCCGTCCTGCAGAACCGCCCGCAGGGCCTGCGACATGGCACCGGCCGGAGTGAGTTCGCCGATGGTCCGCAGCGCTGCCGGAGACTGGTCCAGCGGCACGATGATGCCGCCGACCATCACGAAAACCAGCCAGATCAGGTTGGCGACAGCCAGCACCGCCTCCGCGCGGAGTGTGCCGCCGATCAGCAGCGCCAGCCCGATGAAGGCGGCCGTGCCCAGCAGGATGACGGCCAGCACCCACAGCGGGTTGCCGTGCGGTTGCCAGCCCATCAGGAACCCGACCGCGCCGAGAACCACGACCTGGCCCGCGATCACCGCGAGCGTTGCCGCGCATTTGCCCGCGATGAGCTGCGACCGGCTGACCCCGGCCGCCGCCAGCCGTTTGAGCACCCCGTACCGCCGGTCGAAGCCCGTGGTGATCGCCTGCGAGGTGAACGCCGATGACAACACGGCGAGCACCAGCACACCGGGAACGACGGCGTTGATCCTCGGCTCCGGCAGGCTGACGACGGTGATCAGCGTTCCGCCGATCAGTGCGAGCAGCGGTATGACGATCGCCAGCAGCAGTTGCTCGCCGTTGCGTAGCGTCAACCGCAGTTCGAGACCCGCGGTGGCGGTGACCCGCCGGAGCGGCGGTGCGGGAGCCGGATCGGCCGCGAAGGTGCCGGGCGGAAACTGCTCCTGCCAGGCCGGGGCGGGTGGTGACGTCATGTTCGGATCCTCTTGCCCGTCAGTTCCAGGTACACATCGTCCAGCGAGCGGCGGCCCACCTGCAGGTCGCCGGGCATCACGCCGACCCGCGCGCAGAACGAGGTCACGGTGGCGACCGTCGACGGCACGATGTCGCCCTCGACCAGATACCGGCCGCTCGAGGTCTCCTGGACCGCGAATCCGTCCGGCAACGCTGACCGCAGCAGGTCGACGTCGAGGCCGGGCGTGGCGGCGAAGCGCAGCTGCCCGGTGGCCCCGCCCGTCAGCTCCGCGGGTGTGCCGTCGGCGACCACCCGGCCGCGGTCGATGATCACCACCCGGTCGGCGAGCAGTTCTGCTTCGTCCAGCAGATGGGTCGTCAGCAGGATGGCGACACCGTCGGCGCGGGCCGCTCGCAGCAGGTCCCACACCAGGTGACGTGCCTGCGGATCCATCCCGGCGGTCGGCTCGTCGAGGAAGAGCAGTTCCGGCCGCCCGACCAGCGCCATGGCCAGGCTGAGCCGCTGCACCTGACCGCCGGAGAGCCGTCGCACCGGGGTGCGGACGGCCTCCTCGAGCCCGAGAGTGCGCAGCAGCCAGCCGGTGTCGAGGGGGCGGGCGGCGCATCGCGCGATGACGTCGAGCATCTCGCCGGCCCGTGCGGCGGCATGGGACCCGCCGGCCTGGAGCATGACGCCGATCCGTGGCCGGAGTGCGGCACTGTCCCGCCACGAATCCAGCCCGAGTACCCGGACCGATCCGTCGTCGGGCCGGGCGAACCCGGTGCACACGTCCAGGGTGCTGGTCTTCCCGGCACCGTTCGGTCCGAGCAGCGCGACCAGCGACCCGCGCGGCACGGTGAAGGAGATGCCGTCAACGGCGCGCAGAGCGCCGAATTGTCTGACCAGTCCGTCGACCACGATGGCCGGGTTGTCCCGCTGCGCCGATGCCTGCGGCGCGCCGATCGCCCGCTCCGCCGCGGTGGGACCTGGCAGCGGCCGCTCCCGGGCGGCGCTGCGTGGCCGGGATTCGGGCGGGTGCGTCACAAGCGCCGAGGATATGCGGCCGGACCGGCGGGCTTGACGCCGCCGGATGTGTCGTTGGTATCAGTGGAGTCGGTTTCGACAGAGTCCGCGGCGACCGGATCGTGCGGCACGGCCCGCGTCCGCGGCAGCCCGGACCGGCGCAGGGCCCAGAAGACGGTGCCGACGACGACGGCTGCGACGATCACGGCCTGCACGATGACGTAGGCCGGGATGGTCGCGCCGTTCGGCATGATCGTCACGGAGAACAGCACGGTCAACCAGATCGTCACGGTGCGGTAGCGGGGGTCGGCCGTCGCGGCGGCCAGCGGCAGGGCCGCCCACAGCAGGTACCAGGGCTGGATCACCGGCGACAGCAGCACGAAGGCGCCCATCGCCATCCCCAGGCCCAGGACCGGATTGATCCGGCGCTGCCAGCATTGCCACATGATGGCGATCGCGATGACGGACCCGATCAGGGTGCCGACCGGCTGCATGACGTCCAGGACCGCCTGAGTGTGATCGCCGAGCCCGAGCAGCAGGCCGATCTGACCCGCGACGACGCCCATGCTCGTCGAGACGGACAGGAACGACCTCACCGATCCTGGAGCGCTCAGTGCGGCCAGCCAGCCGAATCCCACTCCGGCAATCCAGGTGACGGCGGCGAACGTCACGGCGGCGATCGCACCGACCTGCAGTCCGCAGCGGATCAGGTCACGCCATCGGCCGCCGGCCCGCAGCGCGAGCATGATCACCAGGAAAGCCAGCGTCATCGCCGCGGTCGCTTTGATGCCCACCCCCAGGGTGATCAGCACGACACCGCCGACCAACGTCCGCTCCCACGCGATGACCATCCCGGCGAGCATCGCGCCCAGCATCAGGGCCTCGTTGTGCCCGCCGCCGATCAGGTGGAACAGCACCAGCGGGTTCAACGCGCCGAGCCACAGCGCCGCCACCGGGTCGAACCCGCAGATCCGGGCCAGCCGGGGGAGTGCCCAGACGATCATCGCCACGCCGATCAGCTCGACCACGCGCTGCAGCAGCACACCCGCGATCAGATTGTCGCCGGCCACCCGCACCACCGCCTGCGCGATCAGCAGAAAGACCGGCCCGTACGGACTGGCGGTGTGCTGCCATCGCACATCGACCTGGTGGGCATAGGGGTCGGTGTCCCCGAGGACGTCGTACGGCCCGGAGTCGTACGGGTTGAAGCCGTTCACCATCATCGAGCCGACGGCGAGGTAGGAGTACACGTCCCGGGAGAACAATGGCGGGGTGACCATCAGCGGGACGGCCCACATGGCGACCGTGTGACTGAGCTGGCTACGCGAGAGCCGACGGCTGCGGCCGGGGGCGGCGAGCCGGCCGATCAGCACCCAGCTCAGCACGATCAGCCCGATGCCGGCGTAGGAGCAGGCGAGCGCGGCCGGCCCGATCCGGGACAGCAGCCCGATCACCCGCAGCCCGTCCACCGGGTTCGGGATGGGCGTCGCCGCCCCGTACGACGATCCGGTGCCGAGCATCAACAAGAGGGCGCCGACGGTGCCCCAGCGGCGGAGCCGGCTCAGCTGACGGCGTTCGGTGGCATCCAGCGGGTCGGCCGGCGGGGATGGTGTTCCGTCGATCGGCGGCGCGAACCTCCGGAGGCGGGCTCCGACGCTGCTCTCCCGCCCGGCCCGCACCCGCCCGGGGGCCGGCAGAGCAGCATGCGACGGATCAGCCGCTGACCGCTCCGTCGTCACCGCTGCAGTCTAGGGACCGGAACCGACAGGCCAGGGTGAGCGCGAAAGGGTCCGGCGCGGACCTCGGAGGGCCTCGTTCCGGGCGCGGTGGGAAGGCCCACACCGTCAGGTCGCGGAGGATCTTTGATCTTCGCGGGGAAAAAGGTCACACTGGTGTTGTGAAAACATCTGCCGTCGCCGAGCGTGCGGCCGGAGCCCCGTCGGGACCGGTCGCGACGAAGGCCTCGGCGGTTGATCGAACGGCAGTCGATCGGACCGAGGGCCGCACCCGGGCCGCGGTCGTCGACCTGTTGCTCGCCGACGGACCGCTGACCACCGCGGAGCTCGCCGGCAGTCTCGGGATCTCTCCCGCAGCAGTGCGCCGTCATCTCGACCAGCTGATCAGTGAAGGCGCCGTCAGTTACCGCGAGGCACCCGCCCTGCGGCAGCGCGGTCGTGGTCGGCCGGCCCGCTCGTACCTGCTGACCGATGTCGGCCGCTCGCGGCTGCCGCACGCCTATGACGAACTCGCGGTGCAGGCGCTGGACTACCTCTCCGAGGCCGTCGGGCCGGCGGCCGTGGAGGACTTCGCCCGTCGCCGGGCAGAGGCCGTCGTGGCTCCGTACCGCAGCGAACTCGCCGCGGCCAAGGATGTCGCCGGGCGTGCGACGGTCCTTGCCAAGGCACTGACCGGCTCGGGCTTCTCCGCCTCGCTCCACCAGGTGGGCGTCGGGCAGCAACTGTGCCAGCACCACTGCCCCGTCGGACATGTCGCGCAGAAGTACCCGCAGCTGTGCGAGGAGGAGATGGCAGTCTTCACCAGGGAACTGGGTACCTACGCTCAGCGGCTGGCCACCATCGCCCGCGGTGATGCCGTGTGCACGACATTCATCCCGATCAGCACCATCCCACCGGCCGAGTCGCGCGTCGACAGCCGGGAAGATCCGCACGACCGCGAACAAGACAGCTCGACCCGTCCGAACCGCAGTGACCCACTGGAAGGACCTCGTTCATGACGACCACTCAGGATCAGGTGCCGGCAACAGGCACCGACCCCGATATCTCCGGCACCGTCGCGGCAGCTGTGCTCGCGCCGCCGGTTCCCGCCGAACCGCTCAGCCAGAGCCTGATCGACCAGGCAGCGACCATCGACTCGCTCGGCCGGTACGCCTTCGGCTGGTCGGACAGCGACGTCGCGGGTGCGTCGGCGAGGCGTGGTGTCGACGAGGACGTCGTCCGGGACATCTCCGAGAAGAAGAGCGAGCCGCAGTGGATGCTGGAGCGCCGGCTGAAGGCGCTCAAGCTGTTCGAGCGTCAGCCGATGCCGACCTGGGGCGCCGACCTGTCGGGCATCCACTTCGACACCATCAAGTACTTCGTCCGGTCGACCGAGAAGCAGGCGGCCACCTGGGACGACCTGCCCGACGACATCAAGACCACCTACGACCGGCTGGGCATCCCCGAGGCCGAGAAGCAGCGCCTGGTCGGCGGTGTCGCCGCGCAGTACGAGTCCGAGGTCGTCTACCACCAGATCCAGGAGGACCTCGAGCGGCAGGGCGTCATCTTCCTGGACACCGATTCGGGGCTGCGCGAGCACCCGGAGATCTTCGAGAAGTACTTCGGCTCCGTCATCCCGTCCGGCGACAACAAGTTCTCCGCGTTGAACACCGCGGTGTGGTCCGGCGGATCGTTCGTCTACGTCCCACCGGGTGTGCACGTCGACATCCCGCTGCAGGCCTACTTCCGGATCAACACCGAGAACATGGGCCAGTTCGAGCGCACCCTGATCATCGTCGACGAGGGCGCCTATGTGCACTACGTCGAGGGCTGCACCGCGCCGATCTACAAGTCCGATTCGCTGCACTCGGCGGTCGTCGAGATCATCGTCAAGAAGGGTGGCCGGTGCCGTTACACCACCATCCAGAACTGGTCGAACAACGTCTACAACCTGGTCACCAAGCGTGCCAAGGCAGAGGCCGGCGCGACCATGGAGTGGGTCGACGGCAACATCGGCTCGAAGGTCACCATGAAGTACCCGTCGGTCTGGCTGATGGGCGAGCACGCCAAGGGTGAGGTGCTCTCGATCGCCTTCGCCGGCGAGGGACAGCACCAGGACACCGGCGCCAAGATGCTGCATCTCGCGCCGCACACCTCGTCGAACATCATCTCCAAGTCGGTGTCCCGGGGCGGCGGTCGCACGTCCTACCGCGGGCTCGTGCAGGTCAACCCCGGCAATCACCACAGCCGCTCGACGGTGAAGTGCGATGCGCTGCTGGTGGACAACATCTCGCGCACCGACACGTACCCCTACGTCGACGTCCGCGAGGACGACGTGTCGATGGGTCACGAGGCAACGGTGTCCAAGATCAGTGAGGACCAGCTGTTCTACCTGATGAGCCGCGGCCTGACCGAGGACGAGGCGATGGCGATGATCGTCCGCGGCTTCGTCGAGCCCATCGCGCGCGAGCTGCCGATGGAGTACGCCCTCGAGCTGAACCGGCTGATCGAGCTGCAGATGGAAGGAGCGGTGGGCTGACAGTGAGCAGCCCCACCCTCAGCAGCCCGACCCAGAGTGCGCCCGATCTCGACACCCCAGATGGATTGACGACTGACGTGACAGCTGTAGCAACGGATACCCAGCACGGCCTGAAGGAGCACTCGCACATCGGCGGGCGCACCCTGCCGGCCCAGCTCGACTCGCACCTGCACGGCCTCGGCTCGGCCGACCTCGCCGATCACCCCGTGCCGTCCGGGCGCGAGGAGAATTGGCGGTTCACGCCGCTCCGGCGGTTGCGCGGCCTCGAGGTCGACGCGCCGTTCGACGGCGTGATGACCGACGAGCACCTGGACATCCAGGCACCGGAGGGCGTGACGGTTCGCCGGCTGGAGGGTGCCGAGGCCGCGGCGATCAAGGGCGTCGCGGGCCAGCTGCCCACCGATCGGCCGTCCGCCCGTGCCTGGCAGGCGAGCACCTCCGTGTTGCTCGTCGACATCCAGGCCCGGGCCGAGCTCACCGAGCCGGTGGTCCTGACCTTCATCGGCGCCTCGGCGGCGAAGGTCTCGGCCGGCCATGTGGTGGTCCGGGTCGGCGCGCAGGCGGTCGCCCAGGTCGTGATGGTGCACGAAGGCAGCGCCACGCTCGCTGACAACGTCGAGATCGTCGTCGGGGACGCCGCACGGCTCGAGTTCGCCTCCATGGAGGAGTGGGCGGCCGACGCCGTGCACCTCTCGCACCACCACATCCGGGTCGGCCGGGACGCCACCGTCAAGCACACTGCACTGACCTTCGGCGGGGATCTGGTCCGGGTCGTCGGGACGGTCGTCTACGACGGGCCGGGCGGCGATGCCGAGCTCACCGGGCTGTACTTCGCCGACGCCGGCCAGCACCTGGAACACCGGCTGTTCGTCGACCACGCCCAGCCGCATTGCAAGTCGCGCGCGCTGTACAAGGGTGCGCTGCAGGGCCAGAAGGCGCACACGGTCTGGATCGGTGACGTGCTGATCCGCAAGGCGGCGCAGGGCACCGACACCTATGAGATGAACCGCAACCTGATCCTCACGCACGGCGCGCGCGCGGATTCGGTGCCGAACCTGGAGATCGAGACCGGCGAGATCGTCGGCGCCGGGCACGCGAGTGCGACGGGACGTTTCGACGACGAGCAGTTGTTCTACCTGTTGTCCAGGGGCATCCCGCCGGAGGTGGCCAAGCGCCTGGTGGTGCGCGGCTTCTTCGGCGAAGTGTTGCTGCGCATCGGCATTCCGTCCGTCCGCGATCGCGCGGCGGAGATCATCGAACGTGAACTCGCGATCGCCGGCATCTGAACGCTCGGGGGCTCCGCCCCCCGAGTGCCCCCCGAAAGACGTAAAGCAAAACCCACGGCAAGAGCTTGAAGACAAGAGCTCGAGGACAAGGGTCACGACCCATTGGAGTAGCACGCACATGGCAACGCTGGACATCAACGACCTGCACGTCTCCGTCATCACCGACGAGGGACCGATCGAGATCCTGCGCGGGGTGGACCTTTCCGTCGCGTCGAACGAGACGCACGCCATCATGGGCCCGAACGGCTCCGGCAAATCGACGCTCGCGTACTCGCTCGCCGGGCACCCGAAGTACCAGGTGACCAGCGGTTCGGTCACGCTCGACGGCGAGGACATCCTTGCCATGACCGTCGACGAGCGCGCGCGGGCCGGGCTGTTCCTGGCGATGCAGTACCCCGTCGAGGTGCCGGGCGTCTCGACCTCCAACTTCCTGCGCACCGCCGCGACCGCCGTCCGCGGTGAGGCGCCGCCGGTCCGCAAGTGGGTCAAGGAAGTGAAGACGGCGATGAAGGACCTGGAGATCGACGCCGACTTCGCCGAGCGTTCGGTGAACGAGGGCTTCTCCGGTGGCGAGAAGAAGCGCCACGAGATCCTGCAGCTGTCGTTGCTGAAGCCGAAGATCGCCGTCCTGGACGAGACCGACTCCGGCCTCGACGTCGACGCGCTGCGCATCGTCGCCGAAGGCGTCAACCGCTACAAGGCGGCCGGGGCCGAGGGCGACGGGGTCGGCCTCATCCTGATCACCCATTACACCCGGATCCTGCGCTACATCAAGCCGGACAAGGTGCACGTGTTCGCCGGTGGCCGGGTCGTCGAGTCCGGTGGCCCCGAGCTGGCCGACGAACTGGAGACCAATGGTTACGTGCGCTTCACCGGAGTACCGGCGGCCGCGGTCTGACCGCTGGAGCACACGCAGTCCGCTGCGACAGGAAGGCCATGACGAGCGATGGGACGGATATGACCGATCAGTTGGAGCGTGGTGCGCTGAGCACCGGCCCGGCCGCCGGTGACCTGCCGGAAGTGAGCGTTGTCCAGGAGGACGACCTGGTCGCGGCGCAATCCCAGCCGGCCGGTCCGTCGTTGACCGCTGTCGACATCGAGCGGATCAGGGCCGACTTCCCCATCCTGCAGCGCACGGTCCGTGACGAAAAGCCGTTGGTGTACCTCGATTCCGGTGCCACCTCGCAGCGCCCGATCCCGGTGATCGACGCCGAGCAGGAGTACGTCACCGGGCACAACGCCGCCGTCCACCGCGGGGCCCACCAGCTCGCCGAAGAGGCCACCGACTTCTACGAGTCGGCGCGGGATCGGATCGCGGCGTTCGTCGGCGTGCAGCGCTCGGACGAGGTGATCTTCACCAAGAACGCCACGGAGGCGATCAACCTCGTCGCCTATGCCTTCGGCAACGCGACGTACTCGACGGACCCGTCCGCGCAGCGGTTCGTGCTCCGGCCCGGGGACGAGATCCTCGTCACCGAGATGGAACACCACGCGAATCTCGTCCCGTGGCAGGAACTCTGCCGCCGCACCGGGGCGACCCTGCGCTGGATCCCGGTAGCCGACGACTTCCGGCTCGACCTCACCGACATCGACGAGTTGATCAACCCGCGCACCAAGGTGGTGGCGTTCACCCATCAGTCCAACGTGCTGGGCACCATCAACCCGGTCGAGGTGTTGGTGGCCGCGGCGCAGCGGGTGGGCGCGCTGACCGTGCTCGACGCCTGCCAGTCCGTCCCGCACCAGCAGGTCGATCTCCCCGCACTAGGCGTGGACTTCGCGGCATTCTCCGGACACAAGATGCTCGGCCCGAGCGGGGTCGGGGTGCTCTACGGGCGCTACGATCTGCTCGCTGCGATGCCGCCGTTCCTGACCGGCGGTTCGATGATCGAGCAGGTCTTCATCGACCGGTCGACGTACGCCGCACCGCCGGCGCGATTCGAAGCGGGCGTTCCGATGACGTCGCAGGCTGTCGGGCTCGGGGCGGCCGTCGACTACCTCGGCAACCTCGGGATGGCCGCGATCGCCGACCACGAGGCCGCCCTGACCCGCTATGCGCTGCAGGAGCTGTCGGCCCTGCCCGGGGTGCGCATCATCGGCCCGACCGACACCACCGACCGCGGCGGCGCCGTTTCCTTCGTGGTGGACGGCGTCCACGCGCACGACGTCGGCCAGATCCTCGACGACGCCGGCGTGCAGGTGCGCGTCGGACACCACTGTGCCTGGCCGCTGCATCGCCGGTTCGGGATCGCCGCCACCGTGCGCGCCTCGTTCGCGGTCTACAACACGCTGGATGAGGTGGATGTGCTCGTTGCCGCAGTCCGCGACGCGCAGCGATTCTTCGGGGTGGGCTGACCCGTGCACATGGAAAAGCTCTACCAGGAAATCATTCTCGACCACTACCGCACGCCGCATCACTTCGGCCTGCGCGATCCGTTCGACACCGAGGTGCACCACGTCAACCCGACCTGCGGTGACGAGGTGACCCTGCGGGTACATCTCGAGCGGCCGGCGGATGCCATCGGCGAGGCATCGTCGAACGGTATCGACGGCATGATCGTCGGCGACATCTCCTACGAGGCAATGGGTTGCTCGATCTCGCAGGCCTCGACGTCGGTGCTCACCGACCTGGCCATCGGCCGCCCGCTCGACGACGTGCTGAGCACGCTGGATGAGTTCACCCGGATGGTCACCAGCCGGGGCACCGTCGAGGGTGACGAGGACGTGCTGGGCGACGGCATCGCCTTCGCGGGTGTCGCGAAGTACCCGGCACGGGTGAAGTGCGCGTTGCTGGGGTGGATGGCGTTCAAGGACGCCGCCGTGCAGAGCATCGACACCATGGACGTCGCGCGCGACGCGGGCGCCGACCCGAAACAGAACGCCGGTGCGCCGGTGCCCGCCGATCACGAAAGGACGTCGCTCTCATGACCGAAACCGTTGCGACATCGAGCACCGACCAGGGCAGGGCAGGTCGCGGCGCCGCCGATCTGGACGCCGCCGCGCCATCCGCCGCCGTGCCATCTGCGGAGGCCGCGGCGGCACCCGCTGTGCAGGACGTCCAGCTGATCGAGGACATCGAAGAAGCCCTCAAGGACGTCGTCGACCCCGAGCTCGGCATCAACATCGTCGATCTCGGGCTGGTCTACGACCTGCACGTCGACGCCGCGAACGTCGCCACGATCGACATGACGTTGACGAGCGCCGCCTGCCCGCTGACCGAGATGATCGAGGAGCAGGTGGCCGCCGCGCTGGTCGGCGGTGACGACGGACTGGTGGACGACTTCCGGATCAACTGGGTCTGGTTGCCGCCGTGGGGCCCGGAGAAGATCACCGAGGACGGCCGCGAACAGATGCGTGCCCTCGGTTTCAACATCTGACGCCGTGCGCCGGCCGCGCCCCGTCGGTCGGCGGCAGTTGGCGCCGGCCCTGCTGGCGTGCGTCCTGCTCGCGGGTTGCTCCGCATCCGGTGACGGAACGACCGCGACGCCCACGGATCCGACCGCACCGGTCTCGGCATCGGCGGACCCCGCCGAAGCCGCCGCCGTCCTCGAGGTCGTCCGCGACGGCATGAGGACCGGCCACCTCAGGTCGACCATCGTCCGGGTGACGCGAGATGGTCAGGAGGTCGTGACCGCCGCGTTCGGTGAGTCCATGACCGGCGTTCCGGCCACGGTCGACATGCACTTTCGCAACGGGGCGGTCGCCATCTCCTATGTCGCGACGGCGTTGCTGCAGTTGGTCGACGACGGCACTGTTTCCCTGGACGACAGGCTGTCGACCTGGCTGCCGGATTTTCCGCACGCGGATGGGGTCACCTTGGGCCAGTTGGCCCAGATGACCAGCGGCTATCAGGATTACGTCCAGCAACCGGAGTTCCTGGATGCGCTGCAGGCGGCCCCTTTCCGGCAATGGGACCCCGAGCAATTGCTGGCCTACGTCACCTCGAAGCCGCTCTTCTACCCGCCGGGCACCAACTGGAACTACTCGCACACCAACTATGTGATCCTCGGTCTGGCGCTGGAGAAGATCACCGGCGAACCGATGGAGACGCTGCTGCAGGACAAGGTTCTCGGCCCGCTCGGCCTCGACGACACTGCAGCACCGGGAACGGCGGCGATCCCCGAACCCGTCCTGCACGCATTCACCTCGGAACGGCGTGAATACCTGGACATCCCGTCGGCCACGGCGTTCTACGAGGAGTCGACGTTCTGGAACCCGTCGTGGACGATCACCCGCGGCGCCGTGCAGACGACGGACATCCAGGACATGACCGCGACCGCCGTCGCCGTGGGCGAGGGCACGCTGCTGTCGGCGGAATCGCATGCGGCGCAGGTGTCCACCGCCCTGCGAGGGTTCGGAACGGCGCTGGACGGCTGCGCGACCTGTTTTCCGCAGTCCGACGGCTACAGCTACGGAATCGGTGTCGTCACCACCGGCAACTGGACCCTGCAGAACCCGATGTTCTCCGGTGCAGCGGCCGCGGAGGGATACCTGGCGTCGGAGAAGCTGGCGGTCGCGGTGGCGGTCACCTTCGCCCCTGAGGCATTCGACGGCACCGGCGCCTATCGGAACGAGGCCGACGTGCTGTGGCGCATGATCGGCGCCCGGCTGGCCCCGAACGATGCGCCGCCGATCAAGAAATAGCACTGGCCAGGCGAGTCGAGCCGGATCTTCAGGCTCGCGCCATCGAGGGGCGTTGAAAGCCACTCGCCTGATGACCTGGGCGGGCTGACGCACGCTCACCGTGACGTCATCCGCACCCTTCGCTCCGCCGGGTGGGAGCGATGCCATCGATCGGTTGTAGTTCTCTCTCGAAACTCGGCGAGACAGTCAGCGGACTGTTACCGTTCGACTACTCACCGTTATTGAGTCCCAGAAATCACGCATCGCCGGACGGCCCCGTTGCGCGGTCGCCGTTCCTGAGAGGACCTCCATGCGCACGCGTCTCGCCGCTTCCGCCGCACTGATCGGGCTCTCCGTCGCCGCCACCATCGCCGTCGTCTCAGGCGCACCGGCCGGGGCAGCCGCACCCTCCGTGGCCGCTGTCGCCGCACCGGTCTGGAAGACCGAGTTCCGTGACGACTTCTCCGGCTCCGGCCTGCCCAACTCGGCGAATTGGCTGCTCACCCTCGGCACCGCGTATCCGGGCGGCCCCGCCAATTTCGGTACCGGCGAGATCCAGACGATGACCAACGATCGGCAGAATGTCGACGTCCGGAACGGGAACCTCTACATCACCCCGCAGCGCGACAGTGCCGGAGCCTGGACATCGGCCAGGGTCGAGACGACCCGGTCCACTTTCAAGCCGCCGGCGGGTGGCGTCATGCGGGTCGAGAGTCGTCTGCAGATGCCCAATCTCACCGGCGCCCAGGCGCTGGGCTACTGGCCGGCCTTTTGGATGCTCGGCGGCCCCTACCGCGCCGACCGCTGGTCGTGGCCCCGTGTCGGTGAATTCGACATCATGGAAAACGTCAACGGTCTGAACTGGACCTACAACGTCCTGCACTGCGGCGTCTGGGCCGGCGGCCCGTGCAACGAGACCGACGGTATCAACAACGGGGTGAACAATGCGGGCGCACCCTGTCTGGTGACGACGTGCCAGGCCGGTTTCCACACCTACGGGTTCGAGTGGGACACCTCCGGTGCGACCGACCAGCTCCGCTGGACGCTCGACGGCAAGGTCACGTTCACGGTGAACGAGGGCCAGCTCCCGGCCACCACCTGGACCGAGATCTCCAGCCACATGGGATATTTCGTGATCCTGAACGTCGCGATGGGTGGCGCGTTCCCCAGCAAGGCCGGACTCGGCGGCGGCCCGACCGCGGCCACCAAACCAGGTGTCCCGATGGTGGTCGATTACGTTCAGGTGCTCTACAGCGGCGGCCAGGGCGGCTCGACAACCGCCACGCCCACTGTTGCCAACCCCACCGTCGTCACCCCCACCCTTGTGACGCCCACTGCGGTGACGCCGACCGTTGTGACGCCCACCGTCACGCCCACCGTTGTGACGCCGACCCAGCCGGTCGCGGGCGCCCCGAGCAACCTGCGGGTCACCTCGTCGACCGCCAGCACGATCACCGTCGGCTGGGACGGTCCGGCGGCGGCGAAGTATGACGTCCTGCGCTCCGGTCAGCGCATCGCCACCGTCACCGGCAACCGGTTCACCGACCTCGGACTGCTGCCCAACACCCCGTACCTCTATTCGATCAGCGGCGGCGGTGTGACCACACCGGTCATCACCGCGCGGATCGGCAACACACCGCCGGGCAGCAGCACCCCGACGAAGACGCCGACCCCGACAGTGACGGTGACGCCCACCTCAACCGCACCGAGCGGATCCGGGCCGTCCAATCTGCGCGTCACCGGAACCACAGCCAGCACGATCACCATCGGCTGGGACGGCCCCGCTTCGACCAGTTACGACATCCTGCGGTCGGGGATCCGGATCAACACCGTCACCACCCGCTCGTTCACCGACATCGGCCTGTTCCGTAACACGCCGTACGAGTACTCGATCCGGGCGGGCGGTGTCACCACGCCGGTCCTCACGGCCCGCATCCCGTGACCTGACGTGGGGGTCGGTTGACCTGGCAGAACGCCGGGTGCGTCGTCGTGACGGCGACGCACCCGGCGTTCTGCTGTCCCCGGCGGACCACGCGCCGTAGGGTCAACGGCATGTTCTCGTGCGCCGTGCAGCTCGTGTGCGCAGTGCAGATCCCGCGCGCCGTGAGCTCCTTCCTGTGCCCC
This sequence comes from uncultured Actinomycetota bacterium, assembly GCA_963728865.1. Classification (GTDB taxonomy): domain Bacteria; phylum Actinomycetota; class Actinomycetes; order Mycobacteriales; family Nakamurellaceae; genus Nakamurella. The sequence continues at coordinate 169,689 of CAVSLZ010000014.1, read as the reverse complement.
GATGGCTCGATCGTGCCGTGGGGCGGTCAGCCATGACCCGCGCCGATCGCTCGCACGACATCCTCGCGAAGCTCCTCGTGGGGTCAGTGACGCAGACCCCCGCGGTGTCATTGCCGGCGGCGCTGTGCCACTCGTGCGCGACCGATCTCCCGATGACGGGGGTCGCGATGGTGCTGCAGAGCAGCGCCGGACTCGACCGCGTGGTGGCGGCGACGCGGGGGCTCGCCGAGAAGGCCGAGGAGCTGCAGTTCGAGTTCGGTGAGGGCCCCGGGGTTGACGCGATGCACCTCGAGGGGCCGGTACTGCGGTCCGACCTGCTCACGGCAGCGCGACAGTGGCCGATGTTCGGGCCCGCCGCGGAGAAGGCGGGCGTCCGGGCGGCCTTCGCATTCCCGCTGCAGGTCGGTGGCATCCGGCTGGGCGTGCTGGATTTGTACCGGGACGCTCCCGGCCGGCTCGTCGACGGGGTGCTGTCGGAGGCGCTGTCCTACGCGGAAGCCGCGACCGCAGTCCTGCTGCATCTGCAGGCGCTCGCCCATCCCTCGGTGCTCCATCCGCAGCTGACGGGATTCGCCGCGGACCGGGCGGAGATCCACCAGGCGACCGGCATGATCGCCGCACAGGCGAGGGTGACCCTGGTGGAGGCCCTGCTGCTGTTGCGTGCTCGGGCCTATTCCAGCGATCTGACGATGCTGGAGGTGTCCCGCAACGTACTCGCACGTCGTCTGCGATTCGATGCCGAAAACGAAACGGGGACGGTATGACGAGCCGTCGGGACCATGAGGGTCCACGCCAGGAAGGCAGACAGCGATGACGAGACAGGAACGGATCACCCGGGTTCTGGTGGAACTTGCGGACACCCTGGTCGCGGGCTTCGACGTCATCGACTTCCTACACACCCTGGTCGAACGCAGTGTCGAGTTGCTGGCCGCCGACGCCGCAGGGCTCATGCTCGCCAACCAGCAGGGGCACCTCGAGGTGGTTGCGGCATCCTCGGAGGAAGCGCGGGTCCTGGAGCTCTTCGAACTGCAGGAGTCGCAGGGGCCGTGCATGGACTGCTTCGTCACGGGCGAGCCGCTGGTCAACATCGACGTGGCCGACATGAACGACCGCTGGCCACTTTTCGCCGCGGCCGCGTCCGTCGCCGGGTTCCGGTCCGCGCATGCACTGCCGCTGCGCCTGCGCGGCAGCGTGCTCGGCGCCATGAACCTGTTCACGGTCCAGAGCACCCCGCTGGGCGAGGACGACATCTCGCTGGGCCAGGGCATGGCAGACATCGCGACGATCAGCCTGCTGCAGCAGCGCCGCGCGCTGGAACAGGACCTGCTGACCGAGCAACTGCAGACGGCGCTCAACACCAGGATCCTGATCGAGCAGGCCAAGGGAATGCTGGCCGAGTTGGCGAACGTCTCCCTGGGTCAGGCCTTCCTGCTGATGCGGTACACCGCCCGGCGGACCGAGCAACCCCTGACGTTGATCGCGCACGCGATCCTGGAAGGCAGCATCGACCTCGACCAACTGCTGATCTCCTGACGGGCCGGTACATTCCCGGCATGGATCCACGTCTGGCCCGCCGCTTCGCCGAGACGGACGGGCTCGACGTCGCCGGTGTGGTCGACGTCGCCGGTAGGCCGCAGGCAGACCTGTCCTCACCCGCCGGGGAGTTGGCGGCCGCCACCGAAGGCGATTTCCGGGTCGACCTGGAACGGATCAGGTTCTCCCCGTATTTCTCCCGGCTGGCAGCCGTCACCCAGGTCATCTCGCAGGGCGCCGCCGGTCAGGTCGTGCACAACCGGCTGACCCACACCATCAAGGTGACCGCGGTCGCGAGGGCCATCGCGACCGCGGTCCGCTCCGGTCCGGATGCCCCGCTGGCCGACGAACTCGGCGGGTGCGACCCGGTCGTCGTCCAGGCCGCTGCCAGTGCGCACGATCTCGGTCACCCGCCCTTCGGGCACCTGGGTGAGCGGATCCTGGACCGCATCGCGCGTTCCCGCTTCGGGTTGTCGGACGGGTTCGAGGGCAACGCCCAAACGTTCCGGATCCTCACCGAACTGGACGTGCACGGCACCCACGGCGACGGGCTGAACCTGACGGCGGCGGTGCGCGCGGCCGTGCTCAAGTACCCGTGGGGACGCCTGCACTACCCGTCCCCGCATCCCAGTGATCCGGCAGCCGTCCCGATCGCGCCCCGCGGCGGCGGTCCGGGACTCGAGGGCTCCGGTTCCGGAAAGTTCTCGGCATACGCGCCGGACATCGGCGAGATGCGCGAGGTGCTGGCCGCGTATCCGCGGATCGGTCCGATGCGGCAGACCGTGGAATGCAGCGTGATGGACATCGCCGACGACATCGCTTACTCGCTCCACGATCTCGATGATTTCCACCGCGCCGGGGTCCTGCAGCACGCGTCGGTGGCGGCGGAGTTCCGAACATGGATCCGGCGGCGGGCGGAGTTCGCGCGGGGTCGGGCGGCGGGCTTCGCGCCCTGGGCGGCGGGATCCGAACGTCAACCGGGTTTCGCGCTCGAGTACCTCCGGCGACGGCTGCAGTCCAGGGACAGCTGGATCTTCGACGACGACACCTTCGGCGTGGCCGTCGGCAGGGTCGCCACCGACCTCGTCGATGGACTGCTCGCCGTGCCGTTCGACTCGTCGCTGGCCGCCGAGCGGGCCATCAACACGTTCACCGCCAGCTGGATCGAGCATCTGCGCGCCTCGGTCGAGCTGACCAAGGACCCGCCGGTCCGGGCCAGTCATGTCATCCTCGGCCGGCAGGCGTGGCACGAGGTGGCCGTGCTCAAGTTCGTCCATCAGCGCTTCGTGCTCGACCGACCCGACCTGGCGATGTTCCAGCGTGGTCAGGCCGAGGCGCTGACCAGCCTGGTGGCGAACCTGGAGTCGTGGTTGGCCGATCCGATCGACGCCGGCCGGGCGCCCCGACGGCTGCTGGACCTCGTCGAGCTGGCGACCGCCGGGTACCGCACGCTGGCCCGGGAGGAACCGGAGCTGATGGTGGGTCCGACCGGCGAGTCCGCTTCGTCCAGGGAGGATGTCGCGAGGCTGGGCCGGGGCCGCGGGATCATCGACTACGTGGCGTCGCTGACAGATGACCGGGCCGCTGCCTCGGCGCGAACGATGGTCGGCCTGACAGGACAGTTGTGGGACGCCGGGTCGGGTCTGTGACGGGCTCGACGGACACCGTAGCGAACGGATGACCAAGCGCCGCACCGTTGCCGGCGGCGGGATCGCCGTCGAAGTGCCGCCCGAACGGCTCGTCGGGTGGGTGAACCGTTTCGCCGGACGGAATTCCGGCCTGCTCTCGGTCACCACCGACGGCCACGCCGTCGTCGTCGATGCCGGCGACGGGACGACCGCGGAGCTGACGGTTCCCTTCGGGCCGATGGCGATCGGTAGCCGGGAGCCGGTCGAGGCCCTGCTCGACCACCTCGGCGGGATCGGCGCGGTGGGGATCGTGCTGGTCCGCGGCGGCGCGCATTCCGTCGGCGTCGCCAGCGGTGGCGCGGTGCTGAGTTCCTCGACCGACCGCGCTTACCTGCAGGGCCGGACCGCGGCAGGCGGCTGGTCGCAGCAACGTTTCGCCCGCCGACGGGCCAATCAACGGTCCGCGTCCTACGACAGCGCGGCGTCGACCGCGGCGCGGGTGCTCGTCCCGGTGGCGGCGTCCCTGACCGGGCTGGTGCTCGGTGGCGACCGGCGTGGGTTGGCCGATGTGCTGGCCGACAGTAGGCTCGCCGGGCTCGCGGCGTTGCCGGTCCGCACCTTCCCCGACATCGCCGAGCCGCGGCGGGCAGTCCTGGAGGAGATCGCCAGGCGCTGTGTGTCGGTGGAGATCACCGTCCGTCCGGCCGACGACCAGACCGGGAAAGATCGACAAGCCGGGAAAGATCAACAGGAAGGCCAAGGGTGAGCGCACCCGCCGCAAGTATCTCCGCCCGGATCGCCGGCGAGCTGTCGGCCGCGACGTGGCAGGTCGACGCCGCGGTCGCGCTGCTCGACGGCGGCGCGACCGTGCCGTTCGTCGCGCGCTACCGCAAGGAGGTGACCGGCTCGCTGGACGACGTGCAGTTGCGCTCCCTCGCCGAGCGGCTCCAGTACCTGCGGGAGTTCGAGGACCGCAGAGCCGCCGTCCTGGAGGCGATCGACGGGCAGGGGAAGCTCACCGACCAGCTGGCGGCGCAGATCGCGGCGGCCGACACCAAGTCCCGCCTCGAGGACATCTACCTGCCGTTCAGGACGAAACGCCGTACGAAGGCCAAGATCGCGCGGGAAGCCGGCCTCGAACCGTTGGCGGACCTGCTGATCCGCGACTCGGCACGCGACCCGGACGCCGCTGCACACGGTTTCGTCTCGGCGGTGCGGGGAGTGCCGGACGCCGCGGCCGCACTGGCCGGTGCCAGGTCGATCCTGGCCGAGAGGTTCGGCGAGGACGCGGACCTGATCGGCGGGCTCCGTGAGCTGCTGTGGCAGCGCGGGCGTCTCGTGTCGGCAGTGCGGACCGGGACGCAGACCGACGCGCAGAGCAAGGACGCATCCAAGTTCGCCGACTACTTCGAGTTCGACCAGCCGCTCAAGCGGCTCCCGTCGCACCGGATCCTCGCCATGTACCGGGGTGAGGCGCTGGGTGTCCTGACCTTGACGGTTGATCCCGAGCCCGCTCCGAGGGACCCGGCCGACCGTTCGCTGTCGGATTACGAGCGGCGGATCGCCGGCCGGTTCGGGATCGCCGACCGCGGCCGGCCCGCCGACGCCTGGTTGCTGGAAACGGTGCGCTGGGCGTGGCGGACCCGGATCATCGTGTCGCTCGGCGTGGACGTCCGGACCCGGTTGCGGCAGTTCGCCGAGCGGGAGGCCGCCGCCGTCTTCGCGGCCAATCTGAAGGACCTGTTGCTGGCCGCCCCTGCCGGGAGCAGGACCACCTTGGGCCTGGACCCAGGTTTCCGGACGGGGGTGAAGGTCGCCGTAGTCGATGCGACGGGCAAGGTGGTGGCGACCGACACCATCTACCCGCATCAGCCCGCCAACCGGTGGGAGCAATCGCTGGACACCCTGCAGCGACTGGTCAGCGCGCACGGCGTCGACCTGGTGGCGATCGGCAACGGGACCGCCTCGCGCGAGACCGACCGGCTGGCAAAGGAACTCGCGACGCGATGCGGGGGATTGACCACGCTGGTGGTGTCCGAGGCGGGCGCGTCGGTCTACTCGGCGTCGGCGTACGCCAGTCGCGAGTTGCCCGAGCTGGACGTGTCGCTGCGCGGCGCCGTCTCGATCGCGCGGCGGTTGCAGGACCCGCTCGCGGAGTTGGTGAAGATCGACCCGAAGGCGATCGGGGTCGGCCAGTACCAGCACGACGTCACCGAGTCCGTGTTGGCCAGGTCGCTGGACGCCGTGGTCGAGGACTGTGTCAACGCGGTGGGTGTGGAGGTCAACACGGCGTCGGTGCCCTTGCTGGCAAGGGTCTCCGGCATCTCCACTGCCCTTGCGGAGAACATCATCACGCACCGGGATGCCAACGGGCCCTTCCGTTCCCGACGCGAGCTGAAGGGTGTTCCACGTCTCGGCGCCAAAGCGTACGAGCAGTGCGCCGGTTTCCTCCGGATCGCCGGCGGCGACGACCCGCTGGACGCCTCGAGCGTCCACCCTGAGGCATATTCGGTCGTGCGCCGGATCCTGGCGTCCACCGGCGGCACCGTCGGATCGCTGATCGGCAACACGGCGACGCTTCGCGCACTGTCGCCGGCGGATTTCGCGGACGAGACCTTCGGGTTGCCGACGGTCACCGACATCCTGGCCGAGCTGGAGAAGCCGGGACGCGATCCCCGGCCGGCGTTCACCACGGCGACCTTCGCCGACGGCGTGGAGAAGATCGCCGACCTCCGGGTCGGGATGGTGCTGCAGGGCGTCGTCACGAATGTCGCCGCGTTCGGCGCCTTCGTCGATGTCGGGGTCCACCAGGACGGCCTGGTGCACGTGTCGGCAATGGCCAGGACCTTCGTCAGCGATCCGCGGCAGGTGGTCACCTCCGGGCAGGTGGTCACGGTGAAGGTGATGGAGGTGGACGAACAGCGTCAGCGCATCTCGCTCACCCTCCGGCTCGACGACGAGCCCGGACCCAAGGCCGCCGACCGCCGTCGCGAACGAGGACCCTCGGCACGCAACGCGCCCGCCCAGACCCAGCGCCCGCAGCCACGGCCGCCGGCACCGGGCGGCGCGATGGCCGATGCGCTGAAGCGTGCCGGCCTGGGGAATTGACCGCGGCGGGGCCCCGCTGACCCCGAACGGGACGGCCGGCGGGTTTTCGCCGGGTAGAATCAGAACACGTGATCACTGCTACCGGTCTGGAACTCCGGGCCGGGACGAGGATCCTGTTGGCCGACACCTCCCTTCGCCTGCACCACGGTGACCGCGTCGGCCTCGTCGGCCGCAACGGTGCCGGCAAGACCACCACCCTTCGCGTGCTCGCCGGTGAGGGCACCCCGCACGGCGGAAGCGTCACCAGGACCCTGCCGATCGGTTACCTCCCGCAGGACCCGCGGGAGGGCGACATGGACGTCACCGCCAAGGACCGGGTGCTCTCCGCCCGCGGTCTGGACGTGCTGGTCGCGCAGCTCGAGAAGGTGCAGATCCAGATGTCGGAGCTCACCGACACCCGCGAACTCGAGGCCGCGACGGAGCGCTACGGTCGCATCGAGGAGCAGTTCTCCGGTTTGGGCGGATACGCGGCCGAGTCCGAGGCGGCCCGGATCTGTTCGAATCTCGGTCTGCCCGACCGGGTGCTGTCCCAGACGATGAACACCCTCTCCGGTGGCCAGCGCCGCCGGGTGGAGCTGGCCAGGATCCTGTTCGGCGCCCGGGCGGAGGACGGCTCGTCCACCGGCATGATGCTGCTGCTCGACGAGCCGACCAACCACCTCGATGCCGACTCCGTCGTCTGGCTGCGTGATTACCTCAAGCATTTCTCCGGCGGTGTGGTGATCATCTCGCATGACGTCGACCTGCTCGCGGCGGTGGTCAACAAGGTGTGGTTCCTGGACGCCGTCCGCGGCGAGCTGGACGTCTACAACATGACCTGGCAGCGGTATCTCGAGGCGCGGTCCACCGACGAACAGCGCCGGCGCCGGGAGCGGGCGAACGCCGAGAAGAAAGCGTCGGTGCTGATGACCCAGGCCGCCAAGCTGGGCGCGAAGGCCACCAAGGCGGCCGCCGCCCACCAGATGGTCCGGCGCGCCGAGAAGCTCATGGCGGGGCTGGACGACGTCCGGGTCGCCGACCGGGTCGCGAAGATCCGCTTCCCGCAGCCGGCGCCCTGTGGGCGCACCCCGCTGACGGCCAGCAACCTGTCCAAGTCCTACGGCTCGCTGGAGATCTTCACCGGAGTCGACCTGGCCATCGACCGCGGGAGCCGGGTGGTGGTGCTCGGCCTCAACGGCGCGGGGAAGACCACCCTGCTGAAGTTGCTGGGCGGCAACGAGAAACCCGACACCGGCGAGGTGCTGGCCGGTCACGGCCTGCGGCTGGGGTACTACGCGCAGGAGCACGAGACGATCGATCCCGAGACGACGGTCTGGGAGAACACCCGGCACGCTGCACCGGATGCCGGTGCGCAGGAGCTCCGTAACCTGCTCGGCTCGTTCATGTTCACCGGCGAGCAGCTGGACCAGAAGGCCGGCACGCTGTCGGGCGGCGAGAAGACCCGGCTCGCGCTGGCCGGGCTGGTGTCGTCGGCGGCGAACGTGCTGCTGCTCGACGAACCCACCAACAACCTCGATCCCGCCAGCCGGGAGCAGGTCCTGGATGCCCTGCGCCGGTACGCCGGTGCCGTTGTGCTGGTGACGCACGATCCCGGCGCGGTCACCGCCCTGCAGCCGGAACGGGTGATCCTGCTGCCCGACGGCACCGAGGACCACTGGTCTGCGGACTACCTCGACCTGGTGGAGTTGGCGTAAGTCGCTCCACCGGTGGCGGACCCGGCGGTTGTGTTCGATCATGGACGGCAGTCACGAAAATTCGCCGATGTGACGAGGCATCCGACTAAGGGGTGGCACCGTGGCCACAGATACCAGAGCCGCAGCAAAGAGCAGCAAGTCGATCACGATCAAGAAGGGCGCCAGGATCACCGGTGCCGCTCGCGACAAGCTCGCCGCTGATCTGCGAAAGAAGTACGAGAAGGGACAGAGCATCCGGGCGCTCGCCGAAGGGACCGGGCGCTCGTACGGGTTCGTCCACCGGCTGCTGCTGGATGCAGAGGTCCCGCTGCGCGGCCGGGGCGGCGCCACGCGCACGAAGAAGAAGTGACGGCAGCCGCCTTCCGGAGCATCGACGACGACCTGCTCCATCGCGGCCATGTGGCCGTCCGGATGGACGGACCGGTGGTGACGGTCACGCTGAACCGCCCGGACGTCCGCAACGCCCAGCTCCCGGAAACATGGGAAGCATTGGCGCACATCGGGTCCCAACTCGGCGACGAGGTCAGGGTCGTGCTGGTCTGCGGCGAGGGATCATCCTTCTCGGCGGGGCTCGACCGGTCGGCGTTCTCCCAGCAACCCGGATCGTTGCTGGCGGGCCTGGTCGGAGCGCCGCCGACCGTCGCCGATGAGAAGATAGCCGGTTTCCAGCGCGGCTTCAGCTGGCTCGGGGACCCCGGATTCGTCTCCATCGCCGCGGTGTCAGGGCACGCGGTCGGTGCCGGATTCCAGCTCGCACTGGCCTGTGACCTGATCGTGGTCGCCGATGACGCGCAGTTCCGGATGGCCGAGGTGAGCCTCGGACTTGTCCCCGACCTGGGTGGCACCGGTCGGCTGAGCAGGCTGGTCGGCTACCAGCGGGCGCTGGAGATCTGTGCGACGGGGCGGCATGTCCGGGCGGACGAGGCGGTGCGGATCGGTCTCGCACTGGTCAGCGTTCCGGTCGACGAGCTGGACGCGGCGGTCGCCGATCTCGCGGCCGCTCTGGTGGAGTCGCCGCCGGCCGCGGTCCGGGCGATCACCGCGCTGATCGCCGGCGCCCAGCACAACACGGCCGAGGAGCAGCTCGCCGCCGAACGGGCCGCGCAGGTACCGCTGCTCGCAGACCTCCTCCGGTCGGCGCACCAGTGACGGTGCGCAGTGCGCAGTGGTACGCCGGCACGGACCGCAACTCCTACATCCACCGTGCCTGGATGCGCCGCGGGCTGCCCGCGCACGCCTTCGACGGCCGGCCGCACATCGCCATCGCGAACACCGCGTCGGACCTGACGCCCTGCAACGCCCATCTCGACGAGGTGGCGCAGTGCGTCAAGCAGGGTGTCTATGAAGCGGGCGGCATTCCGCTGAACCTGCCGGTGGTCTCGCTGGGGGAGACCCAGGTCCGGCCGACGGCCATGCTCTGGCGCAACATGGCCGCGATGGCCATCGAGGAGATGCTGCGCGCCAACCCGATCGACGGCGTGGTGCTCCTCGGCGGGTGCGACAAGACCATCCCGGCGCTGTTGATGGCGGCGGCCTCCGTCGACCTTCCGGCGGTGGTCGTGCCGGGCGGGCCGATGCTGACCGGTACCTTCCGCGGGGTGGCACTCGGCTGCGGCACCGACGTCTGGCGGTTGTCGGAGGAGGTCAGAGCCGGGACCCTCTCGGAGGCCGACTTCCTCCGCTCGGAATCGTCGATGATCCGCAGCCGCGGGCACTGCAACACCATGGGCACCGCCTCGACGATGGCGGTCGTGGCCGAGGCCCTGGGGATGACGATCCCCGGCATCGCCGGCACGCCGGCCGCGGACAGTACCCTGCTCGAGGGCTCCCACGATGCGGGCCGGCTCGTCGTCGGCCTGGTCCAGGAGAACCGCCGGCCGAGCGAGATCCTCACCCGCGGCTCGTTTCTCAATGCCATCGTTGCGATGGCCGCGGTCGGCGGTTCGACCAACGCCGTCGTCCACCTGCTGGCCATCGCAGGCCGGCTCGGCGTACCCGTCACGCTGGACGATTTCGACACCACCGGTGCCGGCGTCCCGCTGCTGGTCGACCTGCAGCCCGCCGGCAGGTACCTGATGGAGGACCTGCACCGTGCGGGCGGGCTGTCCGCGGTGCTCGCCCAGGTGCTGGACCTGCTCGACCCGTCGGCCATCACGGTCACCGGTCGGCCACTGGTCGATCACCTGCTGGGTGCGACGATCTGGGATACCGAGGTCATCCGGCCGCGAACCGCACCGCTGCAGCCGCACGCCGGAATCGCAGTGCTGCGCGGCAGTCTCGCGCCCAACGGTGCGGTGATCAAGCCCGCGGCCGCCTCGCCGGCCCTGCTGCGGCACCGGGGCAGGGCAATGGTGTTCGACTCCATCGAGGACCTGCACGCGCGGATCGACGATCCGGACCTGGACGTGGACGCAGACTCCGTACTGGTGCTGCGAGGTTGCGGCCCGCGGGGATACCCGGGGATGCCGGAGGTGGCGAACATGCCGCTGCCCAGCAAGCTGCTGCGCGCGGGGGTACGCGACATGGTGCGGGTGAGCGACGGCCGGATGAGCGGCACCGCGTACGGCACCGTCGTCCTGCACGTCTCGCCGGAGGCCGCCGCCGGCGGGCCACTCGGGTTGCTGCGTACCGGCGACATGGTCGTCCTGGATGTCGAGAACCGTCGTCTGGACATCGATCTGCCACCGGACGAGCTGGCATCCCGGGTACCGTCCGCCGTGCAGGTGGAGGCGTTCGCCGCACCGAAGCGAGGTTGGGCGCGCCTGTACGTCGACACGGTGCAGCAGGCCGAGAGCGGTGCCGACCTGGATTTCCTGGTCGGATCCAGTGGCGATCGGGTCTCGCGTGAATCCCATTGACGCGCCGTACCCCCGAGCTTGCCGGGAGGACAGTTGTTCCTGATGCGAATCGGCCCCGCCGGAGCCGAACGGCCGATCGTCCGCATCGATGACGACCGGTACGTCGACGTGTCCGACGTGGTCACGGATTTCGACGAGTCCTTCTTCGGTGGGGCGGCGAGCGGCCTCGAGGGGTTGCGGTCGGTGGTCGCCGAGCGGACGGCTGCCGGCGGGGTGAGCCGATTCGCGGGGGAGCGCATCGGGGCACCGTTCGCACGGCCGCACCAGATCCTCTGCATCGGCCTGAACTACCGGGACCACGCCGCCGAGACCGGTCAACCGGTCCCGCATGAGCCGATCCTGTTCACCAAGTCACCGAACACGCTCGTCGGTCCCGACGACGACATCCGGACCCCGCGCGGCTCCACCAAGCTCGACTGGGAAGTGGAGTTGGGCATCGTCATCGGCCGGCGGACCAGCTACACCGCAGACGAGCGCGAGGCCGAGGCAGCCATCGCGGGGTACGTGCTCGTCAACGACGTCAGTGAGCGGGCCTTCCAGATCGAGCGTCACGGGCAGTGGAGCAAGGGGAAATCGGCCGAGACGTTCAATCCGGCCGGACCATGGCTGGCGACCACCGACGAGATCGCCGATGTCCTCGACCTCGGCATGTGGCTGGACGTGAACGGGGTCCGACGGCAGACCGGGTCCACGTCGACGATGGTGTTCGGTCCCGCCTTCATCGTCCATTACCTGAGTCAGTTCCTGGTTCTCGAGCCGGGCGACCTCATCAACACCGGCACCCCGCCCGGAGTGGGGCTGGGCATGCACCCGCCCGTCTGGTTGCAGCCCGGTGACGTCGTCGAGTTGGCGATCGACGGACTGGGACGTCAACGGCAGACAGTGATCCCGGCCAGGTGACACGGTGAGGGCATTCGTGGTGACCGGCCCCGGCCGATCCGCCGTCCTGGATGTCGAGCCGCCGCACGCTGCCGCCGGCCAGGTGGTCGTCGACGTGGCGAGAGTCGGTGTCTGCGGCACCGATGCCGAGTTCTTCACCGGTGAGATGGCCTACCTGCACCAGGGACACGCGTCCTACCCGCTGCGCCTGGGCCATGAATGGTGCGGCACGGTATCCGCGGTCGGACAGGGCGTTGACCGCGACTGGATCGGTTCCCGGGTCACCGCCGACACGATGCTGGGCTGCGGGCGCTGCGAGCGGTGTCTGGGCGGTCGCCAGCATGTCTGCGACGATCGGTTCGAGATCGGTATCCGCGGCGGCTTCCCCGGCGCACTGGCGGAGCAACTCGCCGTCCCGGTGAGCGCGCTGCTCCGCCTCCCGGACGAGATCGACGACACCGCCGGGGCGATGGTCGAACCGTCCGGGAACGCTCTGCGGGCGGTCCGGGCGGCGGCACTACGTCCGGGCGACCGGGTGCTGATCCTCGGGCCCGGCACGATCGGCCTGCTGGCCGCTCAGTTCGCGCTGGCCCGCGGCGCCCGGGTCCACCTCATGGGCCTGCCGGGTCGCGGACTCGAGTTCGCCCGGTCGCTGGGTTTCCCCGCCGGCACCCGGGACGAGGTTCCGGCGCTGCCCTGGGACGCGGTGATCGATGCATCCCACTCGGCCGACCTTCCCGCCTTCGCGCTGGACCGCGTCGAACCGGGGAAACGCGTCGTCTACATCGGCCTGTCGGGCATTCCGAGTGCCATCGACACCCGCACCATGGTGATCAAGGACGTCACGGCGGTCGGGATCCTGAGCGCTTCCGGCGGCCTGGCGGGGGCCATCGCCGGCCTGGCCGGCGGCGACGTCGATCCACGTCCACTGGTGGCCGCGACCGTCGGGTTGGACATGGTCGGTGAGGTGCTGGCCGGCCGGCGTCCGCCGGACGCCGGGGCGGGCCCGAAGATCCACGTGGACCCGCGACGGTGAGCTCCCGCAACGAGAGGCATTGCTGATGAACGACTTCGGCGACCTGGTCGCAGTGGTGACGGGCGGGGCCAGCGGCATCGGGGCAGCCACCGCGGCGATGCTGACGGCCGGCGGAGCCAGTGTCGCCGTGCTGGATCGGAGCGACGACGTGGTGCCCGAGGGCGCCTCGATGAGCGTCACGTGCGACGTCACGGACGACGCCGGTGTGCGGGCAGCGATCGAAGCGGTCGCCGGACGGCTTGGCGGGATCGACATCCTCGTCAACAACGCCGGCATCGGCGCGGTGGGCGACGTGGCAGCCAACGCCGACGACGAGTGGCACCACGTTCTCGACGTCAACGTCGTCGGGATCGCCCGGGTCAGCCGGGCGGCGCTGCCGCACCTGCGCCGGTCGGGCCACGCCGCCATCGTCAACACCTGCTCGGTGGTGGCGACCACCGGTGTCCCGCAGCGCGCGCTGTACTCGGCGAGCAAGGGTGCGGTCGCCGCGCTGACCCTGGCCATGGCAGCCGACCATGTCCGGGAGGGCATCAGGGTCAACGCGGTCACTCCCGGCACGGCCGACACACCGTGGGTGGGCAGGCTCCTCGACCAGGCTCCGGACGCGGGCGCTGCGGCTGCGGCACTGCGTGCCCGGCAGCCGATGGGCAGACTGGTGTCCGCGGACGAGGTTGCCCACGCCATCTGCTATCTCGCGAGCCCGCTGGCCGGGGCGACGACCGGCACGCTGCTGGCGGTGGACGGCGGGATGGCCGGCATCCGGGTGTCCTGACGGCCCGATGCCGCGATCATTGGGGAGCGTTGCCGGTGGCCGCTCCGGCCCGGAACGGCGTCGTCACACCCTCGTAGCCCACCATCAGATCCATCCCCGCCGCCGCGTGAAATCCGTTGTGGCAGTGGAACATCCACAGACCTGGATTGTCGGCGCGAAAGGCCAGCACGACGGACTCGCCGGGGGCCACCTCGATGGAATCGAGGCGGAGCGGAGTGCCCGACCGCGCTTGGCCGTTGCGAGCCAGCACGCTGAAGAAGTGGCCGTGCAGGTGCATCGGGTGCGAGACGAACGATCTGTTGATCACGGTGACCTCGACGAGCTGACCCGGCCGCACCATCAGCATCTCGCCATCCGGATAGAGCCGTCCGTTCAACGCGACCCGGGCGCCGAACGCGCCGTCGTACCAGCCCAGGCGGTTTTCGGCGACAACCTGGAACCTGAGGTCGGGCTCGGCGCCGCGGGTGACGGTGTCCTCGGTGCTCGCGCCGTAGGTCATCGGATCGAAGACGACGTTGCTGATGCCGCCAGCGGTATCGGCGTCCGTGATCCCGGTGCGGAAGGCGGCATCGCCGCTGCGCAGGGCCACCGGTGTGGCCGGCTGCTCGTAGCTGAGGTCGACCCGGCCGCCGGCCGGAACGTCGATCGCCGTGTCGCTGATCGGTGTCGGCCCGCTCAGGTCGTGGCCGTCGAGCGCGACCACCCGGAAGCTCGGGCCGCGCAGGTCGATCCGGTGGGCGATGTCGTCGGTGTTGACCACTCTGAGCCGGACGCCGGCGCCGGCCCGAGCGGGCGCGGACGTGGATCCGGTGTCGTCCGCGAGTGCCGCGTCATCTGTGCCGGGCCAGGTGTGCAGCATCACGACCCGATCGACGTTCTCGGGGACCCCACTTTCGGGCAGCACCACCAGCGCGCCGAACATGCCTTTCGCGATTTGCTCCAGCGCATCCTGATGGGAATGGAACCAGAAGGTGCCGGCGTCGGCGGCGTCGAATTCGTAGACCCGTGACGTCCCCGGGCTGATCGCATCCTGGGTCAGGCCGGGAACACCATCCTCCCGGCCGGGGACGTTGACGCCGTGCCAATGTACCGATGTGGCCTCCGGGAGGCGGTTCACGACGGTCACCTGGACGCGGTCCCCCCGGTGGACCTGTAGTCGGCTCGGCTCGAAGACCCAACGGTCGCCGTCGACCTTTGCAGTGACGGTGAGTGCGCTGATGGCGCCGGTGGGCGGGCCCGCAATCAGCTCCGCCACGCTGACCGTCTTACCCTGGCCCGCCGCGTCGGCCGGGGTGGTTCCAGGGCCGGCGGCCATCGAATGGCCGGGGGTGCCGGTGCCGTGCCGGGCCTGGATGGCTTCGGCGAGACTCTGCGTCGCCGCGCTCTGATGGCCGGCCGCCATCAGGCTGTACGAGTCGGGGAGAGTGCTGGCGCGGCCCTGCCACACGGCGAACAGCAGCATTGCCCCCATCGTCATGGCAACAACGGCTGCGGTGCGCACCCGTGCGACGGCCGGGGTTCGGGGAGGCGGCAGCTGAGAGGGACGTCGCAGCAGCAGGTTGACGCCCACGGCCACGACCAGTGTCACCACGAGCCCGGTCGGGCCGGGACGGTTGACCAGCAGCTGGATCCCGGCGATCGCACAGAGCGCGCCGGACAGCAACGAGCGTGCCGTCGGGTCGGTGTCCCGGCCGCGGAGTAGACGAGCATCGACCACGGCGTTGCGCACGGCGAGCAGTGCAACGACAGTGGCGGCCAGGAGTGGCAGCCCGCCGCCGAAGGCCAACCCGCCGCCGAGGACGACAACGGGCCAGGCGACGACCGTCGCGAGCAGTGCCCGGCGGGCCGCCGTGCGGTGCCCGCGACGCTGCAGCAGGGCGGCGAGTCCCGCGGCTCCGATGATGACCAGCAGACCGGCGACACACGTTGCAGCCCAGACAAAGTAGCCGGTCACCGGAAGGCCCCGGCCGCCGACGCGCGCACTGCCATGACCATCACCGTCTCCGTCCATCGGTTCTCTCGAACCGACGCTAGGAGCGGGCCGATGTCGACGATTCAGGGCAGACCCTGGTTCCGGGCCGGGATCGCGCACCGGGCGAACCCTGATCGGGCGGCTCGCCGCCTCATCCTCAACGTGCATCGACAGGGGCCTCACGGCAGCGCCCGGTGGGTCACGCACACTCACCGGCACACGCGACGTGCAACTGTTGATTGCACCGGACGGCACATCCGGTTAGCCTAGTGCAACCAAACATTGCGGGAGGTTGTCATGGAATTCGGCTTCATCGAGCGCGAGGTCTACGTCGAGGCGTCACCCGAGATCGTCTTCGACGTGGTCAGCAGTCCCGATCACCTCAAGAATTGGTGGCCCGACGAAGCCCACTACGAACCCACACCGGGATCGAACGGGCGCATCGTTTTCGGTGATCCGGAGGCGGGCGGCGGGGTGGCTGGTTTCGCCGTGGTCGACGCCCGCCCGCCGCGGATGTTCTCGTTCCGCTGGACGCACCCGGTGGGCGAGCAGGCCGCCGAGGGAAACTCGCTGCTGGTCACCTTCGACCTCACCCCGTCGGGACCCGGGACACTGCTCCGGATGACGGAGACCGGCTTTTGCGACATGGGTTGGGAGTTGTCGGTTCTGGAGGAGCAGTACCGCGAACACCTCACCGGCTGGGACTTCTTCCTGCCGAGGCTGGCACCGTACGTGGCGACACTCCGGGTTCGGCAGTGAGTGCCGCGCTCTCGGCCGAGGTGGACGACGCGCTGTGGTCGGCGATCGGCGACCCCACCCGGCGCCGGATGCTGGACCTGCTGTTGATCGAGGGCCACGGCACCGCGACGAGCCTGGGCCAGCATCTGCCGGTGACCCGGCAGGCGGTCGCCAAGCACCTCGGCGTGCTGGACCGCGTCGGCCTGGTGCGGGGGATATCGGCAGGGCGCGAGAAGCGGTACCGAGTGGACGATGCCCAACTGGCCCGTGCGGTCGCCCAGATGTCGTCGGTCGGGTCGGCCTGGGACTCGCGCCTGCAGCGGATCAAGCAGATCTCGGAGGCGATCCAGCGCAGCCAGGGGGCACCGGACGCGCGACCAGATACTCCGTGACCTCGATCAGTCCCAGAATCCCGCGGACCACCGGTGGGAGGCCGTGGCCGTGATCGTCGTGTTCGATCATTGGTGAGACCAGGCCGATGCTGCGACGTCGATGTTCCAGATCGCAACCACCGGCGGCAAGGACATTCCGCACCCAGTCGGAATCTCTGCCGTAGGTCAGGGCGATGACGTAGAAACCGTCACGGAAGAACACGTTGACGGGAGTCCGGAACTCCCGGCCGCTCTTTCGGCCACGGTGGACGACGACCCCGAACCCCGGCAGCCATGGAGCGACCCGCCGGACGACACGGTTGAGGCCCACCCTGTTCCATCTCGCCACCATTCTCGGGATTGGCATACCTGTCATCGACCCCCCAGGTAGCGACGGTGTCAAGGGGCCGTTCGGGCGTCCGCGGAGTGAGCACGTGGCGCGGGCCGGTCGTCGTGTGGCGGCTTTCCTTCCACCGCGACAACCAGTACGCTGCGTGACGTACCGGTTACACTAGGAGACATCAGCTGATCTCCTGCAGGGGGCGTTGCCGGGGTTGACCGGGGGGCCGATGCGATGACGCGCCGACTCGGCAACCCGTCGGGCCGGATCAGATCGACGACGCTCGGCGCGCGTCCGTCAGCCCGTGGAGTTGCCAGGGCGGCGGACGCCCGACGGGACCGGCCGGCGCCGATCCCGTCGAAGATCTCCGAACAGCGGTTCCGCACACTGTTCTCCGACAGCCCGGTTGCGATGAGCCTCGGTGACGAGAACGGGCGGTGGGTGGAGTCGAACGATGCGCTGGCAACCATGTTGGGCGTGGAACCCGCTGTTCTCCGCGGAGCGTCTGCCGCGGACTACATCCACCCCGACGACTTCCGGGGCTTCCTGGCCGCACGTGAACAGCATCGCGCCACCAGCCGGCCACTGCGGAATTTCGAGCTGCGTTTCATCCGCGCCGACGGGGAGATCCGGTGGGCCTGGATCAGTCTGACCATCACTCCGGGTCCGTCCCGGCGGAATTGGATCCTCGGGGTCGCGATGGATGTCACCGACCGCAAGGTCGCCGAGATTGCGCTGCTGGAGTCGCGGGAACACCTCGCAGCAGTGGCCGACGTCGCGCGGTGCGTCCAGTTCGGTGAGGACCCCCGACCGGTGGTGGTCTCATCGATTCACCGGCTGGCCGGTGCCTTCACCGTGAGCCTGTTCGAGGCAGCAGGCACTGATGCGGTGCGGGTCACCGCGGCGAATGAGGACAGGTACATGGGACACCGGATCTCCTTGCTCGAGCCGTCCGCGACAGCCCACGTCTGGCGCACCGGTGAGCGACTGTTCCTGTCCGACATCGCATCCCACCCGATGGTGAACCGCAGGCCGGCGATTGAGAGCCCCACAGTGGTCAGCGTGCTGCTGCAACCGGTGGTGGTCATGGGGCAGGTCCAGGCACTGGTGACCGTGACGTGGCAACGGCGGATCCCCGACCCCGGGCACCCGGCGGTCCAGGTCGTCCAGGTCATCGCCGACGAGGCCGGCGGCTCGCTTCAGGCATCCCGTCAGCGGGGCGAACTCGAGGCGTCGGCGAACACGGATCCGCTGACCGGCTCGCTCAACCGGCGGGCGTGGGACGCCGCACTGGAGGTGCTGATGGACGTGGCAGAGATCTCCGGGGACCCGCTGACCATCGCCGTCGTCGACCTCGACCACTTCAAGGCGTACAACGATCGCCACGGGCATGTGGCCGGCGATGCCGCGCTGACGGAATTCGCGGCGGGCGCGCGCCGGCGCCTTCGCCGCGACGACGTGTTCGCCCGGTGGGGCGGGGAGGAGTTCCTGGTGGCGCTGCCGAGGTGCGCCACGCCGCAAGCGAGCAAGATCCTCGATCGGGTCCGCGCCGGGATGCCGGCCGACCTGAGTTGCTCGATCGGTCATACCGAGTGGATTCCGGGGGAGAGCCTGACCGCTTGCATGAGCCGGGCCGATGACGCGTTGTACGCGGCCAAGACCGGCGGGCGCGATCGGGTCAGCAGTCGATGAGGCCGCCGGCGGTCACGGACCGCCGCGCCAGTGATCGATGCGGTTGTGATCGGGGGTGAAACCGTTGTTGACGCCCCACAGGACCGCCTGGGTCCGGCTGCCGACGTCGATTTTCCGGTAGATCGTGCGGATGTAGGACTTCACGGTGTTGGGGCTGAGGAATGTCAGCTTGGCGACCTCGGCGTTGCTCTTGCCCTGGGTGATCAGGGCCAGGATCTCCGATTCCCGGTCGGTCAGGCCCTCCCCGCGGCCGGGCCAGTTCAACCCGCTGGTGCTCCGCGCCCGTGGTGGCGGGTCGCTGATCACGATCTCGCCGGAGTGCACGGCCTCCAGGGCGGCGACCAGCTCCCGGGCCGGCAGGGTCTTCGACAGGTAGCCGTGCGCCCCCTGCTCGCGCGCGGTTTTGACCAGATCGGGGTGGAAGTTCCAGGTATAGACCACGACGCGTCGCGCCCGCGGGTTCTCGACCAGGACGCGGATCTCCTCATGATCGGATTCGGGCTGCGCGAAGGTGTCGTACAGCACGATGTCGACGGCGTCGTCGAGCGGTTTGTTGGTGTCGATCTCGGCGATGACCACACGGTCCCGGTACTGGTAGATCATCTCGGCGACTCCGAGCAGCACCACGTCGTAGTCGTCGATCAGTGCCACGGTGATCGGAGCGGTGCTCGCGGGTGGGGGCATGAGCCGACACTAACCTACCTAGGGGTGTGCCGAACCCGCCCTAGGGGTGTTTGAGTGGAGCCTGTTGCGAGGTCCCCACCCGGGACCTCCGTCAAAAGGAAGGCACATCATGCTGGGTCTCATCGTGAGCATCATCGTCATCGGTCTCATCGCGGGTGCGCTCGCCCGACTGGTGGTTCCGGGTCGGCAGGACATGTCGATCCTGGCCACCATCGTCCTGGGGATCGTCGGGTCGTTCATCGGCGGATTCCTCGGCTACCTGATCTTCCACAAGGACGCCCAGGACGGATTCCTGCAGCCCGCCGGCATCATCGGCGCCTTCATCGGCGCGGTGATCGCGCTGCTGATCTGGACCCGCGTCGGCCGCCGCGGCGCCGTCCGCCGCTGACCCCGGAACGATCCGCACCACGATGGTCTCCGGTCCACGGGGGGTGACCGGAGACCGCGGACGAAAGGTAGGAGATGTGACGAAAACAACTGGAGCGCAGCAACTCTGGGATGCACTCCGGACGGCACGGTGCAGTTGTGCACTGCCAACCGCGGCCGAGGACGCGGTGTTCCGGTTCTACCTCCCGCTCGCCCACAGCCGGGCCGCATCCTTTCACGAAGACGGCTCGCAGCCCGCCGCATCGGCGCTGCAGGCGGCCGAGGTCGGGTTGGCGAAGGCGGTGCTGGCCTGGCGAGGCGCTGACTGCCGGAGCTTCATACCGTTTGCGCTCGTGGCCATCGACGCGCATCTTCGCCGGCTCGCCCGGGACGGCGGTGAGTTCGGACCCGTTCGTCACACCGCCGCTGTTCCGAGTCGTGCGCCGACCAGTGCACCGCAAGAATTCAGCCATGAGCAACGGCAACACCACGCGGGCCTTGTCGGTGCGGCCTCCGGCCCCGATGTCGCAGGGCCCCTTGATCCCGCGGGAATTGCCGCTGCCCGACCCGGCAAAGCATGAACTGTTGATCCGGGTGACGGTCTGCGGCGTGTGCCGGACCGATCTGCACGTCAGCGAAGGCGACCTGCCGATCCAACCGGCCGCAGGTCATTCCCGGCCACGAATCGTCGGCACCGGGTCCTGCTTGGCGACGCCGATCCCCAGGTCCGCGCTCCTCCTGGGTGCTCCGCGTCGTGGTGTCTGTCCACCATGTCGCCGTGTCTCCTCCTGCTCGGCCGGATCGCCGGGGCGTTCGCCCCGCCGCCAACGACACTGACCGCTCGAGCTGTCCGGTTGCTGTGCGTGCGGTGGCCGCCGGCTGTGCGGACGATCAGGAGAAATGTTTGGAAGCAGATCGAAACGGGCACGTGCCCCAGAGGTGCACCGCGCGCCCAGGAAGTGCCGGAGCATTCAGGTCCGGTCGGCTGACCAACACGCCGACCGGATCGACCCGGTGGAAGCCTCAGTCCAGGCTCTGCCGGGAGTCGAACGGCTCTCCCAGGACCGCTCCGTCCGAGGTGATCTCGAATTGGCGGAGCTGCTGCAGGTGCGCGCTGCCACGGGTCTTGAGGACGGTGAGGGCACGTTTCAACTCGGAGTCGCCGCGCAGGAACTGCAGCAGGATGACATTGTCCGACAGGTGGGAGATGCCGTACTCGGAGAGCTTGGTGACGCCGAAGAGTTCGGGGACCTCCTGGGTCAACATCACGCTGATGTTCGCCCTGGCGCAGCGCTGCAGCAGTGAGTAGATGTACTCGCGGAAACGGAGCTCGTCCCCGCAGGCGGCCCGGAGATCCCCGAGGCTGTCGATGGCAACCCGCCGGGCGCCGGTCCGGGCCAGCGTGTCGAAGAAGTCATGGACCCACTCGTCCAGGTGCAGGTCGACGGGACTGCGGTACATCAGCTCGATGTTCGGATCGGTCTGCGTCCAGGAGAAGCCGGACATGATCCGCTCCAGCTGGACCGGGTTCTCCTGGAAGGTGGCGATCACGCCCTTTTCGCCCCGTTCGGCGCCCGCGACCACGAAATGCAGTGCCAGCAGGGTCTTCCCGATCCCGGATGGGCCGGCGATCACCGTGGCGGCCCCGCGCCAGTAGCCGTCGGTGAGCATGCCGTCAAGCGCCGGTACTCCCGATGACATCCGCTCCTGGTCGCCGCCGTACGTGCTGGCGTCCGCGGGGTCGGCGAGTCGGGGGAAGACGTCGAGTCCGTCCGCGGCCAGCCGGTAGGTGTGTTTTCCTGCGTGGTAACCGCTCCCACGGAGCTTGCGCACCTGGAGGATCCGCATCTCGCGCTCGGCTGTGCGATCGGTGCTCAGAACGATGATCGCGTCAGCCACCGCGAATTCCGGTGCCTCGGCGGTCTGCGCCTCGTCGTACTCGCCGACCCAGAACGAGGACACCGGCATCGCCGTCAACATGCCCGCCAACTGGTGCAGGAACTTGCGGAACGCTCCATCATCCTTTTCGTAGGCACGCAGCGCCTTGAAGCTGTCGATGACCAACAGACCGGGACGGCGTTGGCGCAGGAGTTGGCCGATCCGGGCGAGCACACCGGGCAGGCCGTCCTCGTTCAGGACATGGCCGAGGTCCTCGTAGAACACCCGGTCGCCGAGCGCCGAGCTGTCGAAGTACTCCAGCGACTGGCCGAAGCGCAGCAATTTGTCCAGCGGCTCGGACACGGTCGTGAGGTACAGGGCGGGCTGCTCGCTGGTGGCGTTGTGGAAGACGTACTGCTGGGCCAGGATCGTCTTTCCGGCTCCCGGGCGGCCGCTCAGCAGGGTGATCACGTTGAGCGGCAGTCCGCCCCCGAGAATCGAATCCAGCCGCGACGAACCGCTCGACAGCCGGTCGCTCATCAGACGGCCGCGGTCCGACGCAGGAAAGCACTGGTGCCCAGCAGGTCCCGAACGGTCGAAACGAACTGCAGGGGCTGCACGGGCTTCTGCAGGAATGCGTCCGCGCCCGCCTCCAGCGCCGCGTCTCCGGAGTCGATGGCGGAGACCGCGAGAATCGGCAGTGTGTCGGTATCCCGGACGTCCCGACACAGTGTGAGCCCGGCGCCACCGGAGATCATCAGGTCGATGACCAGCAGGTCGGGTCGGCTGTCGGCAAGAACGCGGGTGACGTCGTCGCCGTTCAGCACGATGGTGGTGATGTAGCCCTCTGTCCGCAGGAAGTACTCGGCGAATTCGGCGGCGTAGGGGTCACGCTCGGCCAGCAGGATCGTCAGCGGTGCGCCGTCGTCACGCTCGACCTGGCCGTCGCCTGCGCCCGATGCCGGGTTCGCGGCGTCAGCCTTCGCACGCCGCCTTTCGGCCAGCAGTCGGTGCGCATCGGCCGGCTGGAGACCCGACTGGATCTGGTCGCGGACGAAACGGAGCTCATCGACATGGTCCCGGGTATACAGCCGCTGCCCGCCGGCGCTGCGGACCGGAACGATCAACGCGTAGCGATCCTCCCAGGAGCGCAGCGTCTGAGCGGGGACGTCCACCATCTTTGCGACAGCGCCGATGCTGTACACGCCGGTGCGGTCCGCGTCTCCTGCCACGCCGATGATCGTCACCTAGTTGGCCGTCAATGTCTAGCGCTCGAACCGAATTGTTCGGCAGTTGCTCTGCAAGTCTTGTCAACGCCGACCGGCTAGTTCTACATTAGTTCTGCAGCAGCCGGGCGAAACGCCCATCTGTCACGTCACGACCGCATCGGGTTGGAGGTACTGCGTGAAAATCCAACACCCCGCTTCTGAGGTCTTCGAGGGCGTCAGTGCCGGCGTGGCCCAGCTGCTCGGCACACGTGATTGGTCATCCACACCCCTCGGACCGGTGTCGAACTGGTCACCGGTGCTGCGCATGATGGTCCCCACGATGCTGCGCTCGGGTTTCCCGACGGTGATCAATTGGGGACCCGAGATGGTCGCCCTGTACAACGATGCCTACGTGCCGTTGCTGGGGCGCAAGCACCCGCAGGCGGTCGGGCAGTCCACCAAGGACACCTGGCCGGAGGCCTGGGAATGGGTGGCCCCGCGCCTGGAACAGGTACTGCTGGCCGGCCGCACGGTGCGATTCGAGGACGAACGGCAGATCCTCGAACGCAACGGTTACCCCGAGGAGTGCTACTTCACGTTCTCGCAGAGCCCCATCATCGACGTGGACGGCACGATCGGCGGCATCCTCACGGTCGCCACCGAGACAACGGCGACCATCTTGTCCGAGCGCCGGATGCGGATCGTCCGCGAACTCGGCGGGCTGTCCATGGCCAGCATCGCTCAGGGCGGTCAGGCGCCCCACCACCACGGCGACAGCAGCGTCCCAATAGCCCTCGAAGCGGCTCTGGAGATCTTGAAGACCGCTCGAGAAAGCCTCCCATTCGCCGTGGCTTTCATCGCCGCGCCTGACGGCGTTGCCGGCAGGGTTGCCCACTACGGGCTCGCCCCCGGGGCCTCGAGCGGAGCGGACGCGCCATGGTTCGCCGAATGGACCGCGGCCGCCGCCAGGGTCATCGAATCGGGGAACCCCGAGGTGATGACCGGTGTGGGTGCGAGTGGTCTGGGCGTGGTGGAACCGGGCCCGCTGGGTCCGTTGACGCCGAACTCGGCGGTGATGATGCCGTTGACGGTCAGCGGACGCGCCCGCCCCGTCGGTGCCGTGCTGTTCGGGCTCAACCCGTACCGAATCCTCGACGAGGAGTACCAGGCGTTCCTCTCCTTGTTGGTGCGCCAGATCAGGATCGTGCTGACCGACGCCCTGGCCCACGACAGCGAGCGGCACCGGCTCCGTGCGCTGGCCGACCTCGACGTCGCGAAGACCGAGTTCTTCCAGAACGTCAGCCACGAACTCCGTACCCCGTTGACGCTGCTGCTGTCGCCGCTTCGGGACATGCTGCAGTCGGTGGACGGGGATCTCACCGTCGACCGGGATGACCTGCAGGCGGCGGTCCGTGCGGCGGAGCGTCTCACCGTCATGGTGGACGCACTGCTGGACTTCTCCGACGCCCGGGCGGGCGTGCGGACCGCCGAGCATCGTCCGACAGACCTCACCGTGCCGACCGCCGAGGCGACCAGCATGTTCCGCTCGACCGCGGAACGCGCCGGCCTGCGTTTCGGGGTGCGCCTTCCCGAGCACCCGGTGGTGGCCGTGGTCGACGCGCCGATGTGGGCGACCGTCGTCACGAATCTGGTCTCCAACGCGGTGAAGTACACCCGGGACGGTGCGGTCGATGTGCGGCTGGACAAGGCCGGGGCCGACGCGGTGCTGACCGTGACCGATACCGGGGTCGGGATCAGTGCTGAGCAACGGGCGAAGGTCTTCGAGCGGTTCTACCGGGCGTCACCGCAGCAGGGCACCCCTGGTGCGGGGATCGGTCTTGCCCTCGTGGTCGACCTCGTCCGGGCGCTGCACGGCCGGGTCGATCTGCGCACCGAACCCGGCGCCGGCACCACCGTCACGGTCAGCGTCCCGTTGGCGGCCGAACCGCTGTCGATCGCGGAGGTGCCGGTGTCCGGGCGGCAGGCGGACGACGCACCGGATGCCGGCCCGAGGGTTCTGGTCGTCGAGGACGACGCCGACCTCCGCCACTACCTGACCCGTCTGTTGAGCCGGGACGGGTGGGCGGTGACGGCCGTGGCCGATGCGGAAACGGCGCTCGCTCTTGCTGTCTCGCATGCCGACGGGCCACCCGCGCTCATCCTGACCGACGTCATGCTGCCGGGCCGGAGCGGGCTGCAACTGGTGTCCGATCTGCGGGCGACGCCCGCGACGTGTCGGCTCCCGGTGATCGTGGTGACCGGCCGGGGCGGTACCGACGACGCAGAGGAGGGACTCGCCGCCGGCGCCGACGACTACATCACCAAGCCCTTCTCCTCACCGGAACTGCTCGCCAGGGTTCGGGCGAACCACGAACTGCACCAGCTGCGCGAGGGTGCGGTCGGCGACGCCCAGGCGAAGGCGGAACAGATCCGCAGGGGCCTGGAAACCAACAGGACCATCGGCACCGCGGTCGGGGTCATCATGGCGACGTACCGCCTCAGCGCCGAGCAGGCATTCCGGATTCTCACCACGGCCAGCCAGAACACGAACAGCAAACTCCGCGACATCGCCGCGACAGTCAGCGAAACCGGCGCGCTACCGTTTCGTCGCACCGTTATCGACGACCTGATCATCCGCATCTCCGCGCATCGCTGATCAGCGCCGCCGCATCCGGTCCATTTGATGGCTGATCTGCGACTCCGTCGGGATGTCGTTGCTGTAGGCGTCCCAGGCGTTGGCGACAATGCCGATACCCCAGCCCGCCACCACGAAGATCGGCCAGTAGAACAACCCGCGGCACCCGAGGACGACACCCGCTCCCGGGCACCACATCCAGTGTTCGCCGTGCCCTCCGGTGACGCCACGGCCGAAGGTCCTGTCAGTATGCGGTTCCGGGTAACTGTCGGACTGGGACATCCCGCCGCCGACGTTCGAGGATTGGCTGGCCGACCTCGAGACTTTCGCCGATGCAGCGGGTCTCGAGCAGTTCTACCTGCTCGGCATTTCCCAGGGTGGTGCGGTCTCCATCGCGTGCCCGGTCCGTCTTCCCGAACGGGTTCGGCGCATCGTCCTGGGTGGTGCTTTCGAGAAGGGCTGGTTGGTCGGCGACACCGAGGGTGTGCTGTCGCAGATGCACCGGATGTTCGCCCAGTCAGCCCGGATCGGCTGGGGGCGGGACGACCCGTGGTTCCGTCAGCTGTTGACGTCGCGATTCATGCCCAGCGGCAACAAGGAACTCTGGCAGGCGTTCAATGACCTGCAGCGCAGGACGACTCGACCCGAAACCGCGGTGCGGGTGTTCGATCTTGGCGGCTCCTTGGATGTCAGTGCGCTGACCGCGTTGGTGTCCGCACCGACGCTCGTCCTGCACGGCCGCGACGATCAGGTCATCCCGTTCGAGACCGGTCGGCGGCTGGCGTTGCTGCTGCCCGACAGCCGGTTCGTCCCAATGGACACCGACAACCACATCCTGCTGTCCGACGAACCGGCCTGGCCCGTCTGCTTCGCCGAGCAATCGCAGGGAGCCCCACCGCTCCGATCGCCAGCGCTCTGCGGGGCCGCCACGCTCGAGGACGACGTGGTCGACCGACCTGGCGGTGAGCAGCGCGCTCACCGCCAGCCCGCTCTGGCCGGCGCCGATCACCACCACAACGGTGCGTGACATGGCCGTGCCCTTCGACTGTCGATGCGGTCCGCTGTCGATGCGGTCCGCTGTCGGTCCGGTCCGCTGGGGTCAGCTGCCGGCGGATCCGGCCATCTAGATGACGACATCCGTGCCGTTGGCCAGTACGTCGTACACCGCCGAGCGCCGCCGGGACTGCTCGACGAGTTGCGCGAGCACCTCGGCCGGGGCGTCGCCGTCGATCTGGAACGTGACCCGGATCTGCCGGTAACCGGTCCGCACCTCGTCGGACAGACCGAGGATGCCGAGCAGGTCGATGTCGCCCTCGACGGTGGAACGCACCCGGTACAAGGTGATGCCTCGGGCCGCGGCGATGTTGGCCAGGCCGGAGGTCAGGCAGGCGGCGATGGCATGCAGCAGGAACTCGACCGGCGTTGGGCCGTTGTTGTTGCCGACCAGGACGGCCGGGTGGTCGGCGTCGTAGCGGAACGGCTCGGTTCGACTGGTGTCCTCCTGGAGGGCGCCGTAGAACCCCTGGATGGTGGTCCGGTTGTGGGTTCCGTTGACCCATTCGTTGCTCGCCCTGAACTGGAACTGGGCGATGTCCGGCCTTTCCCGCACGGCATCGAGTGTCGCGAACAGGGTCGGAACATCGACTCCGTTGCGGGGGGCGCGGGTCTGTGTGCTGGTCATGGGAATCTCGCTTTCTGTCTCGGTGGTCCCATCACGACGGGACAGAAGTTACGAGCGCGACCGTCCCCGGGAGGGACTTCCCCCGGTTCGCCGGACGGCGGCAGGTTTGCGGAAGGTCTCCAGGTTCTGCTGGGCGCCATGCGATGGCGCCTGGCCATGGTTGAACCGACCACCATGCTGCGCCACCGGGCCGAGGCGAGGGAGCGACTGCTGGCGCGCCTCGAGCGCGGTGCGGGGCTTGGTCACCGAGGAAGGGGTGGACCATGTCTGTGGCACAGCACCAGGCACCGGACCGACGCCCGCCGGGAGGCGGCTCCATTCCTCAGGGTGCTGGGTGACGCCGAGCCACGGGTGCGCGCCGACCTGCTCATCGTCGCCCAGCGGCAAGCCTGAGATGCCGACCCGGCGACGCTGCAGCGGGCATCGAGGCATCTGAGCGTGAGGTGCTCGACGTCGCCGACGGGGCAGGTGATCACCCTGCGGGTGATCGACATCCTCACCCCGACCGGCGGACGGATCAGCGAGATCGTCATGGTCGCAAATGAACTGGGTGCGCTGAATGCCATCTTGTCCACCTGGGACCTGGCAGTTGCCCTCGGCGCTGACGAGTCGCTGGATGCCGACCTGGTTCGAGAGGTCGGCGGTTGGTTCGTCACGCGTGAATCCGCCTACCGGTCGGCCGGCGCGATCGGGCCCCGCCCGCCGTTCGACCATGACGACGGTCCCCAAACCCGGCTGCTGGCCATGTTCGGGCGGGCTCGCCCAGAGTCTTCATCGGCGGTCGTCGAGCGATTCGCAGCGGCGTTCACTGCGCGGGATGTCGACGGGGTCATGAAGCTGATGAGCACGGATTGTCTTTTCGAGTCGACCGAACCGCCCGACGGTGTCCGCTACGAAGGACAGTCCGCGGTCCGCGTGGCCTGGGAGCGACTGCTCGCCGCGTCCCCCGGCGCGAGATTCATCACTGAGCAGACCTTCTCGCGCGGCGATCGGGTCGTCGCGCAATGGCGCTACGACTGGACCGGTGATCGGCCGGGTCACGTCCGCGGCATCGACGTCTTCCAGCTGACCGACGGCCTCATCACCGAGAAGGCCTCGTACGTCAAGGGTTGAGCGACTCGTCATGCGCTGGCGAGGTAGTGGGTGAGGTCGGCGTGGTAGGTGCGTGGGTTTTCCCAGGGTGGGGAGTGTGGTGGGCGGGGTGGTCGGCTGTGGTGGGTGTGTCCGGTGGGGGTGGTGATCGTGATGGTGGTGTCGTTGTCGGGGGGTGGTTGGTGATGCCAGCCGGGGGCTTGTTTGGTGTGGTTGCAGTTCACGCACAGGCCTTGACCGTTGGTGATGCTGGTCGGTCCGCCGTGCTGATGGGCGGTGATGTGGTCGGCGTGCCGGATCGGGGCGTCGCACCAGGGGGTGCGGCAGGTCTGGTCGCGGCTGATCAGGTAGTTCCGGGCGGCGGGCGGGAAGGTCCGGCGGGTGGTGTCGGCGGTGTGCAGGTGTCCGGTGCGGGGGTTGCTGTACAGGCGTTGGATGAAGATCTTGGTGGTGGGGTCGGCGCCGCTGATGATGCGCCTGGCCAGTGGTGCGGGGATCGGCCCGTATCCGGTGAGGTGGGCGGGTTCGGCGTCGGTGTCGAGCAGGGTGCGGTCGGTCATCACCAGGTGGATGTCGATGCTGGTTCCGGTCGGGACGGTCCCGGAGTCACCACTGCCCGCGGGGCCGGCAGCGTCACCACTGCCGGCACCGTCCGCGCGGCCGGCACAGTCACCGGGGCCGGCACAGTCAGTGGGATCGGCACCGCCGGCAGCGTCACCACTGCCGGCGCTGCCGGCGGGGTCACTGTCGGCGGTGTTGGCGCGGGCGGGGAACTGGGTGATGCGGTGGACGAGTTCGTCGGCCATGAGTTGGCTGCGGCTGCGGGGGTCGTCGTAGGTGGTGTCGGCGTGTCGGGTGAGGGCGGCGTAGACGGCGACGCCGTGTGCGACGGGTAGCAGGGCGGTGAGGTAGGTCATGGTGTCGGGGGCGGGGCGGATGCTGACCCGGCGTTCGGTGGCGGCTTTGCGGTGTCGTTTGGCGCAGTTGGCGGGGTCCAGGCGTTGGGCGATGTGGGCGGCGGCGGCCGCGGTGTGCTGGTCGCCCATGGTGGGCAGCCGGTCGGCGAGTTCGGTGTCGACGGTGCCGCGGTCGGCGGCGGTCAGGCAGGCGGTTTCCCGGGTGAGCAGGGTGGCCCGCCATTCGCTGATCTGCCCGGTGCGCAGCGCGGTGTAGGTGTGCGGCATTTCCCGGATCAGGGCTTTGGCGAGGCCGACGTGCCGGCCGCCGCGGTAGGGGGAGTCGCGGCGGGCGAGGGCGATCTGGGTGTTGATGCTGCGGTGGGTGCCTTCGTCGCGGAGTTCGGTGCTGGTGAGTCCGCGGGTGCGGGAGGTGTGGAACGCCAGGGTCAACGCGGCCTGCGCGGCGGCGCACGCCGACTTGATCTTTTCCAGTTCGGTGATCTGGTCGATCAACTCCCCATCGGCAGCAGCGGTGTCCACGTCGGTCAACCGGTCCACCCAGGCAGCGAGCTCCTGCCGGGTGACGGTGGCCGACATCGACTCGATCATGTGTTCGATTCTATGCCCGCTAGCGGCCTTTGTCCACATCCAATGCCGTCGCACCCGCAAGTCGGCACGGAGCAAGCATCCCGGCCGACGGTCCTCGCCACTGCCACTGATGTTTGGATGACGGTCATGACCGAGCACCCCGATGTACCGCGCGTCATCAGTGCCAGCCGGGAGATCGCTGCCGGCACCTCGCGGGTCTTCGAGTTCATCGCCGACCCGGCCCTTCAGCCCCGCTGGGACGGGAACGACAACCTGGCCGAGGCGTCCGCCGACCAGCGAATCCGGAAGGTCGGCGACGTGTTCGTCATGACGCTGACCAATGGTGCGATCCGCGAGAATCACGTGGTCGAATTCGACGAAGGCAGGCGTCTTGCGTGGCGACCAGCCGAACCTGGCCGGCAACCGCCGGGACATCTGTGGCGGTGGGAACTCGAACCGGTCGACGAGTCCCGGACCGTCGTCACCCACACCTACGACTGGTCCGACCTGACGGACGAGAAACGGCTGACCCGTGCGCGAGCGACCACCGATGACAATCTCAGGGCCTCACTAGACCGGCTCGCCGCGGTGGCCGAGGAGTGATGCGGGCGCACCGCGACCCGCCGGAGAACTCGCCTGTCATGGGTCGATGGGCCTGATCTAGCGGGACCATCGCCGCTGACGCACGCCCGTGTCACCGCGCTTGACTGGTCATGGTGGGCCGACATGTCTTGGTGGGATGGCTTCACCGTCCCGCCGGTCCGCCGCGACGATGGCGAAGAGGCGATCGACATGCGTGCACTGATGGCACTGTGGCTGACCCGGCTCCAAGCGGCGATGATCCGGGGAATGACCGAGATCGATCTGCGTGCGCTCGAACTGCTCCTGCCGGCACCGTCGATCGTCCAGCGGCGGAAGAATCAGCGAGTCACCCGGCGGTCGGCCGAACCTCGTCACGATCCGCTGGACCGTGCCGTCCCCGGCCTGTGGCTATGGGCGCCCCGGGTCGCGGTGGCGCTGTGGTCGGCCCGGGAGATCGCGGGGCTGACGGGCCGTTCGCATCCGGCCCGCCCGTTCCACATCGGCCGGTAGGCGTCAGCAGGCGAGGTAGCGCACCGACCACGCCTCGCCGGTCCAACTGGCGGTGAACCGAACCCCGTTGGCGATGCCGTCGCCCGAGGCGGCTCCGTTGACCGCGGACGGGTCACCGTTCCACACGATGTCGATGGGATCAGTTGCGCGGAAGCCGCCGTGGCTCTCGCAACCCTCGTTGTTGCCGTCGACGTAGCCCACTCTCAGGGCAACTTCCGCGGCCTCCCGGGAGTGCGGGCCGGCGTTGACGAACGGTGCAGCCGACGACGCCGCGGCGCGTGCGGCCGCGATGTCCGCCTGCATGGCGACGGCTGCGGCGTGCCCCTCGGTGAAGCAGTGCGGGTCGAGTTCGGCTCGGGTGAAGGTTCCGACCTGCACACAGGATTCGCCGTGCAGAGCGGCGAAGCGGGATTCCAGGTCGCTGTAGACCAGCAGCGTGGCGCGCTCGACATCCGGGTCCAGGCCCGCGGGGATGGCCGCCGCGACGGCCGACGGACGGGCCTGGCCGACCAGATCGACGGTCGCCCGCGTGAAGGTGACCGTGTCCCCTGCATAGCTGTCGTTGACGGCGATGGCAGCGGCCCCGAGCGCGGCATCGGCTGCGTCCGCGGCGGCGAAGAACGGCGCCAGGGCATCGCTCAGCGATGAATCCGCCGGTGGCGCCGTCGTATTCGGATCGGGAACAAAGGTCGCGTGCGGCGGCGAAACCGTTGTGGTGACCGGGTTGTCCGTTGTGTTGTCCGAGACAACCGGCGGCTCGGTCGACGGCGCCTGGGTTCGCGAAGGCCGATCCGTCGACGGACTTGAAGGCCCGCTTGTGGTGAGTCGGGTCGTGGTGGGCGCAGTCGCCGTGGGCTGGGTGGCAGCGGACTGGACGGGAACTCCGGATCGGGCTGTCGCCGCGACGCTCCCGGTGGTCGGTGAACCGGAAATCTCTGTTCCGGCACAGGCTGTCGTCCCGAGCGTGAGGATCACAGCAAGTGGGATCGCGAGTGAAATACGCATGGTTCTCATGGCGGACCTCCGTCCACTGACCTGAGTGTGCGCCGAAATCCCCGCCCTGGACAGAGGCGGAAGTCCTCCCGCGATCCTCGTGAGCGCGTCCGCCCGCGATACTGACGGGGCGCTTCTGCGGGACCGCCGAACTCAGCTGCGCCGGACGGACGCCTCGACCAGATCGAGCACGCCTTCGAGTCGGTCGGCCGGTAGACCGGCCGCCAGGTGGGCCACCAGACCTTCCATCACCAACTCGAGATAGCCCGCCAGTTGGTCGATGTCGACACCTGGCCGGAGAGTGCCGGCGTCGCGTTGGCGCCGCAGCCGGGCCCGCACCTCCTGCTCGAGGGCTTTGATTCTCGGTGCCCAGAGGGCGCGGAACCCAGGATCGGTGCGCAATCGCCGGGCAAGCTCGAGCTGCGTGCCGAGCCGACCGGCGTCCGGTGCGGCCACCATCTCGCGCATCACCTGGACCAGCCCGTGTTCCGCGACGGTGTTCAGCATCGATTCGGCGTCCTCGACCGCCAGCGCGAGAAAGAGCGCGTCCTTGTCCGGGAAGTGATGGAAGATCGCTCCCCGGCTCAGACCGATCTCCTCCTCGAGGATCCGGACAGTGGCGCCCTCGTAGCCGTGCCTGGCGAAGCACGCCCGCGCGCCCTCCAAGATCTGCCGACGGCGCGACTGGAGGTGATCAGCGCTGACCTTGGGCATCAGCGCCGATCCCTCCTGCTAGACGAGCACCGCCGTGGTCGATCCGGGCGACGGCGTCAGGACGCCGCTCCGGCCAGCAGGCTGCGGAGCACGTACTGCATGATGCCGCCGTTGCGGTAATAGTCGGCCTCACCCGGAGTGTCGATCCGGACCACGGCGTCGAACTCCACCACACCGCCCGAGGGCTTCGTTGCCGTGACCTTCACCGTGCGGGGGGTGCGGCCCTCGTTCAGTTCGGTGATACCGGAGATGGCGAACGTCTCGTCACCGTCCAGCCCGAGGGTCTTGATCGTCTCGCCCGGCGGGAACTGCAGCGGAATGACACCCATGCCGATCAGATTCGAACGGTGGATCCGTTCGAACGACTCGGTGATGACCGCCCGGACACCCAGCAACGCAGTGCCTTTCGCCGCCCAGTCGCGGGACGAGCCGGAGCCGTATTCCTTGCCGCCGAGCACGACGAGCGGAACGCCCTGCGCCGCATAGTTCTGCGCCGCTTCGTAGATGAAGGCCTGAGGCGCGTCCGGCTGGGTGAAGTCGCGGGTGTAACCGCCCTGCACACCGTCCAGGAGTTCGTTGCGCAGCCGGATGTTGGCGAAGGTGCCGCGGATCATCACCTCGTGATTGCCGCGCCGGGACCCGTAGGAGTTGAAGTCCTTGCGCTCGATGCCGTGCTCGGTGAGGTACTGCGCCGCCGGGGTGCCCGCCTTGATCGCGCCGGCCGGCGAGATGTGGTCGGTGGTCACCGAATCGCCGAGCTTGGCCAGCACGCGGGCACCCGAGATGTCCGTCACCGGCTCCGGCTGCGCCGGCATGCCGTCGAAGTACGGGGGCTTGCGGACGTAGGTGGACTCAGGATCCCACTGGAAGGTCTTGCCCTCCGGGGTCGGCAGCGACTTCCAGCGGTCGCCCCCGTCGAACACGTCGGCGTAGCTGGAGCTGAACATCTCCTTGTTGATCGAGGACGCCATGACCTCCTGGATCTCCGGCAACTTCGGCCAGATGTCAGCCAGAAAGACGTCCTTGCCGTCGGTGTCGGTACCCAGCGGCTGGGTCTCGAAGTCGAAGTCCATCGTCCCGGCGAGGGCGTAGGCGATCACCAGCGGGGGAGAGGCCAGGTAGTTCATCTTGACATCCGGGTTGATCCGGCCCTCGAAGTTGCGGTTGCCGGACAGCACGGACACCACCGTCAGGTCCGCTTCGTTCACCGCGGCGGAGATCTCGTCAGGCAGCGGGCCGGAGTTGCCGATGCACGTGGTGCAGCCGTAACCGACCAGATTGTAGCCGAGCTTCTCGAGATACGGCCAGAGGCCTGCCTTCTCGTAGTAGTCGGTGACCACCTGGGAGCCGGGGGCCATTGTCGTCTTCACCCACGGCTTGACGGCCAGGCCACGGTCGACCGCGTTGCGGGCGAGCAGAGCGGCACCGAGCATCACGGACGGGTTCGAGGTGTTCGTACACGAGGTGATGGCCGCGATCACCACGGCGCCGTGGTCGAGTTCGAAGTCGCCGTACTCGGCCGACGAGACCTTGGTCGGCTTGCTCGGCCGGCCGGACGAACCGTCGGCGGCCGAATGAAGCGCCGCGACGACGGCGGGGTTGGCGTCCTCGTCGGCGTAGCTCGCATTCGTGGAAGGGACATCGCTGGCCGGAAAGGACTCCTCGACCGCCTCGTCGAGCTTGGTCTCGGGCGCGGCTTCGCCGTTGACGACGTAATCGTGCACGGCCTTGCGGAAGGAGGCCTTCGCGTCCGAGAGTTCGATCCGGTCCTGTGGCCGCTTGGGGCCGGCAATCGAGGGGACGACCGTGGAGAGGTCGAGTTCCAGGTATTCGGAGTAGACCGGCTCGTGGTCGGCGTCGTGCCACAAGCCCTGGGCCTTGGCATAGGCCTCGACGAGGGCAACCTGCTCGGCGGGCCTGCCGGTCAGTTGCAGGTACTTCACCGTCTCCTCGTCGATCGGGAAGATCGCCGCGGTGGACCCGAACTCGGGGCTCATGTTGCCGATCGTCGCCCGGTTGGCCAGCGGGACCGCGCTGACGCCGGCTCCGTAGAACTCCACGAACTTGCCGACAACGCCGTGCTTGCGCAACATCTCGGTGATCGTCAGGACGACGTCGGTTGCCGTGGTGCCCGGCGGGATCTCACCGGTCAGCTTGAAGCCGACGACGCGCGGGATCAGCATCGACACCGGCTGACCGAGCATGGCGGCTTCTGCCTCGATGCCGCCGACGCCCCAGCCGAGCACCCCGATGCCGTTGACCATTGTGGTGTGCGAGTCCGTGCCGACGCAGCTGTCGGGATAAGCGATCCCGTCGCGCTGCATGACGACCCTGGCCAGGTACTCGATGTTCACCTGGTGGACGATGCCGGTGCCCGGCGGGACGACCTTGAACTCGTCGAAGGCGGTCTGGCCCCAGCGCAGGAACTGGTAGCGCTCGAAGTTGCGTTCGTATTCCAGTTCGACGTTGCGCTCGAAGGCATCCGCCCGTCCGAAGACGTCGGCGATGACGGAGTGGTCGATGACCATCTCGGCGGGTGCCAGCGGGTTGATCTTGTCGGCGTCCCCGCCGAGGTCCGCCATCGCCTCGCGCATCGTCGCCAGGTCCACCACGCACGGGACGCCGGTGAAGTCCTGCATGATCACCCGGGCCGGGGTGAACTGGATTTCGATGGTGGGCTCTGCCTCGGGGTCCCAATCGGCCAGCGCCCGGATGTGGTCGGCGGTGATGTTCGCGCCGTCCTCCGTGCGGACGAGGTTCTCCAGCAGCACCTTGAGCGAGAACGGCAACCGGTGGGCGTTCTCCAGCCCGGGCACTCCAGCGATCTTGTAGATCTGGTAGCTGTTCTCACCGACGGTGAGGGTTTCCTTGGCGGCGAAGCTGTCCTTGCTGGCGGCAGGCACGGAACTCTCCTTGCATCACGAGGCGGCAGGTTCCTCCGGCGGCGGTGCTGGCGGAACGGCGGTGCTGGCGGAACGGCGGTGCTGGCGGAACGGCGGTGCTGGCGGAACGGCGGTGCTGGCGGGCCCATTGTTTCGCGCCCTTCGTCGAGCGGGTCACCCGCCCCCGGAAGGTCGCAGACGACCGGCTCGCCGTCCAAACAGTACGCGCGTCCTGTTAGCCATGCAAACGCGCGGAGACGCACATCGGCCCCGGATGGAATCCATCCGGGACCGATGTAGGGACGTCTGCACTGCCGCGTGTCGGGGCGGCAGTGCCAGACGGGTCAGTTGCCGGAAAGGCTGATCAGGTAGTCGACGTCGCCGGGCTCGAGACCCTTGAGCAGCGAGACGAAGACATCCGAGAACGAGCGGACCGGGCTCACGTACCACTGGCCGTCCACCTCGACGGTGACGATGCCCAGCCCGATGATCTGCTTGAACTCGCGCTTGATGATGTCCAGCAGTTGCGGGTCCAGGTCGCCGGAGCCGAGCGCGTCGCCGAGGTAGCTGTCGATGGTCGTCTCGTCGAGGGTGACCGCCGGCTCCCCGGGCACGGTCAGCGTGACGGAACCGGCCTCGACGTCACGGGTGAGGGTCACGGTCTGGCCCTCCGCCGTCAGCTTCAGCGACGCCAGGGACACCTTGGTTCCGCCGGTGACCTCGGAGGTGGTCCAGGTGACCTCGTCAACGGTCACGCCGAGATCGGTCATGTCCGAATTGAGGCCGTCGGCGTCCGCCTGCTCGATGAGCAACTTGCCGTAGTCGTGCAGCACGCCCATCTCGTCGGGCGGCAGCACCGCGATGACGTCGTTCAGGTTGCCGGCGGCCGCCGCATCGACCAGTGCCTTGGCGGCATTCTCGGCACTGTCCTGACCCTTGGCCGGAATCGCATCCGCAGCGGTCGGGTTGGGTAGTCCCGCTTCGTGCACGGCGTTGTCGGCGATCGTGTAGAAGAGGCTGACGTACCACTCGCCGCCACGCTGGACGGTTGCGACACGGAACGGCTTCCCGTCGTTCTCGGCGACGGCCTCGGCGATGTTGACCGTCTGCGACTGCGGCTGTGCCTGGTCGATCTCGGTGCCGAAGGCGTCCTTGATCTTGTCGCTCAGCGGGATGTTGTTCGGATCGCTGGAGACGGTGACCGTGCCGCCGGTCAGCTTGACGATCTGCAGGTTCTCGTTGATGACCTCGGGCGCGCCGTCGAACGTCAGGCCCTGGACGGTGATGGTGGTGCCCGTCATGGTGTCCGCGGATGCGGCCGGGCTGAGCACCTCGAGGCGCTTCAGTTCGGTGATGACGTCCGTGTTGAGGTCGGTGAACAGCGAGGCCTCGGCGGGATCGAGCCGATCGGCCAGTCCGATCGGGTCCGAGTTGCTCAAGGTGGTGAACAGCGCCGAGACCGAGTCCTGCGGGGTGTCGGCACCAGAAGCGGTGGAGGTGTCGGTGTCCCGGATGGCGAAGAAGTAGACGGCTGCCGCTGCGACCAGGGCAACGACCACGGCGATGGCGGTGATCAGGACCGGGGTCCGGTTCTTGACTGGCGGAGGAGTCGGACCGGGCTGGCCGTACTGCTGGCCGGGTCCGAACTGCTGACCCGCCGGGTACTGCTGACCGGGGGCGAACTGCTGAGTCGGGCGGGGCTGCTGCCAGCCCTGAGGTCCGGTCGGCTGGCCCTGCGGTCCGCTTGGCCGGCCCTGCCAGGGCGTCGCGCCCGGTCCGCCTGATGGCGGGTTGAGGGGCTGCTGCCAGCCCTGCGGTCCTGTCGGCTGACCTTGCCAGGCTCCGCCGGCGGGTGGTGCGGGCTGCTGCCAGCCCTGCCCCGGATGGGCCTGCCCCGGATGACCCTGGCCGGTGGGTCCGTAGGGGCCGCCTTGCTCGCTCATCTGACTGTGATCCCTTCGGTGACTTCGTTCCGGGGAGGAGGGGTCCCGGACACGGGTGGTTCGGAGAAACGTCGTGCGCATGCTCGCGTCCGGGCCGACTGCCCCTGGGGTGGCCGGTTGTCCGCTTGCTCGTCACTGCCGGGGTTGAGGAGGGCACTCTGCCGCGAAACGGACCACATCCAGGTGTGATCTACGTCTCAAATGCCAAGATTCCCCCGCTCGACATCATGACTGATCAACCCCCGGTTGGTCGAGTGGCTGTTAGGCCGACCAGGTGAACCGAGCCCAAATGCGAGACAGAGGCCGCCGGCGAGCAACAGCAGGGCACCTGCGGCCATCACCGCCGGGCCGATCGGATCGAGGCGGACAGTGAGCCCGACCTTGCCGACCGCGACGACGAGGAGCGCGACGGACACTCCGGCCGCCGGCAGGGCGGCCAGGACGGCGAGGATCCCGGCCGTCCGCCACCAGCGCAGACATCCCGCGATGATCGGACTCATTGCCAGGACACCGAGCAGTGGCCAGCCGGTCACGAGCAGCGCAAGAACACCGTCACCCGCGAGGCCCAGCCGGTCGACCACTCCGACGATGGCGTAACTCGACCGTCGCACGCTGCCGGAAATGACCCACGGCAGGAACGATCCCCAGATCACCAGGCCGAGACCGGAACCCGCGATGACGCAGCACAGCACCCGAAGTCGACGATCCGTGACCGGCTTCCGCTCACGCCCGGGGGGTCCGGGCCGTCCGGCGTCCCACGCCGGTGACACGGTGCTCTCGATCACCGCAACAGTTTCCCCGGCTCGGTCACGTTCCGCCCGTGCGAGTGATCTTGTGCCCGATTCGTCCTATTTAATCTGTTTGGGACCAGAGTGTTCATCGTGACCGCTGGCCAATAGGGGGACCAAAGTGGCATGGTGCAACTGGCGTGTCGCCTTGACAGGCCGCCGCTCTGTCCGCATGCGGTGTTTGTGCCGTTCTGAACCACCTGTCCGCGGTGACACCGCGGGGGAGGAGCGACGAGTGCCCGTCCACACCCGGGGTCGCGGTCGCGCCGCCACCCGCACGATCACCAGCCTGGTCGGTGGTGTGCTGGCCACCGTCGTGGCGGCAGCTCTTGTCCTCGGAGCCGCGCTCCCCGCCGGCGCGGTCCCGCCACCTCCGGTGAACCCGTCGGACGAGCAGATCGAGGACAGCCAGCAACAGGCTGCCGCCACCGCCGCGGAGGTGGGCAGGCTCGCCGGTCTGGTCAGCAAGACCGAAGGCGACATCGAGCGGCTCAAGAACGACATGGAACTCAAGGCCGAGCTGGCGAACAAGGCGGCCGTCGACCTGCGGGTCGCGCAGTCGGATGCCGCCGACGCCCGATCCGCCGCCACCACCGCCCAGGCCGAGGCGGATGCCGCCGGCAAGGCCGTCGTCGCCGCGAAGGACAAGGCCGCCGCGTTCGCTGCCGCCTCGTTCCGGCAGGGTTCCGTCCTCGGCTCGATGAGTGCCTTCATGGGATCGGCCAGCGCCACCGACCTGTTGCAGCGGCAGGAACTGCTCGGGCAGATGTCCGAGTCACAGCTCAACGTCATCGGCGCGCTCGAGAGCACCCGCACCCATAAGGCCAACCTCGACTCGGACGCCCGGGCGGCGCTGGACGCCGCCACTGCGGCTCAGGTGAGGGCGGACGCGGCCAAGGCCGCCGCGGAAGCCGCCCAGCAGGAGGCGCGGCAATCGCTGGAGAGCGGGCAGCAACAACTCGCCGCACTCCAGACACAGCGCGACCAGGAGCAGGCCGCCTACGGCGCAGCGCTGGCCCAGGTCGCCGGATTGCAGAACCAGCGCCAGCAGTACAACCAGTGGCTTGCGCAGAAGAAAGCGGAGGAAGAGGCAGCTCGCAAGGCCGCGGCCGAGGCAGCCAGACTCGCGGCCGAACAGGCAGCCCGTGAAGCGGCAGCCGAAGCGGCCAGGCAGGCCGCTGCCCAGCGGGCAGCGGCAGAACGCGCAGCCGCCGATCAGGCGGCCCGGGAAGCCGCCGCCGCCCGGCAGGCGGCCGAGGAGGAGGCGGCCGCGGAACGCGCGTCGGCCGCCCGCGAAGCGGCCAACCAGGCCGCCCGCGAGGCGCAGGAGCGGCAGGCGGCGCAGAACAACGAGCCGTACTACTCCAGTTGCGACGCCGCGCGGGCCGCCGGACGCGGACCGATTGCCAGGGGCGAATCGGGCTATCGGTCGGCGCTGGACCCGAACGGCAACGGGATCGCCTGCGAAGGCACCGCGACGGCCGCCGCCCCGCCTGCGGCGCCCGCCCAGCCCGCGATGGACGAGACCTACTACGCCAGCTGTGACGAAGCACGGGCAGCCGGGGCCGCGCCGATCAACCGCGGCGACGCCGGCTACCGGTCGGCTCTGGACCCCAACGACAACGGCGTCGCATGCGAGGGAACGTCATCCGTGGGTGTTGCCGACCCGCCGGCCGCTCCGAGTTACTCGGCCGGGTCCGGGGCCGGTCAGACGGTGGTCAACGCCGCCATGGCCTACCTGGGGACCACCTACGCCTGGGGCGGCGGTGATTCCTCCGGTCCGACGCTCGGGATCAGGGACGGCGGTGTCGCCGACGGCTACGGCGACTACATGAAGGTGGGCTTCGACTGCTCGGGCCTCGCGCTGTACGCCTGGGCTCAGGTCGGGGTCTACCTTCCGCACTACTCGGGATACCAGTACTCCGGTCAGCCGCACGTCTCGCAGGGCGATCTGCAGCCCGGTGACCTGGTCTTCTTCGCCTACAACACGTCCGACCCGTCGACCATCCACCACGTTGCGATCTACATCGGCAACGGCCAGATGATCGAAGCGCCGAATTCCGGTTCGTACGTCCGGGTCGCCCCGTTGCGCACTGACGGGTACATCGGCGCGTCCCGTCCGGGCGGTTGACCGAACCGGCGGCCGCGGTGATCCTTGCCGGTGGCCGCGGGAGCAGGCTGGGCGGTAGGGACAAACCGGCGCTGCGACTCGGCGAC
Source organism: uncultured Actinomycetota bacterium (assembly GCA_963728865.1). Classification (GTDB taxonomy): domain Bacteria; phylum Actinomycetota; class Actinomycetes; order Mycobacteriales; family Nakamurellaceae; genus Nakamurella. The sequence goes on along the minus strand of CAVSLZ010000014.1, from coordinate 129,408 downwards.
CGATCGCTGCTGGACATCGCCGTGGCCGCGTCGGGCGGCGGCCGGATCGTGGTGGTCGGTCCGGGACGCGATCTGCCGACGGGTGTCAGCGGCGTCTCGGAGGACCCGCCGGGCGGCGGACCTGCCGCGGCCGTCGTCGCGGGTGTCCGGATGTTGGCCGACCTGCCCGATGACGCGCTGGTCGCGGTGCTGGCGGCCGATCTGCCCGGCGTCACCAGGGGCACCGTCACCGGCCTGTGTGCCGCCCTGTCAACGGCACGGCGGGCGGAAGGTATCCCGGGTGATCCGCCCGGCGGTGCGGTGCTGGTCGACCTGAGCGGTCGCCGGCAATACCTGATCGGGGTGTGGCGACGCAGCGCGCTGATTTCTGCGTCCGGTGTCCGGAAGGACTGGTCGGGGGCGGCGCTGCGTGAACTGCTCGCGCCCATCACCGTTCTGGAGGTGGCGGGATCGGCGCTGGAGACGGCGGATGTCGACACCCCGGACGACTGGCGGTCCTGGCAACACCGACGCTGATCGCGCCGATCGACCCACCCGGTCGGTAGTGCAGGGAACAATGGGGTCAGCAGCACGCTGCTCCGGCTCTGCCGGTTCGGGCGGGATTCTCATCTTGGCTTGATCTGCTGGCGCCCGCCGGTGGGGTCGGCCGGTGCCCTGTGCGCCGTCCGGCGCGTGAGAAGGAAAGTCAGGCGGCCGTCGAGGCGGCCGATGCGAGGAGGACTTGGTGAGCTCAGACGTGCGAGGCGGGGGACCCGTCGCCGGAGTGCCGGACGGGCGACCGCCGGTCCAGCAGACGCCCGCGAACGACGCGGCCCTGCTCGAACGCACCGTGTTCGAGGTCAAACGGGTGATCGTCGGCCAGGACCGCCTCGTCGAGCGGATGCTGGTCGGACTGCTCGCCCGCGGCCACCTGCTGATCGAAGGCGTCCCTGGGGTTGCCAAGACGCTCGCCGTCGAGACGTTCGCCAGGGTGGTCGGCGGCACTTTCTCGCGGATCCAGTTCACCCCCGACCTCGTCCCGTCCGACCTTCTGGGCACCAGGATCTACCGGGCCGGCCGCGAGCAGTTCGACATCGAACTCGGCCCGGTGGTGGCGAACTTCGTGCTGACCGACGAGATCAACCGCGCACCGGCGAAGGTGCAGTCGGCGCTGCTCGAGGTGATGGCGGAGCGGCACGTCTCCATCGGCGGCAAGACCTTCCCGATGCCCGACCCGTTCCTGGTGATGGCCACCCAGAACCCCATCGAGAACGAGGGCGTCTACCCGCTGCCGGAGGCGCAGCGGGACCGCTTCCTGTTCAAGTTGCTGGTCGGCTACCCGGAACCGGACGAGGAACGCGAGATCGTCTACCGGATGGGCGTCGTCCCGCCGGTCGCCAACCAGGTGCTGCCGATCGCCGAATTGGCACGCCTGCAGCAGGTCGCGTCGAACGTGTTCGTCCACCACGCCCTCGTCGACTACGTCGTGCGACTTGTCTTCGCCAGCCGGACGCCGGCCGAGCACGGGCTCACCGAGGTGGCCGGCTGGCTGTCCTACGGCGCCTCGCCGCGCGCCTCGCTCGGCATCATCGCCGCCGCTCGCGCACTCGCCCTGGTGCGCGGCAGGGACTTCGTCGTGCCGCAGGACGTCATCGACGTGGCGCCCGACGTCCTCCGGCACCGCCTGGTGCTCTCCTACGACGCGCTGGCCGACGGGGTGCCGGTCGAGGCGATCCTCGGACGGCTGATGCAGGCCATCCCGCTGCCGCAGGTGAGCCCGTACACGCACCCGGGCGCCGCCTGATGATCCCGAGTCACCCCGGGGCGCCGCCCGGCACCGCCGATCCGACACGGCTGGACGCAGCGTTGGCGACTCTCGAGCTGACCGTCCGGCGGCGGCTGGACGGTCTGCTGCAGGGCAACCACCTCGGGCTGGTCCCGGGGCCGGGAACAGAACCCGGGGACGCCCGGCCCTACCACCCCGGTGACGACGTCCGGCGGATGGACTGGTCGGTGACCGCTCGGACCACCGAACCGCACATCCGTCAGACAGTGGCCGACCGCGAACTCGAGACCTGGCTGGTCGCCGACCTTTCAGCGTCACTGGACTTCGGCACCATCGGCTGCGAGAAGCGCGATCTGGTGGTCGCGGCGGCCGCCGCGGTCGGGCACCTCACCCGCGGTGGCGGCAACCGGATCGGCGCTGTTGTCGCCAGCGGGAACGGCGTGACCCGGATCCCGGCCCGCGGCGGCCGGCCCTACCTGCAACACCTGCTGCGGCAGCTCGCCTCGACTCCCCGGTCGGGACCCGGCGACCGGGGCGACCTGGCGATGGCGCTCGAGCAGCTGCGGCGGCCACCCCGGCGCCGCGGTCTCGCGGTCGTCATGTCGGACTTCATCGGGCCGCTGAACTGGGAGCGCCCGCTCCGTGCGCTGTCCGGCCGGCACGATCTATTGGCCGTCGAGGTGCTCGATCCGCGTGACCTGGAACTCCCGGCCGTCGGCCTCGTCACCCTGCTCGATCCGGAAAGTGACCGCACCAAAGAGGTCTCGACCACAGCCGAATTGCGCAGTGCCTTCGCCGCCGCGGCCGCGGAACACCGCGCACAGGTGGCGGTCGCCCTCCGTCGGGCCGGCGCCGCGCATCTGGTGCTGCGCACGGACGGCGATTGGGTCGCGGACGTGATGCGCTTCGTGGTGTCCCGGAAACGTGGCTGGACGGGAGCAGCGGCCGCGACGGCCGGACCAGGGGCAGCGCGGGCGGGGGAGGCCTGGTGAACCTCGCACAGCCGTACTGGCTCGCCGCGGGACTGCTGGTGCTGGCCCTCGCCGTCGGCTACCTGCTCGCGCAGCGCCGGACCCGGCGGCACACCATGCGGTTCGCGAATCTCGAGTTGCTGGAGCGGGTCGCCCCGCGCCGGCCCGGTCGCTGGCGTCATCTGCCGACCGCCCTGGTGCTGGTCGGCCTGCTCCTGCTGACCGTCGCGCTCGCCGGTCCGACCGCCGACGCGAAGGAACCACGCAACAGGGCCACCGTCATGCTCGCCATCGACGTGTCGCTCTCGATGCAGGCGACGGACGTACCGCCGAACCGTTTGGCGGCGGCCCAGGACGCCGCCACCCAGTTCGTCGACGACCTGACCCCCGGGGTCAACCTCGGCATCGTCTCCTTCGCCGGGATCGCGACCGTACTGGTCAGTCCGACCACCGACCGAACCGCCGCGAAGCAGTCGATCGCCGGCCTCACCCTCGACGAACGCACCGCCACCGGCGAGGCGATCATCTCGAGCCTGCAGACCATCCAGTTGTTCTCCAAGTCGTTGCCGGGACCGACCGACGGCAGCGACCCGGGTGCACCGCCCGCACGGATCGTGCTGATGACCGATGGCAAGCGCACCGTCGGTCGCACCGAGCAGGACGCGGCACAGCGGGCAGCGGACGCGAAGGTGCCTGTCTCGGTGATCGCCTTCGGCACCGACAACGGGTCCATCACGGTCAACGACGAGACCATCCCGGTGCCGCTGGACACCGAGGCCATGCAGCAGATCGCGCAGATCTCCGGCGGCGACTTCCACACCGCTGCCACCACCGAGGAACTCAAGTCCGTCTACGCGCAGCTCGGTGAGCAGATCGGCTACGAGATCCGGCAGCGCGACGTCTCCAGGCCGTGGATGATCGCCGGCACCGTGCTGGTGCTACTCGGTTCCGCTGCCGCGCTGGCGCTGACCTCGCGGATCCCCTGACCAGAAACCAGACGCCCGAGACCCGGATACCCAGGACCCAGCGGGCCTGACTGCCTGCCGACCTGCCGGACGCTAGGGTCGAGCGGCACCGGTGCGCGGATCGCCCGGTGGCCGGACGACCGGCTCGGCGGCGACTCGGAGGACAGATCGTGACCGTGGCAGCACAGGCGGAGCCGGGGCGATCGGTCCTCGTGACCGGCGGCAATCGCGGGATCGGCCTGGCGATCGCGAGATCACTCGCGGCGACCGGTCACCGGGTGACGGTCACCCACCGCTCCGGCGAACCACCGGAAGGCCTGACCGGGGTCATCTGCGACGTCACCGATCCGGCATCCGTCGACGCCGCCTTCACCGAGGTGGAGAAGAACCAGGGCCCGGTCGAGGTGCTGGTGGCCAACGCGGGGATCACTGACGACACCCTGCTGCTGCGGATGAGCGAGGACGCGTTCAGTTCCGTGCTGGACGCCAACCTGACCGGCTCGTTCCGGGTGGCCAAGCGAGCGGCGAGCGGGATGCTCCGCAAACGCTGGGGCCGGATGATCTTCATCTCCTCTGTCGTCGGGTTGTCCGGCGGCGCCGGCCAGGCCAACTACGCAGCCTCCAAGGCGGGTCTGGTCGGTCTGGCCAGGTCGATCGCCCGCGAGCTCGGGTCGCGCAACATCACCGCCAACGTCATCGCCCCGGGGTTCGTCGACACCGACATGACCCGCTCGCTCCCGGAGGCCAGGCGCGCCGAGATCATCGCCCAGGTCCCGCTCCGCCGCTATGCCGCTGCCGACGAGATCGCCTCTGCCGTCAGCTTTCTCGCCTCTGACGCCGCCGCGTACATCACCGGCGCGGTGCTGCCAGTCGACGGCGGGCTCGGTATGGGGCACTGAGCCGCCGGGCAAGTACGTCCCCCACCGACACCGCGTCATCCCCACCGACCCTGCACCAGCAACCACAGGACGAGGACCACACATGACCGACCAGCTCGGCACCGGACTGCTCGCCGGCAAGAACCTGCTCATCACCGGCGTCATCACCGAGGCATCGATGGCCTTCCACACCGCCAGGCTCGCGCAGCAGCAGGGCGCTTCCGTCGTGCTGACGGGCTACGGCCGGCTGTCGCTGGTGGAACGGATCGCCAAGCGGCTCCCGGAACCGGCACCGGTGGTCGAGCTGGACGTCACCGACAAGGCGCAGCTGGACTCGCTGGCCGACCGGGTCGGTGAGTTCGTGCCGCGACTGGACGGCGTGCTGCACTCGATCGGTTTTGCCCCCGCGACTGCGCTCGGCGGCGATTTCCTCGCCTGCCCGTGGGAGGACGTCGCCACCACGGTGCACACCTCGGCCTACTCGCTCAAGGCGCTCGCGGTGGCCTCGCTGCCGCTGATGACCTCGGGTGGCAGCATCGTCGGGCTGGATTTCGACGCCCGCCAGGCGTGGCCCGCCTACGACTGGATGGGCGTCGCCAAGGCCGCGCTCGAGTCCGTCACCCGTTATCTGGCACGCGATCTGGGGCCCCGCGGGATCAGGGTGAACCTGGTCTGCGCCGGCCCGGTCAAGACGATGGCCGCGAAGTCGATCCCCGGATTCACCGACCTGGAGAACGGCTGGAGCGGCCGCGCGCCGCTGGGCTGGGACACCTCCGACCCGACACCGGTCGCGCGGGCGGCCGTTGCCCTGCTGTCGGACCTCTTCCCGGCGACCAGCGGCTCGATGGTGATGGTCGACGGCGGGTTCCACGCCGTCGGGTTCGGTACCGCCGAGATCCAGCAGGCGCGCGGGTAACGACCCGGCGCAGGTCGGCGTTCCGGTCAGTCGGACCTGCGGGCCCGGCCGGTCGAACGGCTCCGGACTGCGTGCACGGAGCCTCTCGGCTCGCGCAACGCCGTCACGGCGGCACCGACGGCGGCCCTGCGGCTCTCCCGGATGGCGATCGCGAGCGGCCTCAGCACGTCGTCCACGGCCGCCATCTCGTAGCTGGTGACCGCAGCGGTGTCCTGGCTGCTGGCGACCGTGAGCAGCGCGTGCAGCGAGATCGAGGTGGCCAGCAGGGCCGATGCCGCTGCAGGTGTGCCCGGCGGGCAGGTGACGGCTTCCTCGAGCATCACCAGTCGCACCTGCTCGCGGGCCGAGTCGGAGCCCCGGGCCACATCCAGCGCCGTCAAGGACCGGGTCGCCCTGCCCACGGCGGTGTCCAGCAACTCGTGCGCCTCGGCCAGTCCGAGCGCCGGATGCCTTGTCCGGCAGGCGAACACCCGCCACTGGCCGTCGCTCGGGACCAGGGCGAGATCGTTGCCCGTCAGCACGACCAGCGCACCGGCATCCAGGCCGGCCACGGTGAGCTCGCCACTGGTGGGCAGGCCCCGCATGTCACCCGGGTACGGCAGCAACAGTTCCGCGGGACCACCCGCGCGCAGCAACGGCAGCAGGGCGGCCGAGCCGGTGCTGGGCCAGCCTGGACCGGGCAGGCCGGTGACTCCGGCGATCTCGTCGTTCGCGGCCCGCACGCCGGCGCGATGTCCCGAGTCGTCGATGGCGGACAGCACGTCGTCCGCGCTGGCGCCGCCCTGCCACGCGGCAGACCACAGGGCCAGCGTGGTGGCGGCGCGCAGGGTGCCGGCTGAAGACATGAGGGCCACCGTACGTCACCCCACCGTCTGCCGATGGTTGTGCACAGGGGCTGTCGGCGCCACAGCTGTCACAGCTGTCGCTGCCCGGTGTCGGGTTGCCGTCCGGCGGGCGTGGTTCGCCGGCGCCGGAGGTGCCGACGGGTAGCGTCCTGCGCCGTGCCCACTCCCAGGACCACCGGTGGCGGGGGACAGTTGCCCGCGCACAACCCCGGCCGGTACGACAACCTTTACCCGACCGACGTGCTCGCGCAGCGCAAACAGGGCCGGGTCATTCCCGAACTGCCCGCCACCGCCGACGTCGTCGCCGAGGACCCGCTGTCCGGGTTCTGCGGTGCCGTGGTCGCCTGTTCGTCCACCGCCGTGACGCTCGAGGACCGGGCGGGCCGACGCCGGGTGTTCCCGCTGGACCGCGGGGCATTTCTCGTTGACGGTCAGCAGGTGACCCTCGTCCGGCCGGTGGCCGCCGCCGTGGGACCGGCGTTGTCCGCGTCCGGCTCCAGGGTGGTGACCGGGTTGCGCGCCCGGACGGCGCGGGCGGCCCGGATCTGGGTGGAGGGAATCCATGACGCGGCCCTGGTGGAGCGTGTCTGGGGTCACGACCTGCGGGTGGAGGGCATCGTCGTCGAGCCGATCGATGGGCTCGACAACCTGCCGGCGGCCGTGGCGGGGTTCGGCCCCGGTGAGGGCCGCCGGCTCGGCGTGCTGGTCGATCACCTCGTGCCGCGATCCAAGGAGAGCCGCATCGCCGAAGCGGTTCTCGCCGCCCACCGGCACGCGGTGCTGATCACCGGGCATCCCTACATCGACATCTGGCAGGCCGTGCGCCCGTCCGCGGTCGGCATCGCGGCCTGGCCGGACGTCCCGCGCGGCGTCGACTGGAAGACCGGTGTCTGCGCCGCCCTGGGTATGCCGGACACCAGGCAGATGTGGGGCCGGGTGAACGGGGCCGTCCGCAGCTACCGGGACCTGGACACGCCGTTGATCACTGCGGTCGAGCAGCTGATCGACTTCGTCGCCCAACCCTGAGGCTGCGGCTGTCCCGACCACGAGGCCGGTCAGCAGCAACGTGCCCCCGGGTTGGCGTCCATCGCCGCGTACCGGTCCCGCCAGTACTGCTTCTCCGTCGGGACCGGGGCGCCCGGATGGCGGCTCGCGAGGTGATCGCAGTAGCGGGCGTAGGCGTTGTCGCCCATCACCGACGAGATCCACCACTTGATCCCGCCGGCGATCCCGACAGCTCTCCCGCTGACCGTGCGCCGCAGGTCAGCCATGGCCGCCGCTCGACCGGACGGGGGTCCGGCCGGCCGCCGCCCATTGTGCCGCGACCTCCTTCTCGGCCGGTGTCGTCACGAAACCGCTGGGCGCGAACATGTGTGATGGCTCGTCCGGCTCCTCGGTGGTCGGCAGGCCGCCGGCCCGGATCGACCGGATGCAGACCACGATGGCCGCCAGCACGACGATGATCACCAGCCCCGCGAAGAGGATCGACAGGATCCCCTGGATCAACGTGTTGCGGATGACGGCGTCGATGGCCGCCGGACTGGTGGCGGTGCCGAACGTCTGGGCGCCGGATTCCTTCGCCGCGACGAAGTTGTTGTGCTGGGTGAAGTACCCGATGGCAGGGACCGACGAGAAGATCTTCTGGTACGACGCGGTCAGCGTGACGATCAGGTCCCAGACCAGCGGCACACCGGGAATCCACGCCCACTTGTAAAGCCGTTTCTTGATCAGCACGGTGAACACCACGGTCAGCGCGATGGCCGCCAGCAACTGGTTGGCGATGCCGAACAGCGGGAAGAGGGTGTTGATCCCGCCCAGCGGGTCGGTGACCCCCATCAGCAGGATGGCGCCCCACAGGAGCACGACCAGCAGCGAGCAGGTCCAGGCGCCGATCCGCCACGACGGGTCCCGGAACTTGCGCGCGCCGGGGATGTTTCCGATCGAGTCCGACAGCATGAAGCGGGCCACTCGGGTACCGGCGTCCACCGTGGTCAGGATGAACAGCGCCTCGAACATGATCGCGAAGTGGTACCAGAACGCCTTCAGGCCCACGCCACCCGCGACGCTGCTCAGCACCTCGGACATGCCGAACGCGAGGGTGGGTGCGCCTCCGGTGCGCGAGATGATCGACTCCTCACCGACGTCGGCCGCAGCCTGGGTGAAGGTTTCGGCCGTCACCGGCGGGCTCGTCAGCCCGAGCCCGTTGACGTAGTCGGCCGCGGTTTCCGGGGTTCCGCCGGTCAGCCCGACCGGCGCGTTGAGTGCGAAGTAGAGGTGCTGGTCCAGGATGACGGCGGTGACCAGCGCCATGATCGCCACGAAGGACTCGGTGAGCATGCCGCCGTAGCCGATCATCCTTGTCTGGCTTTCCTTCTCGATCATCTTCGGGGTGGTCCCGGAGCAGATCAGCGCATGGAAGCCGGACAGTGCGCCGCAGGCGATGGTGATGAACAGGAACGGGAACAGCGAGCCGGCGAAGGCGGGTCCGTTGCCCTCGGTGGCGAACGAGGTGACCGCGGGCATCTGCACCACCGGCCGGGCGATCAGGATGCCCAGCGCCAGCAGCACAATGGTGCCGACTTTCATGAACGTCGAGAGATAGTCCCGCGGGGCGAGCAGCAGCCACACGGGAAGAACGGACGCCGCGAATCCGTAGATGAGCAGGCCCCAGGCGATGGTGACCTTGCCCAGGGTGAACCAGCTCTGGCCCCAATCGGTCTCGGCAACCCACCCGCCGGAGATGATCGCCAGCAACAGCAGTACGACGCCGATCAGCGACACCTCCGACACCCGTCCGGGCCGGAGGAACCGCAGGTACACGCCCATGAACAGCGCGATCGGCACCGTCATCAGCAACGAGAAGACGCCCCAGGGACTCTCGGCCAGCGCGTTGACCACCACCAGCGCGAGCACGGCGATCAGGATGATCATGATGACGAACACCCCGATCATCGCGGCGACACCGCCGACCCGGCCGAGTTCGTCCCGCGCCATCTGGCCCAAGCTGCGACCCCGGCGTCGGGTGGACAGCCACAACACCAGGTAGTCCTGCACCCCCCCGGCCACTACGACGCCGATGATGATCCACATCGTGCCCGGCAGGTAGCCCATCTGCGCGGCCAGCACCGGTCCGACGAGGGGGCCGGCGCCGGCGATCGCGGCGAAGTGGTGACCGAACAGCACACGACGGTCGGTGGGATCAAAATCCTTTCCGTTCGAGTATTTCTCGGCCGGAGTGGCCCGCTCGTCGCGTGGTTTGACCACCTTGTACTCGATCAGCCGCGCGTAGAAGCGGAAGGCGATGATGTACGTGCAGACGGCGGCGAAGACGAACCAGACGGAATTGACCTGCTCCCCCCGGATGATCGCGATCATCACCCAGGAGAATCCGCCGAGCAGTGCGATGACCAGATAGGTCACCCGCGCCGTCGGGGTCAGCCTGGTTCGCTGCCGGATCGCCACCGGGGGCTGGTCGGGATCGGTTCTGACGGTTTCGGTATCTGCAACCATTGGGCCACTTCCTCGTGACGATTCCTGCCGCTGACCAGAGCCTGATCGGCCCGTTGTTTCCCCGGGCAACCGCCGGAGAAACCGATTTGCGGTCATCGGATCCGGTCGGGACTTCGGGCGATGAAGTTGGGTTCGCCGGGCACACCATGGCACGTGTCCGGGGCATTCGCCGTGCGAAATGACAATGCACCGGTGTCATGCCCAAAAAGTGAGGAAATGGGCGAATCCGCACCGGTTTTCGCTCGCAGGCGGTTCCTCAGGGGCGGTCTGGCGCGCCCGGGCCGGCGAGACCCTGACCGGGCGTGGCCCGCACTGGCATGATGAAGTTATGTCCGGATGGATCTGGTTCAGCGGAGCGGTGTTGCTCTCGATCGCCGAGGTGCTCGGCGCCGAGTTCGTGCTGCTCATGTTGGGCGGCGGCGCACTCGTGACGGCCGGTTTCGCGGTCTTCTTCCCGGAGCTGCTGTGGTTGCAGTTGATCGTCTTCGCGCTGTCGTCCGTGGCGCTGGTGCTCGGGCTGCGACCGGTGTTGCTGCGCAAGTACTACCAGCCGTCGAACATCCGCAGCGGGATCGAGGCCATCGTCGGTTCCAAGGGAACCGTGGTGTCAACGGTCGATGCGGACGGCGGGCAGGTCAAGATTGGCGGAGAAGTCTGGTCCGCCGTCAACATGGAAGGTCATCGTGCGTTGCCACCCGGCACCACGGTGACCATCGTCGAGGTCCGCGGTGCCACCGCGGTCGTGATGTGGGGGCCGTGAATTCATGGATCCAGTTCTGATCGTCGCCATCATCGTCGCTGTGCTCGTGGTGGTGACACTCATCCGGTCCGTCAAGGTGATCCCGCAGGCCCAGGCCGCGGTGATCGAACGGCTCGGCCGGTTCAACAAGGCGAGCGGCGCCGGGCTGGTCTGGCTGGTGCCCTTCATCGACCGGATCAGGGCCAGGATCGACCTACGTGAGCAGGTCGTCTCGTTCCCGCCGCAGCCCGTCATCACCGAGGACAACCTGACGGTCTCCATCGACACCGTGGTGTATTTCCAGGTGACCGATCCGCGGGCCGCCGTCTACGAGATCGCGAACTACATCGTCGCGGTCGAGCAGCTCACCACGACCACCCTGCGCAACGTCGTCGGCGGGATGAACCTGGAACAGACGCTGACCAGTCGGGATTCGATCAACGGCCAGCTCCGCGGCGTACTCGACGAGGCGACGGGCAAGTGGGGGATCAGGGTCGCCCGGGTGGAACTCAAGGCGATCGACCCGCCACCCTCCATCCAGGAGGCGATGGAGAAGCAGATGCGGGCGGACCGCGACAAGCGCGCGATGATCCTGAATTCCGAGGGTCTGCGGGAATCGTCGATCAAGACGGCGGAAGGCCAGAAGCAGGCTGCCGTGCTGACCGCCGAGGGCGCGAAACAGTCGTCCATCCTGGCCGCCGAAGGCGAGCGCCAGTCGCGCATCCTGCGGGCGCAGGGCGAGCGGGCCGCGCGCTACCTGCAGGCGCAGGGCCAGGCCAAGGCGATCGAGAAGGTCTTTGCAGCGGTCAAGGCAGGTAAGCCGACGCCCGAACTCCTTGCCTACCAATACCTCCAGACCCTTCCCCAGATGGCTCAGGGCGACGCCAACAAGGTCTGGATGATCCCCAGCGACTTCTCCAAGTCGCTCGAGGGATTCGCCAAGATGCTGGGGACCAAGGGCGACGACGGCGTGTTCCGGTACGAGCCGCCGGCGGACGATCCGGTTGATCCGTCCAAGCCGAAACCACGCCCCGGCGACATCGACGAGGACGTCGCGGACTGGTTCGAGGGCACCTCGGCGAAAGAGGTCGCCGAGGCGGTCCGGGCAGTCGAGCGGGAGGCGGCGGTGACCATCGAGGAGCAGGACGCCGCGCGGCTGGCGGCGAACCGCGACCGGGTCGAACTCGCTGCCTCAGCCGAGCGGCCGGCCATGCCACCTGGGCAGCAGCAGTCGCAGCCGCAGCTGGGCGGGAGTTACCCGACCCAGGGCTACCCCGGCCGGGATGCGCCCGGCTACAACTACCCGCAGCAGCAGCAGCCGCCGGGCGGGCCGCCGTACCCGAACCAGCCGCCGCCCGGACAACAGGGCCGGCCGGACCAGGGCTGAGGGTGCAGGCGGTTGCCGTCGTCGGACCCGGCCGCCTCGGGCAGGCCATGACCGCGGCCCTGCGGTCGGCCGGTCGCACGGTGTCCGGTCCGCACGGCCGCGGCTACCGCGGGACCGGCGACGGCATCGTGCTGCTCTGCGTACCCGACGACGTCATCGCGCAGGCGGCGTCGATCGTGACCCCCGGCCCCCTGCTCGGGCACTGCTCCGGGGCCACCGGTCTCGAAGCCCTCGGCGAACGAGAAGCTTTCAGCGTCCACCCGTTGATGACGGTGACGCCGGACGGCGCCGACTTCCGCGGGGTGTGGGCCGCTGTTGCCGGCTCATCGCCCGCCGCGCTGGAGGTCGCCCGCGGTCTGGCCACGGCCGTCGGCCTACGACCGGTGGAGGTCGCCGAGGGCGACCGGGTCGCCTATCACGCCGCCGCGGCGATGGCCGCCAATTTTCTCGTGACTCTGGAAAGCGCGGCCGCCGAGTTGATGTCGACCGCGGGACTCGAGCCCGAGGTGCTGATGCCACTGGCCACGGCGGCGCTGGAGAACTGGGGGCGCAAGGGGCCGGAGGCGCTGACCGGTCCGGTTGCCCGCGGCGATGCGGAAACCGTCGCCCGGCACCGCGCCGTCGTGGCGACCCGTACGCCCGAGTTGACCGCGCTCTTCGACGCCATGGTCGCTGCGACGGAGAGGATGGTGGCGCTGCGGGGTCGGGGCGATGTCGGTGGCACCGCGGGTGCTGTTCATCTGGAACCATGACCTCGGCGTCCACCGGCCCAGACTTCCGCCGGCCCAGACTTCCGCCGGACCCGGCCCCGATCAGACGGAGCGCAGTAGATGAAGATCGTTCGCACGGTGCGCGAGTTGCGCGCAGCGTTGCGGCCGCACCGCTCGACCGGGTCCATCGGGCTGGTGACGACGATGGGCGCGCTGCACGACGGTCATCTCGAACTCTGCCGGCGGGCGCGCTCGGAGAACGACGTCATCGTGATGTCGATCTTCGTCAACCCCACCCAGTTCAACGACGCGGCGGACCTCGCCGCCTACCCCCGGGACGAGGCCGCCGACGCGCGGATGGCCGCCGGGGCGGGCGTCGACCTGCTGTTCGCTCCCGATGCCGCAGAGATCTACCCACCCGGGTTCAGCGCGTCGGTGCAACTGCACGGGCCGATCGTGGAGACCCTGGAAGGCGCGCGGCGCGGTGTCGGCCACTTCCACGGCGTCACCACCGTGGTGTGCAAGCTGCTGAACATGGCCCAGCCCGACCGCGCCTACTTCGGCCAGAAGGATGCCCAGCAGGCGCGGGTCGTGATGGCGCTGGTGGCGGACCTGAACATCGACACCGACATCGTCACCGTGCCGACCGTCCGGGAACCGGACGGGCTGGCGATGTCCAGCCGCAACCGCCGGTTGTCACCGGCCGACCGCACCCGCGCGGCCATCATTCCCGCCGCCCTGGACGCCGCAGCGGCCGCTGTTGCCGGTGGTGAGCGGGACGCCGGGAAGATCACCGGGATCGCCGGAGAGCGGTTCGCTGCCGCCGGGCTCGCGCCCGAGTACGTGGCCCTGGTCGACGCCGCGCGCTTCCAGCCGGTCCCGACTCTCGGCCCTGCTGTTGCCATCCTCGCGGTGGCCGTCGAGATCGGCGGAACCCGGCTGATCGACAACATCCCGCTGTCCGCCGGCTGACGGGCCGATGCGGCGGTGGAGTCCGTCACATCGCGTTCATCCTGCTCGACTGCTGCTGGCGCAGCGAGCATGATCGTCGGTCAGAGGACGGATCAACCACCGCAAGCTCTGGATGAGCGCCGGTGGGCACCGACGGCGATGATCTCCCCACACGTCGAAAAACCACCCGCGGTACCGACCACCCGCAGTACCGACCACCCGCAGTACCGACCACCCGCAGTACCGACCACCCGCAGTACCGACCACCGCACAGATCAGCATTCCGCAGGGCACGGCGGTAGCAAAGGAGCAGCCGATGTCGACCCAACCATCCCTGCCGGCCGATCGGCGGCCGGTGACCATTCCGAATCTGCACGCGATGAAGCGTGCCGGGCGGCCCATCGTCATGGTGACCGCCTACGACTACCCGAGTGCCCGGGCCGCCGAGGCGGCCGAGGTCGACATGGTCCTGGTCGGCGATTCCGGTGCGATGACGGTCCTGGGCCACCCGTCCACCGTGTCCGTCACCACGGACGAGATGCTGGTGCTGGCGAAGGCGGCCAGGCGGGGCGTCGACCACGCGCTGCTGGTGGCGGACCTGCCGTTCGGCTCCTACGAGGGCAGCGACGAGCAGGCCATCGCGACCGCCGTCAGATTCGTCAAAGAGGCCGGCGCCGACGCCGTCAAGCTGGAACGTGGCGACGACAGCTCGATCAGCCGGGCGAGGGCGATCGTCGGTGCCGGTATTCCGGTGGTCGGTCACGTCGGGCTCACCCCGCAGTCGGCAACGTCACTGGGCGGGTACCGGGCGCAGGGACGCACCGCGGAATCGGCGATGCGGATCGCCCGCGGAGCGCTCGGCCTGCAGGACGCCGGCTGCTTCTGCATCGTCTTCGAGGCCGTGCCCACCGCGGTGACGGCGGAACTGATGCCGCGGATGACGGTTCCGATCATCGGGATCGGCGCCGGTCCCGCCACCGACGGCCAGGTGCTGGTCTTCCACGATCTGCTGGGCATCAGGGACGGCGCCGGCGCGAAGTTCGTCCGCCGTTATGCCGATCTGCAGGACGCGATGAACGAGGGCGTCACGCAGTATGCGCGGGAGGTCAGGTCGGGCGCCTTCCCGTCGACCGAGCACGGTTACGGCATCGACCAGTCGGAGCTGGCGCGGTTCCGGGCGCTGCAGAGTGGGAGCTTGGGCCAGAACCATCTGGTCCGTCCCGCGCAGGCCCTGTGACGCAGGCTGGAGAACCGGGTCCGCACAACGGTCTGACCGACATCGCCGGCGTTCGGGTCGGCCACCACACCGCTGCCGGTGACGGGTTTCTCACCGGTACGACGGTGATCCTGGCGCCGGACGGGGGAATGACGGCAGGGGTCGATGTGCGGGGCGGCGGACCCGCCACCCACGAGACGGATCTGCTCGACCCGACGGCCTCGGTGCAGCGGATCCACGCCATCGTGCTGACCGGCGGCAGTGCTTTCGGGCTCGCCACCTGTTCCGCGGTGATGGACGCGTTGGCGGCCGATGGAGTGGGGCTGCAGGTCGCCCCGGACCCTGCCGCGGTCGTCCCCCTGGTGCCCGGCGCAGCGCTGTTCGACCTGGGCAGGGGCGGCGACTTCACCGCCAGGCCGACCCGGGACTTCGGGATCGGAGCGCTGGCTGATGCGCGCCGGGGCGATGACCGGCCGGTGGTAGAGGGTTCAGTCGGTGCCGGCACCGGCGCGGTGATCAGCAACCTCAAGGGCGGCATCGGAAGTGCCTCCGTCGTCACCGGCTCGGGATTCACCGTCGCCGCACTGGTGGCGGTCAACGCGGCCGGCTCGCCGATCGATCCTGCGACCGGAGAACTGTTGGGGGCCAGACTGTTACATCCGGTCGACGGACCCGCGCCGGTGCGGCCGGACGACGCGGGACGGGACGCGCTGCTGTCCGCCACCGCGCCCCGCGCGCCCGGCATTGCCTTTGCCGGCGAAGGTTCCGTCGATCTCGACGCGGAGGCGGCGTCGATCACGAACACCACCCTGGCGGTGGTGGCGACGGACGGCGCGTTGACCAAGGCCCAGTGCTGCAAGATGGCCCAGGTGGCACACGACGGGATGGCGCGGGCCATCAATCCGGTGCACACGATGTTCGACGGCGACACCGTATTCGGCGCGGCCACCGGTACGGCGGGGCGGCCGGAGGCGGTCGCGCTGTTCGAGATCACCGCAGCGGCAGCGGATGTCGTCTCCCGGGCGATCGTCAGGGCGGTGCTGGCGGCGCAGACCACGAGCACGCCGGTCGATCGCTGGCCGTCCTGGTCGGATGTTGTCGCCGGGAGCCGATCGCAATGACCCACGGGTCCCGCGCCGCCGCGGGCGGTGCGGAACCCGGCAGCACTACGTGGCGCACCGCGGGGCGCGCATGCGCCGTCGTCGGATGGATCTGCTGGGTGGTGATGCAGGTGGCCGCCGGCGATCCGTTTCCGCCGGACATCTCGATCTCGCAGTACGGGCTCGGCGGCGCCGGCTGGGTCTTCTCGCTGTGGGCGCTGTCGCTGGCGATCAGTCCGCTGCTGCTGCTGAAATACCGTCCGGTCCCGGAAGCCGCCCGGCCGCTCCTGATGGTGGGCCTGGCCGGCGCCGTGGTCACTGCCCTCGTCCGGACCGACGAAGGCGGTCTCCAGGTATCGCTGACCGCGAAGCTGCACATGGTCGGCGCCGTCGTCGCGCTGGTGATGATCCCGCTCGGAATCCTGTTCGCGATGATGCACGCACCCCGCCCGTGGTGGCGGTTCGCAGTCGGACTGGCGCTGACCACCGCTGCAGTCGGCGTGCTGGTGCTCGCCTCGGCGGCCGGTCTCGACACCGCCGGGAGGGGGCCGGCGGGGTCGTGGGCGTTGTGGCAGGGGGTTTTGGGCGTTTTGGAGATGGTACTGGTCGGCACCTACGCTCTTGCCGTGACCAGCGTCGATCCACCGTCGGCTCGTCCGGGCACCGGTCCGCCGGTACAGTCGGCGATCCAGTAAGCCCGTTCGTCCCCGCAGCAGAGCCGCACCGTTCGTAGCAGCACCCTTCGTCGAAGCACCGTTCGTCGAAGCACCGTTCGTCGAAGCACCGTTCGTCGAAGCACCGTTCGTTTAAGCACCGCCGCTTTCGGACACTGACCACAAGGCTCACGTCGTCACGCCGCATCCGGCCCGCCCGAGTGGCAGCCGCGCGACACGGCGGCGCACACCACATCCGGCACGCGTCAACCCGAGGACGATGATGACCCAACCGAGCACCCCCGCCCGCACGTCGACCGCGCGTCGGCGCCCCCATGTGGTCGTCATCGGTGGCGGCTTCGGCGGGCTGACGACGATCAGGGCCCTGTCGAAAGCGGACGTCGACATCACCCTCATCGACCGGCATACCTACAACGCGTTCCAGCCCCTGCTGTACCAGGTGGCGACGGCCGGCCTCAATCCCGGCGACGTGACCTTCTTCCTGCGCGCCACCCGGATGCGCCAGAAAAACGTCAGCTTCCGTCAGGGGGAGGTCACCGGCATCGACACCGACGAGCAGCTGATCACCTTCCACGATGGCGGGACGCTGGACTACGACTACCTCGTCATCGCCACCGGCGCGACCACCAACTACTTCGGCACCAAGGGTGCCGAGGAGAACTCGCGGGCGATCTACACCCGCAAGCAGGCGCTGAAGCTGCGCGACGAGATCTTCACCAACCTCGAGCACGCGGCCGCTTCGAACAGCAGCGAGGACCTGGCGATCGTCGTGGTCGGGGCAGGTCCGACCGGGGTCGAGATGGCCGGCGCGCTGGCCGAACTCCGCAACGATGCGATGGCATCGATCTACCCGGAGCTGGATCCGCGGCGTACGCACATCGTGCTGGTCGAGATGGCCGACAAGGTGCTGGCGCCGTTCGCGCCGTCACTGCGCGAGTTCGCTGCAAAGGCACTGCGCGAGCGCGGAGTCGAACTGCGGCTGAACACTTCGGTGCAGGAGGTCCGCACCGACGGCGTCGTGTTGGGCGGCGGGGAATTCCTCAAGGCGGGTGTGGTGATCTGGGCGACCGGAGTCGCGGTGCCCAAGGTCGTCGGCACGTGGGGTCTGCCGCAGGGTCGCGGCGGCCGGATCAGCGTCGAGAGCGATCTGCGGGTCAGCGGATTCAAGAACATCTTCGCCATCGGTGACGTCGCCCTGCTGCCGGACCCGTTGCCGCAGTTGGCGCAGCCGGCCCTGCAGGGCGGCAAGCATGCGGGCAAGCAGATCACCGCGCTGGTCACCGGGCGCCCGACGCACCCCTTCCATTACCACGACAAGGGCACCATGGCGACGGTCGGTCGCCGGGCGGCCATCGCGGACATCGCCGTCGCCAAGGGAAAGTCGATCAGGCTGACCGGCACCTTGGCCTGGCTGGCGTGGCTGTTCGTGCACATCGTCATGCTGCTGGGCAACCGGAACCGGCTGGCCACCCTGGTCAACCTGTCGACGAAGTATCTGGCGCCGTCCCGGCGGACCAACCCGATCGTCGGCGACGTCCCGGTTTTCGAGCACCAGATCCCCGAGCACGAGCACTGACGAGCCGGCGGGGACCGGGCACGCCGAACGGCCTGCCGGGAATCCACTGCTGAGTAGGGTGCGGTGCCATGACGGAAACCCGCTGGCTGACGCCGCCGGAGGCGCGGGCCTGGCGTGCGCTGCAGCAACTTCGCACGCCGCTGGCGGCCGTGCTGAACCGGCAGTTGATGCGTGACTCGGCGCTGTCGAGCGCGGATTACGAGATCCTGGTGGTGCTGACCGAGGCCGACGGCGGTGTGCTGCGCGCCGGGGAACTGGGGCGCGCCACCGGCTGGGAGAAGAGCCGGCTGTCCCACCACCTCAAGCGGATGGAGGCGCGCCGGCTGGTGGAGCGACGCGAATGCCTGACCGACGGCCGTGGTCTGCTGGTCGCCGTCACGGACTCCGGGCGGGGAGCGATCGAGGAAGCCGCACCCGGCCACGTGCGGGCGGTTCGGGCGTACGTGATCGACATCCTGACGCCCGAGCAGTTGGCCGTCCTGGCCGACATCGGTGAGGCGGTCGGTGCCCGGTTGACGGCGGAGAACTGCCGCGCGGCCGAGGCGGGCGAGGACGGCTGCCCGCCGGACGGGTCGATGGTCGGATGACGGGCCCCGACGCGCAGGACGTCCCTGGAGAGCGGATCTCGCTGAGTAAACCGCCCGCCGCTGAGCCCGCGGTCGCGGTGCCGGAGCAGTTCCCCGCGCCGCTCGCCGCCGATGCGCCGGCGCCGGCGTCGAGGACCCGAAGGGCGATGGCCGCAGGTGCGAACGCCCGCGATCAGGCGCTCAGGCAGCTGGTCGCGCTGCTGGTGCCGTTGATCAGGGCCACCCGTTACCCGACGCTGGCCGTTCTGCTGCTGGCCGGCGTGCCGGCCGTCGCGGTCATCGTGGTGAGCATGCTCCGCTGGGGACCCGACGATCCGTTCTGGCTGTTGCTCGGCGGGGTCGGGTTGCTGTTGGCCGGCTGGTTCGGCCTGCGACGCCGGCAGCTGCTGGCCGTCGCCGACGACCCGGTGGCACTGACCGACGCGTTGGCCGGTGTCATCACCGGCCGCGAGATGTGGGATCAGTTGGTGCACAACGTCTCTGCCGGGAAGGTCGCCGCCAAGGTGGTGCGCCGGTCGCGGCCGCTGCGGATTCTCGGCGGCCTCTGGCGGGGCGTGCAGATGACCGGCGTGCTCGCGCAGATCACGGACCGGCCCGAGCTCCAGCCGTTGCTGCCGGGCCGGCTGCGCGGGATCTGGTTCCTGGGCATCGCCTGCGTCATCTCCTCGGTGGTGCTGACCGTCGCCGTACTGGTGGCCGGGCTGCTCTACCTGCTCGGCGCCTGACTGTTCCGGCCGGACGACTACCGTGGATGGAGCCCACCGGCCGGACCGGCGGGCGAAGGAACGATCTGATGACCAACCTGATCACCGTGCGAAGGGATACACCGATGAGCCAGATCGACGAGACCGAGCCGAGCCCGGACGTCGACGACCGGGTGACCGATCAGTTGACCGAGGGCGACACCCTGGGCGATGGCAGCGACGACATGCTGGACAGAGGCTTCTCACCGCCCGACCGCCGCCCGTCGGTGCACGTGCCGACGGAGGCCGAGGAGGAGCGCGGCGAGAGCCTGGACGAGCTGCTGTCCGCCGAGGAGCCCGAGGTCTGGGAACAGGACGAGACGAACCTGTTCGACGAATCAGGCGAGGAGGTCGGCGGCGTCCGCTCCGGGCGGCTGGTCGACGCCGGCTCGGACGGGCTGGCCGACACCGAAGAGGACCTGGTGGCCGACGACGTCGGCATCGACGGCGCCGGCGCGTCCGCCGAGGAGGCCGCGATCCACGTCATCGACGAGTACGACCAGCGCTGAAACCGGCAGCCTCCGAGGAATGTTCGCTGCCGGGTGAAAGTCGTTGCACACCGCGGGTGGAGCACGTACTTTCGGCGGTACACGAGGAAGGAGGTGGTCCCACGTTGATGACGTATCGGACACGTGAGGTGGCTGGCCGCTAGGCCGCCGTTCCCACCGTCGGACCGGATCGGTCTGGCAAAACCGGACAGTCACCGGCCCCCGGGCTGCCGACATTTGTCCAGTCGGCCCTGCTGAACCATTCGGCAGGAACAGCCCGGGGGTTGTCCGTCTCCGCACCCCGTCAGATGCCGCGCTCTATCGGCACCTTGCCCCGCTCGGCCGCCGTGACCAGCGCCTGATGATCCTTCTCGGTCTGGTCGGCGTAGAGCCGGGCGAACCGGGCCAGCGCCTTGTCGAGCTTGTCGGAGTTGCCGGCGTAGCCGGCGATCATCGACGCTCCGCTGGTCCGGGCGTGGCCCTTGGCCAGCAGGTGACCGACGATCCCGGCGTAGTCGGCCAGGGCGGCGCCGTCGATCGAGTCCAGGGCCACCGTGCCCTTCATGTTCCTGAACTGCCGCACGTAGTACTGACGCCCGCCGGCGCTCGTCCATCCCAACAGCGGGTCGCTGACCGTCTGCAGCGCCTGCTGGTACTCGACCACCCGCTGCCCCTGGTGGGCGTGCCAGGCGGACTCACCATGGACGTACCGCGCCAGGACCGACCGCCGCGCCTGCTTCAGCTGCAGGAACACGACGTCGTCCGGGCTGCTGCCTTCCAGCAGCGCCACATATGCACGCAGACCGACGCTGCCGACCCCGACGACCTTGTGCGCGATGTCGACAAGCGTGTACCCGCCGAGGGCACGTCGCCAGTGCGGAGCGAGCGTGTCCAGGTACTCATCGAGCGCCTGCGCGAGCATCTCGGCGTCTTCTTCACTCACCCTGGTGATCAGCGGCGGGTCCTCGACGATCCGCCGCCGGCCCTTCGACTCCTGGGTGAAGCGGGGGAGCGCACGGTCGCTCGTCCGAGTTCTCGCCCGTTTCGCGGCCCGGACGATCTCCTCCCGCAGGGACTGGTGGGACGTGGTGTCCTGGAGCTTGTCGACGTCCACCCGCTGGTAGGACCGGGCGAGCAGCGGCATGCCGGCAAGTTCGGCCACTTCGGTCCGGTAGGCGGCGACGCACTGGGTGACCGCCGATTCGCAGTCCTGCTCGGTGGCGCCGTTCTGCCGGCCCGCGACCCAGATGCTCGCGACGAGACGGCGCAGATCCCATTCCCAGCCGCCCGGGTGCGCTTCGTCGAAGTCGTTGAGGTCGATCACCAGGTCGCGTTCCGGCGAGGCGTAGAAACCGAAGTTGCCCAGGTGCGAGTCACCGCAGATGACGGGCGTGATGCCGGTCGAGGGCAGCCCGGCGACGTCCTCGGCCATCACCACTGCCGTGCCGCGAAGGAAGCCGTACGGGCTCGCCGTCATCCGGCCGACGCGCAGCGGGATCAACCACTCCTCGCGCCCCTGGTGCGACTCGTTGATCTGCTGCACCGGGTCGGGCCGGTCCGCAGGCGGCTCCCAGCTGCCGAGCGAGCTGCGCGGGACCTTTTTGCGCAGCGCCTTTCCCATCCGGTACCGGTCGGAGCGGGCGGTCGGGCGGCGGCGCAGCGACGAGTATGCCTCGCTGTCCGCGCTCGCCAGGACCACGTGATGGTGGGCTGTGCTGCCAGGGGCTGTGCTGCCAGGGGCTGTGCTGCCAGGGGCTGTGCTGCCAGGGGCTGTGCTGCCAGGGGCTGCTGTGCTGCTAGGGGCTGCCATGCGGGAACTCCCTCGAACTGCGCGGTGGGGCCGTGGCCGTCCGGCCGGTCGTGATCGCTGGCCCGCGACGCGCTCACGCTAGCGCGTCGTGGCGAACAGGTCCCGTGGCTCTGTCGGTTCGACCTCGGTGCCGGGCGGAACGGACGCGTTGGCCGGGATCCTCCGGCGCGCCCCGATCAGCGCGGGATGGGTCGCGTTCACCGCGCCGACCACCGCGTTGCGCCCGATGGTGGCGTAGTCGGCGACCACGGATCGGCTCACCCTGGCGCCGGCTCTGATCACCGCGTCGCCCATGATCACGCAGCGCCTGACCTCGGCGCCGGCCTCGATCCGGACGCCCGGGCCGATCACCGACTCGACCACCGTGCCGGCGACGTCGGCGCCAGGGGAGAGCCACGTCCGCTCGAGTTCCGCGCCGCGCCGCACCCGTGCCGGAGCCCTGGACGGCATCGAGGTCAGGATCGGCCAGTCCGGGTCGTCGAGCCTCATCGGCGGGCGGTCCCGGAGCAGTTCCAGCTGCCCGTCGAGGTAGGACTGCGGCGTGCCGAGATCGCGCCAGTGACCTTGGTGCTCGTGGTCGGCGACCTTTCCGCCGGCGAGCATCCGGGGCAGTAGCCGTTCGCCGTAGTCGCCGAGCTCACCGCCCTCCTTCTGCAGCTCGCGCAGGCAGTCGCGCAGGCTGTCGGGGCGGTAGGCGAAGATCTCGGTGCCGACGTACCGGCCGCGTGGCTTGTCCGGCTTGTAGTCGACGGAGCGCACCGTGCCGTCCTTGGCCTCGACCACCAGATACCGCGAGACATCGCTGCCCGCAGGCACTTTCGTGGAGACGACAGTGGCGTCGGCGGCCGAGTCCAGGTGCGTCGCGACCACGTCACGGTGGTCGATCGCCAGCAGGTGGTCGGCACTGCAGATCAGCAGCACGTCGGGGTCGAAAGCCGAGACAACGGGCCAGTTCTGGGCCAGCGCGTCGGCGTTCCCGTCCGCGAAACCGTCGGTCTCGTGGCCCTCGAAAGGGGGCAGGGTTCGGAAGCCGCCACGGGTGCGGTCCAGATCCCACGGCCGCCCGCCCGACAGGTGCTCGTTGAGCAGGTGCGGCTCGTACTGCTCCAGCACCCAGACGTCGATCAGGCCGCTGTGCGCCGCATTGGACAGTGCGAGATCGATCAGCCGGTAGTTGCCCCCCACCGGCAGCGCCGGTTTGGCCCTGCCTGTCGTCAGCGGGCCGAGACGCGATCCACGGCCGCCGGCAAGGACGATGCACAACACGCGGGGGACAGGCATCGGACCATTCTGCAGGCCGCACGCGCCCGCCCCGTCGAGCGCCTCAGCGGGGGGTGTCGTCGGCCTCCATCGGATCACCCGGCAGGGTCGGTGCCCGGACGCCCGGTGGCAGACGGCCGTGCCGTTCCTGGTACGCGGCGAGGTAGGCGGTGACCGCCGTCGGCAGCGTCGGGAAGATCCGGTGCTCGCCCACGCTGTCCACCAGGCCGGCGAGGATCAGGTCGTCACGAAGGTCCTGCTTCACCCGGGCCATCGCGAACGTCATGCCCATCCCGGTGACCTCCCGGCGCAGCTGTTCCAGTGCGTCCGCCGCGGTGATGTCGATCTCCACGTTCGCCTCGGCATTGAGCACGAACCACTCGACGGCGGCGGGCTCGTGACTCTGACCGTGGATGTCGACCGACTCGCCGGCGATGTCTATCGCGTTCAGCGCACGCCGCCGGAAGTCCTCCGCGTTCGCGAAACACAACGGGGCGTCGTACCGGTAGACGACCAGTCCGGGTACCTGACGCGCCAGCGGGTAGTCGTCGACGTCGTGCATGCCGGCCATCTTGGGGACGTAGCCGAGGATCCCGTCGTGCGGGCGGGCAACCCTGCGGAGCAGATCCAGGATGGACAGCGCAACCGCTGCCAGTACGCCGTACAGCACGCCGAGCGCCAGCACGGCGACCGTCGTGAGCGCGGCCAGCAGGAGCTCGCTGTGCCGGAACTTCGCGATCCGCCGCAGCTCCTTGACGTCGATCAGGCTGACCGCGGCGAAAATGACCAGTGCGCCCAGCGCGGCCTTGGGGAACAGGGCGAGCAACGGACCCGCGACCACCAGGGTCAGGATGATCAACCCGAGCATGACCATCGAGTACAGCTGCGTCTTGCTGCCCACCGCCGCACCCAGCGCGGTCCGGCTGCCGCTGCAGCTGACCGGGAATCCGCTGGACAGCGAGGCCACGGCGTTGCCGGCCCCCAGTGCGGTCCACTCCTGGTTCGCGTCGATCTGCAGGCCGGCGCGGGCGGCGAAAACGCGTGCTGTCAGGACGTTGTCGGTGTAGCCGACCAATGAGATGCCCAGCGCCGGCACGATCAGGATCGCCATGTCCGTCAGGCTGGGCAGCGACGGCACCGGAAGCCCGACAGGGACGTCGCCGACCACCTTGATCCCACGTTCCTGCAGGGCGAACGCCCAGGTGACCACTGCGGCGAGCGCGACGCAGATCAGCGGCCCTGGCAGCGTCGGGGCGAGTCGTTTGAAGGTGAACAGCATCACCACCAGGATCACACCCATGACGAGCGTGGGACCGTGGATGCCGCCGATGCCGGCGACGAAGGTCTGGATCTGCGGGATGAACTCGTCACCGGTCACGTTGACGCCGGTGATCTTGCCGAGCTGGCTGGCGATCATGATCACCGCAACGCCGGCCATGTACCCGACCAGCACGGGCTTGGACAGCAGATCGGCCAGAAAGCCGAGCCGGGCGAGCCTGGCCAGGAAACACAGCCCGGCAACAGCGAGCGCGAGGGTGGTGGCCAAGGTGGCGTACCGGGCGGGATCGCCGGCCGCGATGGGCATCAGCGCGACGGCCGTCATCAGGGCGGTCGTCGACTCCGGGCCGATGGACAGCTGGCGGGACGTCCCCAGGAACGTGTAGACCGCGAGCGGTCCGATGATCGACCACAGGCCGACCACCGGGGGCAGGCCGGCGAGCTCGGCGTAGGCCATCACCTGGGGGATCAGGTATGCGGCGACGGTGAAGCCAGCCACGATGTCCCCGCGGAGCCAGCTGCGCTGATACCCCCGGAACTGCGCCAGGCCGGGTAGCAGCTTGTCGAGAGTGCTGCGCGGGGCAGTGGCCATCAGGTGTCGGCTCCGGTTCGGTGGGCGGGGCGAAGCGAGCGTTGGCGTGGATGGGAATGGGTCAGCCGGGTCGTGTCCGGGCCGACCGCGTGATCAGCTGTGACCCGGTGCGGCGCAACAGCTCCCAAGACCCGGCTGACGTTCCCCCGATCGGGTGAAATTCGGCGAAATCTGCTGTCCCGAGCACGGCAGACCACGCGTGCCTGGTGCACCCCAAGCAATCTGCGGAAACGCGGTTTTTCTTGGCTCATGGGTGATCGTTATCATTCCGTTATGTCGGTATTCGACCTCTGGACTTCACAGGAGCCGTCCGTATGGTCTGGATCGGCCGGTGTATCGCACTGGTCCTACCACGAAAACCTCCGGGACTCGCGCCGAGTGCTGTCCGATTCGTCCCGGAGACCCACGAACAGGAAAGGCCTGGACAGCAGCGGGGAAACCACTATTGCGGGAGCCACGGCTCCCTTGGGGTTAATCCGGCCCAATGGTCTCCGATCAGCGGGCAGGACGGGCGATCCCCTGCACACATCCGTTCAGCATCGCGGATGCGTCGCGCCCGAACCCGACAGCTCACCCCGCAGGCGCAGCTAGGGGAATACACACATGAACCGACGTCTCACCGGACGCCACCGCAAGCCCTCCGCAGCACGCGTGTTCGCGCTCCGCGGAGCCACCGTCGGCGTTGTCGCCGGCGCAGCGGCCCTCGCCCTGGCCGCACCCGCCTCGGCCGCCCCGGACTCCACCTGGGACTCCGTTGCGCAGTGCGAGAGCAGCGGCAACTGGTCCATCAACACCGGAAATGGCTACTACGGCGGCCTGCAGTTCTCGCAGTCCACCTGGGAGGCCTTCGGCGGCGCGCAGTACGCGTCGCGCGCTGACCTTGCCACCAAGGAGCAGCAGATCGCGATCGCCGAGAAGACTCTGGCCGGACAGGGCTGGGGCGCGTGGGCGTGCGCCTACGCCGGCGGCGGCGAGGGCCCGAGCCAGCGCTCGGTCAGCTCCGATTCCGGCAGCTCCGAGGCGCCGGCCGAGGCACCAGCCGCGGCCCCCGCCCAGAGCAACAACGACCGCTCCGATCGTGCCGATCGCAGCTACCGGTCGCAGCCTGCCGAGGAGCCCAGCTACGACAGCGCGCCTGCCGCCGCATCGGCCGCCCCGGCCAGCGCAGCGGACGGCACCTACACCGTCGCCTCGGGCGACACGCTGTTCAAGATCGCGTCCGCCAACGGCGTCGACGGCGGCTGGAAGGCCCTGTACCAGGCCAACGCCGACGTCATCTCCGACGCAAACCTGATCTTCCCGGGCCAGGTCCTGCGCCTCGGCTGAGCCGTAGCACCGCACCACCGCACCACCGCAATGACGTCATCCCACCCCTCGGATGACATCCAGAGGCGTCGACCGCAGCAGTTCCGGCGGTCGGCGCCTCTGGCGTTTTCGCACAGGGCTCGGGGTGGTGAGCCCGATACGATCCCGACCATGATCACCAAGGTGGCACAACGGGCAGCGGGCGGACCGATCGTGATCACCGTGTGCCTTGCTCTCCTGCTGGCTGTCGGCGGCTGCACGTCCACCACGGAGACCGCCACTCCCACCGCGGTCACCCCGGCCGTGGACACCCTGCTGACCGACTCGGCCGCGGCGATGGCGGCGGTGACCAGCGCGCGTTTCGCCCTCACCGTCGAAGGCGAGCTGCCGGCGGTACCCGTCCAGCAGGCAGAGGGTCAGTTGACCGCCACCGGCGACGCCCAGGGATCGGGCACCATCAGCCAGTTCGGCCAGCTGGTCGAAGTCGAGTTCGTGCTGATCGGCGGCGAGCTCTATCTCAAAGGTGCCACCGGTGGTTTCGCCAAGGTGCCGTCCGCACTTGCCGGCAACATCTACGACCCATCGGTTCTGCTGAATCCGGAGACCGGCGTGTCCGCCATGCTGTCGTCCGTGCAGAACGCGTCCATCACCGGCACCGAGGGTGACGCCTGGCAGGTCAGCGGGACGGTCCCGGCCGCCGTCGCGGCCGGCCTGGTGCCCGGCATCTCGAGCGACGTGACGGCGGTCCTGACCATCGCCATGTCCGGTTCGCAGCTGACGGCGGCGAAGCTCACCGTGAACGGCGAGGGCGGCGCGCCGGCCACCATCACGGTGCAGCTCTCCGAGTTCAACGAGCCCGTCACGATCAGCCCGCCGGGGTGACAGGCCGCCGCCGGCTCGCGATCAGCGCCGCTGGCGCAGCCGTCCTGCTGGCAGCGCTGGACGCCTATGTGGTGGTCGGCGTCCTGGTCGACATGGTGCGCGACCTCGGCATCCCGGTGAACCGGCTGGAACGGGCGACGCCGATCGTCACCGGGTTCCTGCTGGGTTATGTGGCAGGGATGCCGCTGCTCGGTCAGCTCTCCGATCGGCTCGGCCGCCGGCCGGTGCTCCAACTGTGCCTTGTCGGGTTCGCGGCGGGATCCGCCGTCACCGCCGTTGCCGATCAGGTTCCGGTGCTGGTCGCGGGCCGGGTGCTGCAGGGGCTGGCCGGCGGCGCACTGCTGCCGATCACCATGGCGCTGGTCGCCGATCTCTGGACCGAACACCGGCGCTCGACCGCCCTGGGTGCCGTCGGCGCGGCCCAGGAGCTGGGCAGCGTGCTGGGGACCCTCTACGGCGTCGGCATCGCCGCAGCGGCGAACGCGTGGCGGCTCACCGAGGACCTACAGCCGCAGAGCTGGCGGTGGATCTTCTGGATCAACCTGCCGCTCACCGCACTGGCCATGATCGTCGTGCAGCTGACGGTGCCGCCCGGTTCGACGAGCAGGACGACGGGCCGCATCGATCTGGTCGGCGGCGGCCTGCTGGCGATCGGTCTCGGGCTGCTCGTGGTGGGCCTTTACAACCCGGACCCGGCGCGGGGTGTGCTGCCGTCGTGGGGAGTGCCGTCGCTCGCCGCAGCCGTCGTCGTGCTGGTGTTGTTCGTCCTCTGGGAACGTCGTGCACGTGTCCGGCTGATCGACCCGGACGGCGTGCGGATGGGCCGCTTCCTGGCGGCCCTGGGCGTCAGCATGGCCGCCGGCGCCGCGCTGCTGGTCACCCTGGTGATGGTCGAGCTGTTCGCCCGGACGCTGCTCGGGCTGGAGTCAGGCCCCGCCGTCCTGCTGCTGACCCGATTCCTGGTGTTCCTGCCGATCGGCGCGGTCCTCGGAGGCTGGCTGGGTACGAAGGTCGGCGAGCGCCCGGTCGCCGTCACCGGACTGGTCGTGGCCGCCGGGGGATACCTGCTGATCTCGCGGTGGCCCGCCGACCTGCTCGCGGCAGAGCACCCACTCGGGCTCCCCGTCCCGGACACCGACCTGGCCATCGCCGGGTTCGGTCTCGGATTGGTGATCGCGCCGGTGTCCGCCGCGGTGCTCCGGCTGGTGCCGCCGAGCTCGCACGGGGTGGCCTCGGCGGCGGTGGTGGTGGCCAGGATGACCGGGATGCTGGTCGGGGTGGCCGCCCTGACCGGGTGGGGCCTGTACCGGTTCGGTCAGTTGACGGCCACGCTGATCGCACCGCTGCCGTTCGGCGTCAACGAGGCGGAGTTCACCGAGCAACTCGCCGAGTACAACGCCGCGGTGTCGGCGGCGCTGCTCACCCAGTACAACGAGATCTTCCTGCTGACGGCCGTCATCTGCCTGCTCGGTGCCGGGTTGGCGTTGCTGTTGCCGGCCCGTCGGCAGGTGAGCCTGGCGTCCTGACGGACCCGCCGAGAAATCTGTTCAGCACGCCGGCGAACCGGTCCGGCTCGTCCAGATGCGGGAAATGCCCTGAGCGGTGGAAGATCTCGACCTGGGCGGCCGGGAGTTCGGTGCGGGCGTTCTCCAGATGGGACGACGGAACGATCCGGTCGCGACCACCCCAGATCAACAGGCTGGGACGGGAACGAAGTCCCGCCAACCGGTCGCGGGCGGCGACGGTCTGCCCGCTCACGTTGATCACCGAACGGCTGGTCGCGAGGAACGCCGTCCGCGTCGGCCCGTCCGCCAGGGTGGACAGATTGCGCCACGCCTCGTCGGAACTGGGGCTGATCGGCGGCAGCCCGAGCTTTCCCCAGTACCGCAGTGCGGTGTCGCCGACGCCGTGCAGCCAACTGGAGGCGACCAGCGGCAGCACGAGCTCGCTGCCCGGCAGAGTGGCCGCCCGCAGCAACGGGTTGACCTCCTTACCCAGGCCGCCGCTGCTGACCAGCACCACAGCGTCCACCCGGTCGGGAAACAGGTATGCGAACTGCAGGGCGACCCCGCCACCGAGCGAGTGGCCGACCACGCTGACGCTCGGAACCTCGAGCTCGTCCATCAGGTCGCGCAGTGTCGCGGCATGCGCACCCAGCGAGTAGTCGCCGGGCGGCTTCGCCGACGCGCCGTGTCCGAACAGGTCGGGCGCGATCACCCGGCGGCCGTCCAGTCTGCCGGCCTGGTCGGCCCAGGTCTGCGACGAGCTCATCAGCCCGTGCACCATCAGAATCGTCGCGGCCGGCCGCGGGCCGGCATCGACGTCCGGGCCGACACCGAGATCCGGGCAGGTGTCGATGTAGCTCAGCCGGTGGCCGTGCAGCGTGATCGAGCGGGAATCCGGCATGGCCGACCGCCTTGGTTACTCGTCGGTAACTTCCTGATGGAAGCAGCGTACGCGGACGTCACGCCCCGGTGTCCGCCACAACCCGGCTCCCGGCCGCGCCCGATCACCCGCGGTGGACCGTGAAACCTGATCGGTACATAGCCTGGCTACGCTGTTGCGCACCGACTGCCCGTCGGGATGGTGTGCGGGACGGAGACGGTCGTTCATGGGTTTTCGACAGGTGCGTGTCGGGTGCGATTTCGAGTACGACGCGCAGGTGGACACCCCAGCGGTGTTCCAGGTGACGCCACTGGGCGTCGACGGGATCGCCCTCGCTGGCGAGCAGTGGTCCAGCCGACCCGATCAGAACTACCACGAGTACCAGGACATCTACGGCAATCGATGTCAACGCATCATCCTTCCGGCCGGGCTGTCGAAGATCTCCTATCGCGCGACGGCCACCGTGCCGGACGCCCCTGAGGACGCCGACCCGTGGGCGCCCGAACTCGCGCCCGAGGATCTGCCCGACGACGTGCTCGTCTACCTGATGCCCAGCAGGTACTGCCTTCCGGACATGCTCGGCACCGAGGCGTGGTCGCGGTTCAGCTCACTGCCGCGTGGTTACAGCCGGGTGCAGGCCATCTGCCAGCACGTCAACGATCATCTGCAGTTCGCCTACGGGAGCAGTTCGCCGACGTCGACCGCGGTGGACGTCAACGCATCCGGCTTCGGGGTGTGCCGTGACTTCACCCATCTGGCCATCACGTTCTGCCGGGCGATGAACATCCCGGCCCGGTACGTCTTCGGGTATCTGCCGGACATGGACGTACCGGCCGACCCGGCGCCGATGGATTTCGCGGCGTGGATGGAGGTGTGGCTCGGCGATCGGTGGTGGACCTTCGACCCGCGGAACAACATGCGGCGCAAGGGCCGGATCCTGATCGGACGCGGCCGCGACGCCTCCGACGTCGCGATGGTGACCTCCTTCGGCGGTCCGTCGCTGCTGTCGATGTCCGTCATCGCCGAGGAGGTTCCGTCCGGTTCGGCCACACCGTCGGCGGCCGGCGGGTGACGCCGCCCGGCGGGCAGGACCGCGGCACCGGCCGCCGCGACCGGGATGCCGAAGGTCGCGCCAGGAACGCCCGTCCGCGGGATGCGCTCGGCCGGCCGCTTCCGTACGGATCGCCGGACGTCGCGAGAGCGCCCGAGGGTGTGGTGCGGGAACCGGCGGAGACTCTCGCCGAAGCCCAGGACTTCCTCGATCGGGGACTTCCCTTCCATGCCCATGAGGTGTTCGAGGACGCGTGGAAGTCGTCGGCGGGGACGGAGCGCGGGCTGTGGAAGGGGCTCGCCCAACTCGCGGTCGGGCTCACCCATCTCGCCCGCGGGAACGCCCGCGGCGCCCGCACCCTGCTCGACCGCGGCCGGACAGCGATCGCCCCGTTCGATCCGGCGCCGTACGGCATCGATACGCC
Source organism: uncultured Actinomycetota bacterium (assembly GCA_963728865.1). Classification (GTDB taxonomy): domain Bacteria; phylum Actinomycetota; class Actinomycetes; order Mycobacteriales; family Nakamurellaceae; genus Nakamurella. The sequence goes on along the minus strand of CAVSLZ010000014.1, from coordinate 98,400 downwards.
CGCAATCGTCCAGTGGGCATCGGCCTTGCTCGACGCTCTGCAATCACCCGATGCGCCGGCCGGGGTCAGCTGGTCGGCACCGGCCCTGCGCGGCCCGTCTCCACTGCCGTCGTCACGGCCGTCGTTACTGCAGCCGTTACTGCAGCCGTTACTGCAGCCGGAGCCACAGCGGGGCGACCCGGTCCCAATCGCGATCCCACCTGGCCCGGCGGCCCCGATCGAAGGCGTTGGCGCAGAACCGCATTCCGCCGGCCAGCAGCAGGCCCCAGACGGTGAGCATGCCGACCGAGACGAGCAGCCCGGTCACAACCGACCCGGTTGAGCTCAGCGGCGCCTCGACGAGCGCGCCTGTCTTGTCCACCCAGATGTCGACCCTGGTACCGACGACGGAGCCCGCCTCGCTGGGGACGTGCCCGACCCTGGTGCTGCCGTCCGGTGCCGACCATTCCGCCGCCACCGCGGTCGTACCGAGCACCGGAACGCCCGACGCGGTGAACACCATCGGCGGGGCCGCTGCGGTGAGGACCGCGGTCGTCGCGGTCCGGTCACGGGACTGGCTTTCCCCTTTGTGCAGGTCGTCCGAGGCGACCATCCAACCGATGACGGCGGCGACCGGCAGCATCACGACGAAGAGGGTGACCAGGACCAGCCGGACGCCCGCCTGCCAGCGATCGACGTCGCGGGCGAGGTCGTTGCCCCAGACGCTGGCCAGCCAGTTGCGCCGGGACAGCGTGCGAGCCATCCCGGCGCCGTCGCCGGAATCGTTGGTGCGCATGGGCTCTCCTGTCGCGGTGCTCTCGGGTCAGGCGGTTCCTGGCGGTGCGCTGGGCCGAACGGTGGGCGGTGCGGCGGGTGACGAATCGTGGTTCCCGGCGGCGGGTTCGGGGGCGTGCGGCGTCAGTCCAGGCTGTCCGGTCTGACGACGACGACGGGGCAGACGGCGTGGGTGATCAATGAATGGCTGGTCGAACCGAGCAGCATCCCGGCGAACCCGCCTCGGCCGCGACTGCCGACCACCAGCATCTGAGCGGTCCGGGCCAGGGACAGCAGGACCGCGGTCGCCTTTCCGTGCGCCACCCTCTGCTGCACGATCACATCGGGGTACTTCTCCCGCCAGCCGGCCAGTTCCTCGGAGAGCATCGCCCGTTCGGTCTCGTCCATGGCGGCCAGGTCAGGAACGCCGTCGACCATCGCGGCCGGCTTCGGATGGTTCCAGGTATGCACGGCGATCAGTTCGGCGCCGCGGATCGCGGCCTGCTCGAAGGCGAACCGGATGGCCGCCTCGTTGGTGGCCGACCCGTCGACTCCCACGACGATCGGTCCGTCGTCGATCCAGCCCGGCCCTTCCGTCGGGATGACGGCCACCGGGGCGGTGCCGTGAGCCGTGATGGCCATCGCGACGGAACCGAGCACGACCCCGGCCATCCGGCCGTTGCCTCGGGAACCGACCACCGTCAGCCGTGCCTGCGCGGATTCTCGCCGCAGCGTCAGCAGCGCGTCGCCCTGGACGAGCCGGGTCTGTACTTCGAGATCCGGGTGGTGCGAGCGCAATTCGGTGGCCATGCCGCCCAGCATCTGCTCGCCCTCGACCCGCATCAGGTGTCCGAGGTCATCCGGGGCCATGGAGTAGCCGGCGTACCCGGCCACCGGCAACGAATAGGCGTACACCAAGCGCAGAGCCGCGCTGCGGTGCGCCGCATCAATGGCCGCCCATCTGGCAGCCATCGCCGAATGCTGTGAACCGTCGATGCCGACGATCACCAGGTCGGCACGTGGGGTGGCCGCCGGAGCAGCCGGCAGGGTGGACGGGCGCACGGCGGTGGCGACCGGCGCGGGATGACGGGTCGGCGGCGCCACCCAGTCGTCCCACCCGCTGCGGCTGCTGGCGGTCTCGTACTGGGCCGCGCCGAGGTAGCGCTTGAGGGCTGCATCGTGGCGCGACAACGGCGCAGTCTTCCTGGCGGCCGCGATCTTCGCCTCTGCCGCAGCCCGGTACCGATCCTGCTCGCTCATCCGACTCTTCTCCTCCGCCGACCCCAGTCGATCGGCCCGCCCCGCAGCGCGGGGACTGCGACCAACTTTTCATTCGGCATGCGAAGCGGACAGGGCCGAAAGACCCGCAAAACGGGTCGCGAGGTTGTTCTGGAGCGCGATCCTTGCGGGACCGGATGGGCCAAGCAGTGACCCAAGAAGAAGTGAGAAGGCCAGGCTGCCCACAGCATGACGCCGACGCGACGCCGGCGCTCGTGCCGAAAGGCCCTGGAGGACGGGACCTCCGCAGGCAGTCAGCGTTGCGGTCCGGACCTACGTTCGGGGCAGCGGGACTATCGTCGCCGCTGAGGACGGGAGCACGCCATGCGGGTCCGGGAAATCATGACCAAGTCGGTACTCACCGCACAGCCGGGAGTCACGGTCGGCAAAGCGGCCGAGTTGCTGGCCTACCGCGGCTTCAGCGCGATGCCGGTCGTCGACGAGAACGGCGACCTGATCGGGATCGTCAGCGAGGCCGACCTGATCAGGAACCGATTCCCCGGTGCCTTCGCCGGCGACGCATCTGCCGCACCGGAACGCCGGCCCGCGAAGACCGTCGGCGAGGTCATGACGAGCTCGGTCGCCGGGGTCAGCCACGACGCCGATGTCTCGGAGCTTGCGAAGCTGATGGTGGACGACAAGCGCAGGTGTGTACCGATTGTCGATGGCAGGCGGCTGGTCGGGGTGGTCACCCGGCGGGACATGCTCCGGATGCTGTCCCGCTCCGACAGTGACGTGGCCACCGATGTCCGCCGGCATCTCCAGGTGCTCGGCGGCCAGGCGCGCTGGACGGTGCAGGTGGTGGACGGTGACGCCACCATCCGCGACGAGTTCGACGAGGCCTCCGACCGGCACGTCGCGCAGGTTCTCGCGGAGGCAGTACCCGGGGTGCTGCGGGCCACCGTCCTGGCCAGGGATGCGGTGCCCAGCGGCAACTGAACGCCGCTCCCTACGATGACCGGGTGGACATCGCATTCTGGGTCGTCGTCGTTGTCGTGGCAGCGTTCGCGGCGTGGCTGATCGTCAGCAGGACGGCGTCCGCGGCGCGATCCAGGGTCGACCCGACGCAACTGACCATCGACCCGGCGCTGGCCACCGAGGTGCGGGACCTGTATGCGGCCGGCGACAAGGTGAAGGCCGTCAAGGCGCTCCGCGAGGCGACGGGTTTGGGTCTCGCCGACGCCGTCCGGATCGCCGACAAGCTGGGCGCCACCGCGGCGCCGAAAAAACAGGCCGGCTCGAGCGTGACCACCGACGTGCCGAACGTCAGCAAGGCCGACGAGCGTCAGGTCCGGTCACTGGTGGAGACGGGGCAGACGCTGGAGGCCCTACGGCTGATTCGGCAACTGACCGGGATGGACCTGCGGCAGGCGAAGGCGTACATCGAGAAGCTGTGACCGGTGTGCCGCGGTCGCGTCCGATGGCGGCGGCACCGATGATGACCCGGTGAACACCTTGCTGGCCGGGATCAGTTCCCGGCGCGTCGACACCGGCCGCCTGACCATGAACGTCCTCGAGATCGACGGCAGGAAGGGCGTCCCTGTCCTGCTGGTGCACGGGAACGTCTCGTCCAGCCTCTTCTGGCAGCCCCTGATGCTCTCGCTGCCCGAGCGGTACCGGCCGATAGCAGTCGATCTTCGGGGCTATGGCGACACCGATCCTGCGCCGGTGGATGCCACCCGTGGCCTGCGCGACTTCGCCGACGACGTGGCGGCTGCCGTCCGGGCACTCGACCTCGCTCCGGTGCATGTGGTCGGCTGGAGCATGGGCGGCGGCGTCGTCCTGCAGTACGTGACCGACGCGCCTGGCGGTGTCGCATCTGTCAGCCTGGTGAACCCGTTGTCGCCCTTCGGATTCGGCGGCACGGCCGGACCCGACGGTCGGCTGCTCGACCCTCCCGGGATCGGCACGGGCGGCGGCTCCGCCAACCCCGCTTTCGTGGCCCAGCTGGCCGCCGGGGACCGCTCGGGCGATTCCCCGCTGTCACCGCGGCAGGTCCTGCTGGCGCATTACGTCAGGCCGCCGTTCGTCCCGGAGCACCTGGACATCTTCGTCGAGTCGATGCTGTCCACCCGGCTGGGCGAGGACAACTATCCGGGGGACTCGACCGCGACGCAGGCCTGGCCCGGGATGCTGCCCGGCAGGAGGGGCGTGCTGAACACGATGGCGCCCAACCACTTCCGCATCGACAGTCTGGCAGATCTCGATCCGAAGCCGCCGGTGCTGTGGGTCCGCGGAGCCGATGACGTCATCGTCTCGGACACCTCGCTGTACGACTTCGCCCGGCTGGGCGCGCTGGGCGTCGTGCCCGGCTGGCCCGGCGAGCAGGACCGCCCGGCGCAGCCGATGGTGTCCCAGATGAGGCACCTGCTCGACGGCTACCGGGCGGCGGGCGGGACGTACCGGGAGGTCGTCATCGCCGACGCGGGGCACTCGCCGTTCCTCGAGCGCCCCGAAGAGTTCCTGGCCGCCCTGGTCGGCACGCTCGACGCGGCGGGCTGAGCAGCAGGCCTGTCAGGCGGGTCGCTGCTGTGGCGCGTTCCTTGCCGTCATCGCCGGATCGGCGGTGATCGCGTCGCCCAGTGCCTCGTCGATCCGCTGCAAGAGGTCGGCGGGAATTCGGACACCGACCGCCTTGACGTTCTCGCTGACCTGCTCCGGCCGGGACGCACCGACGATCGCCGCCGCGACGTTGTCGTTGGCCAGCACCCAGGCCACCGCGAGCTGGGCCATCGTCACGCCCAGTTCGTCGGCGATGGGCTGCAGCGCCTGCACCCGGGCCAGCACGTCGTCATCGAGGAAGCGCTTGATCATGGTGGCGCCCCCTTTTTCGTCGGTGGCTCTGGAGCCCGCAGGCGGAGCGCTGCCGGGTCGGTACTTGCCGGTCAGCACGCCCTGGGCGATGGGGGAGAAGACGATCTGCGAGAGCCCCAGTTCAGCCGAGGCCGGGATGACCTCCTGCTCGATGACGCGCCAGAGCATCGAGTACTGGGGCTGATTGCTGATCAACTGGATTCCGAGGTCCGCCGCCAGTGCGGCGCCGGCCCTGATCTGCTCGGCGGTCCATTCGCTCACCCCGATGTACAGGGCCTTGCCGTCGCGCACGACCTGCGCGAACGCCTGCATCGTCTCTTCCAGCGGGGTCTGCACATCGAACCGGTGTGCCTGGTAGAGGTCGACGTAGTCGGTCTGCAGCCGGCGCAGCGATGCGTTGATCGATTCGGCGATGTGTTTGCGGGAGAGCCCGACGTCGTTGTGCCCCTTCGGTCCGGTGGGCCAGTAGACCTTGGTGAAGATCTCCAGGGACTCGCGGCGTTCGCCCTTCAGGGCCTCACCCAGAACGGACTCTGCTGCACCGTTCGCGTAGACGTCTGCGGTGTCGAAGCTGGAGATGCCTGCATCGAGTGCGGCGCGGACACAGCTGGCGGCAACATCGTTCTCGACCTGAGAGCCGTGCGTGAGCCAGTTGCCGTAGGTGATTGCGGAGATCTTCAGGCCGGAGCGGCCGAGGGTGCGGAATTCCATCACTCCACCGTAGGTGTCCACCGGGGGTCGTCCTGAACGACGTGGGCCGACCGGGTGACGACTGCCCGCCCGAGGAGCGATGCAGTCCGATCGAAGGGTTTTCGCGACTGGAACCTCGCGGCATCATGCTCGTTACAGAGAGCTGCGTCACACTCTCCCGAACAAGCGCCCTATGTCCCTTTCCGACAGGATGCACGCAGGAGGTAGACAAATGGACGATTACGAGAAGGTATTCCGGAACAGTGTGGAAGATCCGGAAACGTTCTGGCTCGACGCCGCAGCTGCCATCGACTGGCAGGTGAAACCCACAACAGCGCTGGACTCCTCACGACCACCGTTCTACCGGTGGTTCCCGGATGGGGAGCTGAATGTCTCGTACAACGCCCTCGATCGACATGTCGAGGCGGGCCGGGGTGACCAGGCCGCACTGATCTACGACAGCCCGGTCACCGGCACCACCAAGACCTACACCTACAGCGAGCTGCGCGATGAGGTCGCGTTGTTCGCCGGGGTACTGGCCGGTCTCGGGGTGGTCAAGGGCGACCGGGTCGTCGTCTACCTGCCGATGGTGCCGCAGGCGGCGATCGCGATGCTCGCCTGTGCGCGACTGGGTGCCGTGCACTCCGTCGTCTTCGGCGGCTTTGCGCCCAAGGAACTGGCCATCCGCATCGATGACGCTGCCCCCCGGGTGATCGTCTCGGCGTCATGTGGCATCGAGGGCAAGCGGGTCATCGAGTACAAGCCGCTGCTGGAGAAGGCGATCGAACTCGCCACCCACAAGCCGGAAAGCTGTGTCATCTTCCAGCGGCCGCAGGCGCCTGCGGTTCTCGGACCGAATGACGTCGACTGGGCCGAGGCCGTCAAGACGGCGACGCCCGCCGGGCCGGTGACGGTCAAGGCGACCGATCCGCTGTACATCCTGTACACGTCCGGCACCACCGGAAAACCCAAGGGCGTGGTGCGTGACGGTGGCGGCTACGCGGTTGCGCTGGCTTGGACGATGCCGAACGTTTACGACGTCGGCCCCGGTGAGGTGATGTTCACCGCCTCGGACGTCGGCTGGGTGGTCGGCCACTCGTACATCGTCTACGCGCCACTGCTGGTCGGGGCGACGACGATCCTGTACGAAGGCAAGCCGGTCGGAACCCCGGACGCCGGCCAGTTCTGGCGGGTGGTGGCCGACTACAAGGCCAAGAGCATGTTCACCGCGCCGACCGCCTTCCGGGCCATCAAGAAGGAAGACCCGAAGGGCACCCTGCTCGCCGACTACGACGTCTCGGGTCTGAAGTACCTGTTCCTGGCCGGTGAGCGGCTCGATCCCGAGACCTACCACTGGGCCTGCGATCTGCTGCAGATCCCGGTCATCGACCACTGGTGGCAGACCGAGACCGGGTGGCCGATCGTGGCCAATCCCGCCGGCATCGAACTGTTGCCGATCAAGCCGGGATCGCCGACGAAGGCGCTGCCCGGCTGGGACGTTCGGGTGCTGGACACCTTCGGCAAGCCGGTTCCGCCGGGCGAGGACGGTGCCATCGTCATCAAACTGCCGCTGCCGCCCGGGTCGCTGCCGACGCTGTGGAACGACGACGAGCGGTTCGTCAATTCCTACATGTCCGTCTACGAGGGCTTCTATCTGACCGGCGACGGCGGACGGGTCGACGAGGACGGGTACGTATTCGTGATGGGCCGGACCGATGACGTGATCAACGTTGCCGGACACCGTCTCTCGACGGGCAGCATGGAGGAGGTGCTGGCCGGCCATCCGGACGTTGCGGAGTGCGCGGTGATCGGTGTGGCGGACCAGCTCAAGGGTCAGGTTCCGCGCGGCCTCGTGGTGCTGAAGTCCGGCGTGGATCGTGATCCGGTGGAGCTCCAGGCGGAACTCGTCGCGATGGTCCGTGCGCAGATCGGGGCCGTCGCGGCGCTGAAGGACGTCGCCGTGGTCCCGGCCCTGCCCAAGACTCGCTCGGGCAAGATCCTGCGAAAGACCATGCGCGGCATCGCCGACGGCGTCAACGAGCCCGTTCCGTCGACCATCGACGACGCCAGCGTGCTGGACACCCTGCGGCCGATCCTGCGCCGCACCCCCTGATCTCGGTCGCGCTCGGGCCGGATCGATGATCCGGCCCGAGCGCGGCGGGGACCTGCCCGTGTTGATCATGGCAAAACTCGCACCTTTCCCCGCCGACACGCCGCAAACCACGCGGGTTTCGTCATGATCAACATCCGGTGGTGTGCGCCCGGCCGGTCAGCTGTTACCGATCCAGGGGGCGGTTTCGGCGTCTCTCTGATCGCGCTTCGGATCGTTGCTCGTCCAGCGCCTTGTCCAAGGTCATCAGGTTGATGGCGCGATCGAGCACGGCGACGGTCTTTTCATCGTCGTGCGCAATGCTGGCCAGGCGCAGCTCGAAGAGGATGTTTGACGGAGTCGTGCCGTTCTCCTGAGCCAGTCGCAGGGCGTCGAGGTAGATCTGCGAGACCAACCCGGCCTCGTTCACGGCGGGTGCGGCAGGGTTGTATCGGCTGGAACCGTGGCGTATGGGCATCGCTCTCCCTCTCGTTGGATTGAGGGTAAAGCGGAGATTCGGCAATTTCCTTCCGGTACGTCCGATTTCATCCTTTTGTTACAGGAACGACTTATTGAGTCGCCGTCGCCGGTCGATCACCACTGGCAGTGACATCGGGACGTCACCGACCGACGGTCAGCCGGTTGACTGCTGCCGGGCGTCCCGGGCGACAGGCGCCGCATCGCCCAGCCGGACGACGCAGTGCGGCCACAACCCGCCGCCGACCAGATCCCGGACCTGCCGACGGCGTGCGGGGTCCGCCAGCAGATCGGGAAGCACGGTGGCCGGGAGGTCCGTGCTGGCCGCCGTGAGCAGTACCCTTTCCAACGCCTGGCCGGCTTGGAGCCGAGCTGTGGGCAGGTCGCGGAGTGAGCCGATCACCGCCGTCACAGGGCTGCCCGGCTGCCGGCCGGTCGCCGGAGTTCCGGTCGACGACAGGTCCGCTGCCCCGTCGGCAACAGTTGATCCGGTTCGGATCGCATCCACCTGCTGGTGACTCAGCGTGGCGATCCAGCTCTGCTCCATCTTCGCCGCCTGCCGCAGTCGCCGCATCGTCTCCGCGGGCACACCGGGCACCAGCGCCGGCCCACCCTCCCTGTGCTTGATGGCGTCGAACAACGCGAGATCTTCCGCGGTCGGGACGCTGCGTCCCTGCGGGAGCACGACGGCAAGCAGGTCGCATTCGTCGTCATCCGGCAGCAGCTGAACGGTCGGGTGAACGCCGCGCGCCCGGATGGCGACCCGAAGATCGAGAATGATCCGACCGCATCGCACCAGCACATCGCGATCGTCGACCCGGCCATGCGGGACTGCTGGACCGGTGTACCTGATCTCGAAGCCGAGGCCGGCACAGTCCAGCGACCAGTCCTCGCCGTCAGGGAGCCATTTCGTCACCGAGTTCAACACCGACCGCACTTCGCTGCGGCCGAGGCTGCCCACTGCAGCGACGCTCGAATACACCGGAACAGCCTCCTTCGGCACCGCCGGGTCATGCAGTTCTGCAGGCGGTCGGTTCTCTGGCGCCCACTGTTCCGCAGCCGCGGCTGCCACAGCCAGGGCCGAACGTCCTTGCCACACACGGCTGATTTCGGCTCATCCGGGCCGGTGAGCGACCGTGGCCGTCGTCGGAGCGCAAGCCGACCACCCTGTGCCACAGTGAGCGGGTGACCAACGGTGACCGGGCCGCGGACCGGGTGGACGCCTTGCTCGAGGCAGTGCTGGCGGTCTCTTCGGGCCTTGACCTGGACGTCACCCTGCGCAGCATCGTCGATGCCGCCCTGGAGTTGGTGGACGCCCGTTACGGCGCACTGGGCGTCGTCGACCAGGACGGCGATCTGATCGATTTCGTGTTCACCGGGATCGACGACGAAACCCGGCAGCTCATCGGATCCCACCCCACCGGCAAGGGCCTGCTCGGCACCGTGGTCCGCAACGGCCACACCATCCGGCTGGACGACCTGACGGTCCACCGGTCCTTCGCCGGCCTACCGCCGCACCACCCGCCGATGCGGACGTTCCTGGGCGTTCCGGTCCGCGGGCACGGCTCGATCGTCGGCAGGCTCTACCTGACCGAGAAGACCGGCGGCCGGTCGTTCACCGCGGAGGACGAAGTCCTGGTGATGTCGCTGGCCGGCGCCGCCGGCGTGGCGATCGACAACGCCAGGTTGTATGCGCAGGCACGGGATCGGCAGCGGTGGCTGGAGGCGAGCGCCGATGTGACCGCGGTGCTGCTCGCCGGCAGCGAGACCAGCGACGCGTTGCACCTGATCGCGAGCCGTGCACGCGACATGACCGCAGCAGACTTCACTCTCATCGCGCTGCCACCGGCGACGCCGCGGTCTCGGGACAGCGCATCGCCGGACGAGCTGGTCATCGCGGTGGCGGTCGGTCAGGACGCCGACGGTTTCGCGGGTCATCGCATCCCGATCGAGGGATCGACGTCGGGCGCCGTCTTCGCCGACCATGTGCCGCGCAACGTCGACGGCCTGGCGTACAGCCTGCAGGACGCCACCGGTGTTGCCCTCGGTCCGGCCCTGGCCCTGCCGTTGGGTTCCGGTGACGCGCACGGCGGCGTGCTTCTCGCCGTCCGCAAACCCGGTTCGGCGCCCTTCAACGACGCGGAACTGCAGGTGGTGTCCTCCTTCGCCGACCAGGCGGCACTGGCCCTGCAGCGCGCGGAGGTGCAGACGTCACGGCGGGAACTGCAGGCGCTGACCGAGCGGGACCGGATCGCCACCGACCTGCACGACCACGTGATCCAGCGCCTGTTCGCGGTGGCGATGGCCATGGAGGGCACGCAACGCCGGGTCGATGCCCCGCTGATCGCCCTGCGGCTGGCCGACCATGTCGATCAGCTGCACAAGACGATCCTGCAGATCCGCAGTGCGATCTTTGATCTCCGGCACGAGCCGGCCCCGCCGCCGAGCTTGCGGACCACCCTGTCCGAGCTGATCCTCGGACTGACGGCCGGGTCGCCGGTGACCGTTACCGTACGGCTGGCGGGTGCCGTGGACAGCGTGCCGTCCGCCGTGGCGCTGCAGGCCGAATCCGCGCTCCGTGCGACGGTTGCCGAAGTGGTCAGGGACAGCGCCGTGACCGCGATGGCGGTCGACGTCACGCTTGCCGACACGCTGCGGATCGAAGTCACCGCGGACGCCGGCGCCGAAACGGCCCTGCGGCTGCGGTGGTCCAGCGCCACACTCTCTGAACGCGCCGGCCGACCCGGCTGATCGTCACGCAGCCGCCCGGCTACCGTCCTTGACGTGTACGTGCTGCTGCCCCCGTCCGAAACGAAGGCAGTGGGCGGCTCCGGTCCGGCGCTCGATCTCGACGCCCTGCGTTTTCCGCAGTTGGCGTTGCCGCGCGCTGCGATGATCACGCGGGTGACGGAGTTGTGCGGCGATGTCCCTGCCGCGCGCCGGGCGCTGTCGGTCGGCCCGGGGAAGGACCCGGAGATCATCGCCACCGCAATGCTCAGCCGGTCGCCGACCCTGCCGGCGCTGTTGCGGTACACCGGCGTCCTCTACGACGCCCTGGATGTCAGCAGCCTGCCGCGGGCGGCGCGGTCGCGAGCTGACGAGCGGCTGCTCATCACCTCGGCGTTGCTCGGGGTCGTCGGTGGTGGCGACGCCGTGCCCGGTTACCGGCTGTCCGCGGGCTCGACGGTGCCGGGCCTGCCCCGGCCGGCCGTCTACTGGCGGCCGCACCTCGCGGAACCGCTCGGCCGGCTCGACGGTCCCGTCGTCGACCTGCGGTCCGCGGCCTATGCGGCGTTCGCGCCGACGCCGGATGCGATCTCGGTGCGGGTGCTGAACGAGGACGCAACCGGACGGCGCAGCGTCGTCAGCCACTTCAACAAGGCGGTCAAAGGTCTCCTGACCAGGGCCCTGGTCACCTCGAGAGCCGAGATGACAGGTCTGACAGGCATTGTCAGGGTCGCGGTCAGGTCCGGTCTTCGGGTGGAGCGGACCGGCGAACGATCGATGGACGTGATCAGCCGCGGCTGACCGCCCGCATCATGGGCTCCGACGCGTCGCGGTCGCCGGCCGCCGGTCCTTCGTCGCCAGGCATGTCCGGCGATAGCGGGTCGCCCACGGCGCGTCGCCCTGACCCACCGGTAGCCAGCCCTCGCTCAGCAGCTCGGCCTGCAGGTTGAGCAGGCTCCGGGTCATGCCCGGTGACCACTTCTCTTCGGCAGGGACGTCGGCGAGGAAACCCCGGGCGGCGGGGAAGGTGTCGCCGGGGATCCGGTAGGTCGGCCACCGGACGTCCGAACTCCGGGCGATGCCTACGAAGCGGTAGTACCCGTGGCCCTCCTGCGCACCCAGCGTGGCAAGGATGCTGGAGATCCACGACTCACCGCCAGATTCCTCGAGCTGGATCTCCGCGGTGTCGGCCGCGGCGTCGTCCAACTCCAGCCACTCTTGCTCGCTGTCGTCCCACCAGCGCCGCCGGTCGGCGGAATAGTGACCCCGTCCCCGTTCCGGGTGCGCAGGCGGTTTGGTGATGAATGGCGTCATCCTCGATCAACTCCTCCGCACGAACGTAAGTCGCGCGGAGGATCGATCCCCAGAGTCCAAAGTCCCTGGTTGCCCTGTGCCGCACCGTCAATCGAGCTTCGCTGGCCGTTCCCTGGCGGGACGATCTTCCTGCGGGCAGCGTGGCTCAGGCCCGGATGCTGTTGCCGCCGACGATGTCGGCCGCCACCTCGCGGAGCTTGCGGTTGCCGTTCTGGCTGGTCTTGACGAGCACCGCGAAGGCCTGCTCGGGGGTCAGCCCGTTGGACCCGACCAGGACGCCGGTGGCGATGCCGATCAGCCGGTTGCTCTCCAGCGCGGTCCGCAGGTGGGTGACCCTGGTGTGCGCCTCTCCGAGTGCGTCCTCGCGGACCTGATTGAGCTGGTGGTGCACCCGTACGCGGGCCAGCAGCTCCTGTGAGGAGAACGGCTTGGTGATGTAGTCGTCGGCGCCGTGGCTCAGGCCCTCGATCGCGGCATCGGCACCTGCCCGCGCCGTCAGCAGGATGATGGGAATCCGGGCCGTTCCGTCGGCCGAACGTAGAGCCGTCAACAGGTCGAGCCCGCTGGAACCGGGCAGCATGATGTCGGTCAGCACCAGGTCGTAGGGCGTGGCCGCACTGGTCGAAAATGCCGCTGCCGTCGCCAATTCCGCGTCAGCGACAGCGTCGACCGACCAGCCGTCGGACGTCAGCAGATGGCCGAGATAGGACCTGAGATCGTCGTCGTCCTCGACGAGCAGGAGCCGCGGCCGCCCGGGTTGGTCCGACCCCACCGGGTGCCGGTCATCGGCGCCGCCGGAGATCTGCCGGGGCGGAGTCAACACGGGGGATGGCGGCGCCGCCGCTGTCGCCGAGCCGTCCGCCGCAATCCGCGCGCCGATCGCCGCCCGGTCCGCCGTTGCCGGAACGGTCACCGTGAACGTGCTGCCCACACCTGGGGCGCTGGTCAACTCGATCCGGCCGCCGTGCGCGGAGACCAGGTCGGAGACCAGCGCGAGACCGATACCGGCACCGTCACTCGCGTCGTCGCCGGCCCGGTGGAAACGCTCGAACACCCGGGGTTGTTGCTCGGTGCTGATCCCGACTCCGGTGTCGGTGACGGTCAACTCGGCGAATTCACCGGAAAGTCCGCGAACCGTGATCGTGATCCCGCCCTTGGCGGTGTACTTCACCGCGTTCGACAGCAGGTTGTTCACGATGGTTGCCCACATCTCGCGGTCGATGTCCGCCGTGACAGGGCCGATCGGCAGCTGCACGGTGAAGTCCAGACCGGCGTGTTCCGCGGTCGACCGGAACATGCTGGCGATGTCGGCTGTGGTCGCCGCGAGATCGGTCTCCTCGAACACCGGCACCCTGATCGAGGCCTGATGGGAAAGGTCGAGGAGGGCCTCCACCATTCGCTGCAGCCGCTGGGCGGCCCGCACCGCGGCCGTCAGGCTCTCCCGGCCGGCCGGATCGAGCTGCGAGGAACTGTTGGCCAGGACGTCCTGCAGGGGGGCGAGCAGCAAGGTCAACGGGGTCCGCAGCTCATGACTGACGTTCTGGAAGAACTCGGTCTTGACGTGGTCGAGATCCGCGAGGTTCTGCGCCCGCTGCCGCTCGTCGTGGTAGGCATAGGCGTCCGCGAGGGCGACCCGAAACTGCCGGCCGACGAGCGCCAGAAACTCCTGGTACCGGTCGTCGAGACGCCGGTAGGGATTGACGCCGAGCACCACGGCACCGGCCGGTCCCGTCCCGCCGCCCAGGATCATCGGCAGCACCACCGCCTGGTCCGGCAGCATCGGACCGAGCGGGCCGGGCCGCAGGGTGCCGGGCAACTTGTCCCGCAGCGAGTCCAGCATCTGCGCCCGTTCCTCGCGGACGGCGGTGCCCACGGTCCAGGTGCCATCGGCAGCGGGCTCGGTCAGCCCCGGCCCTGGAGCTCCGGTGAAGCCGTAGTCCGCGACCCGCCGAAACCGACCGTCCGGCTCGTCGCGGAGGAACACCGCGGCGAACGGCACGCTCTCGCGGGCGCCGGCGAGCACCCGGGCCGCTGCCTGACAGGTGTCGGCCGGGTCGTTCGACCGGGTCGCCGAGAGCGCTCCCAATTGTTGAGCCACGCGCAGCCGCCGCTGCGCCAGCACCTGGCTGGTGGTCTCGGTGGCCACCGTGAACATCCCGACGATGCTGCTGTCGGTGTCCCGGATGGGGCTCTGCGAGAAGGTGAAGTAGCACTCCTCCGGATAACCGTTGCGCTCCAACACCATTTGCATGTCGTCGTGCCGCACCGACCGTCCGCCCAGCATCACCTCTTCGATCATCGGGCCGGACACCGACCATGCGTCGGGCCAGACCTCCTTCGCGGGCCGGCCCAGCGCCACCGGATGCAGTTCGGCACCCAGCAGCGGGATATAGGCGTCGTTGTAGACCATCACGACGTCGGGCCCCCAGGACACCACCATGGGGAACGCGGAATCCAGGCAGAGTTCGACGAGCACCCGAAGGAGAGACGGCCACCCGGGGAGCGGACCGAGCGGGGTCGCCGCCCAGTCCATCGCTCTGACCCGTTCGCGCATCTCACCGGGTCCGGCGAACGCCGGAGAAGCCGGTCGATCCGCGGGGTTCACCGGCTCAGCCTACCCAGAGCGGTCGGTGCAGAACCGAATCCGGCGGTGTCCCGCGGACCCGACACCCAGCGGCCGCACGCAATAGGGACCATCGTCCTTGACCTGCAGGGTCCGACGCCTCTGCGTACCCAACGAGGCACCGGCGCAGAGTCGAATCAGAGCACGTCGAATCAGAGCACGTCGAATCAGAGCATCACGACACCTCCCGCACGGCGCAGGGGTGTCGCGGCCCGTCCTGCCACACAGCGCTCAACGGTGCGGCTCGGACGGCCCGCAGACCCGAGAGGAGCACGACATGATGGCCTATGGTCCGTCGACGCGCGGAGCATCGGTGGCGTCGCAATCCCTGCCGTCGGACCCGGTCCGGCTGATCATGCGATCGCCCGTTGCCACAGTCGATATCGCCGACACCCTGCGCGAGGCCGCGGAAGAGATGGCCTCCGACGAGATCGGCGCCCTGCTGGTCACCGGCGATGGTGCGCTCGGCATGCTGTCCGAACGTGACGTGATCACCGCGGTGGCGGGCGGTCGCGACCTGGACGAGGTCCAGGCCGGTGACGCCCAGAATTCCGAGGTGGTCTGGGGTGATCCGGGGATCTCGATCGAGCGCGCGGGTCTCCTGATGATCGAGAGCGGCGTCCGGCACCTGCCGATCGGCGATGGACGCACCGCCGTCGGCATCGTGTCGATGCGCGACGTTCTCGGTGTTCTCGTCGGCGCCCCCGCGGAGTGACGCTGCAGCACCCCGCGCGACGTCACCGGTGATCGAGCCCACCGGTAGAGGAATGCGCGGCCGGTAGGCAATGTGCGGCGTATCCATGTTCCCCGGCTACTGAAAGCACAGCGACCGCCGACCCTGTGGGTCGGCGGTCGTCGTTGCGCTGGAGCGGGCGAATACCGGGCGGGTCAGCGGTGGCCGTGCCGATCAGAAATCGACATGTCTTGCGCTGCCGCGCAGCTCGGTCATGTGGTAGGTGCGCAGCTGGCCCCTGGCAACACTGCTCGGGCGGGTGCGGTGCATGGTGATCAGTCCCATGGTCGCGACCGTCTGCGGCCCCGAG
Source organism: uncultured Actinomycetota bacterium (assembly GCA_963728865.1). Lineage (GTDB taxonomy): Bacteria > Actinomycetota > Actinomycetes > Mycobacteriales > Nakamurellaceae > Nakamurella. Next base: position 82,592 of record CAVSLZ010000014.1, on the reverse strand, counting down.
GAAACGTCGACCGCGGGAATCACCAGTGTGAATGACGTGTGCCCGATGTCCTTCGTGCTCATCGTCGTCACGGTGGCGAGCTGACCCAGCGAGGTGCTCTCCAGGTAGATCTGGTCACCGGAGAATTCCATGGCGTGGTGCGAGTCCTGATATTGGAGGTGCGGCTCGCCGTCGATTCCACCGAGCGACAGCCTGATCAGCAGGTTGCCGCCGTTCAGGACGAAATGGTTCGGGTCCTGCACTTTTGTCGGGGCGAGTTGCGGGTGTGTCATGGCCGGCTCCATTCCTTGCGCGTCATCGGGCAGGGAGCACCGGTTGCTGACGGATGCGATGGACCCGTCGACCCGCAACCGGTGGTCAACTGACTGCCACTCAACGGGATTCGGCCGGGTCGCAACAGGGCCGTTGGACCCGGCTGTGCGGGGTCGTCGGGTCCCGCACTTGCCGCCGGCCGCCGCACGGCACCCCACCGTGATGGCGGGACCTTCGTCCCTTTCTCGCCGGGGCGGTCGGCGGGATGGTGGAGGAAAGACGGTGGAGCAGAGGACGAAGGGGAGCACCATGATTGTCGCCGGATCGTCGGTCGTGGTCGGAGTCGACGGTTCGGAACCGTCACTCACAGCAGCGGAATGGGCCGCCGGGCAAGCCGCCCGCCGGCACCTGCCGCTGCTGATCCTGCACGCCTACCAGGTGCCGTTCGTCGGCCAACCGGAGTACGAGTTCCCGCCCGAGGTAGCCGAGGCGGTGCGAACCAGGGCGGCGGAGCTGCTCAGTGATCTGGTCGGATCGATGGCACGGTCGCATCCCGACGTGCAGTGCACCACCTCGCTGGTCGAGGGTGACGCGAGGTCTGCACTGGTGGACGCATCGCGGGGCGCGGCGATGACGGTTGTCGGGTCGCGGGGTGGCGGCCGGCTCCGGGAGGTGCTGCTGGGCTCGGTCGCGCTCTACGTCGCATCGCACGGCCGGTCGCCCGTAGCCGTCGTCCCCGCCGCGGGATCACCCGACGGCCCGGTGGTCGTCGGGGTGGACGGATCGCACAGCAGCGACGCCGCAGTGGAGTTCGCGTTCGACGAGGCCGACGCCCGCGGTGCCGACATGGTGGCCGTCCTGGCCTGGGACGAGCTGGCGAGGCAGCGGTTCGCCCGCCGGCCGGTCGTCATGGACGCCGGGGACAGCACCGACGAAGAGGCGATGCTGGCCGAGCAGCTGGCGGGCTGGCACGAGAAGTATCCCGATGTCGCCGTGCGCAGGGTCTTGTTCAAGGGCCAGCCCGCGGAGGCGATCCTGAGGTTCGGCGACCGCGACCAGCACCCCGCCGTGCTTGTGGTCGGCAGCAGGGGTCGCGGCGGATTCACCGGTCTGCTGCTGGGTTCGACCAGTCAGACCGTGCTCACTCACGCGAGCTGTCCGGTCGTCGTGGTGCGGCACAGCTCCGCCTGACACATCAACGCGGTCATACGGTGTCGGGGCCGGCTCGTCGGGAACGGATGGCACGTCCGATGCCATACGAGGCCGCGCCGAACGCCACCACTGAGGCACCGGCGATCAACGCGGCGGTCGGCACCGACACGCAGAGCAGCACGCAACCGGCGAGTCCGACGGCCGGGACAACGGCCGGCGGCCGGCCCTCGTCCGGCCGCAGAGCCCACGCCGAGGCGTTGGCGATCGCGTAGTAGACCAGCACACCGAATGACGAGAAACCGATGGCACCGCGCAGGTCCACCGTCGCCGCAAGGATGGCCACCACCGCGCCGACCGCGAGTTCGGCGTGCCGGGGAACACCTACCGGCTGATGGACGACGGCGAGCGTCGCGGGCAGGTGGCGGTCGCGGGCCATCGCGAGCACCGTGCGTGACACCCCGAGCACGAGGGCCAGCAGTGCACCGATCGCGGCGATCGCCGCACCGATCCGCACCACGGTGGTCAGGGCCGGTGCGCCCGCGGCCGCGACCGCTGCGGCCAGCGGGTCGACGGCCGCCGCCAGCCCGTCCGGTCCCAGCACCGACAGCGCAGCGACGGCGACAGCGGCGTAGATCACGAGCGTGATGCACAGCGCGGTCGGGATCGCCCGCCGGATGGTCCGCACCGGGTCACGGACCTCTTCGCCCAGGGTCGCGATGCGGGCATAGCCCGCGAACGCGAAGAACAGCAGCCCGGCCGCCTCCAGCGCGCCGCGGACGCTGCCGCCGCCCCCCGCCACCAGCCGGTGCAGATCGGCCGCCGGACTGTTCAGGCAGACCACGACGACCGCGGCGAGGACGACCACCACCACCCCGACGATCAGCCGCGTCAACCAGGCCGCCTTCTGCACGCCGGCCCAGGACACCGCCGTCACGACGACGACAACGCCGACCCCGACGGCCTTCTGCCGGTCCGGCCAGACATAGCTGCCCACGGTCAGGGCCATCGCCGCGCACGATGCCGTCTTGCCGACGACGAAGGACCAGCCGGCGAGATATCCCCAGAACGGTCCGAGTCGTTCGCGCCCGTAGACGTAGGTGCCGCCTGAAGAGGGGTAGCGGGCTGCGAGCCTGGCCGACGACGTGGCATTGCAGAAGGCGACCACGGCGGCCACCGCGAGCCCGATCAGCAACGCCCACCCGGCCGCTGCCGCCGCCGGAGCCAGCGCCGAGAAGATTCCGGCGCCCAGCATCGCCCCCAGGCCGATGACGACAGCGTCGGTCACACCCAATCGCCTCGCCAGCCCGGGCTGGTCGCCGTTCGTCGCTGCGGTCACCGCTGGCACCCTAGGGCAGGTCCGTGCCGTGGCGAACGCGGTGTGACAGGCACGGACCGACAAACAGCGCTCGAGAGAAGACAGCGATCAGAGGGAGCTCCGTCATGCGCGTTGCAGTATTGGGAACGGGAATCATGGGTGCCGGCGTCGCGGGGTCACTACTGCGCGCCGGCCATCAGGTGACGGTGTGGAACCGGGATCCGGCCAAGGCCGAGCCGCTCCGGGACGCCGGCGCCGTGATCGCGCCCAGCGCACCGGACGCGGTGGGCGATGCGGAGGCGGTACTGACCGTTCTGCACGACGCGGATGCCGTCCTGGCCGTGATGGCGCAGACCGCCCCGGCAATGCCAGCGGGATCAGTGTGGGCGCAGCTCAGCACCATCGGTCTGGACGGCTCGGCGCGTGCCGCTGACCTGGCGGCGGAGAACGGGATCGCCGTGGTGGAGGCGATGATGCTGGGCACCAAGCAGCCGGCAGAACAGGGCAAGCTCGTGCTGCTGGTCGGCGGCGATCCGGCGAACCTGGCTGTGCTGGCGCCGGTGTTCGACGCGATCAGTGCCAAGGTCGTGATCGCCGGCGAGCAATCGGGTCAGGCGTCCGCGCTCAAGCTGGCGGCCAACGCATGGGTGCAGTCGCTGACGGCCATTGTCGGGCAGTCGCTGGCGCTGACGTCCGCGTTCGGTCTGGACCCGCAGAAGTTCCTCGACGCCATCGGCGGCGGCGCCACCGATTCGCCCTACGCCCACGTGAAGGGCGCCGCGATGCTGAAGGGGGAGTACCCGCCGTCCTTCAGCATCGACGGCGTCCTGAAGGACCTCGGGTTGATCCGCGCTGCGGCGCAACGATTCGGTGTTCCCGACGACGTCCTGGAACGGGTCGAGGCCAAATACGCCGAGGCGGCGCGCAATGGCCATGCGGATGACGACATGGCTGCCGTCTACACGGCTTTCGAGGCGGGCTCCGGCTGATCGGCGGTCGCGGTCTGCAGCCTGACGGTCGCCAGCCGGATCGCCATCTCAGGGAGCGCCTGTAGGCAGATCGACCCGAGCAGGTCCTGAACGGCACGGGCCGCGCATTCCGTGATGACGGTGGCGGTGAGGAACCCACTGAAGATCGGGTTCAGTTCGTCGACGATCGCGGCCACCGTCCCCGTCAGGTCCGACGGGCGCCCCACGGTCGGCGTCCCCCCGGTGGACCGGCGATCGCCCGCGGAGGTGTCAGCGGTCCTGGATCGGGTGCGTTCCGCGGCGATCTCGGCAGGTTTCGGCAGCAACGGACTGGTCACGGCCATCGCCGCTCACCGCTGACGATCGGGGAGGTCGGCTGCCGGGGTGACGTCCTCGGGCTGGAGTGGGATCCTCTCTGTGCTTCTCATACTCTTCAGCGTCCCGAACGGTGCCCGCGCGGACCAGAGCCGAAGGTCCCCAACAGGTGCTGAACGCAGCACGCCTCGCGAACTCGATCAGGTCTCCCGAACGGCGAGCCGGTGGACACCGGCGGCGATCAGCCCGGCGAGGAGTGCCACCGGGTCGAGAGGGCCCAGCAGCAGAAGGGTCTCGAACCATGCTGCCAGCGGGCCGGCGCCGTACGCGGCGATCCCTCCCGCGCTGACGACCACGACCCGCGGACGGATCAGTTGCCACATGCTGCCGACCCTGGACCGGAGGAAGATCGACAGGCCGGGGCGGCTGGCGAGGCTCATGGCGCCGGCGGCGATGGCGACCGGCACGATGATGCCGATCTGACTCGCCTGGCTGACGTAGTTGATGATGCCGTCCCGGGGCTGCGGCGGCGGAACGATGATCGTCATTCCGGACTGCGTATTCGCGACGATGTCCGGGAGGTAGGTGGCTGTCACCGGGCCGAGCAGGCCGAAGAACACGAACACCCCGATCGCATGAGTTGAACGACCCCAACTCCCCAGGACATCGCGATCGAACGCAGGACCCACTCGCGATGGATTGTCCGGTTGGTACCGATCTGCCTACTACGGTCAGGGGGATGCGTTCGCCGGGCCGCCGTGGTCACGATGACCCGGCGATGGCCCGCTGACGGGCGGCCGGCGACCAGGGAGTACGGATGGCAGCGATCGACGACCTCACGGAGCTGGTGGAGCGTGCCTCCGCGGCAGAACGTACTGCGCTTGCCTCGAAGTGGAAGGACCGCCCGGAAGTCGAGACGACGGCCACCAGGGTCAGGAACAACGCCCAGCGGCAACGCGCCGAGCTGGCCGGCGATACGGGGCCACGGCAGCTCTCCCCGCGATGGGACGCGCTGCGCCGCGAATATCTCGAACTCGGTGCAGTGCACGAGTTCCCGGCCGACCCGACCGCGCCCGAGGACACGTTCACGACCGCCGCGCAGGCGGAGCGCGATGCCGTCGCGGCGGTCGCACTGGCCCGACTCGCACTGAACGACGCCGCCCTCGCCGTGCTGCAGGCGAGGCTGGCCCGCATCGACGCCGGCGAGGACGACCCGGCTGCCGCGATCGTCGACGGTCACGCCCCGTTGCACGGCCGGAACCCCGTCAGCCGGCACGGCCCGGCACTCGCGCACGGGCTCACCGGCGAGATCCGCTACATCCTGACCCGCAAGCCGCGGTCGACCGTCAAAAGTCTGGCGATCGCGCTCGCGATGGGGCTGCTCTACCTCGGCTTCATCCGACTGTTCCAGTGGGACGAGGACAAGAAGTGGTTGCCCTACCTCGGGCTCTGGGCCATCGGCGTCGTGATGGGCGGGAGCGTCTGCGTGAACGCGATGAGCTTCGACGCGATGCGGGTCCGCGCAGCACTGGACAGCGGTGCGCGGCTGTGGCACCTGCTGGTGATCAAGAACCTGGCGCTGATCTGCATCGTCTCGCCGATCGGGTTCCTGCTCTGCGCGCTGCTCGCGTGGCGGGCCGGCGACATCTACGCCTTCTACAAGGCCTGCGTCCTGATGCTCTGCATGATCCTGCTGTGGCTGGGCGTCGGCAACATTCTGTCGGTCGCCCTCCCGTCACGGGACGAGCCGATCAGGAAGCGACGCCAATCGGGCAGCCTCAAGCAGTTCGCCATCGCGTTCGTGGTGTCCTACCTGATCGGCTACCTGGTGAACGGGATGCTGGTGTGGCGCGCTTTCGCGGCGCAAGAACTGACCGCGAAACTAGGATCGGCGCTGCTCCCGTCGGTCCTGATCCTGATCTCCAGCGCTTCCATGTGGATTCTGCTGACCGTCTTCGCGGTCGCCCTGGCCCAGCAGCCCAAGGTACGCAGGACGATGCAGAAGGAGATCGCGGACTACAGCCGCAATGCTGAGATGACCGCCCTGGCACAGGACCTCGCGCGGGAGGACGCCCGGAGCCGCTGACGGGCGGGGCCGATGATGCACTGAGCGCGTCGGCCGCGGTGGATCACCGGTCCCGCGTCGGGCTTCACGTGAATCGCGGCGCCATCATGGCCTCGATCGAGCCCTCCTTGTGGGTGCGCTCGTCATGGCCGATCTGCCTCAACAGGTCGGCCACCGATTCAAAAGTGCCGTACTCGGCCGAGAATTCGGCGTCGTACGGGGTGGTCTCCCACTCCGGATGCTCGGCCACCATCGTCATGTACTCGTGCTCGGCGTGGTCCTCGAAGTCGGCGTTGAGGCGGTAGGACCAGGCCGGCCGGATCACGAACAGCAACCAGGAGATCTGGTAATACACCAACGCGATGAACTGCGGAATCCAGAAGTAGTAGATCCGGCTCTCGCGCTTGCCAGAGCTCGCTATCAGGTCCTCGAGAATCAGCAGGTGCCACTGCTCGTTGTCCTGCTGCTCGCGCGATTCCTTCACCCGTTCATGGATGCGCCGGGCGAGCCCCGTCCGGCTGTAGACATGCGTGATCGCGATGTAGGCGACCTGTTCCCACGACTGGTACGGGACCCTGGCGACCAGCTCCAGAACCTTGAACTTGGACAGGGTGCGCTTCTTGCCGTACAGCAGGTCAAGCGTGACGAACAATGCCCGGGCGAGTGCACCGTACTGGCGGCGTGGCGCGGCCAGGGTCTCCTGCTGCGCTCTGATGAGCTCGTCGTGGTTCAGGCGCGGTGGTCGGCCGGGGACGATTTCGAAGAGATCCGCCACTGTTCTCCCTTGGCTGTGTGGGTTGGTGGTTGGGCACCGGTGCCGGTTGTCGGGGGCGGCGGCCACCCGACCGACCACCGAATCGGAGGTGTTGCCCCGCCGGTGCGCATGACACCGATCATGCGGGGCGCCGGTGCGCACCGCAACCGATTCCGACCGGGTCCGCCGGATTCGGGTGATCTGGTTCGTCGATGATCAGCTTTCGGATCAGCGCACTGGTCCGGGCCGTCGCTGACGGCCATCGGAACGGTTGCAATGGAGGCGGTAGAAACCCAGCGGCGAGAAGGCCTGCAGTGACCAGGGTTCCGGGAACAGCACATCGTGTTCCAGCCACCTGGTTGTTCGCCGGTAGCCCGTCGCCGGTGTCCCTTTCAGCAGGCGCGACGACGTCCGTGATCAAGGCCTCGGGTCACGGACGTGTCGGGCAGGTTGGGCGGGTGGTGATCGAGGTGTGAGCGCACATCGGATGAGCCCGCAGTCGCCCGCCGGAGGACCGCCCTCGGGTTGTGCAGTTCGAGGGCTACTGCCACCGTAGTGTGAGCGGCGTCTCAGCTTTTCGATGTCTGATTTCGCCGGAGAGCGAACCGGCCGGCCGACCCGGCCGGTGTCCGACCATGCGGCGCTTGCGCCTTCCGACGACCGAGGAGCATCCCGAATGACCAAGTACGTGTACGACTTCACCGAAGGTGATCGAGATCAGAAGGATCTCCTCGGTGGGAAGGGCGCGAACCTGGCGGAGATGACCAAACTGGGATTGCCGGTACCGCCCGGATTCACCATCACCACCGAGGCCTGCCGCGAGTACCTGGCATTGGGCACCGAGCCGAGCGAACTCCGGGTGCAGGTGACGATGGCGTTGCGACTGCTGGAGGACGGCATCGGCCGGCGGCTGGGGGACCGGCACGATCCCTTGCTGGTGAGTGTGCGTTCTGGGGCGAAGTTTTCGATGCCCGGGATGATGGAGACGGTGCTCAACATCGGTCTGAACGATGCAAGCGTCAAGGGACTGGCGGAGGAATCGGGCGACGACCGATTCGCCTGGGATTCCTACCGCCGACTGCTGCAGATGTTCGGCAAGACGGTGCTCGAGATGCCCGGCGAGGTGTTCGCGGACGCCCTGGAGAAGATGAAGCGCGACGAAGGCGTCAGCACCGATGTCGAACTCGGCGTCGAGGCGCTGAAAAGCCTCGTCGATCAGTTCAAGGCGGCGATCAAGGAGCATTCCGGGGCCGACTTCCCGCAGCACCCGCGGGAACAACTCGACGCGGCCATCGAGGCGGTCTTCAACTCCTGGAACACCGACCGCGCCCGGCTGTACCGGCGCCGTGAACGGATTCCGCAGGACCTCGGCACTGCGGTGAACATCTGCACCATGGTGTTCGGCAATCTCGGTGAGACCAGTGGCACCGGAGTCGCTTTCACCCGGGATCCGGCTTCCGGAAAAGCCGGTGCCTACGGTGATTATCTGTCGAACGCGCAGGGCGAGGACGTGGTCGCCGGCATCCGGAACACCCTGTCGCTCGACGACCTCGCCACCATGGACCCGGCGTCGCACCGGCAGTTGACGAAGGTGATGCGGCGCCTCGAGACCCATTACCGCGACCTGTGTGACATCGAATTCACCATCGAGCGCGGCAAGCTCTGGATGCTGCAGACCCGGGTCGGAAAACGCACGGCGGCGGCCGCTTTCCGGATCGGAGCGCAATTGGTGGATGAGCAGTTGATCACCCTGGACGAAGCGTTGACGCGGGTGACCGGCGCGCAACTGGCCCAATTGATGTTTCCCCAGTTCGACCGCTCGGCCGCACGCACCCTGTTGACCCGGGGAATGGCGGCCTCGCCGGGCGCGGCCGTCGGCCGGGTCGTGTTCGACTCGCCGACCGCCACCGAGTGGGCGGCCCGCGGGGAACGTGTCGTCCTGGTCCGCAAGGAGACCAATCCCGATGATCTCGAGGGAATGATCGCGGCCACCGGCATCCTGACGGCACGCGGCGGCAAGACCTCGCATGCGGCGGTGGTCGCGCGCGGCATGGGCAAGACCTGTGTCTGCGGCGCCGAGGAGATCGACGTCGATGCGGAGGCACGGACCGTCACGGTCGGGTCGACGGTGATCGTGGAGGGCGATCCGATCAGCATCGACGGGTCCACCGGTGAGGTGTACCTGGGCGAGATGCCAGTCGTGCCATCGCCTGTCGAGACCTACATCGAAGAAGGAATCGACGCCGCAACGACCGGGGTCGACGACGAGACCGCCGATCTGGTCAGGGCCGTCGATCGGCTGCTGCGGCACGCGGACACCCGCCGGCGGCTGGCCGTCCGGGCGAACGCCGACACCGCCGAGGATGCCGAACGCGCCCGCAATCTCGGTGCGCAGGGGATCGGTCTGTGCCGCACGGAGCACATGTTCCTGGGCGACCGGCGGGGACTGATCGAGCGGGTGATCCTGGCGCAGGGTCGGACGGAGCGGGATGCCGCCCTCGCGGCGTTGCTGCCGTTGCAGCGGCAGGACTTCACCGAGCTGTTGACGGCGATGGACGGCCTGCCGGTGACCATCCGACTGCTGGACCCGCCGCTGCACGAGTTCCTTCCGGACCGCACCGAGTTGGCGGTGAAGGTGGGGGTGGCGAAAGCTCTGGGAAAGGCCGACCCGGCGGACGAGAAGCTGCTGGCCGCCGTCGAGCGGCTGCACGAGTCGAACCCGATGCTCGGCCTGCGCGGCGTCCGTCTGGGCCTGCTGACCCCAGGGCTGTTCGCACTGCAGGTGCGGGCCATCACCGAGGCGGCCTGTGAGCTGATCAAGGCCGGGAAGCATCCGTCGGTGGAGATCATGGTCCCGCTGGTCGGATCGGTGATGGAGCTCTACCTGGTGCGCGACGAGACGGACGGCATCATCGCGGACGTCATCAAGGAGACCGGTGTCGATGTGACCTTCCCGATCGGAACGATGATCGAGCTGCCGCGGGCTTCGCTGACCGCCTACCGGATCGCCGATGCCGCCGACTTCTTCTCCTTCGGGACCAACGACCTGACCCAGACGACCTGGGGATTCTCCCGGGACGACGTCGAGGCCACCCTGTTCGCTTCCTACCTGGAGAAAGGGATCTTCACGATCTCGCCGTTCGAGAGCATCGACGCCGACGGGGTGGGCAGGCTGGTGAAGATCGCAGCCGAGGAAGGACGCCGAACCAAGCCGGGGCTGAAGCTCGGCGTCTGCGGTGAGCACGGTGGTGACCCGGAGTCGATCCACTTCTTCCACGCCGCAGGGCTCGACTACGTGTCCTGTTCGCCCTACCGGGTGCCGGTCGCGCGGCTGGAGGCGGGGCGGGCAGCAGTCGGCTGACCTTCACCGTTCACCGCTCGTCGTTCACAGGTCGATTCTCGGCGCCGGGATGTGGTGGCGGCGCGGCATTCTCCATGAAGCCGCGCCGTGCCATCTCGTACGGCGCCAGGGCCTCGACGAGGAAGGCGGCCGCGGCGTCGACGGTGTCCGCGACCTCCGCCGCGGTGGATGCGCTGCCAAGGACCTGTCCGAACACTGCATGGTGAGTCCGGATGAGGTCGAGCAGGCTGATGCCGTCGGCGAGCGCATCACGGCCCAGGTCGTAGCCGCGGGCGAGGTTCTTCTCGTTGCGGTGGGCCAGGAAGGCGAGAAACGCCGGCGGGTAATTGCGGGCGAGCCGGTCGACAGCGCTGCTCATTGCTGACCGAGGTGCGGCAGGTGTGGCAGGTGTTGTCCCCGTGATCGGGGGGCGGGTCCGATCCTGCCGCCGCCGGTGATCTCGTCGAGGGTCACCAGGCCCTCGTCGAGATCTAGTGCGGTGCGGACGGTGTCGAGGTCCATGCCGAGCCTGACCATGGCGAACGCCACGTCCGGGTGGATGCCGACGATGACGGTCACCGCTCCGCGCAGCAAGGCCATGTGGGCGATGTTGCGCAAGGTGCGCGTGCCGAACGAATCCAGCACGTCCAGCGCTGCGACATCGATGATGATGCCGCGGGCGCGATCACGGCCGACCTGCTCGATGAGGTCCCGCTGGAATCGGATCAGCTGGGTGTCGTCGAGGGCCGTGTGGATGGAGGCGATCAGGTAGGTGCCCTGCCGGAGGATCGAGACCAGCGGCGGTCGGGCCGACCCGCCTGCCCTATCGTTCGGCATCGTCCGACCGGCTCACCTTGAAGCCCAAAATCCGCTCGGCCTCTTCGATCCCGCCCTGCAGGTCGCCGACGGTGATGATCTTGCTGAGATCGACGCCGATGGTCACCAGGGTCTGGGCGATCTCCGACGACAGGCCGGTGACGATGACCCCGGCACCCATCAGGCGCGAGGCGTCCACGGTCTGCACGAGGTGGTTCGCCACCGCCTCGTCGATGTCCGGCACGCCGGTGATGTCCACGACGACGACTTTCGCACGATGCGTCCGGATCGCGCGAAGGAGCTGCTCGGTGACCTGCCGCGCGCGCTGGGTGTCCAGCATCCCGATGATCGGAAGGATCAGCAGCCTCTCGCGGACCTGGAGAACCGGCGTGGACAACTCGCGAATCGCATCCTGCTGTTGCCGGATGACCCGCTCCCGCTCTTCGACGAAACTGACCGCGACCGTGTTGGCGATCCGATTGGCTGCCGGTTCGTAGGCGTCCAGAATGCGGTTGAGCAGGGGGAAGTCGGAATGGTACTTCTCGAACAGTGAGCGGGCCAACACGTCTCGCAGCAGCAGCACGATGCCGAGAACCTCGTTGGTCTCCACGCCTCGCGGGATGATCCGCTCGGAAAGGTCGCGGGCGTAATGCTGTAAGGCCTCGACGCTGCCCGTCTCCAGGACCTCGACGTAGTTGTCGTACACAGAGGTGGCTTCGCTGAAGATCTCCTGATGCGTCATGGCGGACAGCAATTGCGCATCGGTGATGCGTGAAGCCCATTCCTGACGCAATTGGGTACGTGCCTCGCGCAGGTGCGCGACCAATTCGGGCAGCAGGTCGTCGCCGGAGGCCTCGTCCGTCGCTGCGGTCTCTGTCGTCATCGTCGTGCTCCCTTGTCGTTGCAGTTGCTGGTGTGCTGTTGCGGGTGTGCCGTTGGGGGGATGCGGTTGCGGATGGCCACCGAACCGTTGTCGAGGTGACACCGCTTCGCTCATCGCCATTTCGCCATCGTGACCGTGGTGCCCTTTCCCTTCTCGGACACCACATCGAACTCGTCCATCAGCCGGCGGGCACCAGGCAGACCCAGGCCCAGGCCCTGATAGCTGCTGACCCCGTCGCGCAGTGCGTGGGGAAGGTCCACGATCCCAGGACCGGCGTCCCTGGCCACGACCGTGACCCCGCGACGCCCCGGCTCGTCCACCATCCTGATCAGGATCTCGCCCCGCTCGGTGAACTTGACGATGTTCCGGGCGATCTCCGAGATGGCGGTCGCGATGACGGTGAGTTCAGTTGCGCTGAAGCCTGCTCTGGCGGCGATCTCCCGACCGCGCTGCCGCGCGGTCACCACATCGGCATCGACGGCGACCCGGACCCTGGCCTCGTCCTCGCTCTCCTTCGGCGGCCGTCGCTCGAAGAGGTCGGCGCTCAGCTCGAGGCACTCGTCGCATTCCAGCAGATGGCCGGCGGCATCCAGTTCGCGCTGCCGCCGGCGGTCCCCGGCCGAGAGCGCGTACAACACGGGCCGGCACCGGTCGGTCGGCAGCCGGATCGCGCGATCGGCGATCAGGTACTCGGCCCTCAGCTTCGCCCGCGTTCGGTTGAGCTGTGCGGCGATGGCTCCTGGGCTGGAATTCCGCTCGGCGGCCAATTCCGCGGTGCCCGTGCCTTCCACTTCGTGGGCCAGCAGCACAGCACGTTCGGCCGGCGCCAATCGGGACAGCGCAGCCCCGACCACGGTGATCTCTTCCCGTCGGAACACCCGGTCGTCGGGCCGGACGTCCTCCTTGCCGTCGACCATCAGGTGCGCCTTCCGCCGGGCCTGGTCGTCGCCCTTCCCAGCAGCAATCACCAGATTTCTGGCGATGGCGACCGCGTACGGTGCGAGTGCGTCCGGTTCCAGCCGGTCCCTGGCGACCATCATCCGGGCGATCGTCTCCTGCGCCAGGTCGTCGACGATCTGGTGATCCCGCACCCGGGCCGCGATCACCCGCCGCACGATGGGCACCAGGTCGAGGATTGCGTCCTCGCCATCGGGATCGAGCGCCGGCGGAGCCGCCGGGGAGTCCCGCACGCATCCCCCTTCCCGGTGCGGCCGGAACCTCGACCGCTGACGACCCGAATGCTAACCCGCCGTTCACTTCTGCATTCCCGGTCCGCTGCGGCCGCTCTGCCGATCGTGGGCCCGGCCGCACCCGGTCGATCCCCGAATACCCCAGGGGGTTTCACTCGCAGCGGCCCGCACCACCGTGTGCTCTCTGCGACAGCTTCCGACCTGCATGTGACTCACCTCTTCACCTGTTCGATCGGATCGGCCTCCATGCATTGCAACCTCCGAATGTCTGTCACTGTGCGGCGTTTCGTCTGATTTCCTCCTGAACCGCACGGCCTGTCGGAACTGTCATCTGTTATGAGTCGGGCGGGGACACGGCATGACGGACGGGTGCGCGCGGATGGCGCCGTCGTCGATGGGGTTCGGACCACGCGACGTCGCGGATCGCAAGGTGACCCCGCGTCATGCGATGCCGTCTCCGCACTTCTATCCAATGACCTGCGATAGCAGCGGGCTGATCCGACGACCTGGGCGCCTGACAGCTGCGTTCCGAACGTGGAGGAGCGAAATGATCGAGGACTCGTGGCCGGTGCCGTTGCGTGACGCCGGCGCGCCGTCGACGACCCGCTACCTCAACCGGTTGCCGGAAATGGACGGGCGGCCCCGCAGAAGAACCGGGAAACGGTCCCGACCCGGGATGCTGACGCCCGTCGACAGCGTCGACACACCCAGCGTCGACACACCCAGCGTCGACACACCCGGCGTCGACACACCCAACATCGACGAGCCACGCGTCGACGAACCCGACGTCGTCGTCGCGTCCGGCCGGCGAGTCGCCGAGACGCTGCGGTCGGCCGTCTCGGCACCGTCGGTCGACCGTGCACTCGACCAGGTGGTTGCAGCGGCGATGGAAACCGGTCGTTGGCATGCCTGCGGCATGTCCGTGGTCCAGGCTGACGGAGCGCTGCGCTCGGTGAGCCGGACGTCTCCGTCGGCTCGCAGGCTCGACGAATTGCAGTACCTGATCGGAGAAGGCCCCCTGCTCGACGTGGTCAGCGCCGAACCGGTTCTGCAGATTCTCTCGACGGATCTGCACCGGGAGAACCGTTGGCCCGGCTGGTCGACGGTGGCGGCCGGGACCGGCATCCGATCGGTCCTGACACTGCGGCTGTTCACCGACGTCACCGTCGGAGCACTGAGCCTGTACAGCCGATTCCGCAGCGGTCCAGACGAGGCAACGCTGGCCGCAGCGCAGGTGGCGGCCGCGCAGGCGTCCGTGGTGCTGGTGTACGCGCAGTGCGAGTGGCGCCTCTGGAGCGCGATCGACGTGCAGATCACCATCGGCCGTGCGCAGGGAATCCTGATGCAGCGCTACGACATTGGCGCCGACGCGGCCTCAGCCGTTTTGCGTACCTACTCGGCGGAGCACGAGTTGACGGTTCCCGAGGTGGCCCGCCGGATCGCCGACAACGGGGCCTCTTTCGACGCCTCGAGCTGGACGCTCTTCCACTCGCGACGAACACCGAAGGAAGGCAGAGGACAGAGATGACATTCCTTGCAGATGAATCGGTCGGCTCCGGACAGCACTATCCGGTCACCGACGTCGACGGTCGCACGCCCCGTTCGCTCGACGACTTCCGAGGTGAGGTGTGCGTGACCCTGATCCGCAACGGCGACGCCGTCCAGATGCTCGGCGCCGGGTGCGAGGCCCCGATCGGAGTGCGTTTCCACCAGAAGGACCCTGGGCGAGACGGGAAGGACGTTCGCGTCTGGGCCATCACGGGGGCCGTCGACGGATCTTTCGTCGCCTCGCCCGAGGCTGCGTTCTGATGGGCGCGCCGATCAGCACGGCTGTGGGTACCACGATTGCCGACACAGCAGGTGTCGAAGCGGCACGTTTCGATGCCGTGCAGATAGTCGCGATGTCGCGCAGGGCGATCACCGAGGCCGCCGATCGTCGCAAAGCCGCTGTCACCTCCGCCCGGTACGTGATGGAGGCGCGCTGTATCGCGCGCCGCCGAAATCTACGAGAAGAGGATGAGTTCGATGACGACGACAGAGGGGAGCGCAGTGCTCAGCGAAGACGCCTACACCGTCACCGAAGTGGCCGGTCACGCACCGGACGGGCTGGACGATGTCGTTGGTGCAACAACGGTCACCGTGACCCGGGACGGCCATGACTATCGGCTGATCGGCACGGGCGCCAGGACGGCCGAAGCCGTCCGCTTCCACCAGAAGGAGATCGGGTCGGCCGGCGACGAAGTGCTCGTCTGGACGATCGTCGACCGCGGCGACGGTCGCCTGGTGGCCGAACCGCCAGTCGTCGGCCGATAGGTCGGCGGGCCTGACAACCGGACGTCGCCATGGCTTGGATCGAGCCGGACAGGACAGCCGGCCGGCGCGGCTTCACCAGATTGTGACCGTGCGGCGGCGCCCTGCCCCCTATCCTGGCCGTGGGTCCAGACGGAGCGCGGTCGGCGCCGGTTCTGGCCCGCGTGCCGGGGGAGAGACATGAGTGAGCACGTGCGCACCCATCCACGACTGTCGCTGGTGCCGGACCACGGCGAACGGCGCCGACTCGACCTGCGCGGGATCTCGACGGAGTTCCGTCAGTTGACCCCGTCGGTCGAACCGGCCAAGGTTCTGGGTCAGTTGGCCGAGATCATCGTTCCGTTGATCGCCGATGAGTGCACGGTCGCCATCACCGAATACGGTGGGCATCTGTATCGAATCCGGCAACCGGCGACAGATGACTCATCGACCAAGCCGAGCACGTCGCTCGAGGACGATCTGCCGGGTCCGCAAGGCGACGGGCGCGGCCCGGCGGTCGGCAGAGACCGGGTTGCCGTTCGCTTCTCATCCACCGCCGGCGACTGCCGCGAGTACAGCGGTGTCCTGGCCTGCCGGTGGACTGATGGGTACGAACCCACCGATGCCGACGCAGGGGTCATAGGTTTGCTGGTCGATCACGCGACGGCGATCGTCGAGCGACATCGGCTGGCCACCCAGGTGGCGGACCTGCGGGCGAACACCGGCCAGGGCTTGGCACTTCCCGGGCACCAGCGCATTGCGGCGGCCATCGGCATCCTGATGACGCTGCATCACATCAGCGCCGCCCAGGCTGCCGATCTGCTGTCCAGGGCGAGCGAGCACACGCATCAGTCCATCCGCGGTGTCGCCGATACGGTCCTCCGCACCGGTGCGATGCCCGACCACATTCACCATCAGCGGGTCCGACCGCGCGAACACGGGACGGACGAACGCGGTGTTGTTGCGAATGGTCTCGGCCGTCAGGAGCGCCGGGAAACGGGCTGAGCCGACGGTCGCGACACTCAGGTCAGTGAGTGCACCGGCTCCGCCTCATCCAGCTCCGCGTCCGGTTCGCGGTCGTTGAGCACTCGTACGTACCACGGCAGAGCCGCCCACAGACTCGCCAGCAGAACGGCCGCACTGACGGCCGCCAGTATTCCGACCATTCGCCCGGCCACCACATCGAAGATCAGCAGCACGACACCGGTGAAGGCCACGGACAGCAGCGCAATGCCGATCACAGCGAGCCGGTGCGCCATCGTGACCATCAGCTGGCGGGCGTGCCGCCGGAACAGGATGCGGTGCATGCTGACCGGGGCGATGAGGAAACCGATCGATGCGACCGCAAGGCCGACCGTGGCAAGGTAGATGCCCTTCTGGAGGTCGGTGAGGTCGGCAAACCGTGCTTGGAACGGCAGGGTCAACAGGAATCCAGTGAGCAGCTGCACCCCCGTCTGCAGAACCCGGAGCTCCTGCAGGAGGTCCGCCCAGTTCCGATCGAGACGCTGCATCGCTGTCTCGTCTCTGGCCTGTAGGTTCCAGGCGTGATCATCTAGTTCCGCAATGCTCATCGTCGCCCTCTCACGTGGTGCGGCGGCGTCGCCGGCCACCCAGTTCCAGTCGGTCCGGTCGCTCCGTGCTGAACGCTGACCAACGACCGCGGCCACTGGACCGCGAATCACCGACGAGGCTCCACCGCGAACTCATCGAGCGATGCCATGTCGGTACCCGCACACGGCGCCGGACAAACGAAGCCCCCGCTGTCGGCTAGGTTCGGAAGCCTGCCGGGTCGTCCGGCTCCTGGCCGTTCTCCCACGGACCGATGGATCCCGGAAGGCGATGCCATGTCGAGCAAGCCGACTGATGTCGACGTGGGCGCGGAGCGCGCCGACCGCCAGCGCCGCGGCCACGCCGGTGAACCGCTCAGATCCGCGGTGATCGTCAACCCGGTCCGAGTGCAGGACCTGGCCGACCGTCGATCTGTGATCGAGGCGTCGCTGGCCGATGCTGGCTGGCCACCACCTGCATGGTTCGAGACGACCAGTGAGGACCCCGGCACGGGGCAGGCTCGCCGGGCGGTGGCCGAGGGCGCCGGGGTGGTCTTCGTCTGCGGTGGTGACGGCACCGTCCGATCGGTGATCGCCGGGATGATCGGTTCGGAGGCCGCCCTCGCGCTGTTGCCGGCCGGCACGGGCAACCTACTGGCGACGAACCTGGGTCTCCCCGACGATCCGGCGGAGGGCATCCGGCTGGCTGTCGAACGCGGTCGGCGCCATCTTGATGTCGGCCGTGTCGACGGCGATGTGTTCGCCGTCCTGGCCGGTATGGGCTTCGACGCGGCGGTCATGGCAGGGACGTCATCAGAACTGAAGGCGCGCATCGGTTCTCCCGCCTACGTCCTCACGGCATTGCGGCGCCTTCTCGACCGTTCGATGAGTGTCGAGGTGGTCATCGACGGGCAGCCACCGCTCCGTACCCGCGCCCGGACGGTCCTGGTCGGCAACGTCGGCCGACTGCAGGGCGGCATCAGGCTGCTGCCGGACGCAGAGCCGGACAGCGGGGTTCTGGAGGTGGCCATCCTCGCGCCGCGCCATCTGGGTCACTGGGCCGCCATGGCACTGGCCATCCTGTTCCGCCGGCCGAAGGTGCCGAGCATGAAGATCCTGCGTGGCTCGAGGATCACCGTCCGCAGTACGCGCCCGCAGCCCCGGGAGTTGGACGGCGACGTGATCGAACCGGGGCGGGTTCTCGACGTCGCCGTCGAACCAGCGGCCGTCTGGTTGTGTGTTGCGCAGCCCGACGAGTCGCCCGATCTCACCGAGGGCGCCTGAATCTCCGGTGGCCAAGCGATTCCTGTCCGTCAACGCGATCAGGTCAGCGGAACGGTGTCTCCCGGCTTCACGTACCGCACTCTGTCCGACAGTCCGCGGGGGTCCACCTCGTCACGGAATTCGGACAGCGACGACCGGAACACCCCGTCGTCGTCGTAGTGGATCCGGATGTTGGTACCGGCGCCGATGAGCTCGACAGCGCCGGCTCCCTGCTGGGCGTCCATGGTCACCACCAGTCCGCCGGGCAGGGTGGTGCCGCCCAGATGCAACACTCCGGTGTCGATGTCGGGGAGCCGAACAGGGATCTCGTTCAGCTCGTCCACCAGCAGGGTGTCGCCGGAGATGTACACCCGCTGTTGCACCGGCTCTGCCACCGTTCCGAGTTCGACCATCGTGCCCATCACCGGCGGGAGGAGCCGGTGAGCCCAGCCGGGCGCATGACGGCCGGGCGGCGCGGTCATCGTGGCGGTGGTGTTTCCACGGGTGATCCTGTGTGAGGTCCAGGCACGCATCCCGGTCGCTCGTGGAATGGCCGTATCCGAGATATGCCCGCTGGCCTTGATGCAGGAAGTTCCGGTTGGTAGAAGGAGCGGCGGGCCGGCCGATCGGTGGACCGGCCGCCCCGCGCACGTCAGGTCTCAGTTCATCGCCGAACCGGACTGGGAACTGCCGGCCAGTTCGCTCAGGAACTGGTGGCAGTGTGCCGCCCTGTCCGAATCCTGGACATGACTTCCTCGAAGAACGAGGCGATGTCCTCGCGGCCGGCGTTGCGCGCGTCTCGGACGTTTTGCCCGTAGTCGTGGCCCGCCTCGAGCGAGTGGTACTGCAGCGAGATCAGAGCGAAACTGACATCGCCGAACCCGGTTCACCGGTAGCCATCAGTGTCTCTTCTCCTCGAAACAACCGGATACAGCAGTCATCACCGGCAAGAGGCAGCACCAAGCAACCAGCGGAGTGAGCCAGCTTTTCACGCGGATGGCGTACGGGCACCGGACGGCCGTGGAACGCGCCGTCATCCGCATCGTGATCACCGACCCGGGTCATCCAGGCGAAATGCCGCGTCTGTCCAGTTCCACCAGCTTCTCGTTTGGTTCATCCAGTGGTGCCTGTTCATCCGTATTAGAGGGGTGCGGCCGAATCGCGTCGTGGAACATGTGGAAGTGAGGGGCCGATGTCTCAGATGGTGCTGGCTGCCGACTCCTCGATGCTCGCTCGAACCGCCTTGATCTGTGACGATCGGGTGGCGGCGCGCAGTGCATTGACCCGCCGGCTCTCCAACTTCACCATCGTGGCCGCGGTGCCGGACGGCCGTTCGGCGCTCGACGTGCTGCTGACCGGTATGCCGGACATCGTCCTGATCGGTCTGCACCGCGACTCGTCCTCCGGGCAACAAGCGATGCGAATGGTCCTCGACACCCACCCCTTGGCCGTGGTCGTCGTCTTCGGGTCGGTGGGCGACGCCCGGGTCCTCGCCGCCGCGGTCGGCGACGGCGCGTCAGGGGTCATGCAATGGGATACCCACCAGCCCGTGCATCCGGCGGTCCGCCCACCGCTTCCGCAACCGGCGCACACTCGGGCCGTCCAGCACCGGTCGCCGTTGACCGAACGGGAACTGGGCGTCCTCCGCGAGATCAGCAGGGGCCGTTCCAATCTCGAGATAGGTCACGATCTCGAACTGTCGCAGGACAGCGTCAAGAACGCGGCGCGCCGGGTTTTCCTGAAACTCGGCGCGCGTGATCGGGCACACGCCGTCGCCCTGGCAATACGGCACGGACTGGCGATCTGAACCTCGGGTCCTACGCTTTCTGTGGGTCAGTTCTTCTTCGCCGGTGGCACGATGACGACCGGCACGGCACAGCGGCTGATCATCGCCTGGCCTGTGGAGCCCAGTACCAGGCCGGCGAGCGCGCCGTGCCCGCGGTGGCCGATGACGACCAGTTGCGCGGCCGTGGCCAGTTCGAGCAGCGCAGCCGTTGCCGGCCGGTCGGTGGTCGAGCGATCCACGGTGACGTGCGGGTGATCGGCGGTCCATCCGGCCAGCCTCTCGGTCAGCCATTCCGCCTCGCTGTCGCCGGTCGGCACACCACCGAACGTCGCGGTGTACTGCTCCTGCACCAGTCCGTCCACCATCTCATCGGTCCAGCAGTGCAGCGCGATCAACGGGGAACCGCGCAGTTCTGCCGCTGCGAACGCGAACTCGATCGCCTCGTCGCCGGTCGTGCGGTCAATGCCGAGCAGGACAGGCCCACCGGTGGGCAGTCGGCCGGGATGGATGACGGCGACGGGAGCCGGGTTGGAGTGAGCGAGTTTCGCGGCCACGGATCCGAGAGCCATGGCGACCCGGTTCCTGCCGTGCGCACCGACCACGGTCACTGCGGCGCCGGCGGATTCCCTGGCGACAACCCGCTTGGGGTCGCCGTAGACCATCTTGGTCGTCACGGCCAATCCCGGGTGATGCCTGCGGACCTCGGTGATGGTGTCCGTGAGAAGGCAACGGCCTTCTTCGCGCATCTCCCCGAGCAGGTTCGGTGGGTAGGGGTTGTACGCGGAGTACCCCGCGGGCGGAAGGACGTAGGCGTTGACCAGTCGAAGGTCGGTGCCCCGGCGTTCCGCCTCGGCCGCACCCCATTCCGCGGCAGCGCGCGAACACGCGGAACCGTCGATGCCGACGACCACCGGATGGCCGGCAGCGCGGCGGGAGTCGAGCGGGCCTTCGGCCGGCACTCGCCCAGGATGGTGAACCACCGCGGAGGTCGACAGGTAGGCCGACGTGGTCAGGTACTTCTGCAGGGCGGTTTCTTGATGTGCGCTCGGCGCCCGGTCGGTGCTCACCGCGTCGCGTGCCTCTGCCCGTGCCCGGTGTGACTCGAAGGTGGTCATCGCTGTCCTCCTCGATCCCTGTCAGTGCCCGTCTCGCTGCGGTCCGTCTCGCTGCGGTCCGTCTCGCTGCGGTCCATCTCTGAGCGGTCCATTCCCCAGCGTCGCCGCCCTCCGGCCTTGCCGACAGAGGACAAGGACCCGAAACGGGCCGGCCGGCCCACCGGCGCCGGTAGGGTCGGCGGGGTGCCGCAGCAGTGGGACCTGGTCATCGTCGGCGCCGGCCCCGCCGGTTGCGCGGCCGCGGCCGCTGCGCTGAACCGGAACCGTGACGCCCGCGTGTTGCTGGTGGACAGGCAGACGTTCCCGCGGGACAAGGCTTGTGGCGACGGCATTGCCGCCGAGGTCCTGGATGTGCTCGGCCGCTTGCGTTTCGACATCGGCGCCGTCATCGACGGATATCCGGCGATCGAGAAACTCCGGCTCACCGCGCCGGGTGGAGCGGTGGCGGAGCGGTGGATGGCCCGTCCGGTGCACACCATTCCGCGGAGAGTCTTCGATGCCCGCATGATCCATGACGTCGTCGACCGTGGAGCGGTTTTCGAACAGCGAACCGTCCGGTCGGTGGAGAGCCACAGCGACCGTGTCGTCATCGACGGCACCCACTCGGCCCGGGCGGTGATCGGAGCGGACGGTGCGGAGTCGTTGCTGCGCAGGGTGACCGTGCCGAGCGCTGCCGGCCGTCCTTCCGTGGCGCTGGCCATCCGGGGCTATGCGCCGGAACTACCCGGGCAGCGGGGGAGCCAGTGGATCACCATGAGCCGCAACCGCTGGCCCGCGTATGCCTGGAGTTTCCCGATCGGCGACGGCACCGCCAATGTCGGCTACGGCGAGATGCTGGCCGGTGAACCGGTGACCAGAGGCGTGATGATGCGGCGGATGGCCGCGCTGCTGCCGGGTGTGGGACAGCCGGAACGGCTTCGAGCGCACCGACTTCCGCTGTCACCGGGTCGGCCCCGGGTGCGCGACGGCCGGATCATGCTGGCCGGCGATGCACTGTCGCTGATCAATCCGTTGAGCGGCGAGGGCATCTTCTACGCGGTGCTCTCGGGCTCGCTCGCCGGCTGCGCGGCCGGGGACGGTGCCGGCGCGGGCACCGTCTACCGCGGGGCGTTGCGTCGCTCGCTCGGCCGCCACCTGCGCTCCACCGATCTGGCCGCCCGGTTGACCCGCGCCCCGCGCTTCATCGACGCGGGGGTCCGGGCGGCGGCGCGCAACCAACCCGTGTTCGACGACCTGGTCAGGATGAGCCTGGGTGACGGCCCGCTGACGCCGAGATTGCTGGCCGGGCTGGTCCGCTCGCTGGGACGGTGAGTCGCCTACAGCGGAGCACAGTCGCTGCGTTCGCATGGATGACTAGCGATGCGCGACTTCGGGGCTGCCTGTACGAGTCCTGTCTGGTCGGTCCGGCCGGCTGTTTTCTCAACCGGCCGAACCTGGGGCTCCTGCCGCTACATCCCGGGTACGAGGGGCGAGGTGCCTTACCTCAGGTATTACCAGTGGTGCGTGAAGCAATCACAGGCGTCTCATCGTTGGGCCGTATGGATCTCCCGGGCGAGGACGCCGATGTCGGCCTGGTCGGTGAAGAATCCGTCGATGCCGGTGTCAAGGAACCGGTTGATCTCGTCCAGGATGCGCCCGTAATCGGCAGGATTCGCCGAGGATCGGTAATCGGTGGGCAGGAAGCTGTTCTCCGCCCTGAAGGTGTACGGGTGCACCAGCAGGCCGGCGGCGTGGGCGTCGTCGACGAGGCTGGTCGCCGTCGTGGCGAGGTCGCCCTGCGCGTCCCTCGGGATGATCTGGTTCTTGTCCGGCCCGATGCCGTCGACGTATTTCGAGATCCGCTCCAGCCCCTCGGGGGTGGTCAGCGACTGGTAGGTGTCCGTCTTCCCGGTGCTCGACAGGTCGAACGGTGCGCCGGTCGCGCTGGTGAGGAACACCAGTCTGGTCCGGACGTGGTACTTGGTGCGCAGGTTCTTGAGGTTGGTCAGTTCGAAGGACTGGATGAACACCGGAGATTTCGCTCTGTCCAGACCGGCTCGTTTCAGTGCCTTCACCAAGAGTGGTTCCAGCGGCAGGCCGACCGACCGGAAGTAGGTCGGGTGCTTGGTCTCCGGGTAGATGCCGACCTCGCGGTGGAGTTCTCGGCTGAGTCGCTTGCGAAGGGCGAGCACCTCCGTGAACGTCGGGATCTCGAAGAGACCGTTGTAGATGGTGTTCCGCTGGCGCAGGTCGGGCAGTCGCTCTTTGGCCCGCAGGGTCTTGATCTCGGCCAGCGTGAAGTCCTCCGTGAACCACCCGGTGACAGCCGTTCCGTCGATCGACTTCGTCGTCTTACGGTCGGCGAACTCCGGGTGGTCGGCGACATCGGTGGTACCGGTGATGTCGTTCTCGTGACGAGCGATCAGCACGTGGTCCTTGGTCGACACGAGATCCGGCTCGATGAAGTCGGCGCCCATGCGGGCGGCGAGTTCGTAGCTGGCCAGGGTGTGCTCGGGACGGTAACCCGATGCCCCTCGGTGGCCGATGACCAGCGGATCTCGGGCCCGATGGGACGTCCCGTGCTGCTGGGCGGCGGCGATTGGCTTGCCGGCAGCATGGGGGGTGGAGGCAGCGAGCGGAGTCGCTGCAGCGAGCGGGGTGACGCCCATGCCCAGGACGACGGTGGCGGTGACGGCGAGCGCCAATGCCTGACGCGCAACGGTTTTCATGGCGGAAGGGTAGCTGTGCTTGCTAACCACCGCCGGGCGAAATCGGGAACGGCGGCGTTCGGTCAGGCCTCGCCCATCACGAGACCCTCGATCGTGTGCTTCTGCGTGATCGGGGTCAGCGTGTCGACGACCGGGCAGTGCAGGTGTTCCCTGACCGCGGGCGGCAGCGTCTCCCAGTACCCACGGGTCACCGCCGGGTCGTGGTGCTCGGCGTTCCCCGCGCCAGGGGCGTCCACGCCGATGACGAGAACCGGACGGCTGAGCTGCGAGTGGTTGACCGTGCCGCGATGGATGGTGAGGGCGGACCGGACCGAGATGTCACCCATCCTCGGGTACTTCCTGACAGCCCGTTCCTGGTACCGCGGGTGCTCGGACTTGGGCGGGAACATGCCGTGATCGAATGTGTCCCCGGAATCCCACTGTGTCCCGGGAGCGATCTCGAACGGCCCCATTTCCTCGACGGTGTCGACGCCGGTCAGATTGAAGGCCAGCGAGGTCAGCCGGTGCTCCTGCGCGGTTTCCCTCGGCATCGGGAAGTCACGGTGCCAGGGTTGGTTCATCGCGCCGGGCCCGGGCACGTCGAACCCGACCTCGACGATCTCGTAGTCGGGCCCGAGGACGGTTTCGCTCACCGCGATGAACCACGGGTGCGTGGCGATGTCGACGAATCCCCGGAGGGCTTCGGGATGGATCTCGACGTACCACCGGTTCGGACCCCGGCCCACCGCACCGCCTTCCCGCCCGAGGGCCTCCTGCAGTGCGGCGTCGATGTCCTCGCGCATCTGCTGAGCCCACTCACGACTGAAGGCACCCTTCAATGCGGTGATGCCGTCGCCGTACAGCGCGTCGTGGATCGCGCTCGCGTCGTAGGTGGTGCTGGGGTTTGTCTGCACGCTCATGGTCACGTACCAGCCCTCTCGGGGTCAGCGACGGCATCCACGACTGGGGCGATCGCGGAGATCGTCCATTCCGCGACGTGCCTGTCGTTCGGTTGCAGCACCACCAGGTCCTGGGTGCTGTTGAAAGCGTCGGGTGGACACGACATCGGTTCGACCGCAAGGCCTGCGCGGTTGTATTCAGGTTCGGGGCGGTCTGCGGTGTGTACCTGGACCCACGGGGCCCATGGTCCGAAGGTCATCTGGACGCCGCTGCCGCCGGCGGCGCGCACCCGCACCGTCGCCCGGCCGCCGGCATCGCGGGAGAGCTCGGTGAAGGCGTGGTCGATCTGCCGCCCGCCGATGGCATCCGCGACCCTGAAGTCGCTTCCCGCGGAGTCCACCGGGACGGTGCCCAATGGGGAGAGCCTGTCGTCGGTGTCCAGTCGGAGTGCGGCCGGCAGTTCCAGGGACCAGTCGTCCACGGTTCCCGGCCCGGCGACGAGGTAGGGATGCGGGCAGTACCCGTACGGTGCGGCGCCCGATCCGGTGTTGGCGGCGGTCGCGGTCGCCTGCAGGCCGTCGGATGTCAACCGGTAGTGGACGGTCAGGTGCAGCGGGAAAGGGTAGCCCTGCTGGGGCACCAGGTCATGTTCCAGAATGACGTGGTCGACACCCACATCGGTGACGTCCCAACGGATCCAGTGCACGAGTCCATGCAGCGCGTGGTGCCTGTCCACCTCGTTGACGGGCAGCTGAAGGTTTTCACCACCGAAGGAGTACCGACCGTCGACGATGCGATTGGGCCAGGGCGCGATCGTCGCTCCGCGGTAGAGCGGGCGCATCGTGCCGGCCGAATACGACGCGACCAGGTCATCGTCCCCGTGACGGAGCAACCGCAGGGTCGCACCGATCTCGTCGATCGCGGCGGTGTACGAACCGGCGGACAGCTGATACTCACCCGCCGCCGCGGGCCGAACGCCGGTCGTGCTGTCGGACAGGTCCGCCATGTCAATTCCTCATGCCTTCAATTCCTCATGCCTTCAATGTCTTCGGCCTTCAATTCTTCACGCCTTCAATGCTTCACAGTGTCGACCACGCCGTCCCGGCTGCCGTTGACCCCCACGATGGCGGCGTCATGGCGACCCTGCGACTCGGCCATCGCCCGCTCGAGGTCGACGCGCTCCGCCGGCAGGCTCTTCGCCGGGGCGACGATCACCCGGCGAAGGACGGCAGGGTCGAGTTTGGGTCGCCGGTCGGCGGTGAGCAGCCCGTTCGATTCCTGCTCGGTGTCCGCGAGCTGGGTGTAGCAGAAACCCGCAACCTCGGAACTGTCCAGCAGGGCGCCGATCATCCCGGCGAGCCTGCTGAACAGTTCCGACTGATCGGCGACAGCGGCGTAGCCGAACCATTTTTCACCCTCGTCGGGCACGTAGCTGAGGCCGCCGAACTCGGTGATCATGATGGGCCGTTCGCCGCGGGTGAGGTCACCCAGCAGGAGCCGGCGACGGGTCGCCCCCATGCTGCGCAACGAACCGTCGACCGCATCGGCGGTGCCGTAGCGCTCGGCGAGTTCGGCGCCCGTCGCTGCGTAGTCGTGGATGGACAGGATGTCACTCTCGGTGTGCTGCCATCCGTCGTTGGAGATCACCGGCCGGCTGCCGTCCAGGGCGTGGGTCAGGTGGTAGAGCGCGGTCGCGTAGTGCTGCTGCCGCGCGTCCACCCCGATGTCCTGCACCCCCCAGCTCTCGTTCAGCGGCACCCAGGTCACGACGCACGGATGGCTGCGGTCACGTCGGACGGCTTCTGTCCACTCCTGCACCAGGCGCTCCACCGCGACGGTCCCGAACTCGTAGGCGTTGGCCATCTCGCCCCACACCAGCAGGCCGAGCACATCGCACCAGTAGAGGAAGCGCGGGTCCTCCAACTTCTGGTGAACCCGGACGCCGTTGAACCCGAAGTCCTTGATCAGCTCGACTTCACGTCGCAAGGCGTCGTCGCCCGGCGCGGCCAGGTGCGATTCCGGCCAGTAACCCTGGCTCAACACCATTCGCGGGAAATACGGCTCGCCGTTCAGCAGGAAATGACCCATCTGGACTCCTGCGGCTCGCAGACCGAGATAGCTCTGCACGGTGTCCACGGCGGAGCGGTCCGCGTCCACGACCGTGACGACGGCACTGACGAGGTTCGGTCGTTCGGGGGACCACAGCAAGCGTTGCCGGTCCTGCCCTTGGAGCAGGGCCGGGACGCTGATCTCCAGTGCAGCGCGGTCACCGGCGACCCGCCAACTCTGCTCGGCCAGCACCTCCCCATCCAACGACAGCGTGACCTGCACCGAAGCGGCCCTGACCGGATACCGGTTGAGCTCGACATCGAGCCGCACCATGCCGGCCGCGGGATCGGGCGTCCATGCCAGATCGGCGAGATGGAGATCGGGCACCGGTTCGAGCCAGACTGGCTGCCAGATGCCGGTGGTGCGGTGATACCAGATGCTGTGTGGCTCGACCCGCCAGTCCTGTTTCCCCCGTGGTTGTGTCGCGTCGGTCGGGCGGTCCTCCGCGCGCACGACGACGGTGTGCGGGCCACGCCCGGATTCATCGCCGGTGCCTGCCGCGCCGCCCCCGGGGGGCTGCCGCAGGATATCTGTGATGTCCGCGGAGAACGGCGTGTGTCCGCCCTCATGGGTGGCGACGAGTGCGCCGTCCACCCACACCGACGCGCGGTAGTCGACCGCTCCGAAGTGCAGCAGGGTCCGCTCGCCGGCAGGGGCGGTGAAGGATCTGCGGTACCAGACGACGGGGTGGTGGGTGGTGTCCCCGATCCCGGACAGCGCTGACTCCGGAGGGAACGGTACGACGATGACCCGGTCGAACGGCTGGTGACCGGTCGGCCAGTGCTCGGTCCGGCCGACATCGTCGTCGTCGTAGCGGAACTCCCATTCGCCGCAGAGGTCCACCCACTCCTCGCGAACCAGTTGTGGTCGGGGGTAGGAACTGTCGTAACCGCCGTCGGTGGAGTGCACGAGCGCCTTTCGTCGTCATGGACACCGTCCTGACCGAGTCGCCGCTGCGCACCGGACCGCATCGGACCGGCTTGCCACGGCACTTCCTGGATGGGGCGGCGAAGGCTTTACAACGTTGTTCCAACGATGTATACACTCCCTAGTCTTTCGTAGCAACCGTTCTTCCGTAGTCCGGGAGTCGATGAAGGTCGGAGCGTTTCGTGCCCCTCAAGGCGTTACGTAACAGTGAGGACTGACCACGGTTCGAGTGTTTCACCAGGGGCTACATGCACTCCGTCGGCCATCGGCCGCCCATGACTGTCGAACGTCGAGCCACGACCTTCGAGTTCCACCATCGCGCTGCCCGCCACACCCGCCGCACCACGCACCGGATCCATGGAGGCTCCACATGCCAGCGTCACCACTCACCTCCCGCACGTTGTCACGCCGGACCTTCTTCGGGACGGTCGGCGCGGCCGGCGCCTACGCCGCCCTGGTCGCCTGCGGCGGCACCAGCGCTCCGCCCGGAGCCGGAAATGCCCCTACCAGCGGCGCGTTCGGCACCGCAACGGCCTATGAGGGCCCGCCGGTCACCTTGGGATTCTGGAACGGCTTCACCGGTGGTGACGGTCCCTTCATGAAGAAGTTGGTGGAGGAGTTCAATGCGGCGAATCCCAACATCACGGTGGAGATGAACACCCTGCAGTGGGGTGACTTCTATTCGAAGGTGCCCAACGCTGTCTCCGCCGGCGCCGGACCCGATCTGGCCGCCATGCACATCGACCAGTTGGCGACGAACGCCGCCCGCCAGGTCATCATTCCGCTGGACGAGGTCGCGACCGCCCTCGACTACACCGAGGGCGACTTCGACCCGACCGTCTGGAGTGCGGGGATCTACAAGGACCAGCGCTACGGTATTCCGCTCGACGTCCATCCACTGGGTTTCTACGCCAATATGGGTCAGCTGAAGAAGGCGGGCATCAATGAGATGCCCACCGACGAGGCATCCTGGATGGCGGCAGTGAAGGAGTTGCAGGGCCCCGGCGGAGTGAAGCAGCCGTTCTGGGTCACGGCAACCTGGCCGGCGCACCTGATGTTCGTGTCCCTGATCAATCAGTTCGGTGGGAGCATCTACAACCCCGAGGGCACCACTGCGACGTTCAACTCCGAGGCCGGGGTCGAGTCGCTGAACTGGTTGACCTCGTTCATCGAGTCCGGTGCCAGCCCCGCGAACGTCGCCAGCGACGCGCAGGCGCAGGCATTCCGGCAGCAGCGCAACTCGCTGACCTGGGACGGCATCTGGATGATGAACGAATGGGACAAGGTCAACGGCCTCGACTGGGCGGCCGCCCCGCTGCCCACCATCGGTGAGAAGCCGGCCGTCTGGGCGAGCTCGCACAACCTCACCATCACCAGCCAGGCCTCGAAGGATCCGAACAAGCTGGAGGCTGCGCGGCTGTTCATCGCCTTCATCTCCGAGAAGTCGATCGAGTGGGCGAAGTCCGGCCAGGTGCCGGCCCGCAACAGCGTTCGCGAATCACCGGAGTTCACCGAGCTGGAGGTGCAGAACACACTCGCCCAGCAGCTGCCGAACGCCGTCTTCCCGCCCACTGTGCCCGGCATCGGTGACGTCACCACCCCGACCTACGAGCTCGCGGTGAACGAGGTCATCCTGGGCAAGGCAGAGCCGAAGGAGGCCCTGGACTCCGCTGCGGCGAAGGCGGATCAGCTGCTCGAAGACAACCGCGCGAAGTACGGCTCCTGACATGGTCACTGCTGCCGAGGCGCCTCCTCGGCCACGCGAAGTACGGAAGAGCAAGATCGGTGCGCCCAGCCCGGCTCAGCGGGCCGGGCTGGGAACCAGCCTGATCTTCATTCTCCCGTACCTGGTCCTGTTCGGTGCGTTCGTTCTGTACCCGATCGTCTACGGGCTGTGGATCAGCCTGCACGAATGGGATTTCCTGCTGCCCGGAAAACCATTCGTCGGACTGCGCAATTACACAGACCTCTTCACGTCCGGATCGGTGACGTCCGGACTCTTCTGGCAAGCGATGCTGGCGACGGGCATCTTCATCGTGTTGTCCGTTCCGTTGCTGATCGTGATCCCGCTGATGCTGGCGATCGCGCTGAACAAGAAGTTCAAAGGCCGCAATGCACTGCGCGCACTGTTTTTCGCGCCCTACGTGCTCGGTGTTGCCGTCATCGGGCTGCTGTGGCGCTACCTGCTGGATCCCAATGTCGGCGTGGTCAACTACTACCTGGACGCACTGGGTTTCGACCGAATCCCGTTCACCACGGCGACTCCGTACGTCTGGATCGCCCTGGTCGTGCCCACGATCTGGTGGACCGCGGGGTACAACATGGTGATCTTCCTGGCCGGCCTACAGGACATCCCCAAGGAGCTCTACGAGGCGGCCTCTCTGGACCGCGCGAGCGCGTGGCAGCAATTCAGGAACGTCACACTTCCCGGTCTGCGCCCGGTGATGGTGTTCGTACTGACCATCACGATCCTGGCCTCGGCGAATGTCTTCGGGCAGCCCTACCTCATCACCCAGGGCCAACCCGGCGGTGAGACACGCTCGATCATCATGCTCATCGGCGAAGAGGGACTGCGGAGGTTCAACATGGGCAGCGCTTCGGCCATGAGCACCGTGCTGACAGTTGCGTTGCTCGGCGTCAGCCTGTTGCTGCTGACGTTCACGCGGGAGCGCAAGGTGAAGAAATCATGAGCACGGTGACGCCGACCGCATCGACGGTCGAAAGGGAACCCGCACCCAGCCGCAAGGGGATCTCCGCGAAGGTCGTCTGGCGCCTGCTGTTGCTGGGCCTCGTCGCCCTGTGCTTCCTCGCTCCGCTGCTGTTCATGCTCAGCACGTCTTTCAAGTCGAGCGCAGAGGTTGTCAATCCCAATCTCACTCTGTTCCCGCGTGATCCGACGACGGAGAGTTTCAGCACCATTCTCGGGGCTCCGCAAACACCGGTCATCCAGTGGTTCCTGAACTCGCTGATCGCAGCCACGGCGCAGACCGTGCTGGTGGTGGTGGTGGCCTCGATGGCGGCATACGCCCTCGCACGACTGGCCTTTCCCGGCAAGAAGCTGCTCACCGCGCTCGTGCTGGCCACGTTGTTCGTGCCGCCGATCTCCTTGCTGGTCCCGAACTATGTGCTGGTCTCGCAGCTCGGCTGGCTCGACTCGCTGACCGCGGTCATCGTGCCGGGTGCGGCCGGTGCATTCGGGGTCTTCTTCCTCCGGCAATTCTTCCTCGCATTGCCGGTTGAATTGGAAGAGGCCGCCATGATCGACGGCGCGGGAAAATGGCGCACGTTCCTGACGGTCATCATCCCGTTGTCGAAGCCCGCGTTGGCGACGCTGGCACTGCTCACCTTCCTGGCGAACTGGAATGATTTCCTGTGGCCGCTGTACGTGCTGTTCAGCCCGGACAGGCTCACGATCCAGCCGGGTCTGTCGACGCTGCAGAGTGCCTATACCACCGACTACGCGATCATCATGGCCGGCGGCGTGATCGCGAGCCTTCCGGTGCTGATCCTGTTCCTGATCAGCCAGCGATTCGTCATCGAAGGCGTCTCCCGCAGCGGCATCAAATGACATCACGGCGGCGGTTGCTCCGGCCGGGCGCAATGACGGGTCTGGCCGGAGTGCTGCTCTCGTGCGCGGTCGTCGCCGGCTGCGGGGGTGGTGACGGCGGCTCCTCACCGCCACCGTCCGCGCCGTCGGCGTCCTCGGGCACCGATGACAGCACCAGTGCCGCAGCGCAGTCCGTGGCCGCGGACGAGTTCGTCAACCCGGTGATCGACATCAACTTCCCGGATCCCGCCCTGCTCGAGTCGGATGGGACGTTCTATCTCTATGCAACCGAGGGTGAAGGCCGGAACGTCCAGACGATGACCTCGTCAGACCTCGTTTCCTGGGAGCCCGGGGAGGACGCGCTGCCGCAACTGGGCGGCTGGGCGTTGCCGGGCAAGACCTGGGCGCCGGAGGTCATCGAGGTGGGCGACGGCTACGTGATGTTCTACACGGCAGCCGATGAGGCCTCGGGTCGGCAATGCGTCGGCCGGGCGGTTGCCGAAGAGCCGGCCGGGCCGTTCGTCGACGACGCCGATGAGCCGTTCGTGTGCCAGGCCGAACTCGGTGGGTCCATCGACCCCAACCCGATTCGCACCGCGGACGGTTCGCTGTACCTGTACTGGAAGAACGACGGGAATTGCTGCGGCGAGCCGGTTGACATCTGGGGCCAGGAATTGGACGCAGACGCCGCCGCGCTGGTCGGGCGCCCGGTGGCCTTGCTGAGCAATACACAGGCCTGGGAAGGCGACCTGGTCGAGGCACCGCAGATGATCGTCAACGGCACGGATCATGTTCTCTTCTACGCCGCGAATGCGTACAACACCGACCAGTACGCGCAGGGTTACGCATCCTGCGACGGGCCGCTCGGTCCCTGCGTGGCGGCACCGGAGCCGCTGCTGCAATCCAATGCGGCCGCGGCCGGCCCGGGTCACGGCTACGTGTTCGAGCACGACGGCCAGACCTGGATCATGTATCACGCGTGGCCGCCGAACGCGGTCGGTTTTGTCACTCCCGGCCGTCAGTTGTGGCTCGATCCGGTGCAGTGGACAGCCGGCGAACCCGCTGTCGACGGCCCGAATCCGGACCCGCAGGCCCGTCCGGTTCAATGAGGCCTGCCGGTTGGCCGCTTGGGTGGTCCACCAGAGAACCCGATGCGGAAGACTGAGGGGTACATCGGCCTGTTCGCCCGATCGTGTCGATGCGGAGGGACCCGTGGCGGAATCTCGGTTGAAGGACGTCGCGCAGGCGGCCGGGGTGTCGGTGAAGACCGTCTCCAACGTGGTCAACGGGTACCCGGGGGTGACGCCCGCCATGCGGGCGCGGGTGGAATCGGTGCTCAAGGAATTGAACTACCGGCCCAATCTGCATGCCCGCAGCCTGCGCACCGGACGGACCGGGCTGATCGCGATGGTGGTGCCACGGCTGGACGAACCCTATTTCGCCGAACTGGCCCGCTGGGTCGTGACGGCGGCCGAGGTCGAGGGATGGACGGTGCTGGTCGACCAGACGGCGGGTGACCCGGAGCGCGAGGCCTTCGTGGTGGGCACCAACCGTCCCCGGCTGCTCGACGGGGTCATCCTGAGCCCGCTCGCACTGGATGACCAGGCGCTCAAGCAGCGGGACCACAACGTGCCGTTGGTCCTGCTGGGTGAGCGGGTGACCCCGGCGGCGGGCGCCGATCACGTCGCCATCGACAACGAGGCGGCGTCCAGGCTGGCCACCGAGCACCTGCTGACGTCCGGACGCCGGCGGATCGGGGTGATCGGGAACCAGCAGGATCGCCGTCGCGCGACGCCGCAACTCAGGCTCCGCGGCTTCCGGGCGGCGATGGCCGACGCCGGCGTTGCGGTCGATGAGTCCCTGATCGGCGACGTCGAGGAATTCCACCGCCACGACGGGGCGGAGGCGGTGCGTGCGATGTTCCGCGCCGGTCATCGGCCTGATGCGCTGTTCTGCTTGAACGACCTGCTGGCCCATGGGGCGATGCGGGCGCTGGCCGACCTCGGCGTGACGATTCCTGACGACGTTGCGGTGGTCGGTTTCGACGACGACGAGCAGAGCTCGTTCTCGGTGCCGACGTTGACCTCCATCGCGCCCGACAAGCAACAACTCGCCCAACTGGCGGTGGCGGCGCTGGCGAAGCGGCTGAACGCGCAGGGCCCGCTGCCGGCCAGGGAGATCATCGCGCCGTTCCAGCTGATGGTCCGGGAGAGCTCCACCGCGCGGCACCCCGCGCCCGCCGGCTGACACTGCCGCGCAGCATGACCAGCACAGCGAGACGGTGCCCGAGTGGCCGACATCGCAGTTCCTGCGGGACCTTCGGCAGTACCCGCAGGGGCGGCGTGCGCGCACGCTGACGGGTGGCGGGAAGCCGCCGCGCCTTGAAAATGCCGGAGTAGCTCATGAGAACCGCACTGCGTTGGACCTTTGCCGTTGTCGTCATTCTCCACGGACTGATTCATGTGCTCGGCGCAGTCAAGGGTTTCGGCGGGGCGCAGGTCGAGGCGCTCACCGCCACCCCCTCCGTGGCCGCTGCCGCGGCGTGGTTGGTCGCATCCGTCCTGTTGGTCGCCACCGGCGTCGCGCTGCTGATGGGCACCCGCCGGTGGTGGATCCTCGGTGCCGTCGCCCTGATCCTGTCGCAGGTGCTGATCATCTCCAGTTGGGCGGACGCGAAGGCCGGCCTCGGCGCGAACCTCCTGCTGCTCGTCGGCGTCATCTACGGATTCGCCTGTGAAGGGCCGCTCGGGTACCGGGCGAGATACCGCCGGCTCCGCGCGGCGGCGCTGGCCCGTTCGGGCGTCGACGGGATGGTGACCGACGCCGACCTGGCAGCACTGCCTGATCCGATCGCCGCCCATATCCGCCTCAGCGGCGCCGTGGGACAACCACGGGTGGGCAACTTCAGGGCGCGGATCCACGGCCGGATCAGGGGAGGCCCCGGCAAGCCGTGGATGAGCTTCACCGGTGAGCAGGTGAACATCTACGGGTCGGTGCCCAGCCGGGTACTGCTGATGGACGCCACCATGTTCGGGCTGCCGGTCGACGTGCTGCACGCGTTCACCGGACCGCACGCGACCATGCAGGTGAAGCTGTGCTCGCTGCTGCCGATGGTTGACGCGAGTGGACGCGACATGGACCGGGCGGAAACGGTCACCATGTTCAACGACCTCTGCGTCCTGTCGCCTGGCGCACTGGTCGACGCCCCGGTGCGCTGGCGGCCGATCGACCGGTGCCGGGTACGCGGCGAGTTCACCAACGGCGCGCACACGGTCGCCGCGGACCTGACATTCGACACTGACGGCCGGCTGGTCGATTTCGTGTCCGACGACCGCCTCCGGGCCGCACCCGACGGCAAGAGCTTTGTCCGGCAACGCTGGTCGACGCCGATCGCGGGATATCGGCGGCTCGGGACCCGGACCATCGGCACGCGCGGCGAAGCCCGATGGCACGCTCCGGAACCGGAAGGAGATTTCGCCTACCTCGAGTTCGTGGTCGACGCCATCGCCTACAACGCCGGCCCGGATTCGTCGGGGACCTACGACGAATTGCCCGTCAGCACCGTCGAGTCGTCGATCTTGAGCGAATTGCCGTCCCGGACGACTACGTAGGCGGTG
Source organism: uncultured Actinomycetota bacterium (assembly GCA_963728865.1). Taxonomy (GTDB): domain Bacteria; phylum Actinomycetota; class Actinomycetes; order Mycobacteriales; family Nakamurellaceae; genus Nakamurella. Next base: position 47,755 of record CAVSLZ010000014.1, on the reverse strand, counting down.
CGTTCGGTCGACACCCGGCCGTCGGTGAAGTAGTAGGTGATGGTGGCCTCGGCGGAGTTCGGTGGCCTCCCGGTGATGTCGGTGGCGGTCACCCGGGAGACGCCGCCCCAGAAGGACTGGTAATAGTCACGGTCCTGGGCGATCCCATTCTGGAACGTGGGGGTCAGCCGCTCCCAGCCGGCATCGGTATCGCCGGGCATGATCGCGTAATAGTCGGCGATCGCGGCGGCGAGCTGTGCGGCTGTCGGTGGACTGTCGGCCGGGACGGGCGCCGGCCGCTCCGGCTCGGACGTCCGGCTCGTCGAGGTGGGCGCCGTCGTCCTTGGTTCCGCGGTCGTGTCGTCGGCAGATGTGGTCGCGGGGTCGGCAGATGTGGTTGTGGCCGAGGGCGTTTCGGCGGCGCTCGTCGCGGGGGGAGTGCTCTGGACCGCGGGCGCTGGTGCGGCGCTCGCCGCTGACGACGAAGCCGCCGGGGACGATGACGGCGCCGAGGCCGCCGCGGACGTCGACGGCCCGGTCGCGGCGCCCCGGTCGGTACCTGCCAGCTCGTCGCCACCGGACCGCAGCGCCCGCACGCCGATCACGATGGAGGCGACCACCACCAGCGCGATCACCGTCGCGATCACGGCGGCGATCGGCCGGCGGCGCGGTGCTTCAGGTTCGGAGGTGCTCCCGGCGTCGAGCGGCGCGCGGCGCGGTGCCGCGGGTTCGGGTGTGCTCGCGGCGGCCGCCGGCAGCCCCAGGGTCGGGGTGGCCGGAGGCTGCGGTCGCTGAGGTGCGCGCTCGGCAACCGTACGGCGGAACGTGGCCTGCTCTGCGCTGGGACCGTCCGCGGGTGCGGTCCCGACCCGGCCGGCCGAGGCGGAGCTGGTCAGTGAGGCGAGGACCTCGGCCATCGACGGACGATCGGTCGGCTGGGTCGACAGCATCCGCAGCAGCAGAGGGGTGAGCGGCCCGCTCTGTTGGGGCGGCAGCATCCGCCCGGACGCCACCCTGTGCAGCAGCGCCATCGGGTTGGGATCGGACCCGAACGGCGGGAAGCCCTCCAGCGCGGCGTACATCGTCGCGGCCAGCGAGAAGACGTCGGCGGGGAAACCGGACGGCTCACCGCGCGCGACCTCGGGTGCAAGGTAGGCCGGTGTTCCGGTCACGATGCCCGTCGACGTGAGACTGATATCGCCGACTGCATGCGAGATCCCGAAGTCGGTCAGCTTGGCGCTGCCGTCCTCGCCGATCAGGACGTTGCCGGGCTTCACGTCCCGATGGACGATTCCCACCCGGTGCGCGGCGGTGAGCGCCGACGCGAGATCCGCTCCGATCCTGGTCACCACACCGATGTCCAGCGTGCCGGTCTCGCGCAGCACGGTGCTCAGACTCTTCGACGGAACGAACTGCATGATCAGGCACGGGTGGCCGTCCTGCTCGACCACGTCAAACAGGGTGACGGCATGCGGATGGTGCAGGCGTGCGGTGATCCGGGCCTCGCGGATCACCCTCAGGCGGGCCGTGTCGTCTGGGCCGACGCCAGGCTGGGTGAGCAACTGCTTGACAGCGACGGGGCGCTGCAGCAGCTCGTCCCAGGCTTCCCAGACCGATCCCATGCCGCCGACGGCGAGCTGTTGGACCAGCCGGTACCGGCCCGTGATCAACGTCCCCACCGCAGTCATCAACACCTCCCTCTCGACAGTCGGGCCACCGTGGCCAGTTCTCCTTTACCCGCGACCGCCGCAGCTGACGCACCCCGGGGTCCACCCACCGGGCGCAATCTGGGACATGGCAACATGAACCGGGCACCGCAGGCACCGTCACGCTGCGCGTTTCGGTGTCGCAGCGGCACGTGTCTTAGCCTGGTTCATGCTCCGATATCGCCGCAACCGACCATCCGACGCCCCGGACGCAAGTCCTCGTGCTGTGCGCAAGCTGGCCGTCGGCTGTCTCGCGCCGTTGTTGCTGGTGCTCGGCGCCTGCTCGTCGGACTCCTCATCGGACGCCTCGGCCGCCTCGGCCGGCGGCACGACCTCGTCCGCAGAGGCTCCGGCGGAGCCGGTGAAGGTGGCGGGCAGCGTGGTGAGCACCGCGGGATCCGCCGACGAGATGAATGTCGTGATTCCGGCGCCGATCGCCGAGGCGTGGGGCGAACTGGGGCAGTCCGGGTCCGGCGTGGAATGGGTGTCGGTGGCCGGTGACGGCACGACGAGCACCGAACCGGTCGACCTGACGGGAGACGCCGCCGCGGCCACGACCGAGCTCGCCGACAAGATCAACCAGGTGCAGGCGCAGTCGCCCGGCCGGTCCACACTGGCCGGCCTTGCGGCCGTCGATTCCCCGAAAGGCAGCCCGGTATGGGTGTTCTCGCCGCTGCTGGATACCGACGGCGCGCTGGACTTCACCCAGTTGGCGTTCGACGAGTCACCTCCGAACGCCATCAAGGCAGCCAAGGCCGCCAAGGCCATTCCGGATCTCAGCGGGCGTGACGTGACGTTCGTCGTGACGCCGGTGGCGGGCAAGCAGGACGCGTTGTCCAAGCTCCAGGTCGGATACCAGCGCGCGATCTGGGAGGGGCTGGCGACCGCGGCCGGTGCCGCCTCGGTGACCTTCTTCGACGGGACCGGCACCACCCCGGGGACCGGGACCATCCCGCCCGTGCCCGTTCCCGACCCGAACGACAAGATCGACTCGGAGCAACAGGGCGCCACGCGGACGTGCACCCTGCCGTCGCCGGCGCTTTTCGTACCCGACCAGCCCACCCTGATCGACAAGGCCGCGACGCTGAAGGCGCTCGACGAGTGTGTGGGAACACTGGACGCGACCACCCGGATCACCGTTGCCGGGCATACCGCCGGCACCCCGGGCGGTGACGAGGCATTCGCCAAGGACCTGTCGACGCGGCGGGCGACCGAGGTGGCTGCGTTGCTCCGGGAGCTCGACGTGCCGGCGAAGAACATCGCCGAGGTGGTCGGTTACGGGAGTTCGCGGCCGCTGGTGGAACCGTCATCCGATCCGGGAAACCGTGCCGTGGTGGTGACGTTCAGCTCGACCGGCTGAGCCAGCCGGGTCTGCCGCCCTCTTGTGCCGGACGGGCAGGACGTCGAATGGGCCGGTCCTGCACAATGTGGTGTCGATGTCGCTCATCGCGACGTCACATCCGCTGCTGATGCCGGAACGATCCGGTCCGACATACCCCGGGTGGTGAAGCTATCTCGTCCATGGACGCCGACGTTCCGACGCTCTTCGAGGGTCCGGGCGAGATGAAGGCGCGATACCGATCGCACGATTGGTCCCGTACGGCACTCGGCCCGGTGGAGGAATGGTCACCTGATCTGCGCCTGATGGTCCGCGTGTGCCTGAACTCCGGCTTCCCGATGTCACTGCACTGGGGCGAGCAGCTGGCGGTGCTGTACAACGACGCCTTCATCCCTGCCCTCGGATCGGAGAAACACACCCGCGCGCTGGGGATGCCCAGCGCCGAGGTCTGGCCCGAGCAGTGGGACGTCATTGGTGAGCTCATGCGGCAGGTCCTGACGCGTAAAGAGCCGGTCGCCCGCGACGACCTTCCGCTGATCCTCGAGCGCAACGGTTTCCCGGAGGAGTGCTACTTCACGTTCTCCTACAACCCGGTGCTCGACGACCACGGCACGGCGGTCGGTTTCACCAACATCGTCAGCGAGACCACCCGTCAGGTGCTGAGCGAGCGGCGCCTGCGGCTGATGCAGAACCTGGGCACCGTGTCGGCGACCCGGGCGGGCAGCACCATCGACACCTGCCGCGCTCTGCTGGGCGTGCTGGCCGGCACCCGGCAGAGTGTCCCGTTCGCCGCCATCCTGCTGGCCGACGAGGAGGGGGAGCAAACCCGGCTGGTCGGCTCCTACGGGGTCGACCTCGGCTGGTCGGACGGGACCGTGGTCCCCGCCGGCTCCATCGAGGCCGAGACGATCGCCCGGGTCATGCGGAACGGACACCCTGAGCTGCTCACCGACCTGCGGCAGCGGATGAACGGCTCCATTGCGCCTGGGCCGATCGGCCCGCTGATCGCCGACGAGGCGATGGTCCTGCCGTTGACCGTCGCACTGGGAACCCGGCCGATCGGGGTGATGGTGCTCGGGGTGAATCCCTACCGCCCGCTCGACGAGGAGTACCGCTCGTTCCTCATTCTCATCGGCCTGCAGATCGGCAGCGCACTGCAGGATGCGAAGGCCTACGAGACCGAACGCCGTCAGGTCCAGCTGCTCACCGACCTGGACCTGGTCAAGATGGAGTTCTTCCAGAACGTCAGCCACGAGTTGCGCACGCCGCTGACCCTGATGCTCGCGCCGTTGCAGGACCTCCTGAGCCCGGTGGATGCGCTCGACTCCGGCCAACGCGAGCATGTGGAGGCTGCCGTGCGGGCGGCTCAGCGGCTGCGCCGCATCGTCGACGCGCTGCTGGACTTCGCTCAGGCCGAAGCCGGATCGCTGTCGCCACAACGGCAGTCGGTCGACCTGGCCAAAGTGACCACCGAGACGGCCAGCATGTTCCGCTCCGCCACCGAGCACGCCGGTCTGCACCTTGATGTCGAGGTGCCAGGACCGACGATGGCGCTGGTCGACGTCGGTATGTGGTCGACGATCGTGACGAACCTGGTCGCCAACGCGGTCAAGTTCACCGCCTCGGGCGGGGTGACCGTTCGGATCACGGCGAGCGACAGCACCGTGGTGCTGACCGTGGCGGACACCGGAATGGGCATCGCCCCCGATGAGCAGAGCAGGGTCTTCGACCGCTTCTACCGCTCGCCGGCCGGCGGCGCCCTCGGTGGGGCGGGGATCGGGCTGGCCTTGGTGTCGGACCTCGTCCATGCCCACGAGGGACACGTACAGGTCAGCAGCAAGCCCGGACAGGGCACCACGTTCACCGTCACGGTGCCGAGGGGCGCCCCGATCGACGAGTTGTCACCGGCGCCGTCGATGCCCGAGGCCGAGCATTCCGGCTCGTCGGCCGGCGAGACGCCGGACGCCGCGGGGGAGACCGCCGGCCCGGTGAGTGCTGCTGTCGTCGCCGATCCGCCCGCCGAGGTGCCGCACCTGTTGCTCATCGAGGACGACGAGGACCTGCGCAGCTACCTGACCGGACTGATCGCGAACGACGGCTGGCGGGTGACGGCGGTCGGCGACGCCGAGTCGGCGGCTGCGCTGATCGGCGAGACCGGAACGGCCGCAGCGGACCTCATCGTCACCGATGTGATGCTGCCCGGCAGTAGCGGGCTCGAGCTGGTGGCCGCGTTGCGGGCGGACCCGGCGACCGCGCGGTTGCCGATCATCGTGTTGACCGCGCGTGGCGGCCCCGAGGCCGCGACCGACGGCCTGATTGCCGGCGCCGACGACTACATCGTCAAGCCGTTCGCATCGAATGAGTTGCTGGCGCGGGTCCGCAGCACCTACGAGCTCAACCGGGTCCGTGAGGCGGAGGTCGAGCAGGCCAGGGCGAGGGCGGGCCAGTTGCGCACCGCGCTGGACAGCAACAGGACCATCGGAACCGCCACCGGGATCCTCATGACGACCTACCGGCTGGCCGCCACGCAGGCGTTCCAGCTGCTGACCCGGGCGAGCCAGGACAACAACCGCAAATTACGTGACCTCGCCGCACAGGTCGTCGACGACCGCAAGCTGCCGTTCCGGCCGACCGATGTCGACCACCTGCTGTCCCGGATCAAGCGCTGACGGTGGCCAATCCGGGCGTCAGTTCGGTGGCCACCAGTCGCGATCCCCGAGTTCGAGATCGTCGTCGTCGACGATGGTGTCGACGAGATGCGCCGCAATGGCGTCCAAGGTGATCAGACCGACCAGCAGGCCGTCCTTGACCACCGGCAGCATGGGGACCGGCTGGCCGAGGATCAAGTCGAGGACGGTCGAACCGGCGTCGTCCTCAGGGTGGACAGTCGGACCGGGGGCGGTGATCAGCTCGCCCGCTGACATCGTCCGTGGATCCCGGCCGTCGGCGACGCACCGGTCGATGATGTCCTTCGAGGTCAGCATCCCTACGTACTCGCCGTTGTCACCGCACACCGGCACAGCGACCGCCGCGTGGGCCCGCAGCCGACGGGCGGCCGTGACCACCGATTCCACGCGATGCACCGATGGTGCCGGAGGGCCCATCAGTTCCCGCACGGACGTGGTCATCAGGGCCCTTCTGAACGGCAGGTGTGCTGCAACCATCATCGCTGCTGACAGCCGCTTTCCCCACTGTGCGTCACGGAACGTCGCGACGCCAGCTACGTAGGGTGCAGATTTCGGCGTTCCTCATCCGGGAGGTGCCGCCGAATCCGCGATCAGCAGTGTCACCATGCGCTCGATCAGTTCGTAGGGCATCGGCGAGCTGTAGGGGAACTTCACCGTGCTCTTCCCCGATCTGTAGGGGGCGATGTCCCGCTCGAACTGTGGATCACCGTCCGGCACCGGGTACAGGGCGACATGGTGTTTCCAGCCGGCGAAGTGGACGAGGGACCGACCGTTCAGGGTGATCGTGGGCATGTTGTACCGGATTGCCTCACCGGTGCCGGGGGTGATCGCCCTGAGCCGCCGGCGCAGTTCCTGCAGGATCGCCCGGACATCGTCGGAGAAATGCAGAAGGTAGTCGTCGACCGTGGCGACCTGTTCCGGCATGTGATCCGCTCCCAACACGAGGTCGATCCGTCAGTATGAGCGCCGACCCTATTCCGTCGAGGGTTCCGGTGGACCGGGTCCGGGACGGATCTCTCAGCCCGGGTAGTCCCAGAACTGCAGCCAGGTCACCGAGGCGAACAGCGCGAGGGTGGCGGCATAGACCACCGCGACGACGGACGCCCCGCGGACACTGACCCCGAGGCCTGCGCCCTCGACGGGATCGAGCCAACGGCGGAACCATCCGGTGACCACGGGCATCAGGAACCACGTCATCAGCCCGACGCTGACGATCTGGCTCAACCACATGCCCAGCCACTCGGGACTTCCCAGGTCGGTCAGCACCGGTCCGAGGAAGCGGGACAGCGTCATCACCGTCGGGTAGAGGACCATCAGGACGAGCATCGCCGTCTTCCAGTTCGGCGTCACCGTCGTGGTTCCGTCCTGGACGCGAAGGATCGAGCCGAAGGGCGTGCTGTGGGTGATGACCGCGAAGTCCTCGGTCAGTTGCGAACGGAGTTCTGGCAGCGCGCTGCACCGTTGCTCGGAGTTCAGCCACGACTGGAGCTGGTGATCGGTGCGGAAACGGAGGATCGAGATCCATTGTCCCGCAACTCCGTCGGACTCCAGCACCGCACCGCCCTCGAACCCGGAGAAGGCTGCGCTGAGCCGGACGAGCTGTTGCTGGGTGGCGAGGAAATCGGCCGTCCGCTCGGGGCTGACGGCGTGCCGGAACAGGCCGACTCCGGTCGGCGGCGCACTGCGGTCGACGATGACGATGTCGGGGCAGCACCGCGGGAAACCGGACGATGTCGCCGTCGAGAGCAGGGCGCGCCGCTCGGCGGAGTCGAGCCAGCGGTGCAGTGCCTCCTCGGAGTCGAAAGTCACCGCTGTGGCCCAGTCCAGGCCGGGCGAATCGCCGCCGTCGCCGCTGCTGTCCCGGAACCCGGCACAACGGGCCGCGGCCTCGAACAGGCATCGGCTCCAGCGGAGAAAGGCCTCACGGTCGCCGATCCGGTGGTACACCGTGACAGCGATGGCCTGCGGACTCATGCCGTGCTCCTCGAATTGCCGCGCAGGATCAGGACCCGTCGATGCGTCGACCCTGCACGTAGACCTCGGTGATGGCCGGCTCCCGCATGCTCATCAGCAATCCGAACAGCGTCTGATCCCTGGCCAGTTCCGGGTCGTCGGATCGGGCACCGTGGTTGATCGCCCCGTCGAGCGGTGGCCACCCTCGGGGATCGACGACGAGGAAATCGGCCTCCCTGCCGGCATCCAGATTTCCTATGCGGTCTTCCATGTCCAGGGCGCGGGCACCGCCCACCGTTCCGAGGAAGAGCAGTTGGGCCGGATGCAGAGAGACCCCCGCATCGCCCGGCTCGGAGATGTGAACCTTGAAAGCGTCGGCCAGCACCTGCGGTACGAGCCATTCGTCGCCGCCACCGAAATCGGTCCCGACGGAGATCGTGACGCCGGACGCGACCGTCTTCTTCCACGGCATCGTTCCCGATCCGAGGAATTGCTGGGAAACCGGGCAATGCGAGATGGAGCTGGCGGTCTCCGCCATTCTTCCCAGCTCCCTGTCCTGGCAGTGCACACTGTGCGCCAGAATGCTCCGGCGGCCCAGCAGGGTCGACCCGCCCACGGTCGAGCCCGGCAGGAATTTGCCGTCGTAGGTGTCCAGGTAGGAATCGACCTGGTAAACACTCTTGGTGGTTGCCACCTCACCCGTCCCGGGCCGGTTGTTCTCGTTGAGGTGGCTGTGGAAATAGACGCCACTGTCGCGCACCTTGTCGTACAGCTCGCCGAGATTCCGCAGCGTTTCGGCGGTCACCGACAACGAGAACCTGGGAACGATGGCAACCTGCAGCAATGCTGTTGCCGGATCACCGGTGTCGGCCGCATGCCAGCGGTCGATCTCCTCGGCGGTGAGCCGGATGGCGTCCTGCTCACTGGTCACCAGGGCGCGCGCGGAATCAGGTCCGACCGTCTGGATGCCGCGCCCGCTGACGATCCGCAGACCGCGGCGGTGGGTTTCGGCGAACAATGCATCCTGCGCGTGGGGGAACGCTGATCCGAACACCACGGCCGAGGTTGTGCCGGCCGCGATCCTTCGATCGCAGAAATCGGCGGCTGCGCGCGCGGCGAACGCGGCGTCGGCAAAACGGGATTCCGCGGGGAACATGCACAGGTTGAGCCATTCCAGCAGCTGGCCGCCGCCGTACGCGTCACCGCTGTAGGTCTGCGGGAAATGCACATGGGTGTCGACGAAACCCGGCAGCAGGAATCCGGGGCGATGATCGCGAACCGTCCAGCCCGCGAGGTCCCCCGGTAGGTCGTCATAGCTGCCGGAATAGATGATCCGGCCGGCCGCATCAACGGCCAGGGCGCCATCAGGGACGGACACCAGTGCATCTGCGCTGTCGCTGACGGACGGCCGTCCGGTGAGATGGAACAGATGACCCCGGTGAACTCGCATGGGCCGACCCAAGCACAGCGGGCACGCGTAACAGCACGCAACGGACGGCGAGTCCAGAGTCGAACCGATCGGGCGAAGGCAGATGGCTGTCCGTCACGGCCACCCGCCGCCGCCCATCCCCGATCTGTGGATCAGCATCCCCTTTCAGGGGTGACCGCAGGTCAGGGGGCAGATCTGCGACATGAAACCGCATGCGGTCCGTCCCATCTCCGACGGCGCCGGCCCGGTCGACCGGTCAGCGGTACCCGCTCTGCCGGACGCCCGAGGACGAATCACAAAGGAAGCGTGATGTACAGCGATCAGCTCGGATCCGCTCCGACCCTTGACGAGCGGCGCCGTGAATCCCGACCTCCGCCGATCCCGATCCGATCCGATCGTCGCCGCCGACTGCTCGTCGCCTGCTCGGCCGGGCTGCTGCTGTTCGTCGCCGGGATCGCGGTGGGGGCCGTCGCCGGCCGCAGCAGCACCGGCGCCGTCGCCGTGGTCCCGCCCACCGTCACCGTGACGGTCGCTCCCGGGACAGTCGACACCGCTGATACCGCCGCCGATCCGACCCTCATCGCCGTCGACCCGGCCCTTTCTGACGTGACCATCGCTGACGGTGACTGGTTCATCGGCGCCCAGGTGCGTCCCGGCAGCTACCGCAACACGAGCCCTGATTGCTACTGGGCCAGGCTGTCCGGCACGTCGGGAACGATGGGGGAGATCATCGCGAACGGGATCGGGCCGGGAGTGGTTGCCATCGACCCCGACGACTACGCGTTCACCTCGAACCGCTGCAACTGGGCGTTCCTGGGCTGACCCGCCGGCCGAGCGCATCGCTCGAGTCGCTCACTGCTGCGGCGGGTCCTCTCCCACAAGGCCGTCGATGGCCTCGCGGAACAGGTCGGCGTGGCCGACGTGCCGGGCGTATTCGTCGTGCAGGTCGGTCAGCACCCGCCGGGCGTTGGGCTCGAATTCCGGGTTGAAGGTGAACCGGACTGGCCGGTCGAGCCCCCCTTCGGCGGCGACCTCGTCGACCGCGGCACGGCACCGCGCCGCGGCCTCGCTCCACAACCGGTACAGCTCCTCAGGGGAGTCGGCTGCGGCCGATTGCCACGGGTACTCCGGATCGGCATCCCAGTCGACCGACCGCCAGGGGGCCGGCATGTCCTGCACCCGGCCGGTCAGCCGGACGACGGTCCAGTCGTCCACGAAAGCCAGGTGCTTGATCAGCCCGCCGAGCGTCATCGAGGACGGCGGGTGTGGCCTGTTCAGCGCGTCGGCATCGAGACCGCTGACCTTCCAGGCGAATTGGGCTCTGGAGCGGTCGAGATCGAAGCGGAGCATCTCGATCTCGCCGGCCGTCATCGACGGCTCGGTCACGGAAGTGGTGAGAGCGATGTCGTTGGTCATTCCGAGGAGGCTAGGGTCAGTTCCGGTCGTTTCGCTTCCGGATTGCGGAGGAACTTGTGGTCAAATTCGACGCGAGTCCGACGGCACGCGCCCTGCTCGCACTGGAGATGGTTCAGAGCAGCCCCGGCATCACCGCGGATCGATTGGCCGACCGGCTCGGCATCTCCGAGCGGGCGGCGCGGCGGTACGTCGGGATTCTTCGCGAAGCCGGTATCCCCATCGAGTCGGTCCGCGGGCGCTACGGCGGCTACCGGCTCGGCAGGGGTGTCCGGTTGCCGCCGCTGATGTTCAGCGCAGCCGAGGCTCTCGGCCTCGTCATGGCCGTCCTGGATGGTCACCATGATGCGGCGGATCCGACAGGCCCGGTCGGCGGTGCGCTCGGAAAGATCGTCCGCGCATTGCCCGAGTCGGTGGCGGCACAGGTCGAGGCGGTCCGCCGGACCACGTCACCGGCCCCCGACCGGGCCGCCGCCCGCCCCGATCCCGCGATCACCACCGGCCTGGTCCAGGCGTGTGCGAGCCGCCGGCCGGTCCGGTTGGAGTACCGCTCCGAGGCCGGCTCCGAATGGACGGCGGAGGTCGACCCATGGGCGGTCGTCGTTCGTCACGGCCGCTGGTATCTGCTCTGCCGATCACGCGCGGCGGATGCCAGGCGCGCCTACCGGATCGACCGGGTTCGCTCCGTCGAGATCCTTGGCGGCACAGTCGCTCCACCGCCTGACATGGACCCGGTGTCGATGCTCGAGGAGCACTTGGCGGTCGGCTGGGAGTACGAGGCCGAGGTGCTCATCGAGGCGCCGTTCCACCAGGTGCAGCCCCGGCTGCCCCGATCCCTGGGCCGGGCGGAACCGGCCGGCGAGTCCGCCACCAGGCTGGTCGGCAGTACCAGCAATCCGATCTGGTACGCCGAGCAACTCGCCGGCATCCCGGTGCCGTACCGGATCGTCAGCTGCGCCGAGATCCGCGCTGCCGCAGCTGCTCTGGGTCAGCGCGCACTTGCTGCGGCGCAGCCTGTCCCGGCAGCTCCGACAGCGCTGCCGGAGCTGCCGGCAGCAGGATCGAAACCATCAGGCCGGGCGGGTCCGCGCCCGGATGCGCTGGGTCCAGCTGCACCGATCCGCCCTGCTGTCTGAGCAGTTCGGCGACGATCGCCAGACCCAACCCGCTGCCGCCGGTGTCCCGGTCGCGGGCGTCGTGCAGGCGGGTGAACCGTTCGAACACCCTCGCCCTGTCGGCCTCCGGGATCCCCGGACCGTCGTCACCGACCTCGAGCCGGACGCCGTCGGGTGTGTGACGAACAGCCACGGTCACCCCTGAGGACGCGTAGCGGACAGCATTGTCGATGACGTTGGCGAGCACCCTGGTCAGTGCACCCGGGTTCGCCTCGGCGCGGGCCTCGTCCGACGGGAGCCGGTTGACCGGCACCCGGGCGTCCGTGTATCGCCCGACCACCTCGTCGGCGAGCGCGGTGACGTCGACGACGCCGGTTTCGGGCGGGGCGGCGTCATCGGCCCGGGCGAGGATGAGCAGGTCGTCGACCAATGAGGTGAGCCGGTCGACCTCGGCCAGCAGATCGGCGGTGTCCGGCTCGGTGCCGGTGACCAGCGCGACGTCCAGCTGGGTGCGGAGGCTGGCCAACGGCGACCGCAGCTCGTGCGCGGCGTCGGCCACGAACGCGCGCTGGCGCCTCCTGGAGGAAGCGAGCCGGCCCAGCATGCCGTTCAACGTGATGGCCAGCCGGCGGATCTCGTCCGCAGAGGACGGGACCGGAAGGGTGTCCGCCGAGCCGGTCCCGGTGATCTTCTCGGCACCGGACCGCAGCGCCTCGACGGGGCGCAGGGTGGCTCCGATCAACCGCCAGGCCACAGCGGCCAGCGCCGCGAGCAGCACCGCGTACCCGGCGATCAGCGCGGTGCGCGCGATACGCACCGCATCATCGATGTCACCGGACGGCACGCCCGCGATGACGAACCGCGGTGCGGTATCCGGTCCGGCCGGCCGGGCCACCACTCGCATCGGGCCGAGCACGCCGAACGACGCACCGGAGACCGTCTGCGGACCGTCCAGCGCCGCCGTCAGCTCCGCCGGGCGCAGCGCCGCGACCAATCGATCCGTGCCGGCGGAGGCGGCGAGCACCCGCCCCTGCTCGTCCACGACCTGCACCACGGTGGTGGCCCCCGACGGGATCGGGTCCGGCAGCCGGCCCTCGTCGACCAGCGCGGCGACACCGTCGGCCGCCTTCCGTGCTGCGTCATCGGTGGCCCGGACAAGGCCGAACCGGAGGACCGCGGTCAGCGCGAACACGCCGATGGCCAGTCCGACGGCCAGCGCGACCGTGCTCACCAGCAGCAATCGCACGCGCAGGCTGAGCCTTCGTCGGCCGGTATCGGTCACCGTCAGCCACCGTCGGCTTCCAGCCGGTACCCCACGCCGCGCACCGTCGTCACCGCCGCCCGACCGAACGGCGCGTCGATCTTGCGCCGCAGGTAGCCGATGTAGACCTCGACGACATTCGCCTCACCGGTGCCGTGCGCCTCCCAGACATGCTCGAGCAGATCGAGCCTGCTGATCACCTCGCCGGACCGTCGCATCAGGTATTCCAGCAGCGAGAACTCCCGCGCGGTCAGCGGTATCGCGGTATCGCCGCGGGCGGCCAGCCGAGCGGCGGGGTCGAGCCGGAGGTCGCCGGCAACCAGTACGGCCGGTCTTTCCGGTGCCCCGCGGCGCAGCAGTGCGCGCAGTCTCGCTACGAGCACCACGTAGCTGAACGGCTTGGTGAGGTAGTCGTCGGCGCCGACATCAAGACCGTCCGCCTCGTCGTATTCGCCGTCCTTGGCCGACAGCATCAGGACGGGTACCCAGTTCCGGTCGCGCCGCAGCGCACGGACGACTTCGTAGCCCGACAGCCGGGGCAGCATGACGTCCAGCACGATGGCGTCATATTCCCCGTCCCGTGCCGACTCCAGCCCCGACGCGCCGTCGTGACGGAGATCGACGGCGAAACCCTGTGAGCGCAAACCCTTCTGCAGGGCGCGAGCGAGCCGTACCTCATCCTCCACCACCAGCAGGCGCACCGGCCGTCCCTCCCTCCGCACTCTCAAGGTGCTCTCAGCATGCCTGCAGCATGATGGGCGGCGCGCGGCCGTGACCGCACGCCGAAAGATTCAGCCAGGAAATGAGTGTGTCGTGTCCGATCACCAGATGTCCGAGATGAAGTCCATGGAAACAGCTGCCCGGACGGGCTTGTTCCGCCGGCCCGCGATGCGGTGGGCAGTACCGGGCGCGGTAGTCGCGATCGTGCTGGGCGCCGCGTCGATCACCGCGGTGCGGGCGGACGCCGCTCCGACCCTGCCACCCCGCACCGCATCGGAACTCCTCGTCGACATGCAGAACGCGTCGCTGACCGCGCTGTCCGGCACCGTGGTCCAGGACGCCGCGCTCGGGCTCCCTGAGCTGCCGATCCAGATGGGAGGGCAGGGCAGTTCCAGCTTCAGCTCGTTGGTCTCGGGCACCCACACCCTGCGCGTCTGGTACGGCGGGGAGGACCGGCAGCGCATCGCCCTGCTCGGGACGCTCGGGGAGTCGGACCTGATCCGCAACGGACAGGACGTGTGGACGTGGGACAGCGACTCGAACGCGGCGGAACACTTCCAGCTGCCTGCCGGTGTCGCCGACGGTCGGGCCGCTGAGCAGCTCCAGGCGATCGAATCCGTGATGACGCCGCAACAACTCGCGGACATGGCACTGGCCGCCGTCGAGCCGACGACAACGGTGACGGCGGACGGCACGGTCGAGGTGGCGGACAGGTCCGCATACGAGCTCGTGCTGGCGCCCAAGGACACCGCCTCGCTCGTCGGCTCGGTGCGCATCGCAATCGACGCCGAGCAGCACATCCCCTTGCGCGTGCAGGTCTTCGCGAAGGACGCCCCGACCCCGGCCTTCCAGGTCGGCTTCAGCCAGGTCAGCTTCGAGCCGCCGGCGGCCGAGAACTTTGAGTTCACCCCTCCACCCGGGGCGACGGTCACCGAATCGACGCCCGACGAGACGGACGGCCCCTCTACCTCCGGCCCCTCTACCTCCGGTCCCGGCAGGCCGGGCGACGCCGGCCGCGCCGCGACGGCGCAGCCGAAGATCGTCGGCAAGGGCTGGACCTCGGTGCTGGTGGCCGAGGTGCCGGCACCGGAGGCCCGGTCTCCTGAGGGCGCGGCAGCCGAGAGCGCGGACCCTGACGGCGACGCCGGTCAACCGGAAACACCCGGCGCCGCACGCAACCTCGGCGCCATCGTCGGATCCCTGCCGGCGGTCAGCGGCGAATGGGGGAGCGGACGGTTGCTCCAGTCCGCCCTTTTCTCGGTGTTGATCACCGACGACGGGCGCATCCTCGCCGGAGCGGTCGCCCCGGAGTCGTTGTACAAGGCAGCCGCTCAGTGAGCTCGGCGGCCGGTGCGGCGGTCTCCGCTCCGTCCGCGGTGCGGCGTACCGGCCAACCGGCCGCCGCGCCGCTAGGGTCGGCATCGATGTCCGGGTCCGGAAACGACGATTTCGCGGTGACCTCCACCGGGTTGACCAAACGGTTCCGCGGCGGCCAGGTGGCGGTCGACCACATCGATCTCGCTGTACCGCACGGCGCCGTCTACGGGTTCCTCGGACCCAACGGCTCCGGTAAGACGACCACCATCCGGATGCTGCTCGGACTGGTCCGGCCGACCGAGGGCAGCAGCACGCTGCTGGGTGGGCGAATCCCCGCGGATTCGCAGCGGGTGTTGCCGATGGTCGGCGCGCTCGTCGAAGGACCCGCGTTCCATCCCTATCTGTCCGGCCGGGACAATCTTCGCCGGCTGGACTCCGCTGACCGCACGGCCGATCCCGCCACGTGCACCGCGCGGATCGCGACCGCACTCGACCGGGTGGGTCTGAGCGCGGCGGCCGGTAAGCGGTTCCGCAACTACTCGCTCGGCATGCGCCAGCGGTTGGGTATCGCTGCGGCGTTGTTGCAGCCACGCCGGCTCCTCATCCTCGATGAGCCGACCAACGGCTTGGACCCGCAGGGCACGCGCGAGGTGCGCTCGCTCGTCACCGATCTGGCGGCCGGCGGGGTCACCGTATTGCTCTCCACCCACCTGCTGTCGGAGGTGGAGCAGATCTGCACGCATGTCGGCGTCATGCATGTCGGCCGCCTTGTCGCGCAGTCACGGCTGGACGACTTGCGGGCCCGTACGCCGCAGCGAACGAGGGTGCGGACGGATCGACCGGATCTGGCGGCGACGACGCTGGCCGGTCTGGGCCTGACCGACGTTGTCACGTCCGGGGGCGAGGTCACCGCACTGCTCGGCGCCGTCACGGCGGATTCGATCATTCCGGCGCTGGTGCGGGACGGGGTGCCGGTGATCGCCTTCGGGCCGGTCGAGGTGAACCTGGAAGACGTGTTCGTGACCTTGACGGGGGAGGGCTTCGGTGTCAGCGGTTGAGGCGTCACGCCGGGACGGGATGGCCGCTCCGGCGCCGAGGTCGAGGCGGATCTCGACCCGTTTCCTCCGGTCCGAACTGAAGTTGATCTTCGGCCGCCGCCGCACGATCGCCGGTATGGGGGTGCTCGCGGCGGTACCTGTCATCATCGCCGTCGCGGTCTACTACAGCGGCCCGCGCCGGGGGGGTGGCGACGGCGGCTTCATCGGCCAGGCCACCAACAACGGGTTGTTCGTCGGGCTCGCCGCCCTGACGGTCGAGATGCCGCTGTTCCTGCCGCTCGCGGTGGCCGCCATCTCCGGTGATGCGGTGGCCGGCGAGGCGAACGGTGGGACGTTGCGGTACCTGCTGGCACGACCCGTGCAACGCACCCGACTGCTCGCCGTCAAGTACCTGGGCGTGCTCATCTTCACTGTCGCGGCGGTGCTGCTGATCGCGGTCGTCGGTGTCGGTCTCGGCCTGGCGCTGTTCGGTGCCGGCCCGGTGACATTGCTGTCCGGGACGCAGGTCTCGACTGCCGTGGGGCTGTGGCGGCTGTTGCTCGTCTGCGGTTACCTGGTGATCTGCCTTGCTGCGCTGGCCGCGATCGGCCTGTTCGTGTCGACGCTCACCGAGCAGCCCATCGGCGCCACCATCGCCGTCGTCGGCGTGGCGGTGATCAGCCAGATCCTCGGCTCGGTGTCCCAGCTGTCGGCGATCCACCCGTACCTGCCAACGCAGTACTGGCTCGCGTTCGGCGACTTCCTCCGTGACCCGATCTCGACGGGTCAGATCTCCTCCGGCGTGCTGAGCGCCGGGCTGTACACGGTGATCTTCCTGGCCGCTGCGTGGGCCAGGTTCGGCAACAAGGACATCACCAGCTGATCGGGCCATCCCTGGTGCCGTGCCGTGCCAGGTCGGTGTCGTGCCAGGTCGGTGTCGTGCGAGATTGGGGTCGTGCCGGGTCACCGTGAGGTGACCCGGCACGGACGTCCTGCGGATCAGCGGCCGCGCCCGCCCGGAGTCAGTTCGAGGAGGGCTGGTCGGCGTGCTTGAGCTCCACCTCGGCGGTCGCCTGGATCAGCGCCAACAGCTCGGGATCCAGGCCGGGGGAGAACTCCTCGCGCCGCTCCGGCGCGATCTTGATCGGAACACCCTCCGGCATGATGGCGGTGCTCAGCTCGGTGCCGTCATTCGACGGCGATGCGCCGCGGTAGAGCTTGCCTGCCTCGCTGAGATTGTCCGCGCTGAAGGTGAACTGGATGCTCTGCAGCCCCTTGTCGAGCAGCTTCTTGACCTCGGGGAACTGCTCGGCGTTGGTCGTCGGGATCGGCAGTACCGATCCCCAGTTCACGCCCAGCCTTCCAGTGCGTTCGCGCCGCAGGATCCGGCTCGTCGGGAGAATGTCGTCGATGAGCAATTCGGTGTGCAGGTACATGCGCACTCCTCACCAGAGAGAAGTGGCTGCCGCTACTGAACCACCCGCGGAGTACAGCACGGCGGTTGCGGAAGCTGCAAACCCCTGATGGTCGGCGGCGCGCGCCGACCGCTGGCCGCGTGGTCGCACGGGTGAGAAGCCGTCGACGGGACGCCACGGCGGACTGCTTTGTGCATCGCCGACCGCGGAAGTGATCAATGCCCCCTCACGCACGGTCGCAACTTGGGCGCCGCCGCAGTGAATGCGTCTGCGATCACGACGTAGCCGGAGTCCGAAGGGTGGGCATCGGCCCCGCTTGTGGCGCAAGCCAACGTGTAGCGACAAATCGCCGTTGCGCGTGCGCTCTCCTCGGATGGGTTGAAAACCGCTCGCGTATCGGCGAAGCGGGCTCGAGCGGTCGTAGTGGTATGTGCTACGGCTGCGTTCAGAGCGTTGTAGAGGCCATCGATCTCGGGCGAGGGTGGCGGAAATGCGTGGGTCGCTGCGAGGACTGCGATGTCAGCGGACGGAGCTGCAGATCGAAGACTTCGAAGGATCGTCCTCAAACTGCGGGTGAATGCGTCTATCGCCGCCGGAGCCTTGACAGACACGCACCCCAGATCTCCGCCGCAGGCGCTGCTCAATGCCAGGATGTCATTGCCCCACAAAGCGAGGGTGATGGTTCCGGTGCGATTCCGGTTTGCCCGGAGAAAGGCCAGGGCGGCGGTCAGTTGGCTCCCTCCGTAGGCCTCGTGCAGGGCCAGACCTGATAGGCGCCACGGGCACTCGCCGTTGATGAATGTTGTCGTCGTTTCACCGGGACAGCCGTAGTTGTGAATGTCGAGTGAACGATCTCGGCCACCGAGCACATCGACGTAGCCGGTCGTGAACCGCGCCGGGTCCGGTGGATCCGTTACCTTCGAACCCTGAAATCCGAAACTGATCGAGTCACCAAGTGCCAGTAGAAACCGATCGGATCGATGCTGGGAGCCGTGCGGCTCGGTCGACGACGCCGAAGCGACCGGCGGCGGCAACACCAGCGACACCAGTCCGACGATCAGTGCGACGACCACTGCGACGACCACTGTGGTGTCATGAGTGCCGACCATCGAGCGACAGGCTTTCGTTCTCATGTCCAATTCTCCTTCTGTGTCACGGGTTTTACACCGGTGCGCAACGCTCGGGTACGGCGCGAAGTGGGATTGTCGCCGCCAGCGCGAGCGTGATGAGCAACCCGAGAAAGAGGATCGTCGCCCATAGTCCGCGTGCGGTGTTCAGTGCAAACGTGCCGCCACCGACGGCGGGCGCCACCATCACCCACAAGACCATTCCGGCGAGGAACAGCGATCCGCATACTGCCCTGGCCCAGGTTCGCGTCCCCGCAAGGCCGTACGCCCCGGCCATTCCCAACAGCGGCACGCCGAGAGCTCCGCCACCGATGCCGGCTTCGAACATGCTTGTCGGGTTCATCAGCCCAGGGAGCAGAACGCCGGCGAAGAGCAGCGGCGCAGCAGTGAGCGCCGGCCGCGGGCTTCCCATCGAGCGGCGGTATTCCGCCCGGCCCAGCAGTGCACCGGCGATCGCCCCCATCAGCAGGATCCAGACGACCGTGTTCAGCCAGGCGACCTGCGACTCCGGTCCGGCGATCGCAGCCATGAAGCTCCGCAGTGCGCATGCCCAGGCCAGCCCGCACAGCAGGCCGATGCCGACGTAGCCGGTGGCGCCTGGGCCAGGTAACTGGGGCGCCTTGTGCGGCAACGTGGACGCCAGGCCGAGCACCAGCACGAGCGATATCGCGAACAGACACACCCATGTGCCCCGAGCCGTGGTGATCGGGACGGTCATGGTGGTCAGGATGGTGATCGCGACCGTGCCGCTTGCCGCGACGGTGCCGCCCAGCACGGTGCGCAATGAGAACCGCCAGTGCGTGAGTACGTCACCGATGCACAGGCCGGTGGCCACCATGACGACCACGACGCCGGGGGTTCCGGTAGGTAAGGCAGGAAGGGCGGACCCGAGCATTGCGGCCAGCAGGAGCAGGGCAGCCCATACCACCATCCGCTGTGGTGCTCCTTCCCGACCGCGAGCATCCGCTGCGTAGCCGAGCAGAGCGCCGGCAAACGCCCCCGGGAGCATGACGGAGCCGAGGCCCTGCCAGGTCAACGAGGACTCCTCGCCCGCCAGCTGCACCGCCCACCCCCGCAGTGCCGCGCTCCAGGTCAGACCGATCACGGCGCCGATCACAATGGCGGGCGAGTGTCGATGTCGGCCGACTGTCGTTGCGACGGATGCAGACGGTGGCTGCACCGTGTCGGCACTCATGCCGGCTGGTCTCGTGGCTCGGCGAGCAGTGCGACACCGAAGGCCAGGATGGTCGCCGCGTACGCCGTGACGGCGACCGCCAGCAGAGAGGTGAACTGCAGTGGGACGACGCAGAGCATGCTTGCTCCGACGGCCAGAGGCGTCAATCTGCGCCACGATGTCCAACGCCGAACGCGGAGAACCGCGCCGCCGGCGAGCAGGAAACCAACAGCGCTGAACAGGCTGCCGACGGCGAAGAGGACAACGGCCACCAGCGCCGCCTGATCGTCAGCTCGGGCATTGCCAAGGATCGCGCTGAGCACCTGAGCGGCGACGAACACCACGCCCCCGGCGACCACGACCCACGAGCCGAAACGGCCGATTCGGCTGGTCCCGGTCGCACCGCTGCGGGCGAAACCGATCAGGCTGACGACGAACAGGGCTTGGGCCAGTCCCCAGCCCAGGGACATGACAACGGCCATCGATCCGGAATATGGGAAGTTCAATCGGTCCGTGGCTACCGGCGAGATCTCCCGGTACGAGGCGGTCACGAGGCCGGCTTGAAGCTGCACGCCGGCGAAGAGGACCGCTGCGACACCGGGCACCAGCAACCGGAGCGGTCGAGGACTTCGCTCGGCCGGCCACGAATCTGCTCGAACGGACGTGAGATCGCTGGTCACGGGATTCCTTCCGTCGGAGGGCTCACGAACGCTAAGAGCCGGGGCGACCTTGCCGCGTCGGCGCTAGCACCACCTTCCGGTGCAGTGCTGGCACTGATGCCGTGAAGGCGCTGAGGGCGGACGATGAGCATGTGGGACTCACCCGGTCCGGGTTCTGGGCGTTGGTCTGC
This sequence comes from uncultured Actinomycetota bacterium, assembly GCA_963728865.1. Classification (GTDB taxonomy): domain Bacteria; phylum Actinomycetota; class Actinomycetes; order Mycobacteriales; family Nakamurellaceae; genus Nakamurella. The sequence continues at coordinate 27,233 of CAVSLZ010000014.1, read as the reverse complement.
TTTGGGCTGACCATGGCCGCCGAGACCACGACCGTCGTGCTGTCCTGGGGCCTTGCTCCTTGGCTCGACACTTCGCTCTTTGCGCTCTACAACGTCGCCCTCAGTGCTGTCGGCGCCTTGATCGTGCTGCAGCTGCCGCGCCATCCGGTGGGCTGGATTCTGTGCCTCGGCGGTCTACAGGGTGCGCTCATGGCCGACTTTGCACTGAGCTGGGCGATTCGGGCCGTCGAAGCCGGCTGGGGCGGCGGTCACCTGATGCTGTGGATCGGACTCGTGAGCTGGTGTTTCGGCGCCCTGATGTGGGTGCTCGTCCTGCTCTACACCCCCACGGGAAGGCTGTTGGGGCCTGCCTGGCGAATTGTGCTGTGCACCAGTTTGATCGGTACCGGCCTTTATGCTTTCGGCTGGTGGGTCAGTCCTGCGTCGGTCGACGTGCTGACCGGTGAGAGCAACCGCTACGCGGTCAACTGGCTCCCGGGTCAACAGATGGCCCTGACCGGCGGCCTCCTGTTGTCGGCTGCTGCCATCGGCGCGCTGGTTTCGCTGGTGATGCGTTTCCGGTGCGGCGACGCGGTTGCGCGCCAACAACTCAAGTGGGTCGCACTGGCCGGCGTGTGTCTGGTCGTCCTTCTTCCCGTGGCCATCGTCCGGTGGGATTCATCGCCGCTGGTCAGGGCCATCTCCCCGATCGTCCTGGTCGGCTGCGCACTGGCATTCGGCGCTTCGGTGCTGCGGTACCGGCTTTTCGATGTTGATCGCATCATCGGGCGCACCGTCGCCTATGCGGGTGTCACCGTCGTTGCAGTAGCTGTTTACGCCAGCATCACCGTGCTGCTGGGAACGCTCGCCGGACGGTCCTGGTCGTCGCCGGTGGTGGTGGCCCTGTCGACCCTTGCGGCGGCGGCCGCCTTTCGGCCGGTTCTACGAACTGTCCAGCGAATGGTGGATCGGCGGTTCGACCGAGACGCCCTGCATGCACGGCTCCGGCTCGACGCCTTCCTCGAAGGTCTCCGCGCCGGGACCGAACAGCCCGACCGCGTACAGCAGGTGCTCGCCGAGGCACTCCGCGATCCGGGGCTACGGGTACTTCTCTACCTGCCGGCGCACGGCGGCTTCGTCGACCTCCGGGGGCGCCCGGCCGACACCGATCCGGAACTGGCCGTGGTCCGTATCGAGCGACTCGGTGTGCCCGAGGCGGTCGTGCAGTTCACCGACCACGGTGATCCTGCCCGGCGCACACGGGTCCGCCAACTCGCCGAGCATGCGCGGCTGGCCCTTCAGGTTGCCCGCCTGGGCGTGGAACTGACTCGTCGGCTCGACGAGCTCGACCTCTCGCGTGCTCGGATCGCGCAGTCGGCCGACGAGGAGCGACGACGCATCCAGCGCGACCTTCACGACGGCGCTCAACAACGTCTGGTGACGGTCGGGATTTCCCTGCGCCGGCTGGAGAGCAGGCTCCGGGTCGCGGGAAGGGCACCGGACGCCGACCTGATCGATGGTGCGGTCGACGACCTGGCCACGACGATAGAAGATCTCCGCAACCTGACCAACGCACTACCGCCTCCGCAGCTCGACGGCGGGATTGCTGCTGCTCTCCGAGAGCTGGCATCGCGCTCGCCGATCCCCGTCATCGTTGACGCCGGGTTCGAGCGCGCCGAACGTACCGTCGAAACGGCCGCCTACTTCGTCGCGTGCGAGGGTTTGACCAACGTCATCAAACACGCCGATGCGTCGGCCGCGACGATCCGCGCAGTCCACCATCACGGTTCGCTGTTCATCTCGGTGGCCGACGACGGCATCGGCGGTGCGACCGTCCGAGCCGGGTCAGGGTTGGCCGGACTGGCCGACCGGGTAGCCGCCGTCGGCGGAGAACTACGGATTGCCTCCGATCGTCATGGCACCCAACTGACCGCCGAGCTGCCATGCGGCTGATGCTGGTGGAGGATCAGGCCCTGCTTCGAGAGGGCCTGATCGGGGTCTTCCGCGATGCCGGACACGATGTCGTGTGGGCGGCCGGTAGCTGCGACGGCCTCGAGGAGGCGGTCCTCCGGCTGTTACCCGATGTTGTCATCCTCGATGTCCGACTGCCACCGACCTTCACCGATGAAGGTGCTCGGGCGGCAGCCGCACTCAAATCATTTCGTCCCCACATCGGTGTGCTCCTGCTGTCCCAGCACATCGAAACTGCCCACAGCGTCGGCCTGATCGGGCTTGGAGGCTTCGGCTATCTGCTCAAGGACCGCGTGCTGGAGGTATCGGACTTCCTTTCCTCGGTCGCGCGCGTCGCCGGCGGAGGGTCCGCCCTGGATCCCCAGGTGGTGGCCGCCCTGCTGCACCGGGCGGACGGGCGCAGCACTGTCTCGCGACTGACGGAGCGCGAGCACGTGGTACTGGCTCTGATGGCTCAAGGACTGACCAATGCCGGCATCGCCAAGCGACTGTGGCTCAGCGAACGGACGGTGGAGGCTCACATCGGGCGGGTGCTCGCCAAGCTCGGAATAGCCGAGACTGCCGACCACAACCGCCGTGTCATGGCGGTGCTGCTCCACCTTGGCGTCCGCCCGGCAGGCGGTACCGACTCCGATGGAAGGTCGAGCGACGACGCGATCACATCGGAGCATCAAGATCGTTGATCCTGGTTCCGAGGCTCGGCAATCCGTTCGTGCCCCGGTCAGCGACCCGCGAAACGAGCGCCGTCCTGGCTCGGCAGCTGCCCGGCCATCGCGCAGTCGGGCCGACTTGTGGCCCGGTATCCGCCGCCCGGAAGCGCTCCATAGGTCCGCGCAACTCCGATCCGCACCGTTGTGACCGATAATCTGCCGGTGTCCATCGAACCCCGCCGCACCTTCGCCGATGCCGCCCAGTGCTTCGCCGACATCGTGGATCGCATCCCCGACACCGCCTGGGACGGTCCAGGTCTGGGCGAATGGGACCTGCGCGCCCTGGTCGGCCACACCAGCCGATCGCTGACGACCCTGATCACCTATCTGCAGCGTCCGGCCCCCACGGAGGCGGTCGCGTCCGCTGTCGCCTACTACGAGTGGGTCGTGGTGCAGGTCGGTGCGGACCCCGCAGGGGTGGCCGAAAGGGGGCGGCAGGCGGGGGTGGCGCTGGGCACGCACCCCGCGGACACCGTTCGACAACTGCTCTGGGAAGCCGGCCGGGCGCTGGACGCGGTCGACGGCGATCCGTTGATCGAGACCCTCGCCGGGGGTATGCGGTTGAGGTCCTATCTGCCCACCAGGACCTTCGAGCTCACCGTGCACACACTGGACATCGCGGCGGCCTGCGGACGACAGGTGTCCCCGCCCACGGAGGCCGTCGCCGACGCGCTGCGACTCGCCACCGCGGTGGCCACCGCCAGGGGTGACGGCGAGCGGCTGCTGCTGGCGCTGACCGGACGGACGCCGCTGCCCGCGGGTTTCAGCGTGGTGTGACCGGCATTCCACTCGTTTTCATCCGGCCGGCACGGGGTATCCACCGTGCGTGGAACAGATCGAGCGGCCCGACCGGCACCGGATTGCGACCTGATGGGCGCTCGCCCCGCCCGCTCGCGTTTCGTCTCACAAGTTCTGCTGGCCTGGCTCCCACTCGCCCTGATCCTGCTGGGGTATGCGGCGGCCCAGCTGATCAACAACGGGCTCAGTGGCGAGCCGACTGAGGGCGCCACCAACGCACTCGGCTTCCCGTTGCACGTCACCGAGCCGGCCGCCGTCGACCGATGGATCTTCGGGGAGTTGCCGACCACCTGGTTGCAGGAGCGCTGGCACTCACCGCCGCAGGTGCACTGGTATGACGGGCTCGCCGCCCTTGTGTACATCAGTCACTTCTTCGTCATCCCGTTGACTGCGGCCATTCTGTGGTTCAGGCACCGCGCGCGGTTTCGTGAGTGGATCGGGTGCGTGCTGCTGCTCGCCGGCATCGGGATCGCCGTTTACGTGGTGTATCCGATGACGCCACCGTGGCTGGCGGCTCGGCTGGGCGCGGTCGGCGACGTACAGCGCATCTCCGGGATCGGCTGGGAGTACGTCCATCTCAATTTCGTGATGGGCCTGTTGGGCGGCAGTCAGATGGCCTCCAACCCGGTCGCCGCGATGCCGTCGCTGCACGCCGCCAGTGCCGCTCTGCTGCTGTTCTTCTGCTGGAGTCGTGCGCCGTGGTGGGCGCGTTGCCTGCTGGTCCTCTATCCGCTGTCGATGGGGCTGACGCTGGTCTATACCGGAGAGCATTACGTGGTCGACGTCGTCGCGGGATGGCTGGCGGCGGGTCTTTCCGTCGGCGCGTGGAGGGTGGCGCAGCGGTTCCGGAGGAGGAAACCCGCGTCTCGGAACCAGTCGGCGACCGGTCCGGGGACGGGCTGGATCAGCTCAGCGGCGACAGTCGGCTCCCGGCAGGGACCGGGAACGGGAAGCCGAGAACGGCGAGTCGCCCCCTGACCCGATTCTGAGCCTGGCAGTTCTCTGTGCACGTGGTCGGGGGATTGGCCACCTCGACGGCGTCCTCCCCGGTCACGAAGCGCATCCGCCCACCGCTCGCGACGTCCCAGATCGACACCGCGCCGCAATGCCGGACGCTGGGTGAGACGGGGACCGCGGTGTTGCACTGCGGCTGCGGCACCGCGTGGCCACCTGGGCGCTGTCCCTGGCGACGAAGCGCGCCGACAGGCCGTTCGCGATGGTGACCCTGGCGGTGGCCTGCACGCAGAACCTGGTCGGTGGCCCGGTTGTCACGCTGGTGCACTCGGACCCGAGGAATTGTCCGATGCGCGATCGGAAGGCCGGATTGTCGAAGTAGAACGGCGTCAGTCCGGGGGTCGCGGACGTCGCGAGGGTGTGGGTGATCCGGGTGTTGGTTCCGTCGCTGCGCTGCGGTTCCATCTGGACGATGCCGCCCTGTGCGCAGTCCTTGGCTTGCAGCTTCATTGACAGGCCGCTGCCTTGCGGGAGATCTGCAGGCCCTCCTCTTTGAGTTGCACCGAGATCAAACCGCTCAGGGCTCGGCGACCTGCCGTCGTGTGCGCCATCAGACCTTGGTACTAGTACCTGTGGCGTGATCTCCCGCGTCAATCTGCGAGGTGGGGGATTCACCGCACCGGATTCCGCCGCCAGGAAATCAGCGACGAAGGACCGGAGCATCCGCGCGTCGCCGGAGAGGGCGTCGATCCACAGGGCCACCGGCGGCGCCACCGGCGGGGACGAGCCCCGGCATGCGAGTGTGATCCGACGGAAGGGAGTCTCCCGTGACCGCACTACCGCCGCTACCGGTGTCCGACGCAGAGATCGACGAGTTGCGTCGTCGAATTGCCGCAACGCGTTGGGGCCCACATTGGTTCGAGGAACCGTGGGCGGCAGGCACCGATACGCAGACCCTCCGGCGTCTCGTCGACCGCTGGGCCGGCGGCTATGACTGGCGCGCGGCGGAGCGCGCGATCCTGGCCCTGCCGTCCGTCCGGGCGGACATCGGCGGCGTCCCGGTCCATGCCTTCGTGTTCGAGGCCGAGCAGCCCGGCGCACCGCCGTTGATCCTGACGAATGGCTGGCCGAGCACCAGCTTCGAGTTGGTTCCACTCGCTCGGCGGCTCTCGTCACCGTCGCTGTTCGACGGTGACGGGGCGCGGGCCTTCACGGTGGTGGTCCCCTCGCTTCCCGGCTTTCCGCTCTCGCCGCAGCGCCCCGGGCAGGACAGTGCGATCCACGAGGTCTGGCACGAGCTGATGCTGACCCTCGGCTTCGCCCGGTACGGAGCACACGGTGGAGATCTCGGTGCGGGGATCACCTCCCGACTGGCTCAGGCCCACCCCGGGGCCGTACTGGGTATCCATCTGATGGCCGTGGCTGCACCCGTCGACCTGGACGACGCGACGCTGTCGGCGGCGGAACGGGAGTTCCTCGAGCGATCGAGAGCGTGGTCGGAAAACGAAGGCAGCTATCAGCATCAACAACAGCGCCGACCTCTCAGCCTGGCACCCGCGTTGTCCGACTCTCCGGTCGGACTCTTGGCCTGGATCATCGAGAAGTACCGCGCCTGGAGTGATTGTGGTGGCGATCTGTCGAGCAGGTTCAGCGACGACTTCCTGCTCACTCAGGCCTCCCTGTACTGGTTCACCAACAGCATCTCGACATCCCTGCGGCCCTACTTCGAGTACGCGAACGGCCGCACCACCCCGGTGACCAGAGTCGAAGTCCCCACTGCTGTAGCGCTTTTCCCTCGGGACCTCGCGCAACCGCCGCGCGAGTGGGCGGCTCGGACCTACAATGTGGTGCGGTATTCCACGATGCCGCGAGGTGGGCACTTCGCACCGCACGAGGAACCTGATCTGCTCGCCACCGACATTCGGGAGTTCTTCAGCAGCCTCCGGGACTGATCATGTCGGGAGGTGGGATCACGGGACAGGGCGCCATTTGGTCATCCAGATGGTGGTGCCTTCGCCGACCGCCGAATGGATGCGGAACTCGTCCATGACCCGTCGTGCGCCGGGCAGTCCGATTCCCAGGCCATCACCCGTGCTGAATCCGTCGCGCAGGGCGCGGTCGACATCGCTGATGCCGGGCCCCCTGTCGCGTGCGACGACGGTGATGCCACGCCGGTTGCTGCCGCTCACCGGGGTGATGGTGATCTCGCCCGGCGCGGCGAAGGCGACGATGTTTCTCGCGACCTCCGAGATCGCCGTTGCGATGAGGGTCAGGTCCGTGTCGGTGAATCCGGCTGCTGCACCGAGTTCGCGTCCCCTGCGGCGCGCGATGACGACGTCGACGTCGCCGTTCACCCACACCCCGACGCGCTCAGCGCCGGATACCTTGGGCGGTCTGCGTCGCGGGAACTGCCGCGCACGGTCGGGAGCCTCGCTGGGCTCGGCGAGGGCTACCGCAACGCTGCTGTGCACGGGGATACCTTCCTGTGAATCCAGCGGTATCCGGAACGTCACCGGGCGCCGGGCTCTGACAGGCAGTTGAACGCGTGTCAACAGCGATAGAAGCACCGCGCGGTGCTGCGCGTTACACCCCCAAGTGGGTTTCCGTTATCGGCCGCGGCACCGACGATGCCGGGGCATATTCAACGAGGCGCCTGCCCGGTGCCTGTTTCAGTGCGGATCGGGCAGACGTCCCCGTCGGGTGGCCGGGCTGTCGCGGGGGCCGACAGCCCTGGTGGCACCCCGCCGGCGTGGCGGTTCTCCGGACGTTCCGGTTGTGAAACCGCCGGCATGGCGGTGACCGGAACGTCACGAGCGTCGGGAAAGGTTCTCCCGCGAGCGCGCGAGTGAAGAACGAGGTCGACGTGGGGTCTTGCTCGACTTCATCCCTGTGCTTCCTGCGTTCACCTGTTGAGAGTCGGCAGGCCGGCTCTCATGACGCGGGATCCGGAACTGAAGTCAGCACCGATCGGAACGCGGGTCGGCGTTGACCGGGTGCGAATCCCTGTCGCTGGGATCCACCGTCTGCGGTGCGACCGGCTCCAGGACGCCTACCGAGTTCTCCGAAGGGGCATAGGTCCGCACGTCGCGCGGGACCTCAGTGGTCCGGTCCGGCTCGCTGTCCTTCCTGCGGCGGTGGCCACGCCGACCGCTGCGGCGACCGCTTGCCTGAAACGCCTGTTTTGCCCTTGTCGCCACGCGAGTTCTCGGCCTGCTCGATGCCGGGTGTCCTGGGAGCGCTGCCCAGATTGACCGCACTGCGCCATGCCCCGCTCGCGTAGCGCTCCGACTCGATGAACGTCTTGAACCGATTCAGGTCCGCCTTCGCCTGGTTCTCGACGATGTTCAGCTTGTCACCGATCTTCTCGACGAGACCCTCAGGCTCGTACTCCAGAACGAGCCGCACGGCGGCCTGCCCGCCACCGACGTCCTCGAAGCGGACCTCACCGGCGTTGGTCGCCCCCGAAGTCGCAGCCCAGGCAATCTGCTCGTCCGGCACCTGCCGGAGGATCCTGGCTTCCCACCGGCGTTTCACTCCGGAGATTTCGGCCACCCATTCCAGGCGGTCGTCACCGAGCCGGGTGACGGAGGTGACCCCGCCCATGAACTGGGGGAAGTCCTCGAATTGCGTCCATTGGCACGAACGCAGGTACCCGACGGTTCTGGAGGTCAATCAGGGAATCGGCTGGACCCGCGCCCGCGTCATGCGATTGGCTCTCGGCACTGTTCAACAGGTAGCGGGCGGCATCGCGCCGCAGAATCACCACACCGACAGTTCCGGGAAGGGTCTGAGCCATGGAGTTTCTCGCTGACGAACCTGTGCGGTCGGGCCAGAAGTACCCCGTAACAGACATCGACGGCCGTCCGCCACGGACGCTGCAGAATTTCACCGGCGACGTCTGTCTGACGCTGATCCGCGACGAAACGGCCGTGCACATGCTGGGGGCAGGATGCGCGGTCGCCGGGTCGGCGGTCCGGTTCCACCAGAAGGACCCCGGGCCAGACGGAAAGGACGTACGCGTCTGGACCATCACCGAAGGCGCCGACGGGACGTTCCTGGCGTCACCCTTTGCGGCGTTCTGAAACATGGCAAGCTCAGTCGGTGTCGCGCGAAACCCGGCCGGGCCCTACTGACTACGACGCCGAACTTGGGCGGCACAACGAGGTCTTGCGCCGGGTGGCGGACGTCCGGATCAATGATGCCGTCCTCGACATCGGTTGCGGCACCGGGCACACCACCAGGCAAGCGGCGCAGGCGGCGCGGTCCGGCAGTGCGCTCGGGGTCGACGTCTCCGCCTCGGCAGTTCAGCGGGCACGTGACCTTTCCCGGGCGCAAGGCATCGGCAACGTCGCCTTCGAACACGCCGACGCGCAGGCGTACCGGTTTCCGCAGCAGCATTTCGACCTTGCGGTCAGCAGGTTCGGCACGATGTTCTTCGACGATCCGCCCGCCGCATTCGCCAACATCGGAAGTGCGCTGCGCCCGGATGGACGCCTCGTGATGATGGTGTGGCAGGTGCGCGAGCGCAACGAGTGGGCCGTCGCGATCCGGCAATCCGTCGAACCGGCGAATCGGCCGGGCGATGCTGCGTCCGACGGGCCGGACGCGTTCTCCCTCGGCGATCCTGCGGTGGTGAAGGAGATCCTGCGGGGTGCCGGCTTTGTCGGTGTGGGCTTCACCGAGGTGGTCGAACCGGTCTATTACGGGCATGATGTGGCGGCTGCCTTGGACTGGGTCCGCGGCTTCTCATCGATCAGTACGATCCTGCGCCAGTTGGATCCGGTCGAGGCGGCCGGTGTTGAGAACCGTCTGCGCGCCGTACTCGCCAGGCACCTTCACGACGACGGCGTGTGGTTCGGGTCCGGCGCGTGGATCGTCACCGCCCACCGCGCCGCGTGAGGGAGCGCGCAGGTGTCTCCCTGCTGCCGTCCGATACCGGGTTCCGGGTCAGGACCGCCGTTCATCGCCAAGATAGGCAGGAACCGGCTGCATCTCGATCTCGCCTCACTCCTCGACGGTGACGGGGAGGAGGTCGATCGCCTGGTGTCGCTCGGTGCGAAACGCATCGACGGGCGGCAGTGCGAGGCTGGCTGGACAGTGATGACCGACCCGGATGTCAAGGAGTTCTGCCTCATGACCTCCCGCCAGACGCGGCGTCGGTCGAGCAGTCCCGGGGCGATGAGTTCCGCACCGTTATGCCGTCTGATCGAGTGCGGTGCAGTCCTGCACGAACACTCGAGACCCTCAGGAGACTTCCATGACGATCACGCCGGGCGACCCCGCCATTGCGCCATCCGGCCTGCCGCCCGTGGTCGACCTGGCCACCTGGCAGACCGCGCGTGACGAGCTCCTGGTCCGCGAAAAGGCCCATACCCGCGACGGTGACGCCATCGCTGCGGCCCGCCGTCGACTGCCGATGGTGGAGTTCGACGGGAAGGTCGACGTCGTCGGTCCCAATGGCCCCGTTCCGTTCATCGACTTGTTCCAGGGCCGTGACGAACTCATTGTCTACAAACACATGTGGTACGACGACGCGCCCCACCAGGGGCAGTGTGAGGGCTGCACGACCACGGCCTGGCACGTCAAGGATGCCGTCTACCTCAATGCCCGCGGCGTCTCTTTCGCGATCGTGACCACCGGCCGTTGGGACGAAGTGGCGAACTTCATCGACTTCATGGGCTACGACCAGCCGTGGTACTCGGTCCGCGATGTGGAACCGCCGGTCGGCGGAAGCATGGGCTTCCTCACCTGTTTCCTGCGCCAGGGTGACCGGGTGTTCCTCACCTATTCGACGACCGGGCGTGGAAACGAGCCGATCAACGGGACCTTTGCACTGCTCGACATGACGCCCTTCGGTCGCGGCGAGGCGTGGGAGGACAGGCCCGAAGGCCGACCGGTGCTCGGCGCCGTCCGCGAGGGGCATCCCGCCGTCGGCCGCCAAGCCTGTTGGTACTGGCGCTCGGACGCAGACGGGAATGCCACCTGGGGACCGACCAGTCGGCCCGTACCTCAGTGGACCCGACCCGGTGTGAACCCCGTCGGCACTCTCGGCCGGCAGGGCGAGCACGGCTGACGGGTACGTCCGGAACACCGTCCGGCGAGCTCGGGATCGACGGCTCGAGCTGACCGACCGTCTAGACGGTTGGTGCGCTAGCCTTGGTCGTGTGGCTACCAGAGATCTCATCCTCGACGCCCTGCAGTCGTTGGTCCTGGACGGTGATTCCTCGCCGTCGCTGGACGCGGTTGCCGCTGCCGCCGGAGTCTCGAAGGGTGGATTACTCCACCACTTTCCGGACCGCCGGTCGATGGTGATCGGACTGATGCTCCGTGCGGTGGAACAGACGGATGCGGCAATGGAACAGGCGGCGAAGGACGGCAGGGCCGCCGCCAGTTGGATCCGCATGTCAGCGGTAGCCGGTCCGGCCGAGCCGGCGGCGCGGGCCGTGCTGGCACTGCTCCGGTTGGCTGGCGCCGGTCGAATCGACCTTCCGGACGAGGTCGCGGCTGCGGTCGGGCGGTGGCAGGAGCTGATCACATTGGAGGTGGGAGACCCGGTTCTCGGTGAGATCGTGAGGTTGGTGGGTGACGGCCTGTTCGTCGAGGCGTTGACCGGCCAGCCGCCTGATTTCGATCGCGTCGAAGCCATCGTCGCGCGGTTGCTCCCGGCATGACGACGGAACTGTTCGCCGCGGTGGCGGGACTCGCTCTGCTCGACTCCCTCAATCCGGCAACGATCGTCGGGATCGCTCTGATACTGCTGCTGCCGGGGGACAAGCGAGTGCTCAAAGGCGCCGCCTTCGTCGCCGGCGCATATCTCACGGTGTTGTGTGTCGGGATCGGGATCTACCTGGGGGCGGACGCGGCGGCGAAGATCATCGCAGACGGACTGGTCTGGCTGCGCCGTTTGGCGTTCGGGTTTGCCTCACTCGCCCTGTTCTGGTCGGCGGCACGGCGGCTCCGTTCCTACCGCCGCCGAGCGATCGAATTGCCGTCGTGGTTCTCGGTGGGGACTGCGGCACCGTTCGGAATGCTCGTGACAGCCGCCGATCTCCCCAACGCGTTCCCGTACTTCATTGCGATCGAGCGGATGGTCACGGCCGAAGTCAGCACGGGGATCGCCCTGGCAGTGTTGGCGGGATACGCCATCGTCTACTGCCTGCCATGTCTGATCCTGCTGGCCGGCGGCGCATTCTGGGGAGACCGGGTGCGAGCACGTTTGCAAGGTTTGTTCGAGCGATTCGGCCAGTCGAAGGTCATGCCGCGGAGCCTGCCGACCTCCCTCGTGCTGGCAATTCTTGGTAGTGCTGTTGCAGGAGTCGCTGTCACAGCGTGACCTGTGACGGGTGACGGTGGCTCACTCGTTCGGCTATGTCGTTCCGTTCCAGGCTGCCGGGACGATCGTCCAGGTGACCTCGGCTCCGGTGTTCGGGTCCGCTCGCCAGCTGTGCAACTCGCGCCCCGGAAAAGTCAGCGTGTCGCCCGCATCCAGTTCGATCTCGCGATCGACGAATCGCACCGTCAGGGCACCCGAGATCACATGAACCACCTCGACGTCGCTGGAGATGGTGTAGAGGTCGTCGCCGCCTGAGGCGGAGGGCAGCATGTTCGACCGCAGGACCTGGACTCGCGCTTCGTTACGGGCGGACACCAGTCGCTCGGTGATTCCTGTCCCACCGAAGTTGATGCGCGGCGCATCAGCGGCCCGGATGCGCTGGATCTCCGGCTCGGCGAACAGGGCACCCACCGGCAGTGACAGAACCTGGCACACGCTGACGAGAGTTGCCACGCTGGGCGACGTCTCGTCGCGTTCGACGCGGCTGAGGAAGCCCTTGGTCAGATTGCTCGCCTCAGCGACCTGCGCCAGTGTGAGGCCCTGGGCCGTCCGTGCGCTCCGCAGGCGGGAACCGATGCGGATGGGCCCGTCGCTCGGATCCGGAGCAATGGGTCTCATTCGAAGCCTCCGACATCTGGCGGTTGACAGTGCCCTGCCCTGAACGTACGGTCTCGCCATAGGTTTACACCCGAGTATCAAAAGTTGTCCAGCGGACAACTAGTCGAATCGGGCGACGAACGTGTTCCGTCGCTTCGACCGGACGTCATGCCACCCAGCCCACCCGGATCCGCTCATCACGATCAGTCGCTGATCGAGCCGGCCAGAGTTCCAGGAGTCTTGATGTCCCTGTACCGACGCCTCGACCAACGGCTTCAGGCCCAATCGGAGGGTGGGGGAGCTGTCCGCGGCACGCTGACGTTGCCTCGTATCGGGATGATCTGGCTTGCCGCCAATCTCGTCGTCACGACGCTGCTGACGGGCACCCTTTTCGTTCCCGGAATCGATTACGCCACCGCGCTGACCATGATCGTGCTCGGCACGCTGGGTGGCGCCGTGGTGCTGAGCCTGGTCGGGAACATCGGCACCCGGACCGGACTTGCCACCATGGCACTGACCCGCGGCGCCTTCGGCACCCGCGGCAGCATGCTGCCGGTGGCAGCCAACGTGATCGTGCTGATGGGCTGGAGCTGGGTGCAGGCCATGCTCGCCGGCATCACCGTCAACTACGTCGTGGAGGACCTCACCGGCTTCTCGAGCCCGGTCCTGTTCTCCGTCCTGTGCCAGTTGATCGTGGTCGTTCTCGCGATCTTCGGTCACGACGGCATCGCGAAGGTGGAGCCCTGGCTCGCCGTCCTCATCCTGATCATCATCGGCTGGATCTTCGTCGTCGCCTTCGGCGCATACAGCCCGGACCAATACCAGGCCATACCGGTCGACGGGTCGCTGGAGCTCAGTCCGGTCATCGTGCTGGACATCGTTCTGGCGACGGCGGTCTCGTGGACCGTGCTGTCCGCCGACTTCAACCGGTTCGCGCGCTCCAGTCGCGCGGGCATCCTCGGCTCGGGCATCGGGTACACGCTGTCCACGGTCATCGCGATGACGCTCGGCGCGACAGCGCTCGGCTACGTCATCCTCTCCGGTGGGGACGCCGTCGCCTTCGACCCCACGGTGCTGGTGGCGGTGTTCGGCGCCCCGCTCGCCATCGTGATCTTCCTGTCGGTCATGGCGACGAACACGATGGTCGTCTACGGAATGGTGACGTCGGTGGTGAACGCGAAGGTCGGTGGGCGAGCCCGGTTCCTGCCGACCGCGGTCATTCTCGGGGTCGTCTCCATTGCGGGTTCCACCTGGCTCGCCCTGCTCGACCAGTTCACGAGTTTCCTGTCGATCATCGGCGCCTTCTTCGTCCCGGTGTTCGCCATCATGATCGTGGACTATTACTTCGTGAAGCGCGCTGCGTACACGCGCGATCTGCTGGCGGCGCGCGGTGGTCGCTACTGGTATTCCGGCGGCGTGAACTGGGCGGCCGTCGGCGTGTGGGTACTCGGTGCCGGGGCGTCCTACCTGCTGACGTTCGTGTGGCCGAGTCCCATCGGTGCGACCCTGCCGGTCTTCGCGGGTTCGGCGATCCTCTATCTGGCGATCATGACGGGGGAGCGCGGACGACACGCGGCGGCGCCCGGCGCACACCTCGCGGACACCAACGGCCGGGTCGAGACAGGCGCCGCCCGTGACACTTCCACCGTTGATCAGGACTGAACAATGTGGGATCTGAGCCAGCCGGTGCGAACAGGCATGACGGTCTACCCGGGCGATCCCGACGTCGTGATCACTGCGGCGCTGACGCTGGAACACGACGGTGTCGCGGTTGCCGGGCTTCGGCTCGGCTCACATTCGGGCACCCACCTCGATGCGCCTGCACACACCGTGCCCGGCGGCCGGACAACGGGATCGGTTGGTCTCGACGAGCTCTCCGGTGAGGCGCTTGTCGTGCACCTGCCACCGCTGCCGCCGCGGACGACGTACGGGCTCGCGGTCCTGGATGCCGCCCTCAGAGAAGGACTACCCGATCGAGTGCCGGCGATCGTCGTTGTCCACACCGGGTGGGCGCGGCACTTCGGCACCGCCGCTGCCGTTGAGCACCCCGCGCTCGAAGCGGCGGCCGCAGCCGAACTCATCCGCCGCGGTATGCATGTGCTCGCGGTCGACACCCTGAGTCCGGATCACACGATGCCAGGTCAGGCCGAGTTTCCCGTGCACGCAATCGTTCTCGGACGTGATCGGCTCATCGTCGAGAACCTGACCAACCTTGATGGGCTCCCGGAGAGGGTGCACATCGGGATCTTTCCGCTGGCCATCGATGCCGACGGCGCACCCGTTCGCGCCGTTGCCGTCCCACCGTCCGGCAAACCGACGTCGCCAGCCGTCGGCACGCAGTGACACCGTGAACTGATGGGAGATCGCATGAACCCCGAATTGCTCGGCCCGCCCAGCGCGGTGCAGACACCGCGCTTCGCCGGTCCGGAAACGTTCGCCCGACTGCCCCGTCTCGATCAGGTCGATCATGCGGGCGTTGCCATTCTCGGCGTGCCCTTCGACTCGGGAGTGTCCTACCGCCCCGGAGCCCGGTTCGGGCCTGGTGGTATCCGTTCCGGGTCGAAACTGCTCAGGCCGTACCACCCCGCGTTGGATGTGTATCCGTGGGGAGTGCACCAGGTTGCGGACGCCGGCGACGTCTCGGTCAATCCGTTCGATCTGATCGCGGCCGTCGGGCAGGTCGAAGCGGCGGCCCGGTCACTGCTGGACGAAACCGAGTACATCGTCACCATCGGTGGCGACCACACCATCGCGTTGCCCCTGCTGCGTGCAGTGGCCGCGAAGCACGGTCCAGTGTCGCTCGTCCACTTCGATGCCCACCTGGATACCTGGGACACCTACTTCGGTGCCCCCTACACCCATGGCACACCGTTCCGCCGGGCCGTGGAGGAGGGCGTCCTCGAGCTGGACACGTCGGCGCATGTGGGGATCCGCGGACCGCTGTACGCCAAGAGCGATCTCTTCGACGACAAGGATCTCGGTTTCGCAATCGTCGAGACGGCGGAGGTTGCGCGCCACGGGGTCGACGAAGCCATCGACCGGGTGCGGTCTCGGGTGGGGAGCCGGCCGGTGTACGTCTCGATCGACATCGATGTGCTCGACCCCGCCCACGCACCCGGAACGGGCACTCCGGAACCGGGAGGACTCACCAGCCGCGAGTTGCAGATGATCCTGCGCGGTCTGTCCGGGCTCGATCTCGTCGGGGCCGATGTCGTCGAGGTGTCGCCGCCCTACGACCATGCGGAGCTGACGACGATCGCGGCCGCCAACGTCGTGTACGACTTGTTGGCGCTGCTGGCGGTCAAGCAGGATCAGCAAGCCTGTTCCGCCGTCACCGCGGATTGACCGTTTCCATCCATCGTCCGAACTCGGAGCAGACCAATGAGCGAGTACGCCGTCATCGACCCGTCATCGGGTGAAACCCTCCGCCAGTACGCCACTGCCACCGACGAGCAGCTGGAAGCGGCCGTCACGGCAGCAGCAGCCGCGGCCCGCGGATGGGCCCGGGTCACCACGGTTGCGGAGCGGGCGGCGCTGGTCCGCCGGGTCGGCAACCTGCACACCCAAAGGCGGGACGACCTGGCCGAGATCATCGTCCGGGAGATGGGCAAGCCCACGGACGAAGCACTCGCCGAGGTCGACTTCGCGGCAGCCATTTACGGTTATTACGCCGATCATGCCGAGGAATTCCTCGCCGACGAGCCTGTTGATCTGCTCGAGGGTGACGGGACCGCAATGATCCGTCGCGCCCCGTTCGGCGTTCTGCTGGGCATCATGCCGTGGAATTTCCCGTATTATCAGGTCGCCCGGTTTGCCGGCCCGAATCTGGCGGTCGGCAACACCATTGTGCTGAAGCACGCCCCGCAGTGCCCGGAATCGGCCGCCGCGATGCAACAGATCTTCCTGGACGCCGGCTTCCCGGCCGGCGCCTATGTCAACGTCTACGCGACCAACGAACAGGTCGCGACGGTCATCGCGGACCCACGCATCGCCGGCGTCTCCCTGACCGGGTCCGAACGCGCCGGGTCCGCCGTCGCCGAGATCGCCGGCCGTAACCTGAAGAAGGTCGTTCTCGAACTCGGCGGATCCGACCCGTTCCTGCTGTTCTCCACCACCGATCTCGACGCCACCGTCGAGGCTGCGGTGGCGGCGCGGTTCGACAACACGGGCCAGAGTTGCAACGCCGCAAAGAGATTCATCGTCGGGGAGGAGTTGTACGACGCGTTTGTCGAGCGATTCAGTGCCGCCCTGCTGGAACGGGCGGACGGCATCGCGCCGTTGTCCTCCGTCGCGGCCGCGGAACGCCTCGAGGCGCAGGTCGACAAGGCGGTCGCCCAGGGTGCCACGCTGATCGGCGGCGGCCCGCGGGCGGGTGCCCATTACCCGCCCGCTGTGCTGACCGGCGTCGGACACGACGACGCCGCCTACCGTGAGGAGTTCTTCGGACCCGTCGCGATGGTCTTCCCTGCGAAGTCAGAAGACGATGCGGTCGCGATCGCGAATGACACGCCGTACGGACTTGGGTCCTACGTCTTCACCACCGATTCGGAGCAGGCAGCCCGCGTTGCCGACGCCATCGACGCCGGAATGGTGTTCGTCAACGGTGTCCTGCTCGACGGCGTGGAACTGCCTTTCGGCGGCATCAAGCGCTCGGGATTCGGCCGCGAGATGGGTCGATTCGGCATGGACGAGTTCGTCAACAAGAAACTCATCCGCAGCGTGACGCCGCTGCCCGCGCGCACGGCGACCGACCGGCTGACCGAGGCCGACGTGCTGGCCGCCGCCGACAGGCTGATCACGGCATTCGCGGCGACCGACACCACCGGATACTTCGAGAGCTTCGCACCTGACGCATCATTCGTGTTCCATCCCGAGGCGAGGCGATTCGACGACAGAGGCGCGTACCAACAGGTCTGGAGAACGTGGCTCGCCGACGGCTGGCGGGTCGTCTCCTGTGACAGCACCGAGCGGCTGGTCCAGATCTTCGGCACGACAGCCGTCTTCACCCATCGGGTGCACACTGTCACCGCCGTCGGCGCCGACGAATCCGTCACGGACGAACGCGAGACCATCGTTTTCGTGTCCGTCGGCCGCCAATTGCTGGCAGTTCACGAGCACCTTTCACCGGTCCGGCAGTGACGGGCAGTGTCGCGAGTTACTCGTCGAGGACGAGAAATCTCGAGGCCGTCGCCTGGCCGGGAATCGGCTCGCCGAACAATTCGCGCGGCAGCACCGAGTTCACGTTCTCGATCCGCATCGTCCAGCCACCGGGTCCGTGCCCGTCGATCTCGGTCAGCCCGACGACGACCCCGGTCTGCCGGTCCAACCGGAGCCGCCATCGCTGCGGTAGGTCGACCATGTCTCGCACCCACCCTTCGCTCGAGAGCTGGAGGGCGGCTTGGCGTCCGTCCAACAACGGGCAGCACGAGCAGCGCGCCGCGTAGGACGTCGTGGTCGTGACGGCGGCCTCCCACGCAGGCCGCCCGAAGTGGTCGACCTCCCGCGGTCCCTCCGTGATGGCGATGGGCGAACGGTCCGGGGACCAACCATCGGTCTGCTGCCCGTCCGCGTCGTCGCGGGCAACGCCGTCCGCAATCTCGAAAGGGTGCAGCATCGCCACCCATCGGTAGTCGACATACATCGGATCGTCGTAGCGGTACGGGTCGCCGCCCCAGTCGAGCCCGGGCCGGCGGGCGACCAACCCGTCACGTGACCGGTACTCCGGGGTGCCGGTGACAGCCGGCATCCCGGCGTCCGCGGGCGCCCGCCACGATGCTTGGATCACGGCACCGTGCAGGTCCTCGACACGAATTCCCTGTGGCCGGCTCACAAACGCGCGGACTGATGACGGCGAGCCCGAATGGAGTGGCTCGAATTCGAGGGTGAATGTCAGCGTCCGCCACAGCCACGGTGACGACCGGGCCAATGCCCGGAATGAATCGGCGGTGGGTGACATGATCGCAGACCCTACGCGGCACGGTCTGATCGAGATGCCCCTTTTCTCCCGACTGCACCGGCCGGACGTGCTGCCTCGGATTCGGCGAAATGGAGCCGCTCGTCAATGATGCGGCAGAGCCGGGCGGTCAGGTGTGCGCTCGACGAGGCCGAGGAAATCGTGAAAGGCGCGGTCCGCGCGGCCTGCGTCGCCGGTGGCGTCGAGATCCATGATGAGACCGCGGATGACGGCGAGGACGAGCGTCGCCAACTCCGGGCGCCCGATGCTGCGGAGGCCAACCTCCAGCGGCTCCAGCCAATCGGTCGTCGCGGTGCGCCGGAAATCGGGCCACAACTCTTCTACTGCGCGGTCGCGCACAGCGCCGAACATGCGCAGGTACGGCCGGCCGGCTGAGCCGGTGATGGACGTCCAGGCGCGGCCCAGGGTGGCGGTGTAGGGCTCGCCGGGTTGTACCCGTAGCAGGTCGCCGAACATGTCGAGCTGGCGTTGCCGGGCGTGCCCGAGGACGGCTCGCAGCAGCGTGTCGCGAGTGCCGAAGTGGTAGACCAGCACGCGGGCCGAGGTGCCGGTGGCGGCGGCCAGCGGCCCGAGCCTGTCCGGGATGCCATGCGTGAGGGCGTGATCGGTGCAGGCCTCGAGCAGCCACTGCCTGATCTGCGGCTGCGGTCGTCTCCCCATGTAGCCACAGTTTCACGTAACGGTCGTTACGTCTATCGTCGATCCGGTGTCCTCGACAGATAGCTGGAGGTGGCGATGAGGGTCGTTTTCGTACACGGCGCCTGCGTGCGCGACGGTGACTGGTGGTGGCACCGCACCGCAGCTCTACTCCAGGAGCGGGGAGTATCCAGCGTGGCCCCACTGCTGCCCAGCTGCGCCGAAACGGGTCTGCCCGGAGGCTTCGATGGACCCGGGCTGCCCGACGACATCGCAGCAGTGCGCCAGGTGTTGCAGAACAGCGATGAGCCGACGGTGGTGGCAGCGCACAGCTACGGCAGCATCGTCGTCGCGGAGGCAGCCTCGGGGAGGAGCTCGGTGCGCCACCTACTGCTGATAGCCGGCTACCTGCCCCAGATCGGGCAGAGCCTGTCGGATTTCGGGGACGGAAAACCCGCCCCGTTCCTCGACGTCGATCCCGATGCCGGCACATTCGGGGTCCGGCCCGATTTCCTCACGGACACGTTCCTTCAGGACTGCGACCACGAGGTACGAGCACAGGCGGCGGACCACCTCGCCCGGCAGAGCGTGCAGGTGACCGGGCAGCCGGTTCGATCGGCCGCATGGCAGCATGTGCCGTCCACGTACCTCGTGTGTGCGCAGGACCGTGGTACCCCGCCGCGGCTGCAACGTGAGTTTGCACGTCGCGCAGGCAGTGTCGTCGAAGTGGACGCGGGCCATCACCCGTTCCTGTCTCAACCGGCGGCCGTCCGGGATCTGCTGCTGAGCTTGTGATGGCAGCCGGATGACGTGACGTGAGAGCGGACGGGCTACCCGGCTGCGCGGGCGGCGGCCTCGAGCCGCTCGCGGTAGCCTACCCACCATGCCGCATCGAGGCCGTCCGGCATGTTGTCTCCGCCGGCTCTGAATCCAGCGGCCCCGTCCACCAACTCGCGCACGATATCGGCGTGGCCGGCGTGGCGGTGGGTCTCGGTGGTGACGTGCAGGAGAACGAGATGCAGCGTCACCGCGCGCTTCCCGGTACTCCACCATGGCACCTCTCCGGGCGCGTCCAGCGACAGGTCGGCCACCGTGGCGTCGGTGATGGCCCAGGCCCGGCGGTAGAGAGCCACAACGTCCTCGCGAGACTCCTCGGCGGTGGCCCACATGTCGGCGTTGGGCTCGAGGTCGTCGGCCATCCACGGCTCGACCTCCGGGACCGGCCGGCCGAATGTCGGGCCGAAGTACCCCATCTCGACAAAGGCCAGGTGCTTGATCAGGCCCAGCAGGTTGGTCCCGGTCGGTGTCATTGGCCTGCGCGCCTGGTATTCCGAAAGGCCGTCGAGCTTCCAGAGCAGGGCGTCGCGGGCCACCTGGAGATACCGCTGAAGATTGGCCTTGGGCCCGTCGTCATTCATGCAGTGCACCCTGCCACGTGCCCCCGACACTCGGTCCGCGGACGACCACGGCAGCGGCGTGTCTCTACAGATCCCGTCGACGCAGGGCCTGGGCGCCGGCCGCCAGCAGTGCTCCGGCGATGATCAGGTTGAGACCGCTGGCGGTGAGCATCGTTTGCGGATATTGCCGGTCTGACACGAAGATCTCGATATGGTAGACAACGCCCGCTTCCGAACAGGCAGCCGATGAAATCATCGTCGGAGCAGTTGAGCGTGGTGGTGTCCACGTCCAGGCCGTCGGCGTCTGCAAGGCCTCCCGAGCGGTAAGCCGAGTAGTAGCCCCCGAACCGGATCGGGCCGCCGCTCGTGCGTCGTGATCGCCGCGGCGTATACCGGGACGGCCCTCCTGCTGACCGGATGGCTGGCGCGGCGCGGGCCGTCGAGGGGACCACGGTGACGATCACCATTCAGGCGCCAGGTGCAGGCTGACCTACCGGGGCGTCGCAGCATCCAACTCTGCTGCGATCGGGCCGGTCAGCGGTTGACAGTGGAACGGCCCCAGGACGGATCGCGTCCGGACATGCCGACCGCGCGATCGAGCAGTGATGCAGTGGCGGGCACCGGTACCACCGGGCCGAAGATCGGCGGCCGGATTGCAGGGTCCGCCGACTCGCTCAACAGGTCGTAGGAGGCAGCGGCGCATGCCTCGCCCGGGTCGAAGTGCTGGCCCGTGGCGCGGGCCAGATCCCAGCCGTGGATGACCAACTCGTTGAGCCCGACCTGTCCGGCCGCCGCACCGGGGAGGTCGACCCCGCCGACCTGTGTCTGCCCGTCCCACGCGTCCGGTCGGCGCCAGGCGGCTACCAGTTCGTCCAGCCGCACGGGAAGCTGTGTTCGCCAGTCCGGCGGGAGTTCGGGGTTCATCGACTCAGGGGCGGTGGCGGTCAGCGGCCCGAGGTCTTTCTCGGCCGCTGCCCGGAACGCAGTGCTGAGCGTGAGCAGGTGGAACAGCATCCCCTTCACCGTGTAGTCCGGGCACGGCGTGGGATCGGCGAGCTGTTCCTCACTGATCCCCGGCAAGAGGTCCTCCACCGCACGTGCGGCTGGGGTCAGATCGTGCAGAACAGTCATGACGCTCCTTGTCCATTCGTTGGGGGTGTCCATTCGTCGGTGCGTGTGTGACCCCGCCGCGGCTCGGATCTCATCGGTGAGTTGGCATGCACGCGGGCCGGGATGCGACCTCGAGAACGCCGGGGCGCGCGGGTGTCTGGCGAAGAACTGCGACGCCGGTGCACTTGTCACCGGGGTGCGCAAGGTCGCCCGTGGCGAAACCGTCTGGGCCTGACGCTGAACGACAGTCCCGGACCCATCAGACCCGACGGACCCCACCTACTGACCGGGTGACGATCTCGGAGGGGCGGTGGACTCCCGGACGATGAGGGTGGTTGCCAGCTCGAAGTGGTGCGTGTCCGGGCGCTCACCGCGGGACAGGCCGAGAACGGTGCGAACCGCGAGCCTGCCCATCTCACGCAACGGCTGCCGCACGGTGGTCATCGGCGGCGCCGCCGACTCTGCGAGGTAGGTGTCGTCGAATCCGACGACGCTGAGGTCCTCCGGTATCCGCAGATGCCGATCGCGCGCGGCCGCCAGGACGCCGAGAGCGGAAGTGTCGCATCCGGCAAAGATGGCCGTCGGCGGGTCATCGAGTCGGAGCAACTGCTCGGCCATCATCCGTCCGTCTGTATGGGAAAAACCCTGCTGCCTGATGAGTTCCGGATCGACGGGGATCCCCGTCGCGCTGATCGCTCCCTGATATCCGTGCAGGCGGTGCCGGGATGGCGTGGACTCCGGCGGTCCGCCGGCGAACCCGATCCGCCGGTGTCCGAGGTCCAGCAGATGACGGGTTGCCTGGAACCCGCCGGTCCAGTTGGTGGCACTGACGGTGACGAGCCCGTCGTCGTCACCGTCCCTGGAGTTCACCGGGTCGACAGTGACGAGCCCGATGCCATCGGCCGCGGCAGCCTTGATCGCTTCGGCGGCGACCTCGGTGGTCACCACCACGACGCCACTGTGCCCCTTCTCCGCCACTCCGTGCAGCCAGGCCGCGCTCAGCGGCTCATGCGTATGGTCGCCGCTCAGGCTGGTGGCCACGACGTCCACGTCCAACTCCAGGCCGGCCGCGACGATCCCACCGAGAACCTGCACTGCATAGGGACTTTCGAATGCATCGAAGATGACGGTGACCTCCACCGGTGCAGGCCCGGTGCGGTGGATGGTGCTCGGGTGGTAACCAAGATCCTTCATCACCTCGTGTACCCGTTGCCGGGTCGGAGTGGACACTCCGCCGCGACCGTTGAGCACCTTGGATGCTGTTGCCTTCGAGACCCCGGCGGCCTGCGCCACGTCATCCAGGGTGGAACGCTTCGCCGTGCGGCCCGCCATTCTTACTCCCTCCGTCTGCGAAACAGTTTCGCACACCGCTGGTCCGACCGACAACTCCGTTACTGCACTTGGTGGACGTTTGGCGACGAGGGTTGCGCACGACTGACCGCGACGGTTAGCGTCTCGCCACGAAACAGTTCACCGAAACATTTCTATGTGGTGCAGCTGAGACTCCCTCCTCGAAAGGCAGTGACGCCATGAGAAGAACCAGATCCCGCACGTTGTTCGCCGCCTCGGCGCTTGTCGCAACACTGACGGTGGCCGCCTGCGGCGGCGCCACACCAGGCGGAGGTGGCGCGGGCGGTGGCGCATCGTCCGGTGACACCAGCGCATGGGTGCTCACCGGCGGTGGATGGCCGGTGATCGAGCAGTCCATCGAGTCCTGGAGTGCCGCCAACCCCGACGAGAAGATCGCGGTCGAGTCGTTCGCCAACGACGCGTACAAGGAGAAGATCCGGACGTCGGTCGGTGCCGGTCAGGCGCCCACGCTGATCCTGAACTGGACCGGCGGCACGCTGGCCGACTACGTCGAGAACAAACAGGTCGTCGACATCACCTCCCAGACCGAGGGTCTCGCCTCCCGCGTGTTGCCGTCGGTGGCGCAGAACGGCGTGATCGACGGGGTGACCTACGCGCTGCCGATGAACGATGTGCAGCCGGTCGTCCTGTACTACAACCAGGCATTGTTCGATCAGGTCGGGATCTCGGTGCCGAAGACGTACGACGAATTGCTCGGCGCGGTCACGAAGTTCAAGGAGGCCGGGATCATCCCGGTCTCGATCGCCGGCCAGAGCGTCTGGCCCGAGCTGATGTGGATTCAGTACCTCACCGACCGTATCGGCGGTCCCGAGGTGTTCCAGAATGTGCTGGACGGCAAGCCGGGCGCCTGGTCCGACCCCGCCATCGCTCAGGCGCTGACCAGGATCAAGGAGCTGGTCGATGCCGGGGCCTTCGGCGAGGGTTTCGCCTCGGTGACCGCCGATCAGGGCGCGGACTTCGCGCTTGTGCATACCGGCAAGGCGGCAATGATCCTGCAGGGCAGTTGGGGATACGCGACCTTCAAGAACGACAACCCCGACTTCTTCAGCACGTCGCTGGGCTTCACGACGTTCCCGACCATCGACGGTGGCAAGGGTGACCCGGCAAACATCGTCGGCAACCCGGCCAACTTCTGGTCGGTATCTGCGAGCGCCGGCCAGAATGAGCAAAAGGCTGCCACCGACTTCATCAACAAGGGCGTCTACACCGACGAGGTGGTCAAAGCCATGCTCGACGCCGGTTCCCTGCCCCCGATCAAGGACATCGGGGACAAGATCGCTGCCAGCGCCGACGCGAAGTATCTTTCCTTCGCCTATGACCTGGTGGAGAATGCGCCGCACTTCCAGCTGTCCTGGGACCAGGCTCTGCCGCCGCAACAGGCGACCGAGCTGCTGACCAACCTCAGCCAGGTCTTCCTCGGCCAGAACAGCCCGGATCAGTTCGTGTCAGCGATGAACGCCTCCCTGCAGTCATGACCAAATCGATCACGCATGACGAGCGGGAAGGCAGGACCGGCGCCCCGCCGCGGCAGCAGCGGCGTGCCGGGGCACCGGTTCTCATGGTGCTGCCTGCCGCAATCTTCTTCGGCG
Organism: uncultured Actinomycetota bacterium; assembly: GCA_963728865.1. Lineage (GTDB taxonomy): Bacteria > Actinomycetota > Actinomycetes > Mycobacteriales > Nakamurellaceae > Nakamurella. Next base: position 2,814 of record CAVSLZ010000014.1, on the reverse strand, counting down.
CGTTCGCGGTCGTGCCGCTGATCGGTGTCGCTGTTCTCTCTTTCATGAACTGGGACGGGCTCGGCACGCCGAGCTGGGCCGGCCTGGCGAACTGGACCTCGGTGCTCACCGACCCGGTGACGCTCGAGGCGATGCGGCTCACGCTGATCTTCGTCGTCGTGTCGTACCTCTTCCAGACGCCGATCTCGCTGTTGCTCGGGGTGTTCATGGCCGGGCGGCAGCGGAGTCGGGCGGTGTTGTCCGTGCTGTCATTCCTGCCGCTGTTGTTCTCCTCGGCGGCGATCGGCATCACGTTCAAGGCGCTGCTGGACCCGAACTTCGGTGTGAGCAGCATGCTTCCGGCCGGTCTGCTCGGCGGCAACTGGCTGGGCGACCCGAATCGTGCGCTGTACGTCTGCATCTTCGTCGTCAGCTGGAGCTTCATCCCTTTCCACGCCCTGCTGTACCAGGCCGGTGTCCGGCAGATCCCGGCATCGCTCTACGAGGCGGCGCAATTGGACGGCGCCGGCACCGTGAAGCTGTTCCGGTACGTCACCATTCCGCAGTTGCGGTACACGATCATCACGTCATCGACATTGATGATCGTCGGATCGCTGACGTATTTCGATCTGATCTTCGTCCTGACCGGCGGCGGGCCGGGAAATGCGACCCGTATTCTTCCGCTGGACATGTACCTCACCGGCTTCCGCAGCTACGACATGGGAGCTGCCAGCGCCATCGGGGTGATCCTGGTCGCTGTCGGGCTCACGCTCTCGTTGCTGCTCAACAGGTTGTCCGGTTCCAACAAGATGGAAAGTCAGCAGGCAGGCCTGTGATCAGGAACAAGAACGTCGTCGGCGGGCTCGGTGCCTGGATGTGGCTCGCGATCACCATCATCCCGATCTACTACATCGTGATGACGAGCCTGCGTAAGCAGTCCGATTACTTCGCCGAGAAGCCGTTGTCCATTCCTGCCAACCCCACCTTGGGCGCGTATGAATTGGTACTGCAGAACGAATTCCTGCAGTACTTCTCCAACAGCGTGATCGTCACGCTTGTATCGGTCTTGGTGACCCTGGTGCTCGCGCTGATGGCGTCGTACTACGTGACCCGGTCGAGCACTCCCGGTGCGACCCGCATGCTCCGGATCTTCCTGATGGGGCTTGCCATCCCCATCCAGGCCACCATCATCCCGGTCTACTACATGATCGTCCGGATGGGTCTGTACGACAGTCTGGTGGCCCTGGTGCTGCCGTCGATCGCATTCTCGATACCGATCTCGGTGCTGATCATCGTGAACTTCCTGCGGGACATTCCCGGTGAGCTCTTCGAGTCGATGCACCTTGACGGCGCAACCGATTGGCGGATGCTCAGGAGCCTTGCGCTGCCGCTGACCCGTCCCGCGCTGATGACCGTCGGCGTGTACGTCGGCCTGAATGTGTGGAACGGGTTCCTCTTCCCACTGGTCCTCACCCAGAGCTCCAGCGTCCGGGTCCTTCCGTTGTCGTTGTGGACGTATCAGGGTCAATTCGCGGTCAACGTTCCGGCAGTTCTTGCCGCCGTGACCCTTTCGGCTATTCCAGTCCTCGCCGCCTACATCGTGGGCCGCCGTCAGCTCGTGTCCGGCCTGACCGCCGGCTTCGGTAAGTAAGGCTCGACATGATCAACAGGGATCAGCTCCAGACAGTGCCGGATGTCCGGGACTCACCGCGGACGACGACGGAAGACCGGTCCATCACGGACGACCCCGGCGCGATGCGGCCGTGGCAGGACCGGACCAGGCCGGTACGGGACCGGGTCGAGTCGCTGCTGGCGGCGATGACCGCCGAGCAGAAAGCGGCCCAGTTGGGGAGCTACTGGCGCCCGCAGGATGCCGATACCGACCAGGTGGCGCCGACCGAGGGTGCCCTGTCCCGCAGGGCCCCCGAGTTCACCGACTCCATCAGGCACGGACTGGGTCAACTGACGCGGGTGTTCGGGACGGTCCCGGTGTCCGCGGTGCAGGGACTTGCTGATCTGTGGTCCCTGCAGCGTCAGGTGTTGGAGGCACCTGGCGGTCTCGGCATCCCGGCAGTCGCGCATGAGGAATGCCTGACCGGTTTCACTGCGCTCGGCGCGACGGTGTACCCGACGCCGCTCGCCTGGGGGGCGACGTTCGACCCTGAGCTGATCGCGGAGATGACCCGGACCATCGGGCGGGATCTGGCCGCGGTCGGTATCCATCAGGGGCTCGCACCGGTCCTGGACGTGACCCGTGATTACCGCTGGGGGCGGACAGAGGAGACCATCGGCGAGGACCCATATCTCGTCGGCACCATCGGCACGGCCTACGTGCGGGGTCTGCAGTCCGCCGGCGTGATCGCCACTCTCAAGCACTTCGTCGGCTATTCCGCGTCGAGGGCCGCCCGCAACCATGCACCGGTATCCATCGGCCGGCGCGAACTCGCCGACGTGCTGATGGTTCCCTTCGAGATGGCGATCGTGGAGGGCAGGGCAGGGTCGGTGATGAACTCCTATGCCGACCTCGACGGAATGCCGCCGGCAGCGAGCCGCGAATTGTTGACAACCGTCCTGCGGGAAAGGTGGGGGTTCACGGGAACCGTGGTCTCCGACTATTGGGCGATCCGTTTTCTCGAGACGATGCACCGCGTTGTCGCCGGACCCGCCGGTGCTGCCCTGCTCGCCCTGTCGGCCGGACTGGATGTCGAACTGCCGGAGACCGAGGCATACCTCCGCTTACCCGAGCTGATTCGCTCCGGTGAGCTGGATGAGCACCTGCTGGACACGTCGGTGCGGCGCGTGCTGACGCAGAAAGCACAGCTGGGATTGTTGGAT
>CAVSLZ010000013.1:0-17495 GCA_963728865.1 uncultured Actinomycetota bacterium | reverse complement strand
CAGGATGCCGTTGGTGGACCGCAGATCGTTGACCGCGAATCCGTTCGCCAGCGGCGCCACCACGGCGTGGTACCTGCTGACCTTGCTGCCCTCGATCACCAGGTCGTTGTCGTCCATCCGTCCGATCCGCAAGCCGCGGGACGGCACCGGATACGACTTCCCCGACGGCAGCAGCACACTCGCCCGGCTGAGCACCACCGCGGTGTCGCTGACGGTTGGCTGCATGGCCGGTGACGGCGCCTGCGGCGGAGCCGGATCCAGTGACTCCTGGCGCAGGATCCGGCCCTCGAGTTGTTGCAGCGCCGGGCTGGGGTCGATGCCCAGTTCGTCACCGAGCAGCTCACGGATCCGCCGGCTGGCATCCAGCGCGTCGGCCTGCCGGCCGAGCCGGTACAGGGCGGTGATCAGCTGGATCCAGAACGGCTCGCGCAGCGGGTGCCGGCCGGTCAGCGCGGTGAGCTCGCCGACGACGGCCGAATCGAGTCCGCGGTGCAGGTCCGCCTCGATCCGGCTCTGCAGCGCGACGAGGCGTTCCTCGTCGACCGCCGCGGCGAAGTCGTTCGCGAACCGGAGCCCCTGCAGATCGGCCAACGCCGACCCCGTCCACTCCGCCAGCGCGGCACCCAGGGTGGCCGACGCTTCCGCATACTTCTGCGCCCTGAGCAGCTCGTTGCCCGCCGTCACCCCGCGGGCGAACCGCCCGTAATCCAGACAGCTGTCGTCGACGAGCATGCGGTAACCCGGCGTCTGGGTGGTCACCACCGCATGGGACTCGATCCCCGCTGCGCGCAGCGACCGCCGGAGGTGGAGATGTACACCTGCAGGATCGCCTGATAGGTGTCCGGGCTGTTCCCGTCCCAGATCGAATCGGCGATGGCGGCCGACGGCACGACCCTGTTGCGGTTGATCAGCAGAACCGCCAGCACCCCTTTTGGGTTCCCGCCCGGCATCTGTTGCGGAGCCCCGTCGACCAGGATCTCCAAGGGCCCGAGGATGCGGAAGTCGACCGTCGACGGCGGGGTGTCGATCACCCGGGAAGGGTAGCGGCGTGTCGATGTTGCGCGTGTCGATGTTGCCCGCCCGGCCTCACTGCGCGTGGGCTCACCGCGCCCGACTCACTCCGCCCGGTCGCCCGGCTCCCCCGGCTGCGTGCCGTGCGACGATCAGCCCGGCGAGGTGCGCGGCCGGTCGTTCGAGCAGTTCGCGCGAGGCCTCCGCCGGCATGACCAGCAATTGACCGGACGCCGTCGGCGGAGCCGGATCCACACCCGTCCTCGTGCAACCGGCGGAGCAGGGTGTCGGCCTGGTCCACGCGCAGTCCGGCGATGATCAATTTCTCGGGATCACCGAGGCCGTCGCCGACGAAGGTGGACAGTGCCTCCCAGCCGAGTTCCGACGTGGACAGGACGCTGAAGGGGTGCCACCGGGACGCCACTGACACGAAAGATCGACACACGTCGTCGGGCACAGCAGGCACCTTCGCTCGACGGCTCATTGGTTGACGGACTGACTGACGGACAGGACCTTCGGCACTGCCTCCGGCGTTCTCTGCATTCCTACGATCTTCAGATCACAGACGTTTCCCGAGCACGCTGGAGCACCGCATGAAGCCCGCACCGAATTGTTCCGGCTCGGCCTGCTCATGACGACCGTCGGAGACCTGATGGGACCGCCCTTTCCATCGGTCCATCACGCTGAGTCGGTTGTCGCGGCCGCCCGCGGCTACGGGCGCATGCCGTGCCGACGGTTCCGGTGCAGGGTGACAACGGCGAGTTGCTGGGCATGTTGTCCGCACGGGCGATCGTCGACCAGTGCGTGGCAGATGCTCGGGATCCACGGACGACCAGCGTCGGTTCCCTGATCAGCTCACCCGGGCCGGCGGTCTGCCCGGATGACGAGGCCGGGTTCACCGTGCTGAACCTGATCCTCGGACTGACCGAACCGGTGCTGCCGGTCGTCATGGAGGGCCGACTCGTCGGGCTGATCACCCTGGAGGCCCTCTCGGATCACCTCGTCGACGTATTCGACGATGATCAGGTCAGCATTTTCGAGGCAGGCTGATCCTGACCGCCGGGTAGCCCGCCGACGTCATGCAGGATCAGCTCCCGCAACAGGTCGTTCGCGGCGTCGACCCCCGCCCGGTCGCCGGTGACCAGCAGGTCGAGCAGCAGTCCACGTGCGGCCGCGAGCCCGAGCCGGGCGTGCACTGGCGCCCTGGCCGGGCTGATGCCGACGCGTTCGTAGAGCCGGGCCAGCGGCTCGATCCAGCTGTCCACCATGCCGTCGAGCAACCGCACGGTATGGGGTCTGCCCTGCAGTGCCTGACCGGTCAGCTCGAAGAACAGCGGCCCGAAAACCGTTGCGTTGTCGACGACCTCGGCCCAGAACCGGTCCACCTGCTGTAGCGGTGGGGTGTCGTCGTCGACCAGCAGCCGGGTCAACGCGGCCCGCTGCTGACCTTCCACGACGCTCACCACCTCGGCGATCAGGCCGTCCTGGGAGCCGAAGTGATAGATCAGCATGCGGTGACTGGTGCCGAGCTCGTCGGCCAGTCGACGCAGGCTGAGGTGACTGATCCCGCCCCTGCGAGCCAGGTCGACGGTTGCCAGGATCAGGCGATCGCGCGGGGCAGCCGCCGTTGGTGGAGCGGTGCCGGAATCACCGTCGGTCACGCTTCGCACAGTTGTTTCAGGCCGGCGCCTTCCATGGCCAGGTAGCGGCGGGTCAGGCCCTTCGTCAGCAGCCCGACGGGTCCGCTCAGCGGGCCGGCGTGCTCGATCGCGAGCGTGACCACGGCAGCCTGACCTGACGGCACGACGACATGGCGGCCGGTGGTCGTGACCCCGGGGGCGTGTGACTGCCAGCTGAACAGGCGGCCGTCCTCGAATTCGGTGACGGTCCAGACTGTCTCGCGCAACCGCGGCTGCTTGACCCTGGTCCGAGAGCCGACCACCAGGGGTCCCTCGTCCAGGCGCCGCACCCAGGTCATCGTGTCCGACCATTCCGGCCAGCGGGCGACGTCAGCCAGCACGTTGAACACGACTCGGGGAGGCGCGGCGATCGTGACGGTCGAATCCAGCAGCATGTACCAAACGGTACATGGTCAGTCCGGTTGCCACCGATAGGAGCGATCGACGAGTTCGCGCAGGGCATCCTGATCGGCGTCTGCCGGATTCTTGAGATAGAGGCAGGCTTTGCCGAGGGAATGCCGGCCGAGCCGCGGCAACAGATCCTGATACCGGTCGAAGCCCCCGCTGACGTACACGACGCTCTGCGCCTTCCGCGGCGAGAACCCGATCCTCGGGACGTCCAGTTGCCGACCCGACTCGTAGGTCAGATGCAGGGCGCCGAACCCCACGATGGCCGGCCCCCACATCACCGGCGGTTGGCCGGTCGTCTCGGCCATCACCTCGACCAGGAGCTGCGCCTCGGACCGTCGCTTCTCATCCGGGATCGCGGCAATGAACGCGCCGACATCCTGGTCGGTCGGGACGGTCTTGTTGCCCGCCGATGGGTTGACCCCTGACTTCCGCACCTCAGCGGTACCGCCTCTCCGGTCTTCAGCAGCTGAACAGGGCCGACCGGGCCGACACCACTGACCTCAGAACCGGCGGCCGGGAACTACCGGGCGGTGGGACCAGAAGTCGACGACGATCGTCGCCACCTTCATGGTCGACGTGCGACCCTCCAGCGCTGTCCGGTGCAACCAGCGGGCGGCAGCGGCCTCGGTCAGCCGCAGGTGCGCCATCAGCAGCTTCTTCGCGCGTTCGATCAGCTCACTGTGCTCGCCGCGACCCTCGGCCTCCAGCGTCGCCGCGAGCAGCGAGATGTTGTCGGCCTGCCGGGCGAGCACCATGTCGGCAGCGGCCACAACGGACGCGGCGTCCGGCTCCACCAGCGCGGCCATCGCGCCGGCATCGATCGCCTGGTCGACCAGATCGGCGTCCGACGCGGTCAGCACCATGACCACCGGTCCCACGCCCTGCGCGGTGATCCGGCCGGTGACACTGACCCCGTCCAGCCGCGGAAGTGCCGCATCGACGATGACGACGTCCGGCCGCAGTCGCACGGCCAGGTCGACCGCCGCCGGCCCGTCGTGGGCGACGCCGACCACATCGAATCCGGCCGCGGCGAAGTCCTCCCACACCGAGACCCCGGCGCCGGGAGCCTGCGCCACCAGCACCCGCCGACCCGCACCCACCACTGTCCGTCGGTCCATGCCTTGTCTTCACCATCCGCTCGACGCGCCGTCATCGACGAGCCGCGAGGACTGCGACCGTCCGTTCTGACCGCTACGTACCCCTTCCGGAGGATCACAAACAGCGGGATCGGCTCGCGTCGGCTCGGACGGCGCCGTCACGGCAGGGTGAGCACCTCGGCGCCGGTGTCGGTCACGACGAGCGTGTGCTCGAACTGCGCTGTCCAGGACTTGTCCTTGGTCGTGACGGTCCAGCCGTCGTCCCACACGTCCCACTCGATGCCACCGAGAGTGATCATCGGCTCGATGGTGAACGTCATCCCCTTCTCGAGAACCGTGGTGACGCCGGGGTCGTCGTAGTGCAGGATGACCAGTCCGGAATGGAACGTGCGGCCGATGCCGTGGCCGGTGTAGTCGCGGACCACGCCATAGCCGAACCGTTTGGCGTACGACTCGATCACCCTGCCGATGACGTTCAGTCGCCGGCCGGGAGCAACCGCCTTGATCGCCCTGCGCAGGCATTCCTCGGTCCGCTCGACGAGCAGCCGGTTCTCCTCGGAAACGTTGCCGGCGAGGTACGTCGCGTTGGTGTCACCGTGTACACCGTCGATGTAGGCCGTGACGTCGATGTTGACGATGTCGCCGTCCTCGATGACGGTCGAATCGGGGATGCCGTGACAGATCACCTCGTTCAGCGACGTGCAGCACGACTTCGGAAAGTGCTTGTAGCCCAGGGTGGACGGATAGGCGCCCTGGTCGCAGATGTACTCGTGCACCACGCGGTCGATCTCGTCGGTGATCACCCCTGGTGCGATCGCCTTCGCACCCTCCGCCATCGCCCGGGCGGCGATCCGGCTCGCGACCCGCATCTTCTCGATGATCTCCGGCGGCTGTACCCAGGGGTCGGTGCTCTTGGCCGGGCGGTCCCGTCCCACGTATTCCGGCCGGGTGATCGAGGCGGGGACGGCCCGGATGGGGCTCTCCCGTCCCGGGGTCAGGGCAGTGCGCAGCATGGCTCCGAGACTACGGGCGGCCGACGGGCGGATCCACGCGCCCCGCGGCCGGGATCGCTCAGGACGTCAGCGTGCCCAGGAACTGGCCGATCATCGCGGTGGTGACGGTCGAACTCTCGCCGCCGACGACCAGCGCGGCGAAGGCGAGGTCACCCCGGTAACCGATCATCCAGGCGTGCGCGTGCGTCTTCCCGTCCTCTCCGGTGAACTCGGCGGTGCCGGTCTTGGCGTGCACGTCGCCGAAGGCCTGGAGGTCGGAGGCCGTTCCCTGCTCGACCACCGCCTTGAGGTACGACTGGATGTCCTTCTGGACCTGCGCGGTCCGCACCGGAGCCGGCTTGTCGACCGTCGTCTTCGTGCCGCGGATCAGCACCGGCATCGGCATCGTGCCGTTGGCGGCGGTGGCCGCCATCAGCACCGCCGAGAACGGCGTGATCACCACCTGGCCCTGACCGAAACCGTTCTCCGCCCTCTGCACCTCGGATGCGGCGTCGGGCACCTTGCCGGTGAGGGTCGTCGCCCCCGGCATGACGAAGTCCAGCCCGATCCCGTAGTCCGACGCCGCGGCCGGAAGCGCATCGGCCGGCATCTGCACCGAGAGGCCGGCGAACGTGGTGTTGCAGGACTTGGCGAAGGCCACAGTCGAGTCCACCGTGCCCAGATCGAAATCATGGGAGTTGCGGATCTGCCGGCCGTCCACCGTGAAGATGCCGGGGCAGTCGACGGGCTTGCCAGGCACGATCAGACCCCGGTCGAGGGCGGCCGTGGCGGTGACCACCTTGAAGGTCGACCCGGGCGGGTACTGCCCGGTCAGCGCGATGCTGCCCTGAGCGTTGGCGGCGGCGTTCTGGGCGATGGCGAGCAATTCACCGGTCGACGGCTGCATCACCAGCAGGGCGGCCGGTTGCGGCCTCTTGGCGAGAATGGCCTCGGCACTGCGCTGAAGATTGCTGTCCAGGGTGAGCGTGACGCGCGCCCCGGCGACCGCGGGGTGGTCGGCGAGCGTCTCGAGCGTCCCGCCCGTGGTGTCGACGATGATGACCTTCCAGCCCTTGGTGCCGGTCATCATCTCCGCCGCCACCGGCGTCACCTGCGCGAGCACTGCCTTGGCAAAGTCTTTGGTGGGCGGCAGGTTTCGCGTCTCGGACGGGAACGTCAGGCCGCCGACCGCATCGAGTTGCGGCGCGAGCCGGCGGTAGTCGGGCTCCCGCAGGTTGATCACGGTGTAGGTGACCTTCTTGGGATCGACTGCCGGATCGGCCGCCGCCGGCGCCGACGGGCTCGCACCGGCGGAAGGTGCCTGCTCCTGCGGCGGTGCGGCCGCTTCGGCCAGCGCCTCGGTCGCGCCGCCGACGATGCTGTCGGCGGTGACGCTCTTGTCCACCGGAGCCAGGATCGGTTCGAGCGCTGCCGCCGCGGCCTTCAGGTCGGGGCGGGCCGCTTTCAGTTCGACGGCGAAGACCCGGATCGGCGAGACGAGCCGGACGTTGTCCCGATCGACCAGCACGCCCTGCTGCGGGTCGGTCGTCCTGATGGCGAGAGTCTGCCGCTCCCCCAGCTTCGGGTGGACCACCGTCGGCGACCAGTCCAGGGTCCAATCGTCGCCGTCGCGCTCCCAGGTCCAGGTCGCCGGGTAGCTCAGTGTCCCGGCGTTCTCGAAGGTCCACGTGTAGGTGATCGGAATGGTGGCGGTGTCGGCGGCCGTCCGGTCGGTGGATCCGGCGGAGACGGTGACCGATTCGGGGCTGAGATTGCTGGCGATCTCGTCGAGGAACAGCGTCGCTGCCGCCGGATTCGACGTCAGGTCCCCTGCCTTCTCCGCGTCGAATTCCTGCAGTGCGTCCACGAACGCAGCGAGTTGCTGCTCGGGTCCCGGGGTGGTGTCGGGCTGCGCACCGGTACACGCCGTCAACCCGACGAGCAGCGCGACGGCAACGGCGAACCGTCGATAGCCCACCCGCCTGCGCAGTGCCGATCGGCGGGCCAACGTCATGGGCCCCAGTATCCCCAGCGGCGGCCCGCAGTCGGGTCAGGCCGGGACACCGGCGTGCCTTGATCGCGCGGCCGCCCGCGCCGTGTGACGATTCACCCGATTCGTGACGGTGAGCCCGTGTCACCGTCCGGCATTCAGTCACTGGGGGGCAGTGTGACCGTCGGATCCACCGGACCGGCACCAGCCCGGTTCACCACCGCTCGCAGCAAGGGCATGGCGCTCACCGCGATGCTCTTCGCCGTCGCGATGACCTTCATCGACCAGACCATCGTCGCCATCGCCAGCCCGAACATCCAGCAGGAACTCGACCTGAGCCGCAGCGGTGTCCAATGGGTCATCAACGGCTACATCCTCGCCCTGGCCGCCGGTTTCGCGCTGGGCGGCCGGCTCGCCGACGTCCTGGGCTCCAAGCGGGTCGTGCTGGCCGGCATCATCGGCTTCGCCGGTGCGTCCGCGCTGTGCGGCGCGACCCCCAAGGGCTCGTTCGCCGAGACCTGGATCGTCTTCTTCCGGGTCGTGCAGGGACTCTCGGCGGCGTTGATGATCCCCGCGGCGCTGGCGGTGGTGGTGGCCGCCTTCCCGCTGGGCGAGCGCGGCCGGGCGCTGGCGATCTTCTTCGGCATCTCCGGCGGGCTGACCGCCATCGGGCCGATCGCCGGCGGCTATCTCACCCAGTGGACCTGGCGGGCCATCTTCTGGATCAACATCCCGGTCGCCATCGTCGCGGTGGTGTTCACCGTGCTCGCCGGGATCAGCTCGCGGCCGCGGCGGGAACGCATCGACTGGCTCGGCGCGGTCCTCATCGCGGCCGGGATGGCGCTCAGCGTGCTCGGTTTCGAGCAGGCGGCGAGCTGGGGTTGGGGAAGCCCGCTGACCTGGCTGTGCATCGTCGGGGGGCTGCTGATCCTGGTCGTGTTCGTGCTGGTGGAACTGCGGATGAGGCAACCACTGATCAAGGTCCGGATCTTCGCCGACCGGGCGTTCGTGGTCGACAACGGGGTGCTCTTCTTCTCGATGGTCGCCTTCGTGCCGGTCTTCTTCTTCGCCAGCGTCTACTCGCAGGTCTCCCTCGGGTACGACGCCAACAACGCCGGTCTCTACCTCCTGGTCCTCTTCGCCGGCTTCGCTCCGGCGGCCCAGATCGGCGGCCGCATCCTGGATTCCCGCGGGCCGAAGCCGGCGATCGTGCTCGGCAGCGCGCTCGGCGCCGCGGGCTTCCTGCTGTGGGCGTGGAAGCTGACCGACCTGAGTCTGGGATCGCAGTGGTGGTGCATCGTGCTGGCCGGAGCAGGGATCGGCTTCCTGCTCGGCCCGGCCAGCACCGACGCCACCAACCGATCGATCAACGCCTCCTACGGCGAGGTCACCGGCATCACCCAGACGGTGCGCAACTACGGCTCCGCCCTGGGCCTGGCGGTGCTGGGAACGGTGCTGGGCAACGTCTTCGCCAGCAGGCTGACCACCTCGTTCGAGAGCTTCGGCATCCCACCGGAGCAGGCCGCCGGATTCGCCGCCGCGGCGGCCGCCGGCAGCGGCGGGGCCGAGGCCTCGATGGCCGGCGTACCCGCCGCGATGGCCGACCGGGTCGGCGCTGCCGTCGCCATGGACTTCGCCCTCGCGACCCAGGCGGTACTGGTCGGCATGGCCATCGCGCTGGGCATCTCCCTGGTGATCTCGCTGCTGCACCCCGGCGGGCGGGTGCTGGTGGAGCGCGTCGAGGATGACGGCGACCCGGCGACGGCAGCCGAACCGGGCGACCGGACCAGCGAAGCTCCCTAGAACAGTCCGCCCAAGAACAGTCCGCCAGACTCCCAAGAACCAAGACGTCCTAGAACAACACCGACGCGAACGTGCCGACCTGCTCGAACCCGATCCGGGTATAGGTCCTGCGCGCGGCCACGTTGTAAGCGTTGACGTACAGGCTCGGCACCCGGTGCAGGTCGTCCTGGATCGACCGCACCACTGTGGCCATGGCCGGTGACGCGAGCCCGCGACCGCGCAGGTCCGGATGGACCCACACGCCCTGGATCAACGCGACACCGTTGGACAGCGAACCGATCTCGGCCTTGAAGATCACCGTCTGGCCGTCGAACCGGGCGTACGCGCGGCGGGAGCCGATCAGCTCGGCGATCCTCGCGCGGTAGCCGCGGCCGTTGTCGCCGGTGCGCGGGTCGATGCCCACCTCCTCGGTGAACATCGCGACCGCGGACGGGAAATAGGTGTCGATCTCCTCGGGCCGCACCGGCCGGACGTGCGGGTCCAGCGGCCCCCGCGGCTCCCCGGCGCAGGCCATCAGCGGTTGATCGGCGCGGACGTCACGAGCGGGTCCCCATTTGGGCTCCAGTCGCTCCCAGAGCGGGAGCACCAGGTCCGCCTGGCCCAGGATGGTCGCGCACTTGCGTCCCCGGCGGGCGGCGATCTGGGCGAACGATCGCATCGAGGACGCGTCACCGGAGAGCGGGACCATCGACGCGCCGGCGAACAGCAGGCCGTCGCGGCCGCCGCCCACACCCCAGAACTGGCCTCCCATGGCCGCCTCGTTCATTCCGACCTGCTCGAACCTGGCGGCCACCATGCAGGACGAGATCGGGTCGGCCGCCAGCACTCTCGACACCTGCGCGGCGTGCGACGAACTCAGCACCCTGGCGAAGCTCGCCGTCAGCACGGTGACCGCCCGGCGCCGCAGGTACGCGCGCGACCGCCCGTCCACGAACGGAGCGGCCGTGCCCAAGTCGTCAACGGATTGCCTTCGCGAAGTCGGCGGAAACTACTCGCACACAATGCCAGACCAGCCGGGTGCTGATGCCGCTGCCGTCCCGGGCCGGCGCGACGGCTCAGGCCATCGTGACGGACGGCTCCCCGCTCGTCACGCCGGCGTCGCGCATCACGTCGGCGAGCCGCATGGCCTCCTCGATCAGCGTCTCGACGATCTGCGACTCCGGGACCGTCTTGATGACCTCGCCCTTGACGAAGATCTGTCCCTTGCCGTTGCCCGAGGCGACACCGAGGTCGGCCTCGCGCGCCTCGCCCGGCCCGTTGACGACACACCCCATGACCGCCACCCGCAGCGGGACGTCCAGTCCCTCGAGACCGGCCGTCACCTGCTCGGCCAGGGTGTAGACGTCCACCTGGGCCCGTCCACACGACGGGCACGAGACGATCTCAAGTCCCCGTTCGCGCAGGTTCAGCGACTCGAGAATCTGCAGGCCGACCTTGACCTCCTCGACCGGAGGGGCGGACAAGGAGACCCGGATCGTGTCGCCGATGCCCTTGGACAGCAGGGCGCCGAACGCCACGGCCGACTTGATGGTGCCCTGGAACGTCGGGCCGGCCTCGGTCACGCCGAGGTGGAGGGGATAGTCGCACTGCTCGGCCAGCAGCTCGTACGCCCGGACCATGATCACCGGGTCGTTGTGCTTGACGGAGATCTTGATGTCCCGGAAGTCGTGCTCCTCGAACAGCGAGCACTCCCAGAGCGCGGATTCGACCAGCGCTTCGGGCGTCGCCTTGCCGTACTTGGCCAGCAACCGCTTGTCCAGCGATCCGGCGTTGACGCCGATCCGGATCGGGGTGCCGGCGTCCTTGGCCGCCCTGGCGATCTCGCCGACCTTGTCGTCGAAGGCCTTGATGTTGCCCGGATTCACCCGGACGGCGGCGCAGCCTGCGTCGATCGCCGCGAAGACGTACTTGGGCTGGAAGTGGATGTCGGCGATCACCGGCAGCTGCGACTTCTTCGCGATGATGGCCAGCGCGTCGGCGTCGTCGTTCGTCGGGACGGCCACCCGGACGATCTGGCAGCCGGAGGCGGTCAGCTCGGCGATCTGCTGCAGGGTCGCGTTGATGTCCGCGGTGACGGTCGTCGTCATCGACTGCACGGACACCGGAGAATCACTGCCGACGCCAATGCCGCCGACGTCCAGCTGCCGGGTCTTGCGGCGCGGTGCCAGCACGGGCACCACGCGGTCGGCGGGCATGCTCGGCAGGCCCAAACCGATGGGCGTGGGGCCGACGGCGGTGGGGGTGGCTCCGGACGGGCTGGTGACAGACATCGGGCGGCTTTCTCGAAATGGGATCGGGCGGACGTTGGTGGGTGGCACTCAGCCGAAGAGCTTGACCGGGTTCACGACGTCGGCGATCAGCGTCAGTGCGGTCAACCCGATGAACAACAATGCCACCACGTAGGCGACCGGCATCAGCTTCGCCACGTCGAACGGGCCGGGATCTGGCTTCCGACGGACCGAAGCCCAGCCCTTCCGCACCCATTCGATCATCGCGCCAAGGATGTGCCCGCCGTCGAGTGGCAGCAGCGGCAGCATGTTCAGCAGGAACAGGCTCATGTTGAAGCCGGCCACCAGGTTCAGGAACAGCACCCACTTGTCGGTGGTGCTGGTGCGGTCCGATTCCAGGATCTCGCCGCCGATCCGGCCGGCGCCGACGATGCCGACCGGTGAGTTGATGTCCCGGTCGGTCCCGCTGAAGATCGAGTCCCACAGCGCCGGAATCCGGGCGGGAATCGCGACCACGGCCTTGGCCGCCGCGGCGATGAAGTCACCGGTCCGGCCGATCGCCGCGCCGACGGACTGCTGCACGTAGGGCGCCGTGACCGAGATCCCGAGGAACCCGGCCGGACCGACGCCGATCTGCTGGCCCGCGTCGTCGATGATCGGACGCTGCGTCAGCACGATCGGCACGGCCGCGGTGACCTCCTGGCCGTCGCGGACGTACTGCAGCTGCACGGTCTGCCCGGCGGACGCCCGGATCAGGTCGGTCAGCTGATCCCAATCGGTGACCGCGGTTCCGTTGAAGCCGACGATGGTGTCGCCCGGCAGCAGGCCCGCGAGGGCGGCCGGCGTCTGCGGGTCGGACGGCGTGCACTCGCTGCGCTGCGCGGTCCCAGCGGCGGCGGCCGGGATCACACACTGGCTCACGGTCGACACCGTGGTGCTCTGCGTCGGGACGCCGATGCCGACGAGCAGGATGCCGAAGATGCCGACGGCCAGGATCAGATTCATCAGCGGCCCGGCGGCCATCACCACGATGCGCTTGGCGGGATGCAGCTGGTAGAACTGCCGGCCCTCGTCGGCCGCGGTCACCTGGGACCTGTCGCCGGCCCTGGTCTCCTCGACGATGTTGCGGACCATCCCGGCCGCGCCCATCGCGGTCGTGCTGATCTTCTGCCGGCCGTCGGGGCCTGGCGGAACCATCCCGATCATCCGGATGTAGCCGCCGAGCGGCACCGCCTTCACGCCGTACTCGGTCTCTCCGACCTGCTTGGACCACAGCGTCCTGCCGAAGCCGATCATGTACTGGGTGGTCCGGACGTTGAACAGCTTGGCGAACGTCAGGTGGCCGAGTTCGTGCCATGCGATGGAGAACAGCAGGGCGAGGACGAACAGAACGATCCCGATCACGGTCCACATCAGCGTGCCGCCCCCATCCTGCTGTTCGGGGCCTGCGCGTCCCGTGCCCTGATGATTTCCCTGGCCCGCGCGCGAGCCCAGTCTTCCGTGGCCCAGACGTCCTGGACATCCCGCGGGTTGCTCCGGACGTGATCGGCCCCGTCAAGGATGCGCCCCAGCACATCCGAAATGCCTGTGAAACCGAGGTGGCCGCGGCGGAAGGCGTCGACCGCCTCCTCATTGGCCGCGTTGAACGCCGCCGGTACCGTTCCGCCCGCCTGACCGGCGGCGATGGCCAGGTCCAGTGCCGGGAACGCGTTCCGGTCGACCGGCTCGAACGTCCACGAGGCCGCCGTGCCGAAATCGCACGCCGCCGCCACCCGGTCCAGCCGGTGCGGCCAGGCAAGGGCGAGCGCGATCGGCAGCTTCATGTCCGGCGGGCTGGCCTGCGCGATCGTCGACCCGTCGACGAAGGTGACCATCGAGTGGACGACCGACTGCGGGTGCACCACGACCTTGATGCGCTCGTACGGGATCCCGAACAAAAGGTGCGCCTCGATGACTTCCAGGCCCTTGTTGACCAGAGTCGCCGAATTGATCGTGACCACCGGCCCCATCGCCCAGGTGGGGTGGGCCAGCGCCTGCGCCGCGGTGACCTCCTCCATCTGCGCAGCCGTCCGTCCGCGGAACGGGCCACCCGATGCGGTGACGACCAGCTTGGCCACCTCGGTGCCGGCGCCGCTGCGCAGGCACTGGGCCAGCGCGCTGTGCTCCGAGTCGACCGGGACGATCTGGCCCGGCGCGGCGGCATCCACCACCAGCGAGCCGCCCGCCACCAGCGACTCCTTGTTGGCCAGCGCCAGTACCCGGCCTCCCCGCAGGGCGGCGAGCGTCGGCTCGAGGCCGATCGACCCGGTGATCCCGTTGAGCACGATGTCCGCGTCGACGGACTCGACGAGCTCGGTGGCTGCCCGGGGGCCGGCCAGCGCCGCACCGGGAACACGGTCCGACGTCGTGGCCACGGCGAGCCGCGCACCCGGGTGCGCGGCCGCCTGTTCGGCCAGCAATTCGGGCTGCGCTCCCCCAGCGGCGAGTCCGACGACCTCGAACATCTCCGGGTGCGCAGCGATCACGTCGAGCGCCTGGGTACCGATAGAGCCTGTCGAACCCAGCAGGATGATCCGGCGGCGGCCCGCCGTTCCGGCACCGGGTCGCACGGCAGCGGCCGAGGGATGGTCGGGCCAACGAGACGTCACCCACCCATCTTCCTCCCTCGCCGTCGCGTGCCTTCCTCCCTCGCCGTGGCGTGCCGACCGCTCCCGACGTCGCGTGCCGGCCGCTCCCGACACCCACCGAACCGGGAAGGACCGGCGGGAACGCACATACTGGCGGGATGCCGCCCCGGACCACCCTGAGCGCCAGGTGGGTGACGACGATCATGGTCGCTGCCCTGGTGTGCTCGGTGGCCGTGGTCTGGGGACTGATCCAGATCACCGACGGCAGCCCGGCCGCGTCGTCCACGGTCGCAGCCCCGGAACCCAGCGCCTTGCCCACCACCTCTGCCGCGTCCTCGGCCACCGCATCCAGCAGCGGCACGGCGAAAAGCTCCGACACCGCCACGGACCGTTCGCGGGGGCAGGTCACCCCCACATCGACTCCCAGCACGCTGCCCGGTTCAGGGCTGCCGCTGCCGGCGGCGTGGACCGGAACCGCGGAGATGACGATCACCGTGACCGGCCGGTGTGCCGATGAAGGGGGCAGCTCCTTCTACACGCGTGCGGCGGAACTGGCGCTGCAGCCGGCGACCGGAACCGGGCTGTTCGGTGACCCCAACCCGCTGTCGCTCTCGCTGGGCATCACCCCCGCGGGGGTACCCGGCGTTTCGGTGTATTCGGCCTCGACCGAGGACTCCGGTGCGGTGCACCGCACCTGGTGGCTTGCCACGGGATCGGAGGCCGGGACCGGCGGGGAGGGCCGCACCACGCTGTCCGGGGTGCTGATCGACGACCAGCCGGTTCGCGGCGTCCTGCCCCCGAACCTGTTGGTGGACAACGAGACCGACCTGCAACCGTGCGAGAGCAGTGGCACGGTACGGGTTCCGAGGACGCTCGCCGTCGGCTCCACGATCCGGGGCTGGGTCAGCCCGACCAGGGCCAGCCTGCGACTGGAGGCGACCACGGTGGACGGCGAGCGGAAGCTGAGCGCGGTGGTCGAGCTGACCCGGAGGGCCGCACCCTGACCGCCGCGATGCGTCACCGCATGCGATCATGGCAGTCAGTCCAGCGAGCAGTACGACCCTGACCGGGAGGATCCGTGGCCGGCACGTCACTCGAGCGCCGTTCCGAAGCGGGCGACAACGAGGATCACGGCTCTGCGGTCGCCCGCGTCCAGCCGGGCCAGATGGTCGCCTACAACCCCGACGCGCCCAGCGAGGAATGGGGCTGGCACGGGACCTGGCGTGAGATGGCTCCGCGCGGCAGCCGCTTCCTGCTGTGGCTCGGTGTTGCCGGGATCTTCCTGATGACGATCGGCAACCACGAGTCGCTGGTCGAGAACTGGTGGCTGGTAGCGATCGGCACGTTGATGGCGTTGTGGCTGATCTCCGGTGAGATCGCGCTGCGTAAGGAACGGGCGCGACGCCCGTAGTGGGTCGCTGACCCCTCCGGCCGCAGGTGCAGTGCCCTGGCTGCGCCTACGCTGCCGTGGTGTTACACAGTCGGGGTCGGGAACAGGAACGCCTGCGAGCGCTGCTCGCCGACGCCCGCGACTCCCGGTTGGTGGCGCGTTGGTGGTCCGCGGGCAGCCAGGTGTCGGCAAGTCGGCGCTGCGGGCCGCCTTCAGCGAGATCGACGCCGCGGAGGGTGACCGGTTCCTGATCTTCCTGGCCACGCTGAGCCTGCTGGCGGAAGCCGCCGAGGGTGACCGGTTCCTGATCTTCCTGGCCACGCTGAGCCTGCTGGCGGAAGCCGCCGAGGGTGCGCCGGTGCTGTGCGTCGTCGACGACGACGACGCCATTGGCTGGACGAGGCGTCCGCCGCCGCATGGCTTTTCGTCGCCCGCAGGGACGCCGCCGTCGGCGGCAGCATCCACACCGTCACGGAATCGGTCGAATCAGGCAGCCGCCGCACCGCTACCCGGGCGGCTCGTCGACGTGGGTGACCACCGGTTGTACCTGTCCTGCAGCGGATCCGGTGAACCCACCGTCCTCCTGGAACCGGGCCTCGGAGGAACCTCCGCCGCCTGGGGAGGGATCGAGCCCGCTGTCGCGACCCACACCCCTGTCTGTGTCGACGACCGGGCCTACTCCTGGCTGCCACCCACCTGGCTGTCGCCTACTCCTGGCCGCCGCCGACTCCTGACCGCCACCCACCTCCTGGCTGTCGCCAACTTCCGGCCGCCGGTTACCTCCTCTTCCCACTTCCGGCCGCCGGTTACCTCCTGGCTGTCGCCTACTTCCGGCCGCCGGTTACTTCTCCGCCGCCGCCAGCTGCCCGCAAGCCGCGGCGATTTCCTGCCCCCTCGTGTCGCGCACCGTGCACGCCACGCCCTGCGCCCGAACCCGCCGGACGAATTCGTCCTGCACCGGCTTCGGCGAGGCGTCCCACTGCGACCCGGGAGTCGGGTTCAGCGGGATCAGGTTGACGTGCACCAACTGACCGAGGTACCGGCGCAGCAGCTCCCCCAGCAGATCGGCGCGCCACGGCTGGTCGTTGATGTCCCTGATCAGCGCGTACTCGATCGACACCCGCCGGCCGGTGGTGTCGGCGTAGGCACGCGCGGCACGCAGCACCTCGTCGATCTTCCAGCGGTCGTTGACCGGCACCAGGGTGTCCCGGAGCTCGTCATCGGGGGTGTGCAGTGAGACGGCGAGCCGGACCTGCATGTTCTCCGCAGTCAGCTTCTCGATGGCGGGCACCAGGCCGACGGTCGAGACCGTCACCGAGCGGGCCGAGATGCCCAGCCCTTCCGGCGCCGGCGCGGTGATGATCTTGACGGCGGCCAGCACGCGCTTGTAGTTGGCCAGCGGCTCGCCCATTCCCATGAAGACGACGTTCGAGAGCCGCCCGGGCGCACCCAGAGCGCCGTCTCTGGCCGACCTGGCCGCAAGCCGGACCTGCTCGACGATCTCGGCTGTCGACAGGTTCCTCTGCAGTCCGCCCTGTCCGGTGGCACAGAACGGGCACGCCATGCCGCACCCTGCCTGGCTCGACACGCACAGCGTGATCCTGCCGGGGTACCGCATGAGCACCGATTCGATCAACGTCCCGTCGTGCGCACGCCAGAGTGTCTTGCGGGTGTCGCCGTCATCGCAGGCAATCGACCTGATCTCGGTCAGCAGCTCGGGCATCAGGGCGTCGACGAACTCCGCTCTGCCGGCCGCGGGCAGATCCGTCATGTCCGAGGCGTCACGGGTGAGGCCGGTGAAGTAGTGGTGGGCCAATTGGGAGGCCCGGAATGCCGGTTGACCGGCGTCGCGGACGGCGTCGCGCCGGCCGGCGGGATCGAGGTCGGCAAAGTGCACCGGCGGCATGCCGCGGCGCGGGGCGGTGAAGATCAGGGGCAGGGTCTTGGTCATCTCGCCACCCAGTCTCCCACGTGACGCGTGTTCACCCGGTCCGCCGCAGGTGCCGACGATGTCGCACTGGTGAATAACGACACGCAGGACGAACACACAGGTTTCGGACAGTGATCGATGCGGCGAACGCTGATCGGCTGGATTCAGGGGCGAGCACAACTCGATCTCGAAGTCATCACAATCAAAACCGCATACGGACATTCGGACATGTTCCAACACCTGTACTGCACCGATTGCTTCCGTTTCTTTTCCGATCTGTTGACATGGGCTTCACAAGGCCCTATAACTGTGTTCACAGCCACAGAGTCAAGTCGCA
>CAVSLZ010000012.1:22500-629816 GCA_963728865.1 uncultured Actinomycetota bacterium | reverse complement strand
ATGGCCAAGGCTTCCGCTGCACTCATTCCGGTGGGGGAGCGGGAGGTGCGCGTCTCGAGCCCGGACCGCGTCATCTACGAAGCCACCGCACGCACCCCTGAGATCAGGAAATTGCAGGTCTGCGAGTACTTCGCGACCGTCGGCGATGTCCTGATGCGGGCGATCGGTGAGCGTCCGACGGCCATGGAACGGTGGCCCGACGGCTGGCGCGAGGGCATGCGGCTGGCGACCGGACCGCAGGACCGGGAGGGTGACGGTTTTTATCAGAAGCGGTTGCCGAAGGGGGCACCCGACTTCATCCAGACCGTCCGGATCACCTTCCCCAGCGGGCGCCCCGCGGATGAGCTGTGTCCCACCGAACCTGCGTCGCTGGTCTGGGCGGCGCAGATGGGGGCGCTGACGCTGCACCCGTGGCCGGTCCGTCGACCCGACGTCGACCACCCCGACGAACTGCGGCTCGACCTCGACCCACAGCCGGGGACGTCGTTCTCCGACGCGCAGCGGGTCGCGGAGATCACCCGGGAGTTGCTCGAGGAGCTGGGCCTGCGGGGCTTCGCCAAGACCAGCGGCAACCGGGGCATCCACATCTTCGTCCGCATCCAGCCCCGCTGGACCTTCGACGAAGTCCGCCACGCGGCCATCGGGCTGGGCCGCGAACTGGAGCGGCGCGACGACGGCGTGACGACAGCGTGGTGGAAGGAACAGCGCGGTACCCGGCTCTTCCTGGACTACAACCAGAACCTGCGGGACCGGACGATCGCCAGCGCCTGGAGCCTGCGGGCCCGACCCGGAGCACCGGTCAGCACACCAATGTCCTGGGACAGGCTGTCCGACGTACAGGACCCCCGCGACTTCAACCTGACGACGATCCCGGACTACATCGCCGACGGCGACCCGTGGGCCGAGATGGACGCCGAGGCCTTCTCGCTGGAGCCACTGCTCCAGCTCTGGGAGTCGCTGCCCGGCGGCGAATTGAACTGGCCCCCCGACTATCCCAAGCAGCCGGGCGAGCCGCCGCGGGTACAGCCGAGCAAGAAGGTTGCCGAGCACTGGGACGACGAGGGCAACCGCATAGAGAAGTAGGGAGGCCTCGCATTTCACGCCTTCTGACAATCGCGTCGAGAATGACGCGGCGGCTCGCTGAGGAACGACTACCGCCGAATGAGTCATCTGCTGGTACCTGAATCACTCTGACGGCAGGATTGCCCGCGCTTTCTTGCGACACCAGAATGGGACCCTCATGAAAGGGGGCCAATTCAGATGACCAACCTCATCGGCCGGGCAAAGAAAGTGTTGTTCGCTGCGGTCGTCATCGCGACGGCCGGGGCGCTCGCCGTGACGACCTCTGCCTCTGCGACGCCGTCGAGCGGCGAGATCGTGCGGGCGCCAATATCGTCCGGCGTGCTCGATGGACCGCAGAAGTCGAAGGCCGACGGGATCGAGCTCAAGACCAAAGGGCCGGCCAAGGTCGATGATGTCGTGCTGACCTACAAGCCCGGCGCCACATCTGGGTGGCACAGCCACCCGGGGATCGTCATTGCCACTGTCATCACAGGGAAAGTCCAACGAACGCTGGGTTGCGGACGCGCGGAGACTTTCGGTCCAGGCGAGAGTTTCACCGAAGTCGGCCCACATTTTGTCGCGAATACCGGCAAGGTCGACGCCAGTTTGTCCATCACGTTGATCTATCCGGCAAGCTGGACGGCGTCAACGAGGATCGATGAACCGATACCCGCCTGTCGAGACTCTGCACACAAGCCCCGTTGAAGCTGGCAGGCCCGTTGGCGCCTCATCGCGACCATCAGCAGCGAGGCGCTCGGGGCATGTGACCGGCCGCCCAGGTTGTTCCTTGCGGCGACACCTGTCCGATGAGGTCGTTCGCCCAGTGCGGCAGCGATGTCACTGGCCGCCACCCATCGAGGCGTCGGCGTCGAAGCCGATCGGGCTGAGCGTGCATGTTTCGGGTCGGTGCGTGCACATGTGCTGTGGGTCGCTGACGGCTCTGTTAGTTGTGCGGCAGCATTGGGGCATCGGTAGCCCTGACCGAAGCGGGTGTGGGCAAAAGGGGAAGGTCAACGAGTCAGCGCCGCTCCGGATCGCGATGCGTTGACTCGTCGGCCAAACGGTTCTCGCCGCGATGGACTGACTGACGGCGTGCCGACCGGATCGAACCTTCAGCGAAACGGCCTGCTCCGAGCCCCCACTCGAGTCGCACAGTCCTCCAGCGGAAAGCGAGTCTCTTCATGGCTGAGAAGCCCACCATCGTCCTTGTCCACGGCGCGTTCGCCGACTCTGCCAGTTGGGCGCCCGTCACGCGGAAGCTCTTGGACCAGGGCTACACCGTCCGCGTTCCGCCGGTCTACAACCGGAGCCTGTCCGCGGATGCGGCCTCCATCAGGTCCTTCGTCGAACAGATCGACGGTCCGGTACTGCTCGCCGGCCACTCCTACGGCGGGGCCGTCATCACGGTGGCCGGTGTCGCCGAGAACGTTGTCGGGTTGATCTACGTGTCCGGCTACGCGCTGGACGAAGGCGAGAGTCTCGGCCAGCTCCAGGGCGGCTTCCCCGACTCGGAGCTCGCGAAGCACCTGGTGTACTCGCCCTTCCCGGTCGACGGCGGAGAGCCCGGTACCGAGGTATCGGTCGAGATCAGCGCGTTCGCAGAGGTTTTCGCAGCCGGAGTTCCCCTGGAAGTCGCCGAGGTACTCGCCGTCTCCCAGCGCCCGCTCGCGGCCGTGGCCTTCGGTGAGCCGGCCGCGGTTGCTGCCTGGAAGACCAGGCCCGGCTGGGGCATCGTCTCCGCTCAGGACCGCACCATCAACCCGGAGGTCGAACGATTCGGCTACAAGCGTGCCGGGCTCCGCTCGGTCGTCGAGATCGACGCGCCGCACCTGGTGATGCGCTCACATCCCGACGAGGTGGCCAAGGTGATCACCGATGCCATCGTCGAACTCGGCTGACCTCTGGGCCGTTGGACACCCGGCCGGTATTCCGACAGTGCGCGTGATGCCCGCCACCCCGAAGGGGGCTACTGGCTCACACGCGTAGCCATGACCGCAACCCTGGCCACTGACGCACATCACGGGCCAGGGTGGATTGCCGCCGAAGGACTGGTCCGGACCCAGGTCGGGCGTTTAGCATGAGCTCACTCGACCCCTAGTGAGACCGATGGCCGTCCTGCTCGACACCGACCAGATCGATCAACGGCAGCGTGCGGACGCAGTGCGGGCGATTTACGGGGAGCAGAGCCCCCAACGCGCCGTGTCCATCGAGCAGCACCCGATACGGCACCGGGCCGAGCGCCTCGATTTCGGGCCGGAGGCGTACCTGCTCCGCAGCGTCGGTAGTCCCATGCACATCGTGCGAACGGCGCGGCATGTTCGGATGGATGCGCCCGAATACGTCGCCATCGGCCTGCATCGCCGCGGCGAGACGTGGGTTTCGACCGGGGACCACCTCAGCGAGGTGCGCGACGGCCACCTGGGATGTGTCGACATCACCCGCCCGTACACGTTGATGCACCGGACATTTCACCACCACGAGGTCCTGCTGATCCGGAACCGTCAAGCCGGGATCTCGGTCGATACCGTTCGAGCGGCCGTGCCCTCGCTGGCTCGCAGCCCGGTCTACAACCTGGTGCGCGGGCATGTCGCAGGACTGTTCGGCGCGATCAGTGGTCTACCGGATCAGCCGAGATTGATCACCGGGCAAGCCACCATCTCGCTCATTCGGGCGCTGCTCACCACGGCGGCTCGCGCCGACGACCGCAGGGACGCCATGGAGGAGTCTCTCGAGGCGCGCATCACCCTCTACATCGACGCCCACCTGGGCGACCGCGAGCTCACCGCCGAACGCATCGCCGCAGCGCACAACATCTCGCTCCGGCATCTCTACAACATATGGAGGCGGGCGGGTCACGATCAGACGCTCATGCAGTGGATCATCGATCGCCGCCTGGAACGAGCACGCGAGCAGCTCGCGACCCTTGGCCCCGGGCAGAACACCATTGCGGCTGTCGCACGGCAGAACGGGTTCGCCGACGCCAGCCATTTCCGGCGCAGGTTCCGTCAGGCGTTCGGTGCGACCCCTCGCGAGTGGCGTTCGGAGAGCAGCGGATCTGCGTGAGCGGCCCGACAGTCGGGCGGCCGCCCCTGCGTGGGCAGGCCGCCGACCTGAGTTCACAATTGCGGCATGGACGGATCGAGCCTGCAGCAGTCGGCGCGCGCCAGCACGTCGTTCCTCAGTCGCACCCTGGAGCTGGACTGGGACAGCCCGATCCCGGACATGACCTGGTCGGTGCGCGAGGTGGTCGCACACATCAGTGAGGTGCTGCTCTGGTATTCGACCGATCTGTCCGCGGAGAAGTCGGAGCTGAGCACGATGAACATCGAGGTCCGGTCGACCGGCGACCCGGTGGACCTGCTGCGGACGATCACCGCTTCCAGTTCGATGCTCGGCTACGTCGTCGACGGTGTGCCTCCGGGGCACCGAGGCTGGCACCTGGACGGCCTCGCGGATTCGACGGGTTTCGCCGCGATGGGCTGCGACGAGATCCTGATCCACACTGACGACGCTGCACTGGGTCTTGGCCTGGAGTTCGAACCGTCGGAGGTGCTCAGCCAGGCGGTGCTGCGCAGGCTGTTCCCGTGGGCGCCCAAGGACACCGATACGTGGGAGACCCTGCTCTGGGCAAACGGTCGCCGCGAACTCGACGACCGGCCGCGACAGGTGCGGTGGCACCGTCACCCGGCACCGCTGTCCGAATGGGACGGGACCGTGGACGAGGAGGCGGCCGCCCGCCGGGGCTAGCGTCCGCGGGGTCACGCCGCCGGGTCAGCCCGTGTTCAGCACCTCGCGCAGCGCGTCGGCGGAACGACCAGGATCCTCGACGAACCCGATGTGGCCGCCAGGGAACATCGTCGGCCGCACTCCGAGCGCCGACGCCAGCGCGCGTGACGTGTCGTCGCAGATCTCGCCGGCCGAGTCCGCTCCGATACCCACCACGATGCGGGTGTCGCCGGCCCGGAGCGCCGAGATGTCCGGCCGCCACAGGGTTGTGCCGCGCAGCTCGTGGAGGAAGAAGTGCCGCTCGTCGGCGGCCTCCTGCGGGTCGCGATCGGCCGGCTCCGGGATCGGGCCGTTGGGTCCGCCCTCCTCGGGCATCTCGATGTTCGCCTCCGCCATGAACTTCGCCCAGGCGGCCGCGGGCCCATCCGACACGTAGGTCGCGATCATGTCCTCCATCGCGACCCTGCGCTGGTCCGCGTCGTCGAGCAACTGTTCCAGGGGCGGCTCGTGCGCGATCACCGTGTGCACCTTGTCCGGGTGGGCCTGGGCGAGGGCGAGCACGGTGACGGCCCCACCGCTCGAGCCGAACGCCACGGCACGATCAGCCCCGATGTGGCCGAGCAACGCCGACAGGTCGTCCGCGCGCAGTTCGGGCGTGGAGTCGTCGTCGGGATCGTCGAGCGGGCTGCGGTTGACGCCGCGCGGATCCGTCGTGAGCACCGTGTGATCGGCCGCCAGGATCTCGGCCAGCGGCTCGAAGGAACGGGCGTCCATCGGGGAACCCACCAGCGCGATCACCGGGCCGGTGCCCCTGACCTCGTAGTACAACCTGGCTCCGGGCACTTTCACGGTGCCGGAGATGGCGGTGCCGGTGCTCGCGCTGAGCGTCAAGGTTCCTCCAGGTGGAGCGACGTGGTGGCGGGCCGCCGCGGGTGTTGGCGGAGTCTCGTATTGATGGCCTGTCAATACTCGGCGGAAGAGGTTCGGTGGTGTTCCGGTCTGGTTCGGTTCAGACCGGGCGGGGGCAGTCCGCGGTCGCTCGTTGATGTGCCGACGTCAGATGCACTGCGGACACATCAGGCGAGTCATTACCTATTCTGCGCCGCCACCACCACCACACCCCGTCGATGCTTCGGGTGGTTCCCTAACGCGGGTCCGAAGGGCGTTGGTCCGTGATGCCCCACCGAAGTACCAGCGGGCGGCGGGCTCGGGCGTGTCGTGCCCGCGGGGCGCGTTGATCTTCCGGTGGGTAGTCGACTGCGTTCTCGGTCAAGGAGTGACAATCACAGTGATGGGTGGTGATGGAAGGTTCAGGCTCTGCAGCTGAGCCTCGAGGAGCCATTCCCCGGCTGGCAGGGTACTGGGATCGGTGTTGTCCAAGCGGGTGAGGGTCAGTTCGACGGTGCCGCCGGGAGGAATGGGGCCGAGCCCTTTGATGGGCCCTGCACCGAGGGTCCGTGCCCACTCATTGAGGGGCGGCGGTGCCGTCGAGCCGTCGAGACCGACCACCGTGCCGCTGACCAGGTCGTGGTCTTGACCATCGCCGATCCAGGTCTCGCTTGAGATGTTCCTAACAGCGAGTTCTGCCTGAAACTCATGACCGAAGTGGTGCGTGATGTGCGGGACCCTCCACTCCAGGTGTAATCCGCGCGACCGGGTAGCGCGCCCGGGCCGCAACCTTTCCGGGCCACTGGTGACCACGCCGACATGCCGTCCGGATTCGAGATGTCGAGTAGCGCCCACATGGACCTACCCGCAGCGGGCCAGGGCGCGGCCAACACCGAAGCTCGCCAGGTGCGGGAATCGGGTTTTGGCCGTCGATCAGACGCCAACCGACCCTTGGACGAGGCCACCGTGTCAGCTCGTCGAGCCCGTCCGGGACGCGCCCAAGGAGCTCTTCCAAGGGCGCTCCAACCGATTCGATGACCGGGCCGGGAACGTCGTACCACGCCAATTGCCAGTCCGGGTCACCGGTCAGTATTGCTTCAGCGTTTCCAGGGTTCACGTGATTAATCCGATCCGCATTCGTCAGCGGTGTTTGAGGTCGAGGTGGGACTTGCGGCCGTCTGGGAAGGTAAGGGTGACGGCGACGCCGTCCCGAGGCTGGTGGGTTTGACGCCGATGACTCCGTCGCCGGCGGCGATGAATGTCCCGCGGTCGATGGTGGTGGTGGCACTGTCTGGGATGAGAATGGTTGCTTGCATGTTGTCGGGATCGTCGTCGGACCAGAGGGTGATGGTCCCCAGTGCGGCGTACTCGCGGCGTCTGAGCAGCCGCTACTCGCGGTATGCCCCACGGTGGTTGGTATCGATGACCAGGCACATGGTAGAGGTGCGCTATACACGAGATACACGCCGGCGCCGGCCAGCTACCGACCTTACGGGTATCGGGATCGATGAGTTCTGGTCGAGAAGATTGGCGGGCCGGTCTGAGGGTTGCGCCGGTGCGAGCGCCCCGAACGCCTGCCTGGGATCAACTGTCTGAATTGTCGGGGTCCCCGCGATCGAGTCACCAGAGCAACTCACGAGAACGCAGGTCAGCAAGCCGAGACGGCGGCGGGCCAGCGGCAGGTCCACCCATTGCGGCGCGCGTCAGCCATCAGATGACAGTAGAGCCCCTCGATCAAATCCGGCCCACGCAGACCAGGTGTCTGCGCTGGTCGCCGGCATTCTGGCGGTGCTTATGCGATTGCGGATATGGCCGTGCTGCGGCACGGCGGGGATGGGTCGTCTCTCCGTCGAACCCTGGAGGGTGAAGATGGTCTGGCGCGCCACAGATGCAACCGACTCGACCGTTCAGTCCGTCTCCTTCGGTGGTCCGTGCGTGCGTGCGGTGCGCCGGAATCGGGAGGAGGCCGAGGTGGACCTCCGCAACTTTCTGGTGGCTGCGACCGCGGCGGCGTTGGCAGTTGCGGTCGCTGCCGGGTGCTCAGGCGACGACCGGGGACGCTTCGGGTCGGCCAGTCCGCCCGCCCAGACCATGCTCATGTCCGCGGGATCAATTTCCGCGGTCCCGCGACCCACTTCCACCTCGTACAACGCAACGTCAGGCCACGCCCCTGCGCTACTAACGGGACAGGTACTTTCGTCCGGCAAGGCTTCCCAGTGCCCAGCATCGCCCCTCCGACGCTGCTCACCTCAGTTGCGGCAAACAGCGATCCCAACAAAGTCGACCTTTCCTGGGCCACTCACGGCGACGTCCTTCTCGTCACCACCTTCGGGAGTACGAGTTGCCCTCGCGCCGTCGAGGAAGTGATCCGCACCGGACCAAGATCCATCCGGCTCGAGTTGACGGCGCCCTACGCTGCGGCGCACGTCCCGCCACCCAGCGGCGGCTATCCGCACGTCTGCGTCAGCGACCTTCGCCCGTACACGTCAATCGTTGAACCACCCACTGGCATCGAGCCGTCCAACGAACTCGATGTAACGATCGATCAGGCGACCTATCACCTACCGGCACGATGACCAGCGCCTACGCTGATCCGTAGGCCCGTTCGACCGCAACACCTTTCGGTGCCCGGTCGCTCCGCTCATCCGCCCACCTGACCATGTTCAGAAAGTGTGGGAATGTCATCTGGATGCAACTCGGGTCGGTAGGTTGCGGAGTCTCGTATTGAGGACCTGTCGAATACTCGGGCGGAAGGGAGTTCAGGTTTCGCCGGTATTCCGGTTTCGTCCGGTTCAGACCGGGCAGGTCAATCAGCGGTCGCTCATTGATGTGCCGGACGCTGGACGTGGGTTGTGGCGAGGTAAGCGTTTCGGTCCCGCCCAACCGGCGCGCCCAGTTCATGGCCGTGGAGATGCTGATACCGAGAGCCGGTGCAGCAACTTGATTCGCTTGGCCCGCGATCCATTACCTATCCTGCGCCGCCACCATCACGGGAACCCCCGTCGATCCTTACCGATAGGGGGCTCGGTCCTGAGGATTCCGGGTGGAACGACGACGTAACTGGTGAGCGGAGTTGAACAATCTACAGCGCTATCCGCATCGGATTTGACGAGTGGACAGTGCTTCTCGGACTAGGTGTCATCCTATTTGTAAGCTTGGCCGTTTTCATGAACTGGAAGCTCCATCGTGAAGACCCGCCAGCAACGCGAAGTAAGGATTGATCCAATGAATAAGATCGGCTTGACCTAGCGGTGATCTTTCAAGGGTGACATGTCGATGCCGCGCGGTCTCCGACTCCCCCTTTTGAGCGGTACGTCAGTGGGAATCGGTCATGGGCACGTCGTCAGGATGTAGCTCGGGTCGGTATGTTGGCGGAGTCTCGTATTGATGACCTGTCGAATCCTGGAAGCGCTTGCCGCAGAACCTTGAAGCAGATACTGTCCGGGCCTTGCCCCAGCCGCCCTGGCTGGGCGGGCCTCCTTGGAAGTAGATAATCTAGCGCATTGACGGAGGCGCATGGAAACCCGTCATTCCGTAGGCTGGACATCCTGACCGACGTCACCGACTCGGTGCAGCGGCCGACCCATGCAGGCCGTCGGTATCACCACGGCTGTCACCGCGTCGAGTCCATTGTCATCCATATCAGGATTTCCTGCGAGGATGACCTTGTCGCCGAACTCAACGCTTGTGCCGCGCAGCGTCAGAACTGAGTCAGTAACAGTTACGGAGTCTGGGAACACAGGGACGAATGCTTCTCCTCCTCCAGAGGGCGTTGCAACCACGCAGCCTGTTCCGTACCCAAGAACCACTCTGATTCCTGCAGCACTGTATGGCTCGCCATTGTCTTTATATGTCGCGACCAGAACAGGACTGAATTGACCTGCAGGATTGGTAGGTGCGTTGGTTGAATCGCTGGTCGCCGACTGGACGCCCGACGGTACAGCTGTGACAACCTCCGGGGAAGTATTGGAGCAGGCACAAACGCAGCCAATAAAGAGTCCGCACAGAATACGCATTCTCGATCGGCTGCTAGTGATACGTGACCACCATGTTGTCTCCATTGATGTAGCGTATCGCCATAAAGATACTCTTCGTGCCGTAGCACGCCGAGAGCGCTCCGTAGGCTGTTCCTCCTGAGTAGACATTTCCCCCGCTGTCACCCCCCGCGCACTGCGCGCCGGGCCCGTTGGCCGTCACCCATACGTACGATCTCGGGGACGGAGCCTCATATGCGTTCCACGGATCTGTGATCGAGTTGACAGTGGCGCAGCTCCACGCGGCTCTACCGCGGTGGCAGACAAATTTGCCCATCACGTGCTAAGGCGATCCGCTACCGCAGTCGCCCAAATCACATTGATAGGGTCTGTGCTGGAACCGAAATAGTCCGGGTAAGGAGCTCCGTCACTGAGCACGTACCATTGAAGTCACGATATCCGTCACCCTGACGGAACGACGTCG
The DNA here is from genome assembly GCA_963728865.1 of uncultured Actinomycetota bacterium. Taxonomy (GTDB): domain Bacteria; phylum Actinomycetota; class Actinomycetes; order Mycobacteriales; family Nakamurellaceae; genus Nakamurella. Next base: position 619,682 of record CAVSLZ010000012.1, on the reverse strand, counting down.
TTCCGGTTCCTCCGATTGTGTAGCTACTCCAGCGGTACCAAGCGTCCAAGTTGGGACAATGCGCTGCACTCAAGACCCGCTTGATGCCTGGTCTGTCGGACGGTGGATACTCAAAGCGGACATGCATACCTTTTCTCCACCTTGGTACGCACACCACCACGATTCGCCGAACCGAACGGAGCGCCAGCAGGTAACTCCACTACATTGACTGATACGCTCAGGTCTGCCGACTTGACGATTTGGCGGAGAATCTCGGCGCTGGCGTCTTCATATCGGCTCGTTAAGAGAAGCCGTTGGCCATGTTCATCAATCGAGAGCTTGAGTAGCGCAATGTCTGCTAACTCGTTCTTTGTCCATAGTTCTTTTTCTTTCTCTTCTAGCTCTTTAGCATCTTGTTCTTCTTCTTTATTTTTTTTCACCATCTTCTTTCTCTTTTTATCTTTCACCTCTATCTCATCTTTCTTCTTTCCCTTTTTTAGTTTATCTATTTTTCCTTTTGTATTTTTTTTTTCTTTCCTCTCATAGCTTTCTCTTTTTCCTTCTTCTTTTCTTATCTTCGCCTCTTTCTCTCCTTCTTTTTCCTTTTCTTCTTTTCTTTTTATTTTTTCACCTAGATCTACCTCTTTATCCTTTTCTTTTTCTTCTGCAATCTCTTTTCGTTCAGTCTCTCCTTTTTTTTCTTCTTCATCTTTGCCTATTTTTATAGCTATATCTCTGTTACATATCTCTTTTGATCTTCGTCCATTTTTCTTTGCTTTCATCTCTTTATCTTTCGCGTAGTTCTAGCTAACATCTTTCGTTCATTTCTCTGTTTTTTCTATCTTTGCTTCCCCTTCTTTCTTTTTTCAAGCTTGCAAGTAGTTCGAGATAGCTATCTAGCTAGTTTTGCGCTGTTACAGCAGTTTTGTAATCATCAGCACAGCTACTAGCGCGACAAGTCCGATGCGTTTGGTGCAGATACGCTTGAGCATCTTCCCTCGCTTGTAGGTTGACAGCTTCACGGTCTCATGGGAACGCGATCCGCCGTCCGAGCCCTTCCTGCGGACGGTACGCGGTCGTTCAGGTATGCGCTGAGTGATCCAGCACATCGCCGGACGATCTGCGGTGCTCGACGTTGCTCCAAACTGCGGCTCATGTGTTAACGGCCAGTTTGATGTCCCCGCTTGGACCATCAAGCAGGCACGGGCAACGGGTCGGGACGACATGTGAAACGCGAGGTTGACTATCAGTGGCGGTTTGCCGAGCTCATAGCACTGCGCGACGACCTCACCGATGTCCTGACCCCGGTTGAGGCTCCCCCACTTCTCGCCGCCGTCAAGCTGATCGAAGCGCTCGGTTGACGAGGTACCAGCGCGTCGGCGCAGAAAGAAGCCGCGTTGGGGAAGGTCAGCATCCTCTCGGACTGTTGCGATCGTCCAGAGCACTAAAGTCATCCTCCGTATTGAATGCTGGTCACGAGTAGCCATGGTTACAGTTGCCTCGACCGCGTAAGCCCAGCACCCAGAGACACGACTAGCACCTCGGGGTGGAGCTTGGTGTCGGCGGCAACGGCATACGGTCCCAGTTTCATTGTGCTGAAAATGCTGATGTCCAAGAGGTCGCTCAGTACGGAGATCGTCAGCTCGGCGTGGATCCGCTCGCTCCTGGTGGGTGGCGGCGAGGTAGGCGTTCCAGTCCCGGCCCGCATGGCGGGCCCAGTGCATCGCGGTGGAGATGCTGATGTCGAAGAGGTCGCTCAGTACGGAGATCGGCAGGTCCCCGGCGAGGGAGATCAAAGCGGCATTGCGTGCCGGTCGGAGTGGATGCCGTGGGACTTGAGGTGCTTGGAAAGGACGGAGGAGTTGAGGTGGCCGGTCGCACTCGAGCCGTGAAATAGCCATCCTGGTGCGTGACAGACGATGAGCAGTTCCGGCCGTGGGTGTCGGCGGCGCGTCGGTAGGCGGCTCAGAATCGCGGCCAACGCGGTGGCAACGCGATCTCTGGTCCGGTCAGGTCACCGAGAGCCCGATCGAACCTTCCAAGCCAGTCGCGGGTGGGTGTCGATGCAGGTGCGCTGTCGTGAGTTCCACGATGCGGCTCAGCTGGATGCCGTAGAGCAGCACCAGAGCGCCGGCCGCGCGGACGTCATCGGGACGTCGTCCTCGTGTAAGCACTGACCCAACAGGCGCCAGCGAGCCTCCTCGTCCAGGTGAGGTTGAGTTCCGTGCCGGCCGGCGGTGCACCTTCAGTTTGCCGACCAGTCGTCTTCGCGAGGCCCAGCGTAGGAAGTCGGCCAGATCGGCTCGGCGGTAGTCCTCGACATCCAGCCAATGATCGACGTCGGCCTGTGTCAGGTTAGACATGACAATCTGCTGAGCATCGAGCCAGCCGACGAAGGCCACAGCAGCGGAAAGCCGGCGCTGCGCCGATCGCCTGGACGCCAGAGTGAACCGGCCGGTGCGTTCGAGCTGCCGGCGTGCACGACGCAGGACCCACCAGGTGCCGTAGGTCGAGACGAGCTGCCGTTGATCGCCCGGTAGCTCCGCGACAACTTCCCGCAGGAACGGTGTCAGCCGTTCCAGAGCCTCATGTCGCGCCGGCAGCAGCGTGATCTGGACCAGCGTGCGGCGCAACGACCACACTTGGCGCTCGTCCAGCCGATCGAGGGTGTCATGGTGATCTCGACGCCGTCCGCCAGCAGGCCGCGAAGGATGCTGGCCCCGCCCCGCGGGTTGTACAGCCATTGCAGAACTGACCTCGCCCGTCGGCTGGCCATGAAGGCGTCCACGATCGCCGCGGCGGCGGCGCTCAGCTCGCCGTTGGCATCGGCGAAGGCGTTCCTCAGTCGGTCATGGCTTCGCATCGCACGCAATGCCCGCGGCCGTAGAGCTCTTCACCGCCCCCACATCGTTGCAGAGGTAAGTATGTGGACTGGCCGCGCACACACCGCAGACGGTCGCCTGTCTTCCGGTAGTAGCAGCGGCGACCAGCACTCGGATCTGTCCGCAGCTGATGCATGCCGCCGGGTTCGCTCGGGCACGGATGTAGCAGGACCTACAAACCGGTCCGACCGGCCACCGTACGATCATCTGACAGTCCCGATGACACTAATAGCAACAGTGCAGTGGCGGATTCCATGCCGCGGTCCAGCCCACGGCTCACGACCGGGGGGTGGGTTCGGGATTCCCGGGCCGGCGGATCCTGGTGCGGTTCACTGGCACCGAGTTCGACCCATATGACGTGCTCTGTCCCGCAGCTGATTTGGCGACTTTCCCACCAGCGATCGAAACGGTGATCAGGTCGTTGCGGGTGCAGCTCAGGATGTCGCACAAGGCCGCTAATACGTCCATGCTGAGCCGCTGCGGCTTCGCGGTCACCAAGCGGTAGACCTGTTCGCTGGACAGGTGGATGCCGCGTTCGGCCAACAGCGGCACCAGGTCGGAGGTGGCGAACATTCCTCGTTCGGCCATCCGCAGGCGTAGGTGCCATTCCGAGCCCATCTTCTTGATCATGTCTGCTCCCACAGGTCCGGTTCCGCGCCGTCAAAACCCTGCGCAGCAACGTATTGCGGTAGGCATCGGACACGTTGGTGTAGATCGCGGTCGTCGAGGCGTAGGCGTGGCCGACCTGTTCCTGGACGAACCGCTCCGGTAGTCGAACTCGATCAGGTGCGTGACGTAGGAGTGCCGCAGGCTATGAAGATCCAGGGATGGGTCGAGCCCGGCCGCGTCGCGGGCCTGGGTGAAGGCAACGTTGATGCCGCGCCAGTCCAGCCGGCCGCGGCGCTCGGTGATCCACACTGCCTGGTGCGCGGCCGGCGCCAACCGCGGTCGTAGCTCTGTCAGCCACTGCTGGATGACCGGGACCCACCAATCCATCTCTGGAACGAGCAGCACGCTGCGTCGCTTCGGTGCGCTGCCGCGGCACGACTTACCCCACCGAACCATCACCGCCCCGGTCGATCCGTAGACCGGGATCTTGGGGTTACGCCGAAGTCGGCAAGGTCCAGGCCCCACGCCTCCCGCCGGCGCAAGCCGAACGCGTATACCGTCTTCAACAGCGCCGCATCCCTGTAGGCCGCCAGAACCCCTTTGCGGCGCCTGTCTTTGCCTGCTCGACCAGATCGTCGGCGCCGTCGAACAGTCGCTGGACCTCCTCGTAACTGAGCGGGCGGCGGCCCGGCGCGCCCTCGTAGTCGCTGACATGAACGACTGTGTTCCACTCGTCCAGGACCTGCGTCGGCGCCGCGCCGAACCTGTCCGTGCACACCTGCACCCAGCCGTAGCGGGGGTCGGTCAGATACTCCAGGAACAGGCGCAGTTCGACGGCGTAGTTCCGGGCAGTGGACACCGCCATCAGAGTCGGCGCGGACCGCAGTGAGTCGATGAATGCCTCGACCTCCGCGGCGGTCCACTGCCACGGGTAGAGGTTCGAGAACTCCATCAATCGCGTCACCAGTCGGCGCCGCTTATGGATGGTCGTCGGCTTCAGGAAGCAACCCGCTGCTGCCGCTCCCACCCTTCCAGCATCGCCTCCCACGTCGCCTGGTGCGGATCGAGCAGCCTCACTCCATCCGCCAGGACGTCGTGCGCTGCCGCCCCAAGCGGCCGTGAATCAGCACCCATCACTGTTGCATTAGACACAACAAGATGCAGACTGGCAAGAGACCCAGTCGACGCAACGCCTTTGATCCCCGGCAGCTCCGCTCATCCGCCCTTCTGAGCGTGTTCAGAAGTGTGCGAATGTCATTTGGGTGCAACTCGGTCGGTACTGCGTGGACCTCAAGACGTGACGCCATACCCGCCCGGAACTCATCGGTCGTCTGCCGAATACGTCGGGGGCCCGTCTGCGATCAGGATTCGTGCAGCGCCGGCCGGGTGGCGATCACAACGGTCGCGCCGATGTCGTCGTCCTCGGCGACCCGCGATGCCAAACCGGCGGAGCGTGCGGCAGCGACCGCCGAACCCGCCTGGCCCTCACTCGTTTCGACCAGCAGTGACCCGCCGGGCGTCAACCAGTCCGCGGCACCGATGATCACCCGGCGAACCAGGGCAAGGCCGTCGCCACCGCCGTCCAGTGCCGCCCGCCGTTCGTGCAGCCGCGCTTCGGGTGGCATCAAGCGCACAGCGTCGCTGGGCACGTAGGGCGCATTGGCGACCAGGAGGTCCACCCGTTCACGAAGGGTGTCGGGCAGTGGTGCGTAGAGATCCCCGTCGAACGTGCCCGCGTCCGGGGGCAGGTTCAGCCGCGCGCAGGCGACCGCCTCCGGATCGATGTCGGCGGCGTAGATCTCGCATTGTCCGAGCCGGGCGGCCACCGCGGCGCCGACCGCTCCGGCGCCGCAACACAGGTCCAGGACCACCGGCCGCCCGCCGTTGGGGGAATGCTGTTGCCGCGCAAGCGCGATCGCCTCGCTCACCATCAGGGCTGTGCGCCGGCGGGGCACGAAAACACCTGGCCGCACGACGATCCGCACACCGCAGAAGTCCGCCCAGCCCAGGATGTACTCGAGCGGGTCGCCGGCCACGCGCCTTCCGACCATCTCGCCGAGTTGCTCCGATGATCGGGCCTGCGCGAGCAGCAGCCGCGCCTCGTCCTCGGCGAACACGCAGCCCGCCGTGCGCAGTTCGGCGACGACGGCGGAATACCGGAGCGGGTCCGCGGTCGAGGGCATCCGGCCGGTCAGCCGCTCGTCAGGACGTCGGCGAGGTTGAACCGGACCGGCCGCTCGAGTTGCTCGTACGTGCAGGACTCCGGGTCGCGGTCGGGCCGCCAGCGGACGAACTGCGCGGTGTGCCGGAAACGGACGCCTTCCATGTAGTCGTACCGCACCTCCACCACCCGCTCGGGCCGCAGCGGGATGAAGGACAGGTCCTTACCGGCGTTCCACCGGCTGGTCTCGTTCTTGCGCGGGGTCCGCTCGCCGCCCTCGTGCGCAGCCCAGTTCCACGGGTGGCCGTCGAACGTCGTCACCCACGGCTGCAGTTCCTCGAAGAGCTTCTTGCGGGTGGCCATCGGGAAGGCACCGATCACCCCGACGGAAGCCAGCACACCGCGGTCGTCGTACAGCCCCAGCAGCACGGAGCCGATGGCGTCAGGACCGGACTTGTGTACCCGATAGCCCGCGACGACGCAGTCGCACGTCCGCTCGTGCTTGATCTTGCTCATCACCCGCTTGTCGGGCTGATAACGCAGGTCGAGCTTCTTTGCGATCAACCCGTCCAGCCCGGCGCCTTCGAACTCCTCGAACCACCGCGCCGCCTCGGCGAGATCCTGGGTGGCGGGGGTGGTGTGGATCGGCGGCTGCGCGTCGGACAACGCCTCCTGGAGCGCCTGCCGGCGTTCGATCAACGGTCGGTCCATCAGGTTGTCATCACCGATCGCGAGCAGGTCGAACGCGACGAAGCTGGCCGGCGTCGCGCTCGACAGCATTTTGACCCGGCTCGCGGCCGGGTGGACGCGCTGCTGCAGCGCCTCGAAATCGAGGGTGTTGCCTTCCAGATTCGCGACGATGATCTCGCCGTCGATGACCGCCCGCGGCGGGAAGTTCGCCTTCACCGCCTCGACCACCTCCGGGAAGTACCGGGTCATCGGGCGTTCGTTCCGGCTGCCGATCTCGACCTCGTCACCGTCGCGGAAGATGATCGACCGGAAGCCGTCCCACTTGGGCTCGTACAACTGGTCGGCGGGGATCGCGCTGACCGGCTTTGCCAGCATGGGCGAGACAGGGGGCATGACGGGTAGCTGCACGGTCCCAGTCTCCCTGCCCCGCCTCGCCGGCGCTGAGCCGCCGTCAGTCCAGGGTCGGGCTGTCGAGTTCGGTCAGCGGCCGAAGGTGCCGGTCGTCGATCGCCGCCACCTTCTCCACCCGACGCCGGTACTTCTCCTCGCCGCCGGGTCCGCCGAGGTAGTCGGTGGTCAGCCAGACCCGGACGATGTCGAGCGCAAGTGCGGATCCGATGATCTTCGCGCCCAGGCACAGCACGTTGGTGTTCGAGTGCGACCGGGCGAGCCCGGCGCAGAACGGGTCCTGGCAGACGGCCGCGAAGATCCCGCCCACCTTGTTGGCGATCATTGCGCTGCCGTAACCGACGCCGTCGACGAAGATCCCTCGCTCGCACTCGCCGCGGGCGACCGCCAGCGCGGCCGGATAGACGAAATCAGGTAGGTCACAGGCGGTTTCGTCGAACGTGCCGAAATCGACGACCACCTGCCCGGCGGATTCGAGGAGCTGCCAGATCTCAGCCTTCAGCGCGAAGCCGGCGTGGTCGTTGGCCAGGGCGATCCGCATCGGGGTCCTTTCGGCAGGGTCGGTCGGCTGTCTGCCGACCGGCTCGAACACGGTAGCGCCGGGGTCAACCGCCGATCGGGTCGGCGCGGGCCGGGATGCGACGCACGAGAATGGGGGGATGCCGCCGACAGATCCGTTGCCCGTTGCCGATTTGTCAGAGGACAGTGCCGATGGTCGCACTATCAGGCCGCGGCTGCATTTCACGCCGGAGCGCGGCTGGCTCAACGATCCGCACGGCATCATCTGGTTCGGCGGCGAGTACCACCTCTTCTACCAACACGTACCGGCCGGAACCGAGTGGGCCGCGGCGGTTCACTGGGGCCACGCAGTGGCGCCGGATCTGCTGCGGTGGCGACGCTTACCGATCGCGCTGAGTCCCGGCCCGGACGAGGAGGGCTGCTGGACCGGCGCCACTCAGATCACCGACGGAGTGCTCCGGATCCTGTACACCAGCGTGCTCGCGGACAAGTGGGACATCGGCCGGATCGCGGTTGCCCTGCCCGACCGGGAACTGCGGCGATGGGAACGGCCGGCCGACGGCGTCCTCATCGCGGGGCCGCCGAATGACCTCGCGGCCAGGGTCTTTCGGGATCCCTGCCTGGTTCGCACCGAACAGGGCTGGTCGATGGTGGTGGGTGCGGGCGTGACCGACGGGACCGGACTCGCCGTCCAGTACACCTCGCCGGACGGGGAGAACTGGACCTACGGCGGCCCGCTGTGTTCGCGCAGCAGTGCAGACGTCGACGGAGTCTGGACCGGCACGATGTGGGAGTGCCCGCAGCTGTTCCAGGTCGGCGCCGCCTGGGTGCTCGTCGTGTCGGTGTGGGACAACGACACGCTGTACTACGTCGCCGGTGCGGTCGGACGCTACGACGGTGTGACGTTCACGGCGGAGCGGTGGAGCCGGCTCAGCCACGATGGAACCGCCTACGCCATGACGAGTTTCACCGATTCCAACGGCCGGCCGTGCGTGATGTCCTGGCTCCGCGAGGACCCGTCGCAGACGCCGGGGTCGAAACCGTGGGCGGGTGCTCTCTCGCTGCCGATGGTGGTCGAAGTGGACCACGATCGCACGCTGCGCATGCGGCCCCATCCGGATCTGGATGCGCTGCGGTCGGACGCGCCCATCGCGCTCGACGCCGGCCGTTCACGGGTCGAAGTGGCCGGATCGAGCCGGGGTCTCGACATCGAGCTGCAGACCGGGCGATCGGGCTGGAGTCTGGTGCTGGCGGCCGGACACGATGAGGTGCTCGCGGTCGAGCCGTCGTCCGAGGAAGGCCGGTTGGCGGTCAGCCGACCCGGTACCGGCCAGGCTCTGACCGTGCCGGTGTGCGTTGACGTGATCCGGGTCGTCATCGACGCCGGGATCGTCGAGATATTCGCCGGCGACGGGAGTTGCGCCATCAGAGTGCCCGCCGACAGGGAGACCGATGTCGTGCTCAGCGGTGTTGACCCCGCGCAACTGACGATCCATCGACTGGAACCGGCGATCACCGGCTGAGAACGGTTCAGCGGCCGGACACCGAGAAGTGCTGGTAGTCGACCGGGTCGGTCCACGACCCGCCCCAGGTCCAGCCGCGGTTCTCGAATGCCCGGACGGCGGCGTCCCCGGCGATCAGGACGCCCGCCCCCGGCGCCCTGTCCAGGTGCTCCCGTCCTCGCTCCGGTAACACGGCGTTGCCGCTGACATAAGGGTTCTGCACCGGATTCAGGTCGATCGCCGTTCCGTAGGAGTGCTCGGAGAACCCGCCGCCACCCGTCACCGGCCGGCAGTTGAACGCAGAGCTGTTGTCGGCTGCCATCGACGCGTCGTCATCGCCACCGAAGTCGTCGACCAGCCGTAGGGACGCGATCGGATACCTGGCCGCGTACAGGTCGCGGAAGATGGCGACGACGTCGTCGGCGACGGCCGCGGCCACCACCAGTTCGCCGTCGTGATCGGTGCCGTCGAAGTCCAGGTAGGTCACCGTGAGGTAGCGCAGATCCTCCAGCCCGACCGGACAGCCCGGCCGCCAACTGGTCCGCATCCGGGTGGCGAGTGCGGGCTCGATGACGTCCACCGAACTGCTGAAGCCCTGGTCGGGCGATGCCGCGCTTCGAGCCGTGGAGGTCGACGGTGTCGGTGCCGTGGTGTCGGTGAATGCCGTCTTGGTGGCTGCCGCAGTGGGAGTGGCTGCCGGTGCCTGAATGACTGTCCTGGCCTGGCTTGCCGCCGTGGACGGTGACGCCGCCGGATGCGCGGTTGCGGACCGCGCGGCGGACGGGGGAGTGCTGGGTGCACCGTCGGAGGCACCCGGACCGGCTGCCCCCGCCGAGCACGCGATCAGCATCGCCGCGACCTGCAGAAGCAGCGCGGCTGGTCCTACGATTCTCCGATGGGCGGATCTCACCCCGCAATCGAACCGTATGACCAGGGCAAGCTCGACGTCGGCGACGGCCAGCGGATGTATTGGGAGGTCAGCGGTAATCCGGCCGGCAAACCGGTGGTCGCACTCCACGGTGGACCCGGCGGCGGCAGCTCGCCCCGGCGGCGGAGCTCCTTCGATCCGCAGGTGTACCGGCTCGTGCAGTTCGACCAGCGCGGGTGCGGCTTGAGCACGCCGAGCGTTGCCGACCCGGCGACGGATCTGAGTGCCAATACGACCGCACATCTGCTGCGCGACATCGAGCTGCTGCGGGAGCACCTTGGCATCGACCGGTGGCTCGTCTGGGGTGGGTCCTGGGGCGTCACGCTCGGCCTGGCCTACGCCGAGCGGTACCCCGAGCGGGTCACCGCGATGGTGCTCGTATCGGTCACCCTGACCCGTGCCGAGGACGTCCACTGGCTCTATCACGAAGCGGGACGGTTCTTCCCGGCCGAATGGGAGAAGTTCCGCGCGGGCGGGGGGCGGGCGGCTGACCTGGTCGCCGCCTACAACGTGCTGCTCAACGAGCAGCCCGACGACGCCGTCCGAAATCGGGCAGCGCAGGACTGGTGCGACTGGGAGGACGCCGTCGTCTCGCTCGAGGAGGGCTGGACCCCGAACCCGCGTTACGCCGACGCAGCGTTCCGGATGACCTTCGCCCGCCTCTGCGCGCACTACTTCTCGCACGCGGCGTGGCTGCAGGACGGTGAACTGCTGCGTCACGCGGACCGGCTCGGTGGCATCCCCGGTGTGCTCATCCACGGCCGGATGGACATCGGCGGGCCACCCGACGTGCCGTGGATGCTGCACCGCGCGTGGACCGGGTCGGACCTCCACCTGGTGAGAACCGGGCACACCGGCGGCGACGAGATGACGGAGGCGATGCTGGCCGCGTTGAGCCGGTTCGCCCGGATGTGAGCCGCCTCGACCGGGAGGTGGGCGGACAGGCGGAGAAACACGGAGCGGGGCCCGGCGCTGACGCCGGGCCCCGCCGTGCGACGGGGGACCCGGGGAGCGCAACGATGCGCCCACATCCGGGCGCCGGTGTGACTCCCGGTCCCATCGGCGCCGCCGGACCTCTCGATCCGGGGCGCACGACGTCCGCCCATCGCGTCGAGGAACAGCACCGGATCCGCATCCGATGTCACTGTCGGGGGAGCTCGGCTTCGAGCCGTTCATCCGGTCCCGCACCTCGGCTCACACAGGTCCTCGATGGCGAACCGGTGCTGACCGGTGCGCTGCCGTGGCCCGATGTGTGGACCATGTCTACTCGGGTCGCAGGCACCCGGCAATACCTGCTGCCTACCGGTGCCCGTGGACCGCCCCGGGTCACCCGATTGCCGGGCCCACGCGACAATGGGCACCATGCCGTTACCGCACACAGACTCTCTCGTGAGCTATCCGAACGGAAGCGTGTCGGAACGAGCGACGGTGTTGTCGGTCACGAGGGAGCGGGACCGGACGCTGGTGCTGACCGACGTCACACCGTTCCATCCGGTGGATCCCCGCTGGCCCGACCAGGGACCGGACCGGGGCACGATCAGCTGGGACGGGCATCGCGTCCAGGTGACCGATTGCGTGATCGGCGCGACCGACGGAACGGCGCTGTTCGCCGGCGAGGCGGTGCCGGTTCGCCGCGGTGAACCGGGGTGGGCATTCGTCGTCGTGTACGTGCTGCCGGCCGATGCGCCGGAGCTCGACGAGGGGGCGGAGGTCCACCTGACGGTCGACGAGGGCTACCGGCTCGCGGTGTCGGCCGGGCACACCGGCTGCCACGTCGCCGCGCTGGCCCTGAATGCCGCGCTCGAACAGCGCTGGCGCAAGCCTGTGCGGACCGACGGACTGGGCAACCCCGATTTCGACCAGTTGGCGATCGTCTCGTCGCGCATCGAACCGGACGGTGCCGTCGACACGTACCGGATCGGGAAGTCGCTGCGGAAGAAGGGTTTCGATCCGCTCGACCTCACCGGCGACCTGCCGGCCATTGCCGAGGCGGCGAACCGGCTGTTGGCCGGCTGGGTCGCCACCGGCGCCGCCATTACGGTCGAGGTCAGCGGCCCGGGACTCACCGACCTCCGGGAGTGGGTCTGCGTGCTGCCCGAGGGAACGCAGCGGATCCCCTGCGGCGGGACACATCTGCGATCGCTCGCCGACGTCGCCGCCATCAGCGTCGATCTCCGGTATGAGGATCCGGCGGGCGAGCTGACGATGGTGACCTCGGTGCGTCGCACGGAGTAGGCCGAACAAACCGGAAACGGTGGACCGGGTGCACGGCTGAGGGCTCAGCCGCACGGGCGGGTTGGAGGCTAGGACGCGAACTGCTCGCGTTCCTCCGGTTCGGGGTTGGTCGGGTCCGCCTCGCGGCCGGGCAGGGTGACCGCGGCCCAGACACTGTCGAGGGACAGGCCCAGGACGTCGGCGATGGCGGCGATGGTCTGGAAGGCAGGGGTCGCGACGCGGCCCGACTCGATCTTCCGCAGCGTCTCCGGCGAGACGCCGGCATCGAGCGCGGTGTCCAGCATCGAGCGGCTTCCCCTCGCCACCCGCAGCAGCGCACCGATGCGCTGACCGCGTTCGACGTCGGCAGGGGTGAGCGGCAAACGGACCATGGCGGGATTGTAGTACCGGGATAACATTGCCGGGATAGTTATTGGTAGGCGTGAGAAGGGCCCCGCATGATCGAGATTCTCAGCCGCAGAGAACTGCCCCGAGCGAGGGCGGCAGGCGCCCTGGTGGCCCGGATCCTGCAGACGCTGAAGGGCCGCACCGCCGTCGGCACCAACCTGTTGGACATCGATCGGTGGGCCGAGGCCATGATCGTCCAGGCCGGAGCGGTGTCCTGTTACGTCGACTACGCGCCGTCCTTCGGGCGCGGGCCGTTCGGCCACTACATCTGCACGTCGGTCAACGACGCCGTGCTGCACGGGCTGCCGCACGACTACCCGCTCGCCGACGGTGACCTGCTGACGCTGGACCTCGCCGTTTCTCTCGGCGGAGTGGTCGCGGACTCCGCCATCAGCTTCGTCGTGGGCAGCTCACAGCCCTCGGAAAGCGTTGCGATGATCAACGCGACTGAACGCGCGCTCCAGGCGGGGATCGCGGCCGCCGGCCCCGGTGCACGCATCGGCGACATCTCCCATGCCATCGGTTCGGTGCTCAGCGGGGCGGGCTATTCGATCAACACCGAATTCGGCGGCCACGGCGTCGGATCGACGATGCACCAGGACCCGCACGTTCCGAACACCGGACGGCCCGGCCGTGGATATCGGCTGCGCCCCGGGCTGCTGCTCGCGCTCGAGCCGTGGGTGATGGCGGACACCGCTGAGCTCGTCACCGACGCCGATGGTTGGACGTTGCGCAGCGCGACCGGCTCCCGGACAGCGCACAGTGAACACACGATCGCCGTCACCGACGACGGAGCCGAGATCCTCACCGTCCCGGTGTAGGCCCGTCCGTCATACGACAGAGCGCTGGTCAGGTGCCGAAGCCCGGATCGGCGACGTCCTCCGCGGCCTGCAGGACCCGGAGGATGTTGCCGCCGGTCAACGCCATCAGCTCGTCGTCGGACCAGCCCCGCTGCGCCAGTTCGGCGAGCAACGCGGGATAGGTCGACACGTCCTGCAAGCCGGCCGGCAGGCTGTCCGTCCCGTCGTAGTCCCCGCCGAGTCCGATGTGCGCGACACCCGCGACGTCCCTCGCATGCTCGACGTGGTCGGCGACCTGACCGAGCGTCGCGGTCGGGGCGGGGTTGCGGCGTCGCCAGTCCGCCAATGCCGCGGCGGCCTCCGGCTCGTGGTCCTCGCCGGAGCTCTCGGTGTAGTTGGTGACCTTGTCCAGGCCCAGAGCGTGCCGCTCCGCATCGTCCGCGGCCGAATGGTCGGCGCAGGCCTGCGAGACGAAATCGGCAACGAAGGTGATCATCACGACGCCGTCGTTGTGGGCGAGCCGCTCCAGCACGGCGTCGGGCACGTTCCGCACGTGCTCCGTGACGGCCCGGCAGGAGGAGTGCGAGAAGATCACCGGCGCGCGCGAGATATCAAGGGCAGCATGCATTGTCGCGGGTGCGACGTGCGAGAGATCGACGAGCATGCCTATCCGGTTCATCTCCCGCACGACCTCGGTGCCGAAGTCGGTGAGCCCGCCGACCGCGGGTGTGTCGGTGGCAGCGTCCGCCCACGGCACGTTCTGGTTGTGGGTCAGCGTCATGTAGGCAACGCCGAGCCGCCGCAGCACCCGGAGCGCCCCCAGTGCGCAGTCGATGCTATGCCCGCCCTCGGCGCCCAGCAGCGCGGCGATCCTGCCCTCGGAGGTGATCCGGCGGACATCTCCCGCGGTTCGGGCGGCCTCGAAGGTGCCCGGGTAGGCGGCGAGAATCCTTTGCACGCAGTCGATCTGCTCGAGCGTCGCGGTCACCGCCCGCCCGGCTTCCAGGGTTCCGGGAACATACACGGAGAAGAACTGCGCGCCCACCCCGCCGGCTCGCAGTCGGGGGATGTCGGTCTGCAAAGTCGCCTGGTGCACGGCGATATCGCGCTGCGAGAGGTCATATTTGACCTGTTGCCGCAGCGCCCAGGCCAGGTCGTTGTGCCCATCGATGACCGGCGAGCGCTCGAGCACGCGGGCCACCCGGTCGGTGATTGCCGCGTCGGTGATCACAGCGTCGGTGATCACAGCGTCGGTGATCTCAGCATCGGTCATCGCAGTGCCGCCAACCGGCGCACGGCGTTGTCGATGACCTCGTCGCGCTTGCAGAAGGCGAACCTGACGAACGGTTTGCCGTCCGCCGGGTCGTCGTGGAAGACCTCGTCCGGAACGGCGACCACACCGGCCCTGGCCGGCAGGTCCAGGCAGAACTGCATGCCGTCCGAGGCGCCCAGCGGCCGGATGTCGGTCATCACGAAGTACGTGCCCTGCGGCCGGAGGACGCCGAAGCCTGCTGTCTCCAGGCCCGCGCAGAGCCGATCGCGCTTGTCCTGCAGGCTGTCCCGTAGACCTGCGACCCAGCCCATCTCGGTTCGCAGCGCCCCGGCGATCGCCGGCTGGAACGGCGCGCCACCGACGTAGGTCAGGAACTGCTTCGCTGCCCGAACGGCAGCGATCAGTGGCGCCGGACCGCAGGCCCAGCCGATCTTCCAACCGGTGGTGTTGAACGTCTTACCGGCGCTGGAGATGGTGACGGTGCGCTCCGCCATCCCGTCGAAGGTCCCCAGCGGGAGGTGCCGGACCCCGTCGTACACCAGGTACTCGTAGACCTCGTCGGTGACGACGATCAGATCCCGCGCCACCGCGACGGCCGCGATCCCCGCCAGTTCCTCGCTGCTGAGCACCGTCCCGGTCGGGTTGTGCGGGGTGTTCAGGATGAGCATCCGGGTTCGCGGACCGACCGCGTCGGCGAGTTCCTGCACATCCAACGCGAACCTTCCGGAAGCGTCCGGCCGCAGCGGAACCGAGCGGTGCGTGCCGCCGGCCATCGCAACGATCGGCGGGTAGGAATCGTAGTGCGGCTCCAGCATCAGCACCTCGTCGCCGGGCTCACACAGCCCGATGACCGCCGCTGCCAGCGCCTCCGTCGCACCGACGGTCACCAGCACCTCTTTGGCGGGATCGAAGCGCTGGCCGTGGTCGAGCAGTCGCCGCTCGGCGATCGCCTGCCGGAGTTCCGGGATGCCCGGTCCGGGTGGGTACTGGTTGACGCCGTCAGAGATGGCCTGCCTGGCCGCCTCGAGCAGCGACGCGGGCCCATCTGTGTCCGGGAATCCCTGACCGAGGTTGATCGAGCCGGTGGCGGTCGCGAGGGCGGACATCTCGGCGAAGATCGTCGTCGTGTAGGGCCGCAACCGGCGCACCAGCGGGTTCGCCGTCCGGGCCGCCGGGTGATCCGAAGCCAGCGTCATGGGCTATTCCTACCGTGCCGCGCCGCCCGACGTTCACCCCGGATGCGGCCGCTGCGCTGTTCGGAGCGGCACGCTGTACCCCTCGGGGTGGGGGTGGGCCGCCGTGACCAGGGGAACAATGACGCCATGAGCACCACAGAATCCGAATCCGCCGCATCGCCGCCCGAGCAGCCGCAACTGCTGGGCGGCCGCGCAACACAGACGAAGGGCACCCCCAGCGGCGGTCCCACCCGGGCACCGTCGCGGGAACGGCAGTCCTTCGGCGCCGGGCTTGCGGCCGGCGAGGTGCTCACCCCGGCCGATCAGGAACGCAAACGCCGGCTGAACCGGATGAAGGCCGTCGCGACCGGCGCCCTGGTGCTGATGGCGATCATCTTCGTCATCGCGTTCTCCCTCGAAGACGAGTACCCGTGGCTCGGCTACGTCCGGGCGATGGCAGAGGCCGGCATGGTCGGCGCGATCGCCGACTGGTTCGCCGTCACGGCGCTGTTCAAGCGGCCGCTGGGGCTGCCGATCCCGCACACCGCGATCATCCCGAACCGCAAGGACGCCATCGGGTCGTCGCTGTCGGAGTTCGTCGCCACCAACTTCCTGTCCGAGGACGTCGTTCGGGAGAAACTCGCCGGATTCTCGGTGGCGCGGCGGATCGGGGAGTTCCTGTCCAAGCCGGAATCGGCGGAGCGGGTGACGGCGGAGCTCGCGACCGCGGTCCGCGGCATCAGCACGGTGCTCAGCGACGATCAGGTCGCCGACCTGCTCGAATCGATGGCCAGGCGCAAGATCGCGGAGACCAAACTGGGGCCGCCGCTGGGCCGGATCGCCGCCGAGGTGTTCGACCGCGGCGACCACCGACCGCTGGTCGATTTCGTCGTCGAACGCTGCTACGAGTGGATCAGGGACAACTACACCGCCGTGTCCAGGGTGGTGTCGCAGCGCGCGCCGTCCTGGTCGCCGCGTTTCCTCGACGGGATCGTCGCCGACCGCATCTACAACGAGGTGCTGGCCTTTGCCCGCGCCGTCAAGACCGATCCCGACCATCAGCTGCGCGGCGCCCTTGACCGCTTCCTGAAGGAGTTCGCCCGCGATCTGCAGACCGACCCGGCCACCATCGAGCGGGTCGAGGTGATCAAGGACCAGATCGTCGGCAACACCGAGGTCCGGGCCCTCGCTGCCAGCGCCTGGACATCGATGAAGGACGCACTGCTGCAGGCGGCCGAGGACCCGTCGTCCCCGCTGCGCCGGTCGGTGACGAATGCGCTGGTCGATTTCGGACGGAAGCTGACCGAGGACGGGCCGATGGCCACCAAGGTCGACGGCTGGGTCGCCGATGCGGCCGGCTACCTCGCCCGTCATCACGCCCGGAGCATCACCGGGATCATCGACGAGACCATCGCCCGCTGGGATGGCGAGGCGACCAGCCGCAAGATCGAACTGCAGGTCGGGCGTGATCTCCAGTTCATCAGGATCAACGGCACCGTCGTCGGCGCGTTGGCCGGCCTGGTGATCTACACCGTCGCTCAACTGTTGCTGCGCTGACCCGTGTCCCGGGCCGGGGAAGCGGCTGAAGGGCTGTCGTACCCGAGTGCTGAGATGGTCGCCATGACGACACCGACCCCGTCCGCAGCCCCTTCCGCATCGTCCCAGCAGGACAACCGGGCTCCGATCGCGACCTTCGGAGTGGTCGTGCTCGACACCCCGGAGCCCAGGGCGCTCGCCGAGTTCTACCTCGCCATCCTCGGCGGGCGGATCGTCCGGGATGACGACGACTGGGTGTCGATCCAGGGCGACTCGGGCCCGGAGATCGCATTTCAGCGGGCGCCGGACCATATTCCGCCGACCTGGCCCGACAACTCCATCCCGCAGCAGTTCCATCTGGACGTGGACGTGCCCGACCTCGACGCCGCAGAGGCGCGGGTGCTGGCCATCGGCGCCCGGCCCACCGGGGAGCCGCAGCCGCCCAGCACCTTCCGCGCCTACCTGGACCCGTCGGGTCATCCGTTCTGCCTGTGTCTGGCCGGCGCCTGACCCCAGGAGTGCCCGTCGCTGGCACTGTGGTGCCGTGCGTTTCACCCCGCTGACACCGCAGCGCCTGGAGGCCGATCTGGCCTGCTGGATCTCCGGCCTCCCGCAGGACCATCCGAGCATCGGCATCGACGGGGCCACCGAAACCGGCAGCGGTGAACTCGCCGATACCGTTGCCGAGCGGGTGCGCGCATTCGGCCGACCGGTCGTCCGGGTCACCACCGACTGGTGGTGGCGGCCGGCCTCGCTGAGACTCGAGTTGGGCCGCACCGATGTGGACATGCTGCTCGGCGGCTGGCTGGACACTGACGCCTTGCAGCGGGAATTGCTGGACCCACTGTCTCCCGGCGGCAGCGGGGCCGTTCTCCGCCGATTCCGCGATCCGGCGACCGATCGCTCGGTCCGTGACCGTCCTGAGCCCGCCGGCGAGCGGGCCGTGGTGATCATCGACGGGCCATTCCTGGACGTCGCCCGGCTGCCTCTCGAGGCCACCGTCCATCTGCAGGTCTCCACGGGTGCCCTCGCCCGTGCGCTGCCGGCCGATCGACAATGGTGGCTCGACGCCTTCGCCCGGTACCGCAGCGAATACCACCCGGAACTGTCCGCATCCGTCGTGGTGTCCTACGACCATCCTGCTGCTCCGGCCGTCGCCTGGCTCGCCGACCGCGGACCGTCACGGCTCGATCCCTGCTAGCACCCTGCTTGCAATTGCAAGCATGACGCGTACGATAGGAAGTGTCCGGTTCTGAGTAGTGATCGGCCGTTCCGAGATGCGTTCGGCTGCGGTTGGGGGTGCGTCATGGTGGATCTCGATCCCGTCCTCACGCCCGTCCGCGATCTCGGAGAGTTCATCCGCGAGCAGCGGACCGCAGCCCAGATCTCGCTGCGGGCTCTTGCCGCGAAGGCAGGAGTGTCCAATCCGTATCTGTCACAGGTCGAGCGTGGCCTGCGGCGGCCGAGCGCAGACATCCTCGCGCAGATTGCGCACGGGCTGTCGATCTCGGTCGAATCGCTGCTGGTCATGGCGGGAATCCTGGAGACCGCCGACGCGCCCGAGGTCGTCCTCGCCATCCGCGGCGACGACGTTCTGACCGAGCGACACAAGGCCGCCCTGATCGACATCTATTCCGCCTTCCGCAAGGAGGCCCTCGCGGCAGGGGGCACGGCACCAGCTGAGTCGTCCGAGGCCGCCGGCGCTCCCGAACCGGTCGGCAAGCCCTAGAAGAAATGGCATCGAAGTGATGCCGAAAGGAGCAGTCATGTCCGCCGTCACCGACATCCGTGCAGCCTCGGAGAGCGCCCTCGAGCAGCTCGCCGACCGTTTCAACGATCTTCCGCGGCCTGTCCTCGCCGCCATCGGCGCCGGGGACCTCGCCGTGGAGCAACTGGCCGCGCTGCGAGCTGCGGTCATGGAGATGCTCGCCGCCAACGCGGAAGCTGCTCGATCCGCCGATGTCCGGACGCTGACCACCGAGCTTCCCGGGAAGGCCCAGCACCTCGCCACCGACTACGCAGCGAAGGTCCAGCAGGTGACGACCGACTACACGGCCAAGGTGCAACACGTCGCCACCGACTACGTCAGCAAGGCCCAGCACCGGGCGACCGGCTACGCA
This sequence comes from uncultured Actinomycetota bacterium, assembly GCA_963728865.1. Lineage (GTDB taxonomy): Bacteria > Actinomycetota > Actinomycetes > Mycobacteriales > Nakamurellaceae > Nakamurella. The sequence goes on along the minus strand of CAVSLZ010000012.1, from coordinate 600,478 downwards.
GGCATGGTCCAGGAAAACGCAACCGGTTACGCAGGCAAGGCCCAGGAGGCCGCTCAGGAGTACGTCGGCAAGGCACAGGAAGCGGTGACCGACTTCCCCGGCCGCGCGCAGAAGGTCGCCGGAGAGTTGCGCAGGACACCGATCACCCCGTCGGACCTGCAGGCCCGAGCACAGCAACTTGCTGCTGAGCTCGCGGACTCCGTCAAAGCCTTCGCGGGCGAACTCCCGGAGCGGACCCAGGAGCTGTTGACCGAACTGCCGGAGAAGGCAGCGGAACTGGCCGGAGACGTCACGCGGGACAGCGTTCGCGACACCGTCGACGCCTACACCGAACTGATGGGCCACATCTACGGCGACCTCGCCGAACGCGGCGAACGCAGTTGGTCGAAGGTCCGCTCGGCGTCGTCGCGCCCAGGCGCCGTCGTCGACGCTGCGACGGAACCCCCGACTCGGCCGGCGCAGCCGACGAAGCGGGCCGCAGCGAAGACAGCGACGAAGGCCGCAGCGACGAAGGCCGCAGCCACGAAGGCCGCAGCCACGAAGGCCGCAGCACCGAAGGCCGCAGCACCGAAGACCGCAGCACCGAAGACCGCAGCACCGAAGACCGCAGCACCGAAAAACGCCGCACCGAGAACCGCGGGGACGAAGAGTGCGGCCGCAAGGCGGGCGGCTTCCAAGGCGTCGGCTTCCAAGGCATCGGCGTCGCTGAAATCTGCCGCCCCGAAGACGTCAACCGCGCGCGCCGCATCGACCAGAACCGCGGCGCGGAAGAGCGCTGCCACGGCCACGGCCCCGAAGGCAACCGCCCATACGCCGGCGGCCGCGAAGGCCGCCGCGCACCAGCCGGCCGCACCCGGTGCGGACGCCGGCTGACATCTGGCGGGATCCAGTTCCGGCCCGCGCCGTGTCTCCAGGGAGTCCGGTCGGCGAATGTCAGCGGAAGGGGAGGACCAAGCCGCCAGCGGCACGTACCCTGAGCGAGTGGCATTCGCTTTCGTGGACCCGATCATCTTCGTCGTGACCTGGGTGCTGGCTGCCGGGGGAGCGATCCTCGGGATCTTCGCCGCCGTCGATGCGGCCAGTCGTCGCTCGGACGCGTTCGCCGCCGCGGACAAGCAAACCAAGGGCACCTGGGCAGGTATCACCATCGCCTGCGCCGTTGTGTTGGGGCTGTCGGTGTTCGGTGGAGCGTTCGCACCGCAGAGCCTGCTGTGGCTGGCCGGCCTGACAGGCAGCCTGGTCTACCTGCTGGATGTCCGGCCGCGGCTCCGCGAGGTGCAGCGCGGCGGTCGCTGGTAGTCGCTCACGCCGCTGCCCACCACCGGCACTCCGCAGGCTCGCCCGAACACTGATGCCCGAACTGCTCGGCCGGTTTCCCTGACCGGATGAACGACGGCGGGCACCGGGACAACTCGGTCCTCAAGGATGCAGCGGGGCCTGGATGCCCTCGTGCGACATCCGGTTCACACCGGTGAGGCCGCGCGCTGACGTCAGCTGTGCGAGGTCTCCCGGCCGGGGCTGGGGGCCTCGATCGCACCGTCGTCATGGCTCGGGTGGGTGTGTCCGTCACCGTTGGCCAGCGCTGCCTCGGCCGCGAGCCGCTTCTTCTCACGGTCGTAGGAGATGGCGATCTCGGTTTCGGCGGCGTCCCGGCCAACCCAGTTCGCGCCCTCGACGCTCTTTCCCGGCTCCAGGTCCTTGTAGACCTCGAAGAAGTGCTGGATCTCGAGCTTCTCGAAGACGTTCAGGTCGTCGATGTCCTGCAGGTGGGCCTGGCGGGGGTCGTTGGCCGACACGCACAGCACCTTGTCGTCGGGGCCGGCCTCGTCGGTCATCCGGAACATCCCGATCGCCCGCGCCTTGACCAGGCAGCCGGGGAAGGTGGATTCGGCGAGCAGGACCAGCGCGTCCAACGGGTCGCCGTCCTGGCCGAGGGTGTCGTCGATGAACCCGTAGTCCGCCGGATACTGGGTGGCGGTGAACAGTGTCCGGTCGAGTCGAATCCGGCCGGAGTGATGGTCGACCTCGTACTTGTTGCGACTCCCCTTGGGAATTTCGATGGTCACGTCGAAGTCCACGAGTGTCACCTTTCGCGTCGGCGATGCATTGGTCGACCACAACTGGGCGGCGCCCGCCGACCGGGACGAGGAATGATTCGCCGGATCCCCCCGGATCGGTGCGCCCTGCTCCAGGCTGCTCAGACTCTAGTCTGAAGCTGATGGTCGGGCGCACCTACGTACCGTTCGAGGGGCGAAAGCGCTGTGGTAAAGGGGATCCTGGAACGGCCGTGGGTCCCGTGCGTCCGTTGACAGGCGGACGGCTGTCCGGCCGCCCGGCCGGCGTGTGGTGCGAGCAGGAGGAGATTTCGTGGCGGCGTTGAAGCGATCCCAGCGGGTGGGGATCATCATCACGACGATCGTCGTGGTTGCCATCGTCGCCATCGGTGCGGTGTTCCTGCTCCGGCCCGGAGGCTCGACCAGCGCGTCCACCAGCACCGCGGCCGCACCTGCCGAGGTCGTCGACCCCCCTGTCGTCGAACCGCCACCGAAGATCGTTCCGCTTGCCGCGTCCAAGAAGGTGCCCACCACCGCGGGCATCGAGAAGCAGCTCGCGGCGCAGTTGGCCGACCCCGCCCTCGCCCAATTCTCGGGGATCGTCATCGACCCGGCCACCGGCGATGTGGTCTGGGACAAGGACTCCAACTCTCCGCAGATCCCCGCCTCGACGGCCAAGTTGCTCACCGGTACCGCACTGCTCACCTCGGTCGATCCAACCAGCCGCTTCGTCACCAAGGTGGTGGCCGGCGACCAGGCGGGCGACATCGTGCTGGTCGGCGGCGGTGACGTCACACTGTCCGCCCGCAATCAGGGGGTCGCCACGGTCTACGACGGTGCCCCGCTGATGGCCGATCTGGCCGCCCAGGTGAAGGCCAGCGGCATCGACGTCAAGCGGATCGTGCTGGACACCGACTACTGGAGCGGGCCGGAACTCGCCGACGGCTGGCTGACCCGGGACATCCGTGGCACCGACTCCAGCGCCCAGGGCTACATCACCCGGATGTCGCCGCTGATGGTGGACGGCGACCGCGAGGATCCCGCGAACGAGAATTCCCGGCGGACCGGCGAACCCGCCAAGACAGCGGGCGCGGCCCTCGCCAGGTTGCTCGGTAACGCCGACATCCCGCTGATCGAGGGCCCGGCCCCGGAGAACGCCGAGGTGATCGGGCAGGTCTCCTCGCAACCGATGTCGGTGCTGCTCGCCCAGGCCCTCGAGAAGTCGGACAACGTGCTCGCCGAGGCGCTCGCCCGCCAGGTCGCCATCGCCCGCGGTGCGCCGCCCAGCTTCGACGGTGCATCTGCGGCGATTCTCGAGGCGCTGGAGTCCCTCAAGATCGACACCATCGGTCTGGAGCTCTACGACGGCTCCGGCATCTCGACCAAGGACCGGGTGCCGCCCGCCGTGCTCGCCCAGGTGGTCGCACTGGCGGTGAAGGGCGACACCCCGGCGCTGCGGAACCTGCTGACCGGACTGCCGATCGCAGGTGTGTCCGGCAGCCTTGAGGACCGATTCCAGGACGCCGGATCCAAGGCCGGTGCGGGGTGGGTCAGGGCCAAGACGGGGTCACTGGAGGTGACGTACGCGCTCGCCGGGTACGTGCCCGACGTCGACGGCCGGATCCTGGTCTTCGCCTTCGTCTCGAACGGCGTCAGCGGTGGAACCCGGCCCGCCCTCGACGCCCTGGCTGCGGGGCTGCGCGGCTGCGGCTGCGGCTGATCCGCGGGCCCAGTTTGCGGGCCTGAGCTGTATGCCCGATGGGTGGGGCTGACCGGTCGGCGGGTCGGCGTCGGCTCGGCCCGATTGCCCTTGCTCTACCGTTGCTGTCGTGGCGACAGACGGGGGCACCGCCCCGATCGACTGGGCGGCGGCCATCCGTGCCGGGCAACGGCTTGCGCCGACCGGACCGAGCATCAGCGCCGCCGACGCGGCGGGGGTCGTGGCCGACCTGCGGACCTTCTCGGCGCGGGCCGAACTCGCCGTGCGGGAAACCACCGGCCTCGGCCACGGGCTGCCGGTCGATGACGCCGATGTCGTCGACCGGCCCGGCTGGGTCAAGGCGACCGCCGAAGGCATGGAACTGCTCGCCGCCCCGCTCGTGGCGAAACTCGCCGGATCGGGCGGCAAGCAGGCAGGTGCCTGGACCCGGAACGTCGCCGGATCGCAGGTCGGGGTCATCCTCGGCTTCCTGTCCGGCAAGGTGCTCGGGCAGTTCGATCCGCTCGGTGGTGACCCGGCCCGCCCCGGTCGGTTGCTGCTCGTCGCGCCCAACATCGTCAAGGTCGAACGCGAGCTGCACGCGAACCCCACCGACTTCAGGCTGTGGGTCTGCCTGCACGAGAGCACCCACCGGCTGCAGTTCACCGCCGTGCCGTGGCTGCGCGACTACTTCCGCGGGATGGTCGGCGAGTTCGCCGACAAGGCCGACACCGACCCCGCGCAGATGCTGCGCCGCGCGGTCGATGCCATCAAGGGCGGTTCCGGCAAGGCCGCTTCCAAGGCGCTCGCCAGGCAGCGCTCCACCGACGAACCTGCCGGGCAGAGCCGGGAGACGTCGTGGATCGAGGGCATGCAATCGCCCGAGCAGCGCGCCGTCTTCGACAAGCTGATGGCCCTGATGACGTTGCTGGAAGGGCACGCCGACCACGTGATGGACGCCGTCGGTCCTTCAGTCGTGCCGTCGGTCGCCGCCATCCGGACTTCCTTCACCCAGCGGCGGCAGCGGACCAAGGGCCCCATCGACCGGTTGCTGCGGGCGCTGCTCGGGATGGACATGAAGCTCGCCCAGTACGTGAAGGGCGGCGCCTTCGTGGGTGCGGTGGTGGAGCAGGTCGGGATGGACGGGTTCAACGCGGTCTGGACGTCGGCGGAGACTCTGCCCACCCGTGCGGAGATCACCGATCCGCAGGCCTGGGTGCGCAGGGTGCACGGCTGAGCGGCCCAGCCGCGCCGCCTGTCGATGTGACCGCGTGACGTCGAACAGCGCCGATCCGGTCTGCAGGGCGGTCCGAGCGTGGCTCGACGAATATTCCGGCGCGGCAACGCCGATCGTCGTCGCCTGTTCGGGCGGTGCCGACTCGCTCGCGCTCGCGGTCGCCGTGCAGCGGCAAGCGGGTCCCCGCCGGCTCGTCGCCGCCACTGTCGACCACGGCCTGCAGCCGGGATCCGCCGAGCGGGCCGCCGACACCGCCGAACTGCTGCAGGGCCTGGGATACCGGGACACCCGGGTCCTCACGGTGACCGTCGACGGCCCAGGAGGACCGGAGGCCGCGGCCCGGAGGGCGCGGTACACCGCCCTCCAGGCCTGTGCGGACTCCTTGCCGGCGCCCGCTGACCCACCCGCCGTGCTCCTCGCGCACACCGCGGACGACCAGGCCGAGACGGTGCTGCTCGGGCTCGCCCGCGGGTCAGGTCCCAGGTCGATCGCCGGCATGCGACCCTGGCGCCCACCGTGGGGCCGGCCGTTGCTCGGGGTGCGCCGTGCCGACACCGAAAACTTTTGCGGTGCAGCCGGTCTCACGCCGTGGCAGGACCCACACAACAGCGATCCGGCCTACACCAGGGTGCGCCTCCGCCGCGAGGTGCTGCCGCTGCTGGAAGACGTCCTCGGCGGCGGTGTCGCCGAGGCGCTTGCCCGGACGGCGCGGCTGATGAGTCAGGATCTCCAGGCCCTGGACCAGATCGCCACCTTCGCCGGGACAGCGGCGGGCCGGCCGGACGGGACGCTCGACGCCGTGACGCTGGCAGCTCATCCGGACGCTGTCATCGGGCGGGTTCTCCGGGCTTGGGCGGCGAGCGGTGGCGCGGGTCCACTCACGTTCGAACAGCTCAACCGGATGGTCGCGCAGGTGACCGGCGGCGGGCCGGAGCAGGTGAGGCTGCCGGGAGGCAGAGACGTCATCCGGTCCGGCGGTGTCCTGCGACTGGTCACGCACGGGCGGGGAGAAACCGGCTGACCAGCGGGTCCGTGCGGCCCGGCCCGCCCCGGCGTGACCGAAACGTGCCCACAGTGGCAAGCTCAGTGCTGGGCGGGATCGGCATCGGTCACTCGATGAAATCCTCCGCCCGCGAGTTCGAGCCGTGACGTCAGCTCAGTCGGGAGAAACGGTGACCGGGAATTCCTCGTCGACGGACGGTGTGGCGCAGACGCAGACCCGGGGTCCGGCCACCGCCACCACCCGGGTGACCAGCGCGGATGCCGTCAGCACCACGGCGGACTGGGATCCGGGCGCGGGCCACGGCTACCACGGTGAGCTCTCCGCGGTGCTGATCCCGAGCGAAGCGCTGCAGGCGAAGATCACCGAACTCGCACAGGCGGTGGCCGGCGACCACGACCATGTGCACGGCCCGCCGCTGTTGATCTGCGTGCTCAAGGGCGCGGTCATGTTCCTCACCGACTTCGCCCGGGCGCTGCCCATCCCGTCCGAGCTGGAGTTCATGGCAGTCACCTCCTACGGGTCCGCGACGTCGTCATCGGGCGTGGTACGGATCCTCAAGGATCTCGACCGCGACATCACCGGCCGCCGGGTGATCATCGTCGAGGACATCATCGACTCGGGGCTCACCCTGTCCTGGCTGCTGAAGAACCTGGCGACCAGGGGCCCCGCGGCGATCGAGGTCGTCGCCCTGCTGCGCAAACCGGAGGCGATCAAGGTGGAGGTCGACGTCCGGTACATCGGGTTCGACATTCCCACCGACTTCGTCGTCGGATACGGCCTCGACTACAACGAGCGCTACCGCGACCTGCCGTTCGTCGGTCTGCTCGGGGAGCACATGTACCGCTGAGCCCGGTTGCTCGGACGGTCCCGGATGAGCGGCGTCTCGAACATGCCAGGCGGGAACCAGCGGACGGCGGCGGGCGTTGTGCTCTGTGCTGTCGCATTTCGCAACCGGCTCTGCTGTCGGGGGTGCGCGGTAGTCTGAACCCACTGGTTGCGCCCCGCGCTGCCCGGATTCGCGAGGCGTCCACGTCGGCCGCCCATCGGCTCCGGACTACGGGTCACCACACTCGAGAACGTCAGGGAGGGTCGAGGCCGCGAGCGGCCGAAAGCCACATGGATAAGAAACGCCTGCTCCGCTCACCGTTGGTCTGGATCGCGGTGGTGCTGGTGCTGTACCTGACCTACTCGTTCTTCGCCGACGAGACGCGCGACTATGTCGCTCAGCCGACGTCGGTCGCACTCGCCCAGCTCCAGGACGGCAACGTCAAGCAGGCGACCATCGACGACAAGGAACAGCGGCTCCGGCTGGATCTGAACAACGAGGTCGACGGCGCTACGCAGATCTACACGTCCTACCCGGCGCAGGCGGCCGATCAGATCTTCGACGACGTACAGGCCGCCAACATCCCCGACGGTTACAACACCACCGTCACCAGCGAGTCGACGCTGTTCACGCTGCTCATCTACCTGATCCCGGTCGGCCTGATCATCCTGTTCCTGCTCTGGATGATGAACAACGCGCAGGGCGGCGGGAACAAGGTCCTCTCGTTCGGCAAGTCCAAGGCGAAATTGCTGACCAAGGACATGCCGGTCACCAAATTCTCCGACGTGGCCGGTGCCGAAGAGGCGGTGCAGGAGCTTGACGAGATCCGGGACTTCCTCGCCAATCCCACCCGCTACCAGGCCCTGGGCGCCAAGATCCCCAAGGGTGTCCTGCTGTACGGCCCGCCAGGCACCGGCAAGACCCTGCTCGCCCGCGCCGTCGCCGGTGAGGCGGGCGTTCCGTTCTACTCGATCTCCGGTTCGGACTTCGTCGAGATGTTCGTCGGTGTCGGCGCCAGCCGGGTCCGGGATCTGTTCGAACAGGCCAAGGCGAACGCGCCGGCCATCATCTTCGTCGACGAGATCGACGCCGTCGGCAGGCACCGTGGGGCCGGCATGGGCGGCGGTCACGACGAACGCGAGCAGACCCTGAACCAGCTGCTCGTCGAGATGGACGGGTTCGAGGCCAAGGGCGGCATCATCCTGATCGCTGCCACCAACCGCCCCGACATCCTCGATCCGGCGCTGCTGCGTCCCGGCCGTTTCGACCGGCAGATCCCGGTCGGGCAGCCCGACCTCAAGGGTCGGCAGGCGATCCTCGCTGTGCACGCCAAGGGCAAGCCTTTTGCCCCGGACGTCGACTTCCTGCCGCTGGCAAAGCGCACCGTCGGCATGTCCGGCGCGGACCTGGCCAACGTCATCAACGAGGCGGCGCTGCTCACGGCCCGCGAATACGGCACCGTCATCACCAACGTGGCGCTCGAGGAGTCGGTCGACCGGGTGGTCGGCGGGCCCGCCCGCCGCGGCAAGATCATCTCCGAGCGCGAGAAGAAGATCACCGCTTATCACGAGGGCGGCCACGCCCTCGCAGCATGGGCCATGCCCGGGCTCGAGCCGGTGTACAAGGTCACGATCATGCCAAGAGGCAGGACCGGCGGTCACGCGCTCGTCGTTCCCGAGGACGACAAGTCGCTGATGACGCGGTCAGAGATGATCGCCCGGCTGGTGATGGCGATGGGCGGGCGGGCGGCCGAGGAGTTGGTGTTCGCCGAGCCGACGACCGGTGCGTCCTCCGACATCGCGCAGGCCACCAAGATCGCCAGGGCGATGGTGACCGAGTACGGCATGTCCGCCAAGCTCGGCGCGGTCAAGTACGGGCACGGGGACGACGAGCCGTTCCTCGGCCGCACCTACGGGAGCGGGCCGGAGTACTCGATCGAGGTCGGCAGCGAGATCGACGGCGAGGTGCGGGCACTCATCGAGGCCGCGCACACCGAGGCCTGGGCCGTGCTGAACACCTACCGCGACATCCTGGACAGCCTGGCCTCGGCCCTGCTGGAGAAGGAGACGCTGAACCGCAAGGACCTCGAGGTGATCTTCGCCGAGGTGGAGAAGCGGCCCAGGATCACCACGTTCGACGAGTTCGGTCCGCGGTTGCCGTCCGACCGTCCGCCGATCAAGACCCCGGGCGAACTCGCGATCGAGCGCGGCGAACCGTGGCCGCCTCCGGAGCAGTTGCCCGACGCACGGAAGGAGGCGCCCGTTCCGATCGGTGCCTACCCAGCAGGCCAGAGCGGCTACAACACCGGTCCTGGATACCCCGACGGCAGCGGACCGCAGGAGATCTCCTACGGACCCGGTCCCGGACCGGTCGCCGCGGAAGGTCCCGCAACGGGCGGCGTCCCGCAGAATTGGACCGGCGGGGTACTGCCGGGGCCGCTCGGTCCGATGCCGGGCTGGCCGCAGGACGGTCAGGGCGCCGGCAGCACACCCGCCCCGCAAGGTTCGGCGGGTCACCCGTCACGTCTGACCAAGTCGTTCCCCAGCGGCCGCTCGAACGGTAACGGAGCCAACGGAAGCAACGGCAGTGGTCCCAGCAGCGGTGGCTCCCATGGAACTGGCCCCCATGGAGCTGCCACCGGCGGAAGTGGTCACGGCAGCAACGGAAACCGTGGCAACGGAACCGGTGGCAACGGAACGGCGGCAACGGAAACGGTGCGAACGGCGTCCCGTGGGGACCGGTGAACGGTCACCCGGCCAATGGCCAGAACCCCGGTCAGCCGGGCTACAACCCGCAGGGATACGACCCCCAGGGCTATGCGCCGCAGGGCTTTGGGCCGCAGGGCTCTGGGCCGCAGGGCTCTGGGCCGCACGGATACGGCCCGCCCGGCCCCGGCCCCGGCCAGTACGGGCAGCCCGGTCAGGGTGCGGATGGTCCTCGCCACCGCCAGGACGGTGAGGAGCAGGGTCCGATCGACCCCTGGGCACCGCCGAAGGACAACCGGTCGTGACGGAAGGGCTCGGGCTCGTGGACGGGGCGGCTGTGGCCGTCCCCGGAGTCGGGGCCGACGCGGCCGCCGGTGCGACTGGCGGCTCGAGTGGCCCCGCTTGGAAGGCCGCAATCCGTGCACGCCCACTGGATGATGTCGAGGACGATGCGGTCGGTGTGTTGCCGGTGCCGAGCTTCGACTCCGCGCGCGCCGAAGCCGCGATCCGGGAGTTGTTGCTCGCAGTCGGTGAGAACCCGGACCGCGATGGTCTGGTGAACACACCGGCCCGGGTCGCCCGCGCGTTCGCAGAACAGTTCGCGGGCCTGCACATCGACCCGAGCGAGGTGCTGGCCACGTCGTTCGACGAGAACCACAACGAGATGATCCTGGTTCGGGACATCGACATGTACTCGACCTGCGAGCATCATCTGGTGCCGTTCTTCGGGAAGGCCCACGTCGGGTACATACCGGGGCCCAACGGCCGGGTCACCGGTCTGTCGAAACTTGCCCGCCTGGTGGACGGCTACGCCAAGCGGCCCCAGGTGCAGGAGCGGTTGACCACCCAGATCGCAGAGGCTCTCGTCCGAAGGTTGCAGCCGGCGGGGGCGATCGTGGTGATCGAGGCCGAGCACCTCTGCATGGCGATGCGGGGAATCCGCAAACCCGGCGCGGTGACAACGACCTCGGCGGTACGTGGGATCTTCCAATCGCAGGACCGGACGCGCGCCGAGGCGATGAGCCTGATCACGGGTCGCTGAGCCGATGGCACCGACCCCCGCCGCAGCCCAGGCGGCTGAGATCCCGCTCGGTACGAACCGGGCTGTGGTGCTCGGCGTCCTCAACGTCACCGCGGATTCCTTCTCCGACGGCGGCCGGTATCTCGATCCCGGTGAAGCCATCGCCCGGGGGCGTCAACTGGTCGCCGACGGGGCCGACATCATCGACATCGGTGGGGAGTCGACACGGCCTGGCGCCCATCGCGTGTCCGTCGCCACCGAGTCCGAACGGGTGCTGCCGGTGATCGAGGCACTGGCCTCGGAGGGTGTCGTGTGCAGCGTCGACACGACCAGGGCCGTGGTGGCGGCCGCGGCTCTGCGGGCCGGTGCCGGCATCGTCAACGACGTGTCGGGCGGGCTCGCCGACCAGGAGATGGCGGCCGTCGTCGCGCAGGCCGGGGTGCCATGGATCCTGATGCACTGGCGCGGCCACAGCGCTGACATGGACGCGCTCGCGCGGTACGACGACGTGGTCGCCGATGTCCGCTCCGAGCTGCTCGACCGGGTCGCCGCGGCGGTTGCGGCCGGTGTCGACGAATCGCGGATCGTGCTGGACCCGGGCCTCGGCTTCGCCAAGACCGCGGATCACAACTGGTCCCTGCTCCGCGCATTGCCCGACATCACCGGCGCGCGCGGGACCGGGTGGGGTTTCCCGATTCTGGTCGGCGCTTCGCGCAAGCGATTCCTCGGGGCCCTGCTTGCCGGTCCCGCCGGCCCCCGGCCGCCGGACGGCAGGGAGGACGCGACGACCGCCATCTCCGCGCTGGCTGCGGCCGCCGGTGCGTGGGGTGTGCGCGTGCACGAGGCGTCGGCGTCGCTGGACGCAGTGCTCGTCGCTGCCGCTGCGACCGGTCGCGGACCCGTCAGGCATCTGTCGATGCGCCGCCCCGTGGGAGCCGGCGGTGTCTGACCGCATCACGCTCACCGGGCTCAGCGTCTTCGGCCGGCATGGGGTCTTCGAGCACGAAAGGCACGACGGCCAGGACTTTGTCGTCGATATCACCATCTGGCTGAACCTGTCCGCGGCGGCAGCCACCGACGACCTGATGAGAACGGTGCACTACGGCGAGCTCGCCGAACTCGCTGCGGGAATCATCGGCGGACCGCCCAGGGACCTCATCGAGGCGGTCGCAGGCGACATCGCTGATGCGGTGCTCGCGCGGTTCCCGGTGCGGGACGTCGAGGTCACGATCCACAAGCCGGGGGCGCCGATCCCGCTGATGTTCCAGGACGTCAGCGTGACGATCCGCCGGTCGAGGGTGACGGGATGAGCAGCGCGGTGTTGTCACTCGGGTCGAACGTCGGCGACCGGAAGGCCCGGCTCCAGGGAGCTGTGACCGCGCTCGGCGGCGCGGTGCGCGCGGTGTCCTCGATCTACCGGACCCCGCCGTGGGGAGGCGTCGAGCAGGACGACTTCTACAACATCGTGGTGCTCGTCGACGACAGGGCGATGGACGCCGCCGGCTGGCTGGAACGCTGCATGGCGCTGGAGGAGGTGGCCGGGCGGGAAAGGCTGATCCGCTGGGGCCCCCGCACCCTGGACGCCGACGTCATCACGGTCGAGGCGCACGGGCATCCGGTGATCAGTGACGATCCGAACCTGACGCTGCCGCACCCGCGGGCCGCAGAGCGGGCGTTCGTCCTGGTGCCCTGGATGGAACTCGATCCGACCGCGGAGCTGCCCGGTGCCGGACGGATCACCGACCTGCTCGACGCGGTCGACACGGCGGGCATCACGAAGGTCGGGCATGTGCACTGACGCTCGCGAACGGCCGGCGGATGGCTGAATCGGGACGGATGGGCTTCACCAGGGGACGTGACCTGCTCGTCGTCGCTGCTGTCGCGGCCATTCTCGGCTACCTGGTGGTCCGGCTGAGCTATCAGCGGCTTCCACCCCTGCCGCGATTCGCCGGGGTGCCGGCTGCGTTGCTCGGCATCGGAGAGGCGGTCGCGGGCTACAACCTGCGGAAACGGATCCGTCGGCGCGGGGGCAGCGCCCAGGACGCGGTCACCGTGCGACCGGTGGAACCGCTCACCGCCGCGCGGGCGGTGATGACGGCGAAGGCGACCTCACTCGCCGGTGCAGCGCTCGGCGGTTTGTGGATCGGATTGTTGGTGTACGTGCTGCCGTCGTGGTCGACCCTGGTCGCGGCGCGCGCCGATGGCATCACCGGCATCATCGGGCTGGTCGGCGCAGCGATCATGATCGGCGGGGCGCTGTTTCTCGAGCATTGCCTCCGTGCGCCGGATGTCGACCGCAGCACCTGACGACTGCAGCACCTGACGACTGCAGCACCTGACGTCCGCAGCAAATGACGTCCGCAGCACCTGACGTCCGCAGCACACATGCAGCACCTGACTGCAGCACCTGACGACTGCAGCACCTGACGACTGCAGCACCTGACGACTGCAGCACCTGACGTCCGTACCGAAGTCATGTCCCGGCCGACGGCGCGCCGTCGTCATCGACCAGGGCCTGCTGCGCGGTGTGGTCGATCGGACCAGTCGAGCTGATGCTCTGGCGTCCCCGCGCTGGGTGCATCGTCGACCGCCGTGATCACCCGCAGCAGGCGGCTGCGGAGGACCTGCGCAGCGCGGGTGAACTCCCGTTGCGCTGCAATGTATTCAGCCTTGCCGGCGGCCGTCTCGATGGCGACCGGCGGATATCCGAGGTCGGTGAGGTCGTACGGCGACGCGCGCATGTCCATTTCCCTGATCGTCCGGGCCAGCCGGAAGCAGTCGAGCAGCAGCGTGCTCGGGACCATGGGGATCAGCTTGTAGGCCCACTTGTAGAGGTCCATCGACGCATGCAGGCAGCCGGGCTGTTCCAGCCGAACCCGGGATCCGAGGTCCGGCTGAAGCGGGTTGCGCGGCCGGGCCGCCGGGGTGAAGAAACGGAAGGCGTCGTAATGGGTGCACCTGATCTGGTGCTCCCGGACGACCTCGTCGGTGCCGGCCTGTCCCAGCCGGAGCGGCCATGCCTGGTGTCGCCGCTCATCGTCCTGCTCGAACACCATGGCCCACTCGTGCAGCCCGAAGCAGCCGTACTGTGCCGGCGCGGCGGCGGTGGCAGACAGGAGCCGGCGGGTGAATTCCAGCTGCGTGCGGCGGGTGCGGGCGAAGCCCGCGATATCGACGGTCACGGTCCGGCCCGCACCGTCGTCGGGTCGGCAGGCGACCTCGCGGCTGTCGATCCCGCGACTGGGCATCGCGGGACTGGCGATCGCGGGGCAGGCGACCACCGTGTGGAAGGGCCAGTCGGCCCGATCCCCGGCGTCGGCCAACCCGACACCGGCGCCCGGATACCAACGGCGCAGCTGTGCCGGACGCAACGAGTAGTACGTGAAGAGGAAGTCCTCCACCGGGTGCGGCACCCCGCGGCCGGCTCGTTCCTGCCGGTCCCTGGTCAGGGTTTCCACCTCGGACGCGTGCTCGGCCTCTGCCTTCCGCCACACCTCGGCAGGCAGCACCTCGAGGGTCACGGGCTCCTGTCCGGTCATAGGCGTGCGGACCGCCAGACCTGGCAGATCACCGGCACCGAGACCGTTGCGGCCGGTCCGACGTGCTCGCGGACGATCAGCGGAAGTTCACTGTCGAGCTGCGCCTGGAGTGCGGCGGAGGCGCGGATCACATAGGAGTAGGTGTGCTGCAGGGCGATGAAGTCCTCAACGCTCATCCGGCGCCACCACCTGATGACACGAACCTCCGGGTCGTCGAACGAGGGATGGCCGCGGAACGGCGGGTGGGGTGGGATCGCCGCCGCGGGATCGGTCTCCTGATCGCCGCTCCGGTCGCCCACCCCGGTGCTCCCGCCCGCGGGCCTGCCGACCCGGTCGAGGGCTGCCTCGACATCGCGGACCAGCGGATCGGCTTCGTCGTCGTGGTTCCAGAGCAGCGCGATCGTGCCGCCGGGTCGAAGGACCCTGGCCAGGCCGTCGAGCGCTCTGCCCTGGTCGAACCAGTGGAACGCCTGACCGACGACAACCGCATCGACCGCGTCACCGGCCAGCGGCAGCTCTTCGGCTGTGCCTGCGACGGCGTGGGCCCGGGGATGAACCCGGCGCAACTCGGCCAGCATGGACGGCAGTGGTTCGACCGCGATCACGTGATACCCGCGGTCGATCAGCGGTGCGGTGAGTTTCCCCGTTCCGGCCGCCAGGTCGAGCACTGTTCCGGCAGCCTCGGGAACGGCCGCGTCGAGAGCGGCATCCGGGTAGTCGGGTCGGAGGCGCGCGTACTCGGCCGCGCGCAGTTCGAAGGAGGTGGCCAGATGATCAACGGCGCCCTGACCGCCGCCGGCCGGCGTCCGCCGGATGGTCCATCCCCCCGCTGTCACGCGTCCATTGTGACCCGGCGCACGGGTGCTCCCCGACACGTCCGGGCGGTCTGTCCACGCCCGCCCGGCAAGTAGGCTTTCGGTCCGTGACCGAACCGAAGAATCCTGCCGTGGGTGATGGCGACGAACTGCCGGAGCAGATGCGGGTACGGCGGGAGAAACGGCAACGTCTTCTCGACGACGGCGTCGAGCCGTATCCCGTCGGCGTGCCGAGGACGACGACATTAGCGGCGCTAAGGCAAAAATATCCGGACCTTCCGGCTGATGTGGACACGGGCGAGGTCGTCGGAATCACCGGCCGCGTGCTGTTCCTCCGAAACTCCGGGAAATTGTGTTTCGCTTCGTTGCGCGAGGGTGGTGCGGGCGAGACCGGCACCGAATTGCAGGTGATGGTTTCGCTGGCCAGTGTCGGTGCCGACTCGCTCGCGAAGTTCAAGTCGAGCGTCGACCTCGGTGATCACCTCTTCGTGCACGGAACCGTGATCACTTCGCGGCGCGGTGAGCTTTCCGTCCTCGCAGATTCCTGGTCGATCACGTCCAAGGCGCTCCGGCCATTGCCGGTCACCTACAAACCACTCTCCGAGGAGAGCCGGGTACGGCAGCGCTACGTCGATTTGATCGTGCGGCCGCAGGCGATGCGAACGGTGGAGATGCGTAGCGTGGTCAATCGCTCGCTCAGGGCCACCCTGCACGGGCGCGGATATATGGAAGTGGAAACGCCGATGCTCCAGGTGCTGCACGGCGGCGCGTCCGCGCGACCGTTCGTCACGCACATGAATGCGATGGACATCGACCTGTACCTCCGCATCGCTCCGGAGCTCTACCTCAAACGGGCAGTTGTCGGAGGAATCGAGAAGGTATTCGAGATCAACCGCAGCTTCCGTAACGAGGGAGTCGATTCATCCCATTCGCCGGAATTCGCGACGCTGGAGGCCTACGAGGCGTACAGCGACTACAACGGAATGGCGGAGCTGACACAAACCCTCGTCCAGGAGGCGACCGTCGCCATCCACGGTTCGACCGTTGCGGTGCACGCGGACGGCACGGAGTTCGATCTCGGTGGCACGTGGCCGGCCATCACGTTGTACGGGGCCCTGTCCGAGGCGCTCGGCGAGGAGGTCACCGTCCAGACTCCGATGGAGACCCTGGTCGGGTACGCGGACCGGCTCGGCGTACCGGTGGCGCCGCACTACGGCCCCGGCAAGCTGGCCGAGGAATTGTTCGAGGAGCTGGTCGTGCCGTCATTGCGCGCGCCGACGTTCGTCCGCGATTTTCCGGCCGAAACGGCGCCGCTGACCCGGGGGCACCGGGAGATCCCCGGCCTCACCGAGAAATGGGATCTCTACATCCGCGGCATTGAAACGGCGACGGCCTACTCCGAACTCGTTGACCCGGTCGTCCAACGGGCGCGTTTTCTCGACCAGGCGCGTTTCGCCGGGCTCGGAGACGCCGATGCGATGGTTCTCGACGAGGACTTCCTCCGGGCGATGGAGTACGGAATGCCGCCGGCCGGCGGTATGGGTATGGGCGTCGACCGATTGCTGATGGCGTTGACCGGCCTCGGTATCAGGGAGACCATCCTGTTTCCGTTCGTCCGCCCCGGGGAATAGTGCGGCGGCTCGGTCAGAGCCATTGACCCGGATTTGATCCGGCTTTGGCGACTCCGTGGGCACCTGGGCCGGCGGCGCCGCCGGGAATCCACCCTGGACAAGTCGGCAAAAGTCGGCGCGTGATCGCTGGATGTGCGATCGAGAACGTAGTGCTCGGCATCACGATTGGTCGGGGAACCCATTCATCGCGCCGCCGTCGGGACACGGTCGCGCCGCACCACGGTTATGGTGGAATCGTCCAGGAATACGCACTACCCTGGCGCCCAGACATAACCAGGTGTTTCTAGGAGGAACAAGCATGGCAACCGAGACCACGACCAGACTCGTTGACGATCTCGATGGGTCGGACGCGGCGGAGTCCGTTTCCTTCGCCCTTGACGGGGCGTCGTACGAGATCGATCTCAGCGAGGACAACGCGGAGAAGTTGCGTGACGCGCTGGCTTCCTATGTCGCGAGTGCGCGGCGTGCCGACGGGTCTCGGCGCAGTGTCGGCCGCCCCAAGGCCTCCCGTGCGGCCAAGTCGTCGCGGGGTGCCCGAACCGCTCCCGATCGCGAGCAGACGGCTGCCGTTCGTGAATGGGCACGGGCCAACGGTTACGAGGTCTCCGAGCGCGGCCGGCTCTCGGCGAACGTGCTCGCCGCGTTCGAAGAAGCGCACTGACCCCGAGCCCGGACGCCGCTCGGCCGTCACCGGCCCGCCCCCGGCCTGACGCCACACCGCGGAGATGACCGCAGCGGCAAGCTCGGCGCATCACGACCGGTTCATCACCGCAGTGATGGGCAACGGTCGCTCGCCACAGCTACATCACCTCAGTTACATCACTTCAGTCGCATCACCACGGTTACATCACCACGGTTACATCACCAGAGTGGCATCCGGCCCCTGTCCCGATCGGGACAGGGGCCGAGCCGTTCCCGGGACCCGTTCCCAGGCCGCTTCCCGGGCCGTTCCGAGGCCCGTTCCCGGCGTCTCGAAGGGCGCCCGGAGGCGCTGTGCGGGGGCTGTTCGCCCACGGCGTAGCCGTCGATATGGCGGAACGAGAACCGCTGGGGGAGCGTTGGAGAGCAGTGACGGCACAGTGCGCGGTGTCGTCCCGGTTCGGCTTCCGCACTGCTCGTCCTGCGGGTCCGACTAGAGTTGTCCACAGTCAGCGAGTTGGTCGGCCCCTCAGTGATGAGGTCGCCGATTCGGCCCGATGATCGCAGGAAGTGGCAACAGCCGACCGCATAGCAGCGCACGCCCGTAAGGAGTGCAAATGTTCGAACGGTTTACCGACAGAGCGCGGCGCGTGGTTGTCCTGGCCCAGGAAGAGGCCAGGATGCTGAACCACAATTACATCGGCACGGAGCACATCCTGCTCGGCCTCATCCACGAGGGTGAGGGCGTTGCCGCCAAGGCCCTCGAGTCGTTGGGCATTGCGCTGGAGGGTGTGCGCGCTCAGGTCGAGGAGATCATCGGCCAGGGGCAGCAGTCGCCGTCCGGTCACATCCCCTTCACCCCGCGTGCCAAGAAGGTCCTCGAGCTCAGCCTCCGCGAGGCGCTGCAGCTCGGTCACAACTACATCGGCACGGAGCACATCCTGCTCGGCCTCATCCGCGAGGGTGAGGGCGTCGCGGCACAGGTGCTGGTCAAGCTCGGCGCCGACCTGAACAGGGTTCGCCAGCAGGTCCTGCAGCTGCTGTCCGGCTACCAGGGCAAGGAAACCGCCGCCGCTGAAGGCGGGCGCTCCGAGGGGACCCCGTCCACCTCGCTGGTGCTCGACCAGTTCGGCCGCAATCTCACCCAGTCCGCCCGCGAGGGCAAGCTGGACCCGGTCATCGGCCGGGAGAAAGAGATCGAGCGGGTCATGCAGGTGCTGTCCCGCCGCACCAAGAACAACCCCGTGCTGATCGGCGAGCCGGGCGTCGGCAAGACCGCGGTCGTCGAGGGCCTCGCCCAGGCGATCATCCGCGGCGACGTGCCGCAGACCCTCAAGGACAAGCACCTCTACACCCTCGACCTCGGTTCGCTCGTTGCCGGTTCCCGGTACCGCGGCGACTTCGAGGAGCGGCTGAAGAAGGTCCTCAAGGAGATCCGCACCCGCGGGGACATCATCATGTTCATCGACGAGATCCACACCCTGGTGGGTGCGGGTGCCGCCGAGGGCGCGATCGACGCCGCCTCCATCCTCAAGCCGATGCTGGCCCGCGGCGAGCTGCAGACCATCGGCGCTACGACCCTCGACGAGTACCGCAAGTACGTCGAGAAGGACGCAGCTCTCGAGCGTCGCTTCCAGCCGATCCAGGTCGGCGAGCCGACGGTGGCGCATACCATCGAGATCCTCAAGGGTCTGCGCGACCGGTACGAGGCGCACCACCGGATCACCATCACCGACGACGCACTGGTCTCCGCCGCCACCCTGGCCGACCGGTACATCAGCGACCGGTACCTGCCGGACAAGGCGATCGACCTGATCGACGAGGCCGGCGCCCGGATGCGCATCCGCCGGATGACGGCGCCGCCGGACCTGCGTGACTTCGACGAGAAGCTCGCCGCGGTCCGCCGGGACAAGGAGTCGGCCATCGACTCGCAGGACTTCGAGAAGGCCGCCGCCCTCCGCGATTCGGAGAAGCAGCTGCTCGCCCGCAAGTCTGAGCGTGAGAAGGCCTGGAAGGACGGCGACCTCGACGTCGTGTCCGAGGTCGACGACGAGCAGATCGCCGAGGTACTGGCGAACTGGACGGGTATCCCGGTCTTCAAGCTGACCGAGGAGGAGACCACCCGGCTGCTCAAGATGGAAGACGAACTGCACAAGCGGATCATCGGCCAGGACCAGGCGGTCAAGGCGGTCTCGCAGGCCATCCGGCGCACCCGGGCCGGCCTCAAGGACCCGAAGCGACCGTCGGGCTCGTTCATCTTCGCCGGCCCGTCCGGTGTCGGAAAGACCGAGCTGACCAAGGCGCTCGCCGAATTCCTCTTCGGTGACGAGGATGCGCTGATCCAGGTCGACATGGGCGAGTTCCACGACCGGTACACCGCTTCCCGGTTGTTCGGTGCCCCTCCCGGGTACGTCGGCTACGAAGAGGGCGGGCAGCTCACCGAGAAGGTGCGCCGCAAGCCGTTCTCCGTGGTGCTGTTCGACGAGATCGAGAAGGCGCATCAGGACATCTACAACACGCTGCTGCAGGTGCTGGAAGATGGCCGGCTGACCGACGGTCAGGGCCGGACGGTCGACTTCAAGAACACCGTCATCGTCTTCACGTCCAACCTCGGTACGCAGGACATCTCCAAGGCTGTGGGGATGGGCTTCAACCAGGGCAACGAGGAGTCGACCTACGAGCGGATGAAGCAGAAGGTCAACGACGAGCTGAAGCGTCATTTCCGTCCTGAGTTCCTCAACCGGATCGACGACGTGGTGGTCTTCCACCAGCTCACCCCGGTGGAGATCAACAAGATGGTCGACCTGATGCTCAAGCGGGTCGAGGGCGCGCTCCGCAACAAGGACATGTCCCTCGAGGTCACCGAGGCCGCGAAGTCGCTGCTCGGCGAGCGCGGGTTCGACCCGGTGCTCGGCGCGCGGCCGCTGCGTCGGACGATCCAGCGGGAGATCGAGGACAAGCTCTCGGAGAAGATCCTCTTCGACGAGATCCGGCCCGGTCAGATCATCCTCGTGGACGTCCAGGGTGAGGGTAAGGACCAGGAGTTCACCTTCCGCGGTGAGCCCAGGCCGTCCGCCGTCCCCGAGGTCGTCCCCGCGGGACTCGCCATCGACGCCGGCGAGGCATCTGCCTGACCTGCGCCTGACGAAACGCGACCGGCCCACTCTTCTTCGGAAGGGTGGGCCGGTTTCGTGGCTGCGGACGAGGCGGCAACCCGGTTTCGTCTCTGCGGACGAGCCACCCGGTTCTGCGTCTGCGGACGAGGCGGCAAGCCCGTCAGCCGGGCAGGCCGATCAGGTCGTCGACGCGGGCGACGAGCCCGTCGGTCACGAGGGACGCCAGGCAGCGCTCCCCTTGGGCCTCGTCATCGGCGAGGCGGAGCAGGGCGGCCGCGGGCACCGGCCCGACACTGTTCCGCAGGGCCGCCATGATCCGTCCGCGCACTTGCCGATCAGTGCCGTGCCAGGTCTGCACCGGTCGCCGAGCGATTCCGGCGGGGGATCCGGCGAGCCGCCAGCGGCAACCGTCCGCCAGTGGACACGAGCCGCAGGCCGGCGTGCGCGCGGTGCAGACGAGGGCACCCAGCTCCATCACGGCGGCCGAGAAACGTGCCGCCACCGCCGGTTCGGCCGGCAGCAGCGCCGCCAACTGTTCCCGGTCGGCTCTCGTCGCGGGCTCGCGGGGTTCGTCGACGCCGCGGACCACCCTGGACAACACCCGGCGGACGTTGGTGTCCACGACCGGCGTCCGTGCCCCGAACGCGAAAGCGGCGACCGCTCGGGCGGTGTACTCGCCGATACCGGGCAGCGTCAGGAGCACCACCACCGAATCCGGAACGTTCCCGCCGTGGTCCGTGGTGATCGCCGTCGCCGCCGCATGCAGCCGGAGCGCCCGCCGCGGATAGCCGAGCCTGCCCCAGGCCCGGATGGCGTCGGCGGGGGAGTCGGCGGCCAGATCTACCGGAGCAGGCCAGCGACAGAGCCACTCGTCGAAGACCGGCAGCACCCTGACGACCGGTGTCTGCTGCAGCATCACCTCGCTGACGAGCACCGCCCAGGGCGTCGCCGATGGCCTGCGCCAGGGGAGATCACGGCCGACAGTGTCGAAGAACGCGAGCAGCCTGCCGGCGTCCAGGGCAGCTCCGAGGTCAGTGCCGGGTGGATCCGACGTCAGTACCGGTCACCGTCGGATGCGACCGTGGCGGCGCCGCCGGCGCCTCCGGAACCCGGCGTCTGCGCGGTGCCGGCCGCAGTCAGGTGGCGGGTCGGCTCCTCGCCGTCGGTGAAGACCTCTTCGAGCAGGCCGCTGTTGACGTCGAAGATGAAACCTCGGACGGCGTCGTGGTGCAGCAGGAACGGTGAATCGCGAATCCGGCGCAGTGATTCCCGCACCGAATCATGCGGATCCTTGAACGCCTGGACCGACCAGGTCGGCCGGTAGCCGGCGAAAGTCGCCAAATGCGCCCGGAAGACGTCCTCCTCGAGACGTGCGAGGCCGCAATCGGTGTGGTGGATGATCATGATCTCGCGGGTGCCGAGAGCGTGCTGCGAGATGGACAGTGAGCGGATGACGTCGTCGGTCACCACCCCGCCCGCGTTGCGCAGCAGGTGTACTTCGCCCGGGCTGAGCCGGAATGCGGCGTGCCCGTCGATCCGGGCGTCCATGCACATCAGCAGGGCTATCTTCAGCGTCGGCATCGGACCCATGCCCACCGGGTGGTACTCGGCGGCAGCGAGGTTGCGGGCCAGTAAGTCGTCGATAGCGGTCACAGTTCCCCCGTCGGCGTTGCATCCTCGAATGGCGGTCATCCGAGACTACCGTCGGCCCGGTGATGCACCCCGTTGGCCCTCTGAATCCGAAGGTGTACTGGATCCGTCGCGTCTCGATCGTGGTGCTCGCCGTCGCGCTGCTGATCGGCGTGGTGTGGTTCCTGGCAAGCCGGACCTCGCGATCCTCCTCGGCTCAGCCGCAGGCCCCGGTCGCTGTGACGGCGTCGGCGGCGCCGACGCTCACCGGGGTGCTCGCGGCGTCCACCGGCCCGACCGCGGCTTCCTCGGGTGTCGACGCGAGTGGCAGCGCGACCCCGCCGGCGTCGGGTTCCGCCGCCGCGTCCGCTTCGGCCGGGTCCTCTGCTCCGGCTGCGTCCTCCGCTGCCGCATCGGGCGCCACGTCGCCCGCACCGGCGGCGGCCTCGGCGGCCTCGGCGTCAGCTGCTGCGCCCACCCCCGCGGCAGCCGCCACCCCAAAGGCTTCACCGACCCCTCAGCCGACCACCACACCGGCCGCGAAGCCGGCCCCCAAACCGGCCCCCAAACCGGCTCCCAAACCGGCACCGAAGCCCGCCGCCACGCCGCCCGCATCGAAACCGCCTGCGGCACCCGCCCCCTCGTTCGCTGACGACGGCATGCTGCTGTGCCCGGACAATGCCGTGAGCATCACCGCGATCAGCACCGCCCCGTCCTTCGCGCCGGGTGCCCAGCCCACGCTCGGCATGGTGGTCACCAACACCGGCACCGCCGCCTGCCGGCGTGACGTCTCGGGCACCCTGCAGACGTACACGGTGCTGGGCGCCGGCGGCAGCAGGATCTGGTCGACCGCTGACTGCTTCCCGGGAGAGGGCACCGAGGTCAGGGACCTCGCGCCCGGCCAGACGCTGAAGTACACCATCAAGTGGTCAGGGACCACCTCGGCGCCGGGCTGCACCGGCGAGCGGGCGGCGGTGCCGGCCGGCAAGTACACCGTTGTCGCGCAACTGGGCAAGCTGTCGAGCAAACCTGCGGCTTTCTCCATCGGCTGACGGCGGCGCAGATTCGGGCGGCTGACCGCTCGCTGGATCTGGTCGCTCCGCCTGCCCGACCGTCAGCGGTACCGCCCGCAGCGAGGCTGAACAGTCACGCGGGGGCGCGGCTTCGCGGTGGCGAGTTCGCGTGCGCGGCGTGCCCCTCGAGCCTGGTATCGGCCCGACTACAGCGCTGAGCCGTAGCGGTCCACGATCGACGACTCGGCCAGCCGGGAGAGCCCTTCCCGCACCACCCGTGCCCTGGCCTCGCCGACGCCTTCGACCGCCTGGAGGTCGGCGGCCGTGGCGGCGAGCAGGCCCTGCAGGTTGCCGAAATGCTGGATGAGCCGATCCAGCACCGCGGGCGGCACCCGGGGAATGCCGGCCAGCAGCCGGTAGCCGCGCGGGCTGACTCCGGTGTCCAGTGCGTCGCCGTAGGTGGACAACCCGAGCACCCTGGCCACCACGGTCAGGTCGAGGAGTGCGACCTCGTCGAGATCGTCGAGGGCGGCAACGATCTCGTCGACCTTGTCGGGGCCTTCGTCGGCGGGCAGGTAGTCGCGGATCAGCAGTTCCTGGAGACCCTGTGTGCCGCTGAGCATCTCGTCGAGCTGGAGACCGAGCAGGCGACCGTCGGTGCCGAGCTCGACCACGTTGCTGGTCAGCTCGTCGGCGATGCGGCGCACCATCAGTAGCCGCTGCAGCACCGTCATCGCGTCCCGCAGGGTGGCGAAGTCCTCGATCTCCAATGCGGACAGTGCCCGGGCGACCTCGTCGAGCCGGAACTTGTACCGCTGCAGCGTCGCCAGGGCCTGGTTCGCCCTGCCCAGGATGGTCGGCGGGTCCGCGACGACATGCCGGCGGCCGCCGAAGTACAGGTTGATGATCGACATGGAGTGGCTCACCGCGATCACCGGATGACCCGTTTGCAGTCCGGTCCGCTCCGCGGTCCGGTGCCGGGTGCCGGATTCTACGGTGGGGATCGTGGAGTCGGGGGTCAGCTGGACGTTCGCCCGCAGGATCCGGGTGGCATCGTCGTTGAGAACGACCGCGCCGTCCATCTTGCAGAGCTCACGCAACCTGGTGGACGAGAATTCGACGTCGAGGCGGAAGCCGCCGTCACACAGGTCGTCGACCGCCTGGTCGAAGCCCAGCACGATGAGGGCCCCGGTGCGGCCGCGCAGGATGCGTTCGAGGCCGTCACGCAGAGGGGTGCCCGGTGCGACCCGTGCGAGCACAGCGCGATGCGCTGCGACCGTCAGGCGATCCTCCACCCCTCCCCCTTTCGTGGCCCTACCGTCGCCAGTTTAGGGCCCATGCCGAGGCTTCGTACGCGCCCCGTCACCACCGGTGAGCAGCGGCATCACCCCCGTCGCCGGCGTAGCCACTGCACGACGCCATCATCGTTGCCCATGCACCGGAACGCTTCGCCCAAGTCGGATGCCTCGTCGACGCGCATTCCGGGCGGTCGCTCGATCGCCCCGCCCGCGGGGACCACGGCATGATCAAAACCTAGCCGTGCGGCCTCCATAAGGCGGCGGGCGATCCCACCGACCGGGCGTATCTCCGCTGCGAGCCCGAGCTCGCCGATGACGACGAGACGTGGTGCGAGCGGAATGTCCCTGACCGACGACCAGATGGCCATCGCGAGCGGGAGGTCGGCGGCGGGTTCGAGCATCTTCACCCCGCCGACGGTGGCAGCGAGAACGTCCTGGTTTCCCACGCTCACGCCTCCCCAGCGCTGCAGGACCGCGATCACCATCGCCGTCCGGGAGGCATCCAGACCCGAAACCGTGCGGCGGCTGGTCTCGCCGGAGGCCGGAGTGATGAGTGTCTGCAGCTCGGCCGGAATCGCCCGCCGGCCCTGCATGCTCACGGTCGCGCAGGTGCCCGGCACCGGAGTGCGTTGCTGGGTGAGGAACAGGCCGGATGGATCGGCGAGCCCGACGATGCCGTCCGCGACCATCTGGAAACAGCCGACCTCGTCCGACGGGCCGTAGCGGTTCTTCACCCCGCGAATGGTGCGCAGGGTGGAGTGCCGGTCGCCCTCGAACTGCAGGACGACGTCGACCAGGTGCTCGAGAACCCGTGGACCGGCGATCCCGCCGTCCTTCGTCACATGCCCGACGAGAACGCAGGCCATGTTGCGTTCCTTGGCGACGGCGGACAGCGCGGCGGCGACTGCGCGCACCTGGCTGACCCCGCCCGGGCTGCCGTCCACCTCGGCGGTGGCGAAGGTCTGGACGGAGTCGACGATCAGCAGGCGTGGCCGTACCTGGTCGATGTGACCGAGAACAGCTGCGAGGTCGTTCTCGGCAGCCAGGTAGATGTCGGCGTGCAGCGCACCCATCCGGTCCGCCCTGAGCCGCACCTGCGCCGCGGACTCCTCACCGCTGACGATCAGCACCGGCCCCTGGTCCCGGCTGGCCCAGGCCTGGGCCGCGGACAACAGCAGGGTCGATTTGCCCACTCCGGGCTCACCCGCGAGCAGCACCACCGCTCCGGGTGTGAGACCGCCGCCCAGCACCCGGTCGAGCTCACCCAGACCGCTCGGCTGCGGGCTGACCAGGTCCGCGGAGACCTGATCGATCCGCTGCGCCGGGGTGCTGACCGGTCCCGGGATGGTCCGCGGCAGCAGCACCTTGGCGTTGCCCACCTCGTCGAGCGAGCCCCACGCCTGGCACTCGGGACACCGACCGTGCCACTTGGCCGCGTCGAGCCCGCATTCGGTGCAGCGATAGGCGGGCCGGATGACCGCTTTCGCCGACTTGGAAGTGCGGTCCATCGGGCTTGATCTCATGGGGCGAACCCTAGACGGAGGGTCCGACAGTTGTACGAAACGCGCCCGACTGCGTGCGGAAACCCGGTGAGTCGCGGGAAGGCGGCTGCGGTGTAAAGCGGTGCTGGAAGGCGCCGGCGTTGAAAGGTCGCTGGCCTGAGAAGGTGGCTCGGATCAGCCGGTGGTGGTGGCCGCGCTGGAGACCGCGGGGCCGCTCGATGCGGCAGGGCTCTCGGGGGACTCGGGCGCATTCCCCTCCGTCGAGGGGTCGACGCCCTCGATGTTGCCGCCCAGGTTCGCGTCGTTCTCGGCCGTGCTGCTGCTGCCCGATTCAAGTTGCCCGGCTTCGCCGCCGGCCGCCTCTTCGTGCCCCTCTTCCCAGATGGGAGTCGGATGCGGCGGGAGGATCTCGATGGTCTCCCGGTCGCGGGATCGCTCGGTCGGGTTGGCGATCGGGACGTTGAGGGTCAGCGAACCGGCATTCGCGAACGAGAACGTCATCGGGATCGAGACACCGTCGTACAGGTCGGCGGTGAAACCGTTGATCGTCATCTGCGGCCCGGTGTCACCACTGAGGTCGATCAGGGTCTGGCCCGGGATCACGCCGTCACCGGTGAACTGCACTGACTCGGCCGCGGTCGTGCTGACCCCGGTGAGGGTGTCCGGATTGATGCCGTCGTTGGAGAGCCACAGGAGAACCCGCGCGTC
Source organism: uncultured Actinomycetota bacterium (assembly GCA_963728865.1). GTDB lineage: Bacteria > Actinomycetota > Actinomycetes > Mycobacteriales > Nakamurellaceae > Nakamurella. The sequence goes on along the minus strand of CAVSLZ010000012.1, from coordinate 574,043 downwards.
GGATCCGGCCGGGAACTTCTCGCCCGTCGGACGCTCCAGTCGAACGTTCAGGGCCGAAAGGTTGCCGACTTCACCGTTGGCGCCGAGCATGGCGGCCTGCTCGTTGACGGACTGCGCGTACTGCCCTGCGCCGCAGCCCGTCAGGACCAGAGACGCCGCAGCGAACAGTCCAACGGTCGTCCGGACGAGCACGCGACGCTGGGGGCGGGCGATGCGGAACACGGTGGTCCCCTCTTCTCGGCTGGTGCCGCAACTGCTCTCGGTGGCCACCGGCGTGAGCGCGGTCGGCTGCCGTTGACAGGTCGCGACTGTCGTTGGTGTGCACTGTTCTCGTCCGCAGCCATGTCTCGCACGGGTGGGTCTCGCACGGAGTGTGTGACGTCGCTGCGGTTGTCGATCGGGTGGTTCGGTCAGCTATTCGATTGTCGTCATCCGATTGTCACGGCTGATCCGGACTGTCGCCAGTACGGGTCCGTTCCCGGGTGCCCAGGTCTGATGTGGATCATGGTGCTGTACGCGGTCGAGCGCCGCCGGCCTCGCGGAGACGGTGGGTTGAGGTTAGCCGCCGCCCCCGCTGACCTGCGCGCCGGGCGTGGCGGGTCGCTGCCCAGAACGTGGCGACGGGCCTCTTTCGCCCTGACGCAAGGGCGTGGATGCACGGATGTAAGGGATTTGTCAAGTAGAGCTATAGCCCCTGACCTGCGACAACACGAGATGGTCGGGCGTAGATCGTGCTAAACTGGTCTGAGCGAAAGGGGTCTTGAACGCTCATGGTTTTCAATGTTGGCGAAACCGTTGTCTACCCCCACCACGGGGCGGCACTCATCCAGGCCACCGAGACTCGAACCGTCAAGGGTGTCGAGAAGTTGTACCTGGTCCTCAAGGTCGCCCAGGGCGATCTCACTGTGAAGGTCCCCGCTGACAACGCCGAGATCGTCGGCGTTCGCGATGTCGTCGACCGGATCGGCCTCGATCACGTCTTCGAGGTGCTGCGCGCGCCGCACACCGAAGAGCCGACGAACTGGTCGCGTCGGTACAAGGCGAACCTCGAGAAGCTCGCGTCGGGCGACGTCAACAAGGTTGCCGAGGTCGTCCGCGACCTGTGGCGCCGCGATCGCGAGCGCGGGTTGTCCGCCGGCGAGAAGCGGATGCTGGCAAAGGCCCGGCAAATCCTTGTTTCGGAGTTGGCGCTGGCCGAAGGCACCAATGAGCTGAAGGCCGAAGGCATCCTCGACGAGGTCCTGGCTTCCTGATCGCGTCGCCAAGGCTCGCGACGTCTGATCGGTGAGTGCGTGTCGGTAGTTGCGTTGGTTCCGGCTGCCGGCAGCGGTCAGCGCCTGGGTGCTGAGGTGCCCAAGGCGTTCGTGACCGTTGCCGGCGTCCCTCTCCTCGTTCACGTGGTCGACCGACTGTTGTCCGCCGGTGTCGATCGGGTCATCGTCGCTGTCTCGGTTGATCAATTGCCCGATGCCAGCAGGTTGCTCGGCGATCGGGCTGACGTCGTCGTCGGCGGTGCCGACCGTTCGGCATCCGTCGCGGCAGCACTCTCAGCGGCCGATCAGCTGTACCCGGACGCTGAAGTGGACGTCGTCCTGGTGCACGACGCCGCCCGCGCACTCGCGCCGCTCTCGTTGATCAGGTCCGTCATCGCCGCTGTCCGCAGCGGCCATCCCGCCGTGGTGCCGGTGCTCCCTGTCGTCGACACCATTCGCACCGTCTCCGATGACGGGTCGCTCGCCGGCCCTGTCGACCGCAACTCGCTCCGGGTTGTCCAGACCCCGCAGGGATTCGACCCCGGCATCCTGCGTCGCGCGCACCGTGCGGTAGCACGAACCGAGCCCACAGCCGTCACGGACGACGCCGGTCTCGTCGAAGCACTCGGCATCGCCGTCACCGGAATACCGGGCGATCGCGCGGCTTTCAAGATCACCACACCTTCGGACCTGCAGGAGGCCGAGCGACTGATGGCCGCAGAAGCAGTACCCATCAGTGCCCCGCCGGCGTTGCGGATCGGCACCGGCATCGACGTGCACCCGATCGAGTCCGGACGGGAGTGCTGGGTTGCCGGGCTGCTGTTCCCCGGAGTCGACGGCTGCTCCGGGCACTCCGACGGCGACGTCGCGGCGCACGCGTTGTGCGACGCCCTGCTCGGCGCCGCCGGCCTGGGAGATCTCGGTGCCATCTTCGGTACCTCGGACCCGCGGTGGGCGGCCGCATCCGGAGCCACGCTGCTCACCGAGGTGCTGCATCTGCTGCGCGCCGCCGGCTACACAGTCGTGAACGCATCGGTCCAGGTGGTCGCCAACTCACCGCGGCTCGCTCCGCGCCGTGCGGAGGCGGAAGCAGCCCTGTCGGCTGTGCTCGGAGCCCCGGTCTCGGTCGCCGGCACGACCACCGACGGTCTCGGGCTCACCGGCCGGGGCGAGGGACGCGCAGCGCTGGCCACGGCCCTGCTCAGCCGAACCTGATCCGCCGACCCTGCTCAGCTGTCAGGAACGTGCCGGAAGCTCGTCCTCGACGTACCGCGGCCGGACCGCGAAGACGCCGGCGCCGGCCTGGATCAGCACCACACCGCAGAGCACCAGCAGCGGAACCGTCCAGCTGCCGCTCACGTCGAACAGGATCCCGAAACCCACCGGTCCGACCGACGCGATGAGGTAGCCGGTGCACTGCGTGAACGCCGACAGTGACGTGGTGGCAAGCGATGTCCGCGATCGCAGGGCAATGAGCGTCAGTGCGAGCGGGAACGCACCGGTGCCGATGCCGATCAGCATGGAGAACACCACCACCGCCGGACCGCTCGGGGCGATGATCAGCCCGACGAAGGCCGCCAGATAGCACGCGGACAGGGTGACCACCAGAATCGCGGGCCGGCGCAGCCGACCCAGCAGTGGCGGCACCAGCGCGGCCAGCGGGATGCCGACGGTGATGGCGATGGAGACCTGGAACGCGGCGGCGGTGTCGGTTCGGCCTGCGTCCGTCAGGATCTGCGCGAGCCAGCCGAACACCACGTACGCGACCATCGATTGGGTGCCGAAATAGATCGTCAGCGCCCATGCCACCCGCGTTCTGGCGAGTTCCCGCAGCGGCAGACGGCGCCCCGCCGTCGGCGCAGGTCTGGCGGCGGTGCCGCGGATCATCAACAGCCAGGGGACCAGCGCGATCACGGCCAGCAACGACCACATGCCCAGCCCGGTCCGCCAGTCCGCGCCGAGGCCCCGTTCGATCGGCAGCGTCACACCCGCCGCGGCCGCGCCGCCGATCGTCAACAGCGTCGTATAGGCGGCCGTCATCGCCGTGATCCGGTCCGGGAAGTGCAGACGCACCAGTCCGGGCAACAGGACATTGCCGACCGCTATGCCGGCCAGCGCGAGCACCGACCCCGCGAACAGGGCCGCCGTCCCCGGGATGACAACCCGCGTGACCTGGCCGACGATCAGCGCCAGCAGGCACAGCACCACCGTGCGATGCGACCCGATCCGGGCGGCGAGGGCCGGCGCGGCGAGGCCGAGCACCGCGAAGGAGAGGGTCGGCAGCGACAGCAGCAACCCGGTCGTGGAGGCAGGGAGTCCGGTGGACTCGCGCAATTCGGGGATGACAGCGCCGACGGCGTTGACCACCGGCCGGAGATTGATCGCGAGCAGCAGGACCGCGGTGGTCACCAACAGCCTTGACGGGGGAGCAGCCGGGCCGGTCACCCGGCGAGAATAGGCGCCGCCCTGGCCGTTTCAGTCGCCGGTGCCGATGCCGTCCATGATCGTCGTGACCGCGACATCGATCAGCCGGCCGTCGACCGTGTGCGCGTCACCGGCGGGCATCATCGCGATGCCGAACAGCACCACGAGGAGCAGCACCGCGACGTCGTCCGGGTCCATCGTCGGCCGGAGGCGTCCGATCGCCTGTTCCGCGGTGAGGTAGCCGGCGATGAACTGCGGGGGACCGGGCAGGGCGGACGGCGGACGCTCGGCGGCGACATCTTCCCCGGGCGACGCCGTCAGCCCGGCGAAAGCCGCGGCCAGCCCGTCGGCCAGGTCGGGGTCGGACCGCAACCACAACTCCAGCGGCAGCAGGTCGGCGCGGAGTTGACCGAGCTTCATCAGCGCATCACGGAGGTTGCCCCGGACGGTGCCGGTCCCGGCCCGCGCCGGCAGTCCGCTGACCCATTCGAGGACGGCGGCGTTGCGGTCGAAAACCGCTGCGAAGAACAGGTGTCGCTTGTCCGGATAGTGGCGGTAGATGGTTCCTTCGGCGACGCCAGCGGCATCGGCAATGGCCTTCGTGGTGGCCCGGGCGTACCCGACGTCGGCGACCACCTCCACCGTCGCCCGGATCAATGCGGTCCGGGTCCGTTCGCCACGAGCGTTCACTTCAGGTCTCCGGTCAGGTCGCCGCTGCTGACGGGGCCGGGGCGCATCCCGGCCCGCATGGGTCAATCGGTGACATCCCGCCGACGGACCACCAACCCTGCCACGACGAGTCCGACGACCGCATACGCCAGGCCGAGACCGAGGGCCGTCCCGTAGGGGATGGCCGCCGAGCCTCCGCCGGCGATGGCAGTCAACGTCGCCCCTGGGAGCCAGTCGGCCGCGTCGGGCGCGACCAGTCGGAGCAGGCCCTCGATGACGAGCACGTATCCCAGGCCGACGCCGATGGCGACGGCGGAGCTCTTGGTCAGCACCGCGATGACCAGTCCGACCACTCCCCAGACGAGCAGCGCCAGGAACGTGTTCAGCCACGCGCCCGCCACCTGTGACGCGATCGCCGGGGCGCCGGATTCCCAGTTCACGGTGGACACCCCGGCGCCCGACGCCATCACCGGACTCGCTGCAACGACGATCAGTGTGGCGATGGATGTCGACAGTGCGGTCCAACCGGCGAGCGCCAGGATCTTGCCCGCCAGCAACCGGAGCCGCTGCGGTTGGGCCTGCACCATCAGCCTGATCAGCCCGGTCGAGTAGTCGGTGGACGTCGCCACCGCCCAGAAGGACAGCGTGACGACACCGAGGATCGTCGAGACGGCGCTCAGGCCGAGGACTCGGCCGTCCGGCCCCGCGAGGTCCGCACCGGACGGGAACGATCCGCCCGGTGCGGCGGACGGGACCTCGGTGCCATCGCCCGCTGCCACGAAGATGAAGGTGGTGATCATGAAACCGAGCAGCACCGTGATGCCGAGCCAGCCGATGACGAAGCCGCGCCGGTTCAGCCTGGTCAGTTCGGATCGGGTTTCCGCGACGATCATGACGCGCTCCCGACCTGGTCGGCCCTCGCCTCACGGAGCTCCCCGTCGGTGCCGCCGGTGAGGCGCAGGAAGATGTCCTCGAGGCTCTCCTGACGCGGGATCAGGCTCGCCAGGGTGACACCCCCGGCCGTGGCCGCCCGGTTGACCGCCGCCGTCTGGGACACCGGTGCCTGCACCCGAAGTGGCCCCGACGTTGTGCCTCCGGTCACCACCGGCCAGCCCGCGACGGTGAGCACCTCGGTCAGCCGTGCGGTGTCGGCCCCGTTCTCCGCGGCAACCTCGATGTACTCGTCGGTCCTGGCCAGCAATTCGGCCATCGGCCCGGCGAAGATCAGCTCGCCGAAGCGGATCACCACGACGTGATCGCAGATCGCCTGGATCTCGCTGAGCAGATGCGACGAGACCACCACCGTGCGACCGTTGTCAGTGAGATCCCGCAGCAGCTGACGTATCTCGACGATGCCCGCCGGGTCGAGCCCGTTCGTCGGCTCGTCGAGGAGCAGCAGTTCCGGGTCCGGCAGCAGGGCCGCGGCGATGCCCAGACGCTGTTTCATCCCGAGCGAATACCGTCGGACCGGCTCCCGGTCCCTGCCGGTCAAGCCCACAACCGCCAGGACATCATCGACCCGGCCGATGGGCAATCGGCGTAACTGGGCGAGGGAGCGAAGGTTCGCGCGCGCCGACAGTCCCGGGATGAAGGCCGGATTCTCGATCAGCGCGCCGACCCGTCCGGCGAACGCCGCCGGCCGGTCGATGGAGTGCTCGAGAACGGCACCAGATCCTGCCGTCGGGCGGATCAGGCCGAGCAGCATCCGGATGAGCGTGCTCTTGCCGGAGCCGTTGGGGCCCACGAGGCCGATGACGCCGCCCTTGGGGAGGTCGACGGTGAGCCGGTCGACGGCCGTCAGTTCGCCGAACCTGCGCGTCAGGTCGGTGGTGCTCAACACGGTCATGGAAGCCCTTCAGCCGAATGTGAGTGTGTACTCACATTTTGCGGACGCGAGATCGCCGATGTCAAGGGCAGGGTGGGTTCGGCGGGCGGGCGGGCGGCCTTCGGCGTTCGGCGCTCGGCGTTCGCGTTCGGCGGCGGGTTGCGGGGTGCGGCGCGAGCCGGGTCAGTTCAGCTGCCGGGCCGGTGGACCGGCGGTCCGACGTCGCCCAGTGAGTCGGCGAACCGGCCCAACAGTCCCGCCAGGGCCGCCAGGTCCTCGACCGACCAGTCCTTCACCACCGTGCCGAGCCAACCCATCCTGGCGTCCAGCGACCGCGCCCTGAGCTGCCGGCCGGCGTCGGTCAGTTGCAGCGTGATGCGCCGTGCGTCGCCGCCGGACGCGGTACGCCGGACCAGCTCGGCGCGTACGGCGCGATCGACCAGACGACTTGCGGTGGACGGGGCCACGTCGGCGAACTGGGCCACGTCACCGACGCCGACCGGCTTGCCCCGCTCGGCGCCGCGGGCACAGGCCTCCACGACGAGCACGCTGGACATCTCGACGTTCCGGCCGTCCTCGTCGGTGATCACCTGCCGCGGGCTTGACCACAGCCGGCGCAGCCGGACCAGCGCGTCATCCAGGCCCGCCAGGACCTCCGGTTGCACCGACTCCGACACCACACCAGCCTTTCTCGAGGACCCTCGCCGACTCAGCTGCTGTTGATCATGCGGCTCGGCACACTTTTCGCGCGCGTCGACGGCTCAGTTGCGGGAGGTCGGTGCGAAACCTCGTGATGCTGAGAGTGCTGTAGGGATCGTCGTCGGCGGTGTGTCGGCCGCTCGACCGGATGGTCGTCCGAACACCCACATGATCACCCGGGAGTGGCGGGAGACACGCCAGTAGAACAGGCAGTCACGGAGGACAGCTGTACGGTACATACATGTCCACCGTGCTGGTGACTGGCGCAACCGGCAATGTCGGTCGCCCTGTGGCCATCGGACTGCTGGCGGCAGGCGTCCCGGTGCGAGCCGCCGTACGGGATCCACGCACCGTCACCGACGACCCGCAACTCGCCGGAGCGACCGCGGTGGCGTTCGATTTCACGGCGCCCGACACCTGGGCGGCGGCCTTCGCCGGGGTCGAGGTGATGTTCCTCGTCCGTCCGCCGCAGTTGTCGCGGGTGAAGCGGGATCTGCTGCCGGCGCTGCGTGCCGCGGAGGGTGCCGGAGTGCGTCACGTGGTGTTCCTGTCGCTGCAGGGAGCGGAGCGGAATCGGGTGGTCCCGCACGCCGCCGTGGAGAAGTGGCTGCGGTCGTCCTCGGTGGACTGGACCTTCCTTCGGCCCTCGTTCTTCTTCCAGAACCTGTCGACCACCCACCGCACCGACATCCGGGACAGGGACGAGATCTTCGTCCCGGCCGGCCGGGGCGGAACGGCGTTCGTCGACACCGATGACGTCGCCGCCGTCGCTGTCGAGGCACTCCTTCATCCCGCTGACCATGCCGGGAAGGCCTGGACGCCAACGGGTTCCGCGGCGTTGACCTATGACGAGGTTGCGCAGGCGTTGACCGCAACGCTGGACCGGCCGATCCGTTACGCGAGGCCGGGCGCCGTCCGCTACGCCTGGCATGCCCGCCGCACCCTCGGCATGCCGCTGGCCATGGTGCTGGTCACGACGGCGATCTATACCTCGGCCCGGTTGGGGCTGGCCGCGGGGCTGACGGACGACGTCCAGACCGTGCTGCGGAGGGAACCGCACGGCATCGACGAGTTCGCGAGTCGGAACAGGTCGGCGTGGACGATGGCGGCGTCCACGCCGCCGGAGGCCCCAGTCGCCGGGGGCTGAGTCGCCGGGGGCTGAGTCAGCGGGGGCTGAGTCGCCGGGGGCTGAGTCAGCGGGGGCTGAGTCAGCGGGGACTGAGTCGCCGGGAGCTGAGTCGCCCGAGGTTTGCATGGCCAGGTGTCGAGTCGATGGGCATCGGGTCGGTGGGGTATCCAGACGGAACCGCGAGAAGTGAGGTGCGGCAATGATCGTGGCAATTCTCGGAGCGACAGGCAGGACCGGCAGGCTCGTCGTGCAGGACCTGCTCGCGCGCGGACACCAAGCGCGGGTGCTCGTCCGGCGAGCCGTGTCCGCACCTGCCGACACCTGCGCCGTGCTCGGCGACGCCCGTGATCCCGCGGCGCTGCGCTCGCTCGTCGACGGGTGCGATGTGGTGATCAGTGCGCTCGGCCCGGTCGGCGGGGATCGACGGCTTCATCGTGAGGTCGCTCCGCTGTTGATCGCGGCGATGACGGAGGCGGGTGTCTCACGGTTCATCGGCATCAGCGCGGCGGGCATCGATGTGCCCGGCGACTGCAAGTCACGCCGCGACCGGATCATCGCGGCAATGATCAGGACCTTCGGTGGGGACGCCGCCGCCGACAAGGTCATCGAATACCAGGCGTGGCGGGACAGCGGGCTCGACTGGACGCTCATTCGCCCACCGAGACTGCAGGACGGTCCGGCAACGGGATGGATCGATCACGACGCACACATCTCGCCGACGTCGACGAAGATCACCCGAGCCGATCTGGCGGCGTTCATCGCCGGACTCGTCGACGGAAGCGCCTACCAGCGGCAGGCGCCGTTCGTCGCCACCTCGCGCAAGTTGGTGCGCTGACGATCCCGGTTGGACGCGGTGAAACGGAGGCCGTTGTTGAATTGCGGGCCGCGAGATGGAGGACCATGCCTTGCGGGCCCTGGAGTTGCCCGCCCTGGTTTGTCGGCGCTCGAGTTGCCCGCCTTGGGTTGTCGGCGCTGGGTTGTCGGCGCTCGAGTTGCCCGCCTTGGGTTGTCGGCGCTGGGTTGTCGGCGCTGGGTTGTCGGCGCTGGGTTGTCGGCGCTAAATCCCCGGCGCCGGCATACCCGCCCTCAATTCGTGCGCCTGAATTCGAGCGGCTGAATTCGCGTCACCGAATTCCTGCTGGGAACTCTCAGCGTGACAGCTTGCCCAGCGGGAACGTCACCCCGGTGAGTTCCTCCGACAGCGTCCAGAGCCGTTGCGCTGCAACGGGATCACTGGCCTCAGCGGTGCGTCCGACGAGAGTCGGGTAGCCGCGCATCTCCCCGCGGCCGTCCGGGCCGACGTAGCTGGCATCCGGGAGATCCTGGCTCGCCGCGAACAGCGTCGGAAGTGCGCCCTTCTCGTCGCTCTGGGCGACCAGCACATTGAGCACCTTCATCCCCGCATTCATCAGCCCGGTGGAATGTGACTGCAGGTTGGTCGCCGAATACCCCGGATGCGCGGCGTTGGCCCGGACGTCGGAGTCGGCCGCAGCCAGTCGTCGCTGCAGTTCGAGGGTGAACAGCAGGTTCGCCAGCTTCGACTGGCTGTAGGCCGCCCAGGAGTTGTATTTGCCGGTGTTCCAGTTGGGATCCTCGAACCTGATCTTGCCGCCGCGGTGGGCGCCCGAGGCCACCGTCACGACCCGATCGGTGATGTGCGGAAGCAGCAGGTTCGTCAATGCGAAGTGACCGAGATGATTGGTGCCGAATTGCATCTCGAATCCTTCGGCGGTGCGCGCGAGCGGGATCGCCATCACCCCGGCGTTGTTCACGAGGACGTCGATGTCGCCGTCCCACCCGTCGGCGAACGCGCGGACCGACGACAGATCGGCCAGGTCGAGCTGCCGGACCTCGCGTTGCCCGGTCACCGTCGAGGCTGCCTGCTCGCCCTTGGTGGTGTTCCGCACGGCCATCACCACCCGGGCACCGGCGCGGGCAAGTTCCCGGGACGCGACGAGGCCGATGCCGCTGTTGGCGCCGGTCACCACCACGGTGCGACCGGAGAAGGACGGTAGATCTGCGGCAGTCCAGTGCGAAGAGGTCATGGACGCCAAAGTAGGCATCGTCTACATTGTTGTCAACGCCAACATTGGCTGGATGCGCGCAAAGGGGAGTGACAGTGGCCCGGACGCTGCGGTATCACCACGGCGATCTTCGTGCTGCCCTGGCGGAACGGGCGACGGACGTCGTCGCGGCGGACGGGGTCGACGCACTTTCCATGCGGGAACTGGCCAGGGACCTCGGAGTGAGCCACGCTGCGCCGAGCCGGCATTTCGCCGATCGGCAGGCGCTGCTCGACGCGGTCGCGGTCAACGGATTCGACCGGCTACGGGCGGCACTCGATCTCACGCCGCCACCGGCCGGCGCTTCATTCGACGCACAGTTGGTTTCTCACGCCGCCTGTTACGTGCGGTTCGCGCTGCGGAATGCGCAGCTGCTGACCGTGATGTTTGCGGCGAAGCACCGACGTGAAGCACCTGCCGAGATCCGAAACTCCGCCGAGCGTGCGTTCGACGCGCCGCTGCGCCTCCTGCAGGAAGCGCAGCAGCGGGGCGAGGTGGTCGGCGGATCCGTCGACGAGATCAGCACCGCCATCCTTGCGACCATGCACGGCTTCGCGACGCTCGTCGCCGGCGGACTCCTCGAGGAACAGGGCTGGGAGCAGTCGCTTGCCGAGACGATGACGCTGCTCGTGCAGGGACTCCGACCGCGCTGAGCGCTGCGGACCGAACGCGGTCTGGTGTCGCATCCATGCTCGGCACTGCAGGTGGTGAGGGCCTGCGGGTGGTGCAGATCCGCAGGCCGTGGGGCAACACTCGGAGTCAGGAACCGCTCGCGGTCACGACCGCAGGCGATCCGCGACGCCCTGACGAACCGCAGGTGATCAGCGATCACGAACCGCAGGTGATCCACGACGCGATCACGCACCGCAGGTGGTCCGCAATGCAGTGAACAGATTCGAGGCCGCGGTCCCGACGGATCCGATGGCTGTCCCGATCCCGACCAGAGCCGTTGCGGCATGGCCGTTTCCGACCTCGCCCACGGCGATCTGCACCTGATCGAGTGCGGTCTGCAGCGCATCGAGCGGGGGGCCGTCGTCGTCCTTACCTGCCGCGACGAGTGCCGTCAGGTGCGTCTGTACCTCGCCGACCGCCGCCTGGGTACCCGCCGTACCTCCGGTCAGCAGGGCCGGATCGGTGAGCGGGTTGATCGACGCCGATAGCCCGTCCCGGGCCTGGCAGACGTCTTCCTTGCCGACCGGGTAGGTGCTCGCCCCGGGCTCCGGCGCCGTCGACGACGGTTGCGCGTCCGCCGAGCCGGACGTCACGGTCGGCGAGTTGGAGCTGCTGCTACATGCTGTCAGAACCAGTGTGAGCACGACCATCGCCGCCGTTGCAGCCGCCCGGATCGGGTGCTTGCCTGCCGGAGCACGGCGCGGTTCCCGCACTGGAGGTGTCGAAGGCTTCGTCGCGATCATGTGTCCACCTCCTGTTCTGTTGGGCCGTCCCCGAAGAGTGTGACGTGCGACGGCTCGCCCTGGTTCCTCGACCCTGCCGATCGGTGACGCGGAGGGAATCATTCCGCTCGGGTGAACGGCGCCGTGCGTGCGAAGACGTCCGGCCGCCGTCGTGCGTCGGGGGGCGTCGTGCGTCGGGGGGTCAGCCGTCGAGCCTCCGGTACGCCCTGATGGCCAGCGGCGCAAAGACCGCGGTGATCACCGCCGGCCAGCAGACCGCCAGCACCAGCGCGTTCTCCGCCATCCAGCTGCCGTCGTTCCAGCCCGGATTGCCGAACAGCTCCCGGGTCGCGGAGGCGGTCGCCGACAGGGGATTCCATGAGGCGATGGCGCCCAGCCAGCCGGGCATCGTCGCCGGATCGACGAACGCGTTGCTGAGCATGCTCACCGGCCACACCAGGATCTGGACGGCCGCAACGGACTCCGGTCCCTTGGCCTTGAGCCCCAGGAAGATGCCGACCCAGAGCAACGAGAAGCGCAGCAGCAACAGCAGGGCGAAGGCCGCGAGTGCGGCCCCGATGCCGTTCGTCCACGACCAGCCGAGCAGCAGGCCGGTTGCCACCAGGACGGCCAGACCCAGGACGCTGTTGATCATGTCGGCAATGCACCGGCCGAGCACCACTGCCGCCGGATGGATCGGCAGCGACCTGAACCTGTCCGTGACCCCCTTCGCGGCGTCGGCGTTCACCGCCGTCATCGTCGATTCGAGACCGAAAAGCATGGCCACGGCGAAGATGCCGGGCATCAGGAAGTCGTAATAGCTCCCGGCGTATTCGGTCGACGGACCGGCGATGGCCCCTCCGAACAGCGCGCCGAACATCAAGGTGACGAGCACGGGGAACAGCAGCCCGACGGCGAAGGCGCCCGGCTGAGCCCGCCAGTGCCAGAACTGCCGGCGGGTGATCGTCCAGGCGTCACCCAGTGCGGTGCCGCCGCGCCGTTCGGCGATCGCACGTGAGCTCGTCACGCCGTCACCTCCGGTTTCGCCTGGGAGACCGGCCGACCGTCGGCCATCATGTGCAGGAAGACCTCGTCGAGACTCGGCCGGCGGACGGTGATGTCGATGGGCTCGACGGCGCCCTCGGTGAGTGCCGTGGACAGCCCGACGAGGGCCCGGGTCCGATCGGTGACCGGGATCGTGACGGTCAGCGCGGCGGCGTCGAGGTGCACGTCGCCGGCGGCGAACGGTGCGGCGAGGTCGCGCAGCCGGTCGTAGTCGGACGGCTCCGCGACGGTGATCTCGAGCCGGTCCCCGCCGATCGACGCCTTCAGTCCGGCCGGGGTTCCGGTCCTCACCACCACGCCGTCCCGCAGCATGGATATGTGGTCCGCCAACTGGTCCGCCTCCTCGAGGTATTGCGTGGTCAGCAGGACCGTGGTCCCGTTCCTCACGAGATCCCTTACAGCTGACCACACTTCGCGCCTGCCCTGCGGGTCCAGACCCGTGGTCGGTTCGTCGACGAACAACACCGCCGGTGCGACGACGAGGGCCGCAGCGAGGTCGAGCCGGCGGCGCATACCGCCGGAGTAGGTGGCGACCTTTCGACGTGCGGCATCGGTCAGCCCGAAATGCTCGAGCAATTCGTCTGCGCGACGCAGCGCGGCGGCGGCGGGCAGGTGGTTGAGCCGTCCTGCGAGGAGAAGGTTCTGCCGCCCGGTGAGCACCTCGTCGACCGCTGCGGATTGGCCCACCAGGCCGATCCGCCTGCGGACCGCACGCCCGCGGGTCGTCACGTCGTGGCCGGCGACCGTTGCCGAGCCCGAGTCCAGCCGCAGCAACGTGGTGAGGATCCGGATTGCCGTTGTCTTCCCGGCGCCGTTGGGGCCGAGCAGGCCGTGCACGGTGCCCGGCTCGACCGCCAGATCGAGGCCGTTCAGGCCGGGGCCGCCCTGCGGGCCGCCGTAGTTCTTCCGCACATCACGGGCATCGATCGCAAGACCCTCTGCCGCCTTCGCTGGATGGGCGGTGTTGGTACTTCCGGGGGTGCGCATGGGCTGCCTCCTCGAATCAGTACGCTGTACGGTACAGCGTACGGAAGCAGTCAACGCAAGTCGACGGGAGAATGTTCCCGTGGCCGCCACCGAATCCCCTCGAGACGACCGCCCGGCGCAGGGAACACCCGCCCGGAGCTCCTCTCGCAACGGCACACCTCGAAGCAGTGGCGACGTCGATCCCGGCCGGATGCTCGCGCTGCTCTGGGGTCCGCGCGACCGTCCGGGTCGGTCGGGCCTGACCGTCGCCGCCATCGTCGGGTCTGCGATCCGGCTCGCCGACGCCGACGGGCTGGAGGCGCTGTCCATGCGCGGCATCGCCGGTGACCTCGGTGTCGGCACCATGTCGCTGTACACCCATGTGCCCGGAAAGCCGGCCCTCATCGAGCTCATGGTCGACACCGTTGCCGGGCAGGTCTATCCCGGTCCCGACGAGCCGTCCGGCCGGCCGGGGGAGTGGCGCTCGGCGCTCGCCTTCATCGCCCGGCGCAACTGGGACAACTACCTCCGGCATCCGTGGTTGCTCGCGGTCCCGGCCGGTCGGCCCGTGCTGGGGCCGAACGTCAGCCGGAAGTATGAGGCGGAACTCCGCCCGCTGGACGGCATCGGGCTGTCCGACATCGAGATGGACAGCGTCCTGACGCTGCTCCTGGTGCATGCCGAGGGAATGGCCCGCTGGCAGGTGTCGCTCGACCAGGCCCGCCGGCAGAACGGCGACTCGGACCTCGACTGGTGGACGGCCGTCTCGCCGACACTGGCCACCCTGATGGACTCGTCAGCTTTCCCGCTCGGCTCCCGGGTGGGCACCGCGGCTGGTGAGTATCACCAGAGCTCCGGCGATCCGGCGCACGTCATGGAGTTCGGGCTCGAGCGGATCCTTGACGGCGTGCAGGACTTGATCGCCCGGCATACCGGCGGTCCCGCGGCCATGGCACCCTGAGCGGCATGACGACGATTGCGATCCTCGGTGCGGGCAAAATCGGCGAGGCGCTGCTGTCCGGGCTGCTGTCGGCCGGCCGATCGCCGGAATCGCTGATGTTCACCGAGCGGTACCCGACGCGGGTGCAGGAACTCACCGAGCGGTACGGCGTTCGTGGGGTGGAGACGGACGAGGCGGCGAAGACCGCCGACGTGCTCGTCGTCGCGGTCAAACCGCAGGACATCGACCCGTTGCTGCGCTCGCTGTCCTGGTCGATCAAGCCGGGGACCCTGGTGGTGTCGCTGTGTGCGGGGCTGCCGACCGCGCTGTACGAACGTCACCTGCCGGACGGCACCCCCGTGGTGCGCGTCATGCCCAACACCCCGATGCTCGTCGGCGAGGCGATGAGCGCGATCTCCGCCGGCTCGCACGCCGGCCCCGAACACCTGCAACTCGTCGAGGATCTGCTGTCCACCGTCGGCAAGGTGGTGCGGGTCCCGGAGGATCAGCAGGATGCGGTGACGGCGCTGTCCGGCTCCGGTCCGGCGTACTTCTTCTTCCTCGTCGAGGCGATGATCGACGCCGGCATCCTGCTCGGCCTGCCACGGGCGGTGTCCACCGACCTGATCATCCAGTCGGCCGTCGGCGCGGCCACCATGCTGCGCGACTCGGGCGAGCACCCCGTCTCGCTGCGGGAAGCGGTGACCTCACCCGGTGGGACCACCATCGCCGCGATCCGCGAGTTGGAGAATCACGGCGTGCGGGCCGCGCTGCTGTCTGCGATCGAGGCGGCCGCGCTCCGCTCCGCCGAACTCGGCAAGGCGCACACGAGTTGACGCGGGTTTTGGGCAAGTGAGGCGCCGTCAGGCCGGTTGGCCGACCTTCTTCCGTGCGCCCTGTGACCTCGCCCGCTGTGCCGCCATGTTCTCGTCGAATTCGGCCCGCCACTCCGGGCTGAGCGGAATGCCGGCCCTGGTGGCTTCCTCTGTGCTGAGCTCGACAGGGAACCCGAACGTGTCGTACAGCGTGAACAATTCATTTCCCGACACGCCCCGCGAGTAGCTGCTGAGCTGCTTGATGCCCTTTCGGAGCGTATGCCGGAATGCCTTCTCCTCCTTCACCAGGACTCCGATCACCCGCTCGCCGCGCTCCTGCACCTCGGGATAGTTGAGGTCATACATGCCCGCGATCGTCGGGATGATCTGCGGGAAGAAATTCTGTTCGAGCCCGAGATCGAACGCGTAGCGGATCGCCCGCCGGATCAGCCGGCGCATGACGTAGCCCTGCGCCTTGTTGCTCGGCCGGACCCCGTCCACGGCAAGGAATGCCGCGCCGCGAAGATGATCGGCAATCACCCGCATCGCGACCGTGTCGGTCTCGTAGGACCGCCCCGACAGCGTCTCCAGTTCCCGCACGATCGGCCACAGCAGGCTGATCCGATAGACGTCAGGACTGTCGATCGACGCCGCCGCAATACGGGCCAGGCCGCCGCCGTAGTCGACGTTGCGACGGGGGAGTTGGGCGAACCCGCCCGCCGTCCTGCGGTATTCCATGAACACCGAGTTGCCGAGCTCGATGAATCGGCCGCAATCGCAATTCTGGTGGCAATGCGCACCGAAAGCCGGATCGTGCTCGATCTGTGGATACAGGTAGAACATCTCCGAATCGGGTCCGCCCGGCTCACCGATGGGCATGTCCTCGGCCTTTCCGCCCCGGCACCACCAATTCTTCTTGCCGTAGAACGCAATGCGCGCGCCTCGGGACCCGACCTCGGCACCGTGCTCCTCGCTGCCGAGCTCGACCTGGTCGGCGCTGATCCCGGCCGCGGTGAACAGTTCGGTCCAGATGTCGGCGCTCTCGGTGTCTTTCGGGATCCCGTTGGCCTCGTCGCCGATGAAGCAGCTGACGTAGATCCGGTTCGGGTCCAGACCGACCCGGTCGGTGAGGAATTCCCACACCTGCGTCAGCTGCTCGCGCTTGAAATAGTCGCCCAGGCTCCAGTTCCCGAGCATCTCGAAGAACGTGGTGTGCCGGTTGTCGCCGACATCTTCGATGTCCTGGGCACGCAGGCAGGTCTGGCTGTCGGTCAACCGGTGGCCCGCGGGGTGGTCCTGGCCGAGGAGGTACGGCAGCAGCGGTTGCATCCCGCTGCCGGTGAACAACGTTGACGGGTCGTCGTGCGGGATCAGCGGGGCCCGCGGGATGACGACGTGACCCCGCTCGACCATGAAGTCCAGGTAGACCTTGCGCACCTCGTCGGCATCCATCGACGGATGATCACATATCGGTCATCGCTGCGCAGGACTTTTCGTCACGTCCGCCCGAAAGGCCGGGACAACCCCAGCTCCGGCCCGTTCCAGCGTTGGCGGAGCCACCGGTCGTGGCTCGCGAGGATGACGGTGCCGGCCGAGGTGCCCAGCGCCTCCTCGAGTTCGGTGGCCAGCGCGGGCGAGATGTGGTTCGTGGGCTCGTCGAGCAGCAGCAGGTCGGGCGAGACGGCGACCAGGATCGCGAGCGCCAACCGGCGTCGTTGGCCGACGCTCAGCGAACCGATCGGCGCGTCGATCGCCGCCGGCGGCAGCAGGCCGAACCCGGTGAGCGCCTCCCCGGCGCCGCTGCCCGCCCGCCGCTCCATGGTTGCCCGGGCAGTTTCGGCCGGATCGTTGAAGACGACGTCCTGCGCGAGCAATCCGACCCGGCGGGCAGCGATCTGCACGGTCCCGCTCGACGGCCGCAGTCTGCCGGCGAGGACGGCCAGCAGGCTCGATTTCCCGGACCCGTTGGCGCCGGTGAGCAACAGTCGTTCGCCGGCAGTGACGTCGAGCCGTTCCAGTGACACCCGGCCAGGCACTTCGAGATCTCCGACGTGTACTGCGGTGTCGCCACTGCCCGCCGATCCCAGCGGGGCGCGGAACTGCAGGACGGCGGGCGGCCGTCGCAGCTGATTCCGCTCGGCGATCGCAAGCCTGCGCTGTGCGTCGTGCACCCGGCGGGCCAGCGTCCGTTCCACCCGGGCGCCCTTGAACGCATGGATGAACTTGTCGTTGTCCCGTGGACCACGGCCGTGCGCGATTCGGCTGGTGCCGATCGACGCGGCGGCCCGCAGTTCGGCAATCTCCCGCTGTTGTTCGGTATACGTGCGTTCCCACCGGCGGCGCGCGTCAGCGCGGCGCGCCAGGTAATCGGTGAAGCCCGCACCGCCCAGCGAATGCCGCACGGAGCCGTCGCCCTCGGTGCCGAACGCGGTTGGGTCCAGATCGATGATCTGCGTACACACCCGGTCGAGGAACACCCGGTCATGGCTCGCCGCGACGACAACGCCAGGAAGGCCGACCAGGAATGACTCCAGCAAGTCGAGTGCGTCGTCGTCGAGATGGTTCGTCGGTTCGTCGAGCAGCACGCACAGCGGTCTGGTGGTGATCAATGCGGCCAGTGCGAGCCGGGTGCGTTGACCGCCGGAAAGGGTGGCGACAGCGCGGCCCGGATCCAGGTTTGCCAAACCGAGCCGGTGTGCGGCGAGCGTGGCCCTCCGGTCGGCATCCCAGGCGTCGTGCTGTTCGGCCCACTCGAGAACCCTCGCGTACCGATCTGCGAGGGCGTGCCCGATTGCGGGGGCCCGCTCTTCCGCCAGCCTTGCGCTGAGTTCTTCGACCGCCTCGACCGCCGAATGCAGCGGCGCCAGTGCCTCGGTGAGAACCGTTGCAACCGTCGCACTGTCGTCGAACGGCGGCTCCTGGGCGAGGTAACCGAAGTCCGCAGGCCGGCGCACGGTGCCAGAGTCGGGCTCCTCGACACCGGCCAGCAGGCGCAGCAGCGTGGACTTCCCGGCGCCGTTCTCGCCGATCAGTCCTATCCGGCGGCCCGGACCAGCATGCAGATCGATGCCGCGCAGCACCGTCCACCCGGCATAGGACTTGGTCAGGTCCTCGGCGCGTAATTCGGTGCCCGTCGATGCGTTGCCCGTCGATGCATTGCCGGGCAATGGGTTGCCGGGCAATGGGTTGCCGGGCGCGGCTGTGCCGGGGGCGCGGTGCGGGAACAGGGCGTCGACGACAGGCAATCTTTGGATGGACATCGCAATCCCGGGGTTCGGCTGGGTTTCCAGCACGGGGGTGCCCACCGGGTCGGCCGCCGGAATGCTGCGTGACCTGGCGGCGTGCCTCGGGCGTGGGCTCGAGCGATGTCAGCTATCCATGATGAGGCGACGATAGGTCGGTGCCGCGGGCCCGTTCAACTCCTTTTCGTCGTTCTCCCGGTGGGCGTTTTCTTTCTGCGGGTGGGCGGCGTCGAGGGCGCGGACCCGCGGCTCCGAAGGTGTCTCAGGCCATCTCGGGAACCCGCAGGTGGGCGACCATCAGATCGAACTCGGCAACGTCGAGGACGTCGGAGCCCGTTTCCATGACGATCCTGCGGCGCAGCTTCATTGCCTCCTCTCGGCTCGCGTCCATCGCCGCGCGGCTGGCGTAGGTCACCGACGTCACCGCACGGCCGGCCGAACGCTCGACGAACAAACTTGCGCTGCAGAAACCGTCGAGCGCTTCCATCGCGGGCAGTGTCGTCATCCGGAACATGGCCACGGCGTCATCCATCCGCGACGGGTCGCCGTGCGTCCACGTCGCCCGCACGCAGGCACCGTCATGCGAATGGTGGCTGCGGTGCAGGAGCGCGATCTCCCACTCCTCGACGAAGGGCGCGCCGCCGAGCACCTGACCGCCCCGTTCGCGCATCGGCGCGATGGCCGCGTCGCTGTCATGCATCTGCTCGCGCTTGTCCCAGGCGGTGGTGACGATGCACCGGCCCGACATACGGTCGGCCATCATCGACAGTCCGAAGCAGCCCGGCATGTGCTCGACCGTAGGCAGGACTTCGTCGCGGACGAACCCGATGCCGGCATCGATGGCGGCACGGCGGGCCTGGAACGTGGTGGAACGTGCGTACATGGACGCACCCCCTCTGTTCGAGCGGGCAGCGCCCCGGCGGCGCTGCCGGTGATGGAAACGATCCTCCCGTCGCGGTTCGGTGGCAATGGCTCCATCGGGCGGCATTGAAGGACAGGGCACAAGAGATTTTCGAAGAACCGGCTGGAACGGCGTCGCAGATGTCGAAATGCCGGTGGGCGTGCGTCTGCAGTGTGTGGCCAACCTCGGCGACACCGCGCCGGCATCGCCGGCCGCACTGTGAAGGAGAACCGATGAGCACAGCGACCACGGCAGCAGCCACATCCGATCCATCCGAAGACCCGACCACGGTCCAACGGATCCAACTCGCCATCAGGGCAACACCCGAGCAGATCTGGCGGGCGCTGACCGACGGTTCCGTCACACCGGCCTACTACGTCGGATTCAAGGCGGAATTCGACCTCACGCCGGGAGCCGCTTACCGGTACACCGCCGGTGGCGGCGACGTCATCACCGGAACGGTTCTGGACGTCGAGCCCGCCCGCCGGCTCACCACCACCTTCAACGGCTACTGGGACCGTGACGTCGCGCAGTTGCCGGAATCGATCGTCACGTTCAGTCTCACGGATCCGGCGATGCCGATGCCGGGCGTCACCGTTCTGACCTGCATGCACAGCGGGTTACCGGATGGCCGCGTCGCGAGCGGGCTGGAATCCGGTTGGGTCGCGATCCTGTCAGGTCTGAAGACGTTGCTGGAGACCGGCGAGCCGATGGTGGCCGCATAGCGCTATGGCACCGTGGCGGGGTGATCCGGCGGAAGCCGGATAACCCGGCCCGGCGCAGGAGAGGACGAGCATGCGGTATCTGATGCTTGCAGTAGAGGCTCCCGAGGCGTTTGCATCCCGCGAGGACGATCGGGCCGATGGGTACTGGTCATCGTGGCGCGGGTACCTGGACGCCCTCACCGACAGCGGTGTCCTGGTCGACGCCGGTGGTCTGCATCCGCCGTCCACGGCGACGACCGTCCGGCTGCGGGATGGTCGCCGACTACTCCAGGACGGCCCTTACGCAGACACCAAGGAACAACTCGGCGGGTATTTCGTCCTCGAGGTGCCGACTCTGGACGCGGCATTGGCCTGGGCGGAGCGCTGTCCGTGCGCCGCGTCGGGTTCGGTCGAGCTTCGTCCACTGCTCCCGCCTCCGGTCGAGTGACGAGGGCCACCCCCCCGCAGTCTGCGCGGCACGCGGTCGAGGACATTGCCCGAGGTTCCTACGGCCGCCTGGTGGCCTACCTGGCCTCGGTGTCCGGCGATCTGGCGGCGGCCGAGGACGCGTTGTCCGAGGCCTTTCTTGCGGCACTTCGTAGCTGGCCGGAGCGGGGGGTGCCGGACCGTCCCGATTCGTGGTTGGTGACGGCTGCCCGCCGAACCCTGATCGATGGCGCCCGGCGGCGGGGTGTTGCCGCCAAAGGTCTCGTCCAGATCGCCCGACTCCTCGAACAGGACGCGGTCAACGTGCTCGACGACCCGACCGGCGGTGGCATCCCCGACAAGCGACTCGAGTTGCTGTTCGCCTGCACACATCCGGCCATCGATCCGGCGATGCGGGCGCCGCTGATGCTGCAGACGGTGCTCGGTCTCGATGCGGTCCGAATCGGCGCGGCCTTCCTCGTCGCGCCGGCCACCATGGGTCAGCGGCTCGTGCGGGTGAAGGCCAAGATCAAGGCCGCAGGGGTGCCGTTCGCCATTCCGGACGCAGCTCAACAACCGGAAAGGGTCTCTTCGGTGCTGGATGCGGTCTACGCGGCGTACGGCACCGGATGGGACGACCGGGACGACGACGCTCCGGCCGACAGTCGCGCCCGGCTGAATGCGATCGAGCCAGGAGACCGGGGATCGCCCAAGGCCGGCCTCGTGCGGGAGGCGCTGCGACTGGCCGGTCTCCTCACCGAACTGCTGCCGGATGACGCCGAGGTGCACGGCCTGCGGTCCCTGTTGCTGCACAGCGACGCACGCAGTGCCGCGCGCCGCTCGCCGGGCGGTGCCTTCGTCCCACTCGACCAGCAGGACGTCGGGCTGTGGTCGCGCGCCGGGATAGACCAGGCGGAGCGCCACCTGGCCACCGCTCTGCGGCTTCATCGCACATCTCAGCCACTCGGGCCGTACCAGCTGCAGGCCGCGATCCAGTCGGTGCACAACCGTCGCGCGGCGACCGGGCGTACCGACTGGGTCGCGCTCGCCGGCCTCTACGACGGCTTGGCCACGCTGACCCCGACGGTCGGCGCGTGTGTTGCCAGGGCGAAAGCGCACAGTCACGTCAACGGGCCACACGCCGCGCTCGCGCTGCTCGATGAACTGCCCGTCGAGCTCGTCGACCGATACCAGCCGTACTGGGTGGTCCGCGCCCACTGCTGTCTGCGTGCCGGCGATCGGCTCGCTGCCGCACGGGCGGCGGAGACCGCCATCGCGCTCACCGGCGACGCTGTCGTGCGAAGTCACCTGACGGAGCAGTACATCGCCACCGACCTTGGTGCCTGAACTCCGCCGTTCGGCTGCGCGGGTCGGTCATCTCGCCGAGTGAGCGTGCGGTGGTCCTGACAGTGCTGCTCCGCAGTTCACCCGATGTGACGACACACCATCGCTGCAGGTGGCACCGGCAAACCCGTCATCGCCTTCTTCCCTCCTGTAACGCTAGAGTTCACAAAGCACGTACGTATGGTGTCCGCCGGAGGGGAAGCCTGGCGGCGCGAGACGTGCCGGAAGACGGTGCCCTGATGCCCGCTCGAGACGATCGACCCCCGAGGGAGCCAACCCCCCGGGATCCGACGCTGGCCGAGATGCGATTCCTGACCGTCGCGGAGGTCGCGCTCCTGATGCGGGTCTCCCGGATGACGGTCTACCGGCTGGTGCACTCGGGGGAGTTGCCGGCCGTCAGGGTCGGACGCTCGTTCCGCGTCCCCGAGCGCGCCGTCCACGACTACCTACGGACCGCATTCAACGACGTCGGCTGATCGAGCGCCGGCCGGTAGGATGACCGGGCCCGGTAACCGCCGGGCTGACGGGCCGGTCTCGGCCCGTGGCGTTCACTCAGGCGTCGAGGCGGCGAATCTCACCGCGCGGCGGCACCCACACACTTGGAGAGATCACCCTCATGGGTTCTGTGATCAAGAAGCGTCGCAAGCGGATGGCCAAGAAGAAGCATCGTAAATTGCTCCGCAAGACCAGGGTCGCGCGTCGCAAGGCCGGCAAGTAAACCTGACGGTGGGCCGGTCGATCACCGGCCCGGAACGTCGCAGGGCGCGCGGTCGTCGACCGGCCGGTCGGTCAAGCGGTCGATCTTCGAGGGGTAGAGAGCCATGGCGGGTCTGATCATCCTGGTGACGGGTGTCACCAGGTTCATCGGATCGTCCCTTGCCGGACTCCTTGCCGAGCACCCGGATGTCCAGCGGGTCATCGGGGTCGACGCGGCGTTGCCCGAACCCGCCGCGCGATACCGGATGGGCGGCGCCGATTTCGCGAGGGTCGACATCCGGAACCCGCTCGTGGCAAGGGTGATCGACGCGGCGGGCGTCGACACGGTCGTGCATGCGTCGGCCTCGTCCACCCCTGCGTCGTCGGCCGCGAGGAGCATGGCCAAGGAGATGAACGTCCTCGGGACGATGCAGCTCCTGGCCGCCTGCCAGCGCTCCGAGAGCGTGCGGAACCTCATCGTCAGATCGACCGGCGCGATCTACGGCGCCTCGTCGCGGGACCCGGCGATCTTCACCGAGGAAATGTCCGCGCGGTCGGTGCCATCATCCGGTCCCGGCCGCGACGCGATCGACATCGAGGCCTACGTCAGGGGTTTCGGCCGCCGGCGACCCGATGTGCGGATCGCGGTGCCGCGGCTCGCGGATGTCATCGGCCCGACTGTGGTGACCCCGCTGACCCGGTACTTCGGGCTTTCCCCGTTCGTCCCGATGGTCCTCGGCAGGGACGCCCGGCTGCAGTTCGTGCATGAACTCGACGCCGTCGGCGTGCTCGAGCATCTTGCCCTCGGCGATTTCGCCGGCACCGTGAACGTTGCCGGTCCCGGCGTCATCACTCTCGCCCAGGCCATTCACAGGGCCGGCCGGGTGCCGCTCGCCGTCCCGTCGTTGGGTCTGGATCCGCTGTCCCGGACGATGCGCACCCTGCACATCGGCGGGTTCTCACCCGGGCAGGTCAAGTTGCTCGCCGCGGGTCGAGTCCTGGACACCTCCCGGCTCGTCGAGCGGGTCGGCTACATCCCACGGTTCAGCACCCTCGCAGCATTCGACGACTTCGCCCGCACGCTGCGCCCTGCCGTCACGCCCGACAGGGTGCGCGGGCTCGAGGTGCGGCTCGCCGGTGCGCTCGGCGTGCGTGCCGAACCGGCACATGCCGAACTGCGATCCGGATCGCAGTACGACACCGGCTCTGCGTCCGGTTCGGCCACGAACCGCGAAACGGCGGATGCGGGCGGCGCCACCGGCACAGTCCCGACCGGCACCGCTCCGATTGGCACCGCTCCGATTGGCACCGCTCCGATTGGCACCGCTCCGATTGGCACCGCTCCGATTGGCACCGCCCCGATTGGCACCGCCCCGATTGGCACCGCCGCACCGGCGGGCACCTCGTCCCGGGGAGCCGGTCGCGCGCCCGGGCGCCCGCGGCTTGTCGGGATCCCCGGGGACGGAGCGGGAGCACCGCGGCGGAGGCGTAGCCGATCATGATCACCAGATCTTTCGGCCGTTCGGTCCCCGCGGGCCTCATACCATCGCAGTCGACACCGGCCGATTTACCGGCAGGAAGAAGGAACGGCCGTGGCCGGCACTGACGTCCCCCGAGACCGCTCGGCGGCATCCGCACCACGGCGGCGACAGACATCGGGCGGCACCGGCGCACGTGCAGCCGGCTCGGCCGACCCCATCGATGCCTCCGCGGCACCGGACGCGGCCGACCCGTTGGACAGGGCGGACCGGTTGGACACGTCGGACCCGTTGGACATGGCGGACCCGTTGGACACGGCGGACCTGTTGGACACAGCTGGCTTGGTCGACGCAGTCAGGCTGGCGGACGCAACCGGGTCCCACGACACAGGCGGCTCCGCCGATCCGGGCCGCGCCGATCCGGGCCGCACCGATCCGGGCCGCGTCCGGCACCGATCCGGGGCCGTACCGATCCGGGCCGCACCGACCGGGGCCGCACCACCGGCCCACCGCCGCCGCGGACGGTGCCTGCAGATCACCTGCCGGCCGAAACCGGCTGGAAGCGCGGCCTCGCCGGATCGCTCGCGTTTCTGCGCCGCAGGATGACCGGCGACTACACAGTCGACGATTTCGGATACGACCCCGACTTCACCGACACCGTGCTCGTCCCGCCGCTGAAGTTGCTGTACGAGAAGTGGTTTCGTATCGAAACCCTGGGGATGGAGAACATCCCGGACACCGGTGGGGCGCTGCTCGTCGCCAACCACTCCGGCACCGTCGCCATCGACGCGGTGATGACGGCGGTCGCGGTCCGCGAGTTCCACCCACTCCGGAGGCCGCTGCGGATGCTCGGCGCCGACCTGGTCTTCGACACCCCGTTCCTGGGCCCGATCAGTCGGAAGGCCGGCAACACTCTCGCGTGCAACCCGGACGCTGAGCGACTGCTGTCGTCCGGCCAGCTCGTCGCGGTCTATCCGGAGGGTTTCAAGGGCGTCGGCAAGCCGTACTCGCAGCGCTACAAGCTGCAGCGCTTCGGCCGGGGCGGGTTCGTCACCGCGGCCCTGAAGACGGGTGTCCCGATCATTCCGGTCTCCATCGTCGGCGCCGAGGAGATCTACCCGCTGATCGGCAATCTCAAGCCGCTCGCGCGCGCTCTCGGACTGCCCTACTTCCCGGTGACGCCGACCTTCCCGCTGCTCGGGCCGCTCGGTGCGATCCCGTTACCGAGCAAGTGGATCATCGAATTCGGTGAGCCCATTCCGACGGACATCTACCCGGACAACGCCGCCGACGACCCGATGGTCGTGTTCAACCTGACGGACCGGGTACGGGAGACGATCCAGCAGACCCTGTACCGGCTGCTGCTCCGCCGCGGGCACCCGTTCCTGGGGTGACAGGCGCGCAGACCGAGATCAGCGCCGCCGCCAGACCGCCCGTCCCACCAACACACCCGCGCCGATGAGGCCCGCTCCGGCGACGGCCGGTACCCAGATCAGGGCCGCCCGCCGTCCCGAGCGGAAGTCCTTGATCTGCCAGCCGCGTTCCCTTGCCACATCCCGCAGCGCGCCGTCCGGGTTGATCGCCACCGCCGTGCCGACCACCGAGAGCATCGGTACGTCGTTCACCGAGTCGGAGTAGGCGGTGCACCGGCGGAGGTCGAGCCCTTCGCGCGCGGCCAGCGAGCGGACGGCCGCGGCCTTCGCCTGGCCGTGCAGCAGCTCACCGAACAGCCGGCCGGTGTACACCCCGTCCACCTGCTCGGCGACGGTGCCGAGCGCACCGGTCAGATGCAGTCGGCGGGCGATGATCTGCGCCAGCTCCACCGGGGTCGCCGTCACCAGCCAGACCCGTTGCCCCGCGTCGAGGTGACGTTGGGCGAGTTCCCTCGTCCGCGGGTAGATCTTGTGCGCCATCAGGTCGTCGTAGATCTCCTCGCCGAGTTCGACGATCTGGGAGACCTGGCGTCCGGCGACGAAGGCCAGCGCGCCCTCCCGGGACCTGGACATGTCGTCGAGGTCTTCGCCGGAGATGCGGAACTTGATCTGCAGGAGCGCAAATCGGAGCAGGTCACCGGTGGTGAAGAAGTCCCTGGCCACCAGGCCGCGGGCGAAATGGAAGATCGACGCGCCCTGCATCATCGTGTTGTCGACGTCGAAGAACGCGGCGGCGGTGAGATCCGCACCCGGGGCGAGTGGGGGTTCTTCCTCCTGGACCGCGAGGTGTGCGACCTCGGCAGACGCCGCGCCCGCGATCTCGGCCGATTCGACCGCGTCCTGGGGGTCGTGCGCCCTGCGGAATCTCACTGTCGCCTTTCCCTGCCTGATCCGGCGAGAACCTTCGGTGCCCGTTCTTTCACGCTGCGCTGTGCGGGGTCAGCGTATCCGCCGGTCCCCCCGGACCGCCGATGACGCCGCGCGGTGACCCACCTCGCCGGGTGTTCGGTCGGCGGGTGAACGAGAATGGTCGGGTGAGCAGCCCGGAGCAGGACACCCAGCCGATCAACGTAGCCGACCTGCTGCGGTCGGCAGCCCGCCGGTATCCGGATCGGCCCGCCGTCATCTCGACGACCGGCACCCATACCTGGGCGCAGCTGGATGCGGCGGCCGACGCGGGTGTCGCCGCGCTCCGCGGACTCGGGGTCAGCGCCGGTGAGCGGGTCGTCATCGCGCTACCGACGGGTGCCGACCTTGCCGCTTCGCTGTTCGCCGCCGCCCGGGCCGGGGTGATCGCAGTCCCGATCGGACCGTCCCGCGGCGACGTCGGGTCCTTCGCCGACCGGGTCGGGGCGATCGCGGCGATCTCCGGTGACGACGACCACGGGCTGCCGATCTCGATCGGGCCGGATCGGTTGGCGCAGTGGTGGACGGCCGAACCGGTAACGGCCGCGGGTCAGCCGGCAACCGGCGGACCCGGGGCTGACGGACCTGGGGCCGGCGGAACGCGGACGGGTGGCGCCGAAGACCTCGCGCTGCTCGCCAGAGTGCGCGAGGACCGCGCCGTCATGCTGTCGCACCGCGCGATCCTCGCGGCGGTCCGCGCGATCGGCGAGTTGGGCAGCCTGAGACTCAGCGATGGTGAGCGGGTTCTGCAGGTGCTGCCGATGTACCACCTTGCCGGCTGGGTCGTCGCCTTCCTCCCGCTGACGCTCGTCGGCGGGGCGAGCGTGCTGCCGGACATCGGTTTCGACGCGCGGACGGTGGGTGTCGACCGCGGGGCGATGCTGGACG
This sequence comes from uncultured Actinomycetota bacterium, assembly GCA_963728865.1. Classification (GTDB taxonomy): domain Bacteria; phylum Actinomycetota; class Actinomycetes; order Mycobacteriales; family Nakamurellaceae; genus Nakamurella. The sequence goes on along the minus strand of CAVSLZ010000012.1, from coordinate 546,783 downwards.
GTGCCGGATCGTCGGCGGGCCGGCGGGCGACGGAATCGGCGCTGCAGGCGGCACATGACCACCGCGTCACGGTGATCCCGGGAGCGCCGGGCTTCTTCCACCACCTCGTCAAGGTCCCCGGCGCCGAGCGGTCGCTGTCATCGGTCCGGCTGCTGATCTCGGGCACCGCGCCGCTCGAGCCCGATGACTTCACCCAGGTCAAGAGTCTGCTCGGGCAGGCGGTCTGGGAGGGCTACGGGCTGTCCGAGTCGGCGTCGGTGGTGACCAGTTCGCTCGCGACCAGCAAGCCGCACCTCGGCTCGGTCGGCAGGCCGCTGCCCGGCATCGAATTGCGGTTGATCACGCCGGAAGGCACCGATGCGGTCCCGACAGTGGGCCCGCCGACCGCCGGCGAGGCGGCCGTTCGGGACAGCTTCGACGTCGCGGAAGCCCCCGACGCGGGCGAGGTCGGGCGCATCGAGATTCGTGGCCAGACGCTGTTCTCCGGGTATTGGCCCGACGGCGGCGGAGGCCCGGGGGCGGACGGCTGGTTCGTCACCGGTGACATCGGCTATCTCGACGACGCAGGGGAGTTGCACCTCGTCGACCGCGCGGCCGAGACCGTGACGGTGGCGGGGTTCACGGTGTACCCGCGGGAGGTGGAGGACGTGCTCGCCGGCCACCCGTACGTCTCCGAGGTCGCCGTCATCGGGTTGCCCGGCGGCGACGGGCACCAGCAGGTGGTGGCGGTCCTCGTCGCACGGCCCGGTAAGCGGCCGACCCAGGATGACCTCAGCGAGTACGTCAGCGAGCGGCTGCCGCCGTTCAAGCGGCCGGGCGCCTACCACCTGGTCGAGGTGCTCCCGAGAACAGAGGTCGGCCGATTGGATCGGGCGTCGGTCCAGCGCCGGTACGCGGCGACCGTCGGCGTTGCGGATGGGTCGGCGCCGCCCGCCAGGCTCGCGTCGGTACCGGCCGGCGGCGACGAGATCGCCGACGCCAGAGCAGCTTTCGACACGTCTGCCAAGACGGAGGAACCGGACGTCGCACCGGAGGAAGCCGCGGGTCTCGACGAACTCGGAACCAGGCTGCCCGGTACCGGGGACCGGGTCGAGCGTGGGGACCAGGACACTGACGAGGACCTGTTCTGACCTCCGGCCCCAGCCGCGACCGGCCACGAGCGCGGCCGGGACCAGCACCAGTGTTCGAGCGGGAATCCGAGCAGCGAACAGCAGCAGGACCACCATCCAGAGGAGCAACCACACCATGACCGGCACCGTCGTCGATCGCGAGCTACCCACGGCGGAGGCCGCCGACCTGCTCGAGCTGACCAGGGAGCTGGTCGCCAAGGAACTCCAGCCGCGGGCGGACAAGTCCGAGGCCGCGGGCTCGTTCCCGCGCGAGCTGTTCAGCCAGCTCGGCGAGCTGGGGCTCCTCTCACTTCCCTATCCGGAGGAATTCGGCGGCGGCGGCCAACCGGCATCGGTGTACCTGCAGGTCCTCGAGGAACTCGCACGCGGCTGGGCGACCGTCGCCCTCGGCACCAGCGTGCATGTGCTCGCCTGCAGCGCGGTCGCCGACTTCGGCAGCCGAGAACAGCAGGAGCGGTTCCTGCCCGAGATGCTCGGCGGCGGCACGATCGGCGCGTACTGCCTGTCGGAGTCGCACGCGGGGTCCGACGCGGGTGCGATGCGGACCAGGGCGGTGCGGGACGGCGACGGCTACGTGCTCACCGGCGAGAAGGCGTGGATCACCCACGGGCCGGTCGCCGACTTCCTGCTGGTGGCCGCCCGAACCGGCGACGACGGCGCCCGGGGCATCAGCACGTTCCTGGTTCCGGCTTCGGCCGAGGGGGTGAGCACCGGAGCTCCCGAGCGGAAGATGGGGTTCCGGGCGTCGCCGACGACACCGGTGCTGTTTGACGGTGTGCGGGTGGGCGCCGACCGGCGGATCGGTCACGAGGGTCAGGGTTTCGGCATTGCCATGGCCGCACTCGATGCCGGCCGGCTCGGCATCTCGGCGTGTGCGGTGGGTCTTGGCCAGGCGGCCCTCGACATCGCCGTCGACTACGCCGGGCAGCGGGTGGCCTTCGGGCGGACCATCGACGAGTTCCAGGGGGTGTCCTTCCTGCTGGCCGACGCCGCCGCCAGGATCGCCGCCGCCCGCCAGCTGTACCTGTACGCGGCCCGGCGCAAGGACGCCGGCAAGGCGTTCTCCACCGAGGCGGCGATGGCCAAACTGACCGCCACCGACATGGCGATGGCCGTGACGACCGACATGGTGCAGGTGCTCGGCGGCGCAGGATATGTCGAGGACCATCCGCTCGAGCGCTACATGCGGGAGGCAAAGGTGCTGCAGATCGTCGAGGGCACCAACCAGATCCAGCGGATGGTCATCGGCCGTTCGTTGAAGCACTCCAGGTTGAAGCACTCCACGGTGAAGCAGTCCACGGTGAAACCCGCCACGTTGGAACCCGCCACGGTGAATCAAGCCACGTTAAAACACGCCGCGAGCCCGACGGCGACGTCCTGAGATGACTCACCTGGTCACCGTCTACACCCGTGTCGACTGCTCGCTCTGCGCGGAGGCGATCGCCCAAGTGGAGGCGATCACCGCCGAAACCGGTTCCGAGTGGACGACAGTCGACGTCGATGCGGACCTCGACGACCGTGCCGAATACGGCGACCGGGTGCCCGTCATCCTCGTCGACGGTGTCGAGCACGGTTACTACCGCGTTGAGCCCGACCGGTTGCGCAGGGCCCTGCTCGGCTGAAACTGCCCATTCCGCACCACATGGGTCCTGACCCCCCGTGACTGCAGTCACCTTCGAGTCCTTCGTCCCAGATGGTGGGATCGAGCTCCCATCACGACTTTGTGCACGCCTTCACGAGTGGATAGGCTGCGCGCACCGGGGACCTACCACATGTGGGTCGCCACGGCGCGGGTGGGGTCCAGGTCCCATTCTGGAGGCAACGGGTGACAGCGCAGGTCGGCGGGGCTCGGGAGAGCGGCCGTGCGCGCACCATCCCAGAGGCCACCGTCGCCCGGCTCGCGGTCTACCTGCAGATCCTCACCGGGCTCCGGCACGGCGACGGAGAACAACCACTGACCGTGTCCTCGGAAGAGCTCGCCGAGTCCGCCGGGGTCAACTCCGCAAAGCTCCGTAAGGACCTCTCGTTCCTCGGCTCCTACGGAATCCGGGGCGTCGGATATGACGTCGGGACGCTCATCGAGGAGATCAGCCACACCCTCGGCGCCCACCGGGCGCACCGAGTCGCGCTCGTCGGGCTCGGCAACCTCGGGCAGGCGCTCGCCGGCTATCCGGGCTTCGCAGGTCGTGGGTTCGTCATCTCCGCGCTGTTCGATTCCGACCCCGCGAGGGTCGGCAGGGACGTGGCCGGCCGCACCATCCAGCACATCGACACCGCCATCGCCGTCTGCCGCGGCCTCGGCGTGACGATCGGCGTCATCGCGACCCCGGCCAGCGCCGCGCAGTCGGTGGCCGACATCCTGGTGTCGGCGGGTGTCCGCTCGATCCTCAACTTCGCGCCCGGCGTGCTGGCGGTGCCCGCCGACGTCGACGTGCGGCAGGTCGACCTGTCGCTCGAGTTGCAGATCCTCGCCTTCCACGAATCCCGTCGCACGGGTGCAGCCGCGGACGGCAGCGCGCGCCCCGACCCGCCGGCCGTTCAGCCCTACCGCCCGCCCGGATTGCCAGAGGCGGTGGCGGTGACGTCATGAGCGGCGGCCGTAGGCACTCCCACCTCACCGGTTCCCCCGTCACCTGTTGTGACGCAACCGTTTTCTCCAGAAGAAGTGGCGACCCGTCGTTGGTCGCAGCCGATCGCGGGTACTCCGTGATGGCAGTCCACTGGTCGGCGATGCAGACCCTGCACGCCGGCGCACCTCCACGCGCAAGGAGCACGTCATGACCCGTGCACGCAGAACCGTCGGCCGGATCGCGTTCGTCGGCGCCGGCCCGGGCGACCCGGGTCTGTTGACCATGCGGGCCGCAGAGGCCCTGAGAGCGGCGTCGATCGTCGTGACCGACCCGGACGTCCCCGCCGAGATCACCGCCCTCGCGGTCGAAGCCGAACTCAGGCCGGCGGTCGGTGAACCGGCCGAGGTGGCGAAATCGCTGGTGGCGGCTGCGAAGTCGGGTCAGAACGTCGTGCGCCTGGTCGCCGGTGACGTGCTCACCGCCGATCCGGTGATCAAGGAACTGCAGGGCGTCGCCCGCAGTTCGGTGCAGTTCGACGTCATCCCCGGGCTGTCCGCTGCGGCCGTCGCGTCCTACTCCGGCATTGCGGTCGGGTCGGTGCACACCGTTGCAGATGTGCGGTCCACCTCCGACTGGTCGGGGCTCGCCGCGGCACCGGGGATGCTGCTGCTCCAGGCCGCGGCCGGTCATCTCGCCGACACCGCAACGCTTCTCGCCCAGTCCGGCATGGCGGGTGACACCCCGGCATCGGTCACCTGCGGAGCGACGCTGCCGACCCAGCGGACCGTCGACGGCACTCTGGCCACCCTCGACGGGATCGGCGGGGACATGGTCGGCCCGCTGGTCGTCACCGTCGGCGCGGGCACCTCGCAGCGCGGTCGGCTGTCGTGGTGGGAATCGCGGGCGCTGTACGGCTGGCGGGTGCTGATCCCGCAGACCCGGGACCCCGCCGAGGGCATGCTCGACATGTTGCGGATGCACGGCGCGATCCCACAGCGGGTGCCGACCGTCGCGGTCGAGCCGCCCCGCACGCCGGCCCAGATGGAGCGTGCGGTCAAGGGTCTCGTCGACGGCCGTTACCAATGGGTGGTCTTCACCTCCACCAACTCGGTGCGTGCGGTCTGGGAGAAGTTCGTCGAGTTCGGGCTGGACGCGCGCGCGTTCTCGGGTGTGCGGATCGCCTGCGTGGATACCGCCACCGGTGACGCGGTGCGTGCGCTCGGCATCATCCCGGAACTGATCTCCGACGCTCAACAGTCCTCGGTCGGTCTGCTCGCCTCGTTCCCCGACTATGACGACGTGCTCGACCCGGTGGACCGGGTGCTGCTGCCGCGCGCGGACATCGCCACCGAGACACTCGCCGAGGGGCTGCGTGAGCGCGGCTGGGAGATCGACGACGTCACCGCCTACCGCACCGTGCGGGCTGCACCGCCGGCCGCTCCGATCCGCGAGGCGATCAAGACCGGCGGTTTCGACGCGGTCTGCTTCACCTCCGCTTCGACCGTCCGCAACCTGGTGGGGATCGCGGGCAAACCGCACTCCCGGTCGATCGTCGCCTGTCTCGGGCCGCACACCGCCGAGACTGCGCGCGAGTTCGGGCTCCGGGTGGACGTGCAGCCGGAGGTGGCCGAGATCGGCGCGCTGATCGACTCCCTCGCCGAGCACGCGACCAGGCTCAGGGCCGAAGGTGCACTGCCGCCGCCGCGGAAGTCGCCCCGGCGGCGCTGAGCTCCCTGCCCCCCGGACGAGCAGACGCTGATCCGGTGGGGTCAATGGCTGTCAGCGGCCCCACCTGCACGGATCGATGATCTTTTCGGAGCGTTACCGGCAGTTTCGGCGACCTCGCGCGCTACCGTTTGCGCATGAGTACTCCTGGCTATCCCGGTAACTCTTCCGACCAGCCCGATCAGGCCGGACCCGGCAAACCCGGTGACCCCTTCGCAGCCGGTCCGCAGGGTCATCCGGGGCAGGGTGGGTCGGGCTATCCGAGTGCGCCCGGTGGCTATCCCGGCCAGTCCGGCTACCCGTCCGCGCCCGGCGGTTATCCCGCGCAGCAAGGCGGCTACCCCGGTCAGCAGGGAGGATATCCGGGCCAGCAGGGCGGGTATCCGGGCCAGCAGGGTTATCCGCCGCAGGGCGGATATCCGGCCCAGGGGGGATATCCCGGCCCCCAGCAGGGGTACGGCGGCTACCCCGGCCAGTACCCCGGCGGAGTCGCGCAGGGCACCCCGCCGGTCCGGCCGATCACCGTCACCGCCGCATTCTGGTGCTGGATCGGGACCACCGTGGTCTCGCTGATCTCGCTCATCGTCACCCTGAACAGTTCGGTGTGGGACCAGGCGCTACAGGCCGGCGTCAGGCAATCGGGAGATACGACGATCGATGTCCAAGCCCTGGTGAACGGGGTTCGCATCTTCGCGATCGTGGTGTTTCTGATCTTTGCCGCGGTGTACCTGCTGTTTGCGTTCAAGATGCACGCCGGCCGGAACTGGGCCCGGATCGTGCTCACCGTGTTCGGTGCGCTGAGTCTGTTGAGTGCGATCACGCCGACCACGAGCTCTGTCACCGTCAATGGGGAGACCTACTCCTCAATGAGCTCCGGTGCGTCATCGATCGTTCCGTGGATCAGCGCGTTGATCGCCATCGCCGGCATCGTGCTGATGTACCTGCCGCAGTCCAACGAGTACTTCAAGCAGTCGAAGGCGTTCCGGCAGTACCCCCGCTGATCCGTCCGCTCCGCCCCGGCCGACCTTCACCATCATCCGCGCGGACCATGACGCTCACCCCCTGCTGAAAGGGGACCGGCCCCGGGAGACGCCGCCGCCGGTCCTGACGTGCACCTGAACCCACCGGATGCCCGGTAGGTTCAGGTACATGAGTTTCGGCTCGGGTGATCCCCGCAAGCGCCCCGGTTTGTTCGAATCGTTCCGCGCGGCCATGACGCCGCCGCCGCTGCCCGTCGACGACGGTCAACCGCTGCGGCCACCGCGCACCGTCATCGCGGCCACCGTGATGTCGATCCTCGCCGGCGTGGTCTTCCTGTTCATCGGCGGTGTCTCGCTGGCGACCACCGATGCCCAACTCGACAGCGCCGTCAAGGCCTACAACGACGCCATCGCGGAATGTGTGACGGACTTCGGCGGGATCGGTGACGCCGTCGTCGTCCCCGCCGGCGCGACCACGGACGAAACGAGCCGTGCGGAGTCCTGCAAGCAGTACCGGCCGCTGACCGACGAGACGATCTCCGCGGCCAGGACGCAGAACATCATCATCAGTGCGATCATCGTCGTCATCGGGCTCATCGCCGCGGTGGGCGGCTGGTTCCTGCGGTCCGGGACCGGTTGGAGCCGGCTGACCGTCGCCGGCGCCGTGGTGCTGTCGATCATCGTCACGCTGTTCTTCCAGGTCTCCAATCTCTTCACGCTCGTCGCGACCCTGATCCTGATCATCGCCGTCATGCTGAGCTACATCGGCAAGGGCGGGGTCTACTTCGCGCAGCTCAAGGCCAGGCGCAAGGGGTGACCGCAACCGGGGCCGGCGCCGAGAACGGGCTGATGCCGGCGCGGCCGGTCGATCCCGCGGCGCCGGACCTCGCCGCTGTGGTCACCGGGGACGTGGCCACCGGAGCTGGGGCCACCGGAGCTGGGGCCACCGGAGCTGGGGCCTCCGGAGCTGGGGCCTCCGGAGCTGCGGCCTCCGGAGCTGGGGCCACCGGGGACGTTGGGTCCCAGGCTGTGGCCAACGAGAGCACGGCCGGTCGGGCGGGCTCCGCGTTGCGCGCCGGTGTCGCACTCCTTGCGAGCATCGCATCAGCGGTGTCCGCGCTGCTGCTGATCCGGAACGGGATCAGCACGGACGATTTTCCGCCGTTCCTGGCCGGCGCAACCGAAACGTCCATCACCCGCTACTCCGGCCCGTGGATCACCGCCGGCGCTGGGGCCGCCCTGCTCGCGGTGCTGTTCCTGCTGTTCGCGGTCGTCGACATCGTGCGCTGGTCGCGTTCACGCCCGGGTGGCACCGCGACGTGATCGGGCCGACATGGCCGTGAGCACCGAAGCCCGCCGAGCCTGGAACAATTCAAGTGTGCCCACTGCCCTGCTCGATGCCGCCGCCGGTCGGATCCGGTGAGCGCGACCGTCGTCCACCTGCTCCGTCACGGCAAGGTGCAGAACCCCGGCAACATCCTGTACGGCCGGCTGCCCGGGTACCGGCTCGCGGCGTCCGGCCAGGCAATGGCCGCCGGAGTCGCCGATCATCTCGCCGGTGCGGACATCACTTACCTCGCTGCCTCCTCGCTGCAGCGCGCCCAGGAGACGGCGGCGCCGATCGCCGATCGCTTCGGGCTCTCCGTCGTCACCGATGATCGCGTCATCGAAGCGGCGAACGTTTTCGAGGGCAGAGAGTTCGGGTTCAACCGGTACACCCTCGGCCCGCAGAGCTGGACGAAGTTCCGCGACCCCCGGCTGCCTTCCTGGGGTGAGCCCTACCTGGAGATCGCACACCGGATGCTCGCCGCCATCTACGACGCCGTGCACGCCGCGGAAGGGCATCAGGCGGTGCTGGTCTCCCACCAGCTGCCGATCGTCACGGCCCGGCGGTATCTGCAGGGCAGCCGGCTCTGGCACGACCCCCGACATCGCAAATGCACCGTGGCCTCGCTGACGTCGCTGTCCTTCACCGACGGTGTCTTCACGGGCGTCAGCTACTCGGAGCCCGTCCGGCACATCGCCGCCCTCAACGATCCGGACATCGAGATGCTCGTGCCGCCCCCGGTTGGGCAGGCGTGATGGCGGGCGTGATCGCGGACTCGATCGCGGACCGACGGCGACGTCCCCGACAGCGCCGTCCCCGGCTGCGCCGGTTCGTGGCCGCGGCGGCTGTGGCCGTTCTCGCATCGGGTGCCGCAGCGTGCAGCACCGGCAACGACGCCACCGTGTTCGGCGGCTCCTTCACCTTCGTATCGCCGGGCGGCAAGACCGAATTCGCCTATCCGGTCGCCGAACGCGGCACGGTCGGCGAGCTCTCCGGACCGGACCTCACCGGTGACGGCACCATCGCCCTGTCCGATTACGCGGGCAAGGTCGTCGTGCTGAACTTCTGGGGCTCCTGGTGCGGTCCATGCCGGGCTGAGGCTCCGGACCTCGAGGATGCGGCGACGGCGCTCGCGGGCCAGGGTGTGCAATTCCTCGGCGTCAACGTCAAGGACACCAGGGCGGCCGGCGCCGACTTCGTCAGCAGCAAGGGCGTGTCCTACCCGTCGATCTACGACCCATCGATGCGCACGCTGTTGTCCATCCGCGGCTTCCCGACCGGATCGATCCCGTCGACGATCGTCATCGACAAGCAGGGCCGGGTAGCGCACGTCTGGCTCGAGGAGATCACCGACTCCGCGCAGCTCGTCGACACGGTGTCTGCGATCGCGGCCGAGAGTGCCTGAGCGGCAACGGGTATGACGACACTGACGGACACCGTGATCTCCGGGCCGTACCTGCTCGCGGCGTTGCTCGCACTCGCGGCGGGCGCTGTCTCGTTCGCCTCGCCGTGTGTGATCCCGCTCGTTCCGGGCTATCTCGCCTACCTCGCTTCCCTCGTCGGCGCGGAGGCGGCCGTCCCCGTTGTGTCCGGCGCCGGCAGCGCGGCCGGTGCCGGGCCTGGGTCCAGGTCCGGGCCAGGCGCCGGCTCCGGTACCCGGCCCACGGCGCGGGTGTCCATCGGCGTCCGGAGCAGGGCGGTCAGCGCGACGGCGCTGTTCGTGCTCGGATTCACCGTCGTCTTCATGGCGCAATCCGTCGCGGTGATCGGGTTCTCCCGCGCACTGCTGGTCAACAGCGAGACGCTGATGCGGGTCGGCGGGGCGGTGACGATCGTGATGGGTTTCGTCATGCTCGGCCTGATCCGACCGCTGCAGACCGAACGCCGGTTGCATGTCCGGCCCAAGGGCCGGGTCCTCGGGGCGCCGTTGCTCGGTGCTGTGTTCGCCTTCGGCTGGACCGTCTGCCTGGGCCCGACGCTGGTGGGCGTGCTGTCGCTCGCCAATGCGTCCGACTGGGGTGGATCGGCGTGGCGGGGGCTCTCCCTCGTCCTGTTCTACTGTGCCGGGCTCGGCATCCCGTTCCTGCTGCTCGCGTTCGGCGCGAGCTGGGCGACCAACGCGATGGGTTTCCTGCGGCGGCACAGCAGGACGATCCAGGTCATCGGCGCGGTCAGCCTGATCGTCCTCGGCGCGCTGATGCTCACCGGTGTGTGGGGCACGTTCATCGCCTGGCTGCAGGGGCGCTTCGCCGGGATCGAGACGCTGCTGTGACGGTCCGGGACACGACGCATGTCGGCTCCGGCGGCCTGCTCGACGCCGAGCCCGACGGAACCGCGCCAGCCGCCGACGGTTCAGCCGGTCCGCCGGTGCGACGGCAGAGTGCTCTCGGCCGCGCGGGAGCGATGGTCCGGAATCTCTGGCGCCAACTCACCAGCATGCGGACCGCACTGATCCTGCTGTTCCTGCTCGCCCTCGCGTCGCTGCCCGGGGCGTTGCTGCCGCAGTGGTCGTTGAACTCGGCCAAGACCGGGCAGTACATCCTCGATCACCCGACGATCGGGCCGTGGCTCGATCGGTTCGGTTTCTTCGAGGTCTTCGCCTCCCCCTGGTACGCCGCCATCTACCTGCTGCTGTTCGTGTCGCTGATCGGGTGCCTGCTGCCGCGCACGATCGAGTTCGCCGGCCAGTTGCGGATGCCGCCGGTGGCAACCCCGCGGAACCTGTTCCGGCTGCCCCATCACCACGGTGCCGAGGTCGCAGGTTCGCCGGGGGAGGTCGCCGATCGGATCACCACGGGCCTGCGCGGCTGGCGGATAGCCCGGCGCACCGAGCAGCGGCCCGGTGCCGGGGGTGACGCCGGTGACCGGACGGTCCTGACCATCTCGGCCGAAAAGGGCTATCTGCGCGAGGTCGGCAACCTGGTCTTCCATCTGTCCCTCGTCGGCCTGCTCGTCGCGATCGCCGTCGGCAAGCTCGTCGGATACGAAGGCTCCGTGATCGTCAACGTGGGGTCGCAGTTCTGCTCGACGTCACCGGCGTCCTACGACAACTTCCGGCCCGGACTGCTCGTCGACGGCACCCAACTCTCGCCGTTCTGCGTCGATGTGGAGCAGTTCACAGCCAGTTACACCGACGCCGGCCAGGCCAGCGGATTCCTTGCGGAGGTCCGCTCGCAGGGTGGCGCCGACGCAGGCACCGACCGGTGGCAGTCGGCCGACCTGCAGGTGAACGACCCGTTGCGGCTCGACGGCGAGCGGCTGTACCTGCTCGGTCACGGGTTCACCCCGCACTTCCGGATCATCTACCCGGACGGCACCGTCCGGGACTATTCGCAGCCGTTCGCGCCCGCTGCCAACGACCCCAACTTCACCTCCGAGGGCGCTGTCAAGGTGCTCGATCCGCCCGGCGCGACCGGTGACGAGGTCCGGAAGCAGCAGTTGGCGATCGTCGGCATCTTCGCGCCGACCGCGACGTTGCACGGCGGCATCATGACGTCCTCGTTCCCGGCGCCGGACAGGCCGGGGGTCGCCGTGGACATCTACCGCGGTGACCTCGGCATGGAGGGCGGGCGCTCCCAGTCCGTCTTCTCCATCGACACCGCCCAGGTTGACCGCGGCCTGCTCACGAAACAGGCCCGGACCAACCTGATGGTCGGCGAGTCGGTGACCCTGGACGACGGCACCTCGATCACCTTCACCGGCTTCAACGAGTGGGTGTCGCTGCAGACCTCGTTCGACCCCGCGCAGGTCTGGGCCCTGGTTTTCTCCGTCACCCTGCTGCTCGGTTTGATGGTGTCGCTGATCTGCAAGCGCCGGCGGGTGTGGTTCAGGTTGCGGCCCGCAAGTGCGGCCGTCCATGGTGCGGCGGGAACCGGCGAATCGGATCATGGCGGCGGTGGAGTCCGGGTCCGCGGGGACCGTACCGTGGTGGAGGCCGGCGGTCTGGCCCGCACCGATCAGGCCGGGTACGGCGAGGAGTTCGAGAAGCTCGCCGGCCTGGTCGAGGCACCCGACACGGCAGGTGGCCGTCGATGAGGCCTTCGACAGGCGGCAGGTGTAACGCGACGGCAGTCGTCGCCGGAGTAGGGCAGCGGGCGTACGCCCGGCACGCGCAGGAAGAGGAAGCGACGTCATGAACGAGACCTGGGCACAAATCTCCGACCTCGCCTTCGAGGCGGCGCTCGCCGGCTACGTCGTCGCGCTGGTCTGCTGTGCCATCGAGTTCGCGTCGCGCCGCGGCGGTGACGTTCCCGCGGACCAGGTCGGGTCCGCCGTCGGCGCCCGCGCGGCCTCGGCAGCAGCAGGACGGGGGTCAACCTCCACCCTGACCCGGCCCAGTGGCCCCGACACGGGCGTCATCGGAGCGCTTCCCGCCCGTGAGCGCGCGCCGTGGGGCGAGCGGTTCGGCCGTGCCGCCGTCGTCGTCACCACGGTCGGACTGCTGGCCAACCTGCTGTCGATCGTCGCCCGTGGGCTCGCCACCGGCCGGCTCCCACTCGGCAACATGTACGAGTTCACCTCGGTGATCTGTGCCGCCGCCGTGCTCTGCTGGCTCGTCGTGCTGGCCCGCACCGGCGCCCGGACGATGGGCATGTTCGTCCTGCTCCCGGTGGTCGTCCTGATGTTTGTCGCCGGCACGGTGCTCTACGTGCCAGCCGCGCCTCTGGTCCCCGCCCTGAACTCCTACTGGAAGTGGATTCACGTCACCACCGTCGCGCTCTCCTCGAGCGTGCTCATGGTCAGCGGCGCTGCCTCGGTGTTGTACCTGCTGCGGGGCCGGGTGGACCGCCGGGCGAGCGATGGGTTGGTGGTTCAGAAGCCCAAGGCGGATTCCGGCCCTGGGCCGTTGACCGGTTCCCGGGGCCCGGTTGACGCGTCCGCTCCGGTGCTCAGCGCTCCGGCCCGCCAGTCCGTGTTCGGCCGCCTGCCGTCCACCGCCACGCTGGACCGGATCGCCTACCGCACCGCCATCGTGGCCTTCCCGGTCTACACGTTCGCGGTCATCGCCGGTGCGATGTGGGCAGAAGTGGCCTGGGGACGGTACTGGGGCTGGGACCCGAAGGAGACCTGCGCCTTCATCACCTGGGTCATCTACGCCGCATACCTGCATGCCCGTTCGACCGCCGGATGGCGCGGGCGGCGCGCCGCCTGGATCTCGGTTGTCGGGTTCGCGTCGATCCTGTTCAACCTGTTCTTCGTCAACATGGTGGTCTCGGGGCTGCACTCCTACGCCGGCCTGAACTGACTCAGGCCGCTCGAGGGCGCTCCCGCCGTCCGGAGACAGCAGCAGCCCGGCCATATGGCCGGGCTGCCGCTGTCTTGCGGTGTGGTCAGACGCTCATCGGGCTGTCGCGTTGAGGTCGTGGGCTGACGCGAAGAGCGTGAATGTGCGCCAGGCCCTTGTCGCCTCGGGATGTGGCGCCCTGGGCCCTAGGGCGGTGAGGCAGTCGACGATGTGTCGGGCGTTGGGACGGTTGGGCCTGAGCAGTCGGACTGTGGGGAGTGGGCCGGCGCGCAAGCCTGGGCTCGTGATGTTGCTTCAGGCAGACCTGGTGGTACGCCGAGCGTATGTTGTGTCTCGCTCGAGTTCGACGAGTGACCGGAAGAGGTGGTCGCCCGGTTCCGGACGGATCAGCCCGACTTGTCCTCGCCACGCAGCTTCCGGTCGATCTCGTTGAGGAATTCCGGATCGTCGTCGGGCGCGAGGGTGCGGGTCGGACGGGACGGGCGCTGGGGCCTGCTCAAGCCGGGACCGGATGAGTCGCCGCCGGGGTCCGTGCGCCGATACCGCGCCAGGCCAGCGCGATCACCAGAATCGTCACGGCAATCGCCACGAGCATGTACATCGGCCACCTCCTTCTCTGCTGATCAGAGTACGCACATCCCGCGCCGATCGACTGGCCCAATGTGGGTGACTCGTTCCGCACCGGTCAAGGACGGGGCGATGGGGGGCGAGGATCGACTTGGCCGGCGGCACAAGGATCGGTCCAGCGATCAGACCCTTGGACAACGCAGCGCCCCGGATCGCCGAGGCGGTCCGGGGCGCTGCGCCAGTGCTGTGGTGTCACCGCGTGGTGCTGCAGGGCCGCGCCCTGCTCACCGGTCAGCAGTACGGCGCGAGCACGCCGACACGGCCGAATGGTGCCGGCCGATACCCGCGCTGCGCGCAGGCGCATCGAAATGCGGTGCGCTCAGGCTGTCGAACGCGAGGCATCAACGGTGAGGTCTGCCAGCAGAGCGCTCACCTCCGACTCGCGAAATCTGCGATGCCCACCAGGAGTCCTGATCGAACCGATACGACCGGCGGATGCCCACCGGGTCACGGTCTTGGGATCTACCCTGAACATCAGGGCAACCTCTCCTGGGGTCAGCAACCGCTCAGAATCCATGGTCACGTGCCACCTCCTACTTGGGCCCCGACTGGCCTCGTCCGCCGGGTCGGCGTTTGTCCATTGTGCGGCATTCAATGCAGTTTGTGCGGACAATCTTTGCGTACTTTTGGCTGCCGCACGACCGCCTTGGTACTCGTTGCCCGATTCTACGTTGACAACTGCATTAGTAGGGATCGGGCTTCGCAATCCTAGATACCCCCGGCCCGAACCGGCTAAACACCCCAATCCGACGAGTTTCACTTTTTTCTGCGGGCCTGCGGGCTGGGGAGGTGGGTGCCGGATGCGTGCCGGTCGCGGCTACGGTTGCGTTCCGGATCCAAGGGGGAAGGCGGTGCCAGTGGACGCGGTGGATCGCCGGTTGGTCGACGCCCTTCGTCGGGACGGCCGCGCCAGTTACGCGGAGCTTGCACGGCTCGTCGGGTTGTCGTCGTCAGCGGTGCACGAGCGTGTCAGCAAGCTCGAGTCGACCGGGGTGATCACCGGCTTCCGGGCGATCGTCAATCCGCACACCATCGGTCTCGGCGTCACCGCCCTGGTCGGCATAGAGCCGGGGGAGTACGGCCGCGACGAGCTGATCGCCGCGGCACTCGAGGCCATTCCCGAAGTCGAGAGTTGCTACGGCGTCGCCGGTGACGAGGCCTTTGTGGTCCAGGTGCGCGTTGCCAGTGTCGACCACCTGCACCGGTGCATCGGTCAGTTGCGGGCGATCGACGGAGTTGCCCGGACGAGGACGACCGTCGTGCTGGCCACTCGCTTCGAGCACCGTCCGACCGGCGACAGCGCGGACACCGAGGACCGGTGATCCCGGCGCTCGCCGCGCGGTCGTCCGTACCCGGGAGCGCGGCTCGCGCGGCTCGTTACCCTGGGGCCGTGGATGCAGCAGCGAAGGGCGCCGTGCCCGAGAACCCGGTGCCGAGCGATCCGAGCCAGGCACTAGCGGATCGGACGGGTGCACGGCTGTCAACCGACGACAGCGTCGCGACGGGTGGTCCTGTTGCCAACGGTGCAGGTGCCCGTGATCTCGTTGCGGGTGATCTCGTTGCGGGTGCTACCGACAACAGAGTTGCCGGTAGCGGCGACCCGGGAGGTGGCCACCCCGGCAGTGGCGATCCCGGCAGTGGCGATCCCGGCAGTGGCGATCCCGGCAGTGGCGATCCCGGCAGTGGCGATCCCGGCAGTGGCGATCCGGTGATGCGCGGCACCGAAACGGATGGCGCTGAACCCGTTCGTGACGCGCCCGGCGTCGGCCCCGCCGCCGATTCAGGCCCGGTGAGTGCGCCCGACGCCGGCCCGGTCGGCACAGGAGCCGGAACGGTGTCGCTGTTCGGGGCGATCGCCCTCTACAGCGTCCTGCGAATCAGCCTGGTGGTCGTCCTGACCGCGGTCCTGATGCTCTTCATGCCGCTGATCGTCGCGCTGATGTTCGCCATCATCGTGCAGTTGCCGCTGGCCTGGTTGTTGTTCTCCGGTCCGCGGCGCCGGGTGAACGAGGCGATCGCTCTCGCGTCACAGCAGCGGCGGGCCGAGCGGGCGCGGCTGCAGGCGGCGCTCACCGGCGACGACGTCATGGAGTGATCCTGCCGGTAGGGCGCGTTCTAGGCTGAGCACCATGACTTTCGCCGCCCCGGATACCGCCGATCGGGCGCACCCCCAATGACCGCCACCCATCCGGCGGCGGTGGCAGTCCGGCTACCCCATCTGCTCGCCGACCTCGAGGCGCTCGTCCGCTGCGAGTCGCCGTCCGCGGATCTCGCCGCTGTCCGGCAGAGCGCTGACCTGATCGCCGTCATCGGCGCCGACCGGCTCGGTGTGGAGCCCGACCGGATCGAGGTGGACGGCTGTAGCCACCTACGTTGGCGGTTCGGGCCGGGACCGAACCGGGTCGTCATCCTCGCTCACCACGACACCGTGTGGCCGCTCGGCTCGCTCGCAAGCCACCCGTGGTCGGTCGACGGCGCTGTGGTTCGCGGGCCGGGCACCGTCGACATGAAGGCAGGCCTCGTCCAGGCCATGCACGCACTCGGCGTCCTCATCGACCGCGATGTCCCGCTGGACGGTGTCTGCCTGCTGGTCACCGGGGATGAGGAGATCGGCTCACCGACGTCGCGCGTCCTGATCGAGGACGAGGCCCGTGGCTGTGGAGCATGTTTCGTCCTCGAGGGCGCCGGACCGGGTGGGTCGCTGAAGACCGGCCGCAAGGGCACCTCGCTGTACCGCGTCGACATCACCGGCCGAGCTGCCCATGCAGGCGGTGAGCCGGAGAAGGGCATCAATTCCTCAGTCGAGCTTGCCCACGTGATCCTCGCGACGGCCGTTCTCGGGGACCGCCGGTTGGGCACCAGTGTGACGCCGACCGTCGCAGCCGCGGGAACCACCACCAACACTGTGCCGGCGGCCGCGCACCTCCAGATCGACGTACGGGCCAGGACGGTGGCGGAGCAATGGCGGGTGCACGAAGCGATGCATCAGTTGCAGCCGACCCTGCCCGGCGCGGTCCTCACAGTGCACGGTGAGCCGAATCGCCCACCGATGGAGCCGACGTCGGGTGCCGCGCTGTTCGAGCGGGCGCGCCTGCTGGCGTTACGGGACGGCCTCGGAACCTTGACGGCGACGACCGTCGGCGGGGGCTCGGACGGCAACTTCACCGCGGGCATCGGGGTGCCGACGCTGGACGGACTGGGCGCCGTCGGTGGCGGCGCGCACGCTGACAACGAGCACATCCTCGTCGATCAGCTCGTCCCCCGGACCGCCCTGCTCGCGGCCTTGCTCGAGGATCTGCTCGTCCGGGGACGATCGGGGAGCGGATCGGCGTCGGCATGACCCAGCAGCTCCCGGTCCGGACAGCCCGCGAGGTGCTCATCGGCGCAGCGGCGACGGCTTCGGTCACCGCGGACCGGGCCGGCATCACCGTGCGTCCGCTGGAGACCCTCGAGCAGATGACGGAGGCGTGTGCACTGCTCGGGCGGGTCTGGGGGATCGGGCCCGGGCAGGCGTTCGATCTTCAGCCGCACCTGCTCCGCGCGCTCGGGCACGGCGGCAACTATCTGGTCGGCGCGTACCGGAGTACGGACGACCAGCTCGTCGGGGCCAGCGCAGCGTTCTTCACCGAGCCGCTCGGCGCGGCGATGCACTCACACATCACCGGCGTCATCCAGGGTGACGCCGGCCGCGGTGTCGGCGCAGCCCTGAAATGGCACCAGCGGCAGTGGGCGCTGGAGCGCGGCCTCACCCGGATCACGTGGACCTTCGACCCGTTGATCTCCCGCAATTGCTTCTTCAACATCACCCGGCTCGGTGCCCGCCCCGCGACGTACTTCGTCGACTTCTACGGGCCGATGGACGACGCGTTCAACAAGGGACAGCCCAGTGACCGCATCGAGGTGGTCTGGCATCTCGGGTCGGCGACGACCTTGGACGCCGAGTCGGTGGCGCGGCACGGGGCGGTCGGCTCGGACCCGGCCTGCGGACCCGACGTCACCGGCGTACGGGCCGGCGGTGCTGCGGTCGTGCTCGCCGTCGGGCCGGACGGCGGTCCGGCCGCAGGGCGTGGTGCCGGAGACGCCGGTACCGCGCTGATCGGGATCCCGGCCGACATCGAGCGCGTCCGGCGGACGGAACCGGGCCTCGCGCTGCGGTGGCGTTACGAGTTGCGTGCCGCCCTCGCGTTTCTCATGGCCGACAGATGCTGGACCGTTGAAGGTTTCGCCCGGGATGGTTGGTACCTGCTGGAGCGGACACCGCCCGGCGATGTGCGAAGGAGCTGATCGATGAAGATCACCGGTGTCGAGCTCCGGCGGATCCGGATGCCGCTCGTCAGCCCCTTCGAGACGTCGTTCGGCGTCCAGCACGAGCGGACTGCCCTGCTGATCAGAGTGGTCGGTGAGCAGGCGGAGTACGACCGCGCGCCGATCGCCGTGCTCGGTTGGGGTGAGTGCGTCGCGATGGAGATGCCGATCTACAACTCCGAGTACGTCGATGCCGCTGCCGATGTGCTCCGGCGATTCCTGATCCCCCGGTTGCTCGCGGAGTGCGCCGCCGGCCGGGATGTCACCGCCGAGCTCGTGGAGCCGCTGCTCGCGCCGTTCGTCGGCCACCGGATGGCGAAGGCGGCGCTCGAGATGGCCGTCCTGGACGCACAGCTCCGCGGTGCCGGCCGATCGCTCGCCTCGTACTTCGGGGCAACGCGGGCCTCGGTGCCGTCGGGGGTGTCGGTCGGTATCCAGCCGTCACTCCCCGCTCTGCTCGACGTCGTCTCCGACTACCTCGCGCAGGGCTACGTGCGGATCAAACTGAAGATCAAGCCTGGCTGGGACGTCGGGCCGGTGGAGGCGGTACGCGAGCGGGTGGGTTCGCTCGTCGAGCTGCAGGTCGACGCCAACGCCGCCTATACCCTCGCGGACGCCCGGACCCTACGGGCGTTGGATGCGTTCGATCTGCTGCTCATCGAACAGCCGCTCGCGGAGGACGACCTGCGCCAGCACGCCGAGTTGGCCCGGCTGATCAACACGCCGATCTGCCTCGACGAATCCGTCGTGTCGGTTCGGGCAGCTGCCGACGCGATCGCGATGCGTGCCTGCCAGGTGATCAACATCAAGGCCGGGAGGGTGGGTGGCTATCTCGCCGCCCGACGGATGCACGACCTCTGCCGCGCCAACGGCATCCCGGTGTGGTGCGGCGGCATGCTCGAGACGGGTCTGGGACGTGCGGCGAACGTCGCCCTCGCCGCACTGCCCGGATTCACCCTGACCGGGGACGTGTCCGCCTCCGACCGGTTCTTCGCGAAGGACATCACCGAACCCTTCGTCCTCGACGACGGCCGGATCGACGTCCCGACCGGGCCTGGGCTGGGAGTGGAACCGATCCAGGAGGCGCTGGACGAGTTCACCGTCGACACGCAATGGATTCAAGGCGCTTGACGAGTCCCATGCGCTCGACCTCGCCGCGCTCTGCCGCGGGTGAAGCTCCATCGGCGTCAACGTTGCGCAGGTCGGCGCCGGAGTTGCTCAGGTCAGCGCGAGGATGCGTGGCCGCAGCCAGTCCACGGCGTTCTCCCGATCCGCGATCAGGTGTCTGGTCAGGAGCAGATGATCCGGTGCGAGAACCCAGGCCCGTTTGGTCTGGACACCGATCACGGTGATCTTCAGGTCGAACGGCCGCGGCCGCCGCCCGAGCAGGTCCGGGAGATCACGCACCAACGCATTGAGGCCGATGGCCGGCGCCGACTGGGCGGCTCTCACCCGGGGATCGTCGTTCAGCCCGTCCGACCAGAGGCTCGCGTTGTAGAAGTGCCGCTGCATCAGCGCGCGCAGGTCCGGCACCTCTGACAACGCAACGAAAGCGGGCGGCCGGAAGTCGTCGATCGCGCTCGTCCCGACCTCGAGAGCGTGCCTCCACCAGCGCGCCCATTGGCCGGATGCGATCTCGAGATCGATGTCGCGGCCGCCGAGCAGCCGCAGGCCCCCCGACGTCGGCACCTCGACGGGGCGGCGGGACCACACCGGCCAGACATCCGCCGGTGGATCGAGTGGCGGGATCTGGGGTTCCGTGACCGGCTCGAGCCCCGCGACGTCGCGGACGTACAGCGCGATACGGAGCGCCTCCGGTTCCGCGATGGTGATCTTCCACCGCTGTGTTCCCGCGATGAACATTCATCCATGGTGCCAGCCGCGCCGCGCCCGGTGCAGGGTCGGGCAAGCCCTTTCCGCTCTTCGACCTCGGTCAGACCCAGACCTCGAGCGCGAATCCGAGCCCGAGCAGCACGGCGTAGACGAACTCCAATCGGCCGGTGGCGCCGAGTACCGGGATCAGCGCACCGCCCCGAGCGCCGCCGAGGACCTGTCGGACCGGCGGCACCGCCAGCGGCACCGCGAGGAGCGCGAGCAGACACCACGGCGAGGTCACACCGACGGTCGCGGCTGCGACGAATGCTCCGGCGATCATCAGGGCGAAAACCCGCCGGCTCAGCGGCTCACCGAGCAGGACTGCGAGGGTCCGTTTGCCGGCCGTGGCGTCGGTGTGCACGTCACGCAGGTTGTTCGCCATCAGCAGCGCACACGCCAAGAGCCCGATGCCGATGGCCGCGATGAGCGCGCCGAGGGAGAGGTCCTCCGCCTGTACGTACGTCGTCCCGAGGACAGCGACCAGGCCGAAGAACACGAAAACGAAGATCTCGCCGAAGCCGGCGTAGCCGTACGGACGCGGCCCGCCCGTGTAGAACCAGGCCGCCGCGACGGAGGCAACTCCGACCGGGATCAGCCACCACGTCGTCAGGGCGGCGAGCACGAGCCCCGCGACGCCCGCAACCGCGAAACAACCGAAAGCGGCCAGTTTCACGGTGGAGGGTGTGGCGAGGCCGGAACCGACGAGCCGCAGCGGGCCGACCCGATCCGCATCGGTGCCGCGGATGCCGTCCGAGTAGTCGTTCGAGTAGTTGACGCCGATTTGCAGCGCGAGCGATACGGCCAGCGCAAGGCCGCCCCGCAACCAGGAGAAGCCGTCCAGCGAGATCCCGGCGCCGGTACCGACGAGGACGGGCGCGACCGCGGCCGGGAGTGTCCTGGGCCGGGCGGCCGAGAACCATTGCTGTGCAGTTGCCACGTGCACCGACCCTACTGTTCCGTGGCAGGTCCGCTGACAACGAGCGGAACGCCGGCCGCGACGGCGGCGGCGCGGTAGGCGGTTGCCAACGAATCCGCGGTCTCGTGGGCGTTGAGTCCGCTGGGGTTGGGCAGCACCCACAACTCGGCGCCTGCGAGCGTCGACTCCTGCCGCCCCTGCTTGGCGGTGCGGTCGCCGAACGCGAGTCGGTAGGCGGAGACGCCGAGCACCGCGACGACTGTCGGGCCGTACCGCCGGACCAGTGCGGTCAGCGGTCCG
This sequence comes from uncultured Actinomycetota bacterium, assembly GCA_963728865.1. GTDB lineage: Bacteria > Actinomycetota > Actinomycetes > Mycobacteriales > Nakamurellaceae > Nakamurella. The sequence goes on along the minus strand of CAVSLZ010000012.1, from coordinate 525,783 downwards.
GCCGCCTGCCGGAGCTGATCGGCCGTGAGCTCGTCGGCCCTCGCGGTCGCGTACGGCACGAGGTTGCTGATCCCGATTCCTGCCCGCAGCAGTTCGTCCCGGTCGGCGGGCAGCAGGCCGCGACTCGCGTCGATCCGGTGGGCGGTGATGCCCGCGAGTTGGAGTGCCGGCCAGAATCGATTGCCGGGACGGGCGAAGTGCGCGTTCACCGCGGCTGTCCACAGACCGGGGTTGATCCCGATGAACAGCAGCTTCATGCCGGGACCGACGAGGTCGTCCACCTTGGCACCGTGGAACGACTCCAGTTCCGCCCGGGTGAACCGGCGGTTCTGCCGTCCTGTCGCGGTCTGCCGTCCCGTCGCGGTCTGGCGTTCTTTCGCGGTCTGGCGTCCTTTCGCGGTCGGCCGTCCATGGGCGGTCGGCCGTCCATGGACGGTCGGCCGATCTGTGACGGCCCGCCGATCTCGACCGATGCCTGGCTCCTCGAGGGCCGCCATCAGAACGCAGGGTCCTGCTGCTCGGGCAACGGCTCAGCCACGGGGCCGGCCAGAGGCGGTTGCTGCGTATGCGGCGCGGGCGGCGCGGGCTCGAGCTCGTGGAGCGCCAGTTCGCGGACGGCCGACCGGTCGGGCTTGCCTGGCCCACGGTGCGGCAGACTGTCGACGAGAACCAGGTGCTTCGGTGCGGCGGCCGGGCCCTGCGCGTAGACCGCTGCAGCCCGCAACGTCGCGAGGTCGGGCGTCATCCCGACTTCCGGCTGCACCACAGCGACGACGGCCGTGCCCCACTCGCCGTCGGGCACACCGGTGATGACGACCTGGGCCACACCGGCGACCCGGAACAGCACGGTTTCGATGACGGCCGGGTCCACCTTGACGCCCCCGGTGACGATCACGTCGTCGATCCGCCCGACGATCCTGAGGTGACCGCCGTCGAACACCGCCAGGTCGTCGGTGACGAAGGTGCGGTGCAGGTCGCCGGGCCGTTGCCAGAACGACGGGTGCCGGGGCATGTCCCGATACCCACGCGCCACCATCGGCCCGCTGATCGACACCCGGCCCGGCCGGCGTTCGGCGGGGTGCGAACCGTCGGGCCGGATTCGGTCGGTGGGGCGTTCGTCCTGGTCAACACTGACTGCGACCTGATCGAGCGGCACCCCGTCGTACACGCACCCCCCGCAGGTCTCGCTCATCCCGTACGTGGTGATCACCGGGATGCCGGCCTGCCGGGCGTCGTCAACGAGCGCCTGCGGGGTCGCGGCGCCGCCGACGAGTACCGCTGAGAAAGTGGTCAGCGCGGCGGTCGCCTCCGGATCGGCGAGTATCCGGTGCAGCTGGGTGGGCACGAGTGACACAAATCGGCGGCCGGCGGGCATTGCCGACACCGTGCCGATGAAGGCCTCGGTGGTGAACGGGCGGGCGGTGTCCATGATCGCCGGGGTGGTCCCTTCGGCGATCGCGCGCAGCAGCACCTGCAGGCCTGCAATGTGCTGGGCGGGCAACGTGAGCAGCCACGTGCCCGTCGGTTCGGGCGGCCGACGGGGGCCGTTGGTCCGGTGCGGGTGCAGGCCGCCTGTGCAGGTCAGCGCACATCGGGTGGCGTCAGCGGAGGCAACGAGCGCCGACACCGGCAGCAGCGCGCCCTTCGGAGTCCCCGTCGACCCCGAGGTCGCGACGACCACCGCTGTGGGGTCGCCAGGGTCGTCCTCGATGTCTGCGAGGGCGGTCCCGCCGGCGAGTCCGGTGATCAGCCGGCCGGCCTCGGCGGGTTGACCTGAGGGCACCGGCAGGATCGCATGTCCCTCACCGTGCAGTGCTGCCTGCAACCTGGGGAGCAGGTCGAACAGCTTCTCGCCGGTGGGGATCTCGAGCACTTCGAGGTGGCGGGGCATACCGGATCAGTACGCCCACGGGTAGGGGCTGTAATCCGGGGAGCGCTTCTGCAGGAAGGAATCCCGACCCTCGACGGCCTCGTCCGTGCCATAGGCGAGCCGGGTCGCCTCGCCGGCGAACAATTGCTGGCCGACCATGCCGTCGTCGGCGAGATTGAAGGCGTACTTCAGCATCCGCTGGGCCGTCGGCGACTTGCCGTTGATCTCCGCGGCCCACTGCAGCGCGACGGTCTCCAACTCGGCGTGCGGCACCACCTCGTTGACGGCCCCCATCGCGCGCATCTCGGCCGCGCTGTACTCACGGCCGAGGAAGAAGATCTCCCGGGCGAACTTCTGCCCGACGAGCCGGCTGAGGTACGCCGAACCGTAACCACCGTCGAAGGAGCCGACATCGGCGTCGGTCTGCTTGAACCGGGCGTGCTCCGCGCTCGCGAGGGTGAGGTCGCAGACGACGTGCAGCGAGTGCCCGCCGCCCGCCGCCCAACCAGGTACGACAGCGATGACGATCTTCGGCATGAACCGGATCAGCCGTTGGACCTCGAGGATGTGCAGCCGTCCGGCGCGGGCCGGGTCCACCGTGTCGGCGGTGTCCCCGTCCGCGTACTGGTAGCCCGAGCGACCACGGATCCGCTGATCGCCGCCGGAACAGAACGCCCAACCACCGTCGCGCGGGCTCGGTCCGTTGCCGGTGAGCAGGACGCAGCCGACGCTCCCCGTCATGCGTGCGTGGTCCAGTGCGCGGTACAGCTCGTCGACAGTGTGCGGGCGGAACGCATTGCGCACGTCCGGCCGGTTGAAGGCGATACGCACGGTCGGGAGATCGACGTCGCTTCCGGCAGTGCCGGGGCGCAGCCCGACGTGCCGGTGGTAGGTGATGTCGGTGAAGTCGAAGCCCTGCACCTCGCGCCAGCGGGTCGGGTCGAAAATCTCGCTGACGGAGGCTTCGCTCATGACGGTCACCTTACGAGCGGCCGCCCGGTCGTTCGATGACGGTGCATGCGATGACGCGATCCGCCGCGGTCAGCTCGCGCGCACGGCGGACCATGCAGCCGATGCAGCGCTTCAACGGCCGAAGAGGTCCTTGATGTGATGCGACGTGTTGCGCCGCGGGACCCGCGCCGGGTCAATCCACGCGGGCGGCAGGAACTCGGGTATGCCGTCGTCGGCAAACCGGATCTCCCAGTTGCCCCGGTGGACCTCACTGTGATGGTGCCGACACAACAGACAGCCGTTGTGGTAGCTGGTTTCGCCGTGATGCGCCCAGAAGATCACATGATGCGCGTCGGTCCAGGCCGGTGGTCGGTCGCATCCCGGGAACGCGCACCCCTTGTCCCGCAGCACGAGCGCCCGGCGGATCGCGATCGGGAACAGCCGGCTCGCGGAGCCGACGTCCAGCACCTGCGACGGCGAGCCGAGCACCGCGGGCACGACCATCGCGTCACAGGCGAGTGTCCTCGCCTGCGCGCCGGTGATCGGGCCGCCGAAATCCAGCAGCCCCATCCCGCCGGCGCCGAGCGGGCGGTCGCCGCCGGGCCCTGCCCGAAGGTCGTCGAGCGTCATGGTGACCGTGATGTGCGGGCGTTCACCACCCTGCGTCGGGGCGTCACCGAGATCGAGGTACCGCCGGAGGACCTCGAGCAGGGCGTGCCCTCGGCGGGTGGCGGCCGGCCGCGGATCAGCGACACCGGCGTCGGGGCCGCCGACCGGCGTCGACAGAGCTCCGATCGCCTGGTTGACGATCTCCACCCCCAGGTCGTCCAGTTGGCCGGAGACCCTCGTCAGGCCGGTGTTGGCGTTGCGGGTGCCGAGGGAGAACTCGACGTGATCCGCGGGCGGGTCGTCGTCGAAGTCCTGTCCCTCGTCGAGGGCGATGAGCACCGCCCGGGCGAACACCGCGAAAGGGCCTGGTTCGGTGATCCGGCCGTGCGCGACGAGTTGCTGCTGACACAGCAGCCGGGTCTCGTCGTCGACGCGGCCCGGCAGCTTGGCCATCGTCGTCACGACCGTCCGCGTCTGCTCGGCCCCGATCGCGCCCTCGTGCAGCGCCTCGGCGAGCAGTGGTAGTACCGGTGGCAGCTCTCCGCCGGACGGGATCTCCTGCGGAAGGACGGCAGAGGCTGTGCGGACCATCGACGCGGCATCGCTGTGCGAGACGCCGAGGGTGTTGCGGAGCAGCGCTGCCGTCGATGCCGCACCGTGGGTTCCGGCGAGGCGCCGCGTGTCGACCTCTCCTGCGAGGTGCACCTGTGCGGTGAAGACCAACCGGCCCAACGCTTCCAGGTTCTGTGCGAGTGCGAGCAGGTCGGTGTCCGGCACCTTCCAGAACTCTGTCTCCCGCAATTCCGTCAACGCCTGCCGCGCGTCGCCGACAACCGCGACGGCGGCTTCGAGAACGCTGACTTCGGACACGTTTCGAACCGTAACCGGGCCGCCGGCGGCCGACCGCTGCCGCGACACAATGTGGACAACCTCAGTCGAGCATGGTGACCGGCGGCTTCTTCGGGCTCCTACGAATCGGGCGGCCGCGCCTACTGGTCGGCAGGATCCAGCAGCATGTCCGCGAGCGATCGCGAGAGCCACCGCTGGTAGTCGGCCATCGGCCAGTGCCTGCGGCGGACGAGCATCTCCCAACTGGGCAGCCCATTCATCATCCAGATGATGTCGCGCGCTTGCTCGGTCGTCATGCCATCCCGCAACGCGCCGAGCTCGGCCAACCGGCCGGCGATCCCGGTGGTGCCGATGAGCCGTTCGGCGTCGGTGGTCTCGAGCAGACGCGACGAGGTCGGGGTCGCCGGCCGTGGCGCCGGCGACGATGGCAGCCAGGAGCGGCCCGAGGCGCTCGATCAGTGCGGTGCCGAGCGCGGTGTAGTTGTCCAGCAGTGCGCGGGGCTCGGTCAGCGCCATCATCCGCTTGACTTCCGGCCGCTTGGCCAGCGGTAGGGGCGCGTCGTCGCCGACGAGGCGAACGTCGTACAGCCGCTTGAGCAGTTGTGCTTTCGAGCCGCACGAGTTGTACACGGTCTGTTTCGACACCGCGGCGGTCGCGGCGATCATTGCGAGAGTTGTTGCCGGATAACCCTGTTCGAGGAACAACTGTTCCGCTGCCGCGAGGATGCGACGCTCGGTGACGATGGCAGCCTCTTGACGGAGGGGGCTCGAGTAGGACCGTGGGGTATTCACTGGACTCCTGGTCAAATGGTTGTATGTTCAGTCTACTGAATCGGTCGGCCCGCCAGGACGACCACAGCCCCGACAGCCGAGAGGTGCCGCGTGAGCACGTTCCTGTTCGCCAGCATTCCTGTACCCGCGCATACCGCGAATCCGATGCCGTTCGCCGCCCGGTTGATCGAACGCGGGCATCGCGTCCTCTGGTATTCCGGGTCGGCGTTTCATCGGCAACTCGCATCCATCGGGGCGGAGCCCCTGCCCTACGTTGCCGCGGAGGACTTCGGCGGCATGGACCTGACGGAGCACTGGCCCCAGTACCGGGACATGGCTCCGATCAAGGTCATCCGGCACGCGTTCGCGGAAGTCTTCGTCGGCCACGGCCCGCAGCGGGTCGCGGACATCCACGAGATCCTCGCCGGTACACACATCGACGCGATGCTTTGCGACGAGTTGATGTTCGGGGTCGGCCTCGCCGGTGAGCTGAACTCCGTGCCGTGGGCAACCTTCGGGGACGGCCCGCTGCCTTTCGAGGAGCCCGACACGCCGCCCTTCGGGCCCGGGCTGCAGCCGATGCGCGGTCCAGTCGGCCGGATCCGCAACGCAGCGGTTCGAGCCGTCGGTCGACGGTTGATCTTCGCCGATGCCGATCGTGTGCACCGGGAGACCAGGGCGGCGTTGGGACTGCCTCCGCCGTCGAAGTTCGTCCTCGAGGAGATGACGTCGCCGTTCCTGCATCTGCAGGGCTGCACGCCGGGATTCGAGTACCCGCGCAAGGCGCTGCCGGAGCACGTGCACTGGGTGGGCGCCCTCCGTCCGGACCCGCCGGTGAACTGGGAGCCCCCGCCCTGGTGGCCCGAGGTGCCGAGCACGTCGCGACCCGTCGTCGTGGTGAGCCAGGGGAGCATCCGTCCGGACCCCGCCGAGTTGTTGGTGCCAACCGTCACAGCGCTGGCCGACGAGGATGTGCTCGTTGTCGTGACGACCGGTCAGGGCGATCCGAGCGGCCTGGTCGAAGCGCTGGGCGGGGCGCTGCCGGATAACGTCCGGGTCACCAGGTTCGTCCCGTACGACCTGCTGCTGAGGCACGCGGCGGTCTTCGTCACCAATGGCGGGTACACCGGGGTGACCCTCGCTCTGGCCAACGGCGTCCCGTTGGTGCAGGCCGGTACGACGGAGGAGAAGGCGGAAATCGCAGCCAGAATCCGCTACACCGGCGTGGGCGTGACCCTCGGCGGGTCACGGCCTTCGGTCGACGCCGTCCGGCGTGGCGTGCGAAAAGCGTTGGACGACAACAGCTACCGCGCCGCGGCCGGCGTGATCCGTACGGAGATGGCGGCGCACGACGCCGGCCGGGAGGGCGCCGATCTGCTCGAGCGGCTCGCGGCCACTCGCCGTCCGGTCCGGCGCAGCGAGCTCTCCGGGGCGATCACCGGCTGACCGTCGTTCCGGCGGTCAACCGGGGTAGACCGTCGTGCCGCCAGTCAGCCCGGGTAGAGCTCGGCGATCACCGCCTTGGCCATCTCCACCGCCGGAGCATTGCCGTCGGCGGCGGGAGCGGTCGACGCCCAGGTGACGACGGTGACGCCGGTGTTCGGATCATGACCCATGAAGGAGTTCGCCCCGGGCAGTTCGCCGGTGTGCCCGTACAACCCGCCAAAACCGGCGAGTGCGAGTCCGTACCCGGCGCTGGCGGGGTCGCTGGGGTTCACGGGTTTGACGCTGTCGATCCGCTGCTGCTGCATCTTCGGGCTCAGCAGACCACCGCCCGCGAGCGCCTCGACGTAGTCCGCCAGGTCGCCGGCCGTGGAGATTCCGGCGCCGGCCGACCAGGCCCAGGAGGGATTCAGATCGGTGACGTCCATCGGTTCGAGCGTCCCGGCCTTCGCGCCGGCCTGGATCTCCGGTGAAAGCACGAGGCTGTCGATGGTCCCGACGTTCGTGCCGAAGGTATAGAGCTGAGGGTGTGGCTGCGGGATCGATCCGTCGGTGATCGCCGGGAAGGACGTCTCGGTGAGCCCGACGGGCTCGAAGATCCGCTCCTGGAACGCCTGCGCGAGAGGCATTCCCGTGAGCTTTTCGGCGATCAGACCCAGCAGAACGGTGTTGGTGTTCGAGTACAGATAGCCCTTTCCGGGAGCGAACTCGGGCTTCTCCGCCAGTCCCATCGCGACCAGTTCCTCGGGGTTCCAGGCACGGGTCGGGTCGGCATCCTGCTGCTGGTTCAGCTCGAGGTTCGTCGTGTAGTTGGCCAGACCGCTGGTCATGTTCAACAGCTGGTCGATGGTGATGTTGTCCCCGTTGGGAACGTCCGGCCGGTACTTCGACACCGGGTCGTCCAGGCTGATCTTGCCTTCGTCGACGAGTTGCAGGGTGACGGTTCCTGTCCAGGTCTTGGTGTTGCTGCCGATCCTGATGTGGTCCGCGAGGGTGACCGGCTCAGACCCGTGCCAGGTCCGCGCGCCGATCGTCGTGCTCCAGTCGCCCGCCCCGGGCGACCGCACGAGCACCACCGCGCCGGTCACCGCATAGTCCTTGACCAGCTTGTCGAGCTGGGGCTGCAGTGCGGCGACATAGGCGGGAACGGACGTTCCCTGACCCGCGCTGCCCGCCGCGGTGCCGCCGGAGGGGCTGGGGGCGCTCCCGGTCGCGCCGCCGGGCGTTGACGCGACCGCCGCCGCCGTCGTCGTGGCGGCCGACGTCTCGGACGTCGACGACGCGGCGGGAGACGCTGACGCCCGCCCCGCCGGGGCGCCGGACGATCCGCTCCCGCAGCCCGCGAGGGTGACCAGAGCAGCGGCGGCGAGTGCGGCAACAGCGGACGGTCGACGTCGGTGTGGCCACCTGGCGGTCACTGCCTTCATCGGAAGGACCAGTCGCCACGGTGCCGGGACGCGAGCTCGACGTTCACGGAACGATCATGATGGTTGGCGGCGGACCCGGACAAGGGTGCTCACTCCAACAGGCAACCGTTCACTGTCCGCAACCGGTATTGCCGCGCGGACTGCGGCCGGGCCCTGATAGACAACGCCGCATGCGGATCGTGGTCACCGGCAGCGCCGGACATCTCGGCGAGGCGTTGATCAGCACCCTCACCGATGCCGGTCACGAGGTGGTCGGCATCGACGTGCTGCCATCGCCGACGACCGACATGCTGGGCTCGATCACCGACAGGTCATTCGTCCGCGCCGCCCTGCGGGAAGCGGATGCGGTCGTCCACGCGGCGACGCTGCACAAGCCACACGTCCGATCCCACCCGCGTCAGGCGTTCGTCGACGTCAACGTGACCGGAACGCTGGTTCTGCTCGAGGAATCGGTGACGGCGGGCGTGGGACGTTTCGTCCTCACCAGCACGACGAGCGCCTTCGGGCGGGCGCTGACCCCAGCGGCGGACGCGCCGGCCGTCTGGGTCGCCGAGGACTTGCACCCGTTGCCCCGCAACATCTACGGCGCGACCAAGGTGGCGGCCGAGGACCTGTGCGAACTGGTGCACCGGGACCAGGGCCTTCCCTGCGTCATCCTGCGCACCGCCCGGTTCTTTCCGGAAGCGGACGACACCGCTGCCGTCCGCGACGGGTACTCGACGGCGAACGCACAGCTGAACGAGCTGCTGTACCGCAGGGTCGACATCGCTGACGTCGCGCAGGCGCATCTGCTCGCGGTCGAGCGCGCAGACGCCGTCGGGTTCGGCCGGTTCATCGTCAGCGCGACCACACCGTTCATCCGGGCCGACTTGCCCGACCTGAGCCACGACGCTGCGTCAGTTGTGCGCCAACACTTCCCAGGTTTCGAGAAGGTCTATGCCGGCCTCGGCTGGCGGATGTTCCCGGTGATCGACCGGGTGTACGACAACGCACGGGCACGAGCCGCGCTGGGATGGGTGCCCCGGCATGACTTCGCGAGCGGGCTCGAGCGAGTTGCCGCGGGGCTCGACCCACGGAGCGCGTTGGCCGCTCGGATCGGTGAGAAGGGCTACCACCGGTCCTGACGGCGGCGGGTTTGCGCGGCGCCCTGCACCGGTCCTGATGGCGTTCGTGTCGTGTCGTGGCAGTGCGTTCGTGGCGGTGCGTTCGTGGCGGTGCGTTCGTGGCGGTCGTTCGTGGCGTGCGTTCGTGGCAGTGCGTTCGGAAAGGGTCTTGGTCACGAGCCGGTGGCCGCTCGGGACGGCCCCGACGGCATTGTCAGGACCGCCGCGGCGGACTCTACCGTGGAGCGATGTCATCGCCCGCCGGCTGCCCTCGGCTCCGGACCGGGTGGCGCGACGGGTTGCAGGGTGAGTCGGCGCGAACGCGACCGCTGGACCAGCCGGCTGAGCCGCGGTGGAAGACGGGCGGGGAACGCGGGCAGGGGAAGGATGGGCGGGTGCCCGCCGACACCGACCCGATCGATCCCTTCGCATTTCCGCACCCTGACGATCTCCGGGCGCTACTCGCGACCGCTGCCGTTTTCGCGCTACCGATGGTCGAGCGATTCCGCGGTGTCACCGTGCGGGAGGGGGTGCTGTTGCACGGGCCGGCCGGTTGGGCAGAGTTCGCGCCCTTCCGTGACTACGACGACCGGCAGTGCGTGCCGTGGCTGCGCGCCGCGATCGAGTCGGCGACGGTGCCCTGGCCGGAGCCGGTGCGCAGCGCGGTGGAGGTCAACACGACCGTCCCGGTCGTGCCTGCCGACCGTGCCGCGGAGTTGGTGAAGGCCTCCGGATGCCGCACCGCGAAGGTGAAGGTCGCCGATCCGGGCGGCGACCTCGCCGCCGACGTCGAGCGGGTTGCGTCGGTTCGCGAGGCGCTCGGCCCGAAGGGTCGCATCCGGGTCGACGCGAACGCGGCGTGGACGGTGCACGAAGCGGTGCCGGCGATCGAGGCACTGGAGGCGGCCGCCGGAGGCCTCGAGTACGCGGAACAACCCTGCCGGACCCTGCCGGAGCTCGCCGACGTGCGTCGCCGTGTGCAGGTCCGGATCGCCGCCGACGAGTCGATCCGGCACGCCGCCGATCCGGCGAAGGTGGCGCTGGCCGGCGCCGCGGACGTCGCGATCGTCAAGGTCGCACCGCTCGGTGGGGTTCGCGCCGCGCTTCAGATCGCCCGGGCAGCGGGCCTGCCGGTGGTCGTGTCGTCGGCGGTGGACAGTTCGGTCGGGTTGGCGGCCGGACTCGCGCTCGCCGCAGCGCTGCCCGATCTGCCCTACGCCTGCGGACTGGGCACAGCGGATCTGCTGTCGGTCGATGTGACGTCCGCGGCCCTGGCACCGGTCGGCGGAATGCTTGCCGTGCGCCGGACATCACCCGATCCCGACCGCCTGACCGCTGTCACCGCCGACCCGTCTGTCACCCGGTATTGGCTGGACAGGCTCAGCAGGGTCGCGGCGCTGTTGGACACGGAAGGACTGAGCGGACACTTGCGTTGACGGCGTAACCCGGTCCCGAGCGTCCGGTGCGACGTGGACCACCGCCACACCGGATTTCGGAAGGGACTTTGGACTCTGGACCGGCCGATTAGCCGCGCACATGATCGCATCATGGTCGAGACATCCACCCCCGTCAGCAACCTGACCGAAGCCGAGAGCTGGGCCCTGCTGAACTCCACCGAGTTCGGCCGCCTCGCACTCAGCGTCGCCAATCAGCCCGAGATCTTCCCCATCAATTACGCCGTGCAGAACGGCACTCTCGTGTTCAGGACAGCGCAGGGCACCAAGCTCGCCGCGCTGACGATCAACGAGTCGGTGGCCCTGGAGATCGACGGCTATGACGGCAACGGGGGGTGGAGCGTCGTCGTCAAGGGGCAGGCGCACGCCGCCGAATGGGGCGACGACTTCGACGACGCCCAGGTATCGGGACTCCGCCCCTGGGTTGCCACGATCAAACCGGTCTTCGTCCGGGTGATTCCCGCCGAGGTCACGGGTCGGCAGTTCCTGTTCGGGCCGCCGCCCGATGAACTCTGAAACCCTTGCGGGTTCTGAGACTGACGGCGCCTGACTCCGACGGCGCCTGAGACTGACGGCGCCTGACTCCGACGGCGCCTGAGACTGACGGCGCCTGACTCCGACGGCGCCTGACTCCGACGGCGCCTGACTCCGACGGCGCCTGAACCAACGGCAGCCTTAACCCGCCGCCTGACGCTGCCTACCTGCCCACGGCCCGCCGGCAGCGACAATGGCGGGCGTGAACCCGTCGACGGCGTTGGCTCGTGTCCTGGTGGACGAGATGGTGGCCGGTGGTGTCACCGACATCGTGCTGGCCCCAGGGTCGCGCAATGCTCCGCTGTCCATGGCGGTGCACGCCGCCGACGCAGCGGGCCGAATGCGGCTGCACGTGCGGATCGATGAGCGGACCGCGGGTTTCCTCGCGGTGGGTCTGGCCCGGGGGTCGGGCCGGCCGGTCGCCGTCATCACCACTTCCGGTACCGCGGTGGGCAATCTTCACCCGGCGGTTCTCGAGGCTCATCACGGCGCGGTGCCGCTGCTGGTGGTCTCCGCAGACCGTCCGCCGGAACTCCGTGACGTCGGTGCGAACCAGGTCGTCGACCAACGCACGCTGTTCGGTCCGGCGCTCCGGTTCTTCCACGAGTTCGGTGTCGCGCAACGTGTTCCGGGGCAGAACGCCGGCTGGCGGGCGATGGTCTGCCGTGCCCTTGCGTCGGCAACCGGGGCCGGCGGACTGGCCGGGCCGGTGCAGTTGAACGTTGCTCTTGCCGATCCGCTGATGCCCGATGCCGCGCCGATGCCCGACGACGCCCGGACGGCTGGTGCGGCGCGAACAGGGAGTGCCGCGCGTACAGCCGGCCCGGCGCAGGTAGCGGGTGTCCAACCGGAGGACTGGCCGGAGTCGTTGGCCGGTCGGGACGGCCCGTGGACCACGGTCACCGGCACGGACCCCGCGCTTGGGCCAGCCGTGCCGGTGACCGAGCCGGGTGAACGCGTGCTGTTCCTCGCCGATCTGACGCATCCATGGGCGGGAACCATCGCTCGCGCCGGCCACCTGGTGATCTCTGAGGCCGGCGGCGCCGCCGGGTCTGCGGTGCTCAGCGCCGGACTGCACCTGCTGTCCGCCGGTGATTTCCTCGAGCGGGAGCGCCCCGACCGGGTGATCGTGCTCGGCCGGCCAACCTTGTTCCGTCCGGTGCAGCGACTGCTCGCCGATCGGCGGGTGACCGTCGACGTGATCGCTCATCCGGCGAGTTACGCGGACCCGTCCGGCGCGGCGAGGTGCGTCGCGGCCGGTTGGCCCGATCTGCGCGGCGCTGCCGATCAGGACTGGTCCGGCCGGTGGCGCGAGGCCGATGCCGCAGCGGGCCGCGCGGTCCAGAAAGTGATTGACGAGCTGGACATCAACGCCTCACCCCGGTTGGCCCGTGATCTCGTCCGGGCGTTGCCACCGCGAGCGACGCTGCTGCTCGGCTCGTCGCAGTCGCCGCGAGATGTGGCCCTGACGGCCGCCCCCAGGGACGGTCTGCGGGTGCTGGCCAATCGCGGCGTTGCGGGTATCGACGGCACCGTGTCGACGGCGGTCGGGGTGGCGCTCGCCGCTCATCCGGACGACGGGCCGACGGTCTCGCTGATCGGCGACCTCACCGCTCTGCACGACATCACCGGCCTGTTCATCGGTCCGCACGAGCCGCGGCCGGAACTCGTCATCGTGGTGAGCAACAACGACGGGGGCGCCATCTTCTCCACCTTGGAGCCGGGGGAGTCCCGTCATGCACGGGCGTTCGAGCGGGTCTTCGGAACACCGCACGGCGCGATGCTCGGTGGCCTTGTCGAGGGTGCCGGCGCCGAGCACGTCCTGATCTCGACGGCCGACGAACTGCCCGACGCCATCGCCGATCCGGGCGGCCTGCGGGTGGTGGAGGTGCCGACGTCGCGCACCGATCTGGCGGCCACGCTGAATCGGATGACGCAGGCAGTCCGCGACGCGCTCTGAGGCGCGTCAGAGCAGCAGCGCGCGCAGCGTCCGGGCGAGCCACGCGCGGTACTGCGCCGGCGTCCAGCCCGCTTGGTGCACCAGGCTCCGGTAGTGCGGGGCAGCGAGAACGAACCACAACTCGTCACCGACCTCGTCGACGGGCCGCCCGGAGCTGAGTCCACCGAGGGAGGCGATCAGGGCGACCCCGGTCCGGGTATCCGTCCTGGCCCGTTCGCCGAGTTCTCGGCGCACCGTCGCGATGCGCGGGTCCGACAGTGCCGCGGCCTCGAACGCAGCGGCAAGCGCGGCGCTCCGCGCGTTCGCCGGGACCATGAAGTCGACGAGGGCGTCCACCAGGGCGACCGGGTCGGTCTGCTCGACGACATGCCGGAAGGACTCGCGCTCCAGCAGGGACGTCCGCCCCTCGTCCCCCGTGAAGGCCTGTTCGTACGCAGCGAGAAGCAGGTCGGCCTTGGGTCCGCTCTGTTGGACGGTTTCGACGGACAATCCCGCCCGTGCGGCAATGGCCTTGAGAGACGTTCCGGCGTAACCACTCTCGGCGAAGCACTCGCCCGCGGCGGCCAGCAGCCGGCGACGGGTCGCGGCAGCCTGCTCGGCACGAACAGTTGACCGGTACGCGCGCTTGGCGGGGAAAACAGGTTGCTCAATATTCATTGCGTTGGCACCGTATCAAAAATCGCGAGGCCCGCTTCCTGATGTTCGTCAACCTGCCCCTCACCCGCCGGAGTTTGCTGCAATGAGTTCGTTCCTGCTGTGCGCGACCCCTGTCTACGGCCACGTCGCGCCGATGATCACCATCGGCCGTCATCTCGTCGATGCCGGCCACCATGTCCGCATGCTCACCGGCAGCCGGTTCGCCGGCGCCGTCACTGCCGCCGGCATGGAGCACCTCGCGCTTCCGGAGGGCGCCGACTACGACGACCGCGACGTCGCAGGCGCCTTTCCCGGCGGCGAGGAACTCACCGGTGTCCGCCGGATTCGTTTCGACGTCGAGAACAACTTCGTCGCGGTGATGCCGCACCAGTACCTGGGAATCCGGTCGGCGATGTCGCGGGGGCCGGTGGACGCGGTGTTGAGCGAAACGGCCTTCACCGGAGTCCTCCCGCTGCTGCTCGAGGAGGACGGGACACGGCCGCCGGTGTTGATCTGTGGCGTCCTCCCGCTCCCGCTGTCCAGCCGCGACACCGCACCGTTCGGGCTCGGTCTGCCGCCGTCATCAACTGCGATCGGCCGGCTCCGCAACCGTTCCCTGAACATGCTGGTGTCCCGGGTGATCTTCGGTCGTGCCCAGCGCCTCGCCCAGGGTCACCTGCGCGACCTCGGCGTCGCAGCGCTGCCGTGCTTCGTGCTGGACTTCAGTTGCCTCTCCGATCGGGTCCTGCAGCTGACCGGCCCCGGCTTCGAGTACCCGCGCAGCGACCTGAGGACGGACGTCGACTTCGTCGGTGCGGTGCTGCCCGCCCTCGATGCGTTCGACGCGCCGTCCTGGTGGGGCGAACTGGACGCTGGTCGACCTGTCATCCATGTGACTCAGGGGACGATCGCCAACGACGACCCGGGTGCGCTCCTGCTGCCGACGATCCGGGCGCTCGCCGGTGACGACGTTCTCGTCATCGCCACCACCGGGGACGAATCGACCGCCCAGGCGCTCCGCGAGGAGTTGCCGAGCAACGCGAGGGTGGAGGCCTTCCTGCCGTACCACCGGCTGCTCCCGAAGGTCGACGTGATGGTGACGAACGGCGGGTACGGCGGTGTCCAGTTCGCGCTGTCCACCGGGGTGCCGTTGGTGGTCGCCGGCGATACCGAGGACAAGCCGGAGATCGCCGCCCGGGTGGCCTGGTCGGGCGCGGGGATCAACCTTCGCGCCGGCCGCCCATCCCCCGAGGCCGTCGCGGGCGCGGTTCATCGGATTCTGAGCGAGCCCGGATTCAGGTCGTCGGCCGAGCGGCTGCGTGACGAGCTGGCCGCTCGCGATCCGCTGGCAGCGATCACCAGCGCGCTCGAGAACGCCGCGGTCGCCGGGAGTCCAGCCGCGGGCAGCGGACAGGATGTCACCGTTGCTCGCTGACCCGGCGGGTCAGCGAACGAGGATTGAGCACAGTGGTTGCATCTGGACCCAGCAGAACGGATCGAGCACAGTGCATGCAGCACGGGGAACGCACCACCACATCCCGGACGTCAGCCGGCCGACGAGATGTACCCCATCAGCTGCTGCTGCTCGGTCTCCAGTTCGTCGACCCGGATCTTGACGATGTCGCCGATGGACACGATGCCGGCGAGGACGCCATCTGCGACGACCGGCAGATGGCGGAATCGCCGCTGCGTCATCGTCGTTGCCAGCGAACGGATCTCGTCGGTCGGGTTGCACGTGTGCACCTCGGCGGTCATCACCGTCCGGACCGGCACCGTCAGGATTTCCACCCCGACGCTGTCCAGACCATGGACGATGTCGCGCTCGCTGATGATGCCGTCGATGGTCCGCCCGTCCTTGGTGACCACCAGTGCGCCGACCCGATGCCCGGTCAGCGCGCTGATTGCCGCACCCACGGTGGCTTCCGGGTCGATGGTCGCGACGGCGCCGCCCTTGATCGCGAGAACGTCTTTGACGCGCATGGCACCCCTCCCACCACGCCGGATTCGCCGGACGGCGGACACCGTCAGGCACCGACGTGCACATCGAAGGATAGTCCGGATCATCACGTGTTTCCCGGTTATCGGGTGAAACAGACGGGTGTCAGACCCGAGACTCGAGAGCGTCCCTGATCGGGATCATCTTGATCTGCGCCTCGCGTGCCTCGATCTCCGGCTGTGAATCGGCGACGATCCCGCAGCCGGCCATCAATCGCACGCTCCGGCCGTGGATCTGGGCGCAGCGCAGCGCGATCGCGAACTCGCCGTCACCGCGGCTGTCGATCCAACCGACGGGCGCCGCGTAGCGGCCCCGGCTCATCGGCTCGAGCTCCCGGATGACCTGTCGCGCAACGTCTGTCGGGCTGCCACCGACCGCTGCGGTGGGGTGCAGACGGGCCGCGAGGTCCAGCGCGGTGGGGGCGCGCTGGTCGAGCCGGCCGACGATGTCGGTGGACAGGTGTGTGAGGTTGGCGAGTTCGAGCGGTACCGGGCTGGCCGGCACATCGAGCTCCTCGGTGGCCAACGCGAGGACGTCCGCGACGGAGCGCACGGCGTACGCGTGTTCGGCGATGTCCTTCGCGCTGCCGAGGAGGCCAGCGGACACGGCGTCGCCGGTGTGTTCCTTCCAGGCGGTCCCCGCGAGCACCCGCGACGCGACGAGCGCGCCGCTGCGGCGGATGAGCAGTTCGGGGCTCGCGCCGACAAGTCCGTCGACGGCGAAGGTCCAGCAGTCCGGGTAGGCGTCGGCGAGCCGGCGGAGCAGGAAACGCTCGTCGACCGGGCGGGTCGTGGTGGCCTCGAGGTCGTGCGCGAGCACGACCTTCTGCAGCTCACCGGCCCGGATCCGGGCGGTGGCCGCGCTGACCGCGGAGGTGAATCCGGCGACCGAGAGGTCCGCGTCGGCGTAACTGACCCGGCCGGGCGCACGCACCGCGGCGGGTCGCCCTGCCCCGAGCTCTGTCCCGAGCCCGGACCCGAGCGCGGTCCCGATCGCGGTCCTGAAGGTGATCTCGCCGTCCCTGCCGAGCACCGTGCTCGGGACAACGGCGACCGAGACGTCGTCGTCGTCGAATCCGAGTGAGACGAAGGCGATCGGGCCACTGCCGCGAACCCCGACGGAATCCTCGATCCGCAGACCTGCGCAGACCTCTGCGAACCAATCCTGGATCTGGTGCGCGGC
The DNA here is from genome assembly GCA_963728865.1 of uncultured Actinomycetota bacterium. Lineage (GTDB taxonomy): Bacteria > Actinomycetota > Actinomycetes > Mycobacteriales > Nakamurellaceae > Nakamurella. The sequence continues at coordinate 508,998 of CAVSLZ010000012.1, read as the reverse complement.
GTCCGGGCCGGTGGTGGTGAAACGCTGGTACTCGCCCCACCCGACGAAGCCCGTCCCGCCGTGCACGAAGCACAGCGTGCCGTTCGGCCGGACGAGCGCATCGATCAGTTCGGTGTCCGGATCGACCGATTCGGAGACCGCACTCAGCGCCAGACGAGTGGTCGGCACGGCAGTCACGAGCGCCAAGGGTAGTCGTCCGTTACGCCCGCCCGGCCCGGTCCTCGCGTGATGATCGCAACGTCCGCCGTTTCCCGGCGGGTCCGCGCAGGTGGGTGCGGCCGGCAGCGGCCATAGACTTTGCGGGTGGCGGCCGAGGCGCACTCCCCAGCCGGGCCCGTACCGGGCGGCTCCTCGACGCGGGCGGACGAAGGCAGGCGCGGCCGCCTCGGATGGCGTTGGGCTGCCCGCGGCGTGCTGCTCGCGGCCGTCGCCGTCACGGTGATGATGATCGCCCTTGCGATCGCGATGAGGGCGAACGACAACGCGATCGACGACCATCTCGGCAGCGCGACGGCCACCGTGCTGTCGGTGTCGCCGCTGCGGACCGGGATCGAGTTCGTCGACGCGACCGGCGCGACGATCCGGCCGGAGGGCGGCGTGCTGTACCCGGGACTGCTCTCGCTCGGCCAGCAGTTCGTCGTCGAGTACTCCCAGCAGGACCCGCAGATCGCCAGGGTGGCCGGCCGGACGGCCGCGGTCGGCACGCTGTCGATCGGCCTCGTCGCCGTCGTGGCATGGCTGGTCGCCGTGCCGGTGATCTGGTGGCTGATCCGGCGTGCCCGGCTCCCGCTCTTCGGAACCGCCCGGGCTCCTGGGCATGCCGCGAGCCCACCGCCGCCAGGTCCGACGGAGCAGTCGCCCGGTCGCGGTGAGGGCTCTGAGATCGGTAACGACGGAGGTCACGGCGGTAGCACGACGGGGCCTGTTGCTCGGTAGGCTGCGACCTCATGGGTTGGGGTGAGGTGCGATGAGCAGGGCGGGTCTGGAGAAGGAACCACGACAGGTCGCCGCGATGTTCGATGCGGTCGCCGAACGGTACGACCGCACGAACACCATCCTGTCTGCCGCGCAGGACGGCCGGTGGCGTCGGCACACCGTCCGCGCCCTGCAGTTGCTGCCGGGGCAGAAGGTCCTCGACGTCGCAGCCGGGACCGGTGTGTCGACCCGGGCGCTGGCCGGGACCGGGGCGTGGTGTGTTGCCACCGACTTCTCGGTAGGGATGCTGTCCGCGGCGAAGCCCGATTTTCGGTTGCCCAGAGTGGCCGGCGACGCACTGCATCTGCCCTTCGCAGACCACACCTTCGACGCCGTGACGATCTCGTTCGGCCTGCGCAACGTGGAGGATCCGTCCGCCGCGCTCCGCGAATTCGCCCGGGTGACCAAGCCCGACGGTCAGCTGCTGGTCTGCGAGTTCTCCCGACCGCGGCCCGCGCCGATCCGCTGGGGCTACCGGTGGTACCTGCGCAACGTGCTGCCGAAGTTGGCCAGCCGGGTGTCGTCGAACCCGGACGCGTACACGTACCTGCAGGAGACCATCGACGCCTGGCCGGACCAGCCCTCGCTGGCCAGGGTGATCGCGAGATCCGGCTGGACGGACGTGGTCTGGCGCAACATGACGTTCGGCGTCGTCGCACTGCACCACGCCGTACGCAGGCCGAACTGAGCGGTCACCGGCGAGCCGGCCCGGCAACGCCTGTGCGCGGAATGCCCACGCCACTGACACCGGATCGCGCATCAGCCCGGCGTTCGTGGCCCTTGGTGTACGAGGTCCGCGACGAGTCCTACACTGAGAGCGAAGTGCGCTCGTGAACGTTTTCACAAACTCGCTTGCCTGCCGTAAGGACCGCGTCGCAGCCCTTCCAGGCCCGACTCCCAACGGTGTGCAGAGAGGTCGCGATGAGCCTGTCGAACGCGGTGAGTGACTCGGACCGGACGGCGGATGTGATCGTCGTCGGTGCCGGCCCTGCCGGGTCCACCGTCGCGACGTATCTCGCCCGCTCCGGCGTCGACGTGCTGCTGCTGGAGAAGTCGACGTTCCCGCGGGACAAGGTGTGCGGCGACGGCCTGACCCCGCGTGGCGTCAAGCAGGTCCTCGCTCTCGGTGTCGACGTCTCCGGGCCGGACTGGATCAAGAACAAGGGCCTGCGCGTCGTCGGCGGTGGCACCAGCCTCGAACTGCCCTGGCCGGTTCTGCAGGACTTCCCCGACTTCGGTCTCGTCCGCCCGCGCCGCGACTTCGATGAGATGCTCGCCACTCTCGCGGTCAAGGCCGGTGCTCGGATGCGGGTGGCCACCACCGTCACCGGGCCCGTCCGCGACGAGCGCACCGGCCGGATCACCGGCGTGCTGGCGAAGACGCAGGACGGCCCGACGGAATTCACCGCGCCGCTGGTCCTCGCCTGCGACGGGGTGTCGGCGCGCGTCGCCCTGGGCATGGGGATCAACAAGCGGGACGACCGCCCCCTCGGGGTGGCCGTCCGGCGCTACTACAAGAGCCCTAGCCGGACGAACGACGATTACCTCGAATCGCACCTCGAGCTGTGGGATCGCTCCGATCCGGCAAAGGCCAAGCTGTTGCCCGGATACGGCTGGATCTTCGGCCTGGGTGACGGCACCGTGAACGTCGGCCTCGGCATGCTCAACTCGTCGAAGGCCTTCGGCAAGACCGATTACCGCACCCTCCTGAGGACCTGGCTCGACGGCACCCCGGAGGAGTGGGGCCTGCGCGAGGAGAACGCCATCGGACCCATCGGCGGCGCGGGCCTGCCGATGGGCTTCAACCGCACGCCGCACTACGCGGACGGGTTGCTGCTCGTCGGTGACGCGGGCGGTGCAGTCAACCCGTTCAACGGCGAGGGCATCGCCTACGCGATGGAGTCAGCGGCACTCGCCGCCGAGTCCGTCCTACAAGCGCTCGGCCGGCCGGACGGACCCAGCCGGGAGGCCGCGCTACACGGGTACGAGACGGCGATGAAAGACCACTTGGGCGCTTACTACCGCCTTGGCGGTATCTTCTCCACGCTGATCGGGAAGCCGGCAGTGATGAAGACGGCAACCCGGTTGGGGCTGCCGCGCAAGGATCTGATGTACCTGGTGCTGAAATTGCTCGCCGGGTTGTACGACAGCCGGGACGGCGACTGGGCCGACCGTATCGTGCGGTCGCTGACCAGGATGGCGCCCAGTGTCTAGCGTGTGTTCGTGCCGGCGTCCGACTAGCCCGGGGAGGGCTCTGCCGTGCTGAGTGCTTATCTGCCGATGATCATCCTGCTGATCCTGGTGACCGGCTTCTCCTTGACGATGGTCACCGTCGTCAGCGACAAGCTCGGCCCGCGCCGTTACAACCGGGCGAAACTCGACGCCTACGAATGCGGCATCGAACCGACGCCACTCCCGGCCGGCACCGCGGGTAGGTTCCCGATCAAGTTCTACCTGACAGCGATGATGTTCATCATCTTCGACATCGAGATCGTCTTCCTCTACCCGTGGGCCCAGTCCGCCGTACCGCTCGGACTGTATGGGCTGGCCGCGATCCTGTTGTTCATCGTCACATTCAGCGTCGTCTACGTCTACGAGTGGCGGCGCGGAGGGCTCAACTGGGATTGACGGCGCGGACTGATCGAGACGCGGATCGACCGCTGTGCTGAACTGACCGACGGTGCCATCGACGATGGTGACACCGGGACCACGCACCACGGGCAACACCTGCACGACGACCACGGCATCACAAGTGTCCATTCGTATCCGCTCATCAGGCGAAGAAGGGAGCAGTGCTCATGGGCCTGGAAGAAAAACTTCCGAGCGGTGTGCTGTTGACCAGCGTCGAGAAACTGGTCAACTGGACCCGTAAGGCATCGCTGTTCCCGGCCACTTTCGGGCTGGCCTGCTGCGCGATCGAGATGATGACGACCGGTGCCCCCCGGTACGACCTCGGCCGGTTCGGCATGGAGGTCTTCCGCGCCTCCCCTCGGCAGGCCGACCTGATGATCGTCGCGGGACGGGTCAGCCAGAAGATGGCGCCTGTTCTGCGGCAGATCTACGACCAGATGGCCGAGCCCAAGTGGGTGCTGTCGATGGGCGTCTGTGCGTCGTCAGGCGGAATGTTCAACAACTACGCGATCGTCCAGGGCGTCGATCACATCGTCCCGGTGGACATGTACCTGCCCGGCTGCCCACCGCGACCCGAGATGCTCATCGACGCGATCCTGAAGCTGCACGCGAAGATCATGGACGAGCCGCTGGGCGCCAAGCGGGCGGCCGAGAAGCTCGGCCAGCGCACCGATCTGGTGGCATCTTCGGTGCGCTACGGCAAGCTGCCGGCGCCGATCGGAACCCCGCAGGTCAACATCGACGCACTGGCCGCCAAAGAGATCGGTGCGGGGCGGTCATGACCGCACCGCGCAACACCGGACCACGCGACACCGGACCACGCGACACCGGACCACGCGCACCGAACCACGCAGCACCGAACCACGCAGCACCGAACCACGCAGCACCGAGAACTCGTCCGAAGCGCCGGCGGAAAAGTCGCCGCCGAGCCGGCCCGAGGAAGATTCGCCAGCCGCGTCCGGCGGGGTGGGACGCACATCGACAGGTGGCAACGACTCTGCGGAGGGTGGGACCACTGCGGCCGGCGGCCACAGCTCGGTCGACACGCCCGGGGAGAAGCCGACCGGCACCACGGAAGACGCGTCCGCCAAGGGCACCGACTCGACATCCGTTGCCGAGCAGGGACTACATGACCCGAGCTCGCCAGCTGGGCTGTCCGAGCGCACTGGGCTTTCGGGGGCGCCGGTGGGCGTGCCGGCGACCGGCGTCGAGCGCACCGGAATGTTCGGCGTGCACGGATCCGGCGACACCTCGGGTTTCGGGTTGCTGGTGCGGCAGCCGTACACCCCCGTGCCGGCGGAGCGGCCGTACGGTGGGCCCGGAGGAGTGCGCGGAGCGAGGGACGAGCGCAGTAGCGGTTCCGACCAGTATGGACAGTTCGACGAAGTGGCCGACGCCCTGCTGGCCGCGATGGCCAAGAGGTCGATCCCGCCGCAGGCGCTGTTGCAGACCACGGTCGCGAACGGCGAGATCACCTTCTACGTCGCGCGCGACCACCTCACCGCGCTGCTCTGGGCGGTCCGCGACGACGAGTCGCTGCGCTTCGAGCTGGCCTCGTCGATCTCCGGCGTCGACTACGGCGAGAACGTCGCACGCCGGCTGCATGTCGTGTACGAGATGACGTCGATGACGTACCGCCGGCACATCCGGCTCGAGGTGGCCGTCGATGTCACCGACGCCAACGTGCCGAGCGCGGTCGGCATCTACCCGACAGCCGATTGGCAGGAGCGGGAGATCTGGGACATGTTCGGCATCAATTTCCCCGGTCATCCCGGTCTCACCAGGATTCTCATGCCGGACGACTGGCTCGGGCATCCGCAGCGCAAGGACTACCCGCTCGGCGGGATCCCGGTGGAGTACAAGGGTGCCGAGATTCCGTCGCCGGATCACCGGAGGACGTACTCATGACCGAGAACGACGGCCGGGCAACCGGTTCGGCGACCTTCGCCGAGGACTACCTCGACCCCGATCTGCAGGACACGGCGACCCGCCGCCGCAGTGACGAGAACCTCCGCAGGGCGCGGGGAACCGACACCACCGAAGGTCGGATGTTCACCGTCACCGGTGGCGACTGGGACGAACTTCTCGCGACGACCGAGTTCGAGAACGACGAACGCATCATCATCAACATGGGCCCGCAGCACCCGTCGACGCACGGCGTGCTGCGGCTGATCCTCGAACTCGAGGGCGAGACCGTCGTCCAGGCGCGGTCCGTCATCGGCTACCTGCACACCGGCATCGAGAAGTCCTGCGAGTACCGGACCTGGACGCAGGGTGTCACCTTCGTCACCCGCGCCGACTACCTCTCGCCCGCGTTCAACGAGCAGGCGTACTGCATGGCCGTCGAGAAGCTGCTCGGCATCGAAGTTCCCGTCCGTGCCCAGGTGATCAGGGTGCTCCTGATGGAGCTGACCCGGATCTCCTCGCACCTGGTGGCCCTGGCCACCGGCGGCATGGAACTCGGTGCGCTGACCGGTATGACGGCCGGCTTCCGCGAGCGCGAGGAAGCGTTGCACCTGATGGAATTCCTCACCGGTCTGCGGATGAACATGGCTTTCATCCGGCCCGGCGGAGTCGCTCAGGAGCTGCCGGAAGGCTCGATCGAGCGGATCAACCAGTTCATCAAGGTGATGGAGTCGCGGCTTCCCGAATACGACAAACTGCTGTCCGGGCAACCGATCTGGAAAGCGCGGATGGTCGGGGTGGGCATCCTGCCGCTAGAGGCCTGCATGCAGCTGGGTGTCACCGGGCCGATCCTGCGGTCGGCCGGTCTGCCCTGGGACCTGCGAAAGGTGCTGCCGTACAGCGGCTACGAGGACTACGAGTTCGAGGTGCCGACCTCGACAGACGCCGACTGCTATTCGCGGTTCCTGATCCGGCTGGCCGAGATGTGGGAATCGCTGAAGATCATGAAGCAGGTGGTCAAGCGGCTCGAGGAACCCGGCCCCGTGATGGTGGCCGACCCGAAGGTCGGCTGGCCGGCGCAGTTGTCGATCGGTTCCGACGGAATGGGCAACTCGCTGGAGTACATCCGCAAGATCATGGGCCAGTCGATGGAGTCGTTGATCCACCACTTCAAGCTGGTCACCGAGGGCTTCGAGGTGCCGGCCGGTCAGGCCTACGTTGGCATCGAGAACCCACGCGGCGAGATGGGTTGCCACGTGGTGTCCTCGGGCGGCACCCGGCCGTGGCGCGTTCACCTACGCGACCCCGGTTTCGTGAACCTGCAGGCGATGCCGGCGATGGCGGAGGGTTCGATGATCGCCGACGTTGTCGCTGCGGTTGCGTCGATCGATCCGGTGATGGGTGGGGTGGACCGATGACGACAGCGAACGAGCATCGCAGGCGCCCCGGCGCCCGCGAGCGCGGGGGAGTGAGCATCGCAGGCGCCCTGGCGCCGAGGCGCGGAGCGACCCCAGAGCGAGCCATCGGTAGAGAGTGGAACAAGCGCGGAGTCGAGAGGTGTCACCGATGAGCGGCGAGCACAACAGGCGGATCGGTGTCCCGGTCTTCCTGCCGTCCACGGTCGTCTTCGACGAGCTGACGCACGCGCGGGCCGACGAGATCATCGCCAAGTACCCCGAGTCCCGGTCGGCGTTGCTGCCGCTGCTGCACCTCGTGCAATCGGTGGAGGGGTTCGTCTCGCAGCCGGGCGTCGAGTTCTGCGCGACCAAGCTGCAACTGACCGACGCGGAGGTCTCCGCGGTGGCCACGTTCTACACGATGTACAAGCGCACGCCGTGCGGTCAGCACCTGGTGAGCGTCTGCACGAATGCGCTGTGTGCCGGGCTCGGCGGCGACGCGATCTACGCAACCCTGTCCCAGCACCTCGGCGTCGGTCATGAGGAAACCTCGGGGGAGCCGGGTACCACCGGTTCGATCACCCTCGAGCACGCCGAGTGCCTGGCCGCGTGCGATCACGGCCCGGTGCTGCAGGTCAACTACGAGTTCTTCGACAACCAGACCCCGGACGGCGCTCTCGACCTGGTGACGGCCCTGCAGGCGGGGGAGCGGCCATCACCGACCCGCGGCGCACCGCTGACCGACTTCAGGTCGGTCGAACTCGAGATCGCGGGCATCTACCCGGATCTCGAGTCGCGGGTGGAGGCGCCGACTGCCTCGGTGCCGACGCTGCGCGGCGCGGTGCTGGCCGAGCACACCGATCAGCGTGCCCCGACGATGCCCGACTCCTTCGAGATGCCGGCGTTGCCGGAGAAGAAATGAGGGGCCAGCGATGAGCACTCCGGCCGATCCGCACTCGAACGCGTCGGTGCCCGCAGGGCAGGAACCGGCGCCCGCAGCGGTGCCGCCGCCGGCGGCATCGCCCGTCGAGCAGTCCGTGGCGAAGGAAACCGGCCCGGGCACCTTCAGCTCCCCGGGCACCGGCGAGGCACCTGATCCCATCCCGGTGACGATCAGCCCGGCCGTCGCCCCGCCCGCCGAGCCGAGCGGACCACTGTCGGTCGCCGATGCGCTCCGCGGCGCCGCTCCCTCGGGTGGCGAGCGATTCCCGACCCCGGCCGACGGAGCCGCCCCATTGACACCGGTGCTGACCCGGCGGTGGGCGTCACCGCGGTCCTGGAGCCTTGACACCTACCGGCAGCTCGACGGCTACCAGGCGCTGCCGGCCGCCCTCGCGGTCGATCCGGGACGGCTCACCGAACTGATCAAGAACTCCGGCCTGCGCGGCCGCGGCGGTGCGGGATTCCCGACCGGCCTGAAGTGGTCGTTCCTGCCGCAGGGCGACACCAAGCCGCACTACCTGGTGATCAACGCCGACGAGGGCGAGCCGGGGACCTGCAAGGACATCCCGCTGATGATGGCCGATCCGCACTCGCTGATCGAGGGTTGCATCATCACCTCGTACGCGATCCGGGCGCCGTTCTGCGCGATCTACATCCGCGGCGAGGCGGTGCATGCGATGCGCCGGATGCAGCACGCGGTGAACGAGGCCAAAGCCGCCGGGCTGCTGGGCACGAACATCCTGGGCTCGGGATACGACCTGGAGATCGTCGTGCACGGCGGGGCCGGTGCGTACATCTGTGGCGAGGAAACGGCCCTGCTCGACTCGCTCGAGGGGCGCCGCGGCCAACCGCGGTTGAAGCCGCCGTTCCCGGCGATCGCCGGTTTGTACGCCTGCCCGACGGTCGTCAACAACGTCGAGACCATCGCCTCGGTGCCGGCGATCCTGCTCGGCGGGTCCGACTGGTACCGCTCGATGGGTACCGAGAAGTCGCCGGGGCCGAAGATCTACTCGCTGTCCGGGCACGTCACCAACCCGGGTCAGTACGAGGCCCCGATGGGCACGACGCTGCGCCAGTTGCTGGTCTCGGCCGGCGGCATGCTCGACGGCATCCCGCTGAAGTTCTTCACCCCGGGCGGATCGTCGACCCCGATCTTCACCCCCGAGCACCTCGACGTACCGCTGTCCTTCGACGACGTCGCGGCCGCCGGTTCCATGCTCGGTACGACGGCATTGATGTGCTTCAACGAGACCGTCTCGGTGCCGTGGGCGGTATGGAAGTGGCTCGAGTTCTACAAGCACGAGTCGTGCGGCAAGTGCACACCATGCCGTGAGGGCACCGGATGGCTCGTGCAGATCCTGCGCCGAATCGTCTCGGGGGCCGGCACTCTCGAGGACCTCGACACGATGGCGGACGCCGCCGGCAACATCGCCGGACGGTCGTTCTGCGCGCTCGGTGACGCAGCCGCGACCCCGATCCTGTCCAGCTTCAAGTACTTCCGATCCGAGTTCGAGGACCTCGTCACCGGCCGCACGCCGCCGGTCGTCGAATCCCGTCTGCTCGTGGGGGCTCACTGATGACTCAAGTCGCGACTCCACCCGCCGGTGCGCCCGCGCCGGAGCCCGAGCCGGTTCCGGAAGGGCATGTCCGGCTCACCGTCGACGGGGTCAGCGTCATCGCGCCCAAGGGTGAGCTGGTCATCCGCACCGCTGAACGGATCGGCATCGCCATCCCGAGGTTCTGCGACCACCCGCTGCTCGAACCCGTCGGCGCCTGCCGGCAGTGCCTCGTCGAGGTCGAGATGGGCGGTCGGCCGATGCCCAAGCCGCAGGCGTCGTGTACCCAGACCGTCGCTGACGGCATGGTGGTCAAGACCCAGCTGAGCTCGCCGGTCGCGGAGAAGGCGCAGCGCTCGAACCTCGAGTTCCTGCTGCTGAATCATCCGCTGGACTGCCCGATCTGCGACAAGGGCGGCGAGTGCCCGCTACAGAACCAGACCCTCGCGAACGGTTCCGCGGTATCCCGGCTGCGCGACCCGAAGCGGGTGTTCGTCAAGCCGATCGCCGTGTCCAGCGAGATCCTGCTGGACCGCGAGCGGTGCGTGCTGTGCCAGCGCTGCACCCGGTTCTCCGACCAGATCGCCGGGGACAGATTCATCGATCTGCTCGAGCGTGGGTCCGCGCAGCAGATCGGGATCAACTCCGAAGAGCCGTTCCAGTCCTACTTCTCGGGCAACACCATCCAGATCTGCCCGGTCGGCGCGTTGACATCCGCCGGCTACCGGTTCCGGGCACGGCCGTTCGACCTGGTGTCCACCGATACCGTCTGCGAGCACTGCGCGAGCGGCTGCGCGATGCGCACCGACCACCGGGCGGGCGCCGTCACCCGCCGGTTGGCCCGCACCGACCCGGACGTCAACGAAGAGTGGAACTGCGACAAGGGTCGTTTCGCCTTCCCGTACGTCCGTGAGGCCGACCGGCTGACCCGCCCACTCGTCCGCGGCGAGGACGGCGAACTGCATGAAGCCTCCTGGACCGAGGCGATGGCCGTCGCCGCACGCGGCCTGCTGGCTGCCCGGGACTCGGGAGGTGTCGGCGTGCTGACCGGCGGCCGGCTGACCGTCACCGACTCCTACGCCTACGCGAAGTTCGCCCGGCTTGCACTGCGCACCAACGACATCGACTTCCGGGCCAGGGAGCACTCCGCGGAGGAAGAAGCCTTTCTCGCATCGCGGGTCGCCGGCACCTCCCCCGAGCGCGGCGGCGTCACCTACGCCGGGCTGGAGAAGGCGTCGGTCGTGCTGCTCGTCGGTCTCGAACCGGAAGAGGAGTCGCCGATCCTCTTCCTCCGCCTACGCAAGGCGGCCCGTCACGGCCTCGCCGTGTTCTCGGTGTCGTCCGTGCTCAGCGCGGGATTGCACAAGCTCTCCGGAACGCTCGTCGGTGCGGTCCCCGGGACCGAGCCGAGCGTGCTGGCCGGGCTGGCCGGCGAAACCCTCGCCGACGCCGGTGTTCCCGACGCGGCCGAGCGCAATCGGCTCGGCGCTGCCCTGCGCACACCCGGCGCCGTCGTGCTGGTGGGCGAGCGGGCGGTCCAGACCCCCGGCCTGCTGAGCGCCGTCAGCTCACTGGTCGACGCGACCGGTGCGCAGCTCGCGTGGGTGCCGCGCCGGGCGGGTGAGCGCGGTGCGCTGGACGCCGGCGCGATCGGCTCTGTGCTGCCGGGCGGTCGCCCACTGGCCGATCCCGTCGCCCGGGCAGAGGTCGAGACAGCATGGGGTGCATCGATTCCAGAGGCACCGGGCCGTGACACCGCCGGCATCCTGGCGGCTGTCGGCATCGCCGAGCCCGATCTCGCGGACGACGCTGCCGAGCCTGCGGAACCCGGACTTGCCGGTCTGGTGATCGGTGGCGTGGAGATCTCGGACCTCCCCGATCCCGCCGCCGCCCTGGCTGCGGTAGCCAGCGCCGGTTTCGTCGTCAGCCTGGAAATCAGGGCGAGCGCCGTCACCGAACTGGCCGACGTGGTGTTCCCGGTGGCGGCCGTCGCGGAGAAGTCCGGGGCGTTCGTGAACTGGGAGGGTCGGCTGCGGCCGTTCGACGCCGCCCTGCCCGAGGCCGGCATGCTGGACGAGGCCAGGATCCTGGACACTCTCGGCGTCGAGATGGACGTCGACCTGTACACGCAGACCGCCGCGGCCGCGGCCGGTGAGATGACCAGGCTCGGTGTCTGGAGCGGTCCCCGCCCGGCCTTCCCCGCCGCAGGCCCCGCTGGTCCCGCCGCGGGCCCCACCGGTGTTGATCATGACGAAACTTCCGCCGGCAACGGCGTGTCGGGCTCCGATGCCGCGAGTTCTGCCATGATCAACAGCGCCGATGGTGCAGGTGCCGGCTTCGTCCTGGCCTCCTGGCGGATGAATCTCGACGGCGGTCGCAGCCTTGACGGAGAGCCGCACCTGATGGGCACCGCCCGGCCCGACGTGGTGCGGCTGTCGCCTGCCGATGCGATCGCATTGGGCGTGAGAAGCGGTGACGCCGTGACGGTGCGCGGCCCGCTCAGCTCGATCACCCTCCCGCTCGTCGTCACCGGGATGGTCAACGGCGTGGTCTGGTTGCCGGCGCACATCGACGGTGTGGCAACCTCCGGCAGGCTCGGCGCGACGGTGTCCGACGTCGTGCAGGTCGTTCCCGCGGTCGGCCCGCCACCGGGTGCCGGGTCCGTCGATCAGGGCAGTCCGAATCACGGCAGCTTCGATCAGGGCAGCTTCGATCAGGGCAGTACCGATCAGGGCAGTACCGGCGCCTCAGGAGGGGAACGCTGATGAGCGCATCATTCTCGACCATCGCGACGGCGTACCGCGCCGCCGCCGAGAACGTCCCGCTCGCCCCGGACGGGTCGGTCCAGCCGCTGCTCGCCGACGATCCGTGGTGGCTGTCGCTGGTCAAGGCCGTGATGGTCATGGTGATGCTGCTGCTGTTGACCCTGTTCGCGATCTGGTTCGAACGCAGGGTTGTCGGGCGCATGCAGCACCGGCCCGGGCCGAACTGGAACGGCCCCTTCGGTCTCCTGCAGTCGTTGGCAGACGCGCTGAAGCTCCAGTTCAAAGAAGGCATCATCCCCGCGCGGGCCGACAAGGTCGTCTACGTCCTGGCGCCGGCTCTCTCGGCAATCCCGGCCTTCCTCATCTTCTCGGTCATCCCGGTCGGCGGCGAGGTCAGCATGTTCGGCGAGCAGACCGCGCTTCAGTTGATCGACCCGCCGGTCGGCGTTCTGTTGGCGTTGGCGTTGGCGTCGGTGGGTGTCTATGGCATCGTGCTCGGCGGCTGGGCGTCGGGCTCCACCTACCCATTGCTCGGCGGCCTGCGTTCGGCCGCGCAGATGATCTCCTACGACGTCGCGATGGGCCTGTCGTTCGTCGCGGTGTTCCTGTATTCCGGCACCCTGTCCACCGCCGCAATCGTGTCGCAGCAGACCCCCGGCTGGTACGTCTGGCTCCTGCCGGTCTCGTTCGTCGTGTACTGCGTCGCCATGGTCGGCGAGACGAACCGTGCGCCTTTCGACCTCGCCGAGGCCGAGGGTGAATTGGTCGGTGGCTTCAACACCGAGTACTCGTCGATGCGCTTCGGCCTGTTCTTCCTCGCCGAGTACATCAACATGATCAACGTCTCCGCGATCGCCACCACGCTGTTCCTCGGCGGATGGCGGGCGCCGTGGCCGGTATCGCTGTTCCCGTGGGCGAACACCGGCTACTGGACGATGCTCTGGTTCTTCATCAAGGTGCTCGGTTTCGTCTTCGTGTTCATCTGGCTGCGCGGTTCGCTGCCACGGATCCGCTACGACCAGTTCATGTCCATCGGCTGGAAGGTGCTGATCCCGGTCTCGCTGGTCTGGATCGTGCTCGTCGGAGCCGTTCGGGTGCTGCGGAACTCGGAGGGCTTCACCACCACCGAGGTGCTGCTCTGGGTCGGGATACCGCTCGCGCTGCTGCTGATCGCAGCGATCGCCTGGCCGGGCAAAGGCACCGCCGACGATGAGGACTTCGAAGACGACGCGCTGCTCATCGACGAGCGCGCGCAGGACGGATCGGCCACTGTGGTCTCCGAACCGCTCGGCCGTTACCCGGTCCCGCCGATGGATCTCAAGGTGCCCATCGCACCGATTCGCACGGCACACATCGATCAGCGCACCGACCAGACCGGGGACCACCGGGTCGCCGTCCCCAGCGGAGCACGGTCCGGTACCAACGAACTGCCCGGAGGCAACGATGTCCTTTCTTGATCCCGTCAAGGGCTTCGGGGTCACCTTCTCCACCATGTTCAAGCCGGTGGTGACCGAGGACTACCCGAAGAACCCGGACAAGCCGGCGCAGCGGTACCACGGCCGGCACCAGCTGAACCGTCATCCGGACGGCCTGGAGAAGTGCGTGGGCTGCGAGCTGTGCGCGTGGGCGTGCCCGGCGGACGCGATCTTCGTCGAGGGCGCCGACAACACCGAGGAAGAGCGGTACAGCCCGGGCGAGCGGTACGGCAAGAACTACCAGATCAACTACCTGCGCTGCATCGGTTGCGGGCTGTGCATCGAGGCCTGCCCGACCCGGTCGCTGACCATGACCAACGAGTACGAGCTCGCCGATGACGAGCGCCAGCGGTTGATCTACACCAAGGACATGTTGCTCGCGCCGCTGCTGCCCGGAATGGAACAGCCGCCGCACCCGATGCGGCTCGGCGACCACGAGGACTACTACGCGCGTGGACCGGAGTTGCTCCGGGATGCTCCGAGTGGCCAGCGGGTCGAGGGGGTTGTCGGCGAAGGGTCTGTCGTCGGGGCGCCGGAGTCTGCTCGGGCGGCCGGCCCGGAGATGTCCGAGGCGGAAGAGGCGGGGACCGCGGTGCCGGTCGCGAGCCAGACCGGAACGCCGTCGTGATCACCAGCGCACTCGCCGTCACCGCGGCAGCTGCCGCGGAGGTCACCGACTCAGGCGGCGAACTGATCGCCTTCTGGGTGCTCGCGCCGCTTGCACTGCTCGGCGCCGTCGGCATGGTGTTCTCCCGGGTGGCGGTGCACTCCGCGCTCTGGCTGGTGCTCACCATGCTCTGCCTGGGCTGCCTGTACATCGCGCAGAACGCCGAGTTCCTCGGCTTCGTGCAGATCATCGTCTACACCGGCGCGATCATGATGTTGTTCCTGTTCGTGCTGATGCTGACCGGCAGGGACGCGGGCGACTCGACCTTCGAGGTCCTCAAGCGTCAGCGGATCATCGCCACCGTCATCGGCATCGCCTTCGTGACGCTGCTGGTCACCGGTCTGCTGCGGGCGTTGGACGATCAGCAGTCGGTCGGACTGGCGATGGCGCTGGCCGACCGCGGAGCTGTCGGCTCGATCGCCGAGCTGTTGTTTGTCGACTACCTGTTCCCGTTCGAACTGACCAGTGCGCTGCTGATCACCGCGGCCACCGGCGCCATGGTGCTGACGCACGTCGAGAAGGCACCAGGCGAACGCAGGACGCAACGTCAGCGGGTGCACGAGCGGATGCGTTCCGACCGGATGTCGCCTCTTCCGGGCCCCGGGGTGTTCGCCACCTCGATGTCCAACGCCACTCCGGCGCTGCTGCCGGACGGCTCGATCGCGCCGGGGTCGGTGTCCGACCTGGTCGAGATGTCGGAGAGCGAGAACGTCGCCCGCCGGTTCCGCAGCGGCCGGACCCTGACCGAGATCGAATCGGCCGAGCACCCGCGCAGGCCGGATGAGGACGAAGACCTGGTCGACGGCGATCTGTCCGATGCCGACCGGGCCGACGGGGGGCGTGCGCGATGACGCCGAACCACTACCTGGTGCTGTCCGCACTGCTGTTCGGGATCGGTGCTGTCGGCTTCCTCGTCCGCAAGAACGCCATCGTCGTCTTCATGTGCGTCGAGCTCATGCTGAACGCGGTGAACCTGTCGCTGGTCACGTTCTCGAACCTTTGGGGAAACCTCAACGGCATCGTCTTCGCGTTCTTCGTCATGGTGGTCGCCGCGGCGGAGGTGGTCGTCGGTCTGGCGATCATCATGTCCATCTTCCGAAGTCGGCGGAGTGCCTCCGTCGACGACGCGAACCTGCTGAAGTTCTAGATCGTGGAGCGAGCACAGTGAAGGATTTCGGGCAGTGACGGGTATCTACGGCGCGTCGGTGCTGCTCATCGCACTGCCGCTGGCCGGTGCGATCGTGCTGCTGCTGGGCGGACGGCTGCTGGACCGGGTCGGGCATCTGATCGGGTGCGCAACCGTGATCGCGGCCTTCGTGCTCGGATTGGCAATCTTCGCGAACGTCCTCGGTGACGCGGCCACCGATCGGGTGCACGACGTCTCGGTGTTCACCTGGATCCAGTCCGGGTCGCTGAACATCGACTTCGGGCTGCTGATCGATCCGCTGTCGCTGACCTTCGTGCTGCTGATCACCGGCGTCGGCTCGCTGATCCACATCTACTCGATCGGGTACATGGCGCACGACGCCGATCGCCGCAAGTTCTTCGCGTACCTGAACCTGTTCGTCGCGGCGATGCTGCTGCTGGTACTCGGCAACTCGTTCGTCACCCTGTACGCCGGCTGGGAAGGCGTCGGTCTCGCGTCGTACCTGTTGATCGGATTCTGGTCGGACCGGCCGGCCGCTGCGACCGCCGCGAAGAAGGCCTTCATCATGAACCGGGTCGGTGACGTCGGCCTCGCGCTGGCCATCTTCCTGATCTTCAAGGAAACCGGCACCGTCTCGTTCAGCGGCGTGTTCTCGCAGATCGAGGAAGTGGCGTCGCAGTCGCCGGGGACGGTCACCGTCATCGGGTTGTTGTTGCTGCTCGGTGCCTGCGGCAAGTCCGGCCAGGTGCCACTGCAGGCCTGGTTGCCCGACGCGATGGAGGGCCCCACCCCGGTCTCCGCGCTGATCCACGCGGCGACGATGGTCACCGCCGGCGTCTACCTGATCGCCCGCTCCGCGCCGATCTTCGACCTGACGTCGGACGGCGGGCTGGTCGTCGCGATCGTCGGCACGGTGACCCTGCTGGTCGGCTGCATCGGCGGCTGCGCGAAGGATGACATCAAGAAGGTCCTGGCGTACTCCACGGTGTCGCAGATCGGCTACATGTTCCTGGCAGTTGGCCTCGGCGCGGGCGTGTACGCGCTCGGCATCCTGCACCTGCTCACCCACGGCTTCTTCAAAGCCGGGCTGTTCCTCGGCGCCGGTTCGGTGATGCATGGCATGAACGACGAGGTCAACATGCGGCACTACGGCGGGCTGGCCCGCAAGATGCCGATCACCTTCGTCACGATGGCTTGCGGCTACCTGGCGATCATCGGCTTCCCGTATTTCTCCGGCTTCTTCTCCAAGGACCCGATCATCGAGGCCGCCTTCGCCGCCGAAGGTGCGGAGGGCTGGATCCTCGGCTCGGCCGCGCTGCTCGGCGCCGGCATCACCGCGTTCTACATGACCCGGCTGATGATCATGACCTTCTTCGGCGAACCGCGCTGGAAGGAACTCCGCTCGGCCGACGGCCGCGAGTACCACCCGCACGAGTCCTCGCCGGTGATGACCGTCCCGATGATCATCCTGGCGATCGGCTCGGTCGGCGCCGGTTGGTTCCTGGCCACCGGTGACCGGTTGATGAACTGGCTCGCCCCGTCGGTCGGTCCGTATGAGCACCCCGAACCGCCGGTCCCCCCGATCGTCATCACGCTGGCGACGCTGGCAGTCGTCGCACTCGGTGTGTTCGTCGCCTACTGGATCATCGGCCGCCGGCCGGTGCCGGTCGCGGCGCCGATGCCGGTCAGCCCGGTCGTCGCGTTGGCCCGTGCCGACGTTGGCGGCAACGCGATCAACGAGGCCCTGTTCGCCCGACCCGGTATTTGGCTGACGGGTGCGTCGGTGTTCGCTGACGCGAAGGGCATCGACGGTGCCGTGAATGGCACGGCCGCGGCGCTGGGCGGTCTGTCCGGCCGATGGCGGCATTGGCAGAACGGCTTCGTCCGGTCGTACGCCCTGTCCATGTTCGCCGGCACGCTTGCCGTAATCGTGATGCTCCTGGTGGTGAGGTCGGCGTGAAGACGACAGCAAGAAAGCATCGCAGGGCCGCCAGGCCTCGCGAGCGCGGGGGAGTGAGCATCGTAGGCGCCTTGGCGCCAAGGCGCGGAGCGACCCCAGAGCGAGCAGTCGGTATGGAGCGGAACGAGCGCGGAGTCGAACAATGAATACAAATTCCATCTATCTCCTGACCCTGATCGCGCTGCCTGCTGTCGGTGCCCTGGTCCTCGCCGGGATGTCCGGGGCCCCGGTGAGAACCGTCAAGTTCACCGCTCTGGCATTCTCGGTCGTCGAGCTCTTTGTCGTCATCGTCCTGTGGATCGCCTATCGCTCGTCAATGGGCTCCCCGATCGAAGCAGCGGCGGCGCAGGTCGCGGTCCCGTTCCAGGAGACGTTCTCCGTCGACTGGATCGCCTCGTTCGGAGTGAGCTTCTCGCTCGGCGTTGACGGCATCTCGCTGACGATGATCGCGCTGATCGCCGTCCTGATGCCCATCGTGCTCGGTGCGTCGTGGGAGGAGAAGCTTCCGGTCGGCCGCACGATCGGCGGCTACTTCGCCCTCCTGCTCGCCCTGCAGGCGGCAATGGTCGGGGTGTTCGCCGCGACGAACGTCTTCCTTTTCTACGTGATGTTCGAGGTCATGCTGATCCCGATGTACTTCCTGATCGGGGCGTTCGGCGGGGTTCGCCGCGCGTACGCGGCGACCAAGTTCTTCCTGTACTCGCTGCTCGGTGGCCTGCTGATGCTGGCGTCGCTGATCGGCCTGTACGTGGCGTCCGCCGATGTGCTCGGCGCCGGCACGTTCGACTGGGTGACGCTGCGCTCGATCGCGAACCAGATCCCGGAGTCCACCCAGATGTGGATCTTCGCCGGGTTCGCCATCGCATTCGCCATCAAGGCACCGCTGGTGCCGCTGCACACCTGGCTGCCCGACGCCGGTACCGAGGCCCCGGTAGGCGCCGGCACCCTGCTCGTCGGCGTGCTGGACAAGGTGGGCACGTTCGGTTTCCTGCGGATCTGCCTGCCGCTGCTGCCGGCGGCGAGCGCGAAGCTCGCCTGGGTGATCATCCTGCTGGCCGTGCTGGGCATCATCTACGGCGCGATCGTCGCCGCCGGCCAGAGCGACCTCAAGCGCTTCGTGACGTTCACCTCGATCGCGCACTTCGGCTTCATCGCGCTCGGCGTCTTCGCATTCACCACCCAGTCGATCGCCGGCGCTGCGCTGTACATGGTCAACCACGGTCTCGCGACCGGGCTGCTGTTCATCGTCGTCGGGATGCTCACCGCCCGCGGCGGCTCGAAGCTGATCGGCGATTACGGCGGCGTATGGAAGGTCGCACCGATTCTCGGCGGGGTCTTCCTGATCGCCGCTCTCGCGACCGTCGCGCTCCCCGGCACCAATTCGTTCATCTCCGAGTTCCTCGTGCTCATCGGCACTTTCAGCCGTTACCCGGGTTGGGCGACGGTTGCCACCATCGGCATCGTGCTGGCCGCCGTCTACATGCTCTGGATCTTCCAGCGCATGATGACGGGTCCGGTCCGTGGTGTCGCCGTTCTCGGCGGCGCCCACCGTGGTGACGACTTCGACAACTTCGGCCTCGATGACGGCCCTCGTGGCGGAAGCGGTGGCCCTGGCGACGGCGGCACCGGCAGTGGTGGGGATCGGGTCCCGGTCACCGCCGGCGCCCCTGCCCTGACCGGCGGCGCACACCGCCCGGCGCTGCAGCCCGAGGGGGCCGGCCCGACCGGCGACTCCACCGCGGAGGCGCCGCACGAGCGGAGCCGGATCCGTGCGCGCTTCGGCGACCTGACCGCGCGGGAAATCGCCGTGGTGACGCCGCTGGTGCTGTTGATCCTGCTCCTGGGCGTGTATCCCCAGCCGGTGCTCGACGTCATCAACCCGACCGCGGAACGCACGATGGTCGACGTCGGCTACACCAACCCGCCGCCCGCACTTGACGCTCCCATCGAAGGTGGCAGTTGATGGATTCCCTCTCGACCCTGGTGAGTGCGCCGACGGACCCGATCGTCGCTCCGGCGATCAGCTACAGCGAGACCGCCCCGGTGCTGATCCTGCTGACCGGCGCAGTGATCGCCATTTTGTTCGAGGCCTTTCTGCCGCGCCGGCTGCGCTTCCGGGTGCAGTCCATCTTTGCGTTCGTGATCATCGCGGCCGCCCTCGGCTGGACGCTCTGGGGCGCGAGTCAGGACGACTACGGCGTGGTCTTCAACGGTGCGCTCGCCGTCGATGGCGGCACCTACGTGATGTGGACGGTCCTGCTGCTGCTGGCGCTGCCGTCGGTGCTGCTGATGTCGGACCGGGTGTCGGAACCGGGTGGCGCGTTCGTCACCCAGGCCGCGGCGCGGGTCGGCTCGGCACGGGACCGGGCGGCCGCGAAGGTCGCCGCCCCGATGCAGACCGAGGTCTTCCCGCTGGCCCTGTTCGCGGTGTCCGGCATGGCGATCTTCCCGGCGGCCACCGACCTGGTGACGCTGTTCGTTGCCCTCGAGGTGCTGTCCCTGCCGCTGTACCTGCTGTGCGGGCTCGCCCGCCGGCGCCGGTTGATCTCGCAGGAAGCCGCCGTGAAGTACTTCCTGCTCGGCGCCTTCACCTCGGCGATCTTCGTCTATGGACTGGCACTGCTGTACGGGTACTCGGGCTCCACCCAGTTCGCCGCGATCGCAGCGCAGGCGAGGGCGGGCGACAGCAGTGACGTGCTGATGCTCGGAGGCCTCGCGCTGGTGCTGGTCGGGCTGTTGTTCAAGGCCTCCGTCGGCCCGTTCCACCTGTGGACGCCGGATGTCTACCAGGGCGCACCGACCCCGATCACCGCCTTCATGGCGTCCTGCACGAAGGTCGCGGCCTTCGCGGCGATGCTGCGGGTGTGCATGGTCGCGCTCGAGCCGATGACCTGGACCTGGCAGCCGGTGCTCGGCGTGATCGCCGGCGCGTCGATGGTGATCGGCGCCGTCATCGGCATCACCCAGACCGACATGAAGCGCATGCTCGCCTACTCGTCCGTCGCACATGCGGGCTTCATCCTGCTGGGCGTGCTGGCGATGTCCGAGCAGGGTGCGTCGGCCACGCTGTTCTACCTGCTGACATACGGGTTCGCCACCATCGGTGCGTTCGCGGTGCTGACAGTCGTCCGCAAGGGCGACGGCGAGGCTTCGCACGTGTCGGACTGGGCGGGGCTGGCCAAGCGGTCCCCGCTCCTGGCGCTGGCCATGAGCCTGTTCCTGCTGTCCTTCGCGGGAATCCCGCTGACCGCCGGATTCATCGGGAAGTTCAGTGTCTTCTCCGCGGCGATGGCTTCCGGGTTCGGCGGACTGGTGGTGCTGGCGATGGTCGCGACGGCCGTCACCGCGTTCTTCTACCTGCGCATCGTCGTCGTCATGTACTTCGCGGATCCGGCCGGTCAGTTCTCGACCCCGGAGCGGGTGACGGTCGGCGCCGCCTCCGCAGGGTCGGCTGCCGGCGCTGGCGCGGCAGGATCGAGCCCGGCTGGTGCGAGCGCCGCAGGATCCAGTCCGGCCAGCACCGGGGCGCCGTTCGTCGTGGTTCCCGGTGTGTTGACGGTGATCGTGATCGCGGTCGCCGTGCTGGTGACGGTCGGCCTGGGCCTGTTCCCCGGGCCGGCGCTGGACTGGTTGACCGTGCCGCTACCGATGCTGTCGTGAGGTCCGTCGTGAGGTCGAGGTGTTGCTGACATCAAAATCGGAACCGGGCACGTCGATGGCTGACATAGGCTCGGCAGTGTGAACGCCCCTACCATCCTCGCCGGCATCGAGCTGGCCGACCCGCGCCTGTCGGCCAGGGTCTCCTCCGGGCTGGTCAGGGTGGAGGATCTGCTCGAGCGAGAACTGATCAGCGAGTTCGGGTTCGTCACCGAGGCCGCATCGCACCTGATGCACGCCGGCGGCAAGCGGTTCCGTCCGTTGTTCACCCTGGTGGCGGCCGGTGTCGGTCCGCACCCGGAGGCGGAAGAGGTCATCATCGCCTCCGCCGTCGTCGAGTTGATCCACCTCGCGACGCTGTACCACGACGACGTCATGGACGAGGCCGACCTACGCCGTGGGGCCAAGTCGGCGAACGCCCGGTGGGACAACTCCATCGCGATCCTGACGGGTGATTTCCTGTTCGCGCACGCGTCCCGGCTGGTCGCCGGACTCGGCCCCGATGCCGTTCGGATCATCGCCGAGACGTTCGCCGAACTGGTGACGGGGCAGACCAGGGAAACCGTCGGTGCGGCTCCCGGCGAGGACGCGATCACCCATCACCTGCGCGTGCTGGACGAGAAGACGGCCGCGTTGATCGACACCTGTGCGCGGTATGCCGGGATGTTCTCAGGAGCCCGCGAGGACCAGACGGCGGCACTGCGCCGGTACGGCCGGGCCGTCGGCATGGCCTTCCAGATCTCCGACGACATCATCGACATCTCGTCCACCGACTCCGGGAAGACCCCCGGCACCGACCTGCGGGAGGGCGTTCGGACGCTTCCCGTGCTGTACACCCTCGCGGATCCCACCTCCGATCCGCGGCTGCGGGCACTGGTGTCCGGACCGATCGCGTCCGAGGGCGACCTGCACGAGGCGGTCGAGCTGCTGAGCTGCTCACCCGGGATGCGCGCTGCACAGGCGACGCTGACGAAGTACGCGGAGTCGGCGCAGCGCGAACTCGAGCTGCTGCCCGAGTCGAGCGCGCGAGACGCGATGTCCTCGCTGGTGCGGTTCGTCATCGCCCGCACGCACTGACAAGACGAGGCCGAAACACCCGCCGCACGTCGGTGACGCCAAGACACCGGCCCCGAAACCGCTGCCCGCAACCGCTGCCTGAAACCGCTGACGCGAAAACACCGGCCTCAACCGCTGCCCTCAACCGCGGCCTGAAACCGCTGCCCGAAACCACAACAGCGGCGGCCGGGTATCCCACCCGGCCACCGCTGACGAGAGTGTCGCAGCCGAGGTCAGCGCGAGGAACGGGCCGCCTGGCGCTCGCGCAGTCGCTCGCGCTGTTCGACGAACCTGGTCGCCTGCGCGTCCAGGTTGACGAGGAACTCGGAGAGTTCGGTCCTGGCCTGCTCACCGGCGGGCCCGAAGTCGCGGTCGAAGATCTTCCAGTACTTCAGCACCGGCTGGATCACCGCGTCGTGGTGCAGCCGCAGGTCGTAGATGCCTGCCTTTGCGATGGTCGCCGAGTTCCGCTGGAAATCCGTCATGCCGGCACCGGGCATCGTGAAACCGACGACCTCGTCCCGGATGGCCGACATCGTCTCGTCCGGGGCGCGTTCGAGCGCCGCCTGGACCAGGTTGCGGTAGAAGATCATGTGCAGGTTCTCGTCCTGCGCGATCCGGCCCAGCAACTGCTCCGCGATCGGACAGCCGGTCGCCGCACCCGTGTTCCGGTGCGAGACCCGGGTCGCAAGTTCCTGGAACGAGACGTAGGCGACGGCCTGCAGGGCGGACTTCTCGCCGGAGTCGTACCCGGCGGTCATGTGCTCCATCCGCAGTGCTTCGAGCTTGACCGGGTCGACGCCGCGGGTCACCACGAGGTAGTCACGCAACGCGATCCCGTGCCGGCCCTCTTCCGCGGTCCAGCGGCCGACCCATTCGCCCCAGGCGCCGTCCCGGCTGAAGCGGGTGGCGATCTCACGGTGATAGGAGGGGAGGTTGTCCTCGGTCAGCAGGTTGACCACCATCGCGGTCTTCGCAACGGGATCCAGCGGTGAGTCCTCCGGAACCCAGTCCTCGCCGCCGAGGAACGCGAAGTCCCGGCCCCGGCTCCACGGGATGTAATCGTGTGGCTGCCAGTCCTTGGCGATGGCCATGTGCCGGTTGAGGTTCTCCTCGACGACGGGCTGCAGTTCGTGCAGCAGCCTCGTCTGAAAGCCTTCGGCGCCTGTCGGGATCCGCTCCGTGGACGCACTCATGCAGCGGCTCCGGTGCCGGTGGCCGGCGCACCGTTGGCCGATCGTGCTGAGGTGCGTGTATCGGGGGAGGTAGCCATAGGGTCTCCGTGTCGGTAAGGGCGGTGTCGGTAAGGGCGCTGTCGGTAAGGGCGGTGTCGGTAAGGGTGGACTAACTCGGTGATTGCCAGGGTAGTGGAGTTCAGTTCCCCGGTCGTCGGCGAGTCACGCTGATCGTGACGGGCCCAACAGGATCGATCCTGTGCGGCAAAGAGCGAAAAGGCCACCGGGAACATGTTCCCAGTGGCCTTCGCGACGATCGCCTGCCAGTGCGCCTCTCGGCGAGTGGTCGTTCGAAACGACAATATTTGTTGGGGCCCGGGGCATGTCCAGGCGACCGTCGACTGATGTAACCACACCCTCGCGGCGGATGTTCCCGCCCGACCTCTTTTTCGCGAGGGGTTGGTAGCGGTCCGCCCCGGTCGAATCGTGGCTGAATTGTGCAGCCTCCGCCGACCCGGGGAACAGAGGGTTGGACTGCGCCGATCAGCGCCTCGATCACCGGGGGGCGCCGGATGTCGCGTTCGTCGAACCGCCCCGCCCGGGCGGCCGACGCCGAACGATGAACAGGAGGCCATGTGCCCACCGTGCGATCCCTGGTTCCCGGTCGACCCGGCCGGTTGCTCCGTGACGGCTACGAGTTCTTGTCTCGGGAATGCGACCGGGCGGCGGCAAACATCGCCCAGTTCCGGCTGCTCGGCGTTCCGGTGACAGTGCTCCGCGGCGCTGAGGCGGCGAAGGTCTTCTACAGCGACCGACTGCAGCGGCACGGCGCGAATCCGGGCCTACTGCAGAAGACCTTGGTCGGCCGGGGCACCGTGCAGGGCCTCGACGGACCGGCGCACCACCGGCGCAAGGCGATGTTCCTGTCCATTCTCGCCGCCGAGAAGGCGGAGGGAATCGCCGAGGAGTTCGCCCGCCAATGGCATCACCGGGCGCCGTCCTGGGAGCAGCAGTCTCGGATCCTGCTCTTCGACGAGGTCGGCGAGATGTTGTGCGCCGCCGCCTGCCGATGGGCAGGCATCCCGCTGCCCGAGCGTGATGTGCGGCGGCGCACCCTGCAGTTGCGCGCATTGATCGAGGGACCTGGCTCAGTGGGGCGCAGATACTGGCGTGGCCGGATCGCCAGAAGCCGGACGGAGCGCTGGCTGGCCGGTCTCGTCGAGCAGCAGAGAATGCACGCGCAGTCGATCCCCGGGCAGGGTTCGCCCCTGCACACGATCGCCACCTATCGCGATGTGGACGGCCGGGTGCTCGACCCGCGAACAGCCGCCGCCGAGGTGCTCAACGTCATCCGGCCGATTGTCGCGATCGACCGGTTCATCGTCTTCGCCGCTCTGGCGCTGCACGAGCATCCGCAGTGGCGCGGGCGACTCAGCGCCGGTGATGACGGCGACGTCGAACCCTTCGTGCAGGAGGTGCGGCGGTTCTACCCGTTCTTCCCGGCGGTGGTGGCGAAGGCTCGTGAGAGCTTCAGCTGGCAGGGGCACGAGGTGCCGGCTGGTCAGCGGGTGATCCTCGACCTCTACGGCACGGACCACCTCGACGTCGACCTCGGTGGCAATTGGCAGGCGCCGGATTCCTTCGACCCGTCGCGCTTCAGCGACCGGGAACCGGACCCGTTCGGTTTCATCCCACAGGGCGGCGGCGACTTCGCAACCGGACACAGGTGTGCCGGGGAGTGGGCCGTGCTGGCGGTTCTGCGTACGGCGGTACGGCTGCTCGCCGGGAACATCACGTATGAAGTTCCCGACCAGAACCTCGCCGTCCGGTTGAATCGGGCGCCCGCGATCCCGGAAAGCCGTTTCGTGATAACGAAGGTCCGTACGGTGCCGAACGACTCGGACCGCCGCGAACAGCGACCCGGTGCCCTAGGGACGGCTTCGCAGGCCGACGCACCAATGACGACACACCGGTGACAACACAGAGGAGAACCGTGCAGACACGCACCATAGGCGATCGCAAGGTCAGTGCCATCGGGCTCGGCGGCATGCCGATGTCCATCGAGGGTCGGCCGGACCGCGAGCGGTCGATCGCGACCATCCACGCGGCGCTCGATGCCGGCGTCACCCTGATCGACACTGCGGACGCGTACCACATCCACGCCGACGAGGTCGGCCACAACGAGTCGCTGATCGCAGAGGCGCTGTCGAGCTACGGCGCCGGCGCGTCCGACGTCCTGGTTGCCACCAAGGGCGGTCATCTACGCCCCGGTGACGGCAGTTGGACCACCAACGGATCACCCGGGTACCTGAAGCGGGCGGCCGAGGAGTCGCTGCGCAGGCTGGGCGTCGAAGCCATCGGGCTCTACCAGTTCCACCGGCCCGACCCCTCGACCCCGTACGCCGACTCGATCGGCGCGATCCGCGACCTGCTCGACGAGGGCAAGATCCGGATGGCGGGCATCTCGAACGCCAACCCGGAGCAGATCCGCTTGGCGAACGACATCCTCGGGGGCCGGTTGGTTTCCGTGCAGAACCAGTTTTCGCCGGCCTTCCGGTCGAGCGAGCCGGAACTGCGGTTGAGCGAGGAGCTGGGAATCGCATTCCTGCCGTGGAGCCCGCTCGGCGGGATCCGCAGCGCCGGCAAGCTCGGCGACAGTCACACACCGTTCCAGCAGCTGGCCGACGAGCTCGGTGTCAGCCCACAGCGGCTGACGCTGGCCTGGATGCTGTCCAGGTCACCGGTGATCATCCCGATCCCCGGTGCGAGCCGACCGGAGAGCGTGCGCGACTCCGCAGCGGCGGCCGACCTGCAGCTGACCGCTGAGCAGGTTGCGACGCTGGACGCGGCGGGCGCCCAGCGGTAACGGGCGCGCCGGGACAGCGGCCCGGAGAGGCCTGGTCCCGGAGAGGTCTGGTCCCGGAGAGGCGTGGTCCCGGAGAGGCCTGGTCCCGGAGAGGCGTGGTCCCCGGGAGGTGTGAACAGGAGAACGGCAACGGCCCCTGGGCGATCAGCTGATCGCCCAGGGGCCGTTGTCCGTCCACCCACTCCCCACCCGGGAGGTCAGACGCGCTGGCGGGAATCCTCGTCGCGCGGGACGCGCTCGGACATCCGCAGGTCTTCGGGCTTGATTGGTCCGTGCAGCTGCAGGGGCCGGTCGATCAGATACCGGACGTAGGCGTACGGCGTGAAGAACCCGGGCAGTTCGTCACCCATGGCGGCCTCGACGAACACGTCGGCCGCCTCGCGCACATGCCGGCGACCGCGGTCGTCGGTGGCCAGCTCGAGCAGCCGGTCGACCTCGTGGTCGACGAGCTCATGCACCAGCTTCGGGGTGACGACCAGTCCCTCCGCGAGCTTGGTCTTGTGGTGCAGCCACTGCCAGACCTGCGTGCGGGAGATCTCGACCGTGGCCGCGTCTTCCATCAGGTTGTCGATGGTGACCGCGCCCTGCTCGCTCACCCAGGCCGTCAGGTACTGCAACGCGACGGCGATGTTGGTTCCCAGGCCGGCGAGGGTGACGGTGCCCGGGGTACGGCCGGCGGCGATGAGGTCGTCCGCTGTGACGTGCACGTCCGGACGCTGCTTGTCCAGCTGGTTGGGCCGGTCGCCGAGCACCTCGTTGAACGCCGTGATGCAGGTCGGGACGAGGCCCGGATGGGCGACCCACGAGCCGTCGAAGCCGTCAGCGGCCTCCCGTTCCTTGTCCGCCTTGACCTTCGCCAGTGCCTGCTCGGTGACCTTCGGGTCGGACTTGTTCGGCACGAACGCCGCCATCCCGCCGATCGCGTGCGCACCGCGCCGGTGACAGGTCGACACCATCAACTCGGTGTAGGCGCGCATGAACGGCGTCGTCATCGAGATCTGCGAGCGGTCCGGCAGCACGTACTCGTCACCGCGGTGCGCGAAGGTCTTGATGTAGCTGAAGATGTAGTCCCAGCGGCCGGCGTTCAGGCCCGACGAGTGATCGCGCAGCTCGTAGAGGATCTCCTCCATCTCGAAGGCGGCCGGCAGGGTCTCGATCAGCACGGTGGCGCGGATGGTGCCCTGCGGGATGCCGAGCAGTGCCTGGGCCTGGACGAAGACGTCGTTCCAGAGCCGCGCTTCGAGGTGCGATTCCAGCTTGGGCAGGTAGAAGTAGGGACCCACCCCGTTGTCGATGAGCTTCTGCGCGTTGTGGAAGAAGAACAGCCCGAAGTCCACCAGCGCGGCGGGCAGCGGCCGCCCGTGAACGCTGAGGTGCTTCTCGCAGAGCCGCCAGCCGCGGGGCCGGACGACGATCGTCGGGGTGACCTCGCCGACCTTGTATTCCTTGCCGTCCTCGGAGGTGAACTCGAGGTTGCCGCGGATCGCGTCGTACAGGTTGATCTGGCCGCCGATGATGTTCGACCAGCTCGGCGCGGTGGCGTCCTCGAAGTCGGCCATCCACACCTTCGCGCCGGAGTTCAGCGCGTTGATGGTCATCTTCGGGGTCGGCGGGCCGGTGATCTCACAGCGGCGGTCGACGAGGCCGGGCGCCGGCGGCGCGACCTTCCAGCCGGCATCGCTGCGGATCTTCGCCGTGCTCTCCAGGAAGTCAACGGGCTCACCGGCGGAGATGCGCTTGCCGCGCTCCCGCCGGGCCTGCAGCAGTTCGGCGCGGCGGCCGGAATGGGCACCGTCGAGCTTGGCGATGAAGGCCAGCGCTTCGGGGGTCAGGATCTCGTCGAAGCGGGGGTGCATCGAGCCTTTGATCTTCGGCAGCTTCGGTGGGTCGAACATGGGATGCCTCCTGGGACAGCGACATTGCGGCGGGTGGCGGGTGGGTGGGGGTGCTGCTGGTACTGCGGGTGGGTGGTGGTGCTGCGGTGCTGTCGTTCTGCGGTGCTGTCGTTCTGCGGTGCTGTCGTTCTGCGGTGCTGTCGTTCTGCGGTGCTGTCGTTGTGCGGTGTTTCAGCCGTGCTGTGCTGCGGTCGTGCCGCGGAGCCGGCGGCGACCCGGTGGGCGGGCGGTCACCCGCCCACCGGATCAACCACGACCGACGATCAGTGGAACTGCTCTTCCTCGGTGGAGCCGACCAGTGCCAGCGTCCCGCTCTCCGGGTTGAGCGCGGAGGCCACCTTGTCGAAGTAGCCGGTGCCGACCTCTGCCTGGTGCTTGACGGCGGTGTAGCCGGCAACCTCGTCGGCGAACTCGGCCTCCTGCAGTTCGACGTAGGCGGTCATGCCCTTCTGGGCGTAGCCCTGCGCCAGGTGGAACATCGAGTGGTTCAGCGCGTGGAAGCCGGCCAGGGTGATGAACTGGTACGCGTACCCGAGATCGCCGAGTTCGTCCTGGAAGGTGGCGATTTCCGCATCGGACAGCGCCGACTTCCAGTTGAACGACGGAGAGCAGTTGTACGCCAACTTCTTTCCGGGAAATTCCTTGTGCAGCTCGGTAGCGAACTCGCGGGCGAGGCCGAGGTCCGGTGTGCCGGTCTCCACCCAGATCAAGTCGCAGTACGGCGCGTAGGCCTTGGCCCTGGCGAGCACCGGCTCGATGCCGCTGCGTACCCGGTAGAAGCCCTCGGCGGTGCGCTCACCGGTGAGGAACGGCTGGTCGATCTCGTCGACGTCACTGGTCAGCAGGTCGGCGGCGAGCGCATCGGTCCGGGCGATGACGAGCGTCGGCACGTTCGAGATGTCCGCGGCCAACCGGGCGGCGTTCAGTGTGCGGACGTGCTGCGAGGTCGGGATCAGCACCTTGCCGCCCATGTGGCCGCACTTCTTCTCCGATGCGAGCTGGTCCTCCCAGTGCACGCCCGCCGCGCCCGAGGCGATCATCGACTTCATCAGCTCGAAGGCGTTGAGCGGGCCGCCGAAACCGGCCTCGGCGTCGGCGACGATCGGCACCAGGTAATCGGTTCCGGTCTTGCCGGTGGAGTGGTCGATCTGGTCTGCACGGAGCAGGGCGTTGTTGATCCGGCGGACGACGGCCGGCACCGAGTTCGCCGGGTACAGGCTCTGGTCCGGGTAGGTCTGGCCGGCGAGGTTCGCGTCGGCCGCGACCTGCCAGCCGGACAGGTAGATGGACTCCAGGCCGCCACGGACCATCTGGACGGCCTGGTTGCCGGTCAGCGCGCCCAGGGCGCGGGTGAACTTCTTGGTCTGCAAGGCATTCCACAGCCGTTCGGCGCCGCGCCGGGCCAGCGTGAACTCCTCCTGCACGGTGCCCCGCAGCCGCAGCACATCCTCGGCGGAGTAGCTGCGCTCGATGCCCGACCAGCGCGAGTCGTCTGCCCACTCCTGCCGGAGCAGGGCCGCCTGGTCCGACGTCCGCGATGGCGAACGAGGGGCCTTGCTGGCAGTGGTGGTGGGTTCCAACGTGGCGGTCATCGTTGGCCGTCCTTTCCGTGGCTGAGGTGGTTACTGCACCGAATTAGCTGGCGTTCAGCTAACTGTGTGTTCAAGAACGGCGTTACTCAACGCCCCCGTACCGTGAAGAAACGCAGTTCTTGCATTATCGTGGAGCAATGACTGATACCGCCTCTGCAAAGGGCCTAAAGGCGCCCTCACGGGTGCGTGAGTTGCATCACCCGGCGCCGCCCGCAACGGGACAGCCCCTGCCACAGCGGATGTCGGGTCGGCGTAACGGCACCGCGACCACCGCCCCGTCCTCCGCAGCGGCGGTGAAGAAGACGCGTCCGGTCACCGGCCCGCCGCCACGCGGTGAGGTCGCCGGGACGGGTCTGCGCCCGCCCGCGGCGCACCTGGCCCCGCTGGAGACCGACACCACCGCGGCACCGGACCCGCTGACCATCGGCCGGCGGTTGCGCCATCTGCGCAAGGCGTCCGGCCGGACGCTGTCCGAGGTGGCCGCGGACGCCGGGATCAGCCCGTCGGCACTGTCGCTGGTGGAGAACGGCAAACGGGAGGCGAAGCTCTCGTTGCTGACCGCGCTCGCCGCCGCACTCGGCAGCAGCCTGGGCGAACTGTTGACCCTTGCTGCGCCGAGCCGGCGGGCAGCGCTGGAGATCGAACTGGAGAAGGCCCAGCGCACGGACACCTTCAAGGCGCTGGGGATCCCGGCCGTCCGGCCCGGCCCGCGGCTGCAGACCGAGGCGCTGGAGTCGCTGGTGGGCCTGCATCGCGCGATGGCGACCATGCAGGCCGAGCGGGCCGCGACACCTGAGCAGGCCAGGCGGGCGAACGCGGAGCTCCGCGAGCGGATGCGCCTGCAGGGCAACTACTTCGGCGACATCGAGAAGGTCACCGCCGACTTGCTCACGGCGACCAAGTACGCGGGCGGGCCGATCACCCGGACGGTGGTGGATCGGCTGGCCGCCCACCTGGGGTTCCGACTAGTGCACACCACCGACCTGCCCGAGTCCACCCGGACCGTCACCGATCTGGCGAACCGGGTGGTGTACCTGCCGCAGCCCGACGCGGGCCAGCACGATTCGCGATCGCTCGCGTTGCAGGCACTCGGCCATGTCGTGCTGGGTCATGCTGTGCCGCAGGACTATTCGGAGTTCCTCGAGCAACGGGTGGAGATCAACTACTTTGCCGCGTCGCTGCTGATCCCGGAACGTGGTGCGCTGACCCTGCTCCGGCATGCCAAGGCGGCGAAGGACATCGCGATCGAGGATCTGCGGGACGCCTACGCGGTGTCCTACGAGACGGCCGCCCACCGGTTCACCAACCTGGCGACCCGGCACCTGGACCTGCCGGTGCATTTCATGCGGATCTCGTCGTCGGGCGTCATCTACAAGGCGTACGAGAACGACGGCGTGCACTTCCCGACCGATGCCACCGGCGCCATCGAGGGCCAGCGGGTCTGTCGGTACTGGACCGCCAGGGTGGTGTTCGACCGGCCGGATCTGTCGTCGGCCTACCAGCAGTACACGGATACCGCGTCGGGCACCTACTGGTGCACCGCGGTTGTCGACCGGACGCCGTCCGGGGTGTTCTCGGTCAGCGTCGGGGTGCCGTATGCGGATGTGAAGTGGATGCGCGGCCGGGAAACGTCCGAGCGCTCGAAGTCGCGGTGCCCGGACCCGGCGTGCTGCTCACTGCCGCCGGTCGAGCTGGCCGAGCGCTGGCGGGACAGTGCCTGGCCGTCCGCTCGGGTGCACTCGCATCTGCTGGCCGCAATGCCACCGGGCGTCTTCCCCGGCGTCGACCAGACCGACGTGCTCACCTTCCTCGAGCGGCACTCGGTGGGCTGACCGGCTGTGCCGCCCTGGCCGTCCTGCTGTTCCGCGCACCGCGCAGGGCGTCGAACGACAGCACCGCCAGGGCCCCCCAGACCAGCGTGAAGCCGATCCAGCGGTACGGCGGCATCGCCTCGTGGAACCACAGCACGCCGAGCAGGAACTGCGCCATCGGCGTCAGGTACTGCAGCAGGCCGAGCACGGACAACGGCAGCGCCTGCGCGGCGACGGCGAAGGCCAACAGCGGCACGCAGGTGACGACGCCCGAACTGGCCAGCAGCAGCACGTGCCCGGCGCCGTTGCCGGTGAGGCTCGACGCACCGTGGAACTGCAGGTAGGTCAGGTAGCCGAGGGCGGGCAGCGCCAGGATCATCCCCTCGGCGGTGAGTGAGGCCGTGGGTTTGAGCGGAACCACCTTCTTCACCAGGCCGTAGCACGCGAAGGAAGCGGCGAGGCTCAGCGCGATCCAGGGCACCGTCCCGCCCGCCACCGCGAGCACGCCGACGGCCACCGCGCCGAGCGCGACGGCCACCCACTGGGTGACGTGCAGCCGCTCGTGGAAGATCAGTACGCCCATCAGGACGCTGACCAGCGGGTTGATGAAGTAGCCGAGGGCCGCCTCGACGACAGCCCCGTTGTTCACCGCCCAGATGTAGATGCCCCAGTTGATCGCGATCAGCACCGCACCGGCCAGCACCAGCGCCCACACCCGGGGTGGGGTGTCCCTGATGGCGCGCCAGCCGCGGACGACGGTCAGCAGGATGGACGCCACCAACAGCGACCAGACCATCCGGTGCGCGAGGATCTCCAGCGAGCCGGCCGGTTGCAGCAGCGGGAAGTACAGCGGGAACAGGCCCCAGATGAGGTAGGCGGTGGCGCCGAACGTCAATCCCCGGCGCACGCTCAACCTCCGGCCGTGATGGGACCCACCGTGATGGGGCCCGCCTCGATGGCCCCGTCCGCTCCCGGGCTGGTCAGCGGTGGTCGTTGGACGGAAGAGGACCGATGGCCATCGCCTGACGATAGGCGATCTCCGGGAGGCGATTCGACGGACGTCGGACGAGTGTCGTCATTCGTCCGTTCTCCTGGCGATCGCCCGGCCATAACGTCGGCTCGTCGCCACCCACCGACCGAAGGAGACAGGCGGTGCCCTACATCACCACCCGAGACGGAACCGAGATCTACTACACCGACAAGGGCCAAGGACCCGTCGTGATCCTGAGCCACGGCTGGCCGCTGTCCTCGGACGCCTGGCAGGTCGAGGTCAAGTTGCTCGCCGACAACGGGTATCGGGCCATCGCGCACGACCGTCGCGGTCACGGCCGTTCGTCCAAGACCTACTATCAGGCGGCTCTCGACCAGGACCTCCTCGCCTTCATCGCTGAATAGTCCCCTCGTACACAGAGCACGGTGACGAGGAGGCCACGCGGGCCACGGCGCTGGCTCCTCTGCCTTCTCAAGGGTGTTCGAAAGCGTCCAACGCCTCTTGGATCTCGGGTCGTTCGTGACCCTCGAGCAGGTCGAGTGCTCGCTGCAGATCACTTCGGGCCCGGCGTGGTCGTTCAACCCGAGATTGGCAAATCCCCGATGCCGGTGGGCGCGGGCGAGGAAGTCCGGTTCGGTTGGGGGATTACGACGCGTCGTCCATGATGCGATTTGCCACCTCGACCGCTTCGGCAAAACGCTCGAGACGAAGCAGCACTTTGGCTGTGACGGCACTGACCAGGTTGTTGGTGTTGTTCGATTCACGCAGCGAGAGCCAGGACACGCCGTGACCGTCTACGAGCGGTCCAGAGAAGGACTCTCCCGACGCGGAGCCGGTCTCGTCGCACAGCAGGAACTGTTCGACGTATCCCGCGCGGTCGGCATCCACGTCGACGGGAGCGTCGGCGTCGAGGCCTTCGAGCGATTCACTCTCGACCGGTCGGGGCGGGTGCTCAGCCGCGACCGCACGCCCCAGACACAGCTGTCGTGGGACCTGCTCTACGAGCACTTCAAGTCGCGGTTGCCCGAACACGCGTACCGCCTCGGCGCGAACGTCACCGGCGTTCGTGGCGGTCGTGGTGATGCGGTTGTCATCTTGGACGGCGGTGACGAAGCCCGCTTCGACCTCGTCATCGGAGCTGGCGGCCCGACCGACCTTTCCGACCTGATGACGACGGTCGGCCGATCAGCGGACAGTGTCTCGACTGCCGCCGGGGAACCCCCTCGCGCCCGCCGCGAGGAACTCGTCCGTGACGCCCGTCGTGAGCTCCCGCCGGGCCGTCGTCAGCCCTGGTGTCCGATCCCTGATCCCCGATCCCGACCCCTGATCCCCGATCGCGGGGGAGTGGGGTGAGCTACCGGTAGTTCGTGAACTGCAGCGCAATGTCCACGTCCGACTCCTTGAGCATCGCGATCACCGCCTGCAGATCGTCGCGCTTCTTGCCGGACACCCGCAGTTGGTCGCCCTGGATCTGCGCCTGCACGCCCTTGATGCCGGATTCCTTGATCTTCTTGGCGATCGCCTTGGCCTTGTCCGAGGCGATGCCCTGGATCAGCTTCCCGGTCACCTTGTACGTCTTGCCCGACGCTGCCGGCTCGCCGATCTCGAAGGCGCGCAACGAGATTCCGCGTTTGATCAACTTGTCCTTGAACACATCGATGGCCGCGACGCAGCGTTCCTCGGTACTGGAGGTGATCGTGATCCCGTCCTCGCCGGCCCAGACGATCGTGGTGTCCGTCCCGCGGAAGTCGAACCGCTGGGACAACTCCTTCGCCGCCTGGTTCAGGGCGTTGTCCGCCTCCTGGTGCTCGACCTTGCTGACGATGTCGAACGAGGGGTCTGCCACTGCTGCCTCCTTGCAAATCGTGGGATCGTCGTGACGGGGCACCCGTCCATCGACAGTGTCGAGCTTCGCACGATGTCGGATGGGCAGGATCGGCGGCCGTCGGGACGCCGCTCGAGAGCCCGTCGAGAGGCCGCCCGGAGCCTGTCGGGCGGCCGTCGGCGGGCTGACGGGAGGGTGTCGAGCACCGATTCGGCGCTGGCCCTGCGGCCTTGTAGGCTGTGCGGGCCCGGGAGTGCGACACGTCGTTCGCCGGGTTGTACGGCAGGTTGCCCGAGTGGCCAAAGGGAGCTGACTGTAAATCAGCCGGCATTGCCTACGGGGGTTCGAATCCCTCACCTGCCACGCCGATGACGATCAGCGGGTTCCCTCTGCGGGGACCCGCTGATCGCGTCAGAGGACCCGGCTCGCCTGTTTGACGATGCGGACGGCCTCGAGTTGGGCAATGGCGATCGCCTCGGCCTCGTCGGCGGTCCACCAGTGGATGTCGTCCAGGTCCGTGGTGTTCGCCGTTTCGACCTCGACCCTCGGCGGCTCGCCGGGGAACTGTTGCACCGAGACCAGGATGGCGTCACCGTCCCGATGGGCGGTACGGACGCCGGTGCCGTCGGCCAACGGGATGGTGGCGATCAGCGCGACACACTCGTCGCCGGCACCGAGCAGTTCGTGGTCGGTGCACCACGGTTTGTCCAGCGGGCAGCTGACTCTGGTCCTTTCCTGTGGGTCCATGTGCTGGCTCCCTTCGAACGCGGAAGTGGACTCGCCGGCGCCGACCGGCAGAACCGGAACAACGCGTTGGTCAGCTGTCGGTGGTCATCGATACGGTGTTGTCGATGAAGCGGTCATTGGTGCTGTGGTGCTTCCGAAGGTAGGTACGGTCCGACCCGCCGCACAGTGACCAAAGTCCCGACTTGCTGCCACTGAGTCACCCCCGCCACCACAATTCGGGATGAAAGGTATGAATAGGCCAAACAGGCGACCGGCCGTTGCGTGCAGCGGCGGCTCGGGGTGACCGGCGGCGTCCGGTCACCCTGCGTGCGGGACGTTGAGCACTGCGGGCGTCTCTTTTCCTGCCCACTGGGGCTACGCTCCGTAGACGATGACGCGCCGTCAAGGCGCTCAGCGTGATAACGGATGCAATGCGCGCCCGAATGCCGTTCCATCGAGCGAGAAGGCCTTCCCATTGACGGTCCAGCTGGTCGAGGCCGAGAAGCCCCGACGCAAGTTCGCGGGCAATCAGGTCTTTCCTGTCGTCGCCGCGCTGATGTTCGCGTTGGCGGCGGCGTTGTGGTTCCCGGCGCTGAAGCTCGGATCGACGGCGCCGGAACGACCGACGAGTCTGCTCATCTTCGGGTCGATCGTCCTGCTCGCCGCCTTCCTGGCGGGGGAGCTGTTCCCGCTTCAGATCGAAGTGCGCCGCGAAACCCTCCTCGTCACCGGTTCCGAACTACCGATGGTCGTCGGCCTGCTGGTGCTCCCGGCCTGGACAGTGGGTGTCACGCACATCGCGGCGGGCGCGCTGGTCTTCCTGATGCGCCGGGACAGCCTGCGCAACATCACTGTCAACCTGTCCTTCATCGCCGTCGAGACAGGCGCCGCGGCCCTGGTCATGCTTCTGGTCACGGATGGCAACAGGACGACCCAGGAAGGCGTGCGCTACCTGGGGGTGTCGCTGGGCGTGCTGGCCGGCGCCCTGCTGTCCGCGGTCGCCGTCGGCCTGACCTATCGGCTGCTCGGCCCGGCCGAGCCGCTGGGCAGGGTGGTCGGCCGGTCGATGCTGTCCGCCGCGGCGATCGTCACCTTCGCGCTCGTCGGCTACACGGTCTGGACCGCCGGAACGGACGGTAGCTTCTACGGACCGATCGTCTGCATCGCGATGGCCGCCGTGCTGGCCGTCCTGTACCGCACCTACTTCCTGTTCCTGCGACAGCATGCGGACCTCACCCGGATGTACAGCTTCGGCCGCCAGGTCACCAGGGTGACCTCGTCCACCGACGACTGGCGTGGCGTGCTGGAACAGGTCAGGGACCAGCTCAACGCCGAGGTCGCGGTGCTGCGGCTCAACGACGGCGACAACGAGGCCCGCACGCTCGCGCTCGGACCGGACGGAGTTCTCGACGAGCCGGCCGTCAACGAGGACGACCCGCTGCTGGCGACCGCGCGGACCACCGGCCGTGCACGCGCCTCTACCGACCGCAGTCCCAGCCCGGCCGTGCTGAATGCTCTGCTGGAGCGCAAGGCGTGGGATGTGCTGGTGGTCCCGTTGCGCTCCGGCGACCGCGACCGCGGCTACCTGGAGGTCCGTGACCGGCTGAGTCGATGGGGCCGGTTCCGCGACCAGGATCTGCAGCTGCTGGAGACCCTGAGCGGTCACGTGGCGACCGCGCTGGACAACCTACGGCTGCTGGAAACGTTGCGCCACGAGGCGTACCACGATGCGATCACCGGCCTGCGCAACCGGCAGGGCCTGAACGTCGAGGGCCAGGCGGCGATCAGTCAGGGCTGGGGCAGCGCGATCGTGCTGGTCGAGCTCGACGTCCTCTCGCAGGTCAACAACGCCCTCGGGCACGACCGCGGCGAGCGGTTGCTGAAGATGGCCGGCGAGCGGCTGGTCGACCTCGTCGGCGACTCGCGGCCGGTCGCGAGGATCGAGGCGGACCGGTTCGCGGTGCTGGTCAACGCGATGCCCGAGACCGAGCTGATGGCGTTGGGGCACCAGATCCTTGCTGCCGTCGGCCGGGGCTACTCGCTCGACGGGATCGAGGTCGACCCGCAGCCGAGCGTCGGCATCGCGTTCGTGGACGCCGCCCCGGTGCTCGGCACGGTCGAGGGTTCCGATCCCGCGCTCGACGGTGCGATCGATCCCAGCACGCTGCTGCAGCGCGCCGAGATGGCCATGCTGGCCGCGAAGGCGAAGCAGGAGTCGCTGCAGATGTACCGGCCGAGCATGGGAGAGGTCTACCGGCGCCGCTTCCAGCTCGTCACCCAGTTCCGGCAGGCCGTCGAGCAGGGCCGGATCATCGTCCACTACCAACCCAAGATCGACCTGCAGAAGCGTCAGCTGGTCGGCGTCGAGGCCCTCGTCCGCTGGATGCACCCGGAGTTCGGGCTGGTCTCGCCGGTCGAGTTCGTCGAGGCCATCGAGGCGACCGGGTCGATCGACATCCTGCTCGGGCATGTGCTGGACCTGGTGCTACGCCAGTTGCGGGACTGGTCCGCCCAGGGTATCCGGATCACCGCGGCGGTGAACCTGTCCGTGCGCAACCTGCTCGGTGACGACTTCTCGCAGATGGTGGCCGACGCGCTGGCCCGGCACGAGGTGCCGGCGGAGTTGCTGACCTTCGAGATCACCGAGTCGAGCGTGATGGCGGATCCGGAGCACTCGCTGCCGATCCTGCAGGAGTTGCACTCGATGGGGATCGGCCTGTCCGTCGACGACTTCGGCACCGGTTACTCGTCACTGGCCTACCTGCGGCGTTTGCCGATCGACGAGATCAAGATCGACAAGTCGTTCGTGCTGGGCATGGGTACCGACCTGTCCGACCTGGCCATCGTCAGGGCGATCGTCGATCTGGGTCATTCGCTGAGCCTGCGGGTGGTGGCCGAGGGTGTCGAGGAGGAAGCGGCCCGCGATGCGCTCCGGGAGATGCACTGCGACCAGGCTCAGGGCTACCTGATCGCCCGGCCGATGGCGCTGGACAAATTCGATGCATGGACCCAGGCCCGCACCGTGAGCATCTACGACCCTTCATCAACCACGCATGTGCTGCGGATGATGAGCTGACGGCCCGGACAGCCCTGCGGTCAGGGCGCCGCGGTGCTCGTTTTCGTGGTTCCGGTGCGCTGGGGTAGAGTTGCCCAGGCTGTCAGCGGGCGGATTGGGCCGGAACCGGAACCATGTGCCTGCTGTCGGTGTCAGCAGTACAGGCCCCTTTAGCTCAGTCGGCAGAGCGTCTCCATGGTAAGGAGAAGGTCTACGGTTCGATTCCGTAAAGGGGCTCGGACGGCGGCGGGCGGCGGGTGGAATAGAGCCGCCGGCATGGTCGTTGGCCATCACGGGTTTGGGCCCGCAAGGCGGTGTAGCTCAGCTGGCAGAGCAAGCGGCTCATAATCGCTGTGTCGCCGGTTCAAGTCCGGCCACCGCTACCCAGTAGCACCAACCGCCTCCGGGCGGTCGACCGATGCGGACGGCGAATACCAGCCGACCGTCCGAGCACCTGCAAATGAGAAAGAGGCAGCTACCGTGGCCGCCACAGATGTCCGCCCCAAGATCACCTTGGCGTGCGAGGAGTGCAAGCACCGCAACTACATCACCCGCAAGAACCGGCGCAATGACCCGGATCGGCTGGAGATCAAGAAGTTCTGCCCCAACTGCAAGTGCCATCGCAAGCACAAGGAAACCCGCTAACCGCCGGGTATGGCACTGAATCACGAGTTCGTCGGCAAGGCATTCCCGTACGACGAGGCGTTCTGCGTCGGGGTCGAGAAGATCCGCGAGTTCGCGCGCGCCATCGGCGACGACAACCCGCTGTACCGCGATCGGGATGCCGCGCGCCGTGCCGGCTACCCCGACGTGGTCGCGCCGCCGACCTTCGCCATCGCGGTCATCATGAAGGCGCAGGACAAGTTGCTGTTCGACCCTGCCCTCGGCCTTGACTTCGATGTCGTCGTGCACGGCAACCAGCGCTTCATCCACCACCGGCCGATCGTCGCCGGCGATGAACTGACGTCCACGCCGTACGTCGACCAGGTCCGGGTGATGGCGGGCAATGACGTCGTCACCCTGCGCACCGAGGTCACCGACGCCGACGGCAACCCGGTGTGCACCGCACTCGGCACGCTGGTCGCGAGGGGTGCGGCATGACCAGCGCCGCGGCGACCCAACCTCCGGCGACCCGGCCCGCTGTGACCCAACCTGCCGTGGCCCCGACCTTCTCCAGCGTCGCTGTCGGTGACGAACTGCCGCCCCTGACCTACCGGGTCACCCGCAAGCAACTCGTCCAATACGCCGGCGCGGCGGGCGACTTCAACGCCATCCACTGGAACCAGCGGGTGGCCGTCGAGGTCGGCCTGCCGGACGTCATCGCGCACGGCATGTTCACCATGGCCTCGGCGGGTCGCATCGTCACCGACTGGATCGGCGACCCCGGCAAGGTCCGCGAGTACGAGGTGCGGTTCACCCGGCCGGTCGTCGTCGCGGACGACGACCTCGGTGCCGAGGTCGAGCTGACCGCCGTTGTCGGTGCGCTCGACACCGAAGCGCGGACCGCCCGCATCGATATCACCGCGAAGTTCAATGGCCAGACCGTGTTGGGCAAGGCACGGATGCTGGTCGTGCTCGACTGAGCTCGGTCCTGCTTCGCTCGGTCCGGTTTGCGCCGTGCTCGGTCCGCGCCCTGCTCAGTCCGTGGCGGTGGCCAGGAACTCCGCCATCCTGGTGACCCCGGTGACCAGGTCGTCATCGCCCAGTGCATAGGACAGCCGGAAGTACCCCGGCGTGCCGAACGCCTCGCCCGGCACCACCGCCACCTCCGCCTTCTCCAGGATCAGCGTGGCCAGCTCGCCGGAGGACTGGGGGCGGACGCCGTCGAACGACTTGCCGATGAGTCCGGTCACCGACGGATACGCGTAGAACGCGCCGAGCGGCTCGGGACAGCTGACGCCGGGGATGGCGTCGAGCAGTTCGACGATGCGATGACGCCGCCGGTCGAACGCCGAGCGCATTTCGGCGACTGCGTCGAGCGACCCGGTGACCGCGGCCAGCGCGGCCTGCTGGGCGACGTTGCAGACATTCGAGGTCAGATGCGACTGCAGGTTGGCCGCGGCCTTGATGACGTCCTTCGGGCCGATCATCCAGCCGACCCGCCAGCCCGTCATCGCGTAGGTCTTCGCCACGCCGTTCACCACGATGCAGCGGTCGGCGATCTCCGGTGCCACCACCGGCATCGACGCATGCTGCGCGTCGCCGTAGACGAGGTGCTCGTAGATCTCGTCGGTGACCACCCAGATGCCCTTCTCGGCCGCCCACCGGCCGATGGCGGCGACCTGCTCCGGCGGGTACACCGCGCCGGTCGGGTTGGACGGCGAACAGAACAGCAGCACCTTGGTGTGCGCGGTGAGGGCGGCCTCGAGCTGGTCGATGGTGACCAGGTAACCGGCTTCTTCCGTCGCGACGACCGGGATGCTGACGCCCCCGGCGAGGGCGATCGCCTCCGGATAGGTGGTCCAGTACGGCGCGGGCAGCAGCACCTCGTCACCGGGATCGAGCAGGGTGGCGAAGGCCTGGTAGACGGCCTGCTTACCGCCGTTGGTGATCAGCACCTGGTCGGGGGTGACCTCGTAACCCGAGTCACGCAGCGTCTTCTCGGCAACCGCCTTGCGCAAAGCGGGGAGTCCCGCCGCCGGGCTGTAGCGGTGGTTCGCCGGGACCCGGCACGCGGCGACGGCAGCCTCGACGATGTAGTCCGGTGTCGGGAAATCGGGCTCGCCGGCGCCGAAGCCGATGACCGGCCGGCCGGCGGCCTTGAGTGCCTTCGCTTTCGCGTCGACGGCCAGCGTCGCGGATTCGGCGATACCGCCGATGCGGACCGAGATCCTGCGTTGCTGGCTGGCGTCGACGGGTGCCTGGCTGAAGTCGGCGACGGTGCCGTCCGGTGCGTTGATGCTCATGGCTTCATCGTGGCACGCACCGCTCGTTCCGGATCGGCGGGTGGGGCTTTGCCGGCCCCGACGGCGACCCGGATGCTGTGGACGGCGAGTTCGTCGGTGGGGGCCCGGGTGGCTTACACTGGTCGTTCTGGGGTGTGCTGTCGCTTGCCCGTGTGTCGGGTGAAGTGGGCACATCCCGGATTTGCGAGAGGGGTTCCTCTGGCCAACGTTGCCGGCTCGCCGGCCATCCGCGGCCAAAGGGGCGTAGCTCAACTGGCAGAGCAGCGGTCTCCAAAACCGCAGGTTGCAGGTTCAAGTCCTGTCGCCCCTGCAGTACACCGAACAGAAGGCGGTCACCGGTTCCGGCGGCCGGCCACGAGGACGTGAGGACGTAAACGAGTGAGCAACGATCGCGACGGGGTGAGCGACGACGGGCAGGAGCCCGTCGTCGGTTCTCCGTCGGACGAGGCCGCTGACGGATCGGACGCGGTCGTCGGTGACCGGCAGAAGAAGGCGCGGACCGCACCCGGGGCGTCCGACGACGTGACACCGGCCGGCGACACCGACTCCGGCGCGGAAGGCGATCTGGGCAATGATCTGGTTCCCGGTTCTGGGTCCACCCCGGCCGGCTCCAGCCCGGTGACCGCCGGGTCGGCGCGTGCGGCGGCGCGGCGTTCGGCAGCGCGGGCCGGCGTCTCGGAAGCCAAAGGGGCGGCAACGCCCAAGCGCGCGACAGCCACCGCTGTCAAGCGGCCGAACATCTTCGCCCGTTTCTCCCGGTTCCTGCGGGAAGTGGTGGCCGAACTCCGCAAGGTGATCTGGCCGACGAAGAACCAGATGGTCACGTACACCATCGTCGTCATCGCCTTCCTGGTCTTCATGGTCGCCCTGGTGGGCGTCCTGGATCTGCTGTTCGCGAAGGGTGTGCTGGCGGTCTTCGGCTGACGTCGCACGACAGGAACGCCACCCGCGAGGCCGCCACTCCGATGACAGCCTCGACAACCAAGGACAACGGTCCGGCGCACCACCGGCCGGAACCGAACACAAGAGCAAGACAGCACCAGGAAGCGAGTACAACCGTGTCGAGCCATGTCGATACCCCGGATTCCTCCCCCGAGGAGGAACCGCTGAGCAACCTCGTCCTCACCGACGGCCAGGAGACCACCATCGTCACCGCCCCCGGTGCCGGCGAGGAGTCCGATCCGTCCGTCGAGCACGACACGGCGGCGGAGTCGGCCGCGATCGACGACGCGATCGAGTCGGTCGGCGAGGCAGTCGCCGATGAGTCCGCTGCCGATGACGATGCGGTTGTCGTCGAAGAAACGGTCGTCGTCGAAGAGGCCGTGACCGACGGGGACGTCGTCGAAGAAGCCGTGGTCGAGGATGCGGTCGTCGAAGAAGCCGAGGTCGACCCGACCGAGGAACTCCGTTCGGCGCTCAAGCGGGCGGCGGGCGATTGGTACGTCGTGCACTCCTACGCCGGCTACGAGAACAAGGTCAAGACCAACCTCGAGACCCGGATCAAGTCGCTGGACATGGAGGAGTACATCTTCCAGATCGAGGTCCCGACCGAAGAGGTCACCGAGATCAAGAACGGCCAGCGCAAGCAGGTCCAGCGCAAGGTCTACCCGGGCTACATCCTGGTCCGGATGGATTTGACCGACGGCTCCTGGAGCGCGGTCCGGAACACCCCGGGCGTCACCGGGTTCGTCGGCGCCACCGCCCAGCGGCCGTCGGCGCTGTCGATCGACGAGGTCGTCAAGATCCTGACCCCGACCGCCCCGCGGAAGGCCGCTGTGGCCAGCACCCCCGGCGGGGCCGCACCCACCCGCACCGAGGTCGACTTCTCCGTCGGCGAGTCGGTCACTGTCATGGACGGGCCGTTCGCGACCCTGCCCGCGACGATCAACGAGGTCAACGCCGACGCCCAGAAGCTCAAGGTGCTGGTGTCGATCTTCGGTCGTGAGACCCCCGTCGAACTCTCGTTCACCCAGGTCGCCAAGATCTGACCCGATCCCGGCCCGTTCGCAGTGAACGTGCCGGACCGACAACCCGCCCGGTTACCTGACTGCCCGGGTCCGCTCCAAGAGGAAAGAAGCAAGGGAAATGCCCCCGAAGAAGAAGAAGCTTGCGGCCATCGTCAAGCTGCAGATCAAGGCCGGCATGGCCAACCCGGCACCGCCCGTCGGTCCGGCGCTCGGCCAGCACGGCGTCAACATCATGGAGTTCTGCAAGGCCTACAACGCCGCGACCGAGTCGCAGCGCGGCGACGTCGTGCCGGTGGAGATCTCCATCTACGAAGACCGCACGTTCGATTTCAAGCTGAAGACGCCGCCGGCCGCCCGGTTGCTGCTGAAGGCTGCAGGCGTGGAGAAGGGGTCAGGCACCCCGCACACGACCAAGGTCGCGTCGGTGTCCACCGCCCAGCTTCGCGAGATTGCGACGCTCAAGCAGGTCGACCTGAACGCGAACGACATCGACGCCGCGGCGAAGATCATCGCCGGCACCGCCCGGTCGATGGGAATCACCGTCATCGACTGACGGTTTTGACTGATGGGTTTTGCGTCCCCGGTTCCGGATGACAGCGGACCCACCCCCCGCCAGTCGTTGATCATGACGAAACTCGCACGAATCCGGTGTGACACGCCGGCCGGAGCGCGAGGGTTGCCATGATCAACAACGCCGGCCGCCCGAGCGCACAAGGGCAAGGGCAGCCCGACACGCAGTTAGCACGGACAGAGCAGTTGCACCTGCAGTGACCAGCACCACGTGGGAGGGCCGAGCGCGGCCCGCGGCAACCACGACCTCCGCCCGGAGTGGCCAGACGCCGCTCCGGCACAACGATCCAGGAGACACAAGATGAAGCGCAGCAAGGCTTACCGGCAGGCCGCCGAACTGGTCGACCGCGAGCGGCTCTACTCGCCGCTCGAGGCCGCCGAACTGGCCAAGAAGACGTCCCCGAGCAAGATGGACGCTACCGTCGAGGTCGCCATGCGACTCGGCGTCGACCCCCGCAAGGCCGACCAAATGGTCCGCGGCACCGTCAACCTGCCGCACGGCACCGGCAAGACTGCCCGGGTCATCGTGTTCGCCGTCGGCGACAAGGCCACCGAGGCCGAAGCGGCCGGCGCTGACGCGGTCGGCTCCGACGACCTGATCGCCCGGATCCAGGGCGGCTGGCTCGACTTCGACGCCGCGATCGCCACCCCCGACCAGATGGCCAAGGTCGGACGCATCGCCCGCATCCTCGGGCCGCGTGGCCTGATGCCGAACCCGAAGACCGGCACCGTCACCCCCGATGTCACGAAGGCCGTCGCCGACATCAAGGGCGGCAAGATCAACTACCGGGTCGACAAGGCTGCGAACCTGCACATGGTCATCGGCAAGGTGTCGTTCCCGACCGAGAAGCTGGTGGAGAACTACGCCGCCGCCCTCGACGAGGTCCTGCGGGCCAAGCCGTCCGCGGCCAAGGGTCGTTACCTGAAGAAGGTTGCCTTCGCCACGACGATGGGCCCCGGCATCCTGGTCGATCCCGCCCGCACCCGGAACCTGCTGGAGACCGAAGAGGTCTGATCGACCCGGTACCCGCACACGAACCGCCGCAACCGTCAGGGGTTGCGGCGGTTCGGTTGTTTCCGGGGTGGGTGGGCAGCGCGCGGGGTTCGGACTCGAGTGCCGGCGTCGGGTGAACCACTGCCTGGGGCATGACGCCTCCCGGCAGCGTCATCGCGAGGGAGTGGTGCAGTCAACGGCCCCGGACAGCGGAGGATCCGGTCAGGGCCGCGATTTGGCCACAGCCGACAGCCTCACGTACAGTGAACCCTGA
This sequence comes from uncultured Actinomycetota bacterium, assembly GCA_963728865.1. Classification (GTDB taxonomy): domain Bacteria; phylum Actinomycetota; class Actinomycetes; order Mycobacteriales; family Nakamurellaceae; genus Nakamurella. Next base: position 464,218 of record CAVSLZ010000012.1, on the reverse strand, counting down.
TCCACCGAAGACCGTCGGCTCCCGCATGCCTGCTTCGCGCAGACCATCGGGTGAAGGTTCCGGATTTGTCCGGGCGGCCCACGCAGGAGGACGAGGTCAGACCGGCGCCCCTCGGGGCCGCCAATCTTCCGCCCCGTGCCTGCGCGCGGGGCGTTCGTCGTTTCCGGGCCTGGACAGAGCTCGTGTCCCGGTGGACGGTGCCGGCAGTTGCCGCACCGATACGACTGAAGATGTCATGGAAGGAGGCGACGCATGCCGAAGGCCGAAAAGGTCGCAACGGTCGCCGAGATCACGGACAGGTTCCGTAGTTCGAGCGCCGCGGTTGTCACCGAATACCGCGGTCTGACCATGGCGCAGCTCACCGAGCTCCGCCGGTCACTGGGCAAGGACACCGAATACACCGTCGCGAAGAACACCCTGGTCAAGCGGGCAGCTGCCGATGCCGGGGTCACCGGGCTCGACGACCTGTTCGTCGGACCGACCGCGGTGGCGTTCATCGGTGGCGAGCCGGTTGACGCCGCGAAGGCGCTCCGCGATTTCGCGAAGGCGCACCCGCTGCTGGTCATCAAGGGCGGGCTGCTCGACGGCCGCGCCATCGAGGCCGGCGAGGTCAACAAGCTGGCCGACCTCGAGTCCCGCGAGGTGCTGCTGGGCAAGATGGCCGGCGCGATGCTGGCCACCCTGACCAAGGCAGCCATCGTGCTGAACGCACTGCCCTCCCAGGTGGCGCGGCTTGCCGCGGCGCTGCAGGAGAAGCGGATCGCCGACGGGGAATCCCTGGACGCACCGCAGGCGGCATCCACCGAGGTCGCGGCGGACGCGTCCGCCGTGGGCGACGAGGCTGTCTCCGCCGAGGCTCCCGCCGAAGGTGCTGACAGTGCCGCCGCCGCCGACGAGTCGACGACCCCGGAGGCGGTCTCCACGGAGGCTCCCGCCGAGGGCGCCGACACCGCGGAGGCAGCAACCGCAGCGACAGATACCGCGGTGACCGCGAGCACCGAAGACACCACCGAGGAGACGGCCGCCCAGGCCTGATCCGACCCGCATCACCGGTCGGCTCAGTCCCTGGTCCGATCCGCCCCCCACCAGAAATCCCGCCCGTTCCGCCGAGAACCTCGGCCGGGCAACAGATGTGAAAGGACGCCCATCATGGCGAAGCTGACCACCGACGAGCTGCTCGACGCTTTCAAGGAGCTCACCCTCATCGAGCTCTCCGAGTTCGTCAAGCAGTTCGAAGACACCTTCGGCGTCACCGCCGCCGCCCCGGTCGCCGTTGCCGGTCCGGCCGGTCCGGCCGCCGGTGCCGCTGAGGTTGCCGAGGAGCAGGACGAGTTCGACGTCATCCTCGAGTCGGCCGGCGAGAAGAAGGTCCAGGTCATCAAGGCCGTTCGCGAGCTCGTCTCGGGTCTGGGTCTGAAGGAAGCCAAGGACCTCGTCGACGCGGCCCCCAAGGCCATCCTCGAGAAGGCTCCCAAGGAGGCCGCCGAGGCCGCCAAGGCGAAGCTGGAAGAGGCCGGCGCCAAGGCCACCGTCAAGTGACCTTGCACTGAACCGTCCGGCGCCGCAGCGACACGCTCTGCCGTAACACGCTGTGCAGTAACACGCTGTGCAGTAACACGCTGTGCAGTAACACGCTGTGCAGTAACATGCTGTGCAGTAACATGCTGCGACGCCGAACACCCGCCCGGAATCCGGGCGATCGCATCCGGGAACGGGGCGGGCCCACCAGGCCCGCCCCGTTTTCCGTCTCGCCGTACACCTGGGCATGTGAGCAGCGGGGTCACTGGGCCGATCCGGTTACGGTTGTTGGGTGTCCAGCGCCGGTGCCCGTCGTTTCATGGCCGTCGGCGTCGCGGCGGTGGTCTACGGGGCACTGCTCTGCACCACGGCCGGCTGCGGCTCCGCGGCGGCTCCGCTGCCGATGGCGGCCGCGCGGGACGCGTCGACCTCACCTTCGGCGCGACCCACCTCACCGTCACCGGCCACGGGTGCTTCCCGCACCAACTCCACCACATCCAGGCCGTCGACTGCAGCTCCACCGGCCCGACCTCCGAAGCCGACGCCGACGACGAGGGCGACGACGCCGCCGACCCGGCCCGCCGTGCCGTCCAGCCCGCTGCTCCACCCCTGGAATGACGGCGCGCTCCGCCCGGACGTCAGCCCGCCCGCCGGGGTCGAGCTCGCCTCGTCCGGCGGTAAGACCAGGGACGGCACGCCGTACCGGCCGGTGGTGTTCGAGGCGTCGAACGTCTGGTTGATGCCATCGGGCGGGATGGGCGCCCTCGATCTCACCGTCGACGCGGGACGCGAGATCGGCTCCGCCGCGCAGACCAGACTGTCCTTCGACCTGACCGGCGACGGCAGCTGGGACCGGGTGGAGACGTACAGGTACTTCGCCACCGACCCGTTGCCCGGCCCGGAGCACTACACCGAGGCGGTCGGCCTGCTCTCCAGCGAGGGAAAACTCGGCGAGATGCGCGGTGGCGTCGTGCGGGTGGAGGTGTGGTCGGCGCTCGGTGAAGGGATCACCGTCGTCCTGCAGGACTCGTCGTTCTCGTTGCCCTTCGATTCCTGACGTTGATCAGGGGCCTCCGTTGGCACCGCCCGGCGAGGATCGGCCATGATCGCCGGGACATATCCCGACGCGAGAACGGCGGCACATCGATGACCGGCCCGAAGACCGACAGCAAGCGTTACCGGACCGTCGACGTCCCGGTCCGCGGCGGCGCGATGCGGGTCGGGGTCTGGCGGCCCGAGGGAGCCCGCGGCGCCCAGCAGGACGACCCGCACCCGCCCACCCTGCTGGCGATCCATGGCGTCACGGCGTCCCACCGCTGCTGGCCGTTGCTCGCCGCGGCCCTGCCCGAGTGGCGGCTGATCGCGCCCGACCTGCGCGGGCGCGGTCGCTCGAACGGCCTGCCGGGTCCGTACGGCATGGCGCAGCACGCCGACGACGTCGCAGCGGTCCTCGATCATCTCGAGGTGCCCGCCGCGCTCGTCGCCGGCCACTCGATGGGCGGGTATGTCACCGTCGCCCTGCACCACCGGCATCCCGAGCGCGTCGCCTCTGTCGTCCTGATCGACGGAGGGATTCCGTTGCCGCGACCGGAAGGGCTCACCGACGAGGAGTTCGTCGATGCGGTGCTCGGACCGGTCCGGGCCCGGCTGGCGATGCGGTTCGACTCCCGGGAGAGCTACCAGCAGCTGTTCCGGGCGCACCCCGCATTCGCCTCGGACTGGAGCGACGCGGTGGCCGATTACGCCGATTACGACCTCGTCGGTGACCCGCCGGACCTGCACGCGGCGACCGTCGGGGCCGCGTTCGTCGGCGACTCGATCGACCAGCAGGACGTGGAGTGGTTGATCCCGGGGCTGCAGGGGCTTCCCGCGGGAACGCCGTTCCTGCGGGCTCCGCGGGACCTGCTCGATCGGGAACCCGGTCTGTGGCCGCCGGCCTGGATCGAGCAATGGCAGCAGCGACTGCCGACCATCGATGTGCGGGAGGTACCGGACGTCAACCACTACACGATCGTGCTGAGCGAGCGGGGCGCGGCGGCGGTCGCAGACGCGGTGCGCTCCGCCCGATGACCGTTCGAAACACGCTCACAGCACTCAGTTCTCGTCGGCGAGACGGGCCGATCGTTGTTGGGCGGCGTACTCGGCAGGCGGCACGCCGATCGTCCGGGTGAATGCCCTGGTGAGATGCGACTGGTCGGCGAAACCGAGATCGGCGGCCAGCACACCCCAATCCGTCGGATCGCCCTGTGCCGCGCGGACCGCGGCGTCCTGCAGACGGCATCGGATGATCGCCCATTTCGGCCCGGCCCCGACGTAGTCGTCGAAGAGTCGCTGCAACGTACGGACGCTCACTCCCGCCAACCGCGCGACCTGTGAGACCCGCTTGATCTCCGGACGTGCGGCGATCTCGGCCACCAGGGTGGCCAGCGAGTCCGCGACCGGGTCCGGGTCGGGCAGGTCGACCAGTAGGAAGTCGGTCAGCAGCGAAACACGTTCTGCGCGGTCGCACGTCGCGGCCACCGCATGCTCGAGAACTGTGGTGTCCCGGCCGAGCACGTCGGTAATCGGACGGTGCCTGTCGGTCAGCGCCTTGACCGGCGAACCGAGGAAGGGTCGGAAGCAGCCCGCCCGGAACCGTGCGCCGACGACCCAGCCGTCACCGACCAGGTGGCGGTCGTAGCGGGTGCGGGTCACGCCGGTGACGTGCGCCTCGGTGTTCGTGACCGTGAGGTTCACCGACGGGTACGGCAGCACGCTGGCGGTGAACTCCGCACCGGCCGGCAGTTCCCAGATGATCGTCCAGAAGTTTTCCACGAACGGCGCCAAGCGGAGGTCCGGCACGTGCCGTCGGTAGTCGAACTGCTGCCGGGATCTCCCGGGATGCAGGATGCCGGGTTCGGTCGCACCGTCTGCGGTCGCGTCAGCCGGTGACGCCCCGCTCAGCAACCCGGTCACGAGGGCAAGCGTAACGACTGCCCCGGGGTGTGGCGGAATTGTTCAAGACCGGCTCCGGCACCCGGAGGCACACTCGGCGGATGATCATCCGAGACTATTTCCCGACAGCGGCGAAGGAGGTCGGCGAGATCGCCAGGGGAGCGGCGTCGGCCGACCTGACGGCACCGACGCCCTGCACCGACTTCGACCTGAAGACCCTGATCAACCACGTCATCGGCACCACCGGCGCGCTGGCCGCCGTGGGCCGACGCGAAGAACTCGATGCCGACGACCCGTACGGCGCCAGGAACGATGCGACCGGCGGCGACTGGGCAGCCCTGCTCGACAAGCGGGTGACCGCGCTGGCAGGCGTCTGGTCCAAGGAGAAGGCGTGGGACGGCACGGTGTCGATGGCCGGTCAGGAGATGCCGGCGACCCTGATCGCCGAGATGTCGTTGGCCGAGATGCTTCTGCATGGCTGGGATCTCGCCCGGGCGACCGGTCAGCAACTGACCGTGCCGGACGACGTCGGCGGCGAGCTCCTGCGGCACATCGACGAGACGGCGGAGTGGGGCCGGTCGATGGGCGCCTACGGCCCGCAGTTCGCAGTCCGAGAGCAGGCGCGCGCGACGGCCTTCGAGCGCGCACTCGCCGCCGCCGGTCGGGATCCTGCCTGGACGGCCGGCGACAGATAGGGCACCTGCCCGATGTGGCCCCCGGGGCGCCGTCCGATGATGGACGCACTGGGGGACGGCACCGTCGCCGGTGAGCCGGAAGGTACCGATGCGCGGGCGGCTGCAGGATCTGGTGAAGCGTCTGACGATCGCGGTCGACCGGCGCCGTCAGCTGGATCCTGTGCGCCTGCAGATGCTCGACGACACCCTCTCGGTCCTCACCCAGGACTACCAGGGCGCGCCTGACCAGCACGATGTCGGCGACGCGCTGAACGAGCATGCGCTGAACGACCATGCGCTGAACGACCATGCGCTGAACGACCATGCGCTGACCGGTGATGCGCTGACCGACGACGTGTTGACCGACACGGGCGTCGTCTTCGGGCTCGACGAAGCTGACAGGGACCTGGTTCTGATCAGCGCGGCCGCTGATCTGGACGCGAACATCGCGCTGGCCTACGGGCTGCTGCGCGGCGGAACGAACGCCGCCAGGGTGAGCGTCGGACTCGCCCTGGAAATCATCGGTTTGTCCTCTCTCTCCCCGGACGCCGGCGCCCGGCTGGGTGCGTCCGGGGTGCTCCGACGGTCGGGACTGCTGGAGGCGGATGTCGCCGGGCCTTGGTTGAGCCGCGAGATGTGGTGTCCGGAAAGGGTTGTCAATCATCTGCGGCAGTGGAATGCGCCTGACCCGGCCATTGCTGCGCACGTCACTGACGCGGTGCCGCTGCCGCTGCCGGGGAGTTCGACGGTGGCAGCCGCGCTGGAAGCGGGCACCGCACTGGTCTGGGTGCATTCACCGGTCGGAGCCGCGGGCAGTTGCATGGCCGCGGCAGCCGTGCAGCAGATCAACGTCCGAGCTCTGGTGGTGACCGTCCCTGCGGAGACCAGCGGGCCGAACGCCGTCGAGTTCCTCCGGACCGCTCTTCGCGAGGCCGCATTGCTCGGCAGCTGCCTGCTGCTCGATCGCGCCGAGCGGCTGGGCGGCGGTGACAACGCGCCGCTCGCCCGGCTGCTGGCGGCTCCGGTGGTTCCGGTGATCGCAGTGTCGCAGCAGCCGATCGACCCGGCCTGGGTGACCGAGCTCCGGCCCCTGCTCATCGACGCGCCGCGGCTCGATCCGGCGAGCCGGGATCGGCTGTGGCACGTGGTCACCGGTACGGAACTGCCGGCCGGCGCCCTCACCGGCCTTCGGCTGTCGCCGGAGGGTCTGCTGCAGACGGCGCGGTATGCCGTCGACCTCGCCACGGGCGACCGCGGGCCGGACGCCGACGAGGTCCGCCGGGCGGCGAGGGTGGTCGGCGGGGTCAACGCCCCGGCGACCGATGTCGGTCTCGACGACCTGGTCCTGCCGGAGGACGTCGGCGCCGGCATCGAACGGCTCGTAGGCTGGGCCCGGCACCGTGATGACCTGATCAGCACGGGCCTCGTCCCGCGGGCCGGTGGTCGCGGTGGCGGCATCACCGCGTTGTTCAGTGGCAGCCCGGGCACCGGCAAGACGCTGGCCGCGCACGTCGTCGCGGCGGAACTCGGGATGGACATCATCCGGGTCGACCTGTCGGCAATCGTGGACAAGTACATCGGGGAAACGCAGAAGAACCTCGAGGAGGTCTTCCACCGGGCCGAGAGTCTCAACGTGGTGCTGTTCTTCGACGAGGCGGATGCGCTGTTCGGCAAGCGTTCGGAGGTGAAGGACGCGCACGACAGGTACGCGAATCAGGAGGTCGCCTACTTGCTGCAGCGCATGGAACTCTTCGACGGGATCACCATTCTGGCGACGAATCTGCGCGGCAATCTTGATCCGGCGTTCAGCAGGCGGTTGAGCTTCATCGTGCATTTCCCGGACCCCGACGTGGGAACCCGTGAACGGCTGTGGCGGGTCCATCTCGACCGGCTCGGCACGCAGGATCCCGCTGATCAGGTCGACCCGGGGCGGCTGGCCAGGCACGTCGAGCTGACCGGCGGCGACATCCGCAACATCGTGGTCGCGGCCGGCTACGACGCCGCCATCGACGGAGCTCGGCCCGGGATGCGGCACGTCCTGGCAGCCGCAACCAGGGAGTACTCGAAGCTCGGCCGGCGGATCCCGGCGGGCGGACTGCTCGCGGGCGGACTGCTAGCCGGCGGCCCACTCTCGGGCGGGCCGTGAGGAACCACGCGAGGAACCAGGCAAGGAACCCGGAACGGCCAACATAGGGCGAACGCCCGATGCCCGGTCCGCCGCCGGGTGATGGGCTGACCATGACGCGGTGAGGGCCGCGCCGTCGGCGTGGGCGGCTGGCCCTTGGTCGCGGCTGATGCCCGCTCAACTCTCGGGGGGTTCCGGATGCTGGCGCAGCGGTCGACCCAGCAGTCCCGCAGACCACCTGCCGGGCCGGCCCCGTCGTGATCATCCCCACCGTCGACTCCGGGCTGGAAACGTTGTTCCGGGAGGGACTTCCGTTGCCCGAGGGCGTCGGTGACGTGTCTTTCGACGCCCCGTCGGGGGCCTGGTCCGCGCAGCTCAGCCGCATCACGGTCAACCTGTTCCTGTTCGGTGTCGGCCGTTCCGGCCAGCCGCCGCGACCGGCCACGGACCGCGTCGTGGACGGCCGGGCGCAGCGCCGGCGGCCCATCCCGATGCTGGAGCTGCACTACCTGGTGTCCGCCTGGGCGGGCGTAGTCCGCGACGAGCACCAACTGCTCGGTGACGCGCTGGCCTGCGTCATCGACACCCAGGTACTGCCCGTCGAGCACCTCGGGGCGGACGTCAACTCGGCCGTCCAGCTCACCGTCGCCGGGTATGACACAACCAGGATCAAGGACGTCTGGAGCTCCGTCGGCGGGGCGATCAAGCCGTCGTTCGAACTGGTGGTGACCACCGCCGGCGACGCGGCGCCGTTCGTCGATCTGCCGCCACGGGTCGAGCGGATCTCCGCGCTGGTGGCCCCGCACCCGGAACGTGGGAGCTGACGTGCGGGTCTCCGCCGGCTCCACGCTGGTCGACCTGGCGCCAGGTTCCTCCACCGCCGTCGACCTCGACATCATCAACACCGGCCAGGTCATCGACGGCGTCACCGCACGGGTGATCGGTCTTCCCGAGCAGCAGGTCAGCACCCAACCGCCCGTGCTGGCCCTGTTCCCGGAGGCCACCGGCCGGCTGACGGTCAACATGGGCGTGCCGGCCGCGTTCCCGGCGGGACGGCACCCGGTGACGGTCGAGGTGCGGTCCCGACAGGACGGCACCGGACCCGAATACCTGGACCTCGACCTCATCGTGCCCACCCTGCCGGGGTTCGGTCTGATGGTGCGGCCGAGGGTGGTCCGGGCGCACCGCACCGCACGCTTTGTCGTCATCGTCGCCAACAGCGGCAACACCCGGTTGGAGATCGGGCTGGCTGCCTCCGACCCGGAGAAGATCATCGCGTCGACGGTGGCCCCGGAGCGGGTCGTGCTCGAGGCCGGCCACTCGTGCGAGGTGCTCGTCGAGGTGCGCGGGCCGCGGATGATCCTTGGCTCGGAGATCGACCGACCGGTCACGTTGACCGCCACGGCCCTGACGGCCACGGACACTGACACTGCCACTGGAACTGCCACCGCGGCATCGATTCCTACCGTCCGTGTGGAACTCGTCGAGGCCCCGCCCGACCTGCGTGAATTGCTCGGGGAGAGCGCTGAGGACGACGGCCTCGCCCCGCAGACCGCGATCCTGATGCTCCGGCAGCGGCCCTGGATCACCAGGGGAATGCTGACCGCGCTGATCCTGCTCGCGATCATCGCGTTGTGGGCCGCGGTGTTCCTGTTCGGGCTCCGAGAGGTGTTCACCGCCGATCCGCCGACGAAAACAGCGCCGGCGTCGTTCTTCGTCGGCGACATCGTGCTGGTCGCCTCCACCGGCGGCAGTGAGGTCCCGGCTCCGGCCGGGGCGCTGCCGAAGGACGGCACCATGCCCTCCGGTCTCGGCGGGGTGATCGCCGGGACGGTGACCGCCAAGAGCAGCGAGGAGCCGGTCGGCCGGATCCTCGTCGACGCACTGCGACAGGCACCCGACGGCTCCCTCGAGGTCGCCGGGTCCACGGCCACCCAGGCCGACGGCTCGTACCAGGTCGCCGGGCTGTTCCCCGACGGCTACCTGCTGAAGTTCACCGCCGGTGGCTTCGACCCGGTGTTCTACCCGGGGGTTCCTGACCAGGCCGCCGGCACCCAGGTCAACGCGAAGTCAGCGGTGGTCACCAGGGGCATCGACGTGGTGATCACCGGGAAGCCGGCTTCCATCAGCGGGTCCGTCGACCTCGGCGACACCCTGCAACCCGTGGAGACCACGGTGACCGCGCGAGCGACGCAGGGCCCGGCTGCCGGGAAGGACATCGCCACCACCGTCACCGACGGCGCGAATGCCTACACCCTGGAGGAACTGCCGGCTCCCGGTGTGTACGAGCTCAGCTTCGCGGCCGAGGGCTACCTGCCGACCATCGTGCAAACGACGCTCGACGGTGGCTCCCGGCGCATTCAGCCGACCGTGCTGCTGTCCGCGAGTCCAGGGCAGATCGCGGGCACCGTCACCGGCGGCGGGGCTCCCCTCGGCGGCGCCACCGTCACGACCACCGTCGACGGCACACCGGTCAGCACCGGTACACCGACCACCGGCGACGTCGGGCGGTTCGTACTGGGGGAGCTGCCGACTCCGGCGACGTACGTGCTCACCGTCGCCGCCCCCGGTTTCGGCGAGACGACCGTGGTGGTCGACCTCGGGCCCGGTCAACGACGGGACGATCTCGCGGTGGACCTCGCCTCGGGAACGGGACAGCTCACCGGGGTGCTGGTGGATGCGGGTGGGGCCGGGGTCGGCGGTGCCACCGTGGCGGTCGGCGGGATGACCGATCCGCCGACCACCACCACGCTGACCAGCGGCACCGTCGGCGGTTTCGAGTTCTCCGGGTTGCCCGCGGGTGCGGCTCTCACCCTGACGTTCGACAAACCCGGCTTTGCGCCGACCACCGTCCCGGTGCAGCTGGGCGCGGTGACCGCCCCGTTGACGGTGACGATGAGCGACTCGCTGGGCCGGATCGGCGGCAACGTCACCGGGCCGGGTGGTGCGCCGCTCGCCGGTGCGACCGTCACCGCCACCGACGGACAGAAGAGCTGGCCGGTGACCACCTCGTCGGCCGGTCCGGGCAGCACCGCCGGGACCTACCTGATCGCCGGCCTGCCGGTGGGGATGTACACGGTCACCGCGAGCAGCCCGGCCACCGAGGCCCGGACCAGCCTGGTGACCGTCGCCGCGGGCGGCCGGGCCGACGCGAACTTCTCCCTTCCGGAAGCGGTCGGCGTGACGGGCGGCGGCTGACCGTGCGCGTGCTGGTGACCCCCGACCGGGTGGAGGTCGGCGACGGCAACGCCGTCGAGATCAACGTGACCGTGCACAACACCGGCATGCTGATAGGCGGCTACCACCTGCGGGTGCTCGGCGCCGATCCGTCGTGGGTGAGCCTGGGCGCGGAGAATCTCTCGCTGTTCCCGGACGCATCCGAGACGGTCCGAGCGGTCGTCCGGTTGCCGCCCGGCGTCGCTGCGGGTGAACGCCGGATGGCGGTCCAGGTCAGGGAACTGACTCCACCGCAGGCGATCTCGATCGCCGACATCGTGCTGACGGTGCCCGCTGTCGAGTCCCTGCGGGTGGCACTGTCGCCGATGACGGTGGTCAGCGGCCGGTCCGGCACGTTCGGGGTGGTGCTCGAGAACACCGGCAACACACCGGTGGTCGCACAGTTGGCCGGGACCGACGCAGAGGACGTCATGCGGTTCGCGTTCGAGCCGGACGTCGTGACGCTCGCCCCGGGCGACCAGGCCATCACCGACCTGCGGGCGACCGGTCCGCGGCGCTGGTTCGGCCAACCGGTGGTCCGCACCTTCGGCATCGGGCTGCGGCCCCCGCTGCCGCCGGCGCCGCCGGGCGGCTACCTGCCGCCGCCGGGCGGCTACCTGCCGCCGCCGGGCGGCTGGCCCGCAGGGGTGGCCGAGATCGGGCCACCCGAGACGGCGGTGCCCGAAACTGCCGGACCGCACCCAGCCGAACACTCCGGCCCGCTGGCGTCGGAGGAACCGCTGGCCACCGGGACCCTGCTGCAGAAGGCCAGGCTCAGCCGCGGGCTGCTGTCGCTGCTCAGCCTGCTCTTCGCGGCCACCGTGTTCGCCACCGTCCTGACGATCGCGCTGACCGCGCTGGTCGGCCAGTCGGCGGCCGACCGTGACCTCGCCATCCAGGTCGCCGCCGCGCAGAACACCGACGGCCTGGCCGGGACGTCCGCGCTCGGCGGTAGCGTTGTGCTGCTGACCAGCGGCGATCCGGTGCCCGGGGTCTCGGTCGAACTGTTCGACGCCGCCGCCACCACCACGCCGATCGCCAACACCGCCACCGGTGACGACGGCACCTGGACCATCGACAACCTGCCGGCCGGTGCCTACAAGTTCCGCGTACGCGGTGCCGGCTTCGCCGAGATCTGGTACGAGAACGCGCTCAACGCCGCCGACGCCAAAGAGGTCGTGCTCAACCTGGGCCAGCAGATCGATGATCTCAAGGTCACCCTCGGCGGGCTGCCCGCGTCGGTGTCCGGCGAGGTGGTCGGCAGCGACGTCGCCGGCGCGGTGCTCAGCGTGCAGGTGCCGGTGGAGTTCCTGCCCGCCGATCCGGCGGCGGTCGCCGACAACGAGGCAGCGGCCTCGGATCTCACGCCTGCCGGTGCGGTGTTGCGGACGGTGCCGATCGGCTCGGACGGCCTGTTCGAGATCACCGATGTCGCCTCGCCCGCGGTGTACGACCTCGTCGTCACCAAGACCGGGTTCGCCACCGCGACCGAGCGCGTCGACCTGACCGGCGGCGAGTCGCGCAGCGGCGTACAGATCCGGCTGCGGACCGGCGACGGCCTGATCAGCGGCTCTGTCACCGGCCCGGACGGGGTGCTCGGCGGCGCGGTGATCACGGCGACCACCGGTACCACGACGTTGGAGACGGTGTCGCTGACCGAGGGTGACGTCGGGGCCTTCACGCTCCGTGGACTCGTCACCCCGGCGACCTACTCGGTGACGGTCGCCTCTCCCGGCTTCAGCCCGCAGACCACGTCCGTGTCGCTCGCCGACGGGCAGAAACTCACCGGCGTCCAGCTCACCGTCGCCCGGTCCGCCGGCTCGCTGAACGGGATCGTCAGCACCTTGCCCGGCAACGAGCCGGCCGCCGGGGTGACGGTCACCGTCACGGCCAGCACCGACACGGTCGAGACCGTCACCCAGTCCACCGGCGACGTCGGCCGCTGGACCGTTGCGAGCCTTGCCATTCCGAGCCGGTACACGGTGACCTTCAGCCGCCCGGACCTGGAGTCCCAGACCGTCGCGGTGACCCTCGATGCCGCCGGACAGCTCAGCAGCGGGTCGGGTGTCGGGCCGGACGGGATCACGGTCGCCATGACGTCGGCGTTCGCCGAGGTCTCCGGAGTGGTGAGCCAGCGCGGCCCGGACGGCCGGACGCAGCCGGTCGGGGAAGCGGTCGTCACGCTGACCTCCGGAACCGACCAATACTCGGTGATCAGCGCGTCGGAACCGGCTTCCCAGGTCGGTGCCTTCCAGGTCGGGGGTGTGGCGCCCGGCACATACACGCTGTCCGCCAGTCGCCGCGGGACGTCGCCGACCAGTGTCATCGTGACCGTCGCCGCGGGGGAGTCACGCCAGTTCAACCCTGTGCTCATCCCACCCGCGTCGATCACCGGGAAGGTCACCGACCAGCTGGGCAGCGAGGTGGCCGGACTGGAGGTGGTGCTGTTCCGGGCATCGGATTATCCGGCGCAGCCCGCCCAGCAGACGACCACCGACGCGGTCGGCAGCTACGCCTTCGCCGACGTGGAAGCGCCGCAGGCGTACGTCGTCGAGGTCAGGAGCCGCACTCAGGGCGCACTCGGCTCGACGACGCTCGTGCTGGCCGCGAGTCAGGCTGCGGTGCTGAACATCTCGGTCGGCGCGCCGGCGGCCAGCAGCAGCCCCGCACCGGTCGCGCAACCCGTTCCGGGCCCGACCACGACGGTGACCCAGTCCGCCCCAGCGCCACCTACGCAGGCTGCGCCTGCGCCCGCGGCCGGCTCTTCCCCGACCACCCAGACGGGCCCGACGGCACAGGCGGTCCCCTCCCGTGCCGCCGCGCCCACGTCCGCCACGACGACCCCGGCCGCCGCCCCCACGACGCCCGCGATGACCGCAGCGCAGGCCCTGGCGATGACGCCATGAGCCCGCCGCCCGGCGTGAACCCGGCAGCACCGGAGGTGCTCGTCCCGCCGATGCTGTCCTGCAGTGCGGGTGTCGGGGTGATCGTCGACGTCAGGGTCCGTCATCCGGGGCCGCGCCCGGCGCAGCTGACGGTGACGGTGCAGGGCCTGGATTCCGGATGGCTGCCCGCTCCCGTCGTCCTCTCGTTGCAGCCCGGCGAGAGCACGGTGGTGCAACTGCCGATCCGGCCCGAGCCGGGTGCGCTCGGCGCGCGATACCCGTTCGTGGTCGCCGTCGAGTCGTGGGATGCCCTACCCACCATGGCCGCGAGCGCCAACGGCTCGGCGATCAGTACCGCGGAAAGCACGCTCGCCGTCGGGATCCGGGAGCGCGCCGTCGTCACGGTCGAACCGGTGCAGGCGACCGCCGTATTCGGCAAGAAGATCACCGTGCGGATCACCAACCCGTCTCCTGAGGACCGCGAACTCGAGCTGACGCCGGCAGTCCCGCAGGCACTCTCGGTGCGCCTTGACCGCACGCTGGTCGGTGTTCCGGCCGGCCGGACGGTGACGGTGCCGGGCCGGGTGCGGGTTCGCTCCGCGCGGGTGTTCGGCGCGAGCGAGGTGCACACGTACGCCATTGCGGTACGGGGGCGCGGCGCGACGACCGTCGTCGAGGCCGCGATGCGCGCGCGGCCGGTGTTCCGCGGAGCGTTCATGCGGGCGATCGTGATGGTGCTCGTCGTCGCGGTGTGGACCGGGCTGGCCGTGGTGGCGATCCCGCGGATCACCTCCTACCTGACCTCGGATGCCGAGCAGTCCGCCGCCCGCGAGAGTGCTGCCGGGGCGCCCACCTCCGGTTCCGCAGCCCCGTCGGGAAGTGCTGAGCCTGGCAGCGGCGCCGGTGGCGGTGCTGACGGGGGTGCCGACGGGGGTGCTGACGGGGGTGCTGACGGGGGTGCTGACGGGGTGCCGACGGGGGCGGCACTGACGATGGCGCGGGCGGGGCGGCCGGTGCGGCGTCGGGAGAACGGTTGCGCGGCATCGTGACCGGCTCCGATCCCGGCGGCGTGACCGTGATCCTCGCCCCGACGAGCCTGGCCGAGGCCGCGGCAGCGGGTGCCCAACCGGCGGCCGGCGTGACCGACGAGGCCACCGCTTCCGGGCTGCGGGCGTCGTCAGGGGCGATCGGCAAGATCCCGTCGAGCGCCGTCCGGCTGGTCCGCGCGGAGGACCCGCCGACGGTCACCACCGACACCGCGACGGACGGCACCTTCTCGGTGGCCGGGATCCGGTCGCCCGGCTTCTACCTGCTGACCTTCGCCCGGGCCGGCTACCAGACGCAGCGGTTCGTGGTGAATGCGGCGACGCTGGCCGACGCGGACCCGCTCGAAGTGGCCCTCGTAGCTGGGCAGGGTGAACTGTCCGGGCAGGTCACCGGTCCCAGCGGCGCCGTGGGCGCGGCGATGGTGACCATCACGGACGGGACGGTCTCGCTGCAAACCTCGAGTGTGTCCGAGGGCGGCGATGCAGCGCCCGGGTCGTGGAACGTCAGTGGTGTGTCGACGCCGGGGACCTATCTGGTGTCCGTGGCCAGTCCGGGCCTCGGAACGGCGTCCTCGCTGGTGACGTTGGAGGCCGGCGGCACTCAGGTGGTCGACCTCTCCATGGTCGCCGGGGTGGCCTCGGTGACCGGTCAGGTCTCGGGCCGCGACCAGCTGGGCCGGGTCGGCGGGATCGGCGGTATCGGAGTGACCGTCACCGGGCGCTCCGGTGACGTGGTCACCACCCGCACCGCCACCACCGTGACGTCCGGACCGGTCGGGCGGTTCACCCTGCCCGATCTGCCGGCCCCCGGCGAGTACACCCTGACCGTCTCCGGCGCCGGCTACCAGGACCAGGTCCGCCAGGTGAGCATCGTGACCGGCGGGGGGTCCGTCGAGGTCGACGTGTCGTTGACCAGGGCCGACGGGGTGGTGGCAGGCACGGTCTCCGGCGATCCTGCCGCGGCCGGAAAACCGGCCGAGGGCGGACTGGTCGGCGCGGGCCTGACGCTCACCGGGCCCGACGGTGAACTCAAGACGATGACCACGTCCGACCCGCCCGGCGCCTTCCGGTTCACCGGCGTGCCCCCCGGTGTGTACGTGCTGGCGGGGACGATGTTCGGCAGGGTTCCGTCGTCGACCACCGTCGAGGTGACCGCCGCGGGCGATGCTGTCGCAGGACTGACGTTGATCAGTTCCGCGGACACCGAGTTGCCGGCGACGGCCAGGATCAAGGGTCGCGTGGTGGACTCGCGGACCGGCAGCACGCTGACCTGCGACCGGGCAGCGGTTCCGGGTGAGGAATGCCTGGTGACGTCGTCGGTGCAGGTCCCGGCCATTGACCCCGCCACCGGCCGGATCATTCCCGGCGCACCGACCCAGACGGTGACGGCGGTGACCAGTCCCGCAGAGGACTACGTGCTGCCGGCGCCGGACGACAAGAAGCATCCAGGTCTGGTCCCCGGGCTCTACACCGTCACGCTGTCCGCGCCCGGCTACGAGCCGGGCACGACGTCGGTGCAGGTGGCGCAGGGCCAGGTCGTCTCGGCCGCGCCGGTGAGCCTGGCCCCGCTCGGCCGGATCACGGGCCGGATCACCACCAGGGTCGGCACACCGACCGGCACGACGTGTGTGGTCGCCACCTCCTCGGGCGGCGCAGCACCCGATGTCGGCGGAAAGTGCACCGTGACCGGCGAGGGTGCGACGTGCACCGTAGGAACCGATCCGGCGCCGAGATGTGCTGTGGTGCAGGAGGACGGCACCTACGAGATCCGCGGCCTGTCGGCCGGCGGCTACACCGTGGTGGTGCTCCCGAGCGACACCGAGTACATCCCGCCGGCACCGTTCGACATCCAACTCGAACTGGGCAGTGACGCGTCCTACGACCCGATCCTGGACCGGCTCGGGCGGATCGCCGTGTCGGTGCTGGCGCCCGACGAGGTGACCGCGGAGCTCGCCCCCAACGCCGGGGCCGAGGTGACCGCGACCGGCGGCGACGGCCCGCCGCCGGCCGCGACCAGCGACAAGGACGGTCAAGCGCTGCTGATCGGGCTGATCGGCAGTTACACGGTGCAGGCGTCCGGAACGCCGGGTTCGGCAGAGGTGACCGCGGTCGCGGTGCAACTGAATCAGACCGTGAACCTGACGATGGTGCTGACCCGGCCCATCGGCAGCGTCGTCGGCCGGATCGTCACCAACGACGGCGGCCCGGAGCCGGTCGGCGTCGGCGGTGTCACGGTGCGGATCACCGGGCTGATCGGCTACTCCGGAGCGTCGCCGATCTCCGGCTTCGCCGACCTGGTGACGAACAGGGACGGTTGCTTCGTCATCCTGCCAACCGCCGACACCCCCCTGCCGGTGGGCACGGTGAACGGGTGCACGTTCCCCCAGCGCGACGGGTCCAGTGGCACGATCAACAGCGGCGCGCTGATTGCCCGCCCGGTGTCGGTGTTCGTGCCCGAGACCGATAAGACCCAGGCGCCGCTGACGGCCACGGTCGTCATCGAGGGCAGCACCGACGTCAAGATCCTTCCGGTGATCACCGTGCTGCCGAAGCCCTCTCCCACAACGGGTCTCACGCTCACGTCGAATCCGGCGACCGGGCCACCCAGCCCGCTGCGCGCGCCGGCGACGATCACCGTGCTGACCACACCGCCGGGTTCGGGGCAGGTCGGCATCACCGAGTCGATCACCCCGGACGGCGCCAGCACGCTGACCTGGACCGACCCGACGGTCGGCGGCACCAACCTCGCTGCCCCCGGCCGGTACACGATCCAGGCGAGCCTGCCGGGCTGGCAGACGGTCACCGGGACGGTGAATTGTCCCCTCGGTGAGGCATGCGTTGTCGGCGCCGGTGGGTTCACCCTGCTGCGCAACCCCACCTTCACGGGAACGGTGACGCTGCTGCCGACCACCGATCCAGCCGACCGGTCACAGGCGGTCTACTCGGTGCTGTCCGGCCCGACGCCGCTGCCGGTGATCGACCTCTCGTCCGATGCCGTCGGAAACCTGACCTGGCAGGAGGTCGGAGCGCCGGTCAACCTGGTCCGGCCGGGGACGTACCGGATCGGGGCCACCCTGACCGGGTTCGAGAGCCAACCGGTGACCTTCGTCTGCGGTCCGCCGCCAGGGACCTGTGACCTGCAGCTGACACTTCGCCGGTTGGCGCAGGCAACGCTGACCCTGCGCAGCGGCGTCGGCGACGCCGACAGCGTGCAGCCGCTCGGTGCGACGGTGCGGCTCACCGGTGACACGGTCGGCGAGCAGACGCTGACCGCGCCCGCGAACTCCGCTGTGATCGCCCTGCCGACGCTCTCCACTTTCGACAACAGCTACCGGATCGAGGTCACCGCAGCCGGTTTCGCGCCGAGAGCGGTAGGGCTGGCCGATGCGAACTGCACCGGTCCGGGCGGTGCGAAACCTGTCCCCACCGCGGTCGTGCAGCCCGGGGAGAACGTGTGCTCGCTGATGGTCACTCAACTGGGAAGGATCCCGGTCGTCACGCAGGGCACCGCAGGCCCCGGCGGCACCGGCACCGCACTGTCCTCGGTGGTCGTCACGGCGAAGGTGCTCAGTTCGCCCGATGCGCCGGCCGGTCGGACGTACACGATCACCAGCGCGGCCGACGGTACGGGCCTGATCACCGGCTCCAAGACTCAAGCCGGGCTGTATGACGGGACGTACGAGATCATCGCGAGCAAGGACGGTTACCAGACCACCACCGGCACCATTGCGATCAGTGGGCGTGCGGTGTCCAGGTTGTCGGGCGGAATCTCGGTCGATGCCGGCGTACTGACCGCCGCGCTGACGGTCACGCCGGTGACGCTGCCCGTACAGCTCGTCAGCGGCGGCGTCGGCATCCTGCCACCGGGTGCGGTGACGATCCGCGGCGACAACACGAGCCGCACCTGCACTCTGGTCACCACCGCCGGACAGACGGTGTGCGACCCGGCGGAGGACGGCACCACCGTGCAGGGCGCACCGGTGCCACAGGTGTCCTTCGCCGGTCTGGTGCCGGCCGTGTACACCGTGAGCTTCACCTCGAGCGACAACCGGTACCGCCCGGTGACCCAGCAGGTGCAGCTGTTCCCCGGCACGCCCCCGCCCCCGGTGGTGCTGGTGCTCGACCTCAGGGCGAGCCTGCAGACGGGGGTGGTGCGCGACGCGGCCGGCGGACTCCTTGCCGGAGCGGAGGTCTCGTTGCGCTTCGACGCCAACGTGGAGACGATCGCGTCCGACATCAACGGCACCCAACTGCCCGTGGTCACCACCGGTAGCGACGGTGCGTTCTCCTTCGCTGCGGTCCCGGACGGCCTGTACCGGGTGATGGTGGATGCGCCCGGCTGGAACAGGGCCTTCTCCGGCACGATCACCCTCAATTCGGCACTGACCACCACACCGCCTGCGGTGACGATGCGGCTGACCCGGGCGCTGCGCCAGGTCACCCTGACGGTGACCTCCTCGGCGGCGCCGCTCGCGCCCGCGACGGATCAGTCGTTCCTGGCCAACGCGCCCGTCACGCTCATCCCGGTCCCCGGCAGCCAACCTCCGGGGGCGCCGGAGAACACCGCCCTCACCGGCTTCTCGGTTTCGGCGACGCCGCCGTACATCGTCAACGCCGGCCAGGTGCCCAGTGGGGACTGGACCGCCTCGGTGAACACAGGTGGTTCAGAATTCGGGCCGTTCGTGAGTACCGCGTTCGCCGTGCCCGACCCTGACTGGCCGGAGGTCCCGTCGCTGACACCGCCTGCCTTCCCGCCGGTTTCGGCTTCGGTCAACCTGCAGCAGGGCAGGGCCACGATCACCGTCAGCTGGGGCGCTCTGTGCTCACCGACGTCGACTCCGCCGGCCACCGGAACTCTGCCGATCGTGCTCACCCGCACCGCGGGCGGCGCAACGGTGGAGTTGACCGCCCCGGTGTCGTCGCAGCCCGACGGGTCAGGATCCGCAGTGGTTTCGGTGGTGCTGCCGCAGGGTGCGTACACCTGGGCGGCAACCCTGTCGGGGGGCTGGGCGGGCGGCAGCGGCGGCTTCACCATTCCCGGCACCGGGACCGGGATCGACGTGCAGGATCCCCGCACGTTGGTCCCGCCGGTCGTCGCGGCGACCGCGTCGTTCAGCATCGACGGCGCGGCCGCGGGTGCCCGAGAAATTGCCGCGATCCCGTCCGGTGGCGGAACGACGGTGACCGCGCAGACCGACCCCATCACCGGGGTGGCACCGTTCTGCCTGCCGCCGGGCAACGGCTGGACGTTCAGGGTTCGGGACACCGGCAGCACCCCGCAGATCCTGGTGCCGGACAGGACCGGAGTGTCCATCGTCAGAGCGGGACCGAACGCGGTGGCGTTCATCGGTTTCACCTTCCGGCCAACGGCGACGCTGCAGGCCGTCCCCCGGCGCGACCCCGACACCACCGGCAGGGCCGTCACTCTCGCGACCTCGCTGGGCGGGACCACCGTGTTCTCCGAGTCGGTCACCATCCCGGCTCTGGGCACTTCTGTGCAGGGCACAGCGGTCGTCATCGGCGCCGGAAGCTACACGGTGACGGCGACCCCGGCGGGAACCGTGTTCGGGCCCGGCACCTCGACCGGCGTGAACCCGGCCACGACGCCGGCGCCCACCATCACCATGCCGTACCTCCGGGTGCTGTTGACCGTGCTGGCACGTACCGGTGGCACGCCGACGCCGGGCGCGGTCGTCAGCCTCGTTCCGGCGAACGGGACAGGGTCACCGGTGACGACCGATGACCCCGGCGGCACTGCCACTTTCCGCGACATCCCGGCCGCCACCTACACGGTGACTGCGACGTTCTCGGCCGGTGGGATCGAGACCTTCCGGGGCCAGCTCACCGGACAGGTGCTGGCCGCCGGGTCGTCACCGCAATTGACCGTGCCGTTGGCCGCCGTGCCGTAGGCCCGACTGATAAGTCTCAGCGTGGCTTCGACGGCGTACGTCGGCGGCGTCGGGCCGGCGGTGGTCCGACCGACTCACGCTCGCGCAGTGGCATGGGGATGCGCTGGACACCGGGTGCACGATCCGGGCTGAGCAGGGTCTCCACGGCTCGACGTCCCATTTCGAAATGCGGTATGGCGATGCTGGTCAGTTGCGGCCGCAGCCAATGGGCCAGGTCGGAATCGTCGAACGAGATCACCGAGACATCCTGCGGCACGGTCATTCCGAAATCCTGAATGGCCTGATAGGTCCCCATGGCAACCCGGTCGTTGAGACAGATGAAGGCGGTGGGTCTGCGGCCCGCGGCCAGGAATTCGCTGACCGCCGTATAGGCGTATTCGGGCCACCACAGCGCGTCAACGGAATCCATCAGTTCCGTGCCCTGCTCGCGCAGGACACCCTCCACCCCGGCCAGCCGTTCAGCGGCGGCCAGGACATTCTGAGTCCTCTCGCCGACGACCACTATCTGGTCGCGGTGACCGTGCCTCAGCAATTCTCGCGCCGCGGTCCTGCCCGCCCCGAGATCGTCGGGAATGACCGACGGCAACATCTTTCCCCGGGCCACCGAATTCAGGAGGACCAATGGATGTTCCCGCAATGTCTTCGATACCCGCACATTCCGGGTGTACATCGAGGCGTAGACGAACCCACCGACGCCACGGTCGAGCATGCTCTGGACAAGGCGCTTCTCGACACCGGTGTCGCCCTCGGTCTCCCCGATGAACATCAGGTGGTCGTGCAGCAACGCCGTGGTCATGGCGCCGCGGACCACCTCGCCGGCGAAGACCTCCGAAGCGATCATGTCGGACAACAGGCCAATGGTCTGGGAGAGGTTCGAGCGGAGGCTGCGTGCCAGCAGGCTGGGCCGGTAGTTCAGCTCGCGTGCCGCCCGCAGCACCCGCTGCTCGGCCTCGCTGGAGATGCGCATGTCCCGTCGTCCGGTCATCACGAACGACGCGGTCGTGCGGGAAACACCGGCACGCTGAGCGACGTCCGTCAACGTGACTCGGGCGGTGGTCAACCTGCAAGCCCCGTCATCGTGTCCTCCGGCCCTGGGTGCGACCGACGATGACGCTGCGGGCCCGACGCCATGGTCCCACCGGTGCCACAAGGTCACAATTCGATGAACACGCCTGTCGACGTCTGGTGGGAACGTTGCCGAGCAGACAGGGTGTATCGGTTTAGCAGGTCGGGGCACGTTCCGGCGTGTTCGACAGGTTGATGCGGGACCGGCCCACCGATCGAAAGTGGACGAATCCCCCAGTGCTGCAGCGATGTTCGGGTTCGGTGCGACGAACAGCGCGGAGCGATCGCACGGGGAACTCGGTCTTGACACGAGGATCGTCGCAGGGAATCCTCTGGCTAACTCGCTTTAGCAGGTCCCTCGATCCCCGCCTGGCGGTCGGTGTGGTTGCTGTGCGGGCCAGGACGCCCATCCCTATGACAGCGTTGAGGAGTCAGCACCATGCAGCTGAGAAGAACCCGACTCGCGGCGATGGCCGGAGTTGTCGCGCTGGCCGTCGCCGCCTGCGGCGGTGGATCGAGCACCACCACCAGTTCCACCAGCGCCGCGGCCGACGGCTCTGCCGGAAGCGCGAGCGAGGCGGCGACATCAGCCGGCGAGACCGCCGCGGGTGGTGCCACCGAAGGAACCTTGACCATCTGGGCGGATGACCTCTACGGGCCGGCGATCAAGACGGCCAGCGCCGCGTTCGCATCCGACAACGGCGTCACCGTCAATGTCGAGACCGTCTCCAAGGATCTCCAGGCGCAGTTCGTCACCGCCTCGCAGGCAGGCACCGGACCCGATCTGGTGATGGGCGCACACGACTGGATCGGCAATCTCGTCCAGAACGGTGCGATCGAGCCCATTCCCATGACGGACGCGACCAAGGCTCTGTTCCAGAAGCCCGCCATTCAGGCGGTCACGTTCAACAGCCAGATCTACGGCGTCCCGTACGCCCTGGAAAATATCGCGTTGTACCGCAACACGGACCTCGCGCCGACCGCACCGGCGACCTGGGAGGAGTTGCAGGACACGGCGACCCAGCTGCAGAAGGCCGGGAAAGTCAGCGAACTCCTCGCCCTGCCGATCGGCACCGACGGGGGGCCCGCGCCGTATCACGTGCAGCCGATCTTCACCTCCGGCGGTGGTGTGCTGTTCGTGCAGAATGCGGACGGAAGTTACGACACCAAGCAGATGGAGATGGGTAGTCAGGGCAGCATCGACGCGATGACCAAGATCGGCGAAATGGGCGCAGCCGGGCTGCTGAAGACATCCATCGGTGCCGACAACGTGGCGACCCTGTTCACCGACCAGAAGGCCGCTTTCATGGTCTCTGGCCCGTGGAACCTCCCTGCCGTCGTGAAGTCCGGCGTGAAATACGAGATCTCCGACCTGCCGAAGTTCGCGGACGGAACCACCGCTCAACCGTTCATCGGGGCGCAGACGCTGTACGTCGCGGCCAAGGGCAAGAACAAGGCACTGGCGCAGGAGTTCGCGACGAACTTCTTCATCCAGCCGCAGGTGGCGAAGGCGCTGTACGACGTGCAGCCCCGCCCGCCGGCACTGCAATCCACCTACGACGAGGTCGCCGCCGAGAACAAGGACATCAAGGCCTTCGGCGAGGCGGGCGCGGACGGACAACCCCTGCCATCAATCCCCCAGATGGCCGCCATCTTCGACCCTTGGGGCAAGGCACTCGTCAGCATCATCGGCGGCGCGAATCCGACCACGACCACTGAGCAACTGGCCACCACGATCAACGGAATTCTGAGCACCAGTTGATGCAGGAGGCCCCGGAGCGACGGTGGTCGCTTCGGGGGCTCCCGACTCATGTGTGGCCCCGTCGTGGGCCTCACATTTCATCGTCCTGGCAATCAGAGCGTGGCAAGGAGACCGCCGTGGTGCAACAGACTGAGAACGCTCGAGGAACGGATCAATCACCAGCATCGGAATCTCCCGGTGGACTCATGCGCCTTGCCCCGCGCAGCGGCTCGTCCCTCGGCCTCATCGTCAAACTGATCATGTTGGGATTGGCGGTCGCGATTGCGATCTGGGGCGCGATACCGCTCATCAACGCCGAGAACTGGATTGCCCTGGCCATCTTGGTCGCGGCGACGCTGGCGATGCTGTACATCTACCTCACGCCCAGATTGATCCCGGCAAAGTATCTGTTCTTCGGCACGATCTTTTTGCTGGCCCTGCAGGTGACGCCGGTCATCTATACGATCAGCACGGCGTTCACCAACTTCGGCGACGGTCATCGCGGGACGAAAGAGGACGCGATCGTCGCCATCGAGTCCGCATCGGTCACCCAGGCGCCCGGCTCCGAGGTCTATCAACTTGCCATCGCCACGGATTCGGGCGGCGCACTGGTCTTCCTGCTCACCGACGCCTCAGGGGCGGCCTTCGTCGGAACCCGGGAAGGTCTGACGCCGCTGGAATCGGGCACCTTCACGGTCGGCGGCACTGGGAAGATCACCGCCGCCGACGGCTACTCCGTGCTGAACGTCGGTGCGGCCGCCAACCGGAGCGCAGAGATCACCACCTTCACGGTCCCGACACCTGACGGCGCCATCCGAAGCCAAGGACTGTCAACCGCTTTCGAGGGAATCGCCGGCCAGAACTACCAGGAAGCCTGCGACTGCGTCACCGACTCCGCGACCGGTGTGGTCTACACCGCGAACAATGACACGGGCGAGTTCGTCGACCCCGATGGCAATCGCCTGGCGCAGGGCTGGAAGGTCGGTGTCGGCTTCAAGAACTTCGTTGACATCTTCACCAATCCGGTGATCACCGGGTCCTTCTTCAAGATCCTGGCCTGGAATTTCGCGTTCGCTCTGCTGGTGCCGGCCATCACCTTCGCCATGGGCCTTCTGCTGGCATTGGTCTTCAACAGCGACTCGCTCAAGGGGCAACGGTTTTATCGATCCCTGATGATCCTGCCGTACGCGATGCCCGCGTTCGCCATGCTGCTGGTGTGGCGCGACATGTTCAACCGGGACTTCGGTTTGATCAACAATGCCCTCGGGCTGGACGTCGACTGGTTCGGTCAGCCCTGGTCGGCACGGGCTGCGGTGCTCATCATCCAATTGTGGATGGGATTCCCCTACATGTTCCTGGTGTGCACGGGTGCCCTGCAGTCCATACCGTCGGATCTGGTGGAAGCCGCAGGAGTCGACGGCGCGAAGCCGGGCAAGGCCTTCCGTACGATCACCTTCCCGTTGCTGTTGGTTGCCACCGGGCCGCTGTTGATCACCACCTTCGCCTTCAATTTCAACAACTTCAACGCCATCTACCTGACCAGCGGAGGCGGCCCGTTTCCGGTGGACAACCCTTCGGCCGGCGCCACGGACCTGCTCATCAGCTACACCTATCGGCTCGCCTTCGGCGGTGCTGGGGCCAATTACGGGTTCGCTGCAGCGGTGTCGATCCTCATCTTCCTGATCGTGGCGGTCATCTCGATCATCGGATTCAAGCGGACCAAGGTCCTGGAGGAGATCAACTGATGAGCGAGGCATCTGTCACCGCGACCGAGCTGGAGTACACCCCACACGGCTCCAGCGCTCCGCCTCATGTGGTCAAGCTGGGCAGCGCGAGGGGCAACTGGTTCCGACGCACCGGCTGGCGACATCTGGTGGGTGTCGTTGCCCTGGCCTTCGCGCTCTTCCCGGTGCTGTTCGTGGTGTCCGCTGCGTTCAACCCGCTGGGCACCCTGAGCTCCTCGTCGTTGATTCCCAGGGCGTTCAGTCTCGCCAATTTCACCAAGCTGTTCGAGACGACGAGCTTCTGGACCTGGTTCTACAACTCCATGGTGATCTCGCTGTTGTCGGCGGGGCTTTCGATGTTCATTTCCGCGTGTGCGGCCTTCGCGTTCTCGAGATACCGGTTCAAGGGCCGGCGGGCCGGGATGCTGTTCATCCTCCTGGTGCAGATGTTCCCGCAGACCCTGGCCATCGTCGCGATCTATCTGATCTTCGTCGAGGTGTCCGAGCTCTACCCGTTGATCGGGTTCAACACTTCCGCGGCGCTGATCCTGTTGTTCCTCGGTGGCGCACTGGGTGTTAACACCTGGCTGATGAAAGGCTTCTTCGACACGATCCCGAAGGATCTCGACGAATCGGCCAAGGTCGATGGCGCGACCCATGCACAGATCTACTTCGGCATCATCCTGCCACTTGTGACGCCGATCCTGGCCATCACCGGTCTGCTCTCGTTCATCGCGACGATCAGCGAGTTCATCATCTCGAGTGTGTTCCTGACCCAGGATGAGGCGAAGACTGCAGCAGTGGGTCTATACGGACTGATCGCGGACGGCCAGCAACGCAACAACAACTTCGGCATCTTTGCCGCCGGCGCGCTGATCGTGGCCATTCCCACCGTTGCACTGTTCCAGTTCCTCCAGCGCTACATCGTCGGCGGCATCACCGCCGGCGCCGTGAAGGGCTGAATCCCACCAACAAGAAAGGTTCCGCCCGATGGCATCGGTGACGCTGGACAAGGTGAACAAGCTGTACGACAACGGGTTCCACGCGGTACAGGATCTGGACCTGGAGGTTGCCGACGGAGAGTTCCTGGTCCTTGTCGGTCCGTCCGGCTGCGGGAAGTCGACCGCGCTGCGGATGGTGGCGGGGCTCGAGGACATCTCCACAGGCGTGATGAAGATCGGAGATCGCGTCGTCAACACACTGTCTCCGCGCGAACGGGACATCGCCATGGTCTTCCAGTCCTACGCCCTGTATCCGCACATGACGGTGGGGGACAACATCGCGTACGGCCTGAAGATCCGCAAGACGGACAAGGCCGAGATCCAACGCAGGGTCCGCAAGGCAGCCGACATGCTGGAACTGGGCCCCATGCTCGACCGCAAACCCAAACAGCTCTCCGGCGGGCAGCGTCAGCGGGTGGCCATGGGCCGGGCCATCGTCCGTGAGCCGCAGGTCTTCCTGATGGACGAGCCGCTGTCCAACCTGGACGCCAAGCTGCGGGTCCAGATGCGGGCCGAGATCGCCCAGGTTCAACATGATCTCAATGTGACGACGTTGTACGTCACGCACGACCAGATCGAGGCCATGACCATGGGTGACCGGGTCGCGGTCCTGAAGAACGGTCTCCTCCAGCAGGTCGGACCACCGCAATTCCTCTACGACAATCCGGCCAACATCTTCGTGGCCGGGTTCATCGGCTCGCCGCCGATGAACCTCGGCATGGGAACGGTGATCGAACTTGGCGAAGGGCTGGGACTCACGTTCGGTGCTTCGACGCTGGCACTTCACCCCGGTGTCATCGCCGAGCACCCGGCCCTTGCCAATTGGGTGGGCCGGGACATCGCCGTCGGCATCCGCAGCGAGGACATGGACGACGCCAACCTCGTCAGGGGCGGTGCTCCTGAGGACTCCACACTCGATGCCACCGTAGGGCTGACCGAAGCACTCGGCTCCGAGATCATGGTGCACTTCGACCTCGACGTACCCAAGGTCGTCACCGAAGACACCCAGCTGCTGGAGAAGGACTCCGGCGCGAACGACGTCGGCCTGGCCACTCATGGAACCCGTTTCGTGGCCTCCTTCGCGCCGCGATCCCGGGTCAGGTTCGGCGAGAAGATCCGGGTGGCGGTCGATACCGAACGCCTCCACTTCTTCGATCCCACGAGCGGGCTGGCAGTGCGGAACTGACCCGGCCGAGCACCCAGAAGGGCAGGCATGAAACACAACCCCTACCAACCCACCCCGTACGTGCGGATCAGGCACCCGGAGTGGACCAGGAACGCCACCATCTACCAGATCAACACGCGTCAATTCACCGAGGCCGGCACGCTTCGCGCAGCCGAGGAGCACCTGCCGCGGCTCAAGGATCTCGGTGCGGTCATCTTGTGGCTGATGCCCGTTCAGGCAATCGGCGAGAAGAATCGAAAAGGGTCGCTCGGCAGCCCGTACGCGATCCGCGACTACTACTCGGTCGCGCCTGAACTGGGCGATATCGATGACGTCAGGCACTTCGTCCGCACCGCCCACGACCTCGGTATGTACGTGATCCTTGACTGGGTCGCCAACCACACCGCCTGGGACTCCAACCTGGTCGACGAACACCCGGACTGGTACGCCACGGATTGGCAGGGCAACCTCCGGCCCACTCCGTGGTGGGACTGGGTCGACATCATCGACCTCGACTACGACAACCCCGACCTCCGGCGCTACATGACCGAGGCAATGATCTACTGGGTCGTCGAAACCGGAATCGACGGATACCGGTGTGACGTCGCGGGCTTCGTGCCCATCGATTTCTGGGAGAACGTCCGAGCAGAGTTGGACGCCATCAAGCCGGTGTTCATGCTTGCCGAGTGGGAATCACGCGATTTGCACGCCGCCGCGTTCGACATGACATATGCGTGGAGCTGGAACGAGACACTGCACAGGATCGCGACAGGCACCGCCCACCTGGAGCAGTTGAGGGTGTATTACGCGTGGAACGAGAGGTTCTACCCTCCGGACATCATGCGAATGACTTTTGTCAGCAACCACGACAAGAACGCCTGGGAGGGCACCGAATTCGAACAATTCGGCGATGCGTTGGAGGCGGCGATCGTGCTGTCCGTCGTCGGCGAAGGCACCCCATTGATCTACAACGGCCAGGAAGCCGGTAACGACAAGCGACTCGAGTTCTTCGAACGCGACCCCATCAGCTGGCGGGAGCACCCGCTCGGCGAGCTCTACAGAAAGCTGTTCAGCCTGAAACGGACCAACTCGGCGCTCTGGAATGCGGCTTGGGGAGCCCGAATGATCAACATCTCGAACGACAACCCGAACAGCGTCTTCAGCTTCGTTCGCCGGGACCAGGACAACAATGTGTTCGCGGTCTTCAACTTCTCATCGCAGGAGCAGACGACAGCCTTCGCCGATCCGATCTGTCAGGGAACCTATTCCGACTTCATCGACGGACGACAGGTGAACATCGACGGGACGACGAAGGTGACCCTGCCGCCGTGGGGTTATCAGGTGCTGCTGGACAGCCGTTCGTCATCGTAGTGAGATCAGCGTGACCACAGCGGCTATCGCGATCAGCACCGTCACCAGCGCAACCACCCACCACCAGTCGAACGTCCGCTCCGGCCTCGGTGCCGGCGGCGGCAGCAGCGGGACGAAGGTCACCGGTTCCGGTTCGGCGATCTCCACGGGATGCAGGCTCAGCGAGCACCGGATGCAGATCTCACCCGCAGGTGGGTTCGGCTCGGCGCAGTGCGGGCAGATCAGCGCCGCCGTCGAGGCCCGACCGACGGTGCCCGGCAGCCGGCGCAGCGACGCGCCCGAGTCCTCCCCACCAGCCGGGAGCACCTGGCCGCGCGCCCAGAACAGCGGGAAGTCGCAGCTGGTGCAGAAGTCGTCGGCCTGCCGTCTGGCCATGTCCACCGTCGCGACCTGACCGCACTCCGGACAGGTGACGATTTCCCCGGCGGGGGCAGGGCCGGCCGCGAGCACCGACGGAGGTGCAGACACAGGCGGAGCTGAAGACCCCGGTGCAGACGCACGTGGAGGAGGAGACAGGACCCCGGTCGGTTCGTCGTCCGTTCCGGGTACGTCCTTGGTGAAGAAGAGTCCACCGGTACTGGTGTCGCCCGTCATCTGTCGTCCTCCATCGTCGAGAGCACCCGGCGTGTGCCGACCCACAGTTCCATCCGCACGTGCGCGGGCACTTCGTCGCGGACCAGCGCAATGAACTCGCCCTCGGACAGATGTCCGGTGCTCTGGACCTCGATGCTGACCCAGGCGACGTCGTCCGGTGCGTCGCCCTCCGGCCAGATGCCGCCCCCGTCCCGGACGGTGGCCGGCGAACCCGAGAGCATCTCGACGAAATCCCGGAGCCCGCGGACGGTTCCGCGGTGGGCGAGGGAGCGTGCGGAGGACCGCACGATCAGCCGTTGCAGATCCTCGGGCAGTGATTGGTCGATGGAATCGACGCCGATCCAGCCTGCCAGGTATTGCAGCATCGGCACCGGCGTGACCGAGACGTCGGGGATGTTCTCCACCAGATCGGCGTCGTCCAGCAGGGTCGACGCGACCTCCTGGAACAGGCCGACGAAGCGGACGAAGAAGTCGCTCTCCGTCATCCCGACCGGCAGTTGGTCGACGAGCCAGCGCTCGGAACGGGCCGGCCGGCTCACCCGCATTCCGCGCCGGACGGGCACCCCGACCCCGGCCGCCGGCACGCCGGTCATCGGGCCGACGGTGAGCGTCGGTTCGGTGCGGACAAGCGCGTCGACGCTGACGGCGAGGGCCGATCCGGGGATCACCGCTGTCGGCGGCGGCTCCGCGGCGGGCGGTTCGTCGGGGGATGGGGCGTCGGTCATCGAACCACCACCCGGTGCGCGCCGGACAGGAACAGCGAGTGCCGGTCCAGCCGGATCACGTCGCGGCCCGTCCCGAGCCGTTGCCCGGTGCGCAGGTCGTACTCGAACAGCTGCACCTCGTCCACCCGGCTGACTCCTTCGACGGTCTCCAGCAGTTGTGCGATCGACGCGGCGTTCAGGTCGGCGTCGAAGAGCCAGCCGGCGCCGTCGGCGCCACCGTTGAGCGGATGGATGTACCTGGTCAGCTCGTCGATCGCCCGCTGCCTCACCAGCGCCACCGGCCGCCCGGCCGGCGCATGAACCAGCGCCGCAACCGAGACGCCCTGGTAATACGGCGTTCCGACTTCGACAGCGGTGCCGACGATGCGGTGGGCATCCAGGTGCTCGGTGATCCGCCGCATCAGCGGCGGAGCCAGCGCGAAGTCGTCGAGCTGGTGGGTGCGGGGATCGGTGCGCACCGCGGGAACCACCAGCAACCGCACCGGGCTGCGGCCGGTCGCCGACGGCAGGCAGCGGGCCCGGGCAACCTCGATCGACGACTCGAGCGTGAGCCGCTCGAAATCGCCTGCGGTGACTGCACGCTGACCGGTACGCAGGGTCAGTGGTCCTCGGACCTTCGCCTCCGCAACGGTTTCCGCGTCGACGCCTCCGGTCGCCGCGCGCATGTTGATGCAGCCGGAGATGTAGGGAACCGAACTGCGCAGGGCGGTCAGCGTCCGCGCACCGACGTTGCCGCCCGCGCCGCCGCCATAGCGGTATCCGGTGACGGCGATCTCCGACCCGTCACGGGGGATCCGGCCGTGCTGGCGCGCCGACCCATCGGGGTAGCGGATGTGCGGCCCGAACCTGACCTCGCCGGTCGCGGACTCCCAGATGAAGTGGTTGTCGGTCGGTCCCGATCTCGAGAAGTTCTCCACCTCCGTCCATTCCAACGATCCGGCGGCGTCGGTGACCCGTACCGTCTCGCCGTGCCGCCGCGGCAGGACCGGCGGAAACGTCACCCGGAACGCCTGGGCCGGGCTGCCGTCGGATCGTCCCAGCACTTCCGCCGGTGAGCCGGAGGCATGTTCCGCACGGATTGTCGCACCGATGGTCGCCACCTTGAGATCGTCGATGGTGGGCGACACCTGGTAGGCCGGTTGGCCGGGCCGGGGCCTGGTCAGCCGGACCCTGACCCAGTACGCACCGACGGTTCCGAGGGTGAGCAGCTCATGCTCGTTCGGCACCATCAGGACGATCTCGCCGGACCGGTTCAGGCCGCCCGTGCTGTCGGAGAACACGTCGGCGGCGATCCACGCCTCGCCGTTCCACACCTCCCAGGCCAGGGGCGGGCGCAGCGGGTCGACCCCGATGCCCTGCGCGACCGCCGTGACGGACAGCCGCAGCGCGACACCGGCCAACGATCGGGCGAATCCCAGCAGCAGGGCATCCCCGGGAACGAGATTGCCGCCGCCGTCGACGGTACTGAAACAGGTGACCGACGAACCCTCGTAGCGCAGGTCGTCCATCACGTCGGTGAGCCGTTCGGACTTGGCGTCGGTGCTCAACGCGGCCACCAGATCCGGTGGTCTGATGTCCAGGGCGCTCACCGTGGTGAACACGATCGGCCGCTCGCCGGCGATCTCGCGGCCGGTGGTCACCTGCATGCCGTCGGGCACGGTCACGGTGAAGTCCTGCGCGGCGGACAGCCAGAACGTGACGTCGGCGCGGGCCACGGAAGGCGGGAACGGTTCGATTCCCACCAGATTGAGGAAATGCACGAACAGCCTGTCGGGCACCTGGTTCACCCGGAACAGCACCATCTCGCTCATCCAGGCGAAGAGCTCGATCAGCGCGACGCCGGGGTCGGACAGGTTGTGGTTCGTCCATTCCTTGGTGTACCTCGGGATCAGCCGCTTGGCCTCGTCGACGATGTCCTGGAAGGTCCGGTCGTCGAGATTCGGTGCGGGCAGCGCCATCAGGACTCCTCGTGCGGGATCACATAGAAGGGGAAGACCAGGTTGCGCCGGTCGTTCGTGGCCTTCACCCGGTACTCGACGGTGATCGTCACCAGGGCCTGGTCCCGCGGGTCGGCGACTGGGTCGACCCGTTCGACCTCGACCCTGGGCTCCCACTGGGCCAGTGCGTCCCGCACCGCCTGCGCCATCAGCCCGAGGACGTTGGCGGTGATCGGCTCGAACAGCAGATCCCAGATGCGGCAGCCGAACTGGGCCCGCATGACGCGCTCGCCGGGAGCGGTGGACAGGATGACCCTCATCGCGGCGTCGATGTCGGCCGCACCGTCGGTCATCCGGATGGCGCCGGTGTGGTCCACCTGCATCGGCCAGAAGAATCCACGGCCGACGAACGACGCGCTGACATGCGCTGGCTCCTGCGAACCGGCACCGGCCGCTGCGATCTCGGACATCAGTTCACCACCATCAGTTGACCGCCACGATGGCGCCCTTGATGGTCATCGGGCCGCCGGCCGAGACCTCGCCGGTAGCACTGGCTTTCATCTCCGTCATGGTTCCGGAGATGGCGGCCTTCACCGTCGCCTTTGCCGTGATGTTGAGCCCGGTGATCTCGACGTCGGTCTTCGACTTGAGGGTGATCTTCTGGCCGGACAGCGTGATCGAGCCGTCCCGGCCGATCTCGATCGACGCGTCCCCGGACTTCACCGTGATGGGTGTGCCCGCCGGAACCAGCGCGTCAAGTTGGTCCTTGCCCAACCGCACCTGGTGCTTCCCGCCCGCCAGGTTCAGCTGGATGTGCTGATTGGCGGGGTCTGTTCCGTCGGCCAGTTCGACGAAGTGACCGAGCCGGGAGGTGATCCTGCGCTTCGAGACGTTGCCGTTCTGCACTCCGAACTCGACCGGAACATCCTTGCCGTTGTACACGCCGCCGAGGATGACCGGCCGCCGCGCGTCGCCACCTTCGAAGCCGACGATCACCTCGTCATTGACCTCCGGCAGGAAGGTGAGACCGCGCTTGGCCCCCGCGCCGAGGGTGACGACCCGGGCCCAGTTGCTCTCGACATCCCCGCCGAGGGAGCTGTACTTCACCTTGATGTCACCCGCCGAACCCTGCGAATTGCCGACCGTGGTGACGATCCCGACCACGAGACCGTCCCTCCGGAAGCTCGACGACTGGCTGCCGGACAGCAGGTCGACCAGTCCAGACGGCCGGCGGTCGCCGGCGGTGAAACGGGTACGGAAGCCGTGACTGCTGTAGCTGTGCTCCACTTCGCTGACCTGATAGGTCCCGGACGCGGGTCCGGCGCCCTCGATGATCACCGATCCGCCCGGGGCTATTGCCGCGTTGGCGAGGCACGACCCCTTCGCGGTGACGGCACCGGCGGTCCACCGTTCCATCAACCGGTCGGCGAGTGTGTTGGCCTCCTCCTGGTCGCCCGGCATGTCCGCGGTACTGATCGTTGTGCTGGCGCTCTGCAGGTTCGCCGCCGTGAGGAACGGCTCGACGAGATGGGCATTCGCACCGTTCCGCGACTTCGCTCCGTCCGCGCTGACCGACTGTTTCGTCTTCGGCCACCATCCCTTGATGGTCGCGGTCCCGGGATGCAGCGCACTGGCCTGCACCGAGAAGGAGTCGAGGTCCTCCTCAGCCTTGAGGGTGACCCCCGACGGGGCCTGCCCGAAGGGCTGGAATACCAGGGTCTTCCCATCGATCCACCAGTCACAGCCCGAACGGTCGGCGATCTCGCTCAGGAAACCGAAATCGCTGTCCGCCTGCAGCAGGTAGTCCTGGCGCGGGGAGGTCAGCCCGGTGACACTCTTCTGCAGCCCGTGCTCACCGGCGATCTGCCCGATCACCTCGGCGAAGCTGACCTTGGTGAAGGTCCGGACCTTGGTACCGAGCGTGAGCTTGTACGCCGAATCGTCGGCGACGACGGTGAATTCCGGCTGCCCGTGATCAAGGGTCATCTCCGCGCCGGTGACCTCGCCGACGAAGATGGCGGTGCCGTCGGGTGCGCTGATCTCCACCTGGGTACCGATCTCGAAGATCTGGCCAGCAGCGATGGCATAACCGATGTCGGAGAACCGCAATGCCACGCGGGCGGGCAACCGCAGCACCCGGGAGATCCGCAGATCGTCGAGCTGCATCAGCGCCAATTCGGAGAGCGGCCGGCCGGACACCTTGATGACGGGGGCGATCGTCCCCAGCGGCGAGCTCATGTGGTCGACCGCGGAATCGACAGGAGCGAACCGGTCCGGAGTGCGAGGGGATCGACGATGCCGTTCAGCTGGGCGATGGATCTCCACCGGGTGGAGTCGCCGTAGTACTTGGCCGAGATACGGTCCAGCGTCTCGCCGGGCTGGACGCGGTGTACCCGGTGCGGGTCCGGCGTGCCGGATGTCGGGTTCTGTGGCCCGAAAGCGGCAGACTCGGAGAATTGCGTCAACAGGAGATTGACCTGGGCCCGTAGCGGCACCCCGGTCGACGAGAAGTAGGTGAACCGCAGATCGAGTTTGCTGACCACTGCCTTGAAGGAATGCAGGTTGCCCCAATGGAAGATCACATACGGCGGCCGCGCGTTGTTCGTCTGCGGATCGGTGCCGGGAAGGGATTGGTCGACGTCCATCAGCGTGAGGACCTTCCCGGTGTGCCGGGTGACTGCCTCGCCGGTATCGGTGGTGTCGAAGGTCAGGTGGAGGGCCATCGCGCCGGACGCGGCACCGAGATATTTGATCTGCGGAACGCCCTTTCCGGCGATGGGATTGCCCGCCCATGAATTGGTCCTGCTGACCGCCAATTCTGCGGGGTTGAACATGCAGGGGATCGTGCTGGTGCTGCCCTCTATCTCCAGAAACGCTTTCTCGGTCAACGCCATGAGGACTCCAGTATCTGCTCGCGCGGTTTTCTCGGCATGATCAGAAAACCCCCGGTGAGAAGCGCCGCCCGCGGCGGGCCAGTTCATCGCGCACCTTGTCCTCGATGCGCTCGACGACGAGATCGACCAACTGGTCCCATTCCCGAGGGCTCAGTGCCTCCGAGATCGGGGTCGGTGAGGTGCGGTCATTGATCTCCGTCATCGGACTCCTCGATCTCAACAGCCTGCTCAGCGAGCGCTGCCGCTCGGCCAGGTCGGACACATGCGGCTGCATCTGCGATCCTGGGTCCTGCTGCGGATCGACGCGTGCGCCGTTCGGTGCGCCGACGGAAGCGGCGGTCTGCCGGCCGTTTCCGGAGTCGTCGTCGTCGGAGCCGTCGTTCTCCGCCCCGCTGAACCACGCTCGCGTTTGTTCGAACAGGGACGAGACGGACGGTACGTCCGTGGCGCGACGGATCGTCGTGTCGGACCTCGCGCTGCCTGGCTGCAGTGCGCCATTCCCCGAGCGCGCAACGGTGTGGGGAGCGTGGGAGGTGCCCGTCGCGGTGGCGCCGAGTGCGGCCAGTCCGGCGGGGGTGATCGTCCCCCGCAGGGCGTCCCGGAACGACGTACCAGAAAGGGATGCGCTGTCCGTTGACGCGCCCGAGCGGTCGCCGTGGCCGTACGGGCGGCGGTGGTTCGCGGCGCTTGGAACCGGCGGACCGGAGAGGCCGCGGGGGGTACCGGCCGGTGGCGCGGCCGGGTACCGGTGGATCAACGCAGTGGTCGCCGGCGTGACGGTTGTTGACGGGGCGATCACCTGACGCAGGTGGAGTGCGGACGATGGCCGTGCGCCCGCAGCCTCTGTCGTGCGGCTGTGGTCTCGTTCCATCGGTGACGTCGTGCTGCCTGTCGGCCGAAGAATGTCGCCGTGGGTTCGCCGGATGTGCGGGTTCCAGGCGGCAGCCGCGCCACGCGGTGGATGGCCAATTGTTGTGCCAGTTGCTGTGTCTCGGCGCGAGTCCCCGTCCGGCGCGCCAGTGTTGGCCGGTGGGACACCCGTTGGAGACGGAGCCACGAAGGCTTGCCCGGGTGTTGCGACAGCCATTGCTGCGACACCCGTTCTTGCGGCGTCCGATCTTGTGGCACCGGTTGTCGCTGTGCTCGACGGTGTCGCGCCTGACGGTGTCGCGCCTGTCGGTGTCGCGCCTGTCGGTGTCGCGGCTGTCGGTGTCGCGCTTGACGGTGTCGAACGGCGCACTGCTGAATTGGTCGGCGACGAAGCGTGTGTCGCCACACCAACAGCGTGGGCCTGCTCAGCGCCGCGTCCGCCGGGGGCCGTACCTGCAAGCTGGTCGCGGACGGCCGCCGGCAACGCGGCGTGCAGGGTCCGGCGGATCGGCAAAGGCCCGCTCCGGCGAGCCATCGGACCACTGGAGATGCCGCTGGTCGGCAACGAATATCCGGACACCGGCATCGACGGGCCCGGCTGGCGGTCCATCAACGAGAGGCCCGATCCAGCAACACCGGTCGGCCCGGCCCTGCGCTGCCCGGCGGGGGTGAACCCCACGGATGCGCACCTCGACCGCAACGGTTGCGCAGCGGAAGGGCCGGCGGCCGGCCACCGGGCCGGCGATGCGTCGGCAGCGACCGACCTCGCCGCGGTCGCCCTGCTGGTGGTCGACGCACTGGGCCCGAGCGAATATCGCTGTCTGACCAGTGCGGCCGGTGCCCGGCGAACTGTTGCGCCGGAGGAGGTATCACTGATGCCGACGCTCGCCGGTGTCACAATCGTCGCGGAGCTGGCGGGCCCGGACAACCGGAGCAAACTCGGTGAACTTCCCGGTGCGGAAACGGCTGTCCGAGGCGCGCCGTGAGGGGCGACCGAGGCCGAGCTCCCGGAGTGAACCATTGCCGTGGCGGGGCTCCGGCGAATCGCACCGGCCACCTGGCCCGGTCGCAGGTGCGGTGCCGCCGGCCTACCTCCGGACAGTAGAAGAGGTTTCCCCGACGCCCCGCCGGATGCCAGGGCGGTCCCCGCCGACGGCGTGGACCAGGCTGACGTCAACCGGCTCACCTGCTCCCCAGCCGACGACAGTTGTCCGATCGACGGCGAAGTGCGAGTGACGGACGGTGCGGGCAGGCCGACGGCCGACGGTGTGGTGGCCGCGTGCTGGCTGTTGCGCACCTTCTCCCGGGCGGTCGACGTCATCGCGCGCAGCACCACCGGTCCGCGCCACCCGACCGCGGCTGACGAGGTCGGCCGCATCGGAGTGATGTCCTGCGGGCTGCTCACTCGGAAGATCGACGAAGCAGCGATCGGCAGGTCCGAGCCCGAGAAATGTGGTGCAGTCCGCATTTTCGGCATGACTGACCCTCTGACCGGCATCACTCCGCGGTCGGCAGCTCGAGCCCCGGCATCGGTGGTGGTTGCCCGGGCAGCGTTGGCGCCCGCCACGGCAGTGCCGGCCTCGGCTGCGGCGCGGGCGACGCCCGGCGGAGGATCAGGTGCGTCCACCGGGGGACCGGCGGCACCGGCGGCTGCCGCGCCCGATGGATCGGCCTCCGACGCCGCGGCGCGCGGCAGTGTCGGCGCAGGAGGCTCCCGCCGGATGGTGCCGCCGTTCGAAGAGACGTTCCGGGCGTCTGCGCCTTCCGCCGCTGGGAATGCTGCGCTGTGCTGACCGCCCGGGCCCGCCGACACCATGGCTGTGCCGTTGGGCGTCCTTGTGGTCGGAGGGTTCGTCGGTGTATCGGCGTCCGGTACCCCCGATGTGATCGGGCGAAGGGTGCTCGAAGGTGCAGCATCGACCGAACCGGAAGTCGCTGCGGGGGGCGCTGAGTCCCTCCGATCGCGTGCGGGTCGGTCGAGCGTCCGCGACGAGACCGGCAGTGGGGCTGAGGGAGTCGCTTCCCCGACCTGCCGGTGAACTGCAGCTGCCTGACCCGTTGCCATCTTCGCTGCGGTCGTCGTCGCTGCGGTTGTCGTCGCTGCGGTTGTCGTCGCTGCGGTCGCCGCAGTGGCCGTCGGGGCCCCGGGCAGCGCCCGAACCCCACCGGGCACCGCGCCGGAGACACCCGACCCTGCCGGGCCGACACCGGGCGCGACGGGGAGGTGGGCAGCGCCGCGAGCCCGTATCGCCTGCGGCGCAGCGGATGATCCTCGCAGATTCGACCGACGATTCAGCACCCGGCGCGGCGCCGGATCCTTCGTGCCCGGTCCGGGCAATGCGTCGATGGCCCGGGCCAGGCCACGATGATCGAGGTCCAGGCCGAGCGGAAGCCGACGAATCGGCGCAGTGGGATTGGCGCCCCGCCCGCGCGCGACCTTTCGTCGTTCTTCCTGCCCTGTTTCCGCCTCGTGCCCTGCGCCGGCAAGAGCACCCTCGTTCGGGCTGGGCGGGTTCCCCGGCACGCCACGGGGACTTCCCGTGTCGTCTCGTGCAATGGCGACCGATCCGCCATCGGCGCCCGTTGCGGCCGAGGCCGCCGATGGGCCAATCCTTGGGGCGACCCCTGACGCCTCGACGGCGGAACGCCGTACCCACGTGGTGGACGACTGCGGAACGGGCGCCAGCGGTGCCGCAGACGGAGCTGCAGCTGGGGTTGTTGCGTTCGAGAGCGCTGCCGCTGATGCAGCTGCCGCCGTGCGAACTGGGGCGGGTCGCGCCCAGGCCCGCAGGATGACGCTCGCGTCGCCGGAAGTACCGGTGGGCAGTGCTCTTCCCGACGAGGGTGCAGCAGAACCGGCTGCCGGGGGCAACGAGCGGGCCAGGGCGGACCCCTGAGACGACCCTCCAGGAGCCGCCCCCGACGCCGGGTGAGGGTTGGGACCCACGCCGGCCCAGCGACTCCTGACCGCCGGCCGCGCGGCCGCCGCAGTCGCGGCAGACGACGACAATCCCGACGCGGCAGGCAACGACACCGCTGACGCTGCAGATGACACCGCTGACGAGGCAGACGATACAGCCGAAAACTGCCGCGTCGAAGAGGACCTCGTCGAGGAAGGCCCAGCCGATGAGGATCCAGCCGATGAGGACCGAATCGATGCAGACCCGGTCGATGCAGACCCGGTCGATGCAGACCACGACCGTGCAGCGGGCGAGGCCCGGGTTGCCCGGGCGACGACCATGGATTGGGCCGAAGCCGTTGCCGGCCTCGCCCGTGCGACGGCCATCGACCGGGCGGAGGCCATCGCGGGCGCAGGGCTCTGCCGTCCGGAGACCTGACCCCGCGCGGCGGCGGTCCGATGTCGCGAACCTGACGGGGGGACGGCGCCGGCCGCCGACCGGTACGAACCGCCGCCCCCCGCAGTCGGCCCCGGTGGACCAGTCGCCTTCGATGCTGCGCTTCCAGAGGTCGGCCCGGCCGGGCCGGGGGACCCGCTCCTGGGCGCCACCAGTTTGCTGGCAGCACCCTTCATCGTCCCGGAGAACGACACCTCGGGGATCCGCCGCACCGGTATCGTGCGGCCGCTCATCGCCACCCCGGCCGCGCCCGGACGGTGGCTGTCCAGCGTCGGTACCGCCCCGGCGGCTCGGCGGAGCAGGCGGCCGTCCGCACCGCCATCGGCCGCGGCCGTCTTCGGCACAGTGGCCGCGCCCCAGGCGGAAGTCGACGCGGAACCGGAGGGAACCCACCACCGTGGCGGTGCCACGTTGGCGGACACTCCGGCTCGTCTGATCGGCGCGGGGCCCGCCAACTGCCGGCGCACCCGCGGCGCTCGGCCGAGACCTGCGGTGAATCGAACGGCCGCCACCGCAACACTTCCCAGCGGCGCCGGCCGGGATCGCACCCGCGGGCCGGGTGGGGTCCATCGGCGGGCCACCGAGAAGCCCAGGGGGAGAGCGTCATTCACCTCCGCCGGGTGACCGTCCTTCGTGTCCACCGGGTTCATCCGCTCGGCGAGGTGCTACGGAACCCGTGGTGCGCGATCTCGAGTTCCTCGGTCAGCGGGTCATCTGTTGCCACGCTGAAATCCGGTCCGGTCCAGCGGACCGGAAAGACGCCCTCCAGGGACCAGGCCCGCAGTCGGCTGCCGTTCGTGGAGATCGCGGTGATGGCCCCGGTCGACCGGGTCAACTTGTTGCCGGCCGCGGCGAAGCCCTCGCCCGACACCTTGTTCATCCAGTCGAACAGGGCGTCGGCGTCGGTCAGCCCGCGGGTGAAGGTGATGTTCGGCCACTCCAGCCGGCCGGGAAGCTTATAGGCGTAGCCGTTCTGGCCCCCCTCGACAACCTGTTCGGTCCGCGACGTCACCTGCAGGCCGCTGACCGATGAGAAGATCCCGATCTCGACGCCATCGACCTCGAACAGGAACTTCGAGCTGAGAGTCGGCTCGCCGCCGAGGTACCGCGCGGATTCAGGCGAACTCACGGACCACCTCCCACGCTCTCTCGTTCAGGCCGGCGACGGCGCGCACCATCCGCACCCGGTCCATGTGCTCGAGGTCGAGCAGGTCGTCCATCGACCAGTGCAGGTGGTACGCGAGGTAGGCCACCTCCTGCCACAGCACCTCGATGGGATAGCGCAACATCGCGGATCAGACCGGGACGCGGGGGATTTCCTCGACCCGCGCCCGTGGTGGGCGCGGAGCCGCCCCATCAGGAGGAGCGGTAGGCGCGTCGGCCATCACCGGCCTCGGCGCCGGAGCCTGAACGCCGATCAGCGGTGCCGACTCCGCCTGTGCCGCAAGAAGCTCCTCGTACTCCTGTTGGTTGCCGAAGTTGATGACACCGTAGAAGTCCTGCAGGAAGGCGAGATCCGCCGCGAACAGGCCTTCGATCTCGTGCGGCGTGACCATGTCCAGGCTGCCCAGTGTCTGGACCACCCGCGCCAGGATCAACACCGTGAGGCGCGGGTCATCCGGCCCGTTGACCGTCGGGTCGCGTAGTGGTTCCAGTTCATCGCGTGCCGTGGCCAGTCGCATGAGCCCCTTGCGGTGCACCTCGCCCTCCCGGTCGACGTACCCCCGGGGCAGGGTGAACTCGTATTGGGTGGTGAGCTTCACTTGACCCGCGCCAGGCTCTCCACCGTGAGGGTGATCGTCTCCTTCACCGGGTCGTTGGACTCGACCGACAGTTGGTCGGTGGCGATCTTCGAGGGCCAGCCGTTGGTGAAGTTGAACCTGGCGATCTCGGCGTTGGACGAGTCGTACATCACGATCGAACCGTTCTTGCGGTTGTTCGTCCGGTCGCTCAGCAGCATGCCCTTGTCCCGAATGTCGTTGAACCACCCCCACAACTTGTCCTGGGTCATGTCGGGCGGGGCCATCCGGGTGAGCGACAGGTCGGGTGCCTTGTTGGACTTTCCGAGCGTCTTGACGACCTGGACCTTGCCGTTGGCTCCGGCTTGTTCCATCGAGACGACCTCCATCTCGATGTCCAGGCCGCTGACACTTGACAGGATGGAGACCACATTGCCGTCGATCTCCAGGAAGAAGTTCTGGCTGACGATCGGGTCGGTGCTGATCAGTGCATTGGGCATTTCTCACTCCTTGGCTCTGCGTGCTGATGATCAGGGTTCGCGGGACTTCTCGTCTGCCGTCAATTGGCGATCTGCTTGTGCTGGGCAATCCGGAAGACAACGAATTCGGCAGGTTTCACCGGTGCGATCCCGACCTCGACGATCAACAGCCCCTGGTCGATGGATTCCGGCGGGTTGGTCTCCGCGTCGCACTTGACGTAGAACGCCTGGTCGACCGACTGGCCGAAAAGTGCTCCTGCACTCCACAATCCGCGAAGGAATGCGTTGAGGGTCCGCTTGATGCCCTCCCAGAGCGAGACGTCGTTCGGCTCGAAGACAGCCCACTGGGTGCCCTGTGCAATGGTCGTCTCTACCATGTTGAACAGCCGGCGGACATTGATGTAACGCCAGTCCGAATCACTCGACAGCGTTCGTGCGCCCCAGATCCTGATGCCCCTGGTGCCGAACGGCCGGATGCAGTTGATGCCGATCGGGTTGAGCACCGCCTGCTCGTTCTGGGTGACGCCGTAGCCGACATCCAGGCAACCCCTGATGGTGTCGTTGGCCGGCGCCTTCCAGACACCCCTGGTCTCGTCGGTACGTGCCCAGACGCCGGCGATGTGGCCGCTCGGCGGGATCAGCACTTCCGCGTCACCGTTGACCCCGATGGGGTTCTCGACCTTGATCCACGGGTAGTACAGCGCCGCGTAGGCCGAGTCGTACATCGCCGTCTCGCTGCGCCAGTCGCGGATCTGCTGAGGGGTCATTCCGGGCGGCGCGTCGAGCACCGCCATCCGGTTGCCGTTCTGCTCACAATGACTGATCAGCGAGGTCTGCACGGCCTTCCACAGCCCGAGGTCCAGCGTGCCGTCCGGCTTCGTCGCCGCCGTCACCAGGTCCGGTACGACGACCATCGTGACGTCGTCGGCGACGGCGAGGCCGCCGATGCCCTGCCGGGTGCTCTCGGAGCCGGCGAACTTGCGGCCGGTGACGGGAACGGCGGTGGGAGTCGCCTTTTCGAGCGAATAGATGCCCGGCTTGAGCACCTCGATCTGCGCGGACAGATCGGCGTCCGCGTCCAGCAGCACGGTGACCTTGATCTTCGTCGAGGTCTCGTTGATCACCGTGGCGACGTTGCGATCGCCTGGCGAAAGGGTCAGGTCACGGAACGACTCGACCACCGAGGGACCCGAGAGGACGTCGATCGAGAACGGGCTGGGGCCGTCCTCCTCGGTTTCGCCGGTGCTCACCTGGACGGTGATGTCGTCGTCGGGCTCGATGCTCTCGACGGCGATCGGCAGCCCGAGCGCGCGGTCGGCGGCGGGGAGTTCGCGCCGGGACGGTTCGCCGGACGGCGCGGTGTTCGGAACCCTGACGATGTAGGCCAGCGAACCGCCGTTCGCGAAGTAGCCGTAGACCGAAAGCGGCAGCACCGCACCCGGTGTGAAGCTGCCGAAGAGGTTCTCGAACTGCGACCAGCTGGTGACGAGCCGGGGGGCGAGGCCTTCCGGGTCCGCGGGGTCGTCCGTGGGGAAGCGTTCGGTGAAGCCGACGAACGCCGCCACCGCTGTCGGTGCCGCGGACAGCACCTTTTGCGTTGACGCCACTTCTTCGACGTAGACACCTGGTGCGGCGTAAGTCGGCATTCCCACTCCTGTCATCGGGTCGAGCTGGCGGGGTAGTGCTGGGTCAGGTCAAGTCCGGTTCGGTCGGTTGCTCGCCCACGTCAGGCCGCCGTCGTGCGAACAGCGCCGGGCATGGTCAGTGAGATGGAGCCGCCGAACGCGCACACGCAGGTGGAACCCGCGACCAGCACGGGGATCCCGCCCGCTGTGGTCTGCGGAGCCATCGGAATCCACGGCGCCGGGATGACGGGGACACACGGCATGGGGGTGAGTACGCCGAGCGCGGCGGCGGTGGCCGCGGCGACGGTCGGGTTGGCGAGCGACTGGCACATGCCGAACGGCGGGATGTTCACCCCGGGCGCTATGTCGGTGATGGTGGCGACAGGGCGTCCTTCGACGATCGGCCGAGGTGCCGCCACCATCAGCGCCGATGGTGCAAGACCGAAGGTGCACATGATGGACGCGCCCGCCACCACGCAGGGCTTACCCATGGCGCACCGGTCCCGGTTCGGCGTGCCCGCTCATACCTTCGACTCCTGGACCGAGGACGTCAGGTCCGCACCTGTCGTGGTGACGAAGCAGATGACCGCGCGGTCCTTCGACTGCTCCCACCCCCGGGCGGAGGGCAGCAGGTAGGTGAAGAACAGCTTCGAATCCAAATAGCTGATCCCGACGTAACTCTGGAAGCTCTGCGCGCACTGGGCATCTGCATAGTCGGCGAGGGTGGCGGCCCCGGGAAATGCGTCGCCCTCCACACCGGCGGGCGGTTGGTAGTCGATGAGGGCGTAGGACTCCTGACGGTGCGGTGTGTCGCAGGGGACGGCGGTCAGAGACGACAGTTCCGCCTGCACCTGGGTCTGCGCCGTGAAGCACTGGCCGACGGAGATGTCGAACACCGAGATCTCCTCCTGCGGCGGACCCTCGTCGGCGAACATCCCCGAGACCCAGCTGCAGCCGCTCAGGGCCAGGACCATGGTGGCGCCCCCGAGCACCCGGGCGGTTAGCGAGGGCTCGAACGCCAACGCCACCACCCCCAAGAGCCGCCGGAAGCCCGCCGACCCACCGGCCGCCGTTCTTGATCAGAACACCAGCAGGTGCACGCCACGGGCATCGGGCGATCGCCCTATTTCTGTTGCCGGGAGTTGTCGGGAACGGTGGTCCCACCGAGAGGTTCGTCCGAGACCGCGAGTCGCTACACCTCACCGAACAGCAGTCCGTCGACCGGCAGCACCCCGTCGGGCCGGCGGGGCCGGCGCCCGATGCGGGCACGGCGCCGTTTCGGGCGTTGCGGTCGGGACCGGCTGCCGATGTGTTGCGCTCGCGCCATTCTCAACATCCGCGAGAGATGGTGGAGCCGAAGCCTTCTTGAAAGGTGCGGTGCATCAATGACTTCCCCATACGGACGGTCCGATGGGCGCCCGGCCGCACGATCTATCCGGTCGGTGGGCTCCGGAGCAGGCCGGTGCGGTACGCCAGTGCAACCGCCTCGGCGCGGCCGCCGACACCGAGCTTGCGATAGATGCTGGTGCTGTGATGCATCACGGTCT
Source organism: uncultured Actinomycetota bacterium (assembly GCA_963728865.1). GTDB lineage: Bacteria > Actinomycetota > Actinomycetes > Mycobacteriales > Nakamurellaceae > Nakamurella. Next base: position 420,078 of record CAVSLZ010000012.1, on the reverse strand, counting down.
TGGCGGAGAGGAACAGATCGCCGGCGATCTGCGCGTTGGTGCGGCCACTGGCAATCGCGGCAAGGATCTGCAGTTCCCGCGCCGTCAGCTGCAAACCGGCTGCACGGCGCCCGAGAACGCCTGGACGTCGCCCTACGGCCTCCGGCGCCTCATCGGCCGGCGGCGCCGCATCGGTCTCGGCCCCCTGGATCGACGCCCCCTGGATCGACGCCCCCTGGATCGACGCCCCCTGGATCGACGTCGCCATGAACGACGCCGTCGTGATCGAAGCCGCGTCGACCGGAGTTGGGTCTGACGAAGCTGGATTCAACGAAGCTGCGCGTATCGAAGTCTGCACCGAACGAAGCTGCACCGAACGAAGTCGCACCGAACGAAGCGACGACAACGGACGTGCCGACAGTCTCCGGCGGAGTTGCGTCGGTCGTCACGCGCGTCACGGGACCGGTCCCATCGGTGACCGGTGTGGCGGCGATCCGGCTGACCAGTTCCAAGGACCGGGCCCGCAGCCAGCCCCATCCGCGACCGTCGGCCGGTGCGGCCGGGTGCGTCCCGGCCGCCGCGTGAGCGCCGGCGATTGCCTCGGCGTATGCCATCACGAGCGCCGGCGGTAGCCGCCCCGGCGGCGCGCCGTCGGGATGCGCGAGTGCGTCGTCCAGCTCGATGGCCTCGGCGTATCTGCCTGTCCGGCAGGCCAACATGGCGGTGATCAGGCAGCAGTGGAACTCCGCCCCATCGAAGCCGATCTGCCGCGCCTGGTTGATCGCGTCACGCACTACGGCCGCCGCGGCCGGCACGGAGCCGGAATCCATCTCAGCGATGGCCAGCACCGACATCGCAATCACCCCGCCGCGCTGATCACCGGCATCCCGCAACGATCGCAGCGCGGGCAGCGCTGCCGCCCGTGCCTCGATGGGAGCCTGCCCGGCGAGCAGGCAGGCGGCGACCAGCACCTGCGAGCGCGCTCCGATGCGCGGGTGGCCGCAGGTGGTCGCGACGGCCAACGCCTCCTGGGCGTGGGCGAGCGCCCACCGGTGGTCGCCGGTCATCCACTCCAGCTCCGCCCGCCGGTGGAGGTATTCGCTGAGCCAGAACGCATTGTCGACCGTCCGGGCGATGCGGATCGCTTCGTTGATGATCGAGAGCGCCTCTGTGCGTTCGCCCGCCGCCACCAGGGCACGGGCCAGCGGATCGCTCGCGGCCAACCAGAGCTGCGGCGTGTGCGGATAGGCCAGCACCGTCGACCTGCTCGACCGCACCGAGTCGACGTCCAGCGGCGCACCCGCCGCCAGCGCGAGCCGGCCGGCCCACCCGGCGCCGATCGCATGCAGTTGGGCCGGCAGCTGCTGAGAGGACCGGTCCATCTCGAGGAACGTGGTCAACCATCGGAGTCCTTCAATGACCGGACCGCGGACCGCCCAGAAGGTCCCGAGCGCGATGGCCAGCGGCAGCCCCCGGGCGCCGTCCTCCGCATCGGCCAGTCCGGCCAGTGTCCGGCGGAGCGCGGGTAGCTCCTCCGCGACGCGATCAAGCCAGCTGGCCTCGTCCGTCGACGCGAGGCCGTCACCGGCTCGGCGGCCGAACCCTAGGCACCACTGCTGCAGACTCTCGTCGAGATCAGCTCTCTCGCCGGACATCTCGAGCAGTTCTGCCGCGAACGCCCGGGATGCGTCGGGCAGCGTGAACCTCGCCTGGTCGGCACTCCAGGCGGCGACAGGCGCGGCCGGTTCGACCAGGTGCAGGTCGACAAGAGCCGCGATGCCGTTCAGCACAGCGTCCGGTTCGATCCAGCCGTCCTCCGCGCTGACGTCGGTGCACACCTGCTCCGCGGTCTCCAGATCGAAGGTCCCGGGGAACACGCCGAGCCGCCGGAAGAGGGTCTGCTGCGCGCCGTCGAGCAACTGGTAACTCCACGACATCGTCGCTCGCATACTCACCTGCCGGGAAGGAAGATCGATGGCGCCGCGCGCCAGGAGGCCAAGGACGCGTCGGTTGTCCGTCCGCCGCAACTGCGCGAGCAGGGCGGCCGGCCGCATCAGCGCGGTCCTCGCCGCGGCCAGTTCGATCGCGAGCGGCACCCCGCCGAGCAGGTCGCACAACTGAACTACCGCGGCGTCGTCCGCCGCCGACGGGGGAGCTCGGTGTGAACCGGCCCGGCGTGCACGATCCCGGAACAGCGAGGCGGCGGGGCCGTCGGCAGCGACGCCGAGTCCGCCGAGCGGCACCACCTGTTCGTCTCGGAGCCCGAGCCTGCACCTGCTCGTCACCAGGATGAGCAGCGCGGGCAGGGCTGCGAGCAGGTCGGTGACCAGGCCCGCCGCCGCGGTCACGTGCTCGAAGGTGTCCAGGACCAGCACGGTGGGCTGGCTCGGCAGATCCGCCGCCTGATCGGTCCATCGTCGTCCCGAGGATGCCGCCAGGGACGTTTCACCTACTGCTGTATCGGCGTTGACGGCGAAGCGTGCGGTGGTGCTCGGCGGAAAGGTGAAGGTGGCGGTTGGCGGCAATCCGGCCGGCAACACGGGGGTGCCGGGCGTACAGGCACGGGTGATCGCCGACGCGACCGCCGTTCGGTCGACGTCGGCGAGCTGGACGAAGACGACCCGGCGCTGTTGACGTCGGGAAACCTCGATGGCGACCCTGGTCTTTCCGATACCGCCCGGCCCGGTGATCGTCACGGGCGCACCCTGGTCGAGCAGCCGGCAGATCTCCTCGATCTCCGCATCGCGGCCGAACAACCGGGTCCGCGGCGCGGGCAGCACATGCGTCAGCGCACCGTCACGCGGGACGGCTACTGAAAGGGGATCTGTCATTCGTTCGAAATGCCCGATCTGTGACCCGATGTCGTTGTGACGCTACACGCACGTCTCACTACGGTGGGTCACGGTTCCGTATCTCCCGAGACGTACGGTTCCTGCGCGCGGAGGCGGCCTGTCCCTGGCAGCGCTCGGTATGCCTGATCGCCGACTCCCGCGGGCGGACGGTGCCCCCGCAATCCGATCGCCGATGGTGGTGCCGGCCGGGTGCGGGTGGCACTCGAACTGATCGGGTGCTTGACGGATACCGATCGGGGGGCCACGCTATGACGACGACGTCGGTCATATGCAGGGCTGCGTCGCATCGGACCAACTGTCCGCGGCTTGATGGTGTGGTGCGGGATATCCCGCACTCCTCGCCGCCGACGGTTCGGCTCGGAGGGTCTGCCTGGACAGACACGCCCTCTGATGCTAAGCTGCATGTTTGCGCTGCCCTCTTTGTGCTGCCCCGGTTCGGGAGCCTCCGCGTTCACTCGCGGAACCGCTGCTGACCTGGGCCGACACGCGCGGGTCGGCCAGACATGCAGCCCGCCACTCACGTCACCTCATGGAGCCCAGGAGCCACCAGCAGTAGCCCCCGCCGCTCGGCGATCGGCTGGGGATCAGCAGTGTCCGATCAGTGTCAGTCCTCGGAAGGACGCATCTTGGCAGTCACCAGCACGCCCCGGTCCACCTCCGGAGCTTCGCGAGTCTCGTTCGCAAAACTCCGCGAACCGCTAGAAGTTCCGAACCTCCTCGCTCTGCAGACAGATTCTTTCGACTGGCTTGTCGGTGGGCCCTCATGGCGCGCCCGGCAGGACGAGCCGACCCCCAGCGGCCTTGACGAGATCCTCGACGAGATCTCCCCGATCGAGGATTTCTCCGGCAACCTGTCGCTGTCCTTCTCCGACCCGCGCTTCGACGAGGTCAAGGCGAACGAGGAGGAGTGCCGCGACAAGGACATGACCTACTCGGCGCCGCTGTTCGTCACCGCCGAGTTCATGAACGGCGAGACCGGCGAGATCAAGTCGCAGACCGTCTTCATGGGCGACTTCCCGATGATGACGAGCAAGGGCACGTTCATCATCAACGGCACCGAGCGCGTCGTCGTCTCGCAGCTCGTCCGGTCGCCCGGCGTCTACTTCGACCGCAACCTCGACAAGACCGCCGGCAAGGACGTCTTCTCCGTCAAGGTCATCCCGTCCCGTGGTGCATGGCTCGAGTTCGACATCGACAAGCGCGACACCATCGGCGTGCGCATCGACCGCAAGCGCCGCCAGCCGGTCACGGTGCTGCTGAAGGCGCTCGGCTGGGATGCCGACCGGATCCGGGAGCACTTCTCCTGGTCGCCGGTCCTTCTGGCGACCCTCGAGAAGGACCACATCGGTGGTCAGGACGAGGCGCTGCTGGACATCTACCGCAAGCTGCGCCCGGGCGAGCCGCCGACCAAGGAGAGCGCGCAGGCCCTGCTGGACAACCTGTTCTTCAAGGACAAGCGCTACGACCTGGCCAAGGTGGGCCGCTACAAGGTCAACAAGAAGTTGGGCGTCAACAAGCCGACCAGCGTCGGCACGCTGACCGAGGACGACCTGCTCGCCACCGTCGAATACCTGCTGCGCCTGCACCAGGGTGACGAGGAGTGGACGAACAGCATGGGCGAGGTCCGCCCCGTCGAGACCGACGACATCGACCACTTCGGCAACCGCCGGCTGCGGACCGTGGGCGAGCTGATCCAGAACCAGATCAGGGTCGGCCTGTCCCGCATGGAGCGCGTCGTCCGCGAGCGGATGACGACCCAGGACGTCGAGGCCATCACGCCGCAGACGCTGATCAACATCCGGCCCGTCGTCGCGTCCATCAAGGAGTTCTTCGGCACCAGCCAGCTCTCGCAGTTCATGGACCAGACCAACCCGCTCGCCGGGCTGACCCACAAGCGCCGGCTCTCGGCGCTCGGGCCGGGCGGTCTGTCCCGTGACCGCGCCTCGCTCGAGGTCCGCGACGTGCACCCGTCCCACTACGGCCGGATGTGCCCGATCGAGACCCCGGAAGGCCCCAACATCGGCCTGATCGGTTCGCTGGCGACGTTCGCCAGGGTCAATCCCTTCGGCTTCATCGAGACCCCGTACCGCAAGGTCATCGACGGCGTCGCCACCGACGACGTCCAGTACCTCACCGCGGACGAGGAGGACCGGTTCATCATCGCCCAGGCCAGCGCCAAGCTGGACGCTGACCAGCGGTTCACCGAGGCGCGGGTCCTGGTGCGGCGCAAGGGTTCCGGCGAGGTCGACCAGGTCCCGCCGGAGGAGGTCGAGTACATGGACGTATCCCCGCGGCAGACCGTGTCGGTCGCCACCGCGATGATCCCGTTCCTGGAGCACGACGAGGCCAACCGGGCGCTGATGGGCGCCAACATGCAGCGCCAGTCCGTCCCGCTGCTGCGCAGCGAGGCGCCGCTGGTCGGCACCGGCATGGAGGCCCGCGCGGCCAAGGACGCCGGCGACGTCGTCATCGCGGAGAAGTCGGGTGTCGTCGAAGAGGCGACCGCCGACTACGTCTCGGTGATGAACGACGACGGCAGCCACCGCACCTACCGGCTGAACAAGTTCCGCCGGTCGAACCAGGGCACCAGCTTCAACCAGAAGCCGATCGTCGACGAAGGTGTGCGCGTCGAAGAGGGCCAGGTCATCGCCGACGGTCCCTGCACCGACGGCGGCGAGATGGCGCTCGGGAAGAACCTTCTCGTGGCGTTCATGCCGTGGGAGGGCCACAACTACGAGGACGCGATCATCCTGTCCCAGCGCATCGTCCAGGACGACGTGCTGACCTCGATCCACATCGAAGAGCACGAGATCGATGCCCGCGACACCAAGCTCGGACCTGAGGAGATCACCCGGGACATCCCGAACGTCTCCGAGGACGTGCTGGCCGACCTCGACGAGCGCGGCATCATCCGCATCGGCGCCGAGGTGCAGGACGGCGACATCCTGGTCGGGAAGGTCACGCCCAAGGGCGAGACCGAGCTGACCCCGGAGGAGCGGCTGCTGCGCGCGATCTTCGGCGAGAAGGCCCGCGAGGTCCGCGACACCTCCCTGAAGGTGCCGCACGGCGAGACCGGCAAGGTGATCGGCATCCGCGTGTTCAACCGCGAGGATGACGGCGCCGAGCTGCCCCGGGCGTGAACGAGCTGGTCCGCGTCTACGTGGCCCAGAAGCGAAAGATCCAGGACGGCGACAAGCTCGCCGGCCGGCACGGCAACAAGGGCGTCATCGGCAAGATCCTGCCGGCCGAGGACATGCCCTTCCTGCCCGACGGCACCCCGGTCGACATCGTGCTCAACCCGCACGGCGTGCCCCGCCGGATGAACATCGGCCAGATCCTGGAGACCCACCTCGGCTGGGTCGCCGCACAGGGCTGGACGATCAACGGCGACCCCGACTGGGCGAAGAACCTGGGCGAGGCCGCGCGCACCGGCGAGCCGTTCACCAAGACCGCGACACCGGTGTTCTCCGGTGCCTCGGAGGCGGAGATCATGGGCCTGCTCGGCTCGACGACCCCGACCAGGGACGGCGACCGGCTGGTCCAGACCGACGGCAAGGCCACCCTGTTCGACGGCCGTACCGGGGAGCCGTTCCCGTACCCGGTCGCGGTCGGCTACATGTACATCATCAAGCTGCTCCACCTGGTCGACGACAAGATCCACGCCCGCTCGACCGGCCCGTACTCGATGATCACCCAGCAGCCGCTCGGTGGTAAGGCGCAGTTCGGTGGTCAGCGGTTCGGTGAGATGGAGTGCTGGGCGATGCAGGCCTACGGGGCTGCGTACACCCTGCAGGAACTCCTGACGATCAAGTCCGACGACATCGTCGGCCGCGTGAAGGTCTACGAGGCCATCGTCAAGGGCGAGAACATCCCGGAGCCCGGAATCCCGGAGTCCTTCAAGGTGTTGCTCAAGGAGCTCCAGGCGCTCTGCCTGAACGTCGAGGTGCTCTCCAGCGACGGCGTGGCCATCGAGATGCGTGATTCGGATGACGACGATCTCGAGCGCGCCGCGGCGAACCTCGGAATCAACCTGTCGCGCAACGAGTCGGCCTCGGTCGACGACTTGGTGAACTAGCACCGCGAATTGATGCATAACCAGGAAGCCTCCGGCGACGGGGCGGGACTCACCTCCCGCGAGTCCCGCCCCGTCCCCGGTTCCCTCTTCCACCCCTGGTCCTGAGCGCCGACCGGCAGTTGCTGCCGGCTCGAACGGGATCGCCCGCATTACTGACACAGACAGGGACGTGCCACCAGTGCTCGACGTCAACTTCTTCGACGAGTTGCGTATCGGTCTCGCCACCGCGGACGACATCCGTGCGTGGTCCCACGGCGAGGTCAAGAAGCCGGAAACCATCAACTACCGCACCCTCAAGCCGGAAAAGGACGGGCTCTTCTGCGAGAAGATCTTCGGGCCGACCCGCGACTGGGAGTGCGCCTGCGGTAAGTACAAGCGCGTTCGGTTCAAGGGCATCATCTGCGAGCGCTGCGGCGTCGAGGTCACTCGGGCCAAGGTGCGTCGTGAGCGGATGGGCCACATCGAGCTGGCCGCGCCCGTCACCCATATCTGGTACTTCAAGGGCGTCCCGTCACGCCTCGGGTACCTGCTCGACCTTGCCCCGAAGGATCTCGAGAAGATCATCTACTTCGCGGCGTACCTGATCACCTCGGTGGACGAGGAGGCGCGTCACAACGACCTGCCGACCATCGAGGCCGAGATGTCGGTCGAGCGCAAGAACCTGGAGAACGAGCGGGACGCCTCGATCGACGCCCGCGCCAAGAAGCTCGAGGCCGACCTGGCCGAGCTCGAGGCCGAGGGTGCCAAGTCCGATGTGCGCCGCAAGGTGCGCGAGGGCGGCGAGCGCGAGCAGCGACAGATCCGCGACCGCGCGCAGCGGCAGATCGACCGCCTCGACGAGGTGCTCGACACCTTCCGCAAGCTCAAGGTCCGCGACCTGATCATCGACGAGGTCCTGTACCGCGAGCTGGAGGACCGCTTCGGCGACTACTTCCACGGTGGCATGGGTGCCGAGGCGCTGAAGCAGATCATCTCGGACTTCGACATCGACCGCGAGACCGAGATCCTGCGCGACACCATCAAGAACGGCAAGGGCCAGCGCAAGATCCGCGCGATCAAGCGGCTCAAGGTCGTCGCCGCGTTCCAGCAGACGACGAACTCGCCGCTGGGCATGGTGCTCGACTGCGTCCCGGTGATCCCGCCGGAGCTGCGGCCGATGGTGCAGTTGGACGGTGGCCGCTTCGCGACCTCCGACCTGAACGACCTGTACCGCAGGGTGATCAACCGGAACAACCGGTTGAAGCGACTGATCGACCTCGGCGCGCCCGAGATCATCGTCAACAACGAGAAGCGGATGCTGCAGGAGGCCGTCGACGCACTGTTCGACAACGGCCGCCGTGGCCGTCCGGTCACCGGACCGGGCAACCGCCCGCTCAAGTCGCTGTCCGATCTGCTCAAGGGCAAGCAGGGCCGGTTCCGTCAGAACCTGCTCGGCAAGCGCGTCGACTACTCCGGCCGTTCGGTCATCGTCGTCGGCCCGCAGCTCAAGCTGCACCAGTGCGGCCTGCCCAAGCTGATGGCGCTCGAGCTGTTCAAGCCGTTCGTCATGAAGCGGCTGGTCGACCTGAACCACGCGCAGAACATCAAGTCCGCCAAGCGGATGGTGGAACGCCAGCGGTCGCAGGTGTGGGACGTCCTCGAAGAGGTCATCTCCGCGCACCCGGTGTTGCTCAACCGTGCACCGACCCTGCACCGCCTGGGCATCCAGGCCTTCGAGCCGCAGCTGGTGGAAGGCAAGGCCATCCAGCTGCACCCGCTGGTCTGCGCCGCGTTCAACGCCGACTTCGACGGTGACCAGATGGCGGTGCACGTTCCGCTGTCCGCCGAGGCGCAGGCCGAGGCACGCGTGCTGATGCTGTCCTCGAACAACATCCTGTCCCCGGGCTCCGGCCGGCCGCTGGCCATGCCGTCCCTGGACCTGGTGACCGGTCTGTACTACCTGACCGGGCTCAAGGAAGAGGGCAAGGGCGCCGGTTCGGTGTTCTCCTCGGCCGCCGAGGGCATCATGGCGCTCGATCAGGGCATGATCGATCTCCGCGCCCCCATCAGGATCCGGCTCGCCGGATCCGTCGTCCCGGGACCGGAGGTCGTGCTCCCCGAGGATCACGAGCCGGGAACGCCGTGGATCGCCGACACCACCCTCGGTCGGGTGCTGTTCAACGAGCTGCTGCCGACCGGGTACCCGTTCGTCAACGCCGAGCTGCCCAAGAAGCGGCAGGCCGTGATCGTCAACGACCTGGCCGAGCACTACCCGATGTCCGTCGTCGCACAGACCCTGGACCGGCTCAAGGAAGCCGGCTTCCACTGGGCGACCCGTTCGGGCATGACCGTTGCCATCGGTGACGTCATCATCCCGCCGGAGAAGGACGAGATCCTGGCCCGCCATGAGCTGCAGGCGGAGCGGGTGGAGAAGGCGTACCAGCGGGGCAACCTGTCGCACGCCGAGCGCAACGACGATCTGGTCAAGATCTGGGAGGCGGCCACCAAGGAGATCGAGGACGTGCTGCCCGCGGCCTACCCGAAGGACAACCCGGTTTCCACGCTGGTGGCGGCCGGTGCTGCGGGTAACTGGATCCAGGTCCGGTCGCTGGCCGGCATGAAGGGTGTGGTGGCCAACTCCAAGGGCCAGCAGATCCCTCGGCCGATCCGCTCCTCCTTCCGTGAGGGCCTGTCGGTGTTGGAGTACTTCATCAACACCCACTCCGCCCGTAAGGGTCTGGCGGACACGGCGTTGCGGACCGCGGAGTCGGGTTACCTGACCCGTCGTCTGGTCGACGTGTCGCAGGACGTCATCGTGCGCGAGTCCGATTGCGGAACCGAGCGCGGTGTCGACCTGCCGATGGCCGATCAGTACGCCGACGGCAGCGTGCACATCAACGAGTTCATCGAGACATCGGTGCAGGGCCGGGTTCTCGCGGTCGATCTGGTGGCCTCCGATGGCACCGTGATCGTCCCGCGGGGCACCGACATGCGTGAGCAGCACGTCGCCGAGGCCATCGCGGCCGGCATCACCCGCGCCAAGGTGCGGTCGGTGCTGACCTGCGAGGCGGCCATCGGGACCTGCGCGACCTGCTACGGCCGGTCGCTGGCAACGGGCAACCTCGTCGACGTCGGCGAGGCCGTCGGTATCGTCGCCGCGCAGTCCATCGGCGAGCCCGGCACGCAGCTGACGATGCGTACCTTCCACACCGGTGCGGCTTCCGGTTCCTCGGACATCACCCAGGGTCTGCCCCGTGTGCAGGAGCTGTTCGAGGCCCGGATCCCGAAGGGCAAGGCGCCGATTGCCGACGCCGTCGGACGGGTCCGGATCGAGGACGCGGACAAGTTCGTCAAGATCACCATCACGCCCGATGACGGGTCGGAGGAGATCGTGTACGACAAGCTGCCGAAGACGCAGCGGCTCGCCACGATCTCGGTCGACGGTTCCGAGCGTCTGCTGGTCGACGGCGACACTGTCCAGGTCGGGCAGCAGCTGCTCGAGGGCAACCCGGATCCGCACGAGGTGCTCCGTGTGATGGGCCCACGTCAGGTGCAGCTGCACCTGGTGCGCGAGGTGCAGAACGTGTACCGCTCGCAGGGCGTGTCCATCCACGACAAGCACATCGAGGTGATCATCCGGCAGATGCTCCGCAGGGTGACCATCATCGACTCCGGCTCGACCGAGTTCCTGCCGGGTGCCGTGATCGAGCGCAAGGAGTTCGAGGCGTCCAACCGCCGCGTGCTCGCCGAGGGTGGGGAGCCGGCCGCCGGTCGTCCCGCACTGATGGGCATCACCAAGGCCTCGCTCGCCACCGAGTCCTGGCTCTCCGCCGCCTCCTTCCAGGAGACGACGAGGGTCCTGACCGACGCGGCGATCAACGCCAAGAGCGATCGCCTGGTCGGTCTGAAGGAGAACGTCATCATCGGCAAGCTGATCCCCGCCGGGACCGGCATCGCGCGGTACCGCGACATCGCGGTGCAGCCGACCGAAGAGGCGCGCGCGGCGGCCTACACGCTGCCGTCGTTCGACGACACCTACTACGGCGCAGACTCCTTCGGGGTCTCCGCCGGTGCGTCGGTGCCGCTGGACGACTTCGACCTGGGTCGGGATTACCGCTGACGCCTCTTTGCCTGAGCTCGTTGGTGTGACGGTGCGCTGATCGTGGTGCGCTGAGGTAGTGCAGGAAGGGCCGGTTCCCGTTGGGGGCCGGCCCTTTCGGCGTTCCTGGTGCTGGTGCTGGGGCGGGTCATTCCGCGGAGCCGGGTCGCTGATCGTGGAGGATCCTGCTGCCCCGAGTGGCGTCAACCCGGACGCTGAGGGTGATCGTGAAGGATTGTGGTGCTGTGGGCGGCAGGATGTTTCACGATGACGGTGCCACGGTGTCATGAGTCTTGGGCCGGCTGGTGCGTCCGGTCAGGCGGGAGGCTTCCGCGGAGCCGGGTCGCTGATCGTGGAGGATCCTGCTGCCCCGAGTGGCGTGAACCCGGACGCTGAGGGTGATCGTGAAGGATTGTGGTGCTGTGGGCGGCAGGATGTTTCACGATGACGGCGCGGCCGCCGTGATGATCTGCAGTCACACGGGAGACGCGGCCGAACTTGTGGACGTTACGGCGCACGCGTCCGAGCACTGCCAGGCTCGACCCTTCCACCCCCGCACCGCCAGGACCTGGGCTACCTGAGCCGCAATGACGCAGGAGCGCCCGACGACGTCGCGCCAGCCGTACCGAAGCACCACGTCGCCTGCAACAACGGCGATGTTGTCGCGCCGGAGATCGCGGAACGCCTGGTGCGCCGGATGCGCCTCCCGTCCGTCGAGCTCGATGACCACACCGAATCGCCGGTACCGGACGTCACGGTAGAAGTTCCCGCCGCCCGGCGCGCGGTCGCTGATGTTCCGGAGGCCGACAGGCAGTCGGTGCCCGCGCTCGACGTTCCGGCGGTACGCCAACTCCAATGGCGATGCGACGCCGTCCTGAGCCTCGGCCAGCAGTTGTCGTACGAGCCCGCGCCACCGATGGCGAGCCCGGCTGTTCAACGCGACCAACAATCGCGCGGCGGTCGTGGTCCTGCGTTGGACGGCGGACAGGACGAGGTGTGTGGTAGCAGCGGCGCTTTCGGTCTCACAGACATCGAGCACAGCAGTTTCTACCCGGATTCGCGACGGTGCGGCCGCGGGGTGGAGGATGGCTGCCGCCGGTCGCTCCATCGCCCGGCTCAGATGTATCCGCACTCCCGGTTGCCGGTGCACGCGTCTCGACGCCGGCAGGCTGACGTCAACCGGCGCCGGGCATTCGTCGAGTACATCAGCCAGCCACAGCGCCGTGCGGTGACTGGCCGCCGCGCCCGGCCCCGCGTACAACACCGCCGCCCACACCGCCGTCCTGCCGGCGATCGGACCGGTGAATGTTGCATAGACCCCGGGGTGCAGGCGCTGCCAGCGTCCGTTGTCGACATCACGCCGCGCCTGAGCGGGCGTCAGACCGATGCCCAGCAACTGTCCACGGCTGAGGACGCCGTCCTGGGTGTCGGCGAGCTCGCGCCAGGCCTCGGGTCTGGTGGTCACCGTCGGATCGTTGCCGATTGACGCCCTTGGCCGGCACGGTTGTGCACAGAGGACCGTTCCCGCCCAGCGACAGCTTCCAGAAGTCCTGTCCGGCACGGTGATCGTGAAGGATCCGGTCGCCGTCAGCAGCACGATCCTTCGCGATGCGGTGTGCTGCGACCGAGGCGCGAGTCAGCCCGGAGGATCGGCCTCGAAAACCATCTGCAGCCCGTGGTCCGGGTGATACGTCCAGGTGACGTTGCAGTTCTTGCCGTCCGCGGACAGGGTGCCGTCCAAGGCCCGGGTGGTGTTCATCCTGTCGATCACTGCTGAACTGAACCCCAAATCGGTCAGCATCGGCGGCAGTGCCACGATGGCCAGCTCGATGTCGCTGTCTTGGATGGTGATGCTGACCGATTCCGCGTCGCCGTAGACCATGCTCGCATCCGTGAAGTACTTGTCAGCAACCTGTTTCAGGTTTGGCACGTCAGCAGCGGATGCCTCGCGAACGTCCGCCGCAGCCTGCAGAGACACAACGGTGCGTTGTGAGCTCGCCAGATCCGACGCGGTGGTGAGCCACATGGCAGTGGTGGCAACCAGTCCGATCACCAGGATGATGAGAACCACAGCGGGAAGTGGGCGCCTCCGAGTGGTGGCAGCACCGCTATCGCCTGCGGGCGGCAGCGGCACGACGGTGTACTTCTGCGACTCGGGATTCGGGTCGGGCCATTGTGTCTGACCGTATTGCTGTTCAGTCATCGAGATCTCCTCGAAGCGTGCTGCGGGTGGGCCCAGAACAATCGCTGTATCGCTGTCATTCGACCTTCGTCCACGTACCGCAGTAGCGAGACTCGAACGCCTTGTCGGAGGGATCGATGGTGACAATCGTTGCGCCATTGCCATTCGTGATGATGTCGTCGAGTTCATTGCTGGTGCCGGAAAGCCTCGCGAAGTAGCAGTCGCCCGAGGTGGACTTGTACGTCCCGGCTTGAACGTCCACGCCCACCAGCGAGATGCCGTCCGGAATAGACGCTGTCGGACCGGCGGCGGACTCCGTGACGGTGACTCGGGCGGTTTGCTTCACGGTTGTTGCGGGTGGTGTGACTGTGACGGGTGCTGGTGTCTCGGTCACGGTGGTCGGATCGGCGGTGATCGTCGAGCTGACGATTGACGTGACTGTTGCCGTCACTGTGGACGGCGTTGGGGCCGGCGCGGTGGAGGCCGCGACCGCCCGCGCCTCAGGTGCGGTCGTGACTGATGACCGGCCGATGCCGATTCCGACGAGCACAGCTGCGACCGCGACGACGGCCGCGATGATCGTGCCGTTACGGCCGCGCCGGCGGGGTTCTGCAGAATTTGGTGGGCCGGTCGGGCCTTCCGAATGGGGCGGAGTAAATGGTGTGTTGGTCATGAATGACTCCTGCGTCATTGAAGGATGCGATGTTTGTGAGACGAACGAAACGTGGTTCGGTCACGCAAAACGCCGCACCGCTGCGAGTGGCCCGGGTCACCGAACTCTGAGAATTGCGGAAGCAAGTCGTGAACTGACTAAGGCGTTTGCGCTGCCAACGTGGAAGATGGTGCCGCGGTGAGCCGCGCAATCCTTCACGATCCGGTGCTGCGAGTGGATGCCCCGAGGTTGACCGGCGGGCCCGGTGATCCGCGAGGGTAGTGCTCACCCGGCGCGACCTCAGCGGGACGCGAACCCGTCCCCGGCCAGCGCGGCCACCATCCCCGGCGCCGTCGGAAGCCGGGGGATGACGGTGGCCTGCACCGCGTGGTAGAGGTCGGGCTTCCCCGGCCAGACGGTGTCGGTCGGTCGGTTCTGCTCGTCCAACTGGTGGTGCCAGGAGCCGAACTCGTTGTCGAGCAGGAACTCTCGTGCGTAGCTCCACCATTCGTCGTGCAGCCGGGCATATCGTTCGTCGCCAGTCTCCCGGTACAGCACGGCGGCGGCCGCGACTCCTTCTGCGAGCACCCAGTGCAACCGGTCGCGCACGACGGGCGTGCCGTCCCAATCGGTGGTGTAGACGAAACCGGGTTCGCCGTCCGGCGCCCACCCGTCGGTGGTCGCACGGGCGAACAATTGCTGTGCCGCTTCGCCGAGCCAGTGCGGGGCGGACTCACCGACGGACGCCTTGAGGTGCAGCAGTAGTCGGGACCATTCCAGGCCGTGTCCCACCGTCGCACCGAAAGGCTCGAAGCGGTCGTCGGGCCGGTCCCGGTTGTGCTCGAGCTGAGGGTTCCAGGCTGCGTCGAAGTGCTCGGGGATGCGCCAGAGGTTCTGCCGGGCGAAATGGTTGATCAGCCGGTCCGCTATCCGGAGCGCGCGACTGCGCCATTTCGGATCACCGGTGGCATCCGAGGCGGCCAGCATCGCCTCCACCCCGTGCATATTGGCGTTGACCCCTCTGTACGGGTCCAGCTCCGACCAGTCGTTGTTCCAGTGGTCGACGAACAGGCCGTTCTCGCCATCCCAGAACCGGTCGTCGAGAACCTCGAGGGCCCTCGCGAGGAGCGCGTCTGCACCCGGCCGACCCGCGATGGTGCCGGATGCGCCGGCGAGGACGACGAAGACATGGTCGTAGCAGCTCTTCCGGTTCGCCGTCGGCCGACCGTCCATGACATGCGTGAACCAGCCGCCGTTGTCGTCGTCGTGCAGCACGCCGGCCAGCCCGGCCAGCGCCGCGTCGGCGATGGCGTCGGCACCGGGAAAGCCCAGCAACGCGCCGACCGCGTAGACGTGAACGGTCCGCGCGGTGATCCAGGTGTGGACACCCTGCGTGAGGTCCGGCCGCCCCCGCTCGTCGAGCCAGGCGGCGCCGCCGTCCGGGTGCGGGAGCGCGCGCCCGAACTCGAGCAGCCGCCGGCATTCCCGATCCAGCCAGACGTCGTCGGGCACCAGGTCAGGTGCTGGTGGCATGTCGCAGGTCCTTCCGGGCGATCGGCGAGATGGCGCCCGGCCAGTGTCACCCTCACCGACCCGGTCGGCATGCCGGCGAAGGGTGTGCGCCGGCCGCAAGGGAGCAGACGCAGTGGAGCAGACGCAGTGGAGCAGACGCAGTGGAGCAGACGCAGTGGAGCAGACGCAGTGGAGCAGACGCAGTGGAGCGGACGCAGGGCCGACCGCGGGGGAGCAGACACACTGAACCGGACGCGGGAGACCAGACCAGCGGGCCCAGACCTGAGTGCGCACGACCAGCGCGCCGCACTCAGGGGCTCGAGGGCGTTGCGGGCGGGGTGGGCGGAGCGAAGCTGGACTGGCCGTAGAACGTCGAGTCGCTGGTGGGCGGGTGTGCAGTCCCGGACTTGCCGACGACCTTCTTGTCGATGACCCATTCGGTGTGTTCGCTGAACACAGCCCGGCTCAGGGTGCCGCCCGTCACCGTGTCCTCGACCGTCCACAGGTACGCGTCGGGTCGGCCGGAGTCGGTCATCTCCTTGGCCTTGATCACATCCGGGTCCGGCGGGATGTCGGTGACGATGGCCTTGGTCTGCGTCTCGGAGCCGGTCTTCGTCACCCGGTCGGCCTGCACCTCGAACCGCCACTTGCCGCCGACCTCGGTCCGGCCGCTGTACGTGACCACCCAGCCGGCCTTTGCCGGGAAGAGCTTGTCGGTGCCGATCCGGGCGAACACCGAGGCGGCGTCGTCCTGCGGCGGGTTGGGCCCGGTCCAGGTGAAACCCCGGCGCTTGACGTGCTTCTCCTTGGCCGCGCCGAGCAGCGCGGCCCAGTCGCCGGCCGGGACGTCGGGGTACTTGGCCTTGAACCGGGTGGCGCGGTCGGGCGCGCTCACCGCGGGATGCCCTGGGTCCTCGATGGAGTACTGGAACAGAGCTTCCTCGGAGACGATGGGCTTGCCCTTGCCTGCCCCGTGGTAGGAGTACTCCTGTTTGTGGGTCGGCGCAGTGACCGTGGTGGTGCCGCCGAACGCCTGGTCGAGGGCGTCGAGCATCAGCCTGGACCGGCCGATGTTGCAGCCCCGGATGTCGACCTGGGTCGACGCGTCGATCTTCGCGACGTCCGCAGTGGGCAGCGAACCGGCAGCGTTGGCGTCGCGCAACTCCTTGAACTCGGTCCGCGGCTTGCGATCACCGGCGGCGGTGTCCTTCTTGAGGTCGCTGGCATCGAGCGAGAAGCCGAGATTGCCCTCCTCGTTTGCGTGCGAGACGATGATGATCTTGAGAGCGGGCGCGGCACCCGCGTTCACGTGGGCGATGACGTCCGCGAGAGTGCGCTTGTCGCGGATGATCTCCGCGCCTTTCTCGTTCTGCCCGAAGTACACGTTCGCGGCGTTGTAGAACGGGTCGCGCTTCGAGTCGCCCATCAGGAACACGTAGTTCTTCCGCGGCGGCGATGTCGCAGGGACGGGCGCGGGTGCCGGGGTCGGTGTTGCGGTACCTGGTGTCGAAGTCCCGGCGGGCGTGCCCGGTGCGCCGTCGCGCTGCAGATACCGGGTGACGGCGGAATTGCCGGCGGCCCGCTGCATCGCGAGGAGCGCGGATCCCGGGGTTGCGCCGGCCGCCGGATGGACCGGCCGCGGCTGGGCGCGTGGATGACGAGCGGGCGCCCGGTCGGCAGTCTCGAGGTCGGCCTGCTTCGCCCGGGCACCGGTCACTCCGCGAAGACTAAGGTTCCGGGGCGGCCGGCAACCATGGCCGAAGGGGCAGACCCTGCCACCCTTGCCCGATCGGGCAGGATGGCGCGGCAACCGGCCGACGGAACGGCACCACAAGAAACCGCGGGAGACCCAGTGCCACGACGACCCGGTGAGCAGGACGACCGATCGGCCCCCGGCGGGTTTCCGGCCGAACGCACCGCGGTGGTGACCGGTGCGGGCTCGGCCCGCGGCATCGGCCGGGCGCTGGCCGAACGGCTCGCGCAGGATGGCTGGGCGCTGGCGCTGCTGGACATCGACGGCGGCGCGGCGGAGCGCAACGCGGGGCAGATCGCGGCGGAGTACGGGATCACGGCACGGGGCTTCCCGGTGGACGTCGCCGACGAGGAGTCCGTCGACACCGCCGTCCGTGCCGTCGAGTCGACGCTGCCGCCGGTCGTCGCGCTGGCCAACCTGGCCGGGATCAGCTCACCCACCGAGTTCGTCGCAGTGACGCCCGCCGAGTGGGACCGGGTGTTCGCGGTGAACATGCGCGGCACCTACCTCGTCACCCATGCACTGCTGGCGGGCATGGTCGAGCGGCGGCTCGGGCGGATCGTCAGCGCCTCGTCGATTTCTGCCCAGCGAGGCGGCGGCACCTACTCGAAGGTCGCCTACAGCGCGTCGAAGGCGGCGATCATCGGCTTCACCCGGGCACTGGCCCGGGAGGTCGGCAGGTCCGGGGTGACGGTCAATGCGGTCGCTCCTGGACCTATCGACACCGACATCATGGGCGGCACGCTGACCGACGAGCGCAAGGACCAGCTCTCCGCCGACACCATGGTCGGCCGGGTCGGCACGCCCGCCGAAGTGGCCGCGCTGATGGCGTTCCTGATGGGCGAGGACGCCGGCTACATCACTGCCGCCACCTACGACATCAACGGCGGGCTGCAGGTCTCCTGACCCCGATACGCCTTCCCCGCAGGCACCGCCCACCGGCGGCAGACCTCGAGAAGTCGTGACGGCCCACCTCAAGAAGCGTTGGGACCCAACCGGCGTTCCAAAACCTCGTGCTGGGTGCGTTGCAGAAAGTCCCTGATCGTGTCGCGGCTCCGGGTGAGGCAGGCGATCCTCGCCTCGATGGGGCCGAGCTCGGCCGCCAATTGCTCCGCCACATCTCGAGGGCAGGTCGGCTCGTCACGGGCCGCCGCGTCCTCGGCGTCGAGCAGGACCTTGACCAGGCGGGTGGGGATTCCGGCCTGGACCAGTCCGGCCACCCTGGTGACCCGGTCCACGTGCGCTCGGGTGTAGCTGCGATAGCCGTTGGGTGTCCGGTCCGCGTGCAACAGCCCCTGCTGCTCGTAATAGCGGATCAGCCGGGGCGCGACCTGGGTCTGCGCGGCCAGCTCGCCGATCTTCACAACAGTCCCTCCAAGGCTTGACATTGACATCAGTGTCAAACTTTATCGTGGCCCCATGACGACGACCACCCGCCCCTCGAGCACTGCGCGGACCCAACTCCCGTGGCCCGCACTGGTCACCCTCGGCGCGGCCACGCTGGTCATGGTGACCGCCGAGATGCTGCCCACCGCAATCCTTCTGCCGATGAGCGACGGCCTCGGGGTGCCGCTTTCGCGCACCGGCCAGCTCGTCTCCATCTGGGCGCTGACCGTCGTCGTGGCCAGCCTGCCGCTGACCCGGTTGACCAGGCGTATCGACCGGCGCGCTCTTCTCGTGGCCGGGCTCGTCGCCCTGGCGGTCTCGTCGGCCGGGACCGCACTCGCGCCGTCGTATCCCTTCGTGGTCGGTGCTCGCCTGCTGGGCGGCGCAGCGGTGGGACTGCTGTGGGCGACCGCGAACGCCCACGTCGCCGACCTGGTCAGCGAGGCCATGCTCGGTCGGGCGATCGCGGTGGTGCTGGGCGGCGCGACCCTCGGCATGGTCATCGGAACGCCGCTTGCGCGACTGATCGCCGACGGTGCCGGCTGGCGCGTCGCCTTCCTTGTGGTGTCCCTGGCCGCGCTGGGGATCGCGCTGCTGGTCAGGGCCCTGGTGCCCCGGCGGCCACGGTCCGAACCCGGAGCTGCCGACGGAACGGCTGTCCGGGACCCACTCCGCCCTGCACTCGTCGTCATCGTCCTGGTCGGTCTGCTGCTGGTGGGCTACTACGGCGCTTACACCTTCATCACCCGCACCGGTGAGCCGGCCGCCACCCTGGTGCCCGGCGGGATGAGCACGCTGCTGCTCGGCTACGGCCTCGCCTCCGCGGCGGGCGTCGCACTCGCCGGCCGGGTGACGAGCCGCACCGCCGGCTGGCTGGTCGCGAGTTCGGCGGCGACCGCACTGGGCCTCGCCAGTCTTGCCTGGGCCGGGCGCCCCGTCGTGGGTCTGGTCGCGATCCTGGCGCTCGGTCTCATCTCCGGCGGACTGCCACCGCTGGCCCAAACGATGATCCTGCGGCTGGCCGGGCGGAGCCATCGCGACCTCGCTGCGGCCCTCATTCCCGTCGTCTTCAACGGCGGTATCGCGATCGGCGCGGCCGCAGCGAGCCTGCTGGTCGCCGGGGCCGGCCACGACGCGCTGCCGTTGCCGACCTCGGTGGCGGTTGCCGTTGCGGCGCTGGGGCTCTGGTGGGTGACCCGCGCACGCGGAGCGAGAGATGCTCGTTCGCCGTCCCGATGACGAAGCGACGCGTCCGGCCGGAGCGCAAAGGTGTCCGACCAACGCGAGCCGGCAAGGGTGCCGAGCGGGCACCCTCGAGGCATCCGACGGACGACATCGTCCTGACCCGAAGGAGAACGCAATGCTGATCGCCGTGCTGGACCTGCACACCACCGCCGTGGACCGACCGGCCGCGCTGGCCCAGCTGGACGGTGAGCGCGACGAAATCCGTTCGATGGCAGGCAATCTCGACTTCCGCGTGTACGCCGCTCGCGACGACGCAGGGGCGGTCGCCGTCATCCACGAATGGGCCGACGAGCCGTCGTTCGCCGCGTACCTGAGCTCGCCGGCCTTCGCCCGTTCCGGCACCGTCCTCCGTCCGATGCTGACCACCCCACCGGTGAGCCGCCGGTTCCGGGCCGCTCTGCTGGAAACAGTCTGACCCACCGCCCGGTCTACCCTGAGCGGGTGCGAGGCGGTCCGTGAGACGCGAGGCATATGCGTTCGCGCGCGAGTTCGCCGCTGCCCCGACCTCCGAATTGTGTGTGGACCGGCACTATCTGCTGTGCGCTGCCGCCGGTGCCCTCCGCCTCGAGGCACACGGCAATACATGGGTGCTCCCGCCGGCCCGGGCTGCGCTGATCGCGGCCGGTGAGCCGATCCAGGTTTCCATCCCGCGGCCGGTGACGACGTCGTCCGTGCTGTTCGACACGCAGTTCGTGGCGGCGCCTCCCCGGCCGCTCACCGTCTTCGACCTCAGCCCGCTGGCCCGGTCGCTGCTGACGGAGTGTGTGATCTGGCCCGATGCGGACGAGCCTCTCCCTCCGTACGCACGCAGCATGTTCGGCGCGTTGGCCGCCGTGGCCTGGCGGCTCGCCGAACATCCCAGTCCGGTGACGGTCCCGGCCGGTCGGTCGGCGGAGCTGCGCCGGGCATTGGCGCTGACCGGCGAACGACTCGCGGAGGACATCCGGTTCGAGGACATCGCCCGCGAGGTCGGGCTGGTGCCCCGGTCGTTGGCCCGCCGATTCGAGGACGAGTGCGCAACGACCTGGCGCGCTGTGCTGCGCCGGATGCGGGTGCTGCGTGCGGTCGAGGAGCTGGCCGCAGGTGAGGACTCCGTCACGACCGTCGCCCACGCAGTTGGGTACACGTCGCTGTCCGCGTTCAACGCCGCCTTCAGGGAGCTGACCGGCCGGACCCCGACGCAGTACCGAGCCACCTTCCGTCCCTGACCTCCCCGCGCGCGAGGGTGACCCATGGCCGCTGTGACCCAGCGCCCGCGTGACCCAGCGCCCGCGTGACCCAGCGCCCGCGTGACCCAGCGCCGGCGTGACCCAGCGCCGGCGTGACCCAGCGCCGACGAGAAACATCCCCCAGGTGGCCGGTCAGTGTTCGGGGACGTTCCGCTCGATCTCCGCGAGCCATACCGCCGCGTTGCCGTCGGACGGCGCCCGCCAGTCCCCGCGCGGGCTCAGCGAACCACCGGCAGAGACCTTCGGACCATTGGGCATCGCCGACCGTTTGAACTGGCTGAACCCGAAGAACCGCTTCACGAAGACAGTCAGCCAGCTCCGGATGGCGGGCAGGTCGTAGGCGCGCCGGCGTTCCGGCGGAAAGCCGACCGGCCAACCGCCGGCTTCGACGTCACCCCAGGCGTGCATCGCGAGGAACGCGATCTTCGACGGACGGAACCCGTACCGCAGTGTGTAGAACAGGGTGAAGTCCTGCAGCTCGTACGGGCCGATCGACTTCTCCGTGCTCTGCGGCACCTCGCCCTCCTTGACCGGGATCAGTTCGGGTGAGATCTCGGTGCCGAGAATCGACAGCAGGATGTCGTCCACCTGGTCGGAGAAGTCGTCCAATCCACTGACCCACCGGATCAGGTGCTGGATAAGGGTTTTCGGCACCCCGCTGTTGACGTTGTAGTGCGACATCTGGTCGCCGACCCCATACGTGCTCCAGCCCAGGGCCAGTTCCGACAGGTCACCGGTGCCCAGCACGATGCCGCGGTGGTGGTTGGCGAGCCGGAACAGGTAGTCCGTGCGCAGGCCCGCCTGGACGTTCTCGAATGTGACGTCGTAGACCTCCTCACCCCTCGAGTACGGGTGCTCGAGATCGGCCAGCATCTGCCGGGCGGCGGGCCGGATGTCGAGTTCCGCGGCCGTCACATCCAGCGCCCGCATCAGCGCCCAGGCGTTGGACTTGGTGGCGTCCCCGGTGGCGAAGCCCGGCATGGTGAACGCGAGGATGTTGCTGCGCGGCAGCCCGAGCAGGTCCATCGCCCGCGCCGCGACGATCAGCGCGTGCGTGGAGTCGAGCCCGCCGGACACGCCGATCACCACCCGGTCGGTGTTGATCGCGCGCAGTCGCTGGACCAGGCCGTCAACCTGGATGTTGTACGCCTCGTAGCAATCCTGGGCCAGTCGCGTCGGGTCCGCAGGCACGAACGGGAAACGTTCGATCGACCGGAGCAGGCCGAGGTCTCCGTCCGGTGGGTCAAGGGTGAAACCGATCGTGCGGTAGGTGTCGGACCCGCCGACCACCCGGCTGTTGTCCTCGAAGGTGCCCTGCCTGGCCCGCTCCTGCCGGAGCAGGTCCAGGTCCACGTCAGCGACGGTGAGCTGCGGGTCGTCGGCGAAGCGCGCACCCTGGTCGAGCAGCACCCCGTTCTCGAAGATGGTGGTCTGGCCGTCCCAGCTCAGGTCGGTGGTCGACTCGCCCTGACCGGCGGCGGCGTACAGGTAAGCGGCCAGGCAGCGCATGGACTGGCTGCGGCACAACAGACTTCGGGTGTACGCGCGACCGATGGTGATCGGGCTGCCGGACAGGTTCGTCAGGACGGTGGCCCCGGCGAGCGCCAGTCCACTGGATGGCGGGACCGGGACGAACATGTCCTCGCAGATCTCCACCCCGACGGTCAGCCCCTCGACATCCGTCGCATCGAACAGCAGGTCGGTGCCGAACGGCGCCGGGTCTCCGGCGACGGTGATCTGCAGGCCGGTGATCCCGCGCCCGGAGGCGAACTGCCGGCGCTCGTAGAACTCGCGGTAGTTCGGCAGGTGCAGTTTGGGGACGACGCCCAGTACCTGCCCGCGGTGGATCACCACCGCGGTGTTGAACAGCCGCGCCCGGTGCCGCAGCGGCGCGCCGACGATCAGCACAGGGAGCAACTCCGCGGACGCATCGATGATCGCCCGCAGGCCGGCGTGCACGGCGTCCAGGACGGCGTCCTGGCCGAGCAGGTCCTCGATGGAATAGCCGGTCAGCGCCAGTTCGGGGAACACCGCGACGGCGACGCCGCGGTCGGAGCAGCGGGTCGCGACCTCGACGATGCCGTCCGCGTTCCGGACCGGGTCGGCGATGACGACGTCCGCTGTGCACGCGGCGACGCGGGCGAAACCGTGCGCGTAGAGCGACTGGAACGTCATCGGTCCATCCTCGCCGACGCGGTGCCGATGGCGTGAACCGGCTCGTCCTGCGACGGGCTCGCAGAACTGGCGGGCCGAACCCCTCGGGCTGAACTGTTCACGGCGCGGCAGCGTGGTGTACGCAGAGCACGGACACCCACCACGCCCGGATGCCGTCCCCGGTAGCCGTCGGGGGTGGCGGGAATCGGCAATCGCCGTGGTGGGTCGTTCGGCTCAAGTCTGGACCAACGGCTCGGCGGAGGGGAGGTGCCTGTGACGCAGGATCCGTCGGCCGACGATTCCACGGAGACGCGTTTCGGCGCCCGGTCGACCGCGTCTGCGGACGACGAGCTGCTGCGTGTCCTGCACGATCAGCATGCCGCGGCGTTGTGGGGATTCGTCCTGCACCTCACCGGCGGCGACCGCAGCCGGGCGGAGGACGTCGTCCAGGAGACGCTGTTCCGGGCCTGGCGGAAGCCTGCGGTGCTCGCCCAGAAGGACGCCTCGGCTCGCGGCTGGCTGTTCACCGTGGCAAGGAACATCGTGGTGGACGACTGGCGCTCGGCGCAGCGCCGGCCGACGACGTCCTCCGAACTCCTCCCGGAGCTGCTGGAACCCGACGGTGCCGACACAGCGGTCCAATCGCTGATGGTCGCCGATGCATTGCGCAGGCTTACCCGGGATCATCGGGCCGTCCTGTTGGAGTGCTATTTCCGCGGCTGCACCGCGGCGCAGGCGGCCGGCCGGCTCGGCGTCCCGGTCGGCACGGTGAAGTCGCGGCTGCACTATGCGCTGCACGCGCTGCGATTGATCTTCGAGGAGATGGGGGTGGTGACGTGAGAGATCTGTGCCGCAGCGACGCTGCCTACGTTCTCGGCGCACTGTCGCCCGCGGACCGACATGCCTACGAGGATCACCTGCGGGGATGCGACGCCTGCCAGGCGTCCGTGCAACGGATCGCGGGACTTCCCGGGTTGCTGGCACTGACATCGGCGGAGGCCGTCGAGGATCCGGGCCCGCCGGTGCCCGAGAGTCTGCTGCCGTCGCTGATCGCGAGGGTGCGGTCGGCGCAACGGCGTCGCCGGTGGGCGACCGGGGGACTACTGGCCGCGGCCGCGGCGGCTGTCCTGGTGGTCAGCGGCGTGTTGATCGTCCACGAGAACGCTGAGGACGCGCTGTACGGGGCCGGCAGTGGCACCACGGCGGGGGCGACGACCAGCCCGGGAACGGTGCCGGCCATCCCCGACGAGCAGACGCCGATGATCCCGGTGGTGCCCGGGCCGATGACGGCATCGCTCGAGCTGACCGACAAGAAGTGGGGAACCGCGATCACGGTGATCTGCTCGTACACCGACACCATCGACTCGTCGGTGTCCTACGACCTCGCCGTCATCGACACCCAGGGACAGCACAGCCCGGCCGGCAGCTGGCGTGCCGTGCCGGGCGCGACCGCGAGAGTGGCGGTGGCGACGGCTGTCCCGCGGAACCGCATCGCGTCACTCGAGGTGCTGCTGCCCGACGGCCAGACCATCCTGCGGTCATCCCCGTGACGATCAGGCCCTGGTGGTCAGGCCGTGACGATCACCCGGTGACGATCGGCTCGTGACAATCACGCCAGTGCCGATCGACAGCCGTGCGGGAAAGGCTCAGCGCGGCAGGCCGTACTGCAGGCTGAACACCTTGTCCGACAAGCGGTCCGGCAACAACGCGCGGGTCGCGACGAGCGACTTCGCGACCGCGTTGATGAGATAGCGGGTGCGGGGCCGGTCGGTCGTCGCGGCCTTCACGATGACCTCGGCGATGTCGTCGGCCGTCGACCCGAGCCGGGCCATCGGTCCACTGTCGACGGTCCCGAAAGCTCTCGCGACGGCCTGCTTGTAGTCGGCGTACGGATCGGGTTCGCCGGACGCTCCGCCGGCCACCGCATCGGACTGTCCGATGCTGCCCACGGCGATGTCGTTCCACGGCGTCCGGACCGGGCCGGGCTCGATCAGCACGACATCGATGCCGAACTGTGCGAGCTCCATCCGCAGGGCATCGCTGAGCCCTTCGACGGCGTACTTGCTGGCGTGGTAGAAGGCGCCACCGGGGAGGGTGACCCGGCCGCCCATCGACGAGACGTTCAGGATCCGACCGGCTTTCGCCTTCCGCATCCCCGGCAGGACCAGCTGGGTGAGGCGCACCAGGCCGAAGAAGTTGGTCTCGAACTGCCGCCGGACGTCGTCCATCGGTACCTGCTCGACCGGGCCGTACAAGCCGTAGCCGGCGTTGTTGACCAGCACAGCGACGGCGCCGGACTCGTCCTCGACCGCGCGAACCGCTGCGGTCATCGACTCCTCGTCGGTGACGTCGAGCGGAAGGTTTGCGATGCCCCGTTCGGCCAGGTCCGAGATGGACTCGAGTTGTCGCGCGGTGGCATAGACCTTGCGTCCGGCGTCGTGCAGGGCGATCGCCGCGGCGTGCCCGATACCGGACGAGCAACCGGTGATGAGGATGGCGCCGTCGGCGGGGACTGTCGGCATGGGATGCCCTTTCCTGGGTCGGTCATTGATTTCGTCTCTAACT
The DNA here is from genome assembly GCA_963728865.1 of uncultured Actinomycetota bacterium. Taxonomy (GTDB): domain Bacteria; phylum Actinomycetota; class Actinomycetes; order Mycobacteriales; family Nakamurellaceae; genus Nakamurella. Next base: position 394,416 of record CAVSLZ010000012.1, on the reverse strand, counting down.
GGTTGGTTACCGACCATGCCAGCGCAGGACGGCGATGTCAATAACCAGTTAGTTACTGCTACGGTGGCAGCACCATGCCTCCGGATTCCAGTGACACCAAGCGCCGGTTGCTCGCGGCGGCACTCGACGAATTCGCCGAGCACGGCCTCGCCGGAGCGCGGGTGGACCGGATTGCCGAACGCGCCAAGGCCAACAAACGGCTGATCTACGCGTACTTCGGCAACAAGGAGCAACTGTTCGACACCGTGATGGCCCATTCTCTCGGCGTCCTGGCCGACGCGGTGCCGTTCACCGCTGACGACCTGCCCGGATACGCGGCCGGCCTGTTCGACCACATGATCCTGCATCCGGATCTGGTCCGGCTGACCATGTGGAAATCGCTCGAGATGCCGGCCGTGTCCGCCCCGGAGATGGACGTCTACCGGCCAAAGGTGACCGCCGTCGCGGCCGGTCAACGCGCCGGCACCATCGCCGAAGGGATCGCACCGATCGACGTGCTGATCCTGGTGATCGGCCTGGTGGCCTCGTGGTTCACCGCATCGCCCTCCCTGCAGGCGCTCGGCGACGGCACCCCGCAGGAGCGGCTTTCGGAGCACCGGTCGGCCCTGATGCTCGCCGTCGAGCGGATCACCGGTGCGTCGGGGCCGGCGGACCGCTGACGCGACCGCCCGACCGACCGCCCGGCGCCGGCCGGCCGGCCGCATTGTGCAGCGATGAGTCCGCGGGTGTGGCGCTGTCTACCCCCGGTCGGCGACCACCGGATCGACCGATCCCAGTTCTCGACAGGAGACACGACGATGCCCACCACGAACGACCCGCGCCCGCTGGACCTCTCGATGACCACGACGATCCGCAAGGACGGGGCATTCACGACCTACCTCGAGCTGCCCGGCTCCGACGCCGCCCTGGGTACCCGTCGGGCGGTGAAGGTCGCCGGCACGCTTGACGGCCATCCCTTCCAGGCCACGCTGATGCCCTCGGGAACGGGGCCGCACTGGCTGCCGCTGCGCGCCGCACTCTGCAAGGCCATCGGCAAGTCGGAGTCCGACCAACACGTCGACGTGCACCTCCAGCAGCGCCTGAGCTGAGCTGCTTGCCGCTCCGGGAGGTGACTGACGGCCGATTCGGGCCGCCTCCCCATCACCCGGGTGGACCGGGCGCAAACTGGGTACTGGACGCGGAGGCCGTGCGCGCGGGCGCAGAATCGGGACCCGGGAGGGATGGGAACGTGCTTCGTCACGAGTGGTGGATCCACTTCGAACCCTCGCAGGGCGATGCCCGTCGCGAATGGATCTTCGCCACCCAGCACTTCGGCGCACTCGGATGGGACATCAGCGCCATCGGTCACCGTGCGATCAGCCCGCGGGGTCACTGGTTCGAGATCAGCTCGCCGTCCCGGGACCTCGTCGGCGTCGCGCCCACCCGGCTGACGGCGTCCTCGGGCTGGCTGCGGCAGGTCGCTGGCCGAACGTACCGAGAGGTCGAATGGCTCGCCGCGAAGAACGGGCTCGATCTCGAGGTCAGTGAGAACCTTCACACGCTGCTCGGCGACCCGCTGCGATTGGCGAGTTGAGATGGCCATCCGACAGGCCGGCGCCGCACAGACCTATCCCGTCGTCCGGCAGGTGGTGCTGGACTGCACGGACGTCCGGGCACTCGCCGAGTTCTACCGTGAACTGCTCGGGATGAGCTATCGCCCGGGTGACGAACCGCCGGTGGCCGGTCGCGACGATGCAGAGTGGCTGGTGCTGCGGCCCACGAACGAGTCGGCCCAGCTGGCCTTCCAGCAAGTGGCGGAGCTGCCGGAGCCCACCTGGCCGGACGGTCCGCGCCCGCAGATGCTGCACCTGGACATGACGGTGCCGAACACCGACGAGCTTCTGGCGCAGCGCGCGCGGGTGCTGGGTCTTGGCGGTCGCCAATTGCTGGACCGCTTCGACGACCCGGACGAGCCGCTGTACGTTTTCGCCGACCCGGCCGGTCACCCGTTCTGCATCTTCGTCGGCTGACCGGCTGACCGGCGGAGCGGCTGACCGGCGGAGCGGCTGTCCGTCGGCACGGCCCGGCCGACAGCTGGCGTGCCCCGGCATGGCCCGAGCCGGCGCAACCATCACTGCCCGAACGAGGACCGCCCCGAACGAGGACCGCCCCGAACGACGAACGCCCCGAACGCACTCAATGAGAACGCATCGACACCGAGGAGGACGAAAGTGGTAGCACTGCCAGCACTGTCCGTGCAGCTGTACTCCGTGCGGAACCAGCTCGCCGAAGATCTGCCGGGAACCCTGGCCAGGCTTGCCGAGATCGGGCTGACGAAAGTGGAGCCGTTCGACCTGCTCGGCGACCCTGATGGGCTGCGGGCAGCGCTGGACGCCAACCGGCTGTCGGCGCCCAGCGCCCACGCGCGGGTCGCGGATCCGGGCGTCGAGTTGGATCCGATCTTCCGCGCGGCGCAGACGGTCGGCGTGCAGACCGTCGTCGCGCCGATGACCGATCCGGCCCGCTGGACGTCCCGCGATGGTGTGCAGGGGGTGGCGGACGATCTGACCCGGGCCGCCGAGGTCGCTGCCGGGTACGGCCTGCAGATCGGCTATCACAACCACGCATTCGAGCTGGAGAACACGGTCGACGGCCGGCCCGCCCTCGAGCTGCTGGCGGAGTTGCTGGACCCGACGGTCGTTCTCGAGGTCGACACCTATTGGGCGGCGGTCGGCGGCGGCCCGGTGCCAGACCTGCTCGGCCGGCTCGGCGACCGGGTGCGGCTGCTGCACCTCAAGGACGGACCGATCAACAAGGAGAACTCGGAACAATTGCCGCTCGGTGCCGGCGCCATGCCGGTGGTCGACATCGTCGCAGCCGCGAGGACCGTCGAGATCCCGATCCTCGAGTTCGACGACTACGCCGGTGACTTGTTCGAGGGCATCGCCGAGAGTTACTCCTTCGCATCGGGTCTGCAGGTGAGCCGGTGACCGCCGGGTCGGTGGCCGGCGGGCGGCAGGGGCGATCGGGTCCGGTCGGCGTCGCCATCGTCGGGGCCGGGAAGATCAGCGAGCAGTACCTTGCACATCTGGCCCGTTACCCCGATGTGCAGGTGCGCTTCGTCGCGGACCTGTTCCCACAGCTGGCGAGCGCGAAGGCCGAGGAGTTCAGGATCGCGGCCTCCGGCACGGTCGATGAGGCGCTCACCGCGGACGACGTCGAGATCGTCGTCAATCTGACGGTGCCGGTCGCCCATGCCGAGGTGGCATCGGCCGCGATGGCGGCAGGCAAGCACGTGTGGAACGAGAAACCGCTTGCGTTGCAACGGGAAGCCGGTGCAGCGCTGGTCGCACAGGCGGCGCGGTCCGGTCTCCTGCTGGGGTGTGCGCCGGACACCGTGCTCGGCCCTGGCATGCAGACCGGGTTGCGGATGATCCGGGGCGGCGACATCGGCCGGCCGCTGACGGCGTCCATTGTCTTCCAGACGGGCGGCCCCCACCACTGGCACCCGAACCCCGACTTCCTGTACCAGGCCGGCGGTGGCCCGCTGCTCGACATGGGCCCGTACTACCTGACCGCCGTGACGCAGGCTTTCGGCCCGATCGCCGGGGTGGCGGCGCGCGCGTCGACGATGTCGCCGACCAGGACGATCGGATCCGGCCCGCGCGCCGGAGAGGTCTTCGACGTCACCGTGCCCACCTTCGTCACCGCGATCTACGACTTCTCCGCCGGCGAGATCGCAGCGGCCACCTTCAGTTTCGACTCGCCGCTGTCCCGGATGGGAGTGCTGGAGATCGCCGGTACGGACGCCACCATCGCGCTGCCCGACCCCAACAGGTTCGGCGGCGACGTCCGACTGTTCAGGGCCGGAGTCGATGACCCGGACACCGTGTCGGTCGATGAAGCCGGTGCCGGCCGCGGCATCGGTGTGGTCGACATGGCCAGGGCGCTGCGCACCGGCGGCCGGCACCGGGCCTCCGGGGAACAGGGGCAGCACGTGCTGGATGCGATGTATGCGACCTTGGAATCGGCGGAGCGCGGCACCTTCGTGCCGGTCACGTCGACGTTCGGTCAGATCGAGCCGCTGCCGCCGGAGTGGGATCCGCTGGCCCGGACCGTGTACTAGGACGGCCCGGGCCAGGGGAGCGCCTCCGGTCAGACGCCGCTGATCAGCTCCTGCAGGGCGGCCCGCGCGCCGCGCTCGTGCAACGCGGTCAAGGTCGCGAGGTAGGGCTCGGTGAAGCGGGCGTCGTCGACCAGATCACCGAACAGCTCTCGGTTGGCGATGAACGCCAGTGGCTCGCTGCGCTGGCGCTGCGCGGTGGCGATCAGGGTGTCCTTGAGCCGATCGACGACGTCGATCGGCTCGCCCTGTTCGTCGACGGCCTCGGCGTACCGGGCCCAGCTCGCGACGATCGCGGCCGACAGGGTGACCTGGCCGCGGGCGGCGAGGTTTTCCCTGACCACCGGGATCAGCCACTTCGGGATCCGGTCCGAGCTCTCCGCACAGAGCCGTGGCACGGTATCGCGGACCCCGGAGTTGGAGAACCGTTCGATCAGCTGCCGCCGGTAGGCGTCGAGGTCGATGCCGGGTACCGGGCGGAGCGTCGGGGTTGCCTCGTCTTCCATGTAGTCGAGCAGGAAACGGGCGAACAGCGGGTCCTGCGCGACGTCGTGCACGAGCCGGTAGCCGGCGAGATAGCCGAAGTAGCACAGCCCCTGATGGCTGGCGTTGAGCAACCGGAGCTTCATCAGCTCGTAGGGCTCGACGTCGTCCACGAGCTGCACACCGACGTCCTCCAGCGGGGGCCGCCCGTCGACGAAGTGGTCCTCCAGCACCCACTGGGTGAATGGCTCGCAGACCACCGGCCAGCCGTCGGCAATACCGAACCGCTCGGCGATGTCCGCCCTGTCCTGGTCGGTGGTGGCCGGGGTGATCCGGTCCACCATCGAATTCGGGAACTTCACGTTCCGCTCCACCCAGTCCCCGAGCGAGTCGTCGCCCCAGGCGCTGCCGCGGAGCCGGGCGAACGTGGTGAACACCTTGTGCGCGACATGGCCGTTGCCCTGGATGTTGTCGCAGGACATGATCGTGAACGGCGGGATCCCACGGTCGCGGCGCCGTACGAGGGCCTCGGTGATCAGCCCGAAGGTGGTGGCCGGGACCGCGCCGGGGACCAGATCCGCGGCGACGGCAGGGTTCTCGGCATCGAACTCGCCCGTCACGTGGTGGAAGTTGTAGCCGCCCTCGGTGACCGTCAGCGAGACGATGCGGGTCGCCGGGTCGGCCATCTTCTCGATGACCGCATCCGGGTCGTCGGGGGCGAAGAGGTACTCCACGATGGACCCGATGACCCTGGGTTCCCAGGTGCCGTCCGGGTCCTTCAGGACCAGCGTGTACAGGCAGTCCTGCTCGTCCATCACCTTCTTCATGGTGGCGTCGAAGGGCATCACACCAACCCCGCAGATGCCCCAGTCCAGCGCCTTGCCCTCGTTCATCAACCTGTCCAGGTACATCGCCTGGTGAGCGCGGTGGAACCCGCCGACACCGAAGTGCACGATGCCGGTGGTGACCGCGCTGCGTTCGTAGGACGGCCGCGGTATGTCGTCGCGCAGGTCGGCGAGCGAGGCGGTGCGCAGGGCGACGGGGGTGGAGATTCGGGTGCTGCTCACTTGACGGCTCCCAGGGAGAGGCCCTGGACAAGCTTGTCCTGGGCGGCGAATCCGGCGATGAGGACGGGCAGCGAGACGACGGTGGTGGCCGCGCAGAGCTGGGCCAGGAACAGGCCCTGTGAGGTGACGAAGCCGGTCAGGTAGACCGGCGCGGTCTGTGCGACCACACCGGTCAGCACCTTGGCGAACAGCAACTCGTTCCAGGCGAAGATGAAGCAGATCAGCGCGGTCGCCGCGATCCCGGGGGAGATGATCGGCACGATGATCCGGCGAAGCGTCTGCATCAGGTTCGCGCCGTCGATGGAGGCGGCCTCGAACAGTGCCGGCGGGACGTCGGCGAGGAACGAGCGGAGCATCCAGATCGCGATCGGCAGATTCATCGCGGTGTAGATGATCACCATGAACCAGATGTTGTCCAGCAGCCCGATGGCGGCCGCGATCAGGTAGATCGGCATCAGTCCGGCGACGACGGGCAGCATCTTGGTGGACAGGAAGAAGAACATCACGTCGCTCCACTTGCGCACCGGCCGCACCGAGAGTGCGTACGCGGCAGGGATCGCCAGCAGGATCACCAGGATGGTCGAGCCGATCGACGCCCAGGCGGAGTTGATCAGCGAGGGCCACGGGCTGGCTCCCGACTCACCACCGAAGAAGGCCTTGTAGCCGTCCAGGGTGAGCGGCGCGAAGATGTCCGGCGGGTTCGACGCCGCGTCGATCTCGGAGTGGAAACTGGTGAGCACCATCCACAGCACGGGGGTGATGAACAGCAGCCCGATGGCCCAGGTGAGGACGGTCAGCGCGGCCTTGCCGGCGCGGTGCTTTCCGGGCGCCTTCGCCGGCGCCATCGGGACAGTCCTGGTCGCGGTGGCAGTGGTGCTGGGGGTGGTGGTCACTTGGCGCCGTCCTCTCGGAGCAGGCTGGACACGCTGCGCAGCGCGAAGGTGGCGATCAGGATGGACCCGATCACGACGATCACGCCCTGAGCAGAGGCCAGCCCGTAATCCTGTGCGGTGAACAGGGTCTGGTAGATCGTGAACGGCAGATTCGCGGTGCCGAGCGCGCCGGAGGTGATGGTGTAGACGGCGTCGAACGTCTGCACGACGTAGATCGCGCCGAGCAGGCCGGCCAGTTCCAGGTACTGCCGCATGTGCGGCAGGGTGATGTGGGTGAACATCTGCCAGGGGTTGGCGCCGTCGACCGAGGCCGCCTCCAGCACGTCACCCGGACGGGACTGCAGCCCGGCCAGCAGGATCAGCGTCATGAACGGGGTCCACTGCCAGATCAGGGTGACCTCGATCGACATCAGCGGGAATTGGGTGATCCAGTCCACCTGTGGCGGGTTGTCGCTGCCGAAGATTCCCCAGACCCAGGTGATGACCCCGTTGAGCAGGCCGAAGATCGGGTTGTAGATGGCGTGCTTGAACAGCAGCGCAGCCGCCACCGGCACGATCAGGAACGGCGTGATCATCATCGTGCGGACCAGGCCGCGGCCGAAGAAGACCCGGTTCAGCAGCAGTGCAATGCCCAGCCCGAGCAGCAGGCTGACCAGCACGACGGTGACGGTCATCAGGATGGTGACCCACACGGACCTCAGCAGGTCGGCGTCGGTGAAGACGGTCGCGTAGTTCGACAGGCCGGCGAAACCACGTAGCTCGGGCCGGTAGGCGTTCCAGTTCATGAAGGAGATGACCAGGGTGGCCAAGAACGGCAGCTGGGTCAGGATGATGGTGAAAACCAGTGCGGGCAGCAGCGGGATCCGCCGGATCCACGCCTGCTTCGGGGTGAGCTGGAGCTTGTCCTGAGCGCCGCCGGACGGAGGCGCGGTAGCCGCCGACTTCGATGACGACGCTCCTGTCGACTGTGACGTCGACGCGGTGGTGGAACTCATGCCGGTACCTCCGGGTCAGAGCGGAATGGGCGAACGTGAACGGGTGCTGGGTGCTGCCGGACGCGGCGGCGCGACGACCGGCTCATTGCCGGTAGGTCGCGGCGACCTTGTCCGCCAATTCCTGCCCCTTGTTCAGGGCATCGTTGACGCTGATCTGCCCTGCGATGGCGCTCGAGATGTCCTGCGACACCTTGGTTCCCAGGTTGGTGAATTCTGGGATGTCGACGAACTGGATTCCGACGGTCGGCCGGGGCTGCACGCCGGGATTGGTCGGATCCGCCTCGGTGATCGCAGTGCGGGTCGGCTCGGCGAACGCCTTGGCGGCCTCGACGTACTGCGGGATCTCGTAGGTGGACGCACGCTTGCCGGCCGGCACCCGGGGCCAGCCCAGCTCCTCGCCGACCAGGTTCTCGTAGTCCTTCCCGGACGCCCAGGAGATGAACTCCCACGCATCGGCCGACTTCTGCGTGCTCTTCTCGATCGCCCACGACCAGGCGTACAGCCAACCGGAGGCGTCAGTCTTCTCCACCGGGGCCTGCACGTAGCCGAGCTTGCCCTTGACCGGCGATTCCTCGGCCTCCAGGCTGCCGGCCGCCGACGTCGCGTCGTACCACATCGCTACCTTTCCTTGCGCGAGCGCCGTCAGGCATTCGGTGAATCCTGCTGAGGGAGCCCCGAACTCGCCGTGCTGCTGGACCAGGTTCACGTAGAATTCGGTGGCCTCGGTGAACTCGGGGGCGTTGACCTGCGCCTCCCAGTCCTCGGTGAACCAGGTGCCGCCGAAGGTGTTGACGACGGTGGTCAGCGGCGCGATCACCTGACCCCAACCGGGCTGACCACGCAGGCAGATACCCCGCATGTCGGGCTGTGCATAGTCGACCTGGGCCGCAAGGTCGGCCACCTGCTGCCAGGTGGGCCGCTCGGGCATCTTCAGGCCCTTCTCCTCGAAGACGTCCTTGCGGTACATCAGGAATGACGATTCCCCGTAGAAGGGCTCGCCGTACACGATGCCGTCCGCGGACAGCGACTCCGTCATCGAGGGAAAGATGTCGTCCTGGTCGAATTCGGTGTCGGCCGCGATGAAGTCGTCCAGCGGGTACAGCCAATCATTGCCGGCGTAGATCGGGATCTCGAAGTTCGAGAGCGTTGCGACGTCATACTGATTGGCCTGGCTGGTGAATTCCTGCGACACCTTGTCCCGCAGGTCGTTCTCCGGCAGCACCGTGTAATTCACCACGATGCCGGTCTTCGCGGTGAAGTTCTCCGCGGTCAGCCGCTGGAGATCCACCATCTGCGGGTTGTTGACCATCAGCACGTTGATGGACCGGCCGCTGTCGGACTTCCCGCCGGCACCTGCGGTGCACGCGGTGGTCGCCATCAACAGTGCGGTCGCGACAGCGACGGTCCTGGCGCCCCGTCCCGTGACGGTCGGACGGGCGAAGCGCCGCCCGCGGGCTGCTCTCCCTGGGTCGTGGGTGGCTCTGCGGTGGGGCAGTCGCATGAGTCGTCCTCTCGATTGCTCGTGCGCGGGTGCGCGCTGAACCGCCCGTCCGGGGGATCCCGGCCGGTGGTGGGTGGCTGTGTGGTTGTGTGCGGCCGGCGCCTAGACGCGGACCACGGCTGGTCCCAGGGCGCTGTAGCGGTGTGCATCGTGCGATGACATGCCGGTGTCGGTGACGAGCGTTTCGAAATCCGAGACGTCCGCGAACTTGCAGAAGCTGTTGATGCCGAACTTGGTGTGGACCCCGACGAACAGGCGGCGGCGGGAGACCTCGACGACCTTGCGCTTGACGGCCGACACCGCAGGAACCGGCGTGGTCAGGCCGCGATCCCGGGAGATGCCATTGGTCCCGAGCACGGCCAGATCGATCACCAGATCCGAGAGCATGGCGATCGCCCAGTGATCATTGGTCGCCAGGGTGCGGCCGCGGACCCGTCCGCCGAGCAGGATCACTGACATGTTCTCCGCCGGCGCGAGCAATCCCGCCGCGGTGAGCGAAGAGGTCACAACGGTCAGCGGCCGCTGTAGTTGCAGCAGTTCCTCAGCGACCAGTTGCGGGGTGAAACCCTCGTCCAGGTAGACGGTCTCGGCGTCCCCGAGATTCTCCGCGGCGGCAACCGCTATCCGTCGCTTCTCGGGCACCCGGTGCCCACTCCGGTGATCCATGTTCGACTCGAAGCCGGCGCCCTCGACCGGGTACGCGCCGCCGTGGATCCGGCGGACGAGCCCATGCTCCTCGAGCACCTTGAGGTCACGCCGAACGGTCTCGGCGGCGACATCGAGCCGCACTGCGACCTCCGAGACCTCGATGTGGCCCGTGCCGCGGGCGTGATCGAGGATCATCCGCCGCCGCTCCTCGCCCTGCTTGGTCTGCACTGACCTCACCCGCTCTCCCGACTCCGTCTCGCCGCTCTGTGTCCATGAAGCTGTGTCCATGAAGCTGTGTCCATGAAGCTGTGTCCATGAAGCTGTGTCCATGAAGCTGTGCCCACCCAGCTGGCCCGTTCGCCTGTGCGGATCGCACTGTGTGACTGATGGTTCCTGTGGTGCGGCTCTCACAATGGTCCGTCAACGGTCACGCGTCGAGTGGTTGTCGTCACATCGCGTAGTCCGGTTGTTGCCCGGATACGGGCAGATCAAACTCGCGTTAGCCGGGCGCCGCCGGGCAATTCGGGCGGCCGGGTTGCCCGAAACCATGCCCGGCGCTGACCGTTCCGTGTGGCTCTCCGGGCGATGGCCCCGTGAGCGCCCGGTTTCGGGTCGTGCCCACGCCGGCGAGAGGCGCCGTGCGATTCCCACTCGACAGCGACATCGTCGAGGATCGTGTCCCGCACAGCAGCAGGATCCTTCACGATGCGCCGATCACGAGCCGGTCATGCGGGAGCGCGGGCCGTCCGGACGCCGGGGACCACGACGACCTTCATCGCGGCCGGGTCGGCATCGAGTGCCAGGGCCTGCTCCGCCTCGTCGAGCCCGTAGCGCGAGGTGACCATCCGGTCGAGTTGCACCCGGCCGGACGCGGCCAGCGCGATGGCGGTGGGGTAGGTGTTGGCGTACCGGAATGTGCCGGTGACGGTGATCTCCCGGCCCTGGATCAGCCCGAGCGGCAGGGTGATCTCGTCCGCGCCCATCCCGACCAGCACCAGCCGGCCGGCTGGGCGGACGGCCCGGATCGCCTGTGCGATCGCCGGCGGCGCGCCCGAGCAGTCGATGGCGGCGTCGACGTCGAGCCCGTCGATCTCCGTGCCGTCGGTGCGCGCGTCCAGTGTCCTGGTCGCCCCGAAGCTGCGGGCGGCAGCCAGCCGGGCCGGTGCGACGTCGGAGACGATGATCTCGGTGGCACCGAGCGCGCGCGCCACCTGCACGGTCATGATGCCGATCGGCCCGGCGCCGCTGACCAGCACCCGGCTGCCGGCGCCGACCCGCGCCTTGTCGCAGGCCCACACCCCCACGGACAGCGGCTCCATCAGCGCAGCGGCGTCGTCGGACAGCGAGTCCGGCACCGGATGGGCGAAATCGGCTGCCAGCGCGACGAATTCCGCGAACGTCCCGTCGATCGGGGGAGTGGCGAAGAACCGCACGTGCCGGCAGAGGTTGTACCGGCCGGCCTTGCACTCCCGGCACAACCGGCACGGCACGCCGGGCTCGAGCGCAACGCGCTGGCCGATCCGGCCCGGGTCGACGCCCTGCCCGACCGCGGTGATCCGGCCGCCCGCTTCGTGCCCGAGCACCAGTGGTTCGCGCACCACGTACTCGGCGATCCGGCCGTGCCGGTAGTAGTGGACGTCCGATCCGCAGATCCCGACCGATCCGATCTGCACCAGTACCTCGCCCGGGCCGGGACGCGGCACGGGGCGCTCTTCCAGCACGACCTTCCCCGGTCCGTGCAGCACGCTGACCCGCATCGAGCCGGGCAGTTCGGCCGCGGTGTCGGCTCGATCGGTGCTGGAAGGGGCGGTGCGGAAGGGGCGGTGCTGGAAGGGGCGGTGCTGGACCGGGCGGTGCTGGAAGGGGCGGTGCTGGTCGATGACTGCGTCGTGGCGGGATTGCCGCCGTGACCGGCTCGGGTGGTGGACACCATCTGTTGACCTCCGGACGGGAAGGAACTCGGAACACCGACCGTCGCACCGGATGTGGGCGTCGCGAAGTGTGATCGAGGTGCTGGCGGTGTCCGGACACTGTGGGTCTTGCCCGGGCGCGGCACCCGCCCCGTCCACCCCAGGGTGGATTGCCTCCGACCCGGGGCGTCCTACTGTTCGACCATGCTCCGCACTCTCAACCGCTGGCTGGAGGTCAACCGCTGGGTCGGCGACGGCATCATCGCGGGCGTTCTGCTCGTCCTCACGGTGATCGGGTACTTCGCGTCCGGGCAGCGGGCCGAGCTGGTCGTCAGTGCGATCCTGATTCTCCCGCTCTTCGCGCGCCGGTCCCTGCCGCGCACGGTCTCGGTTGTCGTCGCCCTGCTCTGCCTCTGGCAGCTGACGGTGGTGGCCGGACCGATCCTTGGTGATGTCGCGGTGGTGATCGTTGTCCATGCCGCCACCGCTCACGTGCGGGCGCGCTGGTGGGGGATCACGACGTGGGCGGCCGCGGTGTGCGGTGCCGGCGTCGGGGCCGTGTTGTGGTTCGGGGCCGACGCGCCGGGGCTCGCGACGGTCGGGTTCGCCGCCGGCTTCGGAGCGGTGTCGGCCGCCTACCTGCTCGGCGCGCGGCAACGTGACCAGCGCGAGCACGTCGAGGAACAGCTTGCGGCCCTGGAGGAACGCAACAGGCTGCTGGCCGTCGAGCGGGATCAGCGCGCCGAGATGGCCGCAGCACGGGAACGCACGACGATTGCCCGCGAGCTGCACGACATCGTCGCCCACTCGCTGACCGTGATCGTGGTGCAGGCGGACGGCGCGGCGGCCGCTGTCCGGGCGGCACCGGACCGGGCCGACATCGCGCCGATGGTGCTCGACACCATCGCCGCCACCAGCCGGGAGGCGCTGGCCGAGATGCGCCGGCTGGTCGGGGTGCTGCGCTCCGGTGCGGCACCGGTGGCGGATTCGTCTGCCGTGTCTTCCCCGGAGTCGGGCTCGATCTCCGGCTCCGGCATGGTGTCCAGTTCCGGCTCCGGCATGGTGTCCAGTTCCGGCTCCGCATGGTGTCCAGTTCCGGCTCCGGCCCGGTTTCCCGGTCTGCCCGGGTTGCCGGCTCCGACCCGGGCTCTGGCTCTGGCCCGGCTCCCGCCGCTGGTGACGCGCCGGTGGCATACGCACCGTCGCCGGGCGTCCCGGACCTTCCGGGATTGGTCGAGCAGGTGTCCGGCACCGGCCTCGACGTGACGCTCACCGTGTCCGGTCCGCAGCGGCCGCTGCCGCCGGCGTTGGGGTTGACGGTGTACCGGATCGTCCAGGAAGGCCTGACGAACGTCCTGCGGCACGGCGGCCCGGCGGCCTCCGCCCGGGTCGACTTGCACTTCGCCGCAGGCCATCTCCAGCTGACGGTGACCGACAACGGTCGCGGTGCGGCAGCATCGCCGGGGCCGTTCGGTGACGACGGCGCCCGCGGGCACGGGTTGGTCGGCATGCGGGAGCGGGTCAGGGTGCACGGTGGGACCCTGGCCACCGGGCCGAGGCAGAGCGGCGGCTTTCAGGTGGCCGTGACGCTGCCGTTGCCACCGGCCCTGGACGGCCCGACCGCCGTGGGAGCCGGCACCGCCGCGGATACCCGGCCGATTGCGGGACCCGGCGTCACCGCCACGGCGAACGACGGCCCGCGATGACGATCAGGGTCTTCATCGTCGACGACCAGGCCCTGGTCCGGGCGGGCTTCCGGATGCTCGTCGACGCCCAGCCGGACATGACCGTGGTCGGTGAGGCCGCCGACGGTGCACAGGCGGTGGCCGCCATCGGGGCCTCGTCGGTCGGCACGCCCCCGACCGGTGCTTCCCCGGCCGGCGCTTCCCCGTCCCGCACGTCCTCCGGCCGTACGTCCCCGGCCGGCGCTTCCTCGGTCGGTGCTTCCCCGGTCGGGTCGGGCGACCCGGTCCCGTCGGTCACCGACGTCGTGCTGATGGACGTCCGGATGCCGGTGCTGGACGGTGTGCAGGCCACCGGCCGGATCACCGGAGGTCCCGGCGGCCCCGCGGACGCCCCGAAGGTGCTGGTGCTGACCACCTTCGACCTCGACGAGTACGTGTTCGCAGCGCTGCGGGCGGGGGCGAGCGGGTTCCTGCTGAAGGACGCACGACCAGACGAACTGCTCGGCGCCATCCGCTCGGTCGCCGCAGGGGACGCCGTCGTCGCACCCAGTGCGACCCGTCGGCTGCTCGAACAGGTCACCCACGCACTGCCCGGCGGGCCGACCGCTCCCGATCGGCATCGTGAGCTTCTCGCAACACTGACCAACCGCGAGCGGGAGGTGCTGGTAGAGGTGGCGGCGGGTGCGACCAACGCTGAGATCGCGACCCGACTGTTCATGGCGGAGGCGACGGTCAAGACGCACATCGGCCGGCTGCTGTCGAAACTGCACCGCCGTGACCGGGTCGGCCTGGTGGTACTGGCCTACGAGAGCGGCCTGGTGCAGCGCCGCTGAGCCGCTACGTCCACGGGTGTCTCGCCGCGGTGCAGGTCCACCCACGGTCGTAGCCGACGCCACATCATCGGGGCCCGTGCTCCGATGGCAGCGAGCGCCGCCGCTCCTAGCGTGCTGGGTGCCGTCATATCGCCGCACCAGCGGGGAAGCGGCTTCAGCTCAGGGAGTGACGTGTGATGACGCCAGCAACACCGACCGGGGCCACCGGGGTGACCACCAGGACCCGACCGGCATCTGCCGCCACCGGCGTGGTGAAGATCTACGGCAGCGACGGCACCGCGGTGCGGGCGCTCGACGGGGTCAGCGTCGAGTTCGCCACCGGATCGTTCAGCGCCATCATGGGCCCATCCGGCTCGGGCAAATCCACCCTGATGCACTGCCTCGCGGGCCTGGATACGGTGACCGCCGGGTCGGTCTGGCTGGGACAGCAGGAGCTCACCACGCTGCCCGACCGCGCCCTGACGCTGGTCCGTCGGCAACGGGTCGGCTTCGTCTTCCAATCCTTCAACCTGCTGCCGACGCTGACCGCGGAGCAGAACATCCTGCTGCCGCTGGAGATGTCCGGGCGGCGGGTCGACCGCGCCCATTTCGATTCCCTGGCAACGTCTCTGGGTATCACCGACCGGCTGCGGCACCGGCCCAGCCAGCTCTCCGGCGGGCAGCAACAGCGCGTCGCCATTGCGAGATCGCTGATCACCCGCCCCGACGTCGTGTTCGCCGACGAACCCACCGGCGCCCTCGACCTGCGCACCGGACAGGCGCTGCTGAGCTACCTCCGCACCAGCAGTCGGGAGTCCGGGCAGACCATCGTGCTGGTCACCCACGATCCCATCGCGGCGTCGTACGCCGACCGTGTCGTCCTGCTGGCGGACGGCCGGCTCGCCGGTGAGATCGCCGAACCGACGGCCGACGATGTGCTGGCTGCGATGCGCACGTTGGGGGCATGACGATGCCGAGAACGCTGACAGCCGCCTTCACTCCCGCCGTTGCCCAGATCCGTTCCTATCCCTCCCGTTTCGTGGCAGTGACTCTGGCGGTCGTGCTGGGCGTCGGCTTCGTCGCCGCCACCCTCGTGTTCAGCGCCACCTACCGCTCGGCCCTGGCTGACAGTGTGGCCGCGCCGTATCGGGGTGCCGACCTGATCGTCACGCCGAACGACGACTCCACCGCATCCGGCGGCGATGTCGTGACGCAGGTACAGGCCGTCCCCGGCGTCGCGTACGCCGAGAGCATGTCCACCGGCTACGCCACCTACAGCGCTGCTGAGTCGCGCGGAACGATTGCGCTGCAGACGATCCCGGGTGACGACAGGCTTCGATGGTTTGGTCTGGAAGAGGGGCGATGGCCGACCGGGGTCGACGAGGTGATCGTCGATCGGTCGACCGCCACCACCGCGAACCTGGCTGTCGGGCAGCAGTTCTCGGTGACGACCGGACCGGGTGACGGCCAGCCGGTCCGGGAGTTCACCATTGTCGGCATTGCCGATACGTCCTCTTCGGTCTTCAGCGGTGCCCAGCCGACCGCCTTCGCCCGGGGTGATGTGATCGCGGACATCGCCGCGGCATGGGGCGGAGATCCGTCCGCGCCGATCGCGGTGCTGGCCGGGAGTTCCGTGTCCGTCGGTGATCTGCGCAGCACTGTGGAGGCCACATTCGGCGGCGGGGCGGTTGTCCAGACCGCCGACGAACGGGCCGACGAAGCGATCGCCGACCTGACCAACGGGGTCGACATCCTGGCCATCGTGCTGCTGGCGTTCGCGGTGATCGCCGTGGTCGCGGCGGGGATCGTCATCGCGAACACCTTCACCATCCTGATCACCCAGCGCCGCCGCCAGATCGCGCTGACCCGCTGTGTCGGTGCGACCTCGGGTCGGGTCCGCCGGGATCTGCTCGTCGAGGCCGGGCTGATCGGCGTCATGGGCTCGGCCCTTGGCATCCTTGTCGGCGGCGGCGCGGGTTGGCTCGGTGCGCGGTTGACGGGGCTCGCCGACGGCTGGCCGGTCCTGCCGCCCGTCGGGCTGGCCGTCACCGCGGCCGGCGGGATCGCGTTGACCGTGCTCGCCGCTGTTGCACCCGCGTCCGCAGCCATGCGGGTCGCACCGCTGGTCGCGCTGCAGCCGGTTCCGGAGGACGCGCCACGGCGCCGGGCCGGTCGGCGCAGGGTCGTCATCGCAATCCTCCTGACATCCGCAGGCCTCGCCCTGCTGGTGCTGGCGGTGCTGGGTGACCAGGTGCTGCTCGCCCTCGGCGGCGGGGCGCTGTCGGCCGTCGGCATCCTGCTGTTGAGCCCGACGTTCGTGCCGCCGCTGCTCCGGCTCGTCGGGACGGCCGCCGGGCTCGCCGGGGTGCCGGGCCGGCTGGCCGCCCTGAACGGCCGGCGCAATCCCGGCCGGGCCGCGGCGACCGCAGCCGCGCTGATGCTGGGTGTCGGGCTGATCGTCACCATGCAGGTCGGCGCGGCCAGCGCGCAGGCCTCGCTCGATCGTGCGCTGACAGAGCAGTATCCCGTCGACATCTCCGTCACCGGCGACGGGGACCCGATCCCCCGGACGGTCATCGATGCGGTCGCTGCGCAACCCGGTCTCCGGTCCACCGCGGCGATCCCGGGCGCGCCGGCGGACGTCACCGGGCCCGCGGGCGAGATCGCGACGGACGCGACCGTGCTGGGCCTCGGCGACGGTGCGAATGCCGTTCTACCGGAGGTACCGGCCGAACTCCGGGACGACACCGTCCTGGTGCCCGGCTATCTGCTGTCCGGAACGTTGTCGGTCGGGGACCCGGTGACCGTGACCGTCGGCGGCCGCAGCGGGACGTTCTCCGTCGCTGCGGGTGCGCTGCCCGATCAGGGCGTCAACGGTGGGTCCCTCGTTCTCACCGGGGCGTCGCTGGCGAAGCTGGCGCCCGACGCGGCGCCGCTGGTGATCTGGGCCGCGCTGGACCCGGGAGCTGACGCAGAGCTGGTCACCTCGGAGTTGAACCGCATCATTGCCCGCACTGCTGAACTCACCCTCGGCGGATCGGCGCCGGAACGTGCTGCGACGTCATCGGCGCTGGGCACCATCGTGACGGTGGCGATCGGCCTGCTCGCCGTTGCCGTGGTGATCGCGGTCGTCGGCATCGGCAACACCCTCGGTCTGTCGGTGATCGAACGCACCAGGGAGTCGGCGCTGCTCCGCGCGCTGGGGCTGCAGCGCCGTCAATTGCGGCTGATGCTCGCGATCGAGGCGGTGATGCTCGCGGTGATCGCCGCAGTCGTCGGTGTGCTGGCCGGCATCGGCTACGGCTGGGTCGGTGTGCGATCGGCCTTCGGCGAAGCCGGCGGGGAGTCGACACTGGCCATCCCGTGGGGCTCGTTGGCACTGGTCATCGCCGTCGCGGTGGTCGCCGGCCTGCTCGCCTCGGTGCTGCCGTCCCGGCGGGCAGCGATGACGCCGCCGACGCACGCCCTGGCGGCCGAGTGACCCGCCGTCCAGGGTGCCGGTATGATCATCTGCGAAGCACCCAGCGCTGAGGTCCGGTTTGCCGCGGGCGACTCGTCATGAGCCGTCCGCAGGGATCCGAGCCGGCGCCGGCTGGTTGTTCCGCTCCTTCGGGGTCCGGGATGGCGAGCAGGCGTCCAGCCCTGACCGAACAACCGATCGATTTGCAGGTGTCCCGCACGCGCGGGTAGCCTGTGCGATTGGCCCGGTCCTGCTGGGTCGATGTTCTGTGCCCTCAGTCGTGTGCCGCGTGGCGCTCGGTTACCTGGCGCCTCGCCACCATGGTGGCGTCCGCCCGGGGGCGTCGGATCACCAGCATTCAGACCGTCATAGCTCTGCCTCGTCGCGGAATCGCGAAGGAAGAAGTCGCCAGCACATGCCCACGATCCAGCAGTTGGTCCGCAAGGGCCGCACCGACAAGATCGGCAAGACGAAGACGCCGGCCCTCAAGGGGAGCCCGCAGCGTCGTGGAGTCTGCACCCGCGTCTACACGACCACCCCGAAGAAGCCGAACTCGGCGCTTCGCAAGGTCGCCCGGGTCAAGCTGACCAGCCAGGTCGAGGTCACCGCCTACATCCCGGGCGAGGGTCACAACCTGCAGGAGCACTCCATCGTGCTGGTGCGCGGTGGCCGGGTGAAGGACCTCCCCGGCGTCCGTTACAAGATCATCCGCGGATCGCTGGACACCCAGGGCGTCAAGAACCGCAAGCAGGCTCGCAGCCGGTACGGCGCGAAGAAGGAGAAGAGCTAATGCCCCGCAAGGGACCCGCTCCGCGTCGGCCGCTCGTTGCCGACCCGGTCTACAACTCCCCGCTGGTGACCCAGCTGGTCAACAAGGTGCTGATGGACGGCAAGCGGTCCATCGCCCAGTCGATCGTGTACGGCGCCCTCGAAGGCTGCCGCGACAAGACCGGCGGCGACCCTGTCGTCACCCTCAAGCGCGCGCTGGACAACGTCAAGCCCGCCCTCGAGGTCAAGAGCCGGCGCGTCGGTGGCGCGACCTACCAGGTGCCGATCGAGGTGAAGCCCGGCCGGTCCACCACGCTGGCGCTGCGCTGGCTGGTCGGCTACTCCAAGGCTCGCCGCGAGAAGACCATGACCGAGCGGCTGATGAACGAGTTGCTCGACGCGTCCAACGGTCTCGGCGCCTCCGTCAAGCGGCGCGAGGACACCCACAAGATGGCCGAGTCGAACAAGGCCTTCGCGCACTACCGCTGGTAATCCGCTGGCAGCGCTGAGCAGGAATATCGCACCCCTGTTCGGCGCTGTACCGGGTGCTGCCTTTCGGGCGGACGGGCTCCCTGTGCGAGCCGTCCAGCACGCAGCACACCCCCACTTTCATTGAGACGAGGAAGAAGCCACCGTGGCCACGAACGCCCTGGACAAGGTCCGCAACATCGGGATCATGGCGCATATCGACGCGGGCAAGACCACCACGACCGAGCGCATCCTGTTCTACACCGGCATCACGTACAAGATCGGCGAGGTCCACGAGGGCGCCGCCGTCATGGACTGGATGGACCAGGAGCAGGAGCGGGGGATCACCATCACCTCCGCCGCCACCACGACGTGGTGGAAGGGTCACAAGATCAACATCATCGACACGCCTGGTCACGTCGACTTCACCGTCGAGGTGGAGCGCTCGCTCCGCGTCCTCGATGGTGCTGTTGCCGTGTTCGACGGTGTCGCAGGTGTCGAGCCGCAGACCGAGCAGGTGTGGCGGCAGGCCGAGAAGTACCACGTGCCGCGGATGTGCTTTGTCAACAAGCTCGACCGCACGGGGGCCAACTACTTCCGTTGCATCGACATGATGAAGGAGCGCCTCGGCGCAACCCCGCTGGTGCTGCAGATCCCGATCGGCGCCGAGGGCGATTTCATCGGTGTCGTGGACCTGTTGCAGATGCGCGCGCTGACCTGGCGTGGCGAGACCGTCAAGGGCGAGGACTTCGCAGTCGAGGAGATCCCGGCCGACCTTGCCGATGAGGCAGCGCAGTGGCGCGAGACGTTGATCGAGACCATCTCCGAGAACGACGACGAGGCCATGGAGGCCTATCTCGTCGGCGAGGAGCTCACCCTCGAACAACTGAACGCCGCCATCCGCCGGGCCACTCTTGCCGGCAAGGTCAACCCCGTGGTCACCGGTTCCGCGTTCAAGAACAAGGGCGTTCAGCCCATGCTCGACGCGGTGGTCGAGTACCTGCCGTCGCCGCTGGACGTCGGCGCGATCGAGGGCACGCTGACCGACGGTGTGACCCCGGCCGAGCGTCACCCGGACCCCAAGGACACCTTCTCCGGGCTGGCCTTCAAGGTCGCGACCGACCCGCACCTGGGCAAGCTGACCTTCGTCCGCGTGTACTCCGGCACCTTGAACACCGGAACCCAGGTCGTCAACGCGACCAAGGACCGCAAGGAGCGAATCGGCAAGATCTACCAGATGCACGCCAACAAGCGTGAGGAGCTGGCCTCGGTCAGCGCCGGCGACATCGTCGCGGTCATGGGGCTCAAGCAGACCACCACCGGCGACACGCTCACGGACCCGGCGCACCAGATCGTGCTCGAGTCGATGAACTTCCCGGACCCGGTCATCTCGGTGGCCATCGAGCCGAAAACCAAGTCCGACCAGGAGAAGCTCGGCACCGCGATCCAGAAGCTCGCCGAAGAGGACCCGACGTTCAAGGTCAAGAACGACGAGGAGACCGGACAGACGGTCATCTCCGGCATGGGCGAGCTGCATCTGGACATCCTGGTGGAGCGCATGCGGCGTGAGTTCAACGTCGACGCCAACATCGGCAAGCCGCAGGTCGCCTACCGCGAAACCATCCGCGGCAAGGTCGAGAAGTACAGCTACGTGCACAAGAAGCAGACCGGTGGATCCGGGCAGTACGCGAAGATCCTCATCACGGTCGAGCCCTTGGACATGGCTGCGTCGGAGGGCGCCACCTACGAGTTCGTCAACGCCGTCACCGGTGGCCGTATCCCGAAGGAGTACATCCCTTCGGTGGACGCCGGAGCGCAGGACGCGCTGCAGTACGGCATCCTCGCCGGCTACCCGGTTCTCGGCGTCAAGCTGACCCTGATCGACGGTGCCTACCACGAGGTCGACTCGTCCGAAATGGCGTTCAAGATCGCGGGTTCCATCGCGATGAAGGAAGCCGCCCGGATGGCCAAGCCAGTGCTGCTCGAGCCGCTGATGAGCGTCGAGGTCGTCACACCCGAGGACAACATGGGTGACGTCATCGGCGACCTGAACTCGCGTCGTGGACAGATCCAGTCCATGTCCGAGCGCAGCGGCGCCCGCGTCGTGACGGCCCTCGTGCCGCTGTCGGAGATGTTCGGCTACGTCGGCGACCTCCGGTCGCGGACCCAGGGCCGGGCGTCGTACTCGATGGTGTTCGACCGCTACGCCGAGGTGCCGACCAACGTGGCCAAGGAGATCATCGCCAAGCAGAACGGCGAGTGATCTCCCGCGCTGCGGGTGCGCCCAACTGAATCACCCCGAGAGGTACGGATTGGCCGCCGGAAGCGGCCGTCCGTACCCTCCACAGTCGAGATGGTGAGGCAACTCGCTCCACCGTCACGGGTCCGGGATCGACAGAGATCCCGGTCCAGATCCATCCACCAACGCCCTGACGACCGCAATCAGTACCGGAAGTCGCATGGCGCATCAGAAGAGTCCTGAGGAGGACAGCAGTGGCGAAGGCGAAGTTCGACCGGAGCAAACCGCACGTCAACATCGGCACCATCGGTCACGTCGACCATGGCAAGACGACCCTGACGGCGGCCATCACCAAGGTGCTGCACGACAAGTACCCGACCCTGAACGAGGTCTCCGCCTTCGATCAGATCGACAAGGCTCCTGAGGAGCGTCAGCGCGGCATCACCATCAACATCGCGCACGTCGAGTACCAGACCGAGAAGCGGCACTACGCGCACGTCGATGCGCCCGGTCACGCGGACTACATCAAGAACATGATCACCGGCGCGGCCCAGATGGACGGCGCGATCCTGGTCGTGGCCGCCACCGACGGCCCGATGCCGCAGACCAAGGAGCACGTGCTCCTGGCCCGCCAGGTCGGCGTGCCCTACATCCTGGTCGCCCTGAACAAGGCCGACATGGTCGACGACGAGGAGATCCTGGAGCTCGTCGAGCTCGAGGTTCGCGAGCTGCTCGCCGGCCAGGAGTTCGACGAGGACGCCCCGGTCATCCGGACGTCCGGTCTGAAGGCTCTCGAGGGTGACCCGAAGTGGGTCGAGACCGTCGTCGAGCTGATGAACGCTGTCGACGAGTCCATCCCGGAGCCCGTCCGCGACACCGAGAAGCCGTTCCTGATGCCCATCGAGGACGTCTTCACGATCACCGGTCGCGGCACCGTCGTCACCGGCAAGGTGGAGCGCGGCAAGGTCAACGTCAACGAGACCGTGGAAATCGTCGGCATCAAGCCGAAGTCCTTCCAGACCACCGTCACCGGTGTCGAGATGTTCCGCAAGCTGCTCGACTCGGGCCAGGCCGGCGACAACGTCGGGCTGCTGCTGCGCGGCACCAAGCGCGAGGAGGTGGAGCGCGGCCAGGTCGTCGTCAAGCCCGGCTCGATCACCCCGCACACCGAGTTCGAGGCTCAGGTCTACATCCTGGGCAAGGACGAGGGTGGCCGGCACACGCCGTTCTTCAACAACTACCGCCCGCAGTTCTTCTTCCGTACCACCGATGTGACCGGTGTGGTGAACCTCCCCGAGGGCACCGAGATGGTCATGCCCGGTGACACCACGGAGATGACGGTCTCGCTGATCCAGCCGATCGCCATCGAAGAGGGCCTCCGCTTCGCGATCCGTGAGGGTGGCCGCACCGTCGGCGCCGGCTCGGTCACGAAGATCATCAAGTAGTTTCCTGCTCGGCGGGTTTCCCGCTGGTCGGCTCAGGGCCCCGCACGCGACTTCGGTTGCGGGCGGGGCTTTTTGCTTGTCTGTTGGGCTCGCCTGTGCAGGCGGGGCGCCGGGTGTGTGCGCAGTCGCTTCTCTCTGCGCAACACCCCTTGCAACTGCGCAACACCCCTTGCAACTGCGCAACACCCCCTGCGACG
Organism: uncultured Actinomycetota bacterium; assembly: GCA_963728865.1. Lineage (GTDB taxonomy): Bacteria > Actinomycetota > Actinomycetes > Mycobacteriales > Nakamurellaceae > Nakamurella. Next base: position 371,743 of record CAVSLZ010000012.1, on the reverse strand, counting down.
GAGCAACGTCCCCGGGTGTTGTGCCGTAGCAAGTGCGGTTGCTCGGACCCATCCGCGGACCATCGCGTCCGTCAAGGGTCAAGCCAGTTCGCTCGTCTGTGCCGGGTCCGTGGCCCAGGTACCGGTCAGTCCGCCGTGCTGGACCGTCCTCGCTCCCTGCTGAAGAGCCGCCCTCACCGTCGCTGCCATGGCCGCGGGGTCGGCAAGGTCGGCCCAGACAAAGCGGACGACGGTGTATCCCAGTGAGCGAAGCAGATCCTCCCGCCGCTTTTCGGCGATGACGACCTCCTCCGGTTGCTGTCCTGCCCGAAGAGGCTTGCGGTACTTGACCATTCCGTCGAACTCGACCAGAACCCCGACCTCCGGATAGCCCAGGTCCACTCTGCCGACCAGGACGCCGGCCCGGTCGTAGATCCGGATCTGCAGGACAGGCTCGGGGAGGCCCTGGGCCGACAAGTTCATCCGGGTCCTGGACTCGCCTGCGCTCTCGGACCGGCGATCAGCGAAGACCAGTGCGCGGCGGGCAGCGGCCGCGCCGCGTCGATGACGGGTGTGTGAGAGCGCCGCCGCCAGTTCGGCCGGGCTGACCAAGGCTCGGCGAAGGGCGGCGTCGGCTGAGATCACCGTCGTCGCGGCGGGAGCGCTGCACGCGATGTCGACCAGCGTGCGGGCAACCGTGGTGACCGGAGCTCCGGCGGAGACGGTGATCTCTGCGGCGTCAAGCGGCACTGCATGCACAACCCGTCCAGGACTGACCCGCCCGCCGCCCTGGCCGATGCGGGTCAGGTGCACCCGCTCGAGCGAGACGCCCCAGATCGGAAGCGCCAGCATTGCGGCCGCCGAGATGTGGCTGACGACAAGGTGCGGGGACCGGCTCGCGATCGCCCATGCGCGCAACCGGTGCAGCTGTTCGTAGTTCAGGGCCGCAACAGCATCGGCCGCACAGTAGGTCCCACGGTGAAGGGTGGCCCATTGCCCGCTTCGACGGGAGTTCCGGATCTCGTCCTCTGTGAATCCGCCGGCCAGCAGGGCGGTGCGATGGAGGACGGCAGGAAGGCCGTCCGGTGGGGTGGACATACGTAGATGGTGGGCGGCCGCAACGACTGCCGACCGCTGCGGAGCTGAATTGTGGATAGATCATCCGGAGGTCGAGCTTTGTGCACTGGTCGGGAGCGACCTGGCGGACGACGGCTCGCCTGATGCGCTATGACGGTCGCAAGGTCTCGGGCCACGGCAGGCCCTGGTCGGTGATGCGCAGCGGCTCGGAGGTATCCCGGGCGGCCAGGACTTCTTCGAGATGCACCAGCACGAGGTTGAAACCTGCTGCGTCGATGGTGCTGTGCGGCCAGAGCGCATCCCGGCCATCCGCACCGGCCGCAGTGACCGCCGCGGCCAGCTCCTCCTCGCGTACCAGCAGGACGATCGGGCGATCGATGGTGTCGGCCTGTCAGACAACCGTTGCAAGGCCGTCGTGAACATCGATCGTCACGGTCGCGTAGCGCAGCCGCATTCGATGCACCGATTCGGCCAGGTACGGCGTCGGCATTGGCACCTCCACACGCTCGGGTGGTCAGGCGCAGCGAACCATGTCCCATGTCCGGGGCAGACGCACGGCGACGCGGCGGTGGTTGCTCGAACGCGGCTCGAACGGCTCAGTCGACGGGGCGGCTACGCGGCAGGCGGAGCTCGACCACCATTGACATCGTCTGGCCAACCGGAGTGGCGACGGCGCAACGTCCGGGGAGGTTGTACCGACGCGTCTGCGGTTGCTCGGACACGACGGCGGTTGCTCGGACACGACGGCGGTTGCTCGGACACGACGGCGGTTGCTCGGACACGACGGCGGTTGCTCGGACACGACGGCGGTTGCTCGGACACGACGGCGGTTGCTCGGACACGACGGCGGTTGCTCGGACGCCACGGTGGTGCTAAAGACGCGACGTGGGCTCCCCGGACAATTATGCGGCCCGGGTGGGCTGCTCGAGGGTTCCGGTCGGCCCCAAACGTGGATGCGGGGGCAGTCACAGGGGGCGGATTTGAAGTCACCCTCCCCGATGAGGCATACTTCTCGGGTTGCCCTTTGACGGGGTCGTGCTTTCGCGCGGCCCTGGCGAGGTCGGCAGGAAGCGGTGCGAGGGTCGGAAACGATCTTTGAACCGGTTCTGAACTGGGAATATCGGCAGTACGTGAACGAACTGCAGTCTCGCGCCCAGCCGGGTGCGGCCGATCCACCAGCATCTGCGAGGAAAGCCGAAGCGGATGTGTGCGAGTGCGGGCGACACGCCCGACCGCGTGGACCGGTGAACCCAGACAGATGAACAGTGACGGCGGACCACGTCCGCCCGACAGCGAGCGCATGCGCCTGCTGCCGAGCAGGACAGGTGCGGCCGGACGGCCGTGAGCAGGACGGCGGGGAAACCCGTGCATGACGCGAGCGAGCTGGGCAGGACCCGGGGAAGCCCGTCAAGAGAAACGGCGGGGAGACCCGCCGGCAGGAGCGGCGGGGAGACCCGCCGGCAGGAGCGGCGGGGAGACCCGTAGCCCAGGACAGCAAAGCGGGAGAACCGCGACGAAGTGCGCTACGGGACCCCCGGAGCGCGCGACAAGGCGAAAGCCGCGGGAAACCGCGACAAGTGAGAAGGACGGCAAGCGTGGCGGGACAGAAGATCCGCATCCGGCTCAAGGCCTACGACCATGAGGCGATCGACGCGTCAGCGCGCAAGATCGTCGAGACGGTGACCCGTACGGGTGCCCGCGTGGTCGGCCCGGTGCCGCTGCCCACTGAGAAGAACGTGTACTGCGTCATCCGCTCGCCGCACAAGTACAAGGATTCGCGCGAGCACTTCGAGATGCGGACGCACAAGCGGTTGATCGACATCCTCGACCCGACCCCCAAGACCGTCGACGCGCTCATGCGCATCGACCTGCCGGCGTCCGTGGACGTCAACATCCAGTAAGGGCTGTCACCACCGAGCGTTCACAATTCAGCCCTGACGATCACGTCCACAGCCCGCAGGGGCCAGTCGATACCGCCCGCGAGGGCGAAATTCTTCCGCACAGGAGATGGGTACTTCCAACATGGCAAACACGATCAAGGGAATCCTGGGCCACAAGCTCGGGATGACCCAGGTCTTCGACGAGGCCAACCGGGTCGTTCCGGTCACCGTCGTCGCTGCCGGCCCGGTCGTCGTCACCGCCGTCCGCACGCCTGAGACCGATGGCTACAGCGCGGTGCAGTTCGCGTTCGGCGCGATCGATCCCCGCAAGGTGACCAAGCCGGTGGCCGGTCAGTTCGTCAAGGCGGGCGTCACGCCGCGCCGGCACATCGCCGAGCTGCGCACCGAGGACGTCAGCGGTTACACCGTCGGCCAGGAGCTCACGGCTTCCGAGGTCTTCGACGCGGGCAACCTCGTCGACGTCACCGGAACGTCGAAGGGCAAGGGCTACGCCGGCGTGATGAAGCGTCACGGCTTCAAGGGCCTGGGCGCCGGTCACGGCGTGCAGCGCAAGCACCGTTCGCCCGGATCCATCGGCGGCTGCTCGACCCCTGGACGGGTGTTCAAGGGCATGCGGATGGCCGGCCGGATGGGCAACGACAAGGTCACCACGCAGAACCTCACCGTTCACGCCGTGGACGCCGACAAGGGTCTCGTGCTGATCCTCGGCGCCATCCCCGGCCCGAAGAACGGCGTGGTGTTCATCCGCTCCGCCGTCAAGAACCACAGCAAGGTTGGTGCCTGATGACCACGGTCCAGATCACCACCCCCGCGGGGGCCGCCGAGGGCAGTGTCGAACTGCCGGCCGACATCTTCGACGTCACCGCCAACGTGCCGTTGATGCACCAGGTCGTCGTCGCGCAGCTCGCCGCGGCCCGGCAGGGTACGCACAAGGCGAAGAACCGCGGTGAGGTGTCCGGCGGTGGCAAGAAGCCGTACCGCCAGAAGGGCACCGGCCGGGCTCGTCAGGGCTCGACCCGCGCGCCGCAGTTCAACGGCGGCGGCACCGTGCACGGCCCCGTCCCGCACGGCTACGCCCAGCGGACCCCGAAGAAGATGAAGGCAGCCGCACTCCGTGGCGCCCTGTCCGACCGGGCCCGCAGCGGCAACGTGCACGTGCTCTCCACGCTCGCGATCGACGGCACCCCGTCCACCAAGACGGCGCTCACCGCCCTGCGCGCGGTGTCTTCGGCGAAGAACATCCTCGTGGTGCTCAGCGCCGACGACGTGCTGGGCTGGAAGAGTCTGCGCAACGTCCCCGAGGTGCACCTGATCGCCTCCGGCCAGCTCAACACCTACGACGTGCTGGTCAGCGACGACGTGGTCTTCACCCGCCAGGCGCTGGACGAGTTCGTCAGCGTTGCCGGCAAGGGTCAGACCGCGCTGGCCGTCGATGCGCCGGCCGGTCGGCACGCGGCGCCGGAAGCGACAGAGCAGGACAGCGACATCTCGCTGACCAAGAAGTCGCCCGTGCAGGACGAGGACGACACCACCGCTGCTGAAGCTGTTGCAACAGAGGAGGACTCGGCATGATCGCCGATCCGCGGGACATCATCGTGCGACCGATCGTGTCCGAGAAGAGCTACGGCCTGCTGGAGTCGGGGAGCTACACCTTCGAGGTGCACCCCGATGCCAACAAGACGCAGGTCAAGATCGCCATCGAGAAGATCTTCGATGGCGTCAAGGTCATCTCGGTGAACACGCTCAACCGGCAGGGCAAGCGCAAGCGGACCCGCGCCGGCTACGGCCAGCGCAAAGCCACCAAGCGCGCCATCGTCACGCTGTCCAAGGACAGCAAGCCGATCGACGTCTTCTCGGGCGCCTGAGCGGGGTTAGGGAAAAACCATGGGTATCCGTAAATACAAGCCGACGACCCCCGGTCGCCGCGGCTCCTCGGTGGCTGACTTCGCCGAGGTCACCCGCGACACCCCGGAGAAGTCGCTGATCCGTCCGCTGCACTCCAAGGGCGGCCGCAACGTGCACGGGCGGGTCACCGCGCGGCACCAGGGCGGCGGTCACAAGCGTGCCTACCGGGTAATCGACTTCAAGCGGTCCGAGAAGGACGGCGTGCCGGCGGTTGTCGCGCACATCGAGTACGACCCCAACCGCACTGCGCGGATCGCGCTGCTGCACTTCGCGGACGGCGAGAAGCGCTACATCATCGCGCCGAACAAGCTGTCGCAGGGTGATCGCATCGAGACCGGCGCCAGCGCCGACATCAAGCCCGGCAACAACCTGCCGCTGCGCAACATCCCGGTCGGCACCGTCGTGCACGCGATCGAGCTGCGGCCCGGTGGCGGCGCGAAGATCGCCCGCTCCGCCGGATCCAAGGTCCAGTTGGTGGCCAAGGATGGCCCCTACGCGCAGCTGCGTATGCCGTCCGGCGAGATCCGCAACGTCGACGTGCGCTGCCGCGCCACCGTCGGCGAGGTGGGCAACGCCGAGCAGGCCAACATCAACTGGGGCAAGGCCGGCCGGATGCGCTGGAAGGGCAAGCGCCCGTCCGTCCGCGGTGTCGCCATGAACCCGGTCGATCACCCGCACGGTGGCGGCGAGGGCAAGACCTCCGGCGGCCGTCACCCGGTCAACCCGGGCGGCAAGCCCGAGGGCCGCACCCGCCGGCCGAACAAGGCGAGCGACGACCTGATCGTCCGTCGTCGCCGCAAGGGTGGCAAGAAGCGATGAGTTTCATGAAGAGCACCGGCACGACCACCAGAGCAGGAAGGTAGGAAAGAGATGCCCCGCAGTCTCAAGAAGGGCCCGTTCATTGACGACCACCTGCTCAAGAAGGTGGACGCCGCGAACGACAAGAGTTCCAAGGCCGTGATCAAGACCTGGTCACGACGCTCGACGATCATCCCCGACATGCTCGGGCACACGATCGCGGTGCACGACGGCCGCAAGCACGTCCCGGTGTTCGTCACCGAGTCGATGGTCGGCCACAAGCTCGGCGAGTTCGCCCCGACGCGGACCTTCAAGGGCCACATCAAAGACGACCGTCGCGCTCGTAGGGGTTGATCAGTGTGGCTGACAAGAAAAGGACGGAGTCGACTTCATGAGTGCCAAGAAGCAGGTGGCTGAAGAGCTGCCGCGCTCGAGGGCGACGGTGCGCTACGCGCGCCTCACCCCGATGAAGGCGCGTCGCGTCGTCAACCTGATCCGTGGTCGCAACGTCGCCGACGCCGCCTCGATCCTGCAGTTCTCCCCGCAGGCCGCGAGCGAGCCGGTTGCCAAGTTGCTGGCCTCGGCCGTGGCCAACGCCGAGAACAACCAGAGTCTGGATCCGTCGACGCTCGTCGTCGACACGATCTACGTGGACGAGGGCCCCACCCTCAAGCGGTTCCAGCCGCGTGCGCAGGGCCGGGCGTTCCGGATCCGCAAGCGGACGTGTCACATCACCATCGAGCTGGTCTCGATCGATGCGAATCAGTCCAACCAGGGGCAGCGCGGCACCAGCCGCAATGTCACTGCCACGAGTGCGAAGGGAAGGACCCGCTAGTGGGTCAGAAGATCAACCCCCATGGGTTCCGTCTCGGCATCTCCACCGACTGGAGCACCCGCTGGTACGCCGACAAGGCCTATGCGGAGTACGTGAACGAGGACGTTCAGATCCGCAAGCTGATGTCCAAGGGTCTGGACCGCGCCGGCATCTCCAAGGTCGAGATCGAGCGCACCCGCGACCGGGTCCGGGTGGATATCCACACGGCTCGTCCGGGCATCGTCATCGGTCGTCGCGGTGCCGAGGCCGACCGCATCCGCGGCCAGCTCGAGAAGCTCACCGGCAAGCAGGTCCAGCTGAACATCCTCGAGGTGCGCAACCCCGAGTCCGATGCCCAGCTGGTCGCCCAGGGTGTGGCCGAGCAGCTGTCCAACCGGGTCAGCTTCCGTCGCGCGATGCGCAAGTCCATGCAGTCGGCACAGCGTTCGCCGGCCGTCAAGGGCATTCGTATCCAGTGCTCCGGACGTCTGGGCGGCGCCGAGATGAGCCGCTCCGAGTTCTACCGCGAGGGACGGGTGCCGCTGCACACGCTCCGCGCGGACATCGACTACGGCTTCTTCGAGGCCAAGACGACCTTCGGCCGGATCGGCGTGAAGGTCTGGATCTACAAGGGCGACAAGGTCGGCACCCTGGCCGAGCAGCGGGTGGCCGAGGCCGCCGCCGCTCAGCGTGGCGCCCGTGGCGACAGCCGCGGACGTGACGACAGGGCAGAGCGTCCCGCTCGCCGTCGCTCCGGTTCGTCGGGCACCACTCCGACGTCCACCGACGCAGGCCGTGCGGCCGTCGAGGACAACCCCGAGGCAACCGCTACGGCCCCAGAAACGACAGGGGTCTGATCGACGTGTTGATTCCCCGCAGGGTCAAGCACCGCAAGCAGCACCGGCCCAACCGGGTCGGCATGGCCAGTGGTGGAACCCAGGTCACCTTCGGTGATTTCGGCATCCAGGCGCTCGAGCCGGCCTACGTGACGAACCGGCAGATCGAGTCGGCCCGTATCGCCATCAACCGGCACATCCGGCGTGGCGGCAAGGTCTGGATCAACATCTACCCGGACCGCCCGTTGACCAAGAAGCCCGCCGAGACCCGGATGGGTTCCGGCAAGGGCTCGCCCGAGTGGTGGGTGGCCAACGTCAAGCCCGGCCGGATCCTGTTCGAGATGAGCTACCCGACCGAGGCAATTGCCCGCGAGGCCCTGCGCCGCGCGATCCACAAACTGCCCATGAAGTGCCGCATCGTGACCCGGGAGGGTGGTGAATCCTGATGGCCAGCATCGAGACCGCAGCGAACGAGCTGCGCGAACTGGGCACGGACGAGCTCGTCCTGCGTCTGCGTGAGTCGAAGGAGGAGCTGTTCAACCTCCGCTTCCAGATGGCCACCGGCCAGATGGACAACAATCGCCGGCTCCGTACGGTCCGGCACGACATCGCCCGGATCTACACCGTGATGCGCGAGCGCGAGCTCGGGCTGTCGACCGGTCCGGACGAATTGGCGAACGAAGGAGGTGCCGCGTGAGCGAGCAGCCAGAAGTGACAACGACTGACGAGAACACGGCATCCGCTTCGACTGCCGGCCCGGCGCCGGCCGTCAAGGCCAGGGGCGACCGCAAGACCCGTGAGGGCATGGTCGTCAGCGACAAGATGGAGAAGACCATCGTCGTCGAGCTCGAGGACCGGGTGAAGCACCCGCGCTACTCGAAGGTCATCCGCCGGACCACCAAGGTCAAGGCGCACGACGAGAACGGCACCGCCGGCGTCGGCGACCGGGTCCTGCTCGCAGAGACCCGTCCGCTGTCGGCCACCAAGCGGTGGCGGCTGGTGTCCGTGCTCGAGCGGGCCCAGTAAGACAGAACAGTGCCGGCAGCTCACCGAGCGGCCGGCAGCGTAAGAGAAACAGAACGCTGCTCCGCAGGGGCAACGGAAGAAATTGGCAGAAGTGCTTGCAGGCGGAGAACCCTCCGGCGAGCGCACATCGCAAAGGTTGGGACTGACGTGATTCAGCAGGAGTCCAGGCTCCGGGTCGCCGACAACACGGGCGCCAAGGAGATCTTGTGCATCCGTGTCCTCGGCGGCTCCGCTCGTCGGTACGCAGGCATCGGCGACATCATCGTGGCGACCGTCAAGGACGCGATCCCCGGTGCCGGTGTGAAGAAGGGCGACGTCGTCAAGGCCGTCATCGTGCGCACCGTCAAGGAGAAGCGTCGGGCTGATGGCTCGTACATCAAGTTCGACGAGAACGCAGCCGTGCTGCTCAAGGGCGACGGCGATCCGCGTGGTACCCGCATCTTCGGGCCGGTCGGCCGCGAGCTGCGCGAGAAGAAGTACATGAAGATCATTTCGTTGGCGCCGGAGGTGCTGTGATGGGGCTGAAGGTGAAAAAGGGCGACACCGTCCTGGTCATCGCCGGCAAGGACAAGGGCGCACGCGGGAAGGTCATCATGGCCTACCCGGAGCGCAATCGGGTCCTGGTCGAGGGTGTCAACCGGATCAAGAAGCACACGAAGGTCTCGACGACCCAGCGTGGTGCCAAGTCCGGCGGCATCGTCACCCAGGAAGCGCCGATCCACATCTCGAACGTGCAGGTGGTGGACGGCGACAACAAGCCGACCCGCGTCGGCAAGCGAGTCAACGAGGAAGGCCGCAACGTCCGCGTCGCGCGCCGCACCGGTAAGGACCTGTGATGACTGTCGTCATTGAGAACCCGTCGACGGAGACCACCAAGCCGCGCCTGAAGGTGCGGTACGAGGCGGAGGTGCGCGCTGCCCTGCAGCAGGAGTTCGGCTTCGGCAACGTCATGCAGATCCCCGGCGTCGTCAAGATCGTCGTGAACATGGGCGTCGGCGAGGCGGCCCGTGACGCGAAGCTGATCGAGGGTGCCGTCCGCGACCTGGCCACCATCACCGGCCAGAAGCCCGTCGTCCGCAAGGCCACCAAGTCGATCGCGCAGTTCAAGCTGCGCGAGGGAATGCCGATCGGCGCGAAGGTCACCCTGCGCAACGACCGCATGTGGGAGTTCCTCGACCGGCTGCTGACCATCGCGCTGCCCCGTATCCGCGACTTCCGCGGTCTGTCGGCCAAACAGTTCGACGGCAACGGCAACTACACCTTCGGTCTCAACGAGCAGTCGATGTTCCACGAGATCGACATCGACCGGATCGACCGGCCGCGCGGCATGGACATCACGGTCGTGACGACGGCCAAGACTGACGACGAGGGACGCGCGCTGCTCAAGCAGCTCGGCTTCCCCTTCAAGGAGAACTGAGATGGCGAAGACAGCGTTGGTCATGAAGGCCAAGCGCAAGCCGAAGTTCGGCGTTCGGGGCTACACCCGGTGTAACCGTTGCGGGCGCCCGCGCTCGGTGTACAAGAAGTTCGGCCTGTGCCGGATCTGCCTCCGCGAGATGGCGCACGCCGGCGAGCTGCCCGGCGTCACCAAGTCGAGCTGGTAATTCGGCACCCGCTCGTCGACCACCGTCGTACGAGTTCTCCGACAAGTTTTCCCGCTTGCGCGACCGAGACCCGGTCGCGCCGGCACTGATTCGTCCAGGCCCTGCTCCCGGTGCTGCCGGGGGAGGGAACCAGGCGAGAAAGGCACGACCGACATGACCATGACCGATCCGATCGCGGACTTCCTGACCAGGATCCGCAACGCCAACTCGGCGTACCACGACGAGGTCGTGATGCCCTTCTCGAAGCTGAAGGGCAGCATCTCCGACATCCTCGTCAAGGAGGGCTACATCGCCTCCTGGACCACCGCTGACGCCCCTGTGGGTAAGTCGCTGGTCGTCAAGCTGAAGTACGGCCCCAACCGCGAGCGTTCCATCGCCGGGGTTCGCCGGGTGTCCAAGCCCGGTCTTCGGGTCTACGCGCGTTCCACCGAGCTCCCCAAGGTGCTCGGCGGGCTGGGCGTCGCCATCATCTCGACCTCGACCGGTCTGCTGACCGATCGTCAGGCCGCCAAGAAGAAGGTGGGCGGGGAAGTTCTCGCCTACGTCTGGTAGGGGAGGAGCAGACATGTCACGAATCGGACGACTGCCGATTCCCGTTCCGGCGGGTGTCGACGTCAACATCGATGGTTCGAAGGTCACCGTCAAGGGGCCGAAGGGTTCGCTCTCGCACGAGGTCGTCGAGCCCATCACGGTCGCCAGGGAAGACGGCGAGCTGGTGGTCACCCGCCCCGATGACGAGCGCGACTCGCGCTCCCGGCACGGGCTGACCCGCACACTGGTCAACAACATGGTCGTCGGCGTCACCCAGGGCTACACCAAGTCCATGGAGATCGTCGGCGTCGGATACCGCGTCGCCGCCAAGGGCTCGGACCTCGAGTTCGCCCTGGGCTTCTCGCACCCGGTGCCGGTGAAGGCCCCTCCCGGGATCACCTTCGTCGTCGAGTCGCCGATCCGCTTCCGGGTCGAGGGCATCGACAAGCAGCAGGTCGGCGAGGTCGCCGCGAACATCCGCAAGCTCCGCAAGCCCGACCCGTACAAGGGCAAGGGCGTGCGGTACGCCGGCGAGGTCGTCAGGCGCAAGGTCGGAAAGACAGGTAAGTGATGGCAACCTCCGTTTCTCACGCGCGGCGCACTGCTCGCGCCCGGCGGCACTTCCGGCTGCGGAAGAAGGTCACCGGGACGGCGGCCCGTCCGCGCCTGGTGGTCACCCGGTCCGCCCGGCACATCGCGGTCCAGCTGGTCGACGACACCGTCGGTCGCACGCTGGCCTCCGCTTCGACGCTGGAGGCCGACCTTCGGGCCGCTGACGGCGACAAGAGCGCGAAGGCGCGCAAGGTCGGCGAGCTCGTCGGGCGCCGCGCCACCGAACTGGGCGTGACGACCGTCGTCTTCGACCGTGGCGGGGATTCCTACCACGGCCGGGTCGCGGCACTCGCCGACGGCGCCCGTAGCGCCGGGCTGGAGTTCTAGATGATCTGCCAGAAATCAGCACAGCTCAGCACTTCCACGAATTTGATCGAGAGGGATATCTGATGCCCGGACCCCAACGCGGCGGCTTCGGCGGCGGCGACAGAGCGGGCGGAGCAGGCGACCGCGCTGGTGGATCAGGCGATCGCCGTGACCGTCGCGGCGGCCGTGACGGAAACCGTCGGGACGCCCCCGTCGAGCGCAATCCGCTGCTCGAGCGCATCGTCGTGACGAACCGCGTCGCGAAGGTCGTCAAGGGTGGACGCCGTTTCTCCTTCACCGCCCTGGTCGTCGTCGGTGACGGCGACGGCTCGGTCGGCGTCGGCTACGGCAAGGCCAAGGAGATCCCCGCGGCCATCGCCAAGGGCGTCGAGGAAGCCAAGAAGTACATGTTCAAGGTGCCCCGTATCGCCTCCACCATCCCGCACCCCGTGCAGGGTGAGGCGGCGGCCGGTGTGGTGCTGCTCCGTCCGGCTTCGCCCGGTACCGGCGTCATCGCCGGCGGACCAGTACGGGCGGTGCTCGAATGCGCCGGCATCCATGACGTGCTGTCCAAGTCGCTCGGCTCGGACAACCCGATCAACATCGTGCACGCCACCATCCAGGCGCTGAAGAACCTGCAGCGCCCGGAAGAGGTCGCGGCCCGCCGTGGCCTGCCGATCGAGGACGTCGCTCCCGCCGCCATGCTGCGGGCGCGGGCCGGTCAGGGGGTCTGAGATGGCTCTCAAGGTGACCCAGGTCAAATCCACCATCGGCAACAAGCGTCCGGCGCGGGAGTCGGTGCGTTCGCTCGGTCTGAAGCGGATCCACCACACAGTTGTCGTGCCGGACAACGCGACGAACCGTGGCTACATCAACCGCGCAACGCACCTGCTGTCGGTCGAAGAAGTTGCTGATGTCGCAGTAGCGGAGAGGAATTCCGAACAGTGACCATAAAAGTCCATCACCTCCGCCCGGCACCGGGCGCGAAGACGGCCAAGACCCGGGTGGGTCGCGGCGAGGCGTCCAAGGGCAAGACCGCCGGTCGCGGTACCAAGGGCACCGGTGCGCGGAAGAACGTCGCCGCCGGGTTCGAGGGCGGCCAGCTGCCGCTGCACATGCGGCTGCCGAAGCTCAAGGGTTTCAAGAACCGGTTCCGCGTCGAGTTCCAGGTCGTGAACATCGGCCAGCTGGCCGAGCTGTTCCCGGCCGGCGGCTCGGTCGGGGTGGACGAGCTGGTTGCCGCCGGTGCCGTCCGCAAGGGCCAGCTGGTCAAGGTTCTCGGTGACGGGGACCTGGGCGATGTCAGCCTGCAGGTGACCGCGAACGCCTTCTCCGGCTCCGCCAAGGAGAAGCTCGCCGCCGCCGGCGGGAGCGCCACCACCGTCTGAGACATGCACGCCGAACACAAGTCGCCGCCCGGTGCGCCCTGAGGGGTCGTACCGGGCGGTTCGGCTTTTCCGGCAGGCACTCTGCCCGATGACGAATGCCTGTCGGGCGGGGCGCGTACGTTACAGTCGAAGGCTGCGGCCGGCACCTTGCCGGCACTGCGATGGCGCCCGCAGAACTACTCCGGGCGCCTCGGGTGCCGATCGGGACCGTCACCGCACCACACGTTCGAACCGGATCCGTCGCAGTCTGGCGGACCGTGTCGGCGCGGGGGAGTTCCCACGTTCAGTACGACCGTCAGGACACGGCCCAGGCCGTGCTCGGAAGACGGAAGGCCGGTCGTCGACCGGGTTTCCGCCACCGGCCCGTCCTCACCGGGGCCGGTGTAGCCAGGAGGATCATTGCTCGCCGCTTTCGCCACGGCGCTGAAGACGCCCGATCTGCGCAAGAAGATCCTCTTCACGCTCGCCATGGTCGCCATCTACCGACTGGGTGCCACCGTGCCCTCGCCGGGTGTTTCCTTTGGCGCCATCCAGGTCTGTATCGACGAGGCCGGTTCCGGCAACGACCTGTTCACCGTGCTGAACCTGTTCTCCGGTGGCGCGTTGCTGCGGCTGGCCGTCTTCGCGCTCGGGATCATGCCGTACATCACCGCGTCGATCATCGTGCAACTGCTCACCGTGGTGATCCCGCGGTTCGAGCAACTCAAGAAGCAGGGCCAGTCCGGTCAGGCGAAGCTGACCCAGTACACCCGTTACCTGACGATCGGTCTCGGTGTCCTGCAGTCGACGGCGTTCCTGGCCCTGGCCATCAACGGCCAGATGTTCCCGGGCTGCTCGACCAACGACCAGATCATCCCGGACCAGAGCGCGTTCGCACTGATCGTCATCGTGCTCACGATGACCGCAGGCACCGCCGCGATCATGTGGATGGGCGAGCTGATCACCGACCGCGGCATCGGCAACGGCATGTCGATCCTGATCTTCACCTCGATCGCCGCCCGGATCCCCGCCGAAGGCAAGAACATCCTGGACAACCAGGGCCCGGTCGTCTTCGGCGTCATCGTGGTGATCGCGCTGGGCATCATCGGTGCCGTGGTCTTCGTGGAGCAGGGACAGCGCCGGCTGCCGGTGCAGTACGCAAAGCGGATGATCGGCCGCAAGATGTACGGCGGCACGTCGACGTACCTGCCGCTGAAGGTCAACCAGGCGGGCGTCATCCCGGTCATCTTCGCGACCTCGCTGCTGTACCTGCCGCTGCTGCTGGTGCAGCTGGTCAGCCCGACGACGGTCAACGCCGACGGCAGCCAGGAGATCAGCGGCTGGGTCCAGTTCATCCAGCTCTACGTGGTCAGCCAGTCCAGCTGGGTGCACATCCTGCTGTACTTCGCGTTGATCATCTTCTTCACGTACTTCTACGTCGGCATCACGTTCAACCCGACCGAACGTGCTGACGAGCTGAAGAAGTACGGCGGGTTCATCCCCGGCATCCGGCCGGGACGGCCCACCGCCGAGTACCTGCAGTACGTGCTGTCCCGGATCACCCTGCCGGGCTCGCTCTACCTCGGCATCGTGGCGATCCTGCCCAACCTGTTCCTCGAACTCACGGGTGAGGGCAACAACCAGAACTTCCCCTTCGGTGGTACCGCTGTGCTCATCATGGTCGGCGTGGGGTTGGATACGGTCAAACAGATCGAAACCCAACTGATGCAGCGCAACTACGAAGGGTTCCTCCGCTGATGAGAATTCTGATCGTGGGACCGCAAGGAGCCGGCAAGGGCACCCAGGCGGATCTGCTGGCCAAGAACCTGAAAATCCCGCACATCTCGACCGGCGACATCTTCCGGGCGAACGTGAGCGCAGGCACCGAGCTCGGCGTGCTGGCGAAGAAGTACATGGATGCCGGCGAGCTCGTGCCGGACGAGGTCACCAGTGCAATGGTCGCGGCCAGGCTTGCCGAGCCGGACGCCGAACCCGGCTTCCTGCTCGACGGTTTCCCGCGGACGGTTCCGCAGGCGAAGTGGCTCGGCGAGCTGCTGCACACCAACGATCACGACCTCGACGCGGTGCTGCTCATCGATGCCCCTGACGATGTGCTGCTCGAACGGATGCTGGCCCGCGGCCGCGCGGACGACACCGCCGACGCGATCACCCGCCGGCTCGCGCTGTACCACTCCGAGACCACCCCGCTGCTCGAGCACTACGCCGACCTGCTGGTTGCTGTTGACGGCGTCGGCACTGTCGACGAGGTGCAGCAGCGCGCTCTGACCGCACTCGAGCGCTGAGGCTGTTCCGCCAGCGATGAGCGACCGGGGAATCCAGCTGAAGACCAGGGGCGAGCTGCAGGCGATGCGCGCCTCCGGTCGGGTGCTCGCTGCCGCCATCGCCGCGGGCCGGGCGGTCGTCGCGCCGGGCGCCACCACGCTGGAGGTCAACGACGCGGTTGCTGCCGTCATCGCCGAGGCCGGCGCGACCAGCAATTTCCTGCATTATGGTGCGCACGGCTCGGACCCCGGTTTCCCGGCGACCATCTGCGCATCGGTGAACGAGGAAGTCGTGCACGGCATCCCGCGCGCCGACCGGGTGCTCCGCGAGGGTGACCTGCTCTCCATCGACGCCGGCTGCATCCTCGACGGGTGGCATTCCGACTCGGCGATTTCCGTGCACGTCGGGTCGGCACCCTCGATGGAGGAGGTCGACCTGATCGCCGCGTGCGACCTCGCGATGTGGGCCGGCATCGCCGCCGCACACGCCGGCGGCCGGCTGGGCGACGTCTCTTCGGCGATCGAGGAGTCGGTGGCGTCATCCGCCCGCAACGACGGCCGGCGCTACGGGTCGGTGGCCGGCTACGGCGGCCACGGGATCGGCACCGCCATGCACATGGCCCCGTTCGTACCCAACCAGGGCAAGCGTGGCAAGGGTCCGCGGCTGGTCGGCGGCACCGCGCTGGCGATCGAGCCGATGATCACTCTTGGCAAGCCGGCAACCAGGGAACTGTCCGACGGCTGGACCGTCGTGACGAAGGACGGCGCACGGGCCGCGCACACCGAGCACTCGATCGCGATCAGCGACGAGGGCATCTCCGTGCTGACGGCGGCCGATGCCGGCGCGGCCGGACTCGCCCCGTTCGGCGTCATTCCGATCTCGCTGGACTGAGCCCTTGCTCGCCGCCGCCGCTCGGCGCGCCCCTGCCTTCCTGCTGATCACCACGCTGCTCTGCGCGCTGACGCTGTCCCTGGGGTACGCGAACAAGGCGCGGTGCGTCGGCCCGGCGTTCGACCAGTTCGGGCGCAGCACCCCGGACTACCAGACCAGGGTCGCCCGCGACGTGTGTTACTCCGACATCCAGTTCCTCTGGATCGGCCGGGACATCGACCGGCACGTCTTCCCGTACGTGTCCGGCGGGTACAACGCGACCGAGAAGTCGCTGTACGGCGGATCCCTCGAGTACCCGGTGCTGACCGGGATCGCGATCTGGCTGGCGGCGGTGCCGTCGTCCACGGACGGCGACTTCCTGTTCTATTCGGCAATGCTGCTCGCGGCGGCCGGGTTGCTCGCCGCCGCCCTGCTGGCCTGGCTCGCCGGGGTGCGGTCCTGGTGGTACGCCCTCGCGCCCCCGCTGGTGCTGTACGCGTTCCACAACTGGGACCTGCTCGCGGTGGCGGCGACGGTGGTCGCCTTCTTCGTGCTGCTGCGGGCGAGCCGGCCGCTGCGGGACGGCGCCTCTCCCGGAGAGATGGCACCGCCCGAACTCATCGCACCGCCCGAAAGGCTCGGCCCGCCGGGCAGGATCTCCCGGCCCGGCCCGCTCATCGGAGCGGCCGTCGCGCTGGGGATCGGCGCCGGGCTCAAGCTGTACCCGATGATGTTCGCGCTGCCGATCGCCCTCTGGCTCGGCGTCGGCGGCTGGCAGCCACCCGCCCGCAGCCTCCGTCCGGTGCTCGCCCGCTGGCTGACGGCGGCTGCCTTCGCGGCAGGAACGGCGCTGGTGTTCGTGCTGGTGAACGTGCCGTTCGCACTGGCCGGCCCGCAAGGCTGGTGGGCGTCGTTCCAGTTCCAGTGGAGCCGGCCGATCGACGTCACGACGAACACCATCTGGTTCTGGGGCGCGAGGCCGTACAGCGACTCTGACAACGAGGCCGTACAGCACACCCTTGCGATGATCGCGACGGGGACCACGCTGGCCGCGTTGCTGCTTGCCTGCGTCCTGGGATTCCTGCGGTACGACCGGCGCCGCGGCTACCCGTGGCTGCAGGCCTGCGCCGCGATGGTCTGCGGCTATCTGCTGTTCAACAAGGTGCACTCGCCGCAGTTCACGCTCTGGCTGCTGCCGTTCTTCGTGCTGCTGCGGATCCGGCCCGGCTGGATCCTGGCCTACTTCGTCGCCGACGCCGCCGTCGGGATCGGCTTCTTCCGTTGGCAGTACCTGATCGGCAGCGGAGCGCCGAACTCCGCCTACGACGCCCTGTCCCCGCAGTTGGTGCTGATCGGCGTCTGGGGCAGGGCGGCACTGCTCGTTGCGCTGTTCATCGTCTTCCTCCGGTCCGACGTCGTGAGCCTGCCGCCGCGTTGGCGGCGACAGGCCGACGGGTCAGGGGCCGGATCAGATGTCGACCTTCGCCCGGCTGCGGATCTTGCTGACCGCCGCCCAGATGGCTCCGAGCACGAGCAGCCCGTCCAGCGACAGGGCCAGGGTCGAATCGAACAACGTGCGGACGTCACCAGCGCTGACCACGAGCGCCCGGCGCAGGCTCGTCCCGGCCGGCGGCCCGAGCATCACCGCGATGAGCACCGGCGCCGGCGGCAGCCCGTACCGGCGCAGGACGAACCCGAGCAGGCCGATCAACACTCGCATGATCAGGTCAACGAGCGATGAGCTGCCGGCACGACCGCACGGTCGACCGGCCTGCGGCGTCCGGTTCGCCCACGCCCGTCTCTGCGGCCCTGCGACAGACCCCTGTCTTCACGTCCGCGGCCCCGTGACGGCTGACAGGACGAACACGGTGCTATCGCGGCTCCTGGGTGAGAGATGAGCCGGGTTCGGCCCGCGCCACGTCCGATCAGCGCTGGGCGAGGGGGATCGCGATGTCGGTCACGGCGCTCTTGAAGGAGCCTTGCTTCTCGGCGGCACCGGTCAGCAGGCTGATCGAGTAGAGGCTGTACTTTCCGCCGACGCCAATGGTCGCGTAGGCATCCAGGTCGACGGTCCTGTCGCGGCGCACGGTCGAATAGATGTCGAGGCCGGCGTCCAGCGCGGCGTCCACCCCCAGCTTTCCGGTGGCGGCCAGGGAACCCGCGTTGGCCGGGGACTGGAGTGCGACCTGATCGAGCGCAGTGTCCAGGTCGAACAGGGTGGTCGCGGTGTCCGGGCTCAGATCGTTGTTGGTGTAGGCGGCGGCGGTGATGCCGGCGGCTGCGGTTGGCGGGTAGGCCAGCGGGGTGTCCGCCACGGTCGGTGCCGTTGCTCCGCCGGTGGTGGTGAACGGCTGCCGCAGGTTCTGACCGGTGTTGCTGACGATCCGGAGCGCGTTGGCGGCCGGGTTGAAGTCGACCCCGAAGGCGGTGCCGGCGAGCGCCACGCTGAGCTGCCCCACCTTGCTGGCCTTGGCGTCCCGGTCGGACAGCAGGTAGATGCCGCCGGAGTTTCCGACACCGTAGAGCTTGCCGTTCTGCACCCGGTAGTCGATGCCGACCAGTGTGGTGTCACCCGCCAAACCCTTGATGGCGCCGATCTTGTGGGCCCGTTCCGGCCGGTTGGTGGTGAACCAGACCAGGCTCTTGCCGGCATCGGACAGTCCGACGATCTTGAGACCGTGGCCTCGGTGGTAGTTGAAGATCGTCCCCGACGATCCGGCATTCCCGACCGCCACCGACCCAGCTGCGGCGGTCTGCGTCGGGCCGGCGGCGCCGGCCGCGGCGGGCACGGCCACGCATGCCGTTGCGGCGAGCGCGGCAGCGATGACTGCGGTGCGAGTACGCATGTTGTCCTCCTCGATTCTTCACCGAAGGTGATCGGCGGCCGCCTGGCGACGGCGACGGTTCATACGGCGCCGGTGCCGATCGCGTTCAGCCGGCGGGAGCGGCAATCTCCGGGTGCTGTGACAACGAACCACTGAACGCCAGGCGTGCTCGATTCGTAGGGACAGGGGTGAACCCGGGCCCAACGGAAACCGGGTAGGCGCCTGACCGCAGCCGTGACCAGACGTCATGGAATGCGTTTGACGACTGACGCGGCCGGCTGCCGGAACCGAAAGGTCAGCATCACGGTTGAGGGAGGCGGGTCACGCATGGCGCCACGGTTGCTCGGGATTGCCCGGGACAAGGGCCTGGCGGACGAGACCGGCATCCGGGCCGCCTACGCCGCGCACGGCCCCGAGCTCTATCGATTCGCCCTGCGCGCGTTGGGCGATGACGGAATGGCACAGGATGCCGTGCAGGAGACGTTCCTTCGCGCCTGGCGTGCGGCGGACCGGTATGACGCTGCCCTGTCGAGCCTGCGGGTCTGGTTGTTCGCGATCATCCGGAATGTGGTGGTCGATCTCGTTCGCCGCCGGTCGGCAGGCTCGTTCGCGATCGTCGCGGGAGAGCCGGACATGGTAGAGCGGACGCTGCAGCCCGTGCCTGACGAGACCGAGCGGGTGCTGGCGACATGGCTGGTCGAGGAGGCGCTCGGCAGGTTGTCGGCCGAGCACCGGCAGGTGATCGTGGAAACCTACATTCGGGGACGGTCGTACGAAGAGGTGGCCGGTGAGTTCGGCATACCAGCGGGCACTCTGCGCAGCCGGACCTTCTATGCGCTCAAGGCGCTGCGGATCGCGATGGACGAAATGGGGGTGACGATGTGACAGCCGACGATCACCGGACGATCCGGGAACTGTTGGGCGCGTATGTGCTCAGCCAGCTCGACGACGCCGAGCGCACGCGGGTGCAGGCACACATAGACGGATGCCCCGCCTGTCAGGCGGAGGTCGCCGAGCTCGCGCCGTTGGCGCCGGCGCTGCTCCGGGTCGACCCCACCCGGCTGGACCTGCAACCGAGCCCGCCGCCGGATCTGGGGGAACAGGTCGTGCAACGTATCCGGCAGAGTCGTCGCGACCGACATCGCGGGCAACTCGTCCGGCGCAGCGCAGCCGGTCTGCTGGTGGCCGCAGCGCTGTTCGGCGCCTTCTTCCTCGGGGTCCGTCAGGCGCCCACCACCGCGGCACCGCCGGTGGTGCCGCTGGCGGTGCGGGTCGATGTACAGGGCGTACAGGCGGATGCGGGACTGGTCAAGCACACCTGGGGCACCGAGCTCCAACTCGAGGCCACCGGATTGGAGAGGGGCGGGTCGTACACCGTCACCTTCACCAGGACCGACGGCACCGAAGTTTCTGCTGGGACGTTCCTCGGAACGGGTGGGAACCCGTTGCGCTGCAGCCTGAACGCGGCCCTCCCGTTGGACGAAGCGGTGGCCGTGCGAGTCAACGACGCAGTCGGCACCCTGGTGCTGGACGCCGACGTCGCCTGACGATGCCGTGTCGCACCCGGCCCGTGACCGGTCGGGTGGCCCGGGGGGAGTTTCCCCCCGAGCCACCCGGGTCTACTTCCTCGCCGTCGCCGTCGCCGTCGCCGTCGCCGTCGCCGTAGAAGTCGGATCAGATGTCGACCTTCGCCCGGCCGCGGATCTTGCTGGCCGCCACGAAGATGGCGCCGAGGACGAGCAACCCGTACAGCGACAGCGCCAGGGTCGAATCGAAGAGCGTGCCGACGTCGCCCTCGCTGACCGCGAGCGCACGCCGCAGGCTGGTCTCGGCGAGCGGCCCGAGGATCACCGCGATGAGCACCGGCGCCAGCGGCAGTCCGTACCGGCGCAGGACGAAGCCGAGCAGCCCGATCAACACCAGCATGATCAGGTCGACGAGCGATGAGCTCCCGGCGTAGACGCCCAGCACCGCGAACACGGTGATCCCGGCGTAGAGGTAGGGCT
Source organism: uncultured Actinomycetota bacterium (assembly GCA_963728865.1). GTDB lineage: Bacteria > Actinomycetota > Actinomycetes > Mycobacteriales > Nakamurellaceae > Nakamurella. Next base: position 351,003 of record CAVSLZ010000012.1, on the reverse strand, counting down.
TGGGGATCAACAGCAGCTTGGCCCAGATCGGGGCGAACGGCAGGTTGATGATCAGCAGCACGAACATCCCGACGAACAGGCTGGCGAGCAGTGCCCAGACCAGGTCGGAGTTGCGGGTGAACAGCAGCGGTCCGGGCTGCATGCCGTACTGCTGGAACGCGGCCAGCATGATCGCGGCCGTGGCCGAGGTCGGCAGTCCCAGCGCGAGCAGGGACCCCATCGCCGAGCCGGCAGTTGCGTTGGCGGCGGATTCCGGTGCCGCGAGGCCGCGGATTGCTCCCTTGCCGAACTGCGGGTCCTTGCGCCGGCGGTCCAGTCTCCGCTCCAGCCCGAACGCCAGGAAGGTGGGGATCTCCGCGCCGCCGGCCGGGATCGCGCCGAACGGAACCCCGAACGCTGACCCGCGCAACCAGGCGGGAAGGGCCTCGCGGAACTCGCTGCGGTTCAGGAAGGGTCGTTTGTTCATCACCATCGCGGTGGCCGACGGGTCCTTGTGGATGCGGGACGCCACGTGCAGCACCTCGCCGAGCGCGAGCAGCCCGACCGTGATGACGATGATGTCGATGCCGTCGAACAACGCCGGAACACCAAAGGTGTACCGGGAGGCGCCGCTGATGCCGTCGACGCCGACCAACGCGAGCGCGAGCCCGATGGCCAGCGCCGCAACGCCTTTCACCGCCGAGTCGGCGACCACCGCGGAGGTGGCGACGAAGGCGACCACGGCGAGCGCGAAGTATTCGGTCGGGCCGAACACCGTTGCCAGTTCGGCCAGCACCGGCGCGAAGAAGACCACCAGGATGGTCGCCAGCAGACCGCCGGTGAACGCGCCGATGGCGGCGGTGGCCAACGCCTGCGGTCCACGGCCGCGTTTGGCCATCCGGTGTCCCTCGAACGTCGAGGCGATCGCCGTCGAGTTGCCCGGAGTGTTCATCAGGATGGCCGTCGTGGAGTCACCGAACAGCCCGCCGTAATAGATGCCGGCGAACATGATGAACGCGCCCACCGGGTCGAGGCTGAAGGTCACCGGCAACAGCAGCGCCACCGCCATCGCGGAGCCGAGGCCGGGCAGCACACCGACGGCGGTGCCGAGCATGCACCCGACGAACACCCACAGCAGGTTGATCGGGGTGAGAACCTCGCCGAAGCCCTGCAGGAGGTTGCTGATCTGGTCCATCAGAGCACTCCCTCAAGGAACCCGGCCGGCAGGTTCAGTCCCAGCGCGGCGCCGAAGATCAGTTGGATCACCGAGGACATCACCAGGGCGATGGACAGGTCGAAAACCGGACGCCGCGAGCCCAGTGCGTAGCTGACGCCCCAGAACAACACGGCGGCGGCGATGATCCAGCCGGCCGGCACGAGCAGCACGATGCACGCCACCAGGGACGCCAGCACCGTGCCCAGCGCCCGCCAGTCGCTGAATGCCCTGGCCGGCCATGGTTCGCGACCCGGCGGCACGTCCGGCGGGATCTCGTCGACCCGGTCGCCGTCAGCGTCCAGCGCCGGCCCGTCGGCCGGCAGGAACTCCGTCGAGGCATCGACGTCGTCGTACCCACTGCCCTCGCCCTGATCGGCGTGCCTCACCGGATCCCGCAGTTCGCGGACGGCCCTGGCATGGCCACGCAGGATCTGGATGGTCGACAGCACCGCCATCAGCAGCAGCAGGCCGATCACGATCGTCGGGAAGAACGTCGGGCCCGGAACCTGCACGCTGGGCGGCAGTTTCATGTTCACGGTGCCGATGATCAGGAAGACCGCGATGGCCACCAGGATGCCCGGGACGACGAGCTCGGACAGCCCGGCCCGCGAGCCGACAGCGGCGGTGGTGTCGTGGGTGGCGACCCGATCGGCCGTACTGCCGGGTTTCTCTGAAGTGCTCATCAGGCTCCGATCCCCAATTGGTCTGCGATTTCCTGGATCCGGGTGGTCTCGGTAGCCAGGAACGCCTCGAACTCGTCACCGGCCAGGAAGGTGTCCTGCCAGCGGTTGCGGGCGATGGTGTCCTGCCAGGCCGTGCCGTCCACCATCTCGGTGACGATGTCGATGAGCGCCTGCCGCTGCTGATCACTGAGGCCGGGCGGCGCGACCAGGCCGCGCCAGTTGGTGAGTTCGACGTCGACGCCCTGCTCGCCCAGGCTCGGTACGTCGATGCCTTCGACCCGCTCCTTGGTGCCCATCGCCAGTGCCCGGACGTTGCCCGCCTCGATCTGGTCGGCGAACTCGTTGTAGCCGGAGATGCTGGCGTCGACCGTGTTGGCCAGCAGCGCGTTCAGCGCCTCGCCGCCGCCGGAGAACGCCAGGTAGTTGATCTGTCGCGGATCGATGCCGGCGTCGACGGCCACCAGGCCGGCCAGCAGGTGGTCCGTGCCGCCCTTCGACCCACCGCCGACCACCGTGCCGCCCGGGTCTTCCTTCCAGGCCGCCAGGAACTCCTCGAGATTCTGGTACGGCGAATCGCCGGGAACGACGATCACCTCGAAATCCTCGGCGAGCCGCGCGATCGGGGTGACGTCGGTCAGTGTCGCGTCACTGTCGTTGGCGATGACGCCACCGACCATCACCGTCCCGGTCACCATCAGGGTGCCGGCCTGACCGTCCATGTCGGTCAGCTGGCCGAGCCCGATGGTGCCCGCCGCGCCCGGGATGTTGACCACTTGGACGTTGTTGACGATGCCGTCGGACTTCAGCGCCTGCTGGGCCTCCCTGGCGACCAGGTCCCAGCCCCCGCCAGGAGCGGCCGGGGCGATGACGCCGAGCCGACTGCGGGCCGAGTCGCCGGTTCCGGTGTCGACCGCCGACCAGATGCCGGCGCCGACGATCAGCACAACCACCACCGTCCAGACCGCGGTGACCCACGGCTTGCGCTGCTTGGCCCGGGCCTGCGGTGGCGGGCCGGATCTCGTGTCGGGAGATGCCGTCATTGGCTTTCCTTCTGCGTCGAGGAAGCGAGTCGTGGACGTGGGTCGAGATTGGTGCGGGCGGCGAAGGTGCAGGACCGTTCGCGCGACGTTGTCGGCTGCGTGGCCTGAACGGGCGTGGCTGAACGGCGTGGCCTGAACGGGCGGGGCTGAACGGGCGTGGTCGGGACCGGGGCCCAGGGACGCGCCTGCCCGGTCAGGGACGCGCCCTGCCCGGTCAGGGACGCGCGCGCACGGCCAGCACCGGGACCGAGGCGTTGAGCAGCACGTTCTGGGCGGTCGACCCGAAGAACAATTTCCCGACCGGCGACCGCCGGCGCAGCCCGATGACGATCATCTCCGCATCGAGTTCGGTTGCCAGATCGACGATCTCGCCGGCCAGGTCCTCGCCGCGCACCGCCGCCCTGATGGTGACGGGCGGGTCGGCGGCACCACCGTCGGAGACATCCGGAACGGTGTGCACCTCCGCATCGCCGGTGTGTGCCGGGGCGGTCAGCACGATCAGGTCCGTTCCGCGCAACCTCGCCTCGTCGACAGCACGGCGGACGGCCGCCTCGCCTTCGGGGGTCTGCTGGTAGGCCGCGAGAATCGTCATCGGTACTCCTTCGTTTCCGGTGGGCGGGACGTTATCCGCGTCACCCGACAGCGCCGCCGTTTCCCGCGGTTCCTGCCGGTTGTTGACGTTGTCGCGAGTTGTGCGCGTTGTGCTCACGGCCTCCGCGGATCTAGGGTCAGCCGATGAGGCGACGTCGCCTGCGGTTCACCGGCCAGCTGCTGGTTCTCCAGCTGGCTGTGGTGGCGGCTGTCGTGCTGGTCGGTTTCGGCCTCTTCGCGACCATGCTGGACCGCGGGCTGCGGACCGGGTACGGCGATCGGGCGCTGGCCATCGCCCGGTCGATGGCCGCCGACGACGAGATCCGGGCACTGGTGGCGGGGTACTCCGCCGATCACCGCGCCGGTCCGGGCATCGTTGCCGAGCTCGAAGGCGGCCCGATCCAGCGCGATGCCGAGGCTGTCCGGGAACTCACCGGCGCGCTGTTCGTCGTCGTCACCGACGACCGGGGGATCAGGCTGGCCCACCCGCAGCCGGCCGAACTGGGCCGGCCGGTGTCCACCGATCCCTCCGTCGCGCTGGCCGGCCGGGAGGAGATCGTCGAGCAGCGCGGCACTCTCGGCGAGTCCGCGAGGGCGAAGGTGCCGGTCATCGCGCCGGGCGGCACGGAGGTGGTGGGCGCGGTGAGCGTCGGCATCGGCACCGACGAGATCTCCGCCGCGTTGTGGTCGGACCTGCGGGTGGCCGCGCTGTACGCCGCCGCGGCGCTCGGCCTCGGTGTGTTCGCGTCGATCCTGCTGAGCCGCCGGCTGCGCCGGTTGACCCTCGGGGTGGAGCCGGAGGAACTGGCCGCGATGGCGTCCGAACACGAGGCGGTGCTCGGCAGCATCAGCGAGGCGGTGGTCGGCGTCGACCCGCACGGCCGGATCGGGGTGGCCAACGGCGAGGCCCGCCGGCTGTTCGGCGATCGGGTGCGACCGGGCGAGATGGCCGACGCTGTCGGACTTCCCAACGGCGTGCTGACTGTGATCCACGGGATGTCCGCGCGTCCGCCCGCGGACCGGTTGCCGACCGACCCGTTCCTGGTGCTCGCCGGCGAGCGGGTGCTGATCTGCACCGTCGGCGGTGTCACCAGGGACGGCCGCGATCTCGGTGTGGTGCTCTCGGCACGCGACCGGACCGATGTCGAGGCACTCACCCGGCAGCTCGACGCGGTGCAGACGATGGGTTCGGCGCTCCGGGCGCAGCGTCACGAGTTCGCCAACCGGCTGCACGTCGTGCACGGTCTGCTCGACCACGGCCATCTGCAGGAGGCCACCGAGTACGTCCGGTCGGTGCTGGGCGCGGGTCCGCTCGGCACGCTGCTGGAGGGGCTGGAGACTGTCCGGGATCCAACCCTGCAGGCGTTCCTGGCGGCGAAGGCGGCGCACGCCCGGGAGCGTTCGGTCACTCTGCGGCTCGGTCCGGAAACCTGGCTGGACCGGTCGGTGACGGACCCGGTGGCGGTGACCACGGTGGTCGGCAATCTGCTCGACAACGCGGTGGACGCGGCGGCAGAGGGCACCGCACGCAGCGACCGGTGGGTCGAGATCGAGTTGCTGGCCGACGCCGGGACGCTCTTCGTGACGGTCGCCGACAGCGGCGACGGGGTGCCGGAAGTGTTGCGGGAGAGCCTGTTCGAGGAGAACGTCAGCAGCCACCCGGGCGGCGAGAGCGGCGGCCGGGGACTGGGCCTGGCCCTCGTGCGACAGATCGCCAGAGTGGTGCAGGGTGACGTCTGGCTCGCCGACCCGGGCGGCGGGCGGGCCGGAGCGGTGTTCGTCGCCCGGTTGCCCGGCGCGGTGACCGGGGGGAGGGCGGATGCGGTGCCCGCGGCGGACCAGGGCGACGTTCGTACTGCCGTGCTGCCGGCGGCGCGGCGATGACCCTGCAGGTGCTCGTCGTCGATGACGATTTCCGGGTCGCCCGGCTGCATGCCGCGACGGTGGACCGGGTGGCCGGTTTCCGGGTCGCGCACGTGTCGTCCAACCTCGCCGATGCGATGCGCCGGCTGACCACCGCCGGCAGCACGATCGACCTGGCGGTCCTCGACCTGTATCTGCCCGACGGCTCGGGGCTCGAACTGATGCGCAGGGTCGACTGTGATGTGTTCGTGGTGTCGGCGGCCGCCGAATCGGCGACCGTGCGCGCCGCGTTGTCGCGGGGTGCGCTGGCGTACCTGATCAAGCCTTTCCCGGAGGAGATGCTCGCCGAGCGGTTGATCGCATATGCCCGCTACCGCGCCGGACTGGACCGGCTGGACGTGCTCGGCCAGTCAGAACTCGACCTGGCGCTGCGCTCGTTGCACGCACCCTCCGCGCACCGGCCGAAGGGCCATTCGACGCTGACCGAGCAGGCGGTGGTGAAGGCGGTTCTGGGGGCGGGGGACCCGGTGTCGGCCGCGGTGGTGGCCGACCAGGTAGGGATCTCCCGGGCGACCGCACAGCGCTACCTCTCGCTGCTGGCCGACGGCGGGACGATCGTCATGCAGTTGCGGTACGGGTCCACCGGCCGTCCGGAACACCGGTTCAGCGCGCCGGACTGACCGGCCCGCGGCGTGTGAAACGCTCGCCCGATGAACGCCGTCGTGACGGGGCTGCTGGTCGGCGCGGTGGTGATCGCGACCGGCCTGCTGGCGGTGTTCGGCGGGCGCTGGCTGCGCCGTCGGATGCTGGATCCGCCGGGGGTGCGGGCGGCCGGGCAGGCGCTGCGGACGGCGGGCCTGGCAGCGCCGCCGCTGCGCGAGGGGCTCACCGCGCACGCGAGCGCACAGGCGCTGCCGTACCTGTCGGCCCTGCTGGAGACCCCCGGTGTCGCGCTCGCCGGGCCTGACGGGGTGATGCTCGGCGTGCACGGGCCGGGCGCGCACCACGCGGGTGACGTCACCGGCGCCGTGCTGACTGCCATCGGCACCGGGAGGCGGCAATTGGCCGGCTGCCCACCGTGCGGCCGGCCGGGCTGCCAGGTGAGCCGGGCGGTGATCGTGCCGCTGATAGCGGCCGGCCGGTCCGCCGGCGCGCTCGTCGTGAACGCCGGTTCGGCGGTCGGTCCCTATCTGGTCCGGGCGGCGGACGAGACCGCTCGCTTCATCAGCACCCAACTCGAACTCGCCGATCTCGACGCATCCCGGGCCGACCTCGCGCGGGCCGAGGTGCGGGCGCTGCGCGCGCAGATCTCCCCGCACTTCATCTACAACGCATTGACCACCATCGCCGCCTTCGTCCGCAGCGACCCGGACCGGGCGCGGGAATTGCTGCTCGAGTTCGCCGACTTCACCCGGTACTCGTTCCGGCAGGCCGGCGAGTTCACCACCCTCGCCGACGAGATGGGCAACATCGAGAAATACCTGACGCTCGAGCGTGCGCGGTTCGGTGACCGGCTGCACATCCGGTGGCGGATCGCCCCCGAGGTGCTCGGCGTCCTGGTGCCATTCCTGTCGATCCAGCCGCTGGTCGAGAACGCCGTGCGTCACGGGCTCGCCGGGCGGACCGGCGACGGCACCGTCGCGGTGACGGCGGAGGACGCCGGCCCGGACTGTCTGATCAGCGTCGAGGACGACGGCATCGGGATGGACCCGGAAGAGGTCGGCCGGAGCCGGGAGGGCGAGCCGTCCGGCAGCCACGTAGGGCTGTCCAACGTCGACGACCGGTTGCGCGCCGCGTTCGGCGAGGACTACGGCCTGATCGTCGAGACGGCGCCGAACGCCGGCACGAAGGTGATCGTCCGGCTGCCCAAGTTCGCGCCGGGTATCAGTGCCGATCGGCGATAATGCGGGCCGTCGATGGTGCAAAGTGGCGGTGGCCCGTCCGGTGCCTCGACAGCAAGCCAGGCGGCGAGCGGACAGGACGGTCAAGTGGCGTCGACGGAATCGGCCATCGCGGGACTCGTGGTGCTCGCGGTCGACGACGAGGCGCCCGCGCTGGACGAGATCGGGTTCCTGCTCGGCGGTGACCCGCGGGTCGGCACCGTGCTGACCGCGTCGAACGCGGCGGAGGCGCTGGCCATGCTGCAGCCGACCTCGTCGCCGACCCCGGACGCGGTACTGCTGGACATCGCGATGCCGGGCTGGGATGGCGTCGACCTCGCGCGGGTGGTGTCCGCGTTGCCGCATCCGCCGGCCGTCGCGTTCCTCTCCGCGCACGACGACCGTGCGGTGGACGCATACGAGATCGGAGCCGTGGACTACCTTCTCAAGCCGGTCCGGCCCGCCCGGCTGGCCGAGGCGGTCACCCGGTTCTGCACGGCGAGGGACGCCGCCGCCCAGCAGGACCGCCGGCACCAGCGGGTGGCTGCCCACGGGGATCCGCCGGGACGCGCGGAGGCGAGGGTGATCGAGCAGGCCGTCATGAATGCGGGGGAGCAGGACGACCAGCGCGAGGACGGTGCGGTGATCGCCGTCGACCTCGCGGGCAAGACCCGGTTCGTTCCACGCGCCTCGGTGTGCTGGGCCGAGGCGCAGGGCGACTACGCCCGGCTGCACGTGGAGGGCGGCGACAGCCACCTGATCCGCACCCCGCTCGCCGTGCTGCAGGAGGAATGGGCGGCAGCCGGCTTCGTCCGGGTGCACCGCGGCTACCTCGTCGCGCTGCACCGGATCGTCGAGCTGAGATCGGTCGACGGCGGCTACCGGGTCGGCGTCAGCGGCCAGTCCACCATCGCCGAGATACCGGTCAGCAGAAGGCATCTGCGGATGCTGAAACAGCGGCTGCTGGCCGGTCGGCGGCCGGGCCGGTGAGCTCGCACCAGCCGCCGCGGCGGGTTCGGGTGGTGCTCGCCGACCGCCGACCCGCGGCGATGCCGATCCTGCGCGGCGCAGAGGTCGCGGAACAGACCGAGATCGGCCGGGAGCTGGTCAGGGGTCTGATGCGCGCGCAGCTGGCCGCCTCACTGCGGATTGCCGGGGTGGCGCTGGTGCTCTTCGCCCCGCTGCCGCTGTTGTTCGCGGCCGTGCCCGCGGTCGCCGACGTGCGGGTGCTCGGCATTCCGCTGATCTGGTGGCTGTTGGGCGTCGCCGCATACCCGGCGCTGTACCTGCTGGCGCGAGTGCACCGGCGGCAGGCCGAGCGGATCGAGCGCGACTTCACCGACCTGCTCGAGCGGGGCTGACGGCCGTGGACGGCTCGACGCTGTCGCTGATCGCGATCGCGCTGGTGGTCGTCGCCACCGGGGTGATCGGCGCGACCGGGCTCCGTTTCGCCCGCACCACCAGCGACTTCCTGGTCGCCTCCCGGTCGGTCGGGCCGAACTGGAACGCCGCCGCCATCTCCGGCGAATACCTCTCTGCCGCATCGTTTCTCGGGGTGGCCGGGTTGATCGCGGTGAACGGGCCTGATGCCCTGTGGTATCCGGTCGGGTTCACCGCCGGCTACCTCGCCCTTCAGTTGTTCGTGGCCGCACCGCTGCGCCGCTCTGGCGCCTACACGGTGCCCGACTTCGCGCAGATCCGCTGGGGGTCGAGGCGGTTGCGGGCGGTGTCGACCGCGCTGGTCCTCGTCATCGCGTGGCTGTACCTGGTGCCGCAGCTGCACGGAGCGGGACTGGTGCTGCAGGAGGTGACCGGCCTGCCCGGCTGGGTCGGGATCGCCGTCGTCGCGGTCGTCGTCACGCTGAACGTGGTCGCCGGCGGCATGCGTTCGATCACCCTGGTGCAGGCCCTGCAGTACTGGTTCAAGCTGATGGCGATCGCCGTTCCGGTGCTCGTTGTACTGGCCGTCAACCGGGCCGGTGTGCAGGAGATGTTCGCCGGCAGCTGGGCCGACGCGGGCCGCGGTCTGGGCGGTGCGCACCCGGTGGCCGGGATCTACTCGCTGATGCTGGCCACCTTCCTCGGCACCATGGGGCTGCCGCACGTGCTGGTCCGCTTCTACACCAACATCGACGGCGGCTCGGCGCGGTCGACGACGGTGCGGGTGATTGCGCTGCTGGGTGTGTTCTACCTGTTCCCGGCCGTCGCCGGGGCGCTGATCCACACCCTGATGGCGCCGCCTGCCGCAGGGCAGTCGGATTCCCTGCTGCTGGGCCTGCCCGCTGCCGCGGTCGGCGGCGTGCTCGGCAACGTGCTCGGTGCGCTGCTCGCCGCGGGCGCGATCGCGGCGTTCCTGGCCACCTCGTCGGGGTTGGTGGTGGCCGCGGCCGGGGTGCTGTCCACCGATGTGCTGCGCGGGCGGGTGCGCGACTTCCGGGTCGCCGCCGTGGTGGCCGGGGTGGTGCCCCTGGTGCTGGCACTGCCGACCACCGACCTGGACATCTCCCGGGTGGTCGGGATGGCGTTCGCGGTGGCGGCGTCGACCTTCTGCCCGTTGCTGGTGCTCGGCATCTGGTGGCGCGGGCTGACCATCGCGGGGGCCATCGCAGGCCTGCTGGTGGGCGGCGGGCTCAGCCTTCTCGCGCTCGCACTGTCGATCGTCACGCCGGGTCTGCTGCCCGATCCTTTCGACTCGCTGCTCGGTCAACCGGCCGTCGGGTCCGTGCCCGCGGCGTTCCTGACGATGATCGCGGTGTCCTTGGTGACCAGATCGAGAATCAGCCCGACGGCCGATGCGGTGCTCGCCCAGTTGCACCTGCCAGGGGCGGTCAAACGGGTGATGACGCCCGCCGCCGAGCGCTGACGGGCGGCGATCGACAGCCCCCTGGGTGATCCCGGTGGATGTGGGCCCGGTCACAGCTTTGCCCGAATAGACCGCTCACCGGCACGGAACCGCCGTTCGGCGCACCGACTCCCCGCTGCCCGATCGGGCGGTGCGATCAGCCCGCCGGCTGCCTAGCGTCCTCGCATACCGCGCCCCAGCTCACCGCTGCGGGGCGCCGAAGCAGACCGCGACAAGGAGGTCCCATGGCAGATCCGCCGGCAGCGCAGGGCACATCGGTGGCGAGTTCGGTGGAGTGGGAGACGGTGCAGGCGTCACCGGACTTCGCGAAGCTCCGACATGCACTGCGCTCCTTCGTGTTCCCCACCACGGTGGGTTTCCTGGTCTGGTACTTCACCTACGTACTGTGCGCGGCCTTCGCCCGTGACTTCATGAACACGCAGGTGTTCGGCAACATCACCGTCGGCCTGCTCTTCGGTGTCCTGCAGTTCGTCTCGACCTTCCTCATCGCGCTGTTCTACGCGCGGCACGCCGACAGCAAGTTCGACCCACTCGCCGACAAGCTGCGCGGCCAGATCGAGGGAGACGCCCGATGATCACTCTTGCCGCAGGGTCCGCGCAGGTCGCGGAGGAGGTGCAGGCCGCCGCCGAGGAGGGGTCGTCGCACCAGACGCTGACCATCACCCTGTTCGCGCTGTTCGTCGCGCTCACCCTCGGGATCACCATCTGGGCCAGCAGGCAGAACCGCACCGCTGCCGACTTCTATGCCGGTGGACGTTCTTTCACCGGTATGCAGAACGGCTTCGCGATCGGCGGCGACTACATGTCCGCCGCGTCGTTCCTGGGCATCGCGGGTCTGATCGCGCTGTACGGGTACGACGGCTTCCTGTACTCCATCGGCTTCCTCGTCGCGTGGCTGGTGGCTCTGCTGCTGGTCGCCGAACTGATGCGCAACACCGGCAAGTTCACCATGGCCGACGTGCTGAGCTTCCGGATGCGGCAGCGCCCGGTTCGTACCGCGGCGTCCATCTCCACGGTCGTCGTGTCGATCTTCTACCTGCTGGCCCAGATGGTCGGCGCCGGCGAGCTTGTCGCGTTGCTGCTCGGGATCAGTTCGCAGGCCGCGAAGAATCTCGTCATCGCCGGGGTCGGTCTGCTGATGATCGTCTACGTGGTGTTCGGCGGCATGAAGGGCACCACCTGGGTGCAGATCGTCAAGGCGGTCATGCTGATGACCGGCGCCGCCGTGATGACGATCTGGGTGCTCGCCAAGTTCGGCTTCAACCCGTCAGCTCTGTTGGGCGCGGCCGCTGATGCCTCCGGCAAGGGAGAAGCCTTCCTGCAGCCCGGACTTCGCTACGGCGTGGAAAACGCGGACGCGACGAAGACCCTGCTCTCCAAGCTGGACTTCATCTCCCTCGCCCTTGCCCTGGTGCTCGGCACCGCGGGCCTGCCGCACATCCTGATCCGCTTCTACACCGTGCCGGACTCCAAGGCGGCGCGGAAGTCGGTGCTCTGGGCCATCGGCCTGATCGGCACCTTCTACCTGATGACGCTGGCCCTGGGATTCGGTGCGGCGGCACTGGTCGGCTCCCAGGCGATCTCGGAACAAAGTCCCGGCGGCAACACCGCGGCGCCACAGCTGGCCGAGGCGCTGGGCGGGGTCGGTACCGGGCTCGGCGCGGTGATGCTCGCCGTCATCGCGGCAGTCGCCTTCGCCACGATCCTGGCGGTGGTCGCCGGTCTGACGCTGGCGTCGTCGTCCTCACTTGCCCACGACCTGTACTCGAACGTGATCAAGAAGGGCAAGGTCACCGACAAGCAGGAGGTGCGGGTCGGCCGGATCGCGGCGGTCTGCATCGGTGCGGTGTCCATCGCGCTGGCGATTCCGGCGCAGTCGTTGAACGTCGCGTTCCTGGTGGCGATCGCGTTTGCCATCGCGGCCTCGGCGAACCTGCCGGTGATCCTGTTCTCGCTGTTCTGGAAGCGGTTCAACACCAGGGGTGCGACCTGCGGCATCTACGGCGGCCTGATCTCCGCCCTGGTACTGCTGCTGTTCTCGCCCAACGTGTCCGGTGGCGCCGTGAACGCCACGACCGGCAAGGCGGCCAGCCTGATCAGCGATCCGGCGATCAACTTCGCCTACTTCCCGCTGGCCAATCCCGGACTCGTGTCGATCCCGCTGGGCTTCCTTTTCGCCTTCATCGGGACGATCACCAGCCGTGAGTACAACAAGGCCAAGTGGGCGGAGATGGAGGTCCGCTCGCTGACCGGTGCGCACGCAGAGAAGGCGGCGTCGCACTGAACTGCTGATCGTCCCTGGTTCTCGGGGCCCGGTTCTCGGGGGGCGCATCGCCGGCTGCACTGTCAGCCGGCGATGTGCCGTATCCGAAGGCCCCAGTCCCGCATGGCCGCCAGCGCCTCATCCCGGTCGGCATCATCGAACTCGGCCAGCACGGCGTAGGACACGGCGCGCAGCGGTCCCCGGACGAGCCCGGTGTCGGCCCGGAGGCCGGTGTCGGTGCCGGTCTTGTGCGCCACCCACCAGTCCCGGTCGGCGGCTGTGTGGGCGAGCGGGTCGAGCCCGAAAGCGGCCGCCGCCATGGACATGTCGGTGTCCAGGTTGAGCCAGCCGAGGACGGTCGCGCTGACCGTCGGGTCGATGATCTCGCCGCGGTGCAGCCGGCCGAACAAGTCGGCGAGCTCCTGAGCGGCGCCCGTCGACAGGGTGGCCGGATCCTGCGGACCGCGGTGGTCGCGCACCCGGTCGTACAGGGCCGTGTCGCGCAATCCCAGCTCCTCGGCCGTCGCGCCCACCGCGGGCAGCCCGATCTCGCGCAGCAGCACGTTGGTGGCCAGGTTGTCGCTGACGGCGCCCACCAGGACGGCGAGGTCGGCTACCGCGAGCGATCTGGTGTGCAGGTGCTGCCAGAGGCCCGAATCGGCCACTGCGTCCTCCGAGGTCCTGGTGAGCAACGTGGCCGGGTCGAGCTCTCGATGCACCAGCCGGCGGGCGAGCTCGATCAGCAACAGGATCTTCGCGACCGACGCCGTGGGCCGGACGGCGTGTGGATCGAGGGTGGCGAGCTCCTCGCCGGTCTGCGCGTCGAGGAGGCACGCGGACAGCCGCACCGATGTGTCCAGGGGGGCGCTCACGCCGCCCATGCTCGCACCCGGCGCGAGGCGACTCTGAACTCGTCCGGCGGGACGCGGCCCGGAACGCGGGTCCGCGGTGACGAATCGGACGAACATCACCCTGCGTGGATGACGTTTCCGTGCGCCGCAGCGAGCACAGTCACGTCCAGCGACAGCCGTTTCCGTCCCGCCGGGGCGGCACGCCCGCCGCGTTTGCGACTGCGCCCCTGCGAGAGCGCCCAACGGGAGGATCGCCATGCCACCACGGAACAAGGTGCCCGCATCGGGCAGAACCGCACCCCAGAAGAACCGGCCGGCAGCGCCGCAGCCGGTGGCCGTGCAGGGCGGGCCGGCCGCTCTGCAGGCCGAGTTCGTCGCCATGGTCGAGAACTTCGACGACACCAAGCAGGAATGGCGCCGGCTGTTCTCCGAGTTCGTCGGCACCTTCTTCCTGGTTCTCGTCGCCGCGGGCGGCGGCATGATGAGCCAGGCCTTCCCGGACACGATCAGCAGGACGGCGGCGGTCGTCGCCCCGGGGTTGATGGTGATGGCGATCATCCTGTTCATGGGCAAGGTCTCCGGTGCCCATCTGAACCCGGCGGTCAGCATCGCCTTCGCATTGCGGGGCGACTTCCCGTGGCTGCGCGTTCCCGGTTACATCATCGTGCAGCTCGCCGGCGCGGTCCTGGCGTCCTGGTTCGCCCAGTCGGTGATCAACGTGTCGGCCAGTTACGGATCCAACTATCCGGCCGCCGGCTACTCGAACGTCGCCGCCTTCCTGATGGAGACCGTGCTGACGTTCGGTCTTGTCAGCGTCATCCTCGGCACTGCGTCCGGCGCGCAGAACGTCGGCATCATCGGCGCGATCGGGGTCGGCGCCTACATCGCGCTGGCCGGCCTGTGGGGCAGCCCCATCTCCGGCACGTCGATGAACCCCGCACGCACCTTCGGTCCCGACCTGGTCGGCCTCGACTTCAGCGCCTACTGGGTCTACGTCGCTGGCCCGCTCGCCGGCGCGGTGATCGCGGTGGGCGTGGCGTTCGTGCTGCGCGGTCGGGGCGGCGGACGGTCCGGTTCAGCTGCCGCTCAGGGCGACCTGTTCACCGAGGTCGCTCGCCCCGGCCGGTGAGCCGCCAGGGCTTGTAAGGTCTGCGGAGTCAGGAGGCCGCGGCGTCGCGGCCCCCACCCCGTGGCGGGAGGTCGGCCCCGTGCAAGCCGGTTCCAGCTGGTCGCTGGCGCGCCGCATCCTGGCGTTGCAGGCCGTCGTGCTGGTCATCGTGCTGGGTGCCGCACTCGCCGCGCTGCTCGTCGACACCGATGCCGAGACCGAGCGGACCACCGGTGACCGGGTGGTCGCGGTCGCCTCCGCGGTGGCCTCGGCCCCGGACGTCCGGGCCGCCCTGACGGCGAACTACCCTGCAGGACAGGAGATCTCGGGACCCACCGCGGCGCTGCAGCGCTACGCCGAGAACGTCAGGTCCAGCACAGGAGCCGACTTCGTGGTGGTGATGAACCCGGACGGCATTCGTTTCACCCACCCCGACCCGACCCAGATCGGCCAGGAGTACCGCGGCAGCCGGGACGCCGCGCTCGCCGGCAGCACCGCGGTGGAGACCTACACAGGAACCCTCGGACCGTCCGTGCGGGCGATCGTGCCGGTCCTGGGCCCGGACGGCCGGGTGGTCGGAATGGTCGCGGTCGGCGTGCTCGTCGACCACGTCGACGAGGCAACCAATCGCCGGCTGTGGGTACTCGGATTGATCGCCGCCGGGGCACTGGCGATCGGCGTCATCGGGTCACTGTTGATCGCCTCCTGGGTGCGTCAGCAGACCCTCGGCAAGGGCCCGCAGGAACTGGCGCGGCTGTTCACCTACTACGACGCGGTGCTTGCGTCGGTGCACGAGGGCATGGTGCTGCTGGACCGCGACGGGCGGATCGTCAGCGTCAACGCGGCGGGCCGGCGGCTGCTCGGGCTGACCGACGACGCGATCGGCGGCACCGCGGCGCGGGCCGGGCTCCCTGCGCAGGTTGCCGAACTGATCGACGACCTGGGCGATCTCACCGACGAACTGGCCCTGTCCGACGATCGTGTGCTGCTGATCAGCCGCCGGCAGGTGCAGGTACAGGGGGCCGTCGTCGGCGCGGTGGTCACCCTGCGCGACCACACCGAGCTGGAGTCGCTGACCGGCGAGTTGGACCGGGTCGAGGGCTTCTCCGACGCACTCCGGGCGCAGGCACACGAATCGGCGAACCGGCTGCACACCGTCATCTCGCTGATCGAACTCGGCGAGACCGACCACGCCCTGACCTTCGCGGTGGCCGAACTGGAGTCCGCCCAGGGACTTGCGGACCGGGTGATGGCCGGGGTGGAGAACCCGGCCGTCGCCGCGTTGCTGCTGGCGAAATCTGCGCAGGGGGCGGAGCGCGGCATCGAGGTGGCGATCCGGCCCGGATCGTTCCTGCCCCCCGGGGTCGCGCCCGACGCCGAACTGGTGACGATCATCGGAAACCTCGTCGACAACGCCTTCGACGTGCTGGCGGGGACACCGGACAGCGCGTCCGGTCCGCGCCGGGTCGAGGTGTCCTCCGAGGTCGTGGCCTCCGAAGTGGTCGTGTCCTCCGAAGTGGTTTCCTCCGAGGTGGTGTCGACGAACGGGACTGCCGGCGACCGTGAACGGGAGGCTGCTGCGAGGAGCGGCGCTGCCGACGACGCATCGGTGGACGCGGCCGACGAGGTGCTGATCACCGTCGCCGACAACGGCCCGGGCCTGACGGCCGAGCAGGCCGCGTCGGTGTTCGTCCGGGGCTGGTCGACCAAGGTCGCCCGCGGACCGGCCGGTGACCGCGGCCTCGGCCTTGCGCTGGTCGCCCAGGCGGTGCACCGCTGCGGCGGCCGGGTCGATGTGGAACCCGGGCCGGGCGCCCGGTTCAAGGTCTGGCTGCCGCTCCGCCGGCCCGCGGGGACGCGCAGCGCCGACCGATCCGCCGTCGGTTCCGGGCGCGGGGCGCGATGATCCGGGTGCTGGTGGTCGAGGACGAGCCCGTCGCGGCCCGCGCCCACAAGGCGTACGTCGAGCGGGTCTCCGGGTTCTCCGTCGCCGCGGTCGCCCATTCCCGGATGGAAGCCGAACGCGCTCTCGGCCGGGGCGGCGTCGACCTGGTGCTGCTCGACCTGCACCTCCCCGACGGCAGCGGACTGGAGCTGTTCCGCAGGATCCGGGCGGCGGGATCGACCGTGGACGTGATGGTGGTGTCGTCCGCGCGGGACGCCGACGTGGTCCGCTCGGCGGTGGCCCAGGGCGCGGTGCAGTACGTCATCAAGCCGTTCGCCTTCGGCACGCTGCGCGACCGGCTTCTCGCCTACCAGGAGTTCCGCAATCAGGTTGGCGACACCGACGTCGACCAGGCCGCGGTCGACCGTGCGCTCGGCATGCTGCACTCGCCCGCCGGCGGCGCACTCCCCAAGGGGATGACGAAGGAGACCCTGGCGATCGTGGTCGGCGCGCTGCGCGAGTTGGGCGAGGCGTCGTCCACGCAGATCGCCGAGTTCCTCGGGGTCTCCCGGATCACCGCACGCCGCTACCTCGAGCACCTGGCCGACACGAACGTCGCCGAGCGGAGCCTGCGGTACGGGCAGGTCGGCCGGCCGGAGACCCGCTACGGGCTGCGCAAGCCGGACTGACGCATTTGTTCTAGCGGTCCCCGCGCCGGACGAGGCAATCTGCGGGCCGTTCACCTGAACTCGAGAAAGGCCCACCCGATGCCTGTCGCCACCCTCAAGATGGTCACCCTCGACAGTTCCGACGCCCGTCGAGACGCACGGTTCTGGTTCGGCGTCCTGGGCTGGGAAATCGCGCACGAGCAGGACGAGTACGCAATGCTCACCGGCCCCGGCGGTATCTCCCTCGGGCTGGGGACACTGCCCGACCACGAGGCACCGGGCTGGCCGAACGCGCACGGCAGCAAGCAGTTCCACTTCGACCTCGCGGTCGACGACCTCGACGCCGGGGTGGCCGCGTGCGTCGAACTCGGGGCGACGTTCCCCGACGATCAGCCCGGTGAGACCTGGCGGGTGCTGCTGGACCCGAGCGGTCACCCGTTCTGCCTGACTCAGGCCGCCAACTGGGGCTAGTCCTCGTCCCGGCGAATCAGGTCGCCCTGGCGCAGGAGCGGCCGGCCGGCGGGCTCAGCCGGGCCGGCCGCCGTCGGTGACCGGCTCGGTCTGGACGTCGGCCTCGGAGTCGAGCAGCTCCGCCGGCCGGCCCCTCCGATGTCGCCAGACCTGCCGGACCGTCAGGCACAGCATCAGCCAGGCGAGCCCGGTCACCCAGCCGCCGATCACGTCCGTCGCCCAGTGCACGCCCAGATACAGCCGGGACACACCGATCGCCAGCACGAACAGGCACGCGACGGCGATGACGCCGGCCCGCGCCCAGTGATGGCCGATCGCGGGAACGAAGACGACCAGCAGCACACCGATGATCGCGGCGGACGCGAGGGCGTGCCCGGAAGGGAACGACTCGTTGGACTCCACGACCAGTCGCAGGTTCGCCGGCGGCCGATCCCGGCCGACGGTTGCCTTGCCGAACCGGACCAGGGCACCGGCACCGGCAGCGACGACCGCGACCAGCGCCGCATCGGACCGCCGGCCGCGCCACCAGAGATACCCGACGGCCGCCAGGGCGATGATCGCCATCGAGACGGTGCTGCCCACATTCGTGACGGCGATGGCAACGGTCGTCAGGGCGGGGGTGCGCCGGTCGATCATCCACTGCCACACCGGCGGGTCGACCGAGGCGAGTCCGTTGCCCTCCGTCGCACCGTCGGCCAGTCCGAGGACGATGCCGGCCAGCACGGCCAGCAGTGCCCCGCTGGTCAGCAGCAGTTCGCCGGTACGCGGGGTCGACCGGCGCCAGCGGACCGTCGCGACGGCGCCGAGCGCGAGCAGGACGAGGGCGGCGATGGAGTACGGCAGCCAGACATAGCCGTACTCGAAGAGCACGTCCCCATCGGCCAGTTGGGTGGTCGCACCTGGCGGCGGCCCGCTCACGAGCGCGGAAGACACGGCGAACTCCCTCGGCCGGCAGGGCCCCGACGAGTGGTGCCCGGTGAGGTCACCACGGTACCGACCGGGCGCTCCGTCGACCCGGACGCAGCGGCAGTACAGGGGCAAATCACCGGGAACTCACGGGAGAAATCAGCGCCTGGTCGGCCGCAAACTCAACAACGGCGCTGCCTGGACTCAGTCGAAGAAGCTCTCCAGGAACGTCTTCTTACGCTTCTTCACTTTGCGAAGCTTCCGGTCCTCGGTGTACAGCCGCTCGGCACGTTTGCGGTCGTCGGCGAGGGAGGGACGGCGGGGCGCGTCGTAATCCTTGATGGGGGGCGGCGGCGGAGTGCCGACCGGCTCCAGGCCCAGGTACCGGGCCTCGGCGGCCTGCAGGTGCTCGAGTTCGCCGACATCCAGGAAGATCCCCCGGCACTGCTTGCACTGATCGACGGTGACGCCGCTGCGCTCGTAACTGCGCATCTTGCTCTGGCACTTCGGGCAGGTCAGGCTCATGGTGCGACAACGGTAGCGCGCCCGGAGGCCGGTCGGTGTTTCACCCGGGTTTCGCGCGAGTTGGAGCATGCGCCGGACGAGCGTAGAGTGGAACGTCGGCGCGCGAGTCGTGTCGGCTTGGTGCTGCACGCATCCTGCCGGCATCGGATGAGTGGCATCTGAGCGCGTCGGCCTCCCGCCACAGGATAGACACGGACGTTGGTACGGCGGTGCGCCGGAACAGGGTCCGCGCGGGGGGAGCGATCGACTCAGGACCGGTCGCCGGTCGGACATCACTGTTCGCGAAACAGCGATGCCGGGCGCGGTGACCAGCACGACCAACGGATCGGATAGCGGAGGACATGGGCAAGAAAGACGGGGCCATCGAGGTAGAAGGTCGCGTGGTCGAGCCGTTGCCCAACGCGATGTTTCGCGTGGAGCTGGAAAACGGGCACCGCGTGCTCGCGCACATCAGCGGCAAGATGCGGCAGCACTACATCCGCATCCTGCCCGAGGACAGGGTCGTCGTGGAGCTGTCGCCCTACGACCTGACTCGCGGTCGGATCGTCTACCGCTACAAGTAGACGCTCGCTCCGCGAGTAGGCAACGGACCGCCTCACGGCGGGCTGAAAGCAGTAGACGCCGACAGCTGCAGTGAAATCCGCCCCCCACTCAGGGGCGGGACCGGGTTCGAGACCCGGGACGATCGGCCTCGATTCGCAGGACCGATAGGGAGTGCATCGCCAGATGCACGTGGTCCGCGCCGGGATCGGCGCGGTACTAGAGAAAGCAGGACAGCATGAAGGTCAAGCCCAGCGTCAAGAAGATCTGTGACAACTGCAAGGTGATTCGTCGCCACGGCCGGGTCATGGTCATCTGCAACAGCAACGCACGGCACAAGCAGCGCCAGGGCTGATCGCCCGGCGCCGCTGCAGTACAGCAGCAGCACCCAGTACAGAGATCGCAGTACAACCATCGCGTCGCCACCCGCCATCTGCAGCTCCGGCTGCAGCGAGCGGTACGCCCCCGGACCACGGGCCGGGGCCCCGGCTCACTGGAATCCAGTGCGAGGGGACGGGACGCGACCGACACCTGTGGGAACGGCAAAGGAGTACCACGCCAGATGGCGAGACTCGTTGGCGTCGACCTCCCCCGCGACAAGCGGATGGAGATCGCGCTCACCTACGTGTACGGGATCGGGCGAACCCGCTCCCTCGAACTGCTGAAGGCCACCGGCATCAGCCCCGATCTGCGCTCCAAGGACCTGACCGACGAGGACGTGCTCGCCCTGCGCGACGCGATCGACTCGGCGGACCTGAAGGTGGAAGGTGACCTGCGCCGCGAGGTGCAGGCCGACATCCGCCGGAAGATGGAGATCGGTTCCTACCAGGGACTGCGGCACCGCCGCCACCTCCCGGTCCGCGGTCAGCGCACGAAGACCAACGCGCGCACCCGCAAGGGACCGAAGAAGACGATCGCCGGCAAGAAGAAGGCCAGGTAAACGATGCCCCCCAAGGCCCGTACGGGTTCAGCAGCCGTCAAGAAGGTCCGCCGCAAGGAGAAGAAGAACGTCTCCCACGGCCACGCTCACATCAAGAGCACCTTCAACAACACCATCGTTTCGATCACCGACCCCACCGGTGCGGTGATCTCCTGGGCGTCCGCCGGCCACGTCGGTTTCAAGGGCTCCCGTAAATCGACCCCGTTCGCCGCTCAGATGGCGGCCGAGAACGCCGCACGCCAGGCCATCGAGCACGGCATGCGCAAGGTCGACGTGTTCGTCAAGGGACCGGGATCGGGTCGCGAAACCGCGATCCGTTCACTGCAGGCCGCCGGCCTCGAGGTCGGCGCGATCTCCGATGTCACCCCGCAGGCCCACAACGGAACCCGGCCGCCCAAGCGGCGTCGGGTCTGACCCGGCCGAAAGGAAAATGGCACAGTAATGGCTAGATATACCGGTCCCATGACCAAGAAGTCCCGTCGCCTGAAGACCGACCTCGTCGGTGGCGACCAGGCCTTCGAGCGCCGTCCCTTCCCGCCCGGCCAGCACGGCCGCGCGCGGACGAAGGAGAAGGAATACCTGACCCAGCTGCAGGAGAAGCAGAAGGCCCGCTTCACCTACGGCGTGATGGAGAAGCAGTTCCGCCGCTACTACGCGGAGGCCGCGTCCCGTCCCGGCAAGACCGGCGAGACGCTGCTGCAGATCCTGGAGTCCAGGCTCGACAACGTCGTCTACCGCGCGGGCCTGGCCCGTACCCGGCGGGCGGCGCGCCAGCTCGTCACCCACGGGCATTTCCTGGTGAACGGCACTCGGGTCGACGTTCCGTCCTACCGCGTCGAGCAGTACGACATCGTCACCGTCCGCAAGCAGTCCGCGGAGTCGTTCCCGTTCGAGCTCGCGCGGGCGACGTTCGGCGACCGGCCCACCCCGGCCTGGCTGAAGGTGGTCCCGGAATCCCTGACCATCCTCATCCACTCCCTGCCGGTGCGTGCGCAGATCGATTCGCAGGTCACCGAGCAGCTGATCGTGGAGTTCTACTCCAAGTAGTCGCCGGCCCGGTCGGGATGTGTCCGCACATCCTGGCCGGGCTTCGCACTGCCGGTTGATCCCCGGCCCGATGCGCCGAACAGGCAGGTCACGCCTCGTCCGGCAACGGGAATCGGATCACACGGGCGACCGGGAAACCGGTGCGCCCGTTCTCCGGCCGTTGGACCGGTCGGCGCACACAGCTACACGAAGTACCCCACAGTGACGTCATATAGCGGACGTCACCTGCGAAAGGAAACACCACAGTGCTGATTTCCCAGCGCCCCGCATTGACCGAAGAGGTTGTCTCCGAGAACCGCTCGCGGTTCGTCATCGAGCCGCTCGAGCCCGGATTCGGCTACACCCTCGGGAATTCCCTGCGCCGCACCCTGCTGTCGTCGATCCCCGGCGCCAGCGTCACCAGCATCCGCGTCGACGGCGTGCTGCACGAGTTCACCACCGTCCCCGGCGTCAAGGAGGACATCACCGAGCTCATCCTGAACCTCAAGGAGCTGGTGGTCTCCTCCGAGGACGACGAGCCGGTCACCATGTACCTGCGCAAGCAGGGCCCCGGTGACGTCACCGCCGCCGACATCGCGCCGCCGGCCGGCGTCACCGTGCACAACTCGGAGCTGAAGCTGGCCACCCTGACCAAGAAGGGCAAGCTCGAGATCGAGCTCGTCGTCGAGCGTGGGCGCGGCTACGTCCCGGCCTCGCCCAACAAGGTGGTCGGCGCCGAGATCGGCCGCATCCCGGTCGACTCGATCTACTCGCCGGTCCTCAAGGTCACCTACCGCGTCGAGGCCACCCGTGTCGAGCAGCGGACCGACTTCGACCGGCTGGTGTTGGATGTCGAGACCAAGCCGTCGATCTCCCCGCGGGACGCACTCGCGTCGGCCGGAACCACCCTGGTGGAGCTGTTCGGTCTCGCCCGCGAGCTGAACATCGACGCCGAAGGCATCGAGATCGGGCCGTCGCCCGCCGAGGCCGATCACATCGCCGCGTTCAGCCTGCCGATCGAGGAGATGGACCTCACCGTCCGCTCCTACAACTGCCTCAAGCGCGAGGGCATCCACACGGTCGGCGAGCTCGTCTCCCGCACCGAGGCGGACCTGCTCGACATCCGCAACTTCGGGCAGAAGTCGATCGACGAGGTCAAGATCAAGCTCGCCGGCATGGGCCTGTCCCTGAAGGACTCGCCGGCCGGGTTCGATCCGGCAGCCGCTGCGCTGGCCTACAGCGACAACGACTGGAATGACGACACCGAGGACACCGGCTACGGACTCCCCGCGGCCGCGCCCGCCGAGGCCGTCGTCGATGACACCGACTACGCGGAGACCGAGCAGATCTAATCGCTGGCTCCGCCAGTAGGTATGGACCGGACGCGTCCGGGCTCGACAACGATCAACTGCAGTACTGGTCCATCCACGATGTGGGTGGGCGGGCCGACCAGGAACCCGCTGGTCAGCCCGAACACGGATAGGAAACCGTCGGCGCCCGGGAGTTCGCTCCCGGGCCGCCGCCTCACCCGCGGTGGGACCACCACTGCGGACAACGATCGAAGGAACATCTGATGCCTACGCCTGCCAAGGGTCCCCGTCTCGGCGGAGGGCCGGCCCACGAGCGGCTGATCCTCGCCAACCTTGCCCAGTCGCTGTTCGAGCACGGCAAGATCACCACCACCGAGACCAAGGCCAAGCGCCTGCGGCCGTACGCCGAGAAGCTGATCACCACGGCCAAGAAGGGCACCCTGCATCACCGTCGCGAGGTGCTCAAGGTCATCCGCGACAAGGACGTGGTGCACAAGCTGTTCGCCGAGATCGGCCCGTCGTTCGCGACACGTGACGGTGGCTACACGCGGATCACCAAGACCGTGCCGCGCAAGGGGGACAACGCCCCGATGGCGATCATCGAGCTCATCGACGAGGAGACCGTTTCCTCTTCGGCGTCGCGCGTCGCCCGGCGTGCTGCGTCCACCCGCAGCGGTGACCGCAGCGCCCGCGTTGCCGCTTCGTCCGGTGCTACCACCGCAGCCGCGGACAGCGCCACCGGTGCCGAGGACAGTGCGGATCGCGAGAGCGGTTCGGCCCAGGCCGTCGAGGCTGCCACCGAGGCTCCGGCCGAGGGTGCGGACACGACTGTCGTAGAGGGCACGGTCGACAGCGATGTGACTGCCGCGGAGACCAGTGCCGACACCGAGAGCGGATCGGCCCAGGCCGTCGAGGCAGCGACCGAGGATCCGGCCGAAGGCGCGGACACCGCAAAGTAGGACGTATCCAGCCCAGCAGGACGGGGGCGGATCGACGCCAGGCGTCGGTCCGCCCCCGTTCTGGTCTCCGGGCCGTGTATGACGGGGATCGAGATGGCGATCTCCGACGTTGCCAAGGCCGGCGAAGGTCTGATTTCACCATCTCGATCGCCGGAGAGGAGTGCCGATGACGGATCAGCTCCGGTTGCGGCTCGACATCTCCTATGACGGCACCGACTTCTCCGGGTGGGCCGTGCAGCCCGGCCGCCGGACGGTCGCCGGTGACCTGCTGGCCGCCCTCACCGTGCTGCTGCGGGAGCCGCCGCCACTGGTGGTCGCCGGACGGACCGACGCAGGGGTGCACGCCGTCGGTCAGGTGGCGCACATCGACGTCAGGCGCTCGGCCCTGCTCGCCCTCGCGCCCCGCCACCTGCACTCGACCGCTCAGCACGCGGCTGACGAGACCGCCCCCGGCCGGCTCGGAATGCTCCGCCGGCTCGCCGGCCTGTTGCCGCTCGACCTCAGGGTCAGGGCCGTTTCCGTTGCGCCGCAAGGCTTTGACGCCCGCTTCTCGGCACTGCGCCGGCATTATCGCTACCGGGTCGGTACCGCTGACTGGGGTGTCGAACCGGCCGACCGACGGTACGTGCTCGCACGGCGCCGGACCCTCGACGTCACGGCGATGAACCTGGCCGCGTCCGCGTTGGTCGGCCTGCGCGACTTCGCGGCGTTCTGCCGCCCGCGGGACGGCGCGACGACCATCCGGGAGTTGCAGTCGCTGACCGTGGAACGAGCCGGCGACGAGGTGCGCATCGACGTCGTCGCCGATGCGTTCTGCCATTCCATGGTCAGGGCGCTGGTCGGTTCCCTGATCACGGTCGGGGAAATGCGGGCGCCGGCGGACCGGCCCGCCGCACTGCTGGCGGCGGGGGAGCGCACCGCCGAGATCCATGTCACGCCCGCACACGGATTGACGTTGCTCGCCGTCGACTACCCGCCGGATGAGGCGCTGGCGGATCGTTCGGCGGCCACCAGGGCGACACGGTCGGTGCCCGGCGACTTCCCGCGCTAGGACATTCACCCTCCCCGGGTAGGTCCCTTTTCTCCGCGGATCTGCCGAAGACGGGACGAAACGCCCTAGATTGTCCCCGTGGCGTCACACGGGACCGGACGGTCATGAGCGGCTGGGTCGCTCGGGCGCGCACCGCGACAGGGAGCTGGCTGACCGGGGTGCGGCCGCGCCGGAAGGATCTGAAGGCCGACATCCTCGCCGGTGTGCCGGGGGCCATCAGCTCCGTGCCGGACGGGATGGCGACGGCGCTGCTGGTCGGTGTCAACCCCGCCTACGGGCTGTACGCGTCGTTCGCCGGCAAGGTCGGTGGCGGACTGACCACCAGCACGAAACTGATGGTCGTCACGACGACGACGGCCGCGTCCCTGGCGGCGGGCTCCGCGCTCGCCGACATTCCGGCCGAAGACCGTGACCGGGCACTCATCACGCTGACGATCCTCACGGGGATCGTCATGATCGCCGCCGGGTTGCTGCATCTCGGCCGCTACATCCGGTTCGTCTCCCGGTCCGTGATGCTCGGTTTCCTCACCGGCGTCGCCGTGAACATCGTGCTGGGCCAACTGGCAGGCCTCGTCGGGTCGTCGACCAACGGCGGGGTGGCGGCGCAGAAGGCCGCGCACGTCGTCACCAACCCGACCGGCATCGAGACCACGTCCGCGATCGTCGGCGGGATCGCCCTCGCGGTGATGTTCCTGCTCAGCCGGACCAAGGTCGGGCTGTTCGCGTCGTTGATCGCGGTAGTGCTGCCCACCATCGCCGTCGCACTGATGAACCTCGACAGCGTCGCGACGGTGGCCGACGTCGGCGCGATTCCCAGTGGGTTCCCGCCGGTCGTGCTGCCGCACTTCGCGGACCTGACGTTCGGCGTGATCAGCGGCGCGCTGGCCATCGCGGCGATCGCGCTGGTACAGGGTGCGGGTGTCGCCGAATCCGCACCCAACCCTGGAGGTGCGCCGTCGAGCACCAACCGCGACTTCGTCGGTCAGGGCGTTGCCAACATGGCTGCCGGTCTCTTCCATGGCACCCCGGTCGGCGGATCAGTGAGCACTACGGCGCTCAACATCGCGGCCGGCGCAAGGAGCAGGTGGGCTGCAGTCTTCGGCGGGGTCTGGATGTTGATCATCCTGGTGGCCTTCTCGAAACTGGTCGGGCTGGTGCCGATGCCCACCCTCGCCGCCGTGCTGATCTTCGCCGCGGTGATGTCCGTCCGGCCCCGCGACATCGCCGTCGTGTGGCGGACGAGCCACACCGGTCAGATCGCGATGGTCGTGACCTTCATCTCGACACTTGCACTACCCGTCGCGGCCGCGGTCGGGGTGGGGGTCATCGTGTCGCTGATGCTGCAGCTCAACAAGGAACAGATGGACCTGCGCATCGTGCGGCTCATCCGGCGCGAGGACGGGATGATCGTCGAGCGGCCGATGCCGGTGCTGCTGCCCGATGCCGAGCCGGTCGTGCTCGATGTCTACGGCAGCCTGCTCTACGCGGGAGCGCGCACGCTGGGCGCACGGCTGCCCGATCCACGGCCGACCCGGCGGCCGGTGGTGATCCTCCGTTTGCGGGGCAGGACATCCCTGGGCTCGACGTTCTTCGGTGTGGTGGCGCACTACGCGGACCAACTCGAGGCGGCCGGCGGTCGGCTGTATCTGTCAGGGGTGCGATCCAACATGGCGCGTCGCTTCGAGCACAGCCAAGTCGGCGACGTGCGGGGCAAGATCACCATCTACCGGGCCACCGAGGTGCTGGGCGCCTCCACGCTGGCCGCCGTGCAGGACGCGAACGAGTGGCTCGCCGGTCTCGATCAGGTCGACCAGGGGCCGATCGATCAGCAGGTTGTCGAGCAGCGCCGCCAGCAAGATGCCGTCGAACCCCCCGGTGACGGGACGGCTGAGCCAACCGGTGGCGTCCAGTGACGGGGCGTCAACGAGTGGTTTTGACCTTGTCGACGGCCGCGCGGTACTCTGGCTAGTCGGTGTGCCGCTCGACTGCGTGCGGCGGATCTGGCGCGTGTGCGCCGGTCCGCATTGTGCAGTGTTTCAGGTCCCTGCGATTCGATGTCGTCGGGCTCTGGCCACGTGGTGCCGCGCACCTGGGGGGCACCCGCCCCCGGCAGGACACCCTGGACACCCACCAGAGAAGAACGAAGAGGCATATCCGTGCGCACGTACAGCCCCAAGCCCGGCGATGTGACCCACGCCTGGCACGTGATCGACGCGACCGACGTCGTGCTCGGCCGGCTCGCCAGCCAGGCTGCGCAGCTGTTGCGTGGCAAGCACAAGGCGATCTACGCCCCGCATGTCGACACCGGCGACTTCGTCGTGATCATCAACGCCGGCAAGGTTGCGGTGACCGGTAACAAGCGGGACGGCAAGTTCCTGTACAGCCATTCCGGCTACCCGGGCGGCCTGCGCAAGCAGACCGTCGGCGATCTGCTGGACACCCGGCCGGAGCGCCTGGTCGAGAAGGCCGTCATCGGGATGCTGCCGCACAACTCGCTCGGCCGTTCGATGGCCCGCAAGCTGAAGGTTTACGCCGGCGCCGAGCACCCGCACCTCGCGCAGCAGCCGCAGCCGTTCGAGATCACCCAGGTCGCCCAGTAACGCTTCGTCCAGTGACGCTGGCCACCGGCCGCGCCGCCCAGCACACCACCGCACACAGAACAGCGAGATGAGTCAGTCCGTGAGCCAGAATCCCGAAGCCGTCGTCGAGGAAGACTTCGCGCTCCCGTCCGATAGCGAGTCGACCCCTGAGGTCGATGTGATCGAGACAGACGTGATCGAGACCCCCGAAGGTGACGACAGCGTCATCGACGAGGTCATCGACGAGGTCCCCGAGGTCGTCCCGGCGGTTGTCCTGCCGGTGGCCGTCGACCGCCCGGTGCAGACCGTCGGCCGTCGTAAGGAAGCCGTCGTCCGCATCCGGCTGATGCCCGGCAACGGAACCTTCACGCTGAACGGCCGCAGCCTGGACAGCTACTTCCCCAACAAGGTTCACCAGCAGCTCATCAAGGAGCCGCTGATGATCCTGGAGAAGGGCGAGATCTACGACGTCATCGCCCGGCTGCACGGCGGCGGGGTGACCGGCCAGGCCGGTGCGCTGCGGCTGGCCATCGCGCGTGCGCTGATCGAGCTCGACGAGACCGATCGCCCGCCGCTGAAGAAGGCCGGGTTCCTGACCCGCGACGCGCGCGCCACCGAGCGCAAGAAGTACGGCCTGAAGAAGGCCCGCAAGGCGCCCCAGTACTCGAAGCGCTGATCGCCGTGGGGGGACGGCTTTTCGGCACGGACGGTGTACGAGGGCTCGCCAACGCAGACCTCACCCCGGCGCTCGCCCTGCGGCTGGCCACAGCGGCCGCTCAGGTGCTCGGCGAGCGCCGGGTTCCCGCTGTTTCCGCCCGGCGCGCTTTCGGTGCGCGTGGTGAGGCGGTCCTGCCGCCGAGTCCCACGCGGCCGCTCGCGGTCGTCGGCCGCGACCCCCGCGCCAGTGGCGAGATGCTCGAGGCCGCGGTGGCCGCAGGACTCGCCTCGGCCGGGGTGGACGTCATCCTGCTCGGTGTGTTGCCGACGCCGGCGGTCGCCTACCTGACCGCCGACCTGTCCGCCGACATGGGCATCGTCATCTCCGCGTCGCACAACGCCATGCCGGACAACGGCATCAAGATCTTCGCCGCCGGTGGCGTCAAGCTGGACGACGCCGTCGAGGACGAGATCGAACGCCGGATGGATGCTCCGGGTCCGCTGCCGACCGGTGACGGGGTCGGCCGGATCAAGCTGGCCGTTGACGCCGACCGCCGCTACCTCGACCATCTGCTGGTCGCCACACCCAACCCGCTGAACGGCCTGCGGGTCGTCGTCGACTGCGCGCACGGCGCTGCATCCGATCTCGCCCCCGAGGTGTACCGGCGGGCCGGGGCGGAGGTCGTCGTCATCGGCGGCAGCCCCGACGGACTGAACATCAACGCCGGCGTCGGTTCCACCTACCTTGCGGGCCTTCGCGAGGCCGTGGTGTCCGAGGGCGCCGACCTCGGCATCGCCCACGACGGCGACGCCGACCGGTGCCTCGCGGTCGCCGCCGACGGATCCGACGTGGACGGTGACGTCATCCTCGCGCTGCTGGCGATGTCGCTCAAGGAGCGCGGCCGGCTCGTCGACGACACTGTCGTGGCCACCGTGATGGCCAACATCGGGTTCCACCAGGCGATGGCGAAGGCCGGGATCAAGGTTCGGACCACCGCCGTCGGTGACCGTTACGTGCTGGAGGACATGCGGGCCGGTGGCTACTCGCTGGGCGGCGAGCAGTCCGGGCATCTCATCCTCGCCGACCACGCGACCACCGGTGACGGGCTGCTGTCCGCGCTGCACCTGATGGCCGCCGTCGCGGAGTCAGGCCGCCCGCTGGCGGACCTGGCCAAGGCCGTCACCCGGTTCCCGCAGGTGCTGATCAACGTCCGGGTCGGTGACAAGGCCGCTGTCGCGTCCTCGCCCGACGTGCTCGCTGCGGTGGACCGCGCGGAGGCGGAACTGGGCGACTCCGGCCGGGTGCTGCTGCGCCCCTCCGGCACCGAACCGCTGGTCCGGGTGATGGTGGAGGCCTCGACGTCCGCCGATGCCCAGGACATCGCCGAGCGGGTCGCGAAGGTCGTCGCAAGCGTCTGACCGGTCGCGCTCGCGACCTCCGGGTCGAGTTGGGCGGACTTGTCGCGCGTCGTGCAGCCGCACGACGCTCCACAGGTCCACGCAACTTCTGTTGCGTCGCAGCGCGCGGTCTGGCCAGGGAGCGTCGAAAGCGCCCGTCAGAGCATCGCGGTCGCGGCGAGTTCACCCACGGACACTGATGAGTGCAGGTCCGGGTCCTCCAAGTCCTCCAGGGTGGTGCCCTTGACCTTGTCCTCGAGCTCGTCGGCCAGCTGGTCCGCGTCGGTCAGGTACCTGATGAAGAACGCGGACGCGAGCATGCGGGTCACCTGCTGCACCCTCTTGTCCGAATCGGCGCCGATGATGCCGTTGACGAACGACTTGCCCTCCGCCAGGCCCAGATGGCCAGAGCCCTTGACCATCCGCAGCTGCGCCGGTCCGGTGCAGGATCGTGCTATCCGGGCTCCGTCCGACTCGGCCATGTCGTCCTTCGACCCGATCAGGTGCAGGCTCGGGACCTCCACCTTGCCGGCCGCCTCGATCGCCGAGGGCCGGGTCTCGGCGGCCGTCACGGTCACGACCGCGCGGATCTGGTCGTCCTTCGCGGCCGCGAGGATCGCCGCCCCGCCGCCGATCGAATGCCCGAGGACGCCCATCCGGCGGAGGTCGCCCCGCACCCGGCCGTCACCGAGGTTTCCCTGCGCGACCAGGCGGAGCGCCCGGGACAGATCCAGCGCCAGGCCCTGCTGCGAGGAGAACACGCTGCGGTGGGTGTTCGGCGCGACGACGATGATGCCCCACGAGGCCAGGTACCGCATGGTGTCCGCGTACCGCTCGGCCGACTGCAGCCATCCGTGGCCGACCGCGACAACCGGGAGCCTGCGGCCGGAGGTCGGCGTGAACACGAGCCCGGGCATACCGGCCGGTGCCAGGTCGCCGATCGCCACCCGGTTCGGACCGCGGTAGGCGAAGTACTCCAGCGTCGGGCGCTTGATGCTGGGGCCCATCTTCTTGGCCATCGGTCCTCCGCTCACGACCACCGCGATCGGCTGAATCGCTCTCGTACAGTAACCGGTGGCTGCGGCGGGGTCGTCGGGCCACCAGCAAAGGCACATCCCTGGATCAGCAGCCACAGCGACCGTGCAAACGCCGTGCGCGTTGCGACACAGCAGACAGGTTGCGACACAGCCAGACAGAAGGAGCACGCCCGTGGCAGAGGACTTCGCGACCAATCTCCGGCGACTGATCCGGGCCAGGTTTCCCCTGCTGTCCATCCAGACCGCGGAGGAGTCCAGGGCTCTCGCCGAGATAGCGGCCGTCGTCGGCAACCGGACGCAGGTGACGCCGGCCCGGCAGGTCTACACCTGGTCGACGGCGAACGGCTTCGCCGCGCTCGGTCAGCCCGGCAACCCGGACACCCGCACCCCGCACGCAGCGCTCACCGCGGCGGCCGCGCTCACCATGCCGAGCGTCGTCGTGCTGCTGGATCTGCACCCGTGGATGGGTTCGAACTCCACGCCCGCCGACACCCAGCTGGTCAGGGCGTTGAAGGACACGGTCCGGTTCTACAAGGACGGGCGCATCCCGCGCACGCTGATCCTCATCTCGCCGACCCCGCAGATCCCGCCGGACCTCGAGTCCCTGGTCACCCTGGTCGACTTCCCGCTGCCCACCGAACCGCAGATCCGGGCGACCCTCGACGGAATGATCGCGCGCAACTCCGCCGCAGGGGCGCTGAAGGTCGAGCTCGGGCCGGACGGCGCAGAGCGGCTCGCGAAGGCCGCGCTCGGGCTCACCGCGTTCGAGGCGGAGAACGCCTTCGCCAGGTCGATGGTGGACGACGGCCGGCTCACCGATGACGACATCGCCCTGGTGCAGGAGGAGAAGCGGCAAATCGTCCAGAAGTCGGGTGTGCTGGAGGTCGTCAGGTCGACCGTCAGCCTCGACGACATCGGCGGTCTGGAGAACCTGAAGACCTGGCTCCGCAAACGGAACGGGTCGTGGCTGGACGAGGCGGCGGCCTACGGGCTGCCCGCACCGAAAGGCGTTCTGGTCACCGGTGTCCCGGGCTGCGGGAAGTCGATGACGGCGAAGGCGATGGCCTCGGCGTGGTCGTTGCCGCTGGTCAGGCTGGACATCGGTCGGGTGTTCGGTGGCCTCGTCGGTGCCAGCGAGCAGAACATGCGGACCGCCCTGCGGACCGCGGAAGCCATTGCGCCCTGCGTCATGTGGATCGACGAGATCGAAAAAGGCTTCGCCTCCGGAGCATCCGGCGGTGGCGACAGCGGAACGTCCGCCAGGGTGTTCGGGACGTTCCTGAGCTGGATGCAGGAAAAGACGTCGCCGGTCTTCGTGATGGCCACCGCCAACACGATCTCGCTGTTGCCGCCGGAGATGATGCGCAAGGGTCGGTTCGACGAGATCTTCTTCATCGACCTGCCCACGGACACCGAGCGGACGGTGATCTTCCGGCTGCACCTGAAGGCGCGGCTCAAGGCGGGTCCGGCCCTCGGTGAGCTGCCGCTGACCGACGAGCTGATCGGCGCCCTCGTCGAACAGACCGAGGGTTTCTCCGGAGCGGAGATCGAGCAGGTCGTCATCGCCGCCTGCTTCAACGCGTTCAACGAGCGCCGCACGCTGACCCGGGAGGACCTGCTGCACGAGATCGACAACACCGTCCCGTTGTCGGTCACCCAGGCTGAGCAGATCGCGCAGCTCCGGGCCTGGGCTGACATCAGGGCCGTCGCGGCGTCGGCGCCGGAGGATCGGACCGGCTACGCCACACCGGAGCCGAACCCGCCGGCGGGTGCGGTGCCGCCCGAGGCCGCGATGTCCAGGGGTGGCCGGGCGGTCGAGGCCTGAGCGCTGCCGGATGGGCCACCCGGCTGACCGTGGCGGCCATTCCCGGGATGACCGGCGCGACTGACCCGGTCCAGCTGCTCAGGCGCGCCCGACCGAAAACCCCGCAGACGGTGTCGCGCAGCCCTGACGATGCGCTTCTCGCCACCCGCAGTGAGCGGCGTCACCGGCGACCCGCCGGCTCCCACCCGGATGAGTTGCGGATGCCGAAGTCCGGCATTGCACCCATTAGCCTTCAGAGCATGTGTGGCATCGTCGGATACACCGGTCCCCGTCAGGCGCTCCCGCTCGTCCTCGAGGGCCTGCGCCGCCTGGAGTATCGCGGGTACGACTCCGCCGGCGTCGCCGTCCTCGACGGTGCAGGCGGGCTGCACACCGCGAAGAAGGCCGGCGTGCTGGCCAATCTCGAGCATTACATCGACTCCGGCGAGGTAGCCCTCAACGGGACGACCGGCATGGGTCACACCCGCTGGGCCACCCACGGCGCGCCGAACGACCGCAACGCGCACCCGCACACCGATCTCAGCGGCAAGGTGGCCGTCATCCACAACGGCATCATCGAGAACTTCGTCCCGCTGCGTCGCGAGCTCGAGGCGCAGGGCATCGAGATGCGCAGCGACACCGACACCGAGGTGGTCGCGCACCTGCTCGGCGGTGCCTTTGCCGCCGGGCCGACCGCCGGCGACCTGCCGGCCACGATGGCCGCCGTCTGCAAGCGGTTGGACGGCGCGTTCACCCTGGTTGCCGTCCACGCCGACGCGCCCGACGTGCTGGTCGCCGCCCGCCGGAACTCCCCGCTGGTGATCGGGATCGGCGAGGCCGAGATGTTCGTCGCCAGCGACGTCGCGGCATTCATCTCGCATACCCGCACCGCCGTGGAGCTGGGCCAGGACCAGCTCGTCGTCATCACCCCGGACAGCTGGGATGTGAGCTCCTTCTCTCATGATCCGGAAGCGGTGGCCGACTACCGCATCTTCCATGTCGACTGGGATCTCGCCGCGGCCGAGAAGGGCGGCTACGCCACCTTCATGGACAAGGAGATCGCCGAGCAGCCGCAGGCGCTCGCGGACACCCTGCTCGGGCACTTCGACGGCTCCGGCATCGTGCTCGACGAGCTCCGGCTCTCCGATGACGACCTGCGCACCATCGACAAGGTGTTCGTCGTCGCGTGCGGCACGGCGTACCACTCCGGATTGGTCGCAAAGTACGCGATCGAGCACTGGACCCGGCTGCCGGTCGAGGTGGAGGTTGCCAGCGAGTTCCGGTATCGGGACCCCGTACTGAACCGCGACACGCTGGTGGTTGCCGTCACCCAGTCCGGCGAGACGGCCGACACCCTGGAGGCGGTGCGGCACGCCCGCCGGCAGAAGGCGAGGGTGCTCGCGGTCTGCAACACCAACGGCTCGCAGATCCCGCGGGAATCCGACGCGGTGCTCTACACGCACGCCGGTCCGGAGGTCGGCGTCGCGGCCACAAAGACCTTCCTCGCGCAGGTCACCGCGAACTACCTTGTCGGGTTGGCACTCGCCCAGGCCCGCGGCACCAAGTACCGGGACGAGATCGCCCGTGAGTTCGAGCTGCTCTCCGAGATGCCGGACGCCGTCGCGGAGACGCTCACCCGGATGGATCCGGTGCGCAAACTCGCACAGGACATCGCCCGGTCCAAGGCGGTGCTGTTCCTCGGCCGGCACGTCGGCTACCCGGTGGCGCTCGAAGGCGCGCTCAAGCTCAAGGAACTGGCGTACATGCATGCGGAGGGCTTTGCGGCCGGTGAGCTCAAGCATGGTCCGATCGCGCTGATCGAGGAGGGCCTCCCGGTCGTCGTCGTCACGCCGTCCCCGGTGTCCGACCCGCTGCTGCATTCCAAGCTCCTGTCCAACATCCGGGAGATCCAGGCCCGCGGCGCGCGCACCATCGTCATCGCCGAGGAGGGCGACGACACGGTTGCGCCGTTCGCGGACTTCCTCCTCGAGTTGCCGCGTGTGCCGAAGCTGTACCAGCCGCTGGTCAGCACGATCCCGCTGCAGATCCTGGCCGCAGAGATCGCCCGGTCCCGTGGGTACGACATCGACAAGCCACGGAACCTCGCCAAGTCCGTGACGGTGGAGTAGCCGCCCGTGCTGCCCGAGGTGCCCGTCGGCGCACGGGTTCTCGCGGTCGGGATCGATGTCGTCGCGGTCGACAGGTTCACCGCTTCGATGAGCCGTACACCCGGCCTCGCCCGCCGGCTGTTCACCGCGCGCGAGCAGGTCACCGCATCGGGACTACCACGCGGACCTGCCTCACTCGCCGCTCGGTTCGCGGTGAAGGAAGCCGCGGCCAAAGCACTCGGCGTGCCGACCGGGATGGACTGGCACGACTGCCAGGTCGTGTCGGAGGACTCCGGCAAGCCGCGCATGGAAGTCAGCGCCACGGTCGCCGCGGCAGCTGCCGCGATGGGCGTGACGGATTGGCGGATCTCGATTTCTCACGACGCCGGCATCGCAGCGGCCGTCGTCATCGCACTGGGCTGATCAGCACTGGGTTGATCAGCACTGGGTTGATGAGCACTGGGTTGATGAGCACTGGGTTGATGAGCACTGGGTTGATGAGCACTGGGTTGATGAGCACTGGGTTGATGAGCACTGGGTTGATGAGCACTGGGCTGATCAGCGAGCTGCCCTGCGTCTCCCGCCGACGGCCGGTTCACGCACTCGCCCAGACCCCGAGTTCCGTCCCGTTCGGATCGGTGAAATGGAACCGTCGGCCGCCCGGGAAGGCGTACGGACCGGCCACCACCGTCCCGCCGGCCGCTCGTACGGCTTCCAGCGTCGCGTCGAGGTCGTCGGAGTAGAGAAGCACCAGCGGCGCGTGCTGCTCCGGTGGGGCGGTGCCGTTCAGGCCGCCCACCTCGCCCCCGCCCGACGGTGCCCGGATGCCGGCGTACGCAGGTCCGTAGTCGTTGAACTGCCAGCCGAAGGCTTGTTCGTAGAACGCCCTCGCGGCGGGCAGGTCGGTCACCGGAAGCTCGACGTAGTCGATGGCGTGATGGGTGCTGGTCATGGCGCTGACCATAGGTTCGAGCACCGACAGTGCTTTCTCGGCAATGATGTCGGCTCCCGCCGGCAGCGGAGCGGGTCGGACGGCCGACACTGTTCCGATGGCACCTGACGCAGCGGCAGCACCCGACGCAGCGGCAGCACCCGACGCAGCGGCAGCACCCGACGCACCGGCAGCAGCGGACCTGCCTGAAGCCTCCGGAGCACTCGAGGCCCCCGGCACCCGGGCCTGGCCGGCCGGGCTGCCGCATGCCGTCGCCTCCGTGCTGCTCAAGGGGGGCCTGATCTGCACGACCACCCGCGAGCGGCTCGCCGACGGCCGGGAGGTGGTGGTCAAACGGTGTCCCTATCCGGCCGAGGTCGAAGCCGAGGGGCTGAGTGCGCTTGCCGCGGCCGGCGCGCCGACGCCGGACGTGCTCGGGACGGCAGCGGACGTGCTGGTGCTCGAGTACGTGAGCGGGTCGCCGGACTGGGCGGGTCTCGGCCGGGCGATGGCCACGGTGCACCGCACCACCGCCGACCGTTTCGGCTGGCACCGGGACAACCCGGCGGGTCGCTTCGACCAGCGCAACGACTGGTCCGGGGACTGGCCGACGTTCTTCGTCGAGCGGCGGATTCTCGCGCACCTGGCCGACCCCGAAGTGCCGGCGCCGATCGCCGAGCGGTTGCGCGCCGCCTGCGCCGGGCCGCTGAAGGAGATGCTGCCGACGAACCCGCCGGCCTCCCTGACGCACGGCGACCTGTGGTTCGGCAACGTCGTCGACGGCCGCTGGGTGGTCGATCCCGCGGTGTGTTTCGCCGACCGCGAGCTCGACCTGGCGTTCATGGAGACCGGCCGGCTGCCGGACGAGCTGTTCGACGCCTACCAGCGTGAATGGCCGTTCGAGCCCGGTTACCAACAGCGCAAACCGGCGTTGCAGCTGCACAAGTTGTTGACCGGACTGCGCCATTTCGGTGCCGTCCGGCTTCCTCGGGTCGTCGCGGTACTCGACCACTACGGCTGGTGACGGGCAACCATCGTGAGCCGACGACCAGCCACCGTCGGGGCCGGGCCAGGATGAACCCATGATCGAGGCCTACACCGTCGAACAGATCCGCGCCGTCGAGTCCGCCGCGCTCGCGAGACACGGCGACGGCACGCTGATGCGCCGCGCATCGCATGCCATCGCCCTGGAAGTGGCCGACCGGCTCCCGTCACCGCACCCCGGACGGCACGTCGTGCTGCTGGTCGGCTCCGGCAACAACGGGGGGGATGCGTTGTACGCCGGGGCGTTCCTGCGCGGCCGCGGGATGCGGATCACCGCGGTGTTGCTGGACCCGGCGAAGGCCCACCCCGCGGGGCTGCGGGCGCTACGCCGGGCCGGGGCGCGGGTGCTCGCCGCGGACGACGCCGCGTCGGCCACCGGCATCACGCAGGCGATCCACCGTGCGGACGTCATCATCGACGGGGTCGTCGGGCTGGCCGCCAGGCCCCCACTGCGGGAGAACGCCGCCGAATTGGTCGGCAACGCCAACGCGACCGACGCGCTGCGGGTGGCCGTGGACATCCCCAGCGGTGTCGAACCGGACACCGGGCGGGTCCGCGGGGTGTCCTTCCTCGCCGACGTGACGGTCACCTTCGGCGGCATCAAACCGGGATTGCTGATCGCCGACGAGCAGGCCGGCACCGTGGTGAGCGTGCCGATCGGGATGGAGATGACCGGCCGGTCGGCCGATCTCATCGCGATGACCGACGGCACGCTGCGGGCGCTGCTGCCCGGGCCCGGCCCGGCGGCGGACAAGTTCACCGGCGGGCTCGTCGGCATCGCGGCCGGTTCACCCGGCTATCCCGGTGCCCCGGTGCTCTGTGTCGGGGGTGCGGTGCGAACTCGCCCGGGCATGGTGCGGTACGCCGGTGCGCAGGCGACGGCGGTGCTCTCCCAGTGGCCGGAGGTGGTCGCCGCCTCAACTCCCGCGGAGGCCGGGCAGGTGCAGGCGTGGGTCGTCGGTCCCGGAATGGGCACCGAGGGCTCGTCCATCGCGACGCTGCGGTGGGTGTTGTCGCAGGACGTGCCCGTGCTCGTCGATGCCGACGGCCTGACGGTGCTCGCCGCCCTGCCGTCGTTGCTCGCCGAGCGTCGCCGGTCGGGTCAGGTCACGGTGCTGACCCCGCACGACCGGGAGTTCGCCAGGGTGTTCCCGGACGTCGACCTCGACGACCGGCTCGGGGCGGTCCGCCGGGCGGCCGCCGGCAGTGGGGCGACGGTGCTGCTCAAGGGTCACCGGACGCTGATCGCCGATCCGGGCGGGCAGGCCGCCGTCAACCTGTCAGGTTCGTCGTGGCTGGCGACGGCCGGATCCGGTGACGTGCTGTCCGGCGTCATCGGGTCGTTGCTGGCGTCGGGCCTCCCGCCGTTGCTGGCTGCCGCGGCCGGCGCGTTCCTACACGGCCGGGCGGGGGAGCGGGCCGAGCGCAGCGGGCTGTTCGGTGCCCAGGTGCTCTGGGATCACCTGGGCCTGGCCGGTCGCTGAGCGGACATCAGCGGGCAGGTGTGTGACCGACGGCCAGATAGCCCGCTCCGTACGCCAACTCCTGAACCCGCAGGTCGGGCACGAACTGCGCCATGACCCGCCACGGCCGGTCGAACCCGTCGAAGCTGCTGATGAACGGCGCGTGCAGGTCGGACACCCACATCCGCAGCGGCCACATCCAGGGCGCGGGCCATTTCCCGCCGATGGCGGCGACAGCGGCGCCCGGCCGCAGATGCGCGAACACCCTGGCCAGCGCCGCGTGCGACTGCATGAGGTCGTGCACCGCGCAGAACATTGCTGCATCCGCAACACCCTTGATCTGCGCCTCCGCGATGGGTGCTGCGATCAATTCGACGTTGGTCCAGCCCCACTCGGTCACCCGCCGCATTGCCTGCGCGAGCATCTCGGCAGACGCGTCGATCCCGACGATCGACCCTGCGGGGCCTACCTTGTCGCGCAGCAACGGCAGGCAGAGCCCGGTGCCGCAGCCCACGTCCAGGACGGTGTCGCCGGCCTTCGCGGGCAGCTCGTCGACGACCCGTTCGCGGAAGTGCTGGAAGGTCCTGGTCCGGTGGTCGTACTGACCGGCCTCGGTACCGTAGGCCTTGCTGAGCGATGACGCCCGGGCCGGCTGAGGCGTGCGCGTCTCGATCCGCTCGACGTGCTGCATCGCCTCATCGCGACCACCGTCTGCCGCTTGCGGGCGCGGTTCTGTGGTGACCATCTGCAGTTCCCCCCGGGATTCGCCCTGTCTGCCCGTTCCGGAGTGATTCGACCATGGCTATTTGACGCCCCGGTTAACCCGAGGTCAACCGCCCGCCCCCATTCGCCGTACGGCAGGCATCCGTCACATCCGGGCCTCGGGTGAGCGCGGTCGACCGCCCCTTCAGCGCGGTGGGCCGCCGTCCCGCTGCCGGACGTGATTCGATCGTGGAGTGAGCATTCCAGTGGCGACCGCAACGAGCGCCGGGGCGGCGGGAGCGACCGCTGCGGCGACGGGTGGCGCCGAACCCTCGGAGATGACCGGCGCACCGGCGGACGGGGCCGAACCCCGGGCCGGAGCGATCCGCGCCGAAGCCGTCATCGACACCGATGCCATCGCCGCCAACACCGCACTCCTGTTGTCCCGGCTCCGCAGCCACCGATCCGACGCCCAGTTGATGGCCGTGGTGAAGGCGTTCGGCTACGGGCACGGGGCCGTTCCGTCAGCGCTCGCGGCCGTGGCCGGCGGCGCGACGTTCCTCGGCGTCGCCACCCCCACCGAAGCGCTCGAACTCAGGACGGCCGGCATCGTCGCGCCCGTTTTGGCCTGGCTGTGGCCCGCCGACGAGGACATCACCGCCGCGCTGGCGGCGGACGTGCAGCTCGGGGTATCCAGCCTGCGGCACCTGGATGCGGTCGTGCAGGCCGGCCGGGACCTTCCCGCCGGACCGCCCGAGGTGCACATCAAGATCGACACAGGTCTGGGCCGGAACGGTGTCGGGCTGGCAGATCTCGGTCACCTGCTGGCGGCAATCGGAGCCGCCCAGCGCGCCGGGTCGGTCGTCGTCACGGGGCTGATGAGTCATCTCGCCTGCGCCGATGTGCCCGGTGATCCGTCGGTGGCCGAGCAGACGGCCCTCTTCGCCGAAGCGGTGGCTCGGGCGGAGCACGAGGGCATCAGCGGCATCCGTCACCTCGCCAACACCCCGGGCGTCCTGGACCACCCGGCCACCTACTTCGACATGGCGCGCTGCGGCATCGGCATCTACGGCGTCGATCCGCTGACCGGCGAACCCAGGCTCCCGCTGCGCCCTGCGATGACCCTGCGCGGCACCGTCGCCCTGACCAAACGGGTCCCCGCAGGTCATGGCGTCTCCTACGGGTTGACGTACCGGACATCGGCGGCGACCACCCTCGCGCTGGTGCCGCTGGGGTACGCCGACGGCATTCCACGGGCGGCCAGTTCGGTGGGGGAGGTGTGGCTCGGCGGGCGGCGGCGACGCATCGCGGGCCGGGTGGCGATGGACCAGGTCGTTGTCGACTGCGGTGACGACGAGGTGACCGCCGGTGACGAGGTGATCCTGTTCGGACCCGGCGATCGGGGCGAACCGACGGCGAACGAATGGGGGGAGGCCTGCGGCACGATCGGCTACGAGATCGTCACCCGGATCGGTCCGCGGGTTCCCCGCAGGATCGTCGGCGCCGGGGCCGTCGAACCTGCGATACCGGCCGGAACGGCGGATCACCGATGAGCACGCTCGGCAAGATCCTCGGAGCCGCCGGTATCGCGACCGGTGTGATCGGTGCGGCAGCCCTTGGCGGCGTCACGGCGCAGCGGATGGCCGTCCGGCGCTACCAGGCGGCGCACGCCGAACTGCTCGCAGACCCGGACGAGGTGCAGGGGTACGGATCGCTCACCGCGGACCGCACCTACTCGGTCGACGCCGAGGACGGGGTCGCGCTGCACGTCGAAGAGGTCGGACCGGTCACCGCGCCGCTGACGGTCATCTTCTCGCACGGCTGGACGCTCCGGTCCGGTGCCTGGCACTACCAGCGCCTTGGGCTCACAGGACCGGGTTTCGGTGCGGCCGACGTCCAGTCGGAATCGGCGGCAGCGCACACGGCCGACCCACCGCAGGCCCGGCTGGTGTTCTACGACCAGCGCTCGCACGGCTCGTCCACCCGCGCGCCGGAGGGGCATTCCACGATGGAATACCTGGCGTCGGACCTGAGTCAGGTCATCAACACCGCAGCTCCCATCGGCCCCGTCGTCCTGGTCGGCCACTCGATGGGCGGCATGGCGATCATCACCCTCGCCGCGCACCGGCCGGAACTCTTCGTCGACCGGATCGCCGGCCTGGGGCTGATCTGTACCGGCGCCACGTATCTCCGGCCGTCGGAGCTGAACAAATTGCTGATCACCCGTGGCAACCCGGTCGTCCGTGTCGTCGCGGCTGTGGCCGCCCGTTACCCGGTCATGTTCGAACGTGGTCGGGCGAGCAGCAGGGACGCGGTCTGGCTGCTCACCCGGAGCTTGGGCTTCGCCCGCAGCGATGTCCCCGGGGCGATGGTCGATTACCTCGACGAGATGATCACCGCGACACCGGTGGAGGTCATCGCCGACTTCATCCCGGCGCTCTTCGCCCACGATCAATCTGCTGCGGTGCCCGCTCTGGCCGGCATCCCCACCGTGATCGTTGCGGGCGACATGGACAAGCTCACGCCGCTGGAGCGGTCGCAGGCGATCGCCGACGTGCTGCCCGACGCCGATTTCGTCATCGCCGAGGGGTCGGGGCACATGGCGATGATGGAGGACCCGACGCTGACCAACGATGCCCTGCGCGCCATGCTGAACCGTGCGATGGAGCACGCCGCGAGCCATCCGCCGAGGCGCCGACCGTCCACCGGCAGGGGAGCGAAGGCAGGGCTGTGAACAGCATGGACACCGTCGGCCTGCCCGACGTCGCGGCCACCGACGCGCTCGGCCGTGCGCTCGGCCAGCGCCTCCGCGCGGGCGATCTCGTCATCCTCAGCGGATCGCTGGGCGCCGGCAAGACCACGCTCACCAAGGGCATCGCCGCAGGGATGGGCGTGCGCGGGCTGGTGACGTCGCCGACGTTCGTCATCGCCAGGGTGCATCGGCCCGAGCCCGGACAGCGCGCGGGTGACGCGCCGGCCCTGCCGCTGGTGCACGTGGACGCCTATCGGCTCTCCGGCGCACTCGAGCTGGACGACCTCGACCTGGACACGGATCTGGAAGCGGCCGCGGTGGTGATCGAGTGGGGCGAGGGCGTCGCGGAGCGGCTCGCGGACGACCGGCTGATCGTCGAGCTGACCCGGCTGCCCGACGACGGCCGCACGGCCGTCCTCACCCCTGTCGGGTCGTCCTGGGAGCAGCGAGCCCGAGACATTGTCGCGTCGCTGTCCGCGCACGACGCGACTTCTTACGGTTCGCGGTAGGTCCGTGCCGATGGTGGCGGTGGGGTCGTCCGCGCGCCTACGGTCGAGTGGGTCCCAGATGATCGTCGCGCTGCTCGCGCGACACCCGGACTGCTCCGGAGAGGCGGCAGGGTGATGCGGCAGTCGCGCGTGCTCGTCGTCGACGACGACGAGACTGTGCGAGAAGTGGTGCGCCGGTACCTGACTCGGGACGGTCATGAGGTGCTGGAGGCGGCGGACGGCGTCACCGGGCTGGATCTCGCCCGGACCCGCCAACCGGACCTCGTCGTGCTGGACCTGATGCTGCCGCGGATGGACGGGCTCGAGGTGTGCCGCGAGCTCCGCCGGACGTCGACGACGCCGGTGATCATGCTGACCGCGCTCGGCCAGGAATCCGATCGGGTGGTGGGGCTCGAGTTCGGCGCCGACGACTACGTGGTCAAGCCGTTCAGCCCGCGCGAGCTGGCCCTGCGGGTGGGCCGGGTGCTCGAGCGGAGCCGGGGCGCCGACGGCCTGCCGGGTGACGGAACCGGCTCGCGCGCCGCAAGCGCGGACGGTGAGCTTTCGACCGATCCGATGTCGCGCACGGCCCGGTGGCGGGGCGCCGAGCTGATGCTGACCAGCCGCGAGTTCGACCTGCTGCACTTCCTGCTCGGGCACCCCGGCCAGGTGTTCAGCCGGGCGGAACTGATGGAGCGGGTCTGGGGATGGTCGTTCGGCGACCAGTCGACGGTGACGGTGCACGTCCGTCGGTTGCGGGAGAAAATCGAGGACGACCCGGCTCGACCGACCCGCATCGTGACGGTGTGGGGCGTGGGTTACCGGCTCGATCCCGGCGGTGCCACGCCACCGGGGGACATCGCATGATGACCGACGTCGTGCACATCCTGCCGTGGGCGCTGCTTGCCGCGCTGCTCACCGGCGTCGTCGAGATCGCGGTGCTCCATCTGCTGCGCCGTCGGTCCGCGGCCGCCAACATCGCCGCGCTGGTGACCATCCCGATCCTCGCCGTGCTGATCTTCGTCGTGGCGATCAGCGGGCTGATGTACACCCCGGCTCTCGCGCTCACGGCCACCGCGTGCGGACTGATCGCGGTGGTCGTCATCCCGGTCGCGGTGGTGCTCGGCCGGCGGATCGCCCTGGGCGCGCTCGCCGCCGAGCAGGAGCGGGCGGCAGAGCGCGCGGCGGAGGCGTCGCGTCGTCAGCTGGTGGCGTGGGTCAGTCACGACCTGCGGACGCCGCTGGCCGGCATCAGGGCGATGAGCGAGGCGCTCGAGGACGCCGTGGTGGTCGATCCGGCCGAGATCGCCGATTACGCAAGGAAGATCAACTCCGAGACCACCCGGCTGTCGACGATGGTGGACGACCTGTTCGAGCTGTCCAGGATCAACGCCGGGGCGCTCGCGCTGACCCTCGGGCCGGTGTCCACCGAGGAGTTGGTCGCCCAGGCGATGGAGACCGCGGCGCCGGCCGCCCGCCGGCGCGGCATCCAGCTCACCGCATCCGCCGACCCGCGCTGGCCGACCGTGCAGGGTTCTGACAACGAGCTGATCAGGGTGCTGCGGAACCTGCTGGTCAATGCGATCCGGCACACGCCCTCCGATGCAACCATCGAGGTCGTTGCGGGGCAGACCGCCGACTACGCGTGGCTCGCCGTGCAGGATGCATGCGGCGGCATCGACCCGGACGATCTGCCGCGGGTCTTCGACGTGGCCTTCCGGGGCGCGGCGGCGCGATCGCCGCAACCCGGGGTCGCCGCCGAGGAGACGGGCGCCGGGCTCGGTCTGGCCATCGCCCGTGGGCTGGTGCAGGCGCACGGCGGCGAGATCAGCGTCAGCAATCACGGGGACGGCTGCCGGTTCGAGGTGCGGTTGCCGGTCGCGGTGTAGTGGTTCAGCTCGCGACGGCATCGCGCAGCGCGCCGAGCGGATCACCCGCGTGGTAACTGCGCTCGGCCGGCTCGATGTTGTCGAGGAAGTGCTGATAGACGACTGCCGCATTCAAGGCGGCGATCGGTCGGATCAGGCCGGCCGCACGACTGGCGTCGGAGCCGGGCACGCGCCGCTGCCATTCCTTCGCCCACTCACGTTCCACCGCACGCCGGTCGGTTCTGCGGAGCCGCCGGACGAACGCCGGTTGGTCGATCATCGGATGCCCGACGGCACTGTCACCCCAGTCCAGGATCACGAAGCTGCGAGGCGTGCCCCGAACATTGCCGGGGTGGAAGTCGCCGTGCACCAGGGTGTCCGGCAGCCCGCACTCGGGGATGGCTGCCCACCGCGCGTCGAGACCTCCCACCAGGTCGTCCAGCGTGCGCCGCTCGTCATCGGACAGTTCGTTCCGCAGGAGCTGCGCCACGGCTTCGATGCGGGGATTCAGGGCTGCCG
Source organism: uncultured Actinomycetota bacterium (assembly GCA_963728865.1). Lineage (GTDB taxonomy): Bacteria > Actinomycetota > Actinomycetes > Mycobacteriales > Nakamurellaceae > Nakamurella. Next base: position 307,035 of record CAVSLZ010000012.1, on the reverse strand, counting down.
GCCTGACGTCCGGAACGCCGAGGGCAACCAGTTCGTCGGTCCGGCCGATCCAGTCGGTCTGCAGCTGCACCAGTTGCCGAACCATGTCAAGCAGGTGCGCGCCGGTCGCCTCGTACTGGTCCGTGCCGGGAACGCCGTCCAGCAGCACCCGGCCCGGCTCCGCACCCAGCACCGGCGGCACCGAGCGCGGGTCGAGCACCGGCAGCAGTGCGCCCTCGTGCGCGAAGAACGGCGGTACGACCTTCAGCCAGGCCTCGTGCACGCCGTTCTCGGCCGGGTGTTCGCCTGTGTAGGTCAGCCGCCAGATGCTGGACAGGTTCCACGTCCGGATCTGCTGTCGACCGGTCACCGTCCACCCGCGTTCGCGCAGCACCTCGCCGGCCCAGTCCAGGTCGGCGGTGTGCCCGCCGGGCTGTGCGTACGACATCCGCAGTGGGTGGTCGGCCAGCGGATCGCCGGGCAGATCGTCGGGTACGCCCATGGGCTCGATGGATGGCCGGTGATCTACCTCCGCCAGGTAGCTCACGGGCCCGCCGCCGGGAAACATCGGCCCGATGCTGCTGAGCAGCCGGAGCACCCGCACGTCGACTCCGAACGAGCGACGTGCGGTGTCGACCACATCGTCCACTTGCCGCCACCACGGTGACTCGACGTCGAAGGTGGGTAGCGCGCCGAGCAGCTCGCCCGTCGGCGTGCACAGCACCAGGCGGACGTGACGGACAGGCATGACGGCAGACGTTAGGTCCGCGGTTGGCGGCGGGCCACGCATTTTGCCGAGTCGTCAGCTCTGGTCGGGTGCCGTTCCTGATTGTCCGGGCATGGGCGGCAGGCCGAAGGCAGATCGGCAGGGTTGCACCAGCTCCCGGAGCGCCGGTCGATCCACGGCCTTCCATACCAACGCCAGCAGCGCGGGGGTACGGATGTCGCTGAGGGGCAGCGCACAGAGTCGATCCACGTAGTGCTCGGCCATCGAGGAGCTCAGGATGTCGACGCCGGGGCCGCGCGACGCCGCTGGGGTCGCCGCGCTGTACGAAGAGGATGCGGTGCTGGCGTACCCGCCGGGCAGCGCGACGGTCGGCCGCGACGCCATCCGCACGCTGTGGGAAAAGGTGCTCGAGAGCGCGCCGCACTTTCAGCCGGAGACGCCGCTGCCCACGCTGATCAGCGGAGATCTGGCACTGACCGCCACACCACCTCGTGACGGGAGCGGCGCACGCGCCCAGGTGGTCCGCCCGCAGCCCGACGGTAGTTGGTTGCGGGTGCTCGATCAGCCGGAGTTCGCCCGGCCGTGACCGACGTTCATCGCGGGAACAGCCGGTCCGCCGCGGCGACGCTGTTGGCCACGTACTCGGGCCGATCGCACTCGAGCCCGAAGCGGATGTCCTCCAGTGATCGGCACCGCGCGTAGAACACGGCGCGCTCACGCAAGCTCTCCAAGTCGCCGCCCGGATCGCCGACCTGCACCTGCCGCGCGGCCGCGTGGAACGCCTCGTCTCCCAGATCCCGGAGCACAAGACCGAGGTCGACCGCCGGATCGGTGACGGCCGCGTCGGTCCAGTCGATGACACCGGTGATCACGCCGCTGGCGGGGTCGATCAGGATGTGCTCACTGCCGAGATCGTTGTGCGTAAAGCAGACCTCATCGCCCCTCGGGGGCGGCGGTGCCACCAGGAATTGCTCGATCCTGCCAAGGCTGTCGTGCGGCAGATCGCTCGCCCCGGCCGCCCGGTCGCTGATCGCGTCCCAGCACTCGCGGGCCTCGACCAACCAGCCGGACAGCGGCTCGTCGTCGACCTCGGCGATCCCGGTCAGGCTATCCGCGGGGATGGAGTGCAGCGAGGCGAGGAAACGGCCGAGGAAGTTCCCGAGGTCGGCCGCGTGTGCCCGTCGCCAATCCTGCGATCGGCTCAGCAGCGGTACGCCCGGCAGTGCCCGGTAGGCGAGCAGTCCGTCCGTGGCCACCAGCGGCACGGGGACCGGCACGGTCGAGTACTCGGCAACCAGGCGTAGCAGTTGCGCCTCCCGCTCGGCCTCGCCCGGGGCGCCGTAGGCTGCGTGGTCCGGTTCCTCCACGGCGCCGTCGACGGGGCCGTGGGCGAGCCGGACGATCAGCCCTTTCCCGACCAGGTAGGCGACATGGTCCACACCCGCTCCGACGCAACGGATGTCGGTCTGTTCATGGTCAGGGAGGTACGCGGCCAGCAGGGCGCGGAGGCGATCGACGCCGGCGGTCACCGATTCACTGTAACGACGTCGCGGTGTTCCGGCCGGCGGCTGATGTACTGGCCGTGAACAGTGTCGAGTCGTGTGGCCGAGTGGTAGGAGAGCCGTGATGAGCGCAGCAGTACCGGACAGCACCATCAGCGATGTGGCGGACAAGGTGGCAGGCCTGATGCCGGGCCTGGTGCAGGAACTGAAGGCGCTCGTCGCGATTCCGTCCGTCGCGTTCCCGGGTTTCCCCGCCGAACCGGTGCACGAGATGAGCGAGGCCGTCGTCGATCTGCTCCGGCGCAGTGGTGCGCCCGCCCGGTTGCTGGACATCCCGGACGGCTACCCCGCCGTCTGGGCGGAGATCCCAGCGCCCGAGGGCGCGCCGACGGTGTTGCTCTACGCGCACTATGACGTTCAGCCGGCACCTCCCGAGCAGGGTTGGGACACCGAACCGTTCGTCGCGACAACCGGTGCCGACGGCCGGATCTACGGACGTGGGGCAGCCGACGACAAGTCGGGCCTGATCATCCACGCCGGCACCTTGCAGGCGCTCGGACCTGACCTGCCGGTGGGCGTCAAGATCCTCATCGAGGGCGAGGAAGAGACGATCAGTCATCTCGAGGACTTCGTCGACGCCAACCCGGAGATGTTCGACTGCGACGCCTTCGTCATCGCCGACATGGGCAACCAGTCGGTCGGTCGCCCGGCGCTGACCACCGCATTGCGCGGGGACGTCTCGTGCACTGTCCGGGTCCGGACGCTGTCCTTCCCCGTGCATTCCGGGGTCTTCGGCGGCGCCGCCCCTGATGCGCTCGTCGCGTTGATCAAGATGCTGGCCACCCTGCACGACGATGCCGGCGACACCGTCGTGCCCGGTGTTGCCACCGGTGCCTGGGATGGTGCCGACGTCGATCCGGATGTGTACCAATCGAGCTCAGGGATCCTGCCGGGCGTGGAGCTCGTCGGCACCGGATCGCTGTCCTCGCGGCTCTGGGCCAAGCCGTCGGCGACCGTCATCGGCATCGACGCGCCGAGTGTCGCGGAGGCGGCCAACATCCTGATCCCCGAGGCGACCGCGAAGGTCTCGATGCGGATCGTGCCGGGGGCCGATGCCGAACACGAATTGCAGCTGCTTGTTGCCCATCTGAGGTCGGTCGCGCCGTGGAACGTGCAGGTCGAGGTGACCCCGCTCAAGGCCGGCTGGCCGTTCGCCGTCGACATGGATGGTGCAGCGGTCAAGGCGGCCGAGGCCGGGCTGGAGCGGGCCTTCGGGGCGGAGGTGGAGTCGCTCGGGTCCGGCGGTTCCATTCCGCTGATCAATTCGCTGAAGAACGCCTGCCCGCGGGCGGACGTCATCCTGTGGGGTGCCGAGGACACCAAGCTGTCCCGGATCCATGCGTCCAACGAGTCCGTCGACCCGGCCGAGATCGAGCGCATGGTGGTCGCGCAGGTGCTCACCCTGCGACAGTTGGGTTCGGTCTGACGGGATTGCTGACGGCCCATGCATAGGCGTAGCGCGTGGTCCCGGGGTGCGGTGTCGCAGATGCTGACCTCGGGCCAATCGGGTTCCGCTTGACGAGACTGGGTGCCGAGGCCCGTGCATGCACGTGGGGGGCAGAGCCGATGGCAGTTCGACCTGCGGTCCGCACCGGGCCAGACTGCTCAGGATGACGGCGTCCCGGACTGCGGTGCCCGAGGATCTGCTGCCGCACCTGCGGCGGGCGCGGGATCACATCGACACGCGGTACAGCGAGCCGCTCGCGCTGGACGCGGTCGCGGCGGTCGCCGGTGTCTCGAAGTACCACTTCGTCCGCTGCTTCGCCGCCACCTATGGCCAGACGCCGATCCGCTACCTGACCCGGCGGCGGATCGAGCGGGCGCAGGATCTGCTGCGGTTGGCGAACCTGACCGTGACGGAGGTCTGCACGGCGGTCGGCTTCTCGAGCCTCGGGTCGTTCTCGATGCGGTTCCGGGAGGTTGTCGGGGAGACGCCGACCGAGTATCGGAACAGGTGGGCGGCCGCCGGGGGACCTCGGGTACCGGGCTGTTATCTGTTCATGTGCGGAGTGCTGGATCCCGGCACCACCGGTCCCTCTCGGCCCGGCTCAGACGCGTGATCGTCGTGTCCGCAATTTGAGAGAAGCCTTCATTGCTCCGCTGTCTCTACGGTCGTTCCATGATCACCAATGTGTCCCTGACGACCGTGTACTGCCTCGACCAGGACGCGACCCGCGACTTCTACGTCGACAAGCTCGGTTTCGTCGTCAACACCGACGTCTCGATGGGCGACGGCTACCGGTGGCTGACGATCAACCTCCCCGACCAGCCGGAACTCGAACTGACGCTGATGGTGCCGGGCCCGCCGCTCGATGAGGAAGCGGCCGGGTTCTTCCGCCGCCAGCTGGACAAAGGCCAATTGGGCGGTCTCGGGCTACGCGTCGATGACTGCCGCAAGACCCACCAGGAACTCGTCGAGAAAGGTGTCGAATTCCTGCAGGAGCCGGCAGACCGACCGTATGGGGTGGAAGCGGTGATTCGCGACAACGCCGGCAACTGGTTGGTGTTGGTCGAACGGAAAGCATTCAACCCCGAGGACTTCGGCTGATCACAGCTTGACGGCGGCGGAGCCAAAAGCGACATTGAACCGATCGCACCAGATGACGACCGACGTCAGGCCGGAGAGGTCGGCGTCGGCAGGCACTGCGTAGTTCTGGTTTCCGTCGGTGCCCTTGAGCGCGCCCAACTCGACGTAGCGACCGTCGTCGTACTTGCCCCAGTCGTCGCCGCCGGCTTGCTGGTCGGTCACCCAGACTTGGACGTCAGGGCCGTCGCTGGTGGAGAAACCCTCCAGGCGAACGTATCTCGAGCCGTCAGGGAGTTGGAGAACGCTCGCCGTGCCAGTGGTGGCGTGCTCGCCGTCGACGAAGCTGCCCGTTGCGAGAACAACCGGTGCGGTTGCAGGTGGTTCGCTGGGTGTCGTTTCGGCTGCGGGTTGTCCGGCAGCAGGGGGCGTGGTTCCGGCGGCAGAGGGCGGAGTCGTTGCTGCGCCCGCGCCCGTGCCCTCGCCCGGTGCGGTGGCGCCCGGTGCGGCGGCGGCGGACGGTGCGGTGGCGGCGGCGGCACCGGCAACTGCAACGGGAAGGGCTTCGTCGACGGTGCTGCGAGTGAACAGCCGCCATGGCTGGAACAGCGCGAGCCCGACGGCGAGCCCGATGACGAGGACCACCGCGACTGCTGACCAGATGACCTTCTTCCGCGACTTGGGTTTGCTCGTGGGACGGCTGTCTAATTCGGTCATCGGAAACTCCAGCGCTGATCGGACACCCCGCCGGCGGCGGATGCTGTGCGTTGGTTTCAGGACACCGCACTGATGGCGTAACGATCAAGAGCAGATGCCTTACGGGAGTGTGACGGGCGCTTTCAGAGCAAGGTCGCCGAGTCGCCCGCCTGTCGGTCGCCCCTCTGTCGGTCGCCCCCTGCACGCATTCGGGCGCTCGGTCGGCCTGCTCTGTTGTCGGCCGGGGGGACGGGTCGTCGATTCACCTCGCCCAGCTTTCGACCGATGACGAGCAGTTGACGATCCGCCAGGAGCAGTGCGACCCACGTCGGCAGGTGATGACCGCTGTAGAAAGGCGTCGTCGCAAATACGGCTCGCTCTGAACCGGCAATCGGATGCGCGCCAATGGAGGCATGGCGAGTGAACCACGAGCCGAGCGGCCCCGGCGCTGGATGAGTGCTCGCCGATGGGCGCGGAGCTGACGCAACACCCGCGGTTGTCAATTGCGGTCGTCGGAGCGACAGCCACTCCTCCGTTGTTCAGCGCTACCCGCCTCATGTGCGGAGTTGTTGGGTGGTGTGGTGGTGGGTGTTGCGGCGGGGGGTTTGGGTCGGGTCGATCCAGGGTGGTGGGGTGTATTCGGGGGTGCCGTCGGGGTGGAAGTGGATGGTCCAGTGGCCGTGGTGGATGTGGGTGTGGTGGTGTCGGCAGAGTAGGACGGCGTTGTGGTAGGCGGTGGGGGCGGTGCCGGTGGCCCAGTGTTGGACGTGGTGGGCGTCGGTCCAGGCCGGTGGGCGGTCGCAGCCGGGCCAGGTGCAGCCTTTGTCGCGCAGGGTGATGGCGCGGCGGATCGCGGCGGGGAACACGCGGGTGGCGGTGCCGATGTCGAGGACTTGGGAGGGTGAGCCGAGCACGGCGGGGATGATTTTCGCGTCGCAGGCCAGGGCGCGGGCCTGGGCGGCGCTGATCGGGCCGCCGTGTTCCAGGGTGCCGGTGCCGGTCCCGGTGCGCAGGGCGTGCAGGTCGATGGTGACGGTGATGTGGGGTTGCTCGCCGCCGGTGACCGGGGCCTGGGCGTTGTCCAGGTAGCGGCGTAACGCTTCCAGCAGGCCGTGCCCGCGGCGGGTCGCTGCGGATCGGGGGTCGGGGCCGCCGTCGGTGCCGGGGATCGGGCGGGCGAGCCCGGTGATGGCCTGGGACAGGGTTTCCACCCCGAGGTCGTCCAGCTGCCCGGTGAGCCGGGTCATCCCGGTCGAGGGGTTACGGGTGCCCAGGGACAGTTCCACCTTGTCCCCGGGTGGGGTGGGGTCCAGGTCCCCGTCCGGGTCGCAACTGGCGGCGACCATCCTGGCGAACACCGCGAACGGGACCGGCTCGGTCAGGACCGCGTTGTCCACCAGCAACCGCTGGCACAGCTCCCGGGTCTGCTCATCGACCCCGGCGGGCAGTTTGGTCATCGTGGCCACGGTGACCCTGGCCTGCTCCACCCCGATCGTGCCGGTGCTGACCGCGGCGGCCAGCACCGGCAGCAGCGGGGCGCTGATCGCCCCGGACGGGTGCACCCGCGGCAGGGTCGCCCCGGCCGCGGCGACCCGGGCCCTGGCCTCGCCCTGGGAGATCAGCAGGGTGTTCCGCAGCAACGCCGCCGTCGACGCGCAGCCGTGCGCCGCGGCGACCCCACGGGTGTCGAGCTGACCGGCCAGTGCGATCTGTACCGCCCCGACCAGCCGGGCCAACTGCTCGACCTGCCCGGCCAGGGTCAGCAACCCCGGACCGGACACCCGGCACCACCCGGTACCCGGCAGGGCGGTCACCGCCGCCCGCGCAGCGGCCACCCCGGCCACCGCCGCCCCGAACACATCCGCATCACCCATACAAAAAACCGTAACAGCGACCACCGACAACCCCCCATTTCCCCGGAAATCACCGGTCCACCTACCCCACCAAAAATCAATGAGACGAGCGAAGGGTATTTCCGTGGCCAGGAGCTGTGAGCGGGCAGATCCTTGTGATGGGACGCGGCGGTGTAGATGGTGAGGCCGGAACCTTTATCTGCTGGGCACAAGAGGTGCTCGCAGTGTCAGTCGGTCACGCGCGCCCATAGCATGAGAGTACGACATCTGTTGCAGGCAAGACAATCTGATGTGGACAACTCCGGTGCGAGCTGGTCTTTCGCACCGACGGTCGATGGATAACCTCGAAATTGTGGATAACCTCGCCGATCGCAGCGAGACCGTGGATACCGGCCTATTGTCAAAGAGTCATTGAGATCGGTTCGTCTCGGAAATACCGCTCGGTGAGCAAGTTGCGCGAGGCTCCACATTCGTTCTGTTCGGCATGTCCGGGAGGTGACCGTGGACGTCGGGAAATGGCGCCAACCCACCCAGGTCGGTTGTGCGCGGCAGGCATTTCGGTCGCCGATTCGTCGTTTCTGTGCGGCTCTGGCGGTGCTGGCTCCCGTGGCAGTCGTCGGTGTCGCTGCTGAGGCCACCGTCTGTTCGGTGCGCGCTCTGCGGTCTGACGTTGCGGCACTGCTTCTCGGCGCTCTCGCCGCGGTCCTCGGAGTCCTCGCGGCCAGGCCCGTTGGTGCCACTCACCGCGGGTCCGCGCGTCCGCGTCATTGCCTGATGAACAAGAAACGTCATTGCCTGATGAACAAGAAGCGGGTGGAACGTGCGGGCCGAGCCGCTCGCGCAGGCCCAACGTCGACCAGGACGTCAGGCGCCGGTCGGGCGCCCCGTGTCTCTCGGTGGCGTGCTGTCACGGATGACCACGTCGCCCAACACGGTCACCACGACCGGGGCGCTGTCGTCCTCGCCTCGCAATGGATGGTCCAGCGCGAGATCGAGTGCGCGACGGCCAATTTCGACGAGTGGCAGGCGCACCGTGGTGAGCGCAGGGCGAACGTCGCGCAGGGTCGAGATGTCGTCGAAGCCCGCGACTGCCATGTCCTCCGGGACGCGGTAACCCTGGTCCCGCAGCGCCGCGGTCGCACCCACGGCCATCACGTCGTTCACCGCGAAAACGACGTCCACGTCGAACTCCCTGTCCAGGAGTTCGGTCATCGCGACATACCCTCCGTCGCGGGTGAACTGAGCGCCGATGACGTTCTCTTCCGGAAGGACGAGGCCTGCAGTCTCCCAACCCCGCCGGAAGCCGGACAGTCTGTCCTCCGAGGTCATCAGCGACTCGGGGCCGGCCAACACGGCGCATCGCCGGTAGCCGAGCGACACCAGAGAACGCGCGAGACGTGCTGCGCCCCCGACATTGTCGATGGCGATCGTGTTCAGCGGGAGGCTGTTCTGGCCGATGACCGCGACATGTCCACCCCCGACCGAGAACCCGAGGAGCTCCTCAGCGAGCCGTGCCGCGGACTCGACGTCGTTGAACCGGGACCCGGCCAGGATGACGGCCCTCGCCCGCTGTCGACGGAGTGCCTCAACGTGGCGGATCTCGATGAACGGATCCGACAGCGTCGACGCGATGGTGACGATCAGGTCGCGTTCGGCTGCCGCTGCCATGACTCCGGACGCGAGCGCAGCGGCGGACGGGTCTGCGATGTCATGGACGATCAAACCCACGGTGGTGGTTGTGCCTCGCACGATCGCGCGGGCATTGGCGTTCGGCGAGTAGTTGAGTTCAGCGGCTGCGGCTCTCACCCGGGCGCGGAGGTCCGGTCCGACGGTTCGCCCGGCCCCGCCATGAAGCGCTCGCGACGCCGTGGCGAGCGACACACCTGCCCAGCGCGCCACGTCGGCCAGTGTTACCTGTCCGGACACGTCGCACCTCCTGGCTTCGACGGGCGACAGGCGGGTCGTCGAACGGGTTCGGGCTGGTTGTCTGTCGCACAAAGCTTATCGGGATCGCTTGCTCGCCCTCGGGGTGAATCCCAGCGGAGCCAGCCGCCCAGGACAGCGTCTTTCTCGTTCGATCCAGGGCCGGGCACCGCGAACGTAGGATGGTTCACCGTGCTCGTTCTCGCTCTGGACACCTCGACGCCGTCGGTCACCGCCGGCGTCGTCCGGCTGCGCGAACCGCGCGAGATCATCGCCGCCCTCGAGGCTGGTGCGGTTCTGGGCAACGCCGCGACCCGGCCGGGTGCTCTGCTCGCGCAGGAGGTGGTGACCGATCCCTTCGCCCACGCGGAGCGTTTGATGCCGCTGGCGCTGGCGGCCCTGTCGAAGGCCGGCGGGACGCTGCGGGACCTGGCAGGCGTCGTGGTCGGTGTGGGCCCAGGCCCCTTCACCGGACTGCGGGTCGGCGTCGCGACCGCGGTCGCCCTGGGCGACGGGCTGGGGATACCTGTCCATGGGGTGCCCAGTCACGATGCGGTGGCGACGTCGATGGCGCCGCTGCCCGGGGACCTGATCGTCGTGACGGACGCCCGGCGCCGCGAGGTGTACCTGTCGGTGTACCGGGCCGACGGCAGCAGGGTCCTCGGTCCGCTCGTTCACAAGCCCGCCGGAGTCGCGAACCTGCTGAGCGAGAACGGTGTGGCGCCGACCTACATCACCGGCGCAGGGATGGGCCTGCTCGACGGTGACCGCACGCCGTCCTTCGACCCGATCCGGCTGTCCGCCGGCACGCTGGGCGCAAGCAACCAACCGGGTACCCCCGATGAGAGGGGCGCCGCTCGGCGCGAAACAGCCCGGCACTCGATAGCACTGGGCCTGGTCGAGCGGGCCGCGGTGCCTTTGCTGACCGGAGCGGTGCCAGGACCGCTGAAGCCGCTGTATCTCCGCCGGCCGGACGCGACCGAGCCTGGCGCGCGCAAATCGGTACTGGGCCGGTGATGGCGGTGCTGCGCCGTGAGGAGCCACCCGTTGTTACTCCCGGACTGGAACTTCTGGAATGGCCCGACATTCCCGCGTTGGTCGGACTCGAGGAGATCCTGTTTCCGGGTGACTCGCCGTGGAACTGGGAGATGTTCGCGTCGGAATTGGAAGCGGGCAACCATTACGTCGTACACCGCGATGCCGACGGCGTCATCGACGGCTATGCGGGTCTGGCGCTGATGCAGGACGAGGCCGAGGTGCACACGATCGGCGTGCGCCCGACTTCGCAGGGTGCCGGTATCGGGCGGAAACTGTTGCGTCATCTGATTTCCGTCGCAGGGTCGCGTCGCCTGCTGCTGGAAGTGCGGACGGACAACGTCCCAGCCATCTCGCTGTACACCTCGGAGGGTTTCACCATGGTCGGCATTCGTCGCAGGTACTACCGCCCGAGCGGTGCTGATGCGTACACGATGGCGCGGCCGCGATGACGTCGCTCGCGGGTCCGCAGCAGAACGGCCGAGCCGCGAACCAGGCCGTCGGCACCATCATGCTGGGAATCGAGAGCTCCTGTGATGAAACAGGTGTCGGCCTCGTCCGAATCACCGAAGCAGCGCCGGAATTGCTCGGGTCGGCACTGGCCTCCAGTCAGGATGAGCACGCACGGTTCGGCGGCGTCGTACCCGAGATCGCATCCCGCGCCCATCTCGAGGCGATGACCGCCACAGTGCACGCCGCGTTCGCTGATGCTCGGGTGGACCCCAGTGACGTCGGTGCGGTGGCGGTCACCTGTGGCCCCGGACTCGCCGGCGCGCTGCTGGTCGGCGTTGCGGCGGCGAAGGCCTACGCCGCCGCCTGGGATGTGCCGCTCTACGGCGTCAATCATCTCGCCGGACACGTCGCCGCAGACACTCTCGAACACGGCGCTCTGCCGACACCGGCGTTGGCGCTTCTGGTCTCGGGCGGTCACACCCAACTCCTGCGGGTGGACGATCTGGCGGGCGATATCACCGAGATCGGAACGACCGTCGACGATGCAGCGGGTGAGGCCTACGACAAGGTGGCTCGGCTGCTCGGTCTCGGATACCCGGGTGGCCCCGTCATCGACAAACTCGCCGCTGACGGCGATCCGACGGCCGTCCGGTTCCCCCGCGGCCTGACCGGTCCCCGCGACTCGCCGTACGACTTCTCCTTCTCCGGGCTGAAGACGGCGGTCGCGCGACACGTGGAAGCCGCCGAGCGGGCCGGTCGAGTCATCGACGTCCCCGACGTGTGCGCGTCGTTCCAGGAAGCAGTGGTCGACGTCCTGACGGCGAAGACCGTCCGCGCTGCACGTGAACAGCACATTGACACCGTGGTCATTGCAGGCGGTGTGGCAGCCAACAAACGACTGCGTGAACTGGCTCAGCAACGCTGCGACGCGGCAGGTCTCGTGTTGCGAGTTCCGCGTCCGGGACTGTGCACGGACAACGGCGCGATGGTCGCCGCGGTCGGTGCGCACGTGGTCGCGGCCGGTGGCCAACCGTCCGACGAACTACTCACCGGGGACCCCGGCCTGCCTGTTTCCGTCGTTCACGTTTGCCGCGAGGCGGTCGCCCCTGTCGGTTGACCACCTGGCCGCCCAGCGGGTGCGCACCGATCAGGACGTTGCGGGACGCCCGGTTCCCGATGGCCCGGTTGCCGATGGCCCGGTTGCCGATGGCCCGGTTGCCGATGGCCCGGTTCCGATGGCCGGTTCCGATGGTCCGGTTCCCGATGGCCCGGTTCCCGATGGCCCGGTTACCGATGGCCCGGTTGCCGATGGCCCCCTGTCGGTCGGCTGGTCGTCCCCCTCGGGCAGTTGCTCGAGCTGCCTGGTCGAGGCCTGAGACCTGCGCTCCAGCAATGCCTCCTCGAGATCGAGGTCGTACTGCAAGCACCCCGAGGACCAGCCCGATGATGGGCAGCAACGTCTCCGTGACCTGTCCCTCCGGGTGAGGCCGAGGTCCGGCCCGGTGGGCTTCTGCGAGCGCCGGGCTCACCGAAGCGGCGACCAGCTGACGGTCAGCGGTACCCGGGCGCCCGCCGTCCGAACCGGCGCCCGGCAGCAGTGTCCGCCCACCCGTCCGGGCTGCAGCGGACAGGTGGGCGGATTCCGAGCGGCACGGGTGGGCGGAGAGCTGGGCTTTCCGGGAATCTCAGACCGGATCGGGAATCTCAGACCGGATCGCGGTGCCGAGCCGGCAGGAACACCAGCACAGCGATCGCCGCCGCGCCGGTCGCCGCGGCTGCGACCAGCGAACCGGCCGTCATCCCGTCGAGGAATGCCTGGGACGTCGCCTGCACGACGACCCCGGCTTCCGCCGGCGGGACCAGCGTCGCCGCTTGGAAGCCGGCCGACACCGAACGACTCGCGGCCGTGACGTCGTCCGCCGAGAGGGACGTGCCATTGAGCGCGTCGACGAGTCGCCCGGCGTAGATGGAGTTCATGACCGATCCGACGATCGCGACGCCGAGCGTGCCGCCGACCTCCCTGGTGGTGTCGTTGACGGCGGACCCCGCACCGGCTCGACTGCCCGGCAGCGCACCCATGATCGCCTCGGTCGCCGGCCCGGCGGTGAAGGCCAACCCGGCGGCCATCAATGTCATCGAGGCGACAATCCGTCCCCAGTACGCCGAATCGGCCCCGGACCCGGCCGCCAGCAGGAACCCGGCGGTCATCAGCGCGAGGCCAGTGCTCACGACGACCGTCGTTCCCAATCGCTTCATCGCCACGATCGCGACCGGTGAGAGCGACCCGATCACCACCGCGAACGGGAGGGTGGCGAACCCCGCCTCGAGAACGCCGTAACCCCGGACGATCTGGAAGTACTGGGTGATCAGGAAGATGAACCCGAACAGGCCGAAGAACGCGGCCGCGATGGCCCCGCTCGCGGCGGAGAAGCGTGCGTTCGCGAACAGGGTGACGTCGAACAGCGGGTCGGCTCGCCGCGTCTCCCACCACACGAACAGAGCCAGGGCAACAACGGCGCCCGCCAGTCCGAGCACCGTCGCGGGAGACGTCCAACCATTTACCGGTGCCTCGATGATGGTCCAGACGAGCAGCCCGATCCCGATCATCGAGCCGCATGCGCCGATCGGATCGAACCGGCCGGGCGCGGGATCACGCGACTCCTTGATGAGCAGGGCCACCGCGACACAGGCGATCAGGACCAGCGGCACGTTCACCAGGAATACCGCTGACCAGGAGAAATGCTCGACGAGCAATCCACCGGTGACCGGCCCGAGGGCGACAGACAGGCCGGTGATGCCGGACCAGATCCCGATGGCGGCGGCACGTTCACGTCGATCGGGGAAGAGCGAAACGAGCAGCGCGAGGGTCGCGGGGAAGATCAGCGCGGCGGCGGCGCCCATGGCGGCCCGGCCGGCGATCAGCTGACCGACGGACCCGGCGAACGATGCCGCGACCGACGTGAGGCCGAACAGGACGAGTCCGGTGAGCAGCATCCGGCGGCGGCCGAACCGGTCGCCGAGGTGACCCGCGAGCAGCAGGAGAGTGGCGAAGACCAGCGTGTAGCCGTCGACGATCCATTGCAGATCGCTCGTCGAGGCGTCCAGTTCCCGGCCGATGGTCGGCAGGGCAACGTTGACGATCGTGTTGTCGATGCCCACGAGCAGGACGCAGAGGCCGATCGCGGCCAGCCCCCACCACCGCCGTGAGCGGGTCGGGTCGGCCGGTGCCGGCACGTCGAGCACAGGCCCGGTCGATTGCAGAGGCAGCGCCATGAGGTCTCCTTGTAGAACGTCGTGCTACGAATGTAGAACAACGTTCTATCACGGCGACAGGCGGCTGACCAGGTCTTCGAGCGGTCGGGGGAGAATGCGACGATGCAGTCGAGAAGTGGGCCGTCCCGAAACAGCCCGGCCACGGCCGCACCCAGCCGCACCCCCAGCCGCGACGTCGAACAGGCACTGATCGACGCGGCCGAACGGGTCCTGGTCCATGAAGGACCCGAAGCGGTCACCGTCCGCGCGGTCGCGGTGGAGGCGGGCGTCGCGCCGATGGGTATCTACAACCGCTTCGGCGGCAAGGACGGCCTCGTCGACGCGCTGCTGATTCGTGGTTTTCAGGCTCTCCGAGCCGCCATCGAGGCGCGGGGGGAGTCGGATCCTTCGGAGCGGTTGATGAACGCGGGCTTGCGGTATCGACTGTTCGCTCTCGGTAACTCGGCGCACTATCTGGCCATGTTCGACAATGCGATCCATCAGGAGGCGCAGTCCCCTCAGGTCGGGCCGTTCGCCGAGGCATCCTTTGGGGAGCTGGTCGGGCACGTGCGTTACGGAATGGTCGGTGGCGCCCTTCGTGACGGCGACGCTCATGAGGTGGCACAACAGATCTGGAGTGCGGTGCACGGCGCCGTTCAGCTCGAGATCAAGGGCATGATCAAGGTCCCGGACCCAGAGCGCAGCTACCGCGCGCTGCTGGAGACGCTGTACCGGGGGCTCAGCAGCACGGTGTGACTCAGGACCGCCGGAGGCCGTCCTTAAGTGCCCTTTTTGTGCCCTTTCACCGGGTTTGGCCTTACCCTGTCGATGGTCGTCCGCGACCTGACGGGCCCAGCGGATCAGAGGAGTTCAACGATGAGCGCCAAGACTGCGCACAATGCCAATGCCTTCCTGTACACCGAGGCCGCGGCTGCCCTGCTGAGCGAATTGCGGCAGGCAACCGACGGTCGGACGGGTGACCGGCTGTCCAAGACCGTCCGCACGGTGGTCAGTGCGAGTTCGCACCTGACCGCCGATGAGGTGGACACCGCGATTGCCGCGATCGCCCTGCTGCTGGCGGCGAACGATCCCACCCTGCTCGATGGCGCCGCCGACGAGGTCGGGCTCCGCGGCTGGCTGCACCATGTCGACACCGAGCTGACGCCCGGCCGCCGGATGGTCGCGCAGGCGGCACTCGACCGGATGGAGATCAGCGCCAACAACGAGTGGTACACCGGTCACGAGGCGAACGGGACGCTGACCGCCGCGCTCGCTGCGGTGCACCGCCTCCGCGACGGCCTGCACGACGCCACTGCCGGCTGACCCGAGGCGTCGGCAGCGCCCGGCTGACCCGAGGCGTCGGCAGCGCCCGGCTGACCCGAGCTCGAGCGCCCGGCTGCGCCGAGTCGTCGGATCGCCCGGCTGCGCCAAGGCGTCACAGCGCCTGGCCGACCCAGGGCGTCACAGCGTCGGGGTGCGGCGCTCGCCGGTGGTGAGAGCCGACCGCGGTGGGGCCGCCGCACCGCACGCATGCGCAGCCCACGCACAGCGACGTGCCCCGACCCCGGTTGAACGGACAAACCCGGTCCGGTGGTTGAGACCTGGCACTCGCATGGCTAGAGTGCTAGTCGAACGGCACAGTGACGGCCCGGCACCCGCGACGACGGGCCCGATCCTCGCCGGGCACCCGAGAAGTCAAACCCGTCGGCAGGGCCGAAAGGCGCTGTCACAGAGTCGAACCCCAGAAGGGGGAGGTCACACCGTGGCGAGCGTGAACATCAAGCCGCTCGAGGACAAGATCCTCGTCCAGGCCAACGAGGCTGAGACGACGACCGCGTCCGGCATCGTCATTCCTGACACCGCCAAGGAGAAGCCCCAGGAGGGCACCGTCCTTGCAGTAGGCCCGGGTCGTTACGACGACAACGGCAAGCGCATTCCGATCGACGTCGTCGAAGGCGACGTGGTCATCTACTCCAAGTACGGCGGCACCGAGGTCAAGTACAGCGGCAAGGAGTACCTGCTCCTTTCCGCGCGTGACGTGCTGGCCAAGGTCGCCAAGTGACACCGACCGGCCGCCGTTGACCTGCTGGATATCTCGGCAGACCGATTGCAGCCGGTCACACGCTGACGTTCGACCCGTGCCCCGGCGGCCCGCACCCGCGGGCTGTCGGGGCACGGTCGTACCAGGCGGCTCCACACACCTGACTCGATCCACCTGACTCGATCCACCCGAGACATCCAAGGACTGGACAACACCATGGCGAAGCAGATCAGCTTCGATACCCAAGCCCGCGCTGCGATGCAGCGCGGCGTCGACAAGCTCGCCGACGCGGTCAAGGTCACCCTCGGCCCGCGCGGCCGCTATGTCGTGCTCGACAAGAAGTTCGGCGGCCCGACCATCACCAACGACGGCGTGACGATCGCCCGTGACATCGACCTGGACGACCCGCAGGAGAACCTCGGCGCCCAGCTCGTCAAGACCGCCGCCACCAAGACCAACGACGTGGCCGGTGACGGCACCACCACCGCCACGATCCTCACCCAGGCGATCATCGCCGAGGGCCTGCGGAACGTCACCGCCGGCGCGAACCCGCTGGCGCTGCGCTCCGGCATCACCCAGGCCGCGGACCGGGTCAACGAGCTGCTCACCGAGTGGGCGACCCCGGTGGCCGGCGACCGTGCGGCCATCGCGCAGGTCGGCACCATCGCATCCCGCGACCCGCTGATCGGCGACCTGCTCGGCGAAGCGCTCGAGAAGGTCGGCGCGGACGGCGTCGTCAGCGTCGAGGAGCACTCCGGTCTCGGCACCGAGCTGGAGTACACCGACGGCGTTCAGTTCGACAAAGGTTACGTCTCTCCGTATTTCGCCACCGACCCGGAGGCCGGTGAGGCGGTTCTGGAGAACACCCTGGTGCTGCTGGTGCGAGAGAAGATCTCCGCGCTCGCCGACCTGCTGCCGCTGCTGGAGAAGGTGCTCGCCGAGAGCAAGCCACTGCTGATCATCGCCGAGGACGTCGAGGGCGAGGCTCTCTCGACCCTGGTCGTCAACGCCATCCGCAAGACCTTCAAGGTCGTCGCGGTCAAGTCGCCGTTCTTCGGTGACCGGCGCAAGGCGTTCATCCAGGACCTGGCGATCGTCACCGGTGCCGAGGTCGTCTCCTCCGAGGTCGGCCTCAAGCTGTCCGACGTCGGCCTGGAGGTGCTGGGTACCGCGCGCAGGGTCACCGTCACCAAGGACGACACCACGGTCGTCGATGGCGGCGGCTCCCGCGAGGCGGTCGCCGAGCGTGCCGCCCAGCTGCGCAAGGACATCGAGACCACCGACTCCGACTGGGACCGCGAGAAGCTGCAGGAGCGGCTGGCCAAGCTGGCCGGCGGCGTCGCGGTGATCAAGGTCGGCGCAGCCACCG
This sequence comes from uncultured Actinomycetota bacterium, assembly GCA_963728865.1. Classification (GTDB taxonomy): domain Bacteria; phylum Actinomycetota; class Actinomycetes; order Mycobacteriales; family Nakamurellaceae; genus Nakamurella. The sequence goes on along the minus strand of CAVSLZ010000012.1, from coordinate 289,621 downwards.
AGATCGAGGCCAAGGAACGCAAGCACCGCATCGAGGATGCGGTGCACGCCACCAAGGCCGCCGTTGCCGAGGGCATCATCGCCGGCGGCGGGTCCGCGCTGGTGCATGCGTCGGCGAAACTGGCCGATCTGGAAGCCGAGCTGACCGGCGACGAGTCGACCGGCGTCGCGATCATGCGCCGCGCACTGTCGTCGCCTGCGTTCTGGATCGCCGCGAACGGTGGCCAGGAGGGCGCTGTCGTGGTCTCCAAGATCGCCGAGCTGACGGTCGGCAAGGGCTACGACGCGAACACCGGCGAGTACGTCGACATGGTCGAGGCCGGCATCATTGATCCGGTCAAGGTCACCAAGGCGGCGGTCTCCAACGCCGCATCGATCGCCGGCATGGTGCTGACCACCGAGAGCACCGTCGTCGAGATCAAGCAGGACGAGCCGGAGTCCAACGGCGGGCATCACGGCCACTCGCACTGATGAGCTGATCGGGCGCTGAACACGCGCCTGCCGCCAGCTGTGTCGGTGTGCTGTGTCGTTGTGCCGACGTGCCTACAGGCAACAATCGAGGCGGGCGGTTCCCACGGGATCCGCCCGCCTCGATGCGTTCGCCCACCTTCGAAGCGTCGTAGCACAAGAATGCGCGCGATCAGGCAGGACGGATGCGATCACTGAGGGGTACGGATGGCCGTCATCCATTGGTGCGCAAACTGCCTATCGGACCACTACGATCGAGTGATGGCAGGCCGGACGGTGGTCCCTTCGCGGAGTAGCTATCGCGTGCTGCCGCCGTCCGGACGATGTCGGCGGACCCTGACGGGTACACCCGAGTGCGATAGAAACTCAGTGAGCGGCGGCCAGCGTCAGCATCTGAGCACGCTCGCCCTCGGACAATCCGCCCCAGATCCCGTACGGCTCGTGCACCTGCAGTGCATGGGCGCGGCACGCGGCCATCGCCGGGCACTCGAAGCAGACGGCCTTCGCTTGCGCCTCGCGGCGTGCCCGGGCCGGTCCGCGCTCGCCCTCGGGGTGGAAGAAGTACGAACTGGCCATTCCGCGGCACGCCGCATGCAGTTGCCAGTCCCACAGATCGGCGTTCGGGCCTGGCAGGCGTCTGGTGTCAGCCACGTGGATCCCCTCGCTAGCGATCAATGCCCCGACGAATCGAGCCAGGGCGAGAGCCGTACCGAACAGCGCTCCCGGGGCCGGGTCTGTTGTGACCCGGAAACCGGAGGTCCTACCGTGCCGGGGATCGGGGCGCGGTGGGCGTCTCGGCTCCTCCCACCGGGCGCGGCCCGCGGTCCGAGGACTGCGGTGGCGCCTGGGGATTCGCCGTTCGGAAGCAGGATCCGCGCTGATCCCGGCGTTGTTGATCTCCAGACAGTAGAGCGGTTGGGGCCACCCGACAAGACCTTGATCATGAAATTTGTCGATCTTGATGACGGGCTCGGGACAGCCCCACCAAGGGGTGGGTCGGCGGTGGCACCCGGCAGGCGATGTGGTACCGGTCACGTCTTGGCGCAACGCCGAAGAGGCACCCGAAGATGTCTAAAGGTGAGCGGTCGACTACTCTCCGCAGTGATAGTTCCGTCGTCCGATGATCTCAGTGCAGTCGGTCCCCGTTGGGGATCGTTTCGTTGTCGTGCCGGCGCTCAGGGGTTCGATGGGCCGGCATCGGTTGCAGTGCAAGTACCGTCCACACCGTCCGCAGGGGGAGTCACGTGACAAGCGTGTTGATTTGCGACGAGCGCCGTAGCGCTCGTGATGGTCTGACAAGGGTGATGGGAGCGGTTCCGTCCGTCGAGGGGATCGACTGCGTCGCCAGTGGCGACGAGTTGCTGTCGCGCTACGGCCGGCAGGCGGCGGACGTGGTGCTGATCGGCACCCAACGCGCGTTGACCAGCGGCATCGAGGCGACCCGGCGCCTGCTGGCCATCCATCCGACGGCGGTGGTCATCGTCTTCGGATCGCCCGACGACACGGCGTCCATTGCGGCTGCCATTGCCTGCGGCGCAAGGGGTTTCCTTCGGTGGGACGCAACACAGCCGGAAATCGTCGCGGCGCTCGCCGACACCCTGACGACCCCGCGACTGCCGGCGATGCGCGACTCCATGGACGGCGAGGCACCGCTGACCGAGCGTGAGATGCAGGTGCTGCGGGGGATGAGCCAGGGCCAGTCGAACGGCGAAATCGGCCGCGAGCTGTTCCTGTCGGAGGACACCGTCAAGACCCACGCGCGCCGGCTGTTCCGCAAGCTCGGTGCCCGCGACCGTGCGCAGGCCGTCGCTCTCGGTTTCCGTCGCGGGTTCGTCGCCTGACCGCTGCCTCACTGTTCGATCACTCCGGCGCGATCCGCGCGAATCGACCGCCCGAGTCGTTCCGCCCGATGAGACCCCGCGAGTCGACTTCTCGAGGCGCTGACCATCCGGAGCACTGACGTGGCGAAGCGCTCAGCACGGGCCGGGACGCCGCGCGGCGGTCACGGTCGTGCGGACGCAGGTTGCGGGCGCTGGGTACGATGTGGTCGCTGCGCGGGTGGCGACGCATCTGCGTCCCGCCATTGCTGGGCGTTCCGGGGTGAGCACCCGGGCACGGCATGTAACGGGGGAGCCGCCGAAGGCGATGAAGCAGTCACAGGACGCGACCGACTCCAGCGACCTTGACGACCTGGTCGACCGGGCCGTCAACGGTGACGCTGTGGCTGTGGAGCGCGTACTGGGACGTATTCATCCGGTTGTTGTCCGTTACTGCCGTTCCCGAATGTCCGCAGGACACCGTTCCCTGTCGTCCGCCGATGACGTCGCTCAGGAGGTGTGCATGGCCGTGTTCACGGCGCTGCCGACCTTCCGGCGCGAGGGCAAGCCCTTCCTCGCCTTCGTCTACGGCATCTGCGCACACAAGGTGGCCGACGCTCACCGCGTCGCGGGCCGGTCACGGTCGATGCCGATGGCCGAGGTCCCCGATGGGCCCTCGACCGAGCGCGGGCCGGAGCAGAGCGTCGTCGCGCTGACCACGGCGCTGATCGTTGACGACCTGCTGGGCGGCCTACCCGAGACGCAGCAGGAGATCCTGCGGCTCCGAGTCGTCGTCGGGCTCAGCGCTGAAGAGACCGCCGAAGCACTCGGCATGACGGCCGGTGCGGTCCGGGTCGCGCAACACCGTGCCCTCGCCAAGCTCCGGCATCTCCTCGCGGCCGACGCGGCATTGTCCGAACAGCTCGTGTGATGGCCCAGCGACCCGGTTCCCACCGGGCCGACCAGGATTCGCCGCTGGTCGACCTGGATGTGGTGTTCGCCGACGACAGGCTGATCGACAGCATCGCGGCCGGCGATCCCGTGTCCCCCGAACGGAATGACCACCACGTCGGCCCGTCGGGTCGTCATTCGGCGGGTCGTCAGTCAGCCGGACCGTTCGGTCGCCCGCGACACACGCTGCACAGCAAGCACGCTGGCCGTCCGTCCGCCGGGACCGTGGACCGGCCGCCTGCCGATCCGCTGGCCGAGCTTTTCCAGACCTGGCGCTACGAACTCGCGTCCGAGCCCTTGCCGCCTGTCCCATCTGTGCGCCGCGCGGCGGACGCCGTCGCCAGCGGCACGGCGGAGCGGAAACGGTCCCTGCGCCCGGCGCTCTCGATCGCCGCCGCCATCGTGGCGTTGCTGATCGGGTCGGCCACGGTGGGGTCGAAGGACGCCGACCAGGATTCCGCGCTGTGGGGCATCACCCAGATGCTATGGCCGGACCGGGCCGTGTCGGTCGCCTCCCGGGACCATGTGCGGCAGGCGCTCGACGAGGCGACGGTTGCCCTTGCCGCCGGCGATCCGCAACAGGCGCAACTGGCGCTGCTCCGTGCTGCGGTCGAGCTGGGCAGGGTCGCCGATGTCGACGGCAAGAGCGGCATGCAACAGGAGGTCGACGAGTTGTGGCGGGTGGCCGCACCGCGTGAGCTGTCCGGAACGTCGCTGACGGCAGACCCGATGACTGAGCAGATGCTGGCCGACGGGTCGTCGACGACGCCCTCTCCGGCCGGCCGCGCGTCCACATCGGGAACTCCGAAGTCTGTTTCGTCGCGCTCGGTCGCACCGCCCGCTGCCACGTCACCGGCTGGTGGCACGTATCTGGCAGACCCGCAGACCGGTGCTGTCGTGCCCGGGCCGAGCCAGCAACCGGTCGATCTGGCGGATCCGGCCGCCCCGGCGCCGTCGCAGACAGAAAATGGCCCCGTCGGTGGACCGACCGGTGCGGGCGGCGTCAGCTCCGTCGGCACGGTGGCTGCCCCACCTCCCGGTGGGCCATCTGCGCCGCCGGTCAGCGTCCCGCCGACCCTGCCCCCGTCATCGGTTGCCCCGGTTGCCCCGGTTGCCCCGGTGACCCCGGTGACCCCGGTGACGCCGGTGACGCCGGCAGCACCTGTGACGTCCGCGGCGCCGGCAGCACCTGTGACGCCCACCCCGCCCGTCGTCGTCGAGCCACCGCCGGCCGAGGTGCCCGCGGGATCCGTCGCCCCTGCCTCCAGCACGTTCGGGACGACGGCCCCCGCACCGGCGCCCGCGCCGACGACAACCGCCACCGGCCCGACCGACAGCACGCCGGCAACCACCACCCCCGCAGGCTCGGGGGGTCCCGAGCCGCTGCCACAGCCCCCCGGCGCGGTTTCACCTGCCGGCTGAGCCGCAGCTGCCGGTCGGCCGAGCCGGCTCCCTTACGATGAAGGGCACGCACACTCGCCGGACCATTGCCCGGCCAACGGTCGTGTGCGTCAGCGGAAGGTCGGTCATGTCGTCGGTCACACAGTCAGATCTGTCGGGGTCCACCCGGCCGGCCCGCCCGAGCGCCGCCGTGCTGTCGGCGACGGTGTCGGACCCCTTCGAGATCAATCGGCCGGCCGTCAGTGACGACAAGTTCTCCACCGTCGGCCTGACCTACGACGACGTGCTGCTGCTTCCCGACGCCTCGGACCTGGTGCCCAGCGAGGCCGACACCAGCACCTGGCTGTCCCGCAACATCCGGCTCCAGGTGCCGCTGCTGTCCAGCGCGATGGACACCGTCACCGAATCGCGGATGGCGATCTCGATGGCCCGCGAGGGCGGGCTCGGCGTCCTGCACCGGAACCTGTCGATCGAGGACCAGGCCGCCCAGGTGGAGATCGTCAAGCGGTCCGAGGCCGGGATGGTCACCGACCCGGTCACCTGCCGGCCGGACGCCACCCTGCGCGAGGCCGACGACCTGTGCGCGAAGTTCCGCATCTCCGGGGTCCCGGTCACCGATACCGAGGGACGGCTGGTGGGCATCATCACCAACCGGGACATGCGCTTCGAGGTCGATCTGAGCCGCCCCGTGCGCGAGGTGATGACGCCGATGCCGCTGGTGACGGCCCCGGTCGGGGTCAGCGCGGAGGCCGCGCTGGGGCTGCTGCGCAAGCACAAGATCGAGAAGCTGCCGCTGGTCGACGGCGACGGGAAGCTGCGCGGGCTGATCACCGTCAAGGACTTCGTCAAGACCGAGCAGTACCCGCACGCCACCAAGGACGCGGACGGCCGGCTGCTCTGCGGGGCGGCCGTCGGGGTCGGCGAGGAGTCCTACAAGCGCGCGATGGCGCTGGTGGACGCGGGCATCGACGTGATCATGGTGGACACCGCGCACGGGCACTCGATGCGCGTCGTCGAGATGGTCGCCCGGCTCCGGTCCGATGTCGGCTCGCGGGTGGACATCGTCGGTGGCAACGTGGCGACCCGGGCGGGCGCGCAGGCGCTCGTCGACGCGGGCGCCGACGCCGTCAAGGTCGGTGTCGGCCCCGGGTCGATCTGCACCACCCGGGTGGTCACCGGCATCGGCGTGCCGCAGGTGACGGCGATCTACGAGGCATCGAAGGCCTGCCGGCCCGCGGGCGTCCCGGTGATCGGCGACGGCGGCCTGCAGTACTCCGGCGATATCGCCAAAGCGATAGCGGTCGGCGCGGACACCGTGATGCTCGGCTCGCTGCTCGCCGGTGTCGCCGAATCGCCCGGTGAGCTGATCTTCGTGGCCGGCAAGCAGTACAAGACTTACCGGGGGATGGGGTCGCTGGGCGCGATGCAGTCCCGTGGCGAGGCGCGCTCGTATTCCAAGGACCGGTACTCGCAGGACGACGTGCTGTCCGACGACAAGCTGGTGCCGGAGGGCATCGAGGGCAGGGTGCCGTTCCGCGGCCGGCTCTCCGACGTCGCACACCAGTTGGTGGGCGGCCTGCGCGCGGCGATGGGGTACACGGGTGCGGCGACGATCGAGCAGCTCAAGGACGCGAAGCTGATCAGGATCACCTCGGCGGGGTTGCGCGAGTCGCACCCGCACGACATCTCCATCACCTCCGAGGCGCCCAACTACATCGACCGCTGACCTGTCCGTCTGCTCTTGTCGCGGTAGGTGGGTGCCTGGCAGGTCGCCTACCCTTCTACGCGACACCCCGTCGTGGCATGTCTGCCCGGCCGGACGCGCAACTGCAAGGAGCATCGGTGCCTGAGGTCGAGATCGGCATGGGGCGCACGGCCCGTTCGGCGTACGAACTCGAGGACGTCACCATCGTCCCGTCGCGGCGCACCAGGTCATCGTCGGACATCTCCACCAGCTGGCAGATCGACGCCTACCGGTTCGACATCCCGTTGATCACCCAGCCCTCCGACGCCATCGTCTCGCCGGCGGTGGCATCAGCGGTGTCGGCCATCGGCGGGCTCGGTGTGCTGGACGGCGAGGGACTGTGGGCCCGGTACCCGGATCCGCAGCGGGAGATCGACAACCTGATCGAACAGGGCGCCGCCGCCGACGACCCCGACGAGTTGATCGCCTCCATCCAGCGCATCTACCACACACCGGTCTCGGTCGACCTGCTGTCCGACGCGATCCGCACACTGCGCGACGGCGGCGGCACCGTTGCCGTCCGGTTGTCACCGCAGAATGCGTCTTCGCTCGCCGGCCCTGCCATCGCCGCCGGGGTCGAGATGCTGATCATCCAGGGCACCATCGTCTCCGCCGAGCACGTGCAGGCCAACGGATCCGCGCTGAACCTGAAGTCGTTCATCGCCGACCTCGACGTCCCGGTGATCGTCGGCGGTTGCTCGAACTACCAGACCGCTACCCACCTGATGCGGACCGGCGCGGCCGGCGTGATCGTCGGGACCGGGCACGGCCGGACCACCACCACCGATGACGTGCTGGGGATCGCCGTCCCGATGGCGACCGCGATCGCCGATGCCGCAGCGGCCAGGCGCGCCTACCTCGACGAGACCGGCGGGCGGTACGTGCACGTCATCGCGGCCGGCGGCATCGATTCCAGTGCCGACATCGCCAAGGCGATCGCCTGCGGCGCGGACGCGGTGATGCTGGGCGAACCGCTCAGCTGGGCCGCGGAGGCGCCGGCGCGCGGCTGGTACTGGCCCTCGACCGCGGCACATCCGGTGCTGCCCAGGGGTTTTGCGGCCCCATGCGGTCCGGCCGAGGTACCGCTGCAGCAGCTGCTGATGGGGCCGGCGCTCAGTGCCGACGGCCGGACGAACCTGTTCGGGGCACTCCGCCGGGCGATGGCCAAATCCGGTTACTCGGACCTGAAGGAGTTCCAGAAGGTCGGGCTCAGCGTCCACGCCTGAGCGCCACCGTCAGAGCCAGTCACTCCGCTTGAACAGCACGTACAGCGTGATCACGGCGGACACCATGACGACCAGCCCGATGACGAACCCCTCGCCGCGGCCGAAGCCGGGGTAGGGCACGTTCATCCCGAAGAAGCCGGTGATCAGCGTGGGCACGGCGATGATGGCCGCCCACGCGGAGAGCTTCTTCATGATCATGTTCAGGTGCACGTCGGACAGCGCGAGATTCGTCTCGAACGCCGAGGTCAGCATCTCGCGCAGGCCGTTGGTGGCGTCCGCGGCATGCCTGGCATGGTCGGCGACGTCGGCGAACCGCCGGCGGATGGAGGTGCCGAGCAGAGCCGCGATCGGGTCGTCCACCTGCTCGTCCTCGGGTCTCGCGGCTGCGGCGGCAAGAGTCGCGGTGACCTCCGTCATCGGTGCGGCGAGCCTGCGAAGGTGGCTGATCGCCTGCCGCAGCTTGAACGCCGTCAGCTGATCGGCGCGTCCCATCGGCCGATCGTCGAACAGTGACGACGTCAACCCGTCGGTGGCCTCCTCCATGGCCTCCACCGCACGGGTGTAGGTCTGGACGAGCGCCTCCAGCACGATGTGCAGAGCCGCGCCGATGCCCTCGGCCCGCATCCGCCCCGCGCAGTCCTCCAGGTTGGGTGCCAGCCGGGCCAGCTCGGGTTCGCCGGCGACGACGACCAGCGCCCGTGGATCGGCGAGGATGGACACCCGGGCGATGGTCAGCTCGGTGGTGCGCGGGTTGAACAGCAGCGCTCCGGTCACCACGATGACAGTGGAACCGACGGTGTCCACCTTGGGCGTCTCCCGGGCGCCGAGAACGTCGTCGACGGCCAGCCGGTCCAGTCCCATCAGGGTTGCCGTGCCGGCCAGGGCGGTGGCCTCGCGCGGCAGGAACCACCACGCCTTGATCTCGGGGTCGCCGGCCAGCTCCGTCGCGATACGGTCCGCGGGCAGATCGGTCGCGACGGTGCGGTCGCCCCGCCACAGCACGGAGCGCAGCGGGCGGTCGGTCCCGCTGACCTGTGCCGGGGAAGTGATGGTCACCTGCTCATGATGGACCTACTGCTGTCCGGAGCGACGTCACCGCCGGTCCCGTTTCGGCCGCCGCAAGCCTGCGGACGCCAGCCGGCGCACCAGTTCCCGGCTGTCCACCGGTACCGCGCCCGCGCCGATCAACGCGTCGTAGCGCTCGCCGGGAACGTCGTAGTGGTCGTGGTCGAAACCGCGCCGCGGGATGCCGTTCTCGGCCGCGAAGGCGTGCAATTCGGCGTACGACGAGTCGCTGACCAGATGCGACCAGACCCGGTCGTGCGCGGGCCAGCGCGGCGGGTCGATCAGCACGGTCATCCGGCCGAGATTAGGCGACGGGGGCACGGTCACCTGCCGCCCACCTCCCCGCAGTGCACCGGCCCCGTACCTGTCAGCGCGCACGTCTCGACGACGCGCCTCTCAGGAGCACCCTTTTCAGGTGCGGAGCAGTACCTTGGTCGCGCGACGCTCGTCCATCGCCCGGTACGCCTCGGGGGTCTGTTCGAGCGGCAGCTCGAGATCGAAGACCTTGCCGGGGTTGATCTTCCGGTTCCAGATGCGGTCGATCAGGTCCGGCAGGTACTGGCGCACGGGGGCCGGACCGCCGTGCAGGTGCACACCGGAGCGGAACAGCACCTCTCCGGCAAGGTTCACGCCGTGGCTGACACCGACGTAGCCGACGTGCCCGCCGGCGCGGGCAGAGCGGATGGCCTGCAGCATCGACTCCTGGGTGCCCACCGCCTCGATGACGGAGTGTGCGCCGAGTCCGCCGGTGAGTTCCTTGATGCGGGCGACGCCGTCGTCGCCGCGCTCCTCCACGATGTCGGTGGCACCGAAGTCCTTGGCCAGTGCCTGCCGGACGTCGTGCCGACTCATCGCGATGATGCGTTCGGCGCCGAGCTGCTGAGCCGCCAGGATGCCGAGTAGCCCGACGGCTCCGTCCCCGACCACGGCGACCGTCTTGCCCGGGCCGACAGCGGCCGCGACGGCCGCGAACCAACCGGTCCCCAGCACGTCGGAGGCGGCGAGCAGGCTCGGTACGAGATCGTCGCCCGGCATCTCCGGGGTGGCGACCAGGGTGCCGTCGGCAAGAGGGATACGAGCGTACTGGGCCTGCGCGCCGGTCGGGGTGGCCGGCTCACGGTGGACGCAGAAGCTCTGATAACCCGAGACGCAGATCTCGCATGTGTTGTCGGAGGCCAGGAACGACCCGACGACGAACTGGCCGGGCTTGACGTTCTTGACGTCACTGCCGACCTCCTCCACGATGCCGACGTACTCGTGACCCATCGGCCGCGGCTCGGTGACGTCCTGGATCCCCCGGTACGGCCACAGGTCCGAGCCGCACACGCACGCCGCGGATACCCGGATGACGGCGTCGGTCGGCTTCTCGACCGTGGGGTCCGGGCGGTCCTCGACGCGGACGTCGCGGGGGGCGTAAAGGACTGTTCCTCGCATGGTGGTGCTCCCTGTTCTGTGCTTTCTCGTCTTGTTCTCTGCATCTTCGCTGGTTCCGATTCTTACCTGCGGGTGGGATGGGCGTCGCGAACCGCCCGGATAGACTCCGCGGTGCTTGTCGACCGGTGTTCGGGACTCCCGGATCCGTCGTTGAAACGCCGGCAGCACGATCGACGCGCCGGCTCACAGTTGAAAGGCGGCCACCGTGCGGAGCGACGCTGTCCCCGGCCCCGCCGATGCCGTCACACCTGATCACTCCGGAGGTGCCGGGGACGAACAGCAACACGATGCGCCTACGGGTGAACCGGCCCAGGATGCGCAGGCCCACCCGGTGCTCGTCGTGGACTTCGGCGCCCAGTACGCGCAGCTGATCGCCCGCCGGGTACGCGAGGCCAGCGTCTACTCGGAGATCGTCCCGTCGAGCATCACCACTGCGGAGATCACCGCGCGGGAGCCGTCCGCCGTCATCCTGTCCGGCGGCCCGTCGAGCGTCTACGCCGAAGGCGCGCCACGGATCGATCCCGCATTGTTCGAGACCGACATCCCGGTCTTCGGCATCTGTTACGGCTTCCAGGCGATGGCCCAGGCGCTCGGCGGCAACGTCGATCGCACCGGCCGCCGCGAGTACGGCGCGACCGAGTTGACCGTCGCCGATACCGGCGGGGCACTGTTGCGGGACATGCCCCAGCGGCTCGGTGTGTGGATGAGCCACGGGGACGCGGTGTCGCAGGCACCGGACGGTTTTGCTGTCACCGCGACCACCGCGGACACCCCGATCGCCGCGTTCGAGAACCTGGACCGCAGGCTCGCCGGCGTGCAGTACCACCCCGAGGTGGTGCACTCACAATTCGGCCAGGAGGTGCTGCGCCGGTTCCTGCACGACGTCGCGGGAATCACGCCGGACTGGACGCCGGCGGAGATCCTGCAGGAGCAGGTCGAAGCCATCCGGACGGTCGTCGGCACCGAGAAGGTGATCTGCGGGTTGTCCGGCGGCGTGGACTCCGCGGTCGCCGCTGCCCTGGTGCACCGCGCCGTGGGCGACCAGCTGACCTGCGTCTTCGTCGATCACGGGCTGCTGCGCGCCGGTGAGCGGGAGCAGGTGGAGCGCGACTACGTGGCCGCGACCGGGATCAACCTGGTGACCGTCGACGCCTCCGAACGGTTCCTTGCGGCAATGGCCGGGGTCAGCGACCCGGAGACGAAACGCAAGATCATCGGCCGGGAGTTCATCCGGGTCTTCGAGGGTGCGGCCGCCGACGTCAGCGCCGAGGAGGGCGGGGTCCGGTTCCTCGTCCAGGGCACCCTCTACCCGGACGTCGTCGAGTCCGGCGGCGGCACCGGCACGGCCACCATCAAGTCGCACCACAACGTCGGTGGGCTGCCGGAGGACCTCAAGTTCGAGCTCGTCGAGCCGCTCCGCACGCTGTTCAAGGACGAGGTGCGGCTGCTCGGAGCCGAACTCGGGCTGCCGGCCGCGATCGTTCAGCGTCACCCGTTCCCCGGCCCGGGTCTGGGCATCCGGATCATCGGCGAGGTGACCGCGGAGCGGCTCGAGGTGCTGCGGGCGGCCGATGCGATCGTCCGCGCGGAGATGACGGCCGCCGGTGTCGACGCGGAGATCTGGCAGTGCCCGGTGGTGCTGCTGGCCGACGTCCGTTCGGTGGGCGTGCAGGGTGACGGCCGGACCTACGGCCACCCGATCGTGCTGCGGCCGGTCTCCAGCGAGGACGCGATGACGGCCGATTGGTCGCGGCTGCCGTACGACTTGCTGGCCAGGATCTCCAACCGGATCACCGGCGAGGTGCCGGAGGTCAACAGGGTTGTGCTGGATGTGACGAGCAAGCCGCCGGGCACCATCGAGTGGGAGTGACGGGGACGCGGCAGCGGGGCGGGTTCTGGCTGGTCATCACCCTCGGCGCGCTCTCCGGCTTCGGGCCGCTGTGCCTGGACATGTACCTGCCCGCGCTGCCGGAGCTCCCCGGCGATTTCGGATCGACCCCCGCGTCGGCGCAGCTCACGTTGTCGGCCTGCATCGTCGGGCTCGCCGTCGGGCAGCTGATCACCGGTCCGCTCTCCGACCGGTTCGGCCGGCGGATCCCGTTGCTGGTCGGGGTCGCCCTGTTCGTCATCGCGTCGGTGATCTGCGCGATCAGTACGTCGATGACGGTGTTGATCGCCGTCCGGCTGGTGCAGGGCGCCGCCGGCGCCGCCGGGATCGTGGTGGGCAGGGCGATCGTCGCCGACCTGTTCGCGGGAAAGGTTGCGGCGGCATACTTCTCGGCGATTGCGACGATCAACGGGTTGGCACCGATCCTCGCGCCGGTGATCGGCGGCCAGGTCCTGCGGGTGGGCACCTGGCGCACGGTGTTCTGGGTGCTGGCCGGGATCGGGGCCGTGCTGCTGGTGCTCGCGGCCGTGGTGCTGCGCGAAACCCTGCCTGTGGACCGGCGCACCCAGGGCGGGTTCGGCGGCACGCTCCGGGCGTTCGGTGAACTGCTCCGGGACCGCGGTTACCTCGGGACGGTGCTGGCCGGCTGCCTGGTGACCGCGGCGATGTTCGGGTACATCTCCGCCTCGCCGTTCCTGCTGCAGGACGGCTTCGGGGTCTCGCCGCAGTGGTTCAGCGCGTGCTTCGCGCTGAACGCGATCGGCATCGTGCTGGCAACGGTGATCGGCCGGATCCTGCTGCGCTGGACCACCTCCTGGGTGCTGCTCTGCGGCGGGGTGCTGCAGGCGCTGATCGGAGCGGTGCTGCTGACCGTCACCGTGCTCGCCGGATGGTCGCTCGCGATGGTGCTGGTGTCGTTGTTCGTTCTGGTCTCCGCGATCGGATTCGCGCTCCCGCATGCGTCGGCGATCGCGATGGACCGGCACCGCCGGATCGCCGGTTCGGCATCCGCCCTGCTGGGTTTGACGCAGTTCGCGCTGGGCGCTGTCACCGCCGTAACGGCCGGCTGGGGTGATGCCACGGCAGGAACGGCGCTGGGCGTGACGGCGATCGTGGCAACTGTGCTCGCGGCGGCCGCCCTGCTGGTCGCGCGGCCCGTGATCGGCCGCGCACAGCTCGCCGGGCCGACCACGCTGGCCGCCCACGGCTGACCGGACGACCGCCTGCCTCAGATGGCTGCCCGCACCGCTCGCTCGAAACCCAGCACGTGCTCGCGAGCCAGCTCCTCGGCGCGGTCCACCTCACCGTCGGCGATGGTGCGCAGCAGTTCGGCATGTTCACCCACGTGCTGGTCGACGTCGGGCAGGCGGTCGAGGAACAGACAGAAGATCCGGGTCGCCAGATCGTCGTACCGGACCAGCACATCTTCCAGGTGGGCGTTGTTCGTTGCCCGATAGATCGCCCGGTGCACCGTCTGGTCCCAGCGCATCAATTCGGTGCGATCCAAGGTGCCGATATCCAGCGACGCGGTGGCCGAGGCGAGATCGGTCAGTTCGGCTCGGGTACTGCGGGAGGCACGTTCGGCGGCGCGCCGGGCGGCCAACGGTTCCAGCTGGGCCCGGATCTCGGATATCCCCGCGAGGTCTGCGATGTCGACACCGGTGGCGAACGTTCCGCGACGTGGGTAGGCGACCACCAACCGGTCGGTTTCCAACCTCTTGAGTGCCTCGCGCACCGGGGTCCGGCCGATGCCCAGCTCCTGCGCCAGCGCACCGTCGTCGATGGGGTCGTTCGGCCGGATGTCCAGCATGATCAGCCGGTCCTTGATCACGGCATAGGCCCGGTCCGCCATCGACAGTCCCGTGGTCGGGTCCTGGGCCAGCAGCTCAGCGGTCACCGCCCAATCGTACGGCCTGATAGTCACAAAGGCTTGCCTCGTACCAACCAATGTCATAACATCCTCCTACTTCTAACATATCAGTTGTGTACCTATTAACGAAGAGCCTCCGGATCAAAGGACACCATGACCATCAGCGTCTTCGATCTCTTCAAGGTGGGGATCGGGCCGTCCAGCTCGCACACTGTCGGCCCGATGCGGGCCGCTTACCTGTTCGTGCGCGGATTGCGCGATGACGGACTCCTGCCGCGCGTGGAGGGCATCCGGTGCGAACTGTTCGGCTCGCTCGGTGCCACCGGGCACGGACACGGCAGCGTCAAGGCAGTGGTGCTGGGGCTGGAGGGGGAGCAGCCCGATCAGGTCGATCCCGTCGGCGCACAACCACGCGTGGACGCAGTGCGCACGCAGGGCCGGCTGCGCGTCGCGGGGGAGCACCCGATCGCCTTCGACATGGACACCGACATCGTGCTGCACCGCCGCAAACGGCTCGAATTCCACACCAACGGAATGCTGTTCCGAGCGTTGGCCGCCGACGGCTCCGAATTGCGCCGGCGGGAGTACTACTCGATCGGCGGAGGGTTCGTGCTGGACGAGGACGAGGCCGGCCGGCCGGCCATCGTCGAGGACGCCACCAGACGTCACATACCCGTTCCGCACCGGCGACGAGCTCCTCGCCCGCACCCGCGAAACGGGTTTGCGCATCAGCGATGTCATGCTGGCCAATGAATTGGCCTGGCGCACCGAGGAAGAGATCCGGCAGGGCCTGCTGGACATCTGGTCGGTCATGCAGGAATGCGTCGATCAGGGCATCGCCACCAGAGGCGTGCTGCCGGGCGGCCTCAAGGTGCGGCGCCGCGCGGCGGCGCTGCACGCTCAACTGGAATCCGCGGCCGACGAGTCCGACCCGCTGCGCGCGATGGAGTGGGTCACCCTGTACGCGCTCGCGGTGAACGAGCAGAACGCTGCCGGCGGACGGGTGGTGACCGCGCCCACCAACGGCGCCGCCGGCATCGTGCCGTCAGTGCTGCACTACTACCGGGACTTCATCGGCTCCTACTGCGCCGACGGCGTCGTTCGGTTCCTCTTGGTGGCTGCTGCCATCGGCTTGCTGTTCAAGGAGAACGCCTCGATCTCCGGTGCGGAGGTGGGCTGCCAGGGTGAGGTCGGGTCGGCGTGTGCGATGGCGGCCGGCGGCCTCGCTGAGCTGCTCGGCGGGTCTCCGGAACAGGTCGAGAATGCCGCCGAGATTGGTATCGAACACAACCTCGGGCTGACCTGCGACCCGGTCGGCGGGCTGGTCCAGATCCCGTGCATCGAACGCAACGCCGTCGGCTCGGTCAAGGCCATCACCGCGGCCCGGATGGCGGTCCGCGGTGACGGGCAGCATCACGTGACCCTGGACAAGGCGATCAAGACCATGCGCGAAACCGGCGCGGACATGAAGGACAAATACAAGGAAACGGCAAGGGGCGGGCTCGCTCTCAACGTCGTCGAGTGCTAGGAGGCACCCCATGTCACACCCCTTCATCCTGACCCTGAGCTGCGATGAGCGACCCGGGATCGTGCACGCGGTCACCTCATTTCTGTTCGAGAACGACTGCGACATCGTCGAGCATCAGCAATTCGACGACGCCGCTCGTGGACACCTGTTCCTGCGCACCGCCTTTGTCAGTGCCACCGACACCGACGCAGAAAAGCTCACCGATGCCTTTCGCGCGGTCGCCGAGAAGTTCTCGATGACCTACCGGATCACCGGTCAGCAACCGGAGCGGGTGCTGGTCATGGTGTCCAAGATGGGTCACTGCCTCAACGACCTGATCTTCCGGTGGCGGGGCGGCAACCTCGGCGGCGAGCTCGTCGCGGTGGTGTCGAACCACGAGGATCTGCGGCCGATGGCCGAGGCCGCCGGGCTTCCGTTCCACCACGTGCCGGTCACCCCGAACGCGAAGGCAGCGGCGGAGGCGCGCCTGCTGGAATTGGTGCTGCGAGTACCGCGCCGATCTGGTTGTTCTCGCGAGATACATGCAGGTGCTCTCGGACGAGCTGTGCACCGCCCTGTACGGGCGGGCGATCAATATCCATCATTCGTTCCTTCCGGGATTCAAGGGCGCCAAGCCCTATCACCAGGCATTCGACCGGGGGGTGAAGCTGGTCGGGGCGACCGCCCACTACGTCACCGGCGACCTGGACGAGGGCCCGATCATCGAGCAGGAGGTCATCCGCATCGACCACAACTACGACGCCCGGGCGCTGTCCACTGTCGGGCAGGACGCGGAAGCCATCGCACTGTCCAGGGCGGTCCGCTGGCACAGCGAGCAACGGGTGCTCCTCAACGGGCACCGCACCGTCGTCTTCCGCTGACGGGTGGCGGCGGGGCATTCTCGAGGTGATCGCGCGGCCAACCGCCATGCTGAGCCGGTTGGCCGCGCGGAGTGCTACCGGTCGGCGGAGGTGATGGTGTGCTGCAGCACCAGTGCGGTGGTCACCGGGCCGACCCCACCGGGGACCGGGCTGAGCCCGGCAACGTGGCCGGCAACCGATGCGTCGACATCGCCGATCAGCCCGCCATCCGCGGTGGAGTTGGTGCCGACGTCGATGACGATGGTCCGCGGATGCAGTCCCGGTGCGGTGATCAAACCGGGCTGACCGGCGGCAACCACCAGCACGTCGGCCCGGCGGGTGTGTTCGGCCAGGTCCTTGGTGTGCCGGTGGCACACGGTCACCGTGGCGTCCCGATGAATCAGCAGCAGCGCAACAGGTGTGCCGACAACAGTCGATCGACCGATGACGACCGCGTTGGCGCCGGACAGCGGGACGGCGAAATGGTCGAGCAGCACCATGACGGCCTCGGCGGTTGCCGGGGCGAACGCTGGTAACCGGGCCGCGAGTAACCCGAGGCTCTGTGGATTGGCGCCGTCGACATCCTTGGCCGGATCGATGGCCGAAGCCAGCGCCTCGAAGTCGGCCGACGGCGGCAGCGGCGTCTGCAGGATGATCCCGTGCACGGTCGGGTCCGCGCTGAGCGCGCCCAGTACGGCCCGGATTCCGGCCGTCGTCGCGTCGGGGCCGAGGTCGACGACGCTGCACCGGACGTTGCAGCGTTCGGCTGCCCGGGCAATCGATCGGACGTACCAGGCGGTGGAGTCATCATCCGTTGCCAGCACAACGGCCAGATGGGGGACAGTGCCGGCTGCGGCGAGCCGGCCGGCGGCATCGGTGACCTCCGCCCGGATCCGCTTCGCCACCTCGGCACCGGCCAAGGTGATGGTCATCGGGTCAGCCGAGTAACGGACGGCGGCAGTGACCTTGTCGGCGCGCAGTGCCAACCCGTCGACATCGGCGATGGCCGCGACCAGTTCCTCGATGCTGTCCGATCGATGCCTCTGGTCGATGCTGTCCTGATCGGTGATACCGCTGAGATTGATCTCCACGTTCACCCGGGCGGTGCTGGCCGCGGCCCGGGCGGCATCTGCGGCCGCGGCAACGTCACTGATCACATTCGGATTGCCGATGGGCTCCAAATCCTCGGCGAGCGAGACGATCTCGTCCGCGACCCGGATCACCTTTGCCGGCACCCGGCCCGCCGCAATGAGCGCGGCGGCGATAGCGGCGGCCCGGACGGCCGCCTGATCGCCGGGCTCCTTGGGGAGTTGGTACGCGGTGCCGACGGCACCGAACGCGGCGATGTCGGCATCGGCCAGCCGCAGGGCGTCCTCCCGCCGATGGTCCGCCGCTGCCACGATGTCGGCGATCCGGTCGGCGTGCGCCGCGTACCTGGCGGTGTTGCTGTAGCGGCCCACCATGGCGATGAGCGCGGCGGCCTGCGCGGCATGCAGGGCGGCCGTGGCACCGCCGCCGGGAGTGGGCACCCGCCCGGCCAGCTGGGTCAGATAGGTGTCGACGGTCTGCGAACGCATGGTCGGATTCATGGCAGGCGAATCAGCCGCGCAGCCGGGTCATGTCGGGGTCGACAAGCGGTTCGGCGGTGACGGTGGCGGCTATCCGATCGCCGAAATACCCGATCTCGACGCCGTCGCCGACGGCCAGGCCGGCCGGTAGCCAGGCGTAGGCGATCGGCGTGCCGATGGTGTGGCCGAAGGCGGCGCTGGTCACGTACCCCGCCGGCTGGCCGTCGACGTACACCGGCTCCCGGCCCAGCACCACACTGCGGCCGTCATCGACGGTCAGGCAGGTCAGCCGGCGGGTCACGGTGTCGTCGCTCACCCCGGCCAGGGCATCCCGGCCGATGAACGACTCCTTGCGCGGGCTGACCGCGAAACCGAGACCGGCTTCGTAGGGGTTGTATTCGGTTGTCATGTCGGTACCCCAGGAGCGGTAACCCTTCTCCAGCCGAAGGCTGTTGAAGGCCGCCCGGCCGGCGGCGATGATCCCGTGCGTCTGCCCGGCGGCCCAGAGCACGTCCCACAACCGCTGCCCGGTGTCGGCGGCGGTGTACAGCTCCCAGCCGAGTTCGCCGACGTAGGACAGCCGCATCGCGGTCACCGAAACACCGCCGATGCGGACCTTCTTGGCCCGGAAGTACTTCAGGCCGTCATTGCTGAAGTCGTCGGAGCTGACCACGCCGATCACCTCCCGCGCCAGTGGCCCCCAGAGGCCGATACAGCAGGTACCGCCGGTGATGTCGCGGATCTGGACCGACCCGTCGGCCGGTGCCTGCCGGCGCAGGTAATCGAAGTCCAGTGCGCTGTTCGCGCCCACCTGGAACAGTTGCTCGCCGAGCCGCGCGACCGTGACGTCGCTGCGGATTCCGCCGGCCCCGTCCAGCACCAGCGAGTAGGTGACGGCGCCGACGGTCTTGGCCATCTGCGCGGAGGTCACCCGCTGCAGCAGCTCGAGGGCGCCGGGCCCGCTGACCTCCAGCCGCTTGAGGGGGGTCATGTCGTACATGGCCACCGCGGTCCGTGTCTTCCACGCCTCGACCGCTGCGATCGGGGAGTGGAACTTCGCGCTCCAGGCGTCCCGTGCCGGCGGGGTCCACTCCGCCGGCAGATCGTCGACCAGCGCGGCATTGGCCGCATACCAGTGCGGCCGCTCCCAGCCGGCAGCCTCCAGGAACACCGCGCCGAGCTGCTGCTGCCGGGCATGGAACGGGCTGACCCGCAGGTCCCGCGGAGACTCCCTCGGCTGCAAGGGGTGCAGCACGTCGTAGATCTCGACGAAGTTCTGCTGGGAGGTCTCGCTGACGTAACTCGGGGCCAACTGGACGTCCTCGAAGCGGTGCACGTCGCAGCCGTGCAACTCCACCTCGGAGCGGCCGTCCACCAGTAGTTGGGCCACGGCCCTGGCGACACCGGCCGAGTGGGTCACCCAGACCGCCTCGGCGATCCAAAACCCCTTCACGTCCGCTGACTCCCCGACCAGTGGGCCACCGTCGGGAGTGAAGGAGAAGATGCCGTTGAACCCGACATCGATCTTCGACTGGTGCAGCGCGGGCAGCAGCAGCTTGCTCTCCTCCCAGACGGGAGTGAAGTCCTCCTCGGTGAAGGGGAGCACAGAAGGCATGGTCGGCATGTCCGCTGATCCATCCTCGTCGGAGGTCGGCAGCGTGCGCAGGTCCACCGGCATCGGCCGGTGCGCGTAGGAGCCGATGCCGAGGCAGTCGACCCGCTCCCGGTAGTAGAGGTCCTGGTCCTGGTGCCGGAGGATCGGCAGGCCGGCCTCCTGCAGTTCGGTGTTGCGACCCACGAGATCGGGCACCTGGCCGGTCCAGACGAACTGGTGCGCCAGCGGCAGCAGCGGCACGGACATGCCCACCATCTCGCCGAGCTCGACTCCCCAGAAGCCGGCGCAGGACACGACGATGTCAGCGGAGATGACTCCGTCGCTGGTGCGAACGCCGGTGACCCGGCCGCCGGTGTGCTCGATGCCGGTCACCCGGGTGTTGCCCTGGAACACCGCTCCGCGGGCCTGCGCGCGGTGGGTCAGCGCGACGACCGCGCGGGTGGCCTTGGCCAACCCATCGGTGGGAATGTGCAGGCCGCCCAGGATCTGCTCGCGGTCGACCAGCGGATGCAGTCGGACGCATTCGTCGGCGTCGATCACCTGAGCCTGCACGCCCCACGACGTGGCCCAACCCTGCCTGCGGTGCAGGTCGGCCAGTCGCTCGGGAGTGGTGGCGATCTCCAACCCACCCACCTGGTTGAAGCACCAGGCACCGTCGACATCGAGGCTCTTGAGTTTGTCGACGGTGTAGGTGGCGAGCTCGGTCATCGTCTTCGACGCGTTGGTCTGGAAAACCAGCCCCGGTGCGTGTGACGTCGAACCGCCGGTCAGCGGCAGCGGGCCCTGGTCGACCACGGTGATCCGGTCCCAGCCGCGCCCGGTCAGTTCGTCGGCCAGGTTGGCTCCGACGATGCCCGCTCCGATGATGACCACATGTGGGGTCGCAGACATGCGTTACTCCTGACTGCCGGTGGGATCGGCGGCGGTGTTGGTCGATGCGGCGGTGCTGAGTTCCTCGGCGCCGACTTCCTCGGTGCTGAATTCTTGGGCGGCGTCCAACAGCCATTCGGCCAGGTATCGGGCGAACGACGAGCGGACCAGGAGCAGGTAGTCCCCGTGCCCGGTATCAGCCGGGTCGGACAATCCCAACAGGATCACGCCGGCCAGGCCGACGGTGGTCTGGGCGGCTCGGCCGCGATGGAAGACCCGGGGGTGCAGATCGATCGAGCAGCCCTTGGCCAGCACCTCCCTGGCCCGAGAACCAGTCAGCCGCAGGCCGATCCGCTGCGCCGACACGTCGACGACGGCGCCGCCGAGCGGCTGCACCGTTTCCCGTGCCTGCTCGTCGAGCGCGTCCGGGGTGTGCACTGCGCTGGTCAGCAGCCATTCGTCCGGCCCGAGCCAGATGGCTCGGCCCGCACTGGTTTCCACCCAGGTGTTGGGGGTCGTCGGCAGCCGGGCGCCGAGCAGTTCTGCGCCCGCCGCATTTGTGGGCAACCGGACGTCGACCATCGACACAAACGGCTCCGGGGTGATCGCCACAGCCGAGTTGCCGATCGCGGCCAGGTCGATGCCGATCTGCTCGAGCGGGTGCAGGCGGGTCAGCTCAGCCATCGCGGCGGGCTCCTTCTGGATCGACCAGCACCGACCCGGTGACCTGCACCGGGATCAGCGTGCCGTTGACGGGGACATGCACGGTCTCGCCGACCCTGGACCGGCCGCCCTTCACCAGGGCCAGCGCGAACGGGCGGTCGAGTTCGGCGCTGCGGTAGCTGGAGGTCACGTGCCCGAGCATCGGCACCGGCGGCGGTGGGAGCACTCCGTCGGCGATGAAGTCCACGATCTGCGAGCCCTCCGGCAACACCGTCTGCCGGTCAACGGGAAGCAATCCGACGAGGTGCTTGCGCTGTGGGTCCTGATTCGCCGCGCGGGCGAAGGATCGCTTGCCGATGAAGTCGATCTTCTTCTTGGACACCGCCCACGCCAGTCCGAGATCGTGCGGGCTGACGGTGCCGTCGGTGTCCTGCCCGATGATCGGGTAGCCCTTCTCTGCGCGCAGGACGTGCATGGTTTCGGTGCCGTAAGGGGTGATGCCGAAGGGCTCCCCTGCCTGGAGCAGCCGTTGCCACACGGCGACCGCGTACCAGGGGTTGACGTACACCTCGAATGCCAGTTCGCCGGAGAAGCTGATCCTGGCCAGCCGAACCGGTACGCCGTCCCGGGTGGTGTCCCGGATGGCCATGAACGGAAAGGCCTCGTTGGACACGTCGACGCCCGGAAAGACGGCGCCGATGACGTCGCGGGAGCGTGGTCCGACAACCGGGAAGGTGGCCCACTGCTCGGTGACCGACGTGCAGAACACCTGCAGGTGCGGCCATTCGGTCTGCAGCCACTCCTCCATCCAGTCAAGAATCCTGGCCGCGCCGCCGGTGGTGGTCAGGACCAGGAAACGCTCCTCACCCAGCCTGAGCACGGTGCCGTCGTCGATCACCATGCCGTCGACCCCGCACATCACCCCGTACCGGACGGCGCCGACCTTCAGGCTGCTCATCAGATTCGTGTAGACCAGGTCCAGGAAAGCGGCTGCATCCCGTCCCTGGACGTCGATCTTGCCCAGTGTGGAGCCGTCCAGGATGCCGACACCGGTGCGGGTGGCCGCGCACTCCCGCAGGACCGCGGTCTCCATGTCCTCGCCGGGCTGTGGGTAGTAGCGGGGACGTTTCCACTGGCCGACGTCCTCGAACACCGCGCCGGCCCGCACATGCCAGTCGTGCAGGGCGGTGACCCGCTCGGGGTCGAACATCCGGCCACGGTCCCTTCCGGCCAGCGCGGCGAACGCAACAGGTGTGTACGGGGGGCGGAATGTTGTGGTGCCGGTGTCGGCCACCGGGACCCCGAGCAGGTCGGCCGTGATCCCGGTGGTGATGATCCCGGAGGTCTTGCCCTGGTCGTGCGCAGTACCGATGGTGGTGTACCGCTTGATGTGCTCGATGGAGGTCAGGCCGGCACCGACGGCCCGGGCGATGTCGGCGACCGTGGCATCCCGTTGCAGGTCGACGAACTCGGTGCCGGCCGCTGCCGCAGGACCGCCCGGAACCCGCCAGAGCACCAACGGTGCTGCCGCTTCGGCCGGGGAAGTTGCAACGGGCAGCACAGTGGCTTCGACCGGTCCGATCCCGGCGTGCGCGAGCGCGTCTTTCGCCGCCCGCCGTCCGTCGCTCAGGCAACCGGCGAGCGTGAAGACACCGGCGGCGGAGCCGGCAACTGTCAGCCCGTCCAGCTGTTCGCCCGGCACGAACGCCCCCAACTCCTCGTCGTAGCGGAGCCGCCCGCGGGACTGGCTGTACAGGTGCACAGCGGGGTTCCAGCCGCCGCTGACCAGCAGCAGATCGCACGGCAGCGAGGTGATGTCACCACCAGCTCGTTGTCACCAGCTGCGTTGTCACCAGCTGCGTTGTCACCAGCTGCGTTGTCACCAGCTGCGTTGTCGCCCAGCCGGCCGATCTGGGCGTGGCTGACCCTGTCGGTGCCGCCGGTTCCGGTGACGACGAATCCGGACCGCACGGGAATTCCCAGCCGTTCCAGTTCGGCCTGCCGGGGCGAGCCATCGGGTCGGGCATCGAGGACGGCGCTGATCTGCACGCCGGCGCGATGCAGGTCGGCCGCGGCGTCGTAGGCACTGTCGTTGGTGGTGAACACCACCGCGTTCCGGCCGGGCAGCACCCCGTAGCGGTTCAGGTAGGTGCGCGCCGCGCCGGCCAGCATGATGCCGGGCCGGTCGTTGTCCGCGAACACCACGGGGCGCTCGTGGGCACCGGTCCCGACCACGATCGATGTGCTGCGAAGGCGCCACACCCGTTGCCGGGAGACACCTCTGGGTGCCTGCCCGCCGAGATGGTCGGTTCGCCGTTGCAGGGCCAGTACGAAACCGTCGTCATAGCTGCCGAACGCGGTGGTGCGTTGCAGGTGCAGCACGTCGGGGTAGCCGGCCAGTTCGGCAACCGCACCGCGGACCCACTGGTCGGCGGGAACACCGTCGAGGGTCTCATCGGTGGACAGCAACGACCCGCCGGCCTGGGACTGCTCGTCGATCAGCGCAACGCGGGCCCCGGCCCTGGCCGCGTCGAGTGCGGCGGTCAACCCTGCAGGGCCGGCGCCGATCACCAGCACGTCGACGTGGTGATGGACGGCGTCGTACCGGGCGGGATCGGGCTCCAAGCTGAGCCGGCCCTGACCGGGGATCCCACGCGCGACCAGGCCGTCGTAGAGCTCGATGGTGCTGGCCAGCACCATGGGCTCGGGATACGGGTGCTCGATCTGCACCAACCCGCAGGGGTCCTCCGCCCATGCCGCGGAGATACCGCGGGGGCGGCCCAGCTTGATGCTGGTGGTGATCTGGTGCCGCCCGGCGGCCAGCAGCGCTGACGCCAGGGTGTCCCCGGGGTGGCCGGTGAGGTCATCGCCGTTGAAGGTGAACCTGATCGTCCGGCTGCGGTCGATCTGACCACCGTGGGGGGCGCGGAAGTCCTCGGTGTCACTCACGCTGTCACCGGCTTGGGCTCGGTCAAGCGATAGACGGCCTGGAATCGGTAGGTGGCGGTGTCGCGCAGGGCGTTGAACCAGCGCCGGCAGCCGTGGCTGTGGTTCCAGCGCTCCGCCCACACGCCTTTGGTGTTGTCGCGGAAGAAGATGTACTGCGCCCACTCCTGGTCCGACAGCGCGGCGGGTTCGGCCGGATAGGGGATGTGAGCCTGGCCGCCGTAGTGGAATTCGATTTCCTCGCGCGGCCCGCACCACGGGCATTCGATCAATTGCATTGTGCTGGCTCCTGGTATGCGGAGGTGACGTGCGCCTGGCGACTGTGTCGCAGGGGAGAGACTGTGTCGCAGGGGAAAATCAGTGCGCGACGCCGGCGGCGCCGTGCTCGTCGACGAGGGCTCCGGTGACGAAGCGGTCGAGACTGAACGGCTCCACGAACGGGTGCGGTTCCTCCTTGGCGAGGGTCTGTGCAAGGCACCAGCCGATCCCGGGGGTGGCCTTGAAACCGCCTGTGCCCCAACCGCAATTGAGATACAGATTCTGGTAGCCGACCCGGCCGACAATCGGCGAGGCGTCGGGCGTGACATCCACGATGCCGCCCCAGCTGCGGAGCAGGTGGGCGCGGGCGAAGACCGGGAACAGTTCGACCGCGGCGGCCATCTGCCGCTCGATGATGTGGAATGCGCCGCGCTGGCCGTACCCGTTGTAGGAGTCCACGCCGGCGCCCATCACCAGCTCCCCCTTGTGCGCCTGCGACACGTACACGTGCACCGCGTTCGACATCACCACGGTGGGATGGACCGGCTCGAGCAGTTCGGAGACCAGCGCCTGCAGCGGGTGGCTCTGCAGCGGCAGCTTGATGCCGAGCATGTCGGCCAGCACAGATGTATGGCCGGCGGCGGCCAGCAGTACCTGGCCGGCGGCGATGTCACCCCGGGTGGTGCGCACCCCGGCGACCCGGTCACCGTCCACGGTGAAGCCGGTCACCTCACAACCCTGGATCAGGTCGATACCGGCCTGGCTGGCACGGCGGGCGAAGCCCCAGGCGACGTAGTCGTGCTTGGCAATGCCGCCGCGTGGCTGGTAGGTGCCACCGAGAACCGGATAACGGATGTCGTCGGAGGTGTTCACGATGGGGCACAACCGCTTCACGTCCTCGGGGCCAACCCATTCGGCGTCGATCCCGTTGAGCTTGTTGGCCTCCACCCGGCGGACGCTGTCGCGCACGTCCTGCAAGGTATGCGCGAGGTTGAGCACCCCCCGCTGGCTGAACAGGATGGGGTAGCCCAGGTCCTCCTCCAGGCCCTCCCACAGCTTGAGTGAGTGCTCGTAGATCGCCGCGCTCTCGTCCCACAGATAGTTCGAGCGGATCAGGGTGGTGTTCCGGGCCATGTTGCCGCCGGCCAGCCAGCCCTTCTCCACAACCGCGACATTCGTGATGCCGTGGTTCTTGGCGAGGTAGTGCGCGGTGGCCAGGCCGTGACCGCCACCGCCGACGATCACCACGTCGTACGAGGGCTGCGGTTCGGGATTGCGCCAGAGGAAATCCGGGTGCTCGGGAAGTTCGGCGCCGGGTGTCGGTCCCGTCATCAGATGTCCTTCGACAGTTCGGGATACAGCGGGCGGCTCTGCGCAAGTCGGGAAACCCTGGCGCGGAGTTCGTCGAGGTGCTGGTCGCTGAGCTCCGGGCGGAGCGCAGTGGCGATGATGTCTGCGACTTCGGCGAAGTCGGCGAGATCGAAGCCACGGGCCGCCAGTGCCGGAGTGCCGATCCGGACACCGGAGCTGACCATCGGTGGCCGGGGGTCGAACGGCACCGCATTGCGGTTGACCGTGATGCCGATCGAGTGCAGCCGGTCTTCGGCCTGCTTGCCGTCGAGCGGAGACTTCCGGAGGTCCACCAGAACCAGGTGGACGTCGGTACCGCCGCTGACCACATCCAGACCCGATGCGCGGGCGTCGTCCGCCAGCAGCCGTTCTGCCAGGAGTCGAGCGCCGGCCAGCGTGCGCTCCTGACGCGCCCGGAAGGCCGGCTCGGCCGCCAGCTTGAAAGCCACTGCCTTGGCGGCGATCACGTGCTCGAGCGGGCCGCCCTGCTGACCGGGGAACACCGATGAATTGAACTTCTTCGCGAGGTCGGCGGTGGACAGGATGAATCCGCCACGCGGCCCGCCCAGCGTCTTGTGGGTCGTGGAGGTGACGACGTGTGCGTGCGGCACGGGGGAGGGGTGCAGCCCGGCTGCGACCAGGCCGGCGAAGTGCGCCATGTCCACCATCAGATACGCGCCGACCGCGTCGGCGATCCGCCGGAATGCAGCGAAGTCCAGCTGCCGGGGATAGGCCGACCAACCGGCCACGATCATCTGGGGCCGGTGTTCGAGCGCCAGCCGTTCCACCTCCGCCATGTCCACCAGGTGGTCGTCGGCGCGCACGTGGTAGGCGACCGCGTTGTACAGCTGGCCGGAGAAGTTCAGCCGCATGCCATGGGTGAGGTGTCCGCCGTGTGCCAGGTCCAGGCCGAGGATCGTGTCGCCGGGCTTGACTAGTGCGGCCATCGCCGCCGCGTTGGCCTGCGCGCCGGAATGCGGCTGCACATTGGCATACTCGGCGCCGAACAGATCTTTGATCCGTTCGATGGCCAGCCGCTCGATCACATCGACGTGCTCGCATCCGCCGTAATACCGGCGGCCGGGATATCCCTCCGCATATTTGTTGGTCAGCACCGAGCCCTGCGCCTGCATGACGGAGATCGGCGCGAAGTTCTCGCTGGCGATCATCTCCAGAGTGCTCTGCTGCCGAACGAGCTCAGCGGCGATGGCTTCGAACACGGCGGGGTCGGTTTCCGCCAGCGATCGCGCCAGAACACGGTCGGTGGCCACTGGAGCCTCGTCAACCTGAACAACCATCCGCGGGACGCTCCTGTCATCTTCGCTGTCTACGACTGATATATCAATCGTTACCTTAGGAGTACTCCTCCAACGGCGTCAAGGGGTGCCGCAGGTCGGCGTCGTCGACGCGGCGGCCTGCATTCCGGTTCGGAGTTGTGATGTCCGGTTAACCGGCCGCATTCAGACGTTTACACAGCGGCTCTTGACTCGCCGTGAACGTCTGGTGCAATCTTGGCGCGTTGCGCAACAACCCGCATCATACGCAACAGGTCGAGCTACCTCGAGCAGCAGTGGCCTGCCGGAACCGACGCTCCATCGTGAATCAGCACCAGCGAACGACAGGTCCTACCGTCCGTCGTGCCACGCGTCCCCATCTCACGCCATCCGGGCAACACCCAAGACTTCGTTCCCTCCTCCGGATGGCAGCGTCCGATCCCCTTGCTCGTCACAGAACCTGAGGATCGGCACGTTCGAGTGGACAGCAGTGAACCCGCCGACGGTGCCGATCCGACGTCGCCGTCCGATCCAGCCGCACACTGCGAAACCAAAGGGAGCCAGCGATGACCTCGCAGGACCACGAGAAGCCCGACAAGCACCACCACCTTCCTCATTTCGAGGACCCGGGGCTCGCACCTCCCTTCGAATCGCCCTCGATCGCGCACGACGCGGAGAAGCATTACTCCACCGACAAGATCGTGTTCGGTGTCGCGGCGGTGCTGGTGCTGGCGTTCCTTGCATGGGGCCTTTTCGCGACGGGGGGCCTGAGCTCTGTCGCCAGCACCGTGCTCGGTGGCGTCATCCAGGGCGGTGGCTGGGCGTTCGTCCTGGCGGCCAGCGCGTTCGTCGTTTTCGCTCTCTGGCTCGCGGTCAGCAAGTACGGGCGAATTCCGCTCGGCAGGGACGACGAAGGGCCTGAGTTCAAGACCATTTCGTGGATCGCGATGATGTTCAGCGCCGGGATGGGCATCGGTCTGATGTTCTACGGCGTCGGCGAGCCGCTGTCGCATTTCACGTCGCCGCCCCCGGGGACAGTGGAGGCCGGCACTCCAGAGGCGTTCGACACGGCGATGGCCACCACGTTGTTCCACTGGACGTTGCACCCGTGGGCCATTTATGCCGTGGTGGGACTTGCCATTGCGTACAGCACCTTCCGTAAGGGCCGCCGTCAGCTGATCAGCTCGACCTTCGTCCCGCTGCTGGGCAATCGAGGGACCGAGGGTGGGTTCGGTCGCGCGATCGACATCCTTGCCATCTTCGCCACGCTCTTCGGTTCTGCAGCTTCGCTGGGCCTCGGCGCCCTGCAGATCGGCGGCGGCCTTGTCGCCGGCGGCTTCATCGATTCGTTCGGAACCAACCTGCTGGTCGGCATCATCGTCGTTCTCACCATCGCGTTCATCGCGTCGGCGGTCTCCGGCGTCTCCAAGGGCATCCAGTGGCTGTCCAACATCAACATGGTGCTCGCTGCCGTGCTGGCGGCCGTGGTGTTCATCGGCGGCCCGACCATCGTGATCCTCAACCTCGTTCCCACGATGATCGGTGACTACTTCGGCGACCTGGCGCAGATGGCCTCCCGCACCGCGGCGACCGGCGGCGATGCCATGGAGACCTGGCTGTCCGGCTGGACGATCTTCTACTGGGCCTGGTGGATCTCCTGGACTCCCTTCGTCGGTATGTTCATCGCGCGGATCAGCCGTGGGCGCACCATTCGTGGGTTTGTTGCCGGCGTCATCCTGATTCCGAGCGCGGTCAGCCTTGCCTGGTTCGGGATCTTCGGCGGCGCGGCGATCACCGCCGAGCGGCGGGGCTCCGACCTGGGGTCGCTGCCCGTCGAGGGCCAGTTGTTCGGGCTGCTGGACACTCTTCCGCTGGGCAGCATTCTGGGCATCATCGCGATGGCGCTGGTGGCGATCTTCTTCGTCTCCGGGGCGGACGCCGCATCCATCGTCATGGGCACGCTGTCCCAGCG
This sequence comes from uncultured Actinomycetota bacterium, assembly GCA_963728865.1. GTDB lineage: Bacteria > Actinomycetota > Actinomycetes > Mycobacteriales > Nakamurellaceae > Nakamurella. The sequence goes on along the minus strand of CAVSLZ010000012.1, from coordinate 260,875 downwards.
CGGGACGATCCATCCCGACCGCAGGGTGGTCGTTTTCTGGGGCGCGATGATGGGGGCGATCGCCGCGTTGATGCTTGTTGTCGGTGGCAGTGACGCACTGGCCGGCATCCAGAACATCACGATCATCATGGCCGTGCCGTTCGTGATCGTGATGATCGTGATGTGTGTTGCGCTGATGAAGGACCTGCGCTCGGATCCCCTGGTCCGGAGGGGTCAACGCGTGACGGTAGCCATGGAACAGGCCGTCGATTACGGCACCCAGAAGCACGGCGATGACTTTTTCCTCAATGTGAAGCCAAAGGAAAAGGGCCCAATAAAAAAGGGCGCAATAGTAAACGGCCCGATGGAAAACGGCCCAAAGGAAAACGGCCCAAAGGAAAACGGCATAGTGACGTCCGGCGATCCCAACGGTGCCGCGCCGCTGAGCGCGTACCCCGCCGCCACCAACGGTGCACCGGATCCGAATGCGTTGACTGTCAACGCCGCTCACTCCGAGGAGGCCGAGCGGATCGCCAATGGATCGGCACTTCCCGCCCAGTCCACCGGCAGCAGGGCGGAAGGGAGCCGGGTCAACGTTCCGGTGACCGACTCGTCAAACCGCGACTCGTCTGTCGGTGTCGACAAGAGCTGACTCGTCGGCAATCGGATCAGGCTGCGTTGCCCCAGTGGCCGAGTCGGCGGCTGAGTTCGACGCCGCCGGCCTCTACCTTGCCGAGAATTTCGGCAATGCGTTCCGGAGTGAGCCGGTACGCGGGTCCCGATGCGCTCAGCGCGGCCACCACGGTGCCGTCCTCACCACGCACCGGGACCGCGACCGCGTTGAGGCCGACCTCGAGTTCGCCGTACGTGGTCGCATGGCCACGCTCCTGTACGAGGGCCAGTTCGTTCTGCAGCAGGACGGGGTCGGTATGCGTATTCCCGGTGAAACGCTCCAGGCCGTGCGCGATGAGCCGCTCTCGGCTCGCCGGATCCGAGTAGGCCAGCAACACCTTTCCGCTGGAGGTGGCATGCAGGGGGGTCAGCTGTCCGATCCAGTTGTGACTGGCGATCGAGGCCTGGCCCCTGGACTGCACGACGTTGACCACGAAGGTCTCGCGCAGGACAGCCACGTTGATCGACTCGCCCACTTTGTGAGCCAACCCTTCGGTGACAGTGCGCGCCTGGTCGGTGATCTCCGGATGCACGTTGACTCGTCGAGCAAGCCGGGCCAACCCGAACCCGAGTTGGTACTTGCCCCGCTCGCTGGTCTGCTCCACGAGATCCCGTGCTTCCAGGGCGCCCAGAAGCCGGAACGCCGTGGACTTGTGTACGCCGATTTCAGTTGCCAGTTCGCTCACCCCGCCGGAACCCCAGGCCGCCAGGAGTTCGAGTACCTGCAGGGCCCGGTCGACCGATTGCAGTCCCGCCGGACCGCCGTTGGTGTCGACAACGCTCATGGTGACTCTCTCCGATGGGTTGCGGATGGTGCTACCAGGTGCTCAAGACGCTCACGTGCGAGCGTACGACAGATGGGCATGTGCGTCGCAGGTGCGCATCAGCATCTCCCCGCACAACGCGGCCGCACAGATTGTCCTGCTGAACACTTGACGCACGGTAATAGGACCGGCAGAGTTGCGCAGGACGCACACAATGCGTAGGACGCAACACTCTTACGGATGTACGGCGGCTGGCAGACCCACCTGTCGGTCCTCGTTGCCAACCGGCCGCTCTGCCACTTCCCGACCCGCCTGGTGACCGCCCGAAGGAGAACCCCACCACCATGTTCGCTGCTTGTTCGCGCTCAGCAATCGAGCCGGGCGAAGGGCTACGCCTCGACGGTCCCGATACCCAGGGCGTACCGATCGCCGTCTTCCACACCGACGCCGGAGAATTCTTCGCTGTCGACGACACCTGCACCCATCAGGATGCTTCGCTGGCGGAGGGTTGGCTCGAGGGCTGTGAGGTGGAGTGTCCGCTGCACGCCTCACGTTTCGATCTGCGCACCGGCTTGGTTGACGCTCCACCGGCGAAACGACCGATCCGCACCCATCAGGTGACGGTTGACGGCGACACGGTGTTCATCACGCTGTCAACCGCAACCCCGAACCTGCCCCCCGGGGTCGTCCCTGAACAGGTCGACGCTGAACTGGTCGACGCTCACAAGGTCGACGCCAAAGGAATGGCGTGACCGCGACCGGGCAGCGGGTGGCCATTGTCGGCGCTTCGCTGGCGGGCCTGTCCACCGCCAGGGCGCTGCGTTCGCAGGGTTACTCGGGCACGGTGATCGTGATCGGTGACGAAGTGCATCGGCCGTATGACCGCCCACCCTTGTCGAAAGAGTTCCTCGGCGGCAACCACGGACAGGTCGAGCTGTCATTGGAAGGGGACGCCGAAGATCTCGACCTCACCTGGCATCTCGGTGTACGCGCCACCGGCCTTGCGCCGAATCCGGCTGGCGGCGCGACGGTGCAGCTTTCCGACGGCGCCGCCGTCGATGCGGATGCGGTCGTCATCGCCACCGGCGCTGCGGCCCGCTGCAACATGCCGGGCGTCGGAATGGCCGGGGTGCACCTGCTGCGCACCATCGACGATGCGCTGGCGTTGCGCGCGGATCTGCACGGCGCCGTCCAGAGCGGCGGCAGCGTTGTCATCGTCGGCGGCGGGTTCATCGGATCCGAAGTGGCCGCGACAGCCCGCGAAATGGGCTGCAAGGTAACGGTCCTGGTGCCGGACGATGTGCCTCTCCGGGCGGCGCTCGGCCCGTACGCAGATGCGGTCGCCGCGCTGCACGAGGCGCACGGCGTCACCGTTCGTCCGCATTCCCGGGTCATGGGCATCACACAATCCACTGATTCCGGGCTGCAGGTGATGCTGGAGGACGGCAGTGCCATTCCGGCAGCAACCGTTGTGCTCGGTATCGGGGCCAGCCCGGCCGTCGGCTGGCTCGCGGGTTCCGGGCTCGAATTGAATGGCGCAGCGGGCTCGACCAGTCAAACGCGGGCGGTGCGGTGCGATGAATCAGGTGCCACCAATCTCCCTGGGGTCTACGCGATCGGTGACTGCGCCGCCTGGTTCGACCCGCACCGCGGTGATCATTACCAGATCGAGCACTGGACCTCGGCGAAGGAACGCGGCGCTGTCGTGGCCGCCCGGTTGCTCGGCGCCGAGCGGTTGCCGACCTGCCGTCCCCCGTACGTCTGGTCGGACCTTTACGGCAAACGACTGCAGTTGGCCGGCTATCGGGACCTCGCAGACCATCCGGACACGCTGGAGCTCACTTTGGAGGTCGGCTCGCTCGCGGAGGGCAGCTTCGCTGCCGTCTACCGCCGCGGGGGCGAACCCGTTGCTGTCCTCGCACTGGACCAGTCACGCCATTTCAACCAGATCCGCCGCCGTCTCGTCATTCCACTGCCGGCAGTTGCCCGAGGAGAATCCACATGACCCTGACCGACGAATCCCCGATCCCCGGTCCCGCCATCGCCGATCACGCCGGCGACACGATCTCCGAGAGCCTGATCCGTACCCTGCCGGGCAAGGCGTACTCCTCGCCGGAGATCTTCCGCCGGGAGCAGCAGAGAATATTCGAGCAGATGTGGTTCTGCGCCGTACGCGGCAGCGACTTGGCCAATCCTGGCGATTTCAAGACCGTCCAACTGGGCAGTGAGAACCTGATCGTCAGCCGCAATCGCAAGCGCGAAGCCCGTGCGTTCTTCAATGTCTGCCGGCACCGCGGTGCGCGGCTGTGCAGCACCGAGGGCGGGAAGGGTCAGCGCTCGTTCCAGTGCCCGTATCACGCCTGGACCTATGACCTGAACGGCAAGCTGATCGCTGCGCCGAACCTGACCAAGATGCCCGATGTCGGCCGGGAGGAGTATGGCCTGCGCACCGCGCATGTGCGGGAGTGGCTCGGTTACATCTGGATCTGCATCGCCGAAGATCCGCCGTCGTTCGAGGACACCGTCATGGGGGCCGTACGTTCCCGGCTGGGCGACATCGAGTCGATCGAGCACTACTCCGTCGAGAATCTGGAAGTCGGCCGGCGCATCACCTACGAGGTGAAGGCGAACTGGAAGCTGATCGTCGAGAACTTCATGGAGTGCTACCACTGCGCGACGATCCACCCGGAGCTCACCGAGGTGCTGCCGGAATTCGCGGACGGGTTCGCGGCCCAGTACTTCGTCGGACATGGAGCGGTCTTCGGTGACGACGTGCAGGGTTTCACCGTCGACGGCTCGCAGGTGTCTGGAGAAACTTCCCGGAGTCACCGACGACCAGGACCGTCGCTATTACGCGGTGACGATCCGGCCGAATGTATTCGTCAACCTGGTGCCCGACCACGTGATCTTCCACCGGATGTTCCCGTTGGCCCCTGACCGCACGATTGTCGAATGCGACTGGCTGTACCTGCCGGAGGTGATTGCATCCGATGTGGACCTGTCGAAGTCGATCGAACTGTTCGACCGGGTCAACCGGCAGGACTTCGAGGCCTGCGAACTCTGTCAGGCGGCAACCGACTCCAAGGTCTACGCCAAGGGTGGAGTGCTGGTGCCCAGTGAGCACCACATTGCCGACTTCCAGAATTGGGCGGCCGACGCCATCACCGACTGACCGCCCGCCCGCTCCCGCCGCCGAACACACCCGAAGGAAAGATCCGTGCCCCAGCAGGTCAAGGCTGTCATCGCCCGTACCAAGAACGCCCCGGTGGAACTGGTGTCGATCACCGTGCCGGACCCGGGACCGGGAGAGGCCGTCGTCACAATCCAAGCGTGCGGGGTCTGCCATACCGATCTGCACTATGTGCAGGGCGGCATCGGCGAGGACTACCCCTATCTGCTCGGCCATGAGGCCGCCGGAATCGTCGAGTCCGTCGGCGAAGGCGTGCAGGACCTCGAACCGGGTGACTATGTGGTCCTCAACTGGCGGGCCGTCTGCGGAACCTGCCGGGCCTGCAAGCGCGGCCGGCCGTGGTACTGCTTCGCCACCTTCAACGCCACCCAGAAGATGACCCTCGATGACGGTACGGAGCTGGCACCGGCCTTGGGGATCGGCGCGTTCGCCGAAAAGACGCTGGTCGCTGCCGGTCAGTGCACCAAGGTCGACCCGGCCGCCGCACCCGAGGTCGCCGGTCTGCTCGGCTGCGGCGTGATGGCCGGTTTGGGCGCGGCGATCAACACCGGTGCGGTGACCCGGGGTGATTCCGTTGCCGTCATCGGCTGTGGCGGCGTCGGCGCGGCGGCGATCGCCGGAGCCCGGCTGGCCGGCGCGAACAAGATCATCGCCGTCGACATCGATGACCGAAAGCTCTCCACCGCATGTGATCTCGGCGCGACACAGACCATCAACGGCGCGACGACGGATGCCGTCGAGGCCATTCGGGCGCTGACCGACGGCAACGGGGCGGATGTCGTGATCGACGCCGTCGGCCGGCCCGAGACGTACCGGCAGGCCTTCTACGCCCGCGACCTGGCAGGCACCGTGGTCCTGGTCGGGGTGCCCACCCCGCAGATGACAGTGGAATTGCCGCTGCTCGATGTGTTCGGCCGGGGTGGCGCACTCAAGTCGTCCTGGTACGGCGATTGCCTACCCAGTCGGGACTTTCCGATGCTGATCGAGCTGTACCTGCAGGGTCGGCTGCCGCTGGACGCCTTCGTCACCGAGACCATCGGCATCGAAGGCATCGACGACGCCTTCGCGAAGATGCACCACGGCGACGTACTCCGGTCGGTCGTGAGAATCTGACGGCCAGAATCTGAGGGAGGAATCTGACGGGTGAGAGTCGATCACACCCTCACCTCGTTGCCCTCCCTGGAACACACCGGCGCGCGAACCGGCGGGCACCGCGTCGCGGCACGACGTGAAAGCGTTGCTTCCGGTCGCGGCTTCGCGGAATCGCGATTCCTGAGCCAGGCGCTCATACGCGGCCGGCGTGGTGTGTGAGGGTTCCGGATTGACGGCCGGGCAGCGGGGGACAATTCCGCTGGATGTGAGGGAGAGCTGATGACGGTCGTCGATCTGAACTGCGACGTGGGTGAGTCGTTCGGCCGTTGGGTGCTGGGCGACGACGCGGCCGTGATGCCGTTCGTCACGAGCGCCAACGTCGCGTGCGGATTCCACGCGGGCGACCCGGTGACGCTCCGGCGCACCTGCGAATTGGCGGCCGCGTCGGGTGTCGTCATCGGCGCGCAGGTCGGCTACCGGGATCTGGCGGGCTTCGGTCGTCGGTTCATCGACGTCCCGGCCGATGAGTTGACGGCCGACATCATCTACCAGATCGGCGCGCTGCAGGCGCTGGCCCGGGTCGCCGGAGCCGAGGTCAGGTACGTCAAACCGCATGGCGCGCTGCACAACGCGACCGTCGAGCACGAGGTCCAGGCGGGCGCCGTGATCGCCGCGGTTCAGGCCGTCGATCCCGACCTCCCCGTCCTCGGGCTTCCGGGGTCGGCACTGCTGGACATCGCCACCTTCCGAGGGCTGCGCGCGGTGCCCGAGGCCTTCGCCGACCGGGCCTACACCCCCGCCGGCACCCTGGCGTCGCGCTCCGAGGACGGTGCCGTGCTGTCCGATCCGGCCGCCGTCGCCGCACGGGCGGTCCAGATGATCACCGCCGGAACGGTTGTCGCGGTCGACGGCTCGGTGGTGAAGGTGCGCGCCGAGAGCATCTGCGTGCACGGCGACAGCCCGGGGGCGGTGCAGATGGCCGCGGAAGTCAAACACGCGCTGGAGGACGCCGGGGTCGTCGTGCGGGCCTTCGTGTGAAGACCAGGATCCTGCCCGCAGGCGACGCGGCCCTGCTGGTGGAGGTCGACGGGGTCGACGAAGTTCTGGCCCTGAGCGCTGCGCTGCGGGTCGGCGCTTCTGCGGACATCGTGGATCTGGTGCCGGCCGCGACGACCGTGCTGGTGCTCACGTCGCCCGGCAACGACCTCGGCGAACTCGGTGCGACGGTCGCCCGGATCGCCGAGAATCTTGATCCCGGTGTAAATCCCGTCCCCGAGGGCGACGAGGTGCACATTCGCGTCCGCTACGACGGACCCGATCTCGACAAGGTCGCGGAGTTCACCGGCCTGGACCGTTCCGAGGTGATCGCCCGGCACACCGGCGCACCGTGGCGGGCGGCCTTCGGCGGGTTCGCCCCCGGATTCGCCTACCTGGTCGGCGGTGATCCCGCGCTGGACGTGCCGCGGCGGCAGGAGTCCCGGACCGCTGTCCCGGCCGGCGCCGTCGCGCTGGCCGGCGGCTACAGCGCTGTCTATCCGGCCGAGTCTCCGGGTGGATGGCAGCTGATCGGGACAACGGAGGCACGGCTGTGGGACGTCCACCGTGACCCGCCCGCGCTGATCGGGCCGGGGACCGTGGTGCGCTTCGTTGACGCGGGCGACGGGTCTGACGCGCCAGACGCGGCCGACAGCACCTCGGCGGAAAAGGCCGCCCGGTCAACCGGCGGCGGTCAGGGGACTGCCTCTGCCTCCGCGTTTCTCGACGTGCTCCGCACCGGCCCGCTCACCCTGTTGCAGGATTCGGGCCGCCCGGGCAACGCGGCGATCGGCGTCGGGATGTCCGGGGCCGCGGACCGGTCGTCGTACCTGTCGGCGAATCGTCTGGTCGGCAACGACGACGGCGCCGCGGTGATCGAGAGCGTTCTGGGCGGCCTGACACTGCGGGCCGGCGGTGATGTCGTCGTCGCGGTCACCGGCGCGCAGGTGACGGTCACGGTGGACGGCGAACCGGTGGATCTCGGTGCGCCCCTCGAGGTCCGCGACGGTCAGCAACTCAAGATCGGCACGGCGAAGCGAGGGCTGCGCAGCTACCTGGCGGTCCGCGGTGGCTTCGACGTGCGCGTCGTCCTGGGGTCGTGCAGCACCGACACCCTGTCCGGTGTCGGGCCGCCGCCGATCGCCCGGGGCGACCGTATCGGGGTTCACGTGCCGGGATTCGACGAGCACCGCAGGGCCGACGACCCTACTGAGGTCGCCGAGACCAGACAGGACGCCGAGACCAGGCCGGACGTCGATTCACCACCCGGCCCCCTGACGCTGCGGGTGATCGCCGGCCCCCGCGACGACTGGTTCTCCTCGCCGTCGGATCTCGCGGTGGGCGAGTGGGTGGTGTCGCCGAACAGCAACAGGGTCGGGCTGCGGTTGGACCGTTCCGGCGACGTCGAACCCGCGCCGGCCCTCCGACGCAACGACTCTCGTGAGCTTCCGAGCGAGGGCGTGACGCTGGGCGCGATCCAGGTCCCGCCGAGCGGGCAACCAGTGCTGTTCCTTGCCGATCACCCCGTGACGGGTGGCTACCCGGTCATCGCCGTCGTCGTGTCCGGCGACGTGGACCGCGCCGCCCAGGCCCGGCCGGGTCAGCGGATCTCGTTCGAGTTCCAACCGCCGAACTGGACCCGCTGACCGACAGCCCCGGCCGCCCGACACCAACAACCGAACTGACACCGGTCGCCGAAACGGCCCCGCCACCTGTGCGGTGACGGGACCGTTCGCCGTTCGACCGGGAGAGGACCGGCCGATCAGGACTGTTGCTTGGACCTGCCCGGCAGTGCCGAGGCCAGCAGGCTGATCCCGACGAGGGCGACCACGCCGGCGATCACCCATTTCGTGGCCTCGTTCAGCAACCACCACGGGTCCCCGGTGAAGCCGACGGAGGCGACCGCGAAAAAGGCCAGCGAGAAGACCAGCCCGATGATGTTGACCCGGCGGCTCCGCACCGGGGTGGAACCGTTCTGTCCTGCAGCGGTTGTCGAGTTCGACTCAGCCATTGCGCACCTCCGCCTGTCCTGCACCGACGTGAACGTTCAGATTGATCGTGCCCTCGTCGGTCGAGCCGACCTGCTGCTGCTGGATCTCCTGCTGCAGTCCGTCGGCCTGGATGCCGAGGCAGTCCACCTCGCCGGCGTTGGCGGTGCAGGTGACGTTGACATTGGCGTCCTCTGGAACGGTGACGGAGGCCTGCCCCGCCCTGACCTCGATCTCGATGTTCTTCGTCTGGCCCGCGGGCACCGTGATCCCCGAGAGGTCGAGCGTGCCCTGGCCCCCGTTGAGGGTGTAGGGCGACTGTTGCTCGGCGATGGCCGCTGTCGCCGGCGTCCAGGTCTGCTGGCCGTACCCGCTGGTGCCGTCGATCCCGGTAACGGTCAGTCCCAGTGTCAGCACGGACAGGAAGATGCCTGGGCCGATCAATGACTGGCCGCGGCCCCGCAGTGATCCGATCAACAGCCCGAGGGCCACCACAGCCAGCGCGGTGGCTGCCACGCCGGCCCAGCTCAGCTGCCACCACCCGGCGAAGATTCCGGCGGTCGCAAGGCCTCCGATGAGCAGGACGGCACCCATCGTCACCCGGCCGATCACTCCGCGTTGACGCGGTGCGGGAGCTGCCGGCGGCAGCGGGCTCGGCTCGGGCAGATCCCAGGCGAACGGCGCGACGCCCAACGGGTCCCACGCGGGCGGCTGTGGTGTCTCCGGCTCGGTCGGGGCCGTCGGGGCTTCCGATGCACCGGCGGACGGCGCACTCCCCTTGGTCATGTTGACTCCCGACGCGGCCTTCTCGTCCCAGAACGCAGGCTTCTCGAACGGTGAGGGTGCGTCCTTGCCGGGCGTCGGCGTTCCCGACCACGGCTGGCGGGCCACCCACTGCTCGGCCTGGGCGCCCCAGGACTCACCTTTCGCGGTCATCTTGGCGGCCCAGTCGTCCCCGCCGTGATGGGTACCGCCGTGAATGTTCTGACCGTGTGAGCCGCGTGGGCCACCGTGTCCGGAGCAGCCCTGACCACGCTTCCTGGCGACCGAGATGACGATGATGCCGCCGATCACCAGCGGCCAGAACGGCAATCCCCAGGAGAACATCGAGGCAAGGGAGAACAGGGCGACGATGGCCAGGCCGACCGCCAGCGCCGGTGGCGTCGAGGACCGACCGCGGCCGATCAGCGACTCGGCCGCGGATACCTCGTCGCCGTCCGCGGGCAGTAACAGCCAGCCCAGCACGTACAGCAGGCCACCGAAGCCGCCGAAGACGGTCAGGATGACGAAGCCGACCCGGATCAGTACCGGGTCGACGCCGAACGCCCGACCGAGGCCGCCGGCAACGCCTGCGACCTTACGATCGTTCGCCGACCGGCGGGGACGCCGCGTCCACCAATCTCCGCCGGGGGCGCCCGGTCCCGGGGTGCGATCCTGCTGCCAATTGCTCATGCCATGAGCGTGCTCCGGTCGCGCTCGTCACACCATCGGGGATCCCCCTGGTTCGCCGATCCAGGGTGAACCCGGATACCGCTCGGGACCGGGACGTGTGACCCTGAACTGGTGAAGTCGTCGTCCCGTGCCCGCCGCGCCCTTGGCGCCCACGCGAGCGCGCACCTCCGTTTCGGCCATGCCGCGGACGTTCCTGCGCCGTCGGCGGACGAGACCTCCCCGGCAGCCGATACCCGCGCGACCGGGCACCAGTCGGTCGCTGCCGGCGTCGACGAGACCATCGATCCCTCCGACGACCGGGTGCCGTCGAAAGAGCCCGCCGCGGACGCAGGTTCAGCTGAGAGCCGGACGCCGGCTGCGGGCCCGACGCCACCCACCCCGCCGGCAGACCCGCTCCCGCCCACCGACGGGGTGCCGCCGGCGGGATTGCTCGGACCGCCGCCCGCCGCGCGGTTCACCCCTGATGGGCTGCCCAAGCTGACCCGACGGCCGGAGGGCTCGATCCTCGGCGGTGTCTGCGGCGGGATCGCCGATCATCTCCGCGTTCCCGTGCTGTGGGTGCGGGTGACCTTCGCGCTGCTGGCTGTGATGGCCGGCGCCGGGGTGCTGGCGTACGCACTGCTGTGGATCTTCGTCCCGCAGCGGACGCCGTCGCCCGCGCAGCCCGCTCGGCCGGCCAGTGCGATCGAACGTCGCCAAGCCCTGGGCGTGGCGGCGGTCGGTGTCGCACTGCTGATCGTGGCCACCGCTCTCGGTTTCGGCCAGGTGCTGACCTGGGTCCTCGGGCCGCTGGGGCTGGCCGCGATCGGCGCCGCGTTCATCTGGCGCGAGGCGGACGAAGGACGCCGGGCACGCTGGCGCCGGACGGCCGCCGGCATCGTCGGGCCGACGACCGGCTCGTGGTGGCGACTGATCGGCGGCTGCCTGCTCGTCGTCGGCGGGCTGTCCGTCTTTGCGATCGGCCAACTCGACTTCACTGCGGTGCGGTCGGCGCTGATCGCCGTCGTGCTGACGCTGGTCGGCGTCGCTGTCATCACCATCCCGTGGTGGCTCCGGCTGATGCGCGATCTCGGTGACGAGCGACGGGGGCGCGTCCAGGAGCGCGAGCGCGCCGAGATCGCCGCCCACCTGCACGATTCCGTCCTGCAGACCCTCGCGTTGATCCAGCGTCAGGCCGGTGACGCCCGGGAGGTGCAGCGGCTGGCCAGGAGCCAGGAGCGGCAGCTCCGGACCTGGCTCTACGGCCCGGCCGGGTATGCCGCGGCGGGCGAGTCCTCACGGCCGCCGTCGGTCTCCCTCGCCGCCTCGCTCGCCGAAGTGGCGGGCGAGATCGAGGACACCTACGCCGTCGCTGTGACGCCGGTGATCGTCGGCGACGCCACCATGGATCAACATCTCGCCGCGCTGGTGGCCGCCGCCCGCGAGGCCATGGTGAACGCCGCCAAGCACGCCGGGGTCGAGGAGATCAGCGTGTACGCGGAGGTCGAGGACGGCACTGCCAGCGTCTTCGTCCGTGACCGCGGGGTCGGGTTCGACCAGAAGGACGTCGCCACCGACCGCCGTGGACTGGCCGAGTCGATCCGCGGCCGGATGGAGCGGCACGGCGGTAAGGCCACCGTCCGATCGACGATGGGCGAAGGCACCGAAGTCGAGCTGACGGTGCAGGTGAGCACGACGGCCGACGACGCAGACCGGACCGGATTCGACGGTCCTTTCGAGCCGGCGGGCTCGGGATCGAACACCGCGCCCACTGCCTCGAACTCCGGACCTGTCGGTTCGACTGCGGGACCTGCCGGTTCGACTGCGGGACCTGTCGGTTCGACTGCGGGACCTGCCGGTTCGACTGCGGCAGCGGGTGCTCAGCCGGGTACGGTCAGGGCGTCCGCCGAAGCAAGGGGCCCAGCGTGAGCGAGCCGGTCACAGTTTTCCTCGTCGACGACCACGCCTTGTTCCGCACCGGGGTGAAAGCCGAACTCGCGGGCTTGGACGATGACCGCATCGCCATCGTCGGCGAGGCCGGGTCGGTCGGTGAAGCCGTCGTGCGGATCACCTCTCAGCCGCCGGACGTCGTGCTTCTGGACGTCCACATGCCCGACGGCGGCGGCCGAGCCGTGCTGGAGCAGGTGCACGCCAAGTTCCCCGAGGTGGTGTTCCTGGCGCTGAGCGTGTCAGACGCAGCTGAAGACGTCATCGCGGTGATCCGGGCGGGCGCAAGGGGTTACGTCACCAAGACGATTTCGGGACGCGAACTGGCCGATGCGATCGTCCGGGTTGCGGCGGGGGACGCGGTGTTCTCCCCGCGACTGGCCGGTTTCGTGCTGGACGCGTTCTCCGACCGCAACGGGCCCGCCGTGGTCGCCGACCCCGAACTGGACATGCTCTCGCCCCGCGAACGCGAGGTGCTCAAACTGCTGGCCAGGGGGTACGCCTACAAAGAAATCGCGGCCCAACTGTTCATCTCGATCAAGACCGTCGAGACCCATGTGTCGAGCGTGCTGCGCAAGACGCAGAAGTCGAACCGCTACGAGCTGTCCCGGTGGGCGTCCGACCGCCGCCTGGTCTGACCCGTCCGGTCTGACGGTGGACTGGCAACTGGCCTGCACGACATCCCGCACTCATGGGTTTGATGTTGCCCGCGATGGCCCCCACCGACCGGTGCGCCCTGCGGGGCCAACCGTCACCCACCTGGGTTACCAATCGAGTGTCCGAATCGCGCGTAAAGTGTCGTCATGACATCGCCGCGATATCAGTCACGCGCCGGTTACCTTCGTTCAGACGCATCCAGGAAACTCGCCGCACCGTCCGCGGATGGCATCGGCAAACCTGAGTTCACTCCGGTGCCAATTCCCGGGTTGGTGCACTCCGATCCCGGGATTGCGTCGTCCAACCTGCGAACGCTCCACCGGGAGACCGAGCTGAGGGATATTTCGAAGTTCCGCGCCGGATACCCGGTGCGGACCTGGGTTGTCGAGAAGACCGACTACACCGTGCGCGACGTCAATCTCGGTGGACTCGACTTCGTGGAGATCGTGGGAGCCAACGTGCTGCTGTACGACAAGGCGGTCAAAGATCCCAACATCATTGCCCCGCTGAACAGGTTTCTCACCGGTTCACTCGATGTCTATCGGGGTATCGCGATCTGGCACCGCTTCTTCAAGGCGGCCGAAATGGGAACGATCAGTCCGATGGGTGCGGGGCCGCCCGACTTCACGACCGCCAATTCGGCCTATGTCCCCTTCGCCGATGCCCGGGGCGAGGCCAGGGTCGCCGCCATCTCACGCAGGGGCGGCAGCAATCCCGGCCAAAATGCCAGCTGGGAGGATGTGCCGCGCTTCAACGAAGACGACCCCGAGCAGAAAGTGGGTCTGATCGCGAAGGTGTCGGTCAGCCGCGCCGCCGGTGACGCGATTGCCTTCTTCAATGCCGGAGAGCTTCAGGTGCGGGGGCCGGTTCGGTGCACGACGGACACTCTGTTCCTCATGAAGGACATCCGCCCCGGCGTCTTCCACGAAATGCAATTGAAGGGCACTCGCGGCGGGCCGAAGCTGGACGACGGAATCCACGACGCAGATCTGTGATCCCGTCGGCCCGGTGATCGTCCGGTTGATGCTCGAAACCGCTGTCGGTGGTCGGGTCTAGCGTCGTCCCAAGACCGTCCGGCAGACAAGGGAGCGACGATGAGCACACTCGACAATCGGCCCAACACAGCCTTTCTCGTGATCGACGTGCAGAATTGCGTGGTCGAGAACGGGCACCAACGGGATGCGGTGGTGGCCAACATCTCCGGCCTGGTCGACAAGGCCCGGCAGGAGCAGGTTCCGGTCGTCTGGGTTCAGCACAGCGACCAGGAGATCGTCCGGGGGAGCGACGGCTGGCGGATCGTGCCGGAGTTGAAGCCGGACGAGGCCGAGCCGCTGGTCGAGAAGAGCTACGGCGACGCTTTCGAGGACACCACCCTGGAGTCGGTGCTGGCGGATCTCTCGGTGGGCCGGCTGATCGTGGCCGGCGCGCAGACGGACGAGTGCATCCGCTCGACACTGCATGGCGCTCTCGTCAGGGGGTACGACGCGACCCTGGTCAAGGACGCGCACACCACCAGCGACATGTCGGAATGGGGCGCGCCACCGCCGGACCAGGTCATCACCCACACGAACCTGTACTGGACGTATCAGGCCGCTCCGGGCCGGACCGCCGGAACCGTCGCCACCGCCGATGTTGACTTCACCTTGATTGCCTGACGAGGGCCTGCAGCAGTTCGGGTGCCGCTCGCACAGGCACCTGGACACCAGTCCCGGACGGGTTACTTGCGACCGAGCCTGCCACGGCCCATCGCGAGCAGGAGCATCCCGAGGTCGGTGCCCGCGGGGCCGAGCGCGCGGAATCGCTCAAGGATGGCCATCTCCCGGCTGTACACGATCTTGGGTCCGCCGAGGGTCTTGCGCGCCGTGCCGATGGCGTGCGAGATCGCGGTCCTGTGCAGGATCAGCTTGACGAGTTCGGCATCGATCGCGTCGATCTCCTTGCGGAGCACGTCGATCCCCTCCTGATCCTGCGGAACGGGGATCAGCTCGGGTGCCGGTGCCTGGGTTGGATCGGTGGCGTCGATGGCCTGCTCCGTGAGGGTGGCTCGGGTCCGCTGGTGCACCGGGAGGATAGCGCGGACCGCGCTGTCGGCCAGGGATCTGCTGGTTGGGGCAGTGGTCATGATCGAACCTCATTCTGCCCCTGGCCGCTCGAGCCGGGCACGAAAAACGCCCCGGGTCTCTGCGGACCTCGGGGCGTCGTCGTGGCGGTTGGTTCAGCCGCGGAACAGGCACCGGGATCCGGTACCCATAAAAAAACTCCGGCCGTGCGAGTGCACAGCTGAGAGTTCCGCGGCAGGTCATGTCGGGTAGTGAACCACATCAGCCCGGCCGTCCGCATCCCCTTCGCTCTAGTGTGCACAGGTCGGGTCGCCGTTGCCGACAGGACGCACCCCGGTGCGCGACGACCTGTCCGGACGGCCCCGACCCGGACGCGCGTGGCGGCGTCACCGTCCTGTCGGCTGTTCCGGGTAGCGTTGTTGCCGATATGACAAGCCTTTTCGAGCTCCCTCCCGCCGGTGTGGCGACGGCCGCGGCGGTCGGTGTTCGCAACCTCGGCGCGGAAGCCGCGGCCGCCAATGCCGAACGCGCCCGGGAACGCGCCGAGCGGGCCAAGCAGCGCGCCGAGGAGTTGCTGGAGGGCCTCAACCCGCCACAGCGGGAGGCCGTCGAGCACCGCGGCGCGCCGCTGCTCGTCGTTGCCGGAGCAGGCTCGGGCAAGACGCGGGTGCTCACCCGGCGTATCGCATACCTGCTGGCGGTGGGCGGGGCACAGCCGGGCGAGATCCTGGCGATCACGTTCACCAACAAGGCCGCGAGGGAGATGAAGGAGCGCGTCGGCGACCTTGTCGGCAACCGCGCCCGCGCGATGTGGGTGTCGACGTTCCACTCGATGTGCGTCCGGATCCTGCGCGCCGAGGCCGGCCAACTCGGGATGAAATCGACGTTCACCATCTATGACGCCGCCGACTCGCAGCGGCTGGCGCAGTTGGTGGCCAACGGGCTGAACATCGACACCAAGAAGTACCCGGCCCGTTCGCTCGCCGCGCAGATCTCCAACCTCAAGAACGAGCTGATCGACCCGCAGACCGCGATCGACCGGGCGGATTCCGATCAGGCGAAGGTCGTCGCGCGGGTCTACGAGGGCTACCAGTCCCGCCTGCGGGCCGCGCACGCGTTCGACTTCGACGACCTGATCATGCAGACGGTCGAGCTCCTGCAGGCCTACCCGAACGTTGCCGAGCACTACCGGCGACGGTTCCGGCACGTGCTGGTCGACGAGTACCAGGACACCAACCACGCCCAGTACATGTTGGTCAAGCATCTGGTCGGTGGGACAACCGACGAGCGGGAGGTCCGCACCGCCGACGGCGAGCTGGTGCGCGCGGCGGCGTCATCGGTTCCGCCGGCCGAACTGGTGGTGGTCGGCGACGCGGACCAGTCGATCTACGCGTTCCGCGGTGCGACCATCCGCAACATCGTCGAGTTCGAGCGGGACTACCCGAACGCCCGGACGATCATGCTGGAGCAGAACTATCGTTCGACCCAGACGATCCTGTCGGCGGCGAACGCCGTCATCGCGCGGAATCCGGAGCGCAGGGCCAAGAATCTGTGGACGGCGCAGGGTGGCGGCACCCAGATCGTCGGTTACGTGGGGGACAACGAGCACGACGAGGCGCAGTTCGTCGGTAAGGAGATCGACGCCCTCGTCGATGCCGGCGACGCGGTGTTCGGCGATGTCGCGGTGTTCTACCGGACCAACTCGGCGTCACGATCCTTGGAAGATGTCTTCATCCGGACCGGGATGCCGTACCGGATCGTCGGCGGGGTTCGGTTCTACGAGCGCAAAGAGGTCAAGGACGCACTGGCCTACCTCCGCGCGATCGCGAATCCCGACGACGAGATCAACCTCCGGCGCATCCTGAACACCCCGCGGCGGGGGATCGGCGACCGCGCGGAGGCGACCGTCGCGGTGTTCGCCGAACGGGAGCGCATCGGGTTCGGGGAGGCGCTGCAGCGGATAAAGGACATCCCCGGCCTGGCCACCAGGTCCGCCAACTCACTCGAATCGTTCGCCGAACTGCTGGCCGGGCTGCGCGCCGAGGTCGGATTCGGGATGGAACCGGCCGACCTGCTGACGGCAGTGCTCGACCGCACCGGGTACCGCGCGGAACTCGAAGCCTCCGACGATCCGCAGGACGGATCGCGCCTGGAGAACCTCGACCAACTGGTCAGCGTCCTGCGGGAAACGACCGAGACGCTCGTGGCCACAGCGGCTCTCGGAGTCGCCGCCGTCGCCGGTGACGCGGACGCCGTCGACCAGCGGGAGGCCGAACCAGAGGCGGACGAGGACGTTCCCCCGGACGCCGGTGACCTGCTGATCGCCGTCATGGAGCAGCTGTCGCTGGTTGCGGACGCCGATGCGGTGCCCGATTCGGCCGATGGTGTGGTCACCCTGATGACGCTGCACACGGCCAAGGGCCTGGAGTTCCCCGTGGTTTTCGTGACCGGCTGGGAGGACGGCATCTTTCCGCACCAGCGATCGTTGGGCGACGAGGTGGAACTGGCCGAGGAACGTCGACTTGCCTACGTCGGGATCACTCGGGCGAAGCAGCGGCTGTACGTGTCGCGCGCGATGATGCGGTCCGCCTGGGGTCAGCCCGGCGCCAATCCGGCGTCCCGGTTCCTCGACGACATCCCCAAGGACCTCGTCGAATGGCGGCGCACCGATGAGGACGCCAGGTCGGGCGGATTCATCGGGGACAGCTCCTTCGAGGGCAACATCAGCGGCCGGGTGTTCGGGAGGGGCGGCCGCAGCTTCGGCAACTCGTCCGGCGGCGGCTCCTACGGCGGCGGCTCCTCGGGCGGTGGGTGGGGCTCCCGCTCGGCGCCGATGACGGCCAGCCGGTTCGGGGAGAAGTCGTCGTCCTCGACCGGCCGGCGCCCGCTCGGTTCCGGGCCGGTGCTGGAACTTGCAGTGGGCAACCGGGTCTCGCACGACAAGTACGGCCTGGGCACCGTCGTCGCCGTCGACGGCGTCGGACAGCGGGCAACCGCGACCATCGATTTCGGGACGGCGGGGAAGGTCCGGCTGATGCTGATCGGCGGTGTGCCGATGACCAAGCTCTAGGGGTTGCTCATCAGCGCAGCAGGTCGGCGGGCACAACCGTGACGGGGAAAGGCTTGTCGAGCGTGACCGGATCGTCGCCGGTGGCCGCACCAACCGTCACGTACGCACCGTCGACCAGCTCCACGGCCAGGATCGACGGCTCCTCGGGGTCGACGATCCAGTAATTCTGGACGCCGGCGTCCTCGTACTTCGATCGCTTGTAGATCCTGTCCTTCCGGCGGGTCGACGGTGACAACACTTCCACCGCAAGAACCATCGACTCGTTCACCGGCGCCGAGAGGTCGCGGTTCTTCAGCACCAGAACATCCGGTTGCAATGATGTCCGGATGTCCGGCCGCCAGTCCAGCGGGGCAACGACGGCCTCCATGCCCGGCGGGCACTGCGCTCGGAGCAGTGCGGCGAGCTCGACAACGGCGCGCTGGTGACGCCGACTCGGAGCCGGGCTCACCAGCAGGATCCCGTCGAGCAATTCATAGCGCAGCCCGTCATCGGGCAACCCGTCGAGATCGTCCACGGTCCAGTCGGCCACTCCACGGGGCATCACCGTCATGGCCGTCATGATCCGCTCCTTCGTTCGCGCTGTCATCGCTCAACACCAGGGCAGCGTGACAGAACAGTCGAACCGAACGCCCGGGTTGTGCACACGGCTCAACTCGCCGGCGAACCCTCCGACCGCGCGGACGCCCGGGTCTGCCAGAGCCACATCAGCCCCAGGACGGGCAGAATGATCGGCACGTAGCCGTAACCGGCGCCGAAGCGGGACCAGACGGTGTCCTTCGGGAACGCCTCGGAGTCGATGATCGAGGCGATGCCGATCGTGATCACGCCGACCATCTCGGTACCGACGGCGGCCCAGGCCAGCGGTCGCGACCACCGCCGGTGCGTGACGAGGCCGACCGTCGCGGCGATGTACACCAAGCCGGAGAACAACGAGAGCAGGTACGCCACAGGTGCATCGTCAAATTTGGTGATGATCTGGACGACCCCGCGAGCGGTGGCGGCCAGCGCGAAGACCGCGTACAGCGCGATCAGGACGCGTCGCGGTCCGGTGGGCGGACTGTCGTCGTCCGGCCCGTCATCGTCCGGGGTGGTGGCGTCCGCGCCGAGCGCCGACTGGTCAGCCAACGGGGGCCTGCCAGAGCTGTATCAACCGGAGGGTCATCACCGCCACCACCACTGCAGTGAAGCACAGCGACAGCGACCCCCACCGGGTCCGTTCGAGACGGGCAAGCTGGAAACCCAACGGCAGCGGCAACAGGATCCCGATCGAATAGGCGACGAAGGTCACCGGCTCGGTGAGGTCCTGGCCGCCGGTCAGCCGGACGATCGCGATCACCGTCTGCACCAGCAGTGCCACCTCGACAACGATCGCGCCGACCATCTGGGCCTCGGTGGTCGGCCGGCGCCGCCAAGCCTGGAAACCCGTCCACGCGGCGAGCAGCAGGCCTGCGACGATCACGCCGATGGCCAGAGGCTGAATCATGCATCGATCATCGCTGATCGCCGGCGCTCTCCGGAGCTGTTGCTCCTGTACACCCGAGCAGCGTCCGAACGACCTGCGTTGTCGCGGTGGGTTGCTACGGTCAGAACCGTGCAATCAGCCCGCCGTGCCACCCGGCCTTTCTGTGGGCGGCTGCCGGGTCTGTGCCCGGACCGGCGGACATGGTGACCGCAATCACCCCCACCCCCGGTGGTCAGGCCGTCGATCCCGGTGAGCGACGGGCCGCTCTGGTGCTGTCGGCACTCCTCCTGCTGGCCGGCGTCCTGGTCGGCGTCAGCCCGTTACTCGGCGTCGTCGACACGGCCGATGCCTCGCCGACAACCGCCGTCGCGCTTGCCGCGCTGGCCGCCGCGCTGCCGGGTCTGCTGGCCGTCGGGTTGGTGGTCCGCCGTGCGGTTCTCGGGCTGGCCGCGACCGCGGGTGCCGGCGTCATCGGGGTGGTGCGGCTGCTGACCGACGTCGCAGTTCTGTCCGAACCCGACCGGGTCACCCGCCCCGAACTGTTCGCCGAAACCACCGAGCGGGCCAGGCCCTTCACCGCCGGAGCCGGCGGCTGGGTTCTGGTACTGGCGGATGTGCTCTGGCTGACGGTCGGAGTGCTGGCCGCGATCCGGCTGGCGAGGCAGGTGGCGCCGGCTCGGGACGAGTCCGACGAGCGAATTTTCAGCGGCCCCGAACCTGATCCGGTCCACGCGGTTCCGCGCGATACGGATATCCGCCCCGCGGAGATCCGGCCTGGGGAGATCGGCCCTGGGGAGATCAGCACTGCTGGGATCCGCACCGCGGAGGTCAGCACCGCGGAGGTCGGCGATGCAAAGAGCTTTGACGGAACTGAGGTGGCCGCCGCGCTGAGCCGGGTTTCGCCGGGTCGGCGCTCGCTCAACATGCCGATGGTCCTCGTCGGATTCCTCGGCGCCGTCCTGCTCATGGTCGGCGCGCTCGGAACGCCATATTCCGGCGGCTACCTTGCTCTGCGCGTGCTTCCGTTCGGGTCGAGTCTCACCGGGCTGATCGGGGCCGCACTACTGGGTTTCGTCGCCGCGGTCGTCGTCGTCATCGCAGCAGCGCTGCCGACCTCCATCGGGAGGGCACTGCTCCACGGCACGGCGCTCGCCGCCGCCGTGCCCGGTCTGACGGCCGTGCTCGCTGTGCTCCTCGGAGCCCCGACGAGCCTCTCCCCGGTCGTCTGGTGCGGGTTGCTCGGCGCGCTGGTGCTGGCCCTTGCCGGACTGCTCAGCCGGCGAGCGGCAGACCCGGCCGGTGCGCGCGATCCGGACGGATCACCCCCGCCGGGATGGATGACGATCGGAACGGGCGTGCTGGCATTGCTGGCAGCGGCCGCCCTCGTCGGCGCCGGGAGCACGCCTTTGCTGTATCTCGATGGTGCGGCACCTGATGGTGTCGCCGGCGGCGCTCTGCTTCCCGCGGCACTCCCGCAGCTCGTCGCTGCAGCCCCGATGGCGGTGGCCGGGGCGCTGGCCCTTGTGCCCTCGCTCGCCGCGCTGGGCCGGGCCGCCGCGACGGTCGTCTGGGCCGGTGCGGTGTACGCCTTCGGTCAGGCGTTGCTGGCCCGATCCCTCGTGCTGTCCACCACGGGCGACTCGACCGGAACCGGACATTCCTGGACAACCGGTCCCGGTCAATGGTTCTCGGTGCTCGGCACGATCGCCGCCGGCGCAGCCGCTGTGCTTGCGGTGCTGACGATGCGACGCGTCGAGCAGGCCTCACCCGCGATCGTCGATGACGCCACCCTCGCCGCCGCGCGCTCGGTACGGCTCTGGCCCGCGGTCGGCCTGACCGCGCTGATCGTCGTCGGCCTGTCCTTGCCGGCACACAGTGACCTGACCGGGTCGGGACCGGGTTTGTGGCACGGCTATGACCTGGACACCTGGGGGGTCTGGGCTCTCGCGATCGGCGGCATCATCGGCGTCTGGGCCGCAGCCCTGACACACCGGCCCGGCGCCGCTGCTGCCTGGTTGGTGGCCTCGGCAGCAGTCGTCGGGCAGTCGTTGATCGTTCCGCCCGCGGTGCGCGCGGTCGCCGGTTTCGGTTGGGGCGCGGGGCTCTGGGTGGCGGCGGTGGCCGTGGTTTCGCTGTTGGTCGCCGCGCCGTTCTTCGCGAAGATTGCCCAGCGGGTGCGGATCGAGACCCCCGCGCCGCTGCCCGGGACCACCGCACCCGCCCGCCGCACGACCACGCCGCCCAAGGGCTCCGCTCCGGCGGGCACCACCTCGAAAGGCAGATGATGTCGGTTCCCCGTTCACCGGCCGCTGGATCACCGGCGACCGCGGATGCTTCGGCGACCGCGGATGCTTCGGCGACCGCGGACACTTCTCCTCCCGCCCCCACCCGGCCGATCAGGGTGGTGGTCGCGAAACCCGGCCTCGACGGTCATGACCGCGGGGTGAAGGTGGTCGCCCGGGCGCTCCGCGACGCCGGCATGGAGGTGATCTACACGGGCCTGCACCAAACGCCCGAGCAGATCGTCGCCGCCGCACTCGCCGAGGACGCCGATGCGGTCGGCCTCTCGGTGCTGTCCGGGGCGCACATGACGCAGTTCCGCCGGGTGGTCACCCTGCTGGCCGAGGCCGACGCGCAGGACATCGTCGTCTTCGGCGGGGGCATCATCCCCGCTCAGGACATCAAGGAACTGGCCGAGATCGGAGTCACCGGGATCTTCACCCCCGGAGCCCCGACCAGCACCATCGTCGACTGGCTGCGCGCGCAGGTGGCACCGAGGCTCGCGCAGGAATGAGCGGACGGCGCTGACACCTGTTGCGTCACACCCGTCCGGGCCGGCGGAGGATGAGGTGTCGCACCGAACGTGCCGATCACCGGCGGGCAGGCGAGTGAGCCGTCCGGCCCAACGTGGGGGAGGTCTCAGCTCCCCGTCAAGTCCGGTCGTCAATAGGTCGCTAGGGTAACGACGACGGTCTTCGGCGCCCGGGCTTCGGTTGTGCCGGACTCGTTTTCCGGCACCCGCAGTCCTGCGAGGGAGAAGACGTGGATCTGTACGAGTACCAGGCGAAGGAACTGTTCGCCACACATGGTGTCCCTGCTCCGGCCGGCGTCGTGGTGACGACGGTCGACGACGCGGTCGAGGCTGCCTCCCAGCTCGGGACACCGGTGATGGTGAAGTCCCAGGTGAAGGTCGGCGGCCGCGGCAAGGCCGGCGGGGTGAAGTTCGCCGCCACCCTGGACGACGTGCGCAAGCACGCGGGCAACATCCTGGGCCTGGACATCAAGGGACACATCACTCGTCAGGTGCTGATCAGCCCGGCGAGCGACATCGCCGAGGAGTACTACGTCTCCTTCCTGCTCGACCGCTCGAACCGGACCTTCCTGGCGATGGCGACGCACGAGGGCGGCATGGAGATCGAGCAGCTCGCGGTGGAGCGCCCGGACGCCCTGGCGAAGATCCAGGTCGACGCGCTGACCGGTGTCGACCTCGCGAAGGCAACCGAGATCGCTGACGCCGGACGGTTTCCCGCCGAGGTCCGCGATCAGGTGATCGACATCCTGCAGCACCTGTGGGAAACGTTCGTCGCCGAGGACGCGACCCTCGTCGAGGTGAATCCGCTGGTCAGGACGCCCGACGGCACCGTCCTGGCCCTGGACGGCAAGGTCTCGCTCGACGAGAACGCCGGCTTCCGCCACCCGGACCACGCTGCCCTCGAGGACAACGCGGCCGAGAACCAGCTCGAAGTCCGGGCGAAGGAAAAGGGTCTCAACTACGTCAAGCTCGACGGCCAGGTCGGCGTCATCGGAAACGGTGCGGGACTGGTGATGTCGACGCTCGACGTCGTCGCCTACGCCGGTGAGGCACATGGCGGCATGTCCCCGGCGAACTTCCTGGACATCGGCGGCGGCGCGAGCGCCGAAGTGATGGCGAACGGCTTGGACATCATCCTGTCCGACCCGGACGTCCAGGCCGTGTTCGTCAACGTGTTCGGCGGCATCACCTCCTGCGACGCCGTCGCGAACGGCATCGTCTCCGCGCTCGAGATCCTGGGCGACCATGCGACGAAGCCGCTGGTGGTACGACTCGACGGCAACAACGTCGAGGAGGGCCGGCGAATCCTGAACGACGCAGCGCACCCCCTGGTGACGCAGGCACAGACCATGGACGAGGGCGCCGACAAGGCCGCGGAACTTGCGGCAGCGGCACTGAAGAGCACGGGAGTCTGACGATGGCGATCTTCCTGAACGAAACCTCCCGCGTCATCGTGCAGGGCATGACGGGGTCGGAGGGAATGAAGCACACCCGCCGGATGCTCGCCTCCGGCACCACCATCGTCGGTGGCGTGAACGCCCGAAAGGCCGGTACCACCGTTGATGTCGACGGATCACCGCAGCCCGTCTTCGGTTCCGTCGAAGAGGCGATGAAGGAGACCGGCGCGGACGTCAGCGTCCTGTTCGTGCCGCCGGCTTTCACCAAGGACGCGATCATCGAGGCGATCGACGCCGGTATCGGTCTCGCCGTCGTCATCACCGAAGGTGTCCCGGTGCACGACTCCGCCAAGGCATGGGCGCATGCGGTCGCCACCGGCAACAAGACCCGCATCATCGGCCCGAACTGCCCGGGCATCATCTCCCCGGGAAAGTCCAACGCGGGCATCATCCCGGCCAACATCACCGGTCCGGGACGGGTCGGTCTGGTGTCCAAGTCCGGCACCCTGACCTACCAGATGATGTACGAACTGCGGGATCTCGGGTTCTCCACGGCCATCGGCATCGGCGGCGACCCGATCATCGGCACCACCCACATCGACGCGCTGGAAGCCTTCGAGGCCGACGACGAGACCGATGCCATCGTGATGATCGGTGAGATCGGTGGCGACGCCGAAGAACGCGCCGCGGCCTTCATTGCCGACAACGTCCGCAAGCCCGTGGTCGGCTACGTCGCAGGCTTCACCGCGCCCGAGGGCAAGACCATGGGGCACGCCGGCGCGATCGTCTCCGGATCGGCCGGCACCGCGCAGGCAAAGAAGGAAGCCCTCGAAGCGGTCGGCGTCAAGGTCGGCAAGACCCCGTCCGAGACAGCACGCCTGCTGCGCGCCGCCATCGCCTGAGGTTGGGCGCGGCCTCTGGGCCGCGACTGGGCCACGCGATCTGGGCCGCGTTGGGATCTGTGGAGCATCCCTCAGCGTGATCCAGGAAGCGCGCTGAGGGGCACGTGGATCAGGCGCGTGTTCACGTGTGGTTCGTCGACGAATCCCGGGACGCGACCGTTGCCTGCCGCAGTGTGTCGTTGACCGATCGGTACGTTCGAACACGACGCTGTCGAACGTGCCGATCATCAGATCCAGTCCTGGTGATCGTCACCGCCATCCGGCTGCGCCGACCGATCACTCACCTCTCCGAAGGGTGGGCGCGTTGTCGGCGGCGTGTCGTTGGCGTGACCTGAGGAGACGATCATGACCGGCAACGACCAGCAGCCGACCGGCGACCCGCCGGCCGCACCGTACGGGTCGGCCGCACCCCAGCAGCCGGCCGGATATCCGGTGGCCGGGTACCAACAGGGTGCCTACCCACAGAGTGGTTCCCCACAGGGCGCGAATGCACAACGTGATTCCCGGCAAGGCGCGAACCCACAGGGTGCCCACCCCCAGGCCGCGTATCCCCAGGCCGCGTATCCCCCGGCCGCGTATCCCCCGGCCTCCTACCCGCAGGTCGGCGTCTCCCCGGCGGGATATCAACCGGGCCACGAACGGGCGGCCGCTCCGATGGGGGCGGGATACGGCGTTGGCCCCGCGGTGTCCGGACCGGCCGCCTGGTCGCCGGCGGACGCTCAACGCGACACCGGGCCGGTCCATGTCTTCGGGGGATCCGGCGCGGGCGCTTCGCGGGCCGGACGCGGCTCCACCGCCGCGCGAACCCTGCATCCGGCGAGGCTTCTCGGTCTCGCCGTCGTTGTCCTCGGTGCCCTGAACTTCCTGTGGGGCTTCCTGCCGGAAATCTCGCTCAGCCGCTCCAACGAGTCGTTGTCGGTCTTCGCGGTCGGCCCCGCCTATGTCCCCGTACTCCTGCTGATCGCCGGTCTGCTCGCCCTCGCGGCGTTCCTTCCCGGCGGTGAGGTCTCCCGGCTCGCGGTCGCGGCGGTCTCGATCGGCGGCGCGGCAGGGGCGATCGTGTCGCTGGGCACTGAGAGTTCGGTTCAGATCGCCTTCGGCAACCAGGCCAGCAAGGGCATGGGCGCCATCCTGCTGGTGATCTTCGGCATCATCCAGGCGGTCGTCGCCATCGGCGCCTACGTCGTCGGCGCCGACGTGCCGCCCTGGCTGCGTGGCGCCGGGTCCGCGGCGGCCAACTCAGGCCCGGCCGGTGCGTCGCGGTCAGCGGGGCCATCGGCGGCGTCCGGAAACCCCGTCAACCGATCCGATCAGCCGGCCGGGCCGACGGCACAGGCGGGTGTGTGGCCGCCGGGCCAACAGGGCGGCTACAACGGTCCGTCAGGTCCCGCGACGTGGGGCGTTCCGTCAGCGGCCTACGGCTCTCCCGGCCAACCCGGCGGGTACGCGGCTGCGGCGTACCAGCCGCCCCTGGCGACCGATCCGTCGCCCGACGAGCCGCCGACCGGACCCCAGTTCATCGTGGGGACCGAGACGGACAGGAACCCACCTCGAGCGAGCACCGAGGCTGACCCGACGACCGCGGCCAGCGATCCGTCGCCAGCCGAACCCGACCCGTCGTCGGAGACCGGTCCCGATGCCTCGGCTGGACCCGCCGATCCGGAGCCCGGACCAGCCGCGGCCGACCGACCGCTGGGGAATGCCCAGGGCTGACCGCCGCACGTTGTCCGGCGCTTGCGGCGGCGTGCCTGGCGTCGACCCGGCGCTCGCCATGTGACAGTGGCGGGGTGATCCGCCAGTTGGCTCCCGAGCGTCCGCCCGCCGTCCAACCGGAGGTGGCGGGCAGTTCAATCGGCTGGGTGGCCGGTGCAGCCGCGGTGCGCGGCGCCGCGGTGGCCATGTCCGGGGTGACCTTCGCAGTTGGCGTGTCCATCCTGATCTGGGCACTGACCCCCGCGTCGGGCGCTGATGCCGGTTCCGCGCTGCGGGCCGGAGTGGCCGGTTTCGCCGCCGCCAATCTGATGCCGGTGACCATCGGCACCGCGGTCCTGACCATCCCGCCGCTGCTGTTCACTCTCGCCCTGGCGGCACTGCTGGCGACGACCGCTCGGCGGGGCCGCTTCCTCCCGGTCGGCCGTCAGCAGGAAGCGCTGGCCGTGCTCGTCACCGCCGGGGTGTACGGGCTGCTGGTCGCCACGCTCACCCGCGGCCTGGGGCCGGCGGGCGTCGTCCCGGCCGGTTGGGTATGGACCGCAACCGTTCTGGCGCTCGTCGCGACCTCGGGCGGCATGCTGGCCCGCGGCTCGGCCTGGCACGGGTGGTGGTCATCGACGGTCGTTCGGTGGGTCAGAGTGACGACCCGGAGCGCCGGAATCGGTGTCGCGGTCCTGATCGGCGGGGGTGGTGTGGCGCTGGCCACCGCGCTGGTCGCTCACTTCGGCTCCGCCGTGGCGGTCAGTGCCCTTGCCGCCCCGTCCTGGATGGACGGTCTCGGTCTTGCCCTGCTCGGTGTCGCTTACGTCCCCAACGCCGTCGTCGCCGCGACCGGCTACGTCACCGGGGTCGGGTTCGAAATCGGGCCAGGCACGTACAGCCCGTTCGCCTCGTCGCCGGTCGATCTTCCGGCGCTACCGCTGTTCGCGGCGGCGCCCGACACTGCGGGCCGGTCGTTGGTCGGCCTCGCGTTCCTGGCTGTACCGGTGCTGGCCGGTTATCTGATGGCCCGGCCGGCGATCCGCGGGCTGGCCACCCGCTCGGAACGGGTCGTCGCGGCTGGGTCTGGTGCCGTGCTGGCTGGCGTGGTGGTGGCCGCCGTCACAGCGATCGCCCGGGGCGGGATCGGTGACGGTCGTTGGTCGACGATCGGCGCCCCGCCGCTGCTGGTTGGCGCGGTGGTCGCGGTCGAGGTGGGCGTGGTGGCGATGGCCGTGGCGGGGTTGACCGGCGGACGCTCGGTGCCGTGGCGCCCTGACCGTCCCATTGCGGTGCTTGACGACGTCGCCGCCGATGACGACCAGGACGACCTCGCCGACGACGAAAGCCTCGACGACACTGCGAACCTGGATGCCGGTTCAACACCGGACGGCGATCAGGACGCCCACGCGGGCGCGCCTGGAGGCTCCGACGACGAACATGTCCGGGGCTCGACACCCGACGACATCGGGTCGGAGGACGGCGAACCCGACGAGTCAGAGCTTGATCCGACAGAGCCGGAGGCAGTGGACGAGCCGCGAGTCGAGGTTGCGGGAGCCGAACACACCGTGGACGCTGCCGACCGCACAGCCGCCGTTGACGCTGCCGACCGCACCGCCGCCGTTGACGTTGCCGACCGCACCGCCGCCGCCGAGGACGCTGACGCTGGCGACGAACAGCACCGCTGACTGGTTCAGACCGGGAACTGGCCCAGGGCGTCAGCAGCCGGGGCGGCAGAGCCGCTGACCGACCGCATCCAGGAAGATCTCGCCGATCTGGTTCGGGTCCCGTGACTGGTAGGCGACGCCGCCGGTCGCCGCACTGATCTTGCTCAGCGCCTCGACATCGCTCTCCGGCCCGAAGGCGATCGAGATCACCGTCACCGGCCGGGCCCGGTCCTGCTCCGCGGCCAGCGTGCCAAGCAGCTGGTCGAGCGAGATGCTGCCCTCGTCGTCGTTCACCCCGTCGGAGAGCACCAGCACCGCGTTCACCTTCGACTGGTCCCAGCCGGCACGCATGGCCCGTACCGCATCGAGAACTGTGTCGTACAGCCCGGTTCCGCCTTCCGGCACGGCCTGGATGCCGCCGAGTGCCTGAGCCAGTCGCTGTGCGCCGGTGCTGCCGGAGCCGTCATCGCCGAGTGAGCTGACCGGGATGAGCTCACGGTGGTCGCTGTCCCCGTCGATCTTCCGGGAGAACACCCAGAGGCCGATGTCGCTGTCCGCTCCGTACAGCCCGAGACCGCGGGTGGCGGCCGCCTTGGCCAGATCCATCCGACTGGCGCCGTCCGCCCCGGGCACCTGGGATTCCATCGACCCGGAGATGTCCATCACCGCGAGCATGCGGGACGGTTCGTTGGTCAGTTGGGCGGTGCGGATGGCGTCGTCGACGGCAGCACCGCCCGGCAGTGCCGACGTCACCCGGACGTCGGGGTCGATCCCGGCGACGGAGCCCAGCGCACCCCCCGGACGCCCATCGGAGGAACGGAAGCCGGCGTCGAGGAACGCCGTGGACGCCGCCTCTTCGGTGAGGACACCGACCAGCGCCGAGGCCGCCGCTTCCGCGTCCCCGGCGGCCAGCACGACGACCGGATAGTCGAGAGCGACCCCGCCGCTGACCTGATAAACGGCCTGCACGGCCGTCCCCGGCTGCGCCCGGTTGTGCCTGACCACCTCCTGCTCGCTCACCGGAACCGCGGTGCCCGGATCGGAGCTGAGCCGATCGAGCAGCTCGCCGCCGTCGACGGGCAGTTGCGGGGGACTGGACCTGACCGCCCAGGTCAGCGCCGCTCTGGCGTCGGGTGCACCGGCCACGGCGGCCCGCGCCGCGAGGATCGCGCCCACCGAGGCCGCGGACCGTCGGGGGTCGGGCAGTCCGACCCGGATCGGCGTCGCCGTCCGCCTCGATTCCAGGATGCGGGCCGTCTCCGGTGTGCCCTCGGCAGCGCTCAGCTGCGCTGCCGCTGTACTCGACAAGGCGAAGACCACCGGGCTCGTGGCGATGACCGGATGAGTGGGCGGCAGCTGAATGCCGCTCGCCGTGGCCCGATCCAGCCACATCGACGAATCCGGGATCCATACGTCGACGCCCGTCGCCTTGGCGGCAATCACCGTGGCCGGATCCACCGAGTCGACAGTCACCGTGCAGCCGGCCGCGCCCGAGCGGGTGAGAGCGGTGACGACGTCGGCGATCTCCGGAGCGGCCGCGACGGAGAGCTCGCCGCCCGGCAGGGTGCACAGTCCCTGGCTGCCGGCCGGCGCTCCGAGCTGACCCGACGCCACCGGGCCCGACGACCCCGTCGACACGGTCGAACCAGCAGAGCCGGCAGCTCCTGGCACCGCTGAACTAGCCGACGAAGCCGAAAAGGCCGAAGAGACCGACGATGCCGGGGAAATCGCTGAAGAGGAGGCCACCGACCCACCATCCGCGGCGGACGTCAGCGCCGGATCGTCACCGCCTGCGGCCCGCACCCACCAGACGACGACACCGGCAGCAACGAGCGCCACCGCCACCCCGATCGCAACGAGCGCGCGGTTGCGGCGGGTGCGGTCACGGTGCCTGCCGTGCTGCCTCGACGGTTGTGATGGTGGCGGTTGTGATGGTGGCGGTTGTGATGGTGGCGGCTGTGATGTCGTCGGCTGTGACGCGCGCGGGTCCGACGGCGGACCGCCGGCTGGTCCTCCCGGAAGCTCACTCACAGGTCACTCCTCACAGGGCGGTGGCAGTCGATCATCGGACAGCGGTCGGACGCTACCGATTGGTTCCCCGATCGGCGCCGAACACCCCGCCCTCGAGGTGTCTTCCGGTCGATCGCCGCGTGCGGTGCCGAAACCCGTCAGCGCCAGATACCCAGCCCGATCGGGCCCATCTGCTCGCTGAACCGGCCGTCGTCACCGGCACCGGCGAGGAGCCGCCTCAGTGTGCTGTCGAACGCGTCCAGGCGCTCACCGAACAGATGAGGCGCGGAGCTCGACAACGAGTACACCGAGGCCACAATTTCCTCCACCGAGCGCTCGACCACCTGACCCGGTATCTCCAGGCGCTGGGGCCCCCGGAAGCCGGCGCTGCGGAAGACGTCGTCCTCGTCCCCGGGCGTCCCCGCGGCGAGAGTGCCCTTCCCGGCACGCCTGTCGGGGCCGAGGAAGTCCTGGATCAGCGAGGTGATTGCCTGCCGGGGCGGCTGCGGATGAGGCAATTCGTCGTCGGTGGCAATGCCCTCGTGCGTCGTTCCGCCAAGGTGCACCATGGCGCCGTCGTGCGCCAGCATCCGGCGTACCACGGCCGCGACGCCGGGCCGGTCCATCCAATGGAGGGACTGCGCGAAGGTCACCAGCCTGGGTTGGGGGAGATCCGCCGGGAGGTCCTCGCCGCGCAGCTGCCGCCAGGTCACGTTCGTGATCTGTTGCTGTGCGGCCAATCGTGCCGATTCGATCAGCATGTCCGGATCGGCGTCGACGCCGATGGCCTGTGCGACGTGCGGGGCCAGCAGCAGGGTCAACGAACCCGGCCCGCAGCCGACATCCAGCAGCACTCCCGAGCCGTCCAGGTGCAGAACCCTGACCAGTTCGTCGGCGACCTGGCCTGGGTAGGCGACGCGGCCCATCGGGTAGTGCCTGGCGCTGCCGCTGTAGAGCGACGGATCCCAGGTCCATGTGTTCACGGTCTCCCCATCGGGTGTCACTGGCGGCACCGGCAGAGCATCCCAGGCGGGTACGACAGTGTCCTGGGTGTGAGGCCACCGTCGGAGAGGGCGGCACCGGCGACTACCCTGGGCCCGCCCGGTTTCTGCCCGCAGCGACCGGTCCGCGCCGCAGATTCCGATGGCGCCATCTTCGACCGACCGCCGAGCAGAGACGGATGACACGTGGACGACGATCCGGCCACGCCGCCCCCCGGCCCGGGGAGTGATGACGTCAAGAACATCGTGGTCCTCGCCTCCGGTTCCGGGACCCTCCTGCAGGCCTTGCTGGACGATCCCGGCCCGAAGCCGTACCGGGTCGCGGCGGTGGGTTCCGACCGGTCGCACTGTGCCGCGCTGGATCGCGCTGAGGCGGCCGGTGTGCCGACTTTCGTGTGCCGGCTCGCCGACCACCCGGACCGGGAGGCCTGGAACCGCGGGCTCGCGGTGCTGACGGCGTCCTTCAACGCGGATCTGGTGGTCCTGGCCGGGTTCATGAAGCTCGTCGGGCCGGTCTTCCTCGACGCGTTCCCGGAGCGGGTGGTCAACGCCCACCCGTCGCTGCTGCCGGCGTTCCCCGGGATGAACGCGCCCGCCGATGCGCTCGCGCACGGCGTCAAACTCACCGGCTGCACGGTGTTCCTGGTCGACGGCGGCGTCGACGCCGGCCCGATCGTGGCGCAACGCGCCGTCCCCGTGCACGACGACGACGACGCGACCGCTCTGCACGAGCGGATCAAGGTCGCCGAGCGATCGCTGCTTCCGGAGATCGTCGCCGAGCTGACCAGCAAGCCCTACACGGTGACCGGACGAAAGGTGAGCATCGGATGACGTCACAGGACGGCCCTACGGGAACGGCGGAGGCGGACGGTCGGCGCCCCATCCGACGGGCGCTGCTGTCGGTGTCCGACAAGACCGGGCTGATCGAGCTGGCGAGCACCCTGCACGCGGCCGGTGTCGCGCTGGTCTCCACCGGCGGCTCGGCCAGGGCAATCCGCGACGCGGGTATTCCCGTGACGCCGGTCGAGGAGGTCACCGGCTTTCCAGAGTGCCTCGACGGCAGGGTGAAAACGTTGCACCCGTCGATCCACGGCGGCCTGCTCGCGGACACGCGGCTGCCGTCCCACCTCGCGCAGATCGCCGAGCTGGGGATCGATACGTTCGAGCTGGTCGTGGTCAACCTGTATCCGTTCCGGGAGACCGTCGCGAGCGGCGCGGCCTTCGATGACAGCGTCGAGCAGATCGACATCGGCGGCCCGGCGATGGTGCGCGCGGCCGCCAAGAACCACCCGTCGGTCGCCGTCGTTGTCGATCCGGCCAGGTATCCGGATGTCGAGAAGGCGCTGGAAGACGGCGGTTTCACCCTTCGCGAGCGGACGGCGCTGGCCGCGGCGGCCTTCTCGCACACCGCGGCCTACGACGTCGCGGTCGCCTCCTACCTGAACGCCGAGGTCGGCTCGGACGACGGCTGGCCGTCCTGGACCGGAGCCACCTGGGAGAAGGTGGCAGGTTTGCGGTACGGGGAGAACCCGCACCAGGCCGCGGCGCTCTACCGGCACTGGCGTCCGGGGCTGGCGTCGGCGCGGCAGCTGCACGGCAAGGAGATGAGTTACAACAACTACGTCGACACCGACGCCGCCTGGCGCGCCGCGAACGACTTCGCCGACCCGACGGTGGCCATCATCAAGCACGCCAATCCGTGCGGGATCGCCACCGTGCCCGGCGGCGCGGACGACGCGGTGGCGCTGGCGCATCGCCGTGCGCACGCCGGTGACCCGGTGTCGGCGTTCGGCGGCGTCATCGCGGTGAACCGGCCGGTCACCGTGCAAATGGCCGAGCAGGTTGCCGACATCTTCACCGAAGTGCTTGCCGCGCCCGGGTTCTCGGACGAGGCGCTGACCGTCCTCACCCGCAAGAAGAACATCCGGCTGCTGTCGATGCCTGCCGACTCGGCGCCGGATCCGGTGGAGTTCAGGGCGATCTCCGGCGGGGTGCTGGTGCAGACCCGCGACCGCATCGACGCGCCGGGTGACGATCCCGCGAGCTGGACGCTGGTGGCCGGGCCCGCGGTGGACGCCTCGACGATGGACGATCTCGATTTCGCCTGGCGTGCCTGCCGAGCGGTGAAGTCGAACGCGATCCTGCTCGCGAAGGACGCTGCCAGCGTTGGCGTCGGAATGGGGCAGGTCAACCGGGTCGACTCCGCCAAGCTCGCCGTCGAACGCGCGGGGGACAGAGCCGCGGGATCGGTGGGTGCGTCGGACGCCTACTTCCCGTTCGCCGACGGGGCGCAGATCCTCATCGACGCGGGTGTCCGGGCCATCGTGCAGCCTGGCGGGTCCGTACGCGATGCGGAGGTCATAGCCGCCGCTGACGCCGCCGGGGTCAGCATGTACGTCACCGGCACCCGCCACTTCTTCCACTGAACGCGCCGGTCGAACGTCACGGCCGCCGCCGACCTGAAGGACGACCGCGAATGGCCGACCCTGCGATGACGGAGTTCCTCGCGTGCCGATCCAGCTGACGGAGACGTTTTACACGGACGAGGATTTCGGTGACGTCGACCTGATCGGGGAGTCCCTGGAGGGCATCTCCTTCGTGGACTGCGACTTCACGGACGCCTCGCTGGCCGATGCGCGGACCCGCCGGGTGACGTTCGAGCGCTGCCGGTTCATCGGTACCGAGATGTACGGCAGCACGCACCAGTCGAGCTCCTTCGTGTCGTGCACGTTCGAACGGGCCGCCCTGCACGGCGCGACGCTGACCGGGTGCCGGCTGACCGGCTCGACCTTCACCGACTGCCGGACCGTTCCGCTGACCATCCGGGACTGCGACCTGACACTGGTCTCACTCGCCGGTGCGAAGCTGGTCGGCGTCGACCTGTCGGGGCTCCGGATGCGGGAGGCGAACCTGACCGGCGCGGTGATGTCCGGCTGCTCGCTGCGTGGTGCGGACCTGACCGGCGTGCGGGCCGACCGGCTCGACCTCACCGGTGCCGACCTGCGGGGCGCACGCATCGATCCCGCGCTCTGGGTCGGTGCGAAGCTGACCGGCGCGGTGGTCGACGTGGATCAGGCGGTGTTGTTCGCCGCGGCGCACGGGCTGGTGCTGCGGGCGGAGGGCGAGACATCCTTGGCGTGAATCGTTGTCTTGGGCGACCGCCGACCGTCGAGTGACACGCCTGCAGGGTTTTCGGCGCCGCTGGGGCTCTGAAACCCTGCTGACGTGGCAGTGGCTCTGGTTGCGGCCGGATCAGCCCCCCGCGGCGGCGAGGATGCCCTCGACATCGATGTCCGCACACTCGGCCGCACTTGCGATCCCCTGCTTGCAGGCGTTCGCGAACATCACCTCGCCTGACGTCGGCGACTGCCCTTGCGTTCCACAGGGTGTCACCGACGCAGTACGCAGACCTGTTGCGGCCCTTCATGGGCGGAGCGGCGGACGCCGTCGGGAGCGCCTACGCCTCGATGCCGGAGGAACCGAACCCGCTGATGACGCCGCACGCCGAGCCGACCTGGTCTCGGCTCGGCGTGACGCCGACCAGCGCTCGGACCTGGGCGTCCACCGTGCTCACCGCAGCCCTGCTCGAGACGGTCCCGCACACCACCGGCACCCGAACCGCTTTCACCTGACCAGCCGTCACCTGAGAACACCGTCACCTGAGAACACCGTCACCTGAGAACACCGTCACCTGAACCACTGTCACGCCCATGGCGTGAATCCGGGAATCCGGAGCTCAGATGAACGCCGACTTGCCGGTGATCGACCGGCCCACGATCAGCGCGTTGATCTGCGCGGTGCCTTCGTAGGAGTACAGCGCCTCAGCGTCGGCGAAGAACCGGACGGCGTCCCGGTCGAGCAGGATTCCGTTCCCGCCCATGATCTCTCGCGCCCAGGCTGCGGTCTCGCGCAACCGGGTGGTCGAGTACCACTTGGCGAGCGCCGCCTGCTCGTCGCGGAAGATGCCGTCCTGCTGCAGCTGGGAGACCCGAACGGCCATCCCGAGCGACGCGGTGATGTTGCCGAGCATCTTCGCCAGCAGATCCTGGATCAGCTGGAAGTGCCCGATCGGCTTCCCGAACTGCACCCGCTCCTTGGCGTATTGCACCGCGGCGTCGTAGGCCCCGATCTGGCAGCCGACCGCGGACCAGGTCACCCCGCCGCGGGTGGTCCGCAGAACACGGGCCGTGTCCTTGAACGAGTTCGCGTTCTGCAGCCGGTTCTCCTCGCTGACCCTGCAGTCGGTCAGCACGATGTCCGCGTTCTGGACGGTGCGCAGCGACGCCTTGTTCTCGATCTTGGTGGCGGTGAAGCCGGGGGAGTCCTTCTCCACGACGAATCCCTTGACCTGGTCGTCGTCGACGTCGCGCGCCCAGATGATCGTCAGGTCGGCGAACGTCGCGTTGCCGATCCAGCGCTTCGCGCCGTTGAGCACCCAGTGATCGCCGGTGCGTTTCGCCGTGGTCCGCATCCCGCCGGCCACGTCGGAACCGCCGTCGGGTTCGGTCAGGCCGAACGCCCCGATCAGCGCCATCCGCTGCATTGCCGGCAACCAGCGTCGCTGCTGCTCCTCGGAGGCACAGAGTGCGATGGTGCCCATCGCGAGCCCGCTGTGCACCCCGACGAAGGTGGCGATCGACGGGTCCACGCGCGAGATCTCCAGCCCGACGAAACCGGTCAGCAGCTGGCTGTGCGGTGTCGACCCGTCCAGCCCGTATGCCCGCCCGATGATGCCGACCTCGGCCAGCGGCTCGATGATCTGGAACGGGAACTCCGCGCGTGCCCAACAGTCCTGGGCGACGGGCGCGACATGCGTCGTGAGGAAATCGCGGGTGCGCTGGACCACCTGCCACTCGTCCGGGGTCAGCATCGCCTCGTACCCGAAGAGGTCGGCGGACATCAGGTCCGGTGGATCGCCGCCCTCGGCCGCAGCGGCGGTTCGGGCGGGCGCGAGCAGTTCCGAGGGAGCAGACATCCATCCACGGTAGGCGGCGATCACCGGCCGCCGCGGCCTTCCCGCGGGTTCGTCGGATTCATCCCGATTCGGCGGGCGGCGCCACCGGCGGCGCGGTTCGGCCGGCGACTCGTCGCGGTCGGAACGATCGGGCAGCGCCGGGATGGCATCATGACCTCTCGTGACCGCGACCCTGCTGGACGGCCGAGCGACGCTCGCGGTGATCAAGTCCGAACTCCGGTCCAGGGTGCGGGCGCTGGCCGAGCGGGGCATCGTCCCGGGGCTCGGCACCGTCCTCGTCGGCGACGATCCGGCGAGCCGCTGGTATGTCGCGGCCAAGCACCGGGATTGCGCGGAGCTGGGCATCGCCAGCATCCAACGGGAGCTCCCGGCCACCGCCGGCCAGGCAGAGGTCGAGGCCGTCGTCGACGAGCTGAACGCCGACCCGGCCTGCACCGCCTTCCTGGTCCAGCAGCCGACCGGGCTTGATGAGTACTCGATCCTGAGCCGGGTGGATCCGGTCAAGGACGTCGACGGGCTGCACCCACTGAACCTCGGCGCGCTCGTCCTCGGCCGGCCCGCACCGCTGCCCTGCACGCCGCTGGGCATCGTCGAACTGCTGGGCAGGTACGGCGTGCCGATCAACGGTGCGCACGCCGTCGTGGTCGGTCGCGGCCTGACGGTGGGCAGGCCACTGGGGTTGCTGCTCACCAGGCGATCCGAGAACGCGACCGTGACCTTGTGCCACACCGGAACCCGGAACCTCCGGGATTTCGTCGCGCAGGGAGACATCATCGTCGCCGCGGCGGGGGTGCCCGGACTGATCACGCCCGGGATGGTCAAGCCCGGGGCGGCGGTGCTGGACGTCGGCGTCAGCCGGGTGGACGGCCGGATCGTCGGAGATGTGCAGCCCGCGGTGGCGGACGTCGCCGGGTTCGTCGCGCCCAACCCCGGCGGTGTCGGTCCGATGACCCGCGCGATGCTGCTGTCCAACGTGGTCGCGGCCGCGGAGGCCGGCTCCGCCCGATGATGCGAACGCGGGTCGAGCGGTGACCGTCAACCCGCGGGTCCTGCGTGCCGTGCCGATCACCCTGGTGATGCTCATCGTGGTCGCCGCACTGGTGCTGATCGCGTTCGCCTACTGGCGGCGCGGGACGTTCGGACTGGGGCTGGCGATGCTGCTCGCCGGCACGTTGCGGGTGGTGCTGAGTGAGCGGACGATCGGCGTGCTGGCGGTCCGCGGCCGGGGCTTCGATGTGACGTTCTACTACGTCATCGGGCTGTTCATGATCGCGCTCACCATCGGGATCACCTGAACCTTCGGTTCAGCCCAGCCAAGTCCAGCCCAGCCCAGCCAAGTCCGGCGCGGCCCACGTCACGATCGGGCACGGCGCCGCGGTGTGGTGTCGTTGGCGGTCTGCCGCGGGATGGCGTCGACCGTCGAGGCGCGGTTCGCCGATCCGCCGGCTGCTCTGCCGTTCCGCCCGCGCGCCGCCGGAACACTGGTGGCCGCCTGCTGCACACCGGCGCCGGCCTGCTCGCCTTCGTCGCGCTGGCCGTGGGCCAACAACCGGCTGAACACTCGGGCCAGCGTTGCGGCCTCCGCGTCGTCGATCTGCGACGAGAAGAGCCGCTCGATCCCGGACATGTGCACCACCGAGGCGCTGCGCAGGGCGGCTCGGCCGGATCTGCTGATCTTCACCAGCACACCGCGTCCGTCGCGTGGGTCGGGGAGCCGGTCGAGCAGGCCCTCCTCCTCCAGTCTCGCGACCTTCCGGGACAGGCCGGGTTGGGACAGCACCACCCGATCGACCAGGTCCCGCAGCCGCAACCGACCGCCACCTTCGGCCAATTGCACGAGGATGTCGTAGGTGCTGAGAGGTATCTCACCCGCTTCGTCCAGCTCGCGTGCCAGTTGCTGCGTCAGTTTCGCCTGGCAATGCAAGAAGCTCTCCCAGGCGGTCTTGCGATCGCCGGAGAGCCCCCTGCCGACGTTGGTTCGCGAAGGCCCCATGATCCGTCCCCCTGATGCGCCGTGTGGATCCCCACACATCAGGCCGCGACCCGATGCGTCCCACGTTCGACGACTGACGGTACGGTCTGCCCGGGGTTCCTGCACCACCGGTAACCCGTGCGGCTCAGTGATAAAGAGCTTTGGGCGGTACGGGAAAGCATTCGAAAGGGAGACGGCAGCGCATGTCGAAAATCAAGGTGACGGGCACGGTCGTCGAACTCGACGGTGACGAAATGACCCGCATCATCTGGCAATTCATCAAGGACAAGCTGATCCTGCCGTACCTGGACGTCAACCTCGAGTACTACGACCTCGGCATCGAGAGTCGCGACGACAGCAACGACCAGATCACCATCGACGCCGCGCACGCGATCCAGAAGCACGGTGTCGGGGTCAAGTGCGCGACGATCACGCCCGACGAGGCCAGGGTCGAGGAGTTCGGTCTCAAGAAGATGTGGCGGTCGCCGAACGGCACGATCCGCAACATCCTCGGCGGCGTGATCTTCCGCGAGCCGATCATCATCTCCAACATCCCGCGACTGGTACCTGGCTGGACGAAGCCGATCATCGTCGGTCGCCATGCGTTCGGAGACCAATACCGCGCCACCGATTTCCGCTTCCCCGGCAAGGGAAAGCTGATGATGACCTTCATTCCGGAGGACGGATCGGCACCGATCGAGGCGCTGGTGTACGACGCGCCGGGCGACGGTGTCGCGCTCGCCATGTACAACCTCGACGATTCGATCCGTGACTTCGCGAAGGCGTCGCTCAACTACGGGCTGGCGCGGAACTACCCGGTCTACCTCTCGACGAAGAACACGATCCTCAAGACCTACGACGGCCGGTTCAAGGACATCTTCCAGGAGGTCTACGACACCGAGTTCGCCGATCAGTACAGGGCGGCCGGGCTGACGTACGAGCACCGGCTCATCGACG
This sequence comes from uncultured Actinomycetota bacterium, assembly GCA_963728865.1. Classification (GTDB taxonomy): domain Bacteria; phylum Actinomycetota; class Actinomycetes; order Mycobacteriales; family Nakamurellaceae; genus Nakamurella. The sequence continues at coordinate 222,143 of CAVSLZ010000012.1, read as the reverse complement.
ACATGGTCGCCTCCGCCCTGAAGTGGGAGGGCGGCTACGTCTGGGCGTGCAAGAACTACGACGGTGACGTCCAATCCGACACCGTGGCACAGGGTTTCGGTTCCCTCGGGCTGATGACATCCGTGCTGTCCACCCCGGACGGCAGTGTTGTCGAGGCCGAGGCCGCGCACGGAACGGTGACCAGGCACTACCGCCAGCACCAGGCTGGCAAGCCGACGTCGACGAACCCGATCGCGTCCATCTACGCGTGGACCGGCGGGCTCAAGCACCGCGGCAAGCTGGACTCCACGCCCGAGGTGATCGGGTTCGCCGAGGCGCTGGAGGACGTCGTCATCAAGACCGTCGAGAGCGGGAAGATGACGAAGGACCTGGCCGCGCTGGTCGGCCCGGACCAGGAGTGGTTGACCACCCAGGACTTCCTGAAGGCGCTCGACGAGAACCTGGCCGCCCGGCTCGGCTGACGCACGAATGGGACCGTTCCGCGCGCGGCCGAGAGGCAGTGGCGCGCGACACCGGGCGTGTCGTTGACAGCCTCCGGGGGAGTCCCTAGGTTTCCTGGAATGACGACCGCCGAGACCACCGCCACATTGGCGGCTGCTCGGCGTCGGGTGCGGCGGGGCCACCGGCGCAGGCATGTCGACCTGCAGCGGGTGGCGAGCGCGTTGTGTTGCAGCTGAACCGCTGATCGCGGACGACCCGGTGAGCAGCCCCGGTCCGTCCGCGTGAGCGTTCGCGGCCACTGCCTGCCCGACACGGCCACCGAATCCGGTGAGCCTGCCCGAACGGATCATCATGACGCCGTCCCCGGCGATCGACATCCACCAGCACCTCTGGCCACCGGAACTGATCGATGAGCTCCGGTCGCGTTCCCGCGCGCCCCGGCTGGACGGCTGGGACCTGTTGCTGGACGGCGAACCGCGCTACCCGGTGGAGCCGGCGGATCACGATCCGGCGCGTCGGCGGGCGCTCGACGAAGGGCGCATCGTGCTCGGGCTCTCCAGCCCAATGGGCATCGAGGACCTGCCCAGCACCGAGGGCCGGCCGTTGCTGGCCGCCTGGCACGACGGGGCGGCGGCGCTCCGGTCGTCGTTCGGGGCGTGGGCGGCGGTCGGCCGGCAGGATCCCGATCTCGACGATCTGGCCGGGAGGCTCTCCGCAGGGTTCGTCGGACTGCAGATACCCGCGACCTGGCTGGCCGCGCCGGGGGCCGTCGAGGACCTTGCCGAGGTGTTCGCCGTGGTCGCCGCGGCGGACCGGCCGGTGTTCGTCCACCCCGGTCCGGTGCCGGCCGCTGCCGTCTTGCCCGGAGGTGCTGACGATCAGCGCCCGCCGTGGTGGCCGGCCCTGGTCGACTACCCCGGGCAGCTGCTGACCGCCTGGTGGTCCTGGTACGTCGCGGGCCGCGCACTGTTCCCGCAGTTGCGTATCTGCTTCGCCGCAGGCGCCGGCCTTGCCCCGGTGCACCACGAGCGTTTCCTGGCCCGCTCCGGTCGACCGCTGGTGGTCGACCGGACCACCTACGTCGACACCTCGTCGTACGGGCGGCAGGGCATCGACAGCCTGATCAGGGTGCTCGGCATCGACCTGCTCGTCCTCGGCAGCGACCGGCCCTACGCCGGACCGCTGGACATCGATCTCGGTGCGGCCGCGTCGACCGCGATCCGCCACACCAATCCGCTTGCATTGCTGGAAGGAACACCGTCATGACCATCACCGCCGAACTGACCCCTCACGCCGCGATCGCCGGAAGGTTTGCCGACGAGTCGGTCCCGGCCCGGGCCGCCGTCGCCCTCGACGTTGCGGCCGATAGCCGCCCGGATTTGGTGCTCGACAACCTGCCCGGTCGCGACCTCGATCAGCAGGAGCTGCTGGCGCTCGCGTCGTCGGTCGCCTCGAACCCGCAGCTGCTCGAGGAGCACATCGCTTTCAGCGACGACAAGCGGCACTACGTCAGCCTGCATCGGGACACCCACGTCGACGTCTGGCTGCTCTGCTGGACCCCGCAGAACGACACCGGATGGCACGACCACGACATCTCCTCCGGTGCCGTCGCGGTGCTGCGCGGCGGGCTCACCGAGCACAACCTGGCGATCGGCACGCCCAGTCTGGAGACCGGGATAGAGGCCGGGTCGGCGTTCAGCTTCGGGCCCGACCACATCCACCGACTGACCGGTCGCGACCCCGGCAGCGTCTCGGTGCACGCGTACTCGCCGCCGCTGTGGCGGATGGGGCAGTACACGCTGGGCGCGGGTGGCCAGCTGCGCCGTCGATCGGTCTCCTACGCCGACGAGTTGCGCCCGCTGGACGACATGGCCTGACGTCCGTCGCCCGGAGTGGTGGGGCGGCCGGGCTCCCGTGGCCCGGAGGAGGCCCTGCCGGATGGCAAGATCGCCGTCATGAGTTCGCCAACGGAATCTTCGCAGCCCGCCCGCCCCAGGGTGCTGTCCGGGATTCAGCCGACCGCCGATTCCTTCCACGTCGGCAACTACCTCGGCGCCCTGCGGCAATGGGTCGACCTGCAGGCGACGCACGAGACGTTCTACTCCATCGTCGATCTGCACGCGATCACCGTCGAGCAGGAGCCGGGGGTGCTGCGCCGGCGGACCCGGATCGCCGCGGCGCAGCTGCTGGCGCTCGGTATCGACCCGGAACGCTCGACCCTGTTCGTCCAGTCGCACGTACCCGCGCACACCCAACTGTCGTGGGTGATGGAGTGCATGACTGGCTTCGGTGAAGCCGGCCGGATGACGCAGTTCAAGGACAAGTCGCAGAAGGGCGGCGCCGAGCGGTCCAGCGTCGGCCTGTTCACCTACCCGATCCTGCAGGCCGCTGACATCCTGGCCTACCAGGCGGACGCCGTCCCCGTCGGCGAGGACCAGCGTCAGCACCTCGAGCTGACCCGCAATCTGGCGCAGCGGTTCAACGCGAGATTCGGTCCCACGCTGACGGTTCCGGAGCCGTACATCCTCAAGCAGACGGCGAAGATCTACGACCTCACCGAGCCGACGGCCAAGATGAGCAAGTCCTCGCCGGGTGGCTCCCTCGATCTGCTGGCCCCCGTCAACTCCTCGGTCAAGAAGATCAAGTCCGCGGTCACGGACACCGACCGGGAGATCCGTTACGACGAGGCCGCCAAGCCCGGCGTCTCCAATCTGCTGTCGCTACTGTCGGTGTTCACCGGCACCTCGATCGCGACGCTCGAAAAAGAGTACGAGGGCAAGGGCTACGGCGACTTGAAGCGTGACCTGGCCGACGTCTTTGCCGGGTTCGTGACGCCGCTGCAGCAACAGGTCGCCGGCTACCTCGACGATGAACCGGAGCTGGACCGGATACTGGCCACGGGGGCGGTGCGGGCCAGGGAGGTCGCCGACACCACGGTCGCCGCCGTGTACGACAGGATCGGTCTTTTGCGCGGTTGAGTCGCACGGACTTCGCCTCGCACCAACCGCAAGTGGCAGTGCCGACGAACCACCGGGACAGGCTCGTGCAATTTCGACACAGGAGGCCCGATGGCCGCGACGAACGGTTCGACCAGCACCTCCGCGCGTAACGGGACGCCGCCGCCCCCGGTTCCGCCCGACCCGTCATTCGTCGGGCGGATGGTTCTGCGCGGCAAGCGGATCGCCGCGCACAACAGCGTCAAGCACCTGATCAGGGCGATCGGCCGGTACGGCGAGCGGCTGGGCAGTCAGTTCGCGGGGGCGATGACGTACTTCTCGTTCCTGTCCCTGGTGCCCATCCTGATGGTCGGATTCGCCATTGGCGGCATCGTGCTGGCCAACAACCAGGAACTGCTGACCGAGCTCGAGAATCAGGTGGCCGAGCTGCTGCCCGCCGATCTCGCCGAGCCGATCACCGCGCTGATCGACAGCGTTGTCGCCAATCCGCTGGGCGTCGGCGTCGTCGGTCTGCTGATCGCGCTGTATTCCGGAATCGGCTGGATGGGCAACCTGCGCAAGGCGACCACGGCGATCTGGCGTCCGGCGTTCGACGACCAGAAGGCGAACACCGACAACATCGTGGTGGCCACGGTCAAGGACCTGGGCTCGCTCGCCGGGCTGGGCGTGGCGATCGTGGTGTCGTTGGGGCTGAGTACTTTGGGGGCGCAGTTCGCCAGGCAAATCCTCGATTGGGTCGGCCTGGGCGATCAGCCGTGGCTGGGGCCGGTCGTCACCGTGATCACCATCCTGATTGCGATGGCGGCCGACGTGCTGATCTTCATGTGGGTCTACACCGTGCTGCCCGGCAAGCAGTTGCGGTCCCCGCTGAAGGCCAGGTTGCGCGGCTCGATCCTGGCCGCCGTCGGGTTCGAGATCCTCAAGTACGCGCTGATCGTCCTGCTGCCCGGCGTCGCGACGACGTCCCGGACGGCCGCCATCTTCGGACCCGTCATCGCGCTGCTGTTCTTCTTCAACCTCGTCGCCCAGCTGGTGCTCTTCGTGGCCGCGTGGATCGCGACGGCCGACGGCGGTCCCGAGGTCGATGACGGACCACTGCCCGAGGTACCGGAGGCGACGGTCCTCCTCCGGAAGGACTCGTCGACGTCCAAGGCGGCGGCGCTTGTCGGCGTCGGTGCCGCCGTCGGCTGGGGAGCCGCCCGTCTGCGCCGGTGACAGTCGCGCTGCAGTGAGTCGGTGCTGGCCAGGTCGTGGTCCTGGTGGGTGCGGAGCTCGGGTGGGTGCGGAACTCAAGGTTGGTGCGGAAGATCCGGGTGCTCTACGCGGCTGGATGTTCCACGGTCATCGGTCGGACGGTGGTGGGTCGGTGGCCGGCGGGTCGGAGGGTGGTGGGTCGGTGGCCGGCGGGTCGGAGGGTGGTGGGTCGGTGTCCGTCGGGTCGGAGGGTGGTGGGTCGGTCGCCGCCGGGGCGGCGTCCCCGGCCAGGACCGCGCGTTTGTTCAGCCGGCGGCGGCGGAGCAGCAGCAGGATGCCTGCCAGCACCACCAACACGCCGATCCCGGCCAGCACCAGGGCCGTGGACACACCACTGGACGTGCTGGCGGCAGGTTGCGGATTACCGTCGACCGCCGTCGGGTCGGTGGGAGTCGCAGCGGACGGCGGGGAGGCGCTCGCGGCGGACGGGCTCGGTGGCGGACCGGTGGTCGGCGTCGGCGCCGGGGAGACGGCGGTCGCCTCCGCCAACGACCCGACGAGCTTGCCGACCGGCTGCGTCGTGGGCGGCAGGGCGAAGCCCCAGTCCAGCAGCGACGCGGCCTGCATCCACTGCCTGCGCGGCTGCTGGGTGCCGTTCAGCATCGTCACGACCAATCGGCGGCCGTCCCGCTCCGCCATCCCGACGTAGGTGTTGCCCGCGTCGTCGGTGAAGCCGGTCTTTCCGCCGAGCGCCCCCTTGTACTGGTAGAGCAGCTGGTTGTCGTTCGCCGCGATGTAGCCCTCGCCACTCGCTGACGGCACCCGGACGTCGACGCTGGACACGATCTCCGGGAACGGTGGCGTGGCCATGTCGGCCTTGGCGAACAGCGCGAGGTCGTACGCCGACGTCGACTGGCCCGGCCCGTCGAGCCCGGACACCGTGGCCGCCCGGGTGTCCAACGCACCGAGAGCCTTTGCTGTGGCGTTCATGTCGGCGATGGTCTCGTCGTACCCGCCGTTCTCGCGGGCCAGTGCGTTGGCGGCGTCGTTACCGGAGATGATGATCAAATAGGTCAGCAATTGGCGGATCGTGTATTTCCCGCCGTCCTCGATCCCGACTCTGGTGCCCTCCTGGCCGGCGTCCGTGCTGGTGCCCTCGACGACCTTGTCCAGCTTGCGCAGGTTCTTCAGCATGACCTGCGCGGTCAGGAGCTTCAGCGTGCTGGCGGGCCGGTATCTCCCGTGCGGGTCCTTCGCGGCCAGCACCTCCCCGGTGTCGAGATCGGCGATCAACCAGGCGCCCGCCGAGATGTCGGACGGCAACGGCGGTGCTCCCTTCGGAACGATCAGACCGCACTCGCCCAGCCGACCGCCGCCCACCGGCTTCTCTGGAATGGGCAGCGGCTCGACGGCAGGGGAACCCGGTGGGACATCCTCGGAGGTGTCGACCGGCGGCGGCGGTTTCGCGCGCTGCCCGCAGTCGTCGGTGGACGGCGGCACCACTGTCTCACTCGGCGGCACGTACGGGTCGGTGTTCGGGATCGATGCGGCGAGGTGCGCACCTGCCACCGCAGAGCCGGTTCCTGCGTGACCTCCGAACGGCTCAGCCGCAGATGCGGGCGGTGCGACGCCACCGAGCAACACCGCGACCAGCAGTGCGGACAGGACAAACGGCGCCCCTGATGCTGCTCGGTGCAGGGGGCGCGGGGAGAAGGCGGGACGCCGGAGAACGGTCATTGCGGCCACCGTAGCGTTTCGGACTCGAACGGTCGGTGACGGCTTCGGTGCGGCCTGTCAACACGACGGTAGCGCGACGGACTGTGGGCCACCTCGGAGTTTCAGCCTGGTCCGGGCTCGAGGGCGTGCTTCCATCGACATCGGACCTTGGCGTTCCGCCGGCGGGGGCCCGGCACTGATGCGCGAAGGCGCGCCGATCGCACGATGCGGTCGGCGCGCCCTTTTGTTCGGTGGTCGGGCCGGGAGAGCAGGGGTCAGGCGTTGGCCTGGGCTGCCGCGACCTGGGCGCGGACGTCATCCATGTCCAGCTCCTTGACGCCGGTGATGACCTGCTCGAGCGCGCTGGGCGGGAGTGCGCCGGGCTGCGAGAACACGAGGATGCCATCGCGGAACGCCATCAGCGTCGGGATGGAGCGAATGCCGGCGGCACCGGCGATCTCCTGCTCGGCCTCGGTGTCGACCTTGCCGAAGACGACGTCGGGGTGCTGTTCTGACGCCTTCTCGAAGGTGGGGGCGAATCGCTGACACGGGCCACACCAGGCGGCCCAGAAGTCGACCAGCACGATGCCGTCACCGGACACCGTCGGTTCGAATGTCGTCTTGGTCAAAGCCTGCGTGGCCATGCGGAAACCTCTCGATCGGTTCGGGATTGTCACCCGTTCCAACCACCGGAACACCCCGGCTGATTCCCGCACCCCCGCAGACCCCGTCGGACCAGCGAAGACCGACCCGCGCGATGATCATGCAGCCCAGCACGCGACACGCCGACGACACGCCCCCGGTTTCAGAAGCTCATTGCAACACCGTTCGGTGCGTGCCACCCCAACCGTTGTTGATCATGACGAAGCTCGTACGACACGCCGACAAAAGCGCCCGCATCGCGCAAGTTACGCCATGATCAACAGCGGGAGCGCCCGATCAGATGCGGCGGAACATCAACGCGCGCTTCACTTCCTGGATCGCCTTGGTCACCTGGATGCCGCGGGGGCAGACCTCGGTGCAGTTGAAGGTGGTCCGGCAGCGCCAGACACCCTCGGCATCGGACAGGATCTCCAGCCGCTCCTGACCGCCCTCGTCGCGCGAGTCGAAGATGAACCGGTGCGCGTTGACAATCGCAGCCGGCCCGACATAGGCGTCGTCGGACCAGTACACCGGGCACGACGAGGTGCAGGCCGCGCACAGGATGCACTTGGTGGTGTCGTCGAAGCGCTGGCGGTCCTTCGGTGACTGCACGTACTCGCGGGTCGGCTCCGGGCTGTGCGTGATCAGGAACGGCTTCACGGCGCGGTACGCGTCGAAGAACGGTTCCATGTCGACGATCAGGTCCTTGAGCAGCGGCAGGCCCTTGATCGGCTCGACCGTGACCTCGTTCTTCTTGTCGCCGATCAGGTCCTTCACCAGCACCTTGCAGCACAGCCGGTTGCGGCCGTTGATCCGCATCGCGTCCGATCCGCAGACGCCGTGCGCACACGACCGGCGGAATGTCAACGTCCCGTCGATGTACCACTTGATGTAATGCAGCACGTTGAGGAGCCGGTCACCGGGCATGGCCGGCACCCGGTACGACTCGGTGTGCGGCAGCTCGTCGACCTCGGGGTTGTACCGCTGGATGTGCACGGTCAGCATGACCGCACCGTCGGGTACCGGTGGCAGCCCTGCGGCCCCGCCCGGTCCGCCTTCGCGGTCGAGTTCCGGCGCGAACGTCGTCATCAGTACTTGCGCTCCATCGGCTGGTAACGGGTCTGGACGACCGGCTTGTAGTCCAGACGGATGTCGGAGGTGAGCTCCGCACCCTGCTTGTACGCCATGGTGTGGCGCATCCAGTTCGTGTCGTCCCGGTTCGGGTAGTCCTCCCGGGCGTGGCCGCCGCGGGACTCGGTCCGGACCAGCGCACCGACGACCAGCACCTCGGCCAGCTCCAGCAGGAAGCCGAGTTCGACGGCCTCGAGCAGGTCGGTGTTGTACCGCAGGCCCTTGTCCTGGATGGAAACCCGGGCGTACCGCTCCTTGAGCAGCCGCAGATCGTTCAGGGCTTCCTTCAGGGTGGCCTCGGTGCGGTAAACGGCGGCGTTGAGGTCCATCGTCTCCTGCATGGCGGACCTGATGTCGGCGACCCGCTCGGTCCCGGTGGAATCACGCAGGCGCTTGACCATCTCGTCGACGGTGGCTTGCGGGCTGTCCGGCAACGGCGCGAACTCGCTGCCGTTGGCGTGCTCGGCTGCGGCGATGCCGGCCCGCCGGCCGAAGACGTTGATGTCGAGCAGGGAGTTGGTGCCCAGCCGGTTCGACCCGTGGACCGAGACGCAGGCGCACTCGCCGGCCGCGAACAGGCCCGGCACGACGTCGGTGTTGTTCGCGAGGACCTGACCCTGGATGTTGGTCGGGATACCGCCCATCACGTAGTGGCAGGTGGGGAACACCGGTACCGGTTCCTCGAGCGGCTCGACGCCGAGGTAGGTGCGCGAGAATTCGGCAATGTCGGGCAGTTTGGTCTCCAGCACCTCCTTGCCGAGGTGGGTGACGTCGAGCAGCACGTAGTCCTTGTTCGGGCCGGCGCCGCGACCGTCGCGGACCTCCTGGACCATCGAGCGGGCGACGATGTCGCGTGGCGCGAGGTCCTTGATGGTCGGCGCGTACCGCTCCATGAAGCGCTCGCCGTCACCGTTGCGCAGGATGCCGCCCTCGCCGCGGACCGCCTCGGAGATCAGGATGCCCAGCCCGGCAAGGCCTGTCGGGTGGAACTGGAAGAACTCCATGTCTTCCAGCGGCAGCCCCTTGCGGAACACGATGCCCAGGCCGTCGCCGGTGAGGGTGTGCGCGTTCGAGGTGGTCTTGAAGATCTTGCCGGCCCCGCCGGTGGCCAGCACGACCGACTTCGCCTGGAACACATGGATTTCGCCGGTGGCCAACTCGTAGGCGACGGCGCCGGTGCAGGTCTCGCCCTCGTCGGTCTTGGTCAGCAGCAGGTCGAGAACGTAGAACTCGTTGTAGAACTCGATCCCGAGTTTGACGCAGTTCTGGTACAGCGTCTGCAGGATCATGTGTCCGGTGCGGTCCGCGGCGTAACACGCACGGCGGACGGCGGCCTCACCGTGGTTGCGCGTGTGACCACCGAAGCGCCGCTGGTCGATCCGGCCTTCGGGGGTCCGGTTGAACGGCAGGCCCATCTTCTCCAGATCCAGGACCGCGTCGATGGCCTCCTTGCACATCACCTCGGCGGCGTCTTGATCGACGAGGTAGTCGCCGCCCTTGACGGTGTCGAAGGTGTGCCACTCCCAGTTGTCGTCTTCGACATTGGCCAGCGCGGCGCACATCCCGCCCTGCGCGGCACCGGTGTGTGACCGGGTCGGGTAGAGCTTTGTCAGCACGGCCGTCCTGGAACGCTTGCCGGACTCGATCGCGGCGCGCATTCCGGCGCCGCCGGCACCCACGATCACCACGTCGTAACGGTGGAACTGCATATCCGTCGCGCTCCTGTCAGCCCATGTTGGGATCGAAGGTGAAGATGACAAGGGTGCCGACGCCGAGGATCAGCACGACAGAGGCGGCGAGCATCAGCTGCAGCCAGAACCGAGTGGAATCCTTGCGGGCGTAGTCGTTGATGATCACCCGGAGCCCGTTGGCGCCGTGGATCTCGGCCAGCCACAGCATCAGCAGGTCCCAGACCTGCCAGAACGGGCTGGCCCAGCGGCCGGCGACGAAGCCCCAGTTGATGCGGTGCACCCCGCCGTCGAGCACGTTCATGATCAGCAGGTGGCCGAGAACCAGGACCACCAGAACGATCCCGGACAACCGCATGAACATCCAGGAGTACATCTCGACGTTGCTGCGCCGACCGGTCACCCGGCGCCGCGGCGCGCGGGGGGCCGCGATACCGCGCGTTGCGGGAGGGTCGAAGGCGGCGGTCACGAGGCACCGCCGAACAGGTCACTCACAGTGCGCTGCAACATGAAGTAGACGCCGGGGATCATGAGCACGAACCAGATCCCGAGGATGACCCAGAGCATGGTCCGCTGGTAGCGGGGGCCCTTGGACCAGAAGTCCACCAGCATGATCCGGATGCCGTTCAGTGCGTGATAGAGCACCGCGCCGACCAGGCCGACCTCCATCACGTTGACGATCGGGTTCTTGTAGGTCTCGATGATCTGGTTGTAGGCCTCGGGGGAAACCCGCACGAGGGCCGTGTCCAGCACGTGCGCGAACAGGAAGAAGAAGGTCAGGACGCCGGTGATCCGGTGCGCGACCCAAGACCACATGCCGGCATCGCCGCGGTAGACCGACCCGCGACGCGGCAGAGGAGCCCGCTCGCCGGTCGCGTAAGTGGTGGGGGTGGACATGATCGTGTTTCGACCTCCGGCATCAACGGCGGACGCGCCTGGACGGGACCTGTGGACAGCAGTGCAACAGTGCGTTTGTTCAACGGTGCGACCGCCCGGCCACCACACAGCGATCTTGCAGCAAGGCTAACCCTGACTTCACATCGGGAGCGACTCTGAGGGTGTGTGACGTGATCGACAGAGGGGTGTGTTGGCGCACACCGCAGGTCAGGCGATCGAATATCACCGTTCCGGCGGCGCATCCGGGCCGGAGACGGGCGATGCGGGCCGGTGGGGTTCGGTCCCTCCTGGGCGCCCTTGAAACGCACCGCTCCACAGGTGCGGTGCGCCACCGAGCGACTCGGTGCGGACCATCCCGCAGTCACTTTCAGTAATCATCTCTACGCCCGGCGTCAGGTACTGAGGGGCTTTCTGCGACGAAGGGCCTCTGCCTCGGGATTTATCGGCGAACTCGGGCCCCACCGCCAAAACTCAGGAACAATTCGGTTACGGAGCGGCGTCGCCCCTCGCCGGGGCGACTACCGGCAGGTAACGTCCAGCGGGCCCAACCGTCGGCGCTCTTGTCGACGGCGCATGCCGCCCGACTGGGCGGCATGCAGTGACGAACAGGAGAAAACAACGTGCGTCGAGCTCACAGCCTGAGGGTTGTCGCCGGGTTGGCCGTTGCCGGCCTTGCTCTCGCGGCCTGCGGAAGCGCTCCGAGCAGCGAATCCAGCACCACATCGGCGGCAGCGACCAGTGCTTCGTCGGCCGCATCCAGCGCTGCGTCCAGCGCCGCCTCTTCGGATGCACCCGCGTCGGGCTCGTCCGGCGCTGCAGTCGCGCCCAGTACGTTCCCGCAGAACGCCGATTTCAAGGCCTGCATGGTCTCGGATGCGGGCGGATTCGACGACAAGTCCTTCAACCAGATCGGCGCCGCGGGCCTGGATCGGGCCGCCACCGAGATCGGCGTCCAGGAGGTCAAGGTCGAGTCAGCGGACGGCAACGCCTATGCGCCGAACATCGACGGCCTCGTCGCGCAGAATTGCGACATGATCGTCACGGTCGGCTTCTTGCTGGCCGACGCGACCAAGGCGGCGGCGACCGCGAATACGGAGACCGAATTCGCCATCATCGACGACGGGTCGATCGACCTGCCGAACGTCAAGCCGCTGCTCTTCGACACCGCCCAGGCCGCATATCTGGCCGGCTACACCGCGGCCGGGTACTCCACGTCCGGCACGGTCGCCACCTTCGGGGGTGCCCCGATCCCGCCGGTGACGATCTTCATGGACGGCTTCGTCGACGGGGTCGCGAAGTACAACGAGGACAACGGCGCGGACGTCAAGGTGCTCGGCTGGGACAAGGCCGCGCAGAACGGCTCCTTCACCGGTGACTTCGAGAATCAGTCCAAGGGACAGGACCTCGCGCAGGGCTTCATCGACCAGGGTGCCGATGTGATCATGCCGGTGGCCGGCCCGGTGGGCCTGGGTGCGGCGACGGCCGCCAAGGCCGCGGGAGACGTCGTCATCATCGGCGTCGACGCCGACTGGTTCGAAACGGCACCCGATTTCAAGGACATCATCCTGACCTCGGTGCTCAAGAACATGGACGTCGCGGTGTTCGACGCTGTCGGCAACGCCTCGGCCGGCAATTTCAGCAACGAGCCCTACGTCGGCACCCTGGCCAACGAGGGTGTTGCATTGGCGCCGTTCCACGACGTCGAGGTCACCCCGGAGTTGGAAAGCCAGGTTCAGGCGCTGCAGGAGCAGATCATCGCCGGCGATCTCACGGTGGAATCGGTCAGTTCTCCCTGATCTCAGGCCGGTTGAAGAAGTGAAGGGCGACGGGTCGGGCGAAAATCTCGCCTGACCCGTCGCTCTGTCGTATCTCGGTCGCTCTGTCGTCTCTCGTCTGCCGGTCGGGGCAGTGTCATGATCGGCCGAGTGGTCTGATCAGTGGGCGCATGTTGCCCACCGAGTCCCGATAGCACGACATGGCCTGCTGCGGAGGTGTGAGTCACGTGAAGCTTGAGCTCCGCGGGATCACGAAAAGGTTCGGCACCCTGGTGGCCAACGACGCCATCGACCTGGTCATCGAACCCGGTGAGATCCATGCCCTGCTGGGCGAGAACGGTGCCGGCAAGAGCACCCTGATGAACGTCCTCTACGGGCTGTACGACCCGGACGACGGCGAGATCCTGATCGACGACAAGCCGGTCCGGTTCACCGGTCCGGGCGACGCGATCCGCTCGGGGATCGGTATGGTCCACCAGCACTTCATGCTGGTGCCGGTCTTCTCGGTCGCCGAGAACGTGGTGCTCGGGTACGAGCCGACCACGGGATTGCGGATGATCTCCACCAAGGACGCCAGGGCCAGGGTGACGCAGATCTCCGATCGGTTCGGCTTCGCCGTCGATCCGGACGCGATGATCGAGGACCTCCCGGTCGGCGTGCAGCAACGGGTCGAGATCATCAAGGCGCTGTCCCGCGATGCCGAGGTGCTCATCCTGGACGAGCCGACCGCGGTGCTGACGCCGCAGGAGACCGATGAGCTGATCCAGATCATGCGGCAGCTCAAGGCATCGGGGACCTCCATCGTCTTCATCACCCACAAGCTCCGCGAGGTCAGGGCGATCGCCGACAGGATCACCGTCATCCGCCGCGGCAAGGTGGTCGGATCGGCCAGCCCGGAATCCACCGAGCCCGAGCTCGCCTCGATGATGGTCGGCCGCGCCGTCGACCTGCGGGTGGCCAAGGCACCGGCACAACCGGGCGAGCGCACCTTCATGGTCTCGGGTCTGACGGTCATCGACGCGGCCGGTGTCCGGCAGGTTGACGACCTGAGCTTCGACATCGCCCGCGGTGAGATCCTGGCGATAGCCGGGGTGCAGGGCAACGGCCAGACCGAGCTGACGGAGACCATTCTCGGCGTCCGCCGGCCGGTGCGGGGATCGGTCACCCTGGACGGTGTCGAACTCGTCGGCGGGTCGGTGCGCGATGTACTGGCCGCAGGGGTGGGATTCATCCCGGAGGACCGCAGTACCGACGGCGTCATCTCCTCCTTCTCGGTGGCCGAAAATCTGGTGCTGGACACTTTCACCCAGCCACCATTCTCTCGTGGCGTGGCGCTGAATCTCGCGGCGGTCGCAACGAACGCCGACACCCTGATGAAGGAGTTCGACGTCCGGGCCGGTTCGGCCACCTCACCGGCCGACACGTTGTCCGGCGGCAATCAGCAGAAAGTCGTTGTCGCGCGGGAGATGTCGCGGGAGCTGCGGTTGCTGATCGCCTCCCAGCCGACGCGCGGCGTCGACGTCGGCTCGATCGAGTTCATCCATTCGCGGGTCGTCGCCGAACGGGACACCGGCACGCCGGTGCTGATCGTGTCCACCGAACTGGACGAGGTGGTGGCGCTGGCGGACCGGATCGCGGTGATGTACCGGGGACGCATCGTCGGCATCGTGCCGGGAGACACCGACCGCGACGTGCTCGGCCTGATGATGGCCGGTGTGCCGCATGCCGAAGCGATCACGCAGGCGGCCACCCACCACACCACGCTGGGCGAGGCCGACTCCGACGGCGAGGCCGGCCCGCCGGCAGGCGCAGATCCGGCGGGCACCGACCCGGTGGCGGGCAACCCGGCAGGCGCGGAACCGGCGCCCGCACCCGGTCGGTCGGGCCCGGTCGCTCGGCCGGCCGCCGCCCGTCAGGAGGAGAAGTCGTGACGTCGCAGGAACTCCCGCCGCCGCAACCTGCCCCGGAACCGGCCGCCGACCTGACCGGGCACGACGCGGTCGAGACCCCCGGGTCCGCGCCGGAGAATCAATCGACGTCGGTGCTGAGTCAGATCCTGAACTCCTCGACGCTGATCTCGGTGCTGGCCGTGGTGCTCGCACTGATCATCGGTGGTGTGCTGATAGCGGCCGCCGACCCCGACGTGCAGGCCGCCGCCGGTTACTTCTTCGCCCGCCCCACCGACCTGATCTCCGCGGTATGGGAGTCGGTGTCCAGCGCTTACATCGCTTTGTTTCAGGGCGCGATCTACAACACCCAGGCCGACACGCTCGCCGGCGGGTTGAAATCCCTTGCCGACACGATGACGGCCTCGGTGCCGCTGATCTTCGCCGGTTTGGGGATCGGCATCGGTTTTCGCGCGGGGATGTTCAACATCGGCGCTCAAGGACAGATCATCCTCGGTGCGATCTTCGCCGGCTACATCGGATTCGCCTTCCAGTTGCCCCCCGGAGTGCACCTGCTGCTGGCCATCGTCGGTGCGGCTCTCGGCGGCGCAATCTGGGCGGGCATCGCCGGCCTGCTCAAGGCCAGGACGGGCGCCAACGAGGTGATCGTCACGATCATGCTCAACTACATCGCCGTCTATCTGATCGCTTATCTGTTGTCCACGAGCGCCTTTCTGCGTTCGGGGTCGATCAATCCCAAGAGCCCGCCGATGGAGGCCAGCGCCGTCTATCCCAAGTTGCTCGACCTGCCGGGATGGCGGCTGCACTGGGGGTTCATCCTGGCGCTGGTCGCCGCCGTGGCGGTCTGGTGGCTGATGGACCGCTCGACCATCGGGTTCGCCTTCCGGGCCGTCGGCGCCAATCCCGAAGCGGCCAGGACGGCGGGCATCTCGGTCAGTGCCACGTATTTCTGGGTGATGGTGACCGCCGGTTCGCTCGCCGGGCTGGCGGGGTCCGCGCAGATCCTCGGCCCGGTGTCGGACGGTTTGACCGCCGGCGTCGCTGCCAGCTACGGCTTCGACGCGATCACGGTCGCGCTGCTCGGCCGGTCCAAACCCTTCGGCACAGTGCTTGCCGGCCTGTTGTTCGGCGCCTTACAGGCCGGTGGCTACACGATGCAGTCACTGACCGGAACCCCGATCGATGTGGTGCTCGTGCTGCAGTCGCTCATCGTGCTGCTCATTGCGGCGCCGCCACTGGTCAGACGGGTGTTCTTCCTGCCCGGCCGGACGAAGTCCGGTCGCAGGCAGCGCAAACCCCAGGAGGTGAAGGTGTGAACGAGATCAAGCCGAGCATGCATCGGAGGCGCCCTGGCGCCGAGGTGCGAAATGAGCCGGGTGTCGACCGATGAGCAGCACACCGACCCTGGTGGCTCCCAAGCCGGCGGACGACGACTTCCTGATGACGCTGAAACCGCCCAGCTACCGGGCCCCGGTCGCGTACGGCATCATCGCCGTCTTCGGGCTGCTGGTCTTCGGGATCCTGCCGGCGTCCGGCCAACAGACGACGTTCACCTTCGCGACAAACTCCGATTTCTTCCAGATCCAGCCGTTGACGGTGCCGTCGAAGGCGACCGCGCTGGTCCTGTGCCTCCTGGCGCTCGGCTTGTCGGTGTACTCGTTCATCAATGCCCGGTCACGGCAGAAGGTGGGCATCTGGCTGCCAATAGTCTTTTCCGCGCTGATCGTGATGGCATTTCTGACCTGGGCGGTCGCCGGCAAGGACCTCCCGCTGACGGTGACGGGGCTGCTGCAGGGCGCATTGTTCCTGTCGATCCCGCTGGTATTCGGATCGATGGCCGGCCTGGTGTGCGAGCGCGTCGGCATCATCAACATTGCCATCGAGGGCCAGTTGCTGGCCGGCGCATTCCTGGGCGCGGTGGCCGCGACGCTGGCAGGCAATCCGTATGTCGGCCTGGTCGCCGCCCCGGTCGCGGGCGCCCTGGTCGGTTTGCTGTTGGCCTGGTTCGCGATCTCCTACCGGGTTGACCAGATCATCGTGGGCGTCGTGCTCAATGTGCTGGTGATCGGCCTGACCAGCTACCTGTTCTCGACGGTACTGACCGAGAATTCGTCTTCGCTGAACTCGCCGCCGAGGTTACCGGTCATCGAGATTCCTCTGCTGTCCGACATTCCCATCATCGGGCCGGTGCTGTTCCAGCAGACACTCCTGGTCTACCTGATGTTCGCGCTGGTGATCGGCCTGCAGATCATGATCTTCCGTAGCCGCTGGGGGCTACGCATGCGGGCGTGCGGCGAGCACCCGAAGGCGGCGGACACCGTCGGGATCCGGGTCAACGCGACCCGCCTACGCAATACCGTGCTGGGCGGTGCGATTGCTGGGCTGGGCGGCGCATTCTTCACGATCGCCTCCGGCCTCGCCTTCGCCAAGGAGATGACAGGCGGCCAGGGGTTCATTGCGCTGGCCGCGATGATCCTGGGACGGTGGAGTCCGCGGGGCGCCTTTGTTGCCGCGTTGCTGTTCGGATTCGCAGCGAGCCTGCAGACCAGGCTCGGCATCATCGGCACTCCCATTCCCAGCCAGTTCATGTTGATGACGCCCTACCTGGCGACCATCTTCGCCGTCGCCGGGTTGGTCGGCCGGGTCCGGCCGCCTGCTGCGGAGGGAATTCCCTATGTCAAGTGACCGCCCGGTCCGGGATCAGGTGCGTATGACCATCGACTGGGACGAGCTGCGGTCGAGGGCGGTCGAGGCGGCTGCCGCCGCCTATTGCCCGTATTCCCACCTTCGGGTCGGCGCCGCCGCCCTGGTCGATGACGGCCGGGTGATCACCGGCTGCAATGTCGAGAACGCCTCGTACGGGTTGGGTCTGTGTGCAGAGTGCACCCTGGTCGGGCAGCTCCGGCTCACCGGCGGCGGCCGGCTGGTGGCACTGGCCTGCCGGTCGGGCGACGGAGAGCTGCTGATGCCGTGCGGCCGGTGCCGGCAGGTGATCTACGAGTTCGGCGGTCCCGAACTGCTGGTCGACACGCCGACCGGTCCTGAGGCCATGATGTGGGTGCTGCCGGCGGCTTTCGGCCCGGCGGACCTTCCCGGGGCACCGGCGTGAGCGCCTTCGCCGCGGTCGACGTGATCATCGCCAAACGGGACGGGCACGAACTCAGCACGGCGCAGATCGACTGGGTGATCGACGCCTACACCCGCGGGGAGGTCGCCGAGGAGCAGATGTCCGCGCTGCTGATGGCGATCCTGCTCAACGGTATGAGCCGCGCGGAGATCGCCGCCTGGACCGCGGCGATGATCGCGTCCGGCATCCGGATGGACCTGTCCGGCGTGGGCCGCCCGACGGTGGACAAGCATTCCACCGGAGGCGTGGGGGACAAGATCTCGCTGCCGCTCGCGCCGCTGGTCGCGGCCTGCGGGGCGGCGGTGCCGCAGCTGTCCGGGCGGGGTCTCGGGCACACCGGCGGCACGCTGGACAAGATGGAATCCATCAAGGGCTGGCGGGCCGCGGTCAGCCTGGCCGAGATGACGGAACAGCTGGCCTCCGTCGGCGCGGTGATCTGCGCCGCCTCGGCCGATCTTGCACCGGCGGACCGCAAGCTGTACGCCCTGCGGGACGTCACCGGCACCGTCGAATCCATTCCGATGATCGCCGCATCGATCATGAGCAAGAAAATCGCCGAGGGCACCTCGGCGCTGGTGCTGGACGTCAAGGTCGGATCCGGCGCCTTCATGAAGCAGCCCAGCCACGCTGCCGAACTGGCCCGGACGATGGTGGAACTCGGATCCGGCGCCGGGGTACGGACATCTGCACTGCTGACCGACATGTCGACGCCGCTGGGCGTCGCCGTCGGCAACGCCGTCGAGGTCGCCGAATCGGTCGAGGTGCTGGCCGGCGGCGGTCCCGCCGACGTCGTGGAACTCACCGTCGCCCTCGCCAGGGAGATGGTCGAGCTGGCCGGTCTGCACGTGGATCCTGCGATGCTGCTCGCCTCCGGCCGGGCGATGGACAGCTGGCGGCAGATGGTCGCGGCGCAGGGCGGCGATCCCGATGCCCCGCTGCCGGTCCCGCGCTACCGGGAGACCGTCGTGGCCCGGACCGCTGGCGTCGTCACCGGAGTGGACGCGCTCGACGTCGGTGTCGCGGCCTGGCGTCTCGGCGCGGGCCGGGCCCGGCGCGAGCATGCGGTGCAGCAGGCGGCCGGCGTGCTCTGCCTGGCGAAGCCGGGCGACACCGTCACGGTCGGGTCGCCGTTGTTCGAGCTGCACACGGACACACCCGAGCGGTTCGCCGCGGCGCTCGACGAGCTGGCCGGCGCGGTGACCATCGCCCCGGCGGGTACGGCGGTCCAGCGGCCGCCGCTGGTGCTCGATGTGATCCGGAGCGAGTGATCCGGGCCAACTGAGTCGGGGGCGACCGATCCGAGGCGCCTACCCGGGGCGGCCGAGCCGACCCGTTACGGTGCAGGCCGTCTCGACGGGTGATTCGTGATCATCCCTGTGGCGCAACCGATCGGGTCGACATCGTCTTCTGTCACCGTAGCGACGTCTTTCGCCGTACGTCGAGACACCCTGGGGTGACGGGCTTCTGGGCGACACGCGAAAACCGGGCATTTCGCTCGACGATCGATACTCGCAGATTGTTGCGCGCACAATCAAAGGGGGTACAGCACGCACATCGCACCGGATGCGCCGCTCATGATCCTTCGGCGGCCCTGAGCGCGCTGGCAGCGAACGCGCTGTCCGGCGGGAACGGGACAGCGGATGACACGAGCCCGGCGCTGGCCCGTCGTCGTCACCGTGGCCATCCTGCTCGTGGCCGTCGCAGGCTGCGGCGCCGACCGGTCGTCGGCCGATGGCGATGTGACCGTCACGATGACCGTTGCCGCTCCACCGTTGAAGACCCCGGCCGGCAGCTCCACGCCGCCGAACACCGCACCGAACAGCACCGCACCGAACAGCACCGCACCGACAACCGCCATCGCCAACCCCTGGCCGCGGCCGCCGGCGGATCCGACAGCCGCCGTGGCGGCCGCCGTGGCAGCAGCGGCGCAGCAGGGGGTTCGGCAGTCCGTCGTGGTCATGGACAGGGTGACCGGTGCGGTCCTGGCCGAGAACGACGCGGACGAGCAGTACCCGGCGCTCAGTCTGATGAAGATGCTCGTGGCCGCTGACCTGCTGGCCGACGGCCGCCCGCTGGATGTGACCACCAGGGCGCAGTTCGACGAGATGATCGCCGCTTCCGACGATGTCGCCGGCTCGGACCTGTACCAGGCGACGGGTGCGGATGAGATGGTGCGGAGGGTGGCCGACGGCTTCGGGCTGAGCGGGACGACGCCGACGCCGGACGGCCGGTGGTGGGGCAACGTTCAGACCTCGGCGGCGGACATGGCCAGCCTGCTGGACCAGTTGCTGGCAGACCCGGTTGCGGCGGCGGCGATCGGCCCCGTGATGCGAGCGGCCACCGCGTTGGCCGCAGACGGGGTCGACCAGCGTTTCGGGATGCGCGTCGTGCCCGGCGCCGGTTCCAAGCAGGGATGGGGGTGCTGTCTCAGCGGCGTTCTGGGCGTGCACTCCATGGGATTCACCGACGAGCGGATCGTCGTGGTGCTCAGCGCCGCCGAACCGGACGACTACAGCCTCGGCCAGCAGGACGGCCTTGCCTTGCAGGCCAACGCCGGTGGCCGGGTGTCGATCGGCACCGTCACGGCAACGGCCCGCGCAGCGCTCGGCGGCCCCGCCGGCCAGGACGGGCCGGGTTCGCCGACGTTCATGCCGGCCGGGTAACGTCCGCCGGATGCCGACACCGTTGACCGCCGACACCATCGTCACCGCCCCGAAGGTGCTGCTCCACGACCACCTGGACGGCGGCCTGCGGCCGGCAACGCTGGTCGACCTGGCCGAGCAGACCGGCTACCACCACCTGCCGACCACCGTCGTGCCAGACCTCGCGCGGTGGTTCGCCGAGTCGGCGTTCTCGGGCTCGCTGGAGCGGTACCTGGAAACCTTCACGCACACCACGGCCGTCATGCAGACCCGAGAAGCGTTGGTGCGGGTGGCATCTGAATGCGTTCAAGATCTGGCGGCCGACGGCGTGGTGTATGCGGAGGTGCGGTTCGCGCCCGAACTGCACACCGAGCACGACCTCACCCTCGACGAGGTGGTGCAGGCCGTGCTGGACGGCGTGGCAGCGGGGACGACGGCCGCCGAGGCCGCCGGTCACCGCATCCGGGTCCGGCTGCTGCTGACGGCGATGCGGCACGCGGCCCGCTCCCGGGAGATCGCGGAGCTGAGCATCAAATTCCGGGACCGGGAGGTCGCCGGGTTCGACATCGCCGGTGCGGAAGCGGGTTTCCCGCCCACCCGGCACCTGGACGCGTTCGAGTACCTGCGCCGCGAGAACGCGCACTTCACCATCCACGCCGGCGAGGCGTTCGGATTGCCGTCCATCTGGGAGGCGATCCAGTGGTGCGGCGCCGACCGGCTCGGGCACGGGGTGCGGATCGTCGACGACATCACCGTGGATCGAGACGGCACCGCCCAACTCGGCAGGTTGGCGGCGTACGTACGGGACAAGCGGATCCCGCTGGAGATGGCGCCGACGTCGAACGTGCAGACCGGGGCCGCGACGTCGATCGCCGACCACCCGATCGGGCTGCTTGCCGCGCTGAAGTTCCGGGTCACCGTCAACACCGACAACAGGTTGATGTCCGGGTGCTCGATGACCAGTGAGATGACGGCCCTGAGCGAAGCTTTCGGCTACGGCTGGGACACCCTGCAGTGGTTCACCGTCAACGCGATGAAGTCGGCGTTCCTGCCTTTCGCGGAACGGCTGGAGATCATCGAGCGGATCATCAAGCCGGGGTACGACCGGCTGCGCGCCTGACCACCCGGCCGAGCCCGTCCCTGATTGCAGTCAGTTCGCTGCCTGTCAGCGTGGCACCGAAGTGCTCCCGGATGCCCCGCTGGTAGGTGGGAGCGGCCTGCCGGAACAGCGTGCGGCCGGATGCGGTCAGCGTCGCGTAGGCAGACCGTCGATCGTCCGGGTTCGACTGCCGCGCAACAAGTCCCGCGGCTGTCAGCTCGTCCACCAGCCGGCTCACCCTGGTCCTGCTCAACGTCACCCGCTCGCCCAGTTCACTCATCCGCAGCCGCCGGTCCGGGGCGCTGTTCAGCTCCAGCAGGACGTCGTACCAGGCCAGTGACAGGCGATGGGCGGCCTGGAGTTCGCGGTCCAGGATCGGGACCAGTGCCGCGTGCGCCCGGAGAAGTGCGCCCCAGGCGTCCTCGACGGCGCGGTCGCCGCCGGCTGGGTCCACCCGCGGCGTAGAGCGTGCCTTCGACATCGCCGGAGCCTACTGCTTGCGTGCGTCCGCACGTAAGTAATAGTGTGTGCGCACGCACAGAAGTCCCATCGAGGGAGTCGACATGACCACACTGCTGCACGTATCCGCCTCACCGCGCGGGGCGGCGTCGGAATCGCTGGGGATCGCGCAGACATTCCTGTCGGCATACCGGGAGACCCACCCCGGCGTCGACATCGAGACCTGGGACCTGTGGGACGGGACACTGCCGGAGTTCGGGCCGGCGGCCGCCGCGGCGAAGATGGCGGTCTTCGCCGGCGCGGACCCGCAGGGCGACGCGGCCGCAGCATGGCGGTCGGTGCGGCAGGCGTTCGAGCGGTTCGCCGCAGCGGACGCGTACCTGTTCAGCGTTCCGATGTGGAACGCCGGGATCCCTTACGTCCTCAAACAGTTCATCGACGTGGTGAGCCAGCCGGGAATGGTCTTCGGTTTCGATCCGGACGCCGGCTACACCGGGCTGGTGACCGGACGGAAGGCCGCGGTGGTGTACACCAGCGCCGTCTACGGAGCGGATCGGCCGGCGTCGTTCGGCTCCGATTTCCAGGCGCCGTACCTGCGGGACTGGCTCTGCTGGGCCGGGATGATGGACATCACCGAGGTGGAGTTCCGGCCGAACCTTGCCACCGCGGATGCCGAGACCGGCCGGCAGGCCGCGCACGCCGCTGCCAGGGACGCCGGCAAGACGTTCTGACCGTCGCCCCGTCGCCCCGTCGCCTCGTCGCCGGTCGGACCGTCGCCCCGTCAGCCGGTCGGACCGTCGCCCCGTCGCCCGTCGCCGTCAGTCGCGGCCTGGCGCGCGTCAGCCGCGGTCGCCGTCCCAGTCCAACGTCGCGCTGAACCTGTCGACCAGCACGCTCCAGGCCGCCACCTCGTCGTCGTAGGGCGGCGCGGGGGCCTGGCGTGCGGGGTCGGGACGTACGGCGGCGCCGATCAGGTTGCCCAGCGGACTGGCAGTGCCCAGCGCGTCGATCGTCTCGGCGTCGCCGCGTTCCAGGGCTGCATCGGCCAGCAGTTCGACGCCGAGTTCGAGTTGCTTGCGATCGACCGCCTCCGGGCCCTCGAGCAGGCTGCGGTCGAGACCGTCGAGCACGTAGGTGTTCTCCGGTCCGGCCAGCACCGCGGCATCGCCGTCGGTGACGGCCTTGCGGATGTCTGTCCAGACCGCCAGCGAGGCAAGTGCGTGCTTCGGGTCGGTCTCCATCAGATAGTTCTCGAGATCCTCAGCGGAAGAATAGATCTGAATCCGGCCGCCGCGGGAAAGGAACACCGGGTCGTCCCCGAGATAGCACCGCAGTGTGTAGCCGGTCCGGCCGTTGACGGTGATCTCCAGGCAGTCGACCCCGGTCTCGTCCCAGAACTCGAGGTCCTCGTCCCTGCTCTCGTCGACCTGTACGTCGTCGAGTTCCGCCTCGACGTCGACCGGCACACCGGGCTCGGGTTCCGCGCGCTTCTCGACGGCACTGATCGCCGCAGCCTCCTCCACCGCGACCTCGAGCGACGCCGGATCGACCTCGGGGGTGCTGACGATGCCGTCCAGCGCATCGAGCACCTCGTCCCAGCGGGCCGCCACGACGGCGCCGATCTCGTTCCACAACTTCTCGCCGTTGCGCCCGACGAATGCCTGCTGGCCCATCGGCAGCAGCGCGAACCCGTCGGCGGAATCCAGCACATCGTCAACGGCATCCAGGCCGCAGACCTCGGCGAGCGAGCGCAGGATGGCGACGGTGTCGGTCAGCTCCGCGAGCGTCCAGATGTCCGCCGGTTCCGAGACGAGCTCGGGCACGCCGACGATGTCGAACCGGTGGTCGTCGTCGGGGGAGAGCTCGTCCACCAGCAGATCGGCGGCCGCCTCCCACTCGGGGTGATCCAGCAGGTCGTGCTCTGTTGAGGTCCGGATGAAAGCCGCGAGGTGCGCCGCCGTGGGGAAAATGTAAAGGTCCTCCTCGTGACCGAGGAACGCCTCCCAGTCCTCGCCGTCCTCCCGCCAGCTCGGTGCCCACAGGGTCAGCCCGTTGCCGGCCGTCAGCCCGAGCTCAATGGGAATGATGTCCGCTGCCACCGACATGGTCCTCTCAGTGCTGATTCGTCCGATTGGGCGCGGCCCCCGGGTCGGTCGATCGCGCGGCGCAAGCCTAATGGGTGTTCCTGGGGTGCCCGGCCCCGAAGCGGCCATCAGCGGGTGTGGATGGGATGAGGGAGTGAATGAAGTGGCTGGGCGCTGTCGCGACGGGCGATGATGGTGCGCGTCCCTGAGTGATCGGGACAGTGAATCGGGACAGTACGAGCACAGCCGCGACCACCAGGAGGCACTTCATGCCAGACAGCCCAGCACCGAAGCGTTCAGCAGAGTCGGCAGCGGTGGCGGGTGACGGCGCGGCCGACGCCACGGCAACGGCCGCCCCGGACGCCGTCCCGAACGACTCCGAGGAGCCGGAGGGCCCGGTGACGGCCTCGGCCAAGGAGGTCTTCGCGGCGGCTCTGGAGAAGAAGAAGGCGGCCGGACAGGCGCGCAGCGCCCACCTGGACGGCCACGGTGGTGTCGGCGGCGCAACGGCAAGCCACAAGGCGACCAGGACGTTCCGGCGCAAGTCCGGCTGACGGGCAGCTCGCATGGCCTCGTGCGCGCACTGCGGAGCAACCGACCAGCCCGGCAGATACTGCGGCAACTGCGGGCGGTCGGTGCTGGCCGAGCCGACGGAGCTGATGACGCCCACCGGGACGACGGTCGAGCGGGTGCCCACCGGCCCCGCACCGCCGACCGTTTCGCTGCGCAAGGACGACCCGGCCGGTATCGGAGCTTTCCCATACGTGGGCGGATACCCGGGGCAACCCGGGTTTCCGGGGCCGCCAGGATACCCAGGTGGGGTGCCGCCGGGCGGGGTGCAGTCAGGTCTGCCACTCGCCGGCACGCGGCCCGCGGGCTCGCCGCCGCCCAGGCGGTCGTCGGGGCCGGCTTGGGCGATTGCCGCCCTGGTCGCTGTGCTGGTCGCGGCCGCCGCGGTGGTGGCGGTCGTGCTGGTGCGCACGGGCTCGTCGGATCAGGACTCGACCACCACTGCGTCCAGCATCCAGGCACTGCCGCCGAGCGCCGCGGGGTCTCCCGAAACACGGCCGATAGCACCACCTCGGCAGTCGAAGGCGTTCGTGCAGACGTCCCAAGGCACCGGGACCGGCTCGGATGGGCCGGCGTCGTCGGCCGCTCCGCCGACCACCGCTGTGGTGGTCGTGCCGACCCGGCGGGACATCGGCTGCGACGAGGGCTACATCGTCCAGGTGGCGTCGGAGCTCGACCGGCCCACTTTCGACCGCCGGATCGAGGAACTCCGCACAGCAGGCCAACTCCCCGCAGGCGTCAAGTGGGCCGAGACCAACTCGTCGTGCAAGATCTTCACCGCGCAGGTCAATGTGCTGGTGCTGTACGCGGGACCGTTCGCCAGCCCCGCGGACGCCTGCCCCGCCAGACTGGCGAGCCCGGCGGACGCCTTCATCAAGAGCACGACTCCCGATGTGACGACGGTGATCTCCTGCGTGTGCCCGGCCGACCCGAACTCGCTGCCGAAGATCACGACGGTCGGCCAGCGCGACGTCTGGGTGGGTGAGCTGCAGCGGGTCCTCGGCGGCAAGCTCGACTACGACGTCGGTGAGATCAACGCCGACCCAGCGGCCGGGGATCCCGGCCGGTGGGGCACCTACACCGACGAGACCGCCGCAGCAGTCGGCCGTTTCCAGGCCGACAGCAACCTGCCGCAGTCCCGGCAGGTGGACGCGGCCACCTGGTCGGCGCTGCGGGCGCAGGGCTGCTGAGCCGCTTGGGCCTCATGGCCCGCAGCTCCTCAAGTGCCCAGGCTGGAGCCGAAATTACCGCCTCGGCCTGATGTCAGTGCGTCTGCGTGGGTGGTCCGGTCCTCAGGGCTCGAGACGGCGGTTTGGGCTCCTCCAAGGCCCGGGCAGGAGCCCAAACCGACGCCTCGGCCTGACGTGCGCGCAGCGCGTGGCCTTGAGCGGGTAGGGCCGGGCGGGTGGAGACTTGCTGTCAGCAGATCTACATCACCACGACCGAGCGGAGCACCTCGCCGCGGTGCATCTTCTCGAAGGCCGCCTCGATGCCGGTGATGGCGATCTGTTCGGAGACAAACTTTTCCAGCGGTAGCCGCCCCTGCAGGAAGAGGTTGCTCAGCACTGGGAAATCCCGCTCAGGCAGGCAATCGCCGTACCAGGAGGACTTGAGCGACCCGCCGCGACCGAAGAAGTCGAGCAGCGGCATCTCCAGCGTCATCGTCGGGGTCGGGACGCCCACCAGCACAACGGTTCCCGCCAGATCGCGGCCGTAGAACGCCTGCTTCCAGGTTTCGGGGCGGCCGACCGCGTCGATGGCCACGTCCACTCCGAAGCCATCGGTCAGCGCCTGGATCTGCTCGACGACGTCCCCATCGGACACCAGCACCGTGTGGGTGGCGCCGAATTGCTTGGCGAGCTCCAGCTTCCGGGCGTCGGTGTCGACGGCGATGATCGTGTGCGCCCCGACGAGCGCTGATCCGGCGATGGCGGCATCGCCCACGCCGCCGCAGCCGATGACGGCGACCGAGTCGTTGCGGGTGACGGCGCCGGTGTTGATCGCCGCCCCGATGCCCGCCATCACGCCGCAGCCGAGCAGCCCGGCCACCGCCGGGGGAACCGCCGGGTTGACCTTCGTGCACTGCCCGGCGGCCACCAGCGTCTTCTCGGCGAACGCACCGATGCCGAGCGCGGGGGAGAGCACCGTGCCGTCGGCGAGCGTCATCTTCTGGGTGGCGTTGTGGGTGGCGAAGCAGTACCAGGGCCGGCCGCGCTTGCAGGCACGACAGGAGCCGCAGACGGCCCGCCAGTTCAGCACCACATAGTCGCCGGGCGCCACGTCGGTGACGTCATCCCCGACGGCCTCGACGATGCCGGCCGCCTCGTGTCCGAGCAGGTAGGGATAGTCGTTGCCGATGCCGCCCTGCTTGTAGTGCAGGTCGGTGTGGCAGACGCCGCAGGCCTGGACCTGGACGAGTGCCTCGCCGGGCCCGGGGTCGGGCACGAGAATCGTGGTCAGTTCGACCGGGGCGTCCTTGCTGCGGGAGATGACGCCCTGAACCTCGTGCATGCCGTGCTCCTTCTGCCGTGACCGCCGTGACTGCCGGGTGCTCCCGGGTGGTGCCCCTGGGAGGGTAACCGGCCGACCGGTGGTCGCGGCGGCGGTCAGCTCCGGGCGGCGATCTCCGTCATCGACGAGCGTGAGATGACCTTGATCCTGGCCCGGCCGTGCGGCTCGCCGGCCGCCAGCTCGTGCGCGTCCAGTCGATCCCAGCCGGTGAAGTCGGTGACCAGCAGGCCCTTCGCCGTGAGCAGCGCGTCGACAGCCTCGCGGTCCCGGGCGGGAGCAGACGGCAGCCCGGGCAGATCATCGAGCAGGTGCGCGATCGTCTCGGCCGCATCGGACTTGGTGTGGCCGATGAGACCCACCGGACCGCGCTTGACCCATCCGGTGGCGTAGAGACCGGTCAGCGGCCGGCCCTCGAGGTCCAGCATCCGGCCGCCGTCGTTGGGCAGCACGAACCGGCGGGTGTCGAACGGCAGGTCCTCGATCGCCTCGGACCGATAGCCGACGGCGCGGTAGACGGCCTGCACGTCCCAGTCGGTGAACTCGCCGGTGCCGCGGACGGTCCCGTCGCCGGTGAGTTCCTGACGCTCGGTGCGGAGCCCGACGACGGCGCCGTCGGCGCCGAGGATCTCGACCGGGTTCTCCAGGAAGTGCAGGTGGATACGGCGGTGCGGGCCGGGCTTCGGGTCACGCATGGCCCAGTCGCTGAGCACGTCGACGACCATCCGCAGCGACTTGCTCTTCGCAAGCGCTGCCTCGGAGGCGTCGTCGAATTCCATGCCCTCGGCGGCGACGACCACCTGGACGTTGGGTGAGTGGTCCAGCTCCCGGAGTTCCACCGGGGTGAACTTGGCCTGCGCGGGGCCGCGGCGGGCGAACATGTGGATGTCGGTGATGGTGGAGTCGGCGAGCGCCGCGTGGACGTGCGGCGGGATGTCGGTGCTCAACAGTTCAGCTGCGCTGCGGCCGAGCATCCGGGCGACGTCGAGGCCGACGTTGCCCACTCCGACGATCGCCACGGAACGCTGCTGGGACAGGTCCCAGGTCTGCTCACGGTCGGGGTGCGAGTCGTAGAACGCCACGAAATCCGCCGCACCGTAGGAGCGCTTCAGGTCCTCGCCCGGGATGCCCATCGAGCGGTCCCGCTCGGCGCCGGTGGCGAAGATGATGGCGTCGTAGAACTGACGCAGCTCGTCCAGCTTGAGATCGACTCCGATGTGCACGTTGCCGATGAACCGGATCCGCTCGTTCTCCATCACCCGGTGCAGGGCCACGATGATGGCCTTGATCCGCGGGTGGTCGGGCGCGACGCCGTACCGGATGAGACCGTACGGCGTCGGAAGCCGATCGAAGATGTCGACGGTCGCCGAGGGGTCTTTCGTCGTCAGGATGTCGGCAGCGTAGATACCGGCCGGTCCGGCGCCGATGACGGCAACCCGCAGGGGCAGGGACATTCGAACTCCCAGAAAGTTAGGCAACCCTTCCAGGCTAGGGAGTGGCAACCCCTGCTCGATGCCATCGTGATCAAGCTCGCACGGTGCTCCCGCCGCGACTGTGACGTTCCCAACGGTCCCAGAAGCCGGATCGGACACGTTGTCGTCGTCCCGGACTCGCCAATCCGGGCTCGGGGCGTTCCGGTGCCGCGCTCAGGGCGCGTGCCTGTCAGTACCCGCCTCCACCGGCCAGCGAGACGGAGCCGGTCGGGTGCCAGACCGACTTGATCTCCAGGAACGCCCGCATCCGGGCGGTGCCGGGCGGCCGGCTGAAGTCGAGGTTGCGTGGGGCAAACACCCGCTTGATGGTCCCGGACGCGGCCTTCTCCAGGTCGGTGCGCAGTGCACCATCAGTTCCGGTCAGGTCCAGCGCGTTGACGTCCCCGTGCGCGGCGAGGTGCGGGGCGATTTCGGCGGGATCTCCGGTGAGGATGTTGACCACACCCCCAGGGACGTCCGAGGTGGCCAGCACCTCGGCCAGCGTCACGGCGGCCAGCGGCTGGTGCTGCGCCGCGATGACGACGGCCGTATTGCCGGAGGTGATGATCGGCGCCAGCACGCTGACCAGCCCGAGCAGCGGATCCTGCTGCGGCGCAACCGCTGCCACCACCCCGGTCGGTTCCGGTGTGGAGAAGGCGAAGTACGGTCCGGCGACCGGATTCGCGCTGCCGAACACGGATGCGAGCTTGTCCGTCCAGCCCGCGTAGTGCACGAGCCGGTCGATCGAGGCGTCCACCGCGACGGCATCCTCGGTGCGTCCGCCGAGCAGGTCGACGAACTGCGCTCGCCGGCCCTCGAGCATCTCCGCGATCCGGTAGATCACCTGGCCGCGGTTGTAGGCGGTCGCCGACGACCACGGCTTGAACGCCTTACGTGCTGCGCCGACGGCGTCCCGGGCGTCCTTTCGAGATCCCTGCGCCACGTTGGCGACGATCGATCCGGCTGGTCCACCGGTTGCCTGGTAGGTCCGCCCGGACTCCGAGCGGGGAAAAGCACCGCCGACGTACAGCTTGTAGGTCTTGCTGACGGTGATGCGCGGCATGCCGGTCGAACTGTCGGCATCGCGGTGCGCGGACTGCACAGATTGTCCAATGGTGCTGGACTGGACATCACCTCCGACCTGACCGGTCACTGCATCTTCGACGACCGCTGTCGCGTCGGCCAGCGCCTCCGCGTCCGATAGCGCGTCCGCACCGGCCGCGACCGCACTGCCGCCGTCCACGGATCCCACTGGCGATCGGGGAATCGCGACTGCCGGGCTGTCGATCGCGGCGCGGGCGGGACCGTCGTCCTCGGTGTCGAGGTAGGCCGACAGCCCCGATCGGCCGCCCTCCCGGCCGAAGCCGGACTCCTTGTAGCCGCCGAACGCCGCGGCCGGGTCGAACCGGTTGAAGGTGTTGGCCCAGACCACCCCGGCCCGCAACGCCGACGCCATGCCGAGGATGCGCGAGCCCTTCTCGGTCCAGACGCCGGCCGAGAGCCCGTACGGGGTGTTGTTCGCCTTCGTGATCGCCTCGTCCGGGGTACGGAAGGTCAGCACGGACAGCACCGGCCCGAAGATCTCGTCCCGCGCGATGCGCATCGACTGGGAGACCCGGGTGAAGACGGTCGGCGGGAAGAAGAAGCCGCGGTCGGGCACCGGGCACGGTGAGGTCCAGCGCTCCGCGCCCTCCTCCTCGCCGGTGTCGGTCAGCGACCGGATGGTCGCCAGCTGGGTGGCCGAGTTGATGGCGCCGATGTCGGTGTTCTTGTCCATCGGATCGCCCATCCGCAGCGTGGCGATCCGGGCGCGGAGCTTCTCGTTGACCTCGTCGGCCACCGATTCCTGCACCAGCAGCCGGGATCCGGCGCAGCAGACGTGTCCCTGGTTGAAGAAGATGCCGTTGACGATGCCTTCGACGGCCTGGTCGATCGGCGCGTCGTCGAACACGACGTTCGCGGCCTTTCCGCCCAGCTCGAGGGTGATCTTTCGCCCGGTGCCGGCCAGCGACGCCTGGATCTGCCGGCCGACCTCGGTGGACCCGGTGAAGGCGACCTTGTCGATGCCCGGGTGGTTGACCAGCGCGGCGCCGATGTCACCCGCTCCGGTGATGATGTTGACCACCCCGGGCGGCAGATCGGCGTCGGCGAAGATCTCCGCGAGCACCAGGATCGACAGCGGCGTGGTTTCCGCGGGTTTGATGACGACGGTGTTCCCGGCGGCGAGCGCCGGCGCGATCTTCCAGGCAGCCATCAGCAAGGGGAAGTTCCACGGGATCACCTGGCCGGCCACGCCCAGGGGTGCCGGCGCGGCGCCGTAGCCGGCGTGCTCCAGCTTGTCGGCCCAACCCGCGTGGTAGAAGAAATGCGCTGCGGCGGTGGGGACGTCGACGTCCCGGGACTCCTTGATCGGCTTGCCGTTGTCCAGGGTCTCGACGACCGCGAGCTCGCGGGAGCGCTCGGCGATCCCACGGGCAATGCGGTACAGGTACTTGCCGCGCTCGGCGGCTGAGATGCGCGACCACACGCCGTCGTAGGCGGCCCGGGCGGCGGCGACGGCGGTGTCCACGTCTCCGGTGCCTGCGGTGCTGACCGTGGCCAGCATCTCCTCGGTGGCCGGGTTGACCGTCTTGACGTCATCGCCGCGGCCGTCGACGAACCTGCCACCGACATACATCTGGTAGCGGTCGCGGAGCCGCCCGATCGCCGCCGATTCGGGGGCGGGTGCGTACTCCCAGTCCAGACCGCCGGTGGGCGCGGATCGTCGGGTGCTCGTCATCGAGATGTCCTCACTGGCAACCGTTCTCAGTCGACGGTTACGTAGTCGGGGCCGGAGTAGTGGCCCTGGAGTTGGCTGCGGCGCTGCATGAGCAGGTCGTTGAGCAGGCTGGACGCGCCGAACCGGAACAGGAACGGGTCGAGCCACCCCGGTCCCGCGATCTCCTTGACGGCGACCAGGTGACGGATGGCGTCCTTGGAGGTGCGGATGCCACCGGCCGGCTTGACCGCCCGCCGTTCGCCGGTCTGCTCGTACCAGTCGCGAACGGCCTGCAGCATCACAGCCGTCACCGGCAGGGTGGCCGCGGGGGAGATCTTCCCGGTCGACGTCTTGATGAAGTCGCCGCCGGCGAGCAGTGCCAGCCAGGACGCCCGCCGGACGTTGTCGTAGGTGGCGAGCTCGCCGGTCTCGAGGATCACCTTCAGCCTGGCGCCGCCGCAGGCCTGCTTGACCGCGACTATGTCGTCATAGACCTTGCCGTATTTCCCGGCCAGGAAGGCGCCCCGGTCGATGACCATGTCGATCTCTGTTGCGCCCGCCCGGACCGCGACGTCGGTGTCCGCCAGTCGCACCGCGAGGCTGGTTCGCCCCGTCGGGAAAGCTGTTGCGACAGAGGCGATCCCGACTGCGCTGCCGGTCAGTGCCTCGACCGCGACGCCCACCATGTCCGGGTAGATGCACACGGCGGCGACGTGCGGCGTGTCCGGGTTGTCAGGGTCTGGCCGGCGTGCCTTGGCGGCGAGCGCCCGCACCTTGCCCGGCGTGTCCGAGCCTTCGAGCGTGGTGAGGTCGACCATCGAGATGGCCAGATCAATGGCGGCCAGCTTGGACGCTTTCTTGATCGACCGGGTGGCCAGGCCGGCCGAGCGCTGCTCGACACCGACCGCGTCGACCCCGGGTAACCCGTGCAGGAACCGGCGGAGCGAGGTTTCGTCGGTCGCCACATCCCGCAGGTGCGGCGGCAACCCGGGAGGCACGGCGCCGTCCACGGGGCGTTGCGGCGTTGCTGTGCTCATGACGGCCATCCTAGGGCCGTGGCGATACCCCGACGGTGGGTCGTTCCTGGCTCGCGACGGGTCTCGCCGGCTGTCCCGGGCCCGGTTACGGCGCTTTTGTCCGCCTTCGTGACCGTGCCCGCCGGGCGCCTGGTGGGCCTGTCGGGCGCACGGCCCGCTACGGTGCCATCACCGCCTCGCCGGTGCTCCCACCTGCCCGCCACGCGCTGTCGAGATCGTGCGCGATCGAGAAAAGAGCCTTCTCATGCCAGTGCAGTCCCCGGTGCCGAGCAACATTCCCGACGACCTCGACGTGACGGTGGTCGATCACCCGCTGGCAGCGTCACGGCTGTCCACGATGCGGGACGCGCGGACGGACAACGCGACCTTCCGCGCCGCGCTGCGCGAGCTGACCCTGATGCTGATCTACGAGGCGACCCGCACGCTGTCGACCGTGCAGGTGCCGATCCACACCCCGGTCGCCAGGACCACGGCAACGCGGCTCTCGAACCCGCCGCTGCTGGTCCCGGTGCTGCGTGCGGGGCTCGGGATGGCCGACCAGGCCCACGCGCTGATCCCGGAGGCGCAGATGGGATTCGTCGGGCTGGCGCGGGACGAGACGACCCTGCTGCCGACGCCGTACATGGAGTCGCTGCCGGAGTCGCTGGCCGGGCGGCCGGTGTACGTGCTGGACCCGATGCTGGCAACCGGCGGATCGATGGTTCATACCATCGAGCTGCTGACCGGCCGCGGGGCGACCGACGTCACCGCGATCTGCGCGCTGGCCGCACCCGAGGGGCTGGTGACGCTGGCCGCCGCGAAGCTCCCGGTGCGGGTGGTCACCGCCTCGATCGACGAGCGGCTGAACGATTCCGGCTACATCGTTCCCGGGTTGGGTGACGCCGGCGACCGGCAGTTCGGGGCTGTCTGACGGGGGTCGTGCTGCCGTCTCGTCCCCACTCCGGCTACCTCCGCTCTCGCTCCCCTCCGGGCCTCCTCCAGCTACCTCCTGCGCCCGGCCCCGCTGGTGGACAGCTGCAACCCGCTGCTGATGGTCGCGCTTCTCCGTCGAGCGCCACGTGTGCAGTGACATCGGCGCCGTGGGGGCGGTGAAACCTGCTGGGACGTCACTCGACCGGTACGGCGTGGTGACGTGGCCATGGGGGTCGCGGTCATGGGTTCGGTTGTCGTGGGGCGGTAGTGGCGGGATGTGAACGCCCCAAGGGCGGCGCGCCGATGGCGGTTCGGCCCGGGATGCTGCGATTGATGACGTCCGGCGTGCAACCATCCTGTTGGGGCGATACGTCCTTCTCCAAGGCGTTGCAGAGTGTGTGACGACCGGGCCTGAGCGGCTTCCGTACCCAGCGGTGGTGCGGGAGGTATCGGCCGCTTCGGCGGCAGGAGGACGTGACCATGAGACCGACCCAGCGCACCTCGACCCAGGACACCTCGACCCAGCGCTCCCCGAAGGCGCGCGCCGGAACGGCATTCGGTGTCGGCCTGGCGGTCGTCGCGGTGCTCGCGCTTGCGGCCTGCGCCAGCAACAGCTCGCCGGGTGCAGGTTCGTCCTCCGCCGGCTCGACCCCCGACTCGACGCAGAGCAGCTCCCCGGCCACGGGATCCGGCTCGTCAGGCTCCGTTCCAGCGGAGTCGTCGGCCGCGGCCGGCGCCGATGCCCTGGACGGCCAGACCTTCACCGCCACCGAGGTGACGGGCTCGTACACCATCGTTCCGAACTCGACCATCACCCTCACGTTCGAGAACGGCCGGCTCGCTGCCAAGGCCGGCTGCAACAGCATGTCCGGACCCTTCACGGTGACCGGTGACGTGCTGAACGCGCCGCAGATGGCGTCGACGATGATGGCCTGCCAGGACGATCTGATGGCGCAGGACCGCTGGCTCGCGACCTTCCTCGCCGCCGGTCCTACCTGGACCCTCGAGGGCGACACCCTGACGTTGACCGACGGCACGGACACCCTGGTGCTCGGACCGGCGCCCAGTGGCGCTGCTGCGCTCGAGGGCACCGGCTGGAAGCTCGATGGCCTGATCACCCAATCCGGCAGCACCGTCTCCGCGGTCGCCCCGACGGTGACTGCCTGGGTGCGGTTCAACGCGGGCGAGATCGCGTTCAACAACTCTTGCAACAGCGGCGGCGGCCAGGTCGAGATTGCCGACAGCACAATGGTCTTCGGCCCCCTCCGGAGCACCTTGATTGCCTGTGAGGGCGCCGCGGGCGAGACCGAAGCGGCGATGAACGCCGTCCTGCAGGGGACGGCGTCCTACACGGTCGGCTCCGACCCGTCGGGCGGGGTGCTGACGATCATGGCCGAGGACGGCGCCACCGGGCTGCAGTTCATCGCCGACGAGAAGGTCGGGGCCGACGCCTTCCCGAGCGGAGCGGTGTCGTCCGAGGTCTCGTCAGCGGTGGCATCACCGGCACCGTCGACGGGCGGCTGATCGGCTCCGGCCCGGGAGTCAACGGTCAGCCGGACAGGCCGACCACTCCCGCCATCTCGGTGCGTAGTGCATCGAGGTCGGCGGCCGCCGCTTCGCGGAGCGCGACCAGGTCCGCAGATTCCGCGACCGGGGACGACACCTGCAGGTAGCACTTGAGTTTCGGTTCCGTGCCGGACGGCCGGACGACGATTCTGACCCGGTCGGTGCGCAGCCGGATGCCGTCGGTGAGCGGCAGCAGGTCGGTGACCTCGGTGACCGGCTCGCCGAGCAACGTGCCCGGAGCGGCCCTGCGGAGGCGTGCCATCGCCGCGCCGATCTGGCTCAGGTCGTCGACCCGGATGGACAGCTGGCCCGTCACCAGCAGGCCGTGACGCCGGGCGAGTTCGTCGAGTCGGTCCTGCACGCTCTGCCCGGCCGTCTGCAGGGTGGCCACCAGGTCACATGCGACGACGGACGCTGAGATGCCGTCCTTGTCCCGCACCCGGTCCGGGTCGACACACAGCCCGAGAGCTTCCTCGTAGCCGAAGACCAGCCCGGTACCGGCCCCGTCACCGGCACGCACGATCCATTTGAAACCGGTCAGGGTCTCCGCGTAGCGCGCGTCATACGCGGCCGCGATCGCCTTGAGCAGTTCGCCCGAGACGATCGTGGTGGCCACCAGCGGGTCGAGGTGAGCGGAGCGGTCGAGGCCACGCAGCAGGTGGTCGCCGAGCAACGAACCGGTCTCGTCGCCGGTCAGCATCCGCCAGCCGCCGCCCGGCACGGGGATGCCGACGGCACACCGGTCGGCGTCCGGGTCGAGCGCGATGGCGATGCTCGCGTCGACATTGACGGCGAGCGCGAGCAACAGGTCGGTTGCGCCCGGCTCCTCGGGGTTCGGGAACGGAACGGTGGGGAAGTCGCCGTCCGGCACCGCCTGCTCGGACACCACATGCACGTCGGTGAATCCCGCGAGACGCAGTGCCTTGATGGCGGTTTCGCCACCGACGCCGTGCATCGGTGTGATGGCGACCCGGACCGGCGGTGCGGCCGATGACGTCTTGGACAGGGTCCCGACCCGGTCGAGGTAGCCCTGGACGATCTCCTCGGGCCACGGCTGCACCCTGCCTGCGGTGCTGTCGACGTCGATGGACCGCGCCGGTCGGGCGGCGGCGATGGCCGTCTCGATCTGGCCGTCCTCGGGGTTCACGAGCTGGGCACCCTGGGCCAGGTAGACCTTCAGCCCGTTGTCCTGTGGCGGGTTGTGCGAGGCGGTGACCTGCAGGCCCGCCGCTGCGTTCAGTGATCGGGTGGCGAACGCCAGGATCGGAGTCGGGAGCGGGCCTGGAGCGAGCAGCACCTGGAAGCCGGCAGACCCCAGAACAGCGGCAGCGTCGGCTGCGAACTCGGCTGATCGGTGACGACCGTCGAAGCCGACGATCACCGTGCCGCCGCGATGACCGTGCGCACCGAGGTACTCGGCGATCCCTGCGGCGGCCCGTCGGACGACGGCCAGGTTCATCCCCGACGGCCCCGCCCGGAGTGGCCCCCGCAGGCCGGCGGTGCCGAACGTCAGCGGTGCGCTCATCCGCGCCTGCAGGCCGGTCACCGCGTCAGGCCGGCCGGCCATCGCCGCGGCGAGCACCGCCTGCAGTTCATCCCGGTCGGATTGCGATGGGTCGTCGGCAATCCAGCGGATCGTGGCGTCCCGCAGTGCGGGGGTCAGCCGGGGGGTGGGATCGGTGGCCGGTGACGTCATGCGCCGGCGACCAACTCGGCCAGCAGATCGCCCATCGCGACGGCCGCCGCGCGCCCGGTCGCCAGCACCTCCTCGTGGTCCAGTGGTTCGCCGGTCATGCCGGCTGCGAGGTTGGTGACCAGCGACAAGCCGAACACCTCCGCGCCCGCTTCCCGGGCCGCGATCGCCTCGAGCACGGTGGACATGCCGACCAGATCGGCGCCGAGTGTGCGGAGCATCCGGATCTCGGCGGGTGTCTCGTAGTGCGGGCCGGGGAGCTGCGCGTAGACACCCTCGGTCAGGTTCGGGTCGATCCGGGTGGCGAGCGCGCGCAGTCGGGGCGAGTACAGGTCGGTCAGGTCGACAAAGTTCGCGCCCGCGATCGGTGACGTCGCCGTCAGATTGAGGTGGTCGGAGATGAGCACCGGGTCACCCGGCGTCATCCCTTCGCGCAGTCCGCCGGCGGCGTTGGTCAGGACGACCAGGCGCGCACCGGCGGCGACGGCGGTGCGGACGCCGTGTACGACCTGCGCGACACCCCGGCCTTCGTACAGATGTGTCCGGCCGAGCATCACCAGGGCGCGCTTGTCGCCGATCGGGATGGACCTGATCCGGCCGGCGTGCCCGGCGACCACCGGCGCGGCGAACCCGGGCAGCGTGGACACGTCGAGTTCGGCGGTCGCGGTGCCCAGCCGGTCCGCCGCGGGCACCCAACCGGAGCCCATGATCAGGGCGACGTCGTGGTGCAGCACGCCGGTCGCCTTGGCGATAGCAGCGGCGGCCTCGTCGGCCTTTGCTCGGGTTTTGTCAGCTGGGTCCGCAGGCATGCGAAGACCCTACGGCCCCGCGATGTCCCGGACCGCTTGTCCGTTGCAGCAGTCTGAGCGCAGCTTCAGTGGCGAGCATCGTGTCGTTCACCGAGAAAGGGAGCAGCAGTCAGTTCGCCCTCAGCGAACCCGTGACCGGTCGGCCGTCGCTTGCGCTGGCGAGGCAGATGACCCGGCCGCTGCTCAACGCAGAGGTCGCTTCGAGAATGTCGAGTGTCCAGCGGCTCGGGTCGAGCTCTTGACCGGTGTAGTTCTTGAACAGGCTCTGGCAGCCTTTCTCCGCCTCGGCACTGGTGAGGAACGAGGCACCCACCACTTCGGTCATGTGTGGGATGTCGCAGTTCGTCACAGTGACCGTCGTGACCGACCCCTGCGGGATCGCGGCCAGGCAGTCGCCCTTCGCCAGCAAATTCCACTTGATGGAGCGGGAATTCGCCGGTACAGCGGCCGACGGAGCGGGGGTCGAAGCGGAGGTCGGGAGCCCCGGCGATGGCGTCGGCGATGGCGTCGGCGTCGGCGATGGCGACGGCGACGGCGACGGCGACGGGGACGGTGAAGGCGACGGGGACACTGCCGGGTCGAGGCAGTCGGAGATCTCCGTCAGGAGGTTCTTGGCGATGTCGGGGGATGTGGGCGGCGACAGCAGATCGAGCCTGGCCCGGTAGATCGACTCGAGCCCGTCACGCAGCGCCTTCGTGGAATCGGGTGCCACTGCTGCGGCGGCGCAGGGACCGACTGACCGATACAACTCAGCGCCGTCGGCACCGAAGCCGACGGCGTACATCGCCACGATGCTGCCGACGTCATTTCGGTCGACGCAGTCCAGGACGATGTCCGCGACGGTGTTCGATCCTTCACCAATCGGCAATTCGAGGATGACCTCGGGGTCGAGCGCTCGCTCTGCGCAGTCGACGCCGTTGCCGGACATCCCTGGTAGGAGATACGCGGTGAGGTCGGCGTTGGAGCGAATCTGTGACGCCGGATCGTCGAACACGCGGATGGCGGCGACATCACCGCTCACCGATCCCTGCTGGCGATCGAGTGACTGAGGTGTCGTCGAGGTCGGGGCGCTCGTCGGCGCCGCGGATGCCGCCGGAACGGCCGGGTTGCCGCTCTCGCCCGCGCTGCAACCGGCGAGGAACAGCGCGACGACCGTGAACGCCGCCCACCGCCTACCCCGCGACCGCCCGTTCAGGTTGTGATCGTTCGGGTCAGTGCGCATGGGGGATCCCTTCGAGCCGGACTGGTCCCGAGCGCAATAGTGCGGCGAGTTGACCGCGGCTCGGCTCCGAATGCGCTCCGGCGGGACGGATATTGTGCTTCGCCGCCACCAGATGTCACAAGGAGTGTAGGTCCCTGCGGCGAATGGGTGGCATGACACGAACGGGTGCAACGGTGTCCGACAGGGTGATCCTTCTCCCGGAGTGCACCACAGCATGATCGTCAGGCGAGGGGTCTGTCGGTCCGCTCTGCCGCGAAAACCGACTGCACCGCTGCCGATGTGGGTGCCGCCGATTCGGTGGCCAGGTCCGCGATGATCCGCACGCCGAAGTAGCCGGCTGCGGCCGCCACGATCCCGACAAGGACCGCTGCGAGTACCCGGTACAGCCGGGAGCGGTCCTGCGCCGGGGCAGGACGTTGCCTGCCTGCCGGCTCCCCGGTTGAGCGATCGCTGTCCGTCCCGCTTCGGTCCGGGTCGTCCGCCGGCAACGGCCTGAGCGCGGCCGAATCCGACTGTGCCCATGGGGGCGGAGGGAGTGGCGCTGCTGCCGGGCCCGGCGCGACCGTCCGCGGGGGAACCGGGGGGCCAATCCCCTGTGGGGGTGTGGAGCCCGTGCGATGGACAGGCGACGATCCGCCGGGAGACCGAGATGTGGACCCGGTGGAACCCGGTGTCGCGCCGGTGGGGTAACCGGGTGTCGACCCGGTCCGGTCAGCGCCGGGCGGCGAACCCGGCCGGTGACGGGGTGGTTGATCGGCCGGGTAGCGCGCCGGTGCATGCGGCGTCGATCCTGAGCCGACCGCCCGCCCGCCGGCCCGCCCGCGGTCGCCGCCCGAGGCGCCGGTGCGCTCAGCGCCCGAGGCGCCGGTGCGGTCAACGCCCGAGGCGCCGGGCCGGCCCCCCACGCCCGGGCCGCTGGTCCCGCCGGTTGCGCCGGCGGCCGGCGGCAATCCGGTAGAGGTGTCCTCGTCGCGCGGGATGCGTTGCACCGCGGCAAGGTTCATCCCCGACGGGTCGTCGGCGATGCCGCGCATGATGATCAGTGCGCGGTCGATCCGCATGCGCAGCGCAGGGGTCTTGACCAGCAGGCCGGACACCACGGCGCCCAGCCGCCCGGAGTGCGGGTGCGGCGGGACCGGGTCCTTCACCACCGAGGTCAGGGTCGCGATGGCGGTGCCCTGGTCGAACGGCGGGCGGCCCTCGACCGTGGCGAACAGCAACCCACCCAGGCTCCAGGCGTCCGAGATCGGGCCCACCGGAACACCACTGGCCACCTCCGGCGCGATGTAGGCGGGTGAGCCGAGCAGCAGGCCGGTCGCGGTCATCGTCTGTTCCGCGGCGCTGCGGGCGATCCCGAAGTCGGTCAGCTTGATCCGCCCGTCGTCACAGATCAGCACGTTGCCGGGTTTGACGTCGCGGTGCGTGATACCGGCGGCATGCGCGGCGAGCAGGCCGGAGGCGACAGCGACACCGATGGTCGCGGCCTGGCCATCCGGCAGCCGGCCGACCTTGCGCAAGATCTCGGCGAGCGACCGGGCACGCAGCAGCTCCATCACGATCACCGGCCCCTGCTCCAGGGTCAGGATGTCGAACAACGTGATGACGTACGGATTGGACAGCGCTGCGATCGCGCGTGCCTCGCGCAGCGTGCGGTGCTCGAGTTGGGCCCGTTCCGCCGCGGGGGTGCCCGGCGGGAAATCGATCTCCTTGATGGCCACCTGCCGGTGCAGGATCTCGTCGGTCGCCGCCCAGACCGTTCCCATCGAGCCCTTGCCGATCACCGAATCCAGTCGGTACCGCCCTGCCAGCACCCGCGGGTGGTCGGCCGGCGACGGCCCCCGGGCCGGAATGCCGTCGGCGCCGCGCCGGTCCGGCGGTTGCGGTGGTGCGGGCGGTGGCACCCCGCCATCCTGCCAAAGCGACCGCCGCGACGTCGCTGATTGTGCGGCGTCCCACGCGGTTCCGGCGGTCGTGCGTGCGCGGAGCGCGTCGGGTCGGGCTGCCACGATCGGCCGACCGGGCGGAGGAGGCGCTCATCGATGCCACAGTGCCTGCGCCGTTTGACATGCTGTGCGGATGAGCGACAACGGCAGCACCTCGAAGGCCGCCCGTATCGGGCGGGAGATCCTCGGTTGGCTGCTGATCGCCGCCGGGGTGGCCGCGATCGTGCTTCCCGGCCCCGGCCTGTTGTTGCTCGCCCTGGGGCTGTGGGTGCTTGCGAAGAACTACGAGTGGGCCGACCGGCTGCTCGACCCGGTCAAACGGGCCGCATACCGAGGGGCCGCCGAGAGCGTGACGTCGTGGCCGCGGATCATCCTGTCCACGCTGTTAGCCCTCGCCCTCATCGGGATCGGCGTGGTCTGGGGCATCCGCCCGCCGCCGCCGTCCTGGTGGCCGCTGGCCGAGAAGTGGTGGCTGTTCGGTGGCTGGGGTACGGGCGCGTTCCTCATCGCATCCGGACTGCTCGCGCTCGGCCTGTTGGGCTGGAGCATGAAAAACTTCCGGTACGGAGACATGACTCTCGAGGAGGTCTACAAGGATCGACGGCTCCAGGAGCGTCCCCGCAGGAGCGACTGAGTGAGTGAGTCGCAGCGCGGTTGATGACACAGCGCGGTTGATGACACAGCGCGGTTGATGACACAGCGCGGTTGATGACACAGCGCGGTTGACGACACAGCGCGATGGACGACGCAGAGTTGGTGGGGCGGCTTCGGGAGCGGGACGCCGAGGCGTTCGGCGTCATCCTCGATGCCTGGTCGCCGGGCATGCTCCGGCTGGCCAGGACCTTCGTCAGCACAGATGCGTCCGCGGAGGAGGTGTTGCAGGACACCTGGCTCGCGGTGATGGCGGCGGTCGCGTCGTTCGAGGGCCGTTCGTCCCTGCGGACCTGGGTCTACCGCATTCTGGTGAACACGGCGAAGCGGTGTGCCGAGCGGGAGAGCAGAACCGTCCCGTGGAGCAGTTGGGCGGACGATCCGGCCGAGAATGACGGTCCGACGATCGATCCCGCCCGCTTCCAGTCCGCGCACGAGCAGTTTCCGGGTCATTGGCGCGACTGGCCCCGGTCGTGGCCTCCGTCCCCGGAGCGGCAGGCGATGGCAACGGAACTGCGTGCGGTGCTGGACGGCGCTGTCGACGAACTCCCGGACCGGCAGCGGATCGTCGTGCTGCTCCGTGACGTGGAGGGCTACGCGTCCGACGAGGTCTGCGCGATCCTGGACATCACCGCCGCGAACCAGCGGGTGCTGCTGCATCGCGGCCGGGCCGCGGTCCGCGCCCACCTGGAGCAGTATTTCGACACGACGGACGGTCCTGGGAAGGCAGGAGGAGGGTGATCGCATGGAGTGCCGTGAGTTCGTGGAACTGGTCACCGCCTTCGTCGAGGGCGATCTGGACGACACCGGGAAGGGGCAGGTCCAGCACCATCTGGCGCTCTGTGAGGGCTGCCGGCGGTACCTCGGCCAGTACCGGGACACCGTCCGCGGCCTGCAGGAGATGACCCCGCGGCCGGTGGATGCAGCCCTGCGTGCGGAACTCCTCGAGCGATTGCGGAAAACCCGTCGCTGAATCCGTGTAACGCGGGATGGGGGTGCCGACTCTGACCCTCCATGACAGACAACAGCACGCGCACCGCACCGGCGTTGCGCCGTCGGCTGCTTCCGCTGCACATCGGCGTGACGCTGCAGGGCAGCCTGCTGTGGCTGCCGGTGGAGAAGCTGTTCATGAACGACATCGGTTTCACCGCGGCCACTGTCGGTGTGATGGCGGCCGCCTATGCCGCCGTGACCCCCGTTCTGGAGGTGCCGTCCGGCATTCTTGCCGACCGGTGGAGCCGGAAGGGGGTGCTGATCCTCTCGGCGGTCGCGTTGTCGTTGTGCACCGTCATCGGTGGCCTGAGCACCGGCGTCTCGATGTACATCGTTTCGGCGATGATCCTCGGTGTCTATTTCGCGATGTACTCGGGCACGGTCGAATCGGTGGTCTACGACACGGTGCTGGAGACGACCGGCTCCGGAGATCAGTACGAGACCCGGCTCGGCGCCGTGAGGTTCCTGGAAAGTGCCGCCCTGGTGATCAGCTCGTTGCTCGGGGGTTGGCTGGCCCAGCTGGCAGGTCCGCGGGTGATGTACTTCGCCACGATCCCGTTCACCGCCCTGGCCATCCTCGCCTTCGCCCGGTTCGACGAGCCACGCCTGCACCGCGCCGGCGAGCGAACGGCGCTGCGGTCGCACGTCGCGCTCACCTACCGGACGATCACCGGGCGTGGGGCGCTGCTGCCGATCGTGCTGCTCGGTGCGCTGATCGCATTGATCACCCAGATCCTGTTCGAGTTCGGGCCGCTGTGGCTGGTGACGCTCGCCGCACCCGCGGTGCTGTTCGGCCCGTACTGGGCCGCCCTGGTCTCGACCCTGGGCGTCGGGGGCCTCATCGCCGGACGGCTCCGGCTCGACCACCCGGCGGTGGTCCTGCTCCTGGTGGCGGCGATGGTGGCGTCGAGCGTGGTTCTCAGCACGACCGGCAGCATCGCGGCGGTCGTCGTCGTCCAGGTCCTGCTCCTGCTGGTGCTTGCCGTGGTCGGAGTCCATGTCAGCGCGCTGCTGCACGACGCGGTGCCATCCACCATCCGCGCCGGGGTGGCGTCCGGGGTGAGCACCATCTCCTGGCTCGGCTTCCTGCCGTTCGCGCTGGCCATCGGTTGGGTCGCGGACTCCGCCGGTCTGCCCGCGGCCGGCTGGATGATCACCGCGGTCACGGCGCTCGCCGGTGCGTTGCTGGTCCAGGTGTCCCGGCGCGGCACCGCCGGGACACCCGCCGCGCGGCCGGCGGATCCGGCGGTATCACCGGTCAAGGAGTCGAGTGAGCGCCTTCGGGGGTGAGGAGCGCCCGGGTGCCGTTGTGCGAAGAGGACCGCACGGCCAACAATGGCGTCACAGCGGAGCGCGGAGCCGAAGGGTGTGCCGGCGATGGAACAGCGAGCAGCAGGCCCGGACCTCAGTGCCCACGACCGGCGCACGCTGGGGGGTGCGCCGCTCTGGATCCTCACTGCGGTGGCGGGCCGGCAGAACCGCTTCGAGCCGCAGGAGCTGGCAGCCTTCTGGCGCGCCGTCGACGCGGTGGCCGCAGGCGAGGTCGGGCTGGCCCACTCGTCGTTGCTCGCTCTCAGCGACGATTTCTCCGCACGGCTCCGGGAGCACGCCGACGAGTCGCGGTCGGTCGTCACCGGCTTGTGGGACATCACCGCGATTCTGGGGCGGCTGGACCCATTGGTCAGCGGGCCGTTCGTCGCCGCGCTGCTCGATGTGGCCCGGATGCTGTGCACGGCCCGCGGCCCCTACGGCCGGTCGATCAGCTCGGAGGACGCCAGGACAATGCTCCTGCTGGAGGCATTGCTGGAGATCGATCCGGCGACCAGCGGATTCGAGCGGGACGCCTTCGCCTGAGGTCACCCAGCCGTAGGGACCCGGCCCCGCCGCAACCCGGTCAGCGCGTCGGTCAGCCCGAGTCGAAGGCACGCAGAATGGCATCGGCCGCACTCGGCGCCGGGGTGACGTCCGCCAGGACCTCGGTGCGCAGCCTGTCGCTGGCGGCCACCACCGCGGGGGAGCGGCGGAGCCGCTGATCCAGCTCGTCCCGGACCAGCGCCCAGGTCAGTTCCCAGCGCTGCGCCGCGCGCTTGTCCGCCAGTCCGTCCGTGCCGAGGAAGTCGCGGTGCTTGAGAACGGCCTTCCACACCCCGTCGACTCCGTCGCCGGTCAGCCCCGAGCAGGTCAGCACGGGAGGCCGCCAGGCACCGTCACCGCCGCGCACCAACCGCAACGCACCGGCGAGATCCCTTGCCGCACCCTTGGCCTCGACAACCCGGTCACCGTCCGCCTTGTTGATCGCCACGACGTCGGCGATCTCCAGGACACCCTTCTTGATGCCCTGCAACTGATCGCCGGAGCGGGCCAGCCCGAGCAGCAGGAAGGTGTCCACCATCCCGGCGACCGTGGTCTCGGACTGGCCGACGCCGACGGTCTCGACGAGTACGACGTCGTAACCGCCGCCCTCCAGCACGGTGATCGTCTGGGCAGTCGCCCTGGCCACCCCGCCGAGTGTCCCGGCCGTCGGCGACGGCCGGATGTAGGCGTTCGGGTTGGCGGCGAGTGTCGGCATCCGGGTCTTGTCACCCAGCACGGACCCACCGGTCCTGGCGCTGGACGGGTCGACTGCGAGCACCCCGACCCGGTGCCCGCTCGAGGTCAGTGCCGTGCCGAGTGCCTCGACGAAGGTGGACTTCCCGACACCCGGCACCCCGGAGATGCCCACCCGCACCGCCCCGCCCGCGCGGGGCGCCAGCGCTGTGAGCAATTCCCTGGCGGCGGTCCGGTGATCGGGCCGGGTCGATTCGACCATGGTGATCGCGCGGG
This sequence comes from uncultured Actinomycetota bacterium, assembly GCA_963728865.1. Classification (GTDB taxonomy): domain Bacteria; phylum Actinomycetota; class Actinomycetes; order Mycobacteriales; family Nakamurellaceae; genus Nakamurella. The sequence continues at coordinate 177,427 of CAVSLZ010000012.1, read as the reverse complement.
ACAGCGCCGTGCGCGACCCGGAGAGCACCTCGTCGGCGAGCCGGTGCGGGTCCGCCCCGGTCCTCGTCGCCCCTGCCATTCGCACCCCTTCGATCGTGCTGCCGGTGAGCCGCCTGCTGCCGACCTCACCGTCCTGCGGTCGCCTGCCGAGTCAGCTCGGAACGTCCCAGGTGTGCACCGGCTCGTTGGCGTGCATCCCTTGCGAGTACAGCTTCAGCATCTCGGTCAGCGCCGCTTCCCGGGAGAGCCCGCGCGCCTCGAACGCGGCCACCGTCTCGGACTGCCACCAGGCGCCGTTGCGTCGGGTCTTGCACCTGTCCCGGACGATGCCCAGGTAACGGTCCCTGGCCTGTTGGGTGACCCCCCAGCGGCTGAGACCCTCGTCGGCCTTCGGCAGCAGGTGCCGCAGCAGCAGTTCGTCCCAAGTGACCTCGCCGAACCCGGGCCAGTAGAAGACGGCCTCGGAGCCGTACCGGGCGCCGGAATCGAAGTTCGCCTTCGCGGCGTCGAACGACATCTTCGTCCACACCGGGCGGTCCTCCGAGGCCAGCACGGTCAGCGCGCCGTAGTAGAACGCAGCGTTGGCCAGGACGTCCACGACCGTGGGCCCGGCCGGCAGCACCCGGTTTTCCACCCGCAGGTGCGGGCGCCCGTCGACGACGTCGTACACCGGGCGGTTCCACCGGTACACGGTTCCGTTGTGCAGCCGCAGCTCCTGCAGCCGGGGAGCCTTCCCGGAAGCCAGCACCTCCTCCGGGTTCTCGTCCGTGGTCTCCGGCAGCAGGGCCGGGAAGTAACGGACGTTCTCCTCGAACAGGTCGAAGATCGAGGTGATCCAGCGCTCGCCGAAGAAGACCGGCGGACGCACCCCCTGGTTGCGCAGCTCCGGCGAGCGGGTGTCGGTGGCCTGCAGGAACAGCTCCGTCCTGGTCTCCGCCCAGAGCCGCTTGCCGAACAGGAACGGCGAGTTCGCGCCGAGCGCCAGCTGCGGTCCGGCCAGCGCCTGGGCGGCGTTCCAGCAGGCGGCGAAGTCTGCGGGGGAGACCTGCAGGTGCAGTTGCACAGAGGTGCAGGCCGACTCGGGGGCGATGGTGTCGGCGAACATCTGCAGGTGTTCCTCGCCGGTGATGTCCAGCTCGAGGTCCTCCCGGCGGGCGGCGAACACGGCCTCGTCCAGCGCCTGGTACCGGGGGTTGGCGCTCATCCACTCGCCGTCGAGGTGTTCCTTCTGCAGGGTCGGCAGGATCCCGACCATGATGATCTCCGAGCCGATCCCGTTGGCCCGCTCCTCGGCGTGATCCAGCGAAGCCCGGAGGGTTTCCTCGAGATCGAGCATCAGCTCACCCGACAGCGACCGGGGCTTGACGTTGAACTCGATGTTGTAGCGGCCGAGTTCGGTCTGGAAGTCCGGATCGGCGATCACCTCGAGGACCTCGGCGTTGGCCATGGCCGGCTGCCACCGGTCGTCGACCAGGTTCAGTTCGATCTCCAGGCCGGTCATCGGTTTGCCGAAGTCGAAGGAGTGCTCGACGAGCATCCGTTCGAACACGTCCAGACACCGGCGGACCTTCGCCCGGTAGGCCTGCCGCTGCTCGCGGGTGTAGGTCGTCGTCGCGATGTCGTCGCCCATCGGGTACCTCCTGCGCAGGTGCTGCCCGGTCGCCCATGGGCGTGACGGTGATCGCGGCAGACCCTGGCCCGCTGCTCACCCTCTCGCCCACACCCAATCAGCCCACACCCAACCACACGACACCGGTGTCCGGCCGCGCGCGGTGCACTGCTGCCGTCGCCTGCACGCCGGTGAGGGCGGTGTCCCGCCGGAGGCGGTTTCACGGCTTGCGGCGGACTAGGCTATCTGGGATCCCCCACGGTGCCGTGCGGGGCTTCGGCATGCCGGTACAACCCGGAGGTGACGGCCCGGTCGGGCGTGGACGGAGGATCGCGGAAATGGCACATCGCATCGGACGCGTCGGCCCCGCGCCCATCGAATCAGCGCGCCTCGACTCAGCTCATCTCGAATCAGCGCGCCTGGACGCCGCACGTCTCGACACAGCACGTCTCGACACCGCACGTCTCGACACAGCACGTCTCGACACCGCACGTCTCGACACAGCACATCTCGACACCGCACGTCTCGACCGCACATCTCGACGGCACCCGGCCCGGATCCCGCGTGCCGCAACTCACCGTTCCCGCGGCTTCGCTGCACGTACCGGCCCCCCAGGACGTCAGCGATCTCGGCGCCGGCTGCGGCCCTGAGTGGCTGGACCGTTCGGTGCGCACCGACCTGCCCGAGCTGGTGCGGTTGCGGCGGCGGGTGCACGCTCATCCGGAACTCGGGCACCAGGAATCCGCCACCACCGCACTGATCATGCGCACCCTTGAAGAGGCCGGCATCAAGGCCAGGCTGATCCCGTCGGGCACCGGCGTCATCGCCGAGATGGGTTCGGGCAGCAAGCTTGTCGGGCTGCGTGCCGACATCGACGCGCTGCCGATCGCGGAGCGGACCGGGTTGCCGTTCTCGTCCACGCTGCCCGATGTGTCGCATGCCTGCGGGCATGACGTGCACCTCACCGTGCTCTTGGGTGCCGCGATGGCGCTGGCCAGGGCAGGCGATCTCGGTGGCCGGGTGCGGCTGATCTTCCAGCCGGCCGAGGAGGTCTTTCCCGGTGGATCACACGATGTGATCGCCGCCGGTGGACTCGACGGGCTGAGCAGGCTGTTCGCGCTGCACTGCGATCCGCGACTGGAGGCCGGCCTGGTCGGGCTCAAGGCCGGTGCAATCACCTCGACCTCGGACGTGGTGGAGCTTCGGGTTTCCGGACCCGGGGGCCACACCTCCCGGCCGCACCTGACCGCCGACCTGGTGTTCGCCCTCGGCACGGTGATCACCGGGCTGCCGTCGTTGCTGACCCGCCGGCTCGACCCGCGGGCAGCCGCCGTCCTGGTGTGGGGTGCCGTCCGTTCCGGCGAGGCCGCGAACGCCATCCCGCAGTCCGGCGAGCTGCGCGGCACGCTGCGGATGATGGACCGCAATTCCTGGGACACCGCCGAACCGCTGGTCCGGGAGCTGGTCGCGGAGTTGTTGGCTCCGACCGAATGCGACTTCGAGCTGACGTATCACCGCGGTGTGCCGCCGGTGAACAACGAACTGTTCTCCACGGAGCTGATGACGGCCGCCGCTCAACGGGCGCTCGGCGAGGACGCCATCAGGCTGGCCGAGCAGTCCACCGGCGCAGAGGATTTCGCCGTGTTCCTCGAACAGGTTCCGGGGTCGCTGGCCCGGCTGGGCGTGTGGGACGGCGTCAGTCAGCGGGTCGACCTGCATTCGTCCTCGTTCCGGGTGGACGAGCGGGCCATCGCCGCGGGGGTTCGGCTGCTGGCGCACACGGCGGTGGCGGCGCTGCAGCACTGACGCAGCGACCGCATGCGCTGTACCGCAGAGTCTTTGGGCCGTCAGCTCTCGGCGGGCCGAAGGCGGAAGGTCTGCAGCAGCACGGGATCGGCGAGCAGGTCGATCGCAGTGATGCGCCCGTCGGTGATGGTGAACGCGAACGCCACCCGCGGGACGCCGCCCGCCGACCAGAGCGCTCCCGGCTCGCCGTCGATGTCCGCGAGGCGGGCGGCCCGGGCGCGGCCGGCAAATGTCCGGGCAACGGCGTCCGCGCCGTTGACCTCCGGGTCGGAGCCCATCTCGACCGCGGCGGCGTCGGAGCGCAGCACGGCTGCCGGATCGAGCAGGGTGAGCAGGGCACCGAAGTCCCCGCCCCGGGACGCCGCCAGGAACGCCTCGACGATCTCCCGCTTCCGGTCGCGGTCAGTGGGCGCCGCCGGCGCACCCTGCACCCGCCGCCGGGCGCGGGACGCAAGCTGGCGTGCGGCCGCGGGTGACGTGCCGACAATGGGTGCGATCTCGTCGAACGGAACGGCGAACAGATCGTGCAGCACGAAGGCGAGTCGCTCTGCGGGACTCAGGGTGTCGAGCACCACCAGCAGGGCAGCACCGACCGAATCCGCCGCTACCGCCTCGTCCTCCGGGCCGGGAGCCTGGGTGGGGTGCTCGATCGCGTGGTCCTCCCAGGGCTGCTCCCGCCGCGACGTCCGGGACCGAAGCATGTCCAGGCACACCCTTGCGACGACCGTGGTCAGCCAGCCGGTGAGGTTATGGACATGGTCGTGGTCGGCGCGGGTGAGCCGGATCCAGGCCTCCTGGACGGCGTCTTCCGCGTCACCGGTCGACCCCAGCATTCGGTACGCCACCGAGTGGAGATGACTGCGGCTCTCGTCGAATCGTGCCGCGAGATCGTGCGCCCCGTCCAACGGTGCCTGCCTGACGCTCAGAGCCCGCCGTGCGGGCGGCTGCGGATGTCGTTGACATATTCGGCCGGCGCGTTCGCGGCTTCGGCCGCGTCGGCGATCACCCCGAGGTAACGCGCCGACGGCAGGCCGCCCTCGAAGGCCTGCAGTGCGTAGAGCCAGGCGAGCACATCTCCGTCCAGCGTGTGCACGCGGAGACGGATCTTGGTGTAGAGGCCGAGATCGGCGCCCTCCCACGAGTCCAGCGTCCGCTCGTCGGAGTCGGCCATGTCGTACAGCACCACGAAGACCGACGATTCCGGGTCCTCGACGACGGTCGCCAGCGCACCGTTCCAGCTCAGGTCCTCGCCGCCGAATGTCAGCCGCCATCCTGGTAGCCAACCGGTGCCGGCGACCGGAGAGGAAGGGCACCGCGCCAGCATGTGGGCAGGGTCCATGTTGGACCCGTAGGCCGCGTACAACGCCATGGCAGCAGACTGTAGCGGGCGTCGCCGGGCATGCCGACACAACCGGACGGCGGCATCGGTCGGCCGCCGACCCGGCCCGGGAGAGCGGGCTAGGGTTGCTCCGTGACCAGGATCGTGATCATCGGTGGAGGCCCGGCCGGCTACGAGGCTGCGCTGGTGGCGATGCAGTACGGCGCCGACGTGACGCTGATAGAGCGCGACGGCATCGGCGGCGCCTGCGTGCTCTCCGACTGTGTGCCGTCCAAGACATTCATTGCATCGGCCGGTGGCCGGACCTCCGTCCGGGGTGCCGGCAGCCTCGGGGTGATGGTCGATCCGGGAAAGGTGGCGGTCGACGTCTCGGTCGTCCAGGGCCGGGTCGCCGAGCTGGCGCTCGCCCAGTCCGCTGACATCCGCACCACCCTGCAGGCCAACGGCGTGAAGCTGGTCAACGGGACGGCGGTGCTCTCCGACCCACAGCCCGGGCTCGCATCCCATTGCGTGTCGGTCACGACCGCGGACGGCGAGGTCACCGAGTACACCACCGATGTCGTGTTGCTGGCCACCGGCGCGACCCCGCGGATCCTGCCCGATGCCGTGCCGGACGGCGAGCGCATCCTGACCTGGCGGCAGGTCTATTCACTGCCGGAGCTGCCCGAGCACCTGGTGGTCATCGGGTCCGGGGTCACCGGCGCCGAGTTCGCCTCCGCCTACACCGAGATGGGCGTCAAGGTGACGCTGGTGTCCAGCCGCGATCTGGTGCTGCCCAGCGAGGACGCCGACGCCGCCAAGGTGATCGAGAAGGTGTTCTCCTCGCGCGGCAGCACGCTGGTGAAGCGGGCCAGGGCCAAGGCGGTCAAGCGGGAGGGCGACGGCGTCGTCGTCACCCTCGAGGACGGCCGCGAGGTCCACGGGTCGCATGCGCTGATGACGGTCGGCGCCGTGCCGAACACCTCCGATCTCGGGCTGGAGACCCTCGGCGTCCAGGTCAACAAGGGCGGCTTCATCGAGGTGGACCGCGTCTCGCGGACCTCCGTCCCCGGCATCTATGCCGCCGGCGACTGCACCGGCGTGCTGATGCTCGCCTCCGTCGCCGCCATGCAGGGTCGCATCGCGATGTGGCACGCACTGGGCGAGGGCGTGGCGCCGCTGCGGTTGAAGACGGTGTGCTCCAACGTCTTCACCCATCCCGAGATCGCCACCGTCGGTTACTCGCAGGTGGAGGCGGAGACCGGGCCGGCCCTCGCCCAGGTGATGACGATCCCGCTGGCCACCAATGCGCGGGCCAAGATGCTGGGGCTGGAGGAAGGCTTCATCAAGATCATCGCCCGGCAGCTGACCGGGATCGTGATCGGCGGTGTCGTCGTCGCCCCGGAGGCATCCGAGCTGATCCTGCCCATCGCGGTCGCCGTCCAGAACCGTTTGACCGTCAAGGATCTGGCGTACACGTTCAGCGTCTACCCCTCGTTGTCCGGGTCGATCACCGAGCTCGGCCGCCGGATGATGCACAGCAACCCCGAAGGCGTATGACCGCCTGCCGCCGATGACCACCCGCTGCAGGTGACTGTGCGTCAGCGCCGCGGTTGCGCCGATCGGTTGCGCCGATCGGTTGCGCCGGTAGCGTGGATTGCGGTGTCCCACCAGCACCGGCAGGGCCGCCACCGAGCAGGAGGGACGGCCGAGCGATGACCCAGCCACGAACGACGAGCAACGGCGCGAGCAATCCGGTGACGGAATCCAGTGCTCGATTGGGCCCCGCCGAACGAACGGCCAGCTTCGACCGGCTCGGCAGCCAGACCTTCGACGTCGTGGTGATCGGTGGCGGTGTGGTCGGTGCCGGCGCCGCCCTCGACGCGGTGACCAGGGGACTGTCGGTCGCCCTGGTCGAGGCCAGGGACATTGCCTCGGGCACCTCGTCCCGGTCGTCGAAGCTCTTCCACGGCGGCCTGCGGTACCTGGAGATGTTCGAGTTCGGGCTGGTCCGTGAGGCACTGCGCGAGCGGGAGCTGATGCTGACCAAGATCTGCCCGCACCTGGCCAAGCCGGTGTCCTTCCTCTACCCGCTGTCCAAGCATCTCGTCGAGCGTCCGTATGTCGGTGCCGGTCTGATCATGTACGACACGATGGGCGGCGCCCGATCGGTCCCGGGACACCAGCACCTCACCCGGGCCGGCGCCCTGCGCCTGGTTCCCGGCCTGCGGCGGGACGCGCTCGTCGGGGGCATCAAGTACTACGACGGCCAGGTCGACGACGCCAGGCACACCCTCGCCGTCGCCCGGACGGCGGCGTCGTACGGCGCGGTGATCCGCTCGTCCACCCAGGTCGTCGGCTTCCTCAAGGAATCTGACCGGATCGCCGGGGTGCGGGTGCGGGACGTCGAAACGGGCCGGGAGACCGACGTTCGGGCCAGGGTCGTCATCAACTCCACCGGTGTGTGGACAGACGAGCTGCAGCGGCTGTCCGGCGGGCGTGGCCGGTTCAAGGTCCGTGCCTCCAAGGGCGTGCACCTGGTCGTCGCCAGGGACCGGATCACCTCGGAGAGCGGCATCATCCTGAAAACCGAGAAGTCGGTGCTCTTCGTCATCCCGTGGAAGTCGCACTGGATCATCGGAACCACCGACACCGACTGGAATCTCGACCTCGCGCACCCGGCCGCGACCAAGGCCGACATCGATTACATCCTCGATCATGTGAACACGGTGCTGGCCGTTCCGCTGACGCACGACGACATCGAGGGTGTGTACGCGGGCCTCCGGCCGCTACTGGCCGGTGAGAGCGAACAGTCGTCGAAGCTGTCCAGGGAGCACGCGGTGGCCAGGGTTGCGCCCGGGCTCGTCGGCATCGCCGGCGGCAAGTACACGACGTACCGGGTGATGGGTGCGGACGCGGTGGACGCCGCCGCGGAGGACCTGCCCGGCCGGATCAACCCCTCGTGTACCGAGGACGTGCCGCTCATCGGCGCCCCCGGCTACCAGGCGCTGGTCAACCAGGCGGACCGGCTCGGCGAGCAGCACGGCATCCATCCGTACCGGATCCGCCACCTGCTGGACCGGTACGGCTCGGAGATCCACGACGTGCTGGCACCCGCAGCGGCCGATCCGGCCCTGCTGCAACCGATCCCCGGCGCCGCCGACTACATCCAGGCGGAGGCGCTGTTCGCGGTGACTCATGAGGGCGCGCTGCACCTGGAGGACGTACTCGCCCGCCGAACCCGGATCTCCATCGAGTACGCCCACCGCGGCACCGAGTCGATGCAGCGGGTCGCCGACATCATGGCCCCGGTGCTCGGCTGGACGGCCGCGGAGACGGCCCGCGAGGTCGAGGTCTACCAGGCTCGGGTCGACGCCGAGCGGCGTTCGCAAACCGAACCGGACGACGCCTCGGCCGAGAAGGTCCGGCTGGAGGCACCGGAGGTGCGCGACCTGATCGCGTCGCCCGTCGCCTGACTGCAGTTCTGGCGCTCGGCGATCTGCCGTTGATCTCACCCCCTCGCTGCTACAAGACCTTGGTGTAGTTGTAGAGCGCCAGGGCTTCGCTGCCGTAGTACGGGCTGTACATCCGGTTGGCGTTGGCTGCCGGCCCGGTGAGGTAGCGGTAGCTGTTGTGGCCGTTGACGTGCCCGAGGCCGGTTGTGGTGGAGATTCCGATGATCCAACCCCCGCCGCTGCTTCCGCCGGTGAGGTTCGAGGCGATCTTCATGGGCGCCGGACCGGGCAGGCCACCCAGTTGAAGGTCATCGCCGTTGCGTCGTGAAGTGGCCACTCGAAGATCGCGCCCGTTGAACGGAGACGCCTGCGGATAACCGAATGCACTGAAGACCTGGTTTCTCGGAATGTTGAAGAACGTGCCCTGACCACCGAGATACGTTGCGATGTGCCGGTTGCTCAACTTCGCGACCACACCGTAGGCAAGATCCTGTTTGATGTTGCCGTAGTAGTGCCACTGGGCTGTGGTGGTCAACTGACGCGCGGTCCAGATGCCGTACGGGTAGAGCCCTGCCTTCCCGCCGGTCGGGTTGGAGGCATAACCGGGAACGAAGACCCATTTGGTCACGAAATGGCCGGCGCCGTCGCTGACGCAGTGCCCGGCTGTGTCGATCATGTCCTTGTTGTTGCTGTTCACAACAGTGCCGGAGCAGACATAATCGACGCCGTTCTGGCTGAAGAAGACCTTCCCGATCAAGCGATCCAGCCGATTGGAATACGGCCGAGTCACCATGGCCCGCAGCGCTTCTGGCTTGGCTGCCGCGAGTGTGCCCGGCGTGGAGTGAATATCGGTGACCCTCGCGGCGGTCGCGACTGTGGCCGGTGCGACCGCACCGATCGATGTGCGGGACGCGGCTGTCACCTTCGGTGTGGCAACGGCGCCGGCCATCCGGTCCGCCGTCCAGTAGCTCTCGGCAGATGCGGCGGTGGTGAACGATTGCGTGGTGACCTTGGAGGTCGCTGTGGAGGAACTGACGTTGCCGGAGGTCGGTAACGCTGCCGCGGCCGTTGTCGCAGGGCTTGTGTCCGCGGCGGCCGCCGATGCTGTGGACACCGCTGTCGCGGTCAGCGTGGTGGCCAGGACCGCCATGGCGGCCACGACGGTTCGGGTTCTTTTCAGCAATGCACTCATGTCAGGTCCACAACATTTCCGCGCTAGGAGTATCGAACGACCGCTCGGTGATCCGGCGGCGGGTGTGTCGGTGACGCGACGCGGTGCGGACGATCGAACGGAGAAGGGGATTCACCTGCGTGGTGTGTGAAACACGAAAGGATGGCGCAGCCCCCCCGGGCGAGTGTGCACACCGCCTTGCACTCCTCAAATTGTCACAGAGCGTACGCAAGAACACATCACCCTAGGGACGTACCTCGAAAGGTGTGGGCAGGCCGACGAGGCCGTGACTGTGCGTGAATGATTGTTGACCGAGTGATCAAAATGTTCCGAAATGACGATGTGGCCGTCACAGGCCCGATGGATCCAGGCATGTCCGTCGACATCGAACGGGGGGAATTTGCTCGCCAAGGGTCGGCCCGGCGGAGGGCCGCGCGCCGACGGTGACGCGTAGCGCGCGTCGGCGCCGGGGTGGCCGGCGAGAACTCAGCGGACCCGGCGCTGCGCGGCTACGCCCCGCTTCGGGCGATCCTCAGCGCCGGCGGTTGCCGTCCTTCCAGTCCCCGCCCCAGGCGGCGCTGGTGAGCACGCCGATGACGGCGGGCAGCAGGAAGATGTACCAGGGCAGATGCAGCGCGAAGAACAGCACCGCCGCGAGGATCCCGGACGCGGCCAGCGCGAACGACGCCATGCGCTGCGCGGGGGTGCGGGGATCATCCTGCCTGGCGGGCCGACCCGCGGGCCGCCCCGCGGGCAACCGGTCGGCGACCGGCACGAGTGGCCCCGGCAGTGTGGGGTGCGGCGCAGGCAGGTCGACGAACAATTCACGAAGGTCGCCGACGGTCCGCGCCTGACTGACCTGCGCGCTGCGGGTGCCGAACTCGTCCAGGTCGATCCGCCCCGACGAGAGATGCTCGCCGAGGGCATCCATGGCGGAGTTGCGCTCCGCGTCACCGATCCGGATCTTGGACGGGTCGGACTCTGAGAACCCTGCTGTACTCACCCCTCGACTGTAAGCCGACGCCGCCGCGACCGGTGCGCCGACCGGTTGCCCATCATTCGACGTCGATGACGACCTCTTCCGGGATTGACTCGGTCTCGATCTCGGCGATCTCGGCGACCACCGCACCGGCGGTCACCTTGCCACCGACCTCGACGTTCACAGCCGTGATCTTCCCGTCGTGATGGGCGGTGATGGGGTTCTCCATCTTCATCGCCTCGATGACGGCGATGACGTCACCGGCGCGAACCGCGTCACCGGCGGCAACGGCCACCTTCACGACGGTGCCCTGCATCGGCGCGACCACCGCACCCTTGGTCGGCAGTGGGACCGTGTGTGCCACCCGGGCGCGCTTGCTACGGCCCTCCGTTGCCGGTCGCGCGGCCCCCACGGTGACCAGATCGGGGGGAAGCCCGACGCGGACCCGGCGTCCGTTGACCTCTGCGACGAACTCCCGCAGCGGGCCCGCCGGCGCGGGGGTCTCGACGGCGATCGGGGTCGGGAACATCTCGATGGTGTTGACGAACTCCGTCTCGATCCAGCGGGTGTGCACGTCGAACACCCCGTTCTCGGCGGTGAACGCGGGATCGTCCACGACGACCCGGTGGAACGGCAGCACCGTTGCCATGCCCTCCACCTGCATCTCGGCCAGCGCGCGCCGGGAACGCTCCAGCGCCTCCTGCCGGTCCGCGCCGGTGACGATGATCTTGGCGAGCAGCGAGTCGAAGTCGCCGGAGATGACCGATCCGGTCTCGACACCGGCATCCACCCGCACCCCGGGGCCCGACGGCGGGACGAACCGGGTGACCGTGCCGGGGGCCGGGAGGAAACCGCGGCCCGGATCTTCACCGTTGATCCGGAACTCGATCGAGTGGCCGCGCGGCCGGACATCGTGCGTCCAGCGCAGCTTCTCGCCGTCGGCGATCCGGAACTGTTCGCGGACCAGGTCGAGTCCCGAGGTCTCCTCCGAGATCGGGTGCTCCACCTGCAGTCTGGTGTTGACCTCGAGGAAGGAGACCGAGCCGTCCTGGCCGACGAGGAATTCCACCGTGCCGGCGCCGTGATAGCCCGCCTCCACGCAGATGGCCCGCGCGGCGGAGTGGATCTTGGTGCGTTGCTCGTCGGTGAGGAATGGCGCCGGCGCTTCCTCCACCAGTTTCTGGTAGCGGCGCTGCAGCGAGCAGTCCCGGGTGCCGACCACGATCACGGTGCCGTGCTGGTCGGCCAGCACCTGCGCCTCGACGTGCCGGGGTCGGTCGAGGTACCGCTCGACGAAGCACTCGCCACGGCCGAAGGCGGTGACCGCCTCGCGGACCGCCGACTCGTACAGGTGCGGGATCTCCTCGATGGTGCGGGCCACCTTGAGCCCACGGCCGCCACCGCCGAACGCGGCCTTGATCGCGACCGGCAGGCCGTGCTGGCGCGCGAAGGCGATGACCTCCGGGTAACCGGCGACCGGTTCCGAGGTACCCGGAACGAGCGGCGCACCGACCCGCATGGCGATGTGCCGAGCCGTCACCTTGTCGCCGAGATCCCTGATGGCCTGCGGTGTCGGGCCGATCCAGATCAGTCCGGCGTCGATGACCTTCTGGGCGAACTCGGCGTTCTCGGAGAGGAAGCCGTAGCCGGGATGCACCGCATCGGCACCCGCCCTGGCGGCGACGTCGAGCAGTTTCGCGGCGTTCAGGTAGGACTCACCGGGTGTCGAGCCGCCGAGCGCATACGCCTCGTCCGCCACGCGGACGTGCAGTGCGTCGCGGTCGGGGTCGGCGTAGACCGCCACCGAGGTGAGGCCCGCATCGCGGCAGGCACGGGCGACCCGGACGGCGATCTCGCCGCGGTTGGCGATCAGGACGGTGTGCACGGGCACCCCTTCAGGTAGAGCGACGGGTAGGGACTTCGAGGTTCTGGTCGTGGCGTGCGGTGGCCCGCCACAGGTCGGTGACGGCGACGCCGACCCGGCGGAGGAGGTCGCGGGTCAGCGGGAGGGAGATACCCAGCACGTTCGACGGATCGCCGTCCACGCCCTCGACGAACCAGCCGCCGAAGCCGTCGATGGTCAGCGCACCCGCTACTTCGAGCGGTTCGCCGGTGGAGATGTAGGCGTCGAGTTCGTCGTCGGTGGGCCTGCCCATCCTGACGACGGTCGACCGTGTGTCGCCGGCGCCCGCGTCCACCCTGCCCTCGCGTACCCGGCGGACGGCATGGCCGGTGATCAGCACTCCGTCGCGGCCGGCCATCTGGCGCCACCGCGATCGTGCCTGGTCGGCGTCGGCCGGTTTGCCCTGCAACTCGCCGTCGATCAGCAGCATCGAGTCGCAGCCCACCACGACGACGTCATCTCCGGCGACCGCCGGCAAGCGCCCGAGGGAGACCCGCTCGGCGACGGCATCGGCCTTCGCCTCGGCGAGCGCCAGGATCTGACCTTCTGCGCTGTCGCCGCTGCGGGCGGCCAGCACGGCATCCTCGTCGACACCGGAAACGGTGACCAACGGGTCGAGGCCCGCGGTGCGCAGCACGTCGAGCCGGGCGGGGGAGGCCGAGGCGAGCAGGAGTGTTGTCATCGCGGCATCGCCGACGCCCACCAACCGGTCGGCGACGGCTGCGGGGTACCGAGCCGGTACGCAGGGTCGCTCCAGATCGTCCGTTGGCCGGGTGCTCGGAGTGCCTCGGCGACGTCCTGGGCGGCGAGCGCGAGCACGATGGCCAGCACCGTTGCCGCGTCCTGGTCGTTCCGCTCCCGGATGACGTCAGCGGTGTTTCGCTCGCTCACAGTGCCGATGCTGTTTCGCTCGCTCACAGTGGAATGTTCCCGTGCTTCTTCGGCGGCAGGGACTGCCGCTTGTCGGCCAGCACCTGCAGCGCGTTGGTCACCATTGCCCTCGTCGCGGACGGCTTGATCACCTGGTCGACGTACCCACGCTCGGCGGCCATGTACGGGTTGACCAGGGTGTCCTCGTACTCGGCTTCGAGTCGCGCGCGCAGTGCGGCGACCTCGGGGCTGAACTCACCGGTCAGCTCCGCCTGTGCCTGCAACTCCTTGCGGTACAAAACGTTCACCGCACCGGCCGATCCCATCACGGCGATCTGGGCGGTGGGCCAGGCCAGGTTGACGTCCGCACCCAGGTGCTTGGATCCCATCACGTCGTACGCACCGCCGTAGGCCTTCCGGACGATGATCGTGACCAGCGGGACGGTGGCCTCGGAGTAGGCGTAGATCAGTTTTGCGCCGCGGCGGATGATGCCGTTCCACTCCTGGTCGGTGCCGGGCAGGAAGCCGGGGACGTCGACGAAGGTCAGCACCGGAACGTTGAACGCATCGCAGGTCCGGACGAACCGGGCCGCCTTCTCCGCGGCGTCGATGTCCAGCGTGCCGGCCAGGTGCATCGGCTGGTTCGCGACGACGCCGACCGGCTTCCCGGCCACACGTCCGAAGCCGACGATGACGTTCTGCGCGAAGAGTTCGTGCACCTGCAGGAAATCGCCCTCGTCCATGACGGCGGCGATGACGTCGTTCATGTCGTACGGCTGGTTGGGTGCGTCCGGGATCAGCGTGTCCAGCGCGAGATCGGTGTCGTTCAGCTCGATGTCGGGCTCGGCATCCTCGATGATCGCGGGCGGCATGGTGAGGTTGTTGGACGGCAGGAAGCCGAGCAGGTCCTGCACATAGGAGATGGCGTCCTGCTCGTCCCTGGCCAGGTAGTGCGCGACACCGGAGCGGGTGTTGTGCGTCCTGGCGCCGCCGAGATCCTCGAGCGTGACGACCTCGCCTGTCACCGAGCGGACCACGTCGGGCCCGGTGATGAACATCTGCGACTTGAGGTCGACCATCACCACGAAGTCGGTCAGCGCGGGGGAGTAAACGTGACCGCCGGCGTTGGCGCCCATGATCAGCGAGATCTGCGGGACGACCCCGGACAGGTGGACGTTGCGCTTGAAGATCTCGGCGTACAGACCCAGCGAGACGACGCCCTCCTGGATCCGCGCGCCGCCGCCCTCGTTGATGCCCACGATGGGCCGGCCCGTACGGAGCGCGAAATCGAGGATCTTGACGATCTTCTCGCCGTACACCTCACCGAGAGATCCGCCGAAGACGCCGACGTCCTGCGAGAACACGCAGATGTTGCGGCCGCCGACGGTGCCGTATCCGGTGACGACACCGTCGCCGTACGGACGCTTCTCGGCCAGCCCGAAGTTCGTCGAGCGGTGCCGGGCGAACGCGTCGAACTCGACGAAGGATCCCTCGTCGAGCAACAGGTCGATGCGCTCCCGGGCGGTGAGTCTGCCGCGGGCGTGCTGTCTTTCCACCGCACTGGCGGAGGCGGCGTGGATGTGCGCATCCATCCGCCGCTCGAGGTCGGCCAGCTTGCCGGCCGTCGTGTGGGGTGCGTTCTTGCGCACGGGAGTACCCCCGTTCGGGGTCGATGCAGTGGTGATGTGCTGGGCGCCCGCGGACCGACTCACGCTCTGGAGGTTACCCAGGTGAAGGGGGACTGAGGCGCATTGTGAGACGCAGTTAACCAATTAGGCCATTCGGGGCGATCAGGACAAACCACCCAGAAAAGGATCGGCGGTGCGGAAGAGGACGTCCGCTCAGTACGGTTGCCGGAATGACCGAACCCGATCACCCGGCCGCGGGTGCCGATCACCCGGCCGCGGGTGCCGACCACCCGGCAGCGGGTACCGATCACCCGGCCGCGGGTGCGGTTCACCCGGCCGCGGGCACGCCACCAGAACCCGTGGGGTCGTCGCGGACACCCATCGACGTTGCCGCCGTACGACATGCCCTCACCGCACCGCAGCGCTGGCGGATCGAGCACACCGTCGTGACCGGCTCGACGAATGCCGACCTCTCGGCGCGGGTGGCGACCGCCGAGTCCGGCCAGGTGCTGACCACGGAGGAGCAACTGTCCGGCAGGGGCCGCTCCGGCCGGGACTGGTATTGCCCCGCCGGCGCGGGGTTGATGTTCTCCGTGCTGGTCCGGCTGCCGCAGGTACCTGTGGACCGACGTGGGTGGACCGGGGCCCTGCTCGGGCTCGCCATCGTCACCGCCGTCGGGCGGGTATGTGGGGTACAGGCGGCCGTGAAGTGGCCCAACGACGTGCTCGTCGGCGGCCGTAAGTGCGCCGGGATTCTGGGCGAGATGGTCGACGACGCCGTGGTTGTCGGCGCCGGGATCAATGTCTCGCTCGGTGCCGACGAGTTGCCCCGGCCGGATGCCACCTCGCTGCTGCTGATCGGCGCATACCCCGCCGCACTCGATCGCGCGGTGCTGCTCGCCGGAATCCTCGACGACTTCGGTGATCTGCTCGATCGGTGGGTCGCCGCCGATGGTGACATCGACGCCAGCGGCCTCCGGGCCGACTATCGCAACTCATGCGCCACCATCGGTTCCGACGTGCGGCTCGTGCTTCCGGGCGGCCGGCAACTGCTCGCGCGAGCGGTGGACGTCGCCGCGGACGGTGCCTTGCTGGTCGAGGACGGACATGGCAGGTTGACCGCCTACAGCGCGGCCGATGTCGTCCATCTACGACCTGGGTGACCCCGGGCTGCACTTGGCGACCAAGGGCTGGTGAGGTCCCCTCACACCCGGGGCTCGCCGGCGACCTTTGGCCGTGTCGGGTCCGCTGTGTCGGGTCCGCGGTGCCCGGCGGCTCCCGCGGTGCCGGGCGGCGCGGTTGGTTCGTCCAGTGCCACTCCAGCAGTGAGAATCGGCCCGGGGGCGCTCATTTTCCCTGCTGGTACGGCACCGGGCGCCGGCCGGCCCACACCCGGGCACACGAATCTCTGCGTCTGCGTCCGTCTGCGTCTGCGTCCGTCTGCGTCTGCGTCCGTCGTGTCCGTCTGCGTCCGTCTGTGTCCGTCTGGGTCTGTGTCCGTTGCCGCGCCTGTGCCTGCGCCCGTGGCCCAGCCCGTGTCTGCGTCCCGTGTCCGACAGCACACTCCGAACGGCGGCGGTCGTGGAATGCGTGCCGGGCCGGGCCCGTTGCCCGTCCTGCAACTCGTGGTGATCGGCATCGTTGCTCAAGTTCCACGGTCAGTTGCCGATGGCGTTCCTGGCCGGAGCGTGGCCCGCGATCACCCTCGGGTTCGTGTCCCGTTCGTCGGTCGGCACCATGCCGGTCACCCAGCAGGTGGCCATCGAGAACTTGGGTATTCCGCGCGAGTACGCGAGCGTCGCAGTGCCGCTGGGCTCCACCACCACGATGGACGGTTGCGCGGCCATCTACCCGGCGCTGGCAGCCATCTTGGTGGCGCCGGTCTTCGGCGTTCCGTTGTCGATCACGGATTACCTGCTCATCGCCTTCGTCTCGGTGGTCGGCTCGGCGGCGACGGCCGGCCTCACCGGAGCGGTCGTCATGCTGACCTGACCCTCACGCTGTCCACCCTCGGACTGCCGTTGGCCGGCGTTGGGCTGCTGCTGGCCATCGACCCGATCCTGGACAGGATGCGGACCGCAACCAACGGCGCCGGTCAGGCGCTCGTCCCGATCTTCGTCGCGAAGCGGCAGGGAATCCTCGACATCGAGCGCTACCGCGGCAGCAACGGCGACTGGCTGCCCGCGCCGAGCACCGACGAGCGCGAACTGGTCACGGCCGAGAAGGTCGGCGCCTGAGGACATCGCACGTCGCGCAGCCCGTCGAAAGGCCCTCCCGCAGGCCGGGAGGGACTTTCGCGTTCTCAGCCACCTCGAGGAGGAGCCCCGATCGGCTAATGGTCGCCGGCGCGAGCCCGGCCCCGGGCGCGTCGGGCGGCGGCCTCCACGATGCGGGCGGCGACCTCGGCCACCTTGATGTGCTCCTTCTGGCTCAAGGTCTTCAATCTGTTGAAGGCCTGATCCGGGGTGCTCCCGGTGCGGCTGATGATGATCCCGATGGCTTGGTCGATGACCGCCCGGTTCACCAGTGCCTGCTGAAGGTTCGCGGCCAGTCGTTGGGTCTGGGCGAGAATCTGGGCGTTCTGCACGGCAATCGCCGCCGGGACGGAGAAGAGCCGGCCGATGTTCTCGGCGCGGTCGTCGAACGCCTCCCGGGCGTGCGCGTACACGTTCATCGCTCCGACGACCTCGTCCCCGGTCACCAGCGGCAGCGACAACACACTGTGAACGCCGAGCCGGCCGGCCCGCGGGCCGAACCGGGGCCAACGGGGGTCGGCACTCAACGATCCGGACCGCACGGCCTCGCCGGTCGCGGCGGCGGTGATACAAGGCCCCTCTTTGATGCCGTACTGGATGTCGTCGACCTGCTGGACGAACGCGGCACTCTTGACGATGGTGTCCGACCGATCGGGCTCCAGCAACGCCAAACCGGCACCGTCCGCCCCTGGAATTGCGTGCACCGCGTACGACGCGACCCGGGTCAACAGATCTTCAAGGCTCAACCGGGCCGCCGACAACCGGGACAGTGCCGCCAAACTGGCGGTCAGCTCTTCGTGATCGCCGTCTGTCGTCTCCTGCACCAGTGCACCCACCGGAACGGCCTCGCCCGAAGGCATACCCGGGTCACCCGGTGAGTGTTCGTCCACCTTCAAGATCCCATCCACCTCACTTCATCCCGGCCACGCCGGTGCATGCCATCAACTCAGTGAACCAACGAAGAGCGAAAAGGCCCCGTCACTCGACGCCCGGTGAGCGCCATTCTCCTCCGTTGGCAAGCCCCGGCGCTTTCGGTGGCAACTGGGCTGATCCGGTCGTCATCAAGACGAGTCGTCACTCTCGTGGGCGACTCGGCCGGGCAGGCGAGCGAGCGCGCATCGGCTCGCCGGGCCACCCCGACCCGCCGCGGGTCCACCGCCACACCAGCAGGGCACAACGACGGTGAGCCAGCCGTTTTCCCTGCATGCGTGGCACTCGACGGGATGGCGGCGCGGAATGGAGTGCGGGACGGCGCGGAATGGAGTGCGGGACGGCGCGGAATGGAGTGCGCGACGGCGCGAAATGGAGTGCGGCATGGGGGCGCAGGGTGCGGAGCGCGAGATGGCGGCACCGGACCGGACGGCCGGCCGGAGCCGGGTGGGCGGCTGGTTAGGGTCGGAGTATGACGGTGCCCGGTGGCGATCCCATGCTCGAGCGGCTGCACCGGGTCCGTTCGCAGATCGATGACGCCGCCTTGGCGGCCGGGCGCAAGCCGGCGGACGTACAGCTGCTGCTCGCCACGAAGACGCAATCCGCGGATCGGATCAGCACAGCGCTGCGCGCCGGGTTCACCCTGATCGGTGAGAACAGGGTGCAGGAGGTCGTCGGCAAGGCCGAGGGTCTCGCCTCGATACCGCACGAGACGCACTTCATCGGTCACCTGCAGGCCAACAAGATCAACCAGTTGCTCGACCACATCTGCTGTCTCGAGACGCTGGACAGCGCGGAACTCGCACGCAAGCTTGACCAGCGGCTGGACTCGCGGGAACGGGATCTCGACGTGCTGATCCAGGTCAACGTCTCCGGGGAGCAGTCCAAGAGCGGCGTCCCGCCGGAGGCTGCCGTCGACCTGCTTGCCGCGGTCGCCGCCTGCCCACGCCTGACGGTCCGCGGTTACATGACCATCGGGTTGAACTCCGACGATCTCGGCGCCGTCCGTGCCGGTTACCGGCTGCTCGGGCAGCTGCGGGACTCGGCCGTCGCCGATGGCGTCCCGGGAGCCGCTGCGGCCACCGAGCTCTCGATGGGAATGAGCGGCGATTTCGCGGCTGCGATCGCCGAGGGGGCAACCATCGTGCGACTCGGCTCCGCCATCTTCGGTCGGCGGCCGGCAGCCGGATAGCTGCCACGCGGGATCCCGATGCCCGATCAGGGTTGGTCCGTCCGATCGGTCGCTGCGGAGGTAGCGTGATCGACAATCCGGCGCACGCAGCGCCGCAAGGCCGGGCCTGCCGGCTCGATGCGAAGGAGGGGGCGTCATGGCCTACCCCGACAACCTGCTGGTGACCGGCGAGCGGGTCATCGTGAACAAGCGCCCGCATTGGAAGGTACTGATCCTTCCGACCATCCTGTTCATCGTCATCATCGGCGCCGGCGCCGCGTTGGCGGCCTGGGTCAACAGCCGCGACATGGCGAACGCGACATTGATCTACTGGGCAATCGTGGCCGTGGCCGTCGTCGCCCTCGTCATCCTCGTCGTCGTGCCGTTCGTCCGGTGGCGCACCGAGCACTTCGTCATCACCAACCATCACGTGTTCTTCCGGACCGGCCTGTTGTCCCGGCGGGAGCACCAGATCCCGCTCGGTCAGATCGCGAACATGGAGACCGAGGTGACGTTCTGGGGCCGACTGATGGGCTACGGCTCGCTGATCGTCGAATCGTCGGCGGACCAGCCGTTGAAGTTCCGTAACGTGGCGTCGCTCTCCAAGGTCCAGGCCACGCTGAACCAGCTCATCCGTGACGAGCGTGAACGCACGCACCACGGCGGTCAGAACTACCAGTCCGGCCCGCCCGCCCAGGGGTACCCGCAGGGTGACTACCAGAATCCGCCCACTGCGCAGTACGGCCAGCAGCGCCCGACCCAGTACGCCAGCCAGGAGCGGGCCCCGGCCCAGCAGTATCCGGCCCAGCAGTATCCGGCCCAGCAGTACCCGGCCCAGCAGTACCCGTCGGGCCAGCCCTCTGCACCTCAGGGGTACCCGCCACCACCGGCGCATCAACCGCCGCAGGGCACCGCCCAGGGCGAGGGCCGTCCGGCGCAGCAGTCTTGACCGGCCAGTCGGGGGCCGGGGAAGGGGCCGCGCTCGCGGAACAGATCCGGGCGGGCGGGGCTGCGAAATACCACGCGGCGAACGCTGCGAAGGGCAAGCTGTTCGCCCGCGACCGCATCGACCTGCTGGTGGACGACGGCTCGTTCGTCGAGGACGGCCTGTACGCGAACGCGCTCGCCGAAGGCCTGCCCGCTGACGGCGTCGTCACCGGCCTGGCCACGGTGGCCGGCCGGCGGGTGTGCCTGATGGCGAACGACTCCACGGTCAAGGCCGGATCGTGGGGGGCGCGCACGGTCGAGAAGATCATCAGGATCATCGAGCGCGCGTACACGACGGGTGTTCCGATGGTCTACCTGGTCGACTCGGCCGGAGCCAGGATCACCGATCAGGTCGAACTCTTCCCGGGCCGGCGCGGCGCGGGGAAGATCTTCCATACCCAGGTCCGCGCCTCGGGTTCGATCCCGCAGGTCTGTGCGCTGTTCGGGCCATCGGCCGCCGGCGGCGCCTACATCCCGGCGTTTTGCGACATCGTGGTCATGGTCGACGGCAATGCCTCGATGTACCTGGGCAGTGACCGGATGGTCGAGATGGTCACCGGTGAGAAGACCACCCTGGAGGAGATGGGTGGAGCCAAGATTCACACCACGGTGTCCGGCGTCGGGCACCTGCTGGTAGACAGTGACGCCGCCGCGATCGATGCGGTGAAGCGTCATCTGTCCTACTTCCCGGACAACTGGACGCAAGAGCCGCCCGTCGCGGACCCCGCCCCGCGCGGAAAGGGCGACCTGCGCGCGCTGGTCCCGGCGTCCGAGCGGCAGGCCTTCGACATGCGCCGGTACGCCCGGGCGCTGCTCGACGAGGGCTCCATCTTCGAGATTCATCCCGGCTGGGCGCGGGAGGTGCTGGTCTGCCTCGGCCGCCTGGACGGCCGGGTGGTCGGCGTCGTCGGTAACAACTCGATGTTCCGGGGCGGCGTGCTGTTCGTCGACTCCGCAGACAAGGCAACACATTTCGTCCAGCTCTGCGACGCGTTCAACATCCCGCTGATCTTCCTGACGGATGTGCCCGGCTTCATGGTGGGCGCCGTCGTCGAGCACCAGGGGATCATCCGGCATGGCGCCAAGATGATCACCGCCATCTCCGAGGCCACGGTCCCGAAGATCTGCGTGGTGGTCCGGAAGGCCTACGGCGCCGGCCTGTATGCGATGGCCGGCCCCGGCTTCGAGCCGGACGCGACGCTGGCACTTCCGACGGCGAAGATCGCCGTGATGGGTGCGGAACCCGCGGTCAACGCCGTCTACGCGAACAAGATCGCCGCGATCCAAGATCCCGACGAACGGGCCGCCTTCGTGCAGGCCCGCCGGGACGAGTACGAGCGGGACATCGATCTCGTTCACCTGGCCGCGGAACTGGTGGTCGACGCCATCGTGGAGCCGGAGCAGTTGCGGTCGGAGCTCATCGCGCGGCTGGCCGCTGCCGGAGGTAAGGACCGCACGTTCTCCCGTCGCCGGCACGGGGTGACACCGGTCTGATCGTCAGGCCGGCGCCCGCTCCGAAGAGGTGATCTGCACGTCGATCTCGATCTCGTCATCAGTCATGACGCGGACCGACCTGCGCCGGGTGCGCGTCCGGGGCAAGTTGCCGGAGGCTCTTGAGCTCCACGCCCCAGATCTGCAGCCGGTTGATCATGCCCACCAGCGCGGCCTGGTCCGGAACCGGGCCGCGGAGCACCGTCTCCACCTGCTCACTGACGACCTGCAGATCCCCCAACTCGACCAGCACGCTGTCGGCGACCGGCCCGGCCACCCTGACCTCGATGTGCAGCTCTGCCATGTTCGACGCTCCGACCCGGCCTGTTCGTCCACGGCCTCCGACGATGCCATGGTCGGGTCCGCAGCGACTCATTCGTTCCGTATGGACGGGAGTTCCCACTCGTCGGGCGGCCGCGGGGATCGGGACCTAAGCCCTTACCGATGGGCCGAATGGGCAGGCAGGCTGGGAGGAACGGACGTGTGCGTGCGCCGGATGGACCACCCGGACCGGATACCGAAGGGAGAACGTCGGTGCGTGACAGGTTCATCAGCCAGCTCCGCCTACGGGCGGGGCCGCCGGTGGTTCCGCTCGGATTCGTCCGGCGACCCCGGCTGGAGGGCCGCCTCGCAGCGGGCGTTCGGGGACCCGTGACGCTGATCAGCGCCGGCGCGGGGTATGGCAAAACGCTCACCCTCGCCTCCTGGGTGCGCTCCGCCGACGTCCCGGGATCTGCGGCCACGGTCGCCTGGCTCACGCTCGACGACACCGACAACGATCAGCAGGCCTTCTGGTCCGACCTGCTCGGTGCCCTGGTGATCAGTGATGCCCTGCCCGCGGACAGCGCGCTGCGCGACGTCGCTCCTGGTGCCGGCTTCGGCGCCGGCGAGGCGCTGCTGGTCAGGGCCGGCCTGGCAGAGATGCCGCACGACGTCATCCTGGTTCTCGACGACTTCCAGCAGATCCGGGATCACGGCGTCCTCGAGTCGTTCGGGCACCTGCTGGACCGGCAGCCGCCGCAGCTCCACGTCGTGATCGCCGCCCGGTCCGACCCGGCGCTCCGGCTGCACCGTCACCGGGTGAACGGTGATGTGACCGACATCCGGGCCGCCGACCTCGCCTTCACCCGCGTGGAGACCGTGGATCTGTTCCGCGCCGACGGCGTCGAGCTCACCGCTGAACAGCTGGACGGCCTGCTGGCCCGCACCCAGGGCTGGGCGGCCGGTCTGCGACTCGCGATCATGTGTCTGGACAACGACGACATCGGTGGCTCACTTGCCAATTTCACCGGAAGCGAGCGGCTGGTGGCCGAATACCTGATCGAAGAGGTCACGGACTGGCTGCCGGAGCAGGATCGGGAGTTCCTGATCACGACCAGTGTCGCGGAGCGGTTGAGCGCCGGCCTTGCCAACGAGTTGACCGGCCGCGACGACGCGCAAGCGGTGCTGGAGCGGTTGGCGGAACAGAACGCGCTGGTGGTCGGGCTCGCCGGACGGAGCGACTGGTTCAGCGTGCACCCGCTGTTGCGGGAATTGCTGCTGCACCGGTTGAGCATGGCCGGGCCGAAGGCCGTCGCGGAACAACGACTTCGCGCGGCCCACTGGTTCGCCGATCACGGTGAGGCGATCGCGGCGATACGGCAGGCGAGCGATGCGCAGGCCTGGGAAGAGGTGGCGCGATTGCTCGCCGGTCTCGCGTTGCCGCACGTCGTCTCCGCTGACGCGCCCGCGCTGGCCGCGGCGCTCGCGCCGGCAGCGGCACGTGCCGCGACCGACCCGCGGGCGAGCACGCTGCTGGCCTCCGCCGTCTGTCACTTTCAGCGGCGCGAGTACGAGCCCATGATCAGGGACGTCGAGGACGCCTCGAAGCTCACCGAGCACGTGCCGGAATCGGATCGCCTGCGGATCGAGGTCCTGATCAGCTGCATCCGGCTGGCCTACTCCAGGGGCCGCAACCCCGCCACCGCCACGGTCAACGCGCGGCGGCTGTTGGATCTCCTTGACGCGGTTCCCCGGCGCCAACTGCCCGCGCTGGAGAGTTACCAGGCCATCGGGATGAACAACCTTGCGGTTGGGCAGCTGTGGGACGGCGACCTGACGGCCGCGGAGGCGACGCTGTCCACCGTCAGCAGCAGGTCCCACCAGTTGGGACTGAGTTTGGTGGAGCTCAACACCCAGGGCTATTTCGCGCTGCTCGACGTGATTCACGGGCGACTGTCCACGGCATATCGGGGCGCGACCGCAGCATTGGAGACAGCTGCGCGGCGCGGCTGGGCGTCGGAGCCGCAGGCCCTCGGTTCGCACGCCGCCCTCGCCCTGACCCACCTGGAGTGGGGCGACGTGGACGCGGCCGCACGGCAGCTGGATGCCGGGTTGGCCGTCGGCCAGGACAGCTGGGACGCGCCCTGCCGGCTGACGCTGGCCATTGCCGACGTCGGCCTGGCCGTCGTCCTGCAGAATCCGGCGGCGGGGCGTGCAGCTGCCTACCGGCTCGCCGTCGCCGAACACGAGGTGGGCGCTCTGCCCGCCATGCTCGCCCGCTGGTGCGCCGTCGCACGGGCCGACATCGACGTTCTGCTCGGTGATCCGGGCACCGCGCTCGGCCGGATCGGGACTCCCCGGGGGGCCGCCGGCTTCATCGACGTCCTGGAACGCCTGGTTCTCGCAAGCGCCCGGCTGGCCCGTGACGAACCTGCTCCGGCACTCGACCTGCTCGAGCCGGTTCGACTGGCTGCACCCCCGTTCCGCGGCTTGCGGGTTGAGGCGGCGGTGCTGTTCGCGCTCGCGGCGGACCGTCTGCACCGGGACACCGCTGCGATGGCGGCCATCGTCGAGGCGGTCGGTCTCGCGCAGGAAGCCGGCATCGTGCGACCCTTCCTGATCGCCGGCTCACGGGTGACCGGTCTGCTCGCGCGGCACCGACACGTGGTCGCCGACCACCTGGGTTTCACCGCTGGACTGTTGCATCGCATCGAGGGCGTTCCGCCCGTGGGCGAGCCCCGGCGACCGTCGACCGAGGCCCTGACCGAGCGGGAGATGGCCGTCCTGAGGTACTTGCCGACAATGTTCAAGGCCGCAGAAATCGCGTCCGATCTCTACGTGACGGTCAACACGGTGAAGAGTCATCAACAAGCGATCTACCGCAAACTCGACGTGCGGACGCGTCGTGACGCAGTGGATCGTGCGCGCGAGTTGAACCTCATCTGAATCTTCTCGACGGCTGACGACGCGACCCCCGCAGCCTGTCATTGCGAGGGCCCGTCGACACCAATGCACCGGGACGTCCGGCCCCCTTCCAGATCGATGATCCGGGACTCCATGGCGCCCCGGGCGGTCCCCGTCCGTGACGCATGGATCGATATCCGACGAATTCATTCATTTCAACAGACCCGGCAGAACAACAGTTCTCGCTATTGATTCTCTTGCGGCGTCGCACCGGAAATATGGTCTGACATTTTCTCTCGGACGTGCGACTGTCGGTGGTGCACGGGTGAGGGCAGCCTCACCGTCATCATTTCCGGTCGCGCGGATGACGCTCCGGGTTCCAGGAAAGTCATACGAACTGGATGTGGCATTCCCGCGGCTGGAGAGGATGATTGCTCTCAAGGGTGGTCCACCCACAGAAGGACGGTTCCCCATGAGTACCGATCAACGGACTGACCGCGGTCAGTCCGCCGATGCCCATCGCAGCAATGAAACGGTCAGTCCGAATGCCGCCGTCGGCATGACGGCCGCTGGGGTGGCCATGATCGTCATCGGATTGTTCCACGCAATCCAGGGTTTCAGTGCGCTGTTCTCCGACTCCATTTTTGCTGCCGGTCAGGGCTGGATCGTGCACCTCGACGTGTCGACCTGGGGCTGGATTCATCTGGCCGGCGCCGTCGTCACCGCAGCCACCGGTGCCCTGCTGTTTACCGGTTCTGTCTGGGCGAGGGCAATTGGTGTTGCCGTTCTGGCGGTCAGTGCCCTGTTGAATGTGTTCTGGATGCCCTATTACCCCGTCCTGAGCGTTGTGACGATCGCGCTCGACGGGTACCTGATCTGGGCGCTGACCGTCCACCGTGACGTCATCCCGATCGACGAGAACAGCTACTGGGACTGAGCTGTCGCGACAGCCGGCAGGCCACGGCCTGCCGGCTGTTGCGTGCCTGGACCAGTTCCGGCGGCGGTGCAGCAGTCGGCGCCGTTCGGGTCTGGTCGCCGCATTCTTTGCCCACGGGTCGGCGCAGGATCGGACCGGTTGCTTCCGACGGCATGTACGGCGATGGCAGGCACCGGACGGGCACGTCCGGGAGTCGCGCGGAGATGCGCGGAGATGCGACCGCCACCTGGCACGTGAGTGTTTCCGATCACCTCCCTGTGCACGGGAAGGTCCGTGGTACCGGTTCCGGATCTCCCGACGAACGGCCGGCCCGGTCAGCCCGTGCAGACCAGTGTGTCACTCGGCGGGCCGAGTTCGGTCCATTTACTCAATTTGCCGTCCGACCATCGAACCGAATAGCCGACGCGCGTCCACAGGCGGGTCGGTTGCGCGCATCCCGAATCCGTCACGGGGGTGTATTTCACTGTCGATGAAATGGCGGTCGCGCCTGTTCCCGAGTTGACCGGCCGGGCGTTTTCCGCGAGCACGCCGCCTGAGACGCGACCGAGACGGACGAAATCGATCTGTACGCGAACGGCCTTTGTTCCCCTTTCGATCGATCCGAAGCCGTTGGCGCCATTGTATTTGAAAGTCGTGTCGTTATAACGGAGCTCGACTCCGATCTCGTTGTAGATGAAACCCTTGTTCACGTCTCCGAAGTGGTATTTGGGACCGAAGAAGTATCCGTCCGTGAAAGTGCCCGCGCTGGCCGGTGTCGCCGCCGCCAGGAGCGCGGTCAGGGCCAGCAGGACGACCAGCGATCTCCGGACCGATCTCTTCATGATCCACATCCCGTCTCGACAAGTCACTGAACGTAACTGTATACCCCGTTTCTGTAGTCGAAGCGTGTTGCTGGGGCGTACCGCCCGCCGTCGGCTCCGCCCGTAAGGTGGTCCGCGTGACGATGGTGCTGCTGGTCGAGGATGATCCGGCGATCGCGCACCCCCTGGCGAGGGCCTTGCACCGCGAGGGCTACCGGGTCCAGCCCGTCCAGACCGGCGCCGCCGCCATCGCCGCCTTCAGCGGCTCGGGCAGCGACATCACCCTGGTGATCCTCGATCTGGGTCTGCCGGACCTCGACGGGCTCGAGGTGTGCCGCCGGATCAGGTCGTCTGGCCGGGATGTGCCCGTGCTGATGTTGACCGCCAGGACCGATGAGGCGGACTTCGTGGTCGGGCTCGACGCGGGAGCCGACGATTACGTCGCCAAGCCCTTCAGGATGGCCGAACTGCTGGCCAGAGTGCGTGCCCTGCAGCGGCGGCGGATCCCGGCCCTGATGGACATCGGCGGCGTTCGGGTGGAGACCGGTTCGCGGCGGGTGGAGGTCGACGGCGTCGAGGTCACCCTGTCGAACAAGGAGTACGAACTGCTCAGGGTGATGATGAGCCGTGCCGGACAGGTGGTGACCCGGGAGGAGATCCTCTCCGAGGTATGGAACGACCCCTCGATGAAGACATCGAAAACGCTCGACATGCACATGTCCTGGCTGCGCCGGAAGCTCTCCGGTCAGGAGCCGGGTTCCGGCGGCTCGGCGCATCTCGCCGAGCAGCGCATCTCCACCGTGCGTGGCATCGGCTTCCGTTTCGAAACCGGCTGAGGTCCCAGGATGCGCAGGCGGGTGCTGGTCTCCATCCTGCTGGTGATCGCCGCGACGGTGCTGACCCTGGGGGTACCGCTCTCGATCGTCTCCTGGCGGGTGGTGGACGACCTGTCGCACCGCGAACTGTCGAGCAGGCTGCAATCCATCGCCGCCTCCATCGCCAACCAGTCCGGCTCCTCCGAGGTCGACCTCGGTCAGCTCGCGGCGGCGGTCCCCGAGGGTGGCCGGCTGGAGATCAGGATGACCGGCCGGATCGATCAGTCCATCGGCACGCTGCAGACCGACGAGGTCTACAGCGAGCAGTTGGCGATGGCCGGTGGGGGATCGCTGCGGCTGTCGGTGCCGGAGACGTACCTGCGGGGGGAGCAGTGGACGGCATTGGCGCTCGTCGCACTCGCCGTGTTGCTGTCGGTGGTGGTCGGCACCGGGGTCGCAGTGCTGACCGCGGGGCGGCTGGTCACCCCGCTCACCGACGTCGCCAGACGCGCTGCGCGGCTCGGTTCGGGAGACTTCCGGACATTCCGCCGCCGCTACGGCGTCCCAGAGCTGGACAGGGTGGCCGACGTGCTCGACTCGTCCGCCCAGGACATCGCCGCGTTGATCTCCCGCGAACGCGACCTGGCCGGCGACATCTCCCACCAGCTCAGAACCCGGCTGACGGGTCTGCGGCTGCGCCTGGAGGAGCTTGCCGAGCATCCGGACCCGTTGGTCGTCGAGGAGGTGGGCGAGGCGCTCGAGCAGACCGACCGGCTGGTGGCGGTCGTCGACGACCTGCTGGCGAATGCCCGTTCGGAGCGTGCGGCGGGGGCCGGCGAGGTGGTGCTGTTCGACGAACTGGCCGAGATCGACGCGGAGTGGGGGCCCCGGCTCACGGCGGCAGATCGGACACTCGCGGTGCGCTGCCCGCGGGACGTCGTCGTACACGCGACGCCGGGTCGCCTCCGTGAGGCCATCGGTGTGCTCGTCGAGAACTCACTGCTGCACGGTGCCGGTGCCGTGGGGATCACCGTCCGGTCGACGGCTCGGGGGACGGGCGCGATGGTGGTGCTCGAGGTGAGCGACGAGGGTGACGGCATCCCGGAAGCACTCGTTGCGCACGTTTTCGATCGCGGCGTCTCGACCGCTTCATCGACGGGCATCGGTCTCGGCCTGGCCAGGGCCTTCATCGAAGCCGACGGCGGCCGGCTCGAGCTGCGCAGGGCGGCCCCACCGATCTTCGCGATCTTCCTTGCGGTCGGTCAGCGTCCGACGGCGCAGGCCGCGAACGACGCCTCCGCCGCGGAAGCGGCGAGCACCGTCCCGCTTTCGGCGACCGTCCAGGAGCAGGGTAACGGCGCTGCGGGCGCAGGGGGCGGCGTGCCGGGCTCAGGGGGCGGCGCTCCGACCGACACGTCGCGGTCAGGCGCTCCGGCGGTTGGTCGGTAGGTCGGCTGCCGTCTGCGGTTCGACGTGCTGTGAGGTGACCGGTTTCGGGGCGACCGGCTGTGAGGCGCCCGGGCTCCGGTCCTGCGGCCGGGCCGCGGGCACCGGCGGTGTCGATTGCGTGTGCGTGGCGCCGCTGTCGGTGTGCTGCCGCGCCGCTGCCTCCGCATGCATCTCGGCCAGCACCTCGGCTTCGTCCAGCAGACCTGGATGGTCGGCGAGTTCCTCGGGGAACACCCACTTGCGGTACGCCCAGAAACGGAACGCCATGCCCAGAATCGTGCCGATGACGTTCGCCGAGATGAAGTTCGTGATCGACACCGTCAGCGAGGTGTAGTTGGAGGTGTTGAAGCCGAAGACATATTGGGACAGGGCAAGCGGAACCAGGTTCAGGGCCATGGCGATGCCGTTGACCAGGAAGAACAGCATGGCCTCGTGGTGCTTCTCGCGACCGCCGCGCCGGCTGAAGGACCATTCCCGGTTCAGGATGTAGCTCAGGATCGTCGCGATGATGACCGAGATCGCCTTGGCGGTGATGACCTTGCTCGACAGCACGGTGTGCGACAGCACCGTGAACAGCCCGACGTCGACCACATAGGCCGTACCGCCGACCACGAGGAACTTGGCCAGCTCGCGGTACTTGACCGGCAGGTACCGGCGGACGGTGTCGATCAGGCTCACCTGATCGATTCTAGGGGCGCCTCACCCACTGTCGGCGTAACACGTCGTTCACCGTGGCAATACTCTCCGCCGAGCAACCCGGCGGTGCGGCGCGCGTCGTCGCCCGGTCGACGCTCAGCCGGTGGGGCGGGTCAGGTCCGGCAGAGCCGCGACCGGCACGGTCCAGAACACGTCCTGGCCGTCCAGCGACAGCGTCGCCGGTCCGGCGACGGCGTCACGGTCGACGGCAACGGTGACGACCACCGTGACCGAACTGCCGGGTGCGATCAGGGGCAGCTGGGAGGCCGACCGACCACCGGACGCGCCGTCCACGTGGAGATCGAGCACGGTGACGCCCGTCGGCAGCACCGCGGTGAGCGGCTGTTCCGGTGACGGTCCATCACCCGCGTTGAACACCGTGAACCGGATCTCCCCGGAGTCGCCACCCGGCACCAGGGTCTGGGTGACCCACGGTTCGGACAGCACCAGGTCGGCCACGGCCGGCTCGGCCGCCGGCGTCGGTTTCGGTTGGCGTGGTTTCGGTTGGCGTCGGGTCGCCCTGGGTGTCCGCGGTCGGTGCGGGGCCCGGGGACTCGACCGTCCCGGCGACGTCGCCCTCGGTGGCATAGGGCTCGGTGACAGACTGCTCCGGCACTGCAGTCGGGGTCTCGCCGCCGGTACCGGCCGGATCGTCGGCCGGCGTTCCGGCTTCAGTCGGCGCGGTTTCTGTTGGCGTCTCTTCTGCCGGATTGGGCTCGGTCGACCCGGTCGTGTCCATCGTCGCCTGGTTGGTGTCCGTCGTCGACGGATCCGTCGGGGCTGCGTCAAGGCTCGGGTCCGTCGTGCCGGCGACCTGTGCCGGGTCACTCGGCCCGTTGCTCGTGACGCCGGCCTGCAGGTTGCCGGTGGTGCTCGGCGTCGGCTCGTCCGGCGAACCCGCCAGCACGGAGGTGTCGGGGTCGGTGGCGCCCGGAACGGTGTCAGCAGGGGTGTCGCCGGCGGGTGCTTCGTCGACCGGCGGCCCGTCCGGGGCAGGAATCACGGGATCGATCAGATCAGTCGGCAGCACGGCGTCCGCGAGCGGCACAGTAGCGGGGGCGGCCGAATCGGTGGTCGAACCCGCTGCTGGGGCAGCGTCGGGCCGGTAGCCTCCGCGAGCTCGGTACGTCACCGACCGGGTGCTGCCGTCGATCGTGACCTGGACGGTCGCCTGGGTGTCGCGTCGCGCGCCCAGCAGAACCTTGACGGTCGTCGATCCGCCTGCGGGCACGGGCGCGAGCCTGCAGGTGGTCAGCAGCGGCGAGCAACGGTCCTGGCCGGTCGTCCTGACGCCGAGCAGCCGGACACCGGAGCTCGCCGTGACGTCGATCGGCATGTCCGCCGACGCAACCGGTGCCGGGTTCCGCACCGTGACCCGCAGCACCGTGAGCCGACGGTACGACTGCTGCACGTCGACCTCGGACAGCACCAGCCGACGGGCCGCCACCTGAAGGGGCCTGCCGGACGGGCCGTTCACGTCGACGCTGCGCCCACCGGCGTCCGCGGCGGTCAACCTGATTGCACCCGGCAGCTGATCGAGGGGTACCGCAATCGCCAGGTCGAACGACGACCCGGTGCACACCGCGCCGGCCGGTGCCGAGGTGCAGCCCGCTGTCGACTCGAAGCTCAGCCCGCCGTCGGCCGCGGTGATGGTGATCGGTCCGGTATCCGTCACCCCGTCCACCGGTCCGACGGTCACCGGAACGGTGGTGGTTGCGCCGGGGATCAGGGCCGCCGAGTACTGCGCGCTGACCGATGCGATGCCGCTGCGAACACCGATGGTGGCGGTGAGTTCGGCGTCGCCCGCGCTGATCGCGATGGTCAGCGGGCCCGGTCCTGCGGTGGGCGAGACGGCGAACTGGACCTCGACATCGAGTGAGCCGGCCGGCGGGATCTCCGGTAGCGGGCAGTAGCCGCTCCCGGCGCAGGGCGTCGAGCCGGCGACGGCGACAGCGGCGACTGTGAGTCCGGCCGACGGTACGACGGCGAGGTCCTGTGCGGCAGAGGCTGTTCCGCCGGTGTTGCGAACGGAGAAGTGGATGGTTCCGGTGCCGCCAGCAGGGACCGGGTCCGTGTTGTGGAGCTTCGAGAAGGAGAGGCGCGCGGGTCGGGCCTGCACGGTCAGCGGTCGCTCATCGGCGCCGACGAGCGTGACGTTGTTGCTGTAGTGGTCGATGACGGTCACCGGTAGCGGGCCCGCGGCCTGGCCGACTCCCACGATGACGGGCACGGTGAAGGTGCGGCCCTCGCACGTGATGACCTGCGGTCCGGAGGGTGTGCAATCGCCACCGGCACCGAAGGTGACGTCCCCGCCGGCCGTCAGCCTCAGCGGACCTGGGTCAACGTCGCCGCTCACGGTCTGCTGGCGGAACGTGACCTGCGTTGGTTCGCCGTCGGCGATCAGCGGACCGGCGGTCGATCCCACCAGTGCGTTCACGCCGCCATCGATGGCAACCGCCAGTGCATCGCCGGATCCGCCGACCTCGAGACGGGCTGTTCCGGGGTCGGCCGTCGGCGTGACCCGCACGATGATCTCCAGGGCGACGGTCGTCCCGGCCGGCACCGCATCGAGGGAGCAGTTGCCCGGACCGCAGATCTGGGTGCCGTCGGCCAGCACCCGTTCGACAAGGACGCCGCGCGGCAGGCGGATGCCCACGCTCTGCTCCGGGGCATCCACGCCGCCGGAATTGGTGACGGAGGCCGTCAACCTGCCCCGCCCGCCGGCGACGAACGGATCGGCAACGGCGAGCCCCGACACCGCGATCTCGGCGGGCTGGACGATCCGCACTGTGCCGCCGCTGCCTCGAATCGGGATGATCCGGTCGGCGGAATCTCTGGCCGTCACGGGCAGGTCACCGGTGGGGGATCCCGAAGGAACCAGCACCGTGAGCGGTATCGGACCGCCGTTCAACGTGCAGGTCAATTCTTGCCCATTGCCGGAGCAGCCGTCGCCGTCGAGCGTCACGGTGTCCGGTGCTGCGGCGAAGGTGATCTCCGCACCGCTCACGTCCGCGATGGTGGTGGCGTCGAGCGACAGTTGCTGACGGCTGCCGTCAGCGACCAGCGGCCCGCTGGCCGTGGTGAGTGCCGTGATGGGTTGCTTGATCGGAAGCGTGAACGACAGTGAACTGCCGCCGACAGCCACGGTGACGCCGTCGGCCACCTCGGCGGCGTCGAAGGCCACGGCCACCCGGACTGTCATCCGGAAGCTGTCGCCCGGGTTCACGCTGTCCAAGGTGCAGTCCGCGAGGGCCGCACAGGACGGCCGACCCTCAGCCTCGATCCCCGTGACGGTGACACCCCGCGGCATCGTGAGCCGCACATCCTGAGCGGTGGCCGCTGTTCCGCCGACGTTGCGCACGGTCACCACGAACCCGCCCGCACCACCGGCCGTCGCGGCCGAGCGGTTGGGACCGGAAATCCGGACGTCCGCGGGCGCCGGCGGCACCGCGAACGTGAGTGACCTCTGCCTGTCCCCCATAGTGATGACGAGGTCTCCGTTGCTGCCCGTGACCGACACGCTGATGGTGAGTGTCACCGTCACGGTGCCGCCGTTGGGCACCGCCGGCAGCCCTACGGTGCAGAGGCCCGCCGCGCAGTCGACGGGGCCGGCCCGGAGCAGACCGGCGGTCGCCCGTCGCAGACCGGCGGACTGCGGGCCGACCTCCGCATCGGTGACCTGCACGCCGCTCGGCGGCCGGAGGTTCAGCGACTGCGGATCGGACGGTTGGCCGCCGTTGTTCGTGATCGTCACCGTCGCCGATCCGACCCCACCGGCGGTCAACGGCGAAGCGGTCAGATCGGAAAGCGCGAGGTTCGCCGGTGGCGGCGGTTCCGGTGTGGTCGGTTCCTGGGTGGTGGTCGGCGCAGGTACGGACTCGGTGCTGGGAGGTGCTGGCGGTTCGAGCGGCGCTTCGGTGAGCGGCGCGATCTCAACGGGGGGAGCCGGAACCACGGGCGCGGGCTGTTCGGTGGTGAGGACGGGTGCGAGCAGCTCGGCAGTTGTCGGGACGGCGGTGGTGGGGACGGCGGTTGTCAACAGGCCGTCGAGGATGCCGGCCGGGCTGGTCTCCGACGGCGCGTTCGTCAGGACGTCGCCGCCTGGGATGAAGATCGTTCCGTCCGGCGTCGGGGGGAGCTGGAACTCGCTGGCGGAGGTACCGCCGGTCGTCCCCGTTGCGCTCGCTTCGGAGATGCTGGACTCTGAGGCGCCTGCCGCCGTGTCGGTGGTGTTCGTGGGTGAGTTGGCAATCAGGGCGACGGCGGTGACGCCGACGACGACAACCGCGGCCCCTGCCGCCACCAATCCGCCGACGCTGACGCCTGCCAGCACACCCGAGACGCCCCCCACAGCGGCCGCGCTGCCGAGGGCGGCCGCACCTCCGGCTGCAACCGCACCGCCGATGGCGGCGCTCCCTACGGCGGCGCCACCGATCGCTGCTGCTCCACCGGCCGCTGCTGCTCCACCGGCCGCCGCCGCCCCACCGCCGACCGCGCCGGCGCCGGTGGCTGCCGTTGCCCCGGCAGCTGTCGCTGTTGCCCCGGCCCCGGCTGCTCCTGCGCCGGCCGCTCCAGCCCCTGCCGCACCCGCTCCGCCTGTTCCTGCGCCGACGCCGACGGCACCGCCGGCGACGCTCCCGGTTCCTGCCGCGCCGCCGGTGCCGGCAGCGACGCCGGCGCCGGTCCCGCCGGCAGTCCCTGTCCCCGATGCGTGGGCCACCGCGGACATCCCGACGGTCGTCGCACCGGCAGCAGCGGCCGCCGCGGCAGCGCCGGCAGCAGTTGTGCCGGCAGCAGTCGTGCCCGCAGCGGACGCGGCCACCCCGCTCGCGGCCGCCGCTCCCGCTGTTCCTGCGGCGCCGGCACCGACCGCGGTCCCGCCGCCGGCCGCTCCCGCTGCTCCGGCCGCGCCGGCCCCAGCGCCTGCGCCGACCGAACCGACACTTCCCGCGGCCCCGGTTCCTGCCGCCGCTCCTGCGCCGGCTCCCGCACCGGTACCGGCGGCCGAGGTTCCGCCCGCTGCCCCACCCGCGGTGGCCACTGAACCGGCGCCACCGGCCAGCAGCGCACCTGGCGCCGCCAGTGGGGCGACCGGGCCCAGCGTCGCGACATAGCCGGCCGCGGCTCCACCCAACAGCAGCGGCGCAAGCAGTCCGCGCAGTCCGTGGTTGACCTCGTTGAGCTCGACGCCGAGCGCGCGGCAGCGATCACACTCCTCGAGATGCGCGTCCACCTGGGCCTTCTCGCGCTTGGACAGGCCCCCGCGGGTCCAGGCGCCGAGCCGCTCGACGGTGGACCGGCACCGGTCGGCCGCCGTCTCGGCGAGGTGAGCCTGGAGGTAGGCCTCGCGGAGTCCCTCCCGTGCCCGGAACGCCAACGACGACACCGCGCCCGGCGCCATCCCGAGCATCGCGCCGACCGTTGCCGGTGACTCGCCCTCCACCTGCGTGTGCCAGAGCACCGCCTGCCAGCGCTCGGGCAACTGGGCGAAGGCCGTGGCGACCAGCCCGTTCTCCATCCTGGCCAACACCGGGTCGGCACCCAGGACGGGAACGTCATGCGTGCTCATGTCGTCGGTGAAGTGGAGCCGTTTGTCCTTGCGCGTCTTGTCGTAGGCGGTGTTGCGGATGGTGGTGAACAGGTACGCCCGGAACGCGGTGTCAGGGCCCTTGCCGGCCAGGAGGTTGTCCAGCACCCGGGCGAACGACTCGGACACCAGGTCGTCGGACTCGGAGGGGGAGCGGGCGAACTGGCGGGACAACACGGTGGCCGGACCGGAGTGCCGGCGGTACAGCTCGCCGAACGCCTCCCTATCCCCGGTGCGGACCCTGGTGATCAGTTCAGGGTCGCTGACGACGTACTCGTCAGCGTCCTGGTCCGGCACTGCACTCTCCCCTTTCGGTTCTTGCCGCTCCGCCCGGCCGAATGTCCGGTGTTGCTCGTTCTACTGTGCTGCTCGTTTGTCGCACCGCCGGGGCATCGTCGACCGCACAGCACTGCCCCTTGGTTGACGACCCGGCCCCCGCGCCGTCACGCCACCCCTGCCTGCTGCAGTTCCGCCGGTGACGGCCCCGGAAGGGACCGCTCGCGCTGGGAACCGCCGTTCGTGCCGACATCGCCGCGACAGCGTCACACAACGTCGCCCGGTCATTGTGGACCACAACCCCGCATTCAAGCCCCCACCCGGTCCCACAGTCTTCATGGCTATGCCCTGAACGGCCTAATGGTGGGTGCTGACCTCCGTCGGGCGGGCCGCCGTCACGCAAAGTCGGAAAACTTCTTTCCAACAACCGCGTGATGGACACGGAAGAGCGACGTCTCATCTACAGAACGCGCCGGTGACCTCGCCCGTGCTGCGTTCCGAGAGGTTCGTGCAGCGTCCGACCAGCGGAAGGGGGAGGCTCCCGGCGATGGACTTCATCCCGAGCACAACCCCGATGACCAGCCCTGATCTGCAGCGCAGGTGGTTCGAACAGTCCAGCAGCGCAGGCTGGAGCTTTGCCTCCGACTGGTTCGACCCAGCGGTCGAGGCACTGTGCGACGCCTGCGTCCGTGGTGAGTTTCTCTGGCCTGCCGCCGAGCGGCTGGGTGCGGCGCGCGCCTCCGCAGGGATCTCGCTGGGTGAGACCTTGGCGGATATCGACGGCCTCATCCTGGTGATGCAGGGCGCCGCTGCGGATGTACTGCAACGCGCGAGCTCGCTGGGTTGGGCCGATCGGATGATGGCGCCGACACCCTCGGTGTTCGACCCGCTGACCGGGCTCGTTTCCCTCGACTATCTCAGAATCCGGCTCGGCGAGGTCTATCGCGGCGCTGACGTCGCAGGCACTTCGGTCTCCAGCAGCCACGCGCTCGTCGTGGTGAGCGTCGACCTGACCGGACGGATCGGCTGGGACCGGGTGACCCCGTTGCTGCTCGCCGGCGACGCGATGCGGACGGTCTTCGACGGTGAACAGACTCTTGCGCGGTTGGCCGACCACATGGCGGTCGTGCTGACCGAGCGCGAGCCGATGCTTGCCCGCAAGTCCCAGTTGCTGGCCGGGATGATCGGCGACCGGCTGGCCAAGACAGAACCGTTCCTCGGCCCGGTGCCGCGGGTGTGGATCGAGAGTCTGCCCGATACCCAGTCGTTGGGGGTCGCGTTGATCCAGGAGCTCGGTCGATGACCAGGCACGCGGCACTCAGGGCAGCGCCGCGCCAAAGAACTACCCATGGCGTAAGAGGGGACGCCGTGGGGAGAACCCGGGGAGGGTGAGCAGGCGTCGGGGTGGACGCCTGTAGCCGCCGCGGTGATCGTTCCGCACTCAGTGGGCCCGAAGTCCGGCCCGGGGAGCGGGATGATCACCGCGGCGCCAAGACCGCGCCTGGAGCAACCGTCTGTCACCCACCCGGCAAGCCACCCACTGCTGCCTGCTGCTGACGCGCTGCCCGCCCACCCGGCAGCGAGCGGACCGGCCTGGTCCGCGGGCCGATTATCATTCGTCGTCGTGGACCCGCGGACTGGAATGCCCAGAGTCGGAATGGTGGGCGGCGGGCAACTGGCGCGGATGACGCATCAGGCGGCGATCCCGCTCGGCCAGTCGCTGCGCGTGCTGTCTGTCTCGGCGGACGACTGCGCCGCACTCATCACCCCCGACGTGATGCTCGGCGAGCACACCGACCTCGACGCCCTGCGGGCGTTCGCCACGGACTGCGACGTCGTCACCTTCGATCACGAACACGTGCCCGGCCACCACATCCGGGCGCTCGCCGCCGAGGGCCACGCCGTGTACCCGGGGGCGGACGCGCTCCAGTACGCGCAGGACAAGTCCCTGATGCGGGCGAAGCTCGCCGAACTCGGCATCCCGGTTCCCGCGTTCGTCGTGGTGGAGCCGGATGGTTCGGCCGACGCGGTCCGCGATGCCGTCACCGCCTTCGGTGCGGACCAGGGCTGGCCGGTGGTCGTGAAGACCGCCCGCGGCGGGTACGACGGCCGCGGCGTCTGGGTCGTCGACTCCGCGGAGAGCATTCCCGGGGAGTCGTTGCCCAGCACCGGCACCCTGCTGCTGGAGGCGTTCGTGCCGCTCCAGCGGGAACTCGCGGCGGTGATCGCCCGCTCGCCGTTCGGCCAGGCGGCTGCCTGGCCGGTGGTGGAAACCGTTCAGCAGCAGGGGATCTGCGTCGAGGTGATCGCTCCCGCTGCGGGCCTGGACGACGACACCGCGGCCGCGGCGACTGGATTGGCGCTGCGGATCGCCGCCGACCTGGGAGTGGTCGGCGTGCTGGCCGTCGAGCTGTTCCAGGTGGCGCCCACCCCGTCGGCGCCGAACGGCCTGATGGTCAACGAACTTGCCATGCGCCCGCACAATTCCGGTCATTGGACGATGGATGGCTCGGTGACCAGCCAGTTCGAACAGCATCTGCGGGCCGTCCTGGACTACCCACTCGGCCGCACCGACAAGATCGCGCCGTTCACCGTGATGGGAAACGTGCTGGGCGGCTCGTCGATCGACCCGCCCGCCGGGGATCCGTCGGCGGACAGCCGGCCGGCGATGGGCATGGACGAGCGGGTCCATCATCTGGCCGCCCGGTTCCCGGAGATCAAGGTGCACCTGTACGGCAAGGCCTTCCGGCCGGGCCGCAAGCTGGGCCACGTGAACGTCATCGGCTCGGATCTGGGCGAACTGCGTCGAAAGGCCAGGCTCGCGGCGGCCTGGCTGGGTGATGGGAAGTGGCTGGACGGCTACTCGATTCACGGTGAGCCGGACCGCGCCGAGGTGCTGGTGGCCGACGCAGGCGACGGGCCCAACGGTCCCAGCACGGACGTCCACCCGGGTGACGAGCGCTCGGGTGTGGACAGTGCAGGTGTGAGTCCCGCTGGCTCGGATGGCGTTGGCTCGGATGGCATTGGCTCGGATTCCGCTGGTGAGCCCGCGGTCGTGGGAGAGTCCTCGCCGTGACGTCACACGGTTCAGCGTCGGCCGGAGCCGAGTCCACGGTCGTCGGTCTGATCATGGGTTCCGATTCCGACTGGCCGGTGATGTCCGCCGCGGGCGGCCTGCTGGACGAGTTCGGCGTTGCGTACGAAGTCGGTGTCGTGTCGGCGCACCGGACCCCGCAGCGGATGCTGGATTACGCGTCGTCGGCCGCCGCGCGCGGCCTGCGGGTGATCATCGCCGGAGCCGGCGGCGCCGCGCACCTGCCGGGGATGGTCGCCTCGGCGACGGTGCTGCCGGTGATCGGCGTGCCGGTACCGTTGGCCACCCTCGACGGGATGGATTCGTTGCTGTCGATCGTGCAGATGCCGGCCGGGATCCCGGTCGCGTGCGTATCGATCGGCGGCGCCCGGAACGCCGGCCTGCTGGCCGTGCGCATACTGGCCAGTTCGCCGGATCCGTTGGGGCGAAGACTGACTCCGCAACTGACTGCTTTCGCCGGCGACCTGCAGGCCGCGGTGCTGGCCAAGCACGACGGCCTCCGCGAGCGAACCGGTCACTAGCCGCGGGCTGCACGCCGGCTCCTCTCGAGCGAACCGGCCACCAGCCGCGGGCTGCGCGCCGGCCCGTCTGGGCGGCCGTTCTGTTGCGGTCGGGGCTACGATCAAGTTGTTACTCGCGGGTAACACTCGCCCTCTGCCCGGCGGGCGCTGACGCCGGGCGGCGTCGAGTCGCATCACCGCTCGAACATCACTGCTCGAACATCACTGCTCGGGCATCACCGCAGTTGCATCACCGCAGTTGCATCACCGCAGTTGCATCACCGCTCTGGGCTCGACCGCACTGTGTCCACCGCACTGTGCGCAGCCCTGCATCGCACGTTCCACCACCGCGGACCGCGCCCGCCCGAGCTTCAAAGGATCTGCCGTGACGACCAACCTGTTCACCCTCACCGAAGACCACCAGGCTGTACGGG
This sequence comes from uncultured Actinomycetota bacterium, assembly GCA_963728865.1. Classification (GTDB taxonomy): domain Bacteria; phylum Actinomycetota; class Actinomycetes; order Mycobacteriales; family Nakamurellaceae; genus Nakamurella. Next base: position 138,101 of record CAVSLZ010000012.1, on the reverse strand, counting down.
AGGCGATCAGGGAGATCGCCGAGGCCGAAATCGCCCCCCACGCAGCGGATGTCGACGAGAACGAACGATTCCCGGTGGAAGCGCTGAAGGCGTTGAACGCGTCCGGGTTCCAGGCCGTGCACATCTCCGAGGAGTACGACGGTGCCGGCGCGGATGCCGTTGCAACGGTGATCGTCATCGAAGAGGTCGCCCGGGTCTGCGCGTCGTCGTCGTTGATTCCCGCCGTGAACAAGCTGGGGTCGATGCCGATCATCCTGTCCGGGTCCGACGAGCTGAAGCGGCTGGTGCTGCCGTCGGTGGCTTCCGGCGAGGCGATGATCTCCTACGCGCTGTCCGAGCGGGAGGCCGGTTCGGACGCCGCCGCGATGCGCACCAAAGCTGTCGCAGCGGGCGACGAGTGGCTGCTGAACGGCTCCAAGAGCTGGATCACCAACGGTGGAGTCTCCAAGTGGTACACCGTGATGGCCGTCACCGACCCGACAGCGCGACGGCCCGCCGACGGGATCTCCGCCTTCGTCGTGCACGCCGACGACCCCGGCTTCGTGGTGGGCACCAAGGAGCGGAAGCTCGGCATCAAGGGGTCACCGACCAGGGAGATCCACTTCGAGAACTGCCGGATCCCGGGCAACCGCATCATCGGCGAACCGGGAACCGGCTTCCGCACCGCGATGGCGACGCTCGACCACACCCGGCCGACGATCGGCGCGCAGGCGGTCGGCATCGCGCAGGGCGCGCTCGACGTCGCGGTTGCCTACGTCAAGGAGCGCAAGCAATTCGGCAAGAAACTCGCCGAATTCCAGGGACTGCAGTTCATGATCGCCGACATGGCGATGGCGATCGAAGGGGCGCGCACGCTGGTCTACCAAGCGGCCGCCGCGACCGAGCGCGGCGACGCGAACAAGACCTTCCTGTCCGCCGCCGCCAAGTGCCAGGCGTCCGACGTCGCGATGAAGGTGACCGTCGATGCGGTGCAGCTGCTGGGCGGAGCCGGCTACACCCGCGACTTCCCGGTCGAGCGCATGATGCGCGACGCGAAAATCACCCAGATCTACGAGGGCACCAACCAGGTCCAGCGGCTCGTGATGGCGCGCTCCCTGCTGCGCTGACGCTGCGGCGGGTGTGCCGAGGCGTCTGCGGGGCGGGCTCCTGGCGGTCGAGTGACGTGTGTGCAGGGCACATCGCGTCCTGCGGGAGGATTTCCCTGCACAAGTGGCACTGGACGCCGTGGTCGGGCGGGGATCAGCCCAGCCGGGGGAGTCCGGCCACGTCAACCCCGAAGGTGGCGGTGGCGCCCTCGTCGGCGGCGATCCGGGCCAGCGCGTCGCCATCCGCGGCGGCCTCGTGGGTGACCTGGATCAGCGAGCCGTCTGCTGCCAGCGCTCCGAGCAGTGCGCTGCAGACCCGGTCCGGGAGCGTGAGGTCGACGGTGCTCAGTAGGCGCCCGGCCGGCCCGATCGCCTCCGCGGCCCGGGCGGTCCGGTCGAGCAACCCGGCAATCGTGACGCTGCCGTCGTTCGTCACGACGGCGACGGAATCGGCGTCGGGATCCGGCCGGCGCGGGATGAAGCGGTCGGCCTGCGGCAGGATCGCGTCCGACACGTGCCGGTAGAACTCGGGCAGTGCGCCCTTGCCCACTCCGAACGGGTGCGATGACGCGACGATCACCTCGTCGGCGCCGGACTCGTCGTCCTCGTCGATGAACGCCGCGGCGGCGTCCGACTCGGCGGCCCGGTCGTACAGGTCGGTGACGACCATGCCCGCCCACCACGAACCGAGCAGCAGCGGCACGCCCTGCCAGGAGCGCCGCACCCGCCAGACGACGGTGTCGCCGGGACGGGCGCCCAGTTCGTCGATCAGGAAGCCGGCGGTCTTGGCGGACCAGTTCGCCAGCGAGGCGGTGGACAGTTCGGTGCGACCCGCGCCGTGCCAGATCAGCCGCGGCCGATGCGGGTCTCCGGCCAGCAGCGGACCGAGCACGGCGGCGGTGATCCCGCCGGCGGGGGAGGGTGTTGTCATCAGTTCACGCACGCAGCGCGGGCCGAGGTCAGCAGCGGGACCGGTGCCTGAGCGGGAGCCGCGACGGCGGGGGCGAGAGCGCCCGCGCGGGCTCGCAGCCCGGACGGGACATCCAGGTCCTTGCCCACCACCACGAGTACATGTCCGCTCTCGACGGCGTCGTCAGGCACCAGCGTGCCGACGCCGAAGGCCTTCTTGACCTGCTGCGCCGCGCCGAGCGCGTCGGCCGGGTAGCGCACTTCCGTGGTCTGGGTCTCGTTGCCCGACGACGTCCCGGGGACGATGCCGAGCGAGCCGAGGCCGAAACCGGCGCTGTTGATGATGTCCGCGGCGCGGGCGGTCACCCCGTCCGCCACGGTGCCGTCCTGCACGTCAACCGTGACCGAGGCCGGATCGACCGTGGTGGCCGGCGCCGTGGTGCCCGGTGCCGACGCCCCGGAACCGCCGGCGATCGCGGCGAAGAAGGCCTTGACCTGCTCCGGATCGGTGGCCAGCGCATCGGCGTTCGTGGAGGGCTCCGGACCGGTGGTGGGCAACGTCTCGAAGTTGATGTTGCCGGACGAGAGGTTGGTGAGCTGCTCGGCGAAGCTGAGCACCGAGAACCCCTTGTCGAAGATCACCGAACGGTCGATGGCCCCGACCAGGTCGTTGAGCGCGGACGGATTGGTCAGCGTTCCCACTGACAGGATCTTGTCGGCGGCACCGGCCAGGAAGGCCTGCTGCCGGCGCACCCGGTCCAGGTCGCCCTGCGGCAGGCCGTGCCGCTGCCGGACGAAGGCCAGCGCAGCGGTGCCCTGGACCTCCTGTTGCCCGGCAGGGAAGTCTGCCCCGGACCACGGGTCCTTGACGGCGGCGTTCAGGCACACCGGGACGCCGCCGATGGCATTGGACAGCAGGTAAAAGCCGAGCAGGTTGACCTCGGCGTAGTGGTCGATCTTCATCCCGGTGAAGGCCTGGACCACCCGGATGAGCATCGTCCGCCCGGCCTCGTTGGATTCCCGCTCGATCTGCGCGCGGTCGCTGACGCCCTGGTTGACGAGCTTTTCCTCGGTATAGGCCTTGGCGGTCGAGTAGAAGGAGTTGATCTTGTTCGGGTTGTAGGCACCCTCGGTGCCGTCGGCGTACGGCCCGACGACCTTTTCCATCACCGCAGGGCCGATCCAGGTGTCACGGGGCAGTGAGACCGCGGTGGCCTTGCCGCCGCCCTGCGGGATGTGTACCAGCATGATCGTGTCGGTGTTGATGCCCCCGCCGTCGTCCTCGGTACCGACCTGCCGCAGTTCCTCCGCGCTGAGCGGCTGACCGTCGGCGTCGGTCCTGGCGTCCGAGCCGACCAACAGGAACGTCATTCCCTCGGCGGAGATCACCCCGCCGTTGCCGGCGTTGCCGGCCGCGTCCGATGTCCCGCTGTTCGACTGCAACCTGCCGGTCAGCGCCCAGCCGACCCCACACCCGATCAGCACGATGGCGGCCAGCGTGACGGCGACGATCCTGGTGACCAGAACGGCACCGGACGTTCGCCGACGCGGTTCGCCGGGACCACCCTGCCGCGGCGGGGCGGGCGGCCCTGGCGGGGGACCGCTCGGCGGCCCGCCGCCGTAGGCGGCCGGCACCGATGTCCCGGCCCACCCGCTGTACGGCGGCGCCACCGGTCCGGGCTGATTCTGCCGACGCGCGTCCGGGGGCGGTGGGGAGTAGGCGGGGAACTTCGCGGTCGGCGCGGGGCCGGGCGGCGGGCCGGCCGGCTGCCGGGGCGTGGGGGGCTGACGGGGCGTGGACGACTGGGCACCCTGGCGCTGGTCGGACGGGGTGGCGCGCTGCTGCCGGGGTCGGTCGGCGGGCGGCCCGCCGTACGGCGGTGGGGTGTATACCGTCGTCGAATCGTCGAAGTCGGGGGTATTGGCGGCAGCGGATCCGGCGTTCGGTCCGAACCGACGCGGTCCGCGTCGTGGATCCGGGACGTCCGAATTCGCCATGCGACTGCCTTCCTCCAAGGTTGCCCGACAGCCTGTGCGGCCGTGCCGGTGTCCGTGGCACGCCGATGATTCCGGTCCGCCGCGGAGACTTCACCGCTGCCGGACCGTGTTCCCGGTCGAACCGCGTCGACTGCCACTCAGGACACACACAAGACGCGGTTCGGACATGCCCGGTTGCCTGGCTCCCGATGCCGACCTCATTGGGGCACAGGAACGCTGCCCAGGGTAGCCGCGAGCGTCCGCCGATCCGGTGACAAGGGGACGGCGTGTACCCCCTTTCCAGCATCTGACCAATGCAAGGGAACCGGTTCGGGTACGGCACAATGGCTTCCCATGCGCATTCTCGTGACCGGCGGTGCCGGGTTCATCGGGTCGGTCTTCACCCGACACCTTCTGGCTGACGACTTCTCTGGTCTGGAGGGCGCCGAGGTCACTGTGCTGGACAAATTGACCTACGCGGGCAACCTGGCCAACCTGCGGGAGGTCGAGGACTCCGATCGCTACGACTTCGTGCAGGGCGACATCTGCGATGCGGAGCTCACCAGCAAGCTGGTCGGCCGTGCGGATGCGGTGGTGCACTTCGCGGCCGAGTCGCACGTCGACCGGTCCATCCTCGGCGGTGCCGATTTCGTGCTGACCAACGTCCTGGGGACGCAGACGCTGCTGCAGTCGGCACTCGACACGAAGCTGACGAAGTTCGTGCACGTCTCCACTGACGAGGTGTACGGGTCCATCGACAGTGGTTCGTGGGACGAGAAGCACCCGCTGGAGCCGAATTCGCCGTACTCGGCGTCGAAGGCGTCGTCGGATCTGATCGCGCGGGCGTACGCAAGGACGCACGGCGTCCCGGTTGCGATCACCCGCTGCTCGAACAACTACGGGCCGTACCAGTTCCCGGAGAAGGTCATCCCGCTGTTCGTCACCAACCTGATGGACGGTGACACGGTGCCCCTGTACGGCGAGGGTTCGCAGGTCCGCGACTGGCTGCACGTCGACGACCACTGCCGAGGCATCGCGCTCGTGCTTGCGGGCGGCAGGACGGGCGAGGTCTACAACATCGGCGGCGGCACCGAACTGACCAACGCCGAACTCACGATGAAGCTCATCGAGGCCACCGGCCGCGACGAGTCGTACATCGAGCGGATCATCGACCCGCGCGGGGGCGGCCACGACCAGCGGTACTCCGTCGACCACAGCAAGATCTCGCAGGAGCTCGGCTACCAGCCGCAGGTTCCGTTCGACAAGGGCCTGGCGGACACCGTGTCCTGGTATCGGGACAACCGCGAGTGGTGGGAGCCGCTCAAGGCGCGCTCGGCGATCGACCGCTGAATCTGCCGGCGGTCCGCCGAAGTGGACCGCGCACCGCCGCCCGAACACCTGCACCAATCGAGGGAGTTGCTCTGTGACGTCGGTGCTGATCACGGGGGCCCGCGGCCAGCTGGGTTCGGACCTGGTCGCGGCGGCCACGGCGGCCAGAATCCCGGCCCAGGCGTTTGATTCGTCGGGGCTGGACATCACTGATCCGGACGCCGTCGACGCCGTGTTGACCGAATTCCTGCGCTGGTCGCACGAGGTGGGCACGCGGACCGACGACGTCACCGGGCGGGCCGTCGTGATCAATGCTGCCGCATACACAGCGGTCGATGCGGCAGAGACCGATGTCGATGCCGCGTACGCGGTCAATGCCGCGGGCCCGACCCATCTCGCGCAGTCGGCGAACCGGCTGGGTCTCGGTCTGATCCATGTCTCCACCGACTACGTCTTCCCGGGTGACGGCACCCGGCCGTACGAGCCCGGCGACCCCACCGGACCGCAGAGTGTGTACGGCGCGTCCAAGCTGGCCGGCGAACTGGCAGCGTTGGACGCCTGCCCGGAGGCACACATCGTCCGGACAGCGTGGGTATGGGGCGCGACGGGCTCGAACTTCGTCAAGACGATGGCCAAGCTGGAGGCGACAAAGCCCACCATCAGCGTCGTCGACGACCAGCGGGGAACCCCGACCTACTCGGCCGACCTCGCGGCGGGGCTGCTGGAGCTGGCCGCCGCCGACCTTCCCGGCGGTGTGCTGCACGCCACCAACGCCGGCGAGACGACCTGGTTCGGCTTCGCGCGGGCGATCTTCGAGGAGCTGGGCGGAGACCCGGAGCGGGTCGAGCCGACGACGTCGGCGGCGTTCCAACGCCCGGCACCGAGGCCCGCCTACTCCGTGTTGTCGCCGGCGGCGTGGGTGGCGGCCGGGCTGGCCCCGCTGCGGCCGTGGCGGGATGCGCTGCACTCCGGCATCTCGGAGAACCCGGGCGCGTTCGCCGCCGAATGACGGCGTAACCCGCGTCCGGCGGTGCATTTCGACGCCCCGATGTCGGGCGCTGAACCGTGCCGGCAGCGCAGTTGGTGAGTGAAGCTCAAAAAGCCCCGGTTTATACTGTCAGTAAGCGTCAGCGACTCACAGTGATTTCTCCCGTTTCCTCCCCGATGAGTCGCGCTGATCAGCGCCCTCGTCCAGGAGGCTTCATGGTGCACGACCGCATGTCCACGTTCTCTCGTCGCCGGGCACTGCAACTCGGCACGCTGACGGCGGGCGCGGTCGCCCTCGGCATGGGCGGCGTGGCTCACGCCGCGCCGACCGGCGCCCCGAACAGCGATGCCGGTGCCGACGGCGCGCCGGCGGAAGATCCGAGGTTCTCCGGCAAATTCGCCCAGAGCCTGGAAGCGAACGCCCTGGCAGCCACCTCCTACAACGGCTGGCCCGTCGGATCGCCCGCGTCGGCCATCGGCGTCGGGTCCTACCCGGTGCCGGGGACGGCAATCCGGCTGCAGGTCAAGGGCGGCGACGTGGCCACGGTGCTCACGTATGTCGCTGGCCGCTTCAATGCCGAGGTCGAGAAGCTGATCTCCTACCAGTGCGGCGGCTACAGCTATCGGATGAACGTCAACAATCCCAGCGTGTGGTCGAACCACGCGTCCGGTACGGCAATGGATCTGAACTGGGAGCTGCACCCCAACGGCGCGCCGGTCAGCCGAGGCTTCACCACCGGCGAGGTGGCGGCGATCCGCAGGATCCTGGCCGACTGCAACGGCGTCGTCTACTGGGGCGGTGACTACCGGGGCACGGTGGACGCCATGCATTTCGAGATCGACGTCCGGCCACCGGACATCGAGCTCTCCGCGCTGGCTGCGCGTATTCGCGGGGTCAAGACCGGATCGACCCTGCGGTCCCGCGCGAACAACCGGTTGGTGTGTGCCGAAACCCGTGGCACCCTGCCACTCATCGCCAATCGCACCGCGGTCGGGCCGTGGGAGCGGTTCGAGGTGATCAATCGCGGTGCAGGTCTGGTCGCGCTCCGCTCGTACGCGAACAACAGGTTCGTCTGCGCCGAGGCGCACGGCAGGCAGGCGTTGATCGCCAACCGGACGGTCATCGGCCCCTGGGAGACCTTCACCCTGCTCCGGAACTCCGACGGGACGGTCAGCCTGCGTTCGATGTCGAACAATCGGTTGGTGTGCGCGGAGAAGCGCGGCACGATGCCGCTGATTGCCAATAGGACGGTCATCGGCCCATGGGAGAAGTTCGATCTGGTCGTCAAGTAGACGGTCGCGCCTCGGTCGGGTCAGCGGACGGACTCGACGGCGAGATGCCGGCGGAAGTACTCCACCGTCGATTCCAGCCCCTGCTGCAGTTCGACGGTCGGCACCCAACCCAGCAGTTCCTTCGCCCTCGTGATGTCGGGCTGGCGCTGGGTGGGATCGTCGGACGGCAGCGGATGGTGTTCCACCGGCACCTCGGATCCGACCAGCGACCGGATCGTCGAGGCCAACTCGGACATCGTGAATTCGTGGGGATTGCCGAGGTTGATGGGGCCGGTGACGTCGGGCGGGGTGTTCATCAGACGGACGAGTCCGTCGACGAGATCGTCGATGTAACAGAATGACCGCGTCTGGGAACCGTCGCCGTAGATGGTCAGCGGCTTACCGGTGAGGGCGGACACGATGAAGTTCGAGACCACCCGTCCGTCATCGGGTCTCATGCCCGGCCCGTAGGTGTTGAAGATGCGCGCGACCTTGATCGACATGTCGTGCTGGCGGTGATAGTCGAAGAAAAGGGTCTCCGCGCAGCGCTTGCCCTCGTCGTAGCACGACCTGATGCCGATCGGGTTGACGTGACCCCAGTAGGACTCCTCCTGCGGGTGCACCTCGGGATCGCCGTACACCTCGGACGTCGAGGCGAGCAGTATCCGAGCCTTGGTGCGTTTGGCGAGACCGAGCATGTTGATGGAACCGACGACCGAGGTCTTGGTGGTCTGGACGGGATCCCGCTGGTAGAACACGGGCGAGGCCGGGCAGGCCAGGTGGTAGATCTCGTCGACCTCGACGTAGAGCGGGAACGTCACGTCGTGCCGCAAGACATCCAGTCGGGGATGCGACAGCAGGTGCGCGAGGTTGGACCGGCTCCCTGAGTAATAGTTGTCGACGACGAGAACTTCGTGTCCCTCGTCGAGCAGGCGTGACGTGAGGTGTGAACCGATGAATCCGGACCCGCCGGTGACCAGGACCCTGCTGCCTACCATCGCTGGCCAACTTTCGCGTTGTAGTTGCAGAAACCCGGGGAGTGCACACCATCGACGAGGCGCGCCGGTGCGGGAGGCACTGTATCCCGATGGGGGCGCGCGCCAATCCGACGGCCGGGGGACTCGACATCAGAGGACCGGTCGCCACCTGGCTATCGTGATCCGGACCTGTTTGCAGTCAGCACCCAGGAGTCGTGCACGGGCGGGAGGGGCGCAAGTGAGCGAACCCCGCGCATCCGCCGCCGGTCCGCCGGCCGCTGCTCCGCCGGCAGCCAATGGTGCGTCCGACACCATGGCCGCCGAGCGAACTCGCACGAGCCCACTGGTCGCGTTGTCGGTCGCGGTGGTCGGAGCGGTTCTCGCCTGGGTGCGGATGCCCGGACAGGTGGCGGGCCAGCTCTATGCCGAGGACGGGCGCACGTTCGTCGGCGATTGGCTGACCCATGGCGGTTGGTCGCTGTGGATAGAGCCGTACGCCGGCTACCAGCACCTCGTGCCGCGGGGCATCGCCTGGTTCACCATGACGTTCCTCCCGGTGACCTGGTGGGCGACGGCGGTCAACGTGCTGGCCTGTCTGGTGGTGGGCGCCGTCGCCGGCCTGGTGTTCGTCTTCAGCCGCGACGTCGTCGGATTCCTCCCGGCCCGCATCGCGCTCGGGCTCGTCGCGGTGCTGACACCGATCGCCGGCGCCGAGGCGCTGGGGAATCTGGCGAACCTGCACTGGTTCCTGCTCTACCTGGGCCTCTGGGTGCTGCTCACCAGCCCGCGGTCGGCGTGGGGAGCGGTCGGGATGAGCCTGGTCGCGCTGCTCTGCACCGCGACCGAGCCACAGTGCGCGATGTTCCTGCCGGTGGCGATCTGGAAGCTGATCGAGTCCCGGCGGAACCTGGCGGTGGTGATCGGCTGGCTTCTCGGCGTGCTCGGGCAGGTGGTGACCACGCTGGTCGCGCCCCGCACCGTTGCCACCGACCACCCACCCATCGCCTCGACGATCGAGGGGTACGTCCTCAACGTCGGGATGTCCCTGGGGACGAACCGGCCCCTTCTGCTCGGCGCCGTGCTGCGGGAGATCGGTTGGTGGGTAGGGTTTGTCGGCGTCGCCGTCATCGTCGGATTCGCTGTGTTCGGGATCGTCCGTGGGCCGCTGAACGCGAAGGTCGCACTCGGCGCGCTGCTGTTCGGGTCCCTGCTCAGCTGGACCGCGTCGTTCGTGCTCGGGTCCAATCCGGACTTCTTCTACAGCGAGATGACGCCCGAGCGGCTGGCGAACCCGCCGCTGGTCCGCTGGGCCACCACTGCGTCGATCATGCTCGTGGCGACCATCCCGGTGACGGTGGGGATCCTCGCCGACCGGTCGACCCGCTGGCGCATTCCCGGCCTGGCGATCATCGTCGTGCTGCTCGCGATCATGGCCGTCAGCGTCCGGACGGTCGACCCGGTGAACCCCGTCGACTGGGAGTCGACGGTCGACGGCAGCAGTGCGGTGTGTGCGCTCACCCCCGACGCGGTGGTCAAGGTGGCGACACCGCCCGGCCCCGGCTGGGTGGTGCGGGTGCCGTGCTCACGGATAGCCGGATAGCCGGTTCGCCGGATCGCCGGGAAGCGGATGAGCAGGGTGGCGGGGCGCCGGTTCTAGGACGCCGCGAGCTGATACGCGCGCACGGTGGCCGCGGCGCAGGCGTCCCACGTCCAAGCCCTGGCGTAGGCGGTCCTCGCCGCGCTGCCTTCTCCGGGGTCCGACCCGGCGGCCGCCGACAGCAGACCGGCGAGCGCGGCGGCGTCGCCGATCGGGAACACCTCGGCCATCCCGCCGGTGACCTCCAGCAGTGCCGGAACGTCGCTCACGATCACCGGCGTTCCGCAGGCCAGGGCTTCCAGCGCGGGAAGCCCGAAACCTTCGTCCCTGGAGGGCATCACGAGCGTTCGGGCGCCCGCGGTCACCCAGCGGAGATCCGGCTGCGACAGGTAATCCATCATGACGACGCCCCGTTCCGGCGCTTCCTGCGGCCCCCAGCCCGCGGGTCCGACGAGCAGCAGGGCAGGCGCGCCGTCACCGAGGTCCGCGCGCAGCAGTCGGTACGCGGCCAGCAGGGTGGCCAGGTCCTTCCGCGGCTCCCGGGTACCGACGAACAGGAAGTAGTCGTCGGGCAGCGGCACCCGGCCGGTCGCTGCCGGGTCCGGCGTGAACCAGTGCTCGTCCACCCCGAGTGGGGTGACGATCACCTCGGGGACCGACGGGCCGTACGCGTCGCGGACCTGCTCGGCGACCACCCTGGTCGGGGTGCAGACCGCGGCGGCCCGCCGCAGACCCCGCGGTACGAGGTCGACGAGTGCCCGGCTGGTCCGGTCGACGGTGTCGGGATTGGCCAGGTAGGCCAGGTCGTGGATGGTCATCACCCCACCGGCCCGCCCGGTCGGCGGAAGGATGAAGTTGGTGCCGTGGAAGACGTCGGCCCGGCCGCCGAACAATCCCACCGGTGGGAACTCGGCGTGGCTCCACACCAACCGCAGCACGCGGGCGGGGACCGGCACTGCCCGCGTGCGGACACCCGGCGGAACAGCGGACGGCAGGCTCCGCCAGCCGCGCGCGGTGAAGGCCGTCACCCGCGGCGCGACGTCCGGACGGGCGACCAGCGCGGTGAGCAGGTTCTCGGTGTACCGGCCGATCCCCGTCCGCCTTCCGAGCAACGGTGTTCCGTCGAGCAGCGCGTCGATCATCGGGCTGTGCGGCCCTGCCCGCTCACGACGCGACCCCGCCCGCCCGGCCCCGCCCGCTCACGAACCCGCCAGCCGGCGGAGCCGGGCCCGCAGGCCGGCGGGCAGCAGGCGGGCGATCGGCCGGCCCAGTGCGACAAAGGTCCGCCTGCCCGACACGGCCAGCAGCCGCCCGATGCCGTTCACCCGCAGGTACTCGCGGGCGAAGGCGATCCGGTCGTCGAGCCGGCTCCCGACCATGCTCAGGCTGCCGACCGGCCGCTGCGGTCCTTCGCTGTCCGCGGCCCGCCACGGGTCGGCGCAGTACCGGACCAGCGGCTCGAGCGTGCGCTCCCAGTGGAACCGTTCCGCGGTCGCCGCCACCGCCTGCCGACAGCGGGCCAGCTCCGCCGGGTCGGCCAGCACGGATCTGATGGCCGCCGCGAGGCCGTTCCGATCGCGTTCCCCGACCACCCGGCCGAGCCGTTCGCGTTCGACGATGCCGGCGAACTCGTCGCCCTCGGTGCAGATGATCGGCAGGCCGGCCCACAGGTAGTCGAGCATCCGGGTGCGGAACGAGAAGGCCGTCTCGACATGCAGCACATGGGTGGACACGCCGAGGTCGGCATCCGCCAGGTAGGCACCGCGTTCGGCATACGGCACCCAGCCCTCGCGGAAGAAGACATGGCTGCCGAGCAGGCCACGTTCCTCCGCGCGGGCGACGCCCTGCCGCAACACCGTTGTCGAGAGGTCGTCCAGGGACGGGTGTTTCGTTCCCATGAACAGCAGCCGGAGGTTTGGCAGCTCGTCGGCGAGATCGCCGACCGCATCGATCAGGGTCACCGGGTCGAACCAGTTGTAGACGCCGCCGGCCCACAGCAGCACGGTGTCGTCGGGCCCGATCCCGTCGATGACGCCCTTGATCGCACCGCCGGCGCCGGGTGGCAGCGGGGGCGCCGGGTCGATGCCGAACGGTGCGAGGTCGATCAGCTTGCGCAGCGTGCTGTCCTGCGCGTAGGTCGCGAAGTTGACCCTGCCCAGGGCGGACAGATAGCCGAGCCAGAGGTCGCGTTGGCGCTCGGAGGCGCACAGGAAGAAGTCACCGTGCACGAACTGCACCCGCAGGGCCTCCAACCCGCCGGCGAGTTCGCGCTGCCGCTGGTGGTGGCCGGAATCCAGTGCACCCTCGAGGATCTCGAGATGGATGGGGTCGTACATGTCCATCACCAGATGCGCGCCGAGACCCGCCAGCCACGGGTGGGCGCGCAGCGTGAAGCCCTGCAGGATGATCACGTCCATGCCCTTGGCGAGACCGGCCAGCATCTCCCCGGAACCGTCGCACACCGCGAACCGCGGGCTGGAGGCCTCGGCCTTTCGGGTCGATGCGAGCCGGACATCGTGGTCGGTGGCGAGCGCCTCGGCGATGTTCCATGCCCTGATCGCCGGCCCGGCCATCCGCTCACCGAGTGTGTCGTCGGTGACGACCAGGATCTGCTGCCGCCTCATCCGGTCGACCCGGCAACCGCAGCGCTTGCGGCAGTGATCTTCCTGCGGCTGTCGAACGACATGGTCGGGATCCTCCTCGTGGCCGGTGAGCAGCCTATGGGACCGACCGCGACCGTCGTGCGACCGCTCGACGGTCGGCGGCGGTGCCCGGCCGCGCGGCGAGAACCCGCGGGAAGCGGCGCAGGGCGGACGCCAGCACCCTCACCCGCACACCGATGCGGAAGTTGGCATGGTCCGGGACGGCGCGCCCGGCGAGCCGGCCGGCCGCCAGCGAGCCGGTGGTCAGGACGAACCGCATCAGTTGGCCCAGCGCGGTCGGCAGCGGCGCGCAGCGCAACAACGTGAGCAGCCGGTTCCGTTCGTTGTGGAAGTGGAACATCTCCGAGCGCCGGTCGGAACTCGCGGCGTGCCGGTGCAGCACCGTTGCCGATGGCACCGCCCTGATCGCCCATCCGGCGATCTGGAGCCGCCAGGAGGTGTCGAGGTCCTCGTAGTACATGAAGTAGTCCGCCGGGAAGCCGCCGACCGCCCTGATGGCCGCCGTCCGCAGCAGGGCCGCACCGCCCGAGAAGCCGAAGCTGTCGGTGATCCGGTTGCCGACGTCCGCGGCCGCGGTGCCGGCCGCGGCATCCACCCCGTACCAGTGACTGTCCAGGGCAGCGCCGAGATTGTTGACCCGCCCCGGATCGTCGGCCAGCAGCATCAGCGAGGTCCACGCGGCGGCAGCCGGGTCGTCAACGGCGGCCGCCGTGAGTTCGGCCAGCCATTCCGGAGCGGCGATCGCGTCGTCGTTCAACAGGGCGACGAACCGGGTCGTGACCAGCGGGAGCGCGGCCGCCACACCGCCGGCGAAGCCGGCATTGAACGGCAGCCGGACAACCTGCTCCGCCGGCAGCAGTTCGCGGAGCAATTCCGCGGTGCCGTCCGACGAGGCGTTGTCGATGACCAGCAACCGGTGCGGCAGGGTCTGCGCGGCGAGCGATGACAGGCACTCAGACACCCACTCCGCACCGCGGAACGTCACCACCACGACCGTCACGTCCGGAGGACCGTTCCGCGCTGCGCCGCCGCTCATCCCACCGTCCCTGCGCGCCGGGGTGTCGTCCGCCGTGCCGTCCACTGTCTCGCCCTCTGTGTGCCGTCCACCATGTCTTCCTGTTTCGTCCGCCATCGGGAGCGCCACGAGTCCGAGAATCACCGGTGACCTTACGGGTCGCTCCGCCGGCCCGGATTGCGCGAGCGGTGCGCGGTGCGGCCGGCCGGGTGACGGATAATTCGCGCTCATGCCCGACCAGCAGATCGCCCCGACGCCCCGATCCGCCTCGACGCGGACCAGTTCCGGTGTGCTGACCGTGGTCGTCGAACAGTGTCTGGCGCCGGTTCCGGGGGGCACCGGGCGTTACGCATCGGAGATCACCGCCGCGCTGGCCGCCGGCGCACCGGCCGGCTGGACGGTCCGCACGGTGACGGCCTGGCACCGCGATGAGGCGGCCGCGCACATCGCCGGTGCGGACGGGCCGCACCGGCTCCCCGCCGGTCACCGGGTTCTCAACCGGCTCTGGCGACGTGGTCTGCCGCCGTGGGTGAGGGGCACGGCCGTGCACGCCACCACCCCGCTGGCCCCGGCTGCCCTGCGCCGGACGGTGGTCACCGTGCACGACGCGGTCGCCTGGACCCATCCCGAGACGCTGAGCCCGCGGGGTGCCGCCTGGCATCGGGAGATGATCGGGCGCGCGATGAGACGTGCCAAGGCCGTGGTGGTGCCGTCCTGCGCGGTCGCCGACGACCTGGCGGGCATCTTCCCGGCTGCGTCCGACCGTGTTCATGTCGTACCGCACGGCGTGACGGCATTGGTGGTGCCGCCGGATGCGCAGGCCAGGCGAGATCGGCTGGGCCTCGCCGATCCCTACTTCCTGAGCGTGGCGACCCTCGAACCGCGGAAGGGCCTCGACGTGCTGATCGATGCGCTCGCGATGCCGGCCGCCCGGCAGGCCCGGCTTGCGGTTGCCGGGCAGCCGGGTTGGGGCGGCGTCGATCTGCCGGCACTGGCCGCCGCAGCCGGGGTCGGTCCGGACCGGCTGGTGCTGCTGGGCAGGCTGCCTGACGAAGATCTCGCCTCGGCAATGCAGGGCGCGACCGCGTTGGTGGCGCCCTCTCGCTCGGAGGGATTCGGGCTTCCGGTGCTCGAGGCCTTCGCGGCCGGGACACCGGTCATTTGCTCCGACGCGCCGGCACTGGTGGAGCTCTCGGGCGGGGCGGCGATCGTGGTCCCGCGGGAGGACAGCGCCGCGCTGGCCGATGCGTTGGCCTCGTTCGACGGGGCGGACGGGGCGGTCGGGGCGGTCGGGGCGGTCGGGGCGGACGGGCCGTCGGCGGAGCTGCGCCGGCGCGGGCTGGACAGGGCGGCGCTGTTCAGCTGGGACGCAGCAGCCGACGCGCTGTGGCGCCTGCACACGAGCTGACCGCCCTACCGGAGCCGGCCCGCGACCTTCGCCGGCACCTGAGCGGCGACAGTCGCGGCCTTCAGTGCCGTGCCGGCCACCCCCCGGGTGCGGAGGTGGTTCCGCCCGCTGTCGACGTAATCCCTGGTGATCTGGCGCAGCGACCGGGCGTCCCCACCGCGAACGGTCCCCTGGGAGGCGCCGTAACGGTCCGGCACCTGCAGGATGTACGCCTCCGACAGCACCTCGGGCTGCCAGTTCTCGAACAACGGACGGTGCCCGTTCTCGACCACCGACCGACGCGCACTCTCCAGGATTTCGAGGTAACGATGCCCCTGCTGGGCGGGCGAGAGCGACAGCAGTGCCTGCTCACGCGCGGTGTAGCCGATCCGGTGCCGCAGCGGGGCGTCATCGATCAGCTCGATCAACAGCCGGGTCCAGTCCTCGAAGGTCTCGGCGAGCATCCCGGATGATCCGTGCTCGATGGACTCGCGGAACGGCTGCGACTGGCTCGCGACGGTCGGCGTCCTGGTCAGTGCGGCCTCCAGCCACTTGATCGAACTCTTCGCCTCGTTGAAGACCTTGCCCGGTTCCAGTGGTGCCAGGTTGATGTCGAGGTCGCGCAGCACCGCCGGCAGTTGGCTCCACGGCTTGAGCGGCAGCCTGCGGATCCGCCCGGAGAACTCGGCCAGGGCGGGCGACGGCTCCAGCAGCCCACCGATCCACAGCTGGACATCGGGCCGGCTGCGGAGCACCTCGCGGATGGCCGGTTCGACGAAGGCCCAGTCCTCGTTGTGGGTGTTGGTGCCGGACAGGTAGCCGATCCTGACGGGTCCCGCCCGCCGTTTGCGGTGCAGCTCACGGTCGGAGATGCGGGCCATCTCCCGGCTCACGCCGTTCGACCATCGGTGCACCGGCATCCCGGTGAGCCGGCTGACCTGGTCGCAGAGCATGTCGGTCGAGCCGATGTAGGCGTCGGCCGCCTCCAGGGTGGTGCGGTATCGCCGGATCCCCTGCCAGTACAGCTCGAGATCGAGCCCGGCAACCTTCTCGAGCATCGGGTCCAGCTCGGCGCGCAGCCCGGGATCGAAGATCAGGTCGTCGACGTCGAACAGGATCGGGACCGGCTCAGGGCGGCGCCGGATCATGTCGATCAGGTCGAGGATCTGCTCGGTCGCCGGCACCCGGTAGAGGACGACGGCATCCGCCTCGCGGGCGTCGTGGAACACCTGCACGTCCCGGTACATGTGCACGTCCGCCTGCACGCCGACGGTCGACAGCGCCTCCCGGGGCAGGTGCCCGCGATAGCGGAGCGGCGCGCCGGTGATCCCGCTGGCGATCAGCACCCGCCGGATCGGCCGGAGCTCCCGGTCGACGACGGTCATCGCCGGCGCCGAGCGACGGGCGGCGACCAGGTCGGCGTATCGCTGTTCCAGCCCGTCCAGTTGATCCTCCAGCGAGCGCAGCGGCAGTTCGCCCGGAGTCGGCTGCAGTGACGCCAACAGCCCCGGTTCGGTGACCAGCCGGCGCATCGCATCGCCGAAGGCCTCCGGGTCGCCGCGCGGAACCACCAGGCCGTTCACCCCGTCCTTGACAACCTCTGTGGGACCGGGGTTGTCGCCGGTGATGACGGCGCAGCCGGCGGCCAGCGCCTCCCGGGTGAGCAGCGAGTACGACTCCAGCATCACCGACGACATCAGCAGCACGTCGTACCGGCTGAGTACGCGGGCCACCTCGTCCGCCGGGTACGGCGGCAGCGACCTGACGTGCTGCGGGAGGTCGGTCTCCTCGTCGCCGTACAGGTCCAGCGACCATCCGTCGAGCCCGTCCAGCGACCTCGCAGCCTCGACGGCGACCCCGGCGCCCTTGACCGCGTGCTTGCCGCCCGCGAACACGAACCGGACCGTGCCGTCACCGGGCTCCCTGCTGACGGCGGCACGGACCGCATCGGGGGAGGGGTTCTCGTCGAGGGCCAGTCGCTGCGGGTCGACCCCGTTCGCGGACAGCAGGTCGATCATCGTGGACGACGGTGCGAGCACGAGGTCGGCGTTCTGCAGGTGGCTCGCCAGTCGCTGGTTGCGCTCCACCAGCCAGGTGTTGGTCCGCTCGCAGGGGCAGACGCCGCAGTCGACGACCGTCGAGCAGGGACGAAGGTTGCGGGTCACGAGAAACTGCCGAGCACACCACCACCACATGTCGTGCATCGTGACGACGACGACGGCCCCGGCCGCCGAGGCCAGCGAGACCAGCGCACCCCCGAAACCCTGCAGGTTGTGGAAGTGCACGACCCTCGGCCGGGTACGCGCGAGCCAGCGGGCGAATTCCGCCTCGATCTCGTCATTGGCGTAGTTGACCTGGTCGGTCCAGGCCAGCATTCCGGTGATCGTCGTCCACTGGATCGCGACGCCACCAGCGGTCAGTTCCTGACGGACGGTGAGGTCGCGGTGACCGTCGTCCATCGAGCCGGCGAACACGCTGACCCGGTGACCACGGCGGGCCAGGCCCTCGGCGATGCGTTGCGGGACCAGCGTTCCGCCGGACACGAAGTTCGGCGGGTAGTGGGCCGACACCAGGGCAATGCGCACCGACAGATCCTAGGTTGTAGCCGGTCGGTCACTCCCGCGGACCGTTCCGCACGGCAACAAAACGCGCCGCCGCCGCCGGTCCGGGGGCCGGCGCCGACGGAAGGCCGGGCCGCCGGTCGAGAGCAACCGGGAGGAGGCTCAGCCGCCGGGCCGCCCGGCGGCCAGCTGGGCCGGCTGGGGATGGACCAGTTCGGTCTGCGGCTGCAGGTTCTGCCAGCTGCTGTTCATCACCACCAGGCCTCCGGACTCCCGAGGCTCCCCGGGCGCCACATCGAAGGTCACCGCCTTGCTCCACTGGTCGAAGCTGTGGCTCAGCGACTCGTCGACGACCGAGCTGTTGATGGTGAACGCGCCGGGCTGCAGCGGCAGCGCGGGGATCACCACGTCGATGCTGCCCTCGCCGTCCAGCGACAGCGGGATGTACTGGGCATCCCAGGCGTGGTGCGACCAGAGGTGCTGACCCTCCATCGAGTGCAGCGACGCGGCGAAGACGGGTCGCTCGATACGTTGCTGGGCCTTGTAATGCATCCGGACCGTGACCCTGTCGCCGGTCTTGAACTGGCGGACGTCCTGGCCGACCGCGTCGAGTAGTTCGATCCGCTGGACCATGATCTCGCCGCTGCCGTGCCGGGTGCCGCCGGACGCGACGGGCCGCGCCAGGTGGCCGGCGTCGATGTAGTTGTCGACGATCGCGGCGGCCGGCCCGACCTCGACCAACCGTCCGCGGTCGAGCCAGGCCGCCTGGTCGCAGAAGGTGCGCATCTCGCCGAGGCCGTGACTGACGACGATGACGGTCCGGCCCTCGTCCTTGAACTCGGCGAACTTCTCCTTGCACTTCTCCTGGAACTGCATGTCGCCGACGGCGAGGATCTCGTCGACCAGCAGGATGTCGGGTTCGACGTGGATGGCGACCGAGAAGCCCAGCCGGACGTACATGCCGGAGGAGTAGTTCTTGACCGGTTGGTCGATGAACTCGCCCACCCCGGCGAAATCGACGATGGTGTCGAACTTCCGGTCGATCTCCTGACGGCTCATGCCCAGGATCGACCCGTTGAGGTAGACGTTCTCCTTGCCGGAGAGCTCGGGATGGAACCCGGACCCGACTTCGAGCATCGCCGCCATCCGGCCTCGCGAGATGATGCTGCCCTCGTTCGGCTCCAGGATCCGGGCGATGCACTTGAGCAGCGTCGACTTACCCGAGCCGTTGTGCCCCATCAACCCGAAGGTCTTGCCTTCCGGGATCTCCAGGCTGACGTCACGCAGTGCCCAGAACTCCTCGAAGGTGGCCCGCTTGCGCCGCAGGATCGCGGCCTTCAGCGATTGGTTGCGGTCGTGGTAGACCCGGAACGATTTCGAGACGCCGCGGATGCTGACCGCCGTCTCGGTGGACGCGGCTCGGCCGCTGGCCGACATCGTCCGGGCGAAGACGGACCCCGTCACAGTTCCTCCACCACGCGCGCCGAGAACTTCCGGAAGACCAGCGTGCCGATGCCGAGCGCGACGGCCGCCCACACCGCGGCGCCCAGCCAGGTCTGCCAACCCGGCCACGCGAAGTCGTACAGCATCTCGCGGAACGCGCCGGTGATGATCGTGGCCGGGTTCAGGTTGTACAGCGTCAGCAGCGGAAACGGTTGGCCGAACAATGTCCAGCCTGCTGCCCAGATCTGATTCTGCAGCGACTCGATCAGGGTCTGCGCGTAGATGATCGGCGTCGCATAGAACCAGAGCTGGATGAAGATGCTCATGAAGTGCTGGGTGTCCCGGAAATACACCATCGCCACCGACAGCATGAGGGCGATCCCGATGCAGAACACCACGGTCAGCGCCATCATCGCGATCAGCCCGGGCAGGAACAGGAACACCGTCGGCCCGCCGGCGATGGCCATGATCACCGTGATCAGGCTCAGTTCGATGCTGAACGTCACCAGCATCGCCAGGATGGTCGACACCGGCAGGATGAACCGCGGGAAGTAGACCTTCGACAGCAGCCCGGCGTTGTTCACGATGGAGCCCATCCCGGCGACGATGGCGCCGGACAGGAACGTCCACGGGATCAGTGCGGTTGCGAGGAACAACGCGAAGATGTGGATCCCGCTGTTGGTGCCCGGTTCGATCGGCGACTTGAGGATGTAGCCGAAGACGACCGAGTAGATGGCGATGGTGGCGAGCGGGTTGATGAACGACCACAGCCGGCCGAGCGCCGTGCGCTTGAACTGCGCACGCACCTCTCTCATGGTCAGGTTGGCGAGCAGCTCCCGGGTGCCGGTGCTTTTCCGCGTTCCTGCTGCAGGAATGCTGGGCAGGTCGGGTGGCCCGTCCTGGACCGGTACCGCGTACGTCATTGGTGCGCCTCGTCCTCCCAGCCGATTCGCGGCCCGACGGGCCGACCGGCCCGTGGTGGGGCCAACGGTCATCGTAGGCCGGGTCAACCGGGCGAATGTGTGGTCGCGTGGCGTGGTGCGCGCCCTCTTATGATGACCGCGTAGCTCAGCGGGTCGAAATCGGCCGGCGTCGACCCCCCGTCACGATCTTGGAGGACTCACACACCATGGCCCCGCCGACCGACGGCCAGCTCTCCGACGAGGCGGACACCCTCGACCCTGTTGCGGTGCTGGCCACCGTGCCGCCCGCCGCCCAGCTGCTGCTCCGCGACTACATCGCGGGTCTGGAGGCGCAGGCGGGCGCCGCCAGGGCGCGGGCCGACCGGATGGCGAGGGAGTTCCGGGAGGACCGGGAGAGGTTGCTCGGCCAGGTCGCCCAGGCACGGCACGAGCGTGACGTCGCGATCTCGGCCCTCAACACACTGCGCAGCCCCCGTGCCCTGGTGGGCGGCGTCGCCCGGCGCCTGGCGGGGCGGTGACCGACCCCGCTCTGGTTGCGGTGCTGACGGTCGTCACCGATGTCGAGGGACTGGGCCGTACATTCGCATCCCTGCGCTCGCAGAGCGATCAGGCCTGGCAGTGGTGCCTGGTCATCGCGCCGGAAGCGGGGCCGGACGCGCTGGGGTTCGTGCAGGGCCTGCTCGACGACGAACCGCGGGCCGTCGCCGTTCGCGGCACCGGCACCGATCCGGGGGCGCTCGCCGAACAGGCGCTCGAGTTGGTCAGGGCCGACACGGTCTGCATGATCGATGCCGGTGATCATCTCGACCCCTCGACCTTCGCGATGGCGCGGCAGCGACTCGGCCTGGCCCCGTGGGTGTACACCGACGAAGCCGCTCTCGACGAGGACGGCGTCGTGGTCGACCTGTGGTTCAAGCCCGATTTCGCGCCCGAGTGGTTGCTCTCCCAGCCGTACGCGCTACGGCTGGCCGTGCTGCCGGTGGACGCGGTGCGCCGGGTCGGTGGCTTCCGCCGGTCGGCGGGCACGGCCTACTGGTACGACGTGGTGGTGCGGGTCGCGGCCGTGCTCGATCCGCCCGATCACCTCGCCGGTCCGTTCTACCTGCACGGCAGCCGGGGTGACGGGAACCCGTTCATCGACGGGCATCCGCTGGACCGCTGTGCCGTTGTCGAGCGGGTGCTGGCCGAGCGGGGCGAGCAGGTCGAGGTGCTGCCGATCGATGTGGCGGGCCGGCCGATCGGCCAGCGGGTGCGACGGCGACCCGGGCATCGTCCGAAGGTGAGCCTGATCATTCCCACCAGGGCCAGCTTCTCGATCATCCACGGCTTCCTGCGCTGCCACGTGGTGGAGCTGATCCGCAGCCTGTGGACCGAGCAGAGGTACCCGGACCTCGAGGTGGTGGTCGTCTACGACCGCGGAACACCGGCCGAAGCCCTTCACGAGATCTCCGAGATCACGGGTGGCGCAGCGGTTCTGCTGCCGTTCAACGGGCCGTTCCACTTCTCCCGTAAGTGCAACGCCGGCGCGCTGGCGGCCACCGGCGACTACCTCTGCTTCCTGAACGACGACATGGAGGTGGTGACGCCGGACTGGATGCACGAGCTGACCTCGCTGCTGGCCGACCCGGGTGTCGGGGCGGTCGGTGCACGGCTGCTCTTCGCCGACGGCACCCTCCAGCACGCGGGCCACGAGTACAACCACGGCCAGCCGGGGCACACGATGTTCCGGTACGGCGCGCAGGAGGTCGATCACGGCGGCCGGGCGCTGGTCACATCGGAGCGCTCGGGCGTCACCGGGGCCTGCATGCTCGTCCGGGCGACGGACTTCGTCATGGTCGGGGGCTTCTCGGAGGAATTCCCACTGAGTTACAACGACGTCGACCTGTCCCTGAAGATCAGGGCCACCGGATTGCGGATCCTCTACTCGCCGCACGCAACGCTGTACCACTACGAATCGCAGACCCGCGAGGCGCGGGTCACGGCGACGGAGATGACGAGAATCCGCTGGCGATGGGGTCCCAGCCTGCAGGCCGACCCGTACGTCAACGAGTTGCTGCGCGGCCCGATCGCCGACCTGGAAGGACACTGATGAGTCAGACCGAACCGAGCACCGTCGACGCCGGGACGGGGTCTGCGGACTACGCGGCGGCCTATTTTCATGACCATTTAGGGCCGCCCTACACCTACGAGGAGCCGCACTGGAAACGGTTCTTCGGCGGCATTGCCGACGCGCTGGTCGAGCTGTTCCACCCCGGCACCACGTACGACGCCGGATGCGCCAAGGGTTTCCTGGTGCGCTCACTGGCCGAACGCGGAGTGGACGCCAGGGGCGGGGACATCTCCGAGTTCGCCATCGCCGGCGCGCCTCCGGAGCTGGCCCCAAGGTTGGAGGTCAAGGACCTCACCGAGCCGTTCAGCGACCGCTACGACCTGATCACCTGCATCGAAGTGCTCGAGCACATGTCTCCTGACGACGCCAGGACCGCGGTCGCCAACCTGTGCGCGGCGACCGATGTGATCGTGCTGTCGACAACACCGGACGACTTCGCCGAGTCCACCCACATCAACATCCGGCAGCCGTGGGAGTGGGCGCAGGACTTCGCGATGCACGGCTTCTTCCGTCGCACGGACGTCGATGCCTCCTTCGTCTCGCCATGGGCGGTCATCCTCCAGCGGGACACGCCGGGAACCGTCGAGCTGGTCAACCGCTACGAGGCGATGCTCGCGCCGCTGATCCGCGAGGTGGACACCAAGCGCCGCACCCTGCTGGAAACGCAGCGGCAGCTGGACCAGAACAGTGCACCGGTCTTCGCCGACCGTGATGCCCTCGCGGCGGAGCGGGACGCCGTTGCCGCGGAGCGGGACGCGCTGGCGGGCGAGATCGCCGCTTTCGGCGTGGCCGACCTGGCGCAGGAACGGATGAACCGGCTGGCGTTGGCCGACGAGCTGATCGGAGTGCGGGCCGAACTCGCCCAGACCAGGGTGCATTCGGAGATGGCCGTGGCCGCAGCCCGTCAGGAAGCCGATCGGTTGCGGGCCTCCCTCGACTCGATGCTCGCCGATGTCGCCGCGTCCAAGCACAACGTCGGAACCGCACGCCAGGAGCGGGACTCGGAGCTGCGCGCGGTGCGGGCCTCTTTCACCTGGCGGATCGGCTCCATCGCGATGCTGCCGGTTCGGGTGCTGCGCAAGCTGAGACGGCGGTGAGCGCCGCCGGGCCGGTCGAGGGGTCCGACCCACGAACGCCCTTCCTCTCATTGCTCGTCCCGGTCTACCGCACGCCGCCAGACTTCCTGGCCGCGATGCTGGACTCGGTGCGGGCGCAGACCGACCCGGGCTGGCAGTTGGTGCTCGTCGACGACGGCTCCGGCGACCCGGAACTGACCGCGGCGCTCTCCGCCGCGGCCGAGGCCGACAGCAGGATTGTGCTGTCCACCCGGTCCGACAACGCCGGCATCGTGGCCACCTCGGCGGCCGCGCTGGAGCTGGCGACCGGTGAGTTCGTCGGCCTGCTCGATCACGATGATGTCTTGGAACCCGTTGCAGTGGAACGCTTCCGGGAGGCCGTCGCGGCGACGTCCGAGGCCGACGTCGTCTATTCGGACGAGGATCAGCTGCACCCGGACGGCCAGTACAAGGCCGCCTTCCGGAAACCCGACTTCTCGCCCGAACGGCTGCGCGGGCAGATGTACCTCGGCCACCTGGTGGCCTACCGGCGGGCCCTGCTGGAGCGGGTGGGCGGTTTCCGGCCCGGCTACGACGGCAGCCAGGACTACGACCTTGCCCTGCGGGCGACGGAGCAGGCGCGCGCGGTGCTGCACATCCCTGAGGTGCTCTACCACTGGCGCATCCATCCGGCGTCGGTGTCACACCGGGAGGACAACTCGGCGGTGTTCGACGCGGCGCGCCGGGCGCTGGCCGATCACCTGCAGCGGATCGGCGTCGACGGCACCGTCGAGCAGGTCCATCCGATCGGGGTGTACCGGATCCACCGCAGGTCGGCCGAGGAACCACTGGTCAGCATCGTCATCCCGACCCGCGGCTCGCGCGCCTTCGTCAGGGGCGCCGACCGCCCGCTGGTGACGCACGCCGTGCAGTCGCTGCTCGAGCGGTCGACCTACGGCAATTACGAGATCGTCCTGGTCGCCGACGTCGGGACACCGCAGGAGGTGCTGGACCGACTGGCGGAGCTCTGCGGCTCGCGGCTCCGGGTCGTCGAGCAGCACGGCCCGTTCAACTTCGCCGACAAGATCAACCGAGGTGTCGCCGCGGCGGTCGGTGACCTGTTGATGTTGCTGAACGACGACGTGGAGGTGCTCACCCCGGACTGGATCGAGGCGATGGTCGGGCTCGCGGTGGAGCCGGATGTCGGCATGGTCGGTGCGAAACTGCTGTACGAGGACGAGACGGTGCAGCACCTCGGCCACCTCTACCAGTCCACCGACGCCTCGCACCTGGCGGCGGGCGCCCCCGCGGACTGGCCCGGGCTGCAGGCCGACCTGCTGGTCGCCAGGGAGGTGTCCGGAGTGACGGCCGCGTGCGCATTGATCCGCCGGGAGGTGTTCGAGGAGGTGGGCGGCATGTCGTTCCAGCTGCCGATCAACTTCAACGACGTCGACCTCAGCATGAAGATCACCCAGGCCGGCTACCGGATCGTGGTGACCCCGTTCGCGGCGCTGTACCACTTCGAGTCGAAGACCAGGGAGCGGTCGGTCACCGAATCAGAGGTCCGGGTGCTGCGGGCCCGGTGGGATCGGCGGCTCGTCGTCGATCCGTACTGGCGCTACGACCCGGCCGAGGTCCGGGCCGGCATCGAGGCGTTCCGGGCCCGCTGACCGGCCTGCACCTGCATGCCGGTCGCGAGGGAAACGCTGATCAGACCCGCACCGACCACCGTGACGACGGCCAGCCCAGCGGCCCCGGCCGCGAGGTAACCGAACGCCATGGCCGCGCCCAGCTGCACGGCGATCGCGATCCGCAACGACCACGGCGCCAAGGTGTCGAGCCGTCGATGGAGTCGGCGTAGCCCCGCCGGGTCGGTCGCACCGGCGCTGAGCAGGACAGCCGCGCCGCGGACCGCCCCGAACACGGCGCCCGCGGTCAGCGCGAAAGCCGGCGACCCACTCAGTGCACCGAGAACCGGGACCAGATAGACGGCCGCCGTCATGATGTAGGTCGCCAGTCCGGCGCCGATCTGGGCGCCGAAGCCGGCCGCGTACACCCAGCGCCGGTACCGGCCGATCCACCGTTCGTTCACCTGCCGGGGGTGCAGCGGCAGCCGGAACCCGAACGCCCGCACGTCACTGGCCGAGGTCACCAGGCAGCAGGCAGCGGCGACGGCGGCGGTGATGCCGGCAGCGGTCGCCAGGTCGCCGGTCGCCAGGTCGCCGGTCAGGGGATTCAGCACCGCGGCACCCACCGCACCGACGGCACCGAACACGAGCCCGCCGAGCACCGACCCGGCGATGAACCAGGCGGCGGTGAGCCAGTAGCGGTGCCCCTGCGCGCGTTCGGTGAACGGGTTGATCGCCGAGACCATGGACAGCCCGCACGGGGACCACACGCCGCGGACGGCCGCGGTCCCCGCTACCAAAAGGGTCAGCGCGACGAAGGCGGTCATCACGGGACCACCACGGATCCGGTGCCCAGCAACGGGTTCGCCCCCGACGGGCCGACATTGATGCCGTACACCGCGACGGTGTGCGGGCCCGCGGTGATCCCGGGGACGGAGATGCTGAACCCGTGCGTGCCGGTGATGCCGTAGATCCGGTTGACATCCGACCGCTGCACCGTCGTCGGGTAGCGCGAGATGCCCTTGCCGTCCACGTACACCGCGACGTCGATCCGCGCGCCGGCTGCGTCCGGGTCGTAGGCCCAACCGCGCAGCCGGATCGACCCGCTGCCTGCGCTGACCACGTCCAGGTGCCCGCGCGGGGGTGAGCCGACCACGGTGGTGCCCTGGCCGATCTGCGGGTTGCCGCTGCCGCCGCCGACGTTGATGCCGAACACCGACACCGTGTGCCGTCCCGGCGGCGAGTCGATGGTGATGTCGAACCCATGGTTGCCGGTGATGCCGAACGCGGTGTTGACATCCCGACGGGCCCGGCCGGTCGGGAACCACCGGACGCCGACGCCGTCCCGGTACACCGCCACCGAGATCTCGGTCGCCGGCAGGTCCGGGTCGTACGCCCACCCGCGAAGCCGGATGCCGTTGCTCAGCGGCACGACGCTGTCCAGGTGACCCACCGGACGCCGGCCGACCTTCACCGAGCCGCTGCCGATCACCGGGTTGCCGGACCCACCGCCGACGTTGATCGCATACACCTTGATCGCGTGGGTGCCCGGATTCATCGGGATGGTCAGATCGAATCCGTGGTTGCCGGTCGCGCCGAACTTCCGGTTCACGTCGGACCGGGCCCTCGAGGTGGTGAACCTGCCGATGCCGACACCGTCCACGTACACCGAGACGGGTATCGAGGTGGCCGGCTGGTCCCGGTCAAGCGCCCAGCCCGCGATCCGGGCGGCGTTCCCCTTCGCGGCGATGATGTCCACGCTCCCGATCGGCGGCGAACCGCTCAGGCACGGCGCGGAGTGGGTCGCGGTGCGGTTGTCCGTGGCGCTGGAGCTGCCGCAGACACCGGCGAACTGCTGCCACGGCGGGGTGCACGAGACCATCCGGCAGACCACCGGTCCGGTCTCCGAGGCCGGGATGTCCGTCCGGCACTGGCCGTAGCGGAACTGGTTGCAGGCCACCCGCCGTTGGTCGCAGGTCCCTTCGGCGCACCGGCATTGCCACGGACCGCCCTTGAAGGCGTTGCAGTCGATGTAGTAACGGGCCGCTCCGCCGCAGAACGAAGCATTGTCGGCCTTCCACCACCCTCCGATGAAGGAGTTCGGTGGGCAGCTGTTGCGGCCGTTGTTGATGGTGCAGCAGAACACCGAGTAGCCGTCGGCGCAGCCGGCGTCCGTGCCGCAGACCGATGCGTAGGCACTGGCCGGGCGGACCAGATACCCCCAGGGGTCGACGGCCAGCGCGGCGCCCACCAGTGCGGCGCCGCCGAGAAAACCGCGCCGTGAACTGCCGGTCCGGTCGGCTGCGGGTTTCCTGCTGATCCGGTTCACCAGGCGCTCGGTGAGGGTCATCGTCATGTCGCATCCACCGTGATTCCGTCGAGGACCTGGTTGACCTTGGCGCTGAGGGCGGCGGCGTCACGGTGCGACCCGATGACGACGTACAGGCACATCGGACGGTCGTTCTCGGTGAAGAAGAACTGGCAGCCGGCCTGTCCGGCGATCCGGCGCTGCAGCCCGTTCGGGTTGAACAGCCGGGCCTCCGTCCGTGGGATGCCCTGCGCCCGGTAGAGCGCGGTCCCCAGGCATTCCGGGGCGAACTCGAGAATGGCGACGAACGTGTTTCGGGACGCCATGCGCTCGACGGCGCCGGATCCGTAGTCGCCGCGGTCGGCCGGTAGTGCGAAGTCGGCCAGGTGGACGACCGCCCGGGTCTGTTCGGCCGACAGGCCTGCCCGTCCGGCGTCGGCGGCCGAGCCGGTGATCCGGCTGTCGGGTGCGAAGGCGGAGCCGGGCGTCGGCCGGCGGTAGATCCGGCCCTCCCAGCTGGCGGGCAGCCGAACCGAGAACCCGTGCCCGTCCAGCGGTGCCGGCGCGCTCACTGCGCCACCTCGCGCCGGGCTGCCGCTGTCTCCGGGAACGGCTGATCCATCGGAGTTTCGGGGGGGTGCGCGGCGAGGTCCGGGCCGGGCCCGTAGAGGCTCGGATGTCCCGGCCCGATGCCGGCCGCCAGCAGCGCGCGATCGACGTCGACTTCCCGTTCCGCGTCCGACCTTGGCTTGTCCACCGGATCGTCATGATGCCGGGCGCCGCGTCGGCCGTCACCGACGGCCTGGTGGATCAGCCCGGAAACCTGACGGAGCGAAGTCCCCGACCCCTCGCCCTTGACCCGGCCGGTCTGCCCGTCGACCACCACGACATACGGCGAGCCCGGCACGTCGTAATCGGCCCACGCCGCGCTGGACATCACCAGGTCGAGCCCGGCGGGCCGGAGCTCGGAGAGCAGGGTGACGCTCTCCTCCCCGGCGTCCTTGGTGATGACCAGGACTCTGCTGCCGCCCAGCGGAGTCGACCCCCCGCGCTCGGCGAAGTCCTCCCAGAACCCACCGCAGCCGGCGCACCCGGAGGACAGGAAGACCAGCACGGTGTCGTGCGGGACGGCGACCGTCCGGACGGAGATCACCTCACCGGACAGCCCGACGCCGGTGATGTCGTGGGCAGCGGCCCATTCCTCCCGGCCGGTGATGGGACCGATATCCGCCGGACCGCTGACACCAGGGCCGCGGGCGCCCGGTGCGATCACGCCGTCCGCCGTCCGGAACGGTGGGGCCACCGCGGCGGCGGGTCCGCCGTCGAGGTGGTGCAGTCGCTGCAGCACCGTCGCGTAGGCCCGCAGCAGACCGACGACGAGCACGGTCAGGACGAGCAGTACCGCGGTCTCGACGGCGATCAGGATGGTCATCGTGGCGTTGCCACCTTCGCTCGTAGTTGCAGCAGGGCAGGCAGCACCGTCATCAGCAGATAGCACAGCCAGGTCAGCAGGACGGTGAGCACGACCAGCAGGACACTTTCTGCGCCGCCGAGCGACAAAACCTCGCTCACGAACGATGGCTGCGGCCAGATGGCGGCGGCCGCCCCGACCAATACACCAGCGCCGTTGACCGCGAGATGCGAGCGGCTGATCGGCTCGGAGGCACGTCCGAAACAACCGCAGTCCTGGTGCGGGGCCACCCGGATCATCCGCCAGGCCACCGCCGTCAACAGCAGGTAGGCGACGCTGAGCAGGACGGCGGGGATCGGCCCGCCGAGGACCAGCACCGCGACGGCGATCAGCAGTTCGGCCAGCCCGAGCAATCGGATCATCGCCGGTGTGGCGACCGATCCGGCGCCGGGAATCCTGGCGGCAGCCCACGCTTTCGCCGCGGGACGAGGCGCGGCGACCTTGCCCACCCCGGCGACGGCCAGCAACAGCGACATGGCAGCGAGCAGGCCGACCATGGCTCCCCTCCCGGTCTCGCGAGTGGGGGGAGTGTAACCAGGCGGTTGCCCCGGAAGGCCGGTTTCGCGCCTGTCCCGGACAAATCCTGGCCGGTCGGAACCCGGTTGAGCGGGGCCGGGCAGCTACGCTCCGACCGGGCGGTGGCGTCATGGACGCTGCATTCCGGACGGTGCCCGGTCCATCGAGCCGTACCCCGGAAACGTGCGCCGGGCCCGGAACCGGAAGGGCGCCATGGTGAATCCGAGCGGCGCCGGCCGGACCGGAATGACCGTGGCTCGTGCGGTCCGGAGCAGCGTCGTGGCGCTGGCCGCCACGGCTCTGATCCTGACGGCGGGCTGCAGCAGCACCGACGACCCGGCCGGATCGGCGACGCCATCGTCTGCGGTCGGGGCGGCGAGCGCGACGGACCCGACGACGTCGATGTCCGGATCGGCCCAGGTCTCGGTGTCCACGGTGACGTCGAGTGCACCGGCACCGGCGACATCCCCGCCGCCCCCGTCATCGCCTGTCCCGTCGGCCGTCGGCTCAGCCGGCACGCCGGCCACCGCCGGAACCTCAGCGGCTCCGCAGCCGGCGCCCACGGCCGCACCGTCGACGGCCGAACCTGTGACGGCTGCCGCGCTGCCGAACTGCACCCCGGCGACGCTGGCCACCGGAACGCCCGGTGTGCTGATCGTCGCGACGGCCGCGCCGGCGCGGGCGCCGTGGTTCGTCGGCGCCCTGCCGGCGGCCGGTTCCCCGGCCGGCGGCAAGGGCTACGAGGCAGACCTCGCCCGCGCCGTCGCGGAGACGCTCGGCTTCCGCGGCGGGCAGCAGAAATGGGAGATCGTCGACCGGGCCAAGGCGCTGCAGGGCACCGCGCGCGGTTTCGACGTCTTCCTCGACCAGGTCAGCGACTCGGACGGCGCCACCGCGGACGCGGACCTGTCGACCGGATACTTCTCCATCACCGACGCGGTCGTCGTGCGCGAACCGGACGCGGCGACCGGCACCCCCGACTTCTCCGGCAAGCGGGTGGGCGTGCTCAGCGGAAGTACGGCGCAGGCGGCCATGCTGGAGCGCGGGGTCAGCAGCCCGCTGACCTTCGGCTCACCGGCGGCGCTGGCGTCCGCGCTGGCCGGCGGGGCCGTCGACGTCGCCGTGCTGCCGACGCCCGATGCGCTGCAGGTGGCGCAGCCGGCCGCAGGTCTGGCGGTCCTCGGTCAGCTGCCCAGCGGCCGCTCCCAGCCCGACCAGTTCCATCTGGTACTCGCCGCCGATTCGCCGCTCACCCCCTGCGTCAGCGCCGCTGTCGACCGGCTGAGAATCCAGGGGACGTTGGACGACCTCGCCGATGAGTGGATCGGCCTACCCACCCTGCGGTGACCGTCTACCCCTGGTGCTGACAATTTTCTGCTGACGAGCAATTCGCGCTGCCGACAACCGGTGCGCCACAGCGTGTTCGGGTCAGCGAACGCCGAGCAGGTGGTTGTAGTCGCCGCCCGAGCCGGCCCGGTCGATCGTCGGCTGGTTCACCGGCGTGAACGGCTGCGGCCCGCCGAACGGGTCCCAGGACGGCACGTAGACGGCGACACCGCCCTGCACCCGGTAGGTCCGGGTGCCGGGCAGCCCGCGCAGGAACGTCCCGTCCGCCGGCGTCATCCGCAGGTGGTTGTAGGCGCCACCCGCACCGGCCCGGGAGGTGGCGGTGTAATCGACATCCACCACAGGCTGTTCGCCGCCGAAGGCCGACCACGACGGCACGTACAGCGGCGCACCGCCGGCCACCCGGAACACCGCTCCGGTGCTGGTCCCGCGCAGGAACGTCCCATCGAGCGGATAGCGGCGCAGGTGATCCCAGTTGCCACCCGATCCGGCGTGGTTCAGCGCGGCCGCGTCGACATCGGTGGTGGGCTGCCGGCCACCGAACGCCGTCCAGGTGGACACATAGACCGGCGCCTGGCCCGCCACCCTGTACACGGCTCCGCCCTGGTAGGCGCGGAGGAACGTGCCCTCTGCCGGGTAGCGGCGCAGGTGGTCCCAGCCGCCACCGGTCCCTGCGTTCTCGATGGCCGCCGAGTCGATGAGCACGAAGGGCTTCGTCCCGCCGACCGCGCTCCATCTGGTGACGACGATCGGTGCCCCGCCGGCCACCCGGAACACGGTGCCGTCGCCGCCGCCGCGGACGAACGTGCCGTCTGCCGGGACAGCGCGCAGATGGTTCCAGACGCCTCCAGAGCCGGCCCGGCTCACCGCCGCAGGGTCGACGATGGTCGTCGGCTTTCGGCCGCCGAAGGGATTCCAGGTGGACACCCGGATCGGGGCGCCGCCGGCGACCCGGTACACGGCGCCGTCGGTGCTCCTGATGAACGTGCCCTCGATGGGGAGGGCGCGCAGGTGCTTCCAGCGACCCGCCGCGCCCGCGTTGTCGATGGCCGCCGAGTCGATGGCGAGTGTCGACTGCTCGCCGCCGTAGACCGCCCAGCTGGACACGTAGATCGGGGCCCCGCCGGCCACCCGGAACGCAGCACCGTTGCGCGTGCCCCGGATGAACGTGCCGTCGGCGGGGTAGGCACGCAGATGATTGAAGTTGCCGCCGGACCCGGCCCGGTCGATGGCCGCCGAGTCCACCGTGACGGCGGATTTCTCCCCGCCGAACGCTGCCCAGCTGGACACGTAGATCGGTGCGCCGCCGGCGATGCGGTACACGGCGCCGGTGTGACCCCGGAGGAAGGTGCCCTCCCGCGGGTAGTCGGGCAACTGGTCGATGGCCGATGGCGTCATCGAGCGGCAAGGCTTGGGTCCGCCCATGGCGCTCCAGCTGGAGACGTAGACGGGTGCCCCGCCGGCCATCCGGAAAACCGCACCGCTCGCCGAGTCACAGATGAAGGCGCCGTCGACCAAGGGCAGGGTCGATTGTTGGATCAGCCGGGCCGATGTCGTCGCGGTCGAGCGCATTGGGTCGGGGTAGCCGCCCAGCTGCAGTACCGCCACGAAGTAGCGGTCGGTGTATCCGACCGAGTGCACGGCGCACTGCGGTGTCGTCCAGTAGCTGTCGCAGCCCCAGCCCTGCTTGGACCCGTGCACGCCGGACAGTGCGTTGAGCCCGAAGTACTGGCTGAATCCGGTGTCGTCGGCCGATCCCGTCCTGGCCGTCTGTGCCATCACCGGAATGAGCCACGGGCCGACCTTCGGGTCCTTCGATGCCCGGAACAGGAACCTGGTCATGTCGCTCGCGGTGATCCGGGCGGCCCCCCAGTGACCGACCCGGTCGGTCGCGTTCCCGGTGGAGCCGAGCCCGTAGTTGGCGGCCACCGTGGGGATCGCCGATGCGGTGAACAACGCTGTCGCGATGTCGTTGTCGCTGTACCGCAGCATGTAGGAGAGCCGGTCCCGCACCGATTGCGGCGTTTTCGTGTACCCGCCGTAGGACCACAGGTAGTAGGTGGCGATGAACAGTTTCATGATCGACTCGGAGGCGACCTGGGCGCCGGCGTTGCCGGTCTGGCTGAGCACCGCTCCGGTGTCCCGGTCAACGACGCTGATGAACGACGTCACCCCGTTGTTGGCCGCGTTGGTACGGGCGGCCACCACGGCCTCCGACGGCGTCTGCGCGGCGACCGAGCCCGCTCCGGGACCCAGCATCGACGCCAGCATCGACGCCGTGATGATCACCACGAGACGCGCTGCGCGTGCCGTTCGCCGTCCGCCCCCGTGCACCGCCCGGCCGCCCACCGGGCAACTCAACCACAACGCACTCCGGTTCGGTCGCACGGCGCGACCACTCGAACACGTTCGGCGTATCAGGACGCCGGCGCTGCCGTGTCCTGTGCGGTCGCGGGGTGATGACCGGCGAGGACCTGCTCCGTGCCCTCAGCGTGCCCCTGGCCCACCTGCTGCTGGCCAACCGGCCCGAGGACTCCGGGCGACGCAACGTTGGTGAACACGAAGCGCCGGTAGGCCCAGAACCTGAACAGGGTGCCGGCGGCCAGCCCGACCACGTTGGCCGCGATGTTGTCGGCCAGCGGCGAGGTGAACCCGAGCACGTAATGGGAGAACCACAGCACGGACAGCGAGATGCCCAGTCCGATCGAACACATCAGAACGAAGATCCCGAACTCCCGCGGCGCATGCGTCCTGCGGGTCTGCCGGAAGGTCCAGTAGCGGTTCCCCAGCCAGGACACGACGGTGGCCACCGCCGAGCTGGTGACCTTTGCGGCCAGTGGCAGGCCGTCGAGCAGGGGATCGGCCCCGGCGTAGAGCAGGACGTTGAACACGGTGACGTCGACGACGTACGCGACGGCGCCGACGACGCCGAACTTGGCGAACTGCCGGGCCAGGGACATACCGGCGCCCCGTAACCACGTGATCATTGCGCCCCTCCCCGTTGGCCACCGGCTTGCCGCACTGAGGGTAGCCCGGTCGCCTGGGTGTGACGGGCCCGACCGGGCGGTCGGGCGCGCCGGTCAGGACACGTGGCTCGACGACCGCAGGCTCGCGCGGGGGGCTCGCAGCCGCATCCGCAGCACCATGCCGAGCATCCCGAGCCCCAGCCTGATCGTCTTCGGCAGGTCGCCGGTCACCGACGAGACGCCCACCCGTGGGTGATAGTTGACCGGGACCTGGACGATCTTTGCCCGGCCGACGACCGCCAGCATCAACATCTCCAGCCCGAACGAAGAACCGTCGACCCTGGCCTTCGCCACGATGTCGGCGACCCGGCTGCGGCTGACGACCCGGAAGGTGCAGCCGACGTCACTGAGATAGGAGGTGTTGAACAGGATCTCGATGATCTTCGCGACGGCCCAGTTGCCCCACTGCAGGAACCAGCCCATGTTGGCGCCGTCCCAGATGAAGTTGGACACGGTGCGGGATCCGACGACGAAGTCGCATTCCTCGGTGAACGGCAGCAGTTTGTTCAGGTCGCTGGCCTTGAACGTGCCGTCCGGTTCGCAGATGCAGATCAGGTCGGTGTCGACCTCGACCAACCCGCGGCGGATCGCGGCACCGTAGCCCTGTCTGGTTTCGACGACCTCGCGCGCGGAGGTCCTGGCCACCTCCTCGGAGGTGCCGGGTGCCGCGTTGTTGTTGACGACCAGGATGTCGTCGACGATGCCGAGTTTGTCGAAAGCCCTGATGGTGTCGGCGATGCTGTCCTTCTCGTTGTACGTCGGAAGGATGACGGACACCGATTTACCGTTCCACATGCTGTTACTCCGTGTTGGTCGCCGGTTGCACGGCTACCGGCCGCGGCCGGGAGTGGCAACGACGACCATCTGCCCGGCCAGTGGCTTGACCGGAGACCGCAGGTACCACGGTACGAGGAAGGTCAGCGCGGAGGTCCTGCTCTTCATCGTCAGCGGCAGGAACCTCGGCCGGACGTCCGTCACCCGCCAGCCCTCCGACGTCAGGTAATCGGGCAGCGAACGGTCGGTGTAGATCGCGACGTGGGTGTAGTCGTCGAAGTAGCCGCCCGGATTCAACCGGAAGTTCGGCTGCAGCAGGATCAGCTTCCCGCCCGGCGACAGGACCCTGGCCGCCTCGGACAGCAGCCGGTGCGTCGGCTCCCGCTCGAGGTGCTCGAGCAGGTTGGAGGCGAACACGACGTCGAACTCGCCGTCGGCGAAGCGGGACAGGTCGGTGCAGTCGCCGATCACCGCTTCCACATGGTCCGCGGCGCTCCTGGTGACGGTGGCGTCCAGGTCCATCGCGACGATCCGCCTCGCCGCGACGTTGTTGGCGAAATCGCACCACCCTGCGCCGAGCTCCAGGACGGCGGCGTCGGCCGGGATCCACCGCTGCATGTACCGGCAGATGTGCTGCCAGACCGCGGTGCGGTGCGGGTTGGCCGCCAGCCGGGTCTGGAAGTATCCAGAGACGTCGGGTCCCGCCTCAGCGTCCGGGGCAGGGCCGTTCGACACTCGGCGACTCCTCGGCTCGTGGACTGCGGCGCCTGGAAAACTACCACCGGAATCGCCCGGTCCCGGCTACCCGCAAGGGACCGGTGCGGGACCCGCCGACGGACCCGGCCAGCGACCGTGCCAGTCTTCCGGGACAATGGGGGACCACCACGGCTCATGGGATGACGCGGGAGGGCGGGGTCTTGCGGACCGAACCGCGCGTCCTGCTGGATGCGACGGCCATCCCCGCGGAGCGCGGCGGCGTCGGTCGTTACGTCGACAACCTGACCGAGGCGCTCGATGCGGCGGGTGCGGCCCTGTCGGTGGTCTGCCAGCACCGCGACGCGGAGGGCTTTGCGAAACGGGCGCCGCACAGCAGGATCATCACCACCGCGGAGGAACTGGGTAACCGGCCGGCACGGCTGGCCTGGGAGCAGACCACACTCTCCCGGCTGGCCAAACGGCTACCCGTCGACGTGATCCACTCTCCGCACTACACCATGCCGCTGGCCGCGTCGGTACCCGTCGTCGTCACCCTGCACGACGCGACCTTCTTCTCCGATCGCGGCCTGCACCTCGGGATGAAGGGCAGCTTCTTCCGCGCCTGGACCCGCACCTCGCTCCGCCGGGCGGCGGTCTGCGTCGTACCGAGCAAGGCGACGGCCCGGGAGCTGGTCAGATTCGCGCATGCCGACTCCGAAGCCATGGTGGTCGCGTACCACGGCGTCGACCACGACCTGTTCGGCGTGCCGAGTGCCGAGCAGGTCGCGGCGACGGCGGACCACCTGCACTTGGGCGACGAGGGCTGGATCTCGTTCCTGGGCACTCTCGAACCGCGGAAGAACGTCCCGGCCCTGGTTCGCGCCTACATCAGGGCGATGACGCCCAGGACGGATCGCCCTGCGTTGGTACTGGCCGGCTCGCCGGGCTGGGATTCCGGCGTCGAGCCTGCGGTGGCAGCCGTTCCCGACGGAATGACGGTGCTGCGGCCGGGCCACCTGCCTGTCGATCTGCTGCCCGGCCTGCTCGGCGGAGCGCAGGTCGTGGTCTACCCGACGCTCGGCGAGGGCTTCGGGCTGCCAGTGCTGGAAGCGATGGCCTGCGGCGCGGCGGTGCTGACCACCAGGAAGTTGTCGTTGCCCGAGGTGGGTGGGGATGCGGTCGCCTACACCGGGACCGGGGCGGGGGACATCGCGGCGGCGCTGTCGGACCTGCTGGACAACCCGGGGCGCCGCGCCGAACTCGGCGCCGCCGCGGTGGACCGGGCGGCATCGTTCACCTGGGCCGCGAGCGCGCAGGCGCACCAGGTTGCCTACGACCGGGCCGCTGCGATGGCGTCCGAATGACCGCTGGGGACCGGATCGGGCTGGTCACCGTCACGTACTCGCCCGGTGAGACCCTCGACGCCCTGCTCGATTCACTGCCCGCCGCGTCGACAGGCCCGATCACCGTCGTACTGGCCGACAACGGTTCCACCGACGGCAGTGTCGAGCGGGCGGCGGAGCGGCCGGGGGTCCGGCTCGTGCGCACCGGCTCCAACCTCGGATATGGCGCCGCCGCGAACGCCGGCGTCGCCGTGCTCGACCCCGCCATCGGCTGGGTGATGGTGATCAACCCCGATGTGGTGCTCGGTCCCGGGTCCGTCGACCGACTGCTCGAGGCGGCGAACCGGTACCCGGCCGCCGGCGCGTTCGGGCCGCTGATCACCACGCCCGACGGCATCGTCTACCCCTCGGCCCGCCACCTGCCGGCCATCGGCACGGGGGTCGGGCACGCACTCTTCGGTTGGTGGTGGCCGACCAACCCGTGGACGAGGAAGTACCGGCAGGACAGCGCCGAACCGGTGGAGCGAACGGCGGGCTGGCTGTCCGGTTCCTGCCTGCTGCTCCGCCGGCCGGCGTTCGAGGCGGTGGGTGGGTTCGACCCCGGCTACTTCATGTACTTCGAGGACGTCGACCTCTGTCAACGGCTCGCCGAGGCCGGGTGGGCCAGCATCTACTGCCCGTCGGCACACGCGGTGCACGTTGGCGGGCACTCCACCGAGCGGTCGCCGGGGGCGATGGCGAAGGCCCACCACCGCAGTGCGTACCGGTACCTCTCGCGGCGCTATCCGGCCTGGTGGCAGGCACCGCTGCGCTGGGTGCTGCGGGCGGGCCTCGCTGCGCGGGCGCAGCTGTCCGGGCGTTCCGCGAAGATGGCGGCCGGCGCGAGCCTGCCGGACCGCCGGGTGGGGTGACCCCGGTGCAGTCGATCCGGGCTGTCAGTCGGCGGTGGCCGGTCCAGCAGCCGCGTCGCAGGCGGCGATCAGCGATCGCGGCACGGTGATCGTTCGATCCGCGTCCATCGGGGACGTCGCGTCGCCCGGGCAGATCGCCCGCGAATTACGTGCCCTGGCGCGGTCGATGGCCGCTTGAGCTCGCTCGAGTGGACCCATTCCCGGCTCCGCCTCGCTTCCGGCAGCTGTGGTGGCGTGGCGTACGTCACCGTCTCTGGGCAGGGTAGGCGGGTGACGAACCGAGCAGCCGGAGGCGCACCGAGTGGCACGTTCGGCGCTTCGGGCTCCGGTAGGGTCGGCACGCCCAGCCCTGGTTCGCCGAACTGTGGGCCGCAGGAGTGACGACCGACAGGACTGGAGTGGCCGACAGCCGATGAAGGGCATCATTCTCGCCGGCGGTGCCGGTACCCGCCTGCACCCGATCACCCGCGCGGTGTCCAAGCAGCTGCTGCCGGTCTTCGACAAGCCGATGATCTACTACCCGCTCTCGGTGCTGATGCTCGCCAGGATCCGGGAGATCCTGGTGATCACGACCCCGGAGGACAACGCGGGCTTCCGCCGGCTGCTCGGCGACGGCAGCGAGTGGGGCCTGCAGATCACCTACGCCGAACAGGCTGCGCCCAACGGGCTCGCCGAGGCGTTCATCATCGGCGCGGAGCACATCGGCGACGACTCCGTGGCACTCGTGCTGGGCGACAACATCTTCTACGGGCAGGGCTTCTCGCAGACTCTGCACAGGGCCGTCGAGAACGTTGACGGCTGCGTGCTTTTCGGGTACCCGGTCCGCGACCCGGAGCGGTACGGGGTCGGTGAGAAGGACGCGAACGGCCGGCTGGTGTCCATCGAGGAGAAGCCCGCCAAGCCGCGC
This sequence comes from uncultured Actinomycetota bacterium, assembly GCA_963728865.1. Lineage (GTDB taxonomy): Bacteria > Actinomycetota > Actinomycetes > Mycobacteriales > Nakamurellaceae > Nakamurella. The sequence continues at coordinate 99,884 of CAVSLZ010000012.1, read as the reverse complement.
TCGAACCTCGCCATCACCGGGCTCTACATCTACGACAACGACGTCGTCGGCTACGCGGCGAACCTCCACCCGAGCGCGCGCGGCGAACTCGAGATCACCGACCTGAACAACATCTATCTCGACAAGGGCAAGGCCTCGCTGATCGACCTGGGCCGCGGGTTCGCCTGGCTGGACACCGGAACGCACGATTCGCTGCTCGAGGCAGGCGAATTCGTCCAGGTACTCGAGCACCGGCAGGGTGTCCGCATCTCCTGCCTCGAGGAGATCGCCCTGGTCGCCGGCTTCATCGACGCCGAGCAGTGCCTCACGCTCGGCAAGGCCCTGGCGAAGTCGCCGTACGGGCAGTACGTGATCGCGGTGGCGGAAGCCGCCGGCGCCCGCGGCTGACGTCAGAAGCCGGCTCGTCGCCTGATCCCGGGCGCGAACCTCACTGCTCCGCGAACGGCCACCGTCGACCAGCGGGATGCCACCGGCAGGCGACCCCCCGGAGCCAGATCCGCAAGGAGTGACCACCATGTCCGTATCCAGCAAGTCCACATCCAGCACGTCGACCTCCGCCGGGACAGACCGGAACGTCGACGCCGTGGTCCTCGTCGGTGGCCACGGCACCCGGCTCCGGCCGTTGACCCTGTCGGCTCCCAAGCCCATGCTGCCGACCGCCGGTGTGCCGTTCCTCGAACACCTGCTGTCCCGCATCCGCGGCGCCGGAATCCGGCATGTGGTGCTCGGTACCTCGTACAAGGCGGAGACCTTCACCGAGTACTTCGGTGACGGATCGGCCTTCGACCTCGACATCGAGTACATGGTCGAGGACGTCCCGTTGGGCACCGGCGGCGGCATCCGCAACGTCGCCGACCGCCTGCGCGCGGACACCGTGCTGGTCTTCAACGGCGACGTGCTGTCCGGGTGCGATCTCACCGCGCTGCTGGACACCCACGAACAGCAGGAATCCGACGTGACACTGCACCTGGTCAAGGTGCCCGACCCGCGGGCGTTCGGCTCGGTCCCGACGGACCAGGACGGCCGGGTGCAGGCATTCCTGGAGAAGACCGACAACCCACCGACGGATCAGATCAACGCCGGCTGCTACGTCTTCCGCCGCAGCGTGCTGGAGGGCATCCCGGCCGGCCGGGTCGTCTCGGTGGAGCGTGAGACGTTCCCCGGCCTGCTCGATTCCGGAGCGCGCGTGCAGGGCCACGTCGACTCCACCTACTGGCTGGACCTGGGGACGCCCGCCGCCTTCGTCCGCGGGTCGGCCGATCTGGTCACCGGCGTCGCACCGACCGGGGCGTTGCCCGGGCCGACAGGCCCGGCCCTGCTGCTGCCCGGCGCCGATGTCGACGCCACCGCGACAGTGACCGGCGGCAGCACGATCGGCCGGAACGCGACCGTCGGTGCCGGCGCGGTGGTCGACGGAGCCGTCGTCTTCGACGGCGCGGTCATCGCCGCCGGCGCCAGGGTGACGAGATCGGTGGTCGGTCTGCGGGCGGTGATCGGGGCCGATGCGGTGCTCGTGGACGCGGTGATCGGCGACGACGCGCGGGTGGGCGAGCGGTGTGAGCTGCTGGCCGGCGTGCGGGTGTGGCCGGGCGTCACCCTGCCGGACGGCGGGGTGCGGTTCTCGGCCGAACCCTGATCGCGCAGCGCCCAACCGGCCAGCGCGTCAGGGCGGCGGGGAGGGCGCGTGCTCGGGGTCCCGCTGAACGGACGGCAGCGTTGTGGTTGCCGCGCCGACGGTCGCGGGTTCGGGGTCGACCTCCGGGGCCGGCGCGAGCACGGGTGCCGGTCGAGGGGTCCAGTCGGTGAGCGACACCGCTGTCGTCAGGATCGCAAGGCACAGCAGCGCGAGGGCAACCCAGAGCGGTGCGTTCGGGATGCCGTTGGCGGTCGAACCGGACCACCCTTCGCCGTCCTTGGTCAGCTCGAGCCAGGCCCAGTTCAGGAAGAACCCCCAGGCGATGCAGCCGTAGATCAGGAACGCCGCCCCGGCGAGATGCCGGCCGAACGCCAGCACCCCGGCGGCCAGGAGGGCGCCGATGGGTAGCAGTGCCGGCAGCAGGTACCGGGTGATGACGCCACCACCCGTCGTCGTGTAAGCGATCTGCAACGCCTCGGCCCCGATGCCCTGGGCGGCGAGCACTGCCGCCACCGACAGCTGCTTGACCTCCAGCCCGAACATCCGGGGACCGTCCGGAGGCGGACCATCGGTCTCGGCGCGCCGGCTGCGGAGTAGCCAGAAGACCACGGCGGCCAGCCCGATCACGGCCGTCACCAGGAGCAGTGACCGCCCCAGTCCGACAAGAGCAGGGTCCTTTGTCTGGCGGAACAGGCTCAGTTGTTCCTGCCAGAACTCACTCGACCCGACCAGCGACAGTGCCGAGCGCTCCCGGCGGCCAATATTGGCGATGAACCACTCCGGGTGGCCTCCGGTCCAGGATCCGGTCACCCGGATGTTCCTCAGGTAGAACCAGCCGCTTGCCAACAGGGCTGCACCGGACGGCAGGACCGCGGCGCCGACGGCTCTCCAGACGCGGCGCCGACCGGACGCAGCCGGGTTGAGGAGGACACCGATCGGCAGCGCGACGGTCAGCACGATGAGGGTGACGGCGAAGTTGCCACGGGACAGCGCCCCGGCTGCGCACGCCGACGCGGCGAGAGCCAGCGCCCACCGGCTCGGTCCGCGCCTGATGATCTGTAACGCGAGGCCGAGAGCGATAACGGTCAGCAGGGTGGTGAGGTTGTCGCTGTACACCGACCCGCCGACGCGCATGAACGGTGAGATCGGCGCGACCACCGCCGGAACGGCGATGGCCCACGCCCAGCGTCGTCGCCGGGCCACCATCGAACCGGCCCACGCCAGGGCACCGACACAACCCACCGCGATCATGACGTTCACCGCGCGGGCGCCGAGGACCGCCATCCTCCAGTGCCCGGCGTCGATCAGCGGCCCGACGACCGGCGCGATGATCAGGTAGTACAGCGGGGGGTGCTGCGACTCCAGGTGTACGGGCGGGATGGCGCCTGACGGCGGTCGGAAGACGAGTCCGTCCTCGAACACGGGCAGCTGGCCATGCCAGACCTGGTAGCCGTAATCGACGTGGCTGGTCTCGTCATGCGTGGAGAGAATCGGGTTCACCGCCGCGAACACCGCTGCAGAGCAAGCGATTGCCATGATCACCGAGGCGACGCCGATCAGGGCCCGGCGGCGTTGTGTGCTGGTCACTGTCACCGCTCCTGGGCCGTGAACGCTCTGCCATGTGGATCCCCAGTTTCCACCGGGAACGACCGGTTGAGAGCACCGACCGGCCCAACCAGCGCCATCAAACGGCGCGTGTTCGGCCCGCTGAACGATCGGCAGTGTTGTGGGTTGCCGTGCCGACGGTCGCGGGTTCGGGGTCGACCTCCGGGGCGGGCGCGAGCACGGGTGCCGGTCGAGGGGTCCAGTCGGTGAGCGACACCGCTGTCGTCAGGATCGCAAGGCACAGCAGCGCGAGGGCAACCCAGAGCGGTGCGTTCGGGATGCCGTTGGCGGTCGAACCGGACCACCCTTCGCCGTCCTTGGTCAGCTCGAGCCAGGCCCAGTTCAGGAAGAACCCCCAGGCGATGCAGCCGTAGATCAGGAACGCCGCCCCGGCGAGATGCCGGCCGAACGCCAGCACCCCGGCGGCCAGGAGGGCGCCGATGGGTAGCAGTGCCGGCAACAGGTACCGGTCGAGGATGGCGCCGCTCGTCATCGCGTAGCCGATCTGCAGGGCCTCGGCCGCGATGGCCTGAGCGGCGAGCACGGCGGCAACGGCGAGTTGCTTGATCTCGATCCCGAAGAGCCGCGGACCGTCCACCGGCGGACGGGCGGGACTCGGCCGCCTACTCCGGGCCAGCCAGAATGCCCCCGCAGCCAGGCCGATGAAAGCGGTCACCAGCAGCAGTGATCGGCCGAGCTGGATCAGCTCGGGGTCTTTGGTGCGTTTGAGCAGGTTCAACTGCGTCCACCAGAAACCGGGGTTGTTCCACAGCTCGGACAATGTGTGTTCGCGTCGGTTGAGGTTGGCGATGAACCATTCCGGGTGCCCACCGGTCCACCGGCCGGTCAACCGGATGTTCCGCAGGTAGAACCACCCGCCCGCCACCAGCGCGGCAGCGAACGGCAGCGTGGCGGCGCCCAGAGATTTCCAGATCCGGCCACGGGTGGTGGCCTGCGGGTTCAGGAGTACGCCGATCGGAAGCGCGATCGTCAGCACGATGATCGTCGCCACGAAGTTCCCGCGGGTGAGCGAACCGGCCGCGCAGACCAGCGCGGCCAGCGCAATGGACCACCTGGTCGGTCCGCGCCGGATGATTCGTATCGCGAGGCCCAGCGCGAGAATGGTGAGCAGCGTCGTGAGGTTGTCACTGAAGACGGTCCCGCCGACGCGGCCGAAGGGCGTGATCGGTGCGGCCATCGCGGGTACGGCGATCGCCCACGCCCAGCGCCGTCGACGGGCAAGCATCGAACCGGCCCAGGCGAGCGCCAGGACACACGCGATCGCGATCGCGACGTTGACCGCCCGAGCGGCGAGATCGGCTATCCGCCAGTGCCCCGCGTCGATCAGCGGGCCGACGACCGGCGCGATGATCAGGTAGAACAGCGGCGGGTGCTGCGACTCCAGGTGAACCGGTGGGAGTTTCACCCCGGGCGGTCGGAAGACGACGCCGTCCTCGAACACGGGCAGGTCGCCGTGCCAGACCTGGTAGCCGTAGTCGACATGGCTGACCTCGTCCGGCGTGGACAGCACCGGGATCACCGCCGCGATGACGACCGACGAGCAGCCCAACGCGACGATGACCGAGAAAACGCCGATGAACACGCGGCGGCGCTGTGCACCGGTCCAGCTCTCCACCACCGGCGGCGATTCGACGGAACCCGCGGGAGGCTCGGTCGTGGTTGCCTGTGGCACCGGTTCAGTGCGCGGAGAACTGTCTGCCATGAGGCCCCCTCGGCTCTGGAACAGAACGACGGGCCGCCGGCGCATGAGCCGGACCGACGCACCCTGATCTTGCTGCGCGGGATGCAACGAGCGACATCCCACTCACCCGGAAAGATGCAGTTCGGATACCAGAAGTGGCGCCAGGTGGGCGGCGTAGGTTCCGCTGATGTGACCGACGTCGGCATAGACGATGCGATTGCCCACCACACTCGGGCAGGTGCTGTCGTAGCAGAACCACGATCGGACGTTGAGGAATCCCACGTGTGCCGCCGCCGCCATCTTGGCCTGCACCTCATCGGCAGCGACCTTCGCCGGCCGAATGGGATACGAACAGGAGCCGAGGTTGGCATCCGGGCGCTGCAGGCAGTCGAACGGCTTCGCCCCGACCCCGGGCGGGTCCGACAGGAGCACCGTCTGCGATCCGAGTGGCTCGAGGTCGTCGACGGTGTGCTCGAGGGCCGTTTGCCAACCGTCGCCGGCGTCGTACCCGTTGATGACGATCAGATCCGGATGCAGCGCAGGAATCTGTGACAGGGCCCAGCGGTACCACTGGGCGCACTGGCCGGTGGGGTCGCCGAGGTAGCCGGGGTAGTCGCAGGCCTCTTTGACCACCGGGAACAATTGCCAGCCGGCGGACTTCGCCGCCTCGCTCAGCGCGGGCAGCCATGCGACCGCGTGACTGTTTCCGAACACGACCATGGTGCGGTCGCCGTTGGGGTCGCCGAACTGGCAGATCTTGTTGCTGGTCTGGTGGTAGCCGCTGCACTCGCCGATCTTGGTGACGTCCGCCATCAGCCCGTCCAGGTCCGGCTCGAGATTCGAGGGCAGCGGCTCCGCCGCCCGCGCGGCGAGCACCGCTTGTTTCACCTCTGCCGGCCCGGCCGGTGTCGAGGCGGAAATCGGCGCTGCGCCCAGCGTGCCCAGCCGGCTCGGCAGAACCGCGAAACCGATTGCCGCGACGATGACGACGGCGCCGACCGCGACCGGCCACAGCCGCAATGACCGCCGCTGCTGTGCCAGTCCGACCGGCTTGACCCGCCGCAGCGGATTCTCGACCCAGTAGTAGGACATCGTCGCGAGCGCGAAGGCGAACACGACGAGAAGGAGGTTCTGCCTGATCCGCAGTTCGTGGCCGGCATAGGCGGCGCCGAGGATCAACAGCGGCCAGTGCCACAGGTACAGCGAATAGGAAATGTCTCCGGTGAATCGGAGCGGCTGCCGCTCCAGCAGTCGGTTCGCGCCGTACCGCGGTGCCAGCGCCCCGCCGGCCAGCACCGCTGCGGTCGCCACCGTCGGCAGCAGCGCCGCGCTCCCCGGGAACGGTGTCGTCTCGTCGTACAGGACAGCGGCGAGCCCGATGCCGGCGAGTCCGGCCCAGCCCAGGGCTGCGCGTGCGGTCTCCGGCAGCCGGCCGAGGTACGGAACGCCGACGGCGAGCAGCGCGCCGAGGACCAACTCCCAGGCCCGGGTCAACGTCGAGAAGTACGCCGCGGTCGGCTCCTGTGCGGTCTGTTGGACCGACCACGCGAGCGAGGCCACGAACAGCACCGCCAACACGGCCCCGATCCGTCCGCGGGGCAGCGGTCCGGGCGGCCCTGTCGGACGTCGCGTACGGCGGGCCCGCGCCCAAAGTGCCGGCCCGACGAACACCGTGACGGCCAGCAGCGCGGGCCAGATCAGGTAGTACTGCTCCTCGACGGCCAGCGACCAGAAGTGCTGGAGCGGTGACGTGTCCGCCTGGCTGAAATAGTCGGTGCCTTCCCGGCCGAATTTGATGTTCGCGGCGAAGAAGCTCGCCCAGAGGCTGTCGTCGAGGACTTGGCGCGCGCGGAACGGATTCAAGATCAACGCGGAGGCAATGTCGGTGGCGATGATCACAACGGTCGCAGCGGGCAGAATTCGCAAGGCGCGACGTGAGTAGAACTTCGTCAGATTGACAGAACCCTTTGCCGCGTCGGAGAGCAAAAGGCCTGTGATCAAGAATCCGGAGATCACGAAAAACACGTCCACGCCGACGAAACCGCCGGTCAGGAACGGGATGGAGGCATGACTGGCCAGCACCAGCCCGACCGCGACGGCACGCAAGCCCTGCACATCGGGCCGGAAAGAATCACCGGATGGCCTAACGGGATTCCGTACAGCAGCATTTGACGACAGCGTCATCACCGCGGCAGCTTAGTGATGGCGCACATTCCGGCGCGCCGCACGACGCGCGCATCCGTGTGAATTGAGGATTTGTTACCTCCACCACACCGGGGGTTGATGCCTACGCCGGCGGTCGTCGACGGTGGCGTCGGTGGTGCCATCGAGGCAATGGGCCCGACGCGATCCTGCACCGTCCGCAGACCGCCCACGGTGGGCGGCGGTGCACCGAAACGTGCTACGGCGCCGATAGGCTGGCCCGGGCGCCGTGATGGATTCGCGGTCGCGCCGAGGCGGATCCTGGAGGAACCGGTCCGCGATCTGACGGATGTCAAGAGCGTGATGCTGACGAGAGCGGGTGGCGTGGACAACGAAGCGGGGGAGCGGTTCGCTCCGGCGTCGCGACAATTGGCCGACCCCGAGCGGCCGATCGATGAGACAAGCGACGGTGAGACGAGCGCCGATGCTGCTGTCGAGACCGATGGCCCCCAGCTGACCGATCGTCCGGCCGGCCGACACGGTTTTGCGACCAGATTCGCCCTGCTGGGCGCGACCGCCCTGTTCTTCGCCAGCTGCCTGTCGTTCCTGCTCAACACCCCGGTCGGGATCGGGCCCGACGAGATCTACCAGTTCGACCGGGTGATCGCGGCTCGCCACGGGCAGGTGATCCTGGACCCCGAAGAGATCAACATGAGCAAAGGCGCTCGGGCAATCGAGCGCACCTACATCAAGACGCAAATGAGACGCGGGGCCCCCTCGTGGGCCGAGTATCTGCCGCTGATTCGGGACGAACGGCCGTCGCTGGCCGAACTCGGTGGCAATGCCAGGTCGTTCGAGCGTGATGTGTCCAACTACATGACGCAGCACCCACCGCTGTATTACGGATTGATCGGGGCGGCGACCTGGCTGATACCGGGCGCCGAGGACATCCCGGCCGACACGCTTTTCCTTTTCGTCCGTGCCATGAACGTCCTGCTGCTGCTGCCGTTACCGCTGCTGTTCTGGTACGGCGCCGTTCAGCTGGTCGGCCGGGGGCCCGTCGCGTCCGCCGCCGCATTCCTGCCACTCCTGGTCCCCGGATTGGCCCGGGTGTCGTCCACCGTGAACAACGACAATCTGGCGATCCTGGTGGGCGCCGCGGTCGTGGCTCTCTGTCTCAAGGTCATGCGCGGTGACCGGAGTGTGCGGACCGCGGCGTTCCTGGCGGGCCTGGCGATCGCCGGCTCGTTGACCAAGGCGACGGTCCTGTTCATCCTGCCCATCATCCTGTTCGCCTACGCCGTGCAGGCGATCAGGGCTCGCAGTTGGCCCCCCGGCCGCGTGCTCGTGGTCCTGGTGCTGGGTGCGCTCGGCGCCGCGGCGTGGTGGCTGCGCAATCTGATCCGGTTCGGTGTCGTCCAGCCCGATGCCTGGGGCGCGCAGTTCGCCCGGGCGCAGGGTTCGCCGAGGGCGCCGGATGTTCCGATGGACATGGACTACTACTGGCGCATCATCGGGCTGGCCCCGAGCAGGTTCTTCGGCGCGCTGGGTCTGCACGAACCACCTCAGCTGCCGCCGACGATGGTGAAGATCCTGACGGTCACCCTGCTCGCTTCCCTGGCGGTGGCGTTGGTCGCGCTGCGCGGCCGCCGTCCGGAAGTGCTCGTCGCCTTTCTGGTCCCGTCCGCCTCGCTGGTCATGATCGCCTACCAGGCCTACCTGCACTTCGTGTCGTACATGGCCATCCCCGGCATCCAGGGGCGGTACGTCTATCCGGCGGTGTTCGGACTGCTTTTCCCGGTCGCCGTGACGGCCGGCGTCATCCTCGGTCCGGCACGGAAGTGGGCGCCTGCGCTGGTCGCCGCGGTCGGTCTGCTGGTTTCCGGCTGGGCTGTCTACATCTCCGCGGAGTACACCTGGCTGCACCGCGGGGAGCAGTTGCAGCCGTCCAACTGGTTACGTGCCTTCGAGACCATGGGCGGCTTCTTCCCACTTCCCGGGCCGCTCACCACGACACTGGCGGTGCTGACCGCAGGGCTGCTCGTTGCCGGGGCGGTGCTCACCGTGCTGTCCTGTGTCAGGGCACGACCTGGGGACTCGGACAGCGAGCGCATACTCGAAGCGCCGGCCAGACCGCCGGTCTATTCCTGAACTCGACGGCGTGGTCAACCCCTGCCGATGACCCGGCAGGGCCCCGGCGTCACCCGGAGCGGGTCAGCAGCGAGGTCTGGTCCGGGTACGGGAGGGTCGGGGTGAGTCCCGGCAACCGTCGTTCCACCAGGTCGGTCGCAGCGATCGCTCTCCGGTAACGCCCGCGGTGCGAGTTGTCGAAGACGATCACACCGCCCGGCGCCAGTCGGTCGGCGGCAACGGCCAGGCAGGCCTCGCGGGCGCGGCCGTCGATCACGATGATGTCGAAAGAGCCGGGCACGGCATCGATCGCGTGAACGTACGCCGAGAAATCCATCCGCTGGTGGCCGGGTTTCTCCGACCCGATCGCCGGCGTCGACGTCATTTCCGGTTCGACGACCCGGAAGGTGATGGACGGGTTGCCTGCGAGCGCGGGACCGATGACTCCCGCGAACCCGGCGTGGTGCTCGATGGAGATGACCTCATCGGCCCGTTCGGCCAGCCACAGCGTCGATGCGCCAGAGCCGTATTCGAAGACCCTGATGGGTGTGGGCCGGTTCACCAGCCACGCGTCCACCACGTCGATCGCGCGGTAGGTCCACCATGGGACGCCGAGTTCCGCGATGGCCAGCGAGTCGTGCACCTTGGTGAGGCTGGTCACCCAGTGCTTGAACCTGCGGTCCCGGTCCGGCGGCTCGACGGGGAGCAGGCCGACCTTGGTGAGAACCTGGCCGGCTCCCTTGGCGGTTCGGGCGTAGGTCTTCTTCGCCGCCCACGAAAGCCGCCCCTGCAGATCGGGAGTGTCCGACCCGGCTGCCTCGCTATTGGTCACCAACGACAACGCTCCGATCAACTGACGTGGTCGTCCCGGTCGCCCTGATGACCAGCACGCTGACAATTCCGAATACCGCGTCGATGGCGACGAAGGCCAGTCGCGAGACCGCAGCCACCGCAACCGCCGGGCCGCCGGCGAGACCGCTCGCGACCAGGAACATCAACTCCCGGACGCCTGCCCCGGCCGGTACCGGAACGATCAGGAATCCGATGATCCACGCGGAGACGGCAGCGAACGCTACCCGAGCCGGCTGCTGCTCGAAACCCAGCCCCTTGGTGATCAGCGACGAAGATGCTCCGACCAGCAGCCAGGCGGGGGTGGACACGGCGATGAGCCCGATCATCTGCCCCCACCGCGGCGCCTGCACGACGACGCGCCCCTTGGAGAGCCGGTCGACGAGTCGCAGCACCCTGCTGAGCACAGCGGGGTGGACCAGCACGATCCCGAGCGGGATCAGCAGCAGGATGAGGGACTCCCAACCGAGCCTGAGCCCATCACCGGACAGGAACGGCAGGAACATGACGCAGGCCACCGCGCTGCCGACACACATCAATCCGAGCGACATCAGGGTCGTCGTATACGCCAACGAGCGGCTGACGCCGCCGCGGTGCGCTAGCTCGCCCCGGCCGACCACCGGCCAGATCCCGCCGGGCAGGTACTTGCCGAGTTCTCCTGCGAAATACCAGGTCGTCGTCCTGCCGAGGCCCGTCCGCACTCCGAAGACCCGCAGACACCGGAACCACTGCAACGCCAGGAACCACATGCCGATCGCGGCGCACAGCACGCCCGCGCCGATCCAGCGCAGATCGGCGGTACGCAGGGCCGCGGAAACCTCGGACCACTGGTCGACCAGCGCACGCACGCACAACGCGATCGCTGCCACGGCGATCGCGATTCCGAGAATCCGCAGCAGCAGGGCCCGGCGTCGATTCCCGCGGGGCGCGTCGGAATCGGCCTTGACGTCCATCGCCGTCGAACCTAGCAGTCCAACGACGCCCGGATTTGCGGGGACTAGCCGGTCCGCATGGTGGGATCGGCGGCGGAAGATTGATATTTTAGGCAACGCCACGCCCGGCTGTGCGTCTTCCGGGCACCGGGTCGCCACCACCGCACAGTTGCGCGTGCCAGGTGGCGGGTCACCGAAATCGCCGTCGTCCGCCGTCGCTGGAGAGTCATGAAACTGGTCGTGCAGGTCCCCTGTCTCAACGAGGAGGAGACCCTTCCGGCCGTCCTGGGCTCGATCCCACGGCAGATCGACGGCATCGATTCGATCGAGCTCGTCGTCATCGACGACGGGTCCACCGACCGCACGGTCGAGGTCGCGCAGCGGTTCGGCGCGCACGTCATCAGGCACGCACGGACGATGGGTCTCGCCCGCTCGTTCCGGGACGGCGCGGACTACGCGCTGTTCCGCGGGGCGGACATCGTGGTGAACACCGACGGCGACAACCAGTACCCGCAGGCCGCCATTCCCGATCTGGTCGCCCCGATCGTGCAGGGCAGGGCGGACATCGTCATCGGCGACCGGCAGACGGACAGCATCGAGCACTTCTCGCCGTTCAAGAAGGTCATGCAGCGGTTCGGCAGCCGGGTGGTGAACAAGGCGGCCAACACCGAACTGCCCGACGCGGCCAGCGGCTTCCGTGCGTATTCGCGTGCCGCGCTGTACCGGCTCAACCTGATCACGCAGTTCAGCTACTGCATGGAGACGATCATCCAGGCAGGCAACCGCCGGCTGGAGATCATCAGCATCCCGGTCGTCACCAACCCGAAGACCCGCGAATCCCGGTTGTTCAAGAACATCTGGCACCACATGTTCAAGTCGGGTATCGCGATCACCCGTAGCTACCTGATGTTCCGGCCGTTCGTCATCCTCGTGACACTCGGGACGATCTTCGGACTGCTGGGTCTGATCCCGTTCGTCCGCTTCGGCTGGCTGTGGTTGACCGAGGACGGCAACGGGCACATCCAATCGCTGATCTTCGGCACGTCGATGTTCATCGCCTCGCTGCTGTGTTTCTCTCTGTTGATCATTGCCGACCTGCTCAGGACGAACCGCATCGTGCTCGAGGAGACCCTCGAACGCACCAAGCATTTGCAGTACGACCGTCCGGAAAGCTACCCGAGGCTGATCACCGCAGAACCGGTCGACCGCAGCCGGGTCGCCAGGACGGAACAGCCGACGGAACAGATTCCGGACCTGGTCGGCCCGCCGGTCGGCTCGCGCCGCGCGATCTGACCCCACAGACGCCGGCGATTCCACCGGCTTTCAGCCCCTGCGCAGTGCTGCGCCGACCGCGTTGGTCAGGTCACCGGTCTCCGGGGGCAGCCCGTTGACCGGCCAGAACCGCAGGTCGTCCGACTCCGACGAGATCGCCGGAACGGCGCCCGCGTGCGCGATCACCCGGAAGATCACGTCGAAATGACGGGTCGGGATGCCCAGCGAGCAGGTGACGGGGTGGACGTCCAGGTGTACCGGGCTCGGGTCGATCACCAAACCGTCGATCCCTGATTCCTCGGTCGCCTCGCGCAACGCAGCGGCGGCGATGGAGTCGTCCTTCTTCTCGCAGTGCCCACCGAGTTGCACCCAGCGCTGCACCCGCGGGTGCAGAGTGAGGAGCGTCTGCGACAGATCGGCGGAGAGCACGACGGCGCTCGCGGTGATGTGTCCTGGCACGCAGGACCGCTTGGTGGCGTCCGGTCGCGCGTCCAGAAATCCGAGGAAGGCTTCGCGCAGGGCACTCTGGCCGAGGTCGGGGGCGGGCCAGCCGCGCAGCATCGCGGTGGCGTCCCGATGTGTCTTCACCGCAGCACCAGCCCGCCGGCGGCGGGGGAGCGTGGGGCCAGCGGCTCGGACGGATGCCCGACCCCGACCGCACCGAGCGGTTCCCAGTCGTCCGGCAGTTGGAGGACCGAGCGCACCACCGCGGGGCAGAAGATGGTCGAGGAGATCCATGCGGACCCGAGCCCTTCGGCGGCCAGCGCCACCAGCAGCGCCTGCACGGCCGCGCCGCCGGCCACGGTGAACATGGTGTGTTCGGCCGCCCGCCGGCGGGCGTCGGGGTATTCGTGTCGGCCGTCCCCGGTGATCAGCGGGACGATGATCTCGGTGGCCCCCCGCAGCACCTGGCCGCGGGCTGTTCGGCGGGCGATCCGGTCGGTGGCCCAGCCGTCGGCGGCGAGGTCCGCCTCCCACGCCGCCTGCATCGCTTCCAGCAATGCCTGACGATGTTCGCGGACCAGGACGAAGCGAACCGGCCGGGTGTGGTGGGGCGCAGGCGCGGTCAGCGCGATGTCAGCGCAGCGGGCCAGGACGGCGTCGTCCACCGGTTCTCCGGTGAAGCTGCGGACGGTTCTGCGGAGCAGCACCGCCTCGCGCCGGCCCTGTTCGACGGAGAGGTCGGTGCCCAGCCGGAACAGGTCCTCGTCCCGGTCCCGGATCAGCGACCGCGCGCCGCCGGTGGCGGCCGTTGGGGGCAGCTGTACACCCCGCGCGACGGCCACCGGAACCGCAGCGAGCTTGCCCTTCACGAGGTCGCCGGCAGCCGCGAGCTCGTCGCCCACCGCGACCTGGGTGACCACCAGTTCGTTGCCATGGGCGTCGACGTCACCGCGCAGATCCGCCAGGACCTCGACGCCGGCCGCGCCGATCGCCACGTCGGTGACGCCCAATCGCCATGCCCGGCCCTGGGTGTCGGTGACGATCACCCCGACATCGAGTCCCCGGCGGGCGAAGTCGGCCCGTAGCCGGGTGGCGGAGGCGTCCGGATCGACGGGCAGCAACGCGATCTCGTCGGCGTGCACGTTGGAGGCATCGACGCCGGCGGCGGCGGCAACGATGCCCAGCCGGTTCTCCACGATCTTGGTGCGGCCGACCTGGGCGACCAATCGGACAGACTCCTCGTCGATCAGTATCCGCCGCAAGGCATCTCGCGCGTCCAGGTCGATCGGCGCGGGCACCAGGCGGCCCTCGGTCTTGGAGAGCACCTTCGACGTCACCAACAGGACATCGCCATCGGCCAGCCAGGGCGCGGCCGCGGCGATCGCGCCGGCCAGGTCGTCGCCGGGACGGAATTCGGGCAGTCCGAGCACGGGGACGATCTGGAGTCCGGTGGGGGCCGGTGCGTCCGATGGGTCAGCGGACACCGGCCACCTCCACGCAGGCCGCCACCATCACCGCGGTGGCCCTCGGGTCGGACATCAACAGCGGCCGCTGGACCACCGTCACCCCCGGGATGTCGGCGGTGTCGTCCTCCGCGATGAGGAACGCATCGAGGATGCCCCCGGCGGACCGGGCACCATAGTGCCGGCCGATGCCTTCTGCGCTGCACTCGACGCCGATCGCCTCGAGGCACTTGTCGGCGTGCCCGCGGACCGGGCTGCTGCCGATCACCGGCGACACGCCCACCACCGGCGCGGACGTCGCCCGGAGCGCGTCGGCGATCCCGGGAACGGCGAGCACGGTGCCGATCGAGACAACCGGGTTGGACGGCGCGATCAGGACGACGTCCGCACCGGCGATGGCGGCCAGTACCCCTGGCCCTGGGACGGAATCCTCCGCGCCGATCGGCTTGATCGAGAGGGCCGGCAGCCCGGCCTGGTAGCGGATCCACCATTCCTGGAAATGCAGTGCGACGAGCGGCGGGGTCCCCGTTTCCTGTCCGGCAGCGAGGGCTGCATGTGACGGATCCGGGTCCGCCACGACGACGTGGGTTTCCACCCGGCTGTCGGTCATCGGCAACAACGTGACGCCGGGTTGCCACCGTTCGCACAGCGCCCTGGTGACTTCCGACAGCGGGTAGCCGGCGTCCAGCATTCGGGTGCGGATCAGGTGGGTGGCGATGTCCCGGTCACCGAGTGAGAACCAGGGTGCCTCGGCGCCATAGCCGGCGAGTTCGGCCGAGACGGTCCAGGTTTCGTCGGCCCGCCCCCAGCCCCGTTGCCGATCGGAAACGCCGGCCAACGTGTACATGCAGGAGTCGAGGTCAGGACAGATCTGGAGATTGTGCAGCCGGATGTCGTCGGCCGTGTTGACGATCGCGGTGACCTCGCTGGTCGGACCGGAGGACGGGTACTCCCAGGGCAGCCCTTCCGGCGGGGCACCGAAGGTTGTCGGCGTCGGCCCGTAGGCCTCCCAACCGAGGTACTGCTTCACCCCCAGCAGGAACTTGGCTCCGCCGATGCCGCCGACCAGGACCGCGATCTTCACAGGCGCCCATCCTTCCAGACCGGCGCCGGCGGGCTCGCAGCGCGGACCGTTCAGCCCTCGGCGCCGGCGGTGTCCCGCCCGCGGCGGCGGCGGATCAGCGGCGGCAGTACGAGGATCAGCACCACGATGGCCAAGCACCCGATCGTCACCAGGGCCCCGACGCGCTGTGCGTTGTTCACGTACTGGAAGGACACCCGGTGTGAGCCCTCCGGAACCAGGACGGCGCCGAACGCGTGATCGGCGTCGACCAGTTCGGCCGGCTGCCCGTCGATCGTCACGGTCCACCCGGTCTGGACGGCATCGCCGAGCACGAGATACCCGTCACCACCGGCCTCGACGTCGACCGCCACCTGGTCGCCGGTCTGCGAGACAGTGGTCAGCTGCGCGTCAGCACCGGACGCTTCCGGCCCTGGCTCGCTGAGCACCACGGTGGACCGGGGTGTCGACGGATCACCGAGCGCGGCGACTCGGGCGGCCGGGTCAGGGATGGTGACGGAGCCCGGCGCCCAGCGGATGCGCGGCAGGGCCGAGGGGCGCTGCCAGACGGTCATCGAAGCGTCCGCGTACGCCTCCCGCAGTCCGTCCTGCTGGCTGCCGATGACGATGGTCTCCACCTGGGAGTCAACTGCCGTGAGCGCCAGCGTCTGCGCCGGATCGCTGCGCGACTCGACCGAGACGCCGATGCTCAACGGTCCGGGATGGGCGTCGAGATCTTCCCCGGCGATGGGAATCTGCACCCGCTGCGGCTCCCACCGGGAGCGGATCACCGAGCCCTTCGCGAGCTCCGTGCCGTCCGCGTCGCGGATGACGACGTCGATGCCGATTCCGTTGATCCCGTCGCCTGCCGAGCCGGCGACCTGCACCACGACACCGCGAAGAGACTGTGGAGTCAGCTTGCCACCGGGCACCTCCGACGACCCGACATCGAGCGGTGCGCCACCGGTGACCTCGAGGGTCCGTGGCTGACCGTCCAGGTCCAGCAACGGCCCCGGCACGCCGTAGGCGGGGCTGGTCAGCACGGTGCTCACCGACATCCTGTCCAGCAGTGGGTTGGTCAGCGATCCGTTGTCCAGCTTGAAGGACACCCGCGGGTTCGTCGGTGTCCGGCCGGGCGGTGTGAACGCGTTCGGATCCAGTGCCAGCAGCAAGTCGCTCCAGGTCGGGGCCTGGAACGAATGTCCGGTCACGGTCCGCAGGTCGTAGACCGCTCCGGTCGACCCCAGGAAGACCCCGTCGCCGAGCAGTGCACGGCCGTCGCCGCTCGCGCTGACCGCCGCATCGATGGCCGGTGTCTCCGGGTAGAACTCGTCGACGTCCGACGACGGCCAGAAGAAGTTCGTCGAGTAGAGCGCCTGACCGCCCAGCAGGACCGCGAAGGCGACCAGGGAGGCGGCCAGCAGAGGACCACGCCGCCCCCTGGGGACTGCGGTGCCGCCTTCCCTCACCGGCACGGTGTCCTGCGGGCGGCCAAGGGAGAGGGTGAAGGCGATCGCGATGATCCCGACGGTCGCGCCGCCCAGTGCCGCGTCGATCAGCAGCACCTTGTCGCTGACCACGGGTGAGTACCGAACCCAGATGACGCCGAGTGCGATCGCGGCCAGTGCGACCATCAGCCAGGCGCCGGCGATCAGCCGGATCCGCACATGTCGGGGCAGCCCGTCGCGCAGGATCAGGTTGAAGCCGACCCCGGCCAGGGCAGAGCCGACCAGCGCGACCATTCCGCGGAGCCGCCCCGAGTTGTTGTCGGCGAAGATCGGGATGTCGCGCAGCCAGTCCGTCCAGAAACCGTGCTGCCAGACCAACGCTGCGGACAGCAGGCCGACGACGGTCAGCACCGGAACTGCACCCCTGGCGACCCCGTTCCACCGGCCGGCGAGGACGGCCAGCACCGCGAGCATCACGGCTCCCATGCCCAGGAAGGCGTAGGCCTCGATCGGGTTGGTGGTTGGTCCGTAGGTGTGCGGGAATCCCTCCCGCGAGTTGAAGATGTCCGGTAGGAACACCGACAGCATGGAGCGGAAGGGCTGCTCGACGTCGAACTGGTTCGACCGGTAACCGAAGTCGGTCCCGGCCAGGCTGGAGGCGAACGGCAGCAACTGAACGGCCGAGAGCCCGACACCCAGCAGCACCGCGCCGGCCCCGCCCGCGAAGGTCAGCGCGGCCGTCCGCCGTCCCAGGCGCCGCGACTCCACCAGCAGGCGGACGAGGAAGTACAGCGCCCCCGCATACAGCGCATGGCCGGCGACCGCGGGAAACCCGCCGAGCAGCAGCCAGGCGACCGCGGCACTGATCACCAGCGCTGCCCGCGCCGTCCTCAGCGCCAGAAATCGTTCGACGGCCCAGAACAGCATGGGGATGGTTGCCGCAACGCTGGCCTGCGCCACCCAGCCCGACCAGCCGACGAAGAACCCTGACCCGCAATAGATCAGCCCGGCTACCGCGCCGGCCGCCCAGGACGTGCCCAGCCGGCGGAGCCAGAGGGTCATCCCGGCGAAGGCCATCGCCAGCTGGATCAATTTGGCGAAGCCGATCGCCCACGAGGTGGGGGTCAGCAGCAGCCAGATCGCGCTAGGGGTGAGGGTGGGGATGTTCGGTGAGCTCAACAGGGCCGCACCGGAACCACTGAGGGAGGACCACAGTGGGAGCTCGCCCGCCCACAACCGCCGGTACATCTCCGCGTAGCCCGGCAGCAGGTTGTCGATGGTGTCGCCGACCCAGGGATTGCCGGGTGTGGTGACAAGCCACCGGTCGTTCCAGGGCGTCAGAGTGGACAGCACGTCGACACCGGAGAAAGTCTTCAGGCCGATCAATGCCGGACCGAGCCTGACGACGATCAGAGCCGCAAATGCCGCGAGGACGGCGATCAGCGCGACCCGGCCCGGTTGGTTCCTGCCCCGGGTCGGCCGTCCCTGCGGGGGAGTGGGGCGAACAGGCGGCGTCTTGACAGCAGGCGCGGGTCCATCCGGGTCGGGTGTCGTCGACTCCGTCTTGATCAGTGGTTCCATCCTCGTGCCCCGTGTCAGCCGGTCGGACGGGTCGACAGAGCGACAACACCCGGTCCGCGATCGGTCCGCAGCCGCTGAAGGAGCGCCCACGGGAAGACCGCGAGTTGGATGGCTGTCCCGACGAGCCTTTTCGAAGGCTGTAGTGATCGTCCTGAGCCTGAGCTGCGGTTCTCCGGCGTATCGGATTCGTTCAGTCCCCGCCGCTGGGCGACCAGGTTCCGGAGCGACTCCAGCGGATAGCCGATGGGCCAGGCGTAATGCGTGACGCGAATGTCGACCGCGCCCGCCTCCGTGAGCCGGTCCGCGAGCTGATCGGCGGAGTACCGGCGGTAGTGGCCGACGGCGGTGTCCCACGGCCCGAATCGCTCGGGGTCGGACGGCACCGAGAGCAGCAGGTGGCCGCCCGGTTTGACCAGTGGAAGCCATTGGTCCAGCGCATCCGCGTCATCGCTGATGTGTTCCAGGACCTCGAAGGCACAGACCAGGTCGTACTGGGTGTCCGCCGGCACCTGTGTGTGGTCGCCGTGGATGACGGTCCCGCCGAGCGGTGTGATCCTCGCGTGCGCCGCCGCGAAACTCTGATCGTCGGGTTCGACGGCCGTGTAACTGGCCATGTGGGCCAGTCGCATGCCCATCGCGCCCATGCCGCACCCGATCTCCAAGATGCTCTCGGGGGCGACCTCGTGTGTGGAGCGTCGGACGACGTCCCATCGCAGGGCAGCGCGCGGTGCCAGCGGCGCGCTCGGAACGTCCTTCTTCGGCGATCTCGCGCGGGTCATGGAGAAGGGGGATCCGTCCGTTCGGTGGTCGCTGTCGGAGATGAGGCAGGACACCCGCTCGCGGAGCGGTGCCACGACGGAACTCGGCTCGAAGGATGCGTCGGCGAGCCTGACTGCGGCGGCCCGATGACGGTCGACCGTCGCCCGATCAGCTGCCAACTCCCGGAGACGCTCGGCGAGCGCCTCCGGGTCGCCCGCGGTGACGAATGCTGCGGCATCGCCCAGTATCCGGCGTTGCGGCGATGTGTCCGAGGTGACGATCGCGCAGCCGGCAGCGGCGCCTTGGTACACCTTGGTCGGGACGACGTTCCGCGACTTCTCGGTGGTGCCGAAGATGCCGAGACTGACATCGTGCGTTGCCACCAGGGCGGGCAGGTCGGCTCGCGCCACCCAGTCCACCCACCTGACACGGGTGTTGGCTGCGGCGAGGCGCCGGCATTCCTGGTAGTCCTGGCCGGTGCCGATCATCGTGACGCTGATGTCGTCCTCGGCCAGCTGGGCCAGAGCCGCGCCGACTGTGGTGGTGCCCTGAAGTGCGGTGAACAGGCCGAAGAAAACGACCCGTAGGCGATCAGGACCGCCCGCTGCTGCCGCGTCGAACGCTGTGGTGTCCGGTCGGGCGGCGAACCAGTCGCTTTCCGCACCGACAGGGACGACGACGACCTGTCCGGAGGGCTTCGTCACCGTGCCGGCGTGTTCCTCGGTGTCGACGATGACGACATTGGCAGCCCGGATCGCGCCGCTGTCGATCGCGGCCAGCAGCCGGTGCTTCATGCCACCGTTGCCGGCCAGGCCACGGTCGCCCACCGTCCCGGCCAGCGACACCAGGTGATCGAGAACGATGGGCGTCCTGGGGAACAACAGTCGGGCCAGCCTGACATCGAAGTGGCCGAGGTAGCCGACCAGGATCGCATCGGCGCTCCGGCCCCTGGACCGCCGCATCAAACTGAGCCAGCAGCCGGCCAGCCGGACCGCGGTCAGCGGTATCCGCCAGGGCTGCCGGACCAACCGGACGCGCGCGGCGGTGTCCAGGTCGAGCGGCGCGTTCACCTCGACCACCTCATCGCCGCAGGACCGAAGGCCTTCGATCAGGACGCCGACTCTGGGATGGCGGCCGACGTCATACGTCCCGAAGGCGAGCCAGCGCATGGGGCAACCCTAGCCAGGCGCCGATTCGGCGCCGGTGAAGCCCGCCGGCGGGCGCCCCCGGCGTGCCGCCGGTGCGTCGGCATCTGTTGCCGCAGATGGACCAGTATCGCGATGATCACTTCCGGGCTGGTCCCCGTCGTCGCGCGGTACCCCGCTGGCGTTGTCGCTCTCGTCGATGTCGTCGCTCGGTGTCAGGCCCCGCTGCCGCCGGCGTTCGATCAGCACCGCGATGCCGGGCCAGATGAGATCCGCCGCTGTCATCAGCAGCCGGGAAACCACGGCCGCGACCAGCGCGATGGGCTCGCCAACGGACGGTCCGAGGAGAACCACCAATGCGACCTCCCTCGGCCCGACTCCGGCCGGGACGATCGCCAGCATGAAGCCGATGGCCCATGATCCGGCGAAGGCGCCGATCGACCGCACGATCAGATCGCCGCCGGATGCCCCCAGGTCCTGCAGCAGGAGCCACAGGTGGAGACCGAAGAGCAGCCACGCGGCGATCGACCACACTGCTGAGCGCGCGATGCCCCGGCCGGTGAGCGGCTGCGGCATCGGCTCACGCTTGAGCACCTTCGTCGCCTTGCTGAGCAACGCGTTGAGGATGCCGGGCCACAATGCCGCTGCCGCAACCGGCAGGACCAGCAGCGTCCACCAGTACCGGGAGAACGCCGAGTCGCCCAAGATCGGTAGCACGCACGCGGTGACCAGCAACGCGGTGCCCAGGCTCATCAGCATGGTGATCAGCACCGCGGCCGCCGACGACCTGCCGGGTACGTGATAGGCACGGCCGAGGCGCATCTGGGTGACCACCGGCCAGACCTTGCCGGGTAGGTACTTCGCGAGTTGACCGACGAAGAAGATGCGCATTCCGCCGCTGATCGGCACCTCGTGGCCGAAGTCGGCCAGAATCGCCCGCCAGCTCAGGAAGGTGCACCACACCGCGGCGACAGCGGCCAGCAGGGACAGCACGATGGCGCGGATGGTGAGGTCGCCGATGACGTCCTTGACCTCGGACCACCGTCCGGCCAGAGCCCAGACGAGGAAGCCGACGAAGACAACTGTGACGACGATCTGCACGACGCGCCGCCACAGCGGGGTTCGTTGAGCCGGCTCGGTCACGTCACGACCTTACTGGCGGCCGAGCGCTGATCGTGGCTAGTCCATGGAGCCACAGCACCTGTGGCATTCTCATCGACGCCCGGCAGCGCGGCGATATCCATCGGGACCACATCCGGCCCGTCGCGGCGGCATCGCGATCACCCCGGCGAAGGGAACCGAGTGACGGCTGAGCTCAGCTGGATCTTCCTGACGGTGTGCGCCGTCGGCATGCTCGCGGCGGGTTGGTCCAGAAACCGGGTCCCCGTGGTGGCGTCGATCGCCATCGCCGCAGTTGTGCGCATCGCGTTCGCCTGGCTGACGTCCGAGCAGTACACCCCACGGGATGTGAGCGTCTATTTTCAGGCGACGGGTGAGTTGCTGCTGCAAGGTCTGGATCCCTTGCACAACCTGCCGGGCCGGCAATGGAACTTCCTGCAATTGATGCCTGCCATTCATGCCCTCGAGCTGAAGACGGGCCTGGCCTGGGTGTTCGCGGTCAAGATCGCACCAATCGTCGCCGATCTCGTGCTGGTCTGGCTGGTCGCGACGTTTGCCACTGCCGACGGTCCCACCAGGGCCCTGCAGTACGCGCTGAACCCCCTGTCCCTGCTGGTCGTCTCGTTGCACGGACAGGTGGAGCCGATCGCGTTGGCTCTCGCGCTTGTCGGCATCCTCTTCATCAAGAAGGGCAATCCGGTGCTGGGGGGCGTCTTCCTCGGGGCGGCAGTGGCCGCGAAGACCTGGCCCGTGGTGATCCTGCTTGCGGTGCTTCCACTCCGGAACCTGCCGAAGATGCTCCGCATCCTCACAGGAGCGGCCGTTGTGCCGCTGCTGTGCCTTCTCGCCGGCGTTCTCTTCCTGGACACCGAACCGATCGGCGATGTGCTCCACATGTTGAGCTATTCGTCGTACGTGGACCTGTGGACCTGGTCCGGCACCTATCTGGCGATCGGCCACGAAGGCCTGAGAGGGTACGACTCGAGACTCGGCACCATCGGCACCGGGCTGGTTCTGTTGGGCGTCGCGGTGGTCCTGGTGCTGCTGCGTCGGCACCCGCCCGAGGTGCGCGCCTTCGGGGTGCTCAGTGCCTTCCTGTTGTGCGCCTCAGGGTTCGGAGTGCAGTACCTGATGTGGGTGCTGCCGCTGATGATGGCGCTGTCGGGTCCGATCAGGCTCGGGTACGTGCTCGCCGCGGCTGCATGGGCCGCGGTCTTCTATCTCTCACCCATTGCCGGCGCCGCCGGGCTGGAGGTGGCGTATCTGCGTGGCGCATCCTGGTTGCCGTGGGCGCTGCTGCTGATCGCGGTGATCCAGCAGGTCCGGTCCGCGCCCGTGGTTGTTGCCGCCGCCGACCGTCGAGAGCCGGAGACTGCGCCGATCCCGTCAGTCGCCGAGAACACGGGCGGAAGATGACTAGTCGAGGTTGTGAGTGGATGAATGCAGCCACGACCGTCAGTGCGGAGAAGAGAGGGGAACAATACGAATGCCCTCCGGATACCCGAACGGCACCATTCGGACCAGCAATGTCCATCCGGGCGGCGACGAGGCCGTGACCCGCAGCAAATCGTGCAGCGGCAGTGTGGTGGAAATGGCGACCCAGAATTCGTCATTCCACAGTGGCGTCGTCATCCGCCCCGGCATCCTCGGCGATGGACATGCCGTCAGGCCAAAGGTTTCCGCACGCGTTCCCTGCCGAGAATCCACACAGCCTCGACCCCGTCCTTCCAGGTCAGCTTCTTGCCTTCCTCGCGGGTCCGGGCCTTGTAGCTGATCGGCACCTCGTACGGGCGGTAGCCGTTGCGGAGCAACTTGCCGGTGATCTCCGCTTCCATGCCGAATCCGTCGGAGCGGATGTCGAGCCTGCGGTAGAGGTCGAGCGGCAACAACTTGAAGCACGTCTCGAGATCACTGATGTAGCAGTTGAACATGATGTTCGCCGCGGTGGTGACTCCGCGATTACCCAGCACGTAGAGGTATGAGTAGGCGTTGTGACTGCCGAAGGTGCGTGTGCCGTAGACCACCTCGGCCTGTTTCTCGATGATCGGCCTGACCAATGACGGGATCTCCTCGGGCGCGTATTCGAGGTCGGCGTCACACATGATCAGGTAATCGCCGGTGGCCAGCTCGGCGCCCTTCCGGATGGCGGAGCCCTTACCTCCGTTGCTTGACTTCTCGTGAATGACGACGCGCTGCTCGCCGGCCCACTGCGGATACAGATCGCGGGTGCCGTCGGTGCTGCCGTCGTCGACGATCACCAACTCCGTCTCGATCGGATAGTCGACGCTGAGAACTCGTTTCACGGCTGATTCCAGCGTTGCCATCTCGTTGTAAACAGGCATGACAATGGAGAGTTTCACCCCGGGAGTATACCGGCGGAGCCGTCCCGGATCGCTGTGACGCGATCGGGTTGAAAAGGTCAATCATCTGTTGGCGATGTCAGCGGAGATCCCATTCAAGGATCTTTGTTCACGCTCGTCGTCACCACGGGACGCCCGTCGGTCACGCGATCACGCCCAGAATCGGAACAGCGCGCCGCCCACGGCGGCCAGTCGCTCGTTGCCCCCGGCCAGGTCCAGCAACCTGTAGCCGGTATCGAACAGCCAGGCGCCTGCGCCGGGCACCGAGATCAGGATGGCGAACACGCCGAGCGGCAGCCATGGCCGGAGCGGCCTGATGCGCTCCTTGAACCTCGGAGAGAGGTACGGCTCGAGGATTCCGAAGCCATCGAAGCCTGGTATGGGCAGCAGGTTGAGCACGCCCGCCACGAACTGCAGCAGCGCAAGGTAGGCGAGCGCGGCGCCGAGTGCGGAATTCAGCCCGGCGGACACGATCGCCAGCAGCACCCCGCAGCCCATGTTGGTGGCCGGGCCTGCGGCCGAGACGAGGCTCGCGTACCAGTACCGGCGCAGCCTGCCGGGCTCGACGAGCACCGCACCGCCGGGCAGCGGGATGCCGCCGACGGCCAGCAGGATGAGCGGGATCATCACGCTGTAGGTGACATCGGTGTAGCGGGCCGGATTCAGCGTCAGGTAGCCACGGGCCCGGACGGAGATGTCGCCTCCGGCGAGCGCCACAGCGGCATGCGCGAACTCGTGCAGGCAGAGCGTGATCACCCAGCCGCCCAGCACCACCAGGAACACCCAGACGCCCACCGGCAGGCCCAGCGGTGATGTCGGTGACTGTGCGGCCACCGCCGCGGCAGCGGTGGCCGCCACCACGGCGGGGAAGATCCAGGTGCCGCCAGTCGTTTTTGCCATACCCCAGTGTGACCGTGCCGCGTGGAGGGTGACGCACAGTGATCAACCACTCCGAGGTGTGGCCGGGCGCGGCACGAAAGAAGCAAAGTTCGCCGACCGGGCTGTATAGCACCCGTCCGAGCTTGACGAGGAGCGGGACACACGGGTGTAATCACATCGGTGTTATTCGCCGGTCGGGCGTCGTCGAGATTCGCGGCAGTGCGATACCCGCAGATCCCGCAAGACGTCCGGCGCAGGGCTTTCGCCCCGGTGAACCGGTCGCCGGCAGCTTCGCACCCGGCACCACGAGAGGACAGCACGTGACCGATCCGGGGGAGCTCTCCCTGCGACAGATTCCAGTGACGCTGGTCGACAGTGCGGAGCCGGAATGGCACGAACGTGCACTGTGCGCCCAGACCGACCCGGAGGCATTCTTCCCCGAGAAGGGGGGATCGACCCGGGAGGCAAAGAAGATCTGCACCGGCTGCGAGGTGCGGTCCGAGTGCCTGTCCTACGCCCTGGCGCATGACGAGCGCTTCGGCATCTGGGGCGGGCTGAGCGAGCGCGAGCGTCGCCGGCTCAAGCGCGCTGCGGGCTGATCGCGCCGGGCGCGGAGGACAATTCGCCCGTTCCGGCACGCTAGGGTCGGAGCATGCGGCTGATCCTGAACATCATTTGGCTTGTGCTGTGCGGCTTCTGGATGGCGATCGCCTACGTCATCACCGGCATCATCGCCTGCATCCTGATCATCACCATCCCGTTCGGCATCGCGTCGTTCCGCATCGCCGGCTTCGCGCTCTGGCCATTCGGCCGCACCGTCGTCAACAAGCCGGGGGCGGGTTCACCGTCCTTCATCGGCAACGTGATCTGGTTCATCTTCGCCGGCCTCTGGCTGGCCATCGCGCACCTGGTGACCGGTATCGCGCTGATGATCACCATCATCGGGATCCCGCTGGCGCTGGCCGATTTCAAGCTCATCCCGATCTCGCTGGCCCCGCTGGGCAAGGACATCGTCCCGCTGGACGACCGGTACCGGCTGCAGACGGTCGCCTGACGCGCAGCGAACCGGCTCAGTCGACCGGGCCGGCGTCGCCGGACTCACCGAGAACGGCACTGACCTGTTCGCCCAGCACCTCGGCGATCAGGTCGCCGAGATCGAGCGCGTCACTGGACCGGACCTCGAGCGGTCGCCGGTAGACCACGATCCGGGCCTTTGTCGGCCGGCCGCGCACGTCGATCCCCGGCGGCTGGAACCGGGTCAGCGGCACCCCGCCGTCCAGGACCACCGCGTCCGACGGCACCTCCGGACCGTCCGGTGGCAACGCGGGAACCTCGTCGACCGCGAACTCGAAGGCGTCGAGGCGGCCGGGCCAGCGTTCCTCCAGGTCGGCCACCGCTTCCAGAACCGCCTGGTCGAACCGCTGCGCCCTGGTCCGGGAGGCTGGCACGTCGCCGGGCAGCAGCGGCGCCCGCAAACCGCGGCCCCTTCGGTCCCGACGCTGCCGGCCGGGGTCGGCGGCACCCACTGGCGGCCGCCGGGCCAGGAACGGGCGGGGGGCGCGGGCCGGCCGACCGGGGGCGGACGCGCGGGTGCGCCGGGACGGATCTGGTTCGGTGCCGGCCATGACGGGGCCAGTGTAGGACCGGCGTTACGGCGCGCCGCCGCGGCTGCTGTGGACGCGCCGCGTTATCGTGCCGCAGTGGCCAGACTGCGACGGTGTTCGAGGAGCGGTTGCACCAACCCTGCGGTCGCCACCCTGACTTTTGCCTATGCCGACTCGACTGCCGTCGTCGGTCCGTTGGCCACCGCCGCCGAACCGCATTCCTACGACCTGTGTTCGGTGCACGCCCAGGGCCTCACCGCCCCCAAGGGGTGGGAGGTCGTCAGGCCCGACGAGGAACTGGCCGACGCCGCCGCCCGAACGGACGATCTGGAGGCGCTGGCCAACGCAGTCCGGGAGGCCGGCCGCGCGGAACGCACGCCGGAGCCGATTCCGGCCGGCACCGGTCGTCGCGGGCACCTCCGCGTGTTGCGCACGCCGGACGAGTGAGCCCCGTCCTATCGCCGTCGACGGGCGATGGAACTGTCGGGCCGCGCAGGTAGGGTCTGGGCGTAGTCGGGACCTCGGTCGGCGGCTCAGCAGCTCCGGCCGTGGGAGCAAAGGCGCCCGTGCCGGCACGTACCGGCAATGCTCGCCGGTGCCGCAGGACCTGCTGTACCGCAACCGGTTCGCTGCTGGGGGCTTACCCTGCTCCGGCCACGACCGGGCGACACCACCCGCTTCATCAACCGCCACCGTGGTGGCGGTCGGGTGGTGCGCGCACAGCGCGGATGCACAGGCAGTGCTTCACACGGCAGCCTGACAGGGCAGCGTGGCACGGCAGCGTGACAGGGCAGCGTGGCACGGCAGCGTGACAGGGCAGCGTGACAGGGCAAGCAGCACAGGAGAGTGCGCCGAACGTGGGCGTCGCGGACGAGAAGGAGCGATCAGTGGGCGAACCGGCCAGCACAACCGCAGGCTCGGCAGGGGCGCAGGCGAACGAGGCCGCCAGGCTGACGTCGTTCGTCAAGGCGTACGACGTCCGCGGCCTGGTCGGCAGCCAGTTGACGTCCGACGTCTGCCGGGCGCTCGGTCACTCGTTCGCCCGGTTCGTCGCCGGGACCAGTTCGGCAGTGGTCATCGCCTACGACATGCGCGAGTCGTCGCCGGAACTGGCCGGTGCTTTCGCGGAGGGCGTCACCGGTGCGGGGCTCGATGTGGTGATGGCGGGCCTGGGATCCACCGACCTGCTCTACTTCGCCTCCGGACTGCTGGACCTGCCGGGCGCGATGTTCACCGCCTCGCACAATCCGGCCACCTACAACGGCATCAAGATGTGCCTGCCCGGCGCGGTGCCGATCAGTGTGGACACCGGGCTCGCGACGGTCCGCGACGAGGCCCAGCAGATGCTGGACGCCGGGAGGGTCACGCCCGGCACAGAGCCTGCGCGTCGTGGCACGGTCAGCGAGCGCAACCTGCTGGTCGAGTACGCGGAATACCTGCGGTCGCTCGTCGACCTGCGCGGTATCCGGCCCTTGCACGTGGTGGTCGACGCCGGCAACGGGATGGCCGGTTACACCGTCCCCGCGGTCTTCGAGGGACTTCCGCTGCGGGTGGAGCCGCTGTACTTCGAGCTGGACGGCACCTTCCCCAACCATGAGGCGAATCCGCTGGAGCCGGCCAACCTGGTCGACCTGCAGCAGGAGGTCCGCCGGACCGGCGCGGACATCGGCCTGGCGTTCGACGGCGATGCCGACCGCTGTTTCGTCATCGACGAGCGCGGCGAGCCGGTCTCGCCCAGTGCCATCACCGCGCTGGTCGCCACCCGCGAGCTGGCCAGGCACCCCGGCGCGACCATCCTGTACAACCTGATCTCCTCACACGCCGTCCCGGAGATCATCACCGAAGCCGGCGGGGTCCCGATCCGGACCCGGGTCGGGCATTCCTTCATCAAGGCCGAGATGGCAAAGACCGGTGCGGTTTTCGGCGGTGAGCACTCCGCGCACTACTACTTCGCGGACTTCTTCCGCGCGGACACCGGCATGCTCGCCGCGATGCACGTGCTCGCCGCCCTCGGCGGCCAGGATCAGCCGCTGTCCGAGTTCGCCGCGGAGTACGAGCGCTACTCCGACTCCGGCGAGATCAACTCGACGGTCGTCGATGCCCCGGCCAAACTCGATGCCATCAGGGCCTGGGCCGCCGAGAACGGCGCGGACATCGATGAACTCGACGGCGTGACGGTCAGCCTGCCGGACGGGGAGCGCTGGTTCAATGTGCGGTCCAGCAACACCGAGCCGCTGCTGCGGCTGAACGTCGAGGCGCCGGACCGGGATCGGATGACAGCGCTACGGGACGAGATCCTGGCGCTGATCAGATCTTGATCCGGTCGTGATCCGCTGCTGATTGCCGCTCGAAGAGGAAGATTGGGACGATGACGACTCCGCACGAGAAGTCCACCGGTTGGGGCCTTGATCCTGTGTTGCTCGAAGTGCTCGCCTGTCCGGCCGAGCATCACGCACCGTTGGCGGCCGGCACGCCGACCGATCCCGCCGCGCCCGCGTTGACCTGCACAGAATGCGGTCGGGTCTTCCCGATCCGGGACGGCATACCGGTGCTGCTGCTCGACGAGGCGACCGGTGGGCCAGGGGTGGGTGCACTCCCGTGACCGGCCAGCGGACCGTCGACCTGCACGACCAGCAATCCCTGATCGACGCGGACACCGCCGCCCTGCTGCCATCGGCGGCGCTGGCCGGCGCCCAGGTGCGGTCCGGCGCCGAACAGGTCGCCGGACTTGCCCCGATCGAGCGCCCCAGGGCGCTGGTGGTCGTCGGCGCCAGCGCGACCGTCGACGCCGCCTTGCTGACCGCCCTGATCGGTGACCGGTCACCGGCGCCGGTGGTGGCGTCACCGACGCTGCCCGGCTGGATCGGCCCCCTGGACATCGTCGTGGTGTTCGCCGCTGCGGTCGACGACATGGCCGCCGCTGAGGCCGCCGCGCAGGCATCGCGGCGCGGCGCCCGGGTGATCGTCCGCGGACCCCAGGAAGGGCCGGTCGCCGCGGCGGCCGGCGCCGCACTGCTCGACCCGCAACTCTCGGTGACCGAAGCTCTCGCGGCGCCGGGCAGACTCGCCCTGCTGGCCGCGGTCGCAGCTGCTGCCGGCCTGTACCAGCGCCCCGACTTCACTGCTGCCGCAGAACAACTCGACGCGATGGCGATGGCCTGCCATCCGTCGTCGGAGTTCTTCGTCAACCCGGGTCTGACGCTTGCCGAGCATCTGACAACCGGGACGCCGCTGTTCATCGGCACCGACCCGGTCGCCGACGCCATCGCGGCGCATGCGACGCGCTCGCTGGCCGGGCTCGCGGGTTTTGCGGCAGGCTGGCTCGGCTCAGGCCAGGCAGCGGGCTCGCCGCCCGTCCTGGCCAGGGCGAGCAGCCGCGG
The DNA here is from genome assembly GCA_963728865.1 of uncultured Actinomycetota bacterium. GTDB lineage: Bacteria > Actinomycetota > Actinomycetes > Mycobacteriales > Nakamurellaceae > Nakamurella. The sequence goes on along the minus strand of CAVSLZ010000012.1, from coordinate 70,374 downwards.
TGGTGCGGCGGCCGGCCGTTCGGGTCCCGAGGGCGCCGACCTGTTCTGGGACCCCTACGACGACGAGCCGGCGGGTGGAACCACCGGTCAGCAGATCGCCCCTGTGCTGGTGATCGGACCGGCTGCAGCCGCACCCGTGCCGGGGAGCCAGGGTGGAGGTTTGATCGGCGCCGGCCTGGCCGGGTCCGCACCGCCGGCAGGCGATCTCCCGTTCGGCTCAGGACCGCCCGCGCCGCGGTCCCCGCTGGCCGCGGCGCTGGAAGCCGCCCTGCCGCGAGCGCTGTGCATCGGGCCGGACGAGTTGCCGCTGACCGGAGACGCCGGATCGGGATACGAGCAGCCCACTCCCGGTGTGCCGCAGCGCGATGCCTTCACCTGGACGGTGTCGATGCTCAACCGGATCGACTTCGCGGCCGTCTACCTGGGCCTGCTGACGATGGCCAGGCCGCCGCTCGACTCGCCGGACGGACTCGGCCGCCGTGGCCGTTCCGCGTCCCACCTGCCGGGGGCCGGCCGGCCGGCTGCGACCACGCGTGACGACGCGACCGAGGAAAGCGAGTTCGGTTCGTGGAGTTGATGCGCAACCGGATCAGGCCCTACGCCTGGGGTTCCCGCACCGCCATCGCAGAGCTGATGGGCGAACCGAGCCCCTCACCGCACCCGCAGGCCGAGCTCTGGCTCGGCGCGCACCCCGGTGATTCCTCGGTGCTGCTCGGTGAGCACGGCGACCTTCCGCTGATCGACGCGATCGCCCAGGATCCGGTGGCCATGCTGGGCCGGCGGGGCCACGATGCGTTCGACTCCAGGCTGCCGTTCCTGCTCAAGGTGCTGGCCGCGGCGGAGCCGCTGTCCCTGCAGGCGCACCCGTCCGCGGAGCAGGCCGAACGTGGGTTCGCCGCCGAGGAAGCGGCGCAGATCCCGCTCACCTCGGCACGGCGGAACTACCGGGACAGCTCCCACAAGCCGGAGCTGATCTGCGCCCTCACCCCGTTCGACGCGCTGTGCGGCTTCCGCCTGCCGGCCACCACCGTGCGACTGCTCGCCGCGCTGCAGGTACCGCAACTCGACCATTACCTGGGCCTGCTGTCCGGCCAGCCCGATGTGCACGGAACCCGCGCGCTGTTCTCCTCGCTCATCACCATCCCGCCGGTAGCGCTCGGTCCGCTGCTCTCGGCGGTGCTCACAGCGTGCATCGACAAGGTCCGGCGCGGAGACGAATTCACCCCCGAGTACCGCACGGCGCTGGAGCTGGGGGAGCGATACCCGGGCGATCCCGGCGTGCTGGCGTCGCTGCTGCTCAACCGGGTCACCCTCCAGCCGGGCCAGGCCCTGTACCTACCGGCCGGGAATCTGCATGCCTACCTGTCCGGTACCGGCATCGAGATCATGGCCAATTCCGACAACGTACTGCGCGGCGGTCTGACGCCCAAGCACGTCGACGTGCCAGAGTTGATGAAGGTGCTGGACTTCACCCCTGCCGAGGTGGAGGTGCTCGACGGCGACCCGGTCGGTGAGCACGAGTGGGTGTACCCGACGCCCGCCGCCGAATTCCGGCTCTCCCGCATGCAGCTCAACGGGGACCGCCTGCAGATGGGCCATGACGGACCGCAGGTGCTGCTGACCGTGGACGGCAAGCTGGAGGTCACCGACGAAACCGGCCGTCATCTGGCCGTGCCCAGGGGGCACTCGGTGTGGATCGCGGCCGGCGACGGGCCCGTGTGGCTCAGCGGTGAGGGGTCCGCCGTACGCGCGACCGACGGCCTGCCGGTTGACCCCGCGGCACTGTGATCCGAGGCGTTCTGTGGCGACCTCACGCCAGTGCGCATCTGCTGACAGCCGTGCCACCGACGTCCCAGCAGGGGATTTCGGCCTGCGCCGGCCAGCATTCTTTGCTGGAATAACTGTCGGCGCAGTTCATCCCCTTTCGATGATTATCCGGCCACCTCCGGGGTAATGGGGTGGTCGGACGGTAACATTTCCGGCCCTCCATGCTCCGAAAGGCCAGCGCATGAGCGGATTGTGGCGCACGAAATCAGTCGAGCAGTCGATCCAGGACACCGACGAACCGGGGCACAAACTCAAGCGGTCACTGACCGCCTGGGATCTCACTGTCTTCGGTGTCGCGGTCGTCATCGGCGCGGGCATCTTCACCCTCACCGCGCGGGTGGCCGCGACGACCGCGGGGCCCGCGGTGTCCATCTCGTTCGTCATCGCCGCGATCGCCTGCGGGCTCGCCGCGATGTGCTACGCCGAATTCGCCTCGACCGTCCCGGTCGCCGGCTCGGCCTACACGTTCTCCTACGCCACGCTCGGCGAGCTGGTGGCCTGGATCATCGGCTGGGACCTGGTTCTCGAGCTCGCGCTCGGTGCCTCGGTCGTCTCCAAGGGCTGGTCGCTGTATCTGGGCAACCTGTTCACCCAGTTCGGCGGTTCGCTCGAGACCACCATCGAACTCGGGCCGATCAATTTCGACTGGGGCGCCGTGCTGATCGTCGCAGTGATCACCTGGATCCTGGTACTGGGCACGAAGCTGTCGGCCCGCGCCAACCTGGTGATCACCAGCATCAAGGTCGCCGTCGTGCTGCTGGTCATCATCGTCGGCTTCTTCTACTTCAATGCCTCCAACCTCTCGCCGTTCATCCCACCGACCGAGCCGGCGCCCGGCGGCGGGGGCGACACCGGGCTCGAGCAACCACTTCTCCAGTTGTTCACCGGTGCCGAGCCGTCATCGTTCGGGGTGTTCGGCATTCTTGCGGCCGCCTCGCTGGTGTTCTTCGCATTCATCGGCTTCGACGTCGTCGCGACCGCCGCGGAAGAGACGAACAATCCCAAGCGGGACCTGCCCCGCGGCATCTTCGGTTCGCTGGCGATCGTCACGGTGCTCTACGTCCTGGTGACGATCGTGCTGACCGCGATGGTGCCGTACAACCAGCTCGGACCGCTGCAGGAGGACGGCAGCTACGACGGCGACTCGGCGACGTTGGCCACAGCGTTCACCGCGGTCGGAGTGGACTGGGCGGCGAACGTCATCGCGATCGGCGCGCTGGCCGGCCTGACCACCGTGGTACTGGTGCTGATGCTCGGCCAGAGCCGCATCATCTTCGCGATGAGCAGGGACGGTCTGCTCCCTCGTGGGCTCGCGACGGTCAACGAGAAGCGCGGCACCCCGGCCAGGATCACCATCGGTGTGGGTGTCGCCGTCGCGCTGATTGCCGGGTTCTCCGACATCGGCGTGCTCGAGGAGATGGTCAACGTCGGCACGCTGTTCGCGTTCGTGCTGGTGTCCATCGGGGTCGTGGTGCTGCGCAGGACCAGGCCCGATCTCGAACGGTCCTACAAGGTGCCGCTGATGCCCGTCGTGCCCATCCTGTCGGTACTGGCCTGCCTCTGGCTGATGATCAACCTGACGGCGATCACCTGGGTGCGGTTCCTGATCTGGATGGCAATCGGCGTCGTCGTGTACTTCCTGTACGGCAAGCGGCACTCGCTCGTGCAGCGCCGGGCCGGTGACGGGCTGGAGCTGACCCAGGAGGAGATCAAGGCGACCTGGCGGGCCGAGCGCGATTCCGGCTGGGTTGACGGACACGGTTCCAGCCGGAATGCGTCCGCCGGTTCCGGTGACGGCGGCTCGTCGCCCGCGCCCGACGCCAACGACCCCCGCAGCCCCTGAGACGACAGCCCCTGAGACGACGGCCCCTGAGACGACAGCCCCTGAGACGACAGCCCCTGAGACGACAGCCCCTGAGACGACAGCCTCTGGACGACAGCCTTTGAGCCTGGCGTCGACCTTCGGTGGCCCTCACGCCGGGCCGCGGGCGGCGCTGTGGTTCGCTGGCAGCCGACCCGGAGCCCAACCGGAACGATGCGACCGGCACCGCCGCCGACGCCATGAGAGGACCCGCCATGTTCGACTCCCTGCTGGTGGCCAACCGGGGAGAGATCGCCGGCCGGGTGATCCGGACGGCCAACCGGATGGGCCTGCGGACGATTGCGGTGTACTCCGAGGCTGATGCCTCCCTGCCGTTCGTCGCGGCGGCCGACGAGGCCGTGCTGATCGGTCCCGCCGCGGTGGCGGAGTCCTACAACAACGCCTACGCGATCCTCAAGGCCGCGAAAGCATCTGGCGCGCAGGCCATCCACCCCGGCTACGGGTTCCTGTCGGAGAACTCGGAGTTCGCCGAAGCGGTCGAGGGTGCCGGGATGGTCTGGGTGGGTCCGTCCGCGCAGGCGATCGTCGCGATGGGCAACAAGGTGGCGGCCCGCAATCTGGTGTCGGCGGCGGGTGTTCCGGTGGCGCCGGGCACGGAAGCCCCGGTGACGACCGCCGAGGCGGCTGCGGAGGCCGCCGGGCAGATCGGCTTCCCGGTGATGATCAAGGCGTCCGCGGGCGGCGGCGGCATGGGCATGGCGGTCGTCGACCGGCCGGAGGACCTGGCGGCGGAGTTCGAGAAGGTCACCACATTTGCCGGCCGGCTCTTCGGCGATCCGGCAGTCTTCCTGGAGCGTTACTTTCCCCGGGTGCGGCACGTCGAGGTGCAGATCCTCGGGCTCCCGGACGGCCGGGTGCTGTCGCTGGGCGAACGCGAGTGCTCGGTCCAGCGCCGGAATCAGAAGGTGGTCGAGGAGACCCCCTCACCGGCCCTCGACGACGAGCTGCGCGACCGGATGACCGCGGCTGCCCGGAAAGCCGGCGAGGCCGTGCACTACCAGGGGGCCGGGACGGTCGAGTTCCTGCTCAGCCCCGCCGAGCCGGCCGGCGGCGGTGAACCGGGCAAACCGGCCGAGTTCTTCTTCCTGGAGATGAACACCCGGCTGCAGGTGGAGCATCCGATCACCGAGGCCGTCTTCGGCATCGACCTCGTGGAGGCCCAGCTGCGGGTCGCGGCGGGCGAGGATCCTGGCCTCGGTGACCTCACCCGCAAGGGCCATGCCATCGAGCTGCGGGTGAACGCCGAGGACCCGAAGCGTTTCCTGCCGTCGGCCGGGTCCATCACCGGGTGGCACGCCCCGTCCGGACCCGGTGTCCGGGTCGACGCGGGCTACGGGCCCGACACCACCGTCACGCCGCACTACGACTCGCTGATGGCCAAGGTGATCGTGCACGGTGCCGACCGGCAGGAGGCGTTGCAGCTGGCGGCCGCCGCCGTGCGGGACTTCAGCATCACCGGACCTAAATCGAACCTTCCGTTCCTCGCAGAGGTGCTGGAGTACCCGGAGTTCGTTTCGGGAGACTACGACACGGGCATTGTGGGACGGATGAGAAGCTCATGACGCAAGGTCGGATTTCGGTCCGGTCCGGCTCGAGGCCGGTGTTTGCCGGGCGGGGCACCGCTCGGTAGGTTCGCACTCGGACCGCTCATCACAGAACGAGCTATCGATCGAACGACGGGCAGACCCAGCAGGTCGGCCTGGAGTTCACATCCCGACGAAGTGAGGCCGATGTGGCTCTTCCCCAGCTGACCGACGAGCAACGCGCCGCCGCCTTGGAGAAGGCCGCGGCGGCTCGTCGTTCCCGTGCCGAGCTCAAGGAGCGGCTCAAGCGCGGCGGAACAACCTTGAAGCAGGTGCTGGTCGACGCCGAGAGCGATGAGGCGCTGGCGAAGCTCAAGGTGTCGGCCCTGCTCGAGTCGCTTCCGGGCGTCGGCAAGGTCCGGGCGGCGGCGCTGATGGAACAGTTCGAGATCGCCCCGAGCCGGCGTGTCCGGGGCCTGGGCGAGCGGCAGCGGCAGGCACTGCTGAACGAATTCGGTTACTAGACATCAGGTGACTGTCGGATCTGCGGGCGGCCCACCGGCCGACGGAACTGGGCCCCCGCGGGGACGGCTGTTCGTGCTGTCCGGTCCCTCCGGGGTCGGCAAGTCCACCGTCCTGACCAGGATCCGGGAGCTGCTGCCCGACCTGTGGTACTCGGTGTCCGCCACCACCCGCCGGCGGCGTCCCGGCGAGCGGGACGGCGTCAACTATCACTTCGTGACCGACGAGGAGTTCGCGGATCTGATCGCGAACGGCCAGTTGCTCGAGCACGCGCATTTCGCCGGCCACCATTACGGCACACCGCGCGGGCCCGTCGAGGACCGGTTGGCCGCCGGCGACGATGTGCTGCTGGAGATCGAGGTGCAGGGCGCCCGGCAGGTCCGCGCGGCGCCCGGGCTGGGCGCCGAAGCGGTGTTGATCTTCTTGGCGCCGCCGTCGTTCGACGAGTTGGCCCGCCGGTTGATCGGCCGGGGCACCGAGGACGCCGCCACCCAGGCCGCCCGGCTGGCCGCCGCGCGGGACGAACTGGCCGCCGAACCGGAGTTCGATCACACGGTGGTGAACACCGACGTTTCTTCGGCTGCGGCGGGCTTGGTACAGTTGATGGCTGAGTCGCGCCCGGAATCCTCCGTGCGCTGAGATCGGCCTGCGTGACGAGGCCCGGGCCGGCCCGATCGGCGCCGGTGCGGTCAATGCGGGTCCCGGGTAATGCACGTCGCCAGGGCAATGAAGTCGCCCGGTCAACGCAAGTACGAGAACCAGGAGCAACCTTTCATGAGCAGTGCAGACACCGGCGCGCCCACCGCTGCGGCCATCGCGGCCGCCGGCATCACCTACCCGCCGATCGACGAGCTGCTGACCCGGACCAGCTCCAAGTACGGCCTGTCGATCTACGCCGCCAAGCGCGCGCGGCAGATCAACGACTACTACGCCCAGCTGGGCGAGGGCCTGCTCGAGTACGTCGGGCCGCTCGTCGAGCCGCTGCCCAAGGAGAAGCCGCTGTCGATCGCGCTCCGCGAGATCAACGCCGGCCTGCTCACGCACACCGAAGGCGAGTGACCCGGCCCGGTACCGCTGCGGTGCAGGCCGAGCGCACATCCCGTGCACCCCGCGTCGTCCTCGGGGTGTCCGGGGGCATCGCCGCCTACAAGGCGTGTGAGGTGGTCCGTCGGCTCCGCGCGGGCGGGGCCGATGTCACGGTCGTCCCGACGCCCGGCGCATTGAAGTTCGTCGGTGCGGCGACCTGGGAGGCGCTGTCCGGGCATCCGGTCGCGACCGACGTGTTCACCGACATCCCCAGTGTCGCCCATGTGGCGACCGGCCAGCACGCCGATCTGGTGGTCATCGCGCCCGCCACCGCTGATCTGCTGGCCAGGGCGGCCGCCGGCCGGGCGGACGACCTGCTCACCGCGACGCTGCTCGTCACTCGTGCGCCCGTCCTGATGGCGCCCGCGATGCACACCGAGATGTGGACCCACCCGGCCACCGTCGCCAACGTCGCGACACTTCGCTCGCGCGGGGTCGTCGTCATCGATCCCGCCGTCGGCCGGTTGACCGGCACCGACTCGGGCGCCGGCCGGCTGCCGGACGCCGAGCACATCGAGGCACTTGCCGACCTGCTGCTGCGCAACGCCGACGCGCTGCCACGCGATCTGGCCCGCCGCCGGATCGTCATCAGCGCCGGTGGCACCCGTGAACCACTGGACCCCGTGCGCTATCTGGGCAACCGCTCGTCCGGGCGGCAGGGCTACGCGCTCGCGCTGGTCGCCGCCGCCCGCGGTGCCGAGGTCACGCTGGTCTCGGCCAATGTCGGGCTCGCGGACCCGCCGGCCGTCACCGTCATCCCGGTGCAGGATGCGCGCGACCTCGAAGCCGCCATGACGAAACTCACCCCGGAGGCCGACGCGGTCGTGATGGCAGCCGCCGTCGCCGACTTCCGGCCGGCCAGCACCGGCCCCACCAAGATCAAGAAGCGTGCCGGGCTCGACCCGGAACCGCTCTCGCTGACGAAGAACCCCGACATCCTGGCCGGCATCGCGGCGCCAGGTCCCGACCGGCCCGCCGTCGTCGTCGGGTTCGCGGCCGAGACCGGTGACGAGCACGGATCTGCCCTGGATTACGCCCGGGACAAATTGTCGCGCAAGGGTTGTGACCTCCTGGTGCTGAACCGGGTGGACGGTGGCCGCGCGTTCGAGGTGTCCGACAATGCCGGCGTCCTGCTCGCTGCGGATGGCACCGAACCCGTGCAGATCCCGCTTGGCCCGAAGACCGTGCTGTCCGGAGTGCTGTGCGATGCGATCGCCGCCCGGCTCGATGCCGCCGGGCTCGATGCCGCCCCCGCCGACTCGCGTGCCGACTCGCTCGCCGAGGGGCCGGAATGACCGGACACCGATGTCGGATCGCGTAAAGTCGTCCCACCCCGCGGGCCTCTCCATGGGCACCGTTCGTCCCGAGAACTGCATCTGAATCGCATTTCCTTGCATTTCCACCAGCCCGACGCGTCCTGAACCCGAAGTAGGAGACCCCCAGCCGTGAGCTCTCGCCTTTTCACCTCCGAGTCCGTCACCGAAGGTCACCCGGACAAGATCTGTGACGCGATCAGCGACTCGATCCTGGACGAGCTGCTCCGCCAGGACCCGTCCAGCCGGGTCGCCGTCGAGACGATGGTGACCACCGGTCAGGTCCACGTCGCGGGTGAGGTGACGACCTCCGCCTATGCCGACATCCCGGCGATCGTCCGGGACACCGTGCTCGGCATCGGGTACGACTCGTCCGCCAAGGGTTTCGACGGTGCGTCCTGCGGGGTGAACGTCGCGATCGGCGCGCAGTCGCCGGACATCGCGCAGGGCGTCGATACCGCGTACGAGGCGCGCACGCACTCGTCGGAGGAGATCGACGACGCCCTCGATCAGCAGGGCGCCGGCGACCAGGGGCTGATGTTCGGGTACGCCTGCACCGACACCCCGGAGCTGATGCCGCTGCCGATCGCGTTGGCCCACCGGCTCGCCCGCGGCCTGACCACGGTGCGCAAGTCCGGCGCCGTGCCGTACCTCCGCCCGGACGGCAAGACGCAGGTGACGATCGAGTACGTCGGCGACCGCGCGATCCGCCTGGACACCGTCGTGGTGTCCAGCCAGCACGCCGAGAACATCGACCTCGATCAGCTCCTCGCGGTCGACGTCCGCGAGCAGGTCGTCGAGCCCGAGCTGGCGGCGCTGGACATCGACGTCTCCGACTACCGGTTGCTGGTCAACCCGACCGGCCGTTTCGTGATCGGCGGGCCGATGGGCGACGCCGGGCTGACCGGCCGGAAGATCATCGTCGACACCTATGGCGGGATGGCCAGGCACGGCGGCGGCGCGTTCTCCGGCAAGGACCCGTCGAAGGTCGACCGGTCCGCCGCGTACGCGATGCGCTGGGTCGCCAAGAACGCCGTCGCGGCGGGTCTGGCCGACCGGATCGAGGTGCAGGTCGCCTACGCGATCGGCAAGGCGTCACCGGTGGGGCTCTTCGTCGAGACCTTCGGCACCGAGCAGGTCGACCCGGACAAGATTGCCGACGCGATCCGCCAGGTGTTCGACCTTCGGCCGGCCGCGATCATCCGGGACCTCGACCTCAAGCGCCCGATCTACGCGCAGACCGCCGCGTACGGGCACTTCGGCCGCACCGATGTCGACCTGCCGTGGGAGAGCACCGACCGGGCCGCCGAGCTCAAGTCGGTCCTGGGGATCTGATTCGCTGTTCGATTCGGCAGTATCGGTGCGCTGACCCGCTGCGCCCGCCAGTGTGGACAGCGGTCCGCCGGTGACGGTGCCGTCTGGTATCCATCAGGACATGTCGACGGCCCCCGCACGCGCTCGCCCGGCCGGGCGAGCGGTGCAGGTGGCCGCCGCTCGTTCTGCCCGCGCCAAGGCGGCCGGTGCAAGGGTCGCCGCCGAACTGCTGCCCGTCGCGCGAGTGCTGGTGGATGTCCCGCTCGCCCACCTGGACAGGCCGTACGACTACCTGGTGACCGAGCCGGACGCTGCGGCGGCGCAGCCGGGCGCCCGGGTCAGGGTGCGCTTCGCCGGCCGGCTGGTCGGCGGCTACATCCTGGAACGGCTGGCGGAATCCGACCACGAGGGCAGGTTGGGCTTCGTCGAGCGGGTGGTGTCGGCCGAGCCGGTGCTGTCCGCGGAGGTCGCCCAGCTCGCGAGGGCGGTCGCCGACCGGTACGCCGGGTCGGCGGCCGATGTGCTGCGGCTCGCGGTTCCGCCGCGTCATGCGAAGGTGGAGGCAGAGCCCGTCGGTGCGCTCACCGGCGCACGGCCCCCGCCCACTGCATCGGCCCCGCCCTCATCAGCCGCCGACCGCGCGGCAGTGCCGGCCGGGCACCCGCTCGCCGAACCGGGGTGGTCCCGTTACCCGGCGGGTGGTGCCTTCCTCTCCGCCGTGGCTGATCGGCGCCCGGCCCGGGCGGTGTGGCAGGCGGTGCCGGGGGAGGACTGGCCGGCCCGGTTGGCCGAGCTCGCCGCGGTCTCGGCCGCCGCGGGTGTCGGCGCGCTGTTGATCGTTCCCGACGCCAGGGACCTGGCCCGACTGGACGCGGCGTTGCTCGCGGCTCTCGGGGCTGAGGTGCATGTCACGCTGGCCGCCGATCTCGGCCCGGCCGAGCGCTACCGGCGGTTCCTGGCCGTCAGCCGCGGAAACGTCCGGGTGGTCGCCGGCACCCGGGCCGCCGTCTTCGCCCCGGTGCACGACCTCGGGCTGGTGGCCGTCTTCGACGACGGGAACGACCTGCTCGCCGAACCCCGGGGGCCGTATCCCCATGCCCGCGAGGTCCTGATGCTGCGGTCCGCCGCGCGGCCGTGCGCCTTGGTCGTCGGTGGGTTCGCCCGAACCGCCGAGGCTCAGCTGCTTGTCGAGAGCGGTTGGGCGCGGCCTGTTGTCGCCCGCAGACCGGACGTCAGGGCCTGTTCGCCGCGGACCGAGGCCGCCGGTGACGACTACGCGGTGGGCGCCGACTCGGCCGCCGCGCGGGCCAGATTGTCGCCCGCAGCCTTCAGCGCCGCGCGGGAGGCGCTGAAGGCCGGCGCGCCCGTGCTGGTCCAGGTTCCGCGCCGCGGATACCTGCCGTCGCTGGCCTGCGCCCGCTGTGGCCACCAGGCGCAGTGCCGGCACTGTCGAGGGCCGCTGGCGCAATCCGGTGCCGGCGGCGGGTTGCTGGCCTGCCGGTGGTGCGGCAAGCCTGAGGCGCATTTCCACTGTCCGGCATGCGGTTTCGACCGGTTGCGGGCGACCGGTGTCGGGGCAGGTCGCACCGCGGAGGAGATCGGCCGGGCCTTCCCCGGCATCCCGGTGATCACCTCATCGGCACAGCAGGTCAAGTCGACGGTGGCCGACGGGCCGGCGCTGGTGGTCGCCACTCCGGGCGCCGAACCTTTCGCCGTCGCCGGCTATGGCGCGGCGTTGTTGCTCGACGGGGCCGCGATGCTGGGCCGTCCCGACCTGCGCGCGGCGGAGGAGACGCTGCGTCGCTGGATGGCAGCTGCTGCGATGGTGCGGCCGGCGTCGGCGGGCGGCAGGGTCGTCATCGGTGCCGATGCATCACTTCCCGCGGTGCAGGCGCTGATCAGGTGGGACCCGGTGGGTCATGCGGAGGTCGAACTGGCTGCCCGACGGGAACTCGGCTTCCCGCCGGCGGTCGCGATGGCGTCCATCGAGGGCACCGAACCAGCTGTGCTGGCAGCGCTGGAACGGCTTGAGGTACCGCCGCACGGGGAGATTCTCGGTCCGGTGGCCCTCGAGGATCTGGTTCCGGCGGGCCCACCGACCGACGGCGAGGACGACGGACCGACACTGCGTGCCCTGGTGCGCACACGCCAGTCCGAACGAAAGGCTCTCGGCGTGGCCCTGCACACGCTTGCTGCCGGCCGGTCTGCCCGCAAGGAGGGCGGGGGGCTACGGATCCGGGTCGACCCGCTGGACCTGTTCTGATCATGCGCAAGCCCGGCTCGGCGAGTTCATTGATCCGCTTCCTCGCACCGGCCCGGCGAACGCCATCCAGTGCAAGGGGCGGGTTCAACCAAAGTCCGTCGGCCGTGTCAGGCGCGGGGCGGTTCTCGTGATCCTGCGCGCCGCTCTTGCTGTAGGTCGGTTGCTCACACTGCAGCATCAGGAAGGCATACGCGGCGAGAGAAGGAAAGTTTTGTGAGCAGGGCAGGCCGCAGCACCAACGCCGTCTACCGCAAGGCAACGGTCAGACCAAGGTCGGTCCGAGTTGGACGGTGGTCGCGTCACCCGCGCTGGAGCCCCGATGTGCCCAGCCGGGCCCGCAACCCGTCCCGAACGCCCGGCCACTCCGCTTTCAGGATCGAATACACGACGGTGTCCCGGACGGTGCCGTCGGCCCGGTGCTGGTGCCGGCGCAGCACGCCTTCGCGCACGGCGCCCAACCGGGCGATCGCGGCCTGGGAGCGGGTGTTGATCATGTCGGTCTGGATCTTCACCCGGCCGAAACCGCAGTCGTCGAAGGCATGGCCGAGCAGCAGCAGCTTGCATTCCGGGTTGACGGAGGTGGCCCAGACCGCCGGTGCGTACGCGGTCCAGCCGAGGTGGATGCGTTCATCGGGCAGGGACTCGTCACCCAGCGACGACGTCCCGACGACGGTGCCCGCGATCCCGAGTGGTCCGTCCGCCACCAGTCGCACCGCGTACGCGGTCACCCGCCGGGGGTCCGTGACGGCGTCGTCCACCCATCGCTGCATGTCCGCCACCGAGCGCGGCCGGCCCGCCGGCCCACCACCGAAACCCGCGGCGTAGACACGGGCGTCGTCCAGCGCGGTGAACAGCGCCGGCCCGTCCGCAGAGGTCAGCAGATCCAGCCGAACGGTGTTCCCGACCAGGGGGCGGCCGTCGGGGGAGATCGCCGTCATGGGCGGGCTCCTTTCCTTCGTAGACTCACGGTGGCCCGGTGCGGCCGGTCGGTCGGCAATCGATCGCCTGCCGAGCCACCCCGTCCCTCGAGTCGATCACAACAGGTGGTCCCGACCGGAAGGCAGGACCCCCTGCGCATTGTCTTCGCCGGCACCCCGGCACCGGCCGTGCCATCCCTGGCGACGTTGCTCTCATCGACCCACGAGGTCGTCGGTGTCGTCACCCGGCCGCCCGCCCGTCGCGGCCGCGGACGCACGCTGAGCCCGTCACCGGTGGGCGACCTGGCCGCCGAGGCCGGTCTCCCGGTGCTGACACCGGCTTCCGCCAGGGCGCCCGAGTTTGCGGACGAACTCCGTGCACTGCGACCGGACGCGGCCGCAGTCGTCGCTTACGGCGCGCTGCTGCCCCGGCCGATCCTCGATGTGCCGCCGCACGGGTGGATCAACCTGCACTTCTCCCTACTGCCCGCCTGGCGCGGCGCCAGCCCCGTCCAGGCCGCGATCCGGGCCGGTGACGACATCACCGGCGCCACCACCTTCCGGCTGGAAGAGGGCATGGACACCGGCCCGGTCTTCGGCATCGTCACCGAGGAGGTCCGGGCCACCGACACGGCGGGCGACCTGCTCGGCCGGCTGGCCGTCTCCGGCGCCGCGCTCCTGCTGGCAACGTTGGACGGCATCGAGAACGGCACCCTGCAAGCGCGACCGCAGACCGGTGACGGCGTGTCGTACGCCGGCAAGGTCACCGCTGGCGACGCCCGCGTGCTGTGGTCCAATCCGGCGATCGCCATCGATCGGCTGATCCGCTCGGTCACCCCGGAACCCGGCGCCTGGGCTGAAACCCCCTGGGGTCGAACGGTTCTCGGTCCGGTGCAGGTGACCGACCGAACGGATCTGGCACCAGGGGAACTGGCGGTCGCCAAGTCCGAGGTGCTGGTCGGGACGGCCACGTCCGCGGTGCGCCTCGGCGTCCTGACCCCGCCGGGGCGGCGCGCGATGGCGGCAGCCGATTGGGCTCGCGGCGTCCGCCCGGAACCGGGGACGGTGCTTTCATGACGACTCCCGGCGCGGGACACGGCAGCGCGGGACACGGCGGCCAACGGCGTGGACCGACCGCCGGTCAACCCGACCGCGGACGCAGGCGGGGACCAAGTGGCCCGCCCCGCCGCCCGCAGACCCAACGCCCGCCGCAGCCCGACGCCGCCCGGCAGGCCGCCCTCGATCTGCTCGGGGCGGTGCGGTCCCGTGGCGCCTACGCGAACCTGACCCTGCCGGGCATCCTGAACGAACGCGGGCTCTCCGGCCGTGACGCGGCGCTGGCGACCGAGCTGTCGTACGGCAGTTGCCGGGCGCTCGGTCAGCTCGATGCTGTCATCTCCGCTTGCGGCGACCGGCCGATCGCCGATCTCGACGGGATCGTCCTGGACGCGCTGCGGCTCGGTGCGTACCAGATCCTGCGCACCAGAATCCCGCCGCACGCCGCCGTCTCGGCCACCGTCGACCTGGTGCGGGCAAGCGAAAAGCCCGGCAGCGCGGGCTATGTCAATGCAGTGCTGCGCCGGATCAGCGAGGCCGACCTGGACACCTGGATCGAGCGACTCGCTCCGGACGAACAGCAGGACCCGCTCGGCCATCTTGCGATGGCGGTCTCCCACCCGCGATGGATCGTCGCTGCACTGCAGGAATCGCTCGGCGGATCAGCCGATGGCGGACCGCACCCCGAGCTCATCGACGCCCTGCACGCCGACGACAAGCCGCCGGCCGTGCACCTGGTCGCACGGCCCGGCCGGATCACGCAGGACGAGCTCGTCGCGGCTTCCGCCGGCCTGCCCGCGCTCTACTCCCCGTACGGCGTCTACCTCGACGGCGGCGACCCCGGCCACATCAGATCGGTCGCCGACGGCAGGGCCGCCGTGCAGGACGAAGGCTCACAGCTCGTCGCGACGGCGCTGGCGACCGCGCCGTTGACCGGTCCCGACGAGCGCTGGCTGGACCTCGCCGCCGGACCGGGTGGCAAGGCCGGCCTCCTCGGTGCCATCGCCGGCGAACGAGGCGCCGTGCTGGACGCGGTCGAGATCACCCCGCACCGGGCTGACCTGGTGCGGCAGACCGTCCGCGGCCTGCCCGTCACGGTGCACACCGCCGACGGGCGCAATCCCGGGCTGCCGACGGCGTCCTACGACCGGGTCCTGCTGGACGCCCCGTGTACCGGTCTCGGCGCATTGCGCCGGCGGCCGGAGGCGCGGTGGCGTAGGCAGCCGTCCGACGTCGCACCGTTGGTGAAGCTCCAACGCGAGCTCCTCGAGTCGGCAGCCCGGATGGTGCGGCCTGGCGGGGTCGTCGCATACGTCACGTGCTCGCCGCACCTGGCCGAGACAGTCGGCGTCGTCGGCCGGCGCCCCGACGACTTAGAGCTGATCGACGCCCGCCCGCTGCTGCCGGGTGTGCCGGACCTCGGTGACGGCCCGACGGTGCAGTTGTGGCCGCATCGGCACGGCACCGACGGGATGTTCCTGGCGCTGCTGCGAAAGCACGACTGACCGGCGCTCAGCCCGTCGTCGCCCGCACGGCTTGGTCGATCAGCTCGGCGACGGCGCGGGGCTGCGAAACGGTCACAGCGTGCGAGGCAACGATCTCGATGGTGCTGGACCCCGCCCGCTCCGCCATGAACCGCATCGAGACAGCGGGGATGGCGAGGTCCTGCAAGGTGACCATCGTCCACGACGGGATGGTCTTCCAGGCCGTTCGCGTGGCCTTGCCCTCCAGTGCGTCGGCGATGATGGGCCGCTGGGTGACGGCCATCAGGGACGCGACCTCGGCGGCAACATCGGCGGCGAAGACCCGTCGGAACTCGTCCTGCCGGATGTACAGGTCGGCGGTCGCCGCGCATCGTGAAGCGGTAGTCCAGGTCGGCGACGCCGCCCGGAAAATCGCCGGTCAGGCGGTTGGTGGCCACCCAGCGTTCGTCGTCGACCTGTCCGGCGCTGACGAGTTCGGTCGTGTAGCTGAACTGGGCTCCGGCGGCACGCAGGAATCCGAGGATCTCCTCGGTCCCGCGAAACGAACGGCCTTCGTCGACCACCACGGCGGTCGGCGTGAAGGCGCGGAGCGCCTCTTCGGTGGCGCGGGCCGCGTGCGCGGCGAGGTAGCCACGGATGGTCGCAGGGAGCTGGGCGGGGTCGATGCCGGTCGGTGTTGTCATGCCTCGACCCTGCGGCCTCGGCGCGGGAGAGGGTCAAGCACTGGACTCTCCCGCAGGGAGAGAGTGCACACTGCACGCGTGCTGGCAATCGGCGAGTACTCACGGCTGACTCATCTGAGTGTGCGCACGTTGCGCCGCTACCACGAAGCGGGGCTGCTCGAGCCGGCCACGGTGGACCGGTTCACCGGTTACCGCAGCTACACCGTGGACCAGATCCCGACGGCCCAGGTCATCCAGCGGCTGCGGGAGCTCGACGTACCGCTGCCTGCCGTCCAGCGCATCGTCAGCTCCCCTGACCCGGGTGTGCGTGCAGCTCTCGTCGCCGATCACCTGCGGCGGCTCGAGTCGGAGCTGGACCGAACCCGCGCCGCGGTGGCGTCACTGCGCCGGCTGCTGCAACCGGAGCCCGCGCCGCTGGACGTCGACCTGCGCGCCGTACCGGCCGTGACGGTGGCTGCGGTCGACGACGTGGTGGAGCACGACGCGGTCCTCGCCTGGTACGCGGGTGCCATGGCCGAACTCGACGCTGCCGTCGCCGCGCCGGCCGGTGTCCCGGGCGGGTTGTACGACAATTCGCTGTTCGTGGACGGACGTGGGCATGCCCTCGTCTTCCTCCCGGCGGAGGCCCCCCGCGCACGGGCCGGGTCCACCCGGAGATCCTGCCGGCCGTTGAATTGGCCGTCACCACCCACGTCGGCGAGCACGACGACATCGACGTCACCTACGGCGAGCTGGGCGCCTGGGTGGTGGCCAACTCGCTCTCGGTGGCCGGGCCGGTCCGTGAGCGGTACCTCGTCGGCCCATGGCACACCTGCCGCCCGGCGGCCTGGCGCACCGAGATCGGCTGGCCCGTCTTTCGGATGGCCCCGGGTGCAGCGGCCGCCGAGCCTGCACGGGACCGCTCGCGACCCCGGCAGAGCTGAACAAGGCTCGCAGCAGGCGGTGATGCGCCGGGCGCGCTCGAACGAGGTGCCACGCAATCACGGTGTGCAGGCGGCATTGTCGGGCGAGCGCACCGGCACGGCTCTCGACGAGCGGTGCTCGCTACGCTCGACGGGTGAAGCCGTTGATCGCACCCAGCATCCTGTCCGCCGACTTCGCCCGCCTGGCCGACGAGGCGGAGGCCGTCCGGGGCGCCGACTGGCTGCACGTGGATGTCATGGACAACCATTTCGTGCCGAATCTGACCCTGGGGCTGCCCGTCGTGCAGTCGCTGCTGAAGGCCACCGACATCCCGATCGACTGCCACCTGATGATCACCGACCCGGATCGGTGGGCCGTCGGGTACGCCGAGGCGGGCGCGTACAACGTGACGGTGCACGCCGAGGCGGTGGCCGATCCCATCGCGATGGCAGCGAACCTCAGGGCGGCAGGCGCGAAGGCGGGGTTGTCACTGAAGCCCGGTACGTCCCTGGATGACTGGGTCGAGGCGCTCGAGCACTACGACACCCTGCTGGTCATGACGGTCGAGCCGGGCTTCGGTGGGCAGTCCTTCATGCCCGAGATGATGGACAAGGTGCGGCAGGCCCGGTCACTGGTCGGCACCGGGCACCTGAGGGTGGTCGTCCAGGTCGACGGCGGTATCAACGCCGACACCATCGAGCAGGCCGCCGAGGCCGGCGCCGACTGCTTCGTCGCCGGTTCGGCCGTCTACTCCGCGGAAAACCCGGCTCTGGCGGTCGAGCAACTTCGGGCCACCGCGGCCGCGCACCAACCCGCGGGCTGACCTCCGGGCCTGGTGCACCGTCGGTCGCCGACTGCTGCGATCCGACCGGTTCAGGCTGCGACGCCTGTGAGATAGGTCGGGTCGCCGGTCCGCGGGAATGGGGGAGGATGGAGAGTGCTGTCGCGCCTCGGAGCTCGAGGCGGTCAGGCGACACGGAAGGAATCGCATGTTCACCGGGATAGTCGAGGAACGCGGGACGGTCGTCGGCCTGCAGGTCAACGATGCGGACACCGGGTCGGCCCGGCTCACCGTCCGCGGGCCGCGGGTGACCGAGGACGCCGGCCACGGAGACTCCATCGCCGTCTCGGGCGTCTGTCTCACGGTCGTCGACCGCACGGCCGACACCTTCACGGTGGACGTCATGGCCGAGACACTCCGGCGATCCACCATCGGCGCGTTGTCGGCCGGCGACGAGGTCAACCTCGAGCGCTCCGTCACCCCGTCCACCCGGCTCGGCGGGCACATCGTGCAGGGCCACGTGGACGGCACCGGTGTGCTCACCGTTCGCACACCGCACCCCGCTTACGACGAGATCCGGATCGCCGTGGGGCGGGACCTCGCTCGCTACCTCGCCCCCAAGGGTGCGATCGCGGTGGACGGCGTCTCGCTGACCGTGATCGATGTCGTGGACAACGACGATGGCACCGAGTTCGGGATCGGGATCATCCCCGAGACGCGGTCTGCGACGACCATCGGTGCCGCACCGGTCGGTTCGACGGTCAACCTGGAGGTCGATGTGATGGCCAAGTACGTCGAGCGGCTGCTCACGTCCGGCGCGGTCGGCACGCCGGTCGTTCCGGCCGAGCTGGAGAAGGAGTCGGCATGACGAGCACCGTTGGCGGCACCAAGGACGACAACAGCGGCGCCGTCAATGCCCGGGCCTCGGTTGCCCCGCTGGCCGGCGGGCCTTCAGCCGTCGCGGACGACCGCGACTACGGCCGGGCCGGCATTCCGTTCGACGCCGACGAGGCCGGCCGACCCGTCCGACCCGTGTGGAACCCGGCCCGCGAGAAGACACCGAGCGGCTTCGACACCATCGAATTCGCGATCGCCGAGATCGCCGCCGGGCGTGCCGTCGTGGTCGTCGATGACGAGGATCGGGAGAACGAAGGCGATCTGATCTTCGCTGCCGAGCTGACCACGCCGGAGCAGGTGGCGTTCACCGTGCGGTACTCCTCGGGCGTCATCTGCGTGGCGTTGACCGGCGACATGTGCGACCGGCTGGAACTGCCGCCGATGTACCGGGTCAACGAGGACCGCAAGGGAACCGCCTTCACGGTCACGGTCGACGCCAAAGCCAATGTCACCACCGGCATCTCGGCGGCCGAGCGGACCCGGACGATCAAGGTGCTGGCCGACCCTGCCAGTACGTCCGCCGATCTGACCCGGCCCGGGCACGTGTTCCCGTTGCGTGCCCGCGAGGGCGGGGTGCTGGTCCGGCCGGGGCACACCGAGGCCGCCGTCGACCTGACCACGCTGGCCGGCCTCTCGCCTGCCGGTGCGCTGTGCGAGATCGTCAACGACGACGGGAGCATGGCACGGCTGCCGGAACTCCGGGTCTTCGCACGACGGCACCGGTTGGCGTTGATCTCGATCACCGACATGATCGCCTACCGACGGCGCCGGGAAGTGCAGATCCGTAAGGTCGCCCAGGCCCGCTTGCCCCTTCCGCAGGGCGAGTTCCAGGCGGTCGGCTACATCAGCAACGTCACCAATCGCGAGCTCATCGCACTGGTGCACGGCGACATCGGTGACGGTGAGGACGTACTGGTCAGAGTGCATTCCGAGTGCCTCACCGGTGACGTCCTGGGCTCGCTGCGCTGTGACTGCGGCCCGCAACTTCACGCCGCCCTGGACGCCGTCACGGCGGAGGGTCGCGGTGTGGTGCTCTATATCCGCGGGCACGAAGGCCGCGGCATCGGGCTGCTGGACAAGCTCCGGGCGTACGAACTGCAGGACCGGGGAGCCGACACCGTCGATGCCAACCTCAATCTGGGCCTGCCGAGCGACGCACGCGAGTACGGAACCGGTGCGCAGGTGCTCGCCGATCTCGGCATCACATCCATGCGGTTGCTGACCAACAACCCGGCGAAACGGGCCGGGCTCGAGGGGTATGGGCTGACGATCACCGGCCGGGTCGCGCTGCCGCTCTCGGTCAACCCCGAGAATGTCCGCTACCTGACCACCAAGCGCGACCGGATGGGTCATGAACTCGAAGGGCTGGACGTGCTGTACGGCGAGGGGCAGGCATGACGGCCCGCCCCACCGGAACATCCTCGGCTGCGGTCTTGATCGGGTCCGTCCCGTTTCGGTCAGTTTCGCCCGCGTCGGTTTCGCCCGGGTCAGTTTCAATCAGGGACGTCCTGCCGAGGGAGATGTCGACGAGGGCAGTCATGCCCCGCGGAGTCCTGACAGGAATGGCGATGACCGCGAGTGCGCGGCGGAGAGGGTGGCAACGATGAGCGGCGAGGGCCGACCGTCACTGACAATCCCTGCGGCGCAGGGACTTCGGGTCGGGGTGGTGGCGACGTCGTGGCACTCCGACATCACCGACACCCTGCTGGAGCGGGCGGTGGCGTTGGCAACCCAGGCCGGTGCGACGACGCCGACGGTGGTGCGGGTCCCTGGTGCGATCGAGTTGCCCGTCGTGGCACAGGCTTTGGCGACCTCGCACGATGCGGTGGTCGCGCTCGGTGTCGTCATCCGCGGTGGCACACCGCATTTCGAGTACGTCTGTGATTCGGTCACCGGCGGGCTGACGCGGGTGGCGCTGGATTCCGGCGTCCCGGTCGGCAACGGTGTGCTGACCTGCGACACACTGGAACAGGCTGTCGAGCGCAGCGGGGGACCGGGTTCGAAGGAGGACAAGGGTGCAGACGCGATGATCGCCGCGCTGACCACCGCACTGGTGCTCCGCGGCCTTCGCGGCCCGAGCGGCCGGATGGGATTCGGTCGATGAGCACGCCCGGTCCGGTCGACCCCATCCCCGGCGACAGGTCGGTGACGGGGGAATCGGCGGCATCAGGTTCGGTGCCCGCCGGCTCGGAACCTGGTGGTTCGTCCGCGGTCGGTTCGTCGGAAGGTGAGTCGTCACCAAGCGGTTCACCGGGTGAGTCGGTAACAGGTGGATCGGTGCATGCCGATTCTGGGTCTGCGGACGCTGGGTCTGCGGACTCTGGGTCTGCAGACTCGGTCTCTGCGGACTCGCTTCGTCCGGATTCCGTGTCCGACGAGTCTCTGACCGGTCGGTCGGAGGAGGGCCAGCGCGCACCGGTGCTGCTACAGGTGCGGCCCCGCAAGATCACGATCATGGCCAGCATTGCCGCGTCACTCGTGGTCGGCGTGATGATCCTGGTCAGCGCGTTGCTGCTGGGATCGGAGGAGGGCGTCAGCTTCCGAGTCTCGGACCAGATCGGCCTGGTCGGCGTCGGCCTGCTGCTCGGCGCCGGCATCATGACGGCGGCCCGGCCGCGGCTCCGTGTCGACCGCAACGGCCTGTGGATCCGGAACGTGCTCGCCGAGCAGTTCACCCCCTGGTCGTTGGTCCTGCGGATCGGATATCCGCAGGGATCGCCCTGGGCCCAGGTCGTGATGCCTGATGACGAGGTCAAGCCCGTGATGGCGATCCAGGCAATGGATCGCGGGCGTGCGGTGACCGCACTCGAGAGGGTTCGCGCGCTGCAGGCGCAATACGGGCCGCCCCCGCCGCGACCCGCGCAGCCCGCTCACCGCCCCGAGGACGACCTCGCCCGCCCGCTGGGCCGGTTGGAGATCATCGACCGCGAGAAGGCCGCCGCCCGCGACCGGGACATCGCGGCCCGCGCAGCGCGTCGCGCCGCCAAGAATCGTGACGCCGGCCAGGTCACCGGCCCGCAAGGACAGTAAATCCGACCCGCTCGCCATCTCCGCGCCAGGTCACCTTCCCGGTTCTGCGCGACCTTCCCGGTTCTGCGCGACCTTCCCGGT
Source organism: uncultured Actinomycetota bacterium (assembly GCA_963728865.1). GTDB lineage: Bacteria > Actinomycetota > Actinomycetes > Mycobacteriales > Nakamurellaceae > Nakamurella. Next base: position 48,812 of record CAVSLZ010000012.1, on the reverse strand, counting down.
TCTGCGCGACCTTCCCGGTTCTGCGCGACCTTCCCGGTTCTGCGCGACCTTCCCGGTTCTGCGCGACCTTCCCGCGCTCGCGACCTCCGTTCCCCCGGGCCGGCTGTCGTTTGTGCAGGGGTTTGGGCGGTCCGGTGGCTGGTTTTCCCTGCTGGTGAGGCACTGGACGCGGGGACCGGTTGGCCACACCCTTCCCCGAGGCCACAGTCGTTCGTGCAGGGCTTTGGGCGGTCTGGTGGCTGGTTTTCCCTGCTGGTGAGGCACTGGACGCCCGGGCGGTTTTGCCACCGGAGGCAAGGGCTGTCCCCATCCGTCAACCTGTCCACAATTGGGATGGCGGGGAGCACCATCCCGTCGTCGGTTGGCTGTACTCCGTTCATGCAACCGGTGGCGTTCGCCCGCTTGATCGGCCTGGAGGCCATCCTTCGGGGTCAGCAAGGAGTGATCCGCCGCGATCAGGCTTTCGCCGCCGGCCTGTCACGTGCACGCATTGACGATCTGGTGCGGCGTCGGAAATGGAGCCGGCTGCTCCCGAGCGTCTACGGCGTCGCCGCGAATCCCGCCGATCCGGTTGTCCGACTACGGGCGGCCTGGTTGTGGGCAGGAGACACCTCCGCAATCTCGGGCTCAGCGGCCGCGTGGTGGTGGGGGTTGACCGCTTGTCCGCCGCCGATCATCACCGTCATCGTGACGCCACCGATCCGGCGATCCGATCGCCGGGGCGTCACCGTCGTCCGCGGAACCGTTGACCCGCGAGACGCCGACTTCCGGAACTGGGTTCGGGTCACAACTGTCCCTCGCACCTGCCTCGACCTGGCCCGGCAGGGAGAGGCCGACCGTCTGGAAGTCGCTCTGCGCCAGCGCAAAGCGGACCCGCTGCGGCTGAAGCAATCGCTCGAGCGTGGTCGCGGACGCAGGGGCCAAGTACTCGCGCGCATCGCAGTGTCGGATGTCTCGGCGAACCCTTGGGCGTTCAGTGAACGGGTCCTGCATCGCCACCTGGTGGAGGCCGGAGTGCAGGGCTGGACGGCCAATCCGCCGGTTCGCCTCCGCAGCGGCGTCCGTCATCCCGATGTGGCTGTGGACGATCTCAAGCTCGCGATCGAGATGGACGGCCGCGAGTTCCACGGTGATGCTGTCGCCTTCGAGAAGGACCGCGCCCGGCACAACGAGTTCGTCGAGGCAGGTTGGACGGTCCTGCATTTCACCTGGAAGCAGCTCGCAAACCATCCACAGACCGTCATCTCGACGATCCTCACCACGATCACCGCCCTGCGCCGTCGGCCGGCCGGCCCACTGCCACAGGAGCAGGGTCCAGAGGCTTCGCAGGCCAGAATTTCGCTGCTGTGACGTCACTCGACGGGCGCGGCAGCGGCTTCACCGGCCTCTTGCGCGTTGGGCCGCGGAGGCGGGGGCTGGGCGTGCCTCTGCGTTCGACCGCGGCTTGCCGGCTCAGCAGGCGATCCGATTACTCCCCGGGCCCACGCCCCGGCTCGTCCGGATGGATGGAGTACTCGCGGAACGCACCCTGCAGTCCGGCCAAACCGTCGCGGAAGGCGGCGGCGTGTGGGCCCAGGTCGGGGGCCGATGCCTTGATCAGCCCGGCCAGGGCGGTGATCAGGGTGCGAGCCTGGTCCAAGTCCCGGTGCGCCGGCCGGTCGGGGTCCTCGGACGCCAGCCCGAGCTGTTCAGCGGCGGCGCTCATCAGCAGCACGGCAGCACGACTGATCACCTCGACGGCGGGAATGTCGACCAGGTCCCTGGCCCCGAGGTCCGAGTCCACCCTGTCGTCAGAACCAGAACCAGAACCAGAACCAGAACCAGAACCAGACGCAAAGCTGGCATCATCGCTGGTCGGGGAGTCGCCAAACACGCGACTGTGCGGGCTGTCGGTTGACGGTCGTTCAGAAGTACTCACACCGTGTACGCTGTCATGTGCGACTAGCTCCCGCGCAAGCGGGGGAACAAGTGGAGCCCAACTCCCACCCGAGCAGCCTCACGGCAGCCGGGTCCCGGTCCATCGATGGAAACGTCGATGGCGCGCGCCCCTACCCGGGGCACTGTGACGGATCGACAAGGGCCCCGCGAGTTCACTCGCAGGGGCCTTTTTTCGTGAAGCCACACGGAGATCGGGACCTGCGATTGCCGGGAGCGGCACCGTCATCAACCGTCTTCCAGGAGGACTCAATCAGCGTCGAACCACGCATTAACGACAGGATCCGCGTTCCCGAGGTTCGCCTCGTCGGAGCCGAGGGTGAACAGATCGGCATCGTCGCCATCGGCGAAGCCCTGCGACTGGCGCAGGACGCCGATCTCGATCTCGTCGAAGTTGCTCCGGACGCCCGCCCACCCGTCTGCAAGCTCATGGACTACGGAAAGTTCAAGTACGAGAGCGCGCAGAAGGCCAGGGAGGCCCGGCGGAACCAGGTCCTGACGGTCATCAAGGAAATGAAGCTCCGGCCGAAGATCGATGCGCACGACTACGAGACCAAAAAGGGTCACGTCGTTCGTTTCCTCAACGCCGGGGACAAGGTCAAGGTCACCATCATGTTCCGCGGTCGGGAGCAGTCCCGCCCGGAGCTGGGCTTCCGGCTGCTGCAGCGGTTGTCCGCCGATGTCGCCGAGCTCGGGTTCGTGGAGAGCGCACCCAAGCAGGACGGCCGGAACATGATCATGGTTCTGGCGCCGCACAAGAAGCCCAGCCAGCGGCACGCACAGCCGGCTGCGGCGTCCTCCTGACCGGAGGAGTGCTTCGGCGCCGGTGAGCGCGGTGAATCCGACCGTGCGGCGACCGCCAGCGCGCGGCCGGTGACCGTCGGGTTACGGCAGCCGCTGGACTGACGATGGTGGCTGTCCGCGGACCGGCGCAGGACAGCCAGACGCAGACGGCCGGACGCAGGACCGAGAGACGCAGCAGCGAGGGCCGCACGAATACGCGGCATGACCAGCACGCAGTACGACCAGCACAAGACGAAACAAGCACCGATCGAGCACCACGACAGCGAATGTGAGCGAAACACCATGCCGAAGAACAAGACGCACTCCGGGACCAAGAAGCGGGTCAAGGTCACCGGTTCCGGAAAGCTGATGCACGCGGGATCCGGCAAGCGCCACAACCTGGAGAGCAAGCCCACCAGCCGCACCCGTCGCCTGGACGGATCCAAGGAGATCGCCAAGGTCGACGTCCCGCGGATGCGCAAGCTCCTCGGTATCTAGCTCCCACGGGCCTACCGGCCCTTCCCCGTAGTCAGCAACCCGGCACCACTATCGCCGGGTCGAAGTAGAAAGTCAGGTGTCCCGTGGCAAGAGTGAAAAGGGCTGTCAACGCCCAGAAGAAGCGCCGCGTCATTCTCGAGCGCGCCAGCGGTTACCGCGGGCAGCGTTCCCGGCTGTACCGCAAGGCGAAGGAGCAGGGTCTCCACTCGCTCACCTACGCCTACAACGATCGTCGCAAGCGGAAAAACGACTTCCGCAAGCTCTGGATCACCCGGATCAACGCGGCCGCACGCGCGAACGGGATGACGTACAACCGGTTCATGCAGGGCCTCAAGGTCGCCGGTGTCGAGGTCGACCGCAAGGTTCTGGCCGAGCTCGCGGTGTCCGACGAGGCCGCGTTCGCCGCGCTGGTCGTCGTCGCCCGTGACGCCGTGCCTGCCGTCGCCGACGGATCCGATTCGACCCAGGACGCGGCCTGAGCCCCCAGCAGGACCCTCGTCGACGCCCGGCCGGCTCCTCGTCGGCCGGGCGTTCTGCTGTCGTCACCACCGACGCGGACACTCCGGACGGCGTGCACGACGAGGCCGTCCTCACCGAGCGTTCGCCGCGCATTGCGGCCGCACACCGGCTGCTCCGCCGCTCCCGCCGCACCGAGGTCGGCGAGTTTCTGGCCGAGGGCGCGCCTGCGGTGACCGAGGCTATCGAATATGCCCGGGACCACCCGGGTGAGGTTCTCGAGCTGTTCCTCACCGCGGCGGCCGCGGCGAAGCACCCCACGCTCGCCCGGGCGGCGTTCGGCGCCGGTATCGAGGTCACGCAGGTCACCGATCGTGCGGCGGCGTCGCTGTCCGACGCCGTGCACCCGCAGGGGATCGTCGTTCGCTGCGCGCATCCGCAGATCACGGTCGGCGATGTCCTCGCCGGCCGGCCGCGGTTGGTCGCCGTGCTCGTCGAGGCGGGCGATCCCGGCAACGCCGGGACCGTCATCCGGCTCGCTGACGCCGCGGGCGCCGACGGCGTCATCGTCGCCGGCAACGCGGTCGACCCGTTCAACCCGAAGACCATCAGGGCGTCGGCGGGCAGCCTTTTCCACCTGCCGATCGCCCATGCGGCGGACCCGGCGGCATTGCTGGACGAGCTGTCGACGGCCGGTCTGTCGATCCTCGCCACCAGCGGCAGCGCCGAGCTGGATCTCGACGTGGCGGCGGCTGACGGGATCCTCGACCTCCCGACGGCCTGGCTGTTCGGATCCGAGGCGCACGGTCTGCCCGAGGATCTGCTGGTCCTCGCCGACGAGGCGGTGCGGGTGCCGATCTACGGTCGGGCGGAATCGCTCAACCTGGCCACCGCGGCGGCCATCTGCCTGTACGCCAGCGCGAGTGCCCAGCGCCGGGCACGGGCAGGCGTCACCGACTGACCAGTGGTCACAGGGGGGTCAGCGCCAGCCGTACCGCTCGCGCAGCCTGGCAGCCACCACCTCGAAGGGCCGCCCGGGAAGCCCGGCGGTCTCCCGCCGCATGCCGGCGGGCTGCAGCCGGAACACCCGGTCGATGTTGACCCAGGAGGGGCGGCCGGCCGAGTCCCATCCGCCCGATCCGATCGGGACGAACTCGGTGTTGCCCTGGTGCGGCTTGCTGGTCAGCTGCACACCCAGAAAGGTGCCGCTCTTCTCTGCGGCGACCACCAGCACGGGGCGGTCCTTGCCGCGACCGTCGCGCTCCTCGAATGGCACCCAGGTCCAGACGATCTCACCGGGGTCCGGCGCACCGTCGCGGTTCGGGGAGTAGGTCATCCGCACCGAGCCGACCCGCTGGGGGTCGATCTCGACGGTCGCCGACGGACCTGCCTGCCCGGGGGACGTCTCCGGCACCGTTCCTGTGCGCCGGCCCGTCCGGGGCGTGCTCGGCGCGGCTTTCGAGGGGGACAGCGCGGACCGCAGCACGGCGCCGATCCGCGAGAAAAGAGACATGTCCGCAGACCCTACCCAGGGCAAGGCGGGTCGCTGTGCCGGTCGGCGTCACGCCCCGGAAACGTGGCAAATGCGCGCGCATGCACAGGCATCACGGCACACCGTCGGTCGACTGCGGGCGATAGGGCGTGACGCTCCGCCGCAGTCGCTGCGCGCCACTGCCCGGGATCCGCTCGATTTCTCCGCGCGCCTCCAGATCGACCTTGGTGTAGGTGCAGTAGTTGCGCAGCCGCCCGTTCGGGAATGACGGGTGCTGGCCGTACCGGTCCTGGGCGGCCGCGACGATGTCCTTGAGGTACACCGTTCCGTCGTCGTCGGCGAGATCATCGATGGTGTCGAGGATGTGCTCGCGCATGAGCTCGTACTGGGTCAGGTCCATCGTCCAGCCATCCAGGCCACCTGGCCGGGTGGCGTTGAAGATCTCGACGCGCCCGCGGCTCCTGGCGGCCGCGTCGGCCGCCCAGGCCGCAGGAGGGACTGGGCCGCTGTGCGGGTCCTTGCTCACGACGGGACATCGGCCTGTTCGACGTACTTCTTCAGCAACTCCAGGTCCTCCTTGTGCAGGCGGCGCACTCGGCGGCCGATATACAACTCGGCCAACTGGCGCAGCCCCGGTGGCAACGGTGCCCGGGCCCGGAAGTCCAGGAGCACACGGGTCCGGGTGCCGTCCATGTCCTCGATGCGGAAGTCGACCTCGGGGGTGATGTCCCGGCCGCCCGGTCCCCGGTTGCGCAGCCGGTATTCAACGAGCCCGGGAGCGACCGACGCCAGCCGCTGCCGACCCTGCTCCGTGCCATCGGCATCCCGAAACACAATCTCCGAACCGATGCTGCGACCGTCCCCGTCGACCGCACAGGTGTAACCGGTCGCCGCCGGCCAGGCGGACCACGCCATCACCGCGTTCTCATCGGCGATGGCACCGCGCACGTCGGCCGCCGGTCGGTCGACGACGATGCTCTCCGTCCACTGCACGTCGCGTCCTCCTTAGTTTGATGCACTGATAGTGCAATCATCGAATGATGTCGACGGTACCGAAGTTTCGTCCGGATGCGCCCGTGCTGCTGGCTTGCCGGGTGATGTGGCACGCGATGGACCTGTTCGACGAGGCCGCATGCCGTCGGCTGCACATCGGGCGCAGCGACCTCAGGGCGCTCAACGAGTTGGAGCACGGGCCGCTCTCGGCGGCGATCCTGGCGGAACGGCTGGCACTGAGCAGGGCGGCGGTGACCGCGTTGGTGGACCGATTGGAGCGCGCGGGCTACGTCGAGCGCAGCCCGGACCCCGACGACCGCAGAAGCATCAAGGTGTCGTTGCTGCCCGCGACCTGGCGAGCGTTCGCCGACGTGTACCGGCCGCTCGGCGAGCGGGTGGTGGGTGCCACGGCCGGTCTGGCCGCGGACGAGCAACGCGTGGTCCTGACGGCGCTGACGTCCATCGCCACCGCCTTCGACGAGCAGCGAGCCCGGCTCGGTGCATCCTCGGATTCCTGAGACGCGTTGCCGACAAGTCAGTTTCCAAGGCAAAGTGAAACGGCCGATCGGTCGGAATTGGACAGCATTGCGGCAAAAAGCGAGCGGTGATCGAGAAAAGTCAGCCGTCACTGTTTTCCTTATGTACTCATTGGTGCCGTGGCTCTCAGCACGCGAGACGCTTTCGGAGCGATCACAGCCGATCCCTCGAACACCAGGAGAGCCCATGTCCAGCATGTCGTCCACACCACCGGATCTCGGAAGCGACGTCCCGAAGAAGCGGAAAAAGGTCAGCACCCACTGGCTGTACATCGCCGTCATCGTGGCCGTCATCGCCGGCACCGCCGTCGGCCTGATTTTCGGAAAGCAGGCCGCCGGGCTTGCCGTCATCGGCACCGCCTTCGTGAACCTGATCAAGATGATGATCGGCCCGATCATCTTCTGCACGATCGTGCTGGGCATCGGCTCCGTCCGGAAGGCCTCCCAGGTCGGCAAGGTCGGCGGCATCGCGTTGCTCTACTTCATCGTGATGTCCACCTTCGCCCTGGCACTGGGTCTCCTGGTGGGCAACCTGGTCCACCCGGGGGACAGCCTGCAGGCGGCCGCTTCGACGGCGACCTACACGGTTCCGGAGGTGGAATCGTCGGGCAACTTCATCATCGACATCATTCCGACCACGCTCTTCTCCGCGCTCACCATGGGCAGCGTGCTGCAGGCACTGTTCGTCGCACTGCTTGTCGGTTTCGCCGTTCAGGCCTTGGGCAGCAAGGGTGAGCCGATCCTCAACGCGATCACCATCCTGCAGCGACTGGTCTTCAAGATCCTGGCCGGCATCATGTGGCTCGCCCCGATCGGCGCGTTCGGTGCCATCGCCGGTGTCGTCGGAAATGCCGGATGGGCCGCCATCGGTTCGCTCAGCCTGTTCGTCCTCGTCTTCTACGCCACCTGCCTCGTCTTCGTCGTCGTCATCCTCGGCGCACTGCTGAAGCTGACCACCGGCTTCTCGATCTTCAAGGTGATGTACTACCTGCGCCAGGAGTACCTGTTGATCGTGGCCACCTCGTCGTCCGAGACGGCGCTGCCCCGCCTGATCGCCAAGATGGAGCACCTCGGAGTTTCTCGGCCCGTCGTCGGCATCGTCGTCCCGACCGGCTACTCGTTCAACCTCGACGGCACCGCCATGTACCTGACGATGGCCTCGCTGTTCATCGGCAACGCCCTCGGGACGCCGCTGTCCTGGTCCGAGCAGCTGTCCCTGCTGATCTTCATGATCGTCGCCTCCAAGGGCGCCGCCGGCGTCACCGGTGCCGGCCTCGCAACCCTCGGCGGTGGCCTTGCCTCGCACCGCCCGGACCTCGTGCCCGGTGTCGGCCTGATCGTCGCCGTCGACCGGTTCATGTCCGAAGCCCGTGCGCTGACGAACTTCTCCGGCAACGCAGTCGCCACCCTGGTCATCGGCCACTGGGTCAACGAGATCGACAAGGACCAGACCGACCGGGTGTTCTCGGGTGAGGATCCCTTCGACGACACCGACATGCTGGATGAGCACGACGCCGCCGAGCACAAGGCCGATGTGGAGTCCTACAAGCACAAGGTGGCAGCCCATTGAGTCGAGCCCGGTGATCGCAGCGCCGTAGGTCGTCGGACCGGATCAGTCGCCGCACCGAAGTGAGCAGCCTCGGATCACCGCCGACCGGCGCACCTCCTGCGCCTGGGCGTGGTGGATTCCCCACCACGCCCAGGCGCTGTTCCATGTCCGGCCACCCGCCCGAAAGAATCAGCAGTAGGCACCACCACCGTCGTCCAGCACACTCGTCACCCGAAACCCACCCGCACACCCACCCAGCCCGAAAGGCTTTGACATGACCGACGGACGTTATGAGCTCGTGCCGACCTCGAACGGGGTCGTCGCCAAGATCAACGCCAGGGGCAGCGCCGTGCTCGCGACGCCGACCATCAACCGGGGGACCGCCTTCACCTACGAGGAGCGGGAAGCGTTGGGGCTCAAAGGATTGCTCCCGACGGGTGTGACGACGATGGAGGGCCAGCTGCGACGCGTGTACGCGCAGTACCGCGAGCAGGCCAACGACCTGCGCAAGTGGGTCTACCTGGCAAACCTGCGTGATCGCAACGAAGTGCTGTTCTACCGGCTGCTGACAGAGCACATCTCGGAGATGCTGCCGGTCGTCTACACCCCGACCGTCGGGCTGGCCATCGAACGCTTCAGCCATGAGTTCCGCCGCACCCGCGGCGTGTACCTGTCCGTCGACCACCCAGAGGACGTCGAAACCGCCTTGCGCAACGCGGGTCTCGGGCCGGACGACCTGGACCTGCTGGTGGCCACCGACTCCGAGGGCATCCTGGGCATCGGCGACCAGGGGGTCGGCGGGATCGAGATCTCCATCGGCAAGCTCGCTGTCTACACCGCGGCTGCCGGCATCCACCCGCGCCGGGTGCTGCCCGTCGTGCTGGACATGGGCACCGACAACCTCACACTGCTCAACGACGACCTCTACCTGGGCGAGCGGCATGCCAGGGTCCGCGACGCCCGCTACGACACCCTGATCGACGCCTACGTCACCGCCGTCCAGAAGCTGTTCCCGTCGGCCATGCTGCACTGGGAGGATTTCGGCGCCACCAACGCCCGCCGGATCCTCAACAAGTACGCCGACCAGATCTGTACGTTCAACGACGACATGCAGGGCACCGCAGCGGTTGTCCTGGCAGCGGCGTTCTCGGCGGTCCGTGCGGTCGGCACGCGGATGCGCGACCAGCGTGTGGTCATCCACGGCGCCGGCACCGCCGGCCTGGGGATCGCCGACATGATGCGCGACCAGATGATCCGCGAGGGCCTGTCCCCGCGGGAGGCCACCCGGCGCTTCTATCCGCTGGGCCGCGCCGGCCTGCTGCTCGACGATGCGCCGAACCTGCTCGATTTCCAGCAGCCCTACGCCCGGCCGCGCGACGAGGTGGCCGACTGGGCGCCGCCCGGGGCGACGGTCGGCCTCGCCGAGGTGGTCGCCCGCGCACACCCGACGATGCTCATCGGCACCTCAACGCAGGCCGGCGCCTTCACCGAGGCGATCGTCCGGGACATGGCCGCCCACGTGGAGCGGCCGATCATCATGCCGCTGTCCAACCCGACCTCCAAGGCCGAGGCGCTGCCGGCCGATCTGCTCGCCTGGACCGGCGGCCGGGTGCTCACCGCCACCGGCAGCCCCTTCGATCCGGTGACCCACGACGGGACCAGCTACACGATCGCCCAGGCCAACAATGCGCTGGTGTTCCCGGGCCTCGGCCTTGGCGTCGCCGTGGTCAAGGCCACCCGGATCAGCGACCGGATGATCGCGGCGGCGGCGGACGCGGTCGCCGGCCTGTCCGACGCCCGGACGGTCGGCGCCTCGCTGCTCCCGCCGATGACGGACCTGCGCACGGTGTCCGCGGCTGTCGCGATCGCGGTCGCCAGGACTGCTGCGGAACAGGGGCTGGCGCGGGTGGAGCTGCACGACCCGATCCAGCAGGTGCACGCCGCGATGTGGCGGCCCGAGTACCCGCGGATCGCCCTGGAGGTGGGCGCTTCCAGCTGACCGACCGCGGAACGGGCCGGGCGGCCCGGACGCCTAGACTCCCTGCTGGCCCTGGCCGCCCACATGCCCGGAAGGTTCGTATGTCCACCCCTGCTCCTGCCAGCGATCACCCGAGCCCGACCGACGCCGCCGGTGTCGAGGCGGCGACGGGCGACGCGTTGGCCGCGATCGCCGCCGCCGGTGATCTCGATGCGCTCAAGGTGGCTCGACTCGCCCACGCCGGCGACCGCAGCCCGCTCGCCCTGGCCAACCGGGCGATCGCCGACCTGCCCAAGGCCGACAAGGCCGCAGCCGGACGGGGGATCGGCCAGGCCAGAGGCAGGGTGAACGGTGCGATCGCCGCCCGGGAGGCGACGCTCATCGCCGAGCGTGACGCAAGGGTTCTGGTCGAGGAGACGGTCGACGTCACCCTGCCGTACGACCGGCTGCCCGCCGGCTCGCCGCATCCGATCTCGACGATGATGTCGCGGATCGGGGACGTGTTCGTCGCGATGGGCTGGGAGATCGCCGAGGGGCCCGAACTCGAGACCGAGTGGTTCAACTTCGATGCGCTGAACTTCCCGAAGGACCACCCGGCGCGCGCCATGCAGGATTCGTTCTACGTCGCCGGGCCGGTCGGTGCCGCACTGCAGGGACCCGGTTCGGGCGGCGACACCGGCCTGGTGCTGCGCACTCACACCTCGCCGGTTCAGGTGCGCACCATGCTCGACCGGGAGCCGCCGATCTACGTCATCTGCCCCGGCCGTGTGTACCGCACCGACGAGTTGGACGCCACCCACACCCCGGTTTTCCACCAGGTCGAGGGCCTCGCCATCGACCGCAACCTGTCGATGGCGCACCTGAAGGGCACCCTGGACCACTTCGCGAAGGCGATGTTCGGCTCCGGTTCGCGGACCAGGCTGCGGCCGTCGTTCTTCCCGTTCACCGAGCCCAGCGCCGAGATGGACGTCTATTTTCCGGACAAGAAGGGCGGCGCCGGCTGGGTCGAGTGGGGCGGCTGCGGCATGGTCGACCCGAACGTCCTGCGGGCCTGCGGGCTGGATCCGGCGGAATGGAGCGGCTTCGCGTTCGGGATGGGCATCGAACGCACGCTGCAGTTCCGCAACCAGATCCCGGACATGCGCGACCTGGTCGAGGGCGACGTCCGGTTCACCGCCGCATTCGGATCGGAGGTCTGAGCCGTGCACCTGTCATCACAGTGGCTCGCCGACGCCGTCAGCCTGCCGACCGGGACAACCACCCAGGATCTGACCGATGCCTTGCTGCGGGTCGGTTTCGAGGTGGAGGGTGTTCATGCCGTGCCCGCGACCGAGGGGCCACTCGTCGTGGGCACGGTTCTCACCATCGAGGAACTGACGGGGCTGAAGAAGCCCATCCGGTTCTGCACCGTCGACGTCGGGCCGGGCAACGGTCCGGACGGCAGCGACGAGCCGCGCGGCATCATCTGCGGCGCCACCAACTTCGCGCAGGGTGACACCGTGGTGGTCGCCCTGCCCGGTGCGGTGTTGCCGGGCGGGTTCGAGATCGCCAGCCGCAAGACCTACGGCCGGATCTCCGACGGGATGATCTGCTCCGTCCGCGAACTGGGCATCGGCACCGAGCACGACGGCATCCTGGTGCTCGGTCCCATCGCCGAGCCGGGCACCGATGCCCGCGCGCTGATCGGCGCGGACGACGCCGTCATCGAACTCGCCATCACCCCGGACCGCGGGTACGCGCTGTCCATCCGTGGCCTGGCCAGGGAGATGGCGGCAGCCTTCGACGTGCCGTACACCGATCCCGCCGACCGGGATCTGCCGGACCGGGCGGCCGGCGGATGGCCGGTGACGATCGACGACCCTGACGGCTGCGGACGGTTCGTCACCGTTCGGGTCGACGGCATCAACCCGACCGCGCCGAGCCCGTTCTGGTTGCGGCGCAGGCTGTCCGCCGCAGGCATCCGCTCCATCTCGCTCGCGGTCGACGTCACCAACTACGTGATGATCGACCTCGGCCAGCCGTTGCACGCGTTCGACGCCGGCAAGCTGACCGGTGCCGTGACCGTGCGGCGGGCCGCCGACGGCGAGCAGCTCGTCACCCTGGACGGTGTCAAGCGGACCCTGGTCGCCGACGACATGGTCGTCAGCGACGAGTCCGGCGCGATCTCGCTTGCCGGTGTGATGGGCGGTGAGTCGACCGAGATCAGTTCCAGCACAACCACTGTGGTGATCGAAGCTGCCTATTGGCAACCGACGATGATTGCCAGGGTGGCGCGCCGTCACCGGCTGCCGAGTGAGGCGTCCCGGCGCTTCGAGCGTTCCGTCGACCCGGCGATCGCGGCGGTGGCCGCGGAGGCGGCGGCCGAATTGCTCGTGCGGTACGGCGGTGGCAGCATCGTCGGGCGCTCGGATGTTGCCGGCAACCCGTTGGCGCGCAACGACATCCATCTTCCGCTCGATGAACCGGAACGCCTGGCCGGCCGCCCCTACGAGCCCGCCACCATCGTGGCGCGGTTGCGCCAGGTGGGCTGTGCCGTCGACGAAAATACCTCCTCCACAGGCGTTCTCACCGTCACGCCGCCCACCTGGCGACCCGACCTGACCCGACCCGCTGATCTGGTCGAGGAGGTCGCCCGGCTGGAGGGTTACGACTCGATTCCCTCCGTCCTGCCGCACGCGCCGGCCGGGCGCGGACTGACCGCACCGCAGCGCCGGAACCGACTGATCGCCGCGGATCTGGCGTCGGCGGGATTGACCGAGGTGCTGTCCTTCCCGTTCATCGGGACCGGTGAGCTGGACGCGCTCGGTCTCGCCGCCGACGATGTCCGGCGACGGGCGGTGGCACTGCGCAATCCGCTGGATGCCGACCGCCCGCTGATGCGGACCACCCTGCTGCCCGGCTTGCTCGACACCGTGCAGCGCAACCTCTCTCGGGGCAACCGGGACCTGCTGGTGTTCGAGCTGGGATCGGTGTTCCTGCCACGGACCAACGCGCCCGAGCCGCCGGATCCACCGGTCGACAACAAGCCGGATGCCGGGACTCTCGCCACGCTGAACGCCGCGCTGCCGAACCAGCCGCTGCACCTCGCCGTGGTGCTGGCGGGCTCGGCCGAGCGTCCGGGCTGGTGGGGTCCGGGCCGTCCCGCGGGTTGGGCCGAGGCCATCGAGCTCGTCCGCCGGATCGGCGAGACGGCGGGGATCGAATTGCGGCTGGTGGCCGCCGACCAGGCACCCTGGCACCCGGGCAGGTGCGCCGGCATCAGGGTCGGGGACTGGCCGATCGGCTACGCGGGTGAACTTGCCCCCGCGGTGGTCGAGCGACTCGGACTGCCGCCCCGGACGGCGGCGATCGAGATCGACCTCGACGTGCTGCCGGACAGGCGGCCACCCGTCGCCCCGGTGATCAGCCCGTATCCACCGGTGCATCTGGATGTCGCGCTGGTCGTCGAGGCCTCGACCAGGGCGGCCGACGTCACCCGCGCACTGTCCGACGGTGGCGGCGAGTTGCTGGAGTCGATCCGGTTGTTCGACGTGTACGCCGGCGACCAGGTCGGTCCCGGCCGCACGTCACTGGCCTTCGCGTTGGTCGTCAGGGCACCGGACCGGACGTTGACGGCGGCGGACGCGACCGCGGTGCGCGATGCCGCGGTGGCCGCGGCGGCGGAGCGGGTCGGGGCCGTGCTGCGCGGCTGACCGCGCAGCGGCGTCAGAGCAGCTCGGGAAGTTCCTCGCCGTCCGCGCCGAGGACGGCGAGTCGCTGCAGGTCCAGCCCGGCCGGGTACACGAGCACAGCCAGCCGCGCTCCGAGCACGCCGGCGTCACCGTGAAGCCTGAGGTCCTCCCGGCTGCCGTCGGTCATCGTCGCCACCACCGCGCGGACGTCATCGGCGACCCTGACGATCACCAGATGGGCGCCCTCGCCGGACCGGCCGACGAACGTGGCGCAGCGCTGCCCGGAAGGCAAGGCCGGCCCGGCCGACCCGGCGACCCACCGCCTGTCTGTCGGCTCCACCACCTCGACCATCGCCCGCAGCCGACCAGGGCCCGGGGTCGCCACCAGCGTCCATCGTTCGCCGCCTGACCCGAAACCACTGGCGAGCACGCCGTCAGTCGGATCCGTCACGGCGACCATGATCCCGACCGGGCGGATGACCTCGGCAGGCGCCCCTGGGCGGTTACACGGCACATGGATGTCCACACCGGCCCCTCCAGTTCGTGGTCGACGCCGCCGAGGTGCCACGATGTGCCCATGCCGTTGAAGCAACCAACCGACCTGGTCCGCAAGATCGAAAAGGCGGGGTACTACCCGGCGCTCGTCGCAGACGTCCTGGACATCGCGCTGGCCGACGAGGACGTGCTGGCACACCTGGTGCACGGCGAGACGACGTTCGATCTGGACACCATCCGCCGGCACCTGTCAGTGGTCGTCCTGACGCCCGGCCGGCTGATCTTCGTACACGCCGACGATCACGGCGGCGACGAGGAACATGGCGACGAGGCGCACGGCATCGCGACCAGCGAATCCGTCCCGCTGTCCGCGGTGCGGTCGGTGATGGTGGCGCACGTGGTCGCCAACCCGGAGAAGTACCGCCCGGGCGCGCTCGGCCGGGAACTCACATTGACCATCGGCTGGGGTGCTGTATCCAGGATCGATCTGGAGCCCGCGACCTGCGGTGATCCGCAGTGCGAGGCGGACCACGGGATGACGGGCAGCGTCACGGCCGATGATCTTTCTCTGCGGATCAGTGCCGATGCGGAGGGGGAGACCGCGTTGAGCGACGCGGTCGCGTTCGCCAAGTCCCTGTCAGCGATGACAGCGGCCGCCCATCGGCGGTGACATCGCCGCAACCGGCCGATGTCGGGGCCGAACCCGTCGTTCCCGCGTATGACGAAGGCTCACTGCTCGGCGTGCTGCCCGGCGTGGCCGCGTCGCTCGGGGTCGATCTCGGCGGCCACGCCGTTGCTTTGCCGTCGGCCCGCCGGGCCTGCGTGGTGCTCGTCGACGGCCTCGGCCACCAGTTGCTGGAGCAGGAAGCCGGAACCGCGCCGTTCCTGGCATCCCTGATGGCGGGCGGACGCATGCTGACGGCAGGGTGCCCTAGCACGACGGCGACATCGCTGGGTTCGTTCGGAACCGGTCTGCCCCCGGGTCGGCACGGCCTGGTCGGGTATGAGGTGATGGACCCCGATCGCGGCGCCCTGCTCAACGAGCTGCGGTGGGACCCGGCAACTGATCCGCTGGCCTGGCAGCCGCACCGCACCGTCTTCCAGACCATGGTCGACCAGGGTGTGCGGGTCGCCCAGATCGGTAACCCCGAGTTCGCCGGGTCCGGCCTGACCCAAGCAGCACTGCGGGGCGGCGAGTTCATCGGTATCAAGCGACTGCCGGCGAGAGTGGACGCCACCCTGCGGCTGCTCGCCGAGCCGCGGCCGGCGCTCGTGTATCTCTACTGGGGCGAGGTGGACGCGGCGGGACACCTGCACGGGCAGCGGTCAGCACCATGGCTGACGGCGCTGCGCCGGGTGGACCGTGAGATCGCCCGGCTGGCCCGGCGACTGGGTCCGGACACGCTGCTCGTGGTCACCGCCGACCACGGGATGGTCGACGTCCCGCACACCGGCCGGTTGGACCTCGCCGACCGTCCCGACCTGACGGCCGGGGTGGAGGTCGTCGGCGGCGAGGCACGGTTCGTGCAGTTGTACTGCCAACCCGACGCCGCTGAGGAGGTCGCAGGCCGGATCGGGGACGAGCTGGGCGAGCGGGCGTGGGTCAGGACGAGGGTGGAGGCAATTGCGGAGGGGTGGTTCGGTCCGGTCGAGGACCGGGTGATGGGGCGCATCGGCGACGTGCTGGTCGCCGCCCGCGGATCCTTCGCATTGGTCGATTCGCGGACCGCGACGCCGCACGTGCTGGCGCTGATCGGGCAGCACGGCTCGCTGACGCCGGCGGAGCAACTGGTTCCGCTGCTGGTCCACGTCACCTGACCGGCTCCGGCGATCAGCAGTTCTTGTAGCCGCTCGATGCCTTGGTGGTCCAGCCGCACGCCGAGATCTGTTTGCCCGCCTTGTTTCTCAGCGACGCGGTGTCGCCGGTGTTGTTCCAGATGTAGTTGGCGGAGTTGTAGTAGCGAGTCGTGGCAGTCGCTGTTCCCTTGCCGGTGCGCACGGTGACCGACTTGCGTGCACCGAGAGTGAAGGCGGGGAACCTGTAGACGTGGTTCTGCTTGTCGGTCAGCGTCCAACCGGTCAGCGACTGGCTCTTGGTCGAGGTATTCGTGATCACCACGTACTCCAGGTTGTAGCGCGTATTGCTGCGTGTGTCAGCGCCCGGCGGGTCGTAGAAGACCTTGGTGATGCGCACCGGAGCCGCCGCGGCCGCCGCATCGGTCACCGACAGCAGGGGCAGGACCAGGGCAAGAAGTACGGCGACGACGACCGATCTCCGGGGGATGCTCACGGTGAAGACCCTAGCTGGGCATCAGCCATTCGGAGCAGTCTTTGTGCGGCTAGGGCTTCGATTCATCACATCGTGATATCGACTTGACGGCAGATGTGCGAATCCTCCTCGTTCGGTCCGCCTACAACCTTGCCAACCGCGGTCGGTGCCGACTGCCATGCATGCAGGGAAATGCTGCCCGTGCGCCCCCAGAAACCCTGCACAACCGTCACTGGGCGCGGGCGCGCTCGGCGCATGCACACGCCGCACCCCACCGCGCCGGCCCCCGCGTCCGCAGGCGCCGACTGCCATGCATGCAGGGAAATGCTGCCCGTGCGCCCCCAGAAACCCTGCACAACCGTCACTGGGCGCGCCGGCCCCTCTGATCACCCGTGCCCCACTTGACTGATCACCCGGCCCCACTTGATTACCCGGCCCCCACCTCACTCAGATTGGATAATCATGCGGTCGGTTGTATAGTTCGAGACCGCTATCGGGAAGGGGAGCACATGACGTACCGCGTTGCGGTGTCCGGCGCCAGCGGGTACGCCGGGGGCGAGTTGCTGCGCCTGCTGCTTGCCCACCCGGATGTCACCATCGGTGCGGTCACGGCGTTCAGCAACGCGGGGGATCGGCTCGGTGCGCATCAGCCGCACCTGCTGCCACTGGCCGATCGGATCCTCGAGGCGACCACCGCCGAGGTGCTCGCCGGTCACGACGTGGTCTTCCTCGCCCTGCCGCACGGGCAGTCGCACGAGCTCGCCGCTCAGCTGGGTGAGGACACCATCGTCATCGACTGCGGCGCCGACCACCGGCTTACCGATGCCGCTGCGTGGCAGCAGTTCTACGGCGGCGACCACCCCGGTTCGTGGCCCTACGGCCTGCCTGAACTCCCGGGCGGCCGCGACCCCCTGCGCGGCGCCAAGCGCGTCGCCGTCCCCGGCTGCTACCCGACCTCGGCGTCCCTCGCCATGGCCCCGGCGCTCGCCGCCACAGTGGTGCACCCGGACGTCGTCGTTGTCGCCGCATCCGGTACCTCGGGCGCCGGAAAGTCCCCCAAGGTGAACCTTCTCGGCTCCGAGGTGATGGGAGCGGCGTCCGCGTACGGCGTCGGCGGCGTCCACCGGCACACCCCGGAGATGGTGCAAAACCTGACGGCCGCCGCCGGGCAACCTGTCACGGTGTCGTTCACGCCGGTCCTGGTGCCGATGTCCAGGGGCATCCTGGCCACCGTTTCCGCGCCGGTCCGCGATGGCGTGACGCTCGCCGACGTCCGCGCCGTCTACGAGAAGGCCTACGCGGATGAGCCTTTCGTGCACCTGCTCCCCGAAGGTCAATGGCCCAGCACGGCCGCCACCCTCGGCGCGAACACGGCGCTGCTGCAGGTCGCCGTTGACGAGGCCGCCGGCCGGGTGGTGGTGGTCGCCGCCTTGGACAACCTGACCAAGGGGACGGCCGGCGCGGCCGTCCAGTGCCTCAACCTCGCGCTCGGCCTGCCGGAGACGAGCGGGCTGCCGACTGTAGGAGTGGCCCCATGAGCACTGCCCCCACCGCCAGCGCCAGCCACGAACTCATCGGTCCCGGGACCGCACCAACAAGCAGCGGAGTCACCGCGCCGCGGGGCTTCCGGGCCGCGGGTGTCGCGGCCGGGCTCAAATCTTCGGGTGCCCCGGACGTGGCCATCGTCGTGAACGACGGCCCGCGGCATACGGCGGCCGGCGTGTTCACCAGCAACCGGGTCAAGGCCGCACCGGTGCGCTGGTGCGAGAGCATCCTGGCCGGACCGGGGGCCGAGCTGTCCGCCGTCGTCCTGAATTCCGGCGGTGCCAATGCCTGCACCGGGCCTGCCGGCTACGACGACACCGTTGCCACCGCAGAGCATCTCGCCGGGCTGCTGAACACCGACGCGCAACGGATCGCAGTCGCGTCGACCGGTTTGATCGGCCTGCCGCTGCCGATGGACAAACTGCTGCCAGGCGTCCAGAGTGCGTTGTCGGCCCTCGATGCCGAGGCCGGACTCGCCGCGGCGACCGCCATCATGACCACCGATTCGGTCCCCAAGACGGTGCAGATCGAGGTCGGCGGGTTCACCGTCGGAGGAATGGCCAAAGGCGCCGGAATGCTCGCACCGGGGCTCGCCACCATGCTGGTCGTGCTGACCACCGACGCCGTCGCCGATTCTGCTGCGCTGGACACGGCGCTGCGGGCGGCGACAAGGGTGACCTTCGATCGGCTCGACTCGGACGGCGCGATGTCCACCAACGACACCGTCCTGCTGCTCGCCTCCGGGGCTTCCGGCATCGAGCCCGGACCGGAGCTGCTCGGCGCCGCGGTGACCCGGGCATGCGCCGACCTCGCCTCCCAGCTGCTGGCCGATGCCGAGGGCGCCACCAAGGAGATCGCCATCGAGGTGGTGCACGCCGCGACGGAGGACGACGCCGTCACCGTCGGCCGGACGGTGGCCAGGAACAATTTGGTGAAGACCGCTTTCTTCGGCCAGGACGCCAACTGGGGCCGCATCCTCGCTGCCGTCGGCACCGTCGGTCCAGACGTCGAGTTCGACGCCGACGCCATCGATGTCGCGATCAACGGGGTCTGGATCTGCCGGGCCGGCGCAACCGGTGACGATCGGGACGGCGTCGATCTCAGCGGTCGTTCTGTACGCGTCGTCATCGATCTGCACGCTGGCAGTGAGACTGCCACCGTGCTGACCAACGACCTCTCGCACGCCTACGTCCACGAGAACTCGGCCTACTCCACATGAGCGCCGCTCTTGATCAACCAGGCAGCCAGACGGTGCAAGCTGCCGTACAACCCCGCCGGCTGGCGGAGCTGGAAGGCGCCAAGGACCGTGCGGAGGTGCTGGCCGGCGCACTGCCATGGCTGCGCCGGTTTGCCGGCGCGATCGTCGTGGTCAAGTACGGCGGCAACGCCATGACGGACGACGCGCTCAAACGCGCCTTCGCCGCGGACATGGTGTTCCTGCAGACGGTCGGCCTGCGGCCGGTGGTCGTGCACGGCGGCGGCCCGCAGATCAGCTCGATGCTCGGCCGGCTCGGCATGGAAGGCGAATTCCGGGGCGGTTTCCGGGTCACCACGCCGGAGACGATGGAGATCGTCCGGATGGTGCTGGTCGGTCAGGTCGGCCGGGAACTGGTCGGGCTGATCAACTCTCACGGCCCGCTTGCGGTCGGGATGTCCGGCGAGGACGCGGGTCTGTTCACCGCGGAACGCCGCACCGTGCTGGTGGACGGCGTCCAGACCGACATCGGGCTGGTCGGCGATGTCGTTGGCGTCAACCCGGCGGCGGTGATCGACCTGATGGATGCCGGACGCATCCCGGTGATCTCGACCGTCGCCCCTGACTCCGACGGGGTCGTGCACAACATCAATGCCGACACCGCGGCGGCCGCCCTGGCGATCGCCATTGGCGCCGTCAAACTCGTCATGCTGACCGACGTCGAGGGTCTGTACGCGAACTGGCCGGACCGCGACTCGCTGCTCTCCACGGTGTCCGCGGACGCGCTCGAGAACATGCTGCCGCACCTGCAGGCCGGCATGGTGCCGAAGATGGAGGGCTGCTTGCGCGCCGTCCGCGGCGGTGTCGCAGCGGCGCATGTGATCGACGGCCGCATCCCGCATTCCGTCTTGCTGGAGATCGTCACCACCGAGGGCGTGGGCACCATGATCGTTCCGACGATGGAGGTAACGTGACGACAACGTCAACGGCACAACAGGTCTCGGCGAACGGGCGCGCGGCCGATCGCTGGTCGCACGCCTTGATGAACAACTTCGGTGTGCCGCCGGTGGAACTGGTCAGCGGCCGCGGCGCCGTGGTCACCGACGCCGATGGCAAGGAGTACCTGGACCTGCTCGGCGGCATCGCGGTCAACGCGCTCGGCCACGCCCACCCGGCGATCGTCCGCGCGGTGTCAGACCAGGTTGCGACCCTCGGGCACGTGTCCAACTTCTTCACCCACCCCACAGTGCTCACCCTCGCCGAGCGACTGCTCGACATCAGCGGCGCCCGCGACTCCGGCCGGGTGATCTTCGCCAACTCCGGCGCGGAGGCCAACGAGGCCGCGTTCAAGATCGCCCGCCTGACCGGCCGGCCGCGGATCATCGCCGCGGAGGGGGCATTCCACGGCCGGACCATGGGCGCGCTCGCCATCACCGGCCAACCGGCCAAGCGTGCGCCGTTCGAGCCGATGCCCGGCGGCGTCGAGTTCGTCCCCTACGGGGACATCGATGCGCTGGCAAACGCCGTCGGCACCGACGTGGCCGCAGTCTTTCTCGAGCCAATCCTCGGCGAGGCCGGCGTCATCCCGGCCCCGGACGGCTACCTCGCCGCCGCGCGGCAGATCACCGCCGAGAACGGCGCGTTGCTCGTCATCGACGAGGTGCAGACAGGCATCGGCCGCACCGGCAACTGGTTCGCGCATACGTCAGCGGGCATCGTGCCGGACGTCATCACCCTTGCCAAGGGCCTGGGCGGCGGCCTGCCGATCGGCGCCGCCATCGGCATCGGCGACGCCGCGCACCTACTGCAACCCGGCCAGCACGGTTCCACCTTCGCCGGGAACCCGGTGTCCGCCGCCGCGGCGCTCGCGGTCCTTGACACCATCGAGAGCACCGGCCTTCTCGATCATGTCGACAGCCTGGGCAAGCACATCACCGCCGCCGTCGACGACCTCGGTCACCCGGGCATCGACCGGGTCCGCGGCGCCGGCCTGCTGCTGGGCATCGTGCTGACCGACAACATCGGCCCGGACACCGTTCTCGCCGCGCGGGAGGCCGGATTCCTGATCAATGCGCCCGGTCCGGGCGTGCTCCGGCTGGCCCCGCCCCTGATCCTGTCCACCGACCAGGCCGACTCCTTCGTGGCGGCGCTGCCCGGCATCCTGCAGGCCGCCGGCGCTGCAGTGGGAGCATCATGACCTCCACTGCCCCGTCCCTGCGGCATTTCCTGCGGGACGACGACCTCTCACCGGACGAGCTCACCACCGTCCTGGACCGGGCGGATGTCTACAAGGCCGATCGCAACGGGTTTCGTCCGCTGGCGGGCAGAGCCGTCGCGGTGGTGTTCGAGAAGAACTCGACCCGGACCAGGCTCTCGTTCGAGGTCGGCATCGCCCAACTCGGCGGGCAGCCGGTCATCGTCGACGGCCGCACATCGCAACTCGGCCGCGAGGAGACCATCGAGGACACCTCCCGGGTGCTGTCCCGGTTCGTCGACGCGGTCGCGATCCGGACCTTTGCGCAGCGCCGCATCAACGCGCTGGCGAGCGTC
Source organism: uncultured Actinomycetota bacterium (assembly GCA_963728865.1). GTDB lineage: Bacteria > Actinomycetota > Actinomycetes > Mycobacteriales > Nakamurellaceae > Nakamurella. The sequence continues at coordinate 26,867 of CAVSLZ010000012.1, read as the reverse complement.
TCCACGGTGCCGGTGATCAACGCGCTCACCGACGAGTTCCACCCCTGCCAGGTGCTCGCCGACCTGCAGACCATCCGGGAACGCAAAGGCAAGCTCGCCGGTCTGACGATGACCTACCTGGGCGACGGTTCCAACAACATGGCGCACTCGTTGATGGTCGGCGGCGCCAATGCCGGAATGGCGGTGCGGGTTTCGTCGCCGCAGGGCTTCGATCCGCACGGCGACATCCTGCTCGACGCAAAGAAGCGGGCCGGTCTGACGGGCGGGTCGATCGAGCTGATCGGCGATCCGGACGCCGCGGTCGACGGCGCCGACGTCCTGGTCACCGACACCTGGACGTCCATGGGCCAGGAGAACGACGGGCTGGACAGGGTCGGCCCGTTCCGGCCGTACCAGGTCAATGCAAGCCTCCTCGGCCGCGCAGCGCCGGACGCCATCGTGTTGCACTGCCTGCCGGCGCACCGCGGCTGGGAGATCACCGACGAGGTGCTCGACGGACCGTCGTCGGCGGTCTGGGACGAGGCCGAGAACCGGTTGCACGCTCAGAAGGCGCTGCTGGCATTTCTTTTCGAGCAATCCGGGATCGGACCGGCCGCGGTCGCGAAGGGCGGACTCGGGTGACCGCCGGGACGGCCCTGGCGACCAAGGCGGCCAGGCACGGGCGGATCACCGAGCTCATCCGCGATCACCCGGTGCGCTCGCAGGGCGAACTGCTGACCCTGCTGTCCGACAGCGGGTTCTCGGTCACCCAGGCCACCCTGTCGCGTGACCTGGAAGAGCTCGGAGCGGTCAAGCTGCGCGGCGTCGATGGCGGCGCAACCGTGTACCGGATCCCGGAGGACGGCGCGCCGCGGCCGATGGCGGGCGGCACGTCCAGGCTGTCCAGGCTGCTCGGCGACCTGCTGCTGTCCTATCAGGCCTCCGGGAACCTCGCGGTTCTCCGTACCCCGCCCGGCGCCGCCCAGTTCCTCGCCTCGGCGATCGACAGGGCCAGCCTCGCGGACGTCATCGGCACCATTGCCGGCGACGACACCATCCTCGTCGTCGCGCGGGACGGCCTCACCGGCGCTGACGTCGGCGCGACATTGGCCGGTTACGCGGCCGGTGACACTGGCTGACACCATGACGACGAACCTCAACGGACCACAGAAACTCAAGAGCACCTCATCAGAAAGCGAGCAGTGAGCGATGAAAGAGCGGATCGTCCTGGCCTATTCGGGCGGGCTGGACACATCGGTGGCGATCGGCTGGATCTCGCACGCCACCGGGGCAGAGGTGATCGCCGTCGCCGGTGACGTCGGGCAGGGCGGCGAGGACATGGAGACCATCCGGCAGCGCGCGCTCGCCTGCGGGGCGGTCGAGGCCGTTGTCGCCGACATGCGTGACGAGTTCGCCGACGACTACTGCCTTCCCGCTCTGCAGGCCAATGCGCTCTACATGGAGCGCTACCCGCTGGTGTCCTCGCTGTCCCGGCCGGTCATCGCCAAGCATCTGGTGCAGGCCGCGCACGACTTCGGTGCCACCACGGTCGCGCACGGCTGCACCGGCAAGGGCAACGACCAGGTCCGCTTCGAGGTGTCCATCATGGCGCTCGGACCCGATCTGAAGATCATCGCGCCGGTCCGGGATTCCGGGATGAGCCGGGACAAGGCGATCATCTTCGCCGAGGAGCGCGATCTGCCGATCCAGACCAGCCGGAGCAACCCGTACTCGATCGACCAGAACGTCTGGGGTCGCGCGGTGGAAACCGGCTTCCTGGAGGACATCTGGAACGCTCCGATCGAGGACCTCTACGAGTACACCGAAAATCCCGCGGTGGCCCGCGAGCCCGACGAGGTGCTGATCACCTTCGACCAGGGCCGGCCCGTCGCGATCGACGGCCGCCCGGTGACGATGCTGCAGGCCATCGAGGAACTCAACCGGCGCGCCGGCGCGCAGGGCATCGGCCGGATCGACATGGTCGAGGACCGGGTCGTCGGCATCAAGTCAAGGGAGATCTACGAGGCCCCGGGCGCCCTGGCGCTGCTGGCCGCGCACCGCGAGCTGGAGAACGTCACCGTCGAGCGCGAGCAGGCCAGGTTCAAGCAGACCGTGGGTCAGCGGTGGACCGAGTTGGTCTACGACGGCCTGTGGTTCTCGCCGCTGAAGCGTTCGTTGGACGCGTTCATCGCCGACAGCCAGCTGCATGTTTCCGGGGAGATCCGGATGACGCTCGCGCACGGCACCGCGGTGGTCACCGGCCGGCGGAGCGAGGAGTCGTTGTACGACTTCAACCTCGCCACCTACGACGCTCAGGACAGCTTCGACCAGTCGCTGGCCAAGGGCTTTGTCCGGCTGTGGGGGCTCAACACGAAGATGGCCACCGCGCGGGACCTCCGGGTCTCGGGTCGGTGAGCGGGACTCCCGACGACGGTGGCGCTCCGGTCAGCCTGTGGGGCGGCCGGTTCGCCGGTGGCCCCTCGGATGCGCTTGCGGCGCTGAGTGTCTCGACGCACTTCGACTGGGTGCTGGCGCCGTACGACATCGCCGGATCCAAGGCGCACGCCCGGGTACTGCACGCCGCTGGCCTACTCAGCCGGCTCGAGCTGGGCGCGATGCTGTCCGCGCTGGACGACCTCGCCCGCGACGTGGCGTCCGGCGAATTCCTGCCGGTTCCCGGCGACGAGGACGTGCACACGGCGCTGGAACGAGGCCTGCTCGATCGGGCAGGCAAGGAATTGGGCGGCAAGCTCAGGGCGGGCCGGTCCCGGAACGACCAGGTGGCAACGCTGTACCGGATGTTCCTCCGGGACCGGGCGCGGGCCGTCGCCGGGTTGGTGACCGATCTGCAAGCGGCGTTTCTCGAGCAGGCGGAACGGCACCCGGCAGCCGCAATGCCCGGCCGGACGCACTTCCAGCACGCCCAGCCTGTCCTACTGGCACACCACCTGGCCGCCCACGCGCAGGCGCTGGTCCGCGACGTCGACCGGATCCGGGACTGGGATCGTAGGGCGGCGGTGTCGCCCTACGGATCCGGTGCGCTCGCCGGTTCCTCCCTCGGCCTCGACCCGGCCGCCGTCGCCGCCGAGCTCGGCTTCGACGCCCCGTCCGACAACTCCATCGACGGCACGGCGTCCCGCGACTTCGCGGCCGAACTGGCGTTCGTGCTGGCCATGCTCGCGGTCGATGTCTCCCGGTGGGCGGAAGAGGTCATCGTCTTCACCACCGCGGAGTTCGGGTACGCCCGGCTCGACGACGCGTTCGCGACCGGATCGTCGATCATGCCGCAAAAGAAGAATCCGGATATCGCCGAACTGGCCAGGGGCAAGACAGGCCGGCTGATCGGCAATCTGACCGGGCTGCTCGCGACGCTCAAGGGTTTGCCGCTGGCCTACAACCGGGACCTGCAGGAGGACAAGGAGCCGCTGATCGACTCGCTCGCTCAGCTGGAACTGCTCCTTCCCGCGGTCACCGGCATGACGGCGACCTTGACCTTCGACACCCGACGACTGGCCGAGATGGCCCCTGCGGGCTTTTCCCTCGCCACCGACATCGCCGAATGGCTGGTACGGCAAGGGGTTCCGTTCCGCGTCGCGCACGAGGCCGCGGGACAATGCGTGTCGCTCGCCGAGTCGTCCGGCCGGCAGCTGGACGAGCTGACCGACGCCGAGCTGTCCGACGTCAACCCCGCGCTGACGCCGGCGGTTCGGGAGGTCCTCACCGTGGACGGCTCGTTGGCCTCCCGTGACAGAGTCGGCGGCACTGCGCCCGCCCGGGTGGCCGAACAGCTGGTCGCCCTCCGGGCCAGGATCGACGCGGACCGCCGGTGGGCCGCCGGCGCCTGAAGGCACACGGACCGGGTGGCTCGTCGCCCGGCGCCTACGCCGGCCGGCGAGGTCGTGACAGCATGTGCCGATGCAGTGGTCCGCCGAACGCATCCCCCGGCATGTCCTCGAGGGCGACGTCGAGAAGGTGGCCCGCGACCTTTTGGGCAGGGTGGTCGTCTCCGTCCGGGACGGTTCGGAAGTCGCTGTCCGGCTGACCGAAGTGGAGGCGTACGCGGGACTCGACGACCCGGCCTCCCACGCCTACCGGGGTCGAACACCGCGCACCGCGGTGATGTTCGGCCCGGCCGGACACCTCTACACCTATTTCGTCTACGGAATGCACTGGTGCGCCAACATTGTCACCGGCCGCGAGGGCGAGGCATCCGCCGTCCTGCTGCGGGCCGGTCGGGTCGTCAGCGGTATCGAGGTGGCGGTGCGGCGCCGCGGGCGCTCGGGCCGTGCGGCACCGGCCGAGCACCAGCTGGCCCGCGGACCCGCCGGGTTGGCCACCGTCCTGGGATTCGACGCCGCATCCAACGGCGCGGATCTCGTCGCGGGGGA
>CAVSLZ010000012.1:10000-17500 GCA_963728865.1 uncultured Actinomycetota bacterium | reverse complement strand
CGTGGAGGTCCGAACCCACCAGGGTTGAAAACCTGGGGGATGAGCTGTGGGTAGGGGTGAAAGGCCAATCAAACTTCGTGATAGCTGGTTCTCCCCGAAATGCATTTAGGTGCAGCGTCACGTGTTTCTGACTGGAGGTAGAGCACTGGATGGTCTAGGGGGCCCACAAGCTTACCGAAATCAACCAAACTCCGAATGCCGGTCAGTGAGAGCGTGGCAGTGAGACTGTGGGGGCTAAGCTTCATAGTCGAAAGGGAAACAGCCCAGATCGCCGGTTAAGGCCCCTAAGCGTGTGCTAAGTGGGAAAGGATGTGGAGTCGCCCAGACAACCAGGAGGTTGGCTTAGAAGCAGCCACCCTTTAAAGAGTGCGTAATAGCTCACTGGTCAAGTGGTTCCGCGCCGACAATGTAGCGGGGCTCAAGCACACCGCCGAAACCGCGGCATTCATGCGTATAGCTAGGCCTTTGTGGTCCAGGTGCATGGATGGGTAGGGGAGCGTCGTGTGGGGAGTGAAGCGGCGGAGTGATCCAGCCGTGGACCCTACACGAGTGAGAATGCAGGCATGAGTAGCGAATGGGGAGTGAGAAACTCCCCCACCGAATGACCAAGGGTTCCTGGGCCAGGTTAATCCGCCCAGGGTGAGTCGGGACCTAAGGCGAGGCCGACAGGCGTAGTCGATGGACAACGGGTTGATATTCCCGTACCCGCGAAGAAGCGCCCATGTCGAACCCGGTGATGCTAAACGCCCGGACCAATGGATCCCTTCGGGGAGCCGGCGGCGAGCGCGTGACCCGATCCGGTAGTAGTCAAGCGATGGGGTGACACAGGAAGGTAGCTCCGCCAGTCAGTGGTAATACTGGTGTAAGGGTGTAGGTAGTTCCGGTAGGCAAATCCGCCGGGATGTTGATCTGAGACCTGACGCATAGCCGATTGAGGCGAAGCAGAGTGATCCTATGCTGTCGAGAAAAGCCTCTAGCGAGCTTCGAGCGGCCCGTACCCCAAACCGACACAGGTGGTCAGGTAGAGAATACCAAGGTGATCGAGCGAACTATGGTTAAGGAACTCGGCAAAATACCCCCGTAACTTCGGGAGAAGGGGGACCGAGGTGTGTGAAGCCCCTTGCGGGCTAGCATGTTTTGGTCGCAGAGACCAGGGAGAAGCGACTGTTTACTAAAAACACAGGTCCATGCGAAGTCGCAAGACGATGTATATGGACTGACGCCTGCCCGGTGCTGGAAGGTTAAGAGGACCGGTTAATCACTTCGGTGGTGAAGCTGAGAATTTAAGCCCCAGTAAACGGCGGTGGTAACTATAACCATCCTAAGGTAGCGAAATTCCTTGTCGGGTAAGTTCCGACCTGCACGAATGGCGTAACGACTTCTCTACTGTCTCAACCATAGGCTCGGCGAAATTGCAGTACGAGTAAAGATGCTCGTTACGCGCGGCAGGACGGAAAGACCCCGGGACCTTTACTATAGCTTGGTATTGGTGTTCGGTTCGACTTGTGTAGGATAGGTGGGAGACTGTGAAGCGATTACGCCAGTAATTGTGGAGTCAACGTTGAAATACCACTCTGGTCGTACTGGATATCTAACTTAGGTCCATGATCTGGATCAGGGACAGTGCCTGGTGGGTAGTTTAACTGGGGCGGTTGCCTCCTAAAGAGTAACGGAGGCGCCCAAAGGTTCCCTCAGCCTGGTTGGCAATCAGGTTTCGAGTGTAAGTGCACAAGGGAGCTTGACTGTGAGAGGGACATCTCGAGCAGGGACGAAAGTCGGGACTAGTGATCCGGCGCCACATTGTGGAATGGGCGTCGCTCAACGGATAAAAGGTACCCCGGGGATAACAGGCTGATCTTGCCCAAGAGTCCATATCGACGGCATGGTTTGGCACCTCGATGTCGGCTCGTCGCATCCTGGGGCTGGAGTAGGTCCCAAGGGTTGGGCTGTTCGCCCATTAAAGCGGCACGCGAGCTGGGTTTAGAACGTCGTGAGACAGTTCGGTCCCTATCCGCCGCGCGCGCAGGAGTCTTGAGGAAGGCTGTCCCTAGTACGAGAGGACCGGGACGGACGAACCTCTGGTGTGCCAGTTGTTCCACCAGGAGCACGGCTGGTTGGCTACGTTCGGAAGGGATAACCGCTGAAAGCATCTAAGCGGGAAGCCTGTTCCAAGATGAGGACTCCCACCCTTAAGTGGGGTAAGGCCCCCGGCTAGACCACCGGGTTGATAGGCCGGAAGTGGAAGCACCGTAAGGTGTTAGAGCTGACCGGTACTAATAGGCCGAGGACTTACCACAAAAATGCTACGCGTCCACTGTGCGGTTCTGGAACAACAACCAGCCCACCCTTTTCTTCAGCCAGAAAGGGCGGGGAAGTGTTGATAATTCCATAGAGTTACGGCGGCCATAGCGAAGGGGAAACGCCCGGACCCATACCGAACCCGGAAGCTAAGCCCTTCAGCGCCGATGGTACTGCACCGGCCACGGTGTGGGAGAGTAGGACACCGCCGGACACCATTCCCAGAAAAGGGGACCTTCATTCGAAGGTCCCCTTTTCTGCGTTCTCGGTACGGGTGAAATGATGGCGGAATGATGAACTCGGGCGACCCGTTGGCCGGCATCACCCAGGTCCGTCTGCCCGTCGAGTCGGGGCCCGTTGCGACCGTCAACATGTACGTGCTCGCCGACGGCGACCGGGCGACCGTCGTCGACTGCGGGGTCTGGCACTCGGATCTGCCCGACGGCGGAATGGACGCCGTCACCGCGGGTCTGGCGGAAGCCGGATACACGGTCTCCGACGTCAGCAGGGTGATGATCACCCATGCGCACATCGACCACTACGGCATGGCCGGCGCCCTGGTCGAGCAGAGCGGTGCGGAACTGTGGATGCATTCGCTCACCGATCGGGATTGCGAGAACTACCGGCATCCCGAGACCACGCGGATCCGTCATCGCGACACCTATTCCGATCACGGGATCGCCGAGGCGGACCAGCTGCAGCTCGGCGGACACCTGACCCGGTGGTTGCCCCACCTGCATTCGGTGATCGAGGCGACGACCCGGCTGCGCGGGGGCGAGCACGTGTCGATCGGCGGTGATCTCTGGGAGGTCGTCTATACCCCGGGCCATTCACTGGGACACATCTGTCTGTGGTCCAAAGCCCGCGAGGTGGTGATCTCCGGTGATCACCTGCTGCCGGGTGTCACCCCACCGGTCACCTTCGAACGGGGTTCGGACGTCGATCCCATGCGGAGCTACATGCAGTCACTGCGTGACATTCGCGCATTACAGCCTGTACTGGTGCTGCCCGGGCACGGCGAACCGTTCGGCAACGTCACCGCCCGGATCGACTCCATCATGCGCAACAAGGTGCGCCGGCTCGACCGGATCCGCCGGGTGATCCTCGACGCGCCCAGCACCGTTGGACAGCTCACCGACCGGCTGGTGGCCCCGGGAATGACGCCGCATCAACGCGAGCTCGCGATCAATGAGATGTTCGCGCACATCGCCTATCTGCGGTACTCGGGACTGGTCGAGCGCCGCGTGCGAACGGACGGTGTGTACGAATGGTTCAGTACGAGCGACCAGCCGTTGGATGTCGCCGACGTCCTGGCCATCTGATCCCCCGTTCGCCCCGTTCCGGGTGCACCCCACCGGGCGCGGTGAAGTTGTTCGACTCGGTCAGCGCGGACCGTCCGCTGATGCTTGACTCGGCGGCGTGGGTCGGTCGCGAGGGCGATGCGGTCAGATACCCGAATGCATGAGAAGGGCAGCCACATGACCGAAGCAATGAGCGTGCCGGCCGGCGCCGTACCGGTGGAGGTCTCGCCCGCCGCGCCGGTGGAGCTCCACGGCCTCGCCGGCCTGCAGGAACGTCTCGGCACCGACCTGGGCGTGAGCGGTTGGCGCACCGTGGAACAACAGGACATCACCGCCTTCGCCCGGCTGACCCGCGACGAACAGTGGATCCACGTAGACCCGGAGCGGGCGAAGACGGGACCGTACGGTTGCACCGTCCAGCACGGGTTCCTGACGCTCGGGCTTGCCACCGGCCTGCTCTGGGAGGTCTGCACCGTCAGCGGCTTCGGCGTCGTGCTGAATTACGGCTTGAACAAGGTGCGGTTTCCCGCGCCGTTGCGGGTCGGCAGCAGACTCCGCATGCATGTTCATCTCCTGGCGGTGACGGCCATCGGGCCGGATGCCGCCGGCGCCGAGGCGGTTTACCGGCTGACCTACGAGGTCGAGGGCGAGAAGAAGCCGTGCTGTGTCGCGGACCTGGTCTTCCGATACGCCTAGATTCGCCCGCCGGTTCTGTGACCAACTACATGGTCGCTATCCAAGGCGCGGCCGCTGCAACAGAATGAAGCCGTCTCGGCGCCCGCCGAGCAGCGAAGTACGACGAGAGGAGTCCTCGTATGACCATGCCCGACGTCAGTCCGGATCTGGAAGCCGCCGCAAAGCGGGTCAAAGACCTCAGCGATCAGGTCGCTGCGCAGGCCAAGGAGAACGGGCTTGCCTGGCTCGAAGGGTACGAGAAGGTCCTGAAGAACATGCTCGACCTCGAGGAGCAGGCAGCCAAGGGCACCGGCCTCGACTGGGCGACCACCCTGGCCACGACGCACGCCAACTTCGTCAGGGAAACCTCCGAGGTGTTCTTCTCGGCGTTGAGCAAGCAGCTCAAGAGCTGATCGGCGTTGAATCCCGCGTGGCGCAACGGTCGTCGGCGTACCCGGCCGGGCGCCCGCGGGATTTTCGTCGCTCGCCGCTGACACAGACTCTCCCGGAGAAGCAGCCATGACGTCGATCACCGTGTTGAACGGTCCGAACCTCAACCTGCTCGGCACCCGCCGGCCCGAGGTGTACGGCACCGCGACACTCGCCGATGTCGAGACGTCGTGCCGGACGACCGCGTCCGAGCTGGGTTTCGATCTACGGTTCCGGCAGTCGAACCACGAGGGCGAATTGATCGACTGGATCCATGCGCTGGGCACCGACGTGAAGGCCGGTCGGTCGATCGGTGCGGTGTACAACCCCGGCGCTCATTCGCACTACTCGTACGCCATTCGCGACGCGATCGAGGGCGTGGAGTTGCCGGTCGTCGAGGTCCACATCTCGAACATCCATGCCCGTGAGGAATTCCGGCACCATTCCGTCGTCTCTGCAGTCGCGGTCGGAATCATCGTCGGGTTCGGCACCCTCGGGTACCCGCTCGCGGTTCGTGGGCTCGTCGAGCTCTCGAAGGGCGCCGGCCGTCCTCCGGTCGGCGGTTGAGAAAGCAAGCGTGCGGCACTTCTCACCGCTGAGCGGATCGATGCACCGCCCCGAGCACGTCCGTGGCAAGGTTCACCGCAGACCGATCCCGGCCGACCGGTGATCGCACGACACATTCCGCCGAGGCGAGGAGAAGCTAGATGGCTCCGGAACTACCCGAATCACTGCGTGACGTTGCCGAACGCGCGGCCGGAGTCCTCGGCCCCGAATCGGCCATCTTCGAGGACCTGGATGCCGCCGGCTTCAGCGCCGCGCTGAGCAAGGCTCTCGGATCGGCCGTCACCCACCCGGTCAAGCCGGTGAAGAGCGCTGTTCGGCTGGCGACCGATCTGGCGAAGATCCCTGTCGTGGCGGGCGCCAAGTGGCTGGGCCGGGATATCGACCCGCCCGTCGAGGTCGACCCGAAGGACCGCCGGTTCGCCGCTCCCGCCTGGCAGTCGAACCCGGCGTACTACTCGATCCGGCTGGCCTACCTGGCAGCGGCCAAGGCCGCCCGGGACGTCGTCGGATCCGCAGAGGTCGAGCCCGATGCCCGGCGCAAGGCCGAGATGATGCTGGAGTTGCTGGTCGACGCCGCGTCTCCGACCAATTTCCTGCCGGGCAACCCGGCCGCGCTGCAGCGGGCCTTCGATACCGGCGGGATGAGCCTGCTCAAGGGTGCCAAGAGTTTCGTCGAGGACCTGGTGAACAACGGTGGAAAGCCGCGCCAGGTGGACAGCAGCGGATTCGAGGTCGGTCGCAACCTCGCGTGCACGCCGTCCAAGGTCGTCTACCAGAACGACTTGATGCAGCTGCTGCAGTACGAACCGCAGACCGAGAAGGTCCACGCGCACCCGATCCTGTGCAGCCCGCCGTGGATCAACAAGTACTACATCATGGATCTCGCACCTGGCCGGAGCTTCATCGAGTGGGCCGTCCAGCACGGCCACACCGTCTTCGCGATCAGCTACAAGAACCCGTCCGCCGACATGTCCCGCACGACGATGGACGATTACCTGGTCAACGGTCCGCAGATTGCCCTCGACGTGGTCGAGGAGATCACCGGCGCCGACACGATCGACATCGTCGGGTTGTGCCTCGGTGGTGCGATGACGGCAATCACCGCCGCGTACCTGACGCAGGAGGGCGACAGCCGGATCGGCACGATCACCCTGCTCAACACGATGCTCGACTACTCAGAGCCCGGCGCCCTCGGCGCCTTCACCGACATGAGCACGGTGGAGCGGCTGGAGCGCAAGATGCGCAAGGCCGGCGCGCTCGAGGGCGAGACGATGGCGGGAACGTTCGACATCCTGCGGGCGAACGACCTGATCTTCAACTACGTCGTCTCGAACTGGCTGATGGGCCAGCCGCCGCCCGCGTTCGACATCCTCGCCTGGAACGCCGACAGCACCCGGATGCCGGCTGCGATGCACGCGTTCTACCTGCGGAACTTCTATGTACAGAACAAGCTCGCGGCGGGCGAGCTGCAGATCGCCGGTGCGACGATCGATCTGAGCGTGATCAAGCATCCGATGTATGTGGTGAGCGCGATCAACGACCACATCGTGCCGTGGGAGGCGGCGTACAAGACGGTTGGTCTGGTCTCCGGTCCGGTCCGGTTCGTGCTGGGCAGCGGTGGCCACATCGCAGGCATCGTGAGTCCGCCCGGCCCGAAGGCCTGGCACATGGTCAGCGACACCGATGACGCCCTTCCGACATCCGCGGCGGAATGGCGCTCCATCGCCGAGCGGCACGCCGGCTCGTGGTGGGACGACTGGGCGGTGTGGTCGGAAGCGAACTCCGGCGAGATGGTCGATCCGCCACGGTTGGGCAGCGCCACTCACCCGGTGCTGGCTGCCGGACCTGGCACTTACGTCCTGGGCTGACCGTCCTGGGCTGACCGAACTCCCGGCCTGTGGGTGGGCGCAGCCGCGCTCACCCACAGGCCGTTCCGCTGTCTCATCTCTTGCGAGGTATCCGCTACAGAACGTGATTGCGGACAGGCGCACAGTGATGGTGCGTGCGATGATCTTGCCCAGTCGGTTGCATCGCCGGCGTGCGCACATCACTTCCCGAGGCGGGCCGGTATGACGAGACGATCGATGGTCCTGGTGACCTCCGCAGTCCTGATCCTCACCGCCGCGTGCGGCACGAGCAGCAATGGCGGGCAGAGCGCGTCCTCCACGCCGGCCGCCTCCAGCCCGGCCGCATCGAGCGCGGCCGCATCGAGCGCCGCCGTCCCACCATC
>CAVSLZ010000012.1:0-5000 GCA_963728865.1 uncultured Actinomycetota bacterium | reverse complement strand
TAGAGAATACCAAGGTGATCGAGCGAACTATGGTTAAGGAACTCGGCAAAATACCCCCGTAACTTCGGGAGAAGGGGGACCGAGGTGTGTGAAGCCCCTTGCGGGCTAGCATGTTTTGGTCGCAGAGACCAGGGAGAAGCGACTGTTTACTAAAAACACAGGTCCATGCGAAGTCGCAAGACGATGTATATGGACTGACGCCTGCCCGGTGCTGGAAGGTTAAGAGGACCGGTTAATCACTTCGGTGGTGAAGCTGAGAATTTAAGCCCCAGTAAACGGCGGTGGTAACTATAACCATCCTAAGGTAGCGAAATTCCTTGTCGGGTAAGTTCCGACCTGCACGAATGGCGTAACGACTTCTCTACTGTCTCAACCATAGGCTCGGCGAAATTGCAGTACGAGTAAAGATGCTCGTTACGCGCGGCAGGACGGAAAGACCCCGGGACCTTTACTATAGCTTGGTATTGGTGTTCGGTTCGACTTGTGTAGGATAGGTGGGAGACTGTGAAGCGATTACGCCAGTAATTGTGGAGTCAACGTTGAAATACCACTCTGGTCGTACTGGATATCTAACTTAGGTCCATGATCTGGATCAGGGACAGTGCCTGGTGGGTAGTTTAACTGGGGCGGTTGCCTCCTAAAGAGTAACGGAGGCGCCCAAAGGTTCCCTCAGCCTGGTTGGCAATCAGGTTTCGAGTGTAAGTGCACAAGGGAGCTTGACTGTGAGAGGGACATCTCGAGCAGGGACGAAAGTCGGGACTAGTGATCCGGCGCCACATTGTGGAATGGGCGTCGCTCAACGGATAAAAGGTACCCCGGGGATAACAGGCTGATCTTGCCCAAGAGTCCATATCGACGGCATGGTTTGGCACCTCGATGTCGGCTCGTCGCATCCTGGGGCTGGAGTAGGTCCCAAGGGTTGGGCTGTTCGCCCATTAAAGCGGCACGCGAGCTGGGTTTAGAACGTCGTGAGACAGTTCGGTCCCTATCCGCCGCGCGCGCAGGAGTCTTGAGGAAGGCTGTCCCTAGTACGAGAGGACCGGGACGGACGAACCTCTGGTGTGCCAGTTGTTCCACCAGGAGCACGGCTGGTTGGCTACGTTCGGAAGGGATAACCGCTGAAAGCATCTAAGCGGGAAGCCTGTTCCAAGATGAGGACTCCCACCCTTAAGTGGGGTAAGGCCCCCGGCTAGACCACCGGGTTGATAGGCCGGAAGTGGAAGCACCGTAAGGTGTTAGAGCTGACCGGTACTAATAGGCCGAGGACTTACCACAAAAATGCTACGCGTCCACTGTGCGGTTCTGGAACAACAACCAGCCCACCCTTTTCTTTAGCCAGAAAGGGCGGGGAAGTGTTGATAATTCCATAGAGTTACGGCGGCCATAGCGAAGGGGAAACGCCCGGACCCATACCGAACCCGGAAGCTAAGCCCTTCAGCGCCGATGGTACTGCACCGGCCACGGTGTGGGAGAGTAGGACACCGCCGGACACCATTCCCAGAGGAGGTCACACGCGAATTCGCGCGGGTGACCTCCTCTGGTTTTTTGTATTTCTAAGAAGAAGCGGATTTGATGATGTTGTTGTTGCGCGAGGACTCATGAGTGACGATCGACCGGCAGACGAGGGCGACCCCCGCGGAGCCGGTGGGGATCATCGATCGGCTCGGCGGGACGGTCCCCGCGATCAACCCCGTTCCAAGGGACGGCCGCCGCGAACAGAACGCGATGCGCGATCCGGCGATCGTCCCCGAGGTGAAGACCCACGCGGATCCCGCGGCGGGTCTTTTGGCGACCGCTCAGGCGCTCAGTCTTCGGGCCGTTCCAGCGGCTCGGCGGACCGCGGCGAGTCGTCCTGGCAATCCCGGGGACCGGGTGGTGCGGGTGATTCGCGCCGCGACGACGACCGCACAAGCAGGGATCGTCCACGGAGCGACACGTCAGCGCCCTACAGCACGCGACCCGGTGCGGACAGCCCGTACGCGCGTCCGCGCCGTGACGACAGGGCCGACCGGGGCGCCCCGTACGGAAACCGTTCCGGCGCAGACCGCCCAACCGGTGATCGGCCCTATGGGGATCGTCCTCGTCGCGATGGTGATCGGCCGCCCTATGGGGATCGTCCTCGTCGCGATGGTGATCGGCCGCCCTATGGGGACCGTCCCCGTCGCGATGGTGATCGGCCCTATGGGGACCGTCCCCGTCGGGATGGTGATCGAACCGATTCTGACCGCGCACGCTACGAGAGCAACCGAACAGACTCAGGTCGACCGCCGGCCGACCGGCCGCGGCGTGAGGGGGATCGTCCCTACTCCGACCGGCCGGCGCGTGAGGGGGATCGTTCCTATTCGGACCGGCCGCGGCGTGAGGGGGATCGTCCCTACTCCGACCGGCGGCGACCGGAAGGCGCGCCGTCCTACGGCACTGCCGGCGCTGCCAGCCCGCGCGGCGAGGGACGGCCGCCGTACTCCGAGCGTCCTCGACGCGACGAGAACCGTTCGTACGCGGATCGGTCTCCGCGGGAAGGGGACCGTCCCCACCGGGATCGGCCCAGCTCCGATCGGCCCAGCTCTGATCGAAGTGGTTCTGATCGAAGGGGTGACCAACGGTCCGGCGGGAGCGGCGGCTCGTCATATCGCGACCGTGACGCAGGGGACCGACCGTACCGCGAGGGGTCCCGCCCGCCTGCCGATCGGCCCTACCGCGATCGTCCGCGCGACGAGAGCCAGCGGCCGTCCAACTGGGATCGGCCTCGAACCGATCGGGAACGGCCCATTGACCGCCCGTACCGTGACCGGCCCGACCGAGAACGGTCGGCGGCCACTGGGCCTCGGTCATTCGACAGGGAACCACCGCAACGCAAGGAGTGGCCGCGTCGCGACGACCGTACGCCGAGGGAAGACGACCGGGCCGCCTCTCGCGGTGACCGCCCCGGGAGCGACCGACCGGACCGCGGTGCGGCTCGCGGCGATACGCGTTGGGAGTCCCGCGGGCACCGACCCGAACGTGACGATCGGTCTGATCGACCGAGTGCCTTCGGCGGCGACCTGAGCGAGGGTTTTCGGGATGGCACCGCCCGCGAGACTCCGCGCTCCTACTCCTCCTCTCCGGAACGCCGAGCTCCTGGTGACAAGCACGGTGCTGCCGAACGCGGTGCTGTCGAACACGGTGTTGCCGGACACCGGGCCGACCAACACGGCGACGGCGGGCGTTCTGCGGAACCACGCGGGGACGACCGACGCGGGGGAGGCCGACGAGACGATCGCCCGCGCACCGATGACCGGCCGGCCGGGCGGTATTCATCCGACCGCCGGCCGACCGAGCGCAAGTCGTACGAAGACCGTCGTTCGGGCCCTCCGCCGGCTCGCCACGGTGGCCCGCGCTCGGGTGATCGTCCCGACGCTCCCGCCTACGTCAAGCGCGAACCGGAACGCGGGTCGCGCCGACGGGAAGAGGACATCGGCGAGACCTGGCCGGACCTCCCGGAGTGGGCGACCGCCGACGCGCTCGATTTCGATGTGCGACGGGATCTGCGCGGGCTGAGCAAGGAGGGCGCCGACTGGGTCGCCGCTCACCTCGTCGCCGCCGGCGCACTGGCCGACGACGAACCCGAACTCGCGTGGCGGCATGCACGTGCCGCTCGTGCACGCGGCGGCCGTATCGGAGTTGTCCGCGAAACCGTCGGTCTGGTCGCGTACCGTGCCGGTGAGTGGGCCGAGGCCATCGGTGAGCTCCGTGCGGCCCGCCGGATGGGCGGCGGTCCTGGGCAACTTGCCGTCATGGCCGATTGCGAACGAGCGCTCGGCCATCCCGAGCGTGCGATCGAAATATCCCGGTCAGCCGAGGCCGACGCCCTCGACCCCGAGTCGGCGACCGAGCTGAGCATCGTCGTGGCCGGCGCTCGCGCCGACCTGGGTCAGGTCGACACGGCGATCGCCCAGATGGAACGGGTCGGGCTGGAGAAGTTGGAGAGCAACCCGAGGCTCGCGTACGCGTACGCCGACCTGTTGCTCAAACGGGGCCGACGGCAGGACGCGTTGAGTTGGTTCATCCGCTCGGCCGACGCCGATCTCGAGGAGGAGACGGACGCGCTGGAACGGGTCGAGGAACTCGGCGCGGAGGAATCGGCCGATGACTCGACGTCCGCTGTCGAATCCACCGATGTCGTCGGCGCGCCGCAGGACGATGTCCTGCAAGGCGATGTCCTGCAAGGCGATGTCCTGTGAGGTCGACATTCTGCAGGTCGAAGTTCTGCAGGGCGGTGATCTGCAGGAAGGTGTCCCGCAGGGCGACGTTCAGCTCGACGCGCTGCCGGAGGCGGACGTCCGGATTGACGACTCGCTGCCGGACGACGCCGCCGAGAACGCTACCGATGACGGTGCCGACGCGGCGGTTGCTGATCGCGACAATGAGATCCACAGTGCAGTGCCCGACGACGGGTTCGACCCGGATCTCGCCGTGGCCGAGGACGCCGCTTCCGACCAGGTCTCGGATACCGCTGTCGGAACCGTTGACGGCGGAACCGTTGACGGCGGAACCGTTGACGGCGGAACCGTTGACGGCGGAACCACTGACAACGGAACCACTGACGACCCCACCGTTGACGGCGACGCCGACCCGGAATCCGAAAGCGCAGGGCAATCGGACGTACCGGACCCGATCGTGCCGACGGTACTGTTCTCCGACGACCCGCAGACGGGAGATCGATGACCACCCTGGCCGAGTCCTACGACGCGCTCCTGCTCGACCTCGACGGCACCGTTTACCTCGGTGGTCAGCCGATCGACCACGTCGCGCCCGCTCTGGCCCGCGCCAAGCAGCAGGGCGCCAGGTCGGTGTTCGTCACGAACAACGCATCCCGGCCGCCGGCCGAGGTCGCCGGTGCGCTGGCCGGGATGGGGGTTCCGGCCGAGCCCGAGGACGTCCTGACGTCCCCGCAGGCAGCGGCCGCGATGTTGACCGATCGACATCCGGCCGGCACCAAGGTGTTGGTCGTCGGGGCGCCC
>CAVSLZ010000011.1:0-365783 GCA_963728865.1 uncultured Actinomycetota bacterium | reverse complement strand
CATCATGGAACCTCGGCGCACTGCGGCTCGTTCCGCTTCACCTGCGCGATCGCGACTTGCGGTGCGCGAATGTTGACCCCCTAATCGCGCGGCCCCGGAGTTAACTTGGCTGTGACGAAACCAACCGCGCTAGATTCCAAGCTGCCCCCCCGCGGACCTCTTGGTTCGTGACGAGGGTTAGTCCGTACGGGAAAGGTACGCTTGTCGGATACTGCGTGGGGCTGCACAGGGGCATCGTTGCATATCGAGAGCCACAGCCCTACCCTCGGCGAGCAAGAATGCCGAGTGGTGGGCCCAAAGATGCTGCAGATAGAACCCGTCGAATGAAGAGCCACCCCTGAAGGGGATGTTCGGCTTCTGGCGCCAGTCGGGCTCGTCGTGGCTTGTCGATGAGTGTTACGGCCTCGTAGTGCTGTCGCTCGCAGTATTTGTTCACAATGCCATGCTCGGATCAGTGCGCGTCCACCTCCATCCGTCCCGTGCGATATCTCCGGACAGCTGATCGAATTTGTCGCAAACATATTCCTTCTCATCAAGAACACCATCGCAAAGGGCGTTGATGTAGTGATCGTCTCCCCGTCACAGACCGATCAACCATGTCGAAAGCCTACGCAAGGGTAACCGACACGGCGCTGCGTTGCGGGCGGCATTCCGGGCACGCGTGCGGCGGCGACATCGGGACGGGACGATCTCAGCCCTTCACGACATAGTCGCGGTCCTCGTCCGTGACCCCTTTGTCCGGAATGGGGCGTTAGTCTCGATCGTCCAAGCAGGATCCAGTCGAATCGTCGCAATCGTCCGAGCGCCCATCCTTCACTGTAGAAGCCTCGCGCAGCTCCTGGGTAGACGAGGTTCGCCTTGGCGAGCCCCAGCCGCTCACAATAGGTGACCATTTGGTAAATATCGTTCGTCGCCGGCACGGCCCTGATTTCTTGTATTTGGCGTCGTACAGCATCGTTGGCTGGTTGTCTTCAAATACTACGACGTCGGCCTGAGCCCGGGGTTCGGGACGGTCATCCAGGAGGGCAAAGCCGTGCGCTTCTACCCTCAGGCCGGGGTTGTTGTAACGGGCCCAGGCGAGTACAACGCCTCCCACACTTTGGCCATCGAGAACAGGACCGAGGCCCCGCTGATTCCTACACCTGAGGACGCGACTCTTCTGCCAGCCAGGACGAGCGCACTGAGCCTGAGCGCTGGGGTCATAGCGGGCATGCCGATGCTCGCCGATCAGACTCTCCACTTGGCTTGTGCTCATCGGGGGCGCGGAGATTGAAGCCATCGCGGCCGCGACCCGCCGGAGTCGACCGCGCGCTTCCGGATGTAAAGGCAGACGCAGGAGGATGCCAGTGGCGGCAGCCAAGGCGCTGTTGCGCGGAATATCGGTGGTGAGCCTACGGGCGACCGTAACGAGCTTGTCAGGGCGGGCAGCATGCCGGGACAGGTGCTCTCGGATGTCCACTGTCCCGGGGAAGGGTGGAGATCGGAGCGACGCTGGTGGTAGCCCTTCGACAGGCCGTGTCCAAGGAGACTCCAGATCTCGGTCGCCAAGGCGAACGCGAGCGCGCTCGACGATTCCCCAACCGTGCTGACCCGGCGCTGGTGAATCGTCCAACCTTGACGGAATGTATCCGGCGGTACGAAGCACATTCGGCAGATTGCTTGGGTCGATGAGTCGCTGCTGATATCGAGTACCCGACCCGACTGTAGAGCGAACCGGCCCACGAACAGTCCGGGACGACGACGCATTGTCCCTCTGCGGTCCAGGAGGCAGGGACATGATGACCTTTGCCTCCCCACCGCCAGGCCCGTACTTCGTCAGCCGTGTCAGTTCGGCGCGTTCGGCGGGATCGAGGACTATCAGGTGCGGGATGCTTTCCGTCATCAGTTCCATGTTCATGCTCTTCGCCCAGCAACTCCTGGATGTCGGTATCCAGTTGCTTGACACGCTCGGGGCTTTCGAACCAGAACTCTTCCAGATACGGCCGCACCTCGTACTTCCAGACGCGCTGGAGTTCCTGGACGTTCGGGGTGTCGATCATCCAGAATGAGTGCCCTGGGGCGAAGGGTGAATCGAGGCTCGATCGCGGCTTGCACTTGGTCGAATAACTTGAGTGCCGGGTCGACGGCGTCAACTCCGACTTTCGCGGTCAACCACGTGGTCAGTGCCTCTCGATTTGGACGCAATTCGATGGCGTGGAAATGGCGGCGCATGGCGAAGTCCACCAGAGCCAGGCTCCGGTCGCGGTATTCATGGTCGCCGAAGACGATGATGTTCGACGGAATGGAGAACTTCTTCTTGCTGTAGGGAAATTCAACGGTCGTTTCTCCCCGATACTCTAGCAACATCATGAGCTCACCCAGCACGGATCCGAAGTCGCTCTATTGAGTTCGTCAATGATCAGGACAAAAGTGCTGTTGTCCTTGTCGCCTGCAGCGTCGGTGCAGAGGTCCTGGAACAGTCCTGGGTGGATACAGAGGACAGTGCGCCGCCAGTTTCGGATTTGAGGTCGGGTCGGAGTCCCTCGACGAAGTCCTCGTAGGAGTAGGAGGGGTGGAACTGGACGGTGCGGAACCGGGCGGGTCACCGGCGAGGTGTTGCGCCAGGAGGCGCGCGATGTAGGTCTTGCCGTCCAGGGGGCCCGTAAAAGATGGCCGTCGCTTCGCGCCCTGCAGCAATTGGACCCATTCCTCGACCATCTCCACTGGCAGGGCGCAAGCACTCGCGAGTTGTTCCAGGTAGCCGTTGGCTGGCGATGGACCGGGGGATCGGCAGGAGGCGACGGCTTGATTCGGGATGCGTCCGCCAGGATCGCGTCCACTTCTTGCGGAGCTACATCGTGGAGTGCGCGAAACTGGTTGACCAACTCACAGAACTGCAGATAGGACTTGCTCCCGCCGACCTTCGAACCTCCCGATGACCCGGTCAGTGCGCGCAGTCCTGCGATCGTCGCGGTGGTCCAGATGGCGAATCGGTTTGGCTCGCGAAGGTACATGAGGACCGAGGGGAACGATGAACCTGCACCCGGAAAGAGCTGCCGATTCTTTATGCTCTGGTCCAACGCTGCGAGCGCCGAGTCATCGTTTCCTTTCCACAGGAGCTGGACTCGATCGTTGAATGTCGCCAGGTCCGCGGTCAGTTGTCGAGGGCTCCACCGACAAAGGCGGGCGAGAATCTGTCGTGTTCGGAGCACTCCGTTGGAGACGTGTTCGTTCAAGAACTGACCGAGCTGCATCGCCTGCTCACGGGACATGTTGCCTGCAGAGGCGTTGAGCAGGGATTGAGCCCCTCCCCGCATTCGCTCGCGGAACAAAGTCGTCGCCGTACTCCGTACGGACCTTGGCGATGTGGGCGGGAAGGTCTAGACCAGCGGAGTCGGAATTGCCAGATGCTGTCACGCCTGCATTGTCCCGGGCCGCATCGAGGTAGCTATGTGGCTTAACGCACCGGGGCCGGGGGTTCGCCGACGTCGCCGAGCAGCGGCCCGATGGCGAGCAGGGCGGGCGGAGCAAACCGGGAGGCGGTGGAGCCCTCGGACGCGGCCCCGGCGTGCAGGGCGACCAGCCCGGTGAGCAGCGCCGGCCCGACGAGGAACGCGTTGCCGGCCAGCGGGTACCGGGGCGGCCGGGCCGGCGCCGCCGTTCACCCGCCGCCGGGGCACGCCGTGGTCGCGGGCCGGGAACGCGTCGGGGACTGGGAACTACCCGCGTCGCACCCGGGGCTGACGCCCCGGCGGGCAACGGGAGCACCGCGAGGCCGCCGCCACCGCGACGAGCAACACGGCCAGCAGCGCCGGCGGCAGGTCGGCGGGCCGGGCCCCATCGGGGACGACCCGGCCCACCCACACTGCGGCAACAGCGAGCAGCACCGCGGCGCCGGCCGGCGATCGCGGACGGCCACGGGGTGATGATCCGGACCCGCACCCCGACGTCGAATCCGGGCAGCGCGGCCGCCACCTGCGCCAGGAGCTGCCGCACCTCGCCGCGGCCGGACCCGCCGGCCAGCAGCGAGACCACCACCGTGTCCATTTCGCCAGCGTGGTGCCGGGGTGAGCGCGCCCAGCCGCGCCGCGTACAGGCCAGCACCCGGCGGCGTTCGCCGTCCCGTGCCAGCGGACCACCGCGGCCACCCATGTCGGCGGGTCTTCCGGTCGGCGCCGAACGTGCGCAGCGCCATCTCCACCCGCCGCGCGGTCTCGGCGGGATCGGCGCCCGCCCGGGTGTCCCGGCCGGGCGCGGCCCGCCGGTTCACCGCGGCACCCCCACCACCCGGGTCCGGGTCAGGTCGGGACCGCCTGTGCCGGTTCGGCGGTCGCCGCGACCGCCTGCGCCAGGTTCAGCACCGCCTTGTCCACCGCGGGTCGGAGGCGGTGAGCACGTACCCGGTGACGCCGTCGTTGTCCCCGACGGTCAGCAGCACCACCGGCCGCAAATCCCGGGCGGAGGCCGCGAACGCCTGCGCCCGGGCGGTCACGCTGGCCGGCTCCGGGCATCCGGTGGTCGGCGCGGACCAGCCGCCATGAACGCGTCGACCGGGTGAACGTCACGGCCGCCGAACATCGCAGGCACCATGCGGCTCAACCCAGCCGGCCGCCACGGCGCCGACCCCGCGCCACCGACCCGGCGCACAGCGCCGACGCCGCGACCCACGGCGAGCCCCGGAAAGGCCGGCGCGCCGACCACGCCGTGGTCGCGTCGCGCGCCCGGCGAGGCTGGCGCAGTCGCGCCGGTCGGCGGTCGTCAGCACAATGCGCAGTCCATCATCGGGATCGCCAGAGGACGCAGCCCGCGTCGGACCCGTGCGGATTCGGTCAGCCGAGGACGCCGAGGACACGGGGAGGCCCCGTGGGCGGAGTCGGGTTGTCGCGGCGACTTTGTCGGCGGAATCCCGGTGTCACCTGCGAAGGGTCCACTCTCGCGGCGCGATCTGATCCAATCCGGCAGTGACGAAACGAACGCACCGCTCAGCCGCCGGCAACACGAAGTCTTGGGCTGGATTCGTGACGGCTGCCCGGACGGCGTCTGGACCGACTTCACCTACAAGACAACGAGCTACAGCCTCCGGGACCGCGGTCTGGTGCTCGTCAGCAAGAAGAACGGCGTCTGGCGCGCCGAGATCACACGGCCGGCGAGACTTACCTCAACCACGGGCAGCTGCCCGTGACCCGAAACGCGGACGCAGCCACCGGAAAACCTAGCTGGGTGGATCGTCGATCGGCCGAGCCGAGTACGAAGCCGAGCCCCGAGCCGGGTCGGGCAGCTCCCGCTGTCCCCGGCTCACCGCGACTCCCGGCACCCAAGCGAGAGTCGGTCTCCGCACAGCTGATCGCGGACATCCTCGCGGCTGGCGGCGAGCTGGTGATCGACACCCGAACCGACAAGACCAACTACCAGGCCCGAATCAGCCGCGCCATCAGGGCTGGCCGGGTACCCGCCGGCAAGCTCCTGACGTCCTCCCACACGCGGAACTGGTACGAACTCGTCATCCGGCTGGAGGACCCGCCCGCCTGGATGATCGCCGACCTGGCGGCCATTCCCGTGCCCGGGACACTCCGCAGACCGCTTCCGAAGCGGTCTGCGGAGTGTCCCGGGCACGGGAATGGCCGCCAGGTCGGCGATCATCCAGGCGGGCGGGTCCCCCAGCCGGATGACGAGTTCGTACCAGTTCCGCGTGTGGGAGGACGTCAGGAGCTTGCCCGCGGGTACCCGGCCAGCCCTGATGGCTCGGCTGATTCGCGCCCGGTAGTTGGTCTTGTCGGTTCGGGTGTCGATCACCAGCTCGCCGCCAGCCGCGAGGATGTCCGCGATCAGTTGTGCGGAGACCGACTCTCGCTTGGGTGCCGGGAGTCGCGGTGAGCCGGGGACAGTGGGAGCTGCCCGACCCGGCTCGGGGCTCGGCTTCGTACTCGGCTCGACCGATCGACGATCCACCCAGCTAGGTTTTCCGGTGGCTGCGTCCGCGTTTCGGGTCACGGGCAGCTGCCCGTGGTCGAGGTAAGTCTCGCCGGCCGGTGTGATCTCGGCGCGCCAGACGCCGTTCTTCTTGCTGACGAGCACCAGACCGCGGTCCCGGAGGCTGTAGCTCGTTGTCTTGTAGGTGAAGTCGGTCCAGACGCCGTCCGGGCAGCCGTCACGAATCCAGCCCAAGACTTCGTGTTGCCGGCGGCTGAGCGGTGCGTTCCGTTTCGTCACTGCCGGATTGGATCAGATCGCGCCGCGAGAGTGGACCCTTCGCAGGTGACACCGGGATTCCGCCGACAAAGTCGCCGCGACAACCCGACTCCGCCCACGGGGGCCTCCCCGTGTCCTCGGCGTCCTCGGCTGACCAATCCGCACTGGTCCGACGCGGGCTGCGTCCTCTGGCGATCCCCGATGATGGACTGCGCATTGTGCTGACGACCGCCGACCGGCGCCACTGCGCCAGCCTCGCCGGGCGCGCGACGCGACCACGGCGTGGTCGGCGCGCCGGCCTTTCCGGGGCTCGTCGTGGGTCCGCGGCGTCGGCGCTGTGCGCCGGGTCGGTGGTGCGGGGTCGGCGCCGTGGCGGCCGGTTGGGTTGAGCCGCATGGTGCCTGCGTATGTTCGGCGGCCGTGACGTTCACCCGGTCGACGCGTTCATGGCGGCTGGTCCGCGCCGACCACCGGATGCCCGGAGCCGGCCAGAGTGACCGCCCGGGCGCAGGCGTTCGCGGCCTCCGCCCGGGATTTGCGGCCGGTGGTGCTGCTGACCGTCGGGGACAACGACGGCGTCACCGGGTACGTGCTCACCGCCTCCGACCCGCGGGTGGACAAGGCGGTGCTGAACCTGGCGCAGGCGGTCGCGGCGACCGCCGAACCGGCACAGGCGGTCCCCGACCTGACCCGGACCCGGGTGGTGGGGGTGCCGCGGGTGAACCGGCGGGCCGCGCCGGGCCGGGACACCCAGACGGGCGCCGATCCCGCCGAGACCGCGCGGCGGGTGGAGATGGCGCTGCGCACGTTCGGCGCCAACACGGAAGACCCGCCGACATGGGTGGCCGCGGTGGTCCGCTGGCACGGGACGGCGAACGCCGCCGGGTGCTGGCCTGTACGCGGCGCGGCTGGGCGCGCTCACCCCGGTGCACCACGCTGGCGAAATGGACACGGTGGTGGTCTCGCTGCTGGCCGGCGGTCCGGCCGCGGCGAGGTGCGGCAGCTCCTCGCGCAGGTGGCGGCCGCGCTGCCCGGCTTCGACGTCGGGGTGCGGGTCCGGATCATCACCCCGTGGCCGTCCGCGATCGCCGGGGCCGGCGCCGCGGTGCTGCTCGCTGTTGCCGCAGTGTGGGTGGGCCGGGTCGTCCCCGATGGGGCCCGGCCCGCCGACCTGCCGCCGGCGCTGCTGGCCGTGTTGCTCGTCGCGGTGGCGGCGGCCTCGCGGTGCTCCCGTTGCGCCGCCGGGGCGTCAGGCCCCGGGTGCGACGCGGGCAGTTCCCAGTCCCCGACGCGTTCCCGGCCCGCGACCACGGCGTCCCCCGGCGGCGGGTGACCAGCGGAGTCGGCCCGGCCGCCGCGGTACCCGCTGGCGGGCAACGCGTTCCTCGTCGGGCCGCGCTGCGCACCGGGCTGGTCGCCCTGCACGCCGGGGCCGCATCCGACGCCGCCTCCACCGCCTCCCGGGTTGCTCCGCCCGCCCTGCTCGCCCCCGGGATCGGGCCGCTGCTCGGCGACGTCGGCGAACCCCCGGCCCCGGTGCGTTAGAGCCACATAGCTACCTCGATGCGGCCCGGGACGAATGCAGGCGTGACAGTATCTGGCAATGTCCGACTCCGCTGGTATAGACCTTCCCGCCCACATCGCTAAGGTCCGTACGGAGTACGGCGACGACTTTGTTGCCGGCAGAGCGACTGCGGAGGAGAAAGCTCGATCCCTGCTCAACGCCTCTGCAGGCAACATGTCCCGTGAGCAGGCGATGCAGCTCGGTCAGTTCTTGAACGAACACGTCTCCAACGGAGTGCTCCGACACGACAGATTCTCGCCCGCCTTTGTCGGTGGAGCCCTCAACAAACTCACCGCGGACCTGGCGACTTTCAACGATCGAGTCCAGCTCCTGTGGAAAGGAAACGATGACTCGGCGCTCGCAGCGTTGGACCAGAGCATAAAGAATCGGCAGCTCTTTCCGGGTGCAGGTTCATCGTTCCCCTCGGTCCTCATGTACCTTCGCGAGCCAAACCGATTCGCCATCTGGACCACCGCGACGATCGCAGGACTGCGCGCACTGACCGGGTCATCAGGAGGCTCGAAGGTCGGCGGGAGCAAGTCCTATCTGCAGTTCTGTGAGTTGGTCAACCAGTTTCGCGCACTCCACGATGTAGCTCCGCAAGAAGTGGACGCGATCCTGGCGGACGCATCCCGAATCAAGCCGTTGCCTCCTGCCGATCCCCCGGTCCCATCGCCAGCCAACGCCTCCCTGGAACAACTCGCGAGTGCCTGCGCCCTGCCAGTGGAGATGGTCGAGGAATGGGTCCAATTGCTACAGGGCGCGAAGCGACAGGCCATCTTTTACGGGCCCCCTGGAACAGGCAAGACCTACATCGCGCGCCTCCTGGCGCAACACCTCGCCGGTGACCCCGCCCGGGTGCGCACAGTCCAGTTCCACCCCTCCTACTCCTACGAGGACTTCGTCGAGGGACTCCGACCCGACCTCAAATCCGAAACTGGCGGCGCACTGTCCTATGTCATCCGCCCAGGACTGTTCCAGGACCTCTGCACCGACGCTGCAGCCGATAAGGACAACAGCACTTTTGTCCTGATCATTGACGAACTCAATAGAGCAGACTTGGGATCCGTGCTGGGTGAGCTCATGATGTTGCTCGAGTATCGGGGAGAAACGACCGTTGAACTTCCCTACAGCAAGAAGAAGTTCTCCATTCCGTCGAACATCATCGTCTTGGCGACCATGAATACCGCCGACCGGAGCCTCGCTCTGGTGGACTTCGCAATGCGCCGCCGTTTCCACGCCATCGAATTGCGTCCAAATCGAGAGGCACTGACCACGTGGTTGACCGCGAGAGTCGGAGTTGACGCCGTCGACCCGGCACTCAAGTTCTTCGACCGAGTGCAAGCCGCGATCGGCCTCGATTCACCCTTCGCCCCGGGGCACTCATTCTGGATGATCGACACCCCGAACGTCCAGGAACTACAGCGCGTCTGGAAGTACGAGGTGCGGCCGTATCTGGAAGAGTTCTGGTTCGAAAGCCCCGAGCGTGTCAACCAACTGGATACCGACATCCAGGAGTTGCTGGGCGAAGAAGCGTGAACATGGAACTGATGACGGAAAGCACCCCGCACCTGATAGTCCTCGATCCCGCCGAACGTGCCGAACTGACACGGCTGACGAAGTACGGGCCTGGCGGTGGGGAGGCAAAGGTCATCATGTCCCTGCTTCCTGGACCGCAGGAGGGTCAATACGTCGTCGTCCCGGGACTGTTCGTGGGCCGGTTCGCTCTACAGTCGGGTCGGGTACTCGATATCAGCAGCAAACTCATCGACCCAAGCAATCTGCCGAATGTGCTTCGTACCGCCGGATACATTCCGTCAAGGTTGGACGATTCACCCACGCCGGGTCAGCACGGTTGGGGAATCGTAGACGCACTCGCGTTCGCCTTGGCGACCGAGATCTCGAGTCTCCTTGGACACGGCCTGTCGAAGGGCTACCACCAGCGTCGCTTCCGATCTCCACCCTTCCCCGGGACGGTGGACATCCGAGAGCACCTGTCCCGGCATGCTGCCCGCCCTGACAAGCTCGTTACGGTCGCCCGTAGGCTCACCACCGATATTCCGCGCAACAGCGCCCTGGCTGCCGCCACTGGCATCCTCCTGCGTCTGCCTTTACATCCGGAAGCGCGCGGTCGACTCCGGCGGGTCGCGGCCGCGATGGCTTCAATCTCCGCGCCCCCGATGAGCACAAGCCAAGTGGAGAGTCTGATCGGCGAGCATCGGCATGCCCGCTATGACCCAGCGCTCAGGCTCAGTACGCTCGTCCTGGCTGGCAAGAGAGTCGCGTCCTCAGGTGTAGGAATCAGCGGGGCCTCGGTCCTGTTCTCGATGGCCAAAGTGTGGGAAGCGTTCGTACTCGCCTGGGCCCGTTACAACAACCCCGGCCTGAGGGTAGAAGCACACGGCTTTGCCCTCCTGGATGACCGTCCCGAACCCCGGGCTCAGGCCGACGTCGTAGTATTTGAAGACAACCAGCCGACGATGCTGTACGACGCCAAATACAAGAAATCAGGGCCTGTGCCTGGTGACTCAACGAGTATTTACCAAATGGTCACCTATTGTGAGCGGCTGGGGCTCGCCAAGGCGAACCTCGTCTACCCAGGAGCTGGCGAGGCTTCTACAGTGAAGATGGGCGCTCGGACGATTGCGAGATTGACTGGATCCTGCCTGGACGGCCAGAGACTAATGCACCACTCCTCGCAAAGGGGTAGACTACAACCGCGACTCTGTGGTGAAGGGCTGAAATCGTGAAGTCCCGATGTCGCGCCGCACACGTTCCCGGAATTCTGCCCACAACCCATGCCGTGTGCGTTACCCTTGCGTAGGCTTTCGACATGGTTGATCAGTCTGACAGCGTAGCCAAGCGGAAGCGCTTATCAAGAGACGATCACTACATCAACGCCCTTTGCGATGGTGTTCTTGATGAGAAGGAGATTCGAATGTACAACAAATTCGATCAGCTGTCCGGAGATATCGCACGGGACATGCAGGTGGACGCGCACTGATCCCAGCATGGCATTGTGAACAAATACTGCGAGCGACAGCACTACGAGGCCGTAACGTTCATCGACAAGCCACGACAAGCCCGACTGCCATCGGCATCCCCCGAAGCGACGTCCTTGGGGTCGCTGTTCATTCGACGGGTTCGATCTCCGCATCTTTGGGCCCACCACTCGGCCTTCTTGCTCGCCGAGTGTTGGGCTGTGGTTCTCGATATGCAACGATGCCCTTGTGCAGCCCCACGCAGTATCCGACAAGCGTACCTTTCCCGTACGGACTACCCTCGTCACGAACTGGCACGAGGCCGAGAAGATTGCGGCAGCTTGGATGTACGCGTTTGGTTTCGTCACAGCCAAGTTAACTCCGGGCGGCGCCGATTTGGGGGTCACGTTCGCGCACCGCAAGTCGCGATCGCGCAGGTGAAGCGGAAACGAGCCGCGATCGGCCGACCAGAGGTTCAACTATTGGTGGGCAGCCGCCACCCCGCCCTCCTAGAAAAGATGTTGCTCTTCTCGAGGAGTGCCTACCTGGAGTCGGCCACACAGTGGGCAAACTGGTGGGCTGTGGCACTGTTCCGGTTTGACGATTTCGGCAACCCTTTTCCCGGAGAATAAGTCCGCGCGGGAGGTGTGCCACGCAGCTGGGTACGGCGCCTGGCGGTCAATGACTACGCCGCCCACAGACAGGTGGGTCTCGCAGGAAACGGCCCAACTGCGTCGGGAGCTTATTCTGTCGGGCCCCGGCAACCCCGTTCGCAGCAGCACTTCCGCGATGTTGGCCATCAAGACGTGGGCCGCTGCATGTGGATTCACCGATGCGATTCGCCCGAGCGACGAACCCGAACTTGTCACCGCCAAGGGTTTGATCATACTTGTTAACTTCCGGGAAAAAGATAAACGCCCTTGATATCGCAAAGGTCGCCAATTACCGCGGGGAGCGAGTCAGGGTGGTGGTGTCTTGGGTCGGCTTCACTGCTGGCGCGAAGCGGGCGGCACAACAGCACGCGGTTGCCCTGCTGAAGTGCTCGACAACTGGCGTGCTGACAGACGTCAACGAGGCCGCGGGCGAACTGTTCGCTTTCTGACCGGCCAAAAGTTGGTGGTGGTCCCTAAACGGCTCGTCGTCCCAGACGTCCCCACCGTGACGACCCATGCGCATGTTCCCCCGTCATGCCGCGACGAAACGGAGCTTCCGGGAGTCCTCGGCAGCGCCGGCGGGAGCCTGGTCGGCGCGTCGTGGGCGGCGAACGCCGCGGTGGCCCGGGTGGGCCGCGCGCGGAACTCCGGACCGCTGAGGTGTTGGACCGGCTGGCGTCCCGGCCTGGTGGCCCGACGGTGCTGCACGACCTGGCGATCCCGATCCCGGGCATCAGCGCGAACATCGACCATGTGGTGGTGTCCGGCCGGCGGGTGCTGATCGTGGACTCGAAGGGCTGGCGGCCGGCGCGGTACTGGTCGCTGGGCGGCATGGCGTTTCGCGGGGGCACCGGTTCGGGCACGCGACGTCGACCACGCCGCGGATGGCGGTCGACGGGCTGACCCGGTACCTGAAGCGCCGCGGGGTGCCGGCCCGGCTGGTGACGCCGGTGGTGGCGGTGTGGCCGTCGTCGGACCGCGGCCGGCTGTCGGTGGCGCTGCTGGCGATGGACGGCTGCCGGGTGATCCGCGGCGAGCGACTCGAGCGGGCGGTGCGCCGCGCGGTAGGGTCTGCGCCGGCGGACCCGGAGATCGTGGACGCGCTGCGCCGCTTGCTGAACGCGCCGAGCGGGCGCCGGCGGAACACGGTGCTCGCCGCGCCGCGGCACCGCTGACCCGGCCCGATGCCTCAGGCCCGTCCGCGTTCCCAGCAGCCCTCGCACGCCGTGCCGATCGTGCTGTGCGGGCTGGTCCTCGCCGTCGCCGCCGGGTGGCTGCACTGGCCGCCGTACCGGTGCTGTGGGCCGCGGTGGTCGTGGCCGCGTGGGCGGAACCGCCGCCGCTGCTGACCGGGAAACGCGACGCGCAGGCAGTCCCACGCCGTCCGGGCCGGGCGAGGTGCGGGCGCTGCGCCGGTGGGAGGTTCTGGCGGTCGCTGCGCTGGCGGCTGCTGGTGCCGAACCGGGATTGGCTGCCGGGGTGGCCGCCGTGGGTCGTTCGTCGCCGCGGTGTGCGCCGCGGCGCTGGCGTGGTGTTTCCCGGTGGCCTGGTGGCCGGCCGCACTGGCGGACGCGGCCGCCGCGTTCGCGCTGGTGTGCGCCGTGACGGCGGCGCGGCGCCGCGCCGCGGGGACCGCCGCGATCCCCTGCCCGGGCACCCGGGTGTCCGCCGTGGCGGCGCTGCGGCGACCGGCCCGTCTCTCGCCGCGGTCACGGTCGGCGCGGCGGTGCTCGGCGCTCGTCGCCGCGGGCATCACGGTCGCGGTGCTGGTGCCGGCGCGGCGACTGGGCACCCACCGACCGGACCGTCGCGGTGGTCGGGGCAGCCGATCCCGCGGACCGCGGCGAGTTTCAGCCGGTGAAGCCCGGCCTCGAGATCGGGTGGCAGTTCCGGGGCGGCAACGGGCGGACGACAACGAGCAGTATCCCCGCGCCCGCCGGCAGCGTTTCAGTGCACGGGCCTGGCTTGCACAGCCAGTCCGTAGGCGACGTCGCTCATCGGGGTCTGCTGCGGCGGGTCTGAGATGTTGGCTGGCGTACCCAGGATGACCCGATCGCGAATTCGCTCGCCTTGCCCGAAGGATTGAAAATCGGGGCCTGAAGTGCGTACCAATGCTTAACGCCCCCACCTACCAGGTGTTTCCCTGGTCAAGCTCCCCCGACTGGACTCGAACCAGTAACCGTCCGATTAACAGTCGGATGCTCTGCCAATTGAGCTACGGAGGACCGGCGCCACCGGCTTGCGGCGACGCTGGACCAGAATAGCCCAGAACCCGCCGTGTTCCGAACCGGCCGTTGACCTCCGACGGCGCGATCGAGACCGAACAGGCGACCCGGGCAGGAAGCGGACGCCGCGCGGCGAAGCCGGGACGGGATAGGGAAGACTGACCTGACGAGTCCGGGTTGCCGGGCGTCACGAAGGAGGTTCCAGGGATGATTCGCCTGGTCATTGGGATCGCCATCGGCTACGTGCTCGGCTCCAGGGCCGGCCGTGAGCGCTACGAGCAGATCCAGCGGTGGAGCTCCAGCGTCGCGGATCACCCTGCGGTTCAGGGTGCGGCAGGCTTCGTCCAGGCCAAGGTGTCCCGGCTGTTCTCGAAGGACGGCGGATACTGACGGCTCCTCGTTGGTCGGGCTACTCCTCCAGCTGTCCGCGGCGCTTCTTCGGGCGGTGCACGTCCACTCCGCCCATCAGCGCGAGCCCGTTGATCCGTACCACCGGCCCGTCAGCGGGTCCGCGCTGGTTCGCGTTGTCCTCGAATGCCCCCATGAACCCGACGCCGTTCACCTGCACGGTGACGCCCTCGGGTACGACGATGTCGATGCCGCCCATCACCGCGACGGCCGTGATGGTGACCACCTGCTCGGCGAAACTTGCCTTGGTGAGGTCGATGTCAACTCCGCCCATCAAGGCCAACGCAGTGAACTGCGCGGGCACCACCCATGGCCCGTTGCGTGTTGCCCCCGACATGATCCCGACCGCGACCGTCGAGGTGGGAACGCCACCGATCGGGATCGACACGGCGGACGAGGGTGTGGATTTGTTCAGGTTCGGCCGGGTCTGCGGCACCGTCGGCACCCGCGGAACCAGGGCAGCGTGGCCGGGTAGATCCCAGGTGATCGGCTCCAGCTCGCTGAGGGTCTTCGACGCATAGACGGTGTCCAGCCGCTCCTGCAGTTCGGCGACGCTCAACCGCCCTTCCGCCATCGCTGTCTGCAGCACCTTCGCCACGGCCTCGCGGTCGGCATCGGAGGCGCGGAGCTTTCCGGGATCGAACGGGGCTTCGGAGGCGTCTGTCACGGGCAAAAGCTCAGCCCGGTGATCGTTCTCGGTCTTGGGGCAATTCCAGCCCCCATCATTCCGGGCCGCTGGACTCCAGCTGGGCCGCGACCGCGTCCACCGCCTGCGGAAAGCCGGCCGCCCAGACGTCGGCGCCCGGGTCGAGCCGGACCTGCCTGACAAGGCCGTCCCGGCCGGGCACCCTCCGGAGCACCACCCAGCCGCCGGCGCCGGGATGCCGCAGGTGCATGCTGGCCGCCACCGATCGCCGCACCCTGGTGTGCACGACGTCGGTGAGGCCGGTGCGCCCGGCGAGCCGGTAGCTGCGGACGGGGTCGTCGACGAGCACCTGGGTGCCGTCGGGCAGTTCGTCGACGACGTGCGTCGGGGTGATCGACAGGGTGGACCCCGCTAGGGAGGCCTTGGCGACCAGCTCCCACCCCAGCCGGGTCGCCTTGTCGTGCTCGACGAGCCACAACCCGAACCGGCTGGCGGCCAGCACACCGGCACCCTCCAGATCGGCGACCACGAGTATCTGCTCGTCCTTGTCCAGGGCTTCGGTGAGGGCGCCGGGCAGGGTGCGGTGTTGCCAGGGCCAGCGCATCAGGAATCTCCCCGTGCCCGGTCGGCCAGCGCCCGCCGGTAGTTGGCGACGGCGAGCAGATCCGCCTGCAGCGCGCCGGCCCGATCCCGGTCACCGGCGGCCTCCGCCCGCTGCAACGCCGATCGCAGGTCCCGCTCGTCGGCGATCGCCACCCGCAACGCCATCCCGGCGACGATGGCACCTGCGTAGCGGGCATTCACCTGCAGCGGAGAGACCGGCGGCGGCTGCACGGCGAGCTCGGTCACCAGGGACCGGAGAACACCCGCGGGCAGTCGTTCCGCCACTGCGTCGACCCAGGCCGCGGTCGACCCCTCGCCGGGCGGTCCCCCGGCGGCGGTGATCGCCTCGTGCACAGCTGCGTAGGCCGGGTTCGTGTAGGCCTCCACCCGCACATGCGGGTAACCGTCGACGACGAGATCCGGTCGCTGCAGCGCCAACTGGAGTGCCTGGCGTTCGACCAGCAACGACCGGTCGGCCGGATCCGGGCGTTCGACGACGACCGGCGGGGTGCCGGGGCCCTCGTGGTCGAGGTCGTGCGGAGGTTCGAGGTCGGCCTCCGGCGGCTCCGGCGGCATGTGCTGTGCAGGGGAACCGTTGCGGGCCCTGCGCTCTCGAGGATCGGGAGCCGGCGGCCGCCGGTCGGCCTGCCGCGCCGTGCGCGCCGCGGTCGCATCGAACTCCCGTATCCGCTGCTGAATCGGTGTCAGCTCCGAACCCAGCAGCCCGGCGAGCCGCCGGACGTACTCGTCACGCAGCGTCTGCTCCTTGATGCCGGCCACCAGCGGGACGGCCGCGTTGGTGGCGGCGACCCGCCCTTCGGCGGTGTCCAGGTTGTAATGATCGAGGGTGGTCTGGATCGCGAAAGCGAAGAGTGGGGTGCGGTTCTCGACCAGCGCCCGGACAGCTTCGTCACCCTTGGCCTGTCGCAGCTCACACGGGTCCATCCCGGCCGGGGCAACGGCAATGAAGGTGTTGGCGGCGAAACGCTGATCGGAGTCGAACGCCTTGAGCGCCGCCTTCTGCCCGGCCGAGTCGCCGTCGAAGGTGTAGACGACCTCGCCCCTGATCACGTCGGAATCCAGCAGATATCGGCGCAGCACGCTGATGTGCTCGTCGCCGAAAGCAGTGCCGCAGGATGCCACCGCGGTGGTCACGCCGGCCAGGTGCATCGCCATGACGTCGGTGTAGCCCTCGACCACCACCACCCGGCGTTGTCGGACGATGTCACGTTTGGCCAGGTCCAGACCGAACAACACCTGCGATTTCTTGTACAGCATGGTTTCCGCTGTGTTGACGTACTTCGCCTCGAGCCGGTCGTCGTCGAACAACCGCCGCGCGCCGAAGCCGACCACGTCACCGGAACTGTCCCGGATTGCCCACAGCAGCCTGCGGTGGAACTGGTCGATCGGCCCGCGTTGGCCCTGCTTGGCAAGGCCCGCGCGGTACAGCTCCTCCAGCGAGAACCCGGCCGAGGTCAGCGCCTTGACCAGCTTGTCCCACCCCTCCGGGGCGTAGCCGCAGCCGAAGTGCGCGGCCGCAGCCAGGTCGAATCCCCGCTCCGCCAGGAAGTTCCTCGCCGTCTCAGCCTCGGGCGCCGTGAGCTGCGCCGCGTAGAACTCGGCGGCCGCCTTGTTCGCGGCCAGCAGGCGCGGGCGGGTCCCGCGTTCGGCGCGCGTGGACGTACCGCCCTCGGTCATCGTCAGCGGGATGTTGAAGCGTTCGGCCAGCCGCTGGACGGCTTCCACGAACGTCAGCTGCTCGATCTCCTGGAGGAACCGGAAGACATCGCCGCCCTGCCCACAGCCGAAGCAGTGGTAGTAGCCCCGCGCCGGGGTGACCTGGAAGGAGGGCGTCTTCTCATCGTGGAACGGGCACAGGCCTTTCAGGTTGCCGCCGCCCGCGTTGCGCAGCGCCACGTACTCCCCGACCACCTGCTCGATGCGGCTGGCGTCGCGGACCCGTTCCTTGTCCGCTTCCGATATCCGCCCCGCCACGCAGGCGAGTCTATGTCCGCGACCCGACGCCGCTCGCCGGTTGTGCACCCGGCAGATTGTCAGCCCTGCGGCTCCGCCGCTCCGGCATCCACCAGGGTCGGTGGGACGGGATTGCGTGGCTCCCGGACGCCGGCCGTGCCGCCGCTGTCATCGGGACCTCGGCCGCCCCGGGGACGGTGACCAGGGATTTCACCGAGAGGAACCCGTCAGACCGCCGCGTCGAGCCGTTCGACGACGTGCTGGTCGAGCCAACGGGCGACCCCACGAGCTGCCACCCGGCCGGCCCGGTTCGCACCGATGGTGCTCGCCGAGGGCCCGTAACCGACGAGCTGTACCCGCGGATCGACGACGGCCGTCGTGCCGTCGAGTTGAATGCCGCCGTGCGGCGAACGCAGACGCAGCGCGGCCAGATGCGAGACTGCGGGCCGGAAGCCCGTGGCCCAGAGAATCACGTCCGCCTGTTCGACGGTGCCGTCGGCGAATCGCACCCCGGTCGGTGTGACGGAGGTGAACATCGGCCGACGCCGGTAGGCGCCGAGCCGCTCGGCGGCGCGTTCCTGTTCACGCAGTGCCAGACCCGTCACGCTGACCACACTCGCGGGCGGAAGACCCTTGCGCACCCGATCTTCGACAAGGGCGACGGCGGCGCGGCCGGCGTCCGGGGTGAAGTCGTCGGTGCGCCAGACCGGCTCGCGACGGGTGACCCATAGTGTTTCGGTGACCGGCGCCAGTTCGCCGAGGAACTGGACGGCGGAAGCGCCGCCGCCCACCACGACCGTCCGCCGGTTCCGGAAATGCCGCGGTCCCGGGTAGTCGGCGGTGTGCAGCTGTTCCCCGCGGAAGGACTCCATCCCGGGGTAGTGCGGCACGAACGGCCGCGACCAGGTTCCGGTCGCGTTGACCAGAGTCCTTGCATGCCAGTTCCTGTCATGGGCTCGCACGTTCAAGACGCCCGCGTCGTCCCGGACGCTGTCGACGCTGACAGGTCGGATGACCGGGAGCTGATGGAGGCGCTCATAAGCGCCGAAGTACGCCGGCACGATCCGGTTGGCTCGGGCGGCCGAACTCCCGGGCGACCGCGAGTCGGGCAACGCCGCCACCCCGTGAACATCCGTCATGGTCAGCGAATCCCACCGGTGCTGCCAGGCGCCGCCCGGTGCCTCGTCGGCGTCCAGCACAACATGCTCGATGCCGAGCCGTTGCAGGTGGTAGGACGCCGACAGGCCTGCCTGGCCGGCGCCGATGACGATCGAGTCGAGAACCTCCACACTTCCGCCAACGCTGTGGCCGGTCGCGGAATTGCCTCGTCCCAGGTGAATCGGGACACGACAGCGTCCGGCTCAGCCCATGAGCCGGCGGTGCCGGGTGATCGCCTGCGCGTCGGTCAGCAGCGATACCTGGTCCAGCACGATCCGCAGCTTCCCCGCGTCGCCCCCCGCGGCGTCGTAGGAGCCGGCAAACATCGGATCCAGGGCCGCCGATCCGAGCTCCGCCGTCCTGACGACGAGTTCGGTGAGCAACCGCTGCTCCCGCTGCTGGATGGCCAACCGGGCGGGATCGGCCATCACGTAGCGCCGGGCGATCGCCTTGAGCAGTGCGACCTCGGCGCGCAGCACATCGGGCACCCGGAGGTCCGCGTCGAATCGGCGGAGCGGCCCCGGGCCGGCAGCCGCCCGGGTAGCCGCGATCGCACCCGTCGCGAGCCGGCCCGTCAGCTCGCTGGTCAGGCGTTTGACGGCGGCGTCCGCGACCGGGCCGGGCCGGTGACCCATGGCCGCGCCGAGTACCGGAAGAGCCAGCAGCCCGTCGAGCACGACGGCGAGATCATTCACGGACTCGCTCGAGAACTGTTGTGCCGCACTTGTGACGGCTTCCTTCTCGTCGGGATGGGTGAGCCGGCCGAGGTCGATCCGGCCGGCGCTGACACCGTCCTCGACGTCGTGCACGGAGTAGGCCACGTCGTCGGCCCAATCCATCACCTGGGCCTCCAGGCTGCATCGGCGGTCGGCAGGGCGCCCGGCCCTGACCCAGTCGAACACGGCGGTGTCGTCGGTGTAGACGCCGAACTTGCCGCCGCCCGCGGGTCGCTGCCACGGGTACTTGATGACCGCATCCAGAGATGCCCGGGTGAGGTTGAGCCCGGCAGTCCGACCGCCGTCGGTGATGATCTTCGGCTCGAGCCGGCTGAGCAGCCGCAGGTTCTGCGCGTTCGCCTCGAAGCCACCTGCGCGGGCGCCGACGGCGTCCAGCGCGGACTCCCCGTTGTGACCGAACGGCGGGTGCCCGATGTCGTGGGCCAGACCGGCGAGATCGACGAGATCGGCGTCACAGCCGAGTTGTTCACCGATCTCGCGGGCGATCTGCGCGACTTCCAGCGAATGGGTCAGCCGGGTCCGGGGAACGGCGTCCTCGTCGGGGGCAACCACCTGGGTCTTGCCCGCCAACCGGCGGAACGAGCCGGAATGCAGCACCCTGGCCCGGTCGCGGGAGAAGGCACTGCGCCCGCCGGCGCCGGCCGATTCGGGAAGCCCGGCGGTCTTCTCCGGTTCGACGACGAGTCGTTCCAGGTCGAACGCGTCGTAGCTGGCTGGGCGCGGAGAGATCATCGCTACATCACGGTCGTTCCCGCGCCCGAGGAGCCGCCGGTCAGCCGGTAATACAGAACGCCCAGGGTTTCCCGCAGCAGGTAGGGAAGCCGGACGTCGCTGTCAAGCGCAGGGCCCTGCTGAACGGGCGACACCTGAACGGACAGGCCCAGGTCGGTCGCCATCATGGCGGAACGTGCGGCATGCCAGGGGTCGGTGACGACGACGACCGATCGCCAGCCGTTGTCATCCAGCAGTTCGTCGGTCGCCCGCAGGCTGGCCAGGGTGTCGTCACCGGTCCCGACGGCCAGCAGCACGGAGCGGTCGATGCCGTCGGCCGCCAGGTAGTCGGCCCCCGCCGCACCCTCGGTCGTCCGGTCGCCGGTCCGGCCGCCGCCGACCGTCAGGATCCGCGGGGCGACGCCCTCCCGGTAGAGCTCGGCCGCATGATCGAGCCTCGCCCTGAACACCGCGGACGGTTCGCCGTCGTACTGGGCGGCGCCCAGCACGACGATCGCATCGGCTGCCGCCCGCTCGTCGGCCGACCCCGTCTGCGCGACACTCACGGCGACGCCACCGACGATCAGTGCGGTGACCAGCACGGCGCCACCGAGATAGCGCGGCAGGGTTCGCACGTGACCTCCGGGCGGCAGGATCGTGGATCGGCGCCGGTCGGCCGCCGGCAACCGATCATGCCAGGCGGACCGACTCTCCCATCCGCCTCTCACTCCGTGAGCCGGGGAGTGACAGGGAGGCCTTGTACGGTGCCGTCATGCCTCGTTCGTCCGCCCGCCGGCTCGCCGCTGTGCTCGTCGCCGCGGCGCTGACCGCCGCCTGCTCGTCCACCGTGGCGGGGTTCGCGGTCACCGGCTCGGTTCCACCCAACGGGGCATTGTCCAGTTCGGCGCCCCCCTCATCAGCCCCCTCTTCGACCTCCGGAGCGCCCGACGCGAGCCCATCGCGCCCGACACCGCCCAGCTCCGCGCCATCCAGTCCCGCGCCATCCAGTCCCGCACCCTCGTCCTCTGCAGGCTCCGATGGGTCGGACGGAACCATCGGTGACGTCGGTATCGGTGATCCCTACTACCCGACGTCGGGCAACGGCGGCTACCAGATCGACTCGTACGACATCGATCTGCGCTACGAACCGGACACCAACGACCTGCAGTCCACGGCGCAGCTCGACGGCACGGTGTTGTCGGACGACGGGCTCACCCAGTTCAACCTCGACCTGCAGCCGACCCTCACCGTCACCGATGTCACGGTGAACGACGCGCCCGCCACCTTCGAGCAGGACCAGGCGGAACTGGTCGTCACGCCGGCGGAACTGGTTCCGTCCGGGGCGCCGCTCGCGATCACCGTTACCTACGGCGGCAATCCCGGGCTGATCAGCGGCGGCACATCGGGGCTCAGCGACGGCGGCTGGTACCGCACGGCGTCCGGGGGCGCGGTCGTGACCGGTGAGCCGTTCAGCGCATCGGCCTGGTATCCGGTCAACGAGCACCCTGCGGACACCGCGTCGTTCGCTGTCACCGCCACCGTCCCCAGCGGCTGGAAGGTGATGTCCAACGGCGTCCAGCAGACGGACCTGCCGACGCCGGCGGCCGGCGAAGAGATCTACCGGTGGGAGCTCAGCGAGCCGGTGGCCAGCTACCTGACGACGATCTATATCGACGACTTCACCGTGGTGGAGGGCGAACTCACCGACGGCACGCCGGTGGTCTCGGCGATCGCCGCCGACGCGAATCCGGACGCGACCAGTCTCGCCAAGAGCACGGCCCGGATCGTCGACCTGCTGTCGACCTATTTCGGGCCCTACCCGTTCCAGGCGGCCGGCGGCATCTTCACCGGGCTGGACATCGGCTTCGCCCTGGAGACGGCCAGCCGCCCGACGTACGGCGGCGGCCGGATCGCGAGCTTCGAGACCGTGGTGCACGAGCTGGCCCATCAGTGGTACGGCGACGATGTCACGGTGCAGCGCTGGTCGGACATCTGCCTGAACGAGTGCTTCGCGTCGTACGCACCGTGGCTGTGGGCCGCCGATGTGGAGAACCAGGATCTCGACGGCCTGTGGAAGCAGCAGATGGTGAACGTCGCCGACCAGCCGGACTTCTGGCGCTCCCCGCTGGTCGACATGGGTCCGGGCGAGGAGTTCACCCGGGTGTACGACCGCGGCCCGCTGGCCCTGCACGCGCTGCGGAATGAGATCGGTGACGACGCCTTCCTGACGCTGCTCAAGCAGTGGCCGGCGACCTACGGCGGGAAGAACGCGACGTTCGAGGACCTCGAGACGATGGTGAACTCGCTGGCCGGCCGGGACGTCACGCCGTTCATGGACGCCTGGTTCCGCGGGACGACGGTGCCCGCCCCGGAATTCAGGTATCCCGGCGACCTGGGCAACTGACCCGCCGGCGATGATTCGCCGGGAGGCTCAGCAGCCCACCAGCCGGGCCGCCAGGTACGCCTGGACCTGATCCAGCGAGATTCGCTCCTGGGTCATCGAGTCCCGGTGCCGGATCGTGACGGACTGATCCGCGGCGGTGTCGAAGTCCACCGTCAGGCAGAACGGCGTTCCGATCTCGTCCTGCCGCCGGTACCGCCGGCCGATCTGACCGGCGTCGTCGAAGTCGACGTTCCAGGTCCGGCGCAGCGACGCGGCCAGATCACGCGCGATCGGCGACAGGTCGGCGTGCCGGGACAGCGGCAGCACCGCCGCCTTGACCGGCGCCAGGCGGGGATCGAGCCGCAGCACCGTCCGCTTGTCCACGCCGCCCTTGGTGTTCGGCGCCTCGTCCTCGGCGTAGGCCTCCAGCAGGAAGGCCATCATCGGCCGGCCGACACCGGCCGCCGGTTCGACGACGTACGGCGTCCAACGCTCGCCGGTCTCCTGGTCGAAGTACGACAGGTCGACACCGGAATGCTCGGAGTGGGTCTTCAGGTCGAAATCGGTGCGGTTGGCGATTCCTTCGAGCTCGCCCCATTCACTGCCCTGGAACTTGAAGCGGTACTCGATGTCCACCGTCCGCTTGGAGTAGTGCGACAGCTTCTCCTTGGGATGCTCGAACTGGCGCAGGTTCTCGCGGTCGATACCGAGGTCGACGTACCACGCCGTCCTGGTGTCGATCCAGTACTGATGCCATTCCTCGTCGGTGCCGGGCTTGACGAAGAACTCCATTTCCATCTGCTCGAATTCCCGGGTACGGAAGATGAAATTGCCGGGGGTGATCTCGTTGCGGAACGATTTGCCGATCTGCCCGATGCCGAACGGCGGCTTCTTCCGGGATGACGCGGCGACGTTGTTGTAGTTCACGAAGATGCCCTGTGCCGTCTCGGGCCGCAGGTAGTGCAGGCCGGATTCGTCCTCGACGGGGCCGAGGTAGGTCTTCAACAGGCCGTTGAACTCCTTGGGCTCGGTCCATGCGCCGCGACTGCCGCAGTTGGGGCAGGTGATATCGGCCAGTCCGTTCTCCGGCTGACGGCCCTTCTTCTCGGCGTACTCCTC
This sequence comes from uncultured Actinomycetota bacterium, assembly GCA_963728865.1. Classification (GTDB taxonomy): domain Bacteria; phylum Actinomycetota; class Actinomycetes; order Mycobacteriales; family Nakamurellaceae; genus Nakamurella. The sequence goes on along the minus strand of CAVSLZ010000011.1, from coordinate 342,453 downwards.
TTCCAGGTGGTCGGCGCGGTACCGCCGGTGGCAGACGGTGCACTCGACCAACGGGTCGACGAAGGCAGCGACGTGGCCGGAGGCGACCCAGACCTGCCGGGGAAGGATCACCGACGAATCGAGGCCGACGATGTCATCGCGGGAGCGGACCATCGCGTTCCACCACTGCCGCTTGATGTTGTCCTTCAGCTCGACGCCGAGCGGGCCGTAATCCCAGGCCGACCGGGTGCCGCCGTAGATCTCGCCGCTCGGGTACACGAATCCCCTTCGCTTGGCGAGGGAAACAACGGCATCGATGCGGTCGGCCACGGCGAACTCCTGTGCTGCGGGCCCAGCGCCTGTCCGGCCACCGGGCGATGTCCCCGACGGTGGATTCCGCGGGGTTCGGTCAACGAGCGTCGAGCCTAATGACTCCACGCCGCGGCTGTGACCAAACGGGTGGTCAGCGCCCGGGGTCGGGCACCGTCACCTCCGGCTCCCACCAGCGCGGGCCGTCCGCCGCGGCCAGCACCTCGAATGCGCCCGACGTGTCGATCTCCGCGGTGGAGAGCCAGGGAATGAGGACCGCCCGGACCTCCAGCGGCGACTGGGCCCTGCGGTAGGCGGCCGCGGTGTCGAATTCCGCGATGAGCACGAGCCGGCCGGCGTCTTCGGTGGACCGGCCCCACCGCAGCCATCGGGTGTCCGGTTGCTGCGCCAGCAACCGCACCGGACCAGCGCCGTCGGCGAGCGCGCGCTCGGCGTCGGCGGCGTCGACCGAGAAGTGGGCGATCAGCAGGAACACCGGGACCTCCGATCACTGGCCGGGGCCCGGCCGGCCACCAGTCTGCCCCTCGTCGGGTTGCCGCTCATCCGGTGGTGACCGTCAGCGTGGAGCCCTGCGGAGTACGGCTGACCCGGACCTGGCTGGGGATGCGTTGGCGCAGTTCGTCCACATGCGACACCACCCCGACCACCCGGCCGCCCGCCCTGAGGTCGTCCAGCGTGCCCATCACCAGATCCAGGGTGTCGGGATCCAGGCTGCCGAAACCTTCGTCCACGAAAAGGGTGTCGAGCACCCGGCCGCCGGATTCCGCCGCCACGACGTCGGCCAGCCCGAGGGCGAGGGCGAGGGACGCCAGGAAGGATTCCCCGCCCGACAGCGTCTTCGCCGGCCGCACCAGCCCGGACCACCCGTCCAGGATGTCCAACCCGAGGCCCCCGGCCTTGCCCCGCGCCTCCCGCTCGGTCGAGTGCACAAATGTGTAGCGGCCGGCCGACATCCGATCCAGCCGCTGACCGGCAACGGCGGCGACCTCACGCAGCCGTTCGGCAAGGACGTAGGTGCGCAGCGACATCCCCAGCGCGTTCTGGCCGCGGCCCAGCATCACGTCGGTGAGCGCCGCGATCTCCGCCTCGGCCGACCGGATCGGTTCGCGCTCCCGGTTCGCCGCCAGCAGTCGCCCGGACGCTACAGCCACCTGATCGCGTCGGGCCGTTGCCGCGTGCGCATCCGCAACCGCTCGTTCGGCGTGTTCCGCCGCCGCCCGTGCTGACTCCTCGATCCCCGCGACATCGACCTGCTGGTCCTCCGACAGGCCGACCAGCACCGGATCGCGCAACTGGTCGGCGACCGATGCGTACGCGTCGTCAGCAGCCCGGACCCTGCGACCGAGCTCGGCGACGTCCACCTCGGCCGCTGCCAGCGCGTCGGCCACCGAGGTGAATCCGGCAGCGGCAACCGCTGCATCGACTGCACGGTCCGCGGCGGCCGCGGCGGCACGTGCGGCGCCCATCCGGTTGACGGCCGCCACCACCGCGTCGCAGGCAGCGGCACGGCTGAGCAGGAACACCCGCCGCGCCTGCACCGACTCGTGACCGGCCCGCGCCTTGAGCAGCCGAGCCGCGCGCCGCTCGGTCCGCTGGGCCAGCATGCTGATCTCCCTCACGCCTCCCGCGAGTGTCGTCGCGAGGTCCTCCCGCCGAAGGCTGTGCTCGAACTGCGCCTTGGTGGCGGCGTCCCGCAGCCCGAGCAGCGGGTCGAGGTTGCGCGCAATGGCAGCGAGCCGCTGGTGGGCTGCGGCGCGGTCGGCCAATTCCGTCTCCGCGGTGACGACGTCTTTCCCGGCGGCCAGGCGCATCGCCGTCACCAGTTCCGCGTCGAGTGCCCACCTGCTCTGTGCTGCCCGCTCACGCCCGGCGGCGGCCCGCGCTTCCGCCTTCTCAGCGGCACGCACCTGCTCCGAGGTCACCGCGGGTGCGGTGAGCAGGGCCGGATCAGGGTGGTCGCACGACCCGCAGACCGCGCACGGGCTGCCCGCGACGAGGGCACCGGCGAGTTCGGCAGCCATCCCGGCGATGCGTGTCTGGACCAGGCCCTGTCGGGCGTCGACGGCCTGCTGGTGCCGGTCGGTGGCCGCATTGGCCTGGGCGAGCGCAGCCGCCGCGCGCTCCTGGAGCACCGGGACGGTCTGCGCGGCGTCCCGCACACTCTCGGCCGCGGCGAGTTGCTCTGCAGCGGCCGGCAGCAGGTCACGGGCGGAACGCGCTGCCGTCACCCGCTTCTCGAGTTCGGCGATCCGCCCGGGCAGACCGGCCAACCGCTGCTCGATGTCGACCGCGGCGACCTCGTCGCGGTGGTGACGCCCCCGGGCCAGGGCGAGCGCGGCCAGATCCCGTTCCTGCTCGGCGGCTTCCGCGATCAGTTCCGTCAACGTGCCCGCGAGTTCCCGATCTGCAGCCGCCGCGGCGTGCACGGTGACCGGATCGTCGGCGAGCAGGCCGAACTCCAACGGGTCGGCATCACCGGCCGTCGCCGAGAGGTCACCGAGCGCGCGATGCGCCGTGGCGCATTCCCGTCGGGCGGCCGCCAGCCCGGCGCGGGCCGAGGTCGCCGCCGTCACCGCGCTGACCACCGGAGGTGTCCGGGACGACCGCTGGATCAACTCGCGTTCACGGTCGACGGCCGGCCGGCAGCGTTCGAGCTCGCGCCAGCGGTGTCGAAGCCGCCGCAGCCGGGTGATCCGGTCCGCGAGCGCCCTGGCAGCGTCGAGTTCAGCGACTGCCCGGGTGCGCCGTTCCCGGGCGATGACGGCCGCCTCGACCGCGAGGTCGGCGACATCGGCGAGCCGGTCGCGAACGAGAGCCAGCCACTCGGCGTCCTCGTCGCCGCGGCCTTCGGACCCGGCCGATTCGGCCACCCTGGCACGCTGCTGCCGGACCTCTTCGTCCCGGTCCCGCAACCGCGCACCGGCCTCGCGCCGCTCGGCGGCGAACCAGTCCTCGATGCGACCGAAACGGCCGGTGTCGAACAGTCGCTCGAGCAGGGTCGCGCGTTCCGCGGTATCGGCGCGGAGGAATCTCGCGAACTCCCCCTGTGGCAGCAGGACCACCTGGAAGAACTGGTCGGCCGACATGCCCAGCAGATCGATGACGGCGTCGCCCACCTCGTCCGCCCGGGTCAGCCCTTCGGCGGGCCGGCCCGCCGGTCCAGCACCGATCCAGCGCAGCGTCACCTTGCCTCGCTGGATCGTCGTGCCCGTCCCCCGTGATTTGGGACGTTCGTACTCCGGCCGGCGGGTGATCTCGAGCCGGAAGCCGCCGATCGTGGCCTCCAGCCGCACCTCGGTCACGACGTCGGGCGCCGACCGGTCACAGCGGAGTCGCTTGGCCTCGTTGCGGGCGCCGGGCACCCGGCCGAACAGCGCGAACGCAACGGCATCGAGCAGCGTCGTCTTACCGGCACCGGTGTCACCCTGGATGAGGAACAGCCCGTCCGCGCCCAGCGCATCGAGGTCGATCGTCTGGGTGCCGGCGAACGGGCCGAAGGCGCTGAGCTCGAGCCGGTGCAACCTCATCGCACGCGCTCCACCAGGCGCTCCGCCGCGAGAGCCCGCTGCAGCAGGAGACGCTCCCCGTCGAACGGTGCGCTCCCCCGCGCGGTGGTCACGAAATCGGTGACCAGAACGGCGTCCGCTCGGTGCCCCGTCGGCGGCCGCCGCGTACTGTCGGCGCTCCCGCCGGTCGGCTCGGGCAGCCATTGGGTGACCATGACATGAGGGAAGCGCTCCCGCAGCCTGCGCATTGGCTCCAGCGGTCGGACCGGGTCGGTCAACTCGACGGACAGGTAGTGGTCGACGAGATCGGCGTGACCATCGAGGATGTCGGCCAGCCGACCCCGAACGGTGGCCAGTCCCCGAATCACCGGCAGGTCGAGTCGACGGACGTCGACAGCCCCGGCGCCATCGAGATCGACCAGCCAGACGCACTTTCGGTGCCCGGCCTCGGTGAACGCGTAAGGCAGCGGCGAACCCGAGTAGCGAATCCGGTCCGTGACCTGTTGTGCGCCGTGCAGATGACCGAGCGCGACATAGTCGAATCCCTCGAACAGGTCGGCGCTGACCGACTCGACACCGCCGACGGCGATGGACCGCTCGGAGCCACCTGCCACCGCCCCGACGACAAAGGCGTGCGCGAGCACGATCGAGCGGGTACCCGCCGGGCGCCGGACGAGGTCTGCCCGCACCTCCCCGAGAGCGGCTGCCAGCACGTGCTGGTGCCCGGCGGGTGACGGCAATTCCCACAGACCGCGGGCGAGATCCGGTTCCAGATAAGGCAGCGGATAGACGGCCACCGGACCGTCGCCGTCGTCGAGCTCGACCGGAACGCCCACCGCGGCCGCCGCCGTCCTCAGGTGCAAGCCACCGGAGGCGAGGAAATCGGCGAAAGCACCGAGCCGTGGGGCGGAATCGTGGTTGCCGGAAATCGCGACGATCTTGCTGCCGGCCTGCCGGATCCGCGCCAGGATGCGGGTGGCGCACTGCACGGCTTCCGGGGAGGGCACCGACCTGTCGTAGATGTCGCCGGAGATGAGCACGACATCCACGCTGTGCTCGGCGACCAGGTCGGCGACGGCTCCCAGCACAGCTTCCTGGTCGGCCAGCAGGCTCTGGCCGTGGAAGGTCCGACCGAGGTGCCAGTCGGAGGTGTGCAGCAGGCGCATGGGGTCACGGTAAGAGCGAGGTCCGACAGTCCCCGGGATCAACGCGCGGAACGGGCTCAGGGATCGGCGATCCCGGCGATCCGGTAGCCCACGGGGGTTCGGGTGAGCAGCACGATCCGTTCCTGTTGCTCGCGCGCCGGAGTGACTCCGACCTGTCCACCGGACTCGTCCATGATCGGCCGTGAAGGCAGCCGATCCTGTACTGCAAGGCGAACCGAGTTCGGCTCGCCGACCGGTGCGGCACCGACCGGCGTGACGCTGCTGATCTCGTGCAGCCCCGCGGACACGTGCCAGCCGTGGTTCGCCAGCCCCTCGATCAGCTCTGCGTCGGCCTCCGCGGCGGCAGACCCGTCCAGGTAGACGTCCGCCAGCAGCGCCGGGTCGGCAGCCTCCAGCGCGCGCCCGCGTGCGGCATCGAGGTCGGCGACGATCTGGGGCCAGTCCGGCGCGACGTCCGACGGCGGCGTGCTTGCTGCGGCGCCCGGGTTCTCGCCGCCCTCTCCGTGCGACCAGACCGCGGCCTGGATGACGACGACCACCACCAGAAGTGTTGCCAGGGCAGCGATCCCGGCTCGAGCGAGAGCTGTCGGCCCGGACCGGCCCGGGTCGGGTGAGTGTGCCGCCCGCGGTCGGGTGGACGGCGGACGGGTGGTTCGACGAGCGGTCGACGCGGTACGCCCGAGGGGTTCCGCCGGCACCTTGGGTGCGGCACCGCGCCACCGGTCGGCAGACCCTGCCGCCGGGGCGGACCTTGCTCCGAAGCTGATCGGTGCAGGGCGGCCGACCGCCGAGAGCCGTTGCGCCACATCGGCAGCGCTGGGCCGCTGATCCGGCGTCCGGCTGAGCGTCGCGCGGATGAGGTCGAGCAGAGCAGCCGGAGCCGCACCGTCCGGCGGGTCCGGCCACACCCCGGCCGCCGATTGGATCAGCACATCCGCGGGGTCGTCGGCCGGCCAGGCCGACCTGCCGGTCAAGCAGAACAGGGCCACCGAGCCCAGCGAGAAGACGTCGGCCGCGGGGCCGGGAGGATCCCGCTGGAATCGCTCGCCGCGCACCACCTCGGGCGCGACATCCCTGCTGTCGGAGGGCATCCCGTGCTGATACCGGGCCGCGATCCTGGCCACCGCCGGAGCGCCCAACTGTGGACAACCGTCGTCGTCGAACCAGATCGACCCGGCGCCGACTCCGCCGTGCCGGATCTGCTGACGGTGCACGGTCGCCAAGGCGGAGGCGACCGGGATCAGCACGGTCAGCGTCTCGGCGGCGGTCAGCGGGCCGTGCCGCACGAGCAGCTCCAACAGCCGCCCGCCACGCGGCCAGGGGGAGACAACCGCCACATGTTCCGCGTCGGACACGACGTCATCGACGGGCAGCAGATGCGGGTGACGGATCTCGGCGAGCGCCTCGACATCACCGGAGGCGATCGCGGATTCACCGGCCGGCAGCACCAACAGCAGCACGCTCTCGCCGGTTCCTTCGTCCTCGCCACGCCAGAGGACCGACCCTGAGGCGCGATGCCCGCGGCCGGGACGCTCCACCGCTGCGTACGGCCCGATCCGAAGCGTCATGGGCGGGACACTAGGGGGATCGGCCGCCTGCCCGACCGGGTTGTCCACATGCCCGGACCGGCGGCGTACGGTCGTGCCATGCGCGACCAGAACGTTCCGCTGCTCTTCGAGCGCGCCGGAATGGTGGACTACCTCACGGCATGGGAGCGGCAGCGCCAGTTGGCGACGGCCAGGGCCGAGGATGCAGGCCCGGACACCGTCCTGCTGCTCGAGCATCCCGCCGTCTACACGGCGGGCAAGCGCACCCAACCCGAGGACCGGCCCACCGACGGGACGCCGGTGGTGGAAGTCGACCGGGGCGGCCGGATCACCTGGCACGGGCCCGGCCAGCTGGTCGGCTATCCGATCGTGAAGCTCGTGGCGCCCGTCGACGTCGTCGGCTACGTCCGGCTCCTCGAGCAGGTGCTGATCGCCGTGTGCGCCGATCTCGGCCTGGAGGCGGGTCGGGTCACCGGCCGCAGCGGTGTCTGGCTGCCGGCCGGAGATGGCCGGCCGGAACGCAAGGTCGCCGCGATCGGCGTCCGGATTGCGCGCGGGGTGGCGATGCACGGTTTTGCGCTGAACTGCGACCCGGACCTGGCAGCGTTCGACCGGATCGTGCCGTGCGGGATCACCGACGCGGGCGTGACCTCATTGACCGCCGAGCTGGGCAGACACGTCACGGTGGCCGACGCGCTGGACCCGGTGACCCGTTGGCTCGCCGAGGGATTCGCCGGTCGGCTGCCGGTGACCGTCGCAGCAGCCCGCGAGCACGAGATCGCCCCCACCCCCGGCGTCGACTGGCACCTGCACCCCGCGCTGGCAGGTCCGGGCTGACCCCTCCAGCGGGCCACGGGTGAGGATGGAACAATGACCCGTTCGATGTCGGTGTGGCAGTACCCGTAGCGGGGAACCGGCATACCGGACGCCCGTGTAGTGCGGGCACACGTCCTGAGTTTCAGGCGAATGATGAGGAGCTATTGATGAGCACGTCGACGGATCACCGCACCACCGCACACGACCTCGCCGTCCGGGCGACGGAGATCGCCGAGAAGGTCGTGGACAGGCTCAGTGATGCCACGAGCGAGGCGGCCACCAAGGCGTCGGTGCTCGCCGGTGAGGCCGCGCACGCCGCGACCCCGTACGTCACCAAGGCCAGCGAATCGGTCGAGGAATCGGCGAAGGCGCTGAGCCGACGGGCACGCAAGGCCGCCAACAAGGCCTCGATCCGGGCCGCCAAGGCCGCCAAGGCGGCTGAGAAGTCCGCGTCCAAGCGCGCGCATTCGCTGGCCGGCACAGCGACCGAGAAGGCCGCCGCGCTCGCCGGGACTGCCGGCGAAAAGGCTCATGTCTCGGTGACCCAGGGCATCGCCGCAGCCGCTGCCTCTGCCGCAGGGGCGGCACACAAGGCCAGCAAGGTCGCTGACAAAGCCTCCAAGAGCGCCGCCGCGACGGCAGCGAAGACGGAGAAGAAGGGCCATCCCATCCGGCGGCTGCTGATCGTCATCGTGGTCGCGGCCGGCGGTGCCTACGCCTTCAAGAAGCTCCGCGGCGGGGGCACCCCGATCCCGGACAACCACCCGGCACCGACCTACGCTCCGCCGACCAAGCCCGGCGCCGACGCGGCGGACAAGGCTGCCGACAAGCTCGGCGACGCCAAGGACAAGGCCGCCGACGCCCTCGACACCGTGAAGGACAAGGCATCCGACGCTGTCGACGCGGCGAAGGAGGCGGCGGACAGCGCGAAGAACAAGGCGGCCGACGCCCTCGACTCCGCGGAGGACGCGCTCGACACCGCGAAGGACAAGGCCGGCGACGCCGCCGATTCCGCCAAGAAGGCTGCCGACAGCGCCAAGAGCACCGCGTCCGACGGCGTTGGATCGGCAACGGTCATCGTGACCGACAACGCCGATGACGCCAAGGACAAGCTCGACGCCGCCACCGGCAGCGCCGAAAAGGCCGGGGACGACGCCAAGGACGCCGCCGACAACGGCATGCACGCTTCTGCGGAGGCCGTCGAGGCCGCCAAGAAGAGGTTGGGTGGTGCCTCGTGACCCTGGCCCCCGAGGGTCGCAAACTGCTTCGGCTCGAGGTCCGCAACGCCGCGGTCCCCATCGAGAAGAAGCCGGATTGGATCAAGACGAAGCTGCGGACCGGCCCCGAATTCCAGAAACTGCAGTCCCTGGTCAAGTCCGAGGGCCTGCACACCGTGTGCCAGGAAGCGGGCTGCCCCAACATCTACGAATGCTGGGAGGACCGCGAGGCGACGTTCCTGATCGGCGGCGACCAGTGCACCAGGCGCTGTGACTTCTGCCTGATCGACACCGGCAAGCCGGGAGAACTCGATCGGGACGAGCCGCGGCGGGTGGCCGAGTCGATCCGGGCGATGGATCTGAAATACGCCACGATCACCGGCGTCACCAGGGACGACCTGCCCGACGAGGGTGCCTGGCTGTACGCCGAGACGGTCCGGCAGGTGCACGCCGCTGCCCCGAACACCGGTGTCGAGATCCTCACGCCGGACTTCTCCGGCAAGCCGGAACTCCTCGGCCAGGTCTTCGACGCCGCCCCCGAGGTGTTCGCACACAACCTGGAGACGGTGCCGCGGATCTTCCGGCGGATCAGACCGGCCTTCACCTACGAGAAGTCGCTGGACGTTCTGTCGCAGGGCAGGGCCGCCGGGATGGTCACCAAGTCGAACCTCATCCTGGGGATGGGCGAGACGCGGGCCGAGATCAGTCAGGCGCTGGTGGACATGCACAGTGCCGGCTGTGACCTGGTCACCATCACGCAGTACCTGCGGCCGACGCCCCGGCACCATCCGATCGAACGCTGGGTCAAGCCGCAGGAGTTCGTCGAGCTCGCGGACGAGGCGCGCACCATCGGCTTCGCCGGCGTGATGTCCGGTCCGCTGGTGCGCTCGTCGTACCGCGCGGGGACGCTGTACCGGCAGGGCGCCGAAGCGCGCGATGCCCGGCTCGGCCGGACGGTGCCCGCAGCGGGCTGACCCGCCGCGGCGAGCGGTCACGACCTGCCCCGTCCCGACAGCGCGGCACCCCCCGGGTGCCCGTCGGGACGGGGCATCGTCGTGTCCGGACCTGACGTGTCGATGCGTCCACCCGCGGCCGCCGCTGGCACTATCCTGAACGACATGGCCAAGACTGCCGCCAACGCTGGCGCCTCCTCCAAAGCTGCCGACAAGGAAGCCAAGAAGGCGACCCGCGCGGCGAAGAAGGTCGCCGCCAAGGAGCGCCGTAGCCAGATCTGGCAGGCGTTCCAGATGCAGCGCAAGCAGGACAAGCGCCTGCTGCCCTACATGATCGGTGCACTGGTGGGCACCGCCGCGATCATCACGCTCGCACTGATGTGGTTCATCCCGTGGTGGATGGTGCTGCCGATCGGCATCCTGTTCGGCGCACTGGTCGCCATGATCATCTTCTCCCGGCGGGTGCAGAGCAGCGTTTACAAGCAGGCCGAGGGCACCCCGGGAGCGGCAGCCTGGTCCCTGCAGAACAACCTGCGCGGCAAGTGGCGGATCACCCCGGCCATCGCCGGCACCTCGCACATGGACGCCGTGCACCGGGTCGTCGGCCGGCCGGGCATCGTGCTGGTCGGCGAGGGCGCCCCGCACCGGGTCAAGCCGTTGCTCGCCCAGGAGAAGAAGAAGATCGCCCGGGTGGTCGGCGAGACCCCGATCTACGACGTGATCGTCGGCAACGAAGAGGGCCAGGTCCCGCTGCGCAAGCTGAACCAGTACCTGATGAAGCTGCCGCGGAACATCTCCGCCAACGCCGTGGGCGAATTGGACAACCGACTGACGGCGCTGTCCGCCCGCACCGCTCAGGCCGGCCTGCCGAAGGGCCCGATGCCGGCCGGCGTCAAGCAGCGCAACGTCCAGCGCGCCATGCGGCGCCGCTGACCCAGCGCCCCGACCCAGCGCCGTGTAGTCAGCGGTAGCGCAGCACGACCGTCCGGCACAGCCTGTCGTGCAGGCCCCGGCCGTCCGAGTTCTGCAGCAGCGGCGGCACGATCAGGAAGATCAGCGCCGTCCGCGGCACCGCCCACAACCCGACGAAGTCCCCACCGCTCATCGGTACCACCCGGATGCCGACGATCGCCTGCCCCGGCGTGATGCCGAACAGGGCCACCGTCACCACCGTCATCACCGCCCAGATCAGCAGGCTGGTGTTCCGGGGCGGCTCCGGCGCGGTGAAGGCCCACGCCGCCACCGCCGACAGTGCGATGTCGATGCCGAACGCCCCGGCTCGCCGCCCGAACGACGCCACCGAACCGACACCGGAACTCGGCAGCCCGAGTCCCTGCCCTCGATAGAACTGCTCGGCAGGACCGCCCGTTGTGACCATGGCCCCAGCGTAGAGATCGTCTGCGCCGGCACGGTGGGCGTTGCCGTCGTCACGTTCGGGTGAACAGCTCCCCGAACGCCGACCTGACGTGCGTTCGTCGGCGCAGCCGATTAACCGGCGTGAAACAACAGCGAGACGGCAGGGCAACACACTCTGCCTAGCGTGGCCGGGGCGTGTTGAGGCACCTTGATGCCCGCGGATCACCCGGGCGGCCGAATATGCGCCGACCGCTGTACCGTCCCTGCCACCAACGGTTGTCCCCCGACCACCTCAAGGAGCGCGTGCGTGTTCTCCACTCCAGAAGAGCTTGTTGCCTACATCGCCGAGAACGATGTCGAAGTCTTCGACATCCGGTTCTGCGATCTGTTGGGCGTCATGAACCACCTCACCGTGCCGGCGTCCAGCGTCTCGGTCGACTCGTTGGCCGGCGGCATGGCCTTCGACGGCTCGTCGATCAAGGGCTTCCAGTCGATCCACGAGTCGGACATGACCCTGCTCCCGGACGTGACGACAGCGCGGGTCGATCCCTTCCGCCGGCGCAAGACGCTGACCTGCAACTTCTTCGTGCACGACCCGCTGACGCTGCAGCCGTACTCCCGCGATCCGCGGAACGTTGCCCGTAAGGCCGAGGAATACCTTGCCAGCACCGGCATCGCCGACACCTGTTACTTCGGTGCGGAGGCCGAGTTCTACATCTTCGACAACGTGCAGTTCGAGACGGGCATGACCGGATCGTTCTACAAGGTGGACAGCGAAGAGGGCTGGTGGAACACCGGCCGGGACGAGCAGCCCAACCTCGGATACAAGGTGCGGACCAAGGGCGGCTACTTCCCCGTCCCGCCGTACGACCACCACGCCGATCTGCGCGAGGACATGACCGCGAACCTGATCAGCATGGGCTTCGACATCGAGCGCGGCCACCACGAGGTCGGCGGCGGACAGGCCGAGATCAACTACAAGTTCAACACCCTGCTCGCCTCGGCCGACGAAGTGATGCTGTTCAAGTACATCATCAAGAACACCGCCTGGGCGCAGGGCAAGACCGTCACCTTCATGCCCAAGCCGCTGTTCGGTGACAACGGTTCCGGCATGCATGCGCACCAGTCGCTGTGGTCAGGCGGCAAGCCGCTGTTCTACGACGAGGCCGGCTACGGCGGGCTGTCCGACACCGCGCGCTACTACATCGGCGGCCTGCTGCACCACGCGCCATCGCTGCTCGCCTTCACCAACCCGACCATCAACTCCTACCACCGCCTGGTGCCCGGGTACGAGGCTCCGGTCAACCTCGTCTACTCGGCGCGCAACCGCTCCGCCTGCATCCGCATCCCGCTGACCGGCACCAACGCCAAGGCGAAGCGGCTGGAGTTCCGTTGCCCCGACCCGTCGGCGAACCCGTACCTGGCGTTCGCAGCGATGATGATGGCCGGCCTGGACGGCATCAAGAACAAGATCGAGCCGCCCGCACCGGTCGACAAGGACCTCTACGAACTGCCGCCGGACGAGGCCGCCAACATCCCGCAGGTACCCGGCTCGCTCGCCGCGGTCATCGACCGACTCGAGCAGGATCACGACTACCTCCTCGAAGGTGGCGTCTTCACGCCCGACCTGATCGACATGTGGATCAAGCTGAAGCGCGACGAGATCGACGCCATCCGGCTCCGCCCGCACCCCTACGAGTTCGACCTGTACTACGACATTTAGTTCCGGGAGGGCGACGCCCACCGACCAACTGCCTGAAAACGGCCCCTGACCTGCGAAGACGCCTTTACCGTCTGCAGCGTCAGGGGTCGTTTTCCTTCTTCCGCGGCCGCGGTGCGGCGCTGGTGCCCGGGCCCGAGCACCAGCGGTCGCCCGCGGCCCGGGTTTCGTGACGGCGATGGAGGTGCCGTTGGCGCATTCGACGACGCTCGACCCGCTGGTCGAGGAGGTTCTGGTGATCTGGGTGGTCATGTTGGTCTCCTCTCGCACGGGGCTCTCACGCTGACACCGGCGCTGCCGGTGTCGCATCGGCAGAGCTGGCCATTCGGCTATGTGCGCGGGTCGACCAGACCGTGTTCGACGGCGAAGAGGGCGACGGCAGCGCGGCTGGACACGCCGAGTTCGGCGTTGACGGCTGCATGTGGTGCTCGGCAGTGCGCCGGGAGATCACCAGCCGGGCCGGCCGCACGGTTGGCGCGAAGGTCGTCGCCCAGCAGCCGGGCGGACTCGTGGGCGTACCCGAAGCCGACGCACCCCAGGTGATGGTGCAGTGCGGTCTAGAACGCCGCCCGGACCTGCGCCGCCGGCAGGTCCGCCAGCCGCGGTGGAGTGCGCGTGCTCATCGATCCATGGTCGGCCGTCTCGCTCGACGGGTCCAGCGTCCGGGGTTCGGAGACGGCGAGCTCAAGGTCATCGGGACTGCGAGCGGCCGTGGTGAGAAACACCCATCGCCCGCCGGGACGATTGGGTTGTCAGCCCGATGTGGGCCCGGCAGCCGTTTTCTAGCGTCGAAGACATGGACACAGAACGCCGCCCGCCCCGCAAGGCCACGACGCAGCCCGACGCGGGCGATCGGATCGCTGCATTCCTCGACGCCCAGCAGCGGGTCCTCGACCGTTACCGAGTCGCTGCGCAGCGCCGGTACGTCGAGGTCCCGACGACGGGAGGACAGGCTCAGGTTCTGGTCTCGGGCCAGGGGCCTGCGGTGGTGATGGTGATCGGTGGTGCCGTCCCTGCGGCGTTCTGGATCCCGCTGATGGCCAAGCTCACCGGCCGCACGCTCTACGCGATCGAGCTGCCCGGCTTCGGGCTCACCGACCCGACGGCGTACCACCCCGAGACGTTGCGGCGGACGGCTGTGGACTACCTGACCGGCATCCTGGACGTTCTCGGGCTCGGGCCGAGCGACTTCGTGACCCAGTCCATGGGTTCGCTGTGGACCGCCTGGCTGGCGGCCGACCGTCCCGGAACGGTGCGCTCGCAGGTGATGGTCGGCTGCCCGGCGTTCTTCCTGGATACCTCGGCGGTGCTCCCGTTCCGCCTCGCCTCGGTTCCCGGACTGGGACCGATGCTCATGGCCGTGCAGAGGCCGTCGGCGAAGGGCGCCGTTCATGTGATGAAGATGGTCGGGGAGGATCCCACCGGCCTCGGCGAGTTACGCGACGTACTCCTCGCCGCGCAGCGGCTGCCGACCTACACGCCCAGCCTGCTGGCCTTGATGCGCGCAGTCATGCGCTGGACCCGGCCGCGGCCGCAGACGGTGACCACGCCCGACCAACTGGGACGGATCAGCCACCCGGTACGGCTGATCTGGGGCGAGCGGGACACCTTCGGGCGGCCTGAGGCAGGTCGTCGCATCGCCGAACTGATCCCCGACGCCGACGTGCACGTGCTGCCCGGCGGCCACGCCCCCTGGTTCCATCACGCCGAGTTGGTCGCCGAGCTGGCCCGCGACCACCTGGAGGCGCACTCAGCCTGCACCTCGTCATCAGCAGAACACTCGAAGGAGAACAGACCATGACCACCCAACACGTCCAGACCCTGATCGTCGGGGCCGGCCAGGCTGGCCTGGCCACCGGCTACCACCTCACCCGTCGCGGACGGAAGCACCTCATCGTCGACGGCAACAACCGGATCGGTGACAACTGGCGCTGCCATTACGACTCGTTGAAGCTCTACTCACCGGCGCGATTCGACGGGTTGCCGGGCATGGAATTCCCCGGCGACCCCTGGCACTTCCCGGGTAAGGACGAGGTCGCGGACTTCCTCGAGCAGTACGCCGTCGAGATGGAGCTGCCGGTGCGGATGCAGACCCGAGTTGACCGGGTCGTACCGCACGATGGGGCGTTCACCGCTCACCTCGGATCGGACCGTGTCGAGTGCGACAACCTGGTCGTGGCCACCGGCACCTTCGGCCGGGTTGCCCGGGTGCCCGACGTCGCGGTGTCGCTCTCCCCACTGATCCGGCAGCTCCACTCCACGGAGTACAAGAACCCGGCGCAACTCCAGCCCGGGCCGACGCTGGTGGTCGGCGCATCGCACTCCGGCTGCGACATCGCCTACGAGTTGGCCGCCGGCCGGCCGACGATCCTGGTGGGTCCCGACCGCGGCAACATCCCACTCGCGTGGGATTCGACCAGGTTCAAGGTGGCGATGCCGATCATCGTCTTCGCATGGAAGCACGTGCTCACCCGCCGTACCCCGATGGGCCGCAAGGAGATGCAGAAGGTCCGCCACCACGGGGCTCCCACCACCCGGATCAAGACCCATCACCTGCTCGAGCGCGGCGTGGCACGGATCGAGCAGAAGGTCACCGGGGCGTCCGCCGAAGGAAAGCCGGTGCTGGCCGACGGCCGGGTTCTCGACGTCACCAACGTCATCTGGGCGACAGGTTGCCGACCCGACTTCAGCTGGATTCAAGCGCCGATCTCCGGCGACGACGGTTGGCCGCGGGAGTACCGCGGCACCGTCGCGGAGGTGCCCGGGCTCTTCTTCTGCGGGCTGTCGTTCCAGTACTCGTTCAGCTCCATGGTGCTCCCCGGCGTGGGACGGGACGCGGACTACGTCGCCGGCAGGATCGACCAACGCGCCGGGGCCAGAACCAGGGTGGCGGCCTGATACCCACACCCATGCCCGGCCAGCCGATCCGGCGTCACCGGGCGGCACATCACCGAGCACCCCGCGCGGCCGGCAGTAGGTAGGCTCGGGACGCGCGAGGAGGTGGATGAGATGGGTGTCGTCCAGGATCTCCACCGGGCGAGGAAGGCCTACGAACGGCGCGAGTGGGTGGCAGCCTACCGAGCCCTCTCCGACCTCGACGACGCGGAGTTGAAGGCCGACGACTTCATGGCGCTGGCCACCACCGCCTACCTGCTGGGTCGGCGCAACGACTGTGTGCACGCGCTCCAGCGTGCCTACCAGGCGAGCCGGGAGTCCGCTGAGCCGTCGATAGCGGTGCGGGCGGCGTACCTGCTGACCGTCAGCTTGTGGCAGGCCGGCGAGCTGGCCGTCGGCAACGGCTGGCACGCCCGGGCGGGGCGGCTCCTCGACGAGTTCGGCACCGACGTGGCCGAGCGTGGTTACCTGTACGACCTGGACATGATGGGACACATCCTCGACGGTGAGTTCGGCGAGGCGTTCCCGCTGGCGCCACAGATCACCGACCACGGCCGTCGCCACCACGAACCCGACCTGCTCGCGCTCGGACTGCACGCCGAAGGCAGACTCATGCTCTACTCGGGGTCGGTGACCGACGGCCTGAAGCGGATGGACGAGGCGCTGGTCGGCGTCATGGCCGGCGAGGTGACCCCGGTGACGGCCGGTCGTGTCTACTGCTCCACGATCGAGGCCTGCCAGGAGATCTCGGACTTCGGCCGCGCCGGCGCGTGGACCCACGCGCTCACCACCTGGTGCGAGGACCAGCCGGGGCTGGTCGCCTTCACCGGACAGTGCGCTACCCACCGAGGACAACTGCTACGCCTGCACGGCGCATACGAGGCGGCGGTCGAGGAACTCCAACGTGCAGTCGACCGATACCGGGCCGTCGGCGGCGACCCAGCACTCGGACTCGCGCACTACGAGCGTGCCGAGATCCATCGGCTGCGTGGCGAGTACGACGACGCCGGGACGGCCTACGCCCAGGCCGTCGAACACGGTCATTCCGGCCAACCCGGCCGATCCCTGCTCTGGCTGGCAACGGGACAACCGGCCGCCGCGGACGCAGCGGTGCGCCGGATGCTCGCTGAGCTCCCCGACCCCGTGCACCGCTCACTGGTGCTGGCTGCCGCTGTCGAGGTGATGCTGGCCACCGGCGACACAGCTGCGGCAACGTCGCTCTGCGAGGAGCTCGAGACGATCGGGGATTCGTTCGGCTGCACCGCCCTTCAGGCGTCGGGACAGTACGCCCGGGCGAGAGCCGAGCTGGCCCAGGGTGCACCGGAGCCGGCACTCCGGGCCGCACGCAGGGCCGTGGAGGGCTGGTCACATCTCTCCGCTCCGTATGAGGTGGCGCGGAGCAGGCAGGTGGTCGGCGCGGCGCTGCGTCTCCTCGGTGACGAGGAGTCAGCTGTCGCTGACCTGACCGCCGCCCGGAAGGCTTTCGCCGACCTCGGTACCGGGCCGGCCGAACAGGAGGTCGCCGCCCTGCTCGCGGAGCGCAGGGCACCGTGCGGACTCAGCCCGCGGGAGGTCCAGGTGCTCCGCCTCGTTGCGGCCGGCAGGACGAACGCCGAGATCGCTGCCGAGCTGGTGCTCTCGGAAAAGACGGTGTCGCGACACCTCTCCAATATCTTCACCAAGCTCGATGTCGGATCCCGGACCGCAGCCGCAGCCTTCGCCTACGAACACCGCATCGTGTGAACCGGCGCCGGCTCGGCCGACGGCCTGGAGGCGTCCGATCGCCGGTCGGCGATGATGCTGTTGACCCCCGTCATCGAGAGAGCAGGTCGGCCATGCCCGTATTCGCCGTTCACTATCGCTACGCCGACGATCCGGACGCGCTGGCCGAGCACCGGCCGGCTCATCGACAGTTCCTGCGCGAACTGCTCG
Organism: uncultured Actinomycetota bacterium; assembly: GCA_963728865.1. Taxonomy (GTDB): domain Bacteria; phylum Actinomycetota; class Actinomycetes; order Mycobacteriales; family Nakamurellaceae; genus Nakamurella. The sequence continues at coordinate 325,036 of CAVSLZ010000011.1, read as the reverse complement.
ACCGGGACGTCGTGCTGGCCGCGGGCGCGTACCCGGAGGGACCGCCCGGAGCGCTCCTGGCGTTCAGGGCGGCGACCGGGGACGACGTCGCGCGGCAGCTGCAGGACGACCCGTTCCTTACGCACGGGCTGATCGTCGGAACCGAGATCCGTCGGTGGACGCAAGCGATGGGGCCGTGGGCGGACTGACGTCGAACCGCTGATTCGCGGCAATCCACAGCTGGATTGACCGGGGACGTATCACCGGGGCAAATGTCCGCTCTGGGGTTGTAATCTGTTTCAGCCTCTCTCGGCGGTGGCACCTTGGTGATCGGACCCGACATGGCCGTTCCGCGCGCGTCCCGTTGGACGGTCGCCGCGCCCCGGGCGGTTCCGCGACGCTCCTCCCCCGCGACCGGATCGACCTGAGCGGGCCGCCGGTGAGTGCTTCGATCGTCCTGACCGAGAAGCTGCGGCGCCCGGAACCGGTGGGGCTGCCCCGCCGGCGGCTGGAGGCGCGGCTGCTCGACAGTGCCGAGAGTCGGCTGGACCTGGTTGTCGCGCCGCCGGGCTCGGGCAAGACAACCCTGCTCGCCAGGGTGGCTGCCGCGGCCGCGACGCTCGGTCCGGTGGCCTGGTACCGGGTGACGGCCGACGACGGCGCCGAGCCTGCCCTGGTGGCGCACCTGGCCCGGGCGCTACGGGACACAGCGGGGATCGACGCCGCCGACGCCTCGATGAGCGCGCTGCTCGAGTCGCTCGAGAACTGGCCGGCCGGCCGGGCCTTCCTGGTCCTCGACGACCTGCACGAGATCGCCGGCTCGTCGGCCGAGCGGGCGTTGGAGCAGTTCATCCTGCTCCGGCCGCAAGCACTGCGGGTGCTGGCCGGATCACGTCGGCAGCCCGAGATCAACATCCCCCGGCTGCGGGTATCCGGTGCGCTGCAGGAGGTGTCGAGTGACGACCTGCGGTTCCGCTCCTGGGAGGTCGAGGAGTTGTTCATCTCGATCTTCCGTGAGCCGCTGTCACCGGAATCGGCCGCAGCGCTGACCCGCCGGACCGGTGGCTGGGCCGCCGGCCTGCAGTTGTTCCATTTGGCGACGTCCGGACGCAGCGCGCTCGACCGGAAGCGGGCAGTCGATGACCTCGGCGGCCGGTCGAAGCTGGTGCGGTCCTACCTCGCCCGGAACGTGCTCGCCGAGTTGCCGGAGGAGCGCCGGCTGTTCCTGCTCCGCACCTGCACGCTCGCTTCGCTGACCGGCGCCCTGTGCGATCGGTTGCTCGAGACCACAGGCAGTCACAAGGTTCTCGACGAACTGGAACAACAGCAGCTGTTCACCTCGTCCGACGACGACGGTGAGACCTTCCGGTACCACCAGGTGCTGCGCTCACATCTGGAGTGGGCACTGGTCGAGGAATTGGGCACCGCCGGCGCCCGGCAGTGGTACGCGCGCAGCGCGGCCGTCCTCGAGGAGATCGGTGATCAGCGGGGTGCCGTGCGCGCCTACGCCCGGGCCGAGGACTGGGGCGCGGTCGCGCGGATCATCCAGACCAGGGGGCACGGCCCGCATGACGCGACGGCCGGGGCCAACCTGCTGCTGCCACCCGCCGTCGTAGAGAACGACCCGTGGCTGTCCTTCGCCGAGGCACGCCGACGGGTGCGTGACGGCGCGCTGGGATCAGCGATCCAGGCGTTCCGGCAGGCCGAGAACCTCTTGGACGAACCGGATTTCCGCGAGAACTGCCGTCGCGAGCGGACGATCGCCGAGCTCTGGGCGGCGGGGCCGGACGCGCGCCGGGACAGGGTCGACATCTTGCATTGGTCCGTCCCGTTGCGGATGGCGACCAGGCAGGGCACGTCCGCGCGCGACGGTGCCGGCTGGAATCCGACGCAGCGCGCCGAGTCGAAGAGGAACGAGCCGACCGGGACCGGTCACCAACTGGCCACCGGTACCGCCGCGCTGCTGCACGGCGATTTCGCGCGCGCGAGGGCCGCGCTGGCCGTCGGCCACGACCCGGACGCGGACGGCTCGCACCGGCTGCTCGCCCAGCTGGCCGGGGTGCTGCTCGACCTGCTCACCGCCGCCTGCGACGACCCGGCGGGCAGGCTCGGTCAGATCTGCCTCGAGGCGGAGGTCACCGGCCTGCCCTGGGTCGCTCGGCTGGCCAGGGGTTTCGCCGAGGCGGTGCTGGTCGCTCAGGGCTCGCCGCTCTGGCGATCGACGGCCTGCGCAGATCTGATCGAGGAATGCGACCGGGCCGGCGACGATTGGGGGGCCGCACTGCTCAGCCTGGCGGCAACCTGCGCCGGGCAGCTGGCCGGTCAGGCCGGTGGCCCACCTGCGGGCCCGGAAGGTTTCGCCGAGACCGCCCGCCGGTTCCGGCTCCTGGACGCGGCGGTGCCGGCGGTCTGGGCGGAGGCGCTACTGGCCTGTGTGCATGCCCGGGACGCCTCCCCCGACGCGGCAGAGGTCGCGCAGCGCGCAGCCGGGAATGCACGGGCGATCCACCTCGACGCCGCCCATGCACTTGCCCAGGCGGCGCTCGCGGTCGCCACGGGGGCGGGCAACGCTGCCCTTTCAGCACCGCTGAGGCAGGCCGTCGTCGTCGCGGGCCTGTTCCTGCAACGGCCGGACGAGCCGGACGAGCCGGACCGGCCGGACGTGCCGACGAGCCAGGGCAGCCCGACGCTGAGCATTCGATGCTTCGGCGGTTTCGCTATCGAGGTCGACGGCGTCGCGGTGGAGCTGACGGCACTGCGGCCGCGGGCGCGCACGCTGTTGCGGCTGCTCGCCATGAACGCCGGGCGTGATGTGCACCGCGAGTTGCTGGTGGACGCCCTCTGGCCGGGGGTCGACGTCGTCATCGGGACCCGCCGGCTGCAGGTTGCCGTGTCGAGTGTTCGCCAGCTCCTGGAGTCGGCGGGCCTGTCCGGTGCCGAGGTGCTCGTCCGGCACGGCGACGCCTACCGGTTGGCGGCGCCGTCGGGCAGCGTCATCGACGTGCTGGATTTCGAGGACGGACTGCGGGCGCCGGCATCCGATATCGACTCCCGCGCAACGGCTCTCGCGCTGTACAGGGGTGACCTGCTGCCCGAGGAGGGTCCCGCCGAGTACGTGGTCGCGGAGCGGGATCGGCTCAGGCTGGTGGCGGCCGCGGCCGCCACCACGCTCGCGCGGGACAGCCGGGCGCTCGGCCGGGATCGCCAGGCCCTCGACGCGGCCCGGCTCTCCGTGCAGTTGGACCGCTACCAGGATCTGGGCTGGCAACTGCTGATCGAACTCCATGAGACGTCCGGGGACAGTACCGCCGCGTCCCTTGCCCGGCGGGAGCACGCCCGGGCGCAGGCGGAGTTGGGCGTCCCCACGGCCTGAAGCCCCAGTTCTCGCTCAGCCCTGCGTCGCTCGCCTGCGCAGATCCGTGCGGTCGACCCCGAGGCCGGTCAGCAGCGTCGCCGCGGGATCGGGTTCGTCGCGTTCCAGGAGCGCGATCAGCAGGTGACGGCTGGTGATTCGCCGGGACTTCTCCGTCGTCGCCAGGGTGAGGGCGCGCGGTAGTACCGACCGCGCGCCGGAGGTGAACGGCGCGTGGCGCGGCCGGCGCGGGGATCGTGCCGGGGTGAAGTCGCCGACGTCGACCCCGACGGCCGCCAGCGCCTGTTGATCGAGCGCCGCGGACTCGGCACGTGCGCGTTGCACATCGACGCCGACCAGTGCGGACATCTCGGGGTCGTGCAGCAAACCCAGCAGCAGATGATCGGTGCCGATGCGCCGGTCTCCCCGGTACTCCGCCTCCTGCACGCTGGAGGTGACCGCACTGCGGGCGGCAGCCGCGAATCGCTCGAACATGACCTGACCTACTTTCCGTACTTGACGTGGACCGATTGGCGGGAGACGCCGAGCGCGTCCCCGATCTGTTCCCAGGACCAGCCCTGCTCGCGGGCGAGGCGGACGTGGGTGGCCTCGACCTGCTCGGCGAGGCGGTGCAGGGCGCCGACCGCACGCAGGCCGGTCGCAGGGTCGGTCGACCGGAGCCGGCGTCCGAGTTCGTCGTTGTCCATGCCGTCAGTCTGGACTGACAACAGAAGGTTTGTCAATCCAGACTGACGGATTCTGGATGGGGCCGGCTACCCGCGGGTGGTACCCCGGACTGCGCGGGCATCCCAGTTGATCTCCATGACACCGGAGTCGAACACCGGCGTGCCGGCCGCCTGGGTGGCGACCGCGGCCTGCCCGCAGACAACGTCGACAGCCGTGTTCAGCGGCCACTTGTTCGTCAGGTCGTGGCCCTTGACCTTGGTGAACGTCAGCGGCGCCGTCCTGGCGTCGATCAGCTCGTGCAGGGCGCGGATGATGTCGAGGTTGGAGACCGTCTTGCGCTGGCTGTTCACGTAGTTGTTCCGCTGCCACCCACGTTTCCAGGTGGTCGCGCAGCCGATGGCGTACGACGAGTCGCACTGGATCTCGAGTGCGTCATCCGGGTGGTCGGCGAGGGCGAGCACGACGGCCTGCAGTTCGCCGATCTGGTTCGTGCCGGACGGCGAGCTGCCGTAGGCCCAGGCGCCGTCGCTGCGGACATAGGCCCAGCCGGTTGCGCCGCCGGGATTGCGCAGGCAGGAGCCGTCGGTGGCGAGCAGCACCGCGGGGCGGGGTTGTCGCACCGTGCTGAGCGTCGCCGGGTCGTCGATCACCGTCACTGTCGGGCACGGTTCATCGACGTCGAAGAGTCCCGGTCCGTCCCACAGTGCCGTTGCCGCCGTTCGCTCACGCATGCAGACAGCCTGCCTCATCGGTCACCCGACGCCGTGCACCTCCACCCGGTGTGGCACGTGCGCCGGTGTGACCATGGCGATCAGTGCCTCCAGCCGCCGCACGTCGAACGACTCGGCATCGTCGACGGCGATCCGGACCAGCAACTCAGCGCGCTCCGATCCGGGGAGCGCCGCGCCGGCCGTCTCCGACCATGCTGCACCGCCGGACTCGACGATCTCCGGTTCGGTGTCGAGGAGGGCGCCGACAGCGGCCCGGACCCCCCGGGCGGTCCCACGCCACTGCAGCAACTCGACCCCGGCCTGAACCAGCTCACGCTGCCGTTCAGCGCTCTGGTGGCCGTCGAGGACGATTCCCATCCAGCCGGCGAGCCAGCCGAGCATGTCGTCCGGTGCGGTGGACGGGTCCAGGTAGGCGGGCAGCGAGTCCAGGGTGGCGATGACCGGCGCAAGCACGTCGTCAAGGCTCTGACACAGCCGCTGCGCGAACGCGTCGTCACGAAACAGTGCGGGCAGCGACTCCCCGAGAGGATGCGGGGACGCCAGCCCCGGGAGCGATCCCCTCATGGTCCGGCCTCTTTCCGGCCGGCGGTCATTGCCGGACCCTGACCTGGTGCTCGTAGGAGAACACCAGGGCGGTCGGCGGCAGCGGTAGCCGTTGTACCGCCGCACCCCGCCGGCCGGTCGCCGGGTCGGCCGGGAAGAGCTGGACACTGACCTCCTCGGCCATGTCCACGCCGGGAATCCGGGCGAGCGCGGCGTTCACCTCGTGCGCCTGGACGGACCGACCGAGCGGCCAGCCGTTGCCTTCCGGACCGCCGAGCAACGGGTCGAAGAGCCGGTAGACGGCGGCCAGCACCTCCTTGCGGACGTCTTCGCCGCGGTAGCGGGCGCGGGCCCGCACGCTGATCACCGCCGTGATCCACTGGTACTCCGGCGGCTCGATCACCATCCGGGTTCCCACCAGCCTGCGCTCGTCGAGGTAGGCGCTGATCCTGCTGAGCGATTCCGGCAGCGGCTGCAGGTCCTCTCGGCGGATCCGGCCGACCTCGTCACCGGCGACGGCCGGCACCACGAGCACCCGCACTCCCCCGGCTTCGGCACCGATGCAATGCACCCGGGCGATCTCCGGCGCGACCTGCTTGGTCAGCTCGACGAAATCCTCTGCGGTGACCGCTCTCCCGCGGGATCGCAACACCAGCGGGCCGCGCAGCTTGGCGTCCTCGATGTCCTCGGCGCGGGCGCCGCCGACGGCCGGTGTGCGGTTCTCCACCCTCGCCACGTACGGCACGCTGGTCTTGAGCACCCTGATCTGCCCGGTGGCGACGTTGCCGCTCACCCCGCCGCCGGTCCGGTAGACCACGAGCCGCAGGTGGGCACCCTTGGGCGGCACCGCGCCGTACTGGCGCAGGGTCCCGTCGCCCTGCCGAACGGCAGGTCCGAACTGCACCTCACCGGCGAAGGCGTCGATGTGGAAACAGGCGTCGGCCGAACCGGATTCGGAGAAGTGTTCGACCGCCATCCAGTCGGTGACCCCGGTGTCGTCGATGACCTGCAGGACGCTGCGCTCCTCCCACGGCACCACCGGCCGGCGCTGCAGCAGGAAACGCTGGGCCGGGGTCCCGTCGGACACCCCGATGTCCTCGTTACGGATCACCCGGGCGTGCACCATACGGGCGGTGCCGCCGATGGTGAACGCAGACAGCGACCGGATGCGCGGGGACGCCGTGTACGTGGGTTGGCCCTCTTCGGGTGTCAGCAGCCGGCAGCGCACCCAGCCGGCCCGGTTCCGCGCGAGGATGGACGTCTCGTGCCGCTCCGGCAGGTGCAGCACCACGTCACCGGCCTTGTTCATTCCGCCGGTGTCGTCCCGGTCGACGTCACAGCTCGCCCACCCGGACCCGGTCCAGGCTTCCCAGATCAGCGGCGGCCAGTCCGGTCGCACACCGACACCCCTGACGTGGCAATCCATCCGGATGACGACGGCGCAGGCCGGAACGGCGTTGGACAGGCCGATCAGCAGGGCGTCGCCGGGTTGGGGCGAACTCTGGAAGCACTCGAATTCGCCGCCGGATCGTAGGGCGACGCTGTGGTCGACGGCTTCGCCACCGGCCGCCATCGCCCCGGCCCTGGCGAACGAGCAGGGCACGATGTCCAGGTCCTTGATCGTCGAGAACACCACCGGATCCTCGACGTCCGTGCGCGGCGTCGCGACCTCGGTCTCGGCCCGGACCAGCACCGTCTGCGGCTGCGGCGCCGACAGCCAGAAGGTGACCCTGCCCCTGGCCGCCGCCGGCGGCCGCAGTTCGACGCCGATCAGCTCCAGGAATTTGATGTAATTGCGCTCCGGGACCCGGTTCAAGCGGTAGATCAACTGATCCACCATCTGCGCGAAGGCCTCGATCAGCGTCACACCCGGATCGGAGACGTTGTGGTCGGTCCACTCCGGACAGCGTTGCTGCACAAGTCGTTTGGCGTCATCCACGAGGTCCTGAAAGTGCCGGTCGTCGAGGTTCGGGGCGGGCAGCACCATGATCAACGGTTCCGTTCTGCGGCGGCGAGCTGACGGGGGGCGGCGGCCGGGAGGGACGCAAGGTTCCGGGCCGCGGTGATGGCGGCAGCCGAGTCGGGCTCCTCCGGGATGACGTAGAACGGGAACACCAGATTGCGCGGATCGTTCACACCGGTGATGCGGTAATGGACGTCGATGTAGAGGGTGCCGGCGTCCGCCCGGTCGAAACTCACCAGAACGTCGAGCAGATCGATCCTCGGCTCCCATTGCTCCAGGGCCGACCGCACGTCGTGGGCGATGGCGCCCGCTGTGGTGGCGTTGATCGGCGCGAAGACGTGGTCGTGGACCCGGCAGCCGAACTCCGGCCGCATCGGGCGCTCCCCCGGCGCGGTGGCCAGGATCAGCCGAATCGCCTCCTCGATCTCCCGTTCTCTCACCACCAGCGCGATTCCGCCGGTGGCATCGGTGCTCAGCGGGAACGCCCATCCCGCACCGACGAAATCGCTGCCCGCCATGGTCATCCGCCGATCATCACGGTCGGCGCGCCGAGGATGATCGGTGCGCCGCACAGGGCGAGATCTCCGAGCCTGGCGGCGGGCAGACCGCCGATCAGCACCGTCGGGCAGCCCGGCGGTGCGATCGTGGTCGGTGGGTGGACGGCCGGCGGCGGGAACGAGCAGATGTGCGGTGTGCCGACGGTCGCCGCGGGCATTCCCGCAATGAGCACGGTGGGCACCCCCGGCGGTCCGATCACCCCGGGATGGCCGGTCGGGTCACCGACCCTTGCTGCTGGTGGCATCACACACCTCTTTCCGCAGGATGCCCGTCATCAGTTGATCTTCACCAGGCTGCCCTGAACGGTGAGCACCCCGCTGGCCTTGACCTCGGTGGTGGTGCTGCCCTCGAGCTTGGCCGTCGTGCCCTTGAGCGACAGGGCACCGTTGGTCAGCACACTCACCGCACCGCTGCCGCCGTCGACCTTCACCCCATTGGTGGCGGAGATGGATACCTCGCCGCCCTTGAGTTCGAGCTTGGACGACGCCGAGTCGATGACGATGCCGCCCTTTCCCTCGACCAGCACCTTCCCGTCGCTGTGCACGGTGATCATGGTGGCGACGGAATCCATTGTCAGCGTGAGCTTGTCGCCGGTGGTGGACAGCGTGATGCCCTCCGTCCGGCCGTCCTCGTCGACAAGGTCGATCCGATGGCCCCGCCGGGACACCATGGACCGCCGGTTGACCGCTCCGGAGCTGCCGTCGATCAGCCCGGGACCGCCGGTCGGCGGTGTGTCGACCCCGTTGTAGAGGCCGCCGAGAACGTACGGACGCCGGATGTCGCCCTGCTCGAACAGCACCAGGACCTCGTCGCCGACCTCAGGCAGCACCATCGCGCCGCGATCCTTGCCCGCGCCCGGCTGCACCGTACGGGCCCAGTCGCTGACGTAGGTGTCCGACAGCCATGGAAACGTCAGCTTGACCCTGGCCTGCTGCTCGGGATCGTTGACGTCGGTGACTTGTGCGACGACGGATCCCTGCCCCGACCGAGCAACTCCGTTACCGCCCGATGCCAACCCGTAGAGGCTGCGCTCCTGCCGGCCGGTCACCGAGAAGGCGGTGGTGTAGCCGGTCACCGGGTCATAGCGGTGGTGCGAGGTTGTCACGGTGTACTTGCCGTCGAACGGCGCACCGACGTTGTCGACAGCGACCGCGGTTCCGGCCCGCAGCTTCGGGTTGCCGCGGGACACCCCCTCGAACTCGGCGAAGGCGCCGGCAATCTGCTCGGCGATCGCGGCCGCGGCGACGTCCACCTCGGATTGGGTGCGGTAGGCGACGTCGCTGGCAACGTAGACGGGCGAGCCGAAGGTGTCGGCGATCTGGGCGGGGTTGACGGTCGGCAGCACAGCGCTGGTGGTGGCCGCGGGCGACGATGCGATCAGCGCTTTCTTCTGCGCGAGATCCCAGCCTCTGGCCTGCACCTCGGTAACCTGTTCGGCCGCGGTGATCAACGACCGAAAGCGCAGCAGGTCACCACCGAGCCGGAGCACGAGCGGGTTCTGCGCGGCGCCCTGCCCGCCCTGCGGTGCGGTGTCGGCCTTCTGCGGTGTGCGGAAGTCGAAGACACCCTTTTTGACGGTGATCTCGTAGCCGATCTCGCGGGACATGGACTCCAGGAACTCCCAGTCGGTGACGCCGGCCTGGGACAGATGGTCGAAGACGGTGCTGGTCGATTCGATGGTGCCGACCTTCAGCCCGGCGCGCTGGGCGACCTTGGTGGCGACGTCGGATGCGGTGCTCTGGGTGTAGCTCTCGGTCCGGCGTCCGCGGAACAGCCGGTGCGCCTGGTCGTACCCGCGGATGACGGTGTACGTCCCGGTGCTGTCGAACTCGGCCTCCAGCGCGGTGACGTCACCCTCGATCAGCGGCTCAGGGCTGACGCTGGCGTCGCTGGCCACCGAGATCTTGACCGTGGAACCGATCTTCGCGCCGGACTTGGTCAGCACGATGCGGTCGGTGTCGCGGAAGCGCAGCACGAAGGTGTCCGGCAGCCGGAGGCTGTCGTCGACGAAAGCGGAGATCAGCAAGGCCTTCGCGTCGGCGGCCAGCGGCGCACCGTCGACCTCGACGACGAAACCTGAACTGGTGGGCGCCATGTCAGTTGCCCGTCCCGGTCAGCTCGGCGGCGCTGGGCAGCATCAGCACGCTGCCCAGCGGCACCCGCATCGGGTCGTCGATGCCGTTGAACGCGGCCAACTGCCGCCAGAGGGTCGGGTCGCCGTATTCGCCGTACGCGACGGAGGCCAGGCTGTCGCCGACCACGACCCGGTGGATGCTGCGGGCGGCGATCGCACCGGAGGTCGGATTCTGCTTACCCTTCTCGCCGGGCATTTCCTGCAGTGACACCGTGCAGATGGCACGGATCGGGGTGCCGTCCGCGGTGAACAGCGTGTATTTCGCGCTGACCGAGGTGACGTACGCGGGGAAACTGGTGATCTTGCCCCAGGTGAAGACGACGAGCGGCGGCACCGGCTTGTCGTTGGCGTGGGTCTTGTCCGTCGCCACGCAGCACGAGAACAGCTTGTCCACCGCCTCGACGACGCTGCCGTCGTGTTTCGCGGTGGCATCGAAGAACATCTCCAGCGTCAGCTTGCCCGGCTCGGGACCCGTGAACTGGGGCGGCGACGCCTTTTTCGCTCCGGTTGACGGCTTGCTCTCCCACTTCGCCGTCTTGGCGATGGTGACTTCCTTGGGGTTGAACTGGAAGTCGATGGTGTCGATCGCCCCGTCGAGTTTGCGTCCGCCTTCGGTGGGCGACGAGTCGTACATCTTGAGCGACGCACGCTGGACCTGCGGCCGGCTGCTGTCGCCGGACGGCGAGGGCGGCGACAACGCGCCGCCGCCGACCCCCTGCACGGGCGAGGTCATGCCGAACCACCGGGCGGCAGGATGCCGTGGTGGGCCACTTCCAGTGTCTCGGTGGCGACCTTGGGTGAGTCGAAGTTCAGGCTGGGACCGGTCCAGCGCACTGGGATGACGCCGAACAACGACCACTCCGCGACCACCCGGTCGTCCATCGTCATCGCCGAGATGACCATGGTGGTGGGCTTGACGCCGTTGATCATCCCGGCGAACCAGCTGGTCAGCTTGGCGCTGTCCGCACCGATCGGCCGGGTCAGCTTGACGTTCGAGAACTTCATCCTGGTCGGCAGTTGCCAGACCATCGAGTTGTTGCCGCCCTCTTCTCGCTGTTCGAGGACGATCTCGCAACCGAGGCCTTCACAGCTGTTGAAGATGCCCAGTGAGTCCTTGTCGATACTGACCTTGAAACAGACGCTGACGGCGGGATCCTGTGTGTCCATCGGATCTCCCCTTCTGGTGGTGGGCTGGTGCGGCTCGGGTCGGTCTGCTGCTCTGGTCCGGCGGGTCAGCGTCTGAGATCGGTGACCATGCCGGCCCTTTCGCGGTCCAACCACAGTTCGGACTTGAGCCGCGCGCTGAGCGGGTCGAACAATCTGCGGGCGAGCTCGTTGAGGTCCGTCGGCAGCGTCCCGGCAGCCCCTGCGACCGCGCCTGCCGCACCGACCGCTCCGACCGCTCCGCCGGCGAGCCCGGCGACGCCCGATGCCGCCTGCCCTGCGCCGTCGGTGATCCCGCTCGCAGCGGAACCAACGGTGTCGCGGATCCCGCCCGCCGCGGTCTGTGCCGTCGAGGTGGCCCGGTCGACGACGCCCCAGACCGCATCCTCCGCTGTGCCCACTTGGTGACCGGCACTCTCCCGGGCCGTGCGCAGGTAGCCGCCGGCGTCCTCTCCGGCGGATCGCGCTCCGCTCATCATCGAGGCAGCGTCCGGGATCGACGACGCTCCGGGCAGCGATGGGACATTCGGCAACGCCGGCACGCCGGGAAACGTCGACATGTTCGGCACGTTGGGTAGGGACGGAACGCTCGGCAACGCCGGCACGCCGGGAAACGTCGGCATGTTGGGTAGGGACGGAACGCTCGGCAGCGACGGCAGCCCGAAACGCTGGACAGGCGACGAGGAGTCGTCGGACGCCGACCCTGTCGATGACGGCGGATGGAAGATGACCGAGCCCGCGCCGTCCGAGTACGCGGCGCCGCTGGCGATGGCCGCCGATCCTGGGTCGAACATCCGCTGCAGCGACATCTGCCTGACGGTGACCCGATCACCAGAACCGCTTGATGGCCTCGCCGACGTCATCCCGGGCGGGGAGTTGCCGAGGGTGCGGTCCTGGGAGGTGGTCACCGCCCGCTGTACAGCGTCCAAGTGCTGTGTTGCCGCCGGTCCGGCGGCGGAGGTGTGCCGGACGGGCACAGCAATGTGGGTGTCCGTCGCGGACGACGCTCGCTGCACAGCCGGCTTCGGCCAGGTGCCGCTCTCGGACGCTGCCCTGTTCGACCAGCCGTGCAGCACGTACGGCGAGCCGCCGAGCAGTGGTGCGATCACCGGAGGATGTCCAGGTACCGGCGGTTCGACGGCCCGCTGTACGTGCGCCGGCTGCGGCGAGGGCGGTTGCTGTGCGTGCGGTGCAGGTGCGTCCGGCGCCGATCCGCTCAGCACAAGCTCCTGATCGTCGGTCGTCGTCCTCGGCGCTGAGGGGGTGGGTGCGGTTGCGGAATCCGTCGACGCCCGTCTCGATTCACCGGCCGGCTGAGCGACCGGCGGTGAGATCACCTGCCGCTGAACAGGCGGCGGCGTCATGCTCGACAACCCGACGGTCTCGAGCGGCGAACCCGCGGTGCCCGACTCCGGGAGTCGGGGCCCGGGAACGTGGGGTGCAAGGACATGAGGTGCGGGGACATGGGGTGCAGGGACATGAGGTGCAGGGACATGAGGTGCGGGGACATGAGGTGCGGGGACATGAGGTGCGGGGACGTGGAGTGCAGGAAGGTGCGGCGGCAGGGTGAGAGGGGCACCGAGTCCGACGGGCCTCGGGCCGGGGTCGGCTGAGGCCCTCGCGACGGTCGGCGCCGTCTCGGCTGCATGCCCAGCTGCGACAGCATGATCGGGCACCGAGACCTGCCCGGCGGCGGAGAGTGGTTGTGCGGGTGCATTCTCCGCCGCGCCCGGGAGCGGGGCGATCGGTGCGGCGGGCTCGGGCTCGGCCGTCGACGGGCTCGGCGCCGACCGGTGGGACGGTGGGACCGCCGAAGCGGGGGCGCCAGACGAGGGGGCCGGGGCCTGGGAAACGGTGGGCGGGATCGAGAGCGGTGCACCGAGTCCCAGCGAGCGCTGGACGGTCGAGGGTGGGCTCGAGCGGACCGGTCGATCACCGGCATGCTGGCCGGCGGCGGCGGTTCTGGTGTCCGCAACGGGCGCGTCGGGACCCACAGCCGGCGCACCGGGACGCTGTATGGCCGTCGATGATTCGTCCCCGACCAGCGGTGCGAACGGCGGCAGGACGACCTCCGACCAGCCCAGGGCGGCCTCTTCCGGATGGGTCTCGGCCGGGACCGGTTGGTCGGTGGAGGCCGAGTCGGCGCTACGCGAGACCGCCGGCACAGCTGCACCTGCGGGAAGATCCGACCGCGAGGACACCACGGGAAGCGTTGTGCGTTCGCCTGTCTCGGGCGCGGTCGTCATCGGAACGGCCCACGCCGGAACTCCCGACTCCACCGTCGGCAACACCCGTGGCGCGCTCGTCGTGGGCGGGACGGATTCGGCCAGGAGCTGCACCGAGGGCAAGGGAGACTCGACGGACGGCGCAGCCGGTGTCCGAGCAAGCGCAGGTGACGGCACCGGTGTCCGCGCGGACGCTGATGTCTGCACGGACACCGGCGCCTGCAGGGGCTCCGATGTCTGCAAGGGCGTTGATCTCTGCGCCGGCGCTGATCTGTGAACAGGCATAGTGTGTGCGGCCGGCGCTGAGCGCAGCCACGGAGTGATCAGTCGCTGCACGATCCCTCGGGAAGGCGCGCCACCCGACGGGAATTCCAGTTCGGACGTGGCGGCCAGCTGTTGCGGCACAACGGGTGCCGCCAATCCCCCGATCGTTCCGCTCGGGCCGTCCGGATCGACGACGTGGCCCAGTGAACCGAGAAAACTCGGATTCCTGGCGGTCGCCAAGGATGCGGTGAACGAATCCAGCGGGGCCACCGGCGCCGTCGCGGTCACCGTGGGGAGCAGCGGCGCAAGGTCGCGCCACGCCGCCCGCTGCACCGGTGGGACGGGCGACGAGCTGCTGGCGGCGGAAGGGCCGACGGGCGGACCGTTCTGCGTGGAGGCCGGGTCCGTGCCGGGGCCGCGCCTCCACCACCGTGCCACGGTCACCTCCCTCGGTCGAGTCGCTTGTTGATACGGCCGATCTCGTCGGCGAACCGCCGCCGTTCGTGGTGCTCCAGATCGAGCAGATCGTCCATCGGCCAGTGGAAATGGAAGGCGATGTACGCGACCTCCTCATAGATGCGGTCGGGCGCGTACATCGCTATTCCCCCAGGCGCCCACCAGCGACGTCGACGGCGAATTCGTGCTCACAGCTCGGGCAGGTCACCGCTGCCCGGGTATGGCCCTCCTGATTGATCCTGCGGTACAGGTCCTGAAGGAAAGCCAGGTCAGAGGCAAAGAGGTTCTCGATGATGCCCGCGTGCACGTCATCGATGCCGCCGATCCGGGTGACCACCCGGCCGAGCAGGACCACCGTCAGGTAGGCCGGGTTCTCCCGGACCCGGTCGTCCCGCAGCGGCACCAGTTCGTCCCGGGCCGTCGCCAGCCGCATCACGCCGTCCCGATGCACCGTCCCCGATCCGTCGACGTAGCCCCGCGGCAGGATGAAGCTGAACTCTGTCCGCAGACCCTGTTCCGGTATCTGCGTCCGCGGCGAGCCACCGGCGGCCGACGGGCCGGCCTGGACCGGGTCCGCGGACTGCACCGCCTCGAGCGCGGTGACGGCGGCAGAGCTGCGGCGCATTACTCGACCTCGAGCCGCTCGTAGGTGATGACCAGCTTCTCGGTCAGCACACTGGTGTCACCGGCCTTCAACGAGCCGATCTCCAAGCTCTTCGGCCAGGCCGCCGTCAGCTTGTAGCGCTTGACGGCGTTGCCCTCGTAGTCGTAGACCACCACCGCGCCGCCCTTGCGGACGTCGGACATCTTGCCGAACTGCGAGTCCTTCACCCACTTCTCGAAACTCTGGTCGGCGGTGAGCGGCCTGGTGAGGGTGACCTCTCCCGCCTTCCACCGGCCAGGCAGCTTCTTGATCATGTACTTGCCGTCGGGCCCGTTCTGCTTGAGCTCGATGACGTCCTGCTCCATCTTGAGTCCCGACACCTCGGTGATGGACTTGATGGTGATTCCGTCGACCTCGAGTCCGAAGGAATGGCCGACCGAGCTGTCGAGATCTGGCAGAGCCATCGTCGTGCTCCCTTTCGTGGTGGCTGTGGTGGTGCTGGTGGGTCGTGGTCAAAGCCGGTGTGATGGCTCCGATTACTCGGCGACGAGGCTGGTTCCGCCGGAGAACTGGGACAGCTGGAAGATGACGAACTCGGCCGGCTTGACCGGCGCGACACCGATCTGGCAGAGCACCTGGCCCGCGTCGATGCCCTCGGCCGGATTCGTCTCCCGATCACATTTGACGTAGAAGGCTTCATCCGGTGTGAGCCCGAAGAGCGCGCCCTTTCGCCATTCATTGACCAGGAATGCACTGATGGTGCGGCGGATCTTGGCCCACAGCGCGTCGTCGTTCGGTTCGAACACCACCCAGTTGGTGCCGTTCAGGATGGATTCCTCGAGATAGTTGAACAGCCGGCGGACGTTCAGGTATCGCCATGCCGGATCCGAGGACAGGGTCCTGGCGCCCCAGACCCGGATGCCGCGGCCGGGGAAGCTCCGCAGGCAGTTGATGCCCACCGGGTTCAGCAGATCGTGCTCGTTCTTGGTGATCTGCACCTCGAGCGAGATAGCCCCCCGCACCACCTCGTTCGCCGGCGCCTTGTGCACGCCGCGGGTGTCGTCATTACGGCCCCATATTCCGGCCACGAAACCGGACGGCGGCATGTGGATGTTCTTGCCGCTCGCCGGATCGGCCGCCTTCACCCACGGCCAGTACAGCGCCGCGTATTTCGAGTCGTATCCGGCCTTGTCGACCCGCCATTCTTTCACCTGCTGCGCATTGAGACCGGGCGGCGGATCGAGAATTGCGATCCGGTCCCCCATCAGCTCGCAATGGGCGATCATCGCCAGCTGCACGGCCTTGACGGTTTCCTGGTCGATGGCGCCCTGCTGGTAGGCGCTCATCAGGTCGGGGACGCAGACCATGGTGATCTCGTCGACGGCCTCGAGACCGGAGAAACCGGTGCGCTCGGCCACATCCCCGACGTAGTCGTCGCTGGAGAGCCGGGGTGACGGCGTTGCGGCGGGCGGTGGCGGTGACGTCAGCGAGACGTTCGACCCGATGCCCGGCGCCTCGACCGAGGCGCCGGTCGCCGTCTCCTCGATGCGGATCAGCTTCGATGCCGCGTTGACGGCGGTGGCGACGTTGGCCTTGCCGCGCCCGGTGTTCAACCGGTCGAACTCCTCGACCGTCTCCCCCTGCCGGGCCACCAGCTTGAAGGTGCCTTCGGGCGCGTCGCCCTCGACGCCGTAGATGTCCACGCTGATCGAACCCTCAGGAGCGCCGGGATCGAGCGCGACGACCCGGTAGCTGCCGAGCATCCCCTGCGGGCCGGCCGTGATCGCCTGCCGACTTCGCCCGCTGCCGCCGTTGCCGCCGCTCTCCTGACCGATCCGGACGACATAGCTGTTGCCGCCGCCGTTCTGGAAGTAGGCGTACACCGACTGGGCCAGGTAGGACCCCTCGACGAACCCGCCGAAGTTCCGGACGAACTCCGTCCAGTTCGGCACCAGCGTCGGTGTGTTGAACGGACCGGTCTCTGCCAGCCCGACAAAGGCGGCGACCGCGGTCCCGACGCCTTCGATCGGTCGCGATCCGGAATCGACCTCTTCGACGTAAACGCCGGGAGAGAGGTAGGTCGGCATGCTGCCTCCTTGATTGACCAGCTGAGATTGCAGTGATCGTGCGCTGTCGGGGAATCCGCCGGTATGTGCGGACGGACGGGGTCGGGGGCACCCTTCGCTGCCCGATGGGGCACGGGTTCAGCGAACGGGAGCCGGGCCGTCACGGTGGCGCACGCGCAGGCGTGGCCGGCCACGCCCCGGGGGTCTCACTCTCGGCGAGGCTGCCGTGCTCAGCCTGAAGAACGAGCAACCGGTACGCGCCGGGAGCAACGCCCCGGACAGCGAGCGTCGGGGTGCGAGGCGCCGGACAGCGCACAGCGGAAGAAGCCGGCCTGGGGCGATCGCGAATCCGGCGGGTGGGGTCAGGCCTCGAGCTCGTCCTGCTCCTCTTCGGGCGCAGCCTCACGTTGGACGAAGCTGCCCTGGACGGGCTCTTCCTCCTCGGGCACCTCTTCCCGTTGCACAGCGGCTCCCGCAGTACCGGCGCTGACCGGCGCGGCGGGCGCAGGCCCGGACATCGCCTGTTCGGCGTTGGTGGCGGCTTCCCGTTCGAACCGGTCGGAGGGGTCGCTGACCTTGATGCCGCCCTGCGCGGCCGTGCCGTCGACCGGGCCGCTGCGCTGCTGCACCACGTGGGTCAGCTCATGCGCGAGCATGGTCTTACCCTCCGCCGATGACGGGTCGTACTTGTTCCGTTGGAACACCACGTTGGAGCCCACCGTGTAGGCGTGCGCGTTGACGGACTGCGCCGATTCGTGCGCGCGGGAGTCGTTGTGCACCCGGACGTCGCTGAAGTCGTGGCCCAGGCGACCCTGCATCTCGTCCCGGACCTCGGGGGCGAGCGGGCTTCCGCCGGAATTGATGACGTCGTGCACCGGAGAGCGCTCCTCCTCGTTCAGCAGCGCGCCGACGCCGCTGTTCCCGACGGAGCGCTGGAGGTCGAGAAGAGCCGGCCCGTCGAGCACGTCGCTACGCCCGGCGGCTGCTGCCCGGAGCACATGCGCCGGCGGGTGCGCGTCGATCCGGGCCGAGCGCGGCCGGAGAGTGGCTTCTTCGGATTCGTGATCGTGGGATCGCATGGCAGGTCCTCCCGCACGGCGTCGAGTCGTCATCACAGCGGTCGATGACGCACCGGCTCGATGGTCCCACCAGCAAGCCGGGAGCGGCAGTGCGAGTCGGACGGCCGGAGGGGCCGTACGGGCTGCCCCATCGGGCACCGGGCGGAGCCGGCCGAGTCACTGCACCCGAGTCATGGCACCCGAGTCATTGGCGCTGAGCTCATTGGCGCTGAGCTCATTGGCGCTGAGGTCACTGGCGCCGGGGCTTGGCGAGCACGCCGCCCGCGAAGGCGATCGCGCACCCGGCGAAGACCGCGAAGACACCGGTTCCCGGGCGCCCGGTTCCACCCTGGGTACTCACGGCCACCACGAACGCGCCGAGCGCCACTGCGGCCAGCAACGCGGCCCAGCGGGTCAGCCGGCCCGACGACCCGACCAGGCCGAGGAGCACCAGCGCGGCCAGGGCGATGATCACCGCTCCGGCGGACACCAGCGGGTCTATCCGGTCGGGAAGGTCGATGAGCGTCACGTCGGGCGCAATGTCGTTGGATGCGATGTCGATGGCGGGCAGTCCCCATTCCAGCCCGGTGACGTTGCCGTTGACCGGGGAGTCGAGTTGCGCGTTGGTGTTCCAGGCCAGGAAAGCGCCGGCGATCATCAGCAGCGCACCCACCAGGGTCAGCACGATCCGCCACAACGGACGCCAGTCACTCGACTCCTGGACGAAGCTGCCGGTCGCCTCGGTGTCCTTGGATCCGTCCGATGCCTGGACGCTGAACGGACGGCTGACCTGCTCGCCGCCATCCGGCCGTGGCGCGCTGACGTGCAGCCGCACCGCGCCGGCCTGCCCCGGCGCGAGGTCGATCACCGGTGGGTCGAAAGTGAAGCGCATCACCCGTTCCGGATCGGTCCCGGCGAACTGGACCCTGCGGTGACGTGAACCGCCGCGGTTGTCCGCGAACACCGTCGCGGTCCCGCTGCCACTGTTCCGCACCCGCACGATGCTCGGGTCCACCCGCAGGGCGAGCGGCTCGTCGGGCGGCGGCGGCGAGGTGAACTGGATGAACGTGCCGTCTGCCTCGACCTCCTTCGCGCCGTCCGATGCGGACACCGAGAACTGCCGGGTGACCTCGCGGCCGGGCTCCGGTGGGTACGCATCAAGCCGGCCGGTGGCCCTGGCGATCTGCCCGCGGCCGACCTCGACCACCGGCGGCCAGAAGGAGAAGCCGACCGCCCGCTCCGGATCGGTGCCGGCCAGCGTGACCCGGCGCGGACGAATCCCCTGCCTGTTGTCGACGATCACCTGGAACTGTCCGGACGGTGTGTCCCGCGCCCGGATCAGGCTCGGTTCCAGTTTCAGCGCCACCGGTGTCTCGACGGGGGCAGGCGAGGTGAACTGCACGAACGTGCCGCTGGTCTCCACCTCCTGGTCGCCGTCCGCGGCGAGCACCGTGACCTGTCGGGTGGCTTCCTGACCTGGCTCGGGGAGGGGCGCCTCCAGCCGGACGCGGGACCGGCCGATGTCGCCGGGTAGGACGTCGAGCGACGGGGGCGCGAACGACACCCTGACCAGCCGTTCCGGGTCCCGACCGGTCAGGAAGATCCTCCGCACCCGGCGCCCGTTGCGGTTGTCGATCAGCACCTCGAGTTGCCCGACGGCCGTGTCCCTGGTTTTCACCACGCTGGGGTCGAGCCGCAACACCACCGGCGTGTCGACCGGCGCGGCCGTGGTGGCCTGCACGAACGTCACGACTGCTTCGAGATCCGCGGCACCCTCCGCCGATGCGAGCACGGTCAGGTTCCTGCTGACCTCCTGCCCAGGCGCCGGCTGGGGCGCCTCGACCCGGGCCCGCGCCCTGCCGAGTTCGCCGGGCAGCACGTCGATCGACGGCGGCGCGAACGAGAAATGCACGACGCGTTCGGGGTCGCGTCCGCCGAGGAAGATGCGGCGGATCCGGGTGCCCTTGCGGTTGTCGATGGTGATGTCGACCTGACCGGCGGCGCTGTCCTTGACCCGCAGCAGGCTGGGCTCGACCCGCAGCGTCAACGGGACCTCGACAGCCGCTGTTTGCACCAGAGTCACTGCGCTGTCGACACTCTCGTCACCGTCGCTGGCGGAGACGGTCAGATTTCGGCTGAGTTGCTGGCCCGGATCGGGGGCCGGCGCCTCCACTCGGACGGCGGCACTGGCGGTTTCCCCGGCCGGAACGGACAGGATCGGCGGTGAGAAGAAGAACCGCACCGCTCCCTCAGGGTCGCGACCGGTCAGTGACACCCGCCGCGCCTCGTTCCCGTTCTGGTTGTCCACCGTTGCGCTGAACCGGCCCGCCTCGGCGTCCTTGACCCGGACGATGCTCGGCTCGATCCGCAGGACCAGCGGCGTACGGATCGCCGGCACCGTGACGTCGACGTACTGGTCGACGACGATCTCCGGCCTCGCCACCGACTGCGTCCGGACCAGCAGCCGGACCTGACCGGCCGGCACCAGCACGCCCGGCCCGATCGACAGCGCGAACCGGGTGCGGTCATTGCTGTTGGGCAGCAACCGCACCTCGGGGTCGGACGTCCGGAGCCAGGCCGGCGCGTCCGGCGCGGTGATCCGGTAGGCGTCGACGATGGACGAGAGGTTGTAGACCACGACCTCGACGGCCACCTCGTCACCGCCGGGCGTCACCTCGACCGCGGCGGGTTCGATCGCGACCCTGACCGGTTCGGCCGCGCCGTCGCCGATGGTGTCCGGCGTGACCGGGGTGACAGGGATGGCCGGGGGCGGATCGCTGACGGGCACAGGACCGGGCACCGGGGCCGTATCCCGGACCGGGGCCGGGAACGGCGCCGTGGGCGGAGGTTCCGGGTCGCCGGCGCCCTGCTCGGGGGCGCTCCGCCCGGCGGCCGCGACCGCCGACTGCACGTCGGTTTCTTTCGTGTCGTACCAGGGCAGGAACGACTGGCATTGCACGCAGAATTGCACTCCCGGCTCGTTCCGGGTGCCGCACTGCTCGCAGATGTTGTCGTCCATGTGCCCTCCCACGGGTGCCCGGCCGCTCATGATCGCCGCGCGCGCTGCTCCCGGACAGCAGAATCATGGCGCACACTCGCTGACGGTGCGCGTGCAATAACCGGATGCGCCCCGGACCGGGCGATGATCATCGCCGGGCCGGCCCCGCCAGCGGCTTGCTGAAATAGGGGCCGAATTCGCGCTCGAGTACCAGCCGACCGAGTTTGCGGTATTCCTGGGCGATGGCGGTGACCAGTTCCGGCATTCCGATCGGACGGCAGTTCCCGGCTGCCAGGTATGCGGCGGTGGTGGCCGCTGATCGGATGTTGCCGCCGGACAGGGTGAACGCGCGGGCGCAGAACTCCAGGTCGAGATCGCCGGCGCTCGGGGCGGGCGGCTGCAGGCAGCGCTGCCAGATCGACAGCCGGGACTCCTCGTCGGGCGCCGGGAAATCTATGATCATGTCGAGCCGCCGGGTGAATGCGTCATCGATGTTCGACCGCAGATTGGTCGCGAGAATGGCCAGCCCGTCGAATGTCTCCATTCTCTGCAGCAGGTAGGCACTTTCGATGTTCGCGTACCGGTCGTGGGCGTCGCGCACCTCGCTGCGTTTGCCGAAGATCGCGTCCGCCTCGTCGAACAGCAGAACCGCGTTCACCCCGCCAGCCTCGCTGAAGATGCGCTCGAGATTCTTCTCTGTTTCGCCGACGTATTTGTCCACCACGGTGGCGAGGTTGACGGTGTACAGGTCGAGCCCGAGTTCGCCGGCGATCACCTCCGCCGACATCGTCTTCCCGGTTCCGGAGTCCCCGGCGAACAGTGCCGTCACCCCGCGACCGCGGCCACCGCCGGTGCGCATTCGCCACTCGACCAGCACGAGGTCCCGATTCCTGGCCCGGGACGCCAGGTCGTGCAACTGCCCGCGTGAGGCGTCGGGCAGCACGATGTCGTCCCAGCCCACGGCCGGCTCGATACGCCTGGCCAGCCGCTCCAGTCCAGCGGCGTTCTGGGCTCGTGCCCCGCGCCGCAGGTCGTCGGCCGTGATCTGACCCGATCCGACGACGGCGGCAGTCGTCGCGGCCCGGACAGCCCTGCTCACCTGGCCCGGTCCAAGCACGAAATGTGCGGGTACGGCGTCGGTCCCGACCCCGGAACCGTTCAGCGCGGCCGCCCACAGGGCGGTCCGCTCCGTCGGGCTCAGGGTCGGCGCCTCGGTCAGCAACGGGACGCCGTCGGACCAGCCGGGGTCCCACGAGACGGTGCCGACGATGGTCACCGGCACCGGCAGGTCGGTCAGTTGCCGCAACGCCGCCGGGCCGGAGGCAGACCCGGCAGCGGCCAACGCCTCCACCGGGCCGGCGACGATCCCGGCGCCGCGCAGCATCGCCTCCCTGCCGAGCACGGCCACCGTCTGCAGCAGATTGCCGGTGTCGGCAATCCTCGTCAGGTCGATGCCGAGCACCGGCCGGCCGGTGGCGGCCAGCGCGGCGGAGGCCACCGACGGGCCGATCCCGATCCCGGCCTCCCGGACGTAGCTCAACAGTTGTCCGGCGGCCAGCGCGGTGGCCAGCCGGGCGGCCTGTTCACCGGCGAACGGTTCCGGAGCGGTCAACAGCCCGGTCAGGTCGGGGTCGGGCGCGTCGTCCCCGAGCAGGTGCGCGGTCACCCGGTCCGGCACCCGTAGTGCACGCGTGAGAAAGGGCCGGTCCGCGTCTTCGACCTGCAGCAGCGCCCTGTCGATCAACGGCGCCCCCGGCAACAGCCGGGCACGTGCCGCCGCGGAGGCGGACGGCTGATCCGCCAGCGCCAGGGCGAGCCCGACGGTCGCCCGCCGCCGGGTCACGTCGTCGTTGAGGTAGCCGTAGAGGCGTTCGAAGCGGCTGTCCAGGTCCGGGACCATCGAGACCACCAGCAGTTCGACGTCCAGGTCGGTGAGCCCGGAGGCCGCCGCGAGCCGACGGAGCCGAATCACCGCACCCGCGGCAATCGCCGCATCGGCCCTGGCCTCCAGCGCGGTGCGCGCCGTCACCTCCGGCACGGGTGGGTCCTCGGCCGGCGCGAGCAGTTGGTCGACCGCTTCGTCGGTCAGGTACAGGCCGCGGAACGGGTCGTCGGGAGCCGGGTCCGCCGCGCGCCGGTGCAGCACCAGCGCCCTGATCCGGTCCTCGACCAGTCCGACGCGGCGCAGCAGGTACTCCAGACCGGGGTCGCTCACTGCTGGCTGATCCCGCCCTGACGGCGCCGCCGGGCCGCCGGCTTGCGCTTGGCCGGAGCCGGTTCGGCGGCACGCTCCTCCGACCCGGGCGGCGTCACGAGCGGCGTCACGGGCTCAATCGCGGGCTCAATCGGGGCGCCGTACCCGGCCAGCTCCCGCCACGACAGGCCCGCGCCTGCAGTACGTGTCGGGGCATCCCGTTCGATACCGGCGTCACCGTCACTGTCACTGTCACCGCCGCCAGGCGACCGGGCAGCAAGCACCCGTCGCCGTTGCGCCCTGAACCCCGCGGCGGACTGCTGTCGTCGCTCGGTCGGTGGCCACCCGGCCGCCGCACCCGTGCCGGAGCCACCGATCGAGATCGCCCCGGGCTCGGTCACCGGCGGTGCGGCCACGTACTGCTGGCCGGTGTCGGTCGGAGCACTGACGACGACGTCGAGCGACGGTTTGAGTTCGCCTCCCAACGCCGACCACACGTCGGCGAAGGATCGGTCCTCGGGTGGCGGCAGGGCCACCGTCACCGGGATCGGCAGACCGAGGTCGGCCAACGGACCGGTCAGCAGCTCGGACGGGATCGAGTCGTGCCGCAGGAAGCAGGACAGCAGCGCCGACAGCAGCCGATGCTCGTCCTCCGGCCGCTGCGTCCAGGCCGTCACCAGGTACGACAGCTTGAAGTGCCGGGGCGGCAGGTGGCGGGATGCCACCCGATCGCCGTCGTACTCGTTGATCAGGCCCCGCTCGCGGCGACGGAGGTCCTCGCGGATGTCGTAGAGGTAGACGTCGATGGTCGGCACGTTGCGCCGGCCGGCCCAGTCCTTGGTCGGCGCATCGAAGGCGACCTCGACCTCGGTACCGGCGGTCGCCTCCCGCTCGATGAGTGCGCGCAGCGCGACGTCGACCTCGTGGATCACCCCGTCACTGTCCCGGTGAATCGGGCGCGGCGGCACCTGGTCCGGGACAGATTGCGGGGCAGAGCTTCGTGCCCGTTAGGGCACGTAGGGTTTCGGCTCGACATGGTGTGCGGCGCTGTTCGATCGAAAAGGTGACGGACGATGGGCACAACGATCGGGGTCGTCATGCCGGGAGACACCCGACCGTCCGACATGACGGCCTACGCCCAGCGCGCCGAGCGCCTCGGGTTCGACACGCTCTGGGTCGTCGAGGACTGCTTCCTGGGCGGCGGCATCGCCCAGACAGTGGCCGTCCTGGCAGCCACTTCGACGATCACCGTCGGAATCGGCATCCTGCCGGCGGCAGCGCGCAATCCTGCCTTCGCCGCCATGGAACTGGCCACCGTGGCCGGTCTGTACCCGGGTCGGGTCATCGTGGGGATCGGGCACGGCATGCGCGGCTGGATGCGGCAGGCCGGTTGCGCACCGGTCAGTCCGTTGACCTTGTTGCGGGAGACGCTGCAGTCGGTCACCGCGCTACTCCGCGGAGAGTCGGTCACCGTTGACGGCCGGTACGTCTCGCTCTCCGAGGTCGGGCTGAGCCATCCACCCGAGGTACTGCCCCGGATCGTGGTGGGCGCCCGGGGGCCGCGGTCACTGCGACTGGCTGCCGAACTGGCCGACGGCGTTGTCCTGGCAGAGCCGGTGACCCCCGAGTACCTGGCGTTCGTCCGCGAGCACACCGGTCCTGACCTGCCCCTGCATTCCTACAATGTCGCGGCCGTCGACGCCGACGCCGCGCGGGCGCGCGAGGCCACGCGCTCCGGGCTGATCTGGACCGGTGAGCCGGACTGGTCGCCGCACATCCGGGTGCTTCCGTTCGCCGACGAATTCGCCGAGCTGCGCCGTCGCCACCCGCGGCGGGCCGAGTTCGCCGCGGCACTGCCCGATCAGTGGGTCGATCAGCTCGCCGTGACGGGCACACCGGCCGATGCCCGGAAACGGCTGGCGCAGCTCGACAGCGCAGGTTCGGCCCACGCCGTTCTCATCCCGGCAGGTCCGGACCCGTTCGGGGCGTTGCAGTCGCTCGCCACCGTGCTGCCCTGACCGATCAACGCGAGCAGGTCAGGTTCGCCTGGTCAGCAGCTCCAGTTCCCCCGCCCGTCGAACCGCGGCCCGACGATTGTTCACACCAAGTTTTGTGTAGATGTGGCTGGTGTGCGTCCGGACGGTATTGACCGAGACGCTCAGCCTTCTGGCGATCTCCGGACCGTCGAGGTCGGACCCGAGGAGTCGCAGCACATCCAGCTCCCGCTCGCTGAGCGGCTCGATCAGCAGGTCGTCGGCGGGTGGTCCGGCCTCGATCCGACCGGTTCCGGCTAGCAGACGCCGGACATAGCTCGTCGAGATGCGTTGCTGAAGAGCCGCTTTCAGCAAGGCGATCATCGGCGCGCCCTCGTCGAGGAATATCCGGACGTAGCCGTCCTCCTCCGCCAGGGCCAACGCACGGCGGATGGCCCCGAGCGCCGCCGCCGTGTCGGCGCCCGCCTGACGGGCCAGCGCCTGCACGATGCAGATCTGCAGGATGCTGCCTCTGCGGTCCTGCCGCTCCGCCGCCTCCAGCAGGCGCGCCAGCAGCCGGATCGCGTCCCGCAGCGACTCCTCGGCGCGCTCCTCCGCATACCTGACCAGCAGCACCCTGACGAGGGTGATGTGCTCGAACTCGCGCACATACGTCAGCTCGTCGTCGACCGACAGGTTTCGCTGCCGCACCCAGCCGAGCGCATCGCCAACCGCACCCTGTCGGGCCCAGATCGCCGCGCGCAGGGCGGGGACCGGTCGTGTGTCCGGCGAGAAGTCGCCGGCGTACAGGCGTTCCGCCTCGTCCAGCAGTCTGATCGCCTCCTGGAGATCTCCCTGGGCGGCACGGACCCGGGCCATGCTCACCCGGTACCGGTAGCGGTTCTGCGGCAGCGCGGCCGGCTCACCGAGTTCGTCGCTGACCCGCAGGTGGTCGAGCGCGCCCTGGAGATCGTCGCGCTCGCAGAGCATCTGGCTCAGTCCGACGTGCATGTCCGCCGCGCCCCGCGGCACGGCAGGCTGTTCGGTGCTGCGCCGGACGAGTTGCTCGTAGATCGCTGTGGCGTCCCGCAGGCGGCCCTGCGCACTACGGATGTCCGCCGCCGCGATCGCGCACCCCATGACGTCCGAGAGGTGTCCGGCGCGGTCGAAACTCGCCAGTGATTCGGCGTACCAGCTGTAGGCCGTCGCAAGATCCCCCCGGGTCCAGTACGCGAGCCCCAAAATCGCCGAGGGCGCTCCGCGGCCGACGTGGTCGTCGGCACGGACGACGTCCAGTGCCCGGCGGGCGTGCGCCATGGTGCCGTCCAGATCCCCGAGGATCAGCGACCGTGCGGCCCGGTAGAGAAACACTGCCGACGGCAGCCCGCCGAAGAGCTCGCGGTCGACGACAACCATTGTGGCAGCTGCTTTGTCGGAACTGTCGCGCAGTGTCGGCGGGTTCAGCCAACGTTCTGCGGCCAAGAGCCACTCCTCGACTCCCTCCGTCTCGCCGCGCACCATCAGCGATCCCGCACATGCGACGCAGAGCACCGGCCGAAGCCTGATGACCTCGTCGGGCAGTGCTTCGAGCCAGCTGCGCAGGGTCGCGTCCCGGCGCTCCCTGCGGAGCATCGGAATGGCGGACTCCACCAGGTCCGCCGCGCGGGAGAAGTCCCTGCCGGCCAACGCATGTCGAATTGCTTCCGCCGTCTGTCCGTCGTGGTGCAGCCATTCCGCCGCCCGCCGGTGCAGATCGGCGAGTTCCGCGGACTGCTCGTCGATCAGGTGCGCCTGCAGGACATCGGCGAACAAATGGTGGTAGCGGAACCACCGGCGGCGGTCATCGAGCGCCACCAGGAACATGTTGCCGCGCTCGAGGCCGACCAGCATCGCCTGCCCACCCGTCTGACCGGTGACCGCGTCACACAGCGGGCCGCTCAGCCGGCCGAGGATCGAGGTCTGCAGCAGGAAGCGCTGGATGTGGTCGGGTTGCCGCTGCAGTACCTCCTCCACCAGGTAATCGACGATGTACCGGTCGTCCCCGGCGAAGCCGGCGATGAATCCGCCGACGTCCGCGCGACCCTGCAGGGACAGCGCAGCGAGCTGGAGCGCGGCGATCCACCCCTCCGTACGCGCTTCCAAGGCCTCGACGTTCTGCGACGTCAGCGTCAGACCCATCGCGTCGTTGAGATAGTCGGCGGCCTCGTCAGAGGTGAAACGCAGGTCGGCGCCGCGGATCTCCACAAGCTCACCGCGGGCGCGCAGGCGCGCCAGTGGGAGCGCCGGGTCGGCGCGGCCGGCGATCACCAGGTGCAGCCGGGCCGGCAGGTGCTCGAGCAGGAAGGCCATTCCATCCTGGATCTCGCGGGACCCGATGACGTGGTAGTCGTCGAGCACCAGCACCAGTTCGCGGCCGATGTCGTCGAGATCGTTCAGCAGGGCTGCGAGAACATCCTCGATCGGCGTTCCCGGCGCGTCCAGCAGGGACAGCGCGATGGATCCCAGCGATGGCTCGGCGGTCCTCAGTGCAGCGATCAGATAGGCCCAGAACAGCGCAGGGTCGTCATCGCGCTGATCGAGCGAAAGCCAGGCGGCTGAACGGCTTTCGGGGGCGGCGTCGGCAATCCACTCGGCCACCAGGGTCGTCTTCCCGAACCCGGCCGGCGCGGACACCAGGGTCAGCGCGGTCTGCGTCACCCGGGCGAGCCGGTCGTTCAATCGCGATCGCACCACCCGGCCGCCACGCCGGCGCGGGACGTGCAATTTGGTCTCCAGCAGGGGGCCCGCCACGACCACCTCTTCTCGAACAGCGCCGCACACCGGATGCGCGCCGCACAAGCGGCCGTTGCCCGGCGGCCAGCAGGCTCATCGTGCCAGGAGTTCAGGTCCGAACCGACCGATTCACCCGTCACGGCTGATACAGATCAGATCAGACCTTCCCGGACGGCGTAGGCGACGGCATGCGACCGGTTCCGCAGCTGCAACCGGGTGGTGACGTCGTGCAGGATGTTCTTCACCGTCCGCTGGCTGTAGGACAGCCGTCCGGCGATCTCGGCCGTGTCGTGGCCGGTTGCCACCAGCTTGAGCACCTCGGCCTCGCGGTCGGACAGCCCGGAGAACGCGAGCCCGCGCGGAGACAACACCTGCCGCTGCAGCCGGCCGACCTGGCCGAGCAGACGGCCGAGCAGGTCGGGAGGCACTTCGCCCTCGCCCGCGGCCACCCGCAGCAGCGCCCTGGCGAGCGACTCGGGGGTGGCATCGCCGCGGCGCAGCAGTCCCCCGACGCCGACCTCGGCAGCTGCCACCAGGGTGGAGTCGTCGATCACCCGGGCGACCAGCACTGTGCGCGGCACCGAGCCGCGTTGCAGGGCGCGAAGGACCTTCAGCACCTCATCGGTCAGCATGTCCGCGACGACGACGGCCACCACCGCCTCCCCCAGATGTTCGGCGTCGACGACCCGGATTTCGGGACGCTGCCGAAGCTGGGTGATCACCCCCGCCTGCGAGATCGGGTCGCTGGCATACACATAGGTGGCCACGGGTGTCTGCATCACTGCCTCCGATTGCTGGGCGACTGTACTGATCGGGGTGCGTATCGAGGTGCTGAAGGTCCTGCCTGAAAAGGCATTCTGAAAGGGCACGCTCAACATGCGCTCAACACCGTTTTCCGGTCGAGACGCAGTCCGCCGCGGCAGCCGGCGATCGCTCAACAAGCGATCAACACGGCCACCGCGGCGGAAAGGCATGTCGCCTCAGCTGTTCATCAGATCGGCGCAGGCGGGGATCTGCGCCATCAGGGCCTGCAGTTCCTCGCCCTGGAAATCGCTGAGCCCGAAATCTCCCTCGCCGAGCCGTTCGGTGTCGAACTGGATGTGCTCGACGATGTCCCCGATCGCCTGCGGGTCGGCCGGCGCCTCGTCGATCGCGATCGCCCCGCTGCCGGAGATGTCGGCCAGCTGGATCAGGTACTGCAGGTACCCGTCGTGCAGCGCCTGACCGCCCTCGATCTGCGGCGGGTCCAACTGCGAAAGCCGGTCCGTCATCTCGAGCAGGGTGTCGGCCAATCCGGCGTAGTAGTCCCGATAGGCCGCACGAAAATCCTCGACCGGCGCCGTCTCGTCGATGGTGGGCAGGGCGAACAGGGCACCGAACAGCGTGCCGAGATCGGTACAGCTGTTCTCCAGCCAGAGCGCCGTGGTGGCGTCCACCTCGACCGGATCCGCGGGGCTGTCCGTTGCCGGGTCCGGAACGGAGGAGTCGTCGGTGAGCGTGGGAAGCGCGGTGGCGCTGTGATCCGATGACGAGGGCGAACTGCTCGACGGGGTCGTTGTCGGCGACGCGGACGGTGTCGAGCTCGAGGCCGGGCTGGAACTGGTCACGGCGGCCGTCGCCGCGACGACGCCGACGGACGCGGTGCCGGCGGTCGGCGTGGCGCAGCCGACGGTCAGGACGGCGACGGACAGCAGGGCGCCCGCGGCGATCCCCCGTTTCAGGATCGTCGGACGCGGGGTCTTCTGGCGGGCGGACGTGGAGTGGAGGGAAGCGGAGAGCAGGATCTTCGGCCTTGGGAGGGGGGAGCGGACGTTCACGGAACACACCTCTGGTTCGAGTGCCCGCCGAGCGGGACGGTGGAGGGGAACCGCGGCCGCTGCGCCTCGGGAGGGGTGGAGGTCAGCGCGCCGCGCATCCGGCGCACCGGCCGGACAGACAACAGGAGCGCGAGAGCCCCCACAACGGACATCCTTACCCGTCAATGTGAGCCAGGTCACACAACTGCATGATTGTCCGCTCGCAGGCCGGTCAGCTGGCGGCGCCGACCGCCTCGCGTCGCGCCGTCGGCGATTCGGGCCGCTCGCGTATCCGCTGGCTGATCACCTGGGTGATGCCGTCGCCCCGCATCGAGACGCCGTAGAGGGCGTCCGCGGATTCCATGGTGAATTTCTGGTGAGTGATGACGATCAACTGCGACGACTCGCGCAGTTCCGTCATCAGGCCGACCAGCCGCGTCAGGTTGACCTCGTCGAGGGCGGCCTCGACCTCGTCCATGATGTAGAACGGGCTGGGCCGGGCGCGGAAGATGGCCACCAGCAGCGCAACCGCCGTCAGCGAGCGCTCGCCGCCGGACAGCAGCGACAGCCGCTTCACCTTCTTCCCGGGGGGCCGCGCGTTGACCTCGATCCCGGTCGCGAGCATGTCGGACGGGTCGGTGAGCACCAGTTCGCCCTCGCCGCCGGGGAACAGGGTCGAGAAGACGGCCTTGAACTCGCGCGCGACGTCGAAGTAGGCCGATTCGAAGAGCTCGAGGATCTTCCCGTCGACCTCCTTGATCACCGACAGCAGGTCCTTGCGGGTCGCCTTCAGGTCCTCGAGTTGGGTGGCGAGGAACTTGTGCCGCTCCTCGAGCGCGGCGAACTCCTCCAGCGCCAGAGGGTTCACCTTGCCCAGCGCCGTGAGGTCGCGTTCCGCCCGCTTGAGCCGGCGTTCCTGCGACGGCCGGTCGTACGGCATCGCAGGAGGCTGTGTCACCTCGTCACCGCGGTCCTTCGCCGCCTGGTACTCGGCCATCTCGTCCAGCGTCGGCGGAACCGGTACGTGCGGCCCGTAGCCGGCGATCAGCTCGTCGGCCGGAATGGTGAACTCCTCGATGGAACGATCCGAGAGCTGTTGCAGCTGCTGGGTTTGCTGGGCCCTGAGCACCTCGGTGGAGTGCACGGCGTCGGTCAGCCGCTCCCACTGGGTCTGCAGTTCGCCGGCCCGGACCCGGACCGCCGCCAGCTCGGTTTCCGCCGCCGTCCGGGCGGCCATCGTGCGGTCGCGCTCGACCGCTGCGGTGGCCAGCGAGATCTCGAGTCGCTGCGCCACCCGCTTCCCGAGTTCGACGACCCGGACCGCGACCGCCGAACTCGCGGCGCGGCGCGCCTCGGCGGCGGCGACCCGCTGCCTGTGCTGACGCTCCTGGCGCGCCGACCGCCGCAGCGCCTCCGCGTTGCCTTCCGTTGCCCTGGCCCGCTCCTCGGCCGTCCGCTGGACGAGCCGCGCCTCCACCTCGCGCTGCCGGGCGAACGCGGTCCGCTCGGCGAGTGCGTCGCGAACGGCGGGGTCGACCTCTTCGGGGGCGTCTTCCGATTGCACGGCGAACAGCCGGTCCTGCAGGTCGGACAGCGCCGAGCGATGCTGTTCCTGCGCCGCCTCGGCTGCCTGCCGCTGGCGGTCGAGGCGTTCGGCCTCGGCCGCTGCCGACCGCGCCGCTGACCCGAAGCGGGCGAGCTCCTCGGCGACGGCCGACATCCGAGCATCGGAATGATGCAGCGCGGCAAGGGTTCTGGCCTCGTCCTGGCGGCGCTGGTCGACCTCTGCCGCTGCACCCGCGAGCGCGGCGGTCAGTTCCGCGACCCTTGCACGGGTAGCGGCCAGCTGTTCGGCCGCCCGGTCGCGGGTCGCGGTGATCTCCAGCACCGACTGGCGGTCGGTGCTGCCGCCGACCGCCCAGTCCGGCCCGATGAGGTCACCGTCGACGGTGACCGCACGGACGTCGGGAATCTGCTGCACGATGTCGATAGCGGCGGTCATCTCGCCGACGACGACGACCCGGTCAAGCCACCTGGCAAGGGCGGGCGCGAGCGCGTCCTTCGAGGTCAGCAGGTCGACGGCCCAGCGAGCACCCTGCGGTAGATCGGGCCATGCGCGCCTGTCCGGGAGGGTCCGCGGGCCCTGCACCAGGACGCCGGCGCGCCCGCCGTCCTGCTCGCGCAGGAATCCAAGGGCTTGGACGGCGTCGCCGACCGTGCCGACCGCCACCGCGTCGGCGACCGGGCCGAGGGCCGCGGCGATGGCGGTCTCGAAGCCCGGGGTGATGTCCAATGCGTCGGACACCGCGCCGATCAGTCCCTGTACCGCACCCCCGGCCGTCAGCAACGCCCGGGTGCCGTCCCGTCGGTCGATGCCGAGCGACAGTGCCTCGACCCGGGCCGACAGGGTGGACGCCTCGGTCTGGGTGGCGCGGAGCTCGTCGGTCAGCTCGGCCGCCCGACCCGTCGCGACCGCTGCCGCCGCGGCCGCTCCCTCGTGCGCCTCGTCGAGGTCCACCTCCGAGGAGTCGAGGTCGCCGACCGAATCCTGGGCGGCGGCGAAGGCCTCCTCGGCGGCCGCAGCGCGTTGTCGTGCCTCGGTGACCGCACCGGCCAGCCGGGTGACCTCGTCGTCCCCTGCAGCGAGCCGGGAGCGTGCCGCCTGCACCTGGCCGGCGAGCCTGGCCAAGCCCTCCCGGCGGTCGGCGATCAGCCGGTTCGCCGCGACCATTTCCGCTTCGGCGGCGCGCAACGCCGCCTCACACTCGGCGCGCTCGGCGCTGGCACCGGCCAATTCGTCGGCGGCGGCCTCCACCGCCTCCTGCAGCACGGCCTGCTCTGCCTCGGCACGGGCGGCCGCCGCTTCCAGCTGCTCCGGATCCCGTCCCGTGCCTGCGTCGCGGGCCGGCCCGGACAGGTTCCTGGCCCGCTCAGCGGCCAGCGCGATCGTGCCCCGCATCCGCTCCGCGAGCGCGGACAACGCAAACCATGTGTCTTGCGCCTGCTGCAGCTCCGGGGTCGCCTCCCGCAGCCGGGCTTCAGCGGCGTCCTGCTCGGCCGTCGCCGCCACCAGCGCGTCATGCACCCGGGCCCGGTGGTCGATCGCGGCCTGCTCGTCGATCGCCTCCTGCTCGATCTTCGTGGTGATCTGGGCGAGATCGTCTGCCAGCAAACGCATCCGGGCATCGCGCAAGTCCGCCTGCACTCCGGCCGCCCGGCGGGCGACGGCCGCCTGCCGGCCCAGCGGTCCGAGCTGCCGGCGGATCTCCCCCGTCAGGTCGGTCAGCCGATTGAGGTTGGCCTGCATGGCGTCGAGCTTGCGGACGGTCTTCTCCCGCCGCTTGCGGTGCTTGAGCACCCCGGCGGCTTCTTCGACGAACGCGCGCCGATCCTCGGGTCTGGCGGACAGCACAGCATCGAG
Organism: uncultured Actinomycetota bacterium; assembly: GCA_963728865.1. Classification (GTDB taxonomy): domain Bacteria; phylum Actinomycetota; class Actinomycetes; order Mycobacteriales; family Nakamurellaceae; genus Nakamurella. The sequence goes on along the minus strand of CAVSLZ010000011.1, from coordinate 292,098 downwards.
CTGGCCTTGGCCGACGATGACGTGCATCTCCCGGCCGATGCCGGAGTCCGACAGCAGTTCCTGGATGTCGAGCAGCCGGCAGGACGAACCGTTGATCTCGTACTCGCCGACGCCGTCCCGGAACATCCGCCGGGTGATCGACACCTCGGCGTAGTCGATGGGCAGCGCGCCGTCCGAGTTGTCAATGGTGAGCGTGACCTCCGCACGACCCAGGGGTGGCCGGTCGGCGGTGCCGGCGAAGATGACGTCTTCCATCTTCCCGCCGCGCAGCGCCTTGGCGCCCTGCTCGCCGAGCACCCAGGCAATGGCGTCGACGACGTTGGACTTGCCCGAGCCGTTGGGGCCGACGACCGCCGTGATACCGGGCTCGAAGCGCAGCGTCGTTGCCGAGGCGAACGACTTGAAGCCCTTCATCGTGAGGGACTTGAGATGCACGGTGGCCGGGGTCCCTTTCGTCGGTGCGGCGCCCGGACGGCGGCCCGGGTCACCACCACAGCAGCGGCAGCGTCCGTGTGACGCTACCGGGCTGCGTCGCGGGAGCCGGGTAGGCCGGGACCCGAGTCGCGGGCAGGCATTTGCAGGCTCGTCGGTGTGGTGGACGGCGTCGCCACCGCACCTACCGTGCGGCGTCGAGCACGTTGTGCAGTTCCGCATCCGACAGTGTCACCGGGTTGCCCTTCATGCTGCTCGACGCCTTCGCCGCCGCGACGGCGTCCGCTGCCGCAGCATCGACGTCGATCCCCAACCCGGCCAAGCCAGGAATGGCCAAATCGCGGACCGTCTCCCGGATCCAGTCGACGCCGTCCCCCACCCAGGCGTCATCCCGCCCGGTGAGGGCCACCGCCGCTCGGCGGTATTTCTCCAGCGCGTCCTGCGCGGCGTCGGTGTCCAGGCGCTGCAGGGCCGCGACATTCGCCTCGATCACCGGCGCCAGCAGGGCGGCGCAGACCGCCCCATGCGGAACGGGCGCCATCCCGCCCAGCACCCCGGCGAACCCGTGCACCGCACCCAGCTTGGCGTTCGCCAACGCCATCCCGCTGACCAGGCTGCAGACGGCCATATCCGCGCGGGCGGCGCGATCCCCGCCGTCGGCGTAGGCGCGGCGGAGCCCCGACGCGGCCCGGAGCAGTCCCTGCAACGCCAGCCCGTCGGTGAGCGGCGTCGCGAGCGGCGACACGTACGGCTCGAGACACTGCGTGAGGGCGTCCAGCCCACTCGCGGCGGTGACCGCGGGCGGACAGCCCACGGTGAGGTCCGCGTCGACCACGGCAATCACGGGCAGCATGCTCGGAGCCCGCAGGCTGACCTTGACGCAGTGCTGCGCGGACATCAACACGGCGTTCGCCGTGACCTCCGACCCCGTTCCCGATGTCGTCGGAACCGCGATCGTCGGCAGCGCGGGCTCCGTCAGCGGGCGCCCGTCGCCGATGACCTCGAGGTAATCGAGCGGGTCCCCACCGTTCGCGAGCAGTACCGCCGTCGCCTTACCGAGATCGAGCACGCTACCGCCGCCGACCGCCACCACCACGTCCGCACCGAAATCCCGGGCGAGGGCCACGGCGGCCCGCGCGGTGTCCACCGTCGGCTCACCCGACACCGGCACCACCGTGAACGGCACCGAGAGCGCATCGAGAAACACCTGGTGCCGCTCCGGACGGCCGCCGGTGCACACCAGGACGCGGGTGCCCAACCCGGCCGTCATCGCCGGCACCTCCGCGGACGTCCCGGGCCCGACGATGATGCGCGGGACCGTCGCGAACTCGAAGCTCGCTCGGCTCACCGCGGTACACCCCACGCAGCAAGGCCCTCAGGGAACACGGTCTGAAACTTCGTCGACTCCCTCGGCGCCGCCATCATGTCGGCCACCGCGTCCCGCCACGTGGCGTAGTGGGCGGTCTCCTTGTGCGCTGCCGCGGCCTCCGGGCCGGTGTACACCTCGTTCAGCACCACGTGACTCGGGTCGGCCTGATCCTGCAGGACGTCGAACCGCAGGACGCCCTCCTCGGTCAGTGAGGCCCTGGCATTGATCATGCTGGCCGCAAGGAAGTTGCCGACCCGGTCGGGCTGGACATGGACGTGAACGTGAACTGCGAGCATGGCGCCATTCTGGTCCACAGCAGCCGGGGCAACATCCCGAGCGGCACCCGACCAATCCGAGCGCGACGGTGCAATCCCTCAGCGGGTGGCCCAGAGTGAGACCGAGAACCAGTCACGATCGTCGGACCACCAGCCCCGGCGGGTGAAGCCGGCGTCGACCAGTTCGGCGTCGAGGGCATCCGGGCGGAACTTCGCCGAGATCTCGGTGCGGATCTCCTCGCCGCGGTCCAGGCGGACCTCCAGATCCAGTGCCGCCAGGTGTGCGCGGGTGTCCCGGACGGCCCGCAGACGCATCTCGATCCACTCGTTTTCTGCGTCCCACAGCGCGACATGAGCGAAGTGGCGGCGGTCGAGGTCGCCCTCGATTCGCTGGTTGAGCACGTCGAGCAGGTTGAGATTGAAAGCGGCGGTGATCCCGGCGGCGTCGTCATAGGCGGGCACCAGCACATCGGGCGACTTCACCAGGTCGGCGCCGAGCAGGAAGGTGTCCCGCTCCCCCAGCTGTTCGCGGAGCGAGCGGAGGAACCTGGCGCGGTCCACCGGCTCGAAATTGCCGATGGTGGACCCGAGGAACGCGACCGTCCGCGTTCCGCCTGTCGGCAGCAGCGCCAACTGCCGGGTGAAGTCCGCGCGCACTGCGGTGACCTTCAGGGCCGGATAGCCCGCGACGAGCCCGGCACCGGCCGACCGCAGGGCGGCCTCGCTGACGTCCAACCCGACGTAGGACGCCGTGCCACCGGCTCTTGCCGTCATCGCGTCGAGAAGCAGCCTGGTCTTCTCCGACGATCCGGATCCCAGCTCGATCAGCGTGTCGCAGCCGGCGAGCTCGACCATCTCCGTCGCGTGCCGCTGCAGGATCGAACGCTCGGTTCGGGTGGGGTAGTACTCGGGCAGCCGGGTGATGGCCTCGAACAGCTCGCTGCCGACCTTGTCGTAGAACCACTTGGGCGGCAACCACTTCGGCGTCGCGCCCAGGCCGGTCAGGACGTCGGTGCGTAGCTCCCGGTCGCTGAAGTCGGCGGGCAGGTGGTCGGTGTAGGTGTATTCGGTGGACGTCGACAAGGGTTGCTCCGGTGGTCGAGAAGGGTTGCCCACGCAAGAGTGAGCGGGCTCGGGAACTCCTTCGTGGACAGCAGGGTCGGGCAGATCCGGTGATGAGGTCAGTGCGGCGCCCGGTCGGGCGTTCGTCAGGCTCGTGGGGTCAGCGGTGTCACGACGGCGCCCGAGGCGTCGGCCTCCAGCAGGGACCTGTCGGGGACCGGGACCCAGGCAGGGTCGTCGTCGTATGGCTCGGAGGCGACGACGAGACCGTGCGGCAGAGCGCGCCAGTAGAGGCTGGTGCCCCAAGCGGTCGCGGTGATGCGCTTGCCGTCCATCAGCAGGAAGGTCAGCCGGCCCCCGCCGGCCTCGGCGACCCTGCTGACCACCTCGGTCAACGCCGCTTCCGGCGCCTTCCCGCGACCGAGCAGGTCGCGGGTCATCGCCCAGAGCAGCGCGGAGTCGGTGGGTGCCTCCAGCCGGGCCAGTTCGCCCGGATCCAGTCCCCAGGCGAGTCGTGATGCGACCTGCGGCCAGCCGAACACGGCACCATTGTGGCTGAACAACCACGGGCCGGACCGGAAGGGCGCTGCCGCGGACTGCCCACCCGGCATCCCGACGGTCGCCGACCGCACCGCGGCGAGCACCGCCTCTGCCCGCACCACCCTGGCCAGGTCGAGGAAGGTCTCGTCGGACCAGATCGGGCCGGCCGCCCGGTGCCGCGCAGGTTCCGCGACATCATCGACGTACCAGCCGATCCCGAACCCGTCGGCGTTGACGACGCCGTGGTCCTGGTGTCGCGGCGCCCAGGACTGGCGCACCAGCGAGTGCGGCGGATCGCTGAGCAGCGCGCCGAGCCGCACGGGCGCGCCGACGTAGGCAAGGTGACGGCACATGGATCACACCTCGCCGGCCGCGGCATCGCGCGCGCAGCGGAAACCAGCGAAGATCTGCCGGCGGATCGGATAGTCCCAGTTCCGGAACGTGCCGCGGCAGGCGGACCGGTCCGCCCCGAACGACCCACCGCGCAGCACCTTGTACTCGGGTCCGAAGAACACCTCGGAGTACTCGCGGTATGGCCACGGCGCGAAGCCCGGATAGCCGGCGAAGTCGCTGGACGTCCATTCCCAGACGTCACCGATCATCTGCTGCACGCCGAGCGGTGACGCCCCAGCCGGGTATGCCCCGACGGGTGCCGGCTGTAGATGCTGCTGGCCGAGGTTGGCGTGCTCCGGTGTCGGATCGCCGTCACCCCACGGGTACTGCCGGGCCGACCCGGTGGCCGGGTCGTGCCTCGCCGCCTTCTCCCACTCCGCCTCCGTGGGGAGCCGTTTGCCGGCCCAGCGCGCGTATGCGTCGGCCTCGTACCAGCAGACATGCATCACCGGCTCATCTGCCGGCACCGGTTCCACAGCGCCGAACCGGCGACGGACCCACTGGCCCACGTCGCGGCGCCAGAACAGCGGGGCGGCCAGGCCAACCTGACCGCGGTAGGCCCAGCCGGCCGGATCCCACCATTGCGGGTCCTCGTACCCGCCCGCCTCGATGAACTCCTGGTAGTCACCGTTCGTCACCGGGAACGTGTCCAGCCAGAACGCATCGACCGATCGCCGGTGCGCAGGCCGCTCGTTGTCCAATGCCCACGGGTGCGCCGACGTGCCCATGACGAAATCACCGCCGGCCACGAGGATCTCGCCGGCCCGGGCAGGTGTCTGCGGCACGGGCGGCGGCGGGGCGGACAGCACCGCATCGCCCTCCCGCAACTGGTGGGTGGCGAGCATCGTCTCCGCGTGCTGCTGTTCGTGCTGGACGATCATTCCGAAGACGAAACCCCGTGCGGTGAGCCGGCTCCCGGTCAGCGGTGTGCGCTCCAGCAGGTCGATGACCCGGGACCGCACTTCTCCGACATAGCCGCGGGACGCCGACGGGTCGAGTAGCGGCAGCGCCGGCCGGTCCGCCCGTGAGTGCTGGAAGGCGTCGTAGAGGTGGTCGACGGTCTCCGGCAGAATCGGCTCCCTGCCGCCGACGTCGCGCAGCAGCCAGAGCTCCTCCTGGTTTCCGATATGGGCCAGATCCCAGACCAGCGGCGACATCAGCCGGGAGTGCTGACGGACGAGTTCGTCGTCGTCGATGGCCTCCGTCAGCAGATGGGTCCGGGCGCGCGCCCGTTCCATGTCCTCGACGATGCGCCTTTTGAGCGCGTCCTGGCCGAGCTCGCGAACGGTATGTTCCTGCAGCCGCAGCGCCCCGGGGGCATCACCATCCGCAGCGGCGGTGGGGACGGCGGACGGATGCTGATCGGTCATGACGGCTCATCCCCTTGATGACGGCTGCTGGTGGTGGACGACGCTGTGGTGGACGACGCTGTGGTGGACGACGCTGTGGTGGACGACGCTGTGGTGGACGACGCTGTGGTGGACGGCGCTGTGGTGGACGATGCGGTGGTCAGGTCGGGTGGGTCGTCGGCGGGACATCGGCCCCGCGCGGTCCACCGCTCGATGTACTCCTCGACCGGCTCGGCCAACGACGCGGTGTCGGGGTTCCGGCGCAGCGCCGCGGCAGCGGCCAGCAGCACCTCGTAGGTGGCCCTGCGCAGTTCCGGATCGCCGACCCCGAGCCGTGCCGCGTCACGCCAGCGGCCCTTGATCGGCGCGCAGACCTCCCTGGCCCGCTCACCGGCCGTACCGTCCTCCAGCAGCGCCCCGACAACGGCGGTCGGTACGGTCCACCACTCGTCCGGCTGGGCGTCGATGAACCGGATCTCGAGGTGTCCCTTGGGCCGGACGTGCGGGAACAGGGTCGTCAGGTGGTACGCGAGATCGTCCGTGGTCGGGGGGTTGCGGTCCGGGACGACGGCGGAGCCGAGCCGCACCCAGTCCCGGAAGCTCACCCCCGCGGGCGCGGCCCACGGTCCGGTATTCCGCCGGACCATCATCAACGGGGCGTCCAGCACCCACCTGGTCCATGCAGCTGCGAGATCTTCGCCGCTGCGCCGGACCGGGCCGCCGGTGCGGCACGGGTCAAGGGACATCCACACCGCCTGCCGGTAGCTCTTCCACCCGGTCGGTCGCCCGCCGCAGTAGGCGGAGTTGGCGAACCCGGCTACCAGCGCAGGCCCCACCGCGTGCAGCAGATCCCACCTGGCAGTGGCGTCCGCCGGTGCCGGGACACCCTGGCCCGCTGCGCTTCCCGCACCGGCCGGATCGATCGCCGCCTCGACGTTGACCTGCACCGAGGCGGTCGAGCACATCATGGTCCGGGCGGCCGGTCCCCACGGGTCGAGATACCGCTCCATGGCGACGTAGCGCGGGTGATCGGAGGTGCGGCGCGGGGCTCGGATCGGATCGACGCCGATGCCTGCCAGCCGCGCACCACATCGATCGGCGCGGTGCCGCAGGGCGGCAAGGTCGCGCCGGACAGTGGTGACGGTGTGCGGCAGGGTGTGCCCGGGGCGGGAGCTGAGCTCGACCTGCCCACCGGGCTCGACGGTCAGCCGACCGTCGAGCCCGCCATCGGCGAGTTCCCGGAGGAGAGCGGGATAACGCTCTTCGGGGTAATTCGCCGCCAGCCCGTCCGGGTGCCGGGCGTCGACGACGAGGAGCTCCAGTTCGACTCCGATCCGGCCGGGCGGGCCGTTCTTGAAGCAGGTCCGCGGGATCCACGCCTCGGCCGCCGCCTCGGACAGCGGTGGGTGAACCTCGGTCGGGGTGGTGTCGGTGGGCCGCGTCTGGATCGTTCGCATCAGCTGATCTCCCTGTGATGTGGGTCTGCGGGATTCGCTCCGGTGACAACCCTGACATCGTGCCCCCGACCACCGACAGCCGACATTCGTGGGTCCTTACGGGTCGATGACGGCGTCCCGGGAGCGGTCAGCCGACGGTCTGGGCGAGACGCAGTCGCAGCCCACTGGCCCGAGCGGCGGGCCGGGAGATCGCCGCACGGAACTCGGCTTCGGTGCCCACCAGCCGAACGAAGACCTCGGCCCTGGTCAGTGCCGTGTACAGGAGTTCCCTGGTGGACAGCGGTGAGTCCGCCTCGGGCAGCACGAATGTCACCCGGTGGAACTGGCTGCCCTGGCTGCGATGAACGGTCATCGCGTGGACGGTCTGCGCCTCGGCCAACCGCCGCGGGGCGAAGCCGGCCATGTCCCGCTCACGGCCGAACATCACCCGCAGGCTTGCGTCCGCATCACGGACCGCCACGCCGGTGTCACCGTTGAACAGCCCCAGGGCGTAGTCGTTCGCGGTGATCAGGACGGGCCGACCGGCGTACCACTCCCCCTCGGTGACGTCGTGATCGATGTCGGCCAGCCAGTCCTCGATCCGCCGCGTCCATTCCTGCACGCCGCGGGGACCCGAACGGTGGGCGCAGAGCAGCCGGTGCGCATCCAGCCGCTCGAGCGCGGTCCGGGCGTCACCGGCCACCGCGGCCGCCCGGACGGCCGTTGCCGCGTCGAGAACGTCGCGGCGGATGCCCGGCTCGTCGGGCGGCACCAGCAACACCGCCGTCCCGCGGCGGTGCAGCACCGCGACGGCGGCATCGGCGTCGCCGTCCCTGACGGCCGAGGCCAGATCGGCGATGTCTCCGCCGAACCGCCAGGTCTTGTGCAGCAGCACCACGGACCGGCGGCCGCCCATGACCTCGGGCCCGCTCACCGCCACTGACGAATCGGTGGGCGCACCAGCGGCAGCGACGTCGCGGGTGGTCAGTCCGGCGACCAGGTCGGCGAGCACGGCACCGGCTTCCACGGAAGCGAGCTGGTCGGGGTCACCGACCAGCAGCAGCCGGGCGTCGGGCCGGACCGCCTCCAGGAGCCGGGCCATCATCGTCAGCGACACCATCGACGTCTCGTCGACGACGACAAGGTCGAATGGCAGCCGGTTGTCGCGGTTGTGCCGGAACCTGGTGCCGCGGCCGGGGACCCAGCCCAGCAGCCGGTGCAGTGTCGATGCCGTCAGCTCCGGCAGGTCGTGCCGATCCGCGGGTTCGAACCTCGTGGCCTCGTGCTGGACGGCGGCCTGCAGCCGGGCGGCCGCCTTCCCCGTCGGGGCGGCCATCGCCACCCGCAGCGGTGGACCGGGCTGTGTCATCAGCAGCGAGATCAACCGGGCAACCGTGGTGGTCTTGCCGGTGCCGGGGCCGCCGCCGAGCACGGTCGTCCATTGGGTGGCGGCGGCGCGTGCGGCGGCTCGTTGCTGCTCGGCGTCCGAGCCGGGGAAGAGCCGTTCGAGACCCTGTGCGAGCGCTGCGCTGTCGATGTCGGGCAGGGGCTGCGCCTCGCGGGCAAGGAGGTCCCGGTACACCTGCTCCTCCTGCCGCCGGTACCGGTCCAGGTAGAGCAGGCCGTGTTCGAGCCGGAGCGGTTTGCCGTCACCGACGAGGGGGCTGTCCCGCACAGCGGCGGACCAGGCGGCGGGGTCCGGCCAGGGCAATGCCGGCTCGAGCGCCGTCCATTGGTGGCGTAACAGATCCAGGTCGACGCAGACCGAGCCGCTGCGCACCCCACGGACGGTCAGGGCGACCGCCAGACGGACGTCGTCGTTGTTCTCGCCGCCCAACCGGCCCAGCCGGTCGGCCACATGGACGTCGGCGGCGTTCAGCACGCCGGCGGCATTGAACTCGCGCAGCGACCCGGTGGCGTCGACCGCGAGCCTGACGTCGAACGGGTCGCCCGGATCCGAGCCGTCGGGATCGAACCGGTCGGCTCCGGTCGACGCGGCCGTCATGACGCCGCCACCGGCTCGGCATCCAACAGGTCGGACAGGTCGGTGATCAGTGCACCCGGCGGCCGCCAGCCGAAGACGCCGCACGGCACCCCGTCGACCAGCGGCGTCGACGGCCCCGCCATCCCGCGGACGAACAGGTAGAGCACGCCGCCGATGTGCACCCCAGGGTCGTACGACGGCTGCCGCCAGCGCAGGAACCGGTGCAGCGCAACGCAGTACAGCAGCGCCTGCAACGGGTAGTCGGACCCGGCCATCACCGCGTCCATCGCCGCCGGCCGGTAGTGCCACGCCGAGAGCTCTGTCTCCTCGGCCTCGCCGAGCCAGTTCGTCTTGTAGTCGGCCACCACGTATCGCGGGCCGGGTAGCCGGAACACGGCGTCCAGGCTGCCGGTGAGGTAGCCGCGGAGCGGCTGCAGCGCGAACGACGGCGAGGCGAGCCGGTCGGCGTAACCGGCGAGGGGGTCGTCAGCGGCGAGATGCCGCCGGATGACCGGGGCCAGCGATCCGAGCAGGACGCCGGCGCCGGCGCCGTCGCCGCCGGCCAACGGCAGCTCGAAATCCATCTCGGGCAACCGGTCGCGGGTGGAGATGTCGCGCAATGCCAAGCCGCCCGCCAGCGGCCCGAGCGGGGTGTGCAGGACCGGGAGCAGCGCCGCGCCCAGCTCGTCGGCGGTGAACGAGGCACCCCGACGGGCGATCTGTTCGGCGGACCGCAGCACCAGTTCGGCCGGGAGGTCCACGGCCTGCGGATCAGTGGTCTCCAGGACCGCGTGCACCAGGGTGCCGAACGTGGTGCCGGCCGGCAGATCCGACATCGGCGACCGCACGGCACGCAAGGCTGCGTCCCCGCCGGGGAACGACCTGATCGCCGGGATGGCCTCGTCCGCCCGGTCGATCTGTTCGGGCTCGCTGCCGACTCCGGGATCACCGCTCAACGACCCGGTTCCGGCGGGGAGCGGGGCGTGCTCGCCCGTGGAACCGGCCGCGGCCAACGAGGAGTACGAGACCCGCCGCCACCCCCCGTCCAGGTTTCGGTGCAGGTGGCCGAGGGTGAACTCTCCGTTGGGCGCGGGCGGCGTCGCCGGCGGCTTGATCACCGACACAGCGGCCTTCTCGACGACCAGCGCCCCCCGTTGCTCCAGGTCCAGCAGATCCCGCGCGGCGATGTCGTCGAGCGCGAGCGGCACCACGTCCGGCACCGCTCCGTCGTCGTCACGGTGCCCGAACATCACACGGTGCAGCCCTGAACCCGGCGTGTTGAACGTCGGGGCCCACCAGGTGACGACCTGCGACTGTGCCCGGGTCAGGCCGACGTACAGATGCCGCAGCGCCTCGCCGGCCTCCTCGGTGAGCGACTGGTCCTCCCGTTGCGGTCGGCCGCGGGTACCCGTGCCGCCGATGTCGAGCACCCGTCGTCCCTGGTCGTGCAGCAGCAGCGTGTCGGGCGTGTGGACGTGCCGGTCGAACGCGAACGGCAGATAGACGACCGGGTACTGCAGACCCTTGCTGGCGTGCAGCGTGACCACCTGGGTTGCGGCCGCATCGGTCTCGAGCTTGCGGACACGGTCGGTGGTGATCTCCGCCCTGCTGTCGGCCCGTCGACGACGCAACCAGTCGGTCAACGCGGACAGCCCCAATCCATCCTCGAGTGCGGCCGCGTGCAGCGCCTGGCCGACGTGCCTGAGGTCCGTCAGCCGTCGCTCGCCGTCGACCCGGCCGAGCATGCGGGCAGTCATGCCGCACTCGATGCCGGCCACCTCCAGGAGCGCGGCCACACCGCGGGCGGTGAAAACGGTCGCCCAGCGGGAGAAGAGCGCGCTGAGCCGGTCGGTCATGGTGTCGCCACCGGCGGCCAGATCGGCGGCGGTGTGACCGACGAACGGGGTGAGCGCCGCTGCCCGGACCCGCCCGGAACGATGCGGCTGTTCGATGGCTTCGAGCAGGACCTGCCAGTCCTCGCCGGCGGCCGTCTGGAAGACGCTGACATTGCCGGACACAACGGCCGGGATACCGGCGGCGGAGAGGTGGTCCTGGATCAGGGTGGCTTGCGCATGGGTGCTGACGATCACCGCGATGTGCCCGGCCCCGATGGGCTCCTTGTTGAAAGTGGCCCCGCAGGAGAGCAGGTCGGCGATGTCCGCGGTCAGATCCCGGGCGACGAAGGCGCGGGCACGGTCGATGGGGATCTTCTGGTTCCGGCCCATGCCGAAGTCGTCCCGGCGCAGGACACGCAGCCGGAGCGGCGAGCCCGACGGGGCGCCGACCAGCCGGGAGCCCTTGTTCTGGGCTGTCACGCCGCGTACCGGGATCTCGGGGTTGCCGAGGGCAAGCCCACCCAGCAACTCCTGCAGGGCCTTCACCAGTGGTTCGTCGGTGCGCCAGTTCCGGGTGAGGGTTGCGCGGGCGCCGGCAGTGCGGGCGGCTGACAGGTAGGTGTCGATGTCGCCACCGCGGAAGGCGTAGATGGACTGCTTGGGGTCACCGACCAGCACCACGGTCGCGTGCCCGCTGAAGGCCCGCTCGAGGATCTGCCATTGCACAGGGTCGGTGTCCTGGAACTCGTCGACGAGCACGGTCGACCAGCGGGCCCGCATCCGTTCCCGCGCGGGTGCGTCGGCGGCCTCGAGCGCGGCTGCCAGCCTGCCGAGCAGGTCGTCGTAGCCGAGGATCCGCCGGCGTCGCTTCCGCCGGTCGACCTCCTGTCGGACCGCCGCGCCGAACCGCACCCGGCGGGCCGGCGGGCTGCCAGCCGGTTCTCCGGCCGGCTCGAGCACGGCCTGCGGATCGTTGACCACCCGACGGGCCAGGGTCAGCGCGGTGTCCCGGTCGAAGATCGGGTCGGCGGCACCGCTGCCTGCGAATGCCCGGACGTACAGATCGTCGACCACCTCGACGATCAGGTCGTCCAGGGTCTCGACCAGTTCGACGTCGGCGTCGCCGTCCCCGGCGATGCCCAGCCCGGTCAGCACGTATTGGCAGAACTGGTGCGTGGTGACGATCGTCGCGGCGTCGAAACCGGCCAATCCGGCACGGAGCCGTTCCCGCCGGCGGGCCACCTCGTCGTCGGGGGCATCGGCCAGCAGGACGTGAATCGGGTCCTCCCCGGAACGGGCCGCCGCAGGGTCGGCCAACGCCCGTTCGGCGTTCACCAGGTGACCGCGGACACGCTCGCGTAACTCCTGGCTGGCCGCCCTGCCGAACGTGATGACCAGCAATTCATCCAGCGCCGCAACACCTTCGGCGACATAGCGGGTGACCAGCGCGCCGATCGCATGGGTCTTGCCGGTTCCCGCGCTGGCCTCGAGCACCGTGGTTCCCTCGGGCAGCGGCCCGCAGAAGTCGAACGCGGAGACGCCGGCCTCGGTGGCGGCAATAGCTGACCGGCTCACAGCATTGCCTTCTGTTCGTGATCGAGCAACGGGAACCACAGTTTCGTGGCGAGTGCGGCGAACCGGTCCGATTCGCCGCCGGCGGCCGGTCTGATCGCCGCGGCCATGGCACCGAGGTCCGTTGCCCGGCAGGGCATCAGCAGCCTGTCGAACGGCGCGCGTCGTCCCCAGACCAGTGCATGCGCGTCGTCGTCGTCCTCGCCGGGGAACTTTCCGGTCGACCATTTCTCCCGCGCGCGGACGTAAGCATCGGCCGGATCCGCACCGCCGAATCGGGTCTCCGCGTAGGCCGCCCCTGCCTTGACCGGCAGTGGCAACGGTTCGCGCAGCCCCTGGTCGTAGAGCTCGACCAGCTCCTCGATCACCGCAGCCGCCACCATGGGCGGCAGCGGGGTGAGGGTCGCACACTGCGGATGGGCATGCACGCCGCGTCCGACCGTTGCGGCCCCCCAAGGTGAGTCGCCGTCAGATGCGGTCAGCGCAACGATGCTGATCCAGGCGCGGAGCCGCGCCGCCGCCCCCAGCCGGCTGAACGAGACGGCCACCAGAACGGTGTCGTGCAGCCCGCTGACCGTGCCGCGGACCTGACGTCCGTCGGCGAGCTCGACGGTGATGTCGGCGGTCCGGCGCGGTGCGGCCCGCAGTGCGGCCGTCCGATCCACCAATGGCCGCAGGTCCTCGAGAACGCCGTTGAGCGTCCGCTGGCCGAGCGGGCCGGGCGGCAGAACCCCGCGGCGCCATTCCGCCTGCCGGCATTCCTCCTCGCTGACTCCCGCAAGGCGGTCCTTGAGCAGCCGGTCGCCGACCCCCCAGGTCTCCAGGGCGTCCAGTTCGACGGGAAGCGCATCGGACGGGTCGTCCTCCTCGAAGCGCAGGCCGATGTCCAACCGCTGGCGGAGGAATCCCTTGGCGGGATGGGTCAGCAGTCGGATCAGATCCGCCAGGTCGATATCGGTCCGCGGCGGTGCGGGCAGTGGCGCCGGCAGGAACAGCGGCACGTCCACCCGTGGGCCGGCAGCGGCGCAGGCGCCGGCCAGCGCACTGGGATCGAAGGTGAAAGCACCTGGCCGGCCGAGCTTGCCGGGCAGCACGGTGCGGGCGTCGAAGGGCTGCAACGGATGCCGGATCTCGACCTGGTCCCGGACGGCGCAGCGCTTGCCCGGTGTCTGCACGGCAGTGGCCGTCTCGTCCAGCGTGTCGAGCAACTCACCGACCGGGACCGCGGGCGGCTTGCGCATCCCGGTCCGCTCGTCCGCCCCGGTGTAGGTGATCACCAGCTTGTCGGTGGCAGCCAGCACCGCGTCGAGCATCAGCTGCCGGTCCTCCGACCGCGGGTCGCGTTCACCCACCGCGGGTTCCCGGGCCAGCACGTTGTCGCCGTCCTCGCGAGCCGTCCGCGGGAAGACGCCGTCGTCGAGGCCGAGCAGGCACACCACCCGGTGCGGCACCGATCGCATCGGCACCATGGTGCACACCGTCAGCGTGCCGGTGCGGAAGTTCGCCCGAGTCGGCCGACCGCCCAATCGACCGGCGAGCAGTGCCCGGATGTCGGCCCGGCCCAGCGAAACAGTTGACGCACCGGCCAGTTCCGCCTTGCGCTGGACGTCGCCGAGCTCGCGCCGGAGTTCGGCGTTCTGCCAGCTGTTGGTCGCCGACACGCTGGTCAGGCTGTCGACGGAATCCATCAGCGCGGTCAGCCAACCCTGCATGGTGCGCTCGCCGGCCAGCGAATCCACTGCGCGGGTGAGCCTGGCCAGCAGTTCGGCGAACCGGCCGGCCAGATCGACATCGGAACTGCCGACGTCGTCGAGCGGAAGGGCGGTGGCGAGCCGGTTGTTGTTCTCGTCGGCCATCGCGACACCGACGAGGACTCTGTCCAGCGCGGCCCGCCAGGTGTTCTGCGGATATGCCTGGAGCCCGAACTCGGCGCGATGGGCGCTGTCGAGTCCCCACCGCGCGCCGGCGTCGACGGCCCACCCGGACAGTCGTTGCAGCTCGTCGTCATCGAACCCGAATCGCCGGCGGACCGGACCCCACGCGGCCAGGTCCAGCACCTCGGAGGCCGTCACCCTGCTGTCGGCGAGATCCAGCAGTCGCTGGACGGTGGCCAACAGCGGGTTCGTCTGGGTCAGCGCCCGGTCCGCCAGCCGCACCCACAGTCCGTGCGCCGGGTGGCCGTTCTCGATCACCTCGTCGAGACCGAACGCTCCCTGGATCAGCGGAGCGTAGGCCTCGATGTCGGGGCACATCACCAGGATCTCGCTGGGCAGCAGCGTCGGATCGGCCGCGAGCATCCCGACGATCACATCGCGCAGCACGTCGACCTGGCGGGACGGGCCGTGGCAGGCATGCACCTGGATGCTGTCGTCCGTCGGCTCGAGCAGTGGCCGGCCCGCCGATGGCCGCACGTTGTCGCGGAGGTCCGCCTGCAGCCGCTGCAGCAGGGTGAGCTCGTGACGCTGCGCGGTGCGGTAGGTATCGGGATCGCGGGCATCGGAGTCGGGGGAAGCCGGGTGGTAGGTATCGGTGTGCGGGGCCTCGGAGAGGGTCGCCTGCATTTCCCGCGAATCCCGGCCGAGTGAGGAGAGCAGTGGGTGTCGGACCGCGCTGCTGGTCGGGTCCGCCGCCCGGGGTCCAGGGTGGCCGGCTGGTGCCGAGGCGGCCAGCGCGGCCCACAGCGCGGGCGAGGGATGCGGCAACCACAGGTGGACGTCACGGTGCTCGGCGAGGGCCGTGAGCACCCTGAACTGACGTGACGGCAGCGCCGTCGGACCGAACAGGGAGATCCGTTCCGGGAGATCGACGCACCCGGGGTCGGCACCCAGGCCCGCGATCACCCCGGCCAGTCGGACCACCGGGTCGGGCGCGTCGATCCGGTCCCGCAACCGGCGCCAGAGCTCGGGTTGCCACGCCATGTCCGGCGGCACGGGCTTCCCCCAGCCGTCCTCATCCCGCCCGGAAGCCCAGGCCGCGAGCATGTCTGGCCGGTGCGTGGCGTAACCGTCGAACAGCCCCGCCAGGCGGCGGCTGACTGCGTACCGCCGGGCCCGCCGGTGTGCGGTGGTCGGGTCCGCCGCGTCGCCGGCCGGTCCGGCCGCGTACCCGAGGTGGGTGGCGAGCGCACGGCACCACGGTTCGGTCGAGCAGCCGTCGATGACCTCGAGCAGGGGCCAGACAGCGGTGTCCGGCGCCCATGGATCGTCGTCCTGCCGTCCGGCCACCTCGGCGAGCAGCGCGGCCGGCGACGGGAAACGGACGGCCGCGCAGATGCCGTCACCTCGGCCGTCACGCACCCCCAGGTGGTGCGAGAGCCGCTGGGTCAGCCAGCGCTCGATGCCCCGGGCGGGTACGGCGATCACCTCCTGGGCGAGCACATCTGCCGGTGGATCGGCCAGCAGCTCGGCGAGGGCAACCGCCAGGGTGTCCGCGCGTTGGGCACGGTGCAGGTGCAGCGTCACCGCGGCGCCACCGACAGCTTGTCGGCGGCACCCGGGCAGCCGAAGGCGCGGCCGCGTTGCATCCCCCTGATCACACCGACAGTTAAGCGGACGGGGACGACATCGGGAGTTCGCGGCGCTCCGTTGTGGACAACAGCCACCCGGGTGCGCCAAGCGTCGGGCGCTGCGAAGGCGGTGGGAAGGCCGGAGGTCAGCGCTCTGAGAACCCGTGCAAATCGCCGCGGGGCGCGGAGAACTGCGCCACCACCTTGTCCACCCCGCCCGGCGTTCGCGCGCCACGCAGCCGATCCAGCAGGGCTTCACAGGCCTCGCGGCTGCCCTCTGCGACAACCTCCACCCGCCCGTCGGCGAGATTGGCGGCACTGCCGACCAGTCCGAGTTCGAGCGCCCTGGATCGCGTCCACCACCGGAACCCGACGCCCTGCACCATTCCGTGCACCCAGGCGGTCATCCGGACCTGGTCGGAGGGCGCGGACGAACCGCCGTCGGTGTCGGGGGCTGCGTCGTCGGATCGTCGGGAGGCGCCTGTCATGCGGACATGGTGCCCGCCGACCCGGGAGGCGCGCCAATCGGCACGGCTCAGGACATGGCGCGATAGACCGTGAGCCGCCGCTCGGAGATCTCGAGTTCGACAGTGCCGGTGGGCTCGGTGATCTCGCCGTCGTGCGCGACCGGCCGCGGGCCGGACAGCGACTCGATCTTCACCCGGGCACTTTCCATCGACCCGTAGACATGGGTGCGCTCGACGATGCCGATCAGCGAGTACAGCACTGCCCTGGTCCGGGACAGCGGCCGGTCGGCGTTGAGGAACTGGACGTCGAGCACTCCGCTCGCCAGGTGCTCCCGCCAGGATGGCGCCAGACCACGAGGGATGTAGCGCCCGTTGCCGATGAACACGATCCAGACGGACTTGCGTTCGCCGTTGATCACCAGGGTGACCGGCTTCTCGTGCCGAAGGGTGCGGATCATCGCGTACGCGGTGGCCGGCCATTTGCCCATCCGGTGCGAGTAGTGGTCGCGCCTGGCCACCATTTCCGGGTAATGACCGATGCTGGCGGTGTTCAGGAACGCCTCGCCGTCGATGAACGCGATGTCGACCATCCCGGCGACTCCGGCCTCCACGGCCGCGGTCGTGTACGCGTCGCTGTCCAACCCGAGCGCCTTCGCGAAGTGGTTCAGCGTTCCGGCCGGGAACACCGCCAGCGGGAGCCCGCGTTCGTGTGCGAGCTGCGCGACGCTGGCCACCGTTCCATCGCCGCCGGCCACGCCGAGCGCTGCGGGATCTCCGTCGGCCCCGTCGATCAGTGCGGCGAGGTCGGTCTCCGGATCCCACTGCAGGACGGTCGCCTCGGGCAGGGCGTCGGCGATCGCATCAGCAGCGCCGTCGCTGCTCCCCGACTTCTGATTCACGATGATCGTCAGCCCCTTGCCGCCGGGCAGCGCGGGCGCCGTTCCAGCGGCCATCAGCGCCGGACCCCACGGCTTCACCGGCCACCAGGCCCGACCGATGAAGGCCAGCGTGAGACCGACCGCCGCGCCGGCCCACACATCGCTCCGGAAGTGCACGCCGACGTGCACGCGCGAATATGCGACGGCGGCTGCCAGCGGGACGAGGACGACCCCGGCCGCCGGGAGTTCCATGGTGGCGCCCGCGGCGAAGGCGGCGGCCGAGGCCGCATGCCCGCTCGGGAACGAGGACGTCCACGGCCGATAGCCGATCCGGCGGGCGAGATGTGTTCGCTCCACATCCGGCCGGCGGCGACCGATCAACGGTTTGATCACGGCGTTCGACACGAAACTTGCCGCGCCGAGCGATGCGATGCCCCGGATCGAGGCGCGTCGCGTCCGTTTGCCGGTCAGTGCGCCGACCGCCGCGATCGTCATCCACAGCCGCCCGTGGTCGGCCGATTTGGTCAGCAGGCGCAGGGCGTGGTCGAGCGGTCGCGCGACAGGGTGTACCGCGGGGACGATGTCGACGTCGGGTGGCTCATCGGTGGTCCGCACCTGCCGAGCCTACGGCGCTGCCGGACACGATCCGATCAGAGGACCGGGGGTCGGCGGGTCCGAGGCGCGCGCTGGCAGTGCGGGCAGAAGAAGGACGACCGGTTCATGAACGCGTCGCGGCGGATCGGCGTGCCGCACCGCGGACACGGCCGGTCCTGCTGCCCGTAGGCGTTCAGCGAGCGGTCGAAGTACCCGGATTCGCCGTTGACGTTGACGTACAACGCGTCGAACGATGTGCCGCCGGCGGCGAGCGCCTCGGTCATCACATCCGCTGCCGCCGTCAGGACGGACGCGGCGACCGGGCGGGTCATGGTGGCCGTCGGCCGGGCGTAGTGGACCTTTGCGCGCCAGAGCGCCTCGTCGGCGTAGATGTTGCCGATCCCGGAGACCACCGTCTGGTCGAGCAGTGCACGTTTGATCTCTGTGCGCTTGCGCCGGATCGTCGCGACGGCGGCGTCGAGCGAGAACTCCGGATCGAGCGGGTCCCTGGCGATGTGCGAGATCACGGCCGGCAGTTCCGCTCCGGCCGGCGCGAAGGCCATGCCGCCGAACGTGCGCTGGTCGAGGAAATCGACGTCCGGCCCGTCGTCGTCGAAGGCGAACCTGATCCGCAGGTGCGGGTGCTGGACCACCTCGTCCGCGGGAAGGTCGCCAGCGGGTGTCGGAACGGCGGGTGTCGGACCGGTTCCCACCGGCAGTGCGCCGGCCGGCCCGGTGACGCGGAACTGCCCACTCATCCCGAGGTGGGCAAGGATGGCATCCCCGTCGTCCAGAGCCCACCAGAGGTATTTGCCCCGCCGCCGCACGTCGACGACGCGGTGGCCGAGCACGATGGCCTCGAAGTCGGCGGCGCCGCCGGTGTGCCGGCGCACCGCACGGTCGGAGAACACCTGCACGCTGGAGATCCGCCGGCCGTTCAGGTGGGACAGCAGACCCCGCCGGACGGACTCGACCTCAGGGAGTTCAGGCACCGGCCGAACGGGGATCGGGCTCCCCGCCGGGCGGCGTGTCGTGGGGACTACCCGCGGTGCCGTTCGGACTCTGCGCGTCGGAGGTCGAAGGCGTGATCGTTTGTTCGGCAGCCAGCGCGGCGCCGTTGGCCGCGCCCTGCAGGCTCGTGTAGGTGGCCGCGGCGGCCGCCTGCTCGGCTTCCTTCTTTGTCCGGCCGGTTCCCGATCCGTACGCGACCCCGCTCAGCATCACCGTGGCGGCGAACATCTTGGCGTGGTCCGGACCCTGCTCGCTGACCCGGTATTCGGGTACGCCGAGGGCACGCCCGGCCGACAGTTCCTGCAACGACGTCTTCCAGTCCAGGCCGGCACCCAGTTGCGGCGCCGCTGTCAGCAGGTCGCCGAACAACCGGTGGATGACAAGCCTCGTGACGTCCAGTCCGTGTTGCAGGTACACCGCGCCGATCACGGCTTCGACCGCATCGGCGACGATCGACGACTTGTCCCGCCCGCCGGTCAGCTCCTCGCCACGGCCCAGCCGGAGTTGCTCGCCGATCCCGATTCGCCGGCCGACACCGGCCAGCGCGTGCATGTTCACAACGGAGGCACGCAGCTTGGCGAGCCGACCCTCCGGCAGATCAGGATGGGTCCGGTACAGCACGTCGGTGATGATGACGCCCAGTACGGAGTCACCGAGGAACTCGAGCCGCTCGTTGGTCGGGAGCCCACCGTTCTCGTACGCGAACGACCGGTGGGTCAGTGCGAGCACCACCAGCTCTCCGTCGAGTTCGACGCCGAGGGCAGCACTGACAACCGCCGGATCCGGCGTGTTGTTGGCTGTCGACGCCGAACCGCCCACCCGGGTCAGACTCCGACGACCTGGCGGCCGCGGTATTGCCCGCAGGTCGAGCACGCCTGATGCGGAGGGGTCAGCGCGCCGCAGGCGCGGTTCGGGCAGACCACCAGGGTCGGCACGCTGGCCTTCCACTGCGATCGACGCGACCGGGTGTTGCTGCGCGACATCTTCCTCTTCGGGACAGCCACGATTGATCTCCTTCTCGGTTGTTTCGCCTAGGTCATTCAGCAGAGCCGGCAGAAGGCCGGTCCACGCTCTTAGGTGTTTCGGTGTCAAATCTGTCCCGCAGAGCGGCCCAGCGAGGGTCCAGTATCTCATGCGAATGACCGGGCTCGAGATCGTCGAAACGCTCGCCGCACTCGATGCACAAGCCGGGGCAATCCGGACGGCACAGCGGCGCCATCGGCAGCGACAGCACGACCTCGTCCCGGACGACGGGTTCGAGGTCGACCAGGTCGTCCACCAGGCGGGCGATCTCGTCGTCCTCTGTCGTCGCGGCGGTCGCGGAATCGGGGTAGGCGTACAGCTCGCGGATCCGGGCGATCACCGGCTCGGTCAGGTCGACGAGGCAGCGGGCGCACTGTCCGACCGCGGTGGCGGCCGCCGTACCGGAGACGAGCACTCCCTCGGCCACCGCCTCGAAACGCAGGTCGAGGTCGACCTCGGAGCCGGGCGGCACGGCGACGACGTCAAGGCCCATGGGCTCGTCCACCGGCGCCGCGACGCGCAGTGCGCGCAAGGTACCGGGCCGTCGCCCGAGTGCCCGGGTGTCGAACACCCAGGGGGAGTTCGAGTGCGGGTGCGAATGGGCAGACATGGACACGTTTCTCTCAGGTCTCGCAGTGCGGGGCTCGCGGGTCGATGCCGGAAGTGGTGGTGACCTCCGCTCCAGCGGACGCAACCTGCCGTCAGGCAACCCTTCCATGGTAGTCGAAACGGGCGGCGGGACCAATTTGCCGGCGTGCAGCTGGTCCATGCGGTCCTGGTCCATGCGGTCCTGATCCATGTCGGTCCTGGTCCATGCGGTCCTGATCCATGGAGTGGAAACGCCGCATCCGCGAGGAGGGTTCAGTCCCGGTAGTCGGCGATCCCCCCGCTGCGCAACGACGTCCGGCCACGCCCGATCGTCCGCAATGTGGTGGTCAACGTCTCCTCCAGAGACCCCAGGGTGGTGTCCACGTAGCTGTCGCACTCGGCGCGCATGCGGTCGGCGTCGGCATGCGCGGCATCCAGGATGCGGGCAGATTCGGAGTACGCGGCCTGCACCACCTCGGTCTGGGTGACCAGCCTCGCCTGCTCGGCCCGGCCGTCCGCGACGGTGGCCTCGTAGGCCGCCCGCCCGGCGGCAACGGTGCGCTCGGCTTCGGCCCGTGCCCTGGCGATCAGCGAGTCGTGCTGTTCCTGCGCGGCCTGCGCGAGACGTGCGGCCTCGTCCCTGGCCCGGTTGACCAGCCCCTCGGCATGGGCGGTCGCCTCGCCGACCAGCCGATCGGCCTCAGCCCTGGCCCCGCCGATTGCCGCCTCTGCATCGACATGCGCCGTGCTGACCAGCCGGTGCGCTTCCGCCTGGGCCTCGTTGACGGACTTGGCCGCGGCCTCCGCGGCGTCACCCAGCATCTGGTCCCGGTGGTCCAACACGTCCTGCGCGTCGTCCACCTCACCGGGCAGGGCATCCCGCACGTCGTCGAGCAGTTCCAGGACGTCGCCGCGTGGAACGACACAGGACGCCGTCATCGGCAGACCCCGGGCTTCTTCGACGATCGTCACCAATTCGTCGAGTGCCTCGAAAACCCGGTACATGAATGGAACCTCCTACGGTCACAACCCGCCCGGTCGCCGGCATGACGACACGCCACGGGGCGGCTTACCGCCCAGTCTGACAAGGCGCCGACCGGCATCGGCGCCAACACGCCCGGCGGCGCCCGTGCGCAGCGTCACCACCAGCGGGCGCCACCGGTGGTCCCAGCCGGTGAGGGCCGGTGATGGCCGGCTCAGCGGTCGCCGAGCTTGGCCCGCAGCGCCGTGGCGACGACGTCGGGCAGCAGGTGATCCACATCGCCGCCATAGGACGCGACCTGCTTCACCAGTGACGAGGAGACGAACGAATAGCCGGGGCTGGTCGGCAGGAACAGCGTGTCGACGCCCGTCAGGCCATGGTTCATCTGCGCCATCTGCAGCTCGTAATCGAAGTCCGAAACCGCCCGGATGCCCTTGACGATTGCCGAGATGCCCTGTGCGGCACAGTAATCCACCAGCAGACCGGTGAAGGAGTCGACCTTCACCGACGGCCAGTCCCTGGTCGTCGCGCGGAGCAGATCAAGCCGCTCGTCGAGGGTGAACAGGCCCTTCTTGTCCGGGTTGACCAGGACCGCGACCGTGACCTCGTCGAAGAGTCCGGCCACCCGCCCGATGACGTCCAGATGCCCGAGGGTCGGCGGGTCGAAGGAGCCTGGGCAGACGGCTCGGATCACGGGGCGGGTCATGGGGCGCGACCGTAGCAGAGCAGTGTGTCGCCGTACCGGCGAGCGCGAACGCCCTCGAGCGGCGGCGGCCATCCGGGCTCACCCGACTTCACCGAGCGCTCCACGATCAGGTCCGCATGTGCGGCGAGCACCCCGGCCGTCAGCAACCCGGTCAGCACGTCGAGCAGCGCTTCGGTGCCCAGGTCGTAGGGAGGATCGGCGACGACGACGTCGAACGGGCCTATCGCACCGTTCCCCGGCTTCGGGCCGCCGAGCCGGGCAACAACGGCGGCCACGTCACCGGGCAGCACCGTCATTCCACCGCCGCCGGTGCCGCCCAGAGCCGCCACGTTCTCCCGCAGCGCGGACAACGCAGCGCGGTCACGCTCGACGAACACCGCCGAGGATGCGCCGCGCGACACCAACTCCAGACCGAGCGCACCCGATCCTGCGTACAGGTCCAGCACCCTGGCGCCGACCAGCCCGCCGGTCGAGTACAGCGAGCTGGCCAGTGCGGCGCGCACCTTCTCCGAGGTCGGCCTGGTCGTCTCGCCCGGTGGGGTGGCGAGCCGCCGGCCGCCCCACCTCCCGCCGACCACCCTGGTCACGGTCAGGCCTCGTCGGTCAGCACCAGGACCAGGTCGCCGCCCTCGACCTGCTGGACGCTGGTGATCGCGGTGCGCTGTACGCGTCCCGCCCGCGGCGCGGTGATCGAGGCCTCCATCTTCATCGCCTCGATCGTCGCCACGGTCGCGCCGGCCTCCACCTCGTCTCCCTCGGCGACCGCCAGCGTGACGACCCCGGCGAACGGCGACGCGACGTGAAACGGGTTGCCGGGATCCGCCCGTTCGGCGACCGGGATGTCGACGTTCACACTCCGGTCCCGCACCTGCAGCGGCCGGAGCTGCCCGTTCAGTGTCGTGACGACGGTGCGCAGCCCCCGTTCGTCCGGCTCGCCGACGGCCTCCAGACCCAGGTAGAGCTGCACCCCGGATTTCAGCTCGATCATGTGCTCGGCCCCGCGCTGCATGCCGTACAGGTAGTCGACGGTCGGCAGCAGGGACAGGTCACCGAACTGCTGGCTGGATCGGCGGAACTCGCGGTCGGGCCCGGGGAACAGCAACCGGTTCAGCGTGGAGCGCGGTGTGCTGGCGAGCTCGCGGGCGTCGTCGTCGGCCAGCTCGCCGGCCACCGGGGTGAACGTCCGGCCGGCCAGTGCCTTGCTGCGGAAGGGTTCCGGCCAGCCGCCGGGCGGATCGCCGAGCTCACCGGAGAGGAAGCCGACGACCGAATCCGGGATGTCGTATCGCCCGGGGTTCGCCTCGAACTCCGTTGGGTCGACCCGCGCGCCCACCAGGTGCAGCGCCAGATCGCCTACCACCTTGGACGACGGGGTGACCTTGACCAAATGCCCGAGCATGGCATCGGCTGCGGCGTACATGGTCTCGACTTCCTCGAACCGGCCGCCGAGGCCCAGCGCGATGGCCTGCTGGCGGAGGTTGGAGAGCTGCCCGCCGGGGATCTCGTGCCGGTAGACCCGCCCGGTCGGCGACCGCAGACCGGACTCGAACGGTGCGTACAGCGCCCGCACGGCCTCCCAGTACGGCTCGAGGTCCTCCACCGCGCGGAGTCGCAGACCCGTCGGGCGGTCGGTGAAGTCGGTCGCGGCGACCAGCGCGGACAGTGGCGGTTGGGAGGTCGTGCCGGCCATCGGCGCGCTCGCCGCGTCGACGGCGTCAACCCCGGCACCGGATGCGATTAGGTAGCTGGCCAGTTGCCCGCCGGCGGTGTCGTGGGTGTGCAGGTGCAACGGGAGGTCGAAGCGCTCGCGCAGGGCGCCGACCAGCGTCCGTGCCGCCGGGGCGCGCAGCAGCCCGGCCATGTCCTTGATGGCGAGCACGTGCGCGCCCGCCTCGACGATCTTCTCGGCCAAGCGCAGGTAGTAGTCCAGCGTGTAGAGCTTCTCTGCCGGGTCGGACAAATCGCCGGTGTAACACAGCGCGACTTCGGCCACGGCGGTTCCGGTGTCCCGCACCGCGTCGATGGCGGGCCGCATCTGGTCGATGTCGTTCAGCGCGTCGAAGATCCGGAAGATGTCGATCCCGGTCCTGGCCGCCTCCCGGACGAAGGCGTCGGTGACCGCCTTCGGATAGGGCGTGTAGCCCACGGTGTTGCGGCCCCGGAGCAGCATCTGCAGGGCGATGTTCGGGATCGCGTCCCGGAGCACGGCCAGCCGTTCCCACGGGTCCTCGGCAAGGAATCTCAGCGCGACGTCATAGGTGGCACCGCCCCAGGCCTCCACGGACAGCAGTTCCGGCGCCAGCCGCGCGGTGGCCGGGCCGACCATCGCCAGGTCCTTCGTCCGCACCCGGGTCGCCAGCAGCGACTGGTGGGCGTCCCGGAAAGTGGTGTCCGTGACCTTGAGCTGCGGGCTCTCCCGCAGCCAGCGCGCGAACCCGTCAGGGCCGAGCTCGGTCAGCAGCTGGCGCGTCCCCTCGGGTGCCGGCGCGGTCAGGTCGACCGACGGCAGCTTGGTGTGCGGTTCGATCAGCCCGGCGGGCCGCGATCCGAAGGGCCGGTTGACGGTCACCTCGGCGAGATAGCTGAGCAGCCTGGTACCGCGGTCGGCCGATCCACGGGCGGTCAGCAGGTGCGGGTGGGTCTCGATGAAGCTGGTGCTCACGCCGCCCGCGGCGAAATCGGGATCCTCCAGGACTGCCTGGAGGAACGGGATGTTGGTGGCCACGCCGCGCACCCGGAACTCGGCCAACGCCCGCCGCGCCCTGGCGACCGCCTCGGACCAGTTCCGTCCGCGGCACGTCATCTTGACCAGCAGCGAGTCGAAGTGCGGGCTCACCTCGGCGCCCGAGTGCACGGTGCCACCGTCGACCCGGACCCCGCCGCCGCCCGCCGACCGATAGGTGATGATCTTGCCGGTGTCGGGCCTGAACCCGTTCGCCGGATCCTCGGTGGTGATCCTGCACTGCAGTGCGGCGCCGCGGATCTCGATCGACTCCTGCCGTAGGCCCATGTCCTGCAGGGTCTGTCCGGCGGCGATCCGGATCTGCGACGCGACCAGGTCGACATCGGTGATTTCCTCGGTCACCGTGTGCTCGACCTGGATCCTCGGGTTCATCTCGATGAACACGTACCGGCCGTGCTGATCCAGCAGGAACTCGACGGTCCCCGCGTTCACGTAGCCGATGTGCCGCGCGAACG
The DNA here is from genome assembly GCA_963728865.1 of uncultured Actinomycetota bacterium. Classification (GTDB taxonomy): domain Bacteria; phylum Actinomycetota; class Actinomycetes; order Mycobacteriales; family Nakamurellaceae; genus Nakamurella. The sequence goes on along the minus strand of CAVSLZ010000011.1, from coordinate 266,899 downwards.
CGACCGCGTCGGTACAGATGGCGGCCCGCAGGTCCGGGTCCAGCCCGACGGCCGGTGCGACCTCGATGACCTTCTGATGGCGGCGCTGCACCGAGCAGTCCCGCTCGTAGAGGTGGATGGTGCCGGCCGGATCGCCGCCGGCGGCGCGGCTGTCAGCCAGGATCTGTACCTCGATGTGCCGCGGCTCGATCACCGCCCGCTCGAGGAACACCGTCGCATCGCCGAACGCGGACTCGGCCTCGCGCATCGCGGTGGCCAGGGCCTCCGGCAGCAGGTCGGGGGTCTGCACCATCCGCATACCCCGCCCCCCGCCCCCGGCGACGGCCTTGACGAAGATCGGGTAGCCCACGGTTCCGGCAGCGGCGACCAGTTCGTCGATGTCGGCGGACGGTGCCGAGGACTCGAGCACCGGTACGCCCGCGGCGCGGGCTGCGGCGATCGCGGTGGCCTTGTTGCCCGCCATTTCCAGGACGGCCGCAGACGGGCCGATGAAGGTGATGCCGTTGTCGGCGCATGCCTGCGAGAGCCGGGGGTTCTCCGACAGGAACCCGTAGCCCGGGTAGACGGCGTCGGCACCGGAAGCCAGTGCGGCCCTGATGATCTCGTCGACGTCGAGGTAGGCGCGGACCGGATGACCACGCTCGCCGATCTGGTACGCCTCGTCGGACTTCTGCCGGTGCAGCGAGTTGCGGTCCTCGTAGGGAAAGACGGCGACGGTCGCGATCCCGAGTTCGTACGCCGCGCGGAACGCGCGGATCGCGATCTCGCCGCGATTGGCCACCAGGATCTTGGAGAACATCGCACCACTTTCGTTCCAGCCGGAACGGCGCCCCCGGGGCGGCGGCCCGTTCAGGGAACCTAGCGTGCGGCGTGCGTGGCCGGGAGAGCCGGGTGCGCCGCCGCCCGCGGGGTGCGCGCGCTGGGTTCCGCGGTCAGACCCGGGAGGCCGCTGCCTCGGCACGCTCGGCCGCCAGTCCGTCGGACAGGAAGCGGCTCATGATCATGCCGGGAATCATCGGCACCACGGTGAGCAGGATCAGCAGCACGACGAGGGTGAGGATATTGGTGACGAGCATGGGCGGGGCTCCTTGGCCTGTGCGTTCAGTGGAGCTGAATTGATTCAGCCGGCCGGTTGACGCCGAGCGGGCGGGCCGGTTGCCACTCGCCTCGCGGAGCACCCGGTTGGCCCAATCCAGCCGTCAGCCCTTGTCCAGGTACTGCTGCTCCTCCGAGGCGATGACCAGCGACACCATGTCCGCCAGCCCCGGCCACGCCTTCATCTCGGGGTCGTCGCCCACCAGACCCATCGAGTCCGCGCGCGCCATCTCGATCACCGGCCGGTCCCGCAGCAGCGAGAGCTGTTTCAGTGCAGTAGATTTCCCCGCCTGACTGGTGCCCAGCACGTTGCCCTCGCGGCGGAGCTCGAGGTCGGCCTCCGCCAGCCGGAAACCGTCGGTCGTGGCGGCCACGGCGTCCAGCCGGGTGCGGCCGATGGTGCCCGCGGGCGCCTCGCTGATCAGCAGGCAGATCCCCGGTGCGCTCCCCCGGCCGACCCGGCCGCGCAACTGATGCAGCTGGGACATCCCGAATCGCTCCGCGTCCATGATCACCATCATGGTCGCGTTGGGCACGTCGACACCGACCTCGATGACGGTCGTCGCGACCAGCACGTCGAGCTGCCCGGCGGCGAACGCCGTCATGACGTCGTCCTTCTCGCCGGGCGGGAGCCGGCCGTGCAGGATGCCGATCCGCAGGTCGACCAGCGGTCCCTCCTGCAACATGGCCGCCACCTGGGTGACCGCCAACGGCGGACGCCGCGCCGACTCAGCACCTTCATCGGAATCGGCGTCCTCGAGGACGCTGCCGTCTTCGGACAACGCAGCCTGCTCGTCACCGTCGCCGATCTTGGGGCACACCACATAGGCCTGGTGGCCCTTGCCGACCTCCTCCCTGATCCGCTGCCACGCCCGCTCCACCCAACCCGGCTTTTCCGCGGCCGGGACGACGGTCGTCCCGATCGGCGAGCGACCACGGGGCAGTTCGGACAGCGTCGAGGTGTCCAGGTCGCCGAACACCGTCATCGCGACAGTGCGCGGGATCGGGGTGGCCGTCATCACCAGGACGTGCGGCGGGTTGCCGTCAGGATGCTTGGTGCGCAGGGCATGTCGCTGCTCGACACCGAACCGGTGCTGCTCGTCCACCACGATGAGCCCGAGATTGGCGAAGAACACCCCTTCGGACAGCAGGGCGTGCGTCCCGACGACGATGCCCGCCTGGCCGGACGCGATTGTCAGAAGCGCGGTCTTGCGGGCCTTGGCCGGCAGCGACCCGGTCAGCAGGGTGATCGCCGTCGCCTCTTGGGCCGCGCCGAGTTCTCCGCCGCGACCGAGCGGACCCAGCACGTCGCGCAGCGAGCGGGCGTGTTGCGACGCCAGGACCTCGGTGGGCGCGAGCATCACCGCCTGCCGCCCCGAATCGATCACCTGCAGCATCGCGCGGAGCGCCACCACGGTCTTGCCCGAGCCGACCTCACCCTGCAGCAGCCGGTTCATCGGGTGGATCGTCGCGAGGTCCTCGGCGATGGTCTCGCCGACGTCGTGTTGGCCCTGTGTCAGCTCGAACGGCAGGTTCGCGTCGAACGCGTCGAGCAGGCCGCCGGGGATCCGCGGGCACGGCTCGGCCGGGTAGTTCCGGGCGTCGGCCCGCCGCCGCGCCAGCACGAGCTGAACCGCCAGCGCCTCGTCGTACCGGAGCCGCGCCTTGGCGGCCTCCAGGTGCTGCTCGTTTCGCGGCCGGTGGATGTCCCGCAGTGCCGTTCCCAGATCGACGAGCCGGTGCTCGGCCAGCAGCACGTCCGGGACCGGGTCGGAGACGTCGGAGATCAGGTCCAGAGCGGCCCGGACACAGTGCTGTACCTGGGTCTGGGTCACGCCCTCGACCAGCGGATACACCGGGATGACGCCACCGGGGAAGGACTCGATGACGTCGACGGCGGTGTCCGTGCTGCCGCTGCCGTCGTCGACGATCGCCACGGACGGCGAACTGATCTGCAGCGTGTTGTTGAACATGCTGACCTTGCCGGAGAACATCGCGTCGGTGCCGGGCCGGAGCACCTTGGACCAGTGGTACTGATTGAAGAAGGTGCAGGTCAGCTGCCGTTTGCTGTCCCCGATGACGACGTTGGTGATGTGCTTGACCCCGCGCCCCTTGCCCCGGTTCCCGGCCCGCGCATGACCCAGGTCGCGCTCGGTCACCTTGACCACCTTCGCCCAGACCGTGGCACGTTCGCCGAGCACCAACGACCCCAGGTCGGTGAGCTTTCCGCGCTGGTCGTACTTGCGCGGGTAGTACCGGAGCAGATCACCGACCGTCAGCAGCTCCAGCTTCTCCACCAGCCGGGTCGCCGCCCGGGATCCCAGCGCCGTCTTGAGCGGGGTGCTCAGCGTGACGTGCTCCACTGCGCCTCCCAGCTGCCCGCGCGTTCCCGGTCCCGTCGTGGACCGGGTCCATCTTGACTGCCCGCACCGTCAGCCGGGTTTCCGGCCCGCCCCGACACGCCCGTGCCGACCTTGCACGACGGCGGATCAGTCGCGGGAGGTGACCTGCAGGTCGAACGGTGTGCCGTAGGCGAACACCTGGCTGAGCACCTCACCGGTGCGGTCGGTGTGGACATGGAACCGGGGCCACTGCGAGCCCGGCCAGACCGTGAGATCGGCTCCCAGACCGGCGATCTCGTTCGACAACAGCCGAACCTCCGGTGCGGGCAGACCCATCGTGAAGGTGATCTCGGCGCGGAAACTGCGGCCCAGATTCTCTCCGGGCAGAGCACCGCAGGCGGCCGGCTCCCCCGGGGGTTCCGGGTCGCGGGTCTCGACCTCCAGCGCGACGAGCAGCAGCCCGACGAGGCCGCGGATCCGGTACTCGACCCGCTCGACCGGATCGCCGGGCACACCAATCCGCCAGCCGTTGGTGGCGGCGCCTGCGGCGGCGGCGGCGATCTCGTGCAGGCCGGCTCCGTCCACCACCAGTTCCGCCGCGGCGAACCCCGCGAGCCTGGCCGATTCCGCGGCCGTCTGCTCGGCCGACCGCCACTGTTCGGTCGGGGGCTGTGCGGTGGAAGAGATCTCGCCGTGCAACGCGGCCGCAGCGGCGTTCATCCCGGCGACCAGGGCGAGCGCACCGACGTCGCCGGTCGGCGCCGAGACCCGGTCGTCCTGATCGGCTCCCGCAAAGGCCAGCCGGGTCGAGCCGACACCCGCGGCGAAGGCGTCCAGATACCGCCGCAGCATCCGTGCCGGCAGCTCGGTGTACTCGGCATCCGCCGCGCCCCAGTCGTCGTCGAGCACCGAGCCGAGCCCGGACCCGTCGACCGGCGTCACCTCGATGGCTGCGGCGAGCCGGGCACCGCCGGCGGCCTGGGCGGCGATCTCCTGGTCGGTCAACATGATGCCCCAGTGCGGCATCACCGGGTCGTCGGCGTCGGCCGCCCGCCGAAGCCACCTGCGCACGGTGTCAGCGTCGAAGGACGTCATGCGCACCATGGTGCACCGGCCGCGGAAGGTACGCGCCCACGGCAAGGTGGTGGGTCCGCGCCCAGCTGGTCAATTTGGTCCGGCGCCGGCGAATCAGTACCCTGGGGAGGTTGCCCGGCACAGGTCGGGTCTGTGACGACTGCTCTGATCGGCCCCCGGGCTGGTCGCAAATCTTTGACAGGTGGTGTTCGGCGTGGCTGCCGTGTGTGACGTGTGTGGCAAGGGACCCGGTTTCGGCATGAGTGTTTCGCACTCGCACCGTCGGACGCACCGCCGCTGGGATCCGAACATCCAGCCGGTTCGCGCCCAGGTTGCCCCCGGCACCGTGCGCAAGCTCAATGTGTGCACCTCGTGCCTGAAGGCCGGCAAGGTCGTTCGCGGCTGATCGAGCCGGCGGGCTGACCTCCGCCCAGAAGCAGGCACTCAGAAGCACGCAGAAGGCGGGTCCCGATGGGACCCGCCTTCTCGTCGTCTGCGTTGAAGGGTGCTGGCGTTGAAGGGCTGCGTTGAAGGTCTGCGTTGAACGGCGCACCCGCGGTGGCAGGCACGGACCGCTCAGTTCATCCGCGTCATCCAGCCGTGCGTATCCGCCTTGCGCCCGTACTGCAGGTCGGTCAGCTCCGCTCGCAACCTCATGCTGATCGGGCCGGGCTGGCCGCCGTTGATGTCGAACCCGCCGCCGGCATGCAGCACTGATCCGACCGGCGTGATGACGGCGGCCGTGCCGCAGGCGAACACCTCCGTGAGTTCGCCGGTATCGGCCTTCTTCGCCCACTCGTCGGTGGAGATGCGGCGCTCCGTCGCGGTCAGCCCCAGTTCCCGGGAGAGCGTCAACAGCGAATCCCGGGTGACGCCGGGCAGCAGGGACCCGGTGAGTTCCGGGGTGACGACCTCCGCGGTCGATCCGGAGCCGAAGACGAAGAACAGGTTCATCCCGCCCATCTCCTCGACCCAGCGGCGTTCCACGGCATCGAGCCAGACGACCTGGTCGCAGCCCTTCTCCGCGGCCTGCGCCTGCGCCGCCAGCGACGCGGCATAGTTGCCGCCGAACTTCGCGGCGCCGGTGCCGCCCGGAGCGGCCCGGACGTACTCGGTGGACCACCAGACGCTGACCGGCTTCACGCCGCCCGGGAAGTACGCCCCTGCTGGTGAGGCGATGATGCAGAACGTGTAGCTCGCCGATGGCCGGACGCCCAGGCCGACCTCCGTCGCGATGATGAAAGGCCTGACGTACAGCGAGGATTCGCCGCCGGCCGGCACCCACGCGCCGTCCACGGCGAGCAGCTCACGGATCGAGGCAAGGAACAGTTCCTCCGGCAGGTGCGGGATGCCGAGCCGGTCCGCGGACCGGTTCAGCCTGGCGGCGTTCTGCTCAGGACGGAACGACGCCAGCGAACCGTCGGGCTGCGCGAAGACCTTCAGTCCCTCGAAGATCTCCTGGCCGTAGTGCAGCACCATCGTCGCCGGGTCGAGACTGAACGGCCCGTACGGCACCACCCTCGGATCGTGCCAGCCGACGCCGGTGTCGTAGTCGATGAGCACCATGTGGTCGGTGAAGAAACGCCCGAAGCCCGGTGCAGCGTGGATCTCGTCCCGTCGACTGACCGGGATGGGCGCGGGATGCAGCTCGCGCCGGAACCTTCCGGCAGATGGGCTCGGCGGGGTGGACGCAGTGGTCATCCGCCCACCCTATCGCGATTAGTAGGACGTCCGAGTATTAGGTCGCCGGTTTCCTCGATCCGCCGGCGTCGATCCCCAACCCGGCCAAGCCAGGAATGACCAAATCGCGGACCGTCTCCCGGATCCAGTCGACGCCGTCCCCCACCCAGGCGTCGTCCCGCCCAGCACCCCGGCGAACCCGTGCACCGCACCCAGCTTGGCGTTCGCCAACGCCATCCCGCTGACCAGGCTGCAAACGGCCATATCCGCGCGGGCGGCGCGATCCCCGCCGTCGGCGTAGGCGCGGCGGAGCCCCGACGCGGCCCGTCGCAGTCCCTGCAACGCCAGCCCGTCGGTGAGCGGCGTCGCGAGCGCATCGAGGAACACCTGGTGCCGCTCCGGACGGCCGCCGGTGCACGCCAGGACGCGGGTGCCCAACCCGGCCGTCATCGCCGGCACCTCCGCGGACGTCCCGGGCCCGACGATGATGCGCGGGACCGTCGCGAACTCGAAGCTCGCTCCGCTCACCGCGGTACACCCCACGCAGCAAGGCCCTCAGGGAACACGGTGTCGGAAACTTCGTCGACTCCCTCCGCACCGCCATCATGTCGAATACTCATTGCCGATGACTCGTTCGTCAGTCCTGCCGAGGGGGTCGAGCTGTACGTTCTCCTCGCCCATGAATGGGGTCACAACGTTATGGCGGAAATGGCCCAGGACAGGAAGCTCGACCTGACCGGCGTTCCGGAAGTGGAAACCGAGAACCTCGCCGATTGCCTCGCAGGAATGGCAATTGCCGGAGTACCCCGGGTCCTCGACGCCAAGAATCCGGACAGTGTGCTCGCGCTTTCCGACTCGCACGACGAACCGCTCGGGGGGCGGCGCGGAACTGCCGCCAGCGGCGGAAGGCGATCGCCACGGGAATGGACAACCCGTACGAGGATCGGCAGGGGTTCGCCGACCGTCCCGACCAGTGTTTCGCGACGTAGGCACCGACCATCAGCCAACCGTCCCGACCGCCTGTGCGGTCCTGCGTCCGCCCCGTTGAGGTGCGACTTTCGGCACCAGCGCACGGTTCGAGTTCGGTCCTGCGATCAGCCGATCAGGGTTTCGAAGAGCTCGACGTACTGCGTGAGGTGACGATCGCCGAGGAACTCCGCCGTCGCCCGCTGTCGCCCGCCCTCGCCGAGCTTCTCGGCGAGCCGCGGGTTCTCCAGCAGGAGGTGCAGGGCATTCGCGAAGGCGTCGAGGTCGGCGGGGTTGTCGATCAGCAGTCCGTCGCGACCGTGGACGATCTGGTCCTGGATCCCGCCCACAGCGGAGGCAATCACCGGCCGGCCCTTGAACAGTGCCTCGGTCACGGTCAGACCGAAGCCTTCGACCAGGCTCTTCTGCACCACGATCGCCGCGCGGCGTTGCAGGGCGTTCACGATCACCGCGTTCTCGTCCCCGTCGTCCATCGGCAAGCTGACCAGGTGGACGCGCGCCCTGACGTCGGGCGCCAGCTGCTCTCTCATCGACTGGCAGTCCCGCAGCACGACGGCACCTTCGGGGTCGTCGGTCACCGCGGAGATGTCCGGGCCGACCAGCATCAGGTGCACGTCGTCCGGTGTCGGGCGCATGCAAAAACCGGTCAGGACACCGCTCATGTCCTTCAGCCGATCCCAGCGGCTCACCTGGACGACCAGCCGGTCTGTCGGAGCAGGCAGGCGGTCCGCGCTGGACAGGACGCGGTGCCGCCGAACCTGCCCTTCGGTGCCGTCGCGGCGGGTGAACGCCAGGGTTCGGCCTTCGTCGTTCCCGGTCAACAGCCCCGTGCGGACGAGAACATCGGTCACCTCGGCCGGCGCCAGCTCCCTGTTCTTGGCCGCGAAGGGATCGATGGAGGGAGGTATCACCCACAGGCGCTCCCGATCCACCCACGCCGGTGCATAGGCTTCACGGGAGAAGATCACGGCGTCGGCATGCTCGGCGTACCTGCGCAGGAACGTCCACCCTTGCGTGGCGCGCTCGTTCTGGTCATCGCAACCCACGTGGCAGCGCCACACCACGATCGCCCCGAGGGCGCGTAGGTCCTCCACCATGCCAGCGGTCTGCGGGTCGTGCAGGAGCACGATGTCATTGGGACGGACCACTTGTCGGATGAGTTCCAGGTTGGCCTGCTGCACTTTCCGGTAGTGGTCGTGTTCGCGTTCGCCCAACGGACCGCCGTCGCCGACGGCGCCGTGCAACCAGTTGTGGAGTCGTTTGGTGATGGCGAAGAACTCCTGATCGCCTTGGATCACCAACCAGCGGGTGTCCACTCCGGCGCCGCGCCCGTACGCCAGGAGAGTCTGCAGCATCTCGGCCACGCCGCCACCCTTTGCGGTGGAGTTGATGTTCCACACGACGCGACCGGCGAGCAGTTCGCGCGCTCGCTCAGCCGCCAAGCGCAACCGCTCGACGCGGTCGGGGGCCAGAGCTTGCGCCAATTGGGCAAGCGACAACCTTTTGATGTCGACCTGCTCGAGACCTGAGACGCCCGCAGGCGGCAGGTGGGGAAGGTCGGTGTTGACGGCGAGCGACACACCTGCGGGCGGTCGGTTTCGATCGGTCATGCGTTGCCTCCTCGTCACGCCTGATCCGTCACCCGGTGAGAACGGGCGGCACCAGGTCACTTGTCATTGCCTCCGGAGGTTCTCGGGGCTAACACGGGAAAGGGCGATGCTGAAACGGGCGATGCTGAAACGGGCGATGCTGAAACGGGCGATGCTGAAATGGAAGCCACCGGTATGAGAACGGTGAAGCCTGCCTGTCAGTGCAAGCAATTGTGGCCAGGCCCGCATGGGGCGCGCCAATGTCGAACGGCCCGATAGACCATGACGTTCTACCTTTTCGGGTGCACCTGCATACCCACGCCCTTGATCAGGGTGCGACACCAGCCTGAAGAAACTGCCGGACCGGGCGCGCTGCCCCACGACGGATCCACGATCCTTGAGCGGTGCATGCCCGAGATGCGCCCGTCATCGCCGATGCCTCGACCGTGCCACGCGCCCTGCGGGCGGTCCAGCTCCGTGACGAAACGATCGTGAGCGTCGGCGACCGGATCGCCGGGGAAACCTTGGCCCGCTACCAGTCTGAGTAGGACTCCAACTATGACGGTCCGTGTTCAGCGGACGTGCGCGGGCACGAACGGCGGCTTGGTGACGCGCACCCGCAGCTTGCGGCCGCGGACGTCCACCGCGATCTCGTCGCCCTCCTGCACGCCGGCCGCGGTATCGATCAACGCGAGCCCGATGCCCTGACCGAGGGTGGGCGAGAAGGTCCCGGAGGTGGTCTCGCCGATCCGGTCGCCCGCGGCGTCCAGCACGCCCAGGTGGCTGCGGAGCACCCCTCGATCGAGCGCCAGCAGGCCCCACGACTGTCGCCGTGGTCCAGCGGCTTTCTCGGCAAGCAGGGCGTCCCGGCCGAAGAACCGCGGCTTGCGCCAGCCGACCGCCCAGCCGACCCGCGCCTGCACCGGGCTGATCTCCTGGCCAAGGTCCTGGCCGTGCAGTGCGTAGCCCATCTCGGTCCGTAGGGTGTCGCGGGCGCCGAGACCGGCCGGACGCCCGCCGCGAATGCCTGCCTCGTGTACCAGTGCGTCCCAGACCGGGCGGGCCGTGTCCCAGGCCGGCACCAGCTCATAGCCGCGTTCACCGGTGTACCCGGTGCGGCAGATCCGGACCGGGCCGCCCTGGAAAGTGCCGTCGACCCAGGACATGTAGTCGAGTTCATGCGGCAGGCCGAGAGCCTCGAGCACCTCCGCCGACGCGGGTCCCTGCACGGCGAGGACTCCGAAGTCGCGGTGCAGATCGGTGACCGTGATACCCGCCGGCGCCGCCGCCGCGAGTGCGGCCACCACCAGGGCTGTGTTGGCCGCATTGGGAATCAGGAAGACCTCGTCGTCGGACACCAGGTAGGCGATCAGGTCGTCGATGACGCCGCCGCCGGAGTTGCAGCACATGGTGTATTGCGCCTGGCCCGGGGTGAGCCGGCCGAGATCAGCGGTCAGGCAGTCGTTCACGAACGCAGCGGCGCCCGGTCCGCTGACCAGCGCCTTCCCCAGATGCGAGACGTCGAAGATGCCCACTGCCGTGCGGACCGCCGTGTGCTCGGCGACCACCCCCGCTCCGGCATACGAGATGGGCATGTCCCAGCCGCCGAATGCACCCATGGTGGCGCCCAGCGCCAGATGGGCGTCGTGCAGCGGGGAATGGAGCAGGTGCGCCTCGGTCGCGCTGCCGGAATCATCGGTCGCCAAGTCGGACATTGCCCGACGGTAGCCTGCGGCGTCGCCCATCGTCGCGCCGACTACCGTCAGTGCGGTGCCGTCGCCCACGGCGGTGAACGTCCCGGCTCCGCCGTTTGAACCACCGCCCTTGAACCACCGCCACTGAACCACCGCCCCTGAACCATTTCTCTCAGCGAAGGAAACACGACCACAGATGACCCGACTCTCGCTGACCACCGCATCCCCGGCCGCCGCGAAGGCCGACGCGCTCGTCGTCGCCGCCTACTCCGGTCCTGACGGCCCGGTCGCGGCCGACGCCACCTTCGCCGACGTGGTGGATGCAGCCGCGGTGGCCGGCGCGACCGGCAAGGTCGCCTCGGTGACCACCGTCCCCGACGGCGGCGCGATCGCCGCCGACCGGGTGGTCGTGGTCGGCCTCGGCGAAGCTCCCGACCCCCACTCGGTCGACGAAGCCGCTGTGCAGGAGCGGCTTCGGCAGGCGGCGGGTGCCGCCTCCCGCGCCCTGGCCGGTCGGGCCAAGGTCGTGTCCACCCTCGGCGAGCTCGGGCTGACCGCGGCCGCCGAAGGGCACCTGCTCGGTGCCTACGTGTTCGACCGCTACAAGAAGCCGAGCTCGGCGCCGGTCGAGGCCGTCGTGCTGGCGGTCACGTCTGCAGCGAAGCCCGCCAAGGAGCGGTTGGCTGCTGCGGTCGTCACCGCGGAGGCAGTCGCGTTCGCCCGCGACCTTGTGAACTCGGCCCCGAACGACCTGCCGCCGGCCGCATTCGCGGACCGCGCATCGGCGGCCGCCCAGCAGGCGGGGCTGTCGGTCGAGGTGCTGGACGAGAAGGCCCTGGCGAAGGCCGGCTACGGCGGCATCCTGGGCGTCGGGTCGGGTTCCACCCGGCCGCCGCGGCTGGTGCGGATCAGCTACCAACCCGCGAAGGCCAAGGTCTCCGTCGCCCTGGTGGGCAAGGGAATCACCTTCGACTCGGGCGGCATCTCCATCAAGCCGGCCGCCAAGATGGATCAGATGACGAGCGACATGGCCGGTGCCGCAGCAGTTGTCGCGACCGTCGTGGCCGCGGCTCGGCTCAAGCTGCCGGTGGCGGTGACCGCTTATGCGGCACTGGCCGAGAACCTGCCGTCCGGATCGGCGTACCGGCCGGGTGATGTGCTGCGGCACTACGGCGGTGTCGATTCCCGTGGCCGCGGTACGGGTACCGGCAAGACCGTCCACGTGCTCAACACCGACGCCGAGGGCCGGTTGGTTCTCGCGGACGCGATCGTCCGGGCCTGCGAGGACAACCCCGACTACCTGCTGGAGACATCGACGCTGACCGGCGCGCAGGTCGTCGCGCTCGGCAAGCGGACGATGGGCGTGATGGGCACCCCGGCGCTGCGGGACCGGGTCGCCGAGCTGGCCAGGGAGGTCGGCGAAGGCGGCTGGGCGATGCCGCTACCCGAACACCTGCGGGAGGGACTCGACTCCCCGTTGGCCGACCTGCAGAACATCGCCGGCGACCCTGGTGGAGGGATGCTCATCGCCGGGCACTACCTGTCGGCGTTCGTGGCCGACGGCGTCAGCTGGGCGCACCTGGACGTCGCAGGACCCGCCTTCAACGATGGCAAAGCGCGCGACTACACCGGTCCCGGCGGGACGGGCGTGCCGGTCCGAACCCTGCTGGCCACCTTGACCGACATCTCCCGAGCGGGCTGAGCGGGCCGGACCGGACGGGCGGGTCAGTCGTCCAGGAAGTCCTGTTCCATCCGCTGCAGCAGGATCGTCTGCCTGCGGGAGAAGTCCCGCATCCGCTGCGGGTAGCCGACGACGGTGGCGTCGTAGATGGGCAGAGCGTTGTCGTGCGCGAACTGCTGTGCGGCCTTCGGCGAGCCGATCCGGCGCCGGGTGAACTCGCCGTCGTGCGCGACCAGCACGACGCTGGTCTCGGTGACCGCTGTCTTCGGCTCGACGAACACTTCGACACCGCGCCTGGCCGCCGCCCACTCCCCCAGTTCGGTCGCCACCGCCTTGCGTTCGGAGCGACTCAGCTGTGACGATCCGCCGTCCGGCCGTGGCTCCTTGGAGCGCTTGCGCCACGAGAACATGCCCATCGTCGAACTCTCCTGTCGGTGCCGGGTGACCGCGGCGACCGTTGTCCACCGCATCGCCGTCCGGAACCTGCCGGGTGCGGCTCCCCTGTCCATTGTCCCTGATGCGCGCACCGGCCCGGCTGCGATCGGCCCGTCCACCGACGGCGAACCCGGACGGCGCCGTCGCATCCGGGATGCCAAGATGGACAGCGCGTGGCACCCGGACGGGTGCAGCCACAGTTCCGTTGACCTACGAGGGAGTACTCGCCGATGACCGATACCAACGTCGACCTGGTCGTTCTGGGCGGGGGTTCAGGTGGCTATGCCGCCGCCCTGCGGGCCGCGGAGCTGGGTTCGTCGGTGGTCCTGATCGAAAAGGAGAAGGTCGGCGGTACCTGTCTGCACTGGGGCTGCGTCCCGGCCAAGACACTGCTGCATGCCGCCGAGGTCGCCGACGAGGCCCGGGAAGGGCTGTCGATCGGCGTCAAGACCACGTTCGACGGGGTCGACGTGCCGGCACTCCTGAAGTACAAGGACGGCATCATCAACCGGCTCTACAAGGGCCTCACCGGCCTGGTGAAATCACGCGGCATCACCACCGTCGACGGTGAGGGTCGGTTTGTCGGCCCGAACAAGGTCGTCGTCGGCGACGACACCTACATCGGCAAGGACGTCGTCCTGGCCACCGGTTCCTACTCCCGCACCCTGCCCGGCCTGACCATCGAGGGCCGCGTCATCACCTCGACGCAGGCACTCAGCCTCGAGTGGATCCCGGAGAAGGCGATCGTGCTCGGCGGCGGCGTCATCGGCGTCGAGTTCGCCTCCACCTGGGCCTCCTTCGGCGCCGAGGTGACCATCGTCGAGGCGTTGCCCACTCTGGTTCCGCTCGAGGACCCATGGGCCGCAAAGCTTCTCGAACGGGCGTTCCGCAAGAGGAAGATCGCGTTCAAGACCGGCGTGCGTTTCCAGGGCGTCACCCAGGACGATTCCGGCGTCACCGTCACACTCGAGGACGGCACCACGCTCACCGCGGATCTGCTGCTCGTCGCCGTGGGTCGCGGGCCGTACACCGCAGGCTGCGGTTTCGAAGACGCCGGCGTCACCATGGACCGCGGCTTCGTCATCACCGACGAGCGACTGCACACCAACCTGCCCAACGTCTACGCGGTCGGTGACATCGTTCCCGGGCTGCAGCTGGCCCACCGCGGGTTCCAGCAGGGGATCTTCGTGGCGGAGGAGATCGCCGGGCTCAACCCCGCCGTCATCCCCGACGAGAAGATCCCGAAGATCACCTACTGCGACCCCAACATCGCCTCCGTCGGGCTCACCGAAGCCAAGGCCAAGGAAGAGCACGGCGAGATCGAGACCTATGTCTACGATCTCGGCGGCAACGGCAAGTCCCAGATCCTCAAGACCGCCGGCGGCATCAAGGTCGTCCGGGTCAAGGACGGGCCGATCGTCGGCATCCACATGGTCGGCGCGCGCATCGGCGAGCTGATCGGCGAGGCGCAGCTGATCGTCGGCTGGGAGGCGTTCCCCGAGGACGTCGCACCGATGGTGCACGGCCACCCGTCGCAGTACGAGGCGATGGGCGAGGCGATGCTGGCGATGGCCGGCAAGCCGCTGCACGTGCACGACTGACACCACCGTTCGGCCCCATCCGGTGGGTCGCGCGTCCCTGAGTGGGACGCGGCCCGACCGGGAACTGATCACCCGCACACGACCAGCACGACCCCGGTCAGAGGTAGGAGAGCAACGCATGTCCCACTCCGTCCAGATGCCGGCCCTCGGCGAGAGCGTCACCGAGGGCACCGTCACCCGTTGGCTCAAGAGCGAGGGTGAGCAGGTCGAGGTCGACGAGCCGTTGCTCGAGGTCTCGACGGACAAGGTCGACACCGAGATCCCGTCGCCATATGGCGGTGTGCTGGAGAAGATCCTGATCGCCGAGGACGAGACCGCCGAAGTCGGTGCCGATCTCGCCATCATCGGCGACGGATCCGGGTCGTCCGGCGGCGACGGCGAGAGCGCCACCGCCGACAGCGCAGCGGTGACGGGTGGCAGCGGGGACCTCCCGCCGGACGCGGAAGGCGCGCCCGAACCGGCACCGGAACCCGACGCCGCGCCCGCCGCGGAGAGCGAGCAACCGGCCGAAGCGCCGTCGACCGACGCCGACACCCCGGCCGAGAAGCCGACCGCCGGGGTGGGCGGCGCCACCGGGTCCGGAACCTCCGTGACGCTCCCCGAGATGGGCGAGTCCGTCACCGAGGGCACCGTCACCCGCTGGCTCAAGGCCGTCGGTGACGAGGTTGCTCTGGACGAGCCACTGCTGGAGGTCTCCACCGACAAGGTCGACACCGAGATCCCGTCGCCGGTCGCCGGGACGCTCCTGGAGATCACCGTCGGCGAGGACGAGACCATCGAGGTCGGCGCCCAGCTCGGAGTGATCGGCGACGCGAGTGCTGCGCCTGCCGCGGCACCGGAGCCCGAGCCCAAGGCCGCAGAATCCAAGCCGGAACCCAAGCCGGAACCCAAGGCCGAGGCATCCCAACCGGCCCCGAAGCCCGAGCCCAAGGCAGACGCACCCAAGGCGGACGCACCCAAAGCTGCACCCGCGCAGGCCATCCCGTCCGCGCCCGTCCCCGAGGGCACCTACGTCACACCGGTGATCCGCAAACTCGCCGCCGACAGCGGCGTCGACCTGTCGTCGGTGAAGGGCACCGGCGTCGGCGGCAGGATCCGCCGCGAGGACGTGGTCGCCGCAGCCGAGGCGGCCAAGGCAGCAGCCACGGAGGCCGCCAAGCCGGCTCCGGCCGCGCAGAGCCCGGCCGCACCTGCCGCGTCAGCGGCGGCACCGTCGGGAGCACCGAAGCCTGATGCGGCCGCGACCTCGCTGATCGGCACGACGCAGAAGGTGCCGCGCATCCGGCAGTCCATCGCCAAGAACATGAAGCTCGGCCTGGACACGGCCGCGCAGCTCACGACGGTGATCGAGGTCGACACGACCAGGGTCGCGGCCGTCCGGGCAAAGGCAAAGAGCGCGTTCGAGTCCCGCGAAGGCGTCAAGCTGTCGTTCCTGCCGTTCTTCGTCAAGGCGGCACTGGAGGCGCTCAAGGCGCACCCGATCATCAACTCCACGATTTCCGAAGACCTCAAGGAGCTCACCTACCACGGCAGCGTCAACCTCGGCATCGCGGTCGACACGCCGCGCGGGCTGATCGTTCCGGTCATCAAGAGCGCGGACGACCTGAACATCGCCGGGCTGGCCCGCAAGATCGCCGACCTCGCGAAGCGCACCAGGGACAACAAGATCGGTCCGGACGAGCTGTTCGGCGGCACCTTCACGATCACCAACACCGGCTCGGTCGGGGCGTTGTTCGACACGCCGATCTTCGTGCCGCCGCAGTCGGCGATCCTGGGCACCGGTGCGATCGTCAAGCGGCCCGCGGTCATCCAGGACGCGGACGGCAACGACGTCATCGCGATCCGCTCGATGATGTACCTGGCGATGTCCTACGACCATCGCAACATCGACGGCGCCGACGCGTCACGGTTCCTGGCGACGGTCAAGCGGCGCATCGAGGGTGGCGAGTTCGAGGGCGATCTCGGCCTCTGAACTTGCCGGTCAGGGCGCCGTTTAGGATGGCGCCCTGACGTTGTCCCGCGCTCCGGCGGGCGCCATCGCACCGCACCGTGGGGATCGCACAGATGCACATCGTTGCCGCAGGCGTGAGCGGGTTCCTCGGGACCCGCCTCACCTCCTCGCTCACCGCTGCAGGCCACCGGGTGACCCAGCTGGTCCGCTCGGGGCCGGCCGGACCCGGGAAGAGTGTGTGGAACCCGGACACCGGGGAAATCGACAGTGCCGTGTTCGACGGCGCCGACGCGGTCGTCAACCTGTGCGGTGTGGGTGTCGGTGACCACCGCTGGAACGAGGACTACAAGCGGCTGATCGTGTCGTCGCGGGTGAACCCCACCCGGCTCCTCGCCTCGGAATGCGCCCGGCTGGGAATCCCCGTGCTGATCAACGCGTCCGGCATCGGCTATTACGGACCGCACGGGGACGAGATCGTCACCGAGGAGACGCCCGCCGGCGACACCTTCCTCGGGCAGGTGTGCGTGCAGTGGGAGGGCGCCACCCAGGTCGCCGCGGAAGCCGATGTCAGGGTGGTCACCCTGCGGACCGGTCTGGTGCTCGGCAAGGACGGCGGGCTGCTCCCGAAGCTCACTCTGCTGACCCGACTGATGCTGGGCGGCAAGCTCGGGTCCGGGAGGCAGTACTTCCCATGGATCTCGGTGACCGACGAGATCGCCGCGATGGTCCACCTGCTGACCGCGCCCGTCCACGGACCGGTGAACCTGAGCGCGCCCTACCCGGTGACGAATGCGGAGTTCACCAAGGAGCTCGGCCGGGCGCTGCACCGGCCGGCGCCGTGGATCGTGCCGGGCATCGCATTGCGGATGGTGTTGGGCGAGTTCGCCGACGAGGTGCTGGCCGGCCAGCGCGCGCTGCCGATCAAGCTCCACGACTCGGGCTTCGAGTTCACCCACCGCACCCTGCCGGTGGCGCTGGCTGCCGAACTCGGCTGAGAGCTTTCGTCAGCCAACGGCCTAAAACGACAGCCGCCGCCAGCTACCACATTGGTATCATCACCTCATGGCCATGACGCTCCGCCTCGATGACGAACTCGACCGCCAGGTTGAACAGCTTGCGGACGGTCTGGGGTTGAGCAAGCAACAGCTCGTCGCTCGGGCCGTTCGTGAATTCCTGACCCGCGAGCAACGGATTGTCCGCACCATGGCCAATGCCGATCGAGTCGTTCAGGAGAACGCCAGACTGCTTGACCGCTTGGGGCAGTGACGGAGCCCGACCCGGAGGACGTCGATTTCCTGACGGATGAGGAGGCGCTCGCCGTCGTCGAACGCCTCGGGTTTCACGTCCGCGACGTGGGCCTCCTGTCGTCGGCGCTGGCCCGCCCCCGCACCACCGTGTTCGGCGTCGATGCCTATCCGGACTTGCCGACGAAGGCAGCGGCGATGTTCGAGTCGCTGGTCCGCAATCATCCGCTCCTGGATGGCAACAAACGACTTGCTGTGGTCTTGACCTGGACCTTCCTGCTCAACAACGGCTTCGCACTGACCCACTCCGAGGACGAGGCCTACGACTTCACCATGTCAGCCGCTGCAGGCGCCCTTACGTTCGAGGCCATCCGGGACTGGTTCGTCGGCCGCATACGCACAGCGTGAAGGCCAGCCGCAGCGGTCGGTGCTCGTTCTGATCAGTGCTCGTACGGGTCGCTCGGTTGCTCCACCGCCGTCATCGAGCTGACGGTCACCGTCGGCACGTAGCCGTTGTCCAGCGTCGCGCTGTCGGCGTCGACCGTCACCACCGCCTGGACCCAGGTGTTGGCCGGGTAGGGCGCCTCCCCCGCGACGTGCAGCTGCATCGGGTTGGCGTCCGCCGCGCAGCAGCTGATCACCATCCGGGCGATCGTGTAGCCGTCGCCGTAGCCCTGGCCGGGCGGGGCGACGAAGCCGGTCACCGTCACCGGCACGTCGCGCACCGAGTAGTCGGCGTCGTAGAGCGCCCGCAGGATCAGGTCCTTGAGGCCGACGGTCGGGTTCTGGCCCTCCAGTGCGGGGAAGTGCATCGTCCGCCGTGAGCCCGCGGAATCCGCCGCGGACCCGCTGCCGTCGTTGAACTTGTAGCCGCCGCCACCGGTGGCGTCCTTGCTGCCGGGCTGGTCTGCGGGGACCACCGTCATTCCGGCCAGTGCCTGCGAGGACGCATTGCGGGCCACCGCGTCGGCGCCCAACGCCGGCGGCGCGACCAGCAGGAGCACGAGGACCGGGACCAGGATGAGCCACGGTGACTTCGACGAGGCGTGGTCGTGGCCGTGAGCGTCTGTCTCGGGGCCGTTTGTCTCGGACGCGTGTGTCTCGGAGGCGTCGACCTCGGAGAGGTGACCGGAGTGCGGCTGGGTGGCGCCAGCTGCGGACGCCGGCGCCGCAAGCGCCTGCTTCCGCTCCCGGTCGGCCTTCACGTCCGCCCTGATCGCCAGGATCAGCGACAGCACCCCGACCACGATCAGGATCCCGCCGCCGATCAGCAGCAGCGGGGCGAAGCCGGGTTTGACATACGAGGTGAACCGCCCGGACAGCGTGATGGACACCAGCAGCCCGCCCAGCAGCGTCACGACGATCGACTGTGTTTCCTTGTTCATGCCGCCTCCGCCACGTGCGTGTCCGGCATGCGGGCCGGCTCGGGCGTGATCATTGCCAGCCCCAGAACGCCAGGCCGACGGTGGTCCCGACGATCACGGCGACCGCGAAGGTCAAGGGCGCGAAGCGGATGGCGAACCTGCGGCCGAACACCCCGGCCTGCATGGCGAAGAGCTTCACGTCCACCGCCGGACCGACGGTCAGGAACACCAGTTTGCCGATCACCGGGATGGTCGAGAAGGCAGCCGCGACAAAGGCATCCGCCTCGGAACAGAGCGCCAGGATGAACGCCAGGCCGGCCATCAGCAGAATGGACAGCAGCAGCGACGAGCCGATGCTTTCCATCACGTGCGCCGGAACGATCGTCTTGAACGTCGCCGCGGCGGCCGCGCCGATCACCAGGAACCCGGCCGCCTGGGTGAAGTCGGTCAGGATGGTCGACAGGAATACCCGCCAGCCCGACTGGCCGCTGGTCGCCGAGGCCGGCAGTCGCGGTTTCATCCACTCCGGCCGGCCGATCCGCTCCCAGATCCAGCCGACGATCACGGCGGTGAGCAGACCGGCGATCAGCCTGGCCCACACCATGTTCGGCTCGCTGGTGAAGGCGACGGCGGTGGCGATCAACACGATCGGATTGACCGCCGGCGCGGAGAGCATGAACGCCAGTGACGCCGACGGCCGGACCCCGCGCTCGATCAGCCGGTTCGAGATGGGCACCGAGCCGCACTCGCAGCCCGGCAGCGCCGCCCCGCAGACGGTCGCCACGGGTACTGCCAGAGTGGCGTTGCTCGGCAGGAGCCGGGTGAACACCGCTGCGGGCACGAAGGCCGCGATCGCCCCCGACACGACCACGCCGAGGACCAGGAACGGGGTGGCCTGGACGCAGATGGCGACGAACACGGTCGACCAGCTCTGCAGCACCGGATGCCCGAGGAAGGACTCCAGCGGCCCCCGGAAGGCGATGGCCAGCAGCAGCACCGCGCCGAAGATCTCCAGCGAGCCCGGCCGGTAACGCTTCTCCGGGGGCGGCAGCTCACCACCGAGGGACCCGGCCACCGCATCGTCGGGTACGGCGGCCGCGGCGCCCGACCCGGTGGTCCGGCTGACCGTCATGAGCCCACGCCCTGGGATGTCGGGGACTGCTCGGTGGGAGTTTCGACAACCCCGCCGAACCGGCGCTGGCGGGAGGCGTAGACCTCGCAGGCGCGCCACAGGTCGCGGCGGTCGAAGTCCGGGAACAGGGTGTCTTGGAAAACCAGTTCCGCATAGGCGGATTGCCAGATCAGGAAGTTGCTGGTCCGCTGCTCGCCGGACGGCCGGAGGAACATGTCGACGTCGGGCATGTCCGGCTCGTCGAGATAGCGCGCCAGCATTCGTTCGTCCACCTTTGCCGGGTTGATACGACCCGCCGCCGCCTCGACGGCGATGGCCTTCGCCGCGTCCGCGATCTCGGCGCGCCCACCGTAATTGACGCACATCGTCAACGTCAGGACGCGGTTGTTCCGGGTGAGTTGCTCCGCGTATTCCAGCTCGTTGATCACGCTGCGCCAGAGCCGCGGTCGCCGTCCCGCCCATCGGACGCGTACCCCCAGCGAATGCATGTCATCCCGGCGCCGGCGGATCACGTCCCGGTTGAAGCCCATCAGGAACCGCACCTCGTCGGGCGAGCGTTTCCAGTTCTCGGTGGAGAAGGCGTACGCAGACAGGTGGGTGACGCCGATCTCGATGGCACCCTCGACCACATCGAACAGGGCCGCCTCACCGCGTTTGTGCCCCTCCGTCCTCGGCAGTCCCCGCTGCTTGGCCCAGCGCCCGTTGCCGTCCATCACCAGTGCGACGTGCCCCGGCACGGCCCCCGACGGCAGCGCGGGCGGGCGCGCACCGCTGGGGTGCGGCCGGGGTTGACGGGGGGCCGTCACGACAGCGCCGCCCGATCGGCGATCGCACCGTCATCGGATCCGCGGTCCACCATCCCCAGCGATCGCAGGGCCCGTTCCAGGTGCCACTGCAACAGGGCGGCGACCAACCCGGACGCCTCACGTCGCGCCGCGCCGGCGGCGTTCTCGGCGATCGGCCAATCCCCGCCGGCCAGCGCCGCCATCAGCTCGATCGTCGCCGCCGCCGGTCGCGCAGCGCCCATCGCACCCGCCTGCCGGCATTGCGGGCAGAGCAGCCCGCCGGAGGCGACGTGGAACGCGCTGTGCGGCCCGGGACTCCCGCAGCGCGCACATTCGCTGAGGGCCGGCGCCCACCCGGCCAGCGCCATCGCCCTGAGCAGGAACGCGTCCAGCACCAGCGACGGGTCACGGCCGGTTTCCGCCAGCGCCCGCAACGCGGACACCACCAGCAGGTAGAGCCGGAGCGTCGGCTCGCGCTCCTCGGAGGTGAGCCGCTCGGCGGTCTCCACGATGGCCGTCGCGCACGTGTAACGGGAGTAGTCGGCCGCCAGTACCGGCCCGAACGGATCGAGCGTGACCGCCTGGGTGACGATGTCCAGGTTCCGCCCCGCATACAGCTGTAGATCGACGTGGCTGAATGGCTCCAGCCTGCTGCCGAACCGGCTCTTCGTACGCCGCACGCCCTTTGCGACGGCCCGCACCTTGCCTTCCCTGCGGGTGAGCAGGGTGACGATGCGATCGGCCTCGCCGAGCTTGGTCACCCGCAGCACCACAGCGGAGTCGCGGTAAACGGGCACCACGACATGGTGCCACCCGGTGCCCGGCCGCAGGCACAAGCGCGCGGACGCCGGCCGCACCGGGGTGCCGACCCGGCTCGGCAGGTCGAGCGCGTATCGGCACGTCAGGTGGCCGGAGCGTGAACAGGAATCGGCTGTCAGCAGAACAGCGCCGGAGTGCCACCTACCGTGAAAAACGGAATGTCCGGGTGCACTAGCCTGGACCAACACGAACCGATCCCGATGAACGAGGCCAGGATCGGGCACACCATCGGCCTCACCCAACATTGTCGCCGAAAGGTGGTCGTATGAGCCCGACTCCCACCATCCGCCGCGCACTGCCAGAGGACGCCGAGGCATTCGCGGCCTGCCATCTGGAGTGCTGGCGCGAAGCTTATGCGGAGTTGTGGGGGTCCGAACGGTTCGACGACTTCGACGTGAAGAAGATGGCGGTGCGTCGCCGCAAGGAGATCGACAGCGGCGTTGCCGACCACTTCCTGGTCGAGGAGGACGGCGAGGTGGTGGGGATCGCCATCGCCGGGCCGACCAAGGACGAGGACGCGCCGGTCGAGCGCGAGCTGTATGCGATCTACCTCCGCGAGGCACATCAGGGGTCCGGGCTGGCCGACGACCTCCTGCAGGCAGTGGTGGGCGACGGACCGGCATCCCTCTGGGTCTACCGGGACAATCCGCGCGCGAGTGCCTTCTACGTTCATCACGACTTCATCCCGGACGGCGAAGAGCGCGCCGACTCTGTCGGCATCCTGGAGATCCGCATGGTCCGGCGGTGAGTGCTGGCATGGTGGAGCGGTGAGCCGCGTCACCATCCGCACGCCGGTCCGCCGTTACCGTGACGGATCGTTCGTCTCCCGTCCGGACTCCGTCGCCGGCGAAGAGCCGCTGGAAATCCGGATCGGCGGCACCGCCCTCTCGACGACGATGCGGACGCCGGGCGCCGACATCGAACTCGTGCACGGTCTGCTGCACGCCGAGGGCATCATCGCCGCCAAGGACGACGTGCTGGCGGTCCGGTACTGCGCCGGCGTGGACGCCGAGGGCCAGAACACCTACAACGTGCTCGACGTGACCCTCGCTGACCCGGACGCCGCCACTCAGGCGGCCGCGCCGCGGTCGTTCGTGACCAGTTCCGCGTGCGGTGTCTGCGGGACTGCCTCGATCGAGGCCCTGCAGAAGGCGACCCGGTACACCCCGCCCGACGGTCCGATTTTCGATCCGGAGGTCATTGCCGCGCTTCCCGACCGGCTGCGCGAGCGGCAGCAGGCCTTCGCGAAGACCGGTGGCGTCCATGCCTGCGCGTTGGCGTCGCCCAACGGCGAGATCTCCACGATCCGCGAGGACGTCGGACGGCACAACGCGATGGACAAGGTGATCGGCGCTGCGATTCTCGCCGACGACCTGCCGATCGCCGGCCATGCTCTGCTGACCTCGTCGCGGGCGTCGTTCGAGCTCGTCCAGAAGGCCGTGCTGGCCGGCGCCGGCATGCTGATCGCCGTGTCGGCACCGTCCTCGCTCGCGGTGCAACTCGCCTCGGAAGCCGGATTGACGCTCATCGGGTTCACCTCGGCCCGCGGATTCAACCTGTACGCCGGCGGGCGACGGGTCGCCGGATCGGGAGCCTGAGAGGCCGGCGCGGCTCCCCCGGCGATGGGTGAGATTCGGACAACAGTGGGTATCAAGGGGCATACCACGAGGCTCCTGCGGCTACGATCCGAGAGCCCAGCCGCTCTCCCCACCGTGTGCGTCCGCAGGAGTGAACATGAGGTCTCGTTTCACCATCACCGCCGCCCTCGCTCTCGGGGCGGCCACCATCCTGGCGGTCGCGGCGTGCGGATCCTCCGTCCAGGGGTCGGCGCAGGCCAACACCGAAGCCGCCGCCACGATGACCAGCGCCGCCAGTACCGGTCAGGAACTGACGACGAGTGTCGAGACGACCGCGCAGGACACCGCCCGGGCGACCGACCTGACCGAGTTGCTCAATGAACTCCCCACGGAGCTGGGCATCCCGACGGATCTCAGCATCCCGACCGACTTCAGCATCCCCAGCGAGCTCAGCGAGCTGACCGATCTGAGCATTCCCGGATACAGCTCCGAGTGCCTGTCCGTCGCCAGCGCCTACGCGAACATCAGCCTCGCGCTGCTGCCGGCGCTGTTCGGCGGGACGGAAGGCTTCAACGCCGGCGACCTGAACAAGTCGCTCTCCGAGCTCAGTGCCAACGTCCCGCCGGAACTCGCGGGAGACATCAAGGTGCTGACCGATGCCGCCACGGCGGCCAACGGCAAGTCGCTGTCCGAGGCGTCGCAGATCTTCGGGAGCGACGAGTTCAGCACCGCTCAGAGCAACATCGATGCGTGGTTGTCAGCGAACTGCGGCGGCTGACCGGGGCGGGTCGGCGCGGGGCGCCGGCCGGCTCAGGCCGACTTCTCCCGCGGGGTCCGCTTGGGCGCCCGGGGCACGATCGTCGGGTACACGTTGGAACGTACGGTCTCTGCGTTGACGACCACCCGCTCGACGTCGTCACGCCCGGGCACCTCGTACATCGCGGGAAGCAGGACTTCTTCCATGATCGCCCGCAGACCGCGGGCACCGGTGCCGCGCAGGATCGCCTCGTCGGCAATGGCATCGAGCGCGTCCGGCTCGAACTCCAGCCCGACACCGTCCATGTCGAACAGCCGCTGGTACTGCTTGGACAGGGCGTCGCGCGGCTCGGTCAGGATCTTGACCAGCGACTCCTTGTCCAGGTTGGTCACCGATGCAACGACGGGCAGCCGGCCGATGAATTCCGGGATGAGCCCGAATTTGATCAGGTCCTCCGGCATCACGTCGGAGAAAATGTCTGATCCGTCGATCTCGAATTTGCTGCGGACCTCGGCACCAAATCCCAGTCCACGCTTGCCGACCCGCTCACCGACGATCTTCTCCAGGCCGGCGAAGGCGCCCGCCACGATGAAAAGCACGTTGGTGGTGTCGATCTGGATGAACTCCTGGTGCGGATGCTTGCGGCCGCCCTGCGGCGGCACGGATGCCTGGGTGCCCTCGAGAATCTTCAGCAGGGCTTGCTGGACGCCTTCACCGGAAACATCGCGGGTGATCGACGGATTCTCCGACTTGCGGGCGATCTTGTCGACCTCGTCGATGTAGACAATTCCGGTCTCGGCCCGCTTGACGTCATAATCCGCTGCCTGGATCAATTTCAACAGGATGTTCTCGACGTCCTCGCCGACGTACCCGGCCTCGGTGAGTGCGGTGGCGTCGGCGATGGCGAACGGGACGTTCAGCATCTTCGCCAGGGTCTGCGCGAGATAGGTCTTCCCGCAGCCCGTCGGGCCCAGCATCAGGATGTTCGACTTGGCCAGCTCGACGGGCTCGGGGCCACGGTCGGGGCCCGCCTGGATCCGCTTGTAGTGGTTGTAGACGGCGACGGACAACGCCTTCTTCGCGACGTCCTGGCCGATCACATACTGGTCGAGGTACTCCCGGATCGCGGTGGGCTTGGGGAGCTCGTCGAGCTTGACCTCACTGGTCTCGGCGAGTTCTTCCTCGATGATCTCGTTGCACAGATCGATGCACTCGTCGCAGATGTACACGCCTGGGCCGGCGATGAGCTTGCGCACCTGCTTCTGGCTCTTTCCGCAGAAAGAGCACTTCAGCAGATCCCCTCCATCACCGATGCGTGCCATGAGCCCTCTCGATCCCTTGTGCCGGGGACCCCTCGGGACCCGCTGCATTGACTACTTCCGAGACCGCTGACGTTACCCGCTGGACTCGTGCCAGTCCCGGTTTGACGGCGATGACACGGGCTGTTCACACCAGGGCGAAGGCAGGATCCGACCCCCGGCATGACGTTTCCCCGCCAAGGGTATCCGCACGACCGCGTCGGGCGGGGGGAATTCCGTCACCGAAAACTTCGGCCGGCCGTTCCCCCCGCACGCGGCGGTCGCCCCGCCAGGTTCAGGCGAGCTTGCGGTACTCCAGCACGTTGTCGATGAGGCCGTAGTCCTTGGCCTCCGTCGCGGTGAGGATCTTGTCCCGGTCGATGTCCTTGCGGACCTCTTCGGGGGTCTTGTTGGAGTGCCGCGACAGGATCTCCTCCAGCGCGGACCGCATCCGGCCGATCTCCTTGGCCTGGATCTCCAGATCGGACACCTGGCCGTAGACCCCCTCGGTGGCGGGCTGGTGGATCAGGATGCGGGAGTTCGGCAGTGCCAGCCGACGTCCGGGGGTACCGGCGGCGAGCAGCACGGCGGCCGCGGAGGCGGCCTGTCCGAGGCACACCGTCTGGATGTGCGGGCGGACGAACTGCATGGTGTCGTAGATCGCCGTCATGGAGGTGAAAGAACCACCCGGCGAGTTGATGTACATGATGATCTCGCGGTCCGGGTCGGTGGACTCGAGCGTCAGCAGCTGGGCCATGACGTCGTTCGCGGACGCGTCGTCGATCTGCACGCCGAGAAAGATGATGCGTTCCTCGAACAGCTTGTTGTACGGGTTCGACTCCTTGACGCCGTAGCTGGTCCGCTCGACGAAGGACGGCAGGATGTACCGGCTCTGCGGCAGGTTCAGCGCATTGCCGTGAGCCAGTCCGCCGGGCATCTGGTGGCCGGTATTGGCAGTAGTCACGATGTTGTCTCCTTCGAGTCCTGCTTGAACATCAACCGGTCACTTCTTCAGAGACGGACTGGGAGCGGTGGTGTCGGTCGACGGGTCAGCGGCGCGCGCGACGACCTTGTCGATGAAGCCGTACTCGAGCGCCTCCTGAGCGGTGAACCAGCGGTCGCGGTCCTGGTCGATCTCGATCCGCTCGATCGGCTGGCCGGTGTGCAGCGCCTGCAGCTCGGTCAGCTCGCGCTTGGACTTGGTGAGCATGTCCGCCTGGATCGCGATGTCCGCGGCGGTACCGCCGACGCCCGCACTCGGCTGGTGCATCAGGATCCGGGTGTGCGGCAGCGCGGCGCGCTTACCCTTCGCACCCGCGGTGAGCAGGAACTGACCCATCGATGCGGCCAACCCCATCGCCGTCGTGGCGACGTCCGGTTCGATCCACATCATGGTGTCGTAGATGGCCATCCCCGCGGTGACGCTGCCGCCCGGGGAGTTGATGTAGAGGGTGATGTCCTTCTCGGGATCCTCCGCCGCCAGCAACAACAACTGGGAGGTGATCTCGTTGGCGTTGGTGTCGCGCACCTCGGAGCCGAGCAGGATGATCCGTTCGCGGAGCAGTCGCTCGGACACCGAGTCCGACAGCGACATGCCCGGTGTTCCGCGCATCATGGGGGCACTGAGCCCCGGGGCGATCGCTTCCAGTCTCTGGACGGCCTCAAGGGCCCTCGAGCCGGCGAGCGGGTGACGGTGGCTCACGGACAACTCCTCTTCGATGACCCACATCTGCAAGAGATGCTGGTTGGATTCGGCATTTCTCGGCCGGCAAACAGGCCGGCCCCGGTGGGAATCTCATCCGACAGTAACCACTGGCGCGCCCCGCACGATGGCAGAACCGTCCCCTGTTCGCTGACGGCGTGACCGCCGGCGGGCGGGTCAGCTACGGGGTTCGCTGTCGTCCTGAGCGACCTCTTCCACGATCTCGGCGTCGACGATCTCTGCGGCCAGCTCCTCCGCAACGGCCTCGGAGACGATCTCCTCCGCCAGCTCTTCCGCGGCGACCTGCTCGGTCACGGTCAGCCCGCTCTCCGCGGAGGACTGCGCCTCCTCCAGCGCTTCGGCCAGCCGCTCCTCGTCGGTGACGGTCTCGACGCCGAACAGGGCGGCGACGTCGAGCACGTCGCCTGAGGCGTTGGTGACGGTCGCCTTCTCGACGGCGCCGGCCAGCGCCTTCCCGCGGCGCACCTCGGCGAAGACCGCCCCGAGCTGGTTGCCCTCCTGCAGACGGGAGAAGTACTCGTCGGGCGAGACACCCAGCCGCTGGGCGTTGTACAGCACCCGCTCGGTGAACTCCTCCTGACTGACGCCGACCTGCTGGTCCTCGGCCAGCGCATCGAGCAGCAACTGCACCTTGACGGCCTTGACGGCACTGTCGCGCAGTTCGGCGTCGAACTCCTCGCGGGTCTGACCCTCCCTCTCGACGTGCGCGTTCAGCGCATCCTCGTCGTGGTCGAAGGCGTGCACAGCGTCGTGCTCGCGGGACTTGAACTCCGCGTCGACGATCGTCTCAGGTGTCGGGATCTCGGTGACGTCGAGCAGGGCCTCGAGCACCTTGTCCCTGGCGTCGGCCGCCTGCGTCCGGTTCTTGACCCGCCGGATCTTGTCGGCCAGATCGGCCCGCAGCTCCTCGACCGTGTCGAACTCGCTGGCCAGCTGGGCGAACTCCTCGTCGACCTCGGGAAGCGCGCGCTCGGACACCGACTGCACCGTCACGGTGACCTCGGCCTCCCGGCCCGCGTAGCCGCCGGCGACGAGCACTGTCGGGAAGGTCGCGCTCTCGCCGGCGGACAGCCCGGTCACCGCGTCGTCCATGCCCTCGACCAGGTCGCCGGCACCGACGGTGTACGTCAGGCCCTCGGTGGTGGCGTCCTCGAGCACCTCGCCAGCCACACTGGCGGTCAGGTCGATGCTGACCGAGTCGCCGTCGGCGGCCGGCCGCTCGACCACGGTCGTGGTGGCGAACCTGTCGCGCAGCGCCTCGACCTGCTCGTCGATGTCGGCCTCGGTCACCTCGACGTCGTCAACGGTCACCGCGACGTCGTCCAGCGACGGCAGCGTCAACTCCGGGCGGACATCGACCTCGGCAGTGAAGCCGAGGGCGTCACCGTCGTCGATCCGGGTGACCTCGATCTCCGGCTGGCCCAGCACGCTGAGGTTGGCGTCCGCGATCGCCTCGCCGTACTTGACCGGTACGGCCTCGTTGACGACCTCGGTCAGGATGGTGCCGCGGCCGAGCCGGGCATCCAGGATGCGGGCGGGGACCTTACCCGGGCGGAAGCCCGGGATCCGGACCTGCCCGGCGAGGACGCCGTAGGCCTTGTCGAAATGTGGTTTGAGCTCGTCGAACGGAACCTCGACGGTGAGCTTCACCCTGGTCGGGTTCAGGTGCTCGACGGTGCTCTTCACGTGCGGTACTCCTCGGGGGCTGGCTGGTGCTGGCGGATCGTTCGATGGTGGTGGTCTGCGTGCGTGCGCGGAGCGCGTGGGCCGACCCGGGACAGGACGCCACCATTGGACGGCGGCGCCGCCGGGCAGAGCCGCCGTCGATTCTAGGCCAGCGGCCGACTGCCGGGCGCCGCGCGTCAACGCCGTGGAGATCCGGCGCGACGGAGCACACCGGCACCGGCAGCTCGCCGGCGGTGGTCGGGGTGACAGGATTTGAACCTGCGGCCTTCCGCTCCCAAAGCGGATGCGCTACCAAGCTGCGCTACACCCCGGCGCCCGCACCCGGCGAGCCCGGTGCGCATCTGGAAGCGTAGCGGAATGGGATAGCATCAATGGCGCATCGGCCACCGGCGGGTGCAAAGGCGGGCGTAGCTTAGTGGTAAAGCCTCAGTCTTCCAAACTGATGATGCGAGTTCGATTCTCGTCGCCCGCTCACCCTGCACCCTCTCGATCCGGTAGCCCCGACCCGGATCAGACCGACGATCGGTCGACCGCGGTAGCCTCCATGCTGGCTCGTCCCGAACGGCAGCTCGGGCACGGGGTCGGCCGGGAGGCGGGAATGAACACGCTGGGCGTGATCTCCGATATGGACGGCGTCATCTACCGTGGCCAGAACGTGGTACCGGGCGCTCAGGGTTTCATCGACCGACTGCGGGCCGCCGGCGCGGGGTTGGTGTTCCTCACCAACAATTCTGAACAGACGCCCCTGGATCTGGTCCGCAAGCTCGCCGGGCTGGGCATACAGGATCTGACGGAACGGAACTTCATCACGTCCGCGATGGCCACCGCCGAGTTCCTCTCATCCCAGAACCCGCATGGCACCGCTTATGTCATCGGTGGCGGCGGACTGTCTGCTGAGCTGTACAAGATCGGCTACTCGATCACCGAGAACAGCCCCGATTATGTGGTCGTCGGTAAGACGGCTTCGTTCGGATTTCCGATGTTGCGCAAGGCTGCGCAATTGATCGGCGACGGTGCGAAGTTCATCGGCACCAACCCCGACCTCGTCGATCCGGTCGAGGGCGGCACCGAACCCGCGGCCGGCGCACTGCTCGCATCGATCGCGGCGGCCACCGGGATGAGTCCGTACATCGTCGGCAAACCCAACTCGCTGATGATGATCTACGCGAGGCGGATGCTCGAGGTGCCGGCCGAGGACTGCGTGATGATCGGTGACCGGATGGACACCGACATCGTCGGTGGAATGGAGGCCGGTATGCAGACCTGCCTCGTTCTGTCCGGGGTGTCCACCCGGGCCACCGCCGCCCGCTTCCCCTACCGCCCGACCTTCGTCTACGACAGCGTCGCCGATATCGTCCCAGCCGACATCACCCGCCGGGACCCGTGATGGACATTCGCATCCCATCGCTGCTGCGCATCAAACCCGACGCCTTGTTCAAATTAGGAAAGTACCTGCGCAAGAACGGCTTTGATCGAATAGTGCTGTTCTATGGAGATGGCATCGAGGACTTGGTCGGGCAGAATGTCCGGATCTCGCTCGCATCCTCTGAGATCGCCGTGCTGACCCAGCAGACCGTGCACAGCAACGACGTCCAAGACATCGTCAGCACCGCCTTTCACCTACCGCGAGGCAGCGAGGCGATCGTCGCCGTCGGCGGCGGGGTCGCGGTCGATGTCGGTAAGTACGTCGCGTTCCTCAACCGCCTGCCGGTGATCGCGGTGCCGACCGCAATCACCAACGACGGCTTCGCCTCCCCGGGGGCGAGCCTGCGGTCCGACGGCCGTCGGATCAGCGCTCCGGCGACCATTCCGTTCGGCGTCGTGATCGACACCACCGTGATCCGGAACTCCCCGCCCCGGTTCACCTACTCCGGCATCGGGGACCTGATCTCCAAGTACAGCGCCATCGCGGATTGGAAGCGCTCATACCATGCGACAGGTGAACCTCTGAACGACTTCTCGGCCATGATCGCCATGCAGAGCGTCGACAATCTGGTCAACCATCCGGTCAAGGCGATCGACGATCTCGCCTTCCTTCAACTGGTATGCGGTGCCCTGGTGATGAGCGGAGTGGCGATGGAGGTTGCCGGGTCGTCGCGGCCCGCTTCCGGCAGTGAGCACCTGATCTCGCACGCGTACGACCAAGTTGCCGACCAGCCCAGGATGCACGGCGAGCAGGTCGGCGTCGCCACCATCGCGACCACCTGGCTGCAGAACAACCCGGCTCACCACACGGTGATCCAGGTGCTCGCCGAAACCGGTTTCTCCGCGTTCCTGGCCGAGCACCCCTTGGACCGGGCGACTTTCACGGAGGCCGTTCGGCTCGCGACGACGATCAAGCCCGGTTACCACACTGTGCTGTCCGAGCCGGGCGCAGTGGCCAGGCTGCAGGAGTACATCTCCGAGGACTCCATCTGGGACGGCTTTCTCGTCTGAAGGCCGTGCTCGGTATCCGAACGATGACTGACCGAAGATTGCGGGGTGTGCGATGACCGCCAGATCGAGTGCCCGTCCGGCGACGCCACCACGACCCGGGGCAGCACTGGCGGCGGCCGTCATCGGGATCGTGGTGGGTGCGCAGATCATCATTGGTTCGTTCGTCCAACTCGGGTCTGCGATCGACAACGGCATGGCCTGGCTGCTTGCCGTCATCGCGCCGATCGGTGTGGTGTGGCTCGTCGGCGGTATCCAGATGCTCGGTGGTAGCCGTACCGCACTGCTGATCGGGTCAGTGGCGTGGCTGGTGCTGATGGTGGCTTTCGTGGTGTGGGGGTGGATCGACTCCCGGTCCGACTCGGGACAACCGCTCTCCCTGCAGTCGGTCCTGGTGCCTGCGGTGGTGTTCGCGGCGGTGCCCGTGATCGTTCTGCGGCTGGCCTATCGACCGACCGTCACCCGATGGATCGACGAGCGCTGAGGCCTTCCCCTGGGTCGTAGGATTTGGGCGGTATGGGCGATCGGAGTCGTGAGATGGAGAATCCACGCAAGGTCCGACTGGCGGTCCTGACCAGCGGTGGCGATGCCCAGGGAATGAACTCCGCTGTGCGGGCGGTGGTCCGGACGGCGCTGCATCACCGAGCCGAGATCTTCGCCGTGTACGAGGGCTATCAGGGTTTGGTCGACGGCGGTGACAGCATCCGGCCGGCCAACTGGGACGACGTCAGCGGGATCCTCAATCGGGGCGGTACCGCCATCGGCACGGCGAGGTCGGTCGACTTCCGCGGGCGTGACGGCCGGCGCCGCGCCGTACTCAATCTGTTGCACCACGGCATCGACCGATTGATCGTTGTGGGCGGCGACGGCAGCCTGTCCGGAGCGGATCTGCTCCGCGAGGAGTGGCCGAAGCTGGTCGGTGAGCTGCTCGACCGGCAGGCGATCGCCAAGGAGGTCGCCGACGCCCATCCTGCGCTGATGATCGCCGGACTCGTCGGGTCGATCGACAACGACATGATGGGCACCGAGATGACCATCGGCGCTGATTCGGCATTGCATCGCATCGTCGAGGCGATCGACGCCATCGCATCCACCGCGGCCAGCCACCAACGCAGCTTCGTCGTCGAGGTGATGGGCAGGCACTGCGGTTACCTGGCACTGATGAGCGCGATCGCCGGTGACGCGGCCTACGTGCTCATCCCTGAAGACCCCCAACGTCCGGGCTGGGAAGACGACCTCTGCGAGGTGCTGAAGAACGGCCGCGCCGCGGGCCGCCGGAACAACATCGTCATCGTCGCCGAAGGGGCCCACGACTGCGACAACACGCCGATCAGCAGCGAACAGGTTCGCCAGCTGCTGGAGAACCGACTCGGAGAGGACACCCGGGTGACGATCCTGGGCCACGTCCAGCGGGGCGGTGCCCCCAGCGCGTTCGACCGCTCGATGAGTTCCATCCTGGGATATACGGCCGTCGAAGAGGTGATGGCCGCCACTCCGCGCAGCACCCCCCAACTGATCGGCATCCAGTACAACCGGGTGTGCAGAGTGCCGCTGAAGCTGGCCGTCTCGAAGACGAGGGAAGTCGCGGAACTCATCACCGCCACGGATTACGACACCGCGCTGGCGATGCGCGGCGACTCGTACACCGAGATGGTGCATGTCTTCCACTCCATCTCGCACGCGCTGCCCAGCACGCAGGCAAGGGACCGGTCGACCCGGATCGCCGTTCTGCACTGCGGAGGACTCGCCCCGGGGATGAACGCCGCCGCACACGCCGCTGTCCGGCTCGGGCTGGATCGCGGCCACATCATGCTGGGTGTGAAGAACAGCTTCCGTGGGCTGATCGACGGTGACATCCGCCAGCTGAAGTGGGGTGATGTCGAAGGCTGGACGAGTCGCGGCGGCGCCGAACTCGGCATCAGCCGCACCGTACCGACCGTCAATGACCTGTATGCCATCGGTCGCGGCCTAGAGCAGTCCCGGGTCGACGGGCTGCTGATCATCGGCGGATGGGATGCGTTCCAGGCGGCGCACACCCTGAACAACGAGCGCGAGCGGTACCCGGCGTTCCGGATCCCGACAATCTGCCTGCCTGCGACCATCGACAACAACATCCCCAACTCTGAGCTGTCCGTGGGCGCCGACAGCGCGCTCAACCTGATCGTCGACTCCATCGACCGGGTCCGCCAGGCCGGCACCGCGTCCCGGCGTTGCTTCGTGGTCGAAACGATGGGCGGGCGTTGTGGCTACCTCGCCCTGATGGGCGGACTGGCCGGTGGGGCGGTCAGGGTTTACCTGCCCGAAGAAGGAATCGCCCTGCGCGACCTCTCCCGCGACGTCGCGCGAATGGTTGACAGCTTCCGCGTCGGACAACGCCTGTTCCTGACCGTGATGAACGAAAAAGCCAGTGCGATGTATACGAGCGACTTCCTGTGCAGGCTGTTCGAGCAGGAGAGTCGCGGATTGTTCGACGCCCGCGAAGTGGTACTGGGTCAAACGCAGCAGGGTGGCACTCCCACGCCGTTCGACAGGGTCCTGGGCACCAGGCTGGCCGCCCATTCGATCGACTGGTTGAGCAACGAAATCGACACCGGCCAGACGGGCGGTGCGGTCATCGGACTGAGCGAGGGCCGGGTACGGGTGTTGTCACTGCGGCGCTCGGAGGAACTCGCGGACTGGGAGAACCGCCGCCCGCTCCATCAGTGGTGGATGGACCTGCGGCCGATCATCGAAGTGTTGGCCGGTCGGCTCGGAGTCACCGAGAGCAACGGGTAAATGGCCCGACCTCTCTGAATCAGCCGCATGCTCTCCCACCGCGTGGTCGCCGCGCCCCGAACGGTGCCGAATCCTTTTGTTCGGGAAAGAACCAAAAGCGATAAAGTGTGCAGACCGGGACATCTCGCTATGGTTCAGAAATCCTCCGCCGACCAAGACGGCGAAGCGAGCGAGAGGACAGCTAATGTCCACGCCAGTCTCAGCTCCAGCAGTCACCACAGTTTCGCTGGTGGCCCCGGTCACCGGGGTCCTGGTCCCGATCGAACAGGTTCCGGATCCGGTCTTCGCGCAGAAAATGGTCGGCGAAGGTATCTCGATCGACCCCCTGAGCAATGTGCTGGTCGCACCCTGCGACGGCGAAGTGATCCACATCCACCCGGCAGCGCACGCGCTGACGATCCGGTCCGCCGAGGGCCTGGAGGTGCTCACCCACATCGGGCTCGACACCGTGCACATGAAGGGCGAGGGCTTCGCGGTCAAGGTGAAGGTGGGCGACCAGGTGCATGCCGGTGACGAACTCATCACCTTCGATCTCGATGCCGTCGCCACGAACGCGAAAAGCCTTCTGACACAGATGGTGATCGCCAACTCGGACCTGCTGTCGAGCTTCGCGCCCCGCTCGGGCATCGTCACCGCGGGTCGCGATGTCGTCGCGGTCGCAACCCTCGCCGTCGTTGCGGAAGCAGCGGGCGTCGCGGCGAAGCCGATCGGCCGGAAGGTGACCTCGGACGCGATCCTGGTACCCAACCCGGTTGGCCTGCACGCCAGGCCGGCCGCCGTGCTGTCCAACCTCGCCGCGCAGTACGAGAGCGAGGTTTCGCTGAAGCGCGGAGACGACCGGGCGAACGCCAAGAGCGTCATGGCGATCATGGGGATGGAGGTTCGCTATGGCGACAAGGTGCAGGTCATCGCCTTCGGCAAGGATGCCGAGGCAGCAGTTGCGGAACTGGCTGCTCAGATCACCGCGGGTCTGGGCGAGGAAGGCGTCGTCCCGATCGCCGAGGCAGGCGCCGAACCGGTAGAGCCGGTCGCCGCCCCTGTTCCGGCCGCACCGGCGCCGCGGCGCCGTTCCGAGGACCCGAACGTGCTGTTGGGCGTTGCCGCATCGCCCGGCCTGGGCGTGGGCACCGTCGTGCAGGTACGGCACGAGGACTTCGAGGTGGCGGAGGATTCCAGCGACCGACACCGTGAGCGCCGACGCCTCAACGACGCCATCGACAGGTCGATGGTCCAACTCGAGGCGCTGGAGGACCGGCTGAACAACCAGGCGGACGCCGACAAGGCCGCCATCTTCGCCGCCCATCGGGAGATCCTGCGGGACCCGGACCTGATGGACCTGGCAATGAGCGGAATCGACAAGGGCAAGACGGCAGCCTTCGCATGGCGCAAGGCCTACCAGCGGTACGCCGACCGCCTCGCGGGGCTCAAGAGCGAGATCCTTGCCGGGCGCGCCGTCGACGTCCGCGATGTCGGTCAGCGGGTCCTGCAGGAGATCACCGGACAGCGCCGTGAGCAGGCCGAGATCCCCGTAGGATCGGTCCTTGTCGCTGAGGATCTGACTCCATCGGACACGGTGTCGCTGGACCCGACCAGGGTGGTGGGCTTCTGCACGACGGCGGGTGGAGCGTCCTCGCACGTCGCAATCCTGGCCCGGGCGCTGGACATCCCCGCGGTGGCAGGTATCGACCCGCGCGTGTTGGACATCGTCGACGGCACCCGGGTCATCCTCGACGGAGCAGCCGGCACCCTGCAGATGAACGTCACCGAGGAGCAGGTCGAGCGGATCCGGCGGCGCCAGGCCAGACACCTGGAACGGCGGGCCGTCGAACTCGCCCACGCTGACGAGCGAGCCGACACGCTGGACGGCCATCACCTGGAGATCGTCGCCAACATCGGTGGGCTGGAGGATGCCCGGGCGGCCATGACGAAGGGCGCCGAAGGCGTCGGCCTGCTGCGCTCGGAGTTCGTCTTCCTCGAACGCCGAAAAGCGCCGAGCGAGGCCGAGCAGGCGTCGATCTACACCGACATCGCCAAGGCGCTCCGTCCCGGCCAGCCGCTCGTCATCCGCACACTGGACGTCGGCGGCGACAAACCGCTGCCCTACCTGCCGATCGCGCAGGAGGAGAACCCGTTCCTCGGCATGCGCGGCATCCGGGTCGGCCTCGACCGCCCGGAGTTGCTGCGTACGCAGGCCCGGGCGATCCTACGGTCCGTCGACGCCGGCGCATCGATCCATGTGATGTTCCCGATGATCTCCACCATCGAGGACTTCCGGTTGGCCAAGGCCATTTTCGAGGAGGAGCGGGTCGCCCTCGGCGTCGCACCCGTGCCCATCGGGATCATGGTCGAGGTGCCGTCGGTCGCCGTGATGGCCGCCCAGTTCGCTGCGGAGGTCGATTTCTTCTCTGTCGGGACGAACGACCTCACGCAGTACACCCTCGCGATGGACCGCGGTCATCCCAGACTCGCGCCGCAGGTGGATGGCCTGAACCCGGCCGTACTCGCATTGATCGGCCAGGCAGTCGTTGCCGCTCACGCGGCAGGCAAGTGGGTCGGCGTCTGCGGGGGCATCGCGTCCGACCCGCAGGCCGTGCCACTTCTGGTCGGCCTGGGCGTCGACGAGCTCAGTGTCAGCGTCCCGGCCATCCCCGCGGTCAAGGCGCAGATCCGTTTGCTCTCCCTCGCGGACTGCCGGGAACTGGCCGCCCGCGCCCTCACCCAGGACTCCGCCGCCTCGGTCCGCGCCCTGGTCAAGACCGACGACGACGAAGCCTGAGCCGTATTACCACCCGACCGTTCGCGGAAGGAACCCCGATGACCACAGCTGTTACCGGTGCGGCTGAGACTTCGCCCACCACGACCGAGGCCAAGGCACCGAACCCGTTGAAGAAGATCTGGAGTGACTTCTTCGGCTTCCTGCAGAAGCTCGGGAAGTCGCTCATGCTGCCCGTGGCGGTGCTACCGGTCGCCGGAATCATGCTGGGCGTCGGCGGCGCCTTCGTCGGCAATTTCAACCAGGCGGCGATCGATGCCGGGTACTGCACCGTCGACGGTGTCGCCGTCGCCGGCGATAAGGTCGCGTGCCTGGCCAACCCGCCGGCCGTCGTCCTCGGTGACCCGGTCGCCGCCGGGGTTGTCGCCGAGCCGGTCTATGTTTTCCTGAAGGTGCTGGTAGCGGCCGGCGACCCGATCTTCGCCAACCTGGGCCTGATCTTCGCGATCGGCGTTGCCCTCGGCATGGCGAAGAACGACGGCGTGGCGGCGCTCGCGGCGACCGTCGGCTACCTGGTGATGACCGCCACAGCCGGCGTGATCGCCGAAGCCCGGGGCATCGACACCACGGC
Source organism: uncultured Actinomycetota bacterium (assembly GCA_963728865.1). GTDB lineage: Bacteria > Actinomycetota > Actinomycetes > Mycobacteriales > Nakamurellaceae > Nakamurella. Next base: position 229,833 of record CAVSLZ010000011.1, on the reverse strand, counting down.
CGTTCTGGGATTGCAGACGCTGAACACGGGCGTCTTCGGCGGCATCATCGTCGGTGTCATCGCTGGGACGCTGTTCAACCGCTTCTACCGGATAAAGCTGCCGCCCTACCTGGGCTTCTTCGCCGGCAAGCGGTTCGTCCCGATCGTCACCTCCTTCGCTGCGATCGCCCTTGGCTTCGTGCTGGCGTTCCTGTGGCCGCCGATCGGCGATTTCATCAAGAACACGGCCAGCGAGGTCATCAGTGCGAACGCGCCGGTAGCGGTCTTCGTCTACGGCGTGGTCGAACGCGCGTTGCTGCCCTTCGGCCTGCACCACATCTGGAATGCACCATTCTTCTTCGAAGTCAACATCGGTGGTTGGCCCGACTGCTCTGGCATCCTCACCTGCTTCTTCCGCGGCCACCCGGAGTCCGGAATCTTCGGCGGAGGGTTCCTGGTCAAGATGTTCGGACTCTGCGGGGCCGCCCTGGCGATTTACCTGTCCGCAAAGCCGAAGAACCGGGTCAAGATCGGATCGATCATGCTGGCCGCGGCCCTGACCAGCTTCCTGACCGGCATCACCGAACCGCTGGAATTCTCCTTCCTGTTCGTCGCTCCGCTGCTGTATGTGGTGCACGCCCTCCTGTACGGGTCCGCGTTCACGGTCATGTACCTGTTGGGTGGTCGGCTCGGCTACACGTTTTCCCAGGGCGGGATCGACTATGTTCTCTTCTTCGCCAACGGCATCAAACCGTGGCTCGTGCTGATCGTCGGGCCAATCTATTTCGTCATCTATTTCGTCGTCTTCTACGGCTTGATCAGACTCCTGAAGATGAAGACACCGGGACGTGAGGACGACGACGTCGACGTCGGGGAAGCCATCTCCGACTCCGCGAACCGATTCGCCCAACAACTGGTGCTGGCCTTCGGCGGCCGGAGCAACATCAAGGATCTGGACGCCTGCATCACCCGCCTCCGCGTGGGGGTGCACGAGATCGGCAAGGCCGACACCAAGAAACTCAAGGCGCTGGGGGCCGCGGGCGTCCTCGTGGTCGGGGACAACATGCAGGCAATCTTCGGTACCCGCTCGGAGAACCTCAAGACCGATATCGAGGAATACCTCAAGGTGGCAGGTGACGAGGCCGAACTCAGCGACGACGCCATCGCCGAGGTTGTCTACGAGGCACCAGGTGTGGAGCCGAAACTGCGTGACCCGATGGCGGCGGAGAAAGCGAGGGACTTCCTCGCTGGGCTGGGCGGCAACACCAACGTCAAGAAGGTCGAGGCGGCAGCGGAAACACGGCTGCGGGTCAAGGTGAGAGATCCCAGCGCTGTCGACGAGGCGGCCCTCAGAGCAGCCGGAATTGCCGGCATGGTCGCCGTCGGCGATGGGACGTATCACCTGATCGCCGGTCCGAACGCCGACCAGTATGCCGGCGAGATGCGCGGGCAACTCGCCGCCACTCCGGAGCCCGTCTGACCCGCCACACGACCGGATGACAGGAGAGCGGATGACCGGAGGCGCTGTCGGACCGTTTCCCGCGGGCTTCCTCTGGGGCGGGGCCGTTGCAGCAAACCAGTGCGAAGGTGCGTACGAGAGCGACGGGAAGGGCTGGTCGATCCAGGATGTGATGCCCCAGGGCATCCAGGGGCCGCGCACCGATCGGCCCACCCCTGACAATCTCAAGCTCGTTGGAATCGACTTCTATCACCGCTTCGTCGAGGACATCGCGTTGTTCGCCGAGATGGGGTTCACCGTTTTCAGGACGTCCATCGCCTGGTCCCGTATCTTCCCCAACGGTGATGACGACCGCCCCAACGAGGCCGGTCTCGCGTTCTACGATCGGCTTTTCGACGAACTGGCACGGCACGGCATCGAACCACTGGTGACGCTGTCGCACTACGAGACACCACTGAATCTGGCGCTGAAGTACAACGGCTGGACAGCCCGGGAGCTGATCGGCTTCTTCGAGCGCTACTGCCGCGTGGTCTTCGAGCGTTTCGGCGACAGGGTGAAGTACTGGCTGACTTTCAACGAGATCAACTCGGTGCTGCACGAGCCGTTCATGTCGGGCGGCATCGACACACCGAAGGACCAACTGTCCAGAACCGATCTCTACCAGGCCGTCCATCACGAACTGGTGGCCAGCGCGCTGGCCACCAGGATCGCGCACGAGATGATCCCCGACGCCAGGGTCGGCTGCATGATCTTGGCGATGCCGACCTACCCGTTGACGCCGCACCCTGACGACGTGCTGGCAACGATGCACGCGCAACACGCCAACCAGGCGTTCGGTGACATCCACTGCCGCGGCGAGTACCCGGGCTACTTCCTGCGCACCCTGCGGGAAGCGGGTGTGAAATTGGTCATCACCGACGCTGATCGCGAAATCCTGCGTCACACGGTGGATTTCGTCTCGTTCAGCTATTACTCGAGCCTGTGCGAGACTGCCGACGAGTCCAAGAAGGCAGACCACCGGGGGAACATCTTCGGCGGAACGGCCAACCCGATGTTGGAGACGTCCGAATGGGGTTGGACCATCGACCCGCAGGGCCTCCGAATCGTGCTCAACGACTTCTGGGACCGGTGGCAGAAGCCCCTGTTCATCGTCGAGAACGGCCTCGGCGCCGTCGATCGGCTCGTCGATTTCAACGGCGGGAAGACGGTTCTCGACGATGACCGGATCGCCTATCACCATGATCACCTGGTTCAGGCCGGCGAAGCGATCGCCGATGGTGTCGAGATGATCGGCTACACCTCGTGGGGGTGCATCGACCTGGTGTCGGCATCCACCGCACAGATGAGCAAGCGTTACGGGTTCATCTATGTCGACCGCAACGATGACGGCTCCGGCACGCTCGCGCGGTACCCGAAGAAGTCGTTCCACTGGTACGCCGAGGTGATCAGAACTAACGGCGCGAGCCTGCAGGCTGCACCTGTTGTCCGCACCGCGCGGCCGGCCGGAGACCCGGAAGCCGGGACCTTCGACCCGGGTCGTTCGCACCCTGCGTCGCTACGGTAACCCGCATGACCGGGAACGCACTTCGTCGGAACAAGGTGGCCATCGTCGGCGCCGGCGCAGTCGGCGCGACGCTCGCCTACGCGAGCCTGATCCGGGGCGTCGCGCATGATGTCGTGCTGTACGACATGAACGCGGCCAAGGTCGAGGCCGAGGTGCTCGACCTGCGGCACGGTCTGCTGTTCTGCCCGCCCGCCGACGTCAGCGGCTCCGACGACGTCTCGATCTGCGGTGGCGCGGACGTCGTGGCGATCACCGCCGGCGCCAAACAGAAGCCCGGCCAGACCCGCCTGGAACTGGCCGGCACCAACGTCGACATCTGCCGCGCACTGATCCCCCGACTGTTGAACGTCGCTCCCGACGCCGTCATCGTGATGGTGACAAATCCGGTCGACGTCCTGACTCTGGCGGCGCAGAAGTTCTCCGGCCTCCCGCCGAATCGGGTACTCGGCAGTGGGACGGTGTTGGACTCTGCCCGGCTGCGCGACCTGATAGCCCGGCACCTGGGTGTCGCGTCCCCGAGCGTTCACGCGTTCATCGCCGGTGAGCACGGGGATTCTGAGTTCGCGCTGTGGAGCAGTGCGACGGTGGGAACAGTGCCGGTGCAGGACTTCTCGATGCCCGGCGGAAATCGACTGGACGACGCGGCGCGGGATCGGATCGCCCGGGAAGTGGTGACCGCGGCAGAGCGCATCATCCGCGGAAAGGGCGCCACCAACTACGCAGTGGGGTTGGCGGCCACCCGGGTCATCGAAGCGATCCTGCGGGACGAGAACAGCGTGCAACCGGTGAGCTCCCTGGTGGACGGCAGATACGGGATCACCGACGTCTGCCTCTCGCTGCCGTCCATCGTCAATCGTGGCGGCGTGGCCACCATGCTGGACGTCCCGATGAGTGACCAGGAGATCGGCCTCCTACAGAAGTCTGCCAGGGAGGTTCGGGCGGTCGCGGCCTCACTCGGACTGTAGCTGCCGCCGTCATGCTCGACATCCTGGCAAGCAGCGAGCTCCTGACGATCATGATCGTGATCGCCCTGGGGACGCTGGTCGGCATCATCCCCTTTGGTCCGGTCAAGCTGGGACCGGCAGGTGCGCTGTTCGTCGGGCTCGCGGTGGGCGCTCTGGATCCACGTCTCGGGCAGGGTCTGGACCTGATCCGTCCACTCGGCCTGGCGCTGTTCGTCTATACCGTCGGCCTTGCCTCGGGCGCGACCTTCTTCAGCAGCCTGCGCCGCCAATTGCCAGTGATGATGAGCGCGGTGGTGGTGCTGGCCTTCGCGACCGGTGTGATGCTGGTGGTCGGGAGGGTCATGGGGTTGAACTCGGCGCTTCAGGGCGGGGCATTCGCCGGGTCGATGACCAGTACGCCGGCACTCGCTGCGGCGACCGGCAAGGCGGCCAGCAACGAGCCGGCTGTCGGGTACGCACTGACCTACCCGGTCGGGGTCGTGATCACCATCGTGGCGGTTTCGATCATCCTCAATCGGGCCTGGCGGTCGCCCAAGGATCCACCCCTGCTGGCCGGCCAGCCCCTGGTGGACCTGACCATCGTGGTGGAGCATCCCGTTCCGATGGAAGATGTTCCTGGGTTCCGGGAGCACCTGATCCGGTTTTCCTATCTGTGCCGGGACGGCGTCACCAGGGTGGTCCGGGAGGACGAGGAATTCGAGCGCGACGACCGGGTGGTGATCATCGGCGCAGCGGAACACGTTACCGCGGCGGTCGACTTCCTGGGCCACCGGGCGACCAAACACCTTGCTCACGACCGTTCGGATGTGGATTTCCGGCGCATCCTGATCTCCAACCCGATGATCGCCGGTCGCACCGTCGGCAGCCTGGACATCCCGCACCGGTACAACGGGATCATCACCAGGGTCCGCCGGGGCGACACCGAGCTGCTCGCGCGCGACGATCTGGTCGTGGAACTCGGCGACCGGCTGCGGGTCGTTGTTCCACGCCGGACGATGTCCGACGTCAATCATTACCTCGGCGACTCCGAACGCCGGGTCAGCGAGGTGGACGCGCTCAGCTTGAGCATCGGACTGGCCCTCGGCCTGGCAATCGGGCTGATCGCCGTCCCACTGCCCGGCGGGATCAAGCTGAGTCTCGGGGCCGCGGCCGGGCCGCTCATCGTCGGTATGGTGCTCGGCCGGATTGAACGCACCGGGCCCATCGTGTGGGGCCTGCCGAGCTCGGCCAACTTGACCATTCGGCAGCTCGGGTTGTTGCTGTTCCTCGCTGCGACCGGGCTCGCGTCCGGCCAAGCCTTCGCATCCCAGGCATTCAGCGTCCTGGGGCTGCGCATCGTCGTCACCGGAGTACTGGTGGTGGCGATCACCGACCTGGTGATGACAGGCGTGGCAAGGCTTTTCGGCGTGAGCCCGGTGCGGGCGGCCGGCCTGCTGTCCGGATTCATCAGCCAGCCGGCCATCCTCGCCTTCGGCAACTCCAAGGTGGACGACGAGCGCCTGGGCGCGGGATTCACCGCGCTCTTCGCCGTCGGAATGATCGCCAAGGTGCTGCTGGTGCAGATCATCGTCGGCTTGTAGGCACAGGTCGGACGGGCCGGGCCGTCCCCAGACCTGGCAGCTCCGGAGAATGACCACAGACCGCGGCCCACGGCACTTTTTGCAGCGGCCGCAGCGTCCGTCCCCATGACACCACTCCACGACACCGGCGAGCGACGGGTGCTTCCTGATCGAGGGACAACCGTCATCATCCGATGCCGACGATGACGGTTGTGCCCACGAAGACCAGAGTGTGGATTGATACACCCTCGAACGAGCCATACGCAGTTGTCCGTATTTTCATGTTTCGCTGTGGTCAACCCGCCGCCGTTGTCGGGCTCGAGACCATTCCGTCCCAGGAGCACCATGCGCACACGACGGTGCGCACACCGGAGCGCCGCCATGGACCAGTTCGACCTTGCCAGAATCCAATTCGCGACGACCAGCATCTATCACTTCTTCTTCGTGCCCGTGACCATGGGCTGACTATTCTCGTCGCCGTCCTGCACACCAGGTGGCACCGCACCGGGTGATCCGGAAGGAGGCGTGGCGGGCCGAGATCCGCACCGCGTCACGTGATCCGGTTCCGTGGGTACTTCACGGCACTCGGTGCGCACCTGCCGCAGGTGACTCGGGTTCGCGACCCGTTTCATGTGGTGAAGGTGGCGTTGACCTGCGTCGATGAGGTCCGGCGTCGGGTCCAGCAGGACACCTTGGGGCACCGATCACCGCCGCTTTCGATGCCGGTGACCCGCACAACGAGGTCACCGCGGCCTGGCTGATCGCCCAACGAATCATGGCCGCATACGCCAACCCGGACAGGCGGTCGTGGCGGCAGCCGCGCTGGTCCTGGGCGGCAGGTCCGGCGCAACTGCGTTCGCCGCCACCGCGGTGGCCATCGGCGGCGTGGTCGCCGCCCTGTTCGCCAACCTGTACCCGAGCCTTCTGGTCTCGACGACGGATGCCCGAACACCCTCACCGTGGCGAATTCCACAGCTGCGTCCTACTCGCTGTCGATCATGACAATTGTTGCTGCCGTGATGGTTCCACTCGTGCTGCTGTACCAGGATGGACCTACTACGAGTTCCGAGCCCGAGTCGTCGGCCCGCCCACCAGCACGCCGGAGAAGGAGGCCACCGCGACGTCATGATTCCCGCAGCACCACCACGGACCGGGGACCGACGACGATCTTGCCATCAGCGGTGACCCGGCCCCGGCGCCCTGGCTGAAAGCTGTCCGATTCCACCGTGAAGGTGCCATCGCCGTCCCAGCCCAGCGAGAAGGTCAGCGGCTCCCACCAGCCATTGATCAGCAGGGCGATGGTGTCATCCATCAGCGGCTCACCGTCATCTCCGATGTCCGGCTCGGCCGACCCGGACAACACCATGGCCACGCTCTTCGCGGCGCCGTCCGACCAGTCCGAGCCGGTCATCGGCTCGCCCGACGGCGTGAACCAGCGGATGGTGTCGGGATGCTCGGGAAAGGTACGGCGCCGCAACACAGGATGCCGTCTCCGGATCGCGATCAGGTTCGCGGTGAAGTCCCGCAGGTCGGTGTCCATCGATGACCAGTCCCACCAGGCGATCTCGTTGTCCTGGCAGTAGGCGTTGTTGTTGCCCTTTTGAGTGCGACCGACCTCGTCCCCGCCCAGCAGCAGCGGGACTCCTCTGGCCAGCAACAAGGTGGACAGCAGCGCGCGACGCTGACTCGCGCGGAGCTGGACGATCGCCGGGTCGGAGCTGGGTCCCTCGACACCGCAGTTCCACGAACGGTTGTCGCTCGTGCCGTCGCGGTTGTGCTCGGTGTTCGCCTCGTTGTGCTTGTCGTTGTAGGACACCAGGTCGGCCAGGGTGAATCCGTCGTGCACGGTCACCAGGTTGATCGACGCGTCAGGTCCCCGGCGGTGCTGGGTGTAGAGGTCGGCGGAGCCGGTCATCCTGGTCGCGAGGTCGGGCAGCAGGCCGTCATGACTGCGCCAGAAGTCGCGAACGGTGTCCCGGAATTTGCCGTTCCATTCCGCCCAGCCGGCGGGAAAACGCCCGACGTCGTAGCTGTCGCCCTGCCCGACGTCCCACGGCTCGGCGATCAGTTTGACCTGGGCCAGCACCGGGTCCTGCCACACCAGGTCGAAGAACGCCGCCACGGTGTCGAACCCACCCTCCTGACGGGCGAGGGTCGGCGCGAGATCGAAGCGGAACCCGTCAACGCCCATCACCGTCACCCAGTAGCGCAGCGAATCCATGATCAACCGCAGGCACGCAGGATTGCCGACGTTCAGCGCATTGCCGCACCCCGACGTGTCCACGTACGTGGCCTGATCGTTCGGATCGAGACGGTAATAGGCGGCGTTGTCCAGACCGCGCCACGACAATGTCGGTCCGTCGGGGCCGGCCTCGGTGGTGTGGTTGTAGACGACATCCAGGATGACCTCGATACCAGCGTCGTGCAGGGCACGCACCATGTCCTGGAATTCGGCGACCTGCCCACCGGGATGTCCTGCCCGGACTGACGCAGAGTAACCGGCATGCGGGGCAAAGAACCCGATGGTGTTATATCCCCAATAATTGGTGAGACCGCGCTCGATGAGGAAACCCTCTGCGACATTCTGGTGGACGGGAAGCAATTCAACGGCGGTGATCCCGAGCCGCTGGAGATGCCCGATCGCGGCCGGGTGCGCGAGGCCGGCATACGTCCCACGAATCTCCGCGGGGATGTCGGGGTGACGCGCCGTGAAACCTTTGACGTGGATCTCGTACAGGACCGAATCCGACAGGTGTCGGGACGGTCGGGTGTCGCCTGAGGCAAGGGCGCCCTCCGAGTTCGGACCCAGCGACGGCGGCGATGGGAGCATCAGTCCGCGCGGTACATCGCCGGCGGAGTCGAGATCACTTGCACGCTCAGGGTTGTCGAAGTCATGGCCGTAGATCGACGGTCCGAAGTGGACATCACCGGTGATCGCCACGGCGTACGGGTCGAGCAGCAGCTTGTTGGGGTTGCAGCGCTGCCCGGCGGCCGGGTCGTACGGCCCGTGCACCCGGAAGCCATATTCCTGGCCCGGTTGGATCCCGTCCAGATGACCGTGCCAGACACCGGCGTCCAGGCCGGGCAACGGCAGCCTGGTTTCCGTCCCGTCCTTGTCGAACAGGCACAGCAGCACCTCTTCTGCGACGGAGGAATACACGGCGACGTTGACGCCCGATCCGGAGAAGTGCACGCCCAACGGAAAAGGGGAACCCGGTCGTACGGTGACGGACATGCCAGGAAATGTAGGCCATCATTGTCCGGTGAGCCGGCTGCACTCCCCTGCCGGACATACGCTGTTCAACCGCGGTTCATGCTGTGGACCGTGACCGGACCCCCTCGTCGGGCGTTTAACCCGATTGGGACGATGAGCGGGGTTCTGACCACGGGCACAGTCTTCGGGGGAAGGCAGCCGTCGCGTCGCGCAATGGGGACGGGCAGCTGGCACCGACGGTGCCGGGCCGAGGGGAGGGGGAACAGTTGACCGCAAAGCGGCACGCACAGCAAGGTGGACGCCTTCCTGAACTGGGCCGAGGACTACTTCCACCACAACCGCGCGCCCGACCTGGAACTCGAGGGCACGTCGGGTCGCATCGCCTGGGCCGACGACGTCCCGGACCGTCCGGTCATTTCGGTCGCCGGCGGATGAGCCGCCCGCCAGGACAACAGGAGACGCCACGATGACCAGATCCGCCCGCCCGTCCACGGCCGGAGGCCCGGAACCGAAACCGAAGCCGCCACCCCGCGGGGCGAAGGCGGAGCAGGCGCGGCTCGCAGCCGCCGATGACGGCACGGCGCCGTGGCGGGACTGGGGCCCCTACCTGTCCGAACGGGCCTGGGGCACGGTGCGCGAGGACTACAGCGCGGATGGCGACGCCTGGTCCTTCTTCCCGCACGACCACGCCAGGTCCCGGGTGTACCGCTGGAACGAGGACGGGATGGCGGGGTTCTGCGACGAGACACAGAACTGGTGCCTGTCGCTCGGGCTGTGGAACGGCGTCGACCCCATCCTCAAGGAGCGGATGTTCGGCCTCACCGGACCGCAGGGCAATCACGGCGAGGACGTCAAGGAGTACTGGTGGTACCTCGACGGCACCCCCACCCATTCCTGGAACACCTGGCGGTACCACTATCCGCAGCGGGAGTTTCCGTACGCCGACCTGGTCGCCGAGAACGCCCGGCGCGGGAAGCTCGACCCGGAGTACGAACTCGTCGACACCGGCATCTTCGACGAGAGCCGCTACTGGGTCGTCACCGTCGACTACGCCAAAGCTGCACCGCGGGACCTGCTGATGCGGATCACGGTGGAGAACGCAGGACCTGACGAGGCGACACTGCATGTGCTGCCGACGTTGTGGTTTCGCAACACCTGGTCGTGGGGCTACGACGACCACCCCAAACCCACGCTGCGACTGGACGGGAACCGGATCGTCGGCAGCCACTCGAAGTCTGGTCCGTTCGTGCTGGTCGGCGACGGAACCCCCGAGCCGCTGTTCTGCGAGAACGAGACCAACGACGGCAAGCTGTTCGGCGCGCGGAACGTCACGCCGTATCCCAAGGACGGCATCAACGACCACGTCATCTCCGGTGCCGCGACGGTCAACCCGGTCAACGAGGGCACCAAGGCGGCGTTGCACTACACGGTGACCGTGCCGGCCGGCGGGTCCACCACGATCAAGGTGCGGATGGTCGGCGTGCCGCACCCGGCGGTCGACGCCGACCCGCTGCAGCCCAGTGTGGAACCCATTCCGCTGGGCCGGCCGTTCGATACCGTCATGGCTGCCCGGAAGAAGGAGGCGGATGCGTTCTACGGCTCGGTGATCCCGTCCACCGCCACGGTCGACGAGGCGATGGTGGCCAGGCAGGCGTTCGCCGGGTTGCTGTGGGGCAAGCAGTTCTTCCACTACGACGTGCAGCGCTGGCTCAAGGGAGATCCGACCCAGCCGCCGCCACCACCGGGCCGGGGCGCGATCCGGAATGGCAGCTGGCTGCACCTGAACAACCACGAGGTCATCCTGATGCCGGACCCGTGGGAGTACCCGTGGTTCGCCGCGTGGGACCTCGCCTTCCACTGCGTGACGCTGGCGCACATCGACCCGGCCTTCGCCAAGGCGCAACTCGTGTTGCTCCTGCGTGAGTGGTACATGCACCCCAACGGCCAGATCCCCGCCTACGAGTGGAACTTCTCCGACGTCAACCCGCCGGTCCACGCCTGGGCCGCCAACAAGGTCTTCGAGATCGACGGCGGAACCGACTTCACCTTCCTGGCAAGGATCTTTCACAAGCTGTTGATCAACTTCACCTGGTGGGTGGACAACAAGGACCACGGTGGCAACAACCTGTTCCAGGGCGGGTTCATGGGCCTGGACAACATCGCCCCGTTGGACCGCTCCGCGTTGCCGCCGTCGGAGGGGTACCTGGAGCAGGCGGACTCCACCGCGTGGATGGCGATGTACGCCCAGGGTCTGCTCGCGATGGCGTTGCGGCTGGCCGTGCACAACGAGTCCTACGAGGACGTCGCGACGAAGTTCTTCGAGCATTTCCTGGCCATTGCCGGAGCGGCGAACAACGCCGGCCTGTGGGACGAAAACGATTCGTACTTCTACGACGTCCTGCATCTCGCCGACGGCACCGATGTCCCGATCAAGGTGAAATCCCTGGTGGGCCTGGTGCCAATCAGTGCCGCGCTGCCCTACGACGGCATGACAGGGACACTGCTGCCCGATTTCCAGGCCAGGGCCCGGTGGTTCCTGGAGAACCACCCGGAATACCGAGAGCTCTTCCACACCCGGGACATCGCCGGGCGGCGGCACCGGCTACTCGCCCTGGTACCGCCGGAACGACTGGTCAGGTTGCTGGACAACGTGTTCGAGGAAGAGGGGCTGCTGTCGAAGTTCGGTATCCGGGCCATTTCGGCCTGGCACCGGGACCATCCGTTCAGCATCGAGGTGGGCGGCGTCACCGCCTCGGTCGACTACGAACCCGCTGAATCCACGACCAATCTCTTCGGCGGGAATTCCAACTGGCGGGGCCCCATCTGGATGCCGTTGAACGTGCTGCTGGTCGAGGCACTGCGCAATTACGACGAACTCGCACCCGGCGAGGTCACGGTCGAATACCCCGCACGGTCGGGCAAACGGCTGACGCTCACCGCGGCCGCGGACGACATCTCGCATCGCCTCACGTCCATCTTCCTGCCCGGACCGGACGGCCGCCGCCCGGTGCACGGCTGGTACGACCTGCTGGCCACCGACCCGCGCTGGCGGGACAACATCCCGTTCCACGAGTACTTCCACGGCGACACCGGGATGGGCCTGGGCGCCGAGCACCAGACCGGGTGGACCGCGTTGGTCGCCCACCTCATCCTCACCACCCCGCCGCGCTCGGCATCAGGCGGCTGATCCCCTCCGCCACCCCCCGTTTTCGGACGCAGGCAACCCCACAACAGCGTTCAGCCCGGGCCTGATCATCAGGTCCGGGCTGAACGGGAGTCTTCGCTCCGTATACAGTCTTGCTACCATTTCGTGTTGGAGATCACCATCGGTCGCCCCGGCCCTGTCCCTAGAGACCGGGGCGACCGAGGCTCCCCCACTCACTCCCCGGCCGGCGGGTTTGACGGTTCCGGACGCCGGGGGGTGAGTGCCTCACCCGGTCCGCCGCACGCTGCTGAGAAGCTGCGATGCGTAGCGGGGACCGGGAATTCGTCATGACGCCGACGGGTCCGGCCTGCTGAAGACGTACGCCATGACGTAAGCCTTCGTGGTTCCGTTGTCGATCTCCGCCGGCAGGTTCGCCAGCTGCTCGCGTGCGGCGGCCGGATCGGCCAGCGCCAGGTACTGGACCATGTACTCGCCGAACTGTGCCCCGTACCCACCGGGTGCGCCCTCGGCGAGGTTGGCCTTGATCCGGTCGGCGTCGCCGGCCAGGTAGGTGGAGTAGGAACCCATCGGGATCAGCTGGATTCCGAGCATGGCGCCCGGTTCCGGGCTGAACCAGGTGGCGTAGTCACGCTTCCCACCCCAGTTGAGCGCGGCGATCTTATGGGTGAACTCCGGGAACTCGCTGAAGTCCGCGTTCGTCCAGTACAGCTTCGCCGAATGGGCCTCGGTGCTCATCATCCACACCGCCTGGTCGTACATGTCGGTGTTGCCGCGCACCTTCTCCCACATTGCAAGGGCGTTCCAGGCGCTGACCGATTCGCTGCTGGACTCCTGGTTATTGCCGTCCGCGAACGGGCTGCTGCCGGAGGCCCAGGCGTGCCCGGAGTACGGATCGAAGTTGCGGTACTGCGGGAAGCTGTCAGTGGCCTGCGAAGACGCGATGTCGGCTACCAGGAGATCGGCGACGGGTGCGAACTTGTCGGCCAATGCCGGGTCGTCCTTGGCGACAACCGCTGCGGCGTAGAGCATGTAGCCGTAGTGGAAGTGGTGATCGTTCAGCTCGTCGGAGCCGAACGAGGCCTCCAGCCCGATCATCGACTTGATGCCTTCGTCGTAGACGAAGCACTTCGTCGCCGACGTCTCGCAACCCTTCGGGTCGAACCACTTCTGCAGTTCGGCCGTGAGCCCCGTCCGCAGCTCGGCCGCAACGTCGGTGACGCCCAACTGTTCGGCGAGCGTCATCAGGTTCGCCGCGCGGTACAGCATCTTGCCGCCGAAATAGGTGTCGGTGGCCGAGGCGGCGAAGTCGATGGCGGCCGCGTCGGTCTTGATCTGCGCGACCACGGCGGCCTTGTCCTCGTCGGACAGGGTGGACAGGTCCAGCTCGGCGGAGGGCTGGGTGACCGGCGCGGTGGTGGTGAGCGACGTGCCGGTGTACAGGTCCATCGTGCCGTAGATGCTCTTGTAGGTGCCGGTGGCCTTGGAGCCGCCGTCCACCGTCTGGCCGGCCATCGGCGAGATGACCGTGTCCCCGCCGTTGGCGGTGACGTAATTGAGCGTCGTCTTCACGGTGTCCCCGTCGACCGCATGGTCGACGGATGTGCTGACCACCGGGTCGGCCGCGGCTGGGGCGAGTGAAGCGGCGTCGGCACCTTCCGGTGCGCCGTAGAGCGTCATGGTCGACCCCGACTTCAGGGTCACCTTGCCGCCGTCGTCGACGGCTGCTCCATTGCCGACCACCAGGCCGTACTCGTGCCCGGCGACCGTGCTGGTGTAGGCGCCGTCGGTTGATCCGGCCTTGAAGACCGGTTCCAGGGCGACGGTCTGGTCCGCGGCCGCCGTGTAGGTGACGAAGGGCGAACCCTGCACCAGCACGACCGAACCGAGGGCGTTGCCGTCCGGGTCGCTGTAGGTCGAGGTGACCGACAGCGTGTCGTAGGCGGTGACCTGCATCTTCGAGGCGCCGAGCGGCACCTGAAGCTGCGGGTTGGAACCGCCCATGATCGTCTTCTCGGAGGCGGTGACCTCCGGGAGGCCCAGGGCGAAGCCCTTGTCGGTGAGCGCCGCCGACAGCGGCATCGGGAACACCGGCTGCGGTTCGTCACCGAAGACGAGCCCGGAGAACCAGCGGTTGGTCGGCGGCACCAGGCCGTCGGCGAGCCGGGTCGGGGCGATCTTGGAGACGCTCTTGTGGGTCACGTTCGCGAGATCGGCCGTGACGTCGGCCGGCGCGGCGGCCGGGCTGGTCGCCGACGCCGGATTCCCGGAGGAATCGGTGGAGGTCGCGCTGCCGGTGTTGGCGGAGGTGCAACCCGCCACCAGGGCGGCGCCGGCGATCAGGATGAGCGGCTTGGTCAGGGTGCTGCGGAGGGATCTTCGTGCTGAGACTGTGGTGTTGGCGGTGTCGTTGATAGTCATCTCACTCGTGGTTTCGTAGGTGGTGTCGGTGTGGGTCGTTCCCTTGCGGGACGGCTCAGGCCTGGACCCCGAACCAACCGGTCACGGTGTCGGTGACATCGGTGACGACGCCGTCGTTGGTCAGGTGCAGCGTCGCCTGGACCGGGGTGCCGACCGCGAACAGGCCGGTGCCGTCGGCGAGTTCGTCGCTGTAGGCCTTGACCAGCGTGCGCGCCTCGCCGTTCTCGGTGCGGACCTGGATCTGGGAGGCCTTGGCGCTGATCTGCTCGTTGTTCGGCAGCGTGATGTCCAGCGTCGCGCCGGCCGGGATCCGTGCGTAGTCCTTGGCGCTGAGCAGGAAGTCGGCCTCGACGTACATCGAGCCGGCCTGCTGGACGGTGGCGATCGTCGAGTTCGCCGGCACGAATGCGCCAGATGCGTAGGCGATGTCCTCGACCAGTCCCGCGTTGGTGGCGGTGATGACCAGGGTGTTGTTGCCCTTGACCTCGTGGGTCAGGTTCTCCGGTGTGACCAGGCCCTGGGCGAGGTCACGCTCGAGAGCCGCGGACTCCACCTCGAACAGCGGCTGTCCGGCGGCAACCTCGTCGCCGACCTGCACGAACTGCTGGGTGATCGTGCCGGAGTAATCCGTTCCGACCGGGTAGTCCTCGGCGACGAGGGAAGCAGACTTACCCGCAACCTTGCCGCTGTTGTAGTTGACGAGCATGGTCAGTCCGGCGGCCAGGGCGACCACCGAGAGCAGGCCGATGGCAAGACCGATTCGTTTGCGCCAGGTCATTTTGCACTCTCCACACTTGCAAGGGTCCGATCGGCGGCGGGCCGCTCGTCGAACGCGGGGGCCACTGCGGTGTTGGAGGCAGCGACCACGGGGACATTGGTCTTCGGGTTGGACAGCGGGCTGTTCTCGGTGGACTCGATACCGTCGAGAAGCCTGTCGTCATTGAGGTTCTGGTCGGACGTCAGTGACTTCTGCGCCTTCGCGGCCTTGCGGGCGGCGCGCTTCGGGGAGACCCGGGGCAGGCCCCTCGCCTCGCGGCGGTTGCCGCGCGACTCACGGAACGCGGTGGCGACGAACAAGCCGAGGATGAAGGTGTTCAGCAGGTTCCACAGCAGCGCCAGGGTGAAGGAGCTCACCGTCATCGCCTGCCAGATACCCACGACCGAGGTGATGGCCAGGAAGACGAACGCCATCAGTTGGTGGGTGATGAAGTTGAACGGCGAAGCCTTCTTGCCGGTCGAGCCCGTCACGTGCCACTTCTGGTCCTTCTTGAAGATCGCGTTGACCAGAGCCCGGCCGTAGATCGGGAAGGACGCAGTCGCCAACATCAGCGTTTCCCAGCGGAACGAACCGATGGTGTACAGCGCGACGACGACCTGCATGAAGTAGAAGCCGAGGTAGTACAGCAGCCAGGTGCCGAAGCTGACACCGGAGTTGATCGGGGCAAGGCCGAAGTAGATCTGCAGCGGCGGGACCAGCAGCAGCAGGCCGGGCGCGATGCCGACCATGTAGAAGGTCGCGGTACCGAAGTACTGCATCCGCTGGTCGAGCGTCAGCTTGATCTTGCGGGAGAACGGGTTCCGCTTGAGCAGGATCTCGAAACCGCCGGTCGCCCAGCGCAGCTGCTGCTTGGTGTACGCCTCGATGGTCTCCGGGGTGTCGCCGATGGCGAGCACGGTGGAGATGTACACCGACTTCCAGCCGTACTCGTGCAGCTTCAGCGAGGTCCACACGTCCTCGGACTTCGAGTCCGTGTACATGCCACCGATCTGCTCGATCGCCGAGCGCCGGAAAATCACGTTGGTGCCGACGCAGAACGCCGCGTTGAACCGGTTCTTGCCCGGCTGGATGAACCGGTAGAAGACCGACTGCATGTAGCCGGCACCGCGGGAGATCAGGTTGTGCAAATTGCCGTAGGCCTGCGGGGTCTGCACGAAGGCGACGTTCGCCTCCGCGAAGAACGGCACGGTCTGGTAGAGGAAGTCAGGTGCGGGAACGAAGTCCGCGTCGAGGATGACGTAGAACTCGCCGCTGGTCACGCCCAGGGCGTGGTTGATGTTGCCGGCCTTGGCGCCGGCGTTGCCCTCACGGGCGATGTACTCGGCGCCGAGCTCGGCGGCCAGCGCCCTGACATCCTCGGATTTACCGTCGTCCAGGATGTAGGTGGTGTGCCGGCCGTGCATCGCAACGGCGGCCGCGACCGTGCGGCGGATCGTCGCGAGATCCTCGCCGTAGGTGGTGATGTAGACATCGATCGCCACCTCGGTTTCGTGCAGGTGCATCGGCAGCCGGGTGAGATCTGTTCCGGGCTCGACGTTCTTGTGCTGCGGACCGTAGAGCCGGGTCTGCGCGTTGTGGAACCGGTAGCCCCGCGGGTTGTGTCCGCTGGACAGGATCGTCCACAGTGACAGCAACGCCTGGAAGATGATGACGGTCTCGGCCGTCAGCACGATCAGGTACGGGATCCAGTTGCCACGGTTCGAGAAATCGAACAGGAACGTCGTGTACAGCAGCACGCCGATCGTGGCGATCAGCACGAGCATCATCAGGGACGGTGAATCACGCGCGCCACGGCGGCGATCGTCGGATTCCCGTGAATCGGATTCGGGTGCCGCTGGCAACCGATCGTCAGGATCAATTCTTGCTAGGGACATGGCAGGGACTCCCCCAAGGAGAGAGGTATGGGACGGCTCTGGCGGTCTCCGGGTTTCATGGGGCCGGAGTTCTCGAATGATCAGCCACTTCAGAACGGCATCGGTGCCGGTGGACCTGATCCGACGTTCGTCATCGAACGCGCGTGGTGTGCCTTCAGACCTTCCCGTCCGGCAAGACCGTCAATGCTTGCTGTCCGGGTGGTGACACCAGTTTGCTTCATCGATTCAGATAGGGCAAGGGGACCACACATCACACTCACCCACGAGCGCCCCTCTTGAGGTTTACCCATCACCATCGGTAACCGTGTCACCTGCGAGAACGCACGGCGGTGTCCGATTCACCCGCTTATTTCTGCGGCTGAAGTACTCGTCGTGACGGTGGCCACAGTCCTTGCCGCGCAACGACCGGCGACCCTGTACGTCCTGAGCGCCCATCCCGGACGATCAGGTCGAACGACCCTGAATCACGGATAGGACGAGCGTCGCCGCACGGAGCGCCGCTACGCTGACCCCGCCGCCCGGCTCCGGTCGGCCCGTCTCCCGGAACGGCACCGAGCCGCCGGAATCGGCCTCACCGCCCCGAAGAAAGGCCCCACAACGATGCGCAAGGTCGCCCTGCTCACCGCGGGAGGTTTCGCCCCGTGTCTGTCCGCGGCAGTCGGCGGGCTCATCGAGCGCTACACCGAACTGGCCCCCGATGTGGACATCATCGGGTACCGGCACGGCTACCAGGGGCTGCTGCTCGGTGACTCCATCCCGGTGACCCCCGCAGTGCGCGAGCGGGCCGAGCTGTTGAAGGAGTTCGGTGGCTCACCGCTCGGGAATTCCAGGGTCAAGCTGACCAACGTCAAGGACCTGGTCAAGCGTGGACTCGTGCCCGAAGGTGCGGACCCGCTCCAGGTTGCCGCCGAGCGTCTCGCCGCCGACGGGATCGACGTGCTGCACACCATCGGCGGTGACGACACGAATACCACCGCAGCCGACCTCGCCGCCTACCTGCACGATCACGACTACAAGCTGACGGTCGTCGGCCTGCCAAAGACGATCGACAATGACATCATCCCGATCAAGCATTCCCTCGGCGCCTGGACAGCAGCCGAAGAGGGTGCCCGGTTCGCTCGGAATGTCGTCGCAGAGCACAACTCCAACTCCCGGACGTTGATCGTTCACGAGGTGATGGGCCGCAATTGCGGCTGGCTGACGGCGGCAACGGCCGAGGCGTACGACCGCTGGCTGAACACCCAGGAATGGATGCCGGACTTCGGGCTCACCCGTGAGGCATGGGGTGTTCACGGCGTGTACGTGCCGGAGGCGGCCTTCGACCTCGAGAGCGAATCCGACCGGCTCAAGCGGGTGATGGACACGGTGGGGAACGTGACCGTGTTCCTGTCCGAGGGCGCGGGGGTCGAGAGCATCGTCGCCGAACTGGAACAGTCCGGTGCCGACGTGCCGCGCGATCCGTTCGGCCACGTCAGACTTGACGAGATCAACCCGGGGCAGTGGTTCGCGAAGCAGTTCGCCGCCCGGCTGGGTGCCGAGAAGGTTCTGGTCCAGAAGTCGGGGTACTTCGCCCGGTCCGCGCCGGCCGATGAGACCGACCTGATCCTGATCAAGCAGATGACCGACCTTGCGGTCGACTCCGCCATGGCAGGGATTCCCGGCGTCATCGGACACGACGAGGAGCGCGGCGACGAGCTGCGCGCCGTCGAGTTCGACCGCATCAAGGGCGGCAAGCGCTTCGACATCACGAACGCCGAATACGTCGAGCTGCTGTCCAGGATCGGCCAGCCTGAGACTTCCGGAACCGGTCGCTGACTCCTCCTGGCGAAGGGCAACCTGGCAAAGTCGGACGACAACGACGGTCGCGTGCGGCAGGGTGGTCGGGTGACCCAACCTCAACCACTCGTCGTGCGCGAGCTGAAGGACCACGACCTCGCCGACATCCTCGAACTGGACGCCACCGCGTTCGGACAGGACATGCCCGTCGAGTTCCTGGACGAGGTCATCGTCCCCCAGCTCGAGCTGGACCGTTTCATCGGTGTCCGTGACCCGGCGGCCGCGGATCGTCTGGTGGCGGTCGCCTGCATCCTGTCCAAGGACCTGACGTTTCCCGGTGGCGGAGTCCACCCCACCGCGGGCGTGTCCTGGGTGGGCGTCCGGCCGGGCTGGCGACGCCGGGGCCTGCTGCGGCAGATGATCACCGACCAGTTGCACCGTCTGCACGACAGCGCGGGCGAGGCGGTCGCGATCCTGACCGCGAGTGAGGCCGCCCTGTACGGCCGGTTCGGGTACGGCCGCGCCATCGACCAGGCCCGTTTCCAGGTGACCCATGGCGCGGCCTTCCGGCCCGCCGTGCAGGTCGACAACGTCATCGACGTGCATCCGGAGCAGGCCCGTCCCCAGGTCAAGGCCATCTACAACCGGGTGGCGGCCCAACGCCCCGGCTACCTCCGCCGGTCGGATGCCATCTGGGGCATCAGGTTCTCCGATCACGACGTCGCCCGCAGGGGCGCATCCAAGCTCCGGTTCGCTCTGCACGAGGACGGCTATGTCGCCTACCGGGTCAAGCCCGACTGGGGTGACCGCGGACCGGACTTCGGCCTGCAGCTCGACGAGATCTGCGCCGCCACCCCACGCGCCTTCGCCTCGCTGTGGCGATTCCTGCTCGACCTCGACCTGACCAGGCAGGTCACCTATCACCGCGGCTGGGTCGACGACCCGCTGCCGAGCCTGCTGCTGGACCCGCGCAGCGTCACGATGTCCCGGCACGATCACGTGTGGCTGCGGATCGTCGACCTCGACCGGGCAATTCGGCTGCGGCAGTACAACTCCGCGGCACAGGTGACGGTGCGGATCGTGGACGCCACCTGCCCCTGGAACGACGGAACCTGGTCGTTGCAGCTGAGCCCGGACGGTGGGCAGGCGGAGCGAACCACTGCTGCGGCCGACATCACGCTCGACATCAGGGATCTCGGTGCCTGCCTGCTCGGAGGTACATCGCTGGCCCGGCTGGCCGAGGCGGGACTGGTGACCGGAGCGCCCGACGCGGTGGGCGCGCTCGGATCGGCCCTGGGCTGGCCGCTGGCCCCGTGGTGCCCGGAAGGCTTCTGACGTCCGTGCGTCGGTTCCCCGCGGTCGCGGCGTCGTAGGTCGGCGACCCGTACGTGGTCAGCCCGCGACCGATCGGGCATGCTGAGCCGATGGCCGGCATGCAGGACGAGACGACATCGGGGCCGCGCCGACGGCGGCGGGCGGTGCGCCGCGCAGCCGGGCCACCCGGCCCGCACGTCGACAACCCGGCAGAGGGCGATTCGCCGGATACCCGGTCGCCCGATGCCGATCGCCGGGATGCTGATTCCCGCGATGCTGATTCCCGGGATGCTGATTCCCGTGATGCTGATTCCCGTGATGCGGCGCCGGCGGTCCGCGACCACGGCGTGGCCGGCGAAGCGCTCGTCGCGTCACCAGAGGCGCCGGCCGCAGCCGCGCAGGCCCACCCGCACGTCCCGGGACCTGGCCACGGTGCACATCTCCCGAGTCGCGACCCGGCACAGCACCACCCGACCGGCACGGGCGAGTCGCAACGGCGCAGCGGGCGCACGGCCCGCGAGGACGCCGCCGAGCGTTCACTGCGTTCGCTGGTCACCACCCGCTCGAGCCAGGTCTCTCCCGTCGCCGCGATGCGGGCCAGGGAGGTCGCACTGCCCGGCGACGCCGACCTCGCCGCCGCCGAGGCCGAGGTGACGATCGTCCGGCGGCATTACGTGCCACCCACCGCACTGACCGCCGGCCGCCGGCCGGACCGCTCCCGGCGCCGACCCGGCGAGAGCAGCCAGTAGGTCAGGGTTCTCAGTCCGGCACCGGCTTGCGGCCCTGTTTGATCTCCGACCGTCGGCGCTTGGCATCGAGCCGTCGACGCCGGGAACCGGCGGTCGGCCTGGTGGGCCGCCGGACCGGCCCGGCCGGCGCGACCGCCTCTCGCAACAGGCCGGCCATCCTTGCCCTGGCGGCTTCCCGATTACGGATCTGCTGGCGGTGTTCGGATGCGTTGACCGACAGCACGCCGTCGACCAATCGGGAGCCGAGCCGTTCGATGGCCATCCGGGCCATGGACTCCGGCCAGCCCAGCGATGGGATGTGCACGGAGAGTTCGACTCTCGAGTCAGCGGTGTTCACTCCCTGCCCGCCCGGACCGGACGAGCGTGAGAAACTCCAGGCCAGCGCCTTGGCCGGTACGGTCAGCGACCCGGTGACCGGCAGGTCACCGAAAGGCTCGTGACGGCCGGCCACGATCAGCCCGGCAGGTCCTGCGGGCCGGGGTCCGCCTCGTAGGCGCTGACCAGGTCGATCCGCCGCTGATGCCGGGGATCGTGCGAGAACTCCGTCGACACGAAGGCATCGACAAAGGTGAGGGCGGTGGGGATGTCGTGCATCCGGGCGCCGAGCGAGACGATGTTCGCATCATTGTGCTGGCGGGCCAGTTGCGCGGTGTCCAGATTCCAGGCCAGCGCGGCGCGCACCCCGTCCACTTTGTTGGCCGCTATCTGCTCGCCGTTCCCGGAACCGCCGATGACGACACCGAGCGACCCAGGGTCGGCGACCACCCGGCGGCCGGTTTCGATGCAGTACGGCGGGTAGTCGTCACCGGCGGTGTACTGGGCGGGGCCGATGTCGATCACCTCGTGACCGGCGCCCGACAGGTGGCTGAGAACGGCGGCCTTCAACTCGAAGCCGGCATGGTCGGAACCAAGGTAGACGCGCATGGCGATCAGTGTGTCCTACCGGCCGCGTCCGGGCGCGACCAGGCCCGACGGATCAGGGCACCACCAGCACGGGGAACTTCTGCCGGGCGACGACGGCGCGGGAGACCGAGCCGGACGCGATGCGGTGCAGGAAGTCGGCGAAGCCGGTGTGCCGTTTACCGACGACAACACAGGCGGCGTCACGTTCCTCGGCGATCCGCACCAGTTCTGCCCCGGCGTCACCGGTGGTGGAGACCAGTTCCCAGGTCACTTCCGCAAGATCACCGGAGTCGTTCAAGGCGCGGACGAGTTCGGCCTCGACGGCGTCCTCGGCCTCGTCGTTTGCGCCCATCTCCTCGGGCAGCGGGACGTAGCCCTCGACCATCGGCATGGCACGGCGCCGTACGTGCACCAGCAGCAGCGGCCGGCCGGTCGCCCTGGACAGGAACACCGCCGCCCGCAACGGCCGGCCGCAGGCGATCGCGTCGTCGACGCCGGCCACGATCGGGCCACTGCGCAGATCAGGCGGCAGCGGGATGCCCAGCGGTGACATGCCGCCGAGCGGCCGCGAACCGGACCCGCTCGATGCTGCACCCGGGTTCGACGTCATCACTGCCTCCGTAGTCCAACGCCGGTCAACCGACCCCGCCGGCGCATTCACCGTGCCCAGGGGGCGCTTCGGACGCTGGTCCCGGACACCCGGATGAAACCGGCTGAGCTCACCCTAACGGTGCCGGCCGGGAGCGCAGGCGCGACGTCACCGAGGAAATCGAGTTGGCGAAGCCTGGGCCTCAGTCGAACTGGGGGCTCTCGGTCCTGGTGCGCTTGATCTCGAAGAAGTACGGGAACGAGGCCAGCTTGACCGCGGCGTCCCATAGTTCGCCGGCCTCGTCACCCCGCGGGATCCGGGTGATGACCGGGCCGAAGAAGGCGGAACCGTTGATGTGAATGGTGGGCGTGCCGACGTCGTCACCGACGGCGTCCATGCCTGCGTGGTGGCTGGCCCGCAGCGCCTCGTCGTAGTCGGACGACGTCGCGGCGGCGGCCAGACTCGCCGGCAGGCCGACCTCGGCGAGCGCCTGCTCGATGACGACCGAGCGGTCGTCGATCTTCTGGTTGTGAATCCTGGTGCCCATCGCCGTGTACAGCGGTCCGAGAACCTCGTCGCCGCGATCGGCTGCCGCCGCGATCGCGACCCGCACGGGGCCCCACGCGCTCTCCAGCCGGCGCTTGTAGTTCTCGCTGATGGCGCGGTTCTCGTTCAGCACCGCCAGGCTCATGACGTGGAAGTGGACCTCGATGTTCCGGACCTTCTCCGCCTCCAGGATCCACCGCGAGGTCACCCAGGCGAACGGGCACGCCGGGTCGAACCAGAAATCCACCCTGTCGCGTGCCGCCGCGGGCGTCGCAGCAGGCGCGGGAAACCCGGAGCTGGACGGGAGATCGCTGAACATGGTCGCGCTTTCGGTCATGGAAGAAGAGCCCCTCGTGAGATGTCGTGGAACGTGGCGTGCACGGCGCACCGGCACATCCGATGCGCCGGTGCTGCTCCGCCGACAGCAGCAACCATCACCGCCGGCGTGTTGTTCCGGGTTTCCTGCGTTTGCCAGTGCCGACGCCATCGGCAATACACTCCGTGGCCTGCCGATCGATGTCCGGGCCGGCAGCATCCCGAATCGGAAGGATCCGCATGTCGCAGGCGCCGAACCTGACCCGCGCAGCAGCAGCCGAACGTTCGTCCACGGTGTCCACCTCATCCTACGAGATCGCCATCGACCTGACGGACGGCGCTGGCGGCCCCGGGGAGAAGACCTTCGCCACCACCTCGACCGTCACGTTCGATGCCACAACGGGCGCGGGCACGGTGATCGACTTCGTCGGGGACGGCATCGCGACCGCAACGCTGAACGGCCGGTCGCTCGATGTGGGCGGGTGGACGACGGCCGGCGGTCTCGCGCTGGACGATCTCGCGGAGACCAACACCCTGACCGTGGAAGCGGTCGGCCTGTACACCAACACCGGTGAGGGCCTGCACCGGTTCGTCGACCCGGTCGACGGTGCCGTCTACCTGTATTCGCAGTTCGAGACGGCGGACGCCAAGCGGCTGTACGCCTGTTTCGACCAGCCAGATCTGAAGGCCAGGTTCAGCGTCACCGTCACCGCGCCGGCCGACTGGCAGGTCGTCTCGAACGGCGCGTCCACCTCGGTCGAGCCGGGCACGTCTGGCTCGGTCGTCCACCGCTTCACCACCACCGAACCGATGAGCACCTACGTCACGGCGTTGATCGCCGGGCCGTACCACGTCGTCCGGGATCATCACGACGGCATCGACCTGGGCATCTTCTGCCGCGCGACGCTCGCCGAGCACCTCGACGCCGAGCGGCTGTTCACCCAGACGAAGCAGGGTTTCGACTTCTTCCACGGTGCTTTCGGCGTCCGCTACCCGTTCGGCAAGTACGACCAGTTGTTCGTGCCGGAGTTCAACGCCGGCGCCATGGAGAACGCGGGCGCCGTGACATTCCGGGAGGAGTATGTCTTCCGGTCCCGGGTCACCCAGTACCTGTACGAACGCCGCTGCGAGACCATCCTGCACGAGATGGCGCACATGTGGTTCGGCGATCTCGTCACGATGCGCTGGTGGGACGACCTCTGGTTGAACGAATCGTTCGCGACCTGGGCGTCCGTCGTGGCGCAGGTGTCGGCCACCGAATACACCTCGGCGTGGACGACGTTCGCCAACGTCGAGAAATCGTGGGCGTATGTCCAGGATCAACTGCCGTCCACCCACCCGATCGCCGCGGACATGGTCGATCTGGCAGCCGTGGAGGTCAACTTCGACGGCATCACCTACGCCAAGGGTGCCAGCGTGCTCAAGCAGCTCGCCGCCTATGTCGGCTTCGAGGAGTTCCTCACGGGGCTGCGGGCATATTTCGCGGCCCATGCCTTCGGCAACGCCACCCTGGAAGACCTGCTCGCGGCCCTCGAGGAGACATCCGGCCGTGACCTGCATGCCTGGGCCGCGTCCTGGCTGCAGACCACCGGGCTGAACACCGTCAGCGCCGACATCGATGTCGACGACGCGGGCATCATCACCAGATTCGAAGTGCTCCAATCAGGCGCCGCCCCGGGCAAGGGTGAGCGCAGGCCGCACCGGCTGGCGATCGGCCTCTACGACCGGGACGGTGACGGGGCGCTGGTCCGCACCGACCGGGTCGAGCTCGATGTCGTCGAGGAACGCACCGCGGTACCAGGTCTCGTCGGACTCCGGCGCGGCGCGCTGGTGCTGCTCAACGACGACGACCTGACGTACTGCAAGGCCCGACTGGATCCGGCATCGCTGGAGACGGCCATCGACGGGATCGCGGCCGTGGCCGAATCACTGCCGAGAACGCTGCTGTGGTCGGCGGTCTGGGAGATGACCAGGGACGCATTGATGCGGGCCAGGGACTTCGTCACGCTGGCCGTGCGCGGGATGGCCACCGAGGACCAGATCGGCGTTCTGCAGCGCGTGTTCTCGCAGTTGCAGGTGGCGGTCGGGTCGTATGCCGACCCGCAGTGGGCGGACGCGCAGGGGTGGCCCGCCGTCACCGGCGCGCTGCGGGAGGTGGCTGTGTCGGCGGCGCCGGGCAGCGATACCCAGCTCGCCGCTGTGCAGGCGCTCGCCGGTGCGAAGCTGAGCGGTGAGCAGTTGACCGAGATCGCCGGCTGGCGTGACGGTTCGGCGCCACTTGCCGGGCTGACCGTCGACACGGACCTGTCCTGGACGCTGCTGGGTGCCCTGGTCGCGCACGGACTCGCCGGCTCCGACGGGATCGATGCCGCCGCGGCGGCCGATTCGACGGCCTCCGGCGAACGCAGCGCGACGCACATGCGCGCGCTGATCCCGACGGCCGAGAACAAGGCCGCCGTCTGGGAGCGGGTGGTGGGTGACGACGGGATGGCGAATGCCCTGCAGAGCGCAGCGATCGCCGGCTTCTCGCACCCGGCGCAGCGCGAACTGCTCGAGCCGTTCGTGGAGCGGTACTTCACCGTGATCGACGACGTGTGGTCCCGGCGATCGATCGAGGTCGCGCAAAAGGTGGTCGTCGGGCTTTATCCGAGGTGGGCCGTCGAGCAGCGCACGGTCGACCTCACCGCCGAGTGGGAATCGACAGAGCATCCGCCGGCGCTACGCCGGTTGGTGACAGAGGGCCGCGCAGGCACCGAGCGGGCCCTGCGCGCGAGGGCCGCCGACGCGAGCTGATTCGCACGGTCACAGCGGTACGACAGCGAACGACGGGCCGACCTGAGCGGGTCGGCCCGTCGTTCGCGGTCACCAGGTCGAGCGCTCGGGGAGGGTGCCGGCCTGGTCGGCCAGGATCCTGATGCCGGTGACGAGCGCGCCGGGAATGTCCCCGTCGGTGCACGACGAGACGACCGCCAGCACAGCGAGCCGGGCCGCCCGGTCGGTGATCCGGCGGGCGGCCTCACCACCGGTCGCCACCTCCACCACGCGCTGCCCCGGCGAAATCGCCAGCAGCACGGCGTCCCGCGCGTCGGCGCCCAGACCCGACAGCAGACCCTGCGCGAACGCCTCGGTGTTGCTGCCCATGTCGCCGAGGTACGCAGAGAAACGCAGACCGGTGAACCGCTCGGCCTCCCGGATCACGTCGTCCAGCAGTTCGAGCTGCGTGGTGGTCAGCGGCTGGTCGACGCCGCCGGACGGACCGACCTGCGGGTCCCAGTACTTGACGGCGACCGGTCCCATTGCTTCGATCTCGGCCTTGGAGAAGTCACCATGTGCCATGTGCGCCACCCCCCGACGCCCCTGCTCCCGCGGAGGTTCCGGCCGACACCACCGGCTGGTCGCCGGCCCACCACTGGGCCGGGTACTCCCAAGCAGAGCCCGGCCGGTACTTGGTCTTCCGGCCTTTGGCCCTGCCGGGGATGAGCGTCAAGACGGCGATGAGGCCGTAGATCAACGCGGGGATCCCGACGAACACCGCCAGCGTTTCTAGGATCGTCACGGTGATCACGGTATCGGACAGTCTGCGAACCGGCCGGGCAACCCGGCCGGTGTCCCGCCCGCCGGGATGTTCGACGCTCGCGTGCCGCGGACGTCAGGCGCGGGCGGCCTGCTGATCCGGTTCGTCGGCCAGGAACGACCGGCTGACGATCACGCCGAGGACCGCGATCAGACCGCCCGCCAACAGGTAGACGGCGGGGATACCCCAGTGCTCGCCGACCACTCCGCCGAGCAACGCCCCGAGCGGGATGACGCCCCAGGCAACGACTCTGAAGGCGCTGGACACCCTGCCGATCATCCCGTGCGGCGTCCTGCGCTGGCGTCGGGTGGCCGACAGGACGTTCCAGGTGCCGCCGGCCAGACCCATCAACGCGTACGCCGGAAGGGCTGCTGCGACGTACGGGAAGAAGCCGAGAACCAGCATGGTCATGCTGATGCCGAACAGCGCGACCATCATGGCCGCGCCGCCGCGCAACCGTGAATTGGCCCGGCCGACCAGCGCGGCGGCGACCAGCGTGCCGATGGAGTACGCCACCAGCAGCAGCGGGTAGGTGGCCTCCGACATTCCCAGGGTGTCGGTCCCGTACAGCACCAGCACCGCGTCGGTGGCCGCGTTCGCGACCACCATGATGCCGACGGTGATCACCAGCACCCGGAGCACGGGGTCGGAGATCAGCCTGCTCAATCCAGCTTTGATCTGCTGGTAAGGGCTCGGTTCGGGGTCCACCGCCCCGCTCACCACGGCCGATTCAATCGACCCCGGGAGGACGGGACCGGGTTCGGCCGGCCCGGCCGCTTTCTTGGTGATGGTCGCGACGGTGACCGCCGCGAGCAGGAAGCACCCGGCCGACACGGCGAACGGCGCCCAGGGTGCGGCCAGGAACAACACGCCGGCAGCCAGCGGCCCGGCCATGTCGAGGGCAATGGTCTCCACCGTGACGAATCGCGCGTTCGCCCGCTCCAGGTGGGCATGCGGGACGATTCTGACCAGCAGCGACTGGGCGGACCCATCGGCGAAGGTCTCTGCCGAGGTGATCGCGAAACCGACGACCGCCAGTATCGGGATCGACACCGAGTCGGTCAGGATCAGCAGCACCAACCCCACGGTGAGCACCGCACGTGCCACATGAGCGGTTGCCATCACCCTGGCCGGGTTGAGCCGGTCGACCAGCGCGCCGGCCGGGATGGCCACCAGCAGCCAGGGCAGCGATGACGCCACGGCCACCGTCGCGACCGCCGCGGGGGACGAATTGATCATCACCGCCAGCAGCGGCAGCGCGATGACCCGAAGGCCGTCACCACTCAGCGATCCCGCCCAGGCCACCAGCAGTCGGCGGAACGAGGGCGGCAACCCCGCGGCAGACGGCACCGGAGACGGCGGAATCTGCACGCTCTCGACTACCCCCAACCCGCTCGTGACTTCGCCAGATCTCAGGCCACCGTTCGAAACTCGCGGTGACCGAACGGCAACAGCGTGCCACACAGGAGGATCACTGTCGGGATCACGCCCCGTGGGCGGTCGCGCCGCCCGAATCGTCCTGTGCTCCGGCTTCGCCGACGGTCTGGGCAGTCAGCCGCGAGCCCTGGACATGTGCCCTCGACGCAGGCGGCTCCAATGCCGATGAGCCGGGCGGGTCACATCAGGCCGATGGACCGCAGGACGCCTTCATTGCGTACACATCCTCAGCTTGGGGAGGGGGATACGGTCCCTTTTGTCCGAATTGGAGCCCACTTTTCTGAAGGTTCCATCAGCTGAAATGCGCTTTTGGGTGAACATCTCCACCACCGGTGTTAGACCGAATGGCTTGGACCACCCATTTGCCAACCAGTGCCGCCCACGTGCCACAAATCGCACCGAAACCTTGTCACGGTACGTGAGATCGCGGTTGGTCCATTCAGGTTCTGGCCCAACGGCGGACTCTATATTGGTGTTGCGGGTCAAGGAGTTCAAGAACTTGAAAGCCATTGTGCCGCACGAGGTTTGAAATTGCAAGAGCAGTCGACAAGAGTAAGCCGGCAGCCCGCAGCAAAGTCGCAGACCAATAACAGAGCCACCTAATTGCCCAACACGTCTCCCCCTCTCCCGGAGGGGGACCACCCCAAAGGAGTCCCCATGAACAGCACCCGTGGAACGCGAATCGGCCGTGGCACCCGCATCGGCCGTGGCACCCGCATCGGCCGTGGCACCAGGATCGGCCGTGGCACCCGCATCGGCCGTGGCACCCGCATCGGCTGACAGGTTGCCCCGTTGCGCCGTCATCACTCAGATGAGTGAATAGTTGCACCGACCGTCATCTGGAGAGTTCAGATGCGATTGACCAGAGCAGTAGGATGTGTCGGACTCAGGCGGCGGCTGGCAGCCAGGGTTCCCAGCAAGGATCAGCGTCTTCGGTCGACCACAACCTCCCGAATGCGCCGCGACGCGGCGGCCCCGGATTGAAGGTCATCGACCAGCCCAGTTCATCGAGTAACCGATCGGCCTTCCGGGCGTTACACCGAACGCAGCAGGCCACGCAGTTCTCCCAGGAGTGAGCGCCACCGCGGCTCTTCGGGAGCACGTGGTCGATGGTGTCACCCCGGCCATGGCAGTAGGCGCAGCGCCGTGAGTCCCGGCGCAGGACACCGGCCCTCGTGACAGCCGGCGGCGCCTGGTAGGGAACCCGCACATAGCGCCGCAGCCGCACGACGGCCGGCATCGTGACCGACACCGATGGTGACCTCAGCACCGGTGATCCCGTTCTCTCCAGAACGCATTCCGCCTTACCGGCGACGACAAGCACGAGCGCACGCCGCCCGGTGACGACGGCCAACGGCTCATGGCTCGCATTGAGCAGTAGCACCCGGATCAGTGCAACGACCGGTCGCTGCTCCTGCTCACGCCTCGAGGGACCGGCACCGAGTGGTCGCACCGAACTGGTTCGCACCGGACCGGGTCGCACCGGACCGGCGCTACGGCCATGTCGCCCGCTGCCATCCATGCGCACCTCCAGCGATCCACCAACCACCGTGCCGCGGACGAGGGACACCCGCACAAGTCGGAACGCATCCGACGGGCAACCGGACGCCGCCGACTGCCCCGTGATCTTCTCTCGCGCCGGGGCGATACGTCCCGGATTGCTGTGAGAAGAATAACCGCAGTCGCGGCACCGGCCGGCGCGGACGCGCGTCGACGGTGCTCAGCCCGGGTGCCGAGCAGAATCCCGACACATCGAGCCGTCACCGATCACCCGGCAGCATCGCTAGCGTTGAGCCGACCCAGCGGGCGATCCGCTACCTGCCGAGCCGAGGGATTCGACAAACGTGGACACCAGCGCGCCGGAGTGCGCCGCCGACGAGGGCTCCCTGTGCCAATGGATCTGGGACACCACGGGCATCGACGTCATCGCCGCCAACAGCAACGCCGCGCTGTCCGCCGTGCTGCACATCGTGCTGATCGTGATCACCGCACTGGTCGTGCGGTTCATCGTCTACCGCTCGATCAACCGGCTCACCCGGCTGACCATCGATGGAGACACCCCGTCGGTGCTGCGGCCCTTGCGCGCTCAAGCCCGCCGGTTCACCAGCGGCCAGCCCGCGGAGCGCCGGGCACAGCGGGCCAGGGCGATCGGGTCCTTGCTCAAGTCGATCAGCTCGTTCCTGATCGTGACGATCTCGGCCATCCTGATCCTCGCCGAACTCGGTATCGACATCGCACCCCTTCTGGCGTCGGCCGGCATCGCAGGTGTGGCACTGGCTTTCGGCGCGCAGAACCTTGTCAAGGACTTCCTGGCCGGCATCTTCATGACTCTCGAGGACCAGTACGGCGTCGGCGACACGGTCGATCTCGGACCGGCGTCGGGCAACGTTGTCGCCGTGGGGCTGCGGACCACCACGGTCCGCGCAGGTGACGGCACCATCTGGCACGTCCGCAACGGCGAGGTGCTGCGGGTCGGCAACTCCAGTCAGGGCGAGGCCGTGGTGACCCTGCAGATACCGCTGCGCTACGACGCCGACGCCGGGCTCGCCGGTGCCCTTGCCCTCCGGGAGGCGCTGGAGGTGGCCCGCTCGGAACAGTTCTCGGCGTCGGTGATCGAGGAACCGAAGCTGCTCGGAATCGTCGCCATGGCGCCCGGGGTGGTCACCATCGGGCTGTCCACCACCGTCCGAGCGGGCGACCAGGACGCATTCCTGCGGTCGGTCCGGGGCGCGGTGAAGATCGCCTTCGACCGTGCCGCAGCGGCAAATCCGGCGGACGACTACCGGCCGCCCACGATCCCTGCAGCAGGCGACCCGGGCTGACCTTGTTCGCGCCGTGCCTGGGGTGCGGGACAATGGACCGGTGACATCACCGGCAACCTTCTACGACGAAATCGGCGGGCATCCGGTTTTCGCCGGCATCGTCGAACGTTTCTACGCCATCGTCGCGGACGACCCGATCCTGCGACCGCTCTACCCGGAAGCCGATCTCGGTGCCGCCGAGGTCCGGTTGCGGATGTTCCTCGAGCAGTACTGGGGCGGCCCACGCACGTACTCCGACCTGCGGGGTCATCCGCGGCTGCGGATGCGGCACGCACCGTTCGTCATCGGCCCCCGGGAACGCGATGCCTGGCTCGACGCCATGCGCACCGCTGTGGACGGCGCGGGCCTGGACGAACAGCATCGGGAGCGGCTCTGGACCTACCTGCTGATGGCCGCCGACAGCATGGTCAACTCGCTGACCTCGCCCGATCCCGCCTGAGGCGCTCGTGCCGGCGTCAGACCGGGCCGACTCGGAACGGGGTCCCTCAGACAGGGCCGACGTCAGACCAGCAGCGGCAGCAGGGCGTGTCTGCGGCGCACCACGGCTCCGTACCTGGCATCGATCCGCGCCCATGAGTCCGTCGCGCTGATCCGAACGAACTCGTCGGGACCCGTTGCGGCGAATCCCATCCCGGACAGCGCGAACACCATCCGCAGGTTCAGCACGACCCGCATGCCCGAGCCCGAGACGGTCAGCACCTCGGTGTCCAGCAGGGCGGAAGAGGCCGCACCCGCCGGACCCGGCCGGTCCCGGGCGCCGATCGCACCCTCCTCGGCGAGGGCCGCGAGGACGGCCGCCGGCACCTCGTCGACCTGCACCCACCCGGTCGCGGAAGGCAATTGAGAGCGCCATGCTGCGTCAACTGCGGGTCCGGGGTCGACGTCACCGGCAGTCGAGATCGCCAGACCGGCCAGCAGGTTACCGGCGTGCACCGTGATGTCGGCCGGCACGAGCACACCGCGGACGGCACGTGTCACCAGGGCGTCGAACGGCGTCGACGCCCACAGACGGACGGACTCGCCGTCGGCCCGCAACCGCACCAGACCCGCCGAATCCCACCTGGCGACCCGGCCGGTGAACGCCGTTGCGTCGTCGCGGTCGGCCTTCTCGGCCGGGGTCAGCCGCGGCGTGCGACCGGTCGTCACCGTGCCACCGGGCCTGCGGTTGCTGCGTTCACGAGTCAGCCACCGTTGCTCGCCGCGACCGGCGCGGGATGCAGATAGGGCGTCAGGAAAGCTCTTTCACGGTCGTCGATGCGCCGGGGGCGGAACGTGACAGGGTCGACGGGCACCAGGACCGACAGCGCCGTGGCCGCCGTCACCCCGGCGACGCTGAGCACGTAGTCGACAGTCATCGACGCCTGCCCGAGCTTGGTCAACCCCATCGACACCGTCACCGGGACATCCATGCCGATCGGCCGCTTGTAGTCGATCTCCAGGCGCGCCACCACGATGCCCTCGGTGAGCCGGTCGATCCCGTGCCGGGCCGCCTCGGAGAACAGCCAGTCGACCCGCGCCTCCTCGAGCAGCGTCACCGTCTTGGCATTGTTGACGTGCCTGAAGGCGTCGAGGTCCGACCACCGCACCCGCACCTGGGTCACATACCGACGAGACACGTCACACTCCCATTCCCGCGTGCGGCCACCGCACGTCCGGACACCGCATCTTTCAACACCGCACTTTTCAACACACGCACTTTTCAATGCCGCAGCTGTCAGCACCGACAGCAGTCTCCTCCACCCATGAGCCGCCACCGGCGGGCCCCCGGCCGGCCCGGAACGGCGGCCAACAAGCGTCAGCGGATCATCGAGCGGATCTCGCGGGCCGCCACCGAGAGAGCCGCCAGGTCGCCGCCGGCGACCGACGCGATTTCCCCCAGCGTGCGCCGCGCGCGGGCCAACCGGGAAGAGTTCTCCTGCTCCCACTGGGCGATCTTGTGCTGCGCATCCTGGTTCGGCGACGTCGTGGACAGCACGTCGGCGGTGAGCAGTCGCTGGGACCGGTACAGGTCGTCACGCAGCGCCTGCCGGGCCAGCGCATGCCAGCGATCGCCCCTGGCAAGCTCGGTCACCGCGGACAGCAACCGGTCGAAGTCCAGGTGCGCGGAGAGCGCGTACAACAGCTCGGCGCATTCGAAGAGGTCCCGACCGGTGTCGGCGGCGACATCGACGGCGTCCAGCAGGCTGAACGTGTGCAGCGAGTAGGCAACGTTGGCGGCCAGTTCGGCCGGGGCGCCCATCCCGATCAGCTCGGCGGTCTCCTGATCCACGCTGTCCCGGTCGGCGCCACAGACCAGCTGCGGCAGCCGCGGAGTCAGCTCCGCGACCGGGCGGGCATACCGGGCGATCTCGTCGACGACGTCCAGCGGCTGCGGCCGCCTGGTCAGCAACCATCTGGTCGCCCGGTCCAGCAGCCTGCGGGTCCGCAGGATCAGCGTGTCCTGGGTCTGCGCCGACACCTTGTTGTCCAGGGCGGCGACCGCGGTCCACACCGAACGCAGGTCGAACACCTCACTCCCGATGGTGTACGCGCGGATCGCGTCCTCCGACGTCGCCGCCATCTCCTCTTCGAGTCGGAACGCGAAGGAGATCCCGGCGCGGTTCACCATCTCGTTGACGGTCTCGGTGGTGACGATCTCCCGGGCCAACGGGTGCGCGGTGATCGCCTCCATCGCCCCGGGGGCACCGTCCCGCATGTTCTGCGGGAAGTACTCGGGCAGCCGCCGGGCGTAGGCGGGATCGTCCGGCAGCGAGCTGTCGAGCATGGCGGCGGCCAGGCCTGACTTGACGTACGCGAGCAGCACGCTCAGCTCGGGTCCGGCCAAACCCTCACCGGCCGCCAGCCGGTTACTGATCTGGGTGTGGCTGGGCAGGAACTCCAGCGTACGGTCGAGCCGGCCGCTGTCCACCAGCGCGTCGATCAGCCGGGCATGCACCGACAGCATCACCGGCGCGTGCAGCCTTGCCGCGCCGAGAACCCTGTTCTGGCCGCGGTTGTCGGCCAGCACGAGGTCGGCGACCTCGTCGGTCATCGAGCTCAGCAGGCTGAGCCGTCCGGGCTCGTCGAGTTGCCCGCGCTCCATCCGGTACTGCAGAGCGATCTTGATGTTCACCTCGTGGTCGGACGTGTCGACTCCGGCGGAGTTGTCGATGGCATCGGTGTTGATCCGCCCGCCGTTGCGTGCGAACTCGATCCGACCGAGTTGGGTGACGCCCAGGTTGCCGCCCTCGCCGACGACCTTGACCCGCAACTGCGCGCCGTCCACCCGCAGCCCGTCGTTCGCCTTGTCCCCGACGTCCGCGTTGGACTCCGACGCGGCCTTGATGTACGTCCCGATACCGCCGTTCCACAGCAGATCCGCCGACGCCAGCAGGATGGCCCGCATCAACTCCGTCGGCGACATCGCGGCGACATCCTCCGGCAGGTCGAGGACCTCGCGCATCTGCGGGCTGATCGGGATCGACTTCGCCGTCCGCGGGAACACCCCGCCGCCCTCGGAGATCAGCGACTCGTCGTAGTCCGCCCACGAGGACCTCGGCAGTTCGAAGAGCCGCATTCGCTCGACGAACGATTCGGCCACATCGGGCGCCGGGTCGATGAAGATGTGCCGGTGGTCGAACGCGGCGATCAACCGGATGTGCTGGCTGAGCAGCATGCCGTTGCCGAACACGTCACCGGACATGTCGCCGACACCCACAACGCTGAAATCCTCGGCCTGGGTGTTGATTCCGAGCTCTCGGAAGTGGTGTTTGACCGATTCCCATGCGCCGCGCGCTGTGATGCCCATGGCCTTGTGGTCGTAGCCGACACTGCCGCCGGAGGCGAAGGCGTCGTCGAGCCAGAACCCGTAATCGTGGGCGACCCCGTTCGCGATGTCGGAGAACGTCGCGGTGCCCTTGTCGGCCGCGACGACCAGGTACGAGTCGTCATGGTCGCGTCGCACCACCCGCTCCGGCGGAACGATCAGCCCGGAGTGCCGGTTGTCAGTGA
This sequence comes from uncultured Actinomycetota bacterium, assembly GCA_963728865.1. Lineage (GTDB taxonomy): Bacteria > Actinomycetota > Actinomycetes > Mycobacteriales > Nakamurellaceae > Nakamurella. The sequence goes on along the minus strand of CAVSLZ010000011.1, from coordinate 194,842 downwards.
GGTCGAGCAGGCCCGCGATGAACATCTTGTAGCAGGCGATGCCCTCGGCGAGTTGCTGCTCACGGTCCGCCTGTGGATCCCCGGTCGGTGCCGGCGGCCGCTTCACGACGAACCCACCCTTGGCGCCCACCGGGACGATGACGGCGTTCTTGACCTCCTGGGCCTTCACCAGGCCGAGGATCTCGGTGCGGAAGTCCTCCGGTCGGTCCGACCAGCGAAGCCCGCCGCGGGCAACGTCGCCGAACCGGAGATGAACGCCCTCCAAGCGCGGCGAGTACACCCAGATCTCGTGCGCCGGAACTGGTTTCGGTACGCCAGGAACCCTGTGCGGGTCCAGTTTGAGGGACAGGAAGTCGCGCCGATTGCCCTGCTCGTCCAGCCGGTACTCGTTGGTCCGCGCCGTCGCCGTGATCAGGCTGAGCATGGTCCGCAGTATCCGGTCGGCATCCAGGCTGGTCACCTCGTCCAAGGCCGCGGTGATGCCGGTGACGATCCGGTCCGCCTCCGCAGATCGGCCGTCGGGGTCATCGACGAACCGGTCGGGATCGAACTGGACCGCGAACAGTCGCGCGAGGTCGGCGACCAGCGCGGGGTGTGAGCAGAGAACCTGCTCGACATACCCTTGCGTATAAGGGGTTCCGATCTGCCGGAGGTAGTGCGCATAGGCGCGCAGCGTTGCCACCTCGCGCCAATTGAGACCTGCGCCGAGGACCAGCTGGTTGAACCCGTCGACCTCGCTGCGGCCGCCCCAGGCGGCGATGAACGCTTCCGAAAGCCGGCTGCGCAACTCGGGATCGTCGGCCCCGCGGGAGACCTGGTCCTGCGGGAAGGTCAGCCCGAAATCGTAGATCCGCGCCGAGTCGCCGCCGGCCAGCCGAACCTCGAAGGGGCGCTCGTCCAGCACGTCGGCGCCGAGCGTTTGCAGCACGGGCAGTGCCCGGGACAGGGTGACAGCGCCGCCGGTGACGTACAGCTTGAGCCGCCAGTCACCGACGGCGTCTGGCTCGCTCCTGATCATCTTCAGCGCCAGGTCGTCCCGGCCGCCGAGCTGATCGATCAGCCGGAGATCGGCGACGGCGTCCTCGATCCGGTAGGTCTCCTTGTAGCCCTCGTCGAACGCGTCGGCGTACCGGGACAGCGCACCGGCGGTGTCGAGATCCTCGTCCCCGCCCACGACCGCGGCCACCAGTCGGTCGTCCCAGGTGCGGATCGTCCCGCGCAGCGCCTTGGTCAGGGCGTTGATGTCGGGCCGCACCGGGTTGGCCGGATCGGTCCGGACGGTGAAGTGGACTGCGGCGAGCAACGAATCGCCGACCCGGGCGGTGTACCTGATGCCGGTGCCGTTGAACGCGTCGAGCAGGATCTGCTGCATGGCGAGCCGGCAGTCGGTGGTGTACCGGTCGCGCGGCAGGTACACCATCACCGACATGAAGCGCCCGAACGGGTCGGGCTGCAGGAACGCGCGTAGCCGCCGCCGGCTGGCGAGCTGCAGCACGCTGCCGACCACGTCGACGACGAGATCGGTGTCTGCCCAGAACAATTCGGCCCGGGGATAGGTCGCGAGCAGGTCCATCGCCCGTTGCCCGGTGTACGTGTCGGGCGCGGCACCGAGCGTGGAGAGCACCGACTGGACGGTGAGCCGGAGCACCGGGGTGGTGGTGATCTCGGCGTTGAGCGCACGGGGGGTCAGCACGCCGAGGAACCGGTGCTCGCGGATCACGGCGCCGTCCGGTCCGAGCACCCGGGAGCGGACCTCGAACGGCGGGACGTCCCTGGTCAGTGCGGAGCCGGCGGATGCCTGGGTGAGCAGCAGGTGGGTGGGTGTCTCGCCGGCAGCGGCTCCCGGCAGATCGTCGAAAGGACCGGAGGCGGCGTCCCGCAGGATGCCGAGGCCCGAGCCTGCGACCCGGGACAATGAGCCGTCCGTCGTACCAGGGACGTGCTCGTAGCGGCAGTACCCCAGGAACGTCATGTTCCCGGAGATCAGCCAGTACAGGAAGTCGGCGGTTTCGGAGACCTCCTGCGCGGACCGCGGGGAGAAGGTGCCGCGTAGTTCGGCTGCGGCGGTGGCGGCGGCCCCGGTGAGCGCGCCGCCGTCGCCGACGACCGCCCGGACGTCGGCCAGTGCCTGCCGCAGGCAGTCCTCGATGGTCTCGGCACGTTCGGCGTCGGAGAGCCGGTCGATCAGCACGTGCATCCAGGACTCGCGGAATGTGGACGCCGACTCGGCGGCCCTGCCGGACTCGCCGGCGACCTCCTGCAAGGCACCGTCGGGACCGCGCCGGCTGATCAGGATCGGATGCAGCACACGATGGACGGTGACGTTCTTGATGGTCAGCGCCCCGATGACGGAATCGACCAGCGAGGGCATGTCGTCGGTGACGATGTTGATGACCGTTTTGGTGTCCGTCCACCCCTGGCTACCGTCGGTGGCCGACGGTGCGGGGTTGAACACGCGGATCCTGACCTCACCGGGTTGCCGGCGCTCCCCCACCCGCCAGTGCCCGTCGACGATCCCGAGCACGTCCTGGGCGCTCTTGGGCTGATCCTCCGGCGGCACGTGCCGGAAATAGGCGTCGATCATCGAGGTGCGGTCCGGCCTCATCGCGACGGCCCGTCCGACGGCGGATTCCGGATCGAACTCCGCAATCGGCTTCGGTCCCAGATCCGGCACCAGGCCGGGGGTCTGTGTCTGGGTCATCGGTCGATCCGGATCTTCATTGGCCCTCCACGTCCGGGCGCACGGCGCCCCCAAATCGAGCGCGACGCTGCGCCCGGTCCGGAGCGAGCCTATGCCTTGCCGACCGCGTCCACAGAAAGGATCCGCGGTTCGGGCGATTGTTCCCACAACGACGCAACCTTCGCCGGGGCCCGGGTGTCGGGGGTCGTCCGGCGGCTCAGTCCCTGGTCAGCTTGCGATGCGTGACGCGGTGCGGCCGGGCTGCGTCGACACCGAGCCGGGCGACCTTGTTCTTCTCGTAGTCGGAGAAGTTGCCCTCGAAGAAGTACCACTTCGACTCGTCCTCATCGGTGCCCTCCCACGCCAGGATGTGCGTGCAGGTCCGGTCGAGGAACCAGCGATCGTGGGAGATCACCACGGCACAACCCGGGAACTGCTCGAGGGCTCCTTCGAGTGAGCCGAGGGTCTCGACGTCGAGGTCGTTGGTCGGCTCGTCGAGCAGGATCAGGTTGCCGCCCTCCTTCAGGGTCAGCGCCAGGTTGAGCCGGTTCCGTTCACCACCGGACAGCACCCCGGCCGGCTTCTGCTGGTCGGGACCCTTGAAGCCGAACGCGGAAACGTATGCCCGCGAGGGCATCTCGACGTGCCCAACCTTGATGTAGTCGAGCCCGTCGGACACCACCTGCCAGACGTTCTTGACGGGATCCAGGCCGGCCCGGTTCTGGTCCACATAGGACAACTTGACCGTTTCGCCGATCTTCACCGAGCCCGCGTCGGGCTCCTCCAAGCCGACGATGGTCTTGAACAGGGTCGTCTTTCCCACGCCGTTCGGGCCGATCACGCCGACGATGCCGTTGCGTGGCAGCGTGAAGGACAGGTCGTCGATCAGCACCCGGTCGTCGAAGCCCTTCTTGAGGTCGTGGACCTCGACGACGATGGAGCCGAGGCGCGGGCCCGGCGGGATCTGGATCTCCTCGAAGTCGAGCTTGCGGGTGCGGTCCGCCTCGGCGGCCATCTCCTCGTACCGGGCGAGCCTGGACTTGGACTTCGCCTGCCTGGCCTTCGCGCCGGAGCGCACCCAGGCGAGTTCCTCCCGCAGTCGCTTGGCGAGCTTGGCGTCCTTGCGGCCCTCGATGGACATCCGCTCGGCCTTCTTCTCCAGATAGGTCGAGTAGTTGCCCTCGTACGGAATGAGTCTCCCCCTGTCCACTTCGGCGATCCACTGGGCGACGTTGTCCAGGAAGTACCGATCGTGGGTGACGGCGAGGACGGCGCCGGGGTAGGCCGCCAGGAACTGCTCCAGCCACTGCACCGATTCGGCGTCGAGGTGGTTGGTGGGCTCGTCGAGCAGCAGCAGGTCGGGGGCGGACAGCAGCAACTGGCACAGCGCCACCCGGCGCCGCTCGCCACCGGAGAGGATGTCCACCGGGGAGTCACCGGGCGGGCAGCGCAGGGCGTCCATCGCCTGGTCGATCTTGGCTTCCAGGTCCCAGGCGCCGGCATGGTCGAGCTCCTCGGAGAGGGTGCCCATCTCCTCGAGCAGTTCGTCCGTGTAGTTGGTCTCCATCTCGGCCAGCACCTGGTTGTACCGCTCGAGCTTGGCGTTGATGTCGCCGAACGCGAGCTGAACGTTCTCCAGCACGGTCTTGGTCTCGTCCAGCTGCGGTTCCTGCATCAGGATGCCGACGGAGTAGCCCGGCGTGAGGAACGCCTCACCGTTGCTGGGTGTGTCCAGCCCGGCCATGATCTTCAGGATCGTCGACTTGCCGGCGCCGTTGGGGCCGACAACGCCGATCTTTGCGCCGGGATAGAACGACATCGTGACGTCATCGAGGATGACCTTGTCGCCAACGGCCTTTCGGGCCTTCTTCATGGTGTAAACGAACTCAGGCAACTTCAGGTCCTCTCGAAAGCTGGTCCGGCTTGTGCGGGGTGACCCGCCTGGCCGTCTCGATCCGGGCCCCGCCACTCGACCGCGGGAGGCGGAAACGGCGGCGCGACGCCGTCCTACAGTCTGCCGGACTCGAAAGGGTGGTGGCGCCGCTTCATCGGGCGGGACGGTTGGGATCGCGCAGTGACTCGGGGCAGACTTGGGGAAACAGTAAAGAGATCGTCAAGGGAGTCCCGGGTGGCGGTGCTGGAACGGCACGGAGCGTCGCCGTCTCCTGCACCGAATGGAAGCCGTCTGCCTGCGGGCACGATGCCGCCGGTGCCGACGAGCGAGTTCGACGGTGCGGATGTACGCCGTGCTCGTCGACGGGAGCGGGCTGAACGGCGCGCGCGGTACCGCGGCACCTGGTGGTTTCCCTTTCTGGTGCTGTTGATCGCGCTCTCCGGTTGTTGGTCATTGCTCAAGGCGGACCAGTTGCTGGCTGAAAAGCTGATCTGGCCGAGCCAGGGTGCCCAGTTCGTCGAGGTGGGGCCCGTCCCGGCCGACCCGGCGGTGACCGGCGGCCGGGTGATGGTCGTGGTGGGCGGGCTGAACCGCAAGAGCGGCACCGGTGCCGCCGCGGCCCTGATGCCTGTTCTGACCGTCGGGCATACCCGAGTGTTCAGCCTCGTCTACGGCAGCGGCATCAACGACCAGGACCTGCTCGACAAGTTCGATGCGCTGATGTCCCGACTGCAACCCCGTGAGGTGAGCTTCTACGGCAGCAGCATGGGCGGCGACATCGCGCTGAACCTGGCGGCGCACGCCCAGGAGGCCAGGGTCGGTTATCGGCTGGAACTGCTGGCCTCGCTGACAGCCGCCGGCAGCACGGCCGGCGAGGCACCCGCCGGGGTCGCCGGCTCACTCGCCGGCAACGGCGCGCCCCAGGCCGAGACACCGCTGGTCCAGCGCAACGAGGAGGTGGGGAGCCATGCGGGAGAGCTCGGCTCAATTCTCGTGCTGCCCGATTCTCGGCTCTTTTCCGGAGCGGGGTCCGCGCTGACCGGCGCCGACGGCGTGGCCGCCGCCGGTATCGGTCCCGCCGGTATCGGTCCCGCCGGTATCAGGCCTATCGGCGTCAACGACAGCGGGGCCCGCGGGACGGCCGCCCCGGCGTCGTCGGATTCGGTCGGGGACCGACACGCGGTACCGCCGCGACTCGGCGTGATCTACCTCGACTGCTCACCACTGGGTGCCGATGACGTCCGGGATGAGAGCCGCACCCAGGCCGATGCCATCACCGCGTTGACCGAGGCCATCGACACTGAGGGTGGTGTCGCCGTCAGGCTGACGGCAGAGGTGCTCGGTCAGCAGGCGCAGTGGTCCACCGGACGGTTGCCCTTTCTCGATGTCCGCTGGTCGGACCTGAAGTTCAAGATCAGGCAGGTGTGGCGGGACAAGATCGGTGCACCTGGAATCTCCACCCAGCTGGTCAAGGACCAGTACGGCGTCATTCGCCGGATGGACATCGACGAGGTCGCGGACTCGCTGGGACCCGGCGCGAGGATCGTGTACTTCCGGCCGGAGAACCCTGCCGACGACCACACCATCAGGGTCGACCGGGTCGAGTCCACATTGCAGGCGCTCGCCGCCGACAGGGGTCTCGATGTCCGGGTGGTCCCCATCCCCGACGGGCACCACGCCGGCGCCGAGAGCAATCCCGACAACTACCGCAATGCCATCACCGCAAGGAACGGGGGCGGCACCTGACCGCACGCCTGCCCTGCGCGGTCCCTCCGGTCAGCTGACGGTGGTCAGCGCCGGCTCCCGGGCCTCCGCGTGCTCTCCCTCCCATCCGGCGCCGCCGTCCTCGTCCGCCGAATGCCACTCATCGGTGGCCGGCGGAGTGGTGTTCTCGCCGGACGGATCGGAGTCCGACGTGACCGGCGCCGGCTCTGTCGTCGCATCGGCGAATGTCCTGGCGAACCGCGAGCCGATCCGCGCGACGTCCAACCCGACGAAGTCGGCCTTGATGTCCGTGAAGTACTGCGTCACACCGTTCTTTTCGAAGCTGCGGTTGGTGATCTTGCCGATCACCACGACAGGGTCGCCCCGCCGAACGGTCGATGCGACCGACGTAGCCAGTGCTCGCCAGCAGACGACCGTGAGCCAGCATTCGTCGCCGTCGACCCAGCTTTCGGACGCCTTGTCGAACCGGCGCTCGGTCGACACCACCCGGAAGTTGACCCGGTCCCCCGTCGAACCGAGCGAGATCTGCGGATTCGTCCCCGCTCTGCCCACGATTGTCACCGTCGCTGCGTTGATCATCTGGTTTCCCTTTCGCTGTCGCGCCGACCCTGTGCAGGTCGCTGCGCCAGAGGCTGCCATGATCCAGGGCCGACACCGTCTGCAGCGGCGGGGATGTGGACGGACAAAGGGCATGGGCGCAAATGGCCGGGGTCAGTGACAGCCGAGAGGGTGACCTCTTGCGCGGCCCGCAGCATCGGACGAAGGTGACAGTCAGCGGGTAACCCACCGTCGGTCAGATGCCCGTCCGGCGAGACCGTCCGGCCGCCGCCGCCGCTCTCTCGAGGAGGTCGCGGACATGTTCGTCCAGGTCATCCAGGGAAACGTGGCCGGCGCCGAGGGCAGGGCGGTTCGGACGGAGCAGGCTTCGTCCAGGTGATGGAGGGCCACACGTCCAACGCCGACCGGATGCGCCAGTTGATGCAGCGGTACACCGACGAGATGAAGCGGATGCGGCCGGCGATCACTTCACCTCCGAGGCGGAGGCGCGTGAGCACGAAGCCATGCCTCCGCCTAGAGCCCTTCGAAGGGGGCGGCGTAACCGAACACACCGGTCGGCACCGACGACGCGTCCCGCAGCGGCAGCGCCTGGAAGTGCTCGGCCCACAAGGGATCCGGCGCCTCGATCCCGACCGTCGATGCGGCGACGAAGCCGAACCGGCCGTAGAACGCCGGCGAACCGAGCAGTACGAGGGCCGGTTCGCCGGCGTCGCGGGCCGCGTCGATCACCGCTGGCACCAGTGCGCTGCCGAGCCCACGGTGCTGGTGGTCCGGGTGCACGGAGACAGGACCGAGCGCAACGATCGGCAGCTGCCGGTAGGTGTCGTCCTCGGATCGGATCGTTCCGTTGCTCGATGTCACCTGCGCGACTACGGTGCCGTCGAGTTCCAGCACCATGCTCAAGTCGGGCCGATAGGACGGATCCCGCCGCAGCTGGTTGTTCAGCACGGCTTCGGCCACCGGCCGTCCGTCCGCTACCGAAGGGGCGAAGGCGGCGGTGATCACCTGCTGCACCGTCGAACGGTCAGCGGCTGTTTCGAGCCTGATCAGCGTGGTCGTCGAGGTCGGATCCGTCGTCACGTATCGAGTCTGCGGTGGTGCTGGCTTGCTCGCCCGCGGAGCCGGAGGCCGCGCGGTCCCGGACGGCCAGGCCGGCCAACATCCGGTTGTAGGCGTCGAGCTCCTCGTCCGACTTACGATCGCCGGCCCTGTCGGATCGGCGGGCTTCCCGTTCGTCACTCCTGGCCCACTGTGAGAGCAGCGCGATCATCACGATGATCATCGGGATCTCGGTGGCGCCCCATGCGATGGACCCGCCGAGCCGTTGGTCGGCCACCAGGTCGGACACCCACGGCAGGCCCAGACCGTTGTAATAGTCGGTGGCCATCGCCGTCCGCGAATTCATCAGCGCAAGGCCGAAGAAGGCGTGGAACGGCAGCGCGCCGAGCAGCATCGCCAGCTTGATCATCGGCTGTACCTGCCGCGGCGAGGGGTCGACTCCGATGATCACCCAGTAGTACAGGTAGCCGACCAGCAGGAAATGCAGGTTCATGACCAGGTGGCCGAGATGCGAGGCGATCATGATCTCGAACAGCGGGGTGAAGTACAGCGCGTAGAAAGAGATCACGAAGAGCGGGAAGACGAACAGCGGATGCGTCACGAACCGGGCGAACCTGCTGTGCAGCGCGCCGACGATCGCCTCCCGAAGGCCGGGCACGTCGCCCCGACCGGCGGACGGCAGGACCCGGAGTGCGAGCGTGACGGGGCCACCCAACACCAGCAGGATCGGAGCGATCATGCCGAGCAGCATGTGCGCCATCATGTGGATCGAGAACTGCGCCTCTGCATACCGGCCAAGGCCCGATGACGTGGCCAGCACGACCATCGAGCAGCCGATCAACCAGGCGACGGTACGGCCGGCGGGCCACGCGATGCTCCGCTTGCGGAGCCGGCGTACCCCGACCAGGTAGAGCACCGCGGCCGCGACGAAGGCAATCCCGAGCAACCAGTCAACCCGCCAGTCGACGAGCAGCCGCACGAAGGTGGGCTCGGCTGCGATGTCGTAGCCCAGAACCCGCTCGACGTCGGAGGGCGCCGCGCCGGACGGGGGCGGCGTCGCAGTGCGGGACAGGGCTGATGCCACGCCGATCGTGGCGGCCATGATGGCCACCTCCACCACGGCGAGTCTGACCATCGGTCCGCGGCCGTGTCCGCCTGCGATCAAGGGCAGGGTCCGCTTGCGATGTAGGTAGCCGAGCACTCCGAGGGTGATCAGCAGAGCTGCCTTCACCAGGACGAGACGGCCGTACTCGGTGCGCCACAGGTCGGGGAGGTAGGTGATGCGGACCCAGGCGTTCCCGAACCCGGAGACCGCGACGGCGACGAACGCCCACAGCGCGATCGTCGAGTAGCGATGCGCGATCACGTCGAGGTGCGCGACGTTCTGCCGGACCAGGCCCAGCAGGGCGACCAAACCGCCCACCCACAGACTGATCCCGACCAGATGGAAGACCATCGTGTCGACAGCGACGTCGTGATCGCCCGACTGCACCGAGTGCCCGGTGTTGGCCTGCGCGATCACCGCCACCACTGCGAGGCCCAGCAGCACGGCGGCCCACCCGGGATGCAGCACGACACGCGCGATCACCGCGATCAACGCAGCGGCGATGGCCGCGATGAGGGCAGCCCGCACGCTGTCCAACAAGGTGATGCCGCTGATCACCCAGTCTGCGGAGATCGACTCGTCGATCGGCCGGCCAAGGGTGTCCGACAAAGTCAGCGGAATCAGCGCGAGGCCCGACGCACACCACACGGCGGCGGACAGCGAGGCTGCCCTGATCGCCCGGTAGCCGCCGACGTCGAAGATCCCGGACCGCTGCGGCGGTGTCAGCCAGGCCGCTGCGAGTAACCAGCCGACAGTCAGCGCCGCCGTCAGGTCGAAGATCGCCTTGACGGCGGGCAGCGCGAATTCGGTGACCGAACCGGCGCTGGGCAGGATCGCGATCTCGGTTCTCGGCGGCACGATCGCCGCCAGTCCGGCGGCGAGACAACCCGCGATGACGGCAGCGGCCAGGACGACGAAGGTCACGGTCCAGGGGTCACGGTGAGCGTCACTCGGCGGCGGTGCGGACAACCCCGTGCCGGCGGCGCCGGGGGCGTCGCCGGCGTCGGTCGACGTCACGTCAGGCACCGTTTCACGATACTGCTCGCCATGGACGCGCTGTCCGTACGCGTTGAAGATCACGCACACCGGCGGCGCTCACTGCCTCTGGTTGGCTGAAGCGCGGTCAGAACCGTTTGCTCATCTATCGCTGGGAGCGCGGGCGGTGGTTGTTCTGATGACCAGCTCCGGGGTGACGATCTGGTCGCGGGTGTCGATGGGGTGGCTTTCGAGCCGGTCGATGGCTCGGTGGACGGCGAGGTAGGCGAGCTGCTGAGGGTTCTGCCCGACGGTGGTCAGGTTGATATAGGAGATCTTGGCGATCCTGCTGTCGTCATAGCCGACGACCGAAATTTTTTGCGGCACCATCATTCCCGCGAGTTGCAAGGTCCCGATTGCACCGATCGCGCACCGGTCGTTGAATGCGATGATCGCGGTCGGGCGTGCACCTCGAGTCAGCAACTGCCGGACGGCGGCGGCGCCATCTTCTTCCCCCGGACCGGCAGGAACGACGAGCATTCGGCCGCCGAGGCCATGGGCGGCGGCGGCCGCTGTGAGGGCACGCAGCCTTTCCGGAGCACCAGGTGTCCGGCCGCCGTCGAGGTAGGAGATGTGACGGTGCCCGAGGCCATAGAGGTGCCCGACCGCTGCGTGCATTCCGGATCCGTCGTCGGTGCGGACACAGTCGACCGCGCTGGATCTGACATGGCGAGCGACGGCCACGACAGGAAGCTTCGCCGCGAGGGCGGTCAACGATCCGGTCGCGGCCCGCGGGCCCAGCAGTATGACCGCCTCGCAGCGGTCATCGAGAACAGCGTTGATTGCTGCTTTCTCCGGCCGGGTCGGGGCGATCGCGCTGAGGACCACCTCGTAGCCTGCCGGCTCGGCAGCGGCGTAGATGCCCTCGATGAGATCACCGTGGAATGCCTGTTCCACCTCGAAGGTCACACCCAGCAGACGGGTTCGCTGCTGCCGCAGGAGCCGGGCCCGTTGGTCGGGACGGTACCCAAGGTCGGCTGCGACCTTCCGCACCCGTTCCCGGGTGGTGGCACTTGCGCCGGGTACCTCCCGCATCACGATCGACACCAACGGCACCGACACCCCCGCAGCGGCCGCGACGTCCGCGAGGGTTGGGCGCCTGGACCGGGGCGGTGACTGGTCCTGTCCCACAGCCCACCTCCAGTTACCTGCCGCCCGAGTCTAGAACGTTCCAGAGGCGTGCGCGAATGTCTTGACAAAGCAGGCGGCCCTGTTTAGATTATCTGACATATAACGTTCTAGCCCGTGAGGTTGTTGATGGCCACGAAGCCAATGGTGCCGGTGTCGGTCTGGGGCGGTGCTCATGACGGTGCACGGTTCCTGATTCCGCTTGGAAGCATGTGGGAATCTCGTCCGCTGCAGTTCTTGGGCGATTTCTTCACCGTCGGCTATGACAACCGGGCCGGCTGGACAGCCTTCTACACCGCAGCTCGGACGAGCGACCGGTAGCCGTCGCCTCGCCTTTGCCTTCGCCTGAATGGAGTCCACCTGGTCGGCAGCATCGGTGGCCGACGAGGGCGGAGAGCAGTAGTCGAGCGCAGTAAAGGTCACATCACTCTCGAGGAGGAGCAGCATGTACGAGGTACAGCAGGAGGGTCCGGTGCGGGTGGCGTTGATCGGTTCGGGGCGGATGGGTTCGTTCCACGGAGACACCCTCGCGCGGCGCTTGCCTGGCGCGACGCTGGCGGCGGTTGCGGATCCTGCGCCAGGTGCCGCGGAGAAGCTGGCCGCGGCTTTGGGCGCACCGAAGTTCCATACCGACGCAGCGGACGTCTTCGCCGACTCGGAGATCGACGCAGTGGTGATCGCCGCCCCGGCGCGCTTCCATGCCGATCTGGTGGTCGCTGCTGCTGCCGCCGGGAAGGGCGTGTTCTGCGAGAAGCCGATGGCCGTTTCCCTTGCCGACGCCGACCGGGCCATTGATGCCGCCAACGCCGCCGGCGTGGCGCTGCAGGTCGGCTTCAACCGGCGGTTCGCGCCGGACTGGGCCGCGGCCCGGATGCTGTTGGACGACGGCACTCTTGGCACGCCCAGGCTTCTGCGGTCAGTCACCCGGGATCCAGGTGGGTTCGATCCGGCCCGGGTCGCGCCGAACACGATCTTCCTGGAGACCCTGATCCACGATTTCGACACGCTGCGCTTCCTGAATCCGGGTGCGGCCGCGGTCGAGGTGTTCGCCACCGCGACCGCCCTGGTGGAACCGGACTGGAAAGACCGCGGACTTCTCGACACTGCCGTCGTCGTCGTCCGATTCGACAACGGCGCGGTCGGTACCGCCGAGGCCTGCTTCGAGGCGGCCTACGGGTACGACGTGCGCGGCGAGGTCTTCGGTTCCGGCGGCATGGCCACCATGGGCGACGGCCGGAAGACCGGGATGGTGTTCTCCGGTTCGGCCGGCCAATGGGCGGACACCGCCCGCGGCGACCAGGAACTTCTCTCCGGTGCCTACGTCGCCGAGCTTTCAGCGTTCGTCGACGCCGTCCGGACCGGAACACCGGCAGCGGTCACCGGTGAGGACGCCCGGGCTGCCATGGAGATCGCACTGGCCGCCGCCGAATCCGTCGTTTCCGGGCGTCCGGTGCTGATCGAGGAGCTGGCCAAATGAGTTTCCGCCTCGCTGTATCAGCCGAAATGGTCTTCACCGACCTGCCGTTCATCGACCGCGTCAACCGCATCGACGAGTTGGGTTACGAGGTGGAAATCTGGGACTGGACCAAGAAGGACATCCCCGCACTTGTCGCCACCGGCGCCACGTTTTCCTCGATGACCGGTTACATCAACGGCGCCCTGGGCGATCCCGACGGAGCGGCCGAATTGCTCCGGACCGCAGAGCAGTCGCTGAAGGTCGCCGAGCAGTTGGACTGTCCGCGGCTGAACGTGCACGGCACTGGACTCGATGACAGGGGCCTGCCGGTGATCGCCACCGAGAGCGTTTCACCCCGGATGTGGCTGACTGCGGCCCGTACCCTGACCCGCCTCGCCGAGCTCGGGGAGCGGTCCGGTCGGGTGTTCACGCTGGAAAACCTGAACACCGCTGTCGACCACCCTGGCACCCCGTTCGCCAAGGCCGCGGATGCCCTTGCCCTCGTCGAAGCAGTCGACAACCCCTATCTACGAATGAATCTCGACCTGTACCACGCGCAGATCGGCGAAGGAAACCTCATCCAGCTCATCGAGCGGGCCCTTCCGTTCGTCGGTGAGATCCAGGTCGCCGATGTCCCCGGCCGCTGCGAACCCGGCACCGGCGAGGTCAATTACCCGGCCATTGCGCTGGCGCTCGACCGGCTCGGGTATGACGGCGTCGTCGGGCTCGAGGCCTTCGCATCCGCCGATTCGCCGGCGGCGCTCGACCGCTTCCGTAGCGCCTTCACCGTGCCGGCATTTGCATAGCCGATCAGGACGCTCCTTCCTGGGCCTCAATGCGAGATGGTCGATGCAACCGTTGCTTCCCGACATCGACAAAGCGCCACCCTTACCACTCGTTTTCCGATAGCCGAACACAGGGTCGTCGGTCCTGCTGTGACCTCTGGCCGGCCCCGTACCCCCGCCGGGGGCATCGCTGATGACCGTCGGGCGACTTGGCCCGGCACTCTTGTCTTCCCAACCCCTTCAGCACGCAAGGATGAGCAACCATGCAGATCGGTCTGATCACCGATTCCGTCGGACACCTACCTTTCGAGGGCGCCTTGGACCTTGCCCAGTCCCTCCGTCTGAGCTCGGTTGAAGTCACCACCGGTAACTGGTCCGAAGCACCGCACGCGGACCTGCCCGAGCTGGTGTCCTCCGCAACCGCGCGTGACGAGTTCGCCGGCAAGATCTCCTCGCGGGGCCTGACACTCAGTGCGCTCAATGCGAACGGCAACAGTCTGCACCCGGTTGAAGGCGCCCATCACGACAAGGTGGTACGGGACACCATCGAATTGGCCAGCCAGTTGGATGTTCCCACAGTCGTCATGATGTCCGGACTGCCAGGCGCCCGCGGCGACTCCACCCCGAACTGGATCACCACATCCTGGCCACCAGAGACCCTGCGAGTGCTGGACTACCAGTGGACCGAGGTTGCCATCCCCTACTGGAAGCAACTCGCCGCGTTCGCCCGCGACAGAGGTGTGCGGCTGGCGATCGAGGCCTGCGGCGGGCAACTCGTCTACAACGTCACCACCATGCTGCGACTCATCGACGCGGTTGGCGATGATGTCGTCGGCGCGAACCTCGACCCATCCCACCTGATGTGGATGGGCGCCGACATCCCGACTGTCATTCACACCCTGGGCCGGGCGATCTACCACGTCCACGCCAAGGACATCAAAGTCCAACGACCGCAGGCGAACCGAGACGGCCTGCTCGACACCCTGCCCATCACTCAGGCCGACCAACGGGCCTGGAATTACGTCACCCTCGGCCTCGGACATCCCGCCGGCGCTAGGTTCTGGGCCGACTTCGTCTACGCCCTCAGGGGTGTCGGCTACGACGGCACCCTCAATATCGAGCACGAAGACACCCTGGTCAACTCCATCGAAGGCGTCCGCCGGGCGACCACACTCCTCCAACAGGTTGTCCTGGTCGAACCTGCCGACTGGAAACCAGCGAATATCTGAACACGCGCTGATCGCACTCTTACGCCGCGGCCACTCGGTCGAGTCGGACGGACCCGGCGATGGTGTCCTGCATCGCCTTGCCGAACATGACAAGCAACCGACCCGCGATAGCGATAACCCGCTTGTATGACTTGTGGCCAGCGTGGATCGCAGCGAGCGGCACCATGTATGTCGCGTCTGTGGTCCGCAGGTCCGATCCAGTGCGGGTCGAATGGGCCACTCGCCGTGAATGCAGGCGGCCTCCAGCGAACAAGTTGCTGATGATCGGGTTCCTGCAAACGATGTGCTGATGCGACGTTTCGAGGATTTGGTGGCCGAGGCGGCCGCAGCGGACCTGACCGGGTGGGGATTCGATTGGCTGAACGGCCGCGCATCGGAAGAACGGCCGCCGTGGGGCTACGCAAATCTACTTGTTGTCGGGCAGGCTCCGGTGCTTCCGCCGCTGATGGTGGTGACCGAGGGATGGTCGCCCAACGCACGGCGCGACCGCGCGGGCCCCGGGCCCCGGGGTGTTCAGGTCGTCGACACCATCGAGGGTGCGCCCTTGCCGTTGGCCGGAGATTCACCGCGTCCTGAACATCGCGCCCTCGAGCAGGCACCTGATCCAGGCGCAACGACCCGTTTCTCGTTAGCCACCGGGAGGACGCGTCCGTTGCCCCGGCCGAGCATGTTTTCCTCGCTGCGCGGCAACGTCATGCAATGACTGTCCAAGGAATGTGCAGTGCGACCGGCTGCGCCCGCTCGGACCACCGCTCGGCGCTCGGTTCGCGTGACCTCGCTCAGTAGGCGACACCGATATGCGCGCGGTGATGTACTGGCCGGTCGATCTGATCGACGACAGCCGATGCAAAGTCCGCGCCGGAGATGTTAGAGCCGCCCTCGCCGTCGAACATCGCGACGTCGTCGCCGACCCGGAAGCTGCCGGTCCGCTCGCCCGCCGCCCACGCCCCGTAACCACCGGCGGGGCTGACGAACACCCAGTCCAGGTCCTCGGGCGCCTCCTCGGCGAGCATGACGCGGGTCGCCTCACCCTCCAGTGCCTCGTCGCGAAACTGCTCGGGGATGTCTCCGTCGACGAAGCGTGGCGCTCCCTGTGCCGGCCGCAGCGAGCTGAACCCGCCGACCTGGATATATCGCGCGCCTGCCTTCGCCGCTTCCTGCGCGAGCATGCGGTAGGCCTCTACAAGCCGCCCGGACATGTCCCCGCGCGGCGATAGCGCCGCCACCACCGCGTCGGCTCCCGGTGCGACCCGCCGGGCGACCTCCTCAACGGCGCCGGTCTCGTACCGAACGCCCTCCACAGGGTCCTTCGGCTCGGATCGACTCACGGACACCACCCGGTGACCGCGCGAGGCTGCCTCACGAACGACGTTGCCGCCGGTGTAGCCGGTACCTCCGAAGACGACGATCGTGGCCATCCGTGCTCCTCCGTCGGAAAGATTTTCGTTGAGCGCTCAACATCCATCGCGAGCACTGGAGCGGCCTGCACATCATCCCACTCCCGTGGAAGTGGCATTCGGAACTCGGCCCGTCGTTCGGCCCGGTCGCACTCGACGTGTCGGTCACCCGGGACCTGCGAGCTCGACAGCCGTTCCGAGGGCCAGGATCTCCGCCAGCCCGGCCGACTCCCCCATGGTGTTGAAGTGGAAATCGTGTCGCTGTTCGAGCAGACCGGCTGAGGTCCGTCCGCGATTCGATCAGTCGGTGCCTGTTGCGTCGGCGGGTTTGGTCGCACCCGCCGATGCGTCGAACAGTGCGGGTTCCTTCGCCAGCTCGAAATGCATGTAATCCTGGTTCGCCCGTACCCAGCCATATCAGGCCGCCCGCGTCGGAGCCGGAAAGGGCCGCGAACAATGCTGGCGGCAGGCTGAGAAACCCGTGCGCGGCGACCGACCCGGCGCTGCCCTCGGTCTTCGCTGCGACCCGCGCCCCTTTCTTGCCGAATGGCGTGCGGTACGCCGTGCCAACGGTTTCGATGGTGGCGATCGACTCCTGCAATTGGGCCGGGGCAGCCGGTTTCTTGACCTTCTTCGACTTGCCCTTCCCCGAGACCGCCGGCGACAGATCCTCTCCATCCGGCCACACCGCGTTCTGCACTGCGGTCGCCCGATCTGCGGCTTTGGCGGTCTTGACAGCGGCCACAAGAGTTGCGCCGACGCCGGATTCGAGAACGGGAAGCTTTGCCGCCGTCCGACCGTCGTTCGCGAGCCGCTGCAGGACCGCAGCGGCGGTGGTGTCGGTGGACATCGCTGTCACGTAATCCCTGCTGAGCTTGCGCAGTTCGATGGCCGATGTCTGGACCTTGTCGGCAGTGAGTTCGGCCGTCTTGGTTGCACGCGGGTTCTTGCCGGCGATGGGGGCCACCGCGGCCAGGCCCGCCCCTTTTCCGATGTTCGGGTTCTTCGCCGCATCGATGTCGATGGCCCAACCGAATCTGTGGTCCGACAGTTTGTGTCTGGCGTTCTGATTGGGCCGGATCACCCTGCTCCACATCTTCTTGACGGCGGCGTCGATCCCGTCGACCTCCTCTTTGGGAAGAGTGGCCAACTTCGGCTTGAGGTACGTTTCGGCCTTTGTCAGTGCCGCTTGCAGATGGGGATGTACCACGGTGGAACCGTTGTAGTTGAGGAACTTCGCCGGAACCAGGCTGCCGGAATAGGTGTTCGCGCGGTCGATGGCCAACCGTGGCCCGTCGACGAGTCCGCCGAATTTCACGATGACGGCGCTGCTGCAGGGCCAGGATCGGATGGTGGAAGGCCTCGAATGCGGTCTTTCCTCGGCCGCCCGCTCCCGGCCGCGGGCGACCGCACGGTGCAGGCCGGTCATCCGACGACCGTAGCGCCGGAAGGTCGTGACACGCCTTCCCTGTGGGGCAGCCCGTCGTGCAGCCCCGCGTCTTCGTCCGGTCCCCCATCACCGCCTTCGCCGGCGACGCAGATCACCGTCCTCGAACCCCGTTGGTCAGCGGCGGATCCGGAGGACGAGTCCGGTCGCGGACCACTCGGCCTCCATCGCAAAGTCGAATGCGTCGACGCGAGTGGCCAGTTCGACGTCACGTGGGTCGGCGTTCCCCATCCCGAGGGCATGCGTCACAGCGGCCTGGGTACTGCCGAGGACGGCTGTGACGGTCCGGTCAGCCGCCAGCGGCTGCCCCCGTCGGGCCCTTTCGATCAGCCGTGCAGTCTGGACGTCGTCCACGCCGGGATGGTCGCTGTCGAACCACCCCGTGATCAGATAACTGGGTGCGCCCAGGCGACTGGCATTCACCGCGGCGGCCGTGGCCGAGGCGCAGACCAGGCTCGCGCACCAGCGTCGGCTGGCGGCCGTTGCATTCACCACGCCACCGGTGCCGGCCGAGGTGCGCTGCACGATGTCGCAGCCGGCAAGGTCGGCGCCGGCGATCTCCACCGGCGAATTGGAGAAGTCGAAACCCGGCACCCGCCGGCCCCAGTCCGAACCCATCGCCAACGTGCCGGGCCTTGCTGCCTTGACCGCCAGCGCCTCCTCCACCGAACTGACCAGCCAGATTTGCCGCGCGCCCGCGGCGAAGGCGTATGCCGCCGTCGTGAACGCGCGCAACACGTCCACCACGACGACAGCACCGGTCACCTGGTCGGCCAGCCATGCCGGCACCAGTCCGGGACCGGCCCCGCCCCGAGAGGATCCGGCCGTCGTCGGCGGATTACTCACCTGCGAGCTCACCTCCGAACGTCACGTCGACGAAGCGACCGCTGCTCGTCTCGACGGCTGGGGCGGGTCTCCGTCGGATCCACCCACCTAGCCGGATTGTGATCGAGGCCTTGCCTGTCCGTCAGGGGCAAAGGTCCCACCTGCGCGCTCGGTGTCGCGCGAGAAAAGGCGACGGGCTACCGGATTGCCAACCCGGTCTTGGTGGCGAACGTCTGCAGCGCGGGGGTGAGTCGAGGCGTCTCCGGGTTGAGCCATTGTGCTTGACAGCGCCCTGACGGAAGCCGCCGTACAGCTCGGCAGCGGGACCGCACCGCCACGTAAGCTCTTCTGTGCGTGTCCGTTGCTGCACACCTGATCGGCCGATGCGAAGTGCACGATGCTCGAGCGATCACCGCGGCATTGGAGTATTACTGCAGGTCACAAGCACTGGCGCTCGTAGCTCAGCTGGATAGAGCAGGGGACTTCTAATCCTGCGACGACGGTTTGATTCCACCAACCGCCCTTGCCCACTAGTGCCAAATATTGGCTGTACCTGGGCAAACGTACAAGCCAGGGACATGACGAGCTTCCCGCCGTTAACCAGGGGCCACCGCAATTTGCGGTTCGTTATTGCACGATAGTTGCACGGAAGTTGATCATGACCGTTGGTTCGATCGTGACATCCCCTGCTCAAGGCAGCGACCCATCCCGTTCTGCGCCGTTGATGTCCGAAGGCGTCAACGGCGCCCTGGCAACGCCCGCCTCGACGCCGTGCGCGGCACCGCCCCCGTAGGCCGCGCCACCCGCGCAACGACAACCAACGGGGTACATCGCAGTCTTCAGCGACGACCTCATCCGCTCGTAAAGGGCTTACCTCGACACCCGACGAGCTGCGCGGGCCCACCGAGGAGTACCGCGAACCCACCGACGGGGAATCGGTCGATTTCAGCCGCACTTCGAAACCCGCAAGCTTGAACTCGGCGACTGCGGCCGCCCCTACGCCGCGCCCTGCAACCATGAGCACGCCCTGTTGACTGAACTGACTCATGGGTTGCGGCGGTCGAGGCCTCTCGGGTCGAGCGGTGTAGGTAGCTTGCCGGGCGTGATCGAATTGGAAGGGAACGGCCGCGATCTCGTCGGCCTCGTCGTGCACCGTGTGGGTCGGCTGCTGGCCACCGGCGAGATTGGAGAGCCGTATCGCCTGATCGACGCGGGCGACGCTGTGGTTGTCCCGGTGGCGGTGTTCTTTCGAGAGTTGTTGGCGGCTGGCAGGTCGGCGGCGACGCTGCGTTCATACGGCATGGACTTGCTGCGGTGGTGGCGGTTCCTGCATGCGGTGGATATCGCTCGCCCAACCGGGGTCTGACCGTGTGGCCAGTCGACCCTGCTTCACCGTCAGCTGGATCCAGCAACTGAAGTCGCGGGCCTCCATTCGAGTCGCACGGTCCCAGCCGGCCGCTGACTTGCAGACGTCGCCTCGGTGCAGGAATGACCGGTAAGCCTGTTGATCGAGGATCCGCAGGCCGATCCCTCCGCGGTAAGACCAGTGCTGCGACCAGCTACCGGCACCCCGTGATGTCTTGGGTAGGAATTTCCGCCTGCTGCGGCCCGATGACCGGGGTTGGTCGTCGTGGCTCACGAACCCCGGCGCCGCCATCGTCATCACCGCCGGTGTGATACTTGATCTCGCGCGCTACACGCGTCTGCTTCCCCCGGCGGCGCGGTATCCAGCCGAGACCTTCAGTCCCATCATCCATCGGGTGTATCCCATCCTCGGTTCAGCTTCGTCGTCTCATTCTGCGCTCCACCGCTGCAGCACTCACTTTCAACGGCAACTCAAAACCGATCAGCTGACGGCGTCATCGGGGGTTCGGTGACGAGTCCGTCGACAGACGACGGTGGTGGTGACGGCCGAAGCGGCCTCCCAGGTTCACAGCCCTGAGGGTGACCAGATCATCCGAGAGAACACTCGATCAACCGCAGTCACCGGAACTCATTCCTCGCCGGTCCACGGGACATCGGAACAGCATCTGATTCCATGCTCGCTTGGCGACCGTGTCGCACCTGGTCCAGGAAGCAGCGATGTGGGTGTTGTGCCGGTGAACGGAGCCCGACCGACCGGCCCACCCGCGTCCACTAGGGCCGGGCCCGGACAGCCTGGCCGGGCATCTCGTCGACCGATTGGGGACTGTCGCGCTAACGGTGTAAGTGGCCTGATCGGCTCGGCGTGGGCCGGGCGGAGAGGGTCGTGATGACCGAGACACTGGTGGTTGTGGAACCACCTTCGAGGCAACCGGAGCATCGGCCGCCGTCGGCGGCGGAGCTGGACGCGGCCCGTGAGCTGGTGCAGCTGGCCCGGGACCGTGGTGTGGCGTTGACCGGCCCGGACGGGTTGCTCAAGGCCTTGACCAAGACGGTGATCGAGACCGCCCTGGACGAGGAGATGAGCGAGCACCTGGGCTATGACAAGCACGACCCGGCGGGCCGGAACAGTGGGAACTCCCGCAACGGCAAGCGGAGCAAGACGGTGCTCTCGGACGCGGCCGGCCCGGTGGAGATCGACGTCCCGAGGGACCGGCACGGCACCTTCGAGCCGCAACTGGTCAAGAAGCGGCAACGCCGCCTGTCCGACGTCGACGAGGTGGTGTTGTCGTTGTACGCCAAGGGATTGACCACCGGTGAGATCAGCGCGCACTTCGCCGACGTGTACGGCGCCAGCGTCTCCAAGGACACCGTCACCCGGATCACCGACCGGGTGATCGAGGAGATGCAGGCCTGGTGGACCCGGCCGTTGGAGAGCGTGTACGCCGCGGTGTTCATCGACGCGATCAACGTCAAGATCCGGGATGGGCAGGTCCGGAACCGGCCGGTGTACGCAGCGATCGGCGTCGACCTGGACGGCCACAAAGACATCCTTGGGATGTGGGTCGGTGACGGTGACGGGGAGTCGGCGAAGTTCTGGTTGGCCGTGCTCACCGAGCTGCGTAACCGGGGTGTCCGGGACGTGTTCCTTGTGGTCTGCGACGGCCTGAAAGGCCTGCCGGACAGCGTGAACGCGGTCTTCCCGCTGGCTACGGTGCAGACCTGCATCATCCATTTGATCCGCAACAGTTTCCGGTTCGCCTCCCGCAAGTACTGGGACGCCCTGTCCAGAGATCTCAAGCCGATCTACCAGGCCGACACCCCGGCCGCTGCCGCGGCCGCGTTGGACGACCTGGACGAGAAATGGGGTCGGCAGTACCCGGCGATGATCAGGCTGTGGCGCAGCGCCTGGAGCGAGTTCATCCCGTTCCTGGACTACGACCTGGAGATCCGCCGGGTGCTGTGCAGCACCAACGCCATCGAGAGTCTGAACGCCCGCTACCGCCGCGCGGTCCGGGCCCGCGGGCACTTCCCGAACGAGCAGTCGGCGATGAAATGCCTGTACATGGTCACCCGATCTCTGGACCCGACCGGCATGGGTCAGACACGATGGGCTGTGCGCTGGAAGCCAGCGCTGAACGCGTTCGCTATCACCTTCGCAGACCGCATGCCAGCGGCACAGGACCGCTGACATGCCCACCGCCACTTACACCGTTAATGCGAAACTCCCACCGATTGCCGCACGTGACCTACAACGGGGACAATCGGTGAGATGGACGAACCCGTGGTGTCCTTCGGCGCTGAGATGGTAAATGGCGGGCGGGATGTCGCCGCCCCGGTCGAAGAGGAGCGTTTTGTTGCCTACGCCGTGGACATCGCCAGTCGATTCGCCCTGAGCATGGTCATTGACCGTTCGGAACGGCCGTGGGTGCGTTGGTTGCAGTGCTGGAGGCGGGAGGGCGCAGCGTGGGTACTTGCCAGCTCATCCCCGGAGCCAGTGGGATCGGGGGTGCTTGGCGCTCGTGTCGGCATCGGGGAACCCTCGCTCGTGCGGGTGGGTTCAGGTGCGCTGCTGTTGCGGTCGGGTCGGTGGCCTTGGTCCGGTGAGTACGGGTGCTGGAAGGATTTCCAGGCATCCGGTGACGTGGCCACAGTCGTAATTGATGACCGGCCGGTGCGCCATGTCGAGGTGCCCTGGCACGGGCGGGTGATCGTCGGATGGCATGCGCCGCAACGCATTGATGGCATTGGCCCAGGCTTCGGATTGAGTGCCGGACCGAGCCGGCGAAGACCAACAGTGCGGGGCTTGAGCGGGACTGGCCGCACCATCGCGCCCGCGGACTGATCGACGATCGACCGCCCCGGAGCTGTTCCTGCGGGAAGCCGACCCTGGGCGGCGCAACGACCGCCTGTCTTCGGTCAATCGCCGGGAGCGGCACAAACCGAGGGCGCTCCGGCCAATGCAGAAGCTGACGCCGAGCTTCAGGAACTCGCTCCGGATCGCGGTAAACGCGACCAGCGGTCCCTTAGAACGATCCGGACGGGAGTGCCTCAACTCTGAGACAGATGACTCGAGTACTAGTCCAGAGAAGCCTGCATCCGATGCCCGATGCTCCGGGTCGATCCGCGCGCGCGACTTCGGTGGGCCGCCATCATCAAAAACCTTCGCAACCGTATCGGCGAAGCCCGCACCAATGGATGGCTCGGTGACATCCAGGGACTTCAAACCAGTCTCAGACCTGCAGGCAGCGAGATGGCGCCGCTTGACCGCACCGAACGCCGTCAAGGACCTGCGGTTCTACTAGGGATGCCTGGGTCGGCCCCTGATCCACAAACTCCGACATCTGGGACATCCCAGCCCTCTGCAGCAGGCATGAGCCGCGCTAGCAGCAGCACACGGCCGCTGGCTCAGAACATCTGGTCGCAACTCTGTTGGAGCTATTGTCAACAATCTCGTCAACTGTTAGGTTCTCAGAAACGTCATCAATGGGGGCCGACATGGCAACTCGACGAACGGGCTTCAGTCGCCCAGCCCGAAGCTTGACCTGCGGTGCGCTATCACGGCCGCTGCCCCTGCTCGCCAGCCTGGATCCGGCCCGTCCCTCCTGAAAGAGGACCAACTCATGATCATTGATTGTCACGGTCACTACACGACTGCGCCGCCGGCGCTGGGGGCATGGCGCGACCAGCAGATCGCCGGTCTCAAGGACGCGGCCACTGCGCCTCGTGCAGCCGACCTTCACATCGGTGATGACGAGCTGCGGGAAAGCATCGAAGTCAACCAGCTGCGACTGATGGACGACCGCGGCATCGACATGACGATCTTCTCCCCCCGAGCCTCCTTCATGGCCCACCATGTCGGTGACTTCCGCACATCCTCGGAGTGGGCCGCGATCTGCAACGAACTCTGCTACCGGGTCAGCACCCTCTACCCGGGCAGGTTCGCGCCGGCCGCGATGCTCCCCCAATCCCCCGGCGTCGACCCGGCAACCTGCATCCCGGAACTCACCCGGTGCGTCGAGGAGTACGGCGCCGTGGCGCTCAACCTCAACCCCGATCCCTCAGGTGGACACTGGACCGCCCCACCGCTGACCGACCGGTCCTGGTACCCCATCTACGAAAAGATGGTCGAGTACGACATCCCCGCGATGGTCCACGTCAGCACCAGCGTCAACCCCGCGTTCCACACCACCGGCGCCCACTACCTCAACGCAGACACGACCGCCTTCATGCAGCTCATCGAGGGCAATCTGTTTGCCGACTTCCCCACCCTCCGCCTGGTGATCCCCCATGGCGGCGGGGCCGTGCCCTACCACTGGGGCCGGTTCCGCGGCTTGGCAATGGCCATGAAGAAGCCACCACTCGAACAGCACCTGCTGGGCAACGTCTTCTTCGACACCTGCGTCTACCACCAGCCCGGAATCGACCTGCTGCTCGAGGTCATCCCCACCAAGAACATCCTCTTCGCATCCGAAATGATTGGTGCTGTCCGGGATATCGACCCCTGCACCGGTCACCACTTCGACGACACCCGCCGCTACATCGACAACGCGGGTCTGTCCGATACCGCCCTGGCCGACATCCAGGAAAACAATGCCCGCGCCGTCTACCCACGGATGAACGCCCTGCTCGCCCAGCAGGTCGGCTAGTCACCTCACCCAGCTCTGAGCCCGTTGGTGGGCTTCAGATCCGTTCACCGTGGCCTGCACCCCGGAGCGGCGTGCGACACCTCGATCGATGATGACCAGGGAGATTTCATGAGCGCACTGATCACCAAAACACCGGGCTGGCTGGACTGGTACGAGAACCCCTCTACCCCACGGTTCACCCTGCCCGCCGGAGCCGTCGATGCCCACTGCCACGTCTTCGGCCCCGGCGCCGAATTCCCGTTCGCGCCGGAACGCAAATACACGCCGTGCGACGCCGGCAAAGACCAACTGTTCTCGTTGCGGGACCAACTGGGGATCAACCGGAACGTGATCGTGCAGGCCACCTGCCACGGCGCCGACAACACCGCCATGGTCGACGCCGTCCAATCCGCCGGCGACCGGGCCCGCGGCATCGCCACGGTCCGCCCCGATGTCACCAACGCCGAGCTTCGCCGGCTCGACGACGCCGGGGTTCGCGGGGTGCGGTTCAACTTCGTCAAACGCCTCGTCGACGCCTCCCCCAAGGAGGACCTCACCACCATCGCGACGAAGATCGCCCCCCTGGGCTGGCACGTCGTCATCTACTTCGAGTCCGCTGACCTACCGGACCTGCAGGACTTCTTCACCGCACTTCCTGTTCCGCTGGTCGTCGACCACATGGGCCGCCCGGACGTCACGCTGCCCGTGGACGGACCGGAATTCGCACGCTTCCTGCGGTTCGTCGACCGCGGCGATGTGTGGGTGAAGGTCAGCTGCCCGGAACGGCTCAGCCTCACCGGACCTCGGGCGTTGAACGGCGAACAACACGCCTACACCGACGTCGTGCCCTTTGCCCGCCGGGTGATCGACGAGTTCCCCGAAACAGTGTTGTGGGGAACGGATTGGCCGCACCCCAATCTCACCGACCACATGCCCGACGACGGGCTGCTCGTCGACTACCTGCCGCAGATCGCCGTCAGCCCAGCACAACAACAGCAACTGCTCGTGACCAATCCGATGCGTTTGTATTGGCCCGGTGAAAGCGTCTGAATCTCCCGTCCCGCACTCGCCCCGGACACTGAGACCCCACTCCCTGCAAAGCCTCCCGCTGAAAGGCCCCTGCCGTGCAAACTGCCAATGCGTCAAATCGAATCGACCGATTGCCGATCTCCCGCTACCACAAAATCACCCTGATCGGTGTCGCGTTCGCCTACTTCTTCGAATTCGCAGACATCAACACGTTCGCGGTCACCGCCCCCAAACTGGTCAAGGTATGGGGCGTCACCATCAACCAGATTGCCTACGTCACCTCACTGTCCTTCGTCGGCATGTTCTTCGGATCGATCATCGGCGGTGTCATTGCCGACCGGTGGGGCCGCAAGAACGCATTGACCATCACCACACTATGGTTCGCACTGTTCTCTTTCGCCACAGTGTTCTCCCAGGACATCGTCCAGCTCGGCATCCTGCGGGTGCTCACCTCGGCGGGACTGTCTGCGATGACCGTGGTCGCCGTCATCTACGTCAACGAGATCTTCCCGGCCGCGGTCCGCGGCAAGTACCAGGCCTACGCCATCGTCATCGGTATCTGCGGTACTCCGGTCACCAACCTGATCGCCAGCCTCGTCGTCCCGCTGTCCGACTGGTCCTGGCGCCTGGTGTACCTGTGGGGCAGCCTCGGCGTGCTGTTCCTGCTGTTCGCCCGGTACCTCACCGAGTCCCCCCGCTGGTATGAGAGCAAGGGCCAGTTCGACAAGGCAGACGCCGTCCTGAACGAGATCGAAGCCCGGATCACCGCCGAGAAGGGCCCGCTGCCCGAACCCGCACCGCCGGCCGAATACGCCCCGGAGAGCAAGGTCAAGGCCTCGCTGAAGTTGCTGCTGCACAAGAAGTACCTCGTCCCGACACTGGTGCTGTGCGTTCTCTGGGTGACCCAGACGATTGGCTTCTTCGGGTACTCCAGCTGGGCACCGACCCTGCTGGCCGAGGAAGGCATGAGCGTGGAGAAGTCGCTGTTCTTCGTCGCTCTGACTACCGTCGGTGCCCCGCTGGGCTGCTTCCTCGCCGCCCAGATCACCGACCGTTTCGAACGCAAATGGATCCTGGTCGTCTTCGGCTCCATCATCGCGCTCAGCGGCCTGTTCTACGGGCTGACCTTCAACCCGATCATGATCGTTGCCTTCGGATTCTTGGTGAATTTCTTCGAACGCGGTTACACCGCCGTCGCCTACGCCTACTCCCCCGAGGTCTTCGACACCCGCACCCGGTCTCTGGGTACGTCCTTCTCCTACGGGTTGGGCCGGCTCTCGAACGCCATCGGCCCCTTGATCATCGCCGCCCTCTACACCGGCGCCGGCTACCAGGCGGTCTTCTTCTTCATCGCGGGCACCTGGCTGTTCGGGGCGATCATCCTGGCCCTGTTCGGGGCCAGCACCCGCAAGGCTCGGCTCGCCCACGCCGCCACGCTGCAGCCAACAGTCCCCATGGAGGGGTAAACGACCAGGCGATGAGATCGGGTCATGGCAGCCGCGGCGGGAATGGATCTATCCCGCCGCGGCTCAGCCAACGCCAGGTTTACCTACGTCCACACGAGGGAGAAACCGATGAGCAAACAGCCGACCACGATCACGGTGACCGGAGCGGCCAGTCAGATTGGCTTCGCGCCGTTGTTCCGCATCACGTGCGGAGCGTTTCTGACACCCGACACCCCGATCCGGAACGGCTGCTGGAGATCCTGTCATCCCAGGCGGTCCATCGCGGAACACGTCAACGAAAGCTGGCCGCGCGACACGCTCATCAACGTCACCGACGCGGCGCGGCGAACATCGGCGCACGCGCGGAGCGCCCTCCGCCACATCGACCACATGCGGTCCTGCGGTGCGCGCCCGATCGGGCCGGACCGCTGCTAAAGGCACATCGCGCTGCCCGGCGACTGGGTCAGCGCCGCGGACTCCGATGGCACCCACGGAGTACCCGAAGCGCTGCTCGACGGGTTCCCGGTGATACTCACCGACGGCACCTCACGCATCGTCTATGACCTGACCATCGACCCGGTCTTCTGCAGGCAGATCGACGCCTCAGTCTTCGAACTCACCGAGGAGCAGGCAGCCGTCACTCCACTCGTGCTGATCTGACCCGGCCCGGCTCCGGTGCCCGCCTTCCCACCACCCGCGAAGAGGACGATGAGCCAGGGCCCCGGACGAACTGCTGCGCATCCCCGGAGGGCAGTTGACGGGATCAACGCGGCAGAGCGGTGCTGTGCGGCACACCTACGCCCGGCCCCTTGCTGAGGTGGCCGGCTGGGCCACCACGGACGGGGGCATCGGACCCGTCGACGTCGTCAGCCTGGTCACAGCCACGACCGCGACCGGCAGCCAGTTCGGCGCGGTCGCCTTTCAGGACCGGGCCTACCCTGCGCTGGTGGCCTTCGGGCTCGGTGTCGCCGTGGCGAGCAGCGACGTAGTGATCGCCGCCGCATCGCCCAGGTCCGAAACTCTCCGACCTGACAGGTTCACGACGCCACATGGCTGCCCGTCCACCCGCACTTCGAGCGGCAGACCGGCGACAGCTTCAACCGGCGCGGCATGCGTCCGTGGAACCAGGCGAAGCCCACCGCCCATCGATTGCTGACGAGCACTGAACCCGTTGTCACCGTCAGGATCGGCGGTGACAACGGGTTCAGGGTGGGGTGCGGCGGATTTGTTACGCGGTGTAGGGATCGTGCGGGAAAACCTTGCCGTCGAACAACTTTCGGGCGGTGCGGATCGCAGCCGCGTACTCGACCTGGACGTCTCCGGCGTCGTCCTGCCGGACATCGATTTCGACGTCGAAGAACCCGGTGGGGTGTTCGATGCGCACGAGGTTGTTCTCGGTCGCCCGGCTCAGCCGCTGCGCCACTGAGCCGGTGATCCTGGCTGCGGTCCCAACGGTGACGGCACCCAGGACACCAATGGAGGTGTGGCACCGGAACGGGATGAAGGTGCGGGTGCTCACGGCGCCGTCGTTGCTGGGCGGGGACAACAGGGTCATTTTCGGGACCGTCTTGGTGGACACGTCACCCAGGCCCATCAATTTCCCGGCATGCAACCTGATGTGTTCGAGTCGGTCGGTGAAATCACTGTTGGCTTCGAGTGTTTCGGGGGTCTCATATCCGGTGATGCCCAAGTCGGCGGCGTCAAGGATGACCACCGGCATCCCGTTGTCGATACAGGTGACCTGGATGCCGTCGATGTTGTCGAGCACGCGTCCGGTCGGTAGCAAGGCCCCACAGGTGGAGCCGGCGGTGTCAGAGAACGCGAGGCTGATCGGCGCCGCCGTCCCGGGGACACCGTCAATGGCGACGTCACCGGAATACTGGACCTCGCCGGCCGGGGTGCTGAAGGTGGCAATCGCGATGCTGTCGGAGTTGACCATCCGGATCCGCACGCTGGTGCGCTCCCCGTCGGTTGGCACCAAGCCGCGTTCCACGGCGAACGGGCCGACCGCGGCGAGGAGGTTGCCGCAGTTCTGGCTGTCGGAGACCTCGGCCTTGTCGACGGACACCTGCAGGAACAAGTAGTCCACGTCGGCGTTCGGGTCAGCGGACGGGGAGATGACGGCGACCTTGCTGGTAAGCGGGTGGCCACCGCCAATCCCATCGATCTGCCGCGGGTCGGGTGAGCCCATGATCCGCAGTAACAGCTCATCCCGAGCCTGCGCGTCTGTGGGCAGGTCCTTGGCTTCGAAATACGCACCCTTGGACGTGCCGCCACGCATCAACAAGCACCGAACGCCGCTCATCGGGCGGCCTCCTCCTCCAGCAACTCCTTCTGGGAGACGTACCGGACACCCAGGCTGTCGAGCAGGGGGCGCAGCCCGTACCGGTCAAGGCCGAGTTCGCCCTTACGGAACGACTGGCGGGCCGCCTCCTCCTTGTCCTCCCGAGCCAGGCTCGCCGCGATGGTGACATCGACGTCCGCACGGGGCACACAGACCACCGAGTCGTCGTCAGCGACGATGACATCACCGGGGTGGACGGTGACGGCGCCGAGGGTGATGGGCAGGTTGACCGACCCGGCTGTTGCCTTCACAGTGCCCTGCGCGGAGACCGAGGTGGACCAGGCCGGGAAGCCCATCCTGTTCAGATCGGCGACATCGCGAACACCCGCGTCGATGACCAGTCCGCGTACCCCGCGGGCCTGAAGGGCGGTGGCAAACAGCTCACCGAACAGGCCGTCGGTCGATGTCGAATTGGTGGTGACAACAAGCATGTCGCCCGGAGAGCACTGTTCGACCGCAACGTGGATCATCAAATTGTCACCCGGCCAGCACACCACGGTCACCGCGGTGCCGGCGGTGCGAGTCCCTGACTGGATCGGCCGGAACCGCGGTCCGACGAGCCCGGTGCGGCCCATCGCCTCATGAATGGTGGCGGTGCCGAAGGCTGCGAGGGCGTCCACGGCCGACAGCGGCGCCTTGACCGGATCGGTTACAACCAGCGGGCGCTTCATGCCGACACCCCCGCCATCACAACGCTGGCGTGAGTGCTCGGTCCCTGAATCGTCATGAAAACCCTTCCTCCGGTGCGGATGTGGGGCCAAGCTCTCGCTCGCCCGACGACCAGTACCTCACAACCGACCAGGATTGTCAACAATTCTAGGCTACAATATCGGGAACGATGTTGTCGTGTGACAGCGAGCTGTCGGGTCGCAACCTCGAGGCTGGAGGATCGTGGAGGAGTATCCGGATATGAACGAGACAACTATCGCCGTGCTCGGGCTCGGCGAGGCCGGTTCCGCTTTCGCCACCGACCTCGTCGCCGCCGGTGCGATCGTGCGGGGGTACGACCCAGCCGTCGTCGCACCCGCAGGCGTCGTCGAGTGCACTGATGAGGCCGACGCTGTCGATTGCGCCCGCGTAATCCTCAGTGTTAACAGCTCGTCCGCGGCACTGACAGCATTGCGAGCGGCCGCGTACAACGTCAATCCAGGCGCGGTGTGGGCCGACCTGAACACCGCCGACCCGTCACTGGAACGCGCCCTGGAATCCTTCGCGGCGACGCACGGCATTGCGTTCGCCGACATCTCCATCATGGCGCCGGTACCCGGACGCGGACTGGCCGTTCCCATGCTCGGAAGTGGCTCGGGAGCGCCGGATGTCGCACAGTTGCTGGGCCGGTACGGGGCAACCGTCACAGTGCTGGATGGACCCGCCGGCGCTGCGGCCGAACGCAAGCTGCTGCGCAGTGTGTTCTACAAAGGCATGTCCGCCGCGGTCGTCGAAGCACTCGCGGCGGCGCGCGCACTGGGTCTGGAGGACTGGTTGACGACCGTCATCGCCGACGAACTCACCAACAGCGGCGCGCATAGCGTTGAGCGCATCGTCACCGGCACCAACCAGCACGCCACCCGTCGCGCAGATGAAATGGAAGCAGCAGGGAAAATGCTGGCCGACCTGGGCGTCGACCACGACATCGCCGACGCCTCGGCCGTGCTGCTGCGCAAGATCATCACCCGCGACCGCCCCGCTGACAGCGTCGACCTCGACGCGTAGATCCGCCGAGGACACCCCACCGGGTCATTCCGGCACCACCGAGGTTTCCCGGTCGATGCTGACAGGTCGCTCGACCGCGACGCTCCCGCCCGAACACGACCGCCGAGAGGCTGGCTGTTACACTTTGTGTAACAAAATTGGCAACGATCCAGGGTGGCGATCCCATGTCGATCACTTCGGCATCGACCGGAGCACAAACAACTGACCCGATCACCGTCGCGGCACGAATTCGACAAGCCATCCTTGATGGAGAGTTCGCACCGAACCAGCGCATGGTGGAAGCCGACCTCTGTGAACAATTCGAGGCCAGCCGCGGCGCCGTGCGAGCCGCTTTGCTGGATCTGACCAACCAGGGCCTCATCGAGCGAATCCAGAACCGCGGTGCCCGCGTCCGAGCAGTGTCATTGGCCGAAGCCATCGAAATCACCGAAGTCCGCATGGCCGTGGAAGGTCTGTGTGCCGCAAAGGCGGCCGAGAACATCACCGAGGAAGAGATCGTCGAACTCAAACAACTCCGCGAGGGCATGATCGGCGCGGTAGATGCCGGCAACATGTTTGGCTACGCCGATCTGCACCAACAGTTGCATCGCCGAATTCGGGAGATCAGCGGCCAGCACACCGCTGAAGACATCCTCGACAAACTCAACGCCCAGATGGTCCGCCACCGCTTCAAACTGGTCACACACCCCGGCAGGGCCGAAGTCTCCCTCCCAGAACACGTCGCGATAGTCGACACCATCTGCGCCCGGCAGCCTGCCGAGGCCGAAACCGTTATGCGCGAACACCTTCGCAGCGTGGTCACCGGGCTTCGAGAGGTCGCGGCCGCATCCTGACCCCACAGGTGCGCTCGGTGCAGATCGGTACTTCGATGAACCGCCGCCCGTCATCACGAGTAAATCCCAGACCTACGTGCGGAGGATGTCGGGTAACCACCGACGTAAGTCCGGTAAAGCCTGTATTCGATGCCCCGTCCTACGCGTCGATCCGCACGAACGCAACCCGGCTCGCAGCCATCATCACCAACCTGCGGGACCGCATCACCGAAGCGCAGACGAATCAACGGGTCGGTGAAGTCCAGGGCTTGCAGATCAGCCTGGATGCAGCCACCGTCAAACTGGTCGCCCTCGACAGGAATGCGGCACAAACCCAGGAGAAGCGGACCCTCCTAGGCATGCCGTTGCCGACCGGTCGGTCACCCCCAACATAGGTCGAGACAGCACCGCCATCGCATACTGGGCCGCGGCGACCTGCCCCAGATGGGGGCGATTCCCGATAGGGGCAGGGGTGGCCGGCAGGGTGGCGTCTACAGACGAGCCGGCCATCAATTCGGCGTCTGCAACACAGGTCTCGCTCCGGTGGTGGCGACTGGGGGACCCCGGTTCGGTCAGGTGGCCCAACACCGCGGGCAAGAAAGCGGTGCGCACCGGGATGCGAGCCAGGGGACGCTTGAGCTGGTCGCGAACAATGTCGACTGAGCTGAGGATCCTACGCAACGCCGACTTGGTCAGGTTGAGGGTGTAAACCCACGCGTGTACGGGCTTAACCGTTGTACTTTGGCCATCACGTCGAGCTGGGAGTCGTTGTACAGGTTGTTGATCGCCGCGTTGATGGTGTGCTGCCTGGCCTTCGCGCCGGCCTCGACGCGTTGGAATTGGTCCCACTGCGCAGCTGTCATGCGCCGCAGGTGGGCGGCGATCCCTGCGGCGATCCCGTCTCGCGTTTGCTCGTCGACGTCGTGGGTCATCTCGTCGAAGGCTAGGACGGATGCATCTTGACGGTAGGGCCGCAACAGCTCGACATAGGTCTCGAGAGCGGCGGTGTCGAGCAGGCGGCTGAGAACGACGACCAGCGCGCGTTCCGCTTCAGGCAACCCCTCCACGTTGTTCGCAACCTCGAGGGGCAGGTCGGTGGGAGCAGCGCGCTGCAGCATGACGGCAAGCTCGAGCCGGGTCGCCTGCAACTCGTCTATTCGGGTAGCGAGCTCGGCATCCAGCGCGCGCAGGGCTTGAGCCGGGTGCTGATCGGCACCGTTGAGAGCGGCAATCTGGGGCAGCGTGAGTCCAAGGCGAGTAAGCCGTCTGATGCGCAGCAGCCGTATCAGGTGGCTGACGCCGTACTGGCTGTAACCGTTTGCCCCCTGCTCGGGCTCGGGCAGCAATCCGATCTCGGTGTAGTGCCGCACGGCGCGACGGCTGGTGTCGGCAAGATCTCCGAGCTGACGAGGGCTCCAGACCATGACGAGCCTCCCACTGTTCGGGTGACGTAGTTGTTGGCATCACAGACTCGTGGATGCGACGACCAGGACGGTCGCGGCACCGGATGATGTGACTCACTATCGTCAAGTGAATGCGTTTGTCAGGCCGTGGTCAAGCGCCAGCCAGGTATACGCCGCATCGACGTTTCCTCGCCTCAGTCGACAGGACGCCAAGTGAAGGCATACGCCGCCATTGTCTGTGCATGGCCCGATTTGGCAGGCTTTATCCGCCCGAACGGCTCTTTTTACTGACCGGACTCGCCCGGCTTCACTGTCGCAGCGGACGGCGTCAGCGATGAGCCGGGCGCGCTGGCCCGATGTGGACCACCTCGCATGGGTTGACCGGCCGCGCCGCATCGCGCCTACAATCGCCGCGCCCACTCCGAGCAGGGCCTCGTCGGCCTCCAGCTGCATTTCGATCGCGTGTGGCTGTGGGACTCGCCGGGCCAGGATGTGGGCGCTGTGCGCCACCACACACCGGTTAGGGCGTTACGCTGGTGGTCGCCCGCGCGGGACGCGGGGACCGCGCCGCCAAACGTGGGCCGCGAGAGGTGCTCGTCGCTGGCATGTTTCGTGTACGCCCGTAGCGCCTGGTGGCCCGAACGCGGCTGCGGCCTAGGTATGAGCCCCACCAGCGACGAGCGCCAGTTTCCCGGCGGCGAGCTCGAGTCCTTCTGACATGCCTTCTCCTTTCGTGGTTGTCGGAGCGAACGCCATCCGCTCCTGGCTGTGCGGTCGGGGCGTGGTCGTGTGCCGGCGGCTCAGGACCAGGCAGCGAACATGAGATCGCCAGCA
The DNA here is from genome assembly GCA_963728865.1 of uncultured Actinomycetota bacterium. Taxonomy (GTDB): domain Bacteria; phylum Actinomycetota; class Actinomycetes; order Mycobacteriales; family Nakamurellaceae; genus Nakamurella. The sequence continues at coordinate 160,949 of CAVSLZ010000011.1, read as the reverse complement.
GTAGAAGCGGAGCCAGCGTGGTGCGGGTGCTGATCTTCACCTCCTTCCGAGGTGCCGGCGGGCCTGCGAATTTGCATCAAAGGCGGTGGCGTGTTCGCGGAGTCGCGCAGCCCGCTGCAGGAGTCGAGAGGGGAATGGGCGACGGCGGCAGGTGCCCGAAGGCGTCGTGGCCGCCCGACCCGTTTACGAGGGACTTCCCGCCAGTGTGCCGCGGTACCACTCGAGGGTGGAGGCGAGCGCGTCTCGCAGCGGAGTGGGCGCGAGTGTGAATTTGCGTTCGAAAGGCGCCGAGACCAAATTCTGGGGGATGAGGTGTTGGTAGAACATCTCGTCGTACTCGTTCATGAAGACCTGGTCGAACGGACCGGTCGGCTCTGCCTTGTCCAGCACCTGCGCCTGCAGGGTTCGGCCGAGCATCTCGGCGACGATCTGATGGATGCATGAGGTCGAGACCGCCGGGTTGGTCGGCAGGTGCCACACGCGGCCCTCGCCGCGCTCGGAGGTCCCCAGCGCGATCAGTCCGCGAGCGACGTCGGGCAGGTAGCTGTAGCTGTGGGGCAGAAGGAGGTCACCGAACCCGACGACAGGCTCGCCGCGCAGCGCGGCAGGAAAGAACGCCCCTCCCAGGGTCGAGTTGATGACCCGGGGCCCGAAGAAGTCTGCCGAGCGCCCTAGAGCGACCCGGGCCTCCCCGGTGGCGTGGGCGTTCAGGTAGCGGCGGTCGAGACCGGCACGCAGTAAGCCCTTCCGCGTGGTGGCGGCCCACGGCGTGCGTTCGGTGATGGCCTCGCCGTCGGCTTGGCCGTAGGGGTAGAGCGTGTCGAGGACGACCAGCTTTGCCTCGTGGGTACTCGCCGCGGCCAGGATCGCTTCGCCGATGCCCGGCATCAGCGCTACCTGAAGGTGGTAAGGGACGTTCACGCAGTGATAGAGGACGTCGGCGCCCTGCGTGGCCTCGATCGCGGTCGTCGGATCGGACAGGTCTGCGGCGACGGTCTCGATCCGCTCGTCTTCAAGCGTCGGTGTGCGATAAACGAGCCTTACTCGTTGGCCTTCGTCGGCAAGCTGCGAAGCCACGGTGGTGCCCGCGGGTCCGCCACCGAGCACGACGTGGGAAAGCGGGGCGGGCGCTGCGTTGTTCATGGTTCTCCTACTGTGAGTGACTGTTCATTCACGATGTGGTCAGAGTGAAGACCGCCTCAGCGGCGACCCGGTGCGTGGTGCGTGGTGCGTGGTGCGTGGTGCGTGGTTCAGCCGGTGTCACCCCTGCCTTCAGACGAGGACTGCGGATGACGTGCCCCGTCGGTGAGGGCGTGCCCGGTGATCCGTGGGGTGGCCCAGGTCGATGGTCAGGACCAGGTGGCACAACTGTGCGTTTACCGGTGGTCACGAGTCGCCCGACCAGCCGTTGCCAGCAGCAGGACTCGGGCTGTACGCGGTGCCCCGGACGGTGACCCGGTTCGAACGGACGCCCCTTCGTCCGGCGCACGCGCGCCGCGACTCGTGGCGGTCGGCGGCCAGGCTCATGCCGGGGCCGGTGCGGGCCGAGCCTGTCGGGTGCCCTTCTGCTCCAACCGAGGAAGGACCTCCTCGATGAAGCGAGTCAGACCCGTGCCGTAGTTCATCATCGTGAGCGCGACGCCGTCGATGCCGGCGCGTTGCAGCTGACCCAGCTGATCAGCGACGGCGTGGGGTGTGCCGATGAGCGGGTAGCCGGCCATTGTCGATGCAACGGCCGCCGCGAGTTGCCGGTGTTGCTCAGCCGGCATGTCCGTGCGGCCCATCGTCCACTCGATGGCGTTGGCGACTGCCTGCTCGTCCGCGTCGACCTCGGCCCATCGGTGCACGAGAGCGCGGGCTTCGCTGTCGGTGTCGGCGCAGACGACCGACGCTGCGATCCACACTGACTGCTCCCGACCGGCCTCGGCGGCCATCCGCCGGATCCCGCTCACCTTCGTCGCGACCGACTCGACGTCGAAGGCGGACACGAACGACAGGTCGGCGCATCGAGTGGCGAACTCGTGACCACGTGCGGAGAATGCGGCGTTCATGATCGGCGGGTGTGGTTGCTGGATCGGACCCGGTCGGCTGTAGCCCCCCTCGAGGTTCAACCACTCGCCCCGGTGGTCGAACTCCTCTCCCGCCCACAATCGGAGCACCACACCGAGCCACTCCTCGGTGTACGCATACCGGGCGTCGTGGTCGAGAGCATCCACCCCGAACATGGCCAACTCCTTGGCGAACCATCCCGCCACGACGTTCAGGCCGACCCGACCGTGCGAGATGGCGTCGAGGGTGGCGATCTGTTTGGCCGCGATCACGGGCGACAAGGTCAGACAATGGGCGGTGGCGAAGATCGAGATTCGGGTGGTCCGGGCGGCGAGAGCGGCGGCCCACGTGAACGCGTCGAAGCTCTCTCCCCACGGATTGGTCCGGCCCTCGAACCCTCGCCAACGAGCGAACGGGATCACGGCTTCGAACCCGGCTTCCTCGGCCTGCTGGACGATCAGAAGGTCTCGGTCCCAGTCGATCTCGTGGCGGTCTCGGGACGCCGTCACGGCGCCCGGCGAAGTGACGTTCAGTCCGAACACGGCGAGTTTCAACCCCGAGTCGGCGAACAGTGGTCCCCTCGTAGTGTGAGACTCAAACGGCAACTCAGTCACATGGACCTCCTGACGTAGTTCACCGGTATCTGGGCAGGGCGGCGGCGGACCCCCGAGAACGCCGACCAGCTGGGGACAGGCTCGAGTACCTCTCATGGCGACAGGCCCGAGTAGGTCCGAATGGCGCCCCGATAGGGCCAGTACAGACGTGGACGTTGCGTCCAGGTCAAGGCGCTTATTTGGCGGCCACGAGCAATTGCCTAACGACGGTCACGACGACGAGCAGTTGCGCGCGCCTACAGGCGCGCCGCCATCTCGGTCGAACTAGCTGGCGCGCTTGATGACCGCCGGTGACGACCAACCGGTCGCCGGGTGGCGGCGGACCTGAGCACCCGCGCCCTCTATCTGGCCTACGAGCGGTGGGCCAGCCCCGAGAAGCCACGTCTTTCCCCAAGCAGGGACGTCTCGCCCTCGACGATCTGCTCACGGGTCTCGATGATCTCGGGCGCGGGGTTCCTTCGTCGTCACAACCCTGAGATTTCAACGTTTCCGGGCGGCGGCCTGGTCGGGCTCAACCGCCTACCGTGATGAGCAACGAGACCAGGAGCGCGACCACCACGGTGTTGAACGCGAACGCGATCAGGGTGTGGATGGTGACCTCACGGCGCATCGCCGTGGTGCGTACCGAGACATCGGCGGTGGCAAATCCCGTGGCGACGCTCGTTGCCAGATAGAAGAAGTCGGAGAAGTCGGGCGCATCGCCCTCCGCCAGGCCCGGGAAGTCCAGGCCGCCGGAGCGGGTGCTTTCGCGGGCATAGTGCAGCGCGTAGACCACGACTAGCAGGCACCAGGACGTGGCGACGACCGCTACGGCAAGCCCGAGTGACGCAGGGTGGTCCCGCAGCTCCGGCAGCGCGGCGGTCACCAGCACGGCCACCAGTGCGATCGAGCACAGCATCACCGCCCCGGCCGGACCGCCAGTGCCATACAGCGACTCCGACCGCCGACGCGAGCGCCGCTGACCTTCTGTCTCGCGAAGCCAGGTCGCTAGCGTCAGCCCGTCGGCAAGGCGCAGTGCGTGCCAGGTCAGCGCCGAGTACACCACGCAGAACAGGATCCAAGCGACGAAGTACACGCCGGTGACGAACGCCGCGCTGGCCGGCTCGAGGTCCCGGACCATGAGCACGCTGACCACTCCCACAAGCGTGAGCAGGGCCGAGAGACCGGAGGCGACCCAAAAGCGAGTTCTGTCGCCACGGAGCCTGGCTTCGACGCTCTCAGTCAGCGATGGTGTCCTCGAGGTCCGCCTGCGCACCTGGGAGATGAAATACGTGGCCGCTGCGGCCAGGTCAAGCCGACGCTCCTCGCGGTTGCCCGACCTGGTGTTGACGCGCCGTTCGACGTCACCGTCGGCGTGGGCCTGGACGCCGTCCCGGACGCCCTCGAGCGGCTACGCGCCGGCGTCTCCGCGCGCAAGCTGGTCGTCACGATCCCCTGAAACCTCACCGGGCGCCGGGCTTGACCTGGCCGCGACGGCCAGGTGTCTGCTCGGACCCGCCACGCGCCACCGGGCGTCACCCAGCTGATCAACAAGGAGATCGAACCAGTGTCACGCCACCTCGGCCCTCACCGACCGGTCGCACCCTGGCCGTCATCGCTGCTTTGCGCAGCGGCGCTGATCGCGATGCTCTTGACGGCCTGTTCCAACGCGGACCCAGAGGCGAACAGCGATCCCACCAAGCCGGCGACGACTGCGACCGTCGCTGAGGCCCTCGAGACGGCCGGGTCCGCGGTTGGGGCCACCGACGAAGACATGCAGCGGTACTACGACCAGCAGATCTCCTTCGGTGAGTGCGCGGAGTTCGCGACGAACGACGCAGAGGACCAGACCTTCGCCAATGACGCCTTCGAGTGCGGGTGGCTCACGGTGCCGCTCGACTACCAGGACCCCGGCGGCGAGGAGGCGCAGATCGCGGTACTGAGGGCCCCGGCGCGCGGTGAGCCGATCGGGTCACTGGTGGTCAACCCGGGAGGCCCCGGGAAAACCGGCACCTACTTCGCTGCCTACGTGTCGGAAGTCGCGAAGAACAACCCGACCACGCAGAAGTTCGACATCGTCGGCTTCGACCCGCGCGGCACGGGTGCGTCGAAACCGGCCCTGGACTGCTTCGACGACGCCGAACGCGAGGACGACGCCGTGGTGTTCCCCTTCATCGCCGGCGGCGAGCACTACACCGAGAAACAGACCCAGGCCCTGGCCGAGCAGTGCGCTCGGCGCTCCGGTGGCGAGGAGGTGCTCGCGAACGCCGGCACCAGGAACGTCGCGAGAGACATGGACGTCCTGCGAGCGGCACTCGGTGACGACAAGCTGACCTACCTGGGCGATAGCTGGGGCACCCGGCTCGGCGCCGTGTACGCCGAGATGTATCCCGACAACGTCCGCGCCATGATCCTCGACGGAGCCCTCGACCCCACCCAGACCTGGCGCGACCGCGCCCCGGGCCAGTTCGCAGCGTTCCAAAACTCCTTCGAATCCCTCGCCGAGCTTTGTGCCGCCGGTCCCGACTGCCCCTTGGGTGACGACGCCACCCAGGCCACTGGACGCTTCCAGCAGCTGGTGCGGCCGCTGATCGAGCAGCCGCTGCCGGCCGGCCGCGCGCCGGCCCCGGACGGCAGCGTCCATCAGCGTTTCCTGAGCGCCCGCGGCGCCGTCGACGCCATGGCCGCCGGCCTCTACGACAAGGATGGCTGGCCGATCGTCATTGACGCGCTGAGGCAGCTGCGGGCAGGCCGGGGCGACGCCATGCTCGCGATCCGCGACGGCGCCCAGGACCGCCGCGCATCCGACGGCAGCTACAGCAACCACCTCGAGAGCACCACCGCCGTCTACTGCGCCGACGAGGAGCGCCTCAGCCCCCAGGAGGCGACGTTGATGCGACGCACCATCCTCCGTGCGGCGCCGTTCATGGACCTCGGCGAGAGCGTCGAGACACGCGACGGGTGCGAGCACTGGCCCAACGAGCCGACCCTGAAATTCCCGTACGCCGAGGACATCGAGGGACTGCCCACCCTCATGGTCGTCTCAGTCACCGGGGACCCCGCCACCCCCTACCAGGACGGCGTCGGCCTCGCCGAGCAGCTCGACGCGAGGCTGCTCACGGTCGAGGGCGACGTGCACGGCGCCACCCTCCGCAAGGGCAACGCGTGCACCGACGACTACGCCGCCGACTACCTGATCAACCTCACCTTGCCGCCCGCTGACGCCAGGTGCCGACTGTGACGGCCCGCGCCGCAACCGGGCAGGGCTCGGCGACGGCCCGTGGAGGGAGGACGCCCAGCGAACCCCGACTCGCCGACAAGGTGGCTCTGGTTACTGGTGGCGGTGCGGGGATCGGCCGCGCGATCAGCGTCCGGTTTGCAGCCGAGGGTGCGACGGTCATCGTTTGCGACCTCGACGCAGACGGCGCGGCGCAGACGCTGCGACTGGTAAGGCAGGTCGGCGGTGGGTTGTCCCACGACTGGCACCACCTCGACGTCAGCGACGAGAGCGGGTGGGAGGCCATCATCGAGACCGTGCTCGGCTCGCACGGGCGTCTCGACGTCCTGGTCAACAACGCCGCTCGACCGTACCGGCGTCTCCTCCCGGAGAGCACGTGGGAGGCCTGGCAGGCCCTGATGGCGGTGAACGCCGGCGGTACCTTCCTTGGCATGAAGCACTCGGTGCGCGCGCTCACCGAGAGCAATAGCGGGGCCGTCGTGAACATCTCCTCCGCCGCCGCACTCGTCGGCGTCACAGGGATGACCTCGTACTCCGCCGGCAAGGGAGCCATCCGCGCGATGTCACGCACGGCCGCCATCGAGCTTGCATCGGCCGGGATCCGGGTCAACTCGGTCTACCCGACGAGCGTCGCCACCGCCATGGTCGAGTCCGATGCCCGCGACACCGGCGTCAGTGTGCCGGAGTTCCTCGACGCCGCAGCAGCACTGAGCCCGCTGCCCGGCATGGCTGAGACGACCGACGTCGCCAACGCGGCGCTGTTCCTCGCCAGCGACGAGTCCCGCTTCGTCACCGGTGCGGAGCTAGTCGTCGACGGTGGCGCGACGACCGGCGTCGGCTAGGCCATGGCGAGGAAGGCAGCCGGACACCGGGTTTTTGCTATTGGCATCACTGGCGCGACCGGAAGCCTCCTGGTTGAGCGACTACAGGGTCACGGCGTGCAGGCGAGCGGACTGGTCCGTCGCGACCAGCACAGGCCCAGTTGAGCCAGCGAAGAGTCGAGGCCGCGGCGGGCGAGGTCCCAACGATGACGGTCGAGGAGCTGGCCGGTCACCGGCTCCGACTGGAGTGCCCGTGAGGTGCCGCGGTCGGTCGACGGCGGGTTGCATGTGCGAGGCGGTCGAGGTGATCAGGCTCCTGGCCCCTCCGGAGGCGTCTTGCCTAACCGACGCACGGGTCTCAGTCGATGACGGCGTCATGCCCACGGCGGGCTGAACCGCGGACGACGACCGACACCCAGCGCCTCGGCAGACCTCTCGACGGGTTGACCTGGCCGCAAGGGCCACGTGTTTCGTGGGCGGCATCCCGACAGATGGAGGCACCGTGACACCACGTGAGAACTACCGACAGCCCACCAACGCCACGCCCGTCGTCTCGCTGGCCCCGGTCGTAGTACCGAGCCGAGGGCGAGCGCGCCCGCTCGAGGTGAGAGTGAGCGCACCCATCCATGGCCGGGACCTTCCCGTCATCGTGTTGTCGCACGGTCATGGCCCGTCCCAGCACCTCTCCTCGTTGGACGGCTACGGCCCCCTCGCGTCCGCTTGGGCGGCCGCGGGATTCCTCGTCGTCCAGCCCACCCACCTTGACTCGACGCGACTCGGGCTCCGCGAGATGACAATGAGGGGCCCCGCTCTTCTGGCGCTCACGTGCCGAGGATGTCTCGCGCATTGACGGCCTCGACATGGTGCAGGAGCACCTGTCAGGTCCGGGGTCGGGCTCGATCCGGACCGGGTCGCTGTGGCGGGCCACTCGATGGGCGGACATACCGCGAGCCTGATCCTCGGCACACGCGCCACCGATCCCGCCACCAGCCAGACGGTGGACCTCGCCGATGCGCGCGTGCGCGCGGGGGTCGTGCTGGCCGGAGTGGGCAGGGGTGGGGACGCGCTGAGCGAGCACGCGCGAACCCACTACCGGTGCTTCGAGGCCACGGACTTCAGCCACATGGCGACGCCGGCCCTTGTGGTGGCCGGAGATGACGACGCCTCCGAGCACCTCACCGTCGATGGCGCGATGTGGCACACCGATCCCTACCACCTGGCGCCCGGACCAAAGAGCTTGCTCCTGCTGCGGGGGGCCGGGCACGGTCTCGGCGGCGTGTCCGGTTGGGATGCGGCCGAGACGACCGACGAGGACCCCGATCGGGTGCAGCTCGTCTCCACGATGACCGCTGCCTACCTGCTCACCCAGCTGGGCATCGACGACGCCGCGTGGTCCACCGCGTGCGCCACGTTCGAGAGGTCCCACTCCGCTGCCGGGCACGTCGAGAGCAAGTGAGTCGATCCGGAAGCCCACGGGAGGTGCTGCGGTCACGGTCTCGCACGACGCAGCGGCCGCGGGAAATGCGGGGCCTCGGCAAACACGCACCGCACGCGGGTGTCTGATGTGAGGTTGGCCGCAACGTCCGCATATTTGCTGATTCACGCGCGCGGGTCGGGAGCCGTCGGCCAGCGTGATCCGAACCGTCGAGCGCGGCAGGAGACGTGCCCTGCCTACCAGCCAGACCGAGACCACTACCCCGGCTCTCGTGGTCAGCACCCGTTCGGCCCCGCCACGCGACCTCGTTCGAGTCGACTTCGAGATCGCCGTCGCGGAGTGCATCGACTGGGGCACCACCGCAGGATTCCTGAAACCGGCCTCATCCGACGCGTCCAGTACGAGGGGCAGCCATACCGGCACAACACCCTCTACGCGTTGGTACCGGGTGTCCACTGAACGCAGCACTCAACAGTCGTGATATCAACAATCACCGAGAACGGACCACGCATTGACTGCCCTGATCGAAGCAACAATCACCGCCGACTTGATCCTCGGCGCGGTTGACCTGGAGACAACCGGCCGAGGCGTACTGCCGCACCGGCTGCCGGCATGGGCGAGAACGCGCGCCGATCCCCAGGTTCTCAGCGCCGAGTCCTGCCCGTCTGGCGTGCGCCTCGTCGCTACGACGACGGCCACCGTGATCGAGCTCGACGCGCACCGTACGACCACCTCTTTCAAGGGGATGCCGCCCCGCCCCGCCGGCATGTTCGACCTGATCGTCGACGGCGTCCTGCATGACCAGCAGCCGTCATCCGGCGGCCGTAGGAACGTGCTCGACCCCGCCACAGGTGAGATGCGCTCGCACGAGGGAGCGGCCTGCACCGTTCGGTTCGCGACCTTGCCGCCGGGTGACAAGCTATTGGAGATCTGGCTGCCGCACTACGAGCCAACCGAACTTCTCGCGCTCCGCGCCGACGCCCCGCTGCGGCCCGTTCCCTCGGACGGTCGACGGGCCTGGGTGCATCACGGAAGCTCCATCAGTCAGGGTTCGAACGCGACGAGCCCCACCTCGACGTGGCCGGTGCTCGCCGCGACCGCAGGACGCGTCGACCTGGTCAACCTCGGCTTCAGCGGTGGCATGATGCTCGATCCCTTCGTCGCGCGGGTCATCCGCGATATGCCCGCCGACCTGATCAGCATCAAGATCGGAATCAACATCGTCGGCGGCGACGTCATGCGGCGTCGAGTGTTCGCTCCGGCAGTCCACGGATTCCTCGACACGGTGCGCGACGGGCACCCCACCACGCCGTTGCTCGTTGTTGGACCCATCCTGTGCCCGATCCATGAGGACACACCGGGGCCCGACGTCCCCGACTTCCACGCCGACGAGGTCAGGTTCCGAGCCGCGGGTAACCCGGCCGAGGTAGGTATCGGACCCACCGGAAAGTTGTCGCTGCAGGCCGTGCGCGAAGAACTCGCGAACGTCATGTCCAAGCGCGCCGACGACGGCCACCTATCCCTGCTCGACGGACTCGACCTCTACAATCACGACGACGCGGAGGCGATGCCTCTTACAGACCGCCTGCATCCGGACACCGCTACGCACCGGCTCATGGGCAGACGCTTCGCCGCCTACGCCTTCGGCCCAGACGGGCCTTTCAAATGACGACGCCTCACTGCTCTCCCATTACACCGGGGACGTCGTGGGCGTGGAGGTGCCCCGGCTCGCCCGGAACAACGCGGATTGGCATCGGCTGCTGGAGATCTGGCCCCTTACCGTCACTCCCATTCTGGACGAGACCGGCCTCTCATCCCGGTGAATTCAACGACCGGTTGCTGCTCAGGCTCAAAGGCACCATAAGGAGGCCGAACTGCATTTCATCAGGGCCTGGCCCGTGATGGGCAACTGTCAAAAGGCCGGCGCGGCGAACTGATGATCGCACTGCCGGTCGGCTTGGTGCACGACCTGGCCGGGCGGGTCCTGGTGGACCCGATGCCGGCGTGAGGGACGCCGTCGCCCACCTATTCACCGTGTTCCGTCGCACCGGTTCGGCCCCGCGGTCGTCAAGGAACTCACCGACGCCAGGCCTGCCGTTCTCCCGGGCGGGTCCGCCCGGCAGCACACCTGACCGCGGGGATCGTGGCCGGCGCGGAACAAGGAAGACCTTCTCCGCGGCGTGGTCGTCGACATCCTCGAGGACTTCCGCGACGAGATCCCCAAGGCCCTGGCCGTGGCCGGCGAGGACCCGGTTGACCGCCTGAAGACCGCGTTCCGGGCCTGCTGCCTGGTGGTCGACGCGAAGCGCGCGGCCGTGAACCTGACCTATCGCGAGAGCAAAACGCTCTCACCCGAGGGGCTTTCGCAGATCATGGCGCTCGAGGTGGAAACCGCGGAACCCCTCCGCGAGGTCTACCGGGACGGCGTCGCTGAGGGCGTGTTCCTCGACATTGACCCCCGCCTCGTGGCCCACAACCTGCTCCTCACCGCCCACGGCTGGGCCCTGAAACACTGGAACCTCAGCGACTGGCTCACCCTTGACCAGTACATCGACAGGAGCTTGCCATGCTGCTGGCATCGGTCAAGGTCGACGCACCCTCAGGTCCGGCGCCGAACGAACGGGGCCGAACTCCTCGCCCCTAGTACTGATTACCGAGGCGGTACAAGCCCTGAGGGCACCCGACCACGTAAACTCCTACGGGCTTGTCCGTCGGAGCACCCGGAATCTCTGTTCCGAATTGCACGCAAGTTGCACGTCAGCGCACGGAACTGCCCTCGTTGTAGCATTACTGCAGGTCAAGAACTAGCGCTCGTAGCTCAGCTGGATAGAGCAGTGGACTTCTAATCCTCAGGTCGCAGGTTCGAATCCTGCCGGGCGCGCTTCACCTGGATCCCCCGGTCGGCTGATCGCCGTAGCGCACCGATCGACGGCAGGGTCCGCGTCGTCACAGTGATGACGGCCACCAGAACGGCCAGCACGCCGGCGGTCAGGTAAAGCGGAGCCGGCGCGAACGAATCCGCCAGGATCAGCACAGCCGCAACGCCCGTCGCCCAGGAGATGACCTTCGGTCGACCCGGATGCGCATGCAGGAAACCGACCGCGACGATGTAGATCGCCACCGGCACCGTGATCGCCATCGCGGACACAGCTTCACTGATGCCCTCTGTCTCACCCTGCTCGTACGACACCGCGACGACCAGGCCGGCGCCGGCTTCGGCAGCCGAGCGAACAGGACGTAGTGGCCGTAGCCCCACAGAAACGTCGCTCGCGCCGAGTCCACCTTCGGCCCGACCTCGTGGTCGAAATACACCCACCAGAGGCAGAACAGGATGACGACACCGGCCACAGCCATGCCGATCAGCGTGCCGGCGGCGTCGTTGTCGACCAAGGCGCCCTGGAAGGCCAGCGTGGCCGCCGTCACCACTTCCCCAGCACGATGACGGTGAACAGCCCGTACCGCTCCGCGATGTGGTGGGGGTGGGAGTTCGTCTGCAGGCCCCGTTCGGCGATTGCCGATACCGCGAGTTCAGCGATCACCGCGACCAGGAAGCCGACAAAGAACAGCTCCTCGGGGGCAGGCAGCAGGAACAGCCAGAACAGCTGCACGAGCGTCACGCCGGCTGCGTACCGGCGGTTGGTCGCCCGTCGGGTCGGGTCCGAGGCCGCCGCGCGCAGCCACAGGCTCACCAGCGCCAACCGCATGATCACGTAGCCGATGACGATGACGACGTTGCTGCCGTTCTCGAAACCCAGCGGGATCCCCGCGGCCAGTACCAGCGAACCGGCGATCTGCACGAGCACCGTCAGCCGGTACGGGACGTCATCGTTGTCGTATGCCGATCGAGACTGGCCGCCGCCTGGGCGACCGCGACGACGAAACACAGATCGAACAGCAACTCTAGGGGCGTCGACGCCCGGTGCGGTTCATCGGGCGAACGCGGCCTCATCGGTGAGTACAGCGGCCTCAGTGCGGTGCGGTCGGACATCGGGTGCCACTTTCCTCGCCGGCGAGCCGGCCGCACGGCCGGCTCGGGACGGGACGACCCTCACCGCAACGATCAGCAGTCCGGAACCGCGACCGCAGTTCAGGTGGCCGAGCCGCCGGACGCACCGCGGGCCGACGCCAGAAGGCGCCGGGCCGGGCCCAGCGGCTAGAAACCGCCGAAGTCGCCACCGCCACCGAAGTCGCCACCGCCGCCCCAGTCGCCACCGCCCGAATAGTCACCGCCGGCGTCGCCGCCACCATCGCCGGCGTCGGCTTGGCCCGCGTCGTACCCCGCTTCATACCCGCCGCCCCAGCCGATCCCGGCCATCCCGGCGAACAGGGTCGAGGCAACCAGGTAGGTCCCGACACCCCAGGCGCCTGCGACCAGCGCGGGCTTCCACCAAGGTTCGGAGTACCACCCGCGGGGCACCGGCCGGCCGGCCACCATGCCGCCGGGGTAGTAGTGCCTGGTGCGGTCGCCGGGCTGCGGCGACGCCTCGTACTCATGTCCCTCAACGGTCACGGCCCGGTCCTCGGACACCGCGCCGGCCTGCTGCTGGCCGGGGATGGCCGGGAGGTCCGGACCCGGGTCGAGACCGAGTGACGTCCGCGCCGCCCTGATGTAGTAAAGACCCTCGTAGGCGGTCTGCTGGGCCAACCGGTACTGCTGCACGGACTTTGCCTGTTCGACCTGCGAGCCGGCGGCGGTGAACCGCTCCGCAGCATCCGCGAGCGCCTGGCGCGCGGCCGGATCGTCCTTCGGATCGAGCGAATACACTTGACCGCCCAGCCGCTCGACCCACCGGCGTGCCTCCGCCTGCGCGTCCCCGAGGGACCGTGCGGTGCTCGCCCCCCGCTGGCGCTGGTACCAGATGAATGCCACCGCGAGGGCGGCGATGATGACAACCCACAGGAGCGTGTCCACGGACGTTCGTTCCCTTCTCAATCATGTGCTGCGGCATGTGCTGCTGCGGCGCCCGGCACTGTTGTGACCGCACGGGCCCGCCCGTCCAGGAACAACGACCGCACAGCGGCAATCGTTCCAGTGGGCGTCCCGTCCCACCGGGGCACACCCACCTCGCGAAACGCACGAATCACTCAGCGACGCCGTCTTCGGGTGCCGAAGACCGAACGTCCGAGCGCCCCGCCGAGCGATGTGCCCAGAGACTTCATGAACGAGGTCACCACCGGGTTGCTCAGCACGTCGCCGAGGCCGGTTGACGGCCGCTCCCCGGTTCCCGTGCCCGGGGCCGGCGTTGTCACCGGCGGCTCGTCGAGGTAGGGGTTGTACGGTTCGGGCGTCAGCGACGGCCAGCCGTCCGGACCCAGGGTCGGGGCGGTCGACCCAGGGGCAGCGGCCCCCGCCGGAGCGGTGGAGGGCTGTGCCGGAGTAGGGCGTGCCGGAGCATGCGGAGTCGGGGTGGGCTGGGTCCCGGAGGCGGTGCCCGGATCGAGGCGTGCTGTGAGCATCTCGTAGGCCGAATCCCGGTCGAGGTCCTGGCCGTACTTGGCCATCAGCGGCGACCCTGCAACGGTGGCGCGCACGGCCTCCGGGTCCGACGGTGCCATCAGCGAACGCGGCGCCCGCATCCTCGTCCAGGCCACCGGCGTCGGTGCGCCCTTCTCGGAGAGCACGGTGACGATCGCCTCGCCCGTGCCCAGGCTGGTGAGAGCGCTTGACAGGTCGTAGTCGTCGGTGACGGGGTACGTCTTGACGGTCGCCGACAGCGCCTTCTGGTCATCCGGGGTGAATGCCCGCAGTGCATGTTGGATGCGGGCGCCCAATTGGGACAGCACCGGACCGGGCACATCGGTGGGCAGCTGCGTACAGAAGAAAACGCCCACTCCCTTCGACCGGATCAGTTTGACCGTCTGCTGGACGGCCAGCAGAAACGCCTTCGACGCGTCGGCGAAGAGCAGGTGGGCCTCGTCGAAAAGGAAGACCAGCTTGGGTTTGTCGAGGTCGCCGACCTCCGGCAGCTCCTCGAAGAGCTCGGCCAGCAGCCACATCAGGAAGGTGGAGAACAGCACCGGATTCGTCTGCAGTTCCGAGACCTCGAACAGCGTGATGACGCCGCGGCCGTCCTCGGTCAGCCTCAGCAGATCTGTCACGGCCAGTTCGGGCTCACCGAAGAAACGGTCGCCCCCCTGCGCGAACAGGTTCGTCACCGCACGCAGGATGACGCCGGCGGTGGCCTTCGACACGCCGCCGAGATCACGCAGGTCCTGCTTCCCCTCGTCGCCGGTCAGGTGCATGATCACGGCCCGCAGGTCCTTGAGGTCCAGCAACGGCAACGCGCGCGAGTCGGCCCAATGGAAGATCAGGCCAAGGGTTGATTCCTGGGTGGCGTTGAGGCCCAACACCTTTGACAGCAGGATCGGCCCGAACGAGTCGATCGCGGCCCGGATCGGGACCGCGGATCCCTGGCCCGCGAGGCTCAGGAATTCGACCGGGAACGCCGCCGCAGACCAGTCGTCTCCGGTCTCCGCCGCGCGTTGACTGATCCTCTCGCCCGGCTCACCGGGGCTGAACAGGCCCGTCAGATCACCTTTGACATCCGGGATCAGCACCGGGACGCCTGCCGCCGACAACTGCTCCGCGATGACCTGCAGCGTCTTGGTCTTCCCGGTGCCGGTGGCGCCGGCGACCAGACCGTGCCGGTTGAACGTCGCGAGCGGAATGCGCACCGGCGCCGCGGGCTCGGCGACACCGGAGATGACGACCGAACCCAGAGTGACCGCCGCAGCCTCTGTCTCGTAGCCCGCAGCGATCCGCTTCGCGGCGGCCGACGCCTCGGCCGGTGACGGCGTTGTCATGTTCCCCCCAGATCAGGCATCCCGGGCAGCGTAACGAGGCTGCGTCGTGTCGGCGCGCGCCGCTACCGGTGTCGGGGGGTGCGACTAGGGTCCGAAGGGTGAATGACCGACTGGTGTGGGTGGACTGCGAGATGACCGGCTTGAGTCTGCGGACCGACAAGCTGATCGAGATCGCGGCTCTGGTCACCGACAGCGACCTGACCATCCTCGGCGACGGCATCGACGTGGTGATCCACGCCACCGACGAGGAGCTGGCCGCGATGCCGGAGGTGGTGGTCGAGATGCACGCCAAGTCCGGACTCACCGACCGGGTGCGCGAATCAACGGTGACGCTGGAGCAGGCGGAGCAACTCGTCCTGGACTACATCCGCCAACACGTTCCCGAACCGAAGACGGCGCCCCTCGCCGGCAATTCCATTGCCACCGACCGGGGCTTCATCAGTCGCGACATGCCGTTGCTGGACGAGCATCTGCACTACCGGATGATCGACGTGTCGAGCATCAAGGAGCTGTGCCGGCGCTGGTACCCGCGTATCTACTTCGGTCAGCCGCCCAAGCAGATGAACCACCGGGCGCTGGCGGACATCACTGAGTCGATCCGGGAGCTTGCCTACTACCGCGGGACAGCGTTCGTCCCGCTTCCCGGGCCCGGCTCGGATCAGGTACAGGCCGTCGCGACCGATGTTGCTCAGCGGTACTGAGGTCGCCGCAGACGAGCGCAGGATGCGCGGCGGAGTGCCGCGGGTCGAGCATCGGTTAGACTTTCTCGGTCCACGCGCCGCCCAGCCCTCCGGCTCGGGAGCGCGGGGCATGGTGGGCGTAGCTCAGCTGGTAGAGCTCCGGCTTGTGGTGCCGGTGGTCGCGGGTTCGAGCCCCGTCGCTCACCCCATCACCGTCAGGCCCCCGACATCGTCGGGGGCCTGACGGCTTTCCGGGCACTGACCTGATTCCTTCCCGACACGCCCGCGTCATCAACTGCTGACAGGGTCGCTGGGTCACCATCAGCGTTCACGGTGCCCCGGTCAGTGGACACCGACGGCAAGGAGGTCAGCAGTGTCCCGACCCGGCAGCGCCGTCACCGTCATCTCCGGGTGTGCCATCGCAACGGTCGACGGCAACGGCACGGAGCACTCCTCCGGCCACCTGGTCGTGCAGGACGGCCGGATCGTTGCCGTCGGGGCCGGCCCCGCCGACCCCGCCTGGCGGGCGCGGGCAGACCGATGGGTCGACGGATCCGGCATGTTGGCAACGCCGGGCCTTGTCAACACCCACCACCACCTCTACCAATGGATCACCAGGGGGTACGCCCAGGACGACACGCTGTTCGGCTGGCTGACCACCCTGTACCCGGTGTGGGCCGGGATCGACGAGGAGACCGTCGAGGCCGCAGCCGCCGCCAATTTGGCGTGGATGGCGTTGTCCGGGTGCACGCTGACCGCCGACCATCACTACGTCTTCCCGCACGGGGGTGGGGACGTCCTCGGCGCCAGCATCGAGGGGGCGCGAACGGTCGGTCTGCGCTTCCATCCGACCCGCGGCTCGATGGACCTCGGGTCGTCAAAGGGCGGTCTCCCGCCGGACTCGGTCGTCGAGGACACCGACGTCGCGCTGGCAGCCACCGATGACGCGATAGGCAGGTGGCACGACGGCTCACCCGACTCGATGCTGCAGATCGCGGTGGCCCCGTGCTCCCCGTTCTCGGTCACCACCGCACTGATGAAAGGTGCCGCGGAGATATCCAGATCCCGTGGCGTCCGAATGCACACCCATCTGTGCGAGACGCTGGACGAGCAGAGCTTCTGCGTCGAGAAGTACGGCCGAACACCGGGTGAGTACGTCGAGGACCTGGATTGGCTCGGCCCGGACGTCTGGTTCGCGCACGTCGTCCACCCCACCACCGAGGACATCACCAGATTCGGCGCGACCGGAACAGCCGTCGCGCACTGCCCCACCTCGAACGGCCGGCTGGGTTCGGGCATCGCGCCGATCGCCGACATGCTCGCCGCAGGAGTGCCCGTCGGTCTCGGGGTCGACGGGTCGGCCTCCAACGAGTCGGGTCGGATGGACGAGGAACTGCACCAGGCACTGCTGGTCGCCCGGCTGCGGGGCGGCTCGACCGCGATGACCGCCCGCCAGGTCCTCACGATGGCAACCATGGGCGGTGCCCGCGTTCTCGGCAGGGACACCGATCTCGGCTCGTTGGAGGTCGGAAAGCTCGCGGACGTCGCGCTCTGGCGGGTTGACGGCCTGCCCGGTGCCGACATCGACGATCCGATCTGCACTCTCGTTTTCGGCAGCCGGTCGCAACTGGAACTGCTGTTGGTCGGTGGCCGGCCGATCGTCGAGTACGACCACCTGCTCACCACCGACACCCGCGCCCTCGCGCGGCGATCCGCCGCCGCGTCGGCCGCGCTGCGGGATCGCGCGCGGTAGGTCACGCGCTCGTTTCGTTCTCGGTCGACAGGTCACGGTTCGGTCAGCTGCGGTTTCCGGTGCCGTCGACTCGGCTACCGTCCGAGGATCAGACCGGGAGGTGCCTCGATGACGTTGACGCGAACACGCCGGAAGGCACAGATCATCGGCGCTGTGATCGCGGTCGTCGCAGTCGGCCTCTTCACCGTCTCGCAGCTTTCCCGGTCGACTTTTCCCGGGACGGACGTCGAGCACTTCAACGCATCCACTGGGTACAGCGACTCCGACTGCCACATCAGCGCCGACAGACTTGAAGCGCTCGTTGCCCTGAGCGACCTGATCGTTGTCGGGACCGTGACGTCGGACAGCCCGATCTTCGAGCCGATCTACGGAACGGATCTGCCGCGGGAGGTAGACGGGGAATTGCCTGCCCGCAAGGGGGATTACCTTTCGCAGTCGCTGGAACTCGACATCGAGCAGGTGCTTTCCGGGACGATGCCGGAATCCCTCGTGATGAGGGGGGCCGGTTGGCAGGTGAGCAACAACAGCGACACCTGGCTTCGCTCAGGAGCAAATGGCAATCCGCACCTGAGCGCCGGAGACCGGGCAGTGGTGCCGCTGTTCCTCGACGCCGGTGCCGCACCGGACCGACCCGTGTACAACGTGTCCTGCACCGGCGCATTCGTCATCGACGACGGCATGGTTTCGGCGAGGCCGGATGGCCGCCAATTCAAGGATGACCGTGTTTATTCGATGTCGGAACAGGAATTGATCGCCGCGATCAAGAGGTATGCCGGCTGAGCCTCGGCCGTGCTGTCCGGGGTCGACCCGGGGCTGCTCGCGGACCGCGAAGGCAAGGTCCCGATCGGGTGGGCGGTGGCAAGCACTAGTGCCATGGTCGCATTGCCGTTGCTACCGCGCGTGTTTCAGGCTGAGCAGGTCACGACATCGAGTCGTCAGACCCCACTCAGGAGGAATGCCATGAAACTTCCCACCATGCCCGCCGTCATCGCAGCAACATTCGCCGCAACGCTTTTCGCCGGCGCATTCGCGGGACCCGCAATGGCAAAGGGTGGCGGCGACGACGTCCGCGCCGCCGGACACTGCTCCTCCACCAGCACGTGGAAGCTGAAGGCCAAGCCCGACAACGGGCGGCTGGAGATCGAGATGGAGGTCGACAGCAACAGGAACGGCCAGAAGTGGGCGGTCAGCCTCACCGACAACACCGTCCGGATCTTCGCCGGCAACCGGGTCACAGTCGCACCCAGCGGCTCCTTCAGCGTCGAACTGCGGGCGGCAAACCGCGCCGGTAGCGACCGAATCGTCGGCACCGCCCGCAACACCGTCACCGGCGAGCGATGCACCGGGGTTGTACGGATCTGACAGTCCGAAAACCTGCGGTCCCGGGCGAGCGGGTGTCGCCCGGGGCCGCACTGTCATGCTCGGAGTCATTCATGCTGAGAGTCTCTCCAGCGACACCAGCAAAGGTGCACGACCGGCCGACGTCTATCCGACCTCGGGTGACTCGGCCGGCAGGTTGTCCCGCGCCCACATCGCGGCGCTGGTCCGATCCGCCACACCGATGCGTCGGAACAGATGGCCCACATGGACTTTCACCGTCCGTTCGCTGATGCCCAGTGATCTGCCGATCAGCTTGTTCGGCAGGCCCTTTGCGACCAGTTCGAGGACCTGCCGCTCGCGAACACTGAGGTCGTCACCGGGGGCCGGCGCCGCTGAGGGCAGCAGGACCCTGGCCACCCGCGGGTCGATCGGGGCATGGCCCTGCGCGGCGGAGCGGATGGCGGACAGGACTTCCCGCGGATCGGAATCCTTCAGCAGGTACCCGATGGCACCGGCCGAGAGCGCCTTCGCGACCTGGGCCTGATCGTGAAACGACGTCAGCACCACCACGAACGACTCCGGCCGCCGCTCGAGCACCCGTCGGGTCGCTTCGATGCCGTTCATCCCGGGCATCGACAGATCCATCAGGATGACGTCGGGCTGCAGTTCAACGGCGAACGTGATCGCCTCCTCGCCGCCGGTGGCCTCGGCGATCACGGTCAGATCGTCGGTCGAGCCGATCAGCGCGCTCAGTCCGGCCCGGACGAGCGGGTGGTCGTCGACCAGCATCACCGTGATCATCAGATCGCCTTCTGTATCGGAAGAGCCGCTTTCGGAGGAGCCACTGCCGGCGGAGGTCTGTCTCGAGGCGGGCGCGCTCATCGCACCGGAACCTTGAGCTGCCAGTGGGTTCCGGCACCAGGCGCACTGGCCAGCCGCAGGGTCCCGCCTGCCTCCGCGACAACGTCGCCCATGATCCGCACTCCGAAATGTCCTTCCTCGGGATGGGTCAGCACCCGCTCGGCGTCGAAACCGACGCCGTCATCCTGGATGTCGAGCAGGACACCCTCCTTGGTCGGCCGCAGGCGCACCGCCACCTCCGTTGCCGCCGAATGCCGGACGGCATTGTGCAGGCATTCCTGCGTCACCCGGAAGATCAAGCGCTCACCTGCGGCATCCAGCCCGGGGGTAGGGCCGATGTCGACCGACACCGACATGCCGCGCGCCCGAACGCTTGCGGCGAGGTCCTCCAAGGCCGCGGCCAGTCCCGCGGCCGCCAGGCTGGCCGGGTAGATGTCGACCAGCAGCGAACGCAGGCCGCCGATGCTCGTGCGGACGGTGGCGGCGGCGCCGCGCAATTCTTCTGCCAGCGCCGGCTGCCCCAGGGCCGCGGCCCGTTCCGCGGATCCGGCCACGGTGAACGATGTGGCCGCGAGATCCTGGACCACGCCGTCGTGCAGTGCACCGGCAATGCGCCGCCGCTCCTGGGTGGAGACATCAAGAGCCTGCTGCAGCAATGCCTCTCGCTGCGCCTGCGCCTGGTTGAGTTGATCGAGCAAGCGCCACAGCACCGGCAGCAGGAGCACGACCAGCACCAGGATGCTGCTCAGGGTGATACCGGCAAACCCACGCCAGAGCTGCCCGCTGCGCTCGGTCACATCGTCATAGCGAAAATAGGTCTCGAACAACAGGGGCGTCCCGGACGGCGTCCACACCGGCCGGTAGGCCTCGAGCAGCTTGCCGTTGCCCTGCTCGTAGCGGTTCTCCGGCGCCTGCAGATCTGAGATGTCGGCGCGGGTGGCGGGGGTGGTGAACACCTCCCGCTCCTCCTGCCCCAGGGGAAAGGTCTCTCCGATCAGCGCCGGTTCGTCGGAGTACACGATGCGGCCCTGGGCGTCCCAGATCTTGACCCGGACGATCGAGCCGCCGAGGACGTGTTGACGAACGACGCTGTCCATCGTCGCGATCGCCGCCGGGTCTCCGATCACCAGGCCGTCGGCGAGTTCGGGTTGCACGACGGAGTCCGCCAAGAGGTCGGCGGTCTTCGCGGCGTCGTTGACCGCCTCGGCCTCGGCCAGCCGACGTGCCGCCACCACGCCGACGAGACCGACGGCGACGATCACGATCACCGCGCCGACGATGACCTGGATGATCACGCGTCGCCGGCGAACCGGGACGTCGGGACGCACCGAACTGCCCGCCGCGACAATGGTCCACGGCGGGCGGGTCCGAGATTCAGTCGTGCTCATGAATGACCGGCACCGTCATCCCCTCCACGGCGACCGCCGCCATCATCGTCAGAGCTGTCGTCGGCACTGTCGTCGCTGCCACTGCCATTGTGACCGCTGTCGTGGCTGGTGCCGTCATTCGTGCTGTCGTCGCTGCCGCCCGAGCGGCCGCTTCCGGATCCCGTGCCGTCCCCGTTGCCGCCGCCGCTGTGACCGGATGCGTCATCGCCGGGCTCCACCTCGCCACCGGACCGCAGGCCACCGTGGTCGTCGCCCGGCTCCGCCTCCCGGCCGGACCGCAGGCCACCGTGGTCGTCGCCCGCCTCCCGCGAGTGGTCTTCGGTCGATGCCGGGTCGTCATCGGAGCTGGTGGCCGTGCTGCTGCCGTGGTGCCGGCCACTGGTGGTCGATGCAGTGGTCGTCGGCGACGTGGTGGTCGGCTCAGTGGTGGACGGCGCTGTGGTCGTGCTGTCGTCAGAGCTGGTGATCTGCTCTGGCGTTCGCGAGATGGAGCTTCCGTGGTCGTCCAGCAGGGTCGCTCTGGACGGTATCTGCACCGGCACGCTCTCCCCGAAGGATGCGTTCCCGATCAGCCCGAGGGCGGCGGGGACGGCGGCGACGATGGCAATGCCGGTGGTCAGCAGAAGGCGCTTCATGAAAAATCCTCTCGGTTATTTGTGTGTCTCCTTTCTCCCTCGGCGGATGGGCCGCACGCCATCGGACCTTGGTACTAGTACCGCATACCCTGCGCTGCGTCGGGGCGATCGAGGCGGTTCGGGCCCCGGACAGTGCCGAAATAGTCCATCGTCATCGCGGCTCGGACCTCATCGAGCGTCCGGGAGGCCACTGCCGTTGCCCGTGCGACCCCGTCGAGCAGCACGCCGTCCAGGTGTGCCGGGTCGGCGAGCAGCTCGAGGCGACGGCGGCGGAGGACGCGCAGGGACTCGTTGACCACCTCGATCACCCTGGCTTTGAGCGCGGCGGCACCACCGTCCCCGATCTCGACCGCGACCCTCTGGGGCACTGAACCGGACAGCGCCGCGGCGATCGACAGCAGGTTCGCGACCTGCGGCCGGGTCTGCGGCTCGAAGGTGATCCGCCGGATGCTGTCCGTGCGGGCCGCCCGGATCGCGGCGGCGGTGGCGTCCTCCGTGTCGCCCAGCAGGACGGCGTTGCCGCGGGTCTTCGACATTTTCGCCCCGTCCATGCCGAGCACCGACGGGGTGTCGGACAGCAGTGCCTCCGGCTCGCCGAACACCGGCCCGTACCTGTCGTTGAACCGGCGGGCGATCACTCTCGAGAGCTCCAGGTGCGGCAGCTGGTCGCGGCCGACAGGCACGACATCGCCGTGCAGGCCGAGGATGTCGGCCGCCTGGTGCACGGGGTAGGTCAGCAGCAGGGCGCTCAGAGATCGGCGTGACGCCAACGATTCGGCTTTCACCGTCGGGTTGCGATGAAGTTCGGCGTCACTGACGAGGCGACAGGAAAGGCAACATCAGTTGGTTCAGCGCCGGGACACAGGAGTGCGGGAAGATGACCGACCGGTCGGGATCGATGCCCGCGGCCAGATACTCCGCGACCAGATTCCGCACCCGCTGCCCGGAGCGGGCCGGGCGACTCGCGATCGGCTATCACCTGGTAATCGGCGATGATGACGGTGACGTCAGCGCCCTGTTCCTGCAGCCGGACCCGGTTCGCCAGCGTCCCGAGGTAGTGCCCCAGGTGCAGCGGACCGGTCGGCCGGTCGCCGGTCACGACGCGGAGGCCCGGCCGCACATCGGGGCCCGGGTTGGGCGCCTCGGCGGTCAATACGGTGCTTGTCGGTGAAGAGATGGCCATCGTCAGCTCCATGGATCGGGGCTGCCGAACGCGCGGCCGGCTGTCCGACGCCGAACCCGGCGGGACGTGGCGCTGGTCGGAGGTCGACCCGGCCGCTCGTGCGGCGGCCGGAGGTCGTGGACATCGCGGAACGCCGTCAGGCGGTCCGCCACCAGTTCAGGTGTTGGGCGAGGTCCCGAGATGTCATGGGAGCGAACGCTATCAGGGCGGGGCACCCGAACCACCCCAATAATCCGGCGAAACCGGACGGGCGGGATCCACCGCTGGACCGCAGACCGTCAACGGCAGTAACCTCGCGCCTTCGGCCGGTCTGTGACCGCGGTCACTCGACCGCCGGCATCCGGCACCTGGAGGTGACGGATGACCCGTAGTTCGTTCCGGATGCTCCCCGTTCTCGTCGCGATCGTGACCGCACTGGGCACCGCGCCCCTGATCTCCGGTACTGCGCAGGCGGTGGATGCGGCGTCCCCGACCACGGCCGGACATGCCCACCCACCCGGGCCCCCGCTGCCGAAGGTGCCGGTGATGACCGGCCGAGGCGGCGCGGTGGCGAGCGTCGACGCCGATGCCAGCCGGGTCGGGATCGAGGTCCTCGCCGCCGGCGGCAACGCCGCTGACGCTGCCATCGCGACCGCGGCCGCACTCGGGGTCACCGAGCCGTATTCGGCGGGCATCGGCGGTGGCGGTTTCCTCGTCTACTACGACGCGAAACGTCGCACGGTGCAGACCATCGACGGCAGGGAGACCGCGCCCGCCAGCTTCACCTCCCGCACCTTCACCGACGCGGCGGGCAAGCCGCTCCCCTTCGCCGAGGTGGTGAGCTCGGGCCTGTCGGTGGGCGTGCCTGGTACCCCCGCGCTGTGGCAGAAGGCCGCACAGAAGTTCGGCACCCGGTCGTTGCGTGAGCTGCTGCGACCGGCCGAACGGCTCGCCCAACGCGGTTTCGTCGTGGACGAGACGTTCGCGCAGCAAACTCGCGACAACGAGACGCGTTTCCGCCGCTTCCCGGAGACCGTCCGGACCTACCTGCCGGGCAACGCGGTGCCGGTCGTCGGCAGCACCTTCCGGAACCCCGACCTGGCCCGTGCCTACCGGACGCTGCGACTCAACGGCGTCGATTCCCTGTACGAGGGCCGACTGGGGAGTGCTGTGGTGGAGGCTGCCCGCCGGCCGCGCACCGCGGAAGGGGTCGACGTCTTCCAGGGGCAGATCACCCGGCGAGACCTCAGCCGTTACCGGGCGCTGCTCCGCGAACCCACCCGCAGCACCTACCGCGGCCTGACCATCTACGGCATGCCGGTGCCGTCGTCAGGCGGCATCACCGTGGGCGAATCGCTCAACCTCATCGAGGCGTACGACCGGCAGACCGGTCAAAAGCTGTCCGGTGTCGGTCAGGTGCAATACCTGCACCGGCTGGCCGAGGCCAACTCAACGGCGTTCGCTGACCGGAACAGGTGGATCGGCGACGTTCCGCGGGTGCCGGCCCGCCAGCTGCTGTCCCAGGGCTTCGCGAACGAGCGCGCCTGCCAGCTCTTCGATCCCGACGTCGCGCATCCCCGACCCATTCCGTTCGGCCAACCGGACGGTCGGTATTCGGATTGCACCCCCGCGCCCGCCTCGGCGCAGGCGGCCCAGGAGGAGCACGGCACCACGAACCTGACGGTGACCGACCGCTGGGGCAACGTCGCGGAGTACACGCTCACCATCGAGGCGACCGGCGGGTCCGGGATCACCGTGCCCGGCTACGGGTTCCTGCTGAACAACGAGCTGACCGACTTCAACTTCGTCCCGACCACCGCAGGCGTTCCCGACCCGAATCTGCCCGGACCCGGGAAGCGGCCGCGCTCGTCGATGAGCCCGACCATCGTCACGGACGGCCACCGGCCGGTGCTCGCGCTGGGCTCGCCGGGCGGAGCGACGATCATCACCACGGTGACCCAGGTGCTGCTCGGTCATCTCGACCGCGGGCTGCCGCTGGTCGACGCGATCGCGGCGCCGCGGCTGTCGTCCCGGAACGGCGCGAGCAGCCAGGCGGAGCCGGCGATCTTCAACGGCCCGGACGGCGCCGGACTCGTCGCGTTGGGCCACACCCTGTCTGCGACGCCGGAGATCGGCGCCGCAACAGCGATCCGGCTGCTTCCCGGCGGGCGGTTCGAGGCCGCGGCCGAGACAACCCGGCGCGGTGGCGGGTCGGCGATGGTGGTGCGCCCGGACTGACCTGCGGTCACGGCCGACGGCGCAGACATGGATCGACCGCACCGCCGTGGATGGTTCCACGGCGGTGCGGTCGGGTCGTGCGACGGCGAGAAGGTCAGCCGCCGTGGGTCACCTCGACAAGCTGGGCGGACTCCTCGTCGGTGAACAACCGGGACCTGATCAGGAACCGTTGCCCGGTGGGCGATTCCACGCTGAACCCGCTGCCGCGTCCGGGAACCACATCCACCGTCAGGTGCGTGTGACTCCAGTACGCGAACTGCGACTCCGACATCCAGAACGGGATGGTCTGCGGCAGTCCCGCATCCAGCTGTGCCAGCAGCACATCGACTGCGCCCGTGCGGAACTCGCCCTGCGGGTAACACATCGGCGAGGACCCGTCACAGCAGCCTCCGGACTGATGGAACATCAACGGCCCGTGGATCTCCGTCAACTCGGCAAGCAGGGCGACCGCCTTCTCGGACAGCTCGACGCGAGCGATCCGGGACCCCGACGCGGCCTCCGCCGGCATCAGAAGAAGCCCTGGGCGTTCTGCGAGTACGACACCAGCAGGTTCTTCGTCTGCTGGTAATGATCGAGCATCATCTTGTGGTTCTCCCGGCCGATGCCGGACTGCTTGTACCCGCCGAACGCGGCGTGAGCCGGATAGGAGTGATAGCAGTTCGTCCAGACCCGGCCCGCCTGGATCCCACGACCCATGTTGTAGGCGGTGGCGTTGTCGCGGGTCCACAGGCCCGCACCGAGTCCGTACAGGGTGTCGTTGGCAATCTTGAGCGCGTCGGCCTCGTCGTCGAACGAGGTCACCGCGAGCACCGGCCCGAAGATCTCCTCCTGGAAGATCCGCATCGAGTTGTCGCCCTGGAAGATCGTCGGTGTCACGTAGTACCCGCCGGCCAGGTCGCCGGACATCTCGGCCCGGTGTCCGCCGGTCAGCACCTTCGCGCCCTCGGCCTTGCCGATCTCGATGTAGGACAGGATCTTCTCGAGCTGGTCGTTGGACGCCTGTGCACCGATCATGGTGGTGGTGTCCATCGGGTTGCCCTGGATGATCCTCTCGGTGCGAGCGACCGCGTCGGTCATGAATTCGGAGTACATCGAGGACTGGACCAACGCGCGGGACGGGCAGGTACACACTTCACCCTGGTTGAAGGCGAAGAGGTTGAAACCCTCGAGGGCCTTGTCGTAGAAGGCATCTCGGTCGCGCAGGACGTCGGCGAAGAACACGTTGGCCGACTTGCCGCCCAGTTCGAGCGTGACGGGAATCAGGTTCTCCGACGCGTACTGCATGATCAGCCGGCCGGTGGTGGTCTCCCCGGTGAAGGCGATCTTGCGGATGCGGTTCGACGACGCGAGCGGCTTCCCACATTCGACACCGAAGCCGTTCACGATGTTGAGCACGCCCGGCGGCAGCAGGTCGCCGATGATGTCCATCAGCAGCATGATCGATGCCGGCGTCTGCTCGGCGGGCTTGAGGACGATCGCGTTGCCGGCGGCGAGCGCGGGGGCCAGCTTCCAGACCGCCATCAGGATCGGGAAGTTCCACGGGATGATCTGCCCGACGACACCCAGTGGCTCATAGAAGTGGTAGGCGACGGTGTCCTCGTCGATCTGCGACAGCGAGCCCTCCTGGGCCCGGATGACACCGGCGAAATAGCGGAAATGATCGATGGCCAGCGGAATGTCGGCCCCGATCGTCTCCCGGACCGGCTTGCCGTTGTCCCAGCTCTCGGCAACGGCGATCTTCTCGAGGTTCTGCTCGATGCGGTCGGCGATCTTGTTGAGGATGACGGCGCGCTCTGCCGGAGCGGTTTTTCCCCAGGCGGGGGCGGCCTCATGGGCTGCATCCAGCGCCAGCTCGACGTCCTCCTTGGTCGACCGGGCGACCTCGCAGAACACCTGACCATTGACCGGGGAGACGTTCTCGAAGTACTGGCCCTTCACGGGGGCGACCCGCTCGCCGCCGATCCAGTTGTCGTAACGGGATTCGTAACTGACGACGCTGCCGGGCTGTCCCGGCGGAACGTAAACGGTCAAAGTCGACCTCCTTGTCGATGCACGGCCCCGATCGAGCCGTCCTGTGCTGTGCACCGTAGGAACCCGACAGTTGCGACAACGTTGCGACGCAGATCACGGGAGTGACGGCCTCGACGTATCACACGGGTGATGCAGCCCCTCCCACCCACTGCTCGCACACCATGGGGGGAATCATGACGGCTGCACCGACTGCCGCGACAACATTGCGAAGACTCATCAGCGACGATGCGGCCTACGCCGCCGCGGAACTGGCCGCCGGTCACCCGATCGGCCATGCCTTCGCCAATTTCTATGTCATCACCACCAGAGCCGATCGAGCCACGGTTCGCGGGATCAATCTGATGAAGGGCCGGCCGCCGGACCAGGTCGGCAGCATCACTGCTCCGCCATCCCGGATCCCCGAGGTCTGGGACTTCGGTCTGCTGCCGGAGGGCCTGACCCGCCACTCCGTGCTGCAGGTCATCGACAGCTTCTTCGGACTGGGACCGTTCGGCTTCCTCGGCCCGGCCGCCCGGCATGTGCCGGACCACCTGACGTTCCCGGTCGGAACCGTCAAAACCGCCCAGGTGATCGCACCCGGTTACGCGTGCCCGTCAAACGATTTCCTGCTGCGCTCACTGCAGGAGACCGGGGACGACTACCTCTACATCACCTCCGCGAACCGCTCACGGCACCTCACCGGTGCGGACGACTCCCCCGCCCATTGGACGGCCGCGGGGCTCGACGCGGAGTTCGGGGAGGAGCCCGGCTTCGTCCTGCTCGAGCACCCCGACGAGGTGGCGGCGCGAGCGAGATACCAGCGCTACCATCCGATGTCGACGACAATCCTCGGCTTTCAGCGCATCGTCCGGGTGCCCGGCGACCCGCGGCCGCAGCTGATCCTGGAACGCCACGGGTCGCTGCACGTCGACGACGTGCGGGCGGTGCTCGACGATCTGGGCTTCGGCCTGGTGATCGGGCCGAAGGCCCGGACCCGGCTGACCCAGCGCGACTACAGCGAGCGGTTGTCGGACCGATGAGCCATCGGATCGGGCTCATCGTGCCCAGCTCGAACGTCACCATGGAGACCGAGGTACCCGAGTTGCTGGGCCGGCGAGCGGAAGCGTTCACCTTCCATTCGGCCCGCATGCGGATGACGACGGTCAGCGCCGAGGCGCTCGCCGCGATGGACGCCGGGAGCGACCGCTGCGCCGTCGAACTCGCCGACGCGGAGTGCGATGTGCTGGCGTACGCATGCCTGGTGGCGGTGATGGCCGCCGGACCGGGCGCGCACCAGCGGTCGGCCGAGCGTCTCCGTGCCGCCTCCGGGGGCACCCCGGTGGTCACCAGTGCCGGAGCGCTGATCGACGGCATCACCTCTCTCGGCGCGCGCCGGGTGGCGATGATCGCGCCGTACGCGCCCCCGCTGACCGGGAAGGTCGTCGACTACCTGGCCGATGCCGGTATCGAGGTCGTCGACGCGATCAGCCTCGACGTGACGGACAACCGGGCCGTCGGCAGGCTGGACCCGCAGCAACTGGTCACCCTGACCGACCGGCTGGACCTCACGAACGCCGACGCGGTCGTGCTGTCGGCCTGCGTGCAGATGCCCTCGCTGGCCGCCCTGGAAGCGGCGGAGGAGCGGACCGGGCTCCCCACGTTGTCCGCGGCGACCGCGACGGTGCGTTCGTTGCTCACGGCACTCGAGCTCGAGCCGTCGGTACCCGGTGGCGGCGCACTGCTCCGGTTGGGCGTGCCTTCTCACGCGTGACCGTCCGCTTCGCGTGCTGACCGGCTACAGACCGAGCGAAAGGTCCATCCGCCGGAGCTGCTCGATCAGCACGGGACGGACGGCGGGGTCCGCGAGGTCGACGGCATGCCGCCAGATCAGCACATCTTCCCGACCGCCGGGGCCTTCGGCGAAGGCCAGCACTGCCGCCGAATTGTCGGATCGCAGGACAGCGGAACGCATCTCGCGCTCCAGCTGGTCGCGTTCGGACTGCACCTCCGGCGACTCCGATGAAGGCAGGATCGGTCCGGAATACTGCGTGACCGCCCCGGGGACGTCCCCGTCAGCCAAGGCCGCCCGAACGGCGCCCGCGTCGGTACGCAGTCCGGCGGCCACCCGGTACGGCCGACCGGCAAGCCCGATGCCCGGCAACAGCGACCGGAGCCGGCTCAATTCGGCGCGGACGGTGACGGCCGGGACGTCGCGCTCGTGCAGGGCGACGGCCAACTGGTCGGCGGTGTAGCCCTCCGGGTGCCGGGCCAGCAGGAAGAGCAATTCTGAGTGCCGCACCGACAGTTCGGTGGCGCCCTCGGCTTCCGCCCCGGTGCCGTCATTCGACAGCAGCGCCCGGTCCCTGCCGAGAACGCGCAGCGAGAACGGCGCCGTTGCCACGGCGGGCGCGGTCTTCCGGTATGGGGCCGAGAACGTCGCGCGCCCAACCGGCCTGGACAGCGCCCGGATCCGCAGTTCGGTTTCAGCGGCTGCGACGGCCGCCCGGACCAGACCCAGGACCGCGGGGGCAGCGACGTCGTCCCGGCCGGTGATGTCCAGGGCACCGAGAACCCGGCCGGTGGTCGGATCATGGATCGGCGCAGCCGTGCACGACCAGGCCGCGACGTTGCTGGCGTAATGCTCGCGCGCGAAGACCTGCAGCGCGTGATTGAGCCTCATGGCGGCGGCGGGTGCATTGGTGCCGGCCGTCTTCTCGTCCCAACGGGAACCGGCCACCCAGTTCATCCGCTCCGCCTCGCGGCGCAGCGCCGGGTCACCCTCCACCCACAGCAGACGGGCATCCGCGTCCGCTACCACGACGATCGCGCCGGCATCCTCCGCCTCGTCGATCAACAGCCGGCGGATCAGCGGCATCACGGCGGCCAGCGGATGGGCGGAGCGGTACTCCTCCAGCTCGCTGTCCAGCAGGTCGACCGAGGGCAACACGCCGTCCGGGCTGACGCCGCTGGCCCAGGACAGCCGCCATGAATCGGCAACCACCGGACGGAGGGTGGCGACCGAACCGGTGGAGATGAAAGCGTTGTAGGCGCGTTCCAGGGCACCTCGGTGACGGCGCGCATTCGAACCGCTGGGCAGGGCCGAATAGGGTCCGATGGCGCCGGAACTGGTCAACATCCGCGTGGCGTGGGGCGGTCGGCCGGTGGGAGTGCGATCGCGACCACCACCTTCCTCGAGCACGGGCAGACGACGGTGCGCTCCCCGGAGTGACCCCGCTCACCTTACCGTCTGTCCGCTTGATGGGCTGTGGCCTGCGGATTTAGTCCGACGGGGGCGAGCCTGTACAGTCAGTGCCGGTCCAACCGCGAGGTCGGGCCATGCGCCATTAGCTCAATTGGCAGAGCAGCTGACTCTTAATCAGCGGGTTCGGGGTTCGAGTCCCTGATGGCGCACTCTTTGCCGAAGTCCGAGGCGATGGTCCGGACGTGGACGTTGAACACCACTCATGTCAGGTCGAGGTGTCGACCTACAGCGATTGCAGTGCGGTGGCCGGATGCCATGGCGCCCTGGATCGAAGGCGTGTCCCGGTGGTCGCCACACAGGAAGACACCGTCGCCCAGATCGACGTCTCGGCGCAGCTGCAGAGGCGGTCTCGTCAAGGGCAGGGCGTTCGGGATGTCATGTCTGACAAGGAGTTCCCAGTCTGTGGTGTCGGTTCGCCACAGGCGGCCGGCTTCGGAAAGGGCTTGGCGGTCGGTCACCCCCGCCGCCGTCAGCGCCGTGAGCTGGACGAGGCCCCTGCCGGGCGGGGCGTAGCTCGGGGCCGCCGCGGACACGACCGCAGTGTTGGCCACCGGGCCGCGGCGACCGTCGACGCACAGCAGCCGGGCGTGCGGAGCCCCGGTTGGCGCGCCGTCACCGAGAGTGCCGAACCACCAGGTGGTCAAGCTCCCCGAGATTCGTCCCGGAGTCAGGTTCATCGTGACGGCGGACGGCAGGTCGGTGGCCACGACGACCACCCGGGCCTGCACGGTGCCGTCTTCGGTGCGAACGACCGGACCCGGCCCGACCCCGAGGACCTCGGTCGCTGTCTCGACCGGGGTGGGCAATCGGCCGGCGAGTTGTTCGGGTAGGGCCTGCATCCCGGCGCGCGGCAGACCCGGTGTGCCGAGCAGGAAGGACCGGATGAGCAGACGGACGAAATGGGCGGATGCCTGGGTCGGATCGTCGGCAAGGACACCGGTGAGGAATGGTTCGAGGACCTGCCGGCGCAGTTTCCCCTTGACACCGACTGCTTCCCAGGACGCCGAGAGCGATTGGTCGGCCGCGCGGAGGCTCCGCTGCGGCGCGATCACGGCGCCCGTGACCCACCGCATCAAACCCGCAATGTCCCGCAGATCTACCAGTCCGCTCCGCAGCGTCGCGGGCAGAAGGCGAGGCGCGCGACGCGGGTCGGCCAACACCACCCAGCGCTCAGCCAAGTCGACGCGGACACCTGCCGCGAACTGTTGCAGTCCCAGAGCGGCAACGTCAACCAGGCGTTCGACCTGGGGGTAAGCCGGATTGAGCAGCTGGAATCCTGCGTCGCAGCGGAACCCGTCGATGGAGTCGGTGCGGATGCGGCCGCCAACGTGATCAGCTCGTTCCAGGACACGTACCTCCAGCCCGCGGGCTGCCAGCTCTGTCGCGCAGACCAATCCGGCCATACCTGCCCCGATCACCAGCACGTCCGGCCCGCGTCCCATCGGTCCAGACTGCCATCGACCTTCCGGCCAGCGAGGATGACGCCCGCCGATCCGATCGCGCGCTCGAGCGGATCACCGTGCGCCCGATCGGCTGGGGCCCACCCTGCGCGCGAGGTGGCCATCGCGGTCGCGAGCGCCGATTCTTGCGGAGCTGATCGGGATTGTGAGCGGCTCATACCGCCGACCACACGTCCCGGCTGATCGAGAGGGGCCGAGATGGAGAGGCTTGTGTGACGTGATCACACTCGGGGCCGTTGTCGCTCGTGCATGCAACATCCGCGCGCGAACATCGGGGCGGTAGGTCACGTCCCGAGCAGGTCCCACTTGTTTCCTGCTATGTCACGGAAGACGACGACCCGGCCGTACTCCTCGGTACGTGGCTCGCCCAGGAACTCAACGCCTGCCGCCGTCATTTTCTGGTGGGCGGCGTCGAAGTCGTCGACGCGGAGGAAGAAGCCGACCCGATCTGCCACCTGACGACCGACAACCGATGCCTGTTCCGCGCCGTCCGCCTTGGCAAGCAGGATGCCCGAAGTGGAATGGGGTGGGCGGACGACCACCCACCGTTTGGCTTGCCCTTTGTTGGTGGTCGCGGGTGAATCCTCGACGAGTTCGAAATCGAGAACGTCGACGAAGAACTCGATGGCCGGGTCGTACTCATTGACGACGATCGCCATCAGGTCGATGTTCACCGGTTCTCCTTTTGTCCCTGCCGATCATCCAAGCCGGTCCAGAACCAGATCGTGCAGGGCGTCCATCAGCGCATCCTCGCGCTCGGTGTGCGCGGTACAGGTGACCGCGGCGCCCTGTCGGGGGTCGATGATGGCGAACTGGCCGTACCGGCCATGTAGCTGGTACCGACCATCTCGCTGCAGCCAGACGCCGAGGCCGTACCGGCGATCATCCGGTTGGCCCGACGATTGCGCCGGCCCGGTCGAGCAGTCGACGGTGTCGGTGCTCATCCGCCGGACGTACGCGGCGGGTATCAGCTGCCGGCCGTCGGTCCAGCGGCCCTCCCGCAGTAGCAACGACGAGAAGTGGGCCAGTTCGCCGGTACGCAGGAACAGGTCGCTTTCGGCGAGCGGATAGCCCAGCGGGCAGGTGTGCCAGGACGGAGACGGCAAGCCCAGCGGGGTGAACAGCCTCGGGAGCAGGTAGTCGCGGAGGCTGGCCCCGGTCGCCCGGGCGATCACTCGGCCCACCGCGTACGGGCCCGACCCCGTGTAGGTGAAGCGGGTGCCTGGTTCGGCGACCAACGGTGCTGCGACGATCTCGGTCAGCAGATCGGGCGTCAGGACCGCCTGGTCGGCGAACCAAACATGGCTGCTGCCACTGGTCATCGTCAGCAGTTGGTGCAGGGTGACTTGGTCGAACCCCTCGGCGGCCAGCGGACGCAGCTCCGGGAAATGGTCCAGCAGCCGGTCTTCCAACGTCAGGCGACCCTCGGCCTCGGCCAGACCCAGCGCCACGGCGGTGAATCCCTTGGACACCGAGTACAGGTTGACCCGGTCGTCGGAACGCATCCGGTGCACCAATGATGACCCCTTCGCAGGCTGCGCCACGATCCCGTACACGCCCAGGGCGTCGGTCTGGTTCGCACGGATGAAGTCGGCCAGCAGATCGGTGCTCATCGGTTCGTCTCATCTCGGTTCGGGTCGGCAGCCCGGATGCTCCGGCGAAGGCGTCAGTATCGAGTAGAGGAACGACGGCCCCAACCAGACGACGCGGCCTGTTCATTGTCGGGCCGAAGAGATCATCGTGGTGAAGGCCGGGCGCCACGGGCAGTTGTGAAGATCACGCACCCGAGTAACGCGAGGGAAACGATCCTCACCAGTGGGGTCATCGCCGTGTCGCAGATGGTGGCATGCCGGCCGGCGGTGTCGAGACCGGTGGCAGGTCGACGGCGGGGGTCGAGAACGTCGCTCTGATCACCATCGGCGGATGGGCGCTCATCGGCGGGGTGCGCTGCTCCTCGGACGCCGACGCGCAGGCGGCACTGGCAGCTGACAAGCGGCAGCGCCGGGCGGGAGCCACCACCCGATCAGCGACGGGCCGCTCAGTCCGTGCTGCCGGAGTCCCTTAGGTCGGACACGCCGTCGGCATCGGACATCTCGGCGTCGGAAACCTCCGCCTCGGAGATCACCGTCGGTTCGTCCAGCACGCTGACCGCGATCCCGTACGGCAGGAACCTCACTCGTCGGCTGCTGTCCGTGTTGTGCTTGTTCGCCCGCAGGGCGTCGAGTTCGGTCGCGTAGACCTGCTCGACCTGCGCCCCGCCGCGACCGTCCAGAGAATAGATCGCCCAGACACCGTCGCCGCTGTCCCCGGTTGTCGTGCGCTCCGGCGCGGAGGCCGGACGGCGGGCGGCCTCGGCGAAGAACGCCGGGAGCCCCGCGCCTCCACCGGACCCGTCGAAAACTTTGCCGAACTGGCCGAGTAGACCCCGGATCTGCTCGCCGGCCCCCGGGAAGATGCGATCGAGGTCCTCGGGGTCGAATCCGAACGGGTCGTTGTTCGCCATGGCAATCCTCCTGGTGGCACAATTCCGCAGCATCTGCTGTCCCATCCAGTGTGCGCCTCGGCAGGAGCGGTGGACAGGCAGGGACCGTCCTATCCGAACGTGAACACATACCCGCGAGCCCCGGGCCGGTCGAACGTGACCTGCACCGTGCGTTCGCGGGTCTCATCCGGTACGCGGATCAGCTGGTACAGCCGGCCCTCCTGCAACACCCCGTTGCCGTCCTCGTCGACATCGATGCCGTGCGCGGCTCCGGGAGGCTGACCGTCCAGCAGCACCTGGAACGGGATCGGCTCGCCCGGTCCCTCGAGGACCAGATGCACGTCCCGCGCGTCGAAGCGGTACGCGATGCTCCCGCCGGGTCGGGTCAGCGTGACCCTCTCGCGCGCGATCACCCACTCCCCGTCGAGCGCCCAATGGTTGACGTCGAGGTCCTCGGGTATCGCAGCGGTGAACGGCTTGTCGAACGCGGCTCCGCCCGTCGACGCGAACCGCTCGCTCCGCGCGTAGCCGAGATACGTTTCGGGACTACGCAGATGCTGCCAGTCAGCTTCCGCCTCGACGCCGACCCCGTCGACAGCCACCGGTGTGCGAGCAATCCCGAGCAGCCGTTGGATCATGCGCTCGGACTCCTTGTACCGTCCTTCACCGAAATGCTGATCGCGGATGACGTTGTCGGTGTCGACGAAGTAGAGCGCCGGCCAGTAGTGATTGTCGAACGCCCGCCAGACGGCGTGTTCGTTGTCGATCACGACCGGGTAGTCGATGGCCCGGCCCCGCGACGCCCGTCGCACCAGATCGATGTCGTGCTCGAACGAGAACTCCGGTGTGTGGACGCCGATCACGACGAGACCGTCGTCGAGGTACGCCTCGGACCAGGCGCGGACATACGGCAACGTCCGCAGCCAGTTGATGCACGTCAGGGTCCAGAAATCGACCAGCACCACCCTGCCGCGCAGCCCGGCGGCGTCCAGCGGCGACGAATTCAACCATCCGGTCGCACCGTCGAACGATGGGAGCCTCTTACGACCGGACATCGCGGGTGTCCTCCCAGGAGACCGGCCGACGCTCGACCGGCAGCTGCGGTCGCTGGTTTCCCGGATCGTTCGGGTGCGGCTGCAACGGCGTCACCTCATCGGTCCGCCACACCCGGAGCGGCATCGAAGCGAGGACGCTTTCCAGCTCGTCGCTGTCGGCAGCGGCGAACAGGCCCAACGTTCGCCATTCCCCTGGATGCAGCGGCGGCCGCCATAGTCGTAAGAGGTGCCCCTGGTGGGCCAGTTCGAGCGAGTGGGCTGCCTCCCTGGCGCGGATGTCGTCGACCTCATCGGGTGACGTGCCCTCCGGGACAACGGTGGTCATGGTGACGAGGTATTCCATGCTGAGCCGCCTCCTGCGGTGTCCTGTACCCGATCGGTCCATTGCGTCCGACATATCGATGGCCCTGTCTTCGGCGCTGCCATCGCTGAGGATCCCAGCCGGACGAGGCAGATCGCGCACGTGAACACCCTGGTCCGCGCGCGGGAGGTCGACAACTGCTCGGCCGATCGAGCCTTTCGCGCGAATGTTCCCAGGTCTAAGCTTTCCGACCGATGGCCGCCAACCGGGCGCTGCGTTTCGTGGGTCGGCTCAGCGAGCGGGATGCGCTGAACCGGCTGCTGGCCGATGTGCGGACGGGCCACAGCGCGGTGCTGGTGATCAGGGGCGAGGCCGGCATCGGAAAGACCTCGCTGCTCCGGTACGCGATCGGCCAGGCGCCGGACAATCGCGTCGCCCAGCTCGCCGGCATCGAAGCCGAAATGGAGTTGCCGTTCGCCGGCGTCCACCAGCTGTGCGCCCCTCACCTGGACCGGATCGGCGCACTTCCCCAGCCTCAGCGAATCGCCTTGAGCGTCGCGCTCGGCCTGATTGCCGGCGAACCTCCGGATCGATTCCTCGTCGCCCTGGCAGCGCTGAGCCTGCTGTCCGACGTCGCCGAGGAACGGCCACTGCTGTGCATCATCGACGACGCCCAGTGGCTGGATTCCGCTTCCGCTCAGGTGCTCGGATTCGTGGCGCGGCGGCTGGTCGCGGAGTCGGTGGCGATGATCTTCGCGGTCCGGGAGCCGAGCGAGGAACCCGAGCTGGCCGGCCTGCCGGAACTGCGGGTCGGTGGTCTGGACGACGAGGATGCGCGGACACTGCTCGCCAGGGTCATCCCCGGCAGGCTCGACGAGCGGGTCCGTGATCGGCTGATCGCCGAGACTCGGGGCAACCCGTTGGCGCTCTTGGAACTTCCGCGGGGGATGAGCGCCGCGGAGCTGGCGGGAGGCTTCGCGTTGCCGGACGCCGCCGGCCTCCCGGGAAGGATCGAAGATCACTACGCACGGCGGGTCGGGGCATTGCCGCAGAACGCCCAGCGCCTGATGCTGCTGGCGGCCGCAGATCCGGTCGGCGATGCCACGATCTTCTGGCGTGCGGCGCAGGCCCTCGACATCGACAGGGCCGCTGCCGAAGTGGTCGGCAGTCAGCAACTGCTGGACATCAAGGGACGCGTGCGGTTCCGTCATCCGCTGGTCAGATCGGCGGTCTACCGGGCCGCGGCGCCGGCCGACCGGAGACTGGTCCACGGGGCGCTCGCCGCCGCCACCGATGCCCGCACCGACCCCGACCGGCGGGCCTGGCATCGAGCGCACTCCTCGAACGCCCCGGACGAGTCGGTCGCCGGTGAATTGATCCAGTGCGCCGCAGAAGCGCAACGCCGCGGCGGAATCGCCGCAGCCGCAGCCTTTCTCGAGCGCGCGGTGATGTTCACCCTGGACCCGGTGAAGCGGGCTCCGCGCGCGCTGGCCGCGGCACAGGCGAAGGTGCAGACCGGCGACTTCGACGCTGCGGAGTCACTGCTCGCGAGCGCCGAGGCCGGCCCTCTGGACGAACTCGGTCTGGCGCAGGTGCAACGCATGCGCGCCCAGATCGCGTTCGACATGCGGCGTGGTCGGGACGCCCCCCGCCTGCTGCTACGAGCCGCCCGACGGCTCGAGTCGCTGGACGCCGAACTCGCCCGGCAGACGCACCTCGAGGCGCTGGTCGCCGCGATGTACGCCGGCCGGTTCGCCGCGGACTCCGATGTGACGGACGTGGCGATCGCCGCGCGCTCCGCACCGCTCGACCGTGAGCCCTTGCCTGCGAGTCAGCTGCTGCTGCTCGGGTTCGCGACCAGGTTGACCGACGGGTGCGCCGCCGCAGCGCCGACCCTGGGCAGGGCAGTCAGCGCCTACCGCCGCGAGGAGCGGCAACTGGACCGGATGTGCCTGGCCTACAACATCGCCGCCGAAGAGTTGTGGGACGACGAGGCCTGGCACGAGCTTGCGGGCGCTCAGGTCGAGCTCGCCCGCGCGACGGGCACGTTGCTGTTGCTGCCCTACGCCCTGGACTATCTCGCCGGCGCGCTCACCCAAGCCGGCGAACTCGCCTCCGCGGCAATGCTGCTCACCGAAGCCGAGGGGCTCGACGGTGACGTCCGGGCGGAGTTCCCGCTCCGGATCGCTGCATGGCGTGGCCAGGAGAGCACCGCGCTCGCACTGGTCGACAGGATGACCCGCGGCGCGCACGCCCGAGGTGAGGGAGTCGCGATCGCCGGCGCCGCCTACGACCTGGCCGTTCTGTACAACGGGCTCGGCCAGTACCCGCAGGCACTGGAAGCTGCCCAGCGGGCCTGCGACTCCGACGACATCGTGGTCTCGTCGTGGGGCCTGTACGAGCTCGCCGAAGCGGCCTCCCGAGCCGGACGACCCGACATCGCACGGGACGCCGCGCAGCGGCTCTCGGAGCGGACCGCGGCGAGCGGAACCCCGTGGGCGCTCAGCGCCGGCGCCCGGTCGTGCGCGCTCGTCGAGGACGGCCGGGAAGCAGAAGAGCTCTACCTGCAGGCGATCCTGTTGCTGACACCGACCCGGATGAGGTGGTATCTGGCCCGGGCACGGTTGAGCTACGGGGAGTGGCTACGCCGGCAGGGTCGGCGGACCGACGCCCGCCAGCAACTCCGGGCTGCGCACCGGATGTTCACCGAGATGGGCGGCGAGGGATTCGCCGAGCGTGCCCGGGTCGAATTGCTGGCCACCGGCGGAACGGTGCGCAAACGCCTCGCCGACACCCGTGACGACCTGACCACACAGGAGAGACAGATTGCCCAGTTGGCCCGCGACGGGCTGTCGAATCCCGAGATAGGCTCCCGGCTCTTCCTGAGCCCCCGCACCGTCGAGTGGCACCTGCGCAAGGTGTTCACCAAGCTCGGGATCCGGTCGCGCCGGGAGTTGGCCGCCGCGTTACCCGGTTCCGCGTCGGAGATGGCCCCCGCCTGAACTCAGCCGCCGGCGGGGCCGTCACAGACGTTGTCGGACAACGACACCCTGTCAACGGCGGACTTCGTCCGGACGATCACGTCGTGATCGAGGCGTTCCAGTCGGCCCGCCATCGCGGCGACCTCTGCATCGAGTCGATCGTCGGCGATCAGCCGGTTGACGTACCCGTACCGCTCCGCCCGCGGGCCGTCGACACCGTCGGCCAGCAGGAGGATCTCGAGTGCCCGGCCACGGCCGACCAACGTGGACAGCCTGGCCACCGGGCCTCCCCCCGGGACGACACCCATACCGACCTCGAACCGGCCGAGCAGGGTGTTCTCGCGGGAGGCGAATCGCAGGTCGCAGGCCAGCACGAACTCGCTCCCCGCGCCTTGGGCGCAACCCCGGATCGCGGCGATGCTGATCACCGGGGCCCGGGACAGCCGACCGAGGACGTCGACCCACCCGGGCATCCGGGTCGCGCCGTTGCCCGGTGCTCCCGCCCTGCCCGGGTGGTGCTCGGCGGCGTCATGAGTGAGATAGAAGTCGGGATTGGCACTGTCGAAGACAACGACGTTCAAGTCGGGATCCTGCTCGATCAAGCCGACCAGTTCCGCCAACTCCACGACCGTCGTCGCCGTGACGGGATTGAGCGGTGGATGATCAAACGTCACGCGGCAGTAGCTGTCGCTGCGGCGGTCGATCGTCAGGTGCTTCCAGGACCGCGATGCGGGCGCAAGGCCATTGTCGGAATGGCCGGAAATGCTGTAGCTCATCGGTAACCCCCTGAGAGCAGTGACGGGTCATCCCACCCGGGATCACGGGGTCGGGACGACGTGCTTGACCTCGGCCATGTAACGGCCCGCGATCGCGACGGCGTCCACGGGCGAACGGCCGAGTTCCCGCGCGTTCAGGTAGGCCGCATACCAGTCCCACCAGTTGTGGGGCGGGGTCACCGCCTCGAAGAGGCCGTGCTGCTCAGCGGTCTCGTGCAAAAGATCGGCCAGCGCATCGACCTCCATGTCAGTCCTCCCAGACCCGGCCAGGCAGCCGGCCGGTGATCTGCTGGAGCAGCCAACCGTTGCCGTCCGGATCCTCGAACGAGGCGTAGGTGAAGTAGGACCCGCCGTGCTCGGTGTCCGGACCGGGCACCCGCGAATCGAACTCGCCGCTGTGACCGGGTCCCCGTTCGTAATGAAAGACCTCACTGACGTCGGCGCCCCGGCTGATCAGATCCGCGCGGGCCGCTTCCACGTCCTCCACCGCGAGGTACAACCTGGCCACGGAACCAGGCCCCGCCGCGGTGAGTCCGACGCCGAAATGAATCGAGGTCTGCGATTGGGGCGGGGTGAACTGGACGACGCGGAAGTCGTCACCGGCGGAGATGTCGGCGTCCAGCCGCCACCCGAGCCGCTGGTAGAAGCTCTTGGACCGCTCGACGTCGGCGACGGGCAGCGTCACGACCTCCAGCCGCAGCGGGACGGGCGCCCCGACGGGCTCGGCCGTCGTGCTGGCGCTGCTGACCTGCGTCGTGCTCATGGTGACCTCCTGAAGGGTTTGTGGTGCCGACAGCATCGGTCGTGGCGACGACCGATCGCGCCCGTGAGGGCACTGGTGCACACCCGGGCCGCTCCACACCAGTGACCGGACCCGGGTGTCCACGGGCGCGAGCCGGAAAGCCTTCGGCGCACTGTTCGAGTCACGCCATCGCCAACCCGACAGGAGCTGACCATGCACGACCACTTTGCCGCTGGGGAGGGTCCCGCGGAGTACGACGTGATCGTTCTGGGCGGCGGCGCCCCAGGTGAACACTGCGCCGCGGCGCTGGCCGCCCGGGGACTGCGGGTTGCCGTGGTCGAACGGGAACTGGTCGGCGGCGAGTGTTCCTACTGGGCCTGCATTCCCTCCAAATCCCTGCTGCGACCGGGGGAAGCGGTGCACGGTGCACAGGAGGCCGGTGCCACCGCGCGGGTCGACGTCGAGGCCGTCCTGGCCTGGCGGGATTTCATGGTGTCCAACTACTCCGATGCCGGGCAGCAACGCTGGCTCGCCGAGCACGGGATCGACCTGCTCCGCGGGAACGGCCGGCTGGCTGGACCGGGCGTCGTCGAAGTCGACGGAGTCCGGCATACCGCTGCGCACATCGTCGTGGCGACCGGCTCCACACCGATCGTGCCCGCGATACCGGGACTCTCTGATCTGCAAGGGGTGTGGGGCACCCGAGAAGCGACCGGCATGAAGGCAGTCCCACGCCGCCTCTTGGTGGTGGGCGCCGGGTCGGCGGGAGTCGAACTCGCGCAGGTCGTCCGACGACTGGGCGGTGAGGTGGTCCTGATCGCGGGCGGCGACCGGATCCTCCCCCGTGAACCCGCACAGGTGGGCACGGCACTGGGCGAAGCACTGCGCCGGGAAGGCATCGAGCTGATGCTGGGCGTGCACGCGAGCGCCGCCCGCCGGGACGGCGACGACTACGTCCTGGAGTTCGACGACGGAACCGAAGTCCGCGGTGACAGACTCCTCGTGGCCACCGGGCGACGCCCGCGCGTCGACGGCGTCGGCCTCGAGACGGTCGGAGTGGCGGCCGATCCCCGCGGTATCCGGGTCGACGATCACCTCCGGGCCGGTGAGCGAATCTGGGCGATCGGCGACGTCAACGGGATCTGGCCGCTGACCCACGTCGGCGAGTACGAGGGTGACGTGGTCGCGGCCAACATCGCCGGCGAGATGCTGCCGGCTAACTACGAGGCAGTCCCACGGGTCACCTACACCGACCCACAGGCGGCAGCGGTGGGCGCCACCGAGGCGAGATACACCGTCACCACGCCGATCTCCGCCGTCCCGAAGATGGCGACCTACACCCACGCCTACGCCGAGGCGTCCGGGTTCCTGACCCTGCTCAGCGACGGCGAGCGACTCACCGGCGCCTATGCGGTCGGACCGGAGGCAGGTGAATGGCTGCAGCAGGCCACGCTCGCCATCCGCGCGCACATCCCGCTGGGGGTGCTGAGCGACACCATCCAGCCCTTCCCGAGCTTCTCCGAGATCTACAACGCAGCCATCAAGGACCTTCGGATGGAGATCGCCGACATGCCGCGGCCGATCAAGCCGATGGACGCCCAGATGGCCGGTCTGCCCGCCTGACCAACTCGCCGCCTGACCCACTTCTGGAGGAACCATGAGCAGCACGACAACCGCTCGACCGACACCCACCCGATCGAAGCACCATCACCCCGCCCTGTCAGGACAGACCGTCGTCGTCATCGGCGGCAGCGCGGGTATCGGCCTGGAAACGGCCCGCCGAGCCCGTGACGAAGGCGCCGAGGTGCTGCTCACCGGACGTGATCCCGAACGGCTCCGCCGGGCGGCGATCGAGGTGGATGCCCGGGACAGTCGCTCGTTCGACGCCAACGATGCTGGCTCGCTTCAGCGGTTCTTCGAGGAGATACCCGGCCAGATCGACCACGTGATGGTGACCGCCGGCGGCCCGCACTACGGCCCGTTGCTCGGGATGGGCGCCGACGAGGTACGGCAGGCGCTCGGCGAGCACGTGGTGCTCGCACTCGAGGTCGCACGGCATGCCGTCGGCCGGATGCGCCCTGGGGGCACGCTGTTGTTGATGGGCGGGACCGGCGGCCGCCGGGTCAGC
Source organism: uncultured Actinomycetota bacterium (assembly GCA_963728865.1). Classification (GTDB taxonomy): domain Bacteria; phylum Actinomycetota; class Actinomycetes; order Mycobacteriales; family Nakamurellaceae; genus Nakamurella. The sequence goes on along the minus strand of CAVSLZ010000011.1, from coordinate 118,775 downwards.
CGCGAGCTGGGGATCGCCTCCGCGGCAACCGCGGCGCTGCCGCCGTTCACCGCGGCCCTCGCACTCGAAGTCGCGCCGGTACGGGTCAACCTCATTGCCGCCGGATTCGTCGATACCCCCCTGTCAGCAGCACTTCTCGGCGATGGGCTGGACGACAGGCGGGCGGGGCTGCGGGCGGCGCTGCCCATCGGACGGGTGGTGCAGCCGGCCGACGTCGCGGCGCTGGCCGTGCACATCATGACGAACACGGCGCTGACCGGGGCGACCTACGACATCGACGGTGGCCAGCAGTTCGTCGCGGGATGACGGGCCGGACGAGCGTGTGCAGACACCGGACAACGGCGACGGGAGGAGACGCGGATGCCGTGGTTTCCTGAGTTCTACAGCGCCGTCGAACTGGCCCGACGGCAGACGCACGCCGCCGGCCGGGCCGACCCTGTCGGTCAGTACTTCAGCGCGGTGACGCGCGGCGACACCCAGCTGCTGGAACGGGCCTGGCCCGGTGAGGTCGTGGTCTTCGATCCGCGGGCCGGGAAGATTCGCGGCCACCGGCAGCTGCGCCGGTTCATCCACCGGAATCAGCTCTGGCTGTCGGAGCGGAACGCGCGGACTGAAACGACCGCCAGTACCCGCGTCGGAAGCCGGGCGGTGGTCGAATTGCTCGTGCGCCTGGACGGTGACAGCGGCCGGTCGGAGTGGCCGGTGGCGGTCGTCGCCGAGTCCCCGGACGACCTGTCCGTGGTGTTCCGCACCTACTGCAGTCAATGGCCGGTCGACGGGCGGCGCCATGTGAGGCCGCCGATCCTGACGTCAGGAGCGATCCGTGCCGGTGATGTCGTCGGCCGGTTCCGCGCCGCCCTCGACGCCGGTGACGTCGACGCCGCGGTGGACTGCTTCACCCCGGACGGATGCATCCGCGAATCCATCGGCCTGCATCCGATCCACCGTGGACACACCGAACTCCGCTCCTACTTCGCCCGGGCTTTCAGCGCCGGCGGCGGCATCGGGATGCAGGACGTGGCCGTCACCGACGACGGGGTCCGCTGTGCCGTGGAATACAACTGCGTCCGCTGGGGCAGCGAACCGTTGCCACCGCAAGCGGGCCTGGCCGTTCACGAACGGGGCCCCGGCGACCTGCTGACCGCCGTCCGCATCTATGACGACGTGCAACCACCCAGCGCCCTTCGCTGAACGGCGATCCCGACCGAGAAAGGCGGCAATTCAACGTGAACAACGGAAACATCGTCGAGAACCCAGCGGAACAAACGCTTTTCGAGACGATCAGACAGACCTATGCGCTCGCGCTGGAGCCGGAACAGCACGCGATGATCCGGCAGTTGAGGTCCCACCTGCCGACAGTTCCCGTCGACGAGCGGAACGCGCTGATCGCCGACATCGAACGGTCGGTCGGACAGAACATCGAAGAAGAATTGGAGTACTGAACGGCCCTCGGCGCAGCAGGGATCGATCATCCGCGGTAGGCCGTGAGGAACCTGTCCCGGAAGGCGTCCATCGGCCACACCGGCGCGTCCGGTGCCGGCCGGAGGCCGTCCTGCCAGCCCCAGGAGGAGATGCGTTCCAGCACCGCAGGGTCGTGGGAGATGATCGAGATGGGGACGTCGTGGGACGTCTTCTCCCCGCTGACGGTGCTCGCCGGCTCGTGGTCGCCGAGGACGATCAGAACCAGGTTCTCGTCACCATAGTTCTCTACGAACGACACCAGCGTGTTCATGGTGTAGCGGACGGAATCCGCGTAGGCCGCCCGTGTCCGGGCCTGGTCCTTCGAGATGACGTCCGGTGATTCGCCCTGTTCCGGCATGCCGTTGAAGACCGAGCCGTCACCCACTTTGCTCCAGCCGATGAGGTGCGGAATCGGCGCCCAAGGCCAGTGACTTGACACCAGGTCGATCTCGGCCATCACCGGGCCGCGGTCGGGCCGCGCCAACTCGAGCCGCTGGAATGCCGACAGGACGTACTGGTCGGGCATCGAGGCGTAGCTGAAACTCGGGCCCCGGTAACCGACATTGGTCTCGTCGTAGATCTTGTCGTACCGGTAGAACTCCGCTCCCTCCGGCCATTTCTTCTCGTTCGACGGGACGTCACCGACGGTGCGCCAGCCCGCGCTCTTGAAAGCCGAGGCAAGGGTCAGCCGTTTGCTTGCGATGAGTTGGTCGTAGCGCTGCTGATTGTCGATCCACAGCCCGGACTGGAACGTCGAATGCGCGAGCCAGCTCAGTCCGCCAAATGTCGGCGAGTGCAGGAATGCGCTCTGCGCGGTGAATCCCGCCTGACCCAGTGCCTTTGTCCCGGCGTCGAGCGTCGATCGGATCTGCGGCGCCATGGTCGGGTTCTCCAGGGCGACCCGGCCGTAGGACTCGACGAAGGCGATGATCACGTCCTTGCCCTCCAGGCCCGCGAGCAGTTCGCCCGTTCCACCGGCAGCTCCGGCGCCCGGCGCAGTCGTCGGCGCCGTGGATGCGGTGCCGCTCGTCCGCGGGCCCTTGGAGGCGCTCCCGCTCGTAGGTGGGGCCGCTGACGTCGTCGCGGGCGCCGCCGCGGGGCGAACCGGGACGGCTGGGGAAACTGTGCCGAACTGGTCATCCGCAACAGCAGCGGCGAACACATCGTGATCGGCGATGCCGGCCCTGACGAGGTTGACCTGTTCCACGGCGAAGTCCGCCGTGGAGGTCGATGCGATCGAGGTGCCGGAAATGAACTGGACGCCGAGCACCGCGCAGAGCACCCACACGCTGCAGGCAGCCGTCACCGTCCGGATCGATGTCGTTCGATGTCGGGCCACGACGCGGGAGAGTCGCATGGCGGCCAGCGGGGTCAGCACCATGACGGCCACGACCAGCAACACAACGAGGACGACCCCGATCTGACCCATCCCGTCGCTCAGCAGACCGGCCGCGGAGGCGAGATAGCCCCAATCGGTCACCGGGTTGAATGGCCTGTCCAGCGCCACCGAGAAGCCGACGTCGATCAGCTTGACGATGATCAGCACACCCAGCGCGACGCCCACGACGAGCGCAGCCGGTGTTCGCACCCTGGCCGGCAGGACCAGGATCAACGCGGCGAGCAGGAGTCCTTCGAGGGGCAGCCGAACGAAGGCGCCGAAGGTCAGAGCGTGCATCTCGCTCGGTGCGACGAGTGCGAACCAGATCAGCAGCGCTGCCAGCAGCGTCGTCACGGCAGCCGCCACCCGACGGGCCGGACCACGCTCCATTGCCACCAGCCGCCTCCGAAACCACCATGGACAGCGATGACACGTCGCCGGCGGCCATCCGGTTCAGTTCATCGCGGGCCGGGATCGCGTCGCGACGAATCTTGCCAGTTGCTGAACGAACTCGTTCGGTCGCCGCAGGCGGACGGGGCCGATACCGGTCAGCAGCGCGTGCACCCCGCTGGGGTCGATGTACCGCAGTGAAGCGACGTCGAGCTCCCGTGCGCCCGTGGACGCGGCGTGCTCGACCACCGCAAGCGCGGCAGCGTGGTTGTTCGCGTCCCATCGGCCGGCCAATCTCAGCCATCCCGCGCGCGGCCTCGTGATCCGCAGCGACCCGTCGTCGAACACCGCGGTATCGGGGATCTCGTGGAGGTGCACCACCTTGACCTGCTCGACTTCCTCGAAGGTGAGCTCGTCACGGAGGTACGGGCACAACACGCTCAGCGGGGTGTTCCGGACCAGGTCCTCCAAAGCCGGCTCGTGCGGACCGATACCCACCCCGGGGTAGCGCCCGGTCATGCGGAGCCCTCGATAGCCTGCGTCCAGCGCTTGCTGGACCTGCTCGGCGAGTTGACTGATCGCCGTCGCCGTCGGCATCTCGAAGAATGCCCGCGTCACCGACTCGTCCATGACGACGAGTTGCCCGTCGGCCATGGCCGGGTCGGGATCGATGCCGTCCTCCTCTCGGAGACGGCGCAGCAGGTCGGTCAGTTCGTCCCGGCGCAAACCTGCCAGGACCACCTGCTCCTGACCCTCGATGCCGTCGCCGATGAACCCGGCCATCGCCTCCCACCGCTGCTCGGCCGATGTCACAACGGCACAGCTGTGCATTCTGGGGGAACCCGCGTCAGTGATCACGAATTCCTCGATTTCCACGTCGCACGGCTCGACCTCCACTATTGTCAAGTGCAGCAACAATTCATGACACCTGCGCCAATTTCCGACACCGTGGGTCGCCGGAATACCGCGCACAATCTCGGACAATGCCCGAGCATCCGCGGGACACCGCATCCATCACGTCGCCCACCCCGTTCACCGAGCGCACGCCGGGTTGAATAGGGCAGCCGATCAACAAACCCGGCTCCTGGGATGCGACGCAGTCGTTACTTCCGGTCCTATTTTTTGGGGACCGTGTTCCTCTAAACTATGAGTTCTCAGAAAGTAAGTCAACCATTGGAGGGGCGGCACACCTCGTGACGGAGGCCGAGCCCGAACCAACGGGAACCGCTGCGTCGAAGCCGCGGCCGCGACTGCTCGAGTTGCTGCGCCGCAGCGAGAGTCCCTTGGACGTGTACGAACTCGCGGCGGCGACCGGGCTGCACATCTCCACGGTCCGGTTTCACCTCGACGTGCTGGCGAAGTCGCAACAGATCACGGTGCGCACGACGCCGAGGGCGACGCCGGGTCGGCCGAGGACCGTCTACGACGTCGGTCAGGAAGTGACCACGCCGGACGGATACAGGGCACTCGCGGCTGCACTGGCCGCCGGCGTGGGTGGTACGTCACGAACGAGGCGTCGGCGCGCCGAGGAGATCGGCCGGCGGTGGGCCACCACCCTCGTCGACCGGGCCCCGATCCCGGTCGCACCCGATGCCGCCGAGCGGCAGATCACCGGCCTGCTGGACGACATGCATTTCGATCCGGAGCTGACCGAACAAACGGCTTCCACCGGGGACCGGGAGATCCGGCTTCGCGCCTGTCCGTATCGGGACGTCGCCCGGGAGCACCCCGACGTCGTCTGTTCAGTTCATCTGGGTGTGCTCAACGGTGTCCTGACCCAACTGGGCATGCCGTTCGCGTCGGCCAGGCTGGTCCCGTTCGTCAAGCCGCACCTGTGCCTGGCCCACCTCACCGCAGCCGACCCGGCAGCGGGCACCGCCGGCACCGGGAGCTGAACCTCAGCCGGCGGCGACAGGCCGGGGCACGGCTGCGGCGCCGTGCCGGACCTGCGCGATCGGCAACCGCAGCGACCCCGGCACGCCGGCCGGGACCACCGGCCGCTCGGGCGACACCGGCTGCACCACAACGTAGGTCGAGCCGAGCGGGGGCCGCGGGTCGGGCTCGCACCGGTTCGGCCAGAGGGCCATCGCGCGCTCGGCCTGCGCGGTGATGGTGAGCGACGGGTTGACGCCCAGATTGGCCGAGACGGCGGACCCGTCGACGACGTGCAGGCCGGGGTGACCGAACACCCGGTGGTACGCGTCGATCACGCCGTGTTCGGCGTCGGCGCCGATGCAGCAGCCCCCGACGAAGTGGGCCGTCATCGGCGCGTCCATCAGGTCGCCCAGTTGACCCATCGGCGTGCCGTCGATGTGGGCGGCGATGCGCCGTGCCGCCTCGTTGCCGGCCGGGATCCAGGTCGGGTTCGGCTCACCGTCGCCCTGCCGGGAGGTCAGCTTCCACCTGCCCAGCCGACCGCGCACCCCGCTGACCGTCAACGAGTTGTCGACCGACTGCATGACGAGTGCGATGGCCCCGCGCTGCGACCACCGGCGAACGTCGAGTGATCGCAGCGCATCGGACGGCCGGGCGGCGACAGCGCGAAGCCACACCTTCCATCGTGGCGTGCCAGCCTCACCATCGGTGAGGACGGTGCTCAGCAGCCCCATCAGGTTGCTGCCACGCCCGTACCGGACCGGCTCGACATGGGTCTGCGGATCGGGATGGAAGGAGGACGTGATCGCCACGCCCCGGGTGAAATCGACGTCTCGACGGCGGGAGACCGCACCGACCAGCGACTCCGAGTTCGTCCTGGAGGCGTATCCGAGCCGAGCCGACAGCGCCGGGAGGTGACCGTCGGCCTTCATCCGGTGCAGCAGCTTCTGGGTGTTGAAGGCCCCGGCCGCCACCACCACGTGATCGGCGGTGAAGGTCCGCCGTCCGCGCGGCACCGGTCCGGTGCGCACCGTGTCCACGGCGTAACCACCCGCCGGGCGGGGCCTCACCACGGCGACCGTCGTCATCGGGAAGATCTCCGCACCCGCGGACTCGGCGAGCCCGAGATAATTCTTCGGGAGAGTGTTCTTGGCGTTGTGCCGGCACCCGGTCATGCACTCACCGCACTCGATGCAGCCCGTCCGGGCCGGTCCCTTCCCGCCGAAGAACGGGTCTGGCGCGGTCCGGCCCGGCGCAGCACCGAAATAGACGCCGACCGGGGTGAGCCGGAAGGTCTCGCCGACACCCATTTCGGCCGCCACCTCGGCGAAGGTGTCGTCCAACGGCGACCGGTGCGGTACGTCGTTGACGCCGAGCATCCGGCCGGCCTGGTCGTAGTAGGGCGCGAGTTCTGTCGACCAGTCGGCGATGCCCGCCCACTGCGGATCGGCGAAGAACTCCGCCGGCGGGACGTACAGCGTGTTGGCGTAGACCAACGAGCCGCCGCCCACCCCTGCACCGGCCAGCACGACCGCGTCCGGCAGGAGGTGGATTCGCTGGATGCCGTACAACCCCAGTCGTGGCGCCCACAGGAACTTGCGCACCCGCCAGGAGGTTTTCGCGAATTCATCATCGGTGAATCGGCGTCCCGCTTCCAGAACGCCGACCCGGTAGCCCTTCTCGGTCAATCGCAACGCGGTGACCGATCCGCCGAATCCGGAACCGATGACGATGACATCGAAGTGCAGGTCCGGACCGGTCGCTCGAGCGCTCATCCGCCAAGCCTAGCTCGCTTGTTACTTGCCGGTAACTTGAAGTTCCGGAGCAGTCGCCGGCGCGTTGCCGTAGTAAGCGGCTCTCAGCAATTCTTCGAGTTCGACCAGCAACGGCATCCTCGGATTCGTCCGCATGCAGACGTCCTGGAACGCAATGTCCACCAACTCGGGAATCGCGGCCAGGAATTCCGCCTCCGGCACCCCTGCCTGCCGAAGCGTCCTCGGCATGCCCAATTCGTCGATCAGAGAATCGACGGCATCGAACAACCGCGTGCGGCGTTCCTCGTCGTCCCGCCCGCCGAAGATGATGCGTCCCATCCTGGCGTACTTCTCGGGTGCGACGTAGGAGGAATAGCCGGGAGCCGGCATGAACTTGCTCGGCAGTGAAGCGTTGTAGCGCAACACATGCGGCAGCAGCAGGGCGTTCGCGCGTCCGTGCGCGATGTGGAATTTCGCGCCGATCGCGTGAGCCAGCGCATGGTTGACACCCAGGAAGGCGTTGGAGAAAGCGAGCCCGGCCAACGTGGAGGCATCGGCCATGCCGGTCCGCGCCTCGATGTCGGTGCCGTCCCGGAACGCCCTGGGGAGCCACTCGAAGATCATCGACACGGCCTGCACGCAGAAGGCATCGGTGTACGGCGAGGAGAAGATCGACACCGCGCCCTCCAACGCGTGCGTCAGCGCGTCCAGGCCGGTGTCCGCGGTGGACGTCGGCGGCAGCGACAGCATGAGCGTCGGATCGACGATCGCCTTGTCCGGCAGCAGGCAGTAGTCGATCAACGTCACCTTGCGATGGTCGTGGGTGATCACGGCGCCGGGCGAGACCTCCGAGCCGCTCCCCGCGGTCGTCGGTATCGCGATGAGCTCCAAGACGTGCTTGTCCTGCGGATATTGGGCGACCCGCTTGCGCGGATCGAGGAACGGCAGCGTCAGATCGTCGACGGACAGTTCCGGGTGCTCGAAGAACAGCCGCATCGCCTTTGCGGCGTCCAGCACCGAACCGCCGCCGATGGCCACCAGCGCATCCGGTTCGTAGTCCCGCACGATCGCGACGCCGGCCATCACGGTCGCGAAATCGGGCTCCGGCAGGATGTCGTCGAAGACCTTGACGTGCGCGCCCCCGAGGTGCGACCGCACCTGCGCAACGATCCCGCCCTCCTCCAGTACGTGGTCGGTCACCAGGAGCACACGGTCGAACCGTTCCTCGTCCAGCGCCTCCAACGAGCCGGACCTGAAGTAGATGTCCGCGGGGACCCGGAACCACTGCGGCGGAGTCTTACGACGGGACACCGTCTTGATGTTCAGCAGGTTCTTGTAATTGACGTTGTCGGTGGTCATGGAACCGCCCCAGGTACCGCAGCCGAGCGAGAAGGTCGGCGGCAGCGAGTTGTACACCCCGCCCAGCGCTCCGACGGCGGTGGGCGCGTTCACCAGGATCCGGCCCGTCCGTACCGCCGAGGAAAAGCGTTGGATGACGTCCTCGTCGCGGGCGTAGACGCTCGAGGTGTGCCCGAGCCCGCCGTGCTCGGTGACAACGACCGCACAGTCGATGGCGTGCTGGACGTCCCTTGCCCTGACAACGCCCAGGACCGGCATCAGCTTCTCCTGCCGGAGCTTGTGGGCGACCAGCCCGTCGAGGTCGGCGGGCAGCTCGGCCAGCAATACCTTGACGTGCGGCGGTACCTCGAAGCCCACCCGCCGGGCCAACTCAGGCGCCCGCTGCCCGAGGGCCTTCATGTTCACCTTGCCGCCCCCGCCATTCGCGCTGTCCCCCTCGAAGACGAAGTCGGCCAGCGCCACCGCCTCCTGCTCGTTCATCAGGTAGGCGCCCATCCGGACGAACTCGGCGACGACCTCGTCGTAGACCTCGTGATCGATGATGATCGTCTGCTCGGCAGGGCAGATCACCGAGGCGTCGAAGGTCTTGGAGATCAGGACATCGACGACGACGCCCTTGAGGTCGGCCGACCTGTGGACGTAACACGGCGCGTTCCCCGGCCCGACCGACAGGCACGGTTTACCGGCCTCGTTCGTGAGCTGGACGATCTTCGGTCCGCCCGTGGTCCACAGGAAGTCGACGTCCGGGTGCCGGAAAAGGTAATGGGTGACGGCATTCTGGGGCATGGGTATGACCTGGATCGCACCCGCGGGCAGGCCGGCAGCCTCGCCGGCCGCGACCAGGATCTCCACCGCGCGCAGTGCGCAGCGGGTGGCCATCGGATGCGCCCGGAACAGGATCGCGTTCCGGGTCTTTGCCGCACAGATCGCCTTGAACAGCACCGTCGACGTCGGATTGGTGATCGGCGTGACCGCCACGATCACCCCGACCGGCTCGGCGATGAACTCCAGGCCGTTCTCCTTGTCGGCGTCGATCACGCCGACCGTCTTCTTGTCCTTGAGGTAGTCGTTGAGGAACTCGGTGGCGACGAAGTTCTTGATCACCTTGTCCTCGAAGACACCGAAGCCGGACTCGCGCACCGCGAGCATGGCCAATTCGGATGCTGCACGAAGACCAGCCCTGACCATGGCATCGACGATCCGGTCCACCGCCGGCTGGTCGAGTCGGCGGAACGCCTCCGCGGCCAGTCGGGCCTGCTCCACCTGCGCGTCGACGACCTCTTTGACGTCGTCCGTCATCGCCGCTGTCACTGCCTGTACCGCCGTGCCTGCCTGTACCGCCGTGCCTGCCTGTACCGCCGTGCCTGCCTGTACTGCCATGTCGTCACACGCTCCTTCCGCGGGTTCGTCGGTGCCCGAGGGTGCAGCGGGCGCGGCGTAGCCCAGAACCTCCATTGCACCTCGCCCGGTCGACATGCGGCAGAGCCGGAAGTCCCCCATTCCAACGCGATCCAGCACTTTCCGGGAAGGCGGGCCGTTGGCCTCTGCCGGCCGGCTCGCCCGGTCGCTACCGTGCGCTGGGGAACCGATTGGCTCCGGACGCCATTGACGCCCGGACGCGGAGAAAGGGGGTCGCCATGGCTTCTCTCGTTCCCGCGCGAACCCCGATGAGCACGCAGGACGCGCTGTGGCTGACCATGGATCGCCCGAACAACCTGATGATCATCGACGGGGTGCTGATCATGGCGGAAACCCCTGGCTATCACGCCGTTCTCGACGTTGTCCGGACCCGGGTCAGCGATCGTTTCCCGGTGTACCGGCGCACCCCGGTGCGTTCCGGCACCGGCTGGGCGTGGCAGGACGACCGGGATTTCGACGTGACGCGACACGTTCGGAGCGCCCGACTGACCGAGCCCGCCGACCTCGCCTCCCTGCAGCGGTTCATGTCGGCCCAGCGGGCCAGGTCGCTGCCACGGGACAGGCCACTGTGGATCGTCTTCGTCATCGACCGGGTGCTGCTCGACGACGGGACGGTCGGCAGTGCCGTCGTGTGCCGATTCCACCACGCCATGGCCGACGGTGTGCGGCTCACGCAGGTCATGCTCAGCATGTGCGACAGCCCGGATCAACGGACCGGCAGTCGGCCCGCCGTCGGTGCCGTGGTCTCCCGCCGGAGCGCGAACGACGGCCACGCGCTGCCGTTTCCGCTGCCCTCCCCCGTCTCGGATGCCGTTGGCATGACGCTCGACGCCGCCAGAGCGGTACGGAACGGGGTCGCCGGCGCCGTGGACCTGGGTGCCCGCGTCACTGCAGGTGTCGCACGCGGCGTGCTGAGCGCGGCGGTCCACACCGTCACCCACCCGGTCGACACGGTGTCCGCGCTGCCCGCTGCCGTGGCGGCGACGCCACGGATCGCCTGGTACTTGACCCGGTACGGGGTGGAGACGGTCGATGACGGCATCGAGTTCGCCATTCATCCCGGCCGTCTGGTCGACGCACTGGCCTTACTGGGCGACCCGGACAACCGTGCCGTCAACGACGTCTCATCGGTGACCAAGCTGCTGCTGTCCGACAGTTCTCCCACCGTGTGGTCGGGCAAACCAGGGCGGGCGAAGGCCATCGCGTGGTCGGCCCCGCTCTCATTGCCCGACATCAAGGCCGTCAGCCGGAGCCAGGGCGCGACCGTCAACGACGTGTTGATGGCCGCCGTGGCAGGTGGAGTCCAGCACTACCTCGGCGTGCACCACGGCCGGGCGCGGGAGATCCAATGGCTCGTACCGGTGAACCTCAAGCCTTTCGCGGACAACCTGCCCGAGGAACTCGGCAACTACTTCGCGCTGGTGATGCTGCCGATGCCGCTCGGGATCGCGGATCAACCCACCCGGATCCGGCAGATGCGCAGCCAGATGCAGCGGATCAAACACTCCGACGAGGCGGTGATGACGTTCGGCCTGCAGCGCGCGATGTCGGTCTCCCCCGGCCAGGTCCAGTTCTTCCTGACCAACTTCTTCGCGAACAAGACCGTGGGCGTCCTGACCAACGTCCCGGGACCGACCGAGCTGCTCAGCTTCGCCGGAAGCCCGGTGGTGCAGATCGTCGGCTTCGCGCCGTGCTCGGGCGACCAACCCATCGCCGCGACGATCTTCAGCTACAACGACACCGTGACCATCGGCTTCGCAACCGACGCCGGCCTGGTCCCGGACCCGGAGGTCCTGGTCGATCTCGTCGCGCGGGAAGCCACCGCCATGCAATCACTACTGGTCACCCGAGAAGGCGCTTGAGAAAAGAACCCTCCTCGGCGGCCACCTTCCCGGCCTGCTCGGCCGCGAAGCCCGCTGCCATCCCGCCGATGAACGGGATCGACACCTTCACCTCGCCGTCCACGGCATAGGTGACCCCGTCAGGTACCTCGCGCAGCGCCATGGTGCCGGTCACGTGGACAGGGGCACCTTCGACGGTGATCTCGAACCGGCCGTCGTACCCGCCGCCGGCGGGCGTCCACCGGTCCACCTGGTCGTACATGTTGCTCGGCGACATGACCTTCGTCATGAACCCCGGTAGGTCCACCGAGACCCTGCGCCGTGCGTGGATCAGCGCTCCCCGGCCGTCATCATGGGATTCGACGGACACCTCCGTGTTACCCAGGGACTCGTACTTCTCCTGCGTTCTCGCCGGATCGACCATGGCGGCCCAGACCGTTCCCATGTCGGCCGTCAGCGCCGTCTCCACGTGAAATCTCGCCATGACCCGACCCTTCGCCTTGCCGGTGGATCCTCGAACCGGTGGCCGGGTCAACGTACGGCAGGGACGCCGCCGACTGCCTGTTGGAAAAAACTTCCGGCATGGTGTCCTATCGGGTCCCAGACGTTCGTGGACTGGGTGAGGCAGCCGCAGGAGCTGACCGCAGACACGACAAGGAGACGACGATGAAGCTCACCGTCAATGCATTTCTGAGCCTGGACGGCGTCATGCAGGGACCTGGCGGACCGGACGAGGACCGCTCGGGCGGCTTCGACAAAGGCGGCTGGGTGGTGCCGTTCGTCGACGACGACTTCGGCACCATCGTCAGCGGATGGTTTGCCGACACCGACGAGGTACTCCTCGGCCGGACGACCTACGACATGATGTACACCTTCTGGTCGCAGGTGACAGACCCGGCCGACGTGGTTGCCACGGCGCTCAATCACCGTCCGAAGCACGTCGTGTCGACCACCCTGCGCGACGCGGAATGGCAGAACACCTCCGTGATCGCCGGCGATGTCGTCGCCGCGGTCGAGCAGCTCAAGGCGAAGCCGGGCGGCGAACTGCAGGTGCACGGCAGCTGCGGCCTGGCCCGCACCTTGCACGACGCCGGACTCGTCGACGAGTACCGGCTGATCATCTTCCCGGTCGTCATCGGCGACGGGAAGCGGCTGTTCAGCGAGGGCAGCGCGCCCGGTACCTTCACCGCCGTGAACTCCTCGGTCACCTCCAACGGCGCCGTGAGCCTGACCCTCCGGCCGGCGGGCGGGCTCGGCGTCGGCGACATCGAGGTCATCGACGGCAGGGAAGTCATCCACAGCAGCTGAACAACCCCATCCGACACACACCACGGGACACACCCCACCCGACACACCCCACCCGACACACCACCACCCAGACACACCCACCCGACACACTGAGGAGCACACCATGGCCCAGTACCTGCTTTCCGTTCACGGCAGCGACACCGACGAGATCCCCGACGACGTGCAGGACATGTACAACGCCGTCGATGCGTTCAACAAGGAGGTCCAGGCGGCCGGATCCTGGGTCTTCGCCGGTGGTCTCAACCCGGCCTCCACCGCCACCGTCATCGACGCGTCCGGGAGCGGTGAGCCGGTGATCACCGACGGTCCGTACCTGGAATCGAAGGAACACATCGGCGGATTCTGGGTCGTCGACGTCCCCGACCTCGACGCCGCCCTCGAGTTGGCCCGGCGCGGGTCTGCCGCCTGCCGGGGTGCCGTCGAAGTACGCCCGTTCCAGCCCGAACCGGCGCCTGACGGATCGTGACGGCAGCCGAGGGCGACAAGCTCCCCCGCGGCGACCTCGACCGTGTCTTCCGTGAGGAGCACGGTCGGGTCGTCGCCACCCTGACCCGCCGACTGGGCGACATCGACCTCGCGGAGGAGGCCGCCCAGGAGGCCTACCTGACCGCCCTGCAGCGGTGGGCGGACACCGGCCTGCCGCCCAATCCTGGCGGCTGGTTGACCACGACGGGCTACAACCGGGCGATCGATCGCCTCCGGCGGGAGCGGACCCGGGATTCCCGAGAGACCCAGGCGGTTCTCATGAACGAGCTCGTCGACGACGATCCGGAGCCTCCGTCGTCCGTGGTGGACGACAGACTGCGGCTGATGTTCACCTGCTGCCACCCCGCCCTTGCCACCGGCGCGCAGGTGGCCTTGACGCTGCGGCTGCTCGGCGGGCTGACGGTGGCCGAGATCGCCGGTGCCTTTCTGGTCGAGGAGGCCGCGATGGCCAAGCGATTGACCAGGTCCAAGCAGAAGATCAAGGCGGCCCGCATCCCCTACCGGGTACCACCCGACGCCGACTTGCCCTCACGGCTCCGCGGCGTGCTCGGGACGCTGTTCCTTGTCTTCAACGAGGGCTACCTGCCCTCCGGCACAGCGCCTGAGAGCGGTCAACCGGACGAGAACCCTTCTGAGGCAACGGTGACGCAGGAGCCAAGCGCTCCCGGCCCCGTCGCCGAGGCCATCCGCGCCGACCTCTGCGGCGAGGCGATCAGACTCACCAGGATCCTCGCGACGCTGATGCCGGACGAGCCGGAGGTGCTCGGACTGCTGGCGCTGATGCTCCTCACCGAGGCGCGCCGCCCCAGCCGGGTTGCCGACGGTGTCCTCGTCTCGCTGGCCGATCAAGACCGGTCGCGCTGGGACCGCGAACTCATCGCCGAGGGGCACCGCATCGTCCGGGCCTGCCTGCGCCGTGGGCGCCCCGGCAGGTACCAGATCCTGGCCGCCATCAACGCCGTGCACACCGATGCCCCAACCGCTGAGACCACCGACTGGGGCCAGGTCGTCGCGCTGTACGACCAGTTGCTCGCGGTGGATCCGACCCCTGTGGTGGCGCTCAACCGGGCCATTGCCGTGGCCGAGATCTCCGGCCCCGGAGCAGCTCTGGAGATCATCGAGACGTTGCCGCTCGACGGGTACCACGCGTATCAGGCGACCCGCGCGGACCTGCTCCGCCGCGCGGGACGACCCCGGGACGCTGCCACGGTGTACCGGAAGGCGCTCGAGCTCGCCGGCAACCCGGCAGAGCGCGCCTTCCTCCGGCGGCGCATCGACGAGGTGCAACGGAATTAGCCGATGGCGGACAGTAGCTGTCCGCATCCCCTCCTACGGTGGGTGTCGACCGATCCCGCGCCAGCAGTATCGAGGAGGAGCGATGGCCGAGCCGCGCAGTTACCCACCTGGTGTCACCTCATGGGTGGACGTCGAGCATCGGGATGTGCAGGGCGCCATGGCGTTCTACGGCGGACTGTTCGGATGGACGTTCGAGGATCCCACACCGCAGGGCGTTCCGTTCCGTTATGTCATCGCCCGGCAGGGCGGTCTCGATGCGGCCGGCATCGGCGGTCCAGCCGACCCGTCGGACGGATCCGCTCCGGCCACCTCCATCACCCCCGCCTGGAACACCTACGTCGCGGTGCGGGACGCCGAGGCGACGGCGGCACGGATCGAGGCGGCAGGCGGGCGCGTGCTGGAGGCGCCGACCGACGCCGGTGAAGGAGGGCGTTCGGCCCGCTGTGCGGACCCGTCGGGCGTGCCGTTCCGGCTCTGGCAGGCCCGCCGGCGCTTGGGCGCCCAAACTGTGAACGCACCCGGCACCTGGAACTTCAGCGACCTGCACGCCGCCGACCCGGCCTCATCAGCGGCGTTCTACACGGCGGTGTTCGGCTGGTCCTTCGACGATCTCGGGTTCGCCACCTTGATCCGGGTGCCGGGCTACGGCGCTCACCTGGCGGCCACGTCGGATCCGGACATCTATACGAGGCAGGCCGAGGTGGATGCGCCACCCGGCTTCGCGGACGCGATCGGCTGGCTGACGCCCGTCATGCCGGACGAGAGTCCGCACTGGCATGTTGCTTTCGCGGTCGCCGACCGGGACTCGACCGCGACCGCGGCCGGGCGGCTGGGAGGGACGGTCCTGGACACGGAGGACACCGACTGGACCCGGACCGTCCTCATCCGCGATCCGCAGGGCGCGGTGTTCACCGCGAGCCAGTTCACTCCCGACGGCGGCTGACCCGGTCGGCCCACAGCTCGAGGTGCGGTTCTCGCGCCGCGTGCCATGCTCACTCCCATGCCCAGCACCAGCCCCGGTTACTCGATCACCATCCGTGCAGAGGCCCCCCCGGCCATCGGCGCGACCGCGGATCTCGCCGCCGCCGTACTGGCGGCGGGCGGTTCATTGACCGCCCTGGACGTCGTGGAGTCCAGTCCCACGTTCATCGTGGTCGACGTCTCCTGCGACGCCATCAACGCCGAGCACGCCGACGCTGTCACCCGATCCATCGGCGACCTACCCGGTGTGAACGTCCGCAAGGTGTCGGACCGGACCTTCCTGCTACATCTGGGCGGCAAGATCGAGGTCGTTCCGAAGGTGCCGCTCAAGCACCGCGACGACCTGTCCCGCGCCTACACACCCGGGGTCGCCCGGGTCTGTATGGCCATCGCGAACAACCCGGCCGACGCCAGGCGGCTGACCATCAAACGCAACACCGTCGCTGTGGTGACCGACGGCTCCGCCGTCCTCGGGCTCGGCAACATCGGGCCGGCGGCCGCCATGCCCGTCATGGAGGGCAAGGCCGCGCTGTTCAAGCAGTTCGGCGGTGTCGATGCGTGGCCGGTCGTGCTCGATACGCAGGACACCGACGAGATCGTGATGATCGTCAAGGCCATCGCGCCCGGCTATGGCGGCATCAACCTCGAGGACATCGCGGCGCCACGGTGTTTCGAGATCGAACGGCGGCTCCGGGAGATCCTCGACATCCCCGTGTTCCACGACGATCAGCACGGCACCGCGATCGTCGTGCTGGCCGCGCTGACCAACGCAATGCGGGTGGTCAAGAAGGAAACGAGGGACGTCCGGGTCGTCGTCAGCGGCGTGGGCGCGGCCGGTCGGGCGATCATCCAGTTGCTGCACCGTCAGGGTTTCACCGACATCATCGGTTGCGACCGCAACGGCGCCATCCGCCCGGACAACCCGAATCTGGACGAGTACCGGCGGTGGATCGCGGACACCACCAACCCCCGCGGCGCGCAGGGCACGCTGGCCGAGATGATCGTCGGGGCGGACGTCTTCATCGGTGTCTCCGCACCCAACCTGCTGACCGGCGACGACATCGCGACGATGGCCGACGGGGCCATCGTCTTCGCGCTGGCCAACCCGGACCCCGAAGTGGACCCGTTCGCGGCCAGCAAGCACGCCGCGATCGTCGCCACCGGCCGGTCCGACTACCCCAACCAGATCAACAACGTGCTGGCGTTCCCGGGGTTCTTCCGCGGGATGCTCGACTCCGGCGCCCACGAGATCACCGACGACTGCCTGCTGGCCGCCGCGACCGCCATCGCGGACACGGTTGCACCGGATCAGTTGAACGCCAACTACATCGTGCCGTCGGTGTTCGACCCGGCCGTCGCACCGGCGGTGGCGGCGGCCATCCAGCGGGTCACCGCCCTGCACTGAGTCAGGTCGCCGGCCGAGCCGCGCTCTCCCTGACGACAAGCGTGGGCTGCAACGGCTCGTATGACCCCGCCGAGCCGTTCAGCTCCGCCAACAGCATTGCGATGCATTGCTGGCCGAGCCGGTCCAGATCCTGTCGAACGGTGGTCAGACCGGGAATGAGGTGTCCAGCACCCGGCATGTCGTCGAACCCGACGATCGAGATATCCTGCGGGACACGGACTCCCGCGTCGTGCATCGCGCGGAGAAAGCCGAGGGCCATGAGGTCGTTCGCGACGAAGACGGCGGACGGCACCTTCTTCCTGCGCAGCAGCTGCCCGCCCGCCCGGTGACCGCTCGCCGCTGTCCAGTCACCCGCGACCTGCGGTCCGGGACGGATGCTGTGCTCGGCGAGCTCGTCCCGCCAGCCCCGCACGCGCTCGATGGCGTCGAACCACGCGTTCGGCCCGGCGATGTGCCCGATGGTGGTGTGGCCCAGTTCGAGCAGGTGCCCCGTCGCCAGCCGCGCCCCGAACGCCTGGTCGATCGAGGTGATCCGCACGCCCTCAGCCGGTTCGGCGCCGGCAGCCACCATGACGACGGGAAGGTGGGTCTCGAAGCGCTCCGACACATGCTCGGCCGCCGCCTCCGGGGCGATCACGACGATCCCCTCGACCCCCTGATCGACCAGGTCGCCCAGCACCTCCTTGATGCCGGCCGGCTCGATGCTGTGCAGGGCGGCAACGCTCAGATAGAAACCCGCGTCCCGGGCGGCCCGCTCGACGCCGATCAGCGTGCTGCTGGGTCCCCAGAGAGGGGAGACGCTGGTGATCACCCCGATGGTGTTCGACCGCCGGGTGACCAGCGCCCGGGCCGCGACGTTCCGGCGGTACCCGAGTGTGGTGATCGCCTCCTGGACCCGCTGGCGAGTTTCCTCACGGACGTTGGGGTGGGCGTTGATCACCCGGCTGACCGTCTGGTGGCTGACCCCGGCGAGCCGGGCAACGTCATACATGCCGGGTGGCCGGTCCGGCTGTTGGCTCGCCATCTTCGTCCTCATTCCGACGCCCCCACCGTCCGCAGGGACGCCACCACGTGCTGGCACATCACCTCATCGTCGGCGTCGGGCGATGAGCTGCTGGAGAACCACGAAGAACAGCACCAGGACACCGATCATCACGCGCGTCCAACCGGTGTTCAGGTCGCCGTCGAACTCCTTGTAGGCGTAGATCGTAGCCAACACCAGCACGCCGAGCATGGATCCGAGCACGTACCCCGAGCCGCCGGACAGCAGCGTGCCGCCGATCACGACCGCCGCGATGGCGTTGAGCTCGTAGCCGATGCCGGCAACAGGATCACCGGAGGCGGTGTAGAAGGCGAACAGCACACCCGCGATCCCCGAGCAGAAGCCGCTGATCACGTAGACGCTGACCTTGGTGCGATCGACCCGCAGGCCCATCAGGCGCGACGATGCCTCGTTCCCCCCGACCGCGTAGACGGTCCGGCCGAAACGGCTGTAGTGCAGGATCACGAAGGCGACCACCAGCACTGCCAGCGCGATCAGCACCGAGGGCGTGGTGTACACGTCGGTGACCCGCACCCGGCCCCGCAAATTGACCGTCTCCTGCTCCCAGAGATTGATGTGCGTCAGATTCATGCTCTGGAAGAAGCCATCGTTGATGGAGATCGAACGATCGGTGATCACCAGGCACAGCCCTCGGGCCAGGAACATCGCCGCGAGAGTCGCGATGAACGGCTGGATCTCGAATCGGCTGACCATGACGCCGACCAGCAGGCCGAGCATCGAAGCGGCCAGCAGGACCATCGGGATCACCAGGAACGGTGACCAGCCGGCCTGCAGCAACGTCGCGGAGATGACTGAGCCCAGGGCCATCACCGCACCGACGGAGAGGTCGATGCCGCCGCTGAGGATGACGAAGGTCATCCCGATGGCAAGCGGAATCAGGAACACGTTCTTCCCGATGAGGTCGAAGATCGCCTGGCCGGAGGTGAAATTCGGGTAGAGCAGATCGCCGACGACGAGCATGACGACCAGCAGCACGACCGTCACGCCGATCTGCGTGTACTGCTCGTAGCGCTGGCTGAGGCGGCGGAGGATCTTCGGCCCCGCGGGTTTTGGAGTGGCAGATTTGGGAGTTGCGGCGATCGTCATGGCCTGGCCCCTGCGGACATCGAGGTGGAGGATCCGGAAGCGGTGCCTTCCGTTGCGGCGACCGGCGTGTCGCCGGCGGGCGAGGTCGGTGTGCTCGGGGGCGGCGGCGCGCTGCCGCGGCGGCTCGGTGGCCGACCCCAGCGCAGCACATTCATCAGCCAGGCCCGCACCCGATGCGACTGCAGGAGGCAGACAAGGATGACGACACACGCCTTGAAGACATCGGTACTGCGCGCGGAAATCGCGATCACCACGAACGCGTCCATGGTCTCGATGATGAAGGCGCCGATCAGCGTGCCGGCGAGCGAGAACCGTCCTCCCGCCAGCGAAGTACCGCCGATGACGACGGCGAGAATCGCGTCGAGCTCGATGAACAGGCCGATGGAGTTCGGGTCCGCCGACGTGGAGTTCGAGGTCAGCATGAGCCCGGCCAGGCCGGCACAGAAGCCGCTGAACACATAGGCGAGGAAAATGATCGGACGAGCCCGGACGCCGGCGAGCCGACTGGCCTCCGGATTGACGCCGACCGACTCGATCAACGTACCCAGTGCAGTTTTCCGGGTCAGCACCGCCGTCAGTGCGAAGATCCCGCCGGCGATCAGGATCGAGAATGGCACCGCCAGCAGATAACCTCCGCCGATCAACTTGTACGCCGGGGAATTGTCCGGGTACAGGATCTTCTCACTGGTGATGATTTGCGCCAGGCCGCGGCCGGCGACCATCAGGACGAGGGTTGCGACGATGGGTTGGATCCCGAGCACCGAGACCAGGAACCCGTTCCATGCGCCTGCGATCAGCGCCATCAGCAGGGCGACACCGACCGCGGTCAGCACCACCGTCACCGAGGCACCGTCAGAGGACGAGATGATGTACATCGATGCCCAGGATCCCGAGATGGCCGCGACGGCGCCGACCGATAGATCGATGCCGCGGGTCGCGATGACCAGCGTCATGCCCAGTGCGACAAGCACGATCGGTGCGGCGCGGCGCAGGATGTCGATGGGCGCGCCGTAGAGGTTCCCGTCCCGGACGGTGATGTTGAAGAACGCGTGGTTCCACAGCAGGTTGGCGACGAGCAGTGCGATCAGCACGAGCCCCGGCCACAGCAGACGGCTACCGGTGATGCGTTTCATGCTGGCTGCGCCTCCGCTGCGATGATGCCCATGAGGTCCTCGACCGTCGTTCCTTCGGCGTTCACGATCTCGGCCACCTTGCGGCGGTCCCGGAGAATGCCGATGCGATGCGACAGGCGGAGCACCTCTTCGAGTTCTGCCGAGATGAAGATGACGGCCATGCCCTTGTCGGACAGGCCGGCCACGAGTTTCTGGATCTGTGCCTTGGCACCGACATCGATCCCTCGGGTCGGCTCGTCCAGGATGAGCAGATTGGGCTCCGTCAGCAACCACCTGGCCAGCAGCAGTTTCTGCTGGTTGCCGCCGGAAAGGTTGCGGGCCAGGGTTTCCGGATCGGTGGGACGGATGTCGAGGGCCGTGATGTATCGCTTGGCCATCTCGTCCTGCTGGCGACGCGGAATGGGCCGGGTCCAGCCGCGTTCGGCCTGCATGGCCAGCACGATGTTGGCGCGCACGCTCAGATCGCCGATCAGGCCCTCTGCTCGCCGGTTCTCCGAGGCGAAGGCGATCTTCCTGTCGAGGGCCGACCGCGGGCTGCGGAGTTTGATCTCCGCGCCGGAAACGGTGGTCGTGCCGGAGTCGTTGCGGTCCGCTCCATAGAGGAGCCGGACAAGTTCGGTACGGCCCGAGCCGAGCAGCCCGGCGAGACCGAGCACCTCCCCCGGATGCACCTCCAGGTCGTACGGTTCGATGGAACCCTTGCGACCCAGGTCTTTCGCGATCAGGAACGCCCCACCTTCCTTGCGCTCGGCGGCCTCCCGCTTGGTGCCCTCCTCCAGCGCCTCCAGGGCCGCGAGGTCCTTTCCGATCATCTTGGACACCAGCTGCAGCCGGGGCAGCTCGTGTGCCATGTATTCGCCCACCAGCTCGCCGTTTCGCAGCACCGTGATGCGATCGGAGATCTGATAGACCTGGTCCAGAAAATGGGAGACGAACAGGATGGCGACGCCGCGGTCGCGGACCTGCCTGATGACATCCATCAGCTCGGCGACCTCCTTGACATCCAAGGAGGACGTCGGTTCGTCGAGAACCAGGACGTCAGCGTTCACGTCGATCGCCCTGCCGATGGCGACCAACTGCTGAATGGCGATGGAATGGCTGCTCAACAGCGACCCGGGATCGATATCCAGGTTGAGGTCGGCGAGCACCTTGGCGGTGTGCTTGCGCATCCGCCGCCAGTCGATCATCCCCAGCCTGCGCGGCTCGCGCCCGAGCATCATGTTCTCCGCCACGGTCAGGTTGGTGACCAGGTTGACCTCCTGGTACACCGTTGCGACACCGGCCTTCTGGGCCTCGGCCGGCCCGTCGAACGAAACTGCCGCGCCGTGCACCGTGATGGTGCCGGCATCGATGGCATACACGCCGGTCAACGCCTTGATCAGGGTCGACTTTCCGGCGCCGTTCTCGCCCATCAACGCGTGCACCTCGCCCGGGAAGAGCCGGAAGGAGACGTCACTGAGCGCCTTGACCCCGGGGAATTCGATGGTGATGCCGGCCATCTCGACAACCGGCCGGTCTGCGGTGGCAGGCGGATCGCTCGGCACTCCCGCTCCTCTCGCCTACGTGGACTTGGTGAAGACTGCTTCCCGGTCAAAAGCGATGGGACGCCCGAATCCAGAACTCCGGAGTCGAGCGTCCCATCATCTGGCTGGGATCAGTGCGTGGGGATCAGTACTGCCGGTTCGGCAGTGCCTCGATGGCCTGCTCCTGATCGAAGCTGCCCTCGATCGTGATGATCCGGGCGGGGATCTCGGTATCCGACAGAACGGCGCTCGACGCCTGCATCAGCTGCTCGCCCAGCAGCGGCGAGCACTCGACGATGAAGTTGATCTTGCCGGCCGCCAGGGCCTCCATGCCGGCCTTCACCGCGTCAACGGTGACGATCTTGATGTCCTTGCCGGGGACCTTGCCGGCCGCTTCGATGGCCTCGATCGCTCCGAGGCCCATGTCGTCGTTGTGCGCGTACACGAGATCGATGTTCGGGTACTTGGCCAGGAAGCCCTCCATGACCTTCTTGCCGCCGTCCCGGGTGAATTCGCCGGTCTGCGAGGCAAGGGTGGTGAACTTCGGGTCCGCGCCGAGGATGTTCTCCCAGCCGGTCGCCCGATCGTTGGCCGGCGCCGAGCCGGTGGTGCCCTCGAGAACCACCATGTTCACCTTGTCGGTGTCCGCGAACTCTTTCTCGGCCCAGGTCGCAGCCTTCTCGCCCTCGATGATGAAATCGGACCCGATGAATGTCTTGTACAGGCTCGGGTCGGAATCCACCGCGCGGTCGGTCAGGACCACCGGGATGTCGGCAGCCTTGGCTTCTTCGAGTACCGCGTCCCAGCCGGTCTCCACGACCGGCGAGAACGCGATCAGGTCGACACCCTGGGTGATGAAGGTCTTGATCGACGAGATCTGTTTCGCCTGATCACCTTCGGCAGAGGTGAACTTCAGATCGACGGCGTTGGCCTCGGCCGCCGCCTTGATCGAATCGGTGTTGGCGCTGCGCCAGCCACTCTCGGAACCGACCTGGGCGAATCCGATGACGGCGCCGTCCAGAACCGCGGGATCGACGGGCGGAAGTTCGCCGCCCGCCGCGGCGCCCGAGCTGCTCGCATCGGCGGGGCTGCTCGCCGCCGGCGATGCGGCGGAACCACCGTCGGCCGAGGCGGCGGCGCTGGTGGACGCCGCCGCGCTGCTGGTGCTCGATGATGCGGTGTCGGCGCTGCTTCCGCAGGCCGCCAGGGCCAGGGCGGCGACTGCCGCCGCAGCGAGCACAGTCAATCTCTTGGTGACCACGGACTCTTCCTCCAACGTTGGATGACCCGGCCCGGAAGTGCCGATCGAACGATCGACCGCGCGACGTCGCACTGCGCCGTCAGCGGCTCCGAGGCCCTGCGTCGACTCCGAGGTGACCGCGCCGCAGTTGAACTGCGGCAAGGTGTTCGGGCCGTCATGGGCCGACCTTCCGATCTCGGTTCCTCAAGACAAGGGCGGGAGTAGGACTCACCCGCGGCCATAGTGTTAACGCTCACACGTTGCTGCGTCAAGGGCTGAGGGTCACAATTGCGCTACGGAGTTGGAAAACCCTTCCAGCGGAGGGTGAGTCCGTCCATCACATTCCCCGCTCCGGTCGGGCGCGTCCGCCGGCCCCTTTCCAACTCTGCGGAACTTGGCGTCACTGTTCGTGAACACGGTCGACGGCGCAACCATGAACCGATGCCCGACGGTCCCGGCTCGACACGCCGTCGAACCAACCGCAACGCTCTTCACTTTCGTGACTGTGAGCGCTAACATCACACGGGAACATGGTCCGCGGTACGGCGACCGGGTCGGTTCGATACAGCCCCGTCCTTTGCGGTGCAATCGCCGCCGGGATCGCCGGAGCAGAATCGCAGCGCCACCTCCACCGCAACAGAGAAGGGAAAAGGGCGCCCCTCCGGGTGTCATTCAACGATGAATCAGTCATCCCCCTCACTCCAGCCGACCGATGCCGACCCGACCGACGCGCTCGTCGTCGGAGTCGACTACGGGACACTTGCCGGCCGGGCCGTCGTGGTGCGCGTCCGGGACGGGGCCGAACTCGGCTCGGCCGTGGTCGACTACCCCCACGCCGTCCTCACCGACCGGGTACCGGGTGGCACCGAGCCGCTGCCGCCGGAGTGGGCGCTGCAGGTGCCCTCGGATTACGTCGACGTCCTGCGGACCGCCGTCCCGGCGGCGCTCGCCGCGGCCGGGGCGCGGCCCGAACAGGTGGTCGGCATCGGTACCGACTTCACCGCGTGCACCATGGTGCCGACGACCGCCGACGGAACCCCGTTGTGCGAACTCCCGGAATTCCGCACGCGACCGCACGCCTTCGTCAAACTGTGGCGGCATCACTCCGCGCAGCCGCAGGCGGACCGCATCAACGAACTGGCGGCGAAGCGCGAAGAATCCTGGCTGCCGCGCTACGGCGGGTTGATCTCGTCGGAATGGGAATTCGCCAAGGGCCTGGAATTGCTCGAGGGCGCCCCGGAGATCTACGAGCGGATGGATCGGTGGGTCGAGGCCGCCGACTGGATCGTCTGGCAGTTGTGCGGCGAATACGTGCGCAATGCCTGCAGTGCCGGCTACAAGGGGATCCTGCAGGACGGCCGATACCCCGACCGGAGTTTTCTGACCGCACTCAATCCCGATTTCGGCGACTTCGTCGACGGCAAGTTGACCGCACCCATCGGTCAGCTCGGCGCGGTGGCCGGCCGGCTGACGGCGCAGGCCGCGGAGTGGACCGGGCTACCGGAGGGCATTGCGGTCGCCGTGGGGAACGTCGACGCGCATGTCTGCGCCCCCGCGGCCGGTGCGATCGCCCCCGGCCAGCTCGTCGCGGTGATGGGCACCTCCACCTGCCATGTCGTCAACGGCACGGAGCTGCGCGAGGTACCCGGGATGTGCGGCGCGGTGGATGGCGGGATCACCGCCGGGTACTGGGGCTACGAGGCCGGGCAGAGTGGCGTCGGCGACATCTTCGGATGGTTCGTCCGGGAGCAGGTGCCGACAGCGTATGCGGCGGCCGCGACGGAGGCCGGTCAGTCGGTCCACGAGTACCTGACCTCGCTGGCCCAGCTTCAACGCGTCGGTCAGCACGGTCTGCTCGCGCTGGACTGGCAGAGCGGCAACCGTTCCGTGCTGGTCGATCACCAGCTGAGCGGCCTGGTGCTCGGCCTGACCCTGAGCACGAAGCCGGAGGATGTCTACCGGGCCCTGCTGGAGGCGACCGCGTTCGGTGCACGGTTGATCGTCGAGAACTTCATCTCGGCCGGCGTGGACGTCACGGAGTTCGTCGTCGCCGGCGGGCTGGCCAAGAACCCGCTGCTGATGCAGATCTACGCGGACGTCACCGGGCTGCCGCTGTCGGTCGCGGCGTCGGCGCAGGGGCCAGCACTCGGCTCGGCGATCCATGCCGCCGTCGCGGCGGGCGCCTACCCCGACGTCCCGGCCGCGGCCGCGGCGATGGGCCGTCGGATCACCGGGGTCTACGAGCCCATTCCCGCCAACGTCGCCGTCTACGACGAGCTCTACGCCGAGTACCGGCGGCTGCACGACTACTTCGGCCGCGGTGAGAACACGGTCATGCACACCTTGAAGAACATCCGTCGTGCCGCTCTCGGGCCGGCCGCGGCCGATCGGGACGTGCTGGTATGAGGCTGAGCCCGGAAACCCAACAACACATCAAACGATTGCGCGTCGAGGTCTCGGACCTGCACGCCGAACTCGTCCGGTGGGGCCTGGTGGTCTGGACCGCCGGGAACGTGTCGGCCAGGGTTCCCGGGGCGGACCTGCTCGTCGTCAAACCGTCCGGGGTGGACTACCAGCTGCTCACCCCGGAGACCATGGTGGTCGCCGACTTTGACGGCCGGGTCGTCGAAGGCGACGCTGCGCCGTCGTCCGACACCTTCGCCGCCGGTTATGTCTACGCCCACCTCGATCGGGTCGGGGGTGTCGTGCACACCCACTCCACCTACGCGACCGCGTTCGCCGCGCGGCGGGAACCGATCCCCTGCGTGCTGACGATGATGGCCGACGAGTTCGGCGGGCCGATCCCGGTCGGGCCGTTCGCGATGATCGGTGACGACTCCATCGGACGCGGGATCGTCGACACGTTGCGCGACAGCCGATCCCCGGCGGTGCTGATGGCCAATCACGGCCCGTTCACGATCGGCCAGAATGCGCGGGCGGCCGTCAAGGCAGCCGCGATGTGCGAAGAAGTCGCCCGCGCCGTGACCGTCGCCCGACAGTTGGGCGAGCCGCACCCGCTGACCGACAAGGACATCGACTCTCTGTACGACCGCTACCAGAACGCCTACGGACAGAAGCTTCTCGATCAAGGACGGCCAGCATGAACGCGACCACCCACTCACCTGCCGCTGCCGGCAGGCAGATCTGGTTCCTCACCGGAAGCCAGGGGCTCTACGGCCCGGAGGTGGTCGACCAGGTCACCGCCCACTCCCAGCAGATCGCCGGTGCGCTCGAGGCCAGTAAGGACATCGGCGCCGAAGTGATCTGGAAGCCGGTGCTGACCTCGTCGGACGGCATTCGCCGCATCATGCTGGAGGCCAACGCCGACGACGCCTGCCTCGGCGTCATCTGCTGGATGCACACCTTCTCGCCGGCGAAGATGTGGATCGCCGGGTTGGAGGCGCTCACCAAACCGCTGCTGCACCTGCACACCCAGGCCAACGAGGCGCTCCCGTGGTCCGAGATCGACATGGACTTCATGAATCTCAACCAGGCCGCGCACGGTGATCGCGAGTTCGGTTACATTCAAACCCGTCTCGGTGTGAGCCGGAAGACGGTGGCCGGGCACGTCAATCACCAGGCGACGCTGGCTGCCGTCGGCACGTGGGTCAGGGCCGCGCTGGGCGCAGCCACCCTGCGCTCGCTGCGCCTCGCCCGGTTCGGCGACAACATGCGCGACGTCGCCGTCACCGAAGGCGACAAGGTCGAAGCTCAAAGGCGTTTTGGTGTCTCGGTGAACACCTACGGGGTGAATGACCTCGTCGAGGTTGTCGACCAAGTCGGCGACGCCGAGGTGAACGACCTCGTGAGGACCTACGAGGACGAATACACGATTGCCCCCGCGCTCCGCGACGGCGCTCCACAGCGCGAATCCCTGCGCTACGCAGCGCGGATCGAGCTCGGGATGCGGGCGTTCCTGCAGGCCGGCAACTTCGGTGCCTTCACCACCAACTTCGAGGATCTCGGCGGGCTGCGGCAATTGCCCGGCCTCGCGGTACAGCGACTGATGGCCGACGGCTACGGATTCGGCGGCGAGGGCGACTGGAAGACATCGTTGCTGCTGGCGACGCTCAAGGCGATGGACCACGGGCGCTCCGGCGGCACGTCGTTCATGGAGGACTACACCTACCACCTCATTCCCGGAGAGGAGCGCATTCTCGGCGCCCACATGCTGGAGGTGTGCCCCACCATCGCCGCGGGCAAGCCGAGCTGTGAGATCCATCCGCTGGGAATCGGGAACCGGGAAGACCCCGTCCGGCTGGTGTTCGATGCCGAACCCGGGGCCGGCATCGTCGTCGGCATCAGCGACCTCGGCGACCGCTTCCGCCTTGTTCTCAACGAGATCGATGTCGTGGCATCGGACTTCGAGTTGCCGAAGCTCCCTGTCGCGCGGGCCGTCTGGACCCCGCGACCGGATTTCCGCACGTCCACCCAATCCTGGCTGACCGCCGGGGGGCCCCACCACACCGTTCTGTCGACCGCGGTCGGGACTGACGAGCTGGAGGATCTGGCCACCATGGTCGGGGTCGAACTGCTGGTCATCGACGACGCCACCACCACCCGGTCGTTCGCCAACGAAATCCGTTGGAACCAGGCGTACTACCGGCTGGCGCAGGGCTTCTAGGAACTTGTGGGAGCTTCGAGGAGCTCCTGGGCCGACGGGTCTGCGAGGTCTGGTCTCACCTGGAGCACGCCGGACGATCTGAACTGCTGTTCGGGGTCGCTGTCGGTGGTGCGTTGTAGGTTCCTGGTATGAGCACATCGGTGGTGCGCGAACGGGTTTCGCCTGGCAGGGTGGCCGGTGACACGGCTGCGGGGATCATCGATGAGCTCGCGGTGCAGCTGAAGGTCCTTGCCCGGGCGCAGGCCAGGCACGCGGAGTTGATGGTCGAGTTCACCGACACCCGCCGCGCCCTGGACCAACGCGGCATCGACGACGACCGGCGCCTCGGCGGGCGGCCGCAGTTCAGTGCCGGCGAGTTCGCCAGCACCGAGATCAGCATGGCCGTGAAGGCATCGAAGTTCACCGTGCAACGCACCGTGTCGATGACCCGCCGGGTCAGAACCGAAACCCCCGACGCGTGGGACGCGTGGGTCGCCGGCGACATCGACCAGGACAAGATCATCCGCATCAACCGGGCCCTGCGCCGATTGGTCCGGGACTCCTCCAAACAACTGCTGAACACGGTGGTCGTCGACCTCGCGGTCTGCCGGACCCCGGAAATCCTCGGCCGCTGCCTGAACCAGTTCATCCTGCGGGTCGAACCCGACCTGCAGGACGACCGGCTGCACCGCTCCCTGCAGGATCGGTACGTCTCCGTGCGCCCCGACCTGGACGGGATCAGCTTCCTGTCCGCCGCGCTGTCCAGCATCGACGCGCACGCCATCGACCAGGTGCTGCGCGCACTGGCCGCCATCGCCGACCCCGCCGACCCCCGCACCCAGCAACAACGCCGCGCCGACGCCCTGGTCGACCTGCTCCTGGGCCGGGTCAGCAACGGCTGCCACACCACCTTCGACACCACCTTCGACACCAACACCGACACCGACGACCACCTCGACGACCAGCCCGCCCCAACAGGCAACAAAGACAACGACGGCGGCAACAGTGACGGCGACAGCAGCGGCGGCGGCGACGCAGTACGGCGACAGTGGCAGGGGCGATGAGAACCTCGGCGTGCTCGACGAGTGGGAGCTGCCGGCGTCGGCGTTCCGGCCAGACCCGCCCGGCACCGCAGGCCACACAGCCGGGACTCCCCGGCTGATCAGCTGCGCCGGCGGGCACGAGCCGCGACCGGTGCAGGTCACCATCGGTGTCGTCGTGTCCGTCCAGTCCCTGATCGGCGCCACCAACACCCCCGGCCAACTGATGGACCGCAGCGCAGCGGTCCCCGCCGACACCATCCGCGCCCTCGCACAGCAACCCGGAACCCTGTTCTACCGGTTACTCACCGACCCACACGGCAACCTGCTCGACGTCACCGAACTGGGCCGGTTCCCCTCCAGCAAGCTCGGCACCGCCATCAAATTCCGCGACGGGGTCTGCGCCAACCCGACCTGCACCGTGCCCGCCACCCGCTGCGACCTGGACCACCTCATCCCCGTCCCCGACGGGCCGACCAGCGCCGCGAACCTCACCGCCGAATGCCGCCACGAACACCGGGCGAAAACCCACGCCGGACACCGATGCGAACGCACCGGCCCGCACACCACCCAATGGACCACCCCCACCGGCCACGTCCACACCACCAGCGACGAACCCCTCCCCGTCGACACATGGCCATGCCCACCATTGATCGAGTAGAAATCGCGGGCCTGCTCCGCGGATCCGGGGCGCAGACCTCAGAGCTCAGGGACGATGTTCCGGTTTTCGGCGATCGAGAAACACCCGGGACATGCCGCCTGCGGGGCCGCTTTCGGTCCGCGGTGCGCATACGGCACGATGCAGAGTCATCTCGAGAAAGGCGTCGCATGGGCACACGGGCACGGGAGATCACCCTTCGTTTCATGGCTGCGCCCACCGACGTCGCCTCTCTCGGCGGCACGGCCATCGCCGGCGGTCGGGTGCTGGAGTGGATCGATAAGGCCGCGTACGCGTGTGCAGTCGGCTGGAGTGGCGGGTACTGCGTCACTGCGTACGTCGGGAACGTCAACTTCGCGCGCCCGATCCACTCCGGCGACATCGTCGAGGTGGCTGCGCGTCTGGTGCACACCGGGCGATCGAGCATGCACATCGAGGTCTCGGTCGCCTCCGCGGACCCGCAGGAACTGGACTACGCGTTCGCGACGTCCTGCACGGTCATCTTCGTCTCGGTCGGCGGCGACGGTCGGCCGATCGCCGTCGAGCCCTGGGTCCCCATCACTCCGGACGACCATCAGCGGTCGGCGACCGCCGTGGCCAAGGCCGGCGTGCGAGCGGCCATCGAAGCGGCGATGGCCGAACAGACCTACGCCGACGCGTCCACCGCACCCGTCTCCACCTTGCGTTTTCTCGCGGCGCCGACCGACGTCAACTGGGGAGGCAAAACCCATGGCGGCACCGTGATGCGCTGGATCGACGAAGCCGCTTACGTCTGCGCGACGGGGTGGAGCGGCCGGAGCAGCATCGCCGCGTATTCAGGCGGGATCCGCTTCTACCGGCCCATCATGATCGGCCACGTCGTGGAGGTACAGGCGCGACTGCTGCACACCGGCAGCAGCAGCATGCACGTCTCCGTGCACGTGCGTTCCGGCGACCCGAGAACTCTCGACATGCAACTCACCACGCACTGCCTGACCATCTTCGTCGCGCTGGACGAGCAGAGCCGCCCTACCCCGGTCCGCCGGTGGAAGCCGGTGACCGACGAAGACCTTCGCCTGGACTCCCACGCCCAGCATCTGATCCAGCTCAGATCGAAGCTCGCGCCCGTTCATCCGAACTGAGGGGACCTCACAGGGCGGTGATCGCCTGTCTCCTCTGGGCTTGGATACCCGTGGGGGTATATCATCATCGGTATCGGGAAAACCTGCCCGACCGAACCCCAACAGCTCTGGAGATGCCGATGTGTTCCCCCGCCCAATGTTCGCGGTGCCGGAAGACGACATGGCGTGGCTGCGGCCAGCACGTCGACATGGTGATGGCTGGTGTTCCCGCCTCGCAGCGGTGCACCTGCGAGCCGGCTCCGCCGAAGTCATTCATGGATCGGCTCCGCGGTCGCTGAGCCGATCCACCGGACCCGTTCAGATGAACAGAAGCTGCGCCCCGTCGGTCATCTCGATGAAGTCCGAGGCGCTGATGATGCCTTCGACCTCGTCGTAGAGGTCCTCCTCGGTCAGATGATTCATGTCCGCGGACATCCGGCAGGCCCAGAGGTGGCCGCCGGATGCGACAATCTGCTCCAGGAATTCGGGAACCTCGGGCACACCGATGTCGGCGATGGACTTCTTCAGCTTCGAGGTCGCCATTGCAGTCATCCACGGCAACCCGCCGAGGCCCTGCGGCATATGGGTCGCCGGGTTGCCGAGCAAGGTGAACTGCAGATGATCCATGGTTTTCTTGTTGATCATCTCGAAACCCCAGAAGGTGAAGAACAAATGGGTCTCGATGCCCTCGCCCAGCGCTGCATTGGCGAGAACGAGACCCGGGTAGGCCATGTCCAGCGTTCCTTTGGAACAGATGATGGCCAGTTTGCGTCCTGCGCCCTCGGTATCGAACTGCGGGACGATCGACGGTGCTGATGCGGTGACGCTCATGATGGGCTCTCCTGTCGGCGATGTGATGGGCGGTCAGACGCAACCGTGCGGTTTGGGCAGACCGGCGATGTAGGCCATCTTCTTCGCAGGCTTCTGCGGGAACAGCTTGAACAGTTCTTTGACCGGGATCCCGCCGGCCGTCGAGACCCGCCGGATCGTGGGCGTCTCGCCCTTGACCGCGTAATCCTCGCGCAGGAAATTGATGGCCTTCCAGTGCGCATCGGTGAGGTCGAGTCCGATCTGCGCCGCCAGGGTGGTGCCCAGATCAGCGTCCCATTCCGAGGGGTCGGTGAGGAAACCCTCATCGTTCACGTGGATCTGGTGTCCGCCCAGCGTGGTGACAGGCATGATGCTCTCCTTGCTATTTCGATGTTCTCTAGCTTTCGGTGTGCTTGCCGGCCATCGACATATGGGCGGGAAGCGGCATCGGCCTGCCGGGTAGCAGTACGTTCCAGTACATCCAGCGGAACGCGAGTTTCCCGGCATGGTTCGCCCGGGTCTCTTCAAGGAGGCTGAACGGGCCGATCACCGGCACCGGGTACTTGCCGGTCATGGGTTCGGTGTCGTAATTGAAATCGATCAGCATCCCTTTGCCGGCACCGGATTCGATAAAACAGTTCGCGTGGCCGTCGAATGAACCGCTCATCGGCTTGCCCGCGATCAATTCCAGGAAGTTGTCGCAGAAGATCTCCACGGAGAAGTGCGCAACAGAGCCGGCTTTCGACGCCGGGATGTCCGACGCGTCGCCGACGGCGAAGATGTTCGGATGGGTGGTCGACTGCAGTGTGTGCTTGTCGACGTGCACGTAGTTCAGTTCATCCCCCATCCCCGATCGGGCGACGAAATCGGCGCCCATGTTCAAGGGCACCGTCACCAGCAGGTCGAAGGCAACCTCGCGCTCGTCGTAGGAGACCAGCGCCTTCGCGTCCGGATCGATGCGTTCGACGAGGAAGTCGGTCTCGACCGCCACTCCGCGCTCGTCCAGCATGTTGCCCAACCTGGCCGACGAGATCGGCTTGGTGAAAGCACCGGACAACGGGGTCACGTACACCATCTCGACCCGGTCCCTGATACCGCGGCGCCGGAAGTAGTCGTCCGCGAGGAAGGTGAATTCCAGCGGCGCGACCGGGCACTTGATCGGCATTTCGGTGATGTGCACGACGAAACGCCCACCGTCGAACTCCTCGAGCGCCGTGGCCAGCGCTGTGGCGCCTTCGAGGCTGTAGAAGTCGAAGATGCTCTTTTGCCACTGCTCACCGAGCATTCCGGGCGTCTGGTCCGGGCGGGGCGACACCCCGCTGGCGATCACCAGGTAGTCGTACGGCAGCGACCGGCCGCCCACCAGCGACACGGATCCTTTCGCCGGGTCGATGACGTCGACCTCGCCGACGACGAAGTCGACGCCGTCCGGCAGGAACGCGTGCCGGGACCGGGTCAGCTGCTGCGGGCGGTAGGTCCCGAACGGCAGGAACAGGTACCCGGGCTGGTAGCGGTGGGCGTCGTCCTGGTCGACGATCGTGATGGACCACTCACCGGCGTCCAGCTTTCGCCGGAGCTTGTTGACGATCATCGTTCCGGCGGTGCCGCCGCCCAGGACCAGTAGTTTCCTCACCACGACGCTCCTCAGTGGCACCCGGCGGGATACGCCGGTCGCTCGTTGCTGTGATACCCCTAAGGGTATTGATCGACGGGCTCCACCACTACGGGCGAAGGTCCTGACCAATGGAACGCAGAGAGCTGTGCGGGCGCCTGAGGCTTAGCCAGGCACAGCCTCGGTAACGGCCCGCTGTCGAGCAACGCGGGACCTTCGTTTCGTCGACGGCGGTCGTCCGGGCGTTCGCCGTGGACGGTCGCTGCCGACTTCTGGAAGGACATCGACACGCCGGCCGCCGACCGGACGTCAAGGTCGCACTCGAGCTGCACCCCCAGCACCTGGTGTTCCAACACCGCCGATGTGTTCACGCTGATCGAACTGACCGGCGCCACCCACATCGGCGTCG
This sequence comes from uncultured Actinomycetota bacterium, assembly GCA_963728865.1. Taxonomy (GTDB): domain Bacteria; phylum Actinomycetota; class Actinomycetes; order Mycobacteriales; family Nakamurellaceae; genus Nakamurella. The sequence continues at coordinate 85,545 of CAVSLZ010000011.1, read as the reverse complement.
AACTGGATGCCTCACACCCGTTCTGGCAGCAGATGGATCCGGCTGCGGATCGAGGGGCTCGAGGTCGCCGCGGCGGTGCTCGAGGACGCCGACGCCGCACTGGAGGCGTCACTGGACGGGTTGCGGGCCGCCGCCTGCCGAACGGCGCCTGATGGTCACGACTCGCTCGGTGGCGATCCCGTCTCGCGATCCGCGAGCTTCGACGTCCACCGCTGTTCGACGCCCGTCAATCGCCAGTAGAGATACGAGCCGGCCCAGGCGATGACGAACAGCGCGACGATGATGTACCCGACGTCGTCCAGGGTGATCGCTGCGATCCAACTGGTGACCGGGTCGGTCAGCTCGGCTTTGTCGTGTAGCACGCTGATCACCTCGATGCCGCCGATGATCAGTGCGACCGCGACCGACAGGCCCGTGGTGGTGAGGTTGTAGTAGACCTTGCGGACCGGCCGGACGAATGCCCATCGGTAAGCGGCCTGCATGAACGCACCGTCGAGGGTGTCGAAAAGGCTCATGCCCGAGGCGAAGAGCAGCGGCAGGACCAGCACCGCGTACCACGGCAGACCGGTTGCCGCGCCGGCCCCGGCGAGCACGAGAAGGGAGATTTCCGTTGCGGTGTCGAATCCCAGCCCGAACAGGAATCCCAACGGGTACAACTGGCCGGGCCGCGTGATGGCCTTCATCGCCGGCCGGAGCATCCTCGCGAAAAGCCCTCGGGAATTGAGCGCTTCCTCCAGGGCCTCCTCGTCGTAGGCGCCGGTCCGCGCCTCCCGCCAGACCTGGTAGATGCTGTTCAGCGCGACGAGATTGATGACCCCGATGATGATCAGGAAGATGCCCGAGACCGAAGTGCCGATGACGCCGAGGGTCTCGTTGACATCGGAGTCCTCCGAGACGAGCGTGCCGACGAATCGCGCACCGATCGCGACGAAGACGGCCATCACGAACACGACTGTCGAATGCCCGAGGGAGAAGAACAGGCCGACGGTGACGGGCCGTTTCCCGTCAGCCACGAACTTGCGGGTCGTGTTGTCGATGGCCGCGATGTGGTCGGCGTCGAACGCGTGCCGGACACCGAGCAGATAGGCGGTGATCGCCAAGCCGATGCCGAAGATCTGGCCGTTGACCTGATGGTGACCGGGTATCACCGCGGCGAACAACACGACGAACGACACCACGTGCAGCACGAGCACCACCGACATCGCCCCGGCGATCCGTTTCCGCCCGCCGGGCGGTCCCCACCACGACGGCCGGGCCGGGAGCGGCGGATCGGACCCGGGGGCCGCTCCATCAGCCGGCATGCCGCCCCCTTCCACCCGCACGTCAGACCCGATGCCGGGTACAGCTAACGCCAGGGCACGCCGGCGGTCATCTCGAACTGGAACACGATGACCGTTGGATCAACGAGGACGGGACCGTCGCAGCGGCGCCGTCACCGCGGTCGCGACCGCCATGGTCACCGCCCGATTGGCGTCGAAAAGGCCCTGCAGGAAATCGAAGTAGTAGCCCAGGGCGTTCACCGGGTCCCACCACGCCGCCTGGCCGGCCGCCGGTGTTGTGACGTGGGCGGTGACGGGGGGCGCGGGAATGGGGGGCGCGGGAATGGCGCGGGCAGGGGTCTGGCGTGGGGGGACGGTCGGGCGACTGGCGGCGCCGGCGGGTGTGGACCGCCCTGTCCGGGAATCGAGTGCGTCGGCGATCATGCTGGACCGCTCCGGCGGCGTGCTGCCGCTGAACAGTCCGCCCAGGTTGGGCCGGCCGTTGCTCGTCATACCGCGACCTCCCGGCCGGTGCCCTCGCGCTCGGCGATGGCCGCCAGCATCTCCCTCGCCAGTTCGGCGTAGTCGGCCGCCAGTCCGGATGCCGAGGAATCGCGGCTGAGCAGGCTGTCGCCGGTGTCGACCGAGACACCCTTGCGCAGCCGGTTGATGCGCTTGGACTTGTCTTTCCGGTGCACCTGCTCGAGCTCGTGGGGCAGCAGGCCGCGACTGCGCATGTCGACGGCCGCGCTCTCGAGGTAGCGGATCGAGGTGGTGAAGACCGGCGCGGCGCCCCCGAGCGTGTCGTCCAGCGCGGCGCGCACCCGTTTGATCAGCCGGGTGCTGCCTGCACGGACACCGAAGAGCACGACACCGAGCAGCGTCAGATCCGGATTGAGGGCGCGGGCGGCGGCGAACCGCTGCGCGACGACGACCAGGCCGTCCAGGCTGGCATCGTCGGATCGTGTCGGGATGATCAGGTAGTCCGACGCCGCGAAGACCAGCTCCTGCAGGATCGGCTCCCCGGGAGGGGTGTCGACCAGGACGAGGTCGTAGTCCTCTTCGCTCCCCTCCGGCCGCAACCGGTCGATGGCGGGACGCAGGCCCGGCAGCGCAGCGCCGCGCGCACCGCGAGAGGTGAAGGCCGGCGAGACATCCCAGAGGGCCGGGCCACCCGCGACGACGTCGAGCCGGTCCCTGACACCCCGGCTGACCTCCAACGGCAATCCGTGGGTGATGGCCAACCCCAGGCTGTTGCCGTCCTGCGGGCCGTAGCCCAGATCCCGGCCAAGGTTTCCCTGCGGGTCGGTGTCGACCACCAGCACGCGGTGTCCCTCGGCTGCGATCTGGCCGGCCAGTCCGGCGGTCAGGGTCGTCTTGCCGACCCCGCCCTTGCCGTTGGCGATCGCGACGACTCGTCGCATGCCGCACACATCCCTTCAGGTCGAACCCGTGCCGGCATCGTCCCGCTCCCGGCCGCTCCGCCGGGCAGAGCCACGCCGAAGCAGGCCTGAGTAATGCAGCACAGGCACGGTCCCGTGCTGGCGCTGCGATCCTATGCCGTCGCTGCCGCCCTATGCTGACGCAATGGCGAAGCGCTCATGGTCAGAACTCGGTACCCCGGCGCGGGCGGCCATCGTGATCGGGGCCGCCATCGAGGCGGTCCTCACCACGACCGCGCTGCGCGACCTGCACTCTCGGGACAACTCGCGCCTCAACGGCCCTCGCTGGCTCTGGCGGCTGGCGATGGTCGTGCAACCGCTGGGACCGATCAGCTACCTGATCATCGGCCGAAAACGCGGCTGAGCGCCGGGTCGCCACGGCTCGGACCAGTGCATAACCTCTCCGGATGGTCGACTACTTCGCCGGTGACTCCCGGAGCAATCACGAACGCATGCTCGCCGGCGATCTGTACATCTCCGACGACCCGAACATCGCCCGGGAGCAGCAGCGCGCGGTCCGGTTGTCCGCTGAATACCAGGCGGCCTATGTGCGGGACAGCGAGCAGGCGCGGTCGATCCTGGCGGAACTGCTCGGTGCGCTCGGCGAGGATGCGCACATCCGCCCCCCGCTCTTCGTCGACTACGGCACCTTCATCACCGTCGGTGCCAGGACGTTCGTCAACTACAACCTGGTGGCCCTGGACGTGGCCCCCATCACCATCGGCGACGACTGCCAGATCGGCCCCAACGTGCAACTGCTGACGCCCACCCACCCGGTCGAGCCGCAACCCCGCCGGGACAAACTCGAGGCAGCGAAGCCGATCTCGATCGGCGACAACGTCTGGATCGGCGGCGGCGCCATCGTCCTGCCCGGTGTGACGATCGGCGACAACACGGTGATCGGCGCGGGGGCGGTGGTCTCGAAGGACATCCCGGCGAACGTCATCGCCGTCGGGAACCCGGCCAGGGTGGTCAGGTCGATCGAGTGACCGCGCCGCCGAACAGCCGCAGCGTCAGGTAGCCCGCGAGCGAGGCGACGACCGCGACCGGGAGCAGGCTCGCCGGGACCACCAGCAACACGAGGAACGCCGACGCGGCGACCCGGCGCAGGATGGCGAACAGCACCCCTGCCGCGACGCCCGCGACCGCTACGACAGGGTTGAGCGGGGCCACCACCGCAGAGACGGCCAGCGCTGCCGCGGTGGCGACGAACAGCATCGGATAGAAGTGGCCACCCTTCCACCCCGCCCCGAGCAGCATCGCGACCAGTATCAGCTTGATGGCGGCCAATACGGCCAGGTCACCTGCGGATCGGCTGCCGAGCGTGCTGACCAGATCGTCGATGCCGTCCTCGCCGGAGAACAACAGCAGCTGGTTCCATGAACCCACCGCGCCGAGCACGACCCCACCCGCGATGGCGAGCGGGATCGGGTGTCGCAGGCGTTCGCGCAACCAGCCGAACCAGCCGTGGATGTGCCGGTACAGGACTCCGATCGCGAGCCCGAGCAGCCCCAACGGCACCGCCCACAGGGCATCGGTGCCGTTCCGGGCAGGTTCGTACGCCGGCCAGTCGGCGACGATGGCGAAGCCCGGAGTCGGCACCATCGAGAACGCGAACAACGCCGCCAGCCCGCTCACCAGGGCCAGCAGCACCCGTTCGGCACGCGGGATGGCCCGTGCGTCCTGCTTCTCCACCGCCGTGGCCGCGCCACCCAGCGGTGATGCGAACAGGGCGGTGAACACCGCGGCGATGGCGATGTCCCTACCGACACCGGCCGCCTCCTTGCTGAGCAACCGGGTGAGCGCGACCGCGATGCTGCCGCCGAGGAAGACCAGACCCAGCTCCGGGCCCAGCGCGCCGCCGAACACGAGCGAAACACCCAGCAGGTAGAGCGCCTGCGGCAGCACCCTGACGTCGAAGCCGCGGCTGCCTTCCTCATGCGACAGCAGCTCGTCGAGCGGCGCAGGGTGATCCCCGAAGAACCGTTGGCCGACCCCGACCAGTACGCCGCCGACCGTGCAGACAACCAGTGCGTACCAACGGGAGTCGAAACCCAGTGCTGCGGGCAGGTCGTCCCAGAGCAGTGCGATCAGCTCGTTGATCACCCAGAAGAAACCGGCGGTCAGCCAGCCCATCACCATGCCGCCGACGGCCGCGCTGATGATCAGCAGCAGCACACGGCTTCCGCCTCCGGTGCGGCTCCTCGAGTCATCGACCATCTTCACCCCATCGGACATCGGCCGGCTATCGGACATCGGGATAGCTGAGGACCGTACGCCCACTGGGCTGAGCTCTGACGCTGCTGCCGCAACGGCTGCGGCGAACGGTTGCGGCGAACGGCTGCGGCGAACGGCTGCGGCGAACGGCTGCGGCGAACGGCTGCGGCGAACGGCTGCGGCAATGGTCAGCGGCTACCGTGCAGCGGTGCAGGTGACGACCGCTGACGAGCAGGCCGAGGACGGCCCCGGCCGCACGGACAACCCCGGCCCTCCGGCGCTGGTCACGGTGCCCTGGCACCAGGACGGAACCGGACCGGTTCCGACCGCCGACGGGCCGGTGACCAACCGTCCACGCAAGGTCGTGGTCCGGACGGTCAGCAAGGCGTGGGCCGATTCGCTGTTCGGGATGAGCTCGCAGGCTGCGTTCTGGTGCGCGATGTCGACCGCGCCGTTCCTGCTCGCCCTGCTCGGGCTGTCGGGGATCTTCACGCGCTGGTTCTTCGGCCCGGACACCATGGTCGAGATCCGTTCTCAGGCATCGACTTTTCTGAACACGGTCTTCAACGAGGAGGTTGCCGACAACCTCATCGGCAACACCATCGACACGATCCTGAACAACCAGACCGAGGCCATCTCGGTGGGGTTGATCATCAGCCTGTGGGCGGGCTCATCGGCGATCTCGGCCTTCGTCGAATCGGTGACGATCGCCTACTGCCAGCACGAGGCACGTCATCCGGTGATCGAACGGATCTTCGCGCTCGGCGTGTACATCGTCGCGCTGTCCGGCGAGATCATCGCGGTCCCGTTGCTCGCGATCGGACCGGAGCGGGTGCCCGCGCTGTTCCCCGACTCCTGGGAGCCGATGGTCGCGCTGGTCCTCGGCTACCTGTACTACCCGGGGCTGGCCCTGGGTCTTATCCTGCTGGTGGCTGTGCTCTACAAGGTCGCGCCGCGGCACAAACACGCCTTCTATCGCGGGCTGCCCGGGGCGGCGCTGGCCGCGGCCGTCTTCCTGGTGGCGAGCACGGGACTGCGCTTGTACCTCTCCTACGCCTACAGCCACGGTCTCACCTACGGTGCGCTCGCGACGCCCATCACTTTCCTGTTGTTCTATTACTTCATCTCGATGTCGATCATCCTGGGCGCGCAGTTCAACAACGCGCTGCTGGAGTACTACCCGCCGATGTCCCGGCAATCCCGCAAAGTCGCACCCGCCGCTCAGCGCTGAGCCGATGGTCCGGACGGAGGTGCAACGGTCCCCGGATCCACGACGCCGGTTTCCGGGGCGCCGCCCAACCGGTCCCGGAGGCGATTGCGGCGCTGCTCGTCATCGACAACGAATCGCTGCTGGGACCCGGCGAGCTTTCCGCCGCCGTACCGTCGCCGCCCAGACCGATGTCGGCTTGGCAAGCCTGATCGCCCCCACCGTCGCGACGATCGGCACGACGATGCCGATCATGCCTGTGGCGATCTTGCCTTTGATGAAACAGACCACCGCACTGACCAGGTGGACCGTGACCTTCAGGAGGTACAGCCAGGTGGCGACGGCGTCCGGCTGTCCCGCGCCGACAGGTGTGCCCTGCAGCAGCAGTGCGGTGCCGAGCGCTCCTGCGATCAGGATCGCATCGATCGACTTCCTGCCCTCAGCGCCCCAGTAGACATGCCCCACACCTGGTGATGAACGTGCACACCGGCGATGTAGACAACACCGCAGCGGCCCGACCTGTCTCGACCAGAAGCCACTGATACCAGTCCAGCGCGGCCGTCCCTTCACGCGTGCACCCGGACCAACCGTCCCGCCGGACGACACCGATGAAGAGATACGAACGGACTTCAGGGTCAGTGAAATGGAGTGACGTCGTGGCCGCGTTGACGCAGGATGCTCGGATGACCGAGCCGATCCGGCGACCGCACCGGAACAGGGTCACGCCGCTCGGCGACCTCGTCGCGAGCGGTCTGCGCGGAAGCTGGCTCGGCAACCGTGGAATCCTGCACAGTGGCACCGACATCGTGAGCTTTCACCGCAGCAAACTCTGGATCGTCTGCGCGCTGCAGTACCGGGACTGGCGGGTGCGGCAATGGCAGCCCGGGCACTACACCGTGCTGTTCTTCCACGACGAGGCGCTTGCCCTCGCGGCCGGACACCGGCCGTGCGCACTGTGCCGGCGCCCGACCTACCGGCAGTATCAGCAGCTGGCCGGCGGGTCCCGCACGGCTGAGGATCTGGACCGCCGCCTGCACGCCGAGCGCTTGATTCCGCGCAGCCACCGGCGGCGCCTGCACCCGACGGAATGGACCGACATCCCGGACGGCGGCTTCGTCCTGCTCGATGACGGCCCAGCGATCGTGATGGGCGACGCCGTCGTCAGCTGGACACCCGGCGGGTACACCGTCGCGCAGTCTCGGCCGTCCGGCGGGCTCGTCCGGATGATCACGCCGCCGTCCTCCGCGCTCGCGTTGCGCGCCGGTTACGCGGTTCAGATCGACCCTGCCGCAACCGGTCTCGCGGGCCGGTGAAGCTCGACCAGCGCCTCCCGTCCCACTTCCGCAACGGAGCGGTACCCGCACAGGCCGAGGGTGAGGTCGAACTCGGCAAGCACGTTGGCGACCACCTCGCTGACCCCGGTCCGCCCGGCGAGTCCGAGGCCGAGGGCGTACGGCCTGCCGAGGCAGACCGCCGTCGCGCCGAGCGCGATGGCCTTGAGAACATCTGCGCCACCCCGGATACCGGAATCCATCAGCACCGGGATCGCGCCGCCGACGGCGTCGACCACGTGGGGCAGGCTGTCCAGCGCCCCCCGCGCACCGTCGACCTGGCGGCCACCGTGGGTGGACACGATCACGCCGTCCACTCCCGCATCGACGGCGCGCCGGGCGTCGTCGGGATGCTGGAGGCCCTTGAGCACGATCGGCAATGACGTCATCGACCGCAGCCTCGGCAGGTCGGCCCACTCCAGGGAGGGGCGGGAGTACGTCTCCAGAAAGGTCTGGACGGCGGCTCGTGCCGCGGGCAGGTTGCCGACGCGCCGGCCCGGTGCGGTGCTCGACATCCGGTTCAGGGACCGGATCAGCGAGGGGATCTCACGAAGACGGGGCCGGGGCGCGGGCAGGTCGGCCGTCGGCCGGTTCGCCGTCAGCCGCCGGAACACCGGATCGCCGGTGTACTGCGCGATACCGTCGCCGAGCGCGAACGGGAGGTAGCCGAGGTTCAGATCGCGGGGGCGCCAGCCGAGCATCGTGGTGTCCAGCGTGACGACGATCGCGTCGCAGCCGGCCGTCTCGGCCCTCCCCACGAGGCTGGCGACGAGATCGTCGGACGTCGACCAGTAGAGCTGGAACCAGCGCGGGGCATCCCCCATGACCGCGGCGCAGTCCTCCATGGACCGCGACGCCTGGTTCGAGAAGATGTACGGCACACCATGTTCGGCAGCCGCGGCGGCGACCGCGACGTCGGCCTCCCGGTGCACGATGCCCAGGGCACCGATCGGGGCCAGCAGCAGCGGCGAGGACAGTCGCCGCCCCAACAGCTCGATGCCGGTGTCCCGGACGGACACATCACGCAGCACCCGCGGGACCAGCTGCCACCGGTTGAACGCCTCCCGATCCGCCCGCATGGTCTGCTCGGAGCCGGCGCCGCCGGCCAGGTAGCCGTAGGCCCGCCGAGGAAGCTTCCGGCGCGCACGGCGGTCGAGACCCGGCCAGTCGGTCGGCACCGCGGGCGTGGTCCCGAACACTCCCCGCGCGTAGATCGCAGCCTGTCGGGCCCGGCCCACTCCGACCACTCGTTCTGGCATCGGCCCATCTTCCCCGGATCAGCCGGGAGAATCGCCCTCCCGCCGAAGGATCTGCGCGACCACCCGCATCAGCATCACCGACGAGATGACAAGCCCGATGTAGCCGACCGCCAGCAGACCGCCGACCTCCTGTTCCGGCCGCGCCAACGCCACTCCGCCGAGCATGAGGGCGGACGCCACCAGCCCGACGCCGGCAACACCCGCGAAGATCGCCCGATCCAGCCAGCGAGTCAGGTTCGCGCTGCCCGGCCCGGAGAAGGCGTCGATCTTCAACCGCACCCGCCCCGAACGCAATTGCAGGGCAACGTCTTCGGTCAGTCCCGGCAACGCGCGCAGGGCGGGCAGGCTGCGCAGCAGCTCCCGCTGGAAGGCGTCCTGCGCGGTTGCCGGGGTCATCTCCATCGAGGCGCCGAAGTGCCCGGCAGCCGCCGTCGCGAGGTCCACCTTCGGATCGAGCACCCGCAACGTTCCCTCCAGGGTCACCAGCGCCCGAGCGAGCAGGGTGAGGGTGGGCGGCACGGGGATGTCGTGCCTGCCCATCAGCGAGATGATGTCCTGCAGGCTCCGCGGGTCGAAGCCGCCGGAATGCAACTGCTCGCTGAGGACACGACTGAGTTCGGCCTCCAACGCCTGCGCCTGGATGGCGTCACCGTCGGCGCCGGCAAGTGTCCGCAACGAGCGCGCGAGCAGCGCCGGCTGGCGGGTCGCCATACCGGCCGCCATCAATTGCAGCGCGTCCATCGTCACCGGGTCGATCAGCCCGACCGCGCCGAAGTCGATCAACCACAGGGTTCCGCTGCCGTCGATCAGGATGTTGCCGGGGTGCGGGTCGGCATGGAAGACACCGGCCGTCATCACCTGGTTCAAGAAGGCTTTCAGCAATCGGTCGGCGAGCTCCGGCCTGGGCACACCGGTCGCGTCGACAGCCGCCGTGTCCGCCACCGAGCGGCCCTCCACTCGCGCGATGACCAGCACAGCCTCCGAGCTCAGCGAAGCGACGATTTCCGGCACCTCAACGCCTGCACCGGTCGTCACGGAGGCGACGGCCCTGGCGTTGGCCGCCTCGTGCACGTAGCTCAGCTCCTGCTCGACGGACTTGACCAGTTCGTCGGCGAGGGCGACGAGACCCAGCGACCTGGCCGCCTCCGAGCGACGGACGGCCGCCCGGCTGGCCCAGCGCAACACGGCCGAATCCCGCGCGACGCCGACCTCGATGTCCGGGCGGCGGACCTTGACCACCACCCGCCGGCCACCGTGCAGCACGGCCGCATGGGTCTGACCGATCGACGCGGCCGCCAGCGGTTCGTCCGAGAAGGCGGCGAACGCCTCGCTGATCGGCGCACCCAGCTCGTCCTCGATCCTGGCGCGGATCTGATCCAGCGGGACCACTTTGACGTTGGACTGCAGGTCGGCCAGTTCGGCGATCAACGGTGCCGGAAGCAGATCCGTCCGGGTCGACGCTATCTGCCCGAACTTGATGAACATCCCCCCGCAGTCCTCCAGGAACCCGCGAATCCGCAAGCCCCCTTCCGGGCTGGACAACGCGGCCTTCGAGGCCAGCCGCGGACCTGCCAGGCCGTGCTTGCGGGCGATTCTGGACACCTCCCAGAGTCGGCCGCCGATGGTGGAGAACGTCCGCAGCCGGGTACGGAGCCGGGTACGACGACCGGTCCTGCGCGGACGGAGGACCGCTTCCAGCGAGATGCTCACGACCATCGTCGCCAGCAACGCGAACCCGAAGGCGACAAGGACGACGTCGTCGGCGGTGGCATTCTCATCGCGCTGGAGGATGCCCGCGGCCACGATCAGTCCGGTCAGGCTGCCCAGCAGTCCGGCAGCGGCAGCTCGGAAGAAACCGCGGCGGACACCGAGGATTCGACCGGAAACGAAGCCGACCCCGAGCACGAAGATGATGGCGCCGATGGTCTCCCAAAAGGACAAATCAAGTTCCAGGGACATTGCGCCAGCGTGATCACCGGAATGGCCGATGTCCAGTGATCTCCCGGCGCGTCGGGTGGCCCGTCACCGCACTGATTCACGGTTGGCCGGATGGGGTACCGCTGGCGCAACAGCACAACCTCGGCCCGTTACAGCGGGCCGAGGTGATCAGAAGGAGCTGACATGGCGGCTGACAAAGACGTGAGCAAGGGCGACGAGGTCTCGTGGAAAACCCATGGGACGACGACGCACGGCAGGGTGGAGAAGAAGATCACCTCGGACACCGAGGCCGCCGGGCGCACCGTCCGGGCCAGTGACGACGACCCCCAGTACCTGGTGAAGAGCGACAAGAGCGGCCGGGAAGCGGTCCACAAACCCTCAGCGCTGCACAAGGACTCGCGATGACAACGCAGGGTGGGTCCACGGGTTCGCGGGCCGCCGACTCCGGTAAACGTGCTGCCGACTCCGCCGAGGACGCCGGACAGGAGGCGATGGCCAGCCGCCCGTTCCGCATCCTGCTCACCGTCGGCCTGATCGCGTATGGCATCGTCCATGTGCTGATCGGCTGGATCGCACTCCAGATCGCGTGGAGCGGGCTGACCGGCGGAGACGGCGGCGAGGAGGCGTCCCAGCAAGGGGCCCTCGCCAAGGTGGCAGAGCAGCCGTTCGGTGCAGTGCTGCTGTGGGTGATCGCACTGGGCCTCCTTGCGATGACCATCTGGCAGATTGTCGAAGCCATCTGGGGTCACCGCAACAAACCGGCCGGGAAGAAACGCATACGCAAACGGCTGGGCTCCGCGGGTCGCGCCGTGGCCTACGCGGGAATCGGGATCGCGGCCGTCCGCACAGTTCTGGGCAGCTCCGGATCCGGCAACAACGAGGAGGAAGGCTGGACGGCGCGGCTGCTGTCCGCCCCCTTCGGCCGGATTCTGGTGATCGCGGTCGCTGTCGTGATCATCGTGCTGGGCGTCCGACTGATCCGGCGGGGCGTGAAGAAGAAGTTCACCGAGGACCTCGCGGGTGGGGTGAGCCAGGGCGTCGTCCGGCTCGGCCAGGTCGGGTACATCGCGAAGGGCGTCGCCTTCGTCATCGTCGGCGGCCTGTTCGGCTGGGCGGCGTTGACCTACGACCCGGAAAAGGCCGGCGGACTCGACGACGCACTCCGCACCGTCAACGGGGCCCCGTTCGGTTCGGTGCTGTTGACCCTGCTCGCCCTCGGCCTGATCTGCTTCGGCGTCTACTGCTTCGTCTGGGCGCGCCATCCGCGGGTGAGCACGGCTGGGAGCGGCGGCGCACGGTCGTGACACCGCGGCGTTGACACTGCGGCGTTGACACTGCGGCGTTGAGCACAACGTGAGTGCCCGGTGTGGGGTGGCGGACGTCCTCTTTCGATCCCTTTCGCTGCGTTCCCGCGATCCTCGTGACAAGCTGACCCGACGGTCAACGACCGGCCGTCCTCCGCTGCCACCCGATGGAGCCAGTGATGTCAGATAAGAAGAAGGACGGCGACGACTCGCCGGGCAAGCCCCCCAAGATCAAGAAGAAGGCCTACGAGACCGAGTTGCGAAGGCTGCAAACCGAACTCGTCACGATGCAGCAGTGGGTGAAGGCCTCCGGCACCCGGGTCGTGGCGATCTTCGAGGGTCGCGACGCCGCCGGTAAGGGCTCGGCGATCAAGCGGATCAACGAGTTCCTCAACCCCCGCAACGCCCGCATCGTGGCCCTCCCCGCCCCCACCGAGCGGCAGCGCAGCCAGTGGTACTTCCAGCGTTACATCGAGCACCTCCCCGCGGCCGGCGAGATCGTGCTGATGGACCGCTCCTGGTACAACCGGGCGGGCGTCGAGCGGGTGATGGGCTTCTGCACCAGCGACGAGTACCGGCGCTTCCTGCACCAGGCACCGATCTTCGAGCGTCTGCTCGTCGAGGACGGCGTGCTGCTGCTGAAGTACTGGTTTTCGGTGTCGGACGTCGAGCAGGAACGGCGGTTCAAGTCACGCCTCACCGACCCGATGCGCCGCTGGAAGCTCTCGCCGATGGATGTGCAGTCGATCAGCCGGTGGGAGGACTACTCCCGGGCCAAGGACGAGATGTTCATCCACACCGACATCGCCGAGGCACCCTGGTACACCGTCGAGAGCGAGGACAAGAAGCGCTCACGCATCAACGTCATCTCGCACATCCTGTCGGCCGTCCCTTATCAGAACCTCGCGCCCGAACCGGTGACGATCCCGGAACGTCCCAAGTCCATCAACTACGTGCGGCCACCGCGTGACGAGTTCAGGTATGTGCCCGACCATGCCGCCTCGCTGGTGAAACCCGCTCTCTGACATGATCCTTCAGCGACGAACGGGTGCGTCGCCGGGCCGTCGATGACGGCCAGGCGGCAATCCCAGCTCGCTGCGGATGCGGGTCACCCGCTGCACCGCGTCCGCGCGGATCGCCTGCTCGTCGAGGGTGGTGAGCCGACCGTCCTCGAGCAGCCGGCGCCCCGCCACGAAGACGTCCGTGACGTCCGCGCCGCGGGCGGCGTACCCGAGAAAGGACGTCGGATCCGGCAGCGGTGTCGCCGCCGGCCCGGTGACGTCCAGCAGGATCAGGTCGGCGACCTCGCCGACCGCGAGCGTGCCGGTCAATCCCCCGCCGAGCGCGGCCGCCCCGCCGCCGGTCGCCATGGTGACCAGATCAGCGCCGCTGACCAACGCGGGATCCTGGTGCTTCCCCCGCTGCACCAGCACGCCCAGCTTGATCTCCTCGAACAGATCGGCACTGTTGTTCGACGCCATCGAATCGGTGCCCAGGGCCAGCGTGACGCCGGCCAGCCGGTACTCGGCGACCGGGGCAATGCCGGCTCCCAGCTTCATGTTCGACACCGGGTTGTGCGAGACCGTCACATTCGGACCGGCGAGAAGACGGATGTCTCCCGGCTGGGCGTGCACAGCGTGGGCGACATGGGTCTGGCCTTCGAGCAGCCCGAGGCTGCCGGCGAGGGCGATCGGCGAGGCGCCGTGGCCGGCGATGCTGTCCCGCACCTCCGCGGCCGTTTCCGACAGGTGGATATGCACCCCGAGGCCCGACGCGGCGGACCGCTGTGCCACGTCGGTCAGCAGTTCCGGACCACAGCTGTAGGGCGCGTGCGGACCGTACGCGGCGCTGACCAGGTCGTCGCCGGCGAATTCGGCGGCGAGTCCCGCCGTCGCGTCGAGCGCCTGCGCCCCGGTCTGCGATGTAGCGGCCGGATAGCCGACCGCGTCGTACCCGAAGACCGCCGGCGCCGCCTGCACCCGTAGCCCGGCGGCGTGCACGTCGGCGAGCAGACCGCTGTCCCACAGGTACATGTCCAGGAATCCGACGGTGCCGCACCGGATCATCTCCGCCATCGAGAGCAGCAGACCGGCCCTGATGTCATCGCGGGTCATCCTGACCTCGAACTCGCGCACGTGCGCCAGCCACTGCCGAAGGGGTTCGTCGTCGCTGTGCCCACGGAGCAGGCTCATCCCCGCATGGGTGTGGGCATTGATCAGACCCGGAGCGACCAATCGGTCCGACGCGTCGATGTCACCGTCACGAAGCGGGCCACGCCGCGCACCCAGGTAGGTGATCCGCCCGGTGTCCGGCGAGAACGCCAGTTCTGCGGCCGGGTACGAGGTGTGCGGAGCGGCCACCACGGTCCCGCCGACGATCCTTGTCTCCCGGCTCACGGCACACTCCCGGTTGTACTGCCTGGCAACGGCGCGCCCGCGGTGAACTACAGCGCCGACAGACCCTGCCACTCGTCGTAGGACATCGCCCAGATGAAGATCTCGCCGTCCTCCGGCCCCAGTTTCACCGATGTCCCGCTGACCTCGACGGGATCTCCCCAGATCGCGGACTTGTAGTAGGCCTCGGCGTCGGCCAGCGACAGGTTGACACAGCCGTGCGTGACGTTGCTGCTGCCCTGCGCCGCCGTGCTGGCCGGGTTGGCGTGGATGAACTCGCCGTTGTTGCTGATCCGCACGGCCCACTTCTCGGGCTGATTGGAATAGCCGTATCGGGGGTTGTTCATCAGCTTGGTCTCGAAGAACTCGTTGACGACATGCGTTCCGGATCGCGTGATGAGGTTGGGATCGCCGGTGTCCTCACCGCGGCCGTAGGAAGCGGGATAGGTGGCGACAGCCTTGCCGTCGCGCTCGACCACCAACTCGTGCGAGTTGACGTCGGCGATGACGACCTGATTCCGGCCGATGGTGAAATCCGTCGTGAGATCCGAACCGGCGTAGGCATTGTCGGCAAGCTTGAGCCCGTAGATCTTCGCCTCGACATGGACCTTGGTGTCGGCCGGCCAGTAATCCTTGGTGCGATAGTCCAACGACCAGCGACCGTCGTCGTGCTGGACCCAGCCCCAGGACCCGACCACCTTGGGCGTCGTCGTCACCGACACGTTCTTCTGGATCAGCGCCTTGTCCTGCGGCTCGACGCCGAAGGTCACGCTGATCGGAGCCGCCACACCGACGACGGCACCGTCGACCGGGTTGATCGTGTTGCGCACCTGGGTGTCGGTGCCGACCGTCGTGAAGGTCCCCTTGACCGGGATCTTCTTCCCGTCTGTGCCGGTCGCCGTGCCGCCGAGGGTGTAGGTCTTGCCGAAGCCGAGTACCTCGTCGACGGTGAAGGTGGTCCCGTCCTCGGAGACGGACGCGTCGACGAGTTTGCCCTCGGGGTTCTTCAACGTCACGTCGTCGAACGACCCCTTGGCGACGGTGACCGCGATGGGTTCAGCGGGCGACAGCCCCTTGCTGTTCAGCGCCGGGCGTGCCGAGATCGACGCGACGGGCGGGACCACCACCGGGGAGGACGGGGCCGCGCTGGACGGGGCCGCCGAGGAGGCTGCGCCATCGGATGCCGGTGCGCCGGATCCGGTGCCGTCCGGGATGGCGTTGGCGGTCGAGGTGACCGTGGTCGTGCCGGCCACGGAGCCGCTGCTGCAGCCGGCCAGCACGGTCAGCGTGGCCATCAACGCCGCCAGCAGGGTCAGCAGGCGACTCCTGCGCGAACGCCAGGGTGCGCGAAACATGCTTCTCCACCGCCCATCACAGGTCTCCTCGGGCGAGGAAAGATCCCCCCACGCCGCGTCGGCCGATCCGCTCCGGCCAGGGCCCAGGGTAACCCGCAGCTCCGACAGCCGTGCTCGACCGGTTCGCCGCGACCTAGCGGAACAGTCGCCTGACGACGACCAGAGCGACCAGCGCACCCACTGCCATCAAGGAGTACTTGACCTTCGGATCGGCGAGGGTCTCCGCCAGTGTCTGCCGGCCCTGCTCGATCACCCGCTTGGGGTTGGCACGGGTGGTCAGCTCGTCGACCGCGATGGCGAGTGAATCGCGGGCGCGCTCGATCTCGGCCTGGATGGTTTCCGCGTCGCGCGCCACTGCGCCTCCCATACTGTGGTGACTGACTTTGTGGTGACTGACTTTGTGGTGACTGACTTTGTGGTGACTGCCTCGGTGAGAACGTCCACGGCCGCCCGAATGCGGTCCGCGGGTGTTTACCCTAGCCGCATGGACAGCACACCCCTTGACGTGGGCGACGTCGCGCCGCCCTTCACCCTTCCGGACGCCGACGGCAACCCCGTTTCGTTGTCGGACTTCGCCGGCAAGCCGGTGATCGTCTACTTCTACCCGGCCGCGATGACGCCCGGCTGCACCACCGAGGCGTGCGATTTCAGCAGCGCACGGAGCCAGACCGACGACGGCGGGTACGCCGTGCTGGGCATCTCCCCCGACAAGCCGGAGAAGCTCGCCACCTTCCGCGACAAGGAAAGCCTGAGCGTCACCTTGCTGTCCGATCAGGACCGCTCCGTGCTCACCGCCTACGGCGCGTACGGCGAGAAGAAGCAATACGGACGCACGGTGCGCGGCGTGATCAGGTCGACGTTCGTGATCGGGCCCGACGGCCGGCTCCAGCAGGTGTGGCGCAACGTGCGGGCCACCGGGCACGTCGCGCGCGTCCTCAAGGAACTGGGTCTGGCAAGCTGACACCTGCCGTCAGCGGCGGGGCCGTAGCCCAATTGGCAGAGGCACACGGTTTAGGTCCGTGCCAGTGTGGGTTCGAGTCCCACCGGCCCCACCAGTACGAGGAGCCTCACGTCGACCCATGTGATGGATCTCGAATCCACTCTTGTGGAGGACCCAGGAATTGAACCTGGCGAGACGCCCCGAGTGCGTATCCCCCTGGGCAGCCGAACTGCTGGCTGCCAGGAAAAGGTAACCGCTGCCCGAAATGCCCGCAACCTGGGCCGGGCGCCGGCACCCACCGATGACGTGCCGCGCACGTCACCCGATGCCGCGCAATCGGCAACACGCGGCCTTCGCTCCCCCATCTTCGGCCGGTCACAACGGACGATAGGGATGCCTCCACCATGCCGGTGCGGGCCTCGAATGAAGGCCGAACAAAGGCCAGTGGCAGCAAAAGGGGCGAGAAACATGACCGGACCGGATACCGCGAACCCGTCGGGTGGCAGCGACGGGGACTCGCGCAACGGCGTGGACTCGTCCAACGGAGGCGTCACCACCGTCGCCCCGTCGCAGTCCTACCCAGCCGCGACACCCTTCGCCGACGACGTCGCGCACAGCCCGTACGGGTCGCCGTCGAGCTACCAGACGGACTCGTCGGGGTCGTCGGTGCCGACCGACAAGCCCGCCTCCAGCTGGTCCGGCAGCCCGTACGAGCCGTTGCCGTCCGACCCGCCGACCGACTACACATCCCCGTCGTCGGACACTTACAGCAGCGGCGCGCCGATGTACGGCGACTCCTCTCCCACCTACATCGCTCCCGCGCCGGACCAGCGACCGGCGCCCGCCGCGGTGAGCGGGAAGCAGACCAAGTCCAGGGCGATCGCCGGGCTGGTCAGCGCCGCGCTCGGCACCCTGCTGGTCGTCGGCGGGCTGTATCTGGTCGGCGAGTTCGGTTTCCGCATCTACGACGTGATGCTGAACATCGGCGGCCGGCCGGCGCCGTGGGACATCGTCTGGACATCGGTGGGTGCCGCGATGATCTTCGCTGCGGTGCTGATGAACGGCTGGTCGCCGTGGGCCACGCTGCCCGCCGGCCTCGCGCTGACCGCGGTGGGTGTGTGGTCGATCGCCTGGTACGACGGTGCGGACCGGGTGGCCACCGCGATCGACCGGCTGTACGCCCGGCCGGAGATGGTCGTCTGGGGCATCACCGGGTGGTTGCTGGTGATCGGCCTGCTCCTGGTCGGGGCGAGCGGCGCGGCGATCATCGCGCGGGCTGCCGGGCGTCGCCGGGGTCTGCCGACCCGCTAGCGGGCTTCGAGCACCGTCGTCAGCTCGGGAAGCATTGCGGCCAGCGCTCTTCCGCGGTGCGACAGCGCGTCCTTCTCCACCGGCGACAGCTCGGCCGAGGTCCGGCCGTCCCCGGCGGCATCGCTCTCGCCGGGGACGAACACCGGGTCGTAGCCGAACCCGTTGACACCTGCCGGCTCACGGACGACGCGGCCGCGCCAGACCCCCCGCACGACGCGCGCCGGCTCACCCGGCACCGCGAGGGCCAGCGCACAGACGAACGCGGCGCCTCGGCGTTCGTCCGGGACGTCGGCCAGCTGGCCGAGCAACAGCGCCGTGTTGGCGTCGTCGTCACCGTGCCGGCCTGACCAGCGAGCCGACAGCACGCCCGGCATGCCGTTGAGCGCATCGACCGCCAGACCCGAGTCGTCGGCCAGACTGATCTCCCCGGTCTCGCGGGCGGCCTGCTCGGCCTTCGCGATGGCGTTCTCCTCGAAGGTGGCACCGGTCTCCGGTTCCTCGTCGAAAGACACGACATCGGCGAGTCCCAGCACCTGAACGCGGTCGCCGAGGATGCGTTGCAGTTCGGCGAGCTTCTTGACGTTCCGGCTGGCCAGCAGGACGCGACTCACGTGCCGGCCTGCCTGCTCGCTCCCGCGGCGACCGGTGATCCACCGGGTGCGACGGTGCCGTCCGCGCCGGCCAACGGTGTGGCCAGGGCGATCCGCTGCATCGCGGTCAGCTGCTCGATGCCGGCCAGCGCCGAGTCGATCATCGCGTTCAGCGTCGACCTCGCGAAGGTGGCGCCCTCGGCGGTGCCCTGCACCTCGACGAGGGTGCCGACCTCGGTGGCCACGACGTTCATGTCGACCTCGGCGCGGGCGTCCTCCTCGTACGGCAGGTCCAGCCGGACCCGGCCGCCGACGACGCCGACCGACACGGCCGCGATCTGGCAGGACAGCGGCTGCGGGTCGTTCAGCCGGCCCTGCCCGCGCAGGAACGCGACAGCGTCGGCGAGCGCCACGTAGGCGCCGGTGATTGCCGCGGTGCGGGTTCCGCCATCGGCCTGCAGGACGTCGCAGTCAACAGCGATGGTGTTCTCCCCGAGGGCGCGGAGATCGACGCAGGCCCGCAACGAGCGGCCGATCAGCCGGGAGATCTCGTGAGTGCGCCCACCGACCCGCCCCTTGACCGATTCGCGGTCGTTGCGTTCATGGGTTGCCGAGGGCAGCATCGCGTACTCCGCGGTGAGCCAGCCGAGCCCGGAACCCTTGCGCCAGCGCGGCACACCGTTGGTCACCGATGCGGCGCACAACACCTTGGTGCCGCCGAACTCGACCAGCACCGATCCCGCCGGATGTTGCTGGAATCCCCTGGTGAAGATCACCGGCCGGAGTTCGTCGTCGGCTCTGCCGTCAGCTCGCGTCATGCGTTGCAGGCTATCCCCCGGCGCGGGCGGCATGACCCCGCTCAGGCAGGGACGCTCAGGCAGCGACTCTCAAGCAGGACTCTCAAGCAGGACTCTCAAGCAGGGAGGCTGAGCCCGGCGACCGAACTGATCTCAGGGCCGAGGAACCGCTGGCCGAGCCGGGCGAACGGCTCCGGATCGCCGGTGGCGAGGAACTCGTGCGGGGCCGTTGGTGTGGTGCCCGGCGCCAGCAGGTCCAGCTCGGTGAGCCGGCGGTAGACGTCCTTGGCGGTCTCGTCCGCGCTGGAGACAAGCGTCACGCCGTCACCCATGACCAGCGACAGCGCCCCGGTGAGCAGCGGGTAGTGGGTGCAACCGAGCACCAGGGTGTCAAGGCCGGTCCGTTGCAGCGGTGCCAGGTAGGCCTGGGCCAGTCCGATCACCTGCCGCCCCGATGTGATGCCGCGCTCGACGAAATCGACGAACGACGGGCACGCCACCGCGTGCACCCGAACGCCGGGGGCGGCATCGAAGGCGTCCTGGTAGGCGCCGGACTCGATCGTCGCCGAGGTGCCGATGACGCCGACATCACCGGTCCTGGTGACCGCGACCGCGCGGCGAACCGCCGGCCGGATCACCTCGACCACCGGCACGTCATACCGCTCACGGGCGTCGGCGAGGCACGCGGCCGAAGCGGTGTTGCAGGCGATGACAAGCAACTTCACGCCGCTGTCCACGAGCCGGTCACCGACCGCCAGTGCATGGCGGCGCACCTCGGCGATGCTGAGTGGCCCGTACGGCCCGTTGGCGGTGTCCCCGACGTACCGCACGCGCTCACCCGGCAGCTGGTCGATGATCGCGCGGGCAACGGTGAGACCGCCCACGCCGGAGTCGAAGATGCCGATCGGCCGGTCGTTCGGCGATCCGATGCTGCCGTTGGTCACCCGGACGACGCTACCGGCCGATCCCGCTCAGCAGGCGCACGTCAGGAAGTGACGGCTGCCCGTGCGGCGGCCCGCCGGGGACCGTCCGCCTTGCCGACCAGGAAAGCGGCCAGCACACCGCCGATCGCGCCGAACAGGTGGCCCTGCCAGGACACCGACACGACGCCGGTGATGTCCGCCGCGGCGACGGTGACGATGCCGGTCCAGAAGATGCTGCCGTAGACGGCGAGCAGCACCAGTCCCAGCAGGATGTGCTGCCACGTGCGGGTCCAGATGCCACGGGCGATGAGGAACGCCAACCAGCCGAACACGATGCCGGAGGCGCCGACGGTGATGCTCCCGGCGGGCGCGACCAGCCAGACGCCGAGCCCGGACACCAACCAGACCAGCACGGTCACCGCGACGAACTGCCGGACGCCACCCAGCATGATCAGCACGCCCATGATCACCAGCGGGACGAGGTTCGACCACAGGTGCGCCCAGGAGCCGTGCAGCAGCGGCGCCGCGAGCACGCCCCACAGTCCGGACCAGTCACGCGGCTCGATGCCGTAGGCGGTGAGCCGGTAGCTCATCGCCCAGTTGACGAGTTGGACGATGATCAGCAGCGCCGCGAAAGCGCCGACGGTGATCAGCGCCGGCTTGACCCGTTCGGGCAGCAGGGCGGTGCCGCGTTTGCGCGCCGGAGGGGTCGACGGTGTCGGCGCCACCCCGAAACCGCCGGCCGGCGGCTGGAAGGCCGTGGGGTTGTAGGGGCGCGAAGGGTCGAAAGGCTGCGATGACGACGGCGTGGTCATGATTCCCAGGCTACCGACGAGCCGGCTGTCCGGTATCGGGGTGAACCCCCATCTCCGGGGGGTCCAGACCCTATCTGCGCAACCCGGCAAGCCGTCAGGCCCAGAGCTGGCCCTCCAGGCCGGAGGCGGCGATCGCGTCGTCGCCGGCCTCGTAGACACCGGTCGACAGGTACTTCCAGCCTCCGTCACAGACGACGAAGGCGATGTCCGCCTCCACACCGTCACGGACCGCCTTCGCGGCGATCCCGAGAGCGGCGTGCAGGATCGCGCCGGTGGAGATCCCGGCGAAGATGCCCTCCACCTCGAGGAGTTCCCTGGTCCGGCGCACCGCGTCGTCCGGTCCGACGGAGAACCGCGAGGTGAGCACAGAGGCGTCGTACAGCTCGGGCACGAAACCCTCGTCGAGGTTCCGCAGGCCGTAGACCAACTCGCCGTACCGTGGTTCGGCCGCCACGATGGCGATGTCCGGCACCTTCTCGCGCAGATACCGGCCCGCGCCCATCAGCGTGCCGGTGGTCCCCAGGCCGGCGACGAAGTGGGTGATGGTCGGCAGGTCGGCGAGCAACTCGGGACCCGTTGTGGCGTAATGCGACTGGGCGTTCTCCGGGTTGCCGTACTGGTAGAGCATGACCCAGTCGGGGTGGTCGGCGGCCAGTTCCTTGGCCAGTGCGACGGCGGCGTTGGAGCCGCCCGCCGCGGGCGAGGAGATGATCTGTGCGCCGTAGGCCCGCAGCAGCAGGCGACGCTCCTCGGAGGTGTTCTCCGGCATGACGCAGATCAGCCGGTAGCCCTTGACCCTGCACACCATCGCAAGCGAAATGCCTGTGTTGCCGCTGGTGGGTTCGATCACCGTGCAGCCCGGTCGGAGCAGTCCTTCGGCTTCGGCCCTGGCCACCATCGCCAAAGCCGGCCGGTCCTTGATCGATCCGGTCGGGTTCCGATCTTCGAGCTTCGCCCACAACCGGACCGCAGGGGACGGCGACAACCGCGGCAGCCCCACCAGGGGCGTGCCGCCGACCGCGTCGATCAAGCTGCTGTACCGGGCCACGAAATCAGACTCCGGCGACCGGTACCGCACCGCCGGCGACGGCCGGCAGGATCGTCACGTTGTCGCCCTCGGCGACCGTCGTCTCCAGGCCGCCGGTGAAGCGCACATCCTCGTCGTTGACGTAGATGTTCACGAAGCGGTGCAGTGCACCGTTCTTGATCAGCCGATCACCCAACCCGCTGTAGCGGCTGTCGAGGTCGGTGATCACCTCGGCGAGGGTGCCCCCCTCCGCGGACACGGTCTTCTCCCCCTTCGTGACCGGTCGCAGGATGGTCGGCACGGACACCGAAACGGTCATCAGGTTCTCCTCGTGATTCTGCTGGGCGCTCACCGCACACCGGTGGCGCTGTCTCTCGTCTGCTTCATTGTCGCTGACCACGAACACCGTGCCGAGCCTCGGCCGGGCAGCACTCAGTCGGCACTTCCCGCTGGTGCAACGTCGCGAGCGGCCGGGAGAATTTCCACGTCCTCTTCCGTCACATTCCCGTCGACGATCCGGTAGGACCGGAACTCGTGGCTGTCCGATTCCCTGGTGGACACGAGCACGTAGTGCGCCTGCGGCTCGCCCGCATAGGAGATGTCGGTGCGGCTCGGGTAGGCCTCGGTGGCCGTGTGCGAGTGGTAGACCACCACGACCTCCTCGTCGGCGGCGTCCAGCTCCCGGTACAGCCGCAACTGCTCCCCGGAGTCGAACCGGTAGAACGTCGGCGACCGTTCGGCGTTCGTCATCGGGATCAGTCGGGTCGGGGTGTCCGAGCCCTCAGGTCCGGCAATGATCCCGCAGGCTTCGTCGGGATGGTCGGCTCTGGCGTGCGCGACGATGGCGTCGATCATCTCGGCCGGGATGCGTAACACCCGGCGAGCTTATCGGCAGCGGACCGGCCGTCCGGACACCCGA
The DNA here is from genome assembly GCA_963728865.1 of uncultured Actinomycetota bacterium. GTDB lineage: Bacteria > Actinomycetota > Actinomycetes > Mycobacteriales > Nakamurellaceae > Nakamurella. The sequence goes on along the minus strand of CAVSLZ010000011.1, from coordinate 62,518 downwards.
TCGGTTCGCTTCGGTCAGTCCAGCAGTGCCGTGACCAGCGAATCCTGGACCGCGGAGAGCCAGCGGTAGGTGGCGAACATCGCAGCCTCCGCGCTCTCCGGGTCGTCCACGCCGGGCGGCAGGGCGTCGTCGTCGGTGATCTCCAGGCGCACGCCGAGCGCCAATCGGACGTCGTTGAGCGCGGCGATCCAGCTCCCGGCGGTCTCCTCGTCGAGCCGCACCTGCCCACCGCCCCGTGGCAGCGAGTCGAGCAGGGCCACGGCAGCGGCGTCCTTGGCGGCGATCAGGTCGGGCTCGTGCAGGACCCGTAGGCCCGCGGACAGTTCGGCGTCCTCCGCATGGAAATCGGGCAGCAGCCTGGCCACCGCCGGATCCAGCGGGGGCGTGGTCGGCCCGACCGTCATCCCGGTGAGCTCGGCGAGCGGGTCGGACGGCGTCTCTGTGCGGCGCGCGGAGAGAAGCTGCCGGACCTGGTCGACAAGGTCGGCGATCAGCGAGGCCTCGGCCGGTTCGAGCCATCCGACGTACCGGCCGAACCTGCGGTGGAACGGACGCACCTGTCAGCTGTCCTTGGCCATCGTCGCCCACAGGCCGGCGCCCTGGAGCTTGGCGACGTCGGCCTCCATCTTCTCGCGCGGACCGGCGGAAACCGTGGCCCTGCCCTTGTGGTGGACGTCCAGCATCAGCGCCTCAGCCTTCGGCCGCGGATGCCCGAGCAACTTCTGGAAGACGAGGGTGACGTAGGACATCAGATTGACCGGGTCGTTCCAGACGATGGTCACCCACGGGGTGTCGGCGGCGGCGGCCGGATCGACGAGCTCGGTCTTCTCCGGCGCCGGGGCCGTCATCACGACGGGGGTCGCGCCGATGGCAGTCGCCGCCGAATGCCTGATGCCCACCACAGCACCATTTTCGCACCTGAGCGCCCGCACGGGAAACCGGCGCGTCACATCCGGCGGGCGCCGTCGGCGTCGGCACCCCATATGGTGACGGCCGACGTCGTCCGCTCGAGGCTGGCCGCGTCCTCCTCCGGCGAAGCGCACTGCGCTTCCGCGGTCAGCGGGCACCAGCGGTACGGCGATTCGACGTCCTGCCGGGACGGCACCCAAGCGACGTCGCTGGTGGTCCAGCGACCGTCGGCGCTCTTGCTGAACTGCACCCGGACGAGTAGGCCGTCCCGGGTGCCGACATTCGCGGTCTTCTGGGCCGCAATATTGTTACCCAGCCCGTAGATCGCCCACTTGCCGTTGATCTTCTCCATCGGCTGCACGACGTGGGCATGGTGTCCGTAGACGAGGTCGATGTTCGGGTCCGCCAGCAGCGCCTTCGCGGCGTTCTTCTGCTGCAGGTTGGGCATCGTCTCGTACTCCTCGCCTGCATGCATGGCGACAACCACCAGGTCCGCGCCGGCAGCCCTGGCCTTCTTCGCCCGGGCGATGATGTCCGCGGTGTCGATCAGGTTCGCCTGCCACGGCTCGTCCAGCGTCAGGCCGTTCCAGTCGTAGGCCACCGAGATGAGGCCCACCCGTCCGTTCGCGGTGTTGATCACGACCGGCGTCTGCGAGTCGCGTTCCGTCCGATAGGACCCGTCGTGCACGATTCCCTCGGCGTCCAGCTGGTCGAGCGTCCGGTCGATTCCGTCGGTGCCGCGGTCGAACGTGTGGTTGCTGGCGGTGCTGCAGGCGTCGTACCCGGTGCGCTTGATCGCATCGAGCACCTGCGGCGGGACCGAGAACGACGGGTAGCCCGAGAACGGGCCGCCCGCCGGGGCCAACGGAGTCTCCAGGTGACAGATGCCGATGTCGGCGCCCTGTATGTAGGGCTGCTGGCCGGACAACATGGGGAAGAAGTCGAGTTGACCGTTCCCGTCCTGGCGCGCCTGCTCGACGAGCTCCGGATGCAGCAGGATGTCGCCCGTCACGGCGATCGACACGCACGCGACGCCGGGGCAGGGCGGTGAACCGGCGGTCGGCCCGCCCGCCGGCGGCACGAGCTGGTCGGCCGCAGGTGTCGGGGTGGGTGCGGGTTTCGGCGCAGGCTTCGGCGTGGGTGTGGGGCTCGGCGTCGGTGTCGGGCTCGGCGTCGGGCTCGGGCTGGGCTCGGGGCTGGGCGCGGTTGTCGCGGCGGTACGGGTCGTCGCGGCCGAGCTGGGCGGGATGTACTGCGGCGAAACCACTGTGGACGATGCAGTGCTCGCCGGCGCACTCGCCTCGGAGCCTGTCATACCTTGCACCGCTGTGCCGGACAGCGTTCCCCCCGCGCAGCCGCTCAGCGCGGAGACCCAGACCAGCGCCGCGAGCGACAGTGGTACGGATCGGTTCATCCGGGTGCCGCCCCGCTGTCGCCGCATGTGCCCCCGTCCCCCGCAACAGTGCCGCATCGCTACCGTTCGCGACCAACGGTAACCGGGCCGGTCTCACTGATCGAGTCATTGGCCCGGCGCGTCACCCTGAGACCCGGTACGCAGACAGATCCGCCTACGCTCTCGCAGATGACGACCGCGTCGACCGCGCTGTTCACCGACCACTACGAGCTGACGATGCTGGAGGCGGCGATCGCCAGCGGAACAGCCGATCGCGACTGCGTTTTCGAGGTCTTCGCCCGGCGGCTGCCGGCCGGCCGCCGGTACGGCGTCGTCGCGGGCACCGGCCGGCTGGCAGAGGCGATCACCCGATTCACCTTCGGCGACGCCGAGCTGGACGCCATTCGGGGGGTCCTCGATGCACCGACCCTCGCGTACCTGGCCGGCTACCACTTCGACGGCGACGTCGACGGGTACCCCGAGGGGGAGCTGTACTTCCCCAATTCGCCGGTGCTCACGGTGCGCGGGTCGTTCGCCGCCGCCGTCATCCTGGAGACGCTCAGCCTGTCGATCCTGAACCACGACTGCGCCATCGCGTCCGCGGCCGCACGGATGGCATCCGCGGCCGGTGACCGGCAGTTGATCGAGATGGGGACCCGGCGAACCCATGAGGAATCCGCCGTCGCGGCAGCAAGGGCGGCGTACCTGGCCGGGTTCACCGCGACGTCCAACCTGGAGGCCGGCCGCCGGTACGGTATCCCGACCGCCGGAACCGCGGCGCACGCGTTCACCCTGCTGCACGACAGCGAGGAGGCTGCCTTCGCTGCACAGGTCGCCGCACTCGGCGTCGGCACCACGCTGCTGGTCGACACCTACGACATCACCACGGGTATCGAGACCGCGGTGAAGGTCGCCGGCCCGCAACTGGGCGCGATCCGCATCGACTCCGGTGACCTGGGGGTCCTGACCCGCGCCGCGCGTCGGCAACTCGACGCGCTCGGCGCCGTCGACACCAGGATCGTGCTCTCCGGCGACCTGGACGAGTACGCCATCGCGGCGCTGCGCGCCGACCCGGTCGACGTGTACGGCGTCGGCACCTCACTGGTGACCGGATCCGGGTCACCGACCGCCGGGATGGTCTACAAGCTCGTCGCGGTCGACGGACGGCCGGTCGAGAAGCGCAGCGCCGACAAGCAGTCCCGTGGCGGACGGAAGTCGGCGTTGCGGCGGCACAAGGCCAGTGGAACGGCCACCGAGGAAATCGTGTTCCCGGCGACGGACGCCCCCGTTCATCCTGCACCCACCGACCGGCTGTTGCCGGTACCGATCATGCGGGCCGGGCGCACCGTCGATCTGCCCTCGCTGAGCGAATCCCGCGAGCACCTGCGCCGGTCGATGGTCGGCCTGCCCTGGGAGGGGCTGACCGTGTCGGCCGGCGAGCCGGCGATCCCGACCACCGTCATGGCGTCCGCGCCCGTGCCCTCCGGAGACTCGAGATGACCGACACCAGCAGCGCAGTCGCGGTGGCCACCGGGCCGGACCACGCCCTGATCGTGGTCGACATGCAGCACGACTTCGGCCATCCGGACGGGTCGCTGTACGTGCGCGGGGCGGAGGACATCGTCGAGCCGATCGTTGCGGCCATCGAGGCGACGAAGGCCGCCGGTGGGCTGGTCGTCTACACCCAGGACTGGCACCCGGAGCAGACGCCGCACTTCGCCGAGCACGGCGGGCTGTGGCCGGCGCACTGCGTGATCGACTCACCCGGTGCCGAGATGTTGCCGGGGGTGCCGGTGCACGGCCCCGTCGTGCGCAAGGGTTCCGGTCCTGAGGACGGGTACAGCGGTTTCTCGGTGCTGCACCTGCCGACCGGGGAGAACCGGGAGACCGAACTGTCGGCCATTCTCGACGAGAACGGCATCATGGCGATCACCGTTGTGGGGCTGGCAGGTGACTGGTGCGTCCGGTCGACCGCGATCGACGGCGTTCGGCTCGGCTACCGGGTAACGGTCCCGCTCGCCCTGACCCGGTTCGTGGAACTTGAAGCGGGGCATACCGAATCCGCGATCAGCGAGATGCGTGCAGCCGGGGTGACGCTTCTCGAAGCGAGCTGAACGGTCCCGGAACCTCGCCCGATCCGCGGGCCACCAGACGCACGGGCACGACCACGTCCTTACGTGGGACGGCGCCACCGAGCCAGCTGAAGACCTCTCCCGCCGCGATCCGGCCGATCGCCTCCGGATCGTGGTCGATCACCGTCAACGGCGGGTCGAGCACGGTGGCCAGATCGAGGTCGTCGAAGCCGACCACGGCAACCCGCTTCAGCCGCTTGCGCCGGCGCAGCGCCATCAGCACCCCCACGGCGACCAGGTTGTTCCCGGCGAAGACAGCCGTCGGCGGGTCGGGCAGCGCGAGCATCCGGGACATGGCCTCGTCGGCCTGCTCGATGTCGGCCGGGCCACGCCATTGGATGTCGGAGTCCGGCGTCAACCCGGCCGCCCGCATCGCGCGCAGGTACCCGCGCTGCCGTTCATCGGCGGTATAGAGGCCCGGCCGGTCGCCGAGGAACGCGATACGCCGGTGCCCGTGGGCGATCAGGTGCTCGGTGGCGTCCGCGGCTCCCCTGCTGTTGGCGACCCGCACCGTCGGGCACGACAGATGACGCGGCGGCCGGTCCACGAAGACGATCGGAACTCCACGATCGAGTTCGGGTTGCAAGTAGGAATGGTCGCGCCCGCAGGACATCACCAGCAGGGCATCGACGGCCCTGGCCAGCAACCGGTCGATCAGGTGCTGCTCGCGGTCCGGATCGGCGTTGGTGCTGACCGCCAGGACGAGGCTGCCCTGGGCGCCGGCCACCCGCTCCACCGACCGGTTCAGCATGGCGGCGAACGGATTGCCGATGTCCTCCAGGACCAGCCCGATGGAGGCGGACCGACCGTCCGCGCGGCGCAGCGCGTGGGCGGCGTCGTTGCGCCGGTACCCGAGGTCGGCGGCGGCGGCGAGGACCTTGCGGCGGGTCTCGGGTGACGCGCCGATCTCGTCGTTGACCACCCGGGACACCGATTTGAGACTCACCCCCGCTGCGCTCGCCACGTCATTCATGGTCGGACGCCGCAACCTGTCGGTCATCGCAATTCCTTCCCCCGGAACACTCCCAGAGTGAGCTTCCCACCCCTGGCAAGGCGTGATCGCCCGGGCGCGAATCATGGGCCGACCGGGTGTCGCGGGTCACACGGGTTGAGGCACAATCGCGCCATGCAATCGGCGCCGGCGCACATCCACACAACGGCCGACGAGGAGTTGCTCGACGAACCCGAGCACCGACGCGAGCTCTTCGGACTCCGTCTCGACCGCTGGTGGAGCGACCTGCACGATGGGCTCGCCTCGGTCTACCGACCCGATCAGGCCGCCCACCTCGAGCGCCGATTGGTCCGCGCGGCGGCGGCGGCGTTCCGTGACCGGGACCCTGACCTGGCCCGGCTGGACATGCGACGCACCCTTGACCCGTCGTGGTTCCAGGACGAATCCATGCTCGGGTACGCCGCCTACGCCGAGAGGTTCGCCGGCGACCTCGGTGGGATCGCCGACCGCATCGGGTATCTCGAGGAACTGGGGGTCACCTACCTGCACCTGATGCCGTTGCTGCAGCCGCGCGAGGGCGACAGCGACGGTGGGTATGCGGTCGCCGACTACCGCAGGGTTCGCCGGGACCTCGGCTCGATGGAAGACCTGCGGAAGCTGGCCGCGGACCTGCGCCGTAGCGGGATCAGCCTGGTGATGGACCTGGTGCTCAACCACGTCGCCGCCGAACACGCCTGGGCGCAGGCCGCGAAGGCGGGCGACCAGCACTACCGCGACTACTTCTACGTGTTCCCGGACCGCACCGAACCGGACCGGTACGAGGCGACGCTGCCCGAGGTGTTCCCCGACTTCGCACCCGGAAGTTTCAGCTACTCCGAGGAGCTCGGCGGCTGGGTCTGGACGACGTTCAACACCTGGCAGTGGGACGTCAACTGGGCCAACCCGGACGTGTTCGCCGAGTACGCGGACATCATCCTGTTCCTGGCCAACGCCGGCGTGGAAGTGCTCCGGCTCGATGCCATCGCCTTCGTCTGGAAGCGCGTCGGCACCAATTGCCAGAATCAGCCCGAGGTGCACGCGATCACCCAGGCGCTCCGCGCGGTCGCCCGCATCGCCTGCCCCGCAGTGCTTTTCAAGGCGGAGGCCATCGTTGCGCCGCAGGATCTGGTGCACTATCTCGGTCAGGGCTCGCACCACGGCAAGGTCAGCGACATCGCGTACCACAACAGCCTGATGGTGCAGATCTGGTCGATGCTGGCATCCCGGGACGCGACGCTGGCCGCGCACGCACTGCGGGCGATCCCGCCGGTGCCCCCGACCACCACCTGGGTGACCTATCTGCGATGCCATGACGACATCGGCTGGGCGATCGACGCCGCCGACGCCGCAGCGGTCGGCCTGAACGGGTACTGGCACCAGTCGTTCCTGTCGGACTACTACTCCGGCAGCCATCCCGGTTCGCCGGCCCGCGGCCTGGTGTTCCAGGCGAATCCCGAAACGGGCGACCGCCGGATCAGCGGATCCGCCGCCAGCCTGGTCGGATTGGAGACCGCCCTGGAGAACGAGGACGCCGCGGCACTCGACGCCGTCATCGGCCGGCTCTACCTCGCGCACGCCATCGTCCTTGGCTGGGGCGGCATCCCGGTGATCTGGATGGGTGACGAGATCGCCATGGTGAACGATCCTGATTGGGCTCTGGAGCCGGGCCACGAGTCCGACAACCGATGGGCGCACCGGCCGCGGATGGACTGGTCCCGCGCGGAGCGCCGGCATGAGTTGCACACGGTGCAGGGCCGGGTCTATCTGGGCATCAGGCACCTGGCGCAGACGCGGGCCTCCCTGCCGCACCTGGAATCCTCGGTCGCCGCCGAGGTGCCCCTGCTGTCCGACCCCGGGGTCTTCCCTGTCCTGCGTCGTCACCCGCTGGGGCCGCTGCTGGAGCTGTACAACGTGACCGACGACTGGCGGCCGTTCCCGGGTTGGCGGCTGGCCGAACTCGGGCTGAGCGGCGCACGGGATGCGTTGAGCGGCAACATCATCGACGCCGGGGGGGACGGCAACGTCTGGCTGCACCCGTACGCGGTGCTGTGGTTGGTGACACCCTGACCGGTCAGCTGCCGGTCGGAGCCTTACCGATGACCGTAACGGTCCCGGGAGTGACCTCGGTGAAGCCCGCGTCACGGACGGCGAGCACCCGGTGCGACCGCCAGGCGGTCGCCTCATCGGCGAGGGATGACGTCAACTCCGCCCAGGTGTTCGAGTCGGCCAGGCGGGCAACAGCGGGAAAGCCGGCATCCCGCCAACTCCGCAGAGCCGGTTGGTCGTCACCGGCGAGCAGCGCACCGGTGATCATCCCGGCGTGCCCGGCCTGGGCCATCGCTTTCCCGAGCGTCATCGAGGTGCCGGCGGACAGCCACACTGTCAAGGCGTCGGTCGGCACGGGACCGGTCGGTGGATCGTCCACCTGCACGTCGGTGCCGCCCACCTGTAGCCGGCTGATCCGGGGGTCCAGTTCGGTCACCCTGCCCGGGACGAGTGCCCGCAACTGGGTGCCGTCGACGTCGATGGTGATTCCCGGGAGCTCCTGCGCCGCGACCCAGTGCGCCCCGCGGGCCCGCCGGGTCACCTTGCGGATATGGCCGAGGCAGTAGTCGCGGATCGCGTCGTGCCACTCACCACCGGGTTCGCTGCGCTCGTCCAGGCAGAGTGCTGCGGCAGCGGTCGCCGCGCCGGCCAGTGCACGATGCCAGGACGGCGGATCAGCTCGTTCCATCCGCAGGACCAGTTGCATCGCCCGGATGTCCTGCGCCGCCTCGTCCCGGTCGGCGAGTACCTGCTCGGGGTCCAACCGGAGCCAGTGCAGGTAACGCTCGCGCAGCGGGGCGAGTGCGGTCCCGACCGGCCCGCCGGGGGCAGCCTGGTCGTCAGTCAAGGGGGACCCTGCGCAGCGTTCCGTCCTCGGCGTCCGCCGCCTCGATCTCCTCGCGTGAGATGCCCAGAATGAACAGCACCGGGTCGAGAAACGGCTGGTTCAAGGTGGTGTCGGCGAACCCGGCGACCACCGGTTTGGCGTTGAAGGCGATGCCCAACCCCGCCGCCGACAGCATGTCGATGTCGTTCGCGCCGTCACCGACGGCGACCGTCTGGTTGAGGGCGACGCCGAATTCCATCGCGAACCTGGCCAGCGCGCGGGCCTTGCCGGGCCGGTCGACGATGTCGCCGACCACCTTGCCGGTCAGCCTGCCGTCCACCACCTCGAGGGTGTTGGCGGCGGCGAAGTCGAGGCCGAGCTCCTCGACGAGATGCCGCGTCACCTGGGTGAAGCCGCCCGACACGATGCCGCACCGGTACCCCAGCCGCTTCAGCGTGCGCACCGTCGTCCGGGCGCCGGGGGTCAGGACGAGCGAGGCACCGACCTGATCCAGTACGGCGGCGTCCAGACCCTCCAGCATCGCCACCCTGGCGCGGAGTGAATCGGCGAAGTCGAGCTGACCCTGCATGGCCGCGGCGGTGATCTTCTCGACCTGCTCGCGGGTGCCGGTGTGGTCGGCGAGCATTTCGATCACCTCGCCGGTGATCAACGTCGAGTCCACGTCGAACACGATCAGCCGCTTGGCGCGGCGGGAGATGCCCACTCGCTCGACGGCGATGTCGACCCCCGCAGCCGCGCCGACCTCGACCAGGGCGGACCGCAGCAGTTCGTCGTCGGGCGCCCGGACGGTGAGTTCCAGTCCGGTGACGGGATAGTCGGCGATCCGTTTGATCGCCTCGATGTTGACCCCGAGCTGGCCGAACCGCAGCGCCAGTTGGCCGATCGCCCTGGCCTGCAACGGCCTCCCGAGCACGACAACGGCGTGCGTCGGCGAGAGCCGCCGGTCGTCGCCGGGTTGGTTGATCGCGACCCGGACACCCATGCCGAGCGCGCTCATCGCCTGCTCGACATCCTCCTGCAACGCCTCGGGATCCTCGGCCGTCCCCACGAGCACACCGAGCGTCAACTGCTTGCGGATCACCGCCTGATCGATGTCGAGCACCTCGACACGGTGCGCGGCGAGAGCGGTGAACAGCACACCGGTGACACCGGGGCGGTCCTGTCCCGTGACAGTGATCAGGACCGTGGACATGCCGGCCCCAAGCGCTCGGTGCTGCATCGGTCGGTGCTGCGACGGTCGGTGCGGGAGGTGACTCCGGCGGTCATCCCCCGAAGGGTGCCGCCGAGTCGCCGGACCCACCGGTCGGGATCTTCAGATGCGGACTCGCCTCGGCATCGGCCAGCGGCTGCCAGCCGCGCTGCGGGTGGGCCTCGGACTTCATCCGCTCGATCATGTACGGGTGGTGCAGCTCGAACGCAGGGCGCTCGGAGCGGATCCGCGGCAGTGAGGTGAAGTTGTGCCGCGGCGGCGGTGAACTGGTCGCCCACTCCAGCGAGTTGCCGTAACCCCACGGGTCGTCGGCGGTGGTGATCTCGCCGTACCGCCACGACCGGATGACGTTCCACAGGAACGGCAGCGTGGAGGCGCCGAGCACGAACGCACCGATGGTGGAGATCGTGTTGTAGGTGGTGAACCCGTCCGTCGGCAGGTAGTCCGGGTACCGCCGCGGCATGCCGATGTTGCCCAGCCAGTGCTGGATGAGGAAGGTCAGGTGGAACCCGATGAACGTCGCCCAGAAGTGCAGCCGGCCGAGCCGCTCGTCGAGGAACCGGCCTGTCATCTTCGGGAACCAGAAGTAGATGCCCGCATAGGTCGCGAACGCGATGGTGCCGAAGAGCACGTAGTGGAAGTGCGCGACGACGAAGTACGAGTCGGAGACGTGGAAGTCGAGCGCGGGGGCCGCCAGGATGACGCCCGTCAGACCACCGAAGAGGAAGGTCACCAGGAAGCCGGCCGCGAACAGCATCGGGGTCTCGAAGCTGACCTGGCCCTTCCACATGGTGCCGATCCAGTTGAAGAACTTCAGGCCGGTCGGGATGGCGATCAGGAACGTCATGAAGCTGAAGAAGGGCAACAGCACCGCTCCGGTCGCGAACATGTGGTGTGCCCACACCGCCACGGACAGGGCCGCGATGCCCAGCAGCGCATACACCATGCCGCGGTAGCCGAACAGCGGCTTCCGCGAGAACACCGGGATCACTTCCGAGATGATCCCGAAGAAGGGCAAGGCGATGATGTACACCTCCGGATGCCCGAAGAACCAGAACAAGTGTTGATAGAGGATGGCTCCGCCGTTGGTCGGGTCGAAGACGTGGGAGCCGAAACTTCGGTCGGACAGCAGGCCGAACAGCGCCGCCGTCAGGATCGGGAAGGCGATCAGGATCAGCACCGAGGTGACCAGGATCGCCCAGGTGAAGATCGGCAGCCGCCACATCGTCATTCCAGGGGCCCGCATGCAGATCACCGTGGTGATCATGTTGACGCCGCCGAGAATGGTGCCGAGACCGGAGACGGCCAACCCGGCAATCCACAGGTTGCCGCCGACGCCCGGGGAGTGCTCGACGCCGGAGAGCGGCGGGTACGCGGTCCAACCGAAGGCGGCCGCACCGTTGGGAGTGAAGAACCCGGACGTCGAGATGATCGCGCCGAAGAAGTAGAGCCAGTAGGACAGCGCGTTCAACCGGGGGAAGGCCACGTCCGGTGCGCCGATCTGCAGCGGCAGCACGAAGTTGGCGAAACCGAACACCACGGCCGTCGCATAGAACAGCAGCATGATCGTGCCGTGCATCGTGAACAGCTGGTTGTACTGCTCGGGGGACAGGAACTGCATCCCCGGCCGGGCCAACTCGGCCCGCATGAACAGCGCCATCAGGCCACCGATCATGAACCAGGCGAACGACGTCGCGATGTACATGACACCGAGGACCTTCGGGTCCGTCGTGTGCAGGTACTGCAGGAACTTCGCCCCGCGCGGAGCGCGCTGAACCGGGTACGGCCGGGTCACCACAGGGCGGGGAGCGACGGCGGTCAAGTTGGCCTCCAGCAGGTTGGCGCGCGCACATGTCCGGGGTAGACCCGAACGATCTGAAGCTTAGTCCGACACTGCGTAGAACACCGGCCCCGGGTCCCAGTTTTCTCCGCACCGTTACCGGCCGTGCCTCACGGCAGAGCCGCATCATCCCGCGCTGGACGGCTGATGGCGCGCGCCGCAGCCGGCGTCCGACAAACCTGATGGGCACGGCGATCACGGCCGAATGGGCGATGAACTGCCCGAGATGTGCGGTACCTGGGTGGAGCTGAGGGGACTCGAACCCCTGACCCCCACACTGCCAGTGTGGTGCGCTACCAGCTGCGCCACAGCCCCAAGCTGCCGGGACAGGTTATCAAGCCGCCCGGTGCTGACCTAATCAGGTGCTGATCGGTCAGGACTGGCCGAGCAGTGTGCTCAACCAATCCACCGTCAGCGTCACCGGGGTTCCGTTGTGCACCACCGTCGGGGTGGCCACCTGTCCCCCTGTCGCCTGCCTCAGCGTCTCGGTCGATGCGGTCGCAGACGCCTCCGCCGCTGCGGTGTTCTGGCCGGAGGTGATGCACTCAGCGGCCCCGGCAGGCGCACCCGATGACGTCGCCAGTTCGGCGAGCTGCTCGTTGGTCAGATCAGCCGTCCCCCGCTCCTCGGGCTGGGTGCCGCTGTCCAACAACGTCGAGTGGTACTTCATGTACACACCCGGTGTGCTGCCGCCCTGCTGCGCGACGCAGAGCAACGCTGCGGACGCCCTGGTCGAGTAGTCCTGGGAGAAGGACTGGGTATTCAGGAAGGTCAGCATGTGGAAGTTGACTGCGAGCGTTCCCTCGTCCAGCGCCTTGTTGATCTGCTGGCCGAACTGTCGCTCGAACTCCGCGCAAACCGGGCACAGGGCGTCCTCGTACACGTCGATCGTGACGCCCGGGGTGCTGCCGGGTTTGCTCACCGTGACGATCCCGTTGGCCTCGGTGGCGACCGACTGCGTCGAGGCGCCGTAGCCCTCGCTCTGGATCGCGCTTTCCTTCTTGTTCATCACCAGGCCGATCGCGATGATCGCGATGATCACCACGATGGCGATGCCGCCGATGATCAGCTGGGTCCGGTTGGAACCGGTGGACTGCCTGGCGGCGGCGACGGACTGCCGTCCGGCCGCCGGTTTGCGGGCAGCTCCCGACGACTTCGGGTTGCCGCCCGACTTTCGCTGCGCGTTCTGCTTGTTCCCGTTGGGTTTGTTGCTGCCCTGGGGCTTGTCGCTGCCCTGCGCCACCGGTGCGTCCTCTCGTCCACCCGCAGCCGCGGGCTGGTCAACGGTCCGACAGTCCGGCCGGCCGCAGGTCCCACTATGCCGTTTGTCCCGATCGCAGCCGTACCCAGCGATCCACCGACAGCGGGGTCTCTGGCCGGTAGATGAGGTAGCCGGCCAGCACGAGGAACCCGAGATCGCGCAGGATTTCCGCTGTGTACGCGGTCTGCCCGGCCTCTACGGGTCCCCCGCCGCCGAAGCAGCCGCAGTCGATGGAGAGCCCACGAACTGCGGCGGAGATCACCCCGGCGATGAACAGCACGAGCATCACCGCACCGAGGACGGCGGCCAGCCGGGTCGCGAGCCCGAGCACCAGCAGCACGCCCAACGCGATTTCCAGGTAGGGCAGGGTCGCCGCGATGAGGGTGACCAGCGACTCCGGGAACAGATCGTAGGCGCGCACCGAGACGACCGTCTGCCGTGGGTCGGCGGCCTTCAGGCCGCCAGAGACCAGGAAGATCGCCGCGAGCCCGAAGCGTGCCAACAGCCCCAGCACGTCACGAACGAGCTGTCCGCGGGACCTGCCTTCCGCGCTGCCCACCGTCTCGTCCTCGTCGTCACCCTGCACGTGAACCCCCACTGCACACTCCCGGGCTCAGCCGGTCGGCTGCGTGCTGCCGGACGCCGGTGAGCTCGGGGCGGACGACGCCGGCGGCGCGCTCGCATCCGGGCTGGCGGCCGGGCTGCTCGGCGCCGCACTGGCCGCCGGATCGGGTGTCACGGACGTTTGCAGCAGGACGTCGACCACCGCGGCGATGGCCGGCTGGGTCTGCCCCGACTGCTGATCCGCCTGCGACGGCACCTGCACCAGCACCCGGCTGCCGATCGGCACACCGACCAGGCCCGCGAACGGTCCGCCGGTGGCCACCGGCAGTTCTTGCGGTCCCTGGCCACTCGTCGTCGGATCGGCTCCCGGCCAGGTCGAGCCGGCGGACTCGCCGGTCCAGGTCACGGCCGTGTACTGGACCAGCACCTGGCCGAGCTGGACAGGTTTGCCGGTGCCGGTGGCGATGACCGTCACGGTCGGCGCCGTCGGTTCGGCCGCGCCGGACGGGATCGTCACCTTGGGTGCGACGCCCAGGTCGCCCGCCACCTGTGGCCCGGTCGCCGGCAGCGGCGCGGCCGGCGTGGCGTCCTTCTGTCCGCCCGCATCGGCGGCCACCGCATCGACGATGTCGACGACGAACACGATGGTGTCGTTGCCCTTGATGCCGGCGCTCTCGTTCCCGGTGGCCCCGTACCCGTCAGCCGGCGGCAGGCTGAGCAGCACCCGGCTGCCGACCGGCACCCCGGCCAATGCGGTGTCCCAGCCGGGCACCACCTTGCCGACACCGATCTGGAAAACCGACGTCTCGCCGCGGTCGTAGGAGTTGTCGAAGACTTCGCCGCCCCAGACCTGCCCGAGGTAGTTGGTCACCAGCCAGTCACCGGACTTCGTCAGCGGCCCGGTCCCCTTCGACAGGACGACCCGCTGCAGGCTCGGGACCGGGTCGGTGGCCGGGAAGGTGAGGGTCGGCTTCTCGCCGAAAGCACCGCTCGCGGTGGGCAACTCGGCGGCCGGGACGGCTGCCGCGACCGCCGTCGCAGGCGGGACGGCCGGCCCGAGCGTGGCGGCCGCCGAGCCGGATGCGGAGGTCTCCGATCCGGTGGTCGAATCGGTGTCCCCGCCCGACGAGCAGGCGGCGAGAATGACCAGCGGGACAGCGAGAAGCAGAGCGCGGACGCGCATGTGAAACCTCTGATTTCGACTTCGGATCTCGAACAACCCGCCACCCTACGCATGGCAGCTGTTCACTTGCTGTGTGCCGCTCACCGCCGGGCTGTCACCGACCTTGCATCAACTTGGGCCCGCGGCGCCCTAACCTGATCATCGTGCCGCCAAATACCCGCGTCTTCGTCGCCCAACTCGCCGGACTGCCGGTATTCGGGCCGAGTGGTGAGTCGATCGGCAAGGTCCGGGACATCGTGGTGGCACTTCGGCTGGACCGCAAGCCACCACGCGTCCTCGGACTCGTGGTGGATCTGCCGAGCAGGAGACCGATCTTCGTCCCCATGTTGCGGGTGGGCAGCTTGGAATCCGCGGCCATCGCGCTGACCACGGGATCGGTCAGCCTCCGCCGGTTCGAGCAGCGGACCCTCGAGCTGCGGTTGATCGGGCAGCTGATCGGCGTCCGGGTCCAGCTCGCCACGACAGCCAGCTCGGCGATCGTGGTCGACGTCGCGATCGAGAAGACCCGCAGCCGGGACTGGGTGGTGTCCCGGCTCGCGGTGCGGGAGCGCACCCGCCGGATCGTCCGCCGGGCTCCCGTCCAGGTCGTCGGTTGGACGGACGTGCGTGGAATGGACCCGGCAGAACTCACCGGCCACTCGGTTCGCGGTGCACCCCAGGTGCTTGCCTCGTTCGAGGGATTGCGGGCGGCCGACGCCGCCGGCATCCTGCGCGACCTCGACCCCGCGCTGCGGTACGAGGTCGCCGATGCCATGGACGACGACCGGCTGGCCGACGTGATCCAGGAACTCTCCGAGGATGACCAGCAGGAACTGCTCGCCCACCTGGACGAGGCGCGTGCCGCCGACATCCTCGAAGCGATGGACCCGGACGACGCGGCCGACCTGCTGGCCGAGCTCCCGGAGGGCATCCAGGAACGCCTGCTGGGCCTGATGGAGCCGGAGGAATCGGCGCCGGTCCGCCGGCTGCTGCAGTACTCCTCGGAGTCGGCGGGTGGCCTGATGACGCCGGAGCCGGTCGTCCTGACGCCGGACGCCACGATCGCCGAGGCGCTGGCCAGGATCCGCTCGCCCGATCTGACGCCCGCCCTGGCGTCGATGGTGTTTGTCTGCCGCCCACCGCAGGCAACGCCGACGGGACGCTACCTCGGCTGCGTGCACACCCAGCGGCTGCTCCGCGAGCCGCCGTTCGAGCTGGTCGCCGGCGCCCTGGACACCGAGATGGCCCGGCTCTCCCCCGACGCCGCGCTCACCGACGTCACCCGGTTCTTCGCCTCTTACAACCTGGTCTGCGCACCCGTGGTGGACGACGAGGACCACCTGCTCGGCGCCGTCACGGTCGACGACGTGCTGGATCACCTGCTGCCCGACAACTGGAGGGACCAAGGCCTGGACGACGGCCAGGCCGACGCGGTCAGCGTGCAGCTGCCGAGCGGTGCCGGGAACCGCGGGGGGCCACGTGGCTGACACCCGCGCCCGGCGGCGGCTGGATCAGCCGCGCAGTGGCCGGCGCTTCTCCTGGGACATCGACCCCGAGGCGTTCGGCAGGTTCTCGGAGGGACTCGCCCGCTTCATGGGCACCGGGACGTTCCTGTTCTGGCAGACGATGCTGGTGATCTTGTGGATCACGATCAACATCGTCGCGGTCAGCTACCGGTGGGACCCCTACCCGTTCATCCTGCTCAACCTGGCCTTCTCCACGCAGGCCGCCTACGCCGCCCCGCTGATCCTGCTGGCCCAGAATCGGCAGGACGACAGGGACCGGGTCACCCTCGAGGAGGACCGGAACCGTTCTGCGCAGACCAAGGCCGACACCGAGTTCCTTGCCCGGGAGCTGGCGGCGCTGCGGGTGGCGATCGGCGAGGTGGCCACCCGTGATTACCTGCGTGGGGAGCTGGACAGGCTCCGGGGCGACATCGCGGAGATGGCCAATCCCGGGTCGACCGACAAGCCCGCCAAGCGGCAGCCCGACAAGCGGCCGAAATCCCGGCAAAAGGTGCAACAGAAGGCCCCGGATCAGAGAGCCCCGGACCGTTCGCTGCCCGACGCCGAACCGGTGCCGGAGGACGTGCGGGCCGCCGAACCGAAGCTCGGCGACGACTGACCTGGCGCCCATCCCCTGCGGAACGAGAAACGGCCCCACCTCTCGGTGGGGCCGTTCGTCGTACATCCACGAGCTCGTGGAGGTGGCGGGAATTGAACCCGCGTCCAACGTTGCTTCGTGAGGGCTTCTCCGGGCGCAGTCCGCTATGTCCCTACTCGGCCCCACCAGTCATGCTGACGTGCTGGTGCGACAGGCCCAGTCGCTGTTTGTTGTCCCGAAAGAGTCCGCGACCGGCTCTTTCGGTAATCCTCCTAGCTGGCGCCAGGATCCGGGGCGGAGGAGCCCCCGGTCTGACGGAGTCCTTACTCGCTCAGGCGGCGAGGGCGAACTCAGTGCGACTGTTGTCGGCACTTGATTTTTTTGCAACGGATGGTTAACGAGATCATCGTTGCCTTCCTCGGCCCGCTTCACCTCACTCGACGAACGCTGTCGAGACCGATCACCCCCGAGGGGAAGAACAGCTTCTCCATCATACGTGTTCCCGCGGTCTGGCGTCGCTCCTTTCGGATCACCGCTCGCCCGAGGCCAAGAGCAACCTCTTCGATTGACACATGCTCATATGGGCATATGATGGCCCCATGGCACGAGCAGCGACGACGTCAGACGTCTTCAACGCGATCGCCGAACCGCAGCGCCGGGAAATCCTTGTGCTGCTGCGCGCGGGCGAGCTGCCGGTGACCGCATTGGCCCGCGAGCTGGGAATGACCCAGCCGGGGGCGTCCAAACACCTGCGGGTGCTCCGGGAAGTCGGGCTGGTGCGGGACCGCAGGGCAGGCAAGCAACGCCTGTACGGCCTCGACGGCCGCGGGCTGCGACCGGTTCACGAGTGGACCGGCGGGTTCGAGCGGTTCTGGAACGAGAGCTTCGACCGGCTGGACGAGTACGTGCGCGACCTCGAGCAGGCACGGCAGGAGGAGAGCTGATGAACGCTGCAGGACCGGGCGCATCGGGACAAGAAGCGCCGGCACGGAAGGCAGGCGCGCAGTCGGCGACGGCTGATCGGGAGGTGGTGATCTCGAGGTCCATCAGTGCGCCGCGAAAGTTGGTGTTCGAGGCGTTCACGGGGGTTCGGCACCTGTCCCGTTGGTGGGGTCCACACGGATTCACCACCACGACGCGGGCGTTCGAGTTCCGGGTCGGCGGGGAATGGGACTTCGTCATGCACGGACCGGACGGCACGGACTACCAGGAGTGGATCACCTGGACCGAGATAGCACCGCCGGCGCGGATCGCGCTGCTGCACGGCGAGTTCCGCGGTGACCCGAACGCCTTCGAGTCCGTCCTGACCTTCGCCCCCGACGGCGGCGGGACCTGGATCGAGATGCGGACGGTCTTCCCCACCAGGGAACTGCGCGATGAAGCGGTCGAGAGGTACCACGCCATCGAGGGCGGCCGGCAGACTCTGGGCAACCTGGCTGCCTACGTCAGCGAGATCGTTCGCGCTCAGCGGGAGGACTGATGGCCGGGAAGGTGTTCTTCAGCGTGACGATGTCGTTGGACGGGTTCATCGCGCCCGGATCCCTCGGGGACCTGATGGGCAAACAGTGGATGGAACTGCAGCGGTGGGTGTTCCCGCAGCGGTTCTTCCGGGAGAACCTGAATCTCGGCAAGGGCGGTGAAGAGGGGCGCGACAACGACATCGTGCGGGACACGCATCTGCGCACCGGCGTGAGCGTGATGGGCAAGCGGATGTTCGACGCGGGCGAGCAGCTGTGGCCGGCTGATGCGCCGTTCCACACGCCGGTCTTCGTCGTGACGCACGAGGAGCGTGCCCCCTGGGAGCGGCTCGGAGGGACGACTTTCCACTTCGTCAACGACGGCATCGAGGCCGCCCTCGACCGGGCTCGTGACGCTGCCGGCGACCGGGACGTCCGGATCGCGGGCGGCGGCGCGACGATTCTGGAGTACGTCAACGCAGCCCTGATCGACGAGTTCGCCATCGCGCTCTCGCCCGTGCTCTTCGGATCCGGGATCCGGCTGTTCGACGGCGTCGACGCGAGCCGCGTTGCGCTGGAGCAGGTGCGGGTCGAGCCGACACAGCGGGTGACCCACCTGAATTACGCGGTCCGAAGGCGGTAAGTGGAGGCCGAATCGCTCAGGACGGGCAGCCCTGCTGGCCGGGCACGAGCGGGCCGAGCGCGAGCACCAGCGTGCTGTCGCCATCGGTCCAGCTCGAGGAGGCGGAACGCGCACCGAGACTGTCCAGCACGGCGCCGGCGTCAGCACCGCTCAGGATTGCGCACTGCGGGTCGTCGTTGCCGAGCGTTCGCTCGATGCTCCGTTCCAGCGGCCAGTCGAGTGCGCCGGACGTGTCAGCCGGCACCCCGTAGCTGGTCAGCCGGAGGCGGTCAGGGGTCCAGGGACTGGTGTCCGCCATGGCACTCCTGAGGTGCTCGATGACCGCGGTCAGGCGCTGCCGGGCGGCCTTCTGGGGCGCGGACACATTGTCGTCGCCGACCCCCAGCGCGTACGCGGCCACCACGACATCGCCGGCGGGCTGGTGCAGCGTGACGGTCGTCGTGCCCTGGTCGGTGACCAGCGGTTCGCCGACATCGCTCGCGGCCAGCGCGACGATCTCCGCGCTGTCGGTTGCCAGCGCGCACGGCTCGATCCGGCCGATGGTGAGGGTGGCCGGCGGCTCCCCGGATGTGCCGAGGTCCTCGCTGCGGATGGCCGTGCCGTCCTGGTAGACAGCGACCGCGTACGGCTGCGTCCGCCCGCTTGCGATCCAGGCGTTCGTGCCCTGGGTGATGGTGATCATCGGCCGGCCGGTCGGGGTTGGCACTGTCGCACCGGGCTTCAGCGGGTCCAAGGTGGCCTCGCAGGTGCTGACATACGGAGGGTCGGTGTCGACGGGGCCGACACCGTCGACCGGGCCTGCGGTGCCCGCGATGGTCGTGCCCGCGCACCCGGCCAGCAGCGCACCGAGCAGCAGGATGCCGGCGGCGCGCCGCAGTGTGGTCATGCCATCAGGACGGCAGTGGTGGCGTCGCTCGTTGCAGGCTGGTGTTCATCTCAGTCCGACATGCCCTTGGAACGGCGGCCGGCGTACCGCTCCAGCTCGCGCGCGGCGTCCCGCTTGGCCATCGTCTGGCGTTTGTCGTAGTCCTTCTTGCCCCTGGCCAGCCCGAGTTCGACCTTCAC
Source organism: uncultured Actinomycetota bacterium (assembly GCA_963728865.1). Lineage (GTDB taxonomy): Bacteria > Actinomycetota > Actinomycetes > Mycobacteriales > Nakamurellaceae > Nakamurella. Next base: position 42,895 of record CAVSLZ010000011.1, on the reverse strand, counting down.
CTTGCCGTCGATGAAGTACAGCGACAGCGGGATCAGCGCGAGGCCGCCCTCGCGGAGCCGGGCAGCGAGTTTGGTGATCTCCAACCGGTGCATCAGCAGCTTGCGGGGCCGGCGGGGGGCGTGGTTGGTCCAGGTGCCCTCGGCGTATTCCGCGATGTGCACGTTGCGCAGCCAGAGCTCGTCATCGCTGACGGTGGCGAACCCGTCCACCAGCGACGCCCGCCCGGCCCGCAGCGACTTGACCTCCGTGCCGGTCAGCGCGATGCCCGCCTCGAAGGTGTCCATGATCGTGTAGTCGTGGCGCGCCTTGCGATTGGTCGCGATGATCTGCCGACCCGCGGGGCGATTGCTGCTGCGGGTCGGTCGCGTCGGTCTGCTGGAAGTGGTGTTCGTGGCCATGGCTTGTCCAGGGTAAGCGGTGGCGCCAGCGGTTTCGGCGCTTGCACCACCAACTGGTGCGCTACAGCCGGACGTACAACCGGAGCGTCACGTAGGCCGAGACGGCAGCAAGTCCGGCGCCGATCGCCAACAGGATGGGCGACACCCACACCAGGGTCGCCCCGTCGATCTCCGGCAGGATCCCCGATCTGATCACCGGCCCGAGTGCCTGGTCGACGAAGAGGAACTTGGCAGCGACCAGCCCGCCGATGGCCAGCGCCGCACCGACCACGCCGGCGATCACCGCCTCGAGCATGAACGGCAGTTGGGTCCGCCATCGGGACGCACCGACGAGTCGCATGATCGCCGTCTCGGTCCGCCTGGTGTAGGCGGCCACCTGCACCATGTTCGAGATCAGCAACAGGGCGGCCAGCGCCTGGATCAACGCGACGATGATCGTCGCGTTCCGGACGCCGTTGAGCAGGCTGAAAAGGCGGTCCAGGAAAGCACTCTGGTCCGCCACGGATTGCACACCGGGTTTGCCATCGAATTGCTCGGCGATGATCCGGTAATTCTGCGGGTCGAACAATTTGACGTGGAACGAGGCGGAAAGTGCCTCAGCGGTGCCGATCTCGAGCAGCTCCGGCTGACCGGCGAACTGCTGCTTGTACCGCTCGAACGCGGCGGCCTGGCTCTCGTAGTCGACGGTTTCGACGTCGGTGTTGGCCTGCAGTTGCTGGCTGATGTCCTGGCACGGTGACTCGCGGCAGTCCGGGTCCTGCGCCGACTGGTCGGGCGTCAGGTAGATCGTGACCTCGACCTTGTCGCCGTAGATGTCCCGCATCTGGTCGGTCATCCTGGCGATGATCAGGCCGCCGCCGAGCAGGCCGAGCGAGATCGCAGTGGTGAGCACCATGGCGATGGTCATGGTGATGTTGCGGCGAAATCCGTTCAGGACCTCGGTGACGACAAATCCGGCGCGCATGTGTTCCTCTCGTGTGCCGCCCTGGCTGGTGGATGGATCGGTGTTGCGGTTACCGGCCCACCCCGTACACGCCGCGCGCTTCGTCCCTGACGACCTTGCCGAGCTGCAGTTCGATGACCCGCCGCCGCATGGAGTCGACGATGGTGTTGTCGTGTGTCGCCATCAGCACAGTTGTTCCCGTGCGGTTGATCCGCTCCAGCAGCAGCATGATGTCCGCGCTGGTATCCGGGTCGAGGTTTCCGGTCGGCTCGTCCGCGAGCAGCAGGATCGGCCGGTTGGCGAATGCCCGGGCGATGGCCACGCGCTGCTGTTCACCGCCGGAGAGTTCGTGCGGCAGCCGGTTGGCCTTGCCGTCGAGCCCGACCATCTGGAGTACCTCGGGAACCGTCTGCTTGATCGACGCCCGGGAGCGGCCGATGACCTCGAGGGCGAAGCCGACGTTCTGCTCGACGGTCTTGTTGGTCAGCAACCGGAAGTCCTGGAAGACACAGCCGAGCCGGCGTCGGTGAGCGGCGACCTTCGAGCGGCGCAGGTGGACGAGGTCCTGGCCGTCCACCTCGACCGAGCCGGAGGTCGGCACGTCCTCCCGGATCAGCAGGCGCAGAAACGTCGACTTGCCCGACCCGGAGGGCCCGATGACGAAGGCGAATTCGCCCTTGTCGACGTCGATCGTGACGTCGTCGAGGGCCGGCCTTGTCGAGGCCTTGTAGAACTTGGAGACGTGCGACAAATGAATCACGAAGTAGGAGTGTAAGCGCTGAGCCGTTATGACTACGTGACCTGCGCGTCCTACGGAGTGGTCGACCCGCTGGGTCCGCCTTCGCTGCGAAGCCTTTGCCGCGATCACCCGCCGTCCTGCGGGCGAACCGTCACCTGCCCAGCAGAGCCAGCACCGGCCCGTGCAGCAGGCCGTTCGTCGCCAGCGCACTGCCGGCGTTGCCGCCGGATGGCTGACCGTCGATCGACGTCAGCGAACCACCGGCCGCTGTCACGATGGGCACCAGGGCGGCGACATCCCACAGGCTCAGTTCCGGCTCCGCCGCGATGTCGACGGCTCCCTCGGCCACCAGCATGTAGGAATAGAAGTCGCCGTAAGCTCTTGTCCGCCAACACTTCTCCAGCAGCTCCTCGAAGCCGGCGTGCCGACCGGTCCGGCGCCACTCGGCCGGGTCGGAGTAGGACACCGACGCGTCCGCGAGGTCGCTGACACCGGACACCCGGCACTGCCTGGGCTCGTGATCGGCAAATCGGGCCCAGGCCGGCGATCCCGCCGCGGCCCACCACCGGCGGGCCAGCGCGGGCGCGGACACGACGCCGACCACGAACTCATCGCCATCCAGCAGCGCGATCAGGGTGGCCCACACCGGCACGCCCCTGACGAAGTTCTTCGTCCCGTCGATCGGGTCCAGCACCCACCGCCGTCCGGCCCCCTGCGGCGCGGTCTCGCCGAACTCCTCACCGACGATGTCGTCGCCCGGTCGCTCCCGCGCCAGCACCGCGCGGATGGCCGTCTCCACCGCGAGGTCGGCATCCGACACCGGCGTCAGGTCCGGCTTGGCGTCCACCCGGAGGTCCGCGGCACCGAACCGCGGGAGGCTGATGGCGTCGGCCTCGTCGGCGATCCGGAGCGCGAGCGCGAGGTCGTCCGCGTACGGCTGGCCCTTCGTCCCTGGCGCCCGGTCTTTGTTCTCGGTCTGCTGGCGGGTCTGGGTCGGCTGGTCGGGCATCGGGCCACTGTAGGAGCAGGGCGTTTCGCAGCGCCGCGCTGGTTCGGTGGTCAGCGGCGCGCCTGCTCCCCCATCGCCGTGACGCCGGCGATCGCCTCGACGAACCGCGGCCAGAGCAGTTCCGGCATGTCGTGACCCATCCCGGGAAAGGTGATCAGCTCGGCGCCGGGAACGGCCTTGGCGGTGGCGATGCCACCGGAGACGGTGATCAGCGGGTCCGCCTCGCCGTGCATCACCAGCGTCGGGACCGACACCGTCGCGAGATCAGCGGTCCGGTCGGGCGAGCCGAGGATGGCGGCGAACTGCCGCGAGACGCCGGCCGGGTCGTACCGCCGGTCGTAGGCCTCGCCCGCCAACCGCTCGACCCGCGCCAGGTCAAACGGGTACCCGGGCGATCCGATGCGTCGCCACGTCGCGACGCTCAACGCGATCGCCTCCGACCTGCTGGTCGCGGCGCGGCGGGTGAGCATCGTCCTCGCGATGTCGAGGCGCGGCCGACCGACTCGGCGTGAACCTGTGCTCGACGAGATGGAGGTGAGGCTGCGCACCAGCGATGGGTGCCGCAGGGTCAGTGACTGACTGATGCAGCCACCCATCGACACCCCGACGATGTGCGCTCCGCCAGGTGCCAGTTCGGTGAGCAGGGCAGCGGCGTCGTCGGCCATGTCGGCAACGAAATAGGGCGGCCGGCGGCTGATGAAGGCTCCGACCGGCTTCCCGGAAGGTAGGTCGTCGAGATGCGTCGACAGGCCGATGTCCCGGTTGTCGAACCGGATGACGTAGTGGCCACGGCCGGCGAGCAGCTCACAGAACTCGTCGTGCCAGGCGATCATCTGCGTCCCGAGACCCATGACGAGCAGCACCGGCACCGCGTCACTGTTCCCGAATGTTTCGTACGCGAGGGTGACGCCGTTCGCGGGCGCGGTCCGGACGCCGCTCGGGCCGGTCATACCGATGCTCGGCCGGTCGGTGGAGTCAGGGCGGTGCGGGTGATCATGAGGAGAGTCTGACAAAAGCGCGGGCGCCAGGCTGATGTGGCCGGTCGCCGTTCAGGGCAGGGGCCGTTCGAGTTGGTGAAAGTGGTCCTTCCTCGAACGAATTTGGGGCCGAAATCGCCAACTCGATGCGTGTCACCGGTGAACAGGATGCCGGGGTGGGGCGCGTCGGACACGTCACTCCACCGTGGGAGAAGCTCTTCGCAGCGCCGGTCCGCCATGGCATGTTCCTCGCTTCGAGTGGAGCGAGAACCGTTTGCTGGGGCGGCGAATCCCGTTTGTGGACAAATCGCCCGCCACGTCGGCCACGGGCTACGGTGTGGCCCATTCCCGCGGGTCCGGTTTCGTCAGAGCAGGGAGTCCGCGATGGCAGCCCCGACCGCCACCGAACACATCCACGACGAGGTCCGCGAACTCATCCGGCGCCGCGGCATCGATCCCGTCGTCGATCACCGCTCGACCCGCTCGCTGATCGACGAAGTGATCGCCCATTACGAGGAACGGGTGCCGATGTCGGCGCTCCCGCCCCTGTTGGACCGGCCCGGCGCGATCCGGCATGTCTTCGACTCACTCGCGGGATTCGGCCCCCTGCAACGGTTCCTGGAAGACCCCACGGTCGAGGAGATCTGGATCAACCAACCCGGCCGGGTGTTCATCGCCCGCAACGGGCGCTCGGAACTGACCACGGTGGTCCTGTCGTCCGACGACGTGCGGGATCTGGTCGAGCGAATGCTCAAGCCCTCCGGTCGCCGACTGGACCTCTCATCGCCGTTCGTCGACGCGCTGCTGCCGGACGGCAGTCGGCTGCATGCGGTGATCCCTGACATCACCCGCGACCACCTCAGCCTGAACATCCGCAAGTTCGTGGTCGCTGCGAACGGGCTGGACGACCTGGTCGCGCTGGGGACGATCACCGCGCACGCCGCGCGTTTCCTCGAGGGCGCGGTCACGGCGGGATTGAACATCATCGTCGCCGGCGGCACCCAGGCGGGGAAGACGACGCTGCTGAACACACTGATCAACTCGATCCCCGCCCGCGAGCGGGTGATCACCTGTGAGGAGGTCTTCGAGCTCCGGCCGAATCTGCCGGATGTGGTCGCGATGCAGACACGCCAGCCGAATCTCGAGGGGCACGGAGAGATCCGGCTGCGCCGACTCGTGAAGGAGGCGCTGCGGATGCGACCCAGCCGGATGATCGTCGGCGAGGTCCGTCAGGAGGAATCCCTCGACCTGTTGATCGCCTTGAATTCAGGGCTGCCAGGGATGTGCTCGGTGCATGCGAACTCGGCGCGTGAAGCCGTCGTCAAGTTGTGCACGCTGCCGCTGCTCGCGGGCGAGAACGTCACCGATTCGTTCGTGGTGCCCACAGTGGCCGCGTGCATCGACCTGGTGGTGCAGGTCGGTGTGGAACCAGACGGCTCGCGGAGGGTCCGCGAGATCGTGGCTTTGCCGGGCAGGGTGGAGGGCGGCGTCGTGGAGACCGAGGACATCTTCACCTCGGTGGCCGGCAAACTGGTTCGCGCTCAGGGCTTCCCGCCGCATCCGGACCGCTTCGAGCAGTACGGCATCAACCTGGCGGAGCTGCTGGCGGTCCACCCACCGAGCGGATCTCCGGCGGCCGGGAGTCAATGACCGGCGCGAGTTGCCGTTCGAACGGTCTGTAACACAGGACAGCCGAGCCGGTCCTCATCCGGCCCGTGACCGGTCGCCGAACCCTGCCCCACGGATCCTGCCAACGGCGGCCTCACGCGTCACCCTTTTCGCCGGTGTCGACAAAACAGTGCCCACAATTCGGCCCAACTGGATCTGTCAGACGCCGACAGAATCTCGTTCGAGCTAACTTGCTTCTCTTTCGGGTCACTGCCTGCGACGCCGAGTCAGCCATCGTGTTATACCTCACTGACGATTGCCCGAAAAGAGCAGTTGTCTCCGGGCTCGATGACTCCTAGTAGCGAAGCCGCCACCAAGCAAATACAGGGGAAGGCACGGACACCGACGTGAACCGCATCGTGGTCGTGGAGGACGAGCCCGTGCTGGCTCAACTTCTCGGCCGCATCCTCGGCGGGGCGGGCTATGCGGTCACCGTGGCGGGTACGGCGGCGGACGCCCTGACAGCAATCCGCCAGGTCGATCCTGACTTGATAGTTCTCGACCTGGTCCTGCCGGACAGGCGCGGCGAGGATGTCCTCGCCGAACTGATGACGTGTCGCCCCTGCAGTCGCGTCTTGGTGCTGTCTTCGATGACGCAGGTGGCAACGAGGGTCGGCGTCCTGGTCGGCGGCGCCGTGGATTTCCTGGCCAAGCCCTTCGCCAACGCGGAGCTACTCGCCCGGGTCAACACCCGCATCCGGTCGCCCGCGCCATCGCAGGCATCGGCCGCGACGGTCAACCGCTATCTCCGCAGCTCCGGTGTCGAGATCGATGTGCAGCAGCGGGAAGTCGTGGTCGACGGGCGTCGGATCCCCTTGACCCAAAGGGAATTCGTGCTGCTGTCCTATCTTCTCCAGCGAGCGCCCGAGCCTTGTACCCGTGCCGAGCTGCTGGAGCGGGTCTGGGGGACGAAGTTCGACACCGGCACGAACGTCGTCGACGTCTGCGTGCGCAGGCTGCGATGGAAACTGTCGAACGACAAAATCGAAACGGTGCGCAATGTCGGGTATCGGATCACGGCTTAAAGCAGTCCTCTTCGCCGCCTGGGCGGTGTTCGCAGGAGTGAACTGCTATCTCACCTTCGCGTTGCCCGGCCAGGAAACCATTCCCTATCACCTCGTCTGGGCCAGTTTCGCGCTGCTCTACGGACTATGCCCCTGGCCCCGGCGTGCCACCTTGGTCGTCTGCGCCGTCATCACGGCAGTGACCGGCGTCGCCCTCGTCCGCCATGCCGCGTCGGGGATCATCGGCTGGGAGGAATGCAGCGAGATCGTCCTGATGAGCGGCATCGTCTCGTTGCTGATCTGGCACGTGAACCGGCAGTGGGCCGCGCAGGCCCGGCTACGGGCACTGCAGGAGGCAGACCGTCAGCGCAGCGAGCAGCGGGAGATCGCGGCCCGGTTCGGTTCACACGAGGTACGGACCAGGCTGACGATTGCCAGGGGGTATGCGCAACTCATTGCCGATCAATCGACCGAGCCCACGGTGCGCGAGGACGCCGATCTGGTGGTGACAGAACTGGTCAAGGCCTCCACATTGGCGACCAACCTGCTCACCCTGTTCCGTGTCGTGGAGCCGTCGACTCCGGAACCGGTTGACGTCGACAGGATGTTGGCCGACATCCTGCGCCGGTGGTCGGTCACCGCCGACCGAACCTGGAGTGCGCGCAGCGCCGTCGGCACCGTGCAGGGGGACAACGAGCGTCTCGAGGCCATGCTCGACTGCCTGCTCGAGAATGCGGTCAAGTTCACCGTTCCGGGAGACACCATCGCCATGACGGCGGACATCCGGGGCGGCGATCTGGTGCTGACGGTCAGGGACTCCGGCGCTGGCATTCCCGCCGCCGATCTGCAGACCGTGTTCGAGATCTTCCAGACCTCGTCCACCGCCGGCGATCAGGCCGGCAGCGGGCTGGGCCTGGCCATCGTCAAGGCCATCACGCAAGCCCGTGGCGGCACCGTTTCGGTCGCCAGCACGCTCGGTCAAGGGACCACCTTCACGCTCCGATTCCCGGTACGCCCCACGCCCGCCCCACTCGCCGGCACCCCCTCCGGTGCGGTCGACAACGATCCTCGCAGCGACCTGGTGGACGCCCGCATCTGACGGACATTCTGTTCTGCAACGGGTCTCAGACACGCACCCGTCGTCCTGGCACGCTCGGCCGGGACCGGCCCGACTCAGCCCACGACGATCACATCGGCCACGGCCGCGGGCTGCTCGACCTCGTTGACCCGTACCGCAGCGGTGATCTTCCACTGACCCGCAACAGGTACCACAACCACAGCCCGGTAGCTGCCCGGCTTTTCGCCGGGCTCGACCTCGGCGGACAGAGGTCCGAGACTCAGGTTGGGCTCGGCCACACTGACCTGCGGCATGCCCAGCGGCACAATCGCGATGCCCTCGGCGTCGCTGAGGTCAAAGGTGATGACGTTGACCCCCGCGGCGCCTGGGCTGAACCGGCCGGTCAGGTGGCCGGTGCCGAGGTCGGCGAGGACCGTGGTCCCGGCCTGAGCGGGCTCCTCGGTCACAGCTGGAGCGGGGCCGGCGACAGTGTCTGTGGCCCGCGGGTTTTGCAGGGTCAGTGCCGACGTGAGCCCGAGGACCAGCACCAGCCCGATCGCCTCCAGGCGGATGGCCGTGGCCAGCCGGGACCAGGTCCGCCCGGAGATGCCATCGCGTGCCAGGCGGGGGACGAGCCAGAACCGATTCCACGCCGCAAGCCCGCCGATCACCGCGACCAGGCTCAACTTGATGAGTAGCAGCCGACCATAGGAACTGCCCACGAGGGCCGGCACAGACCCGACGACCACCACGGCGAGGATGGTCCCGGTGACGCCCAACAGCACGACGAGGCCACCGGCGACGGTGGAGAACCGGCCCAGCACCACAGCGGCCTCGGCCGGGTCTCCATGGCTGCGCCGGGCGCGAACCAGGTACAGGACGAGAGCGAGAAGGCCACCGATCCAGACCGCTGCTGTCGCGGCGTGGACCAGATCAGCGCCCATCATCAGCCAGCGGGGCTCGAAAGTCCGGGTGTGACCCACTGGTAGCACCGAAAGCAGGGCGACCCCGGCCCCCACCGTCCCGGCCCAGAAACCGGTCCGGCCCGGCAGCCGGGTCCGGAGCAGCATCAACGTAATCCCGGAGGAGGCGAGCACCAGTGTCAGCGCGGCTGAGTCCGACCAGCCCGTAGTGGCGACCGCAGGGTTCACCAGGGCGCCGAGAGCGAGGCCCTGTTCCCGCACCGCGGTGAGGGGCACCAGCACGACGTAGGCGCTGACAGCGGTGATGGCGGCCACCCGGGGCAACCGGCGACCCGCCGTCGTGGTGCGGGCGACGAAGAGGTCGAACACAGTGAGGCCCACCAGGCCGAACAGGGCCAGATAGCCCAGAGCGGTGAGTGACCCGTACAGGACCACCACCGATCCGGTGTCACTCTCGGCAACGGTCGGGACCGACGCGGCGGCCTGGCCCACGGCGAAGGACAGCACCCCGGACTCGGGGTGGCCGTCGTCGGACACCACGCGCCAGGCCAGGACGTAGCTCCCCGTCACAAGGTCGGGCGGCAGGGTGGCTCGGACAGTCGCGTCGAACGCCTCGGCGCGCACATTTTCGTGGCCACCGCTGCCGTCGTAGAGCTGGAAGCCGTCAGGGACGAGGACGACCGGCTCGTCGAAGGTGAACGCCACCGAACTCGGCGAGATCGCCAGCACCGCACCCTCCGTCGGGTCGGTGGACAGCAGCCCAGCGTGCGCCGAGGCCGGTGATGCTGGCAGCGCCAGGCCCAGGGCCAGCGCCGCCAGCAACAGCCCGACGAGCCGGCGGACCAGGAATCCCCGGGTTCGCACGCCCCCGGCCCGCACGCCTTGTGCGGACCGGTGCCTGCGGTTTGTCAGTCTCGACACGATCGTCTCCCCCTGGTGCAACATCGAGCTCCCCCCTGGTGCAACATCGAGCGCGAACGGCCGGGCACCGACCGCCGCCCGGCCCCGACCCCGGGCGGCGGTGGTGCGTTCGAAGGGGCGCTAGTTGGCGCCGGTCCTGAACGTCCAGGTGACGGGAGCCAGCAGGTTGCCCGCGGTGTCCTTGATCCCGCTGCTGAGGGTGACCGTGTACTGGGTGTTGGCCAGCAAGGTGCCGCTCGGGTTGAGCGTCGCCACATGCGACGTGCTGTTGTAGCTGGCCACCGAGGCGAACGATGCACCGCTCGACGTCCGCCTGATCGTGAAGTTCCCGCTCGCCGCGGCGGTCGCCGGCAGACCGGTCACCGCCTCACTGAAGGTTGCGGTGATGTTCGCCGTCCGGCTGACCCGGGTGGCGTTGGGCGCAGGTGTCCGGGCGGTCACGGTAGGGGCGGGACCTGTGGTGAAGGTCCACGTCTTGGCGGTGAGCGGGTTACCGGCCACGTCCTTGATCGCGCCTGACACAGACAGCGTGTAGGTGCGATCAGCTGTCAACGGCCCATCAGGAGTGAGGGTCGCAACTCTGGTGTTGGTGTTGTAGACCACCTTCGTGGCGATGGTCACCGTTCCCAGCTTCAGGGTGAAGTTGGGCGTGCTGGCCGCGGCTGTGGGCAGACCGGTCACGGCCTCGCTGAAGGTCGCCGTCAGCGGGGTCCGCGCGGTGGTGGTCCCCAGGCCGACTCCGGTGGCTCCGTTGGTCGGGTTGGTGGTGGTGACCGTGGGACTGGGGCCGGTGATGAAGCCCCAGCTCGTCGCCACCAGCGATCCGCCCGACACACTCTTGATCGCCGTGGTCAACGAGAGCGTGTATGGCTTGTCAGCGGCGAGCGGTGCCGCCGGGATGAGGGTCGCCGTCCGCGTTGCGGTGGTGTAGTTCACCGAAGCCTGAACGGCCGTGGTGCCCTGCCTCAACGTGAAACTGGTGTTGCTGACCCCGGTGACGGCTTCGCTGAACGTGACCGTCATGGGCGTCCGGTTTCTTGTCGTCCCGAGCGCGACACCGGTGGCCCCGGGTGCGGGGTTCTGGTTGGTCACCGTCGGGGTGGTGGAACCCGCCAACACCGGAGCGGAGACGGAATCCCCCGCCGCGTTGAAGGCGATCACCCGGTAGGCCAAGGGGGCCGTGCCGGCAGTGGTGTCGGTGTAGCTGGTCACGTTCGCCAGCGCGGTGCCGATCTTGGCGTACGTCCCGACCCCGGCGTTGGTCATTGGTGCACGCTCGATCCGGTACCCGATCTCATTCTTCGGGTTCCCCCAGTTGGTCGGATCGATCATCGACACAGGTGTGCCGTCGGTCCAGCTGAGGGCGATCCCGTTGGCCGGCTTGGTGAAGGTGACCACCGGCTTGTCCGCCAGCGTTCGAGGCACCGCCAGGGTGATCGGACGCATCATGTCCATCTCCTCGTGGCTGAGGATGTGGCAGTGCCAGACGTACTCCCAGCCGAAGTTGGTCATCGCGTTGACGATCGGGTCGATGGGATTACCGCTGGTGTCGGTGTTGTTGAAGCCCGCCTCGGACCCGTTGGCGCCGGTCGTCGTGCCCTTGGCGCCCAGCGGCATCATCGGGTTGAGCGGTCTGTTGCTGTCCGGGATGGCGAACGGGAGCTTCGGCACGATCGGCCGCACCGCGACGATGGTGTCCTCGAGTGGACTCACCCGGACCGTGTCCTTCCAGCCCAGCTCGGTCGGGTCCGGCGGGATGATGATGTTGTCCCAGGTGACCCTGTTGAGCACCTGCACGTCGTTCAGGTGGAAGTGCAGTGGATGGGTGTCCACGCCGTTGTGGGTGATCTTCCAGATCTGTGTCCCGTCCGGGGCCGCGGCCGAGACCGGGGTGACCTTCAGGGGGTCGGTGGACTTCGTCCCGTCGAGGATTTCGGTGGCCGGGTTCACGTAGGGATACAAGATGATGTTCTGCAGCAGCGGTGTCGCTCCCGGCGCCTCCAGCCCGATGTTGCCGCTCATTCGGCCCCACTCGTCGAAGTTCGCCGAGTTCATCTCGTCGTGGACGGCCTTACCCTCCAACGTCACGCCCATCTGGGCGCCGGACAGGGTGTCGAACTTGAACGTGTCCCCGCCCTGCTCGGCGATCCGCGCGAAGCCGTCGCACTTGGTCGTCGCCGGAGCGCCTGGTGCGTTGCACGCCCCAGCGCCGACGAACGTGGTTCCGAGCGCCCCGTTGTACGCGGCCTGGCCGACCACGATCGGGTTCTGGCCGGACTCGAAGATCCCGGCGGGTTTGCCGGCGGCATCAAGGTGGTGGTCGAACGCCGCCATCAGCGTGCCCATCCGGTCGGCCGTGGTGTTCGGCCGGTCGAAGGCAACCGCGGGCGCCGCTGTGGAGACCTTGACCTGCATGACCGTCCGCGTGTCGGGTCCGTACCCGGGCAGGGTCGTCGGCGCGCCACCGGGACTCAGATCTGGGCCGCCGGCGCGGTAGTCGTAGCCGGGGATCCGGCCGGGGAACGCCGCCGGGGCGTCGTTGTAGAGGATCAACGTCTTGCCGCGGTAGGCCGAGAAGTCGACGATCACGTCGGCCCGTTCGGCCGGGGCGAGCAGCAGCGAGTGCTGGTCCACGTTGCCGACATCGAACCGGGTCGGGTCGGTAATCCACGTCGTCTCATGAGCGGGAACCACCGCCGGGGTCGGCAGGAAGCCACCCTCGTTGCCGATCTGGATCCAGTCCGGCCCCTTCGGGCTCTTGGCGGTGTCCGGGGTCGGCGAGATCGACGTATCGGTCAGCGCCGCCTGGACCTCGCTGGCCTTCAGGGCCACCTCGGTGCCCGTCGCGGGGTCGGCGACGTACCAGGACAGGTTCCAGAACCGGTCGTCCGAGCCGTTGAGGATGCGGAAGCGGTAGCTCTTCGGGTCCATCGTCGTAGTCGGGTACGCGGTGCCGTTGACGACCGGGGTGTCGTGGAAGGCCTCCATGCCGACCGAATTGTTGGGGGTCGAGGGGACCAGCGCCGGTTCGCAGAAGTCGGCCACGTTCGGGTCACAATTCGGATCGAAGTACGGGTTCGCCATCGGGGGGTATTTCGCGTCCTTTGCCGGCGGCCAGAACCAGGGTCCGTAGAACCAGCGGCCGAACGCGCTCATCCCGCTGGGGTCGCCGGGGTTCTGCGCGGGCATGTAGACGTGCGGCTGCCAGAGGTTGCCCTCGCTGCCCCACTTCTTTGCGTCCCACGTCGGGTCCAGCTGGGCCATCCGCTCTGCGCTGGGCACGAAGGTCTTGTCCTGGATGGTGAGCGCGGTACCCATGCCCAGTCCATCAAGGGCCCCGCCCGGAGCGGTGAGCGCCTTCTCGGTGTCGTCCGTAATCATGTAGCCGGCCAATTCGCCGGCGTAGACGTTCAGCCGGGTGATGCCCCACGCGTGGTCGTGGTAGAACATCATCCGCGCGCTCTGCTGGTTGGTGTAGAAGAACGTTTCCGCGCCGGGGCCGGGGTCCGGCATGTCCGGCACGTTGCTGACACTGACACCCTTGGGGTACGCGGTGTTCTCGCCGACCGGGGTGGTCCACTGGTGCGGCGTGCCGTCGCTGATCCACGGGGTGATGCCGCCGTGCAGATGCAACGTCGCGCGGTTCTCCGAGTAGCACGTGGTGGGCTTCGGTGTATTCCCGCACATCGGGTTGCGGACGCCGTCCAACGGGCTCTGCTCGTCGGCCGCCATGTCCTTGGGCACGCCGTTCGCGTCCAAGGACATCATCTTCGGGCCCGCGCCGGCACCCATCACCGAGGTGTCGACCGGGAGGAACAGGTCCCCATCGACGCCGGTGGGCAGCAGGTTGCGGAACAGCACTCGCACCGGACGGTTCTTGGTGGCCACGATTGTCGGGCCGAGGTAGTGCGGCTTGTCCACGGCGGTGTAGCCGCCGGCGACGGGGGTGCCGGGCTTGTTCGGGTCCAGGTTCGCGTTCGCGAGGGGGAGGCTCTTACCCGGCACGACGCTGGTGGAGAGCTGCACGTAGCCGCGCAGCAGGGTGGCGGGCAGGTCACGGTGCATCTTCTCCCGGTACTGGACCACCGCGATCTCGTAGTAGTCGGTGCCGGGATAGGTGGTGGTGTCGGGCTTCGCGGTCGGGATGTACTGGCCCAGATCGTTGGCTCCGGCCTCGTCCTGGCCGGGCAGGGTGTCGACGAACTTCTTGATCCCTGGGGTGAGATAGCCCGCGCCGGGAGCGGTCACGGTGACCCCGGTGACCGAGCCCTTGACGGCGACCCGAGCGGTGGCGCTGGCGCCCTTGTCGGCCGTGCCCACCGTGTCGGCAATCGTCACGGTCGGTGCCGAGTCGTAACCCGCGCCGCCGTCGGTGACGTCGATGCGGGTGACGCCGATGGTGGCCTTGACGGTGGCCTCCTGGTCGGGAGCGGTCTTGCTGGCGTCGGTGATGGTCACGGTCGGCGCGGCGGTGTACCCGCTGCCCGCGTTGGCGATGTCCACGGCAGTGACCACGCCGTTGGCGTCCATCGTCGCGCTGGCGGTGGCCTGCTCACCGTCGGCGAGGTCGGGCTTGGAGATGTTCACCAGCGGCTGGGCCTGGTAGCCCTTGCCACCGGAAGTCAGCTGCAGGTTGTCGACGGTTCCGCTGGCGAGCGCGTGCGCCTCGGAGCCCGCGGTGGGGTTCCCGCCCGTCAAGGTCGCGGTCGGCGCGATGAAGCCGTAGCCGGTCTCGTTGACGTCGATGCCGGTGATCACGCCGGTGGCGATGGTGGCGGTGGCGTGCGCGACCGCGGTCGGTGTGACGCCGGCGGTCGTGATCTCCACGGTGGGCGGAACCGCGTAACCGGCGCCCGGGCTGGTCACGGTCACCCCGGAGATGGCACCGGTTTTCGGGTCGACGGACGCGGTCGCTTCCGCGCCCGTGCCCGGGTCGGCGATCGTCGGGGTGACATCGGCGGCGAAGGAGTACGTGCGGTCGTGGGAGAAGTCGGGGTAATTCGGGTCGCCCAGCTTGACCGTGCTGTCCTTGCCCGGGGCGACGGCGGCAGCGAGCGTCGGGTCGGCAGTGGCCGGCGTGCTCAGCGTGTCGCCGTTGGCGGGGGCGCCGGTGTCGAGTGGGATCCCCTGGCCGTAGAAGCCGATGACGTCGTCCTGCTGGACGGTCACCGGTGGAACGGGGTAGGTGGCGACCTCTCCGGTGGTCACCGTGGGCGTCGGTACGGTCAGCTGATCACTCGCGTAGACAACCGTGTACTCCCCCGCCGTAGCGGTGGGGTGCAGTACCAACGCGTGGAACACGCTGCCCGCCGAGGTGGTCGGGCTTGCGCCGGCCGTGCCCTGGTTCCAGCTCTTGAAGTCGTTGAGGGTGCCGGCCGGGAGCTTGGCGTGATCGAGAACCACCAGCACCGGGCCCATCTGACCGTTCGGCTTGGCGTAGTCGGTCGCGTAGAAGCGCTCCGTCAGCGGGTTACCGAACGACACCGGCGTCGGTGTTCCGACGCTGATCTTCACCATCGCGTCCGCCAACGTCTGCGGGCTGTTCGCCCAGTTGGGGTACGGGCCGAAGTAGTGCGGCACCTTGGTCTCGTCGGTGGCGCTGGTGGGGACCGCGGCCTCGGCCGCATCGGGCTGGAAGAGGTTGCGCAACCCCCACTTCGGGCTGAGCCCGCTGACCAGCAGCGCAAGCACCACGGCCAGGACGAGAACGGCCGGCCGCGCCGAGCGGCGCCTCGTGGCCCGGTTGACGGGTGGGCGGGCAAAGGATCGCATGGTTCCCCCTGAGGACTGGAGCGGCGGGCTGCAGACTCCAAGCGCCGAGGCTCCCGGACCGTTGTCCGTTTCGGGGGTTTATGACAGGATTGTCATCTGGGCAGGTCGAAGGGGCAACCTCGAAACCGGGTACACCTTCGCCTCTGTGGACGGCAAACTGGTTCGCGCGCACAGTTTCCCGCCGCCTCCTGACCGTGCGAGCAGTACAGCAGCGAACTGGCGCCGGGTCCCCGCGCTTACTGCCACTGGTGCAGGGAGAACCCGGCTGCACAGCGCGAATTCCCTGCACCCGCGGCACTGGATCCCGGTGCGGACCCACGAGGGGACGATCCCTGTCTGCGCGACTCCAGAGCGGGACCCGCGCCGCGACTGCTAGAGACCGGTCGGTGAAGTGCCGGGGAGGGTGTGGCTCCGGACGTCAGCGGCGTACTCCCGTGCGTCCGCGATGCTGTCCTCACTCGCCTGCAGGTCCTCGGTGCCCCGACGCATCTCGTTGTTCTCGAGGGCCGGGCCGTCGAGCTCGACCTTGTCCGACGGCTTTCGTTCGCGGCCAGAGGCATCCAGATCGTCCTGCGCCTCGGCGGGATTGAGCCCTTCGACAGCGCCTGCGGCCGTTGAGGTGTCGCCCTCATCGGGACCGGCCGCATCCGGTGCTGCCGGGGCCGCAGCGGCCGCGGCATCGGGTGAGCCGGAGTCGCCCGGCGCATCCGCGTCGGAAACCGCGGCGGCGCGCTCGGGATGTGCGTCGGTCGTCGTGCGGTTTTCGGGCGCACCGGCCGTTTCCGAGCCGGACGTTCGAGATGAAGTTCCGACCCGGCCGGGTTCGGTCGTGCCGGTGTCGGCCACCGTATCGGTGCCGGCCGCGGTGTCGGTGTCGGTGTCGGTGTCGGTGTCGGCCGAGCCTGGTCCCTCGGGGACCGCGTCGGCGTCCGGTGACGGCGAGGTGTCCGGCGCGACCGAGACATCCGGCGAGGCGGATGACTGTTCGTCACCCGCCGCGGTCCGAGCGGTATCCGGTTCGGTTCCGGTGTCGGGGAGAGCGTCCTCGTCGAGTGCGGAACTGGGGCCGGTGCCTGTCGAGGTGCCATCACCGGAGGGCAGGCTGGAGGTCATCGTCGGTTCCCTTCGTTGCGGGCCGCAGCGGCCGGTCACAACGCATTACCCACCCGCAGCGTCTCTCACACAACGCCGCGGAGGCAGACCGATCAGTCGAGTGACCGCACTCCCCCGGGTCCGTTCGCGCTCCGCGCGTCGAGCGCGCCGGCGATGACAGCCTTGAGATCGCCGCCGACATGGGCGGCGATAGCGGCCGAGACGGCGCCGAGCACGAACGGCGCGTCGACGATGACGACCCGTTCTGCCTGGTCCGGCTCCAGGAACTCCACCGCGGTTTCCGCGGTGAGGAAACCGCTGCCGAGGTCGTAGAGCAGCACCGCACCGTCACCGGAATCCGCTTCGGCGATCGCGGCGGAGATCAGCTCGAACGACGTTCCGATCGAGCCGTCCTCCTGCCCGCCCGCGGGCACCACCTTCACCGATGACGCCATCTGACGCGCGACATCAGCCAGGCCCTCGGCCAATTGTTTGCTGTGCGAGACCAGGACCAGGCCAACCGTCACGTGTCACTGCCTTTCTCTTGCGGTTCGTACCAATAGGCGGAGTGCCGACGCGATCGAAGTCAGGCCTGCGCCGCGCCGGCGAGGGCCTGCAACAGATAGCCGGTGCTGGTCGCACCAGGATCCTGGTGACCGATCGATCGCTCCCCCAGGTAGCTGGCGCGCCCTTTGCGTGCCTGCAGGGGAATGGTTGCGGCCGCACCGGCTGTCGCGGCATCCGCGGCCGCAGTCAGCACCTCGCTGACGGATCCACCGCCTTCGGCCGCCGCCTTCGCCGCATTGACGGCCGGCGTCAGCGCGTCGACCATCGTCTTGTCGCCGGATTCGGCCTTGCCTCGGGCCACCACGCCGTCCCGGGCCGCGGTCAACGCGGTCGCCACGGCGGTGCCGTCGAGCTCCGAGGCATCACCCAGCGACGTCGCCGCACGCAGAAAACCGGTGCCGAACAACGGCCCAGCAGCCCCGCCGACGGTCGAGATCAGTGTGGTGGCAACCAGCTTGAGCACCGCAGCCGGATTCGCGGGCTCGGCAGACTCCAGCTTGGTCAGGACGGCGGTGAAGCCACGGGCCATGTTCTCCCCGTGGTCACCGTCACCGATGTCCCGGTCGAGGTGGGTGAGCTCCACCCGGTGTTCGGCGACCGTGGCAGCAACGGCCCGGATCGCCGCCACTGTCCCCGCGGCATCACAACTCATCGATCACACGCCCCATCGCAGCGCGGCGGTGTGTACCGGCGCGTCCCAGAGTTCGGTCATCTCGTCGTCCAGTTTCAGCAGAGTGATGGACATGCCCTGCATCTCCAGCGACGTGATGTAGTTGCCGACCAGTGACCTGGTCACTTCGATCCCCCGCTCGGCGAGGAACTTCCGCGCCGAATGGTAGGCGAGGTACAGCTCGATCTGCGGGGTCCCCCCCATGCCGTTGACGAACAACAGCGTCTTGGCGCCCGATTCGAACGGCAGGTCCTCGACGATGGAGCTGAGCATGATCGAAACGATCTCGTCCGCGGGCACGAGCTTCATCCGCTCCCGGCCGGGCTCGCCGTGGATACCGACGCCCATCTCGATCTCGTCATCGGCGAGCGTGAACGACGGCTCGCCGGAGTGCGGGACGGTACAGGGGGTCAGCGCCATGCCCATCGAACGCACCTGCGAGCTGACCCGTTCGGCGATCGCCGTGACGGCGGCGAGGTCGTCACCGCGCGCGGCCGCTCCGCCGGCGATCTTCTCGACCAGGACCGTGCCGCCGACACCGCGGCGCCCCGCGGTCCAGGTCGAGTCCTTCACGGCCACGTCATCTGCGATGACGACCGACTTGACCTCGATGCCCTCGGCCTCGGCCAGCTCGGCCGCCGTCTCGAAGTTCAGGACGTCACCGGTGTAGTTCTTCACGATGAGCAGGACACCGGCGCCGCCGCTGACCGCCTGGGTCGCTGCGATCACCTGGTCCGGCGTCGGCGAGGTGAACACCGGTCCGGGTACGGCGGCGGCCAACATTCCTTCGCCGACGAAGCCACCGTGCAACGGTTCGTGGCCGCTTCCGCCGCCGGACACGATTGCCACCTTGCCGGCCACCGGTGCGTCGGCCCGCGCGATGAACGCCGGCTCGAGCTGCACGGTGATGAGGTCGGCATGCGCCTCGGCCATGCCTTGCAGGGCCTCCGACGTCACGGTGGTGGGATCGTTGATGATCTTCTTCACGACTGTCCTCTCGACGCTGATGGGAACCGGGTCAGGGGCTGACCAGCCGACGTCCGGCCGGGTCGGCACGCTGCCCCTGTCGATCTTGCACCCCACTGTCCGACTCGGCACGGCCAACAAATGTCCGAGTTCGCAGGCTCTTCGATTCGACGATTTCCGGCCGTGGCCGTCAGCGGGACGGCGGCTCGTGACGCAGCCGCACGGACAGGCAGGTCACGCATCCCTCCAGCTTCTCGAACTCGGAGATGTCCACGACGATCGGCGTGAAGCCGAGGTCCGCAATCAGTTCCGCGGACCTCGGAGCGGACGCCGCCATCAGTAATCTGCCACCTCCCAGATCGACCACATGGGACCCGCCCTCTTCCGGCATCGGACGGAAGTGGGGCCAGAAACCCGGGTCGTCGACCAGCGGGGGGTAGCCGACGATGGTGCCGTCGGGCAGCGCGGTGACGGCGGATTTCAGGTGGAGCACCTTGTTCACCGGCACGGCGACGACCGTGAAACCCAGAGGCGCACAGATCGCCCGCATCGACGCGATGCCGCCGGCGCTGGTCCGCAAAGTCCGTCCGACATACACCGTCGTGCCGACCTTCAGCACGTCCCCGCCGTCCAGCGTGCCGCCGGTGATCCGCTCGACACGGTAGCCCAAAGACTCCAGAGTCGTTGCGGCGCCCTCGACCTCGGGTTTGCGCTGATCGGCGCCGGGATTGGTCAGCACCGCCGTATCGCCGACCATGACGACCGTGTCCTCGACGAAGACGCCGTCCGGGCACTCCTCGACCGCGGGTACCTCGACGGCCTCCCAGCCGGCGCCGGTCATCGCGTCGACGTAGCCGTGCCACTGCTCCTCGGCGAGCACGGGTTCGACCGCGACCCGCTCGAGGTGGGTGATCAACCCCTGCGCGAGCCGGGATGACGGTCGGCGGACGAGGGCGCGAAGGGCGGTTGACACGGGCATCTCCGGCTGGCGAACGGATGTGGGTGGCTGTTCCGGCGAAACCTACCTGGCGCCGCCGACAGGCGGGTTCCGCGGACCTCCCGGCCGGGAAAGTACTCGTCCGCAAGGCGCGACGCGCCTAGCGTGGACGCATGGCCCCGACCGACACCCAACACGTTGCGGCGCTGAATCCGCCGCCGGTGGCGTCCCGGGCGGTCCCGTCGATGGTGGGCTACTGCGCGCCACCGGTGCCCGGCGTGCACCGCGGCCTGCCGAGTCCCTATCTGACGGTGGTGTTCCCGCTGTCCGGCGAGCTCCGGATCGATGTGCCGGACGCCGGTGGCCACCGCAGCGGGCGGTTCGCCATCCCGGTCGGTGGTCTGCACACCGAGCCGGTGCTGCTGCCACAGCCGGACCTCGGCGACCGCGACCGCAACCTCCAGCGCGGCGTCCAGCTGGCGGTGCATCCGTTCGCCGCGCGGGCACTTCTCGGGCTGCCGGCCGCGGAACTCGGCGCAGATGTCGTCGAGCTGGCTGACGTGCTCGATGTCGACGGGGCCCGCGTCGCGGACCTGACCGACGAAACCTCGGGCGCGATCGCCGTGCGGCGAATCAACGACTGGATCGATCGTCGGCTGACAGCGGCCCCCCGGCACCGGATCGCACCCGAACTGCTGCAGGCGTGGCATCTCATCGTCGAGTCGGGCGGTCGCCGCCGCGTCGCCGCCGTCGCGCGCGACGTCGGCTGGTCCCGACGTCATCTGACCGTCCAGCTGCGTGCCGAGATCGGCGTCGGAGCCAAGGATCTGGCGCGACTGGCCCGGTTTCACCGGGCGAGATCGCTGCTGCTGCAGTCGCATCCACCGCTGGCCGACCTTTCGACGATCTGCGGGTACGCCGATCAGGCACACCTCACCGCCGAGTGGCGGCGGTTCGCCGGCTGCACCCCCGGCCAGTGGATCGCCGAGGAACTTCCCGCTCTGGCGGAACATGCGTCGTCCCGCCGGACCTTCGCCGGATGATCCCGGTCGACCAGGTCCGATTTTTCCAAGACGAGAACTGCTGATTCCCGCATCCTGGGAACATGACGACAACGATCAGAACCCATCCCGGCGTCTGGCCCACCCTTTCCTACCGCGACGGCGAGGCCGCCCTTCGCTTCCTCGTCGACGTCATCGGCTTCACCGAGGTCGCGGTGATGCGCGGAGATCAACGCCCGATCGAGCATGCGGAGTTGGCGTGGCCGGACGGCGGCGGAGTGATGTTCGGCAGCGAACCGACCGACGAGCGCTGGTCCGGTCGGGCCGGCGGCCCGGGGACGGCCACGGCCTACCTCTCCACCGATGAGATCGACGCCGTCGCCGACCGCGTCGCCCGCGCGGGCTGGGAGGTGCTACGGCCGCTCGCCGACACCAGTTACGGAAGCAGGGAGTTCGCCTTTCTCGACCCGGAGGGCAACGCCTGGAGCGTGGGAACGTACCGCGGCGCCGCCGGCTGAGCGAACACACGGACCGTAAGGGTCGCATCTCACCGCCAATGATGCGAACATGTGTTCGTGGGCGCCGTCGTTGCGGGGACAGAGGCGACGATTCTGCATGCCGACCTGGACGCCTTCTTCGCCTCCGTCGAGCAGCGGGACGACCCGCGACTGCGAGGCAAGCCCGTCATCGTGGGCGGCGGGGTCGTGCTCGCGGCCAGTTACGAGGCGAAGGCGCGCGGGGTGAAGGGGGCGATGGGCGGAAGGCGTGCGCTGGGCCTGTGCCCGGACGCGATCGTCGTCCCGCCCAGGATGGCTGCCTACTCCCGGGCCAGTAAGGACGTCTTCGAGGTGTTCCGGCGGACCACCCCGCTGGTCGAGGGGCTGTCCATCGACGAGGCGTTCCTGGACGTCGGTGGGCTGGCCCGGGTGTCCGGCTCACCGGCTGACATCGCCGCGAAACTCCGTCGCGACGTGCTCGAGTCGGTGGGTCTGCCGATCACCGTGGGCGTCGCCCGGACCAAGTTCCTGGCGAAGGTCGCCAGCGGGGTCGCGAAACCGGACGGTCTGCTGGTCGTCCCGCCCTCGGAGGAACTGGCCTTCCTGCACCCGCTGCCCGTCCAGCGGTTGTGGGGCGTGGGACCGAAGAGCACCGCCAAGCTGCACGAGCTGGGCATCTTCACCGTTGGGCAGGTCGCCGGCTTGGGCGAGGCCGGATTGGTGTCCATCCTCGGGCAGGCGTCCGGTCGGCATCTCAACGCATTGGCGCACAACCGGGACCCGCGCCGGGTGCGCGTCGGGCGTCGTCGCGGATCGATCGGATCGCAGCACGCGATGGGTCGAGCGCGGCACCTGCCCGGCGATATCGACGCGGTGGTGGTGGGCCTGGTCGACCGGGTGACCAGGCGGATGCGCGGCGCCGACCGAGTGGGCCGGACGGTCGTCCTGCGGCTGCGGTTCGACGACTTCAGCAGGGTGAGCCGGTCCCGCACCCTGGCGCGGGCGACCGCCGAGACGGCCGTCGTCCTGGCGGCCGTCCGTGGATTGGTGGCCGCCGCGATGCCGCTGATCCGGGAACGGGGCCTGACGTTGGTCGGGATTGCCGTCGGCAATCTCGATGACGAATCGCTCCAGATGGAGTTGCCGTTCGACGACGACCCGGGTGCCGCCCTCGACGCGGCGCTGGACGGGGTCCGCGAGCGCTTCGGGTCCGCCGCGGTCACCAGGGCGGTTCTGCTGCACCGCAACACCGGCTTCTCGATGCCGACGCTGCCCGACTGATCGTGCGCTCGGGTGTCATTGTCGGTGGCTCGTGCCATGGTGCCTGCATGACGAGTCTGCGAACCGGCGTTGTCATCAGTGCGGCCACCCCCAAGGAGTTCGTCGACCTTGCCGTCGCCGCCGAGAACGCGGGGTGGGACGCAATCTTCGCCTGGGAGGCGCTCTGGTCAACCGACGCCTGGGTGATCCTGACCGCCGCGGCAATGCGCACCGAGCGGATTCGGCTGGGCACGCTGCTGACCCCACTTCCCCGGATCAAGGCGTACGAACTCGCGGCCAGGGCCGCGACCCTGGACGACCTGTCCGGCGGCCGGGTGCAGCTCGCCGTCGGACTGGGCGCGCCGCACGACGGTTGGCTGGCGTTCGAACCGGCCGAGGAACGGAAGATTCGGGCGGAGAAGCTGGACGAGGGGCTCGCGGTGTACGACGGGCTGATGCGCGGGCAGCCGTTCTCGTTCGACGGCAGGCATTATCAGGTCCGACCGACCGACTTCCCCGGTCCACCGAAGCCGGTACAACAGCCTCGGGTGCCGGTCTGGGTTGTCGGGGCCCATCCCTCGATCAAGTCGCTGGGCCGCGCCGCGCGCTGGGACGGGCTGCTCCCGACCAAGGTGGGTCGTGGGGTGGAAACACCGTTCACCCCGGAGGACCTGGCGGACGTGGTGGCAGGGATCCGGCCTCTCCGGGAGGCTGCCGGCCTGGACTGGGAGACCTTCGATGTTGTTGCGGAGAGCGTGAGCGAGCCGGGCAGCGCGGGCGACGCGAAGGCCCGCGAGTGGGTGGACGCGGGCGCCACCTGGTGGGTCGAGTCGGACTGGTCGATGGGTGAGGACGCAGCGCAGGTGCACCGCCGGCGCATCGACGCAGGTCCGCCGCAGCCGTAGGACGCCGGGCACGCCTCACTCCACTGTTCCTCACTCCACCGTTACCTCACTCCAAGCAACGTTGACCGATCACCCCGGGTCCGCACTGTCGTCAACGCACGGCATCGAGCCGCCAAACGGGGCGATTTCGGCGATTCCGGTCCTCCGGGCTTCGATACGAACGGCAACATTCGCATCTCGAAGTCGATTTCAGCGAAAAGCCCCTACGAGAGAGTCGATTGTCTCCATTTGCGCGGTCGTTTCGGCACGATCTGGTCCGACGCCGCACATCTGCAGCGTTATACCGCAACGGTTTTCGCTGGCATGGCGAACAGCGTCTTCTTGTCGATCAGACGACCGATGGTCAGATCGCCGACATTGCTCAGTTATCCACATTACGCACCGTAAGAAACACAGGGGCTCGGTCAAAATCAGCTAAGGTCTGCCGAATCGCGCGACAGCCGCGAAAAGGGGGACGACCGTGGGAGCGTTCCTTGGTTTGCTCGCCGGACTGGGTCTTCTCCTCATCTGGCACGGCGTCAGCGCGAAGCCCAGGGCACCTCGCCAACGACCGCGCGCTGAGCGCACTCGGGAGCACCTCATCCAAGCCGGCCTACCCGGGGTGACGCCTGCCCAACTGGTGGCACTGCAAGTGCTTGCGGCCTTACTCGTCGCGGTTATCGGGGTGGTCGTGACCCAATCGATCAGCGTGACGGCGATCTTTGCGGTGTTCGCCGCATCCGTCCCGCGACTGATCGTCGCCCGGCTCAGACACAAGCGGCAGGCGGACCTGCGTGAACTGTGGCCGGAGGTGGTGGACAACCTCACCTCCGGGGTGCGCGCCGGACTGTCCCTTCCCGAGGCGCTGTCATCGATCGGTGTTCGTGGTCCTGAGCAGCTACGAGACCCGTTCAAGCAGTTCGGTTCCGACTACCGCACCACCGGGCGGTTCAACGAATCCCTGGATCGGCTCAAGGACGCCCTCGCGGACCCGGTGGGAGATCGCGTCTGCGAGTCGCTGCGCGTTGCACGGGAGGTCGGCGGCACTGATCTCGGGCGCTTGCTGTCGACGTTGTCCGGCTTCCTCCGCGATGACGCCCGCACCCGCGCCGAACTTCTTGCCCGCCAGTCCTGGTCGGTGAACGCCGCGAGGATGGCCGTCGCCGCCCCGTGGCTGGTGCTGGTGCTGTTGGCCACCCAACGCGAAACCCTCGAGGCCTACGACACTCCGACGGGCGCGGTCATCCTGGCCGTCGGTGCAGCACTGTCGCTCATCGCGTATCGGTTGATGATCAGAATCGGCCGACTGCCCGAGGATCGACGGGTGTTGCGATGAACGGCACAGCTGTCGGTGCCCTCCTGGGCGGTCTGGCCGGCGCGGGCCTCCTGATGGCCATCCTTGCCTCACCGCCGTTGCGCCGGACAACCATGTCCGATCGCATCGCTCCTTATCTCACGGACACGGCCCGCCCATCGCGGTTGCTGACAGCAGGTACGAGCGGCGGTACTGCGACCGCGCTCGGCCGGCTGACTGCACCCCTGGTCCGCGACGCGGTCAGAGTCATCGACAGGATTCTGGGCGGACGCGCTTCCGTGGAACGTCGGCTCACCGGGCTCGGATCACCCTTGACTGTCGACCAATTCCGCATCGAGCAGGTGCTATGGGGAGGAATTGGAGCAGCGGCCGGGGCCGGCCTGGGCCTGCTGGCGGTTGTCCTCGGGCAGTCGAACCCGGTGATTCTTGTTCTGCTGATCATCGCCTGTGCGGCCGGTGGCGTGCTGGGCCGCGATTGGTGGCTCAGCGAGGCAGTCAGCAAGCGGGACGCCGAGATCATCGCCGAGTTCCCTGTGGTCGCGGAGATGCTCGCCCTTGCTGTCACCGCGGGCGAAGGACCGATGAGCGCCATCGACCGCATCACCAAGTTGGCTCAAGGCCCGCTCGTCCAACAACTGGCCGGGGTCCTTGCCGAGACACGCTCGGGAACTCCATTTCTCACGGCGATCACCCACCTGCGCGACCAGACGCGCCTCGAGCCGCTGTCCCGGTTCCTTGACGGCATGGCTGTTGCGATCGAGCGAGGCACGCCGCTCGCTGATGTCCTGCGCGCACAGGCAGCCGACGTCCGAGCGCTCGGCAAGCGGGAACTGCTCGAGTCCGGCGGCCGCAAAGAGATCGCGATGATGGTGCCCGTTGTGTTCATCGTTCTGCCGATCACCATTCTCTTCGCCCTCTACCCCGGCCTTCTGGCGATCAGTTCGGTCGCACAGTGATACGCCCGGAGGGCGAACCGCCCGGGCCTTCACCGACCGAAATGCAAATCCCAACAACAATAGTCACCGCCGCGCTGCAGTTGCAGGCGGCCGAGCCAGGAGGCCCTGATGAGGACCAGAACCAAGACAGCACAAGCATGGGTGGTGGCCGCGACTCTGCACCTCGTTGCCCGGCTACAGAGCCCAGCCAGCAAAGACTGGAACGCAGAGGAGCACGACCGCGGCGACGTGCCGGGTTGGGTGATGATCACGGTGATGACGGCCATCGTGGTCATCGCGCTGCTGGCCGTTTTCCGGGAGCAGGTCGTCACCGCGGTGCAGAACGCCTTCCAGTCTGTGTCCGGCGCGGGCTGAGTGCTGCTGAGGAAGAGCCCCTCGGGGCTGCGCATGGGCATCGGCACGACGACCCCGGCTCGGACCGAGGCTCGGCGGTAGCGGAGTTCGCGCTCGTCCTCGTCCTGCTGCTCATGCTGTTCCTGGCACTCATCTCGGTTGGCCTGTGGGCGTACACCCGGACCCTGCTCACGTCGGCGGCAGCCGATGCGGCGCGGCAGGCCGCCAACTTTGACGGCTCCGGCGTTGTTGCGACGGCACAGGTCTCGGGCCTGATGGGATCGGGAGTAGCCGGGTCGACACGGTCGACGCTCAGCTGCACCTCCGGCGCGCAGGGGCTGCTGGTCAGGGTGGACTGCACGATGCAGGCTCCCGGGATCATCGCGTTGCTCGACGGAATCATGCCGACCATCGAGGTCACCGGACATTCGGCCAGGGAGTCGATCGGATGATTTTGTCGCGCATCTGGCGGCGACTGAAGTCGCCCCCGCTGATGATCGGGAGAGGCGAGCGGAACCCGGTCGAAGGCGCGTCGGCATCGGCCGATCCTGAATCGGGCCGCGCCCTCATCGAAGTCGTCTTTCTCGCCGTCCTGCTGCTGGTCCCGACGGTCTACATCCTGGCTTCGGTCATCAGGATCCAGGCAGCGACGTTCGCTGTCGCTCAGGGGGCGCGTGATGCGGGACGGGTGATGGATTCAGCGCCGACCGTTCCGGTCGCTGTCGCTCGAGCGGAGGAGATCGCTCGGCTGGCGCTGGTCGATCAACGAGTGCCGGACGACGGAATGGACGTTCGGTTCGTCGCCACGGGCAGTGACTGTGTTTCGGGCGCCGAACTCGCGCCGACCCTTCGGCCAGGGGATGTGTACGACGTTTGCGTGGTCGCTCTGGTCACTTTTCCAGGTGTCCCGTCTGTCGTGACGGGAACCCAGAACACCGTCACGGGTGTCTTCACGCTGCACGTCGGCGATTTCCGTGAGGGCCAACGATGACGCCGCGTCTGTATGGTCGGCACCGTCTCGACGTGACAGTTGGAACGGACGGTGAACGAGGATCCGTCACTCCGCTGGTCATCGGCATGATGGTCTGCCTTCTGCTGCTCACCGCTGGTGTGACAGCGGCAGGGTCGGCCTTCTTGGCTGGGCAGCGACTCCAACGACTGTGCGACGGAGCCGTTGCAGCTGCCGTCGGCAGCGTCGATCCCCGCCGTGCCTCGGCGGAATCCGTGTCGTTGTCCGGCCCGGTGGCTGCGGCGAACCAGTACCTCGGCCTGAGGGCTCCGGACGTCGGCGCGGTGGTCACCGTGGGTGCGACCACCGTGTCTGCCCGCTGCAGCAACGAAGCACCGATCACCTTCGGCGCATTGTTCGGATCGCCGACGTTGAGCCGCACGGTGACGTCGACAAGCCGGCCGGTGTTGAGACAGAACGCGTCAGCGCAGTTGGCGATTCAACAGAAAGACATTCAGATATGACGCACCGCTCCAATGTTCCTCTCTTCTGCTGCGCGATGGCCATTCTGATGGTTGTGGGCGGCTGCACGTCTATAGACTCGGCGACCAGCATTTCAACAAACACTGAGACCAGCCCCAGTGCATCGGTGCAGCAATTATCGACTACCGCGCCCGGGAACACATCAACCGCGGGAGCGGCGCCAACCAGCGAGAGTCGCCGACCGACGGCGGTCGTAGCCCTACCGTCGACGGCTTCGGCTCAATCCATGACACCTTCCGTCAGCGACACGGCGGCCAGTGTTGTGGAATTGCCCACGGCGCCATCTAGTTCGCGCGGCCCAGCGGAGCAAGAGCAAATAGATAGGGCCGCGATTGAAGCTCAGTGGGTGACTTTCTGGAGAGTCTACGATGGAATTGTTCGACTTCCCGAAAGCGATCGACTTCAAGCCGTTGACGCGACGTCGCGTCGACCCACTCAGTCCCGAATCCTTTGGTGCAGCACAGAAGTTCGACCATGACGGACTCGACTACTATGGAGCAGTTATACAGCACCCATATTGGGTCACGTCCGATCAATGGCGACGACTTCGCAGTAATGCGCGACTGTCAGGATCAGAGTCAAGTATGGGTCCGTGAACGTGAAAACACAGGTCAAGCGCAGCGTCGGGGTAGCGCCCGAGACAGCCTGCAGGCGCGGATTCATCCAAGGCGCAGACGGGCATATGGCGGGTTCAGAAATCGACTATCTCGGTGATGTTCCATGCTGACAAGAGCGCTTCTTTCGCACTCGTCGCGGATCGTCCTGCTCAGCGTATTAGCGCCGACACAGAAGCCGACCTTGCCACCTTCAGGTGCTAACGGTTGCGAAGCCAACGGCGCGAGTGACGGTAATTAGCGACACGTCATCCTCACTGTCAACGCGCCCGGACAGTTCGACGCACCGCGATCTGACTCAACGACCTCGGCCCACAGATGGCTACGAAACGAAGCTTCCGAAGTTGACCCCCTTTCGGGGCAGGCTCAGAAACAGCATGACGAATGTGTGGCTGGTACGCCGCTGCCGACAACCGTAAGCACTAAGGATCCGCTGTGGGGTGGACATGACCCAACCAACGGAGCATCTATTGTTTGAGAGCTGCAGCTGTTCTCTTCCCGGGCGCGCCCGACGCTCCCGGAAATCTCTCAGGACGACAAGTCAACATTCAGTTCTTCCCGAACGCGGTGGTCGCCGCCCCACCGCCTCCGCCGGACCCCGCCGTGCTCGCCCAGCAAGCATCGGCGAATTGACTATCCCCGAGCCGAAAATCAGCGCGGGACCGGACCGCACCAGACTGGCTGTGAACCTTTGGACATGGCTGTGGACTGACCGTCCGAACGACGTCGCCTCCACGGTCACGGCGGGCGGAGTGTCGGTGACCGCCACCGCAACCCTTGCCAGCACCGCCTGGACGCTGGGCGAGCCAGCCGCCGGTGGTGAGACCTTCAAGTTCGGCGCGCCCGCCACCATCACGTGCACGGGGTCCGGCACAGCGCCGCCGGCCGACTTCGACTGGAAAGCCGAGCCTCCCTGTGGATACCAATTCCACTGGCGATCAACAAAGGAGCGCACCGACGGCACCGGCACCTGGCCCATCACCGCAACGTCCACCTGGGACGTGACCTGGCAGTCGAACACCGGTGTCACCGGAGCAACGACGCTCGCCGCGACCACCAACGACGCCTTCGATGTCGGCGAGTACCGCACAGTTCTCGTCCAACAACCCGGAGGATAGGGGCCAGGTAGCTGGACTCGACAATCAGGGAACCAACACGCCCACAGCCCGGGGCTCGACCGTGCACGTCATTGGCAGCGGCGCGATGAACTCGCCGTCCCCGTAACCGGAAACGTCAGGAGCCGAGACGGACAGCGCGGAGCAACGGAAGGTCTCGACCTCGGGTCGCTCCACGTGCGTGCCGGAATACACACGGTGGAACAACCGGACCAGCTTCGCCCGGCTCAGCCGGCTGATCACCGTGACGTCGAACAACCCGTCATCCATCCTGGCCGCCGGACAGATCCGCATCCCGCCGCCGTACGTCGACCCGTTGCCCACCGCGACCAGCATCGCCTCGACCTCCTGCCGCACACCGTCGACCTCCAGCACGAACGGCAGCGGCTGGAACGCGGCCAGTTCGGCGACGATCGCGGCGTGATAGCGGGTCCGCCCGCGCGGCCATCGCATCGAATTCATCCGGTCGCTGACCCGGGAGTCGAACCCGGACGCAAGCACCGTCCCGAACCAGCAGTCCGCCGCCCGCCCCAGGTCGGTCGCAATCACCCGGCCATCCCGCACCGCAGCCACCGCGGCGGCCACGTCACCGAGCGGTATGCCGACCGCTCGGCAGAAGTCGTTGCCCGAGCCTGCCGGGATCACTCCCAGCGGCGTCGCTGTCCCGGCGACCGCTTGCAGGGCAGTGTGGACGATGCCGTCCCCGCCGCACGCGATCAGCGCATCGCATCCATCGACTATCGCCGTGTGCGCGAGTTCGGCCGATTGCTCGGCGGAGGTACCGGTGAACTGACGAACCGTCACCCCGGCCTCGCGCAGAAGTAGGGCGGCCAGTTCGCCGGCGCGGCGTCCGCGGCCTCGACCGGCCACGGGGTTGATCAGCAGCGCCACATCGGCGATCCGGGAGGGCGACGACTCCTGAAACGCAGGCGACGCCGGTTCGGCCACCGCGACACCTCCCGGATCCGGACGACCGCCCGGCAGCGGGCGCCGGAGCTGTGCCGGGAGTGTAGGTCGCCCGGTCCCACCCGGCGGGACAAAGGGGACAGCGTGTCATCCCCATCAGGCGCAGTCGGAATCCCTCGCGCTGCTCAGCCGAAGGAAGGTCAGAAAGCACAACGCCCGCAGGGCCTCGGGAGCGGCACCTGCGGGCGAAGTCGATCGAGGGAGAAACTCAGACAGAGACCTCGGCGCCGACCCGCGCGTTGACAACCGCGTTCGGGATGATCACCACGGGGCAGGCGGCCCGGCGGACGCATTCGGCGGACACCGAGTGCCGCAGGATGTCCTGCACACCGCTGCGGTGATTACGGCCGATCACCAACAGCTCGGCATGCTGCGACTGGTCCAGCAGCACCTTCGCCGGCGAGCCCTTGACGCTGCGGCAGATGATCTCCGGCGTCACACCGGCGGCGCGCACACCGGACGCGATCGCCGCGTCGAGCATGCAGTCGGAGGCTGTCTTCTCTTCGTTCGCCGTCATCCGGCCTTTGTCGCGCGCGGGGATGTAGTCCCACGCATGGACAACGGTGAGCACGGTTCCGCGCAGGGCGGCTTCCCGGATGGCCCATTCCAGGGCGCCCTGGCTGACCGCAGTGCCTTCGATCCCGACCACAATTCCCTTGTCACCGTGACTGCTCATGGCTTCTCCTCTATGCAATGGGCTCCGCCATGAGCCCTCGCGATACCCGACGGTAAGCCGGGCTCAAAGGTCGATGGCAGGGTCTAAAGACCCAGGCCACGGAGTGTTTCGGCCCTCACCGAGAGCCCGTCGGCGGTCGACCGGGACGCAATCCGAACCGGCGTCGGCGCGATCCCGCGTAGGCTGACCCCTTGTGAATCTCGACGACGCCGCGGCAGTAAAGGCCCTTGACACGACTCTGACCAGCATCGAGAAGGTCATGGATGTCGACAAACTCCGGGCCAGCATCGCCGACCTGTCCGAGGCGGCGAGCGCGCCCGACCTCTGGAACGACCAGGAGAACGCGCAGAAGGTCACCAGCAAGCTGTCCCACGCGCAGTCCGAGATCCGGCACATGGAGGAACTCCGGCAGCGGCTGGACGATCTCGCCGTGCTCTTCGAGCTCGGCGACGAGGATGCGGACACCCTGGTCGAGGCCCAGCAGGAGCTGGTCTCGCTGCAGAAGGAGATCGACGCGCAGGAGGTCCGGACACTGCTGTCCGGCGAGTACGACGAGCGGGAAGCGCTCGTGACGATCCGCTCGGAGGCCGGTGGGGTGGATGCCGCCGACTTCGCCGAGATGCTGATGCGGATGTACCTGCGCTGGTCCGAGCGGCACGGCTACCCCACCGAGGTCTACGACACCTCCTACGCCGAGGAGGCCGGCATCAAGTCGGCCACCTTCCAGGTCAAGGCCCCCTATGCCTACGGCACCCTGTCGGTCGAGCAGGGCACCCACCGGCTCGTCCGTATCTCACCGTTCGACAACCAGGGCCGCCGGCAAACCTCGTTCGCCGGGGTCGAGGTGGCGCCCGTGGTGGAGACCAGCGACCACGTCGAGATCGACGAGAAGGAACTCCGGGTCGACGTCTACCGCTCCTCCGGGCCCGGCGGTCAAGGCGTCAACACGACCGACTCCGCCGTCCGGATCACCCACATACCGACCGGCATCGTGGTGTCCTGCCAGAACGAGCGGTCGCAGATCCAGAACCGCGCGTCGGCGATGACGGTGCTGCAGGCCAAGCTCCTCGCTCGCCGCCGCGAGGAGGAGAAGGCGACCATGGACGCGCTCAAGGACGCCGGCAACTCCTGGGGCAACCAGATGCGCTCCTACGTGCTGCACCCGTACCAGATGGTCAAGGACCTCCGGACGAACTACGAGGTCGGCAACCCGTCCGCGGTGTTCGACGGCGAGATCGACGAGTTCATCGAGGCCGGTATCCGCTGGCGGCGCTCCGCCGAGGCCGCCACCGCCTGACGGCGACGAAAGACGGCAACAAGACGGCCACGGAACGCCTGCTCACGGGCGACGGCAACATGCCACGGCGGCAGGCCCGGCCGAAGGCTCAGATGGGCCCGGACATCCGGCCCAGACCGCCGGCCAGTTCGTCCTCCTCGTACGCCAGGTGCGAACGCAACAGATCGCTCAGTTGCCTTGCCAGCGACTCGATCTCGGACATCCCGTCGTTGCCGGAACCTGCGTCGTCAGCCCGCCCCACGAGGTCGACCAGCGCCCGATCGAAGTTGTCCAGCACCCCGGCGACCACGACGTGTTCGGCTTCGAGCCGGTCAAGGACGGCCTGCAGCGACGGTTCGGCCACCCCGAGCGTCGGGAACAGGTAGGCGTCCTCGACCGAGTGATGCATGGTGACCAACCGGCAGTAGGACGCGCAGAACGCGCCGAGGGCCCACTGGTTCTGCCGCATCGTGGTCGCGTTGATCAAGGTCCGGGCGTCGCCCGGCGTCATCGCGCCGCTGGCAACTTCCTGCACAGCAGCCTCGATCTGTCCCAGCTGGGTGCGGAGGTGATCGTGGATGGCGACCAGGTCGCGATGGTTGACCGCGCCACGAAACCCACCGGGCAGACCGGCGGCGGCCGACGGATCGGTGGCGGGTGCGCTCGGCCGCTCGGTGACCGGCAAGCCGCCGGCACTGCCCCAGTTGCCGTCACGCTCGGGCATGCTGGCCCCACAAAGCGGTCCCGACCGGTCCAGCTGCCATCGCCACCAGCACACCGTAGGCCGCTGACGGACGGCCGCCCTACCTACCCCGTCAGATCACTCGAGGCACTGTCAGGAACCCGCTGTCACGGGGACCCGGGTCAGCGCCGGTGGATTCCACCGCCCGTCCAGCGCTTCGGGCCGCGGCACGTAGAGCCGCATGCAGAGGCTGAACGGTCCGGCCGGTGCGGGAGGCCAGTTGGCTGCCTTTCCGGCCGGCTCGTCATGCTGCACCAGGAGGTCGACGGAACCGTCCGCATGCGGCACCAGCGGGTCGCGGTCACCCAGGGCGAACCGATTGATGGGGTTGGCGACCTGATCACCCTCCTGGTCGTACAGCGTGACCGACCAGAAGGCATCCATCGGCGGCAGCTCCTCCGGACCGAAATGCAGGACGTACCGCCGGTCACCGCTGGCCGGCTCACCGTCCGCGTCAAACGACCTGCAGGGGGTAGATCGCGTCCTCGGGCGAGTTCGCGCGAGACCCACCATGGCCAAGACGGCACGCTTGACGTAGGAATCGCCGTACACACCCATTGTCTCGGTGTTCATCGACCACCCGTTGACCACCCGAGCCAGGGTCGGCATCCGGGCCAGCAGGTGCGCGACGACCTGACCCGGCACGGCCTCGACCGTCGCCCGGTCGGCCGCGGAAAGGGCGTCGAGCCGGAACGGACGGCCGGGTGCGATGCCGATGTGTGGAGTGCGCGAGAGCAGGCCCCAGTCGGTCGCTGCAGGCGGATACACGGCCATCAGGTGGGCACCGAGGGTGAAGAAGTCCTCGGCGCTCAGCGCGTTGACCTGATGCAGCGGCTCGGTCGTCACGTCGACGGTCGGGTCGAAGGGCGCGGGCACCGGTTCGGCCGGCAAACCCCACCGGGCCATCGGGTTGATGGACATGCCGTCCTGGATGCGGTGAACGGCGGGATAGTCAGCGGGCCCGTTGGTCTGGGTACGGACGATGATCCACACCATCGGGGTCGGTGACGAGATGCGTTGCACGCCTTCGGGAAGCTCCCCGGCCCACCCCGGAGGAGTGAGCGCCCAGGTCGCCGTGCTGGTACCTGATGTTCGCCAGCCCGGAGCCGCAAACGCGTTCGACCACATGTCGTAGATGGTCACGGCGACGTAGCGGCCGGCGGTGTCCGGGGTGGACACGACAATCGGGCCATTCGAGAGGTCCAGCCAGGCCAACGAATACAGCGTGTCGAAATTGGGTCGCACCACCGCCCGGAATTCTGCGGTGGGGAATGCGCGGATATGCGTGAACGCATTCATCGGACCCCGACCGGGCACGTCCCCCTGCGCGGCGTTCGTCATCTGCCGGCGGGTGATCTCCATGGTCACCAGCGGGTACAGGTAGGCGTACGCCTCGCCGGCCAACGTCTGCTCGGCACCTCACCCGAGAAGGATCTACCGGCAGCTCGGGCTCTGTCAGCAGCGGATCGCCAGGCCGTTGCTACTTACCTGCGCACACCACACCGATGCATTGGCCAGACCTGTTGCCGAATGCGATGTTCTTCCCGAGATCGACCGCCCCCGGTGCG
Organism: uncultured Actinomycetota bacterium; assembly: GCA_963728865.1. Taxonomy (GTDB): domain Bacteria; phylum Actinomycetota; class Actinomycetes; order Mycobacteriales; family Nakamurellaceae; genus Nakamurella. Next base: position 8,556 of record CAVSLZ010000011.1, on the reverse strand, counting down.
TCGATGCCGTAATCGCCGTTGAACGTCGCCTTGTTGCCACCGATGGCCACGCCCGGCGCGAGAGTCTTGATTGCGGTTCCCCTGTTGCGGGTCAGCACATTCCCGACTGCCTTCGAGCTCGCGAAGTGCTCCTGCGGCTCACCTTCGATCTGGATAAGAGAGAAATTCACAGGCTGTACGTTGTGATAGAACCTGTTGCGTTCTACAATCATTTCGGTCCGCGGATTGAGAACGACCCCGCTCCTGATGAAGGTGTTGCCTCTGACAATAGCCGAACCGCTGAGGCCCGGAATGTTATAGCTGATATCTCCGACGACGCCGCCTCTATTGTCAGTGAACGTGTTGTTGACCAGTACCACACTCCCCCAGAACCCGGCAATCGGCTGGCTGAAATTCCGCACAGTGCTGTTGGTGATGGTGAAGACACCCTCGGAGAGATCACCGAGGCGTGTCGTACCTCGTCCGTCGAGTACCGACGAGTCGATCGTGGCATCTGCGAATTGCGCGTACGTACTCACCGGGCTGGCAACGAGTTTCGAGCGCTTGATCGACACCGGTGCAAAGAAGGTTCCGACCCGAGACCGAATCAACTTCGAGTCCGAGATCACCAGCGCAGGCCCGAGGTCGTCGCGAATAGGAGAGTCGATTGCGGTGATTCTGGACATGCGAACCGGCGATCCCGATCCGGTGATCGACACCCCGGCCCGGCGGAGAACCAGGTGAGACATCTGCGTGGATTGCGCACTGGATTCGCTGCTCGAGTCCAGTTGGATCCCGGAGTCCCAGTTCTTGACCTCACCATTGATGATGGTATTACCTGCGGTGCCACTCACCCCGACCCCAGAAGTTCCTGGACCGATCAATCGATGGCCACCGAGGTTCAGCCGGACGTTGGGCCCGAGAGTCAAGCCGTCACCCGCAAGACAGTAGAGGTCCGCAGTCAGGGCCGTGTCAGTCGTCAGCGTGCTCCCGCAGGTGATGCCAGCTTCGGCCTGCGCGGGCGGTGCTATTCCAACAAATGTCAGCAAGCCTGCACCCAGGACGCCGGCAAGCCGAAAGGAGGGCGCCCGTCGTCGCCCCCCGCGATCAGAACGTTCGCGCAATGCAGAGTCGCTGTCGATCATCGTCGATTTCCCCCTCATCTCTGAGCCTCGACGCCCGCCATCCACCACGCTGGCAGAGTCGCCGATCCGCCACCACCGGAATAGCCAGTAAGCATCGACTCTCAGGCCGTTTGCCGCCTGATCTCGATGCTGAAATCACCGGATCGGCCCAGTAAGCGGAATGTCCGCCCTCCGCGCACGCCCGACGGCCACCACGCCGGTAGATCTGGCGGTCCGAAGCCTCCGGAAGACGTCATCTGTCGAAGACTCATGGCAGCTCCCAGCTGCGCCCAAAGGCCTCCAGCGGTGACCACTGGGCACCCACGGCGCGCGCGTCCTCGAAGCGCCGGGCGGCCAGCGCGGCGACGGCGAAATCCCGGCCGGCCGAGAGCTCGCGGGCGTCGTCCGGGTCGGCGACCTGGGCGAGGGAAGCGAAGGCCCGCTCGGTGAACCCGAGCATCCGCGCGGCCCGGACCGGATCGCCGTCCGCGGTCGCGAGAGCCACAGCGGCAACACCCAGGTATGGCCGCACAGTGCGGGACCGAGGTGGTTTTCGAGGTCCGTGTGGGCGATGGGATCGCAACGGGGGTACGGGTCGCCGCGGCTGACGCCGAACCCTCGACGAGCGGTTCGATCGATGCGTTTTCGTGCACCGGGAACGATCACTGAGGTACGACCCGCTGTACGCCCTTCGGATCCTCATTGACGTCGGTCTTCGCGCACTGTCCCCGGCCATCAACGACCCGACGACGGCCGTCCGGGCATTGGACGAGGTCGACGGACGTGTTGCGGGCGGCTGCACCGATGCCGCTCGGCCCGATGCGGGTCCGGGCGGGCGCGGGCAGTGTCGTCGTGCCGTCCGCCACCTGGAGCGACATCGTCGACCTGGCGATCTGGGAGGTACTGGAGGCGGGTCTGGACGCACCGCAGGTGACGCGCAGGCTCAGTTCGATGATCGGCGACCTGCTCGAGGACCTGCCGGCCGACCGCAACCCACCGCTGCTGCGGTACCAGGATCGGCTGCGGACAGAGGTCGCCGAATCCGTCGGTCCCGACGCCGCCGCATCGCGGCTCAGACCAGACCGGCAGGGACTCGGCGGCGGGCGGTGAATGAGCGGATGAATCCGACTTGAAACCGGGCGCGAATCAGGGTGTGACGACCAACCGTTCTCCCGCACCGTTTTTCGTCTGACCCCAGGCCTGCTCGACGCGCGACAACGGCAGTTCGACGTGCTCGACCGCCAGGGCGCCGCCGGCTGCGTGAGTCCAGATGGCGCTCAGCGCATCCGCCCGTTGGGTCGGTGTCAGCGCGTTGTTCGTGTAGCCGAGGATCTCGATGCTCTTGCCGCGAAGCAGAGCCGAGGAGAACTCGGCCGTGTCCCCCGAGGCGCCGCCCAGGTTGATCAGCCGGCCACCGTGCCCGAGGGTGCGGGATGCGGCAGTGGCGGTCTTGCCGAACACGGGGTCGATGACGATGTCGACATCTCCGCCGGCCGACAGGGTGATGTCCTGGGCGAGTCGGTCCACATCGCCGGTGGATGCCACGACGTCGTCCGCGCCGGCTCGGCGGGCCCTGGCCTCGGACGGTCCGGGCCGGCAGACCGCCACCACCCGCGCGGCGCCGAGCAGTCGCGCGGCGCCGACGGCGACCTGCCCGACGGCGCCGCCGGCGCCCAGCACGACCACCCGCTCACCTGGGCGGAACCGGCCGCGCCAGGTGAGCGACATCCAGGCGGCAACGGCGGACAGCCCGAGGGCGGCAATCGCCACGTCCGGGAGGTCCGCGGTCACCGGGACGAGGTCGTCGTCCGCGACGACGCATCGCGCCGCCAGGCTGCCGTTGCCCGGAGCCATGCCGGCTGACGTCGCGAACCACACGCGAGTACCGGTATCAAGCGTCGGGGACGTCTCGATGACGCCGACGCCCTGGACGCCCGGGACGTAGGGGACGGCGGGACGCCCGAAGTAGGAGGTACCGGAGGCGCACAGCAGATCGAGCGGAACGATCGGCGCCGCCGTCACCCGAACGACGCTGTGTCCATCGGCCGCCGCGGGATCCGGGCTCTCACCCAGCGTCGGCGGCTCACCGAGGGTGTGCACGACGGCAGCGCGCATGGTGACCTTCCTCTGTCCTACGTGCTGATGTCGGGGTAGGGCCTGGTGAGGTGATCCAGCGCCCGTCCGTAGGCCCGCTGGTACTCGAGGGGACCGTGGTCGCGCTCGAACATGGCGATGAACAGCGTCAGGGTCAGGAACGGGTGTGCGCCCATCTGAAACAGGGTCACATGATCGTGCGCGGACAACGCCTGCCGCTCTGCGTCGGTGAATGCCAGCCACGTGCTCTTCTCGGTGTCGATGCAATTGAGCAACTTTCCCGCCATCTCGGCCTCCCACCATTCAACGGTGCCGGCCGGATCGGAGCGGTAACGCTCGACCAGATCGGGATCCCGGTCGACCGTGAACAGGAATTTGTCCAGCAGGTACTTGCTCACTGCGCACCTCCGTTGGGGTACCAGGTGAAGTAGGCCTCCATGGTGTGGAACAGGTCGACGGTCTCGATGTAATCGGCTTTCACGCCGTCACCGGCAACGCCCATCATCAGCATGAAATCCATGAATCCGTGGGTCGCATTTCCCGGCTCGTGCAGGCTGTCCAGGGTCACTTCGGCCAGGCAGCCTTCGATGTCGCCGCTGCCGATCCATTCGACGGCCTTGCGGTCGAAATGCGGATCGGGGCCGTGTTCGCCGAATTGGCGGGGACCACCCAGTTCCAGGGACAAATGCCCGGTGCCGATGATCGCCACCCGCTGGTCGCTCTCCCACGATTCGACCAGCTCGCGGATTGTCCTGCCCAGCTGGACGAACCGCCGCGGTTGGGGCAGCGGTGGCGCGAAGATGTTGGTGTAGATCGGCACGATCGGCAGGTCCGCCTCGGGGCGCAGCGCGATGATCGGGCAGGTGACGCTGTGGTCGATGCGGAGCTCATTGCTGAAGGCGAGGTCGAAGTCCGCGTCCAGGCCTTTGCGCAGGATATGTGCGGCCAGGTCCTCCTGCCCCCGCAGCCTCAGGCGCGGAAGGCCGAATTCGCGTTCCTCGTTGTACCAGTTCGCATCGAAGAAGGGTGCCTTGCCGACCAGGAACTGGGGCATGTTGTCCAGCCACAGCTGATGGAAATGGTCACTACCGATCATCACCAGAACGTCGGGATTCGCCCGGGTCAGAGTCTCCTTGAAAGCGGCCATCTTGGTGATCCACCCGTCGGCGAACGGGGGCCGTTCGTCGGGTGGCAGCTGGCTGGTCTTGTAATAGAACGGGTGGTGTGTGGCCGCGATGACGGCCGCGATCTCAGCCATGGGAATGCGTCGACTTGTCCGCGTAATCGGTGTACGTATAGGGATTGTCGAGGACTTTCGACTCGGGGATGTCCGGATTCATCCCGGCCAGCCACTCCGCGTCGCCCAGTTCTCCGCGCAGGTAATCGACCGTCTCACCGATGGTTGTCCGGGCCTTCTCCAGCGATATGCCGACCAGCTCGCCGTTGTGTTTCACCACCCGGCCGTTTACCAGGACCGTGTGAACGTCACCGCGTTGCGCCTGGAAGACGACGTGACCGTACGGGTGGAGGATCGGGAACATCGCCGGTGAGCGGTCATTCTTGATCAGCACCACGTCGGCGCGCTTACCCGGCTCCAGGCTGCCGATGATCGAGTCGAGGCCGAGCGCGCGAGCACCGCCGCGGGTGGCGTACTCGACGACGTCGCCCGCGCGAAGGCCGACGTGGGTGACGGTGTCGCCAGTGGCATGCGCCTCGTGGTGTTCCCTCGCCCGATCCGCCGACAGCGTGGACCGCATGGCGGAGAATCCGTCCGCGCTCCACCAGACACTCGTGTCCACCGAGAGCGAGATGCCGATGCCGTGCCGGCGCAGCGCCCACGTCGACGGGTACCCCTGCCCGCAGCTCGCTTCGGACTCCGCGGACACCGATGCCATGCCGCCGGTCGCGGCGATCCGCTGGTAGGAGTCGTCGCTCAGGGTCGCCGCGTGCACGTAGACGTTTCCCGGCGTCATGAAACCGTGCTCGTGCATCAGCCGGATGCCGTTGTCGTTGGTCGCGCCCCACACCCCGGCGTGGGTGGTCACCGGGACGCCGAGCTCGCGGGCCACCTCGAAGGCGGCGCGCTCCTGGAACTGCGGGTCGCCGGTGACGTCGAAGGCCATCTGGAATCCCAGCATCTCCGAGCGAGGCATCCGCCGATCGACGAAGGAGCGGAAATCCGGCCGGGCCGACCATTCCCACGGCGCGGCATGGATGTTGCCGTAGCCGAACACGAAGCGGCCCGGCACCTCCTCCAGGGCGTCGACGGCAGCTTCGGCGTGGTCGACGGTCGCCAGGCCGTGCGACCAGTCCACCGATGTGGTGACCCCGGCGTCCACCGCCTCGATCGCGCTGAGCAGGTTGCCGGCGTAGTAGTCCTGGGGCCTGAACTTGCGGCCGTGCTCGAGGTAGTTCCACACGAAGTACTGGGTGAGCGTCCAGTCCGAGCCGTAGCCACGCATCGCGGTCTGCCACATGTGCCGGTGGGTGTCGACCATCCCGGGTATCAGGATCCCGCCTGTGGCGTCCACCTCGACAGTGCCCTCGGGGACCTCGAGACCGTTGCCGACCGCGATGATGTCGGTGCCGACGACAAGGACGTCGCCGCCTTCGATGATCGTTCGCTGATCGTCCATGGTCAGCACCAGACCGTTGCGGAAGACGACGCCGGGAGCTGCGGCCACCTCATCCGACGTTGCCTGCACGGGGTGGTCGACGGAAGCCATCGGTGTTCCTTTCCTTGGTCGGGAGGAGTGGCGGTCATGCTCCGCCTGCTCCTACCCTCAGCGGCCCCATTTCGATCATCACCCGGAACGATCGCCGGGGCCAGCCGAACCAAAGCAGGATCTGGGGTACCGTCCATTGGCATCCAGGCCGGCGAACGTCGTACCGCGGCACTGCACTCAAACTCCTCCGGACCGAGAGGGTGGGACACATGGTGGGCGGCCCGCAACCACCTACCCCGACACCGCCCATCTGCCTGACCTTCGACAACGGTCCCGAACCGGACGTCACCCCGTTCGTGCTCGAAATCCTCGCGCGGCGCGGGATTCTCACCACCTTCTTCGCGATCGGCGAGAAGCTGCGGGATCCAGCGCGCCGCGACCTCGCGGCACGGGCCCGCGCGGAAGGCCACCAGGTCGGCAACCACACGCTCACCCATGGCGTGCCACTGGGCCGCCGGGGCGGCGCGGACGCGGTACAGGAAATCGCCCAGTGCGATGCACTGCTGGGTCCGCTACGGGAACCGGAGAAGTTGTTCCGGCCGAACGGCGGAGGTGGCCGGCTCGGCCCGCACCTGCTGAACGCCTCGGCGGCCAGATATCTACAGGGCGGCGCGCACACCGTCGTCCTGTGGAACGCCGTCCCGGGCGACTACGAGGACCCCGACGGCTGGCCCGACCGGGCCATCGAGATGCACGCAGCCGCCACCGCGCCCGTCACGATGGTGCTGCACGACCTGCCGAACGGCGCGATGCGTCATCTGGACCGGGTCTTGGGACTATGGCAGGACCAGGGCGTCACCTTCCTGCCGACAGCGCCCGATGCCTGCGTGCCGATGCGAGCCGGCCACCCGGCCACCAATTTCGACGACTTCGTCTCGCCCGATGCGGGTCCTTAAGCGAGAAACCCAGCTGCACACAGCGATTCGACCGGGTAGGTGATGACAGGGTCGATGACGGACGGACGCCGGAGGTCGGAGGTCGGAGGTCGGAGGTCGGAGGTCGGAGGTCGGAGGTCGGACATGAGGATCATCGGGTATCGCATCGAGTCCGGGCCGGTGAACGTCGGGACGCTCTCCGACGACGGGGACAGCGTCACCCCGCTTGGCCTGCTGCAGCAGTTCTGGAACGACCCCGCCGGGTGCCTGTCCCGGCCCGTCACGGCCGACCCCGTCAGCACGTCCTCGGTCCAGCTGGTGCCACCGGTCCTGCCGCAGGCACGGGTGATCTGCATCGGGTTGAACTACGTCGAGCACGTCGCCGAGGGCAGTTTCCGGGACCGGGAGATGCCCGAGTACCCGACCCTGTTTGCCCGATGGACCCGGTCGTTGACCGTCGACGGCGCCCAGGTGCCCGTCCCGGCCGACGAGGACGGCGTCGACTGGGAAGGCGAAGTCGTTGCCTGGGTCGGTGCCCGGCTGGTCGACGCGACCCCCGAGGAGGCCCTCGCGGCGGTTGTCGGCTATTCCGCCTTCAATGACCTGACCTCACGCCGCGCGCAGAAGCTCACGTCACAATGGATTCTCGGGAAGAACGGCGACAGCTCCGGACCACTCGGGCCGATGGTGCCCGCGGCGGAGGTCGGCGACCTTCGCGACGGTTTACGGGTACGGACCCGGGTGAACGGCACGACCGTTCAGGACGGCACCACCGATCAGATGGTGTACACGGTCGGCGACACACTGGCTCTCATCTCCCGCACCTTCACCATCGAGCCCGGTGACCTATTGGCCACCGGAACGCCGTCCGGGGTCGGCTACGCCCGGACTCCCCCGTGGCTGCTGCACCCCGGGGACGTCGTCGAGGTCGAGGTCGACCGACTGGGCGTGCTCCGGAACACCATCGTCGACAACCGGTATCGAAAGCCCGCGGTCGCCGTGATGCGGTAAGGGTTCATCGTCCCGTTCGTCCTACTTGGTCAGATTGTCCCGGGCAAACAAGAACGCTTTGCCGTCGGCTGTGCGGCATCGTGCCGCGGTGGTGGACTCACCGCGCCCCTGAAATGGGGTGCGAGGTGTCCACCGACATCCAGCCGTTGGTCGCGATCGGCCTCTTCGTCGCTTACACGGCCCTCGTCGCCGTGCTGTGGCGGATCAACCATGTGCGTTACGACGCGCTCGTCGAATCCTGTGGCTCCATGGTGCGCGGCATCGTCGTACCGATCGGGCTTTGCTGTGTCGCGGCTTGATGATCGTGGGTCCGCCGAGAGGGCGGCTGGACCGAGGTGGCCGCGCTCCTCGTCTCCACGGTGCTGTTCGCACTGTTGCACGGCATCAACGTGTTCTTCGGACAGTCGGCAGGCACCACGGCCGTACAGATCGCGGTCACGTTCCTGGCCGGCACGACGTTGTACATCACCAGGTTGACCACCGGCAGTCTCTCGTGTGCATGCTTCTGCATGCACTGTGGGACTTCGCACTCCTGGGCCACCGGGGGGAAGCCCCGACCCGCTGCCGAACTGCTGGCGAACGGCACCTTCCTGCTCGGGCTCGTCACCGTGTGGTTCGTCATCGCCGACTGACAACCCGCGGATACCGGGGCTGACAGATGGTGGCACCCATCGAACGGTTCGACGTCACATATACCGAAATAGACAACGGCCCCCGGACTGAGTCCGGGGGCCGTTGTCTTCTTGT
>CAVSLZ010000010.1:0-386356 GCA_963728865.1 uncultured Actinomycetota bacterium | reverse complement strand
ACTACACCGCGTCCGCTCTCCTGGCCTCTGCAGCCTCGTTGTGCTCTGGGCCGAGGATCTGCTCCGGCAATGCCTCCTACGCCGCCTTGTATCGCAAAAACGCATTCACTTTCACCGACGCCGGCGCCGCCGTCCAGCGAAGCATCTGGATCGGAGGCATGAGCGACACCTCCCCGCACAAGGGGGACATGCCAAATATCTCACCGCTCCGTCTCAAACGCATGGCAGATGCACTCTGCTTCGCGGCCTAGTGCGCGAAGTCGAACTCAGACTTACATATAGTATCCCAGCACCCAACCCCACTCTTCGCCGCTCATTTCGGCACGGTCGGTCACTTCCTCCGCGATTTCCTCATCTCCGGAGAGATGACCGGTAAATTCCGGATCGATCCCCTCGACTTCCGGCGGCTCTACGTCCTCGATCGTTTCAAGTCGGTCCCAATACGCGCAGCGCATGCGATCCCGGCTCGCCTCGATCTTCTCGGCTTCAGCCCGAACGATCTCCTCGTACTGCTCTCTCGTCATAACTCACCCTCCAAAACTTCGGCTCTGGAGCGAAGATTGGTCTTCGGGTGGCCGGCCGGAAGAAAACGCGTTGCGGCTCGCACTGTCTTGATGATGTAGCTTTCGGCGGTCCGTATGGCGCACGGCCCGCCTCTCTCACGAGCCGTGGAGTTCCGAACCGGGTCAGGTCCGAGAACTGCTGGTGTCTCTGACGGGTGTAGGCGCGCTCGCGGCCCACGAAGATCTCGTCCACCGCCGTCTGCGTTCGGCCAAGCCTCACTGTCATGGATGCCGCGCGTGCAGATGTCCTTGTAGAAGGCGAAGGCGCGATCGTGCGCGTTAAACACCATCTCCTGGGTCTCCCGCGGTAAGCCCGAACGACCGGCGTGCGGCTGTGGCAGAGCCGCATGCGCACGTCCTAGCCCGGATAATTCACCAGAAGCGTCAAGCTGGTTGGCGGTGGTAGCTTAAGTATCTGATATGGTGTAGAGAACTTCTGTTCAAACGACCCTTGCCACCGGACAGGAATTGCCCCGCCGCCATGACCGACCTTGCAGCGCTTTCGCTCCCTTTTCCAGCCATTCGGACCAGGAAAGTCACTGGCGCTTTTGATGGTGGCGCGATCACGTCGGATGCTGGCGTGCTGATGTTGGCGCAGGCGGAACGGCGGTTGGGGATTGTCGATCGGCTCGCGGCGCTGATCCCCGATGGGCGCGATCCGGCGCGGGTGGTGCACAGTTTGCCAGACATCTTGCGGGCGCGGGTTCTGGCGATCGCCGCGGGGTATGAAGACGCCAACGACCTCGACGCGCTGCGGTACGATCCGGCGTTCATGATGGCGCTCGGCAAGGCGCCAGGAGAGGTCATCGGGCTGGCCAGCCAGCCGACCTGTTCGCGGTGGGAGAACGCGGCGGGTATCCGAACCCTGATCCGCATGGGCCGGGAGATGGTCGATATCTACTGCTCCAGCCATGACGCTCCGCCGGACGCGGTCACGCTGGACATCGACGACACGTTCGATACCGCCCATGGCCAGCAGCAGCTCAGCTTCTGGAACGGGTTTCATGGCGAGCGCGGTTTCGCGCCGATCCATGTCTATGAAACCGCAAGCGGCCGACCTGTCGCCTTCATCCTGCGCCCGGCCCGCACGCCGTCAGGCAAAGAGGTCCGGGGAGACGCAACCCGCAGTCATCCTATGTGGGCGACCCCGGGGCCGCCGTGACCGGGAGGTGCGGGCACCGCGCGCCGGGAGTCGGTCCCTCTCGGCGGTGATCACGCCGTGCGTTTGGTCCCCCATCAGCAGGTAACCCTGTCCGTACTACTGTTGACGTGCTGATCGCCACCGGCGTTCGGTTGATCCGCACCAATCAGACACGATCCGCGATTGCCTCCGCGTCTGCTCTGGCGATCGCCCGCCCAGGAGGTCGCCCGCTCGTGACCATGTCAGCCGCCACTGCCGATATCGCCGCCCTCACAGCACCTCACGTGCCGGACGACTGGTCGGAGGTCGACACCCGTGCGGTCGACACCGTCCGGGTGCTCGCCGCGGATGCGGTCCAGAAGGTCGGCAACGGGCATCCCGGAACCGCCATGAGCCTGGCGCCACTGGCCTACACGCTGTTCCAGCGGGTGATGGACCACGATCCGACCGATCCGCACTGGGTGGGCCGGGACCGGTTCGTGCTGTCCTGCGGGCATTCCAGCCTGACGCTGTACATCCAGCTGTATCTGGCCGGCTTCGGTCTGGAACTCGACGATTTGAAGGCGCTGCGGACCTGGGGATCGCTGACCCCCGGGCATCCCGAGTACCACCACACGAAGGGTGTGGAGATCACCACCGGGCCGCTCGGGCAGGGCCTGGCCTCCGCGGTCGGGATGGCCATGGCCGCCCGCCGCGAGCGTGGCCTGTTCGACCCGGAGCCCGCGCCGGGCGAGTCGGTGTTCGACCACTACATCTACGTGATCTGCTCCGACGGCGACATCGAGGAAGGCGTCACCTCCGAGGCCTCGTCGATTGCGGGCCGGCAGGAACTGGGCAATCTGATCGTCTTCTACGACCACAACGAGATCTCGATCGAGGACGACACCAACATCGCGCTCTCGGAGGATGTGGCCGCGCGCTACGAGGCGTACGGCTGGCACGTGCAGAAGGTGGAGGGCGGGGAGAACGTCGTCGGCATCCTGGAGGCCATCGAGGCCGCGAAGGCGGTCACCGACCGGCCCTCGTTCATTCAGCTGCGAACCGTCATCGGCTATCCGGCACCAAAGCTGATGAACACCGGCAAGGCGCACGGCGCGGCGCTCGGCGACGAGGAGATCGCCGCGGTGAAGAAGATCCTCGGCTTCGACCCGGACGCCACCTTCGAGGTCGACGACGTCGTCATCAAGCACACCCGGCAGGCCATCGACCGGGGCGAGACGGCGAAAGCGGCGTGGCAGCGACGCTTCGACGAGTGGGCGAAGGCCAATCCCGAGCGCAAGGCGCTGTTCGACCGACTGACCGCGCGCGAACTCCCCGATGGCTGGACCGATTCCTTCCCCAGCTGGGACCCCGACCCGAAGGGTGTCGCGACCCGGGCCGCGTCCGGCAAGGTGCTCAACGCGCTGGCCCCGGTGCTGCCGGAACTCTGGGGCGGATCGGCCGACCTCGCCGAGTCGAACAACACGACGATGAGCGGCGAGCCGTCATTCGGCCCCGCGGCCGCGAAGACCTCGCACTGGGATGCCCAGCCCTACGGCCGGACGCTGCACTTCGGCATCCGCGAGCACGCCATGGGCGCCATCCTCACCGGCATCGTCATGCACGGACCGACGCGGCCCTACGGCGGCACCTTCCTGACGTTCTCCGACTACATGCGCGGCGCGGTCCGGCTGGCGGCCGTGATGGGCGCACCCGCGACCTACGTCTGGACGCACGATTCGATCGGTCTCGGCGAGGACGGCCCCACGCACCAGCCGGTCGAGCACCTCGCGGCACTGCGGGCCATCCCGGGACTGTCGATCGTCCGGCCGGGCGACGCCAACGAGACCGCGTTCGCCTGGCAGGCGATCCTTCAGCGCCAGCACGACTGGTTCTCCGGCCCTGTGGGCATCTGCCTGACCCGGCAGGCGATCCCGGTCCTGGAGGGCACCAAGGCCGAGGGTGTGGCCAAGGGCGGCTACATCCTGGCCGATGCCGACGGCGACCTGCAGGTGATCCTGATCGCCACCGGCTCCGAGCTGCAGATCGCCGTCGAAGCCCGCAAGACGTTGCAGGAACAGGGCATCGGCACCCGGGTGGTCTCGATGCCGTGCCTGGAATGGTTCCAGACCCAGGACAGCAGCTACATCGAATCGGTGCTGCCATCGGCAGTCACGGCGCGGGTCTCCATCGAGGCCGGCATCGCCCAGCCGTGGTGGCGCTGGCTGGGGGCCCATGGCCGGCCGGTCTCGCTCGAGCACTACGGCGCGTCGGCCGACTTCAAGACGCTGTACAAGGAGTTCGGCATCACCTCGGAGGCCGCCGTCGCGAACGCGAAGGACGCGCTGGCCGCAGCGTCGGGTGGGGCCGGACCGAGCACCGAATCCAGCCCGGACCAGCTCGCGCATGCCGGCACGGACAGCTCGGGACCCGAGCGCACCGCACCCAACTGACGCATCGCACTCCATCACCAGCATCGACCTGACCACACATCGAGAAGGAAGCTGACCGCGATGACCACTCCCCAGAGCTCCAACAACCCGCTCGCCGATCTCGCCGAAGCAGGGGTATCGCTGTGGCTGGACGACCTGTCCCGCCAGCGACTGCACTCGGGCAACCTCAAGGAACTGATCGCTGACAAGCACATCGTCGGGGTGACCACGAATCCCTCGATCTTCCAGGCGGCGCTCGAGGACGGGGCTTCCTACCAGAAGCAGCTCGACGAGCTGGCCGCCCGCGGCGCCGGTGTCGACGACGTCGTCCGTGAGGTGACCACCGACGACGTCCGGGACGCCTGTGACCTGTTCACCGCCACCTTCGAGTCGTCCGGACACGTCGACGGACGGGTCTCGATCGAGGTCGACCCGAGGCTCGCACACGACACCGAGAAGACCATCGCGCAGGCCCAGGAACTGGCCAAGATCGTCGATCGGCCGAACGTCCTGATCAAGATCCCGGCGACCCTGGCCGGGCTGCCCGCCATCACCGCCGTGACCGCCGAGGGAATCAGCGTCAACGTCACGCTGATCTTCTCCCTCGAGCGGTACTCCGCGGTGATGGACGCCTACCTGACGGGGCTGGAGCAGGCCAAGTCGAACGGCCAGGACCTGACCCAGATCCATTCCGTCGCTTCGTTCTTCGTGTCCCGGGTGGACAGCGAGATCGACAAGCGACTGAAGGCGATCGGCAGCCCCGAGGCCTCGTCACTGCTGGGCGAGGCTGCCATCGCCAATGCCCGGCTCGCCTACCAGGCGTACGAGCAGACCTTCACCGGACCCCGCTGGGAGGCCCTGGAGGCAGCCGGAGCCAACAAGCAGCGTCCGCTCTGGGCGTCCACCGGCGTCAAGGACCCGGCCTACGACGACACCCGTTACGTTGTCGAACTCGTCGCCCCCGGAACGGTCAACACCGCGCCGGAGAAGACCATCGACGCCGTCGCCGATCACGGCGTCATCCGCGGTGACACGATCCACGGCACCTACGGCGCGGCCTCCGCGACGTTCAGCGCACTGGAAGCCGTGGGTGTCGATCTCAGCGACGTGTTCGAGGTCCTCGAGACCGAAGGGGTGGAGAAGTTCGAGCAGGCCTGGGGCGAGCTGCTGGAGTCGGTCAGCCAGGAATTGGCCAAGCACTCCAAGGGCTGACGCGGCGCCGCCGAATCGACGATGCTTCGGTGTAGACAGGCGGAGCACCACCCGTTCGGTTCCCGCATTCTGACCTGAGAGGACCTCGGACATGGCTCCCACGGCGCTCAACCCGCTCCGCGATCCGCGTGACAAGCGGTTGCCACGGATCGCCGGACCGTCCGGGATCGTGATTTTCGGCGTCACCGGGGACCTGTCACGCAAGAAGCTGATGCCGGCGATCTACGACCTGGCGAACCGGGGGTTGCTCCCCCCCGGTTTCGCCCTGGTCGGGTTCGCCCGCCGGGACTGGGCCGACGAGGACTTCAGCAAGGTGGTCCACGACGCGGTCCGCGAATACGCGAGAACCCCGTTCTCAGAGGAGGTCTGGCGGCATCTGGCCGAGGGGTTCCGGTTCGTCCAGGGCGCGTTCGACGACGACCTGGCCTTCGACAATCTTGCCCAGACGCTCACCGACCTGGACCGGATCCGCGGTACCGGCGGCAACCACGCGTTCTACTTCTCCATCCCACCGGGTGCCTTTCCCCTTGTGCTGCAACAGCTCAAGCGCTCGGGGCTGTGCGAGCCGAAGGGCGAGGAGTGGCGCCGGGTCGTCATCGAGAAGCCCTTCGGGCACGACCTGAAGTCGGCGGTCGAACTGAACACGCTGGTGAACGACGTCTTCCCGTCCGAGTCCGTGTTCCGGATCGACCACTATCTCGGCAAGGAGACGGTGCAGAACCTGTTGGCGCTGCGGTTCGCCAACCAGCTCTACGAACCGATCTGGAACAGCAACTACGTCGACCACGTCCAGATCACCCAGGCCGAGGACATCGGCGTCGGCGGGCGCGCGGGCTACTACGACGGCATCGGCGCCGCCAGGGACGTCATCCAGAACCACCTGCTGCAGTTGATGGCATTGACCGCGATGGAGGAGCCCGTCGCCTTCGACCCGAAGGACCTCCGCAGGGAGAAGGTCAAGGTCCTCTCGGCGGTGCAGCTGCCCAAGGACCTGAGCACGGGTACCGCCCGCGGTCAGTACGCGGGAGGCTGGCAGGGCGGCAGCAGGGTGCTGGGGTACCTCCAGGAGGACGGCATTTCGAAGACGTCCACCACCGAGACCTACGCCGCCGTCAAACTGCTGGTGGAAAACCGGCGGTGGGCCGGCGTGCCGTTCTACCTGCGCACCGGCAAGCGCATGGGCAAGCGGGTCTCCGAAATCGCCGTCGTCTTCAAAAGAGCACCGCACCTTCCCTTCTCGCACAACGACACCGAGGAACTCGGGTCGAACATGCTGGTCATCCGGGTGCAGCCGGACGAGGGCGTGACGATCCGGTTCGGCTCCAAGGTGCCGGGCCCGGCGATGGAGGTCCGCGATGTGTCGATGGACTTCTCCTACGGGCAGTCGTTCACCGAGGCGTCGCCGGAGGCCTACGAGCGGTTGATCCTGGACGTCCTGCTCGGTGAGCCGTCGCTCTTCCCGCAGGACGAGGAGGTCGAGCTCTCCTGGAAGATCCTTGATCCGATCGAGAAGCACTGGGCCCGCAGCGCCGGCCAGCCCGAGCAGTACCTCCCCGGTTCCTGGGGTCCGGCGAGCGCGGACGCTGTGATGGCCCGCGACGGCCGCGCGTGGCGGCGACCATGACAACGCCGTTTGTATCTCGAGCCGCAACCCATCTGGGGAGCCACCGGTGATCGTCGATCTGCCCACCACGAATTCGTCCAAGATCAACAAGACTTTGGTGGACATGCGCGAGAAGGGCGGCTCGGTCGCGCTGGGCCGCGTACTGACCCTGGTCATCGTCACCGAGGACGCGGCCACCGAGGATCCGATCGCCGCGGCCAACGCCGCATCGTTCGAGCATCCCTGCCGGGTCATCGTGGTCGCCCGCGGTTCCCGGCGGGCCTCTCCCCGACTCGACGCGCAGATCAGGGTCGGCGGTGACGCCGGGGCCAGCGAGGTGGTGGTGCTGCGGCTGTACGGGCCGCTGGTCGACCATGCTGCCTCTGTCGTCGTCCCGCTCCTGCTGGCGGATGCGCCGGTGGTCGCGTGGTGGCCCGGCGAAGCCCCGGACGTGCCGGCCGAGGACCCGATCGGCATGCTCGCCCAGCGGCGGGTGACCGACGCAGCCTCAGCCAAGCGACCGGTGGCCCAACTGGCCAAACGCCGGGAGTCCTACCGCCCGGGCGACACCGATTTGGCCTGGACCAGGTTGACCCGCTGGCGCGGCCTGCTGGCGTCGACCCTGGATCAGCCACCGCACGACAAGGTCACGGCCGCAACCGTCGCCGGTTCCCCCGACTCGCCGTCGGCCGACCTGCTCGCCGCCTGGTTGGCGCTCGCGCTCAAGGTTCCGGTCGAACGCGTGAAGTCACCCAGCAAGTCGGGCCCCGGTCTGCATTCTGTCGTGCTGAGCCGCAAGGCCGGCGACATCAGCCTGGTCCGTCCGCAGACCATCACGGCCGAGCTGAAGGTGGGCGGGCAGCCGGAACGGCGGATCGCCCTGCCGCGGCGAGGGCTCCGGGACTGCCTGTCCGAAGAACTGCGCCGCCTGGACGCCGACGACGTCTACGCGGAGGTGTTGAACAAGGGGATGTCCCTGGTGGCCAAGTACGCCGAGGCCACAACCGCGTCCGGCGCCAAGGGCGGTACCCGGAGCTCGGCAGCCACCAGGACGGGTAAAACGGCGCCGTCACGCAGGGCGCCGGCAAAGGCCGCATCCGGCGACCCCGCGCCGGACCGTGAAGAGGTCGCGAACAGTGCCGTCGCCGCGTCGGAGGGACCGTCCGACGCACCCGGTGGCACCGAGAAGATGACCGCCGCGGGTTCTGACGCGCCCTCCGCCACAGCGTCATCGGGAGCTGACGGCGCGGGGCGCACCCGGGCCAGGCGGACGTCGCGCGGCTCCTCGGGCGGGGCAGGGACCGGGCCGACCCGCCGCCGCAGTGCGGCCCGGAAGTCGGGGTCGTCGTGACTCCGGAAGTCGTCATCCATGGCACAGCGGAACTCCTGGCGGCTACGACGGCCGCAAGGCTGGTCACCAAGCTCGTCGACATCCAGTCCTCGGGCCGGATTCCAGCGATCGCGCTGACCGGCGGCGGGGTCGGTACCAGCGTGCTGGCCCATCTCAATGCATCACCGGCGCGGGATGCCGTGGACTGGAGCCGGGTGGAGATCTTCTGGGGTGACGAACGTTTCGTCCCCGCGTCCGATCCCGAGCGCAACGAGCTGCAGGCCAGGCAGGCCCTGCTCGACCATGTCCCGGTGGATCCCGCGCGGGTGCACCCGATGGCGGCGTCGGACGGACCGTTCGGCTCCGACGTCGACGCGGGTGCAGGCGCCTACGCGGACCTTGTCGACGGCCGGGACGGGCTCGACCTCATCATGCTGGGGATGGGCGACGAGGGCCACGTGGCGTCGATCTTCCCCGAGTCCCCTGCGGTGTACGACACCCGGCCCGTGGTCGCCGTGCGGAACTGCCCGAAGCCCCCGCCGACCCGGATCTCGTTGACACTGCCGACCATCCGGCAGGCGACCGAGGTGTGGATCATCACCGCCGCCGCGAGCAAGGCCGGAGCGGTCGCCATGGCGCTGGGCGGCGCCGGTGAGGTCGCGCTTCCCGCCGCCGGGGCGATCGGCAGGGCGCGCACGTTGTGGTTGCTGGATCGCCAGTCGGCGTCTGCGTTGCCCGCCGGCATTTCGCGTTCGCCGGTGTCCTGAGACGCTCACCACAACGGGAGGGCCCGTCGTCCCGCCGACTGCGAGTGCTCGCTAGCGTAGGTCCACAGCCCACCGCGTCCGCGCCCGCCGTTCGGGCGTCGCGGCCGGCCCCTGGATCAATCAGTGCTGGTGCCGTCACCTGACGGTGCGAGAACCCATCTCAAGGAGGAGATCGCATGAGTAAGCAGCCGGTCACGGTCACGGTCACAGGTGCAGCGGGTCAGATCGGATACGCCTTGCTCTTCCGCATCGCATCCGGCGCCATGCTGGGACCGGACACGCCGGTCAAGCTGAACCTTCTCGAGATCACCCCCGCATTGAAGTCCGCCGAGGGCACCGCGATGGAGCTCGACGACTGCGCCTTCCCGCTGCTCGCCGGGATCGACATCACCGACGACCCCAGGGTGGCGTTCGACGGCACGTCCGTGGCGTTGCTGGTGGGCGCCCGCCCCCGCGGCCCGGGCATGGAACGCGCAGACCTGTTGCAGGCCAACGGCGGCATCTTCAAGCCCCAGGGCGAGGCGATCAATGCCGTTGCCGCCGAGGATGTCCGGGTGCTGGTGGTCGGGAACCCGGCCAACACCAACGCGCTGATCGCGCAGACCCACGCGCCGGACGTTCCCGCCGAGCGGTTCAGCGCGATGATGCGACTGGACCACAACCGGGCGCTGACCCAGGTCGCCAAGAAGCTGGGCGTCGGCGTCACCGAGATCCGGCACATGACCATCTGGGGCAACCACTCGGCCAGCCAGTACCCGGACCTGTTCCACGCAGAGGCCAACGGCAAGCCGGTCGCCGACCAGGTGGAGAGCGCCTGGCTGCGGGACACCTTCATCCCCACGGTCGCCAAACGCGGCGCGGCCATCATCGAGGCCCGGGGCGCATCCTCGGCGGCCTCCGCGGCCAACGCCGCCATCGACCACGTGCATTCCTGGGTGCTGGGCACGCCGGCCGACGACTGGGTGAGCGCCGGCATCGTCTCCGACGGCTCCTACGGCGTCCCGGCCGGCCTGATCTCCGGATTCCCTGCGACGTCGAAGAACGGCTCCTGGGAGATCGTCCAAGGCCTGGACATCGACGACTACTCCCGCGGCAAGATCGACGCATCGGTGGCGGAACTGGTCGAGGAGCGCGACGCCGTCAAGGGTCTCGGGCTGATCTGAGCCCTGTTGGCCGGTTCGGCGCCGACCGTCAGCGCATCGCAACAACGTCCGTGTGCACCGGACAACCTCTGCGGAGGTTGTTCAGTGACCACGGACGTTGTTGCGTCACCACGGGCGTTGTCCTGTCTGCGGCCGGGCCGGTCAGATCTCGTCGGGCACCGGCGCGCTCGCACCGGTCAGCGTCATGAGGACCTCGTCCAGCTCGTCCGGGCGGATCAACACCTCACGCGCCTTCGATCCCTCCGACGGTCCGACGATGCCGCGGGTCTCCATCAGGTCCATCAGCCGGCCCGCCTTGGCGAACCCGACCCGGAGCTTGCGCTGCAGCATCGAGGTCGAGCCGAGTTGCGAGGTGACCACCAGGTTGATCGCCTCGATCAGCAGGTCGAGGTCGTTGCCGATGTCAGGGTCGACATCCTTGGCGGCGTCGGCCTTCGCCGCCGTCACGCCCTCGTTGTAGTCAGGTGCGGCCTGCGACTTGGCGTACTCGACGACGGCGTGGATCTCCGCGTCGCTGACGTAGGCGCCCTGGATCCGGATCGGCCGCGACTGCCCCATCGGCAGGTACAGCCCGTCCCCCATGCCGATCAGCTTCTCGGCGCCGGGCTGGTCCAGGATGACGCGCGAGTCGGTGAGCGACGAGGTGGCGAACGCCAGCCTGGACGGCACGTTGGTCTTGATCAACCCGGTGACGACGTCCACCGACGGCCGCTGAGTGGCGAGTACCAGGTGGATGCCGGCGGCCCGCGCCTTCTGGGTGATCCGGACGATCGCGTCCTCGACGTCGCGGGGTGCTGTCATCATGAGATCGGCGAGCTCGTCGATGATTCCGAGAATGTAGGGGTAGGGGCGGTACACCCGCTCGGAACCGGGCGGCGTGACGATCTCCCCGCTCAGCACCTTCTTGTTGAAGTCGTCCACGTGCCGGACGCCGTGGGCGAGCATGTCCTGGTAGCGCTGTTCCATCTCCTCGACGAGCCAGGCCAGTGCGGCGGCGGCCTTCTTCGGCTGCGTGATGATCGGCGTGATCAGGTGCGGAATGCCCTCGTACGGCGTCAGTTCCACCATCTTCGGGTCGACCAGGATCATCCGGACCTCAGCCGGTGAGGCGCGTTGCAGCAACGACACCAGCATCGAGTTGACGAAGCTGGACTTGCCCGACCCGGTCGCGCCGGCGACCAGCAGATGCGGAGTCTTGGCGAGATTGGCGGTGACGAAATTGCCCTCGACGTCCTTGCCCAGCCCGACAACCAGCGGATGGTGATCGACCCGCGCCGCGGGGGCCGCGAGAACATCGCCCAGGCGCACCATCTCGCGGTCGGAGTTGGGCACCTCGATACCGACGGCCGACTTGCCCGGGATGGGTGCGAGGAGCCGGACGTTGTCGGTCGCGACGGCGTAGGCGATGTTGCGGGTCAGCGCAGTGATCTTCTCGACCTTCACGCCCGGCCCGAGCTCCACCTCGTAGCGGGTGACCGTCGGGCCGCGGGTGAACCCGGTGACGGCGGCGTCCACGTTGAACTGCTCCAGCACGCCGGTGATCCGCTCGATCATGTCGTCGTTGGCGGCGCTGCGGACCTTCGGCGGTGCACCCAGTTTCAGCAGTTCGGCGGGCGGCAACTGGTAGGCGTCGCCCCTGCCATCCCTGCTCATCTGGTCGAGCCGCAACTGGGTGGGCTCAGTGACCTGGGTGCCCGCGTCGGGGTCGGGCACCGCCGGGCGGACCACCCGTGCACGACCGCCGCGCGGTGCGGGAGCGGCCGGTTGCGCCACGAGCGGCGTGGTGGGGGCGCCGGCGTCGACGACGACCGTGTCCGGGTCCGCCGCATCGTCGGCGTTGGCGGCCTGCCTGCGGCGGGCGGGCCGGCGCAGCCTGGTGGTGGCGAGATCGGCGTCGGGATCGAGTGTGACCTCTCCGCCGGCGCGGTAATCCTGCGCGTCGGTGTTTTCGTCCGGCGCGGCCCGGCCTTCCCGCAGCCGACTCCAGTTGTCCCGGATCCGGTTCGGCACCTCGACCAGCGGCACCCCGGAGATCAACAGCACGCCGAACCCGCCGAGCAGCACCAGCAGCAGGATGGCGGGCACGGTCGTCACACCGATGTACAGCGGCTGACCGATGAGCCAGCCGAAGGTGCCCCCGGCGTCCATCCGCCTGCCGATGGAGTCCGCCGCGCCGTCGGGGAGGTTGCCCACGTGCAGGACGTGCAGGATGCCCGCGACCGACAAGGTGACCGCCGCAGTACCGACGATGCGCCGGCTGCGGTGCTCGGGGTCGGGCTCGGTGCGCATCAGCACGACGGCGACGACGACCAGAGCGATCGGGAAGACGACGGCGATCGCGCCGATCCAGACCCGCACCGCGTCATCGGCGAGACCGCCCACCGGACCGGCCGCCTGCAGCCAGGTCCCGATGGCACAGACGACGGCGAGCGCGATGAGACCGAAAGCGATGCCGTCCCGGCGGTGCACCGGATCGATGTCACGGGTCGCGGCCGCTCCCCGGCCGATGGCCCGCACCAGGCTGCCGAGCCAGCGGGCGGCGACCAGCCAGAGCCGTTTGAGCCCGCGACCGATGCCCTTGACAGCCGTCACGAGCGGCGACGGCTCGTACGGCTGCGGAGCGGAAGCCCGTCCTGCGCCGGCGGATCCGCTCCGTGAACCGGTGCGGGCCGTCCGGGTGCTACCGCTGCGCACAGATCCTGTCTTGGGACCGGAACCCTTCGACGGCGCCCGACCGGCCGAGCCTGCCGCACGCGGTTCGGCGCGCCCTCCGGATCGGGAGTTGGCGCGCGGGGGTGGTGCGGACGTCTTTCCGGCCATGGCCAGCACGCTATCCGTTCCGTCCCAGGAACCCCACCCGCCACACCGGCTCCGGGGCAGCCGCCGGGTTTGGGTGTCACCGGCGACGGGCACTGTTCCGGAGAATCAGTCGATCGGCCGGCCCCTGCTGCGGCCGGCGAAGGGCGGACGCAGATGTCGACCAGCGAGCCGGATGTGTTCACCGAGCGCGGAGATCACGCAGAATCGGCGGCCTACCACGGCGGTGGTGTGTACAGCGGCGGCGACTTCGCCGGTGGTGACGCCGAGCGGTACGACCGCCGCGAGCTCGACCCAAACAGTGCCGTGTCCGACGGCGCCGCGCCGGGCAGTGCCGAGACAGGCAGTGCCGAAACGGGCAGTGCCGAGACGGGCAGTGCCGAGACAGGCAGTGCCGAAACAGGCAGTGCCGAGACAGGCAGTGCCGAGACAGGCAGTGCCGGGGAGACAGGCAGTGCCGAGACAGGCAGTGCCAGAACGGGCTACGGACAGACCGCCGGGAGCGACATTCCGGAGCGCGCCTGATGGCTCTGCTGATCGAGGACTACGCGCTCCTCGGGGACACCCAGACCGCCGCCTTGGTCGGACGTGACGGATCGATCGACTGGTTGTGCTTCCCCCGGTTCGACAGCGGAGCCGTCTTCGCGGCCCTGCTCGGCACCGAGCAGCACGGGCGCTGGTTGATCGCCCCGGATGGTCCGGTGACCGCCACCCGTCGCCGGTACGAGGGCGAGAACCTCATCCTGGAGACCGAATTCGACACGGCGGACGGCACCGTGCGGCTGATCGACTTCATGCCGCCCCGCGGCGAGGCCCCGGACGTCGTCCGGATCGTCGAGGGGGTGTCCGGTCGAATGCGGATGCGGATGCACCTGCGCATCCGGTTCGACTACGGCCAGGTGGTGCCCTGGGTTCGCCGCGAGGACGGCGCGCTCGCGGCGGTCGCCGGACCGGATGCCTGCTGGCTGCACACGCCGGTCGAGACCCGCGGCGAGGATCTTGCAACCGTGGCCGAGTTCCTGGTGGAGCCCGGCGACCGGGTGCCGTTCGTGCTGACCTGGCGCGAGTCCCATGCCGAGCCGCCTCGACCCATCCATGCCGATCACGCGTTGCACGACACCCGCGAGTACTGGGCCGGATGGCTGTCGCACTGCACGTATGACGGCCGCTGGCGCGATGCGGTGATCAGGTCGCTGATCACCTTGAAGGCACTGACGTATGCACCCAGCGGCGGGATTGTGGCCGCACCAACGACGTCATTGCCGGAGAAGCTGGGCGGGGTGCGGAACTGGGACTACCGTTTCTGCTGGTTGCGGGACGCGACGATCACCCTGCAGGCCCTGATGTACGCCGGCTTCGAGGACGAGGCGCTGGACTGGCGGCGATGGTTGCTGCGGGCGATCGCCGGCAACCCGGCGAAGGTGCAGATCATGTACGGGGTGGCCGGTGAGCGCCGACTGCCGGAGTACATCGCTCACTGGCTGCCGGGCTACGACGGCAACCCGGTGCGGATCGGCAACGACGCGGTCGATCAGTTCCAGCTGGACGTGTACGGCGAGGTCATGGACGCGCTGTACCAGGCCAGGGTCACGGGCCTCAGCGGTGGAGCCAGCACCTGGGCATTGCAGAAGGCGTTGATGAAGATCGTGGCTGAACGGTGGCGCGAACCCGACGAGGGCATCTGGGAGGTCCGCGGCGCCTCGCGACACTTCACCCACTCGAAACTGATGGCCTGGGTTGCGGCCGACCGAGCCGTCCGCAGTGTCGAGAAATTCGGCGTGGACGGTCCGTTGGAGCAGTGGCGCAGCCTGCGGGAGGAGATCGCCGCGGATATCCTCGAGCACGGGTATGACGCTGAACGTCGCACCTTCACCCAGTTCTACGGCTCCAGCGAACTCGACGCAGCCCTCCTGATGGTGCCGCTGGTCGGGTTCCTGCCGATCGACGACGAGCGGGTGATCGGCACGGTGGCCGCCATCGAGAAGGAGTTGCTGGTCGACGGTTTCGTCCAGCGCTACACCCAGGACCACCAGACCCGCACCGACGGCCTGCCTCCTGGCGAAGGCGCATTCCTGGCGTGCACCTTCTGGCTGGCGGACAACTATTCGCTGATGGGCCGGCAAGCGGACGCCGAGGAGATCTTCGAGCGACTGCTGGCCCTGCGCAACGACGTCGGCCTGCTCGCCGAGGAGTACGACCCGGCGGCCGGCCGACTGGTTGGCAACTTCCCGCAGGCGTTCAGCCATGTTCCGCTGATCAACACGGCGCGCAACCTGTCGGGCGCCGGCGGGCCGTCACACCAGCGGGAGAGGACCACCGAGGCCGGCCGGGAGTCGGCCGCCAAGGGCTGATCGCCCAGGTTCGGGTGGTGATCGGTCCCGGTCAGCCAGGCCGGTGGCAGACGGCCTCGAGATTGATCCCGTGCGGATCGTCGACGAACGCGCCGTAGTAGTCGACGTGGTATTCGGGGTGGACTCCCGGTGGTTCCCGTGATGTCGCCCCGGCTTCCAGGGCCGCACGGTAGAACGTCTCGACGTCGGCGCGGGAATCCACCGTGAATGCCACGTGCATATTGGTTCCGACAACGCCCCGGTCGATCAGCCAGAAATAGGGCTTGACCTCCGCGAGCCCGAAACCGGTCATCGCCGGCTGATCCTTGCTGTCGTCGGGCGGAATCTCCAGCATCTTGGTGATGCCGATGGACGCCAGGATCGGCTCGTAGAAGGCGACAGCGGCGCCGAGATCGGGGACGGCGACGTTGAGGTGGTCAATGCGGGATCCGGAACGGTCGATCATGTCTCTCCTTTGATCGGGGTCATGGTCAACCGTGACACCGGTCCCGGACAGGGAGTGTCCGCTACTTGCTGGGTTGGCTTCCGGCCTTCTCGATGCTCGGAACGCTCCGTTGATCCGGCAGGGTCCAGGATTGCCCATCGTCGGAATGGAAGGTCGCGGTGTCGACAATAACCACCCGGACCTGGCGCATGAGCAGCGAGAGAAACAGGTCACTCTGCTCGTCAAGGGGGCGGTAAGGATTGACGCCGACAATGAGCGCTCCGGCGGGGCCGACCTGCCCCCGTGGCGTCAGCGGGAGCACCAGGGCCTGATCCGGCGTCAGGGGGCCGAGCGGGCCGGCGGTCAGCAGTCCGTCCATCCGTCGACGCAAACCACTCTCCAGCGCACCTCTGCCGGTCCGGACGACCAGATCGATGGCGCCTTGGAACAACGCATCACCGATTGCCTGCACCGAATCCTGAACCATCCCGTAATGGGCAACGCGGTCCCACCGTTGGCTGTCTCCACGCAGGTAGACCATCGCGAACGGGGCCGTCTCGCGGTGGTGGGCCAGCACATCGACGACAGCGGCGCAGGTCTCGCCGGTAGTCCGGCCGTCGACGACCGGCACCGTTCCGACGTCACGGATGACCTGCATCTGCCGCTTGCCGAGAACCTGGGCGGTGGTTTCCCTGGACGTCAGCAGGCAGCCCAGGACGGCACCGTCGCTGTCCCGGATCGGCGTGGCGGAGAAAGAGAAATAGCATTCCTCCGGGCAGTTGTCGTGCAGCACGATCAGCTGTTCGTCCGGACAACTGCTGACCTCGAGATTCGCGGGAGCGTCCGGACCGATGGTGATCCGGCCGGAAACGTGCAATGGACGCTGCCGGGCTGCGAGACCGAGCGCACGAGGATGTCGATCACCGAGTTGGGGCGCGAACCCATCGTTGTAGACAGTCACGAGGTCCGGGCCCCATGCGACCAGGGCGGGCCCGGGCGAGTCCAGGCAGAACCGCATCGCCGACCTCAGCGCCGGCGACCAGGTGTCGACCCGACCCAATGACGTCCCGGCCCAGTCGAGTTCTCGGCACAGCCCACGCATCACGCCAGGGCCGGCGAAGAAACTCCTCGCTGAGTCCACACCTGCCACCAGCCCTGGTTACCACAGCCCCAAAAAGCAACGACACGACATACTGTATTCGCCCGAGCGGCCAGGAATCGCCCCAATTGGTCCAACAGGGGACTGCGCAACGCCTTCGTGTCCTCGACGCCTGCTACAAAACCTCGCGGAAACACCCCGACGGGTGTCGGCGGCCCGACGGTCGAGACCGAACCGGCGGTATCCGTGGAACGATGAGAGCCTGCAGTGGACCGGTCAGCACAGATCACCCTGGGGATGGTCGCTGGTGGACGAAGAACACGTGGTCGTCGACGATGTCGGGAAGAACCGGGTGGCCGGGTCGGGCATGTTCCCGGCAATCGCGGACTACGCGTTCCTGTCCGATTGTGAGACCAACTGCCTGATCGCACCGTCCGGGGCGGTGGAGTGGATGTGCCTGCCACGACCCGATTCCGCCAGTGTCTTCAACACGATGATCGATCGCGGCTCCGGAGCGTTCAGAGTTGCGCCCTTCGGTGTCACCGTTCCGACCGCACGCCGTTACCTGCCCGGCACGCTGGTGCTCGAGACGACGTGGCAGACCCCGACCGGTTGGCTCGTCGTCCAGGACGCGCTGATCATGTCGCCCTGGCACAACACCGACGAGCGTTCCGTGACGCATCGCCGAACCCCGACCGACGACGACGCGGCGCACTGCCTGCTCCGCACCATCCGTTGCCTCAACGGCACCGTCGACCTCTCGGTGAGCTGCGAGCCTGTCTTCAACGACGCCCGGAAGGCGGCCCGCTGGCGTTACCCGACGGACAGCTACACCGAGGTCGTCGCGACGGCGAAGGGCCAGCCGGCGTTGCGGCTGACCGGCTCGCTGCGGATGGGAGTGGAGGGGCGCGCCGTCATCGCGCGCACGACGATGCGGCGAGGAGAGGTGCACCATGTCGCGTTGACCTTCTCGGAATTGCCCTCACCGAAAGACACCGGCGAGGCGCTGGAATGGCTCGAGCACACCAACCAGTACTGGCGACAGTGGTTGGCGCAGGGGCGGTTTCCCGACCATCCGTGGCGCGGCTATCTGCAGTCGTCCGCGCTCGCCCTCAAGGGCTTGACCTACGCACCCACCGGGGCACTGCTCGCGGCGGCGACCACGTCACTGCCACAAGTGCCCGGCGGCGACCGGAACTGGGATTACCGCTACACCTTCGTCCGGGACGCCACCTTCGCCCTGTGGGGCCTGTACACGCTCGGTTTCGACCGGGAGGCGAACGACTTCTTCTACTTCATCCACGACACCTGCCACGAGCATCCCGAGGACCTGCAGGTGATCTACGACGTCGGGGGAGATCGCCCACCCGGTGCCACCTCGCTCGACCACCTCACCGGCTACCAGAATTCGCAGCCGGTGCGGGTCGGCAACGACGTTGCGATCCACCATGAATACGGACCTTCGGGCGCACTGCTCGACTGCATCTACCTGCACACCCGAACCCGTGACCAGCTGCCGGAGGAACTCTGGCCGTTGGTCATCGCGCAGGTGGAGCAGGCGGCCGCCCACTGGGCCGAACCCGACCAGGGGATCTGGGACATCGGCGGTGCGCCGCGGCACTACACGGCCACGAAGATCCTTTCCTGGGTGGCGGTCGACCGCGGGGTGCGGCTGGCGCGGCTACACGACTCGCACAGCACGGCGGACAAGTGGCAACTGATCGCGGACGAGATCCATGCCGACATCCTCCTCAACGGGGTCGACGAGAACGGCGTGTTCACCCAGCACTACGGCTCCAGCACACTTGATTCCGCTCTGCTCCTCGCGCCCCTGTTCCGCTTCCTGGCGGCCGACGATCCGCGGATCCGGGCCACCGTGCTGGCCATCGCCGACCGGCTCGGCGTCCACGGCCTGCCGCGCCGATACGAGACTGCTGGTGACAGTGCGGGTCTCGGCGAGCGGGAACCGCCGTTCCTGCTGTGTTCCTTCTGGCTGGTCTCGGCTCTGACCGAGATCGGCGAGATCGACAGAGCGCGGGCGTTGTGCGAAAGGCTGCTCGCGCACGCCTCCCCGCTGGGTTTGTATGCAGAGGCGCTGGACCCGGTCACCGGGCGCCACCTCGGCAACTACCCGCAGGGCCTCACCCACCTGGCGCTGATCAACGCCGTCACCCACCTGATCCGCTCCGAGCAGGCCTCCCGCACCCACACCTTCTCGCCGGCCAACCAGCCCGCCAGTTGAGGCCGGGCTGCCTCGGCGCGGCGTCCGGTCACCTGGGGCTCAACCCCGCCCCGCCATACCCGCCGGGTGACGCCTGAGCAGGGTGTCCGACGCTCCCCAGCGGCGATTTCCCTGCTGAGCCGTCAGTCGACCGGAAACCGGCCCTCGACACGGTGCCGTCACCCGAGCGGAAGCGCGAGCCCGATCCGTCGAGCGACCCCAGGGCCCGGCAGAAATGAGCTTCGACGAAACCCTTGATAGGAAACCGTTTGGTTTCCTATACTCGACTCGTGGAGGCTGTGTTCCGGGCGCTCGCCGACCCGACCCGAAGGGCGCTGCTCGATGCGCTCTTCGAAAAGGACGCCCAGACCCTGGTCGCACTCACGGCTCCGCACGACATGACGAGGATCGCAGTCGCGAAGCATCTGCGACTGCTCGAGGAGGCGGGTCTGGTGGTGAGCCGGCGCCGCGGCCGGGAGAAGGTCCACTACCTGAACACGGTTCCGATCCGGCTGCTGCACGACCGCTGGGTCAGCAAGTACACCGAGCCCTGGGCCGCCGGTCTCGCCGGCCTGAAAGCCGAATTGGAGCATTCCATGGAGAAAGTGTTCGAGATCTATATCCGGACGACCCCGGAGCGGCTGTGGCAGGCCATCACCGACCCGGCGATCCGCGCGAAATACCATTTCGGCGCCGGCATCGCCTCGGAATGGACGGCGGGCTCGCGCTACGAGCTGAAACATCCCGGAGCCGACCGACCGCTCGCAGAGGGCGAGAACCTGGTGGTGGAACCGCCGCGAAAACTCGTGCAGACGATGCACACCCTGTGGAGCGAGGAAGCAGAACGTGAAAGCACGTCACGAGTGAGTTGGGAGATCGAACCCGTCGGAGATTCCTGCCGGCTGACCGTCACGCACGACCAGCTCAGCGAGACGGCGCCACCGGAGATCTACGGCGGGTGGCCGATGATCCTGTCCGGCTTGAAAACCTGGCTGGAAACCGGCGAAACCCTCACCACACCAGGCTCACTCATGTACGGCACTTCCGAGAACGGGAGGTGAGAACGCAACCCCGACAACGATCATCCACCCCAGCCCGACCCACCACCGCCCGATCGACCACAGCCGTACCCACCACCGCCCGATCGACACAGCCCTATCCACTACCGCCCTATCCACCACCGCCCTATCCACTGCAGGGCGCCGAACGAACCCAGAAGGAACGCCATGCCGACGACCACCATCACTGACATCCGCACGATCGGAATCACCGTCGCCGACCAGGACCGGGCCCTCGAATTCTTCACGGCCGGACTCGGTTTCGAGAAGCGCCTCGACGCCCCGATCAGCCCGACGATGCGCTGGATCGAAGTCGCGCCACCCGGGGCCGACACGTCGATCGCCCTCGTCAGCGGCACGCCGGACCCGACCGGCGGCACCGACACCGCAGTCCGGTTCACCGTCCCGGATGCAGCGGCCGAGCATGCCGCACTCCGAGCGAGGGGAATAGACGTCAGCGACATCATGCGATGGGACGGCGTCCCGCCGATGTTCACTTTCGACGACCCGGACGGGAACAGGTTCGTCATCGTCGAGGTGCACCCGAATGAGGATTGACGCCATAGTGGTTGCCGCCGCAGAGACACCGCTGGACAAGACATTCACCGCAGCCCTGCAGAGGAGCGACGCCAAAGGCGGCTGGACATTCGTCGTCACGGACTGGACTGCCGAATTCTTCGGCACGCGGGGCCTGGTCAAGGTCGTCGGAACCATCGACGGACACCCGTTCCGTAGTTCCTTCATGGCCCTCGGCGACGGCACGCACAAGCTGCCGATCACCGCGGCGATCCGTGATCAGATCAAGAAGGCAGCGGGCGACGCGGTCACGATTCGGCTCACAGCACGATTGGCGAAGTAGCCGCCATCACCGACCCCGGCCGGCAGTATCGTGTCCGGTGGCTGCTGCGGCCCGGGGATCGCGCATCACGAGACGCCTGATCCGGTTGTCCCGCTCCCGAACCGCTCCAACGGCGGTCCGCCGGGTTGTCCGCATCGAGGTCGATCACCTCAGCGGGCCGCAGCATCCACCACATCGGCTGAAGAAAATCACCGTCCTGGTTCCGCACCACCATCCTTCCGTCGCGAGGGCCGGGGTTCGGCTGTCCCCGGCGGATGAGCGATGTGTGTCACTTGGTGTACTTGTCTTATAGCATCCGCCGTCATCGGCCCGCAAGGGTTTCGGCAGCAGAATTTCTCGGCCCTCAGAGGGCGAGACTGCAGACGCACCAACAACACTCGGGTCAACGCGCCGACGGCTGCCGCTCCCCGGACCGGGTGCGCGCGCCGATCCGCCGCCAGACCCAGCTGGACGCGACATGCCGATCGTGCAGGACGTATTCGCTCGTCGAGTCGTCGTACAACGTGGTCTCCAGCAACCGGCGCTCGGAACCCCGACCGGCGAACAGGATCTCGTCGTCGGGCCGGAGGAGGCAATCGTCCCCCGGGGTCAGCGTGCTGTCCTCGCCGCGCTGCAGGAGCAACGGCACCACGGCGAGCCGGCTGTCCCGGTCGTCGGGGCTGCGCAGCAGATCACCGAGCAGCGGGCCGTCTCCGGCGAGCCACTGGCGCACCCCTGGCGCCTGCGCATCACGGAGCTTGATCTTCCACAGCTCCTGCAACCGCCGGCCGCAGTTCTGGGTGATCCGGCCGAGCAGTTCACCAGCCCACTCGTCCCCTTGGGCGGGCATCTGCTGCAGGAAACGCCAGAGCAACGGGGTGCTCAACTGCGCGTACATCTCGTGCGCGACAACCTCTGTCGGCACCAGCAACGAGTCGACGGTCACCGCGGCGAACAGCGGCGCGCTGGTCTGCGAATTCTGCCGGGCCGCCACGAACAACCGCGGGTTGATACGGCGGGCCGCGGCGATCAGCGACAGGTTCGTGGTGTCGTTGTCCGTGCCGGCGACAAAGCCCACCGCCGTGGCGAGGTCGGCCTTCGCCATCACGGTCGGTTCGGAGCCGTCGCCGATCAGGATGGACGGGTCCGGATCCGCCACCGCGGCCGGCTCGATGATGGTGACCTCGAGTCCTTCCGCGCGCAGGTCCGCGGTGAGCTCCTTGCCGAAGCGGCCGTAGCCGCACATCACCCACCGGCCCTCGGTCGGCGGCCGGCCACGCTTCGGACGCTCGGCACCCGGCCCACTCTCCAGCCAGGTCAGCAGCTGATACGACGCCGGAGCCCGCAGCGCGAGCCGCAGGTGATCGCCGAACCTGTCGAAAGGGTTGACCACCGACGGTGTCCCGAATGCGTGCATCCGGAACTCGATGGCCGGCGACACCGTGCGGGCGATCACCGGCAGTTCCGGTCGCAGCAGCGATGCCGCCATGGTGACCGCGAGATTGACCTGGTCGTCACTGGTCAGCGCAAGCACACCGGAACAGAACGGGTGCTCCAGCCCGGCGATGGCCAGATGGTGCGGGTTGCGGACATCCCCGGCCAGGCCCGGGATGTCGGCGTGGTAGGCGACCAGGTCCAGGGAGTCGATCCGCTCGGGTGACTGATCGATGACGACGAACTGCTGGCCCAGCGCATCGAAGGACCGGCCCAGCAGTTCTCCGGTCTGCCCGTAGCCGGCGAACAGCAGGAACGGTTCCCGCAGCCGTTTGACCTTCCGGCGGAAGCGCTGCAGCGCCAGCGCATTGCGGAAGGCCCGGTCCTGGATCAACGTCAGCAGCGACCCGATGGCGTAGGCCCAGCCGATCACCGTCAGGTAGATCGAGATGGTCACCCACATCCGCTGGTTGTCGGTGAACGGATACGGCAGCTCGCCGAAACCGATCGTCGACGCGGTGTAGCTCATGAAGTAGAAGGCGTCGAAGAACGTCATGTGGAACGGTTCGCCGGCCGGGTCCTCGCCCGGGATGAGCACCAGACCCAGCACCGAGACGGCGAAGATCACGATCAAGGTGATCAGCGGCGCCCGCATCCGGCGCATGATCATGAAGATCGTCTCCGAGGACTGATCTCCCGAGCCGAGCCGCGCTCGCCAGCTGATTCGCGGGCGTTCCACGTCGTCGTCGCCGAACAGTTGCTTCCAGAAGACGAGTAGGACGTTACTCACCCGGTCACCGCGTCACCGGCGATGGAAGGAGACGGTCTCGACGACCAGCAGCACGACGGACACCAGGTTCGCCAGCAACGCTCCACCGGACAGTGACACCACGCTCGACATCGCGTGCGCGTCGACACCGGCCGCTGACACGTTCGCCGCGTATCCCCAGGCCAGGGCCGCGGCCAGCAACTGCAGATCCGCGACCAGGCTGGTCGCGAGGTGAACGGCGCCGATCTGGGTGCGGTCGCCGAACTTCAGCACCGTCGCGATCAGGCTGACCACGAGCGCCGCAAACAGTTCGTATTCGTTGTGCAGTTCCGGAATCGCGATGTCGCCGATGAAGAAACCGAAATTGAGTGTGGCGGCCAGCAGCACGAAGAAGCCGAAGATGACCTTCTCGAGATTCACGACACCCCCTCGGGCTCGGACCGTGTCCGCCACGGTGACCATAAACGGCGCCGCGCCGTGCGGCCCGCTGAATCGCCCTATCGCTGGTCGCGAAGTGTGATCGAGCCACCGGCGGCCGTCTCCATCGGCATCACCATGCCCGGGGCCTGGTCCTGCACCGGGTCAGTCGCGACTCCGCTGACCCGGGGCCCGGTTCAGCCGGCGTTCGAGCACCCTGGCGAGAGAGGACAGCGCCAGGTTGATCACCACGTAGATCAGCGAGATGACGATGTACACCTGGATCAGCGTGTGGGTGCGCGCCGTCAGCACGTTCGCGGTCCGCCACAACTCCGGGAAGCCGGCCGCGTCACCGAGGGTCGAATCCTCGAGCAGCGAGACGAGCTGGGTCGCCGGCGACGGGATGATCAACCGGATCGCCTGCGGGAATATCACCAGCCGCATCGCCTGCCAGTAGGTGAGCCCGATGGGCACGCAGATTTCCCATGATCGGCGGGTTGATGCCCAGCGGCGGCAGCGCCAGGACGAACATCAGCACCAGCAACAACAACGGGACGGACCGGAACACCTCCACGTTCGCCGTACCGAACCAACGCAGGGGCTGTGTTGTGCGCGAGCCGGAGCAGGGCGAACAGGACGCCCAGCGGCAGCGCGATCAGTCCGGACACGACGGTCAGCTTCAGGGTGTTGAGCAGCCCGTTCCAGAGGAACGACCGGACGTACGGCAGGGTGAAGACATTCCATTTCTCCACCGACAGCTGTCCCGCGTCGGCGAACCGGGCGATCGCCACGGACAGCCCCGCGGCGATCGCCAGCAGCGTCAGCACGGTCGCGATCCTGATGCGCCGCAGGGCACGCGGACCGGGCTCGTCGAAGAGCACCCTCGTCGTGCCGCTCATGCCGGGACCCTCACCGCTGCACCGTGACCCGGGCTCCATCCAGCCGTCCACCGCCCCCGACAGCAGAGCGATCACGACGTACACCGCGGCGATCGAGGCGAACACCGCGAAGCCGCCCGCATACCGGTTGTCCAGTCCCTGACCGATGGCGGTGACGTCCTGGATGCCGATCACCATCGCCCCGACGAAGCTGAGCACCGCGATGGAGAGCGTGATCCGCCGGCCATCGAGCAGTGGTGCCAGGTTGGACGGCACGATCGTCACGGGCGTCGATCCCCTCGGTTCTGCCGGACCACCCGTCCGGCGGGCGGATCAGGATCCGGGCACGGACCCGATCGCCGGCGGCTCGGGTGCATCGCCCTCGACCACGCTGCCGATGGTCGCCTTCCACAGCGCGGCCCACGACCCGTCGTCCTGGATCGTCTTCAGCCAAGCGTCGACGAACTCCTTCGGACGGATCCTCCTTGGTGACACCGATGCCGTAGGGGTCCACCGTGAACGGCTCCCCCACCACCTTGGCGTCAGGGTTGCTGATGGCGTCGCTGATCAGGATCGACTGGTCGATGACATACGCATCGGCCCGGCCCTGGGTCAGTGCCGCGACCCATTCGGCGTCGTTGGTGTACGGCTGCAGCTTCGTGGTCGGCACCCTTGTCCTGCAGGGCCGTCAGGGAGGTCGAATTGGTCTGCGTGGTGACGTTGCGGCCGGCCAGGTCCCGGACGCTGGTGATGTCGGTGTTGTCGGCGCGAACCATGATCGCGGCGCCCGAGATCAGATACGGGCCGGCGAACGCGACCTTCTCGGCCCGCCCCGGAGTGATCGAGTACGTCGCGAACACACCATCCACCGATCCGTTCTGGATCAGCGTCTCGCGGGTGTCGACCGTCGTGACGGTGAGTTCGGTCGTCGGCTCGCCGAGGGTGTACTGGGCAAGCATCTGGGACAGCCCGGCGTCGAAGCCGACCACCTTCCCGGTCTCCATGTCCAGCAGCGAGAACAGAGCACCCGTCCCGGTTCCGCCCGTCCGGAGCACTCAACGGTCCTTGATCGCCTTCGCCCACGGGCTTGCCTCGATGGTGGCCTCATCGGCCTTCGGCGCGTTGGCGATCACCCCGTCGTAGGTGGCCACGTCGATCTCCCCGGAACCCCTCCCGCTGATCTGGGCGACCGAGGCGGAGCCGGCATGATTTCCTCCGATGATTTTCTCTCCTGCCAGGCACTGCCGGACCCGAAGTCCAAGGGGAGAGAATTGAGCGGGACCGGCGTCGGACCGCAGAAGAGGTACCCGCCATGAGCAGCGACAACAACGGCGGCAGCGCCCGGGAAGGGGTGAGTCGATGCGAACTGCGACGATTGTGGTGGTCTTCGTCAGCCTCGCCGTCATACTCGTCCTGATCGGGATCATGCTGGTGCACTGGCGACGCTTCCGGGCCGAGACCGATCGATACCGCGCCTGGCAGGCCGTCTTCGGGCAGCGCGGCGCGAAGGTCGCACTGACGGCGGGCTTCGTCGCGCTCGCCGTCCTCGTCGGGGCACTGCTGGCCTTCCAGGCCAACTCGATCCCCTGAACTGACCGAACGAATAGCCCGTGCCTCGGCGGGTACTGCACAGCCGTACTCGATGAACCGGGTGGAAGGCGGACCGGAGTGACCCACCTACAACAGTCCCCGGCAGAGCCGACCGAACCGGCCGAGGCATCGGAACCGAGCGGGCCGTCCGAACCGGCCGGTGCGGAACGCGCGCCCGTCCGGGTGATAGCCGGCTCATCGCCCGCCGTCACCGACTGGGTCCCATGGCATTTCGCCGGTCGAGGCCCAGTGCCCACCGCGAAGGGCCGGGTCCGGAAGCGGTGGCGCAAGGTCGCTTCCCGCACCCTGAGCAAGGCATGGGGTGACTCGCTGTTCGGCCTGAGCTCGCAGGCCGCCTTCTGGTGTGCGCTGTCGACAGCGCCCCTGCTGCTGGCCCTGCTCGGGTTGGTCGGCTACGTGGCCAACTGGATCGGCCCGGAGACGATGGGCGAGATCCGCGAGCAGACCACCGTCTTCCTGCACACCGTCTTCAACGAGGAGGTCGCCGACAATCTGGTCGGCAACACGGTCGACGTCATCCTGAACAACGGCCAGGCGGACGTCGTCTCGATCGGCCTGATCATCAGCCTGTGGGCCGGATCCTCGGCGATGTCCGCATTCATCGAGTCGATCACCATTGCGTACTGCCAGCACGAGGTTCGCCACCCGGTGATCGAGCGATTCTTCGCGCTCGGGTTGTATGTCGGGGCGCTGACGGCGGGAATCCTGATTGTTCCGTTGCTGGCGATCGGTCCCGATTACCTGCCCGGAATGTTTCCCGTCTCGCTCCGACCGACGGTGAGCACCATCATCGGGTGGGTCTATTACCCCGGCCTGGCCATCGGCATGATCGTGCTGCTCACGACTCTCTACAAGGTCGCGCCGAAACGACGGCACACCTGGAAACGGGGGCTGCCGGGGGCAGTCCTGGCGGCGGCGGTTTTCTTCGTCGCGAGTTCGGGCCTCCGGCTGTACCTGTCGTACGTCTACAGCCACGGCCTGACGTACGGGGCACTGGCAACACCGATCACCTTCCTGCTGTTCTATTACTTCGCATCGATGGCGATCATCATCGGAGCGCAGTTCAACAATGCGCTGCTCGAGTTCTACCCGCCGCGGCTACCCCGCCGGTTACGGCGCCGGTACCAGGCCCGCAGGCCGGCCGACCAGGATGCGGACAGGCCAGGGATGTTCAGCGGGCCACCTGACCCGGCGGATGATCAGGAAATCGGAGCGGCGCCAGGTGGCGTCGTCACAACCGGACGTCCGCCGGCCCTTCCGTGACCGGCAGTCCGGCGGCAAGCCAGCCCTCCACGCCGTCGATCATGTCGGTGGCCCGCCAGAGGCCGAGCGACCGCAGGCTCGCCGCCGCGAGCGAGGAACTGTAGCCCTGCCGGCAGACGACGATGATCGCCCTCTCGTAGCCCGTTGCCTCGGGGATCCGGTCAGGGCCGGCCGGGTCGAGTCGCCATTCCAGCACGGTCCGATCGATGACCAGACCGAACGGCAGGGTGCCCTGACGGCGCCGCTGCAGGTCGGTGCGGGTATCGACGACCAACGCGCCCCTCGCGACGGCCGCCGCGACCTCCGCGGGCGCGACCCTGCACAGGCCCGACCGGGCCTTTTCCAGGATGGCGTCGACACCGTCGGCATCCACCTGTCGGCTCGGGTTGGTCATACCAGCAGCGTCTGTACCAGCAGCGTCTGTACCAGCAGCGTCCACCCCCGCAGTGTTCCGCATGCATCGCTCGGCCGAACCGGCCCCGTCCGATCGGCGGACGGTGCCGTGAGATCACCGATCGGGTGCCGATTCCCGGGCCGGGCCCGACCGGTACCGGTGCACCGGCGGCAATCCGGAGTCGATGGCCTCCCCGATGGCGTCCTTGCAGAGCGACTCGGCGCAGTTACGGGGGCAGCGGGACACCCGAGGTTCAGTTTCGCCGGCGATTCCAGGCCCTGGAAAGGACTTTCGATCTCGGTGCCCAGCTTGATCGCGCAGGATGGCCGACGTCGCCGAGAAGCACATGATCCTCAGCAGTGAGGCGAGACCCATCTCGGATGTGGGGTCCTCAGCGCCCTCCGGTGCCAGTTCGGCGAACACCGAGGACACCGACTTCAGTCCCTTCTCACGGATGACGGCGGATCGCGGTCGGACCGGTGACGCTCGCGCGTCGACCGGCCGTGCCCCGGGAAAGGCTCACCCGGCGAGTGTCCGGACCGGATGTTTCAGCAGTCCGCCGAATGCGGGTCGGTCGAATGCTCGTCGGTCAGGACGGCCGCCAAGCCCTCTGCCTGGTCGGCGGCGTCCTGCAGCACCGCGACAAGGCTGGTGGCCTGCGCTGCGGCGTCGGTCAGCAGACCCGCGAGGTGCTCGGCGTCCGCGTCCGGCAGCATCGCCGCCGGGTCGGGGTCGCCGATCAGCAGGGCGGCCGCGTCGGAATCGTGGACCAGCGGCCCCACCACCTCCGCGATCGAATCGGCGGTTGCCCGCAGTTCCGGGGCGGCGTGTTCCAGCTCCTCGGTGGCGCCATACAGGGTGTCCGCAATCGCCGGCTCACCGTCGATGTCCGGGACCGCGCGCTCCCAGTCACCCTGGTCGGTACCGCCCCTCGCGCCGACCCGCCCGACGGCTGCCTGTTCGCCGCTCGTCCGACCGCCGTCCATCCGATCGCCACTCATTCGACGATTGTGGCGCGACGACGTCCCCCGTGACCACCTATCGCGATGGCCACGGGAACGGATTGTTGCCGCTCACGGCTTGAGCACGACCTTGATGCAGCCGTCGGACTTCTCCTGGAAGGCCTTGTAGGCCTGCGGAGCCTGGTCCAGCGGCACGGCATGCGTCGTCAGGTCCAGGACGCCGAGCGGATCGGCCGGGTCCTCGACCAGCGGCAGGATGTCGTCGATCCACTTTTTGACGTTGCACTGACCCATCCGCACCTGGATCTGCTTGTCGAAAAGGTCCATCATCGGCATCGGGTCGGCGGTGCCGCCGTAGACGCCGCTGATCGAGACGGTGCCGCCCCTGCGGACGATTCCGATGGCGTCGTGCAGCGCCGTCAGCCGGTCGACACCTGCGGTCTCGATCAACTTCTGCGCGATCGCGTCGGGGAGGATCCCGACGGCGCTCTGTGCGAGCTTCCCGGCGGTGGCGCCGGCAGTGCCGTGTGCCTCCATGCCGACCGCGTCGATCACCGAGTTCGGCCCGCGGCCGTCGGTCATCTCCTGCAGCGCCGCCGGCAGATCGTCGATCCCGGTGGGGTCCAGCGTCTCGATCCCGTGCCGTTCGGCCATCGCGCGGCGCTCCGGCATCGGCTCGATGCCGATCACCCTGCTGCCGAGGTGACGGCCGATCCGGGCCGAGAACTGGCCGACCGGGCCGAGCCCGAGAACCACCAGGGTGTCGCCGGCCGGTACATCGGCGTAGGCGACGGCCTGCCAGGCGGTGGGCAGAATGTCGGAGAGGAACAGGTAGCGCTCGTCCGGTCCGTCCGGGCTGACCTTGATCGGGCCGTAGTGGGCCTGCGGCACCCGCAGGTACTCGGCCTGCCCACCGGGCACCGATCCGTACAGCGACGTGTAGCCGAAAAGTGAAGCGCCCTTTCCCTTCTCACGTACCTGGGTGGTCTCGCACTGCGACTGCAGACCTGCCGAGCACATGAAACACGTTCCGCAGGAGATGTTGAACGGGATGACCACCCGGTCACCGGGGGCGATGTGCGTGACGTCCGCCCCGACTTCCTCGACGATGCCCATCGGTTCGTGACCCAGGATGTCGCCCTTCGCCAGGTACGGACCGAGCACCTCGTACAGGTGCAGGTCCGACCCGCAGATGGCCGTCGAGGTGATCCGGACGATGGCGTCCGTCGGTTGCGAGATGATCGGGTCGGGAACGTCGGTCACCTGGACGTCCCGCTTGCCCTGCCACGTCAATGCCTTCATATCGAGCTCCTCTTCCGTCGGTACCGCGGTACTCCTGTACCCGGGTGGATGGCCGGAAAACCTGTTGCCGCAAGGGAACCCGGCAATCGCCCGTTCAGGCCGATATCCGGCAGCGCGCATCCGCCGGGGCCGTCGTCCCGGTAGAAAGGCCCGTAGACACCTGCCGGCTGGCACCACAGAGAGGCAACCCGTGGCACTTGGATCTGGGATGGGCGGCTCCGACACGCGCCGACGAACGGCGGTCGTCACCGGTGCCTCCAGCGGGATCGGCCGGGCCACGGCGATCGCGCTGGCTGGGCAGGGCTGGAACCTCGTCCTGGTCGGCCGCGCGCTGCAGAGCCTGCTCGAGGTCGAGGCGGACTGCCACGAGTTCGGCGTCGAAACCCTCGTCGCCGCCGCCGATGTCGGCGAGCAGGAGGAGGTCGACCGGGCCTTCGAGGCCGCCATCGAGCGTTTCGGGCGGCTTGATGCGGTCATCAACTCGGCGGCCGCCGTCGGCTACGGGCGGTTCGAGGACGTGCCGGCGGAAGTGTTCGACCGGGTGATCGTGACCAACCTGCTGGGCACCGCCAACGTGGCCCGGACATCGTTGCGCCGGTTCCGCGAGCAGGGCGGTGGGCACCTGATCCTGCTGGGGTCGCTGCTCGGGAAGATCGCCGTGCCGTTCATGAGTCCGTACGTGACGAGCAAGTGGGGCGTGCACGGTCTGGCCCGCATCCTGCAGATCGAGGCACGGCAGACGCCTGGCATCGACGTCAGCGTGGTGTCCCCCGGCAGCGTCAACACCCCGGCGTATCTGCAGGCCGCGAACTACGCGGGTTGGGAGGGACGCCCACCGCCGCCGATCGACCCGCCGGAAAAGGTTGCCCGGGCGATCGTCCGGACGCTCACCTCGCCCCGGCGCGACCGCTCCGTCGGCGTCGCCAACCACGTCGTGGTGCTCGGATTCCGGTTGCTCCCCGCCGTGTTCGACGCACTGGTGACGCCACTGATGCGGCTGGGCGGGCTCTCCAAGCGACCGCTCGCCCCGCACAGCGGCAGCGTTCTCGCGGCGCGGCCGGAGGGGGACGCCGCACACGGGCCATGGGCGCGGCTGGGCCGGCGAACCACCGAACACCCCGCCGATGCGGCCTCTGGTGCCCCGGCGGGTGCGCACGTCGGCTGAGGTCTAGAGTTCCGGAGCCCGCCAGCCGGTGTCGTCACGGTGCAGGTCGATGACGGCGGTGACCGCGGCGACCGGGATCGGTCCGTAGATGTGCGGGAAGAGTTCGTCGCCGCCGGTCAGGTTCTCCGCCACCACCGGCGCGCCCACCAGCTCCGGGTCGATGGTCAGCAGGCAGAGCGGTTCCTCGAGGTCGGCGTAAAAGCGCCGCAGCACACCGGGAACCTGCCCTGCATAGGAGGCGTGCACGAATCCCTCCTCGGCCAGGGTCCGCCCCCGGGACGAGACCGCGTACGTGCCCGACCGCTGCGCCGATTCCCAGTCGCTGACCAGGCTGCAGTGGTAGATCGGCCTACTGGTCGCGGAACTGATCGTCGCGCCCACGGGGTCACACAGCCAGGACGGTCGGCACGATCATCGGCCGGCGGCGGTAGGTGTCGCCGACCCAACGGCCGACGATCCGGCGGACGGACTGCGCGACACGATGCGCGTCGGTGACCCCGTCCGCCTCCATCCGGGCAAGCTCCGCCTCGACCAGCGGCACCACGGCGTCCAGCGCCTTCGGGTCCGCGGAGAAACCGCGCCCGGAGATCGTCGGTGACGCCACCGCGCGCCCCGTGTGCGAGTCGATCGCCACGGTGATCGAGATGAACCCACCCTCACCCAGGATCAACCGATCCGACAGGGTGTCCTCGCCGACGTCGCCGACGGCGTTGCCGTCGACGTACACCATGCCGACCTCGATGTGACCGCTGATCCTGGCCTTGCCGTTGATCAGGTCGACGACAGTGCCATTCGGCGCCTGCACGACCCGTTCCGCAGGGACACCGGTGGACACCGCGATCCGTGCCTGGGCCCGCAGGTGCCGCCATTCACCGTGCACCGGGATGACGTTCTTCGGCCGGACGGCGTTGT
Organism: uncultured Actinomycetota bacterium; assembly: GCA_963728865.1. Lineage (GTDB taxonomy): Bacteria > Actinomycetota > Actinomycetes > Mycobacteriales > Nakamurellaceae > Nakamurella. The sequence goes on along the minus strand of CAVSLZ010000010.1, from coordinate 354,251 downwards.
AGAGGAACAGCAGTTCGCCGGCCGACGCATGACCCGAGACGTGCACCTTGGCGACGCCCTGGTGGACGACGGTCACGCCGACCCTCGCCAGCTCGTTGATGACGGTGAAGACGCTGGTCTCGTTCCCGGGGATCATCGAGCTGGCCAGGATGACGGTGTCGCCCGAACGCAGATTGACCTGCCGGTGCTCGCCGCGGGACATCCGGGACAGCGCCGACAGTGGCTCGCCCTGCGATCCGGTGGAGATCAGCAACACCTGGTCGGGCGGTAGGTCGAGGACCTTGTCCAGAGACCGGACCAGTCCGTCCGGAACGGTCAGCAGTCCCAGATCCTGGGCGATCTGCATGTTCCGCACCATGGAGCGGCCGACGAAGGCGATCTTGCGATTGTTCCGGTGGGCGGAGTCGATCATCTGCTGCACCCGGTGCACATGCGAGGCGAAGGACGCGACGATCACCCGCTGGGTGGCCTTCGAGATGAAACTGTCGAGCACCGGCCCGATCTCACGTTCCGGCGCGACAAACCCGGGGACCTCGGCGTTGGTCGAGTCGACCATGAACAGGTCGACGCCTTCGTCGCCGAGCTTGGAGAAGCCGCTGAGGTCGGTGAGCCGGCCGTCCAGCGGCAACTGATCGAGCTTGATGTCGCCGGTGTGCAGCACGGTCCCGGCCGGGGTGCGGATGCCGACCGCCAGTGCATCGGGGATGGAGTGGTTGACCGCGTAGAACTGCAGGTCGAACGGACCGACGGTGCGGCGGTCGCCCTCCGCGACGACCTCCAGCTTGGGGGTGATGCGGTGCTCGCGGGACTTCGCAGCGATCAGCGCCAGCGAGAACCGGGCGCCGATGACGGGCAGGTCCTTGCGCAGCCGGAGCAGCCACGGCAGCGCACCGATGTGGTCCTCGTGGCCGTGGGTGATCACCACGGCCTCGATGTCGTCGACCCGGTCCTCCACCAGCCGGAGGTCCGGCAGGATGAGATCGACGCCCGGCTGGCCGTCCTCGGGGAACAGCACCCCGCAGTCGACGACGAGCAGCCGGCCGTTGTACTCGTAGACCGTCATGTTGCGGCCGATCTCGGTGATCCCGCCGAGCGCGACAACGCGAAGCGCCCCCTTCGCCAGCCTGGGCGGCGGATCGAGCTTGGGCGTCGGCGGTACATACGCGGCGGAGCCGCTGGACGGAGTCACAACAAAGGCCCGATCTCGTCGAGGTCCCGGGCAATCTGCTCGGTCTGGTGGTGGGTGGCCGGGATCTGTGGCAGCCGGGGGTCACCGACGCCGAACCCACGCAGCCGAAGCGCGGCCTTGGCGAACACCAAACCGGCGCCTCCCCCGCAGCGGCCCATGGCCCGATGGGCCGGCAGCAGTTCCATGTGCAGCCGGCGGGCGGTGACGTAGTCGTCGGCCTCCGCCGCATCCACCATCGCCCGGACGTGCGGCCCGACGACATGGGCGATGATGCTGACGATGCCGACCGCACCGACGCTCATCCAGGGCAGCGTGAGCGGGTCGTCACCGGAGTAGTAGACCAGGTCGGAGCCGGCCATCACCTGGGAACCGGCCAGCAGGTCGCCCTTGGCGTCCTTGACGGCGGTGATCCGCGGGTGCTCGGCCAGCCGGAGCAGGGTGTCCGGGGCGATCGCGACGACCGACCGCGGGGGGATGTCGTACAACATGATGGGCAGGTCGGAAGCGTCCGCGATGGCGGCGAAATGGGCCAGCAGGCCCTCCTGCTGCGGCCGGGAGTAGTACGGCGTCACCACGAGAGCGCCGTGCGCACCAGCCTTCTCGGCGGCCTTGGCCAGCCGCACCGAGTGGGCGGTGTCGTAGGTACCGACCCCGGTGACCACCGTCGCGCGGTCGCCCACCGCGTCCACCACCGCGCGGATGACCTGTTCCTTCTCGGCGTCCGTTGTGGTCGGCGATTCGCCGGTCGTGCCGTTCACGACAAGGCCGTCGTTGCCCTCGTCCACGAGCTTCTCGGCCAGCAGGCCGGCGGCCTTCACATCCAGCTCGCCGGTCGCCGTGAAGGGTGTGACCATGGCCGTCAGGACTGTGCCGAACGGTCGACCTTGCCGCCCTGCTGGGCCGGCGATGAGCGTCGTCATATCTGAGAAACCTACCGGCCTGGGGGCGTCCGCTCGGCCACGACCCGGTGCGACCGGAAAAAGCAGGGCTTTCAGACCCCGCGGTTGAGCTGTTCGAGTGTGCGGACCGCCTCCGGATCGCCCGTCAGCTCGACCCGGCAGGCGTCCCGGCCGGAGAGCCACATGAGGATCTCCCCCGGCTCGCCGGTGATCGTCACGGTCGGCTCGCCCGACTTGAGCTCGATCGAGCGGCCACCCGGGACCGCGGCGACGACGCCGACCGGTGATTTCCGGACGGCGAGTTTCGAGATCCGGGAGTCCAGCATCCCGACCATGGTCCTGGTGGTCTCCTCGTCGAAGGTGCGCGGTTCCCACCCGCTCTGTCCGCGCCGGGCGTCCTCATGGTGAATGAACATCTCGCCGCTGTTGGCCAGCTCGTCGACCTTGTCCCAGCTCATCGGGTTCCACTTCTGCGGGCCCGCGCGGTACTCCTCGACCAGTTCGGTCCACGGGCGGTCCCCATACCCGGCGGCGACCTTCTTCGTCCACCCCTCCAGCGGCTTCACCATCGTCCCGATCGCCGCGTCCGGCCGCCGCTCCCGGATCAGCAGGTGGGTGAGCAGGTCTCCGGTGTCCCATCCATCGCACAGGGTGGGCTGGTCGGGACCGAGGGTGACGAAGAGATCGGCCAGAGCCGCTCGTTCGGATTGCGCCAGGTTCATGCCCTGCACCGTACGTGGCGACCCGCGGCGGCTCGACGCGATGAGCCCGGTTTGCCGCGGCGGCGGCCCTAGGCTGGCGGGCGCAGCTGCATGCAACCCGATCAGCGCGGGGGACCGTCTGTTCCGTGTCGGGCCGGAGCAGCACCAGCACCAGGGGAGAAACCGTGACGCAGAAACCGACAGAATCCCTCCGCCGGGCGGTCACGGTCGCCGCCCTGCTGGCCTGCGTCGGTGGCGTCACGGCGTGCAGTTCCAGTGAGCCCAGCACACCGGCGCCATCAGGCGGGTCCTCGACCGACTCATCTCTGTCCTCGCCGGCTCCGTCGGGGCCCACCGGCACGTTCTCGTCGGCCTCGGCCCTGTCGACCCGACCGTCGATGCCCGGCACTCCCGCGGCGCCGACGTCCGTTCCCATCGCCCCGCCGGCCAGCGAGTCCTTCGTTCCCAGCTCGGCACAGGCCGGCGGCACGGTGTCCCAGCTGCGCGGCACCCTCGAGGCGGGGGTGGAATCCGGCTGCGTGGTGCTGACCGACGACAGCGGCACTGTGCTGGCCAACCTGATCGGGGTGGACACGGCAACCACGCCGCTCGGCACCTCCGTGGTGGTGACGGGGAAGTTCCAGCAGGACCTGATGACGACCTGTCAGCAGGGCAAGCCGTTCGCGGTCGCCTCGGTCGAAGCTGCCCTGATCCGGCCGACCCTCCTCGGGCTAGCCCTCGCCGACCAGCGGTGACGCCGCGACAGCTGTGCCGTCCGGTAGTTCGCTGACCCGGAAATCGGCGAAAACATTGGGGGCCAACACTTTCAGCTCCAGCAGCAGGGCGACCGCGAGGGCCCTGATGTCCACGTCGGCGGCCTCGGTGGCGCGCATTCCGATGAAATGGCGCCAGGCCCGGTAGTTCCCGGTGACCACGATCGCCGTCGTCATCGCATTCGGCAGCACGGCACGCGCGGTCTGCCTGGCCTGCTTGCGGGCCAGCGTGCCGTCCGGCGCAGATGCCGCCCGCTCCTCCAGCGCTGCGAGCAGCGAGTCGTAGGCCGCGGTGGAACTGGCGGCCGCCGCCGTGAAGATCTCGTGCAGCTCCGGGTCGGCCGCGATCACCTCGGGTTCGACCAGCTCCGGGCCGCCAGGCGGCACGAAGCGCTGGGAGAGCTGCGAGTACGAGAAGTGCCGGTGCCGGATCAGCTCATGGGTGACCGAGCGGGAGATGCCGGTGATGTAGAAAGTCGCGGTGCTGTGCTCGAGCACCGACAGGTGGCCGACTTGAAGGATGTGGTCGAGGTAGCCGGCGTTGGTCGCGGTGGCCGGGATCGGCTTGGACCACGACTGATAGCAAGCCCTGCCGGCGAACTCGGCGAGCGCCTGCCCGCCGTCGGCGTCCGTCTCCCACTCGATGTCGTCCGGCGGCAGGAACTCGGTGCGGCCGATCAGCCGGACGCGGAACCTGCCGACGGAGCTCAGAGTCCCCCTCCGGCGGCCGCCGGCGCGCCCGAGTCATGACCCGAATCGCCCACGTCCTCCCGCGCCAGGTAGGTCTCGACGTCGAACCAGTCGCTCCCGGCGCGCTGGGCCACGTTCAGCAGCGTCGTCATCGACGCCACCTCCTCGACCTGCTCCTTGAGGAACCACAGCATGAACTGCTCGCCGAGGAAGTCGCTCTCGGCCCGCGCCGTGGCGAACAGGGTCTTGATCTGGTCGGTGACGGTCCGCTCCTGGGTCAGGGCCAGCGCGATCGGCTCGACGATCGTCTGGAAGTCGCCCTTCACCTCGTCGACCCCCGGGATGGTGATGGCCAGTTCCCGGTCGAGCATCCATTGCACGATCATCATCGCGTGGTGCCGTTCCTCGGTGGCCTGCCGGTAGAAGTGCCCGGCCAGTTGCGGCAGGTCGTGGGAGTCGTACCAGACGGCGATGGCGATGTACTGCTGGCTCGCATTGAACTCGTGACGCACCTGCTCCCGCAGCAACGTGACGAACTGGCTCGGGCTGTCGGTCTGGGGGACGCTCATGACGGCAGTTTAGGCATGACGTCAACTGCCCTTGAAGTGGCGTCACGATGGTGTCATAGTGGTGTCATGGACCTCACCAAGTACCTGCAGAACCTGCGCGACGACCTGCTCACCGCAGCGTCCGTCGGCGACGAGAACGCCCGCAACGCGGCGGCCATGCTGGCCGGCGCACTGGAGCCGGCCGCCCGGCTCGCGATCATGAACGCGCTGTCCGACCTGGCCGCGGAGGTGACCGGCGCACTCCAGGACACCACTGTCGAGCTCAGGCTGGACGGCCGCGACGTCCGGGTCGCGGTGACCCGGCATACCGAGGACCCGGCAACCTCGTCCCGCCAGGACGACTCGTACTTCACCAAGCGCAACAACGACGCCCGGCAACGGATCCTCCGACAGCCACCACCGAGGATGCGTCTGCGGACGATCTCCGGCACGCCGTGCAGGACGCCGGCGGCGAGCTCTCCCGGACCACGGTGCGGCTGTTCAACGAGCTGAAGTCGCAGGCCGAGCGTGCGGCCTCCGAGCAGGGCGTCTCGCTGAACACCTACATCTCCAGGGCCGTCTCCGATTCCGTCCGCTCGGCGGTCCCGGGCGGCAAGCCGGGTTCGCGCGGACCGGGGTCCGGCGGGCGGCACGTCACCGGCTACATCCGCGGCTGAACGTCCGGCACCGAACGTCCGGTACCGCCTCCGTGCGGTCCTTCCGTCGAGCACGAACCCTTTCAGCACAGATGAGGAATCAGACATGCACACCTTCCTGACCCCGGAACCGATCACCGTCGAGATCCGCAACGCCTCCGGCGAGATCCGGGTCGACCTGGCCGACGTCGCCTCCACCACGGTGGACGTCGTGGCCGGCACGTCACACCCGCTGGGCTTCCTGGACGACGTCATCCGCGCCGCCAAGTCGCAGTTCGCCGGCGACCGCAAGGCCTTCGCCGGGGGCCGGCCGCGGTTCGACGACACCGCCGATGCCGGCAGTGACTTCGCCGACGATCCGGTCGAGCGGGTCCGGGTGGACCTGCGCGACGCCGTCGACGGGCAGGCCGGAACGCTGATCGTGGACACCGACCCGGCCCGCAACGGCTGGAAATCGTCGTTCACGGTGCACGTGACAGCCCCGCTGAACTCCGGGATCCGCATCCAGAGCCAGTCCGCCGACGTCTCCGTCACCGGCCGGGCCGAGCGACTGGAGGCCAGGACCGCCTCGGGTGAGGTCCGGGTCGACGACGTGACCGGACCGTCCGTGGTGCAGACCGCAAGCGGTGACATCCAGATCCGGTCGAGCGGCAGCTGCGACCTGCGGAGCGCCTCCGGCGAGATCCGCGCCAGGTCGGTCACCGGAGAGGCCGTCGCACACTCCACCTCGGGCGACGTCGAACTGGACGCCACCGGCGGGAACGTCAACGCCCGCACCGTTTCCGGTGAGATCAGGGCGCTCGACCTCACCGCCGGCCGGGCCGAGTTGACGACCGTTTCCGGCGACGTCGAGATCGGGCTGCACGCCGGGTCATTGGCCGCCGTGGATCTGAGCACGGTGTCCGGGCGTACCGACACCGATCTGCCGGTCAGCGACGACGCGCCGAGCGAGCAGGACGACGATGCCCCCCAGCTCGAGCTGAAGGTCAAGACCACCTCCGGTGACATCCGGATCCGCCGGGCGGCCACGGGCTGACAGCGCGTTCGTTGCCCTTGGCCGGGCGCCGCGTCAGGCGTCCGGTCAGGGCACCAGCCGCAGCGCCAGCCCGCCGCGCCGCGGGTCGGCGGCCGGACCGTCCGCCGCTACGACAGCGACCCCGCCGAAGTACGGCCGCTGCTCCGGCCACTGGACGACTTCCTCGCCGTCCTGCTCCAGCGCGGCGATCACGTCCTGACCGAAGCCCGGCTCCAGGTGGACAGTGTGCGGCGCGACCGACATGCGAGGCGCTGCAACGGCTTCCGCGGCGGCATGCCGGTCGACGACGATCTTCGTCAGCACCTGCAGCAGTGCCGACCTGATCCTGCTGCCGCCCGCCGCCCCACCGGCGAAGAGCAGGCCGCCGGCAGTGTCGGTGACCACCATCGGCACCATCATCGACGGCATCCGCTCCCCCGGCAGCAGCGCCGCACGCAGCAGTTCGCCCTCCCCCAGCATGGAATTGCCGTGCACCCCGCCGGTCCAGATACCGGATCCGAGACCGAGCGAATGCGTTGCGGCGCAGGCATTCCCCTGCTCATCGACGGCGACAACGGTGGTCGTCTCGGAGCGAACCGCCGTCGCCCGCAGAGCCCGGACCATGCTGCGCGCCCGTTCGACGGCCCCGGTCCGGTGCAGCGTCTCGTTCAGGACGGCGGCCGTGCGGCCGAAGCGATCGAGGTCGTCGGCCCGCACATGGATGACGCCCGGACCGAAAGGAACGTGCTCGACCGGCAGTTCTCGGACGTGGTACTGCGACATGTCGTCCTCGGACAGCGCACCGCCGTCGGCACGCACCGCGGCAACGAAATCCCTTCCCCTGCTTCCTGTCGTCAGCGCCTCCGGGCCGAAATTCAGGTAGTCGTCGAGAGTGTCCGCGAGCCCTTCGTGATGCAGCAGCTCGCCGCCGGCGAGGGTGCGGCGGCCGCCGTTGCCGTCCGGCTTGGAGTAGATGGCGACCCCGTCCCCGAGCACCATCGCCGCCGCCACATCCGGTAGCAGCTGAGCATGCTGCAGCGGAAACGGCGTTCCCTCGTGCGCGAGCCGGCGCGCAGGGCCGACGATCTCCGACCAGGGCAACCTGCCGAAGGCGTCGTGCAGGGCCGCGACCCCCCGCGGCGTGCCCGGCACCGCAACGCTGGGGCCGCCCACCGCGTAGGGCACCTCGACCTCACCGAAGGCGACCCTGATCGCCCTGGCCGGCTCCGGCACGGTGCCGTCGAGGCCGGGTACGGCGACAAAGAAGTCCAGGCAGTGCACCTGACCGGTCGCAGCGTCGTACACGGTGGCGAATCCGCCGCCGCCCAGCCCGGTGAACAACGTCTCCGCGACACACCCCGCCAGGATCATCGCGGCGACCGCGTCGGCCGCCGAACCGCCCGCGACCAGGATGTCCCGTCCGACGGTCGCGGTGGAGGGATGGCCGGCAGCGACCGAAGCCGGCAGAGTTGTCACCCGGGCAGGCTACCGAGCGTCATCCCGGGCCGCGCCGCGAGCGTCTGCCACAGATCGCCCCGCTGCATGACGACGATCTCGACGAGTCCCAGCCACTGCGCCATTCTGGCCAGTTCGACGGCTGCGGCGTCCGCCGCGACGACCGGGTCCGCGGCATTGCCAGGGTCGGCCTCTATCCAGGACGCCTGCACCAACAGCCGGGACGTCGCACGATCGGCCTTGAGGTCGAACCGGCCAACCAGCTTGTCACCGACGAGCAACGGGAAGACGTAATACCCAAAACGGCGCTGCGGTTCCGGGGTGTAGATCTCGATGCGGTAATGGAACCCGAACAGCCGCTCGGTCCTGGCCCGTTCCCAGACCAGCGGGTCGAACGGGCACAGCAGCGCGGCGCCGCCGACCTTCCGCGGAATACGCGCGTCCGTGTGCAGGTACGCCTGGTCTTTCCATCCCTCGACCCGCACCGGTCGCACCCGGCCATCCTCCACCAGCTCCTGCAGACCCCGGCGGGTGGCGGCGACGCTCAGGCGGTAGTAGTCGGCGATGTCGCCCGCCGTACCCACGCCGTGCGACCGGACCGCCAGAGCGGTCAGCTCTCGTTGCGCATCCTCGACCGACGGCGTCGCCGTTGCGCTGACCGAGCGCGGCAGGACGCGTTCGATCAGGTCGTAGCAGCGTTCGAAACTCCGGCGGTAGGACACGCCGATGGCGCCGGTCAGGAACAGGTACTCGCACGCCGATTTGGTGATCGACCACTCCCACCACCCCGACGTGCCCCGACCCGGTGCCTCCAGCGCCTTCTCGATGTCGCCCGCAGAACTGGGTCCGCGCTCGTCGATCACCCGCAGCACCGTGTCCAGGAAGCCGGGGTGCTGCCGATGGATGGCATCGACCCGCGGCGAAGGCCTGCGTGCCCATTCCTGCTGACGCCAGCGCAACAGGGGGTGCACGTCGACCGGGATCAACGACGCGACGTGGGCCCAGGCCTCGACGAGCAGGCGTTCGCTGCTGCGCGTAGGCCAGGCAGCGCCCTCCAGCAGCGAGTACGGGTAGGGCCCGAGCCTGCTGAACACGGGCAGCAGATGCGCGCGGGCCAGCACGTTGACCGAGTCGATCTGCAGCAGGCCGATCGCCTTGACCAGCCGGTTGAGGTGCCCGCGGTTGATCGTCCGGCCGGTGGCCGATCCGACCGGTGGCAGCGACCCGACCGGTGGCAACGACCCGACCGGTGGCAACGACCCGACCGGTGGCAACGACCCGACCGGTGGCAACGGCCCGACCGGTGGCAACGCCGAATCGAGCTGCTGGGCGGCGATGGCGATCCGTCTGGCCTGACCGGCGGTCAGCAGCTGCTCGGCGGAGGGCGATGACCGCCGGGTGGTCAGTGGCGAACTCATTCCCCGCATGCTGCCACCGCGCACCGACAGCCAGACCGGCGCGTCGGGCCCACCGGCTGCTGGCATGCTGAAGCCGACCCGCGGTCCGGCAGGACAGCTGCGAGAGGGAGGTTCGGTGGCGTCCAGCACGGTACGGCGGGCCACAGCGCTTGACGCGGCCACCATCGCCGACCTGCAGATCCAGGTGTGGCAGCAGGCGTTCTCGGATCTGTTGCCGGCCGAGGTGGTGCTGGCCGATCCGACTGCGCACGCAGCGGTGTGGGATACCCGGCTGCGTCAGGGCGGTCCGGTGCTGATCGCTCACGAGGGCAGCGAACCGGTCGGCTTCGCGGCGGTGTCCGGTGAGGTCGACGACCGCAACCTGCTCGCGCCGATCGGCGAGATCGAGGTGCTGTACGTGGTCCCGCGGTGGGGCCGGCGGGGACACGGCGGGCGCCTGTTCGCCGCTGCCGCCGCGGAGCTCCGCCGATTGGGCGCGACGAGCGCCACCTGGTGGATACCGCAGACCGACAAGGCAAGCGCGGGATTCCTCGCCTCGGCAGGCTGGTCCGCCGACGGCCTGCGTCGTGAGCTGGACACCGGCGGTGAGCCGATCTTCGAGATCCGATTCTCCGGCAGCGTCGACCTGGTGGCCGTCTGAACCCGACCGTTCCGGCCGCTCAGGCGTCCGGCGGGCTGTCCTTCGGTGGCCTGCCGTCCGGCGGCCCGTCTTGCGGGAGCCCGTCCGCAGAGCCCGCCAGTTCGATCGCGTGCCGCATGGTGGAGCGGGCGCGCTTGCGATCACCGGCGATGTCATAGGCATGCGCCAGCCGGTACCAGCCCCGCCAGTCCTGTGGCGCGGCTTCGACTTCCGCCCTGACACCCTCGAAATGGGCGTCGGCGGCGTCTCTCTCGATCCGCCCGGACGCCCGTCGCGGTAGGTCCCTGTCATCCGGCAGGGCGTCCTCCGCGGCCAGTCGGCCGGCCAGCCGTTGCGTCTGCAGTCCGAACCGGAGCTCGTAGCCGACCAGCACGATGCCGATGATCGGCAGGATCAGCACCCCGATCCCCAGCGCGATCCCCGCCGCGGAACCGGAGGTGATCAGCGCGATGGCGCGATCGGCGAGCAGCCAGAAGTAGACCAGCAGAACAGCGACGAGAATGCCGACGACGATCCGGATCCGGACGCCCTTGTTCATGAGTCGATCACCGTGCCGGGTCGATCACAGTCGCGACAGCGGAACTCCCAGAAACGCGCCAAGTCAGTCCAGACCCAGCAACTGCTCGAGCCCGACGGTCAGCCCCGGCCGTCCGGACACCGCGCGAACGGCGGTCAGCACGCCGGGCATGAAGGACGACCGGTGCAGCGAGTCGTGGCGGATGGTGAGCGTCTCGCCGGCACTGCCCAGGATCACTTCCTGATGCGCCACCAGGCCCGGCAACCGCACCGAGTGGACGTGGATGCCGTCGATGGTGGCGCCGCGGGCGCCCTCGGTCTCCAAGGTCGTTGCATCGGGCACATCACCGAGCCCCGCTTCTTTCCGGACGGCGCCGACCGCACGGGCCGTCGCGACCGCGGTGCCGGAGGGGGCGTCGGCCTTGCCTGCGTGGTGCAGTTCGATGACCTCGGCGGATTCGAAGAAGCGGGCCGCCTCACGGGCGAAACGGGTGGTCAGGACCGCCCCGATCGCGAAGTTGGGTACCACCATGACGCCGATCTCCGGCTTGGCGGTGAGCCACTGCCGGATGGTGTCCAGCCGCTCGTCGGTGAATCCGGATGTGCCCACCACCGCGTGGATGCCGTGGTCGATGGCGAACCGGATGTGCTCCATGACCGCTGCCGGGTGGGTGAAGTCGACGACCACCTGACTGCCCGCGTCGGCGATGGAGAACAACCACTCGCGGGCGTCGACGGTGGCGACCAGGTCCATGTCATCGGCCTCGTCGATGGCCTGCGCGGCCTCGGTCCCCATCCGGCCCCGGGCACCGATCACCCCGACGCGCAACAGCTCGTCGGTCACTGGAGTTTTCCCGGTGTCTGCGTCATCTGGGCGCGCCTCGTTTCGTTCGTACCGCGGACCGGCCCCGTTGGACCGACGCTTGCTCAGCCGACGAGTTGGGTCAGCTCCGCGGGCAGATCATCGCTGGAAGCGTACGGCCCGACCACCGCAGCCGACAGCGGACGGCTCAGCAGGTGCTTGGCCAGGGCCCCGATGTCGTCGGCACTGACCGCCCGGATGGCCGCGAACTCGTCCTCGATGGTGCGGAATTCCTTCCGCACCAGCACCGTCTTGCCGATCCTGCTCATCCGGGACTCGGTGTCCTCCAACGAGAGCGCCAGCGAACCGGTGAGCTGGCCCTTCACCCTGGCCAATTCGGAGGGCTGCAGGCCGGACTCGGCAATCAGCGCCAGTTCCTGGCCGATCAGCTTGGAGACCTCGCCGAGATGCTCGGGATGGCAACCGGCGTAGACGGAGAATGAGCCGATGTCGGCGTACGCGGACGTGGCCGAATAGCAGGAGTAGGCCAGGCCGCGTTCCTCGCGGATGCTCCGGAACAGCCGGGAACTCATGCCGCCGCCGAGCGCGGCAGAAAGGACGGCCAGCGTCGTCCGCCGGGGATCGTTCCGGTCGCCCGCCGGCACGCCGATGCACAGGTGCGCCTGTTCGGTGTCCCGTTGTTCCACCGCGGGCCGGCGGAGGGGTACGACGCTCCCCCGGCTCCCGGTGCGGAACGCGGCCGGTGAGGCGGCCGCATCGGCCGCGGCAAGTCGCTCGCGGAACGCGGCCCGGACCCAGCGCAGGACATCCGCGTGCTCGACTCCCCCGGCGATGGCGATGACCATCTTGTCGGGGCTGTACCGGCGGCGGTAGTACCCCGCTACCTGGGTCCGGCTCATCGCACTGATCGTGTCGACGGTGCCGATCACCGGAGCGGCCACCGGATGCCCGGCGAAGACGGCTCCGGCGAACAGATCGGCGAGGGTGTCCTCGGGATCGTCGTCACGCATGGCGATCTCTTCCAGGATCACCATCCGCTCGGTGTCGACGTCCGCGGCGGCGATGGTCGCGTCGAGCACCACCTCGCAGACGATGCCGACGGCTAGCTCTGCCTCCTCGGCGAGAATCCTTGCGTAGTAACAGGTGTACTCGTGCGAGGTGAAGGCGTTCAGCTCGCCGCCGACAGCGTCGACCGCATCGGCGATGTCGTACCCGGACCGGTGCTTCGTGCCCTTGAACAGCAGATGTTCCAGGTAGTGCGAGGCGCCGGCCAGGCGTGGGGTCTCGTCGACCGACCCCACGCCCACCCAGACACCCACCGAGGCGCTGCGCGCACCCGGGACGCTCTCGGTGACGACCCGCAAACCGCCGGGAAGCTCCGAAGACGTCACCGTCGAACCGTCGGTTCCCCGTTCGAGGACCCGGGTCTTCGTCCGCGCTCGCGCGGCAGACGATGCGAGCCGCGCCGCCACCGGTCTCAGACCTGCGCCGCTACGGCGTCGGCCGCACCGTTGGCGGCCGAGCCCGCTGTGTCCTCAGCGCCGGCCTGCACCGGAACCAGGCTGATCTTGCCGCGGGCGTCGATCTCGGCGATCTCGACCTGCAGCTTGTCGCCGACGTTGACGACGTCCTCGACCTTGGCGATCCGCTTGCCGCTGCCCAGCTTCGAGATGTGCACCAGGCCGTCACGACCCGGCAGCAGCGACACGAAGGCGCCGAACGCGGTGGTCTTGACGACGGTCCCGAGGAACCGCTCGCCGACCTTGGGCAGCTGCGGGTTGGCGATCGAATTGATGATGTCGATCGCGGCCTGTACGGCGATGCCGTCCGGCCCGGATACGAAGATCGTGCCGTCGTCCTCGATCGCGATGTCCGAGCCGGTCTGCTCGGTGATCGAGTTGATCATCTTGCCCTTCGGCCCGATGACCTCGCCGATCTTGTCCACCGGGACCTTGATGGTGGTGATCCGCGGCGCGAACTGGCTCATCGGATCCGGCTCGTCGATCGCCTCGTTCATCACCTCGAGGATGGTGAACCGGGCGTCGCGGGCCTGCACGAGCGCGCCGCGCAGGACCTCGGACGGGATGCCGTCCAGCTTGGTGTCCAGCTGCAACGCGGTGACGAAGGTCTTGGTGCCGGCGACCTTGAAGTCCATGTCACCGAAAGCGTCCTCGGCGCCGAGGATGTCGGTCAGCGCGACGTACTGCACGGACGAGGTGCCGTCCTCGCCGGTGACCGTGTCGGACACCAGACCCATGGCGATGCCGGCGACCGGCGCCTTCAGCGGCACACCGGCGTTGAGCAGGCTCAGCGTCGAGGCACAGACCGAACCCATCGAGGTGGAACCGTTGGAGCCCAGCGCTTCCGAGACCTGCCGGATGGCGTACGGGAACTCCTCGCGGCTCGGCAGCACCGGCACCAGGGCGCGCTCGGCGAGCGCTCCGTGGCCGATCTCCCGGCGCTTGGGCGAACCGACCCGACCGGTCTCACCGGTGGAGTACGGCGGGAAGTTGTAGTTGTGCATGTAGCGCTTGCGGTTCTCCGGTGACAGCGTGTCCAGCTGCTGCTCCATCCGGAGCATGTTCAGCGTGGTGACGCCCAGGATCTGGGTCTCGCCGCGCTCGAACAGCGCGCTGCCGTGCACCCGCGGCAGGTAGCCGACCTCGGCGCCCAGGGTGCGGATGTCGGTCAGCCCGCGGCCGTCGATGCGGACCTTGTCCTTGAGGACGCGCTGGCGGACCAGCTTCTTGGTGACCGAACGGAAGGCGTTGCCGATCTCGGAGCTGCGGCCGGCGAACTGCTCGCCGAGCTGCTCGTAGACGGCGGCCTTGATCTCGTCGGTGCGGTCGTCGCGGTCGTGCTTGCCGGGAATGGTCAGCGCCTCGGCGAGACCGGCGGACTCGGCGGCGGCGGTGACGGCCTCCAGGACATCGTCCTGGTAGGGCGGGAACACCGGGAAGTCGGCGACCGGCTTGGCGGCCTTGGTGGCCAGCTCGGACTGCGCCTCGCACAACACCTTCAGGAACGGCTTCGCGGCCTCGAGGCCCTCAGCGACGACCTCCTCGGTCGGCGCGGTCGCGCCACCGGCGATCAACTCGATGGTGTTGGAGGTCGCTTCGGCCTCGACCATCATGATCGCGACATCGTCACCGGCGATGCGGCCGGCGACGACCATGTCGAAGACGGCCTTCTCCAGCTGGGTGTGGGTCGGGAATGCGACCCACTGGGCCCCGCCCGATTCCTTGGCAATCAGCGCCACCCGGACACCGGCGACCGGCCCGGAGAACGGCAGGCCGGAGATCTGGGTGGACGCCGAGGCGGCGTTGATGGCGAGCACGTCGTACAGCTCGTCGGGGTTGAGCGCCATCACCGTGATGACGACCTGGACCTCGTTGCGCAGGCCGGCCTTGAAGGTCGGGCGCAGGGGCCGGTCGATCAGCCGGCAGGTCAGGATGGCGTCCTCGGACGGACGGCCCTCGCGACGGAAGAACGAGCCGGGGATACGGCCCGCGGCGTACATCCGCTCCTCGACGTCGATCGTCAGCGGGAAGAAGTCGAACTGCTCCTTCGGGTGCTTGCCGGCCGTGGTGGCGCTCAGCAGCATGGTGTCCTCGTCGAGGAACGCCGCGACGGATCCGGCGGCCTGCTGGGCAAGCCGGCCGGTCTCGAAGCGGATGGTGCGGGTACCGAACGCGCCGTTGTCGATGACGGCTGACGCGCTGAAGGCGGTGGGGTCTGACATGGGTCTCCTCTTGTGCCCAGCCGGTTCGGCTGGATGGAGCCACGGACGTCCCGTCACGAGCACCGGCGGCGGCGCTGAGTTCTTCGGCGTGCCGGCCTTCGATCGAAGCCGCCGGAACGTCGGGCGCGGGCGCACGCCGCAGACGTTCCGGGGGCCACTACCGAGGACCGGCCGTGATGGTCGCCGCGAACTCAGTCACGCTGAGGATGCGGGGCGGGTACGTGGGTGGCACTGGTGTTGTTCAGTTGTGGGTCACCTCGGGGTGACCGTGGGGAAGGGGCGAGCGTGGTCCGTCGTCCCCCTGGACGTACGCCCGGCCCGCTGGCTCCACCGATCGCCGCAGCGACCGATCGCCTCAGGGCCGGCGCCCGCACCGGGACAGGCGGTCTGCGCTGTCCCGGCGCGGGCGGAGCACTATCGGCGCAGGCCGAGCCGCTCGATGAGGGAGCGGTAGCGGTTGATGTCGACGGTCTGCAGGTACCGCAGCAGCCGGCGACGCTTCCCGACGAGGCCGAGCAGGCCGCGACGGGTGTGGTGGTCGTGCTTGTGTTCCTTGAGATGCTCGGTCAGATCGGCGATCCGCTTGCTCAGCATCGCAACCTGGGCTTCGGCCGACCCGGTGTCGGTCTCGTGCAGGCCGTACTCGCTCAGGATTTCTTTCTTCTGCTCGGTGGTCAACGCCACAGGTGGTACTCCTCGGTGTGTCTGTCACGTGCACGTCCCGCTCCGGACGGAATCTGCCGGGGGGATGACGGTACCGGCCGCCACGGACTGCAGCCGGACCCAACAGATGATCCTACCAGCGGCAACGATGCGTGACGATCACCCGCGGCCGGGGTGGGGCGGGTGCCGGCCGTCAGCTCACGGAGAGTGCTTCTGCCGGCGCGCTGCCGGCCCGTTCGTGCGGGCTCACGTTCGCCCCAAGAGCGTAGGTGAGGTGCCCGCCGAGGTAGCCGCCGGCGCTCAGCAGACCGGCACCGGCCAGGGCGAGGACGGCGCCGCGGCGGTGCCGTCCGGCGACCCGGGCCCGCCATGACGCGGTGTACAGCGCGAGCGCGGCCGTGTTCGCGGTCATGTGCACCAGGCCCACCCGGCGCGCTGTGCCGGTGGTACCGCGCCAGTCGGACAGGCCGGTCACGACGGCGCCGGCGGCACAGGCGATGCCGAGACCGACCAGTCGGCGGGCGGCGACCTCGTTGCCCTTGGTCGCGTCGAGGGCACTGGCCGACACCCACGCACCGATCGGCGCCGTCACCAGCAGGGGGTGAACCGGGTGGCCGAGCCAGAATCCGCTCAGCGCCGAGCGGATCGGCGGCGTGAGCACCGCGTCCAACCCGCCGGCCAGCCGGTCGGCCGGCCCGTCGAGCGCTTCGGCGTTCTCGATCGAGGCAACAACGTTCTGGAAGAGAGGCACTGGTGCTCCTTGACCGATGACCGGGTCGACCGCGACGACGCTGCCGGCAGGACATCCGGCAACCGGGTAGTACCCAGCCGAGGCCCTGTTCTATCCGGGGTTGTCCGTCATGGCGGCGCCATGGCGGAGAACCGCAGATGGCTGGCAAGATGGCACCAGTAAGTTACTGACCAGTAGGAGTGTGTCCCATGGCCAAACTGGGATGGCGGGTGCGGTCGCTGGCGTGGATCCTCGCGCACGCGCCCGGCGGATCCGTCGACTCGATGACGCCGGAGCAGATGGTCCGTGCGCAACAGCGGCTCGCCGGGCACGGAAAGCTCGCCGTCGGCGTGACGGGGACCGTCGCCAAGGGGGTCACCACCTCGAACCGGCTGATCGAGCAGGACGGCGCCCGGGTGCCGGTGCGGATCTACCGGTCGGACAGGCAGCCGGACGGCGGCCCGGTCATCGTGCACTTCCACGGGGGCGGTTGGACCCTGGGCGCGTTGGACCAGTCGGACTGGCTCTGCAGCGAGGTGTGCCTCGGGGTGGGTGCCGTGGTGGTCTCGGTCGACTACCGACTGGCGCCGACGCACCGTTTCCCCACCGCGGTGCTGGACAGCCTGGCGGCCGTCACCTGGGTGGCCGCGCACGCGGACGAACTCGCGGTCGACGCGGGACGGCTCGCCGTCATGGGTGACAGCGCCGGCGGGAACATCGCAGCCGTCGTCACGCAGACGATGCGCGACCGGGGCGGCCCCGGGATCACCCATCAGGCCCTGATGTACCCGGCCACCGACCTGCGGACGCCGGAGGACTTCGACCCCAGCAATCCGGCGAGGTCGGACTGGCCGATCCTGTCGTCGGCGAGCATGGTCGGTTTCCGCAACCACTACCTCGGCCCGGACGGCGACGCGAACGACCCGATGGCCTCGCCGATCCTCGCCGCGGACCTGTCCGGATTGCCGCCGGCGCTGATCCAGGTGGCCGAGTACGACCCGCTCCGCGACGACGGCATCCGGTACGCGCGGGCGCTGCAGTCCGCCGGTACCCCGGTCCGGCTGACGGAGTACGTCGGCATGCCGCACGGCTACTTCAGCTTCCCGAAAGTGGTCAGGGGCAGCACGATCCAGGCGCTCGCCGAACTCTGTGCCGAGCAGCGGTACGCCCTGCACGGGGTTCCGGTGCTGGATCGCAGCGTTCCGCACCGCCCGGCCCGCCCCGGCGAAACGCAGATTCCCGCAACGCCTCCCGATCCGGCTGCGTCGCGTCCGGTGGAAGGCCACGACGTGGGGCGTCATCAGGTGCCGCAGCACAAGGCGGGCGCCGTGGCGGACTGACGTCCGGATTTCACCAAAGCCGCCGGAGACCGTCGCGGGCCGTACTTTTCATCACGAATGTTCGTTTGCGCACTAGGTCAAGTGGGTTTGTTGGCCTCGATGTGACCCCCCGTATGTGTAGAGTCACTGACGGATGTCATCACCACGCTGTAGCGCTGGTTGAACTCGATCGGTGCGGGGGCGCCTAATGAGAGTTGAGGCGACCAAGTGAATACCCGTCGTCAGCGCGGACTCGCCACCATCGTCGCATTGTGTGTGGCGTTCTCGGTCACAACAGCGACGCCCACGGTGGCTGCCGATCCACCATTCGTCGGTTGGTCGGCGACGATTCCCGCTCTGACATATCGGTTCGAACCGACCAGCCTTGACGACTGCGTTGCAGGCCGGCCGTCGTGTGTAGCAGACACCATCCGGGAAATGCACAACCGCTTCACGCCATTGGCATGGAGCTGCAGCCACCAGGCCATATTCAGCTTGGCCTATTTGCGCACCACTGAGCAGTATCTGAGTTTCAGCGGAAAACCGGGGTTTCTCCGGGATCCGGCGTTTGTCAACCATCAGGATGTGGCGTTCGCGCAGATGTATTTCGACGCCTACGACAATTTCGCGGCGGGCAGGATCGCCCAGGTTCCCCCCGCCTGGCGGGTGGCATTCCGGGCAGCCGACGGCAAACAGGTCGACGGCATGGGGGATTTGCTGTTGGGGATGAGCGCTCACGTCAACAGGGATCTGCCTTTCGTGCTCGCCGCCATCGGTCTGACGATGCCCGACGGGTCCAGTCGCAAGCCTGACCACGACCAGATCAACGTCATGCTGAACCACGTCGTCCAGCCCCTGGTGGGAGAGGTGAGCGCCCGCTTCGACCCGTCGATGGCCATCGCCCCCACGCCGTACGGCATCGGCTTCACCGGGCTGATGCAGACGCTCATCGTGTGGCGTGAGGTGGCCTGGCGGAACGCGGAGCTGCTTGTCGCGGCGCCGACCGCCGCCGCCAGGGACGTTGTCGCCGCTCAGATCGAGGTCTCCGCTGAGGTGACCGCCAACGCGCTGATGTCAGCCAGCAGGTACCTGCCGCCACTGAAGACGACGGAGCGGCGGGACGACCATTGCGCCGCGCACCGTAGCCGGTGACACACTCCATCGGCCGGCACTGGTGGCGATCGATCGGGTCCGTCGAGAGCGCGCCCGACGCGTCGACTGCCGCTGGGTTGAGCCCCCGTCTGCGCTTCGTCATCGATGGCGTCGTGATCGCAACAACCGTCACCGTCGCCGTTCTGACAACTCAGCGGGTGCTGCCCGCCGAGCTGATGCCGTGGTGTCTGGTGTGGGTTGTTCTCGCGGCGTTTGCGCTGCTTCCGCCCCGCCGGGCCGTCGCGCAAGCCACTGTGGTGCTGGTCTTCGGCGCGTTGTCAGCGGTTGCCGTGGGATTCGATGCCGGCAACGGCGATGGCGGCATCTCGTTCGCCGCTCGGTGGCTCCCGGTTGCCATCACCGTCGCATTGATCCTGGTGGTGATGCGCCGGATGAGCCGCTTTTTGCACCAGCGGGCCGTCATCGCAGAGGCGGTCGCCCAACTCGGGCATCAGGCGCTGGTCGTCAGCAAACCGGATGAGCTGCTCAGTGCAGCGCTCGGCGTAGCGGTGCGGGTGTTGCGGACCGAGTACGGAACCGCCCTCCGGCGGCTACCCGATGGCCGGCTCGTGGTGGCCGACGAATTGGGCCCCGACTCCTTCCCCGCGGGCACCATCATTCCGCTGGCAACGCGTGGCTCGTACGCCCTGCATGTGGTCGAGACCGGAATGCCGTTCGTCTCCTCGGATTTGCGGCGGGACGGTCGGATCACGACGCCGACTCCGCTGATCGCCCGCGGCATGGTGAGCGGGATTGCCGTGCCACTGTTGGGTGGCCAGGGGACCGTGGGCGTGCTGGCAGTTCATGCCCGTCGGGTTCGCCGGTTCACCGCGAGCGAGGTCGCGATGCTGCAGGCGATGGCCACTGTGGTCGCCACCGCGTGGGAGCAGGTCGAGCTGCGGGAACGGCTCAGCCACCAGGCGCTGCACGACCCGCTGACCGGTCTGCCCAACAGGGCCCTGCTCCTTGATCGGCTGGGCCAGGCCCTCAGCCGGCGGCCAAGTGCCAGCAACAGCGCGGCGCGGGTCGCCGTTGCCCTCATCGATCTGGACGAGTTCAAGGCAGTGAACGACGGACTGGGCCACGCCGCGGGGGATGACGTGCTCAGAACGGTCGGGAATCGGCTCGCGTCGGCCGTCCGTCCCGCCGACACCCTGGCCCGGTTCGGCGGTGACGAGTTCGCGTTGCTCTGCGAGAGCGTGCCTGACGAGCAGGAGGCGGTCGCGATCGTGAACCGCCTGCTCGTGTCAGCCGCGGCCCCGCTGGCAGTGGAAGGGGCAGTACTCACCATCACCGCAAGCGCAGGTGTTGCGCTGACCCCTGGCGATTTCTCGCCCGTACCGACGGCCGAAGCGCTGCTGAGAGAGGTCGATACGGCGCTGTACCGGGCGAAACACCATGGCGGCGCAAGGGCCGAGCTCTTCGACGAAAATATGCAGATCCAAGCCCAGGCACGGCTGTCGTTGGAGGTGGAGTTGCGCCGGGCAATCGACCGGGACGAGCTGGTGATCCACTATCAACCCATCCGATCGGTCGTGGACCACCACGTGACGGCCGTGGAAGCCCTGGTCCGCTGGCAACACCCCGTGCGCGGGATGCTCGCCCCCGCCGAATTCCTGCCGCTGGCCGAGCAGACCGGCCTCATCGTGCCGCTCGGGCAGTGGGTGCTCCGTTCCGCGTGCCGACAGGCCGCCGAGTGGCAACAGGGAAGGCAGGGCGGCCCGGGCGGCAAGCTTCGCATCGCGATCAACGTTTCTCCTCGTCAACTCGAGGATCCCGAATTGCCGGCTCTGGTTGCGGAGGTCATCGAGGTCACCGAGCTGAAGCCCGGCACGCTCAGCATCGAACTCACCGAGACCGCCCTGTTCGACGAGAGCGACGCCGGGCACGTCGCCCTGACCAGGTTGGTCGCCGCAGGGGCCACTTTGATTCTGGACGACTTCGGCACGGGGTACTCGTCCCTCACCCACCTCGCCCGATTTCCCATCGAGGCGCTGAAGATCGACAGCAGCTTCACTGCTGGGCTGGACAAGGATCAACGGGACACAGCCATCGTGTCTGCAGTCATTGCGCTCGGTGCGGAACTGGGCGTCGACGTCATCGCCGAGGGCGTCGAAACGCCTGAGCAGCTCGCGACGCTCCGGCGGATGGGGTGCCCCGCGGTTCAGGGATTCATGTTCGATCACCCACGACCCCAGCCGATATGGGAATCATGCGTCGGCGGGGTCTTGGCCGCGCGTCATCGCGGTATGGCGTGATCAGGCGCCGCAGCACGTCACCGGCCGACTGACGGCTCCGACCGTTCCGCCGGTCGGCATCGGCCGCCGCGATCACTGCAGGTAGTGCTCGACCTCGTCGACGGGGCGCGCCCTGGCGTCGTCCGGGTTCTGGCCGAACTCGCGCTTGGCGCGCCGCTGGCGGAGCAGGTCCCAGCACTGGTCCAGAGCGCCCTCCAGCTGGGCGAGCCGGTCGCGTTCCTCGTCGGCCGAGAGTTCGCCGTCCCGCAGCTTCGTCCGAAGCTGATGCTCCTGGTCGACGAGAGTCGTTATCTGGGAAAGGATCTGGTGCTCATCCACCTGGATTGCTCCTTCTGGTTCCGGCGCCGACATCGCGGTCGTCATCAGCTGACCGCACGTTACGCTCCCATCAGATCTCGATCACGGTCACCAGGTGATCGATTCCGCGGAAGTCGGCGCCGTTGCGGGTATACAGGTCGAGCCCGCTGGCGTGCGCGGAGGCGGCGATGAGAAGGTCGGCGAAGCGGCTCCGCGGCGTGCGCCCTTCGACCAGGATGGCCGCGACCACGAGCCCGTAACTACGCACTGCCGCGGCGTCGAAGGGAATCGGTTCCAGTTTCGACTCGACCTCCTGCAAGCGGGCCTGCCGTCGCGCGGCTTCGTGCGGCCCGTGCGCGAGGTGCGGGCCGGCAGCGAGCTCCGCCGCGGTGATCGCCGAGATCGCTGCCTCATCCGGCAGAGCCCTGACCACAGCCGGGTCATGCCAGTCGATGACGACCGACGTGTCGAGCATCCCGGTGGACATTCACCACCCCTGATCGATCGCGGCATCCAGATCCGCACGGAACTGCTCGCGGTCGATGCGCACGTTCGCGGCGGCCAGCGCCGCGACCTCCGCCCGGGAGATGAAGGTGCGCCGACCGGCTCGTAAGGGTCGAAGTTCCGCGACCGGCTCTCCGTTCCGGGTCACGATGAACGTCTCGCCGGCCGACACGGCGTCGATCACCTTCGCGTTGTCGTTGCGCAGCTCGCGCTGTGCGATTGTTCTGGCCATGCCCAACCGTAGCGTTTCGTGCTACGCACTGCTACGCCCCGCGACGAAAACCACAGCACGTGCGCGCCACCCGAGGGCGGACAAACCAGTCGCCGCGTTGCCGCACCGTCAAGAGTCCGGATCTGACAAGGAAGGTGGACCGGTGCGCGACAGCGAGGCTGCGCCAACGGACACCATCCGGGTGCCGCTCGATCCCGCCGCAGCGGTCCGGAACGGGACCTTCGATCCGCTCGCGCTGCTGCTGTGGGCTCTGCGCAGCGCAACGATGACGGTGCTGATCGCGGGTCTGGGCCGACCGGCTGCATCTGGTCCGCGCCTTTCGGTCGCTGCGTTGGACGACATCCGTTCGCGCCCTGCCGCCGAGCGAACCGGGCGGTGGGGGCGGTCCTGAAGGTGGCCGGACCCGCCCCGCCGATCGCGGACATCGTCCTCGTTGTGGCAGTGGTGGTCGTGGTCCTCGCCGCCCGTTCGTCCTGACGACCGCGCCGGGCTTCACCAGGCTGCGGGTGTGCGCCCGGGGGGGGTTCAGCCCGCAACCCCCAGTACCGTCCTGGTTCGCGCGACGTCGTCGTCGATCTGCGCGATGAGCGCCTCGACCGAGTCGTAGCGCACCGTGTCGCGCAGCCGCTCCACGAAGTCGAAGGCGACCCGTCGACCGTAGAAGTTGCCGCCCTCGTCGATGACGAAAGCCTCGACCGTCCGCACCCGCCCGGAGAACGTCGGGTTCGTGCCGATCGAGATCGCCGCCGGCGAGCGCCGGGTGCCCAGCACGAACCAGCCGGCGTAGATCCCGTCGGCCGGGATCGCCGCATGCGGCACGGTGTCGAGATTGGCGGTGGGGTAACCCAACTCGCTGCCGCCGCGACCCTCGCCGTGCACCACGAAACCCTCGACCCGGTGCGGCCTGCCGAGCGCCTCGGTCGCCGCCGTGACGTCGCCGGCCGCCACGCACGAGCGCACGTAGGTGGAGCTGACGGTGACGGCATCCGGTTCGGTGACCAGCCCGATGCCGTTGACGGTGAAGCCGAACCGCGGGCCGAGCTCTCGCAGCAACTCGACCGAACCGGCGCCGCGATGGCCGAACCGGAAGTTCTCCCCTACGACCACGTTCGCCGCGTGCAGCCTGTCGATGATCACGTCGTGCACGAATTCCTCCGCGCTGACCTGGGACAGCGCGACGGTGAACGGCAGGACGAGGAACGCGTCGACGCCGAGTTCAGCGACCAGCTCCGCGCGCCGTCGCAGGGTGGTCAACTGCGCGGGGTGACTGCCCGGCCGCACCACCTCGGCGGGGTGTGGGTCGAACGTCATCAGGACGGTCGGCATCCCCATGGCCCGGCCGGTGCTGACCGCCTCCCTGATCAGCGCCTGGTGGCCGCGGTGCACGCCGTCGAACACCCCGATGGTCAGCACGCAGCGTCCCCAGCTCGCGGGGATCTCGTCGGTGCCGCGCCAGCGTTCCACGCCATGCTCCTTCGGGGTCGGTTCCACTCGCCGCTCAGCGTGCCACGGACGGCGATTCCGGACGCACCGGGCGGTCGATCGAGGTCGCGGATCGACTTCAGCCGGCGCTCTGCCAACCGAGAACGGATCGGGCCACGCCGGCCGTTTCCGACACCAGCGCGACCAGCGCACCCGCCGGATCAAAGGCGCCGTGCGTGCCGGCGATACCGATACCGGTGACAGTCCGACCGTGCCGGAGGTCGAGCGCCTGCGCCTGGTCGACCTGACGGGTGGGAAAAGCCGCCCGGACCGCGTCGGCGGCCGGCAGCACCCTGGCGGCGATCGCCGCAGCGGCCTCCTCCGTGACCGGCGGCCGCTCCCCTGGTGCGCGTCCGCCGTAGACGTCGACCGCGTCCCGAACGTCGAACGGACCGACCCGGGCCCGCCGGAGCGCGGTGAGATGACCACCGACGCCCAGCGCTGCACCGAGATCCCTTGCGAGCGAACGGATGTAGGTTCCGGTGGTGCACTCGACCAGCACGTCGATGTCGATCACCGCGTCGTTCCGGCGGATCGGGCCCACGATCTCGAACCGGCTGATCGTCACGGGGCGGGCGGCCAGTTCGACACTGACGCCCTCGCGTACCAGGTCGTAGGCGCGCCGGCCGTCGACCTTGATCGCCGACACCGAACTCGGCACCTGCAGGATCGGTCCGGTGAGCGCGGCGATTCCCGCCTCGATGTCGGCGTCAGCCACCCCGTCGACCGGGGCCGACGCGATCAGGGTCCCGTCGGCGTCGTCGGTATCGGTCTGCCGGCCCAGCCGGATCGTCGCCGAGTAGGTCTTGTCGGTCAGCGCCAGGTGGCCGAGCAGCTTGGTCGAACGGTCGACGGCCAGCACCAGGAGGCCGGTCGCCATCGGGTCCAGGGTGCCGGCGTGCCCGATCCTGCGGGTGCGCAGCACATGGCGCAGCCGGCCGACGACGTCGTGTGACGTGCAGCCGGAGGGCTTGTCGACCAGCAGCAGGCCACCGCCGGGCGGCAGCGGCGGCGCGGGCCGGTCGTCGACCGGTCGGGGCGTTCTCATCCCGAGTTCTCCTGGCGGGACGGCACGGCGCCGCGACCGGGCGAGGTACCGGGCGGCATGTCGACCAGGTCCCACCGATGCGCGGTGAGGTCGACGGGAACGTCCTCGCCACGGGCAGCCGCCTCGAGGACGCCTGCCCTGGTGCGCAGCAGCCAGGTGACCATCCGGAAGATCCCCAGCGCGGTCACTGTCGCGATGGCGACAAACGCCAGCCGGTAGGCGTCGACCGAGTGGCTCTCCACGCCCGGTTCGGCCCAGTCGAGGATCTGGCCGACCGCGAACACCATCGCCACCGAACCGAAGAAGCCGCCGATGTTGACCAGGCCGGTCGCGGTCGAGATGCGGTGCACGGGGTTGTAGTCCCGGGCCAGCATGAAGCCGACCGAACTCGCCGGACCGCCCACCGAGAGGATCGCGACCACCAGGACCACGACGGCGAACGGCGGCCGGCCGCCGGGCCAGAGGATCAACGTCAACCACCCCGTGAGGCAGGACAGCGCCACCGCCACCGCCAGCGGCCCGCGGATGACCGGTCGCCTGCTGAGCAGCGGACCGATGATCAGGTTCGCCATCAACCCGCCCACGACCAGCACCAGCAGCAGCGATGACGCGGTCGCCGGCGCATATCCCAGGGCTTGCGTGAGGTACGGGAAGCCCCACAGCACGGCGAATGCGGTGGGCCCGGCCATGGTCGACAGGTGAACCCAGAACGCCAGCCGCCCGGCGGGCAGCCGCCAGGCGCCGCGCAGGTCACGCAGGACGCGGCGGCCACCGGGGACGCCGTCGGTGCGGACCGGATGGGCATACGGCGCGGCCACCCCGGGCCGCAGCAACAGCAGCGCGTAGGCGAGCGAAATGCCGCCGGCGATCGCGAAGGTGGTGGTCCAGCCCAGACCGGACAGCATCAGGGTGAGCGGCACGGTTGCCACCACGTTGCCCGCCATCCCGGCGAGCCCGGTGAATGTCACCATCATCGGATAGCGCCGGCCCGGGAACCATCCCGCCACCAGCCGCAGCACCGACACGTAGGTCATGGCGTCGCCGCAGCCGAGCAGCCCGCGGGCGACCAGCGCCATCGGGTAGTTCTCCACCTGGGAGAACAGCAGCTGGGCGGTGCCCATTGTCACGGTGGCGGCCAGCAGCATCCGGCGCGGGCCGAAACGATCGACCAGCACGCCCGTCGGCACCTGCATTGCCGCGTACACACCCAGCTGCAGCATGACGAAGGAACTCAGCTGGGCGGCGGACAGATCGAGGCGCTGCACGGCCTGCGGGCCGGCGACGCCGAGCGTGCTGCGGTGGAAGACGGCGAGGAAGTAGACACCGGCACCGACCGCCCACACCCACCCGGACGCGGCTCTTGCCCTGCCCAGCAGGACTGCGGGCGTCATACGGTCACCCCGCGCAGCAGACGGTCGGCGGTGGCCAGGTGCTCGTCGGTCAGCCGCCGCGCGAGCGTCAGATCGGCCGCACCGATGGCGGCGGCGATCGCCTCGTGGTCGGTGATGGTGACCGCCATCCGGATGGAATCCGGACGGCCGTCGGGGGTGCGCATGGTGGTCGCTGCCATCCGCAGCTGCCGGTCACGCAACCCGGCGTAGACCTTGATCAGGATCGCGTTGCCGTCCGCGGCGACGATGGTGGCGTGGAACTCCCGGTCGGCGGCGGTGTAGCCGGCGATGTCACCGGCGGCAGCGGCCGCCCGCAGGTCAGCCAGCGGGGTGGCCAGCGCGAGCGCGACGGCGGGACCTCGACCGGAGGTGATCGCCGATGCGGTGCAGTGGTTCTCGATCAGCAACCTGGTCGCGAGGACGTCCCGCCATTCCTGTGCCGTGACCGGCAGCACGAGCGCGCCGCGCTTGGGCAGCAGACGCACCATCCCGTCCGACTCCAGCCGCAACAGGGCCTCCCGGACGGGAGTCCTGGACACCCCGGTCTCCAGTGCGATGTCGCCCTCGGAGAGCAGGTCGTGGTCGGCGTAGCGGCGGCCGAGGATCCCGGCGCGCACGTGGTCGTAGACCCGGTCGGCGGCCGACGGGTGGCGTAATGCATCCATGATGTATCTATCCTGCGGGCAGTACCCTTCTCCGATCAAGCCCACCGCGTCCGGCAGTGGGCGATCTCACCGAGCCTGCGTCCCCTTGTCCAGGACGGCGCGCAACGCATCAACGGCCAGCTGCGGATCCCCGTGGTGGGTGAAACCGGCGGCGCGAACGTGCCCGCCACCCCCCAGCAGCTCGGCGGCCGCGGCGACGTCCACCGGTCCCTTGGACCGCAACGACACCTGCCACTGCTCGTCGTGGGTCTGCTTGAGAACGGCGGCGACCCCGGCCTCCTGCGCGGTGCGGATGATGTCGATGACCGAATCGAGCTCCTCGGCGCGCAACCCCTCCCGGGTCTGCGTGTCGATCACCGTGTACACCAGGCCCTCGCCACCGGCGGCGTCAGGATCCAGCACCGCCGCACCGAGCACGTCGGACAGCATCGAGAGCCAGCCGAACGGGTGGGAGTCGGTGATCGCGTGCATCAGTTCGGGCGGGCGGACTCCCGCGTCGATCAGCCGCGCCGCGAGCAGGTGCGAGGCCGCGTCGGCGTGCCGGAAGTGATGGGTGTCGGTGGCCAGGCCCGCGTACAGGTTCTCCGCGATGTCCCGATCGATCGGCACCCCGAGGCGATCCAGGATCCGAGCGACCAGGATGACGGTGGCCTGCGCGGCGGCATCGACGAGGTGGAACTCGCCGAACCTGGTGTTCGAGGCGTGGTGGTCGATGACCAGGCTCTGCCTGCTCGTCCGTAGCAGCGCCGCCAGCGAACCGAGCCGCTCGGCCGAACCGACGTCGAGGCTCACCAGCAGGTCGGGCTCCGCGGGCAACTGATCGACCGGCAGCACCAGGTGGGCGCCGGGCAGTCCCTGCAGCGATTCGGGGATGCCGTCGGGCTCGGCGAAGGAGACGGCGACCGGGATACCGCGGCGGGACAGACCCAGGCCGAGGGCCAGTGCGCTGCCCAGGGCGTCGGCGTCGGGCTGGATGTGCGCCAGCAACACGACATCCTTGGCGCGTTGCAACAGCTCGACGGCAGTGTCCAGGTCGGTGTCGACGGAGCCGTCGGCAGCGTTCAGCACCACGTCGTGCAGGGGTGGCACGATCGCCGGCGTGCGGCGCGCCCTGGTGGTGCGCGCCCGCGACCTGGTCGCACGGGTGTCCGTCACGTCACCTCCCGGTCGTGCTCCCCGGCAGCCCGGGCGGTGTTGCTGGCGATGGTGTCATTGATCTCTGGTGGCGTCCATGCCCGTCCCGCTGACTGGACCCACGAACGCGCGGCGCCGATGTTCAGGCACCGCTGTGTCACCGTACCCGTCGACTCGCGGGCTCGGTGGTGCCGGCGAACCCGTCGTCAACGGCCTGCGGAACGCCGTCCACCGGATCCGTGGTGGATGCATCTGCATCGACATCTTCCGGGTACCGGTCGTCGGCGCCGGTGGCGTCCTCGTCGTCCGCCTCGGCAGCCCTCGGCACCCGGTACGGATCGGGCTCGCCCGCGTAGCTGGCACCCGCAGCCCGCTCGGCCACCTGCGCGTCGGCCGAGCGGGCGGCCTCCAGCAGTTCGTTGATGCGGTAGGCGTTCTCGGGGATCGTGTCGAGCTTGAACACCAATGTCGGAGTGAACTTGATGCCGGTCTGCGCACCCACCGCCGAGCGCAGCACCCCGGTCGCGCTGGCCAGCGCCATCGCGGTGCCCTGGATCTCGTCGTCATCGCCGTAGACCGTGTAGAAGACTGTCGCCTCGCGCAGATCGGGGGTGACCGTCGCGGCCGTGATGGTGACCATGGCCAGCCTCGGGTCCTTGACCTGGTGCTGCAGCTCGGTGGCGACGATCGCCACGATGCGCTTGGCCAACCGACGGGCCCTCGCGGAATCTGCCATGGCTGATGGTCCTTCCTCTCGTGCCGGGCGCTTCTGGCTCCGCGCCCGTCCCAGTTCTGTTTCGGGTCAGTCGTCGTTCGTGCCGATCAACCGCCGCCGGGTCGACAGCAGTTCGATCTCCACCTCGCCCGCTACCTGCCTCTCGCAGGTGTCCAGCACACGGTGCACCTGGGCGGCCTCGCCCGCGACGGTGGCCACCGCGATCAGCGCCCTGCGGTGCCGGTCCGGGTCCCCGGTCTCGGCGACCGCGACGTCCAGCCGCCGCAGCCGGGCGATCAGCGGCCGGATGACGGCGCGCTTGTGCTTGAGGGAATCCACCGCGCCGAGCAGCACGTCACACTCGAGGACTCCGACGTAGGTGTCCCCGCCACAGAGGGTGCCACCACTCGAGTTGATCATGACGAAACTCGCAGGTTCACGGCTCGACACGCCGTGCTGAGTGCGAGTTTTGCCATGATCATCACCATGGGGAGGGCGCGCAGCGGGCCGCCGTCAGCGACGACCCGCGCGCACCCCACCACGTGACTGCTACGCGCGCGGCTTCTCCCGCGTCTCGTAGGTCTCGATGGTGTCCTCGATCTCGATGTTGTTCCAGGAACCGAGTCCGATACCGCACTCGAAGCCCTCACGGACCTCGGTCGCATCGTCCTTGAAGCGGCGCAGCGAATCGATCTGCAGGTTGTCATTGATGACCACCCCACCTCGCAGCAGCCGGGCCTTGGCGTTGCGGCGGATCTCTCCGGACCGCACGATGCAGCCTGCGATGTTGCCGAACTTGGAGGACCGGAAGATCTCCCGCACCTCTGCGGTACCGGTCTGTACCTCCTCGAACTCCGGCTTGAGCAGGCCCTTGAGCGCGTTCTCGACCTCGTCGATGGCCTGGTAGATCACCGTGTAGTACCGGATGTCGACGCCCTCGCGGTCGGCGAGTTCCTGCACACCACGCACCGGCTTGACGTTGAAGCCGATGACGATGGCCTGCGTCGTCGCCGCCAGGTTGATGTCGTCCTGAGTGATGCCACCGACACCGCGGTGCACGACCCGGAGGTCCACCTCGGCGCCCACATCGAGCTTGAGCAGCGAATCCTCCAGCGCCTCGACGGTGCCGGAGTTGTCGCCCTTGATGATCAGCGTGAGCTGCTCGATCTTGCGCTCGGCCAGGGCTGCGCCCAGGTCCTCCAGCGAGATCCGCCTGCGGTTGCCGATCTGTGCCTTGCGGGCACGGGCCTGCCGGCGCTCGGCGATCTGCCGGGCGACGCGGTCCTCCTCGACGACCATGAACGAGTCGCCGGCGCCGGGCACCGAGGTGAACCCGAGCACCTGCACCGGACGCGACGGGGTGGCCTCGGTGACGTTCTCACCGTGATCGCCCAGCATCGCCCGGACCCGCCCGTAGGCGTTGCCGGCAACGATCGAGTCGCCGACGTGCAGCGTGCCGCGCTGGACCAGGACGGTCGCGACGGCGCCGCGGCCACGGTCCAGGTGTGCCTCGATGGCCACACCTTCGGCGTTCATGTCCGGGTTGGCCCTCAGGTCGAGTGCGGCGTCGGCGGTCAGCAGCACGGCCTCGAGCAGACCGTTGATGTTGAGCATCGCCTTCGCGGAGATCTCCACGAACATGGTGTCGCCGCCGTACTCCTCGGCAACCAGTCCGTACTCGGTCAGCTGCTGCCGGATCTTGTCCGGGTTGGCGCCTTCCTTGTCGATCTTGTTGATGGCCACCACGATCGGCACGTCTGCGGCCTTGGCGTGGTTGATCGCCTCGACCGTCTGCGGCATCACGCCGTCGTCGGCCGCGACCACCAGCACCACGATGTCCGTGGACTGCGAACCACGGGCACGCATGGCGGTGAACGCCTCGTGACCAGGGGTGTCGATGAAGGTGATCAGCCGCTCCTGGTCGTTCAGGTGGGTGGCCACCTGGTACGCGCCGATGTGCTGGGTGATCCCGCCGGCTTCCTTGTCCACCACGTGGGTGTTACGGATGGCGTCGAGCAGCTTGGTCTTGCCGTGGTCGACGTGACCCATGACGGTGACCACTGGCGGCCGGATGACGAGATCGCTTTCGTCGCCCTCGTTCTCGCCGTAGGACAGGTCGAAGGAGTCGAGCAGCTCGCGGTCCTCGTCGTCCGGCGAGACGATCTGCACCTCGTAGCCCATCTCCGAGCCCAGGAGCTCGAGGATGTCGTCGGACACCGACTGGGTCGCGGTCACCATCTCGCCGAGATGGAACAGCGCCTGCACCATCGAGGCCGGGTTGGCATCGATCTTGTCGGCGAAGTCGGCGAGCGAGGAACCCCTGGCCAGCCGGACGACGCTGCCGTTGCCACGTGGCAACGCCACGCCACCGATCGACGGGGCCTGCATGTTGTCGAATTCCTGACGGCGCTGCTTCTTGGA
Organism: uncultured Actinomycetota bacterium; assembly: GCA_963728865.1. Taxonomy (GTDB): domain Bacteria; phylum Actinomycetota; class Actinomycetes; order Mycobacteriales; family Nakamurellaceae; genus Nakamurella. Next base: position 323,175 of record CAVSLZ010000010.1, on the reverse strand, counting down.
CTTGCGACCCTTGCGGGCCGGTCCGCCCTGCCGCCCGAAGGCGCCGGCAGCTCCACCACGGCCACGACCGCCGCCACCGGGACGGGCTCCGCCGCCACCGGGACCACCGGTCGAACCGCCGGGACCGCCGCGGTAGCCACCGCCACCTGCGGGTGCCCCACCGGGACCACCGGGACCGCGGTAACCACCGCCGCCGCCGGGTGCTCCGCCGGGCCGGGCGCCACCGGGTGCCGGGCGTCCGCCCGGGGTGCCGGGACGCGGGGCGCCTCCGGGAGTGCCGGGACGCGCACCGCCCGGGCCCGGCCTGGTGCCGGGTGCGCCGGTACCCGGAGCGCCGCCGGGGCGACCTGCGGGTGGGCGCGGCACACCGGCAACGCCGCCGGGACGCGGCGGTGCACTGCGCTGCTGGGTGCCGAACGGGTTGTTACCCATCCGCGGCGGGCGCGGGGCTCCGGGAACGCCGCCGACCGGACGGGCCGGCCGGGGGGCCGGCGCCTCGGGACGGGCCGCGGGCGCGGCCGATCCGTTGGTGTCGGCGGGAGGGGCGGGCCGCTCGGTGGCCGGCGCCGCGGAAGCGGCAGCGGGAGCCGTTGTCGGTGCCTGGAAGCCGGGACCGGCGGAACCGGTCACCGGAGCGGCGGAGGCCGCGGCGGCCGGTGCAACCCGCTGCGGGGCGGCCGGTGCTGCGGGAGCCGGAGCTGCCGGTGCTGCCGGGGCGGGAGCCGCGGCGGCCGGTCGGGCCGGAGCGGGTGACGCCGGGCGGGCGGCCGGAGCCGGGGCAGCAGCTGCTGCCGCGGGCCGTGGAGCTGCACCGCCGGGACGGCCCGGACCACCGGATGGTGCCGGGGAGGTGCGGGGTGCCGAACCGTTGGCCGGCTGGTCCGACTTCGCTGCGGCCGGCGCGCTGGCCGGGAATGCGTCACGAAGCTTGCGGACGACGGGGGCCTCGATGGTCGAGGACGGGGACTTGACGAACTCACCCATGTCGGTGAGCTTCGCCATGATCTCTTTGCTGGTCTTGCCGAGCTCTTTCGCAAGCTCGTGTACGCGGGCCTTGCCTGCCACTGCTCTCCTTAGGGATGAGGGTGGCGGCCGGTCGTAACTGCCCGCGCGCCCTCTAGATGTGCCGGTTGCTGCTCATTGCTGCTTCACGGCGTGCTCACGTTGGGTCGACCTGCTTTCTTGTTCTTCAGGCGGCTCTGCGATCGGCTGCCGGTGGCGATCCGATCGTCGGTTCCGATGTTCCCCTGAGGATCCAGGAGTACACGAACCCGGGTCGTGTCGAGTTGTTCGGGGACCCGCAGGGCCCGACCGAACGCCCGACGGCGCTCTGCCGCGTCAAGGCATTCTGTGGAGGAATGCAGCCACGCTCCCCGACCGGGGAGGCGGCGCCGAAGATCGGGGATGACAACCCCGCCGACAGCCACGACGCGCAGTAGATCAGTGGACCGTTCACGCCCCCGGCAACCGATGCAGGTCCGAACCGGAACGTGAGGTCCAGCTGGATCTGCGGTGACACTCGATGCGGCGTCCGGGATCGACGAACGTGCCGACATGGAAGTCTACCGCCTCTGCCGTTGTATCGACGACGTCGTTCCCGGGTGACCGCTACGCGGGTGCCGCGCACTCGCGGGCCCCCGCGTCCCGCTCACCGGGAACTGGGGGCGTCGGCGGGATCGTCGGATGCGGCGTCGCTGCGGATGTCGATCCGCCAGCCGGTCAGCCGAGCGGCGAGCCGGGCGTTCTGGCCCTCCTTACCGATGGCGAGCGAGAGCTGGAAGTCGGGCACCACCACCCGCGCCGCGCGGGCGGCGGCATCGACGACGGTGACCGACAGCGCCCGGGCAGGGGACAGCGCGTTCCCGACGAACGTCGCAGGGTCGTCGTCGTAGTCGATGATGTCGATCTTCTCGCCGCCGAGTTCGCTCATCACGGCGCGGACCCGCGAGCCCATCGGGCCGATGCAGGCGCCCTTGGCGTTGACACCGGGGACGGTCGGCCGGACAGCGATCTTGGACCGATGACCGGCCTCCCTGGCGACCGCGGTGATCTCCACGGAGCCGTCGGCGATCTCCGGCACCTCGAGCGCGAAGAGCTTGCGGACGAGGTTCGGGTGGGTGCGCGACAGGGTGATCTGCGGCCCCCGCGGCCCGCGGGACACCGACACCACATAACAGCGGAGCCGCTGGCCGTGCGTGTAGGTCTCCCCCGGCGACTGCTCGGCGGCCGGGATGATGCCCTCGACGTCACCGAGGCTGACGACGACCACGCCGCGGGCGTTGACCTTGGCGTCGGCGGACACGGTGCCGGTGATCAGGTCGTGCTCGCGACCGGCGAAGTCGCCGAAGGTCCGCTCGTTGTCCACATCGCGAAGCCGCTGCAGGATCACCTGGCGGGCGGTGGTGGCCGCGATTCGGCCGAAATCCTCCGGCGTGTCGTCCCATTCGCGCAGCACGTCGTCGGGCGATTCGCCGGTTTCCTGCGCCCAGACGGTGATCTCGCCGGTCTTGCGGTCGATCTCCACCCGGGCGTGCCCGGCGTGGCCGAGGGTGTGCCGGTAGGCGGTGAGCAGCGCGGTCTCGAGGGTGTCGATCAACGACCCCAGCTCGATGCCCTTCTCCTTCTCGACGGCGCGCAGCGCGGCAATGTCGACGTTCATCGGGTCACTCTCTCGTCTTTGTCTTCGTCATCGTCATCGTCATCGTCATCGTCATCGTGATCGTCATCGTGATCGTGATCGTGATCGTCGTCGTCTTCGTCTTCGTCGGCGTCCGCGTCGTCGGCGTCCACCTCTTCGAGCTCCGCGTCGTCGTCCGGCTCCGCCGGCGGCAGCACACCCAGCAGGTCCAGCACCGCGGCCGACGGCGGGCTGAATTCCACCTCCACCCGGGCCCGGGTGATCTCGGCGAGCGGGATGGAGATCTGGCTGACGCCCTTGCGACCGGAGAGCACCAGCGTCACCAGGGTGTCGTCGACCCCGAGCACGTGACCGGCGGTGTCCCTGCCGTCCACGGTGGTGACCGAGACGAGCCGGGTCCTGGCCCGGCGGAAGTGCCGCGGCAGGGTCAGCGGGCGGCCGATGCCGGGACTGGTGACCTCGAGCGTGTAGGGCGCGGATCCGGTTGGGTCCGCCTCCCCCGCCGCGTCGAGCCGCTCCGAGATCGCCCGGCTTACTTCCGCTGCCGCATCAAGCGTCACACCGTCGTCGCCGTCGATCACCACCCGGACGATCCGCCGGCGCCCGGCGGCGCGGACGGCGAGCTCTTCGAGGTCGAAGCCGGCGGCGGTGACGACCTCGTTGACCACCTCGTGAAGCTGACGTTCGTCGCCGCTCCCCATCGTTGCCTCCTCCTGCGCCATCGGCGACCGAGCAACCCGCGGTATGCAGTTGTCGCTGTCCACGGCCGACCGGAACTGCCGGTGACCGATCCGGAAGCTTATCGGGCTTCCGCGGCGCCGTTGTCCGATACGGCACCGGCGTGACGACCCGCACGGCCGGAAGGTGGGACGCCGGCGGCGCACGTCAACCGGCGAACCGGCCGGCACCCGGCGTCTGCGCGACCCGCCGGGTGGTCGGCCTGTCATGATGGCCGGGTGGGAACAGGTCCGGGCGCGCCGATGTCGCGACGCACATTTTTCGCCGGAGTCGGCGTTGTCGGAGCGACGGCGGTGCTCGCCGGATGCAGCTACTTCGGGTCGGACGAGCCGGCGGCACCGACCGTCGAGCTGACGCCGGCCGCACTCGACCCGATCAACGGCCTGATCGCCACCACTCGCCTGCACCTGCTGCGGCTGGATGCGGCGATCGCCGCGGACAAGGCCGATGCGGCCCGCCTCAAGCCCCTGCGCGACGACCGGCAGGCACAGCTCACCGCGCTGGAGAAGGAGTACGCACGGGTCAATCCGTCGGACCCGGGCGCGAGCGCCATTCCCAGCCAGGCGTCGCCCACCACCGGCGCCGTGACCCTGCCCGAAGAGCCGGAGGAGATCATTTCCGCAGTGCGAGGCGACGCCGCCACCGCTCAGGTGCAGTTCACCGACGCGATCTCGTCGGCCACCCGGTACCGGGCCGCGCTGTACGGCTCGATCGCGGCGTCACTGGCGAGCCATCGGGCGGTGCTCGCATGACCAGCGCCGCGCCCGACAGTTCGATACCCACGCCCGGCAGCGAGGGTGCGAGCAGCGCGCCGGCCGAGCCCGCCGGAACCCCGCAGCCCAGCGCAGCTCCACCCGGGCCGCTGTCGCCGGACGCGCTGGAGGCGCTGCAGTCCGCGCTGGCCGCCGAGCAGGCAGCGGTGTGGGCCTACGGCCTGGTCGCGGCCTACGCGCGGGATCAGGCGGACATGATCACAGAGGCACGCTCCGGCCACCTGCTCCGCCGGGACGCGACCACCGCCCGGCTGATCGACGGCGGCGCGACCGCACCGGAACCGGCTGCGGCGTACCAGGTCTCGGTCGACGTCAAGGACCCGGCATCGGCCTTGAAGCTCGCGATGGACATCGAGACGGACGCCGCGGCGGCCTGGCGGGTCGTCATCGGATCGACCGATGACGCCGAGTTGCGCGGGTTCGCGCTGACCGGCCTGTCCGATGCGGCGGTCCGGCTGGCGATGTGGAAGCAGGTCGCCGGCGTGAAGCCGACGACCGTCCCGTTCCCCGGCCAGGAGTAGCGCCGGTCCGCTCAGGCCTGCCGCTCCCGCAGATGGCCGGTCCGGACCACGGTGACGACCTCGCCGGCCACCTCCGCCAGCGAGATCTCCCGCCGGTCACCGGTGAACCGATCGCGGAACTCGACGACACCGGTCGCGACGCCGCGGCCGACGACCACGATCGTCGGCACCCCGAGGAGTTCGGCGTCGGTGAGCTTCACGCCCACCGATGCGGTGCGGTCGTCGAGCATCACCGAGATCCCGACGGCGTCGAGCGCCCGGGCGAGGTCCTCGCCGGCATCGATGATCTCCTGGGTCTTGCCGGCGATCACGACGTGCACATCGGCCGGCGACAGCTCGCGCGGCCAGATGAGACCCCTTTCGTCGTGCGAGTTCTCGGCCACCGCGGCGACAGCCCTGGACACCCCGACGCCGTACGAGCCCATCGTGACGGTGACCAGCTTGCCGTTCACGTCGAGCACCTTCAGGTCCAGTGCCTCGGCGTACTTGCGGCCGAGCTGGAAGATGTGCCCCATCTCGATGCCGCGGGCGCTGACCAGCGCGTGGCCGCACAGCGGGCAGGCGTCCCCGTCGAGGATCTCGGCCGCCTGGATCGTGCCGTCGGCGGTGAAATCACGGCCGGCGACCAGTCCCAGCACGTGCCGGCCGGCCTCGTTGGCCCCGGTCACCCAGGCCGACCCGGGCCCGACCCGCGGGTCGAGCAGGTAACGGATGCCCGACGCCCGCTCGGCGCCCAGCACGTCGGGACCGATGTAGCCCTTGACCAGCGCCCGGTTGTCGGCGAAGTGCGTCTCGGTGAACGGCTCGACCTCGGCCGGCGCGACCTGCGCTTCCAGCCGCTTGGGATCGACCTCCCGGTCGCCCGGCAGGCCGATCGCGAGCGGTTCGGTGCTGCCGTCGGGGTGACGGAGCAGGAACAGCACGTTTTTCAGCGTGTCGCCCGCCGCCCACGGCCGGTCGGACCGCGGGAAACGCTCGTTGAGCAGCGTCACCAGGGTCTCGATGGTCGGCGTGTCGGGGGTTTCCTCGACGTGCGCGGCCGCGAGTCCGGTGGCATCGACCGGCTCCGCCGCCGGGACAACGACGGCTTCGACGTTGGCCGCGAAGTCGCAGTTCGTGCACCTGACGTAGGTGTCCTCGCCCACGTCGGAATCGGCCAGGAATTCCTCCGACGCGGACCCGCCCATCGCACCGGACATCGCGGCAACGATCACATACCGCAGACCCAGCCGGTCGAAGATCCGGACGTAGGCCTCCCGATGACGCCGATAGGAGGCTTCCAGCCCGGCGTCGTCGAGATCGAAGGAGTAGGAGTCCTTCATGACGAACTCGCGGCCGCGCAGGATGCCGGCCCGGGGCCGCGCCTCGTCGCGGTACTTGGTCTGGATCTGGTACAGGGCCAGCGGCAGGCCCTTGTAGGACGAGCAGATGTCCTTCACCAGGAGCGTGAACATCTCCTCGTGGGTGGGACCGAGCAGGTAGTCACCGCCCTTGCGGTCCTTGAGCCGGAACAGATTGTCGCCATACTCCGTCCAGCGACCGGTCGCTTCGTAGGGTTCGCGCGGCAGGAGGGCGGGGAAGTGCACCTCCTGGGCGCCGATCGCGTCCATCTCCTCGCGCACGATGCGTTCGACGTTGCGGAGCACCCGGTAGCCCAGCGGCAGCCAGCTGTAGATGCCGGGGGCCGCCCGGCGGATGTAACCGGCGCGAACCAGCAGCCGGTGGCTCGGCACCTCGGCGTCCGCCGGATCCTCTCGCAAAGTGCGAAGGAACAGCGTGGACAGGCGTGTGATCACCGCGGTACTCCCTGGAGCTCGGACATTCGAAGCGCCCGCCACGTGCTCCACCTGGAAGCGCGGACAGACCGTGGCCACTGTGCAGCAGCGCCGGTCAGCCTAATGGAGTGCGTCCGGCGGGCCGACGGGTCGCGCCGGCTGTCGATGTCATGGAGGTTGCGGCGCTCAGAACCGCTTGCCCACCACCATGCCGCGGTCCGCCACGGCGAATCCGAGCCGCTCGTAGAGCCGGCCGGCGCCGGTCGGCGAATCGGCGTCGACACCCAACTCCGCCTGGCGGTAGCCATCGGCGGCCATGCTCTCGAGGGTCCTGCCGATGAGCGCGGCGGCAATACCGCGGCCCCGGGCCCGGCGAAGGGTGCCGATCCGGGCGAGGTATCCGGTGCGGAAGCCGCGGAGCTCGGTGTCACCGTCGAACTCCGAGTTCAGCGCGAATCCGACGATCTCGCCGCCGATCTCGGCGACCCACGAGTGAGCCGGCCGGAACGACGACGAGCCGGAGAACTCGGCGCGCCACCGGGGCAGGTCCATCGGGGTGGACCCCCAGTGATCGGCGAACGATTCGTTCGAGACGCTCAACAGCTCTTCCTCGTCCGACGCCTCGTACCGGCGGATCGTGACGCCCGGCGGCTCGGGGACCACCGGAAGCGACCCGTCGAAGTCGCGCAGCATCCGGAAGAAGTACCGCCACGTCTCGTACCCGGACGAGGCCAGCAGCCTCCTGGCCCGCTGGCGGGTGTCGTCGACCCAGACTTTCAGCTCACCGGGAAGATCGGGCACGTCACGGGCGCGATCGCGGGCGGCCATCGCCTCCAGATCACCGATGATCCGGCGGCCGATGCCCCGGCCGGTGTAGTCCGGCAGGACCCCGCCAACCAGAACAGCCTTCCAACTCGCGGCGGGCACACTCACCGTCAGCAGGCCGTATCCGACCAAGTCCGAGCCGTCGAACACGCCGACGCTGGAATTCTCCAGGTCGACCGACGGAGCGGTGAGCTGCTCGAGCACATCCGTCTCGGTGGTCAGCTCGTCAACGGGTTCGGCCCGTTCGATGGCGGCATGGAGCGCCGCGATCGCAGCGGCGTCAGCTGTCGTCAGTGCTCTCTCGGTGAGGGTGGTTGCCACCCCGTGCACGCTAATGCGCGGCAGGTACCGGAGGCGACGGGATAAACCCGGGCCCGGACCGCAGCCGGGTCGTTCGACCCTGGCGCACCGGTCCACCGGCCACTCACAGTGGTTTGCGGGCAACAACTTCGCTCACCAAGGGCGACATTGGCGTGCCGGAGTCCGCATCGGAAGGGATCTGGAAGATGTCTACACGGCAATTGGATCGTTCGGGCCTGGGTGTCCTCACCGTCGAGGAGTGCATCGACCGGCTCCGCACCGCCCGGGTCGGCCGGCTCGCCTTCTTCGATCACGGTGAACCGATGATCCTGCCGGTCAGCCACGGCATGGACGGCAACGCGGTCGTATTCAGGACGGCACCGGGCTCGAAGTTGTTGATCGCGGAGAACGAGATGCCCGTCGCGTTCGAGGCGGACGGGATCGATGCGGACCGCCGGGCCGGCTGGAGCGTGGTCGTCCGCGGTATCGCCCGGACGGTCGAGGCACGCGCCGATATCGCCCGATTGGCCCTGCTCGGTGTGTGGCCGTGGGCCGATATGGCCGAACGGAACCATTGGATCAGGATCTCGCCCACCTCGGTCACCGGAAGAGTGGTCATCCACCCGGCCTGGTGATCCGTCGGGGTTACCCCGCCGCTGCCCCGCCCGTGCCGCCGCGCAGCAGAACCGCCCGCCCCGGGGCGTTGCCGTGCGTGTTCCCCGTATTCGGTTGTCTTGTCACCGATTTCTGTGAGGACGGTGACAGGCGTCGATCCAGCTGGTTAGCTGAGGGTCAGCTAACGTGCTAATCAGCGCGCCGGCCAGCAGGTGCGGCGCAACCACCGACCTGCACGGCAACGATCGGGGGAACGAGTGGTGTCACGAGGCGGTTCGACGGGGTCGGTGGCTTTCGCGCCGCGCCGGAACGGCAGACCCGATGGCGGACTGTCGCCCCACGACCGAACCGCGACAACGCCCTCGACCGACGTGGACGCCGCCCTGCGCGCGTTGCCCTCGCACGGCTGGCGGATCGGCTGGACCGGTCGGCGCGATCGCGCTCTGCTGGTGCTGTCCCAGATGGCCGGCCTGACCTACCAGAGCATCGCCGAGCTGACAGTCGGCGACATCTCGATCGACGACGGCGTTGCCGTCGTCCGCACTCCGGGCGGCACGACGACGCTCCGCCGCGCCGATGACGTCGTGATCTGCGGACCGTGCGCGCTCGCACGGTGGATCCACGCGCTCGATCTCACCACGCTGTACCCGACCGGGCAGGTGGCGGCAGCCATCATCGCCAGGGCCGCTCCGCTGACGTCGCGCTCGCCGCATCTGTGCGACGGCCGCCTCGAGGTCGCCGGCGCCACCCGGCTGATGCCGGTGCTCCCGACGACCGATGCCTGGGGCCCGCACACCGTGATCGCCGGTCCTGAGACGGCACCGCCGCCGGAGCCAGCCCCGAACCCGAGGGGGTCCACCAGGGCTGCCGGCACGACCGCGGCTTCGATGACCCTGCCGACACAGGCCCCGGACCGGGCCCCGCGGCTCGCCCTGCGGCTGTCGCGATATCCGGCCGACGGCGCGCCTGCGGCCAACTGCGATCCCAGCCACAATCTTCAGGAGCGGGCTCTGCGGCTCCTCGGCGAGTCAGCCGAACGGACGCGATAGCGCTTTCCTGGGCTCCCTTTCCGGCCATGACGGCCGATCCCGACGGGCCGCCGGGCGACGCGCTCTGCCACGGCAGTGAGGTTCCCCAGCACAGAAATGCGCCCGGCGAAAACCGCCTATTTGTCTGGATCGTGCGTGTGACTACCGTCACCGTCGCTGCCGGAGCCCGTTAACTCCGTCACAGCTAGCCTGCTGGAGAAAGCACCGCGGGTGGGCATTCTCGGGCCACACAGACCCGGACCCACGGGCCCTTTGCCCCTATCTCGCGCCAGCTCTTCGGCAGCAGGCTGAGTCGCAGCCGTCGACCGGACGCGGCCACCGATCAGATTTGCGGGGTGTTTGGAGGCATGGAAAACATGCGGGAGGCTTTTGAATACTGCGGATTTAGCTTTCCAGCCCGGCATTTCAATTTAGATTAGGAGCTCCCATGAGTAAGGATGTTGTCGTTCTGAGCGCAGTGCGTTCTGCCATTGGTACTTTTGGCGGTGCACTGTCCAAGATGGAGCCTCCGGAACTTGCCGGAATGGTGATGAAAGAGGCGATCGCCCTCTCAGACGTTGATGCCGCTTTGATTGGCAATGCTGTGGTGGGCACCTGCGTCCCGACAGACGGGCGTTATGCCTACGTGTCGCGCGTGGCATCCATTCAGGCTGGCATGCCGATGGACTCTATTGCCATGCAGGTCAGCCGTCTTTGCTCCTCAGGTCTTCAAGGCATCGTGACCGCAGCTCAGAACATCATGCTGGGTGATTTTGACTACAGCATCGGCGGCGGCGTTGAAGTCATGTCGCGCGGTGCTTACACGCTGCCAGCCATGCGTTCAGGTGCGCGCATGGGCGACACCAAATCCATCGACCTGATGGTCGCCATCCTGACTGACCCGTTTGGTGCGGGTCACATGGGCATCACGGCTGAAAACCTGGCCACCAAGTGGAATATCTCGCGCGAAGAGCAAGATGCCCTGGCTTGCGAGTCGCACCGTCGCGCCTCAGTCGCCATCGCCGAAGGCCGTTTCAAGTCACAAATCGTGCCGATCGTCCAGTCAACCCGCAAGGGTGACGTGGTTTTCGACACCGACGAGCACGTCAAGAGCAACACCACCATGGAGACCCTGGCCAAGATGAGGCCAGCGTTCAAGAAGGATGGAACAGTAACCGCCGGCAACGCCTCGGGCATCAACGACGGTGCGGCCTTCTTCGTGATGGCCTCCGCCGATGTGGCAGCCAAGGCTGGCAAAGAACCAATGGCCCGCCTCGTGTCTTATGCGGTGACCGGTGTACCCAATGACATCATGGGCGAAGGCCCGATCTCGGCGACCAAACTGGCGCTCAAGAAAGCTGGTCTGACGCTTGATCAGATGGATGTGATTGAAGCCAATGAAGCCTTTGCTGCGCAGGCGATTGCTGTCAGCAAGGCACTTGGCCTGGATCCGGCCAAGACCAACGTGAATGGTGGTGCCATCGCGCTAGGTCACCCCATCGGCTGCTCAGGCGCTTTCATCGCGACAAAAGCGTTGCACGAGTTGGAGCGCGTCGGCGGCAAATACGCGCTGGCCACCATGTGCATCGGCGGCGGTCAGGGCATTGCGGTGATCTTCGAGCGGCTGTGAGGCTGCCCGGTGCTTGTGCGGTGTCGTTCTGAGCGCACTCGAAAGCCAACTGCAGGGGTTGCAGCTGTTCTGTCGAATCAGCCGCGATGCTCGAACCAGCAGCGGCAGAAAAAACTTGCCGCTTAGCTGCGCACATCGACCACTGGCTGGCTGCCGAAATCGTCTCGCTGGAGGTATGCCAGCACCTTGGCTGCGGCATCATGTGCGCGGGTAAGCTGGTCCGTAGTGCTGAGTTGCATGAAATTGACCTGGTCTGGAAAGCTCGCCAGGTTAACGTTGCGCAGCTTAACTGCATTTCGGAGGCCCACACCATGACTTCAACCGTGATCGTTGCCGGGGCACGGACGCCGATCGGCCGATTCAACGGCGGTCTGTCATCGCTCAAGGCGACCGAACTCGGTGGCATCGCCATCAAGGGCGCGCTCGAGCGCGCCGGTGTCCCGGGTGAGGACGTCGAGTACGTCATCATGGGCGAGGTACTGCAGGCCGGCGTGGGCCAGATCCCCGCCCGCCAGGCCGCCGTGGCTGGTGGGATCCCGATGTCGGTGCAGGCCGTCACCGTCAACAAGGTCTGTCTGTCCGGGATGAACGCGATCGTGATGGCCGACCAGATGATCCGCGCCGGCGACTTCAAGGTCATCGTCGCCGGTGGCATGGAGTCGATGAGCCAGGCGCCGCACATGCTCCCGGGCTCGCGCGCCGGCTTCAAGTACGGCGACGTCACCATGCTCGACCACCTCGCCTACGACGCACTGCACGACGTCTTCACCGACGCGCCGATGGGCACGTTCACCGAGGCCGTCAATGACCGCGACCCGATCAGCAGGGTCGACCAGGACGCCTACTCGGCCCGCTCGCACCAGCTCGCCGCCGCCGCCACCGCTGCGGGGACCCTGAAAGAGGAGATCGAGCCGGTCACGATCAAGGGCCGCCGCGGCGATGTCGTCATCGAGATCGACGAGGGCGTCCGCCCGGAGACCACCGCGGAGAGCCTGGCCAAGCTGCGCCCGGCATTCCGCAAGGACGGCACCATCACCGCGGGCAACGCCTCGCAGATCTCCGACGGTGCGGCGGCTGTTGTGCTGATGTCCAAGGATGAGGCGGAGCGTCGCGGCCTCGACTGGATCGCCGAGATCACCGCCTACGGCTCGATCGCCGGGCCCGACTCCTCGCTGCAGGACAAGCCCGCCCGGGCCATCGCGCACGCCTGCGAGAAGGTCGGCATCACGCCGCAGGATCTCGATCTGATCGAGATCAACGAGGCCTTCGCCGCGGTCGGTCTCGCGTCCGAGCGTGAGCTCGGCGTGGACGGGAACAAGGTCAACGTGAACGGCGGCGCCATCTCCCTGGGCCACCCGGTCGGCATGTCCGGCACCCGCATCACGCTGCACCTCGCGCTGGAACTGCGGCGTCGTGGCGGCGGCCGGGGTGCTGCCGCACTGTGCGGCGGCAGCGGCCAGGGCGACGCCATCCTGATCACCGTGCCGCAGTCCAAGGCCTGAGCGCACCGGCTCTGACCATCGACAGCGCCCGGCGGTTCACTCCGCCGGGCGCTGTCGGCTGTCCAGGCCGGTTTCGCTGCGGCTCGGCGGGGACGGCGAACGATGTGCGGAGATCGTCGCCGTGAGCCGTTGCCAGGACCGGGGACTCAGCCCGCCGACAAGATGCATGGCCCAGGCGTCGGCGCCGACGAGCACCCTGGGCCGACCGCGGGCGGCCCCGCGCAGGATCACCTCGGCGGCACGCTCCGGCGAGGTCCGCGCCAGCCTCCGCTCGAAGATCTCCACCGAACCCGCGGGGTCGTCGCCTACGTTGACCGTGCCGTTGCGGGCGATGGCCGTCGCCACCCCGCCCGGGTGCACACAGGTCACCGTCACCGGGTGCCCGGCGGCGAGCATCTCGATTCGGATCGACTCGGTGAATCCGCGGACGGCGAATTTCGCGGCGACATACGCGCTCTGTCCCGGGAACGGGACCAGCCCGAACGCGCTGGAGATGTTGACCAGCGTGCCGCGCCCGGACGCGATCAGCTGCGGCAGAAACACTTTGGTGCCGTTGAGCACCCCGTCCAGGTCCACCGACAGCACCCGGTCGATGTCGGCGAAGGACATTCCGGTGAACAGTCCGCCGTGCGCGACACCGGCATTGTTGATCAGCACCGACACCCCGCCGGCATCAGCCGCCAGTGCGGCCGCGTAGCGGGTCATCGCGGACCGATCGGTGACATCCAGGCGGTCCACCGCGATGACGTCGCCCAGCCGCCGTGCCCGGTCGGCCGTCGCGGCCAGTCCGTCCTCGTCCACATCCGAAATTGCCACCCTCGCGCCGTCGGTCGCCAACCGGCAGGCCAGCGCCCGGCCGATCCCGGAACCGGCGCCGGTGACCACGGCGACCCTGCCTGCAAACGGGCTCATCAGGACGCCGACCTGCTGCCGACCAACGACGGTTCCTGCCGCCGCGTCGAGCGCAGGTCAGCGTCGGGCCGCGGTGTGCTGCGGTAGGCGTGCAGGTCGAACCGGCGGGTCAGTGCCCGGAAGGCGAGCGCGAATCCCGGCCACAGCGACGTGTTCCGACCGCGTCGGTCCAGATACCAACTGGCACACCCGGTGGTCCACACGGTCCGTCGCATGCGCCGCTGCACGGTGCGGTTGAAGCTGTCCTGCGCGCTGCGCCGCACCTCGACGGTCGCCAATCTGTGGCGATCCATCGCGCGCAGTGCATCGAGCAGGTAGTTCAGTTGCGATTCGATCATGTAGATCAGCGACATGTTCCCGGTGCCGGTGTTCGGGCCGACCAGTGAGAACAGATTCGGGAAGCCGGCGACCGTTGTGCCCTTGTAGGCCTCCTGGCCCGATGTGCGCCACTGCTCCGCCAGCGTCCGCCCGTCGGCCCCGGTGATCAGGTCGGCCGCCGGGCTGTCGGTGGCCCGGAAACCCGTTGCGACCACGATCACGTCGACCTGGTGACGCTGCCCGTCCGAGGTCACGATGGCGTCATCGGTGACCGCCTCGATGGCCTCGGTGACCAGTGCGACGTTCTCCCGGGCGAGCGCCGGATAGTAGGTGGTCGAGAAAAGGATGCGCTTGCAGCCGAGCTGGAATCGCGGTGTCAGCCGCTCCCGCAGCACGGGGTCGACGATCTGATCCTGCAGCAATGCGCTGCCCTGCCGCGCGGCGACATCGAGAAGCCGCGGGAAGTAACAGAATCCGAGAGTCGTCGCCTCGAAACGAGCGAAGATCAGTCCACGGCGCAGCCGCTGATATCCCGGGATCCGCCGGAAGGCCGTCTGCTGCCGTGCCGTGAATCGGTGGTTGCTTCTCGGCAGGATCCACGGCGCCGTCCGCTGGAACACGTCGAGATGACCAACGATGGAGGCGATCTCGGGGATCACCTGGATGGCCGACGCACCGGTGCCGATCACGGCGACCCGTTTGCCGGTGAGGTCGATATCGCGGTCCCAGCGAGCGGTGTGGAACAGCTGGCCCCTGAACCGCTCGATGCCGGGCAGCGCGGGCATCCTCGGCTCGCTCAGCCCACCGAATGCCGTCACCAGGACGTCGGCGGTGAAGGCACCCCGGGTCGTCCGCACGAGCCAACGGCAGCTGTCGGGATCCCAACGGGCAGAGCGCATGTCGCAATCGAAGAGATGCCGGTCGAGGGTGCCCGATTCATCGGCGGTGCGCCGCACATAGGTCAGGATCTCGGGCTGCGGTGGGTATTCCCGGGACCAGTCGGGGTTGAGGGCGAACGAGAACGAATACAGCTGCGAGGGCACGTCGCAGGCTGCCCCCGGGTAGGCGTTGTCCCGCCAGGTGCCGCCGACCTCGCTCCCCCGTTCGATCACCAGGAAGTCGCGCATGCCTGCCCGGTCGAGGCGGATGGCCGCACCCAGGCCGGCAAAACCGCTGCCAACGATCAGCACCCTGACGTGCCTCGGCTGCCGCATGCCGACAGGCTAGTCCGGGCGGGGGCGCGAGCGGGAGCGCCGGCGCGGCGGCCGGACCGCGGAAATCCGGTTGCGCACAGGGCCGCCGCGCCGGACGCTGATAGCAGTCGCTGACAGGGCTGACGACCACCACCGGCAGAAGGGGGAGACGACATGACCGCGGTTGCTGTGCTGTGCCACCACCAGCGCCACCACCAGCCGACCATCCCCCCTCACCCGGGTTTTCACTGACTCGTCCCCGACGTCGGTGCAGCCGGGTGCCATCCGCCCAGGAGAACCCGAAGTGCCACGTTTCCGCCTCACCGACATCACCAGCGAACACCCCGACCAGGACAGCGAGATCGACGACCTGCACGACGCTTTCGACGACAAGCGGACCCCGCGACGACGGCGGCCGACCACCGACAGCGGACCGCGGGTCGTTGCTCAGGGCAAGTCCGGTCGTTCCGTCGTCGAGATCGATTCCCCGGTCGACCGGGCCGACGAGTTCGGCGGTGCCACGTCCGCCGACGGTTCAGCCACCGAAGGCCCGATCGAGACGGGCAGCGCGTATTCCAGCTATGACGTGGCCACCCGCGGACCCCACCCGGTCCCGGACTGGCTGGTCACGTCGCTGTCCGCGCTGGACACCCGGCTCGGCACCATCAAGTCGGGGAAGGAGGCCGACGTCGCCCTGCTGGACAGGTCCCTGCCCGGCGGGCCCGGCTGCCTGCTCGCTGTCAAGACCTTCCGCAGCGCTGAGCACCGGATGTTCCACCGGGACGCCGGGTACCTGGAGGGCCGCCGGGTACGACGGTCCCGGGAAACCCGGGCCATGGCTGCCCGCACCGGGTTCGGTCGCGAACTGCTGGCAGGCCAGTGGGCCGCGTCGGAGTTCGCCGCGTTGTCGTCCATCTGGAAGGCCGGGGCCAGGGTTCCCTATCCCGTCCAACTGATCGGCTCCGAGGTGATGATGGAGTTCATCGGCGAGCCGGACGGCAGTGCCGCGCCGAGACTCGCCGCGTACGCCGCCAACACCGCGGAGTTCACCGATCTCTGGCACGACCTGGTGACGAGCCTGGAGGTACTGGCCGAATCCGGGGTCACCCACGGCGACCTCTCGCCGTACAACGTGCTCGTCGACGAGCAGGGTTGCGTGCTGATCGACCTCCCGCAGGTGGTGGATCTGGTGGCCAATCCGCAAGGGATGGAATTCCTCGACCGGGACTGCCGCAACATTGCGGAGTTCTTCGCCCGGCGCGGCGTGCTGGCCGCGGACGCCGAGACGCTGGCGCTGCACCTGGCCGGGCTCGCGGTCCCGTGACCGGGCCGGCCGGCTGACCGGCCCGGCTGACCGGCCCGCTGACCGGCCCGGGCTGACCGGCCCGGGCTGACCGGCCCCGGCGGACAGGCCGGGCTGACAAGCGGCGGCGCAACTGCTGGCGGTAGCGTTCGCGCGACATCTGATGGCCGCATGCCGCAGACCGAGAGGATCGCCGTGAGCCTGGACCGCCCCGTTGCCCCGGATCCGTACGACCTGCTCCCGCTGGTCGGTTCCTTCACCGTCACCAGCACGGACGTCGCCGACGGCCGAACCATCGATCGTGAATTCGTGTACGGACCGGACGACCCCGCCGGGGAGAACCGATCGCCCGCGCTGGCCTGGTCGGGTTTCCCGAACGGCACCCGGTCGTTCGTCGTCAACTGCTTCGACCCGGACGCGCCGACGCCGTCCGGTTTCTGGCATTGGACTCTCGTCGACATCCCCGTCGAGGTCACCGAACTCGCCACCGGGGCCGGCAACTCGGCCGCGGCGGTCCCGGCAGGTGCGTTCCACGTCGCCAACGACTTCGGCACCGTCGGCTACGACGGACCGGCCCCGCCGCAGGGCGATCAGGTACACCGGTACTACTTCGCCGTCCACGCGGTCGATGTCCCCACGCTGGGGGTCGACCAGTCGGCGGGCCCCACCGTCGTCGCCTTCAACCTGGCTTTCCACACACTGGCACGGGCGCTGATCGTTCCGGTCTTCTCGTACTGACCTGCAGCTAGCCTGGGTCCATGCAGCATTACGACCTGGTGATCGTCGGTGCCGGATCCGGCAACAGCATCGTCGGCAAGGAGTACAGCGGCCTCTCGGTGGCGATCATCGAGTCCGGCCCGTTCGGCGGCACCTGCCTCAACGTCGGCTGCATCCCTACCAAGATGTACGTCTACCCGGCCGACGTCGCGGAGGCCGCACGGCGGGCCGGTGGTCTGGGCGTACACGCGAGCATCGACCGGGTCGACTGGCCGGCCATGCGCGACCGGATCTTCGGCCGCATCGACCAGAACTCGGCCGACAGCAAGTCCTTCCGGGAAGGCCCCAAATGGCCCAACCTGACAGTGTTGTCCGGCACAGCGCGGTTCACCGGTCACAAGGCGATGACGGTCGCCCTGCACGGCGGGGGCTCGCGGGAACTCACCGCCGACCGGTTCGTGATCGCCGCCGGTGGACGGCCGGTGATCCCCGACATCCCCGGCCTCGACGAGGAAGCCATCGGCCGCGGACTGATCCACACCTCCGACACGATCATGCGGATCGACGACCTGCCGCGGCGGCTCGCCGTCATCGGCGGCGGGTACATCGCGGCCGAGTTCGCGCACATCTTCGCCTCGCTGGGCACGGCCGTCACCCAGTTGGTCCGCGGCTCCCGGCTGTTGCGCCACCACGACCGGGACATCGCCGACACCTTCAGTGCCCTGACGCAGCGGCGCTACGACCTCCGCAGGGACACCGATGTGTGCGGGGTGAAGCCGACAACCGCCGATGGCGACGGGGTGACCGTCTTCGTCGAGGGACCCTACGGCGAGGCGACCGTCGAGGCCGACATGCTGCTGCTCGCAACGGGTCGCCGGCCCAATTCCGACCTGCTCAACGTCCAGGCAACCGGCGTGACGGTGAACGACCAGCATCACGTCGTCGTCGACGAGTACCAGCAGACCGTGGTGGACGGCATCTACGCGCTCGGTGACATCAGCTCCCCGTACGCGCTCAAGCACGTCGCCAATCACGAGGCCAGGGTGGTGCGGCACAACATCATGCATCCGGACCAGCGGGTGGCCACCGATCACCGGTTCGTCCCCGCCGCGGTCTTCACCGAACCGCAGATCGCCGCTGTCGGCCTGACCGAGGAACAGGCGGAGGAGCGCGGGATCGCCTACGTCGTCGGACGCCGCGACTACGCCGGGACGGCGGCGGGCTGGGCCCGGGAGGACACCAGCGGATTCGTGAAGGTGCTCGCCGACCCGGCCACCGGCCTGCTGCTGGGCGCCCACGTCATCGGACCCGAGGCGGCCACCGTGATCCAGCCGCTGATCCAGGCGATGTCCTTCGGTCAACGCGCGCACGACGTGGCACGCGGGCAGTACTGGATCCATCCCGCGCTGTCCGAGGTGGTCGAGAACGCGCTGCTGGCGCTGCCCCGGCCGACGGGCTGAGCGGACCGGACGAACGGATCCGCAGCCAGGCGCCGACGTCCGACCGGATGCGTGGATAGGCTAGCCTTACCTCGCTGACGACCGGCGCCGCTCGAGCGGCTCACCACTGCATCAGGTCGTCACGACCCCGATCCGCTGGAGGATTTCGCGTGTTCCGTCGTGGCCGTCCGCTCCGAATCGCCGCGTGTGCCGCGGCCGCGCTCGCCCTGCTGAGCGCCTGCGGCTCGGGGGGTGCCGCGAGTTCGTCGAGTTCCCCCGTGACGTCGGGAGCCGCCTCCTCCGGATCGACATCCTCTGGATCGGCATCCGGCTCCAGCGCAGCCGAGGAGGCCGAGCCGACCGGCACGGGCTCTGGAGGGATCGTCGTCTACAACGCGCAGCACGAGAACCTGACCCAGGCGTGGGCCGAGGAGTTCACCAAGGAAACCGGTATCCCGGTCGAGATGCGCAACGGCAGCGACAACGAGCTGGCCAACCAGCTGGTCGCCGAGGGCTCGGGCTCCCCCGCAGACGTGTTCCTGACGGAGAACTCACCCGGGATGAACATCGTCGAGCAGGCCGGTCTGTTCGCGCCGGTGGACGCGGCCACCGCCGCCCAGGTGCCCGCCGGCTTCAACCCGTCCACCGGCAACTGGGTCGGTATCGCCGCCCGGTCCACCGTCTTCGTCTACAACACCGACCTGCTGCAGGAGTCGGAGCTGCCGGCCTCGATCATGGACCTGCAGGACCCGGCGTGGGCCGACAAGTGGGCGGCCTCGCCGAGCGGCGCGGACTTCCAGGCGATCGTCAGCGCGATCCTGGAGCTGAAGGGCGCCGACGCCACGACGGCGTGGCTGGACGCGATGCAGAGCGGTGCGCGCGCCTACCGCGGCAACGGAACCGTGATGAAGGCCGTCAACGCCGGCGAGATCCCGGGCGGTGTGATCTATCACTACTACTGGTACGGCGACCAGGCCGGAACCGGCGAGAACAGTGACAAGACCAAGCTGCTGTACTGGGGCAACGAGGATCCCGGGGCGTTCGTGAGCGTGTCGGGCGGCGGCGTCTTGGCGTCCAGCACCAACCAGGCAGAGGCCCAGCAGTTCCTGGCGTTCATCACCGGGAAAACGGGCCAGCAGATCGTGGCCGATACGGTCTTCGAGTACCCGATCGGGAGCGACGTCGCGGCCAACCCGGCGCTGAAGCCGATCGACGAGCTACAGCCGCCGACCATCGACCCGGCCGGGCTGAACGGTCCGGAGGTCACCGACTTGATGACGCAGGCAGGTCTCATCTGAGCAACAGCACGCGCGACGACCCGATCGCCGCCGGCCCGGTGCCGGACGGTCGGGTCGTCGACCTCACCGCTGCCGGGGCTGCTGTCCGCCCGCCGCCGTCCGCGGCCGGCCGGCCGGCCCGGTTACGGCCGGAGCGATCCACCTTCCCGCCGGCCCTGCTGGTGGTGATCGCCGTCGCTGTCACGGTGCTCTGCCTGATACCCCTCGGCTTCATCCTCTTCTCCACCGTCACCGCCGGGTGGGACACCGTCCGCAAGCTGATCTTCCGGCCACGCGTGGGCGACCTGCTGGTCAACACGGGCCTGCTGGTGCTGCTGTCCTGCACCGCCACCGCGGTGCTCGGCACCGCGGCCGCATACCTGGTCGAGCGTCTGCAGGTCGTCGGTTCCAGGGTCTGGAGCGCACTGCTCGTGGCGCCGCTGGCCATCCCGGCGTTCGTCACCAGTTACGGCTGGGTGTCGGTGTTCCCCGGCATCGACGGCCTGTTCGGCGCCACCCTGATCATGACGATGGCGTACTTCCCGTTCGTCTACCTGCCCGTCGCCGCCGCCCTGCGCGGACTCGACCCGGCGTGGGAGGAACAGGCCCGGACCCTGGGACTGCGCCCGGCCGCGGTGTTCGTCCGGGTGGTCCTGCCGCAACTGCGACCGGCGATCATGGGCGGCGCACTGCTGGTCGGGCTGCACTGCCTGTCCGAGTTCGGCGCGTTCAGCATGCTCCGGTTCGCGACCTTCACCACAGCGATCTACGACCAGTACTCCTCGAGCTTCGCCAGCACCGCGGCGAACATGCTCGCCGTCGTCCTGGTCGCCTGCTGCCTGATCCTGGTGGCGGCCGAAACCGGCCTTGCCGGCCGCGCACGGCAGGCCCGGGTCGGCGCTGGAGTGGCCCGGAAACCCGAACGGCCACGCCTGGGCGCGGGCCAGCTGCCGGCGGTCGGATTCCTGATTCTGCTGATCGGGGCGGCGCTCGCGGTGCCGTTGTCCAGCGTCGCGTACTGGTTGGGCCGCGGCAGCGATTCGTGGGCACAGGCCCTTTCGACGTCGCTGACCACCATCACACTTGCCGGTGCGGGCGCTGTGGCCACAGTTCTGCTCGGCTTCCCGGTCGCGTACCTGGCCGTCCGCTACCGCGGCCGGGCCACCGTGATGATGGAGCGACTGACCTACGTCTCCGGGGCGCTGCCGTCGATCGTGGTGGCGCTGGCGCTGATCACCGTGACCATCCGCTTCGCCCGGCCGGTCTACCAGAGCGTCATCACCTTGATCGCGGCGTACGTGCTGCTCTTCCTGCCGCGGGCGATGGTCACCCTGCGCGCTGCCCTGCTGCAGGCGCCGCCGGAACTGGAGGACGCCTCCCGCGCACTCGGCGTGGGGCCGCTGGAGACGCTCCGCCGGGTGGTGCTGCCACTCGCGGCACCCGGCATCTTCTCCGCGGCCGCGCTGGTGTTCATCGCCGGCGCCACGGAACTCACGGCGACACTGCTGCTGTCGCCCACCGGGACCACGACGCTGGCGACCCGGTTCTGGA
Source organism: uncultured Actinomycetota bacterium (assembly GCA_963728865.1). Classification (GTDB taxonomy): domain Bacteria; phylum Actinomycetota; class Actinomycetes; order Mycobacteriales; family Nakamurellaceae; genus Nakamurella. The sequence continues at coordinate 302,120 of CAVSLZ010000010.1, read as the reverse complement.
GTCTGGCCAGCGGCATCGACTACGTGAACGCAGCGCCGTATGCGGCGATGATGATTCTCATCTCGGCCCCCGTCACCTACCTGTTGCTGCAGCAGTCCCGTAGGGTGCGTGGCCGATGAGCACGCAACAGGCGGCCCCGCTCCCCACCGGGCAGCGGCCGGAAACCTCCCCGGTGAACGCCCTGACGGTCACCGGCATCCACAAGTCGTTCAACGGGGTGCCGGTGCTGCGGGGCGTCGGTCTGGACGTCGCGGACGGCGGCATCACCGCCATCCTCGGGCCGTCCGGGTGCGGAAAGACGACCCTTCTCCGGCTGGTCGCCGGGTTCCTGTGGCCGGACGCCGGGTCGATCCACATCTCCGGTCAGCAGGTCAGTGGACCGGCCGGTCACGTCCCCCCGGAGGAACGGCGACTGGGCTACCTGGCGCAGGAGGGCGCGTTGTTCCCGCACCTGTCCGTGGCGCAGAACATCGCGTTCGGCCTCCCCCGCCGGGAACGGAAGGACCGCGCACGGCTGCACCGGCTGCTCGAACTGGTCAGCCTGGACCGGGCCCTGGCCGGCCGTTTCCCGCACGAGCTCTCCGGCGGCCAACAGCAACGCGTCGCGCTCGCCCGGACGCTGGCACCGGAGCCGCGACTGGTGCTGCTCGACGAGCCGTTCTCCGCCCTCGACGCCTCGCTGCGGACCGAGACGAGGTCGCTGGTGGCGGCCGCGCTCGCCGCCGCCGGGGTGACCACGCTGCTGGTCACCCACGACCAGGCGGAGGCACTGTCGTTCGCCGACCAGATCGCCATCATGCGGTCCGGTGTGCTGGCCCAGGTCGGCGATCCACGCCAGGTGTACGACGAGCCGGTCGACCTGCCGACTGCCGAGTTCATCGGCGACACCTGCACCGTCCCGGGGTTTGTTGCCGGTTCGGCGGCGCACGGCCCGCTCGGTGATCTCGCCATCAGGCACCCGGTCGGCGCCGACCGCTTCGACGGTCCGGCGCTGCTGATGCTCCGACCGGAACAGTTGCAGATCCGCACCGAACCACCGGCCGGTACACCCGGCGTCCGGGCCGTCGTGTCGTCGGTGGAGTACTTCGGCCACGACTGCGTCGTCACCGCGGAGTTGCCCGGCGACGCGCAAACACCGGGAACGAGCGTCACCTGCCGATTGCTGGGCGGCGAGCGGTTGGCTGCCGGCTCCACGGTGGCCATCTCGGTCTCGGGCGCCGCCCTGGCCTATCCCATGAGGACCGCCGCCGGTACGGGCTGACCCGGTATCGCCTGACCCGGTATCGCCTGACCCGGTATCGCCTGAGCCGGTACCGGCTCAGGCGCTGCCGGTGACACTGCACGCGCACGCGGGAATCCCCGTCCGGCGTGCGCGCCGAACGGGGATTCCGGGTACGTGGTGTCAGCTGGCCAGGGCGAGATCATTGCCCATGTAGCAGAAGTCGGACGTCTCCGAGTAGTCGTAGTCGTAGTACTGCTCGTAGGTCCCGATGTACTCGCCGGAAAAGTCGTAGTCGACGCCGTTCCACTGCGCGTACGCGACATAGACCATGTGGTAACCGGTCTCGAAGGTGAGGTCGGCGACGTTGAAGGTCGAGTCATAGTTGGCCTCGACCCAGAGGTCGTCGGTCACCCATTCCTCTGTGGTGGCGTCGTACACCCAGATCTGCGCGTAGCTGCCGTCCTCGTAGTCCGAGTTGACGGTGAACAGCAGGGTGTCCCCGCCACATTCCACCGTGCTGGTGAAGTACGCGTCACCGGCGTAGGTGTCCGCCTGCGCCGGTGCGGCGGAGCCTGCGACGGCGAAAGCGATCAGCATCGCGGCGGTGGCAACGATGATGCCGGTGATCTGCCGCAGCAGCCGGCGGGTGCGGGAAGCGGTGTTCTTCGAAGCGGTGTTCTTCGAAGCGGTGTTCTTCGAAGCGGTGTTCTTCGAAGCGGTGTTCTCCGACGCTGTGGTGTTCGACGCTGTGGTGTTCGACGCTGTGGTGTTCGACGCTGTGGTGTTCGACGCTGTGGTGTTCGAAGCGGTGCTGAACATGATGTCCTCCAGGGGATCGGGGTGATGGGCCGCTGGGACAAAGGTGCGCCCCGGCCCTGAAAGGACCCCAAAACCCGGCTGAAACCCCGCTGACGGCGTTGTCCGCCCGCTGGAACTCGGCTGCTATTCGTCCAGCCGGAACGTCATCCGGGTGCCGCCGATCTGGATGACGTCGCCGTCCCGGAGCACGTGGCTGTCCAGCACCCGGTCCTCGCCGACCAGGATGCCGTTGGTGGACCGCAGATCGTTGACCGCGAATCCGTTCGCCAGCGGCGCCACCACGGCGTGGTACCTGCTGACCTTGCTGCCCTCGATCACCAGGTCGTTGTCGTCCATCCGTCCGATCCGCAAGCCGCGGGACGGCACCGGATACGACTTCCCCGACGGCAGCAGCACACTCGCCCGGCTGAGCACCACCGCGGTGTCGCTGACGGTTGGCTGCATGGCCGGTGACGGCGCCTGCGGCGGAGCCGGATCCAGTGATTCCTGGCGCAGGATCCGGCCCTCGAGTTGTTGCAGCGCCGGGCTGGGGTCGATGCCCAGTTCGTCACCGAGCAGCTCACGGATCCGCCGGCTGGCATCCAGCGCGTCGGCCTGCCGGCCGAGCCGGTACAGGGCGGTGATCAGCTGGATCCAGAACGGCTCGCGCAGCGGGTGCCGGCCGGTCAGCGCGGTGAGCTCGCCGACGACGGCCGAATCGAGTCCGCGGTGCAGGTCCGCCTCGATCCGGCTCTGCAGCGCGACGAGGCGTTCCTCGTCGACCGCCGCGGCGAAGTCGTTCGCGAACCGGAGCCCCTGCAGATCGGCCAACGCCGACCCGGTCCACTCCGCCAACGCGGCACCCAGGGTGGCCGACGCTTCCGCATACTTCTGCGCCCGGAGCAGCTCGTTGCCCGCCGTCACCCCGCGGGCGAAACGCCCGTAATCCAGACAGCTTTCGTCGACGAGCATGCGGTATCCCGGCGCCTGGGTGGTCACCACCGCATGGGACTCGATCCCCGCTGCGCGCAGCGACCGCCGGAGGGTGGAGATGTACACCTGCAGGATCGCCTGATAGGTGTCCGGGCTGTTCCCGTCCCAGATCGAATCGGCGATGGCGGCCGACGGCACGACCCTGTTGCGGTTGATCAGCAGAACCGCCAGCACCCCTTTGGGTTTCCCGCCCGGCATCTGTTGCGGAGCCCCGTCGACCAGGATCTCCAAGGGCCCGAGGATGCGGAAGTCGACCGTCGACGGCGGGGTGTCGATCACCCGGGAAGGGTAGCGGCGTGTCGATGTTGCGCGTGTCGATGTTGCCCGCCCGGCCTCACTGCGCGTGGGCTCACCGCGCCCGACTCACTCCGCCCGGTCGCCCGGCTCCCCCGGCTGCGTGCCGTGCGACGATCAGCCCGGCGAGGTGCGCGGCCGGTCGTTCGAGCAGTTCGCGCTAGGCCTCCGCCGGCATGACCAGCAATTGACCGGACGCCGTCGGCGGAGCCGGATCCACACCGTCCTCGTGCAACCGGCGGAGCAGGGTGTCGGGGCCTGGTCCACGCGCAGTCCGGCGATGACCAATTTCTCGTGATCACCGAGGCCGTCGCCGACGAAGGTGGACAGTGCCTCCCAGCCCTGTTCCGACGTGGACAGGACGGTGCAGCCGTGCCACCGGGACGCCACTGACACGAAAGATCGACACACGTCGTCGGGCACAGCAGGCACCTTCGCTCGACGGCTCATTGGTTGACGGACTGACTGACGGACAGGACCTTCGGCACTGCCTCCGGCGTTCTCTGCATTCCTACGATCTTCAGATCACAGACGTTTCCCGAGCACGCTGGAGCACCGCATGAAGCCCGCACCGAATTGTTCCGGCTCGGCCTGCTCATGACGACCGTCGGAGACCTGATGGGACCGCCCTTTCCATCGGTCCATCACGCTGAGTCGGTGGTCGCGGCCGCCCGCCGGCTACGGGCGCATGCCGTGCCGACGGTTCCGGTGCAGGGTGACAACGGCGAGTTGCTGGGCATGTTGTCCGCACGGGCGATCGTCGACCAGTGCGTGGCAGATGCTCGGGATCCACGGACGACCAGCGTCGGTTCCCTGATCAGCTCACCCGGGCCGGCGGTCTGCCCGGATGACGAGGCCGGGTTCACCGTGCTGAACCTGATCCTCGGACTGACCGAACCGGTGCTGCCGGTCGTCAAGGAGGGCCGGCTCGTCGGGCTGATCACCCTGGAGGCCCTCTCGGATCACCTCGTCGACGTATTCGACGATGATCAGGTCAGCATTTTCGAGGCAGGCTGATCCTGACCGCCGGGTAGCCCGCCGACGTCATGCAGGATCAGCTCCCGCAACAGGTCGTTCGCGGCGTCGACCCCCGCCCGGTCGCCGGTGACCAGCAGGTCGAGCAGCAGTCCACGTGCGGCCGCGAGCCCGAGCCGGGCGTGCACTGGCGCCCTGGCCGGGCTGATGCCGACGCGTTCGTAGAGCCGGGCCAGCGGCTCGATCCAGCTGTCCACCATGCCGTCGAGCAACCGCACGGTATGGGGTCTGCCCTGCAGTGCCTGACCGGTCAGCTCGAAGAACAGCGGCCCGAAAACCGTTGCGTTGTCGACGACCTCGGCCCAGAACCGGTCCACCTGCTGTAGCGGTGGGGTGTCGTCGTCGACCAGCAGCCGGGTCAACGCGGCCCGCTGCTGACCTTCCACGACGCTCACCACCTCGGCGATCAGGCCGTCCTGGGAGCCGAAGTGATAGATCAGCATGCGGTGACTGGTGCCGAGCTCGTCGGCCAGTCGACGCAGGCTGAGGTGACTGATCCCGCCCCTGCGAGCCAGGTCGACGGTTGCCAGGATCAGGCGATCGCGCGGGGCAGCCGCCGTTGGTGGAGCGGTGCCGGAATCACCGTCGGTCACGCTTCGCACAGTTGTTTCAGGCCGGCGCCTTCCATGGCCAGGTAGCGGCGGGTCAGGCCCTTCGTCAGCAGCCCGACGGGTCCGCTCAGCGGGCCGGCGTGCTCGATCGCGAGCGTGACCACGGCAGCCTGACCTGACGGCACGACGACATGGCGGCCGGTGGTCGTGACCCCGGGGGCGTGTGACTGCCAGCTGAACAGGCGGCCGTCCTCGAATTCGGTGACGGTCCAGACTGTCTCGCGCAACCGCGGCTGCTTGACCCTGGTCCGAGAGCCGACCACCAGGGGTCCCTCGTCCAGGCGCCGCACCCAGGTCATCGTGTCCGACCATTCCGGCCAGCGGGCGACGTCAGCCAGCACGTTGAACACGACTCGGGGAGGCGCGGCGATCGTGACGGTCGAATCCAGCAGCATGTACCAAACGGTACATGGTCAGTCCGGTTGCCACCGATAGGAGCGATCGACGAGTTCGCGCAGGGCATCCTGATCGGCGTCTGCCGGATTCTTGAGATAGAGGCAGGCTTTGCCGAGGGAATGCCGGCCGAGCCGCGGCAACAGATCCTGATACCGGTCGAAGCCCCCGCTGACGTACACGACGCTCTGCGCCTTCCGCGGCGAGAACCCGATCCGCGGGACGTCCAGTTGCCGACCCGACTCGTAGGTCAGATGCAGGGCGCCGAACCCCACGATGGCCGGCCCCCACATCACCGGCGGTTGGCCGGTCGTCTCGGCCATCACCTCGACCAGGAGCTGCGCCTCGGACCGTCGCTTCTCATCCGGGATCGCGGCAATGAACGCGCCGACATCCTGGTCGGTCGGGACGGTCTTGTTGCCCGCCGATGGGTTGACCCCTGACTTCCGCACCTCAGCGGTACCGCCTCTCCGGTCTTCAGCAGCTGAACAGGGCCGACCGGGCCGACACCACTGACCTCAGAACCGGCGGCCGGGAGACTACCGGGCGGTGGGACCAGAAGTCGACGACGATCGTCGCCACCTTCATGGTCGACGTGCGACCCTCCAGCGCTGTCCGGTGCAACCAGCGGGCGGCAGCGGCCTCGGTCAGCCGCAGGTGCGCCATCAGCAGCTTCTTCGCGCGTTCGATCAGCTCACTGTGCTCGCCGCGACCCTCGGCCTCCAGCGTCGCCGCGAGCAGCGAGATGTTGTCGGCCTGCCGGGCGAGCACCATGTCGGCAGCGGCCACAACGGACGCGGCGTCCGGCTCCACCAGCGCGGCCATCGCGCCGGCATCGATCGCCTGGTCGACCAGATCGGCGTCCGACGCGGTCAGCACCATGACCACCGGTCCCACGCCCTGCGCGGTGATCCGGCCGGTGACACTGACCCCGTCCAGCCGCGGAAGTGCCGCATCGACGATGACGACGTCCGGCCGCAGTCGCACGGCCAGGTCGACCGCCGCCGGCCCGTCGTGGGCGACGCCGACCACATCGAATCCGGCCGCGGCGAAGTCCTCCCACACCGAGACCCCGGCGCCGGGAGCCTGCGCCACCAGCACCCGCCGACCCGCACCCACCACTGTCCGTCGGTCCATGCCTTGTCTTCACCATCCGCTCGACGCGCCGTCATCGACGAGCCGCGAGGACTGCGACCGTCCGTTCTGACCGCTACGTACCCCTTCCGGAGGATCACAAACAGCGGGATCGGCTCGCGTCGGCTCGGACGGCGCCGTCACGGCAGGGTGAGCACCTCGGCGCCGGTGTCGGTCACGACGAGCGTGTGCTCGAACTGCGCTGTCCAGGACTTGTCCTTGGTCGTGACGGTCCAGCCGTCGTCCCACACGTCCCACTCGATGCCACCGAGAGTGATCATCGGCTCGATGGTGAACGTCATCCCCTTCTCGAGAACCGTGGTGACGCCGGGGTCGTCGTAGTGCAGGATGACCAGTCCGGAATGGAACGTGCGGCCGATGCCGTGGCCGGTGTAGTCGCGGACCACGCCATAGCCGAACCGTTTGGCGTACGACTCGATCACCCTGCCGATGACGTTCAGTCGCCGGCCGGGAGCAACCGCCTTGATCGCCCTGCGCAGGCATTCCTCGGTCCGCTCGACGAGCAGCCGGTTCTCCTCGGAAACGTTGCCGGCGAGGTACGTCGCGTTGGTGTCACCGTGTACACCGTCGATGTAGGCCGTGACGTCGATGTTGACGATGTCGCCGTCCTCGATGACGGTCGAATCGGGGATGCCGTGACAGATCACCTCGTTCAGCGACGTGCAGCACGACTTCGGAAAGTGCTTGTAGCCCAGGGTGGACGGATAGGCGCCCTGGTCGCAGATGTACTCGTGCACCACGCGGTCGATCTCGTCGGTGATCACCCCTGGTGCGATCGCCTTCGCACCCTCCGCCATCGCCCGGGCGGCGATCCGGCTCGCGACCCGCATCTTCTCGATGATCTCCGGCGGCTGCACCCAGGGGTCGGTGCTCTTGGCCGGGCGGTCCCGTCCCACGTATTCCGGCCGGGTGATCGAGGCGGGGACGGCCCGGATGGGGCTCTGCCGTCCCGGGGTCAGGGCAGTGCGCAGCATGGCTCCGAGACTACGGGCGGCCGACGGGCGGATCCACGACCCCTGCGGCCGGGATCGCTCAGGACGTCAGCGTGCCCAGGAACTGGCCGATCATCGCGGTGGTGACGGTCGAACTCTCGCCGCCGACGACCAGCGCGGCGAAGGCCAGGTCACCCCGGTAACCGATCATCCAGGCGTGCGCGTGCGTCTTCCCGTCCTCTCCGGTGAACTCGGCGGTGCCGGTCTTGGCGTGCACGTCGCCGAAGGCCTGGAGGTCGGAGGCCGTTCCCTGCTCGACCACCGCCTTGAGGTACGACTGGATGTCCTTCTGGACCTGCGCGGTCCGCACCGGAGCCGGCTTGTCGACCGTCGTCTTCGTGCCGCGGATCAGCACCGGCATCGGCATCGTGCCGTTGGCGGCGGTGGCCGCCATCAGCACCGCCGAGAACGGCGTGATCACCACCTGGCCCTGACCGAAACCGTTCTCCGCCCTCTGCACCTCGGATGCGGCGTCGGGCACCTTGCCGGTGAGGGTCGTCGCCCCCGGCATGACGAAGTCCAGCCCGATCCCGTAGTCCGACGCCGCGGCCGGAAGCGCATCGGCCGGCATCTGCACCGAGAGGCCGGCGAACGTGGTGTTGCAGGACTTGGCGAAGGCCACAGTCGAGTCCACCGTGCCCAGATCGAAATCATGGGAGTTGCGGATCTGCCGGCCGTCCACCGTGAAGATGCCGGGGCAGTCGACGGGCTTGCCAGGCACGATCAGACCCCGGTCGAGGGCGGCCGTGGCGGTGACCACCTTGAAGGTCGACCCGGGCGGGTACTGCCCGGTCAGCGCGATGCTGCCCTGGGCGTTGGCGGCGGCGTTCTGGGCGATGGCGAGCAATTCACCGGTCGACGGCTGCATCACCAGCAGGGCGGCCGGTTGCGGCCTCTTGGCGAGAATGGCCTCGGCACTGCGCTGAAGATTGCTGTCCAGGGTGAGCGTGACGCGCGCCCCGGCGACCGCGGGGTGGTCGGCGAGCGTCTCGAGCGTCCCGCCCGTGGTGTCGACGATGATGACCTTCCAGCCCTTGGTGCCGTTCATCATCTCCGCCGCCACCGGCGTCACCTGCGCGAGCACTGCCTTGGCAAAGTCTTTGGTGGGCGGCAGGTTTCGCGTCTCGGACGGGAACGTCAGGCCGCCGACCGCATCGAGTTGCGGCGCGAGCCGGCGGTAGTCGGGCTCCCGCAGGTTGATCACGGTGTAGGTGACCTTCTTGGGATCGACTGCCGGATCGGCCGCCGCCGGCGCCGACGGGCTCGCACCGGCGGAAGGTGCCTGCTCCTGCGGCGGTGCGGCCGCTTCGGCCAGCGCCTCGGTCGCGCCGCCGACGATGCTGTCGGCGGTGACGCTCTTGTCCACCGGAGCCAGGATCGGTTCGAGCGCTGCCGCCGCGGCCTTCAGGTCGGGGCGGGCCGCTTTCAGTTCGACGGCGAAGACCCGGATCGGCGAGACGAGCCGGACGTTGTCCCGATCGACCAGCACGCCCTGCTGCGGGTCGGTCGTCCTGATGGCGAGAGTCTGCCGCTCCCCCAGCTTCGGGTGGACCACCGTCGGCGACCAGTCCAGGGTCCAATCGTCGCCGTCGCGCTCCCAGGTCCAGGTCGCCGGGTAGCTCAGTGTCCCGGCGTTCTCGAAGGTCCACGTGTAGGTGATCGGAATGGTGGCGGTGTCGGCGGCCGTCCGGTCGGTGGACCCGGCGGAGACGGTGACCGATTCGGGGCTGAGATTGCTGGCGATCTCGTCGAGGAACAGCGTCGCTGCCGCCGGATTCGACGTCAGGTCCCCTGCCTTCTCCGTGTCGAATTCCTGCAGTGCGTCCACGAACGCTGCGAGTTGCTGCTCGGTCCCGGGGTGGTCTCGGGCTGCGCACCGGTACACGCCGTCAACCCGACGAGCAGCGCGACGGCAACGGCGAACCGTCGATAGCCCACCCGCCTGCGCAGTGCCGATCGGCGGGGCAACGTCATGGGCCCCGTATCCCCAGCGGCGGCCCGCAGTCGGGTCAGGCCGGGACACCGGCGTGCCTTGATCGCGCGGCCGCCCGCGCCGTGTGACGATTCACCCGATTCGTGACGGTGAGCCCGTGTCACCGTCCGGCATTCAGTCACTGGGGGGCAGTTGACCGTCGGATCCACCGGACCGGCACCAGCCCGGTTCACCACCGCTCGCAGCAAGGGCATGGCGCTCACCGCGATGCTCTTCGCCGTCGCGATGACCTTCATCGACCAGACCATCGTCGCCATCGCCAGCCCGAACTCCAGCAGACTCGACCTGAGCCGCAGCGGTGTCCAATGGGTCATCAACGGCTACATCCTCGCCCTGGCCGCCGGTTTCGCGCTGGGCGGCCGGCTCGCCGACGTCCTGGGCTCCAAGCGGGTCGTGCTGGCCGGCATCATCGGCTTCGCCGGTGCGTCCGCGCTGTGCGGCGCGACCCCCAAGGGCTCGTTCGCCGAGACCTGGATCGTCTTCTTCCGGGTCGTGCAGGGACTCTCGGCGGCGTTGATGATCCCCGCGGCGCTGGCGGTGGTGGTGGCCGCCTTCCCGCTGGGCGAGCGCGGCCGGGCGCTGGCGATCTTCTTCGGCATCTCCGGCGGGCTGACCGCCATCGGGCCGATCGCCGGCGGCTATCTCACCCAGTGGACCTGGCGGGCCATCTTCTGGATCAACATCCCGGTCGCCATCGTCGCGGTGGTGTTCACCGTGCTCGCCGGGATCAGCTCGCGGCCGCGGCGGGAACGCATCGACTGGCTCGGCGCGGTCCTCATCGCGGCCGGGATGGCGCTCAGCGTGCTCGGTTTCGAGCAGGCGGCGAGCTGGGGTTGGGGAAGCCCGCTGACCTGGCTGTGCATCGTCGGGGGGCTGCTGATCCTGGTCGTGTTCGTGCTGGTGGAACTGCGGATGAGGCAACCACTGATCAAGGTCCGGATCTTCGCCGACCGGGCGTTCGTGGTCGACAACGGGGTGCTCTTCTTCTCGATGGTCGCCTTCGTGCCGGTCTTCTTCTTCGCCAGCGTCTACTCGCAGGTCTCCCTCGGGTACGACGCCAACAACGCCGGTCTCTACCTCCTGGTCCTCTTCGCCGGCTTCGCTCCGGCGGCCCAGATCGGCGGCCGCATCCTGGATTCCCGCGGGCCGAAGCCGGCGATCGTGCTCGGCAGCGCGCTCGGCGCCGCGGGCTTCCTGCTGTGGGCGTGGAAGCTGACCGACCTGAGTCTGGGATCGCAGTGGTGGTGCATCGTGCTGGCCGGAGCAGGGATCGGCTTCCTGCTCGGCCCGGCCAGCACCGACGCCACCAACCGATCGATCAACGCCTCCTACGGCGAGGTCACCGGCATCACCCAGACGGTGCGCAACTACGGCTCCGCCCTGGGCCTGGCGGTGCTGGGAACGGTGCTGGGCAACGTCTTCGCCAGCAGGCTGACCACCTCGTTCGAGAGCTTCGGCATCCCACCGGAGCAGGCCGCCGGATTCGCCGCCGCGGCGGCCGCCGGCAGCGGCGGGGCCGAGGCCTCGATGGCCGGCGTACCCGCCGCGATGGCCGACCGGGTCGGCGCTGCCGTCGCCATGGACTTCGCCCTCGCGACCCAGGCGGTACTGGTCGGCATGGCCATCGCGCTGGGCATCTCCCTGGTGATCTCGCTGCTGCACCCCGGCGGGCGGGTGCTGGTGGAGCGCGTCGAGGATGACGGCGACCCGGCGACGGCAGCCGAACCGGGCGACCGGACCAGCGAAGCTCCCTAGAACAGTCCGCCCAAGACAGTCCGCCCAAGAACCAAGACGTCCTAGAACAACACCGACGCGAACGTGCCGACCTGCTCGAACCCGATCCGGGTATAGGTCCTGCGCGCGGCCACGTTGTAAGCGTTGACGTACAGGCTCGGCACCCGGTGCAGGTCGTCCTGGATCGACCGCACCACTGTGGCCATGGCCGGTGACGCGAGCCCGCGACCGCGCAGGTCCGGATGGACCCACACGCCCTGGATCAACGCGACACCGTTGGACAGCGAACCGATCTCGGCCTTGAAGATCACCGTCTGGCCGTCGAACCGGGCGTACGCGCGGCGGGAGCCGATCAGCTCGGCGATCCTCGCGCGGTAGCCGCGGCCGTTGTCGCCGGTGCGCGGGTCGATGCCCACCTCCTCGGTGAACATCGCGACCGCGGACGGGAAATAGGTGTCGATCTCCTCGGGCCGCACCGGCCGGACGTGCGGGTCCAGCGGCCCCCGCGGCTCCCCGGCGCAGGCCATCAGCGGTTGATCGGCGCGGACGTCACGAGCGGGTCCCCATTTGGGCTCCAGTCGCTCCCAGAGCGGGAGCACCAGGTCCGCCTGGCCCAGGATGGTCGCGCACTTGCGTCCCCGGCGGGCGGCGATCTGGGCGAACGATCGCATCGAGGACGCGTCACCGGAGAGCGGGACCATCGACGCGCCGGCGAACAGCAGGCCGTCGCGGCCGCCGCCCACACCCCAGAACTGGCCTCCCATGGCCGCCTCGTTCATTCCGACCTGCTCGAACCTGGAGGCCACCATGCAGGACGAGATCGGGTCGGCCGCCAGCACTCTCGACACCTGCGCGGCGTGCGACGAACTCAGCACCCTGGCGAAGCTCGCCGTCAGCACGGTGACCGCCCGGCGCCGCAGGTACGCGCGCGACCGCCCGTCCACGAACGGAGCGGCCGTGCCCAAGTCGTCAACGGATTGCCTTCGCGAAGTCGGCGGAAACTACTCGCACACAATGCCAGACCAGCCGGGTGCTGATGCCGCTGCCGTCCCGGGCCGGCGCGACGGCTCAGGCCATCGTGACGGACGGCTCCCCGCTCGTCACGCCGGCGTCGCGCATCACGTCGGCGAGCCGCATGGCCTCCTCGATCAGCGTCTCGACGATCTGCGACTCCGGGACCGTCTTGATGACCTCGCCCTTGACGAAGATCTGTCCCTTGCCGTTGCCCGAGGCGACACCGAGGTCGGCCTCGCGCGCCTCGCCCGGCCCGTTGACGACACACCCCATGACAGCCACCCGCAGCGGGACGTCCAGTCCCTCGAGACCGGCCGTCACCTGCTCGGCCAGGGTGTAGACGTCCACCTGGGCCCGTCCACACGACGGGCACGAGACGATCTCAAGTCCCCGTTCGCGCAGGTTCAGCGACTCGAGAATCTGCAGGCCGACCTTGACCTCCTCGACCGGAGGGGCGGACAAGGAGACCCGGATCGTGTCGCCGATGCCCTTGGACAGCAGGGCGCCGAACGCCACGGCCGACTTGATGGTGCCCTGGAACGTCGGGCCGGCCTCGGTCACGCCGAGGTGGAGGGGATAGTCGCACTGCTCGGCCAGCAGCTCGTACGCCCGGACCATGATCACCGGGTCGTTGTGCTTGACGGAGATCTTGATGTCCCGGAAGTCGTGCTCCTCGAACAGCGAGCACTCCCAGAGCGCGGATTCGACCAGCGCTTCGGGCGTCGCCTTGCCGTACTTGGCCAGCAACCGCTTGTCCAGCGATCCGGCGTTGACGCCGATCCGGATCGGGGTGCCGGCGTCCTTGGCCGCCCTGGCGATCTCGCCGACCTTGTCGTCGAAGGCCTTGATGTTGCCCGGATTCACCCGGACGGCGGCGCAGCCTGCGTCGATCGCCGCGAAGACGTACTTGGGCTGGAAGTGGATGTCGGCGATCACCGGCAGCTGCGACTTCTTCGCGATGATGGCCAGCGCGTCGGCGTCGTCGTTCGTCGGGACGGCCACCCGGACGATCTGGCAGCCGGAGGCGGTCAGCTCGGCGATCTGCTGCAGGGTCGCGTTGATGTCCGCGGTGACGGTGGTCGTCATCGACTGCACGGACACCGGAGAATCACTGCCGACGCCGATGCCGCCGACGTCCAGCTGCCGGGTCTTGCGGCGCGGTGCCAGCACGGGCACCACGCGGTCGGCGGGCATGCTCGGCAGGCCCAAACCGATGGGCGTGGGGCCGACGGCGGTGGGGGTGGCTCCGGACGGGCTGGTGACAGACATCGGGCGGCTTTCTCGAAATGGGATCGGGCGGACGTTGGTGGGTGGCACTCAGCCGAAGAGCTTGACCGGGTTCACGACGTCGGCGATCAGCGTCAGTGCGGTCAACCCGATGAACAACAATGCCACCACGTAGGCGACCGGCATCAGCTTCGCCACGTCGAACGGGCCGGGATCTGGCTTCCGACGGACCGAAGCCCAGCCCTTCCGCACCCATTCGATCATCGCGCCAAGGATGTGCCCGCCGTCGAGTGGCAGCAGCGGCAGCATGTTCAGCAGGAACAGGCTCATGTTGAAGCCGGCCACCAGGTTCAGGAACAGCACCCACTTGTCGGTGGTGCTGGTGCGGTCCGATTCCAGGATCTCGCCGCCGATCCGGCCGGCGCCGACGATGCCGACCGGTGAGTTGATGTCCCGGTCGGTCCCGCTGAAGATCGAGTCCCACAGCGCCGGAATCCGGGCGGGAATCGCGACCACGGCCTTGGCCGCCGCGGCGATGAAGTCACCGGTCCGGCCGATCGCCGCGCCGACGGACTGCTGCACGTAGGGCGCCGTGACCGAGATCCCTAGGAACCCGGCCGGACCGACGCCGATCTGCTGGCCCGCGTCGTCGATGATCGGACGCTGCGTCAGCACGATCGGCACGGCCGCGGTGACCTGCTGGCCGTCGCGGACGTACTGCAGCTGCACGGTCTGTCCGGCGGACGCCCGGATCAGGTCGGTCAGCTGATCCCAATCGGTGACCACGGTTCCGTTGAAGCCGACGATGGTGTCGCCCGGCAGTAGGCCCGCGAGGGCGGCCGGCGTCTGCGGGTCGGACGGCGTGCACTCGCTGCGCTGCGCGGTCCCAGCGGCGGCGGCCGGGATCACGCACTGGCTCACGGTCGACACCGTGGTGGTCTGGGTGGGGACGCCGATGCCGACGAGCAGGATGCCGAAGATGCCGACTGCGAGGATCAGGTTCATCAGCGGACCGGCGGCCATCACCACGATGCGCTTGGCGGGGTGCAGCTGGTAGAACTGCCGTCCCTCGTCGGCCTCGGTGACCTGCGACCGGTCACCGGCCCTGGTCTCCTCGACGATGTTGCGGACCATGCCGGCCGCGCCCATGGCGGTGGTGCTGATCTTCTGCCGGCCGTCCGGGCCGGGTGGAACCATGCCGATCATCCGGATGTAGCCGCCGAGCGGCACGGCCTTGACGCCGTACTCGGTCTCTCCGACCTGCTTGGACCACAGCGTCCTGCCGAAGCCGATCATGTACTGGGTGGTCCGGACGTTGAACAGCTTGGCGAACGTCAGGTGGCCGAGTTCGTGCCATGCGATGGAGAACAGCAGGGCGAGGACGAACAGAACGATCCCGATCACGGTCCACATCAGCGTGCCGCCCCCATCCTGCTGTTCGGGGCCTGCGCGTCCCGTGCCCTGATGATTTCCCTGGCCCGCGCGCGAGCCCAGTCTTCCGTGGCCCAGACGTCCTGGACATCCCGCGGGTTGCTCCGGACGTGATCGGCCCCGTCAAGGATGCGCCCCAGCACATCCGAAATGCCTGTGAAACCGAGGTGGCCGCGGCGGAAGGCGTCGACCGCCTCCTCATTGGCCGCGTTGAACGCCGCCGGTACCGTTCCGCCCGCCTGACCGGCGGCGATGGCCAGGTCCAGTGCCGGGAACGCGTTCCGGTCGACCGGCTCGAACGTCCACGAGGCCGCCGTGCCGAAATCGCACGCCGCCGCCACCCGGTCCAGCCGGTGCGGCCAGGCAAGGGCGAGCGCGATCGGCAGCTTCATGTCCGGCGGGCTGGCCTGCGCGATCGTCGACCCGTCGACGAAGGTGACCATCGAGTGGACGACCGACTGCGGGTGCACCACGACCTCGATGCACTCGTACGGGATCCCGAACAACAGGTGCGCCTCGATGACTTCCAGGCCCTTGTTGACCAGAGTCGCCGAATTGATCGTGACCACCGGCCCCATCGCCCAGGTGGGGTGGGCCAGCGCCTGCGCCGCGGTGACCTCCTCCATCTGCGCAGCCGTCCGTCCGCGGAACGGGCCACCCGATGCGGTGACGACCAGCTTGGCCACCTCGGTGCCGGCGCCGCTGCGCAGGCACTGGGCCAGCGCGCTGTGCTCCGAGTCGACCGGGACGATCTGGCCCGGCGCGGCGGCATCCACCACCAGCGAGCCGCCCGCCACCAGCGACTCCTTGTTGGCCAGCGCCAGTACCCGGCCTCCCCGCAGGGCGGCGAGCGTCGGCTCGAGGCCGATCGACCCGGTGATCCCGTTGAGCACGATGTCCGCGTCGACGGACTCGACGAGCTCGGTGGCTGCCCGGGGGCCGGCCAGCGCCGCACCGGGAACACGGTCCGACGTCGTGGCCACGGCGAGCCGCGCACCCGGGTGCGCGGCCGCCTGTTCGGCCAGCAATTCGGGCTGCGCTCCCCCAGCGGCGAGTCCGACGACCTCGAACATCTCCGGGTGCGCAGCGATCACGTCGAGCGCCTGGGTACCGATAGAGCCTGTCGAACCCAGCAGGATGATCCGGCGGCGGCCCGCCGTTCCGGCACCGGGTCGCACGGCAGCGGCCGAGGGATGGTCGGGCCAACGAGACGTCACCCACCCATCTTCCTCCCTCGCCGTCGCGTGCCTTCCTCCCTCGCCGTGGCGTGCCGACCGCTCCCGACGTCGCGTGCCGGCCGCTCCCGACACCCACCGAACCGGGAAGGACCGGCGGGAACGCACATACTGGCGGGATGCCGCCCCGGACCACCCTGAGCGCCAGGTGGGTGACGACGATCATGGTCGCTGCCCTGGTGTGCTCGGTGGCCGTGGTCTGGGGACTGATCCAGATCACCGACGGCAGCCCGGCCGCGTCGTCCACGGTCGCACCCCCGGAACCCAGCGCCTTGCCCACCACCTCTGCCGCGTCCTCGGCCACCGCATCCAGCAGCGGCACGGCGAAAAGCTCCGACACCGCCACGGACCGTTCGCGGGGGCAAGTCACCCCCACATCGACTCCCAGCACGCTGCCCGGTTCAGGGCTGCCGCTGCCGGCGGCGTGGACCGGAACCGCGGAGATGACGATCACCGTGACCGGCCGGTGTGCCGATGAAGGGGGCAGCTCCTTCTACACGCGTGCGGCGGAACTGGCGCTGCAGCCGGCGACCGGAACCGGGCTGTTCGGTGACCCCAACCCGCTGTCGCTCTCGCTGGGCATCACCCCCGCGGGGGTACCCGGCGTTTCGGTGTATTCGGCCTCGACCGAGGACTCCGGTGCGGTGCACCGCACCTGGTGGCTTGCCACGGGATCGGAGGCCGGGACCGGCGGGGAGGGCCGCACCACGCTGTCCGGGGTGCTGATCGACGACCAGCCGGTTCGCGGCGTCCTGCCCCCGAACCTGTTGGTGGACAACGAGACCGACCTGCAACCGTGCGAGAGCAGTGGCACGGTACGGGTTCCGAGGACGCTCGCCGTCGGCTCCACGATCCGGGGCTGGGTCAGCCCGACCATGGCCAGCCTGCGACTGGAGGCGACCACGGTGGACGGCGAGCGGAAGCTGAGCGCGGTGGTCGAGCTGACCCGGAGGGCCGCACCCTGACCGCCGCGATGCGTCACCGCATGCGATCATGGCAGTCAGTCCAGCGAGCAGTACGACCCTGACCGGGAGGATCCGTGGCCGGCACGTCACTCGAGCGCCGTTCCGAAGCGGGCGACAACGAGGATCACGGCTCTGCGGTCGCCCGCGTCCAGCCGGGCCAGATGGTCGCCTACAACCCCGACGCGCCCAGCGAGGAATGGGGCTGGCACGGGACCTGGCGTGAGATGGCTCCGCGCGGCAGCCGCTTCCTGCTGTGGCTCGGTGTTGCCGGGATCTTCCTGATGACGATCGGCAACCACGAGTCGCTGGTCGAGAACTGGTGGCTGGTAGCGATCGGCACGTTGATGGCGTTGTGGCTGATCTCCGGTGAGATCGCGCTGCGTAAGGAACGGGCGCGACGCCCGTAGTGGGTCGCTGACCCCTCCGGCCGCAGGTGCAGTGCCCTGGCTGCGCCTACGCTGCCGTGGTGTTACACAGTCGGGGTCGGGAACAGGAACGCCTGCGAGCGCTGCTCGCCGACGCCCGCGACTCCCGGTTGGTGGCGCGTTGGTGGTCCGCGGGCAGCCAGGTGTCGGCAAGTCGGCGCTGCGGGCCGCCTTCAGCGAGATCGACGCCGCGGAGGGTGACCGGTTCCTGATCTTCCTGGCCACGCTGAGCCTGCTGGCGGAAGCCCCCGAGGGTGACCGGTTCCTGATCTTCCTGGCCACGCTGAGCCTGCTGGCGGAAGCCGCCGAGGGTGCGCCGGTGCTGTGCGTCGTCGACGACGACGACGCGCATTGGCTGGACGAGGCGTCCGCCGCCGCATGGCTTTTCGTCGCCCGCAGGGACGCCGCCGTCGGAGGCAGCATCCACACCGTCACGGAATCGGTCGAATCAGGCAGCCGCCGCACCGCTACCCGGGCGGCTCGTCGACGTGGGTGACCACCGGTTGTACCTGTCCTGCAGCGGATCCGGTGAACCCACCGTCCTCCTGGAACCGGGCCTCGGAGGAACCTCCGCCGCCTGGGGAGGGATCGAGCCCGCTGTTGCGACCCACACCCCTGTCTGTGTCGACGACCGGGCCTACTCCTGGCTGCCACCCACCTGGCTGTCGCCTACTCCTGGCCGCCGCCGACTCCTGACCGCCACCCACCTCCTGGCTGTCGACTAACTTCCGGCCGCCGGTTACCTCCTGGCTGTCGCCTACTTCCGGCCGCCGGTTACTTCTCCGCCGCCGCCAGCTGCCCGCAAGCCGCGGCGATTTCCTGCCCCCTCGTGTCGCGCACCGTGCACGCCACGCCCTGCGCCCGAACCCGCCGGACGAATTCGTCCTGCACCGGCTTCGGCGAGGCGTCCCACTGCGACCCGGGAGTCGGGTTCAGCGGGATCAGGTTGACGTGCACCAACTGACCGAGGTACCGGCGCAGCAGCTCCCCCAGCAGATCGGCGCGCCACGGCTGGTCGTTGATGTCCTTGATCAGCGCGTACTCGATCGACACCCGCCGGCCGGTGGTGTCGGCGTAGGCACGCGCGGCACGCAGCACCTCGTCGATCTTCCAGCGGTCGTTGACCGGCACCAGGGTGTCCCGGAGCTCGTCATCCGGGGTGTGCAGTGAGACGGCGAGCCGGACCTGCATGTTCTCCGCAGTCAGCTTCTCGATGGCGGGCACCAGGCCGACGGTCGAGACCGTCACCGAGCGGGCCGAGATGCCCAGCCCTTCCGGCGCCGGCGCGGTGATGATCTTGACGGCGGCCAGCACGCGCTTGTAGTTGGCCAGCGGCTCACCCATTCCCATGAAGACGACGTTCGAGAGCCGCCCGGGCGCACCCAGAGCGCCGTCTCTGGCCGACCTGGCCGCAAGCCGGACCTGCTCGACGATCTCGGCTGTCGACAGGTTCCTCTGCAGTCCGCCCTGTCCGGTGGCACAGAACGGGCACGCCATGCCGCACCCTGCCTGGCTCGACACGCACAGCGTGATCCTGCCGGGGTACCGCATGAGCACCGATTCGATCAACGTCCCGTCGTGCGCACGCCAGAGTGTCTTGCGGGTGTCGCCGTCATCGCAGGCAATAGACCTGATCTCGGTCAGCAGCTCGGGCATCAGGGCGTCGACGAACTCCGCTCTGCCGGCCGCGGGCAGATCCGTCATGTCCGAGGCGTCACGGGTGAGGCCGGTGAAGTAGTGGTGGGCCAATTGGGAGGCCCGGAATGCCGGTTGACCGGCGTCGCGGACGGCGTCGCGCCGGCCGGCGGGATCGAGGTCGGCAAAGTGCACCGGCGGCATGCCGCGGCGCGGGGCGGTGAAGATCAGGGGCAGGGTCTTGGTCATCTCGCCGCCCAGTCTCCCACGTGACGCGTGTTCACCCGGTCCGCCGCAGGTGCCGACGATGTCGCGCTGGTGAATAACGACACGCAGGACGAACACACAGGTTTCGGACAGTGATCGGTGCGGCGAACGCTGATCGGCTGGATTCAGGGGCGAGCACAACTCGATCTCGAAGTCATCACAATCAAAACCGCATACGGACATTCGGACATGTTCCAACACCTGTACTGCACCGATTGCTTCCGTTTCTTTTCCGTATCTGTTGACATGGGCTTCACAAGGCCCTATAACTGTGTTCACAGCCACAGAGTCAAGTCGCAGAACCAGAGCAACCGGGCCACGATCAGAACGAGTCCCGTTGCGGCATGCCAGTTCCCCCATGGCCGCCCGGCAACCAGCCGGACGGCCAGCAACCTCACCACAACCACAACCACAACCAGCTACGACAACGGAGTCGACATGTACGCACCCGAACGGCAGCAGGCCATCCTCGGCCGCGCCCGTTCCGAGGGCCGTGTCGACGTCAACACCCTCGCGGACGTTTTCGAAGTGACTCCGGAAACCATCAGGCGCGACCTGACCGGGCTCGAGCGCCGGGGAGTCCTCCGCCGGGTGCACGGCGGTGCCATCCCGGTCGAGCGGCTCAGCATGGAACTCGCCGTCGACCAGCGGTTCGGTATCAATGCCGAGCAGAAGGACCGCATCGCCAAGGCTGCCCTCGACCAGCTGCCTGACGGCGGTTCGATCATCATCGACGCCGGAACGACGACCGTGCGGTTCGCCGAGATGCTGCCCGCCGACCGGCGATTCATCGTCGTCACCCACGCTCTGCCGATCGCCGCGATGCTGGCCGAGCGGACCAACCTGACCCTGCATCTGGTCGGCGGTCAGGTCCGGCCGGGCACGCTGGCTGCCGTCGGCAGCTGGGCCGAGCGCGACCTCGCTGCGATCTTCGCGGACGTCGCCTTCCTCGGCACGAACGGCGTCAGCCCCGGTCGTGGGCTGACCACTCCAGACCTGGCGGAGGCGGCGGTCAAACGCGCGCTCACCCGCTCCGCCCGACGCACCGTCGTCCTGGCCGACCATTCCAAGTTCGGCCGCGACGAGTTTGCCCAGGTTGCCGACCTCTCCGAGGTCGACACCATCATCACCGACAGCGAGGTGGATGCCGACATGGCCCGAGAGATCGAAGAGGCAGGACCGGAGGTGATTCGCGCATGACCAGTGGTTCCGCGTCCCCGTCGGGCTCCCCCGACGGTTCCGTCTACGCATCACCGCTCGCCGGCCCGGTCGTGACGGTCACCCCCAACCCGAGTCTCGACCACACGGTCGAGGTCGATGTCCTGGTCCGCGGTGAGGTTCAGCGCACCGGTCAGGCCCTGGTGGAGGCGGGCGGCAAAGGCGTCAACGTCGCTCGGGCGCTGGCAAAGCACGGGCACCGCACCACGGCGATCCTGCCGGCCGGCGACGATGCACAGCGAATGGTCGGATTGCTGACGCCGCAACAGGTTTCGACCGTCGCAGTGCCGATCGACGGAGCCATCAGGACGAACATCGCCGTGGTCGAGGCCGATGGCACCACGACCAAGCTGAACGAGCCGGGCGCAACACTGTCCGAGTCGGAGGTCGCCGCCCTGCTCGATGCCGTCGACAAGGAACTGGTGGCCAGGCCCAGCTGGCTCGTCGCGGCGGGCAGCCTGCCCGCCGGGGCGCCCGACGACTTCTACGCGCGGATCACCAAATCCGCAGTGGGAATGGGTGTTCCGGTCGCCATCGACACCTCCGGCCCGGCGTTGGCGGCCGCCATCGACGCCGGTGCCACCGTCGTGAAGCCCAACCTGGAAGAACTCCAGGAGCTGATCGACACGCCGCTGATCACCGTCGGTGACGTGGTCGACGCCGCCCGGCTACTCCGGGCGCGCGGCTGCAAGGACCTCCTGGTCAGCCTCGGCGGCCATGGCGCCTTGTTGATCACCGCCGAAGGCTCATGGTGGGCGGGCGGTCCGCCACTGGTTCCGCGCAGCACCGTGGGCGCCGGCGACTCCACGCTATCCGGCTACCTGCACACCATCGGCACACCCGCCGAACGACTCGCCGGGGCGGTGGCCTGGGGCAGGGCCGCCTGCCTGCTTCCCGGCAGCACTGTTCCTGGCCCGCAAGAAACGCACGCCTGCGCCGACGCGGTCCGCGTCGTCGCCGATCCCGATCCCCTCCAAGCAGTGAAGGACGTCGCATGACAGACCTCATCACCGAAGATCTGGTTGTTCTCGACCTGGTGGCCACCGACAAGGCGGACGCCACCAGGCAACTAGCGCAGAAGCTGCAGGCAGCCGGCCGGGTCACCGACCTCGAGGGCTTCCTGGCCGATGTCGCGGCCCGCGAGGCCCAGATGGCCACCGGCATGCCCGGCGGCATCGGTCTGCCGCATGCCAGGTCAGAGCATGTGACGGTGCCGTCCCTCGGCCTCGCCCGGGTGCCCGCCGGAGTTGATTTCGGCGCCCCCGACGGCCCGGCGACCCTCGTGTTCCTGATCGCCGCCCCCGCCGGTGGCGGCTCCGAGCACCTGACCATCCTGGCGGCGTTGGCCCGCCGGCTGGTGCGGCCCGCGTTCCGCCAGACCATCATCGATGCCCCCGACGCCGCGTCGGTGGCTTCCTACGTGCAAGGAGAGGTGGGAGGTCAATGAAGTTCGTCGCCGTCACGTCATGCCCGACAGGCATCGCGCACACCTACATGGCGGCCGAGAATCTCGAGCAGGCAGGTAAGGCTGCCGGCCACGATGTTCAGGTCGAGACCCAGGGCTCCGCGGGCACCGTCCCGCTCTCCGACGACGTCATTGCCGCCGCGGACGGTGTCATCTACGCCGCCGATCTCGAGGTGAAGGGCAAGTCCCGGTTCGCCGGCAAGCCGTTCATCGACGTCGGTGTCAAGAAGGCTGTTCACGACGGTCCCGGCGTGCTCGCCGCGGCCGTTGCCGCGGTCGAGAACGCGCCCAAGGCAGGCACTCCCGAAGCCGCGACCGCGGCGGCCGCCGCCCCGGCGCCGTCGTCGAGCGGCGGCGGCACCCGCAAGGTCGGTGCCGGCACCAAGATCCGCCAGTGGCTGATGACCGGTGTGTCGTACATGATCCCGTTTGTCGCCGCGGGCGGTCTACTGATCGCGCTGGGCTTCTTGTTCGGTGGCCAGGAAGTCGTCTACAAGCTCTACGGCGGGACATGGGAGGGTGTCGAGTACCAAGACCTCGCCGGCGGACTACCGGTTGGCTTCTCGAATGGCGGCACCATCCAGCTGCTGTTGGACCAGGCTGGCTTTGCGGGCCTCCTGTTCGTCATCGGCAAGATCGCCTTCTTCATGCTGGTGCCGATTCTGTCCGGCTTCATTGCCTTCGGCATCGCAGACCGGCCGGGCCTGGTTCCCGGCATTGTCGGCGGCCTGATCGCCGGCGCGATCGGTGCCGGGTTCCTCGGCGGCCTGGCTTCCGGTTTCATCGCGGGTGGCTTGGCCTACGGAATGACCAGGATCAAGGTGCCGAAGGGTGTCCGCGGCATCATGCCGGTCGTGGTCATCCCCCTGGTCACGACCATCCTCATCGGCGTGATCATGTTCCTCATCGTCGGGCCGCCGGTCGCGGCTGCTCAAAGCGGTTTGGAGGACTGGCTCAGGGGACTGTCCGGTAGCAACGCGATTCTGTTGGGCGCAATCCTCGGCTTGATGATGGCGTTCGATATGGGCGGCCCGTTGAACAAGGCTGCGTACGTTTTCGCGGCCGGTGGTCTGACCATTGCGATCACGGAAGGTGGCCCGGGGCTGCAGATCATGGCCGCCGTGATGGCTGCCGGTATGACGCCGCCGCTGGGTATGGCCGTTGCCACACTGGTTCGCAAGAGGCTCTGGACCGAGGCCGAACGCGAGAACGGGGTGGCCTGCTGGCTGCTCGGGGCATCGTTCATCACCGAGGGCGCCATTCCGTTCGCAGCCGCACATCCGCTGCGGGTCATCCCGTCGTGCATGGTCGGCTCCGCTGTCACCGGCGCCATGGTGATGGGCTTCGGTAACGAACTGCGCGCCCCCCACGGCGGCATCTTCGTCCTGCCGCTGGTCAGCAACCCGGTCCTGTACCTGCTGGCGATCGCGGTCGGCACCGTCATCACCGCCGTGCTGGTCATCATCCTGATGAGCCTCGACAAGAAGAACACCGAGGAACTCGCGCATCAGGAAGACGTCCGCGAGGGCGTCGCCGCCTGATCCGTTCCACCGTGCACACCGTGGCCGGGACTGCGACGATGTCTGCTCGCAGTCCCGGCCACGGGATGCCACTCCCCGGCCACACATCCCGCAGCACGAGTAAGCCGCCCGATTCGGTCGACAGCGATCGAAAGACCAAGGAGTTTCTTGATGCCCAGCCGTACCGTCACCGTCGCTTCCCGCGTCGGCCTGCACGCCCGACCCGCTTCACTCTTCGTCCAGGCGGTGACCGCCACCGGTCTGCCGGTCACCATCGCCAAGTCGGGCGGAGATCCCGTTGACGCGCGGAGCATCCTGATGGTGATGGGTCTCGGAGTCGGCAGCCAGGAAGAAGTCGTGCTGACCGCTGAGGGCGATGGTGCGGACGCGGCACTAGACCAGCTGGTCGAGCTTCTCGAGATCGACCACGACGCAGCCTGACCGGCTCGGACGGGGCGATGAGCCCCGTCCGTTTCCCGGGTCGGCGGCTTCCGCTCCGGCTGCTTTTTCCACCGCGGGGTCTGCGCGTACGCATGTTGCGTCAGGGCCCGCGGGGGGTGAGTCTGAAACACCCGTTGCAGCAATGTGACGGCGTAAGTCACGTCCTCTTCCACGCTCCACCGCCGCCCCGCCCTCGGATTCCGCTTCCACACGCTCCACCGCCGCCCCCCGCACTCCGCCGGCGCACTCTTCACCGGCGATGCACACCACTTCCACCCGCACCGTCCCCGCCGCCACACCACTTCCACCCGCACCGTCCGGCCGCCACACCACTTCCACCCGCACCGTCCGGCCGCCACACCACTTCCACCCGCACCGTCCGGCCGCCACACCACTTCCACCCGCACCGTCCCGCCGCCCGATCACTATCGGCCCACAGCCAGAATTCACCAGCTCGCACCGCTTCCCGCTCGGTCCGGCCCACGGCTCGCATGAACCGCCAACGTTGATCCGGAACACCTCTCGACTCAGGAGATGACCGATAGATGACCACCACCTCGACATCCACCCCGACCGCGCAGAGCGCCGCGGGATCCGTGACGCCGTCGTTGAGCGGCATCGGCGTCGGTCGCGGGTCAGCCGTCGGCACGGTGGTCAAACTCGCTCCCCCAGCGCGGCCGCCGGCCAATGAACCGGCCGCTGCTGACCCGTTGAGCGCCGAGAACCTGGTTCGGTCCTCTTTCGAGTACGTCGCCAACAATCTGCGCGCCCGTGCAGCCGCTGCCCAGGCCGCGACCGCCGCCGTACTGGAAGCCACGTCGATGATGGCTCAGGACCCGGGGCTGATCTCCGATGTCGAGCGGCGCATCAAGGCGGGCACCGGTCCGGCGACCGCCGTCGATCAGGCCGTGGAGGGGTTCTGCAAGATCCTCGAGGCGAGTGGTCCTTATCTCGCGGAGCGGGTCACCGACCTTCGAGACGTGCGTGACCGGATCGTGGCCAAGGTGCTCGGTCTGCCCGAGCCCGGCCTGCCCACGCTCGACAAGCCGACGGTCATCGTGGCCACCGACCTGGCACCGGCCGATACCGCCACTCTCGATCTCAACCATGTGGTCGGCATCGTCACCGAGCTCGGTGGGCCGACGAGCCACACCGCGATCATTGCGGCTCAACTCGACCTGCCGTGCCTCGTACGGGTTCCGGGCGCAATGGGCCTCGCCGATGGAGCGACGGTTGCGATCGACGCAGCGACCGGATCGGTGGTGCTCGATCCCGACGAGGATCTGCGGGAAGCCATCATTGCCCGGGCGAAGGCCAGGGCCGCACTCAAGACCGCCACCGGCGGCGCCGGCAAGACGAAAGACGGTGTGGCGGTTCAGTTGCTCGCCAACATCGGCGCGGTCGAGGACGCCGAGCGGGCGGCCAAGGAAGATGTCGAGGGTGTGGGACTCTTCCGCACCGAGGTGTTGTTCCTCGATTCGGCCACAGCGCCGACCGTGGCCGACCAAACGAAGGCCTACACCAAGGTGTTCACCGCGTTCGGTGAGCGCAAGGTCGTCATCCGGACCCTGGACGCAGGCGCTGACAAGCCGCTCGCCTTCGCTCCCAGCGAAGAGGAAGAGAACCCGGCGCTGGGCGTTCGCGGTTACCGGATGGACCGCCGTTTCCCGCAGCTGCTGGACGACCAGCTCGAGGCGATCGCACAGGCCGCGAAGGCCACCAGCGCCAAGGTATGGGTGATGGCGCCGATGGTGTCTACGGTGCACGAAGCGAAAGCGTTCACCGACAAGGTGCGCAAGCATGGGTTGCCCGTTGCCGGAATGATGGTCGAGGTCCCCGCCGCCGCGTTGCGTGCTCGACACATGATGCCGATCGTCGATTTCGCCAGCATCGGCACCAACGACTTGACGCAGTACGCCATGGCGACGGATCGGATGGCCGGTGAGCTCGCGGAGTTGCTTGACCCGTGGCAGCCCGCTGTTCTCGATCTGATTGCGGCGACCGGTGAGGCCGGTAAGGCTGCCGGTAAGCCCGTCGGCGTCTGCGGCGAGGCCGCCCGGGATCCGCTGCTGGCACTGGTTCTCGTCGGTCTCGGTATCAGCAGCCTGTCGATGGCTCCCGCCGGCGTACCAGCGGTTCGGTTTGCGCTGTCCCGCACCGATCTCGCCTCCTGTGAGGCGATGGCAGATGCCGCCCGCGACGCCCAGGACGCCGCCTCGGCGAAGGCGGCCGTCGAGAAGTTGGTCGATCCAGAGGTGCTGTTGGCGCTGTAGCGCCCAGCTGCCGACTTCTAGGGAGTCGGCAGCGACAGCCGCCCGCCACGACCGCGGTCCGACCTTCCAGTCGGGCCGCGGTTGTGTCTTTCGGGCTTGCTGACCTTGGATGTGCTCACCTGTATTGCGCTGGCCTCTATTGCGCTGGCCTCTATTGCCTCGACTGCGCTGACCTCGACTGCGCTGACCTCGACTGTGCAGACCTCGACTGTGCAGACCTCGGGCAGAGAATCTCCCCAAGAGCGTCCGCAGACAGGCCAGAATCCAGGCTGCGGCAGTGCCTCTGGGGAGAGTGCCAACCGCGATCCCGGACATCAGTCCCACCGCGGTGCATTCGCGGAACGCCGCCCGCCGGCTGGCATATCTGAAGTGCACATCGCGATGTGCACGCCGGCGCGGGCATTCTCGTCGATCCCAGACTTGAGACAACTGCCCTGTCAGCGATTCCGCGGGAGACCGATTCGTCACGACAGCCGCCGCCTGTCCTGCAGCCATCTGCTCCTCCTGTTAGTCGTGGTGTGATGCCGCTCGAGCCGATCTCCACAAACCGAACCGTAGCATCATTGCACTTCAACTGCTACTATTCGAACATACGATCTGATGGGAGCAGGACATGTTCGAAGCGAGCGTGGCGCAGCCCGGCCCTGGCTCCAGCATCGACTGGGCAGCCGTCGGCACAGCATCGGCAAATGCAGCGTCGCTTGCTGCACTCACCACCGTCGACTGCAGTGCGCTGTCAGGAGCGGCGCTGGTCGATGCGATCCAGGCAGCCGAGAAAGCGCTCTCGCTGCTCGCCGGGATCCAGATGCGACTGCTGGCCGCGCTGGCCAAGCCTTTCGTGGCCGGCGATCCGATGAGGCTGGCGGCCCGCCTGGCGCGAAAGAACTGCATCACCGGGGACGACACACCCGCGAACGTTCAGATGTTCGTGGCCGATGCCGCGGCCTCGTTGGCTTCGGCCGAAGTTGCTGCGGTGTTGAGAATTTCGCCGGTCACGGCAGGTATTCGCGTTCGTGAAGCCGACACCATGACGACGGTCCTCCTGCCCACGCTCGAAGCGTTGGAGCACGGCACGCTGGACCGGGGTAAGGCCCGCGTCATCGCCGAGCACTGTGCTCCACTCTTGCCCGAGCACTCAGCGATGGTGCAGGAGTTGGTGCTTGGCCGTGCTGGACGCACCACGACGAGTGAGCTGCGGGAGATCACGGGCCAAGCCGTCATCACCGTCGACCCGCAGGGATCAGAGGAGCGGCATCAGGCGGCCGCTGCGCGCCGAGATCTTGCGATGACAGCCCTCCCGGACGCGATGGCGACTCTCAAAGCGTTTCTGCCGGCCGAGGGTGCGGTGAAGATCTTCCAGATCAGCGATCTCCTGGCGACCGCCACCGCCGGTATCTACGGCGACGCCAGAGGAATCGGCGCTCGCCGTGTCGACGCGCTCGTCGACATCGCCGATCACCTCCTCACCCACGGGCACCTGGACCTCAGTCATTACCTCGGCAATCCCTTACCCGATCACGGCACTCACCTACCCGACCACGCTGCTGACATGTCCGACCACGGTGCTGACCGGACACCGGACGCCGGAAACGATGATTCGGGACAGCGACCGGCGTCAGGATCAACAGTGTGCGTTTCGGACGTGACCGACCTTGTCGAGTCTCCGATCGCGTCGATCTCCGGCGGCACCCGCGCACGTGGCATTTCGGAGCAGACCACTCCGAGTGCGCCCGCGGATGTGCCCGCCAGCCTCAGCACGTCAACAGCGCGTCGCACGATGACGAGACAAGGCCGACGACCGCACCTGTCTGTGATCATCGGCCTCGAAACCCTCGCCGGACTGAACGATTTGCCGGGGCGCTTGGCAGGCTTCGGAGCGATTACTGCCGGCGTTGCCCGAAGCATCGCGGCGTCGGCGGCCACCATCACGGCCGCCGTCGCAGATTCGGGTACCGGCTCGGTCACCGAGGTGGGAACTCTGACGTACCGGCCCAGGCAGGATCTCAGGGATCACATCGCCGCACTTCATACGAAGTGCCAGTTTCCATCGTGCCGACAACCGGTGTGGCGCTGCGATATCGACCACCGCGAGCCGTTCGATCACAATCATCCGCACAATGGCGGTGCGACCACAATGGAAAACACCGCCCCATTTTGTCGACGCCACCATCTTTTCAAGCATCACACGGAATGGCAGGTTCGGCCCGATCCGAGTGCTTACACATTGAACTGGGTCAGTCCGACCGGCCACCGCTATTCCACGACCAAGGATCAAGTCGTGGCTCCGGAGTTGTGGGTCACCACGGCGGGCGGCCTTGCTGCTCAGCAGCTCGACTTCATCGTCGCCACTCAGGAAGTCAACCCCGAAGTCCGCAATGGTCAGGTATCCGTCGAGGAGGCGCTGGCCACCATTCTGCTGCGGCACCACCTCAACCAGCGTCCGATGGAATACGAGCCAGACACCGACGCCTGGAATCTCGAGGGATGGGACGACGACCTGGGCGGCGGTGCGCTGCCGATCACGGAACCGATCGATAACAACGACGATGCCCCACCATTCTGATCCCACCCATCGCAGAGGCCCTGCGTTCCTTTCAGCTGCGCGATCGTATGCGCGGCATTTTAATATCGACAACGCCTTCGTTTTCGGATGCATGTTCATATCGACAACGCTTCGCAATGGCTGCGCGATCGTATCGGCGGCGCGTTGGTTGGCCGGGCGACGGTTCAGCACAGCGACGGTGCAGCGGCGTGTGCATCGGCGGAGCACAGGGTTCCGCAGAGCACAGGGTTCCGCAGAGCACAGGGTTCCGCAGAGCACAGGGTTCCGCAGAGCACAGGGTTCCGCAGAGCACAGGGTTCCGCAGAGCACAGGGTTCGGCAGGACCATGGTCCGGCGATGCGTTCGACAGCGCCACGGACCGGGTTCAATAACGATTGCGCACCGCTTAACGGGTATGCGACCATCCCGGCATCGTCATTCAACGACAGGAGGTGAGACCCATGTTCGCAGTATCCGTCATGGGTGCTCCCCCGCGAGTGAGCTCGCGCGACTGAAGTAGTCGCAATGGGAGCGCCCGCCACGCAATTCGCGAAAGGCGACTCCGATGAACACCACTCCCACCGAAGAACCATCTTCTTCGGTCCCGCACATCGGCTCGACGAAATCCGCCGAACGCGCGCGATCCGACCACGATCAGCCCCAGGTTGACGCCACGGATCGACTGCCGGCCGGGGGCGAAAGAGCACTGGTCCTCGGTGGCGGCGGATCCACCGGCAACGCGTGGCTCATCGGCGTTATCGCCGGGCTGTTCGATGCCGGGCTCGACGTGACCACCGCCGACCTGACCATCGGAACGTCAGCCGGGTCGACGGCCGCAGCCCAGCTGGCCGGCGCGACCCCCACCGAACTGCTCGCCGCGATTCCGGCCGCGAACCCTCTGCAGCGGCCCGGCCCGGCCCGATCCGATCGAGGACGTGTTCCGATAAGGCCGGTGGTGGACCACCTGGAGAGAACGAGGAAGATCATCGCCGCGGCCGAGAATGCCGCTGACATGCGCCGCAGAATGGGCGCTGCGGCGCTGGACCTGGACGCGGCGTCAGACGGTTCCTGGCAGGCCCAATGGCGCGCCACCGTCGCCTCACGGCTGCCCAGTCGGCGCTGGCCGCAACGAACGGTGCTCATCACGGCCGTCGACGCCCAGACCGGTGATCCGGTCTTGTTCGACAACCACAGCGGAGTCGACCTGGCGGACGCCGTCGCCGCCAGCTGCGCCAGCGCCCTGCCCTACCGCATCGGCGACACCCTTTACATCGACGGCGGGTATAGGTCCAACGCCGAGAATGCCGATCTCGCTGCAGGATTCCGGCGGGTGCTGGTGCTGTCACCGTTCGGCGGAAGGACCCGGACCCCGCCGGACTGGGGCCTGGATCTGGCAACGCAGGTTGACGAGCTGCGAGCGGGCGGAAGCAGGGTCCAGACGATCCTCCCGGACAGCGAGTCCGAGCACATGTTCAGCGCCAACGCGATGGACCTGTCGCTGCGCCCGCCCGCCGCTCGGGCTGGTTACGACCAGGGCCGGGCCCGTGCCGAGCAGCTCGCCGAATTCTGGCACTGACCCACTATTGGCGATCGCGCCCTCGACGTCGAGCTCAACCTCAACCGCGACTCGCCTGCGACCGCAACCGCGACCTCAACCTCAACCACGACCGCCACCTCGACCGCAACCGCGACTGCCACCTCAACCTCAACCGCGACCGCCACCTCAACCGCAACCGCGACCGCCACCTCAACCGCGACCGCCACCTCAACCGCAACCGCGACCGCAACCGCGACCGCCACCGCCACCGCGACCGCGACCGCGACCGCGACCCAAAGAACGGCGAACGGCCCGGTGCATCGAGATGCCTCGACACACCGGGCCGTTGACGCCGACCGGTTAACGCGGGTAACACGGCCAGCCGCCGCCTATCCCAGCGAGATCACCGAGACCGCGTCTCGCAAGTGAGCAGCGAGCTGGTTGCCCAGGGTCCGACCGGCGTCGACCAGCCCCAGACCATCCGGCAGAACCGGCAGCTCAGCCCTCGACCGTCACACTCCCACCGGTCCGGGCCATCCCACGCTCCACGGCCGTGATCAGGTACGGCCGCAGTTCGGCTGCCGGGATGATCGTGTGAACGGACCCGACTTCCCTTGCGCGCTCGATGTTGTGGATCTGCTCGAACTCTGCAGCCACCTCACCCAGCTTCTCGGACCGGACCTGCGCCCGGAGCTCACCGAGTTCGACCCGGAACTGCCCGCGTTCGGCGTCGTCGGTGGCCTCGGCGATCCGGGCCTCCATCTCCTTGATCCGCTGGTCGTTCGCGGTCCGCGCGTTGACGTCCCTGGTGAACACCACCGCTGCGGCCGGTGCGCCGCCGATGACCGAGGCGAAGGAGCCCTCCACCGCGATCACCTCCATGTTGTCGTTCAACGCACCGGAGAACACGACGAACGCGCCGCCGTGGTAGCGGGAGACCACGCAGAAGATGATCGGGCCGTCGAAATTGACGATGGCCCTGCCGATCTCGGCGCCGTACTCCAGCTGTGTGTTGCGCAGCGACTCCGGCGAACCGTCGAAGCCTGACAGGTTCGCCAGTACCACCAGCGGCCGACTGCCCGAAGCGGAGTTGATCGCCCTCGCCGTCTTCTTCGACGACTTGGGGAACAACGTGCCGGAGGTGAACTGGTCCGGGCCGTCCGCGGGCAGGAACCCGCGCCGAGGGATGTTCCGGGACTCGATGCCGACGATCACCACGGGATACCCGCCCAGGTGCGCATCGACGACCACCGAGGTGTCCGCATCGGCCATCCCGGCCCAGCGCTCGAGCGTCTCGTGGTCCTGATCGGCGACCGCATTGATCACCGTCCGGATGTCGAACGGCTTCTTGCGCTCCTTGTTCGTCTCCGACGAGAAGATGTCGCCGACAGTGGTGAACGGGCTGTCCGGGTGGACGTGCGGGAAGTCGCGCACGTCGCGGTCCAACGGGTCGGCCGTCTCGGCGCGCCGCGGGAACCGCTCGCCCGGTGCCACGTAGGCGTGGTCGTAGTGCGCGAACAGGATCTCCGTCGCGGCGTTGAGATTCGGTGCCCAGTACTGCGCCTCGCCGTTGGGACCCATCACCCGGTCGTAACCGCCGAGACCGAAGTTGTCCTCGGCCGACACGCCGCCGGAGTAGTCCAGCGACATCTTGCCGGTCAGCACCATCGCACTGTCCGGCGTCATGATCAGGATGCCCTTGGTGTGCGGAAGCATCGTCGCCTCGGCGTTCCAGTACGGCTGCGCACCGACGTTGATCCCCGCCACGATGACGTTGACCTCACCACCGTTCTGGGTGAAGGTGATCAGCCGCCGCAGCGCCTTCGCGACGCCGTCCATGTTCTCGGTGCCGCTGTCCATGGAGATCTTCGCGCCCGACGACAGCGTGAACCACTCGACCGGAACACCCAGCTGCTCGGCGAGATCCACCGCCCGAACGACGATCTCGCACTCACGGACGGCGACGGTGCCCAACGCTTTGGTCGGGTCGCCGAACAGGGCCACCCGGGTGATGCCCTCCGGATAACGTGGCGTCGGCGTCGTGACCACACCGGCCACCACACCGGCCGTGTTCCGGCCGGGAGCCCGATCGACCGGAACGAAGTTGCCGTCCGCGTCGAGGTCGTACTCAGTGAAGCTTCCGTTGGGCCCGGTGAGGATCGGCACGATTTCGTACGGATACGCCGTCCCGCGGGCACCTGCGCGTTGCACCTTCTGCGTGTACTCGTCCAGCGGCGCCAGTGGTTCGGTCGGCGGATCGGTCACCGTGACCGTCACACCCGCCCCGGCCTGGTAGATGAACCGCAGCGCAACGTCGCGCAGGGATCCACCGTCCTCGCGCAGCCGGGCCAGCACGGTGATCTCGGAAAGCCCTGTGCCGAGCGTCAGCGGCGCGCTCATCTGAGCGAATCCGGCGAGATCGGACAGTGGAACCTCGATCGTCGGCCATACATGCAAAAAGACCCGGTTGTTGTCCAGCCGTTGCTTTCCGTTGCGTTGGGCCTGGACCCGGCGGATCGCCTCCAGGCACGAGGCGAGGACCCGCTCGGCCGCGGGGAAGGCGACGACCTTGCCGTTGGCATCCTTCCTCGGCGTGACGTCACGGACCTCCGCGAGAGCGACAAGCCTTTCGTCGGCAGGGTTGTCGGGCGCAATCAGGTGGAACAGGTACGCACCCTCGGGCGCCGGCATCCGGGTGCCGGCGAAGTTCTTCAACCGCCACAGGTCCAACCGCTGACCGGTCAGCGGGTGCATGTCGCGGATGATCTTCTCCTCTGCCAGCCCGTCACCGGACCGGCGGAAGGTGAACTGCTGCACTGTCGGCTGCTCTGTCCGGCACACCGTGACGGTGACCCGCCGGCCGCCCGCCAGGGTGGCGTGTCCTTCCAGGGCCTGGCGCAGCGCGGCGGACACCTCGTCGGCGTCGGACGGCGCGTCCGGCCAGGCCAGGTAGATGTCCGTGACCAGGTGCGACGGATCGGGCGCCTTCGCTGCCTCCGACTCCAGCGCCGCGAGCGACGCCTCGAGATCGCCGAACTGCGCGATCGTCGAGATCAGGTAGAGCCGCAGGCCGCTCAGCTCGAATTCGCCTGTCACGTAGGGGCGATCGTCCTTGACGAAGTTCTTGACGTCCTCGAGGTCGCGGACCCGGTAGTACCGCCGGGTCATCGCCTCCAGCATCGCGCGCTGTCCTGGACCACCCGAGGTCACCTGCTCGGCCAGCAACCGGACGAGCGGCTCGGGGCTGGTGACCAGCGCCCGGATCCGCTCCTCGTACTCTTCCGGGCTGATCGAGCCCTCCAGCGCCTCCAGATGAGCGCGCACCTCGCTGTACACGTGGTCGCGCGCGTCGTCGATCAACGGGCGCTCGTACGCCTCGTACCGGAGGCTGCGAGCCAGATCGCCGATCACCGGGTACCGCAGCCTGGTCGCGGTCACAAGGCGCTCGACAACCTGGCCGATCGCCTGCCTCGTCTCCAGGGTGAACCCGGGAACGGTGTTGCGCCACCGCTCCAGCAGCATCGCGACGATGGGCAGCTGGTCGGCGGCCCGCTCCTGCGCGAGGAAGATGCGGTAGACCGCTTCCTGCAACGCCGGTCCCTGCTCGAGATCGTTGACCCCGTAGTGCTTCAGGACAGCTTGGAGTCGGCTCCGGAATGCCTCGGGCAGACCCTCGCGTTCGACGTCGAGCGAATGAAGATACGAATGGAAGTATTCGCGGGGGCTGTGTACCCGCTCGTCACCCAGTTCCTCGTCACCGCCGGGCCTGTTGCGGGACAGCTCGCAGACGTCGGCGAACGTTGCCAACACCCCGAGGGACGCATTGAGCAGCTCCGGGTCTTCGAGCCTGGTCTCGTTGCGGGCGCGTTCGTAATCGACGATCAGCTTGCGTCCGCGACCGGCCGTGACGTCGTAGCCCATGATGAGGGCCCGCATTCCGGCGAGCGTCGCGAATGATTCGGCCCGCGCATCCGCGGCCGGCGCCTCGGAGACGTCACTGAACTCGACGGTCGGGGTGGTGCTGGCCGCGGCATCGTCGTCGATCCGGTCGATCCGCAGCAGTGCGCCGCCGCCGTCCACCTGGGAATTGACGCCGACGAGAATCTCTCGCACCCGGCCCGCATAGGGGGCGCGGACCGCCGTCTCCATCTTCATGCTCTCGAGGATCATGACGGTGTCGCCGGCCTCGACGTCGGTCCCGGCCGCGGCGCGGACCGCGACCACCACCGCGGGCGCGGGCGACCGGACGATGCCGCCCTCGTCCCGGCTGATGCGATGGCTGACGCTGTCGACCTCGACCAGGTGGCCCGCCGGAGTCGTCGACGCGACGACGTGATGGCGCCGGTCGCCGATGGTCAGCCGGCTCTCGTAGACCGACATCCGCTCGAGTTCGACCTCGACCGTCTCGGACCCACCGATCTCGATGCGGTAGCGCCGCGGGCTGATGTGCGCGACGTTGAGGCTGTACGTCTGGCCCTGATAACCGAGTTCGACCTCGCGGCCGACCACGTGACTTGCCCGGGGCCGACCACCGCGGGCGGACCGGTAGAACGAGTCGCGCTCCAGCGACTCCTCTTCTTCGTAGACGTCGACGCCGACGTACAGCAGTGCCGCATCGGCGTGCGGCGCCACCCGCGCACCGTCGGTCAGGCCGGCGCGGTCGAGCCACCCGGTGTCGGCGGTCCCGTCGATCACTTCGGGGCGGTCCAGCAGTTCGAGCAGGAAGGCCTTGGTCGTGGTGCCACCGTTGACCACGACAGTCGTATCACGCAGCGCCACCCGCAGCCGGGCCATCGCCTCGTCCCGGTCGCGACCCCAGGCGATGATCTTGGCGACCATCGAGTCGTAGTCGGGCGAGATCGCGTCCCCGGTCGCGATGCCGGTGTCCACCCGGATCCCCGGTCCGGTCGGCAGGGCGAGGAGTTCGACCCTGCCCGGCGACGGGGCGAACCCGTTGTCGGCATCCTCGGCATTGAGCCGGGCCTCGATCGCGTAGCCGTAATTCGGCGGCGGGTCGCCCTCGAGCCGATGCCCGTCGGCGCACAGGATCTGCAGCTTCACCAGGTCAAGTCCGGTGGACTCCTCGGTGATCGGATGCTCCACCTGCAGCCGGGTGTTCACCTCCAGGAAGGCGAACATCTTTTCTTCCGGTTGATACAGGAACTCGACCGTGCCCGCGCCGCGGTAACCGGCCTCCTTCACCAACGCGACGGCGCCCTTGCGCAGCTCCGCGTCCTGCTGCGGCGTCAACGCGGGCGAGCCGGACTCCTCGATCAGCTTCTGGTTCCGGCGCTGGATCGAACAGTCCCTGATGCCGGGCGCCCAGGCGTTGCCGTGGTTGTCGGCGATGATCTGCACCTCGATGTGGCGGCCGCCGACGACCAGCTTCTCCATGAAGATGACCGGGTCGTTGAAGGCCTTCTGGGCCTCCGACTGGGTCCGCTCGATGGCCTCCTCCAGCTCGCTGGGATCGAAGACCATCCGGATACCGCGGCCCCCGCCGCCGCTGCGCGCCTTGAGGATCATCGGGTAACCGATCTGCTTGGCGTGCTCGAGCGCAGAGGCCATGTCCTCCACCGGCCCGCCGCTCCACGGCGCGACCGGAACCCCGGTCGCCTCCGCGAGGTACTTCGCCTGCACCTTGTCGCCCAACTTGCGCATCGCAGCGGCGGGCGGGCCGATGAACGTCACGCCGATCCGGTCGCAGAGCTCGACGAATCCGGCGTCCTCGGACACGAACCCCCATCCGGGCCAGCAGGCATCGACCTTGCCCGCGATCATCGCCCGCTCGAGTTCGGCGTGGTCGAGGTAGGGGCTGCCCTTGTCGCCCTTGTCCCGCAGCAGGACACCCTCATCCGCCAGCCGGACGAACAGCGCGTGGCGCTCGCTCTCGGTGTGGAGCGCGATGACCTTGATCCCATACCCGAACTGGGAGTTGAGCTCTCGAACCGCCCGGATCAACCGGACCGCGGGTTCGCCTCTGTTGATCACCGCTATGCGCGAGAACATTCGGCTGGTTCCTCCATCTACGTCGATGTGCATTTCGTGACGCGCAGTGAGACTGTGCGTCGGTGGATGCTGTGTGAGTCGTGTCCCGGCCGGCAGGCAGCCAAACTCCTCCGAAAGTATTCACCCACCGGTGTGACGCCGGACACCACATCCTCCCGTGCACCCTGATTGCCCGCATTCCGGGCCCCGATCCAGGCGCCGGAGTGGTCCACGCAGCCGTGTTGGCCGGCGGCAGCGTCTGGAAAGTCCGCAGCGGGCCGGGGCACAGATCCCCGGCGTCAGCGGTATCGGGCGGCCAGTTCGGCGGCATGCCGCCCGTAGGACGGGCCGTGGCTGGCTGCGTGCACCAGCACCGGGTGGAGTTGGTGCAATCCGATCAGATCCCGCCAGCCCGCGGCCAGGGACGCCGCCTCGGCGTACGCGGCCATCACCCGGTCGAGGTGCTCGGTGCCGAACAGCGCCAGCATCGCGACGTCGGTGAGTCCGTGGCCGCCGTGGGCAGCCGGGTCGATGACGACGGCTCCGCGGGCGGAGTACAGGACGTTGCCGCCCCAGAGGTCGCCGTGGATCCGGGCCGGCGGGCACCCGTCGTCGTACACCCCGGCGACGAGTCGCTCGCAGACCGCCTGGACGGCCTGCAGTGCAGCGGCATCGAGATTGCCGACCCGCACCGCGGCCCGGGCGTACGGCAACAAGCGGGTGTCGGCGTAGAACTCGCCCCACCTGGGGAACTGTTGCAGGGTGAGTTCCTGCCGGCCGATGTAGCCGACGCCACGCCAGCCGGGTGGGCCCGCACCGAACGCCGCGGCGCCGCCCGCGTGGGTGGTCGCGAGGTCCCGGCCGAACGCCTCCGCCGCCGCCGCTGTCGCCCTCGCGGGCGAGATCCGGTCGAGGACGATGTGCCGTGATCCGACCTCGCGGACACCGACGACCTCGACACCGGCCGCCTGCCGGAGCCAGTCCAGCCCGGCGGCCTCCCAGGCGAAGAACCCGTCGGGTGCGTCCGCGCGCCCCTTCTCGAAAGCCGACGCCGGTTCGCGGGATCCGCTGGAGTTCACGGCACGATCCTGCCTGGCGCCGTTCGGCCGGGTCAGGCCAGGCCCAGTGACTTCATCCGTTCCGTGTGTCCCTGCTGCAAACGCCGGAAGAGCGCGGCAATCCCAGCAAGATCACCGGAGCCGGTGACGATGAGCTCCGCGAGCGTGTCCCGATCCGCGACGACGTACTGCGCCTGGGTGATGGCTTCGCCGAGCAGCCGGCGACCCCAGAGCGCCAGCGGTCCGGCGAGTCGCGGATCGGCCTGGCACGCCTTACGGACCTCCCGAACCGCGAAGGCGGAGTGCCCGGAATCGCCGAGCACCTCGAAGACCAGGTCGCGGGTGACGGGGTCCAGCCATTCGGCGATCTCCCGGTAGAAGTCGGCCGCCAACCCGTCCCCGACGTGGGCCTTGACCAGCGACTCCAGCCAGGAATGCGGCGCGGTCGAATCGTGGAAGGCGTCGAACGGCGCGACGAAGGGCTTCATGGCCTCTTCGGCCGCCACTCCCCTGGCCTCGAGATGCCTGGCCAGCGCATTGAAGTGGCCCATTTCAGCGGTCGCCATCTGCGACAGCGCCACCCGTCCGCCGAGCGTCGGAGCCCAGCGGGCGTCGGCCGCCATCCGGTCGAATGCGGAGAGCTCCCCGTAGGCGAGAACCCCCAGGAGATCGATGACCGCCTGATCCGGCGGCACTGGTGCGGACGGCGTTGTGGACGGCGTTGTGGACGGCGTTGTGGACGGCGTTGTGGACGGCGTTGTGGACGGCGTTGTGGGCGTTGGACGGCGTGGTGGACCCGGTTGTCGAATGCGTTGTCGACCCAGCCACATCTCCGCCCTCGCCCGTTCCGCCAGGAGCGGTCGACGCGGCCAATCCGGTCGGCGCTGCCTGCTGCGCTTCGGTCATGCGCTCTCCGTCCCTGATCACCACTGATCCCGCTGGGCACCGGCTGACGGCCACCGCATCGCCACGATCCGCGGCATCGGGCCGGCCGCCAACCCCTGGATATCGACCCCGAGCCTAGAGGTCCGGTGGCCCCGTCGCCGCGCGCTGGCGGCGCCCGGAGCACCAAGCGTCAGCGCGTGGGCCGGGAGAGTGACATCGGACGGGTAGAATAAGCGTCGATAGGCGGTGCGACGATTGCGCCGCCGCACTGTGCGCGCGTCGTCCCGCCGGTCGGCCGGAGAAATCGGCCGCTGTAGCGGGGCCCCGTATGGCTGGGGTCCCTAGCAAACCCCCTCGCCTGCTGCGTGAACGCGCGCGGACGCGAGGAAGGCTCCACCCATGACGTTGAACCCTGCCGAAGACCCCTTCACGGTCAGTACGGCCCCGCTGGACGACCCGGACGGCGTCATCGCCGACGCGGCCATCGACCCGGAGGACGCCGCACTGACCCACCCGCTGTCCGCCGATGCCCCCGTCGAGCCGGAAGCGCCCACTTTCACCGAACTCGGCACCGACCCGCGGATCGTCGAGGCGCTGGCCGCGGTCGGCATCGAACGCACCTTCGCCATCCAGGCGCTGACGCTGCCGATCGCCCTCGGCGGCCACGATCTGATCGGCCAGGCCAGGACCGGGATGGGCAAGACCCTCGGCTTCGGCGTGCCGCTGCTGCAGCGACTGGCGCTCGACGAGGCCGTCGTCCCCGACGAGAAGGGCAAACTGCCGGCCGGCCGTGCACCCCGCGCGCTGGTGATGGTGCCCACCCGGGAACTCTGCGTCCAGGTCACCCGTGACCTGCACCAGGTCGGCAAGTACCTGGGGCTGGCCGTCACGTCCGTCTACGGCGGGCGCGCCTACGAGCCGCAGATCTCGGCCCTTCATGCGGGCGTCGACCTGGTCGTCGGTACCCCTGGCCGGTTGCTCGATCTGGCCAACGGCGGGCACCTCGTGCTCGGTGGGGTCAAGGTGCTGGTGCTCGACGAGGCCGACGAAATGCTCGACCTGGGCTTCCTGCCCGACATGGAACGCGTGCTGGCGATGGTTCCGACCGTCAAGCAGACGATGCTTTTCTCGGCCACGATGCCAGGCCCGATCCTCACCCTGGCGCGGACGTTCATGAGCCAGCCGACGCACATCCGCGCGGAACTCGCTGCCGAAGGCGCGACCCACACACTGACCAAGCAGTACGTCTACCGCGCGCATGCACTGGACAAGGTGGAGATGCTGGCCCGCGTCCTGCAGGCCAGGGATCGCGGCCTGACGATGGTGTTCACCCGGACGAAGCGCACCGCAGCAAAGGTTGCCGACGAGCTGACCGAGCGTGGCTTCGCGGCCGCCGCCGTGCACGGTGATCTCGGCCAGGGTGCGCGGGAGCAGGCTCTGCGCGCTTTCCGCTCCGGCAAGGTCGATGTGCTGGTCGCGACGGACGTCGCGGCTCGTGGGATTGATGTCGAAGACGTCACGCACGTCATCAACTACCAGTGCCCTGAAGAGGACAAGACCTACATCCACCGCATCGGTCGCACGGGCCGGGCAGGCAAGACCGGCATCGCGGTGTCCTTCATCGACTGGGACGACGTCCCGCGCTGGAAACTGATCAACGAGTCGCTGGGCCTGGACTTCGCGGACCCGGCGGAGACCTACTCCACGTCCAAGCACCTGTACGACGACCTCGACATCCCTGAGGGCATCAGCGGCCGACTGCCGTCCGCGCAGCGGGTCCGCGCCGGGCTCGGAGCCGAGGACGTCGAGGATCTGGGCGAGACCGGCGGCAAGCGGCGCAAGGCCGCGGGTTCGGCGCACGGCTCCGGCCACGGCCGCCAGACATCGACGGGCGGGTCACGCAACGGCGGTTCGTCGAGTGGCGGCGCTTCCGGTGGCCGGCAGCGCACGCGCGGCGGGCGTTCGGCTGACGCCGCGGAGTCCCCCACCGCGAAGGCCGTCGAGGCGGTCGCCGGCGTCGAGGTCCAGACTGCGGTCCAGACGTCCGGCCCGGCCACCGAAGGCTCCGAAACGGCACCGCCGCGTCGACGGCGTTCGCGGCGGCGCACCCGTGGCGGATCAGCGGCCGCGGACGCTCCGGCCGATGTGGCCAGCGGCACCTGATCTCCCGTCGGCACGCTTCGCGAGGATCCCGATCCGCTCAGCACAGTTGCGTACGCTCGCACGGTGACTCTGAGTGCCGCGCGGCGGAAGCGGATCGATCGGATCGTCGCCGCAGCGCTCGCGGTGGCCGTCGTCGCCGTCGGCGTGGTCGTCTACCTCACCAGTGACGCGCGCGCCACGATCTCGGTCACCGGCCCGTCCTCGGCCACGCCGGACGCCGCCGACACCGTCCCGGAGTCGCTGCGCGAGGCGTGGTCGCTGCCCACGAACGGCCGCATCGGGGCGGTCGCTTCGCCGTACGGGGTGGTCGTCACCGCTGACGACACGACCGTCACCGGGCACGACGCCGTCACCGGCGAGGTGCGCTGGACCTACGGCAGGAGCGAACCGCTCTGCGCTGTCGGCTCGGGTGACACCGACGCGCCGGGAGTGACCACCCGCGGCAAGGTTCGTGGCGTGATGGTCGTCTCGGAGAAGAACGGCTACTGCTCCCAGCAGATGCTCCTCGACCCGGACACCGGCGAGCGGCACTACTACCGCACGAGCCCGAACCAGCCCGGCGGCGCGCTCGCGTTCGGCGGTCCCTATGCGGGCTGGCTCGGACCGACCTTGATCGAGCTCTGGCGTGACGACCTGGTGCGCACCATCCAGTACGGCGACCTGCCGTCACCGCCGAAGCCCAACGCCCGGCACACCGGCTGCACGTTCACCGACATCGCCCTGGCTGACGAGCAGTTCGCGACAGTGGAGCACTGCACGGAGCATGGCCCCAATGCCCGCGTCGTCATCAACTGGGCGACCCCGGATTCCGCCCCGGACAAGCCCGACGACCAGGACGTGTTCAAGCACGACCCGCGGGCGGACATCGACACCGGCTCCCCGGCCGCCCGGATCGTCGGCATCACCTCCGACCGGGTCGCGGTCCTCGTGTCGGGTCCTGAACCCGCGGTCGTGGTCTACGACGACAAGGGCGACGAGACCTCCCGTCAGGCGGTCGACATTCCGGCCGAGATGATCGTGGCGGCCGATCGGCTGACTCCGGGCGGCGGGACCTTCCCCACCCCGGCGGTGCGGGACGGCACCGACCGCTACTCCCTGATCGGCGACCGGCTGATCGCGGTGGGCAGCGAGACCATCGAAGTGGAGGCGCCGCCGAGCACCAGCACCAGCTCGTCGGCGATCACGGAGGCGGAACCCCCTACCCCCGGCGTGCTCGGATCCACCACGGCGCAGTCACCCGCGCCGCCGGAAACCGTTCAGGTGAAGGACCTCTCGCTGCGTTGGACCAAGGACGGTGCTCTCGGGCTGCCCGCGCTGATCGCCGGCCAGCTGCTGATGCCCGTCGACGGCGGGCTCGAGGTCTTCGCCGCATCGAACGCCGACGCGGGCATCGTGCCCAGGACGATCCCGGTCGACCGGCCGGCGGGCACCGATCGGGTGGACGCTGCGGCCGTCGGCCCGATGATCATCGAGACCCGCGCCGATCAGATCGCGGCCTCGGAGGTCGCCGGAGTTGACGTCGCCGCAGTCGACGTCGCCGCCGTTGAAGTAGTTGCTCTGGAGGGCACCTGATGACCGCTGCCCGACTCGAACAGCTCACCCCGAACTCCGCGTCCCGCGTCACCCTGCCCAGCAGCGTCGGCCCGCTCGCCGCACTGGATGCAGGTTCGGCCGACGCGCGGGGAACGGTGCTGCTGCTACCCGGCTACACCGGATCGAAGGAGGACTTCGCACCCATCCTGGATCCGTTGGCGGACAACGGGTTCCACGCCATCGCCATCGACCTTCCCGGCCAGTTCGAGTCCGCCGGGCCGGTGGACGAAGAGGCCTACTCGCCACTCGCGCTGGGCGCGGTCTGCGCCGAGGTGGTCAGCGAGCTCGCCGGGCAATGTCCGGTTGTCCTACTCGGGCACTCCTTCGGTGGGTTGGTGGCGCGCGGCGCGGTGCTCGCCGGTGCCCCGATCGCAGGCCTGGTCCTGCT
Source organism: uncultured Actinomycetota bacterium (assembly GCA_963728865.1). GTDB lineage: Bacteria > Actinomycetota > Actinomycetes > Mycobacteriales > Nakamurellaceae > Nakamurella. The sequence continues at coordinate 259,630 of CAVSLZ010000010.1, read as the reverse complement.
CTGCTCCGGCCCCGGGGCACTGAGCTACGGCGCCCGGCATGATGCCCTGCTGGCCGCCGAGCCGATGCTGCGGCTGCACGGAAAGGAGCTGGTCTACGACAACGCCGTCGCGGTCGGACGGGCCGCTCGCAAGGTGGTGCCACCGGAGGTTGCCCAGTTGCTCCGCCGGCGGTTCGTCGCATCCACCGAGGCGGGCCTGCTCGGGATGGGTGCCGCGCTGCAAGCCGAACCGGACCGGATCCCGGAGCTCCGGACCACGCTCGACGAGACCCACACGCCGGTCGCGGTCATCGCCGGACGCGACGACGACGCATGGGCGCTGCCCGACCAGGACGGGATGGCCCGTCGCCTCTGCACCGAACTGATCATCGTGGAGAACTCCGCGCACTCGCCCGCCGTGGAAAACCCGGACGGGCTGCTCGCCGTCATGCTGCCGCTGCTGCGGTCCTGGCTCAGTCCGCAGTAACAGGCCCACTCCCCGGTCACCACGATCACGGCAGCACCAACACGACAGCCCACACATCCACATACTCCACTATCACTGCCCCCCCATCACTCCCCACCATCACTGCCCCACCATCACTGCCCCACCACCACTGCCCCACCATCACTGCCCCACCATCACTGCCCCACCATCACTGCCCCACCATCACTGCCCGGCAATCACGGCAGCCAGTGCCACCACAGCACGGCCAGCACGGCGGCGATGACGGCTACATCCGCGCCGGCCCGGATACCGGCGGGCCACCGATCGCGCAGCCGGACGACCACCTCGCCCGCACCGCCCACCACCAGATGCGCCAGCACACTGGACCAACCGGGCCCCGCCGCCGGTCCCAGACCGGCGGCCGGAAGTGCCGTCGGCGCGATCAGCAGTGCCAGCAGGAGCACCACGCCGATCACCAGCAGACCGGCCGCCAGCAGGCCGGCGAGAGCATCCAGCACGCGGGTGCGCGAGCCGGTCACCGACCCGCGCCGGCCGGGCCGACCGGGCAGGTGACGCCGTTGCTGCGCTCGACGATCGCGGCCAGCGTCTCCTGCGGCGTGGTCTCCTGACCGAGGCGGAGCAATTTGTTGTGCCCGTGGTAATCGGACGACCCCGTCTTCAACAGCCCGAGACGGTCGGCGATGGCGTGCAGTTCGGCACGCTCGGCCTGCCCGTGATCGGGATGGTCGACCTCGAGACCACCGAGGCCCTGGCCCGCCAGCATCTCGATGTAGTCGAACGTCAAAGCCCGGTACTCACCGCGGCCGCGCGGATGTGCGATCACCGACACGCCGCCGGCCGCGGTGATCATCCGTACCGCCGTCGGCAGGTCGGTGTCGGCCTTTCGGACATAAAACCGGCCGTTCCCGGCCAGGTACGTCGCGAACGCCTCGTTGACGGACGCGACGACACCGGATGCGACGAGCGCCTGGCCGATGTGCGGCCGGCCGATCGGCGCCCCGTCGGCGATCGTCATGACCTGCTCGGTCGAGATCGGCAGGCCGGCGTCGACCATCTTCCCGACGATCGCCATTCCGCGCTGCAGCCGCTCCTCCCGCAGCCGGACGTGCTCGGCGACGATTGCCGGCGCATCCGGGTCGAACAGGTAACCCAGCACATGAACGCTGACCGGCCGGCCGTCGACCGATGCCACCGTCGAGAACTCGGCACCGCGGATGACGCTCAGTTCCGGTGGCCTGGCCTCGAGCGCGGGTTCCCACCCGTTGGTGGTGTCGTGATCGGTGATCGCCACGACGTCCAGCCCGGCGACCGCCGCGGCGGCCATCAACCCCGCCGGACTGTCGGTGCCGTCCGAGGCGGTCGAGTGGGCGTGCAGGTCGATGCGCATCGCCCCCATCCTGCACGGTCACCGCGGCGGCTCGTTCTCCGGCGCGCGGAAGGACGTGACCGGCAGTGGGCGCCGGGCCACTGAAGGCCTCGGGTCCCGTTCCCACGACCCCGAAAGCAGGCGGCCCGGATGTGGCGAGGTCGACAGGCGACCGCCTGATCAGGGCGATTTCACTGCCCCGCGAGTACCGTGACCTGTGCAGATGCGCCTTCGGGGGTCGGCGCTGCCCTGATCCGGAGGAACGGAGGTGTCCGTCGTGCCCGTATTGCCGTCGCTGCCATCCCTGCCGTCGTTTACCCCGACTGCCCGCAGGCATCGGATGACGATCGTCCGGCCGCCGTCCCGTGTCGAGCCGGCCCACCAACCGATGCTCCGCTCGGAATCGGTCGTCGACTGCGCCGCCTACTTCGATGGGAAACGGGCGCCGGGGTGCTTCGACCCGATCGAGGCGATCACCAGGGTCCGCACCGAGGGCCGCGGTTTCGTCTGGATCGGACTGCACGAGCCGGACACCGACGAGATGACCGTTGTCGCAGAGCTTTTCGGTCTGCACGAGCTGGCCGTCGAAGACGCGGTCCAGGCCTATCAGCGACCCAAGATGGACCGGTACGAGCACTCGCTGTTCCTGGTCCTGAAAACGGTCTGCTACGTCGAGCACACCGCCGGTTCGGCCGTCGAGATCGTCCAGAACGGCGAGATCATGGTGTTCCTGGGGGCGGACTTCATCATCACGGTGCGGCACGGCGCGCACTCGCAGCTCACCGGGGTACGCGCCGGACTCGAGGCGGATCCCGAACAGCTGGCGATCGGCCCGGCGGCCGTCATGCACGCGATCGCCGACCGGATCATCGACGAGTACGTCTCCGTCGTCGAGGCGGTGGAGGACGACATCGACGAGATGGAGAACTCCATCTTCACCACCGAGAAGTCCGTCGACATCGAACAGATCTACCTGTTGAAGAGGGAGATCCTGGGTCTTCGCCGTGCGGTGACACCGCTCACACCGGCGCTGCGTGCCTTGTCCGGCACTCCGCACCAACTGGTACCCGCCGAGATCCGCGAGTACTTCCGTGACGTCGAGGACCACCTCTCGGTGGTCACCGAACGCGTGTCGAACTTCGACGAAATGCTCACCACCCTGGTCAGTGCGGCCCTTGCCGAGGTCACCACCCGACAGAACGAGGACATGCGAAAGATCTCCGCGTGGGCCGCGATCGCGCTGGTTCCCACCGCGCTCGCCGGTATCTACGGGATGAACTTCGAGCACATGCCGGAACTGAGCTGGACCTACGGGTACCCGATGGCCCTCGGCATCATCCTCGGCATGTGCGGGCTGCTCTTCCTGCTGTTGCGCCGCCGCGGCTGGCTCTAGAGCCGACCGCAGGGCTACCCACTTCGGGCGAGATTGCCTGCCTGATGGGTCAATTCACCGGTGCTTGGTCGAGTTGTGACCAAAATGTAGCTCGCCGGGCGCACGATGTGTTCTGTACGGGTCGTCCCATGTGCCACGATCCTGTGCGGATCGGGCGCACCGCCCAATTCGTCCGCACAACGACACAACTACGCAGTGTCACACCGGTCGGGCTCCCTCGGCCACGAACTGGAGGAAAGCAGAGTTGGAAAACTTCTGGAGCGTCATCTGGGTGGTGATCTGGAGCTTCGTCTTCGTCGCCTACCTGTTCGTCCTCTTCTACATCCTGACGGACCTCTTCCGTGACCGGGAGCTCAGCGGCTGGCTGAAGGCGGTCTGGATCGTCTTCCTGATCTTCCTGCCCTACCTGACCGCGCTGGTGTACATCATCGCCCGCGGCCGTGGGATGTCGGAGCGTCAGGTGGCCGCCGTCAAGGAAGCCCGCAGTGAGACCGATGCCTACATCAAGCATGTCGCCGCCACCAGCGGCGGTGGCAAGTCGCCGGCCGAGCACATCGCCGACGCAAAGGCTCTGCTGGACAGCGGCACCATCAACCAGGCCGAGTTCAATCAGCTGAAGGCCAAGGCCCTCGCCTGAGCCCGGCACGCGAAACGGCCCGTCTCCATTTCGGAGGCGGGCCGTTTTCGGTGTCGGGGCGGAAGGCGTCAGCCGCGGCGGCCGAGCTCCATCCGGGACAGGATGTCGCGCGCCTGCTCCGCGGTCCGCGGTTGGCAGAGCACGTCGTACCGGCGGGCGACGACCTGAGACGCCGAGGTGAAATCGCGCCTGCCCTTGGCCACCGAATAGCCGAGGTAGCCCATCACGGATCCGAACACGGCGCCGATGGCAACGGAGGCCAGGATGAGCAGCAGGATGCCGCCCTGCACCGGCGAGAACACGAACATCAGCAGGCCAACGAACAGGCCGACCCACGCGCCGGATGCGGCACCGGCGGCGGCCAGCTTGCCGGCGGTCAGCCGGCCGGTGACCCGCTCCACCAACTGCAGGTCCGAACCGACGATGGTGACGTCCTGGATGTTGAAGTCCTGCTTGATCAAGTGCTCGACCGCGGCCTGGGCGCTGGCGTATGTGGGGTACGCGGCCACCGCAAACCCGGTGGGCGGGGTCGGCAGGTTCGGCACTGCCGCGGTTCCACGGAATCCGATCGGTGAGGTCACAACAGACCACCTCCTAGTCGATTCATGCTTGCACACAGACGTGTGCATGCCATGGGAGTGGTCTCATCGGACGCCGCGAGCCGGCGTCGGCCGCGAGCCGGGACATCCGCTGCCGCTGACGTAGCCTGGAGCCGCTGCTGCCGCTCCGTGCGCGCCGCGGCCGGACCAGCATCTCCAGTCCCGCTACTCCAGAAGGAATCATGGCTGTCACCGCCGAGGACGTTCGTACCGCGCTCGCCACCGTCAAGGACCCCGAGATCCGGCGACCGATCACCGACCTGGGGATGGTCGACACCCTCACGGTGGACGCGGACGGGGTCGTCACGCTGACCGTGTTGTTGACGATCGCCGCGTGCCCGCTGCGCGACACGCTCACCAACGACGTCACCGCGGCCGTTCGCGCGGTGCCCGGAGTGACCGACCTGCGGCTGACCCTGGGCGTGATGACCGACGATCAGCGCACCGCGCTGCGGGACAACCTGCGCGGCGGCGCGACGAAGGAGATCCCCTTCGCGCGCCCCGAGTCGCGCACCCGGGTCTACGCGATCGCATCCGGGAAGGGCGGCGTGGGCAAGTCGACGGTGACCGTCAACCTCGCCGCCGCGCTCACGGCCAAGGGATTGGCGGTGGGTGTCCTCGACGCCGACGTCTACGGCTTCTCCATCCCGCGCATGCTGGGCGTGACCGCACGGCCGACCAGGGTCGGCGAGATGATCCTGCCGCCGCTCGCACACGGCATCAAGGTGATCAGCGTCGGAATGTTCGTGGACGGCAACGTGCCCGTCGTCTGGCGGGGGCCGATGCTGCACCGGGCCCTACAACAGTTCCTCGCCGACGTCTTCTGGGGCGACCTCGACGTACTGCTGCTCGACCTGCCGCCCGGCACCGGCGACATCGCCATCTCCACCGCACAGCTGATCCCCACCGCCGAGATCCTGGTCGTCACCACCCCGCAGACGGCTGCCGCCGAGGTGGCCGAACGGGCGGGCGCGATCGTCACCCAGACCCGGCAGCGGATCGCGGGCGTCGTCGAGAACATGTCGGCGATGACGCTCCCCGACGGCACCGTGCTGGAGATCTTCGGCGCGGGCGGTGGGCAGACCGTCGCGGACTCGCTGAGCCGGCTGACCGGCACGACAGTGCCGCTGCTCGGACGGATCCCGCTCGAGGTCGAACTGCGCACCGCCGGTGACGCCGGCGTCCCGCTGGTGCTGGCTGCCGGTTCGAGTCCGGCGACCGAGGCGCTGAACGGAGTGGCGAGCGCGCTGGCCGCGAGGAACCGTCCGCTGGCCGGGGTCTCGCTGGGAATCGCGCCGGCCCGTCGGTAGACGGGCTCGCCTGGTTCCGGCTCGCCCGTCGTGCGGCTCGCTCGGCAATCGGATGCGTCAGGTGCCGTCGGGGTCGAACGGTGGGCGCTCCCCGTCTTCCAGGGTTCGGACCGGGCGCGGCGGCGCGCCGCCCACCAGTTTGGGGGCGGCGAGCGTCGGTGCGGGCTGACCCTGCTTGACCATCGAGGGTGGCAGGTGCGGCGGTGGCCCATCGCTGCCGTTGGACGTGCTGCCGCTGGTAACGCCGCCGTTGCTCGTGCCACCGTTGCTCACCGAGGGATTCACGCCGGCGGCATCCGGTTGGGCACCCAGCCCCAGGAATCCGGTGATCCCGCCGGAGAACTCGTCGCCCAGGATGTTCTTTCCGATCAACCGCTTGGGGTGCAGGTCTCGCAGGTCGCGGAGATCCTGGATCTCCTTGAGCGACTGCAGGTCGGCGACCTGGCGCCGTAGCTCGTCGAGCTCGGGGCCGATCTCGCGGCGCAGTTCGGCCTGCGCTCCGGCGGCCATCGTCCGCACCTTGCGCAGGGTGGTCATCACCCAGCTCACGGCCGTCGGGATGCGTTCGGGACCGAGCACGAAGACGCCGACGAGCACGATGATGGCGATCTGACCCCAGGACAGGCCGAACATATGCCGGCCTCCTCCCTTGTCGGACCGACCGGGCCAGGATAGCCCGCGCCGTCCTGACGTCGGCTGCGACCGATCGGGTACGGACGCCGCGCGGCGTTACTGCGCCCCCAGTGTGACGTTCACCGTCATCTGCCGGCCGTCGCGGAGTAGCACGACGGGAACCGTGCTGCCGACGGCGTTTTGCCGCACGGCGACCACCAGCTCGTCGGCGTTCCCGACTGCACGATCCCCGACTTTGGTGATGACGTCGCCTTCGGCGATGCCGGCGGCGGCGGCCGGCCCGTCCTGCTGGACGTTCTGCACCTGGGCGCCGTCCGTCACGCCGTCGGTCGCCGACCGGGCGTTGACCCCGATCGTGGAGTGCTGCACGGTCCCGGACTTGATGATCTGCTCGGCGACGCTCCTGGCCATGGTGATCGGGATGGCGAACCCGAGTCCGATCGAGCCGCTCGACTCGCCGCCCAACGTCCTGATCGCGGTGTTGATGCCAACGACGGCACCTGCCGAGTTGACCAGCGGCCCACCGGAGTTGCCGGGGTTCACCGCGGCGTCGGTCTGCACCGCGTCGATGACGGCGTCGGTGTCCGAACCGCCCCCCTGCAGCCGCACCGGCCGGTCCTTCGCGGAGACGATGCCGGTGGTGACGGTGCCGGCGAGCCCCAGCGGCGAACCGATGGCGATGACAGGGTCCCCGACCGAGAGCGATGCGGAGTCGCCCAGCTGGGCGACGGTGGCGCCGCTGACATCGACCTTGAGTACGGCCAGGTCGGTCAACGGGTCGCGCCCGACGATGATGCCGGGCACCCGGCTCTGCTTGCCGTCGTCGAAGATGACCGTGAGCTCCGCCGACGGGTCGGTTGCCGCGGTGGAGACGACGTGGTTGTTCGTCAGGATGTAGCCGTTGCGGTCGATCACCACGCCGGAACCGGTCTCGCCGACGTCGCCGGTCCGGATCTCCAGCGAGACGACGGACGGTAGGACGCGGGCGGCGATGTCGGCAACCGACCCCGGCTCCCGGTTGACCGACGGTGCGACGGCGGCCAGCTGGAATTGCGGGTCGGTGACACTGGCCGGCAACCTGTTCGCGGCAAGCACCCCGATCACGGCACCGACCCCGCCGATGACCAGAGCCGTCACCAGCAGTCCGATCAGCGCCGAGGGCCGCAGCTTGCGATCGAACAGCGCCTGCCGGAACGAGAAGCGTTCCGCCGGTCGCAGTTCCGGCGACAGCGCCTGCTCGGGCCGCAGCGCGGGAGGGCCGAGCCGGGCGCCGGCGGTGGGATCCGACCACGGATCGCGGGGCGGGTCGAGGGTCTCGGAGCCGGCGCTCGCGGTGAGCGGCCGGGGAAGGCTCTCGTGCGATCCCGGCGGCCGGCCGAAGGCGTCCTCGAGGTACTCGGGCACCGGCGCTGCACCCAGCGGGACAGGGCCGTTCGATCGGCGAGGCGCGAAGGACCCACCCACTCCTCCCGGCCGGCCGAAGGCGCCCGCCTGCAGCGGATCAACGGGTGGCTTCCAGAGCGGCTTCGGGTTCAGCCGCGGGCGGCCGTTCCGGGAGGCGGCAGCGCCGGCCGGGACGAGCGGCTCCGCCGGCGTCCCGCCGGTGGCGGACTCACCGGGATCGGGGGTGTTCATCTGTGCGGTGACCTCTCGACAGGCTCTGACCGGCGGTACTGACTCTCCGGAACCGGGGCTACTGCCTGTGCAGTTCGACCGGCACGACGAACTGGGTCTCGACCCCGCTGACCAGGTGGTCGCTGCCCGGGCGGTCCCGGTCGGCCTGCTCGGCCCCCGCCACCAGAGCGCCGACCGCGAGCCCGGCAACCAGCGCACCGGCTCCGAGGAACCTGAATCGCCTGGCGAGATGGGTGCTGCGGGAATCGTCCCCGGGACGGACCGCACGACCTGTGCGCGGGTCGATCGTGACATCGCCGACCGGCCGGTCCGCTGGCAGCGCGACGGGAATCGACTTCAGACTGTCCAGCAGGCTCGGCGGCATCGACGGGGTTCCGGCGGCACGCAGCCACGACCGCGCCGCGACCTGCTGGTTGACCTCGTACTCGCACTGCGGGCACCGGGCGACATGCGCGGCGGCGCGCTGGTAGGCGACAAGCGGCATTTCGCCGTCGGCGAAGGCGACGACGGCGTCGAGATTGAGGTGATCCGCGAAACCCGCTGTCATCGCACCGCCTCCGAACCGCTCCTGTCGACCGGACCGTTCTGGTCGGCACGCTCTGCGCGCCGTCGTTCGAGACCTGACCGAAGGGCCAACCGGCCCCGATGGATTCGCGATCGCACGGTACCCAGTTTCACCCCGAGCGTCTCGCCGATCTCCTCGTAGGAGAGGCCCTCGACGTCGCACAGCACCACGGCGGCCCGGAACTCGGGCAGCAAGTCGTCGAGCGCCGCCTGTAGATCGGGATCGAGGTTGGCATCACTGAAGGCCTGTTCCGGGGAGGGCTCACGGCCGGCGATCCGGTCCGTCTCCTCCGGCAGGGCCTCCATCCGGATGCGTTGCCGGCGTCGGACGAGGTCCAGGAAAACGTTGGTGGTGATCCGATGCAGCCACCCCTCGAACGACCCGGGGCGGTAGTTGTTCAGGGCACGGAAGACCCGGATGAAGGTCTCCTGGGTGATGTCCTCGGCGTCGTGCGTATTGCCGGAGAGCCGGTAGGCGAGGCGGTACACGCGGTCGCCGTGCTCACGAACGATGTCTTCCCAGGGTGGCGGGGTCCATTCGGCGGGTGCAGCATCGGGCGCCGTTGCGACCGCGTCATCTGCTGATGACGCGTCGGGACCGGCCGCAGAAGGGCCGATCGGCACGGGCAGGCTGTACAGCGAAACCACCTCCGGGGTCTGAACGGTCGAACGACCGCAGTCCGATGATTGTTCCTGGGATGGTTGTGAGCGGGGTGTGAACGGTGCCGAACACGCATCTGGCGTGCCTGGTCGGACGGGCAGCGGTGTGCCTGTTCGGATCGGATGGCCTGTGCCGGTAGGTTCTGCGGCGGGACACGGGCCTACCGATCTGCGATGGTTCCGGTTGCCCGCATCTCCTCCCGTTCTCCGTTCCCGCCCGTTTGCCGCACCCAGGAGGTTTCCGGTGACCACCAGCCGGTCCTACGCCGAGTTCTTCGTGCCGGAGGGTGAAGTCGTGCTCGCCGCCCGTGGTCGCGCCGCCGACCTCGGCTGCGTCCCCATCGGATCCGGCGGTGCCGCGGCACTGACCTTCCTGGCCGCCGCGATCGGCGCCCGATCCGTCGTGGAGATCGGCACCGGTGCCGGTGTCAGCGGACTCCACCTGTTGGCCGGGATGGCCGCGGACGGAATCCTCACCTCCATCGACGTCGAGGCGGAGCACCACCGGGCCGCCAAGAAGGCCTTCACCGAGGCCGGCGTCGGTCCCACCCGGACCAGGTTGATCAACGGCCGCGCGCTGGACGTGCTTCCCCGGCTGACCGACGGCGCCTACGACCTGGTGTTCGTGGACGGCGCCCGGACCGAGTACCCGCAGTACGTCGCCGAAGCGCTCCGGCTGCTCCGCCCGGGCGGGGTGCTGGTGATCGATGGTGCGCTGGCCGGCGACAAGGTGGCTGATCCAACCCAGCGCGATGACGAGACCGTTGCGGTCCGCGAGGCCGGCCGGCTGATCCGCGACGACGAGACTCTCGCCGCCGTGATGATCCCGCTGGGCGACGGCCTGCTCGCGGCGGTCAACCGCCGGTGACCCGCGGCCGCTCGCTCACCCGGGCCGGCGCCGTCGCATCCGCTGCCGTACTCGCCGCCGGCCTCGCGCTGGCCGGGTGTGGCGCGTCGGAGGCCGAGTTGCTCGCGTCGTCGTCCGCTGCCGCCGCGGCCTCGTCGGCAGCGGTGTCTTCGGCATCCGCCGCTGCGGCGGCTGCCGCGTCGTCCGCCGCCGCGGTTGCGTCGTCGTCCGCGGCCGTCGCCCGATCCGCGGCCGAAGCGTCGCGGTCGTCGGCGGCCCAGGCGGCAGCGTCCGCAGCCGCGTCTTCGCGGGAAGCGGACGCCTCGAGGGCGGCGAGCGCCTCTGCAGCGGCCCGGGCGGCATCGTCGGCGGCCGCGCAATCAGCGAAGGACGCCGCGGCGGCCGCGGCAGCCGCCGGCTCCGACCCGGCCGACCCCGACCTCCCGGGTGACGACGGCGGGCCGCGCTGCGAGGGCAACGAGCAGTACGCCGACGAGAAACCCACCGGTATGCGCGCCGACGCCGCCGCCGCCTGGCTCGCCGCCGACGCGGCGGCCGCAGCCGCGGACATCGAGCTGTGCCTCGCGGACGGCAAACGGAGCCGGGCGCAACAGCAGGAGACCTACGACGAGTACGTCACCCAGTACGGCGAGGCGATGGCAGCGCAGTACGTCCTACCGCCCGCGAAATCGGCGCACGTGCTGGGTCTGGCCATCGACGTCCAGCCCTACGCCGCCTACACGTGGCTCGAAGGCACCAAGGGGTCGTTGGGATGGTGCCGGATCTACGACAACGAGGCCTGGCACTTCGAGTACAACGCCGACTTCATGACGCAGGGCTGCCCGGCGCGACTGCCGCACCCGACGCCGTGACGCGGCGCCGCACGCCACACTGTGACGCGGCGCCGCTCCCCTGACGGGGAGCGGCCACTCAGGACCTGCCCTTACCGATCGTCACGCCCTTGCCCACGACGGTGATGCCACCGGGGCTCACCGAGTAGAGGTCGCTGTCCAGGTCCGCATCGACGCCGACCGATGCACCGTCCGGCACGATGACGTTCTTGTCCAGGATGCTGTTGCGCACCACCGCATTCCGGCCGATCCGGACGCCGGGCAGGATGACCGAGCCGTCCACCTTCGCGCCGGTACCGATCCTGACGTCGTCGCTGACGACCGACTTCGTCACCGTGGCACCGGAGATGATCGTGCCCGCTCCGATCATCGAGTCCCGGGCCGTTCCGTCCTCGACGAACTTCGCCGGCGGCAGGGCAGCGGGGAAGCTGAGAATGGGCCAGTCCCGGTTGTACAGATTGAAGATCGGCTCGATCGACACCAGGTCCATGTGCGCGTCCATGTAGGCGTCGAGCGTGCCGACGTCCCGCCAGTAGCCACGGTCCCGGTCGGTCGCGCCGGGGACGTCGTTGCGGGCGAAGTCGTACACATGGGCGCTGCCGCGGTTGACGAAATACGGAATGATGTTGCCGCCCATGTCATGGATGGACGACTCGTCGGCCGCATCGATCTTCAGCGCCTCGATCAGCGCGTCGGTGGAGAACACGTAATTGCCCATGGAGGCATAGGCAACGTCCGGATCGTCGGGCACCGACGGCGGATCCGCCGGCTTCTCCAGGAACCCGTCGATGCGGATGCCGTCCGCGGCAGTCTTGATCACGCCGAAAGCGGTTGCCTCGTGCCGGGGCACCCGGATCCCGGCGACGGTGGCCTCCGCGCCGGTGGCGATGTGGTCGGTGACCATCTGCGACGGGTCCATGCGGTACACGTGATCGGCACCGAAAACGACGAGGTAATCGGGCTTTTCGTCATACACGAGGTTCAGCGACTGCAGGATGGCATCCGCCGAGCCGGTGTACCAACGAGGCCCGAGGCGCTGCTGCGCGGGAACCGGCGTGACGTAGTTGCCGATCATCTGGCTCATCCGCCAGGTCGTGGTGATGTGCCTGTCGAGTGAATGCGACTTGTATTGCGTCAGCACACAGATCTTGAGATACCCGGCGTTCACCAGGTTCGACAGCACGAAATCGATGAGTCTGAAGTTACCGCCGAACGGAACCGCCGGTTTGGCGCGGTCGGCCGTCAAGGGCCACAACCGTTTTCCTTCGCCGCCTGCCAACACGATGCCGAGAACCTTGGGCTTGGCCATGGCGCTGACCCTAGCGGCGCCCTGTTGGTCTCGCACGCGGGACCCACCGTTCGGTGGCAGGCGTCGGCGTTTCGTCCCACCGTGCCCGAAACCGCGTTCCGTTCGGCGGGGTTCAGCCTGCGCACCTCGGGGGCTCTGGATAGATTGCCGACGTGCATACCGCGATCCTGACCCGTGAATTCCCGCCGGATGTCTATGGAGGGGCCGGTGTTCACGTCGAATATCTCGCCCGCGAACTCCGCAAGCTGATCGACGTCGACGTGCATGCGTTCGGCGACGATCGGCCGGGCGCAACCGGACATCAGCCCGCTCCCGCCCTGATCGGGGCGAACCCCGCTCTCACCACGCTGTCGGTCGACCTGTCCATGGTGGCGGCCACCGGCAACGTCGAACTGCTGCACTCGCACACCTGGTACGCGAACATGGCCGGTCACATCGGCAAGTTGCTGCACGGGATCCCGCATGTCATCACGGCGCACTCGCTCGAGCCGCACCGGCCGTGGAAGGCCGAACAGCTCGGTGGCGGGTACCGGGTGTCGTCGTGGGCCGAGAAGACCGCATACGAGGGTGCCGACGCGATCATCTCGGTCTCCTCCGGGATGCGCGGAGGGATCCTCGAGAGTTACCCGGCGCTCGATCCGGAGAAGGTGCACGTCATCCGGAACGGAATCGACACCGAGATCTACCAGCGAACCGAGGAACGCTCGATCCTGACCGACAAGGGGGTCGACGTCAGCAAGCCGATCGCCTCCTTCGTCGGCAGGATCACCCGGCAGAAGGGCGTCGGCCACCTCGTGGCAGCCACCCACCACTTCGATCCCGACGTGCAGCTCGTGCTGTGCGCCGGCGCCCCCGACACCCCGGAGATCGCCGAGGAGACCGCCGCCGCGATCGCCGAACTGCAGGCCCGACGGTCCGGCGTCTTCTGGTTCGACGGGATGCTGACGCTGCCCGAGGTGAAGCAGGTGCTGTCGGCCTCGACGGTCTTCGTCTGCCCGTCGGTGTACGAGCCACTGGGGATCGTCAACCTCGAGGCGATGGCGTGCGGCGCGGCCGTGGTGGCCAGCGATGTCGGCGGGATCCCCGAAGTGGTCAACAACGGGGAAACGGGCCTGCTGGTGCACTACGACAGCAAGGACGGCCGGGCCTTCGAGCAGGACCTGGCGACGGCGGTGAACGATCTGGTCCGCGACCCCGAGCGGGCTCGGGCGTACGGGATGGCCGGACGCGAGCGGGCGGTCGACGAGTTCAGCTGGACGGCCATCGCCGAGCAGACCGTTGGGCTCTACCGGTCCGTGCTGGGCTGAGCGGATCGGAGGGTCTGAGGCGGGCACGGCTCGTTGCTCGTTCGGCTCGGGCACCCGTCGGTCCTCTCGGTCCGCCCGGACCCGGCTTCGTCCCGTTGGGTAGGACTCATTCGCCTCGGGCACTGATTTCCATGAGCCACCCGCTCGTGCCCCTCAGACACGGCTCGTGCCCCTCAGACACGGCTCGTGCCCCTCAGACACGGCTCGTGCCCCTCAGTCACGGGAACGCCCGGGACCCGATCCCTGGAATCAAGGATCGGATCCCGGGCGAATGCGCGGTGCTCGGAACCACTCCTGCGTGCCGAAAATCGGCCTACTTGACGACGACAGCCTTCAGCGCATCACCCAAGGCGGAGGCCTCGTCGGCGGAGATCTCAACGACCAGCCGCCCACCGCCTTCCAACGGAACACGCATGACGATGCCGCGGCCCTCCTTGGTCACTTCGAGAGGACCATCCCCGGTACGGGGCTTCATGGCCGCCATGTGCGACTCCCTCCAGAACTCACGTGAATCTTTCGGCCGGACGGCGTTCCGTTCGGCGTATCGCCGCGGCTCACCGCGGACGCTCCATTCTCCCTCATGAGGGCGCATTGGTTGAAACCAGGTGCGCCGATCCGCAGAAATACCGCCCTCCGGCGGGATGATCGGGCCTCGCCAGGGGCAACGGCGGCGATCTTCCCGGGTCGGGCGGACGTATTCGGCGCACGGTTCCCGCCCGGTCGACGGCCGGTCCGCGCTCCTTCGGCCGGCGGGCGATGATGGACGCCGTTCGACCGCCCGACCTCACTCTCGCCACGAACACGTTCGCCCACCCCGAAAACCCGCCCCACCCCGAGGAGACCACCGCGATGACCACCCAGCAGTCGTCACCGTCCGATCCGGCCGCTGAGCCGCCGGTCCTGGTCACCGACACCGAGGGCGTCCGCACGGTGACCCTCAACCGGCCGTCCGCGTTCAACTCGTTCAACCTTGCCCTGAAGACTGCCCTGCTGGCCGCGTTGGACGCCGCCGCGGGCGATCCCTCGGTCCGGGCGGTGGTGATCACCGGCTCCGGCCGCGCGTTCTGCGCCGGTCAGGACCTGAAAGAGCATCTCGCGTTGGTCTCCGCCCGCGACCCGCGGGTGGGCACGACCGTCAGCGAGTTCTACAACCCGCTGGTCGTCGCGGTGACCGGGATGCCGAAACCGGTCGTCGCCGCGGTGAACGGCGCCGCCGCCGGTGCCGGCGCGGGGCTGGCGTTCGCGTGCGACCTCCGGATCGCCGCCGAGTCCGCGTCTTTCTCGATGGCGTTCGCCGGTGTGGCGCTGTCCGCGGACACGGGAGCCTCCTTCGTGCTGCCGAGGCTGATCGGTCACGGCCGCGCCGCCAGGATGATGCTGCTGGGCGAGCGGGTCGGTGCAACAGAGGCGCTGCGAATCGGAATGGTCGACGACGTCGTCCCGGACGCCGAACTGGGCGATGCTGTGGCGACACTCGCGGCCAGGCTGGCGGCCGGACCGACGCGGGCCTACGGCTGGATCAAGGCATCTCTGCAACACGGCGCCCAATCCGACCTGGCCTCCACACTCGCCTTCGAGGATCGGGCCCAGGTCGAATGCTTCGCCTCTCCAGACCATCACGAAGCCATCACCGCCTTCGTGGAGAAGCGCCCTCCGCGTTTCAGCGGACGGTGACTCCACGGTCCAGCGGACGGTGACTCCGCGGTCCGGCGGACGGTGACTCGAGCTGGAGCGGACGCGCCCACGCGGTCCAGCGGACGGTGACTGCGAGCTGGAGCGGACGGCGCCCACGCGATTCAGCGGACGGTGACTCCGCGGTTCGACGGGCGGTGAGTTTGCGTTTTGCGTCGGCAGCGCCGGTGGTTCGACGGTGCCGTAGCCTGGCCTGGTGGGACCGATGGGTGAACTGGGGGCGCTGTTCAACCCCGGCATGCGCCACGAACTCGAGGAACGCCAGGCGAAGGCCGCGCGACGCGAGGAAGAGGGGAACGCCAAGGACGGCGACCTGCGGATCGATCTCGAATCCGGCGTCGCGGTCATCAATGTGTCCGGCGGCGAGGACAGCGCCAGCAGGTCTGAGAACGAGAATTCGACGTCCGACGACGCGCAGCCCGCTGTCTCGGAGACTGGTACCTCAGACACCGGCGGCTCGGAGACCGATGACTCGGGGGCTCCGGAAGCTGCCGTTCCCGGCGGCGCGGATGAACCGGCCGCCGGTCGACCCGCGGCCAGCAGGGCGTCATCGCGTTCGGCCCGGCCGGTCAAGGCCGCCCGCGGCTCGGCAACGCCCGAGAAGCCGGCACTTCAGCCCCGCGGCAAGCGCGGCGCGACAGCCGCTCGCTGATCGGCCGGGACCGGTCCTCCGGTCGGCACGGGCTCAGTCGGACGCGCGCCAACATCCTCTGACGTGGTCGTCAACCATCCCGGTGGCCTGCATCAGGGCGTAGGCCGTCGTCGGGCCGAAGAATCTGAACCCCCGACGCTTGAGTTCTTTCGCCATCGCGGTTGATTCAGGTGTGATCGCCTGGAGATCGGCGATCGTCGACGGACGGCTGCGGGATGCTGTCGGCGCGAACGACCACAACAGTTCGTCCAGACCAGGATCCATCTCGGCCGCGATCCGGGCGTTGTTCAACGCGGCCTCGATCTTCGCCCTGTTGCGGACGATCGACGCATCGGCCATCAGCCGCTCGACATCGGTGTGGTCGTAGCCGGCTACCCGGTCGATGGCGAAACCGTCGAACGCACGCCTGAAGTCGGCACGCTTGCGCAGGATGGTCAGCCAACTCAGGCCGGACTGGAACGCTTCGAGGCAGAGCCGCTCGTACAGCGCGTCGTCACCGTGCAGCGGGACGCCCCACTCATGGTCGTGGTACTCGAGGTACTCCGGGGCACTGCTCCCCCACCAACACCTGACCCGCCCGTCCTCGCCCAGGTGGGTGGACGCGGGCGGCGCGGGGGGCGCGGGTGTCTCAGCGGGGGCTTCCCGGTCGGCCGTCATGTCGTCACGGCGTGCTGATCGGGTGGACGGTGCAGCGCCGGCGCCGGAGCCGGGGCCAACGGCAGGACCCCTTGATCGATGAGCCGCCCCATTCGTCGGAGCGCCGCCGTCAAGGCCAGCCTGGCAAGTGGGCGGGCGACCGGCCAGCCGACCCTACCCAAGATGCCGAAGGGCAGATCGAGCTCGTTGACCCAGCTGACGCGGCAACCCTCGCGAAGCGGCTCCACCTGCATGATGCCGACGCCGTGCAGTAGTGCGCCGTCCTTGTCCATCACCCATCGCCGCGGTGGGTCGTACTCGGTCACCGTCATGGTGTCCAGGAACCCGATGCTCCAGAAGCCCGTGAAGGCAGCGATCCGGGAGCCGACCTGCGGTGGAGATGCCGCACTCTCGACGGCGTACATGGTCGTGGCGAAGATCCACTTCTCCTGCGCGCGGACGTCCGCCATCGCAGCGAAGGCCGCTTCTGGATCTGCGCGCAGGACGACGGAGGCCTCTACCCGCACAGTCATGATCGCGCTCCGCTGCTGAACTCGTTGGTGGCGTCGGGAACCAGATCGGCCCCCGCATCGGTGACGGGGTCAGTCGCTCGATCGGGCGGCGGCGCTGGACTCAAGGCGGGCACGGCGGGCTCGCCGTCGGTGCCCTCCGGAGCGGAAACCTGCCGCTCCAACCCACCGGACAGCGCTGTGACCTGGCTTTTCAGTCGATCCAGTTCGTCAGCCATCCGTTCGAGCGCCCAATCGACGTCGCTCATCCGGTAGCCGCGCAGAGCCATCGCGAACCTCATCGAGCGGACGTCGTCCCCCGTCATGCCTTCGTCGGGCAACTCGGTGGGTGAGGCGCGCGGCGACAGCGGCGCCATCTGTTCGCCTCGTCCGAAGATGACCACCGCAATGCCGAAGATCACCAGGCCGATCACGGCGGCGATCACCAAGTACTGCAGGACTGTGGTCACCGCTCGATCGTGCCATGCCGGGCCGACAGTGCCGCGGTGGCGAGGCCGCGGGATCGAGCGCGGACGCCCACCTGGTCGCCCTGGCTGATGACCGTGGTCCGGATGGCGGTCGTCTCAGACCAGTCCGCGGCGCGCCGCCAGCGGCGCGCGTGTCCCGCTGATCGCTGCCGCCATGTCGACGACCCGGCGGGTGGGGCGGACCTGGTGGGCACGGAAGATGGCGGCGCCCTGCCATGCGGCGATGGCGGTCGCAGCGAGCGTGCCCTCCAGTCGCTGGTCGACCGGGAGGTCCAGGGTCTCCCCGACGAAGTCTTTGTTGGACAGCGCCATCAGCACCGGCCAGCCGGTGGCGACGAGTTCGTCGGTGCGGTTGACCAGCTCGAGGCCGTGCCAGGTGTTCTTGCCGAAGTCATGGGTGGGATCGATCAGGATGCCTGCCGGGGGAACCCCGGCCGTGACCATCCTCGCGGCCGCTGCGGTGGTCTCCTCGATGACGGCGGCGACGACGTCGTGGTACCGCACCCGATACGGGTTGGTTCGGGGTGCGGCTCCTCCGGTGTGCGAACAGACAATTCCTGCGCCGAAACGAGCCGCTACCTCCCCCAGCGCCGGATCGGCGCCGGCCCAGGTGTCGTTGATCAGGTCGGCACCGGCGAGGCACGCCTCCGTCGCCACCGGCGAGCGCCAGGTGTCGACGCTGATCACCAGGTCCGGAAACAGCTCGCGAACCCGGCCGATGAACGGCACCACCCGCCCGATCTCCTCGACGATGTCGACCTCCCGGCCGACCCCGGCCTTCACGCCCCCGATGTCCACCAGATCGGCACCCTCATCCACCGCGAGGTGCACGGCGTCGAGGGCAGCGGACTCGTCGAAGGTCGCCCCGGCATCGAAGAACGAGTCCGGTGTGCGGTTGACGATCGCCATCACGGCCGCGCGGTCGGTGGGCAGCGGCCGACCGCGGAGCACGACGGCGCGGCGCCGGGGCTGCTCGGTCGTCATCGCGCCACCCTACAAATGGCAGCCCCTCGAGGTGTCACCTCGCCAACGGTCGGGTTCAGCGGCGTCACCCCGGAAATGGCACAGCATCGGGCGACCCGGTCGCCGCTGCGATCAGGTCGCCGATGCCGTCGACGTCGAGCAGGTCCACGGGCGCAATGGTGGTGCCGGTGGGGACATAGTGGAAAGCGGCCCGGACCAGCGCGAGCGGTACCTGCCGCAGCTCCGCGATCGCCAATCGATAGCAGGCCAACTGCACGGCGGCCGCCGCGCGTCTGGCCGCAGGTGGGGGCCGTCCCGTCTTCCAGTCGACGACCGTGACGCCTCCGTCCGCGTCGGCGAAGACCGCATCGATCCTGCCGCGGATCCCGATCCCGCCGATGTGGGTGGCGAACGGCACCTCGACCTCCGCCGGGACACGATTCGCCCAGGGCGACTCGAGGAACCGGCGCCGCAGGTCGTCGAAGTCGGCATCCTCCGCCGCCCAGTGATCACCGGAACCCGGCAGGTCGCGGACGTCGAGCAGTGCCTCGCCGCCGTAGAAGCGTTCGAGCCATTGATGGAACGCGGTGCCCCGTCGGCTGTTTGGCGTCGGCTCGAGCGGAACGGGACGCCGGAGCCGCCGCGCCAACAACTGAGGGTCGTTGGCGAGGTCGACGAGCGCCGAGACGGACAGGGTGCCCGGTAGCTCGACGTCGACGGAGCCGTGGTTTACGGCCGTGCGCTCGGCGAGCAGGGTGCTCACGTCGGCTGCCCAACCGAACGGGTCCGGCTCCTCCGCGGAGGTGCGTCCAGTCGCGGGCTGGTCTTCACGCGGCGGTTCCGAGAGTGCTGGGGCCGCAATGGCTGCGAGCACCCGGTCGGCGCCGGCCCGGACGTCGCTGCGCCGAGGGCCCAGAGGGTCGACCGGCCACACAGCCGTGCGCGGCGTGGTGGTCAGCGGGTTGGCGTCGGCGGCGTTCGGCGCCGGAGCCCAGGCGTCCGGCTCGACGGCCGGGCGCAGCTGTGCCGCGCAGTCCAGCAGGAACTCGCTCGGACCGGCGGGCCGGCTCGTCGTCGCGCCCCAGTGATGGCCCGAGAGCAGCAGCACCCGCTCTGCGCGGGTGAGGGCGACGTAGAGCAGTCGCCGTTCCTCGAGCAGGCGCAACCGAGCGAAGTCGGCCGAGTGTTCGGCGAGTGCGTCCGCGACCTCCTTCTGGTCCCCGTCCGTGGGCAGCTTCAGCTGCGGCAACTCGTCACGGTCACCGCGCAGGTCCGGTGGCAACTGACCCGCGTCACCGAGCCAGGTGCTGCCCCTGGTCACCGGAAACACGCCGTCCGTGAGGTGCGGGACCGCGACGATCTCCCACTCGAGTCCTTTCGCCGCGTGCACGGTCAGCACCTGCACCCGGTCGGCCGAGGCGGCCACCTCCCCGGGTGTGAGGCCGTCCTCCCGTTCAGCGGCCGCATCGAGGTAGTCCAGCAGCTCCGTCGGACCCGCCCCGGTCGCGGCGACGTCGGCCACCACGTCGGCGAACGCATCGAGGTGTGCGCGGCCCGCGGGTGAACCCAGTTGCACCTCCACGTCAAGGCCGGTCGCGCGTTCGAGGTCGGCGATCAGGTCAGGCAGCGGCTGACCGAGGCGGCTCCGGAGCCGCCGCAGGTGGGTGGCGAAGCTCAGCAGTCGCTGGTACCCGGCGGGTGAGTAGCCCGCCGCCGCGCCGGGGTCGGAAATGGCGTCGATCAGACACCAGGCGTCGATGTCCTCTCCGGAGAGTGCTTGCGCCACAGCGGCACGCACCGCACTCAGACCGATCCCCGACTTCTCCGCGGCCGACCGGCTGTCCTTCACCAGGGCCCGCGCGCGCTGCGCCAGCGCCTCCAGATCCGCCACTCCGAGCTGCCAGCGAGCGCCGGTGAGCAGTCGGATGGCGGCGGAGCCTGCCGTGGGGTCCACCAAGACCCGGAGCGTTGCCACCAGGTCGGCGATCTCGGGTTCGTTCAACAGACCGCCGAGACCGACCACCTCCACCGGCAGCCCCTCGGCCCGTAACGCCTCGGCCGTCGCGGCCATGTCACTTCGCCGCCTGACCAGCACCGCCGTGGTCGGCGGTGACGGCGCCGCACCATCCATCGCGGCCTTCCACCGCTGGGCGATCGTTCGGGCGAGCCAGGCGTCCTCGTCGGCGACCGTCGGGAAGAGCCCATATCGAACCTCACCGTCCGACGCCCCGTCCACCGGCCGAAGTTCGCCGACCTGCACCGGTGCCGATGGCCCGGACCTGATCGACTCCGATACGGCGTTGGCGAGCGCGAGCACGGCGGGCGGATTGCGGAAGCTGGTCAGCAGCGGGCGGATGGGCGATGGCGTCCCGTTCGACAACGGGAAGTCGGTGACGAATCGCGGCAGGTTCGAAGCCGACGCGCCACGCCACGAGTAGATCGACTGAACCGGGTCGCCGACCGCCATCACCGGGTGGCCGCTCTTCGCGCCCGGTGCTCCGGCACCGAAAAGTGTTCTGAGGATGACCCTCTGGGCGTGCCCGGTGTCCTGGTACTCGTCCAGCAGCACGACTGCGTACTTGTCCCGCAGCACGGCGCCGACACGCGGATGCTGCTGCACCAACGTCGCGGCGATCTGCATCTGGTCGGCGAAGTCGATGACACCGCGCTCCCGCTTGGCCGCGGCGAACGCTCTGGTCAGCGGGACGATCCACTGCCGATCCTGCAACCGCTTGACGTGATCGGCCAGGGCGCTGTGCAGCGCACTACGTTGCCGGCTCGTCGGCGGCGCGGAGCGTAGGGCGTTGAGCAGGTTCTCGAGGACGTTCTCCAGGTCGCCGGCTCCCGACAGGTGGTCCGCGAGAGCTCCCGAGATGGCCAGCAGCCGCTCGGTGACCTGATCCGGACCGAGATCCGTGCGCAGGTCGCCGTCCCAACGCCCGACGACCCGCCTCGCCAGTTGCCATGCTCCGGTCGGTGTCAGGACCGCCGATGCGGGTTCGACGCCGGCGAGTGGTCCGAAGTCGGCGATCAGGCGCCCGCCGAAGGAGTGGTAGGTCGCCACCTCGGGATCCCCGAGAAGATCCTGGGCATCGAGCGCGCTGATCCCCGATGCGGCCAGCATCCGCAACCGACGTCGGACACGCTGGCTCAACGCGGCGGCCGCCTTCCGAGTGAAGGTCAGCCCCAGCACCTGCTCCGGCCGAACCTGCCCGGTGGCGACCAGGTAGACCACCCGCGACGCCATTGTCTCGGTCTTGCCCGAGCCGGCACCGGCGACCACGAGACCGGGGACGATTGGCGCCTCGATCACCGCTGTCTGCTCCGCGGTAGGCACAGGCAACCCGAGTTCACGGGACAGTTCGGCGGCGGTGATCATCGCGTCACCTGTCGACCTTCTGGCTGCAAGGGGCAGCACGACCGCACGGGGCACCTCTCGCAGAATTTGTTCTCCTGGGCGATGTTGACGGATGCGGCGAGTCGTTCGGCGGCCGTCCGCACGACGGTCGACCAGTCTGCCGCTGCCGTCGCGTCGAGCGGTGGTTGATGGCGGACCTGCGCAGTACCGGTCCGCAGGTACACCAGCTCCGCTCCGCCCGGCCGGTTCGTCGTCGGCGGGAAGTCGGGCGCCTCCGGATGGCCGTCCATCGCGTCGGCGGTCGGTGACGCACCGACCATCTCCTCTTCGTCAGGATCGAGCGGCGGCTCGTCGGGCGACTCGACGCCGGCGGGGCATTGCAGATCGGCCGCGGCGCCGAGCATCAACGCCAGCTGGTAGACGGCCAGTTGGGCGTTCTCGACGACACTCGCTTTCGACGGAACAGTGGCTCCGGTCTTGAAGTCGACGACGATGACCGAACCATCCGCAGTCCTGTCGAGTCGATCGGCCCGCCCCTCGAGCCGCACCTCGCGAGGCCGAGACCCCGTGGCACCGTCCGTCCCCTCGCCGGAGGCGGGCACCGCAACGGAGAGCCGGACCTCCGATCCCGCCAGGGTTCGACCCGGCGGAAGGTCCCGGATCCAGCTCTCGGCGGCGGTCATCATCGAGCCGAGCGCCCTGCGAGTTCTACCGATCAGCCACGGCGGCAGATGGGTCTGGAGGGCAAGAAAGCGCTCCATCTCCGCTTCGATGTCGGCCCGTGGGGTACCTTTCGCGAGCCCGTCCACGAGCGCGTGCAGGACGATGCCCTCGACCTGCTGCTGGGTGGAGCCCGATCGAGCACCGCGCCGTTCGAGAACCCCGCGTAGCGAGCAGGTCGCAAGACTGTCCACCGCCGATGGCGACACCGAGATCGGCGCCGATGGTGGCAGCGGCGGCGCCGTCGTCGACCGGTCCGCGAGTCCGTACCAATCGCGAGGGTGCGCACCCGCGACGCCGGCAGCAGCCAGCCGTGCCAACTGCGTCGCTGCCAGTTGGGCGCTGAGCTCCGGAACGGTCGGGTCGGTCACCGCCCTCCGGAGCTCCGCAACCAGATCCGTCAGGTGCAGACCCCGCCGTTCGCCGCCGTCGATACCCGGCGGCCACCCGGTTTCCACGTCGTCCGTCGGGCCCAGCAGTTCGCCGAGGAATCGGGATGGCACCGTGTCCTGGTCGTCGACCGATGTCGCGACAAGTTTCTTCCGTGCCCGGGTTGCGGCGACGTAGAACAGCCGGCGCTCTTCCTGCAGCGTCCCGGGACCGCCGGCGACCGTTCGGGGTAGACCGGCTGCCGCGTCGAGGACTTCCTCGGTGCCGAGCAGGCTCTCGCGCGGACGCAGGACCGGCCAACGACCCTCGGCGACACCGGAGAGACACACCATGTCCCACTCCAAGCCCTTGGAGGCGTGCGCGGAGAGCACCGCAACCACCTCCGCAGGGCGTGTCGTTCCCGCGGTGGGATCGCCCGGGATCTGTTGCCCCTCCACCAGGTCGAGGAACGCGTCCACGCCGGCCAACGGCATCCGGTCGGCCAGGTCGGACGCCATGGAGAAGAGAGTCAGAACGCTGTCCAGAGTGTTGTCGGCCCGCTGACCAGCACGGCCGCCCCGCAGCGAGGCTGCCACGAAGGGATGCTCGAGATCGCCGGCACGCCAGACAGCCCACAGGCTTTCCTCCGCGGCCGCGTCGCCCGCTCCCCTGCGTGCAGCGTCGACCATGGCGCGGACGCGGAGCAGCGGGCGGCAGAGGTCGGCCGAAACACCCTCAGGCACAGGAGCTCCAGCGAGCACCGCCGCGACGAGATCCGGCGTGGATCCACCGTCCGGGTTGGCGCTCCGCAACTGCCGGCGCAACCTGCGCAGTGCTTCGCCATCCAAACCACCGGCTGGCGAGGACAGCAGATCCAGCGCCACCTGGCCGGTCAAGGTTGCGGGTTCCCGGCCACACCTCAAGACGGTCAGCAACAGCCGGATCACCGGGTCGTCGGTCAGCGCGGTGTCGCGACCGGACGTACCCAGCGGAACACCAGCGCTGGAGAAAGCCCGCCTGAGTGCGGGCAGCGAGACCGCCGGTGACCGCACCAGGACGGCCATCCGCGACCACGGAATTCCGCAGCGAAGGTGCGCCCGGCGTAACTCATCGGCGATGAAGGCTGCTTCCCGCGCAACCGTCGGCAACGTGCGAACAATGACCTCACCGTCGAGCGGTAGCTGCGGGCCGGTGGTCGGGTCCGGCGACGGTGCAACGGGGGTCCGGTTCGCAGGAGCTGCGAGCGCACGGTGCGGGGAGGAACCTGGGAGGTGATCGGCAACCCGTCGGGTCGCCACGAGCAGGTTGGGCGCCAGCCGGCGTGAGGTCGTCAGGACCACGGTGCGGTCCACCTCGATATCGCGCAGGGCCCCCGGATCCGCACCTCGGAACGCGTAGATCGACTGATCAGGGTCCCCAAAAACGACCAACTCGTCGGCACCGGAGGCAAGCATCGAGACGAGCCTCGCCTGTGCAGGGTCGACGTCCTGGAACTCGTCGACGAAGATCCTGCGGACACGCGCCTGCTCCGCGGCGAGCACCGTGTCGTCGGCCAACAGGCCCAACGCGGCCCTGGTCAATTCGGCCTGGTCGAGCGCCGCGCCCAAGCCGCTGCTGCCCTGCCGCAGGTCGGAGACGTCCTGGTATTCCCTGGCGAAACGCGCCGCGGCCTGCCATTCCGGGCGGTGACGGCGACGGCCGAGCTCGGCCAGGCGGCGCGGGGTGATCCCTCGTTCCGCCGTGCGGAGCATCAGGTCACGGAGCTCCGCGGCGAAGGCCGGTGACGTCAACGCGGCACTCACTGCCGGCGGCCACTCCCCCCGCCCACTTTCCTGCTGTCCGGCGAGGAGCTCCCGGACCATCTGATCCGATTCGCCCGCGGCGAGCAGACGGGGTGACGGTTCCCCGGATCGGACGGCCTGCGCCCGCAGCAGCGAATAGGCATAACTGTGCAGGGTGCGAACCAGCGGCTCTCTCGTGGTCACGTCGAGGCGGCGTGCGATGCGGCCGGTCAACTCCGCTGCGGCTCGGCGCGAGAAGGTAAGCACCAGAATCTGTTCCGGTGGGACGCCGCGATCGGCGATCCGCTCGGCCACGGCCTCGACCAGGGTGGCCGACTTGCCGGTTCCCGGCCCGGCGAGCACCTTCAACCGCCGTCCCTGGTGGCCGATCACCATGCGCTGCTCGGCGGTCGGCTCGATCCGCCCACCGCCGCCGGAGCGGTGGAGGCGGAACGAGACCGGGTTGGCCGGTGCCTGCGTCATGTGTTGGATCCCATCACGACCCACCGACACTGCCCTGTTACGACACCGCCCAGTTACGACACCGCCCAGTTACGACACCGCCCAGTTACGACACCGGCCAGTTGCCGGAGGCACTACCCGACAGTGTGCGGGTCCGGGTTAGCGTCGCGAGATGGATATGGAACTGGCGCAGCGGATGCTCGACGTCGTGGCGCAGATCCCGCAGGGCCGGGTGGCCACCTACGGTGATGTTGCGGCCAAGGCCGGCTCCCGTTCGCCGCGACTGGCCGGGTATGTCCTGGCCCAGCTCTCGGACGACGACACACCGTGGTACCGGGTCCTGCGCGCCGACGGCACGCCGGCACCCCACCTGGTCACCGAGCAACTCGGCCGACTCCGGGCGGAGGGCGTCGAATCAGTCGACGGTCGGGTCAGTCTCACTCGGTACCGGTGGCAGTGAAGGATCGTCGCTGCCCGGCGCCCCTACCAGAACGCCACGACTTTGCCCGCGTTCGAACCCACTGACCCCACCTGATTGCGCCCATGGGTTGGAACGGTGCACACCCGGCTGGGCGGCATGGCCGGACTGGCCGGAGGGCATGACGGTGATCGCCATGACGACAACCGATGACGCCGCACCCATTCGTGTGAGCGGCCCGGCTGGCCTCCTGGCCGCCGTCCCGCCGATGTTGGGTTTCCATCCGACGAACAGCCTCGTGCTGATCTGCGTATCAGGAGGGCGCCGTCGCGTCGGACCGGTCGCGCGGGTCGACCTGCCGTTGGGTCACGACAAAACGATGGCCGCGCATCTCGCACGTCATGCGCTGAATCATGCCGACGAGGTCGTGGTCGTCTGCTATCAGGACACCCGGCGCCGGCGGCCACTGCTGGACGATCTGCTGGCTGAACTGGCCGCGGTCGGCGTCGACGTCATGGATGCGATGGTTGTTCGGGGTGGACGTGCCCGGCCGGCGCTCAACGCAGCGATGGAGCGCGCACACCCGGGAATCGCCCTGCCGGGCGAAGACCACCCGGCCGTCCTCGCACTCAACGCTGCCGGAGCCCTGGCAGGTAGATCTGTCCTGTCCGACCGTGGGCAGCTGAGGCAGTCGATCGCCGGTCCAGCTGGGGCGCGCCTGCGGGAGGCTGAACGCTGGATCACCGAGGCCGCAGCGGGGCGAATGCCGAGCACATCACCGTTACCTGCAGCGGCGCCGTCGCCCGGTCCGACGCGTCCGCTGACCAGCCGGCCGATATCTCAAGGATCGGGTGCACCGGTCCCTGAACCGTCGTACCCGTACGGGTGCGACGGCCCCGGGCCGGGCGAGCTGGTCCCGCCATCGGTACGCGGACTGATGGAAAGGGCCTGCCACCAGGTCACCACGACCGGCGCCGTCACCGTCGACATCGCTGCCGCGATTGCTGTGACTCTCGTCCAGGACACAGTGCGTGATGCCGTGCTGAGGCAGGCAGTTGTCGAGGTGGACCGACCCTGGTTACCGATGCTGATCTCCTGTGCGACCCGGACGCCGACCGCGCTCGCGCCGCCTCTGTGTTCCGTGCTCGCGATGGTGGCGTACCGCCACGGCGACGGCGCGCTGGCCCAGGTGGCCGTGGACCGCTGTCTGGAAGCCGAGCCGGAAAACCCGCTCGCCCACATGTTGATGCGGATCATGGCTGCCGGCCTGCGACCGGAGTTGCTGGAGGGCATCGCATCGAACCCGCTCTGCGATCCCGGCGACTTCGACGAAGATGACGAACTCGACGATCGAGGCGGGCTGTGACACCGGCGCGCGGCGCCGGAGCGCGGACAAGGCAGCGACGCCGAGCCGGGGGCTCGTTCGTCAGCCGAGGAACGGCTCGATACGTTCGGCGGTGGAGAGCATCGTCACCAGATGGCTTGGCGGGGTCGCGGGGTTCGCCAGACAGGCGGCCAGTCGGAAGAGCAGGGCGCGGCGCACGAGATGCGGCCAGGCACTGTGCGGCAACTGCGGCCACTGCCCCCACTCCGTGATCAGCTCGACGGGCGCACCACCGAAGGCGATCGCGTCAACAGCGATCACCCCTGCGGCCCAACCTGCGGGGCGCCAATACGGGGTGATGTCCACGACCGCTGGTGGCGCCGACCCGGCGAACAGCACGTTGCCGTACAGGTCCCCATGCACGACTTGGCTTGGCAGCTCGATCGGGCGGCGCCCGGCTGCCAGGCCGGCGAACAGCCGTGCCCCGTGTCCGCTGCCCGTTCGTGCGTCCACATCGTCGATCTCGCCCCAGGCGAGCCGATCGGCCCACGGGTACAGGCCCGCACGCTGCCGGACGAACTTCGGCTCGGGCACCGCGGACAGTGCCTCGT
Organism: uncultured Actinomycetota bacterium; assembly: GCA_963728865.1. GTDB lineage: Bacteria > Actinomycetota > Actinomycetes > Mycobacteriales > Nakamurellaceae > Nakamurella. The sequence goes on along the minus strand of CAVSLZ010000010.1, from coordinate 232,088 downwards.
GCAGCGCGATCGATACCCGCAGAATGTCGTCGTGCCGGGGAGCAGGGCTTCCCGAGACGAACCGTTGTGCGCTCCAGCCGGACACCACCCAGCGACCGTCCGAGGATCGGACCGGCCGGGCCAACCGGAGACCGGAAACCTGCAACTGCTCGAACACGTTGGCGAGCCACGATGCCTCGACCGGGTCGTCAACAGGCTTGAACACGATGTTGCCGCAGCGCCAGGTACGACCCTGTCCACCGTCCAGCACCTCAGGAGGGGCGCTAGGGGCGGCAAATGCCCTCAGGACATGGTCAGGCGGGGGCACCGCGCCGCCCGCGACCACCGTCGAAAGGCCTTCAGGCCCGACGGGCGGCTGCGCCGAGGGTCCACCGATCACCCGTCGACGTTACCGTGGGACAACCCTTGATCGACGGCTCGACGCGTGTCGAAGGAGCCTTGGTGACGCGCGCAATGACGGATGCCTGGGCGCGAGGTCAGTACGACGGCAGGCTCGGGTCCACCTGCTTCACCCAGGCCAGTACACCGCCGCCGACGTGAACCGCATCGGCAAAGCCTGCCTTGTGCAGGACGGCGAGCGCCTCGGCCGAACGTGCACCCGACTTGCAGTGCAGAACCAGCGGCTTGTCCAGCGGCAACGAGGACAGCGCCTCGCCAGAGATGATGTCGCCCTTGGGGATCAGCACGGAGCCCGGGATGGAGACGATCTCGTACTCGTTCTGCTCCCGAACATCCACCAGCAGGAAGTCCTCGCCGGCGTCGATCTTTGTCTTGAGGTCCCGGGCGGAAATGGTGTGACCTGTGGCGGCCGCGGCCGCATCGTCGGACAGCGTGCCGCAGAACGCGTCATAGTCGATCAGGCCGGTGATCGGCTCACCTGCCGGATCGCGGCGAATCTTGACGGTCCGGTACGTCATCTCGAGCGCGTCGTAGACCATCAGACGGCCCAGCAATGTTTCGCCGATACCGGTGATCAATTTGATCGCCTCGGTGACCATGATCGAACCGATCGAGGCGCAGAGCACGCCCAGGACGCCACCTTCGGCGCACGACGGAACCATTCCGGGCGGCGGCGGCTCCGGGTAAAGGTCGCGGTACTGAGGTCCGTACTCGGCCCAGAACAAGCTGGCCTGGCCCTCGAAACGGTAGATCGAGCCCCACACGTACGGCTTGCCCAACAGAACACAGGCGTCGTTGACGAGGTAACGGGTGGCGAAGTTGTCGGTGCCGTCGAGGATGAGGTCGTACGGCTCGAAGATTCCCAGAGCGTTGCCCGAGTCCAACCGCTCGGTGTGCAGGTTGACCTTCACGTACGGGTTGATCTCGGCGATGGACTCCGCGGCGGAGACCGCCTTCGACTTGCCGATGTCGGACTGACCGTGGATGACCTGGCGCTGAAGGTTCGACTCATCGACGGTGTCGAAGTCCAGGATTCCGAGGGTGCCGACCCCAGCCGCAGCCAGGTACAGCAGGGCGGGCGAACCCAACCCTCCGGCGCCCACGACCAGCACCTTGGCGTTCTTCAGACGCTTCTGGCCGGTCATCCCGACGTCGGGAATGATCAGATGGCGCGAATACCGCTCAACCTCGGCCTTGCTCAACGATTCGGCCGGTTCTACCAGCGGGGGCAATGTCACGCGGATCTCCTTGGGCACGGGCATAGTCTGCCTCAGCGTCAACGGCAATCGCACCGCGCTTCTTCCCTGCGCGGGGCGCGCGCCGGCTTGGTGTGCGCGAGCACACCGAAGTTCTGCTCATCGCGGGCGAGCGGCGCGCCTCAGCCCGCGGCGGTCGATCCGTCGGTCTTTGGCGCGGAGGCGGTGACCGCGCCGGGGTACGGGAAGGGGTTGGGGGCACAGACCTTGCCGTCCCGGGGGATGCTTTGAGGGTCCAACACGCTCAGATCGTCGTTCGACACGCTCCACGACTGCTGCATCATGACCGGCGCCGGCGCACCCTTCGCCGGACATCTCTCATGCCGCATGCCCAGAGCATGGCCCACCTCGTGGTTGACGGCATACGCGCGGTAGGCGGTCAGATCGCCGTCGTAGGACATCGCCCCACGCACCCAGCGCGCGTCATTGATGAAGACCCTCCCGGCATTACCACTGAAACACGATGCCTCGAGCGGGATGTCGAACCCGCATCCGGATCGGACGGTCAGCTGGCTGGTCAGCGAGATGCGGAAGTCGGGGTCACCGGAGTCGATCCGCTGCAGACTGAACTGACCACCCCCGATCCACGATCTCGGATCGGCGAGGGTGGCATCGACTTCCTTCGCGAACGCCTTGTCGGCCGCCGCCGACTGCAGTCCGTCCTCGACCTCGATGGTGTAGGTGGATCGCTGCGGGCCGGTGCCCAGCGCCGGGGTCGTGCCCGGGACCACATGCCAACTGCCCTTTCCGGCGGCGACGAACTTGTCACCGGCCGGCAGGGCGCCGGCCTTGATGGACGCCGCGGGATGGCCGGCGGCGTCCTTGATGGTCAGATCAGGGACAGCCCCCGGGGCCGGCGCGGGTGTCGGATCAGCCGAGGCAGTCTGCGACGGTGTCGCCGGAGCATCTTCCTCCTCGGACGTCGTGGTCGAGGAACTGACCGGAGCCCTGGAACTGGACGTAGAAGCCGACGGCGAGGTCGCTAGCGAGGCGCCCAGAAGCTCCGAGCTCGGCGGAGATGCGTCCGACGCGGTGCTGTCCGTCGGCGGGGTGCTCATGCTCTGGAAGATGACGACCAGCGTCAGCACCACCAGGACCGGGATGACGATGGCACGCCAGCGCAGGCTGCCGCCGCCGGTGGGTGGTCTGCGACCCGACTGTCGCCCTCGGGTCGCGCGTCCCGCCGAATCCGACCGGCCCTGACGTGACCGTGACGAATCCGACCCCGGCCGACCTGAGCGAGGTGAGTCGGATCGGGACGACTTCGATCTGGACGAATCCGAACGGGCGGAATCCGAACGCGCACGCCCGTCGGACGCATCGGCGCGGCCGCCCCCGTACCCTTCACGGCTCGAGCTGCCCCGGGCGTATCCGTCGCTGCCGCACCGCTCGCCGTACCGCTCGCGGCCGGACGGGTCGCCGCGGTGCGAACTGCCGGTGTACTGATCACGGCGATCCTGATCACCGCGGTACTGATCACCGCGGTCCTGATCACCGCGGTACTGATCAACCGAACGCGGTCCTGATCACCGCGGTACTGATCACCGCGGTACTGATCACCGCGGTACTGATCACCGCGGTACTGATCACCGCGGTACTGATCACCGCGGTACTGGTCACCGCGGTACGGATCACTGCGGTACGGATCACTGCTGGAACGGTCACTACCCGACCGACCAGTACCCGACCGACCGGTACCGGAGGCGTCTGCCCGGTACACAGCGCGAGATTCGGCGCTCTGTGCACGACCACTGTCCGGAGCGCCGCTGGGCTTTTCTCGAGTGCTTGGATCGCGACGGTGGGGCTCTTCGCGGGGGCTGGACTCCTCGTCCTCCCAGCGCCGGCCCTGCGGGGTACGCCGGGACGCACGCATGCCGTCGATGGACGCAGACCCGCTGTCATCCCACAGCGACGACGTGTCCAGCCAGGGCGCCGACCCGGGCGCCGGGCGGCGTGGTTGCCACGGCTCCCGGGACTCGTCCGAGCCCGAACCCGTCGGCAATCCTTGCCGGCGCGGCTCGCCGGGGAACGATGTCACGGTGTGAGGTTGCCATAGGCCGGACGGGTCGCCGGCACGGCGCGCCCTGCAGGATCCCCGGCGTTGACGTCGTCCATCCGGCTCGACGTTGCCGCATCGGCCCGCATCGCGTCGCCGGGACCTTCGGCGTCGTACTTTCCATCCCACAGTTCGGCGACACCGAGGGCGGTTGCGAGCGGCTCCTCGATCTGGGCGACGTGCCCGCATCCCGCGAGCACCAGGAGTTCTGCCCTGGGATACGCGGCCGCTGCCCGCCGCGACAACCGGACGTCGACCAGCCGGTCTCTGGTGCCCCACACGACGAGGGTCGGCGCGAGAACCTGAGCGGCTGTCGCACCGAACGACAGCGAGCCGCGGCGCAGGTAGCCGGTCATCAGGCCGCGCAGGGTGGCCACCGTGGCAGCGTGTGTCCAGGGCAGCGCAGCCCGCCAGGTGTGCTCGAGAGCCAGTGCCTGGTAATCGGATTCGCTGATCGACTCCGGGTGGCCGAAGCACACGTCACCCAGTCCCCTGGCCCGCTCGATCGGCTCGATCGCCGCCAACTGATCGACGGCCACTCTCGCGGCGCCGGGCAGCAACAGCAGACCCAGCCGGGCGTCCGCACCGCGGTCGCGGGTGAGCCGCAGATCCGGCACGGCCGGCGAGATGACGGTCAGCGTCCGAACGAGGTCGGGGCGTCGGGCCGCCAGCAGAGTGGCGACCACGCCGCCGTAGGAGTTGCCGACCAGATGAACCGGCCCGCCGGTGACCTGGTCGATCGCGGCTGCCGTGATGTCGGCGTCCGCCTGCGGCGAGTAACGGCCCTGCGGAGGGGGATCCGACCGTCCGCTGCCGGGCAGGTCGAGGCTGTAACCGGTTGCCAGCACCGACAGCGCCCCGCTCAACCGGGTCCAGTCCGTCGATGCCCCGGCGAGCCCGTGAACGAACCACACAGGAACCGCATCCGAAGGTCCCTGCTGACGGCGGATGAAAACACCCCGGCCGTCGATCAGCTCCGTCCAGCCCTCCGGCGGCGGCGTGGACAGCGGCGGGACGGTGCCCAACGAACGGTCCGGCGGCCGAACCGTGGACCAGGCGGCGAGCTCATCACGGGCGGCCGGCCCTTGAGCGGGCCATGCCCGAGTTGATGCCACCTGTCCATGGTGCCCGTTGAGGCGTCACTCAACCCGCCGATTTGCTCCCATGTCAGAAATCGCTCCACACCGGCCGGACGCGGCGGGCCCAGGAACCGCCGGCCATCGACGCTGTCATCAGTCCAGGGCGGCGTCGCCAGGCCATCGGCCAAGTGATGACCAGCGGCGTGAGCACCGGCCGGCGTGATCAGTGGCGGCGTGAGCACCGGCCGGCGTGATCAGTGGCGGCGTGATCAGTGGCGGCGTGATCAGTGGCGGCGTGATGACGGGAGGCGTGATGACAGACCTGGTTGTCGACACCGCATTGCTCAAGGTGGCGGCGGGCACCGTCGACGATGCCTCGTCGGCCTTTGCGGCTGTCGGAGGCAAAGCCACCGGGTGCCGTTTGACCGATGACAGTCTCGGCCGTTCCGCCGTCGCCCGTGAAGTCGTGGATGCGGCGGCGAGTCGGGTTCAGCAGGCGCTGCAGGCCTCCCGGCTCGCGTCGGAGGCGGCAAGCGGAGTTGCGGTCCGGATCCGCGCCGTGGCTGCCGTGTTCGATCAACTGGAGTCGGCGATGCCGGTACCACCCCGGTGAGCGACGAACGCTGGTCGGCAGGGCGATCGGCCGTGGCAACCGCGGCCCACCAGCTCGGAACACCCCAACTGGCCGACCTGGCCGACGAAATGATGGGAGTTGAGGTCGACCGGCTGACCGAATGGTTCGCGGTGGCGTCGGCGGCGGCCGGGGCGCTCACCCTTGGCGCCGCGAGGCTGTCCGACGCACTCGGCCCACTTGCCGCCGGCTGGACGAGTCCTGCCCCGCGTTCAGCGCTGATCCGGCAATACGACGCGGTCCTGGCCGCGGTCGGCATCATCCGCCGGCAGGTCGACGTCGCCGGCGACACGGCCGAGACCCTGCGGCACAACAGGAGTGTCGCCGACTGGGTGTTGTCGGACGCCGAGGGTGCGGTCAGCAGACTGGGCTGGACGGTCGGCAGCGACCTGCTGTTCTGGGCAGCCGTCCATGGCGGGGTGGCCGAGTTGTCATCGATCGTCGCGGCAACCGTCGGCCAGTTGACCCGTCTCAGGTCCGTCAACGACGAGGCGCTGCACCGCCTCGCGCTGGCGCTACGCGCCGACCCGCGCGAACCGTTGCCGCCGGTCGTCGCACCCGGGCCGCCGTCCGGCATTGGGAGCTACGCGGGCGCGGTCGACCGGGCCAACCGGGAACAGCTGCTCACCGACCTGCAGTCCGAGGAGGTGCCCACGGTCCTGATGGCACTCGGGGTCGATGCTGCGCTCGCCGACGCCGGTAGCGATGGCACGGACGCTCAACTGCTGATCTACGAATCGGCGAACTCGGGCTCGCAGGGGCGCGCCGCCATCGGACTGGGCGACCTGGGCGTCGCGGACCACGTCGCAGCAATCGCGCCGGGCATCGGCAACGCACCGGTGTCGATGATGGACGGGGTCGCCGATGCGCGCGCGGTCAGGGCCGAGGCGCTGCGCCAGGCTCCCGACGACGTCACCTCGGTGATCGCCTGGTACGGCTACGACATGCCGCTGTCTGCCTTCGGGGGTGTGCCGGTCGACCTGGGTGCCGTCCTGAGAAACAGCCTTGCGGCGTTGAGCGATGCCAACGCACAGCACGGTGGCACCGCGCTGGCGGACGACCTGCGGCATTTCCAGGAGCTCGCCCCGGCGAACGCGCGGTGGGTCGGCATCGGCTTCTCGATGGGCTCGACCACGATGTCGTCCGGCGCCGCGCGCGGGGCCCGGCTCGACGATCTGGTGCTGCTCGGCTCACCTGGAGCGGGCAACAACGTTGCGTCCGCCGAGGACTACAGCCACGTCAGCCCACAGCACACGTACGTCACGTCGTTCGACGGCGACCCGGTGACGAACGGCGAAACGGACGTCCTGGCGGCACTTGTCGCGTCCTCGTTGGGGCGCGTTCCGTTGCCGGCACCCTTCGGCCCCGATCCGGCCGGCAGATCCTTCGGTGCCCAGGTCGTCGATGTGCGGAGCAACAACCCCGACGTGTCCGTCGACATCCGCGCCGGCCTTCCCGGCGATCCGCTGACCGGATTGCTCAGCTCCGCGGCGGCGAACGAGATCACCGACCTGGCCGCACATCACCAGCAGCGGAATTACCTGACGGGGGACTCCCTGCGCGCCGTCGCGGCGGTCGTCGTCGGGCACTACGGCGACGTCCCCGTCAAGCCCGGGCGGTGAGCACGAACCAGCCCGGCCTACCGAGGAGCGTCCGGACGCCCATCACGCGAGCCCAGCACCGGAGGGCGGGGCGCGATCCCGGTTGCCGCGTAGGGTGAACAGGCCCTGGAGCGCTCGAGAAAGGAACGTGGATGACCGATGCCACTATCCGGGCAACCCCGCGGTTGTCCAGGTCGGAGCGCCGGGCGCAGCTGATGGCGGCCGCCAAGACCGTGTTCGTCACGCAGGGATATCACGCAGCTGCGATGGACGACATCGCCGTCTCGGCGGGCGTCAGCAAACCCGTTCTCTATCAGCATTTTCCGTCGAAGCTCGAGCTGTATGTCGACCTGCTGGGCGAGTCCGCGGACGAGATGGTGCGCCTTGTCAGGGCCGCGCTGACGGCAACCACCGACAACCACGAGCGGGTCGACAACGCGGTGGCGGCCTACTTCACTTTCGTCGCCGACAACGACCAGGCCTACCGGCTGATCTTCGAGTCGGACCTGCGCGGCCAGGCAGAGGTCGAACGCATCGTGGAACGGGCGACGGACGACTGCATCTCTGCCATCACCGACACGATCACCACCGACACGGGCGTCGATGTCGAACGGGCCCGGCTTCTGGCGTCCGGAATGGTCGGGTTGTCGCAGGTCAGTGCCCGGTACTGGTTGCAGCAATCGCCGCACGTCTCACGGTCCGAAGCCATTGATTTGCTGTCGACGCTGATGTGGCGGGGCATCTCGCGCTTCCCGCGCCAAGAACCCGGCGGGTCGTCGGCACATCATGTGTCGCCGACACCCACCGGGTCCTGAGCGGGTTGTGCCCTCGAGGTGATCGCCCGGTCAGGACGTGTAGCTGAAGCCCACCCGGCGACCGTCCGCCGGTGCGATCTCGACATAGCCGATCCGTGAGGACGGCACGATCACCCGCCGGCCCTTTTCGTCCACCAGAACCAGGGTGCCGAGCGGATTCTTCAGCGATTCGGCAATCTGAGCCTCGATCTCGTCGGGGTTCGATGTCGAGCTGACCACCAGTTCGCGCCCGGTGTCCGTCACACCGATCTTGACGTCCACGCCAGACCTCCGTAGTTGTTTCGCTGAGTTGTTTCGCTGAGTTGTTTCGCTGAATTCCACATGACGAGGACCCGAGGTCCGCGCCGGTCACCCCAGGCTAGTGCAGCCGCGGGCGCACCCCGCCCGCCTGGGGTGCGCCGACGGTGAACACCGCCGGCGCCGCCCGCGATCGCCCCCCGCGCCGCGAGCCGGCGAGCCCATCGGCCCGCGGGTCGGAGTGTGACATCACGCCGACCGGCTCAGAACAGCGTGAACTCGTCCGACACCAGACCCTTGAGCTCGTCGTAGTCGAGCACCACACACCGGATTCCCCGGTCGCCGGCCAACGTCCTGGCCTGCGGTTTGATCTGCTGCGCCGCAAACACTCCGGATACGGGAGCCAGCATCGGGTCGCGGTTCAGCAGCTCCAGATACCGGGTCAGTTGCTCGACACCGTCGATGTCGCCGCGTCGTTTGATCTCCACGGCGACGCTGCGCCCGGTCGCGTCGCGGCACATCAGGTCGACCGGTCCGATCGGCGTCGGGAACTCTCGCCGGACCAGGGACCAGCCGTCGCCCAGCGTGGCGACGTGCTCGGCCAGCAGGATCTGCAGATGCGCCTCGACACCGTCCTTGACCAGGCCCGGATCGACGCCGAGTTCGTGCCGCGAGTCGTGCATCACCTCCTCGAAGGTGATCAGCAGCTTCTCGCCGGCCTTGTTCTGCACCGTCCATCGGGCCGGTTCGTCGGCGCTCGCCGGCTCTTCCACCGTCCAGCACGGCGGCGACATCCAGTTCAGCGGCTTGTAGGACCCGCCGTCCGAGTGCACGAGCACGGAGTTGTCGGCCTTGACCATCAGCACTCTGATCGCGGACGGCAGATGAGCGGTCAGCCGACCTACATAGTCCACCGAGCACCGGGCCACCACGAGACGCACCCGGTCACCATAAACGGTGCCGGACGGCTCTCAGGCCAACGGCAGCGTCCCGCCGCCTCCGGTGCCGACACCGACCCGCTCGATCTTGCCGCCGAGCTGCTGCAGGTCCTCGACGAAGTGCGGATACCCGCGGTCGATGTGCATCACCTCATGGACCTCCGTCACGCCCTCCGCCGCTAGCCCGGCAAGCACGAGGCCGGCGCCGGCCCGGATGTCGGTGGACCACACCGGCGCACTGGAGAGCTGTTCCCGCCCGCGCAGTGCGGCGTGGTGGCCGTCGGTCCTGGCGTCGGCGCCCATCCTGATCAGCTCGTCGACGAACCGGAACCGCGCCTCGAAGACGTTCTCGGTGACCAGCGAGTGACCGTCCGCGACGGCCGCCAGCGCGAGAGCCATCGGCTGCAGGTCGGTCGGAAACCCCGGATAGGGCATCGTGACGAAGTCGACGGCACGCGGCCGGTGCGGCATGGTGACGGTGAACTCGTGCGTGCCGGTGTCGATCTCGGCCCCCGCACGGCTCAGCCGCTCGAGCGGCGCGCGAAGGAACGCCGGATCAACGCCCTCGACCCGCACCGAGCCGCGGGTGATCGCCGCGGCGTAGGCCCAGGTACCACCCACCACCCGATCCCCGACCGTGCGGTGCACCGTGGGATGCAGACGCTCGACCCCTTCGATGGTGACGGTGGCGGTTCCGGCGCCGTCGATCTTCGCGCCCATCTGGCCCAGCATCTCGGCGAGATCGATGATCTCCGGCTCGCGGGCGGCGTTGTCGATCACCGTGGTTCCGTCAGCGAGAACCGCTGCCATCAAGATGTTCTCGGTCGCGCCGACACTCGGGAAATCCAGCCCGATGCTGGCCCCGTGCAACCTCTCGGCCGATCCGACCACCTTGCCGTGCTCGATGTTCATCGTCGCGCCCATCGCCCGCAGCCCGGACTGGTGCATGTCCAGCGGCCGGGATCCGATCGCATCGCCGCCCGGCAGCGCGACCTGTGCACGGCGGCAGCGACCCATCAGCGGGCCCAGGACACACACCGAGGCCCGTAGCCGCCCGACCGCGGGGAAGTCGGCACGGAAGGACAGCTCGGCCGGGGTGGTGATGGTGACCGTCTCGCCGGCCAGTGACACCTCGGCACCCAGCCCGGTCAGCACGTCGGCCATCAGCGGCACGTCGAGGATCTCCGGGCAATTGGAGATCACGGTGGTGCCCTCGGCGAGCAGCGCGGCGGCCATCAGTTTCAAGACGCTGTTCTTGGCGCCCGCAACCCGGACGCTGCCGGACAGCCGAGCGCCGCCGGTGACCAGAAAGCGTTCCACGGTTGGCACTCTAACGGGCCAATCGGCGGGCCTGGACCCCTCACCCCCGCGCGGACGGGACACCGGCAGTCGGCCGGGAACCGTGACCATGGACGGTGCAACGGGCCGCAAAGGGGATGCGGCGGGGTGCGCCGTGCGCCGTAGGGTGAGCCCATGGCCGTGCACCTGACCCGCATCTACACCCGTACCGGCGACGACGGCACCACCGGCCTCGCCGACTTCAGCCGCGTCTCCAAGACCGATCCGCGGCTCGTCGCGTACGCCGACTGCGACGAGACGAACGCGACCCTCGGCCTGGTGATGGCACTCGGTCATCCGGCGGCGGACGTCGCGACCGTCATCCGGCGCGTGCAGAACGAGTTGTTCGACCTCGGGGCCGACCTGGCCACGCCCGTGGTCGACGACCCGCCGTATCCCCCGCTGCGGGTCACCCAGGACTACATCGACCGGCTCGAGGTGGACTGCGACCGGTTCAACGCCGATCTGACCGAGCTGACGTCGTTCATTCTGCCTGGCGGAACTCCGGCTGGGGCCCTGCTGCACCAGGCGCGGACGGTGACCCGGCGGGCGGAGCGCAGCGCGTGGGCACTGCGTCAGGCGGACCCGGACCGGACCAACCCGCTGGCACCCACGTATCTGAACCGGTTGTCGGACCTGCTGTTCATCCTGGCGCGGGTTGCGAACCCGGAGGGCGACGTGCAGTGGGTGCCGGGCGGCGACCGGGGCTGAGCCGAGAGCCGGGGCCGGGCCGCGAGCGGGACGCAGCCAAGACTCAGTGGCTCAGGTCTTTCGGATTCCCCGATGGAACAGCCGTACCGAGCGGGTGGCCGGCGGGAGCGATTCGAGCCAGGAACGAAGACCGGTGAGCGCTTCTTCGCTCAGCGCCAGCTCCATCTGCTCGCCGCCGTCGGTACATCGCAGGATCACCGAGTCGAGGGGTAGCAGGTCGGGCTCGGTGCCCACCGGGGGACGCCGATCGCCCAGCTTGAGCGATTCACGCTGCAGCCTGCCGGCGACGCCGGGCCACGGCGAGAACGAGCGGTACATCAGGAACTCGTTGTCCCGGAACCGCCCCTGACCGAGGATCCACCCACGGCCGTCAGGGGTCAGGTCACGGCGCCAGCAGACGTCGATCGCACCGGACCGGGTGAGTGCTGACCGCCGGACCGCGATGACAACGATGGCGAGGACGACGAGCAGGACAGCCACGATTCCCAGAGCTTCGCCGAAAAACACGATGTCCATGGCGTTGCGACCGGGATCCGCTGCCGACTCAGATGTCGTTGCCGGTTGCGAGCAGCTGCGCCCGCGCATGCCGCAGCTCGAACTCGGCTTCGGCGGAATCTCCGCCTCTGGATTTCGCCGCTTCATACGCCGCGCGGGCCTTCGTGACGTCGATCTCGTCCGAGAGTTGCGCGTCCTCCGCGAGGATGGACACACCGTCCTTGGTCACCGACAGGAACCCGCCGTGTACGGCGACACCCAGTACGTTCCCGTTGGTCTCGATGATCCGGGCTGCGAAACCCTCGCGAAGCTGCGCCAGCAGTGGCGAATGGCCGGCCATCACGCCGATGTCGCCGTCAACTGTCCGCGCGACAACCATCTGGGCCATGCCACTCCAGAGCTCACGCTCGACGGCGACCAGATTCACCTCGATCTCGGCCACGAAACGGCTCCGCCTCTGCTCGATGGAACTGGACTTGAACTGAACTCACCGTGCCGGTGCGGACCGGCGGGCGCTACGGCATTCGGGATGATTCTAACCCGGGCGGACAGGAACCCCTGCGGTGAGGCGGTCACCATCACAGGCCGCGACACCTCGACAGGACACGATCACACACGGCCGGGCTCCCTTTCTCCGGAGCCCCGGCCGCGAGGGCCGCAGTGCTATAGGGTCTTTGCCTTGGCCAGCACGTCGTCGATGCCGCCGACGTTCAGGAAAGCCTGCTCGGGGATATTGTCGTACTCGCCCTTGGCGATGGCGTCGAACGACTCGATGGTGTGATCCATCTCGACGTACGAACCGTCCATTCCGGTGAACTGCTTGGCGACGAAGAAGTTCTGCCCGAGGTAGCGCTCCATCCGGCGGGCACGGCCGACCAGAAGCTTGTCCTCCTCGCCGAGTTCGTCCATCCCGAGGATCGCGATGATGTCCTGCAGCTCCTTGTACTTCTGCAGGATCCGGATGACCTCCTGGGCGACCCGGTAGTGCTCGTCGCCGACGAACTGCGGATCGAGGATTCGGGAGGTCGACGACAGCGGGTTCACCGCGGGATAGATGCCCTTCTCGGTGATGCCGCGGTCGAGCTCGGTGGTGGCATCCAGGTGCGCGAACGTCGTCGCCGGCGCGGGGTCGGTGTAGTCGTCGGCGGGCACGTAGATCGCCTGCAGCGAGGTGATGGACCGGCCACGGGTGGAGGTGATCCGTTCCTGCAGCTCACCCATCTCGTCGGCGAGTGTGGGCTGGTAACCCACGGCCGACGGCATCCGGCCGAGCAGCGTGGAGACCTCGGAACCGGCCTGGGTGAACCGGAAGATGTTGTCGATGAACAGCAGCACGTCCTGGTTCTGCACATCGCGGAAGTACTCCGCCATGGTGAGCGCGGACAAGGCGACCCGCATACGGGTGCCGGGCGGCTCGTCCATCTGGCCGAACACCAGCGCGGTGTCGTTGATGACGCCGGACTCCGTCATCTCCGTGAAGAGGTCATTGCCCTCGCGAGTCCGCTCCCCCACCCCCGCGAAGACCGAGGTACCACCGAAGTTCTTGGCGACCCGGGTGATCATCTCCTGGATGAGCACGGTCTTGCCGACACCGGCACCGCCGAACAGGCCGATCTTGCCGCCCTGCACGTACGGGGTCAGCAGGTCGATGACCTTGATGCCGGTGACCAGCTGCGTCGTCCGGCCCTCGAGCTGGTCGAATGCCGGAGGCTTCCGGTAGATCGGCCAGTGCTCGGCGTCCTCGCCGGTCCCGGGAGCGTCAAGGCAGCGGCCGAGCGCGTTGAAGACGTGTCCTTTGACGGCGTCGCCGACGGGCACCGAGATCGGCGCACCGGTGTCGGTCACCTGCGCGCCGCGGACCAGACCGTCGGTCGGCTGCATCGAGATGCTGCGCACGATGTCGTCACCCAGGTGCAGTGCGACCTCGAGCGTCAGGGTGTGCGCGTCACCCGCGCCGGTCACCTCGACGTGCAGCGCGTTGAACAGCGGCGGGACACCGCCCCGGGGGAACTCGATGTCGACGACCGGGCCGATGACCCGTACGACCCTGCCGGTGGTGGGGGGTGCTTCGGTGGTGGTCATGTCAGTCCTCTTCGTTGCCGGATGCGGCGAGAGCATCAGCGCCGCCGACGATCTCGGTGAGTTCCTGGGTGATCTGCGCCTGACGGGCCTGGTTGGCCTGCCGGCTGAGGTTGCGGATGATGTCGTTCGCGTTGTCCGTCGCGGCCTTGCACGCGGCGCGCCGGGCGGCCGACTCGCTCGCGGCCGCGTCCAGCAGTGCGGCGTAGATACGGGTCTTGAGGTACTTCGGCAGCATCTCGTCGAGCAGCCGGTCCGATGACGGCTCGAACTCATACGACGGCAACAGCGTGTCCGGCGAATCGCTCTCGACGTACTCGATCTCCATCGGCGCCATCCGCCTGGCCTGCGGCCGCTGGGTGATCATCGACACGAAGTGCGTGGACACCAGATGGATCTCGTCGATGCCCGGCTCACCGTCCGGGGTGGTTCCGGCCGAACCGGCGGTGAACGCCGGCAGCAGTGCCTCGGTGGCGCGCTCGGCGTCGGCGTAGGTCGGTCGCTCGGAAAAACCGGTCCATGATTCGGCGACCGGGCGCTGCCGGAAGGTGAAGTAACCCAGCCCTTTCCGACCGATCACGTAGATGGCCGACTCCTTGCCCTGCGAACGCAGCAACGCGGACAGTTCTTCTGCGGCCTTGATCACCGCGGAGTTGTAACCGCCGCACAGGCCGCGGTCGGCGGTGATCAACAGGATGCCGGCCCGCTTGGGCTCATCCCGCTCGTTGAGCAACGGATGGTCCAGCGTCGACGCCGACGCGAGAGCCGTCAGCACATCGGTGATCTGCATCGAGTAGGGCGCCGCCGCGGCGACCTTGGCCTGAGCCTTGGCGATCCGCGAGGTGGCGATCATCTCCTGCGCCTTGGTGATCTTCTGCGTCGAACGGACCGACTTGACCCGTTGCCGCAGCACCCTGACCTGGGCGGCCATCACTCACCTCCAGCTGGAGCGGTCGGAGCCATCACTTCTTGGCCGGCGGGCGCCGGACCTGAACCTGGACCTTCTCGTGGCCCACCTCGGACTCGTCCATCGCCCGCACCTCCGGCTGCCGGCCCAGAATCTGGCCCTCGGACGTGGTGAAGGTGTCGGAGAACTCGGCCAGGGCGGCGAGCAACGCCTTCTCGCTGTCGTCGGACAGGTCGCGCTCGTTCTTGATGGCCTCCAGCGGGCTGCCGTTGGCGTGCCGCAGGTACTGCAGGAACTCGGTCTCGAAGCGCCGGATGTCCTGCACCGGGACGCGGTCCATGTGCCCGCGGGTACCGGCCCAGATGGCGACGACCTGCTCCTCGACCGGGTACGGGCTGAACTGCGGCTGCTTGAGCAGCTCGACCAGACGCGAACCACGGGCCAGCGCACGCTTGGAGACGTCGTCGAGATCGGAGCCGAAGGCGGCGAAGGCCTCGAGCTCACGGTAGGCCGACAGGTCCAGACGCAGCGTGCCGGACACCTTGCGCATGGCCTTGACCTGCGCGGCGCCACCGACCCGGGACACCGAGATGCCGACGTTGACGGCCGGCCGGACACCGGAGTTGAACAGGTCGCCCTCGAGGAAGCACTGGCCGTCGGTGATGGAGATGACGTTGGTCGGGATGTACGCCGACACGTCACCGGCCTTGGTCTCGATCAGCGGCAGGCCGGTCATCGAACCGGCGCCCAGCTCGTCCGACAGCTTCGCGCAACGCTCCAGCAGGCGGGAGTGCAGGTAGAAGACGTCGCCCGGGTAGGCCTCGCGGCCCGGCGGGCGGCGGAGCAGCAGCGAGATCGCGCGGTAGGCCTCGGCCTGCTTGGACAGGTCATCGAAGATGATCAGGACGTGCTTGCCCTGGTACATCCAGTGCTGGCCGATGGCGGAACCGGTGTACGGCGCCAGCCACTTGAAGCCGGCGGAATCGGAGGCCGGGGCGGCGACGATCGTGGTGTAGGCGAGCGCGCCGGCGTCTTCGAGGGACTGCCGGACACCGGCGATGGTGGTGCCCTTCTGGCCGATCGCGACGTAGATGCAGCGCACCTGCTGCTGCGGATCGCCGGTCTCCCAGTTCTGCTTCTGGTTGATGATGGTGTCGACGCAGACCGCGGTCTTGCCGGTCTTGCGGTCACCGATGATCAGCTGTCGCTGTCCGCGACCGATCGGCGTCATCGAGTCGATCGCCTTGATGCCGGTCTGCAGCGGTTCCTTGACGCCCTGCCGCTCGACGACGGAAGCCGCCTGCAGTTCCAGCGCGCGGGTCTCGTCGGAGGCGATCTCGCCCAAGCCGTCGATCGGCTGCGCCAACGGGTTGACCACCCGACCGAGGAAGCCGTCGCCGACCGGAACGGAGAGCACCTCACCTGTCCTGGTGACCTGCTGCCCCTCCTCGATCGTGTTGGCGTCACCGAGGATGACCGCGCCGATGGAGCGGACGTCGAGATTCAACGCCACCCCGAGGACCCCGCCGGGGAACTCGAGCAGCTCGTTGGCCATCGCCGACGGCAATCCCTCGACGGTGGCGATGCCGTCGCCGCACTCCGCGACGATGCCGATTTCCTCCCGAGTCACCTCGGGCGAGTAGTCGGAGACGTAGCTTTCGATCGCGGAGCGGATCTCGTCGGAGGAGATCGTCAACTCGGTCATCGCGTTCCCGTTCTGTGTCATCAAGGCCTGGTACTGCTTGTCAGATTCTGTGCTGCTGGTGGCGCTAGCCGGTGGGTCGCCCCGGACCGGGTGTCAGCCGGACATCCGGCGCCGGAGGGTTTCCAATTGCGCCGCGACGCTGCCGTCGATGACCTCGTCACCGACCTGCACGCGAATTCCGCCGACCAGCGAGCCGTCGACCTCGAGGTGTGTGGAGACCTCGCGGCCGTAGATCCGGTTCAACGATCGCTTCAGGCGTGCCGTCTGATCCTCGGTCAACGGTACGGCGGCCGTGACGAACGCGACCACCTTCTGTCGGCGCTCGGCGGCGGCATCGACCAGTTCCCGGACTCCGAAGGTGAACGATCGGCCGGCGGTGTCCCGGGCCAGCGCGTCGACCAGCTCGGTGACCAGCGGATGCGAACGTCCCGAGAGCAACCGGTCGACCAGCCGTGACCGGGCGTTCGGGTCTGCGGTCGGGTCGTCCAGGATCACCGATAGCTCCGGGGAGGCATCGACGATCCGGGAGAACCGGAACAGCTGGTCCTCGACCTCGTCGAGGTCGCCGGTCCGCTCCACCCGCAGGAACATCGCGGTCCGGCTGACGCGGCGCAGCGCATCCTGAAGGTCGCGCGAGGACGACCAGCTCTGCCGCACCGCGAACTCGACCACCGACATCGCTGCTGGACCGATCTTCCCGGACAGCAATCGCTGTGCGATGGCGACCCTGGTGTCCGCGTCGAGCGTCCCCTCGGACAGCGTCCGGCGCAGCGGCACCTCGTTCAACAGCAGATCGGAGACCTGGTCGACCTCGGTGCCGAGGGCGTTCAACGCATCCGTGTCGAGTCGCTCGGCGACGGAGAGCAGGTGCGAGTTCGTCGCGATCAGCGATTCCCGACTGGCGATGTGTTGCATCAGCGTTCCAGGTCGGCCAGGAAGCGCTCGACCGTCCGGGTCTGCCGCGCATCGTCCTGCAGCGACTCACCGACGACCTTGCTGGCCAACTCGACGGACACCCGACCGAGGTCGGACCGCAGCTCGGCGACGATCTGCGCGCGTTGGGCCTCCAGCTGCGCACGTCCCGCAGCGGAGATCCGTTCGGTCTCGGCGTGGGCCTGGGCGAGCATGTCGTCCCGGATCGCCTGCGCCTGGGCGCGCGCGTCCTCGCGGATCTTGGCGGCCTCCTCGCGGG
This sequence comes from uncultured Actinomycetota bacterium, assembly GCA_963728865.1. Taxonomy (GTDB): domain Bacteria; phylum Actinomycetota; class Actinomycetes; order Mycobacteriales; family Nakamurellaceae; genus Nakamurella. The sequence goes on along the minus strand of CAVSLZ010000010.1, from coordinate 214,649 downwards.
CACCGGCAAGCTGCTGGTTGTACCTGTCGAGCGCGGCCTTCGCCTCGTTCTGCGCCTCTTCGGCCTTGGCGATGCCCCCCTCGATGGCTTTGGTCCGGGCGGCATAGGCACGCTCGAACTGCGGCCAGACGAACTTGCCCAGCACGAACAGCAGCAGGGCGAACGCGATGGCCGCGATGATGACCTCGCCGATCGGCAGGCCGATCGGGTTGGTGGCCTCCTCGGCCGCGATGTTGGAAGTCATTCGGTCCTCACCTCTGCGCTATTGGGACTCTGAGCTAGCGGGGGCGCGGATCAGGTCAGGATGAACGGGACAACGAAGCCCAGCAGGGCGAGCGCCTCGGACACGGCGAACCCGAGGAACGCGTAGGTCCTGGTCAGGCCTGCCGACTCCGGCTGCCGCGCCGTCGAGGTGATGTAGGCGGCCCACACGATACCGACACCGATACCGGGTCCGATCGCGGAAAGGCCGTACCCGAGGGTGCCGACGTTGCCGGTGACTTCCGCGAGCTGGAGGACGTCAGACATGGGGTTGCTTCTCCCTTTCACGAGATCCGGTACCGGATCCTGGTGGTCAATCGCTGACCGCGCCGGTGCGGGCCAGATGGTGCCGGTTCAGTGCTGGAACTGCGGGTCGAAACTGCGGTGGTGAAACTGCGGTGGTGAAACTGCGGTGTCACAACTGCGGTGCGAGAACTGCGCGGTGGTGAAATCTGGATGGAACTGCGGTTGTGCGTCTCAGTGCGAGTCGGCCAATGATGATTCCAGGTAGATCGCGGTCAGCAGGACGAACACGTAGGCCTGCAGCGAGATGATCAACAACTCGAAGAACACCAGCCCGAGGCTGCCGATGAACGGCAGCGTGCCGAGCACATAGTTCAGGAAGCCGCCCTCACCCCACAGGTAGACCGTGCCGAACGCCGCGATCGTGATCAGCATGTGGCCCGCGAACATGTTGGCGAACAACCGGATGGCGAGCGTGAACGGCCGCAGGATGATGTTCGACAGGAATTCGATCGGGATCAGCAGGAGATGCATCGCGATCGGGATGCCCGGGATATAGCACATCAATTTGAAGAACCCGAAGAACCCGTGCTTCTGGATCCCGACGATCATGTAGATGAACCAGACCATGACCGCCAGCAGGACCGGGATCGCGAAGTGCGACGTCACCGGCAACTGGGCGACAGGGACGATGCCCCAAAGGTTCTGGATGAGGATGAAGACGAACAGGGTGGCCAGGAAGCCGGCCCACTTGCGACCGTTCTTGCCACCCAGGATCTCGATCGCGACGCCGTTGCGGACGAAGCCGTAGATTCCCTCACCGGCGAACTGCAGCTTGCCGGGCAGCATCGCCGACTTGCGGGATGCGGCCAGGAAGAACGCCATCAGGATCACGGTGCCGAGAACCAGCAGCACCATCGCCTTGACTGATGCGATGACGCTGCCGTCGCCGATCTTGTCGAAGAAGAAGGAGTGCTCGACGGTCGGAGCGACGAATTCGCCGCCGTCCTCGGCCGCCATCAGGCCCTGGGAGAGCAGACTCATGCTCAGGGACACTCGGTCTCCCTTCGGGTGCCGGCCGAAGGTGGCCCGTCGGCGGGTTCAGCTGATATCGGTGGTGCCATCACTCGTGCGCGTACTGCTCGTTCTCGGTGGAAGGCCTTTTCTCTGTTGGCCAACTTTGCTGCTCGCAATGCTGTTGCTGCATCGGCCTTTTGGGCCGGTGTTCGCACAGTGTCGGTCGTGTCGGGACGTCCGAACCGCATCACCACGGCGTAGATGCCCAGAGCCATCCCGATCACGAACCCGGTCGGCGTCATCAGGCGGGTGTTCCACCAATGATCCAACAGCCAACCGACTCCGCCGAACACCACGAGTCCGGAGATCATGGTGCTGAGAACCGCCCAGCCCTGATCGACTCCCCCGGAGGGGGGCCGGGCTACGGCACGCATCTTCATGGCGTCCCGGACACTATCAGTTGCTCAAGACCCCCGTCGCACCCACCCAGGGTGATCCCCACCGCGTGTCCCGGATCACCGAAAACCGCGCTGTACGCCCGTTTTCGCTGGTGACGGGCAACACGTTCGGGCGTGCAAGATCATCCGGGGTCGACGTAGTAGAGCTTCAATGTCCAGACATACCGCATGTGAGCGCCGAGCCACAGGAACAGTCCCAGGCCAATCGCGCCGGCCATCCACCTGACGTCGACCAGCCCGTCGATCGGCATCGTCATCAGCACGATCGCCAGCACCAGCACCTTGATGACATAGGCGAACAGGGCGGCGATCATCACCGTCTTCGGGTTCGTCTTGCCGACCCAGGCGATCACCATCGCCGAGAAGGTGAAGAAGGCACCGACGATCGCGGTGCCGATCAGCACCCCCAGCACGGCACCCAGGCCCTGGGTGATTCCGGCGACCGTCCCCAGGACGAGGGCGCCGGCGACCAGAGCGATCCAGCAGAGCCGCAGGTGGCCGAGTGACCAGATGCCCTCGGAACGGCTCCGGTCGGCGATCTTCTGCGCCTCCCGCGCCTCCGCGGACAGGTCGACCGGGGCGCGGGGCGGGGTCGGCGTGCCGTCGTCCTGCGCTTTTCCGGGAAGTGTCATGGCGCGACCGCCGGCGGAACATTGTCGCTGCGCACGCGGGCCAACCGCCGGGCCTGCATCTTGGGCCAGGCGGAGAACGCCAGGCCGACTGCGATCAGCACGGACACCGGCACGATTGCGACCTCCCAGGTGACGAAGACGAGCGAGACCGCGCCGGCGGCGAGCACGAACGCCCAGTAGTAGAAGATCAGCACCGCCTGACGGTGGGTGTGGCCGATGGCCAGCATCCGGTGGTGCAGGTGCTGCTTGTCCGCGCTGAACGGATGGCGGCCTTCCTTGGTCCGGCGGATCACCGCCAGCAGGAAGTCCAGCACCGGGATGAAGACGACCGCGAGCGCGACGATCAGCGGCGCGAGCAGAGCGATGGTCGAGCGCGGCCCGAATGTGGAGGGATCGAGCTTGCCGCCCGCGCTGACCGTCGCACCCGCCATCGCCAGACCGATGAACATCGCCCCGGAGTCGCCCATGAAGATGCGGGCCGGCGAGAAGTTGTGCGGCAGGAAGCCGATGCAGGCGCCGAACAGCGCTGCCGCGATCAGCGGTGGCTGGGAGGCCGAGCTGTCGTCACCGGACAGCGACAACTGCCGCACCGAGAAGATGAAGATGGCGAACGCCGAAATGGCCGCCACCCCCGCGAGCAGACCGTCCAGGCCGTCGATGAAGTTCATCGCGTTCGTGAGCACGACCGTCAGCAGGACCGTCAGCACGATGCCCTGCGTCTGATCAAGGCTGACCAGGCTGCCGCCGGTGGGGCCGCTGCCGGGCAGCCACAGCACCTGCCACTGCACGCCGAACAGCACCAGCACGCCCGCGGCGAGGATCTGACCGGCGAGCTTGGCGATGGCGTCGAGGTCAAAACGGTCGTCCAGCACCCCGACCAGGCAGATCAGCCCGCCCGCGGCCAGGATGCCCAGCACCTCGGATGACGAGATGAATGCGCCGCCGACAGCCGGCAACTGCAACGCCATCAGCACCGCGGCGGCGAAGCCCGCGTACACCGCGACGCCGCCCATCCGCGGGATCGGCAGCGAGTGCACGTCACGCTCACGGATCGGGGTGACGGCGCCGAGGCGGACGGCGAGCAGCCTGACGAGCCCGGTCAACAGGAAGGTGACGACGACGGCGGTCCCGAAGACAAGCGCGTACTCGCGCGTCGGGATCACATACTCCGCCACCCGGTCAGGGTAGTCGGGACGGCCCGCACAGACCGACACCCGCGCCGACCCCGGCCGAGGCCCGGCAGCGGTCCGGCAGGGGCCCGAAAGAAAAGTCCGCCAACTGCGGAACCGCCGACGAGATGGGCCGTCGTATAGATGTAGCTCCGATTCACCCTTCGAACGGATGGGGTCCGACGCCCGGACCCAGCCTTACCGCCGAGGGCAACGAATCAGAACTAGCCCCATGCCGGGAGCTGCCCGCAGGCCCGATCGCGACACGCCGTCGCCGGTCGGGCCTTCGGCCATTTCCGGGGCTGATCACGTGCTGTGCCCGACCTCTGCTGCTCTGCTGATCAGGCCGGCAGTTCGATCTCGCCGATGACCTCGCGGATCCGGTCGGTACTGACGGCCCCGGCCCGCAGGACGCGCGGCACGTCCGACGTCAGGTCGACCACCGTGGAGGCGACGCCGATCGGTGACGGCCCACCGTCCAGGTACACCGAGACGTCCTCACCCAGTTGCGCCGCGGCGTCGGCGGCGGTGGTGGCTGCCGGGCTGCCGCTCCGGTTCGCGCTGGAGACGGCCATCGGGCCGACCAGTCGCAGCAGGTCCAAGGCCACCGGGTGTAGCGGCATCCGCACCATGACGGTGCCCTTCGCGTCGCCGAGATCCCAGCTCAGGCTCGGTGCGTGCTCGATGACGAGGGACAGACCGCCGGGCCAGAACGCCTCGATCAGGGTCCGGGCGACCGGCGGAACAGCCATCACCAGTCCGTCGATGGTGGTCCAGGAGCCGACCAGGACAGGAACCGGCATGTCCGGTCCGCGGCCTTTGGCAGCCAGCAGCGCCCGCACAGCGGCAGCGTTGAACGCGTCGGCCCCGATCCCGTAGACGGTGTCTGTGGGCATCACCACAAGATTTCCGGACCGGGCGGCGTGCGCGGCGGCTTCCAGCCCGGCGCGCCTGGCCACCGGGTCCGCGCAATCGAACATGGTCACGGAGCATTCCTCCCGGTGCTGGTCATCCCGCAGGTCCTTGGCGTGCCCATGGTGCGTCTCATCTCGTAGCCATCCTGATCCGGGTGGCCGTGACGAACCGCGGCCGACCTGTCAGGTCCGGGTGGTCCACGACGTCGGTCAGCACCCGGCGGTTGCCGAGCAGTTCGGGCACGGACTCCCCCTGGGTGTCGTCATGCTCGATCGCCAGCACGCCGCCCACCTTCAGCAGACCCGCCGCCACCGAGATCAGCGGCCGGATCAGCGCCAGACCGTCGGGGCCGCCGAAGACCGCCTCCGCCGGATCGTGGTCACCCACCTCCGGCTCGACCACGGTGCCGTCCGGCACGTAGGGCGGGTTGGCCGTCACCAGGTCGGCGGTCGCGTCGAGGTCGGAGAGCAGCCTTGGGTCGAGGATGTCGCCGCCGCGCAGTTCCACCGGCGTCCCGCCGCGGTCGACGTGCGCGACCACGTTCCGCCTGGCCCAGGCGAGCGCCTGATGCGATCGTTCGACCGCGATCACGCGGGCGTCCGGCCGGGCGGCCGAGATCCCAAGGGCGATCGCCCCGCTGCCCGCGCAGAGGTCGACGACGATCGGCGACCGGACGTCGGCAATGGCCTTCAGGGCCCAGTCGAGGAGCCACTCGGTTTCCGGCCGCGGGATGAACACCCCGGGACCGACCGCGATCCTGGCCCGGCCGAACTCCACCGAACCGACGATGTGCTGCAACGGAATGCGTTCCGCGCGGCGGGCGACCAGCGTCTGGTAGCCGTCGACCCATGACGACTCGACGAGCGGCGTCAACCCGAGCCGGGTGCGGGAGACGCCCAGCAGGTGCGCTGCCAGTTCCTCGGCGTCCACGCCGGGGCTCGGGACGCCGGCCCGGTCCAGGGTCGCGGTGGCCGAGACGATGGCCGATCGCAGCGACTGGCGGCTCATGGCCGGCCGGCTGTGCCGGTCGCCAGCCGTTCGGTGCGGTCCGCCTGGGCCAGCGCGTCCAGCACCGCATCGAGGTCGCCGTCCAGCACCGCATCGAGGTTGTAGGCCTTGTATCCGACGCGGTGGTCGGCGATGCGATTCTCCGGAAAGTTGTACGTACGAACACGTTCCGACCGGTCCACGGTGCGAACCTGCGAGCGGCGCGCGTCCGCGGCGGCGGCATCGGCGGTCGCCCGGGCCGCGGCCAGCAACCGTGCGCGAAGGATCCGCATCGCCTGTTCCTTGTTCTGCAGCTGCGATTTCTCGTTCTGGCAGGAGACGACGATGCCGGTCGGGACATGGGTGATCCGGACGGCCGAATCGGTCGTGTTGACGGACTGGCCGCCAGGGCCGGACGAGCGAAACACGTCGATCCGCAGGTCGTTGGGGTCCACGGTGACGTCGACGTCCTCGGCCTCGGGCGCGACCAGCACCCCGGCCGCCGACGTGTGGATGCGCCCCTGCGATTCGGTCACCGGGACACGCTGCACGCGGTGCACGCCACCCTCGAACTTGAGCCGGGCCCACACCCCGTCCGCCGAGGCGGCCGGTGCCTTGATCGCGACCGTCGCGTCCTTGTAGCCACCCAGGTCGGATTCGGTCGCCGACAGCACCTCGGTCTTCCACCCGCGACGTTCGGCGTACCGCAGGTACATCCGGAGCAGGTCACCGGCGAACAGGGCCGATTCCTCGCCGCCCTCACCGGCTTTCACCTCGACCAGCACATCCTTGCTGTCGTCCGGGTCGCGTGGGGTGAGCAGCTCCCCCAGCCGGGTCTCGAGCGCGGCCACCCGATCGGCGACGGCCTGCGCCTCGTCGGCGAAACCAGGGTCCTCCGCGGTCAATTCGCGTGCGGCCTGCAGGTCTCCCCTGGCCTCGTCCAGCGCAGTGGAGGTGGTGACGATCGGCGTCAGCTCGGCATACCGCCGGCCGAGCCGGCGCGCGACCGCCTGGTCGGCATGCACCCCCGGATCGTTGAGCCGGGCCTGTAGATCTTCGTACTCGGCCAGCAGCTGTTCGATCGACGCGCGGGGCACGTCGGCGGAAGGAGCGGACGTCATCGGTCGGCTTCCTCCTGTGAGCTGGATCTTCCCGGAACAGCAAAAGGCGCCCGCGGACCGATGTCGGTCCTGCGGGCGCCGTCGATGCGCTAGCGGCTGCGCTTGCCGTACCGCGCCTCGAAGCGCGCGACCCGGCCGCCGGTGTCCAGGATCTTCTGCTTGCCGGTGTAGAACGGGTGGCAGTTCGAGCAGACCTCGACGTGGATCTTGCCGCTGTTTTCGGTGCTGCGGGTGGTGAAGGTGTTGCCGCAACCGCAGCTGACCTCGGTGGTCACGTATGCGGGATGGATGCCGGTCTTCATGCGATGTCCTCTTTCGGTAGAGCCTTGCGTGGGGCGCCGGGTCGTCCGCGACGGTGCGTCGGGGGCGTGAACCGGAGCCGGGCTCGACCGACCAGTGTGCCAGATGGGTCGGTCATTTAGCCAAACAGCGCCGACCGGCGGGCTATTCCTGCGGCGCGGCACCGGAAGAACACGTCATTCGATGGTGACCCCGATGACGGCCCTGGTGTCGCCGGTGAACCGATTCATCATCCTGGTCCACCATCCCATCAGCCCGTACTTGGCAGCCAACGCATCGAGCACGGCAGGCGCCTCGGAGTGCGGCAGCAGCCGAGCGGTGGCGTCGACGGACTCCCCGCGTGGGTTGCCACGCACGGTGCACGGTGCGATCTGCACCCGACTGGTGCGCCGAATGCGCTTGACCTTGCCGGAGTCGCGGATGGTCCACACCCGCAGCTCGTCGCCCACCCGCACCACCCACACCGGCGTCGGCACCCCCGTGCCGTCCTTACGGAAGGTCGTCAGCAGCGCGTACTGCGCGGCGCCGAGCACATCCAGCGGTCTGGCCATGCTCTCAGTCGCTGCCGGGGGTGTTCTTCGCCACCTGCATCAGGAACTCGACGTTGCTGCGCGTCTTGCGCAGCCGATCCAGCACCAGCTCCAGCGCCTGCTGGGTATCCAGCGCGGCCAGCACCCGGCGGAGCTTGACGACGATCGCCAGCTCGTCGGGCGACAGCAGCAGGTCTTCCTTACGGGTCGACGACTGGTCGACGTCGATCGCCGGGAAGATCCGCTTGTCCGCCAACCGCCGGTCGAGCTTGAGTTCGGCGTTGCCGGTGCCCTTGAACTCCTCGAAGATCACGGTATCGCCGGCCGACCCGGTTTCCACCAGTGCGGAAGCGAAGATCGTGAGGGAGCCACCGTTCTCGATGTTCCGGGCCGCGCCGAGGAACCGCTTCGGCGGGAACAACGCCGTCGAATCGACGCCGCCGGACAGGATCCGGCCGGACGCCGGGGCCGCGAGGTTGTAGGCGCGACCCAGCCGGGTGATGGAGTCGAGCAGCACGACGACGTCGCGTCCCATCTCGACCAGCCGCTTTGCCCGTTCGATGGCGAGCTCGGCGACCAGGGTGTGGTCGGACGGCGGCCGGTCGAAAGTCGAGGCGATGACCTCGCCCTTCACCGAACGCTGCATGTCGGTGACCTCTTCAGGCCGCTCGTCCACCAGCACCACCATCAGATGGCATTCGGGGTTGTTCGTGGTGATCGCGTTGGCGATGGCCTGCATGACCATCGTCTTGCCGGCCTTGGGGGGCGACACGATCAGCGCGCGCTGGCCCTTGCCGACCGGCATCACCAGGTCGATGACGCGGGTGGTCAGCAGGTGCGCCTCGGTCTCCAGGCGCAGCCGGTCGTTCGGGTACAGCGGCGTGAGCTTGGTGAACTCCGGCCTGTTCTTCGCCTGGTCGGGCTCGAGCCCGTTCACCGAGTCGAGCCGGACCAGCGCATTGAACTTCTGCCGCTGCGCCTCGCCGTCGCGCTGCGCACGAACCGCGCCGGTCACCGCGTCGCCCCTGCGCAAGCCGTTCTTGCGGACCTGGGAGAGCGAGACGTAGACGTCGTTCGGGCCGGTCAGGTAACCGGAGGTCCGGATGAAGGCGTACGAGTCGAGTACGTCCAGGATCCCTGCGACGGGAACGAGAACGTCGTCGTCGCGTACTTCGGGCTCGGCCGGGCCGTCCGGTGCGAAACGGTCGCGGGAGGTGCGGCGATTGCGGTCGCGGTAACGGCGACCGCGACGGCCGCGGCCGTCTCCCTCGTCGTCGTCGTCGCGGCGGTTGTCGGTGTTCTGCCGGCCCTGGCGGTTCTGGTCGCGGTTCTGGTTGTCCCGGTTCTGCTGATCCCGGCCCTGGTTGTCGCGCTGGTTGTCGCGCTGGTTGTCGCGTTCTGATCCCGACCGCCCTGACCGTCGCGGTTCTGGTCCCGGCCCTGGTTGTCCCGGTTCTGGCCATCGCGGTCGCGGTTCTGATCGCGACCCTGACCGTCTCGCTGCCCGTCCCGACCCTGGTCGCGCGACTGGTCGCGGTTCTGGTCCCGACCCTGGTCACGGTTCTGGGTGTCCCTGGCCTGGCCGTTGCGCTCGCCGGTCTGGACGGCGCCGTCGCCGGTATCGCGACCGTCGCGTCCGTCCCGACGGTTGCGCCGGTTGCGCCGGTTGCGCTGGCCGTCGTCGGAGTCGCTGGACTCATCGGACCCGCGCTCGCCCGTGTGTTCCCGCTGGTCAGAGGCGGATGCAGACCCGTTCTGCGAGGAATCGCGGCGATCGGTGTCGTCGGTGCGCTGTTGCGTGTCGTTGTCAGTGGGAGCCTGCGTTGCGGCCCCGGATGACCGCTCCCCCCGGCTGTCTGCGCTCGGCTCGCCGAGCGGCAGAACCGGGTCACTGACGCTCGCCCGGCCGTTGGCAGCGGGCGCGTCGGTCGTTGCGCTGGGGGCACTGTCGGTCGGGGCACTGTCGCTGGGGGCACTGTCGATCGGGGCGGCGCCGCCGGACCGTCGATTGCTGCCCGTCGAGCCCGCCGATGGGGCCGAAGCTGCGCCGGTGCCGTTCTGCCGGGCCGCGATCGCAGCCACCAGATCGCCCTTGCGCATGCCGGAGGTGCCGCGGATCCCGAGTTGGCCGGCGAGGGCCTTGAGATCAGTCAGCACCATGCCCGACAAACCTTCACCCTTGCGGGTCCGGCCCTTGGCGGGCGCGGTCGCGGTGGCGGAATTGTCGAGCGACTCCGTGGTTTCAGTCACGAAGATCCTTCCTGTCCGGCCGGATGTCCTGGCCGGGATTGAGTTCACCGCGGTACGCGGTAGCTGCCGTTGCGCACCCAGGATGGGTACGGCGGAGTCGGTGATCACCTCAACTGAATCCATGATTCGACGGGGAAGTCGACCATGAGCCGATCCGGCGCCTCCGGGGTACGTTCCGGCGGGAGGAGTCCTTCAGAGTGGGAGCGGCAAGAGGCCTTTTCAGTCCCCCACCGTCGATTTCCGGCTCGCAGACCCAACGTCGCAGCAGGCACAGCCGGTGATCGCCTTCCACAGTAACCGCACATCAGCGGCATCAGCAACTACACATGAGCGTGTCGGCTTCCCGGTTCCCCGCGGTAGGTCCGTTCGACCGTCCGGCTGACCCGCCGGGGCGGTCGAGATGCCCGTTCAGGCAGGCCGAATCGTCGCACCGGTGGTGCAGACCTCGACGTGCGCGAGGTCGAAACCCGCTCGTTCCCAGTCCTGCAGGCGGATGGGCTCGGCGCTCAGCGCGATGACCGACGGTCCGGCACCGGAGATGACGGCGGCGATCCCGGCCGCCCGCAGTTCGGCGACCAGGGCCGCGGATTCCGGCATGGCGGAGGCACGGTACTGCTGGTGCAGCCGGTCGGCGGTGGCCGGCAGCAGGAATGACGGGTCCGTCGTCAGCGCGTGCACCAGCAAGCCGGCCGCAGCGGCGTTCGCGCTCGCGTCGGCGTGCGGGACGGTGGCCGGCAGCAGTCGCCGGGAGTGTTCGGTCGAGCTGGCCCGGTGCGCACTGAACACCACCACCTTGACATCGGGGTGCACGGCGGGCCGGGCGGCGACGGGACGGCCGTCGGCGCCCAGGTAGGACAGCGTCAGGCCGCCGAACAAGGCCGGTGCGACGTTGTCGGGGTGGCGCTCCATGCGCGTGGCCAGCGCAAACAGGTCCTGATCGGTCAGCAGGGGCGGGTCGACGGCTGATCCGCTGAGCAATTCCCGTCCGAGGAGTACGCCCGCGACGATCGCCGCGGCGGACGAGCCGAGCCCGCCGCCGTGCGGAATGCAGTTGACGCACCGCAGGTGCAGCCCGGGCAGCGGGTGCCCGGCCAGCTCGAAGACCGCCGCGATCGCGCGTACGACGAGATGCTCGTGAGTCAAAGGCACCTCGCCGACACCCACGCCGACAACCTCGACGAGCAGGCCCGAGTCGGTGGCGCGCGCCGTCACCTCGTCGTAGCGCGCGAGCGCGAGGCCGAAGCTGTCGAAACCGGGCCCGAGGTTCGCCGACGTCGCCGGGACCCGAACGGTGACCGCCTCACCGGCCCCCGATCCGGTCATCGCCAGTTCCGCTTCGGGCGGCAGCCCGGGCCTCATCGAGCGGCCCCCGTCAAGCCAGTTCCAACGCTTCCGTGACGGCCTCGGCCGCCACCGGCAGCACGACGGGCTGGGTCATGAACGTCATCGCGGTATCCGGGTCCTTCAAGCCGTTGCCGGTCACCGTGCAGACCACGAGCGCACCGGCCGGCAACCGGCCGTCCCGCGCTGTTGCCATCAGACCGGCGACGGAGGCGGCGGACGCCGGTTCCACGAAAACGCCCTCGGTGGAGGCGAGTAGCCGATAGGCCTCGAGGATCTGTTCGTCGGTGACCGCGTCGATCAGCCCGTGCGAGGAATCCCGGGCGTCGATCGCGCCGGTCCAGGATGCGGGTGCGCCGATCCGGATGGCGGTGGCGATGGTGTCCGGGTGCAGGACGGGGTGGCCGAGCACCAGTGGGGCGGCGCCGGCGGCCTGGAAGCCGAACATCCGGGGCAGGTCGTCGATCAGGCCGTCGGCGAAGTACTCGCGGTAGCCCTTCCAGTACGCGGTGATGTTGCCCGCGTTCCCCACCGGCAGGTAGTGGATGTCCGGGGCACGACCGAGGGTGTCGCAGATCTCGAAGGACGCAGTCTTCTGCCCCTCGATCCGGACCGGGTTGACCGAGTTGACCAGCGCGATCTCCTCGTGCGAGGCCGCGGTCTTGCGGGCCAGCTCGAGGCAGTCGTCGAAGTTGCCGTCGATCTGCAAAATCTTCGCCCCGTAGGCGACCGCCTGGGCCAGCTTGCCGGCCGCGATCTTGCCCTGCGGAACCAGAACGGCGCAGGTCAGGCCCGCCCGGGCTGCATAGGCGGCGGCCGAGGCCGAGGTATTGCCGGTGGAGGCGCAGATCACCGCCTTGGCGCCCAGCGCCAGTGCGTAGGTGACGGCGACCGTCATACCGCGGTCCTTGAACGAGCCGGTCGGGTTCGCGCCTTCGACCTTGAGGTACACCTGCACGCCGAGCCGGTCGGACAGTGCCTCGGCCGGCAGCAGCGGGGTACCGCCCTCCAGCAGCGTGACGACCCGGGCACCGGGCGGCACGGCCACCCGATCGGCGTACGCGGCGATCAGGCCCGGCCAGCCGACCTGAGCGGCGGTGGCAGTCACGGTCACACCATCACCCTTCTGGTTCGGCTCATCGCAAGTCTCCCATCACCCGCATCACCGAGGTGACCCGGCGGACCGAGTCCAGCTGGGCCAGCTTGTCCACGGTGCCGGCCAGCGCGGCGTCAGGAGCGCTGTGCGTGACGACGACCAGCGTGGCGTCGTCACCGCGGCCCTCCTGCCGGACCGTCGAGATGGAGATCCCGGCGTCGGCGAAGGCCATGGCCACCTGGGCCAGCACACCGGCCTTGTCGTCGACGTCGAGGCTGATGTGATACCGGCTGAGCACCTGACCCATCGGCTGGATCGGCAGCGCGGCGTAGGCGGATTCCCGCGGCCCGCGGCCACCGGCGATCCTGTTCCGGGCGACCGCGACGAGGTCGCCGAGCACCGCGGACGCGGTCGGTGCGCCGCCGGCGCCCGGGCCGTAGAACATCAGCCGGCCGGCCGCCTCCGCCTCCACGTACACGGCGTTGAAGGCGCCGTCGACCCCTGCCAGCGGGTGGCTGTGCGGGAGCATCACCGGGTGCACCCGGGCGGACACACCCTCGCCCCCCGTCCGGCCGTCGACCCCGGGAGCGAGTGACCCGGCGACCGAGCCGACCCGTTCGCAGATCGCGAGAAGCTTGACAGTGCAACCGATCTGGCGTGCCGCTGCGATGTCGGTCGCGGAGACGTCGGCGATGCCCTCGCGGTGCACGTCGGCCGCGCCGACCCTGGTGTGGAACCCGATCGAGGCGAGGATCGCGGCCTTGGCGGCGGCGTCGAAGCCGTCGACGTCGGCGGTCGGATCGGCCTCGGCGTAGCCGAGCCTGGTCGCCTCGGCGAGCGCCTCGTGGTACCCGAGCCCGGTGTCCGCCATCGCAGACAGGATGTAGTTGGTGGTGCCGTTGACGATTCCCATGATGCGCGAGATGCGGTCTCCGGCAAGGGATTCGCGCAACGGGCGAATCAGTGGGATCGCACCGGCGACGGCGGCTTCGAAGTAGAGGTCGGCGCCGGCCGCGTCGGCCGCCTGGTACATCTCGGGTCCGTGCTCGGCGAGCAGCGCCTTGTTCGCGGTGACCACGCCGACCCCGCGACGCAGCGCGGTGAGCAACAGTTCCTTGGCCGGCTCGATCCCGCCCATCACCTCGACGATCACGTCGATGTCGTCCCTGGCGACCAATCCGGCAGCGTCGGTGGTCAGCACCTCGGCCGGCACCTCCGGGTGCCTGGCCGGGCGCCGGACGGCGACTGCGACCAGCTCGATCGGCGCACCGATCCTGGCGGCGAGCTCGTCGGCCTGCTCCGTGAGCAGCCGGACGACCTGCGAGCCGACCACCCCGGATCCCAGCACACCGACGCGGACCGCGGCGGCGCCGGTCACCGGGAGCCGCCGGGGCGGGTGACGTCCCGGAAGACCTTGAAGGCGTACATCAGCAGCGCGACAACGACCACGATCGCCAGCACCGCGATCGTCACCGTCAGCCACTGCGGAAGATCGGGCTTGAGCAGGGTCACCACGATCAGCACGCCCGCCAACAGCAGCAGCACGACGCCGGGCACCAGCGAGGGCTGCTTTGCGGTTGACTCGGAGCCGATCGGCTCACGCGGATCGGGTTCGGCCGGTTCGGGGTTGGCAGGTGTGGTCACCGGGTCTCCAGGAGCATCAGGTCGTCGTCGGTCTCGCGGCGGAGCAACACCCGTGGTTCGGCGTCGGTCACCGCGATCACCGCGGGTCGCGGCACCCGGTTGTAGTTACTGGACATGGAATAGCAGTAGGCGCCCGTGGCGGCCACCGCAACCAGGTCGCCGACCGCAAGGTCCGCCGGCAGGTAGCAGTCGCGGACGACGATGTCGCCGCTCTCGCAGTGTTTGCCGACCACCCGGCAGAGCACCGCATGCGCATCGGAAGACCGGGAGGCCAGGGTGACGGTGTAGTCGGCGTCGTACAGCGCGGTCCTGATGTTGTCGCTCATCCCGCCGTCGACGGAGACGTACCGGCGGATGAGCCCGCCGTCCAGGCTGACGTCCTTGATGGTGCCCACCTCGTACACCGTCACGGTGCCGGGGCCGGCGATGGCCCGTCCGGGTTCGACGACGACGGCGGGGACGGCGAGCCCGGCGATCTGGCACTCGCGGGTGACGATCTCGGTCAGCGACTTGGCCATCAGGTCGGGCGCCGGCGGGTCGTCGGATGACGTGTAGGCGATCCCCAGACCGCCACCGAGGTCGAGCGCCACGATGCTCTCCGCAAGTTGCGGATGGTCCTCGATGATCTGCCGCAGCAGGGCGACCACCCGGTGTGCGGCGACCTCGAACCCGGACGGGTCGAAAATCTGCGATCCGATGTGCGAGTGCAGCCCGACCAGCCGCAGGCCGGAAAGTGCCACCACCCGCCTGACCGCCTCGGCGGCATCCCCGCCGGCCAGCGAGAAGCCGAACTTCTGGTCCTCGTGGGCGGTGGCGATGAATTCGTGGGTATGGGCCTCGACGCCGACCGTCACGCGGATCATCACCGGGACCGCGTCGTCCGCGGAGCGGTGTTCGGTCAGCCCGGCGAGCCGGGCGATCTCGTCGTAGGAGTCGATGACGATGGCGCCGATCCCCTCCCGGACGGCCGTGGTCAGCTCGGCGTTCGACTTGTTCGACCCGTGCAGGGCGATCCGGTGTGCCGGGAAGCCGGCTCGCAGCGCGAGCCCCAGCTCACCGGAACTGCAGACGTCCAGGGCGAGCCCTTCGTCGTCCAGCCAGTGGATGATCTCGGTGCACAGGAACGCTTTCCCCGCGTAGTGGACGGCGTTGGACCGTCCGAAGGCGTTCGCGAAGTCCTGGCAGCGGCTGCGGAAGTCGGCCTCGTCGATGACCATCAGCGGGGTGCCATAGGTGCCGGCCAGCTCGCGTACGTCCGCGCCGGCCAGCGTGAGCACCCCGGCATCGTCGCGGCGCGCGTTGCGCGGCCAGACCACCGGCTCGAGCTTGTTCAGGTCCGCCGGGGCGCCCTCGGCCGGCCGGTCGGTGTGCAGCTCGCCCGACCGCGGCCCGGCCGGATGCGCCCTCACATCCGCTCCGGGGCGTCGACGCCGAGGACGGCGAGGCCGTTGGCCAGCACCTGACGGGTGGCCGCGCACAGCCACAGCCGGGCAACCGTTGCGTCCGTCGGCTTCTCGTCACCCATCGGCAGCACCCGGATCGCGTCGTAGAACTTGTGGTACCCCGATGCCAGGTCCTCCAGGTACCGCGCGACCCGGTGCGGCTCGCGCAGTTCGGCCGCTGTCGCGAGAACGCCGGGGTACGCGGCGAGCAGGGCGATCAGCTCCGACTCGCGCGGTGTGTCCAGCAACGCCGGGTCGTAGCTCCCGCCCAGTTCGATCCCCAGGTCGGCCGCGTTGCGGGCCAGCGAGGCGAGCCGCGCGTGCGCGTACTGCACGTAGAAGACCGGGTTGTCGCTGGTCTGCCGGGTCCACAGGTCCAGGTCGAGATCCAGCGTGGTGTCCACCGAGTAGCGGATCAGCGCGTACCGGGCGGCGTCCACACCCAGCGCCTCGATCAGGTCGTCCAGGGTGATCACGGTGCCGGCCCGCTTGCTCATCCGCAGCGGCACGCCCTCACGGACCAGGTTCACCATCTGCCCGATCAGCACCTCGACCACATCGGGGTCGTCGCCGAGAGCGGCCGCGGCCGCCTTGAGCCGGGCGATGTACCCGTGGTGATCGGCCCCGAGCATGTAGATACAGAGGTCGAAGCCGCGCGAGCGCTTGTCCAGGAAGTAGGCGAGATCGCCTGCGATGTAAGCGGGTTCGCCGTCGGACTTGATCACCACCCGGTCCTTGTCGTCCCCGTACGCGGTCGAACCGAGCCACCACGCGCCGTCGGAGAAGGTCAGGTGCCCGGAGTTCTTCAGCTGGTCGACGACGGCGGCGACCGCGCCGCTCTGGTGCAGCGAATCCTCGTGGAAGTAGACGTCGAAGTCGGTCCGGAACAGGTGCAGCGTGGCCTTGATCTCGTCGAACATCAGGTCGACGCCGGCGCGCTGGTAGACCGCGATCGCCTCGTCGTCCGGCAGGTCGGGGGCGCCGGGGTTGGCCCCGGTGACCCTTTCGGCGATCTCCGCGATGTACTCGCCGCCGTAGCCGTCCTCCGGTGCAGGAAGGCCCCTGGCGGCGGCCAGCAGCGACCGGGCGAACCGCTCGATCTGCGCTCCGGCGTCATTGAAGTAGTACTCGCGCACGACGGTCGCACCTTGGGTGCTCAGGATCCTGCCGAGCGCGTCGCCGACCGCCGCCCACCGCGCGCCGCCGATGTGGATGGGTCCGGTCGGGTTCGCCGAGACGAACTCCAGGTTGACCTGCTTCCCGGCGAGCGCGTCCCCGCCGCCGTAGGCAAGGCCCGCCTCGACGATGTTCCCGACGAGCGCACCGGCCGCGGCGGTCTCCAAGGTGATGTTGAGGAAGCCCGGCCCGGCGATCTGGACATCGGCGATCCCAGCGGTGCCGACGAGGTGCCGGCCGATGGCCTCGGCGATCTGCCGGGGCGGCCGACCCGCGGTCTTGGCCAATTTGAGCGCCACCGGGCTGGCGTAGTCGCCGTGCTCGCGGGAGCGGGGGCGGTCCAGTGGCACGTCGTCGGGAATGTCGACGGTCAGGTCGCCGGCCGCCACGGCCGCAGCCAGGGCATCACGGATCGCATCGGCCAACTGCGCGGGATTCACCCGGCCATTCTAGGAACGCCGTAGCGCTCCGAATGACCAGCGGTACCCGGACAGCTCTCGTTCACACGGACGCCACGACGTCGCCCCGTAGACTCCGCACCGTCCGGACGGACGCGCGCACGGCCCGGGGGGTCGCGCGGATCACCGACTTCTCCGATCGAACGAGGTTCGCTTCATCATGATGGCAAGTGGCAGGAACGCGAAGAGCCGGCGCCCGGCGCCCGTTGTCACCCGGGGCGGTGGGCCTCCCTGGCTGACGATCGGCGCAGTCGCCGTCGTGCTGGCCCTCGCGGCCGGCATCTTCGTCGTCGTACTCAACCAGACTCGCGCCAAGGACCAGGCGCAGGAGGAGCTCGCGCCGTGGGTTCCGTCCGAGCAGAACCCCGATCCGTCCACCGGCATCGAGGGCATCTTCGTCGGTGCCAGCACACCGGCGACCGCGGACACGCCGGCCACCTACATCGATTACAAGTCCGCCCTGCACATCACCGCTGACCAGCGGGTGGCCTACAACCGGTTCCCGCCGGTCGGCGGCCCGCACGACGGCACCTGGGCGAATTGCAACGGCGTCGTCTACCCCACCGCGGTCCGCAACGAGAACATGGTGCACACCCTCGAGCACGGCGCCGTGTGGATCGCCTACAACCCGGACACGATCAGCCCGGCCGATCTGACGACCCTCACGGGGCTGGTCGAGGGTCAGCCGTTCCTCAGCCTGGCGCCCTACCCGGGGCTGGACAGCACGATCTCGCTGCAGGCCTGGGCGCATCAGCTCAAGCTGGACTCCGCCTCCGATCCGCGGGTGCAGCAGTTCATCACTGCGCTGCGGCAGAACCGCTGGGTGTATCCGGAGACCGGTGCCACCTGCCAGCAGCCGACTTTCGACGTCGTCAACCCGCCGGCCTTCGACCCGACTCCCCCGGGCCCGGACGCCATCCCGATGAACGGCGAGGGCAGCACCCCGGCGACGAGCGAGATGTCGGTTGCCGAGAGTGACCAGTCGGTGGACGCGACCGCCACCGCTCCGGTGAGCACCGCCGAGGCACCCACCGGGTCGCCGGCCGGAACCCCCACCGCCAGCGCACCGTCGTCCTGATGTCCGAGCAGCCTGCGGGTGCGTCAGAAAGGTCGGGCGACCGCGGGGATCTCGCGGTCGCGCCGCCACGTCGCTTCTCCCGCGGCACCACCATCGCGCTGATCGCCGCCGCGGCGGTCGTGCTGTTGCTGGTCGGCGCGACGCTCGGGTTGGCGCTCAGCGGCCGGCTCGGCAGCTCCGCGCCCACCACACCCGACAGTTCGTCGGTGGACGCCGGTTTCGCCCAGGACATGATCGTCCATCACGACCAGGGCGTGTTGATGGCGCACTACGCCGAGGCGAACACCACCGATGACGAAATCTCGGTGATGGCCTACGACATCGGCTACACGCAGACCGCTCAGATCGGCCAGATGCAGGGCTGGCTCTCGCTGTGGGACCTGCCGGAGTTCAACAACGGCGAGCGGATGGGCTGGATGGGCGGTACCGGTGCCGGTCACAGCGGGATGAACATGGGGTCGGCGGTGCAGTCGTCCTCGATGGTTTCCGGGATGGCCTCCGGCTCGATGGCCTCGATGTCCGGCTCGGGCGCCCTGATGCCCGGGATGGCCACCACCGAGGAGATCGAGAAGCTCAAAGGCCTCACCGGCGAGGCCTCCGACACCTATTTCCTGCAGCTGATGATCCGGCACCACCAGGGCGGCACGCCGATGATGGCCTACGCGGCCGAGCACGCGATGAATCCTGTCGTGCGGAACTTCGCAACCAAGATGGCGCAGTCGCAGGCGGCCGAGATCTCGGTGATGACGCAGATGCTGGCCGAGCGTGGTGCGGAGCCACTGCCGGCCCCGTGACCGGTCAGCGGTACGCCGGGGTCAGAACTCCAGCCCGATGTGCTCGAAGTAGCGCTGCGCCGACCGCAGCACCGCATCCTTGGCGTCGTCGGTGACGACCATGCCCCACCAGGCGCCGTAGATGGTGTCGAAAGGCAGCGGGTCCACGAGGTGCACCGCCCGCCTGATGGTCTCCGGATGTTCGGGGATGTAGTTCGGGTAGCTGTACATGAAGCTCAGCCAGCGCCGGTCGGCCACCACCTGGAAGATGTCGCCGGTACACAGGGCGCCGTTGCCGTTCGGACCTTCCGCCCAGTGCAGAATGGTTCCGCCGGCGAAGTGGATCCCGGCCCGCAGAAGCGTGCGTCCCGGCAGCACCTGGATGGAATTCCCGTCCCAGAACTCCACCCGCCCATTGCGCTGCACCCACTTCCGGTCCCGTTCGTGGATGTAGATCGGCACCCCGCCGAACGCCTCGCTCCACTCGATCATGGCGCCGTAGTAGTGCGGGTGCGAGATGGCGATCGCACTGATGCCGCCCTGCTCCCGGACCTGGGCGATGACGTCGTCGTCCAGGCATGTGACGCAGTCCCACAACAGGTTTCCGCCGCGGCCTGGGACCAGCAGCGCCCGCTGTCCGATGGCGAAACGCGGCTCGGTGCCGAGCCCCGACACACCGCGAATCTCCTCCCGGATCACGGTGCGATGGCCTTCGGCGGACAACTCCTGCTGGGTGGTCCAGCGCTGGCCCTCGGGCGGGACGTACTGCCGGTCGTCCTGGCAGATCGGGCATCGCGCGAGGTCGTGGTCGCTCTCGTACTGCACGCCGCAGGCACGGCAGATCGGGTGGGTCGAGTCCACGGGTGCTCCCTTCGTCGGACTGTGCCGGCGCTGCGGCCGGTATGCGGCCTGTCGGTGGAGACCACCGTAGAAGCGCAACTGCAGGTCCGCCACGCGAACTCCGGCACCCCCGGTCGGCCGGGTCATCGGCGGTCAGACCCGCACCGGGCTGGCCCGATCGGACCGCTGGGTACGGTAGAGTTTCTCTTCGCGCCCCCGTAGCTCAGGGGATAGAGCACCGCCCTCCGGAGGCGGGTGCGCAGGTTCGAATCCTGCCGGGGGCACTCCCCAAAGGCGCAGATCAAGGCACTTCCCGGTCGTTCGGGACGTGCCTTTCTTGTTGTGCGACGTCCACCCAGCTTTGCTGTTCAAAACCTTGACTGAGGCCGCGGCAAACGTCGGCAGGACAGGCACCTACGGGCGGTCAGCACCTGACAGGCCCTACAACGAGAACCCTCACCGGGGAAGCCGCCCGTCCCCATCGCCGGCGGCACTCCCTTGAACACAGCTTGGTACGTCGAGTACGCCCAGGTGCCGGTCTGGTGGAAAGCCGCACCACGACCGCGCACCGTTGACGACCGCACAGGACGCCATGACCCACTGGTGGTGGAGGACCTGCAGAGGCGCCCGGCGCGGTCCGGAAATGGTGGCGAAGTGAATGGTCGACCTCGGATGGAAAGTCGGAGATTGGCTGTGGGACAAGATCACTGGAAAGCCTCAGTCGACTCAGAAGCCGGAGAGGGACGTCACGCCCGAGGGTGCACCGCAGGACCGGATCGTAAAGTACCGGGATCTGGTCAGGACCCGGTACTGCAGAATTACGCACTGACGACGACGGAATTCAAGGATCAGGCAGGAACCATCACCACACACTTCTCGCAAACCGTCACCGACGCGGTCCACCGCAGCTTCGAGACGGAATTCGGGAGCAGGGCCGCCGTTGTTGTTCGCACTACCAAGGACGCTCGCGACAGCACCAGCGTCGAGCGCTCGGCAGGAGCCACGGTCAAGACTCAAGCGCGGCGGATCATCCCCAGAGCTCGGCGCCGCTCGAAACCAACCAGCAGCGTCACCCCGTCGAGATCGCCGACGCTGGTCAATAAGACGCTGATCAACAACAGAACGGCGCCGACGGGTCTGCCCAGTCCTTGGTGGGGTGCGGACGTTACGGCGGCACGGATGACCGGCCAGGGAGCAGTGCAGACAACCGGTCATACGTGAAGACGGCGGGCTGAACCGCCAACGGCCGCTGTACCGGCACTGTTGTCCTATTGCCGTCCGAACGCTATGATTCGAACATGTGTACGCCTTGCATCGATCCCCCGGCCTCCGGTGGGGAGACCGCCGGGGGCGAGTGGGCGGCCGTGGCCACAGCCTTTCCCGGGTTTCGCTCTCTGAGCACTATCGCGGCGGCCGACCCGGCCGGGCTTCGACCAGCCGACCTCGTCGACGCCATCCGCGGCTGTGAGCGCTTGCTGTCGCACGTAGCCGGCCTTCAGGCGTCCCTGATCACCGAGTTCGCCACGCCGGGTCGTGCCTGCGACATCAGTCGGATGGTGCAGACCTTCACCGACGTCGGCGGCGCCGCTGCCATGTCCAACGGCCAGGTCGACACAGACGTTCTCGAAGTGCTGGTCGTGGACCATGCGCGCGGGTTGGCTGCTGCTGAAGTCGGGGCAGCACTGGACATCGCTCCGGTCACCGCCCGACATCGGGTGGATGCTGCCGTCGACCTCCACGATCAACTGCCTGGCACACATCTCGCACTCACCGAGGGCCGGATCGATCGCGGGCGGGCGGCGCTGATCGCCGATCGCACCAGCGTTCTCGAACCTGAACTCCGACGTCGGGTGGAAGCAATCGTTCTTCCTTTGGTCGCGCGGACGCACCGCGGGTCGGCTTCGGCCGCTGATCGACCGCGCCGTCCTGATCGCGGACCCTGACGCCGCGAACAAGCGGATCGAGAAGGCGCACCGGAACAGGGAAGTCACCTATCAGCCGATCAAGGATCAGATGAGCGTCATCAGGGCCGTCCTGCCAGCGGACGGGGCGGTTTCGGTCTTCACCCTGATCGACCTGCTGGCGGACGCGACCAAGAGCGCCGCCGACGATCGCGACGTGGCGCAACGTCGTGCCGACGCGCTCACCGATCTGGCCACCGAAATGTTGACGCACGGGCGAGTGGATCTGCGGGGGCTGCTGCACCCGGCAGAAGTGGCCGACGACGGGGATTCCGACGGCGGGAACTCAGATGATTGCGACAACGACTCCGAGAGCGACTGGTATGACGACGAACTCGGAGACTCGGCGGAGGCGCCGGTCGTCGGCGACGAGAACCACGATGTGCCAGCGGCTCCCGGCAGCACTGTGTCTCAGGCTTCGACCGAGGCCGAGCGCAAGGAGCGGCGCCCGCCCGCCGGCTCCTCGCGGCTGCTGAGCCGCCAGGGCCGTCGGCCCCACCTCACGGTCACGATGTCGTTGTCCACCCTGATGGCTCTCGATCAATCTCCCGGTCACCTCGAGGGTTACGGCGCGATCAGCGCCGGACTCGCGACGGCGATTGCGGCCGGCGCGGCCAGCTTGTCGCTGGCAGTGATCGACACGGCGACGGGGACGCCGTTGTTCGCAGGAGCTCGCCGGAAGTACCGCCCCGGCCAGCAGGATCGCGACGTGATCAGCGTTCTGGCGGGCACGTGCCGCTTCCCGTCATGCCGCCAGCCCGCCTGGCGGTGCGATCTCGACCATCGGCAGCCGTTCGACCACCGGTCCCCCGACGCCGGCGGCGCCACTGATGTCGCCAATCTGGACCCTTATTGCCGCCGGCATCATCTGACGAAGCACCACACCGACTGGACTCCGCGACGACACCCCGACGGAACGATGACCTGGACGAGCCCGACCGGCCACCGATATACCGACCACCCCCGAGAGATGGCCTTGCCCGGGGAACAGCCCGCCCAGATCGCGAGACATGCCGAGGTCGGGCTGGCGGACCCGGAACATCGCGAGCAGTGCGGCGTGCCTGTCATTCAGGACGAACCCACCCCTGTTGCCGTTCGGATCCGTCTGGCCCAGCGCCGGGCGTTCCGCGAGCAGGTACGGGACCGGATCCGGACCGCCCAGCAGACCGGGCGACTCGGTGGTGCCAGTGGCGCTGGGCGCGCACCCGTGATCGCATCCAGGCAGACTGCCCGTGACCATGTCACGGCGGAACGATCAGCTGCGGACAGGGAGTGGATCGACGGCGTCATCACGCAGTCGCTGTCGTCCGACTCCGAGCGTTCCTACCCGCAACCGTCGCCGACGCCGGTCGAGCCGCCGACGACGGCCAATCACGAGGTCGACGACGAGCCACCGTTCTAGATCCCGACAAACGGCTCCGCCTGACCGAAGACCAATCCGGTAACACTGCCGGATTACGCTGACGCGGTTCGTTGTTGCCTACATCGAGCGCGTCACGCGGCAAGGCGCGAGCGCAGCACCAGCGGGCGCTGTCCCTTCTCTCCAACGGGGGCGGAACGGCGCAGGCGCTGCGGCATGACCGCCGACCAGGTGCTCGGCAGGTGCGGAAGGATGAAGGAACATGCTTGACGACGACGTCGAGGTCACGGAGACGAAACTCCCCGGCATCGGCATGCGATACGACTTCCTGACCGACGCCGGCCGACGGATCGGTGTGGTCAGCCACCGCGACGGCGATCGCGATCTGCTGGTGTTCAGCAAGGACGACCCCGACTCCTGCAGTTCAGTCGTGCAGATGAGCGCGGCCGAGGCCGACGCTCTCGCTCAGGTCCTGGCCAGCGGCCGGATCGTCGCCCGACTGGCCTCGCTGAGCGAGCAGATCAGCAGTCTGTCGACAGGCAAGATCCGCATCGCCCATGGCTCCCGGTACGACAACCGAACATTGGGCGCCACCAAGGCCCGCACCAGGACAGGAGCGTCGATCGTCGCCCTGATGCGGGAGAAGGAGATCATCCCGTCGCCGGGTCCGGACACGGAGCTGAACGGCGGCGACACGCTGGTCGTCGTGGGCACGGCCGAAGCTATCGATGCGCTGAAACAGATCGTCAACGAATAGCCTTTGCCCGAACGGCTCTCCCGTTGCCCGCAGCGGTGCGGTGTTGGTCAACCTGCGATCGGCTCTTTGACGACCTCGGCGGCCGGGTCATCGGCCGTAGCGCAGGGAGAACGGAGCCGGCATGGACATGGGCCTGTTGCTCATCGAGCTGGGCGCTGTGGTGCTCGGTCTCGGTGTGCTCGGGCGCCTCGCCGGACGGATCGGGATGTCGCCGATTCCGCTCTACCTGCTGGCCGGGCTGGCATTCGGTCACGGTGGCCTGATCCCGCTCGACGCCAGCGACGACTTCATCGAGATCGGCGCCGAAATCGGCGTCGTGCTGCTGTTGTTGCTCCTGGGACTCGAATACTCCGCCAGTGAACTGACCACCAATCTCCGACAACACGCGACAGGCGGCGTGGCCGACCTGTTCGCCAACGCCCTCCCCGGCGCCGTTGTCGGTGTGCTGCTCCAGTGGCCGCTGCCCGCCGTGGTGGCCATGGCCGGCGTCACCTACGTCACCAGTTCCGGCATCACCGCCAAGTTGCTGACCGACCTGGGCCGCCTCGGCAACCGCGAAACCCCCGTGGTGCTGTCCATCCTCGTCCTCGAAGACCTGTCGATGGCCCTGTATCTCCCGGTGCTCACCGCCATGCTCGCCGGGGTCAGCTTCCTCGCCGGAGCCACCTCCGTCGCCATCGCCCTCGTCGCCATCACGATCGCGTTCGTGATCGCGCTCCGCTTCGGTCGGGCACTCGGTCGCTTCGTCTACTCCGACAACAAGGAAGTGCTGCTGCTGATCGCCTTCGGGCTCGCCTTGCTGGTTGCGGGATTCGCGCACCGACTCCAGGTGTCGGAGGCCGTCGGCGCGTTCCTGGTCGGCATCGCGCTGTCCGGACGGGTGGCGGAGAGCGCCCGCGAGGTGTTGACCCCGTTGCGCGACCTGTTCGCCGCGGTCTTCTTCGTCTTCTTCGGATTGAAGACCGACCCCTCGGAGATCCCGGAGATGCTGGTGCCCGCGATCGGGCTCGCCGTCGTGACAGCGCTGACCAAGATCGGTGTCGGTATGTGGGCAGCCCGCCGCTCCGACATCGCCATCGCCGGCCAGATCCGCGCCGGCACCGGGATCGTCTCCCGCGGCGAGTTCAACATCGTGATCGCCGGCCTTGCGACGGCATCCGGGATCGTCGCACCGGGGTTCGCGGCCCTGGCTGCCGCCTACGTGCTGATCCTCGCCATCACCGGACCGCTGGTCTTCCGCGCCGGCGAACCCCTGGGCCGGGCGGCAGCGCAGTGGCGGAGCAAGCGCCCACCGCCGAACCCGACGCCGCAGCCGAAGCGCGGCAAGAACACCGACGACGCGGACGGCGCGGTCAGCAGCACGGCCTGATTCACAGCATGAACAGAACCAACAGAAAAACAGTGGGCGCGGACGGTTTCGAACCGCCGACCGCCCGGGTGTAAACCGGGTGCTCTCCCGCTGAGCTACGCGCCCTGGACCTGACCGATCCGGCAACGCCAGGACACCGAATCGATCAACGCTCGCAAGAGCGCCACGGGCAGTATGTCATCGCCGCGGCCGCCGCGAGCTCACCGCAAGGCCGTCCGCCGGCGCAAAGTCCTGGCGAAAGCCTGCGTCAGACGCTGCTGACCTTCAACGCAGCCACAGCACGCTTCCAGGCGCTCTGGTCCCTGGCTTCGCCGGGTCCGTTGGCCTCGGAGAACTGGATGACCCCGTCGACATCCACCAGGAACGTCCCGCGCAGTGCGAAGCCCGCCTGTTCGAAGAACACGTCGTAGGCCTTGGCCACCTCACCGTGCGGCCAGAAGTCGCTCAGCAACGGGAACGTGTAGCCCTGAGACTCGGCCCAGGCCTTCAGCGACTGGGAAGTGTCGGTGGAGATCGCCAGCACCTGGACGTCCGAGTTCTGGAACGTCGACAGGTCGTCCCGGAGCTCGCACAGCTCGGCCGTGCAGTTCACCGAGAACGCGAATGGGTAGAAGACGAGCAGCACCGCCTGTTTGCCGCGAAAGGACGACAGCGCCACCGGAGTCTTGTTCGCATCGCGAAGCGTGAAATCCGGGGCCTCCGCACCAACCGGGAGAGCCATCAGCGTCGTACCTTTCCTGATTTAGGGCGTGCCAGCCGGGCGATCATCCACTCCGGCCCACCTGGAACGCTGGTGGTCTGCGCGAGCCCGGCGGTGCGCGTCGCCTCGGCGATCTCACTGGGCTCGACGTAGCCGTCCCGCCCCGTCTTCGGGGTCAACAGCCAGATCACGCCGTCGTCCGCCAGCAACGGGATGGCATCGACCAACGCGTCGGTGAGATCACCGTCCTCTTCGCGCCACCACAGCAGAACCGCGTCCAGAACGTCATCGGCGTCGTCGTCGAGTAGTTCGGAGCCGATCAGATCGGCAATGGCATCCCGCAGGTCGTGGTCGACATCGTCGTCATACCCGGCCTCCCCGACCGTGTTCCCGGCACTCAGGCCGAGCCGGGCCGCGATTGTCTCCGCGTACCCTGCGACGTCACTCACCTGTATCGCTCCCCTTCGAGGTTTCCCGAACCCACCGGCGGGACGGTCCAATTGTCCCTGGGCGCATACCTTATTCGGGCCTGCGCCATTCCTGTACAGCGGCACCACCCGAGTTCGCCGAAACACCGGCCCGGACCATTCCCGTCCCGCCGGTCCACCGTGCGTGGGTACCGCGACATGGGGCAGGATGGCAGGGCTTGACCGGGCCGGGCAAGGGTAACTATTCCCCGAACCAGCAGGCCCGTCCTGCGGACCCGGACCCGCCGAACCTCTTGAGGGAGTTGCCTTGACAGCGTCAGTGAACGACCAGTCTGCGCGCCGGATGAGCCTGATCAAGGACGGTTTTGCTGCTCAGCTGCATGACCTCGATCCCGAGGAGACCGACGAGTGGTTGGCCTCGTTCGACGCGATGCTGGACGCCGGTGGCCAGCAGCGCGCGCGGTACCTCATGCTGCGACTGCTCGCCAGAGCCAAGGAGCAGCACATCGCGCTGCCCGCGCTCACCACCACCGATTACATCAACACCATCCCGACCGAGGCCGAGCCGTTCTTCCCCGGCGACGAGGAGATCGAGCGGCGCTACCGGGGCTGGATCCGGTGGAACGCGGCCATCATGGTGCACCGCGCCCAGCGTCCTGGCATCGGTGTGGGCGGCCACATCTCCACCTACGCCTCGTCGGCCAGCCTCTACGAGGTCGGCTACAACCACTTCTGGCGCGGCAAGGACCATCCCGGCGGCGGCGACCAGGTCTTCTTCCAGGGCCACGCGTCGCCCGGTATGTACGCCCGCGCGTTCCTCGAGGGGCGGCTGAGCGAGCACGACCTGGACGGCTTCCGCCAGGAGAAGTCGCACCCCGGCGGCGGCATCCCGTCCTACCCGCACCCGCGGCTGATGCAGGACTTCTGGGAGTTCCCCACCGTCTCCATGGGCCTGGGCCCGATGAACGCGATCCAGCAGGCACGGTTCAACCGCTACCTGCACCACCGCGGCATCAAGGACACCTCCGACCAGCACGTGTGGGCGTTCCTGGGCGACGGCGAGCTCGACGAGGTCGAGTCCCGCGGTCTGGTGCACGTCGCGGCGATCGACGGTCTGGACAACCTGACCTACGTCATCAACTGCAACCTGCAGCGCCTCGACGGACCGGTGCGCGGTAACGGCAAGATCATCCAGGAACTGGAATCGTTCTTCCGCGGGGCCGGCTGGAACGTCATCAAGGTGATCTGGGGCCGCGAGTGGGACAAGCTCCTCCAGGCAGACCGCGAGGGCGCCCTGGTGAACCTGATGAACAACACGGCCGACGGTGATTACCAGACGTACCGCGCGAACAGCGCCGACTACATCAGGGACCACTTCTTCGGGCGCGACCCGCGGACCAAGCAGCTCGCCGAGAACCTCTCCGATGACGAGATCTGGCGCCTGCGCCGCGGTGGTCACGACTACCGCAAGGTCTATTCGGCCTACCGCGCCGCGACCCAGCACAAGGGTCAGCCGACGGTCATCCTGGCGAAGACGATCAAGGGCTTCGGCCTCGGGCCGTCGTTCCAGGGCCGCAACGCGACGCACCAGATGAAGAAGATGACCATGACGAACCTGAAGGAATTCAGGGACGGCCTGCGCATCCCCATCACCGACGAACAGCTCGAGGCGGATCTTTACCAGCCGCCGTACTACAACCCGGGCGCCGATTCCGAGGAGATCAAGTACCTCAAGGACCGCCGGGCCCGGCTCGGTGGGTTCGTCCCCGAGCGCAGGGTCGTTCCCAAGCCGCTGGTGCTGCCGGGCGACAAGGTCTACGACGTCCTGACCCGCGGCTCGGGCAAGCAGGAGATCGCCACCACCATGGCCTTCGTCCGGCTGGTGCGCGACCTGTTCAAGGACCCCGAGATCGGCAAGCGTGTCGTGCCGATCATCCCGGACGAGGCCCGCACCTTCGGCATGGACTCGTTCTTCCCGACGCAGAAGATCTACAACCCGTCGGGGCAGCTCTACACGGCCGTCGACGCCAATTTGATGTTGGCGTACAAGGAATCCGAGCAGGGCGTCATCCTGCACGAGGGCATCGACGAGGCCGGCTCGGTCGCCACGCTGACCGCCGTGTCGACCAGCTACGCCACCCACGGCGAGCCGATGATCCCGATGTACATCTTCTATTCGATGTTCGGCTTCCAGCGCACCGGTGACGGGCTCTGGGCAATCGGCGATCAGATGGGCCGGGGATTCGTCCTCGGCGCGACCGCGGGCCGCACCACGCTGACCGGCGAGGGCCTGCAACACGCGGACGGGCATTCGCACCTGTTGGCCTCGACGATGCCGCACGTGGTGGCCTACGACCCGGCCTACAGCTACGAGATCGCGCACATCGTGAAGGACGGGCTGCGCCGGATGTACGGCGGCAGCGATGAATGGCCGGCCGGCGAGAACATCCTCTATTACCTGACGCTGTACAACGAGCCCTACCAGCAGCCGAAACAGCCCGAGGGTCTGGACGTCGAGGGTCTGTTGCGGGGTATCTACAAGCTTTCTCCGGCGGCCGACGGAGAAGGCAAGGCGCGGGCACAGCTGTTGGCCTCCGGCGTCGGTGTGCGATGGGCCCTCGAGGCCCAGAGCCTGCTCGCCAGCGATTGGAATGTGGCGGCCGACGTCTGGTCGGTCACCAGTTGGACCGAACTGCGGCGGGACGCCGAGACCATCGAGCGGGCCAGGCTGCTCGACCCGGGCTCCGACGTCGGCACTCCGTACATCACGAGTGTGCTGAGCGACGCCCCGGGTCCGGTCATCGCGACCAGCGACTGGCAGCGGGCCGTGCAGAACGCCATCGCACCATGGGTTCCCGGCGATTACGTCGCGCTGGGAGCCGATGGGTTCGGCTTCTCC
Source organism: uncultured Actinomycetota bacterium (assembly GCA_963728865.1). Classification (GTDB taxonomy): domain Bacteria; phylum Actinomycetota; class Actinomycetes; order Mycobacteriales; family Nakamurellaceae; genus Nakamurella. The sequence goes on along the minus strand of CAVSLZ010000010.1, from coordinate 185,444 downwards.
GACACCAGGGCGGCCGCACGCCGGCACTTCCTCATCGACGGCCCCTCGATGGTGGTCGCCACGCTCTCCGCGCTGGAGCGGAGCGGTGAGTACCGCGCCGGGGCCGCTGCCGAAGCGGCGGAGAAGTACGAATTGCACGACGTGCGCGCCGGTCGTTCCGGGAACGCGGGCGGCGAATCGTGATCAATTGCGACAAAAGGCGGCCGCGCGAAAAGCAACCGGAATAGCGCGTTTCCATTCACCCGCGCCTGCTGGCGAGGGGAATGGCAAGGCGGTACTGTGCACTCGTTGTTGCTCTTCTCCTGATGTCCGCGAGGCATCGCACGGGGGTAAAGCACTTCCCCCCGGTCGGAGAAGCGGCCGGGGTGTTCCACCCCGCGGATTCTCGTCCGCGGACAACGCTCGAGGAGAGCAGGCATGGCGCAGGGAACTGTGAAGTGGTTCAACGCGGAGAAGGGCTACGGCTTCATCTCCCCCGACGACGGCAGTGGCGATGTCTTCGTCCATTACTCCGCGATCAGCGGAACGGGCTACAAGTCACTCGAGGAGGGCCAGCGCGTCAACTTCGACGTGGAGCAGTCCCCGAAGGGCCCGCAGGCAACCGGGGTCAGCGCCGCCTGACTCAGATCTGCAACTACTGAACAGGGACCGGCACCGCGACATGGTGCCGGTCCCTGTTGCTTACTTGACGGGTGTGAAAGAACTCGCCCGTAGGCATGTACCGCGTGACACGGCCCGATGCCGATTGAGTGCGCGGTGACGGCGCCCACCGGGTGGCAGGCTGTGCCCATGGCAGGAACCGGCGCAGCCGACGCCGAACCGGCGCGGATCGCCGGCCCGACGCCCGCATCAGTGCTGCGTGCGGCGACCTCGACACTGGCCGCGAACTCGTCATGGGCGCCGGGAGTCAGCGCCGAGACCCTCTCACGGGTCGAGCGTGCCGGCGGCAGCCTCGCCACCCGCTCCGTCGCGCTGATGGACGAACGACTGCCGTGGTTCCGCTCGCTGCCTGCGGAGCAACGGTCGTGGGTCACCCTGGTCGCGCAGGCCGGCATCTCCGGCTACGTCGTCTGGGCGCGCTCCCCCGGCACCGAATACCGGATCACCGGTGAGGTCTTCGGCTCCGCGCCCCGTGACCTCGTGCGCGCTGTCTCGCTGCGCCGAACGGTGGAACTGGTCCGGATCGCGATCATGGTCGCCGAGGAAGACCTCCCATCGCTGGCCGTCGACGAGGCCGAGACCATCGCGTTGCGCGATTCGCTGCTCCGTTACAGCCGCGAGGTCGCCTTCGCCGCGGCCTCGGTGTACGCGGCGGCCGCTGAAACCCGGGGCGCCTGGGACGCCAGGGTCGAGGCCGCGGTCGTCGACGGCGTCGTCCGCGGTGAGGACTTCGGGGCGTTGTCATCCCGGGCAGCGGCGCTGGACTGGGATCCCACCGCCGACACCCTGGTGATCGCCGGCGCCGCTCCCGCCGGTGACCGTGCCGACGTGGTCGCGGCCGTCACCGAGTGGGCGACGAAAGTCGGCCGGGCCGCCATGTCCGGCGTGCACGGCGATCGACTGGTGCTGATCCTGGCCGGCAACGAGGCTCCGGGACCGGAGATCGAGTCGCTGTTCGGCGACGGCCCGGTCGTCCGCGGCCGGCCGGGAGCGGGCCTACGGGACGCCGTCGTGTCGGCCGCAGATGCGCTGTCCGGCCTGGACGTCGCCGCGGCCTGGACCAGCGCGCCGCGCACGGTCGACGCCGACGACCTGCTCCCGGAAAGGGTGCTGGGCGGCGACCAGCGGGCGGCCGCCAGGCTCCGCGCCGCCGTGTACGCCCCGCTCGCCTCGGCGCCCGCGCCGCTGCTGACCACCATCGAGGCCTACCTGGCGACCGGCGGCGCCCTCGAGCCGACCGCCAGGAATCTCTTCGTGCACCCCAACACCGTCCGGTACCGCCTGCACCGCATCGCCGACCTGACCGGCCGCGATCCCTGGGAGCCGAGGGACTTGCTGGCCATCCAGATCGCCGTCATTCTCGGCAGATTGGCACAGGTGCCGTGATCCCGGCTGTGCGTCAAGTGCCGGTGCAGGCGACGCCATCCGCCAGCGGGTCTACGGTCGGACGCTCCTCGAAGATCTTTTGGCGCCTTCCGCCCTCCTGATTGTGGGGTACCTACAAATACCAGCTCACGACTTGGTGGCGTCCGGCACCACCGGGGAGGTGTCGATCGTGTTTGGGTAATGGAGTGCTGGCCATCGTCGCTCCCGGACAGGGATCTCAAAAACCGGGAATGCTCAGCAGTTGGCTCGAACTCGACGGTATTCCGGAGGCCGCGGCGGCGATGTCCGACCGGGCGCATCTCGATCTGGTCCGGCTCGGCACCACCGCCGGCGCCGACGAGATCAAGGACACCGCGGTCACCCAACCGCTCGTCGTCGCCGCTGCGCTGCTCGCGGCGGGAACACTCCGTTTTCCGGCCGGCGCCGTCATCGCCGGCCACTCCGTCGGTGAACTCGCCGCCGCTGCCCTTGCGGGCGTCATCCCGGCCCTGGACGCCGTGGACGTCGCCGCCGTGCGCGGGTCCGCGATGGGCGCCGCCTGTGCTCTGACCCCGACGGGGATGTCCGCCGTGATGGGCGGAAACATCGACGACGTGCTCGCCGCGCTGGCCGAACTGGATCTCGTCGGCGCCAACGTCAACGGCGGTGGCCAGATCGTGGCGGCCGGCCCGCTCAGCGCCCTCGAAGAACTGGCGGCCAACCCGCCCGGTGGTGTGCGCGTCATCCCGCTGCCGGTCGCCGGCGCGTTCCACACCTCGTTCATGGCCAGCGCCGAGTCGGCATTGAAGGAGCGGCTCGCGCAGCTGACTCCGGCGGACCCGCTGCACCCGCTGCTGACCAATTCCGACGGCTCCGTCGTCGCCTCCGGCTCGGCGTACCTCGAACTGCTGGCCGCCCAGGTCACCAGGCCGGTGCGCTGGGACGCCTGCATGCAGACGATGCGCGCGCTCGGCGTCACCGGGGTGCTGGAGTTGCCTCCGTCCGGGGCGCTCGTCGGCCTCGTCAAACGCGATCTGAAGGGCGTTGCCACGATGGCACTGAAGAGCCCCGCCGACCTGGAGAACGCTGTCGCGTTCACCGCCGAGCACGCCGGGGTACGGCTGTGACGGCCCGGACGACCAGGCTCGCGACCCGCGCGGGCGCCGCCGGTTCGAGGATCACCGGCCTCGGCCATTTCCGTCCCGACCGGGTGGTGACCAACGCCGAGCTGTCGCAGGTCATGGACACCAACGACGAATGGATCCGGTCGCGGGTCGGCATCGGCGAGCGTCGATTCGCCGGTCCGGACGACTCGGTGGTCTCGATGGGCGCACGGGCCAGCGCCAAGGCCCTGGCCGAGGCGGGCCTGCAGCCCACCGATATCGACACCGTCATCGTCGCCACCTGCAGCCCGATCTCGCCCGTCCCGCACGCGGCCACCCAGATCGCCGGAGCACTGGGCATCCATGCCCCCGGGAGCTTCGACATCAACGCGGCCTGCGCGGGCTTCTGCTACGGCATCGCCGCCGCCGACCAGGCGGTCCGGGTGGGCGCATCGCGCAACGTCCTGGTCGTCGGATCCGAACGGCTCACCGACTGGACCGACCCGACCGATCGCGCGACGGCCATCATCTTCGCCGATGGTGCCGGCGCCGCAGTGGTGAGCGCGGCGGACGAGCCGGGCATCGGCCCCGTCGTCTGGGGTAGCGACGAGACGAACATCGACGCAATCCGGGTGGAAGGCCGCAACGGCCACTTCATCCAGGAGGGCCAGACGGTCTTCCGCTGGGCAACGTCCGCCATCGCGCCCGTGGCGATCCGGGCCGCCGAGGCGGCCGGCGTCGCACTGGCCGATGTCGATGTGCTGGTCACCCACCAGGCGAACCTGCGGATCATCGACGCCGTCGCCAAGAAGATCATCTCGGCCGGCGCACGGCCGGAGCTGAAGGTCGGCCGCGACATCGTCACGACAGGCAACACCTCTTCAGCATCCATTCCGATCGCCCTCGACCGGATGCGGGCCGCCGGCGAGGTCAGCTCCGGGGAGGTCGTCCTTTCCGTCGCCTTCGGCGCCGGACTGACCTACGCCAGCCAGGTGTTCCTGTGCCCGTGACCGGAATGTGCCGCGCCGCAACCGATCTCCGGTGTCGCGCGTCGCCCTGACAAGCTTCTCGCGTGTGCGCCGTCACCCTGAGCGTCATCGCAGGGTGGATGCGGCACAATTCGCGCGGATACCCGAGCCGCCTCCGATCCGGAGTTCGGCCAAACCCCGAAAGGAACCATTGTGAGCAACGAAGACATCCTGGCCGGCCTTGGCGAGATCGTCGAAGAGGTCGCCGGTGTGAGCGCTGCCGACGTCACCACCGAGAAGTCGTTCACCGACGATCTGGACATCGATTCGCTCTCCATGGTCGAGATCGCGGTGCAGGCGGAGGACAAGTTCGGGGTCAAGATTCCGGACGACGAGCTGGCGAATCTGAAGACCGTCGGCGACGCCGTGTCCTACATCGCGGCCAACAAGAGCTGACAGCGAAGGGTCCCGCGCGGCGACATGGGCGCGTGCGTCCCGCACAACCCCATGAGCCGCGGAGGAACACAGTGAAGAGAAGTGAGCGATGAAAGGTGAACGAACAATGAGCGGGCGAACAGTGAGGCTCCCCCGATGAGTTCCGACCACGACGTCGTCGTCACCGGGATCGGCGCCACCACGCCGATCGGTGGCACCGCACCGGAAACTTGGCAGGCGCTGCTCGACGGCACCATCGGCGTCAAGCCGCTGCTGGAGCCGTGGGCCGAGAAGTACGAGCTGCCGGTCCGGATCTACGCCCCGCTGGCGGTCGAGCCGACCGAGGTGCTCTCCCGGGTGGAGGCGCGCCGGCTCGATCGGTGCCAGCAGGTCGCACTGGTCGCCGCCCGTGAGGCATGGGCGGACGCCGGCTCGCCGGAGATGGACCCTGAGCGGCTCGGCGTCGTGGTCGGCACCGGCATCGGCGGTGCGCTCACCCTGCTCGGCCAGGACGACATCCTGGAGCAGACCGGCATCAGGAAGGTCGCCGTCCTGACCATCCCGATGCTGATGCCCAACGGGCCGGCCGCCGCGGTCGGGTTGTGGGCGAAGGCGAGGGGCGGTGTTCACGCGCCGGTATCGGCCTGCGCGTCCGGCGCCGAGGGCATCGCCTGGGCTTATCAGATGATCAAGTCGGGTGAGCTCGACGTCGCGATCGCCGGCGGCGCCGAAGCCTGCATCCACCCGTTGCCGCTCGCCGGCTTCGCCCAGATGCGGGCGATGAGCACGCGCAACCACGATCCGCTCGGTGCTTCCCGGCCGTTCGACGTCGAACGGGACGGGTTCGTGCTCGGCGAGGGCGCCGGCATCATGGTGCTCGAACGGGCGGATCACGCGAAGGCCCGTGGCGCCAAGATCTACGGCCGGCTGGCCGGGATCGGGATGACCAACGACGCTTACCACATCACCGCCCCCGAACCGGCGGGCGAAGGGTCGGCGCGGGCGATCGCCAAGGCGCTGCGGTCGGCCGATCTCACTGCCGCCGACATCGGCCATGTGAACGCCCACGCAACCTCGACCCCCGTGGGTGACCTCGCGGAGTCGAACACGATCCTGCGGGCGATCGGCGACCACGCCGTCGTGACGGCCACGAAGTCGATGACCGGTCACATGCTGGGCGCCGCCGGCGCGGTCGAGGGCATCGCCACCGTCCTTGCCATCAAGGAGGGTGTCATCCCCGGCACCCGCAACCTGAACAAGCTCGACCCCGAGATCAAGGTCGACGTCGCCTCCGACAATCGCGAGGTCACGCTGACGGCCGCACTCAACGACTCGTTCGGCTTCGGTGGTCACAACGTCGCGCTGGTGTTCACCGGCGCCTGATCTCGCCGGGCGACGCCACGGGCACCGACCGGGCCGAGCTCCATCTTCAGAACAGCACTGGTTCGCGGCGTATCCGTATCCGGGTACGCACCCGTTGGAAGCGCCCACCCGGCGCGTCAGGAGCACCGACCGTGACAGCTGTGGTTGATCCGTCGAGCGTGAAGAGCGGGCCAGACAGCCCGGCGGCGAAGGTCGAGCCAACCCGCCGCCCCGGCCCGCGGGTGATCGACCCCCGCGAGCCCGAGGTTCGGCTCGCGGCCCTGCTCGATGAAGGGTCGCTGACCGGCCTGCACGCCACCGACACCTCCGGTGTGTGGGCCGTGCGCGGCCGGATCGACGGCTCGAAGGTGATCGCCTACTGCACCGACGGCACCCGGATGGGCGGGGCCATGGGTCACGAAGGCTGCCGGCACATCGTCGACGCGATCGAGACTGCGGTGCGCGAACGGATCCCGGTGATCGGGCTCTGGCACTCAGGCGGTGCCCGGCTCGCCGAGGGTGTGCAGGCGCTGGACGGCGTCGGGCAGGTGTTCGCCGCGATGGTCCGGGCCTCCGGGAAGGTCCCGCAGATCTCCGTGGTGCTCGGCGCCGCGGCAGGCGGCGCGGCCTATGGGCCGGCGCTGACCGACATCGTGATCATGGCGCCGGACGGCCGGGTGTTCGTCACCGGTCCGGACGTGGTCAAGTCCGTCACCGGCGAACAGGTTGACATGGAGGCGCTGGGCGGCCCGTCGGCGCACGGCCGGAAGTCCGGCGTGGTGCACATCGTCGCCGACTCCGAGCCGGACGCGTACGTGCGGGCCCGCCGGGTGGCGTCGCTGTTCTCCCGGCCGGGTATCTCCGCGGTCACCGACATGCCGGACGACCCGGAGCTGGACCACCTGCTGCCCGAGCACCGGGCGCGGGCGTACAACGTCAAGCCGGTGATCGACGCGATCCTCGACGAGCCGATGGAAGAGCTCCAGGCGAAGTGGGCGCCGAACATCGTCATCGGCCTCGGCAGGCTCGGTGGACGGTCGGTCGGTGTCGTCGCCAACAACCCGTTGCGGCTGGGCGGTTGCCTCGACTCGACATCGGCCGAGAAGGCCTCACGCTTCGTCCGGATGTGCGACGCGTTCGGCATCCCGCTGCTGGTCATCGTCGATGTTCCCGGCTACCTGCCGGGTGTCGGCCAGGAGTGGGACGGCGTTGTCCGCCGCGGCGCGAAACTGCTGCACGCCTTTGCCGAGGCAGTCGTCCCCCGGGTGACGTTGGTGACCCGCAAGGCCTACGGCGGCGCGTATGTGGCGATGAACTCCAAGGCGCTCGGCGCGACCGCGGTCTTCGCCTGGCCGGACGCCGAGATCGCCGTGATGGGCGCGAAGGCTGCCGTCGGCATCCTGCACCGCCGCAAGCTCGCGGCCGCACCCGACGACGATCGCGAGGCGCTGCACGCCGCTCTCGCACTGGAGCACACCAGGGTCGCCGGCGGCGTGGCCAGGGCCATCGAACTCGGTGTCGTCGACGAGGTCATCACCCCGGCGGAGACCCGGCGGCGGGTGGCCGAAGCGTTGGCGTCGGCACCGGCCGGCCGTGGCAGCCACGGCAACATTCCGCTCTGACATGAGCACCCACCTGATCGGCGGCGGGTGGAACGTCGACGCCCAGCCGGTTGTGTACGGACCGTTCCTGGCCGAGGCCGCAGTTGTCGCCGGGCGCGACGACCGTCATCTGCCCGTCATCGCGTGCGTCGTGCTCGACGAGGGTGACGGTGCCGAGCAGTTCGCCCGCTGGGAGAACGCCCTGCAGTCGGCGGCGCCCTGCCGACCGGTGCCGGTACTGGTGGAACTCGGCGGGCGGCTCGATCCGTCCGCCCTGGGCGACGCGGACGGGCTGCTGGTCTGCGGTGGTCTGACGCCGGCCTACGCGGCGGCCCTCGAGCCGGTGGCACCGGCGATCCGAGACTGGCTGCGGAGCGGCGAGCGGCCCTACGCAGGATTCTCGGCCGGATCGGCGATCGCGTCGGCCACCGCCGTGGTCGGTGGGTGGTCGGTGGACGGCGTGCCGATCTGCTCGGAGGACGCCGGCGAGGATCTCGACGAGATCACCGTGCGGGCCGGATTGGGCATCGCCCCGTTGACCGTCGATGTGCACTGCGCCCAGTGGGGCACCCTCTCCCGGCTGATCGAGAGCATCCGCACGGACCCCGTGCTGGTCGGTGCGGGAATCGACGAGGACACCGTGTTGATCATCGGTGCCGACGACGCCGAGGTTCGTGGACTCGGCTCCGTCTGGCTGGTGCGCGGCTCCGGCGCGCCCGGCTCGGTGCAGGTCACGCCCTATCGGTCCGGCGAGCGGATCGCGCTGCCGTAACCGGTGCCGGCAGCGTCAGCCGTTGGACCGGGCGGCGTCGGCGATCGCCTCGTGCTCCGCGGACCCGACGACGTCCATGCTCGGCCGCTCGGACCGTGCCAGCGCGAGCCGCAGCGCGTACACCGCGGTCGCCGCCTCGTCGAGACGCGACTCCGGCAGCGACCCGTCCTCGACGGCACCGGCGATACCCGCCACTGCGGCAGCGGGGTCGGTGGGCATCAGGATGAGGTCCTGACCAGCGGCGACTCCACGCCACGCGGCTTCGGCAGGACCGTAATTGTCCGCCACCGGCGCCATCTCGAACGAGTCCGTCACGGTCACGCCGTCGAACCCGAGGCCCTCGCAGCCGTTGACCCCTGAGCCGCGCAGCAGGTCCGTGACGATGGCGTCGCTCAGTGCGGAGGTTCCGCCGTCGGCACCGGCCGCGGGCAGCTCGATGTGTCCGGTCATCACCAGGGCGACCCCGGCGTCGACGCCGGCGCGCAACGGCACCGAGTCGATGGCGTTCCACTCGTCGCAGCTGGCGTCGAGCGACGGCAGCGCCGTGTGGGTGTCGGTGGCGAGCCGGCCGATGCCGGGGAAATGCTTGACGGTCGCCGCGAGTCCGGCGCTCTGGTATCCGCGCACGGCGGCCGCCACGAGGGTGCCGGCCCGCTGCGGATCGGAGCCGAAAGTGCGGTCGGCGACGCCGGACTCCCCCGATTCCGGCAGGACGTCGGCGTCCGGTGCGAAGTTCACGTTGATCCCGACGGCGAGCATCTCTGCGGCACCGGCGGCGGTCACCGATTCGGTGGCCCGCGCCGCGGCGTCGGTGTCCGAGATCGCCGACAGTTCCGCGGCCCCCGGGAAATCGGTGAAGCCGTTGACCAGCCTGGTGACCAGCCCGTACTCCTGATCCGTCGCGATCAGCAGCGGTGCGCCCTCCTGCGACGACGGCACCTGCGACTGCAGCTCATCCGTCACCGATGCGACCTCGGCGGGCGTGCCGTTCTGCGTCCCGTCGATCGACCCCTTCGACCCCATCAGGATGACGCCGCCCAGCTTCAGCCGGGCCACCAGGTCGGTGCCGACGGCGTCTGCCGAGCTGACCATGATCACCGATCCGGCCCGCTCGGCCGCGACTCTTCGCCGCGACCGCTGCGCGTGCTTTGCTGAGGTCCTGAGCGGTGACCAGGCCGCCGGGTGGGATCGCTGCCGGTGCAGGGGCCGGGGTCTTGGTCGGAGAGGGAGGCGCTGCCGGGGTCGGGGCGCTGAGCTCGACGCGGGGACGGTGTACTGACCGGGTGGGAGGACGGATCGTCGAGCGGACGGCGATCCGAGGGCGAAGCCGGCGCAGCAGGTGCCGCGGCGCTGAGGAACTGCCGTCGACGAGGTGGCAGGCGCGGCCTGGTCGGTACCGGCACAACCCGCAAGCAGACCCGCGCTCAGCAGCGCAGCAAGCCAGTATCCGCGCCGGCGCGCCGCCGGGAACCATTCCGCGTCATGCGCACGCCTTCATCGACTGCGCGGACGGGTCGATCCCGGTGAGCACCAGCCGGCCGTCCTGATCACCGAGCAGGTAGGTGACGTCCCAGTTGATGCAGGTCGCGGGCAGCGACGGCGGCGCCAGTTCGACCGCCTGCTGGGAGGTGAACATCGTGCGGGCGCGGAGCGGCCCGTCGGTAACGGTCAGCACGGCGACATTGGAGTCGATGGTCGTCGAGTAATCCTGTGTCCAGCGGTCCTGGGTTTGCGGAGCGGATTGCTCGACGGCGACGGTGCGTTTCCAGGCGTCATAGTCCTGATTGTTGATGGCGTCGAAGTACAGCTGCAACAGCCCCCGGATCTCGGCGCCGCGAGGATGTTCCGCGGCGGTACCCGACAGCCGCACCCTGGAATCGTCGGACGGGCCCACGCTGTAGCCGGTCATCGCCAGTGGGTCGCGCTCATAGGACCGACCGTAGGTCCAAGCGGCCGTTGCCCCACCGAGCAGGACAAGCACCAGCAGGGTCGTCAACAGCAGCGTGAGCCGTCGCCCGGTCAGTCGCATGCGTTCACATCCCCGTCATCACAGTGTCATCTGTACGAACGGTCGACGTACCGGGGAGGGACTGGTTGCCCCGAGGGGGTGACGGGGTGGCGAAGAGCACTCGAGCCGCCGCGTGTCGCAGGCGGGCAGGTGGAAGGTAGGGGGTCAGCCGACCTGGTGCAGCCAGGTCACCGCCGTGCCCTCGCCGGCCCGGCGGAAGGGCTCGAGTTCGGCGTCGACGTGTGCGCCGAGAAGATCACCGAGCCGGTGGTGGATGGCTTCCAGGTTCCCTGCCGACGCCAGCATGGACCGCAGTTGGTCCTCACCGAGCACGACGTCGCCGTTGGCGGAGATCGCCGCGCGCCAGATACCGCGACCGGGGACATGGCAGATGCGCTCGCCGTCGACGCCCGGGCTGGCCTCCTCGGTGACCTCGAAGCGGAGCATGGGCCATGCCTTGAGCGCCTTGGCCAGCCGCGCGCCGGTTCCGGGTTTTCCCGACCAACTGGCATCCGCACGAAGGCAGCCGGGAGCCGCAGGTTGCGCCGTCCAGGACAGCGACACGCGAGCGCCGGTCACCCCGGAGATCGCCCACTCGACGTGCGGGCAGATCGCTGCGGGCGCCGAGTGCACAAAAACAACACCACGAGTCATGTCCGTCCACCTCCGCTCGCACTCCAACGTTCTTCCCCAACGTGGATACGGGCAGATATGGGCAGGACACGTACAGGTCCAACGGTACTACTGGGGACATTGTGCACTGTGGGAACCGCGAATGGCCAGCGCCCGGCACAAAGCCACCTCAGTCAGTGCGCCCGAACACCGGCATCAGCCCACAGCGGGCTGTCCGGATCGCCGGAGTGCCAACCGCTCGAGGAGCGGGTGTCTGCACCGAGGAGCGGGCCGGCGACGGCGAGAGCCAACAGGACGAGGAGAACGATGAGGAGGGTCATGCCGTAAGGGTCCTGCGATTTACACCTCACGTCCATCTGTTCTTTCTTCCGCGGAAGCGTAAGGTGTCCTGCATGATTGATGTGCGCAAGTTGGAGATTCTCCGAGAGCTCGACCGCTGCGGGACCATCACCGCGACCGCGGCCGCCGTGCACCTGACACCGTCCGCGGTGTCCCAGCAGCTGGCCGCGCTGTCCCGTGAGGCGGGCACGCCGATGCTCGAGCCCGATGGCCGGCGGGTGCGGCTGAGCGAGGCGGCGACCTTGCTGCTCAGCCATGCGCACCAGATCTTCACGCACCTCGAGCACGCCGAGTCCGATCTGGCGGCGTTTCGCCGCGGTGACGCGGGGACGGTTCGGATAGGAACCTTCAGTTCCGCCGTCAAGGCCATCGCGGTTCCACTCATCTCCGATCTCGCGACCCAGTCGCGGCTGCGGGTGGAGATCCGTGAGGTCGACCCTGAACGCGCGATGGACGCACTCCTGGCCCGCACCGTCGATGTGTCGATGACGCTGGCGAGTTCGGATCTGCTGCCCGGTCAGGACGATCAACGGCTGCGCACGGAACACCTCTTCGATGACGTGATGGACGTGGCGCTGCCCTTCGATCACGCACTGGCCGACCGCGAGGAGATAGAGCTGGCCGATCTCGCGGATGCCGACTGGATCCTCGCCCAGCCCGGGGTGCCGTGCTGGCAGCTCACCAAGGACGCCTGCGAACGGGCCGGGTTCGTCCCCAGGGCGCGGCATTACGCCGACGAGTTCATCGGGGTGGTCGGGCTGATCGCGGCCGGTCATGGTGTCGGCCTGCTGCCCAGGCTCGCCCAACCGGACTTCGTCAACGAGCCGATCGTCCTGCGGCCGGTCGCCGGAATCAGCCCGGTGCGCCGGATCGGTGCCCAGATCCGGGCCGGCACAGCCGACCAGCCGCACATTGCCCCGGTACTGCAGGCGTTGCGGCGCATCTCGGCCGAGGTGGCCGACGGCCCTCTGGAATGCCGCGCCCGGCGTCAGGTGATCGACGTGCTCACGCCCGTGCTGGCCGGCGGATGACGACGCACATCGCGCTGATCCGCGGCATCAACGTCGGGACCGCCAAGCGGGTCGCGATGGGCGACCTGCGCGAGATGCTCTCAGGGCTGGGCTATCTCGATGTCCGCACGCTGCTCAACAGTGGGAATGCGGTCCTCCGGTCAGAGGATTCACCGAAGAAGGTTGCGGAGGCCATCTCCCGCGGGTTGGCCGGGGAACTGAAGGTGCCGGCCGAGGTGATCGTCCGCAGTCGGGACCAGGTCGTCCGGGCGATCGCGGCGGACCCCTTCGGACCCGTCGCCACCGACGGCTCGAAGCACTTCCTGGGCTTCCTCGCCGATCAGCCGTCCGCGGTGACCGCGAAGGAGATCGCCGAATTCTGCGAGAGCATCGACAGCGCACCGGATATCGCCCGGTTCATCGATGGCCATATGTACCTGTGGTGCCCCAACGGCATCAGTCACGCGAATTTCAAGAAACAGAACTGGGACAGGACTCTCGGCACCCCGGTGACGATCCGCAATTGGAACACGGTCACAAAGCTGGTCGCACTCGCCGAGGATTGAGCTGGTCAGCGACTACTCGACAACGCGACCGAACAGTGCGGCGTCGAGGAGCGGTGCCTGCAGCCGCGCCCATGGCGAGAGTCCGCTGTCCGCGTCGTCGACGGCGGCCATGAACCGCGCCCAACTCCACCACTGGGTCGTCTCCACCTCGTCAGCCGCGGGCGACGGTTCGCCGTCGATCCGGCAGACGAGAACCGGGCACAACTCGTTCTCCTCCACCCGACCGTCGGAGGCGCGGTAGCTGAAGTCGGGCAGCACCATCCGCATGTCCACCACCTCGAGCCCGAGTTCGCGCCGCAACCGCCTGGTCGCGGCGTCCGCCGGGGTCTCGCCCGGCGCCGGATGGCCGCAGCAGGTGTTCGTCCAGACCAGCGGGAACGTCAGCTTGCCGGCTGCCCGCTGGGTGACCAGCAGCCTGCCGTCCGGATCGAAGCCGTAACAGGAGAAAGCCAGATGGCGCGGGGTGCTCGGGCCGTGGACGGTGGCCTTGTCGGCCACCCCGATCGGTGTGCCGTCATCGTCGACGAGGACGACCTGCTCGACGCCGTCGGTCGCACCGGCGGCCTGAGCTGCGATCAGGGCGCCACGGCGGCCGGGGTGGGTCGGGTCGGCGAGTGGATGTCGAATGGTCGGCACGCCGTCGAGCCTACCCAGGCGCCGGTCGAGCGCCGCCCCACCGGATGCGGGACGGCGCTCGACCGCAAGGCAGCTCAGGCTTCGAGGAGCTCCTCGCTCTCGACCGGTGCAGGCTCGTTCCTGCGGTGGAAGGCGAAGGCCACCAACACGATTCCGAGCATCGCGTAGCCCAGCGCAACCTCGGGTTGAGCGGCCCACTCCACCTGGCTCGCATGGATCAGCCCGATCCAGCTGAGCACCGCGCCGACACCGGCGGCAATGGCCGCCGGGTAGAACTTGTGCATCAGGATGAAGGCGACGATGGAGCCGAGCACCATGCCGGCCAGCACCGCTCCCTCACCGAGGATCTTCAGGCCGTCATAGACCAGGCCGGCGTTGCCCATGGCGTCCGGTCCCACGTCCGTCGCCGTCGTTCCCGCGGCGGCCAGTGCGTTGTCGATCAGCCCGGTACCCCACGAGGCGAGGTTCGGCAGGATCGCGGCCACCACCGCGGCGGCCTGGATGCGGGGAACCGTTTGGAACGCCTGGGCGCCGATCAACAGGCCGATGTAGAGCAGGATCGGCACGATGGCGGGAATGGGTAGCACCGCGTTCAGGACGCCGAACAAACCCAGGAAACACAGCACCGCGATGAAGATGCCGCTGGCCATCGAGTAGCTGCCCCGGCCGCCCGCAGCCTTCCACCCGGGGTGGCCGATGTACACGGCCGGCGGGAACGGCGAACCGAGGGCCGCGCCGATGATCGCTCCGGAGCCGTCCGCGAGCAGCACGCTGCGAAGGTTGTAACTGTCCCCCGCCGCCGCCGCGCTCTCGACGTTGCTCATCGCCTCGGCGAAGTTGTAGACGCCGAGCGGGATGGCGGTGGCCAGCAGCGGCGCGAGGTTGCTCAGCCCGTTGAACAGCAGGTCGAAATGCAAAGTAGGTACGGCGATGGCGATGTCGCTGACCGCTGCCTGCACGTCGGGCACCGACATGTACCCGCCGATCCAGCCGATCGCGGTGCCGACCAGCAGCGCGGCGAGGCCGACCGGGATCCCGCCGGGCAGCCGGATGTTGGTGAAGAAGCCGACCAGGATGATGCCCAGCACCGGCAGCCCGATCCAGGCGGCCTCCCAGATCTGCGCGGCGGGACGCATCGAGATGAACGTCAGCGAGATGCCGGCGAGCGTGCCCAGCATCGCGGCTCGCGGGGTGATCTTGCGGATGAACGGGCCGACGAACGCCCCGATCAGCACGATCACGCCGATGACGAACGCCCAGGCCAGGCCTGCTTCCCAGGCCCGGAGCGGATCTCCGGTGCTCAGGAAGATCGGCAGCATGATGACGAACACGACGATGAACATGTGCGGCACGCTCGGCCCGTACGGCAGCGCCGTGACGTCGGTGCGGTTCTCCCGGCGGGCCAGCCGGCGGGCCAGGAAGGTGTAGTAGATGTTGCCGGCGAGCATCGCGATACCGAGCGCCGGCAGCACCGTGCCGAGCACCGTGGTCGCAGGCAATTGGACGACGAAGATCAGCAGCGACGTCAGCGTCAGCACGTTGACCAGGATGTTGAAGCCCAGACCGAAGAAAGCGTTGGTCTCGCCCTTGGTCCAGTACGGGATCTTGAGGGTGCCCTCGGACGATCCCGAGGACCTGAAGCCGGTCAGGTTCATGGTGTTGCTCCCTGTGCGAAGGGTGCCGCTGTTCGCGGCGTGATGAGCGGATTGGTGCGCGGGTGGCTCGGATCAGCCGGCCATGGCAGGCTCGGTCAGGGCGGCGAGCAGGGCGCGCGAGTCGGCGACCCAGCCGAAGATGCCGCCCTGCGCGGACACCATGTCGAGGCCGACCCGTTGGAATTCGGGGAAGTAGGAGCCGACGCAGTCGGAGAGGACGAGAGCGTCGTACCCGCGGTCGTTGGCCTCCCGGACCGTCGTGTGGACACAGACCTCGGTCGTCACACCGGTCACCACCAGGTGCGTGATACCTGCTGTCTGCAAGACTGTTTCCAGTTCGGTCGCGTAGAACGCGCCCTTCCCTGGTTTGTCGATGACGATCTCGCCGGGGATCGGAGCGAGTTCGTCGATGATGTCGTGGCCGTACTCGCCCCGGATGAGGATGCGGCCGTTGGCGCCGACGTCGCCGATCCGCTGCGACGGCTTGCCGCGCCGCAGTTTTGCGGGCGGACAGTCCGAGAGATCCGGCAGGTGGCCCTCTCTCGTGTGGATCACCAGCATGCCGGCTGACCGTGCCGCCACCAGCACATCGGCCAGCGGCGGCACGACCTTCTGCAGCAGCGAGACGTCGTTGCCCAGCGTCTCGCCGAACCCACCCGGGAGCAGAAAATCCCGTTGCATGTCGATGACGACCAGCGCGACCTTGCCGGGCGGCAGTGGGAACGGCGCCGGCGCGGCCTCGACTGTCGTTGTGGGTGGGGAACTGTCGTCGGTGACCGGGCTTTCGAGCGGAGCGTTGGTCATACTGCCCTCCTGGTTCGGGGAGTGGGCGAGACGATGAGGAGGCTGAGTGCTCAGCCGGCGGGAGAATCGGTGGCTGTTGCGTCGGCGAGGTAATTCCGCCAGCCGCCGAACTCGGTGATGTCGGTGGTGTCACCGGTCAGTGCGGACGTATCCGCAACGAAGCCGATGGCGGACGTGCCGTCGGCCAGGGCGACCCTGCCCAGGCAGACCGACTGCGAAGAGCCGGCGAGGATCGGAACGCAGGCCGCGGACGGCACTGTCCACGTCTCCACCTCGATGGCGGCGCCGCCCGACTCGACGGCGACGAGCACGGGGACAGGGTTGGCGGTGCCGACCCGCAGCAGCCGGTAGTTCGGCGCAGTGCGCGTGCTGGCCAGCAGGACGCCGCCGCGGTCGGCCAGATCGCTGTTGCGCGGCTGCCCGGAGAGGTGATGACCGACCACGACAAGCGTGACCGAATCCGGGATCTCGGCTGACGGTGTAGGTCGGGGACCGGACAGCTCGGCACCGCTCAAGGCGGCGGCCATCGCCAGTACCCGGTCGTCGGCCAGCGCCGGCCCGAGCACCATCAGCGCGGCGGGACGGCCGTCCGCGGTCAACCCGGCGGGCACGACCGCGGCGCACAGGTCGAGCAGATTCCCGAAGTGCGTGTAGTGGCCGAGGGCGGTGTTCGCGCCGATGGGATCGGCGTGCACCTCGTCGACGGTGAACGTGGTCCCGACGGCCGGCAGGACGAGCACATCCATCTGCTGCCACAGCCTGTCGACCTCGACCCGCAGTTCCCCGAGCCGGTGTTCCGCCGCGAAAACGTCCACCGCCGAGTAACGTGCGCCGCCCTCGAGAACCGTGCGGATGACCGGCAGCACCCCGTCCGGGTGGTCGGAGAGGAAGTCGCCGAACTCCGCCAGCCGCTCTGCGACCCAGGGGCCCTGGTACAGCAACTCGCCGGCCGCCAGGAAAGGGCCGAACGGCGCCTGGACGACGTTGCCGAAGGTGCGCTCGATGCCGGCTCTCGCGGCGAGGTGGGCGTCCCGCATCCGCTCGTCGCCGAAGAACTCCAGCTCTGTGATATCAGGCAGGCCGACACGAAACTGGTTGACCGGCATCGTGTCGCGTTTGCGCTCACGCGTGTAAGGGTCGTCGGGATCTACGCCGGCCACCACGTCGAACACCGCAGACAGGTCGGCCACCCCCGCTGCGATGAGGCTGATGCAATCCAGTGATCGGCATGCCGGAACGAGTCCGACGGTGCTGATCAGACCGCGGCTGGGCTTGAATCCGGTGACGCCGTTGAGGGCGGGTGGTACCCGACCCGAACCGGCGGTGTCGGTCGCGACGGCGAACGGCACGACCCCTGCCGCCACAGCGAGCGCGGAGCCGGAACTCGACCCCCCGGAGATCATGTTGCCGCCGAAGACACTGCGCGGCAGCGTGTACGGGGTTCGGGTTCCGTTCAGCCCGGTGGCGAACTGATCGAGGTTGGTCTTCCCGACGAAGATGCCGCCGGCATCGATCAGCTTCGCGACCACAGGGGCGGTTTCCGTCGCCGGGTAGGCGTACTCCGGACAAGCCAGCGTCGTCGGCACCCCGCTGACGTCGATGCTGTCCTTGACACCGAACGGGATCCCGTACAGCGGCAGGGATTCCGGGTCCGAATGGGCCTCGAGTTCCTTGGCCCGCAGGAGCAGTTCCGCACGGTCCAAGACGGTGATCCAGGTCCCGTCGTCGCCGCGGTCGGCGATCCGGGTCAGTACCTGGTCGACGACCTCCGTCGGTGTGGTGGCCGACGAACGGTAGGCCTGCTTCAACTCCGCGATGGTGAGGCCCACCACCGGACCGGCGTCTGCTGTCTTCGGCATTCGTCGATTGTCGACAATCGGTGTATCAGGTATGGAACTGCCGTGTTAACACTGGACTACGCGCTTGGCTGCAATTCTCGGTCAGCTTCGAATCGAGGTCAGCTTCGAATCGAGGTGGCGACCTCGCGCCGGTACTGCAGGTACCGCTGACCGCCGTGGTCATAGAGTGCCTCGAGAACCACGTCGGGGTCGTTCGTCTCCAGGGCGGTCAGCAGTGCCTCGTGCCGGCGGATCCCCTCCCCCGGCCCGACCAGTGACGCCTCCAGCCGCAGGTTGACCGCCATCGGCCGCTGCAGTTTGACCAGGATGGGCTCCATCGCCAGATCCAGCTGCCGATGGCCGGCCAGCCCGACGATGGCGGCGTGGAACGCGCGGTGCGCGTCGTCCCGGGCGAGTTCGTCGTCGGACTCCTCGGCGATGCGCATCTGCTGCAGGCGCTCTCTCACCACCGCCAGCGGATCCTCACCCGCCGCCCGGGACAGTGGCAACGCGGTGACGATGGCGTGCCGCTCCAGCACCGCGCGGATCTCGAACAATTGGCGGATGTCCTCGTCGGACCATGTCGTCACCCGGGCCCCGCGCCGCGGGATGTGCTCGACGAGTCCTTGCTGCACCAGCAGCCGCAGCGACTCCCGCAGCGGTGCGCGGCTGATCGAGAAGCGTTGACAGATCTGCTCTTCGATCAAGCGCGCACCGGGCTCGAGGGCACCGCTGAGGATCTCGTCACGCAGGCGCCTGGTGGTTGCCTCGACCAGACTGGGGGCGAACAGGTCGACCTGCGGGCCTGGTTCGGCGGTCATCGAGCCCCCTCCCGGTGTGTACTTCGCGATCGACGAGCCCGCGTGATGCTGGCCAGTGTAGGAGCAGCCGGATCACGCCGTGGTCTTCACCAGCTTGCAGTTCGCATCGACGGCGTACCACTTGCCGCCGGAGCCCTGCCCGTTCGCCTGGCCCGGTCCGGCGTAGTAGTAGAGCGCCCAGGGCGGGTCTCTCCCCGCAGGACTTCCCCGCCATGACCATCACCCGGGAGTCGGCCGACGGCGAGCAGGATTCCTCCGGTCAGCGGGTGCTGGCCGGGACCGCCGTCGAGCATTGAGCCGTGGCATGTCGCAGACAGGATCAGGCCGCCCCGGCGCACCTGGCCATTCTCGCTGTGTCGGACGACAGCCCGGTCCGGTTCACCGCGGTCGGGCCCGTGACGGTCCAGACTGATGGGATGCCTATCCCGCCGCGTCGTCGACCCCGTGGTGCGGGGTGGGGGCTCGCTCCCATCAGGGCGTTGTCCGGGCTGCTGCTCGTCGGTGTCGTGGGGTGTTCCACAGCCGGCGCACCGACAACCGTAACGAGCAGCGCCGCAGAGGCGGCAGCTCCGGTGACCCCTGTC
This sequence comes from uncultured Actinomycetota bacterium, assembly GCA_963728865.1. Classification (GTDB taxonomy): domain Bacteria; phylum Actinomycetota; class Actinomycetes; order Mycobacteriales; family Nakamurellaceae; genus Nakamurella. The sequence goes on along the minus strand of CAVSLZ010000010.1, from coordinate 166,284 downwards.
CGCAGCTCCATAGCGACGTCCCCGATGGAATCCGGGACGTCCACTCTGACAGGGACGCCGCCGGGAGCCGATGGTGACCCAAAACCCATGATTTCGTCGAAAGAACCAGCTGCGCCGACGGATCCGCCGATCGGCCGGTGTCCCGGACAGCAATGCGTGTCCATCGCGGTCACCGGTGATGTACTGCTGCACCCGCCGCTGGTGGAGCAGGCCAGAGCCGACTCGGCCGGCGGGGGCGGCCTGGATTTCCGTCCGATGCTGTCCGCGCAGGCGCCGTTCATCCAGGCCGCGGATCTCGGGATCTGTCATCTGGAAACCCCGCTGGCGCCTGCCGACGGCCCATTTGCCGGGTACCCGGAATTCTCCGTCCCGCCGCAGGTGCTCTCGGCGTTGACCGCGACAGGCTACGACGCGTGCAGCACCGCAAGTAACCACTCCCTGGACCAAGGAACCCCGGGTTTGAACCGCACTCTGAACGAGTTGGACGCCGCCGGCCTGGACCATGACGGTTCCGCCCGCACCCCCCAAGAGGCGGCGACCCCGACCATCCTGACCACCGGCCAGATCAAGGTCGGGCTGATTTCGGTCACCTACGGTCTGAACACCGGGGAACCGGACGAGCTGTGGCAGGTCAGCATGCTCGACACCGACGCGGTTCTGGACGAAGCTCGCGCCGCCCGGTCGGCCGGCGCCGACCTGGTGGTGGTGGCCGTGCACGCCGGCACCGAGTACGACACCGAACCCAACTCCGACCAGCAGGACGCCGCCCGCACCCTGCTCACCAGTGCCGATGTGGATCTGGTCTACGGGCACCACGCGCACGTCGTGCAACCGATGCAGAAGATCGACGGCAAGTGGGCGGTCTACGGGCTGGGCAACAACATCGCCGCCCAGCAGACACCCGTCGAAGGGACCCGCCGCGGTCTACTTGTCACAGTGACCTTCAGTCAGGACGCGGCCGGCAGCTGGACGACCAGCGACATCAGCTGGGTGGCGTCGCTGCAGGATTCCGACCCTCCGCACCGCTGGTGCCCATTGGGCACCGGCACCACCTGCCAGTCCCCCGATGTCGACGCTGCCGCGCTTGCCGCCACCACCGCAGCCGTCAACCTCTACGGCGCCGACACCGACGGGGCACGCCCACTCCAGCAACCCTGAGTAGGGACGGCGGGAGCGACCTGGGTATGCAATCCGGGCACGACGTCCGTTCGGTGCCAGCAGCTTCGCTACCCGACGTCAAGCGCCCACGGGTCACCCGCGATCGCCCGAAAGGGGTTCGAGGGCGCCGGCGAGTTGGATGTTGTGCTGCTGGGAGGAGCGGCGGAGCACCGCGAACGCCGTTTCTGCGGTCTGCCCGTATTTCTGCATGAGGATGCCCTGTGCCCGCCCGATCACGTTCCGGCTATCGATTGCCTGCCACAGGTTGTACTCGGTGCGGGCGTGCGCCAGGACCACCGAGGCGTGCTGCGCCGGACACTCCTGCGACCTCCAGGTCGGTGTGGTCGTAGGCCCTCGGGTGCATCGAGTTACCAGTTCAGCGTTGCCAGCGACTCGCGCGCAGCACGAGCGACCGATCTGTCGCGGGTTCGGCTGCTTGCCTGCCGCAGTGGTCAGCGCAGCAGGGTCCGGACCCAGGCGATATCCGGGTTGGTCCGGGTGCGGTCGCTGAACATGACCGTAGGCGTTGTGTGATCCCCTCCGTTCTTCGAGCGCACTATCGCTTCGGCCCGCTGGTCGACGGAACTGTCGATCCACGACATCCGGCGACCGGTCCAACCGAGAGCGACGCGCAGCCGGATGCAGTAGATGCATCCGGGCTTCCAGAAGACGAGTGGTGCTCGTCCTGCGGTGGCCCGCTCCAGGGCGACCTGTAGGTCGGCACTCCTTGGGAACAAGGCCGGGCTCACCATCAAGGCGTAGCCGATCAACAGCACCGCGATCACGATGCCCACCGGGCCGCTGGAGGCGCTCAACACGGCAACAGCCCCGAGGACGATGATGACCGGGGCCCACCAGCGGCCGATCATTGTTGTCATCACTTCACTGTAGAACCGGCGGTACGGGCCGGCGGGATCGTGGGCTCGTCGGTGCGCGGCACTGGTCGGTCCCATGTGAGATTCGCCCACTCGCCCACCGGCTCTCCGGGAACCAGTGGCGCTATGCGCCTGGGTGTGCGGCACGCACGATGGCGGCGTAGGAGCCGACGCCGAGCAGTCGTGCCGGGTCGATGGGGCCCGACTCGAGGATCAGCGCGTCCAGCCGCCCGGACGCGTGGTCGAACTCGACGTTCCTGACAGTGCCGAGCTGCTCACCGGCGGTGGTCAGCACTCGTTTGCCGGGCAGGGCGTGCTGTTTTCCGGACAGCTTGATGAGGTCATCATCGGGGATGATGATGGCCTCCGCGGTCGGCACGGTGACCGCGTCGTTGCCGACGGCGATCACGTTCGCCCAGGGTAGGACGCTGCCCTGACCAGGGGTCTTGGACAGGGTGAGGGCGACCACTCCGGGCGCGTGTGGGTCGACGATGTAATCGGCGACAAACCCGACGGTTGAGGCGGTGTCGGTGCTGACGACCTTTCGGCCGGTGAGTTCGGTGAAGAGCATCTCCGATCACCCGGCCCGGAGTCGGTTGCGGAAGGTGTCGACCGCAGCGCCGAACCCGGCGAGGTCGTCGGTGACGAAATCCTGCACGGCGGCGGGCACCATCAGGTGCTCCCCGGACGCCGATAGGGTATCGGGCAGCGGGATCAGCAGCCTGCTGCTCCCGTGGCCGAGGCCTTCGGCGGGGTCGATCTCGTAACCGACCACGTCGGCCTGGGACTGGCCCCCGCCGGTCACTTCGATGATCACATCGGCGACAACCCCGAGTGCTGTACCGCTATCGGTGAGTACCTGGGAACCGAGAACATCGGACGGTGCCCTGCCGGAGTCGGTTTCGTTGCTGAACAGGGACTCGATCGGGGCCAGCACGTCGTCGCCGGAGATGATCACTGCGTCGGGGCCCAACCCCGTCACCGCCACCCAGGGAAGCGCCACGTGCATTGGGCCGGCGAGCAGCCCACGACCGTTCAAGGTGAACCCGCCGAGCTGACCGCCATCGGCTGCGTACACGACATCCTTGACCTGCGCGATGTCCTCGCCGGCAAGTGTTACCACCGGCAGCTTGATGATCTCGCTGGACCGCAACAGGATGCTCATCTCGAATCCGGGCCTTTGGCTCGGTCATTGACGATGACCCCGCCGGACCGGCGGCGAGCCTGTACGGCCAGGAAGCCGCCCACCACCGCGACGACCACCAACAACACGATGATGATCCATACCCACCACTGCATGGTCGCACCTCACCCGAATCGGTTGCCGGCCCGAGGTCACCCATCCGGGCCCTTCCCTCCACAGTAGCCCTTTTTCGCAGGTGGAAGGCTTGGATGGACAGCTCGGGACATACCGGTGAAATCGGGCCACGTGCGCTGCCACGCTCCGAAACGCGGCGGTGCGGCGCCGATCTGACCACGCAAGCGCTGTTCGCCGAGATGGGAATTCCTTGTCCACGAGCAGAAAACGGTGTCGGGTCCAGGTCGTCGCTTCGGCTGCTCCGACGGACCGGTCCACGGGGCCGAGCAGTCGGCCGGTTATTACCGTGAGGGCGCGAGGTGGTCAAGAGCGTTGACTTCTTGAGCAATTGCTCGAGTGGCTCGAACCGGAATCAGTGCCGGCAATGTTTCATGTGCCGGCATTGGCAATGCTCCATGGCGTGCGCCTGCCCATCACACCCCGCGATGGTGCTATATCCGGATCGGATTCCACACATCGAGCGGAGTCAGTGGGGCCCGCCGGTACGACCGGCGGGCCCCTCTGTGTGCCCTGCTACCTACAGCGCCGCTTCGACCTCGGCCGGAATGAGGACGGAATCGATGACGTGGATGACACCGTTCGATGCGTCGACGTCCACCGCGGTGACCGTGGCTGTGTCGTTGATCTTGACGCCGCCGTCGGTGGTGATCGCGATCGTCGAACCTTCCACCGTGGCCACGTCACCGGCTGTGACCATGTCCGAGGTGACCTCACCGGGGACGACGTGATAGGTCAGAACCTTGGTGAGGGTCTCCTTGTTCTCCGGCAACAGCAGCATGTCAAGGACACCCGCCGGGAGTGCTTCGAAGGCCTCGTTGGTCGGAGCGAAAACCGTGAACGGGCCTGTGCCCGAAAGGGTTTCGACCAGACCGGCCGCCTCGACGGCGGCAACCAGGGTACTGAAGTCCGGATTGCCCGAAGCGACCTCCACAATTGTGCCGGCTTCTTGCGCCGCCTCGGAGCCCATTGTTCCGGAGGTCATCGCCTCGGAGGTCATCGCCTCCGATTGAGTCGCGGCAGCTGACGTGGCGTCGGCACTGGTCGCGGTCGTGGCTGCCGTGTCGTCGCTGCTACTGGAGCAACCGGTGAGGATCAGCAGGGCGGCAACCCCTCCCGTCACCGCTGTCTTGATTTTCATCGTGATCTCCCGAGCTGTCAGTGAGGCCGCCGTGTGCGACTCTCACCTGTTATTCCCGTCCAGCACGGCGAATGGATGCAATCTGCGGCTGCTTTTTCGGTTTTGATGACCCGGTGCAGCGGATCCGTTGTGCGTCTACGCAAGTCACGCCTTGGATGCGTTGGACGGTCTCAACCTCAGGGACACCGTGGGGTTGCCGGCCGGTGCGGCGGCGAGACGGGCCCGATCGGCGGCGTCGCGGAAGATCCGGGCACAGGCCAGTGCTGATGATGCTGACACCCGAATCCGCACGATCTACGGGGATGCGGCAAATGTCTTGCCACTGAACCAATGTGAGCAGATCGAATGCCGGCGAGGCTTGGCCCCACGGTGCGGCAGTCGGAGCCCAGTCACGGTGGAAGTCGGCCATGGCCGGTGGCCGGCGACCGAGTGTGTGGCGTCGGTGGTAGCGGCGGAGGAACCAGTCGTCCCGGAACGGCGCGGACAGCGTGAGGGCGGACATCCCATCCAGGACCAACTCGGCCATCGCGACGTCCTACTCGGGCTGCTCGTTGGTGGCGCTCAGTGGCTGGGCTCAGGCAGCCGTCCACCTCGCTCGATCGCGACTGCCATGCCGTCAAGGAACCGGGACAGTGCGGTGCGAGTCGCTTCTGGTCAGGTCAGTGTGTGATCGTAGTGAGGAAGGCTGTCCCTGAACGTGTTTCGGCGAGCACACCGGCCAGCTGCTGGACCAGTGGGGGCCCTGAGCCAACTCCGTGATGCAATCGATGGCGCTCATCGATCCTTCGCCGGCGGTGACAGCGAGCACGTGCAATTCAGCAACCACCGGGAATTCGGTGATGATCTCGGCGTCCCGTTTGCTGGATCGCAGCGAAGCTGGGTCGGCGGGAGTACGCAAAACGTGGACCACCAGCTTGGGGGCTCCCATGTCCGCATGACCGACAAACTCGCCACATAATTTGAAGGCACATCCACAAATAGTGGGGCGAGTGGGGCTCGAACCCACGACCTGACGGTTTGGGATTATGGGCTCAACGATGCCACCCTCTGATCTCATGCTGATACTATTACCGCAGATCAGAGGCCATATCGCTCATCATGGATCGTCTCCGATCATTCCGGTTCACGGACTAAACGGAGAGCCAAGTGGCGAGCACGGAGGTACCTGCGGCCCGACGTGGGCGGGGCCGGCGGCCCCTGGAGGCCGGCGAACACGGCCGGGTCACCACCCGCGCCTGGATCATCGACAAGACCACCGGACAACCGCGTCGACGGCGCACCACCACGCCAGGGCAGAAGGCGGACAGTAAACGCCTGCCCACCGCCTACTGGACCGCGGAAACCTACGTGAACACCGACCAAGGTCGCCGCCGCATCCAGGCCCGCGGCGCCACCCGGGAAGACGCCGTCACCGAACTCGCCACGAAGCTCCGCGGACCGCAGCACGACCTGCTCGCCGACGCGATCGCCCAGGAAACCGGTCACACCCTGGCGTTCACCGACCGCAGCACCCTGGGCCATGTCCTGGACCAATGGATCGCCGACCCGACGACCACCCGCACCCGCTCCGCCGGCACCATCGTCCGCTACCAGCACGCCATCACCCGCAGCATCAAGGCCCGCCGGATCGGCGCCACCACCCTCGGCCAGATCCGCCTGGAGAAGCTCACGCCGCGCCTGGTCACCCTGTATCTCGCCTCGCTCACCCCGGCCGTCGCCAAGACCTGCCGCGGCATCCTCCGCCAGGCGCTGGCCTACGCCGTCGCCAACGGCGCCAACTCCCCCACCCTCCCTGGTACCTTCGCCCTGCTGTCCCAACGCATCGACCGCGGCGCCGCACCCCCGAGCGGGCGCGGCACCATCGGCATCACCAAGACCCAGGCCGACCAGATCATCACCGACCTCCGCGCCGACGACCGCACCCGCCGCACCGACCTGCCCGACCTGCTACACTTCATCGCCGGCACCGGCTGCCGCACCAGCGAAGCCACCGCCCTCGCCTGGGACCAGCTCGACCTCGACAGCACGCCGGCGACCGTGCTGATCAACGCCACCATCAATGGCGTTGGCCAGCGCCAACCCCACACCAAGACCCGCGCCGGTGTCCGCCGCCTGGTCCTCCCACCCGCCGTCACCGAGATGCTCCGCACCCGCCGAGCGCAGGCCAAACCTGACAGCCAGCTCGTCTTTCCCGCCACCCGGCGACGCAACACCGACCGGGTCGAGACCCCCTACTGGACCAGCAACATCACCGGCCAGATCCGCACCGAGCTAGACCGCCTGGGCCACACCGGCATCAGTGGACGATCGTTCCGCAAAATGGTCGCCACCGAACTCGACAAACACGGCTACACCCCCCGCCAAATCGCCGACCAACTCGGCCACGCCCGACCATCAGTCACCCTCGACATCTACCAAACCCGCGAAAACGCCGGACCCCCAACGGTCGCGAATGTCCTTTAACCACAACACCTGTCGAGTCGACGGGCCCGCGCAACTCACCACCGCAGGCGGACGGACAGCCGGTCGATCCGAACGGTGCAGAGAGATGGACCGGGTACCGCCGGAGCGCGGACAACCTCCTCCGTGTTGTCGATATCCCGGTGCGCCACCGCGCCGGCAGGGACCGGACGTCACGGGGCGTGTGCGTCGACGCGGCCGAGGCATACCCGATTCCCAATGCCGAGATGCGGGCGGCCAGATCGTCCCGTCATTTGCGGCCATTCTGGCCGTTTCGAGCACCGCGGACCTCCTGGCACAACCGATGACGCCCATTTCTCCAATGCGACTTTTGCCCAGTCCGGCGCTTTGGCGAATCGCGACCCACTCGCAGTGCGCTGAGAGCAGCGATGTTCAACTGATGCTCCTATGGATGTCAGGAACGAACGAGCGATTGCGGCCCTGAGGGCACACGGCGGAAAGCAGAACCAACCCAGAACACCCACCCGGAAAGTGATCAACACCGCTCGTCTGGGAGCACAGCAAGCCGCAAATTGGTTATCCAACAGCCGAACAAGTCGAGAAGTGGTTGCTCGACCTGGGGCTCGCCATCTCATCCAGCCATCGCGGCTGCCCTTGTCAACGCCGACCGACCGTCCCAACACCCTTGCATGAATTAGCGGGGCCGTGACGACTACTTGAATTGCCTTCATACAGAGACCTAAACTTGGTAAACGCGACCTACTGGCGCTGAGCAATCCCTACTGGGGCGGGCACGTCGAGGAACGGGTCATGTTTGACGGCCTGTGCCGTGACCGAGATGAGGCGCTGGCGCAGGGCTGTCAAGTGATCCGTTCTGTTAGCTGGCTATCGCGGCAGGTACTGCTCTTCGATGGAGGCGGCGACGCGGCCGCGACGCGTCAGGGATGCCATTCTCATTCGCCCAGGCGCAGATCAGAGCCAGATCGGAGCCGTCGGACGGACCACCGTCTACTGGATGGTTCCCCGGGTACTTGAATTCGTCTTGACCTTGCGACCGGCCTCGATGTACGCGGCGATGGGCCTTGCGCCGAGTTGGATTCCGGGTAGCGGGTCGATGGTCCAGCGGTTGAATCTGAAGATAGAGCGGCCTCCGCACCGGTGGAGAATTCTGGCGGCGCTTTGCTCCTGGTCGTCGTTTCGCACTGGGACAAAGACGATGGCCTGATCGCTTCTCAGGGCCGAATCATGGATTCTCAGTGTTTCTCCTTCGAATCCCCCGCCGCGCTGCAGCGCACGCAGCGCACGCGCCCACAGGCCCTGACCAGCGCCCTCGAGGTCAAGCAGGCGGACTCCTTGCCGCCCGCTGAGCACATTCAGACCATTCAGGTCGAACCCCGCCTGTTCCAACTCGGGCAATACCGCTGTGACTTCCGCGAGGTCGTCGAAGATTGCGGCTACTCGGTTCATCGGGTACCGATAGAATTGATTCACATTGAACCCAGGTGTTGACTCGCGATGAACCGGCAGCGCCTTGCGGCCCTACCAGCTCGGCTACCTGGGCCTTCGCGGGGGCACTTTCACCGGGCTTGTCGGGCTTCCGCTGCTGGCCTGTGGCGTGGCGGATGACAAGGCCGCCGATGCCGGCGACGACCGCCAGGATGAGCAGAGTTGATGTCGCGGCCCAACCGGTCGACCCGATGCCCGCCAGGACGCCGAACAGGCCGAGCACGAGGGCAAGAGTGAAAGCTGTGTCGGACCCCTCCGGTACGGCAATCGTTTTCACGTGACGCCTCATTTTGGTCCTCCTTTATTCTCATGGTTTCTTCAATGCGCTGGCGTGTTCGCCGATGGCCTTGAGGTGGTGATGGCTCCAGTCGTTCAATCCACGACCGCGCCCGGTCTCCCGACGACGTTTCCGGAACCGTCCCCGCGCCGAACCGATAAGGACAAGGCTTAGCGGCGCAGGCATCGGTCTCGCACCTGCAAATCTGCGAACGCCCTTATTGACGTGCGTTGATGTTTGACCGGTCAGCACGCTCAACGAGCAGGCTGCGATGAAACGTCGGATGTTGGAGTGGAGCGATCCGCCGGATCGAGTCGGGCCAGAATGCTTGCCGAGATTTTACGTAATTGTTTAATCTGCGCTGCCGACAACGAGTTGATCACCAGCTCGCGGGCGGCCGCGACGTGGCCGGGTGCCGACGCTTGGATGTGTTCCCAACCGGCATCGGTGAGGTGGGCGTTCGTTGCGCGTTTGTCCTGCGGGCATGGGATGCGCTCGACGAACCCGCGGTTGACCAGTCGGGTGACGACGTGGGAGAGCCGTGGGAGGGTCGAGTGCGTCTGCGCCGCGAGTGCTGTCATCCGCAGGGTGCGCTCCGGTGCTTCGGACAGCATGGCCAGGACCATGTATTCGAAGTGGCTGACACCGGCGTCGCGCTGCAGTTGGGCATCCAGCGCGCCCGGGAGCAACTCGACAACGCCGATCAGTCCCAGCCAGGCTTCCCGCTCTGCCGGTGAGAGCCACCGGGGTTCGACGGCCACGGCTACTCGCCGGCCTTGCTGGTGACCTCGATGCGGTTGAGCCACGGATCGTCGAACCCCAGGACCCGACCGTCGTCCCGTTGGGCCACCCCGTAGTGGTGGAGCCGGTCGCCCAGGGCGTACAGGTCGTCGCCTGTCGGGACCTCGATCCGCACCAAACCGAGCCCCAGCGCCAGTCTGTCGTTTGCCCGCGCCGCGGCTGTTCCAGGTGTTCATCGCCATGTGGTGGTGGTACCCGCCGGCGCTGACGAACAGCGCCGACGAGCCGAGTTCCGCGGTGGTCTGGAATCCGAGCCGGTTGACGTAGAACTCGCGGGCGGTCGCCACGTCCCCCACGCTGAGGTGAACATGCCCAGACAGATGCCGGACCGGTGGTATCGGACGGCTGAGCTGTCTTGAACTTCCGCAGGAACGCGTTCGAGTCCAGCGTCGAGTGTGGCCATCTCGACCCGGCCGTCGGTCCAGCTCCACGCCGTCCGGTCCCGGTCCCAGTACAGCTCCACGCCGTTGCCCTCAGGGTCGTTGAAGTAGAACGCCTGGACTCACCAGGTGATCGGCGCTACCGGTGAACGACCCGGGATGACGCGACGCGACGGAGTAAACGGCCTCAGCGAGGTCGGTCCGGGTGGGAAACAGGATCGCCGAGTGGAACAGTCCGGCCTCCCGCGGTCCGGCATGATGCAGCGCCGGCGTGTGCTCCAGGATGACGATCGGCGTTGACCCCCGGCCCAGGACACTTCGCCCCTCCCCCTGCGCGAGAAGGGTGAGGGTCACCGCGTCCCGGTAGTAGGCCGTCATCAGGTCAAGATCGGCGACCAGCAACGTGACGGCGCCCATCGATGTGTCCGCAGCGAGCAGGTCAGCCGCGACGGCCGGGGCGGTGCCGTCAAGAAAGATGTTAGTCATCGTCATTCCTTTCACAGATGTTGAAGGCAGATGGTGACGCAGGGTTCTAGCGGACGATGCCGAAACCGCCGGTCCAGCCAACCTTCTCGTTCACCGCCAAGGTCAGCTGCAGGAAGCCGATGGCTTCCAGTTCATGGGCCCGGCTCAGGCTCCCGGCATCGACCGCGTCGACCCCACCGGCCGAGATCGCCACCGGCAGAGCTGTCTTGGCGTCCGTCTCATCACCGGCGATCAGCACGGTGCTCTTGTCCGGGCCGACCGTCTGGCGCCCAGGGTGGCGGCGAAGGTGGCGTTGAACGCCTTGAGCACCTCCGAGGACGGCAACGCGGCCGCGAGTTCAGCGGCGGCGGAGCTGTCCGCGGAACCGTCAAAGAGTCAAGGTCTCGAAGTTCAGCGGGTTCGAAATGTCGACGACGGTCTTCCCGGCAACTGGGTCCGTATTGGCGACGATGTCTCCCAGCGCCGGGTACGGCACGGCCAAAATGACGATGTCCCCGGCGACGGTTGCGTTCGTGTCGGCGGAACCGATGTGCTCGACTTTCGCTCCCCCGGCGCTCAGCACGCCGTCGATGGCGGTACCCATGTTGCCGGACCCGAAGATCGTCACACTCGTCATTTTCTGCTCCCGTCGTCGTGAGCCCACCGGCTCGATTTGGTTGTTGCTACAACTATATCACAGTTGTAGCAACAACTAGCGTGAGAGCAGGCACATGCGGCCGTGACATCCGCGCTGGTGGGGTGACCACGCGGGCCGAGGGCAGATCTGTTGTCTCGCAGCCACCGGCGGCACCGCAGGTGATGGCGGTGAATTCGGCTGGACGACCCCTAGGGCCGTGGGCTGTTCACGACTGGTGCGTGCCACTTGAAACTTCAGCGCGAGGAGTCGGAATCCACAAATGCCGACGGCCGCAACAGCCTGGATCGCGGTATTGCTGTGACCGAATGAGTAGGCCACGGCGACCATGACCGAACCTGCGACGGCGGGAATGGCGTACAGCCCCGACTCCCTGCTGAGCACGGATGCGGTCTGCCCAGCCAGGACGTCTCGCAGGATTCCGCCACCGACTCCGGTGATGGTGCCGAGGAGGACCGCCGCCACGAGTGGGAGACCGGCGGTGGCCGCTTTGGTGGTCGCCGTGGCACAGAAGACACCGAGCCCGACCGCGTCGAAGAGTTGCACGGTGCGTCCCATCCGGGCCACCCGAGGATGAAAGAAAAAGGTGAGGACAGCGGCGGCGAGGGGAAGCAACAGTGACCAAGGATCGGTCAGTGCCGCGGGTGGCACGTCGCCCATGAGGACGTCCCGATTAACACCCCCACCGACCGCAGTCACCGTGGCCAGTACCGCCATGCCGACGATGTCGAATTTCTCTCGGACCGCCAGTAGAGCACCGGAGAGCGCGAACGCGAATACCCCGATCAGGATCAGCGTGTTCTCGACGATTTCGGTGGCGGGCATGATCTTCCTGGCGTGTAGGAGGTGGTTGCCCCGATTGTCTGGGCGATGGTAGGAGCTCACGGGCCTGGATGCGGGCTGCCGGGCTGCACGAGCACCCCACTGGGCTGTTTATGGTGGGTCATCGACGACTGGTCACCCCCTGGTGCCCACCGGGACGGTCGACACGGTGACGTCGACGCATAACTGCAGCCCCCCAGGCTCTCGACATCGCTGAGCCACGGGTCGAGGGCCTCATCGACGACAGGGTCAACGGGCCGTCACAACGCTTCCTGACCTGATACCGGCTGCCGGAGCGACCGTTGCGGAATGACTGCTACGCCGGTTGCGCTGGTCTGGCGAGCAGGGAGCAGGCCGGATGCCGCCGTATGACGTGCTCGGCGACCCCGGAGCCCCGGTGATGCTGGGCACCCAGGACGATGATGTCGGCGTTCAGTTCCTTCGCTCGCTGGAGGATGATGTCCGCGATGTCGTGTTCGGTGGCGTTGATGAGTTCCCCGTGGACGGTGACTCCCGCAGCGGCGAGGTGGTCGACGGCATCTTGCACCGTTTTCCGTTCCCCGGCGGCTATGTCATCTTCGCCATCGAGGACGCCGAGACCAGACCCGGCGTTGATGTCGTACGCGACGACGTGGCCGCGCGCGACGTGCAACAGATGGACCGTTCCCCCGCCATCGTCGCGAACTGGGTCAATCGTTCCAAAGAATCGTCGGGGGAGTCCGGCGATACGTCAATGGCGACCAGTATCCGGTCGTACATTTCTTACTCCGCCCTTTCAGGGGGTTACTGGTTGGACGTGATGCAATCACATTTCCATTCCATTGCCGGCGCTATGTGGTCGGGGAGCCTGCGGATGTGCCGCTCGCGACCGGTGCTGCTGGTTCGATGGGTGTGGAGTGGATGTCGTTCTCCCGGTGGGCTTGCGGGACCAACAACGTCAAGATGACGCCCACCAGAGCCAGGCCGGTGAGGATGTAGAAGATGTTGTCCACCGATAGGCCAGCGGCCAACACGAAACCACCCAGCAGTGGGCCGCCGACCCCGCCGAGTCGACCGAAGCCCGCGGCCCACGCGACCGCCGCACCCCGCATCTTGGTCGGGAACTGGTTCGCCACCAACCCGTAGATCAACATTGATGTCCCGGTGGTGCCCAGGCCGACAACGGCAACAAAGCCCAGCCGCACCGGTAACGGCAGCTCCAAGGTCATCAACGAGATGAACACGCCACCGATCAGGAAGCAGATCGCCACAACGGGTTTCGGCCCCAACCGATCGGCGAACCGGGACGCCGCCAGCGCCCCCACGATCGCGCCGCCACTGAGCACCAGCAGGAACGCGAGTGAGCCCTTCGCGTTGAACCCGGCCTGTTCCATCAGCACCGGCAACCACGTGTTGAGGAAGTAGTCCAGACCCTGGGCGAGGGCGCTCATCAATCCTGTGACCACCGTCGCGAACCAGAAACCGCGGCTGAACAGGCCCGCGAACCCCACCTTTTCGGCCTTCGCCTCCTGCTGCGGAACACTGTCCGGCATGGGCAAACCGGTTCGCTCGGACACCGCCCGGGCCTTATCGAGCTGACCCTTGGCGACCAGCCACGACACCGACTCCGGCAGCTTCCAGACCGCCAACGGCAGCAGGGTGACCATCGGCAGCGCCCCGATCAGGAACAGTCCCCGCCACCCGATGGAATCCAACAGGACGATGGCCAGGAAGGAACCGATCAGGCTACCCAAGGGCACGCCGCAGTAGCTGATGGCGCTGCAGAGGTTCTTCTTCCCTGGCGGGGCGATCTCGGCGACCAGGGCGCCGGTTGTCGCGATCAGCGCGCCCATGCCCAGGCCGGTGACGAACCGCATTATGCCGAACGTCGTCGTGGTGGTCGTGAACGCGGTGATGGCCATGCCGACGGAGAACCACGCATAGGCGGTGAGCATGACCTTGCGGCGACCGAGGATGTCCCCGACGGCGCCGGCGAGCAGGGCACCGAACAGCATCCCCAGCAGGGCGTAGCTGCCCAGCGTCCCGCGATTGCGGGGGTGACTTCCCCGAGCTGGCTCGGGTCTTTCAAGAACGTCGGCACCACCGCGCCGTAGACGACGAGATCGTAGCCATCGAAGACCAGGCCGGTAGTGGCGAGGGAGACTACCCACACCACCGTTCGTTTCCTTCGGGTTTCTTGAACATGTCGTCGCGGTCAAACTCATATCAGATCTCTCCTCTGAGATGCGCCGTCGGAGCCGAAGGCGCTAGGTGGGCGTGGGTCGAAACAGCTGATGGTGTCGGTGATCTCGGTGAGGCCGGCGTAGCGGCGTTGCTCCAATTGGTGCAGCTCACCGAGTGTTCTGGCGTCACCGCCGTAATCGCAGCTTGCGCGATCAGTTCCCAAGGTCAGCCGGGAAGGATGTTCCGTTGAGCACGAACCGGAGGCGGTCGGCAGGGTCGGTCACGGGACCCCGCTGACCGCTGTGTTGGTCGACCGGGACGATGAATAGAAGCCGCAAGTGATTTTCTATTCGTCGATGCCGGTTGGCCGTTGCCTGTCGGTGCTGTCTCGCGAGGGACGAGGGCTTGTCGTAGCCAGTCCGGGACTTCGACGGCCGTGTGGTGCGGGTGGGTGCGTATCCAGACATGCCGGCATTCGCCTCGCGCGAAACGTCCTGTGGCATCGATGAAGTCATGGCCCACGACGAAGCTGCTGCGACCCACCTCGATGACCCGGGTGACCAGGTCGAACTCGTCTTCAAATGTCACCGGCCGGAGGTGATTGCAATGTGAGTCGACGACCGGTGTTGCCCATCCCTGCTGCAGCAGCGTTGAGAGTGGGTGTTCAGGTCCTGCAGCAGTTGGGTGAATCCGTGGTCCATCCACAGGAACATCCGGGTGTAATTGACCTGGACGAGGTCCACATCGGACATCAGCACCCGATGGTGCGTTGTCGTCGTCACTCCGCTCATGGTGGATCTCGGCTTTCTCGTTCGATCACAGGAAGTCTCGGAATCGTCGGGCTCTGGGCGAGGCCAGGTGAACTGTTCATGCCGCCGTCGCACTGAGTTTGCGAACGATCAGCACCGTTTTGCCGATGACGTTCCGTTGCTCGAGCGCCGTGAACGCAGCTTGTGCGTCGGCGAGGTCGTGCTCGACGGTGGTGGGTGGGGGCATTCCCTTGTCCAACAGGATTGCCAGATCGTCCGCGGTCGATCGGAACAGCTCCGGGTGCGCGGCGATCATTCCGCCCCAGTTGACTCCTCGAACATCGCAGTTGCGCAGGAGCAACCGGTTCACCGGGGCCGTCGGGATGCGGCCGGAGACGTAGCCGAGGGTGAGTAGCCGGCCCTCCGGGGCCAGCGCCCGCAGCGACGCGTCGAACACGTCACCGCCGATCGGGTCGACGATGATGTCCGCGCCGCCGTCCGCCCTGACCGTGTCCAGCCATGCGTCCGGCCCGTACACCTGGTGCGCCCCGGCCGCTGTCGCCGCCGCCCGACGCTGCGGGGTGCTGGCCACCGCGATGACCCGGGCGCCGAGCGCCGCTGCGACGCGTACCGCCGCCGAGCCGAGACCGCCGGCCGCACCGTGCACGAGCACCGACTCGCCGGGACGAATTCCGGCCCGGCGAACCAGGGCGACGTGTGCGGTGTGATCGTTGACCACCAGCGCCGCTCCCTGCGCGGCACTCAACGAGTCGGGCAGTGGAGCGACCAGGTGCTCCTGCGCCCAGACTGTCTCGGCGCATCCGCCGACCGGCACTGAGGCGTAGACCCGCTGCCCGGCGGCGAACCCGGACCCCGGCGGTGCCGATTCCACGACCCCCGCCACCTCCATGCCCGGGGTGAACGGTGGCTCCTGGCGCACCTGGTACTTCCCGCGGGTGACGAGGGTGTCGACGAAACCGATCCCGGCGGCGTGCACGGCGATCCGCACCGCGTCCTCGTCGGGCCGCGCGGGGATGGGGGTGTGGTCGACCCACAATCCGGGTGGGCCGGTCAGGTCGTGGGCGCGGAGCGCGCGCATCGTCGCCGTCATGTCAGGCGAACGCGGACAGGCCGGTGACGTCCCGGCCGATGATCAGGGATTGGATGCTGTCGGTGCCCTCGTAGGTGTGCACGACCTCCATGTCGGTCATGTGCCTGGCGACGTGGTACTCGAGCAGCAACCCGTTGCCGCCCAGGATGTCCCGGGCCTCCATGCAGATCGCCGCGGGCCTTCTGCGCGGTGTACATCTTGGCCAGCGAGGCCATCGGCCCGGTCAGCTTGCCCTGTTCCTGCAGTTGCGCCATCCGGAAGCACAGCAGCTGGATGGTGGTCACCTCGGCGAGCATGTTCGCCAGCTTGTTCTGCACCAGCTGGTATCCGGCGATGGGTTTGCCGAACTGCTCCCGCTGCCCGGCGTAGGTCAGGGCGGCCTCGTAGGCGGCGACGGCGTGCCCGGCCGCTTCCCAGGAGGCTCCGCCGCGGGTCGCGGTCAGCACCCGGGTGACGTCCCGGAACGAGTTGGCCTCGGCCAGCTTGTTCTCGGCCGGCACCCGCACGTTGTTCAGGTGATGTCCGGTTGCCAGATGGCGCGCTTGCCGATCTTGCCGGTGATCAGTTCCGCGGAGTACCCCTCCGGGTAACCGGTGGTTGCCTCCAGTGCCGCCTCCGACTTTTCGACGACGAAGCCCTTCACCTTGCCGTCGGCGACGTCCCGGGCCCAGACGATCACCACATGGGCGATGTTGCCGTTCCCGATCCACCGCTTGGCGCCGTTGAGCACCCAGTGGTCGCCGTCCCGGCGGGCGGTGGTTTCCAGGCCGACGGAATCCGAGCCGTGGCCGGGTTCGGTCAGCGCGAACGCCCCGACCTTGTCCAGCCGGGCCATCGCGGGCAGCCAGCGTTGCTTCTGCTCCTCGGAGCCGAGCATGTTGATCGAGCCCATGGCCAGGCCGTTCTGCACCCCGAGGAAGGTGTTGACGCTGCCGTCCCCGCGGGACAGTTCCAGGGTCACCATTCCCGCCGCGAGGCGGGACAGGCCGGGGCACCCGTACCCGGTGATCGCGCCGCCGACGACACCCAGCTGAGCGATCTTCGGGACCAGTTCGAACGGGAACTGCGCGCGTTCCCAGTAGTCGTTGATGATCGGCAGCACCTGGGTGTCGACGAAGTTCCTGACCCGGTCGCGGATCTCGCGCTCCTCGTCGGTCAGCAGCTCGGCCAGCAGGTAGTAGTCCGTGCCGCGCGGTGTGGTTAGTCCGGCGGTCAGGTCCAGCGGCCAGCCGGCGGCCGTGGGCGTCCGATGTATCGATGCTCATGGCGTTCTCACCTGTTCTGTCGGGCGTGGTGTCTTGGTGCCGGCCTCGTCGTAGTCGTACCAACCGCGGCCGGTTTTGCGGCCGAGTTCGCCGCGCTCGACGAGAGCGGAGACGCTCTTGCTGGGTTGGTCTTTCGGGTCACCGGATTCGGCGTACCGGTCCTTCTTGGTGAGGTAGCCGATGTCGATGCCGGTCAGGTCCATGAGCTCGAACGGGCCCATCGGGTAGCCGAGTGCGGTGCGGCAGGCGGTGTCGATGTCCTGCACGGAGGCGATGCCGTTCTCCAGCAGGTAGATGGCCTCGTCACGGACCGCGCCGAGGATCCGGTTGGCGATGAACCCGGGGATCTCCCGGTCCAGCACGACCGGCGTCTTGCCCAGGCGCCTGGCCAGCTCGACCGAGATCTCCACGGTGGCATCGGAGGTCTGCGGGTCCGCGGACCACCTCGACGCATTTCATGATCAAGGCCGGGTTGAAGAAGTGCAGGTTGCAGACCCGGTCGGGACGGCCGGTCGCGTCGGCGATCCGGGACGACACGATGCTGGACGAGTTCGTGGCCAGGATCGCGTGCGGCGGCGCGACCCGGTCGAGGTCGGCGAACAACGCCCGCTTGATGTCCAGCTTTTCGACGGCGGCCTCGATGACGAAGTCCGCCGTGGACGCGGCGGTGGTCAGGTCGGTACTGAAGGACAGCCGGCCGAAGGCGTCATCGACGTGCTGTTGAGTTGCGCCGCCCCTTTTCGACGTCCCGGGACAGCCGCTGCCGCAGCTCGGTTTCCGCCTTGTCCAGGGCCGGCTCGGCGATGTCGGTGACCGTGGCATCCAGCCGGCGAGGGCGCAGATCATGCCGATCTGCGAGCCCATCGCGCCCGCGCCGACGACGACGACATTGTTGATTTCGCTCATTGTCATCGCCCCCTGAAGACGGGTGGGCGTTTGGCGAGGAACGCGTCGGCGCCCTCGGCCTTGTCGTCGGTCGTGTAGAGCAGGGCCTGGGCGAGCCGTTCGACGACGAGGCCGGTGCGTTGGTCGGCGTCCATCCCGGAGCGGATCACCAGCTTGGCCAGCCGCACGGCGAGCGGACCCTTGGCGATGATCTGCCCGGCGATCTCCCGGGCCGTTCCAGCAGTTCGGAGCCGGGCACGACGGAGGTGACGAGCCCGATCCGCGGCCTCCTCGGCGTCGACCATGCGGCCGGTGAGGATCATCTCGATGGCCCGGCCGGTGCCGACGAGCCGGGCCAGTCGCTGGGTGCCGCCGGCCGCCGGCAGCACCGACAGGTTGGTCTCGGGGAGCCCGAAGCGTGCTGTGTCGGAGGCGATCCGGATGTCGCAGGCCATCGCGAGCTCGCAGCCACCGCCGAGGGCGTACCCGTTGACGGCGGCGATGTCGGCTTCTCGTAGGCCTCGACGTCGTCGTAGAGGCGCTGCAGATCGGAGGTCAGGGCGTGTGCAGGGTGTAGGTGCGGACCTGCGCGATGTCCGCGCCGGCGACGAAGGCCTTCTCGCCGGCTCCGGTGAAGACCACCACCGCGACGGAGTCGTCGTCCCGGATCGTCGAGCGCGGCGCGGATGTCCAGCTGCACCTGCCGGTTCACGGCGTTGCGAACATCCGGCCGGTTGATGGTGACCAGCGCGACGCCGTCGGTGACCTCGGTCAGCAGCGTCTCGTAGGTGGGCGGCCTTTACTCAATGGTCTCTCAGTGGATGTCATGGCCGGGCCTTAGCGGAATGCGGCCTGGCCGGTGATTGCCTGGCCCAGGATCAGGGTGTGGACCTCGTCGGTGCCCTCGTAGGTGCGGACACTTTCCAGGTTGTTGGCGTGTCGGAGCGGGGAGTACTCCAGGGTGATGCCGTTGCCGCCGAGGACGGCGCGGGCCTCCCGGCCGATCTCGATGGCCTCCCGCACGTTGTTCAGCTTGCCCACGAGATCTGGGGCGGCTGCAGCGTTCCGGCGTCCTTGAGCCGGCCGGTCTGCAGGGCGACGAGGATGCCCTTCTGGACCTCCAGGTCCATGCTGCGAGCTTCCGTTGGGTGAGTTGGTAGCCGGCGAGCGGCTTGTCGAACTGCTTGCGCTGCCGGCGTACCGCAACGCGGTCTCGAGGGAATCCCAGCGGCGCCCATCGCGCCCCAGATGATCCCGTACCGGGCCTCGTTCAGGCAGGCGAAGGGCCCGTCAGGCCGTTCACGTTCGGCAGCACCGCGTCCGCGGGCAAGCGTACCCGCTCCAGGGTGATGTCGCACTGGATGGAGGCCCGCATCGACAGCTTCGGCTCGATCGGGGTCGCGATGAAACCCGGGGTCAGGTGGGCACGACGAATCCGCGGACCCCGTCGTCGGTCTTCGCCCAGATCACCGCGACCCGCGCGATCGAGGCCACCCGATCCACCGCTTCGCACCGTCGAGCACCCAGTCCTAGCCGTCCTTGCGGGCGAAGGTCGTCATCCGCCGGGGTCGCTGCCGGCGGTGGGTTCGGTCAGCCCGAAGCACCCGATCACCTCGCCCCGGGCCATGCCCGGCAGCAACTGCTGCTTCTGCTCCTCGGAGCGCCCTTGGCGATGGCGCTGATCGCCACGACGCCTCCGACACGAAGTCCGCAGACCGAGTCGCCGCCTCGAGTTCGAGCGCGCCGACCCGTACTGGACCGCCCCGCGCCGGGCATCCGTAGCCCTTGAGGTGCATCCCGAGCACCCCGAGCTCGCCGATCTCGGGGGCGATCTCCCGTGGGAAGTGGGCATCCTCGTACCAGCGGGCGATGTTCGGCCGGATCCGCGGGTCGACGAAGGCACGGACCTTGTCCCGCTGCGCGAGTTCTTCGGCGGTGAACAGCGAGTCCAGGTTGAGGTAGTCGCGGGCCCGGTCGCTGATCGGGGTGGGCGCCGCGTTGACGGCTCCGGCGTAGATGCCGACAGGGCTGGTTGCGTCGTCGACGGTGACGGCCCCAATGGCGATCGACTCGGTGGTGGTCATGGTCTGCTCCAGGTTGAAAAGAGGGTGGCGGTGCTCAGGCGGATTCGAGAAGGACGGAAATGCCCTGCCCGACTCCGACGCACATGGTGGCCAGGGCGCGGGGCCGCCCCGGTCGGCAACTCGATGGCGGCGGTCAGGGCGAGCCGGGCGCCGCTGGCGCCGAGCGGGTGACCGAGGGCGATCGCACCGCCGTTGGGGTTGACGTGCTCGGCGTCGTCCGGCAGCCCGAGCTCCCGCAGCACGCCGAGCGCTGTGCGGCGAACGCCTCGTTCAGCTCGACCAGGTCGATGTCGTCCACGGAGAGCCCGTTCCGGGCCAGCAGCTTGCGGACGCGCCGGCTCCGGGCCCATCCCCATGATCCGCGGCTCCACGCCGGCCGCCGTGGCCGCGGTGACCCGGGCCAGCGGGGTCAGCCCGTACTTCTGCCGGCCGCTCGGAGGCGACCAGCAGGGCCGCCGCCCCGTCGTTGACGCCGGACGAGTTCCCGGCAGTGACGCTGCCGCCAGGGAAGATCGGGCGCAGTCGGCCAGCGCCGCCAGCGACGTCTCCCGCGGGTGTTCGTCGGTGTCGACCACGACCGGCTCCCCTGCGACCGCGGCATGCCACCGGCCGATCTCCCGGGCCAGCCGCCCGGTCGCGATGGCCTTGGCCGCCCGTTCCTGCGAGCGCAGGGCGAACGCGTCCTGGGCCTCGCGGGCCACGCCGAACTCGTCGGCGACGTTCTCCGCCGTCTCCGGCATCGAGTCGGTGCCGTACCGCTCGCTCCATCCGCGGGTTCACGAACCGCCACCCGATGGTCGTGTCGTACACCTCGGTGGAGCGGGCGAACGCCGGGTCGCCTTGGGCATGACGAAGGGTGCGCGCGTCATGCTCTCCACCCCGCCGGCCACGACCAGGTCGGCGTCACCCGAGCGGACCGCCCGGGCCGCCGCGCCGACCGCGTCCAGGCCGGATCCGCAGAGCCGGTTGACGGTGATGCCCGGTCCGGCACCGGCAGCCGGCCAGCAGGGCGGCCATCCGGGCCACGTTGCGGTTGTCCTCCCCGGCTTGGTTGGCGCAGCCGAGGATCACGTCATCGACCTGGCCCCAGTCCACCGACGGCAGCCGGCCGTGAGTTCGTGGAGCACGTCAGCGGCGAGATCGTCGGGGCGCACGGGGGCCAGCCCAGCCGCCTACCGGCCGATGGGGGTGCGGCACCCCGGCCACAGGACGCCGATTGGTGGTCGATCCGGTCATGACGCACCGGTGATTGCTTCGCGGAGCTGGTATTTCTGGATCTTTCCGCTCGCGGTGACGGGAGTTCGGTCAGCACCTCGAGGCGTTCCGGCCAGTACTGCCTGGCCACTCCCTTCTCGTTGAGGAACTGCTGCATCTCCTCGAAGGTGAACTCCCCGCCCGGGCTTGAGCACGACGCAGGCGCAGGCCCGCTCCTGCAGCCGCGGGTCGGGGATGCCGACGACCGCGACGGAGTCGATCTTCGGGTTCTCGTACAGGGCGTTCTCGACGTAGGCGACCGGGATGTTCTCCCCGCCGCGGATGATGACGTCCTTGGTGCGGCCGGAGATCTTCAGGTAGCCGTCCTCGTCGATGCGGGCGATGTCGCCGGTGTCGAACCACTCGCCGTCGAACTGTTCCCGGGTCATCTCCAGCCGCTTGGCGTAGCCGACGAACAGGAACGGCCCCGTACCTGCAGCCGGCCCTCGGTGTCGGCGGGCAGCAGGTGCCGTCTCGTCGACGACCCGGATCTGCATCCCCGGCAGGGGTAGCCGTCGCGGTCGACGATCTTCTCCTCGGGGTCGCCGGGGATGCCGAGGGTGACCAGGGCGTTCTCGGTCTGGCCCCAGCCGCCGAGCACTGCCAGCCGGGCCAGCGCTCCTTGGCCTGGCGGACGATGGCCCGCGGGATCGGGGCGCCCATGCAGCAGAACCGGACCAGCGAGGACACGTCGCGCGCGTCGAGGTTCGGGGCGTTGAGCATGTCGTGCAGGAACGGTGTCGCCGCCGAGGTGTAGGTGATCCCGTGCTGCTCGATGAGTTCGACGAACCGCTCGGTGTCCCACACGTCCTGGTAGACACCGGTGGCACCGATCTGCGTCTGCAGGCGGCCGCCATAGAGGAAGCCGGTGAGGTGCGCGAGGGTCGAGGCCATGTGGATGACGCTGTCGCTGTTGACGCCGAGCCGCTCGGGCAGCGGCTCGTTGGCCGCGACGACCGTGTTGTGGGTGTGCATGACACCCTTGGGCTCGCCGGTGGTCCCGGAGGTGAACATCAGCAGCGTGACCTCGTTGGGGTCCGGGCGCAGCGCGGCGAGCTCGGCCGGGTCGCGGCGTTCCTCCCACGGTGTGGCCATGAACGACTCCCAGGACGGATTCGCTCGCCGGGTTGGCCGTCGACGACGAGCACGTGCTGCAGTTCCGGCCAGTCGGCCGGAGCCGGTCGACCATCGAGACGTAGTCGAACCCGCGGAACTCCCGGGGCACCACCAGGACCTTGGACTCGGCGAGCCCGACCATGAATCCGACCTCGCGGTCGCGGTAGATCGGGATCAGCGGGTTGCTGACGGCGCCGATGCGGGTGGCAGCGAAGTGCAGGACGAGCAACTCGATCCAGTTCGGCAGCTGGAACGACACGACGTCGCCGGGACCGGACGCCGAGCTCCAGCAGGCCCAGTGCGCACCGGTCGATCTCGGCCTGCAGCTCACGGTAGGTGATCTGCCGCGCGGAGTCGATCGCACGCCACCTTGTCCGGGGTGCGGGCGACGACGTCGTCGAGGAAGTCGGTGATGATGCGGTTGCAGCCAGTAGCCCTGCGCCGGTGTATTCGTCGATCGGTCTCTGGGTGAGGATCGTCTCGAAGGTCATGGGCGCGCCCGTCAGCTCATCGTGAGGCCGCCGCTGACGCTGACGGTCTGGCCGGTGATGTAGGCGGCCTCGTCGGAGGCGAAGAACGCCACGGCGTTGGCGAGGTCCTCGGGTCGGCGAGCCGGCGGAACGGGATGGCCTTGGTCAGCGCGTCCCGCAGCTTCGGGTTGTCCCCGCCGATCGAGGCGAACAGCGGGGTGTCGGTCGGGCCGGGGCAGACGCAGTTGACGCTGACCTGGTTGCGGGCCATCTCCCGGGCCATCGCCTTGGTGAAGGCGATGACCCCACCCTTGGCGGCCGAGTAGACCGCTTCGCCGGACGAGCCCACCCGGCCGGCGTCGGAGCCGAGGTTGACCACGTGCCCGTGGCCCTGCGCGGCCATGATCGGCAGCACGGCCTTGGAGGTGTTCAGCACCCCGTAGAGGTTGATCGCGATGACCCGGTCCCAATCCGCCTCGTCGCTGTCGACGAACGGCCCGACCTTGTCCCAGCCGGCGTTGTTGACCAGAACGTCGATCCGACCGAACTTCTCGGTCACCTGCGGTGACCATCTCGGCCACCGATTCCCGGCTGGTCACGTCGACCCGCAGGCCGATCGCGCCGCCGCCGAGTTCCTTCGCCGGGTCTCTGCCGACTGCTGATCGATGTCGGTGACCACGACCGTGGCGCCCTCGGAGGCGAGTTTCTCGGCGATACCACGGCCGATACCGCGGCCGGCGCCGGTCACGATCGCGACCTTGTTCTCAAGCTTGCCCATGAGGGTGACTCCTTTGTCAGCTACTGCGATGTCGGAATGATCCGCGTGTCGGATCTGATTGGCTGTCTTGGTGGTTCGTGGGGGTTTGCGGCCCCCGGTCCGGTCGGCGTGACCGGCCGGGGGCATCAACGACGCGGCGTGCGCCTGGAAAGATCAAGGGGCGAGTGCCCGTCCCAGCTTTTGCCGGGAGATGATCAACTTCATGATCTGCGCGGTGCCGTCGCCGATCTGCAGGCCGAGCACGTCCCGCAGTCGCTGCTCGATCGGCTTCTCGGTGCGGTACCCGTACTGGCCGTGCAGCAGCAGGCAGGTGTTGATCACGTCGTACGGGGTCTTCGGCGCCCACCATTTGCACATGGCCGCCTCGGCGGTGTGCGCGTAGGTCGGCGTCCTTGAGCCACAGCGTCTGGTAGCACAGCAAACGCGCCGCGGTGAGGACGGTTTCGGCTTCTGCGAGCGGGAACGCGACACCCTGGTTCTTGCTGATCGGCCGATCGAAGGCCTCCCGCTGGGACACGTACTCCCAAGTTTCGTCGACGGTCTGCTGGGCCGTTCCGATGCACTGCAGCCCGATCAACGCCCGGCTGAAGTCGAAGCCCTGCATGACCTGCGAGAAGCCCTTGCCGACCTCGCCGAGGACATTCTCCGCAGGCACCCGGACGTGGTCGAAGTGCGCGGCGCCGCGGGCGACAGGCTTGGTGCCCATGTCGGAGTAGGGCTCCTTGGTGACGCCCGGTTGGTTCAGGTCGACGACGAACGCGGTGATGCCGCGACCCCGCCCTTCGTCACTGGTGCGGGCGAAGACGACCGCGCCGTTGGCGGGGCCGAGCAGGGACATGGACTTGGCCCCGGTGATGACCCAGTCGCCCCCATTTCCGGGACCGACCGGCTCTGCTCGCAGGCGGGGGTTCCCCGCGTCGGAGCCGGCGTGCGGTTCGGACAGGCCGATCCCGACGATGCCCGTGCCGCTGGTGATCTGCGGAACCCACTGCGCGGCGACCTCGGGCCGGGCGTTCTGGGCGAGGATCTGACCGACCAGCGAACCGACCACCTGCAGGTACCCGACGTTGAAGTCCCCGGTGGAGATCTGTTCCAGCAACATGCCGGACGTCAGCCGCGACACTCCCTGCCCGCCCAGATCCTTGGATATCTCAGGGGCGATGAAACCCTTCGCCCCCATCTCCAGCCGGACCTCTTCTTCGATCCGTCCGGCCTTCTCCCGCTCCTGGTAGCCGGGGGCCAGCGACTCCCGGGCGTACTGGCGGGCCGAATCGACCAGCGTCTGCTGCTCGGCGGTGAGCGAAAACTCCATCGTCTTCTCGTCTCTCAGATGTCGATCGTCTTCGGTCAGTGCCAGTTGACGTGCTGCGCGAAGTCGGCAGGGCGCTTCTCGGCGAAGGCCGCGGCCCCTTCCAGGCCCTCCGGGGAGGCGGTGAAAAGGTCCAGTGCGGACATCGCCAGGTTGCTCAGGCCGGCCTGGTGATCGGTGTCGGCGTTGAACGACTGCTTGAGGAAACGCAGCGCGGTGGGGCTCTTCTCGGCGATCTCCCGCGCCCAGCTCTTCGCCTCGTCCAGGAGCTTCTCGGCCGGGACGACCGCGTTGACCAGACCCCACCGCTCGGCGGTCTGCGCGTCGTACAGGCGGCACAGGTACCAGATCTCCCGCGCCCGCTTCTCCCCGACAACCCTGGCCAGGTAGGCGGAACCGAACCCCGCGTCGAACGAGCCGACCTTGGGGCCGGCCTGCCCGAACCTCGCAGTCTCGGAGGCGATCGTCAGGTCGCACAGCACGTGCAGGACGTGACCGCCACCCACTGCGATGCCGTTGACGGCGGCGATGACCGGCTTGGGGATGTCCCGAATCAGCTTGTGCAGGTTCCCGATCTCGAACATCCCGCTCTCGGTGGGGCCGTAGTCCCCCGTCTCGGCCCGCTGCTTGACGTCGCCGCCGGTGCAGAATGCCTTCTCGCCTTCACCGGTCAGGATGACGACCTGCACGGACTTGTCCGCCCAGGCGAGACGGAAGGCCTTGATCAGCTCCTCCACGGTGCGGCCGCGGAAGGCGTTGTACCGATGCGGCCGGTTGATCGTGATGACCCCGACCGGTCCATCGATCTCGTACCGGATGTCCTCGAACGTCTGCGACATGCTCGCGTCTCCACTTCGTTGTGCCCGATCAAGCTTGGTTTTTGAATGATCCTTCATTCGATAGTTCGAGAGTAGGGGGTGGCTCGATCGGCGTCAAGAGCCATCGCCGAACTTTCTTCTTGCCGCCGGCCACTGTCTGAGCGCGTTCCGGCTGGCAGGGCGGCTACTATGAACCGACGTTCAATCCGACCACGGCGCACAGGGGGTGGCATGAATGGCTGATGCGGCGATGCCTGTGAACGTCAAACAGGCGAACCGGGTGGCCCGGGTCGACGAGCGGGTACGCCGCAGGCGTCGGCAGATTCTGGCCGCAGCAACAACATTGATGCAGCGGTCCGGCTTCCATGCCATGTCGATGCAGTCTGTCGCGGAGGAGGCTCGGGTCAGTGTCGGGCTGATCTATCAGTACTTCGGGAACAAGGACGACCTTCTCCGCGGCGTGGTCGTCGACATCCTCGAGGACTTCCGCGACGAGATCCCCAAGGCGCTGGCCGCGGCGGGCGAGGATCCGGTCGAACGACTGAAGACCGCGTTCCGGGCCTGCTGCCTGGTGGTCGACGCGAAGCGCGCGGCTGTCAACCTGACCTATCGCGAGAGTAAAACCCTTTCAGGCGAAGGACTCTCGCAGATCATGGCACTCGAGGTGGAAACCGCGGAACCCCTCCGCGAGGTCTATCGGGACGGCGTCGCCGCTGGCGTGTTCCGCGATATCGACCCCCGCCTGGTGGCGCACAACATGCTCCTTACCGCCCACGGTTGGGCACTTAAACACTGGAATCTGAGCGACTGGCTCACCCTGGATCAGTACATCGACCAGGAACTCGCCATACTGCTGGCATCGGTAAGGGTCAATGCACCGTGAGGTCCGGCGCCGAACGGACGAGGCGGAATGCCTCGCCGCTGGTAGTGATTACCGAGGTGATGCGATGGCCGAGGTCGATGAGCGCAGGCCGTGAGCCGTCCTTGCCGACCAGTCTCGACAGGGCCGCCCGGCCCCGGAACAGGTGCTGCTTGACCGCCCCCACGCTGGCACCGGTCTCCGCCGCGACCTGAACCCCCGGAAGGTCGCCCAGGGTGATGCAACCCAATTGCGGCCCGCTGCGCCAGCGGCAACGCCTGCGGCGCCGTCATCAATGCGACATGATCAGCGCCCATACCGGCGCGGGAGGTCCCGGTAGGCGTCGCTCTCCGGCCACCGACGAGTTCCGCACCCGCCGCCACCGGCCGGTCAGCAGCACCAACTGCCGCATCGCCGCCCCAGGCCCGCACGTACAGGGCATCTAATCGGCCGGCGTCGGGCGCGCCTGGACCAGCCCAGTCATGACCGACCAACTCGCAGGCCCACCCGGCAGCACCGCTCTTACCGCCTGGCACGGACACTGGGCACGGTCCGCACCAGGATTTTATGGAGAGTCGCCCGAAATGAGTCGGTGAACGCAGAGCAGCAGACATCGCGTCTCGCAACGCTTTTCGTGGGGCGAGTGGGGCTCGAACCCACGACCTGACGGATTATGAGTCCGTTGCTCTGACCAACTGAGCTACCGCCCCGCCCGGAAACCCTACCGTCGGGACACTGCCAGCCCGCAACCGCACGACTCGACGGCACCCGTCCGGCCCGCTGTCACGGGAGCAGGGTCCTAGGGCTGCGCGGGGCCGCTTGTCCCTGCGGTGATGGCACTCGACAGACATGCCTCTGAGACCGGACACGGCTAGCCTGCCCGCCGTTACTCGAGGTGATACTCTGATAACACAGGGTTACATCCGAATGCGGCATCAGTTGCACTGTTCGAGCGTGATCGACCATCTGCCGATGCTGGTCTTCGTACCGGCAACTTCATTGCGACAGCCGGGGGGCCACCGTGAAGCTCGTGGAGGCGCTGCAGCCGCGCGACCATCGGGCGGCCGGCCGTGCGGTTTTCACGCTGTGTCTGGTGGCGGCGGGCGTCACCCTGGTGTTCGCACTGTTCCAATTCGCCGAATCCCGCTCCAATGCCGACATGGCCGTTTCGGTCATCGCCGTCGCGGTGATTGCCGTGGCGGGATGGGCGGCGCGGGAACTCGGCGGAAGCCACCGGGTGGGATGGGCGGTCTGCCCGCTGCTGGGAACCGCGATGATCGTCCTGGTGGACGTGCTGACCGCCGACGGAACGCTGACGGCCCAGGTTTTCCTCTTCTTCCCGGCCCTGTACGGCGCCTCCCAACTGCGCAGGCGCGGAGCCGTCATCGTGATGTCGACCGTGCTCGCGGCCGAGTGGTCGATCATCCTGGTGATGCTGCCCGTGCAGGTGGCGATCGTGCACGGCGCCTACATGACCGCCGCACTGGTGACCACCGCCGCACTGTTGACCGCCGCCGGCGAGCGGCAGGACCGGCTCGTCGCATTGCTCGAGCGGCAGGCGGCGATCGACCCGCTGACCGGCCTGGTCACCCGGCGGGTGCTCGACGAGGCTGCGGTGTCGGCGCTGTCGGGAGCTGCGGGTCACGGTGGCACCGGACTCGTGCTGATCGATGTCGACGACTTCAAGGGCATCAACGACGCCTACGGTCATCCGGGCGGGGACGAGGTCCTGGTCAAATTGGCGCAAGTGCTGATCCGTAGTTCGCGGCCGACGGACACCGTCAGCCGGCTCGGTGGGGACGAGATCGCGCTTCTGCTCCCCGGCTGTTCAGCGGCCACTCTCGTCGAACGCGGGAAGCAGATTCTCACCGCCATCCGTGAGGCAGATTTCGTGCTCGGCGACGGCCGCCGGGTGCGGGTGTCGATCAGCGGCGGGCTCGCTCATGCCCCCACGAACGCGGCCAGTTTGCATCTCCTCTACGTTGCGGCCGATACCGCGCTGTACCGAGCGAAGCAGCTGGGGCGCAACCAGATCTGCCTGTCCACGGCGGCCGACCCGTCCGGCGATCATCGGCGTTCCGATGCACCCCGCAACGCCGCGGCGCCTCGGTAGGCCTCACTGCTGGAGACTGGCGGCATGTCGACACCCGAGCGGGCGCCCCGAATCTGGATCGACGTCGAGCACGGTGCCCGTTTCGGCAGTCCAGCCGCCAGCATCGACGCCTTCACGGAGTTCAGCCAGGTGATGGCGCCGGTGCGCGAGGTCTGGCTCTTCCATCGTCCGACGTCACCGCTGCTGCGCGGCTTCTCCTACCCGATCGCCGCCCATCAGCGATTCTCGGTGCCGCGCGGGACCGGGCCGGGAATGGTGTTGATCGACCGGAACGGTGACCAGATGTGGTTGGGCGGTGCATCTTGCGGGCCGAGCGAAAAGGCGGATGCGGCCGTCGGCATCCTCGAGGGGATCGGGTACGCGATCCCGGCCGCACCGGGCGAGAACACATCGCCGCTGGATCCGTTCGACGAGCTGCATTTCGTTGATGGGCTTCTCCGTGGCGACCGGCTCGTCGGTGACCCGGTGCCCGCCATTCCGCCCGGCCGCACCTTCGTCCGCAATCGAAGGCTGGTCAACCGGATGGAGTTCGACAAGGGAGGTGTCACGGCGCAGGACCTCCGACAGTTGTGGGAAATGGCGGTCGAGCCCGACGGCTGGCTGGGTCGGCCCGCCGGTTTGTTGTTGTACGACAGTCGCCGACGGGCCGAGGAGTCGGGACACGATGGCTGCCAACTGATCGCACGCGGCGAATCAGGGCGGGAATTGTGGCTGCAACTCCCCGAGCCCGACGATTTCGACCGACTGGCGCCCGGTCGTCGGCGCCCACAATTCGAAGGTGCGGTGACGGAATACGACGCGGTCAAGCGGTCGATCTTCCGGGAAGTGGGAATCGACATCGACCCCCCTGACGACCGCTCCTTCCGGGACAGGTTGATGGGCCGCCACCGGCCGCCACCGGCGATCATCCGCTGGCCCTGACCGGTCATACTCTGCCGATGGCTGACGTGCGGGAATTGAGGCTGGTGGTCACCGCGACCGACTACGACGAAGCACTGACCTTTTTCCGGGACGCCCTGGGCCTGCCCACCCAGGGCACCTACGAGGCCAACGGTGGACGGGTCACCATCCTGGAGGTCGGGCGAGCGACCCTGGAGATCAACGATCCGGCGTACGCGGCCTACATCGACGAGGTGGAGGTCGGACACCGCGTGGCCGGACCCATCCGGATCGCCTTCCAGGTGTCCGACACAGCAGCAGCCACCAGCGATTTGCAGGCGGCGGGAGCAACTGTTATCGCCCCGCCGACCCGCACCCCGTGGGATTCGCTGAACTCCCGGCTCAGCGGGCCGGCCGGGTTACAGCTCACATTGTTCGAAGAACTCGGCTGACGGTCGGGCAAGGCGAATCAGGAAGCGGCACGACGATCCCGCCGGTCCGGGATGGTCGCGAAGCGGCCCTGGTGAAAGACCAACGGCTCACCGCTCCCGCTGAGGGCCAGATCCAGCACCCTGCCGTAGATCACGGCATGATCCCCCACCACAACGCGTTCCTCGACGGCGCATTCAAGCCACCCGAGTGCACCGTCGAGCAACGGCGTACCGGTTCTCGGACCCGGAGACCAGGCGACGGCGTCGAGTTGCCGGCGGCCGGCGGGCCGGGCAGGGTTCGCGAACCAGGCGGCGACCGACTCCTGTTCCGCCGACAGGATGCTGACGGCAAAAGACGGTGCGGCACTGATCAACTCGTCGGTCGCGCAGCCCAGTCGCAGACAGACCAGCACCAGCAGCGGATCCAGCGAGACCGCGGTGAAGGCGTTGGCAGTCATTCCCCTGATCTGTCCGTCGCTGGCCACCGTCACGACCGTCACTCCGGTCGCGAACTGGCCGACCACGTCGCGGAACCGTCGAGCGGTCGGCACCTGGTGAATCCGTTGCTCATTCATCGCAGCTCCTTCGGACAGTCGACAGGGGTCGATCAACTACTGTGTGCGGGCAACGGCGAGCCGATCCGGTGCGACGGCTCGAGGGCGTGCTGGCGGCGAAACTGCGGCGCAGGGGCCGCATGTCCCGCTTCCAGGTGCGGCAGCAAGCGGTCGAGCCACGCCGGCAACCACCAGTTCAGGTCGCCCAGCAACCGCATCGCGGCCGGCACTGCCACCACCCGGACCACGGTCGCATCGATCAGGACCGCCGCGGCCAACCCGAATCCCATGGCCTTGAAGGCCAGTAACCGGCTCGCGGTGAAAGCTGCGAAGACCACCACCATGATCAGCGCCGCCGATGTCACCGTGCGGCCGGTTCGCTCGAGCCCCCGCGCGACCGCCAACTCGTTGGATCCGGTCCGATCCCATTCCTCCCGCATACGGGTCATCAGGAAGACCTCGTAATCCATCGAGAGGCCGAACAGGACGGAGAACAGGAACAGCGGCACGAAGGCCTGGATGAAACCCTCGGATTCGAACCGGAGAACATCCTCACCCCACCCCCACTGGAACAGCGCCACCACCACCCCGTAGGCGGCGGCGACCGACATCAGGTTCATCACAATCGCTTTCAGCGGGAGGATGATCGACCGCAGCGCGACGACCAGGAGCAGGAAGGACAGCAACAGCACGCCGCCGATCACCCAGGGCAGACGCTCGGAGATCTTGGCGGTCAGGTCGAGGTCACTCGCCCCCTGGCCGCCAACCACCGCATCGATGCCGGTGGCCGGAATGATGTCCTCGCGAATGCGGGTGACCAACTCCTGCCCCGCGGTCGACTGCGGAGTGTCCCTGCCGACGACCACGATCCGGACGAGCGATCCGTCCCGGCTGACCAGGCCACCCGTCACGCCCGCGACGCCGGGGTCGGCCGCCAGCGCGCGCTCCAGGTCGCCTGTCCCACCAGACGTGCGCACCACGATCTCCACCGGTCCGACCGCACCGGGGCCGAAGGCGGCCGTGAGTCGCTCGAGGGCGACCCGGGGCGCGGTGCCCTCCGGCAGCGTGGATGCGCTCGGTTGGCCGAGTGAGATCCCGGCCAACGGAGCACCGAGGACGAGCAGTATCGCCAGGGCGGAGAACAGGAAGCGGACCGGACGGTGCATCACCCGCATCGCCCACAGGTGCCAGCCGCTCACCCGGTGCCGGGCAGGACGCTTCCGGCGCAGGGCGAATCGCTCGATCCGTGGGCCGAGCAGGCCGAGGACGGCGGGCAGCAGGGTCAGGCTGGCCGCGACCGCGAGGGCGACGACGGTCATCGACCCGACGGCCATCGACCGGAAGCCCTGGATGTCGACGAGGAACATCCCGGCCAGCGCCACGATCACCGTCAGGCCGGAGACCGCCACACTCCGGCCCGATGTCGCCACGGCGGTGACCACCGCATGGCGGCGTCGGACGCCCGCAGCCAGTTCCTCGCGATAACGGGTGACGATGAAGAGCGCGTAGTCGATGCCGACACCGATCCCGATGATCGAGGCCGTGCTGGTGACGTAGATGGACAATGTCGTGACCATCGTCAGCAGGTAGAGCAGGCCGAGCGTGATCACCAGGCTGACGACCCCCAGCAGGACGGGCAGACCGGCCGCGACAACGCTGCCGAAGACCAGCAGCAGCACGATCATGATGATCGGGAGGCTGATCAGTTCGGCCATCCCGAGATCGGCGCGGGAGATCTCGTTCACCTTCGAGTACAGCGCCGCCTTCCCGCCGGTGGAGACCTCGATGCCGGTGGGCGCACCGTCCAGAGCGGCGGCCTCCACCTCCGCGGCCGTCCGCACCTGCTGGTTCTGGTCACCGGTCAGCGAGACCGTCAGATAGGTTGTCCTGCTGTCCGGCGACAGCATCGCGGCGCCACCATCGTCGAGGAAGGAACGCACACCTGCCACACCGTCGACCGTGGCCACCCGGTCCCGCACGCCGGTCACGGCCGCCGCAAGAGCTGTGCCGTCGGCTGCCGTGTCAGCGTGCAGGACCACGACGGTGGGGTCCGCGGAAACACCGGGAAACTCGCTTTCCAGGAGTTGCTGGACCAGTAGAGAATCCGATCCCGGGACATCGAAACCTCCGGTGCCGAGCCTGTCCGGGAGCCCGAGACCCAGAATGCCGAGACCGATCAGCAGCACGCCCCAGACCGCGACGATCATCCGCGGATGATCGACGGCGCCACGGCCCAGTCTGCTGAAAAGGTCTGTGCCCTCTGGTATCTCCGGCTCGCGGGCCGGCGGCGGTGCCGGACTGACCGCATGCCGCGCCGGGCGGGGAGCCGCGTGCTTCACGACGCTGCGTCGGCGGACCAGGCCCGCGGCTTGCCGAGGGCCGCCGTCGGATAGCGCTCGGCCCAGTAGCGGATCGACGTGTGCAGCGCGGGCGTGACATCCCGCACCGGGGTGGTGACCACGAAGGGCTCCTCGATGCTCGTGTACGGCTCGAATTCGCTGAGCAACCTGACGGTGCGGAGCTGTCTGGGAGTCAGGTGTTCGCGGGCGAACGGCAGGTAGAACCGCGTCCAGCGCTTCGGCTCGATCAGCGGCGGCCGCGGTATCGGCGCGAGTCCGTGCGACGCCCGGATCTCGTTCAGCGCCCCCTGGGTGACGTCCAGGGTCTCGCCGACGGTCAGTGCCCGGTGACCCCGACCGATCACGTCGACGACGGTGCGCTGCGGGCGGCTGCCGGCCACCAGCGTGACGGCATGGCTGGCCACATCGTCGACCGGGACGATCTCGAGCCGACCACGGGGCGCCGCCACCAGAGCCGGCGCAAGGCCGGTGCTCGCGGCGCGCAGGAAGGTGTAGATGCCGGTGAACCTGGACGCGTGACCGTCCCGCCGGCGGCCGATGATCAGCGGCGGTCGGTAGATGGTCGACGCGGAGAAACGCTGACGCACCAAACGTTCGCACGCCGCTTTGGACCACTCGTAGGCGTTGCGATAATCAGCCGGGTCATCTGATTCGACCGATCCGGTGCGGCCGCCCGCATACGCTGTCGAGACGTGGATCAGGTGGGTGTCACCGTCGACGACGTCGTCGAGCGCGAGCGTCGGCGCGATGTTCGCCTCGATCGCCTCCTGCGGCGTCATGCTCCACCGGGTGGACGCCGCGCAGTGCACGACGACATCCCAGTGACCGGCGAGGTTCTCCGGACGGGGTTCGGTACCCATCCGCCACGCCGCGACGCCGAGGTCCGGCCGCCCACGTGACGTGACACCGACGACGTCGAGTCCGTCGACCTGCTGCAATTGGCTGAACAGTTCGGATCCGAGCACTCCCCCGGCGCCGGTGACCAGCACCCGGGTACTCATGCCGCCACCTTCGCTTCGATCTGCCGAAGCATTGCCTCTGAGTTCTCCGTCAGGGCCTTCGCGGCCACCGGGTTGAGCATGTCCGACAGCAGCGGGATACCGATGTCGAAAACGCATTCCAACCGGACAGTCACGCCGCCACCGGCATTCTCCGTCACCGTCCAGGCACCTTCAAATTGTTCGAGGTCGCCGTCCAGCTGGGCGAAATCCAGCCGCCGCCTGGCGTGGTCCGGAGTGTCACGCTCGGTCCATTCCAACGTGGAGCCCTTGAGGGACACCGACCACGAGGTGACCGTGCTTCCGTCCGGGAGTTCCTCGAGAAGGGTTACCTCGTGTACGTTCTGCATGAATTTCGGATAAGAGAGCACATCGGCCACGGCGCTCCAGACCTCATGGGCCGGGGCGTTCATGACGACACTGACATCGACGCGGGGCATGTCGGTTTCCTCTCGCTGGTTCAGGATGTGAGAGCGGCTACGGGATGGGTGATACGCCGGGCGGCACGAACCGCCTCGGTCAGAAGATTCGTTGCTGTGTCGAGTTGGGCGTCGGTGAGGACCATCGGCGGCAACAGCCGAAGGACCTCCGGCCGCCCGAGGCACGGTGACAGCAGCAGCCCGCGATCGGACAGTTCGGTCAGCACCGTCCCCGCCGCGGCGCTGCTGGACAGTTCCAGCCCCCACATCAGGGCTCGGCCGCGCACGCCGGCGACGACGTCAGGGAACTCGTCGGCCAACCGGTGCAACCGGTGCCCGAGCCGGCGCCCGATCTGCTGGGCGCGGTCGCTGAGCCGTTCCATGGCCGTGAGGCCGGCGAGCCCCGCGGCGCAGGACAGCGGGTGCCCGGAGAACGTCGAGGTGTGGATGAACGGATCGGCACGCATGGGGGCGAAAAGCGCCTCGCTGCACATTGCCGCCGACAACGGCAGAACACCGCCGCCAAGAGGTTTGCCCAGCAGTACCGCGTCCGGATCGAGGTCGTACTCGGCGCTGAGCGCCAGGCTTGCGGAGCCGGCGCGCCAGAGGCCGCACTGCACCTCATCGACGATGACGAATGCCCCGGCGGCCCGGGCGGCTGTCACCCACTCGCGCAACACTTCTGGATCCAACGGGACAATTCCGCTCTCGCCCTGGACGGGCTCGACGATGATGGCAGCGACGTCGCCGGCGGCGGTTTCCCGGGCGACCGCCCGGTGATCATCGCGCCGCAGATGCGTCACGGGCGACAGCACCGACTCGAGGCCGCGCCGGTACCGAGGACTCCAGGTGGCGGACAGCGAGCCCAGACTCTTGCCGTGGTAGCCGCCTTGGACCGCGAGGATGCGCGGACTGCCGGTGGCCAGCCGGGCCAGTTTCAGCGTCACCTCGACGGCGTCGGTGCCGTTCTGCCCGAACCAGACCCGCCGCAGGCGCGACGGGCTCATCAGGTTGATCAGTCGTGCAGCCAGCTCCGTTGTCACCGGGTTGGCCAGTGACCTTGTCGATGTGCTCATCAGCGACAGTTGCCCGCTCACCGCGGCGATGACGTCGGGATGCCGATGACCGAGCAACGCAACGGCGTAGGAACCGAAGTCGAGGACTTCGCGGCCGTCGGAGAGCCGCACGACCGCTCCTTCAGCAGCGATCTCGACCGCGCCGCGGCCGGTGATCTTCTGGCCGAGGGCGAGGCCCGGAGCCAGGTGGCTGCGCGCCTGACCGAGGCACCGCGCGGCCAACGCCGGATCATTCATGTTGCCCGCTCCGCCAGATCGAAGCTCACCGGCTGGCCCAGCACGGCGCTGCCCACACCGTCATCGCAGACGAGCAGAGCCGGCGGATGGTGGTGCACCGCCAGGGAGTCAAGATTGAGCGCGCTGACCAGCTGACCGGAGGTATACAGCCGCGACCCGATGACCGGTGTGAGGGCGCTGACCACGCGGTCCCTGGTCGCGCTCGTCTGGGCGCGCAGTGCCATCGCAGCGGCCAGGGCAGATTCCTGGTCGATCCCATGCTGCGTCCAGACCCGGCCGAGCCACTGGGCGTTCCCGCCGAGCGCGAGGAGTTCCCGGGTCGCCTGACCGAGGAGCCCGCTGCGCGGGTCGTCCCCGCGCGCACCGGCCGCGGTGGCACCGGTGGCTGCGATATCGATCATCCGGGTGAGCGCACCGTGGTAGGTCGCCGCCATCAGGACGGCGAACCAGACGAAGCCCATGATCACGATGGGATCGGTGCTGCCCGACGGGGCCCGGTGATAGATCAGCCGGTCGTCGAGGTGGACATCCTTCAGAACGACCTTACCGGTGTCCGATGAGCGCATTCCTATTGCGGGCCAGGCGTTCCCGTCCGTCGTCAGCCCCTCGGCACCGGCCGGGCACAGGGCGACGACGGTCTCTCCATCATCGGTTGCGGCGTTGAGGCAGAACAGTTCTGCGGTGGTGGACAGCGAACACGGAAATTTCACGCCGTTCAGCAGGTATCCCTTGCCGGATCGACGGGCGGTCGTTCGGGCCCGCATCAGATTGGCGCTGCCACCGGGTTCGGCGAATGCGGATCCCACCAGCGAGTGCCGCATCGCGATCGCCTCCAGCAGCATCCAAGAGGTGTCCGACAGCCGCCGATGGTGCTCCACGACGAGACCGACCGAATGCGCATGCATGCACAATCCGATGGCCATGCCCGGGTCGATCAGGGCCAATTGGCGTTGCGCCGCAGCGACGTCCAGCATGTCGCCACCCT
This sequence comes from uncultured Actinomycetota bacterium, assembly GCA_963728865.1. Classification (GTDB taxonomy): domain Bacteria; phylum Actinomycetota; class Actinomycetes; order Mycobacteriales; family Nakamurellaceae; genus Nakamurella. The sequence continues at coordinate 129,555 of CAVSLZ010000010.1, read as the reverse complement.
GGCCGCCGAGGTCGTCGGGAATCCCGACCAGGGGAAAATTCGTTGCCGCGACCCGTTTGATGCGATCGCAATGATCCGCGGTCGCCATCAGGTCGTCCGGTAGGTCCAGAGGCACGCGCCAGCCGGCGTCGAGCAGCCGCCTGGCGGCCGAGCCGGCCAACGGAAGTGCATCGGTCAATAGCGCTGCAGACATCGAGACTCCTTGTGGCGGTGCCACTCCGGACACCGATCAGGTTCTGGGCGGTGTACGAAAACCGCACCTTCGGACCTCACTAGTTGGTGACCCGGCCCCCCGCGTCCCCTTGGCAACAGAGAGCGCCGTGGCGGCGCTTTCGTACATCCCCGCCGTTTCCTCTGCACAGATTTATGAACAGGAGAGTCATGAACCCGACCGCAGCACCCGTCACTGCGCCCGCTGAACGCACACTCGAACGGCCCGCTCAAGCGGGGCCACGCCGATCGCTCCGGTCGGCTATCCTGCGTGCCATTGCCGGCGACCTGCCGGAATTCGCGCGGGACCGGCTGTCCTTCCTGCCCGCGATCGCCCGGGACAGGGGCCCGGTGGCGCTCATGCGGTTCGGCCTGCTGCGGGTGGCCCTGCTCAGCGATCCTCAGTTGATCGACGAGGTCCTCGTGCGGCGCAACAAGGAATTCGGGAAGCACTACCTGCCCAGTGTCGGCGGTGCACTGCTGGGCAACGGCCTGTTCACCAGTTCCGGTGAATTCTGGAAACGGGAGCGGCGCCTTGCACAGCCCGCGTTCCACAAGAGCCGGCTGGCCACCTACGGCGACGTGATGGCCCGTTATGCCGCCCAGGAGGCCGCCGGCTGGCGGGACGGCGAGACGCGCGATCTGGGCGAGGACATGATGCGACTGACGTTGCGCATCGTCGGCAAGACCCTGTTCGGAGCCGACGTGACCGGTGATGCCGCCGCCCTCGGCCGCGACATGGAGGTGGTCCGGCAGTGCTTCGTTGCCAAGCTCAATGCCGTCCAGCCCATGCCGGAGTGGTTGCCGACTCCCACCAACCGTCGGCTCAGGCGAGCGGTGCGGAATATGGACCGGATGGTCCTGCGGGTGGCCGGCGACCGACGGGCGAGCGGTGAGGACGCCGGTGACCTGCTGTCGATGTTGCTGTCTGCGCAGGACGACTCCGGCGTCGGGATGACCGATCGGCAGCTGCGTGACGAGCTGATGACACTGTTCGTCGGAGGCCACGAAACCACGGCGATCGCTCTCAGCTGGACCTGGCACCTCCTCGGGAGCCACCCGGAGGTCCTTGCCGAGGTGCACGCGGAGCTGGCCGATGTCCTGGACGGCCGGCTGCCCAGCACCGCCGACGTTCAGCGATTGGTGGTGCTGGAGCGGGTCCTGCGCGAATCGATGCGGCTCTACCCGCCGGTGTACGCATTCGACCGCAAGGCGCTGGCGGACCTCGAGCTCGGCGACCGGCAGCTGCGCAAAGGCACCGTCATCCTGATCAGTCCCTGGGTGCTCCATCGCCGGCCCGAACTGTTCGAGAACCCCGAACGGTTCCAGCCCGATCGCTGGCTGGATCCGGCGCTGCGCCGGGACAAGGCCTACCTGCCGTTCGGCGGCGGCCCCCGAGTGTGCATCGGAAACGGGTTCGCGTGGATGGAGATGACCCTGGTGATGGCGGCCATGCTGCAGCAGGTGTCCTGCTATCCGGTGAGCAGCGTGGATGTCGCCGCAGATCCCTCCATCACACTGCGACCCAGAGGCGGACTGCCGATGATCGTCCGGCGGCGAACCCTCAGGATTGGGTCCAGGGGACAGTAGCTTCGCTGCACACCACGGCGCGGGAGACCATCATGCACCGCGCCATCATCTTCGGCTCCGAGGACGTCCGGTTCGAGGAGCGGGACGATCCGAGGATCGAGCAGCCGAGCGGCACCAGCTCGCAACGGAGTTCCGGGGCCACCGACATCGTGGCCGAGCGTGGCGACGAGGGCATCGAGCGGATCATGGAACTCACCGGTGGGCACGTCACTCTTATTGCTTTGCCGCCGCCCGACCGTGACGCGCATGCTCGTCGCGTGTCACACAAAACATTCAATGAATTAGAGACCGCCGGCGTATCCGGGACGGTGCTGCTCGCCGAGGCAGGTGTTCCGGTCCTCCAGCACTGCATCGGCCTCGCCGACCGTGCCGCCGGCGCGCCGGTCACACCGGACACCCGCTTCCAGACCGCGTCGGTGACGAAGATGTTCACAGCGGCCGCGGTGCTCGACCAGGTGGCACACGGACGTGTCACGCTGCGGACCCCGGTCGTCGACGTCATCCCGTCCGATCGCCGCCCACGCCACTTGTCCGCGGATGTCACGGTTCACCACCTGTTGTGCCACACCTCGGGTATCGCCGACTATTTCGAGGAGGACGAGTCGCTGCCCAACGCTGGGACGGATTACGCCGCGCTGTGGCATGACGTCCCGCCCGCCAGCGTCGAGCGCCCCGCCGACTTCCTTCCGCTGTACGGCGAGCTGCCGGCGTACGGGCCACCCGGTGAAACCTGGCGGTACTCCAACGCCGGCTACGTGCTGCTCGGTGAACTGCTCGAGCAACTCACGGGGCAGACCTGCACCGAGGTGATTGAAAAGCGCGTGCTGCGGCGGGCCGGCATGGACGACAGCGCGTTCGACCGCTCCGACGAGCCGCGACCCGGTTCCGCGTTGCACTACCTGCAGTCCGGTCGCACCAACGTGCACAGCGTGCCGGTCATCGGCGGCGGTGACGGCGGCTGCGTGTGCACCGCGGCCGACCTCGTTCGCTTCTGCCGTGCGCTCGCCGACGGCACGCTGCTCGGCGACCTCACCGATCTTGCGACGCAGCGGCACGCCACGATCGACGGCGACTGGTCCTACGGCTACGGCCTGATGGTGTACCCGGACGGCCGCTGGGGGCACGGCGGCGGTGACCCCGGTGCCAGCGCCGCAGTGAACCACTGGCCCGACCGGGATCTGACCGTCGTCGCCCTGTGCAACGTCGAGGAAACCGATGAAATGGACCCGTCCTTCGCGCTGCGTGACGCGGTTTTGGCGGAACGAGAGGGAACCCGATCGTCGGCGGTGGTGTAGAAGGGTTGTCCTGACGGGTCGCCCAGGCGTCGGGATGACCGGGTACGAGCGGGGTGACCGATCGACAACCAGATGAGCGAGGCGGACATCATCGCCGCCGCGCGATCAGGCGAGCGCGCAGCGTTCGCCGATCTGGTGCGGCTGCACACCCCCAAGGCGCACGCCACCGCAGTGCTACTGGGTGCCGGAGCGGAGGCGGACGACATCGTGCAGGAGGCCTTCGTCAAGGCATATCGAGCGCTCGGCGGTTTTCGTGACGGCTCGCCGTTCCGGCCCTGGTTGCTGCGCATCGTGGCCAACGAGACCCGCAATCTGCACCGCGCTACCGGCCGGCGGCGGCAGCGGGAGCAGTCGGTTGCCGGTTCCGACGCGCTGCTCCCGAGCCTCGCAGACACGGCAGACCCTGCCGATACCGCGATCAGCAGGGACCGCCAGGACTACCTGCGCGGCGAACTGCTGAAGCTGCCGGAATCACAGCGCGCCGTCATCATCTGCCGTTATCTGATCGACCTGGACGAAGCCGAGACGGCCGCGGTCCTGGGCATCGCTCGCGGCACGGTCAAGTCGAGGACTCATCGCGCACTGGACCGGTTGCGTGGCGCCATGGCGGGCGACGTCGGGGCTGTGCGTTTGGGCGGTGGGACATGACGGGGATCGATCGCAGTCCGATCGGCGCTGGTTCTGACATCGAGACCGAACTCCGGGCGCTGCGGGACCGGTTGGCGGTACCGGAACCGGCCGCGGGCACCGTGTCGGCGGTCATGGCCCGCATCGATCGGGAGCCACTGCCGACCGACAGCGCCCTGCGGCAGCGCATCAACAGGCCTGTCGAATGGCTCCACAACCGTTGGCGGGCAGCCGCTGTGGTCGCCGTTGGCGCGCTACTCGCCCTGCTCGCAGTCAGCCCGGCGGGCGCGGCCATCCGCGAATGGCTGGGCTTCGGAGCCGTCGTTGTCGAGCAGCAACAGCCGGCCGAGAACGGGTCATCCGCGGGGGCGAGCAGTCCGGCAACTGCAACAGTGGCCACCGGGACCGCGACTCAGGGCACGGAGATGTCGCTGGAGCAGGCCCGCTTGGCGGTCTCCTTTCCGCTGGTGGTGCCCGACGCGCTCGGGGAACCGGACCAGTTGACCGTGGCAGCGGACCGTCGGTTGGTCACGATGCAATGGACCTCGGCAGCCGGTGGACCGATCCGGCTGGACCAGATCGGCGGGTCACTGTCCCCGTACTACGTGAAGAAGTACTACGACGACGTGACATTCACGGTGGTCGACGGGGACGAGGCTTTGTGGTTCGAACGGAGCCACCCGATCGTCCTGCTCGGCCCGAACGGAACGGAACGGACCGAGTCAGCCCGCGAGTCGGGCCCGACGCTGTTGTGGCAGCGCCCGGGGGTGACGCTGCGATTGGAGGGAATCGACGACCAGCGAACCGCGGAGTCGATTGCGGAGTCGATTCGCAACTGACCAGGGAACCGAACTGTCCGCGGCGGTGTAGTCAGCACGACGGGAAGTTCACCCTCGGCAAGAAGGGACCACCATGTCGGCCCAGGTTGTGCACGTTGCTCGCCTCTCCCTCGTCGTGTTGCTGCTCGGAATCGGCTCCCTGCTCTCGACCGGAACGGCGTCGGCCGGCGGACCGACCAGCGCACTGCTGGTCTCGCCCAACGCCGAATACGCGACCGGGCTCTATTACAGCGATCCGGAGTACGGGCTCCTGCAGGAACTTCTGGCTGAACCGCCCACCGGTGCTGCGTCCACCGCGTCGGACGCATCCCAGACTGCGTCGGACTACGTCACCGTCACTTGGCTCCTCCACGACGTCACCGTCTGGCGGATCGACCGGGTGTTCCTGCCGGCGAAGGGCGAACCATCCATCGTCACCCAGGAGATGTGGGACAGCGCCGGCAATGCCGCAGGCATGTACCCCGGCCAGGACGGCAATGCGAGTGCGCGTCATCACCGTTCGCCCGACCCGGCCGCGCTGATCTCGCTCCTGCAGAAACTCGGCCTGGTCGATTCTGATTCATCCTCGGCGGTCGCCGAATTCGTCCCGGCGGCGGCCGACTCCGCCCCTGCCGCAGGCGAGACCGCCGGTGAGCACACCATTCTCGAACCGGCCGGCACCGCGACGGCCGCGGGGTGGTGGCTGCTCGGCGGGCTCGTCGTCGGCATCGCCGTCTGCGCCCTGACGGTCCGCTACGTCCCGCCGGTACGAGCCCGGGTGTTGGCGCGGACGCCTGCCTTGCACAGCAGGCCTCCGGGACCGGGCGATGAACCCGTGCGAATGGCGAAACTGCCCGTCTAGTCATGGTTATCCAAGTTCCGGTCATGGTGTGTTTGATGCTTGGCAGAAGACCCCGACGGAGTCGGTGAGGCTGAAGGGTTCTCCGCGCCAGCCGGGGCGGATCAGGTCGGGAGGCAGCGATTCACCCAGCGGTGCCCCGGCCGGGAGTTCCGGGTTCGCCGGGACCGCGGTGCTGTCCTTCCGGCGGAAGATCCACCCGGTGCTGTCCGGGACCGGGGCGACGGTGAACCCGTCCTCATGGACCGACATGTGATGAGCCCGGCACAGCAGCACCAGGTTGTCCAGGTCGGTGCGCCCACCGAACAACCAGTGCACCAGATGATGGGCTTCCAAGTGCCGGATCCGGTGACACCCCGGGAACCGGCACCCACCGTCGCGGATCCGCAACGCCCGCCGCAACGCCGGAGAGATCTTCCGGGTCTTCCGCCCCAACCGCAGCTGCTCACCCGGGACCGCCGCATTGATCAACGCCACCAACGCCGCATCACACGCGATCCGCTGCGCCGTGGCCCGGTCCACCCCCGGCCCGTGCTCGACCCGGCACACCCCCACCGGGTCGTCTGATGCCCCGGTCAACACCGCGGTGTCGGCGTGCAGCACCAGCAGGTGCCGGTCATCCCCGGAACTGTCCACCGGGCCAGCTGCCAACGAGTTCTGCGCCATCGCCATCAGCGAATCCGGTTCCGACCCCGCGGCACCATCGGCCTGTTCCAGGGCCGCGACCAGGACCGCCCCCTCATCCGCCGGTAACCGCGCGGTCAACACCAACATCCCATCCTCATCGAAGAACCACCGCGCCCGCCGCCGCTGCTGCTGACTGGTGCCGGTGCCGTCGACCTTGCGGTACGCCCGGACCAACCGCTCCAACTGCGAGGCCGTATGCACCAGCGCCTGCTCCACCAGGGTCGCCTCCGGGACCCGGTCGGCGACCCTGGTCGCCGCCCGCACCTTCGAATACGACAACCGCCCCGCCGCGAACGCCGCATCCAACAACGGCAACGAGGTCAACGCCGACGCAACCCGCACGTACTCCCGGGCCGCACCCGGCGCCACCGAACACGCCCACGCCAACCAATGCGCACACGACTTGATCCCCCACTGCGCCCACCCCTTCCGCCGATCGAACTCCGCGACCAACCGCAACCACTCACCCGTCGACGCCGCCAACCGACCAGCAAAAGAACAGATCCGAGACTCCAGCAGCTCCAGCGGAACAGCACCCGGCGGGTCGATTGGCATGACCGGGACCGCCTGCGACTCCCGGGGCGGCAACGGGAACGGGGACACCGATGCAGATGAAGGTAAAGGTGAAGGTGAGGGCTGCGGTTGACGGCGCCGTGGGGCGCTCTGCCACATCACCGTCAGATCAACATCACCGTCAGCACCGTCATCAGCGCCGTCGAACGTGTCGTCGTGCATCGCGTGGAACTCCATCTGCCATCCCCTGACCCTCAATCGAACACATGTTCGAGAGTAGCCCAGAGCACCGACAGCCACCCCACCACCAACCTCAGGGTTCAAAATCGAGAGGAAACCCCCGGAAAACGTTCCCGCGGAAACGTCACCGCCGACAAGGCGCCGGGCTCGGCGCTCCGGCTCGGCGCTCCGTGCTCCGGGCCACCGTCGACCTCAGGCCGAGACCTCGTCGCTGATGGCATGCCGGGCAACGAACCTGAACCGGTCGCCGCGGAACACCGACCGGGTCCATTCGACCGCCCGGCCACCGGCGTCGCGCCCGGTCCGGTGGACCAACAGGATGGGGAGCCCGGTATCCACGCCGAGCAGATCGGCTTCCAACGGGTCCGCCAGGGCCGTCTCGACAATGTCTTCCACCGATGCCAACCGAATGCCGAACGCCTCGTCGAGCGTCATGTACAGCGACTCGTGTAGCGCCAGTTGTTCGGCCAGGTCGGGCAGCGGCCCGGCGAGGTGCGCTATCTCGTGGGCGATCGTCTCGTCCCCCGCTGTGCGGAGCCGCTCCACCCGGTGGATCGTCGTTCCGACGGGGACCTCGAGGTGTGTACTCACGGCCTCGTCCGCGGGCTGCTCGCCGATCTTCAACAGAACACTGCCGGGTCGGGCACCCTGGGCCTGCAGGTCCCTCGAGAACGATGTGAGCTGGCGGACCTGCATCAGCTTGGGTTGAGCGACGAAGGTCCCGCGGCCCTGGGTCCGTTCCAGGCGGCCTTCTACGACCAGTTCGGCGATGGCCTGACGAACTGTCGTACGCGACGTTCCGAAGCGTTCGGCCAGTTCCCGTTCCGTCGGCACGGCCGATCCAGGAACGAGACCCGTTGTCAGTTCAAGGATCTCCCTCTTCACCTGGTAGTACTTCGGAACCCTCAAACGCTGCGCCCCTCCGGCGTGAGACCTCGAATGGTCTATGCCAATCACCCTAGCGGTATTGGCATAGACCAATCAAGGCAACTTGCCTCTTGACCCGTGGATTGGTCTATGCCAATCTATGACACCAGGTTGGTCTATACCAATCGGGCCACGCCTCTACAGACGGGCATACAACCGGCCAGCACGGCGGTGCGCGCAGCACAGCAGAAGAACAGACACAGGATTGCCGACGTCGCGACCACGCACGTTCGGGCCATCGAAAGCGGAGGTAGTCGGAGATGAGCAAGGCCGAACTGGCAGAGAAGAAGAAGGAGAAGAAGTCGGGGCTCCGCATCCCCGGCTTCGCGCAGTTGCAGCGCCTGGGCAAGAGCCTGATGTTGCCGATCGCACTCCTGCCGGCCGCCGGCATCCTGCTGCGACTCGGGCAACCCGACCTGCTGGGCAAGATCACGGTCCCGGTGATCGGACCGTTCTTCCAGGCGATGAGCGCCGCGGGTGGGGCGATCTTCGCGCACCTGCCGCTGCTCTTCGCGATTGGTGTGGCCATCGGCTTCGCCAAGAAGGCCGACGGTTCAACGGCTCTCGCCGCGGCCGCCGGCTATCTGGTGATCGAAGCCGTCTTCAAGACGATGTCACCGGTCGTGCTGGAGGGCGTCCTCGATCAGACCGGCGCGCAGGCAGAGATCAACTACAGCGTGTTCGCCGGCATCGCCGTCGGACTGGTGACCGCGTTGCTGTTCGACCGGTACCACACCATCAAGCTGCCGCCCTATCTCGGCTTCTTCGGCGGACGCAGGTTCGTGCCCATCGTGGTGTCGGTCGCCTGCCTGGTCATGGGTTTCGCGCTGAGCTACTTCTACCCGATCTTCGACGCGGGCCTCACCTCGGTCGGTCACTTCATCGGCGCCTCGGGAGCCTTCGGCGCCTTCACCTACGGCTTCGCCAACCGGATGCTCATCCCGCTCGGGCTGCACCACATCCTGAACACCTACATCTGGTTCATCTACGGCGACTACACGACTCCGGGCGGCACCCTGGCCACCGGCGAACTCACCCGCTTCGCCGCGGGCGACCCCAGTGCAGGACTGCTGACCTCCGGCTTCTACCCGATTCTGATGTTCGGACTGCCGGCGGCCGCGCTGGCGATGATCCTGGTCGCGAAGCCCAGGCAGAAGAAACTGGCCATCGGCATCCTGTCTGCGGCCGGGCTGACCGCGTTCCTCACCGGTGTGACCGAACCTCTCGAGTTCGCGTTCATGTTCGTGGCCTTCCCGCTGTATGTGGTCCACGCCCTGCTCACCGGCCTATCGCTGGCGATCGCCTACCAACTCGACATCCATCTCGGGTTCTCCTTCTCCGCGGGCCTGATCGACCTGCTGCTCTACGGCACCGCACCCGCGGCGAAGAACATCCCCCTGTTGATCGGCATGGGCGTCGTCTTCTTCCTGGTGTACTTCTTCCTGTTCCGCTGGGTCATCATTCGCTGGAACATGCGGACCCCGGGCCGCGAGCCCGAGGATGAATTCGACGCCGAACAGGCGGCCAACCTCGACGACAATTCCGGATCGGGCGGCTTGTCCGGCGGACCGGCAGCGTCGGGCGGCGGAGTGGCGCTGGCGACCCGACCGATCGCCGACACCAAGGCCGAGAAGCTGATCGCCGCGTTCGGCGGTCGGGAGAACCTGGTCAACGTCGACGCGTGCATCACCCGGCTGCGCATGGAGGTCGCCGACAAGAACAAGGTCGACAAGGCGCGGCTCAAGGCCCTGGGTGCCGCCGGAGTGATCGAGATCGGCAACAACGTCCAAGCGGTGTTCGGCACCCAGGCCGACGCCCTCAAGAACGACATCAACGAAGCCCTGGCCGGCACTACCTCGGCACCGGCGGCTCCGACACCACCAGCACCGGCCCAGCCGGCACCGGCCCAGCCGGCGGCCAGTGACGACAAGCGTTCCACAACGGGTGTTCTCGCCCCAGCTCCCGGGCGCGCCGTGCGCCTGGAGCAGGTACCGGACGCGACGTTCGCCCAGGGCATCGTCGGGCACGGCGCAGCGATCGACCCGCCGCGGGAGGTCTTCGACGCACTCGCGCCGATCAGCGGCACGGTGCTGCAGATGCTGCCCCATGCCTTCATCATCGTCAGCACCGACAACGTGGGCGTGCTGGTGCATCTCGGCCTGGACACTGTCGAGCTGAAGGGTGAGGGCTTCACTGCGCTGGTCTCGAAGGGTGACAAGGTCGAAGCCGGTCAGCCCGTCATCACCTACGACGTGCCCGCGGTGATCGCGGCCGGCCGCAACCCGATCATTCCGGTTGTCGTGATGGACAAGAAGCCGGAGGACATCACCCTGGACGACATCATCACGGCAGGCGGTCAGGTCGAACTCGGCCAGGAGCTGTTCACGGTCGCCAACTGAATCCCAGGCACGCCGCCGAGCCCAGGCACCCCACGACCCGTGTGATTGATGACGAAGGACGAGCAATGGAAATAGTGATACTTCCCGACGCCGCGGCGATCGCCGCGCTCGCCGCGGATGCCATCGAGAATCTGGTGCGGCACAAACCCACCGCGGTGCTGGGCCTGGCAACCGGGTCGTCGCCGCTGGCGATCTACGACGAGCTGACCACCCGATGCAAGGACAGGAGCCTGTCGTTCGCGCAGGCTTCCGGTTTCACTCTGGATGAATACGTCGGGCTGCCGGCCGACCATCCCGAGTCCTACCGGAATGTGATCGACAAGGAATTCGTCTCGCGGGTGGACTTCGCACCCGGCGCGGTGCAGGGCCCGGACGGCTTGGCCGACGACATCCCCGCCGCCTGCGCGGCGTACGAGGAGGCGATCGCCGCGGCCGGCGGGGTGGATCTGCAAATTCTCGGAATCGGTACCGACGGGCACATCGGCTTCAACGAGCCCGGCTCGTCGCTGGCATCGCGGACCAGGATCAAGACGCTGGCCCGGCAGACCAGGGTCGACAATGCCCGATTCTTCGGCGGTGACCTCGAGGCGGTGCCGACCCACTGCCTGACCCAGGGGCTGGCCACCATCATGTCCGCCCGCCATCTCGTCCTGGTCGCCACCGGCGCCGGTAAGGCCGAGGCGGTGCACCACCTGGTCGAGGGCGCCGTCAGCGCACTGTGGCCGGCCACGATCCTGCAGCACCACCCGCACGCGACGGTGCTGCTCGACGGTGCGGCCGCGAGCCGGCTGCAGCTGGCCGACTACTACCGGGAGACGTACCGGGCCAAACCGGCGTGGCAGGGCATCTGATGTTGATCACCGCCGACACCGTCGTCACCGGCCGCGAGGTGCTCCGGCCCGGATGGATCGACATCGAGGACGGGCTGGTGCTGGCGGTGGGTGCCGGTGACCCGCCCGGACCGATCGATCAGGCGCTGGGTGCGGTGACGGTGGTGCCGGGATTCGTGGACATGCACGTGCACGGCGGCGGCGGCGGGATGTTCCCTACGGCGGACCCGTCCAGGATCGCCGCCGCAACGGCGACGGCGGTCGGCCTGCACCGCCGGCACGGCAGCACGACGATGATCGCCTCGCTGGTCACCGCACATCCGGATGAACTGCTGACGCAGGTGCGGGCGATGGCCGATCAGGTGAGGGCCGGGGTGGTCGCCGGGATCCACCTCGAGGGACCCTGGCTTGCAGCGAAACGCTGTGGCGCGCATGAGTTGTCCGCGTTGCGTGACCCCGACCCGGCCGAACTCGACAGGGTTCTGGCGGCCGGCGGAGGGACCATCAGAATGATCACCCTGGCTCCGGAGCGAACCGGCGGGCTCGCGGCGATCAGGCGGATCGTCGACGCCGGCGCGGTCGCCGCAGTCGGGCACACCGACGCCACCTACGCCCAGGCGCAGGCAGCGGTCGACGCGGGTGCCACCGTCGCCACCCACCTGTTCAACGCGATGCGCCCGGTGCACCACCGGGAGCCGGGTCCGGTGCTCGCGTTGATCGAGGACCCCCGGGTGACCGTCGAGCTGATCACCGATGGGGTGCACCTGCATCCGGCCCTGTACCGGGACGTGACCCGGAGCGTGGGTCCCGACCGGGTCGCGTTGGTGACCGATGCGATGGCGGCCGCCGGGATGGTCGACGGCGCCTACCTTCTCGGGTCGTTGTCGGTGGACGTCGTCGACGGGGTCGCCAAGGTGGCCGGGACCGACACCATCGCGGGCAGCACCGCCACGATGGACCAGGTGTTCCGGTACGCGATCAGGAACAGCGGGCTTCCCCACGACGACGCCCTGCTGGCCGCCGTCCGACAGTCGTCGGTGAATCCCGCGCGCGCGCTGGGACTGCCCGAGGCGGGCTTGATGCAGGGCGGGGCAGCGGATCTCGTCGTCGTGGACGACGAGTTGATCGTGACCGGCGTACTCCACCGTGGCTCCTGGGTGCTCTGAGGTCACCCGTCGTGGGCGGCGGGCTGTGTCATGGTGGAGCGAAAAACGGGGGACATCGATGCGCACAGCGGACACGACCTGGGACCTGATCGTGATCGGCGGCGGAACCGCCGGGATCGTCGCGTCGCGAACTGCGGCCGGCTACGGCGCCAGGGTGGCACTGGTGGAACGCGCCGCGTTGGGCGGTGATTGCCTGTGGACCGGATGCGTGCCCAGCAAGGCGTTGATCGCTGCCGCGCACCATGCCGTCGAGTACCGCCGGGCGGCCGGTGTGGGAGTCGATGGTCCCGCGCCCGCCATCGATTTCGCCGCCGTCATGGCACACGTGAAGAGCGCCATCGCCACGATCGCACCGGAGGACTCGGCGGAGACGCTGGAGGCGGGCGGCGTCCGCGTCATCAGCGGGTCGGCGCGGTTCACCGGGTCGGACACCCTGCAGGTGGGCGGTCGATCACTGCGGTTCCGCCGGGCCATCATCGCCACCGGCGCCACCCCGGCCGTTCCTCCGGTGCCCGGTCTGCGTGAGGCGAAACCATTGACCAGCGAATCACTCTGGGACCTGGACGATCTGCCGGAGCGGCTGGTGGTGCTGGGCGGCGGCAGCATTGGTTGCGAACTCGGGCAGGCGTTCGCCCGCCTGGGATCACGGGTGACGCTCGTCGAGGCGCTACCCCGCATCCTGGCCCGCGAGGATCCGGACGCCGCCCGGCTGGTCGACAATGCATTCGAACGGGACGGGGTGCAGGTGCTCGCCGGTCACACCCTGGTCGAGGTGCACGGCGGCGACGGTCAGCCCGGGGAGGTTGTCCTGGACGGACCGTCCGGGATCAGCACGGTCGCATTCGACCGGCTGCTCGTCGCGGTGGGCCGCCGGCCGAACGTCAGCGGATTGGAGCCGCGGGCGGCCGGCGTCGACCTCGACGAGCGGGGCTTCGTCCGGGTGGACGATCACCTGCGCACGGGGAACCCGCGCATCTGGGCGGCGGGTGACGTCACCCCGCTCCCGCCTTTTACGCACACCGCAGGAGTTTTCGGCAGCACGGCCGCCACCAACGCCGTCCTGGGTCTGCGCCGCAGCGTCGATCTGTCCGCGGTCCCCCGGGTGACCTTCACCGACCCCGAAGTCGCCGCGGTGGGCCGCCCGACGTGGGCCGACGGCGGAACCCGGACCCCCACAACGGTCACCCACGACAACGACCGGGTCGACAGGGCGGTCGTCGACAACCGGACCGACGGGTTCGCCCGACTCGCCCTCGGCAGACGATCCCGGATCGAAGGAGCCACTGTCGTCGGTCCGCGGGCCGGGGAGACCCTCGCCGAGCTCACCCTGGCGATCCGAAAGGGTTTGAGCACCACCGATCTCGCCGGCACGATTCACCCCTACCCCACCTACGGGGACGGGCCGTGGAACGCTGCCATCGCCGAAGTCCGCGGCCGCTTGGCGTCCCCGGTGGCGCAGCGGGTGACAGCCGCACTGCGATGGCTGCGCCGGGGCCGGTCGGCCTGATCGAGCCGCGTCACGGCCGCGATCCGACGCGCACCTGCACGTGCCCGCCACGCAGGCTCATTGCGGAGACGTCGGCGCAGTCGCGCTCCACCGCGGTCCACGGGTGCGCGTGAATGCTTGCCCCACCCGCCGCGCAGGCAAGCCGGGCAAGCGGTGCGGCCAGCCGGGCCCGACCGACGGGCAATTGCATGTCCACCACCGCCATCCGCCCGCCGGCGCGGGTCGCCGCGAAAGCCAGCGCCCACGCCTGTTCCCAGCCGGGCACCACGGAGAGCGAATAGGTGGCGATCACCGCATCCAGCGGTCCCAACGCGTCGACCTCGGTCATGTCCGCTTGCAGCAATTCGACGTTCTGCCACCCGTTCCTGCGGGCCCGGCGCGCTGCCTGCGCCAGCATCTGCCAACTGGAGTCCACACCGAGCACCGATCCGGAGGGACCGATGGCGGTCTGCAACAGCAGATGGTTCAGGCCGGTACCGCAGCCCAGGTCGAGGACCCGCATCCCTTCCGCGAGTCTCAGGCTGCCGATCGCGGCGACCCGACCAACCCGGTACACGGGCCACTCCAGCGAGATCACGTCGTAGAAAGGGGCCGAGATGGTGTATCGGGCCGGGAACGGTTGATCCATTGGAGGGATTGAACCATCCATACCACCAGGAAAGCGGCGTCGCAGCGGTAACACGGCATCTGAGATCAACGCGCCGTGCACAATCAGTGAAGGCGATCGCGAGGGGTCACGGTGCAGCAGATGACAACGGTGGACAACGCGTGAACAGCCTCGGTTGGCTGCGGCGCCTGGAACAGGCGACGAGGCCGGTTCATCCCGGTACGAAGGCGGCACTGGAGCGGCGGTGGAGGGATCTGCCGGTCGGCGCCCGGACGCCTGCACAGACCCTCGGCAGGCATGCCGTCGGTTGTGAGGGCACGCACGGCGTTTTCCCGAAATGCAATCTGGCCTGCACTCCGTGCTACCACTCCCGGGACGCGAATCGGGTCGCGATCAGCGGTGACCACACCCGTTCCGAGGTCGTCGAACAGATGGCGTTGCTGCACGAGATCCGCGGCCCGCGGGCGCACGCGCAGCTCATCGGCGGCGAGGTGACCCTGCTGCCACCGGAGGATCATGCCGAGACGCTGCGGATCATGCGGCACTACGGCCGTGAACCGATGAGCATGACGCACGGCGACTTCGACGAGGACTACCTGCTCGCGCTGGCCCTCGGCCCGGACGGAAACCCCCGTCTGCCACGGCTGTCGTTCGCCGGGCATTTCGACATGCTGATGTTCGGACGCCGGGGCATCGAACGCCCGCCCGACGAGGCGTCCCTGAACCCGTACCGCAAGCGTTTCGCCGACATGTTCGCCCGCCTGAAGAAGCAGCACAGCGTGCGGTACTTCCTGGCGCACAACATGACCGTGACACCGCGCAACGTCGACCAGATCGCCGACGTGGTACGGGAATGCAACGCCTACGGGTTCGGGATGTTCTCGTTCCAGCCGGCCGCCTTCGTCGGTGACGACCGGCGCTGGCACGACGGGTACCGGGACGTGAGCGCCGACGCGGTCTGGGAGCAGATCGAGGCCGGCGCCCGGACCAGGCTGCCGTTCAGGGTCTTCCAGGTCGGTGACGAACGGTGCAACCGGACCGCTTACGGGTTCTACGTCGGTGATCGCTGGTTCCCCGTGCTGGACGACCAGAACCCGGTCGACCTGCAGGTGCGGGACATGTTCTACCGGTACCTGGGCGGAGTCAGCTTCTCCGGGACTCCGATCCCGCTGCTGCTCGGCAAACTCGCCCGGGTGGTCGCCAGGCACCCGACGGTCCCGCTGATCTTCGCGGGCTGGGCCGCCCGCACGGTGCGGACCGTCGGGCTGCGAAGGCTCCTGACGCACCGGGTCCGGCCGGTCACGTTCGTCATGCACTCGTTCATGGACGCGGACGCGGTCGCACCGGCCTGGGAAGCGATGCAGCGGGGCGAGGAGCTCAGCGACCCCCGGCTCAAGGAGACACAGGAACGGCTGCAGGCCTGCTCGTACGCGATGGCGCACCCGGAGACCGGCGAGCTCGTCCCCGCCTGCGTCCAGCACGGGGTGCTCGATCCGCAGGAGAACATCGCACTGCGCAAGCTTCTCCCGCTGGCGCCGGTGACCAGCAACCGGATTCGTCACGCGCCGGGGGGTGCCGGTGTTTGACCGGGCGGCCCGTCGGCTGCTCTCCCCCACCCTGGACGCCATCGGCGGCCGGTTGGCCGACGCCGGGATGCGGCCGCTGACGCTCACCGGTGCCGGATGGGTCGCCGGTGTGGGTGCCTGCGTCGCTGCGGGATTCGGGCATTGGATGCCGGCGCTGGTGCTGTGGCTGGTGAATCGGCTCCTTGACGGATTGGATGGGCCGGTTGCCCGGCGCCGCGGCCCGACGGAGCTGGGCGGCTTCCTGGACATCGTCGCCGACTTCAGCATCTACGCGGGTTTCGTTCTGGCCGTGGGGATCGCCGTGCCGGATGCCCGGGTCGCGGCGTTGGCCCTGCTGACCGCCTACTACCTGTCCGGGACGGCATTCCTCGCCTTGTCGTCATTGATGGAGCGCCGCAACTCCTCTGGTGCCGACGCCGGTGAACCGGGTGACGAACGGTCGCTGCGGTTCGTCGGCGGACTGGCCGAGGGCGCCGAAACCATCGTCGTGTACGTCCTGTTCTGCCTGTTTCCGAGCCAGGCCGCGCTCATCGCCTGGGTCTTCACCGCCGCCGTCTCGATCACCGCTGCGCAACGCATCGCATACGGCGTGCGGATCCTCCGCCTGCCGGCGCCCGCACGACAGGAGACCTGATGCGCACACGACGTTCTCTCCGCCTGGCCGCGGTGGCCGCGGCGCTGGCTCTGGCCGTCACCGGGTGCAGCTCAGAGAGCCCGACGGGTCCAGCCGCAACCGGCTGGGACTCGGTCCTGGCCAAGGCGAACGGGCAGACCGTGAACTGGTACATGTACGGGGGCGACGACACGCTCAATGCGTTCGTCACCGGATACGTCGCCGACCAGCTCGGCAAGTCCGGGGTGACGCTGAACCAGGTGAAGATCACCGACACGGTCGACGCGGTCAACAAGGTCCTCGGCGAGGTGCAGGCCGGCCGGTCCACAGACGGTGCGGTGGACGCGATCTGGCTCAACGGCGAGAATTTCGCCACCGGGGTCCAGGCCGACCTGTGGTCGTGCGGATGGGACAAGACCCTGCCCAACTCGAGGTTCGTCGACTTCACCGATCCGGCCGTCGCCACCGATTTCGGGATCCCGGTGAACGGCTGCGAGGCGGTCTGGCAGCAGGCCGACTCCGCCCTGGTCTATGACAGTGCCGCACTCGACACCGCCGATGTCGCATCAGTGTCGGCGTTGTTCGACTGGGCCAGGGCGAATCCGGGCCGGTTCACCTACCCCGCGCCGCCGGACTTCACCGGATCGATGGCCGTCCGGACGATGTTGTACGACACCATCGGCGGCCCCGGGACCCTCGCCGGACCGTTCGACGAGGCCACGTACACCGCCGCCGCCGCACAGTTCTGGCCGAGGTTGACGGACATCGCCGGCTCGCTGTGGCGGGGCGGCGACACCTACCCGCAGTCCCAGAGCGCGGTCGAGAAGCTCTACAGCGACGGTGAGATCAGCGCGTTCTTCACCTACGGTCCGGGTGCGGTGGGCGACCAGGTCGACAAGGGCCTGTTCCCCGCGACCACGCGGCAGGCGGTGCCGGCGGGTGGCAACATCGGCAACCGCAGCTTTGTCGCGATTCCCGCGAACGCCGCTCACCAGGCCGGCGCGATGGTGCTCGCGAACGTCCTGCAGGATCCCCAGACTCAACTACAACTGCTGAAGACCGAGGGCATCTACCCCGGTATCGACCTCGCGAAAACCAGCCCGGACGTGCAGGCGCAATTCGCTGCGGTACCCGTCCACCCCTCGGTACTGCCCTTGCAGACCCTGACCGAGAACGCGCAACCGGAACTGGCCGCGGAGTACCTGACCCGGATCGAGAAGGACTGGACCACTACCGTCCTGCAGCGCCAGTGACCCTGCGGTACCGGCTCCGCATCGCCTTGCTGCTGGCCCCTGCGATGCTGGTCGTCGCGGTCTTCTTCCTGACCGGGATCACCCAGGCTGTTGCGCAAAGTCTCGGCTACCAACCGTTTCTGACCCGGTGGCAACTGTCCCTCGATGCCTACCGGGCACTGTTCACCGATCCCGCGGTGCGGGCCTCGCTGCTGCTGACCGCCCGGATCGCCATCATCCCGACGGTGGTCTCGGCAGTGCTCGGAGTGTCCGCAGCGCTGCTGATCCGTCGGCTCGGACGGTCCCGCCCGTGGGTGAGCGGGATCCTGCAGGGCAACCTGGCGGTTCCGCACCTGGTCGGTGCGCTGTGCATGCTGCTGCTGCTGTCGCAGGGCGGGTTGCTCTCCCGGCTCGGCCACGCGGCCGGGTTCACCGATACCCCTGCCGACTTCCCGGCGCTGACCGGCGACGAGTTCGGCTGGGGCATCATCGCGGCCTACGTCTGGAAGGAAACAGCCTTCCTGACAGTCATCGCACTCGCCGCGCTCGGACGTGGCGTCGACGACTTGGAGGACGCCGCCCGGAGCCTGGGTGCGCAGCCGTGGCAACGTCTGGTGCACGTGACATTGCCGGTCATCGCGCCCGCGGTGGCCGGCGGCGCGGTGTTGGTCTTCGCGTTCACCGCCGGCTCGTACGAGGTGCCGTACCTGCTCGGCAGGCCCTACCCCGCCACCCTGCCGGTCGTGGCGCTGCAGTACTACAACGCCACCGATCTGACCGCCAGGCCGGAGGCGATGGCCGTTGCGGTGCTGATCACCGTGCTCAGCGGCGTGATGGTCGCGGCTTACCTGAGCGTCGCCGGGCGTCTGGCCCGTAGGCCGCTGTGACCGTCACGGTGCGACGCCTGTTGATAGGACTGCTGCTCGTCGCCGCACTGCTGCCGGTGATTCCGTTGCTGATCTGGTCGGTCGCGGGCCAGTGGCGCTACCCCGCACTGCTCCCCCAGCAGTTCAGCGCGCGCGGGCTCGCGCAGCTCGTCGATCCGCAGTCGGACATTCTCCGGGGACTTGGCACGTCGGTCGCCATCGCGACGGCGGTCGCACTGCTGGCCTGCCTCATCGGCTTCCCGGCGGGCAGAGCGATCGGGCTGTACCGGTTTCGGGGTCGTCGTGCGGTGCAGTTCCTGTTGCTGGCTCCGGTCATCGTCCCCGGACTGGCGGTGACCCTCGGGATCCAGGTGTTCTTCGTCCGCTTCCACCTCTCCGATACTTTCCTCGGCGTGATCCTGGTGCAGCTGATGCCCACGGTCCCGTACGCGGCGATCATCCTGGGCGCGGCGTTCGCCAACCTGGACATCGACTACGAGCGGCAGGCCCGCGCACTTGGCGCCGGCCCGCTGCGGGTCCTGGTGTCCGTCACCGTTCCGCTCCTCCGGCCGGCGATCGCCGTCGCGGCACTGATGACGTTCCTGATTTCCTGGAGCGAATACGTACTCACCCTGCTGATCGGAGGCGGGCAGGTGAAGACGTTGCCCCTGCTGCTGTTCGCGGCGATCGGCTCGTCCGACACCACCTCGGCGGCCGCACTCGCGGTGCTGGTGATCGCGCCGCCGCTGCTGCTCGTGCTCGCCGCGTCCCGGCTGCTGACCGGCCGATCCGGGGGCGCCGTCGGGTTCGGCCGACTGTGACCGGCACAACGGTCGCCCTGACCGGGGTGCAGAAGTACTTCGGCGGTACCGCTGCCGTACGCGGGTTGAGCACCGAGATCCCGGCCGGGGCGTTCACCGCGCTACTCGGACCGTCCGGCTGCGGGAAGAGCACCACGCTGGCCATGCTCGGTGGGTTGCTGCAGCCGGACTCCGGAGACATCCTTTTCGACGATCGATCTCAGCTGGGCGTTCCCGCGGAGCGCAGATCGGCCGGGCTGGTGTTCCAGAAACCCCTGCTGTTCCCGCATCTCGATGTCGAGCAGAACGTGGCGTTTGGGTTGCGGATGCGCCGAGTGGACCGCGGGCGCACCCGGGAGAGGGTGGCCGCCATGCTGGACCGCGTGCAGCTGGCCGCCCTGGCGCGGCGGAAGGTCGGGGAATTGTCCGGCGGCCAGGAACAGCGGGTGGCCCTGGCGAGGGCCCTGGTCCTCGAGCCGCGGGTGCTGTTACTGGACGAACCGTTCTCACAGCTGGATGCCACTCTCCGGACCGAGATGCGCGCCCTGGTAAAGGAACTGCACAGCGAATCCGGGGTGACGACGATTTTCGTCACCCACGACCAGGCCGAGGCCGTCGAGGTCGCCGACACCATCGCCTTGATGCTCGATGGTCGGTTGGCCGGTCAGGGACCACCCGAGATCTTCTACACCGCACCCCCGTCCTTGGCTGCCGCCCGGTTCTTCGGCGTCACCAACGAACTGCACGGCGTCGTCCGTGCCGGCGTCTACGTCGCCGATAGCGCGGAACTGCGCCGGCCGACATCCCTGCCTGACGGGCCTGCGGTGTTTGTCATCCGACCCGAGATCCTCACCCTGAGAGAGCTTCCCGGCGATGAGGACAGCCTCGGTGGGATCGCGGTCGCCGCCCGGTTCGCCGGCACACATGTGGCCGTCGGCGTCCTCCTGGCCGGTGGCACCTCGGTGACAGTGCATGCACCGGTGGCCACGTCCGTGCCGCTGGGCGCGTCGGTTCGCCTCGGTCTGCCCCGTTCAGCCGGCGTCGTGCTGCCCGTACCGTGATACAGACGGCCAGTGGCGCTTGATGACACCTTTCACCCCGCAACGGGACTGAATGCCGGCGCCAGGGCCGTCGTTTCCTCTATCCAGATGAGCGCGTCGTAACGCCCACCCATCCAGGTTTTGACGTAGCTGCCACGGTCGTCATCTGCGCGGTAGACCGCTCCGACCGCGCGTTGTCCGCGCCAGCCGGATTGCCAGGGCCCGGACCGGTCGTTGCCGAAGATCAGCACGGCGGGACCGTCGAGGGTGGAATGGAGCAAACCCTCGTGGGTGTCGGCCGGGGCCGGCGGCAGCTGTTCCACGGCCTGCACCGAACCCCAGCAATTGGCGGCGAGCACCGTTCCGCGATGGGCGGCGAAGCCGACGAGCAGCACGTTGCCCTGGTGGCGTTCGCGCAGGAGCTGACCGAGACTGACGACGCCGTGCCGGGCCATATCGGTGCCGCGGGCGTCGCCGATGTGGGTGTTGTGCGCCCAGATGATGCCCTTCCCGGCCGTGCCATGGACTCGGACGAGCCACTCCACACCGTCGGCGAGGTGATGCTCACGAGCGTTCCAGGCCTGCCGGCCGCCGTGCAGCATGGTCCTGTAGTAGTGCGCGGCTGCCGTAGCCAGTTCCGTGTTGGCCCCGCCCGTGATGCGGGACCCCCCGCCCATGGTGGCGTGCCCTGCGCCGACGAGCATGTCGACGACATCGGATTCGCAGTCATGGGGCACCAACCGCAGGAAGGCCGCGCTGTGGTGGGCAGCGGGCTCATACGGGACGCAGCAGAGTGATCCGCGAAGCGTGATCGGTGGCGCTTCGAGGGCCTGGACAGCGAGCCAGTCGCTGACCCTCCGCAATGATTGCCAGAGTGAGAAGCGGTCCAAACCATGGACTCCGACTCGCTCGACGGAGCGCCTGGACCGGTTGCGGTGGTGCAACCAATCGAGGAATTCGGCCATTTCCTCGTTGGCCCAGATGGTTGCCGGCCACATGTCGATCGCTGCGAGTATTTCAGCCGCATCGAGATCCTGGTGCTCGTGCCCGCAGAGCCATTGGTTGATCCGCCAGCCATCCAGCCAATCGCAGTCCACTCCAATCCACCGAAAGCCGTAGTCCTCGATGAGCTCGCGACTCAGAGCAGTACGCCATCGATGGCACTCATGGGTACCCTCGGCGCTACTGCCGATACCGACAAGTCTCTGGTAGCCAACGTATTCCGCGAGGGCACGCAGGTCTTTCGGCTCCGCCAAGGCGCTTTTCAACCCGGCGATCTGGGTCGACGGACCGGCATTCATCGGGCCTGTGTGGGCGTTTCCTGTCATCGCTGCACTCCCGCCTTCCTCAAGGTGAATCACTTGATGGCCGGGCCGATCTGTCTACCTTGGTCGTGTGGTGCCGGCCCGTATCGTCCGGCCATTGACGCCGATGGTCCCCCGAGAACAGGACGAATGGCCAGAGGCTTTGGTCCTTCCATTTCATCGTCGACGCAACCACCCTCACCTGCGTGTCAGGGCGACGCTCGAACACATCGACCCTCGCCGAGGTTGGTCATCGCCTCGAGCGATGCCAGGTCATTGGCTGCCATCGTTCCGCCGACCACCGT
Source organism: uncultured Actinomycetota bacterium (assembly GCA_963728865.1). GTDB lineage: Bacteria > Actinomycetota > Actinomycetes > Mycobacteriales > Nakamurellaceae > Nakamurella. Next base: position 107,534 of record CAVSLZ010000010.1, on the reverse strand, counting down.
CGCGGACAACCGCCGTTCCTTGGGGCCCATCCGCCGTTCGCAGAACGGGACTGCTCGCGGTCCTCGTCTTCGACAACCTCGCCTACCGGGGGTTCACCAAAGGCGCGTCCTTGATCGGCAGGTTGGCCGACGACGAAGAAACGCAGTCCTCGCCGTGCAACTCGCCGGATGGCGCGACAAGTACCCCGATGTACCTGTCCAGCAGTTCGTCGTGCGGGGTCGGCCGGCAGCGATACTGCTGAGGAACAGTCGACCGCCGCCGAGATGTCCTGCTCCCGGTATCACCCGAACTCCATCGCATCGCCTCCGCTGCCGCCATGACCGCGAGGATCGAACAGCAGCACGACGGCGGCTTCATTCCCGGACGGGATGTACCACCCGGAGAGCATCAGGCCGCCAGGTGCGGTCAACTCGACATCTCTGTAGGGGCGGTTGACGTCGGCCGGCGTCGAGGCCCCGAGAGCAGCCCGCGGCGGATGGGTGGCGTACACCGCTGTGCCCGAAGGCAGGTAGAAGGCATAGCCGACGACGAGCAGGACGGGGGGAGCGAGGACACGGCGCCAGCCGTGCAAAGGCTGCATTTTGCGCCTGCCCGAAAGGGCGAGCAAAGATGCTTTCAACCGGCTCCGCCGGTCGAGGCGACCAGCACCGTGTCGGTCATCAAGTGATGGAACAACCCCGGCTGCTCAAAGATCGGACGGTGGCCCGAGGTCGGGAATTCGATCCACTTCTTGTCCGGGGCTTGAAGTTGACTGAACCATTCGGCGGCCAGCTCGGCGCGGCCTCGAGGTTCATAGCGACCTTCAGCGAGATAGACCGGAACTTCGAGGGTTGGCACGTCGAGCCGGAAGTCGATCTCCTGCAGTTGTGGGTACATCAGCGCGAACGAGTCGGACAGCCCGCGGGCGAGGTTGACCGTGTCGAGCAACCCGTACTCCCCCACCGGCAAATTCTCCGTCATCTGCCCCGCACCCTCGGCGTTCACCTGGTGGTCGTACGGATACACGTCCTGCTCATACCCCAGGACAGTCGAATAGTTCAGAAAGTCCCTCCACGGCGGCGGGCCCATCGCAACCAGCTCTGCCTCCAGCTCGGTGTTGCCCTCGGTTCTGGCCCACGTCAGCGTGTCCTGGTAGAAGATCAGGTCGGTCGCCCGCTGGCTGACCATCTGGCCCACACCGACGAACGCGTGGAACAGGTCCGGATGTGCCTGCGCCGCAAGCACTCCCAGGGTGGTTCCCCACGACTGCCCGACGAGGTAGACCTTGTCCTGGCTGAACCGTTCGCGCAGATAATTGCTCACTCCCGCGACGTCGTTGACCGCCTCCTGCAGCGTCAGCGTTGACGTGGGCTCTATCTGGTCGTAGGACGATCCGGTCCCGCGCTGATCCAGAGTGACGACGACGAAGTCGCGTTCCAGCGCCTGACCGTGCCGGCGCATCGCCCCGAACTCCGCCCCGCCCGGCCCGCCGGCGAGGAACAACAACACCGGATTGGTGACATCGTCGCCGCGGATCAGCATCGACAGATCATGGTCACCGATCTCGGCGCGGGTGAGCTCGGCGACGCTTCCCGGTACCGGCTGCCCATCGGGCTCGACGATCGCTGCCGTACTACCTGGCCGGGCAACGAAGAAACCCACCACCAGCAAGCCGATCGCGATGACAACGGCGACGCCTCGACGAACGACCAGGCCCGCCGTGCCCCATCCATCCGGGCGCGCCGCAGGTTGGCCACGCAGCCGGCGGGCGATACCGGCACCCAGCGCTGCGCCCAGCGCCATCGGAATGAGGGTCAACACGCCCTGGAAGCCTCGCCCGACCGCCGCTATCACGACACCGAGCAGGCTGGTCAGGTCCGGAGCATCGACCGTGGGTCCATCACCACCGACCCGGACCAGCTCGTACATCACCACGAATACCGCCGGCGTCAGCAGCATCGCCCACCGCGAGCGCATCGCAAAGCCCGCGAAAGCACCCACCCCGAATCCCACGACGAGAGCGGTCACCGCCTGCGTACCGGTGACGGGTCCGCGAGGCACCAACCATCCGCTGAGCAGTCCGAAAACAGCAGCGAGAGCGACCGCCACCACCACCCCCAGGCGGCGATCGCTCCACACCGATCGTCCATATGAATGAGTTCCGTCCGGCGGCAGGTTGTCTCGATCAACGCCCAGCTGATCGGTGGTCTCCCCCGCATGCCGCATGATCACTCCTCGAACCGTCCCTGATCTCACACTGCATCCGAAGAGTCAGGAGAGGTAGGGCCGTCCGACCCGAATATGGTGAGCCCGGGCGGGTGGGTCCCCGCCTGTGCGGGCACGCGACTTGATGCAGGACGATGGTGACCGCGGACACCGACGCCTTGACGGCGACCAGGCTGCTGGTCGAGCAGGGATTGCCCGGACTCGTGGTGCTCGATGCCGCCGGATTGCCGCTGGTCATTCTCCCGGCATCCCAGGTGCTGCGCTTCGCCCTGCCGGACTACATCGAGGAGGACCCGATGCTGGCACGGGTCATACCTGAGATAGAAGCAGACCAGTTGTGCAGCACGCTTTCCGGACAGACCGTTGCGCAATTGATGCCGGACCGGGCCTATCTCCCCCATCGGGACTCCGACCGACCCATCGTCGCGCCCGATGCGACGGCGATCCAGATCGCGTCCGTGATGAGCCGGCAGAAGTCGCCGATCGTTGCGGTGACGGAGAAGGGACGGACGGGTGTTCGGAGTGATCACTGTCCACCAGCTGCTCGGCGCCGCAATCATGTTGCTGATCGGCGCCGGTACTGCGGAGAGCGCATTCTTCAGCGCCGAGACGGGCGTCGACTGGGATGTCTCTGCTGCTGTTCGGGATGATGGTCGTGATCAGCGTCGTCAAGCAGACCGGCCTTTTCGAGTATCTGGCAATCTGGGCGGCCAAACGTGCGAAGGGTCGCCCGTACCGGCTCCTTGTGCTGCCGTGCGTCCTGACCGCTGTGACGTCGGCCCTGCTGGACAACGTCACGACCCGAACGAGCCGTCGAGGCCGTTGACGGCCACTTCCTGCTCGCGGCGACCGTCCTGCTGTTCGGGTCCGCGGTGGTGTCCGGAGTGATCGACAACATCCCGTACGCCGCGACGATGACACCCCTGGCGGCGACACTGGTCGCGAGCAGCAGCGGGCCCGAGGCCGAGTCACTGTGGTGGGCACTTGCTCTCGGTGCGGGACTGGGCGGCAGCGCGACGGCGATCGGCGCCAGCGCGAACGTCGTGGTGACCGGCATCGCCAAGAGGGCCGGCCACCCCATTTCCTTCGCGAGCTTCACCCGCTGCGGGCTTGTCATCACCGCGATCACCGTGCTGATCGCCTGGCCGTACCTTTGCCTCCGGTACTTCGTGCTGGGCTGAGCGCGCCGGACACCGAGGCCGACGCCGATCCTCACGGGAGCCTATTCTCAGCGCGTGTGCGGAGCCATCGGATGACCGGGGCCGGCAGTGGCGGACGGTCCCGCTTGCGCTTTCGGCACCCCGCCCAGGTCGTGGTCACCGGATTCGCCGGAGCGATCGCCATCGGGACGGCCCTGTTGCTCCTGCCCATCGCCAGGTCCGGGCCAGGCGGGGCGGGTTTCGTGGAGGCGTTGTTCACCTCGACCAGTGCCGTGTGCGTCACGGGATTGACCGTGGTCGATACTCCGACCTACTGGTCGGGGTTCGGTCAGTCCGTGATCCTGATACTGATCCAGGTCGGTGGCTTCGGCATCATGACCCTGGCATCACTCCTGGCGTTGCTGGTCGTCCGCCGGATGGGCTTGCGGACCCGACTCACCGCAGCGGCCGAGACCCGCAGCGTGGGAATCGGTGACGTCCGCGGCGTTCTCATCGGGGTCGCGGTGATCAGCCTCGTGGTGGAGGCTGCGGTCACCCTCATCCTGACCGCCCGGTTCATCATCGGCTATGGCGAGTCTTTCCCGCGGGCCGCGTATCTCGGGGTATTTCATGCTGTCAGCGCTTTCAACAACGCAGGGTTTGCGTTGTATTCGGACAGCATGATGGGGTTCGCCACCGACGCGTGGATCTGCCTACCGGTGGCCATCGCCGTGATCATCGGTGGTGTCGGATTTCCGGTGATCTTGGAGGTCCGTCGGCAACTGCGACATCCCGGTCGATGGAGTGTTCACACCAAGATCACCTTATCGGTGACGGGCGTCCTGCTGCTGCTGTCCACGGCGTTCGTCACGACTGCGGAGTGGTCGGGCGCGCGAACCCTTGGTCCGCTGAGCGTGCCGTCACGTCTGCTGGCCGGCTTCTTCCAGGCCGTTGTCCTGCGGACCGCGGGATTCAACAGCGTCGACATCTCCCAGATGAAGGAGAGCACCTGGCTCGGCATGGATGTGTTCATGTTCATCGGCGGCGGGTCCGCCGGCACCGCAGGGGGCATCAAGGTCACCACCTTCGCGTTGTTGTTCTTCGTCATCTGGTCGGAAGTGCGCGGCGAGCGCGCGACAACCGTCTTCGAGAGACGGATGGATGGCCGGGCGCAACGCCAGGCGCTGGCGGTGGCGTTGCTGTCCGTGGCCGCGGTGGTATCCGCGACGATCACGCTCGCGGAGTTGACCGAACTGAGCACGGATCAGGTGTTGTTCGAGTCGGTGTCGGCCTTTGCCACCGTGGGGCTGTCGACTGGGATCACGCCGCTCCTTTCCACCCCCGGACATCTGCTGTTGGTGGCGCTCATGTTCCTGGGCAGACTGGGACCCGTGACGCTTGTCTCGGCTCTGGCCCTACGGGAGAGTCGGCGCCGATACGAGTATCCGGAAGGCAGGCCCATCGTTGGCTAGAGAGAGCGGCAACGGCAGCAGTGGAGTCGTGGTGATCGGCCTCGGCCGCTTCGGCACTGCGCTGGCATTGGAGTTGGTGGACCAGGACGTCGAGGTGCTGGGGATCGACGGTCGCGAGAAGATTGTCCAGGAACTGGCCGGTAGGTTGACGCACGTCGTGGTGGCGGATTCCATGGACGAGCAGGCGCTCCGGCAACTGTCCGTCCACGAGTTCGACCGGGTGGTGATCGCCATCGGCAACGACGTGGAAGCCAGCATCCTCACCGCCTCACTGGTTCTCCAGATGGGTGTACCGACGATTTGGGCGAAGGCCATGAGCGCTGCGCACGCCCGCATTCTGACGCAGTTGGGCGTACATCACGTCGTCCGACCCGAACACGACATGGGTCAACGGGTCGCCCATCTGGTGGGCGGACGAATGATGGATTACATCGAGTTCGACGAAGACTTCGCCATGACGAAAACCACCCCGCCGTCGATGATCGTGGGAAAACCATTGCGTCATACGCCGGTCCGGACACATCACGGAGTGACGGTGGTCGCCGTCAAACCCCGGGATCGCGCATTCACCTATGCCACACCCAATACGGTCCTCCAGAAAGACGATGTCATCATCGTCTCCGGAACACTCCGCGATATCGAGCGGTTCAGCGAACTGGAATAGTTCCGAACTCTCGAAGACATTGGCCTTTCGTCAAGTTCTGTCTGGACACCCCCACCGACGTCACCGTTCACCAAACCTGACCATGTCGGCTTGCGCGGCGTCCGGCCCCGCCACCGAGTGCGGTCATTTCTGGTCATGTCCGGTCGCCGGGCGTTCCCTAGCGTCGACACGGTCCGGACCCCGTCGGCATCGGCCGGCGGCGGGCCTGACGGCGGACTGTCAGTGGACAGCCAGGACGGCGATGAACCTTTGGTCCGCCAACAACCCATACGACAGGAGACGAGCGGCGCAATGCGCATCGACCACGACGCGACGACATTATCGGCAGGCACACTCTCACCAGGCGACCGCGCCGTGCTCCGCCCGCTGGTCACCGCGCAAATCTTCGCCGGCCTCGGACAATCTGCTGGTATCGCCGGCGCCCTGCTCGCCGCCGAACTCGAGGGCGGGGCGGGAACGGAAGGCCTGCCACTGGCCGCCCTCATCCTTGGCTCAGCTGCGGCGGTGCCCGGCGTGATGGCGGTAGCCCGCCGGGCCGGACGGCGCGCCGGTTTGGCAGTGGCGCTCGGAGTCGGCGCGGTCGGCGCGGCGGGAGTCGTCATCGGGGCCGCGCTCTGCAGCCTGGCCGTTGTCGTGGCCTCCTGCGTCCTCTTCGGGGCCGGTAACACCGCAACGATGCTGGCGCGGTATGCGGCGGCCGCGGTGGCACCCGACGGCCGGCGTGGGCGGGCGATGGGTCAGGTGGTCGCGGCCACCACCGTGGGTGCCGTCGCCGGGCCGCATCTGCTTGCGCCCGCCGGCGATGTCGCCACTGGGCTGGGGCTGCCTGCCGCATCGGGGATCTTCGCCGTTGCGGCGGCGGCCTACCTGGCCGCCGCGGCCATCCTGATTCGCGCCGTCCCACCAGCGCACGAGACGTCCGGACCACCCGAGCACCCGGCACCGCAACCGGCCGGGCAAGGTCCGGACGCGCTTCCCATCCGGGCCGTCGCGGGCCTGATCACCATCAGTGGGGCGAATCTCGTCATGGTTTCGGTCATGGCGCTGGCCCCGGTGCATCTGACCGGTCACGGTCACGACCTCCGCGCCGTCGGGTTCGCGCTGAGCCTGCACCTGGCCGCGATGTTCGCCCCGGCACCGTTGGTCGGACGGATGACTGACCGGTTCGGTCCGGTGGCGGTGGCGGCAGGCGGTGGCGGGCTGCTGACGCTCGCCTGCCTGCTGATCGCTACAGCTGATCCGGCCGGCCCGCTGGTCGGAGCGAGTCTTGTCATCCTCGGCGCCGGATGGAATGCCTCACTCGTCGCCGGGAGCATCCTGCTGGTCAGCGCACTCGAACCCGTCCGTCGTCGGCGAACGGAGGCTGTCGGTGAGGTGACGATGGCTGTCTGCGCCGGTATTGCGACCGCCGGGGCGGGGCCGGTTTCGGTCGTGGCGGGCTATCCGGTGCTCGCGTTCGTCGGGGCTGGGGCCGCGATGTTCATCACTGCGCTGCTGGTCCTCGGTCCTCACCGCCGGCGATACCGCCGGGTCTGACCACTGGACACATACCTCGGCACATCCATCACGGCAGCATCCCGGGGGTGACCTCCTCCACCTCGACAACGACACTTTCCGGCAGGCCGGCGCGACGGGCGGCTGCGTGAATCGGTGCCGGGGAGGGGGCTTCGTACAGGCAGTACGACTTTCGGCGATCGGCCGTGAGGAAGGAGAACACCCAGCGAAGTCCCTCATTCAGGTTCTGCTTCTCGAACGACTGGATGCCCAGTTCGGTGAGCTGCATCTGCTCGGCAAGTTCACGTTCGATGAGGTAGAGCGGCATCAGCTGTCTCCCTTGATAGTGGTACTGCCATCGCGAGGTGAGAAATGTCGTTGGGTGAGGTCATGCCGGTGGGCGAACGCAGCAGCCTCTGTTCGGTTCTTCGAGCCGGTCTTCATCAGGATGCTCCGGATGTGATTGGCAGTGGTGTTGCTCGTGATGAAAAGCGCTGATCCGATGTCCCGGTTGCTCCGGCCTTCGGCCAGCAGTGCCAGGACGTCGATCTCGCGTTCGGTGAGGCCTGCCGGTTCGGTCTTCGAGAGGGGGCGCCGTTGCTGCCTTTCCGTGAGATTTCGGATCGCAGGAAGGTCGTGAACGACTGCGTCGCGGTGCGCCTCGGCCAACAATTCGGCGGCCCTGGATGCGTCACCGCCGGCGTTTCTCCGTCGTAGCATCTCCGCGTAGTGAATTCTGGTGCGATTGCGCCAGGTGGTCAGTCCCAGCCGCCGATCAGTGGCCAATGCCCGTTCGAAATGTGACTCCGCGACCTCGAGGTCTCCCATGCAATGGGCCAATGCGCCAAGGTAGCGGTCGGCTGATCCGTACCACGCAACGAGCCCGGAAATGACCAGGACAGCGCCGGACATGTCGGCAAGTCGTCGGTACAGCAATTCGGAATGTTTGCGATCCGCGACGGCGACCGCGGCGTCCGCCAGATAGGTCAATGCGGCGACTTCCAGTGCGTCATCAGGGATTTCAGCAAATCCGTCGGCGCACAGCACAGCGAGCTCCGACCGAGCTTCGGCCTTCATGTCCAGCTCCGCATACAGAACGGCCAGCCCTGGCCGCCAGACACCCGTCGAACGGTCTAGCTGTTTGATCAACGGGGACAGCTCTCCGAGCCTCCCCTGTTCACGGCGGATCCCGAACATCTGGATTCCGTAACCACCGCCGGCGTCGTAGTTCTCGAGTTTGCTGAGCTCCAACGCCCGCTCTGCCATCGCATCGGCTTCCGCAAGATGCCCGTCAGCCAACGCAACTGCGGAACTGGCCTGATCGCAGTGATAGCGATAGATGTTCTGTCCCAGACCATCTGCCAGGGCCCGGAACTCGTCGATCTTGTCGCGGACTTCCTGCGCCGAGCCGACGGCTGCCAGCATGGGCACCGCCCGGGACTGGATGGAGCAGATCAAGTCCCGATCGCGGAGGCCCTCGGCAAGCTGCAGTCCCTCCTCCATCGCGAGCAGCACCTCCTGCGGATCCCTGTCCACCCGGGCCCAGTAGGACTGGGCCAGAGCGATGGCGAGCGATCGAGGCTCCCCCACCGCACGGGCCAGGGCGACCGCGGCGTCCCGGGCAGCCGACGCCCGTTCCCAGGCACCGGCGTAACCATGGGCCCGAGCCAAGGCGGACAGCAACTGGACGCGGAGCGATCGATCGCTGTCTCCGACGGCGCTGACCGCTTCGGCAAGCAGTGCCGCTCCTCCGGCCGATGTGATGCCGGGGCGCCAGCAGGTCTCCTCAAGGCCGAGAGCGGCCTCCGCGAGCAGCGCGGCAGTGCCTGCGGTGCGCGCCGTGTCCGCCGCCGAATGGTAGGTGGCGATGGCTTCCGACCACGCACCGGCCGCACGCTGGGCGGCGCCGAGGCGGAGTTGCACCCGCAGGCTTTCCGTTTCGTCGACGCCCAGCTGCAGTGCACGTTGCAGGAGGGTTGCGGACAGTTCGAATGCCAGTCGGTGATTGGCGACTTCGGCGGCTCGCAGGTTGTAGGAGACGGCCTGTTGCTCGACTCCGAGCATGGCGGCCGCCGTGAAGTGCGCGGCCAACTCGGTCAATCGGAGTTCTTGCCCGGGCATGCGTTCGAGTGCTGTGGCGATCGACAGGTGCAGTCGTGCTCGGGCCACCGGGTTGAGCCGGTCGTACACCGCACGGCGGAGCAACTCATGGGTGAAGCGGTACCCGGGCCTTGCGGTCATGGTCGGTTGCAGGATGTTGGCGCCGACAGCTTCCTCGACAGCGTCGAACAGGGTGACCTCGTCGAGCACGGTCGCGCCGCGGAGCAACGTCACATCGATCTGGGGTCCTGCTGCTGATGCGGCCTCGAGGACCGTCCGGGTCGGCGGATGCATCCGCGCCAATCGCTGCGATGCGATGTCGCGCACGCCGGCCGGCACGCCGAACTCCATGATCTTCACCGCGGCCGCAGAGTCAGCGTTGACCGTGTCGATGAAGCCGGCGCCGGCGAGATGCTGCCACAGTTCGCTGAGCAGGAAGGCGTTGCCCGCGGTCAGTTCGTACAACGTTGCCGCCAGCGCGTCGCTGTGGATGCCCAGATCCATGTCCCGCAGCCGGACGAAGTTGGCGATCGCCGCGTGATCCAAGCCGCCCAGCGGGATCCGCACCACGTGCGGGACTCTGGCCAGATCCGCGAGGAGGTCCGTGAGCCGGTCGTCGGTGTCACCGTCAGGATCACGCAGCGCAAGGACGACCAGGATCCTCGCGTCACGTCGGGACACGAACAGACGACGCAGGAGGAGCAACGTCGACGGATCGGCCCATTGCAGGTCGTCGATGATCAACAGAGTCGGTGACCGGGCGCTGACGTTGGCCAGCAGATCCACCACTGCACCGTGCAACAGGTGCCGCTCCGTTTCCGGTGGCGCCGGCGCGGGAGCGGACAAACCCTGCACCCGGTGCACGACATCGGGGAACAATCGGATCAATTCCGCACCGTGCGGCTGCAGATCAGCGGCCAGGCGGGCCGGGTCGATGCCGTCGAGCAAAGGTCTCAACGCCTCGATCACCACTCGGTAGGCATCGACCGACGTCGGGTCACCGGCGCCGTAGAGGACGGTGCCATGGTCGGCGAAAACCGTCGTCGCCAGTTCTCGTAGCAGTCGCGACTTGCCCGCCCCGGCCTCGCCGCTGACCAGGACCACCCGTTGACCTTCGGATGCCTCGGCCCAGCAGGCCTCCAAACGCCCCAGCTCGACCTCGCGGCCGACGAAACCGAAGGCACTGGGCATGCGGAACACCCCTGGCAACGGGAGCCGCGGATCCATCGGTCACCTCCGACGAGGGCACCGTAGTCAGATCTGACCAGAACGCACCCGCCGGCCGCACCAGGCCGGTTCCCGCCGGGGGCCCGTGATGGTCATGTTCTCGTTGTGCCCACTGCCTAACGTCATCGATACGCCTTCGCCCGAAGGCACACCGAATCTTTCCACGGAGGAAGCGACGATGACAGCAACGATTCCGGCGACGACATTGAGCGACGAGCTGCTGGCCCGTCTCGATCAACGCGCATCGATCTACGACAGGGAGAACCGGTTCTTCAGCGAGGACTTCGAAGAGCTTCGTGAGGCCGGTTACCTGGACCTCGCACTGCCCCGTGAGTACGGAGGTCAGGATCTGCGACTGAATGAGATCGGTCTACAGCAAAGGAAACTGGCGTACCACGCCCCGGCGACCGCCATCGCGGTCAACATGCACTTCTATTGGACCGGAGTGGCCGCCGACCTGCTGCGCGCAGGCGACGACAGCATGGCCTGGATCCTCGAGCGGGCGGCGGCCGGCGACGTCTTCGCGGCCGGACACGGAGAATCCGGCAATGACGTCCCGCTGTTCCTGTCGACCACGAAGGCCGAACGGGTCGACGGAGGGTGGGAGTTCACCGGCCACAAGATCTTCGGCAGCTTGTCGCCGGTGTGGGACTGGTTCGGCGTGCACGCGATGGATGCCAGCGACCCGCTGAACCCGGTCATCGTGCACGGGTTCATTCCTCGCGCGGCCACCAACTACCGGATCGAGCCGACGTGGGACGTACTGGGCATGCGCGCCACCGAAAGCAACGACACCCTGCTGGACCGGACTTTCGTGGCTGACGAGAACGTGGTCCTGGTCTGCCCGGCTGGGTTTCGCCGGAGCCGGCAGCTTCCAGATCTCGGTCTTCGCCTGGGCGATGCTGGGTTTCGCGAACGTCTACACCGGGATCGCAGAGCGTGCCTTCGATCTCACCGTCGCACGGGCACATCAGCGGACGTCCATCGCACTCACCCGTTCGATGGCCCACCATCCGGAGGTCCAGCACGACATCGCCGAGATGCGGATGGCACTGGAAACAGCGCAGGCAATCATCGGCCGCACCTGCGACGACTGGTCGAGCGGCGTCGACCACGGCGCGCTGTGGCCGTTGAAGATCTTGACCGCCAAGCACGTCGCGGTCGCGAAGGCATGGCAAGTCGTGGACACCGCGATGGACGTCTCCGGGGGCGCCGGAATCTTCCGCCGCAACCGGATGGAACAACTCTTCCGGGACGCGCGACTCGGGCGGATTCACCCCGCGAACTCAGCGCTCACCCATGAGCTCGTCGGGAAGTTCTCGCTCGGAATCGACCCCGACCTCCAGCCCCGATGGGGCTGAACCGACCGGTCACCGCACCGATCGGCCAGTTCGAAAGGAACCCTTATGAGCGTCGTCGAGGACACACCGGTCTACGCGTCGAGTTGGCAGACCGCGGGCCCGGACTCGTTGCGAGCTCTGATGCGCCGCACCGGCGAACAGGTCGTGGTGATCTCCGGTACGGGTGGTGACGGCACCCGCACGGGTTTCACCGTCACGTCGTTCAGCTCCGTCTGCCTGGATCCGCCGCTCGTCCTGTTCTGCGTCGCAGGCAGGTCACGATCCTGGGCGGCCATCGCGCCCAGCGGCCGCTTCGCGGTCAACATCCTCGGCGCTGAGCAACCGACAACGGCACGACGGTTCGCCGCCGCCCCCGACCGCGGTGCCGAACTCGTCCCAGGTGACGGTGACGATGCGACAGCCTTCTTGCCGCAAGCCCTGGCAACCGCGCTGTGCACCGTGCATGCCACCTACAGCGCGGGCGATCACACTGTCGTGATCGGGCAGGTAGAACGCACTCGTACACGGTCCGACGCCCCACCACTGATCTACCACCAGGGGTCGTACGGAACCGTCGCGCTCGGCGCCGTCGGAATGGCCGCCCCGTCCATCAGGGTCTGACACCGGCGCCAGTCGGCGGCAACCACTTTGCCATCGATCTGCCAGTGGGTTCGGCGACCGTTGCGACATGGCAATTTCCCGCGAGGCGCACTCGCCTCCCAGCAACCAACCGGCGCAGACCCGATCTGCCATCCATCGATCCCTGATCTCGATGTGGCGCCCGAGCCGCACCCGGGCACGACCGGCCGGACCTGTTCGCGGCGACCGCAGGCGGCGTGGGGACCCATTGAGGCGCAACCTGGCGGTCAAGATGCTGTCCCCGTGGAATTGATGCACTCCCGCCACGAGACCACCCACAACGATAATCAGAAAGTCAATGCAATGAATTCGTCCACATCATCGCCGGGGAGCGGCGCCCATTCCCCGGAGACGCTATTGGGCATATGGGCGCATCCGGATGACGAGGCCTTTCTGTCCGCCGGTTTGATGGCGACCGCCAGGGACGCCGGCCAGCGGGTTGTCTGCGTCACCGCAACCAGCGGTGAACACGGCACCGCTGACCCCACGCGCTGGCCACCGCATCGACTGGCCAAGGTAAGAACCCGGGAGTTGCAGGCATCGTTGGCGTCGTTGGACGTGACCGAACACCACCTCCTGGGCTATGTCGACGGCACCTGCGCACGACAGCCGTTCGACGATGCTGTCGAGCGGATCAGCCGCATCATCGATGACGTTCGGCCGGACACGATTGTGACGTTCGGCCCCGATGGCCTGACCGGCCACGAGGATCATCAAGCGGTCTCCGCTTGGGCAACGGCGGCCCGCGCGCAGGCGGCGCCGGCAGCACGGCTGCTCTACGCGACCACGACGACCGAGTTCGTCGATCGCTGGCAACACCTGCACGATCAGTTCAACGTGTTCCTGGCTCAGGGGTTGCCATTGCGCACCCACCCTGGCTCGGTGGCCGTCGAACTGAGGTTGTCCGGAGAACTGGCCGACCGGAAACTGGTCGCGCTCCGCGCGCAGGCCAGCCAGACCAGCGCCATGATCGCCCGGATCGGTGAGGACCAGTTCCGGGATTGGTGGTCGGTAGAAGCCTTTCTCCGCGCGGAGGACACCGTGCTGAGGCCCTTCGGGACGTGGCAGGTGGCGGCGTGAGATCGCTACGACGACCATCCCCGGACCACGATCGCGTCCTGCGCACCGCCGACATCCGGCGATGGGGCGCCGGGCGGACTGCGGCCACGGCTGGCGCGCGGGATTCGATCGCAGTCATCGTCGCCTACATTCCGTTCGCCCTCGCCCTCGGCGCGGCGCTGACCTCCACCACGGTGGAGCCGTTCACGGCGTGGTCCAGCTCCTGGCTGATCTTCGCCGGTGCCGCTCAACTGGTCGCCGTTCAGTTGCTCGACAGCGGAGCCGGCGCGTTGGTCGTCATCGCGACCGCGTTGGTGGTCAATGCCCGACATCTGCTCTACAGCGCATCAATTGCCCCGCACGCGTCAGGGTGGCCGGCGAAGAACCGGTGGCTTGCGCCGTACTTCCTCGCCGACCCTGTCTACGCCATCGCAGCAGGACGCTTCGAGCAGCCGGACGTCGGAGGCACCGCCGCGGCGCGGGCGGGCTATTACCTCGGTGTCGGCGTCACGTGCTGGGCGGGCTGGCAAGTCCTGACCGGCATCGGCGCCGTCCTGGGCGGCGTCATGCCTGAATGGCTGCCGCTGACCTTGGCCGCTCCACTGACTTTCCTGCTGCTGCTGTTGCCGCTTCTGCACGACCGGGCCACCCGTACCGCTGCGGCCGTCGGCGGGTCCGCCGCGCTGGCGGCAGCGTCGTTGCCGCTGGGGCTCGGACTCCTCGTTGGGGCGGTTGCAGGCGTGGTCGTCGGCGCATGGGTGGGAGGACGCAATGACTGAGTGGGCCGTCCTGATCGCCATCGGTGTCGGCACCTACTTGTTCCGAGCCGCCTTCCTCATCAAGTCCGGCTTGGCGCCGTCACCTGCGGTGGGTCGCTACCTCAAGTACGTCGGACCTGCGGTCCTCGCCGCGATCGCTGTACCTGCCCTGATCAGCCCGGGCGGCGACACGTCCTGGTCGGCGACAGGACCGGCAGTCTTCGCAGCGTTGGTCAGCTGGCTGCTGTGGCGGCCTCGAAAGTCCCTGCCGCTGGCACTGTTCGGAGGTCTCGGATGCTGGTGGGCCCTATTGGCGATCGGCTCGGTGATCTGACCGGACAAACAGCCGCGACGGGTGGGCGGCCGTATCCGGTCGCCCACCACACTTGGGTCATGACATCCGTTGCGTCCGTCGTCGGGGCGGCCCTGGTACTCGTCGTCCTGTGGGACGTCTTTCATACTTTGTGGTACCCGGCTGCCAGCGGTCGACTCAGCCGACTTGCCATGGCCGGGATCTGGCGGCTGTCCGGTGGGGGTCGCCCGTTGAGTCGGACGGGAACCCTGACCGGGCCGCTGTCGCTGTTGGTGGTGGTGCTCACCTGGTGCGTCCTCACAGTTGTCGGCTGGGCACTGGTCTACTGGCCGCACGTCCCGGAATCTTTCTCTTTCGACATCGGGCTGCCACCGAGCGAGCGAGCGGACCTGTTGGACGCCCTGTACATTTCTTTGGTCACTCTTGCAACGCTGGGCTTCGGCGATATTGTGCCCACCGCCGGGTGGTTGCGGATCGCTGTGCCGTTGGAGGCGCTGATCGGATTTGCAATCCTGACCGCGGCGGTCTCCTGGGGTCTGCAGCTCTACCCGGCGTTGAGCCGACGACGGGTGTTGGCAATTCGACTCGATCTCCTCGGTCGCGCGGATGCCGGCGAACGGCGCACTCTCGTCGAATCCTCTTCGGGTCCCACGCTGCTCCTGGACCTGTCGACTGCCGTCATCCAGGCACGGGTCGATGTGACGCAGTACGCCGAGACCTATTACTTCGGCGACCCGGACCCCGCCTCCTCGCTGCCGGCCACCATCGGCCACGCCGCGCATCTCGCGGAGTTGGGCACGAACGCTGTGGGGGGCGACGTGCGACTCGCCGCCCATCTGCTCGGGTCTGCCGTCGCCGACTTCGCTCATGTGGTCGACGAAGAGTTCGTTCACGTTCGTGGCAGCACCGCCGATGTTCTCGCCGCGTACGCCAAGGCGCATGGACGTCCACCAGCTGCGGGTGCCTGACACGGACGCTGTCCCTGGGCTCGGCGCCCGGATGTACCGGGGAAGGCCGCATTCCGCCTGTGCCGCTACGGGATCGTCACGGATGGCCTGGTGACGTCCGATCGGCGGCGTGTCAGGGCCCGGACAATTCGCCGGGCCTCCGGTCCGCGGGCATACAAGTTGCCGTGGAAGGGAGGGCGTTGTCCGGCGAACCACAGTCCGGGTGCCACGTCGGTGGCGATATGGGTCGGTCGTCCGAGAGCGTCGAGGACACCGAGGTGACCAACGATGGGTTCGAGGCCGGTGCGGTAGCCGGTCGCGCACACCACGATGTCCGGCACGAGAGTGCGACCGTCCAGTAGCCCGACGTGCGTGGGGGCGAACGCGGCAACTTCGGCGACGACCTCTGCCTGACCACGCCGCAGCGCATCGACGAATCCGTCGTCGGTCGCGGGGCTGATGCCACGTTCGAGGAATAGGGTCTTGGCTCCCGACGGCGGACGTGGATACCCGAGTTCGCGGAGGTCGCCGAAGGCGGTTCTGGACAACATCTTTGTGGCGGTGTCCTGGTACCGGACGGACAAACCGCGGGTGGCGACCGCCAGGGGGTGCACGGGCACACCGACCAGTCGCCGCGGAACTACGGTGACGCCACGGCGGACCGACACCCACAACTGCTGCGCACCAACGCGGCTCAATGCACTGGCGAGGTCGACGCCGGAGTTGCCGCCGCCGACGATCAGAACGCGGGCGCCCGCGAACCGGTCCAGTTCACGGACCTGCGACGCGTGAACCACCCGGCCGCAGAAACCGTCCTCGCCAGGCCAGTGCGGCCGCACGGGCACCCGGTCGGGGCCGGTCGCGACGACGACGTCGCGAGCAGTCAACTCCCCTCTGGATGTCCGGACCCGCCAGCGGTCGCCCTCGGGCGCGATGCTGGACACGTCGGTGCCGTACCCGACCTCCACCCCGAGGTTTCGCTCGTACGCCTCGAGGTAGGACACGACATCGTCCCGGTGCGGAAATGCACCCGCCGACCGCGGAAAGGCCATTCCAGGGAGCGCGGAGAAGCGGCGATGCGTGTTCAGGCGGAGCCGGTCATGCCGGTCCCGCCACGGCTGGGCAACCCGCGCGGCCGCATCGACGACCTGTGGTCTCACTCCGGCCCGCAGAAGTTCATGGACGACGGCCAGTCCGGCCGCACCCGCTCCGACCACCAGGACCTCGGCAGTCCGGCCCGCGTCGCGCTGGCTAGCGTTCATGACTGCTTCCGGGCGGAGAAGACGAGGTTCGCGCCCGTGTCGGCACGGAGGCTCGCATCGGTGAAGCCGGCGTCCACGAGAAGTTGGATTCGCCGGCTCGGGCCGCCCTGCGTACCCAGCCCATAGGCGCCGGGTTGGCCCAAGGATCCCGGGGTGCACAGCGACGTGGAGCACGAATAGTCGATGCGGACCGATGGGTTGCCGATGCCGTCCTCGAGCCGGTCCAACGACCAGGGCTCGACGACGACGATGATTCCACCGTCCACCAGCACGTCGTGCGCCCGCCGCAGGGCGGCGGGCGGATCGCCCATGTCATGCAATGAATCGAAGAAGGTCACCACCTCGAACGGCCCGGGGCCGATGTCTCGCGCGTCAGCGTTGACGAACGCCACGTTGTCACCCGCACCGGCTTCGATGGCCTTGGCCCTTGCCACCAGGACGGACCCGGGGTCCAGGTCGAACCCGCGCAGAACGCTGCGGGGCCAGTGTGCGGCCATCTGCAGCGTGGACAGGCCGTGGCCGGACCCGACATCCGCAACCCGGGCACCCGCCTCCATGCGGTCCACGAGTCCCTCCACAACCGAGAACCAATCGGCGAGCTGGTGGATGTACACGGTTCTGAAGAACCGTTCGACCCCGGCGTGCAGAGAGCGCGGTAGCCGGTCGTAATCGATGCCGCCATTGCCGCGAAACGCCTCAGCCAAGAGGTCCAAAGTGAGGTACTGCGCGGTGATGATCTCGGCGCAACCGACGAGGTACGCCGGCGAGTCGACCACCGACAGCGCCGCCGCGTGCTCCGGCGGGAGCACGTAGGTCTGGGCCTGCGGGTCATAGGTGACATACCCGGAGACGGTCTGGCCGGCGAGCCACTCGGCCACCAGCCGCGGATGCAATCCGGACCTGGTGGCGAGCGTCGTACTCGTCAACGGGCCGGCCCCCGTCATGGCGGTGTAGAGGCCCAGCCGGTCGCCGAGCACGGTCATGACAGTGGAAGCGGCGCCGGCAAAGTCGGTCACAAGTCGCTCGACGAAGGCCTCGATGAGGCTCTCGTCGACGGTTGGTGTGGCGGGCGCGTGATCTTGGATGGTTGTCATGGCGTCCACGCTGGACCGACCGCATTGCCGGGTGTTGGCAACACGGTTGCAAAGGCGTTGTCAGCGGTGCCGTCCCAGCGCAACCACGGCCAACTGCGCGGCACCGGCCCGGCCCACGGAAGCGCCCTCGGCCCGCGCCCGCGCCAGTTCCGGATCCGGCAACTCGGTGGCGATGCGCTCCCAGAGACGCTGCTGACGGTCAGCATCGGGCCCCAGCACGTGGGGCGCGAACGGATCTGTGTCTGCCGCCGTGAGCAGCGAAGCAGCCGGAGCTGGGTCACCGATCTCGGTCAGGAGTTCGGCTGACAATCGCAGAACGGTCCAGAGCTGGGGCCACATGCCCGCGGCGCGTAATCTCTCGGCGCCGTCGGCGCAGGCCGGCACCGCTTGCTCCCAGCGCCCGAGTCGCACCAGTACGGCGGTCCGCCCGATCGCCGCCACCTCACGGTTGAAGGTGTGGCCGGCCGAGTCGCACTGCCGGTATGCCTGTTCCAAGAAGTCGAGTGCGACCTCCGGGCGCTCGCCGGCCGCGAATTCGCCGCGGGTGTAGGCCACGAAGCCATCACCGCGGCCGACCCTGGCCACTAGGTCTTGATGACGCAGCATCCATTTCTCTCCGCCGGCCCGATCACCGCCGAACAGATGAATCAGTGCGGTGTTGCACACCGAGGTCGCCTGGACCCATTCCGGCGCACGGGAATTCTCCAGGAGCCCGGCCGTGTCCGCGGCCACCCCGGCCGCGTGACCGCTGTACATGCGGCTCATCGCTCGAAAGAACAGCGGCACCCACCGGCGAGGGTGACCGATGGGCAGCAGATCCAGTGCCACGTCGAGCGGCTCCTCGGCGCCGTGTGCCTGTCCCATCAACCACCGCGCTGCCCCGACCACGGCGGCGCACGTGCCGGCCAGCTCCGGTGGCGATGACGGTGCCTGCGCGAACAGCTCGAGTGGCCCGATCAGGTCCAGGGGAATGTCATCGCTCGCAGCCAGGACGAGTGGAATCGCCAGCGCGGCTGCGCGCTCCCACAGCGCTGCCTCGACCAGCCAGGTCAGAGCCAGTCGTAGGTTCGCCAGTTCGGCGCGGAGAGCGGCACCGACGATGGGCGAGCGGGCGTTCTGTTCTCGTTCCAGGTCCTCGGCGAAGGACTGCATCCACCGGGCGTGTGCGTCGCCTGCGTCGGCCCGTCCGTCATCGTCGCAGTGGCCGGCAGCCACCTGGCGCATCGGCTCCAGGATCCGGTAGCGCGGTGGCACGACGGACAGGTCGACCAGCACCATGGAGGCCTCGACCAGTTCGACCAGGAGCGCCTCCTGATTGTCGGCGCCGGGCGGAGCGAGGTGGTCCAGTGCGCTGGCCACGAATCCCCCCTGGCAGACGGCGAGCCGGTCGAACAGTACGCGTGCCTGGGGGCCCAGGAGCCGGTAGGACCACTCGGCGGTCGCCGTCAGGGCCGTGGCCCGGTCGGGCGGGCCTACCGGCTCCAGAACCTGCAGACCCGCGGACAGCCGTTCCCGGAGTTCGCGGAGGCCGAACACAGCCTCCCGGTGGGCCGCGAGTTCCACGGCCAGGGGAAGCCCGTCGAGCAGTCGGCAGACGCCGAGAATGTCCGCCGAGGATGCATCGAAATCCGCCCGCAGCAGCACGGCGCGATCTCGGAACAGGTGCTCCTGGTCCTCTTCGCTCAGCGGACCGAGCCGCTGCACGGCCTCACCGGGCAGGTCGAGCCGATGCCGAGAGGTTGCCAGAACACGCAAGGCGGGGCACCGCCTCGACAGCTCCACGGTCAGGGTGCGAACGGCGCCGAGGACGTGCTCGCAGTTGTCCAGCACCAGCAGCGTCTCCATGGCTCCGATACGGTCCGCCACGGCGGACAGCAGTCCCGCGGGGGCGGACTGCAGTCCGGCCGAGGCGGCGACCGTCGCGGCAACGTCTTCCGGGGCGGCGACGCCGGCCAGTTCGGCGAAGAACGTGGACACGCTCGGTTGCGCAGCGACGATCTCGAGAATCAGGCGCGTCTTGCCCACCCCGCCCGGGCCGGTCACCGTGACCACGCGGTGCCGGCGGAGCAGAGCCTCGACCTGACGGAGCTCGGTGTGCCGCCCGACAGGTCGGCCGGTGTCGGCCGCACTGGCAGCCGCCCGGGCCGCTGGGTGGATCTCATCGCCGGTGGTGAGGGAAGGTTGCCGGCCAGCAACCGCTGCTCGAGATCGCCGAGCTGAGCGCCCGGGTCCAGGCCGGTGTCCTCGGCAAGCCGGCGCCGATACCGCTGTCCCGCGGTCAACGCCTCGGCTGTCCGTCCCTCCTGGTGCAGGCTGCGCATCAGCAGCAGGTGCAGGTTCTCCCGGGTCGGCTCGGCCCCTACCAGACGGGTAAGTTCGGGGATGGCTTCCCGGCCCCGCCCGACATCCAGCAGACACGCGCAGCGCCGCTCGATCAATTGCAGCCGCCACTCGTGCAGTCCAGCCAGTTCCGCGGCGAACGGCAGTGTGTCGGGGAGATCGGACAGTGGCTCTCCCCGCCACAGCTCGAGTGCACCCGACAGCAACTCGATCGCAGTATCGGGGTCTCCGGCAGCGGCCCCGGCCTGGTCGGCCAGCCGTTCCGCGCGGCCGAGGTCAACGGCGTCGGCTGACACGTCCAGTTGGTATCCACCGGTGGTCCATCGCAGCCGATCCCGGCCGATCACCGCGCGCAGTCGCGAAACGTAGCTGCGCAGATTCGCCGTCGCGTTCGTCGGCGGGTCGTCTCCCCACAGCGCTTCCAGCAGAACCGCCGGCTGTGTTGAGCGCCCGACGGACAGTGCCAACCTCGCGAGCACGACCCGCTGGCGGGTGCCGCCGAGATCTACCGGCCGTCCCTCATATCGCACCTCGAGGGGCCCGAGGACCAAGATCTGCAGGGGCACTCCCATGTGGTCATTCTGTCCCCCGGCGGCCCGGGATCAGCACCCCCGGGTCGCCGCGCGCGGAACATCCGACCGCCCACCTGCTGTGGATCGGCCCATGTGGTTGGCCCGGGTGCCTCAGCGCACCGCGATGCCCCAGATCGACGTGTTCACCGGATAGAAGGGGGAATGACGCCACTTACGGTGCTGCACCGTCACACTCGAGAATCCGGCGGCGCGCACCCGGGACTCCGAGTCGCGCGCGGGGTCGCAGCCCTCGAACACCCAGCCCCAGTGCGGACGCAGCAGCACCTGCACCCAGCGCCGAGGGCTCCACCGGGCAGCGGCGACATGTTCGACGAAGCGGAACCGGCCGCCGGGCCGCAACACTCTTCTCACCTCGGACAGGGTCTTGTCCTGGTCGCCGACGGTGCACAGGACAAGGCTGCAGATGACCTCGTCGACGGAGGCGTCCCGGATCGGCAGCACCTCCGCGATCCCGGGCACGAGCGTCATCCGGATGCCGGCCGCCGCAGCGCGTCTCCGCAGGCGGTCGTGCATGCGCTCGTTGGGTTCCACTGCGATGAGGTGGGTGCCTGGCCGGAGTCGCTCCATGTTGGCGCCCGCTCCCGCTCCCGTTCCACCACGGTTGCCTGGCTGATTCCCTCGAATGCCCCTGCCTTGTGCGGCCCGAGGATGTGGTTGAAGTAGCCATCGAGCGACCCGAAGAACCAGGCGTTGAAGCTACTCCGCAGTCCGTGATCGAAGCTGTGCTGCGATGTCGGGATGCCGCTCGTCGAGCTCGTGCGGCTCGAGCTGTCGGTATCGACCGCGGCGGCAGGCGATCCGTGGGTTCTCTGGTGAGTTGTCATGAAGCCAAGGTCGGCCGACGACGTTGCGGCCTGCTGTCAAGCGAGTTGCAGATGCCTTGTTCCTCCCACATCGACCGGCGACAGGCCGGTGAAGGGCATCCCCACCCAATCGTCAGGTGACCGTCAGATCAAGGCACACACCTCGGGAGACAATGATGAATAGCCGGACTGAACGACCGGCTGCGAGAAATGGTCCCGTTCGTTCAATATGAGCATCAGTTCAGAATGATTGGCGTCATGCGGGACACCTTGTCGAACCGCGAGCGTTGGGAGTACACCGATGGACCCGCGAACCCACCCTCAGGACGAGGATTCAACGGATCGACTTGCCGAGGTCACCGATACCTGGAAATCGTCTCCATTGACCGAACCCGAAGCCGCCACCGATCGAAAGGCGACGAGCCCGGCCGATCCCGGCGAGATCGACGACAGCATGAGCGGACTGGAACTCGAGCAACACCGCACCAGTCGCACAGGTTTCTGACACTGCAGGGTTCCCGACGGGGTTACTGCAGGTGGCTGCTCGGCGAAAGCGGCTGTTCGCTGGAGGTTTGGACCGAGGTCGGCGCTGATCGTTGACCCCCATGCCGCGAACGCGGCATCACGCTCTGCGTTGTATGCGCGCAGCGACAACGATGATGAAGAAAAGACGTAACTTGTTTTCCGGTGTGCTGCCGGAATTGTCGCTGCTCACCTCCGGATCTCTCCGCCAGAGTATTCGGGGCGTCGTTGATGTCGCCCTCGTTTAGGACCCGGCCGCGCGGGTATGGGTAGTCACATGATGTCGATCTTGGACTTCGGCGCCTTCGCGCTCGCCGCAGAGGACCCTGCAGGATTGTTGCCCGCCCGGCAGCAGATGGCCTTTTCGCTCGGCTGGCACATCATCATTGCGTGTTTCGGCGTGGCTTTTCCGACGATGATCTTCGTGGTGCATCGGCGTGGTCTGGTGCGCGGAGACCCGGTCGCGCTGCGTCTGGCCAAGCGGTGGGCGAAGGTCTCCGCCGTCCTCTTCGCCATCGGCGCCGTGTCGGGCACTGTGCTCAGCTTCGAGATGGGCCTGCTGTGGCCCGGGCTCATGGGGCCCTTCGGTGACGTGCTCGGCCTGCCGTTCGCGTTCGAGGGGCTGTCCTTCTTCATCGAGGCGATCTTCCTCGGTCTCTACCTGTACGGCTGGGACCGGATGCCGCCGCGATTGCACCTGATGATGTTGCTGCCCATGGCCGCAGCGGGGGTCGTCGGCACCTACTGCGTGGTGTCCGTGAACGCCTGGATGAACATGCCCACCGGATTCCGGATCGTCGACGGTCAGGTGACCGACGTCGACCCGTGGGCGGTCCTGTTCAACACCGGAGCGCTGCTTCAGGCGGCCCACATGTGGGTCGCGGCTTTCATGGTCGTCGGGTTCGTGGTGTCCGCCGTGTACACGGCGGGGATGCTGGGCGGCCGGCGCGACGAGCACCACCGGCTCGGCTTCACGGTCCCATTTGTGTTCGCCACGGTCGCGGCGCTGCTGCAGCCGGTCGTCGGCCACCTGCTCGGGATGCGGCTGGGCGATGTCCAGCCGGGCAAGCTTGCGGCCTTCGAACTGGCCACCACGACCGAACAGCCGGCGCCGCTCCGGCTCGGTGGCCTGCTCATCGACGGTGAGCCTCGGTGGTACCTCGAAATTCCGGCATGGGGATCGTTCATCGCACGGGGCTCGTTCGACCTGCCCGTCCAGGGCCTGGACACCATCCCTCGGGAGAATTGGCCCCCGGTGAACATCACCCATATCGCCTTCCAGTCGATGATCGGGATCGGGATGCTGCTGGCCCTTGCGGTGCTTGTCTACTGGCTGCTGCGCTGGCGGGGCCGGGACCTGCTGACGCACAAGTGGTTCCTGCGGTTCGCCGTGATCGCCGGCCCGTTGGCCGTCATCGCGATGGAAAGCGGCTGGGTGGCCACCGAGGTCGGCCGGCAGCCGTGGGTCGTGTGGGAGGTGCTGCGCACCGAGGACGCTGTCACCGACAACCCGGGAATCTGGTGGACCTTCACCGGCACCCTCGTGCTGTACACCGGAATGACTGTGGGCGCCGTCATTGTGCTGCGTTCGATGGCGCGCCGATGGCGGGAGGGAAACGAAAACCTGCCCAGCCCTTACGGTCCCGAGCAGCAGGCCACGTCGCGATGACTCTCGAGCTGATGGTTGCTGCGGCGCTGTTCGCGGGCGTTGTGGCGTACGGGCTGTTCGGCGGCGCGGACTTCGGTTCGGGGTTCTACGACGCGACCGCGGGCGGCAGTGTCCGGGGCGCCCAGTTGCGCACCCTTGTCGACCACAGCATCGGACCTGTGTGGGAGGCCAACCACGTCTGGTTGATCTACATCCTCGTGACCTGGTGGACGGGCTTCCCCTCCTCCTTCGCGGCCGCCACCAGCACGTTGTTCGTTCCGTTCCTGCTGGCGCTGCTGGGCATCGTTCTGCGCGGCGCAGCCTTTGCGTTCCGCAAGTACGCCGCCACACTCGACCAGGCTCGGCTGTTCGGCGCCTTTTTCGCCGGATCGTCGCTCATCACGCCGTTCTTCCTCGGCGCGGTGGCCGGCGCGATCGCATCCGGCCGCGTCCCGGCTGACGGCAACGGCGACCTGTGGGCATCGTGGCTCACGCCGACGTCGATGTTCGGCGGGCTGATCGCTGTGGGCACCTGCGCCTTCCTGGCAGGCGTTTTCCTGACGACCGACGCCGAGCGCGGCGGTTCCGACACGCTCGCCGAATCGCTGCGCCGTCAAACGCTCACCGTCGGGATCGTCACCGGTGCTGTGGTGTTCGCGGCGTTGATCCCGCTGCAGCGCGACGCGCCCACCCTCAGTGCGGGACTCGAGGGCCGCGCGGCGCCGCTGGTCATCCTGTCCGGACTGGCCGGGCTGGGCACACTGGCCCTGCTCGCCCGGCGCAGATACCGCCCGGCCAGGATCACCGCGGTGATTGCGGTCGGTTCGGTCTTGATGGGCTGGGGCGTCGGCCAGTACCCGTGGCTGCTGGTCGACCAGGTCACCATCGCGGACGGGGCCGGCGCCCCGGCGACTCTCGTCGGGCTGCTCGTTGCCGTCGCGCTGGCCGCAGTGCTGGTGTTGCCGCCGCTGACCTACCTGTACTGGTTCACCCAGTCCGACGGTCCGAAGAACGCACCGGCGGGTCAGGCTGCGGGCTCAAGTGTGAAGTAGGCGACCTGGGGCGGCGCGTTGATCCGCATGGGTACCACGCTGAAGCCGATCCCGCAGGTGACGAACATCCGGTTGCCATCCGCCCCGTAGCCCTCGGGGGCCCATCCGTCGGCGACGACCTGCTCCTCGCTGGTCAGGGCCAGGTAGGACCAGTCAGGGGTGCCCGGGATGGCCACCTGGCCGCAGTGGGTATGCCCCGCCACTGTGAGCGGGGCGCTTCCGGCCGGAAGCTGGTCGAACACGGTGGGGTTGTGCATCAGGACCACCCGTGGTGCACCGTCGGGCACGTCGGCCAGCGCCGCATCGACATCGACCAGATCCGGCACCTCGGGACCGATCCCGACGACGTACAACTGTTCGGCCGGATCATCGCCGTTTCCGAGGGCCGGGACGGCCGCATTGCGCAGGACGGTGATGCCGACCGCTTCCAGCGCGGTGGTGAGTTCCGTCGCCGCGTCCACCTTGTAGTCATGGTTACCCATCACCGCGTAGGTAGGAATGCCGGAACTCAGCAGCGGGTCCAGCAGGTCAAGGAGCGTGTCGGTCTGGGTCTGGATGCCCGGGTCGGAGCTGTACACGAAGTCACCACCGAGCAGCACGATGTCCGGCTGGGCATCAACCGTCGCCTGCACGGCCCGTTCGACCATGCCGTGATTCGCGAACCACATGCCGAGCTGGAAGTCGGACAGGACGGCGATCTCGGTGCCCGCGAGGTCCTCCGGCAACCGCGGCAGGGTCACCTCGGCGTGCGGCTCGTCGAGGATCACCCGTGGCTCGATCAGCACCCCGTACACCAGTAGCAGCACCAGGAACCCGGCCACGGCCAGACTGATGCGCTTGAGCCAGCGGGTCATCGTGTGCTCCGTTCGTCGGAATGGGCTCGGACCCTGGCCAGGAGGTCTTCCAGCGCCGAGTTCACCGTGTCGGCGTGGGTGAGGTTCACCATGTGCCCCGCGCCGTCCACCAGCACGAGCGCGGCCAGATCCCCGATCTCCTCGGTCATCCGTTCTGCCGAGCGCGGCGGGATCGTGGCGTCCTCCGTGCCGGCGAGGACGAGCACAGGGACGGCACGCAGCACGCTGACGGCGTGCCGCTGGTCGTAGCGGGCCAGGCCCGTCAGGTAGGCGGACAGGACCTCGGCCGGAACGCCGGCCGACATCGAAATCATTGCCTGGACAGCAGAGGGAGGGGGTTTCTCGGCGAACAGCCGACGGCGCAAAAGACGCTTCGTCCACCTGGCCCGCAATGGCTGGAGAACGCCGATCAGCGGTGCCGCACACCAGATCAGCCATGCTCCGGCGGCCGACATTGCCATCCTCATCCGCGGCCATGCCATGGCCGAGGACCCGAGTTCGGGAAGCGGCGCAGCGCGGGTCGACAGCAGGGCGACTCCGGTGATCCTGGTGCCGAAGAGCTCCGGCCGTTGACCGGCGAGCGCCAGCACGGCCATGCCGCCCATCGAGTGCCCGGCGACCACGACGGGCCCGTCGCCGGTCAACTCGTCGATCAGCTGCCCGAGGTCGAGACCCAGCCGATCCACTGTGGCCGACCGAGGGCCTGCCCAGCCGCTGTGACCGTGCCCCCGCTGGTCGTAGCGGATCAGCCGGGCGCATCCGCCGAGCGCTGACCACTGCGGGCCGAACATCTCGGCGCTTGCGCCGAACCCGTGACAGAGCACGACCGTCACCGGCGCGGCGGGCGTTCCGCCGGTCTCGACGTGCAGGTCTACCCCGTCGTCGGTCCGGACGGCCGGCGGCGATCCTGTCATCCGATCGGCAAGCCTTCGCGCCCATGCCCGACGTGCGGTCATCGCGGTCAACACTGCCGCGCCGGTGGCCGTGGCCGCGGCAGCCGGGACATGCCGGCCGCTCTTCACGACCTCACCGCCAGTGCCGCTTCAGTGGGCGGGTTGTCGATCGAAGCGAGCCTGCGGGACGGTCCGAACATCAGATACGCGCACGTGGTCACCCAGATTCCGCCGAGCAGCAAGCCGGCCAGGACATCGGTCGGGTAGTGGGCCGCAACGTAGATCCGGGAGATGCCGATCAACGGGGCAAGCAGCACAGGCAGCGCCAGGATCGCCCACCGCCATCGGCTGCGAACATAGGTCAGGACAACAGCGGAGACTGCCCCGTACAAAGCGACCGCAGCAGCGGCGTGGCCCGACGGCCAGCTCGCCGCGGAGGGAAGCACACCGGTGAGGTCCGCAACGTGCGGACGAAGCCGGTTGACCGCCTGGGCGCTGAGCAGGTACAGCAGCACCTCACCGACCAGGATCAGGACGACGAAGACGACGGGACGCCAGGATCTCGTGACGGCGAGCGACAGCACGGCCAGCGACAGGCCGACGGCGATCACCGTCCACGTTCCGGACAAGGTGCCGATCGTCTGCATGACCGTGGTCAGATCGCTGGTGCGCAGCTGGACGAACCACTGCACGACTTCGCGGTCGAACCGGCCCAGCCAGGTGTCGTCCAGCACCCTGGTGACCAGCAGACCAAGGAGGCTGATCCCGACCAACAGGGCCGCCGCTGCGGTCAGTAGCCGCCCGATCGTTGCCCGGCCCTGAGGAAGGACGGGACCGGCTGAGGGTGCCGGCCGAATCGCCTGCTCCGGCTCGATGTGCAGCGGGTCGAGGGGCTCATCGGGGTCCACTCCCCGGTCGTGTTGCCAGATCTGGAACGCAGCGACCGTGACGGCCAACCACCCTGCACCGAGCGCCCACCCCGCGAGCACATCCGAGACGAAGTGGACGCCGAGTGCGAGCCGGGTGAGGCCGACGGCCACCACGATCAACACCGTCCCGGCTATCAGCCACGGGCGGGTGCGGCGGCGGACTCCGGGCAGCGTCAGGAGCAACAGCGTCCCGAAGGTCACCAGCGCGGTCATGGCGTGTCCACTCGGGAAGCTCGCGTTGGAGGGAGTGTCGGTCACCGGCGAGGCGACCACCGGCCGTGCCCGGTCGACGATCGCCTTCGTGACCGGCCCCAGAACCGCCAGACCGATCCCGGTCGTTGCGACGAACATCGCCAACCGCCGCTGCCGCCTGATGATCAGGAACAGCGTGGCCAAGATGAACAGCAGGACCGCGGTTCCGGTGCCGCCGAGATCGGTCACCGCGCTCAGCACGCTCACCGCCAAGGGTGACTGGCTCACGACAGCGTTCAGGGCGGCGGCCACATCCCCGTCGAGCACCGCCAATGGCGTCCAGGCGCGTTGCACGAGCA
Organism: uncultured Actinomycetota bacterium; assembly: GCA_963728865.1. Classification (GTDB taxonomy): domain Bacteria; phylum Actinomycetota; class Actinomycetes; order Mycobacteriales; family Nakamurellaceae; genus Nakamurella. The sequence goes on along the minus strand of CAVSLZ010000010.1, from coordinate 79,635 downwards.
GCCAGAGCAACAGGAACGGCGCCGCACCGAGAACGACCGCCACCCAGCCGAGCATGGCCCGGGTCCCGAAACGGCGCATACCCACGGTGTTCGCAGAACCTTCGGCATGCGCGCCGGAACGAAAAGCAGGTCGCATCGTCGAGTCACTCCGTGGTGGCTTGGTGGTTCTCGAACTGAGAATGCTGTTCTCTCAACATTCGATCCCGCCGGGCGGAGCGTGTCACCGCGAGCGACGAAGAAACTGCGCCGCGTCACGCATTGCCGCAATCCGTTCGCCGGCGAAGGACACGCCTGGGCGAGGATCCGACACTCAGTGAACCCTATTCTCCTCCGAGCTGGACCGAATACCCCTGACGAGTACCTGACAATCGGCTGGGGAACGTCGATCCCCCGTGGTTCCGGCGTTGACGTGCTCGGGTAACGATTGCCTTTCGCTCGCGGTTGACGCGTACGGGAGTCGGTAGCGTCGAAGTGACGAAGCCGGACATCGCGGTCTCGTTGCGTATTTTCCATGTCGGATATCACAATTCCTCAATCGCATCCCACCCGATGCGCAGAGCGACTATCAGGATTCGGTCAGGAGTAAGAATGGCGTCAGGGCAGCCGGGCCAGGACCGCGGGAGCCACGGGCAGGCATTGTGGGATGCCTTGAACCAGGCCCGTGCCGGGAAGGGGCCGCAGCCCCTCGACTGCGCCGAGGATGCGGTCTTTCGCTACTACCTGCCGATGGCACGTGCCTTTGCCGACGAGTCGGACACCGACGGCGCAGCGGGTCCGGGAGTCGACGATGCCGTCCAACTGGGCCTGGCAGAGGCCGTCCTCGCTTGGCGACATCGGGAATCCGACGGGTTCGACAAATTCGCACGGACCTCGATAGAGCACCGGCTGCGCGGCCTGAGCGGGACCCGAACCGGGCCCGCCGGCCACCTTCGCCTTGCCCAAGTCAACTGACACCGGGCTCGACCGAAGTGGAAAATCTTTGGCCCAGCCCAGACCGCACGAGCGGTCTCGACGTGGGCGACGAGTCAGGGATGACAACCGGCAGCTGAACCTGGGAAGCAACCGCGTGTCCGGCCGGCCGGGAGCGCGACTGTTGAGAACGTCGCAATGTTTGCGACATGGCATGCATTATTCGGCGATAGCCGGGAACCTTTCTCGTGGCCGGTACTGGCTCTGGCGGGGAGAAGGGAGAACACGCAATGGAGCATCGAACCGTTGTGGTCACAGGTGCCAGCGGCGGGATCGGCAGGGCAGTTGCCGTCGCGTTCGCCGCCAGAGGTGCCGACGTTGCCCTCCTGGCACGCGGCGAAAAAGGGCTGAACGGAGCGGCCAGGGACGTCGAGAATGCCGGTGGCCGGGCACTGGTCATCCCGACCGACGTCGCCGACGCACAGCAGGTGAACGACGCCGCAGACCGCGTCGAGCAGGAACTGGGGCCTATCGACGTGTGGGTCAACGTCGCGTTCAGCTCCGTGTTCGCACATTTCACCGACATCGAACCGGCTGAGTTCCGCCGGGTCACCGAGGTGAGTTACCTCGGGTATGTCTACGGCACGATGGCCGCACTGAAGCGGATGCGCCCGCGCGACAGGGGCACCATCGTGCAGGTCGGCTCCGCCCTGGCGTACCGCGGCATTCCCTTGCAGACCGCCTATTGCGGCGCGAAACACGCCATTCAGGGCTTCAACGAGGCACTGCGCTGCGAACTCCTGCACGACAAGTCCGGCATCTCCGTCACGATGGTTCAGATGCCGGCGGTGAACACCCCCCAGTTCTCCTGGCTGCTGACCCGGCTCCCACACCACGCACAACCCGTCCCGCCGATCTACCAACCTGAGATGGCAGCTCGTGCCGTTGTCTTCGCCGCCGATCACCCGCGGCGTCGGGAGTACTGGGTGGGTACCAGCACGGCATTGACACTGACCGGCAATGCCGTCGCCCCTGGCCTGCTCGACCGCTACCTGGCCCGGACCGGCATCAAGGGCCAACAAACCGACCAACCCCAGGACCCCGATTCGCCCGAGAATCTCTGGGAGCCGGCCGATGGCACAGACGGAAAGGACTTCGGCGCGCACGGCGAGTTCGACCGTCGCTCACACGCCACCGATCCGCAGCTGTGGGCCTCTCAGCACCATGGGCTGCTGGCCGCAGCGGGGTCGGCCGCGGTCGCGGCGGCGGTGGGCGCCATCACGCTGTTACGCCGCACATGAGCCAGTCACCGTTCTGGTCTGCTCGCCTGTGGGGCGCCGGCACGGCGCTCCTCGGTGCGGGCATCGCCGCACGCCCCGTTGCGATCGTGCGGTGGGCGGCCGGGGGCGAGCAAACACCGCCGACGTGGGTGGTGCGCGTGCTCGGACTGCGACAGCTGTTGCAGGGCATCGCAGTTGGCATGCGGCCGACTCGAGCGGTCATCGGGATCGGGGTTGCCGTCGATCTGAGTCACGCCGTCACGATGGCCGCCGCATGTCGCTTGCTACCGCGGTATCGGCACTCGGCGATCCTGAGCGGAACGGTGGCCGCCGCGTCGGCGGTGGCGGGGATCATGGCCTTCACCGGGCGGACCCGATGAGCGCATCGGTACGCCGATCGGATCGCGCAGACCGGTCCGCGCCTCAGACGCTTCGGCAGTACGCACTGCTGGCCGACGGCGAACGTGGTGCCCTCATCGGTCCGCACGGCAACATCGTCTGGATGTGCGCGCCCGCCTGGCATGACGACGCGGTCTTCGGTGCTCTGCTGGGGGGCCTGTCCCGGTATGCGATCACACCCGTCGCCCCACACGTGTGGGGCGGCTACTACGAACCTGGGACGCTCATCTGGCACAGCCGGTGGGTCACCCACAGCGGCATCATCGAAAGCCGTGATGCGCTGTGCTTTCCGGGCGAGCAGCACCGTGCGGTCATCCTCCGCCGCATCACCGCCGTTGACACCGACGCCCGCGTGCAGATCGTCCTCGACCCGCGATCCGGTTTCGACAAGGAACAGATGCGCGACCGGCACCGAAACGCCGGACTGTGGACCGCCCGATCAGGAAAGCTTCATCTGCGGTGGTCGGGCGCGGCGCGTGCCCGCGACGCCGGCAACAACTCGGCCGGCGGTCTGGTCCTGGATCTGCACGTCTCTTGCGGTGAGCACCATGACCTGATCCTGGAGATCAGTGACCGAACACTTCCGGCAGACCCACCCGAATCGTCGGATGCCTGGAGGGCCACCGAGAATCAGTGGGCCGACGCTGTTCCCGATCTTCGGCGGTGCCATACCCCGCAGGACGCCCAACATTCCTTCGCGGTGCTCCGCGGGCTGACCAGTCGAACCGGCGGGATGGTGGCAGCCGCCACCACGAGCCTCCCTGAGCGCGCAGAAGCAGGTCGGAATTATGACTACCGCTATGTCTGGATCCGGGATCAGTGCTACGCCGGACAGGCCGTCGCGGCAACGGGCGACCACCCCCTGTTGGAGAGCTCCGTACGGTTCGTGACCGATCGCCTGTTGGCGGACGGTGACCGGATGGCCCCTGCCTACACCATCGATGCCGGACGGGTCCCGGATCAGCACGAGGTGGACCTACCCGGCTATCCGGGCGGCCACAACCGGATAGGCAATTGGGTCAACCGGCAATTCCAACTCGACGTCTTCGGGGAAAGCCTGCTGCTGTTCAGCGGCGCGGCCGACCGTGACCGGATGACCATCGATTCCTGGCGCGCCGCCACCATTGCCGCCGATGCCATCGCGACTCGGTGGACCGAGCCCGACGCCGGAATCTGGGAGATCGACAACAGGCAATGGACGCACAGCAGGCTGATCTGCGCGGCCGGTCTGCGGGCGATCTCCAGGCATCTGCCGCCGGCCGGCTCGGCTGCGGACTGGCTCTCCCTTGCCGATGAGATCACTGCACACACTTCGGCGAACTCGCTGCATCCCACGGGCCGCTGGCAACGCTCGCCGGACGACCCGGGCTTGGACGCCGCTTTGCTGCTGCCCGCGCTCCGCGGCGCGATCCCCCCTGACGACCCGCGGACCCTGGCAACACTGGCTGCATACCAGCAGGATCTGACCGTCAATGGCTACGCCTACCGATTCCGGCACGATGAGCGCCCACTCGCCGCGGCCGAGGGAGCCTTCACATTTTGCGGTTTCCTCCTCAGCCTGGCGCTGAACCAACAACACCGGCCGGTTGAAGCGGCCGCCTGGTACGAGCGCACCCGCAGTTGCTGTGGCCCGCCACAGTTGTATTCCGAGGAATACGACGCCACCGAGTACCAGATGCGGGGCAACCTTCCGCAGGCGTTTGTGCACGCACTGCACCTGGAAGCGACTGCCCGGATCACCCCGCCCGACAAAGTTCCCAACGCACCAGAGCCACTCATTGCGGCACCGCAATGATTGTGCGCCACTGACATCATGTATGAGGACAGTCCTCACAGACAGAGACGGAGACACCAGCCAGATGGACATCACCGAGGTCATCCTGAACCAACATCACGAGCAGCGTCAGATGTTCGCCCAACTCGATGATCTCTACCCTGGCGACCCGGCCACGCTGTCAGCGGTCTGGGAGCGCCTGAAGATCCTGCTCGAGGTTCACGCGGAGGCGGAGGAATTGTTCTTCTACCCGCAACTGCTGCGCATCGGCGCCGGACCGAAGAACGAGGATGGCCCACAGGATGAAACAGCCGATGCAATCAAGGATCACAACGAGATCCGGGACGCCATCGCCAAGACGGACAGCCATTCGGTCGGGACCAAGGATTGGTGGGATGGAATCCGCGCCGCCCGGACCGCCAACGGCGATCACATGGCAGAGGAGGAACGGGACGACCTTGCCGATTTCCGTCGGCACGCCGACCTGCAGCTGCGCCATGACATCGCTGTCGAGTTCATCGCCTATGAGTCCGAGCACGCCGGTGGAATCAGTACTGCGGACAAGGATCCCGATTCCTACGTCGCTCAGAACCGGGCTCCGCAGCGTCAGGAGTCGTAGCGCAAGGCTCGCGCCTCGACATCGAACATGACCTCCTCGGCGGCCGCTGTGCTGACGTCACCGGTGCGGCGGGCCTCCAGCACAGCCTCCCGTTCTGCCTCCGTTGCTTCTGCAAGGAGCTCTCGCAGCTGCTCTCCGGCGTCCTCACCGCCGAGATCCCCGTCGACAAGACCCTCAACCTGACGGCGATACCGCAACCTGCTCTCGTACTGCTCGAGCACGGCAGTGCGGACATCCGGATCAAGACCCTCGACGCGGCGCAGATGCTCGAGTCCGGCCTGGGCGACCACCCGGTGCAATCGTCGAGCATCTGCCTGCACGTCGGCATCACTGGCTACCCCGAGGCGCTTGATGAGCGGGGCCAGCGTCAGGCCCTGTACCACCAGGGTGACCAGCACCACCAGCAACGCGACCAGCACGACCTCTTCGCGCGCCGGAAAAGAACCCCCGCCGGCCACCGTCACCGGCAGCGCCAGCGCGGTGGCCACAGTGACCACACCGCGCATGCCCGCCCACGACGCCACCGCTGACTCCCGCCAGCTGTAGGGGACCGCCGAGCCCGAGCGCTGAGCCCGTCGACCGGCCAGGAGCGACGCTCCGAACATCGCTGCGCTCCGAAGCACGATCAGGACTCCGATGACAGCAGCGGCAACCGTCAGTGTGGGCGCGTCATCGAGCAACTGCGTATTCCCGAACACGCTGGTCAGCTCGACACCGAGGAAAGCGAAAAGGATTCCGCTGACCGCAAACTCGACGTACCGCCAGACCGAGCGACCCAGCAACCAGCCGGCGGAGGTCACCTCTCGGTTCAGCGTGGCGCGAAGGTAGAGCCCGGCGACCAACACCGCCAACACTCCGGACGCGCCGACCTCATCGGCCGCCAGGTACAGGGCGAACGGGACCGCCAAGGTGACCGTCGTCTCGGTCGCGGCATCGTGCAGCAGGTGAAGTGCGCGGCGGGTCAACCAGCCGCCGACGAATCCGATCAGAGCGCCCCCGAGGACGGCGACCAGGAGGCTGAGACCTACCTCGGCGATGGTGACACCGCCTGCGACCACGGCCATCACGGACAACTGGTAGAGCACCAACGCCGTGGCGTCGTTGAACTGTCCCTCGCCTTCCAACAGCGTGACCAGCCTGGCCGGCAGATGGAGTCGACTTGCCACTGCGCTGGCGGCCACCGGGTCCGGCGGCGACACGACAGCCCCCAGGACGGCGGCGACCGACCATGGCAGGCCGAGCGCGTGACCGACCACCGCGACAGCAATAGCGCTGACCAACGTCAACCCCACAGCCAACCCGAGGATGGGCCGCGCAGCAGCACGGAGCTCACGCACAGAGGAGTTCTGCGTCGCAGCGAACAGCAGCGGTGGCAACACCAGCGGCAGAACCCATTCGGGATTGAGGTCGGGGGCGGGAACGAACGGGATGATCCCCAGCACCAGCCCGTAGATCGTCAACACGACCGGCTGTGGTATCCCGATCCGATCGGCGACCGGTGTCAAGACGATGACACCCAGCACGAGGAGCCCTAGCAGAGCGATAGCGTCCATGCAGCCATCCTTGTTGGTCGGTTCAGCCCGCGCCGCACCGCACCGCCTCACCCAGGCCGCTGGCCGTGCTCCTGTTCCTCGTCCGACGTCAATGCGGGCGGCGCTTCGGCCAGAATGCTGAGGGTGCCGTCGGTTTCCATGACGATTGCTGTTACACCGCCGAGATCCGAGTGACCCTGGCCACGGGCCGCCTGCAGTAATTCGTCCGGCGTCACCCGTTCCCTCCGCATCGCAGATCGCAAATAGCCGTCCCGATACACCAGGGTCGCTTCGGATTTCACCAGGCGTTCCACCCGCTGGCTCCGTACCGAGGCCCATGCGACCGCATATTGCAGTCCGATGAGCAGTGACAGTGCCGTCAGCCCTTCGAGGAGCGCGACATCCGAGGACAGCAGCACCGTGGCGAGCGTCGATCCGAGAGCGACCGTCACCACGAAGTCGAAGGCATTCAACTTGGAAAGGGTTCGTTTGCCGGAGATGCGCAGCAGAGCGATGAGGCTGACGTAGGCGGCCAGTCCGACCACGACAACCCTCAGTGGTCCCTGCCAGCCGTCGTAGAACATCAGTACTCCCTCCGGTTGTTTGATGAAGGGTTCCCCGTTCAGCTCACCGGCACACCGCCGAATGCAGCCGATACATGAGTACGGCGTGATGGGGGAACTGCTGAGAGGTCCGGCGTGTCGGACGCGCGAACTGCAGGAAAGGAAAATGGAGTCCCGTGAAAGACGTCCACGTTGTCTATGCCGTCATCGGCTCCGCCGGCCTGGTACTTGCCTTGTTCAGCCGGTCGATCAGGAATCTCCCCCTCAGCGAGCCCATGACAGCGCTGCTGTTGGGCGTGGTGGTGGGCCCACAGCTCCTCGACCTGGTGGATCTGTCGGAGCAGACACGTGAGCTCTTTCTACTCGAAGGAAGCCGGCTGTTGCTGGCGTGGTCGGTGATGGCGGCGGCTCTGCGGTTCCCCGCCGCATCACTACGACCGGTGTTGCGTGCGGTCGTCGTGCTCCTGGTGCTCGTGATGCCGTTGGCCGCCCTGGTCGGCGGGGTGGCCGCGTTGCTGCTCGGAGTACCGGTTGCGCTGGCAGCCGTGATCGGCGCCTGCCTGAGCCCGACCGATCCCGTCCTGGCAGCGTCGGTGGTCACCGGGAAACCCGCTGAACACGGTATTCCGGGGCGGCTGCGGCGGATGCTGACCGTCGAGAGCGGAGCCAATGACGGCCTGGCGTTGCCTCTGGTCGCCGTCGCCATCGCCTTCGCGACACCCGGCGGGGATGTCGTCGCGAGCATCGGCAGGATCGCCTGGCAGGTGCTGGGCGCATCACTCATCGGTATCGCCATGGGTGGACTTGCCGGTTGGGCATTGCGGGCTGCGACCAGACACCGCGACCTGGAGAACGGGCCCAGGTTGGCTTTCACGTTGCTGCTCGCCGTTGCCGTGCTCGGGGTCTGCCGGTTGGCCGAGACCGATGGTGTGCTGGGCGCTTTCGTGGCCGGCCTCGGCTACAACTACATGGCGCCCGGCAGCGATCGGGAACCTCAGGACGGTATTGACGAGGCGATCAACCGGTACGCGGTTCTACCGTTGTTCCTACTTCTCGGCGTCACGCTGCCCTGGGAGCAGTGGGCAATGTTCGGCCCGGCGGCATTGGGCTTCGTCGCCGCGGTGCTGCTCGTCCGGCGTTTGCCGTTCGTTCTGATGCTGTCCAAGCCGCTCGGCTTGACCCTCCCGGACGCACTGTTCGCCGGATGGTTCGGCCCGGTCGGGGTGAGTGCGGTTTTCTACTTGGCTCTCAGCGCAGAGGAAGGCGTGAGCGACCCCCGAGTTTTCGCGGCCGGCACGCTGGCGGTCGCGGTCAGCGTGGTTGCATTCGGACTGACGTCGGCCCCGTTCCGCAAGGCCTACACGCGGCGACAGCGGTAGCCGCCTCGTCAACCATTGCGACTGCACTTGCACACGACAGAGCGGGACCGGGAAAGCTCCCGGTCCCGCTCGTCGTCAAGGTTCAGCTTCCGCAGATCTTGTCGAGCTCCGAGAGCAGGTCGGTTGACGCCGAACCCACGTCGCCGGCCGCACTGCCCACCGCTTGCACGTTCTGCGCAATGCCACCGTCGCCGAGGTCGCCGACCGCGCTGCGGAGTTGCTCCAGGGACGTCTGCACGGCATCGAGTTGCGGCTTCAGCTCCGGCTGTGCCGCTGTCACCACCGCGTCCAGGTCGTTCTGCACCTGATCGACCGCCGACCCGATGGCACTGGCACCCTGCGTCAGCAGCGCCGGCGAGGTGAGTTCCCCCAACGAAGCCTGCAGATCATCCCGGGCCTGGCACAGTTGCGCCTGGTCCGGGGGATAAGTGGCCGAACCCTCGGACCCGGTGGCGGATCCATCTGTGGACATCTCGGTTCCGGACGACATGCCCGCCGACGGAGCGTCGGCAGATGGTGTCGACATCATCGTTTCGACAGCCGACGATAGGTCCGAGCTGAGGTCGGGTGTGTTGGTGTCCATGGTGTTCGAGGAACAGCCCGCCACCGCCAGCAGCGTCGCTGCGGAGATCAGAACTGCAAACCGAGTGCGGCGAGGCGATAGAGCGCGCCGCAGCACCACACACAGGAGGATCGCGCTGACAACTACCAGACCGGTCAACATCATCAATTCACCCTTTTCGTCCGCCGGGTCGATTGTTGGTCACGGGTTCAGTGTCCTTGTGACAGCACCGCAAACCACATGCACGCAACCGTGACCGTTTCGATACCTGAGCACTGCGACGCGTCTCGGTCATGACACCTGTTGCGCAGCATGTACAGCCGGGCTCACCCGGAAGGACTGATGTCCTGTCCCTCGGCGACCACGACGTTGCTACCCGACGCATTGACCACGAAACCCGAGTCCACAATCCGGATGTCGGTCACCTGCTGGCCGAACGGGAGAGGATCCATCGGCACGATGACCGTGAGCCGTCGACCGAGCAACGCCTCACTTGATGCGTCGAGGTCTGTTTCGGTGTTCAGTCGGGTGGGTCGGATGGCAACGGCTCCGTCGGCAGCGGAGATCTCGGCGTCCGCGGAAACGGAGATCTCCCGTCCCAACAGCTCCACGGTGGCGGTCAGCCGAACGTTACCGTCGGCCCCAGGCTCCACTCGGACCGCCCGGTCGGTGGACTCGAGGAAGGCATTCAGGTCGTCAAAGGTGATCAACGCCTGCTCGCTGGCGTTGTCGATCACGACATACGTGGCATTTCCGACCAAAACGTCGTGAAACGGCAGTCGCACGCCCCGAAGCTCCGCGTTGAGGCTCGCAACCCGTAGCGGCCCGCCGTTCAGGTCGACCAGTCCGATCTGCACGCTGTCGTAGCGCCCGCTGAGCACCTGGGGCAAGAAGAAGGCGCCGTTGATCTCGACCCGAGGTGTTGCTTCGACGCCAGTCTCTGCCTGGATGTTGCGGGCAAGCAACCCTTGCGCGCCGGTGCGGGCAACAAGGTCCAGCACCCAGAGCGCGCCCAGCATCGCCACGACGATACCGAGCGGGAGGACGACGGAACGGCGAAAGCGGCGACGACGGCCGACCCCGCCGCGGCCGGTCACGGGAGAACCGCCGCGGCGGTCTCGCGGGAGTCGGGGTCCGTATCGGCGCCGGACAGCGCGGACGTCGGCCGCTGAGCTGCGGCCGAGGCGTGCTCATGCAGTTGCCCGTGCGGCACCGGGGAGGTCCGGATCCGCCGGCTCGGCCAACTGGCTGCTGACCCCATCAGGGTCAGCAGCGCCGGGGTCAACACCGGCCGGATCAGAAAGGTGTCGATCAGCAAACCGACGGACATGGTGAACGCAATCTGCCGGAACGTCTCCAATTGGATGATCGCCACCATGGCAAAGGTCGCCGCGAGGATCACCCCGGCCGTACCGACCGCCCGATTCGTGGCCGGCATCGCCCGGGCGATCGCGGTGCTCAACGGATGGCGCGCGGCCTCGTTCCAAATCGAGCCGACGGTGAAGACGTTGTAGTCCGAACCCAATGCCAGCAGCAGGACGGCGGTCGCAAAGGGCGCGTAAAAGGTCAGACCCGGGTTACCCCGCAATCCCTGGAACACCACCACGGTCAAGCCCAGCGCCGCGGCCACGCCCAACAAGCTGGAGGCGAGCAGCACGACCGGGGCCGGGATGGCCCGGAGATACGCAATCAAAATGACCAGTTCGACTGCCAGCGCGGCCAGCAGGGTGATCCAGAGATTCTCGCGGGTGATGACGGCCAATTCTGCGGCAATTGCGGTCTGACCGGTCACCGCCACCTCGACATCGCGAAGACCGGACTCTCTGGCGATGTCGTCCAGTCGTGTCTCCAGTTGTCGAAGGTGGGTGATGGCGGGCGCAGCCAACGGGTCACTGTCCAGGATCACCACGAACCGAGCCGCGTCACCGTCCCGCGAGAACACGATCCCGTAGGTGTCAGGGAGCGGGTTCTGCGCCGGGCCCAGCACGGTGGCAACACCAGGCTCCGCTTCGATCGCAGACTGCATCCGATCCAGGGCCTCCCGCTGACTCGCGACACCGTCCCCCTCGACGAGCACTTCTGTGGGCGCGGTGACCCCCCTGATCGCGGAGCCGTTCAGAACCTCGGCGCCCTGTTGCACCGGGTCGTCGGCCGGCAGGCCCGAGGTGAAGGACAGATCCAACCGCATCTGCGTCAACGGGGCCGCCGCGAGCAGAAGGATGCCGACGCTCAGCGCGGTCGCCGCGAGCGCGCCTCTCCGATCGGCAACGATCCGGATGAGCCTGCTCGTTCGTCGTACGGTGCGCGGCCGTTGAACGGGCGGTCGTACCGCCCCCTTCCATGGCAGGAACAGCAAGCGACCGAGGATCGCCATGAGCGCCGGAACCAGGGTCAGCGAGACGGCCACGCCGACAAGCACCGTCAACGCCATCGCCGGCCCGAACGCCTTGAACAACGAGAAGTTCGCGGCCACCAGGGCGGCGGTTCCGGCGGCGACGGTCAGGCCGGCGATGGCGATGATCGGTGCTTCGATGAGGACGGCCTTCCGAACCGCCTCCCGCTTCGCAAGGCCACGCTTGAGTTGGTCTCGGAAGCCGAAGAAGAACAGCACGCAATAGTCGGTCACCACCCCGATCAACAAGGCCGCCAGGAGCGGTGCGAGCTGATCGGGCAGTCCGATGCCCAACCACGCCGACATGACGCCCAGCAGCCGTACTGCCACCAGGTATCCGAAGCCTGCCACCCCCAGGACCACGATCGGGGCAACGAATGACCGCAGGGCAATTCCGACCACCACCGCAATCATCGCCAGCGTTGCGATCTCGAAGAGGTGAAGCCGCTCCAGGAGGTAATCGCCCTGACGCAGTTGAGCAGGCGATATCCCGGTCACGAAAGTCTGCACGCCGTCCTGGTTGTGGAAGTGTGCCGCATACTCCTGAGCCAGTTCCATCCCCGGGCTGAGCAGCGTTCCACCCGAGAAATACAGGTAGGTGACCGCGGTGTGCGGAGTGGCTGTCGGGATCGGAACGGCGGCAACGATCTGATTGCGCTCATCCGGTGTCCGACCCTGCTGTGATGCCTGCACGAAGGACAGGGCCCTCAACACGACATCGGCTCGCGTCAGCGCGCTGAGGCCGTCGGGATCGTGGACGACCACCGACGTCTCGGACAGCACCGGAATCGCGAACAGCTCGAGCGACCGCTCCTGAACCCGTCCCGCAGCGCTGTCCGGTGGCAACAAGTCACCGAAGTCCCCACCGCCGCCGGCGCTCTGCGTCGGCAGTGCTGCGGACAGCATGACAGTCACCGCGACCCAACCACCGATGATCAGCCAACGCCCGGTGATCACCGCCGCCAGATAGGCGCGACCCACCCGCACCACGACGGCCTTGACCGCACGACGGCCGGGCATCGCAGCGGTCGGCACGTGCACATCACTCCTTGTGTGCTGGTATTCGGAAGGATCGGCGCAGGCCCAGTACCCAGGATCGGTGACAACAACGCACTGGGATCGTTGTGTAGGCATCGCAAACACGACCGTTGCGCAATCGTTGTCTACTTGAATTGCCCGCTTGAGACTCGGCGGCCGTTGACCCGCGACGGCATCAGCGGTCACACTCGGGCCTTGGAACCCGACCAGCGGGGAACAACCGGTGAGAGCCACGACAGTCGAGACAGGAGCACCATGTCAACCCCGGCGAACGACCAACGAGGATCCGCCCGCACATGGCCGTGGTGGCTGGCGGCGGCAGCGTTGGTTCTCGGCGTTGCCATCGGTGCCGTGGTCGTCGGCCTGCTCAGCGAAGGTTCCGGCAACCTGCCTGCCGCGACGGCGCAGGACCAGACCTCCGCCGTGTCGAGCCCGACGCCGACTTCTGACTCCGCGTCGAGCGTGGCAGCGTCGGGCCAGATCACGGTCAATCAGGCGTGCCTGGATGCGGTGACCGGAGCACAGGACGCTTACGGCGTCATCGACGACATCGCCGAGGCTGCAAGGCAATTGGATGCCAGCAGGCTCGACGAGATCGTCCGCAGCCTGCAGCCGATGCAGGCGCAGTTGACCGAAGACTTCGGTGCCTGCAACGTCACCGCGACGTTACCCAGCCAGACCATCACGCCCGTGACCGAAGCATCGGCCCAACCGACGCCAGAGGCATCGCCATCCCCCACCGAGCCGACCGGCTGACGGGCGGGCGGGCGGTCAGGCTCGCACACCTCTCACCATCGGGGGACCCGGTACTTCGCCGCTTCGTCGGCAATGGCCATACCGTGCCCGTGATCGATGCCGCCGACAGCCATTTCGCCGTCCCGGACGCGGGGCACACCGGTGAACAACATGCCTTCCACACGCATGTGGTCGAAGAACCACTCGAGGTGACGGACGTTCGGCACCGCCGCTGCCACCTGGCTGTGCAGAGCAGGCGCGCAGTGGCAGGAGACATCGAGATGGTGGGCTTCCGCCACCGCGGCGGCGCGGAGCCATCCGGTATAACCACCGCAGCGGGTGACATCCAGCTGCAAGCAGTCCACCGCCGGGCTGAGCGTTTGCGCGTCGTCGAGATTGGCGATGTATTCACCTGCCGCCACATCACATCGCAATGCGTCGCGGAGCACCCTGAGCCCGGCAACGTCAGCGCTGCTGACCGGCTCTTCGAACCAGACGACACCGCGCTCGTCGAGTTGCGCGCCCACCCGTCGTGCCTCACCGAGGCTGTACCCGCCGTTCGCGTCCACCATCAGCTCGACTCCCGGACCTGCGAGGTCCGAGAACGTTGTCAGCCGTGACAGGTCGCGATCGACCCGCGAACCGCGGGACTCCGCTATCTTGATCTTCATTGCGGTGCAGCCCGCGTCGCGCCACTGCTGCACCTGCCCGGCCAGCTGGTCGTTGTCCAGCGAGGTGAACCCACCCGACCCGTACACCCGGACAGAGCGGCTGGACCGACCGAAGAGCACGCTCAGGGGAACTTCCAACAGCCGCGCCTTGAGATCCCACAGTGCGATGTCGACCGCACTCAATGCCTGGCGGAAGAGACCGGAGTCGCCGAGATTGCGGATCTGGCGGCGCATGGCCGTCCAGCATCCGCCGACATCACAAGGGTCGGAGCCCATGAGGACGGGCGCAAGCTCGGCGGTGACCACACTGCCCGCGGCTGCGCCGGAATAGCTCCACCCCAGTCCGGTGATTCCGCCGGCGCGGATCGAGACTGTGACCGCCGTGGTGGAGTCCCAGGCAAGGGTTCCATCGGCCTCAGGGGTTGCCGTCGGGACGGTGTATGCCGCCACCGCAACATCGTCGATTCGCACATTGCCACGCGCCATGACACACCACCATCGTCGGTAGGCTGCTTCGCCGGATTCCCCAGGGGGTGGACGCCGCCCCTGTCTTCATCGGCCGTCCACGATGTCGGCCTCCCGTTCCGTCTCTGCCAGCGCCGCTGCCTGGTCGTCGAAAGAGACGTGTCCCGAGTCGTCGCGCGGCCAGAGCAATCCCGGCCTCGCGGTGCCCGCCGCGCCGAGTTGATTGGGCCGTTTGGGTACCGGCGCACCCTGATATTTCAGTGGAGCCGGCTCCCCCTCGTCCCCCGGGACAAGCGGCTGATGCTGTTCGGTGAATTTGCCATTCGGCAGCCGGCGCACGAGGCCGGTTTCCATGCCGTGTTCGAGAACGTCCCGGTCACCGTGTTGCGCGCCCACGCACAGCCGGTAGGTGAGGATGTACACCACAACAGGAACGATGATCGTCGCGACTCGGCCGAACCAGACCATGGCGTTCAGAGAGATGTTCAGCTTCAACGCGAACAGGTCGTTGCCACCGTTGATCAGATTGACGATGTAGAAGCTGATGAACGCAGCACCGATCGATGTCCTCACCGGCACATCACGCGGGCGCTGCAGCAGGTTGTGTTCCACAGTGTCCTTCGTGAAATGGCGTTCGATCCACGGGTAGGACATCACCAGGAACGTCAGGGCCGCGGCCGCGAGCACAGATGGGAAGAACACCGCTGGAATCATGTAGTGACCGAACAGGTTCCGCACCTCCCACGGGGGCCAGATGCGAACCATTCCATCGAGAAAGCCCATGTAGAAGTCTGGTTGTGCACCGGACGAGACCTTGGCGGGATCGTATGGTCCGTAATTCCATACGGGGTTGATCTGGAAGAGCCCACCCATCAGGGCGAGCACTCCGAAGACCATCGTCAGGAAGCCTGCAGATTTCGCGGCGAACGATGGAAGGACCCGAACACCGATGACGTTGCGCTCGGTTGCCCCGGGCGCCGGGAACTGCGTGTGCTTCTGGAACCACACAAGTGCCAGGTGGAGCGCCACCAGTGCCAAGATCACCCCCGGCACGATCAGGATGTGTAGGGAGTAGAAGCGCGGGATGATCTCCTCCCCGAGATACTCCCCGCCGAAAACGGCCCAGTGGAGCCACGTTCCGACCACCGGAATGGACAGGATGAAAGCGCTGACCGCTCGCAGACCGGTTCCGGAGAGGAGATCGTCCGGCAACGAATATCCAAGGAATCCTTCGGCCATCCCGAGTACGAGCAACAGCACACCCAATACCCAGTTCAACTCCCGCGGTTTCCGAAAGGCACCGGTGAAGAAGATCCGCATCATGTGGAACATGATCGAAAACATGAACACCAGTGCGGCCCAGTGGTGGATCTGCCGGATGAGCAGGCCGCCGCGGACCTCGAACGAGATGTCGATCGTCGAGATGTACGCGGTCGACGCCTCGAGCCCCCGGAGTTTCTCGTAGGCGCCGTTGTACACCATCTCAGTCATCGATGGATCGAAGAACAAGGTCAGGTAGACACCGGAAAGAAGGAGTATCACGAACGAATACAGCGCGGCCTCGCCCAGCATGAACGACCAGTGACTGGGGAAGACCTTGTTCAACGAAGTCCGCAAGGGACGCGCGGGGTGGTACCGCTCGTCTGCGGCGTTCAGGACCTTCCGCGCCGCCGTCACTGCTCTCGACTGTTCCCCGGAGACCTGCCGGAAAATACTCATCCGTTCGCCTCCTTCGGCTCCAGATGCCACGGCGGATAGCTGCCGTTGATCCAGAATCCCGGGCCGACCGCCTCCACGAAGTCACTCGTTGCGATGAAGTAGCCGTCATCGTCGAGGGCGATCGGGAGTTGCGGCAGGGGTCGGGTGGCGGGCCCGAAGACCGGGACCGCACCGGCGTTGATGTCGAACTGGGACTGGTGGCACGGGCACAGAACTTTCCCGGCCTCCTGCTCGTACAGCGACACCGGACACCCGACATGCGTGCACAGCTTCGAGTAGGCGTAGAAGTCGCCGACGTTGAAATCCTGCTGCCCGGTGCGCACCTGCACGTGGTCGGTCGGGCGAAGCCGGAACAGCATCACCGGCGCGTCGGCTGCCTCGAGGCCCCCGGGAACCCCGGGGAAGACGCTCATCATCGAACCCGGGGTCATATCGGTGGGGCGCACGGGGATGCCGTCCTCCGACACCAACCGCACCTTGCTTCCGTCAGGCGGAGGCGCCCACGGGGTCACCCAGAGCGGCGCATCGGCACCGTCCGCCCATGGATTCTTGATGAGCCCACCAATGATCGGGAGCGCAGCCATGGTGGCGAGGCCGGCCCCGGCTCCGAGAAACGTCCCGGTGAGGACGCGACGCCGCTTCACACCGGACTTGTGGACGCTGTCCAGGACCTCGGCAGCCACCGTCTGCCGGTCCACCGGGTCGGAAGCTCCGCCATGGCGCTGCTGCACCGCGATCTCATGCGGCAGGATCCGTTTCGTCAGGGATACGGTCCCGATCCCGAATGCGAGTGCAGCCAGGCCCATGGTCGCACCGATCAGCGGAGTGAAAAGCGCGTACATCCATTGTGTCTGAGACCAGGGCGGCTGGTACGCATGCGGCCACCAGATGAAAAGGGCGACGAAGGCGGCGGCCATCAGCGCTGACAGCCCGAACCACAGTCCGGTCCGTCGGCCGGCCCTCCGGTCCGCGGCCGATCCGGGCATGTAGCGCTCGCCGTACTCGACGAGTTCCACCCCGTCAAGTTCCGCACCCAGAGCGGTCAGCTGCTCGCGGGTCATCGCGGCATGGTGGGGGGCCTCTGGAAGCCCGGGCTCATCGGTCATGCGCGGGATCCCAGCCAGAGCACCGAGGCAACGATCGCACCCATCCCCACAAGGAATGCGATGAGCCCCTCCGGAACGGGGCCGTACCCACCTGCGGGATACCCGCCAGGGTCGAGGGTGGACTTGAAGCTCTGGATGTAGGCGATGATCGCCCGCTTCTCCCGCGGGCTCAGTTGAGCGTCGCTGAAGGTGGGCATGTTCTGCGGGCCGGTGAGCATCGCTCCGTATATCTGCTTATCCGTCGAGGGATCCAGCGCCGGCGCATACCAGCCGTTCGACAGCGCGCCGCCCTCCCCCGTGAAGTTATGACACGACGCACAGTTCAGGCGCCACAGGTCACCGCCGCCGGCAATGTCCTCCCTCGCCCTCAGATCGCCGTCGGGGATGGCCGGTCCTCCCCCGTTGGCCTCGACGTAGGCAGCAAGCGCGTCGATCTGCTCGCCGGTGAAGACCGGATCCTTCCGCTGGGGCTGCAATCCACTGGCCGCGGCCGGCATCCTGCCCGTCGAAACCTGGAAGTACACCGCGGCTTGGCCGACGCCGACCAGCGCGGGACCGCGCCCGGGAACACCGCGAAGGTTCTCGCCGTGGCAGGTGATGCAGGAGGTCTGGTACAACCGCCTGCCCCGGTCGATCTGCCCGTCGCGGACCTCGGTGCCCTGCGCACTGTTGTTGCCCGCGACACCGATCAGGACTGCGTACCCCAGACCCAGGATCGCGCAACAGGCGATCGGGGGAATGATGCGCATCAGCCGACGGCTGATCCACCGCAGATGTCGCGTCCGAGTCCCGGGCCTGTCATGGCCCCGCTCGGCACCCGCGTCGCCCGTCACGAGGACCACCTCGCCTTCTTGGCCGGTCCGTACCAACCCTGCCGCCGTCCTGCTGGTTACCCGCTGCCGTTGCAACGAAACCCGGCCCGCATTGATTGCGTACCCGCACGGTTTCAGGGTGGAGCACGTGGGTAAGAAGACCTTGAACACCCAGCCAGGGGAGGGACTGTGACCACCACGGCAGATGCACGACTTGCGCCGCGACGTCCCCACCCGCGCAGGCGGTTCCCGGTGGGCGTTGCCCTCCTGCGGCTCATCCGTACGACAGATCCAAAGGTGATCGGCCTCATGTACATGGTCACCACCTTCGTCTTCTTTCTCATCGCCGGCTTGCTCGCGCTCATCATGCGCGCCGAGCTGGGTCGTCCGGGCCTGCAACTGGTCAGCGCCGAGGAGTACAACCAGCTGTTCACCATGCACGGCACGATCATGCTGTTGTTCTATGCCACCCCGGTGGTCTTCGGCGTCGCCAACTACATCCTTCCGTTACAGATCGGGGCGCCGGATGTTGCGTTCCCCCGGATGAACGCGCTGTCCTACTGGTTGTTTTTGTTCGGCGCTCTGATCGCCATGTTCGGTTTCGTCACGCCCGGCGGAGCGGCAGCCTTCGGATGGACCGGGTATACGCCCTTGTCCCGCATCGAGAACAGCCCCGACGTCGGCGGGGACCTATGGATCATGGGGTTGGTGCTGTCCGGTCTCGGAACGATCCTGGCCGCTGTCAACATGGTCACGACAGTCATCTGCCTCCGGGCACCGGGTATGACGATGTGGCGGTTGCCGATCTTCACCTGGAACGTCCTGGCGACCATGGTGCTCATCCTGTTGGCGTTTCCGGTGCTCACAGCCGCATTGCTGGGCCTGGAGGCCGATCGGCACCTGGGCTCACACGTATTCGATCCCGCCAACGGGGGGGCAATACTCTGGCAGCACCTCTTCTGGTTCTTCGGCCACCCGGAGGTCTATATAGTCGCCCTGCCGTTCTTCGGCATCATCACGGAAATCATTCCTGTGTTTTCGCGGAAGCCGGTATTCGGGTATCGCGGCATGGTGTTCGCCACAATGGGTATCACGGGATTGTCCGCCACTGTGTGGGCTCATCACATGTTCGCCACCGGGGCGGTTCTCCTGCCGTTCTTCAGTCTCCTCAGTTTCCTGATAGCTGTGCCGACGGGTCTGAAGTATTTCAACTGGATAGGCACCATGTGGCGCGGCCAAATAACATTCCAGACACCGATGCTCTTCGCCTGCGGGTTCTTGGTCACGTTCCTCTTCGGAGGTTTGACCGGCGTGATTCTTGCCGCGCCCGCGCTTGATTTCCATGTTACCGACTCATACTTCGTCGTTGCGCACTTCCACTACGTGCTGTTCGGGACCATCGTCTTCGCAACCTATGGCGGCATTTACTTCTGGTTCCCCAAAGTGACCGGCCGGTTCCTCGACGAACGGCTTGGCAGGCTGCATTTTTGGACGACCCTGGTCGGTTTTCACCTCACCTTCCTGGTGCAGCACTGGCTTGGCAACATGGGCATGCCGAGGCGCTACCCCGATTATCTACCGACAGACGGCTTCACGACCTTGCAGACCATATCGACGATCGGTGCGTTCATTGTCGGCGCATCCACATTGCCGTTCATCTGGAACGTCCTCAGATCGTACCGTTATGGCGAGGTGACCACCGCTGATGATCCCTGGGGGTACGGCAATTCTCTCGAATGGGCAACGAGTTCTCCGCCACCGCGACACAACTTCGAATCGTTGCCGCGTATCCGGTCGGAACGGCCGGCGTTCGAGCTGCATCACCCGTACATGAGCAGCCGCATGCGGAGCGAGGCACACCCCCACCACGATTGGGAGCCGCTGGAGAGGCTCTCGAACAAGATGGCGAAATTCTGAGCGTCGCCTTTGCCCGAGTGGAGGCGACCGAACCCAGAGGAGTTGATCCCATGGCAGACACAGTGGGCGATGCCGTCCTGCGGCGACTTCGGGAATGGGGTGTGCACCAGGTCTTCGGCTATCCCGGAGACGGCATCAACGGGTTGCTGGCCGCTTGGGCCAGAGCGGGCGACGAGCCGCAGTTCGTCCAGGCACGACATGAAGAGATGGCGGCGTTCGAAGCTGTCGGATTCGCCAAGTTCTCCGGGCGGGTGGGCGTCTGCACGGCCACCAGCGGACCCGGTGCGATCCACCTGTTGAACGGGCTCTACGACGCGAAACTGGACCACGTGCCGGTGGTGGCCATTGTCGGGCAGACCGAGCGCACCGCGATGGGGGGCGCCTACCAGCAGGAAGTGGATCTGCTCTCGCTCTTCAAGGACGTGTGTGGCGAATACGTCCACATGTGCACAGTCCCGCAGCAAATTCCGAATCTGGTGGACCGGGCGATCCGGGTGGCGCAGGCCGAACGGACACCGACCTGCGTCGTCTTCCCGTCGGATGTCTTCACGCTGCCGTACGAACCCCCGGAACACGCCTTCAAGCAGGTCCCTTCCAGCCTGGGGACCAGTTGGCCGACCGTGCACCCCGACCCGGACGGCCTCCGACAGGCTGCCGACATTCTGAACGACGGACAACGGGTGGCGCTGCTGGTCGGCCAAGGTGCGCGCGGTTGCCTCGAGGAAGTCACGGCCGTGGCCGACGTGCTCGGCGCTGGCGCGGCCAAAGCACTCCTGGGCAAAGACGTCCTTCCCGACACCCTGCCGTGGGTGACCGGATCGATCGGCCTACTGGGCACGAAGGCCAGTTGGGATCTGATGATGGAGTGCGACACCCTGCTGACCATCGGGTCGAATTTCCCGTACACCCAGTTCATGCCGGAACTGGATCAGGCGCGGGCGGTGCAGATCGACATCGACGGCAAGTTCATCGGAATGCGGTATCCCTATGAAGTCAACCTTGTCGCCGATGCGAAGACGGCACTAGGTGCGCTTCTGCCAATGCTGACCCGAAAGTCCGACCGGGGTTGGCGGGATCGAGTTGAACAGAATGTCGCCCGCTGGTGGGAGATCGTCGAGCGGCAGGCAATGACCGATGCCGACCCGATCAACCCGATGCGAATCTTCTGGGAGCTGTCCCAGCGCCTTCCGGGCAACGCCATTGTTTCTTCGGACTCCGGCAGTGCCGCCAACTGGTACGCGCGCCACCTACGCTTCCACAGCGACATGAGGGGGTCGCTCTCCGGCACCCTCGCCACGATGGGACCGGCCGTGCCGTACGCCATCGGTGCGAAATGGGCGCACCCCGACCGCCCGGCGATCGCGATGAGCGGTGACGGCGCGATGCAGATGAATGGCATGGCAGAGCTGATCACCATTGCCCACTACTGGTCCCAATGGTCCGATCCTCGCCTCGTCGTCGCGGTCCTGCACAACAACGATCTGAACCAGGTGACATGGGAGATGCGAGCGATGAGCGGCTCCCCGAAGTTCGCGGAGTCGCAGACCATTCCGGACGTCGACTATGCGGCGTTCGCAAGAGCAATCGGTTTGGTCGGAATCAACGTCGAATCGCCGGACGACCTCGGTGCGGCATGGGACTCCGCTCTGGCCGCCAGCAAGCCGGCAGTCCTGGACGTGCGCTGCGATCCCGACGTGCCGCCCATCCCTCCGCATGCCAGCTTCGATCAGGTGAAATCCACCGCCGAGGCAATACTCGGGGGCGACGACGATCGCTGGGGATTCATCAAGCAAGGGGCGAAGCAGAAAGTTCAAGAGTTCCTGCCGGGGAAGAAGGACAGGTGATGGTCCTCGATCCGATCCGAACGGGGCGGAAATGACCCGAGCTTTGCCGATGCCGAAGCCGCGTCCGTCCGGACCGCCGCGGGACATCGACATCGCACACCTGGAGAAACGTCTCCATCAGGCGGTGGACGGCGAGGTTCGATTCGATGCCGGCACGCTGGGCGCCTACTCCACCGATGCCTCCAACTTTCGGCAGGTTCCCATCGGGGTCGTCGTGCCGCGATCCATCGACGCCGGCGTCCATACCGTGCAGGTGTGCCACGAATTGCGCGTACCGGTCCTGTCCCGCGGCGGCGGTACGAGCCTCGCGGGGGAATGCTGTAACACCGCAGTCGTCATCGACTGGTCGAAGCATTGCGACCGATTGATCAGTATCGACGCACAGGCAGCCAGGTGCGTGGTCGAGCCCGGAATCGTCCTTGACGTGCTCAACCAGCAACTGGAGCCGACAGGCTTGCGCTACGGTCCCGAGCCGGCCACCCATTACAACTGCACCATCGGCGGAATGATCGGCAACAATTCCTGTGGCGCGACCGCGCAGCGCACCGGCAAGGTCGTCGACAATGTCGGTCGCCTCGAAGTCCTGTTGCACGATGGCACCCGCTTCTGGTGTGGCGCGACATCGGACGACGAATACACGTCCATCGTCGCCAACGACGATCGACAGGCGCAGATCTACCGCATGCTGCGAAAACTGCGGGACGACTATCTCGGCCAGATTCGCAGGGGTTACCCGAAGATTCCTCGGCGGGTGTCCGGGTACAACCTCGACTCCCTGCTGCCGGAAATGGGTTTCAACGTTGCAGGCGCACTGGTCGGCAGCGAATCCACACTGGTGACCGTGCTGCATGCGGAGTTGACACTGGTGCCGGTCGTCCGGCACCGCTCGCTCGTCGTGCTGGGTTACCCGTCGGTGGCGCAAGCAGCGGACGCTGTCCCCGCTGTGCTCCCCCACCAGCCCATCGCACTGGAAGGACTCGACGACAAGCTGATCGGGTTCGAGCGGGACAAGGCGATGAATTCGGCCGCTCTCGAACTCCTGCCGTCAGGCTCGGGCTGGCTGATGGTGCAGTTCGGTGCAGACACCCAGGACTCGGCAGATCGCGCTGCTCGCGCCCTCATCGGCGCCCTTCGGGACAGCGACGTCGCCCCCGAGCACGCCTTTTTCGATGATCCGAAGCGGGAACGTGAACTATGGACGGTCCGCGAATCCGGCCTCGGCGCGACCGCACACGTGCCGGGCAAGCCAGATACCTGGCCGGGCTGGGAGGACTCCGCGGTTGCTCCGGAGCGGCTCGGCGGATATCTCCGGGATCTGCAGGAGCTGTACCGGCAATACGGGTACACCCAGGCAAGCCTGTACGGACACTTCGGCCAGGGGTGTGTCCACACGCGAATTCCGTTCGACCTGAACCACGAAGAAGGCATCGCCCAATACCGCCGATTTCTGGAGGATGCCGCAGACCTCGTCGTCTCGTACGGGGGGAGCCTGTCCGGCGAGCACGGCGATGGTCAGCAACGTGGCGAGTTGCTGCCGAAGATGTTCGGGCCGGAGCTCATGCGGGCGTTCGGACAATTCAAGTCCATCTTCGACCCGGCCAACCTGATGAATCCGGGGAAGGTGGTTGAGCCATATCCCTTCGATGCGCACCTGCGTCTCGGAGCGGATTGGCAGCCTCACCAGGATGGCGAATTGCACTTCGCGTATCCCCACGATGGCGGCTCGTTCGTGAAAGCAGCGTCCCGCTGTGTCGGTGTCGGGAAGTGCCGGCAACACTCCACCGACGGTGGGACGGTGATGTGCCCGTCGTTCCAGGTTCTGCACGAGGAAGAGCACGCCACCCGTGGTCGGGCGAGGCTGCTGTTCGAGATGTTGAACGGGCACGGCGACGGTCCCGTGACGGACGGATGGCGGTCGAGGGAGGTCTTCGACGCCCTGGACCTCTGCCTCGCCTGTAAGGGCTGCAAGAAGGACTGCCCCGTCGATGTCGACATGGCCACCTACAAGGCGGAATTCCTGGCCCACTTCTGGAAAGGCCGATTGCACCCTCGGTCGGACTACGCGATGGGCTTCCTGCCGATCGTGGCGGGTGTGATCACACGCCTCCGTCTGGGCCCGGTGGTCAACCTGATCACCCATGCCGGCGGTCTGCGCCGCATCGCTGTGTGGGCAGCGGGCGTCGAGAACCGAGAGATCCCCCTGTTCGCTTCCCGGTCCCTCCAGTCATGGTTCGCCCGTCGGCACAACGCTGCGCCGGGACACCGCGGAACGGTCATGCTCTGGCCCGACACCTTCACCAACAACTTCCATCCACACATCGGCCAGGCCGCTGTGGAGGTGCTGGAATCGGCTGGCTGGCGGGTCACCATGCCGGCCTCGCCCCTCTGTTGCGGACTGACCTGGATCTCCACCGGCCAGCTCGCAACTGCGAAGACGATACTCACCCATACGATCCGGGCGCTCGCCGATCATGCCCAGAGTGGCGGCTTCATCGTCGGCCTGGAACCCAGTTGCACAGCGGTGTTCCGTTCCGACATGAAAGATCTACTGCCGGAAACAGAATCGGTCGACATCGTTGCGGAGAAAGTTGTGACGCTCGCCGAACTGCTGCACGATCACACCCCGGGATGGACGCCTCCCTCCTCCGACCGGCACGCGATCATCCAGCTGCATTGCCACCAGCACGCCGTTCTGGGAAACGACTCCGATATGGCCATCCTTCAGGACATGGGGATGACTCCGGAACACCTGAAATCAGGTTGTTGCGGGCTCGCCGGCAACTTCGGATTTCAGCCCGGTCACTTGGATGTGAGTCAGAAGTGCGCGGAGCGGGTGATGCTCCCTGCGGTCCGGTCCGCGGATGGTGAGACCGTCGTCATGGCCGATGGTTTCAGCTGTCGCACGCAGATCCACGAGTTCGACAGCAACGGTCGTGACGCGGTGCATCTGGCGGAGGTCCTTCGCGCTGCCCTGCGAGACGAAACGCACGACCCAGCCATCCGGCCCGAGCATCAGTGGTCGGAGAGACCGCAGCCACCCACGCGGCGAACACGGTTCGCATCGCTCGCCGTATTCGGCGTCGGTGCCGCTGCTGCTGCTGCCGTGGTCCGACGCACGGGGCGCAGAACCCGGGCAGGTAAGAAAGTTGGAGGTTTCAACCGGTGAGAGGACGGCCCGACTCCAGGTGACCGCACCGCATCCATCTGCACGCTAACAACGGAGGCTCGCAATGCCAGTGACAAAGGACGAACGCCGGATCTGGACAAGTCGGGAGCGCGGACACGCTGTTGTCAATTGTGCCGCCATGGTGCCGCCGGACATCGTCTGGAAAACGTTGTCCGAGGGGTGGCTCTACTCGCAATGGGTGGTCGGCGCCGTCGCAATCAGGGACGTCGACTCGTCGTGGCCGGAAAAGGGCAGCCGCATTCATCATTCCGTCGGCATCTGGCCGGTCCTCATCGACGACGACACCGAGGTCCTCGATGCGGTGCCGAACCAGCGGCTCGTCCTGCGGGCCCGCGCCTGGCCGATCGGTGAGACCACCGTCGACATCCGCCTTGTCCAAACCGACGTGGGAACGGATGTCAGCGTGTTGGAGGACGCGGAAAATGGGCGAGCACGTCTGATCCCGCATGGGGTTCGACAAAAGCTGTTCACCGTGCGCAACAGCGAGTCGCTGCAGCGTCTCGCACTGATCGCAGAAGGTCGGTGTTGAGCCGCCGATCCCGCCGAGATAGCTGAGATGACCACACTCGGTCGACCGACCGGACTGTTGCGGCTGGTCCTCCGCGCACCCGTTGGCCTGTACCGAATGCGCCTCGGATGGTTGTTGGGTAGCCGATTCGTCTACATCGTGCAGCGGGGGCGGCGCACCGGTATGCCGCGGGCGGTCGTCGTGGAGGCGGTCAACGTCAAGCACCGCCCGCCGGAGATCACCGTTGTCGCCGCCTGGGGTGCTCGGCCGGATTGGTATCTCAATCTGCGTGCCGCACCGCCGTTGGAGATCCGATGTGGCTCCCGGCGATGGATCCGCCCCGGTCGGCGGTTCCTGGAAGACGCCGAGACCGGCGCGCTCCTGGCGGCTTACCAGCAAGAGCATCGGCGGGTGTGGAAGCGAATCGCTCCGGTGATCGGATTGCCCTCGGATCCGCTCCACGGTGACCTCAGTGACGTCCACGCCATCGCATTCACACCCGGCGCATCCTCGACGGACATCGTCAGCTAGTCGTCAGGTGAGACAGGGTCGTTCCGAAAGAGGATGGGGGAATGCGTTTCACCGACGGCGGGACGGTCATGACCCCAGGTGGTCACCCCGGTACCGGTCCACGCCGTGACGGGCTCAGGAGGTAGTGCCATGAACGATCCGGTTCCGGCGTCGAGACCGGATACCTGCGCCTGCTGTGCCATCGCATACCGGGCCGGCGCCTTGATTGCCTGGGACCGATCGGCGCGCGGCTGGGTACTCCGCGCTCACCGCAGTGTTGCGGGCCGACCCGTTCTGGCCGCGATGGCCCCCTCCGCTCGTTAGCCCTCGTCGCCGCGTCACCCCGATTCTGTCCGGGCGTTTGGTATTCCTCTGACTGGCTACTACAGCTCGTGACAAGCAACCTGCCGACCGGGTGCGAGCCCGCGAGGACGGTGACGAGCAGCCTCCACCTGAGCCCATCGGAGAACGCCGGCGGCGTCACGTTCGGGCAGCGACGAGAGGGAGGCACCGCAGGTGCAGTCGGGAGGCAACCGCGGTACCCGCAGCAGGCTTCGCGAGAGTCTCCGCACGCAACTCTGGCCCCTCCCCACTGCGGGCGTCGTGCTGGCCGTCATCGCCGGGGTGCTCCTGCCGGAGCTGGACGAACGGATCGACGACGACCTCTCCCCCGTGGTCACCACGTACCTGTTCGGTGGCGGCGCTGCGGCCGCTCGCGCGGTCCTGGAGGCGATCGCCGGTTCACTGATCACCGTTACTTCCCTGACGTTCTCGCTGACGGTGGTCACGCTGCAGCTGGCCAGCAGCCAGTTCTCTCCGCGGCTGCTGCGCACCTTCAGCAGCGACCGGTTCGTCCAGGCCACATTGGCGTTGTTCCTGGGAACGTTCACCTACGCACTCACTGTTCTCCGCACCGTCCGCACCCCGGACGACGGCCAAGATCTTTTCGTCCCGCAGATGGCGGTCACGCTTGCTTATCTGCTGTCCCTCGCGAGCGTGCTCGGCCTCGTCCTTTTCCTGGCGCATCTTGCCCGGGAGATTCGCGTCGAGACGATGCTGGTGAACGTTCACCAGGACGCTTCCGACACCGTCCGACGCGTCCTGAACGGTGACGATCCCGGTGCAGCACAAGCACCTCCCGTCCCACCGGAAGGCGCCGCGCCCATCCCTGCGGCATCGTCCGGTTTTCTGGTCGCAGTGGACGAGGGCGAACTCAAGGCCGCCGCCCTGGAGGCCGATGCGGTTCTGATGATCGAGCGCCCGCCCGGCAGTTCGCTGGTCGCAGGTACCCCGATGGGCATCGCCTGGAGCGTCAACGGCACGCCGTTCGACCCAGATTCCCTGACCCGGTTGCGGGAACGGGCCGGGAATGCCGTTCACACCGGTAACGAGCGGACTGCCGCCCAGGACGTCGGATTCGGCCTCCGGCAACTGACTGACGTGGCCATCAAGGCCCTCTCGCCGGGCATCAACGATCCAACAACAGCCATCCACGCGTTGGGCCATTCGTCGGCCCTGCTGTGCGAACTCGCCGATCGGGATCTCGGCCCCCGACTCCTGCACGACGACGACGAGGCCATCAGGGTGGTCCTGCAACGGCCCGGGTTCGCTGAACTTCTCGAATCCGCCGTCGGCCAACCTCGCCGCTACGGCGCAGCCGATCCCGACGTCTTGAGCCGGCTGTACCGCCTCCTGGACGAACTTGCCTGGACGACGGGACGCATCGACCGGCGACACGCGATCGCGAATCAACTCGAACGGCTCCACGCCACGACAACAGCCCAGGACTTCGACCTCACTGAACTCAGCCGGTTGAGCAGCCTTGCGGACAAGGTTCGACACACCCTCGCCCGGCACTTACCGCCTTGAGCAACGGTCGAGGTCGACCTTGTCGGCACCTGATGACCACACGGTGCGGTGAAGCGACCATCACGCGGGACGGCTGGACCGCTCCGCAGTTGTCCATCCAGCCGACCACAGGTCGTGATGTGACGGTTCGCCGGCCGCTGCGGAGAATTCCGCCAGCACTTCGGAAAGTTGCTGACGTCCCGCCGCTGGCATCCGCCGCACGATATCTGCGATGGCCTCCCATCTCCGCTGCATGACCCGGTCAACCAGCCGTTGACCTTTCCGGGTCAGTGTCAGCGCCAGATGGCGACGGTCCGCTGGGTTGTCCCTGCGGTCGACAAGGCCGCTGCCCACCAAGCGGTCGACCGTTCGGGTGGCGTTCGAGGGGTGAACCTTCATCGCTTCCGCCAGCGCGGTCAGGTGGATCGGGCTGCGACTGTTGATGATCACCAGAGCGCGCCATTGAGTCATGGTCAGCGTCTCTTGTGCCTCGGCCAATGACTGGGCCGCCACCCCGACCAGGGCCTTCGACGCATCCATCACAGCATCGACCTGTTCTGCCAGCTGACGCTGCTCCCGCGCCACCTTCGACTCGCGAACCATGTGGTGAGCATGAGCTTCGGACGCTCGCCATGCAAGCACCGTGCAGCGTGTCCATCGGCAACCGGCCGACCGATGGCGACCGGGAAGCACAGAGCCCCGGGGGCTGTCCGGGGAGACGTGCGCGTGGGCAGCAGAGTGCAGGCCGCAGATGTTGCGTACCGCAATCATGTCGGAGTGAGCCTCGCGATGCTGACCCAACGGCTACTCCCGATTAGCACCGTTTGTCAGGAAAACGTTAGGTCAACGGCACGACGGTGCTGCGACCATTGACGCCGCGGGCGCAAACAGGGAGGCACCTTGCACACTCTTGGTGACAATCACCGGGCAATACGTGATGTGGCGGTAGAAACCGAGGTGAGCGTTCTTGCTCAGCTGTTCGGCACGGTGTCTGTTGGTGCTGTTCGGGAGGTGGTCCTCTCGGTGCGGCGAGACCTCGACGGTCAGGTCACGGCCGAGGCATTTCCCGAACTACTGCACCGCTGCGCACAGGCACGTCTGCAACGGGGGGACCACGCCCACGTGATGAGTGCTCATGCCGGTGGCTGAAACCACCACCGGCCATCCGGCTGAAGCGCACCTGCTGAGGCCCGGCCAGGTACAGCGCATGTGACAGGCGACCGGGCCGGAACAGGGCGCAGCAGCGGCACTCTTGAGGGGTGAGGGCCGATGGGGCGTCCTCGACGGACGGTACCGACGACATCCGACCCGCCTGCACGTACGGCCGGTCGAGTACGCCGCAGTTGGCCTCGGGACGAGGCCGCCGGTTTCAGGGAAGAGAGATGGAAAGGGCATGGGGGTACGACTTCTTCGGCAGCCTCCGACAGTCGGACGGACAGTCCTGCGGACTGTGACCGAACGTCGGCGGTGGACCGGTTCGGAGAACGAAGCCTGCGACCGCACGCAGATCCAAGTGCCGGTCCGTCTCCGGCGCGTGCCCCTGATCGGCGCAGCGGACGGCGGGGTGCGCTCGCCGCGCTCACTGCGCCGGCGGGTGGCGGCGAGGTTCGCGATCGCTTCGTTCTGGGTCACCGGCGTGATCGGGGTCCTGGTCTGGAGTTTCACTTTCCGCGATGTGCTGTAGGAGCGTCCGCACGATTCACCCGATAGAGGTCGGAACGAACACGGCTCCGGCGGCGAGTCCAACGAGCAGAACCGCTGTGCCACCGGTGATCGCTGTCCTGGTCGCCCACGGGCGAGGTGTCAGCCTTCCGGTGGCACCTGCATCAGGTTGGCGGTGAAGTGTCGGCACGATCCATCGCAGGTAATAGAACAAGCTGACCACCGAGTTCACTACGGCGACCAGCACCAGCCACGGCAGGCCCCCGTCCCAGCCGGCGGTGAACGTTGTCAGCTTCCCTACGAACACCGCGGTGGGTGGGGTGCCCACCAGGCTCAACAGGCTGACCAGCAACGCGGCGACCAGCCAGGGTCTCGCTGTGGCGAGCCCGCAGTACTGGACCAATGACCGGTGGCCGGGTAGGGCGGCGGTGACGGCGAAGGCGGTCAGGTTGCTCACCGCGTATCCGGCCAGGTAGATCAGCATCGACGGAAGGGCCAGTTCGCTGTCCCCGGCAACCGCGACAGGGACCAGGAGGTAGCCGACCTGACTGACGGTCGACCAGCCAAGAAGCCGCCGTGGATCGTCCTGGAAGAAGGCAGCCAGGTTCCCCAGGCTCATGCTCAGGACAGCGATCACCGCGATCAGCAGCCGGAGGTGGACCCCCTCGGGGATGGTGTCGACGAGCCGGTACACGGCGATGAGCGCGCCGACTTTCGGCACCGTGGTCGCGAAGGCGGCGGCGGTCCCGCCGGCCCCCTGGGCCGCGTCCGGAACCCAGAAATGTGCGGGCACCGCGCCCGCCTTGAACATGAGTCCGCCGATCACCGCGACACCACCGACCGCGACGAGCCCGCTCGAAGGGTCGACAAGGCTGCCGGTCAGGTCGGCGTATCTCGTGCTACCGCCTACCGCGCCGAGCAGGGCGACACCGGCCAACATCAGGATTCCGAGTAGGGCCCCGAGCAGGTAGGTCTTCAACGCGGCTTCTGCGCCGGCGGCGGTACGCGACATCCCGATCAGCGCGTAGAGCGGGATGCTGGCCAGCAGGAAACCGACCGCGAGCAAGAGCAGGTCGTCCGCTCCGGCCACCACGATGGCGCCGAGCGCGCCCAGCAGCAGCAGCGCGTAGGTCTCGCTCTCCCGCGCATGACCGGCGAGTTCATCAACCCCCAGACCGATCACCATCAGGGTCGCGCCGATCACCACCAGCCGGGCGACGCCGGTGGGGACGTCTACGGCGTAGGTCCCGGTGAACACTGTGCTGTCGGCGTCGGCCAGACCGAACCCGGTCGCGATCCCCGCCACCACGAGGGCTGTGACGGCGGCGAGCCGGGCACCCCACTGCCGGTCCCGCGGGAGGAACGAACCCGCGAGCAGCGCCACCACCGCCCCGAGTAGCAGGACGATCTCCGGAACCAGCAGTGCGAGCTGGTTCGTCATGGGTTCGCCGCCGGGCATCTATCGGCTGACCAGGTCGACGACGACCGCAGACGCCGGCTCGATCACATCGAGGAGGAATCGGGGCAACAGCCCGATGACCAGCGACAGAACGAGAAGTGGTGCCACGGAGAACCTTTCCGAGGCGCGAACGTCGACGAAGCCATGCGATTTCCCGCGGACGGGCCCGGTCAGCAATTGTTGCAGCGCGCGCAGGAAGAGGGCCGCGACGATCAGGATCCCCGGCAGCGCGAGTGCGGTCACCGGGGCGGCACCGATGCCGCCGGTGAAGATCTGGAACTCGGCGATGAAACCGCTGAAGGCCGGGATGCCAAGAGAGGCGAAGGCTGCCACCGCCAGCAGACCGGCGAAACGCGGCGCCGGTCCGGCCAGGCCGCCGTAGTCGTCGAGTTCATAGCTGTGCCGACGCTCGTGCAGCACCCCGGCGAGCAGGAACAGCGCCGCGGTGATCAGACCGTGGCTCACCATTTGGGTGACCGCGCCGGTCACGGCGACCTGCCGCTCGGTCACCCCGCCGGTCAGGACGCCGGCGGCGCCGACTGCCAGGACGACGTACCCCATGTGGTTCACCGAGGTGTAGGCGACCATCCGTTTCAGATTGGTCTGGGCGAGCGCGACCAGCGCCCCGTAGAGCACCGACGCGATTCCCACGGCAATGATCACCCAGGCCCATGCCTGCCAGGCCTGCGGCAGCATCGGCATGGCGATCCGGACGAATCCGTAAGTGCCCATCTTGAGCAGCACACCGGCCAGCACGGCCGACCCGATCGCCGGGGCGTCGGTGTGGGCGGGTGGTAGCCAGGTATGGAAGGGCACGGTCGGGGTCTTGATCGCCAGCCCGATCACAACGGCCGCCAGAACCAACCCGCCCACCCATCCGCTGTCCTGCAGCGGCGCCTGCCGGGTGAGCTCGGCCATGTCGAAGGTGTGCGGGTCGGCCGCCACGTACAACCCGATGAACCCGAGCAACAGCACCAGCGACCCGAGGAAGGTGTAGAGGAAGAACTTCAACGCCGACCGTGCAGCGTGACCGTGCCCCCAGCCGAGGATGACGAAGTACATCCCGACGATCGACAGGTCGAAGAACACGAAGAAGATGATCAGATCCTGTGCGGCGAACACGCCGAGGCACATCGACTGCAGGAAACAGAACAACGCGGCCTGCGCCCGCGGCCGTTGCTGGTCCCGCCAGGCGTATACCGCGCATGCTGCGAACACGACGACGGTCATGCCGATCAGCGGCAGGGACAACCCGTCCACTCCGACCGAGTAGCTGCTGCCCACCCCCGGCAGCCAGGGAACCTGTTGCGCGAATGCCATCCCGTCAGGCGGCGGCGTGCGGTATCCGATCCAGATCACCGTCACGACAACCACTTCCGCAGCGGAAACGCCGAGCCATGCGACTTTCACGGCCCGGTCGGACATCTGGACAACCGCCAGGACCGCGGCGGCCAGCAACGGGAGGAAGATCAACGCGCTCAACACGTTCACATCACCACGATCAGCAGGACGGCGGCGAGGAGCAGCAGCAGGATGACCTGTACGTAGTACTGGTACACCTGGCCGGTTTGCGGGCGCTTCGCTTTCCGGGCTAGCCTCTCGACCGTTGCGGCCACTCCGCGGACCGTCGCGTCTATCCCCGTCGACTCGAAACGATCCGCCCGATGGGCGGTCCACAGCGTCCCGGCCGCGGAACCCTGCACGCTGCGATCCACTCGGGTGTCATCGAACCCGGCCATCCGTCGACCTCCGTTCAGCACCGCTGTCGCGGCATCCGAGACCGTCCGGTCGACAACGATGTCGTCGAATCGGGCCAGTACGGCCGCCAGCCGCAAAATCGGGTCGACCACGAGAACGGTGACCGCCCGCTCCAGGTACAGCCAGTTCGCCGCCCAGGCCGGTCCCGGGGTACCCCAGCGGTACACCGCCGCCAGCACGATGAGCGCCAGCACGCCGGACCCGATGAGTTCGGCCGGCGTGGTCCCGGGTTCGGCCGCGGCTCCCACAGCGGCTGCCAACTCCGGGGCCAGCGGCGGCAGCGCAAGGGCGCCGAGCGTGGCTGCGCCGAAGGCAAGGGGAATCATTGCCGCCTGTGCGGGTAAGGGAATCCGCCGGGTCCCGGGTTCCTCGGCATCGAAGCCCCCCTCGATGACATCGGCCGGGTGATCGGCCGACGGCCGTGCCCAGATCATGAACAGCACCTTTCCCGCATAGGCGGCGGAGACCGCGGCCGCAGCCAGCGTGACCACCACCAGCGCCGTCGAGGTCTCGCGGACGGCGGCGAGGATCTCGTCCTTGGTCGCCCAGAGCGACAGGGGCGGCGCTCCGGCCAGTGCGAGCAATCCGATCGTCGCGCAGACCCCCACCACGGTCCATCGGCGGGCCGCGCCGTACAGCGCAGAGAGTTGTTTGGTCCCCAACGCGGTCAGCCAGGCGCCGGCCACAAGGAAGAGCAATGCCTTCGTCGCAGCATGAGCGACCAGGTGCGCCGACCCGCCCGCCACGGCCGGTACGCCGGCGGCGAGGATCACGAAACCGAGCTGCGCCGCGGTGGACGCGGCCAGCAGCTGCTTGAGGTCATGCTGGGCAACCGCCACCGCTCCCAGGACCAGCGCCGTGACGGCTCCCGTCCAGGCCGCAACCGCCGCCGCCCACCCGGTCGCGGCCAGCAGCGGCGCCACCTCGAGCAGAAGGTAGCCACCCATTGCGACCATTGCCGCCGAGTGCAGCAGCGCGCTGACCGGGCTCGGCCCGAGCATCGCGCGGGACAGCCAGAACGAGAACGGCACTTGTGCGGCCTTGCCCAGAGCGGCGAGAAGGATTCCGCCAGCGACGATGTCGCGCCAGGGCGCGGGTAGCCCGGCCAATCCGCCCAGTTGGAGATCGGATCCACCGGCCAGCGCAGCACCGGCGGCCAGGTAGAGGCCCAGGTCGGCGGCCCTCGTTGTCAGCAGCGCCGTCACACCGCCCGTCACCCGTTCCGGATCGTGCCAGCGGAACCCGATCAGCGCGTAGGACGTCGCACCCATGATCTCCCAACCCAGCACCAGCGCCGGCAGTGTGTCGGCGGTCGCCGTGACCAACACCGCGGCCACGAACAGCAGCATCAGCCCGAAGAAGCGGGACGGAGCCAGCGGGACGTCACCGCCACGTTCTGCCGCCGCGAAGATCAGCACCAGCAGCGCCACCACCGCAACGGTGGGCACCGTCAACGCGGCCAGCGCGTCGATCCGGAGGTGGAAGTCGACACCGGCCACGAAGGGCACTGCGACCGCGGGTCGGCCGACGGCAACCACGACGGCCAGCGTCGTCACCGCTGCTGCGGTGGCGACCCCGAGGAGCCTGGCGATCCGATCGGTGCGCCGGCCTCCGACGCAGAGCGCCGCTCCCACCGCACCGGGCAGGACGATCAGGGCCCACAGAGTGAACTGGTTCATCCGCTGAGATCCGTTGCCATGTCTGTCATGTCGGAACCTCGGGAGCGGTGCAGAAGGGTCGCAACAGCAAATCCCATGGCCATTTCCACGGTCATCGCCGCGATCACCACCAGCAACACGACCTGCGCGGTCGGGGTCGGGGTGAGGAACCAGTAACAGGCGACGGCGGCCAGGATGACGCCGTTCAGCATCAATTCCAGGCCCATCATCACCATCACGACCACCTGCTGCGACAGCGCCCCGTACAGGCCGATGCTGAACACCGCCGCGGCCACCACCAACACCGATTGCAGGTTCATCGGCCCACCCCACCCCGCTGCGGGTCGTCGGGTGGCCGCCGCCGCAGATCGTCGCCGAACCGGTCGTAGCGCCCCCGGGGCAGCGCGAGCACCAGTGCCGCGATGACAGTCGCCAGCAGGACGGCACTGACGACGACCATCACCAGCATCTTCGAGCCCATCAGCGCCTCCCCGAGTGCTGCCGTCGGGTCCGGCCCCGGCTCAGCACGGCGGGCCGGCCACGGTGCGAGCAGAATCCCGGCCGTCAGGGCGACGAACACCGCAGCGGACGTGCCGGCGGCCGCCTTCCTGCCGTGCACCATGTTCATCGGCATCAGGGCCGGGTTCATCCCCATGAACATGATCATGTAAACCGCCATGATCGCCATCTCCATGATCATCATCAGGACGGTGATCACGCCGATGTACGACAGGCCCAGCAGCAGCACCTGGATGCCGACCGCGACGAACGAGACCGCCAACGCGTACGTGGCGCGGGCCATCGAATCCACCCTGAACACCAAGGCCCCGGAGACAACGGCGATCACCGCCAGCACCCAGAAGGCTACGGTTTCGAGCACGCCGACGGTCATGAGCCGGCTCCCTGCCCGACGACGACAACGGACACCACCAGCAGCTGCAGAAGGGTGGCCGGAAGAAGCACGAGCCAACCGACCTCGACGAAACGATCCGCCCGCAGAATCGGCAACCGACGGCCGATCACGATGAGCAGGCCGTTCAACACGGCTGTCTTGACAACCACCCAGACCCACTCCGGCAGCATCGGACCCGATCCGCCACCGAGGAACAACGCGACTCCGATGCCGGAGCCGGCGGCGAGCAGGGCGTACCGGCCGGCCCGCATGAGCAGCCGATCCACCCCGGAGAGCTCGGCGAGAATGCCGCCCGCGATGTCAGGGTCCGCCGGATGGCCGAGCGGTCCCCACACCGAGAACCCGGTGACCGCCAGGCAGAACACCACGAACGCAACGGGCATCCACACCACGAACCACAGCTGATCCTGCGCGACGACGACGTCGGCCATTCGCAGGCTCCCGGCGGCCACCGCCGGAGCCGTCAGTGCAAACATCAGCGGCAACTCATACGCCAAGGCCTGCGCGAGGAAGCGGTAACCACCGATCAGCGGATACACGCTGTTGGGCCCCCACCCGGCCATCCACACCAACGCCCAGACCGTCACATCCAGGGCGTTGAACCAGACGATTCCCACAGCGGAGTCGGCGACTGTTCCGGCCCCCACCGGCACCAGTGCGGCCATCAGCAGCGCGACCACCGGCAGTCCCATCACACCGACCCGCCACACAAGGCGATCCGCTGCGACGGTGGACCGGCGACGTTGTCGCAACAGACGTACCGACTCGACCACGGGCGCGCGCAGCGCGACGCCCCATCGGGCGACGGTGGAATGGCTCTCAGTGCTGCGCACCGATGGAGTCAGCCCGGCATCCAGTACGGCGGCAAGCGTCGCCAACAGCACCAGACCGGCCGCGACGAGGACCGTGGCCAACGGAAGCGTCAGCTCATCCATTGGCTGATCCCTCCCGCAGCGCGGCGACGTCCGGATCGATGGAGGCGACGACCAACCGGGCGGCCGCCAGGTCCAGCCCGGTGACCAGCGTGGGCAGCGCATCCATCGCCGCCCGTGCGCCAAGGCCGCGGGCGGAGTTCCGGTCAGGCGTCCCCTCCCCCGCCAACAGCTCGGTGACCCCGGCCATCCGGGCGAGCAACCGGTCGTGGACGTCGCCGGCCATCGAGTTCTCGAGGCGATGATCGGACAGCCCGGCTCCGTCGATGCCGCCGAGTCCGCGCAGCGACCAGCGCAGCAGTCGGGAGCGCAGCAGCCGATCGCTCCACAGCGACAGTTTGACCGAACAGTCCGCCGTCGGAACGCCGTCGAGGAGGGCATCACGAATGCCGCGCAACGCCGACGCGGCATCGTTGCGCCCGGCCAGCGCCACCAGCCGCGCCACACCGTCGCAGCCCAACGCGGCTCGGATCCGGCGATCCTCACCGATGGTGTGCTCTGGAGCATTCCCTCCGGGCAGGGTGGTTTGCTCCGCGTGCGCGATCATGTCGCCGTGCAGGACGCACCGCAGCTCGAGCCCGGCCGGCCAGGCCGGCAGCACGGGTCCGATCCGGACCGAGAGCACGTCCATTTCCAGGCCGTCGCGGTCCTGGTCCCCCGCTGCCAACGGAATGCCGCCGGGCATCGGCATGTCCATCTCGTCCGTGTCGCCGTCGGAGTGGTGGTCGGCGCCATGCTCCCGATCCGGGGAGTCGATGCTGCCGCTGTCAGCGCCGGGGTCACGACCCGACTTCCCCTGTGCGGACACGGATGTGGCGCGCATCGATGTGTGGTCGGACAGGATCAAGGCCGCCTGGTCGAGGACCCGGCTCACCTCCGTGGGATTCACGACGTCCGATCGGGCGGCCGGTCCGGGCATCTGCGCACACAACCCATCGAGGACCGGGCCCCAGCCGTCGCCCGGTCTGCCGCACACCACCAACAGATCAGCATCGGCCGAACTCAACGCGTAACGCCAACCCCGAGCGAGGACAGCGCGCTCCACCGCGATCCGGGTCAGCGGCCAACCCGGCATTTCCACGATCAGTACACGTGCTGCGCGGACGTGGTCGCGGGACCATGCGGCCGGCACACCCCTCAGACCCACCGCAATGCGCCTTCGCGCCACGCCCACAGCACCCCGACCATCAACAGGCCCAGGAACACGAACATCTCGATGACCGCGCCCGCACCT
The DNA here is from genome assembly GCA_963728865.1 of uncultured Actinomycetota bacterium. GTDB lineage: Bacteria > Actinomycetota > Actinomycetes > Mycobacteriales > Nakamurellaceae > Nakamurella. The sequence continues at coordinate 42,250 of CAVSLZ010000010.1, read as the reverse complement.
TCCTGGGCAACCACCACCGCCCACGGGTACATGAACAGCATCTCGACATCGAAGGCCAGAAACAGCAGGGTCAGCGGATACCAGCGGACGTGGTACCTGGACAACGCGTGCTCGGCCGGCTCCCAGCCGGACAGGTACGGGAGTTGCTCGGTGTCGGGCGCCCCCGACAACAACCGATTGACGATGACGAGCCCGGCAAGACCGAGCAACGCCACAACGGCCATGCCGGCCAACCCAACGATCCCGGTCATGCTCCCCCGGTTTCCGTTGACGAGGGCGGGCAAACACCCGGAGATGGCGGTAACCCGGATCGCCGATCGGACCTCGACTATCGAACTTCCGCCACCGACCGCGGCACGACTTCCGCGACCTTCAGAACGCAGCGGCGGCTTGCGCAACCGGTGTGCGTACGCAATCGTCATATCTCGGCACCGAAAATGGGAATGCACGTCGGGTCACCGCGACAATGCAATGGTCGCAGCTGTCGATTACCTTACGAAATTGACGCTCCCTGTTGTCCACCGCCGTTCATCGATGACTGTGTATCCATCTCAACCTTCAGCCAGGCGGATAGCGAGGAACACTGTGAGCGAGGCAATAGATCGAATGGTGAACACCTACAGCAGCGATCCCCCGGGCGTCGATCAGGAAGCCCTCGCCGAATGCATCGCCGCGTGCATGGAATGCGCCGAGATCTGCAGCATCTGCGCGGACGCTTGCCTGCGGGAGGGTGCGGTCGCGGACCTGGTGGGCTGTATTCGCCGGAACCTTGATTGCGCTGACCAGTGCACAGCGACCGCTCGAGTGCTCTCCCGGTACAGGGGCGATGAGGACAATGCTGCAATGACCGTTGTCTTGGCGGCATGCGCTGCAACATGCAAGAAATCTGCAATGCAGTGTCGCGCACACGCAAAAGAGCATCCGCACTGCGGAGTCTGCGCAGAAGCCTGCGAGCGCTGCGAGCAGGCTTGCCGGGATCTGGTCAACGCCCTGAACTGAGTGCCGACGTATCGGGGGACCGTTGGGGTCGGCGCGCCTCGGCACCCGAGATGAACGCTCCAGCAGGGTGACCAGGGGCCGTCATTGCGGCAAAATGGGTTCCATGAGCCGGATAACGATCGTCATCGGAGCCGCGCTGGTAGCAGTAGGAGTGTGGGCATCCGCATCGTGGGAGCCGCACTGGGGTAGAGCCGCCCTGATACCGGCGGCGATCGGGGTGATCATCATGGCGAGCGGATTGGTGGCACGAATGAAGCCATCGGTCGGCGTGTACGTGACGGCCGCCGCGATTGCGGTGGCCCTGATCGGCGCGCTCGGGTCGCTGCTGTCGTTGATCCCCGAAGACCCGAACGCCGGGAACGCCCGCACAGCCGCGGTGGCGGCTGCGCTGACGTTCGCGCTGTGCGGACTGTTCGCCGCCGTGGGGATCCGCTCGATGCTGATCGAACGCCGGCAGGCTCGCATCCAGTCATAGGCGCTGCGACCGAACACATGTGGCTCGTCGCCACCATCGCATCGTGATCGTTGCCGTGGCGACAACCACCGTCAGAGCGAATGTCGGAAGCACCAGAGCGGCTGTGAGCAGTTTGGCGGTCATCCCGTTCACCCCTCTCAACGAGTGCCGGCTCGAAGTGAGCCGGGCACTGTGGGAATGGTGGTCCCAGAGTCGCTCGACACCAGCGGATCGGGCCACCCCCCAACAAGGGGGTCTTTCGGGTGATGCTCCGACGCCGGGATAATGGGCTTCGCGCCGACAACATGGGAATTCGGACAAATACCCAGGCAGATCAGAAAAAGGCGTCACAGTCGAAGGAGCCGGTGATGTTCTCCTCTTCGGGTACGACAATCAAGCGGAGCCGACTCCCCGAGAAAGTGGCCAGGATCTGTGCCGCCGGCCATGAGCCACTGGACCTGTTGGAGAAGGTCGCACATTCGGTGCGAGGGGCGATCGGGTACGAGGCGGCAGGCTGGCTGCTGGTGGACCCGCACACGCTGCTCATCACCGGCGTTTACCCCGAAGGGGTTTCCCCGGAAATGCACCTGGCATTGATCGAGACCGAACTCGTCGATGACGATGTCAACAAGTTCTTCGACCTCGCCGGCCGCGAGGTCCCGGTGGCGATCCTCAGCGCCGCGACGAACGGGGACCTGTCCCGCTCCGCCCGCTGGTCCAAGCTTTACCAGCCGAGCGGTTACGGCGACGAACTGCGAGCAGTCTTCCGTTCCGGCGGTGCGCCGTGGGGTCAGGTCTGCCTCACCCGGCGGGCGGACGAGCCGTTTTTCGACGCGGACGAGAAAGCACTCCTCGTTGATCTGTGCCCGCACGTCGGCAACGGTCTCCGGACCGGTCTGCTCCTCGGCCGGCACGCCCACCGAACGACGGCCGACCCCGCGCCGGGGATGCTCGTGCTCTCCGATGACGGATCGGTCGAATCGTCGAGTGCAGAGGCGGAGCGGTGGATGAGCCAGATCCCCGACGACGGTCAGCAGTACCCCTTCGTCATCTACGAGGTCGCCGCGCGGGCTCGGGCACTCGCTGACCACGGCGCCCCAGGACCTCCGGCTCAGGCGCGGGTGCGGCTCTCGACAGGAAACTGGCTCATGATCCGGGCATGCAGGTTACAACCGGCGGACGGCGCGCCACTTCGGACTGCCGTGATGCTCGAGCCGGCACAGCGATCCGACATCGCCCCCATGCTGGTTCAACTCCATCACCTGACCGCCCGCGAGCGGGAAGTCACCCAAGCACTCTTACAGGGCAGGCCCACCAAAGAGATCGCCCAAGCGCTGTGGATCAGCCCGGAGACGCTACGTGGTCATATCAAGACGGTTTTCGGCAAACTCGGTGTCAACAGCCGACCGGAGCTCGCTGCATTGCTGTCACAGGAACCCGTCATCCGGCTCCCGGTGCCAGCGGACCGCGATGGGATCCCCCGGTAGGCGGGTCGCTGCTGGGCCGGGACGCCTTTCGGTGATCTGACGGTTGTTCTCCGCCGCGGCAATCCGGTGCGCCACCCGCTGGCCGATCACGGCGCCGTAGCGGGTCAACCCTGGCCGGACGTCGTACCCGGCGAAACGAAGGCCCGGCAGAGCCTCCTCACCGACCTTGGCCCTGGGAACATCGTCGCCGCCGAGGACGTCCAGGTGGCCCACCAATCGTCCCAATCCGGTTGTGTATCCGGTAGCAGCAATCACCACATCGGTGTCGGCGGTGTTGCCGCCCACGAGTTCGGCTCCGGACGGGCACAATCCGGTGACGGCAGGCACGACGGCGATTCGACCGTCACGGATCGCGGTGAGCACACCGCGGTCGACCCCTGCCGGACTCTGACCGGTCCGCCGCTGCAAGGCGAACGGACCCTCATCGGGCATCGGGAGACCGACCCCTGTCAAATCACCGATCAACAACCGGCGCATCCAGGTTGCGAACCTGTCCGTCCAGCGCGGGGGCAGTCTCCACAACAGCGGCACGGGGAGGTCCAAGGGCAACCCACCCAGCGACCTCAGCAGAATGTTCGGCGGAGTGCGCACCGACAGCCGCACCTGCCGCGCCCCACCGTGAACCAGATCATGGGCGATGTCGAACCCCGAGGAGCCGGCACCGACCACCAGCACATCCTGTCCGATGAACTCGGTCGCGCTGCGGTACTCCGCAGCGTGCAGCAACCGGCCGCAGAAGGAGTGCCGACCCGGCCACGACGGCATGCGAGGACGATTCAGCAATCCGGTCGCGATCACGACATGCCGTGCTCGGTAGGTGCTGCCGTTCGCGCACCGCACCGACCAGCCGCTCTCAGGACCGTCCACGGGGTCGATCCTGCGCGCTTCCGCGTGGCACCGTACATCTACCCGCCGACGGGCGCCGTAGGACTGCAGGTAACCAACCACGTCATCCCTGGACGGGAAAATCCCCGCGCGCCACGGGAATGGTGCATGCGGCACCGCCGAGATGAAACGACTCGTGTTCAAGCGGAGGACGTCATAGCGGCTAGCCCAGGCGGCGCCAACGCACCCGCCCTTTTCGAGCACCACCACGTTCACCCCGCACCGCACGAGCTCGGCCGCGCAGCTCAAACCCGCAGGACCACTTCCGATCACGACGACCTCGTGGTCCCCGTCTCCGGTCTTGACCTCGTTCCGGTTCACGTCCATCGCGACCCCCGAACTCGCCGGCAACACCTGACTCCCCCAGGCTCGACTGTCCATCCCGATCGGGACACCCCCTGTTCGGGGTATTTGGCGGCGAGAGGCGGCCGACCCAGCTGATCCGGCACGCCGATCGTTGGTCACCGCGATGGCCGGACCGCGACAGCCCGCCATGGCCGCAATACTCAGAACACCTGGCGAGACGCAATGTTTGCACGACATGACCTGTCTCCGAGATCTTCCTTGATTGCGTGCAAGTGACTCGGATGTCTACCGTGCGCCGTTGCCGGATAGTTGCCTGTTGCAGCCACCGTCACCCTGTCTGCCGGGCCGGAAGGGAGGTTTTCCCACTGTCCGACCCAGCCAGCGTCCACGGCGCCCTGCTCATCACCGTTGTCCTGACCGGGCTCCATCTGGCAGCTCCTCGAATCCGCGGCCTGCCTTTCAAGGAGGAACTTCCCTTCGAACGGCGATCGAGCTTCGGATGGTTCCTGATCGGTCTCACGATCTATGCCGTTCTCCTCGCGCACGTCACGATGCCAGGCGAATGATCAAGCGCTGCACGAGTCGTCTCCCGTGCCCGGCGACAATTCCGGTTGACCGAACGCAATCATTGCCGTGTGGACCGCGCACCACCGCGTCCTCGGCGCAGGCCCAGGACCGCACCGGCGATCACCCCGAGCCACACCAGCGCCAATGCGCCACCCAGAATCAACCCCAGCGCCTCCACGAGTGCGGATTCCCATCTCCGCGCCAGCGTCAGTGTCGCGATGACCATGGCGGCGGAAGGGAACACGAAACCCCAATCCGCGGCCGTCCTGGTCAGGGCACCGCGTCCCGCATGCCTGGTGACCACGGTCGCCGCCGCCATCCACCACATGGCGAAGCCCCACAGCAAACCTGCCGCGAACGTCGTCGCTTCGGTGACACCCTGGGGCGACGAACCGGCGAGCATCAGGTCACCGCCGGCAACGGACTGCAACGCCAGCGAGGTCACTGCAAGTGGACTCACCATGATCCACATCGAAGCGGCGCCTGTGCGATGCAGGCCGGCGTGCAGCACCAGTCGGTTGACGAAGATCACCGCGGTCACTCCGAAGAGGAGACCACCCGCACCGAGTAGTCCCACGCTGACCACGGCGAGGCTGCGCTGTGCCTCGACTGGACCGATCACCGCCAACAACCCGAACAGCAGCGAGCCCAACAGCACGACAGTCTCCGGGATGAACCAGATGCCGGAGATGTCCTCGACAGTTACCTGTTCATGTTCGAACGCGTTGACGAAGAAGACGACGGTCAGCCACAACCCGCCCAGCGTCCCAATGCCGGCCATCACCACCAACACCCACCAGCCGACGCTGCTACCCATCGACCCGGTCCACACATTGACAGAGGCGATTGCCAGGACGTTCACCGCACCGGGAATGGTGGCGTACGCGGCTCCGGTGCGAGGGGATCGAAGACCGCTGGGCACGTGTCGGCCGAGGCCGCGGACGACGAACCGCGCGAACAGCACAACAAACGCCGCCATGCTGCCCAGCAGCAGGATCTGTGCCGTGACATCGGCGAAGGTGGCGAGGGCGGCAATCCGCCCGGGATGTAAGGAGGCGACCGTGGCGGTGGCCCCAGTCCCCATGACCGCGCCGAACCACGCAGGATCATCCAGATCCAGCGGTGATCGTGCCGCACCGGGCAACCCACGGTTCCTTTCCATCGGACCATCCTCTGTCACGCCGGAACGGATCTGCTCCGCGGACGGTCCGACGCCGGCGGCAATCAGCCGGCGATGCGGCTGCTGATCAACGCACTCGGCGAGCCAGTTCGAGGATCGCCACGCTCGGGAGTCGCGGCGGATGACGTTTGGTCTCCCGCGGGATCGGGCATCCCGTTGCTGTCATCCGAAGAATCCGACCTGAGAGGACCATCATGGTGCTAGCGGCCGCCCTGATCATCATCGCCATTCTTCTGGGGCTCGGTGGCCTCATTTTCACCGCCTTGAAATGGCTGTTCATTCTCGCAGTGGTTTTCTTGGTGGCCGGCCTGGTTGTCGGTTTCATCGGACGCGCCAAGATGCGCAACACCCGCTGACCCGCGGCTCTGTCGAACCGACAACCTTGCGAATATCTGACAATCTCGGGTGTCATGGCGGCCGAACACCGGTATCGGCGCTCGCCCGAATGCGGCCCGCAATTGCGGGCGCGGCAGCCATGTCGGGACGCAACAGTCGCATCAGAGAGTCGCGCCTTGGCGTGTCGCACCGAATGCTGAAGATCACCCGCCTACGGAGAGGACTGTTTGCGCAGGTCAGTGCGGTGCAGCACTCCGCTGTCGAACGCGATGACGACTACACACCGCATCCGCCTCGTCGGCGGCGCGCGCCCGACACGGACTTCGTCCGACCTACTCGGTCACAGCTTCCGAGAAATCGAAGCCACCACCAGGTGCAAACCACTCATACCGCCCGCTCGCTTGCAGACCCCAGGGACCGGAAAACGCTCCCTGGAAATGTCATGATGAAGAAAGCGCGGATGATCGCGCCACCGGCGAAGGGTGTCGATGTGGAATCGTCAGCCGCGCCACCTGATGGGAGGAATCACGTGAGCCTCACTCTCGACAATGCAGCCGAGGTACTGGATCACTGCGTCGCGAACACCGCCAACGGCGGCTTCACCCGCACCAGCCATTGCGCGGGGCATATCAGTCCGGGAGATCTGTGGCGCCCCCAGCAGGAGGACCGTCCGCACACGGTCACCGAACTCAAGAGGCGGACGGACCGGGTCATCCTGATCGATCAGATCGGCGAAACCTACAGTTACCCGGTGGACGCGGTACTGCCGACCGCAGTGCCCGACCCACTGCCCTGCGCCGCCGAACTCCTCGACAGCTGAGTAGGCACCGGATCACCGACGTCACCGATCACCCAGGAACCGTTGCTGCCGGGTGACCGGAAACGGCCCCGTCCGACATGGCCCCATCGGTGGGCGGCAGACCAGCAGGTAACTCGACCACGAACCTGGCGCCACCTCCCGGTCGGTCTTCCACCCACACCGAACCGGAATGCAGCCGCACGTGTCGAGCCACCAACGCCAGGCCGAGTCCACTGCCGCTCTCGTCACCCCGTTCACCGGCATGCCGGCCCCGTGCGAAGCGCTCGAAGATCTGCGTCCGCAGCTCGAGAGGGACACCGGGGCCGTTGTCGTCGACTTCCAATCGCGCCATGCCATTCCGTTCGGTGACCGTCACCTTGACCACTCCACCGCCATGCCGTGTCGCATTGTCCAAGAGGTTCGCCACGACTCGCACCAGGCGTCGACGATCTGCGTAGACCGGCGGCGGCTGTCGGTCCACGACAGGTCTGCCGCCGCAGGTAGTTTCGCTGACCTTGGCGACCAACACCGCCAGGTCGACCGATTCCATTGCCCGATCGTCGACATCCTGATCTGCACGGGAGATCTCCAACAGGTCGAGCAACATCTTCTGGAACCGCTCGACCTCACCGCCGAGCAGATCCACCGCCTGGCTCGCCGGCGTCGGCATGGCACCCTGCCGGCGACGAAGTATCTCGATCGCGTTGACCATGGTGGTCAACGGGGATCGGAGCTCGTGGCTGACGTCACCGGCGAAGCGGGTATCAAGCCGGACGCGCCGTTCGAGCGCTTCGACCGTCGCGTTGAATGTCGAAGCCAACGGACCGAGGTCAGGGTCCCCCTGGTCGGGGAGCCGCACCTGCAGGTCCCCCGCCGCAAACCTGGCCGCGGAGGCCGTCAGCTCGGTCAGCGGCCGCAGGGCACGTTTGCTCGTCCAGAACCCAAGGCCCACCCCGAGCAACCCGCTCGCCGCTGCCCCGGCGACCAGCACGACGAGGAGAAACCGCTGGGTTCTCTGAAGTTCAACCAACGGGAACATCTGGATGAAAGCCGTATCGGGAGAGCCACCCTGGAGCGAGATCGCCAGCACGGGGATTCCCTCGATGTCGGTGGCAAGCCAGACCGGATCGCCGGGCCCGGGTGACAGAAGGGCCGGAGGGAGGTCGGCGGTGTCGACCTCTCGACCGCTGGAGAGCAGACCATTGGGCCGGGCTACCAGAACCGAGGACCCGGGATCGACCACCAGGCCGCTCAGCAGTTCCTCGAGGCTGTCGGACCCCGATCGCAGAGACGCATCGACCAGCCGTGCGTTGACGCTCGCCTGCAAGGTCGTGCTCTGCCGACGCTGCTCGAGCATGTAGGTGGTCGCCAGCTTCCACGTCGCAACCCCGATCAGGCTTGCGACCGCGACGGACGCGAGTCCGAAGGCGATCGCGACTCGCCATCGTAAGGACAGCTTGATCCGACCACGTGATCTCAGCACGACTCAGCGTCCCTCATCGGGGCGGGGCGGCACAGCGGTAACCCACACCACGAACTGTGGTCAGTATGGAAGGTGAATCCGGATCAGCTTCGATCTTGCGTCGGAGCCGGCGCACATGGACATCCAGCAGGCGGGTGTCTCCGAAGTAGTCGTATCCCCACACCCGCTGCAACAGCTCTTCTCGGGTCACCACCCGTCCCCCGGCCGACACCAGTTCCGCCAGCAGGCGGAATTCGGTTCGAGTCAGGTGAACGTCGGTGCCGCCGCGGCGGACCAAGCCGTCCGCCGGCCAGACTTCAAGGTCGCCCAGGTGAACCAGGGACCCGACGACAATGTCCCCGACCGGACGACGGCGACGCAGGAGCGCCCTGATCCGGGCAGCGAGTTCACTGGCGACCAGGGGTTTGGTCATGTAATCGTCGGCTCCGGCCTCCAACCCTTCGATCACATCGGCGGTGTCCGAGCGCGCCGTGGTGATGATGATCGGCAGGTCACCCCTCGACCGCAGAACGCGGCACACCGTCAGCCCGTCGACACCGGGCAACATCAGGTCCAGCAGCACGACATCGACCGTCCCGGTCTCGAGCCGTTCGAGCGCGGCCTCACCGGAAGAGGCGTCGACCACCTCGAACGCCATGTCCTCCAGAGCGAGCCCGAGGGCGAGTCGAATTCGCTCGTCGTCCTCGACCAGCAACACCCGGGTCGGGGACCCAGCGGGCTGGGACGAGAGCTTATTGACGGAACCGATGACTGCCATTACTCATCTTTGCCCGCATTCGGGCAGATGAAGCGACTCGGCCGCCTGGACCGGCTGATTCCTCACCGATCGGTTCGGCGGTAGGCGTTCAACCGCTCGACCGCGGATCGATGCAGGAACTCCGGGAACGCACCCAGCGGGACCTGGCCGTCAAGGTCCTCCCTCGCCGCCGACACCACGTCCCTGACCACCTCGGCCGGCACCGAGCCGGCGAGATCAGCGATCAGAGTCCCCACCTCGCGGTCGACGACTTCCTTCCGGCAGACAACGACACTCAACGCATTGACCTCCGCTCAGACTGCTACACACCTATCGTGCAGGCAAACCGGACACTTCGACCTGACGAAGACCTGACATTTGACGCCGCCGTCACCACACAGACGGACTCCCACGCATGTCAACCCGACGCGCCGGGGGAAGTCTCGGCCTGTTCGTCGGCCGGTTGCGCTGCGACCAGGAGGTCGACGGCGCTCTGCTGGGTGGCGCCGCTGACATCCTTGATCGGCCCTGCCCAGTGCAGCCCGTACTCGTTGTCCGCAGTGCGGTTGTGGTCGTAGGCCGTGGATGCCTGCTCGGCAAGGTAGTCGCTGTAGGGATGGTCTTCCAGCGCGCGATTGAGCTCCCCGAGGTTGCGGACGTAGATGCCCTTGAAGCTCGGTCCGTTCACGTCGCACCCGGTCGGCTCGCACGGTTCGGTGAGCACGCCGTCGACGTGCAGGCTCTCTGAGGCCGTGGAGGCATCGGCCAGTTGTCTGGCACGGGCCAGATAGCTCTCGTCACCGGTCGCCCGGAAGAGCGCGACGAGGCCGCCGAGCACGACGCCTTGGTTGTAGGTCCAGGTGGTGTCCCCGTTGTTGCGGCAGGTGGCGCTGTAGAGCCCGTCGTTGACCAGAAGGTCCTCGTTGATCATCCCGGACGCTTCGAACCAGTTCCAGACGGTGAGCGCCCGTTGCAGGTATTCGGAGCCACCGTCCCCCAGCCGCACGGCCAGTTCGGCGGCGGCCTGCACGAACAACTCGTTGGAGATGGCGTTCTTGTAGCCACGACGAACCGTCCACCAGATACCTCCACCACAGACGTCATCGTGTGTGCTCCACATGAAGTCGACGCCCCGCCGGGCGGTCTGCAGGTACCTGGCGTCCCCGGTGAGGTCGTACGCACTGATCCAGGCGAGCGCCCACCAGGCGGTGTCGTCGGTGAAGTCGTTGATGAAATTGCCGCGCGCGGCGTTGCGCTTCTTGGTGAAGGTGTTCTCCGCCACCCAGAGGTATCGATGGTCGCCCGAGACGATCATGTAATTGGTCAGGGCATTCAGTGCGTTCGCACTGTTCCACCAGCCGGTTGTCGGCCAGACACCGCTGCGCTGGTCATAGAACCTGACCAAGGCATCGACCGCGGGTTGGCCGGATGGGACCTGCGCACCGCAGCCGACCGTTGTCGCAACTGCAACGATCAAGGCGATCAGGCGCGAACGTCGACCTGCGCCCATGCCGGACCCCGCTTCTGGTTGAGTGGACAACACCCCGAGAACCGCACACGCACAGGGACGGTTGTCAGTGACGTCAGTGTATTTTCCCATTCGGTCGCGGACCGGACGGGTCCACAGAAGGCGTATAGCAGGGCGTCACACCCGATCGGCCTGCTGGCTTGCCGTCGCGGTGGTCGGCCTCATGATCGCCGGCTGCTCGTCGAACGGTGCGGAGGATCCCGGTGTCCCGGCGCCCGGTACGACGAGCTCGACCCCCATCGGAACGCCGTCTGTTTCGCTGCCACCCTCTGGCACCGAGGCGTCCAGGTCCCCCGCCGTGGGTACCGACACCGTTTCGGCAACACCGACCGGCACCGTCGTCCCGTTCCGCACGGCGCCCCCGGGAAGCGCCGTCGGAACCCGCATCGGATTGGTCGCGTCGACCGGTTCCGACCCGTTCAGCATGGCCGTCACCGAGTCGGTGGCGGCGCAGTTGGAGACCGCGGGAGCCGAGCTGATCACATGTGATCCCGGTGCCGATACCACCCTGATGCTCGACTGTGCCCGCCGGCTCGCCACGCAACAGGTCGACGGCTGGATCGTCGTTCAACCGGGAGATCTCGGCGACGCACTGTGCGATGCCGGCCCTGTGGACGTGCCGCTGATCGCCATTGCCGCCCCCATGAGTTGTCAGTCGGCCGAGGTGGGCGCGGACAACCGGCGGGCGGGGTTTCTCGTCGGGTCGGAATTGGGTCGAATTGCTTCGCTCCGGCCGAGCTGCGGGAAGGACTCCCTCGTCATCGTGACGAACAGTGCGACCTCCATCGCCAGCGAGGAGCGGACGGACGGGATCCGCTCCGGCATCGAGACCGAGTGCCCGGGACTGCTACCAACTGAACTGGTGCTGAACGTCGGACCCGCGGACCGCGCCCACGAGGAGTTCGCGGCCGTCCTCAACGCACTACCCGAAGACACAGCCATTTTGCTGGCCGCGGTCGACGACGGCGTCGCACTCAGTGCCGTCGCTGCGATACCGGAGACCCGGTCCCTGCGGACCACGATCGCCGCAATCGGCGCCGACCAGCGGGCACGATGCGAGATCGTCGCCAATCCACGGTGGATTGGTGACGCGGCATTGTTGCCCGACCGCTACGGCGACGTCGCGGTTCCGGCGCTGCTCGACGCACTTCGAGGTCGGGAGATCCCTCCGAGAATGTTTGTCGAGACGGCGTTCGTCACCGCGGACTCGCTGGGCGAGCTGTACGACCTCAGCGATTGCCCCGACCAGTGATCACATCCGCCAGGGCTGATCGGCGTACGACACTGACGTGGCTGGTGCTGGCAGCGATCAGCGCAGTGGCCCTGGTGATGTTCTCGATCGCAGTTCCCTACTTCCTGTCCGTCGACAACCTGATCAACTTGCTGAACGAGGTGGCGCTGGTCGCCATCGTGGCGATGCCGGCGACGTTCCTGATCATGAGTGGTCAAGTCGACCTGTCCGTCGGGGCGACCGCTGCGTTGGTCGGGATCGTGCTGGCAGCGACAGCACCGGGATCGGGCCTGGCTACCGCCGTGCTGATGGCGGTCGGCTCGGGTCTGCTCATCGGTCTGGTCAACGGTCTGCTGGTGACGGTCGGCGGCGTTGCCAGTGTCGCGGCGACCTTCGCTTCGATGGCCCTGCTGCGCGGGCTCGCCTACCTGGTCCCCAGTGGACTGGCCATCACCGTCGCCGGATTCCGCTCGCTCGGAAACACCCGACCGGTTCTGGGAATCGCGCTTCCGACGCTCATCTTCGGCGGCGCCGTGCTGATCGCCGCGATGCTCTCCCGCTCCCCCGTGGGACGCCGGAGTCGCGAGATCGGCCTGCTTCCTGCTGCAGGCCGCCTGGACGGTGGCCGGGAGCGGGGCTGGGTGATCATCCTGTTCATGGTGTCCGCCCTCGCCGCAACGCTTGTCGGACTGATCAGGACCTCACAACTCGGCACCGGTCTGCCCACCGCGGCCATCGGCATCGAACTCACGGTGGTGACGGCGGTCCTCCTCGGTGGCGGTCGCCTCGCCGGTGGTCGAGGTTCGGTGGGCGGAACTCTGCTGGCCCTGTTGACGATCTCCATCATCGACAACGGCCTCTCGCTGACCAATGTGACTCCCTACGCCGTGCAGGTCTTCCACGCAGCGCTGCTGCTGTTCGCACTGGTCATCGACCGGCCCCCGCGCCGCTCACGGTCGCAGCCCGCCGCGCCGTCGCGGACGGAGAGCCTCGGCCGTTGATTGCCGCTCTCCGCGCACCGGGGTGGGCTGCTTCACGAGGAGGACTTCCGGCTCTGGCGCAGCGGCCGTCTCCGATTCATCCTGGCTGGACCGTTCTGGAAAGGAAGTCGATGACGTGATGTCTGCCGCTGACTGGGACTCGCGCTATTCCGGATCGGACCCGATATGGGGTTCGTCCCCCAACACCTGGGTCGAGCAGGAAACGGCGGGACTCCCTCCCGGTCGGGCAGTGGACCTGGCATGCGGCGAGGGACGCAACAGCATCTGGCTGGCCGGGCGTGGCTGGCAGGTCACCGGCGTCGACTTCTCAGCAGCCGCTCTGGCGAAGGCCGAGACCCTTGCCCGCGGCCAGGTACCTCCGGCGACGGTTCGCTGGGAATGCGCCGATGTGACCACGTTTCGCTCGACGGCACCATTCGATCTGGCCGTGCTGGCATACCTGCAACTGCCGGCACCGGAGCGGCTCAGGGCCATCATGTCGGCCTGGAACTGCCTTGCACCGGACGGGATCCTGCTCGTCATAGCCCATCACAGCGACAACCTCACCGATGGGGTCGGCGGCCCACAGAACCCGGATGTGCTGTACAGCCATCGTGACGTGACCGCAGATCTGGGGATGATCGATTGCTCCTCGATCGTGGAGCGCAGCGAGAAGGTGTCCCGCCGCGTTGCGGGAAGCGACCGTCCGGCGCTGGACGTGGTGGTGCGGGTCAGACGGCCCGGTCCGGACGCCTGATCCGCGGCGATCAGACCGCTACGCGATCAGGCCGGGGATGCTGCGAGCGGCGGTGTACACCCCGACGACGGTGATCAGCACCGCGAACGCGATCTGCAACGTCCCCGGACGTGCACGGGCCGCGACCCTGACGCCCATCAGGCTGCCGATGACGGCGGCCACGGTGAAGGGCCCGATGATCGCCCAGTCGATCTCGACGCCGGTTCCCGCGCGGGCAACCAATGCCGTTGCACTGTTGATGGCGATGATGAGCAGCGACGTGCCGACCGCGGCCGGCATCGGGAAGCCCAGCACCAGAACGAGCGCCGGTACCACCAGAAAACCTCCCCCGACGCCGAAGAAACCTGTCATCAACCCGACCGCGACGGCGGCGACGACCACCTTCGCAGCACGGGGACAGGAGCAGGCGATGGGGGCGAAGCTGATGATCGGCACGTCCGCACCGATCGTGTCGCGCTCGGCTCCGCTCCCGGCGCCGCCGGCGGGGACCCGCCGGCGGGTGAACATCAACGCCGCGACGGTGAGCATCAACACAGAGAACCCGGCGAGCAACACATCCGGTGAAACCTGCAGCGCCAACCGAGTGCCGGCAACGGCTCCCACAACGCCGATCGCCCCGAACACCAAACCCTGCAGCAGTCGGACATTCCCGCCACGGCGGTGCGCGAGCACACCGAAGACGGCGGTGATGCCGACGATGATCAGTGAGCCGGTGGTCGCCGAGAGGGTGTCCATCCCCAGCAGATAGACCAGTACCGGGACGGTGAGGATGGAACCGCCACCGCCCAAGGCGCCCATGCTGAGCCCGACGAGCAGACCGACCGCGACCGCGACCACCACCATCATCAGGTGATCGACCCCGGTCTTCCGCCTCTCGCGACGACCGGAAGGCCGGCGGCTGCCCAGGCGCGCATCCCCCCGGCCAGGTTGACGACCGTGCGCCCATCGGCTGCGAGAAGCCCTGCGGCGCGGGAGGAACGGTTGCCAGAGCGACACACCGCGATGATCTCCCGGCCCGCCGGTAGTTCCTTGGCGCGCCGATCGAGGTCGCTCAGTGGGATGTGCCGAGCCTTGGGTGCATGCCCGGCGCGCCACTCCGACGGCTCGCGCACGTCGAGGAGGATGGAGCCATTCTCGACGCGGCTGCTGGCCTCGGCGGGGCCGATCGAGCCGTTGCGGCGACCGAAAAGGCCGGACAGGAAACTCATCTGACACTCCGTTCGGGGATCGACGCGGTGAGTGGGAGTCCGGCCGCCGCCGCATGGATGTAGTCATCGTCGATGGCGATCACCCGGTGGCCCAGTGACAGCAAGATCGACGTGGCAATCGACGCCCGGTAACCGGCAGCGCAGTGCACCCAGAGTTCGCCGACCGGGATCTCGTCCGTCCGCTGCAGAAGCTCATGCAGCGGGATGTGCACGGCACCGTCGATGTGCGACTCGACCCATTCGAGGTTGCGCCGGACGTCCAGAACCGCCACCGGCCGGTGGTGCCTGACATGGGCAAGATCAGCGAATGTCGCCCGTTCGACGGTGCGGAGCGGACGATCGGTCCACCGGTCCGGGCCGCCGGTGGACGCCGCTGCGGGCCGATCGATGCCGATGCGGACCATTTCCCGTTGCGCCTCGGCGACCTGATCGACCGTCTCCCCGAGCAGGGTCACCGGGGTGCCCCAAGGGATCAGCCAGCCCAGATAGGTGGCGAACGAGCCGTCGAGCCCGAAGTTCAACGTCCCGGGAGCGTGCCCTGCCGCGAAGGCGGTGCGGGTGCGGAGGTCGATCAGCCACTCGCCGTCCTCGAGTCGCCGCCGCAGTTCCCGTACGTCGGCTTCCTGCGGTGCGCTCAGGTCGGGCGCCGAAGGCCCGCGGGTGTTGGCCGGACCCATCTGTGCATAGTAGGCCGGGAAGGCGTCCAATCCCGCGAGAAGCTCCGTGACATAGCGCTGTTCGTCCTGGGTGAGCACCGGATTGCTGGCCTTCTCGGCTCCGATCGTGGACGAGGTGGCCTCGGACTGGGTGGCTGAGCAGAAGCTGCCGAAGCCGTGGGTGGGCATGACCAGGGTCCGGTCCGGGAGCTCGGTGGCGAGCCGCTGCGCGGAGGCGTACTGGTGGTGCACGAGATCGTGCGTGTGATCGGGTCCGAGTAGGTCCGGGCGGCCGGTGGAGCCGAACAGCAGTGATCCGCCGGAGAAGACCGCTGTCGCCGCCCCGTGCTCCTCCAGCACGTAGGAGAGATGGGTGTAGGTGTGACCCGGGGTGGCCAGCACCCTCACGCGCAACGCCGGACTGACGTCGATCACGTCACCGTCACGCACTTCGCTCCGCTGGTAGGCCACCGGGTCGTCCGCGTTGACGTGATACTCGGCGCCGGTCTCCCGGGAAAGCGCCAACCCACCGGTGACATAGTCGTTGTGGATATGGGTTTCGAAGATGTGCGTGATCCGAACGTCTGCAGCGTCGGCCGGCTGCAGCACCCGATCGATGTCTCGCTGCGGGTCGATGACGAACGCGACCCGGCCGTCATGGACCAGATAGCTGCGGTCCCCCAACGTGGGTGTTTCGATGGCCAAGATCGTGGCGCCACCGGTCTGGGTTGCGTGCTGCGGATCGATCTGCGCCGTTGACACTTCGGTCATTCGCTGTGCCTCACTTTCCGATTTCCTCATCATACCCCTGGGGGTATCGTCTTCTCTCACCGTACCCGGTCGACTCGCGGCTTCGGAACGTCACCGGGTCGGGAACAAGCCGGGCTCACCGGGCGTTGATACCCCCAGGGGTATAAGCTCCAACAGTCGAGAGGATTGAACTGACCATGGCCACAACGACACTCACCGAGAGCACCTTCGAGCAGGCATTAGGCGGTGACGGCATCGTGCTGGTGGACTTCTGGGCGTCATGGTGCGGCCCGTGCCGGACGTTCGCACCCGTCTTCGAGAATGCGTCGGAAAGCCACCCCGACATCGTCTTCGGGAAGGTGGACACCGAGGCGGAGCGCAATCTCTCCGCCGCCGCAGGCATCCGATCCATCCCGACGCTGATGGCCTTCCGCGACGGCATCCTGGTCTTTTCCCAGCCCGGCGCACTGCCCGGGAAGGCGCTCGAAGAGGTCATCGCCGCTGTGCGGGAACTCGACATGGACGACGTCCGCGCGAAGGTCGCCGCAGCAGCGGCGGGGTCGGCATGACGACCGCCGTCCCCGTGACCGACGCCTCCTACGCGATCGCTGTCACCGTCCACCGTCCGTTCGACGACATGCTGATCACCACCCGAGATGCTCTGGCGGCGCAGGGATTCGGCATACTCTCCGAGATCGACCTGCAGGCAACGCTCAGCGCGAAGCTGGGTGTCGACATCCCACGCCAGGTCATCCTCGGTGCGTGCCGACCACCGCTGGCGCATGCCGCGCTACAGGCCGAAGCCTCCATCGGGCTGTTGCTGCCGTGCAATGTGGTCGTCCGTGAGATGGACGACAGCAGCACGCGGGTGGAGGTCATGGATCCAGCCATCATGGTCAGCGTCACCGGTAATGCGCGCCTGCAGGCGGTGGCCACCGAGGCGAGGACAAGGCTGACGGCGGCCCTCCGCTCGGTGCAACCCGCGGGGCCGACGTGCTGACCGACGCCGATCCGGTCGACACTGAGCTGACCGACACTGCGGACCAGCCGAATCGGGTCGAGTTTTCCGCTGAGACGACGGCAACGGTGGTGAACCGGCTACGGCGGGCGCAGGGCCAGATCGGCGGCGTGCTGCGGATGATCGAGGAGGGGCGCGACTGCCAGGAGATCGTGACCCAGGTGGCTGCGGTGAGTCGAGCCGTCGACCGCGCCGGTTTCGCCCTCATCGCCGCCGGCCTCAAGCAGTGCCTGGTCGAATCCGAGGGCCGGGACAGCACGGACGCCGCGGCGATGGAGAAGCTCTTCCTGTCCCTGGCCTGATTCGATTCGACAGGAGTGCGTGATGCGCCCGACGACAGGTTCGGACACAGGTACCGAAGCAACGGTGGAACGGCTGCGCGAATTGCATCCGGGCTGGTTTGCGTCCGTGATGGGCACCGGAATCCTGGCGGTTGCGACCTACGACAATCCCGGCGCCGCCGAGTCACTGCAGCCCGTCGCACATCTGCTCGGCATGGTTCTGGCGATCCTGACTTTTGCCCTGGCCATCGTGTTGCTGGCGGCGTACCTGATCCGGTGGACTCGCTACCGCGACGATGCGGTCGCTGATCTGCACAACCCGGTGGTCGGCGCGCTGTACGGGACGGTCCCGGGTGGGCTGCTGATCCTCGCCGTGATGACCTCGATCATCGGCCCGGCCCTGCTGCCCGACTCGGCCGTGACGTTCATCGTCGCAACGCTCACCATCGTCGGCGGCGTCCTGGCCGCCGCCATCAGCGTCGTCTTCATGTACGTGTTGATCACCGGCGAAACACCGCACGTCCTGGTCAACGGCGGCTGGTTCATCCCACCGGTCGTCACGATCATCATTCCGGTTGCCGTGGCATCCCTGATCCCGGACATCCAGGGCGGCAGCGCCAGACTCCTGCTCGCACTGGGATACGGCTTCTTCGGTCTCGGGTTCCTGCTCTTCCTGTTCATGATGGGCCTGCTGCACGATCGGCTCATCGTGCACCCGATGCCGGGTGCACCCCTGGCACCCTCGCTGTGGATAGCGCTCGGCCCGATCGGCGTCGGGGTCATCGGTCTGGTCTCATTGGCACGGGTGGCCGCGCCGCTGCTGCCCTCGGGCGGCGGACCGCTCCTGGTCTTCAGCCGGCTGGCCGCGACCGGCCTGTGGGGCTTCGGGATCTGGTGGTTGGCCCTGGCCGTTGCGCTGCTGATTCGCTACCTCCGCGCCGGCCCGTTGCCGTTCGGCCTCGGTTGGTGGGCCTTCACCTTTCCGCTCGGCGCATTCACGGTCGCGACCCTGACCCTGGCCAGGCTGTGGGAGACCGACGGACTGGAATTCCTCGGAATCGGTCTCTACGTGGGCCTTCTCGCATTCTGGATCCTTGTGGTGCTCAACACTGTGCGCGGCCTCCGCAACGGAAAGGTCTGGAAGCGCTGAGCCGGTCGGAATCGATTTCGCCCGCCGACGGGGTCTAGAACGGAACGCCCAGCCGATGCGCTTCGCGGAGGAGATCGGCCCACCGTGCCGGCCGGCCCTTGCCAATTGGCTGCTCGAGGGGGCAGCGGGATGTGGCTGGCGAGGCCGGGCGGTGAGGGTCGACGGGGGCAGGCACGGGGTCGATCACGGCGATGTCCTTCAGCAGTGGGCCGGCAGCGGGGTACGCAGATCAGGAACGCGCCAACCCACAGCGGGCAGTCGCGTCGCTCAGCGCCGCGGACAGTGCCGGTCGTCGATGGACAGCAACGTAACCGCCAGCAGGCACACCCGGAACGGTGGCCGCGACGTGCGCGCCGACATCGACATGTCACGAGTGCACCACATGCGCGCCGTCAGGGCAACGGGCGGCAACGGCTTCACGAAGTCTTCATCCTGGCCGTCGTGGTGCCTTCACGGCAGGACCGTTGACTGGAGTCATCCGCTGGAACCGGCGGAGGACACGAAAGGCAGTGGGACGATGAGAAGAACACAGCAGGTCATCCTGGCGGGCAGCCTGGCATTGGCCTTGGGCATCGGCCTGGCCGGTGTCGAGATCGCCGTCGCCGAAGCTCCACCGACCAGTGCGTCGGCGGCGTTCGCCGTCACCGACGACACTCTCTCCACCGACCTCACCTACAGCCGGGACGAGGAGCGAATGGCCCGGGATCTGTACCTTCTTTTCGGTCAGACCTATGGTGCGGCGGTCTTCGACAGGATTGCGGCCAGCGAACAGCAGCATTTCGATGCGGTGGGATCCCTGCTGACCGCCTCCGCGATCGCCGACCCGGCTGCGGGCCAACCGGCCGGTACCTACACCAACCCCGATGTTCAGCGACTGTACGACCAGTGGAAGGCGGAGGGCCTGACCTCACCCGAGGACGCGTACGCGGTGGGCGTCGCACTGGAGCAGACCGACATCGCCGACCTGGAGAAGATCCTCGCCCGGCAGACCGACGCAGACGTACAACGGGTCTTCAGCCACCTGCTGACTGCCTCCCGGCATCACTTGGCGGCCTTCACGGCTCTGGCCGACGGCGGGACGGCCGAAGCGCCCTGCGATGGCAGCCAGACCGGTGTCGGGTCGGGCATGCGGGACGGCCATGGCATGGGTGACGGTGCCGGCATGGGTGACGGTGCCGGCATGGGCCGGATGGGTGCCGGTGCCGGCATGGGCCGGATGGGCCGTTCCAACAGCTGACCGGCGCTGCTCATGCCGTCTCGGTCACGGTCGGCGTGCGCAACGGCAGCACAAGGGTGAAGGTGGCACCTCGTCCCACGCCGGGCGAGGACGCCGTCACGTCACCGCCGTGCGCGCGGGCGATGCCCCGGGCGATGGTCAGGCCGATCCCCGATCCGGCCGAACGGCGCGGTCGGCCCGGTGCGCGATAGAACCGCTCGAACACCCTCTCCAGGTCCTGCTCGGACAGACCCACCCCGGTGTCGGCCACCAGCACCTCAGCACCCCGGGGTGTGCGCAGCGCGGTGGCGGTGACCGACCCGCCGGTGGGTGTGGCCACCAACGCGTTGCCGAGCAGGTTGGTCAGTACCTGGCTGATCCGGTCGATGTCCACGTGCACGGGCACCCGAGTGCCGACGTCCACGACCAGCGCGATCTGCGCGTCCTGGAACTGTGGAGCGAGCCGCGTTGCCGCGAGCCCGGCGAGCTCGGCCAGGTCCGCAGCCGCCGGCCGCAGAGCCAGACCCAGCTCCTGGACCCTGGACAGGTCGGAGAGGTCGTCGGCGAGCCGGTGCAGTCGGCGCAACTCCTCGCTCAATGAACCCAGCAGTTCGGGCGTGGGTTCGAATACTCCGTCGATCAGTCCCTCGACATATCCGTCCAGTGCCGTCAGCGGGGTGCGGAGTTCATGGGCGACGTCGCCGAGCAGCCGGGTGCGTCGGGTTTCGGTGTCGGCCAGCGCGGCCGCAAGGGTGTTGACATCGGTCGCCAGCGCGGCCAACTCCGGCTCCGACGGCAATGGGACGCTGACGTCATAGCCGCCGGCCGCGATCTGCCGGGTGGCTGTTCGTACGGCGTTGAGCGGACGCAGCAGACGCCCGGTGACGAACCATGCCACCAGGACTGCTGCGGCGATGCTCGCGAGCACGCCGACGATCAGAGCAGTGTTCAGCGCTGCCTGGAAAGCGTCGTGCACGCCTGCCTGGGTTGCTGTATTGATGCCCAAGCCCATGCCCCGGCCGCTACCCGAGCCGTTCATCATGCCGACCTGCTGATCGAACAGCCTGGGGGCCAGGAGCCGCACGGTGAGGTAGGCAACGGCGCCACCGATCACGGCAACGGCTGCATACGACAGGAACAGCCGCACGGGCAGGCGCATCGTCATTTCGGCCTGCCGATGAATTTGTAGCCCGTGCCGCGGACGGTGGCGATGAGATGGGGGTTCGCGGCGGCATCGCCGAGCCGAGCGCGCAGGCTGCGGATGTGGACGTCGACCACCCGCTCGTCGCCGTAGAAGTCATACCCCCAAACCCGTTCCAGCAGTTGCGATCTGGAGAACACCCGGCCCGGCGCCTCGGCGAGCGCGACGAGCAGATCGAACTCCAGGCTGGACACGGTCACCGAGGCGTCGCTGACGCGCACTTCCCGGCCCGCCCGGTCGATGGTCACATCCTCGAAACGCAGCGGGGCGTCGTGGTCCGGTTGGGTGCCACGACCCCTTCGCAGGACCGCCCGGACCCGGGCCGTGACCTCGCGTGGACTGAACGGCTTGGTGACGTAGTCGTCGGCGCCGACGCCGAGTCCGACGAGCTTGTCGACCTCCTCCGCACGCGCCGTGACGAGTATGACGAAGGCGTCGCTGAACATACGCAGCTGCCGCAGGACCTCCAGCCCATCAATCCCGGGCAGCATCACGTCGAGCAGGACGACGTCCGGTGAACTGGCGCGAAGGGCGACGATCGCCGCCTCGCCGTCGCCCACCTCCGCGACCTCGAAGCCGTCGGCTTCCAGATATCCACGCAGGACGGCGCGGATGTGTGGCTCGTCGTCGACGATCAGCACCTTTCGCATCGCGCACCCCCTCGGCACTGTGCACGAACCATCCGACGGGCAAACGTAGACCTTCGGCGAATGGCCGCTCTCGCCATTGGCCAGGTCAGCACCGGTACTCAGGGTTCTCGAAATCGAACCGCGCGCCGGCGTCCCATTCCCTGCGCTGATTGCCGTAATCGGGAAAGCCGCCGGCGTCCTTGAGAATCCTCGCCAGGTGCAGCAGGTTCCAGGTCATGAAGGTCGTGTTGCGGTTCGTGAACTCGTTGTTCAACCCCGCCCGGGTTCCGTCGTCGAGCAGGTCGCCGTAGCTCGGTCCCGGCCCGGCCTCGCCGATCCAGCCGGCGTCCGCCTGCGGCGGGATGCTGTACCCGATGTGCTGCAGGCTATACAGCACGTTCGACGTGCAGTGCTTGATGCCGTCCTCGTTGCCAGTGATCAGGCACCCGCCGACCCGCCCGTAGTACAGCCACTGGCCCTTGTCGTTGAGCTCCCCGGAATGGGCGTACAGCCGCTCGATGATCTTCTTGGTCTCGCTGCTGTTGTCACCGAGCCAGATCGGGCCGCCGATGACCAGGATGTCCGCGGCCAGCACCCGCGGGAACAGGTCGGGCCACTCGTCGACATCCCATCCGTGGCTGCGCATGTCGGGGTAGACGCCGGTCGCGATCCGGTGGTCGACGGCCCGGAACTGGTCCACTGTGACACCCTGTTTGGCCATGATGTCCGCGCTGACATCGATCAGCAGCTGGGTATGGCTGGCCACCGGCGACCTGGTCAGCGTCGTGTTGATGAACAGCGCGGTGAGGTCCGAGAAATCACCCGGTCGGTCAGCCATGACGTCTCCTCGCATGTCCGATATGCCCAATGAGGGTGGGCGCATCGGCCGACCTGCGCAACTCAGTCAGTGCTCGCCCTTGGCCACCATCCGCATGATGCGCGTGTTGAAGACGGCGAAGCGGGTGAGCTGGAAGGGCAGGCTGCGGCGGCGGCGAAGGGTAGCCGCGGTGGGCAGCGGCGCTCGCCTGAGATCGGCCGTCGGCTGGTCGTCCACCGTGGTACCGGCTGTTGGCATGCGTGGCTCTTCTGTTGTCATGTCGCTCATTCCGGGATCAGTTGCCAGCCAGGACGGCCCTTGGCCTTGTAGAGGAAGAGGTAGTGCAGCATCAGCTTGACCCAGTGGCCGCTGAGCCCGATCTCGCCGCGGGTGTCCTTGAGGTCGCGGCCGCTCGGGTAGCGCACGTAGTCAGGCACCACCGGCATCATCGTCATCGCCGCGGCCGAACCCCGGCGCAGGCCGTGGCCCGCCGAAGCCACACAGGCCGCGCCCATCGAGGCCATCGACGCCAGGTGCGCCGGCGCGTCGACGCCGCTCTTGATGCGGTCGACGATCGTGAGGGCGGCGGTTTTGCCCATCACGCCGGACGGCATCCCGGTGCGGGGCGGCGAGGGCGCGATCACGGTGCCGTTGGCGCTCTTGCGCGGCCGGGAGATCTGATGCGGTGGGGCGAAGGCGATGCCGACGGCGAAGACGTTGTCGTACCCCGGAGCCAGATAGGTACTCGGCCAGTCGGCCGCCCGCCAGTCCTCGTAGGGCTTGGCGGTGTAGTCGGCATCGACCTTCATGAAGCCGCTGGGAGTGAAAAGTCTCTCCGTGATGTCGACTCCCTCACGGTCGTACGCCGCCAGCGGCACCCCTCCGAAGGGAGGCAGCAGCATGGCGAAATCGAACGCCAGGCTGTGCTTCTCGCCGTCGAGGGTCTCGTAGCGGACGAGACCGTCCTCGACCTGCTCGACATGAGCGCCGAGGATGGCCTCGACGCCACGTTCGCGGAACAGCGACCCGGTCCAGAGCTCGCTCGAGGTCTGAAACCCTTGATCTTCGAAGATCATCCCGTCGACCCCGAAGTCACCCAGCTGGGCCTCGTTGGTCAGGTAGACCAGACGCGCCCGGTCCCGAACCCCGGCCTCGCGCAGTTCATGATCGACATTGAACACATACTCGAACGCGGCACCTTCGCATGTACAGGTTCCGTGACCCATTCCGACCACCAGGGTCTGCTCTTCCCCGGAGGCGAGCCGCTTGATGACGTCCCGCAGCCGGGCCGCTGCCTCGATGGCGTGGTCGGCGGTGCAGACCGACACGCTGTGGCCGTCGGGACCGAGACCCGGCGTGGCCTCGAACCGCAGGCGGGGACCCGTCGCGTTGATGAGGTAGTCATAGCGCAGCCGACCGGAGCTGCCGACCCTCCCCTGGCCGGTGTACTCGATGTCGACCGCCCCGCGGGGATCGTCGACGTCGCCGTCAGGTCGGATCGCGACGGCCTTGGCCTGCCGGAAATCAATGCCCTTGCGGTCATAGACGGGCTCGAGCGGGAAGACGACGTCCTCCTTGCCGAGCTTCCCCACCCCGACCCAGATGTTGGAGGGGATCCAATTCCAGCGCGAGTTGGGCGAGACGACCGTGACGGTGTGCTCTCTGCCCAGGCTGCGACGCCCAAGAAGCCGCGACAGATGCAGGGCGGCGGTGTGTCCGGAGATCCCGGCACCAAGAATGACGACGTCGGCCATAGTGGTTCCCTTCCAGTGGGAATTCATGTCTACCTGTACCCCGGGGGGTATCACTAGAGGCTTTGGACCCCACCCGGTTGTGCCGCGACGGTGTCGGCGAGTCGCTGCACGCGCCGGTCGATGTCCCGACAGGCGGCCTCGAAGGCCTCGTCGGTGTCCACCAGCACGGGGTCGGGAACCGACCAGTGCAGCCGCTGCCGAGCCGGGTCGAGCTCCTCGTGGGCGTTGTCGCACACAGCGATGACCAGATCGTCGTCCCGCAGCACATTTTCCAGACCCACCGGACGATTGCGCCCCAGCCGCAGCGCGTGCCGGCGGGCCACCGCAGTCGCGCGCGGATGGATCCTCGGTCCCGGGTGAGTTCCCGCGGACAGGGCCGGCACAGTGCTGACCCGATTGCACAGCGGCCCGCCGCTCCACCTCACCCGTCATCGTATCCCTCGGCTAGCTCCACAGCAGTTGACTCAAGTACCGTTGAGTTATCACTGGGATTCAAGCCGATGGAGGAAACATGATGCCCGAGAAGCCCCGCAGTGCTGTTCGTCTGCATTCACAACGCCGGCCGGTCCCAGATGGCCGCGGGGTACCTCACCGCCCTCGGCCAGGGCCGGATCGAGGTCCGCTCCGCCGGTTCCATCCCGGGTGACAAGGTCAACCCGGTTGCCGTCCAGGCGATGGCCGAAGAGGGCATCGACATCTCCACCCAGACACCCAAGGTCCTGACGACCGAGTCGGTGCAAGGCCTCCGACGTGGTCATCACCATGGGCTGCGGCGATGCCTGCCCCATCTTTCCCGGCAAGCGGTACGAGGACTGGCAACTCGACGACCCGGCCGGACAGGGCATCGAGATGGTCCGCAAGGTTCGCGACGACATCCGCGGCCGTGTGCAGGATCTCATCGCCGATCTGCTGCCCGCCAGCGCCTGAATCCGATGAGCATCCGCACCGAGGCGCGAGTCCCGTCAGCTGGCCGACACCCTGATGTGAGGACCTTCGTCCCTGTGTCCACGGGCCGCCGAGGTGCACACTTCAAATGTGACTGATGCAATCACGACTGAGATGACATCCGAGCTGCGCGGCCCGGAGCTGCTTGCGGTCGTTGCGGACCCGGTTCGGTGGCGACTGCTGCAGCATCTGACCGGCCGCGAGTCCTGCGTGTGCAACCTGCAGGAGCAGGTGCCGGTCGCCGGTAATCTGCTCAGCTACCACCTCAAGGTGCTGCGCGAAGCCGGCCTGGTCACCTCGAGCCGGCGCGGTCGGTGGATCGATTACGCCCTGGCACCAACCGCTTTCGCCCGTCTGCACGCAGCTCTGCCAGGAGCCCGCGAGGATTCGTCGGTGCCGTGATGAGCATCGCCGAACGCATCCCCACCACCCACCGCGCACAGGTCCTCGTCCTCGCGGCGGCGGCAGCAGTGTGGGCATTGATGTACTGGATCAACGGCTGGTTGTGGGATGCTCTGCTGTACAACGGATTCGGTCTGACATCAGGTGGCAGAGCGACAGAAACACTGCACTTCTTCCTGTACGACACCGTCAAGATCGCACTGTTGCTCGTGCTGATCATCTTCATCGTCACGGTGCTCCGGTCGTACATGAGCATCGAACGCACCCGTGCATTGCTCGGCGGCAGACGCGAGGGCGCCGGCAACGTGATCGCGGCTGGGCTAGGAGTCGTGACGCCGTTCTGTTCCTGCAGTGCGGTGCCCGCGTTCATCGGCTTCGTCGCAGCAGGGGTGCCGATCGGGGTGACGCTCAGCTTCCTGATCGCCAGCCCGATGGTCAACGAGATCGCCATCGGCCTGCTGTTCAGCCTGTTCGGGTGGCAGGTCACCGCCGTCTACATCGGCGCCGGCCTCGTCGTCGCCATCGTCGCCGGTTGGGTGCTCGGCCGGCTCGGCGTCCAGAAGTGGGTGGAGCCCTTCGTCTTCGAGACGAAGCTCGGCGGGCAGGCCATCGACCCGGCCGACGGCCTCACCTTCGACCAGCGCATCCAGATGGGTGTCGAGGAGGTCGGCACGATCCTGCAGAAGATCTGGCCGTATCTGTTGGTGGGGATCGGGCTCGGCGCGGTGATCCACGGGTGGGTACCGACCAACTTTTTCACCACCTACGCCGGGCCGGGTAACCCGTTCGGCGTCTTGGTCGCCGTCGCCATCGGTGTGCCGCTGTACTCCAACGCCGCCGGCATCATGCCGATGGTCGAGGCCCTCTATGACAAGGGCCTGCCGATGGGGACCCTGCTGGCGTTCATGATGGCCGTCGTCGCCCTCAGCCTGCCCGAGTTGATCCTGCTGCGCCGGGTGCTCAAGCCACCCCTGCTCGCGGCGTTCGTCGGTGTCACCGCCACCGGGATCATCGCCATCGGCTACCTGTTCAATCTGCTCCTCGCCTGACCACTCACGCTTCCATACGAAGGAGATCGCCATGATCATCAAGGTGCTCGGCCCCGGCTGCACCAACTGCAAGAATCTCGAACGCGTCACCAGGGAGGCCGTCGATTCACTCGGGCTCGACGCCACCATCGAGAAGGTGACCGACTACCCCACCATCGCCGGTTACGGCGTGATGGCAACTCCCGCACTGGTTGTCGACGAGACGCTGGTGCTGTCCGGTCGGGTTCCCACCGCCGCGCGCCTCCGGCAACTGCTCACCCCGACGACCGGCTGAGGCGGCCACCGCAGTCAGAACACCGCAGTCAGAACACCGCAGTCAGAACAGCGCAGTCAGAACAGCGGGCCAGGACAGCGCGGTCAGGACTGCGCGGTCAGGACAGCGCGAGCAACCGAAGCAGTCCGCGTGCGGCCTCTCCCCCGTCCTGACGGGCGATCGTGAGTGCTGCGGGAACGTCGAGGTCGTTCAGCAGGGCGGCGGTGACCGCATCGGCGGCGGACGCTGACCTGTTCGGCCGGCCGGCCGCGACGTACAGGGTCTCCAGATCGGCTGCGGCCGCGTCCAGATCCGCCTCGTGAAACTCCCACCCGGTCTGCCAGGCACGATCCAGCAGCAACAGCCGGATCGCGGCCGGGGGATGGCTGCGGAGCAGTTCTTCGACGAGCACGAGGTTGCGGGTCGACTTCGCCATCTTTTTGCCGTGACGGTGCACGGCGCCGACATGCAACGCGCGGCGGGCGAACGGGCGCACCGACGTCGCCGCCTGCACCATCGCCGACTGGTAGACGTGGTGCGGGAAGGCGAGGTCCGCGCCTCCGACCAGGAGATCCACACTCGGCCCGAACGTTCCCATTGCCATCGCCGCGCACTCCGCGTGCCAACCCGGACGGCCCCACCCCCACGGGCTGGGCCAGGCAGGATCCCGCTCGGCCGACGGACGCCACACGAGGACATCGAACGGGTCCTCACGCGCCGGATCGTCCGGGTCGTCGCCGAAGTCGGTCGCCAGGGCCAGCGCACGGTCCCGGGTCAGACCACATGCGGTGACGGCGCTCTCGCCGCGGAAGAACACCGACCCGTCGCGCTCGTACGCGTTCCCGGTGGCGATCAGGGCCGCCGCGAGTTGCTGCACCCGGTGAACGGAATGTCGCGCCCGAGGGCTGTGATTCGGCCGCGCCACCCGCAACGCCGCCATGCTCTGCTCGAACAGGAACTCCTGGTACACCGCGTATTCGTCGTAGTGCCGGCCGTGCTCCCCGGCGGCGGACGTCAGCACGTCGTCGACATCGGTGACGTTCCGGCAGGACACGGTGTGCACGCCGACCGACCGCAGCACCGACTGTGCGGCGTCGGCCCACACAAAGGTGGCCGCGTGACCCAGGTGCGTCACGTCATACGGGGTGATCCCGCAGATGTACACCCTGGCCGGGCTGACCAACGGTAGGACCGCTCCGCCCAGCCGGACCTCGGCGCTCCGGACCTCGGGCAGGTGGTCCACCCGTCCTGCCAACCCGATGATCCCCGACGGGTACTGCGTTCCAACCGTCATCGGACAACTTCACCAGCTTCCGGTCGACGGCGCTCGTCAGCGGGCTGGTCCGACCGGAGCCGCTCCGGTCACCCGTAGGAACTCGAGCTTCTCGGCCGCCGCCGACCCGTCCGCCGCTGTGTAGACGACGATGCGCAGGTCAGTCCCGGAGACGCTGAAGACATCGCAATCCAATTCGATGTCGCCGACGACGTCATGCCGCACCACTTTCTGTTCGGATCTATGCTCGCCCACCGCGCCGCTCTTCCACAGTTCGCGGAACCGGTCGCTCGCCGACAGCAGCTCCTCGATCAATGCGGCGACGCCGGGATCGTCGGGGTATCGGCCCCGGACCCTGCGCAGGTCGGCAACCAGCGATGCGCCGAATGCGTCGACTCCGACGGTGCGGCTGATGATCCGGTTGTCCGCATCGCCCATCGACGTGCCGGTGAAGTGTGCCCGTAACAGGTTCGGCCGTCCTCTGCCCGGTTGGTGCGGTTCGCCAAGCAGCGCAACCCACAGCGGGCTCCAGCTCAACAGATCCCAAGAGGCGGTGAAAACGGCGAGCGGGATCTCGCCCAGGCGAGCGAGAAGGCGTTGGACGCTCGGCGGGATGTGCGCGGGCACCTCGCCCGGCGAGGGCGGCAGCAAACCGCCGAGGACGAACAGGTGGTCCCGCTCGCTCTCGCTCAGTTGCAGCGACCGCGCCAACGACGAGGCCACCTGCGCGGACGGCCTGCGGGCACGCCCCTGCTCCAGGCGGACCACGTAGTCGACGCTCAGCCCGGCCAGCGCAGCGAGTTCTTCGCGTCGAAGGCCCGCGGCTCGTCGCGGATCGCTCGTGCGAAGACCCACGTCAGCGGGTGAGAGCCGGTCGCGCCAGGCTCGCAGCATCGTCCCGAGCTCGCCGTGTGAATCCTGCATGGATCCCAGTCTGACAGTGCCGGCCTCCACCAGGGTGGTACTGCTGATCCATCTGCACGGCTGGGCCTGGATGAGCGCGCGTCAGCGCCGCAGACTCGAAGCATGACAACAACATTGATCACCGGCGCCAACAGAAGCCTCGGCTACGAAACCGCCCGCCGCCTCATCGCCGCCGGGCACACCGTGTGGATGGGCGCGCGAGACGCAGAGCGCGGTCAAAGGGCGGCGGACGCCCTGGGCGGCCGGTTCGTGCCGGTCGACGTCACCAGCGACACGTCGGTGACCGCCGCTGTCGAGACCATTGCCGCCGCAGGAGGTCTCGACGTACTGATCAACAACGCCGGCGTCCCTGGTCCGCACAAGGACGCCGCCTCGCTGACGGCGGAGGACGCCACAGCGGTTTTCGACACCAACGTCATAGGCATCGTCCGGATGACCACCGCCTTCATTCCGCTGCTGCGCGCGTCCAAGACTCCGACCATCATCAACGTGACCAGCGGCCTGGGATCCTTCGACCATGTGCACAATGCCGACCGAATCGAATCGACGGTCAACGCGCCGCTGTACACGTCATCGAAGTCGGCTGTCACGATGCTGACTGTTCAATACGCCCGGGCATTCCCGGAGATGCGCATCAACGCAGCGGATCCCGGCTACACGGCCACCGATTTCAACGGACACAGCGGCCCGCAGACCGTCCAGGAGGGAACGGACGCCGTCGTCGACCTTGCCACGCGCGGTGGCGCCGGCCCGACCGGCATGTTCGTCGACCGTTCCGGCGTCGCCCCGTTCTGAGGCTGGGCGTCAGGGATCAGCCGGCGGTCGTGAGGAGTTCGGCCGGGTTGCGGTACGCAAGGCCGTGCGCCTGGGCGACCGGCTCGTTCACCAGGTACCCGCGCAGGGTGCTCAGTCCCAGCGCGAGCGCATGGTCGGCCGCCGCCGCCCCGGCGATCCCGTTCGCAGCCACCTTGACCAGGTACGGCAGCGTGGCGGAGGTCAGAGCCAGCGTCGAGGTGCGGGCGACCGCGCCGGGAATGTTCGCGACGCAGTAATGCACGACACCCTCCTCGATGTACGTCGGGTCGGCGTGAGTGGTGGCCCGGCTCGTCTCAAAGCAACCACCCTGATCGATGGCGATGTCCACCGCGACACTGCCTGGTCGCATGCTGGCGATCATCTCGCGGCTGACCAGCTTGGGCGCCTTCGCGCCGGGCACCAGCACCGCGCCGATGACGACGTCGGAGTCGGCGACGTACGCGGCCAGCCTCGCTCGGTTCGGGGTGACCAGATCCAGCCGACCGTCGAAGATGTCCGACAGGTACGCCAGCCGGGCCGGGTTGGTGTCGAAGACCCGGACGATGGCCCGCATGCCGAGCGCGATCTTTGCTGCCTCGGTGCCGGACACGCCGCCGCCGATGATCGTGACCTTCGCGGCCGGGGTGCCGGGCACGCCGCCGAGCAGGATGCCTGCACCGCCCGCCGGGCTTTCCAGGGCGTGGGCGGCGGCTTGCACGGCCAGCCGTCCGGCGACCTCGCTCATCGGGGTGAGCAGCGGAAGCTTGCGGTCCGGGGTCTGGACAGTTTCGTAAGCGATCGAGTCGATCTTCTTGTCGATCAGGAACTCGG
The DNA here is from genome assembly GCA_963728865.1 of uncultured Actinomycetota bacterium. GTDB lineage: Bacteria > Actinomycetota > Actinomycetes > Mycobacteriales > Nakamurellaceae > Nakamurella. Next base: position 11,370 of record CAVSLZ010000010.1, on the reverse strand, counting down.
TCAGCTCGCGGTCGGCGGCCAGGTGCAGGTAGGTGAAGAGCTGCTGACCCTCGCGGAAGCGGTGGTACTCGGCCGGGATGGGCTCCTTCACCTTGACGATGAGGTCGGCGCCGGCGAACACCTCGTCGGCGGTGCCGACCACCGTCGCACCGGCCGCCGAGTATTCCGCGTCCGTGAAACGTGACCCGTCGCCGGCGCCGGACTGCACCAGCACCCGGTGTCCGTCGTGGACGAGTTCGGCGACCCCGTCGGGCTGCACCGACACCCGGTTCTCGTTGTTCTTGATCTCCATGGGAACGCCGACGACCAGGGTGGGCACAGCGGACTCCTTCACTTGTGCGAACGCTCGACGAGCGGTGCTTGGTGAGAATGATGCTGCAGCCCGGTCCGCGCCGCACCGTCGGCGGCTCACGGCTGCCGCAGATACTCCTCCCAGGTCACCTTCGGTCCGGCCGGACCGGTGTCGGGCCTGTTGATCTAGGGACTGGGCTGTTCGTCACGAACGGTCGGCCTGATGCACGGCTGTTGTCACCGGCAGCCCCTGCCCCTCTGTGCGAGGTGTGGCCACCGCCGTAGTCGTTGCACGGGAATTAGGCTGTGCGCGTGCCTACTGTCAAGGACGGGGAATCCTGCTCGGCAACGCCGAACTCGGTCGCCTGCTGGCGGTCAGCCGCCAACCGGTCAGCCAACGGGTCGCCCGCGACGACTTCCCGCCCACCGCGCGCAAGACTGACCTTGGGCGGCACTGGGCCTTTCCGGACGTCGGCGCCTGGGCAGAACACACCGGCCGGAAACTCAACCTCGACGCGCTCGACCACCCACCCGCCCACAACGACGACACCGGCTGACGCCACAGTGCAGAGGAAGCCCTGACCAGCATGCCGAGGAGCCACCCGTGTCTCAGACCTCATCCCGGATCAGGATGATCCTTCCGACGTCGAGTCGCAGTGTCATCGGCGCAACCGCGGCGACCGGTCTGCTGACCGCGCTGGCCTCGATGCCCGAACGCGTGACCCGGCTCCTGCGCGACCGTTACCCCATGGTGGCGGTGACGGGCATGACGGGCGTCGGGAAGAGCCAGCTCGTCGACCGGCTGACGCACCGCTCGGCCGGCGACGCTGTGGCCGAGGTCGGCTCGGCCGTCATGGAGCGGCGCACCCGCCGCGGGGCCAAGCTGCACGGCTTCCGGTTCCTCGTCGTGCCCGGCGACAACGCAGCCACCCGGCTCGGAGCCCTCGACGAGGTCTTCCACGATGAGCCCGTCGACGGCGTCATCCATGTCGTCGCCAACGGGTACGCCACCCCGCGTCGCGCCGCCGGCACCACCGGTGCCGCCTCGGCGACCCGCGAGGAGCAGCTCGCCCTGGAGCTGGAGGACTGGGCGATCACCTCGCACCGCATCGCGTCGATGGCCGTGCGGCGCCACAAGCCGATCTGGCTCATCATCGCCGTGACGAAGACCGACCTGTATCCCGACGATGTCGACGAAATCGTTCGCTACTACTCCCCGGGGAGCGGTTCACCGTTCGGCGACAAGGTCGACGCCCTGCGGGCCCTCGCCGGCGGCGCGAAGCTCTCGATCGACGTCCTAGCCGTTTCGAGCCTGGGCGGCGACCGGAAGGCAACGATCTCCGACAAGCGCGCAGCCGCCATGGTCGACGCCCTCGCCGACCGCCTGGGCCAACTGAGCGGCCATGCCTGAGCCCTATCGCTCGACAGATTTCGTCAGGCGATGCCGATGTGTCAGGGCTGGAAGCGGTATCCGACGCCTGGTTCGGTGATCAGGTACCGGGGGTGGGCGGTGTCGCGTTCGAGTTTGCGTCGCAGTTGGGCGAGGTAGACCCGCAGGTAGTGGGTCTCCTGTTCGGTCCCCGGTCCCCAGATCTCGGTGAGGAGTTGCTGCTGCGGGACGAGCTTCCCCTGGTGCCGGACGAGGATTTCCAGCAGGGACCATTCGGTGGGGGTCAGCCGCACCGGGTCGTCGCCCCGGCGGACCTGGTGGGCTGCGAAGTCGATGGTGAAGTCCTCGGTGACGACGGTGTCTGCAGCCGTCGCAGACTCCTGGGTGTTGCCGCGGCGGACCGCGGCCCGGATCCGGGCAAGGAGTTCGTTCATGCCGAACGGCTTGGTGACGTAGTCGTCGGCGCCGGCGTCCAGGGCCTGCACTTTTTCGGCGGACGTCGACCGGGCGGACAGCACGAGAACCGGCACGGCAGACCAGCCGCGGATCCCGGCGAGGACCTCGAGACCGTCCAGGTCGGGCAGCCCCAGGTCGAGGATGACGACCGCCGGGTGTACGCGGGTCAGCTCCTGGAGCGCCGTGCGGCCGTCGTAGGCGAGGGTGACATCGAACCCGTGGGCCCGCAGGTTGATGCCCAGCGAACGGGTCAGCGGCCGGTCATCGTCGACGACCAGCACCCGGCTCATCGGCCGACCTCGGCCGCGGACGACCCGACGGGTTCGACCGGTGCCGGTTTGTGTGGGTCGAATGTTTCGGCGACGGGCACCGTGACGGTCATTGTCAGTCCGCCACCCGGTGTGTCGTCGACCTCGATGGTGGCGTCGACCGCATCGGCCAGTCCCCTGGCGACCGCAAGTCCGAGTCCGACACCGGACCCCTGCGGGGTGTCGCCGAGTCGTTGGAAGGGGGCGAACATGGTGTCCCGCTGTGCGACCGGCACGCCCGGGCCGTGGTCGACGATCCGGATCTGCACATGACGTCCGCGTTCGTCCGTGATCTCGCCGGCGAGAAGCCGGATCTGCTTGCCGGTCGGTGAGAAGCGCACGGCGTTGAAGGTGATGTTGGCGATCACCCGCTCGAGCAGCCCGGCGTCGGTGTCGATGAGCGGCAGGTCATCGGGGATGGCGTCGATGATCCGTTCGGGCGGGATCCCCGCCAGCGCCTTGTGAACCACCTCATCGACCGAGCTGGGCCGGCGGAGCGGAATGACGGCGCCGGTCTGCAGGCGGGACAGGTCCAGGAGGTTCTCCAGCAGTGCGTCGAGCTGGTCAGCGGCGATGTCGGTGGCCGCAAGCAGCTCGGTCTGGTCGTCATCGGTCCAGGTGATGCTCCGATCACGGAGACTGGACACCGAGGCCTTGATCGTGGCCAACGGGGTCCGCAGGTCGTGCGACAGGGCGGCCAACACCGCCGTACGGACGCTGTCCGTTTGCTTCAGGCGCTCACCCTGTGCCGCCTGCTGGGTCATTAGTTCCCTGTCAACGGCCAGGACCGCCTGGGCGGCGAACACCTGCACGAGCCGGAGGTCCGCCGGTGACAACGGCCGCCCGAACAGCGCGAGCGTCCAGCCGGCCTCTGGGGGACCGGCCGGAACGGTCACATCAGCGGTGTCCGGGTCGACCGACCCGTCCGCCGCGGCAGGAACATCGGGGCCGGCACTGGAGACCACCCGGCAGGCGCCGGTGGTGCCGGTGGCGGACAGCAGCAGCACGGATCGCATGGCGAACCCGACCCTCGCCTGCTCGAGAACGGCGTGCACGGGGTCGGTGGAGTCGAGCACGCTGGTCGCGGCAGCGGCGATCAGCTGCGCCTCTGATCGGTCCCGCGCGGCCTGCCGTGCCCGAAGGGTGCTGCGGTCCACCACCGAGGCGACGGTGACCCCGATGACGACGAAGACCACGATCGCAAAGGCGTTCTCGGGTCTGGCAATGGTCAGCGAGCCGAACGGCGGGGTGAACAGGAAGTTCGCCAGCGTCCCGGCGATCAGCGCGGACGCTGCTGCCGGTAGGACTCCACCGATCAGCGCGTTTCCCAGCACCCCGAGCAGGAACACCAGCAGCACGGTGGTCAATCCGAGACTGTCCCGCCACGGCAGCAGCAACGCGGCCAGGATGACCGGCAGCAACACCGCCGCACCCCAGGAGCGGAGCCCGCCCGGCGCTGACCCCAGCGGCGCTGCCGAGCGCCGGGCCCGCGCAGCGCGGGGGTGGGTCACCATGTACACGTCGATCTCGCCCGAGCCTTTGACGATCGCGGTGGCAACGCTCGGCCTGAAGAGCTGGGCGAGGCGTCCGTGCCGGGATGCTCCGACGATGATCTGGGTGCCATTCACGGAGCGGGCGAACTCCAGCACTGTCGCGGCGATGTCGTCGCCGACGATGAGTTGCAGGCTTCCGCCCAGGTTCTCGGCGAGCAGGCGTTGTCGCTCGATCTCGGTCGCCGAGGTGGTCGCCGTACCGTCGGACCTGACCACGTGCACCCCGATCAGTGACCGGCCGGCGACCCGGCCGGCAATCCGGGCGCCGCGGCGGAGCAGCATCGCCCCTTCTGGCCCGCCGGTGAGAGCGACCACGATCCGGTCACGAGCTGCCCAGGTACCGGTGATGCCGTGCTCCGCGCGGTAGCGGTCCAGTCCTTCCTCGACCCGGTCGGCGACCCAGAGCAGGGCCAGTTCGCGGAGCGCCGCCAGATTGCCCTCGCGAAAGTAGTTGCCCAGCGCCGTGTCGATGCGTTCGGCCGGGTAGACATGCCCGTGCGCCATGCGGCGGCGCAGGGCCTGTGGGCTCATATCGACCAGCTCGATCTGGTCGGCGGCGCGGACCACCGCGTCCGGCACGGTCTCGGTCTGCTTGATTCCGGTGATCGCGGCGACGACGTCGTTGAGTGATTCCAGGTGCTGGATGTTGACGGTGGTGATCACGTCGATGCCTGCCTCGAGAAGCTGATCCACGTCCTGCCAACGTTTCTCGTGCACGGATCCGGGCGCGTTGGTGTGGGCCAGCTCGTCCACCAGCGCCACCTGGGGCCCTCGGGCGATCACCGCCTCGGTGTCCAACTCAGAGAGTTGAACGCCCCGGTGGCTGCTCATCCGGCGGGGTACCACCGGCAGGCCACCGATCTGCTCGGCGGTGTACTCCCGACCGTGCGTCTCGACGATCCCGATCACCACATCGGTGCCGCGACCCGCCCGCCGGCGGCCCTCGCAGAGCATGTCGACCGTCTTCCCGACGCCCGGAGCCGCGCCCAGGTAGACGCGCAGCCGACCCCTTGTCCTCGTCTTGGCACTCGAGTACGGGGCATCGGCCGGGGTTTCGGACGGCACGGCGGTCACCCCTGGCCGGCAGGGGACAGCCGCTGAAGTGCCAGGTTCAGTTGCAGCACGTTGACCCGCTCCTCTCCGATGAACCCGAGAGTTCTCCCTTCAGTATTGGCCCGGACCAGGTCCTGTACCTGCCCGGCGGTCAGGCCCCGGGCGTCGGCGACCCGGCTCACCTGGAGTTCGGCGTAGGCAGGGCTGATGTGCGGATCCAGGCCGGACGCGGATGCGGTCAGCGCGTCGGGCGGCACGGCGGCCGGGTCAACTCCGTTCATCGCGGCGATCTCGGCGCGTCGCTGTTCGATCAGTGCCACCAGGTCGGGGCTGTCGGCGGCCAGATTGGAGCCGCCCGAGGACATGGCGTCGTAGCCGTCGCCAGCGGCTGATGGTCGCCCGGCAAACCATTCGGGTCCGTCGAACTGCTGCCCGATCAGATCCGAGCCGACCACGACGCCGTTGCGATCCGTCACGAGTGAGCCGTTGGCCGCGCTGTTCGCTGCGAGCTGCCCGATGCCCAGAACAAGCAGGGGGTAGGCGATTCCGAGCACGAGGGTCATGGCCAGCAGGAACCGGAGCGCGACGAGAGCCTGTCGCCCCGCAAGGGACACGAGCGCAGATCCCGAGGGCCGGGCGGACAGGGCGGGCTGCAGAGGCCCGGACCCTTCAGTGATGGCGGTCGTTGTCATGTTCTCAGCCGATTCCGGGAATGAGGGAGATGAGCAGGTCGATGAGTTTGATGCCGATGAACGGCACGATCAGGCCGCCGAGTCCGTAGATCAACAGGTTCCGGTTCAACAACGCGGCCGCCGATGACGGCCGGTACCGGACTCCACGGATCGCCAACGGGATCAGCACGACGATGATGAGCGCGTTGAAGATCACCGCCGACAGGATCGCCGATGTCGGTGACGACAACCGCATGATGTTCAGCCCCCCGAGACCGGGGTAGGCCACCATGAACATCGCCGGCAGGATCGCGAAGTACTTGGCGACGTCATTGGCGATCGAGAAGGTGGTCAAGGCACCGCGGGTGATCAGCAGTTGCTTGCCGATCTCGACGATGTCGATCAGCTTGGTCGGGCTGGAGTCCAGGTCGACCATGTTGCCGGCCTCCTTGGCGGCAGCGGTCCCGGTGTTCATCGCCACTCCGACGTCCGCCTGCGCCAGAGCGGGCGCGTCGTTGGTGCCATCGCCGGTCATCGCGACAATGCGGCCGCCCTCCTGCTGGAGACGGATGTAGGCGAGTTTGTCCTCCGGAGTGGATTCGGCCAGGAAGTCGTCCACCCCAGCCTCTCTGGCGATGCTCTGCGCTGTCAACGCCGTATCACCGGTGATCATCACCGTGCGGATTCCCATCGCGCGGAGGTCGGCGAACCGTTCGGCGATGCCAGGTTTGACAACGTCTTTCAGGTGAACCACACCCAGCACCCTGGCCTCGGACCCGCTGGCGTCCTCGGCGACCAGCAACGGAGTGCCGCCGTCGGCGGAAATCTCATCCGCCGCGGACAGCGACTCCAAAGGCACCTCACCACCGTTCTCGGTGACCCACAGCGCAACCTGCGACACTGCGCCCTTACGGATCGACAGCGGTCGACCGTCGTGCCGCAGGTCGACACCGCTCATCCTGGTGCGGGCCGAGAACTCCACGACCTCACCATCCTGAGCGCCGGCCTGGGACCAATGCGCGTCAACGTGAAACTCCGTGCGGCACAGGTCAACGATCGACTTGCCCTCCGGGGTTTCGTCGGCCAGGCTGGCCGCCAGAGTCAAGGCCGCCAGCTCGTCGGGGTCGACGCCGGGGGCCGCGATCAACCGGGACGCCTGGCGGTTGCCGTAGGTGATGGTGCCGGTCTTGTCGAGCAACAGCGTGGAGACGTCACCCGCGGCTTCGACCGCCCGGCCGCTCATGGCAAGGACGTTGTGCTGAACCAGCCGGTCCATGCCCGCCACCCCGATCGCCGACACCAACGCGCCGATCGTGGTCGGAATCAAACACACGAGAAGTGCCACCAGGATGACGATCGACTGCTGCGAACCTGTGAAACTCGACATCGGTTGCAATGCAACGACGACCAGCAGGAAGACAATGGTCAGGCCGGCCAGCAGGATGTTCAGTGCGATCTCATTCGGCGTCTTCTGCCGCACTGAGCCCTCGACCAGGGCGATCATCCGGTCGACGAAGGACTGACCGGGTTCAGTGGTGATCCGGACGACAATCCGGTCGGACAGAACCCGTGTCCCACCTGTCACCGACGACCGGTCACCGCCTGATTCACGGACCACCGGCGCGGATTCTCCGGTGATCGCGGATTCGTCGACACTGGCTACCCCGTCGATGATGTCGCCATCGCCGGGGATGACGTCTCCCGCCTCGCACACCACGAGGTCACCCGCCCGAAGATCGGCCGCGGCCATGCGTACTTCATTGCCCTGCGCATCGATTTTGCGGGCGACCGAGACGTCCCGACTGGCCCGTAGCGTCGCGGCCTGCGCCTTTCCCCGACCTTCGGCCACCGCGTCCGCAAGATTGGCGAACACGACGGTGAGCCACAGCCATACCGTCACGCTGACCACGAAAACGCTCGTTTCGGTGAAGCACAGCACCGTGGACAGCACGGCACCGACCTCGACGACGAACATCACCGGGTTGTGCCACATCACCCGCGGGTCAAGTGCCCGCAGGGCATTCGGCAGTGCCTTCCACAGGCTCGCCGGGTTGAATACCCCAGCGCCGATTCGCCCGGCGGCCTCCCCTTGGCGGTTGCGCCGGTCGGTGTCCGGTGTGAGAACGGCTGCGGTGGTCATCAGATCAGTCCTTCGGCGAGGGGGCCGAGCGCGAGCGCCGGCAGGTAGGTCAGGGCGGCAATCAGGATCACGACGCCGACCAGCATCACCACGAACTGCGGCCGGTAGGTCGGCAATGTGCCTGCGTCATCGGGCCGTGGACTTTGCCGTGCAACGGTTCCGGCCAGGCCCAAGACCAGAGCGATCGGAAGCAGACGACCGATGAGCATGGCGATTCCCAGGGCGATGTTGTAGAAAGTGCTGTTCGCCGAGAGACCGGCGAATGCCGAACCGTTGTTGTTGCCGGCCGATCCGAAGGCGTACATGATCTCCGTCAACGCGTGTGGACCGTTGTTGAGCGGGCCCGCCCGGCCGGTCGGCAGGGCCATTGCTACGGCGCTGCCGAGGAGCACCACAGCGGGCGTGACGAGCAGATAGCCGGCGGCGAACTTCATTTCGGTGCCGCCGATCCGCTTTCCCAGGTAGGTCGGGGTTCGGCCGACCATCAGTCCGGCCAGGAACACCGTGATGACGGCCAGCACCAACATGCCGTAGAGACCGGAACCGACGCCACCCGGTGCGATCTCGCCGAGCAACATGTTCAACAGCAGGATGCCGCCACCCAGGCCGTTGTACGACGAATGCATGGAGTCGACGGCTCCGGTGGAGGTCAGCGTCGTCGACACGGCGAACATCGCCGAGAGCGGTATACCGAAGCGGATCTCCTTGCCCTCGGTCGACGCACCGGCGGCCTGCAGCGCGAGGCCGGGATGGGCGTTCTCCACAGCGATCACCGACGCCAACGCGCCCGCCCACAGCACCACCATCGCCGCGAGGATCGCGTAACCCTGCTTGACATTTCCCACCAACACCCCGAAGGTGCGTGGCAACGAGAACGGGATCACCAGGAGCAGGAAGATCTCGAACAGATTCGTCACGGCGTTCGGGTTCTCGAACGGATGCGAGGAGTTTGCGTTGAAGTACCCACCTCCGTTGGTGCCGAGCTCCTTGATCGCCTCCTGGGATGCCACGAGCCCACCCGGCAAGGTCTGCGTTCCACCGGCGATGGTGGCGACATCGGTGGGCGAGTTCAGGTTCTGGATCACGCCCGAGACCACCAATACCAGAGCCGCCACGAAAGACAGCGGCAGCAGCACTCGCACGCTGATCCGGGTGAGATCCACCCAGAAATTGCCCAGCCGGTCGGTGTTCCGCCGGACCAGTCCCCGGATGAGCGCTGCCAGCACGGCCATGCCGACGGCGGCCGACAGGAAGTTCTGCACCGTCAATCCGATCGCCTGCACCGTGTAACCCAACGCGGATTCACCCGAGTAGGACTGCCAGTTGGTGTTGGTCACGAAGCTGACTGCGGTGTTGAAGCCCTGCGCGGCCGGCATGTTCGGGGTTCCATTGCCGAACGGCAGCCGCGATTGAATGCTCAACAGAGTCCAGAGGAGGGCGATCGAGACCACACTGAAGGCGAGCACCGACACCAGATAGGTTGTCCACCGCTGGTCGGCCGCTGCGTCGATCCGCAGGGTCCGGTACAAGCCCCGTTCCACGCGGTTGTGCTTGACCGGTGTGAAGACCCTGGCCATGTAGTCCCCCAGAGGGACATGGACCAGTGCCAGGACCGCCACCACCAGGAAGATCTGCAGACCAGCTGCCAGCGCCGGGCTCATCAGAACCGCTCCGGCTTCAACAGGGCGACCACCAGGTAGCCCAGCAACAGCAGGGCAACAACCCCCGCGACGACCGTCATCGGTCCTCCATGCACTCGTCCGACGTACTCGATGCCCTGGAATGCCAGGACCTCCCGACGGTAGGACCGCGCCGAGCACCACTGGCGCCGTCTTGACGGAACATTGACGGCCACCACGTGAACCTTGACGAAATCCTGACGCCTCACCGGGTCCCGGCCTGCAAGAGAAACCCCGCGGGTAGAGGAGAGAACGCTGTTCGGGTGGACGTCGTGGAAGAAGAGCTCCCGCCATGGACCGGTTACGGATCGCCACCAGGTCGTTCTCGGTTCGGAGCTACTGTGACGCTCGCGTCCTGACCGCTGGCCGAGGGAGACCTGAGATGAATGGCGTGATCGGTGACATCCTCCCGTTGGCGTTGGGGGTGGCGATCTCGCCGATCCCGATCATCGCTGCGATTTTGATGTTGTTCTCGGCGCGGGCGGTCGGCACGAGCACCGGGTTCCTGATCGGGTGGGTCCTGGGGATCGTCGTGGCCACCGGCCTTTTCACTGCCCTGGCCGGCACGGTCAGCTCGGGTGCTGAGCCGCCGGCGTGGGCGGGCTGGACCAAGATCATCCTCGGCGTGCTGCTCCTGGCGGTCGGCGTGCGCCAGTTCCGGGGCCGGCACGCGGGGCACGGCCCGCCGAAGTGGATGTCGGCCATCGACTCCTTGACCCTCGGAAAGGCGCTCGGGTTGGGGTTCCTGCTGTCCGCGGTGAACCCGAAGAACCTGCTGATGGCCATCGCGGCCGGGGTGGCGATCGACGCCGCCGGGCTGTCCACCGGCGGTGACATCGTCGCCGTCGCGGTGTTCACCCTGATTGCTGCATCCACCGTGGCGGTGCCGGTCATCGCCTATCTGGCCGCGCGGGAGCGGATGCGTCGGCCGCTGGATGCGATGAAGGCGTGGCTGGAGGACAACAACGCCACCGTCATGGCCGTGCTGATGCTGGTCATCGGTGTCGTGCTGATCGGCGAGGGCATCGGCGGGCTGTGACAGCCGGGGTAAGGCGTCCGGTTCGAACGGTTCGCCCGGGCCGATCCCGACCCGGCGAACCTGGCCAGCAGAGCGGTCTCGCGCGGGCGCGGCGCTGGGTATATTGCGACAGGAAGTTCAGGTAGCCGATGAAATCCCTTCTTGTGGCTGCTATCTCGTCCCATACCGGCCAGTCCGGGTCGGCGCCGCCGGTGGCGCATCGGTGTCGGTGAAGACGATCAGAGCACCCGCTCTGCGTGGGGCGCCAGGAGTCTTCCGGGCACGCCCTTTCGATCGTCGCGTTGTGCCGGCCGCCGAAGACCCGGTGCTGTCCCGCACGATCAGTTCGATGGGCAGAACCACGTGACCTGCCGCGGCGGCGTGACCTTTCTCGGCGAGGCCGTGGCGCACCGTGGTCCGCGCGGGCCGGGAGTTCGACGCCACCGGGCTGTGGTCGAACCCGACGATCGACAGGTCGCCCGGTCAGGGCTCGGAAATCGTCAGCCCTTCGCGATCAGCCCAGCGATATCGGCCCGTGCCTGGCGGTCTTGGTGAAGTTGTCCTCCGGCACGAACCCTGCAGCGTGATCTGCAGCGAGGGCACCGCCGAGCCGACACCATCACCGAACTAGTCCACCAGATCAATGCCGCTCGAGTTACACATCGCAAGTGCCCACCGCGCTCGGCGGTGACAACTGGTATACCGCGGTGGGCGTCTGCCAAGCCTGTGATCTGGACTTTTTGCTCCCCCGACTGGACTCGAACCAGTAACCGTCCGATTAACAGTCGGATGCTCTGCCAATTTGAGTCGG
>CAVSLZ010000009.1:0-326146 GCA_963728865.1 uncultured Actinomycetota bacterium | reverse complement strand
CAGCACGAACGAGGCGACCTCGGTGAATTCCTCCTCCGATTGAAGCCCGAGGGTCCGGTCGTAGCGGCCGCGGCCCTCCGGAGTGCCAAGGTGCAACTGCGCCCAGCGACACGGCGTTCAGCCAGGCGGTCTTTTCGGCCGTGACCTGCGCCTTCTGCATCCACCTCTGACGCTCGGCCGCGGCTCGCACCGTGATTTCCGACGCCGCACCATCTTTCCGGGCCCAGAAGGTCGTAAAGATCATGCTTGTTCAGGTGGTCCAGCGCGACCCGAATCTGCCGGCGAGTGGCGGGCTCCACCACGTCGATCGGCGGGTCCTTGTCGTCGTCGACAGCCGGTGTCGCCGGCACCTCGGGCATGGGCGGGAACGGTTGCATCAGGCGGTCGAGATCGGCGTTCTCCAGGCCCAGCTTCGATGCTTCCGTCCGCAGAATGCTCCGGTCCGAGACGGTCAGACCCCCCTTGGCGGCCCTCAGCCTCACCAGGCGTGAAGCGTCGAGCTTCTGGTCACGCTCAATCCGCACCACTGAGGCCCGTTCGGCGTCATACGCTGCGCGTTCGGCCGGGTCGCCCAGCAACGTGCGGCGGATGGCCGGCACCTGATCGAGGTACGACTGGTAAAGCGTGCCCTTGCTCGGATGCCGGGTCTTCGACGACCACTCCGGCTGGCATTTCGCCAGGGCCGCCTTCAATGGTCCCCCCGGTCGAAATGCAGACTGCACCCCAGCATCGCGTAATAGTCGGCGACCATGTGCCTCCGCCCGAGAGTCGTAGTCGTGGTCACGCGGGCCGAGGCCCGAAACCCGGAGTCAGAATCTCGATGAAGCCGGTTCAAACATCCTTATCACCCATTTTCGCCCGCTCCCGGCGGTTCGTCCAGGCCCTCAGGCTGAGGGGTTGAAGCGGCAGACTGTTCACACCGGCTCCACCCCCACCCTCGCTCGGCGCCGCAGGACGGGAGAGGGCATTCGCAGGTGCAGGATGGCGAACGCCAGCCCCGCCGGCCGCTGTGCCGAGGACGACCAGCCAGCCAGTAACCCCACGAAGACGGGTGCTTCAGAGTGTGTGGGGTCAAGACGACGTGCGGCGGGTCCGGGCCCACAATCATCGGGGCCAGCCGGGGACCGTCTCCGCTGCGAGTAACGGAGCAGGCGGAGGAACGTCCCCTCAAACTCCAGAGTCTCGTTCGAGGGCTTCAACTCGGTGTCCTGGTGGATCAAGGGATACACCAGGCAAAACAGGTTGCCGGGGAGGTGTCGAGAGCCACAGTTCGGTGAGCTCGCGGGGAAGCCGCCGTGGGCCGGTTGAGTAAAACGACAGGGCGTACCGGCCAGAGAAGCGGATCAAACCCGATTCCGGTGGAGATCGGGGTGTTCCCAGAGGTCGAGAAAATCGACCGGGCCTGGCCGTTTCCTTCGAGGGCTCCAGCGCGCCGGCGAAACGCGGGGAGGTCGGCGGAGGAGAGCGAGCCTCCGTCCGCCTGAGCCAGGCTCAGCACCAGCACCCCCGGCGATCACGGAGCCGCCTCCGGACCCGGGGCAGCCCGACGGATCGCGGAGACCCGGGAAATCTCCAGCGTGCCCAGGATCTTCGCCGCGTCGTCGTAGCTCAGAGAGTCATCAGCCACCAGCCGGACTCTCAAAGGCTGGTCTCCCAGCAGGGAGGCGTAATGGGTCAACCGCTCCCCCAGGGCCTCAATACCCCCGGAAATCCGCTCCCCGCTCAGCTCCAGGCCGGTGAGCTGTCCGTCGGCCTCCGGAGCGGGCCCGGAGGATCAGGTCAACTTAGAGGTCCAGGTCCGGCGCGGCTGATGGCACCGGCTCCGACGGCCCTTCACCCGGCTTCGGCAACGCCGAGGGCGCAGAGGGCAGGTAAAGGTCGATGCGCGTCTCGCTCGAAGGCGGCTGGAACGTCAGCACCGAAGAAGGCGAGAAGCTGGAACGCCATGTCGAGCATGGGCGTGACGGGGAACGGCACGTTCTCTGCCAGAGGGGGGTGTCGGTGCGATCGGCTCACGGGCAGGACCTCGCGGATCACGACGAGGGTGAACCGGGCGAACCCCAGAGTTTGCACCATCGCCATGGTTTTCCGGACCGCCCCATAGGTCGCTCGCCGGTCGGCCCGAATGACCACCACGGTGGGCAATTCCTCCCCGGGGCCTCCCAGGGCCTGCTGATCCTGCCGGCGCTGGCGGGCCTGGTCGGTCCACCAGCGGGCGGCCGAAGCCCCCTCAAACGCCTCGTCATCGACGATCAGCCGCCCCTGCTCGTCAATCGAGACCACCAGGCGCTCCAGCGCCAGGTCAGAGCGCGGCAAGGCGGCCGGAGCACCGGCGCGCACGCTCTGCGTCGCACCCTCGATCCGCGTGCCAAAGTGCACGAGCATCATGAAGAACATGATGAGCTGCAACACGACGTCCAGCAGCGGCGTCAAATTCGGATCAGCCCGCAGCGGCCGCGTGATCGGGCATGCCGGGCAGCTCCAGGCGGAGAGTCTTCTGGGGTCAGACACACGCAGTTGGGACAACGAAGGCCAATTCGCGCGAGGCCGGAAGGCGCACTGCCGCGGCGGCATTCAGCAGGGTGCGACGACCGGCTCCGGCGGCGAACTGCTCCAGCAGATTCCCCGCAACGACCACTTCCAGCGAGATCTTGGCAATCCGGTTGCGGAAATAGGCGTAAAAAGCGATGGCCGGCACGGACAGAGCAATACCCTCCAGAGTGACGAACAGCGCGGTCGAAATACCGGCGGCAAGCTGCGACGCTTGCGGCGTCGCGCTCGATGTGGCGATCGCCTGAAAGCCGGATCATCCCATAAACCGTGCCGACCAGCCCGATCATCGGCCCCAGCGTGCCCACGGTGGCGAGATAGGTGGTGCGGTGCTCCATCTCCATCGTGGCGTCGTCGTTGGCCAGTTCGAGCGCACGCTGGGCGGCTGGCAGTCCGGCGGCAGCCGCCGACACCGGCGGCCAGGGTGCGGGCGAAAAACGAGTGGCTGGCGGCCACCTTCGCATACGCCTCGTTGTACTTCTTCTGATTCACCAGCGGAGGAGACCTCGTCCACCAGGTCGGGCGGAATGGCCTTCGACCGGCGGAATTCCAGGAACATCCAGGCCACCAGGGCGACCAGGTAGAACGACATGCCCAGGATGATCAGGGTGATCAGGTTGCGGACGTCGTACCGACTCGAGGGTGGCTGTCAGAGTTCCGTGCCAGCCGATTTCGGCGAGCGCGGTGTTGCTGTCCAACGACGCGAGATCGACACCCGCCGTGCGGGGATCTGGCTCGACGGCACCTACCGGGCCGCGGCGACGACTTCGGCGATCTGCACCGCGTTCAGTGCTGCACCCTTGCGCAGGTTGTCGTTGGAGATGAACAGCACCAGCCCGCGGCCGTCGGGAACGCCCGGGTCGGTCCGGATCCGGCCGACATAGGACGGGTCGGACCCGGCGGCCTGCAACGGGTTCGGCACCTCGGACAGTTCCACGCCGGGCGCACCCGACAGCAGCTCCGTCGCCCGGGCCACGTCGATCGGCTCGGCGAACTCGGCGTTGACCGACAGCGAGTGCCCACTGAAAACAGGTACCCGGACGCAGGTCCCGGACACCAGCAGCTCCGGGATGGACAGGATCTTGCGGGACTCGTTGCGCAGCTTCTGCTCCTCGTCGGTCTCCCCCGAGCCGTCGTCGACGAAGTTGCCGGCCTGCGCCACCACGTTGAACGCGATCGGCCGGACGTATTTCTTCGGCTCCGGGAATTCGACTGCGCTGCCGTCATGCGTCAGCTTCGAGCGCCTGTTCGTAGACGGCCCGGATCTGCCCGTCCAACTCGGCGACACCGTCCAGCCCACTGCCGGAGACCGCCTGGAACGTCGTGACGACGAGCCTGCGCAGTCCCGCGGCGTCGTGCAGCGGCTTGAGGACGGGCATCGCGGCCATCGTGGTGCAGTTCGGGTTCGCGATGATGACGCCCGGACCGCGCTCCGCGATCGCGGCCAGCGCGTCCTGCGGGTTGACCTCCGAGACCACCAGCGGCACAGCGGGATCCATCCGCCACGCCGAGGAGTTGTCGATCACGGTGACGCCGGCGGCGGCGAATCGCGGCGCCTGCGCGCGGGAGGTGGTGGCCCCCGCGGAGAACAGCGCAATGTCCAAACCGGTCGGGTCCGCCAGGGCAGCGTCCTCGACCAGGATCTCCTCACCGTTCCAGGGCAGCGTCGATCCCGCGGAGCGGGCCGAGGCGAAGAACCTGATCTGCGCGATCGGGAAGTTACGCTCGGCGAGGATCTTGCGCATCACCCCGCCGACCTGGCCGGTCGCTCCTACGACGCCGATCTTCAATCCCACCCGCTCGCTGCTCATTGCCGTCATCTCCCGGTTCCCGCGTACACCACGGCCTCTTGGTCACTGCCCAGATCGAATGCGGTGTGCAGGGCGGTGACTGCGGTGTCCAGTTCGACATCGCGCACCAGCACGGAGATCCGGATCTCGGAGGTCGAGATGATGTCGATGTTCACGCCCGCCTCGGCGAGCGCTTCGCAGAACGTGGCCGTCACGCCCGGGTGCGAGCGCATACCCGCACCGATCAGCGACACCTTACCGACATGGTCGTTGTAGATGATCTGGCCGAACCCGATGACGTCCTTGCGTGATTCCAGGGCGGTCACCGCCTTCGGCCCGTCCGACTTGGGCAGCGTGAAGGTGATGTCGGTGCGGCCCTCGGCCGCCCGGGAGATGTTCTGCACCACCATGTCGATGTCGATCTCCGCATCGGCGATGCAGCGGAAGATCTTCGCCGCGACGCCCGGGTGGTCGGGCACCTCGGTCACCGTGACCTTGGCCTCGCCGCGCTCGTGTGCGACGCCGGTGATCAATGCCTGCTCCACGGTGAGGTCCTCCATGCTGCCGGTGACGAGGGTGCCGTCGTTGTCCGAGTACGAAGAGCGCACATGCACCGGGACGTTGTACCGGCGGGCGTACTCGACGCAGCGCAACATCAGCACCTTCGCGCCGGCCGCGGCCATCTCGAGCATCTCTTCGTAGGTGATGGTGTCCAGCTTCGCGGCGTCGGGGACGATCCGCGGATCAGCGCTGAAAACGCCGTCGACGTCGGTGTAGATCTCGCAGACGTCGGCGTGCAGCGCCGCGGCGAGCGCGACCGCGGTGGTGTCCGAGCCGCCCCGGCCCAGCGTGGTGATGTCCTTGGTGTCCTGGCTGACGCCTTGGAAGCCGGCGACCAGCGCGATGTACCCCTTGTCCAGGGCCGCCCTGATCCGCCCGGGGGTGACGTCGATGATCCTGGCCTTACCGTGCGCGGAATCGGTGATCACCCCGGCCTGCGACCCGGTGAAGGAGCGCGCCTCCGCACCGAGGGCCGAGATGGCCATCGCCACCAGCGCATTGGAGATCCGCTCGCCCGAGGTGAGCAGCATGTCCAGTTCCCGTGCCGGCGGGGCGGGCGACACCTGCTGGGCCAGGTCCATCAGCTCGTCGGTCGTGTCGCCCATGGCCGAGACCACGACGACCACGTCGTGGCCGTCCTTGCGGGTGGCGACGATCCGCTCGGCAACGCGCTTGATGCGCTCCGCGCTGCCGACCGACGAACCGCCGTACTTCTGGACGACCAGGCCCACTGCAAGTCCCGCTTTCCGCTGCTGTCCCGTGCTCGGACCGGGGACATTTTGCCAGTGAGACTACCCGCCGGCGCAGCGCCGCCCGGCCTCAGGCGGTGCCGGGCGGTGGGCTGTCCGACCGGGTTGCCGCGATCGCCGCGGTGTCCCCGGCCGGACCGGGCGGACCCAGGAGTCCGCCCCATCCGCCGGAGAACTCCTCGCCGAGGAGGTTCTTGCCGATCAGCCGCTTCGGGTGCAGGTCGCGCAGCTCCTGCACGTTGACCATCGATTGCAGATCGGCGATCTGCCGGCGGAGCTCGTCCAGTTCCGGGCCGATCTCATGGCGCAATCCGGCTTGCGCCCCCTCGGCCATCGACCGTGCCTTGCGCAGGCCGCCCGTCACGAACGAGACCGCGGTCGGGATCCGTTCCGGACCGAGGACGAAGAGTCCGACCAGCACGATGATGCCGATCTGTCCCCAGGAAAGGCCGAACATACGGACTCCCATCCTTGATGACTTTCCCGACCGTCGCGGTCGGGGTGTGGTCGCCGGCCGGTGTCGGCTCAGCGGTCGTGCTGCGGCGGAGGAACCGGACCCGGTGCGGTGATCAGGGTGGCGGGAGCGACGGGTTGGACGTCATGGTCGTTTCCGGAGGTGCCGAGGTCGGACAGGGCGGACGCCTTGTCGTCGGAGAGCTCTGACCGTGCATGACGTTTCGCCAGGCGACGGTCGTGCAGCCCGGTGATCTGCACCGACAGTTCGTACAGCACGATCAACGCAGCGGCGAGCGCTCCCATGGTGACGGGATCGTTCCCCGGTACGACCAATCCGGCGAACACGACCATGCCGAAAATGGCATAGCGGCGAATGTGGGCGAGTTTCGCGCTGGTCACCGCGCCGATCTGGTTCAGCATGATCAGCAGCAGAGGGAGTTCGAAGGAGACACCGAAGATGATCAGCATCGCGATCAGGAAGGAGAAATAGCTGTCCGGCGACAATGCCGCGATCGTCGCGTCGCCGCCGAACCCGAGCAGAACGGCGAGACCTTCGCTGATGACCACGTAGGCCAGCACCGCACCGAGCGCGAAGAGCAGCCCCCCGGTGGCCACGAAGGTGATCGCGTAGCGCCGTTCCTTCGAGTACAGCGCCGGCGTGACGTACGCCCATATCTGGTACAGCCACACGGGCGACGACAGGACCGCGCCGGCCATCAGCGCCGACTTCAGCTGCAGCTCGAGTGCCGAGAACGGTCCGGTCGCGAGAAGTTTGCACTCCGACGAATCACCGAAGGTGAGCCGATCGGCTGCCGGGACAGCACAGTAGGGGCCGGTCAGGATCTCGGAAAGCTTCGGTAACCCGATCGCCGGAATGCCGTGACCGAACCAGATGAACCCGGCAATGGTGCCGAACAGCACGCCGAGAACAGCGAAGAACAGCCGCCGCCGGAGTTCGAACAGGTGCTGCATCAGGGACATGGTTCCGTCGGTCGGCCGGTCGGCACGACGACGGTGCGGTATCGGGAGGTTGAGCCGGGGCAGACGGAGGGACATGGCCGTTCTTCCTCAGATTCCACATGGTTTCAGGTATGCCAGGGGAGCGACCTTGCTGCCGCCCGGCGGTCACCGCACGATCGGCGCGGACAACCTGTTCTGCTCGGAAATCTGATCGCTCACCGGGAGCGGAACGGACGGCTGCAGGGGCGGCGCCACCGGGGCACCCACGAGAACCGGAGTCACCGGCGCGGGAGCAGCTTCGGTGGTCGGATCCTTGACGTCGTCGTCATTCATGGCACTGACCTCGGACTTCAGGATGCGCAAGGAGCGACCGACGCCGCGGGCCGCGTCCGGGAGCTTTTTCGCGCCGAACAACAACACGAATGCCGCCAGCACGATCAGCCAGTGCCACCACGATAATCCACCCATATGACTCACTCCTTGTTCGATGTTCGCTGTGTGATCGGTGTCGATCTCGTGCTTCATGGATCACTGGGCACTGCGCACTGCCCGGTGTGCGGGATCGGTCCGTCACGGGCCGATCCCGCACACCACGGCAATTCGAGCGCTCAGGACTGCGGGTCCTCCGCGACGTCACGCGAGGTCGCACGGTGACCCGCGTACGCGGCGGCACCCAGCAGAGCCGCACCACCGGCGACGATCAGTCCGGTGTTGTTGTCCGTCCTTGCCGTGCTTCCGCCACCGGTTTCCGGTGCACCCGAGGGCATCCCGCCCGTCATCTGGGCCAGGAACGGGGTGACTGCGGTGAGCACGTCAGCCTTGGAGATCGGCGTCTCGAAGGCACCCTTGTAGACGCCTCCCTCGGCCGGCAGATTGAGCAGGCTGGCAACGACAGCGGCGTGCCGTGCTTCGACACCGAAGATTCCGGCCGCGGCCTGCAGGATCGCCTTGTCCTTGATGTACCCGGCAGCTCCGAGATACGCTCCGACGCCGACGTTCTCGAAGGTGACGCTGGTGGTCAGGTAGGAGTTGCGGTCGGCGAATGCGCCACCGAAATCGACACCTGGTGCGGCGACAGGAGTCCCGCCGAGCTTGGTGATCGTGTCGGACAGCGCCTTGACGTGATATTCCTCGTCCGACTGGATCGACGCCAGATAGTCCTTCTCGACGCCCTCCAGCAGCCCAGCCGCATTGCCCTGCTGATAGAAGGCTGCCTCGAGGTACTCGAGGGTCAGTGCGTAGTTCAGGACGTCGACGTCGCTGGCGAAATCACCTGGCGCCGCGAGTGCCCATCGATTGTTCAGTGCTCCCAGGGCCTGTGGAGCCGAAACGAAAGCCTGCTGACCGCGAACAAAGTCTTGTCGTGACATGAGTTTCTCCTTCCTGATCAGCTGATGAGCGGCTTGACGGCCGCGAGAATGTCCGCCATCGATGCGTTCTTCTCGATGGGGTTCGGGAACGGATTACCGCCGATGATGCTGGCGATCACGGCCGCGTGCCGCGACTCGACACCGGCGATCGAGGCGGCGGACGAAAGAACATCCGGGTCCTTGATCAGCGGCACCTGCCCGTGGTAGGCGGTAATTCCCAGCTCCTCGAACATCGAAGCGTTCGCCAGGAACTTGTCCCGACTGTCGAAGGTCCCTGCCGGATAAGTGATCTTCGGCTTCGCGGCGGGCGTCCCGCCGAATGCCGTGACCGCGGCGGTGACTGCCGTGACGTGCTCCTTCTCGTGGTCGCCGATCGGCGTCACGAGCTCGAGTTCACGATCGGTCAGCAGGCCGGCCTGCAAGCCCTGGGAGTAGAAATCCGCCTCCAGGTATTCCAGGGTCAGCGCGTAATTCAGGATGTCGACATCGCTCATGTCGATCCCTGCTGTCGCCGCACCGGCGGCCGGCGCCATGAGGAACCCACCTCCCAGCGCGAATCCGGTACCAACACCGACGAGCCCCGCATACTTCAGGAAGCTCCGCCGCTGGATTCCGGTGCTGAACTCCAGCACCGGCTTCCCGTCGAATATCCTTCGATTTGCCATCCGCCACGCCTCTCAATGAGCGTCTGAGGACCTTTTGGCCTCATCACCGATTCGTGGCGAAGGTCAGCGCGGATTGGTCCACGTTAGGGTTGCAAATTTCCGGTCACAACTGCCCGATGACGCCGATCACCAGGACCGCGTTGAGCGCGATGATGGCACAGATGATGGTGCCGCCGACCAGTTTGACCATTCGTCTATTCGCGTCGGCACCCATCACGGCGTGGTCCGAGGTCAAACGCATCAGCGGAATCAGGACGAACGGGAGCCCGAAAGACAGCACGACCTGCGAGATCACCAGCACTGCCGTCGGATCGGCCCCCAGGGCCAGCACCACCAGGGCCGGCACCAGGGTGATCGTACGGCGGGCCAGCAGCGGGATCCGACGATGCAGGAGTCCTTCCATCACGACGCTCCCGGCGTAACTCCCCACCGAGGTGGACGCCAGCCCCGAGGCCAGCAGGCCGACCGCGAACAGGGTTCCCACCACCGCCCCCATGGTCTCGCTGATCGCCGCGTGGGCGCCCTCGATGGTGTCGATGCCCTCTCGGTCACGGAGACCGGCCGCCGCGGTCAGCAGCATCGCGATATTGACGCTGCCCGCGAGCAACATCGCAAGGACGACATCTGTTTTCGTCGCGGTGATCAATTGGCGGCGCCGGGTGCCGGGCTCGATCCGGCCGAAGCGGTCACGGGTGAGGGCCGAGTGCAGGTAGACAGCGTGTGGCATGACGGTGGCACCGAGCATTGCCGCAGCCAGGACGACCGAGTCCATGCCGGCGAAACGTGGCACCAGACCGGCCGCCGCCTCACCCACTGCGGGAGGTGACACGAACAGTCCCGCCAGGAATCCGACCGCGATGATGATGAGGAAACCGGTGATCACCCGCTCGAATGATCGCTGGCCACGACTGCTCTGGACTGCCAGCACCAGCAGGGAGACCACACCTGCAATCAGCCCCCCGATCAGCAAGGGCACGTCGAACAACAGGTACAGCGCGATGGCTCCACCGACCACCTCTGCGAGATCGGTTGCCATGGCGACGGCCTCGGCCTGCAGCCAGTAGCCCAGCCGGCTGGTGCGGCCCAGCCGCCGACCGACCAGTTCCGGCAGCGACAGCCCTGATGCCAGACCCAGCTTGGCGGAGAGGAACTGCACCACTCCGGCCGACGCGATCGCAACGACAAGCACCCAGACGAGCAGGTATCCGTACCGGGAACCCGCCTGCAGGTTCGCTGCGACGTTGCCGGGATCGACGTAGGCGACGGCGGCGACGAAAGCCGGTCCGAGCAAACCGAAACGGCGTGCCAGCCGCCGAGGTCCGCGCGGAGTGTCAGTCACGCTCACGCCGTTCCCGGTCGGCGCGATTGCAGGACCGATCACGGGGTGGCCTCTTCCTGTCCTGGCGGATTGGCAGTGGAGCTTTCGCTGCCCCGAACCGGAATTCGTGACCGGGGCGGTGAGCAGTTATGGACAATTCGGGGCCGGGGCGCCAACGGATGGGACCTGTCCGCACTTCGCGGTGCTGACGACCCGCCGTGACACGGCAGATTCGCCCGCCGCGCCACCAATCCGCGCTGGTCGGGGAACCGAATGACACAGAGACAGTCCCGGCGGGAACTCCGTGGGAACCTGGCACGGCAAGCAGTGAGGATGATGACGTGCGCACAACCCAAGGCTCCGCGCGCCGGATGAGCGCCCGTGCGGCGCTCTGCGTCGCGGGGATGGCTGTGCTCATCGGCTGCGCCGGAACTCCGGCGCCTGACAACGCGCGTGGAATGGACGGTACAACGGCGGCCGCCGCGCAATCCGCGGGTTCGTCGCCGTCCGCGGCGTCCGTCGCGCCGACCCGAGCGGCGTCGCCGTCGCCGACGGCCTCTCCGTCCGCAGAACCCTCCTCCGCGCAACCCTCCTCCGCACAACCCTCGTCCGCACAACCCTCGTCCGCACAACCCTCGTCGACGCCCACCCCGGCACCCCCGAAGGCGCCTTCGATCGCTGGTGCGGTTCAGCCGGCGCCGGATGCGCTGATCCTGCCGCCTTCCCCACCGGTGGCCTTGTCGGTTCCCGCGATCGGCGTGGATGCCGCACTGATCGACCTCGGTCGCACACCGGACGGCGCGATCGAAGTGCCATCGCTGGAAGATCCCGACTCGAAACCGGGTTGGTACGAAAACTCCCCCGTGCCTGGAAGTCTCGGGCCGGCGATCATTCTCGGACACGTCGACTCGCGGGAATTCGGCCCTGGGGTCTTCTTTTCACTGAACCAGTTGAAGCCCGGCGATGCCATCGATGTGAAGCGCAAGGACGGCACCGTCGCGATCTTCACCGTCGATACCGTGCGCACCGTTCAGAAAAGCGATTTCCCGACCTCGGAGGTCTACGGCAACCTGGATCACGCAGGCCTCCGATTGATCACCTGCGGCGGCGAGTTCGATGAGAACGCCCGCAGCTACGAGTCCAACATCATCGTCTTCGCATCACTGTCCGGATCACGGTCGACCTGATCGTTGTCGTCCCGGGTCGGCATCGTGCACCGGCGAATCAGCCCAGTGCCAGGAGGGCGGCGACCGCCACACCGTTGAACACCACGTGCGTGACGATCGCCGGGCCGAGCCGCCCGCTCCAGATGGTCAGCCTGGCCAGCACCCACCCGGCCAGGAACAGTCCGGGCAGCAACACGGCCGCAGAGGTGAGGTCGTTGACCTCCGACACGTGCAGCAACGCGAAGATCGTCGAGGTGACGGCGATCGACACCCAGATCCGCCGCCGGGGATCGGCGAACCGGGGGGTCCCGGACCGCCGCCAGAGGCTGGCGAGCGCCGACCGCAGGCCGAGGCCGCGAAAAAAGATCTCCTCGATCACCGGCCCGATCACCGCGATCGCCAGCATGTTGGTGGCCAGCCAGAAGCCGGTGCCCAGCCCGTTCTCGAGGATCGAATCCAGGTTCGACGTCGGCTGCTGACCGGTCAGCGACGAGTACACGATCGCCCAGATCCCGACCGCGAAGCGGAGCCCCAGACCGGCACCCAGGCCGATCGCCAGGTCGATCGGCTTGAACGTCAGCCCGAGATCCCGGATCAGGTTTCCGGTGCCGTGCCGCCTGCACGCCCACACGGCGGTTCCCAGCAGGCCGATCCACACCGGGAGCGCCGACACCAGCAACCGGGCGCCGCCCCCGTCCCAGGAGCCGATCTGCAACGGCGCCGAGACCAACAGGCTGACCAGCAGCACGGCCCCGAGGCCGGCGAACACATCGACAAAGCTCCACGGCGAGGACGGCAGCGCTCCCGGCCCGGCGTCCGGACCGAGCTGCGCATCCGATCGGGTAGACGTCCCGACCACCGGAACCGGGGCAACCACCGGGATCGGCTGGGTCGGCGGGTCGAACACCGGCGGGGCGGCGGGCTGGGTGGTCGGGTCGACGGCGCTCACCCGGCCATCGTGCCCGGCCGGCCGCCGGACAATCGACGACGGCGCCACAGATGACGGTGATCGCCGTACCGGTCAGCGTGAGCTGCTCGACCCGACCCGACTGGCGGGGTCCGCTGTTACTGTCGTTCTCACTGAAGCTGGACTGGCGATCGGGGGTACAGGATGACCGTCGACGACCCGCGGTTGAATGCCGGGTGGTACCCCGATCCCGAGGAGCCCGGCGCCGAGCGGTGGTGGAACGGCAGCCAGTGGACCTCGCACAGTCGCCCGTCCGTGCTGCTCGCCGATGACGCCGGGCTCGAGGGTGAATCGCCCCGCGCCTGGTCCGCCGCTGACGCTCCGTTGGCCACCCTGATGGACGTACCGGCGACCGGGACGACAACCGGAGCCTGGACCGGAACAGGGACCTTCAGCGGCTACGACCTCAGCCGGCAGCCGTCCCCGCCGGCCCCGCTGTTCATCCAGCCCGGCTGGTACCCCGACCCGAGCGGCGTTCCCGCGCAGCGTTGGTGGGACGGCCAGGCATGGTCGGATCACACCGCGCCGGCCGCCGGATTCGGCCCGCCGGCCGCTCCCGGCGGGCAGTACGGACGCGGTTATCCGCAGGTGCACGTTCCGTACGGCAGCACGACGGTGGTGATGGTCGCGCCGCGGAAGTCGGTCGGCGTCGCTCTTGTCCTGACGTTCTTCTTCGGCCCGTTCGGAATGTTCTATTCCACCGTGAGCGGCGCCCTGATCATGCTGGCCGCGTGGCTCTTCGGCGGGGTGATCGTCGGCATCATGACGTTCGGGTTGGGCTGGCTCGTCTGGTGGCCGGCCGTCTGGCTCACCTCGATGATCTGGGGCTGCGTGGCCGCCGGCAACCAGCCGTCGGTGCCGGTCGTGACCAGTTACCGGTAGCTGTGCTCAGGGTCGGGTGAACTCTGCCCGCCAGCGGACCGCACCCTCGTTGTCGACCAATCGCTCGACCCGCACGGCCGAGAGGCCTTCCTCCGCGAAGCGGTCGATCTCCGCGCGGGTCAGCGGCCACGGCGGACCGTCGGGGTCCGTATCGCCGTCCTCGCGCACCGCTTGGATCGCCAGCAGCGTCCCGCCCGGGGCGACCAACTCAGCCGCCGCGCCGATCGCCTGTTCACGAAGCGACAACGGCAGCGCCTGCACCGTGTAGATCTCGACGACCAGGTCGAACGCCTCCGACCAGTCGGCCGGCAGATCGAACAGGTCCTGAACCGAGTAGGCCACCGACGACCCGGGATGACGCTCCCGGGCGATCGAGATCGCCGTCGGGGAGACATCGAACGCGGAGGTCCGGTAACCGAGCAGGGACAGGTACTCAGGGTCTGCTCCGAGACCGCAGCCGACCACGATCGCGCGCCGACCGGCGGGGTCACCGGCGGCCCCCTCGAGCCACTCCGCGAGCTGCGGCTGCGGCGCCTCCCGGTCCCAGGGCATCGACACGAGGCCGCGGTTCGCCGCACCGTACAGCCGGTCGAACCAACCGGTGGGATCGTCGTGGGCGATGGATCTCTCGGCCAGGACATCGGCGCGGGTCTGCCAGTTCCGGGACGTCAGCCGCAGAATCGCCGGCACGATGCTATCCCAGACCCGTTGCGGGAGTTCATGTCCGGTCGCCGGCAGGACGAGAAGCCGCGCACTGCCGATCTCGTCGGCAAGCGCACGGCCGTGACCGACGGGGAACATCCGGTCCTCGTCGCCGTGGATGATCAAGGTCGGGACGGTGATCTCGCCGAGCCTGCTGCGCCACGGGTCGCCGCCCTCCACCAGCGCGTGATTCGTCTGACTGGCCGCGACGTCCGTCGTCCGGTCGACGGCCTTCTCCGCGACCGCCCGGATCGCGGCCGCGTCGAACGGCACCGACAGGGCTGCAAGCGGCCGGCAGCTCTCGACGATGTAGTCGACGGCGCGCTGCCGATCCGACCAGTCCGGTTCGGCGGGCAAGGCAGCGAACTCCCGCGCCAATCCCCCGTCCATGCCCGGCAGATCCGGATCACCGGGACCGGCGCTACTGGAGATCACCGTCAGGGTCAGCACCCGATCGGGATGCTCGAGCGTCAGCACCTGGGCGAGCGCACCGCCCATCGAGATGCCGACGACGTGCGCGGCATCCCGGCCGAGCGCGTCGAGAACGCCCACAGCGTCCTCGATCAGGTCGGGCCCGCTATACCCGGGACTGCCCGCTGGATAACTGGTGGATCGGCCGGTATCGCGGTTGTCGTAGCGGATGACGAACCTGCCGCCTGCCGCCAGTCGGGCGCAGAACTCGTCCTCCCACCAGTCCATCGACGCGTTCATCCCACCGATCAGCAGGATGGCCGGGTCCTCATCGCGGCCGAACGTGTGGACGCACAGGTCCGCACCGACCACGCCGACCATGCGCTCCTCACCCATGACGTCCACTGTGCCCGGCCGGTTCGACTCCGCAACTCGGATCGGTGCTTGCGCCCACTCGGATCGGTGCTTGCGCCGACCCTCACCGCCGGGGGTAGAGTCCGTCGCGTGGTGCGCACCGCAGCGCCCGGCGTCCTGACGACCGGCCTGCTTCTTCGCCGCCGCGACGGAGCCTGATTCTCGAGACTGGCTCCTCCGTCGCGGGTTGTTGTGCTGCCGGTCATCCCCTCGCCGAATGCCGGGGAACACCGGCCGGCTCACCCCAAGGACACCGAAACATGGGCACCCCGATCCCCTCCCGTCTGCGCACCCCCGTCGGCCCGATCCCGTCCGGTCAGCACGCGTACAACAGGCAGCGCGCCAGTTTCATGCCGATCAACCGGTACACCCCGTTCACCCCGATCGACCTGCCCGACCGGCAGTGGCCCAACGCCGTCATGACCAAGGCGCCGCAGTGGTGTGCCGTTGACCTCCGGGACGGCAACCAGGCACTGATCGACCCGATGACCCCCGCGCGCAAGCGGCGGATGTTCGACCTGCTGGTCGCCATGGGCTACAAGGAGATCGAGGTCGGATTTCCCGCCGCCAGCCAGACGGACTTCGACTTCGTCCGCGAGATCATCGAGCAGGACGCGGTTCCCGAGGACGTCCGCATCCAGGTGCTGACCCAGGCCCGGCCGGAGCTGATCGCCAGGACATTCGAATCCGTCGAGGGCGCACCGTCGGCCCTGGTGCATCTCTACAACTCCACCTCCGCGCTGCAGCGGCGGGTGGTGTTCGGCCTGGACCGCAAGGGCATCACCAGCATCGCAACCAGTGGCGCCGAGGAAGTCGCCCGCTGGGCCGAGAAGTACCCGGACACGGACTGGCGCTTCGAGTACTCGCCGGAGTCCTACACCGGCACGGAGCTGGAGTACGCCGTCGAGGTCTGCAACGCCGTCTCGGCGATCTGGCAGCCGACGGAGCAGAACCCGATGGTCGTCAACCTGCCGGCGACCGTCGAGATGGCCACCCCCAACATCTACGCCGACTCGATCGAGTGGATGCACCGAAACCTGGAACGCCGCAACGCGATCGTGTTGTCGCTGCATCCGCACAACGACCGCGGCACCGCCGTTGCCGCTGCAGAGCTGGGCTACCTGGCCGGTGCCGACCGGATCGAGGGCTGCTTGTTCGGCAACGGTGAACGGACCGGCAACGTCTGCCTGGTGACCCTCGGGCTCAACCTGTTCAGCCATGGCGTCGACCCGCAGATCGACTTCTCCGACATCGACGAGATCCGACGGACCGTCGAGTACTGCAATCAACTGGCTGTCCCCGAACGTCATCCGTACGGCGGCGACCTCGTCTACACCGCGTTCTCCGGGTCGCACCAGGACGCGATCAAGAAGGGCTTCGACCACCTGAACCGGGACGCCGCGGCTGCCGGGGTGCCGGTCGACGAGTTCACCTGGCAGGTGCCGTACCTGCCGATCGACCCGAAGGACGTCGGCCGGTCGTACGAGGCCGTCATCCGGGTGAACTCGCAGTCGGGCAAGGGCGGCGTCGCCTACATCATGAAGACCGAACACGGCCTGGATCTGCCGCGGCGGCTGCAGATCGAGTTCTCCCGGGTGGTGCAGGAGCACACCGATACCGACGGCGGGGAGGTCGGCGCGGCGACCATGTGGTCCTACTTCGCCGAGGAGTACCTGGAGCCGACGACCCCGCTGCACCTGATCCGCACCCGGATCGAGAATCCGGAGGACGCCGAGAACGAGACGATCTTCGACCGGATGAGCGCCCGCATCATCAGCCGCGGCGAGGAGCAGGTGGTGCACGGCGGCGGCAACGGCCCGGTGGCCGCGTTCTGCTCGGCCCTGGGCGAGGCCGGGTACGACGTGCGGGTGCTGGACTACGTCGAGCACGCGCTGTCCGCCGGTGGTGACGCCCGCGCGGCCGCGTACCTGGAGTGCGCCATCGACGGCCAGGTCGTCTGGGGCGTCGGCATCGACTCGTCCATCACCACCGCATCCCTGAAGGCCGTGGTGTCGGCCGTCAACCGGGCGGCGCGGCAGGACAACCGGGAGTCCTGACCGGGCGCCCCGTCGAGTGCCACGTGTTCAGGGATTCCGGTCCTCAGGACCCTGCACCTGTGGCAGTGGACAAGCCGGTGAAGCGGGTCGGCCTGGTCGATGGCCGTGTCGGCGCGACTGCGGACCGGGAGCCACGTGTTCGGCGTCACGGCCGGGCACCCGCTGCGGTTTGCAAGGATAACTTCCTATCGGTAGCCGACGGAATGAGGATCGACACGCAATGACGCAGCAGGGACCGGGGCCGGACAACAGCCTCTCCCTGCGTGACATCGCACCGGCGGCATTCCTGCCGCCGGGCCTGTTCGCGGTCGGTCAGGGCGCGATCGCACCCGTCGTCGTCATCTCCGCGACCCAGCTCGGCGCGTCACCGGCGATGGCGGCCGTCGTCGTCGCGACAGCGGGGATCGGCCAGCTCCTCGCAGACATCCCGGCCGGCGCCGTCGTGCACCGCTACGGCGAACGCCCGACGATGATCGGCGCGGCCGGCCTGACGGTGCTGGCCCTGCTCGGGTGCATCTTCGCGCCGAACCTCGCGGTCTTCGCCGTCTCCATCTTCGGCACCGGCGTCGGCACCGCCGTGTGGCTGCTGGCCCGGCAGGCCTACGTGGTCGAGGTGGTTCCGTACAGGCTCCGCGCGCGGGCGATGTCCACTCTCGGCGGTGTCTTCCGGATCGGGCTGTTCGTCGGTCCGTTCCTCGGCGGCGCTGTGGTGCTGCTGACCGGGCTCTGGGGCGCCTACGCGGTGCACATCGTCGCCGCGATCATTGCGGCCGCGGTACTTCTCGTGGTGCCGGATCTCTCCGCCGACCGTGGGATTCGGGGTGCGGCCACCGTCCAACGGGCACCCGTGTCGGGCATCCTGCGCGAGCAGCGATCGGTCTTCGCCACGCTCGGGATCGGGGCCCTGGTGGTGAGTGCCGTCCGCGCGGCCCGGCAGGTGGTCCTGCCGTTGTGGGGGCAGCACCTCGGGCTGTCGCCGACCGCGATCTCGGTGATCTTCGGGCTCTCGGGGGCGGTCGACATGCTGCTGTTCTATCCGGCCGGGAAGGTGATGGACCGGTTCGGCCGCGCCTTCATCGCGGTGCCGTCGTTGGTCGTCCTCGGTGTCTCGCTGCTGCTGGTCCCGCTCACCCAGTCCGCCGCCGCCCTGCTCGCGGTGGGCCTGCTGATCGGGGTGGGCAACGGGATGAGCTCGGGCCTGGTGATGACGCTCGGCGCCGACCTCGCCCCGCCGGGCCAGGGACCCGTGTTCCTCGGGCTGTGGCGGGTTTTCTACGACGCGGGCAACGGCGTCGGCCCGTTCGTCATCGCGGGGATCGCCGCGGTGGCGACGCTGGGCGCCGGGATCGCGGCGATGGGCGGCGTCGGGCTGCTGGGCGCCGCCTGGCTCGGCGTCTGGATCCCCCGACGCATCCCGCCACCCGCGCCATTGTCGACCTCCAGGTCCATGGAGCCGAACCCGGAGCATTGACGCTCCACGCTGCGCCGCGACGGCGGTGATATCGGTATTGTCCGATTTCCGGACGACGTGCAGCGCCGCCAGTCGATCCGCAAACGCCCGCCCCTCAGCACTCTCGACTGGCAGCCGATCAACGGCAGCACCGACACCGGAGGCCCCTGATGCCCGCGCGTGAACCGCAGGAAGTTGCCGACCTCGCCGTGGCGATCGGCACCAAGAAGACCCATCGCCGGTGGGACAAGGTGCTGGTCAGTTCGTTCCTCGGCGGGGCCTACATCGCCTTCGGCGGCCTGGTGGCGATCACCGTGTCGTCCGGCCTCGATCCGGCGATCTGGGGGACGCTGCCGACGCTGTTCACCGGCATCGCCTTCACCCTCGGACTGGTCCTGGTGCTGATCGCGGGATCGGACCTGGCGACCGGCAACATGATGCTCGTCCCACTCAGCGCGATGCGCCGGAAGATCGGGATACGCGACGTCGCAGGCAATCTCAGTCTGGTCCTGCTGGGCAACCTGATCGGAGCCCTGTTCGTCGCCTACTTCCTGGCGGTGCAGACCGGGCTGATCGGGCACGCCGGTTCCGCGACCGGCAGCGCAGCCCTGACCTACGAGCGGCTCGCCCAGATCGCCGGCGACAAGGCGCTGCACCACACGCCATGGCAGACCTTCCTGCGCGGGATCGGCTGCAACTGGCTGGTCTGCGTCGCGGTCTGGATGTCGCTGGCTGCCACCTCGGTGTCCGGGAAGATCCTGGCGATCTTCTTCCCGATCATGGCGTTCGTCGCGATGGGCTTCGACCACGTGGTGGCCAACATGTTCTTCCTGCCGGCCGCGATCTTCGCCGGCGACCCCGCCATCAGCTGGGCCGACACGGGGATCAACTGGCTGCTGGCCGGGGCGGGCAACCTGGTGGGCGCCGTGCTGTTCGTGGCGACGTCGTACTGGTACCTGTTCCTGAAGGGCCAGCCCGATCGCGCCGCCGTGGCCGCTGACCGCTCCCCCTCCTGACGCCCCCGGCGCCCACCACTCCCACCGCCAGCACCCGCCCCCACCCCTCCGGCGCCCGCCCCTCCCGCCTCCAGCGATCGAGATGGCGATTCCGGCTGCTCAACGGGCCGATCAAGGTGCGTTGTCGCCATCTCGACCGGCCTGCCGAGGTGAAAGGACCGGGGTCAGTCGAACTCGGTGGGCAGTGTCGGATCGCGGCGGTGCGCCAGGATCCGGCCGAGCTGCCGGGCGTTGATCCGGCCGAGCGAGAGGTCGGGCAGACCGTCGAGCGGGAACCAGCCGATCTCCAGCGTCTCCAGGGCGTCCGGCGGGCGGACCTCACCGGTCGCAGCGCACAAGAAGAACAACTTGTAGATCGAGAACGGCAGCGGTGGGACGTGCCCCTGGGTCTCCCGGTCCCAGACTCCGACCAGCTTGACAGCTGTTGCGCCGTAACCGGTCTCCTCGAGGATCTCGCGTTCGACGGCGCGTGACGGGGTGTCCAGCGGGTCGGCCCAGCCGCCCGGCAGCGACCACCGACCGTCCGATCGCTCGCGCATCAGCAGGATCCGCTCGTCGTCGTCGACCAGCGCGCCGCGGACGTCGACCTTCGGCGTGGCGTAGCCGGTGTCGCGGCCCAGTTCCAGCCGCCAGGTCTCGGCAGGCCCGTCGGTGATGGCGGCCAGCAGGTCGGCGGCGAGAGCGCCGAGCTTGCGGTACCGATCGAGGTCGTACTCGTTGGTTCCGTACGTCAGGCCGCTCTGCGAGAGCGCCGCGAGGGCGATCGCTGTCCGGCGGACCTGATCAGCGGGCCCGGCCACCGCGGCGTCCGGCGCCGTCATCCGGCCCGTTGGCCGTCGCTGTCCATGGCCTGTGCGCGTTGCTCGTCGAGCGCCTCGATCTGCGCGCGCGCCGCCAGCACCTCGGGCGGGCCGGTCCACTTTTCCGGCAGGACCTGCAGTCCGGTCCGCAGCGCACGCAGCGCCCCCGTGGCGGCGAGGTCGGTGGTCGGCAGCCCCGGCATCCGGTAGAGCTTGCGGGCCCAACCGGGCATCAGCGCGAACGCCATGCCGGCCAGTCCGGCCCACGCGGGCCGTGCCGGGGTGAGCAACCGGACCTTCTTGGGCATCGGCGGCGAGATCAGCACCTTGACCCCGCGGGTCGCGTCGTCGGTGAGCTCGAGCTGCGGCCGTACGTCCTGGAAGTAGTGCTTCATCGCCGTCACCGACGAGGGCACGATATCGGCGGGGATGCCGACCATGGTGGCCGCCAGCACCTGCTCCCGCAGGTACTCGTCGGCATCGTCAGGGGTGATCGGTGCGCCGGCCCGGCGGGCGGTGCTGAGGAACGAGTCGACCTCGCAGCAGTGCACCCACAGCAGCAGGTCCGGCCGGTCCAGTCGAAAGATCTCGCCGGTGGCAGGGTTGGTGCCGACCAGCTTGCGGTGGATGCCGCGGACCTTCGCCGCCGTCCGCCTGGCCTGTGATTCCGGTGCGTAGGTCAGCGTCGAGACGTATTGCCCGGTGCGGTCCAGCCGGCCCCAGAAGTCTTCCTCGAACCCGCGTTGCTGAGCGACGGCGGCCATCGTCAACGGGTGCAAGGCCTGCAGGATCAACGCCCGCACACCGGCGATCGGGAACACCGGATCGGCGTGCACCCGCCACGTCACACTGCCGGGTCCGAACAGGCCGCTTTCCATGTTGATCACGGTACCTGCGTGATCACCGGGCTTTCAGGCTCTGGTGATGGGCCTGCCGGCTCCGCGGACGGGCCCGTCCCCTGCGCGATGACCCGGTCGGCGGTGCTCTCCGCCCCGCTCAGCGCCCTGGACAGCGACCGCACCACGACGGCCCCGATCACCAGTGCACCGATCGCGCAGCCGGACGTCACCCAGTACGCCGTCTG
The DNA here is from genome assembly GCA_963728865.1 of uncultured Actinomycetota bacterium. Taxonomy (GTDB): domain Bacteria; phylum Actinomycetota; class Actinomycetes; order Mycobacteriales; family Nakamurellaceae; genus Nakamurella. The sequence goes on along the minus strand of CAVSLZ010000009.1, from coordinate 304,778 downwards.
CGCGCCCGCCCGGTCGATGATCACCCCCGCCAGCGGTGTCGCGGTGGCGATGCCGACCGCCAACCCGGAACTCGCCCAGGACATCGACTCCGTCAACCGGCCCGATGGAACGATCCGCTCGATCAGCGCCATACCCGAGATCAGCACCGGCGAGCAGGCGATGCCCGCGACGAACAGGCCGATGCCGACCAGCCAGACCGACCCGAGGAATGGCAACGGCAGCGTGACGACAGCCAGTGCGGCCACCGAGAACAGAAACTGCCGGACCAGCGATGCGCTGATCGTCAGGGCACCGAAGATCAGACCCGCGGTCAACGACCCGACCGCGTACAGCGCGAGCAGCAAACCGGCAGCACCGGGAACCCCGGCCGCCTTGGTGAAGGCCACCGTGGTCACCTCGAACGACCCGAAGATGCCGCCGAGCAGGACGAAGATCGCGGCGATCCCGCCGACGCCCGGTAGCAGGATCGCTGGCCGTCCCTTTGTCCCCGTGTGCCGACCGGTGGGACGCGGCTCGGTGGACCGCTGGGTCAACAGCAGCAACGTTCCGACGATCAGCAACACGGTGGCCAGGATCAGGCCGGCACTCGGGGAGACCTGCAGCGCTACGACGGTGGCGAGCGGTGGCCCGAGAATGAACACGGCCTCGTCGACCAACGATTCCCAGGCGAAAGCGGTGCGGAGCAGGGGGTTTCCGTGCAGTTGCGCCGACCAGCGCGCCCGCACCAGCGGCCCGACGTTCGGCGCGGCGCCGCCTGCGACCACGGCGAGCAGGAAGATCGGCCAGTTCACCGTCGTGAGCACCGCGACGGCGATGATCCCGACAATCGCCGGGACGTGCACCGCGAGCTGAACCGGGACGACCCGGTGCTGCCCGAAGACGTCGATCAGCCGGGAGATCTGTGGCCCGATGACGGCGGCCGACAGAGCGTAGATGGCTGAGACGGTGCCGGCGACGGCGAACGACCCACGCTCCGCGGACAGCAGCAGGACGGCGCCGAGCCCGGCCATCGACATCTGCATCCGGGCGAGCATCCCGGCCGACGTGAACCTGGTGGCGCCGGGACGGCGCAGCACCGTGACGTATGAGCCGAACACAGAAGTAACCCCGCACTGATGAGCGCTGGTGGCCGGCGACCAGTCTTTTTCGCTTTACCGTCCGGCCGGTCCAGAGTAGGCGCGGGGTCCGACAGCCGCGACCACGTTGTTGTTTCCGCTGGCTCGGCCGGCGCCGTACTGAGCTTATCGACCAGCCCTGAAGGTGAACCGCCACGTGCGGCTCACCGCCTGCGCGTCACGGGTGACGGACTGGCCGAGCAGCACGCCCAGCGCCACCGCGAAGATGGAGATCGCGGTCACCACGAGGTCGGTCGCGCCCGCGGTGTTCCCGGTGGCGAGCCCGGAGACGCCGCGGAAACCGAGGGCGCCGGGCAGCAGCAACCAGAAACCGGGGAGCAGCATGACGGCGGCCGGCGGCGCCTTCCGGAACCGTGAGAGTGCCTGGGTCAGCGGCACGATCACCAGGCCGCCGACGAACCCTGACAGCGCGGGACTGAGCAGGACGGCGCCGAGGGTCTGCGCGGCGTAGGACGCGAACAGCGCGATCCAGAGGAAGAGCAGTGAGCCGGGCGGTGAGCTGGCGAACAGCAGATAGCCGATGCCGACCAGCGCGACACCGACCCACGGCGCCCACAGCCCGGCCTGTTGTGCGCCGTCGGCGGCGACACTCCCTACCAGGCTCAGCCCGACGAACACACCGAACGCCAGCAGCAACAACTGGGAGACGCCCCAGACCAGCCGGCTGGCGCCGGAGACGATCTGGTCGCTGGCCAGTTCGATCGTCGCGATCGTCAGGGTCGCTCCCGGCAGGAACGTCACCAGCGCCGGGGCGACCAGCCGAATCGGGTCGTCCTGCACGAACGGCGCGACGAGTGTGACGGAGATGACGGTGACCAGGAAGGCGGCGATCACCGGCAAGGCCACGGACAGGGTGGCCCAGCGATCGGCGATCAACCTCAGCACGCCGACGAACGCGCCCATCGCGGCGTAGGCCGGCAGGGCCAGCAGGTCCGGGTTCAGCAGCAGGCCGAACCCCAGGCTGAGGATCACCTGACCGGCCAGCGTCGGCCAGGCACCGAAGCGGGGCTTCGACGTCAGGATCCGGTGCAGCATGCGAAGCCCGACGGCAGGGGTGACGGCCGCCCGCTGGAGAAGCGTCACCAGGTCGTTGATCTCGGCGATCTGGTCCAGCCGCAGACCCTTGTTGGGCACGGAAACGAGGTCGACCTCGTCGGGCCCGACCCGGAACAGGATGCCGGTGGGCATCACCATGGCCTGCAGGTCGACGTCATAGGCGGCGGCAACGTCCTGCAGGATCTCGGTCGTCGTCGCGGCCGAGTCGGCGCTGTTCAGCAGCGCCACGCCGAGCGCCCTGAGCAGCTCGACGAGACCGGGCGGAGCGGGTTGCTGCTCGGGCGAGATGCGCGGCAGCGGCTGGGTGTCGTCGGGGCTGAGCGCCCGCACGGTGTCGCGCAACTGATCACGCCAGCGGTACGACTTGCCTTCCGTCACTGCGCCAGCATGCCCTCCCCGGTCGGTCGGCGTCACGGGGATGGGTCGGCCCGCCCGTCGGCACCGGTCAGCAACAGATCCGCACGCTCCCACGGCCTGTCCCGCGCGAAGAAGCCGTCCTCGGCGTCCTGCCAGGCCGTCAGGAAGGCCCGGGAGGACTCCCCGTCCCTGGCAACGGCGCGTTCCAGCCGTTCCCGGCGGCTCTCCAGTTCGAGCCATACGGCGACCGACGCACGGTGGCCCAGCGCTGCCCGCGCACTGGACACACCCTCGAGGACCAGCACGTCCACCACCGGAACGTCCTTCCACCGGCCGGGAACCGGCGTGCCGGAGGACCAGTCGGTCAGCTGTATCCGGCCGGGCCGTCCCGATGCCAGGGGGTCGAGCACCTGATCGTCGAACCGCTCGAACCAGCCGAAGGGGTCCTCCCAGGTGGCCAGCTCGTCCGACGAGAACAGCGCGGACGACCGGCAACCGGCGGCGGCGAGGGCGGTTGCCCACTGCGCGGCGAAGGTGGACTTACCCGAGCCCGACGGCCCGTCCACCACACCCAACCGGGTGCGCCCGAGGCGTGGCGGGCGGTCGAGCAGCAGCGCCGTGGCCCGGTCGGCCGGCCTTCGGACGTCAGGCATCACGCGTCAGGCACCGAGCGTCAGGCATCGACCGAACGGCGCCCGGAGAAGGCGCGGCCCAGGGTGATCTCGTCGGCGTACTCCAGGTCGCCGCCGACCGGCAGGCCGCTGGCGAGCCGGGTGATGGACAGGTCCGGGAAAGAGCGGAGCAGCCGGCTCAGGTACGTCGCGGTCGCCTCGCCCTCCAGGTTCGGGTCGGTCGCCAGGATGACCTCGCGAACGCCGGGCTCGGCGATCCGGGTCAGCAGTGGCTTGATCCGGAGCTGGTCCGGTCCGATGCCGTCGATCGGCGAGATCGCGCCGCCGAGCACGTGGTACTTGCCACGGAACTCCCGGGTGCGCTCGATCGCCGCGACGTCCTTCGACTCCTCGACGACGCAGATCACCGCATCGTCCCGCCGGGGGTCGTTGCAGATCCGGCACCGCACGTCGGCGGCGACGTTGCCGCACAGCTCGCAGAACCGCACCTCGTCACGCACCCGTTGCAGCGCCGCCTGCAACCTGCCCATGTCGGCCGGGTCGACCGTCAGCAGGTGAAAGGCGATGCGCTGCGCGGACTTCGGGCCGATGCCGGGCAGCCTGCCCAGTTCGTCGATGAGGTCCTGAACGGGGCCTTCGTACACGGACGCTCAGACCCCGTCGGAGGTGCTGGGGCCGGGCAGCTCGCCGCGCCGCGCGCGCTCGACCTCGAGGCGGTGCTCGGCGTCGATCTCCTCGTCGATGGCCTCCGCGTCGGCGAAGTCGGATTCGTCGTCATCATCGAGGTCGTCGTCATCGTCGTCGTCATCGATGTCGGCCGCGTCGAACCCAGCCGCACCGCCAGGGAAGCCGAGTCCCGCGGGCAAACCCATCGACGACAGGTCGAACCCGCCGGCCACCGATCCCATCGCCTCGCCGGCGACCTTCTCGGCGCTCCGCCGGGCGTCGTGCACGGCCGCGACCACCAGGTCCTCCAGCGTTTCGATGTCGGCGGGGTCGACCACCGCCGGGTCGATCCTGATCCGGAGGAGGTCACCCGCCCCGTTGACGACGGCGCTGACGGCGCCGCTGCCTGCCGAGCCGGAGACCTCCGTCTCGGTCAGTGACGCCTGGGCACGCGCCATGTCGGCCTGCATCTGCTGGGCCTGCATCAGCAGCTGGCTCAGGTCGGGCATTCCCGGCATCATCGCAATTCCCCACTTCGGTATCGGCGGTCTCGCGGCCCGGCGGACCGTTGGAACGGCGCGGGCGCGACACCGCAACAGTAGTGCGCAGGGTGCCTCGCACCGTGCGACGGGACGTTTCCCGACCGACGCACCCAGATGTGCGAGGTCGCCGGGCGGCCCGATGGGAGAGTGGACAGATGACTGCCCACCGTCCGTCCTCCTTCACCGGTGGAGCGGCGCTCGTGGCCGCCGGGGTGTGCGCGGTCCTGCTTGCCTCCTGCGCGTCGCCGTCCACCAGCGCGACCCCACCGACCGAATCCGAGGTCGCGAGTTCGTCGGCCCCGGCGCCGTCCGGCCCACTGGTCACCGTGCCAGGGCTCTCATCGGCAAACCCATCGCCGTCCCCGTCGTCATCGAAGCCGCCGCCGACCACCCGCCGTGCCACTCCGAGCTCCACAGCTGAACCGGCACCCGCGCCGACGACGTCCAAGCCCGTCGCCACCCCGGAACCGCCGCCCGCGCCCGACACCACCGAACCGGCGACGACCGCCGAACCCGAGCCTCCCGCGCCGCCGCCGACCCCGCTCACCCGCGACCCCGCCCCCGCCCAGGGTCCGATCAGCGGCAACCGGGTCGTGGTGATCGATCCCGGCCACAACGGTGCCAACGCGGCGAATCCGGACATCATCAACGCGCTCGTGCCGGCCGGATTCGGGCAGACGAAGGCGTGCAACACCACGGGTACATCCACCGACGACGGCTACCCGGAGCACGACTTCGCCTGGGGCGTCGCCAATTACCTGCGGCCGATGCTCGAGGCCGAGGGCATCACCGTCGTGATGACCAGGGACAGCGACGACGGCGTCGGACCGTGCGTCGACAAACGCGCGGCCATCGGCAACAACGCCGGAGCCGACGTCGTCGTGTCGATCCACGGCGACGGCGATGAGCCGTCCGCCAACGGCTTCTACGTCATGACCGCTGAGCAGGACCCCGCCGGAGCCGAGATGGCCGCCAGGTCGGAGAATCTCGCCGTCACGGTCCGGGACGGGTTGCGCAGCGCCGGGCTGTCGCCGTCGAACCACCTGGGCGCAGAAGGGCTCTGGCCGCGCGACGATCTGGCCGGACTCAACCTGTCCTTCCGGCCGACCGTGATGATCGAGGCCGGCAACATGCGCAACTCCGCCGACGCCTCCCTGATGACGTCGGATGCCGGCCAGCAGAAGATCGCCCAGGGCCTCGCGAGAGGCGTCGTGTCCTACCTCAGCGCCGGCTGAGAAGCTCCCCGGACGGGTGCGGCTCAGATCACGTCGGCACTGACGTCGTGCGGCTTGAGCTGACCGGAGGCGATCTCTGCGGCGTAGTGACACGCCACCCGGTGCCCCGGCTGACGCTCGATCAGCTCTGGCCGGTCGGTGTCGCACAGCGTCGGCTGCCGCCACGGGCAGCGGGTGTGGAAACGGCAGCCGCTCGGCGGGTTGGCCGGTGAGGGCAGATCGCCGGTCAGCAGGATGCGCTCGCGGGCGTCCTCGACGAGGGGGTCGGGCACCGGCACCGCCGACATCAGCGCCCTGGTGTACGGATGCAGCGGTTCGCGGTAGAGGTCGGCCGATGCGGCTTCCTCGACCAACGCCCCGAGGTACATCACGCCCACCCGGTCCGAGATGTGCTTCACCACAGCCAGATCGTGCGCGATGACGATGTACGTCAGGCCCAGCTCCTTCTGCAGATCCTCCAGCAGGTTGATCACCTGCGCCTGCACGGAGACGTCCAACGCGGAGACCGGCTCGTCGGCGACGATCAGGTCGGGGTTGACCGTGAGCGCCCTGGCGATGCCGATCCGCTGCCGTTGCCCGCCCGAGAACTCGTGCGGGTACTTGCGGAGGGCCGTGTTGGGCAAACCCACCTCGGCGAGCAGTTCGCGAAGCCGCGCATTCGTCTGCGCCGACGAATCGTCCAGCCCGTGCGCCTTCATCCCCTCCTCGAGGATGGACTGCACCGACTGCCGCGGATCCAGCGAACCCAGTGGGTCCTGGAAGACCATCTGCATCCGGCGCCGGGCCTGCCGGAGCGGTTCCGGCTTGAGCTCCGCGATGTTCTTCCCGTCGAAGATCACCGATCCCGCTGTCGGTTCGACCAGCCGTAGGATGCCCCGGCCCAGAGTCGTCTTCCCGCAGCCGGATTCACCGACCAGACCGTAGGTCTCCCCGCGCCGGACGGCGAGACTGACCCCGTCCACGGCGTAGACGAAGCCGATGGTCTTGTCGATGAGCACACCGCGCTTGATCGGGAAGTGCACCTTGATGTCGTTGACCTCGAGCAGCACGTCGGCGTCAGCGGTGTCGGCGCTCAGCCTGGTGGCGGGAACATGCTCGGTCGGCTCCGGTTGGTGCCGGCCGGCACCACCTTCCGCGGAACCGTCCAGCTGCGATTCGGCGGCTGCCGCGGCCGTCATGGCGTCCGGGTCCAGCTGGATGTCGTCGCCTTCCCAAGCCGCGCCCGTCATCTGAGCTCTCCCGCCTCGGCGACCGGTGCGGCACCGACCGCAACCGGCAGCACCGGATTGTGACACCGCAGCAGGTGTTCTCGTTGCTCGGCCAGCGGTTCCAGCGCGGGGGTCACCTGGGTGCACCTGTCAATCTCGTTCCCGCAGCGGGGCGCGAACGCGCAGCCCGATGTCCACGGGATGTTGTCCGACACCGACCCGAGAATCGGCGTCAGCCGCTCGCCCGGCGGGGCGTCGAGCCGCGGAATCGACTCCAGCAGCCCGTGCGTGTACGGGTGCCGCGGGGTGGAGAACAGCTCATGGCGATCAGCCCGCTCCACCACCCGGCCCCCGTAGAGCACGTTGACCTCGTCGACCAGGCCGGCGACCACCCCGAGATCATGGGTGATCATGATCAGCGCCGTCCCGTGCTCCACCACCAGGGTCTTGAGCAACGCCAGGATCTGCGCCTGGATGGTGACGTCAAGGGCGGTGGTCGGTTCGTCCGCGATCAGCAACCGTGGCCGGCAGGCGAGTGCCATGGCGATCAGTGCCCGCTGTCGCATGCCGCCGGACAACTGGTGCGGGTACTCCTTGAGCCTGCGGGTCGGATCGGGAATGCCGACCGAATCCAACAGGTCGCGGGCCTCAGCCATGGCGGCGGACCGCTTCATCCCGCGGTGGCGCTCCAGCACCTCCGTGACCTGGATGCCGATGGACACCACCGGATTCAGCGAGGACAGCGGATCCTGGAAGATCATCGCCAGATCCCGGCCGCGGCGGTCGCGCATGTCGTCCAGCGACAGGGTCAGCAGGTTGGTCCCTTCGAAGTCGACGGTTCCTTTGATCGTCGTACCCCGCTGCGGTAGCAGCCGCATGATGGCCAGCGACGTCACCGACTTGCCACAGCCGGATTCGCCGACAAGTCCGACGGTCTGCCCGGGCGCGACGTCGAAACTGACCTCGTCCACCGCGGTGAAGGGGGCGACACCCTTCCTGTTGAACTGGACGGACAGGTCCTCGACGTGGAGAAGCGCTGTCATCGCGGGATCACCGCCGGTTCTTCGGGTCGATGGCTTCTCGGAGCGATTCGCCCAGCAAGGTGAAACCGAGCACCACGACGATGATCGCACCGGCCGGCCAGAAGGCCAGCTGCGGATGTGAATCGATGCTGCCCTGCGCCTCACCCAGCATCTGGCCCCATTCCGGTTGCGAGACATCCTGCGAACCGAGCCCGAGGAACGACAGGGCCGCGGCGTCGAGGATGGAGGTTGCGACCACCAGGGTGGACTGCACGATCACCGGGGACACCGAGTTGGGCAGCATGTGGCGGAAGACGATGGGTGCTTTCCGGACGCCCAGCGCGCGTGCCGCCAGCACGTGATCGGACTCCCGTTGTGCCAGCAACTGGCCGCGGAGAAGTCTGGCGAACACCGGGATCTGCGGGATCCCGACGGCAATGATCACGCTGGTCAGGTTCGGGTTGGTGAACAGCACGCCGATGGAGATGGCCAGCAGCAGGCTGGGGATGGACAGCAGGACGTCGACGATCCGCATGATCAGTGTGTCGACCCAGCCGCCGAAAGCGCCGGCCAGCAGGCCGAGGATCAATCCTCCGATGAGGCCGATGAGGGTCGCGAAGATGCCGACGAGCAACGTCTGACGCGCTCCTACGATGAGCCTGGACAGCAGGTCCCGGCCCTGGGTGTCGCCACCCAGCGGAAATCCGTCCTGCGCGGGAGCGATGGCATTGCGAGCCCGGGACGTCTGCCCGATCAGCAGCTGGTCGCCCGGATCGTGCGGCGCAATCCACGGTGCGATGATCGCCAGCACCAGGAACACGCCGATGATGACGGCTCCCACCCAGAACAGTGGCGAGCCTTTCAACCGGGTCCAGGCGTCCTTGAGAAGCGATGTTCCCTCGTCATCGGATGTGACCAGGGAGTCGATGCGCTGCTTGCGCGCACCCGAGTAGGTGGTGGCCATCAGCGAACCCTGATCCGGGGGTCGACCAGTGCGTAGGCCAGGTCCACCAGGGTGTTGATGATGACGAAGGCCGCGGCGGCAGCCAGGATCATCACCTGGACCACCGGATAGTCCTTCTTCGTGAAGCCCAGGTACAGCGCTTCACCCAGGCCCGGGTACGCGAACACCTTCTCGGTCAGGACGGCCCCGGTGAGCAGGAGTCCACTGAGCAGTCCGGTGACCGTGATCACCGGCAGCATGGCGTTCCGCAGGACGTGCCGGTTCCTGATCGTGGTTCGGGTGAGCCCCTTCGCCTCGGCCGTCCGCACGAAATCCTCACCCTGCACCTCGAGCACCGACGCACGGGTGATGCGGAAGATGACGGCGAACGGGATTGTGCCGAGCGCTATCCACGGCAACAGCAGATGTTTGAAGGTATCCCACGCGGCGTCCCATTCCCGGGTGATCAGGCCATCGAAGATGAACAAGCCGGTGACTCTGGTTGCGTTGATGCCCGGGGTCTGCCGGCCGGACGGTGGCAGCACACCCCACTTGACCGCGAAAACGTACTTGAGCAGGAAGGCGAGGAAGAAAACCGGCACCGCGATGCCGATCAGGGACACCACGATGAGGCTGTTGTCCAGCGCGCCCGCGCGTCGCTTGGCGGCCATGTAACCCAGTGGAATGCCCAGGGCCAATCCGAAGATCATCGCGCCGATGGCCAGTTCGATGGTCGCGCCGAAGCGGGTGATGAAGACATCAATCGCTGAGGTACCGGGTGAGACGCCGGTGGACTGACCGAAATCTCCCTGCAGGATTCGTCCGAGGAATTTGTAGTACTGCACGAAGATCGGTTGATCGAGGCCGAGGACAGCGGTCAGTTCTGCCCGCTTCTCTGGAGTGGCCCGGTCACCGAGGATGGCGCTGACGGTGCCACCCGGCAGGCTGCGCAGCCAGATGAACAGCAGCAAGGACAGGACGAACAGCACCAGGATCAGCTGCAGGACCCGCCTGACCGTGTATCTCAGCATGGTTGTCCTGGCCGGCGCTGCGGCCGGGAGACGTCAGCACCGCGGACACGACCGCGCCGGCTGGGGCGCGGACGGCGAAGGCGGGTGGGCACACCGGGCGATGGCATTTCGGTCATCCTTCCTGTCACCGGCAGCCGCGATCGGACCGACACTCCACTCCGGCCGTCCGGGCACCCGGTCCGGGCGGCGGTGATCATCACGACCACCGCCGCCCGTTCCCATGCGGTCAGCTCGTGTACGCGTCGACGAACTTCTCGTCGGTGAGCGGACTCGGGGTGATGCCCTGCAGGTCCGCGGCCAGCACCAACGCCGGTGGCGACGAGGAGATCGGGACCGCAGGCAGGTAGTCGCTCTTCAGCTTCATGTTGATGTCGTCATAGGCCGCGTTGCGTTCGGTCTCGTCCGGGATCGCATCCGCCGCCTTCAGCGCGTCCGACAGCTCGGCACCCCAGGGGGCCTTCGCGGTGTTGAACCGATTGTCGGTGCGGGTGAAGAAGGTCCCGATGAAGTTGTCGGGCGTGTTGTAGTCACCGGTCCAGCCGAGCAGGAACAGATCGGCCTGATGAGCCTCGACGCCGTCGAGGTATCCACCGTTCCAGTCCTTGGAGGTTTCCTTCACCGTGATGCCGGCGGCCTCGAGGTCAGCCTTCAATGCGGTGAAGACACTCTTGGGGTCCGGCATGTACGGCCGGGACACCGCGGTGGGCCACCAGAAGTTCAGTGTCAGGTCGCTCTGCCCGGCCTCGGCCAGCAGGTCCTTGGCCTTCTGCGCGTCATAGTCGTAGGTCTCGACGCCCTCGGTGTACGGGGTGACGGTGTCCGGATAGAACAGCGGTGCCACCACTGCGCCCTGCGGTAGCTGCGAATCCACGAACTGCTGGCGATTGATCGCGTAGGCGATGGCCTGCCGGACCTTGAGGTCCGCCAGTGCGGGATTCTTGCCCTGAGTCATGCCCAGGTAGAGGATGTTGAAGGCAGGTCGGATCGCGACGTTGAAACCGTCGGATTCCAAGTTCTGCCAGTCGGCCGGGTTCGGCAGGTCGTACCCGTCGATGGTGCCCGCCTGCAGCTCCTGCTTTCGGGCCGTCTCGTCAGGGATGATCTTGAAGATCAACGTCTTGGACTTTGCCTTGTCGCCCCAGTAGTCGTCGTAGCGGACCAGGGTGACGGTGTTGTTGGCCTTGTCGTAAGCCTGGAACTCGAATGGGCCGGTGCCTGTCGGATGCTCCGTGGCATACGCCGGGTACACGAAGGAGTCACCTTCGGCCTTGACACCGTCGGCGTCGTACTTCTCCAGTGCCGTCGGGGACTGGATGGAGAACGACGGCAGGCCCAGGATCGACGGGAACTTGGACGTGTACCGGGTGAGCTTGATGACCGCGGTGCCGTCCTCGGCGGCGGTGCACGATTCGTACACGCTCGGCACGAGCTTTCCGGCTTCGTCCTTCTGACCCTTGAAACCGCCCATGGTGTCCGACCAGTACTGCGCCTGGGTGGCGCCTGCCCCGGTCTGGTTGTACATCCGGTCGAGGTTGTAGCAGACCGCCTCGGCGTCCAACGTCGTACCGTCGTGGAATTTCACGCCGTCCTGCAGGGTGAAGGTCCACGTCAAACCGTCGTCCGACTGCTCCCACGACTTGGCCAGCGCGGGTTCCACCTCAGCCGTCCCCGGCTTGAACCCGACCAGACCCTCGGTCATCTGCCTGACCACCCGGAAGGTCTCGCCGTCGGTCGCGTACAGCGGATCGAACATGCTGGGGGCACCGGCGGCACCGAAGATGATCTGACCGTTCGGATCGGCAGGTCCGGCGGCCGCGCTGGCATCACCTGACTCGGAGCCGGAGGCGGGGGCCTCTGCGCCGCTCGTAGCGCTCGCGGGGCTGGACTCGCTCCCGCGGTCCGAACTCGCGCACGCTGACATGGACAGGACGAGGGCGCCGGCCAGGCCGGCCCCCACCCACAGATGGCGTTTCACGCTTTACTACCTCCAGGCTGTCGTTGCGGTACCGCGGCGTGTCTACCCCGGCGGTGTTACCGGGGCGTGTCTGCAGCGGCGCTTCGGGTCCAACGGTGGTGCCTACAGCTGTTCTCGGGTCGAACTCGTGCCGACCGGCCGCCTCGCCCCGCGGCACATCTCCAACGGGCCTGAAGGCTCGGCACCGCAGGAGTCTGCACCGGCGAGGCGGGACACGGCCTCTCGAAGCCGTACCGAACCGCCCGACGCGCCGCCTGTCACCCCGTCACGGGCCGCAGCTGCGTCGTGCTCAAGGCACCGTAAACGCCAGTTCACCCCGAAACGACCACCGTCACCGCATCGTTACCTTTGCGCACACCCGACAGCACGTACCGTCACATTGCGTCACGGTCTCGCCGACCGCCGCCGCGCCGATCTGGCGGTGCGGATCCGGGCCAGCACCACGACGAGCGCGACCAGCAGCAGCAGGGCCGCCAGCAGCGGCAGGGCACCAACGGTGTCGACCCAACCCGCGAGGACACCCTGCAGCCGACCTGCCGCGTCGATCACCGGGTCGCTCGCATCGCCATTGCCGGCAAAAAGCCTCAGTTCGTAGATGCCGTAATAGGTCACGTACAGACCACTGAGGATCAGCAGGGCGCCGCTGATCCGGTTGACGTACGGCAGCAGCCGCCGGGTTCCGGTCACCACCGACGAACTGGCCAACGCCGTCGCCACCGCGAGCAAGCCGACCACGATCGCCATCCCGAGCCCGTAGGCCACGTAGGCGAGCACCCCGCCGATCGCCGATCCGCTCCGGAACGTCGCGCTGGTGACGGCCAGGAACGGTCCGATCGTGCAGGACAGCGATGCCAGTGCGTAGGCGATGCCGTAGCCGACCATCGAACCGATCCGGCGGGTCGGGGCGCCCCGCCCGGGGCGTGGCAGCAGCAGCGTCAGCTCCCGGCCGCTGAGCAGGTACCCGCCGAGCGCGACCAGCATGACGCCGATAACGACCGTGACGGCGGGCAGGTATTGCTCGATGGAGGTGGTCAGCGGGGCGATGACCAGGCCGAACGCCCCGAAGACGAGCACGAATCCGGCGGCCATGGCCGCGGTGGCGGCGAGTGCCCGGCCGACCGCACGGCTCCGGGACGGGCTCTCACCTGCTGTGCTCTCACCTGCGACAACCAGCGACAGGTACCCCGGCAGCATCGCGAACCCGCACGGATTGACCGCGGCGACCAGACCGGCGGCCACCGCGAAGCCGAGCGTGTCCAGGTCCATGGCGCGCGGCTCAGCCCGACAGCTGGGCGAGCCGGCTGTCGAGTTCTTCCGCGGACACCCTGCTCTTGACGACGTCGATGGACCCGTCCGTACCGACGAACGCGTAAGCCGGCTGGTACGTCACGCCAAATCGCTGCCAGATGGAGGCGTCCAGGTCTGCCAGGTGTTCAAATCCGCCGACGCCGTAATCGGTGACGAAGGCCTGCATTGCGAGGACCTCATCCTGGGCGGCGACCCCGATGAACGTGACATCGGGGTTCGCGGCAGCGGCCGCCGCCACCTGCGGGGCCTCCGCACGGCAATTGGGGCACCACGGCGCCCAGAACCAGAAAACGGCGGGCGTGCCGGCGAGATCAGCTCCGTCGAACGGCGCGCCGTCGAGGGTCGTGGCCGTGAACTGCAGCTCTTCCGGTACGGGTGGGGCCGGCTTCACGGCCGTGGTGGATCCAGCCGGCGCAACTGCGGACGACGAGTTCCCGGCAGCGTCCGAAGAAGGTGCGGGTGCCGCGGTGGCCGACGGACTCGCAGGTGCCGCGGCTGTAGCGGCCGACGAACTTGCAGGTGCAGGGGCGGCGACGGCCGATGAACTCACTGGGGCGGGCGCTGCACCGGTGGAGGCCGACGAGGCGCAGCCGCCCAGAACCACGGTTGCCACGGCCACCAGCACGGGGATGACCATGCGACGCGTCACGAATACTCCTCATTCAGCCGATCGGGGAAGATTCCCCGATCATGCCCGCTTTGTCCGTGCGCAGGGCCGCCCGACCCTTACGGAACTGTGACGTCGCCACAGCGGGGACGCACCGGGGCGCCAACAGCCGCCGATCAGCGGATTCTTTCCCACCCGCGTCGCCGACTACGGTGGAGCCTGCGAAAGGCAGGAGATCCAGCCTGCCGAAAGGGCGCAGCCCAGACGCTGATCGAGGGAGACCTGCCATGACCACGACCGAAGTCGCCGCTGCAATTGCGGACAAGGACACCGCCGCGGCGGCGCCCTGGCCCGGCTTGAACGCCCCGCTCGAGATCGCCGACCCTGAGGTCGCGCACTACATCGCGCTCGAAGTGCGTCGCCAGCAGGAGACGCTGGAGATGATCGCGTCGGAGAACTTCGCCCCGGTGTCGGTCATGCAGGCGCAGGGCAGCGTGCTGACCAACAAGTACGCGGAGGGATACCCGGGCCGGCGTTACTACGGTGGGTGCGAGAACGTCGACGTCATCGAGACTCTCGCGATCGAGCGGATCAAGTCGCTGTTCGGTGCCGGCTTCGCGAACGTCCAGCCGCACTCCGGCGCGCAGGCCAACGCCGCCGCGATGCAGGCACTGATCAAGCCCGGCGACACGATCCTCGGCCTGTCCCTGGCGCACGGCGGGCACCTGACCCACGGCATGCGGATCAACTTCTCCGGGCTGCTCTACAACGTCGCCGCGTACGAGGTGTCAAAAGAGGACTACCGGATCGACATGGACGAGGTCGGCCGGCTCGCCCGGGAACACTCGCCGAAGCTGATCATCGCCGGCTGGTCGGCCTACCCCCGGCTGCTGGATTTCGAGCGGTTCCGCGAGATCGCCGACGAGGTCGGCGCCTACCTGCTGGTCGACATGGCCCACTTCGCCGGGCTGGTCGCCGCCGGGCTGCACCCCTCCCCGATCCCGCACGCCCACGTCACCACCACCACCACGCACAAGACCCTCGGCGGCCCCCGCGGCGGCGTCATCCTGTCCAACGACCCGGCGATCGCGAAGAAGATCAACTCCGCGGTGTTCCCCGGCCAGCAGGGCGGCCCACTGGAACATGTGATCGCCGCCAAGGCGGTCGCGTTCAAAATGGCCGCCGACCCGTCGTTCAACGAACGCGCCGAGCGGACGATCCGCGGCGCACGCATTCTCGCCGAACGGCTGATCCAGTCCGACGTCGCCGCCGCCGGCGTGCGGGTCCTCACCGGCGGCACCGACGTCCACCTGATCCTGGTCGACCTGCGCGATTCCGACCTCGACGGGCGGGCAGCGGAAGACCGGCTGCATGACATCGGCATCACCGTGAACAGGAACGCCGTGCCGTTCGACCCCCGCCCACCGATGATCACCTCGGGGCTCCGCATCGGCACCCCCGCCCTGGCCACCCGCGGCTTCACCGACACCGCCTTCGTCGAAGTCGCCGACATCCTCGCGGCGGCGCTGACCGCACCGGTCGGCGAACTGGACCCGGCCGTGCGGTCGGCCCTGCAGGCGCGGGTCACCGCGTTGGCCACCGCGCACCCGCTCTATCCGGGTCTCGGGGTGACAGTGTGACGGCACGCATCGAGAAGGTCGTCACCGACGGCACTTTCACCCTCGACGGCGGGAGCTGGGACGTCCAGAACAACGTCTGGCTGCTCGGCGACGACGACGAAGTGGTGATCATCGACGCCGCGCATGACGCCGACGCGATCATGGAGAAGGTCGGCAATCGGCGGGTGGGGGCCATTCTGCTCACACACGGCCACAACGACCACATCAACGCCGCCCCGGACCTCGCCAAGCGAACCGGAGCCACCATCTGGCTGCACCCCGCCGACGCCGCACTGTGGGGAATGACCCACAGCGCATCACAACCGGGTGCGGAACTGCACGGCGGGCAAGTACTGACGGTGGCCGGCGTCGACATCCAGGTGCTGCACACCCCCGGCCACAGTCCCGGGGCAGTCTGCTTCTCCGTCCCAAAGCTCGACACGGTTTTCACCGGCGACACGCTGTTCGCGGGCGGCCCAGGGGCGACCGGCCGTTCCTTCTCGGACTTTCCGACGATCATCGACTCCGTCAGCCGCAAGCTGCTCACGCTGCCGGGGACCACCGTGGTGCACACCGGTCACGGTGACGACACCACCATCGGCGCCGAGGCCCCGAACCTGGACGACTGGGTCCTGCGGGGGCACTGACCCGGCCGGACGGGCACTGACCCGGCCGGACGGGCCGCGCCCGCCTACGACATGTGGTGGCCAGCCGGCTGTCCCGGTTGCGCCGGGCCGATCCGCATCGGCCGCATCATCTCGTTGTCCTCGTGTTCGACGATGTGGCAGTGCCAGACGAACTGACCGGCCTTGCCGAAACGCATCCGGATCCGGGTCACCTCGCCGGGATAGGCGATGACGGTGTCCTTCCACCCGGTTTCGGCCGGCTCCGGCTCACTCGGAGCGCTCGCGGCGTCGATCTCCACCCGCTGCCGTGCTTCGTCGACGACAATGACCTGCCGGTTCACCAACTGGAAGAAGACGTCGTGCACATGCATCGGATGTGCATCCGCCGTGGTGTTGTAGATCTCCCACACCTCGGTGGCCCCTGGCGCGGGGTTCTCGGTCAGCGGCTCGCTCCACATTCTCGCCGTGTACGTGCCGTCGTCGCCCACCGTGCCGAGCAGGGCCGCGATCGGAGCGTCGTCGGCGTCCATCGACATCTCTTCCACCAGTGCCAACCGGCGGGTCACGCCACCGGTCAGCGGCCTGATGCGCGGCAGCGACAGGAACTCGGGAGCGGTGCTCGGGTCGTGACCGGTGGCTCGGACGACCCGGAACTCCATGACCTGCCCGGTGCTGTCCGGGTCGGCGCGGTCGAAGTCGTCATCCGGTTCGCCACCGCCGAACGGCTCATCCGGACCGACGTTGCCGAGGATGTGGCGGCCGATCGGCACCCGGGAGAAGTCGACGATCACGTCGGCCCGTTCCGCGGGCGCCATCAGTAGCCGGCCCCGCCTGGTGCCCGTGACGTCGACCGGCGCGGGCAGGAATCCGCCCTCGGAACCGATCTGCCACACCTTCACGCCGGGAATCCGCTCGAAATCGAGAACGAGGAATCTTGCGTCGCAGCCGTTCAGCAAGCGGAAGCGGTAGCGCTTGCGCTGCACCGTCAGGTGGGGCCAGGTGGCGCCGTTGACCATCAGCGTGTTTCCGAAGAACTCCGGATTCCAGATCGGTGGCAGATCTCCCGCCGGAATGTACGGCCCGACCGTTCCGTCGAAGAATTCGCGAGAATCCGGATAGAACAGGGAACCGTCCTCGTTGAAAGACCGATCCTGGATGACCAGCGGAATCTCGTCGTACGACTTCTTCGGCCTGCCGTCGGCCTGTCGCGGAGCCGGTCCCGGGAGTACCGCTCGCCGACCGTTGCGAACGTCCCGAACCGCATCGTCGCCCTCGGGTCCACCGCGGATCAGGAAGAACCCGGCGGGACCGGCGTAGACACTCAGCCGCGTCATCCCGAGGGTGTGGTCGTGGTACCAGAGGGTCGAGGCCCGCTGGTTGTTCGGATACTGGAACGTCGCGGAGCCCGGACGCCAGGACGCACCGAAACCGCTGCGCGCCTTGCCTTTGAAGAATTCGTACCAGGTCCCCTGGTGAGCGAAGCCTGCAGGAATGTCGATGGCAGCGGGCAGGTACCAGGCCTCCGGGTATCCGTCGCTCTCGTCTCCCACGCCGACCGACCCGTGCACGTGGGTCACCATCGGAACGGGTCCTCGATACGGGCCCGGGGTCGCCTCGAACGTCGGTCTGCTGTCGCGATGCGCGGTACCACCCGCCGGATTCGCCCAGTGCAGCGTCGGATCGACCGGCAGCAGATGTGGAAGCGATCGCCCGCCGCGGGTCATGAGCTCGTTGATCCATCGCACCCTGACCGGCCGGCCCCACTGCGCCTCGATCGTCAGGCTCGGGGCGTTGTGCAGCGCGTCGGCACCCCGTCCGGTCCCGCCGTGAGGCCCGTATCCCCACACCATGGTGCGCGGGAGCGGGGCCGGCAGGATCTGCTGATGGAACTGCCGCAGCGAGATCTCGTAGTAATCGGCGATCGCGCCGTCACCGGTACGGACGACGCCGGCCTTCGGCATCGCCGGGGGGATGAGCACCGGTGTTGCGAACTTCGGGATCCGCTGGGGCGCCAGCAGGGTCGAGCCTTCCGCAGTTGCGGCCTGAACGGCAACCGGTCGCCCGCCCAGGGAGCTCAGGAAGTACAACCCGAACCCCGCGCCGGCCGCTTTGAAGACCGTGCGCCGTGCGACGCCGGCCGGACGCGCGAGGTGTTCCTCTGTCATGTCCGATCTCCCCCAAGCTGTCGTCCACCGCGGCCAAAAGTCGAGGTGACTCTCGGTAGTGATGAGGCTCATAGATACACCCATTTGGCTGGGTTGTCCTCGCTTGCCATCACCCCCAGTCAACGAGCGTGGAGTCGTCGAGCAGGGCCTCGGGACGGATCGAGTCGGCGTCGGGCACTGTGCACGGCGAGCGACTGCTGCTCTTGACAGGGTCCCGGTGCTGGACGTGTCGACCGATCCACGGCAGTGTTCGCGTCGTGACCGAACCTGCCACCGTCGATCAGTTGGCCCGCGCCACCCAGGTCTGCGCCGGCCTTGTTGCCGGCATAGAGCCCACCGGGTCGACCGCCCGAACGCCGTGCTCGGAGTGGACCGTCCGAGACCTGGTGGTGCACCTCATCCTGGGCAAGCATCTGTTTGCCGACGCGCTCGTACCGGATGCCCCGCCGACGGTGGCCCACACGGCGAAGTACCTCGAGAACCCGGACGCCGACCTACCGGCCGCGTTCGACATCGCGGGACAACTTCTGCTACAAGCCTTTTCCACGCCCGATGCGATGAGCCGGATGATCACCGTTCCGTTCGGTACGATTCCCGGCGCGGTGGCGTTGCACCTCCGCATCGTCGAGATGCTCGTTCACGGCTGGGATCTCGCTGCAGCAACGGGGACCCGTGTCGAATTCCCGAACGATCTCGCAGAGCAGGAGATCGCATTCTCCGCGCAGAACCTGAGCCGGGTACCGCCCGGCCGCAGGCGTTTCGCCGACCCGCAATCGGCGGCAGACGACGCGCCGGCGATCGACCGGCTGGCCGCCCTGCTGGGTCGCGAGGTCCCGTTCGATCCCGAACGCTGAAGCCTCCGCGCCAACCGACCCGCCGCTACCCCTGCTGTTCCAGCGGGCGCGCGCCGAGCTGCTCGGACAGCAGCGCAATAGCCGTTTGCTCCGGGTCCCGCACGTCGGCGACGGCCTTCGGGTCGACGGGTTCGCCGTAGTCGTCGGGGATGTCGTCCTCCGGCGGCGGGGGCGGGGGCGGCAAGGGGTCCCCGGCACCGGTTGACGCCATCGCGGCGCTCGGTGGTCCCCCGGTCGATCCACGCGGCGGTCCGGACGCAGGTTCCGCCGTCGCCCCTACGGCCTCACATCTGATGGTCCAGTCGACGCCCAGGATCTCCTTCAGTGCGGCGCGCAGGATGTCGGAGTTGTTCGGCTCCAGCACGCGTCGCGCCATCACTGCCGAGGGCATGGCGATCTGCAGCTGACCGTTCTCCACTCCGATGACGGTCGCGGCCTCGAGGATCGCCTGGGTGGTGCGCCGTTGCCGTTTGACGGCCACCAGTACCTCGGGCCAGACCCGCCTGACGTCCGTCACGCCGATGTTGGAGGCTGCGATCGGAGCTTCGGTGACGACAGGGTTGTCCGGCGCGGCATGTGCGGGAGCAGCGTGGGTTGCATCGACATGGGCTGCACCAATGCGGTCCGGTGCCTCCGGGGCGTCGCCTGTCCCCCGGACCGGCTCCCGCCGGTCGGGCGCGGTCCGCT
Source organism: uncultured Actinomycetota bacterium (assembly GCA_963728865.1). Taxonomy (GTDB): domain Bacteria; phylum Actinomycetota; class Actinomycetes; order Mycobacteriales; family Nakamurellaceae; genus Nakamurella. The sequence goes on along the minus strand of CAVSLZ010000009.1, from coordinate 285,108 downwards.
CTTCGGCGGCCGACGTCCGGCCCGGCCCGCGCCGGGCCGAACTCAGCGTCGGCGGTTGCGGCAGCCCGAGGTCCGGGCCACTCGGAGGCTTCCGCCCCGCGGACGGACGCGCTGCCGGCGGCTCCTGTTGATCGGTGACGCCCGGCTGCCCCGCGGTCGGCCCGCCGTCGACCTGCGGGGTTCCGTCGGTAGCCGCAGGTCCGTTCATGGAACTGACCGCTGGTCGTGCTGCGGCACCGACCGGTGGTCGTGATTCGCCCGCCGATCTCGCCGGGGCGGCCCGCCGGGTCGACGCCTGTGACGCTGCAACGTCAGCCGCAGGAACGGAGGCCTCCGACGCCACCCCGCCGAGGACCTTGGCGCCGCCCAGATCGCCGGCGATGTCCATCCGGCGTTCCATCCGCTCGAGCCGTTGGAGCAGCGACGGATCGCCCGACGCGGAGCCCGGCAGCAGCATCCGGGCGCACAGCAGCTCGAGCACCAACCGCGGCGAGGTGGTTCCGCGCATGTCTACCAAACCGGTGTGCAGCACCTCGGCCATCCGGGTCAGCGTGGCGATCCCCAGCCGGTCCGCCTGGCCGACCATGGCAGCGAGCTCGTCCTCCGGGGCATCGATCAGGCCCTTGCCGACCGCGCCGGGCACCGCGTTGAGGATCACCAGGTCGCGCAGCCGCTCGAGCAGGTCCGCAGCGAACCGGCGCGGGTCGTGTCCCGCCTCCACCACCCGGTCGACGGCGCCGAATACGGAGGCACCGTCGCCGGCGGCCAGCGCGTCGACGACCTCGTCGATGAGCGCGGCGTCCGTCACACCGAGCAGGGCGACAGCGCTCCGGTAGGTCACGCCCTCGGGGCCGGCTCCGGCGAGCAGCTGGTCCAGCACGGACAGCGAATCACGGGCCGAACCGCCGCCGGCCCGGATCACCAGCGGTAGCACCGCCGGTTCGACAACCGCGCCTTCCTCGGCGCACAACCGTTCCAGCAACGCTCGCAGGGTGGTGGGTGGGATCAGCCGGAACGGGTAGTGGTGGGTCCGCGACCGGATCGTCGTCAGCACCTTGTCCGGTTCGGTGGTGGCGAAGATGAAGACCAGATGTTCCGGCGGCTCCTCGACGATCTTGAGCAGCGCGTTGAAGCCTTGCGTCGTGACCATGTGGGCCTCGTCGATGATGAAGACCCGGTACCGCGACTCCGACGGCATGTAGAACGCCTTGTCGCGCAGGTCACGGGTGTCGTCGACACCGCCATGGCTGGCCGCGTCAAGTTCCACCACATCCAGCGAGCCGGGGCCCTCCGGGGCCAGTGCGATGCAGGACGGACACACACCGCACGGATCGGGCGTCGGGCCCTGCACGCAGTTCAGCGAGCGGGCGAGAATGCGCGCCGACGACGTCTTCCCGCAGCCCCGGGGACCGGAGAACAGGTAAGCATGGTTGATCCGGCCGGCGGCGAGCGCCGTTCGCAGTGGCTCGGTGACGTGCTCCTGCCCCACCACCTCGGAGAAGGTCGCGGGTCGGTATTTGCGGTAGAGGGCGAGCGCCACGGACCGAGGCTACGGCAGCGCACCGACAGCGGGCCCCGCCTGCTCACAACCACCCGTGTCCCGAGACGGAAGGGGACCCCCGCACCCGTCAGAGCTCACGGACCCTTGCTGCCTTCCGGCCCTGGGGGGGTTGATGAGATGGACGCCGCGGGGGTCCGGCGGCCAGTGTAGCGGTGGATCGCCGAGGCTTCGAGAACGAGCCGTCCCGAGCACGGGCAGCACCCGCTCGGGACGGTCTGCTGCGACCCGCGCGCTACGGGTCCGAGGTTGTGCCGGAGTGGCCCTCGACACTGCGTCGAAGCACACATCCAAGATCGTCGAAATGCGCTCTGAACTGGGCGCATAATCGATTCAGATGGATTGAACAAGGTCGCTCCGGGACGGCCGGCCATCGAGGTACGCGAGGTCCCGGACACATGAACCGAGGAGAAATCATCATGCATCTGCACCTTCTTGACACCATGGCCGCTCACCGCGCGGAGCGCGCCGAGCACCGCCACCTGGTGGAGGAACTGGCCGCCTACACCAGCGAGTCCGATCGCCTGGAGATCGAGACGATCGTCGCCCGGTACAGCGAGGAAGAGACCCGCGAGGTCCGCGCCATCCTGGATTCGCTCGCAGCCTGACCTGACACCGTTTGGCCTTACCCTGGCGAACGGACATCGGGTCGCATCAGGCACCGGCCGGGATCGACAACCTCCAGGGGGTGCGGCGTGAGCAGCGCAATCGCTCCGCCCGCCCCTCAGAACGTCTGACACCGTGCCCAGCTGGTACGAGGGCAAGCCCTTCGGGGTGACCGTTGCCGTGCTGTTCTGCATTGTGTTGCTCCGCGCCCAGGGCACCTATTGGCTCGGGCGGGGAGTTCGCGCCGGCGTCCTGCACACCCGGCTCGCCGCCAAGGTCACCGGCCCGAGGACGACCAGGGCAACCGTGGCCCTGCAGCGCTGGGGGCCGCCACTGGTCACGCTGTCGTTCCTGACGGTCGGCGTGCAGACGGTCGTGAACGCCGCCGCCGGGCTGATCCGGATGCCCTTCCTGCGCTACACCATCGCCATGCTGATCGGTTGTCTCGCCTGGGCGCTCATCTTTGCCACGGTCGGCATCGCCGCCGTGGAGGGGTCCATCGCACTGGCCGCACGATCGCCGTTGGCACTGGCCGCTGTGGTGCTCCTGCTCCTGGGGGGCGTTGCGCTGTGGTTTGTGCTCCGCCGGCGCCGTCGTTCTCATGATGACGGTGTATCGATCCCCGTCGGTGACCTCTCGTAGTGACATCTCCGCGACAGTGGTCCGGAGCACCACGAACGGCCCGTTAGACTTCTGCGCGGTGTTGCCACCGTCGTCGTGCCTCGTGCACGGTGGCGGGCACGGCACCGGCACCAGGAGGATTCGCCTAGTGGCCTATGGCGCACGCTTGGAAAGCGTGTTGGGTTAACGCCCTCGGGGGTTCGAATCCCCCATCCTCCGCCCTCGTGACCAGCGCAAGACGGGCAACGCCCGGCCTCCTGCACACCGCGACGACCCGGGCGACAGTCTCAGTTGTCATCACAGCGCGCTCGTCAAAGCCACGGTGGAGAGCGCCCGAGAACACCGGCCCTTCGGTGATCGCGGTTGCCGCAACGCTCGCTGGCGGCGTCCTGCGGCACATGGCACGGCAACCGGGTTCCGCTCCGCGTGCGGCTCTGCCTTCGGTGAGGTGATGCGAGTGGGCACACCCCTCTCGAGGATGATGTGAAATCCGGCCCGCTCGTGATCAGGACCGGCGTTGACGCGCTGATTCGGGAGGGTTCCCATGCTTGAAGTAGTCAACGACGACCAGCACACACACAGCGCGGGGGCGCGGTTGCTCGATGAGATCGTCCGCGACGGCGAGTGGGCGGTCGCCGCCAACATCGACGCTCGCCGCGATCAGCGCGACGAGCACGGTCGTCGTCTGGTGTTCCGCAACGGGTGGCGCGCGGTCCACGCACCGCACTTCGTCGCCCTCGTCCGCGCCGGCGCGACCTTCGAGAATGGCGAGCTCGCTGAGCGGCCATACTCCTCCGCCAACGAGCGTGTCGCATGAACCCCCAAATCGGAGACGGCCAGCGTTCCGCACCGTCGTGGACCACCTACCGCGGCAGCATCGGCGACCGCTCCGGCCTGTTTGGTGCCCTGAGCACGGCCTGGCACCCGACGAAGGCGCTCTACCCAGGCAGCTATCTCGACCTCTCGCCCTCGACGGCAATTCCATCGGTCACCTACGTCGACACCGATCGCCGCGCAGCCCGCTACTTCGGCGACGAGGCGCTCGTGACAGCCGAACTCCAGGGACGCACGATAACTGGGGCCGGCACCGACATCGCATTCCTCCACACCGACTACACCAAGCCGCTCCCGATCCCCCCAGCCAGCTTCGACCTGCTCATCTCGCTGTACGCGGGACCAGTCTGGGAGCACTGCCGGCAGTACCTCGCACCACAGGGATGGTTCCTGACCAACACCAGCCACGGGGACGCCAGTCTCGCCGCGCTCGATCCGACCGTCCGGCTCGTAGCCGCCGTACACCAGCGAGCCGGCAAATACCGCCTCGACACCACGAACCTCGACAGCTACCTCATCCCCAAGCGGCCATCAGCAGCAAACTCCACCACGATCCGCCGCGAGGGACGAGGAATCGCATACACCAAGGCCGCGTTCGCCTACGTCTTCAACGCAACCGGGACCATCGCTGATCCAATACATAGGGCTTGACGATTACTCAGAGCGGCCGGTGGTGGTGGGCAGTTGCGTGAGGTGGGCCAGGTAGTTGACGGCCGCGGCTCGACGGAACCACCTCAAGTCCTGGCGGATCAGGGGTGCTCAACTTCGCTTCCCAACACCGAAAGCCCGCGCAGTGCGCGCCGACCTTCGAGGGGCGACCGGGGTTCCAACCGTCTTCGCCAGCGAGAACGGGTGTCTTGGCAGGTTCGCACAGCCCCAGCTCCGCGTTCTGTCGAGGTGGTCAGGCAGCGTCTCGAGTTGATCTTGGGCGTCGTCGTCGGGAGCGTTGCGACAGATGCTGGAACCTCAGCAGCGCGGGGGGGGCGGTATTCGGTCAGCATTGACAGGCTTTACCCGGGATGACTGCCACGGCACTGGTTCCGCTGCGGCAGACGACGGAATTGAGGTGCGGTTAAACCGGGGACTGCTCCGACCCGCTGCCGCGCGCAGCGGCGATGTCCGCGAACGGGCTCAGCCGGCCCCAATCGTTGAGCACTCTGGCCAGCCACCGGGGGCCGGTCAGCGTCATGCCGCCGGCCCGGAGCGCGTCCGGGAACGCGACGCGTCCGGTGTGCCAGCGGACCAGCCAGTAAGCGTCGGTGGCGAGCACCCCGTCCTCCTCGAAACCCGGGAACTCCGCGCAGACCTCACCACCGGACCGCGCGGCGACGAGCCAGTACCGTGGCGGCCTGGACCGGTCGGTGAGCTCGAAGCGGATGACGATCCTGGAACGGGGCAACGAGGGCGGGTCGATCAGCCGGGCCAGCATCCACAACGCCAGGTACGGGTCCAGATCGATAGGGCGGGCATCGCGCCAGCGGGCGGCCCATGCACCGAGAGACAGGCATACCTCGCCCAGTTCGCGGCCGGAGGCGGTCAGGTGATAGGTGGGGCCCGTTGACGAGTGCTCGCGGAGCACAACCCCATCTGATTCCAAACGGCGAAGGCGCTGGCTCAGCACGCTGCGCGGCAGTCCCGGCGCACCGTCGAGGATCTCGCCGAACCGATGGCAGCCGACCATCAGGTTGCGCACGATGATCGGTGTCCAGCGCTCGGCGAAGATCTCGGCCCCCAGGGCCACCGGACAGTACTGGCCGTACCCGCGCATTCCCCCATCCTGCGCGCCGGTGGTCCCGACGGTCGGTCCAATTTTCGAACTTCACCCGGTCGCCGTCCGGAGGGACGCTCGGGCCGGAGGAGACCTCGAGACCGAAGGGAACGCCATGAGCATGACGATCGGACCCGGACAGCAGTGGACCGCTGACGAGGACCGGCGGGTCAAGCAAGCGACCAGACGGGCATGGTCGAGAGGCGACTACCACCGGTTCGCCACCACGCTGATCTGGGACCTGGGTGCTGAACTGGTGGCCGCCGCCGGTGTGCGGGCCGGCCAGGTGGTGTTGGACGCCGCTTGTGGGAGCGGCAGTGTCGCCCTGCGAGCGGCGGCGGCCGGGGCAGAGGTCATCGCCTGCGATCTGACGCCGGAGAACTTCCCGGTCGGCGCCCGCGAAGCCGCCTGCCGGGGACTCACGATCGACTGGGTCGAGGCGGACGTGGAGGCGCTGCCGTTTCCGGATGAGTCGTTCGACGTGGTGTGTTCGTCGGTCGGCGCGATGTGGGCACCGGATCATCGCGCGGTCGCCGACGAGTTGGTCCGCGTCTGCCGCCCGGGCGGCACCATCGGCCTTGTCACCTTCGCGGCAAATGGGCTGATCGAGCAGTTCCTCGCGGTGTTCGAGGGTTTCGCCCCCCCGCCGCCGCCCTGGGCGCAATCACCCACCGGCTGGGGAGAGCAGGACCATGTCCGCCGGCTGTTCGGCGACCGGGTCACCGACCTGACCTGGTCGATCGGCACGTACGTCGAGCGGGTCGCTGGAGGTCCGGTCGGCTATTGCGACTTCTACAAGCAGACTTTCGGGCCGGTGGTGGCGACCTACGAGGGCTTGGCGAACGAACCGGAACGGGCCGCTCACCTTGACCGGAGATTCCTCACCTTCGCCGAGCGGGCTGACCGCGGTCGTGCGGGCGGTGACGCCGAACTGCCGTTCGACTACGTGCTCGCGATCGCGCGGCGGCGCTGACATCCGGCCTTCGCGCTTTCACGACATGGTCCGGGCCATCTCGGGTGATCGTGGCGGCAGCGAGCGCATGCCCAGGCCGGCCGCGGGCACCGTCAGGTCGACCAGGCAAGCGGTCCGCGCCCTTTCGATGCATGCGCTTGGATCGTTGGAGCTGAGATGTCCGTAGCCCTGGTGGGTGAGCAGCACTGCGTCGCCGAGCAACAGCTGGGAGCGCGTCGGGCGCGGGGCTGGGCGCCCGCTTCACCCGCTCGAACAGCCGAGCGACCGCTCGCCTGTCGGCTTCGGCCGTTAGGCTCGCCACGATGAGCAGGATCTTCACGACCAGCTTCGCCGATGTCTATCCGCATTACGTCACCAAGGTGGAGCGGAAGGGTCGCACGAAGGCGGAACTGCACGAGGTCATCGAGTGGCTCACGGGCTTCGACGAGGCGGCGTTGCAGAAACACCTGTCAGCGGGCACGACGTTCGAGGACTTCTTCGCCGCTGCGGATCTCAACCCCAACGTGTCCTTGATCAAGGGCGTGATCTGCGGGGTGCGCGTCGAGGACGTCGACGACCCGCTGATGCAGAAGATCCGCTACCTGGACAAGCTGGTCGACGAGCTGGCCAAGGGCAAGGCGATGCAGAAGGTCCTGCGGGCGTAGCGGTTCCCTGTGTGAGCGTCGTGACGACGGATCGGCTGATCGTGACGCCGATCCGGCAGGAGCACACGGCGACCTGACCGGCTGCATTCGGACCCGAACGTCGCGTACTGAAACGCCGGTACCTGGTCCGCTGCGCAGGCGGGCGGCTTCGCGGAAGAGATGCGCAGCCGGGGACCTGCGACCGGGACTTGTCGAGGGCGCACCCGGTATTCGCGATGACGCGCCGTTCGCGCTCTATCGGATCGACCCGTCGGCCGCCTCACCCCGCGACCAGCAGACCGATCCCCAGGGTCACCACACCCCCGGCAAGCACCACGGCACCACCGAAGACCAGGCCGATCCACCGGTTCGGCGCCGTCCGACCTGAGCCCATCGCCGAGAAGAAAAACCCCGCCGACATCGCGATCGCCGCGATCAGGGCACCGGTCCCGGCAAGCCATGCCCAGAACCCGGAGAGGTCGGTGGCGCCGGTCAGGATCAGGCAGACAAGCCCGAGGATGACCAGCACCCCGGCGTGCGCGTGGCCGGCCCGGAAGAAGGAGCGCTGGAAGTCCGTCAGCCCCATGTCCCGGCGCAAGGTTCGGAGGAGGAACACGCCGCCGTATTCGATGCCGCAGACGGTCAGCAGCACGATGCCGGCTGTCGACCGCGCTGCCTCCGACAATTCAATCACCACAACGCCTCCCAGGGATGTCGAAGAACAGGTCTCCATTGGTAACATTGTTATAGAACAGCGTTACAGCTGCTCTGTCAATCCCTTAGACTGCAGCGATGCCGCCGCCGAAGGTGCACGACGCCGCATTGCGGGAAGTGCTGCTGACGCAGACCTCGCGGCTGGTCGCCGAGCACGGCGCCGACGCGGTGAGCGTCCGGACCGTCGCCTCGGCGGCGGGAACCTCGACGTCCGCGGTGTACGCCCTCTTCGGCAGCAGGGATCAGCTGCTGGCTGCTGTTGCCGCCGAGGGAGTCAGCCGCTTCGCGTCCCACTTGGCGGCGGTCGGTGATCGAGACGATCCCTTCGCCCGCCTGCTCGACCTCGGCAGGGCGTACCGGGCGAGCGCGCTGGACGATCCGCACTTCTACCGGGTCATGTTCGGTGCGGGCACCGCACGCCTGCGGGCCGCCGAGAAGGACCTGCCCTCAACCTTTTCCGTGCTGCAGGAGGCGGCGCAGCGATGCATCGACACCGGCCGGTGCGCTGTCGACGACGCGGAACGGATGGCCGGCACGTTGTGGGCTCTGGTGCACGGCCTGGTGGAGCTGGAATTGGCGGGACTGGCCGACGGCGACCCCGCTGATCGTGCGGCTGCTTTCGACCGCGCCCTCCGCGACATCTGGCTGGGATTCGCGGCGCGCTGACCGTCCCTTCGAGGCCGAACCGCCGCACCGGGATGCGACACTGCGACATGCTCCTCGGCCTGCTGTTCGCCGTCCTGGCCTCGGTCGGCTCCGGGGTCGGCTCGGCTGTCGAGGCGTTCGGCATCCGGCGCGCGGCGGCACACGGGGCCGGCCCGCCGGCCTTGGGACCTCTGCTGCGCGAACCGGTGTACTTCGCGGGGCTGGCGATCGACCTGCTCGGATTCGTCTTCATGGTGATCGCACTTCAGGTGTTGCCGCTGTTCCTCGTGCAAGCCATCGTCGCCTGCAGTGTCGGGGTGACCGCGCTGATCGTGGCGGCCACCGGCCGGCCGTTGGGCCGACCCGGGTGGATCGCGATCGGCGCCTCGGTGACCGGCCTGTTCCTGCTGGGGATCTCGTCGCAGGCCAGTGATGCCCCGCCGCTCGCCCCCGGCTGGCACTGGGTGTTGCTGGGCATGTCGGTTCCGCTCGCGGCGATCGGGGTGCTCGCGGTACGCCTGCGGCCGCCCTGCTCAGCGGTCCTGCTCGCGTTCGCCGCCGGGCTCGCCTTCACCTGCGTCGCGGTGGCATCCCGGGGGCTCAACGTCCCGGACTCCCTGTGGACACTGATCTCTCAGCCCGACCTGTGGGCCATCATCATCGACGGCATTCTCGGGACGGTGCTGTTCGCGATGGCCCTGCAACGCGGCAAGGTCACCATGGTTGCCGCGGTCACCTTCACCACCAACACCGTTGTGCCGTCGGTGGTCGGCATTCTGGTGCTCGGTGACCAGGTGCGCTCCGGGTACGCCGGGGTGGCGACCGCCGGCTTCGTGGTCGCTGTCGGCGGCGCGGTCGCGCTCGCCCGCTACGCCGGTCCGTTGCCGCCGGACGACGCTTCGCCGGCGGTCTCCGCGTCGCCCGCGTCGGCCTGACAGCCGGACGAGCCGATCAGCCGCTGGGGCCGAACCGCTCCACCCGGACATCGGCCGACGGACACCCCAGCTCGACGAGCAGCGTGCTGGCGAACTCTGCGAACACCGCCGATCCGCAGACGAAGGTGATGGCATCGGGAACGACCAGCGGGCGCAGCTCGTCCGCCGTCAGCCTGCCCGCCGGCCGGCTCGGCTGATCGGTGCGGGACAGCGCGATGAAGGCCCCGGCCGCGACCAGCTCATCCGGGAACGGGAGGTCCGCCAGCGTTCGGGCGGACACCGCCAACTTCAGCATCTCGGGCCGTCCGATCACGGCGGCGTGCCGCAGCATCGCGACCAGCGGGACCGCGCCGCTGCCGCCGGCGACGCCGACTGCCGGCATCGATCCGTCCCAGACGAACCAGCCCCCGATCGGGCCGCGCACCTCCAGTTCGTCCCCGGGCTGGACGACGTCGGCGAGAAAGCCGGAGACCTCGCCGTCCTCGAGGCGTTCGACCCACAGCTCGACGAGCGGATCGGAGGGCGGTGACGCGACCGAGTAGGAACGCTGCGCGACATAGCCGTCATCCGCCCGCAACCGTACGACGTAGTGCTGCCCGGGGATGTGGTCGATCCGGTCCGGGACGTCCAGGCGCAACACCACAGACCGCGGCGTGGGGTGGCTGACCTCGGCGACCCGGCCGGTCCGCCACCCGCCGGTCGGCGCCGGCTTGGACTCGGGCCGCGGCCGCGCCAGCTGGGCGAGCGCACCGCCCGGCGTCACCCCGGCCAGGTCCATCGGAGCCGCCGCCCAGGTCGTCATCTCGCTGCTGGGCGGCGCGCCCTTGGTGTCAGTCACCCTGATACCTCTGCTCCTGCCACGGATCTCCGCGGTCGTGGTAACCGTTGCGCTCCCAGAAACCCTGCTGGTCGTGGTCGAGCAAGGTGATCCGGGAGATCCACTTCGCACTCTTCCAGAAGTACAGGTGCGGGACGAGCATCCGCACCGGGCCGCCGTGTTCGGTCGGCAGCGGCTTGCCCTCGTGGCTCCAGACCACCCAGGCCTTGCCGTCGGTGACGTCGGCGAGCGGCAGATTCGTGGTGTACCCGGTGGAGGAGGTGGCGAGGATGAACGACGCCTCCGGCAATGGCCCCGCCGCCTCCAGCAGGGTGTCGACGCTCACCCCGTCGAAGTTCGTCGCCAGCTTCGACCACGTTGTGACGCAATGGATGTCGCCCTCGTACCGGGATGCGGGCAGCGCGTGCGCCTCCGCCCAGGTCCATGTTGTCGGGGTGGTCACCAGGCCGTCGACGGTGATGCTCCACCGCTCGGGTGCGATGCGGGGGGTGACCTCCGCGGTCAGCACCGGCCAGTCGGCACCGACGTCGTACTGACCGGGTGGCAACCGGGGGTCACGCTCTTTGTGCGCGCGTCCGAAGAACCCCCGCGTGCTCGTCGCCATCGCTCCGCCTCTCTACGGTCGGGCTTGTGGTTGGCCGCGCCGGAGCCGGTCCGGCGGCCCCTGCGCGTTGATCATGGCGAAAGTCTCGCTGTTGACGGCGTGTCGAGGCAAGAGTCAGCGAGTTTCGTCATGATCAACAGCCGGGGACGGGCGCAGGGCACCAGGCGCGGGCACGGCACTCAGCGGGGCTGGACGTGCGGGGCGAGCACGGGGCAGGCCGCGCACTCGAAGGACGGGTCGACCGACGACGGGACCGCTCCGCCTGGTTCCGGTGCCGGCGGCGGTGGGTTACGGATCGTCAGGAAGGCGAGCACACCACCTGCGGCGCACAGGATCCCGGCGATCAGGGCAGCGCGCTGGAACCCGTCCGACAGCAACGCCGGCTCCGTGTAGGCCACCGGGGTGATCCCGGCAAGTGCCGGCAGCACGGCGACCGCGAGCAGCCCGGCAACCCGGGCGACGTCGTTGTTGATGGCGGAGGCGATCCCGGCCTGGTGGTCCGGAGCGGCCGCCAGCACCGTCGAGGTCAACGGCGCCACGGTGAAGGACAGGCCGAAGCCGAACAGCAGCATCGGACCGATGACGTCGCCCACGTAGGTCGACCCCGGTCCGACCCTGGTCAGCCACACCATCGCCAGGCCGGCGATGATCGGCCCGACGGTCATCGGCAGGCGCGGACCGATCCTTGCGGAGAGCCGGCCCATCCGCGCCGACAGCAGCAGCATCATCACGGTGATCGGCAGCGTGGCCGCGCCCGCCTGTACCGGGCTGAACCCGGCGACCAGCTGCAGCTGCACGGGCAGCAGGAACAGCGTTCCGGCCAGTGCCGCGTAGACGGTGAAGGTGACAACGTTGGCCGAGGTGAACTGTTTGGAGCGGAACAGACCGAGCGGCAGCAGCGGATCGGCCTTCCGACCCTCGAGCACCACGAAGGCGATCAGCACCAGCACACCGGCCGCGGTGACTCCGATGTCGATCGGAGACCAGCCGCTGCCCGGCCCTTCGGTCAGCCCGTACACCAGTGCGCCGAGGCCGAACGACGCGAGGATGGCACCGGAGACATCGAGCTTGCCGGTCGCCATCTCGTCCCTCGACTCGGGGATGAACCGGTTGCTGACGATGATCACCACCGCGGCGATCGGCAGGTTGATCAGGAACACCAACCGCCACCCCCACGGCGCCACCCCGACCAGGACGCCGCCGAGAATGGGCCCGAAGGCCGTCGCCACCCCACCGAGTCCCGACCATGCGCCCACCGCGGTCGATCGGTCCTCCTTGCGGAACGAAGCCTGCAGGATGGCCAGCGATCCCGGCATCAACAGCGCCGCACCTGCGCCCTGCAGGGCCCGCATGGCGATGAGCACCTCGGTGCCGGGCGCGACCGCGCAGCCGACCGAGGCCGCGGTGAACCAGAGCACGCCGATGACGAAAACCCGCCGCCGGCCCATCCGGTCGCCCAGCGAGCCGCCGAGCAGCAACAGCCCGGACAGCGTGAGGGTGTAGGCGTTGAGGGTCCACTGCAGGCTCGTCAGCCCACCGCCCAGATCTTCGCCGATCCGCGGCAGGGCGACGTTGACGACGGTCCCGTCGAGCTGGGCGAGCCCGCTCCCGAGCACCGTCGCGGTGAGCACCCACTTGGCCCGGGCTGTCCCGTAGACGAGCGGCTCGTCGCCACCCGACCTCACGCTGTCGCTGCCTGCACGTGACACCCGCGCACCGCCAATCCTTGTCAACTGGTCGGGGCAACAGCGCACACTCGATCGTTACTCCCGCTCGGCCTTGATTCTGCGGGCGCGACGCCGAGTTGACCATGGTCGTGACCCGCCCAATCGTGCGATTGGCCGCCGCCGATGACGATCCGTTTGCGATCGGTCGCCATCGGTCGCCGCCGTTCGCCGCCGTTCGCCGTCAGCGAAGCCATGAGCGTTCACGGAACAAACACCGGCCCGCGCGCATTGAGTCAGACACGCTCAACTTGAAGGGTGAACCACATGTCAGATATCCGCCGGTTGCCGGTGCTCTCGCTCACCGATGTCGTCGTCCTGCCCGGGATGGTCGTACCGATCGAGCTCGACGAGCCCGCACAGGCCGCCGTCGATGCAGCCAAGTCCGCGCACCCGGGCGACGGCGCCGATGCCACCGATGGCATCGGCGAGCTGTTGCTCGCCCCGCGGCTGCAGGACCGTTACTCCGCTTACGGTGTCGTCGCCACCATCGAGCAGGTCGGCCGGCTGGCCGGCGGCGCTCCCGCGGCGGTGCTGCGTGCCGGTCGGCGCGCCCGCATCGGTACCGGGGTCAGTGGCCCGGGCGCCGCGCTCTGGGTGCAGGCCGAACTGGTCGGCGACGAGCCTGTCTCCGACCGGATGAAAGAGCTTGCAGCAGAATACAAGTCCCTCGTCATCGCCAACCTGCAGAAGCGTGACGCCTGGCAGGTGATCGACACCGTCGAGAAGATGACGGACCCGTCCGTGCTGGCCGATTCGGCCGGCTGGGCTCCGTACCTGAGCAACGAGCAGAAGCGCGAGGTCCTCGAGACCCCCGACGTCACCCAGCGTCTGGAGCTGCTGATCGGCTGGACCCGGGCCCACCTGGCCGAGATGGATGTCGCCGAGAAGATCCGTGACGACGTCCGGGACGGCATGGAGAAGAGCCAGCGTGAGTTCCTGCTGCGCCAGCAGCTGGCCGCGATCCGCAAGGAGCTCGGCGAGGGTGAGCCCGACGGCGCCGATGACTTCCGCACCCGGGTCGAGCAGGCGGACCTCCCGGACAAGGTTCGCGAGGCCGCGCTGCGGGAGGTCGGCCGCCTCGAGCGGGCCAGTGACCAGAGCCCCGAATCCGGCTGGATCCGCACCTGGCTGGACACGGTGCTGGAGATCCCCTGGCAGGAGAAGACCGACGACAACACCGATGTCACCTCCGCGCGCGAGGTGCTGGACGCCGACCATCACGGTCTTGACGACGTGAAGGACCGCATCGTCGAGTACCTGGCCGTTCGCAGCAGGCGGGCTCAGCGTGGCCTGCAGGTGGTGGGTGGACGTGGTTCCGGCGCCGTGATGGTGCTCGTCGGGCCGCCCGGTGTCGGCAAGACCTCGCTCGGCGAGTCGGTGGCACGCGCACTGGGACGGAAGTTCGTCCGAGTGGCGCTCGGCGGCGTCCGGGACGAGGCGGAGATCCGCGGCCACCGCAGGACCTATGTCGGCGCACTGCCCGGACGCATCGTTCGTGCCGTCACCGAGGCCGGTTCGATGAACCCCGTCATGCTGCTCGACGAGATCGACAAGGTCGGCGCCGACTACCGGGGCGACCCGGCGGCCGCGCTGCTCGAGGTTCTGGACCCCGCGCAGAACCACACCTTCCGGGATCACTACCTCGACATCGACCTCGACCTGTCCGACGTGCTGTTCCTGGCCACGGCCAACGTCCTGGACACCATCCCGTCCGCGCTGCTGGACCGGATGGAACTGATCACGATGGACGGCTACACCGAGGAGGACAAGGTTGCGATCGCCCGCACCCACCTCCTTCCACGGCAGGTCGAACGCGCCGCACTGAACCCTGACGAGGTCGAACTGACCGACGCCGCACTGCGCAAGATGGCCGCCGATTACACCCGCGAGGCAGGTGTGCGGCAGCTGGAACGGTTGTTGGCCAAAGTGTTCCGCAAGGTGGCCACGAAGCTCTCGACCGGCGCCCAGGCGCCGATCGTGGTCGACGAGCCGGATCTGCGCGAGCTGATCGGCCGTCCGCGGTTCACTTCCGAGACGGCAGAGCGCACCGCGGTTCCGGGTGTGGCCACGGGCCTCGCGGTGACCGGGATGGGCGGCGACGTGCTGTTCATCGAGGCCAACGGTGTGCCGACGGCCGAGTCCGGTCAGGGCAGCCTGACGCTGACCGGTCAGCTCGGTGACGTGATGAAGGAGTCCGCGCAGATCGCGCTGTCCTACATCCGTTCGCACGCCGACGAGCTCGAGATCGACCGCGCCGCACTGGATCGCCGCATCCACCTGCACGTTCCGGCCGGTGCCGTCCCCAAGGACGGGCCGTCGGCGGGCGTGACGATGGTGACAGCCCTGGTGTCACTGGCGACCGGCCGGCCCGTCCGTTCGGACGTCGCGATGACCGGTGAGGTCACGCTGAACGGCCGGGTGCTGCCGATCGGCGGCGTGAAGCAGAAGCTGCTCGCCGCGCAGCGGGCGGGTGTCACCACTGTCTTCATCCCGGCACGCAACGAGCCGGATCTGGATGACGTGCCCGCCGAGGTCCTGGAGGCCCTGACGGTGCACCCGGTCAGCGATGTCGCACAGATTCTTGCGCAGGCGCTGGAGCCTTCTGCGCTGATCTCCGATGCACCGGTGGTTGCGGCGGCCTGACCGCTGCTGCACGGCACCGCCGCCGCTGCTGCCGCTGCCGCGTGCCGCTGCCGCTGCCGCTGCCGCTGGACGGCACCGCAGGCCGGAGCGGAAATGCCCGGAACCGGTTCACCCGGTTCCGGGCATTTTTGTGTCTCGAAACCGGTGCCCGGTTCGTCCCGGAACGGCACTGTCGGTGGTGGGGGTCATGATGCCGGCATGAACACTTTCACGATCGTTCCGAGCGGTGCGTACAGCCTGCGTGAGTCCGCCGAGTTCGGATTCGGCGGGCGGTCGGCCGATCGTTTTGATGGGGTCATGCGGATGGCCTTCTGCGTGGACGGGTATCAGAAGCAGGTCGGCGTGGAGGTGCGACAGGACGGCGCCGGTGTGCACGGCATCGTTCATCCCGCGGCGGCCGACGGCGGCCGGGTGGACCTCGCAGCGATCCGCGAACAGGTCGCCAGGGTGCTGTCGCTCGACCACGACGCTGCGGGTTTCACCGACGTGGGCCGCCGGGATCCGGTGATCGGGCAGCTCCAGGAACTTGCGCCCGGGCTTCTGCCGCCGCTGTTCTACTCGCCGTACGAGGCGGCGGTCTGGTCCGTGATCAGTGCCCGCCGGCCGGCCGCGCAGATGGCCGAGGTTCGGCGGCGGCTGTCCGAGCAGCACGGCGCGGTGTTCTCGCTGGCCGGACAACACCTCGCCGCGGTTCCGACGCCCGCGCAACTGCTCCGGGTCAGCGAGTTCCCGGGCCTCACCGGCGAGAAGCTCGAGCGGCTGCACGGCATCGCTCGCACGGCGATGAGCGGGACGCTGGACACCGCACGGCTGCGGCACATCGGCCCGGAGGCGACCACCGATGACATGCAGCGACTCAAGGGCATCGGCCCGTTCTACGCCTCGCTGATCACCATCCGCGCCGTCGGGTTCACCGACGTCCCGCCCGCCGACGAACCGCTGCTCCGGGACCTGGTCACCCAGCTGTACCGGTTCCCGGAGCCGTGTACCCGTGAGCAGTTCCTCGAGATCTCCCAGGCCTGGCGGCCGTACCGGACGTGGGCGGCGGTGCTGGTCAGGGCGGCGTCGTCACGGCTCGCCGACCCCCCGGCCGCGCGGCGGCGGGCCGGCGCACACGTCAGTAGAAGCTGACGTGGATGTGGTCCATGTGGCAGCCGGTGATGTTGGTCGGGTCGGGACAGCCGTACACGGTCGAGTAGTACGGACCCCAGGCGGCGGGTCGCCCCGCGTTCCAGATCTGGTTCTGCCAGATCACGTAGTTGATCCCGAGTTTCGCCTGGTTCGCCACCAGCCAGTTGGCCAACTGCCAGCCGATTGCGCGGCCCGCGCTGGTGGTGTAGTCCTGCGTGAGATCGCAGGCCTTGCCCAGGGGATGGTCGGAGGTCGGATTCCATGCGTGCTCATCCCAGCAGCGCACCTTGGCCAGCGGCAGCAGACCGGTCGACAACGCTGCCCGCAGGCCGACATCCGTGCGCGCCGTGATCAGTGCGTCGCCGCCGCCCCGGAAGCTGAAGTCGGGGATCGACTTCGTCTGCGGTGTCCAGCTGCGGTTGGTCGTCAGGCCGGCCGGCACGTAGCCGACCGCGCTACTGCCCAGCGCGGTCAACCCGGACGGGATCGCCGCACCGGAACCGGGCCCGCTGGTGCCCGCGGAGGCCGGCCCGACAACGACGGACAACAGCGCAGCGGCCAGCGCGGCGACCAACGTCCCCGTACCGACCCTGCGACCTGCTGCGCCGCGACGCCCGGGCCCACGACGTGCCGGACTCAGACCCCCTATTCCGCGACTGCCCCCCTGGCGAATCACCTGACGACCTCCGTTCTGCAGCCGATCGGGGCGGTGGAAAGCCCCCCGGCCTCATCGATTTCGTACAGGCACACCTCGTTCGAGCCCGCTGCGAAGGTGATCGCGTCGGTGAATCCCAGCGGGACAACACCGCCGGCATCCGGCAGATCGGGCCTTGCGGTCGCGGCGAGCACGTCGTGCGTCACGCCGTTCACGGTGATTCGCACCCAGGAGCCCCGAGGTGTTGCAGCCGGATCGGCAATCCACCCGGCCAGGGTCCCGATCCTGCCGTTCATCTGCAGTGCCTCCAGCGCCCCCTTCGCGACCGGCGGCGCGGTCGGCGTGGTCTGCACCGTCGACGGCGGCGCACCGGTCGTCGTCGGAGCGGTGCCGGTCGTCCCGTTCGAGGCGCCGGAAGATGCCGGAACCGTTGTGGCCGGGGCACTCTCGACGGATACCGGCCCTGCCCCGCTGGTCGACGTGGTCGGTGCCGGGGTGCTCGATGCCTGCTCGGCAGTGCTGCCGGACGCTGGCGCAGTGGATGTCGCCGCCGTGGTCTGTGCCGCCGTGGTCTGTGCCGCCGTGGTCTGTGCTGCCGTGGTCTGTGCTGCCGTGGTCGGCGCCGCTGCGGTGGTGGGCGGATCGGCCGCCGCAGATGTCGATGCGGAGGCGGCGGACGTTGTCGCCGACGGCACCACCGTCGACGGCACCACCGTCGAGGGATCTGCCGGTGGAGCCGCCGCCAGTCGCTGGAGGGTCGGCGCGACGGCGTTCACGGTGCGACAGGACACCAGGGTGTTGTTGCGTGCCGTCACCCCGATCGCGTAGACGCAGACCTTGTTCGCCCCTGCCTGGAGCGGAACCTGCTTCAGGAAACCGTGGCTCCCGGACACCGCATGCACGCGATTGACGTCGGCGCGAAGACGATCCGCCGTCAAGGCGTAACCCCGGCCGTTGACGTAGATGTGCACCCGGATCGACGTACTCGAAGAGTTGGGATCGAGGACCCAACCACCGACCGAGCCGGTCAGCCCGGACGCGGTCAACTTGTCGAACGAACCGATCGGTGGATAGCGGGTCATCACCGTCGCGCACCGCAGCAGCGGGTTGCCGTCCCCGGTGAGGTCGATGCCGTACGCGCACACCTGGTTCGATCCGAGCCGGAGCGGAACGGTCTCGGAAAGCCCGTGACTGCCGGTGATCCCGAAGATGCGGTTGACGTCGGAGCGGCTCCTGTTGGCCACCCGGCTGTACCCCGTGCTGTTGACGTAGATGTGCACCCGATTCGAGGTGCCCGGCATGTTCGGGTCGTAGGACCATCCCTTGACCGACACCACCCCGTCCGTCGGCACCATCGAGTCGATGGATCCCCGCGGCGCGGCCGGGACGGGGCGGACGGAGCGGCAGCCCATGCTGCGTTCATTGCCCTTGGTTCCTATTGCCCAGACGCAGATCTCGTTGGACCGCGACTGTGCGAGCGGCACGCTGACCACGAAACCGTGCGCGCCGCTGATGCCGAAGATCCGGTTGATGTCCGAGCGGCTGCGGTTGGCGGTGTAGTTGCGGCTGACGCCGTTCACCGAGACGCGAATATCGATGGACACGCTCGGCGCTGCAGTGTCATACGCCCAGCCGACCACCCGGGCGGCGACCGTCGACGGCACCGCACTGTCGAATGTCCCCCTCAGTGCGGCGGTCCCACCGGTCAGACCGACGATCGACGCGCACGCCCAGGGTGACCAGCCGCGCTGCCTCCACAATTCGAGCGCGAGCGCGTCCTGCGTCGCCTTGCTGGCCTGGTGCGGATATCCCGTGCCACCCACACTTCTCCAGGTTCCGAGATCGAACTGGTAGGCGCCGTAGTAGCCGTTGCCGGTGTTGATCGTGTAGTTGTCGCCCGATTCGCAGACCCGCAGGCGTTGCCAATCGCTCGCCGACGGGTCGGCGGCGGCAACGTTGCCACCCGGGATGAACGACAGTGCCAGGACAAGGCCGACCGCAAGGGCCAGCGTCGTCAGCGCCGATCGGGTGGCCCTCCCGGTCCGCCTTCCGGCACGCACGGTATCGGCATCGAAAAAGCGCACTGTGATATCCATTCCCGACGTTTGTCGTGGGTCTGTTCGCGTGCCGAAGTTCGCCGCGCGGCGGCCATTCGGCGGGTTGACCAGGTACCCGAACGTGACCCGGCCGATGCAGCACTGTGACAGTCAGGACCATAAGCCCTCTCTCCCAGACATTGCCGGGATTCACCCGGAGGACCCTCAGCACCCCCTTGATGGTTGCCGTTTCGGTCATCATCGGATCCCATCGGGTTGGCGCACGGGTGAAAAAGGGCGCATTCCGCGAATCGCTGATCACGCAACGTGGATGCCGCTGTCGCGACACACCTCCGTTCGTATCATTCGTGATCCTGATCGGGAGAAATTGCAGCGGTGGACGCTGACGGGGTCGCGGTGACCGGATTGCTCCCGCGCGTCCGGCGGGGCTGGGTTAGCCTCAGAACCTCGGGCCGGCGGCGGCCCTTCAGGCGAGGCGGTTCCCATGGGCGTCCGGCAGCACAAGTACCTGCTCGAAGAATCACAGATGCCGACGAACTGGTACAACATCGTGCCCGACCTCCCCGCCGCCCCACCGCCTCCCCTGCACCCGGGCACGCACGAGCCCGTCGGCCCGGCCGATCTCGCGCCCCTGTTCCCGATGGATCTGATCCTGCAAGAGGTCTCGACCGAGCGGTACATCCCCATCCCGGAAGAGGTGCAGGACATCTACCGGCTGTGGCGGCCGTCGCCGCTCTACCGGGCGCACCGCCTGGAGCAGGCGCTCGGCACGCCCGCCCGGATCTATTACAAGTACGAGGGCGTCTCCCCCGCCGGATCCCACAAGCCGAATACCGCCGTCCCGCAGGCGTACTACAACTTCAAGGCCGGAATCCGGAAGCTCACGACGGAGACGGGAGCGGGGCAGTGGGGCACTGCGCTGGCTTTCGCCTGCGCGCTGTTCGGCATGGAGTGCGAGGTGTGGCAGGTCGGCGCCTCCTACGACGCCAAGCCGCATCGCCGGACCTTGATCGAGACGTTCGGCGGAACGGTCCATCGGTCGCCCTCGCAGCTCACCTCGGCCGGACGCTCGTTCGCCGCCGACCACACCGGATCATTGGGCATCGCCATTTCCGAGGCCGTCGAGGTGGCGGCTCAGGCTGCCGACACCAATTACGCGCTGGGCTCGGTGCTCAATCATGTGCTGCTGCACCAGACGGTCATCGGCGAGGAAGCCCTGCTGCAGTTGGCGATGGCCGGCGAGACGGGCGCGGATCTGGTGGTCGGCTGTACCGGCGGTGGTTCCAACTTCGGGGGTCTCGCGTTCCCTTTCCTGCGAGAGAAGATGGCCGGCCGGCAGAGCCCGGTCATCCGCGCCGTGGAACCGGCATCCTGCCCGTCGCTGACCCGCGGCGAATACCGCTACGACTTCGGCGACACCGCCGGCTTCACCCCGCTGATGAAGATGCACACCCTGGGACACGATTTCGTGCCCGATCCCATCCACGCGGGCGGCCTCCGGTACCACGGCATGGCACCACTGATCTCGCACATCTACGAGCTCGGGCTGATGGAGGCCATCGCGATCGAGCAGACGGAGTGCTTCGCCGCGGCGATCACCTTCGCCCGCACCGAGGGCATCGTGCCTGCCCCGGAACCGACCCACGCGCTGGCCGCGACGATGGCGGAGGCGCTCGCCTGCAAGGAGTCCGGCGAGGAGAAGGTGATCGTGACCGCGCTGTGCGGACACGGCCTGCTCGATCTCGCCGCCTATGACGCGTATCTCGGCGGCCGCATGGTGGATTCCGGCCTGTCGGACCAGGACCTCAGTGCCGCACTGGCTGCCGTTCCGGTGCTGGCCGGCTGAGGTGTCCGACGGTCGAGCGGTGGCGGCCGCGCTGGACCTGGCCCGGCTGCCGCTCGAGGGCGGCCTGTTCCGGCGGACGTATCTCGGGGAAGGCATGTCCGCCATCCTGTTCCTGCTCACCGACGGCGACTTCTCTGCGATGCACCGGCTGGCCGCCGACGAGATGTACTTCCACCACGCCGGTTCGCCGCTGGACATGCTGCTGATCGATCCCGACGGCGCGCACCGGCGGGTGAGCATCGGGGGCGACCCGGCCGCCGGGGGCACACCGCAGTTCCTGGTACCGGCGAACTGGTGGCAGGGATCGTCGAGCACGGGGTCATGGAGCCTGGTCTCGACGGTCGTGACGCCGGCATTCGACTGGTCGCTGTTCGAACTGGGTAACCGGGACGCGCTGATCAACGTGTGTCCCGCTGCGGCGGACCGGATCGTCGCGCTGACCCGCTGAGGCTGCAACCCCCAGTACCACCGTCCCGCTCTCCTGAACTCCCGCACTCCTGAACTCCCGCACTCCTGAACTCCCGCACTCCCGCACTCCCGACGTCCCGCCCGCACCCCGCCGTCCCGAGGATTCCCCTCGTTCGCGGCCGCCGTCATTGCGGACTCTTGACGCTCGTCATGTGATCGCACTACAGTGTGGCCGAACTGGCGGGGAGGTGGGCATGACCGAACAGAACATCCGACCGCTCGAGGACGGCATCGAACGCGACCTGCGCGGCCTGAACTACGGCAGCTACCTGCACCTGGACAAACTGCTCGGTGCGCAGCAGCCGCTGTCGGATCATCACGACGAGATGCTCTTCATCGTCGTGCACCACACGACCGAGCTGTGGATGAAGCTGGTCATCCATGAGATCCGCTCCGCCATGGCGCTGATCACGGACGACCAACTCGGGCCGGCACTCAAGCGACTCGCCCGCGTCAAGCACGTCCAGCGGCAGATGACCGATCAGTGGTCTGTGCTCGCCACTCTCACCCCCACCGAGTACTCGCAGTTCCGGCATCGCCTGGGCAAGTCCTCCGGTTTCCAGTCGGCGCAGTACCGCACGTTGGAATTCCTGCTCGGCAACAAGAACCCGGCCATGGTCGCGGTATTCGCGCACGATCCGATCGTCCAGCGTCAGCTCGAATCCGACCTGCACAGCCCGAGCCTGTACGACGTTTTCCTGTCCTACCTGGCCCGACGCGGCTATCCGATCCCCGACGCGTTGCTGCACCGGGACTATTCGCGATCGCACGAACTGAACACCGATCTGGTGCACGTCTTCGCCGACGTCTACAACGATCCGGAGCATCAGTGGGACGTCTACGAGACCTGCGAGGAACTCGTCGACATCGAGGACACGTTCCAGACCTGGCGGTTCCGGCATCTGAAGACGGTCGCACGAATCATCGGCTACAAGAAGGGTACCGGCGGCTCGTCAGGGGTCGCATTCCTGACCAGAGCCCTGTCGCTGACATTCTTCCCCGAACTGTTCGCTGTCCGAACCGAAATCGGGAACAGCTGAAACACCCCCGCGTCGCGGCGCTCCGGCATCGATCGAAAGGCACCCAGCACATGACCGTGCACTACCCGGGCACCCGGACCAACCTGTCCCGCGAGGATGCCGTCGCACTGGACCGGTCCGACCCGTTGCGCGAATTCCAGCAGCGTTTCGTACCGCAAACCGACGACGTGGTCGCATATCTCGACGGCAACTCGCTGGGCCGGCCGCTGGCGAGCATCCCGGACGCGTGGGCCCGGTTCGCCGCCGAACAATGGGCCGGCCGGCTGATCCGCGGCTGGTCCGAGGGTTGGATGGACCTGCCGCAGGTCGTCGGGGACGAACTGGCCACTGCTGCCCTCGGCGCCGCCGCCGGCCAGACCGTGATCGCCGACTCCACCACCGTCAACTTCTACAAGGCGATGCGGGCTGCACTGAACCTGCGGCCCGATCGGCGCCGCATCGTCCTGGATCGGGACAACTTTCCCACCAACCGGTACGCCGCCGAATCGCTGGCCCGTGATCTCGATCTGGAGCTCGTCTGGCTGCAGGCAGGCCCGTCGAGCGGGGTGACAGCCGACGAGGTGGCAGCGGTGGTGGATGACCGCACGGCCGTCGTGACACTGAGCCATATCGCTTATCAGTCGGGCTATCTCGCGGATGTCGAGCGCATCACCGAAATCGCCCACGCCGCAGGAGCGGTGGTGGTGTGGGATCTGTGCCATTCGGTCGGATCCGCCGAGATCGCCCTCGATGCCTGGGATGTGGACTTCGCGGTCGGCTGCACCTACAAGTTCGTCGGAGCGGGGCCGGGGGCGCCGGCCTTCAGTTACGTCAACGCCCGTCACCACGACCACATCGACCAACCGATCTGGGGATGGCTGGGTCGCCGCGATTCCTTCGAGATGGAGCAGGGCTACCTGCCGGCGGCGGGCATCAGGTCGATGCTCTCCGGCACCCCGCCGATCCCGGGCATCCTCGCCGTCCGCGAGGGAGCCGCGGTGATCGCCGACGCCGGTATCGCCGCCATTCGAACGAAGGCCGTTGCGCTGACCGAAATGACGGTGGCACTCGCCGACGAGTGGCTTGTGCCGCAGGGATTCTCCGTCGGCTCGCCGCGGGACAGCGCACGACGCGGCGCTCACGTCAGCATCAACAGAGCGGACGCCAGGGACGTCTGCGCCCGGTTGATCGACGGCGGCGTGCTGGTCGATTTCCGGGCGCCGCACACGATCCGGATCGGACTGTCACCGTTGCCGCTGCAGTTCGCTGAGGTCTGGGACGCGATGGCCGCGATCCGCACGCTGACCGGCTGATGCCAAGGCCGACCGGCTCGGCCGTGCTGCCGCCCGATCGAGCCGGCTCACCGGGATCGCTCATCGTGTCCTTCGCCGGGGCCTTCCTTCGGGACATCGGCGGCTGGATCGCGGTGGCCGACCTGATCCGTTGCCTGAACCAGGTGGGTGTCGCGGAGCCGTCCGTGCGGCAGGCACTCGTCCGGCTCAAGTCCCGCGGCTTTCTCGCCGCCGACCGCCGCGGCCCCGACGCCGGCTACCGCCTCACACCGGCCGGGCTGCACGATCTCGCCACCGGGGACCGGCGGATCTTCCGCCCGCCCGCCGCGACGGAGCAGGACGGCTGGGTGCTGGCGATCTTCTCGGTGCCCGAGTCGGACCGGCACCTGCGGCACCGCCTGCGCACAGAATTGTCCTGGCTGGGCTTCGGAACGGTCGGCCCAGGCGTGTGGATCGCACCGCGCCCGCTCGCCGAGCCGGCGCGCGACCTGCTGACGACGGCCGAACTCGACGGGTACGTCACCTGGTTCGCCGCACAGCGGCTGGCGGCACAGGACCCGACCGCGAGGGACATCGCCGGGTGGTGGGACCTCGATGCACTCCGCGGGCAATACGAGGAGTTCCTCCGGGCGCACCGCGGCGGCCGTGCCGAACGGCACCGCAGCGACGCCGATGCGTTCGTCGCATACCTGCGGATCATCGACCAGTGGCGCCTCTTCCCGCGCATCGATCCGGGCCTGCCCGCTTCGCTGTTGCCGGCGGACTGGCCGGCGGCAGAGGCCTGGGACCTGTTCCGCACCGTGCGGGAGAGCTGCGCCGCGCCCGCTCTGCGGCACGTCGCCGAGGTGGTCGGCTCGGACCTCCGCCGGGACGGTCACCGTGGCGGGCACGCCGTCGCACCGACCAGGGACGCGACCGCCCGCTAGCGACCACGCCGGCCCCGCGGAACCCGGCGGATCAGACGTCGAACAGCACCAGCACGAAGATCAGCGTGGTCATCAACGCCAGGAACCAGATCGTACCGATCAGCACCTTTGACGTGGTGGCCAGCGGACTTGCGATGTTCTTCAACGATTCGGGTGAGATGCACGCCCGGGTCGGGTCTTTCGGGTCGTGATAGACACCCACCAAAGCGCCGATGCGCGGTAGGCCGGCGGCGTGTATCCGTGAGGTGAACGTGATCTCCCGCCCGTCGGTGGACTGGAAGGTGATCGTCGGCTGCCGGACCGGCAGCACTGTCCCGTCCGGCGTGCGCTTCTTGCGGCGCCAGGTGCGCTCGTCGACGACGACGCCGCGTGCCTTCAGCCAGCCGTCGGGCACGGTGGTGATCATCCGGTCGACCCCGGTTTCCCGGACCTGGCGGGTCCCGAAGACGGCCACGATGAAGACGGGCAGGACCAACAGGATCAGGCCCAACCATGCCGGCATGTCTCGATGATGCCTACTGCACCGGCAGATCGCACCATCGCCGCACGGCGTCGGTCCGACCGACCCATCGAATACCGGACGCTGGGACGGATATACCGCTCACCGGTCAGGTTTCTCCGGCGGAACCGGGAGCAGGACCGTGCTCAGGATCCGCCGTGCACGGTCGGGCGCGGGCCCGTTGGCCGCCCGGGCCTGCACGACGGCGCCCATGTCGGAGACCATCTCGGCGAGTTCCTCGGTGGTCAGCCACAGCCCGACGCTCCGGTACCCGGCGCCGTCGCGCTCGAGGTCGACGTCACCGGTGTCGATGTAACGGTCGACGTCGACGAGCAGGCCGGCCAGGAACGTCATGAAGGCCCGTCGGTGGTCTTCCGGTGACATCTCCCGGAGGTCCTCGTCGCTGATCTGGGCGTCCTGCACCGACAGGGCGTAGGTCCGCTCGACAGTGCCGCGCACCGGGCGCTCCCCGACGACCACCAGCACCCCGGCCTTCGCCAGGGTCGCGACCTGCCGGTACAGCGTGGCTGCGGGAACGCCGTCCATCTCGGCGAGCAACTCACCGGTGGTGAGCTGACGGTCGCCCAGAAACGCCTGCACGATGCGCAGCCGGAGTGGGTGCAGGAGCAGATCCGCTGAAGACACCCCTTCACTATCTCATGCCTGCTATTATTCTCATGTCTGCGAACCAAGGAGATGAGATGGCACAACTCGAAATGGATGCGTCGGGTGTACGGATCGCCCTGACCCGAGGCGACCGGTGGACGGCACTGCTGCGACGGGATGTCATCGTCCCGTGGAGCTCGATCCGGGACGTCGAGGTGGTGGCGGAGCCGATGCGCCTTGTTCGGGGACGACGCGCCCCCGGTTTGTCGCTGCCCGGTCGCACCAAGATCGGGATCTGGCGGAAGTCCGGCCGAAAGACGTTGGCCGTCACCTCCAAGGGCCGTCCGGGTCTGCGACTGCGGCTGAGGAATCACCGCTACGAGAGGATCCTGCTGTCCGTGCCGGACGGTGCCGCGCTGGCAGAGCGGATCAGCAACGTCATCGATGCCGGCGCAAGTGGCGGCCAGCCGGGCACGATCGAGCGCCCGATCACCTTCCTCTCCGACGGCGTTCCGCTCGGCGGAACCGTGCAACTGCCGGCGCCCGGTCGCCCCGTCGCGGCCGCCGCGGTGATCGTCACCGGATCAGGCCGGCTCGACCGCGACGCGAACGAGCGGCGCGCCCCGCTGACGGTGAGCCGGGACCTGGCGGCCGCACTGGCTGAGGCCGGCGTGGCGTCGCTCCGCTATGACAAGCGTGGCGTCGGCGCGTCGGGTGGCGACTATCTCCGGTCCGGCATCGGGGACAACATCGCCGACGCCCGTGCAGCGCTGGCCGCACTGGCGGCCCAGCCCGCGAGCGCCGGCGTTCCGACCGTGCTGATCGGTCACAGCGAGGGCGCGATGCTCGCCACTGCAGTGGCCGCCGACAGCGACCCGGGTCAGCCCGCGACCCGGGCCGCGCTGTCGACCGACGATCAGCGCCCCGACGCCGACGGACTCGGCGGTGTCATCCTGCTGGCCGGACCTGCCAAAACCGGCGAACAGACCGTCATCTGGCAGGCGCAGCGCATCGCGCCAGCCCTGCCGAAGGTCGCGCGAGCTCTGCTGAAACTGCTCCGAACGACACCGGAGAAGCAGCAGCGGAAGGCGCTACGGAAGGTCACCGCCACCGAGGGCGACGTCGCCCGGATGCAGGGCGTCAAGGTGAGCGCCAAGTGGTTCCGGGAATTCCTCGCCTTCGATCCGGTGCCGCTGCTCGCCCGGATCACCGTGCCGGTGCTGGCGATCACCGGCGACAAGGACCTGCAGGTGGATCCGGATGATCTCGACGTCATCGCGGCGACCGTCACCGGCCCGGTGACGGTGGACCGGGTCCCGAACCTGAGCCACATCCTTCGTCGCGACCCGAACCCGCCCACCCTGGGCGACTACCGTCGGCAGATGCGCGAGCCGGTTGACGCCGCGGTGCTCGAGGAGATCGCCCGCTGGATCACCGATCTGGCCAAATCCGACGAACTGACCGGGCCGTCCGGGACCGGCTCGGCGGGTCGCGACGGCGACCGGCGGGACGAACCCGGTGAAGCTGCGGAGCTGTCGGTACGGTGAGCGCATGAGAGTGGTCATCGCAGGAGGACACGGAAAGGTCGGGCTTCGGCTCGCACGGCTGCTGGGCGAGCGGGAGGCGCACCCGGTCGGCCTGGTCAGGAAGGTCGAGCAGGAGGCCGAACTCGTCGCGGTCGGCGCTCATCCGGAGGTCTTCGACCTCGAGTCGGGGTCAGCCGCGGACCTCGCAAAGATCCTCCGCGGGGCCGACGCGGTGGTGTTCGCGGCCGGCGCCGGGCCGGGGAGCGGCGCCGCCCGCAAGGACACCGTCGACCGTGGCGGGGCCGTCCTGCTGGCCGACGCGGCCGAACTGGCGGGCGTCCGCCGGTACGTCATGGTGTCGGCCATCGGCGCCGATGACGGTCCCGGTCCCGATCATGACGAGGTGTATGCCGCCTACATCACCGCGAAAAAGGCGGCGGACGACGACATTCGGGGCCGCGGCCTGGACTGGACGGTCCTCCGGCCCGGTGGGTTGACCACCGCGTCCGGTACCGGGCTGGTTCATCTGGCCGAACACACCGAACGCGGACAGATCTCCAGGGAGGACGTCGCCGCGGTCATTCTCGCCCTGCTGGACGAGCCGCGGACGGCGGGGCTGTCGCTCGATCTGGTCGGCGGCGATACACCCATCGACGAGGCGGTCGCCGACCTGGTCGGCGCGGGTTCGTCGGAGTAGCGGCCCAGTGCATCCGCACCGTGGGCTCGGCTGGGTGTCGGGGTAGCCGTGGCCGGCAAGCGGGACACCAGCGAACCTGTCGAGCTGACCGTTGGCGAGCGCACGGTGCGCATCACCCATCCCGAGCGGGTCTACTTCCCCGCGACCGGCGCCACCAAGCTGGATCTCGCGCACTACTACCTCGGCGTGGGTGACGGCATCGTCCGCGCGCTGCGCGAGCGGCCGTGCATGATGCACCGGTTCCCCGAGGGCTTGAGCGGCGAGAAGGTGCACCAGAAGCGGCTGCCCCGCGGCGCACCGCCGTGGGTGGAGACGGTGAACGTGTTCTTCCCGCGCTTCAAACGCACCGCGGACGAGTTGTGCGTCACCGAATTGGCGAGTGTGCTGTGGGCGGTGCAGATGTCGACCGTGGAGTTCCATCCGTGGAACTCGCGACGGGCGGACACCGAGAAGCCCGACGAGTGGCGGATCGACCTCGACCCCATGCCCGACTGCGACTACCCGCGAATCCGCCGGGTCGCGCACGTCGCGCACGAGGTGCTGGATGAACTCGGTGCGGTCGGCTGGCCCAAGACGTCCGGCGGCAAGGGCCTGCACATCTACGTGCGGATCGAGCCACGCTGGGGCTTCGCCGACGTCCGCAGGGCCGCATGGGCTTTCGCCCGTGAGGTGGAACGCAGAGCTCCGGATGACGTCACGACGACCTGGTGGCGGAAGGATCGCGATCCGCGCAAGGTCTTCGTGGACTACAACCAGAACGCCAGGGACCACACGATCGCGAGCGCGTACTCCGTCCGCGGCGTGCCGCAGGGCACCGTCTCCACCCCGCTGCGCTGGGACGAGATCGACGAGGCGGTCCCCGCCGACTTCACGATGGCCACCGTGCCGGCGCGGTTCGCCGAGTTGGGCGACCTGCATGCCGGCATCGATGACGCGGTCTTCTCCATCGAGCAATTGCTGGAATGGGCCGAGCGGGACGAGCGGAGCGGCAACGGCGACCCGGGCGACCCGGATGTCGCCGAGCCGGAGACCGTCAAGCTGGACGAGAAGGCCTGATCGCAAGCGCGGTCGGCCGCCGACCGCCACCACAGCAGGGACTTTCTGCCTTGCAGAGCCGAAAAGCCCTGCTGGAACGACACTCGACCGGGTGGTGGGGGTTCGCGACCCCTCACGCCTCCCGGGGGAGCTCCGCCTCATCCGCCAGGGTGCCCAGGTACCTCGCCATTCCGTCCGGGGCCCGACCGGACATCCTGCTGCTGGTCAGCACCGGACTCGAGCCGGTGCTCACCACGCGACCGCCGATCTGCCGGACCGCCGCTGCGAGCAGCACATCTTCATGGACGGCGATCGGCTCGAAACCGCCCGCTTCGCAGTAGGTATCACCGCGAATGCCGAGGTTGGCACCGTGCACATGCGGATGTCCGTCGCTGACCTGATGACGGAGTCGCCACGCGGACAGCACACCGGCCTCCAGTTCCGCCGGGTCCGGCCGGACAGTCCCCAGCACCAGATCGGCGCCCGACCGGGCCAGACCGAGCTGGGTGAACAACCAGTCCGGCGGCACCGCTGAGTCTGCGTCGGTACAGGCGATCCACACTTCGCTCGGCCGGACGCCCGCGAACAACTCGGTGCGCAGAACATGGTCGACTCCCGTACGTCTTGCGGCGCCGACCTTCCCGGCCTCGGACGCCAGCACCTCCACACCCCGACACCGGCGGGCGATGCGCAGCGTTCCGTCGGAACTGTCGTCGACCACCACGATGATGCGGACGCGTGGGACGACGGCATTCGCCCGCAGCCGGTCGATGGACGCGGTGACCGACGCCAGACATCTGGGCAACAGCTTCTCTTCGTCGCACGCCGGGATCACCACCGCGATGGTGGCGAAGTCGACGGTCGGGATCGTCACCCCAGCAGGCCCTCTCGTCGCGCCACGGACGCCGCCGGTGGCCGTACGAGGACATCGAGACGGAAGTCCTCCTCGACGTGCTCGGCGAGGATCTCCAGTCCGGATTCCCGGCGGAGCCGATCGTGCACCTCGTCGCCGGCCAACGGGTAGTCGGTCACCGGATGACGCCAGTGGCAGGCGACCAGTACTCCGTCGTCGGTCATCGATTCGACAGCGCGGCGGATCAGCACGGACAGATCGTCCGCGCCGCAGTAGTAGCCGATTTCGGATATCACGACGAGGTCGAACGGCCCGGCGGGCCACTTCTCGGGCACCTCCAACTGCTGCAAGACAACATTTTTCTTACCGGTCAACCGATGCCGGGCCTGTTCCAGCGGCGCAGCGGCGATGTCGGTCGCCAGGAGCCGGTCGCAGCGTTCGGCCAGTTCGGCGGTCAGCACGCCGATGGCGCAACCCGGCTCGAAGGCGGATGCGAAGCGTTCCCGCGGCAGACTCGCCAATGTCAGGGCGCGTTTACGCCTTTCGTACCAACGACTCTCGAACCCCCAGGGGTCGTCACCTCCGGTGTAGAAGTCGTCGAAGTACGCCTGGTCGAGACTCGTGCGCGGCGAGGGGGCGACCGGCTCCCCCGGGTTCTCGACCGAAACCTCCACGAAGACCTCGACCGGCCGGCGGAAGTGGTCGAGGAACGGTGGCTGCACCACCGCCTCGTCGCCTGCTGCCGGGGAGAGCGGCAACAGCTGTGAGCCGTACTCGTTGATGGCAAGATCCTTTGCCCGCAGCGCGCTCTCGGACGGCAGGTGGCCGATCAGCAGCCCACGGCGCAGCGTGCCATCGCCCGGCCGCGCCCAGTGCCATGCCCACACCGGATACTCGAGCAACCGGCAGCCACGATCGGCGGCCACCCGGCCCGCGGCCTCCGAGGCGGCAGTGTGATCGGGATGGCGGTCCGCACTCCACGGAGCCACCAGCAGGGTGGCGGCAGCCCGTCGAGCGGAGTCCCCGCCGGCCGGCCGGTCCACGGCGAACCCGATCTCGGCGACAAGCCGGTCCACCGCCGAACCGACCGCCCCGTCGGGGATGTCGAGGTGCCGAACGACAGCGGCTGGGGCGAGGCGGTCGACTGCGGCCAGCACTTCCGACCGGCGTATCTCGGCCAACCGGCCGGGCGAATGGCTGGGCGATTCGGGATGGGATGCCTCACCTGCGGAGGCGACGACGACCGTCACCGGGATCCCGCGGACCGCCGCGTCGGCGATCAGTCCACCGGCCCCGAGGGTTTCGTCGTCGGGGTGGGCGGCAACGACGACCAGCGCAGCGACACTGTCGAGGTCGACGGGCCGGAGATCACTCCACAGCGCGGAGTCGGCCCAGAGTTCTTCCGGGGTACCGGGATCGCGGTGATCGAATGCGTCGTCAGCACTGTGGTCTGAAGGGATCACCGCCTCCGGAGCACCCACCTAGACCCACTCGGCAAGATCGAGCACTGTCCGGCCGAGCGCGGCCTCATCGCGCTCCGCGTGGTGCTGCCGCAGGTAGAGCTCCAGATCGGCGACCCGGCGGGCGTGCGTCTCGTCACGGGCCAGCGGCGCCGGGCCGAGCGCATGGCCGACGTGTTGCAGGACGTCCTCCGCGGCCGACGCCACGACGGCCCGCACCCGGGCGGCCAGCAGCACTCCGTCGGCGCCCACCGCGCGACCGTCGTCGATCGCGACAGCGGATTCGGCCAGCACCGCGCGCGCACCGGTCAGCGACGCGTCGACCGCACCCAGGTGCATGGCGGCGATCTGGTCGGGCTCCTTCGCCAGGGCCGCCTCACGCAGCCGGCGGGCCAGTCCGACCGTCCCGCCGTACCAACATGCCGCCACCCCGATACCGCCCCAGGCGAATCCGGGCCTGGTCAGATACCAGCCGTCGGGGCCGATCGGCACGGCCGGGCAGGCGTCGAGGTGAATCGGGTTGGACGGGACATCGGACAGTCCGCGGGCGATCCATCCGTCGTCCTCTGCCCGCACCGCGGGAGGCCGCAGCGAGATGGCGAACAGCCGCCGGGTGTTGTCGGACGTGTGGGCGGTGATCAGCGCGTGCGTCAACTGGCCGGCCAGCGAGCACCACGGCTTGGTCCCGGTCAGCAGCCACCCGTCGCCGTCCCGGGTCGCCTCGACCCTGACCCCGGGACCCTCCGCGGCGAAGACGCCCCAGGTGCTGTCCGCTGTCGCGCCGATGCCTGCAGGTGGCAGCTCCTCGACCGGGCAGGGGAGGTCCTGCGCCCGGGCTTCCGCCATGATCGCCAGGGCGTCGGTGTGCGCCTCGACCACCCGCGCGGCGGTGAGGTCGCCGGCCGCCAGCGCGGACAACGACCGCCAGCGGACCGAGGTAGCGCCGGAACGTCCGCCGGAGGAACCGCCGGACGTTCCGCCGGGGAGCGGCAGCCAGCGGCCGACCCCGACCGCCAACCGGAGCGCACGATCCGATCGGCCCTCGACGGCCGCGGCGGCGAACTCGAGTTCGCGCTCCGCGGGCTGCTCGATCAGGTCGATCGACCCGGGCTCGTTCACGAGAGTGGCGCTGATGGGGTGCTCCTTGCATGACTGCCCGCGAACGGGGAACCGATGCCGAGAAAGTAACCACCGGCTCGTCGGGGCAAACGTCTCCGCCGGCGCGTACCAGGTGAAGTGACGCAGGTCGCCCACCGCGCGCGCAGCGCGGCGAGAGTCAGGACACGAGGGCCACCGTGGCCTGGGCGATGGCCAGCTCCTCGTTCGTCGGCACCACCAGCACGGCAACGGCGGCGCCGTCGGGCGAGATGAACCTTGCCTGCGATGACCGGACGACGTTGCGCAGGGCGTCGACCTCGATGCCCAGTGGTTGCAGCCCGTCGGCGATCTTCGCGCGGACGGCGGCGTCGTTCTCGCCGACACCCGCGGTGAAGGAGATGACGTCGACACCGCTCAGCACCGCCAGGTACGCCCCGATGTACTTCCGCACCCGGTGGCAGTAGACCTCCAGCGCGAGTGAGGCCGCGGCGCTCTGCTCGGCGTCGTCACCGGCGATCATGGCGTGCAGATCACGGAAGTCGCTGACGCCGGCCAGTCCGAGCACGCCGGAACGCCGGTTGAGCAGGTTGTCGACCTCGTCCGCGGACATCCCGGCGTTGCGCAGCAGGTGGAACACCACACCCGGGTCGACGTCACCGCTGCGGGTGCCCATCACCAGCCCCTCGAGCGGCGTCAGCCCCATCGACGTCTCGACGGCGGATCCGAACCGCACGGCCGACGCCGACGCGCCGTTGCCCAGGTGCAGGACGATCTGCTTCACCTCTGCTGTGTCGCGGCCGAGCACGGTCGGTGCCACCCGGGAGACGTACTCGTGGGAGGTGCCGTGGAATCCGTAGCGCCTGATCTGCTGCTCGGCGGCCACCGTGCGGTCGATGGCATAGGTCGCTGCGGCCGCCGGCAGGTCGCGGAAGAAGGCGGTGTCGAACACCGCGACCTGCGGGATCCCGGGAAACACCACCATTGCCTGGGCGATCCCGTCTGCGTTGGCCGGGTTGTGCAGCGGTGCCAGTCGGGCGAGGTCCCGGATCTCCTCCAGCACACGGTCGTCGACGATCACCGGGTCACCGAAGACGGGTCCGCCGTGGACGACCCGATGGCCGACCGCCACCAGGTCCACCTTCTCCAGCGGCTGGCCGGCGTCGGTGAACAGCTGCTGCATCACGGTCAGCGCGCGCCCGTGGTCGGGAATGGACCCCGCGAACGTGTACTGCTCCTCGCCGGCTTTGTGGGTGGCAGTGCCCTCGCCGCCGATCCGTTCGACCAGACCCGTTGCCACGGCCTGTTTCTCTGCCGGGTCGATCAGCTGGTACTTCATCGAGGAGGACCCGGAATTGATGACCAGCACGAAGGAACTCATGACGAGGCCACGGCCTCGGCGAGCACGTCGTCTGCCGGCTCCGGGTCCTCGACCTGCGCGGCACCCTGGGCCTGAACCGCCGTGATGGCAACGGTGTTCACGATGTCCGCGACCAGGGCCCCCCTGGACAGGTCGTTGACCGGCTTGTTCAGGCCCTGCAACACCGGGCCGATGGCGACGGCGTTGGCGCTGCGTTGCACCGCCTTGTAGGTGTTGTTGCCGGTGTTCAGGTCCGGGAAGATCAGTACCGTGGCCCGTCCCGCCACCGCTGAATCGGGCATTTTGGTGGCCGCGACGGTCGCGTCGACCGCGGCGTCGTACTGGATGGGGCCCTCGGCCAGCAGATCCGGTCGCAGCTCGTGGACGAGATCCGTTGCCTCCCTTACCTTCTCCACGTCGGCGCCGGTACCGGAGGTGCCGGTCGAGTAGGACAGCAGGGCCACCCTGGGGTCCACCCCGAACTGCTCGGCCGTTCCCGCCGACGAGATGGCGATGTCCGCGAGTTGCGGCGCCGTCGGATCCGGGTTGACCGCGCAGTCGCCGTACACCAGCACCCGGTCGGCCAGGCACATCAGGAAGACACTGGAGACGATCTTGGTGCCCGGTGCGGTCTTGATGATCTCGAAGGACGGCCGGATGGTGTGGGCGGTGGTGTGCACCGCGCCGCTGACCATGCCGTCGGCCATCCCCAGGTGCACCATCATGGTGCCGAAATAGGAGACGTCCGTGACAGTTTCGGTCGCCATCTGGATGGTCATGCCCTTGTGGGCGCGCAACTTCGCGTATTCCTCGGCGAACCGCGGGACCAGTTCCGGGTCGGTCGGCGACACGATCGTCGCGCCGGTGATGTCCGCCCCGATGGCCGCGGCCTTGGACCGGATGATGTCCTCGTCCCCCAGCAGGATCAGGTCGGCGACGCCCAGCCGCAGCAGCGTCGCGCTCGCCCGGATGATCCGCTCCTCCTCGCCCTCGGGCAGCACGACCCGCCGCCGGTCGGCCCGTGCCCGCTCGATCACCCGGTACTGGAACATCAGCGGCGTCACCACGTGCGACTGGGCGACGTTGATGGCGGCGAGCAGTGCGTCGATGTCGACCGACTCGGTGAAAACCCGCAGTGCGGCATCGACTTTCGACTCCGAATCCCGGCTCAGCCGGCCGCGGACGCCGGCGAGGGTAGACGCCGTCTCGAACGTCCCGCCGGATGTCACCAGGATGGGCAGGTCGGACTGCACGCCGTCGAGCAGTTGCTGCACGGACTGCGGCGGAACGTAGCCGCCGGTCAGCACGATCGACGAGAGGCTCGGAAAGGTCGCCGATTGGTGCGCCAGCAACAGCCCCGGGAGTACGTCGTAACGATCGCCCGGCGCGATGACGGTGGTGTGCTCCTTCAGCCGGGTCAGCACGTTCGGCAGGGACATCGCCGCGACCACGAACCCGAGCGACTCCTGGTGCAGGAGGTCGGGATTGCCCCGGACCAACTCGGCCCCGCAGGCCTTCTGCAGGTCGCCGACGGTGGGCGCGCTCAGCACCGGCGTCTCCGGCATCGCCCCGACTGCGAGCCCGGTCCGGCCGAGCAACCGGCTGACCTCCTCGCAGTGCTCCGGATCCACCCGGTTGGCAATCGCGGCAATCGGATGTGCATGCTGCGCAACGAGTTCGGCGCCGGCGAGTTCGATGGCCGAGGCGATGTCCTCCGCGCCCCGGCCGCGACCGTGGACGACCAGCACCACGGGCGAACCAAGATTCGCGGCGATCTGAGCGTTGGCCGACCATTCGTTGCCGGTGGTCAGGTCGGTGTAATCGCTGCCCACCACGACGACAGCGTCGTACTTGGACATGATCTCGCCGAAACGGTCGACGATCCGGGACAGCGAGCCGGCCGGGTCTGCATGCCGCTCCTCGTACGTGACGCCGCAGGCATCGTCGTAGGACTGCAGCACCCCTGGGTGACCGACCAGCAGATCGATGATCGGATCACGCTCGTCGGCCGACGCCAGGACGGGCCTGAACACCCCCACCCGACCGACCCGGCGGCTGAACAGGTCGACAAGCCCGAGGGCGACGGCCGACTTCCCGGACATGGGATCCGGCGAGGCGATGTACACGCTGCGCGACATGGGCCAAGGCTAACGGCGCGGGATCCTGCGGATCGGCCGGTCGAGCCGTCTGTCCGTATTTCCTCGCCACACCGCTCGGGACCGTCACCGTTCCTGGTCAGCCGGTGTTCTGCCGGATGCCGGGCGGCACCGCCGATGCGAGCAGTTGGGCCAGGTGGATCGGCCGCACGCCGGCCAACTGCTCCGCCTGGGTGCGGCAGGAGAACCCGTCCGCGAGCACGACTGTTGACGCCGACCGGGCGCGCAGGGCCGGCAGGAACGACGTCTCGGCCACCGTCAGAGACGTCTCGTAGTGGCCGCGCTCCATGCCGAAGTTGCCTGCAAGTCCGCAACACCCGGCCAGTTCGACGACCGTGGCCCCGCTGCCGGTGAGCAGCAGCCGGTCGGCCACGAACCCCATCACCGAGTGGTGGTGGCAGTGCGGCTGCACCAGGATTTCGACCCCGCTCAAGTCCGGCGGCACCCATCCGGTGCGGACGGGCGCAGCCGTGAGCAGCTCTGCCAGTGTCCGCACCGCGCCGGCCACCTGGCCGGCCCGCGGGTCGTCCGGCAGCAGATCGACCAGGTCGGAGCGGAGCGCCGCCACGCAGGACGGCTCCAGTCCGACGATCGGCACCCCCTCGGCAGCCGCCGGCCCGAGGACATCGAGGAGCCCGCGCAACCGGCGACGAGCCCCGTCCAGCTGGCCGGTGGTGATCCAGCTCAGCCCGCAGCAGGCCTGCTGCCGCGGCACCGCAACCCGGTAACCGGCGTCGGTGAGCACCCGGACCGCGGCGATGGCCACCTCGGGATCCATCCCGTCGGTGAACGAATCCGCCCAGAGCAGCACCGGGACTCCCGCCGGCGGGCCGCGGAGCGCTCCGCCGCCACCAGCGGCGGAACGGCTCCGGCGCGAAACGCGGCGCCATACGGCGGGTGTCGAGCCCGCCGGCCCGCAGCACCAGCCGACGGAGCGGGCCTGCCCGGAGCGCTGCGTTCGCCGTCGCCGGCCCGACCCGCGGAACGGCATCGATCACCCGGATCCATCTCGGCAACCACCCGACGCTGTAGTGACTGGCCGGCCGGCGCCGGCGGCGGTACTTCCGGTGGAGCACCTCGGATTTGTACCGGCCCATGTCGACCCCGGCTGGGCAGTCGCTGGCGCAGGCCTTGCAGGACAGACAGAGGTCCAGCGACTCGTGCACCTCGGCGGCGGACCAATCGGTGACCGTGGCGCCGATGGTCAGCTCCTGCAGCACGCGTGCGCGGCCGCGGGTGACGTCCTTCTCGTCCTTCGTGGCGAGGTAGGACGGGCACATGAAGCCGCCGGCAGCGGAGGTGTCCGCACGGCATTTGCCGACGCCGACGCACCGGTGCACGGCCCTGGTGAAGTCCCCACCGTCCTCGGTGAACGCGAACCCGCCGGACGCCAGGATCGGCCGGGCAGCCGGCCGCCGAAGGTCCTCGTCGATCGCGCGCGGCCGGACCAGCACTCCCGGGTTGAGCAGGTCGTCGGGGTCGAAGATCGCCTTGACGGCCGAGAAGAGCTGCAGCGCGGGCTCGCTGTACATCAGCGGCAGCACCTCGCTGCGGGCCCGGCCGTCACCGTGCTCGCCGGAGCAGGAACCACCGTGCGCGACGACCAGCCGGGCGGCGTCGAGCACGAAGTCCCGGAACACCGGCGAGTCGCCCTCCAGCGGGAAGTCCAGCCGGATGTGCACGCAGCCGTCACCGAAATGCCCGTAGGGGATGCCGGTCAGCCCGTAACCGGCGACCAGGGCTTCGAACTCCCGCAGGTACGCCCCCAGCTGCTCGGGCGGGACGGCGGCGTCCTCCCAGCCCGGCCAGCCCTGGCCTCCGGACGGGGTGTGCGCGGCCAGCCCGGCGCCGTCCTCGCGGATCCGCCAGATCGCCGTGGCGGTCGGGCCGGACGGCAGCACGACCGCGTCGATCGCCGCACCGTCGCGCACCACGGCTGCGGCGGAAAACTCGGCTGCCGCATCGGTCTCGCCGCCAACCTCGATCATCAGCCAGCCGCCGCCGCGCGGCAGGTCGGGCACCTTGGCGGCGCCCTTCCGGTGCCGGATGACGTCCACCAGCCTGGCGTCGAGGCCCTCCACGGCGAGCGGGTGGTGGGCCAGCACGGCGGGGACCGCGTCGGCGGCCGACGCCATGTCCGGGTACCCGAGCACCACCAGCAGCCGGGCCGGGCTGATCGGCACCAGCCGGACGGTCGCCTCGAGGGTCACCGCGAGGGTGCCCTCGGAGCCGACCAGCGCGCGGGCCAGGTCGCGGCCGCGTTCGGGGAGCAGATGCTCGAGCGAGTAGCCCGACACCTGGCGGGGGAACCGGCCGAACTCGGTCCGCAGCACGTCGAGATGGCCCGCCACCAGAGCTTCCAACCCTGGCAACGGCGCCAGCCCGTCGGCCGTCCGGAGTTGCCGGCCGGTGCCGTCGACGACGGTGAGCGCGGTGACGTTGTCGGCGGTCCGGCCGTAGGCAACGGCGTGCGGCCCGCAGGCGTTGTTGCCGATCATCCCGCCGAGCGTCGCCCGGTTCTGCGACGACGGATCGGGACCGAAGCGCAGCCCGTGCGGCGCGGCGGCGCGCTGCAGGTCGGACAGCACCACCCCGGGTTGCACCAGCGCGGTACGGCTTCCGGGGTCGAGGTCGAGGACCCGGTTCATCCGGCGGGCGAAGTCCAGCACGATGCCGGTGCCGATCGCGTTGCCGGCGATGGACGTGCCGCCGCCGCGGCTGGTCAGTGGGACCCCGGTGTCCCTGCTGACCTCGAGCGCGGCGAGCACGTCGTCGACGTCCGCCGGCGCGACGACCACCAGCGGCAGCACCCGGTAGTTGCCGGCGTCGCTGGAGTACTCGGCGCGCCGGCGGGTCCCGTCCGAGACCTCACCGCGAACCACCCGACGCAGGCGGTCGACGATGTCGGCCGCCGGGGTGTCATCCAGGGTCACGCTGGCCATCATTGCCTGCGCCTGCGTGCCGGGACAGGTCGACCGGCTTAGCCTGAGCCTCATGGGCACACGGATCGACCAGTGAGCACGCCGGCGGGCACCACCGTGCCCGCGGCGCCGGTCACCCGCGGGCGGATCTTCGCCTGGGGCGTCTGGGACTGGGGGTCGGCGGCGTTCAACGCCGTCATCATCACGTTCGTCTACTCCGTCTATCTCACCGATGCCGTCGGTGACGATCTGCCGGGCGACATCACCGCCAACACCTGGCTCGGTTGGTCGCTCGGCCTCGCCGGATTCTTCATCGCCGTCCTCGCGCCGGTCACCGGTCAGCGGGCCGACGCGGGCGGCCGCCGGAAACTCTCGCTGGGCATCTGGACCGGGCTGACGGTGCTGGCCATGGTCGGCCTGTTCTGGGTTCAGAACGACTACCACTACCTGTGGCTGGGTCTGCTGCTGATGGGCCTGGGATCGATCTTCTTCGAATTCGCGGAAGTGTCCTACAACGCGATGCTGCACCAGGTCTCGACGCCGGCGAACATCGGCAGGGTCTCCGCCTTCGGCTGGTCCATGGGCTACTTCGGCGGCATCGTGCTGCTGCTGATCTGTTACGTCGGGTTCATCGCGCCCGATGTGGGCTGGTTCGGCGTGACGTCGCAGGACGGCCTGAACATCAGGATGGTCGCGCTGTTCGCGGCGGCCTGGTTCGGGATCTTCGCGATCCCGGTGCTGCTGGCCGTGCCCGAGATGCCGGCGCTGCCGGCCGCCAAGCGGGTCGGTTTCTTCGCCTCCTACGGAGTGCTGTTCCGCGACCTGCGCGAGCTCTACCGCAGCAGCCCGCACACCGTGTACTTCCTTGGGGCGAGCGCGCTGTTCCGGGACGGATTGGCGGCTGTGTTCACCTTCGGCGCGGTGCTCGCCGTGACGGTCTACGGCATCAACTCCGCCGACGTGCTGATCTTCGGCGTCGCCGCCAACGTGGTCTCCGCGGTCGGGGCGCTGACGGCGGGGCGGTTCGACGACAAGCTCGGCCCGAAGACGGTGATCGTGGTGTCGCTGAGCGGGATGCTGATCGCCGGCGGCATCCTGCTGTTCGTCTCCGGACCCACGATGTTCTGGATCTTCGGGCTGATCCTGTGCCTGTTCGTGGGGCCTGCGCAGTCCTCGTCCCGGACGTTCCTGGCGCGGCTCGCCCCGATCGGCAAGGAGGGGCAGCTGTTCGGGCTGTACGCCACCACGGGCCGAGCGGTGTCGTTCCTGGCGCCTGCGCTGTTCGGCTTCTTCACCTTCGTCTTCGGCGCCGACCGGGCCGGCATCGTCGGCATCCTGCTGGTGCTGGGCGCCGGTCTGCTCGCATTGCTGCCGGTGAAACCGCCTGCGCTGCATGTCCCGCCGGCCGTGGCGTCGTCATCGGCGGCCTGAGGACCGACCGGGTTACCAGCCCCAGGACCCCGGCTCGCCCTTGAACGGCCCGACGACGTCGGCGGTGATCCAGCCGCCGTAGAAACCGCCGGCTTGCGGCTGTACCCGCTCGTCGTCGATGAAGCACTCGATCTGCCCGGGCATGAACGACAGGTGGCCGGTGATCGGCACGAACCGTGGCGTCGGGTTCTCGTAACTCCAGCCGACCGCCGGGATGGTCGACCCCCCGATCACGACGTCCCAGTAGGTCGCCGCACCCTTCCACTCGCACACCGAGCTGCGAGCGGCCGACCGCCGAACGTACAGATCGCTGACGTCCGCCCGGGGGATGTACCAGGTCGGCGGGTGACTCGTTTCCATCACCCGCCAGGCGGACGTGCTGTCGGCGATGACGACCGCGCCGCTCTGCACCACGACCCTGCGGTCGGAGCGCTCGAGCGCAGGCGGGCGTGGGTAGTCCCAGACCGATTCCTGGCCGGGGCCGGGTGGTACCGGGCGAACGGATCTGGGCAGGCGGGTCGTCATGAGTCGATTGTGCGCGAACCGCTTCGGGGGCGGGTGCCGACCGCACCGCACCGGTTCACTGCCACACCCGCAGGGACTTCTCCGCCCGGGAGCGCCGAAAGCGCTGCGGAGACGTCACTCGACCGGTCCGGCTTCGGCCATATGCGCCATGACGGTGACGCTCTCGACGCCTGACCTGCACGGCGAGCCAACTGATGTGCAGCTTTGTCACAAATCCGCTCGGCGCGCGGTCCTCCTGTTGTCGCCGCCCGCGCCACTGCGGGTCGCGGAAAACCACGACCGACGAAGGAGCAATGCCATGAAGATCATCGTGATCGGCGGGACCGGACTGATCGGCTCGAAACTGGTCGCCAAGCTCAGCGAGCACGGCCATGAGGCGGTGGCAGCTGCACCGAACACCGGCGTGAACACCATCACCGGGGAAGGGTTGGCCGAGGCGCTCGAGGGCGCGGACGTGGTGGTCGACGTGTCGAACTCGCCGTCGTTCGCCGACGAGCCGGTCATGGAATTCTTCCGGACCGCCACCACGAATTTGCTCAAGCACGCGGAGCAGGCCGGGGTCGGCCATTATGTCGCCCTGTCCGTGGTCGGCACCGAACGCCTGCAGGAGTCCGGCTACTTCCGCGCGAAAAGCGCCCAGGAGTCGCTGATCCGGGAATCGGGCCTGGCTTTCTCGATCGTGCACGCGACCCAGTTCTTCGAGTTCATCAAGGCCATCGCCGACTTCAGCACTGTCGACGGCACGGTACGGCTGCCCTCTGCGCCGATCCAGCCGATGGCATCCGACGACGTCGCTGCCGGTGTCGGTCGTGTCGCGGTGGGCCAGCCGCTGAACGGGGTAACGGAGATCGCCGGCCCGGAGCAGTACCGGCTCGACCAGCTGGTCCGCACGTACCTCGCAGCCAAGGGCGACCCGCGCGATGTCGTCACCGACGAGCAGGCGCCCTACTACGGAGTTCTCCTCGACGACCGGACTCTCGTCCCGGGACAGGGCGCCTCGCTGGGGGCGATCACCTTCGACCAGTGGTTGGCCCAGCAGAAATAGGCCAGCAGCAATCGACACAGCAGCAGTGCGGGAACACCGTCTACGCCGGGCGGGCAGCTCCCGCAGCCGGGGGTGGCCGCCCACGCCGGGCGGCCTCCCCCGTCGACCGAGTTCACAGCGCACCGTCACCAAGAAAGGAACCAGTTCCATGACCACTTCCGTTGCGACCCTCCCACTGACCGCCGGCACCTGGACCGCGGACACCGTGCATTCCGATGTCTCGTTCACAGTCCGGCACATGGCCGTCGGCCGGGCCCGGGGCACCTTCGCCATCAACTCGGCCACGCTGTACGTCGGGGAGGGCGGCATAGCATGGGCGACCGCCACCGCGGACATCGACGCCACCAGTGTGGACACCAAGCAGAAGCAGCGTGACGCCCACGTCCGGTCCGCCGACTTCCTGGACGTCGAGAACCATCCGACCATCGGATTCCTCTCCACGTCCGTCGAAAATGTCGCCGGCGACAAGTTCACGCTGGCCGGCCTGCTGACGATTCGCGGCATCACCCATGAGGTCGAGTTGGACGTCGAATTCCTCGGAGAGACCGTTGACGCCTTCGGCTACACCCGGGCGGGATTCACCGCAACCACCGCGATCTCCCGAAAGGCGTACGGCGTGAGCTATGACGCCGCATTCGGTGCCGGCAATGCCGTCGTCGCCGACAGGATCGACATTGCAATGGACCTCGAATTCATTCTCAAGACCGTCTGACATCAACGGCCGGCGCGACGCCGGATCCGTTCACGAAAAGGAGACAACACCATGCCCGAGACCATGTCCGAGACCAATCCCGAGACCAAGCCCGCGATCGTGCTCGTCCACGGCGCCTTCGCGGAATCAGCGAGCTGGAACCCAGTCATCGAACGACTCCGGCAGCATTCCTTCGAGGTCACGGCCGCCGCGAACCCCTTGCGCAGTGTCGCCGGTGACGCCGCCTACGTCCGCGATGTCATCGCCGGAGTCGGCGGTCCCGTCGTCCTGGTCGGTCATTCCTACGGCGGGATCGTGATCACCGAAGCAGCAGCCGGCAACGAGCAGGTCGTCGGGCTGACCTATGTCTCGGCGTTCGCGCCCGAGCATGGCGAGTCCGCCCTGGAACTGTCCGGCAAGTTCCCCGGCAGCACCCTCGCCTCCGCCCTCGCCGCCCACCCGCTCTCCGGCGGTGGCAACGAGTTCACCATCACGACCGGGTCATTCCATCAGCAGTTCGCTGCCGATGTCCCGGCCGGGACGGCAGCTCTGATGGCCGCGACGCAGCGCCCCGTCACCGGGGCTGCCCTTACGACCGGCCTGCCGACCAGCACCCCCGCGTGGCAGACGATCCCGTCCTGGTTCGTCTTCGGCAGCGACGACCGCAACATCCCGGCCGAGCTGATCCGATACATGGCCGAGCGCGCCGGTTCTCGTGGAACCCACGAGGTCGCCGGGGCATCGCACGCATTGAGCGTGTCCTGTCCGGACGAGGTGACGACCGCCATCCTCCACACGGCGGGCGTCGACGCCCGATAGGGCTCTGCCGAACCCTGCCCCGGAGCCCACCTCCGGGGCAGGGTTTTTCGCGCGCGTCAAAAATTCCTCAAGTGCGCCCACGCCTCGCCGCGCCGTCCGCGGGTCCCGACAGGCCACCCTCAGGCCACCTGCCGGCGACCGACCGTGTCGGTGAGGACCCGCTCCAGAGTTGCCATCTCGCCGGTGGCCGCGGCGCCGCGGAAGGCGCCGAGCAGGCAGTTGAGCTGCGCGTCATCCACCGGCATCCGCTGCTGACCGGACAGCCGCATCCGTGCCCGCCGGGCAATCTGCCGGGTATTCGACTCGCCAATTTCCAGCGTTCGGGCAATATCGCGGAATGGGTAGTCGAAACCCTCCCGCAAGACGAAGACAGCGAATTCCAGCGGAGACGAACGCTCCAGCAGGAAGGCCACGGCGAAATCGAGGGCTTCTGCCCGCTCGGCGGCGGCGGCCGGGTCGCCGATGGCGCGAGCGGCGGACGACATCCCGTCACCGATCGGAAACTCATGGCGCACGTGGGCGGATGTCGCAGCGGTGAGCGCGACGCGCGTCGTGGCGGTCACCAGGAAGGCTGTCCGATCGCGGACCTCCGTCTTGTCGGTCCGCTGCCAGCGGATCCACACGTCCTGCAGAACATCCTCGGCGTCCGCCGAACTGCCGAGAATGCGGAAGGCGATTCCGAACAGTCGCGGCCGCAGAGCCATGAAATCTGTTGGCAGGTCCGAAACGGTGGTGGTCGTGCTCGATCCGAGTCGCGGGGATTTCATGGGAATGGTCCTGTCACCTTTGCCGGTCTGACCCGGCTCCGCCGATGTACAAGAACTCATCGTCGAAAACTCTCTGGCCGGCCGAGTCCGTCGGACCGACCGGTCGCGTCCCCAGCCCGGCCACCAGGACCCCAGCGGGAATCCGGGGATGCACCCGAACGCCGATCCGGCGGGCCAACCGAGTGCATCCGCAGAGCTACCCATCGGCGGGGTGACCTTCTAGAGTTCGAGATTGCCGCATCGAGCAGCCGGCAGGAGAAGCGAATGCAGCGCCAGCACCGGGCGAGTTCCGTCCCGTGAACCAGCGCCTCGTGCTGCGCTCCCCCGGCGACGCGGCGGTCCCCTTCCTCGGCCGTGACCAACTCCTGGCGCAGCTGATGGCGCCTGTGACGCGCGCCCGCGGCGGGCACAGCGGTGCACTCGTGCTGTCCGGTGCGGCCGGGGTCGGCAAGACCGCGCTGCTGGACCGCGTCGCCGAGAAGTCCGCACCCGCCGTGCGGGTCGAGCGGATGGTCGCGTCGGAGAGCGAGATGGAACTCCCCTACGCCGGCCTGCAACTGTTGTGCGGTCACCTGATGGCCGCGTCGCGGCAGCTACCACAGCCGCAGCGTGACGCCCTGGAGGCGGCGTTCGGTCTGCGCGAGGCGCACCCTCCCAATCCGTTCGTCGTGGGGCTGGCCGTACAGGGGTTGCTCACCGAGATTGCCGGCGCGCGCCCCCTGCTGTGCGTCGTCGATGACGCGCAGTGGCTCGACGAAGTGTCCGCGCGGGTTGTTGCCTTCACCGCCCGGCGCCTGA
The DNA here is from genome assembly GCA_963728865.1 of uncultured Actinomycetota bacterium. Taxonomy (GTDB): domain Bacteria; phylum Actinomycetota; class Actinomycetes; order Mycobacteriales; family Nakamurellaceae; genus Nakamurella. The sequence continues at coordinate 240,341 of CAVSLZ010000009.1, read as the reverse complement.
GTGACGAAGGAATCGTGATCGTCGTGGCGATGCGCGAGGTCGACGAGCATTTCGCCGACCTGCCGCAGCTCGCCGTCGAAAGCCTGGGGGACGGTGACTCCCGCCAGTTGCTCCGCATGGCGCTGCCAGGGGCCATCGACGAGCGTGTCCGCGATCAGCTCATCACCGAGTGCCGTGGAAACCCACTGGCGCTACTGGAGCTACCCAGGGCGCTACCCACAGACATGGCGGGTGGCTTCGCCCTCGCCCGCTCCATGCCGGTCGAGAGCCGCATCAAGCAAAGCCTTCTCGCGCGCCTCGAGCCGCTGCCGAGCACCACCCGCACGCTGCTCCTGCTGGCGGCCGCGGACCCGACCGGTGACCCCGGGCTGCTGTGGCGGGCATCGGAGCTGCTGGGGTTGGACGCCGAGGACCTCGACGTCGCTGCGCAGGCCGGCGCACTCGTCATCGGGACCCGGGTCGGGTTCCGGCACCCGCTGATCCGGTCCGCGGTCTACCAGGCGGCGTCACCGGAGGACCGGAGAGCCGTTCACGGAGCGCTCGCCGCCGCGACGCCCGTCGATCGGGATCCCGACCGGCGGGCGTGGCATCGTGCCGGTGCGACGGCGCTGCCGGACGAGGACGTGGCCGTCGACCTCGAGCGATCGGCCGACCGCGCGCGCATCCGGGGCGGGGTCGCCGCCGCTGGCGCATTTCTCGAGCGGGCGGCGGAGCTGTCGCCCGAGCCGTCCCTGCGCGCCGAGCGGCTGATCGCGGCGGCCGAGGCCAAACACAACGCGGGTGCACCGGAGATCGCGCTACGCCTGCTCGACAGCGCTCGCGATCTACCCCTCACAGCGCTGCAAAAAGCACTGGTCGAACGACTGCGTGCCAGGGCCGGGTATGCGCTGCGCCGGGACCGAAGTTCACCGCGACAACTGCTCGCCGCGGCGAAGAACCTCGAGCCGCTGGACCGTTCGCTCGCGCGGGACACCTACATGGAAGCCCTTGCTGCAGCGTTGTACGCGGGCCGTCTCGGCGAACCTGGTGCTGTCGAAGAGATTTCGGCAGCGATCCTCGAAGCGACCGCCGGCGACCGGTCCGAGCGCGCACAGGACCTGATCCTTCGCGGCCAGGCACTGCTCTTCGCGCGAGGGCAGGAAGCGGCGCTGCCGGCGGTGAGGCGAGCACTGCGCGCTTTCCTCGAGCAGCCGCACGATGCCCGCGAGCTGCACTGGATGTGGTTCGGCGCCCGTGCAGCGCAAGACCTCTGGGACGCCGACGCGCTCCGCAGCCTCGCCCATCAGCAGGTGGAACTGGCAAGGGACGCTGGCATTCTCACCGTGCTCCCGATGGCCCTGGGCATCCAGATGGTCGCCACCACGTTCGACGGCCGGCTGGATGCCGCCGAGGCCATCTGCGACGAGATCGACGCCATCCTGTCCGTCACGGGCCAGCCACTGCCCCGGTACGGCCGGATCTTCGTCGCGGCTTACCGCGGGCAGGTGGACGAGGTGGAGAGTCGAGCACGGCACCTCCGGGCCGACGCCCACGCTCGCGGCGAGGGCTACGCGTTGACCGTCGCCAACATGGCCGAGGCCCTCGTCTACAACGGTGCCGGACGGTACAGCGAGGCTCTGGCCTCCGGTCGCGGCGAGATGCCGTACACGCACGAGCTGGGTCACGCGATGCGCACCCTGCTGGAGGTGGTGGAAGCGGCCTCACGTATCGGCGAGCGTGACGTCGCGGATGAGGCAGCGAATCGGCTTGCCGCCGTCACCCAGCCGGTCGGCGAGAGCGACTGGGCGATGGCCTTCATGGCGCTGGTCAATGCCCAGCTGCAGGACGGCGACGACGCTGCAGCCCTGTACCGCGAGGCGATCGAGCGCTTCCGGCAGGTCCGGGTACCGATGCTCGTCGGCCGCAGCCAGCTGCTGTACGGGGAGATGCTGCGCCGTCGGGGCCGGCGGGTCGAGGCCCGTGCGCAACTCCGGCCGGCGTACGAGGGGCTGCTCGCCTGCGGCATGAGCGGCTTCGCCGAGCGCGCCCAGCGTGAGCTGCAGGCGACCGGCGAGGTCGTCCGCGTGCGGGCCACCGAAGGGCTGGATCAGCTCACCGCTCAGGAGTTCACCGTGGCCCGGCTCGCCCGTGACGGTCTCACGAATCGCGACATCGGAGCACGGCTGTTCATCAGCGCCCGCACCGCGGAGTACCACCTGCGCAAGGTGTTCGCAAAGCTCGGCGTCAGCTCGCGCGCCGACCTGCGGACAGCGCTGGGCGACACCGGGTGACCCGCCGCGTCAGGTGTGCTCGGGGGTGATCGTCCACTCGGCGCCGGTGGAGTCACGGTAGGCGTGGACCGCTTCGGTGATGGTCTGGAAGAAGTGATTCGGGTCGATGGTGTTGGTCAGCTCGTACCGTTCGACCTTCCGCCGGACGGGCGTCTTCATCTCCGCGAACACGAGGCTCGTGCCGTTGGCGTTCAGCGTGAGGTCAAGGTCCTCGAGCATGTCGGCGGCAGTGGTGTCGATGTCCGTGATCGGTTCGGCGGCGACCAGGATCCACGCGGGGCGGGGGTCGGCGTCGGCCAGTCGCAGCACCGTGTCGCGGAAGGTGTTGGCATTGGCGAAGAACAGCGGACTGTCGAATCGGTAGATCACCAGGCCAGGCAGGTACGCGACGGACTGGTGGACCTTGCTGTCGTGATAGCCGGGCATGCCGTCCACCCGGCCGAGCACCGCCTGGTACGGACGCCACACCCGCCGGAAGACATCCAGGATCGACAGTGCGACCGCAAGGGCGATGCCCGGTAGCACCCCGAGCAGCGCAACACCGAGGAAAGCCGCTGTCGCCAGGGCGAAGTCGGACTTGCGCTGCTTCCACAGCCGGCGCAACCCGCCGATGTCGGCCAGCGACAGCGACGCCGCGATGACCACCGCGGCCAGGGTCGGCTGTGGCAGGTTCCGCAGCAGGCCCGGTGCGAACAACAGCAGCAGCAGGATCGCCGCGGCCCCGACCAGTCCGGTGACCTGCGTCTTGGCGCCGTTCTGCCAGGCGACCGCCGTGCGGGATCCGCTGGTGCTCACCGGGAATCCCTGGAAGAAGCCGGCCGCGATGTTCGCGGCCCCGATGCCGATCATCTCCCGGTCTCCGTTGATCTGATCGCCGCTGCGGGCGGCGAATGCCGACGCCGTGGAGATGGTGTCGGTCAGCGAGACCAGGGCGATGCCCAGCGCTCCCGCGAACAGCAGCGCCAGGTCACTCACCGGAACCGTCGGGATCGTGAACGGCGGGAACCCCTCGGGCAGCGGCCCGACCACCGTGACGCCACGGTCGGTCAGGTCGAACACGTTGACCGCCACGATCGCCAGCACCACCGCCACCAGGACCCCGGGGATCCTCGGCAGCAGCCGTTGGAATGCCAGGATGATCACCAGCGAGATCACGCCGATCAGCAGTGCGGCAGAGACGGTTTCGCCGTCCGCCAGCGCACCGAAGAACCCGGCGGTCTCCTCGATGAGGCCGTCCCCGTCGACCGAGAATCCGAACAGTTTCGGTAGTTGCCCGATGACGATCGTCAGGGCAAGGCCGTTCATGTACCCGATCTGGGTCGGTTTGGAGAGCAGTTCCGCGACGAACCCGAGCTTGAAAACCCCGGCCAGCACGGTCAGGCCGCCGACCATCAGCGCCAGCATCGAGGCATACGCGACGGCTTTGGCCGGATCGCCGTTCGCCGCGACCAACGGTATGACGCAGGCTGCGATCATCGGCCCGAGCGACGAATCAGGCCCCAGCACCAGCACCCGCGAGGGGCCGAAGACCGCGTACCCGACGAGGCACAGGATGGACGTGTAGAGCCCGGTGATCGGCGGCAGGCCGGCCAATTCTGCGTACGCCATCCCCTGCGGCACCAGCAACGCGGTCAGGATCAGTCCCGCGACGACGTCCTTGCGCAACCACCCCAGGCGGTACGCCCGCAACGCCGCCACACCAGGGACCACCGCCATGAATCAGGACGGTAACGGCGCCCGTCGGACGTGCACCTCACCTCGGAGGGATGAAGAGGGTCGCCGGCTTTTCTCGGCGGGATTCATCGGCGATGCGCCGGTGCCCCTCACCGTCAGTGACCTGAGAGGACGGCTCGCACTCTTCGGTGCGGAACCGGCGCACAACGGACGGTCGCTGCCTACCATCGATCCATGGACGGCGGTTGGTGGTACGACAACATCGTGGAGCCGGGCAAGCTCCCGATGCTGCTGTGCCTGGGTGCCTTCGTGGTGACGTTCATCCTCACCCGAGCGATCACCAGGATGATCCGCGCCGGTGTCGGACCGTTCAAGAACAACGTCTCCTCCAGCGGCGTGCACATCCATCACGCGGTGCCGGGAATCCTGCTGCTGATCTTCGGTGCCTTGATGGCCATCCGCGGGCCGGGATCGCCCTGGATCGAGATCGCCGCGGTGATCATCGGAGTCGGGACGTCCCTCATCCTGGACGAGTTCGCGCTGATCCTGCACCTCGAGGACGTGTACTGGACAGAGGAGGGCCGGGTCTCCGTCGAATTGGCCGGGCTGACAGCGGCCTGCATCGGTTTCGTCATGCTCGGCACCAGTCCGCTGGGCGTGGATGACATCGGCGCCGGCGAACTGAGCATCCGGTTGACGCTGCTGACCGGGTTGCTGATCCAGGCCCTGCTGATCGTGATCTGTCTGCTCAAGGCCAAATACCGGGCCGCGCTGATCAGTTGTTTCCTGCCCATCGTCGCCTGGGTCTGCGCGATCAGGCTGGCCCGGCCGAACTCGTGGTGGGCGCGGCATCTGTACCGCGGGAAGCGCGAGAAGCGCGCGATCGCGCGGGCGGCGAAGTTCGACCGGCGCTGGGACCCGAAGTGGCGGTGGGTGAGCGACCTCATCGCCGGTAGCCCCTCCGAACCCGATCCGCCGGACATCGCAGGCCAGGAAGCGCACGAGCAGGCGTCTGTGACGGCGGACGAGCGCCGACTGGAGGCCACACCGACCTCCGGCGCGCCGTCCGGCGGTTGACGGGCGGCCGCTCAGCGTCCGGAGGGGCGCAACAGTTCGGTCAATACCTGCCGTTGGAACAGCCGAGCACGTCGCACACCCGGTGCCGGACCGCCGCCGCGCGCGGCCAGCGCCTGCTCGAGTACAGCTCGATCGAGTGCCGCCGGCTCCGGCACGCCCCGATCAGGCACGCCCTGATCAGGCGCAGGACCCTCCCAGGTCGCGCTGTTCTCCATCAACCAACGACCCGCCGCCTGCTTGCCGAGCCACCGCCCTGTCCGCCCTCGGACCAGTGCCCGGGAGGCGTTCAGCACCGCGTCGTCGGTCCAGGCGGCCCCGGGCCTGTCGTCATCACCGTCCTGGGTGTGGACGTCAGCAGTCTCGTCGTCGGCCGCCAGGTGCCAGCGCAGCGACGCCAGCAGGAGGTTGAGCAGGTCGGCATCACTGATCCGGCCGAACACCTCCGCAGCAGGCGGCCCGACCACCGCAACGCCACATTCGGCGAGGATGCTGCGGTCGATGCCGTACCAGAAGGTGCCGTCGCGCTCCTGCCGATCGGTGCCGGCGTAGGTGACGCGATAAGCCATCCGCGGGCCGGTGTTCAGTTCGACCTCGAATCCCGGGGCGGGTCCGCCGGCGGCCGCCGCGGCGGCGGAGTAGACGACCAGCTCGAGTCCACGGGCGGGACACGGCAGCGATTCGTGGCGCAGTGCTTCGACAATCGCGTGTTTGCGGTCGTCGTCGAGTTCAGTCGCGCAGACGACGGCGATGTCGATGTCGCTACGGCCGTGTTCGTAGGCATCGAACGCCAAGGAGCCCGCCAGGTACACGCCCACCAGGTCGTCGCCGAGAATCTGCCGGGAGCGCTCGACCAGCGCAGCCAGATACTCGGCGACCGCAGGCTCGAGATTCAGTGTCGATGCGGTGCCCATGGGCACAATGATCGGCGATGACGACCTCCAACCCGGCTCCGGGTCTGACCCCCGCAGCGGGCCGGTTCGCCCCCAGCCCGTCCGGCGACCTGCACATCGGCAACCTCCGGACGGCGCTGCTGGCCTGGCTCTTCGCACGCTCCACCGGGCGGCGCTTCCTGGTCAGGATGGAGGACCTCGATCGGGTGCATCCCGGCGCGGACGCCCGGCAGCTCGGCGACCTGGCGGCGCTCGGCCTGGATTGGGACGGCCCGGTCGCCTATCAGTCCCACCGGACGTCCCTGTACCGGTCGGCCATCGACCGGCTGACGGAGCGCGGGATGACCTACGAGTGCTTCTGCACCCGCCGCGAGATCAGGGAAGCCGCCTCTGCCCCGCACCCCACTCGCCCAGCCGGTCCCGCCGGTCCCGCCGGTCCCGCCGGTCCCGCTGCCGAGGGTTCGTACCCCGGCACCTGCCGCGATCTGACCACCGCTCAGATCGCGGAACGCAGGCGGGCCGGGCGGCCGGGCGCGCTGCGGCTGAGAGCCGAAGCCGACCACTGGACGATCCACGACGAGCTGGCCGGCAGCTTCACCGGTGTCGTCGACGACGTCGTCCTGCGCCGCAACGACGGGGTCGCCGCATACAACCTTGCCGTGGTGGTGGACGACGCCGCACAGGGCATCGACCAGATCGTCCGGGGTGACGATCTGCTCGCCTCCGCGCCTCGGCAGGCGTACCTCGGCTCGCTGCTCGGGCTCCCGTCGCCGACCTACGCCCACGTGCCACTGGCACTCAACGCGGAGGGTCAGCGACTGGCGAAGCGGGACGGTGCCGTCACCCTGACCGACCTCGCCGCTGACGGCTCAGGTCCGCGCGCGGTGCTCACCATGATTGCCGGATCGCTGGGCCTGGCCCGCTCCGGGGCTGACGTCACGCCCGAACAGCTGCTCGCCGGGTTCGACCCGGCGCGGCTGCCGCGCGAGCCGTGGATCGTGCACCCCGAACGGTCCTGACTCCCCGAAATGGCTGGTTGGATGACCGGGTGACAACCCTGCCCAACGACCCTGCGACCTCGCCGGTCCGGTCCGGGAACTACGAGATCATCGTCGCGCTGTTCTGCGGCCTGCTGCTGATCTCCAACATCGGCGCCACCAAGCTGATCGAGTTCGGCCCGATCATCACCGACGGCGGGGCGTTCCTGTTCCCGCTCACCTACATCCTCGGCGACGTGCTCAGCGAGGTCTACGGATTCCGGAGAGCGAAGCGGGCCATCCTGCTCGGCTTCGGGTTGAGCATCCTTGCGGCCCTGACGTTCTGGCTGGTCCAGATCGCGCCGCCGGCCGACGGGTACGAGAACCAGGACGCGTTCGAGGCGGTGCTCGGCTTCGTCCCGCGGATCGTGCTGGCCAGCGTCTGCGGCTTCCTGGCCGGGCAATTGCTGAACGCGTACGTACTGGTCAAGATCAAGGAGCGGACCAAGGAGAAGGCCCTCTGGGCGCGGCTGATCGGGTCGACGCTGGTCGGCGAACTGGCCGACACGCTGGTCTTCTGCAGCATCGCGTTCTACGGCGTCATCACCGGCGCTGACTTCCTCAACTACGTGATCACCGGGTACGTCTACAAGGTGCTGGTCGAGGTCGTCTTCCTGCCGGTCACCTATCCGGTGATCGCGCTGGTCAAACGGAACGAGCCCGGTTACGTTCCCGGCGCCGCGGTCGGCGCGGGCCGCCGCCCGGCGTAGTAGCGACCGAGGAACTCCGCACGGAACCCCGTGAACGATCCATCCCCGATGCTCGCCCTGATCCGGTCCACGAGCCGGACGACGAACCGCTCGTTGTGGATCGTGCAGAGCGTCGCGGACAGCATCTCCTTCGCACGGAACAGGTGGTGGACGTACGCCCGCGAGTAGTTGGCGCAGGTGTAGCAGTCGCACCCGTCATCGAGCGGTCCGAAGTCGGTCCGGAATCGCGCGTTCGTCAGGTTGTACCGGCCGTCCTCGGAGTAGATCGACCCGTTCCGCGCGACCCTGGACGGCGAGACGCAATCGAAGGTGTCGGCGCCGTTCTCGATGGCGGTGAACATGTCGTCCGGTTCGCTGATGCCCAGCAGGTGCCGCGGCCGGTCGTCGGGGAGCTCCTCGCAGACCCAGCGGACGATGGTGCCGAGGTTCTGCTTCTCCAACGCCCCGCCGATGCCATACCCGTCGAAGCCGAGCGGCACCAGGTCCCGAGTGGCCTGCCGGCGCAGGTCCTCGTACTGCGCGCCCTGCACCACCCCGAACAGTGCCTGGTACGGCTTCCCGGCACGCTCGACGGTGAGCCTGTGGTGCTCGTCGATGCAGCGCTCGGCCCACGCCTGGGTGCGGACGACCGACCGCTCCTGGTACGGCCGGGTGTTCATCAGCGTCGTGCACTCGTCGAAGGCGAAGATGATGTCCGCGCCGAGCTGGTGCTGGATCTGCATCGAGACCTCGGGCGAGAACCGGTGCAGCGAGCCGTCGAGGTGCGACTTGAACGTCACGCCGTCGTCGTCGACGGTGGCCAGCCGGTTCTTGCCGGGCGCGATGACATCGTCGGCCTGCATGCCGTCGACGTTCATGGCCAGCACTTTCTTGAACCCGGCCCCCAGCGAGAGCACCTGGAATCCGCCGGAATCGGTGAACGTCGGCCCCGGCCAATGCATGAACGCCCCGAGACCGCCTGCCAGCTCGACGATGTCGGGCCCGGGCTGCAGATAGAGGTGATAGGCGTTCGCCAGCACGGCCTGCGCGCCCAACTGCTGCATCGACTCCGGAAGCACCGATTTGACGGTGGCCTTGGTGCCGACGGCGATGAACGCCGGGGTGTCGATCACGCCGTGCGGGGTGCTGATCCGGCCGGTCCTGCCGAGCGCATCGGGCAGCCGGCTGCCGACGGTGAAGCCGAATCCGTCGCCGGACGGTGGGCTGGGTTCGGCCGGATTCGGTTCAGCCAGATCCAGTTCGGGGGGATGCACTTGAGCATCCAACCAAGATTCCCCGCTCACCCCGACCGCGGCTCAGCGGAGCCCGGGCGGCAGGTAGATGTCGTAGCCGTCGATCTGCATCAGCTGGTAGTCCGAACGCGGCAGGACCAGGGTGGGCGGCACCCCGGACACATAGACCAGCGCGACCCGGTCCGGGTCGGCGGCGTCCACGGCGGCGGCCTCCGCCTGGAGCCGAATGGGGAAGTCGGGCCGCACCGCGAGCCGGCCGTCGGCCAGGTAGTCGATCAGGTAGGTCGCCCAGTAGTCGCCGCGGACGTACTGCACACCCGCTTCGTCGAGCGCACGAACAACCGCCGACGGCGCGCGTTCGGGGTCGGTCAGCGTCCAGCTCGCCTGCTGGGACAGCACCGGAACACAGAGCAGCAGTGCCCAGGCCGTCGGCAACGCGGCCACCAGCCACGGCGACTCCCGGACACGTGCAGGCAGTAGCAGCAACCACGCGCCCAGCCCGATCAGCAGTTGCGGCAGGAACGGCAGCGCGTACCTGGCGTCCGCCGAGAAGGCCAACTGCGGGAACACCGCGAGGCACGGGAAGGCGAGGAAGCCGGCGACCAGCACCGGCAGTGCGGCTGATCCCTTCTTCGCCACCAGCAGCACCAGACCGGCGAACGCGCCGATGATCAACACCGCGGCGGCGAGCTGAACGAGGGGAACCGGCGCCAGCCAGCGGCCGTCCGGCAGCCGGAGCCCGAAGGCGCGCGGCAACAGCTCGGTGGCGAAGATCTGCAGACGTTCGGGATAGGTCGCCTGAACCGTCGCCTGCGCCTGGGCCGGGGCGCCGTTGGTCAGGATGTAAACGATCCACGGCAGGACTCCGATGAGGCCGCCGGCAGCCACCGGCAGCCACCACTCGCGCCACCGGGTGCGGTGCAGCACCGTCGGCGGGATCAGCGCGAGCAGCGCGACGATCCCGAACATCGGGTGGCTCCACACGGCGAAGCCGGTGGCCAGACCGGCGAGCAGCGCAGTCCGGCCCAGCCGCCGCGGGGAACGCATGGCGTAGCAGGCAAGTGCCACACCGGCGATCTGTGCGGCGATACCGGTCGGGTACCCCATGTACGGGCGGGACCAGAGGATCACCATCGCCCCGGACGCCGACCAGAACACCAACGCGATCGCGAGCGCAGGGGCGGCGGCGAAGAACAGCCTGGCAAGCCGGAACAGCGCATACGCGGCGACCACCGACAACACCGCGGCGAGCAATCGCAGCGGCCACGCCCCCGTGCTGAACAGCATCAGCGGGGCTGCGAGGTAGGACTCCGTGGTGGAGCCGTAGTCGTTGCCCGCCACCATCAGCCGGAATGTGCCGTCCAGCACCTCACGGGCCTGCAGGCCCACCAGGGCCTCGTCCGAGTTGAGCGACAGCAGCCAGGTGTGGCCCACCCAGTACCGGAGCAGGACGCCGATGACCACAGCCGGCAGGGCGGCCAGCAACAGCGCCCGGGTGATCGATCCGATTCGGCGGGCCGGATCCGGCGGAGCGGCCGTTGCGCCCGCAGTGCCATGGGCGTCAGCGCTCACCGGGTTCGACTCCTCTCGCTCACCGGCCGATTTTCGCACGGTCTGCGCGCCAGGCCGGACGGTGCGGAGTGACGGGCGTCGACTGCACCGCCGCCATCCGACCTACAGATCGCCCTCCAGGAACTGCGCCCGGCCCAGCCCGAACGACCAGTCCGCGCGCTCGTTCGCGACCACCGAGACGATCAGGTCCGTCGGCTCGAGCCCGATCTCGGCCTTCAGCCGCTCGGCGAGGCGGCGGTAGACGGCGACCTTGTGAGCGTCCGTCCGGCCCTGTTGGAAGATCTGCAGAACGACCAGGTCGCCGGTGCGGGTGAAGCCGAGGTTGGTGTCCTCGGCGATGATCTGACCGGCCGGGTGAACGGTGATGATCTGGTACCGGTCGCGTTCCGGGGCGTCGAACACTTCCAGCATCACCTCCTGCACCACGTCCGCCACCCGGCGGAGCTCCGCCGGCGACCGGCCTTCCTGCACATCGATACGTACCAATGGCACGGACGTCACTCCTTCGTCGCTAGTATGTAACGACATTAGAACAAGCGGCTCCGGCAGTTTCATTCCCGGACAACCGGTGTCTGTGGCGGTCAACGGTCTCGTCGCCGCATGCGGCTGTGTTCCGGTGGCCGCAACCCGGTCTGCGCACCCGCCGGCGTACGGCAGAGTGATCACCGGCGTGCGGCAAGGGGCGTGCGTCAAGGCGACGGACGCGGGAAAGGAGATGCGGTGAGCGATCGCACCGACCTCGAGGCCCTGATCGAGCAGCTGCGCGAACAGCAGACGCGCCTGCAGTTCGACCACTTCGACAACGATGACGCCTGGGCGCTGGGGTGCCTGCTGGTCGCGATGGCGCGCGAGCGCGGTCTCCCGGTGACCGTGGACATCCGTCGGCACGGCCACCAGCTGTTCCATGCCGCCCTCCCGGCGACCGCACCCGACAACGACGAGTGGATCGAGCGAAAGGTGCGGGTGGTCAACCGTTTCGGCGATTCCTCCTACCTGGTCGGTCGCCGGCTGGCGCTGGGCCACAGGACGCTGGACGAGTCCGCCGGGGTGGAGCCGCTCCTGCACGCAGCGCACGGCGGATCGTTCCCGATCATCGCCAGGGACATCGGCGTGATCGGAACGGTCACCGTTTCGGGCCTGCCGCAGGCCGCCGACCATGCCCTGGTGGTGGAGGCGCTGGAAGCCTTCCTGGGCGAGCCAACGACTTCGTGAGCACGGCGACCGGGACTGCGACCCGTTCGTCCTCGCTGCTGCTGACCGGCCTGGTCCTGCTCTCGCTGTGCCTGCGCGGCCCGCTGGTCGCTGTCTCCACCGTCACCACGGACCTGACCGCCGACCTCGGGATGACGGCGACCGCGGTCGGCCTGCTCACCACCCTGCCGGTGCTGTGCTTCGGGGTGGCTGCGCCAGGCGCCTCGGTGGTGATCGCAAAGCTGGGCGTCGAGCGCGCCGCCCTGGCCAGCCTGCTCGGGATCCTCATCGGGATCCTGGTGAGGTCGGCCGGCGGTATCCCGGCAGCGTTGGCCGGCACCGTCGTCATGGGCCTGGCCATCACGGTCGGCAACGTCGTCGCACCGATCATCATCGGCCGCGATTTCCGCGGCAGGGCGGCGATGATGACCGGCACCTACACGGCCGTGCTCAACATCGGCTCGATGATCATGCTGACGGTGACCGGACCCGTCGCCGCCCAACTGGGATGGCAGGCCGCCCTTGCCGTCTGGGCCGTCGTTCCGCTGGTCGCCGGGCTGGTCTGGTGGCCACTCGCCCGGCGGCGAGCCACAGCAGCCACAGAGGGACCGACGAAAGGGCCTGAGAGCGGTCCGAAAGAGCCGGCAGCATCGAAGCCGGATGCGGCGTCCGCCGACCGGTCGACACCGTCCGCCGCGCAGCAAGCGCCGGCCCGGACCGGCGTGGGCGTCGTGCTGCGCAGGCCGGCGACCTGGATGCTCACCCTCGCTTTCGCCGGTCAGGCCTTCGCCTACTACGGGATGACGGCCTGGCTGCCGACCCTGCTCGGCGACGAGCAGGGCATGACCCGCGGCCAGGCCGGCGCGGCGTCCTCGATCTTCCAGATCGCGGCCCTGATCGGAGCGTTCGGCACCCCGGTGATCATCAACCGGTTCGGCGGGCCGCTGGTGGCGTTCCTGGTCAACGGCGTGCTGTGGTCGTTCCTGCCGCTCGGCCTGCTGTTCGACTCGGACCTGTGGGCGCTGTGGAGCGCGCTGAGCGGCGCCGCGCAGGGCGGCGGGTTCGTGTGCGTGTTCACCGTTGTGGTGTTACGGGCCAGGAACCTGCGGGAGAACCGCCTGCTGTCGTCGATCGTGCAGACCGGGGGCTACACCATCGCCTGCCTCGGGCCGGTGGTGCTGGGCGCGCTGCACGACGCGACCGGCGCCTGGAGCGCCCCGCTGCTCGCGGCCTTCGCCGCGGTCGCGACGCTCACCGTCCTCGGCGCGTTGTCCGCCCGGGGACTGCGCGGCTGACGCAACGCTTGTCAGACCGTCGGCGCTCCGGGTTTTCCCGCGGACAGCCGGGGACCTTTCTCTCGGCCCGGGCAGGTCTCACCAGTCGAGTTCGGAGTTGCCCCCGGTCGTCCTGCTGACCTACAACTGCGCGCAGCGGATCGCGCCGGTACTCGACCACCTGCTCGCGCTGGGCGTTCCGGTGATCGCCGTCGACAATGCCTCGACCGACGGCACTGCCGAGGTGCTGCGAACACGGTCCGGCCTGCAGGTAGCGGTCATGGGGGAGAACATCGGGCCGCGGCGCGCAACGCCGGCCTGCACCGCGTGACCACCCCGTACGTTGCCGTCGCCGATGACGACGGCTGGTACAAGAGGGACGGTCTGCTCGCCGCCGTCGACCTTCTCGACCGTCACGAGCGACTGGCGCTGATCAACACCCGGATCCAGGTCCGCCCGCGGTCAGGCGCGCAGGAGAGCTACCTCGACCCCATCTCGAGCCAGATGGCCGCGAGCCCGCTCCCCGACAACGCGGGTATCCCTGGCCCGGTGCTGATCAGCTTCATGGGCGGCGCGTGCATCGTCCGGGCGGCGGCCTACCGGGAGGTTGGCGGCTTACGACCCCGAGTTCTTCCTCGGTGGGGAGGAGGAGACGCTGGCCCTCAAGTTCCTGCAGGCCTGCTGGCACATGCGTTACCTGCCCGACGCGGTCATGCAGCACCGACCGAGCGTGGCCAACGCACCCCGGCTCCGGGCGTTCGGCATGCGCAACACGCTGTGGAACACCTGGCTGCACCGCCGTTTTCGCAGCGCCGTCCGGCACACCGCCTTCATCCTTGCCGACAACCCGAAGAACCGGGACTGGGTGCGCGGAGTGCTGATGGCGGTGCGGGGCGCGGGCTGGGTGGCGCGACGCCGCCGCCCGATGGTTGCCGAGCTCGACGAGATGATCGCCGTGCTTGACCGCGGCCGGACGCGCCGGCCGCTGCTGAACCGGCACGACCCATTCACGAGATCGCCCGCCGCGCAGCGGCCTCCGATTGAAGCGGCACGCCCTCGCCGCAGGTGCCCGAAGCTCAGGCGGGCGGAAGGTCCTCGGTGGCCGGTCCCTCGATCACCGATCCCTGGGGCCGGAACCGCGAGCCGTGCAGCGGGCAGTCCCAGGACCGCTCGGCGTCGTTCCAGCTGACGATGCCGTGCAGGTGTGTGCACACCGCAGAACGGCGGACGGTCTGCCCGTCAACGGTGCAGACGGCAACCGGAGTCAGGCCACCTCGCTCCACCCTGCCGCGGCCCTCCCCCGGGTTCAGCTTCTCCGGCGCGTGCAGCAGCGGGGCGATCCACCCGGTGCCCAGTGCGATGCCGACGGACGCGTTCACCCGCAACGCTGACACGGCACCCTTCACCTCCCGGGAGCTCCAACTGCTCATGGCCGCTGCCCATTCGGTGTGCCCACCCAGGAGCGAGCTCGACAGGGCCAGCGCAGCGGCGACCGCGTTGGTCATGCCCCATTTGTCGTAGCCGGAGGCGACCATGATCCGATCGTCGTGAGGGGCCAGCGGACCGGCGTAGGGAAGCTCGTGGATCGAGTGGTAATCCTGCGCCGACCAAGCATGGGTACGCGTCGCGCCCGGGAAGTGGCTGCGGGTCCAGCGGGCGAGATCCTCGACGAGGCTTGACGTCCCGGGCTTCCGTCCCACGACGTGACCGTTCCCGCCGATGAGCAGCAGCTCACCGTCGCCGTGCGGGACCGAACGCACCGACCGGGTCGGCGAGTCCGCCGACAGGTACATACCCTGCGGCACCCGACCGGGAACCTCGAACGCCGCGGCGTAGGACCTCAGCGGCTCCAGGCGGGCGAAGAAGCCGCCCCGATCCATGATCGGGATACCGGTGGCCAGCACGACCCGTTCCGCGCGCACCGTGGCCCGATCGGTGGCGACCTCGGTCAGCCGACCGGGCCGGACCGAGCGAACCCGGCTGTTTTCGTGCAGAACTCCGCCGCGGCCGATCAGATCCGCGGCCATTGCTGACAACAGGTCGAGAGGGTCGAACTGGGCCTGGCCGTCCAGTCGGACCGCGGCGGTGACCTGATACGGCAGTTCGACATCCGTCGTGTGTGCGACCGGCAGTCCCGCTTCCCGGCACGCATCGAGTTCGGCCTGCACCGAGCGCCGGCCCTTGTCCGTCGTGGCGTACGTGAATGACGGTCGGACCTGGTACGGCACATCGTGTTCCGTGCAGTACCTCAGCAACCAGGCCTGGCCCTCACGGTTTCCCTCGACGTACTGCCGCGCGGTTGACGCGTCATGCGTGGAGCGGATGGAGGACAGCCGGGTGCCCTGCAGCAGGCTGATCTTCGCGGTGGTGTTCCCGGTGGTACCGGCACCCACCGATCCTGCCTCCACGACGGCGACCGAGCGGCCGGCCCGTGCGAGCAGCAGCGCCGTTGTCAGCCCCGTCAGTCCCGCACCGATCACGACGACGTCGTACCTGGCGTCGGTGTCCAGCCGCGGGAACGACGGCCGGGTCCTGTCCAGCCAGAGCGATGTCATCCGAAGGTCCGGCGGTTGCCCGCGTGCGCAGAGCTGTTGTTGCGCATCAGCTCTCGGTGACGGCGTCGATGGTTTCGGCGACACCGTCTGCGGGGGCGTTCTGCGCGATGTCCGATTCGGCGATGATTCCCACCAGCCGGCTCCCGTCGATCACCGGCGTGTCGTTCTCGCCGATGCACTCCGGGCATTGCGTCATGATGTCCCGCGCGGTGATGGTCATCTCCGCTCCCTCCGGCTTCGGACGATGAGTGCGCAGTCCGCCCCTCGCCATCGGGAAGTACCCGCCCAGACCCTCGACCAACCGCGGCACCGGCCGGCGGAGCCGAACACCGGGGACGGCCAAACGGGGGACGACCAACGGGGGACGACCAACGGCGCCGGATGACCGGAGCTCGAGATGCGGGGGCCGGACATGCCGAAAGCCGCCGACCCCGAAGGGCCGGCGGCTTTCGTTCACACTCCCGGATCGAGTCCGGCTACTCAGCTCATCCCGCTGGCGGGACCGCCGAGCGAAGGTCTCAGTTGGTGTCGGCGGAGACCAGGCGGTCGATCAGCTCGTCGACGGTGCCGCTCTTCGGCAGGTCGCGCTCGGCCAGCTTGTCGCTCAGCTCGGCCTTGGTCAGACCCTCGTAGCGCTCACGCGCCTCCTGGCGCACGCGGCGGGCCTGGTCACGCTCGGCCTTGTCCTGCTCGCGCTGGACCTGGCGGACCTGCTCCTCGCGCTGCTGCTCGACCTTGTCCAGCTGCTCGGCCTGCTGCTTGGCGGCGTTCTCCAAGGTCTCGGTCTCGCTGGAGATCCAGGTGCTGATCGCCTGGCTGTGGCCACGCGAGAAGTCGCTGACAGTCTGCAGTTGGTCACGCAGGGCCTCGGTGACGGAGGTCAGCGCGCCGACCCACTTCAGTGCGACGTCCTTGTTGACCTCGAGGCCGTCCTGCAGGTACTCGAAGTACTTGCGGGTGGCATCGCCGAGGTCGATCTGCGGGAACTGCCACAGCACGTCGGTCTGCTCGGTGAGCGACTTGGTGCTCTGCTTCCAGATGTCGGTGGAGCGCTCGACGGCGCTGCGTGCCTGGTCGGCTGCGGTGGCGTAGGTCTCGGTGCTGGTCATGTTTCTCCTCCTGGTGAACGACACGACAAAGAATGGGAGCCGGGCGGTCTTCACGCCCCGGCACATATCGGGGGCCCTCGCGCCATCGTGTGGCCGGGGACATCAGGTTCGTTGTGCGCGGGCTTCGTCGCCCTGCGCTCCTGGTCGGAACTGCACCATGCTGCTCTCGGTGCGAGGATCACGCTGGGCCGAAATGCTCACTGCGCATTTGGTGCGACCCCGGTGACGCCTGACAAGAACTATGCCTGTTGGCCCCTGCCGACATCAACCCTTATGAGAGGGCGGTCACAGGGGTTTTTACAAAGCCGCTGCGTCACCTGCGATTTCGTCGAGACACGCGGTTTGTCCGCTTTGCGTCGCCCATCTGAATTACGTCCCGGGCGATCGTTGAAACCCCCGACTACTCGTGCTCTGATGGAGTTCTGGTCCAACAGTGGTGCCGGGCAACGTTGATGCAGAACTGCTCCGTGTCCGCCCGCTTTCGGCAGTCTCCTGGGCCAGCACCATTCTCGGGAATCCCACTGTCGTCATTCGGACGGACCCGCAGCAGGTGAATAGAAGGAGTCCTGATGAGCGTGAATCTGCAGAATCACCGCATTGCCATCCTCGCCGCAGACGGAGTCGAACGGGTCGAGCTCGAGAAGCCCAGAGCCGCGCTGGACGATGCGGGCGCCCGGACCGAGGTGCTGTCACTGGAAGAGGGACAGATCCGCGCGAAGGATCACGACCTGGACGATGCGGGCACCTTCGAGGTCGACCGCCGCGTCGCCGCAGCGAGGGCAACTGACTACGACGGCCTGCTGCTGCCTGGCGGAACCATCAACCCGGACAAGCTCCGTGCGGACGCCGACGCGGTCGCCTTCGTGCGTGCGTTCGTCGAGAGCGGCAGACCGGTGGCCGCCATCTGCCACGGGCCGTGGACGCTCGCCGAGGCCGGGGTGATCGACGGCCGAACCCTGACCAGCTACCCCAGCATCCGGACCGACCTGCGGAACGCCGGCGCGACGGTC
The DNA here is from genome assembly GCA_963728865.1 of uncultured Actinomycetota bacterium. Classification (GTDB taxonomy): domain Bacteria; phylum Actinomycetota; class Actinomycetes; order Mycobacteriales; family Nakamurellaceae; genus Nakamurella. The sequence goes on along the minus strand of CAVSLZ010000009.1, from coordinate 222,740 downwards.
GTGGACCAGGAGGTCGCCATCGACGGCAACCTCATCACCAGCCGATCACCGGAGGATCTGCCGGCGTTCATCGACGCGCTGCTGGATGCGGTCGCTTCGACCCGCGGGTCCTCGGCGCAGCCCGTCTCGGCCGACGGGGCACGCGCATGACGACCCGGCAGACGGTGACCATCACCGCGGCCGCGGCAGCTGCATCGGCGGCGACGGGACTGCTCGTCCGGCGGCGCCAGCAGGAATCGGACGAAGCCGCGGACACGGCGACCGCAGAGTCGACCCGCCCGGGACGGTGGCTGTCGGTGACGATTCTCAAAACGCCGGAGGAGGTGCTCCTCGACGGGCGCCCGCCCGGCCCGCTCGCCGACCTCGGAGACCTCGTGGAGGTCTCGGTGAAGCTCGCCCCCGGCGACCGGGGCGCCGAACTGTCAGCCCGGCTGCGGGACGGCCAGCCATCGGGACCCGGCGCTCTCGGTGAGCGACTGAGCGGCGATGACCCGCGGCAGGCGGTCCGGACGGCCCTCCGGCAGAGCAAGCAACTGCTGGAAACCGGTGAGATCCTGCGAGTCGATCCCGCGCCGCACGGCCGGCGATCGGGCTGGATCGGCGGCAAGCTGATCGACCTGACCACCCGCCGGGCCGGTGGGGAGGGCCTGCTGTGAAGGCGCTGTGCTGGACCGGCGTGAACAAGACCGCCGTCGAGGACGTCGACGAACCGAAGATCCTCAACGACCATGACGTCATCCTCAAGGTGCGGCTGAGCACCACCTGCGGCTCGGATCTGCACCTGCTGGGCGGGTACATCCCGATGATGCGTGCGGGCGACGTGCTGGGACACGAGTTCATGGGTGAGGTGGTGGACGCCGGGAGTGCCGTGGCGAAACACCGCATCGGTGATCGCGTCGTGGTGTCGTCCTTCATCGCCTGCGGGCGGTGCTGGTACTGCAGTCGGCAGCAGTACTCGTTGTGCGACAACGGCAATCCAAACCCGGCGATCACCGAGGGCATGTGGGGCGCGTCCGTCGGCGGATGCTTCGCCTACAGCCATGCGCTCGGCGGCTTCGCCGGGAGTCACGCCGAGTACATCCGGGTGCCCTACGCCGACGTGGGTGCGTTCGGGATTCCGGACGGCATCTCGGACACCTCGGCGCTCTTCGCCTCCGACGCCGCGTCCACCGGCTGGACCGGGGCCGACCTCGCCGGCATCGTCCCCGGTGACACCGTTGCCGTCTGGGGTGCGGGAGCCGTCGGGCAGATGGCGGCCAGGGGCGCGATGCTCCGGGGCGCCGAGCAGGTGATCGTCATCGATCGGCTACCCGAGCGCCTCAGCCAGGTCCGGACGTTCATCGGCGCCGAAACCATCGACTACAGCACCGAATCCGTGGTGGCCGAACTTCGCGAGCGGACCGGCGGACGAGGCCCGGACGTCTGCATCGAGGCTGTCGGCATGGAGGCTCACGGCACCGGACCGCAGTACCTGTACGACCAGGTGAAGCAGCAGTTGCGGCTGCAGAGTGACCGCCCGACAGCTCTCCGGGAGGCCATTTACGCCTGCCGGAAGGGCGGCAACGTGTTCATCCTCGGGGTGTTCGGCGGCGTGGTGGACAAGTTCCCGGTGGGTGCCATCGTCAACAAGAGCCTGCGGGTTGCCGGGGCACAGATGTACGGGCAGCGCTACATCCCGGAGATCCTGGACCGGATCGCGGCCGGGGAACTCACCACCGAGCACCTGGCCACGCACGTGATGCCGCTCGACCAGGGACCGGCCGGCTATGAGATGTTCAAGAACAAGACGGACGGCTGTGTACGGGTGGTTCTCCAGCCCTGACCAACCAACATCCATCACCGGCCAGAAGAACCCTGACGCCGTGGCTGGGGCCCACGCCCACCGGCCCCGCCACGGTCGGGCGACCGGCCCAGCCCGGCTCAGGCGACTGCACTCCCGTTCCGCAGGTAGACCACCACCGCAACCACCAGGGTCAGGACGCCGTAGAAGCCGATGATCACACCCGCCGCCGGCAGGACGTTGACCAGGACCGCGCCGGTCAGCAGCAGCACGACCGCGCTGCAGCAGGCCGCGACGATCGCGACGGTCCGATGGTCGGCCGGGGTGCCGACCCCGATCCGGGCGGCGAACTCAGGGTCGTCCCGGAGGAGTGCCTTGCCGATGGCCGTCAGCTTGCGTTCTTCGTCTTTCGAGAGCGGCAATGCCTTCTCCCTCTTCCCAGCACACCACGATGCCCAGCACAGGGCGATCGCCGCCGACGCACAGGCGGATATAGGAGCCCAGGTATCCCGCGCCGGACATCCTCAAACCGGACCGTCGAGATGCGAAGCCCGCCCGGCTCAGTTGGCCGCGATGAGGGTCCTCGTCACCCGGTCGAGGTAGTGGAACGCATCGGTCAGCACCCAACGGTGAACGGCCGGCATCACGTGCGGCGCGTGCCGCAGCGACGTCAGCCCGCGCATTTGTTTCTTGCCACACACCGAATGCAAGAAGTCGGAACGTGTTCAAGCCGGCACGAGCTGCTTGGTGTCCACGTGGCCGATGGCATAGGCGCTTTCGCTGAACGCGGCGCGGGCAGCGGACCAGCTGCTGTCGTCGACGAGCGCGACCCCCGAGGTTGCCCTGACGGCATGGGTGGCGCTGTTCGTGGACTTGCTGGTCGCCAAGCACGGGCTGGCCGGCGCACTGCAAGGGGACAGTGCCGGGTCCAACGCACTGCACATGTACTTCGTCGACCGGCTCGTGCCGGTGTGCCGCTCGCTTCTCGGGCGTACTCGTTCAAGGCATTCGCTGAGGGCCCATGCACCCGATCAGGCACCATCGCGGGTGCGGGTCGCTCGACCGGCGTCATCAGCGCCGGACGCAGTGCTTTCGACACGGCGTTTGAGCGCCTCGTTGAAGGCGTCGAAACCGGCGTGGCTGTTCGCGGTCGCGCCCTTGAAGAGGGCGACGAGAATCCCCGTGAAGCGTTCACTGTGCGTCAACCGGGTGGTCCCGTCCGGGTTGGTGGACAGGACAAAGGAGTGCACCCCATCGAAGAGGCCACCTGGTCCCAGCTTGCCGATCCAGCGCAGCTCCTCCCCCGGGGTGGACACCAGGACGGTGGGCCGGAAGGTCGTACCGCGACCACCTTTGCCGGCCAGGTGGACGGCCAGGCGGCGGCCCACCTCGGCGTCGCCGTCGATGCGTTTCATGAACGGGTTCCACCCGGGGTACGCGGGGAAGTCGGTCAAGACGTCCCAGACGGCCTGGGGGTCGTCGTCGATGTCGATCGTTGTGCTGACGGTTGCGCTCACGCTCTGCTCCTCTGTCATGGATGGCCGCCCTGCACCAGCTGCTGCCGGAACAGGTGTGCGGCGGCCGATGTGTCGGTCGCGTGTTGATCGACGTAGCGGAACGGGACGGCCCGGTCCCTTTCCGCCGGGGGCAATGGCTCTCAGGCGTCGCGCCGGGTGAGCAGGATCGCCCCGGCGATGAGCGGGGCCAGCGCCCAAGCGGCCAGCGTCGAAACGGCTGCCACGTCGCTCAGTGCCGACGTGCCGGGGAGGGTGCTGATCAATGACTCCCGGGCCGCGTCGGGGAAGTGGTCCGTCACGGTCTGGACCCAGCTCCACGGCAGCAACGGCAGCAGCGGTGGCAGCACGAAGATCACCGCGACCAGGACTGTGATCGCCATCGCGGTGTTGCGGACGATGGTGGCCAGGCTCAGCCCGAGGAGTGCGGCAGTCGTGAGGTAAGCGGTGTTCGCAAGAACCGCCCACCACGAGAAGGCCACACCACCGGCGATGATCGCGTCACCGATCAGGACGGCCCCGGCCGAGATGGCCAGGGACAAGGGTGCGACGACGGCAACGAGGACGGCCGCCTTCGCCGCCAGCAACGGCCAGCGCCGAGGGACGGCGGTGAGGCTGACGGAGATGGTCCCGGTGGCGTACTCGCCGGACATCTGGAGCGCGCCCAGCACGCCGAGAACGAGGGCGGCAAAGCCGGTCGAGGCCAGAACCGTCGCCACGGTGTCCACGCCGAGGTCGTCGCCGGGGACCTCCCCAGCACCGATGGTGTAGGCGATGGCGACGGCGAGACCGAGGCCGATCAGGGTTGCGAGAAGGACCGTCCACCAGGTGGAGCGCAGGGAGCGCAGCTTGGTGAATTCCGAGCGCACCAACCGCCCGGGGCTGGGGCCGCGGTCGGGGTCGGCGACGGGTCGGCCCTGCCCCGCGGGCCGGGGTCGGCTCGCGCCGGACATCTGGGGACGTCCGCTGGCGGGGAAGGTCTCGGTGTCGGTGGTCATGCTGCACCCTTCAGGGTCTCGTCGATGCTGGAGCGGGGGTGATTTCCGTCGCCGGTGAGGTACTCGCGGCTGTCGTTGGTCAGCGCCAGGTAGACCTCTTCGAGCGAGGCCGCCGTGGTGTGCAGCTCGTGCAGCCGCAGGCCGTGCCGAGCCGCGAGGTCACCGATCACGTCGGCGCCGACCCCCTGGACGCTGAGCCGGTCGGCCGCGAGGCTCGTCACCGCCGCGCCGTGGCGCGGCAGCATGTCGGTCAGGGCCGCTGCATCGGGAGAAGTGACCCTGACCGGACGGTCGGTGGCGGTCGCGATGAGCTCGTCAACGGTGGTGTCGGCGAGCAGCCGTCCGCGGCCCACGATGATGAGATGCTCGGCGGTGAGCGCCATCTCGCTCATGAGGTGGCTGGACACCAGCACTGTGCGTCCTTCGGCGGCCAGGGAGCGCAGCAGGGTGCGAATCCAGATCACGCCGTCCGGATCGAGGCCGTTGACCGGCTCGTCGAGGATGATGGTCGACGGGTCACCGAGCAGGGCGACGGCGATGCCGAGCCGTTGGCCCATGCCGAGGGAGAACCCGCCGGCCCGCCGGCCGGCCACGCTCCCCAGTCCGACAAGGTCGATGACCTCGTCGACCCGCCTGCGTGGCAGACCGTGGGTCTGCGCCAGGGCCAGGAGGTGGGCGTGCGCGCTCCGACCGGGATGCACAGCCTTGGCCTCGAGCAGGGCGCCGACGTGACGCAGCGGGGCTCGCTGGTCTGCGTATGTCCGGCCGTCGATGGTGGCTGAGCCCCCGGTGGCCCTGTCCAGTCCCATGATCACGCGCATTGTCGTGGACTTCCCGGCGCCGTTCGGTCCCAGGAAGCCGGTGACCTGGCCGGACGGGACGGTGAAGCTCACGCCGTCGACGGCCACCTTGCTGCCGTAACGCTTGGTGAGGTTGTTGACCTCGATCATGTTGTGCTCCTTCGTCCTTGTGCCGATCGTCGTGATGGGTGGACTGGCCGTTCGACGGCTTCCACAGCGACGGTCCGAGCCCTGTTCGTGGTGGTCGTCACGCCGGTACAAAGCGCGGTCAATTCGGTCTGCTTCTCGGTCATGCTCACGACCCGACGACGAAGGTGAGCGCGGCCCACACCGAGGCGGTGGCGACCGTCGTCCAGATGACGATGGCGATGGCCTGCCAGAGCAGAACCCACCGGCGTGGAGTTCCGCCGCCGACAAGGATTGCCGCCGTGATCTGGGTTGGGATGGCGAGAGGGCCGAGGAGGCTGGCGCCGGGGACACCAAAACGGACGAGCCACCTGTTGAAGCGCTGACGCCTCTTCGACTCCGGCTTCGGGGCCGCCGACGTCTGGAAAACGTCCCCGTCGATGCTCGATCGCGCTCCGCCCACCCCGACCGGGCTGCGGCGTCGATCGACGACAGCCGTCCTGGCGCGTGAGGTGACTGCGACGACGACCAGCACGGACAGGAAATTCCCGGCTGCTGCTGCGACGCCCGCGACGATGGGATTGAGACCACCGACGAGGCCGATGATGGCGGCTCCCTCACCCTCGACGAACGGGATCGCGCCAGCGAGCATGATGATGAACGGCCGGACGAGCTCCGGCACTTGGGCGACGAACTCCTGGAAGCTGCTCATGAGTTGCTCGATGGAATTCATGTCTGACCTTTCCGCCTGTTGATGTGGGTGTGGTGTGGTGAGCGCCGTGGCGCGATTCAGGAAGACGTCAACGTCGGCCGACTGGCGCCTGGATCGTCTTCGATGGAGGCCCGTGAACTCAGAGACACACCAACTGCCGGTGCCGAGCCCGAGCTCGAGATAGATCGACCGATTGAGCGCTGCCCTACGCAGGTCGTGCCAACAGCTTCTTGTCGGCAGGCACCCGACGTTGGATTGCTGTCGACCTGGTTCACTACTGGTTCTCAGTGGGAGATGAGTTCTCGGTGGAGATGCTGAGCGGTGGCTGTGTGAGCGGGAACCAGTGAGACATCCCTTCTATTCCCGGGATGCCGCCGGCTCGGGATGGCCTGACGCGCTCCGCTGGCGGTCGTCATGTAGTTCACACACGCATCACCGCCCGCCTGAGCCCATTCGCCGTCGTCTGGAAAGGCTCTGCGCCGTCGTCGACATCCGCGCTGTGAGGTCCGGGGAGAAGCGGCTGTCTGTCAGCATGCTGCCCGCGCGCGGCCGGACGACCGATCAAGCGTGTGGGCTCGTAGGTGACGGTGCGACAGGCGACATCGATGACGGGGCAGGCGGGCATGGCGGTCCTCGTGTGGTCGAGCTCGCGGGCGTTGTGGAGAGCTCGGGAGGGCCGTTGGGCCCCGGTTGGCTGCATGTCATGAGCTTCGCCCAGGCCGGGTTGTCGTTGCGTCGGTGAAACGTCCCTGAGTCGTCACCGTCCACCGCCCGACGGCTACGGCAATCGGTGGTTCGCGTCGGTGGGAATCACCTAGTGCCCGGCGGTTGCCTGCGCCATGGCCTTCCCACCGTGAACACGGCGTCAACCTTGATCACCCGTCCGTCATCAATCCGCACCGCGCGGGTGCGGTCGCCGTCACCGACGATCTCGAGGACGCGCTCAGTCACGATTTCCACCCCCCGGGCGTGCAGCCGTTGCTCGGCGATGGGATCAAGCGCGCGAGTCCGGCGGTGACAAGGACGACCCGGTCGGTCCACTGGCGCACGAGCTGCGCCTGGTGCAGCGCCATCGGCGAGGTCGCGAGAACACCCAGCCGCTGGTCGCGTACTTTCCAGCAGTGGCACTACGGGCAGTGCAGCACAGACGCGCCCCACCGTTCGGCAATCCCTGGGATGTCGGGGAGCTCGTCGGTGATACCGGTCGCCACGACGAGCGCCCGTGCCTGCTCGGTCTGCCCCCGAGAGCACGATCGTGACCGCCGCACCTGCGATCTCCACCCGTTCTACGGTGCCGTCGAGAAACTCGACGCCGTCAGCGGGCGCCTGCGGCTCAGACTCGCGGAACAGGATCTCGTCCTGACCCGCGGTGAGGCAGCCGAGTTCGACACCCGCACCCCGCATGCCATGACTGCCGCCGGCAGCAAGCCCGCCTTCGGCTGAGTGGACCCAATGGCCGGAGCCCAGGATGCCTGTGCTGGGCTGGACCGAGCACCTGTCAGAAGCCCTGGCCGCCCAGGGCCGCGAGGAAGACCTGCGGGTTCCAATACTCGCGGTAGGTTGCGATCTCACCGCCGCGGAACGTCACGAAGGTCGCGTAGCGCATGTCGTAGGGGTTGCCGGTCGCCACGACTGTTCCCGCGACGCTCCACTCCATGACAACGATGTCGGGGTCGCCGGTCGTGTAGATCGTCGTGGTGGGAATCGTGTGGACGTCAATCGTCTCGGGGTAGCCGCGCAGGTACTCGTAGAACGCCGCGCGGCCCTTGATGAGTGACGGGGTGCCTTTGGGTGCGAAGGGAAATTCGGCGACGATGTCCTCCGTGCACAAGTCGGTCCAGGCCTTCATGTCCTTGGACAGGAAGAGGTCGAGGCCGTGCTGCAAACGCTGCACGTTGGTCAGCTCATCCCTGATGACTGTGCTCCGCTCGATAGGGGTGCTGGTTTCTTCGCCGACGGTGATGGATCCCATGGCTCGTTCCTCTCGCTTGGAAGTGCTTGACAGGGAGGTGACTCGGGGGTGGCCCGGTACCGGCGGGTGGCGCCGGGGCCCCGTGCTCGGGCCGACGCGTGCTGCCCAGTACTGGAGTTTGGCCTTGGCGCGGCTCGTTCGCGTCGGTGATGGACCCTGATGAGGGATGTGACGACCGCGTCCACCTGCCGAGTCGACGACTAGGCAGACGTGTCCGGGCGGGATGGGCCGACCAGACAAATGGGGTGAGGCCCACGCTGACCTAGGTGTGCGGGCCGCGGGGCTCAGGTGAGCTTGAGCTCCTTCAGCTGGCGCCTCGACGTGATGCCGAGCTTGCGAAAGATGTTGCGCAGGTGGGCTTCGATCGTGCGGGGGCTGAGGAACAGCTGCTCGGCCACCTCCCGGGTGGTCGCCCGGGTGGCCACCAGCCGCGCAATCTGGAGCTCGTGTGTGGTGAGCGCATCGGTGGGCTGGGCAGTGCGCTTGCGGGCGTGTTCCCCGGTGGCGCGGAGCTCTCGAGCGGCGCGGTCGGCGAAGGCGTTCGCGCCCATGCCGGTGAGCAGTTGGTGCGCCGTGCGGAGCTGATCGCGTGCTTCTTGGCGGCGTCCCTCGCGGCGGAGCCACTCGCCGAAGACAAGGTGGGTCCGGGCGCCGTAGGAGAGCAGACGGTGACGCCCGAGCCGGTCGAGTGCTTCGCGGTAGTGCTCCTCGGCACCGGGCCCGGCGGTGATCAGGGCCCTGGAACGCGCGGCCAGCGCGATGCCCCAGGACCCGTGGGTGGCGCGTGCGCGCATCTCTAGCTCCTCGACGGCCGCCTGCGCGCGAGCCGGGTCACCAGCCCGAGAGGCGGCCTCGACGATCTCGGGCAGTGCCATGTTGCTGCACACCAGTTCGGCGCCCTGAGCGGCACGGGTGGCGGCCGTCAGGGCGGGGCCGTAGTCGCCTCGGGCGTTGTGGAGGACGGCCAGGGCGTAGTGCGCAATAGCGACCGCGTCGTCGTCCAGGTGCTCGATCACCGCCCGCGCGAGGGTCGCGTCGATGAAGGCGGCCCCGGCGTCGTCGCCGCGCCAGCCGGCGACGAAGAGCTCGTCCTGCGGCAGGGGCACCGCTCCGATGGCGTGCGCGATCGCGGTGCCCTCAGCAGCCAGCTCCGCGGCGCGGGCAAGATCACCGGTGAGGGTCAGCGTGACGGACTGCATGAGCAGGGCGGCAGGGAGGTCGGCCAGCGCGCCGGTGCGACGGGCGAGCTTGACGTGACGCTCGGCAAGGGTGGCGACCATGTCGTCCTCGAACAGGATCGCTCCGACGCGATTGGCCAACCAGAGCCACCGGTCGCTGTACCTGTCGCGCTCGTCGTCGCGGCACGCCTCGAGTGCCCGACGAAGGACGGGCACGCCGGCCTCGTAGCCCTGCGTGTAGGTGGTCGCGAGTCCGTCGAGAAACAGGTCGACCGGAGTCGGTGGCCCGGGCGGCGCGGGGGCATTCAGGGCGGCCCGGGCGGCGGTCTGCACGCCGTCGCCACCGGTGGTGAGGGCCGACTGCAGCGCGTGCAGGTAGGTCTGCCGCGACAGCACGGGGTCCAGCGGGGCGAGCGCCTCGGCGGCACCGAGCAGCATTCCGAGCACCTCGCTGCCGCGCCTGAGCTGGAACACTGCCCGGGCTCGCAGCAGCTGGAGGCGGGCACGCTGTGAGTCGTCGAGCGGTCCGGCTGCAGCCACCTTCAGGAGTTCCAGAGCGGCCCCGGGTGCGCCGGCCGCTTCCTTGGCCTGCGCCGCCTCGAGCGCTCGACTGGCACGGCGCGCAGGGTCCGGGGTGAGCTCGCTCGCCTGCTGCAAGAACGCGGCTGCGGCCGCCAACCCGCTGCGGGCCCGCGCCCGGTCGGCCGATCGCTCCAGCTCTGCGGCCGCCCCCTCGTCGGTGCCCAGCACTGCTCGCGCACGGTGCCAGGCGCGCTGGTCGGGATGGGTTTCTGGGTCAGTGGCGGCGGCCAGCGCGCCGTGTGCACGGCGACGGTCGGGATCCGTCGCGGCCTGGTACACCGCCGAGCGCACCAGCGGGTGCCGGAACCGCACTCGGGTGTCGAAGGTGAGCAGCCCGGCCGCCTCCGCGGGCGCGGCCGCCTCGGGCTCGATGGACAGTTCTGTGGACGCGCGCCACACCGTGGTGGCGTCGCCCGTCGGCTCGGCAGCCGCCAGCAGCAACAGCGACTGCGTCTCGGACGGCAGGTCCTTGGAGCGCCGCTTGAACTCGTCCTCGACGCGGCGCGGCACGCTCACGTCCTGCGGCAGCTCAAAGGCGTGGGCCAGGCCGATCGGTGGCGCACTTCGCGGCAGCTCGAGCAGCGCCAGCGGGTTGCCACGCGCCTCTGCGACAATCCGGTCGCCTACCCCATCGTCGAGCGGTGTGGGAATGGCGGCGGCCAGCACCGCTCGCGCGTCGCCCTCGGCCAGCCCGCCCAAGCGCAACTCGGGCAGTCCGGCGAATGAGCGGAGATCGCCGTTGTCGGTCGGGTCGCGCAGCGAGAACAACAGGGCCAATCGCTCAGCGTCCACCCGACGGGCCACGAACGCGAGAAGCTGGGCGGACGCCTCGTCCAGCCACTGCGCGTCGTCGACGATGCACAGCAGCGGCTTCTTCTCTGCGAGCTCGGACAGCAGGTTGAGCACGGCCAATCCGATGACAAAGCGATCCGGCGCGGTCCCGGCCTGCTGGCCGAACGCCACACGGAGAGCGTTGCGCTGGGGATCCGGCAACGCGTCCAGGTCGCTCAGAAGCGGGCGGCAGAGCTGGTGGAGGGCCCCCAGCGCAAACTGCGACTCTGACTCGACCCCGGTGGCTGACTCCACCCGGAACCCTAGCTTCGCTGCGCGCTCGTCAGCATGCTCCAGCAGCGCCGTTTTCCCGATCCCGGCCTCGCCGTAGACCGCGATCGCCCCGCTGCGACCGGCGCGCGCCTCTGTGAGCAGCCGCTCGATTGCCTCGCGCTCGGTGCGCCGACCCACCAGGTCCACCGCGCACCCCTCCCACCGAGGCTCACCCGTCCAGGTGATTATCACCGACGCGCACAACGACCCCAACGCACGGATCTCGGCGGCGGGCATCAGGCTGGGTATCGGCGAACTGATGTCGTCTCCGTTGGCGGTCAGGCTTTGGGCGTCTCGAAGGGACCATCAACGGCGAACACTCGTTCGGCGAAGCGTTCGCCGATGCGCCGGTGAGTGGCGGTGTCCGGGTGGAGCCGGTCGGGCAGCGGCAAGTAGGCGTCGTCGGCCTCGCCGTAGAGGTCGAGGCCGTTCAGGTGGTGCAGGTTCGGGTCGGTCACCGCCCGTTGAGCGGTGATCCGGGCCAGTTGGTCCCTGATGACGCGCAGGGTCAGCTTCCCGCACTCCCCCTCCGCCGGGTCACCGGTGGCGATGAACTGCACGAGCCCGTCGCTGAGTGCGGCCATGGCGAACGAGCCGGGGCCGGGTGTGTCCTCGTGGATCGGGCAGTAGATGGGCGAGACGACCAGCAGTGGTGTGGTCGGGTGGCCGCCGCGGACGGTGTCGCGCTGACCCTGGCAGTCTTGCGGGGTGACGGCCTTCCGGATGGGGAACTCGTGCACGCGGCGCGGTTCTGGGGAGCTGACGTCAACGGCTTCTTGAACCTCGAGCGGATCGGCGCCTTCCGCCACAGCAGTCCGGACCCGGAACTGACGTGGCGTCGCCCACGAGAGGCGTTGGATGTAGCTCTGCGTCGGTGGCCGGCTGAGACCGAGGACGGGGTCGACCGATGATGATCAGCACACCCGTCGCAGCGGCTCTTCTGCGCGGGTCCGGAGAACAACTTCACCAACCGCAACCCGACCTTAAAGGAGCACCCATGGCAGAACTCATCGCCTCATCGCGGGTATGGCCGCGGTTGCGGGTCGAGGACTGGACCGACACCCGCGACACGCTGCACATGTGGACGCAGGTCGTGGGCAAGATCCGGCTCGCGCACGCCCCCCTCGTCAACCACTGGTGGCAGGTCACCCTCTACGTCAGCCCCCGCGGCCTGACCACCGGAGCGATCCCCTACCGCGCCGGGTCGTTCGACCTGGAGTTCGACTTCGTCGAGCACCAGCTGCGGCTCCGGAGCAGCGGCGGTCAGGAGCGCCGCGTCGCACTCTCGTCACGGCCCGTCGCCGACTTCTACGGCGAGACCATGCAGGCGCTCGACGAGCTGGGCATCGAGGCGACGATCGACCCGCGCCCCAACGAGGTGGATCCGTCGATCCCCTTCCCGCAGGACGACCGGCACACCACCTACGACCCGAAGGCGGCCGAGCTGTTCTGGCGGCAACTGCTGCAGGCCGACCGGGTGCTCGGTGAGTTCCGCTCGCACTTCGTCGGCAAGGTCAGCCCAGTTCACTTTTTCTGGGGTGCAATGGATCTCGCCTGCACTCGGTTCTCGGGGCGCGAGGCGCCGGAGCACCCAGGCGGCGCTCCCAACTGCGGCGACTGGGTGATGGTCGAGGGCTACTCCCGCGAGCTGAGCAGTGCCGGCTTCTGGCCCGGGGGAGGCGAGGAGGGCGCCTTCTACTCCTACGCCTATCCCGAACCCGAGGGCTATGCCGACCAGCCAGCAGGTCCGAACGGGGCGTACTACAGCACGGAGAACCGCCAGTTCCTGCTGCCGTACGAGGCGGTCGCCGAGTCCGAGGACCCCGACCTGGCGGTCGCGGAGTTCCTGCAGAGCACCTACCGTGCCGCCGCCGACCTGGGCCGGTGGGACCGGAGCAGCCTGGAGGACGACCCGGACCGGTGGCCACAGCATCGGCGCCGGATGAGCTCGTGACCGGACGCGCTGACGGGTCCGGAGCGGGGCGGAGGGCACGCACTCGGACGCGCTGACGACAGCAGCCTGCTGCGGGAATCAGTTCCTCGTGCCCGGGTGATCCGCTCCGGCACGTCCCGTCGAGGCCACGAGCTACCCTGGCGCCAGGTGAACAGCCGTACTCGGACGAGGAGCGACGCTGGCGGATCTCATAGACCGGCGTGCCGAGCGCGAGGTGGTCGACCAGCTGCTTGCCGGGGCGCGTGCCGGGCGCAGCGGTGTTCTCGTGGTGCGGGGCGAGGCGGGCATCGGCAAGAGTGCGCTGCTGGAGCACGCACGCGACATCACCACGGCATCAGGCTCCCGGGTGGCGCACGTTGTCGGCGTGGAGGCGGAGACGCAGTTCGCCTTCTCCGGCCTGCACCAGTTGTGTGGGGATCTCGAGGATGGCGCCGGGGCGCTGCCCGAACCGCAGCAGGACGCGCTGGGCGTCGCGTTCGGGCTGCGCAGCGGTCCCCCGCCGAACCGGTTCCTGATCGGACTGGCCACGCTCAACCTGCTGGCCGAAGCTGCCGAGGAGAGCCCGGTGCTGTGCCTGGTCGATGATGCCCAATGGCTGGACGAGGCGTCCGCGCAGGTACTGGCGTTTGTGGCTCGGCGGGTAGGGGCAGAGCGCTTGGCGCTCGTGCTTGCGCTGCGCGACCCCATCAAGGGCGACTCGCCGTTCGCCGGGCTGCCCGAGCTGCGCCTCGACGGTCTGGGCGACACCGATTCCCGGGCGCTTCTCGCTGCCTCGGTCCACGTACCGATGGACGACATGGTGCGCGAACGGCTCCTTGCTGAGGCGCGGGGCAATCCCCTGGCACTGCTGGAGCTACCTCGAAGTGCCGGGCCGACCCGGCTGGCCGGCGGATTCGAGCTACCCGATGTGCTGGGCGTTCCCCGGCGCATCGAGGAGGTCTACGAGCGCCGCTCGGGCAGCCTGCCACCGGACACGCAATGGCTGCTGCTCCTCGCCGCGGCGGAGCCGACCGGCGAGGCGGAGATGCTGTGGCGTGCAGCATCCGCGCTGGGAATCACTCGCGAGGCGGCTGCGCCGGCAGAAGCTGCCGGTCTGGTCGAGATCGGCACCCTGGTGCGGTTCCGCCACCCGCTGGTCCGCTCGGCGGTGTATCGGGCCGCCACACCGCCGGAGCGCCGCCGGGCGCACGGCGCGCTGGCCGCCGCCACCGACCCTGACACGAAGCCGGACCGGCGGGCGTGGCACCGAGGACAGGCCGTGTCGGGACCCGAGGAGGAGGTTGCCGCGGAGCTGGAGCGCTCGGCCGGCCGGGCGCGCGCCCGGGGTGGGTCGGCCGCCGCGGGCGCGTTCCTGCAGCGCGCATTCGAGCTGACCCCCGACCCCGCCCGCCGTTCACGGCGGGCGCTCGAGGCGGCGCACCTCAAGCACGAGGCCGGTGCGCCGGGAGCCGCTCTCGAGCTGCTGACCGTGGCGCTGGGAGGCCCCTTGGAGGCCGGTCAGCGCGCCCGTTCGCAGGTGCTCCGCGCCCGGGTCGATTTCCAGTTGACGCGCAGCGACGATGTGGCCGGGATGCTCCTCGATGCGGCCGGGGCCCTCGCGCCGTTGGATCCGGCGCTGTCCCGGGAGACTTACCTGCACGCATTCGACGCGGCGCTCGTGATCGGCGGCTCCGACCAGAGCCGCAGCTATAGCGTCCGCCAGGTCGCGGACGCAGCACTCGCCGCACCGGCACCCACTGGGCCGCCGGGGCCGGTGGACCTCCTGCTCGCCGGGCTGGTCGAGACGTACACCCAGGGGGATGTGTCAGGTGCGCCCGGGCTGCGCCGGGCACTGGAGGCGTTCCGGGCCCAGGAGCCGGCCGGGCCGGACCCGGATGGGCGCCCGGTGCTCGACACCAGCTGGCTCTGGCTGGCCAGCCGCGTCGCCGTGCGCTTGTACGACGACGAGTCCGTCCTCGTGCTGACCGACCGCCACGTGCGGCTCGCCCGGGAGGCGGGGGCACTGTCCGCCCTGCCGCTCGCGCTCAGGGCCCGGGCGGTCGCCTTGGTGCTCACCGGCGACTTCGGCCACGCCGCCGGACTGGCCGAGGAGAGCACCGCGATCACCCGGGCGACCGGCGCGGTCTCCACGCGCTATGCGCAGCTGGTCCTGTCCGCGTGGTCCGGGAGCGAGGCCGAGACCGCCGAGCTGTACGCGGCCACCGTCCGGCAGTCCCACCTGCCCGCGAACAGCGCCGAGATCACGATCGCGCAGTACGCGCTGGCAGTGCTCAACAACGCGCTGGGCGGCTACCCGGCAGCTCAGGCCGCAGCCGCGCGGGCGTCCGCGTCCTCCGAGATGACCAACGGCAACCTGGCCCTTCCCGAACTCGTCGAAGCGGCAGTCCGCGCCGGCGACACAGAGCGCGCGGCCGCCGCGCTCGAGGAGCTGGACGTGCGGGCTCGCGCCAGCGGCACTCCGTGGGGGCTCGGCCTGGCGGCGCGCTCGCGGGCCCTGACCAGGACGGGCACAGCCGCCGAGGACCAGTACCGCGAGGCCATCGAGCGGCTCGGGAACTGTCGCATCGCCACACACCTCGCCCGGACTCACCTGATCTACGGCGAGTGGCTCCGTCGAGAAGGCCGCCGTCAGGACGCCCGTGACCAGCTGCGCACCGCACACCACATGCTGTCGGGCATGGGCGCGGATGCCTTCGCCGCCCGCGCCGCCCGGGAACTGCGCGCCACCGGCGAGCATCCGCGCTCCCGCAGCCCCCAGCCGACCGACGCGCTCACCTCACAGGAGATGCACATCGCGCGGCTGGTGGCCGCCGGGGCCACCTCGCGCGAAGTAGGCGCGCAGCTGTTCCTGAGCCCGCGCACGATCGAGACCCACCTGCGCAACATGTTCCGCAAGCTGGGCATCACCTCACGGCGGCAACTCCGGGAGATGCAGCTGCCCCGAGCGTGAATGCCCGGTCCCACCCTCGGGCCGAGCCGCACGACGTCACCGGAGGATCGCCCGGACCGCGGAGGCGATCGGCGTCTCGCCCGCGGTGACTTCGAGTATCTGCCGACGGATCCGCGGTTCCTTCAGGAGCTCGGCCAGGGTGGCGGCGACGTCCTCGCGCGGTATCTCGTCATGCGGTTGCGCAGCGCCGAGGGCGACCCGTCCGCTGCCGGGGCGATCGACGAGCATCGAGGGCCGGAGCACCAGCCAGTCGAGGTCGCTGTGGCTGACCGCGACGTCGGTCAGCTTCTTCACCGCGAAGTAGTGCTCCTCGTCGTCGTTCAGGTGGCGCTCACGCCAGGCCTCGGGAAGCACCGAGACCAGGACGAAGCGGGTCACGCCGGCGAGCCGGGCTGCGTCGAGCGCCGTCACGACGCCCTCGCCGTCGACGGCGTCGGTGACCTCCCTGCTCCCCCCGTTCGATCCTGCGGTGTACACGACCGCATCGACTCCGCGAAGCACTGCAGCAAGCGACTGCGGTGTCATGGCACCGATCTGACCGACGTGCGCCTCGCTGCCCCTCGACGTGAGGGCCGCTCGCTGGTCCTCTCGACGCACCAATCCCGAGACGGCGTCTCCCCGACCGGTCAAGGCCGAGGCCAGCAGTCCGCCGATCGCACCGCTGATCCCGATGATCAACACCTTCACTGTGCGTACTCCCTCCATGAGTCCGACCACACCCCGCGGCAACCGGTCGTGGCATGAGCCAGGTCGCCGCGGCCACCCCGATGCGTCTACGAGCAACGGGTGTCACCAGGAAGCAGCAGTAGAAGGCGATCGCGCACCCGAGCCGTGCCGTCAGGCTCTCGTGGGTGGCGGCTCGTTCGCGTCGGTAGGACTCCCGTAGATGCCCTGATGATCCCCGCCGGTGAGCCACGTGGCCCCGGTCGACCATCGATCAAGTGGGGCCACTGTTCGCGCCCAATCGCGCCCCAAAGCCAACTCCTGGCCACCTCCGCCAACCTCGCCGTCACCGCGGTGGTCGGTGTCTGAGCCGCCGTTCGCCAGCGTCGCCGCCATCCGGCTGAGGTCGCGGCAGTCGACCTCGACGGACCCTAACCGTCCGGCCAATCGTCGATGACGACGTCGAAGCCGATGACGCTCGCCTGCCTGGCCTCGGGCGGCTCCGACCGCGAGAACCGCGGCGCCGGTGCGGCTTCCAGCACTCCGTCCCGTCGGCGCAGCGTTCCCCGATCGGCGATCTGCGGGTGGCCCGGCGCCTCCCCGGCTGCCAGCACCGGGGTGACGCAGGCATCGGTACCGGCGAAGACCGCGGCCCACTCGTCGCGGGTCCTCTCGCCGAACCGCTGTTCCATGATCGCTCGCAGTTCGGCGTGCCCGGCAGGCTCCTCGCGGTCGGGCAGGTCGATCTCGTCAAGCCCGAGCCCGGCGAGAAGTTCTGTATAGAAACGCTTTTCGAGGGCCGCGACGGCGACGAACCGGTCATCGGCGCACCGGTAGGTGGTGTAGTACGGCGCACTCCCGTCGAGGATGTTGCTCTCCCGCCGGTCGGACCAGATGCCGGCATCGCGCCATGACAACAGCGGCTGCAGCAGTGCACTGACCCCGTCCACCATCGCGGCATCGATCACCTGGCCGCGGCCGGATCGGCCGCGCTCGACGAGTGCAGCCAGAACACCGGTGACCAGGAACATCGCTCCGCCCCCGTAATCGCCGACCAGGTTCAGGGGCACCGGGGGCGGGTCGGCGCGTCGCCCCATCGCGTGCAGGGCGCCGGTGACGGAGATGTAATTCAGATCGTGCCCCGCCGTGCCCGCTGTCGGCCCGCTCTGACCCCAGCCCGTCATCCGGCCGTAGACCAACCGCGGATTCCGTCCGCAGACCTCCCCGGGCCCCAGCCCCAGTCGTTCAGCGGTTCCGGGCCGGAAACCTTCCAGCAGTACGTCGGCGCGGCCGACGAGTTCCAGCAGTCGTGCGACGTCGACCGGGTCCCGTAGGTCCGCCGGCAGCACCCGCTGGTTCCGTAGCACCAGATCGTCTGCCGGAGAGACGATCTCGAGCTCTCCCGGTTCCCGCCGGGCGATGACGACAACGTCGGCCCCCAGGTCCGCCAGCATCATCCCGGCCAGCGGCAACGCACCGATCCCGGCGAGTTCGACGACCCGGATGCCGGACAGTGGTGACGTCATCCCGGTTCGGCCGTGCCGATCGGCACCTGCTCGCCGGTCGAGTTTGTGGACGGCGAGAACTGCCGGGGCCAGGACTCCAACGGCCGGTGACTGCGGAACTCCCTTCGCTCTCCGGTGAACGGGTCGTCGAAGCTCACCGACCTGGCCACCAGTTGCAGCGGCGACGAGTAGTCGTACGGCGAGAGATCGAGCAGCCTCGGGTAGAAGTTGTCCCCGATGATCGGCAGTCCCAGTGAATTCATGTGCAGCCGGAGCTGGTGCACCTTCCCCGTGTGCGGGTGCAGCCCGTAGAGCGCCCTGTCCCCGCGGACGTCGAGCAGTTCGATGAGGGTCTCGCTGTTGGGTTCTCCCGGCACCTCGTCAGCGGTCGGGGTGCCCCGTTCCTTGACGATCCGGCTCCGCACGGTGGCCGGCAGCGCCACTTCCGGCCGGTAGGGGGCGACCGCCTCGTAGTACTTGGTGACCTTCCGCTTCGCGAACAGCTGCTGGTACGCGCCCCGCTGCTCGGGGCGGAGGGAGAACATCAGCACACCGGCCGTCACCCGGTCGAGCCGGTGCAAAGGGCTCAGGTCCGGCAGGTCGTATTCCCGGCGGAGCCGGACCAGCGCGGACTCGACGATGTAGAAGCCGCGGGGCATCGTGGCCAGGAAATGCGGCTTGTCGATGACGAGCAGATCGCTGTCCCAGTGCAGGATCTCGATCTCGAACGGCACCCTCTGCTCGGGGATCGGGTCGCGGTACAGGAAGACGAACGAGTCCGGTTCGAAAGGGGTAGCGGCGTCGATCGGACGTCCGGTGACGTCGACCACCTCGCCTGCGTCGACCTTCTCCTGCACCCTGTCCCGGTCGGAGTAGAAGCGCTGCAGCAGGTAATCGAGCGTGGTCGGCCAGTGCCCGCTCTCCGGCAGCCGGACGCGACTGGGGTTCAGCCCGTCCCGGATCGGTAACGGGGGCTTGCGCACCCGCTCACGATAAGGGGTGGATCAGCCGGGCCGTGCCGACTTTCCGGCCGGCTTCCGTCCTGGGCGCGGCAGACGCCGTCAGGGAGTGATGATGCCGTCCTCGTGCCGGACCGCATCCCTGGCGCCGGCATACCGGATCGATTCGTAGCAGATCAGCGCAACGAGAATGGCGGCGAGCAGCCCGAGGGTGGCCAACGCGGGCATCAGCGCGCCGACCGGGATCAGCGCGATCAGCAGCAGTGCCACGACCGTCCGGTGCGGGTTGACGGTGTGGGTGTTGCGCCACCGGAAGGCGACGTGCGCGAGCATGTACAGCGCGGTACCGCCGTAGAGCGCGATGAGCGGCAGGCCGTACAGCGGATCGGTCAGGGTGTGCCCATCGGCGCCGCCGACGTAGCTGAGCACCTTCTTGAGCCCGAGCGACAGGAAGATGATCCCGATGACCATCGGCAGGTGCAGGAAGCTGTAGGAGTCACGGGCCATCCTTGCCCGCTCCGCCCCTTGCAACTTTTCAAGGATCCGTTCCGCGACCAGCGCGACCACGTCGAAATAGGACCACCACAAGGCCCACGCGATTGTGATGCCCAGGACCGAGGCAACGATGATCGGCCAGGAGATCGGCAGTGCCGACACCCCGACGCCGATCGACACGATGGACTCCCCCAGCGCGATGATGATGATCAGCCCGTGGCGTTCGGCGAAGTGACCGGCGGAGTTGATCCGCCAACCGTTGGCACCGGCGAGCAACGTGCCGACATAGTCACCGATCAGCGCTGCCAACCAGATCAGCGTCTGCGCGGTCCCGGTGAGTTGAGAGGCGACCAGCAGCAGACCGGTGCCGACCAGCACACCGGGAATGAAGCGCACGAGCTGCCGGCGCAGCCCGGCGTCACCCTTGCTCGCCGCCCAGAACATCGCGAAATGTGCTGCACGCACGACGAAGTAGCAGACCGCGAAGACGACCGGGCCGGACAGGCCACCGGGAAGATCGTCGAACGCTTCCGGGATCGTCAGTGCCGCAATGAACATCGCCGACATGGCAACGAAGAGCGCGACGCGCATGACGCCCTCGTCGGCGCGGACGAGATTGCCGAGCCAGGCGTATCCGACCCAGCACCACCAGAGCACCGACACCACCAGGATGCCGCGGAAGGCGCCGCGCGCGGTGAGGTCCTCGGCCATCAGCGCCGTGACCTGGGTGAGCGCAAAAACGAAAACCAGATCGAAGAACAGCTCGATCGAGGTGACCTTGGACTTCTCGCCGACGGGAACCGTCCGGGCTCTGCCTGCCATGCCATCGGATGGTGCCACACAGAGGTGTCCGGCCGGTTTCGCCTGTAGCGGACTGACGCCCGCCCGGCTTGACAACCGAACCTCTCAATCGCCAATTGGTTCGCGAATGGCGGGGCGGTCCTGCTCATCCCACACAACTTCGGCGATGGCGAACTGCCGGGGCAACTCCGGGCGCGCCCGGAAATGGTAGGCGACATAGCGGTCCACGACACTGCAATGGCCCGGACCCCAGAGATCATCGGCGGGCCGCTGGGACAGCAGGCAATCGGCATAGTCGACCGACAGATCGCGCCACCGCCCGCCGTCCTCCCGGTACAGCAGCCCGATGGCATAAAGGTCGGCGAAATTGCCGCCGCTATACAGGGCGAAGTCCTGGCCGCCGGGCGAGACGAGCCCTGCAGGTCCCTCCATCGTGTACCAGCGGACGGTGTCGCCGCGGTCCCAGTCGACACCGTCGATCGTCAACCACGGCATGGATCGGTCCGGCAGGTACACCTGCCAATCGGCCGTTGGCCTGGCCATCGGCCGCAGCGGCTCCAGCAACGCGCGGAGGTCCTGCGAGATCGGCGCCTCGAACAGTCCGGTACCGAACGGGGGCGCATCGGTGTAGTCGGCGGCGCAACTGAAGTGCAGGGTGCCGTCGTTTCTGAGCGTGACATCGGGGTCGATGGCGAACGGCAGATCGGCGGTCAGCACCTCGCCCGAGTCGGCGTACGGGCCCTCCGGTCGCAGGCTGTCCGCGCGGAGGATCCGGTGGAACTGATGCCCGCCGGGATCGCCGGAGCCGGCCGCCAACGAGTAGAGCATCACCCACGGCCGCTCGAGGCCGGGAACGAAACGCACGCACGGAGCCCACGCCCACGGGTGCACACCGATCCCCGGGAAACTCTCGCCGATCCGCTCCCAGCTCCCAGCCCGGCCGGGGTCGGTCGAGCTGTACACCGGGAATCCCGGGCCCGTGACGATGACGTAGTACCGCCAGCCATCGTGGCCGTCGGGAGCCCGGAAGATGAACGGATCACCCTGATCGACGTTCTCCTCGGCGCAGGCCGCGCGCGAGACAGTGGACAGCGCGGTCGGTCACGATCTCCCACTTCCTTGCTGGGGCTGCGTGATTCAGGGTTCGGGGTTTGGTGGTTCGGGGTACGGCATGCACAGGCAGGCGTTGGGTGTCGCGAGCAGTTCCGTTTTTCCTGCCCGCGGGAGTTGAAACCCTACCGGTGCGTTCCGGAGCGATGATGAACTGCGGCGGTGCGGGTCGATATTCCGGTGAACGACATGCGTCCACAGCCGGCGAAGCAGCGGGAGGCACTGCCATGACGACACAGGACGCTCTCCGTGGGTAGCCGCGCGCCGGACGAGGAACGGTCCGGGGTCCCGCTGACGAATCTCGACAAGCCGCTCATCGACGGCGAGGAGCTGACCAAGCGCGACCTCGTCGACTACCTGGACGTGGTCGCCGATCGGATCGTCCCGGTGCTGACCGGGCGGCCGCTGTCGGTGGTGCGGGTGCGGCCCGGGTCACCGTCATTCATGCAGAAGAACGTGCCGAAGTACACGCCCGAGTGGGTCCGCACCACAGCGGTATGGGCCGAGGCCTCGCATCGGGAGGTGCACTACGCGCTCTGTGACGACCGCCGGACGCTGCTCTGGTTCGCCAATCAACGCGCCGTCGAGTACCACCCGACCCTGATCCCGGCCGGCTCCACGCAGCCGACCCACCTGGTGCTGGACCTCGACCCACCCGAAGGCGGACCGTTCCAGATCATCGTCGACACGGCGCGTCTGGTGGAGCGGGCTCTTCTCGACGCTGGCCTGGCCGGCGCGGTCAAGACCAGCGGCGCGAAGGGATTGCACATCTTCGTGCCGCTCGACGATGCCGTCACCGCGGAGGAGGCGGCAGCCGCGACCCGGGCGATCGCGGCCCGCGCGGCGCGGCTGGACCCGGGCATCGCCACGACCGCCTACCTCCTGGAGGACCGGGAAGGCAAGGTCTTCGTGGATTCCACCCGCTCGGGCGGAGCGACCGTGGTAGCCGCCTACAGCCCCCGCGTCCGGCCGGGAGCGCCTGTCTCGTTCCCGCTGCCGTGGGACGGGCTCGACGGTGTCAGCCCTAGCGACTTCACCATCCGGACGGCCGGTGAACTGCTGGGTGACAGCGACCCCTGGGCGAGCCTGATGCCACCACCCCAGCGACTCCCCGGCGACCTGGTCGAGGAGGGCCGCGCAATCCCGATCGCCCGCGTGGTGGCGATGCACGAAGGTAAACGCCGGGCCCGCGCGCGGCGGCAGGGCTGACGCCGGCGCGCGGCAGGGCTGACGCCGGCGCGCGGCAGGGCTGACGCCGACCGGGTCCGCATGCGGGCCGCGCGGCCGACGTTCTCGTCGCGCGCGGCGGCAGTCGAGTGACGTCCCGGCAGGTATTTCCTGCCCGGAGAGACCCGATCACCCTGCGGGTGTGGCAGTGGACGGACGGGCGGGATCGAGGGCTGTCCACCCGAAGCGACCGCATGGCGGGCACGACCACATCGGCTGCGAATTCTTGACGCCCCGTTCCCCATCGGCGCGATCGATGTCCATCGACCCTGTCCGGGATCGGGCAACAAGAATAAAATGGGCGTCACTCCGAAAGGAGGTTCGTGATGACCGTCCTGCTCATCGCGCTCGCATTCTTCATCACGCTTGCCATTCTCGGTCCGCTCGTCGGCGCCGACAGCAGGGTGTCCGGCGGGTGGTCACCGATACCGTCGGGCGGAAAGCTGTGGTCCGGGCCGCAGTGAACCGCTGAACGAGATGACGTCGCACGCCGGCAGTAGCGTTTCCGCATGGTCGACGGCGTGCTCTTGGATATCGACGGCGTGCTGACCGTTTCGTGGCGGGCTCTGCCAGGGGCGTCGGGTGCCGTCGACTGGCTGCGCGCTCATGAGCTGGACTTCCGGCTTGTCACGAACACGTCGTCGAAATCGCGGCGGCAAATAGCCGAGGTGCTCGGCGACGCCGGCATGAGCGTCAACGAGGGTCACATCGTCACAGCAGTCAGCAGCGCCGGTCGATTCCTCGCCGAGCACTACTCGGGGCGGAAATGCCTTGTCGTCAACGAGGGCGACCTCACCGAGGACCTCGGCAACGTCGAGACGGTGGACGTCGAGCACGCCCACGATGCCGGGGTGGTGCTCCTTGGCGGCGCCGGGCCGACCATCGACTACCGCCAGCTGAACGCCGTGTTCCAGTTGGCCCTTGAGGGTGCCCCCGTCCTGGCGCTGCACCGCAACACCCGGTTCCAGACCACAGACGGACCGCAACTGGACATGGGCGCCTTCGTTCTCGGCCTGGAGGCGGCCGCCGGGATCGACATCGCGGTCGTCGGCAAACCCGCTGAGGCGTTCTATGCGGCGGCCCTGTCCGGCATGGGAGTCGACGCGGCGCGGGCGGTGATGGTCGGCGACGACATCGGCTCGGACGTCGTCGGTGCGCAGGACCGGGGGATCACCGGTGTCCTGGTGCGGACGGGCAAATTCCGCGAATCCGACCTGAACGGCGACAAGGGCCGGCCCGACCACGTGATCGACAGCATCGTCGACCTGCCGGCCCTGCTCGACCGACTCGGCCCCGCGGCGCAATGACGCCGGCCGAACTGGACTTCACTGAACCGCTTCCACTCGAAGTGGATGTGCAACGGACGGTATCGCGAGGCAGCCGTTCAGTGGACAGCGTGACGGGCGGCCGTCACCGGAGCAGCGAACACGGCACCCGCACCACCCAATTGCTCGGCTGGGTGTGAACATTCACGGTCGAGCCGGCGGAACAATCCACGCGCGCGGCATTGACCGCCGAACTCCATGGCTCTCCGGATCGATGATTGTCCCGGTGCACGAAGTTCATTGACATCACCACCGCAAACCCCAGCACAACAGCAACGGCCAACGGGCACCACGATGGATGGCGATCCAGCAGCGCCCCCACCGCCAACGGGAGCATCGAGGCGAGCATCATCGCCGGTACCGCCCCGTACCGGGTCAGGGTGAGGTCGATGAACCGCTCGGGCTCGAAGCTGCTGTAGTAAAGATTGGCGTCGTTGTTGAAGATGTAGGAGAAGCTCCAGATGGCCAGCGATCCGAGGACCAACGTCACCACCGCGAGCCGAACCGCGGGCCGGCCGACCGCCAGCGCATAGACACCGAACAACGTGAACACCAGTACCGCGACGAGGGAGACCCACCAGCCGAAATGGGCGATCAGCCGCCCGGTCCATTGGCCGTTCCCGGTGAAGTTCGACAGTGCGGCGTTGGCCCAGTAGCCCTCCGCGACCGACAGCATTGGCGGCCGTCCACCGGACCTGGACCGACCAGTGAGCAGGGTACTGACCACCTGCGCGGCCAGCCCAACGCCGAAGGCGTACATCACCGGCCGGGTTGCGGGAACCTTCAGAAACCGCCAGACGGCGAGCGGCGCGAAGAGGATGGCTTGCGGTTCGGTGAGGGTGACCACGAGGGCCAGCAACACCATGGCGACCGAACCGGCCCGAGTACGCGGGGTGGCCAGCAGCAGCCACGGCGTGAGGTACAGCAGGTACCAGTGCACGTTCGCGACGTTGCCGAGGATCTCCATTCCGGCCAGCGGGCTGAGCACGACGACGAGCGCCAACCCGACGCGGGCAACCGCAGCGGCAATCACGTCGCGGCTGAAGACGAACACCAACGCGGCCACCCCACCGGTCACCACGCAGGCGGTCGCGGTCGTCACGAAGGCCCAGGCGTGGACCGGCACGACGGTGACGACCAACCAGGTGATCCCGCGGGGCAGCACGTGCAGGTACCCGCCATACCCGTGGAACAGGGTGGCCGGTCCCGCGTCGTGCAACCAGTCGGCAGCGAATTGATGACCGTCCTCGGCCCAGAAGGTGTCCCTGGCCGCGACCGGCAGCCGGAGCCAGGTCACCGCGGAGGCGAGCACCCACACGACGAGGGCGGCCGGCCAGATCCGTCCGACAGCAACGCCGGCGGGCCGCTCTCGACGAGCGTCCAGCGAGGACGACCGGGCCATGAAGGTCCTCCGATCCCCTCCGGGACGACGGCCATGGAGCGCCGTCCTGTCGGGAGAAGCGTAGGGCGCGACCGTTCGGCGATCTCCAGGTTTCTGGCCCCGGCCGCCCGACTTGGTGAGCTCTTGCCGCGTGTCGCCGACCGAGCCGCCGTTCACTGCACCGTTCCCACTCGAAGTGGACGTTCCTGGGACGGTAGCGCGCGGAAGCGGCTCAGCGGACGCACTTCCCCGGGATCCACTTTGAGCGAAAGACGCTGGGCTGCAACGAAAACACCGGTCGACCTGATCTCGGTCAACCGGTGTCCCAGTGGTGATGGCGGTAGCGGTGGGATTTGAACCCACGGAGGAGTTGCCCCCTCACACGCTTTCGAGGCGTGCTCCTTAGGCCGCTCGGACACGCTACCGGCGACGACTATACCGGCGGCCCGGACGCCGCCGGACCATGTCGGACCGGCTCAGCCGTGCGATGTGGGACGGATCCGGATCGGTCCCTTGGCCGTGGACGGGTCTACGACGCGGCCCTGTTGGGTGATCTCGGCGTCCCCCCGCGCCACCGCCCGTCGAGCGGCGGCGCGGGCGGGTTCCATCAGCTCCCGCCACTGTTCTCCGCCGACAGCCCTGGCCACCTCGCTCGGGCACACGGTCTTCCCGGCGCCGCGCTCGGCGAGCAATTCGATCAGCGCCTGATCGAGGTTCGCGTCGACCGTGCTGGCCGCGCCCTTTGCCCGCCGACGGCAGGCATCGCTGCAGTATTTGACCTCGGCCCAGTCCCTGGCCCACTTCTTCCGCCAGATGATCGTCCGGCCGCAGACGACACAGGTCTTCGGCGGCGTCGTCACGACGTCAGCCGGAGACAGCCGGTTTGCGGAGCCGAATCAACTCGTCGACCAACGCGATCACGTCATCCACGCCGCTTCCCGTCTGCAGCGGGATCTCCGCCCCTTCCTCGCCGGCGAGGGTCGCGTTGTAGTACATGCCGTAACCGACCAGCATGACCAGGCGGGCGACCGCCGCGTCGCCCACCGCGTCCAAGAGAGCCTGGTACCAGCGGTCGTGCACTGCGGCAAGCACCTCGCGGGTGCGCGAGTGTGATCGCTGCAGCAGCCTCGTCGCCGCGATCATCGTCAGGTCGAGCGGGGAATCGACATGCGCCGAGGTGCGGACGTAGTACGCGACCGGCCCGTCGGGTGCGGTGCTCATCAATGCCAGGTCCTCGTCGGCGAGAATCTCGAGGCGGCCCAGCAGTCCCTCGATCAGCGCCTCGCGCGAATTGAAGTGGTAGATCAGCCCACCCTTCGACACCCCGGCGGCACGGGCGACGGCGTCCAGTGTGGTCTCCCGCTCGCCGTGCTCGATCAGCAGTCGCTGGAAGGCGTCGAGCACCTTCTCGCGGGCGGCGGGTGGTGGGGGCACCCGATCACCGTAGCGAGCGCAGTGCGAACCCGGCCGGCCACGGCCGTCGACGGCCCCGACCACCGGGCGGGTCAGGCGTCCCGTGAGGAGAGCACGCAGAATTCGTTGCCCTCGGGATCGGCGAGCACGGTCCAGGACACCGACGGGTCCTGACCGACGTCCACCCGGGTGGCACCGGCGGCGACGAGCCGCTCGATTTCGGCGTCCCGGTCGTCGGAGGTGTGCGGCGCCAGGTCCAGGTGCAGCCGGTTCTTGACGGTCTTGCCCTCTGCCACCGGCACGAAGACCAGACCGGGCGGCACCTGTTCCCAGGGTGTCGCCCTGATCAGCTCGGCGGACGCGTGCTGCGGCACCAGGACGACCTCGTCGTCGGCTTCGTACGCCTTCTTCCAGCCCAACGCCGCCGCCCACCAGGTGGCCTGCGCCGTGACGTCATGACAGTCGATCACCGTGCTGTACCAACGAAGTGCCAACGCCTTCTCCCTCTTCGACCGCCCCCGGGCCGCCAGTATCAGGTTTTCGCCGGCCCGTCCGCGCCGCATTTTCCGGAGACGCTCAACGGCGCCGTAGCGGTTGTGCATCTCACCGCGGCGGCGTTGTTACTGCACCAACTGGTCGGTATAGTAATAAGAAACGACCACAACCAGGAGTGAGCACCATGTCCACCAGCATCGAGCCGCGCGCCACCCGGGCGATCGGCCGGCGCGACCACACCGGTCGCGTCCCGCAGCGAGCAGGCGTCCGCGAATGGACGGCGCTCGCCGTGCTGCTGCTGCCCGTGCTGCTGGTGGCCGTGGACGCCACCGTCCTGAGCTTCGCGCTGCCCGCCATCTCGGAGGCGTTGAGCCCGACCGGCACCCAGTTGCTCTGGATGATCGACATCTACTCGCTGGTGCTCGCCGGACTGCTGGTGTCGATGGGCAGCCTCGCCGACCGTTTCGGGCGGCGCCGGATGCTGCTGATCGGCTCGGTCGGCTTCGCCGTCATGTCGGTGGCGGCGGCGTACTCGCCGTCCGCCGAGGCGCTCATCGCCGCCCGCGCCGCGCTGGGGTTCTTCGGCGCGATGCTGATGCCGAGCACGTTGTCGTTGCTGCGCAACATCTTCGTCGACCGGCAGCAGCGCCGGCTCGCGGTCGCCATCTGGGCGGCCGGGTTCTCCGGTGGCGCCGCGCTCGGCCCTATCGTCGGCGGTTTCCTGCTCGAGCACTTCTGGTGGGGATCGGCGTTCCTGATGGCCGTGCCCGTCCTGCTGGTTCTGCTCGTCCTGACGCCGATCTTCGTGCCGGAGTCGAGAGACCCGAACCCGGGCCCTGTCGACCCGGCGAGCATCGCCCTCTCACTCCTGGCCATGGCACCGGTGGTCTACGCGATCAAGAGCATCGCGCATGACGGCCTGACGGCGACCGCGATCGGGCTGCTGACCGTCGGGTTGCTGGCCGGTGCCGCATTCGTGCACCGCCAGCTCACCCGGCCGCAGCCGATGCTGGACGTCCGGCTCTTCGTGCGCAGTTCCTTCACCGGCGCCGTGCTGGCGAACCTGCTGAGCGTCTTCGCCCTGGTCGGCTTCCTGTTCTTCATCTCGCAGCACCTGCAGTTGGTGCTCGGCGAAAGCCCGATGCAGGCGGGGCTGATACTGCTGCCGGGTCTGGTCGTGACCATCGTCGCGGGCCTTGCGGTGGTACCGCTGGTGCGCAGGACCACGCCGCGGGTTGTCGTCGCGGGCGGTCTACTGATCAGTGCCGGGGGCTATCTGGCTGTGCTGCTGGGCGCGGCCGGCGAATCGGCGCTCGCGCTGATGTTCGCCTTCGTGCTGCTCGGCCTGGGTATCGGCGCCGCCGAGACGATCTCCAACGACGTCATCATCTCCAGTGCACCAGCACCGAAGGCCGGTGCGGCGTCGGCGATCTCGGAGACGGCGTATGAGCTCGGCGCGGTCCTCGGCACCGCCGTGCTGGGTGGCATCCTGACCGCCGCGTACAGCGCGCGAGTGGTGGTCCCAGCCGGCGTCAGTGCGACCGATGCGACCACCGCGACCGAAACCCTCGGCGGGGCAACAGCAGTGGCCTCGACCTTGCCGCAACCGCAGGCAGCCCAGCTGCTGTCGTCAGCCCAGGCCGCCTTCGGTGGCGGCGTGGGCGTGACCTCGGTCATTGCCGTCGCGCTGATGGTGGCGGCGGCCGGGCTGGTCTGGGCAACCCTGCGTGGCAAGGGCGCCGAGAGCTGACCTATCAGCCGCCGGACGGCACCCGCTGCGCCGGTCGGTCGGTTCCGGGAGCCGGTTGGTCGCCCCCGACGGCCGGCCGGTCCGCACCCAGCGCCTGCTTCACCAGCGGCGCGACCCTGGTGCCGAGCAGCTCGATGGCTTTCAGCGAATCGCGCTGCGGCACGCTCGACAGATCCATCTGGAAGCCCTGCCGGTCATGGCCGAGGTCGCCGTGCAGGGCAATGATCCGCTCAGCGACCTCCTCGGGGCCGCCGATGAAGTAGGCGCCGCCCGGCGCGGCCTGGGCCTCGTAGGAGGCGCGATCCGGCATCGGGAAGCGGCGTTCGCGGGCGATCCGGCGCATCGAGTCGAGCCAGTACGGGAAGAAGGCGTTCTTGGCCTTGCCGTCGTCGCTGATGAAGCCCATCCCCGAAACGCTGACTTCCGCTGTCCCGCCCGGGCGCTCGCTCTGCGCGAAGGCGCGGCGGTAGAGGTCGACCAGCGGGGCGAATCTCGCCGGTTGCCCGCCGATGATGGCGTAGTTGACCGGCAACCCCAGCAGACCCGCTCGCACGGACGACTCGGGGTTGCCACCGGTGGCCACCGCGATCCGCAGATGCTCGCCGAGCCCTGGTTTGTCGAACGGCCGCGGCAGGATGACCGCGTTCTCCAGTGCGGGACGGAACCGCCCGGACCAGGTGATCGGGTTGCCGGCATCGATGGCCAGCAACAGCTGGATCTTCTCGTCGTACAGGGCGTCGTAATCCGCCAGGTCGGCACCGAACAGCGGATAGGACTCGATGAACGAGCCGCGGCCGGCAAGAAGTTCGATGCGGCCCTGGGAGATCAGGTCCATGGTGGCGAACTGCTGGTAGACCCGGACCGGATCCTCGGTGCTCAGCACGGTGACGGCACTGCCGAGGCCGATCCGGCTGGTCTGCGCGGCCGCGGCAGCCAGCACGATCGCCGGCGCCGACACGGCGTAGTCGGGCCGGTGGTGCTCGCCGATACCGAAGAAATCTAACCCCACCTGCTCGGCCAGCCTGATCCGTTCCAGGAGATCGAGCATCCGCTGCGCAGGTGAGACGACCTCCCTGGTCACTGGGTTGGGATGGATGTCTCCGAAGCTGTACACACCGAGTTCCATGCCTGTCTGAACCGCGTCACGCGGGCTCGTTGTTCCCGACACCGTGTCCGGCGGCACCCTCTCGGCGGCCCGCGAAGAACTCCAGTAGCACCGATGCGCACTCGTCCTCCAGGACGCCGCCGCGGACCTCGACGCGATGGGTCAGCCGCCGGTCGCGCAGCACGTCCCACAAGGAGCCAGCGGCACCGGTTTTCGGTTCCCAGCAGCCGAAGACAACCCGGGCGATCCGCGCGGCGACGATCGCGCCGGCGCACATGGTGCACGGCTCGACGGTCACCGCCAGCGTGCAGCCCTGCAGATTCCAGTGGCCGAGCGAGGCGGCCGCGGCGCGCAGGGCGATAATCTCGGCGTGCGCCGTGGGGTCCCCGGTGGCTTCCCGGGCGTTCCAGCCCTCCCCGACCGTCACACCATCGGGCGAAAGTACGACTGCTCCGATGGGGACATCCGCGGTGCCGGCGGCCCGGCCGGCCAGCGCAAGGGCGAGTCTGATCAGCTCCGGGTCGGTGGACCGCCCGGTCGCGCCGATGGTCAGACCTTCTCCAGGATCGCGGCGAACGCATCGCCGAAGCCGCAGCGCTGCGCGATCATCGCGAGCTGCTCGTCGGGATAGAGGTCGACCTCGTCGACGATGAGCTGCATCTCCTGCTCGGGCACACCGAGGTCGGCGAGCAGCGCGAGGTCGCCCTCCGGCCACGGGTCGTCCTCGATGTCCTCCTCCTCCGGCACCTGGACCTGCAGCAGATCCAGCACATCGGCGGCGATGTCGTAGTCCAGGCCGGCGGTCGCATCCGAGAGCAACAGTGACGCACCGCCCGGGATGGGCCGGACGATCACGAAGAACTCGTCGTCGACGGCCAGCAGCGCGAACACCGGACCGCTGGTGGCAACCCGGCGCAGCGCGGTGATGACGCCGTCCAGATCGTCCAGCAGTTCGGCAGCGAGCAGGGAGCATCGCCAGGTCGACTCGTCGCGGGTCACCGCGACGCCGAAGCCTTCGGGAGTGGCTGAACCGGCGGTGTTCACGGGTGGCAACGTTACGGCCTCACCAGGGTGGTTGCTACGCACTACCCGATTGGTCCCGGACCATCCGTGACAGAGCCGTCATGGGCGGCCACGCAGCGTGGCAATCGTCCAGGGAGTGCGAAGCGGCCCACCGGCGCCTCCGGTCATGATGTCGTCATGACCGCAGAAACCGTGACCTCCCGCGTCGGCTCTGCCGTCCTGCCACCGGCGCTGTGCATCGTCGGTCTGGGATTGATCGGCGGATCGCTGGCCAGGGCGGCGCGCCCGCTGTTGCCGGTCTTCGGGTGGTCGCCCAGTGGCGACACCCGGAACGCCGCGACCGGGGACGGCTACGACGTGGACGACTCGTTGGCCACCGCATTGACCAGGGCCACCGACACCGACGCGCTGGTGGTGCTGGCGGCCCCGGTCACCGCGGTGCCGGACCTGCTGCGCCGCGTCGACGAACTTGCCCCCACGGTCCGGCTGACGGACGTGGCCGGCGTCAAGGGTCCGGTGCACGACGATGTCGCCGAATTGGCGCCGCGCGCCCGCTACATCGGCTCCCACCCGATGGCCGGCACCACCGAGTCGGGCTGGCCGGCGGGCTCCGCGTCGCTGTTCCAGGGCGCCGCCTGGGTCACCACGCTGACCGACGACAGCGACCTGGACGACTGGTCGGCGGTTGCCGGCTTGGCCCTGTCGGTCGGCAGCAGGGTGGTGCCCACCGAACCCGTCGCGCACGACGAGGCCGTCGCCCGGATCTCGCACCTGCCGCACCTGCTGGCACTGGCGTTGGCGCAGGTCGGCGAGAACGGCGGCTCACTCGCCCTGTCGCTGGCGGCGTCATCGTTCGCCGACGGCACCAGGGTCGCGGGCACCCGACCGGCGTTGATCAGGGCGATGTGCGAGACCAACCGGACGGCGCTGATCGACGCCATGGACGATGCGCTCGGCATCCTGGGCGTCGCCCGCGGGTCGCTCGCCTCTACCGGCTCGTTGCTGAAGATCGCCGGCGCCGGCCACCGGGCGAGGCAGCAGTTCGAGCATCGCTCCGACGGGCTGACCGCCGTCACCATGGACGGCGAGGATCTCCTCGACCAACTGCTGGCGGTCGGCTCCGCGGGCGGCCACGTCACCGCTGTCGAACGAAGTGCCGACGGACTGGTCGTGCAGGGCTGGTACCCGGACGAGGACTGACCGCCCGCATTGAGTGCAACCGGCCGGCCGCGCCGTCAGTCGGCCGGGCCGCGGCCGGACCACGACCACGCGTACCGGCCGTCGTCGACCGCGAGGCCGGCCTCACCGAGTTCCAACGGCCTGAAGGTGTCGACCATCACGGCGAGTTCGTCGAAATAGTCCTTCCCCAGCGAGGCCTCCACGGCGCCGCGTTGCGGCCCGTGCGAGTGCCCGCCCGGGTGGACACTGATCGAGCCGGGGCCGATGCCAGAACCCTTGCGCGCCTCGTAGTCGCCGGCGACGTAGAACATGATCTCGTCGCTGTCGACGTTGGAGTGGTAGTACGGCACCGGAACCGCGAGCGGGTGGTAGTCGACCTTGCGGGGCACGAAATTGCAGATGACGAAATTGGTCCCCTCGAACACCTGATGCACCGGCGGCGGCTGGTGCACACGGCCGGTGATCGGCTCGAAGTCGTCGACGTTGAAGGTGTACGGGTACAGGCAGCCGTCCCAGCCGACGACGTCGAACGGGTGGTGCGGGCTGACGACGATGGAACCGACGATGCCGCCGGGACCGTTCCCGCGGTGTTTGGTGTAGATCGGCACATCGGTGCCCTCGTCGAGCAGCGGCGCGGCGGGCCCGTGCAGATCCCTTTCGCAGAAGGGGGAATGCTCCAGCAGCTGCCCGAAACGCGAGAGGTAACGCTTGGGCGGCCCGATGTGGCAGTTGCCCTCGATGGCGTATACCCGCAGCGGACCTGCGTCCGGGTCGGGGATCCAGCGGTGCACCGTCGCTCTCGGGATCAGCACGTAGTCGCCGGTCCGCGCCGTCAGGCTGCCGAAGACGGTGTCCACCGTGGCGGCGCCGGCCTCCACGAACACGCACTCGTCGCCGGTGGCGTTGCGGTACAGAGGGCTGGTTTCGGCGGCCACGACGTAGGAGATCCGAACATCGGAATTGGCCAGTACCAGCCGCCGGCCGGTCACGACATCCACTCCTGCACCTGGGTTCTCGTCCGGGAAGAGGTCGTGCAGCCGCAGGTGCCGGGGCTTGAGGGGGTGGTTGGGCGTCGTCGACAGGTCCGGTAGCTCCCAGTTGGTCGCGTCCACCATCGCCGACGGGATGTTTCGGTGATACAGCAGCGAGGAGTCCGACGAGAAGCCCTCCTCCCCCATCAGCTCCTCGGACAGCAGCGCACCGTCGTCACCGCGGAACTGGGTGTGCCGCTTGGCGGGAATGGCCCCGACGCTGCGGTAATAGGCCACGGGATCACTCCGCTTCCGCGCCGGTCCGGCGCTGTGCTGGTGCGACAGTACGAGCATCCGGCAGCAGTCGCCGGGCGTCGTCGGTAGGGTCCCTACGGTGACGCAGAGCTGGGTGACGGGTGCGGCCGGCTCCGGCTTCGACGCCGACAACCTGCCGTACGGGGTGTTCTCGGTCCACGGGGGGCCGGCCCGGATCGGGGTCCGGATCGGCCCGTCGTTGCTCGATCTCAGCTCGCTTGCCGGCTCCGAGAACGCGCCCTGGAGCAGGCTTCTCGGGGCCGGCGTGCTCAACCCGCTGATGGCTGCCGGCGCGGAGGTCTGGGCCGACGTCCGGGATTACACAATGACGGCGCTGACCGACACCGGTCGCCGGAACGTCGTCGAGCCGTACCTGCACGAACCGTCCGCCGTCCGGCTGCACCGGCCGTTCCTGGTGGGCGACTACGTCGATTTCTACGCCAGCGAGCACCACGCCAGCGCCGTCGGACGGATGTTCCGGCCCGGTTCCGACCCGTTGCCCCAGCAGTGGAAGCACCTTCCGATCGGCTACCACGGCCGCTCCGGCACCGTCGTGCCGTCGGGTACACCGATCGTCCGGCCGAGCGGTCAGACCCGCGTCGACGGGCAGCCCCCGACGTTCGGTCCGACCCGCCGCCTGGACATCGAGGCGGAGCTGGGATTCGTCATCGGGACGGGATCCACGATGTCGTACCCGTTGCGCGGCAACGACTTCGAGACGCACGTCTTCGGGGTGTGCCTGGTCAACGACTGGAGCGCCCGCGACATCCAGGCCTGGGAGACCGTTCCGTTGGGACCGTTTCAGGGCAAGTCCTTCGCGACCTCGATCTCGCACTGGATCACGCCGCTGGCCGCACTGCAGGCGGCCCGGATATCCCCGCCGCCGCGTTCGGAGACGCTGCTGCCCTATCTGGCTGACGACCCCATGCAGCCGTGGGCGTTGGACATCGAGCTGGCGGTGACCTGGAACGGCACCCTCGTCGCGGGTCCCGGCTACAGCTCTATGTACTGGACAGGACCGCAGTTGCTGACCCAGCTCACCGCGAACGGCGCCGTGGCGCGGACCGGTGACCTCTTCGCCTCCGGCACCATTTCCGGCCCCGACCCTTTCGCGGCCGGCTCCCTGCTCGAACTGTCCCTGAACGGGCAGCGGGAGATCCGGCTCGATGACGGTACCGTCCGCACCTTCCTGCAGGACGGCGACACCGTCACCATCACCGCGACCGCACCATCGACCGGCGGCGGGCTGCTGAAGCTGGGCCCGGTCACCGGCACCGTGCAGCCAGCGCGCTGACATCGGCTACAGGTTGCCGCGCGCGGCTTGCTCGCGCTCGATCGACTCGAACAGCGCCTTGAAGTTGCCCTTGCCGAATCCGAGCGAGCCGTGCCGCTCGATCAGCTCGAAGAAGATGGTGGGCCGGTCGCCGAGCGGCTTGGTGAAGATCTGTAGCAGGTAGCCGTCCTCGTCGCGGTCCACCAGCACGCCGCGCTTCTTCAGTTCCCCCACCGGCACCCGGACCCGGCCGATCCGCTCCCGCAGCTCGGGGTCGTCGTAGTAGGCGTCCGGTGTGCTGAGGAACTCGACCCCCTCCGCTCGCAGCGCGTCCACCGTGCCGAGAATGTCGTTGGTCGCCAGCGCGAGATGCTGGCAGCCGGGCTCGCCGTAGAACTCCAGGTACTCGTCGATCTGTGACTTTCGCTTGCCGGCCGCGGGTTCGTTGAGCGGGAACTTGACGCGGTGGTTGCCGTTCGCGACCACTTTGGACATCAGCGCCGAGTACTCGGTGGCGATGTCGTCACCGACGAACTCCGCCATGTTCACAAAACCCATCACCCGGTTGTAGAACTCGACCCAGTCGTTCATCCGCCCCAGTTCGACGTTGCCGACGGCGTGGTCGAGCGCCTGGAACAGCCGGCGCGGCGCACCCGGCCGCCTGGCGAACGTCGACCGGCGCT
The DNA here is from genome assembly GCA_963728865.1 of uncultured Actinomycetota bacterium. Classification (GTDB taxonomy): domain Bacteria; phylum Actinomycetota; class Actinomycetes; order Mycobacteriales; family Nakamurellaceae; genus Nakamurella. The sequence continues at coordinate 187,397 of CAVSLZ010000009.1, read as the reverse complement.
CGACGTATCCCGGCAGGTACGGCCCGCGGTAGCGGCTCCTGTCGACCAGGGTGTGCCGGGTGTTCCCGTAGGTGGCGATGGCGGCGAGCCGGACAGTGCCGAACTCGTCACTTTCGTCGTGCGGTTCGACGAGCACGGTGGCGCCCTGCGCCCTGGCATGCGAGATGCACTGGTCGACGTCCTTGACCTCCATGGCGAGGTCAACCACACCGTCACCGTGCTTGCGGTGCTCGTCCAGCAACGCGCTTCCGGGCGCAACCCCGCCCTGCACCACGAACCGGGCCGAACCCGAGGTCAGCACGAAGGACTTGTGATCCCGCGCCCCGACCTCGGGGCCGGAGTAGGCGACGAGGTCCATTCCCCATGCGGACTGGAAGTAGTGCGCGGTCTGGGTGGCGTTGCCGCAGACGAACACCACCGCATCCATCGCGATGACCGGGAAGGGGTCGTTGCTGGCGTCGTACTCGACCAGCCCGACCAACCGGCTCAACGAGTCGGCGTCGAGTTCCGCGGAGCGCTCCTGGCCGGTCAGGGTGATCTCGGAGGTCGTCATGGGCAGAGCCTGCCGCCGGAGGCCGGAGCTGGGCAAGAGTTGAGTGAAGTGCTGGTCATCGTGCGCACAATGCACTTCGAGATGGGCTGCTGACTGGTCAGCCTGTCTACTATTGAGCACATGACGATCGACCGGCTCGACGCCGAGATCCTCGAACTCTTCGCCGCTGAGCCCCGAATCGGGGTCGTCGAGGCGGCACGCCGGGTGGGCGCTGCCCGCGGCACGGTGCAGGCCCGGCTGGACAAGATGCAGCGCGCCGGGGTGATTGCCGATCTGGCACCCACCATCGAACCCGCGGCTCTCGGCTATCCGGTCACGGCGTTCCTCTCCCTGGAGATCGCGCAGGGCAAAGGACGCGGTGAGGTCACAGCCCACCTCGCCGCCATCCCCGAGGTGATAGAGGTGCACACCATCACCGGCTCCGCCGATTTGCTGGTCCGGCTGGTCGCCCGGTCCAATGCCGATCTGCAGCGGGTCATCGATGATGTGGTGCGGGACCCGGCCGTGCTGCGGACCGCAACGGCCATCGCACTGGACACCCCGGTTCCCCGCCGGACCGGGCCACTGATCAGAGCGGTCGCCGATTCGTGACCTGGCGGCGGATGTGTCTCGACGTGGTCCCGACTTCGCGAGGAACTCGAAAATGGCGCTGGTGAATTGACAACCCGTACTGCTGACGATGCTCGAACGGCTCGAACCCGACGGGAGTGACCGCGCCTTGCCGGAATGATGCCGATTCGACGCCCGCCGCCCCGTAACCTGTGACCTGATCGAACAGACCTGACGTCGATCGACGGCACACCGCAGATCGGATCGACACATGCACCGCCTCTCCGGCTTCATGCGCACGTACTGGAATCGCGGCGAGCCCGGCCGGGCCACGCCGCGGTCGCTGGCCGTCTTCATGCAGCGGATGTGGCTGGCGGCCTTCGCGTTCAAGCTGCTCGGGTCCTCCTGGGACGTCTCCTGGCACTTCAAATGGCTCCGTGACGACCTGGCCGGCGCGCACATCCTGAACACCGTCGGCACCGGCATCGCCATCGGTCTGGTGCTGTCGCACACCTTCACCGGCTACGGCGCCGACCGGCGCTCGCTGCGGATCATGCAGATCGGCACCGGCATCTTCGTGCTCGCGGGCCCGATCGACATCATCAACCACCGGGTGAACGGGCTCGACCTGACTGCCTGGTCGCCGAGCCACCTGCTGCTCTACGGCGGCACCGCGATCATGATCGCCGGCGTCATCCGGAACTGGTACCACTCCTTCCCCGGCGACGGCGGGTCGGCCCGCGAATGGCGATTCGGCCTGATCGCGTTGTGGGCCTTCATGTTCGAGAACATGTTCTTCCCCACCGGCCAGCAGGAGTACGGCATCCTCGAGGTCGCGTCCTGGTTCCGCGGCCAGCCCTATGCGGAGCCGGAGCTGCTGGCTTTCGCCGCCGCCCAGATCGGCCGACCTATCGACGACATCGCCGTCGAGTCGTTCGCGTTGCCGATCGCGCCGTGGGTGTACCCGGTGTGGGCGATCGCGATCTGTGTGCCGCTACTGGTCCTCGCCCGGATCATGGTCGGCTGGCGGTGGACCGCGACAGTGGTCGTCGGTGGGTACGTGCTCTACCGCTGCCTGATCTGGCCGCTGCTGACCTTCACCATCTTCCCGCCCAGTGTTGTCCCGTTCTGGTTGCTGCCCGTTGGTCTCGCGGTCGACGCGATGTTCCTCCTGCGACTGGTGCCCGCCGCCCGCACGATCATCGGGGCCGTGGCGGTCACCCTCGTGGGCTACGGCGCGATGTGGGTGCAGACCGTCGGCTTCGGGACGCCCACCGACCTCGCGAACCGCACCATCGGCGAGATGCGGGTTGCCTTCGAGCGCGGCGATGCGCTGCATATGGTGCCGGTGGCCTGGACATCGATATGGGTCGCCGGCCTCGGGCTGCTCGCGAGCTGGGCCGCCGTCACCTGGCTGGCCGCGCGGAGCATCGGGCTCCGGACTGCCCGGCCGCCGGAGCGCACCGGCTCGTTCGCCCCGGAGCCACTGCGAGACGCCCGCAAGGCGCTGGCCGGCTGGCCCGCCGCGGACGACGACGCCGTCTCGCGCACCGGCTGACCATGCCTGCCCTGCCGACGCCAGCGCTGGTCGTGCTGGTCGGCCCGTCCGGTTCCGGGAAGAGCACCTGGGCCCGGAAGCAGTACGCGACCAACGAGGTCGTCTCGTCCGATGCACTGCGTGCCGTCGTCGGTAGCGGCGATGGTGACCTCGATGCCTCGGCGGACGCGTTCGCGGTCCTCGACACCGTGGTGACCGCACGACTGCGGCGCGGCCTGACGACCGTGGTCGACACCCTCGGGCTGGACCGGGCCCGGCGGGTCGCGGCGGTGTCGGCCGGCCGGGCCGCGGGGTTGCCGGTCGTCGCGGTGCGGTTCACCACCGGTCTCGATACCTGCCGTCGCCGGAACCGCGAGCGGGCCCGGCCGGTGCCCGCACCGGTCCTGAGGGGCCAGTTCCAGCGGGCCGCCGCGGCGGACCTCGAGGCGGACGGGTTCGACATCGTCGTGCACGTCGACGCCGTAGATGCGGACGCCGGCACGGCCGCCGCGGTCGTCCCGATGCAGACACCGATGCCGGCGCGGGCGGGACAGCCGGGGCTGCGCTTCGCGTTGCAGGTTTCCTCGTTCCCGTGGGAAAAGGACCCACGGCGCTGGCTCCGGGACGTTGCCCGGGCGGCGGAGGATTCCGGGTTCGCCGGCGTGGCGGTGATGGACCACCTGCTGCAGATCCCGCAGGTCGGCCGCGCGTGGGACCCGATCCCGGAGGCGTATGTCACCCTTGGCTACCTGGCGGGCGTCACCGAGCGCGTCGAATTGGGCGCACTGGTGACGCCGGTGACGTTCCGGGCCGCACCCCTGCTGGCGAAGATGCTGGCCAGCCTCGACGTCGTCTCCGGCGGCCGGGCGTTCTGCGGAATCGGCGCCGGCTGGTTCGGCCGCGAGCACGCCGGTTACGGGCTGCCGTTCCCCACCGCCGGTGTCCGGCTGGACGCGCTGGAGTCGACGATCGGTGTGCTGCGCGCCCTGTGGGGCCCGGGGACCAAGCCCTACGACGGGTTGCCGGAAACCACCTGTTACCCGCGACCGGGTCCGATCCCGATCATCGTCGGCGGCGGCGGGGAGCGCCGCACGCTGGAGATCGCCGCCCGCCTGGGCGACGGCTGCAACGTCAGCTCGGCCCCCGGCGTCCTCGACCGCAAGCTGGCCGTATTCCGGGATCACGCCGAGCGAGCCGGACGATCCATCGGCACCGATCCACGCGACGACCTGCGGATCACCGTGCTCGACCTGCCGATCGTCGGTGACGATCCCGACGCTGTGGGTCGGCTGGTCGAGGCCAACCGCGGCCGGACGTCTGCGACGGCGTATGCCGCCGCGCATCACGCGGGCACGGTCGAGCGGCACATCGAGCGCTACCGGGGCCTCGAGGACCGGGGGGTGCACACGGTGTTCGTCAGCTTCCCGAACCTCTCGGGGCCGGCCGAGGTGGAGCGGTTCGCCGCGGTGACGCAGGCGTTCGCCACCGACGGCGACCGGACGGTCAGAACGGGGTGACGGACGCCCGGGTCAGCACGACCGCGACGCCGAAGGCGAGGGCCAGCACGATCAGTTCCCAGCCGCACCAGACCGCGATTGGGGTCCGCCGGCCGCTGGCGACCGCAGGCAGCAGCCGGGTTCGGACGACGATGGCGATGACGGCGACCACCGCCATCAGCGCGGCCTTCACCAGCACCAACACACCGAATCGGGTGGTCAGCAGCGAGCCTGGCAGCGAGGTGACGGGAGAAAGCGCCAATTCCAGCAGCCCGGTGAAGATGCCGGAGATGCCCACGACGATGACGCACCAGGTGGCCAGCCGGGAGTACCGCGGCATGGCCTCGGCCAGCAGCCTGGGCCGGGCAGCCAGGAAGACGATCACCGCGCCCAGGGCGCCGGCCCAGGCGCTGGCCGTCACGACATGCAGCTCCATCACCACCATCGACAGGTCGTGATAAGCCCAGGCGGAGGCGTGTCCGGTGAGTGGGAGGGGCAGCAACCCGAACAACGCGACCCCGGCACGCAGCTCGGCCGGCACGTTCTCCCCATGACGCAGGCTCAGCCGCGCCAGCAGCACGGAGGCCAACCCGCAGGCGGCGGACAGCAACAGCCCCTTGCCCGCCGGGATGTTGGAGACGTAGGCCCAGATCGACGACGGGCCGGGGATGCTGCCGGGGTTCAGTTCCGCGGTCAGCAGCACGATGGACAGCAGGGCCATCGCCGTCCAGCCGACCGACGCCCAGAGCCCGGTCAGCCGCGCACGGCGCATCACCGGCTCGGTTCGCGCGGGATCGTCGAATCCCACCAGCCTCGCCAGGATCGCGACCCCGGCCGCCGTGACGGCGAAGACATCCAGCAACGTGCGGGCGACGGGGATCCCGAACTGCACAACCGGACCCGGCTCCACCAGGCCCGTCACCGGCGGGAGGTCGGTGGCCCCGGTCCCCACGACCGCCGCGACGACGGCCGCGGCAGCGAGCAGCACGGCGAACCCGATGCCACCGCGGATCAGCCCGGCGAACGGCGGGATATCGATCCGTTCGGGCCCGTCGCGGCGCGCAGCGGCCCTGGCTGCCCGACCCGTCGGGAAGCCCGAGTCCTCACGGGGTCGCACGCTCACCTGCACATCGTGACACGGGCGGCTGGCCCGTCGGTCACCTCTCGCGCCGCACCCGGCTCATCGCCCAGTCCGGCTCGTCCGACTGCCGGACGCTGCCGTCCTCGCCGAACAGCAGGAACGAGTCGAAGGTCTTGGCGAACGCACGGTCGTGGGTGACGGCGACCACGGTCCCGGCGAATGCCTCGAGCGCCACCTCCAGCGCCTCCGCCGAATGCAGGTCGAGGTTGTCGGTCGGCTCGTCGAGCAGCATCAGGGTCGCACCGGAGAGCTCCAGCAACAGGATCTGCAGCCGCGCCTGCTGCCCACCGGAGAGCGTGTCGAAGGTCTGCTCCCCTGCGCGGGCCAAGCCGTAGCGGTCCAGTGCCCGCGCCGCCTGTTCGCGGCCCATACCGGCCCGGTGCCGGTCGCCGCGGTGCAGGATGTCCAGCAACGTACGGCCGGCGAGTTCGCCGTGGGCGTGCGTCTGGCGGAAGAACCCGGGCCGCACCCTGGAGCCGAGAATGGCGGTGCCGGTGTGCGGAACCGGGTCGATCACGTCGTCGGACACCGGCTGGTGCTCGATGTCGGGGTCGGAGCCGCCGCGGGCCAGCAACCGCAGGAAGTGCGACTTCCCCGAGCCGTTCGAGCCCAGCACGGCCACCCGGTCGCCGTAGAACACCTCGAGATCGAACGGTTTCATCAGTCCGGTCAGCTCGAGGCCCCGGCAGACGATGGCGCGCTTCGCCGTCCGGCCGCCGGCCAGCCGCATCGTCACCTTCTGCGTCAGCGGCACGGCCTGCGGCGGCCCGGCGGCCTCGAACTTGGCCAGCCTGGTCTGCGCGGCCTGGTAGCGGGACGCCAAGCCGTCGTTGAACGCTGCCTTCGTCTTGTACATCAGCACCAGGGCCTTGAGCTTCGCACGCTCCTCGTCCCAACGCCGGCGCAGCTCCTCCAGCCGCGAGTTCCGGTCGTCCCTGGCCGCCCGGTAGGTCTCGAACGACCCGCCGTGCACCCAGGAAACGGCCCCGGCGGCGCCCGGTTCGAGGGTGACGATCCGGGTGGCCGCCCTGGACAGCAGCTCCCGGTCGTGCGACACCAGCAGCACGGCCTTCGTCGTCGCGGCCAGCTTCTGCTCGAGCCACTGCTTCGCCGGGACGTCGAGGTAGTTGTCGGGCTCGTCGAGCAGCAGCACCTCAGCAGGGCCGGCGAGCAGCAGTTCCAGCACCAGGCGCTTCTGCTCCCCGCCCGAAAGGCTCGTCACGGCGCGGTACTTGGCCCTGTCGTACGGCACTCCCAGAGCCGCGACAGTGGCGACGTCGAAAGCGGTCTCGTGCGCATAGCCGTCGACGTCCGCCCAGTCGGCGAGGGTCTGCGCGTACCGCAGCGCGACCGGATCCGATTCGTCCGCCATCATCTCCAGCTCGGCGGCATCCACGGCCGCCGCGGCGGCCCGGACGGGCTCAGGGGAGACCGAGAGCAACAGGTCCCGCACTGTCGACTCGTCACGGACGGAGCCGATGAACTGCGACATGACGGCCAGCGATCCGGAGCGGCCGACCCCGCCGTCATCCGGTTCGAGGTCGCCCTCCGCGATCCGGAGCAGCGTGGTCTTGCCTGTGCCGTTGGGCCCGATCAGGGCGGTGACCTGCCCACTGCCGACCCGGAAAGTGACGTCGGCCAGCAGCGGACGGCCGTCGGGCAGGCTGAACGCGACGCCGTTGAACTCGAGATGACCCACGCGGGCCAGCCTGCTGGCGCGGCACCGGCGACGTCAACCGGGTTGACCTGATGGGGCCGACCGGGTCTGAATCGTTACTGAAAGATCCATCGCGCCACCTATACGATACGGAGCGTGAGCAGTCCTTACGGCTCAACCCGGTTGCTGTCCTGGTCGTCCGACGATGGGCGCCGCCTGGAGACCGCCCGGGTCGTGCTGACCGAGCGCGGCCTGCGGGCGAGCGGCCACCTGGTCGTCGTCGGCCGGCACAGTCTCGGCGCGTCGTACTCGGTGCTGTGTGATGCCGCAGGGCGCACCAGGAGGCTGACGGCGCACAGCGACTCCGTGCTCGCCGAACGGGGACTCGCGTTGACCAGGACGCCCGGCGGGCCATGGCTGGACAGTGCCGGACACGCCTCGACGACGCCCGGCATCGATGCGTGCTACGACACCGACCTCACCGCAAGCGTTCTCACCACGTCCCTGGCGATCCGCAGGCTCGGCCTGCACCGGCGCTTCGGCGACGAGACCCTGTGCGTGGCCGAGATCAACGTCCCGGCGCTCACGGTCACGCCGGTGGAGTATTCCTTCCTGACCCTGGCGCTGACCGACGACGGAGCGACCATCAGACGCGTCGCTCCTTCCGGCGAGCACACCATGACGGTCGACCGGCACGGTTTCGTCGTCGACATCCCGCGTTTGTCCTACCGACTGCGATGACGTCACCCGGTCCGCTCAATCGCCGGGCCGGCGGCGCCGACCCGGAACTGCCGACGTCGCCGGCGCGTTGATTCTTTGGACCGGGCACACCGGACGACTGTGCAACCTAGTGATCAGAGAAGGAGCCGGCAATGGTCGATTTCAAGCAACTCCGGGACAAGGCCCAGGGCCTGCTGACGGAACACTCCGACAAAATTCAGGACGGCATCACCAAGGCCGGTGGGTTCGCCGGCAGCAAGGTCGGGCACGACAAGGTCGACCCGATCCAGGCCAAGCTCAAGGGGCTCGTGGACAAGGCGGCAGGCAAGGACGGCGGTACCCCGCCCCCGCCCACCACGCCGACTCCGCCGCCCAGCGCGACCCCCAACCCGCCGCCGCCGAGCACCCCGAACCCGCCGACCGCCGTCTGACGGGTCGGCCGCCGTCTGACGGGTCGGCCGCCGTCTGACGGGTCGGGCCAGGCGGCGATCAGCGACGCAGCGCGGCCAGGGCGGCACGGATGCGCTTCGCCGACACCGGCACGGAGGTCCGCATCGGCTGCGCGAACAGCGCGACCCGGTACTCCTCGAGCAGCGCACGCACAGCGATGACGTCCCGGTCGCCCTGCCGCTCCGGGGGCAGGGCGACCACCGCGTCGTCGATCTCGTTCCGCAGGGCGGCGATCTCGGCGAGGCGTTCGCGGTCCCTGGCCGGCGCGTCGACGACGCGTTCGGCGCGGACGGCAAGTGCCTGCAGCCGCCGGTTGAGGTCAGGCAGCGCGGCCGCGCCGGTCCTGGTGATGAAGCCAGGGGCAAGGGCCGCTGACAATTGCCCGCGCATGTCGGCGACGAGATCGGCAATGGCAGCACGGCCGGGTCCGCTCGCCGCGGTCTCGATCGCCCGGGAGGCCTGGTCGGCAGCACGGAGCACCCGCTCGGCGGCGACGACGATGTCCCGTACCGCCTTGTTCAGGTGCGGCCGGATCTTGGCACCGAGAGCCGCGAACGCCGCCGGATCCCACGCCGGTCCGCCGGCCCAGTCCAGCAGCGCGTCCACTGCGGCTTCGGTCGCATCTGCGACCAGCTCACCGACCGTCCCATAAGGCGTCGCGGCCATCGTCAGGAGCTGCGACCGGCTCAACGACTGCCGCAACTGAGCCAGCGGACTGGGCATCTCCCGCACCAGCAACCGGCGGGTGCCGGCGCGCATCGCCCTGGCCTGATCGGCCACCGAGGTGAACACCGAGACGCCGACCGTCCCGCCCTCGTCGACCAGCGCGGGGAAGCCCGTCACCTCGTGCCCGCCGACCTCGGTCGTCACGGTGCGATGAATGCCGGTCGGCGGGAACGCCGTCAGTCCGGTCCGCTCGACGGTGCCCGACGCCTTCGCGACAGCTTTCCTGGTATCGGACCGCAGCGAATCCTGCAGGACCGAAAGGTTTTTGCCGTCGGCGACCTTTAGGCCGTCGTCGTCCACCACCGCGAACGTCATCCGCAAATGGTCGGGCACCTTCTCCAGGTCGAAATCGGATTCCCTGACGACCACGCCGGTCAGCGCGGTCAGGGTGGCGGCGAGCTGGGCCGGCATCGATGCGTCGGTCGTCGCCGGCTGCTGTTCCATCCGGCTCAGTGCCGCCCGGGCGAAGTCGGGGACCGGAACAAAGTTGCGGCGCAATGTCTTCGGCAGCGACCGGATCAGGGCGACCGCGAGATCAGCTCGCAGGCCGGGGATCTGCCGCTCGAAGGCCGTCGGGTCCACCCGCGCCAGGACCGCCAACGGGATGGTCACGGTGACCCCGTCATCGCGGCGGCCGGGGTCGAATACGTACCCGAGCTCCAGGTCGACACCGCCGGCGTCGAAGCGGTCCGGGAACGCAGCGGTGTCGAAACGTTCGCTGCCGGCGGCGATCAGCATCTCGGTGGTGAACGTCATGAGGTCGGGCGTGGACCGCGAGGCCTTCTTCCACCAGGAATCGAAGTGCCGCCCCGACGTCACCCCGGGCGGGATCCGAGCGTCGTACAGTGCGAACAGCGTCTCGTCGTCCACCACGATGTCCCTGCGCCGGGTGCGGTCCTCCCAGGCGGCGACGTCGTCCAGGGCCTGCTGGTTCTGCGTGAAGAAGCGGTGCCGCGTCGTCCAGTCGCGTTCCACCAGGGCATGCCTGATGAACAGTTCCCTGGACAGTTCCGGGTCGATGCGGTCGAACTGCACGGTGCGCGCCGCGACGATCGGCACACCGAGCAACTGGACCTTCTCGGTCGCCTCGACACTCGCCCGCTTGGCGTTCCATCGCGGCTCGGAGTAGCTGCGCCGCAACAGGTCTCCGCCGACCTGCTCGATCCAGCCGGGTTCCACCCGAGCGCAGATCCGACCCCACAGCCGGCTGGTCTCCACCAGTTCGGCGGCCACCACCAACTGCGGGCCGGACCGCGCCAACGAAGACCCCGGCCAGATGACGAAGCTGACGCCGCGGGTGCCCTGGTACTCGCGGCCGGGTTCCTTGCGCAGTCCGATGTGCGACAGCAACCCGGCCAGCAGCGCGGTGTGCACCTTCGGGGTGTCGACCTCCACGGCGAGGGAACCCCGGCCGCCCTTGGCCGGCGCGGCCCCCCCGTTCCCCGGTTGCGACGTGCTCGGCGCGGCCGCCCCGTTCCCGGGTTGCGACGTACTCGGCGCGGCAGCCCGGTCCCTGCCTGCCGCAGTCCCACGCCCGGCGCCGGCCGGCGGCGCGCTCGCCGGGGCGTCGAGCTCCATCCGCATGCCGCGCAGCAACTGCCGGAGTTGGGTGTGCAGGTCCTGCCATTCCCTGATCCGCAGGTAGTTCAGGTACTCGCGCCGGCACATCTTCCGGAAGGCGTTGCCGGAGAGCGCCTTACCCTGCTCCTCCAGATAGACCCACAGCCCCAGCAACGCGCTGAAGTCCGATTGCGGGTCGACGAACCGGGAGTGCGCGGCCGTCGCCTTGTCCCGCTCCTCGAGCGGGTACTCCCGCACGTCGACGATGGACAGCGCCGCCACGATCACCAGGACCTCGCGCAGGCAGCCGAGCCTGCTGCCCTCCACCAGGATCCTGGCCAACCGCGGATCCAGCGGCAGACCAGCCATGGAGCGGCCGACCGGAGTCAGCTTCGGCCGCTCGTCACCGGTCTCGGTCAGTGCGCCGAGCTCGGTGAGAACGGTCACGCCGTCGTTGATCTGGCGCCGGTCCGGCGGATCGAGGAACGGGAACACCGAGATGTCACCCAGGTCCAGCGAGGCCATCTGCAGAATGACCGACGCCAACGACGTCCTGGCGATCTCCGGGTCGGTGTACTCCGGCCGGCTGAGGAAGTCCTCCTCGGAGTACAGCCGGATGCAGATACCGTCCGCCACCCGGCCGCAGCGCCCGGCCCGCTGACCGGCCGACGCCTGTGAGATCGGTTCGATCGGCAGCCGCTGCACCTTGCTCCGCGGCGAGTACCGGGAAATCCGGGCGGTGCCGGGGTCGATGACGTAGCGGACACCGGGGACCGTGAGTGACGTCTCGGCGACGTTGGTGGCCAGCACGATCCGCCGGCCGGTGTGCCGCGAGAACACCTTGTGCTGGTCGGCGGCTGACAACCTGCCGTAGAGCGGGAGGACCTCCGTCGTTCCCCGGCGGCCCGCCAGATGTCCGCGCAGAACCTCGGCGGTGTCGGTGATCTCGCGTTCGCCGGAGAGGAACACCAGGATGTCGCCGTCGCCGGCAGCCATGAGTTCGTCAGCGGCGGAGCAGATCGCCTGCGCCTGGTCGACGGCGTCCTCCCTCGCCCGGGCGGCGGCATTGCCGGCGGTGGGCCGGCCACCGCGTTGCTGCCGCCCGGCGCCGTCGCGCCGGTCACCGTCCCGGCCGCCGCCGGGTCGGCGCAGACCGTGCCGGCGATCGTCCGCGCCCTGCTCGTCGTCCTCGTCATCCGGCATATCGGGATCGGCTTGATCGTCGATTCCGAAGGGGCGGTAGCGAATCTCGACCGGATAGGTGCGACCGGAGACCTCCACGATCGGCGCGTCACCGAAGTGCCGCGAGAACCGCTGCGGGTCGATGGTGGCCGAGGTGATGATCAGCTTCAGGTCGGGCCTGCGGGGCAGCAGCTCCTTGAGATAGCCGAGCAGGAAATCGATGTTGAGGCTCCGCTCGTGCGCCTCGTCGATGATGATCGTGTCGTAGGCCATCAGCATCCGGTCGCGGCCGATCTCGTTCAGCAGGATGCCGTCGGTCATCAGCTTGACCAGGGTGTCCGGGCCGGTGTGGTCGCCGAAGCGGATCGCATAGCCCACCGCACCGCCGACCACGGTCCCGGTCTCCTCCGCGATCCGTTCGGCGAGTGCGCGTGCGGCAATCCGCCGCGGCTGGGTGTGCCCGATGGTGCCCCGGACGCCCCGGCCGACCTGAAGGCAGATCTTCGGCAGCTGGGTCGATTTCCCCGAGCCGGTCTCGCCGGCCACGATCACCACCTGATGCGCGGCGATCGCCGCCGCGAGATCGTCGACCCGCTCGGAGACCGGCAACTCGGGTGGGTAACGCAGTGTGGGGACCGCCGCCTGACGCCTCGCGAAGCGCGCTTGTGCGGTGCTGATCTGGCGCTCGACATCGTCCAGTGCGCGGCGCCGCTTGCCGTCGTCGGAGATCCGCCGTGCACCGCGCAGCCGGCGCCGCAGCCGGCGTTCGTCCAGGGTGGTGACGTCGGTCAGGCGAGCCGCGAGGTCGGCCACCGCGATGACTGGTGTAGCGGTGGTAGCGGTAGCGGTCGCCGGGGTTGCGGTCGCTGAGGTGTCGGTCATGTCGCGCTCAAGGATAGGTCCGCTCCGGGCGGCGCCCCGTCGCATTTCCAGAGCGCCTTTTTCAGAGTCGCCTTTTCCAGGGCGGCCTTTTCAGCACGGGGGTTGGACCGGCTCGATCCACTGCTCCTGCTTGGCCGACATGTCCCAGCGCCTGGCCCCCACCAGAGCACCGCGAATCGGCCGGACCTCGCCGAGCTCGGTCAGCGCATCGGCGAGCTGCTGGGCGGTCAGCCGGCGGGCAAGGGTGATGTGCGGCGTCCACGCGCCCGGCCCGAACGTCTCGTGCGGGTCGACCGGGTCGATCAGGGCGCCCATCGCGCTGCGTTGCAGCTGGAGGAGCTCGACCGACGGCACCGCGAGACGGGCCAGCACGAAGCGGCGGGTACCGAAGACAACCAGGCCGCCCACCGTCACCGGGATCGGCAACCCCGCGAACGCGGACCCGAGGGCAGCGACGACGTCCGGAGTCATCGTGGCGGTCAAGGCCATCGTGACGTGCGGCCGGTTCGACCCGCCCTTGTGCCAGGCCTGGCTCGGCAGTCCGGCATGGGCCAGCAGGTGCCACTGGTCGCGAACGAGGCGGTCGGTCCGTTCATCGACGGTCAGCTCCACCGAATGCACCCGGACATCAGACCGCATTGCGGCCGATCAGTCACACACAGCGGGAGGCGTTCCAGGAATGTGACCGGCTCGGCGTGCACGCTTGCCCGCGCTGCGGCGGGGAAGGATAAGTGTGCCGGGCGATCAAGATCCGGCAGGAGAGGAGTCCGGATGGTCGGCAACTGGTCAGCCCGAAGACGCAATACAGACAGCCCGCCAACTCGGGGCGTTGCCGAATCCGGTGTCGATGCGGACCTGCTGGCCTCCGGAGATCCGGCCGACGTCGTCGGGGGGCAGGCCGAGGATCCCGCACCGGAGGCGGCGGGAGCCGTCCTCGGCCGCTCCGCGATGGCCCGGCGGCTTCAGCACGGCGTGATCGAGGCCGCCCGCTGGACCGTCCGGCTGCTGATCATCGGCCTGGGCCTGTGGGTGCTGTTCCAGATCCTGGGTGAGCTGTGGAGCGTCCTGCTGCCGATTCTGCTCGGCCTGCTGCTCGCCACCGTGTTGTGGCCCCCGGCGCGATTCCTACGGCGGAAGCTGCCGCCGGCCCTGGCCTCGTTGATTGCCGTCATCGGCCTGTTCGCAGTGGTCGGTGGGCTGATCGCGGTCCTGGCACCGCAGGTGATCGGCCAGGCGCAGGACCTGGTGAACCAGGCGTCCGCCGGTTTGAGCTCACTGCAGAGCTGGCTGGCCGGGCCGCCGTTCAACTTCGGGCCCGATTCGCTCGGCGGCCTGGTGGACCGGGGCATCAACCAGTTGCAGAGCAACAGCCAGCAGATCGCCGCCGTGGTGATCGGCAGCCTGGGGGCCATCGGCTCGGCGATCGTCACCCTGGTGCTTGCCCTGGTGCTCTGCTTCTTCTTCCTCAAGGACGGCCCGCGGTTCCTGCCCTGGCTGCGAACCTGGATCGGTTCGACCACGGGCAGGCATGCCGAGGTGGTGGCCGACAGGGTGTGGACGGCACTCGGTCAGTACGTCTGGTCGCAGGCCGCCGTCGCCTTCGTCGACGGATTCTTCATCGGCATGGGGGTCTGGCTGCTCGGAGTGCCGTTCGCCCTGCCCATCGCCGTCCTGACGTTCTTCGGCGGATTCGTGCCCATCGTCGGCGCGTTCGTCGCCGGCGGCATCGCCGTCCTCGTCGCATTGGTCTCCGGCGGCCCGTGGATCGCCCTCGCGGTGCTGGGCATCGTGCTGTTGGTCCAGCAACTCGAGGGCAACGTGATGCAGCCGTTGCTGGTCGGTCGGACGCTGAAGATCCACCCTGCGGTCGTACTGGCCGCGGTGGCGCTGGGCGGCACGCTGTTCGGCATCGTCGGGGCATTCCTGGCCGTGCCGGCGGTCGCGGTCCTGCAGGTCATCGCGCGGTACGTGCGCGAGCAGATCGATCAACCGGCCACGGCGGGCGCGACCCCGCTGGACGGTCGGCCGCCTCCGCGGAAACCGTCAACCGATCCGCCCGCGAACCCGGACGATAACGCCGAGCGATGAGGTACCGGCGGGGACCGCGATGGTTCCTGCGCCGGATCGCGGGGCGCGCCCGCACGGTGATCAGGCGGACACCCGATGCGCCGCAATGGACGCCGCGACGGTTGGATGGGGCAATGCCGCCTGATGGAGTGGGATCGCACGACCGCACCGGGACCCGGACGCTGATCCTGCTGCGGCACGGGAAGTCCGCGTATCCGCACGGGGTCGAGGACCACGACCGGCCGCTGGCGCCGCGCGGCGTCAGCCAGGCCGCGCTGGCCGGCAGGTGGATCGTCGAGAACCTGCCCGGCATCGACCGGGTGGTGTGTTCGACAGCCACCCGCACCCGGCAGACGCTCGCGGCTACTGGCCTGGCCGCGGGTGAGTCGGCGAAGGTGCCGGTCGACTTCGTCGGCGAGGTCTACGAGGCGTACCCCGAGGAGATCGCCGAGATCCTCAGCACCCTGCCCGCCGACGACCGGACCGTGTTGCTGGTCGGCCACGGACCGGGCATTCCAGCGCTCGCTGAACAACTCGCGGGGCCCGGGTCGGATACCGAGGCGCTGGAATCTGTCCGGAAGAAATTCCCGACGTCGGCGATCGCGGTCCTCGTCGTCGACGATGAGTGGTCGTCGCTCGGCAACGGGCGCAGCCGGCTGATCGACTTCGTCGTTCCGCGTTCCAAGACGGAGCGGTTCAATTCGGAGCGTCCCAACGGAAATCGGAGTGACCTCATGTCCCAGCACCTCTCGTTCGGTGGCGCGACCCCTGCGGTGGACGCGACCGCGTGGGTGGCGCCCACCGCCAGGGTGATCGGGCGCGTCACGATCGGCGCGCGCACCGGTGTGTTCTACGGCGCGGTCGTCCGCGGCGACACCAGCAGCATCTCGATCGGGGCCGGGACCAACCTGCAGGACAACGTCGTGGTGCACGCAGATCCGGACTTCCCGACGGTGATCGGCGCCGGGGTGAGCGTCGGCCACGCCGCCGTGCTGCACGGCTGCACCGTCGAGGACCACTGCCTGATCGGGATGGGCGCCGTCGTCCTCAACGGCGCCGTGATCGGCACCGGGTCCATGGTCGCCGCCGGTGCCGTCGTGCTGGAGGGAACCAGGGTGCCCGACGGTTCCCTGGTGGCCGGCGTTCCCGGCAAGGTGCGCCGCGAGCTGACCGCCGAGGAGCGCCACGGCGTGTTGCAGAACGCCGTCCACTACGTCGATCTTGCGCAGGCGCACCGGGAGGTACACCCCGCTGAGACCTCAGCTCGCGGCGGCTGACCCGACACCTCAGCGGGCGGCTGACCCGAGACCTCAGCGGGCGGCGGCCGACTCGTACCTGCGGATGGCCAACGGCACGAAGATCACCAGCATGATGACGATCCAGATCAGCGAGTAGGCCACCGGGTGCTGAGCCGGCCACACGTCGGGCGGCGGCAGCGCGGGGCTGGTGTTCCCGAACAGCTCACGGGCGGCGAGCGTCACCGACGACACCGGATTCCAGTCGGCGAACGTCTTCAACGCAGGTGGGAAGTTGTCGGTCGGGACGAAGGTGTTCGCGATGAAGGTGATCGGGAAGATGATGATGAACGAGGCGTTGTTGACGACCTCCGGTGACTTGACCGACAGGCCGACGACGGCCATCACCCAGCTGATCGCGTACGCGAACAACAACAGCAGCAGGAAGGCGAGCAGCGCCTCGAACACCGAGGTGCGGATCCGCCAGCCAACGAGCAGGCCGGTGATGGACATGACGATGATGACCACTACGTTGTTGCCGATGTCCGCCGTGGTACGTCCGACCAGGACGGCCGACCGCGCCATCGGTAGCGACCTGAAGCGGTCGATGAGGCCTTTCTGAAGGTCCTCAGCCAAACTCGTGCCGGTGATCGTCGAGCCGAAGATGACCGTCTGGGTGAAGATGCCGGCCATCAGGAATTCCTTGTAGTCGACCCCGGGCAACGGGATCGCACTGCCGAAGATGAACGCGAACAGCAGCACGAACATGATCGGCGACAGGGTCGCGAAGACCAGCAGATCCGGGACCCGTTTGATCTTGAGCAAATTGCGTTTGGTGATGACGGCGCCGTCCGAGGCCGCCCTGGCCAGCGTGGTCACGACCGCGCTCCCTTCCCCTGATCGGCCACCGACGCCTGGGCGGTACCCGTCGGCGCCTCGGACGCATGACCTGTCAGCGCCAGGAACACGTCGTCGAGATCAGGCCTGCGCAGACCGACGTCGATGATGTCGACGCCGGAACCGTCGAGCCGGCGCAGTGCATCCCGGAGCACGTCAGCACCGCCGCGCACCGGGATGGTGAGCGACCTCGCCTGCTCGTCGACAACCGGGGTGTCGATCGCAAGCTCCTGGAGCCGCTCGAGAACGACGGGCAGATCGGCCCCATCGGTGACGGTGAACTCCAGCCGGTGCCCACCCACCTGCGCCTTCAGCTCGTCGGCGGTGCCGCGGGCGATCACCTTGCCGTGGTCGATCACCACGATGGAGTCGGCCAGCCGGTCCGCCTCCTCGAGGTACTGGGTGGTGAGCAGGATGGTGGTGCCGTCGGCGACCAGCGAGGCGATGAACTCCCACATGCCGATCCGGCTGCGCGGGTCCAGGCCCGTCGTCGGTTCGTCGAGGAAGAGCACCCGCGGACGCGCGATCAGCGACGCCGCGATGTCCAGCCGCCGGCGCATGCCGCCGGAGTAGGTCTTCACGATCCGGCCGGCGGCGTCCGACAGGTCGAACCGGTCCAGCAGGTTCGCCGCGCGCTCCCGGGCGTCGGCCTTGGCGAGCCGGTAGAGCCGGCCGACCATCTCCAGATTCTCCGAGCCGGTCAGGTACTCGTCGACGGCCGCGTACTGGCCCGTCAGGCCGATGATGCTGCGCACCGCGTCCGGGTCGGTCCCGACGTCGTGGCCGAACACCGTCGCCCGGCCGCTGTCGGCCTTGAGCAGTGTGGACAGGATCCGGACAACTGTCGTCTTGCCGGCGCCGTTGGGGCCGAGCAGACCCAGCACGGTGCCTTCTGGCACCGCCAGATCGACGCCGGCCAGCGCTGTCGTCTCCTTGAACCTCTTGACGAGTTCGGAGACCTCGACGGCGGCCGCCATCAGCGAACACCGTCCGTGGATGGTGGGGTGCGGCACAGCTGATCGTCGTGGAAGGGATCATCGTGCGTGGGCATCAGGTCGGTGCTGCCTCTCCGCGAGCCGGGACTGGGTTCGGCCCGGATGGCGGCTAGTACAACACAGCACACCGACATCCGGTCCGGTCATGAGGACCGATAGCACGCAGCGAACTCATCGGCCGGGGTGGACTTCGGTGACGAGGCCTCCGACGACGATGTCGGGTCCCGCGCACACCCGTCAGCGAACGGCGAGAACGAACGGAAAGACCTCCACCGCACCGGCTTTGCGTAGTTCCCGCGCGGCCACCGTCAGCGTCCACCCGGTGTCGGTGCTGTCGTCGACCAGCAGCACGCGCCGGCCGGCGACGGCGGCGGAATCGGCCAGCCGGAACCTGCCGAGGACCTCCGCGAGCCTGCGCGCCGAGTTCGTGGCAGCGCTGGTGGGGCGGTCGTCGACGACCTCGAACGCCGAGAGCACGGGCAACCCCCGATAGCGGGCCAGGCCTGTCGCTAGGTGGCGCACCAGTTCCGGCCTGCTGCTCGACCCGATGTAGGCGACGCCGTCCAGCCGACGGTCGTCGGCGGGCAGCCAGCCGTCGAGCACCTGAACCGCCGCGTGCCGCAGCGGCACGGGAACCTCACCATCGGGCGCGCCGTGCGCCAGCAGCCCGCGCAGCGCCGAACCCCACCCGATGCCGTCCAGCCGCCCGACGGCACGGCCGGACGCCGCCTTCTCGGCAGCAGGGATCCGGCCGGACAGTGCGACGCCGAGCGCCGACATCGCAGATGGCCATTGCGCTCTCGGTTCGACGGCGACGCCGGGCACCTCTAGTTCCGCCTTTGCCGCGACGATCGACTGCTGATCGACGGCGGATGGCAGGCTCAGCCCGCCGCAGTTGTCGCACCGCCCGCACGGGTCGGGTGCCGGGTCGTCGAGCTGCTCGCGGAGAAAGCTCATCCGGCAGCCGTCGGTGCTGATGTACTCGAGCATCGCGCGCTGCTCGACAGCACGCGCAGCGCTGACCCGCTCGTATCGTTCCGCGTCATACGCCCAGGGCTGCCCGGTCACCGTCCAGCCGCCCTTGACCCTGCGGACGGCACCGTCCACATCGAGGACCTTGAGCATCATCTCCAGCCGCGATCGACGCAGCGAGACCCGCGGCTCCAATGCCGGTACCGACATCGGCTCGCCCTCCGCCGCCAGTTCGTCCAGCGTGGCACGAACGTCGGTTTCCGACGGGAAACCGAGCGATCCGAAGTAGTTCCAGATGTCGACATCGTCCTTACCCGGCAGCAGCACCACCTCGGCACGGTCGACGGCGCGGCCGGCGCGGCCGACCTGCTGGTAGTACGCGATCGGTGACGGAGGCGCACCGAGGTGGACGACGAACGCGAGATCCGGCTTGTCGAAACCCATCCCGAGCGCCGATGTGGCGATCAGTGCCTTGATCCGGCCGGCCAGCAGGTCGTCTTCGGCCTGCGCCCGCTCCGTGGGATCGGTGCGCCCTGAATACGCGGCCACCGGCAATCCGCGGGCGCGGAGGTGTTCGGCGACCTGCTCGGTCGCGGCGACCGTCAGGCAATAGACGATCCCGGAACCTGTTGTCCTGGAGAGATAGTCCGCCAGCCAGGCAAGCCGGGTGGGTTGATCGGGCAACCGGACCACGCCCAGGTGCAACGATGTCCGGTCGAGCGGGCCGCGCAACACCAGCGTCTGCACTCCATGCGCAGCGGCGTCCGGGCCGCCGTCGTGGTGCGCGGACGAGATGGACAGTTGCTCGGCCACGTCCATGGCCACCCGCTGATTGGCCGTCGCCGTCGTCGCGAGAACGGGGATGCCGTCCGGCAGTTCCTCGAGCAGGGTGCGGATGCGGCGGTAGTCGGGCCGGAAATCGTGACCCCAGTCCGAGATGCAGTGCGCCTCGTCGATGACCACCAGACCGGCCGTCGCGGCGACCTCCGGCAGCACCTCGTCACGGAACCCCGGGTTGTTCAGCCGCTCCGGGGAGACCAGCAGCACGTCCACCTCGCCGGCCCGGACCTGCGCGTAGACCGTCCGCCACTGCTCGGCATTGGCGGAGTTGATCGTGACCGCCCGGATCCCGGCGCGCTCGGCGGCCGCGATCTGGTTACGCATCAGCGCGAGCAGCGGGGAGATGATCACCGTCGGACCAGCTCCCTGCTCGCGGAGCAACGCGGTGGCGACGAAGTACACCGCCGACTTCCCCCAACCGGTGCGCTGGACCACCAGTGCGCGCCGGCGGCCGGCCACCAGTGCCTCGATCGCGGTCCACTGGTCGTCCCGCAGGGTTGCGGAGTCCGAGCCGACCAGCGCGCGCAGGTGCTGCTCGGCGCGCTCGTTCAACGTCGTGGTCGACACGGTGATCTCCTTATCGGTGCGGGATCCGGTCCGAACCCCGATGCGCGGGGCATGACCGGGAGCAACCCGACGACCCGCACGACAGGCAGCGTAGGACCAGCTGCCGACAGCGACCGGGCCCGCGCGGCGAATGTGGACATCGCCCGACGTCAGCACCACCGACGTCAGCGGAGCAACCCGGCCAGCAGGGCCACCGCCGCGGCGAGGGCGAACACCATCCTGAGCCGGTTCGCCCTCTTCCACCGCACGGCATAGCCGGCCCAGCCGACAGCACCGTCTCCCGCCGCGAGGGCATTGTTCAGCGGCACATTCCGCACGATGGTGGTCAGCACCGTGCCGAACAGGTAGGCCGCCGCGCCGGCACCGAACAGCGCCGCACGCGTTCTGTCGTCAACCCGTACGGCAAGTACCCCGACCCCGACGGCCAGGGCCGCGGTGCCGAACAGCGCGATCATCAGTACCGGCCGCACGGCAGAGACGTTGATCGAGCGCATCGCCTGCGCGCCGCGACCGTCCGGGAGAGCGGACAGGCCGTGCAGGACGAACGCGTCGAAGGCGAAGAAGACGCCACCCACGGTTGCGCTGCCCAACGCCGTCGCCGAGACCAGCAAGGACTCCGTTGCCGTACTCATCGCACGACTGCTGGCTTGTCATCCCAGGCGCCGGCCGCCGCCGCGCGCCTGACGAAGTCACTGAAATCGCGGGCGGGCCGGCCCAGCGCACGCTCGACGCCGTCGCCGACCACGCTGTTCCGCCCGTCCAGGACGTCGGTGAACAGGTAGGCCATCAGCTCTGTCACTTGCGGCGGCATCCCGGCGGCAGCCATCGCCGCGGTGTACTCGTCGAGGGCAACGGCGCGGGTTCGGGCGGGGATACCGGTGGCGGTTGCGATCTCCTCGACCGCCTGGCCGAACGTGAGCAGCCGCGGACCCGTCACGTCGTACATCTGGCCGGCGTGTGTGTCGTCGGTGAGCGCCGCGGCCGCAACGTCGGCGACATCGTCGACGTCGACGAACGGTTCCAGCACATCTCCGACCGGGACGGCGAGTTCCCCGGCGAGCAGGTCGTCGCGGAAGAACCCCTCACTGAAGTTCTGCGCGAACCAGCCCGCACGCACGACGGTGACAGTGGCGTGCGAGCCGTGGACCGCCTCACGGACGAGATCTTCGGCGCGTTCGGCTTCCTCCTCGCCTCGGCCCGCCAGCAGCACCAACCGGGAAACACCGGCGCCAACAGCCCACCGGGCGAATGCGCCAACTGTGTCGGCGGCGCCCGGAACGGCGATGTCGGGGTGGTAGCAGAGATACACGGCGCGTATGCCGACGAGCACCCTGTCCCAGGTTGCGGCGTCGTGCCATTCGAAGGGCGGGTCGCCGCGACGCGAACCGACCCGGGTCGGCACGCCGCGTCCGTGCAGCCGATCGATCACCCGGCGGCCGGTGCGGCCGGTTCCGCCGAGTACGAGAGTCGTTGTCCTGTTGGCATGGTGAGCATCCATGAAGACATTCCACCGGCCGAGTGCAAGACGATCCATGGGCAGGACGCTCGAAAACATACGTCCGCGTCTACCCTCGCTGGATGGACTCCGTCGTCGGCCTGCTGGATGGCCCCCGCGCCCGCGGCGCGTTCGTGTTGCGGTCGGTGATGCGCCCGCCCTGGTCGCTGCGGATCCAGGACCGGGCGCCGCTCACAGTGGTTGCGATGGCGGCCGGCTCCGCGCACATCCAGCCGGACTCGGCGCCCGCCGACGTTCTCCGGCCGGGCGACGTCGCCGTACTGCGCGGCCCCGACGCGTACACGATCGCCAGCGGGGAGGGCATCGCCCCGCAGGCGGTGATCCATCCCGGGCAACGCTGCACGACGGTGGACGGGCACGAACTGGTGGACATCGCGAGCCTCGGGGTGCGGACCTGGGGTAACGATCCCGCGGGTCAGGTCGTGATGATCACCGGGACCTACACCCAGCACCACGAGATCGGCCGGCACCTGTTTGCTGCGCTGCCTCCGCTGGTGACGCTGCGCGCGGACCAGTGGGACCAGCCGCTGGTCGCGCTGGTGGAACGTGAGGCGACCTTCGACCGGCCGGGCCAGGAGGCCGTCCTCGACCGCCTGCTCGACCTGCTGCTGGTCGCCGGGTTGCGCGAGTGGTTCGCCGGCCACGGGGCGGACGAGCCCGGCTGGTACCGGGCGACGACCGATCCCGTCGTCGGAAAGGCGGTGCGGCTGATGCAGAACGCGCCGTCCCGACCCTGGACGGTGGGGAATCTGGCTGCAGCGACGGGTGTCTCACGGGCGGTGTTCGCGCGCAGGTTCGGCGAGCTGGCCGGCCAGCCGCCGATGACGTTCCTGACCACCTGGCGGCTGGACCTGGCGGCCGACCTGCTGCTGGAGCCCGAGGCCACCCTCGCGTCGGTGGCGCGTCAGGTGGGGTACGCGAATCCCTTCGCGCTCAGTTCAGCCTTCAAGAGGGTACGGGGCATCAGCCCGCAGCAGCACCGGGGTGCGCATCGCCCGTCGAGCTGAGCGCGCGCATCGGCCGTCAAGCCCTCGAGATCACGACGGTTGCTGTTCGCGTCGCACGGCGTTCCGGTCGACGAGCTCGGCGCCGAGGCGGGCGAGCTGCGCCCGAACCGCCGCGGACTCCTCCACCTCGACGAGGTCGCCCCAGCCCGCGAGCTGCTGCGCGATCATCAACGGAGTCGGAGCGGCCACCCGGATCCGGGAGCGGCCGTCGGGCAGCGACCCCAGCACGACACAGTGCCGCCCGAACTGCGACCGCAGCACCCCGGCGAACCGATGCTGGATCAGCACCGTTGCCGAATGCGTCGAACGACGCAGTTCAATCTCGTCGACGACGCGGTCCCAGGCCTCCGAGAGCTGGAAATCGGCAGGCCGGTCTGCGGCGACATCGGTGAGGACCACTTCGACGACCCGGTCCACCCTGAAGGTCCGTCGACCCTTGTCGGTCCCGGCCAGCAGGTACCAGGTCTCGTCCTTGTCGACGAGGCCGAGCGGATCGACCGTTCTCTCGGACCTGTCTCCGGCCCGGTTGGTGTACGTCAGCCGCAGCTTGCGCCTGCGGACCACGCCCTCCTGCAGCGCGTCGACCAGCGCCGTCCTGGGACGGTCGCGTTCGCCCCAACCAGCCGGGTCGATGACGACGGCGTCCGACGCCGCCTCGGCGTCCGCCCTGAAGGTGTCCGGAAGTGCCCGGACCAGCTTGCGCAGCGCCGCTTTCGCCTGTGGTGACAGGGCCGCGGCCGGCCCGACGAGCAGGAACAATGCCCTGGCCTCGGGGGCGGTCAACCCGGTGAGATCGGTCCGCGCGCCGCCGACCAGCGACCATCCGCCGCCGCGGCCCGGTTGCGGGTAGACGGGGACCCCGGCTGCGGACAGCGCCTCCAGATCGCGGCGGGCGGTCGCGGTCGACACCTCGAGTTCGGCCGCGAGCTGGGCGGCGGTCATCCGGCCTCTGGACTGCATCAGCAACAGCACTGCCACCAACCGGTCCGCGCGCATGACGGAATTCTCTCCCGCAAAGTGCTCATGAGGTGAGCACTTTGGCCGGAATGCTGTGCGATATCGGCGAAAGTCGCCGGGTTCGACGAAAGGAACCGCCATGTTGCAGGGCCTGGCCACCATCTCGTTCTATGCAGCCGACCTCGAGGCGGCGCGGCAGTGGTACACCGATCTGCTCGGCATCGAGGCCTACTTCCAGATGCCCGGTTACATCGAATTTCGGATCGGCCGCGACGAGGACGAATTGGGCATCATCGATCGCCGCTATGCCCCCGCCGGACGAGCCCGGCACACCGGGCGGTGCGGTGGTCTACTGGCACGTCAATGACGTCCCTGCTGCCCTCGCCTCGCTGGTGTCACGCGGAGCAACGGAGTTCCAGCCTCCCACCGACCGCGGCGAGGGTTTCGTCACCGCGGCTGTCATCGATCCGTTCGACAACATTCTCGGCGTGATGTACAACCCTCATTACGTCGAGATCGGCTCTCGCACGACGCAGAGAATGAGTGCGGGTGGGCGATCGTTGTGGAGGGTGGCTCGGCTTCTGATCCTGATCGGGTCATGACGGGATGACCCCGCCGGAATACGGTGACGCGACGGGACTGAAACGGGACAAAGGACCCTGTACGGACAGTGGTCGTGAACAGAGTATTAACGGGTCCCGCACCCTCGGCCTCAACCCAGAAACGGTGGATAGAAGCGACCATGACGCACTTCGAGTGGCTGGCGGGTACTCCATGACAACCACCCTTTTCATCGTCTCCGTTGTGATCGTCACCGCCCTGTTCTTCGACTTCACCAATGGATTCCACGACAGCGCGAACGCGATGGCCACATCGGTGGCCACCGGCGCGCTGCGCCCAAGGACCGCAGTGTTGATCGCCGCGATCCTCAATGTGGTCGGCGCCTTCCTCTCCACCGAGGTGGCCAAGACGATCTCCGGCGGCATGGTGAACGACGCGGTCGTCACGCCGACGATGATCTTCGCCGGACTGGTCGCCGCGATCCTGTGGAACCTGACCACCTGGTTGTTCGGCCTGCCGTCCAGTTCTTCGCACGCACTGTTCGGTGGACTCATCGGCGCAGTGCTCGTCGGGGCAGGTATCTCCGGCGTGAACCCCTCGGTCATCCTCTCGAAGATCCTGCTCCCCGCCGTGATGGCGCCGCTGGTCGCCGGTCTCGCAGCCGCGACCGCGATCTACCTGATCTCGAAACTGTTCAAGCGTGCCGACGACGAGCCCGCCGCCGGCTGGTACCGCCGGGCGCAGACGATCTCCGGATCGATGATCGCACTCGCCCACGGCACCTCCGACGGCCAGAAGACGATGGGCGTCATCACTCTGGTGCTGATCACCGGTGGTTATCAGGCATCCGGCAGCGGCCCGCAGACCTGGGTGATCGCCGCAGCAGGCCTCGCGATCGGCGCCGGTACCTACTCGGGCGGCTGGCGGATCATGCGGACGATGGGCAAAGGGCTTGTCGACCTGCACCCGGCTCAGGGCTTCGCCGCCGAGACGACCTCCACCGTCGCGATCCTCACCTCCGCGCACATGGGCTTCGGTCTCTCCACCACCCAGGTGTGCTCCGGCTCGGTCATCGGTAGCGGTGCCGGCCGGAACATCAAGAAGGTGCGTTGGGGAACGGCGCGCAAGATGTTCTACGGCTGGTTGCTGACCCTCCCGGCCGCAGCCGTCTTCGGCGGCATCGCCGCCGCGATCGCCCTTCGGGGAACGATCGGCGTCATCATCGTTCTCGCCGCGCTGATCGCCGGAACGGCTGTCATCGTGAAGATCTCCCGCCGCACCGCCGTCACCTCGCACAACGTCACCGATGACGTCGTCGTCAAGGTGAAGTTGGGCCGCTCCAAGGATGAAGAGCTGGCCATGGCCGGCGCACCGGCCGCCGAAAGCATCACCCCGATCATCATCACCCAGCCCACCGGCAGTCCTCAGCCGGTCAGCACCGACACGTCCGCGAAGGGACCGCAGTCATGACCATCAACTGGAGCGCCCTCGGGCTCGTCGCCTTGGTGACCCTGGTCGGTGCGATCGCCATCGTGAGCCTGTACTCGCTCGGTGTCGGAGCGCTGACCTCACAGAATCGGGCGAAGGGCGGAGCGGCAGCCACTCTGACCACAGCCGCCGGGTATCTGTTCCTCACTCTGGCCGGCGCTATCGCGATCTGGGGCGTTTACATGATCATCCCAGCGCTGCACAAGTAGCGTCACCACCAGCCTCTGCCGTCGATCTACGACAGCTCGCCGGCAGGCCGAAGTCGGGTGATGATCCTGGTTCGGGCCTGATAGGCCCTCGCCAGGGCATCACTCGCCAGGGCCGCCCCATCCGCAGTCAGCCGGTAGTACCGGCGGCGGGGGCGGCCCTTTTCGCGTGGGTCGACCTCTTCCCACGAGGACCGCAGCCAGCCCAGCGCCTCGAAGCGGGCCAGGATCGGGTGCACGGTCCCACTCGGAAGCCCGGTGGCCCCGCAGATCTCCAGCCCGTACACGTCCTCCGTGCGGCGATCCAGCAGGGCCCGCAGGACGGCCTGGGTCGTCTGCGTCATTCGCGGCTGGGAGTCTGGCACGGTCTTATGCTACGTAGCCCGACGGCTGGAAGGCGGATGCCGCGTCACGCCAACGGAGCGGCTCCTCCGCCGAAGGCCCTCATGGGAGGCGGCGCGCCATACTCAGGCGGATCTTTGGGCTTGCCGCACAGATCGCACCGCAGGTACGCGCGACCGCGCATCTCCGGGTTGTCGTCCTGCACCGGCAGGTAGCGATGGAGCCCTAGCCGGCACCGCCAACTCCTTGCCATTGTCAGATCCTCGATGACGTCCACCTGCCCCAACGCCTTGCGCAACGAGAACGACCCCATCAGCAACGTCCCCGCCTGGAAGACCTGCGACGTCCATGCGAGTTCGGCCAGTTCGGCCCGGAACTCCTCCCGGTAACGGTCCCGGGAGACCCCGGGCAGGACCAGGACGACGAGCGCCAGGATCCAGCTCGCCGGAGGGTGCGGGCGCGGGCCGATCATCGAGCCGACGGACTCAGAAGCCGGGGAACACGTTGAGGTAATTGGGCTTGCCGTACTCCGGGGGATCCTTGGGCTTGCCACACCGGTCGCAACGCAGGTACCCGCGCCCGCGCATCTCGGGATTGTCGTCCTGCACCTGCCGATAGTGGTGACGGCCCAGCCGGCACCGCCAATGGCTCTGCAGGGTCGGATCCTCGACGACATCCATCTCATTCACGCCTCTCGAGCGGAGGCCGAAGTCCGAACGAGCTCCGGCCTCAACGATGGGGACAGCCTCGTCAGGCTGTGTCTGCAGCGGGCCGCAATCGCCCGCGGGGAACCGCGGCGGCACTCGCGAGTGCGCCCCGGGCCATCGCCAGCCCATCGGCGCTGAGCCGATAGTGCCGTCGACGCGGCCAGCCCTGCTGCGTGGTTGTCGGTGGGTCCCAGGCGCTGTCCAACCAGTGAACGGCTTCCAGCCTCGCCAGCACCGGGTAGATCTCCCCGGCAGAGAGCCCTGTCCCGGCGACCAACTGCGTGACGTGGTGCTCCGCCGCCGGATCGGCAACCAGTTCCACGAGCACCCCACGTGTGGCCCGCGTCAACTGGACGTTCACCTCCGGCATGGTCTAACTCTACCTAGCCCCCTCCGAAGTGGGCAATACCTTCACGGCGATTTGAGCGAATTGTTCCGGGCACGCACGATGTGCGCAGAGCCCTGGAGGAAAAGTGACCGACACCAGCACTGCTGCACACGTCGTCGAACCGGATGCGCCGAATCGCCGGCGCACGGAGCGACGGGCCGAGCTGTACCGGAAGTGGGTCGCCGCGACGACCCGCCCGTTGGACGTGCTGGCGCTGATCTTCCTGGTCGACTTCCTCGGGGAGCGACTGGTGGACAACGGGCCGCCATGGTTTCAGCCCTGGACCACGGTGGTGTCGCTGCTGATCTGGCTGGCGTTCGCCGTCGACTACATCGTCCGGCTCGCCCTGTCTCGGCAGCGATGGGGGTTCGTCAGGAGCCACAAGCTGGATCTGGTGATGGTCCTGCTGCCGATGCTCCGGATAGTTCGGGTCGTGCTACTGCTGCGGAAGTCCTTCCGGACGATCTCCATGGAGAAGATCGCGGGCTCTTTGTTCACGATCGTCGTCCTCGTGGTGGTCAGCGGTGCCTTCCTGGAGTGGCGGGTGGAATCGGGGGCGCCGAACGCCACCATCACCAGCCTGGGCGAGGCGTTCTGGTGGGCGATCGTCACCACCACCACCGTTGGGTATGGCGACACCTACCCGGTGACCCACATCGGTCGGGTCATCGCCTCGGTGATCATGGTCGTCGGCATCGGCCTCATCGGCACGGTCTCGGCAACTGTCGCCGCCTGGTTCGTGAGCCGCAGGGAACAGGCGCGCGACGATCAGGCGAAGGCAGACCGGGCCGCAGCACGCAAACAACGCCGACTCCGGCTGAAGCGCGCCATGTCGATGTCTGCGGCCCCGGCGGCGGAGGCGCCGGAGGGGCAGGGTGCCGATGCGGCACCGGACGCAGCCGCGCCGACGATGACCGACGCACGCGGTAACGACGCGGGCGATGACGACGCGGACCAGCACGCTGGTGTCGCCTCCGAGGTCGAGATGGTGGATGAGGTGACGTCCCTGAGCGACACGGTCGCAGCCCTCACCACGCAGATCCAGGCACTGACAGCCCAGCAGGAGGCACTGCGTGCGAGCATCGACAGGCTCGTTGCCTCACGCGCCGGCTGACCTAACCGGCGAGTTCGGCGTCCGCTGTCGTGGATCGGTGCGACGCGAAGAACTTCCACATCTCCGTGCTCGCCCGGGGTCCGCGCAGATCGCTGTAAGAGCCGGCCGCGGATCCGCCTGACCAGGCGTGGCCCAAGCCTTCGACGAGCCACAACTCGAGCACCTTGCGTCCCCCGGCATACCACCTGCTGACCCGGTAGCCGCGCCGGCTCCGGGCGGATATCGGCCGGACCGGCAGGGCCGTCGTTGTTCTCGGCGGTCCGACCGGCGACAGCGCGCCGACCGGCGCATCGGGCCGCCCGACGCCCAGGCCTCCACCGTCCCATCCTCGCGCCGTCCGGCACTCCAACCACTGATCCGCGACCCGCTGCCCGTTGGTCGATCGGACGGTGCTGTCGCTCGTGCCCTGGAACACCACCATCGGCGGCATCGGCTGGAGCGGGCCGTGTTCTGACGCCGCGAGGGTGCCGGCGCCGCGCATTGCTGCCAGCGCGTTGGCCGGACCGGAGGCCGACCGGTACGGCGGGGCGGAGTGCACCCCGACCGCCGCGAAGAGCTCGGGATAGGTCGCAGCGAGCACGACGGCCATCGCGCCTCCCGCGGAGATGCCGGTGACATAGATCCGGGACGGGTCGATCCGCCACGGCGACGCCTCCTGCACGACCTTGCGGACGATCCCGGCGATGATCGCGGGCTCCCCCGCTCCCCTGGATTGGTGCGCCGGCCGGAACCAGTTCCAGCAGCGTTGGCCGTTGTGGGTGCTGCTCTGCTCCGGGTAGACCACCACGAACTGGTGCCGGTCCGCGAGGTCGTTGAACCGGGTGCCGGCGGCGAAGTCGAGGCCGTCCTGCCCGCATCCGTGCAGCGCGACCAGCAACGGGGCTGTGGCCGAGCGACGGATCCCGCGGGGGACGTACAGCCGGTAGGCGCGGGACCCGGCCGCACCGGTGAATCTGCCGTGCCGCCAACTGCCCTTGCCGATGCCGGCAGGCGCCCGGGAGGCGGCCGGACGGGACGGCGTCCCGAGTGGTGCGGAGCGAAGGGACCTGGGTCGGGCGACGGCCGCCGGGGCGGGCCGGCGGCGCTTCTTCCTGGCCACGGGCGGCAGGAAAGCCTGGAACACAGCAGCGGGAAGACCGGCTTTTCGGCGTCGTGTCACGGTGCGGTGGTGTCAGCCGCCGGCCGGGATCGCAGGCCGGTCGTCCACATGCTCAGGCCCGGGCTCGCACCTGACCGTGATGACATTCATCGATGAGCCCCTGACCCGCTTCCGGGACGGCCCCGCCGTCCGCGCCTTGAGTCAGCACACTAACGGGGTGGCGTCGGCCGGGTTAGCGAGGAGGTCTTCACAGCACCAGGGATCTCGTCGGTTCAGCACCGCAGACGGGTGGTGCGATGGCGCCCCCGGCCATCGATGGGAATGACGGCGGATACGTCGGCCGGCTTATCATCGAACCGGCGTATGAAAAGTAAAAGCGGTACCCGCGCTCAATGCACGGGCCCGCCGAAGATCATGCTGGATATTACGGAAGAAAGGCTACTTTGCCGCATCGATATTGCGGACGACCCGATTCAACCGGCGCGTCAGCCATTCTGCTCTTTCCGCCTCCGGGCCTGTCACCGATCCCAGACCGGTTGAAATCTCCGACAATTCCTCGACATAACCTTCGCGCCCGACCTGCGTGGCGTCCTTC
This sequence comes from uncultured Actinomycetota bacterium, assembly GCA_963728865.1. Taxonomy (GTDB): domain Bacteria; phylum Actinomycetota; class Actinomycetes; order Mycobacteriales; family Nakamurellaceae; genus Nakamurella. The sequence goes on along the minus strand of CAVSLZ010000009.1, from coordinate 157,391 downwards.
CAGGTTTGCTCGATGGTGCTGATTCTGCGGCTCATCGTCTCGACGGACATGATTTCTCCTTAGTTGGCCTCAGTCTACCCCCGAAACGGGATTTTCCCGGTCCCGCCCGTCGTCGATGGTGCGGCCTCCGGAGCGTTGCGGGGATCCTCGGGAGATTTCGGCAGGCGTCGGGGAAGCGTCTGTCGACGTGTCGGAACAACCTCCGTGGTGACGAACCAACGGCCGCGGAGGTTGGTTCGTGACGACAGGCGTTGCAGCGAGCCGTCACCGCACCGCACCGTCATCCCGCGTCCCGTGTCCCGTGTCCCGCGCCCCCGGGGAGGCCGACTGACTGCCAATCAGGTACGGCAGGGCGGCGTTTCGGGCGTTACGGTGAGTTTCTGTCATTCAACGTCGCCGAGAGGGATTCGTCATGAAGCAGTCGGTACTGCGGTCGCTGAGCGAGAAGGACGCCGCCCTGCTGGTCGAGACGAAGCGCCGCAACATGGAAACCCTTGACGAGGACCAACTTCTCGATCTCCACGCCCGGGTGCGACGGGCGCGGAACAAGCATTCCAAGAACTACCGGCGGAGCGCGGCGGAGCGGGTGCAGTCCACCGGCACCAGGGGTGGCGCGCGACCGTCGAATCAACGCAACAGGGACCGCGCGGAGGCACTGGAGGACGCGCTGGCCAGGGTCAGCCGCCGCCTTGCGACCGTCGCCCGGCGCAGCGCGACAGCGTTACGGGTCGAACGACTGGCCGCTGCGAGTGCCGTCAGCGGCGATCCGAGGGTCCGGTCGAAGGCACCGAAAGGCAAGGCAGGAACCAGACCGGCCGAACGGGCCGCCGACAAGCGGCCGAAGACCCCTGCCCGTCAGAAGCGCAACGCTTCGTCGGCAGCGGCGGGCGCGCGTCGTCAGGCGCGAAAGGACAGCCGCTGAAGAAGCCCCCGGAGGGTGGACGGCGCTAGTTTCATCACATGCCTCGTCACCGTGGGGACGCCGCCATTCGCATTGATCATCTGCGGGTGGTGCGCGGCGGGCGGCCGGTGATCCACGATCTGTCGCTGACAGTTCGGACCGGCCAGCTGGTCGGGTTGCTCGGACCCAGCGGGTGCGGCAAGACGACGCTGATGCGTTCGATCGTCGGGGTCCAGAATGTGGCGTCCGGCACCGTCGAGGTACTCGGTGATGCGGCCGGCAGTGCCGGCTTGAGATCGCGGATCGGATACCTCACCCAGGCGCCCAGCGTGTACCAGGACCTGACCATTGCGCAGAACCTGCGGTACTTCGCGCAGGTGATCGGGATTCCGCGCAAGGGACTCGATGACGAAGTCACCAGGTTGCTCGGACTGGTCGACTTGACCGACCATGCGACCGCACGCGCCGGCAACCTCTCCGGCGGGCAGATCTCCCGGGTGTCCCTCGCCGCCGCATTGGTCGGCACGCCCGCCGTGTTGGTCCTCGACGAACCGACGGTCGGGCTCGACCCCGTGCTGCGCCGCGACCTGTGGGCGATCTTCCGCACGCTCTCCGAGAGCGGGGTCACTCTGCTCGTGTCCAGCCACGTCATGGACGAGGCGGTGCGGTGCGATCGGCTGCTGCTGATGCGGGCGGGCGCCGTGCTCGCGGACGACACCCTGGCCGGGGTGTTCGCCGCGACCGGGACAACCGACGCGGATCAGGCCTTCCTGACGCTTGTCGACCGGGCGACGGCCGCGGACGTTCCAACGGCTCCCCCGTCGGGGTCAGCGACCACCGGAAGTGCCGCACCGGAAGGACAGTCGTCATGACCGCCACGCTCGCCTTGGCGACCGCGGGCCGGGTGTTGGCGCAGATCCGGCACGACCGGCGCACCGTGGTCCTGCTGCTTTTCGTGCCCTGCGTGTTGATGGGCCTGCTTGCCTGGATCTATCTGAACACTCCCGTGTTCGACGCGATCGGTGCGCCGCTGCTCGGCATCTTCCCGTTCCTGACGATGTTCCTGGTCACCAGCATCGCGACGTTGCGTGAGCGGCAGTCGGGCACGTTGGAGCGGTTGCTGGCGATGCCACTCGGCAAGGGCGATCTGATCGGCGGTTATGCGCTGGCGTTCGGGCTGCTGGCGGCGGTGCAGGCCTCGGTCGCCTCGGCGTTCGCACTCCTGGTGCTCGGCCTCGACGTTGCTGGTGCGGCCTGGCTGCTACTGCTCGTCGCCGTGGTCGACGCGGTCCTCGGGACCGCTCTGGGACTGTTCCTGTCGGCGTTCGCCGCCACCGAATTCCAGGCGGTCCAGTTTCTTCCCGCATTCGTTCTGCCGCAGTTCCTGCTGTGCGGGTTGCTGGTACCGCGGGACCAACTTCCTGATGTGCTGCAATGGATTTCAGATGTCCTGCCGCTGTCGTATGCCGTCGATGCGATGCAGACCATCACCGCGGACCCGAACGGCACCGCGGACGTGCTCCGCGACGTTGCCGTTGTCGCCGGCTTCGTCGTCGCGCTGATCGCGCTGGGCGCGGGCACCCTCCGCCGCCGCACCCCCTGAGCCGCGACCGGGATCAACAGCTTGCGATTCACCCTTGGTGGCGGAAAGGGCGCATGCAAAGCTGGGACGACAGGTCTCGGCACGAGGGGACGCGATGGGTGGACAACTGCTGGGCAGCCGGCCCCGGGAGGTACCGGCCCTGCGCAGCGCGCCCTTCATCGGCGCGGCGGTCGAACTTCAACGGGACTTCCTGAGCACCGTCCTCCGTGCGAGCCGGGAGGTCGGCGACGTAGCCCGGATCAGTGCTGGGCCGCCGGGGTGGCGGCGGGTCTTCTACAGTGTCTGCTCACCCGACGCCGTCACCCAGGTGTTGGGACAGCCGGATCACTACACCAAGCGAACCTCCACCTACGGCGTCGTCCGGACCGCTCTGGGAAATGGAATGTTGACCAGTGAAGGCGAGCAATGGCGTCGTCAGCGCCGATTTCTGGCTCCCGTTTTCACGCCCCGCCGGATCACCGGGGAATACGCGGAAATCATGGTGGACGAGGCCGCGAGGCTGAAAGAACGATGGGCGGACGTCGCCGCGAACGGCGGGATTGTCGACGCTCATTCGGAGATGATCGGTGTCACCTCGCGGATCATCGGCCGAATTCTTTTCGGCGCCGACATGACGAGCGCTATTCCGCGCATCATGGCCGCCTCCTTCGTGAACGAGGCACTGCTGCGCCGCGGACTCATGCCCCATGCGTTGCCGATGTGGGCACCGACGCCGGGCAACCGGAAGCTGGCGGCAGGGGTGGCCGACATTCGTCGCGTCGTCTCCGACATCGTTGCCGCCAGGCGTGCGCGGCCGACAGCCGAACCCGCCCAGGACATGCTCGGTCTGCTGTTGAGTGCGCGCGATGACGAGAACGCGGCCGACCGGCTCAGCGACCAGGAAGTCGCCGACCAGGTCCTGATCTTCATGCTCGCCGGGCACGAGACCACCGCGACGGCACTGGCATGCGCGCTGTTCGAGCTGGCCCGATCCGAGCACTGGCAGCAACAGCTTCAACGAGAGATCGATGAGGTGCTGGGCGATCGGCCGCCGACAGCCACGGACATGGCCCCACTGACCTGGACCGACCGCGCGGTGCGGGAGACCATGCGGCTCTACCCGTCGGCGCACAGCATCGGGCGGCATGTCGAACGGGAGGACGTGATCGGTGGATATCGGATTCCCGCCGGTGCTGATGTGGTGATCTCGCCGTTCGTGGTGCACCGATCGTCCCGGGTGTGGACGGATCCGGATGTCTTCGACCCCACCAGGTTCGACGTTCCACAGGGCACATCGCCCGGCGGCCACCGCCACGCCTGGATTCCGTTCGGGGCCGGTCCGCACACCTGCGTCGGGATGCAGTTGGCGCTGCTCGAGGCGCCGCTGGTGCTCGCGACGATCCTGCAAGCGTTCCGGCTGGAAACCGATCTGCCTTCCGTGCCGTTGATCGCAGCGGTCAGCCTTCGTCCGGCCACCCCAGTACCCATCCGGCTGACCGCTCGGCACCCCTGAACCCGAAGGCCACCCGCCGTGATCGACCGTGCACAATCGCGGGCATGACGCTCGAGGCCGAACAGGTGACCGACCCGGTGACGTTCCACGGCGAGGGCCCGGTGTGGTCGCCGAGGTGGGGCGGCCTGAGGTGGGTCGACATGTTCGCCGGCGACATCCTGTCGTTGACGGACGGTGAGGTGCAGCGCCGGCACGTCGGGAAGATCGCCGCCGTGGTCCGTCCGCGCCGCACCGGTGGCGCCGTCATAGCGGTCGAGCGAGGGTTCGCGTTCGAGGAAACCGACGGCAGCATCACGGTTCTCGATCACCTGTGGGGGCACGACAAGGCACGGATGAACGAAGGCGGCTGCGACCCGGACGGCCGGTTCTACTGCGGATCGATGGCGTACGACCAGCAGCAGGGCGCCGGCAAGCTCTACCGTCTCGACCCGGGCGGAACGGTGGACGTCGTTCTCGAAGACGTCACGGTGTCCAACGGTCTCGAGTGGAGCCCTGACGGCTCGCTGGCCTACTACGTGGACACCCCGACCGGCGCCGTGGATGTCTTCGACTACGACCCGGAGTCCGGGCTGACCGGAAGGCGGACCTTCGCCCGCATCCCGGACGGTGATGGCATGCCCGACGGGTTGACCGTGGACCGCGAGAGCGGGGTGTGGGTGGCCGTCTACGGCGGGAGCAAGGTTCTGCACTACTCGGACAGCGGCGTCCTGGACGAGGTTGTGAGCGTTCCGGCCACCAACGTCACCGCCTGCACGCTGGGCGGTGACAACCTCGACGAGCTGTTCATCACCACGTCCCGCGAGGGGCTGGAGGACGGCGAGGACCCTTTGGCGGGGTCGTTGTTCCGGGTACCGGCCGGCGTCCGGGGCGTACCGGTCCGTGAGTTCGCCGGTTGACGGGATGACGGACGGTCCTGCTTGACTGGCTCCCATGACCGCTGTTCCGGCCGAAGACCCACCGGTACCTGACCTGCCCGCCGACCTGGCCGAGGCCGCGGCCCTCTGGGACGTGGACCCCGGCTACCTCAACACGTCGTCCTACGGCGTGCCGCCGCGCCCGGGATGGGATGCCCTGCAGCGCGCCCAGAACGACTGGCGGGCCGGCCGCACGAGCTGGGAGTCCTGGGCCGATTCCGTCGAGGAGTCACGGCGGCTGTTCGCCGCGCTGGTCGGGGCGGATCCGGCGACGGTGGCCACCGGCGCCGCCGTCTCGCAACTGCTGGCTCCGGCAGCCAGTGCGGTGCCCGACGGCAGTGTCGTCCTGGTCCCGGACGTGGAGTTCACGTCCAACGTCTTCCCGTGGGGCGTGCACGCCAACCGTGACGTGATCGTCCGGTCGGCGCCCGCGAACCGGCTCGCCGACGCGATCACCGCGGACGTCGACGTCGTCGCGTATTCGGCGGTGCAATCGGCGACCGGCGAGGTCGCGGACTCGGCGGCCATCGGCCGCGCCGCCCGGGCGGTCGGCGCGCTCACCGTGGTCGACGCCACCCAAGCCATCGGTTGGCTGCCGTTCGACGCCGACGACGCGGACCTGCTGGTCTGCGGCGCCTACAAATGGCTGTGCAGTCCCCGTGGCACAGCATTCCTGGCACATCACCGCGACCTTGCCGATCGTCATCCCGCCTTCGCCGAGCGGCTCACACCGCTGGCCGCCGGCTGGTTTGCCGGTGAGTCCGTGCACGACTCGTATTACGGGCTGCCGGTGCGGCTCGCCCGAGACGCGCGGCGCTTCGACATCTCGCCGGCCTGGCATTGCTGGGTGGGGACGGCGCCGGCGATCCAGCTGCTTTCAACCGTCGGCGTGGAGGCGATCGGGCGGCACAACGTCGGGCTGGCGAATCGATTCCTGACCGAACTCGGCCAGCAACCATCCAACTCGGCCATCGTCAGCGTGCCCGCCGAACCCGCCGCCGTGCGGCGGCTGACCGATGCGGGCCTGCGGTTCGGGATGCGTGCGGGCAGGGTCCGGGTCGCCTTCCATCTCTACTCGACGGCGGATGACGTCGCACTGGCGGTGGGCGCCCTCCGCAGCTGATCGCGCGGCGTGCTCGGCGGCGTCGGGAGCCGCAGTCGCTTGAGCAGCAACGCGTTCACCGCGACCAGCAGGCTCGACCCGGACATCGTCAGGGCGGCGATCTCCGGCCGGAGCACCAGCCCGGTGCTCGGCTCGAACACGCCGGCGGCAATTGGCAGCGCGACGGCGTTGTAGCCGATCGCCCAACCGAGGTTCTGGCGCATCTTCCGCAGCGTGCCCCGGCCGATCCGCAGGGCCACCGGTACGTCGAGCGGGTCGGACCTCATCAGCACGACATCCGCTGTCTCGATCGCCACGTCCGTGCCGGCGCCGATCGCGATTCCCACGTCGGCCATCGCCAGCGCAGGTGCGTCGTTGACGCCGTCGCCGACCATCGCCACCAGATGCCCAGCCTGCTGGAGATCGCTGACCCTGTCGGCCTTGTCGCCGGGCTGGACCTCGGCGATGACCTCGTCGATGCCGAGCTGATCGGCGATCCGCCGCGCCGTGGCCGCGTTGTCGCCGGTCAACATGACGATCCGGACACCAACGGCGTGCAGCTCGGCCACCGCTTCGGCGGCGGTGTCCCGCGGGGCGTCGGCCAGCCCGATGACCGCGACAGCCTGCCCGTCGACGGCGGCGAGAACGGCGGTGCGGCCGGTGGCTGCCAGCTCGGCGGCGCGGGCGCCGAGCTCGCCGAGTTCGACACCGGCCTCCGTCATCAGCGCCCGATTGCCGACGTCGACGCGGTGACCGTCGACCATCCCGGTGGCGCCCCGCCCGGCGATGCCGCGGAACCCGGACGCCTCGAGCCGATCTGCTTCGCGGCTGTCGGCATGACGGACCACGGCGGCCGCGAGGGGATGCTCGGACTCGCGCTCGACGGCTGCGATCAACCCCAGCAGATCCCGCTCCGTCGACCCATCGCCGGCGAAAAGCACGTCGGTGACGTCGGGTTCCCCCCGGGTCAGCGTTCCGGTCTTGTCCATCACCACCACGTCGACCCGTGCGGCGGCCTCCAGCGCCGCGGCGTTCTTGAACAGCACGCCGCGCTTCGCGCCGAGCCCGGTGCCGACCATGATCGCCGTCGGGGTGGCCAAGCCGAGCGCGTCCGGGCAGGTGATGACAACGACGGTGATGGCGAACAGCAGCGCGGTCTGCACGCCGGCACCCGCCGCCAGCCAGACCGCGAAGGTGAGCCCACCGCCGATCAGCGCGACCAGGACCAGCCAGAAGGCGGCCCGGTCCGCGAGTCGCTGGCCCGGCGCCTTCGAATTCTGCGCCTCCTGGACCAGCGCGACCATCTGCGCGAGCGCGGTGTCCGCACCGACCCGCGTCGCCCGTGCGCGCAGCGTTCCGGTGACGTTGACCGACGCCCCGATCACCTGCGCCCCAGGGGCTTTCAGAACCGGCAGGCTTTCGCCGGTGACCATGGACTCGTCCACGTCCGAGATCCCCTGCTCGACGACACCGTCCACCGGGATCTTCGAGCCCGGCCTGATCAGCATCAGGTCGCCAACGCTGACCTCCTCGGTCGGTACCTCGATCTCCTGCCCGTCGCGCAGCACGACGGCCATCGGCGGCGCCAGCTCGAGCAACGCCCGGATCGCGTCGTTCGCTCCGCCCCTGGCACGCATCTCGAACCAGTGACCGAGCAGCACGAACGCTGTCAGTACGGTCGCCGCCTCGTAGAACACCTCGCCGCCGCCGGTCAGTGTGACGCCGACGCTGTACAGCCAACCGGCGGACACTGCGACGGCAACCAGCACCATCATGTCGAGCGTGCGGGCACGCAAGGCTCTGGCTGCTCCGGCAAAGAAGATCCACGCCGAGTAGAAGACGACCGGCAGCGAGAGCAGCAGGGAGAACACGTCATCGCGCAGCCCGAACGGCGCCGGCACCGTGAACCCCAGGACCTCCCGGCCGATCGGCGACCACAGCAGGATCGGCACCGACAGCACGGCGGCCACGACGAACCGGTTCCGCATGTCACGGACCATGGCGTCCATCGACATCCCGGCGTGCCCGCCGTGATGATCGTGCCCGGCGCCATGGTGGGCTTGCGGACCCTGGCCGCCCTGCTGATCGTGGCCGCCGGGGGTGTGCTGCACAGCCGAACCCGACTCGGCCATCGGGTCGCACAGGTGATCAGGGACGGAGAGACCGTCGCAGTGGTAGCCGCAGTCGCGGACCCAGTCGCGGAGCTCCGTCAGCGAGGTCCGTGCTGGGTCGTAGCTGACCGTCGCGGTCTGCGAGACAGGATTCGCGTCCACCGTCAGCACCCCCGGGCGGCGCGACAGCACCGACTCCGCAACGCTTTTCGAGGACGCCCATTGCACGCCGGAGACTTCGATGGTCTCGGTTCGCGTGGTGCTGCTCATCATGTGGCCCTTCCCTGGCGGGACGCAGCGACAGTGCGGTACGGATCAGGCCCGGCTGCCGGCGGTCGGCGCCGTGGCTCTCGGAAGCGCCCTACCCGGATGCCCGACAGGCGCAACGGAGACGGCACGGAAGCGGCGCAGCCGCAGGCTGTTGCTGACCACGAACACGGACGAGAACGCCATCGCCGCACCCGCGATCAGTGGGTTCAGCACCCCGGCCATCGCCAACGGGAGCGCGGCGATGTTGTACGCGAAGGCCCAGAACAGATTGCCCTTGATGGTCGCCAGGGTCCGTCGGGACAGCCTGATCGCGTCGACCGCGGCCCGCAGATCACCGCGGACAAGGGTGATGTCGGAGGCCTCGATGGCCACGTCGGTGCCGGTACCCATCGCGATTCCGAGATCGGCGAGGGCGAGCGCTGCCGCGTCGTTGACGCCGTCGCCGACCATCGCCACCACCCGGCCCTCGCCCTGCAGGCGCCGGATGACGTCCACCTTGCCTGCCGGGAGCACTTCGGAGACCACATCGTCCCGGTCGATGCCCACCTCGGCGGCGATCGCCATTGCCGCCTCGGCGTTGTCACCGGTCACCAGCATCGGCCGCACACCCAGTGCACGCAACTCCGAGACTGCCTGCGCGCTGGTCGGTTTCACCGTGTCCGCCACGATCAACAGGCCGCCTGCGGCGCCGTCCCAGCCCACCGCGATCACGGTGCGACCGGCCGACTCCGCGACTGCACGCGACCGCTGCAGATCCGTGTCGAGGGGCTGAGACCACTCCCCGTCCAGCCACGACGCGCGGCCCGCGACAACAGCACGACCCTCGACGATGCCCTGCACGCCGAGTCCCAGGGTGGAGGCGAACGACTCGACAGCCGGGAGAGTCCCCAGCGTTTCGCGGGCCGCGTCGGCGACGGCTGTGGCCACCGGGTGCTCGGAGGCATGCTCCAGGGCGCCGGCCAACCGCAGCAACTCGGCCTCGTCGATTCCGGCAGCCGGGATGACGTCCACCAACCGCATCCGGCCGGTGGTGACGGTGCCGGTCTTGTCCAGCACGATGGTGTCGATGCCCCGGGCGCTTTCCAGGATCTCCGGCCCCTTGATCAGGATGCCGAGCTGCGCACCGCGGCCAGTCCCGACCAGCAGCGCGGTCGGGGTCGCGAGTCCGAGGGCGCACGGGCACGCGATGATCAGCACCGCGACCGCGGCGGTGAACGCGGCCTCGGCACCCGCCCCGTTGCCCAGCCAGAAGCCGAGCGTGCCAACGGCCAGCGCAAGCACGATCGGCACGAAGACGGCGGAAACCCGGTCGGCCAGGCGCTGGACGTCGGCTTTCCCCGACTGCGCCTGCTCCACGAGCCGCGCCATCTGTGCCAGTGCGGTGTCCGCGCCCACCCGGATCGCCCGGATCACCAGCCGGCCGCCGGCATTGATCGTCGCGCCTGTCACGGCGTCTCCCGGCCCGACCTCGACCGGCACGGGTTCGCCCGTCAGCAGGCTCGCATCGACAGCGGAGGACCCCTCGACGACCTCCCCGTCGGTGGCGATCTTCTCGCCGGGCCGGACCACGAACTCCTCACCGACCGCCAACTGATCGACCGGCACCGCCTGCTCCACACCGTTTCTCAGTACGGTCACGTCCTTGGCGCCCATGTCCAGCAGCGCGCGCAGTGCCGCCCCGGACCTGGTCTTCGCCCGGACCTCGAAGTACCGCCCGGCGAGGATGAAGACGGTGACAGCCGTCGCAACCTCGAGGTAGATCTCGTCGGCGCCTCCGCCCGGCCGCGGGAGCCAGCTGAACGACATCCGCATCCCGGGTATGCCGGCCCCGCCGAGGAACAACGCGTAAAGCGACCATCCGAAGGCCGCCAGGACACCGATGCTGATCAGCGTGTCCATCGTCGCCGCCCCGTGCCGGGCGTTCATCCAGGCGGCGCGGTGGAACGGCCACGCACCCCACACCACGACCGGCGCGGCCAGGGTCAGGCTCAGCCACTGCCAGTTGTCGAACTGCAGCGGGGGGATCATCGCGAGCAGGAAAACCGGGATCGTCAGGGTGATGGAGATCTGCAGCCTGCGCCGCAGCGAGACCACCTCGGACGGCTCGGCCGGCTCGACGTCCGGGGACTTCGGTGGTGCCGGCAGCGTGGCGGTGTACCCGGTCGCCTCCACGGTGGCGATGGCGGCACCGACATCGGTGCCGTCGGGTAGCACGACGTGTGCCTTCTCGGTGGCGTAGTTCACGCTGGCCTGCACACCGGGCATCCGGTTGAGCTTCTTCTCGATTCGCGCGGCGCACGACGCGCACGTCATACCACCGATCTGTAGATCGACCGCTTGTTGCGTCATGCCACGAACCTCCTCGCGATATTGACTGCTGCTCTTGGTTTTTCTTGCAATTCCCGTCCGGCTGATAACGGTGCAGGGCGGTCAGGAGGCCAGGCTGTAGCCGGCCTCGTCGATCGCGTCCCGAACGGCGTCGACGGCCAGTGGTGTCGCGCTGGTCACCGTGACCCGCGATGCGCCGTCGGCGTTCAGGTCGACGTCGACAGCGGTGACGCCGTCCAACCGGCCGACCTCCTCGCTGACGGCGGCGACGCAGTGCGCGCAGGTCATCCCGGAAACGGTGTACGTGGCGGTGGTGCTCATGTGGTCCTCCCAGTTGTTCGTGTTCGGTGTTGCTGTCTCAGAAGTGTTCATCGGGCGGGCGCGGCCTCGACGGTGAACATCGCCGTCCGGACCGTTCCTTTGTGCTGAAAGTCCAGGTACAGCCGGTACTCTCCCGCCGACGGTGCCGTCGCGGCGAAGGTGATCCCCGGGCCGGACGGCGTCACGCCGTCACCCGGCTCGCCCTCGGGGTGCACGTGCAGGTAAGCCAGATCGCCCACCCGGAGCGCCACCAGATGCCCGTAGGCGGCGAGATAGGGCTCCAGGTCAGTGACCGGCTTCCCGTCCTTCGTCACGGTCAGGGTGAGTTCGGATGATTCGTTCGGAACCAATTCACCGGCCAGCGTGACGGCGTAGCCGTCGCCCGGTTGCGCGGTCGCGGCGGGTGCCGGCAGGGGTTGAGGCTCGTAGCGCCCCGGCACGGAGATGTCCGCCCCGAGGGTGATCCGGTCGTGGCCGGCCGGAGTGAAGTCGGCGAAGACCCGATATTCACCGGCGTCGGCGAGGTCCAACGGCACAGACCATTCCCCGGCGGTGTCCAGAACCGGATGCACATGCTGGAAATCGGCGAGATCGCGGCGGACAACGATCAAATGCAATTGTTTGTCGTGTTGTGTCTGGTATTCGGTGACGGGTCGGCCCTGTTCGTCGAGAATCCGGAAGCGGAGGGCGACGTCGTCACCGGCCGCCATGGACCGCGAATCCAGATCGAGGGAGTACCCGTCCTGCGACACCATCAGGCCACCCGGCACCGCGCCCGCGTGTGCCCCCTCGCCCGACCCCATGTCGTCGGCAGTCATCTCGGTTCCGTGCCCCGCCGCGGCCGCCTCGGTTTCCGCGGCGGCGGCCGGGGTCGCCGTGCTCACTGCCGAGCCGATCCCGATCGACGCACCGAAGACGGCGAGCAGGCCGAGCATGAAGCCGCCCACCTTGACCGCCGTGTTCGGGACCGGACGAGTCATGATCGGACGAGCCGGGCGATCGCCTCGGACGCCTCGCGAACCTTGGCATCGGCCTCCGGACCGCCTGCGGCCGCCGCCTGCACGACGCAGTGGCTCAGGTGCTCGTCGAGGAGCCCGAGGGCCACCGACTGCAGCGCCTTGGTCATCGCCGAGACCTGCGTGAGGATGTCGATGCAGTACTTCTCGTCCTCGACCATCTTCTGCAGGCCACGCGCCTGACCTTCGATACGGCGCAGGCGCTTGAGGTAGTCGTCCTTGCGACTGATGTAGCCGTATGGCATTTCATGACTGTGTTCGGCGTCCACGACTGCTCCATCCTCCGGCGGCGACCGGTCACGGCGGGCCGACCTTTCGCACATAGGCTACCCCCCTAGGGTATGTGGAGCAAGCCTCACCATGGTGCCGCACGCCATCCGGGCACAGCGGGTCGTTAGACCCTTGCCGCCCTTCATGCATGGTGCGCACGATGAATGGTGGCGAGGGCGGTGACACGCGATGCCGAAGATGAGTCGCCGACGGGCACTGCAGCTGGTCGGACTGGGCGCCGCGGGGCTCGCCGCGGGCGGCGCCGGATTGGCGTGGGCGGACATGAAGACTCAGGACCAGCCGGGTACAGCGACATTGCTGCAGCCCGACATGATCAGCAGCCGACGAGGATCGCTGGACGTTCGTCTCGAAGCGGGAATGGGAACGGGCCTGCTCGCCGGCCGGTCGGCGACGACCTTGCGCTACAACGGCGGCGTTCCGGGCCCGACCCTGCACCTGATGCCGGGCGACCAACTCGGCATCGACCTGGTCAACGCACTGGACGAGCCGACCAACCTGCACACCCACGGACTGCAGGTCTCGCCGAACGGCAACAGTGACAACCCCTTCGTCGTCGTGCAACCGGGTGAGACCTTCCACTACGACTACCGGATCCCGACCGACCATCCGACCGGGACATTCTGGTACCACCCCCACCACCACGGGATGGTCGCCGATCAGGTCTACGGCGGCTTGTACGGGGCGATCATCATCGGCGACACCGTGCCTGCGGACACCGAACGGGTCCTGGTCATCTCGGACATCACCTTCGACGGCGACGGGACCGTACCGCCCGTTTCGGCCATGCAGCGTCGGTTCGGCCGCGAGGGCGAACTGGTTCTGGTCAATGGCCAGCTACGCCCCGAGCTGACCGCCGTTGCGGGTACCCGGGAACGCTGGCGGATCGTCAACGCGTGCGTCTCCCGCTACCTGCACCTGCGGTTGGACGGGCAGGACCTGCTCCTGCTCGGCATCGACCTCCCGCTCGAAGAGCCGTATGACGTCACCCAGGTGCTGCTCGCACCGGGCAATCGCGCCGACCTTCTGGTCGACATCAGGCCCGGGACGAGCACGCTGCAGGCGGTGCCGTACGACCGGGTCGCCCCGGGGATGGGCATGCCCGGCATGGGGTCCGGGGGCACGGAGTCTGGGGGCATGGGATCCGGTGGCATGGGATCCGGTGGCATGGGATCCGGTGGCATGGGGTCTGGGGGCACGGGGTCTGGGGGCATGGGGGGCGCCTCAACTCATCCGGTTCCGATTGATCTTGCCGTCGTCACCGTGACCGGCGAGGCCCCACCATCTGGCGCACCCGCACCCGCACCCGCACCCGCTCCGACCTCGCCCCCCGTTCCGGTGATCCGCGGGGTGGATGTGGTCGAGCGACGCACGCTCACACTGGCCATGGGCATGGACATGGCGGAATCGTCGCCGTTCTCGTTCACCATCGACGACCGACTCTTCGATCCCGGCCGGGTTGATCAGCGTGCTGCCAGGGACGCGGTCGAGGAGTGGACGATCATCAACACCAGTGAGATGGACCACCCGTTCCATCTCCATGTCTGGCCGATGCAGGTGGTTCGGGTCGACGGGACCCACGTCGAGTCCCCGACCTGGCAGGACGTCGTGACGGTCCCCGCACGGAGCAGCACCGTCGTCCGGATCAGGTTCGACCGGTACACCGGCCGCACCGTCTATCACTGCCATGTTCTCGACCACGAGGACCTCGGGATGATGGGCGTCATCCAGGTCGGCTGAGCGTTCGGACGTTCGAGGTTGCTATTATCTGCGCATGAATGCAGATAGTGCTGAAGTGTGGCGTGCGCTCCCGGCGGATCAGGTGGCACTGGCCGTCGAGGTGTTCCGCATGCTGGCCGACGGCACCCGGGTGCAGATCCTGTGGGCGCTCATCGATCGCGAGATGTCGGTCAACGAGCTGGCCGACACCATCGGCAAACCCGGTCCCTCGGTATCCCAGCATCTGGCGAAGCTGCGGATGGCCCGGCTGGTCCGCACCCGTCGCGAAGGCACCCAGATCTTCTACCAACTCGAGAACGACCACGTTCGTCAACTGATCATCGACGCCGTCCACAACGCCGAGCACGCCGGTCCATCCATTCCGGCCCACCACCGCGGGAGTGTCACCTCGGTCGATGCAGGCGCGTCGCAGGACAGCCGCGTCGCACGGCGAACAGCGCCCGGCAGGCAATCATGACGAATCACTCCGCGTTCCAGCACCCGCGGCACGACCACGACCACGACCACGACCACGACCACGACCACGACCACGCTCACGGCCACGCGCACGGCCACGACCATTCCGGGAACGGCCATTCCCACGACCACCCGACCGGCCTGAAAGGCGTTCTGCTGTCGGTGTTCCGGCCGCACAGCCACGACAGCGCGGACTCCGTGGACTCCGAGCTCGAAGGCAGCGCGCACGGCATCCGGGCGGTCAAGATCAGCTTGGTCGCCCTCGGCGTCACCGCCGTGCTCCAGTTGGCCGTCGTCGCCGTCAGCGGATCGGTCGCTCTGCTGGCCGATACGGTCCACAACTTCTCGGATGCACTGACCGCCATCCCGTTGTGGATCGCGTTCGCGCTGACACGGCGCCGGGCGTCACGCCGTTACACATACGGCTACGGGCGTGCGGAAGACCTTGCCGGCCTCTTCATCGTCGCGATGATCGCTCTGTCCGCGGTCATCGCGGGGTGGGAGGCGATCCGGCGGTTGATCGATCCTGCCCCGATCGAACACCTCGGTTGGGTGGCCGCGGCCGGGCTGATCGGATTCGCGGGCAACGAACTCGTAGCGCTGTACCGCATCCGCGTCGGCCGGCAGATCGGATCCGCCGCGCTGGTCGCCGATGGGCTGCATGCGCGGACGGATGGCCTGACGTCGCTGGCGGTGGTTGCCGGCGCCGTCGGTGTCGCACTGGGTTGGCCCGCGGCGGACCCGATCATCGGACTCGTCATCGCCTTCGCGATCCTGTTGGTGTTGAGGTCCGCGACCCGGGATGTGTTCCGGCGGTTGATGGACGGCGTCGATCCGGCCACCGTTGACGCCGCGGAGTCGAGCCTGCTCGCGACCCCGGGGGTGCGCACTGTCCGCGACCTACGACTTCGCTGGCTTGGGCACACACTGCAGGCGGACGCCGACATCGAGGTCGATCCGACCCTGTCGCTCACCGAAGCCCACGAGATCGCGCACGACGCCGAGCATCGACTGCTGACGGATGTCCGGCGGCTGACGGCGGCGTCGATCCACACCAGCCCGGCCGGGAGCCATCCCGCTCCGGTGTGATTCGTGCGGGCCTGTGCATGTGGCGACCTGTTCGCCCGAGCTATTCGGCGGCCGCCGGTTCGGTGAGTTCGACTGTGTACGAGGTGATCTCGCTGATCCAGCCGTCGGTGAAGTCGAGGATGTCGCAGGACGCCACAACCGACAGCACCCCACCCGGCTCGTGATACTCGGCGATCGAGTCGACGACGACGGATCCTGCTGATTCGACGACGGCGGAGCCGACGGATTCGATGACGGCGGAGCCGAAGGAGTCGATGACGCGCAGCCTGCGGAATCGCGTCGTCACCGAGGCGAGTTCCTCGAGGGTCCGCTCGCAGGCCGCGATCACGTCCGGTTTCCCGGTCAGCGTGGCGCCGCCGACCATCACCCAGCGCACGCCGTCCGCCAGGTGCGGGTAGGCCTCGGAGAAGCGATGGCTGCAGAAGGCCTCGGCGACGGCTGCATGCTGCGTCATGTCGTCCGGCCCTCTCGGTCAGACGAGCGCACCGCTGCCGCCCGCAATTCCGCGCGGACGTGCGGTTCTGACCTCAGCATCGCTTCCTCGAACTGACGGATGCCGCGTCGGTGGGACAGCCGTTGCTGCAGACGGCTGATGGATCGGATTCGCATGACGTACCTCCGGCTCGGACGTTCGGACTATCTGCTGGTGTTCACCCTGACAGCGCACTGGTCCGCCGGTAAGGTCCAGTTCGATGACCGAAATCAGGACCAGTTCCGTCAGCGGTGTGGAACTGCTGGTGCCGTTGGATCGCGACGCCGGAGCGCCCCTGCACCGGCAGGTGGAGACTGCGATCCGGGATGCGATCCGATCGCATCGCCTCCGGCACGGGACTCCGGTTCCATCGTCGCGGAGCCTGGCCGCCGATCTCGGTGTCTCCCGCGGTGTGGTCGTGGAGGCGTATCAGCAGCTCGTGGCGGAGGGGTACCTGGCGGCACGGGCCGGCGCGTCGACCACTGTCGCTTCGATCGGCGGGGCACCGGCGAGTCCGCCGTCTCCCAGCGCCCCGGTCGCGGGGATCCGGCGGCCGATGTTCGACATGCTCTACGGCCGGCCCGATGTCACACAGTTTCCCCGTACGGCATGGCTCCGGTCGGCGAGGCGGGCGATCCACGACACCCCGTCGGAGCGATTCCTCTACCTCGACGGCCGCGGCGCGCCGGAGCTTCGGACCGCCCTTGCCGATTACCTCAACCGGGTGCGCGGCACCTGGGCGGACCCCGAGAAGATGTTGATCTGCAACGGATTCGCCCAGGGGTTCGCCCTCGTGATCCAGGTCCTGTGGGCGGCCGGAGTCCGGCGCTTCGCCGTCGAGGACCCGTCATTCGAGGATCTCCGTTCCGCGGCCGCGGCCAGAGGTATGGAGGTCGTCGGTATCCCTGTCACCGACGCCGGTGTCGACGTCGACGCGCTCGAGCGCAGTGGTGCGCAGGCGGTCCTGGTCACTCCCGCCCATCAGTTGACGGGTGCGGTTCTGTCCCCCGAGTGGCGTACCCGGTTGGTGTCGTGGGCGGAGCAGGCCGACCGACTCATCATCGAAGACGATTACGACGCGGAGTTCCGTTACACGCAGACACCTGTCGGCGCGCTGCACGGACTGGCTCCCGATCGCGTGCTCTACATCGGGTCGGCCAGCAAGACGCTCGCCCCGGGGTTACGGCTGGGGTGGATCATCGCGCCGGGGCGCTGGGTCGACGCACTGGCCGGAGCGAAGGTCGAGGCAGACAGGGGCTCGCCGGTGCTGGACCAGCTGACCTTCGCGGACTTCCTGATCCGTGGCGAGTATGACCGGCATCTGCGAAGAATGCGTCCGATCTACCGTGGCCGTCGGGACGCGCTGCTGCGCGCCCTGTCCCATCAACTGCCCGGAATTCGCCCGTCTGGAGTGTCCGCGGGGTTGCACCTGATCGCTCACCTCCCGGCCGGTGTCGATGAGAACGCCGTGGTCCGCGCCGCGGCGGCGCGGGGCGTGGCCGTCAACGGTCTCGCGCCGCACCGGATCGCACCCGGGCCACCAGCGCTGATCTTCGGCTTCGCCGCGTTGAACGAGCGCGCGATCGCCCACGCCGTCGCGGCTCTCGCCGGCGCGATCAACGATCTGCCCGCAGACGTTCGCGTCACAGCGTGACGATCGCCGCCCACTGCCACACCAGCAGGGCCCCAGGCCCCGAAGACCCTGCTGAGAGGACACTCGTCCAGCCAGCAGGTGGCCGGGCGGGCCGGGCTGCAGCCGGGAGCCGGGGAACCGGGTGCGGACGAGCAGGACCGTCAGCCGGCGCCGGACAAACTGGCCAGCCCGTTGAAGGCCGCCGACGCGATCAGCGGCAGGACGATGAACATCAGCACAGCAGTCGCCGGCCGGGTCAGATGCCCTTTGCCGTACAGGGCACAGCCCCGAGCAGCGCGACGCAGGCGGCGAAGACCACGGTCGAGAGCAGCACCGGTTCACCCCCGAGCGGTCAGGCCTGGAAACGATCGGCCGCAGCCAGCTCCCGCTTGGCGCGGTTGTTGTCGATCGCATTCTCGATCCGGTCGAGCAACGGAGAGACGTCCGATCCGTCCGATTCGGTACCGTCGGTCCGCTGCTGCACCACGAGACCGGCGACCCTGTCCCGCATGTTCAGCAGCACCGAATGATCGCTGTCGAAACGGGAGACGTCTGTGCGGGCCGGATCCCGGCCCTCGATGATGGCCAACGTTTGGGCGATCTCGGCGACGTCGGGTTGCTCTGCCATGACGACTCTTTCCACGAGTGGGATCGTTCCGGGACAGTCACTCTCGAAAGGTGACGTCCGGGCCAGCCTATCCGCCGGGTTGCGCACCGGTAGGGGCCCTGGTACGTCGGACGGTCCTGCTGTGCCTGGGCACGTGACGCTCACAGCGATCAGGAGCGATCGCCGTCGGCGACTGCGGCGAACCCGGCGAGGATGGACTCCCAGCCGTCGGTTGCTTCGAAGACGCTACGCATGGATTCGGTCGCATCGCCGAATCGTTCGAGGTGGTGATGCACCAGTTCGACTTCGGTCTCACCGGTGCGGGTGGCGGAGAACGTCACCTCGACCTCGGTCTCCAGATCGGGATCGAGCCGCCAGCCGACGCCCAGTTGCCAGAGCAGGACGACCGTGTTGGGCGGGTCCCAGGCAGCGATCCGTCCCCAGTCGCATTCGCTGCCGTCGACCCCACGTTCGAACCACCGCCCGCCCTCCCGGGGTTCGATCACGACGTCAGCGATGGGCACGTCGCCGATGCTGTGCGAGGGCGGCCAGAAGGCGGCCATCCGGACGGTGAACAACGCGAAGGCGCGGTCCGGCGGCAGCGGAACGAGCACCGAGCGGCGGACGGCGACGTCGCGTGCGGATTCTGTTGTCATGTGTTTCCCCTTGGGTCGGAATCGATGATGGCCGGGGGCTGCGCGGCGTTCTTTTCGGCGGCGGCCGCCTCGACTTCGGCCAATGCGACGAAAGCACTCAATGCGGTATCCCAGAACTGCTCGAGATAACGACGAACATCCTGCAGACCCGTTGCGTCGAGCCGGTATTCGTGCCTCGTCCCGATCACGGTTTCTTTGACGAGGGAGGCCTGCTTGAGCACCCGAAGATGCTGGGATACTGCCGGCCGGGAAATCGGCAGCCGCTCGGCAAGCACCCCGACGGGCAGCGGCCCGGGCCGGAGAGTTTCCAGGATCAGCCGGCGAGACGGATGACCGAGCGCATCGAGGACGCGTGCGGCGGACACATCGGTAAGTATGCGCGAACGGTAAGTCGCGAGCAACGGTTCGCAGTGGACAGTGTCTCAGAGCGGGCGATACATGATGTGCACCCCGACGAAGCCCTTCCCGGGGTGCTCGAACGCTTCCGGCACCGTCGCAAGGATGGTGAACCCGAGCGATTGCCACAGCCCGACGGCGCGCGTGTTCGTCTCGACGACGGCGTTGAACTGCATGGCGCGGTAGCCGAGGTGTCTCGCATCTTCGAGCAGGTGCTGAGCCAGCGCTCTGCCGACTCCGCGACCGGCCGCCGACGGCGACACCATGAATCCGGCATTGGCGACGTGCGAGCCCGCTGCCGGCTGGTTCGGGTGCATCTCCGCCGAGCCAAGGAGAGTTCCATCCTCGGCGACTGCGACATAGACCCGTCCGCCGGGTTTACCCATCCACCATGTCCGGGCTTCGTACTCCCTGGTGTCCCGCGGCCAGCAATAGGTCTCGCCGGCGGCGA
This sequence comes from uncultured Actinomycetota bacterium, assembly GCA_963728865.1. GTDB lineage: Bacteria > Actinomycetota > Actinomycetes > Mycobacteriales > Nakamurellaceae > Nakamurella. The sequence continues at coordinate 137,545 of CAVSLZ010000009.1, read as the reverse complement.
GGATTTCCGAGAGAAAAGGCCAGATGGCCGACCAGTCGTCCGGTCCGGCGGGGCGGATCTGCATGCGCAGAGTCTAGAAAATGGCGTCCGTGCAAGTGCGGCTTGCTGATCACGTCGTGCACCGGGCCCATGTCGATGATGGACTCCACGGGCACGCAGGGGCTCATCGGCGACGACGTCCGAACATCGGGCTGCTCCAACAGCTGAAGGCTTCGTCGAAAACCCTGCTACGTCGACATTTCCGTATGCGGATACTCCTTGGCCCGATGCTGAAAGGCGAGAATGGCGGGGTTCTGGATGACGCCGTCCCGGATCTCGATCGACCGGCGAATGGTGGGGCTGGCATCCCACGCCTCACCACCCTGCAGGACGGTGTCGAGAAAGGGAATCAACGCCTCGCTGATCTCCCACGTCGCAGAATTCCAGAGGTATGACGGGCTGTGATCGACCGCGTAGTAGAGAACGTTGTTCCCGACGACGAATGTCGGGTCCTCGAACGTCGTCGGGCGGGCCCAGCTGAATCCCATGCCCTCGTCGCAGGAGACGTCGACGACCAGGGTGCCGGCCTTCATGTCCGGAAGTTCATCGTGCGTCATGAAGATCAGCGGCGCGTTCGGGTCCTGCAGCACACAGTTGACGATGATGTCGTGACCGGCAAGGAATTCCGTCAACGGAACGCTGCCGTCCTCAGTCATCGCGCGGCTCACCTGCCCGGGCCTGTCGTCGTCGAAATGCACCATGCGGGCGGTGTGGATCGGCGCACCGACGGCCGCGACGGCCCGATGTGTGAGGACGTCGACGTCGTACACATTCAGCGCATTCAGCGCCGACACAGCGCCCCGCGCGGTCGCACCGAATCCGATCACCACGGCGCTCAATCGAGGTCCGTACGCCCCGGTCCCACCGGCGAGCTGCATGGCCTGCAGGACGGAGCAGTAGCCGGCCAGTTCATTGTTCTTGTGGAAGACGTGCAGGTTGAAGCTGCCGTCACGGTTCCAATGGTTCATCGCCTCGAAGGCGATCAGCGTGAGCCGTTTGTCGATCGCGATCTGTGTCAGTTCCCGATCCTGAACGCAGTGCGGCCAGCCCCAGAAGGTCTGCCCGGTGCGTAATTCGGCGATGTCGCTGATCATCGGTTTGGGCTGCAGGATGACGTCGCATTCGGCGATGAGTTGCTCGCGCGTTCGGAAGCCGGCCACCTTTTCCTTCAGCTGGTCGTCGGTGAGGCCGAAGTCCTCGCCATAGCCGTGCTCGAGGTAGATGGTGTCGCGTGAGGCGACAGGAATGCGGTCGAAGTGGTGCGGATGGAGCGGGTGCCGGCGCTCGTTCTCTTTCAGGGAGCGGGCCATCACGCCAAGGCTGAGCTGAGTCATGCGGCGTCCCTCGGGGTGGGCATTCCGTGCTCCGTTCAGTCGCTGCACATGCCGTCGGTGTCGAGCAGGTCCTGCCCGGTGAGGGTACGCCCGCCCTGTCGGCGAGCGCTGAAACAGTGTTCCCGCCGACACCGCCCGCACCTGCCGCGATGGAGCCGATGACTATGGGCGCAACACGACGTTGCCGACCTTGTGTCCACTGTCGACCCGGCGATAGGCATCGGCAATGCCGTCCAGTCCACAGCTCTGATCCATCACGACGGTGATCTCGCCATCGGCCACCAGTCGGAGGAGGAGGTCGAAGTCCGCCACCCGTTCCGGGGCGCTGCCCGCGACCACATTGCCTCGCGCGAACAGGGTGTCCCGCACATTCGCCACGGCAAGAATCAGGACTCCGTCGGGGCCGAGCAGTCGCCGGCCCGAGGCGGGAGAGAGGTTGCCGACCGTATCCAGCACCACATCGAACCTTTCCGCGACGGCGGTGAGGTCACGTCTGGTGTGGTCGATGATCCGGTCCGCACCCAGTCCGGTGACCAGAGCGGCGTTGGCCGTACTCGTCACGCCGGTGACGGTGCCGCCGAGGTGCCTGGCGAGTTGCACCGCGTTGGTGCCCACCGCCCCGGATGCACCGTTCACGAGCACCGAGGTGCCGCGTCGCACCGACGCCTTGTCCCGCAGGAAGAACAGTGCCGTCGTGCCGCCGAAGAGCACCCCGGCTGCGTCGTCATGGGTGACCGCAGGGGGTTTGCGCGCGAGCCTGGTGGCCCGCACGGCGACGTACTGCGCGTGGGCACCGAGTTTCGCACCGGTCATGCCGCAGACCTCGTCGCCCGGGACGAAGCCGTCGACCCGCGCCCCGACCGTCTCCACCACGCCGGAGAACGTGCTGCCCAGCACCTGACGCCGGGGTCCGCCCAGGCCGAATGCCAGGCGCGCCAGAAACCCGAAGCCGGCCGGAAACCGGCCACCCCTGATGCGGGAATCCGCAGAGGTGACCGCGGCCGCCCTCACCCGCACCACGACCTCACCAGCACCCGGATCGGGTCGGGGGACTTCTGCGACACGGACGACGTCCGGTGCGCCGTAGCGATCGACCAGCGCTGCCTTCATGCTTCTCCTTACACGTGTAAGTCTCTTCGGGAGAAGATAACCTTACGTGCGTAAGACGGCAACCTGTTGGAGAGGCCAAACGATGACCCGTCGACCGGTACTGACCCCAGAGCGCATCATCGATGCGGCAGCCAGGGTCGCCGACCGGAGCGGCATCGACCACGTCAGCATGCGCAGTGTCGGCAAGGAACTCGGGGTCGAGGCGATGTCCCTCTACCACCACATTTCCGGTAAGGCGGCCCTGCTCGACGCCCTGGCTGACTGGATTTTCACCCAGGTCGAGTTGCCGTCGGCGGCAGCTCCCTGGCGGCGGGCGATGGCCGACCGCGCCGGGTCGGCACGCCGGGCCCTCGCCCGGCATTCCTGGTCTTTGGGACTCATCGAGTCGCGCCGCTGGCCCGGCCCTGCCCTGCTGCGCCACCACGACACGGTGTTGGGAAATCTGCGGTCCAATGGTTTCCCGGTCGCCCTTGCATCACATGCCTTCTCGGCCATCGATGCATATGTGTACGGCTTCGTGCTGACCGAGCTGAACCTGCCCATCGAGGCGGGCGAGAGCGCCGAGCAGTTCGTCGACTCGATCAGGGAGCTGTTGCCGGCGGAGAGATATCCATATCTGGTGGAGATGATCACCGACCAGGTTGCCGGCAAGGATTATCGCTACGCCGACGAGTTCGAATTCGGGCTGGCTCTCGTACTGGACAGCCTGGAGCGTCACCTGATCAAGGAGTCATCATGAGTCGTTGCCAACGAAACACATGCAGCCGTGGACAACTCCGATTGCCCATCGGCGATGGCGTCAGATATCGGCAGCCCCCATCTCCCGCCTCGTGGGAGCGACATGGTCGATCCCGTTCGTCGATGGCGGCCCCTCGTTGCCCCGTCGCCGGGAGAAACACCCAGCAGGCCGATACATTGCGGACCGTCGCCGGCCAACGTGGCTGACCGCGCAAATCGGAGCAGAAAGGCCGTTCGTGATGACAGGCGTGGCGGGCAGTGATGCCGCGGAACCCCATGCGGCGTTGGTCGTGAACGCCCGCCGGCTGGCCAAGAAGCTGCTGCGGAAAAAGTCTCCCGAGCGATGGCGTCACACACAGGGGGTCGCGAAACGGGCGGAGGAACTGGTACCGGCGGTGCCGCAGAAGGACGGGCCGGTGTTGATCGCCGCGGCGTGGCTGCACGACATCGGTTACGCACCGGCATTGCAGGACACAGGCTTTCACCCACTGGATGGCGGGCTGTATCTGCGACGCAAGGGATGGGACGAGCGATTGGTCAACCTCGTCGTCCATCACTCGGGTGCCCGGTTCGTCCCCGGGGAGCGCGGCTTCGATTCGAAGATGACTCAGTTCGACTTCGAGGACAGCCCCGTGTCGGACGCGTTGACCTACGCCGACCAGACGGTCGGGCCGCACGGCCGACGGATGACGGTGCCCTACCGGATCGCCGAAGCGATCACTCGCCATGGGCCGGATTCACCGAACGCCAGGGCCCGGGTCGACCGCGTCCCGTACCTACTGGCGGCCGCGGATCGGGTCGAACTGCGGCTTGAACAAGCCCGATCACAGCAGGGCGACTGATCCGGGCCCGCGGTAACCGACCTGAGCCACGATGCGCTTGACGAAGCGTCACCGCTACCCGGGTTGCCGGGCATCGGTGGCGAGGTGGCCAGTTGACGTGCGATCCGCTCCAACGAATATCGTGACCGCCTGTGATCGCTCGCTGGCCTGACGTGATATCTATCCCGGCTTGCTTCCCCCGTTCCGGCACCTGTCAGCCCGGCCGAAGGACCGTCATTCCGGTCGATGCAGCGGTGGCCGACTGCGGCAACAACTCGGCGCCCTTTTCCAGGGTCACGATGCGACCGACCAGGTCCTGCGGCCGCAGCGATCCGTCCTTGACCAGGCCCAGCATGTCGGCGTAGTCGCGCGCGGCCATGCCGTGACTGCCGAGGATGTCCAGTTCCCAGCCGATGACCTTGTCCCACGGCACCTCGGGATGCTGATCGACCGACAGCAGTCCGATCTGTACGTACCGTCCGCGGCGCCGCAACGAGTTGATCGCCGCAGTACTCGTTGACGCGGAGCCGACGGCATCGACAGCGATATGCGCCCCGCCTTCGGTGATGTCACTGATCAAGTGGGGCACGGACGGCGTGGCGTCCAAGCCGTGGAGTGCACCCACGCGGGTGGCCAGGGCGAGCGCGTCCGGATTCGGATCGACGGCGATGACCCGAGCCCCCACGGCGGCGGCGATCATCACCGCACTCAGCCCGACACCGCCGGCGCCGAAGATGGCTACCCACTCGCCGGGCCGGACGGCCGCCCGTGCGCGCACGGCCCGGAACGCGGTCGCGAAGCGGCAGCCGAGGCTCGCGGCGGCCTCGTCCGGGATATCAGCGGGGACGGCGACGAGATTGACATCCGCAGCCCGGATGACGACACCCTCCGCGTGCGAGCCCCACTCCGTGAACCCCGGCTGGGTCTGATTCGGGCAGACCTGCGCGTCGCCTCGGAGGCACCATTCACATCTCCCACAGCCGCAGACGAAGGGCGCCGTGACCCGATCACCGATCGTCCAGCCGCGCACTCCTGCGCCGAGAGACTCGATGATCCCGACGAACTCGTGCCCCGGCACGTGCGGGAGGTGAACGGTGTCGTCATGTCCGGCCCAGGCGTGCCAGTCACTGCGGCACAGTCCGGATGCCGCGACCCGGATGACCGCACCTCCCGCCGGTGCGACCGGGTCCGGCACGTCCCGCACTGCGAGCGGACCACCGAACTCGTCGTAGACGATCGCTCTCACGGCGCGGTCAGGCGCTTGTCGTTGACGCACATGGCATCAGTCTCGCCGGTCAGGAGTGACGGCGACGAACCGGTCCAGCTGACCAGACACGGAAGGAACTGACGGGATCAGTCGGCGCCTGCGGGCAACGACTGCAGCACGGCGGCAGTGTGTTTCTGCTGAATGTTGTGCAGCCGCCAAGGCGTGGTGAACAGGGCAATGAGCGCGCCGTCGGTGCGGGAAAGGACCTCGGTGCCGCTCTCACCACCCAACACAGCAGCGGTAGGGGCATCGGTCTGGCGGGCGACGCTGTAATCAAGACGTTCCAGCGTGATCGGGGCGTTGAATTCGTGCTCCATGCGGTGGCCGGCAACCTCGAATTGCATGGGCCCGACAGCTGCGAAGACCGGGGACTGGTCTCCCCGGCGGTCCGAGCGAAGGATTTGAACGACGCCTTCTTGTTCGAGTTGCAGCACGCCGCGGCGGAATTGTTTGTAGCGACCGCTGTCCTGGGCGCGGGCGACGGCGAAATGCTCCGGTGCGAACTGCGGGATCCGCGGGAACGTCACCGGTTGGTCGACGTACAGGGTGTCACCGACGGCGAGGGCGCCGGCGTTGACCAGCCCGATGACGTCTCCGGGGTAGGCGGTTTCCAGGGTCGTGCGGTCCCGTCCGAAAAGGGCCTGCGCGTATTTCGTGGCAAATGGCTTCCCGGTCGCTGCGTGCGTGACGACGATGCCACGGTGAAAGGTGCCCGAGCAGACGCGCACGAACGCCACATGGTCGCGGTGCGCGGCGTCCATTCCGGCTTGGATCTTGAAGACGAACCCGGAGAACGGGGCATCCAACGGATGCGATCGGCCGCCGGCGTCCGCTCGCTCGGAGGGCGCGGGGGCGATTTCTATCAGCGTGTCCAGCAGGTGCCGGACACCGAAGTTCAACACCGCGGCACCGAAGAGCACCGGGGTCGCCCGCCCGGCGCGGTAAGCCTTTTCGTCGAAGTTCATGCCGGATTCGGTGAGCAGGTCATGCTCTTCGACGGCGGCCGGCCATGCCTCCGGTTGCTCGACGGCGGCCTGGCCGGGCGTCAGCACTTCTTCCTCGGCGATGGTGGCGCCGCCGGGGGTCCGGGTGAGCTTGAGAAAGTCACCGGTGGTGCGGTCCAGTAGCCCGTGGAATTCACCGGCGATACCCACCGGCCAGGTCAGCGGCATGACGTCGAGGCCGAGTCGCTGCGTGATCTCATCGAGCAGTTCGAGCGGTTCCCGCCCCGGACGATCCCACTTGTTGATCACTGTGATCATCGGGAGGCCGCGCAGCCGGCACACTTCGGCAAGTTTCAGGGTCTGCGGTTCGAGGCCCTTCGCCGCGTCGATCAACATCACGGCGCTGTCCACCGCGGCCAGGACCCGATACGTGTCTTCTGAGAAGTCCGCGTGTCCGGGGGTGTCGAGCAGATTGACGACGTGGTCGCGATAGGCGAACTGCAGTGCGGCAGAGGTGATGGAAATGCCTCGGGAGCGTTCCATCTCCATCCAGTCGGAGACCGTGCCACGGCGCCCCGCCTTCCCATGCACCGCCCCCGCCTGGCCGATGACGCGCGCGTGCAGCGCCAGCGCCTCGGTGAGCGTCGACTTACCCGCGTCGGGATGGGAGATCACCGCGAAGGACCGGCGCCGGGCTGCCTCGGTGACGGCGGTGGCGTCGCGGTAGCTGCTGTCGACCTCTCCCGTCGGACCTGGGACGGTCGCGGTCATCGTGTCTCCTTCCTTATCCGCAGGGCACCGATCGGAGAATGCAGTGGCGATACATGGCTGAGGCACCCGGCGTTCCCCCCGGGTTGCCGTGACTGACAGTGTTGGTTTCCTGCGGGTCGGGACCGGATGATCACGGGCTGGGCCGACGGACCCTGTCCGAATCGGTGACCTCACACCTTCGAAGGACCGACTCTACTCTGGCCGCGGAATAGGGTCGTCCCCAGCGGCTTCTGCCACCACCGAGGAAGTTTGCGGCGTCGCATCGGGCCGGACCGACTTCGCGCCCTGCACAGGAGAGGGTGACGTGACCGAAAATCGGACGCAGATGCAGATCGGTGAGGTCGCCGAACGCACAGGTCTGTCCTTGAACACGCTGCGGCACTACCACCAAGCAGGGCTGGTGGTGCCGTCGGCACGGACTCAGGGCGGTTTCCGGCTGTACACCGAGTCCGACGTTGACCGCTTGATGGCAATACGCCGGATGAAGCCGCTCGGGTTCAGCCTGGATGAAATGGGTGAGCTGCTGACGGTTGCCGACCGGCTTGCGGACGCGGGTCGGTTGCCAGCAGCGGAGGCCGAAATCCTGCGTGCCCGGGTCCGTGCCTTCAAGGAGATCGCCGGTCACCGACGGGACAAATTGGCCCAACAGGTCGCGGCCGCTGAGGAATTCATCCGCACTTTGCAGAGCCTGGAGGATGGGCGGGACTGAACAGTCATCGGATTGGTGGCCGGCATGGCTCCGGTCAGTGACCGGTCCCCAGTTCGCCTGACAGGTTGGTGTGCCGGGTGGCGCTGTCGGTGTTCAGCCCGACGATGGCGACATGCTTGCCGTGCCGTTGGAACTTGGTCTCGATCGCATCCAGGGCGGCGATCGTGGAGGCGTCCCACAGGTGGGCCGCGGACAGGTCGATGACGATCAGCTCGGCCGGATCGTTGTAGTCGAACTGGAAGTACAGGTCGTTGGAGGAGGCGAAGAACAGCTCCCCGGTCACCGCGTACCGACTGATCGTGCCGTCCGGTGACGGCTGCTTGGTGACCTCGACCAAGTGCGCGACCCGCCTGGCGAACAGGATGAACGCCACCATCACCCCGGTGAGAACGCCGTAGGCAAGGTTGTGCGTGGCCACGGTGACGATCATCGTGGCGGCCATCACCAGCAGTTCGCCGGCCGGCATCCGCTTCAGCGTCGACCGGGAGATCGAGTGCCAATCGAACGTCGCGATCGCCACCATGATCATCACCGCGACGAGCGCCGCCATCGGGATCCTGCCGACGACGTCTCCGAGCCCGACGACCAGGATCAACAGGAACACCCCGGCCAGGAACGTGGAGAGCCGCGTCCGGGCACCGGATTTCACGTTGATCATGGTTTGGCCGATCATCGCGCAACCACCCATGCCGCCGAAGAACCCGGTGATGATGTTCGACGCACCCTGCCCCCACGACTCACGCGTCTTGTTGGAGTGGGTGTCGGTCAGGTCGTCGACCAGCTTTGCGGTCATCAACGATTCCATCAACCCGACGAGCGCCATTGCCAAGGCGAACGGGCCGATGATCGTCAAGGTCTCCAACGTCAATGGCACGTCGGGCAAAAACCACGTCGGGAGGGTGTCGGGTAGGGATCCCTGGTCGCCAACTGTGGGCACGGCGACCTGTGCTGCGACAGTGACGACGGTCAGCACGATGATGGCGACCAGTGGTGATGGGATCACCTTGGTGATCCGTGGCAACAGGTAGATGATCGCGAGACCGGCTGCGACCAGCGGGTAGACCACCCATGGCACGTGCAGGAGATGAGGAAGTTGGGCCAGCGCGATGAGGATGGCCAGCGCGTTGACGAAGCCGACCATCACCATGCGTGGCACGAACCGCATGAGCCGGGCCGCGCCGACGACACCAAGGACCACCTGGATGATCCCGGCCAGGATGACGGTTGCGATCAGGTAGTCCAGTCCGTACTGAGCCATCACCGGGGCGATCACCAAGGCGGTCGCGGCAGTCGCGGCCGAGATCATCGCCGGCCGCCCGCCGAGTATCGAGATCGACACCGCCATCGTGAAGGAGGCGAACAGCCCGACCCTGGGGTCCACCCCGGCGATGATGGAGAACGAGATCGCCTCCGGAATCAACGCCAATGCGACCACCATGGCGGCCAGGATCTCGGTTCGAAGGACTGCCATCGGCAACCGCGGCAGTCGTGCCCGCCGAGGACTTTTGGTGATCGGGTTGTCGAAACCCGCAGGCCTAGAAGACATGTCGCTCCACTCATGGGGGGCGCGCACGGCCCCGCGTCGATCTGACAGAAAGGTTTGCCTCGGAAAAGACGCGCCACTGCGCCATGAGAATCGAGGAGACACCGTGCCGGGAGGTGCCAACAGATGCATCGGTGTACGGGGGCAAACTCTACCCTCACGTGAGAGTAGATGGAAGAGCAACGGTACGGGCGTACGTCACAGGTGACGGCGGTGAGCCTGGTCCGGGTGGGGGCAACCGTCCGGAATGACTGGATTCAGTGGCCTCACCGGTTCGGCTGATCGGCCGGCCGGGTTCGGGACGGGAGGCGCTCACTGCGGGGCCGCCGGGTGGTCGGTGAGTCGTCCATGCTCGACACCCTTCCGAGACAACCGCTTGACTGCCGCAGTACACGGGTGACAACGGAGCAGACCGTCGAGAAACGGTGCAGTGAGGGTGATCTCGAAGAGCGAACAGCAGCACACCGGTGCAGGTCGAGGTCGAGCCTGCCGAGCAGAGTGAAAGCGTTGAGCGCCCCATCCAGCCCGCTGAGTGGCGCGACCTGGGTCTGGGCGTCGCAAGAAGCGTGACGTACAGGTCGCCCTGCGGTGCCGCTCATCTTCGGGTCCTTCTCGCGAACGAAACGATGCCGTCGACTCTGGCACTGACCCCGAGCTGTGGCCACACCCAGCCTGAAAACGTGAGGACAAAGGGACGAAGGAGGTAGATCATGACGAGCACATTGAACGCGGTCCGGACACTCTCGCCGGTCTACGACACGTTCACCAACCCAGTGCCCGTGACGGCCAGGCTCGCGGCGTAACCGCACCCGTTCGGAGAGGAGAGCAGATGACTTCCGGTACTGCATCAGCGCGCTCCGTCGTCGATCGGTTCAACGACGGCTGAAACCAGCATGATCTCGACGCGGCGCTCGACTTGATCGCCGACGACTGCGTCTTTCGAGGCAACGGCGCCGCTGCCGGACGGCGCCCGGCACATCGGCAAGAAGGCGATCGCCCTGGCGTGGGCCTCCATCTTCGCCGACCATGATTGCCCACTTCGAGGGCATGACCGCTGCGACGGCGCCGGTCGGTGTCGCCGGGAATTGACGCGTCTCGGGTCGAAGGGAGACCACGAACCATGGCTGAGGCTATGCGGGCTGATTATCTGGTGGTCGGTGCCGGCGCCAGCGGGATGGCGTTCGTGGATGCCTTGATCGACCATGCTGACGTCAACGTTTCGGTCGTCGATCGTCGCTGCGCCGTCGGCGGGCACTGGCTCGATGCATACCCGTTCGTAGCCTGCACCAGGCTTCGGCGTTCTACGGGGTGCCGTCGACCCTGCTCGGGGGCCGGTCGGGTCCAGACAGCCGGCCCGGAGAAGGGACTGCACGAGCGAGCGACCGCGTCTGCGGTGTGTGCGTACTACGAGCGGGTGCTGGAGCGACTGACCGCGTCGGGTCGAGTCCGCTTCCAACCGGGCTGCGAGTACATCGGGGGCACGAGCTACATATCCGGCCTGACCGGCAAGCGTCACGATGTGGCCGAAACGTGCCGGGTGGTGGATGCGCGTTATCTGTCGCCCGACATCCCGGCCCGGACCCAGACCCCGTTCGAGGTCGAGGATGCACGTGCAATCCCGGTCAACGACCTCGTGCGGGTCTCGGACGGCCCGAGCCAGTTCGTCGTCGTCGGCTCGGGCAAGACCGCCACGGACGCCTGCGTGTGGCTGCTCGGCAACGGGGTTGATCCGGACTCGATCTGCTGGGTCCGGCCGCGTGATCCGTGGATGCTGAACCGTGCCGTGGTGCAACCGGACCCGGCGGTGTTCATGGGGATGGTGGCTGACACGGTGGTCGCGGCCGCGGAGGCCGACTCGCCCGAGGACCTGTTTCTGCGCCTCGAAGCCGCCGGGGTCATGCTGCGGATCGACCCGTCGGTGGCCCCGACCATGGCCAAGACCCCGACCATCGCCGCGTGGGAGATCGACCTCCTTCGCAGCATCGAGAACGTGGTTCGTCTCGGCCACCTCCGCTCGGCCCGGAAGGGCAGCCTCACGCTGACCGACGGGGAGGTGAAGATCGCGCGTGACGCCGTGGTGGTTCACTGCGCCGCCTCCGGTCTGAAGTACCCGCCGGTGGTTCCGATCTGGGGTCGCGAAGCGATCACCCTGCAGCCGGTGCGTTCCGGCTTTCCCTGTTTCGGTGCGGCTGTCATCGGCTACGTCGAGGCCACCCGCGAGAACGATGACGAGAAGAACCTCGTCTGCCCGCCCTCGTGCCTACCCGACACTCCGATCACGCGGACCCGCATGCAGGTGCTCGGTAGCCAGGCGGTTGCAGCCTTCACCACCCAGCCCGACATCAAGAGGTGGGCGGACCGGACCACCCTCAATCCGGCGAGGATCCCGTCGAACCGGGTCGACGAGCCGGACCTGGCCGCCGCGCTGGAGCGGTATCAGGCGTACGCGGGCGCGGGCGCGGCTCGCCTCGCCGAGTTCGCCGCCTGACGCGCTTGTTTGCACCTCGACGACCGGCATCCGTCGGCGGTGATGCAGACGATCGCACCCACGAGACCGCGGCGGCTCGTTCCCGCTCATACCGGTCCGCGTCCGAGCCAACGGTCCCGGGTTCGGTCTGATTTGCGTTTGTCGGTGAGAGTCGCAGGTCCCCCCGGGCCTGAAAGCCAGCCGTTCAGCGGATGAGAACGGGAACCCGCCGTACCGGCCGAGGCGGATGGAACAGTGTGGGGTCATGAACACCGTGGCGGTTGGTTGGCCGCTTGCGGCACTGCTGCTGGGTTTGGCCGCGCTCGCGGCGGGGGTCACAAAGCTGGCGGGTCTCGGTCGGCCGTCAGGTGTGGTGACGGCGTCCGCCCGTGCCGTCGCACAGCTGGCGGTGGTGAGCCTGGTCATCGGCGTCGTGCTGCGCTCGTTGTGGTTGACCGCCGCGTTCCTCATCCTGATGGTCACCGTGGCCGCGGGGACGTCGGCGCGGCGGATCACCGGGACCTTGCGACCGGTCTCGTGGTGGACGGTGTTGCCGATCGTGTGCGGTGTGGGATCGGCTCTGGGATCGATCCTGCTCAGTGGCGTGATGCCGCTGACGCCGGTCGCGGTGCTCCCGGCCGGAGGCATCCTGATCGGTGGAGCGATGACCGCGACGTCGATAGCAGGGCGCCGGATGACCGAGGAGCTGATGTCGCAGCGCGGGTCCTACGAAGCCGCGTTGTCCGTGGGCCTGTCCCGGCGGGACGCGGTGACGGTGGTGGCGCGCGACGCGGCCGGCTTGGCACTCGTGCCAGGTTTGGATCAGACCCGAACCGTCGGGTTGGTGACCCTGCCCGGCGCATTTGTCGGCGTCCTGCTCGCCGGGGCGTCACCGGTCCAGGCCGGTGCTGTGCAGGTGCTCGTCCTGATCGGGTTGCTCCTGGTGCAGGCGATCGCGGTCACCCTGACCGTCGAGCTCATTTCAGCCGGTCTGCTGCCCGTCGGCGGCAGACCTCTGGATGAATGACGTTCAGGACCTCTGGCTGAAGGAAATTCAGCTGAGCGGGCATGCCACAGCGCGATGCCGCGTTCGTCGGTGCCGGACAATGCATGTGGAGTGTTCAGCAGCTCCCCGTCGCTTTTGCAGACGCGGACACGTTCCAGGGTGAGCAGTGGCCGGTGGAGCAGGGCGCCGAGTTCGGGGAGGACGTGAGCGATCCGATCGCCGTAGCCGACGGCGATGATCAACATCGGGAAGTCGGCGTTGCGGCCGAGGAACCTGGCGCGCTCTCGGTGCCCGTTGGCCGTGCCGTCGACGCCCAGCAATGTGCTGGCGCCGGCGATGCCCCGGCGGTGCAGCAGGTCGCACACCCCAACGAAAGCCGGCACTCGGTAAACACGTTCCTGCCGCCCGACATAGACAGTCAACTTCGTGGCCTCGCCGACTTCCACGGCCACACTGACGGGTTCGATCTCCCCTGTCTGCAGCCGGGCCCGCTCCCCGGTGACCAGGCCGTGCTCGGTCAATCGGGTTGTCTCGGCCAGCAGCGATTCGATGCGGCTCCGGGTGTCGACAGCGACCGCGACGGCAGGCATATCCTCGGACAGGGTCAGGGAGCTGTCGGTGCGAAGGTGGTGGTTGAGCCCGACGCCCTCGACCCCACGGAGCAGGATGCTGGTGGCCACTTCGTGCCGCCCATAGAGGTCAAGCAAGGCATCAGCGACGAACCGGTGCCCCACTCGGGTCCGTTCGCCGAAGTAGACGGTCAGTTTCAGGCAGTCCTCGTTCATGTCAGGGTCCCCACCCACCGGCCGAACGCTGCCGCACTGACGCCGAGGACCAAGCTGACCACGACATTCAGCCCCGCGGACCAGTGTTGGCGTTCTTCGCTGAGGCGCTGGGTTTCGAACATCCACGTGGAGAAGGTTGTAAACGAACCGACTGCGGCGGTGCCGGCGAGCAACGCCGGCTCGTCCCCAACGCAAGCCCTGTCAGGAACCCCAGGACCATGGCTCCGGTGACGCTGACCACCATGGTGCCGAACGGGAAGCCTCGGCCCGCGCGGGACCCCACCAACTCGTCCACGGCAAATCGCAACACCGACCCGCATCCGCCGATCAGCACCACCCCGGCCCACACGAAGGCGTTCACCGAGGCACCCACACCCAACGGACGATCGCAGTAGCCACGTGGAGGGCCGGGTATCCGGCGGCGATGCTGGCAGCGGCGCAACCGAGCGCCAAGGTGACAGCGGCGGCGTCGATCATCCTGAGCAGTTCCACCTGCATCGTGGAAAACGTCGACAACCCACCGCACAGGCCGGTAACGAGCAGCGGCCTGCGGTCACCGGACAATGGGAGCCGCTCTTGCCGTCGAGTGACGAAATAGCCGAGCAGGAAGGCCGCTGCCACGTCGACCATGACGGTTGGCCAGGGCCAGCTCGTCGGGCTGGTGCGGGACTGCCTCGGAGAGCCCGGCGCGCAACAGGGTCCCGATGGCCGGCCGGGTGCAAGGTGAGGTGGCACGCCGAGGAAGTCGAACTCCCTCTCCCCGGCGCACGCAAGGTCCCCCGCCCGATCAGGCGGAGCTGACGGCACGATCGACCACGGGCTGATCACTCCGGACCAGGTCGCCGCGGTCCGCTACGACTGAAGCTGCGGCCCGTTACGACGAGTGGTGAGCCTGGGTCCCGCACTGATCCCGCAGTAATATCGTCAGGTCAGCGTGGCTGCGAGGGCTCGATATGGTCGGTGGGTCCTGCATCATCGCGGGCGTGGTGTCCTGCTCCCGGGCTACTTCACGCCGTAGGCGAGGTCGGGGTACGCGTCGGCGATCTCCAGCAGCCGGCTGTACTTCGCCACCCGCTCTCCACGGGCCGGCGCACCGGTCTTGATCTGACCGCATCCCGTGCCGACCGCGAGGTCGGCGATGAAGGTGTCCTCGGTCTCGCCGGAACGGTGGGACACCATGGCGCTGTATCCGGCTTCCCGGCACAGCCTCATCGCTTCCAGGGTTTCTGTCACGGTGCCGATCTGGTTGATCTTGATCAGCGCCGCGTTGCCGATGTTCCGGCTGATCGCGTCGGCGATGATCGCCGGGTTGGTGCAGAAGTTGTCATCGCCGACCAGTTGCACACGCTCACCGAGCCGTTGGGTCAGCGTGATCCACCCGTCCTGGTCGCCCTCGGCCAGTCCGTCCTCGATGCTCCACACCGGGAACTCGCTGACGATCGCCTCGTAGCGGTCGATCATGTCCGCGCTGGACAGTGCTTCACCGGCGACCTGGTAGGCCCCGTCACGGAAGAACTCACTCGCCGCCGGGTCCATCGCGATGGCCACCCCGTTCCGATCGGCGGTGTACCCGGCGTCGGTGATGGCCCGCACCAAGGTTCGCAGCACGTCCTCGGGAGTGCTGATATCCGGCGCGAAACCGCCCTCGTCACCCAACCCGGTTGCGTATCCGGCGTCGTGCAGCAGTCCCTTGAGCTTTGCGTACACCTGCGCACCGGCGCGAATGGCCTCCGCGATCGAAGGTGCACCCAGCGGAGCGATCATGAATTCCTGGAAGTCCAGACTGTTGGGGGCGTGCGCTCCGCCGTTGACCACATTGAAATGCGGCACAGGCTGGCACGGCGTCACGCCTTGCGGGGTCAGGGTTTGCCAGAGCTGCTCACCCCGGCTCGCGGCGTAGGCGCGATGAGTCGCGATCGAGATACCGATGATCCCGTTCGCCCCCAACCTGGCCTTGTTCGGTGTGCCGTCGGTGTCACGCATCGCCTGATCGACGGCGGCAGGATCAGCAAACGATCTGCCCACCAACGCATCTGCCAGTTCGCCGTTGACGTGCCCGACAGCGGTCAGCACACCCTTCCCGCCGTACCGTGCCTTGTCACCGTCCCGTAGTTCCACCGCCTCGCGGGAGCCGGTCGACGCCCCCGACGGAACCCCTGCGCGTGCTGCGGTGCCATCAGCCAGGGTGACCGTCACCGCGAGTGTCGGATTCCCCCGGGAGTCAAGGATCTCCACTGCGTGCAGGGCCGATACCTCGAGCGAAGACGTGCTGGTCATGCGATCTCCTCCAATTGGGAACGGGTCAACCTGGTCATTACTCCGTGAGTTCGCCGCGGACGCCGACAAATGGAGCTGCGGCGGAACGCTCCGCCCTTCATCGATCGCCGGGCGTGATTACGCATCCGGCACGGCGCCGACCACGGACGCAAACCCTGACTCGGCTCGCCGCAACGGCCAACTGATGCGCGATGCGAACAAATGAGCATCCAGTCCTACCCGGGGTCGCTGAACTCAACGGATAGGGACTGTTGTCGGCCGAGGCCGAGGTTCGGGTCCGGTGAGCCCCACCACCGGTCGCAGCCAAACTATCGCAGCGGTTGATCCCGCGCTCGAGAAGGCGAGCACTCGGTGACGGCAGGACAGGAAAGGCGCCCACCGATGGGCAGCGCCTCGTGCACGTCTCCGGCCACCGCAGTACGACGCGGTGCGCTACCGCACAGCGATTGCACGCCATGCCGGGCCTGGTCGTCCAACCAATCGGGGTCTGCGGTGTCCGTTGGGGATGCTCCCATGGCATAGCCCACGTCAGAGACCTGATATGAGTGCGCCTGGAGGGATTCGAACCTCAACCTTCTGATCCAAATCGCGACTTGATCCAAATCGCGACCTTGCCGTCATTCTCCCATTCCGTCGTCGGGGAACTCCTCCGGGATCGGGCGCCGATCGACGATTCCGGTTGTCGACGTCAAACTGCCCTGAAGTGCGCCGGAGCGGTCTTACGCGCGGCTTCGCATTGGTTGGTCGGATGATCGGCCGCAAGAATTCTGAGGGTGTCCTGGCCCCGAACGCGCAATTCCGAGGACAGGAAAAGCCACGCGATATGTCGCGGGTCGGCGAGCGCCTGTCGCAGGTGTCGAATCCGCCTGCGGTCGGGGGCGCCGACGAAAAAGAACCTGTTCGTCTCGATCAGGGATCGCCATCGAGTGCCGTGGGGCGTTCCGCCGGTTCAAGGACGTACTGGCCCGCCGGCCCGATGAACTCGACCGGTGATACGGGTTATGCCGACGACCGGCAACGCGGCCGGGCCAGGGCGTAAATCGCCGAATCGGGCTACCGCCCATCACTCCCAATGATCCACCCGCTGGATGAGGAGCGCAGCCGGATCCGGGGGACGCCATCGTCCACCAGCAGCAACCGTCGACACCGTTGACGTCCCACCCGATCAGTGCGGCCCCCGCGGGCGCCGGTCAGGGACGGGTTGGACGTGGGTTGTACCGTGGCCCCACCACGCGGCCGGCGACGCTGGCAGTGCACGTGTCGTCGTTTGATTGGAGGGCTGATCATCGCTGATCATCGAATGCCTGAGGATGCGCAGCCGTGACCGGACGCCCGGCAGCGAGGGCAGACATGCTGCGGGTAGCGGCCGTCGTCGCCGGCTCCGCAGCCCAAGTCCTCGTCCCGGTGATCGGTCCCCTGCTGGGTCAGTCCGAAGTTGGCGAGGTCACCCGCAAAACTCCCAGTATCGTCACCCCGCCCGGTTGGGCTTTCTCGGTGTGGGGACCGATCTTCGCAACCTCTGCCGCCACCGCAGTAGTCCAGGCCTTGCCGAGCCAGCGCGGCAACCCGGTCCACCGCTCCACCGGATGGTGGCTCGCTGCGGCAGCTGCCGGCAACGCCACCTGGGAGTTCGTTGCACAGTCGGGCCGGATCCGGGCCACGCCGCCCATCCTGTGGTCGATCGTGGCAGCGTCGGCTGTGGCGCACCGCCGGGTTCAGGACGCCGACGAATCAGGGGCGGCCATGCTGGTCGCCGGGAGCAACGGACTCCTGCTCGGCTGGACCAGTCTCGCTGCTGCCATCAACACCGCCGACGTCCTGAACAGCCTCCTTGGCTGGAATCCGCGCTCGGGCGCCGGCAGGGTGTTGTCGCTGTCATTGGTCGGCACTGCAACGTTGGGGGTCTCGGCGGTGGTCGGGTCCAGCAAACGAGCCGCCTTGCCCGTCGCAGCCACGACCGGCTGGGGGCTGAGCACGCTCGCCTTCACCACGCAGCGGCGCCCTGTCGCCGTCACGGCCGGTGCTGGCCTTGCAGTGCTGACGGCCGGGGCCATCGCTGCAGGGAACAGAATGCGGCGGCTCGGAGGTCGGGTCTTGGACCTCCTCGGGTAATACCCCCGTCGGTCAGGTACGGGTAAGTGGTCGCGGGTGGCTGTCGATGGGTTTGCAGCGCCCGCCATGCTGGAGGGCATGGCTGAGCACTCCCGTCTGGTCGGACGGGCATCGGAGAGCGGCCGGGTGATGGCTGCGGTGCGTCAGGCCGCGGACGGTCGGCCCGCTGTCGTGGTGATGAGCGGAGACGCGGGAATTGGCAAGACCCGACTGGTCGAAGAGGTCGTGGGCCGCGCCGCGGAGGACGGTTTCCTGACTGCGGTCGGTCAGTGTTCTCCGATGCGCGGCACGCGACTGCCGTACGCCCCGGTCATCCACCTCATCAGAGACGTGCTGCGGCAATTCCCGGACATCGAGTGGTCGATTCCCGGGGAAGCGTGGCGTGGCGTCGCGCCGCTGCTCGGATTGGACGCACCCGTTGAAACGCTGGACCAGCAGATCGCGGCCGCCCGACTCTTCGCCGGGGTGGTCGAGGTCCTCGCCGCCGTCAGTCGACGGCAACCGGCGCTGCTGGTCGTTGAGGACATGCACTGGACCGACGCGGCGACCTCCGACCTTCTGGGCTTCGTGGCGCGCGCCCTTCGTCATAATCGTCTCGCGCTGCTGCTGACGCTGCGCTCGACCAGCGGGAGTTCGCACACCCCTTCCGAGTGGCTTGCAGAACTGATGCGGCTGCCGGGGACCGTCTCCGTTCCGCTCGGACCACTTGCCGACCGGGATATCGTCGAACTCCTGGATCAGTTGCCCGTTCGGTTGACTCCCGCCGTGCTGCGCAGGGTGTCTCAAGTAGCGGAAGGTAGCCCATTCTTCGCGGAACATTTGGCGATGCACGGTGCGGACGGTGCGATCCCGCCGCACGTACGGAGCATCCTGATGAGCTTTCTGGCCGACCTGACGGAACTCGAACGGACCCTCGCGATCCTGCTCACGGTTCTCGGCGACCGGGAGGACACCAACCTGCTGGTCGGGGGGATCGGCGCCCCCATCGAGGAGTTCAATCGCGCCGCTCGGGGTCTGCGAGACAGGGGGGTGGTAGTCGCTCGGAACGGCTCGATCGGCTTCAGCCATGCCCTCATGCGCGAGGTCGTCGTCGACGACACTCTGCCGGGGGAGAAGATGCGTGCCCACGAACAGGCCGCCG
Source organism: uncultured Actinomycetota bacterium (assembly GCA_963728865.1). Taxonomy (GTDB): domain Bacteria; phylum Actinomycetota; class Actinomycetes; order Mycobacteriales; family Nakamurellaceae; genus Nakamurella. The sequence continues at coordinate 118,481 of CAVSLZ010000009.1, read as the reverse complement.
ATGCCATGCTGGCCAGCCCCGCAGGTGTCACGCCGGACAGGGCCGCTGCGCTGGCGCATCACCTGCAGCAATGCGGGCGATATCCCGATGCGCTTCGATACGCGGTCCGGGCGGCGCGGCGCGCCGGCTCGATGTGGGCCTTCGCAGACGCCTCGTTCTGGTACGGCACGAGCGTGCGACTGTGGCAGCTCGTCGAGAATCCCTCCGCCGCAGCCGGTGTGGGTCACGCCGCGCTTCTACGCGAGTCCGCCATTGCGGCCCGGTGGAACGGGAACTTCGACGAGGCGACGGAATTGCTCGACCAGGCATATCGACGGGCCGATCTGACTTCCGACGAGCGCGCCGCAATCGATCAGGCGCGAGGTCAGGTGCTCTGGGGCTCGGGCGATATGGGGGCGGCTCTGCAGGCCTATCAGCGTTCGGCGAATCTCGTCACCGACGACACCTCGTTGCGCGCCGCGACCCTGGCTGCTTTGGCCCATGGCCTGATGGCCACCGGTCGATCGCAGGAGGCGGCGTCGACCGCTAGGGAGGCGATCGATCAGGCGTCGTTGGTCGGGGCCGACCGGGTACGACTGCACGCTGAGATCACGGCGGCCGCGACGAAGGCCCAACTGGGCGATGTCGACTCGGCGGTCGAGGACTTACGTCGATGTCTGCCACTGGTGCGGGCGCTGGATGACATCGAGCTGACCTTCCGGTGCTACGGGAATCTTACCTTCGCGCTGGGCCTCAGCTGTCGATACAAGGAACTCGCAGCGATTGCGGCAGAGGGAGTCGACGCGTGCGGCCGCTACGGTCCTGTCATCTCGCTGGCGTCGAGCTTGCGGAATAACCAGGTCACCGCGCTGGTCCAACTGGGTCGTTGGGACGAGGCGGAACAGCTGGCCCATCAGGCACTGCAGGATCCAGCGGCGATCGGGATCACCCTGCTCTTGCGCACCCTCCTGGCGGAGGTGGCGGTCGCCCGGGGTGACGATGCCGAGGCAGCGTCGAACATCGCGGTCGCTGAAGGTCTGGGTTCGGACGATCCTTATGCGCGAAGCGCGCTCTCGGTCATCCGGGCCGATCGGGCGCTCTGGGATTCAAAACCACATGTGGCGGCCGAGATCGTCGCCGAGGTGCTGCCGGAACTGCTCGCTCAAGACGACGCCAGGCTGGTGTTGGATGCGTGCTGGCGAGGTCTGCGAGCGGCGGCCGATATCGCGGCGACCGCGGGCAAGCTATCGCGCGAAGGCGGGACGGATCCGAATCCGGCTCCCCTGCTCGGGATAGCGCGGGCGGCGTGGGTGACGACCGGGCTTCCGCTGGCGGACGCCATTTTCCGAATGTGCGAGGCGGAATCGGCGCGAATGATCATGGAAGACAGCGCAAGTCAATGGTCAGAGGTCGGAGCGGCCAACGAAACGCTCAGCCTGCCCTACTTCCAGGCGTACTGCCTGATGCGATCCGGTGCCGCAGAGCTGCGGCGAGGCGCCCGAGTACCGGCGCAGCAGGTCCTGACCCGGGCGTTTCGGATCGCCATGAATCTGCAGGCGCGGCCGTTGGCAGCCGAGATCCGGATGCTGTCGGTTTTGGGCAACCTCAGTCTCGAGCCACCGCCCGCCGACGAGATTCCCGAACGGGCAACCCCGCTCTCAACGCCTGACAACTTCCGTTTGACCCGCCGTGAGAAGCAAGTATTGGCGCTACTGACCACCGGCGCCACCAATCGCCTCATTGCGCGTCGCTTGTACATCAGTGAGCGCACCGCCAGTGTTCATGTCAGCAACATTCTCGCCAAGTTGGGTGTCGTCAACCGGACCGAGGCCGCACGAATGGCATTGACGCTCAAACTTGGCACGATCCCCCCGATAGCGGGAGACTGAGGAGATGCCGAGCTACTCGCCGTGTCGGACCGACCAGGACGACGATTCACATCTTTACCCATCCGAGGACTCAGGCCGCTCGCTGTGCGGCAAACGGGTCGGTGCTCAGGACACATCGCCGGACCCTGGAAAGCCATGTGTCGCGTGCGGAAAGCGGCTACTGAAGAACATTTTCCAGTCAGGCGGGTCGGGGGGCATCGTGACCGTCGAGGTGACGGTCAGTTCCTGATCAGATCGGTCGGTTCAGACTGATCGTCGAGACGGTGACCTCGTCAGCCAGCTGCTTGACGATGTAGTCCCGGTGCGCCTCGATCGCCGGCCACGTCACTTGCCGCAGTCGAGCGTCGGACACCCCCGGGTAACCACTTCGCGATCCGCTGCGCCCAGACAGGCTCGCCGGCCGGCGAGCGCGGTCCAAGCCCAGGCTCTCGCCGGTCTGGACCCGAGACCTCCCGGCCTTCGCGGGTTGTTCGTTCCCCCTCTCAGCGGGCCGCAATTGTCTTCCCCCGCTCGTCGGCGTCAATGTCGTTCGTGCTCAGGGTTCCAAACGTCCCATAACGGCCCGAGGGGGAAACCCGCTGCGGGCGCTTCTCATTGGACTCTCCTCGACTGCGGAAGGACCGGCAGCGGCAGGAGGGGAAAGCAACCAATATCAACGTTGGACTGTCGACGCCGACCCAAAACTGACCCCCTTTGCCGACTGAAAGTTGACCCCGGGTGGTCTGGCTGGTGGTTCTACTTGCTGGCTGTGGCCGCTGCGGGCCGTGACCGGTCAGACGCCCACGGTCCCGGTCAGGGTGCTGCCCGATGCCGTGACCAGCTCGGCCATCACCTCGGCGTTCGCCTCCAACCGGGAATCCAGGGAACGGATCTCGGTAACCATGTCACCAGCGATGTGTTCGTGGACCCGTTCTGCTTCACCAATGGGCCGTACCGTCCGCAGCAACGCCGCAGCGGCCACCGCGGATAACCCCTGGTTGCGCCGCCGGCGGGCAACGCCCGGAGCAGGGCGTCCAGCTGATTCACCGCCCGGAGCTGGGCGTGCAGCTGATTCACCGCCCAGGCCCGGGTCTGGGCCAGGGTCGCCCGCCTCTCGTCCAGCAGTCCGAAGTCAGCCGTGGTTCCCTCGGCCGCAAAGGGACGCGCATCCCCCTGCAGCGCCGCCACGCGCGCCGCCACGGCGGCGTCGATCCGGTCGTTCTTCCGACCCCCCACCACGGGAGAGCTGCCGAACCCGGGCGGTCGCGGTCGTGGGCACGTCGACGGCCTCTTCCCTGCGGGCGAGCAGCCCGGAGGACAGGTCCCGGCCCAGGCCCTCGGCGTTCTCGATCGCCCAACGGCGCTCCGGCCGCCTACCAGCCCAGGTGAGCAGGGGGCGGTATTCCCGCAAGGTGCCGTCGATACGGATCGAGGCCACCTCACGATTGGATTCGGGTTCCACGGCCGTCGCTGTGGACGTGGACTTGTGCGGCTCAAGACCGATGAGCATCATCGTCATGGGGTCCCTTCACTTCCCGTGGACTGGACGGGGGGGATCCGCGGACGACACTCCGACTTCGAGAGCACTTGCTGGTGCCTTCGTGGTCACGCCTGTGTTGAGTCAGACCGCAAACGGCCACCGGGAAGGTTCGACACACCCCACCAGCGCCTTTCTCGCAGGAAGTAGTCAGCTCCCGGGTCTCGGTAGAACTCCCGGCTGGTCAACAAGGTCCAGGCGGTGACGAGCATGGCGTGGTCCACTGCGAACAAGTCACCGGTCCACGGATCGAAGCTAAGCTTGGCGGCGAACGTAACTAAGTAGTTTATACGATCTCATCGCAACAGTTGGCGGTCATTCTTGTCGTAGTCGCCTCGGATTGGCCGGGGCCGCTCGTCAGGGGGCGCGCCATGATGTGCACAAATCCCGCTTGCTTTTCGCGGCGGGAAATCGCCATTTCGGCAGGATCTCACACCTTCGGGATAGGGAGGTGGAAACAGATTGATCGATATGACCATGAAGAATGGGTCAACAGTAAGAATGACTGACGGAGAGCGCTTCACACTGACGACCACCCAAAAACCACCGATCCATCACTGCACGCCAAACGATCTAGGAGAATGAGATGAAATTCCTGAAGCCCATTGCCCGATTCCTGTTGCCGATCCTTGCTGCACTCGGCCTGCTTGCGGCCGGGGCGAGTTCAGCGAGCGCAACCCCGCCGCCCAGTGATCTGGTCCGCATTCCGTCCACCAATCTTGATTTCGGCGAGGGCGGTTTGTTGCCCCCTCCGGTCAATGATCCTGCCGGCTTCGGAACGCTGCAATACGACATCAGCGGCGGCACGATCAAGCCGGTGCTCACCGGCAAGCTCTACCTGAACAACGCCCTTGGCATGCACGCACGCATGCAAATGGAGTACTACGACGTCTTTGGCACACGCCTGGCGAACAAGCACGGCGGCGAGGTTGTTGCAAACAGCAATGCCCTGCACACCTTCAGTGTCAACCTTGCACCGTATTCCAACCCGTCCATCTACAAGGTGGTGGTGTCGACAACGTACAAGCTCGGTACCAATTGGTACGTCAAGGCCTCTCAGACGGTTTTTGTCTGATTCAGCCAACCAGGCGCGGGGTGCCGATCAATCGGCACCCCGCGCACCGGCGTGCCGGTGAAAAGCACTCCCTGGGGCATTGGTTTGTGAACCGCCCCGGAGTGTCCGGAGGCTGTCTCAAACGGTCAGCCCGGCCGGCCCACGGTTTCGATCGCAACCCCCGACTACACACCCCACGCGGGTCAGTCGCATGAACTGGGCAATCGGCCGAGAGACAAATTGGCCATGCTCGGCGCCGGCGATGACGACGTTCGGGATGGGATTCTGCGGGCGGACGACATCGTGGACGTCGCCGCGAACGTCCTCCCCGAGCTCGGAGTCTTCTTCCGCTGACCAATCGCTCGGCGACGCCGAACTCTCGCGACACTTATGTTGTCGGAGCCGCCGAGGCTATGTGACCAATCGGTGACCAACTAGCGAGGTTTGTCCGGACATTCAAAGTGCCATCACGGCCATCTCTGCAGAGGCCTGCGATAAGTGCGCCTGGAGGGATTCGAACCCCCAACCTTCTGATCCGTAGTCAGATGCTCTATCCGTTGAGCTACAGGCGCCTCTTCAGTTCTGCTCGAACGACCTCAACCGGCCCTTCGAGTCCCGCCGATCCGCCTCAGCGAACCGTCATACCATGCCACCGGCCCTGGGCGAGAAGCCCACGGCCAGCGCGGAAGCGGAGGGATTTGAACCCTCGGTGCCCTTACGAGCACAACACATTAGCAGTGTGTCCCATTCGGCCGCTCTGGCACGCTTCCCAGGGCCACCCACGGGGTGACCACCGGCCGGTAACCCTACCCGGCGGGGGCGCAGCGGAGCAAAACTGCTGGTCAACGCGCTGCGTGACGATCTTGAAGCACAGGCTAGGACAGGCATGAGTCCGGTGAAACCGCGTCCGCCGATGCTGGTGCCGGGCCGTCCGCGGCGCAGCCCACCACGGTGTACCGGGTTCCGTCCCAGGTGTAGAGCACCCACACGGCCGCTCCGTCCGCCTGGTCCTGGACGGCGATGGCGAGCCGGTCGCCGGCGTCGACAACGGCCGCGTTCTCGGTTGCCGAGGGGAAGGCATCATCGCCTGAGACGTCACGCCAGGCACCGGTGTCGGTGAGCTCGAATGCGGACAGGATCGCCCGGCCGTCCAGCTGACGGCCCTCGACAACGCACGTCCCGGCGGAGCAGGCGAGCACTCCCGTGGTCTGCGCCGGGAACGCGGCCCCGTACGGCACGCCGATCACGCCGCGGGCTTCGCCGTCGGCGGCGACGGACAGCAGGATCGCCCGCGCCCCGGTCCCGACCAGCGCTGCCGACAGATCGCCGGTCACGTCCCGGTGGGTGGCGAGCACCGTGCAGCCATCGCAATTGGCCAGTGAGACGTTCAGGCCGTCACCTTCAGGCGCGGCCGGCGGGGGTTCCGCGGATGGTGCCTCCGTCGTCTGGACCGGGTCGGCAGCCGTCGTCGAGGCGGGTTGTTCGGCCGTCGGCGCTGCCCTCGTCTCAATCTCCGGGGACGGAGGCGCGACGGGACTGGCGGTGGGCTGTTCGGAGGCCGTTGGCGGCGCGACACCGGCTGCCGGCGGAGAGTCGGAGACGGACCCGGATGAGCCTCCGGGCAACAGGTCGGGAACCGTCACCACCAGGGTCGGCCCGGCGGCGGACGACGCGGACTCGGGTGGCGCTGCCGACGAACCCTCGGCCGAGTCGAGAGCTCCTGTGCCACAACCGGTGGCGAGCAGTACGACAGCCAACAGGCCGGCACGGACCAGACCGGCGAACCCGCGGCGGGACCACTTCACGCGCGGCTACCCAGGGCACCGCGGGCGACGTCCAGGAACGCGTCGAATCCGGCCGGATCGGCCAGTGCATCCCGGGAGACCGCCGACTCGACGTCGGCACCGGCAAGGATGCGTTTCACCGGGACCTCGCACTTCTTGCCGTTGATGGTGTGCGGGACGGCCGGCACCGCGACGATGGCACCCGGGACATGCCGGGGCGACAGCTCGCTGCGGATCAGCGTGCGGAGTTCGGCGAACACCGGGGCGTGGTCGTCGGTGGCGTCATCAAGCACCACGAACAGCAGGAGATCGCCTTCCCCGGCGGCAGAGGATGTGTCGACGACGAGCGAATCGACCACCTGCGGCACCGACTCGACGACCCGGTAGAACTCCGCGGTGCCCATCCGCACCCCGCCCCGGTTCAAGGTCGCGTCCGAGCGGCCCTCGATCACACAGGACCCGCGGGAGGTGATCCGGATCCAGTCGCCGTGCCGCCAGACACCGGGGTAGTCGGCGAAATACGAGTCGTGCAAACGGGTTCCGTCATCACCCCAGAAGAACACCGGCATCGACGGCATCGGCGCGGTGATGACCAACTCACCCACCTCGTTCACCAACGACTCCCCGGTCGGCGAGAACGACTCCACCTTCGCCCCGAGCGCCCGACAGGAGATCTCACCCAGCCAGACCGGCATGTTCGGCGCCCCGCCGACGATCCCGGTGCAGATGTCGGTGCCGCCGGAGAACGACGCGATCTGGATTCCGCTGCCCACCTCGTCGTGCAGCCAGCGGAAGCCCGCGGTGGACAGCGGCGACCCGGTGGATCCGATGGCCGCGATCGAGGTGAGGTCGAACTGCGTCGACGGAGTCAGACCCGCCTTCTGGCACGCCGTGACGTACGGCGCCGACATCCCGAACAGGCCGACCCGGTGCCGTTCCGCGATCTTCCACAGCGTGTTCAGGTCGGGGTGTCCGGGGCTGCCGTCGTACAGCACGACGGTCGCCCCGACCAACAGGCCGCCGATGAGGAAGTTCCACATCATCCAGCCGGTGGTGGTGAACCACAGGAATCGGTCCCCGGGCCCCAGGTCCCAGTGCAGTCGCAGAGATTTGAGGTGTTCGACCAGGATCCCGCCGACGGACTGGACGATGGGTTTCGGTAGTCCGGTGGTGCCGGAGGAGTAGAGCACCCACAGCGGCGCGGAGAACGGCACCGGGGTGAACGTCGGTTCGGCCGGCTCCGCGGTGAGCTGCTCCCAGCTGAGCATCCCGTCCGGCGTCGGGGTTCCGAGGGCCGGGATGTGGACGGCACCGGCCAGTGAGGGCAACGCCGCGCGGATCTTTCCCACCGTCTCGGTGACGTGGAAGGACTTGCCGCCGTAGCTGTATCCGTCCACCGCGATCAGCACGGTCGGCGAGATCTGGGTGAACCGGTCGATCACCGACGGGGCGCCGAAGTCCGGCGAGCAGGACGACCACACCCCGCCCAGGGCCGCCGTGGCCAGGAACGCGACGAGGGCGTCAACGGTGTTCGGGACAAGCGCGACGACCCTGTCCCCGGCACCGACGCCGAGCGCGCGGAGTCCCGACTGCACCGCGCCGACCTGCGCCCGGAGTTCGTCGATCGTGACGAGCTTCTCGCGCCCGTCCTCCGCGACCGCGATCACCGCCGGATCGGCCACCGACAACAACGACTCCGGCGCGCCTGACAAGGCGTGCTCGGCGTAGTTCAGCGTCCCGCCCGGAAACCAGTCGGCACCTGGCATCACGGCCGCGGGGAGCACCCCGGTCGGCTGGTCGTGCCAGCGAATCTGAAAGTAGTCGGCAACGGCCGACCAGAAGCCGGGCAGATCGTGGACGGAGAAGTCCCACAGAGTCGGGTAGTCCGGCATCGGCCGGCCGGTTCTGGTGGAGACGAACGAGGAGAACTCGGTGATGGCGGCGCGGGCCACCCGTTCCGGGGCCGGCTGCCAGAGCACCTCCGGGACGACGTCAGACGGGCTCATGTGACTTTCCTACACCGTGCCGCACTCCCGTCACGCAGCGGCGCGCCCCGGCCCGGGAGCCGCCCGGACGAAGTCAGCGGTGGGCGTCACGTGCGCCCGTTAGGGTCGAGAGTGCCTGGACGGCGAACCGCCTCGGCACCCACCTCCACACCCGCAGCACCCGTACCTCGCAGGAGATCAGGAGCCCAGCCCATGACGGTCCGCACCCGGTCCGCGCTCGACACACTGCCCGCGTACGCCCCCGGTAGAACCGTGCAGGGCGCGATCAAGCTGGCGTCGAACGAGCTGTCCTTCCCCACTCTGCCGTCGGTCGCCGCGGCCATCGCCGACGCGGTCGCGCACGAGTCGGCGGGCATCAATCGGTACCCGGACAACGGCGCACAGGTGCTGGTGAGCGCGCTCGCCCAGCACACAGGCGCTCCCGAGACGCACGTCGTCGCAGGGAACGGGTCGGTCGCGCTGTGCCAGCAGCTCGTCCAGGCGACGGCCGGCGAGGGTGACGAGGTGTTGTTCGGCTGGCGTTCGTTCGAGGCCTACCCGATCGTCACCCAGATCACCGGGGCGACCGCCGTTCGGGTGCCGGTGACCGACGGGCACGCACTCGACCTGCCGGCCATCGCCGCCGCGATCACACCCGCCACCCGGCTGATCTTCATCTGCACGCCGAACAACCCGACCGGGACCGCGGTGAAACGTACGGAGCTTGTCGCCTTCCTCGACAGCGTCCCTGACGACGTGCTGGTGGTCGTCGACGAGGCCTACCGGGAGTTCGACATTGAACCCGACTCCCCCGACGGCCTCGAGTTCGCGCTGACCAGGCCCAATGTGCTGACCCTGCGGACACTCTCGAAGGCGTACGGATTGGCGGGACTGCGGGTCGGGTACGCCGTCGGCGACCCGCACGTCGTCACCGCGCTCCGCAAGGTGGCGATCCCGTTCGCGCTCGGCTCCCTCGGGCAGGCCGCGGCACTCGCCGCGCTGGCAGCCAAGGACGAACTGGCGCCGCGCTGGCAGCAGGTGGTCGCCGAACGGGAACGAGTGACGGCAGCGCTGCGCGGATTTGGCTTCGAGGTGCCGACGTCGCAGGCGAACTTCGTCTGGCTGCCGCTGCGGGAGCGGGCGGCGAAGTTCGCCGCGCACGCTGAGGACCACAAGGTCATCGTCCGGGCGTTCCCGGATGCAGCGGGTGGGGTTCGGGTGACCGTGGGAGCGCCCGAGGAGAACGACGCTTTCCTGGCGGCGGCCGGGTCGTTCGCGCTGTAGCGGCGTTTGTCCCTGGGGCGGCTGTCGGGGGCGGGTCCCACACTGGGTTCGTGTGGGTGCTGCACGTCGACATGGACCAGTTCATCGCTGCCGTCGAACTGCTCCGGCATCCCGAACTGAACGGGCTCCCCGTGGTGGTGGGCGGTGCCGGCGATCCGACACTACGTTCCGTCGTCGCGACCGCCTCCTACGCGGCGCGCGAGTTCGGCGTGCGGTCCGGGATGCCGATGCGGACGGCGCTGAAGAAGTGTCCGGACGCGGTGTTCCTGCCGGCGGACAACCCTGCCTACGAGGAGGCGTCCGCCAGGGTTCAGGCGGTGTTGCGCTCGTTCGACGTGGTGGTCGAGGTACTGGGCTGGGACGAGGCTTTCCTGGGCGCGGACACGGGCGACCCCGAGGCGCTGGCCCGGGAGATCCAGGCCGCCGTGCTCGCCGAGACATCGCTGTACTGCTCGATCGGCATCGGTGACAACACGCTGCGCGCGAAACTGGCGACCGAATTCGCCAAGCCCGCAGGGGTGTTCCGGCTGACGGCGGCCAACTGGGTGGCTGTGATGTTCGACCGTCCCACCGCGGCCTTATGGGGTATCGGCGGCAAGACCGCCCGGAAACTCGCGGAACTCGGCGTGCGGACCGTGAGTGATCTCGCGGGCGCCGATCCTGCGGTGCTGGCACGACGGTTCGGGCCCAACATCGGTCCCTGGTTGGTCAGCCTCGGTCGCGGTGAGGGCCGGCGCACCGTGAACGGGGAGCCGTGGGTGGCCCGGTCGCACAGCCGCGAGACGACCTTCCAGCAGGACCTCACTCAGTGGTCCGACGTCCGCGACGCCGTTGCCGGCCTGGTCCGCCGGCTGCATGACGATGTGGTCGCCGACGGGCGCGACGTCGGTCGGGTCGCCGTCAAGGTGCGGTTCGCGCCCTTCTTCACCTCCACCCGCAGCGCCACCCTGCCGGCGCCGACCAGTGCCGTCGAGGACCTGGAATCGGCGGCGCTGCTGGTCCTCGAGCGCTTCGAGCACGACCGCGCGATCCGGCTGTTGGGCGTCCGCGCCGAGTTTGCGACCGGCGAGTCAGACGGCCAGCAACCGCCACAGCGCGACGATGCCGAGGACGACGATGCACGCCCGCAACGCGACGGGCGACAGGCGACGCCCGTAGTGGGACCCGACGAAGCCCCCGATCAATGATCCGGCGGCGATGAGACCGACTGCCCCCCAGGCGATCCGGTCGAAGGCGACCAGAGTGTAGGCGGTCGCGGCGACCAGGTTGACGACCAGCGTCAGGAGGTTCTTCGCGCCGTTCATCCGCTGCATGGTCTCCGGCAGCAATGCGCCCATCACACCGATCAGCAGGATGCCCTGCGCGGCGGCGAAGTAGCCGCCGTAGATGCCCACCAGGAACGTGCCGATGATCAGCGCGATGAACCGGCCACGCCCCACGACGTCGTGGTCGCGGCCCGCGGCATCGGCCCGCCGCCGCACCCACCGCTGCAGCGCCGGCTGAACCACCACCAGGATCAGCGCCACGACGAGCAGGACCGGAACGACCTTCTTGAACGTGCTCTCCGGCAGATGCAGCAGCAGCCACGCCCCGCAGACGGCTCCCAGCAATGACGCCGGGATCTGCCAACGCAGCCGCTGTCCCTGACCGCTCAGTTCGCGGCGGTACCCCCACGTTCCGGAGGCGCTACCGGGCACCAGGCCGATCGCGTTGGACATGGTGGCGGTGACCGGGGGAAAACCGAACGCGACAAGGGTCGGGAATGTCACCAACGTCCCGGAACCGACGACGGCGTTGATGGTGCCTGCCCCGATCCCGGCGAGGAATATCGCGATGATCTCGACCGGACTCACCCGGGAACCCTAACGACGCCGGCCGCCGCCGCGATCCACGGGCCGGATCCTGTTGCGGCTGAGCCGGTTCTGCGGCCGCGGTCATCCGCGGGGACCACCTCAGCGGGCTCGGCGGGCTCCCGACAGAATGGGGGCATGACCACCGCAGGCCGCACACTCGGCGCGACCCGTGCCTGCTGACCGCGCGGATCCCGCGGCCGCTCATGCCGAGGCCATCGACGCGGTCGTCCAGGCGATGCGCGCACAGATCCTTCCTCCGCTCGAACTGGTAGCCGGAACCTGGCCGCTGACGGCCGACACTGCCGGTATCGGCGACGGCGTGCACCGGGCGTTGCTGGCCGACGACTGGGCCGAGTCCGGCATGCGGGCCAAACAGCTCCAGCGGCTGATCGATGCCCAGTTGGTCGCCCGCAATCGGCAACTCAGTGCGGACCATCCGGGCGGCCGCGACCTGGCCCTGAGCCGGGCCGGCGAGCGGGTGGGCCGGCTCCTGCTGGACCTCGACGACGACCTGGCCGGTCCGTCGACCGCGGCCGTGACCATCGTGGACATCGCGGTCCACCCGCAGCATCAGCACACCGGCATCGGCCGTGAGGCGCTTCGGGCTCTGCTGGCGGCCGCTGCGGACACGAACCGGGAAGTGCGGGTGACGGCGGTGTTCGGCACCCCCGCGCTCGCCTGGTTCCTGGCGGCCGGCTTCGTCGAGTCTGGCGGGGACGTGCTCTACCGGCAGCTCCGGTGGAGCGCCTGACTGCCGGGTGGTGACCGGCAGTTGGTGGCCGGGCCGTTCGTGGCCCGTACCGACCGGGCCGTTCGTGGCCGGCCGCTGATGGCGGAGGCGGAGGGATTCGAACCCCCGAGGCTTTTGACACCTGGCCGCTTTCAAGGCGGCTTCCTTCGGCCACTCGGACACGCCTCCGCGGAGGAGTCTAGTGGGCGTGCGGGGTCGTCCCGCTCAGCGCAGCATGCGTGCTTCGATGACGGTCTCGACAGCTGCCCCGTCCGGCCCGCGTTGAACCCGGTAGGCGGCGCAGCCGGACCGGTCCGCCACGGCCTCGACCATCTCCGTCCCGCGATACACCAGCCCCACCCCGTCGTCGGTGGCGTACCCGTCGGCAAGGGTGCCGTTCTCGATGAGCCGGTGGTAGAGCGGGCGGCGCTGTTGCTCGGAGTTGTAGTGCACGCCGTTGGAGTACGGCAGGAAACCGAGGCCGTTCGTCACCGGTCGGAGCTCCGGCCCGAAGGAGTCGGTGGTGCCGCCGTCGTGCCAGCAGATCGACCCGGCTGATACGCCGCCGAGCACGACGCCCGCCTCCCACGCCTCCCGTAGCAGCTCGTCCCAGCCGTGCAGCCGCCACAGCGCCAGCAGGTTCGCCACCGATCCGCCGCCGACCCAGATGACGTCCTGGGCGAGCAGGTGGCCGCGGACGTCGGCGAGGTTCGGCATCGAGAACAGCTCGAGGTGACTCGGCCGAAACCGGTCCGCGAGCGCCGAATAGACACTCGCGATGACCGCCGGGTTGTCGCCCGTCGCGGTTCCGATGAAACACACCTTGGGGCTGCCGTCCGCCCCGGACAGGTCGGCGGCGAGGTCGAAGACCGGCCCCGCCGACAGGTCGAAGCGGTCGAACCCGCGCGGGTCGAAGCCGATGGAGGTCGCGATGATCGTCGGTACGTCGGCGGGCATGACGACGACCTTAGATGCGCATGGGCCGCGGCCCCGCCGGCGCTCCTGCTCGGCTGAAGCCCGCACCTGGTCCCACACCCATCGAGGCGGCGATTTCGGTCGTTCAACGGCGCGACGAACGACCGCTGCCGCCATCTCGATGAGCGTGGTGACTCCGGATCCGAGTCAGGAGCGGTGCTTGCCCTCGCCTACGGCGGCAGACTCGGCCAGCGCACGCTCGACGATCTCCCGGCCGTCGACGTCCCGGCTGTGCGCGGCGCTGGCGCTGTGCCGGCCCGCACGGACCCCGCCGTTCGACACGCCGCCGGCCACGTTCGAGGCCGCGCCGTTCGAGACCCCGTCCGCCGGGGCACCGTCCGCTGCGCCGCCATCCCCGGCAGCACCATTCGAGACCGCGGCCGCTGCAAGACCAGCTGCTGGGCCACCATCCGCCGCAGCACCGTTGCCGGCGACCCGAGCGGACAACGCGTTCTCGGGAGCGGCCCCGTTCACGGCCGCCTCCGCCGAGTCGTCCGCAGCGCCCGCCGAAGTACCGCCACCGTCCGCCGATGCCACAGACCCGGCGAGAGCCGGACGTGGGGCCCCGATCCCGACTCCGGAGTTCAGCGCGGCCAGCAGCTTCTCGCCCTCGATGTCGACGTTCGGCAGCACCTTGCCGAGCCAGCGCGGCAGGTACCAGGCGGTCTTGTCGAGCAGCGTCATCACGGCCGGGGTCAGCGTCATCCGGACGATGAACGCGTCGACCAGCACGCCGATCGCCAGCGCGAAACCGATCGAGGCGATGATCGTGTCCGGCGCCAGGATGAAGCCCGCGAAGACCGACGCCATGATGATCCCGGCGGCGGTCACCACCCTCGATCCGGCGGTCCAGCCACTGATCACCGCGCGCTTGGCGTCGGCGCCGTGCACGTACGACTCACGCATACCGGTCACCATGAAGACCTGGTAGTCCATCGCCAGCCCGAACAGCACGCCGATCAGCAGGATCGGCAAGAAGCTGATGATCGGGGCCGGGGTGTCCACGCCGAAGATCGCGCCGAGCCAGCCCCACTGGTACACCGCGACGACGGCGCCGAACGAGACGCCGATGGTCAGCAGGAAGCCCAATGCGGCGACGACCGGGACGACGATCGACCGGAAGATCAGCAGCAGCAGGACGAGCGCCAGCCCGACCACGATCAGCAGATACACCGGCAGGGCGTCGGCGAGCTTGTCCGAGACGTCGATCGCGGCCGCTGTGAGACCGGTGATCGCGAGCGTCGCACCGACCTGGGAGCCGAGCGCCGGTGCGCCGTCCCGCAGGTCGTGCACCAGCTGCTGGGTGGCCTCGTCGGACGGGCCGGACTTGGGCACCACGGTGACCGTGCCGAAGGTGCCGTCCGCGCTGACCTGACCGGGGATCGCGATCATGATGTCGTCGCTGCTGGCCTGCACGGCCTGCGCCGTCGCCGGCAGAACAGTCGCCATCGAGGCGGGATCGTCGACGGCGACGGTGATCAGCAGCGGGCCGTTGATGCCGGGCCCGAACGACTCGGAGATCAGGTCGTAGGCCTCGCGCTTGGTGGTGTCCGGCGAGGCGGTGCCGTCATCGGGCAGGCCGAGGTAGAGCGACATCGTCGGGATCGCGATGATGCCCAACCCGAGCACCCCGACGATCAGCACCAGCGCGGGGCGGCGGGTGATCATCCGGATCCAGCGGTTCGGCGAATGCGCATGGTCGAGCACGCCGAGTGGTCCGGAGGATTCGGCCCGGAGCGCCGCGGCGGCCGCCCGGTCCTTCTTGCGGAGGACCTTCTCGCCGGCGAAGCCGAGCAGCGCGGGCAGCAGGGTGATGGCGATGAGGACGGAGATGCCGACCGTGCCGGCGGCGGCGAGACCCATCACCGTCAGGAACGGGATCCCGACGACGGACAGCCCGGCGAGCGCGATCAGGACGGTCAGGCCGGCGAAGACGACCGCGGTGCCGGCGGTGCCGTTCGCCCTGGCGATGGATTCCTCGATGGGCATGCCTGCGGCCACCTGGCTGCGGTGCCGGGACACGATGAACAGGGCGTAGTCGATGCCGACCGCCAGGCCGAGCATGAGCGCAAGAATGGGCGCGGTGTTGGACATCTCGATGACACTCGAGGCCCAGAGGATGCCCGCCATTCCGGTCCCGACGCCGATCAGCGCCGTCAGCATCGGCAGGCCTGCGGCGACGATGGATCCGAAGGTGATCAACAGCACGACCATCGCCACGATCACGCCGATGCCTTCGGTGGAGCCGATCGCCGGGGCCTGAGCGACAGCACCGCCGCCCAATTCGATCTGCAGGCCGTCGACCTCGTTCGCGGTGGCGATCGTGGCGAGCTCTGCCTGCGTGGTTTCCGGGATTTCGGTGATCTGACCCGCGAAGAAGGCCTGCGCGAAGGCGACGCGCTGGTCCGGCGACACGGTCTGTCCGGTCGACGGGTCGATGACGTTCGTGACCCCCGGCAGCTCGGCGGCCTGGCTGACGACGGCGCCGATCGCCTGCTGGTACTGCGGCTCGGTCAGCGTCCGGCCTTCGGGCGCCGCGAACACGATGCGACCGGTCGCGTCACCGGCGCCGGGGATCCGTTCGCCGAGCTCGTCGAGCGCCGCCTGCGCCTGCGTGCCGGGAATGGTGAACGAGGACGTCATCGTGCCCGAGAACGCCGCCGCCGCACCTCCGAGTCCGAGGAGCAGCGCGAGCCAGATTCCCAGCACGGCCCATCGGCGGTGGGTCGCGAAGCGGCCGAGACGGTAGAGCAGGGTTGCCATGTCGTTCTCCCAATCGGGGACTGCGAAATGCGGTGATTGTCTGGTGGTCGGCGGTGACCGGGTGGCGCGACGGTGTCCCGGCGGGTGGTCCCGCCGGGGACGTCAGGAATTCGTCGGATCCGGAGCAGCCAGCGAGCGGAGATCGATGATCGAGAACGCCAGCGAGAGTTGGTCGGTGAAACCCTGCGGTCCGCCCGGCCTGCCGCTGAGCACCCATTGCTCCATGCAGGCGGTGCCGGCCAGGTTGCCGTAGGCGGCGATCATCCGGGCGCGGATGTCCCCCCGCTGCAGGCCGCAGCGGTCGGCAACGGCGTCGGCGAGCCGGCGGACGTTGACCTCGTCGGAGGCGAGCACCGCCGCCTTCAGCTCGGGTTCCGAGTGGAACAGGCTGAAGAACCGCTCCCACCGCTCGGGGAGGTCCGCTGCGACGCGGCTGAGCGAATCGCACAGGATCCTGTCCAACGGATGGTCGGCGGGGGCATCACTGATGGAGAGCGCGATGTCGTCGAACCAACCCTCGGCGACGGCCGCGACACATTCCGCCTTCCCGGCGAAGTAGTTCGAGAATGTCCGCCGCGAGACACCGACGGCGGCGGTGATGTCCGCGATCGTCACGTCGTGATAGCCACGCTGATGAGCCAGGTCCATGGCGGTCTCCGCGAGCGCACGCCGGGTGGCGTCCTTCTTGCGCTCACGCAGGCCCGCCGTGTCGTGCCGTTCGGCGACATCCGCCCGGGTGGTCATGGGAAGAACTCTAGACATCGATTGCACAGTGCGCAATGTTTCCCAGAGTGCAAGCGACGTGGCTGCCGTCACGCTGGGTCGAACACCCAGGTTGAGCCTGCTCCGTTCGGGGTACCCTGCTTCGGCACAACGGAGTCCGTCATCAGCTGCCGATCACCAGGAACGGCAAGGGACACAGGCGCTTTCACGTTGCAGGCCGCGCACCGGAGGACCGGATGAAGTTCAACCCCAACGCCCGACTCGACACCTCGCAGGTGCAGGACCGGCGCCGCGGTGGCGGCGGCGGAGGATTCGGCGGCTTCGGTGGCGGTGGTTTCGGCGGTGGCCGGATGCCCGGCGGGCGCGGTGGCGGGCTCGCGGTCGGCGGCGGTGGCCTCGGGTTGCTGATCGTCGTGGGGATCGTGCTGTTCAACATGATCAGCGGCGGCGGTGGCGGCACGGCTGGCGGCACCGGCAGCACCGGCGGCGGGCTGCTGCAGGGAGCCAACGGCAATGCCACCGTCGACAACGCGCAGCTCTCCAGTGCCTGCAAGACGGGCGCCGACGCCAACACGAACGAGGACTGCGCCGCCGTCGCGGTGATCAACTCGGTGCAGGGCTACTGGACCGACGCACTCGCCGCATCCGGCACCACCTACCGCGAGGCGGACACCATCTTCTTCAGCGGGTCGACGGGGACCGGCTGCGGCCAGGGCAGCTCCGGGATGGGCCCGTTCTACTGCCCGCCCGATCAGCTGGTCTACATCGACCTCTCGTTCTGGGACGACCTGCGGACCACGTTCGGCGCGAACGACGCGCTGTTCACCCAGGCCTACGTCCTCGCCCATGAATACGGCCACCACGTGCAGAACCTGCTCGGCACGAGCGACCGGGTCGGGCAGGCAACGGGCGCCGGGTCGGGCTCCGTCCGGCTCGAACTGCAGGCCGATTGCTATGCAGGAGTGTGGGCCAACCACGCGACAACGGTGCCCGACGCCAGCGGGCAGGTGCTGATCTCGGAGATCACCGAAGCCGACATCCAGAACGCCGTGCAGACCGCCGGAGCCATCGGTGACGACTACATCCAGTCGAAGATCTCCGGGCGGAACGTCGACCCGTCGCAGTTCAGCCACGGCTCTTCGGCGCAACGGCAGAAATGGTTGCTGACCGGATACCAGTCCGGGAACCCCGCGTCGTGCAACACGTTCGACACCGACAACCTGGGTTGACGCTCCATGGTCGGTCAGCCCGGCAGCGGGTCTGTCCGGTCCGGACTCGGTGCGCCGTCCCGTTGATCGGTCCTCTAACTCGGCAGCGGGTTCTCCGGCCCCGACCCGCCCGCGCCGAACGTCGGCCGCGCAGACAGCACGATCGCCGCGCACACCAGCACCATGCCCACGATCTCGGCCCAGCTCGGCTGTTGCGACAGCAGCACGGCGCCGGTGATGGCTGCCGTCACCGGTAGCAGGGCGAGCAGGATCGCGAACCTGGCGGCCGTCACCCGGCGCAGGACGACCTGCTCGATGGCATACGGGATCACCGAGCTCAACACAGCGATCCCCACAATTGCGGCCGCTCGGCCGGCGTCGGTGACCACCGGGGTGATGGCGCCGATGGCCAGCGGTGAATAGACCAGCGCACCGGCCGTCATCCCGACCGCCAGCGCACTGATCCCGTCCCGCTTCACCGCGATCCGCCGGCCGAGCAGGATGTACGCCGCCCACGCGACCGCGGAGGCAGTGATCGCCAGCAGCCCGATGACGACGTCCCGGGTGAGCCCGCCCTCGAGCTGGACTCCGGCCAGCAGCACCACGCCCAACGCCGCCAGACCGATGCCGACCCGATCGCGCCAGCCCCGACCCGTGACGGCGGCGACGGCGACCGGCCCGAGGAACTCCATGGCGACCGCTGTGCCCAGCGGCAGGTAGTCGATGGCGATGTAAAAGACGACGTTCATGGTCGCCAGCACGATCCCGAACAGCGCCGCCCCGCCGAGTTCCCGCCGCGTCCAGGTCTGCCGCCACGGCCGCCGCCAGGCCAGCAGCACCACCGCCGACACGGCCAGCCGCCACCACGCGACCGACGCGGCCGACAGCACCGTGAACAGGCCCACCGCAAGCGCCGCACCGGCGTACTGGGTGAAGCCCGAAGCGAGGAAGAGGACCGGGGCGGGGATCCGGTCGGCGAGGGAGCGCCGGTCGGAATGTTGTCGGGCCCCCACCGGGCGAGTGTGTCAGCCGGGTCTCTGATGGTTGGCTCCGGGCGGGGTCGTGCGCCCTCGGTGTTCGGCGGTCGTCCGTGGTCCTCCCCGGGCGGACCGGTGGCCGCGGATGGTCGTCGGTCGGCCTTGCCCCCCGACCAATACGGACCGGTGGCCGCGTGCGGACCGCAGACCTGTGCCGATCGTCGGCCCGTGCGAACCGGCGGCCGGGTAGGCGGGGCGTCAGATCCCGAAGAACGCGAGGCACGCGGACAGCCCGCGTACCTGCACATCCCAGCCGGGCCGAACGAAGTCCGCTGGGTCGAGAGTGAGGCGTTGCTCGACAACCCGCTCGCCCGGGCGACGCTCGACGACAAGGGTGCCGTTGTCGACGTAGCCGAGCTTGCTCGAGACCCGCAGCGACTCGGGGTTGTCGACGAATGCGCCGCTCTCGGCCCGCTGCGCCTTGAGGTGGTCGAATGCGAATTGCACCACCGCGGAACGCATCTCGGTGCCGAAGCCCTGACCCTGGTGGGCCGACCCGAGCCACGACCCGGTCCGTACGGTCCTGGTCACAGCGAAGGCGGTACCGGCGAGGTCCTGCACACCGATCACCTTGCCCCGGGCCCGGACGACGAACGGGACCGTCCAGGCTTGCGGCGTGCACGACGCCCGCGTGCTCCAGTAGAAGCGGAGTGAATTCGCGACCAGCTCGTCCCGCGGCGCCTCCGTCCAGGCCAACGCGAACGGCATCCGGTCCGGGTGATGGATGCCCGCGAGGATGACGTCGAACGTCTCGACGAGGTCGTCGTCCTGCAGCGGGGTGAGCGTCAGCCGCGGGGTGGCGAGCCGCAGCCCGAAGACCGGCCAGTACTCCGCAAGGCTGCGATCAGGGGGTGTCACGGCTCGTAGCCTGCACGTCACGGTCGGCGCTGACAACCGCTGCCCGCCAGGCCCCCGCCGGCACG
This sequence comes from uncultured Actinomycetota bacterium, assembly GCA_963728865.1. Taxonomy (GTDB): domain Bacteria; phylum Actinomycetota; class Actinomycetes; order Mycobacteriales; family Nakamurellaceae; genus Nakamurella. The sequence continues at coordinate 98,778 of CAVSLZ010000009.1, read as the reverse complement.
CCACCGCTGGTCGCTGCTGCAGCCTCTCCCCCGGCCACTGGGTGGTCGAGATGTCGAATGTGGTCGTTGGTTGGCGCTGGGGGCAGCCGCAATCGCCACCTGGGCGAGGTCTGACGGCGAATGGGGACAACTGTCCGTTCGTCGGGGCGGATCGACCCACCATGTCGCATGCCACCGCAGCCCCGCAGGCCGTTGCCGCCGTTCATGACATCCACGCCGTTCACCGTCGCGCAGGGCCTGTCGGTGGGTATGGGCCGGGGACGCCTGCGTGGCCGGGACCTCGACCGGCCGTTCCGTGGAATCCGCGAGGTCCGGGGCGCCGAACCGGACGCACCCAACGGCGCTGCTCACGGTGACCGGATCGACGCCGACATCGCCACAACACTGTCCCGTCGGTGCCACGCCCTGCTGGTGGCGATGCCGCAGGGGACCTTCTTCAGCCATCTGACGGCAGCACGGCTGTGGCCGCTCCCGCTGCCGCGACCTGATCCGGGCGAGAACTTGCACGTCAGCATCCGCAAACCCGCGTATCCCTCGAGACGTTCGGGCGTGATGGGCCATCGACTGGGAGACCCGCTGTTGACGGCCAGCTACCGGAACGGGCTGCCGTTGGTCGACCCGGCGACGTTGTTCTGTCAGCTCGCGTCGATGTTGTCACTCCTTGACCTGGTCGCGGTCGGTGATGCTCTCGTGCTCCGTCCGGTTTTCCAGGATTGGTCCGACGACCGTCCCTGGGTCACGGTGGAGCAACTCGAAGAACGGGTTGCGTGTTTCGGCGGGCGCGGGAAGGTGGCGGCAGCGAAGGCGGTCAGGCTGATCCGGCCCGGCGCCGAGTCGCGTCCAGAGACACTGTTGCGGCTCGCCATGCTGGAGGCCGGTCTACCCGAACCCGAAGTCAATGTGCCGGTTATGGACGCGACGGGGCTGTTCATCGGCCGCGGCGACCTGGTCTACCGGCGCTGGAAGGTCGTCGTCGAGTACGACGGCGAGCAGCACCGCACCGACAACCGGCAGTTCGAACGGGACGTCGGCCGGCTGGACGACTTCGCGGCGAGCGGGTGGAGGGTGGTGCGGATCACCGCGCGCGCCTTCGCCGACCGGCCCACGACACTCGACCGCATCGCGCGTGCCCTGGTCGCGGGCGGGTGGGAGCCGTCGTGAGCGGGTCGAGGTCGTCAGGCAGGGTTCGGGCGCCCGGGGCCGTCGAGATGGCGAAACCGGTCCCTCGAACGCTCGGGAAAGAGCCACAATCGCCGTCTCGACAGGGCGCGCGGGGGGCGCATCGCCGTCTCGACAGGGCGCGCGGGGGGCGCATGGCCAGCACGTGAGGCGCGCGGGGGCGGGCACACGGCCAGCCCCTGCCGCAAGCGGGCCCAGAGGTCGAGGGGCCGGACAGGCGGGGAAGGACCGGAGCCCCGGTTACCCTCCACGAATGTTCGCCGTCACCGTTGAACGGGAAGACTCCGGCTCCACCCTGCGCTGGTCGGAGGTGCCGGACCCGGTGCCGGGCCCGGGCGAGGTGCTGATCGACGTGGCGGCGAGCGGCGTCAACCGGGCGGACCTGCTACAGGCCGCCGGGTACTACCCGCCGCCGCCGGGAGCGTCACCGATCCTGGGTATGGAGTGTTCCGGGGTGGTCAGCGGACTCGGTGCCGGGGTGTTCGGCTGGCAGGTCGGCGACCGGGTGTGCGCGCTGCTCGCCGGCGGGGGCTACGCCGAGAAGGTCGCGGTCCCTGCCGTGCAGGTGCTGCCGGTACCCGAGGGCGTTGACATGGTGGACGCCGCGGGGCTCCCAGAAGCGACGTGCACGGTGTGGTCGAACCTGGTGATGACCGCGGAACTGCATTCGCGGCAGGTGGTGCTCATCCACGGCGGCGCGTCCGGAATCGGAACCATGGCGATCCAGGTGGCCCGGCGGGAGGGAGCCACCGTTGCGGTCACCGCGTCCCGTCCGGAGGGTTTGGAGTTCTGCCGTGAGCTCGGCGCCGCGATCACCATCGACTACGGCAACCAGGACTTCGTCGAGGAGATCCGAGCAGCGACCAGCGGGAAAGGCGCGGACATCATCCTCGACGTCGTCGGCGCCAAGTACCTCGAGCGGAACATCGCCGCCCTCGCGGACGGCGGCCGGTTGATCGTCATCGGGATGCAGGGCGGTACCACAGCGGAACTCGATCTCAATTCGCTGTTGCGCAAGCGTGCCGGGATCATCGGCACCACCCTGAGGTCCCGCCCGGTCAGCGGGCCGGGATCCAAGGCTGAGGTGGTGGCCGCGGTCCGTGAGCGGGTGTGGCCGCGGATCGAGTCGGGCGACATCCGGCCGGTCATCGACTGTGTCATGGACATGACGGACGCGGATGCTGCGCACCGCCGTTTGGCGACCGGCGGCCACATCGGCAAGATCGTGTTGCGGGTCCCGAAGCAGGGGACCGGCGCACGTGAGACCGGCGTGGAAAAGACCAGCGCGAGCCAGACCAGCGCTGTGACCGACGCAAGCATGAGCAAGGAGAACGGATGATGACGGACCCCAGCAGCCACCGGGTGGTGGTGATCGGCCCGGACGGGCAGCCGGTCGGCTACGCGGATATGCCCAACGCACAGGACGAGAGCGCCGACAGCGGCGGCAACACCGATTCGCCGGCCAACCCGGCAGACGCCATCGGCGAGCCCGCGAAGGTCATGCGCATCGGCACGATGATCAAGCAGCTGCTCGAGGAGGTCCGCGCCGCGCCACTGGACGACGCCAGCCGGGCCCGACTCAAGGCGATCCACGAGAAGTCGATCAAGGAGCTCGAAACCGGGCTGACGCCGGAGCTACGCGACGAACTCGAGCGGCTGTCGCTGCCGTTCACCGAGGACGCCATCCCGTCGGACGGCGAGCTGCGGATCGCGCAGGCCCAGCTGGTCGGCTGGCTGGAAGGCGTGTTCCACGGACTGCAGGCCGCGCTTGTCGCACAGCAGATGGCCGCCCGGGTTCAGCTCGAGCAGATGCGTCGCGGGGCGCTCCCGCCGGGCCAGTCGGGCAACGACTCATCGGACGGGATCGGCGCGTCCGGCCCCGGTCACGGGCAGTACCTGTAGACCGATGACGATCCGGGGCGGCGGCGCGACGGCGGGCGCACCCCGTTCACGGGCATTCCTGCTGGTCGCCCGGATCCTCACCAGGCTGCTCGAGATCGGCTTGATCCTGGTCGGTCTCGGCTTCATCCTGATCTCCGACGAGGACGAGCTGGGCTACCTCGCCATCTGGGATCTGCTTGCCCTGATCTACGTCGGCGGCGGCGTCATCGCGCTCAGACGCAGCCGCCGCCGGCCGCCGCTGACCGAGCCACTGCCACCGTCCGGCGACCGGTTTCGCTTCAACTTCGCTTTCGCGATCGTGTCCAGCCTGATCGGTTTCTTCGTCGCCGTCGACATCGCCACGTCGGACAACCCGGACGAGTACCAGGTGCTGCTGAACATCCTGGGCGTCATCGCGATGGTGATGTCCTGGATGCTGTTGCAGGCGGGGTACGCACGGCGGTACGCGAACATCCAGCGGGCCAGCGGTGGTCTGACCTTCCCGTCCACCGAATACCCGTCCCCTGTGGACTACCTCTATTTCGCGGTGACGATCGGGACGGCGTTCTCGGTGTCGGACGTGCTGGTGACGACCTCCCGGATGCGCTGGCATGTGATGGTCCATTCGACCGTTGCCTTCTTCTACAACGCCGCGGTCGTCGCTTTCGCGCTGAGCCTGTTCGCCGGCCGCTGACCCATCCGGCTGTACCAGGACTGGTCGGGTGCAACCGCACAGCGTTGCACGGCCGGACCGGTTTGTCCTTTTCCGAGCCGTAAGCCGGGACCTTCGGCCCCTGTGGATCCGCTCGTCACTCCCTAGCGTTGAAGGCGGGATGACGCAGTGTCGTCCCGCACCTTGCCACCAGGAGCCTTCATGCCCGCGCCGACCACAGACAGCGCCGAATTTGCCGTCCCCACCGAACCGACGGCGACAAACGGGAATGGCCACCGCCGGCCCCGGAAAACCGAGTCGAGCAGCGCCGAGACACCCAGCACCGAGACCGCCAGCATCGAGACACCCAGTACCGAGGCACCCAGCATCGAAACCACGGCAGCCACAACAACAGTGGAGCAGGACGACACCGCAGCCGTCATCGACGCGCTCGTCGTCAAGGCGACCCAAGCCCTCCAGGATTACGCACGGTTCAATCAGGACGAGATCGACTACATCGTCAAGAAGTCCAGCGTCGCCGCCCTCGATCAGCACGGACAATTGGCCATGGCCGCCGTGAACGAGACCGGCAGAGGCGTTTTCGAGGACAAGGCCGCGAAGAACATCTTCGTCAGCGAGCAGATCACCCACTCGCTCAACGGAATGCGCACCGTCGGCGTCATCAGCAACGACGAGCTCGACGGCATTGTGGAAATCGCCGAACCGGTGGGCGTGCTCTGCGGGATCACCCCGGTCACCAATCCGACGTCAACCGCCGTCTTCAAGAGCCTGATCGCCCTGAAGACCCGCAATCCCATCATCTTTGCGTTCCACCCGAACGCCCAGCAGTCGTCCGCCATGGCGGCCCGCATCGTCCGTGACGCGGCCATCGCCGCCGGCGCACCCGAGAACTGCATTCAGTGGATCGAGCATCCGTCGATCGCCGTCACCAATGCGTTGATGAACCATCCGGGGATCGCCGTCATTCTGGCCACCGGCGGCAACGCCATGGTGCAGGCGGCTTATTCCTGCGGAAAGCCTGCTCTGGGTGTCGGTGCCGGCAACGTTCCCGCGTTCATCGAGCGGACCGCAAAACTGCAGCGCTCGGTGAACGACGTCGTGCTCTCCAAGGCCTTCGACAACGGCATGGTGTGCGCGTCCGAGCAGGCCGTCATCCTGGACGAGCCGATCTACGAGGACGCCATGGCCGAGTTCGCGCGACTGCATGCGCATCGCTGCTCGCCGGAGGAGAAGACCGCCCTGGAGCGCCTGCTGTTCGGCGCCGAGGCCGGTGGCACAGCCTGCTCCGGCGCACGCCTGAACGCCGATGTCGTCGGCAAGAGCCCGGAGTGGATCGCCGAGCACGCCGGCTTCACCGTGCCTGTCGGCACCTCGATCCTGCTGGCCGAGGTCCCGTCCGTCGGCCGTCATGAGCCACTCACCAGGGAAAAGCTCTGCCCTGTCCTCGCCGTGTTGCGGGCGACCGATCCCGACCACGGCATCACCCTCGCCGAACAGATGGTGGAGCTGGACGGCCTGGGCCACAGCGCCGCCATCCACACCGCCGACGAGGCACTGGCCATCGAGTTCGGCCGGCGGGTGAAGGCGGTGCGGATCATCCGCGACTCCCCCACCACGTTCGGCGGGATCGGTGACGTCTACAACGCCTTCCTGCCCTCGCTCACCCTTTCCTGTGGCTCCTATGGACGGAACTCCGTGTCGGGCAACGTTTCTGCCGTCAACCTCATCAACATCAAGAAGGTCGGCCGGCGGAACAACAACCTGCAGTGGTTCAAGGTCCCCGGCAAGACGTACTTCGAGCCCAACGCCATCCGCTACCTCGTCGACCTGCCGGACGTCTCGCGGATCACCATCGTCACCGACACCACGATGACCAAGCTCGGGTTCGTCGACAAGATCATCCAGGTGCTGCACCGGCGACCGGAACATGTTGCGCTGCAGATCATCGACTCCGTCGAGCCCGAGCCGAGTGTCGCCACCGTCCAGCGCGGCGCCGAGCTCATGCGGGAGTTCCGACCGGACACCATCATCGCACTCGGCGGCGGTTCGCCGATGGACGCCGCCAAGGTGATGTGGCTGCTGTACGAGCACCCCGAGGTGGTCTTCGCGGACCTCAAGGAGAAGTTCTACGACATCCGCAAGCGCGCGTTCCGTTTCCCCACCCTCGGGGGGCTCGCCCAGCTGGTCTGCATCCCGACGACGTCGGGCACCGGCGCCGAGGTCACCCCGTTCGCCGTCATCACCGACCCGGCGACGGGTAAGAAGTACCCGCTGGCGGACTATGCGCTGACCCCGACCGTGGCCATCGTTGACCCTGTACTGACGGCGAAGATGCCGGCCAGTCTGGCCGCGGACTCCGGTTTCGACGCACTGACCCACGCCACCGAGGCGTTCGTCTCGGTCTACGCGAACGACTTCACCGACGGGATGGCGCTGCACGCGATCCGGTTGATCTTCCAGAACCTTGCCGCCTCGGTGAACGGGTTGCCGGGTGACCCCGCGACGGTGACCGCCAGGGAGAAGATGCACAACGCCGGATCGATCGCCGGAATGGCGTTCGGCAACGCGTTCCTGGGCATCGTTCACGCGATGGCGCACACGATCGGTGCGCGCTACCACCTCGTGCACGGCCGGACCAACGCGACGCTGCTGCCGCTGGTGATCCGCTACAACGGCACCGTGCCGACCAAGCTGACCAGCTGGCCGAAGTACGAGAGCTATGTCGCGCCGGAGCGATTCCAACAGATTGCTGCAATGCTCGGACTGCCCGCGGCCACCGCGGCCGAGGGCGTCGAGTCCTACGCACTGGCCGTCGAACGGCTCCGCGCACAGGTCGGCATCCCCGCGTCATTCGCCGCCCAGGGCGTCGACGAGGCCACCTTCATCGGTGATCTCGACGTGCTGGCAATGGGCGCCTTCCGCGACCAGTGCGCTCCCGCAAACCCGCGGATGCCGATGCTCGCCGACATGAAGGAACTGATGACCGCCGCTTACTACGGAACAGGCGTTCAGGAAGGCCGGGCACTCGTTCCGACCGCTGTCGCAGTCTGAGCACCCTGGCGCGTGGCGCCGGACGGAGGCGCACCCAAGGTGCGGCACCTACCACAGCGTCCGACAGGTGGCATGCGCCACAGCACAAATAGGCCTAAAGCCTCATCCGCAGTGATCATCGCCGCCCTAGCGTGATAACCAGCCCGGTCTGGCCCGACCGAACTTCGAGGAGAGAAATGACCATCGCAGCAAACCCGCAGCTCGCCGACACCACCGGTGCCGGCCCCGATGCCTGGCGGGGGTTCGTCTCCGGCCCATGGCAGGACGGCATCAACGTCCGCGACTTCATCCAGCGCAACTACACCCCCTACGAGGGCGACGACTCGTTCCTGCAGGGCGCCACCGACCGGACCTCCGCCCTGTGGGCGAAGCTGTCCGCGCTGTTCCCGGTCGAGCGCGAACGCGGCATCTACGACGTCGACGCCGACACCCCCTCCACCATCACCTCGCACGCCCCCGGCTACATCGACAAGGACAGCGAGCTGATCGTCGGCCTGCAGACCGACGCCCCGCTCAAGCGCGCGATCGTCCCCAACGGTGGCTGGCGGATGGTGGAGGACTCCCTCAAGACCTACGGCTACGAGCCGAACCAGGCCGTCAAGGAGATCTTCACCAAGTACCGCAAAACCCACAACGCCGGCGTCTTCGACGTCTACCCGCCGAACGTGCGCGCGGCCCGCAGCTCGCACATCATCACCGGCCTGCCCGATGCCTACGGCCGCGGCCGGATCATCGGCGACTACCGCCGTGTCGCGCTGTACGGCGTCGATGCGCTCATCCAGGGCAAGAAGCTCGAGCGCATGGAACTGGACATGGAGCGTTCCGTCGAGGACGTCATCCGGGACCGCGAAGAGAACTCCGAGCAGATCCGCGCGCTGGCCGAGCTCAAGCAGATGGCCGCCAGCTACGGCTTCGACATCTCCCGGCCGGCCGCCACCGCACAGGAAGCCCTGCAGTGGCTGTACTTCGCCTACCTGGGCGCTGTGAAGGAGCAGAACGGCGCGGCGATGTCGCTGGGCCGCACCTCCACCTTCCTCGACGTCTTCATCGCGCGCGACCTGGCGGAGGGCCGGATCACCGAGACCCGGGCGCAGGAGCTGGTCGACGACCTGGTGATCAAGCTGCGCATCGTGCGGTTCCTGCGCACCCCGGCCTATGACGCGCTGTTCTCCGGCGACCCGACGTGGGTCACCGAGTCCATCGGCGGCATCGGCGAGGACGGGCGGCCGTTGGTCACCCGCAGCTCCTTCCGGATGCTGCAGACGCTGTACAACCTGGGGCCGGCTCCCGAGCCGAACCTGACCGTGTTCTGGAGCGACAAGCTCCCGGAGGGCTTCAAGAAGTTCTGCGCGAAGGTTTCCATCGACACCTCCGCCATCCAGTACGAGTCCGACGAGCTCATCCGCAGCGCGTGGGGCGACGACGCGGCGATCGCCTGCTGCGTGTCGGCCATGCGGGTCGGCAAGCAGATGCAGTTCTTCGGGGCGCGGGTCAACCTCGCCAAGACGCTGCTGTACGCGATCAACGGTGGTCGCGACGAGATCACCGGCGACCAGGTGTCCCCTGCTGCCGCCCCGGTTGCCGGCGACGTCCTGGACTACGACGACGTCGCTGCCAAGTTCGACAAGACGATGGACTGGCTGGCCGAAACCTACGTCGACGCGCTCAACTGCGTGCATTTCATGCACGACAAGTACGCCTACGAGCGCATCGAGATGGCGCTGCACGACGGCAAGATCCTGCGCACGCTGGCCTGCGGCATCGCCGGCCTGTCGGTGGTGGCCGACTCTTTGTCCGCCATCAAGTACGCCAAGGTCACCGCGGTGCGGGACGAGTCCGGGCTGGTCACCGACTACCTGGTCGATGGGGACTACCCGAGCTACGGCAATGACGACGACCGGGCCGACGAGATCGCGGTCGGCGTGGTGCGGGCCTTCATGGAGAAGATCCGCGAGCAGCCCGTGTACCGCAACGCGTTGCACACGCAGTCGGTGCTGACGATCACGTCCAACGTGGTCTACGGCAAGAAGACGGGTAACACCCCCGACGGCCGGCGCGCCGGCCAGCCGTTCGCCCCGGGTGCCAACCCGATGAACGGCAGGGACACCCACGGCATGCTGGCCAGCGCGTTGAGCGTTGCGAAGCTGCCGTACGAGGAATCACAGGACGGCATCTCGCTCACCGCGACTGTCATTCCCGCGAGCCTCGGCCACTCGCCCGAGGAGCAGGCGACCAACCTGGTCGGCGTTCTCGACGCGTATGTGGTGTCGTCCGGGTTCCACATGAACATCAACGTCCTCAACCGGGAAACTCTCGAGGACGCGATGGAGCACCCGGACAAGTACCCGCAGCTCACGATCCGGGTGTCCGGGTATGCGGTGAACTTCGTCAAGCTGACGCGTGAGCAGCAGCTGGACGTCTTGTCGCGGACATTCCACGGCAAGCTGTAATGCCCGGCGGCCGCCAGATCACCAGTACCGAGGAGGGGAGACGGGACATGACCGTCACCCTGGGCCTACCCACCATCGGCCACGAGCCCACCACGGGCCACGTACCGGACCCGTTGCGCCACGCGCTGTTGCAGGCGGAGCACGTCGGGAGCGTGGGCAGCGTCCACTCCTGGGAGCTGGTGACGGCGGTCGACGGACCCGGCACCCGGCTGACGATCTTCCTGTCGGGTTGCGGGCTCCGCTGCCAGTACTGCCAGAACCCCGACACCTGGCAGTTGCGTGACGGCAGGCCCACCACCATCCAGGAGATCCGGGAACGCATCGCCCACTACGCACCCGTGCTGCGGGCGGCGCACGGCGGAGTGACCCTGTCCGGCGGAGAACCGCTGATGCAGGCCAACTTCGCCGCCCGGATCTTCCGGTACTGCAAGAAGATCGGCATCCACACCGCCCTCGACACGTCCGGTTTCCTCGGGAAGCGGGCCACCGACGAGATGCTCGACGACACCGATCTGGTGTTGCTGGACGTCAAGTCGGGGCTTCCGGACACCTACCGGACGGTCACGGGCCGCAGCCTGGCACCGACCCTCGAATTCGGCCGCAGGCTGGCCGAGCGGGGCAACGCGATCTGGCTGCGGTACGTGCTGGTGCCTGGACTGACCGACGCGGTCGAGAACATCGACGCCGTCGCCGATTACGTCCAGAGCCTGCAGTCGCTGGGCTCGAGACCGGTGGTCGAACGCGTGGAGATCCTGCCCTTCCATCAGATGGGCAAGTCGAAATGGCACGAACTCGGCCTCGAGTACCCGCTCGAGGGGACGGAGCCGCCAACGGAGGAGCTGATTGCCCGCGTACGCGACCAGTTCGCCGCGCGGGGGCTCGCCGTCTTCGTCTAGCGCTGCAGCCACCGGGGCGGCAAGGAGCCGGGGTGAGCCGCTCTCCACACGAGATCAGTGTGGGGAGCGGCTCTTTTCCTGTGTCCGCTCCCGCGCGAGCGCAGGCGGCCGACCGATCGACTCGCCAGTTCCGTACCTTCCTGACGCTGTGAAGGTCCGGAAGTGGCGAGTCGATGGGTAACGGGGCTCGCTCGTGCTCCCGGGAGGGCGCGAAGTGGGCGATCGGCGGACTACAGGGCGCGCTCGTGGTCGCGGGAGTCCGCGGAGCCGCCGGCGGAGGCCGCGGTGGTGACCGCCGTTTCGTGGACGCCCGCGGCCTGCACCCGGCCGGCCATCACCGGCGTCGACTCGTCCCACCTGGTGCCCTCGGCCGCGTCGGCCCGGCGCCGAGCGATGCCGGACAGTGTCTCGAGGACAACCCGGTTACCGAGGATCGCGGTGATGTCGGCGTGGTCGTACGGCGGCGCCACCTCGACGATCTCCAGCCCGACCAGCGGGACGTCCCGGCCGATCCGGCGGACCGCGTCCAGCAGCTCACGCGCCGTCAACCCACCCGGTTCCGGCGTTCCGGTGCCCGGTGCAGTACCCGGGTCCACGACGTCGATGTCGACCGACAGGTACACCCCGTCGGTGTCGTCCATCGCGATGGCGATCGCCTCGGTCAGCACCTCGTCGAGGCTCCGCCGCTGGATCTCGGCCATCTCGTAACAGCGCATGCCCTGCTCGGCCATCCACAGCAGCTCGGGCGGCTCGGGCCAGTAGCCGCGCAGCCCGATCTGCAGGAAACGGTCACCGCGGACGGCTCCGGATTCGATCACCCGGCGCATTGGCAGCCCATGGCCGTAGAGCGATCCGAATTGGATGTCACCGGTGTCGGCGTGCGCGTCGAAGTGGATCACCGAGATCCGGCCGTAGCCGAAATGCTCTGCCATTGCGGTGATGTCGGGCATGGCGACGGTGTGGTCACCGCCGAGGACGACGGGGATCTTGCCGGCGGCCGCGATCGTGTAGACCGCTGCCTGCAGGTTGTCCAGCGCCAACTTGGTCTCGGTGGGGGCCATCTCGACGTCGCCCGCATCGACCACTCCGAGGTCCAGCAACGGGTCGACCCGCAGCGAAAGGTGCGGCCGGGAGCCGGTGTGCTCGGAGTAATCGCAGATCCGCAGGGCGAGCGGGCCCATCCTGGCTCCGGACCGGTAGGACGTGCCGGAGTCGTACGGCGCACCGACGATGACAGCGCTGGCGCCCGAGTAGCTCGCCGGATCGGCGAGGTCACACCGGGGCACCCCGGTGAAGGTGACGTCCGGGCCGTACATCGCGCCGTATCTGGGCATGACTGGATGTTCCTCTTCACGTCTCGGGTTCGCGATCCATCCGCATCACGCGTTCCGGCGGGACACGAGATCGACACGACGAATTTCGTTGTTCGGAACACTATCGGCTACGGATTCCCTTGCGCAACGGTCGCCAGCGCTGTCAGGATGCTCAGGTGCCGCAAAGGATGCCCGTCGACAGTGCGCTCGCCGAGCCGGGCGCGCCGCCCGCCCGACAACCGCTGGACGAGGTTTCCAAGAAGATCATCGAACAGCTGCAGGAGAACGGCCGCCGCCCCTACGCCGCCATCGCGGCGTCGGTGGGACTGTCCGAGGCAGCGGTCCGCCAGCGCGTGCAACGCCTCGTCCGCGACGGTGTGGTGCAGATCGTGGCCGTCACCAATCCGCTGCATGTCGGATTCACCCGGCAGGCAATGATCGGCATCAAGGTCGACGGTCACCTCGACCCGGTCGTGCAGGCCGTCTCCGCGCTGGACGAAGTGGCCTATGTGGTGATCACCGCCGGCTCGTTCGACGTGCTCGCCGAGGTGATCTGCGAGGACGACGCCCACCTGTTGCACATCATGAACCACGCCATCCGCACCATCGAAGGTGTCCGGTCGACGGAGACCTTCGTGTACCTGGAACTGTCCAAGCAGACCTACACCTGGGGAACCCGATGACCGCCACCCTCCCGACCGCCGCAACTTCTGCCGAATCCGCGGCGAACTCAGCCGAATCGGGTGGTTCACCCACGGATCACCTGTGGCTGCACTTCAGCCGGATGGGCTCCTACGACACGACGCCGGTGCCGGTCATCGAGCGCGGCGAGGGTTGCTACATCTGGGACACCAACGGCAAGCGTTATCTCGACGCGCTGTCCGGGCTGTTCGTCGTCCAGGCCGGGCACGGGCGCGAGGAGCTGGCACAGGCTGCCGCCGCACAGGCCCGCAAGCTGGCGTTCTTCCCGATCTGGTCGTACGCGCACCCCACGGCCATCGAGCTCGCCGACCGGATTGCCGCGGCGGCACCCGGCGATCTGAACAAGGTCTTCTTCTCCTCCGGCGGCGGCGAGTCCGTCGAGACCGCGTGGAAGCTGGCCAAGCAGTACTACAAGCTGACCGGCAGGCCGGGAAAGTACAAGGTGATCAGCCGGGCCATCGCGTATCACGGCACCACCCAGGGCGCGTTGTCGATCACCGGTGTCCCACCGTTCAAGCACGCGTTCGAGCCGCTCGTTCCAGGTTCCGTGAGGGTGCCGAACACCAACTTCTACCGTGCACCCGATTTCGTCGCACACGACGAGAAGGTGTTCGGCCGGTGGGCCGCCGACCAGATCGAGGAGGCGATCCTGATGGAGGGCGCGGATTCGGTGGCCGCGGTGTTCGTCGAGCCGGTGCAGAACGCCGGTGGCTGCTTCCCGCCGCCGCCCGGATACTTCGAGCGGCTGCGCGAGATCTGCGATGAGCACGACGTTCTGCTCGTCTCGGACGAGGTGATCTGCGCCTACGGCCGGCTGGGCACGATGTTCGGCGCTCAGAAGTTCGGCTACCAACCGGACATCATCACCTCCGCAAAGGGGCTGACGTCGGGGTATTCGCCGCTCGGCGCTGCGATCATCTCCGACCGCATCTTCGAGCCGTTCAGCAAGGGCACCACCACGTTCCCGCACGGCTACACCTTCGGCGGGCACCCGGTGTCCTGTGCGGTGGCGCTCGCAAACCTCGACATCTTCGAGCGTGAGGACCTGCTCGGGAACGTGCTGCGCAACGAGAACGCCTTCCGGGCAACCCTCGAGCGACTGCTGGACCTGCCGATCGTCGGCGACATCCGCGGTGACGGCTACTTCTTCGGCATCGAACTCGTGAAGGACAAGGCGACGAAGGCGACGTTCAACAAGGAGGAGAGCGAGCGGATCCTGCGCGATTTCGTCTCCACGGCGCTGTTCGACCGCGGGCTGTACTGCCGGGCCGACGACCGCGGGGACACGGTGGTCCAGGTCGCGCCGCCGCTGATCAGTGGGCAGCGGGAGTTCGACGAGATCGAGTCCATCCTGCGGTCCGTGTTCACGGACGCGTGGGCGCTGCTGTAGGGACTCGCACCCCCTGTGACGCATAAGGTGACGCCGCCACCCCGGGGCGGGGGTGGCGGCGTCCATATGGACCGTCATGACGGTGCGGCCGCACTCCCCAGCACGACTCCGCCCGCAATGACGATCGCGGCTCAGATTTTCTGCACCCCGACCAGTGAGCTGTGGTAGCGGGATTCCTTCCACACGCCATCGACCCGTTTCCAGATGATCGTGGCAATGACGCCGAATTTCAGCTTCTCGTCCTCGGCAATGAAGGTCTGGTCGAAATCCACCACGCTGTAACCCATGTCGCCACTGACAACCGACTCGTAGCCGGTGATCTCCGACCAGGTCTGCGCACGCAGTGCATCCAGCTGCGCGAACAGACCGGTGAACCACTCCTCCCAGCCGGCGCGGTCCCTGATGATCAGGGACCCTCCGGTGGTGGTGATGTCGACGATGCCGAAGTCGTCATCGCACATCGCCGAAAGGGTGCGGTAGTCGTGGTCGCGGACGCAATCGAGAAGATCCAGGGTCAGGCCGTAGAAGGGCTTGTCCTGCATCGTGATGGTGTTCATCAGCTCACTCACTTTCTTCGACGTGCGGGATCGCGACCGGCGGTCCAGAACGGATGTGATCATGCCGGGATCGGCCGCTGGTCGGCGACGCCGGAGCCGTTGCCGGCTCCATTGCCCGAGCTTGAGGACGAGCTGGTCGAAATCGCGGAGGACGATGCCTTCGCGAAATCGTCGTCGTACTCCGCCGGATCATCGACCCTGCTCTTGATGCGCGCGACCTGGAAGATGAGCAGACCGAACGCGGCCTTGGCCAGGATGTCGGCAACGCTGTAACCGACCTGCCGAAGGACGAAACCGTCTGCGCCGCCGAAGAAGTCGCCGCCGAAGATCGGGAAGGAGTAGGCGATCGGGTAGACGCACCACAGCACGACGAGCATCACCGGCAACAGTTTGGTCAGCCGGCGCACCTGCACGGGCTGGCGGTCGAGCGAACGGGACAGCTCGACGAACAGGACCCAGACGATGTAGAGGAACGGCAGTGTCGCAATGATGCCCCAGATGATCCGGGCGGTGTTCGTGGTTGCCACCTCGCCCGGGTAGCCGAGCACGATCATCGCCGTGGCGGCGGGAATCAGTTTGACCAGCAACGAGCGCTGTGCGGCCCTCGCCAGTGCCATGACGGCCACCGTTTCGACCAACAGCAGCGGCACGGTCAGCAGCCAGTCGACGTACCGGTACGCCTCGTTGAAGACCACGTTGGACAACTGATGGTCGTCCGTGACAGTCGCCCCGGCGGGGTAGCTCTCCTGGAAGTTCGTGAAGATCCGGAAGTAGTGGTACGCCGCGATCCCGCAGACGATCGCGGAGATGACGACGGCATTGCGGTAACGGGGTGCTACCCGTCTCTGTGACATCACGAGGTAGAGCGCGGTGAACAACATCGACGCGATCACGAGCGAGAACACGTTGTAAACGATGTCGTACTGGCCTGCTGTGAGGGACGTGATGTTCACGGCGAACTGGTCGATGCCCATGACAACTCCCTGGTGGGAAGCGGCATCCAAGCCGCTCGGGTGCCCACCGATGCTTCGGCGGGTCACTGTCCGGTATACGCCGATCGGACCCTCATCGTCAAACTTGTGCAAGTTCTACGTCCGAGCTCACGAAAAGTCAGGCGGAGCCGGCCGCTGCCCACGCCGATGCCAGTGCACTGATCGCCTCGTCCAGGCTCGCGCACACTGTGGCCGGTCCGGTCTCCAGTCCGGTCCAACCCTGGCCGCCCACCAGCAGGATCAGCCTGCGATGTGCTGCACGCACCAACGGCAGATCCGTTGCGGCGGAGACATCTGGCAGGCTCATCCAGATCAGGACGGCAGGTGTTCGAGTGAGCCGAGCGGTCGCTGCAAGTGCGCTCATCGGCGTCCGGGGACCGAGGAAACGCACCGGAACTCCCCGTTCCGCCAGACCGGCCCGGACGGCATGCAGGGCCAGAACATGATCCTCCTGCGGACTGCCCGCCAAGACAACCGGGCTGTCTTGTGCAAGTTCTGGTAGAGCAGCGATGTAGTGCGCGAACGCGGTCGTGACCGCCTGGGTGAGCAGATGCTCCACCTCGATACCGGTCCCGGTTCGCTGCCAATGCTCGCCGGCAGCGACGAGTACCGGGCGAAGAATCCCGTTCCAGGTGTCGACGGTCCCCCGTTCATGCAGGGCGGCGACCACCGCGTCGGTCACGCTGAGCTCGTCGAGCCTTGACGCCGCACGGGCCAACCCCCGCACCTCCGGACCGGCCCCCGGGACAGCCAGCACCGCGCCGCCCGGGCCACCACGCCGGCCAGGTGACCGTGTGGATTCCTCGCCGGCCAGCACTCCCGCTGCAGCGGCGGCTGGATCCGATCCGGCCATCACGGCGGCCTGCATACGGACCAGCCGGTCGACGTCCTCGGCCGTGTAACGCCGATGCCCCCCGGCGCTGCGCGCGGAGGCGGTCAGGCCGTAGCGCGACCCCCACATACGGACGGTTGACGGTGCGACGCCAAGGCGCCCCGCCACCTCACCGACCGACATGTCCGCCACGTCCCGATCATGGCACGCGCGGAATTCGGACCGGTTCCAACTGAACGAACCGAGTGACCGGGATGGCGGTACGTCACCCCTGCGGAGCACTGCGGACACTGGTTGGCGGGACCTCAGGTATGGGCCGGTATTGCTGCCCGCCATAACGTTTCGTCATCAAGTGGTTCATCCCAGGCGATCCGGTACCGCTGCTCGGGCCCCAGCGTCCGTTCCGGCGAGAGAAACGTCCGGGTGGCAATCGGCATCATCAGCCGCATCATCCTGATGGCCGCCGGCCCGAGCGCCTTGCTGTTGTTGGTCCTCCCGGCGCGTTTCGCCACCCTCTCCACCCGTGTTCGCCGGAGACTCTCGTAGCCGGCGAACGCGCTCGGGACGTCCGGCGCGTCACGCAGGCACCTGGCGAGCTGGACCGCACTCTCGGCGGCGAGCGACGCACCCTGACCGGAACTGGAGGACGGTGCGTGCACCGCGTCGCCGACGAGCACCATCCGGCCGCGCGACCAGCGCGGGACCGGCGGCATGATCTCCATCGATCCGAAACTGGCCAGCTGGTCAGGGTTGGTGTGCTGCAGGATGTCCCGCGCCGGGACGTCGTCTGCGTAGACGTCACGGAGCTCACCCAACCAGTCTGCTGCCGGCACAGCACGCGCCTGGGCGATCGTCATCGGGTCGCGGCGCGGGAGGTTGCTGAACCATGACGTCCGGCCGTCGGGTTGCAGCCAGTAGCCCAGGAACGCCCGCTTGCCGAACACGAAGTACATGGCGTCCGGCTCGGCCGGAACGGCGACATCAGCTGCGGCGCCGAAGTTCAGCAACGGCACCGGCGTCGGCCCGGGCGCGGACGGATCGATCAACTGCCGGACGGTCGAGTGGGTCCCGTCTGCACCGATGAGCACATCCGCCGTCGCCGTGCTGCCGTCCGCAAACCTGGCGGTGACGCCCTCCGGTGCTTCGTCGACCGCCACCAGTTCCTTGCCGAACTCCGTTGCGATTCCGGCCGCGGCGGTGGTCTCGTGCACGGCCCGATACAGATCGGCACGCCACAGTGCCTGGCTGGGTGGGAGGTCGGCCAGCCCCGCGAACCGGCCGATCAGCCGGCCACTGCCGTCGGCCATCACGGTGTGGTTGATAGGTTGGGCCGCCGCCTCCACCGCGTCGGCCGCGCCGACGATTCGCAGCGCGTCCATGCCGTTCGGGGCGACGGTCAACTGCCCAGCCAGGCCGGCGGCCGTCGCCGGATGCGACTCGTAGAGTGCGGCATCGATCCCGGCTCTGCGGAGCGCGAGCGCCGCGACCGGCCCGGCGATCCCCCCTCCGATGACCAACGCCGACCTGACTGAGGTCATGTTCTTCCTCCCTCAAAGCTCTTCTGCCATTCGGTGATGTAGTCCGGATCTGCCAGCGCCGCAACGAGTTCGGTCACGAACTGCGCTTCGGCATCCAGTAGGGCGAGCCGATATCTGTCCTCCACCAGGAAGACCCAGGCCAGCCCGCCCTGGACTGCCGACTCCATCTCGGCCCGGATCCCGGCAATCTCGTCGTTCAGCGCGGTCGACCGGCGGCCGAGCAATTCGACTGCTTCGCCCGGGGGAATGACGCTGAGCAGTGACAGGGCGACACCGAACTGCGGGTACTCATGCTGCGGCTCGGCCAGCAACTCCCGCATCCAATCGAACAGCTCTTCGCGGCCGGTGCCGGTCAGGGCGTAGACCGTTCGTTCCGGCCGCGTGGTGTCCCGGACCGTCTCCTGCTCGGCGACGAAACCCGCCTTGGCCAACTGCTCGACGACCATGTACAGCGAGCTGCGGTTGTACTTGATCTGCTTGTCCTGCCCGGTTTCCTGCAGCCGCCGGCCGAGCTCGTACGGATGCATCGGCCCGACCATCAGCCAGGCCAGCACTGCCAGAGCCAACGGATTGGCCACTTTTCGCCGCGTCGCCATCCCGACCTCCTCAGTCGATGCTGACTATCCAGCACCCGATAGTCGATGTCAACTATCCTTCTCTCACCGACGTGGGATAGCACAAGTGCTACCTTCGACAGGTGGCCACAGCTGGATTACGGCAGCTTCGTCAGCAGGCAAGTGAACTGGTCAGACGCGTGGAGGATGGTGAGACCATCGTGGTGACCGTGAACGGCCGGGAGGTCGCCCAGTTGGTGCCTATCCAGCGCGCGCGATGGCGAACCTGGAGCGAGATCGCTGCGATCTTCGACGGGCCTGCCGACGACGACTGGGACCACGACAGAGGCCTGGTTGACCAGGCGCCCAGGGATCCGTTCTCCACGTGAGGGTTGTCCTCGATACCAGCGTGCTGCTCGGACCGGCACCCTCTCCGCTCGATGGTCAGATCGCGATCAGCTGCGCCTCGTTGGCTGAGCTGCACTTCGGTGTTCTCGTCGCACGCAACGACCGCGTCCGGGCTGAGAGGTTGCGCCGACTAGCAGAAATCGAGCGGTCATTCGACGCGCTGCCGATCGACACAACAGTTGCCCGCCACTACGGTCGGCTGGCGGCCGCGGTGGTGGCCATCGGCCGGCAACCGCGAGCACGGGTCATCGATCTGTTGATCGCCGCGACGGCGGTGGCGTTCGATGCCTCGCTGGTCACCCGCAACCCATCCGATCTGGTGGGGCTCGACGATCTCGTGGACATCATCGCGGTGTAACTGGGCGCCTCAGCCCTGCGCACCCAGGGCAGCGACAGCCCCGGCGAATCTGGCCTTCTTCCGATTCTCCCGGACGATCCAGTCGATGTCCCTGTCCTGCAGGCCTTCCGGTCGCTGGAACATCGGGAGTCCCGCGCCCGGATCGGCGGCGATGACCACGCTCCAGCCGTACCCGAGGGCCTTCCGGAGCGTCCGCACCAACGCGAATCGGCGTCCAGTATCGAAGGACCCACCGCTTTCCCTGGGCGCAACCGCTTGGCCGGAGACCGGGAATCAAGGCGAAGATGTTCTCCGGCAGTGCATGTCGCATCCCTCGCGGGTAGCGGGCAAAGCGCGGGCGCAGTCCGGGCGGCCGCGTGCACATGCCCGTGGGACCCTTGCCCGATGACGGAACTCAACGTGCTCGGGGATGAGCTCGAGCCGTGCGGGATCGACCCGCTGACCGGCTTCTACCGGGATGGGCTGTGCGCGACCGGACCGGAGGATGCAGGTCGGCATGTGGTGTGCGCCGTCGTGACAGCCGAGTTCCTCGACCACCAGCGCTCGGTCGGCAACGACCTCAGCACCCCGCTGCCCCAATACCGCTTTCCGGGTCTGGTGCCGGGCGATCGGTGGTGCGTCGTCGCGGTGCGCTGGCAGCAGGCCCTCGAGGACGGCGTCGCCGCCCCGGTCGTGCTGGCCGCGACGCACGCGCGGGCGCTGGACATCGTGTCGATGGAGGATCTCCACCGGCACGCCGTGGATGTGCCGCCGGATCTCAGCTCGCTCGACTGACTTTCCTCTGCCTCTGTTGGCTGAGTGGCATCGCCCTCTCCGGCCAGGGCTGACTCAGAACCAGCGCTCCAGGATCTGCGCCACCCCGTCCTCGTGGTGATGGGCGCCGACCTCGGTCGCGATAGCCGCGACGTCGGGGTGGGCGTTCCCCATCGCCACCCCGAACCCGGCCCAGTGCAGCATCTCGAGATCGTTGGGCATATCGCCGAACGCGATGACGTCCTTGCTGTCAATGCCCCAGCCGGCGGCCAGCTCGGCCAACGCCGTGCCCTTGTTGACACCTGCCGCGGCAACCTCGATGAGCCCGTCGTCCGTTGAGTAGGTGATGTGCACGCGGTCGGCGGCGGCGCTTCGCGCGGCAAGGGCCAGCGATCGTGAATCGCCGGTTCCGCGGACCAGCAGCTTCGCGGCGGGTTCCGACAGCAACACCGACCGGTCGGCGCGGTGGAAGTATCCGAATGCCCACGGATGGTCGTAGTGCTCTTCGGCGAGGCACGCCTGGATCGTCGACCCGAGCCGCTCGACCGCGATGGCAAACTCGTCGGTCTGCTGCTCCAGGGAACCGACGAACTCCTGCATGGTGCCCGCCGTCAGCGGCGACGACGCGATGATCTGCTCGGCGGCGATGTCGTAGACGATGGCGCCGTTCATACAAACGGCCGTTCCGGTGAATCCCGCCTCGATCACCGGGCCGAGCCACCAGACCGGCCGACCCGTGGCGATGACTACCCGCGCACCGGCGTCCTGCGCGCGGCGGAGCGCATCGATGTTGCGCTGACTGACCCGGTCACCGGTCTCGTCGAGCAGGGTTCCGTCCATGTCGGTGACGACCATCGCCGGACGTTGACCGGGATCGGGGCGCGTCGGGTCGACACCGTTCACCGGCGCCGCAGCCGGCGAGCCGGAGACTGAGGAGATCGTCACCCGGATATTGTCACCCGCCGCACCGACAGCCCCGAACGACGGCAATTCGCGGACGTTGAACAGCTCGGTGAATCATGCCGCTTCATCCGATTCGAGCGGGTCCGGTGTGATGTGAACCTGCCGCTCACTGCTTTCCGGCGTTCGGGTCCCCATTTGTCAGCACGGCGGCCTCGATGATGGTGGCCACCGCGTACAGGACGATCGAGCTCATCACGGCGAACACCACGATCGTCCAGACTCCGCCGTAATTGCCCGAGCCCTTGTAGCCGCTCAGCACGCCGCCCATCCCGTCGAAACCGACCAGCCACTCGGCCAGCATCGCCCCGACGATCGCACCCGGGACCGAGATCCGGACCGATGCGAAGAACTGCGGCAGCGCCGAGGGCATCTGGACCTTTGTCAGCTGGGTCAGCGGCGATCCACCGTTGACCCTGATGACGTCCAGCGCCTGCGGGGACGCTCCGCGGAGGCCGACGACGATGTTCACCAGCGCCGGGAACAGCACCACGATGGCGGCGATGACGGCGATACCGAGGTTGCCCTGACCGAACATCAGCAGCAACACCGGCGCCATGGCGACCAATGGGACCGACCTCAGCAGCATCGCGATCGGCATGAACGCGAACTCGAACGGCCGGTACAGCACGAACCCGACGGCGATCGCGGTGGCCGCCACCATGCCGCTGACGAATCCGATGCCGGCATCCACGAGCGTGGTGCCGAGCGCCGCGAGCGCCTCCGCCCTGGCCTCCTGCGCCGTCAGCGAGGCCGGCCGGACACCCTTCGGCGGCTGGTCGGAGAACAGGTAGTTCCAGACGTCGATCGGGGTCTTGCCGACGAAGGTGGAGACGTCGAAGATGCGCAGCAATACGGCCCAGATCCCGACCAGGACCACCAGCGCGACGACCACCGTGATGACGGCGGTCAGCACCCGGCGCCCGACGACGGATCCCGCCGATGGTGCGACCGGCTCGGCTGTGGCGTCCGGCCGGGCGAGGACGGCCGTCATGACGACCCCGGAGCATCGGCACCGGTGGTCCACGGCGTGACGACCCGGGCGACCAGGCCGACGAGCAGGTAGCCGACACCGGCGATACCGCCGCAGACCAGCGCGAGGTACCACAGCTGCGGCGCGTCGGACTGGGTCTGCGCGGCGATCAGTGCCCGACCGATCGTCGAGTCACCGCCGCTGCCAAGGTATTCCGCGAGGACCGCACCGAGAAACGCCGCGGGAGCGGCGATCTTCAGGGCGGCGAACAGGCTGGGCAGGGCCGCGATCAGCTGTACCTTGCGCAGCATCGTCCATTTCGACCCGCCGTACGCGCGCACCAGGTCAAGGCTCGTGCGGGGAGCCGCCCGCAGGCCGAGCAGGCAACCGACGACGGTCGTGAAGAACACGCTCAGTGCCGCCAGCGCGATCGACGCACCGTTCGGCGACGTCCGGCCGGCGACGATCACCAGGATCGGGCCGATCGCGACAAGCGGGATGCAGTAGGTGACGATCGCGATCTGGTTGACGATCTCGGCGAGAAACGGGAGCAGCAGCACGAGCACCGACAGCGCGATCGCGGCCACGTTGCCCCAGACGTATCCCTGGACCGCGGCCATGATCGTGGACGACGCGTTGTTCCAGGTGGTCTGCCACTGCTGTGGATCGAGAAAAAGCGAGAACACCTCCGCCGGACTGGGTATCGCGTTGCTCTCCTGATACAGGGTCTGCGACGCGATCCACCACACCACGATGATGATCACGGTGCCGATCAGGCCGCCCACCCAGGACGGGGCGCCGTCCCACCACCGCTTGCGGGTCGACTCAGGGTGCGCTGTCGCGGTCGGTGCCGAGAACGCCCGGGCGCCCAGGAGTGCCTTGTCCTCCTCGACATCCATCTCGACGTCGAGGTCGCCCCGCTGGTGCTGGTCGGTCATCAGGCTTCCGCTGCCGTCGGTTCTGCGCCGGTCCTGCCGAACAGGATCTCGGACAACCGGTCGGCGTAGGCATGGAACTCGGGCGCGCGCATCATGTCCGGTGTCCGGGGCCGTGGCAGATCGATCGGCACCACCTCGGTCACCCGACCGGGCCGGGGACTCATCACGGCGACCACGTCGGACAGGAAAACGGCCTCCGAGATGCCATGCGTCACCATCAGTGTCGTGGCCGGCTTCTCGGTCCAGATCCGCAGTAACTCGATGTTCAACCGCTGCCGTGTCATGTCATCCAGGGCGCCGAACGGCTCGTCCAACAGCATGACGGTGGGCTTCACCACCAGGCAACGAGCGATGGCGACGCGCTGCCGCATCCCGCCGGAAAGCTGTGCGGGCTTGGCGTTCTCGAATCCGTTCAGGCCGACCAGCGAGATCAGGTCGTCGATCAGACCGGGCTCCGGCTTGATGCCGGCCACCTCGAGCGGCAGCCGGATGTTGCTGGTGACGGTCCGCCACGGCAGCAGCGCGGCCTCCTGGAAGGCGATGCCCGAGCTCGTGGTTCCGCTGGATCTGCATGGTCGACTCGCCGTTGATCAGCGCGCGGCCCGCGGTGGGCGTCTCCAGCCCGGCGAGGATCCGCAGGATCGTCGAC
This sequence comes from uncultured Actinomycetota bacterium, assembly GCA_963728865.1. Taxonomy (GTDB): domain Bacteria; phylum Actinomycetota; class Actinomycetes; order Mycobacteriales; family Nakamurellaceae; genus Nakamurella. The sequence goes on along the minus strand of CAVSLZ010000009.1, from coordinate 75,731 downwards.
TTGCCGCAGCCCGACGGTCCGAGCAGCGACAGGAACGAGTTCTGCTTGGTGCCGAGGTGGGTGTCGGACAGCGCGGTGACGGTGTTCTTGCCGAGGCTGAACGTTCTTGCTCAGCCCCTGGATGTCGATGCCGGTCGCCGCCCACGGCTCTGCCACCGGGTCGGTGGTCGAGATCGCGGTGCGGTTTCGTGCGACGGCCGACGGCTCGAGAACCGCCTGCGGTGCGAGCGTTTCACTCGGTGATTCGGTCATCGGCCGATCACCCCGTGATCAGGCTGGGGTTATCGGCATAGATCTCGTTCAGCATGGACAGGTCGAACAGGTCCGTTGCCGCGATCGTGATCCCGATGTTGCCCAGCGCGGAGATGATCTGGTTCTGCAGGTCTGCGGTCAGCGTGAACAGGCCGTTTGCCTTGGTGTCCTCGGAGACGATCAGAGCGTTCTGTGCCTCGGCCTGCTCCGTCTGGCCGGCCAGGTCCAGCTTGAGGTCCTTGCCGTAGACCTCGACGGCCAGCTTGGCCGCACCCGCCGGGTCGGCGACCGCGTCAGTCCAGCCAAGGATCTCGGCGACAAGGAACGCTTTGAGCATGTCCCGGTTGGTATCGATGGTCTCCTGCAGCACGGTAAAGGTCTCCGAGGTGAGCGGCAGGCCGTTCTCCGCGAACGACAGCGTCACCGGCGTGAACCCCTGGTTCTTCACCAGGAACGGCTCGTTGGTCAGGAAGGCCATGAAGCCGTCGACGTTGCCCTCGGTGAGCGGCGTCGGCTCGTACTGCACGACGACCTGGGTGAGCGAGGCCGGGTCGACGTTGTTCGCCTTGAGGAAGCCGTCGAAGATCTGCTGGTTCGTGCCGGCCTGGATGCCGATCTTCTTGCCGGCGAGGTCGGCGACGGTCTTGATCGGCTTGCCCTCTTCGAGGCTGAGAATGCAGAACGGGTTCTTCTGGAAGGTGCTGCCGATCACCTTGAGCGGGGCACCCTGCTCGCTGATGAAGCGGGCCGTCGCGTCCGGTGCGGAGATGCCGACGGTGATGTTGCCGGCGGCGACCAGGGCGTCGGCGCTGTCGACCGGCCCGCTGACCAGGTCGACCTTGGAGAAGCCCGCGTCGGTGTAGTAGCCCTTCGAATCGGCGAAGTACTCGCCGCCGAATTCGATGTTCTTGATCCAGGACAGCTGCACGGATATCTCGCCGTTGGAGCCGGGAGCGATAGCGGTCGACGCGGCCGACCCGGCGGCGCTGGAACCGGCCGCGCTCGAACCCGCCGCGCTCGAACCCGCCGCGCTCGTCGAGCTGGTTGCCGCCGGTGTCCCGGACCCGCAGGCGGCCAGCCCGACCCCAGCGGCACCGAGCCCTGCCAGCCGCAGGAACGACCTCCGGCTGGCCAGGCGGGCGGCGATCTGCCGGGCGGACTGCGGGTCGACTGAGGTCATGTGGTTGCTCCTGGCTACTGGGTCGCTGATGCTGGTCGGTCGTGCAGGTCGGTCGTAGGGCTCGTCATGGGTGCGAGCCGGTTCTGCGGCGCTGCTGTCGCGGCGGTCCACCCCGGCACGGTCAGCCGACCGGCACCTGCTCCGGTTCTCTCAGTGCGCGAACCGTTGACGGGGGGCCGATCAGAGGTGAATCTAAGGAGCGCGATGACGCCCGTGATGACTGGCTCGTTACAAGATCATTGCGGCGGCAACAGCCAGCTGGGTCCTGGTCGGGGCTCACGAGAACCTGGGAGCCGCGGCCGCCGCCTCCCAGGTTTTCGTGACGCCGGCCAGCGGTGACGCCGCGTAGCCGGCGCCAAGCCACCGCGCAACGGTGCCAGGACCGTCGAGGTCGAACCGGTTCCCCGCAGCCAGTTCCGGCTCCTCAGGCGCCCGCATTCCCAGCAGGCTCACCGTGTCCAGCACCCTGGCGTCGCCGACGATGCCCGGCAGACCGCGCTCGCCGGTGCCGGTGAGGTCAAGGTTCTCCGCCATCAGCAGCGTGCCGTTCTGCCGGACCGACAACGTTGACTCCAGCGCTCCGCCGACCTCGCCCGTCCGGCCCAGCACCACCGTTTCCCGCAAACAGCCAACGGCATCGACGCCGAGTTCCAAGGTCGTCGACCGGCGGACGTTCGCCCCGTGGCTGACGACGAACGGCTCACCTGCCCAGACCAGCCGCCCCCCGTCGCCGATGCGGATCAACACCGTCCACGACGACTGTCGGCCGTCGGCGTCATAGGCGACCGTGCCGGCGGTCTCGACCAACTCCAGCCACGCCCCCGGACCGACGTCGACCTCGATCTCGATGTGATCGCCACCGAGCAGCAGTGCCTCTGTCGCCACCAGCCCAACCCGGGCTCCGGTGTCATCGGACCTTATGACGCGGGCGCCGATCGGGCCGTCGGTGATGGTGAGCCTGGCCCGCCCCGGTGCGACCCGGACGCGGATCAGCGTCACGCGGTGGTAGGGGTGCGGTGGTTGTGTTCGTGGTCGGCGTGTTCGTGGTCGGCGTGTTCGTGGTCGGCGTGGTCGTCTTCGTGTTGGTGGTCGGCTTGGCCGTGATTGTGCTCGTGGCTGTCGTGCTCGTGAGTGTGCGGCGGACCGTCGCCGTGCCGGTGCACGGAAGCCGCGCCGCCCTCGTCGGCGTGACTGTGCGGCGCCATCGGACCCGGATCGACCGCGACGTGACCGCCGGACCGGAACAGCCCGAGCACGGCGCGGACCCAGGCCGTCAGGTCGTCGATCGACGCCCGGTCGAGGCGTGACAGTCCGATCACCGGGCGCCCGTCCCTGGCCGCCTTCCCGTCGGCCACCATCTGCGGGACGTCCACTCCGACGTACGGTCCGAGGTCGGTCTTGTTCACCACCAACAGGTCTGCGCGACCGATGCCGGGGCCGCCCTTGCGCGCGACGTCACCGCCGCCGGCCACGTCGAGGACGAAGATCTGTGCGTCGACGAGCGCGGGCGAGAACGTGGCGGTCAGGTTGTCCCCACCGGACTCCACGAGAACGACGTCCAGCGGAGCGAAGTCGGCCTCCAGGTCCTCCACCGCGAGGAGGTTGGCGGTGACGTCATCGCGGATGGCGGTGTGCGGGCAGGCCCCCGTCTCGACGGCACGGATCCGGTCGGGGGCGAGCACTCCGGCGGACCGGAGGAAGCGGGCGTCCTCGTCGGTGTAGATGTCGTTGGTGATGACACCCAGGCTGAGCTCGCCGGCGAGTTCGCGGCAGATCAGCGCGATCAGCGAGGACTTGCCGGTGCCGACGGGGCCGGCGACGCCCAACCTCAGGGTCTGCCGGCTCGTGGCGGATGTTGGTGTGGCACGGTTTTCAGGCACGGAACAACCTTTGGCTCGTGGTGGCATGGATCTGCGCCCACTGCTCGATCAGGGGCGCACCGAACGCGGGCATCTGTTCAATATCGTCGATGGCGGCGAGTTCGCCGACCAGTCGCTCGATCTCGGGTGCGGCGGACATCACCCAGCCGGTCGTGACGACCGGGTCCAGCGGCTCGAGCTTGAGAGTGGCGGCGGCGACCGTCTGGACGTCGTCATAGCCGATCAACCGGATCAGCTGTGCCGCGGACAGCTCCGCCAGAGCAGCCGCGACCCCGAGCACGACCGCCCGACCCGGCTTGCCGATCGTCGACAATGCCTCTGCGCCTTGGCTTCCCGGCCACAGCCGCCGCACGAGGCGGGCGTAACCCCGGCCGAGCAGGACCGACGTCTCGCGCAACGCCGGGCTGATCGTCCGGGCCCGCCACGCCGCGTCCACCGCCGCGAGCGCCGCGGCCAGGTCGCCGCTCGGGGCGGGGGTGCGCTCGCCGCTCGGGGCGGGGGTGGGGTCGGGGCCCGGGGCGGGCGTGCGCTCGCCGCTCGGGGCGGGGGTGGGGTCGGGCCCGGGGCGGGCGTGCGCTCGCCGCTCGGGGCGGGGTGCGCTCGCCGCCCGGGGCGGGGGTGGGGTCGGGGCCCGGGGCGGGCGTGCGCTCGCCGCTCGCAGGGAGGAGTTCCGTCGTCAGGCGTGGACGCGCCTCGACGGTCCGGGCCCGGGCGATCACTGCGGCAGCGGCCTCGACCGCGGTGACGGTGCGCAGCCTCGCCCGGATGTACCGCGGTACGTCCGCCGGCGCCATCCCTGACCGCAGAGCCGCCTCCAGCCCCGCCGACTGCGTGTGGGCCCCGGTCGGCAGCCGGGCGTCCGCCAGCAGCATCATCATCACCTCGGCGGAGGGGGCCACAGACGAAATCGAGTTGGCGGTTTCCGACGTTCCGGAGGCCAACGAAGGGCGGATTTCGCCAACTCGATCTGCAATCACGACGCTCGCCATCCCGCTGCGACCAGCGCGCTGCAAATCCTGGCGATACACGCGTCCCTGTCGCCGAAGAAGGACCTTCCCAAGACCCGCACCACGGTCCACCCGGCCGCCGCAAAGGCCTCCAGGCGCAGCACGTCACGGTCGAACTGCCTCGTCGTGGTGCGGTGCTGGTCGCCGTCGTACTCCACGACGACGCTCCACCGCCGATACACCAGGTCGCCACGACCGATGAACCTCCCGGCGGCGTCGAACACATCCACGTTGACCGCGGGTTCCGGCAGACCAGCCGCGACGATCGCCAGGCGCAAGAGCGTCTCCGGCCGGGATTCCGCGCCCGGCCTGATCAGGCTGAGCGCGGTCACCGCCGAGGTCTTGCCACGTCCGCGGAAGACGTCGACCCGATCCGTCAACTGACCGAGCGACACCCAGGGGCGTTCCTCGCGCCAATCCTGGAACACGGGTTCGAGCACGAGGGCATCGCCGACGGCAACCAGGTCGGGCAGCGAGAGAGCTGAAGCGAGCTGGCAGAAGAGGGTGGCCGGATCGACCACCGGGAGCCCTCCCCGGTCGACGACAGCTACGTGTGACGCGGCGAGCCGGTGCCCGACGACACCGGACCGGCACGGCGGGTACAGCGGCCTGCGGATGCCGACGTGGACCTGCTCAGCGGCAACCGGCGAGGGAACCGGCACGGGCCAGAGCCGCGCCGCCGTCAGGTGGGTGAAGAAGGCTCCGTCCGGTAGTGCGACGAGGAGCGCGGAACACTCCGCCACCAATTCCTGGAGCGGGCCGGCCGGCCCGTCATCGTGAGAAGACGGTTCCCGGACGACACGGATCCCGTGAAAGGGCCGGTGCAGGTCGCTCCCGCGTAGCCGCCGCTCCCCCAGGCCCAGCGACTGCCCCTGCGCAACGGTGAACGGAGCCGTCCGCAGCACTTGCGGGAGGGGCTTCCGGGGCTCGGGAGACATGCCGCATGTTCGCCCGGGCCGGCCGCGTCCCCTCGGGTTTGTCCCCAATCCTGGCGCCGCCCGGGTTCGAGTTGGCGATTTCCGACGTTCCGGGGGCCGGGGAAGGTCGGAAATCGCCAACTCGATCACTTGGACTCGCTCAGAACATCGCATACAGCTGGGCCAGGGGCAGCCACTCGGCAGGGGCGGGCACGACCACCTCGCCGTCGATGCTGATCTCGAAGGTCTCGGGCTTGATCACGATGTCCGGGAGCGCGTCGTTGTTGACCATCTGCGCCTTGCCGACATCCCGGGTCGGCTTGACGGCGGCCAAGCCACGCTTCAGCCCGAGTCGCGCCGCCAGTCCGTCCTCCAGGGCAAACGGGGAGACGAACGACAGTGACAGCTCGGCGCCGATGGTGTCGGTCAGCGCCGGCCTCATCAGCACCGGTTGCGGCGTCGGGATGGAGGCGTTCGGGTCGCCGAGGGCACCCCAGACCAGCCCGCCACCCTTCAGCACCACGGCCGGCCGGATCCCGAAGAACTTCGGCTCCCACAGCACGAGGTCCGCGAGCTTGCCCGGCTCGACGGATCCGATCTCGTCGTCGATGCCGTGCGAGATCGCCGCGTTGATGGTGTATTTCGCGATGTACCGCTTCGCACGGAAGTTGTCCGCGGGCATGCCTCCACCGATGTCACCTCGCCGCGCCTTCATCACGTGTGCGACCTGCCATGTCCGGCAGATCACCTCGCCGATCCGGCCCATCGCCTGCGCGTCGGAGGAGGTCAGCGAGATAGCCCCCATGTCGTGCAAGATGTCCTCCGCCGCAATGGTTGTCGCGCGGATCCGGGACTCGGCGAAGGCGAGGTCCTCCGGCACCGAGGGGTTGAGGTGGTGACAGACCATGAGCATGTCGAGGTGCTCGGCGACGGTGTTGACGGTGTGCGGGAGCGTCGGGTTGGTCGACCCGGGGATGACGTTCGGCAGCCCGGCCAGGGTCAGGATGTCCGGGGAGTGCCCGCCGCCGGCGCCCTCGACGTGGAAGGCGCTGATCGACCGGCCGGCGATCGCGGCGATGGTGGAGGCGACGTAGCCGGCCTCGTTCAGCGAGTCGGAATGCAGCGCGACCTGCAGCCCCCACTCGTCCGCCCCGCGGAGTGCGGCGTCGATGGCCGCGGGAGTGGAGCCCCAGTCCTCGTGCACCTTGAACCCACCCGCGCCGGCCAGCGCCTGCTCCTTCAAGCCCTCCATCGAGACGGTGTTGCCCTTGCCCAGCAGCAGCAGGTTGATCGGGTACGGGTCGATCGATCGGTGGATCTTCTCCAGGTGCCAGGCCCCGGGCGTCACCGTGGTCGCCTTCGTGCCCTCGGACGGCCCGGTACCGCCGCCGGCCAGCGTCGTCAACCCGGTCGCCAACGCCTCGACGATCTGCGACGGCGAGATCAGGTGCACGTGGTCGTCGATGCCGCCGGCCGTGAGGATCTTCCCCTCACCGGAGATGACGTCGGTGGACGGCCCGATCTGCAGAAGCGGATGCACACCGTCGGCCACATCGGGGTTGCCGGACCGGCCGATCGCGACGATCCGGCCGTCGCGGATACCGACGTCGGCCCGGACGACGCCCCAGTGATCGAGGATGATCGCGTTGGTGATGACGGTGTCCGGCGCTCCGTCGGCGCGGGTGGTGCTGCCCTGAGCCATCGACTCACGGATGGATTTGCCGCCGCCGAAGACCGCCTCCTCGCCGCCGGCCGTCAGGTCCTGCTCGACCTCGATCCACAGGTCGGTGTCGCCGAGCCGGACCTGGTCGCCGACGGTCGGCCCGTACAGGGCTGCATACTCCGAACGCGGTATCTGCACCATCTACAGCTCCTGCTCGGCGGTGGGCTTGATCTGAATTCCCGGGATGATGCGTTTCCCCTTGAAGGCAACGGCCGCCACGGACCGGGAGGCACCGGGCTCGAAACGGCGCGAGGTGCCGGACGGGATGTCGAGCCGGAAGCCGTGGGCGGCCGCCCGGTCGAAGTCCAGCGCGGTGTTCGCGTCCGGCAGGTGCAGGTGGGAGCCGATCTGGACGGGCCGGTCACCGGTGTTGACGATCAGCAGCTCGATCCGTTCGTCGTCGCTGCGGTCGGCGTTCAACTCGATGAAGCCCGGGGCGGTGCGGATCGCGCCCGGCCCGCTGGAAGACGAGGAAGCCATGATGACGCTCCTTACGCGATCGGCTGGTGGATGGTGACGAGCTTGCGTCCGTCCGGGAACGTCGCCTCGACCTGGACATCGGGAAGCATCTCGGCGACCCCTTCCATCACCTGATCGCGGCTGAGCACCTCGCGGCCGCTGGTCATCAGGTCCGCCACCGTCCGGCCGTCCCGAGCCCGTTCGATCACCCAGGTGGTGAGCAGTGCGACGGTCTCCGGGTAGTTGAGCTTGACTCCGCGGGCCAGCCTGTCCCTGGCCACCATGCCGGCCACGGCCAGCAGCAGCTTCTCGGTGTCGGCGGGGGTCAGGTGCACCGGTGCCTCCTCGTCGGGACCGGACCGTGAGGTCCGGAACTGTCGCCAGTCGTGCCGCTCATCCTGTCCGGCGGCCGATGGTTCGCCGCCGGAAACGCGACGGGCCGAACTGCTCGGCGCTGGTCCGCGAGATTGTGCATCAGTCATGTGTCCATTGCGTGTCGGGCCGGGTCTGGAGCGGGGTGTCCCGGGCCCGGAAAACAACCGGACGGCCCGCGGGCGCTCGGCGTACTGTCGCCTGCTGGCCCGGCGACCGACACGGTCCGGCGTCATCAGACAGTCAGGAGAGGCGCAGCACAGTGAGACCTGCCAGCCAGTCGGACATCCGCGGTTCGATGATCAACAGTTCGCGCGGCGAGTCCGCCCGGATGAACTTTCCCGCCGCGTTCGCCGATACCGATTGGGACAGCATCGAGTATCTCGGATGGCGCGACCCGAAGGCTCCGCATCGCGGTTACCTGGTCGCGTGGGAGGGCGAGCGGCTCACCGGTCTGGCTCTGCGGGCACCCGAGGGTGTGTCCAACAAGACGGTCATGTGCGCGCTGTGCCGGTCCACGCACTCCGGCGGCGGAGTTGCCCTGTTCGTCGCCCGCCGGGCCGGTGCTGCAGGGCGGAACGACAACACTGTCGGTACGTACATCTGCGCCGATCTGGCGTGCTCGAAGTACGCCCGGCTTCCGGCCGCGACGGCTTCGGTCTGGCCGGCGCCGGGCATCGACGTCGACCAGCGGTTGGCGGACCTGCTGCGGCGGACGATCGCCTTCCTCGACCGGGTGCGCGGCTGACGACTGCCGTCAGTCCCACTCCCGGTCCTCGACGACACCCGGGATCACTCGACGACGTGCCGAAGGTACACCGCCGGATCCGCCATGAAGGCTCGCCAGTTCCTTACCAGAGCCAGGTCCGCCCAGGGTGTCTCGCACAGTCCCCAGTCGCCCAGCTCGAAGATTCGCGCACCTGGAACCGACGCGACGAGCGGCGAATGCGTCGCGATGATGGCCTGGGCGTGGCCCTTGACGGTGAGCTGGTGCAGCAGAGCGACCAGGGCGAGGCAGCCGGAGAAGGACAGCGCCGACTCGGGCTCGTCGAGCACGAAGAGCCCTTCATCCTTGAACCGGCTGGAGCCGAGCAGCGCCAGGAACGACTCACCATGCGACATCTCGTGAAACTCGGGGTCGCCACCGCCTGGGTGCTCTTCCAGGTACGAGTAGAAGCCGTGCATGGTCTCCGCGCGGAGGAAGAAACCCCACCGTGATGCGCCGGCGCCCCGCACCAGCCGGAGGTAGCGCCACAGCTCTGATTCGGTCTCCCGGGTGGAATGCCGGGCACCGGTGGAACCACCTTCAGGTGACATCCCGTAGGCCATCGCGATGGCCTCGACCACTGTCGACTTGCCGGACCCGTTCTCGCCCACCAGGACGGTCAGCGGTCCGAGGTCGAGGCCGTTGCTCACCAGCGAGGCGACCGCAGGCATGGTCCACGGCCAGCCGTCCCGAGCACCACCGTCACCGACCTGCTCACCGTCGACGCGGCGAAGGGGTCTCGTCGTGATCCGTCGCCCGGCCACCCGCACCCCCGTATCCGCGAGGCTGCTGCGGCAGGCCCGGAACCGCGCCTCGGGATCAGGTAGCGGGCGAGCACATCGTCGCCGATGGCACCGACAGCGGCGACCGGCAAGCCGCCCGCGGCGGGTGAGCGACTGGAACGGGGGATGAAGCCGGGGTCAAGCGCAGCCGGGTCAACGCGGAGCTGCCCCGTCAACAAGCGATCCCGTCAGGGCAGCAAATCGTAGGCGGGCAGCGTCAGGAAGTCGACGAACGCATCCCCGGTGCACAGGTCGTAGATCAGGTTGCGGCTGTCGGCCAGCAGTTCTCGCCCGTGCGGCTGCTCCGACCAGGTGTCCGCCAACCGCTCGGTGGCCGAATCGAGCAACATCGTGATCAGCGCGCGCGCTCACCCGCCGGCCGTTGTCCATCACCACCCGGTTCCGCCGCCACTGCCACACCTGGCACCGCGAGATCTCCGCTGTCGCTGCGTCCTCCATCAGGTTGTTGATGCCGACGGCCCCGCTGCCGGCGAGCCAGTTGACGGTGTACTCGAGCGCCACCTCGATGTTGTCCCGCAGACCCTTCGCCGTGACGGAGAGCGGCAGCGACCGGATGTCCAGCAGGTCCTTCGCGGTGACATGCACCGGCGGCAGCACCTTGTCGAGCTGGTCGTGCCGGTCGCCGAGAGCGGCGTCGAAGATTTCCTGGCAGATCGGCACCAGGTCGGGGTGCGCCACCCACGATCCCTCGTATCCGGCGTCGGCCTCGCGGGTCTTGTCGGCGCGCACCTTGTCGAACGCCACGGCGTTCATCTCAGGGTCCCGGCGGGACGGGATGAACGCCGCCATCCCGCCGATCGCGTAGGCACCGCGGCGGTGGCAGGTGGCCACCAGCAGGTCGGAGTACGCCTTCATGAACGGCGCCGCCATCGTGATCGTGTTGCGGTCGGGGAGCACGTACTGATCGCCGGCGTCGCGGAAGGTCTTCACGATGGAGAAGAGGTAATCCCAGCGGCCGGCGTTCAACCCGGCGGCGTAGTAGCGCAGCTCGTACAGGATCTCATCCATTTCGAATGCGGCCCAGATCGTCTCGATCAACACCGTGGCCCGAATCGTTCCGTGTTCCAGGCCGAGCGCGTCCTCGGAGAACGCGAACACCTCGGCCCAGAGCCGCGCCTCGAGATGCGACTCCATCTTCGGCAGGTAGAACGCAGGCCCGGCACCGCGTGCGAGCAACTCCTCGGCGTTGTGGAAGAAGTACAGGCCGAAGTCGACCAGCGCACCGACCAGCGGCGCCCCGTCGACCGTCAGGTGCTTCTCCGGCAGATGCCAGCCGCGGGGCCGCGGGACGATGACCGGGAGTTGGGTGTCGGCTTTCAGCCGGTACGACTTGCCGCCCTGGTCCAGCTCGACAGTGCGCCGGATCGCGTCACGCAGGTTGATCTGTCCTGCGATGACGTTGCTCCAGGCGGGGGTGTTCGCGTCTTCGAGGTCGGCCAGCCACACCTTGGCGCCGGAGTTGAGCGCATTGATCGTCATCTTGCGGTCCGTCGGCCCGGTGATCTCGACCCGGCGGTCGGCCAGGTAGTCAGGGATCGGCGCGACGACCCAGTCACCCGCCCGCACATCGGCCGTCTCCGGCAGGAAATCCAGGGGCCCCCCGACGGCGACAGCGTCCCGACGGCACTGGCGGGCTGCCAGCAGCTCGTCGCGACGGGCGGCGAAGCGCACGTGCAGCTCTTCCAGGAAGGCCAGCGCAGCCGGCGTCAGGACGTCATCCATGCACTCCACAGATGGACCGGAGACGGTGATCCGACTGCTCACAGAGCATTCCTCTCGATGAAGGCCGACCGGCAGGCACCGGCGGAAACAACGATGTGCGCGCTGTCCATGATGGCCCCGATCAGCAACCGGACAGCGCGGCCATCAATTCTCTCGTGCCGAATCCTGCTCAGAATGGGCGTGCCGCTTGCGCCCCGGTTGCGGCACCTCGAACGGGTGGTCGACCTGCCGCGGGATCTGCGCGGCCTCACCGAACGGCTCCACCATCGGATTCTCCCTGACCGCGTCGTGACCGGAAATGGTCGACCGCTCCTCCGACTCGTACAGCGCGCGTTGCTTGTCCGAATTGAGCAGCAGGTTGAGCAGGATCGCGACGATCGCGCCGGCGCTGATGCCCGAGTGGAAGATGGTCTTGAACCAGTCCGGGAAGTCGTTGTAGAAGGAATCCCGGACGACCGGGATCATCGCGACTCCCAACGAGATCGCGACGACCAGGATGTTGCGATTGTTGAACTTCACCGTCGACAGTGTGCGCACGCCACTGGCGGCAACCATCCCGAACAGGGCAATTCCGGCGCCGCCGAGGACAGGCTGCGGAATACCCTCGACAATGGCGCCCATCTTGGGCGTGAGACCGAGCAGGATCAGCACGGCACCTGCAAACGTGGCGACGAACCGGCTTCGTACGCCGGTGATCGAGACGAGGCCCACGTTCTGCGCAAACGCCGTGTACGGGAAGGTGTTGAAGACCCCGCCGAGCACGGTGGAAAGCCCGTCAGCACGCAGGCCGTCCGCGAGTCGCCGGCTGTCGATCTTCACGTCGACGATCTCGCCGATCGCCAGGATGTCGCCGGTGGTCTCCGTCATGATCACCAGGGCGACGATGCACATCGACACGATGGCCGAAACCTCGAAGATCGGGAACCCGAAATAGAACGGCGTGGTGACGCCGACCCAGTCGGCACTGGGCACGTTGTCCCAGTGCACCATTCCCAGTGGAATGGCAACGACCGTTCCGATGACGATGCCGAGCAGGATCGAGATGCGGGCGAGGGCGGGCGGTGCGAAGCGTTCGATCAGCACGATCAGCACCAGGGTCCCGGCGGCCAGCGCGACATTCTTCATCGGTGCGCCGTCAGCGGTGATGACGCCGCCGCCCACCCAGTTCGCGGCGACCCCGAACAGCGACAACCCGATGATGAGGATGACCGTTCCGGTGACCAGCGGCGGGAAGAATCGCACCAGTTTCGCGAACATCGGGGCCAGCAGCATCATGAAGATGCCGGATGCGATCACCGAGCCATAAATGGCGCCGACGCCGTATTGCGAGCCGATGACGATCATCGGCGAGACCGCTGCGAAGGTGCAGCCCTGCATCAATGGTAGACGGACGCCGAACCATTTGAATCCGATGGATTGGATCAGCGTGGCAATCCCCGCGACGAAGAGGTCAGCCGTGACCAGGTAACCGAGATCGTCCGGGTTCAATTTTCCGGCGGCGATCAGCGCGCCGCCGACCACCAGCGGGACCGCAACCGCGCCCGCATACAGGGCCAGCACATGCTGCAGGCCGAGCGGAATCAGTTGCCGCCAGGGCGGCAGTTCATCGACCGATTCGAGCGGCTTTCCGTCCGGTCCGAGCGTGCGCCGAAATCCCATCTGTCGCCTCCAGTGGAACGGTGTCGGATCGGACGCTTGCGTCCCCCGCGAGAATCTGACCTGCGCACTGTGGTCCGGTGACGTTGCCGGACAAGGTGAGCGGCGTAAACGAGGTGTTACGCATCGTCAATATCGACGATGTTGGGTGATGCAGCGGTTGCTGGAGCTGTTGACCGCACACCGCCACCAGGGGGAAGAAGGGCACCGCGCGTGACGCGAGCGACCGGGAGGGGCACTCTGGGTCGAGGAGCATGACAGGACAGGAGTTCGCCACCATGAAGCCTTCGCTGACGGTCAACGGCCGGAGCCTCGGCCTGGGCGACGTCGGCGGCCACGTCACCCTCCTCGAGTGGCTTCGGTTCGCCGGGTTCACCGGGACCAAGGAGGGCTGCGCCGAGGGCGAGTGCGGGGCGTGCGCGGTGCTGGTGGCACGGCCCGACGGCAATGGCGCACGCTGGACGGCCATCAATTCCTGTCTGGTGCCGGCCGCCGGCCTGGACAACCAGGAGATCATCACCGCCGAGGGCCTGGCCGGTCCCGAGGGCCTGCACCCGGTGCAGCGGGAGATGGCGGAGCGGGGCGGGTCGCAGTGCGGGTTCTGCACGCCGGGGTTCATCTGCTCGATGGCGGCGGAGTACTACCGGACCGACCGCCGCCCGTCCGCCGAGCACCGCGCGGAACGGGCCGCTGAGGCGGAACCGAACTCCAGCGGAGTGGCCGCGGAACGCCCGATCGACGGCAACGGGGAACCGGCTGCAGACCAGACCGTTCCCGACCCCACCTCTCCCGACCCCACATCACCCGGGCTGGCCCCTGATCACGAACACGGTCCGAACGGTTTCGATCTGCACGCCCTGAGCGGAAACCTGTGCCGGTGCACCGGGTACCGGCCCATCCGGGACGCCGCCTACGCGCTGGGCCAACCGACCGAGGCCGACCCGTTGTTCGCCCGGCTCGATCGTCCGGCGCCGCCGCCGGCCGCCACCGAGGCCTTCAACGGCCTGGGCGACTACCGCAGGCCGGCCCATCTCGGCGAGGCGCTCAGCCTGCTCGCCGAGCATCCGGACGCACGGTTGGTGGCCGGTTCGACCGACTGGGGTGTCGAGCTGAACATCCGGCACGCCCGTGCCGACCTGACCGTCGGCATCGACCGGCTCCCGGAGTTGCGCGAGCTGACGATCGGCACAGACAGCATCGACATCGGTGCGGCGCTGACCCTCTCGGAGATCGAGCACGGACTGGCCGGCCGGGTGCCGCTGCTCGCCCAGCTGTTCCCGCAGTTCGCGTCACGGCTGATCCGCAACGGGGCGACGTTCGGCGGCAACCTCGGCACGGCGTCACCGATCGGCGACAGCCCGCCTGCGCTGCTGGCGCTGCGCGCCTCTTTGGTGCTCGCATCCGCGGCGGGTGAGCGGGAGGTCCCGCTGGCCGAATACTTCACCGGGTACCGGCGAACGGTGAAGCACGCCGACGAGCTGATCAGGTCGGTCAGGATCCCGCTGCCGCTCGCGCCGATCAGCGCGTTCCACAAGATCTCCAAACGGCGTTTCGACGACATCTCCAGTGTCGCGGTCGCTTTCGCTCTCAAGCTGGAGAATTCCGGCGAACCGGCGGTGCGCGAGATCACGATCGGGCTCGGTGGTGTGGCGGCCATGCCGATCCGCGCCGCTGCCGCAGAGGCCGCACTGACCGGTCAGCCGTGGAATCAGGACACCGTGGATCGCGCGGCCGAGATCCTGATCGGCGAGGCGACGCCGATCAGCGATCACCGGGCGAGCGCGGCCTACCGATCGGCGATGCTCGGCGCCGCGTTGCGCAAGTTCTACGCCGAGAACCCCCGAACGACGACGCAGGAGGCCCGAACGTCATGAGCACCGCACACGGCTCGCTGGCCGATCGCCCGGTCGACCCCAAGGTGGGACTGGCCCTGCCGCACGAGAGCGCCGCCCTGCACGTCACCGGGAAGGCGCTGTACACCGACGATCTCGAGGTACGCACCAAGGACCTGCTGCACGCCTGGCCACTGCAGGCGCCGCACGCGCACGCCCGCGTGGTCACCCTGGACACCGACCCCGCGCTGGCCGTTCCCGGCGTGGTCAGGGTGCTGACTGCCCTTGATGTCCCCGGCATCAACGACGCCGGCATCAAGCATGACGAACCGCTTTTCCCCGACGAGGTCATGTTCTACGGTCACGCGATCTGCTGGGTTCTCGGCGAGACGCTGGAGGCGGCCAGGATGGGAGCCGAGGCGATCCGGGTAGCCTACGAGCCATTGCCGTCCTTGCTCACGTTGACCGAAGCCATTGCGGCGCAGAGCTTCCAGGGACACCAGCGAACCGTCGCCCGCGGCGATGCGGCGACAGCACTGGAGTCGGCCGCGTACCGGTTCAGCGGTGAGTTCGAGTTCGGCGGCCAGGAGCACTTCTACCTGGAGACCAACGCCGCGCTGGCCCTGATCGACGAAGACGGGCAGCTCTTCGTCCAGTCCAGCACCCAGCATCCGACCGAGACGCAGGAGATCGTCGCGCACGTGCTCGGGGTGTCCAGTCACCGCGTCACCGTGCAGTGCCTTCGCCTCGGTGGGGGTTTCGGCGGCAAGGAGATGCAGCCGCACGGCTTCGCGGCCGTCGCGGCGCTCGGCGCGACGCTGACCGGCAGACCCGTTCTGCTCCGGCTCAACCGGACACAGGACATCACGATGACCGGGAAGCGGCACCCGTTCCACGCCGGCTGGGAAGTGGGTTTCGACGCCGAACACCGGCTGTGCGCGCTCAAAGCCACGCTGACCAGCGACGGTGGCTGGAGCCTCGACCTGTCCGAACCGGTGCTCGCCAGAGCCCTGTGCCACATCGACAATGCCTACTGGGTACCCGACATCGAGGTACACGGCAGGATCGCGAAGACCAACAAGACATCGCAGACGGCCTTCCGCGGCTTTGGTGGGCCGCAAGGCATGATCGTCCTGGAGGACATCATCGGCCGCTGCGCGCCGCTGCTCGGCGTCGCGCCGGAAGTGCTGCGGCGCAACAACTTCTACTCACCCGGCCAGACCACGCCGTACGGGCAGCCGGTGCGGCACGCGGAGCGGCTGGAGGCGATCTGGTCGATCCTGCGCGAACGGAGCGACTTCGCCCGCCGCAAGGCCTGCGTCGCTGAGTTCAACAGCACCCATCCGCACACCAAACGCGCCCTCGGCATGACGCCGGTCAAGTTCGGCATCTCGTTCAACCTGACGGCGTTCAACCAGGCCGGCGCCCTGGTGCACGTCTACAGAGACGGCTCCGTGCTGATCAACCACGGCGGCGTCGAGATGGGACAGGGCCTGCACACCAAGATGATCCAGGTCGCGGCCACCGCGCTCGGAGTTCCGCTGGCCTTTGTCCGGCTCGCGCCGACCCGCACCGACAAGGTGCCGAACACGTCGGCGACGGCGGCGAGTTCGGGCGCAGACCTCAACGGCGGCGCGATCAAAAATGCCTGCGAGCAGATCCGCGGCAGGCTCAGTGCCGTCGCGGCGGGAAAGCTGGGCATCCATCCGGATGACGTCCGGTTCACCGACGGACTCGTCACCGGCATCGGATTCCACGACCGGATGATCCCGTTCGCCGAGGTCGTCCGGGACGCCTACTTTCAGCGGGTGCAGCTCTGGGCGGCCGGTTACTACCGGACCGAGGGGCTGCACTGGGATGCCGAACGGATGCAGGGCGAGCCGTTCAAATACTTCGCCTACGGTGCCGCGGTCTCCGAGGTCGAGGTCGACGGGTTCACCGGCGCGTACCGGCTGCTGCGCACCGACATCGTCCAGGACGTCGGCGACAGCCTTTCCCCGCTGGTCGACATCGGCCAGATCGAGGGCGGTTTCGTCCAGGGCACCGGGTGGTTGACGCTCGAGGAGCTGCGCTGGAACACCGGCGACGGCCCACACCGGGGCCGGCTCGACACCCAGGCCGCCAGCACGTACAAGATCCCGAGCTTTTCCGAGATGCCGGAGACATTCGTCGTGCACTTGTTCGAGCGGGCCACCGAATCCGGGGTCGTGTATGGCTCCAAGGCGGTCGGCGAGCCACCGTTGATGCTGGCCTTCAGCGTCCGCGAGGCCCTGCGGGACGCGGTCGCCGCGTTCGGGCCGGCCGGTTGGTCCGTGGACCTGGGCTGCCCGTCAACCCCGGAAGCCGTCTACTGGGCGATCGAGGCAGCCCGGTCGGCCTGCTCGCCGACAGGTCCGGCGGAAGCGAACGGCGGGCAGACGCTGCCCGCCCTCGTGGAGGTGTGACCGATGGATTGGCTCAGCGCCATTGCGCAACTTCGCCGGGACGGTTCGCCGGGTGTGCTGGTCACGGTGGTCGAGGTCCGCGGGCACGCGCCGCGGGATGCCGGGGCGAAGATGGTGGTCGCGGCGGACTCCGCATGGGGCAGCGTCGGGGGCGGCAACCTCGAGGAATCGGCCGTGCGCCGCGCCCGGGAACTGATCGCCGACGGCGGTACCCGCCCGGAAACCCGCACGTCGACGCTCAGCGAGCACGCCCGCAACCAGCACGGCCGGCAGTGCTGCGGCGGTGAGGTCACCCTGCTGCTCGAGCCGCTCCCGGCCCGCCCGGTGGTGGCGATCTTCGGCGTCGGGCACGTCGGCTTCGAGCTGGCGCGGATCCTGTCCCGATTGGACGTTCAAGCTGCACCTGATCGATTCACGGGCCGACCAGCTCGACCAGCTACGGCTCTCCGGAATCACCGACGGGGCGGCGGACGTCACGGTGCACCACGAACTGCTCGGCGAACGAATCCTGGAGTCCCTCCCCCGCGGCGCCCATGTGCTGATCATGACGCACGACCACGCCGAGGATTTCGCGTTGTGTGACACCGCACTTCGGCTGCCGCAGCTCGGAAGTATCGGGCTGATCGGGTCTACCACCAAATGGTCGGGCTTCCGTCGCCGGCTCGCTGCGGCCGGTCACGGCACGTCGACAATCGCCCGGATCACCAGCCCCATCGGCTCCCCCGCCATCACCGGTAAGGAGCCCGCGATGATCGCGATCGGGGTGGCCGCGGAACTGGCCGTGCTCTTCCAGGCGGCGGCCGCTCGTCGCGATGCAACTCGGCCTAGATGAACGCGGCGATGCCTTCCCACGCAGAACCGGCGGGCGGGGCGTCATCACGCAGCACGGACGCCTCGATCAGCCCGTACGGGCGGTCGGCCGCGTAGAACACCTGATTCGGGTTGTCCAGTCCCCACGGCTCGAGGTCGACCAGGAAATGGTGCTTGTTCGGCAGCGACAGCCGGATCTCCCCGACCTCCGGGACAGCTTCGAGCGCGCCTTTGCCCATCGCATACAGCGTCTGCTGCAGGGACAGGCTGTGGGTGTTGGCGAATTCCTCCAGCAGTGCGTTCCGTATCGCGACAAAGCTCTTGTCCCAGTCGATGTCAGTGCCGACATAGCGCCACCGCGCGGTCACCGCGGTGGCCAGGATGCGATCGGTGGTCTCCACCAGCGAGGTGTATTCGACCTCGGGAAACCCCCAGAATTCGCTTCCGGTGGATTTGAGCACCACCAGCCCGGTCAGCCCGGAGATCACCGACTCGTTGTCGCCGTCCTTGCGGATTACGGTCGTCCGGGCCTCCGCGGTGCCCTTCGAGAAGGCATGGTCGTGCGGGCCGGAAGAGGTGGAGATCCGGTCCCAGGAGTACTGCTCGACGGCCATCCGGGCGCCGGTCACCTGCTCGTACTTGTCGACATAATTCCGCGCCAGCCGCAGCGCGAATTCCTCCGGCGACGAATACCCGCCGGTGCGGGCCATGGCGTAGACGGTGTTCTTCTGCGTGTCGGTCGCGATGACGGCGTCATTGGCACCGGTCAGGTGGGTGTCGGCGAAGTCGCCGATCAACTGACTCGTCACATTGACGTCGGTGATCTGGTGCACGGGGCTGCTGCGGTCGATGTGCACCATGCGAACCTCGGCCTTGCCGTACTGGTTCGCCCCAAGAACGATGGCCATCTGGTCAGCTCCTCCGTCGTCGCGCGGCATCCCAACATCACCCGGCAAGACGCATCACCCTGCAGGACGCTGGCCATCCTGGCAAAGCAATGTGTCGACCGTGTATCTGCCGCATTCACACCTGGGTCGGCCGACCGGGGACGGTCAGCTGCCGAGATAGGTGGTGAACGCGTAAGTGCTGGCCAGCACGGCGATGTGGTAGTGCTCGCGGTCGCCGGACAACAGGAACCGCACCACGATCGACGGGTAGAACACCGCCGGGTGATGCTGCTCGAAGTAGCCGCCGGTGCTGAGCGTCAGCCGGAATTCGCCAGGCGCGAGCGGCATGGCATTGAGCTGCCCGATCCGGCCGTCGGGGTCGGTGACACCGTGCCCGACGTCGGTGGGCGTGCCATCCGGGGCGAGCCGCTCGAGCACCGCCGGGATGCCCGCTGCCGGCCGGCCGAGGACCGAGTCCAGGACGTGGGTGCTGATCCGGACGATGTCCGTCATTCCGTCACCGCCTTCTGTAACCGGAGTGCCGAGATCTTGCCGAGTTCCTCGACGACGACGCGCCGTTCCGTCAGCTCGTCGTTGTTCAGCCGCTGCTTCAGCGCGGCGAGCATCTGCGCGCCGCTGAGCCCGCTCGCACAGATGAGATAGAGGTATCCGAAACGCCTCTCGTACGCCGCGTTGCCCTCGGCGAGGGCCTGTCGCTCGGCGGGCCGGACACCGGACTGCTCGGCGGCGGACAACCTGGCGTCGGCCGAGTCCCCTGATGTCGTCTGCCCGATCCGGGGATGACGGGCGAGCGCTCCCGCCACCTCGTCCCACTGCACACGCTCGGCACTGCCGGCGGCCTGCTCGAACAGCGCCTCGCGGCGTCGATACGGGCGGCCGTCCGCCACTTCGTCCACCCATCGCGGAATGTCGAGGCACGCCGCCAGCAACTCCCGCACCTCGTCGGCGGGTGCCGTGTCGAATTCCGCGACGGTCAGCGTGGGGCCGGCGGTCGGCGCCGGAGCGGTCATCGGCTCTCCTTCCCACCCTGGCCCCGGGCGTACCGGGCTCCCGGACACGCCGTCCTTCGAGCTTCAGCAAAGGGGAGCCTAGCCAGGTCCGCGCGGCCCGCCCGGGCCTGGTGGCACCACACTGTGAACCCGGTGACTCTCCCCGTCGCACCCGGATGCCCGCTCAGCGCAGCAGCAGCACGAGAACCGTCGCTACGGCGCCGGTGCCGGCCACCGCCGCGACCCAGAGGCCGATCCGCGACTGCGTGTCCAGCGCGGTGGACCACCCCGCCCGGTGCAGGGTCTGAGCGATCAGGCCCTGCAGTTCAGCGGAGTCGAGACGGTAGTCGACGACCTTGCTGACACTCGTCGGCCCCACTGCCCAGATCTGCTCCGATCCCAGGGCCCACACCCTGCCCTCGGTCGTCGACATCCGGCCGGTGACAACCGGAGTCAGCCGGCCGTCCGGTCCGGCCGCCCAGTCCACCTCCTGCTCGCTGTCCGACCGCGCCACGGTGGAAGGCCCGACGGCGGTCAGGGTGGTCGAATACGACTTCTGCAAGCCCTGTCGCTGCAGCAGCGCCCACCAACTGGTGTCGGCGAGGTCCACCCGCACCGTCACCGATGAGCCGGATCGGTCAACCGTGTAGGGAGTGCCGGACGTGCGCCGGACGAGGTCGGAGACGACCTCGTCGAACGTCCAGGCCCGGTCGATCTCCGCTGCCGGCCCCGGGTCGGGTTGCTCCGGCCCGCTCACCCCACTGCCCGGCACGACCGGCTGCCCGGCACCTCGGCGGCGCAGTCCCAGCACCAGGATGAGCGCACCGAGCGCGGCGAAGACGATGCCCACCGCCAGCCCCACGTAGAGCAGAACCTGCTGCCCGCCCTCGACGGTGTACGCCCACACCGCCTCCTCCGGGCCGTCGGGCGGGAATGCGACGCCCACGACGTCGCCGGACGCGTAGTCCCCCGTGTGCACCCCGCCGATGTCCTGCACGGTGATCGTGCGATCGCCGGTGCTGAACCGAACGTCGTAGCTGCGACTCGTCCGGGTCTGACCCGAGGAGCTCTTGCTGGTGTCGGTCGTCACGGACACCACCGTCGCCTGGGCCCTGCCGGTGTAGGTGGAGTAGTCGCGCGACCCGAGGAGGACCAGCACGGTCCCGATGGCGAGTCCCACCACGAGAAACACGGACCCGACCACGATCATCGTGCGATTGCGCGGAGCGGCCACCGGCCGGCTCTCCGCCACTGACAAGCGTTCCTGTGCCATCCACTGTCCCTCATCGTTGCTGGCCGGTCCTTGCCGGATCTGACCATCAGAGGATGCGGCGGGTGGCTTGCGGCACGCTGAACAGTCGCTGAAGGCGAGAGCCTCCCGGCTCCAGCTAGTCAACCGCCTCATGACGGTCGGAACCGTCGCCGGACCAGGCGAACACCGAGCTGTCCCGCGGCAGCGCCGCGATCGACCGCTCGAGGTGCACATGATGCTCGGCCGACACCGCCAGCAACCCGGCCGCATCCCTGGTCAGGAAGGCGTCCAGCATCGCGCGGTGCTCGCCGTGCAGGGCGGCCCGTTCGGCCGCTGGGATCTGCGACATCGGCTGGACGGGTTCGGTGAGGTTCCACGCCGACTCGAGCATCCGCATCAGCCGCTGGGTGCGGGCGGGCGCCAGCAGCGCCAGGTGGAATCGTCGGCTCTCCCGGTGGTAGCCGCGGTGGTCCGACTCGTGCTCGGCGACGCACAGGTCGTCGTAGGCGCCCTGCACCGCTCGGTCGTCGCCCGGCCCTGCTGCAACGACGGAAGAAGCGATCGCGGCCTGCTCCAGCACACCGCGCACCACATAGATCTCCTGCAACTCGGCCAGGGTCAGCTGCGCGACCGTGTAGCCGGAACGCGGCCGGTGTTCGACCAGGCCCTCGCCGATCAGCGTCTTGAGGGCCTCCCGAACCGGGATACGGCTGACCCCGAACAACTCTGCGACCTCGTCGACGGGAATGGCGGTACCGGGCGGGGCGTCACCGTCCAGGATCACCTGGCGGAGTTCGTCGAGGATGACCTGCTGGCCGCGCCCGGTCACGTCGACGGCCAGGTCGCCGCGCAGCCGGGCGATCAGCGCCGATCGTCGTGGGACTGCAGCCACCGTTGTCCCGTCATGTCAGTGTCCCGTCATGTCAGGGCGAACTCGCGCAACAGGCCGCTGACGTCCTTCGCGCCCGGTGCCGCGAACTCGCCTCGGGTGCTGGTGGCCAGTCCCATCGTCACCAGGGATTGCACCACGGTGGTGGCCGCGGCGACACCGTCCACCACCGGCACCGCGATCCGTGCGCTGATCTCAGCGGCCAGATCGGCCATTCCCGCGCAGCCGAGAACGATCACGTCCGATCCGTCCTCGATGAGGGCTCTGGCGCACTCCGCGGTGATCACCTCCCGGGCCGGCGAGCCCGGGAGATCGAGCTCCAGGACAGGGATCTCGCAGGCGCGGACATTCCGGCAAGCGGACTGCATGCCGTAGTGCGCCGCGAGATCCCAGACCCTGCCGACGGTGCGCTGCAGGGTCGTCACGACGGAGAATCCGCGGCCGAGGTAGGTCGCGACCTTCATCCCGGCCTCGGCGATGGCAACCACGGGGCCGGACGCCAACTCCCGCGCGGCGTCCAGCCCCGGGTCACCAAAACAGGCCAGCACATACCCGTCGACCCCGTCCCGCTCACCCTTGGCGATCTCCTCCAACACGCCCGGCATGGACAGCGCCTCGTCGTAATGGCTCTCGATCGAGGCCGGACCCATGGACGGGCTCACCGCGTCGATGACGGTGCCCGCCGCGGCGACCGACCGCGCGCAGGCGCCGATCTTCTCCGTCATCGCCCAGGTCGTGTTGGGATTAATCACCTTGATGAGCATCGATGGGTCCTTCCCGGGTCCTTGAACGACGCGATCAGGTCAGCACGTCGGACGGGGCCGGGTCCGGGTAATTCGCCTTGGCGCCGAGGAAACGGCTGCCCAGCATGTACAGCGCGAATGCGGTGCCGGCGCCGATGAACCAGGTGTAGGTGGCCGCCTCGGAGGAACCGAAGAAGACGACCAGCATTCCGGCAATGGCGGCGATCGCGGTGGAGATGACGGCGATCGGGTTGTAGCCCTTCTTGTAGTGGTACTTGCCGTTCGGGTCCAGCGTGTACAGCGCGTCGACGTCGACCCTGCGGCGCTTCACCAGGTAATAGTCGGCGATGAGCACGCCGTACAGCGGTCCGATGAATGCGCCGAGTGTGTCGAGCGTGTAGTGAATCGTCTCGGGGCTGTTGTAGAGATTCCACGGGGTGATCAGCACGGACCCGACCGCAGCGATCATGCCGCCCATCCGCCAGCTGATCTTCTGCGGGTTCACGTTCGAGAAGTCGAAGGCCGGCGAGACGAAATTCGCAACAATGTTGATGCCGACGGTGGCGATCATGAACGTCAGCGCGCCAAGAATGACGGCATACACGTTGTCGAGCCGGGCGACGGTGTGCACCGGGTCGATGATGAGTTCACCGAAAACCGGTCGGGTCGCCGCCGCGGTGACCACGACAAGCAGAGAGAACACCAGGAAATTGACCGGCAGACCGAGGAAGTTGCCCTTCTTGACCGCGTCGAAACTCTTGCCGTAGCGGGCGAAGTCGCCGTAGTTCAGCATCGGGCCGGAGAAGTACGACACCACCAGCGCGATGGCCGACAGCAGGACCGGCAGGACCGCCCATCCGGTCAGCGTGATGCCGCCCTCGGCGAGGTTGAAATCGATGTTCGACCAACCGGCCTCCATCACCAGGTAACCGGCGAGCAGGAACATCACCACATAGACCGCGGGCCCGCAGAAGTCGATGAACTTGCGGATCGATTCCATGCCGCGCCAGAACACGATCGCCTGAGCGATCCACATGACGCCGAACCCGATCCAGCCGAGCAGTGACAGGCCGAAGAGCCCGTGCTCGCTGACATCCGCGTACGGGGCGAGTCCGGGCCACAGCTTGAGCGCAAGCAGCACGAGCGCGACCGACGCCAGGTAGGTCTGGATGCCGTACCAGGCGACAGCGATCAACCCGCGGATGATGGCCGGGATGTTGGCACCCAGCACACCGAAGGAAATCCGCGACGCCACCGGGTAGGGAGTGCCGGTGGCCTGGCTGGGCCGGGCAACGAGATTGCACAGGAAGTACACGATGGTGATGCCCACCAGCAGCGCGATCAGCACCTGCCAGGCCGCCAACCCCAGCGCGAATAGGCTGCCGGCAGTGACGTACCCGCCGACGCTGTGCACGTCCGACATCCAGAACGCGAAGAAGTTGTAGGACGTCCACGTCTGCTTCTTCAGCGGCGCGAGGTCCTCGTTGGTCAAACGGGGCGCGTAGCCGGGCTTGATCAGACCCGCTCCGGCCAGGTGCTCGTGCGACTCCAGGACGGCGCCGGGTGCGCCTCCAGGGGCCGGGCCGCCGGGATCCGGTGAGGTGGTGGTGTCGGTCATGACGAACTCCTGTGCGGGTCGACGGAGCGATGAGGTGACCGGGCTGATCCGGTCCGGCAGGCGGTGGTGGGTGCGCCGGTATCGGCCGATGTCGGCCGTCCGGGAACGGGTCCGCCCGGCTGTCGAGATGGGAACTGCACATCGGGCGGCGATATCGGCTGGAAGTGAGCTGCGGGTGCGCCGTTGCGCTCGCGACAATGGGGACAGCGGAAAGATAACCACCGGATGTTGCGCTGTCGTGACACCGTGGATATATCTGAAAAAGTTGGCGGGGCGAAGTAGCTCGGTAGGAACGGCCGCGACCGCATGGGTCGGCCAGCCGTGGTGCGACGGCTACCAGGCAGGGGTCAGCAGTTGCTCGGCGGGTGCTGCTGGGCCGCAGATGATGTCGCGGATCGTCGGGGACACTATTCCCCGTCGGCGACTCCCCCATCGACTCTGCGCTGCGCATCGTGGGTGAGCAGCTTCCCGGCGATCATCTCGTCCGTCAGTTCGGTCCCGCGGAGCCAGCGGGCGCGCACCACCCCCGACAGCTCACGCCCGAGGTACGGGGTGATCGGATGCCGGTGCCGGATGAGGTCCGATGTGACGGTGAAGGTTTCGTCATCCGCCAGAGCGACGAGGTCTGCGTCGGCCCCGATTTCGATCCGGCCCTTGTGCTCCAGGCCGGCGAGTTCGGCGGGGCCGTAGGACATCCAGCTCAGCACCGTCGAGAGTGGAATGCCCCGCTTGCGGGCTTCGTGCCAGACACTGGCGAAACCGAACTGCAACGACGCGATCCCGCCCCACGCCATGCCCAAATCGCCGACATCCAGCAGCTTGAGCTCGGGGGTGCTGGGCGAATGGTCGGTGACCACGATGTCGATCGTGCCGTCGGCCAGGCCCTCCCAGAGCGCCTCGCGGTCAGCGCCGCCCCGGATCGGCGGGCAGCACTTGAACTGCGGGGAACCGTCGGGGATCGTCTCCGCCGCGAACGTCAGGTAATGCGGACAGGTCTCCGCGGTGATCGGCACGCCGTTGGCCTTTGCGCGCCTGATGGCTGCCGTCCCGCCCGCGCTGGACAGGTGGACGATGTGCGTCCGGCAGCGGGTGACGGTCGCCGCCTCGATACATGCTTCGATCGCACCGATCTCGGCTGACGCCGGCCGGGAATCGACGAACGCGTTGTAGCTCGGGCCTTGCGGCACCGGCGCCGTGTGCAGCACCCCGGGGTCCTCGGCATGCACCAGCAGCAGCCCGCCGACGCCGGCGATGACCCGCATCGCCGCCCGCAGTTCTCCGGTGGTCAGCGGCGGGAACTCCGGAACGCCCGAGTCCTGCAGGAAGCATTTGACCCCGAACACCCCGGCGGCGAACAACTCCGGGAGATCGTCGAGATTGGTCGGAACGCTGCCGCCCCAGAAACCGACGTCGACCCGGCACCGGCCGCGGGCTGCGACCCTCTTCGCGGCCAACGCCTGCGCCGTCAGCGTGGGCGGGAGGGAGTTCAGCGGCATGTCGATCAGCGTCGTCACGCCCGCGGCGGCGGCCGCCCGGGTCGCGGTGTCGAACCCCTCCCATTCGGTCCGGCCGGGCTCGTTGATGTGCACATGGGTGTCGACCAGACCCGGGATCAGTACCTCGTCCGAGAGCAGGGTCGCGACCCGCTTGCTGGGCGGCGATGCGCCGTACTCCTCGATTCCGACGATGCGGCCCATCCGGATCAGCAGGCTCGCACTCTGCTCGGTGCCGTCGATCATCGCCCGCTCCGCGTGGATGACCAGGTCGACGGGCCGGAGGCGGACGGGGGCCACAGTCATCGGCAGAGGGTAGGCCGTCGACGGTGTTCGGCAGGCGGCGGTCGGGTGACGCCGGTGTTACAGATCGCGCGCCGCCCCACTCCGGGCGCCGCCCCACTGCACGCGCCGCGCCCGCCCGCCGCCCCTCTGCGCCCGCCGCACCCCTGGCCCCTGCGCCCGCCGCACCGTCGGCCCGCCGCACTGATCGAGTCGTCGGTTTCGGCTGTCCCAAGTGCCGGCGAGCAACCGGAATCGACGTTTCGAACGCTCCGGTCGGCGCAAAAGCGGCAGGGTGCCTGGTCGGCGTCGTCACCGCTGCGCTGGGGTGGCTGGCTGCTGGCCGGAGCGATGGCGGGCGTGGTCGGCGAGGAGGAGTTCGGGCTCCCGGGATGGTGGGCCGTGGCGATCGGTGCCGTCCTGTTTGTCGGCACGTTCTGCTTCCTGCCCAGACGCGATCATCGACCCCCGCCGGCCGAACGCCGATCGAGTTGGCGAAATCCGACGTTCCCGGGGCCAGGGAAGGACGGAAATCGCCAACTCGATCCGTCAGGTGCGGGGCCGCGCGGGGCGGGGCGAGCGTGCGGGGCGGGGGCGTGCGGAGCGGGGCGTGCGGGGCGGGGCGAGGGCGGGGCGTGCGGGGCGGGGCGGGGCGTGCGGGGCGGGGCGTGCGGGGCGGGCGTGCGGGGCGGGGCGGCGGGCGGGCGGGGGCGTGCGGGGCGCGACCCGGGGCGTGCGGGGCGTGCGGCGCCGGGGCGGGGCGGGGCGGGGCGGGCGGGGCGTGCGGGCGGGGCGCGGCTGGCACACGGGGGTCAGACGGGCTCCAGGACCTCGCGCCCACCCAGGCCCGGGCGGAGCGCGGCCGGAACCCGCACCGAACCGTCGGCCTGCTGGTGGTTCTCCAGGATCGCGACCAGCCAGCGGGTGGTGGCCAGTGTCCCGTTCAGGGTGGCGGCGACCTGGGGCTTGCCGTCCGCGTCGCGGTACCGCACCCCGAGCCGCCTGGCCTGGAACGTCGTGCAGTTGGACGTCGAGGTGAGTTCGCGGTAGGCCTGCTGGGTCGGTACCCATGCCTCGCAGTCGAACTTCCGGGCCGCGGACGTCCCGAGGTCGCCGGCCGCGACATCGATGACCCGGTAGGGGATCTCCATGTCGGCCAGCATCTCCTCCTCGAAGGCCAGCAGGCGAAGGTGCTCGTCCGCGGCCTCCTCGGGCCGGCAGTAGGAGAACATCTCCACCTTCTCGAACTGGTGCACCCGCAGGATGCCGCGGGTGTCCTTCCCGTAGGAGCCCGCCTCCCGCCGGAAGCAGGACGACCAGCCGACGTACCGCGTGGGACCGCTTGCCAGGTCGAGGATCTCGCCGGAGTGATAGGCAGCGAGCGGTACCTCGGAGGTGCCGACCAGGTACAGCTCGTCGGCGGCCAGCCGGTACACCTCGTCGGCGTGCTCGCCGAGGAACCCGGTGCCCTCCATGGATTCCGGCTTCACCAGCACCGGCGGGATCATCGGGATGAATCCGTTCGCGATGGCCTTGTTCACGGCCAGGGTGAGCATCGCCCACTGCAGCTGGGCGCCGACGCCGCGCAGGAAGTAAAAGCGGGCGCCGGAGACCTTCGCGCCGCGCTCCATGTCGATCGCGGCCAGTCCCTCGCCGAGCGCGAGGTGGTCGCGCGGGTCGAAATCGAGCACCGGCGGTTCCCCGACATGCTTGATGACGACGTAGTCCTGCTCGCCGCCGGGCGGAGCGTCCTGGATGACGTTCGGCAGCGCCAGTTGAGCGGCGGTCAGTTCCTGATTGGCGGCCTGTTCGGCCGCCTCGGCCTGCTTGACGCCGGCCGCGAGCTCCTTCCCGCGCTCGAGCAGCGCGGGCCGATCGTCGGGCGAGGCCTTGCCGATGCTCCGGCCGAGGGTCTTCTGCTCGGCCCGCAAGGTATCGCCGGTCGACACCGCGGACCGGCGAGCGACGTCGGCCGACAGCAACCGGTCGACGAGTGCCGGGTCGGCGCCTCTGGCCCGTTGAGAGGCGCGGACGCGGTCGGGGTCGTCACGAAGTAGTCGCAGGTCGATCACCCGCTGAGCCTAAACCGGGCCGCCACAGGGTCTGGACGCTCGTCCCGATCGCCGGCCCAGGCCCAGGCTCAGGTCCGGCCCGGGCCCGCGAACGCCCGACCGCCGTCGCCGCGAAACCACCAGGAGGACCGCAAAGGAACGGCGCCCTGAGCCCCAGCGGGCAGAATGGGCAGCATGCCGGTGGTGATGACACGTGAGGAGTTCGAGGAGCTCGTTGCCGAAGCGCTCGACCTGATCCCCGCGCAGTTCGCCAAGGCCATGGACAACGTCGTCATCCTCGTCGAGGACAGGCACCCGACCCAGAACCTGTACGGGCTGTACCACGGCGTCGCGCTGACCTCCCGGACCTCCCAGTACTCGGGCTACCTCCCGGACACCATCACCATTTACCGGTTGCCGATCCTCGCCCACGCCCGGGACATCGAGGCCGCCCGCGAGCAGGTGGCGACGACCGTCATCCACGAGGTGGCGCACCATTTCGGTATCGACGACGACCGGCTGGACGAACTCGGCTGGGCCTGATCCCGACCACCGGCGACGGGCTTCGGACGACACCTGTGGCGCTCTGCGCGCAACCCGGCCGACTGCCCTGCGGAACCCCGCGGGCTCCCACTACGCTCCCCTGAGCCATGACGTGACGCGAGCCACCAGGCGCCGGCGGAACGCAGCCCCAGCGAAGGAGCACCCATGCCCACCATCGCCGTCGTCGGTGAGGTCGTCGCCGACGCAGTCCTTCCACCGGACGGAATTGTCGACGGGGCAGCACATCTCACCGTGCACCCTGGCGGCGGGCCGGCCAACACGGCCGTCGCGCTGTCCCGTTTGGGCACCACCGCCCGGTTCGCGGGGCGGCTGTCCGGCGGTGCGCTGGGCGCGCTCTGCCGGGCGAAGCTGGAGGAATCGCTGGTCGACCTGAGCGCGTCGGAGAACGCGACAGAACCCGCCACGCTGGCCATTGCCCGGCTCGACGCCACCGGCGCTGCGACGTACGAGTTCTACACCGATGGAACCGCGGACTGGGCCTGGACGGACACCTCGCTGGCGCCGCTGATCGACGGTCCGTTCGCGTACAGCCCGCCGGTCGCCATCCACACCGGGACCCTCGCGCTCGCCCTGCAGCCCTCTGGTCAGGTGA
Source organism: uncultured Actinomycetota bacterium (assembly GCA_963728865.1). Classification (GTDB taxonomy): domain Bacteria; phylum Actinomycetota; class Actinomycetes; order Mycobacteriales; family Nakamurellaceae; genus Nakamurella. The sequence continues at coordinate 46,527 of CAVSLZ010000009.1, read as the reverse complement.
TCGAGAACCTGCTCGCGAGGGCGCGCCGGATGATGACGGTGTCGATCGACCCCAACCTGCGCACGCTCCTGGTGCCGGTGACGTCGTACCGGCTCTGGATCGACCGCTGGGCGGGGCTCGCCGACATCGTCCGGCTGTCCGAGGACGACCTCGACCAGCTGTGGCCGGGATGGACCCCCGAGCAGGCGGCGAAGCACCTGCACGCGTGCGGTGTCCCGCTCGCCGTCGTCAGCCTCGGTGCGGACGGCGCGTTCGCGTCATTGCGCGGCGAACAGGTCAGGACGCCGATCGCCCCCACCACTCTGGTCGACACCGTGGGAGCGGGCGACTCCTTCCACGGCGGCCTGCTGCACTACCTCGCAGAGGCCGGATACCTCGGTGGTCGTCTCGAGACGCTGACCGTCGATGGCCTGGTCGCCGCACTCACCTTCGCTTCGCGGGTCTCGGCGATCACCTGCTCACGTGCGGGCGCAAACCCGCCGTGGGCGGCCGAACTGGCCGGCTGACCGCAGTCGCAGTTCCGCACAGGGCACGGACCGGAAGGGGCGCACCGATGGCCGGTTGGAAGCTCGTCGGCGACGGCAAACCGCTGCCGCTCGGCGCCGTCGTCATGCCGAACGAGCGGCTCTCCTGGCCGAAGACCATCGGCGTCGGCGCCCAGCACGTCGTCGCGATGTTCGGCGCAACGTTCGTGTTCCCGCTGATCATGGGCCTGGACCCGAACCTGGCCATCATGATGTCCGGTGTCTGCACGGTCCTGTTCCTGCTGATCGTCGCCAACAAGATCCCGTCCTACCTGGGCACCTCGGCCTCATTCGTCGGCGCGGTGGTGGCGATTCGCGCGTCCGGCGGCAGTTCGGCGTCGGTGACAGGGGCGATCCTGGTCGCCGGTCTGACGCTCGCCGTCGTCGGGCTCATCGTGCATTTCGTCGGCGGGCGCGCGCTACGGAAGGCGCTGCCACCGGTGGTCAGCGGCGCCGTCGTCATGCTGATCGGCTTCAACCTCGCGCCGGTGGTCGCCGGCGTCTACTGGCCGCAGGATCCGGGTGCCGCCTTCACCGTGATGGTCTTCACCATCGTGGCGGCGGTAGCGTTCCGCGGTTTCTGGTCCCGGATCGCCATCTTCCTGGCGCTGATCTTCGGCTATTTGCTCTCCTGGGGGCTGGACGCGATCCTCGGCCCCATCACGGCCGCCGACGGGACCGGCGCCGTGACGACCCACCTACGGGTCGACCTCAGCGGCGTGGCCGATGCGGCGTGGTTCGGGCTGCCGCCGTTGCACGCGCCGGAGTTCCAGCTCAACTACATCCTGCTGGCGCTGCCGGGCGTCATCGCGCTGATCGCGGAGAACACCGGTCACGTCCGCGCGGTGGCCGAGATGACGAACACCGACCTCGACCCCTATATGGGGCGCGCGCTGTTCGCGGACGGCTTCGGGACGGCGTTGTCCTCCTCCATCGGCGGTTCGCCGACCACCACCTACGCCGAGAACATCGGCGTGATGGCCGCGACCCGCGTCTACTCCACCGCTGCCTATTACGTCGCCGCCGCGGTGGCGATCCTGCTCGGGCTGGTGCCGAAGTTCGGCGCCGTCGTGAGTGCGACCCCTGGCGGTGTGCTCGGCGGCATCACCGTGGTGCTGTACGGAATGATCGGGTTGCTGGGGGCCAAGATCTGGATCGAGAACCGGGTGAACTTTGCCAATCCGGTGAATCTCGTTCCGATCGCCGCGGGCATCATCATCGGCGTCGGGAACGTGTCGATGTCCTTCGGCAATGATTTCGTTCTGTCCGGCATTGCCCTCGGGTCGATCGTCGCCATCCTCGGGTACCACCTCGCCAGGCTGCTGGCACCGCCGGAACTGCGCGAACCGCTGCTCCCGGACAGCGCGTCGGCAAGCGGAACGGCGTTCGGCACCATCACCGACCGGCAGGACCGTCGTCCGCCCGGATGAGCCAACCATCCATCAGGAGCGGTTCCGATCACCGATCAACCCCATGTTGATCTCTGCTTGTTGACGCAGCGCGCTTGTCGAAATGCAGAAGGCGCCTGAACGAGTCACCCAGACGGGCGAAAAAGCCGTAAGCTGGACTGGCGGTCGTCGTTTCGGGACTTTGGTCCCTAAGTCTGTACTCCATTCGAGCCTAAGCTCCTGAGGCCTGTTAAGTACTTGCCCGGCGGAAACCCCCGCCGGCATTCCGGCCCGACATCCGGGTCGTGCGGCGAGGGGATGCCATGGCAGACGAGGAAGTGGCGTCGAGGATCCACATTCTCTGCATGGTTGCGCCCTTATGGAGTTCGACGGTCCACCACGTAACGACGCTTGGGGATCTGGAGTGACCGCGATCGATGACGTCTTGGCTCTGGGTGTAATTCTGGCCGGGGTCGGGGCAGCGGCCGCCCTGTTCTGGTCCCGGTGGACCGTCCAGCGTCAGCGGAACTCCCGGGATCCGCGAACGCCCAACTGGATCTGGCACGTCGACCTCGAGGGAACGATCCTGTCGACCAACGAGAGCTGTCTGGAAATCGTGGGATACACCGCCGACGAACTGGTCGGACAGAACGCCGCCATCTTCATGGATCCGAGTGAGCTGCAGCGGGTCGAAGCAATGGTCAAGGCGGCCGGAGTACCGGAGGAGGGTCTGGACAGCCTGATCATCTCCGCCACCCACCGCGACGGTTCGAGTTCGTGGTTGGAAGTGCGCATCCACGCGGACCTGGATGCGTCCGGTGCGATGGTCGGCTGTCGAGGGGTCAGCCGACACATCGGACCGGGTGCCGCCCAGGTGGTCGCGAGCAGGGCCAGCCGCGCCCGGATCCAGCGGATCATCGACAATCGGCTGCTGGTCACCGCTTTCCAGCCGATCGTCGACCTCCGGACCGGTTCCGTACTCGGCGTCGAGGCACTGAGCAGGATGCTCCACGAGCCCTCGCCGCCCGATGTCTGGTTCGCCGAAGCGGCTGCGGTCGGTCTAGGGACCGACCTGGAGCTCCTGGCGGTGAAGACGTCGCTGGCCGCCGCCGTCGCACTGCCGACAGGACTCTACGTCTCGATCAATGCCTCGCCGGAAACCTGCCTGGACCAGCGGTTGGCCGCGATGATCGAATCGTCGTCGATCGACCCGCGGCGGCTGGTGCTCGAGGTCACCGAACACAAACAGGTACTGGACTATGCGCCGCTCAATGCGGCGCTGGCCAGGTTCCGACAGTCCGGGATCCGGATCGCCATCGACGACGCCGGCGCCGGCTTCGCGTCAGGGCAGCACATGGTGAAGATCCGCCCGGACATCATCAAGCTCGACCGCAGCATCATCAGCGACATCGACGTGCAGCCCGATCAGCGCGCTCTCGCCGCGGGGTACGTCGCCTTCGCCTCCCACATCGGCGCTGTGTTGACCGCCGAGGGCATAGAGACAGCGCAGGAGGCGGCAGCGGTGGTGGCACTGGGAATCCAGTGCGGACAAGGCTATCTCTTCGGACAGGCCACGTTCGAAGCCCGAGAATGGAACACCTGGAACACACCGCCGGCCAAGCGAATGCTTGCCCCATCCGGCCGTTCGGTCAGCGGCGAAGCGGGCCGAGCCGAGCTCTTCACCGGTGAAACAGCCTTCGGAATCGGCATTCTCGACGCCATTCCCGACCCGAGTGCCGTTGTCGACGCCACCGGCAAGATCATTGCGGTCAATCGGGCCTGGCGCGCGTTCTCGGTGGAGGGCGGCGGCGAACCGGGGACGACAGGAGTGGGGACGAGCTACCTCGATGTGTGCTCGCGAGCGGCCGCCGACGGATCATCCGAGGCGCTGGAAGCGCTCAGGGGTTTGCGTGCGGTTCTGAGCGGCGAGGCGATCGTCAAGGAGAGTGAATATGCCTGCCACAAACCAGATCGCCGACGATGGTTCCTCTCGCGAATCAGTTCGATCGACGGCATAGGGTCCGGGGCGTTGATTTCCCATGTCAACATCACCCGCCGCAGACGGTCGGAGGAGGAGCTGGTTCACCAGTCGTCCTGTGACCCGGTGACAGGGCTGGCCAACCACCTGTTGTTCGACCGGAGACTGACGGAATCGTTGCGGGTCACTTCGGATCAGCCGGGGCCTACCGCCGGAGTGATCTCGATCAGCCTGGAGGGCCTGACCGCGATCAACGACCGCGACGGGCGTACCGCGGGTGACGGCGTGCTGATGACCGCAGCGGAACGGCTGATCGAGCTGATCCGGCCGCAGGACACGGCCGCACGTATCGGAGGCACGCGTTTCGCCGTCTGCGCCCCGAACATCGCTGCGCCGGAGCTGCTCTCGATGGCGGACCGCATCAGCACCACGCTCGGCCGCGCGTACGAGGTCCAGGGCCGGCTGGTGACCGTTACTGTCGGCGTCGGGAGTCATCTGACGGCGCCCGGGGTGGACCCGGCGGACGCCATCCGGGCGGCCGATCACGACCTGTACGACATCGAGCAGCTTCAGCAGCTGACCACGCCGACCCGCACCGTCAAGTCCTGACGCCTGGCGGGTAGCCCGTGTCGGGTCAGAACCAGTGCGCGAACACACCTTGGCGCGGGTGCCGCACGATCACCGATCCGGACTTCTTCAGGCCGGTCAGCACGAGCGTCATGCCGCCCGCCGCGGTGCGCGGATCCACCTTGTTGGCCATGTGCCCGCCGCGCATCTGCAAGCCGTCGACCCGCACTGAGCTCCCGCGCGGCACGACCAGTTCGGCGGAACCGCCGTAGTTGGACCGGAACTCCACCGTCACGGTCGGCGAGGTGAGCTGGGCGGAGGTGAAGTCGAGCCGGGTGCTGGCGCCGGTCCCGCCCACGACGATCAACGGCGGAACGGTCCAGTAGCCCTTGAAGGTGCGCGAGCCCCAGCCGGTCAGCTCCAGGACACCGGCGGATCCGGCCGGTTGTGGGGCGCCCGAGAAGCCCGGACCGGTATCGGCTCTCGGTTGCGCGGCGTGCTGTGCCGCCGTGACGGACCGGCCGGCGATCTCCAGCCCGGGCAGGTCCAGCAGCACGGCGTTGAGGTCCCGTCGGGTGCGGGCGGCGATCACCCTGGCGCTGCGCTCGGTGTATTCACCGAGGTCGATCAGGCCCTGCCCGGTCGCCTTCTCCAGCAACGCCAGCACGTGCGAGCGCTCGGCGTCCGACACCCGTAGGTCGCGGGGGTCGATCGGCGAGCTCGTCATTCCATCAGAATAGTTCGCGCTGCGGGTCTGCCAGTTCGCGCGCCTGGCCTGCCAACGCGCTCCGCGCATGCACGTTCGCGCGCTGGGCCCGCCAGTTCGCCCGCTCAGCCTGCTTGACGGGTCAGTGGCTTGTCGCGGCGCGCTTCGCGACCGGGCCGTGCGCGCCGTCGGGCGACCCGAGTGGATCCTCGCCGGCCGGTCCGGTACGCGTGCCCTCGTCGAGAATCCGGCCGCCGATCGCGCGGCCGGCCCAGCTGAGCACCTGCCAACCGGGGGCTCGCGGTGCGGTGGATTCGAGCACGATCATGCCGGTGTTGTGCAGCGCATGTTCCCGGCCGAGGGAATCCTCCGCGGCCGGGAGGTCGGTGGCCCGCACCGACGCCCACATCCGCAACATCGCCCCGTGTGAGACCAGCACGGCGCAGCCGTTCTCGCCGACGTCACGGCGCAGGCACTGCACCACCTCCTCGACAACCGCGTCGAACCTGTCCAGGACCTCGCTGCCCAGCGAGCCGCCGGGCATCCTGACGTCGAGCTCGCCGTTGATCCACTGCCGGATCACCCCTTGATAGGTCCGGATCGACACCTCGTCACCGAGCATCTCCAGATCCCCCGCGGCAACTTCGCGGAGCCCTGCCCTGACCCGTACTGGCAGGCCACGCGCAGCCGCCAGCGGCGCGGCCGTCAGTTGGGCGCGCGGCTGGGTCGATGCGTAGATGGCGTCGATGCGGTACCCGGCGAGCGTTTCGGGCAGCGCCGCCGCCTGCTCGTGGCCGAGGTCGGTGAGGCCGGGTCCCGGTACCGCGGTGTCCAGCAGGCTCTGCACGTTGGACGGCGTCTGGCCATGGCGGATCAACAGCAGGCGCATCAGGTCCACTCACCTTGTTGCCAGCGGCGAATCTGGGTGCTCGCCTCGGTGTATGCCTTCGCGGTCGCGAACGCCGCAGGCGGCACATTGTTTCCAGCGACCCGCGGGTACGAACCGAGCCACCGGAGCAGCGCCGACCGCCGGGTCAGCGCACCGACCACGTCGGCCATCGCGGGTTCGGCGAGATGCCCGTCGGCGTCCACCAGGAAGACGTACTCGCCCATCTTCGACCGGGTCGGCCTGGACTCGAGCCTGGTCAGGTTGATGCCGCGAGCGGCGAATTCCGTCAGAACGGCCAGCAGGGACCCCGGTTGGTTGTCGACGGACAGCACGAGCGAGGTGCGGTCGTTTCCAGTCGGTGTCGGCGGCGGTCCGGGACGGCGCAACAGCACGAACCGGGTGACGGCGTCGCGCACCTCGCCGATGTCGGCCGCAAGGGTGACCAGTCCGTACCGAGGGCCGGCGACCGGGGCGGCCGCGGCGGCATCGAGCTCGCCATCTGCGACGGCGGCCGCGGCGGCCGCATTCGACGCCGACATCACCGTCTCGGCCGACGGCAGCCGGGCGGCCAGCCACGGCCGGATCTGCGCGTGACCGTGCGGGTGCGCGCCGACCGTTCTGATCGAGGCCAGCTCGGTTCCGGGCCGGACGAGCAGGTCGAAGGTGATCGGGACGTAGGCCTCCGCGGAGATCAGCAGCGGCTCGCCGTGGGTCAGCTCGTCCTGGGTGAGCGGGACGGCACCCTCGACGGAACTCTCCAGCGGGACGCACGCCGCGTCGGCCTCGCCGTTGCGGACGGCCGCCAATGCGACCGAGACACCGGTGACCGGATCCAGCCGGACCGTTGCGCCGCCCCCGGCGGGTCCGGCTTCGAACCGGTCCGCGAGGGCACGTGCGGCCTGCTCGGTGAAGGTGCCCTCCGGTCCGAGATAGACCCAGCGCTGCGTCACGGCGACCGCGGCGCCGTCTCCGGCGGCAGGTCCTGCAGCTGGGCGAGCACTGCCGGGTCCTGCACCTCCATCCACGCGATGACGTCGCGGAACGGAACGCATTCGGTTTCCGGCTGCCCGCACTTGTCCAGGACGAAACCGGTCAGCGCCTTTTCGTAGGCGTTGTTGTTCCAGGCATTGAAGTGATTACCCAGGATCAGCGGCGCGCGGTTGCCGTTGAAGGTGGCGTTGTACATGTCGTCATAGGTCGCCTGGACCTGCGCGGAATCGGCATCGGACTGGGCCTGCGTCACGCCGTCGCTGGTCGCCTGGCGCTGCGTGTAATAGAAGTTGTAATCCATGGTGATCTGCTGCTTGTCGGTGCCGTGGATCGGGAACGTCGCCATGCCCATGGCCCAGATCTTGTACTGCGGCGACTTTTTCGGCCAGCCGATGCCGGTCCGGGTGAACGACGAGTCGTACGTCATGTTGTGCTCGATCAGCGCCGGGAACAGATCCTCGGCATGACCCTCCAGACAAGGGGTCCGCTCGCCCTTGACGACGGAGCCGTCGAAAACGAGGTCGGGCATCTTGACGCCTGGATTGTTCGCCTTGACATTCTTGATGAGCGCGAAGAACTGGTCGAGCTCGTTGTTCCAGTCCGCCGTGGTCCACTGGTTGCCGCTCGGTTCGGCGCCGGCGCAGAAATGGCCGTTGAAATGTGAGCCGATCTCATGGCCCGACTCGTAGGCCTCGTTGAGGTCGGCGATCTCGGTCGGCAGATCTGCCGCGGAATTCCAGTTGATCGACGAATTACCGGGGCTGTGACCCGGCCCCTGGTAGGCCATCTTCGTCTCGTCCGACAGCATGTAGGTGCCGGACAGGAAGCCCGTGAAGCGGAACGGCACCTGACGGGAGACGTCGAACCAGTGTTGCCACTTCTCGTGCCAGCCGACACCGTCGAAGCTGACGACGATGAACTGCGGCGGCTTCTCACCCGGCTTCATCTTCTTGGGCACGAACCCATCGGAGAGCGCGACCCCATCCTTGGCCGGCGCGTTCGGGTCGGCCGGTCCCGTGCTGGCGGGAGTGCTGCTGGGCGGTGCCGAGCTCGACGCCGGAGTGCTGGCCGGGGCGGACGACGATGCTGCAGCCGACGATGACGCCGTAGAACTCGAGGGTGCGGGCGATCCACCGGCCGACGACGCCGGAGCGGCGGTCACGAAGCTGGTCACCGTTGCGTCGGCGAGGCCACCGCCCGAACCACAGGCCGACACCAGCACCAACCCGGCCAGCGCGACGACAAGCCGGCTTCGTCCCAACCGCATACATCCTCCGTTGTCAGACACAGCACTACCTCGAGTAACAATTCACAGCGGTGCCCTGAGCGTACTGTCCGTGACGTCCTGTTGGTTCGCGGTGAAGACGCGACGGTGGTGCAGGACACATCTCCGCTTGCGCGCCGCTGCGTCATTCGTGCCACTGGGGGGCATTCGCGGCGCGCGCCTAAGCTCGCGAACCATGACCAGCGCATCGGGCCCGTCACCCATCCCCGCCGACGGCGGTGCCGCGGATCCCGTCCCTCGCGCGTACACCGCCCGATCGATCCGCGTCGAACTGCTGGTCGTCTTCCTGGTGACGCTCGGGATGAGCGGCCTGTTCTCGCTGGTCAACCTCGTCGACGCACTGCTGGCACCGATACCGCTTGCCTCGCAGACGGTTTCGATCCTGGTGCCGCAGGCGCAGGCGTCGTTCCTCGATCTGATCAAGCAGTTGCTGACCATCTTGCGCGGTTTTGCGTGGGGTGCGCTCGGGCTGTACCTGTTGTGGCGCAGCGGCGTCAGCCTGCAACGGCGGCTCGGGCTGGACCGACGAAAGCCCTGGGCGGACCTCGGGGTCGGGGTGGCGCTGGCCGCCGTCATCGGCATCCCAGGGCTCGTCTTCTACCTCGTCGCGGTCAACGTCGGCATCAATCTGACTGTCGCCCCGACCACCCTGAACGACGTCTGGTGGCGGCTGCCCGTGCTGATCCTGGCCGCGGTCGAGAACGGGTTCCTGGAGGAGGTGCTGGTCGTCGGTTACCTGCTGACCAGGCTCGACCAGCTCAAAGTGCCGGCGGTGGCGGCGATCACGATCAGCGCGGTGCTGCGCGGGTCGTACCACCTGTACCAGGGATTCGGCGGGTTCATCGGCAACGCCGTGATGGGGGTGGTGTTCGCCTGGCTGTTCCGCCGGACGCGGAGGTTGTGGCCGTTGGTGATCGCCCACTCGTTACTCGACATCACCGTGTTTGTGGGGTACTCGGCGCTGCGCGGGACGGTCAGCTGGCTCCCGTAGTCCCCCGCCCGGGATCGAGATGGCGATATCCGACGTTCCCGACGCCCGCGGTTGAAGGTCGGATTTCGCCAACTGGATTGCTGTGGGCTCAATCCAGCACCGCGATGGCATCGACCTCGACCAGCAGGTCCGGCTCACCGAGGGCCGAGACGCTCACCAGCGTCACGGGTTTCATCAGGTCCGCACCCAGCTTCGCCGCAGCGCGCCCGACACCCTCGCCCAGGGCCGGCAACTTGTCCTCGCTCCAGTCGACGAAGTACAGCGTCAGCTTGACGACGTCATCGAAGCTGCCACCGGCCGCGGCTACGCCCGTCGCGACGTTCAGGTACGCCTGCTCGACCTGCGCCGCCAGGTCGCCGGTGCCGACCCGATCGCCTTCGGCCGTCCGCGCGACCTGCCCGGCAAGGTAAACGGTGCGGGACCCCGAGGCCACCGCCACCTGCGGGTAGAAGTCCGATTTCGGCAGCCCATCGGGCTTCAGCAGTTCGACGGTCATGACAGTCCCTCTTCTCGGTCGGCGGTGCGTGGAGTGGTTGCTGTGGCTATTCATAACAGGTTTATGTAACGTGGCACAAGTGCCGAGAATCGCTGATCCCGCAGTCCGTGTGGCGCTGATCGAGCGGGCCGCCGAGATGCTCGCCCGTCGCGAGGTGGTGACCCTCCGAGCGCTCGTCGACAGCGTCGGGACGTCGACCATGGCCGTCTACACACACTTCGACGGCATGCCAGGGCTGTGGCGGGCGGTCCGCCAGGAGGGATTCACGCGTCTCGCCCAGCGACTGGCGCGGGTCGACGTCACGGCGGATCCGGTGCGGGATCTGATGGCGCTCGGTGCTGCGTACGTCGCGAACGCGCTGGCCAACCCGTTCCTGTACAGGGCGATGTTCGACACCGCCGCGGACTTGGAGAACCCCGAGGCGGCCGACGCCGGGTTCCACCTGCTGGTCGCGGCGGCGGACCGGTCCCGCGTGTCGGGCCGATTTGCGACGTCCAGCGACCCGATGGCTGTGGCGACCCGACTATGGGCCACCGGCCACGGCCTGATCATGCTGGTACTGACGGGCGTGTTACCCGAGGACGCGCTCGAGCCGCACTCGACCGGCATCGCCGCCGCGCTGTTCGTGGCGGCTGGGGACGACCCCACGCGGTGCCGCCGATCGGTCAGGCAGGGCTGGGCGTCGGGAGCATCGGCCGAGCCGCGGGCCGAACCCTCTCAGCACGGGCGCCCGCCGGCAGGGGAGGTCGGGTGAACCGGAGCTTGCGCGACCAAGGCGGGGCGCCCGTCGGCAGGGGAGGTTGAGTGAACCGGAGCCTTGAGATCGAACGTCAGGCACGCCGCCGCTGCAAGGCAGCAGTGCAGTCGAAACCACAAGGTCCGACCCGCTCGCCGTTCTGCCCTGCTCCCTGCAGAGACCTGCTCCCCGAAATGATCGGACGTCAGCGCAGGGTGAACTGCCGGCCCAGGATGCCGTCCCGCGCGCGGCGTTCGGCGTCATTCAGCGGTGTCTCGTCGGTCAGCGCCCGCTCCAGGCGCTCGGCGAACGCCAGTGTCGGCGCATCCCATTCGCTCGGGTGCGCGTCACGGTCGAGGTCCCACACGGGGACCAGCCGGCCGTGCGCACGGAAGGAGCCGACGTAACGCGAGCCTTCGCCCAGACCGAGTTCCTCGGCGACGGCCAGCCGGGCGAGCGCGGCCATCAGCGGCTGCTCGTCCTCGGGACGCACCCAGCGCAGGTGCGCACGGTCACCGGCGTCGACCCAGTAGGCGCCGCGCAGACCGGCGACCCGGGCGGTCGGCATGATGGCAGCGTTCGCCCGTTCCAGCGACAGGGCGACCTCGCTCCCGGCCTCCGGTTCCTCCTCGAGCCACCAGCTGAAGTCCGGATGGACCGTGACCTCGATCGGCTCGTCGACGATCAGGTCTGCGTAGCGCGGGCCGATGCTGGCACGACCCACCACCGAGAGCACCGATGACGGCTCGGCAGCGAGCGCCCATTCGAGCGAGGCAGCCAGGTCCCTGGAGAGGTCACCGCTGTGTGTCTGGACCTGCATGCCCAGCAGGATCGAGCCATCGGACCTGGTCAGCGCGGCCGCGGCACCGGGCAGCACGCTCGCCAGGGTGACGGACGGGACGTCGTCAGCGGGGTCGATCAGGGTCAGCGGCGCGCTCGCCGACGGCACGAATTCCCGCAGTGCAATCAGTTCCGTTTCCGCGGCGAGCCCGGCGAACGGCCGGGTGACGATCATGTCCGCCGCGTCCGCCGAGCCATGGCAAGCCTTGTACCTCCGCCCGGAACCGCACGGGCAGGGACGGCGGGGGTTCTCGGCGGGACGGTCGGCCGTCGAGGTGGAGTTACTGGCGGAGCGGCGCTGGGTCTTCTTGGACACCCGGCCACGGTAGCCGACCGCGTGGTACCCGCCGCCCAATCGAGGTGGCGATATCCGACCTTCACGGGCCACGGGAACATCGGAAATCGCCAACTCGATCTCAGGCGTCGGGTCGGATGTCAGGGGGTGGGCGGCACCGGCCGGGTCGGGGCCGGTGGCTGGACGACCCATCCGTCCAGCGGGGCGCGGCTCGGGCAGAAGATCCTTGCGAACCTGCGGAACAGCACGGCGCTGAGAACGGCAACGATGGCGGCCAGGAGGTCGACGGCGATGTGCAACTCGACGGTGTCCGCGATCGCCTGCAGGCTGCCGCCCGCCCCGCGGGCCAGGGTGATGACGATCAGGACCGCCGAGCAGATCCATGCGGCCCACCACAACGCCGGCAGCCGTGACCGGCGGACCCGCTCGTCGCTGCGCGAACCCTGCATCAGCATCTGGTCGATCTCGGTGATGATCTGGCCTGCGCCGTAGATGTTCCAGACTGGCACGAGCAGTCGCGAGATGATCCCGGCGGCGTTGCGGGACGGTGCGCGGCCGAGTCGCCGGGCTGCGGCCATGTGACTCCGGACGAGCGCGCGCGCCGCGAGGACCACAGTCACCAGCGCAGCAGCGATGGCAGTGAGACCCGCCGTGGCGACAAGGATGTCGCTCGTGCGGACCGCCGTACCGGACAGCACCAGGGTCCTGCCCTGCACCATCAGCACGAAGCGCCAGATCTCGGCCCCGGCGGCCGTCAGTGCGGCGAGGCCGGTGAGTACCGCCAGCCAGGAGGCACCGCGCAGCGCCGGGACGGGATCCTTGACCGGCGGCAGGGCGGGCTCGGGCGCCTCTGTCCACACCACGGCGGGAAACGACCAGCGAGGGTGGTCACCGCGGTAGGACGGAGGGCCGAGGTAGGGGCGCCGGCGCCTGGCCGTCGGCGCTTCCGCCTTTGACGTCTGCGACGGCGGTCCACCAGGTGGCGGATGGGCGATCCATCGCTGCAGCGGCGCCCCGCAGGCGACGCACCTGGACGGGCCGGCCGACGCGACGGGCTGCGGCATCTGGCAGTAGGCGCAGCGGATGTAGCGGGGCGGCCGTTGCCCAGCGGTCAGCGGTTGTCCGACCGTCATCCGGGATCGCCTGCGAACGTTGACATCTCAGATGACCTGCGGAGCCGCGTCGCCATCGGCCACCATCGGCCGACCAGCCGCGGCCCAGCTGCCCATGCCGCCCTGCACGTTGACCGAGTCCCAGCCCTGCTGGTTCAGGTAGGCGGTGACCCGCGCTGAACGGCCACCGGATCGGCAGATGACGAAGACGGGGTCGCCGTCAGGAACCTCGTCGAGCCGCGCCGCGAGCTCCGTCATCGGCAGGTGGACGGCGCCCGGTGCATGCCCGGCGTCCCACTCGTCCTGCTCCCGCACATCGAGCAGCACCGCGTCCTGTGGGACGTCGCTCACGCCAACCTCGGGAATCGATGGAGTCGTCACTCCTCCATCCTTCCACCGGGTCGGTCCCGCCTCGATCACAGTGCGCGCACTAGACGGCCCAGATCGGCGATGACTCCATTGGGTGACTGCCGACTTCCCTTCGTCGACCAGCACAGTTGTGCATGAACTTTCATTTATGGACACGAAGCGTAGTCAAGTGCGCACGCAACCACGGCGCGGCGATCGCTTCCCGCTGTCGTCGACCACCCGAGAGAGCGGCGATGTTCTCTATGGAGTGGTGTTTGTCCGAAATCCTGCCGGAGCGTGATGTCTTCGTGTTTACTCCTTGTAGTTGAAGCAACCGAGCAAACAAACTCGAACGCTGAAGTGAAAGACATCGAGAAGTAACGCTCCGTGTACCGCACGGAGCACCAGCCCTTTACTCCCGAAGGACTAACTCCCATGACCATGACCCTTGCCACCAGGCCTCGACCCAGCCGCGACAACGAGACTGATCCCGACGTCGTCGACGGCGCGGTGCTCGACCCCGGAACGTTCAACACCCTGCTCGACTCTGGCCGCAACACTCTGCTGCAGGCGCAGCAGGGCGCCAAGCGTTCTCTGCGCACGCTGTTCAAGCGCAAGACGGTGCAGCGCGAGATCGCCCGCACCGCAAAGATTCTGGCGCTGGTGCCGGCGCACAACGAAGAGGCGGACATCGCCCGCACCGTCGAGGCCCTGCTGTCCCAGACCCGGCAGATCGACCGGATCGTCGTCATCCTGGACAACTGCACCGACAACACCGAGGCCATCGTCCGCCGCTACAAGCGGGTGACCGTGCAGAAGACCTTCGGCAACGTCGACAAGAAGGTTGGCGCCCTCACGCAAGGCTGGCAGCGCTGGGCCTCCGGATACGACTTCGTGCTGGGTGTCGACGGGGACACGGTTCTCGCCACCGATGCACTCGAGCAGCTCGAGGCCGAGATGCTGCGGGTCCCGTCAGCCGCCGGCGTGATGTGCCGCTACACGTTCGACATCAACCTCGGCACGACCTTCTTCGCCCGCCAGCTGATCCGCGCTCAGCGGATGGACTTCGCGTCCTGGCTGACGGACATCATGGCGCGCAACCGTTCCACCTACGTCCTCGGTGGCCAGGCGACACTGTTCCGCATCAAGCACCTCCAGGACGTCATTGATGTCCACGAGCGCAACTCGCCGTGGGATCCGGACGCGCAGGTCGAGGACATGGAACTGACCTGGCGACTGCACGAGGCCGGCCGCAAGACGCTGGTGTCCGCCACCGCACGCGCCTACGCGGGTCCGATGGTGACCGTCAAGGGACTGATGGGCCAGCGTCGCAAGTGGGACGAAGGCATGGCGGCCCTGCTGTGGCAGAACAAGATGCCGGACAAGAACACGCTGATCCCGTGGAAGCAGCAGTTCTCCATGCTGGCCAACGGCGTCGTCCGGATCCTCTTCGTCATCATGCTGCTGCTCGCCGTCAGCGTCGACCAGTTCAAGTGGTCGCCGATCTGGCTGATCCCGATCGGCATCGGCGTCGCGCTGAACCTCAAGGTGGCCTGGCGGGTACCCAACCGCACACCCTCCGACATCGTCTACGCGCTGCTCGTCTTCCCCGCGGAACTCTGGCTGATCAGCCGCATGTGGTCGACACTCGTGTCCTGGTTGAACATCTGGTTCGGGGCCCGGCGTGACGGCTGGGCCGCACAGGCCGCGGCGGAATCCGGCAAGGGCGGCTCGGACGTCATCGGCAAGATCCTGCTCTGGACCATCATCGGTGGCCTCTCGATCGCCGTTGGCATCTGGGCCTGGATCACCAAGGCCACCCCGGTGTTCCAGGAAACCGTCCTGACCACCGGGTGGAGCGTCGTCACCGCCATCACTCTGGTGCTCACCGCCTTCGCACTGATTCGGCTGCTCAAGCCGACGCGGGGCTACCGGCCCTGACAAAGACTTTCAAGCGCTCACGAGGGGTAGCGCTTGAACTGACCGGTACCGGCGGTTTGCCGGGAGTCATCCCGCCGGTACCTCTAGCACTGGATCCGGTCCGGCCACCAGGCCGGGCCGGATTCGGTCATTGGGTGCGCGATTTCGGGCGTACCGGAGGCCCTGCTCTGTAGGGTCGAGGCCGGAACTGACCGCCATCGCCGAGGCAGGAACGAGGTGCCGACCATGACCTCGTTTCGCGTTCTGATGGTGTGCACCGCCAACCACTGCCGCTCACCCATCGCGCAGCAATTGCTGCACCACGACTCGCTGGCGAAGTTCGGCCCGGCCGGTGCATGGCAGGTCGATTCGGCGGGCACAGACGTCCGTGCACCCTGGCCGATGCACGACCACGCCAGGACTGTGCTGTCGGAGCGGATCGCCGAGGTAGGACCCCATCATTCGACCGACCTGATCGCCGAGGCTGTACAGAACGCCGACCTCGTGCTCACCGCGGCCCGGCAGCACCGCGGAGTGGTCGTGACAATGGTGCCCGCCGCGATCGGCCGGACTTTCACGATCCTGCAGTTCGCCCGACTGTGCGACCAGGTGGCGCCGATCACCGGCAGCGACTCCGGGGACCTGGGACGGGAACTGGTCGTCCAGGCAAAGCTCGCGCGCTCAGCCCTGCAGCCCGTTCCGGTGGAACAGGACGACCTGCCGGACCCGATGGGCCGCGGCCTCGCCGATTTCCGGTTGTGCGCCGACCGCCTCCAGGAAGCCGTCGACTCGATCCTGCGTCCGGTCGAGCTCTTGAGGCCCGTCCGGTCCGCCGCGGGGCACACCGCTGTCGCGTCAGCGCCCGCCCCCGGTCGGGTGGCACGCCCGGCGGTGTCCCGGCCGCCGGTCGCGCGGGGTCGGCGCTTTCGCTGAGCTGGTTGTTCCCGGCGGTTCGGCCGTGACTCGCCTGCGTGCCCGGCTCATTTGACCAGCCGTGACCGTCGGCGGTCCGCCAGCAGCCGGCCACCGGTCTGACAGGTCGGGCAGTACTGGAACGACCGGTCCGCGAACGACACCTCCGCGATGACGTCCCCGCACACCGGGCAAGGAAGTCCGGTCCTGGCGTGCACCCGAAGCCCGGTGCGCTTCTCGCTCTTCAGCCGAGCAGCCTCGGCACCGACCGACCGGTTGACGGCCGCGGACAGCACACCCGACATGGCCGAGGCGAGTCGATCCAGCTCGTCCGGGCTGAGCTTCGCCGCCGTCGCGAAAGGTGAAAGCTTTGCCGTGTGCAGGATCTCGTCGGAGTAGGCGTTGCCAATGCCGGCCATCACGGTCTGATCGGTGATGACTGTCTTCAGCCGGCCGGTGTGTCCCTTGAGCACCCGGCCGAGGGATTCGGGGTCGAGCGTCAACGCATCCGGGCCCAGCCGCGCAACCCCGGGCACGCTGGCCGGGTCGCGCACAATCGCCGCGGCGACGGACTTCTTCGTCCCGGCCTCGGTGATGTCGAAGCCGCCGTTGGCGAGCCGGACCCGCATCGCGATGGGGCCACCCATCTTCGGCGGGACCGCGGAGATGCTGTCCGACCAGCGCAACCAACCCGCCCGCGCCAGGTGGATCACGAGGTGCAGGTCCTCGCGAACACCGTCCTCCGGCGACCCGGGGGCGGTGACGATGTCGAGGAACTTGCCGTGCCGACCCGCTCCGGTGATCACCCGGCCGACCAGCGCCGATGCGGGCGGGTCGTAGGTGGTCAGGACGTTCAGCGACGCGACGGTGACCGCCACGATCGGCTGCCCCGTGGCGTGCTCGGTGAGGAACGCGGCCAGCGCGGTGACCTCCGGCAACTCGGGCATGCCGACCAGTGTGCACGGGGCCACGGTGGCGCGCAGCACGGTGCGCGGCGTGTGGACAACCCCTCGACGACCCGGGGCCGGCTCCGTACGGTGCCGGTGTGACCGAGGCGACGACCGGTTCGCCGGCTATCCCGGCCCGGAACGAGAACATCGTGAAATATCCTGCTGCCCACGCCGGCATTTTCCTTCACGATGAGCAGCCGGCGGCGCCAGGGACGCAAGCCGCCGCGGGGACGCAGCTCAGTGCGAGCGCTCAGCGAGACCTGTTGGCCCTGCATGCGCTCCGCCAGCGTCAGCTGCGGACGGCATTCCTCTACGGCACCCGGCGGTCGTGGCGGGACCGGCGACGGATCTGGCCGGCGGTGCTGGTGGGGCTGACACTGGTCGGGCTGGCCGTTGCCGTCATGAGCACGGTCGCAGCCTTCCGTTAGGAGTGAGCCGTCCTATCGATGACTGAGATGGCCGGTTCTATCCACGGCATCGAGGTTGGCGATCACACAGTGGAGTCACAGATAACGTAGAGTAGTGCTCAGGTAGGTCGGTCTCCTCG
Source organism: uncultured Actinomycetota bacterium (assembly GCA_963728865.1). Taxonomy (GTDB): domain Bacteria; phylum Actinomycetota; class Actinomycetes; order Mycobacteriales; family Nakamurellaceae; genus Nakamurella. Next base: position 29,053 of record CAVSLZ010000009.1, on the reverse strand, counting down.
TTCACGACCACTCGCCGGGCGGCCCTTCGTCCACAGGAGGACCGGAATGGTCATTCACGACGTTGGCGAGAGGAGTCAGGACGCCGACCCGATCACCGTGTCGGATTGGATGGCCGCTCAGGCCAAGACGAAGCGGTTGCTGTGGCTACTGACTCTTGGTGCGTCCGCCGTCGCGGTGGGCCTCTGCATGCTGGCGGTGCTTTTCGCAGACCGCCTTGCAGCCGGCACTACTCGTTGGCCGCTGACCGCGATATTGCTTGTGCTGGTGATACTTCCACTGGCCGTGGGGTCGGCGCTGGCCAGCCTCAAAGAGCAGGACAAGACCGACCGCATGGTCGGTACCTTGACGCGGCAACTCGCCGAGGCAGTCAACGTCGCCGGCCAACAGGCCCGCCGGCAGGAAAGCCTGGCACTGCGCCAGGAGTTCGAGACCCGGCTCGCCGACGCCCTGGACATGGCGGGCGGCGAACCCGAGGTCATCGACGTCATCGAACGCGCGCTCGCGACGACGCTGCCCGACTCACCCGTCGAGCTCCTCCTCGCGGACAACAGCCGCGCACATCTGAGCAGGATGGCAGCAACGTCGCCCGCTGGGGCCGTGCAGGGCTGCAGCGTGGACTCGCCCGATCATTGCCCGGCCGCGCGTCGCGCTCAGATCCAACGATTCCCCCACAGCGACGCCATCGACGCCTGCCCGAAGCTCCGCGGCAGGATCGAAGGGCCGGTGTCCGCGGTATGCCTGCCGGTGTCGATCATGGGTAGGTCGGTCGGCGTCATCCATGCCACCGGCGAACCGCAGGCGGAGCTGGACGACGATGCGATCAGGGACCTGGGCACACTGGCCAAGCTGGCCGGCGCCCGGATCGGCCTGCTACGGGTGATGGTCGAAACGCAATTGCAGGCGGCCACCGACAGCCTGACCGGATTGCTGAACCGGCGCTCTTTCGAACAGCAGGTGGCGAAGGCTCGCCGTGAACCGCTTCTGCTCACGGTGGCTGTTGGCGATCTCGACCATTTCAAGTCGCTCAACGACACCTACGGCCACGAAACCGGCGACCGCGCGCTCCGGCTGTTCGCGCAAGTACTCACCGGATCGGTGCGTCAACAGGACTTCACCTGCCGGCACGGTGGCGAAGAGTTCGTGCTCGCTCTCGCCGGCTGCGACACCAACGCGGCCCGCGACGTCCTGGACGCGCTCCGCGGGAGACTGGATGCCGCCATCACCGTCGCCGGACTGCCCAAATTCACCGTCAGCTTCGGGGCCGTCGAAGCACTCGACCACGAGGACCTTCCCGCAGTCATCAACCGCGCCGACGCCGCTCTTTTCCAGGCGAAACACGAGGGCCGAGATCGAGTCGTCATCCACGACCCATTCGGCGTTACGGTCCAGCCCCTGGAACCGGCCGGGCCACCCGTTTCTCAGCAGACTGATTCGCTTCCCGCCGAACCACGCCGGAGCGGACTTCGATCACTGGAATCCTGACGATCACCCTGCAACCCCAGCGGGTTGGAAATGGCGAATGCGATCGCCAGCAGCCCATCAGCGCACCGTTCTCGATCTGGGCTGTGTCTTGGGAGTCGGACCTTCCTGACCTCGCTTCCCGTTGTGCGCCTGGGACGCGAACGTCCGGGTTTGGCCGGCGTCGAAGTCGCCGAAAAGTCGGGACTGGCTGTCGAACACCGGCAGACAGAAGCCGGACGTCCCGGCACAGGCACAGGCACAGGCACAGGCACAGGCACAGGCCAGGCACAGGCACAGGCACAGGCACAGCGTGAAGCATCCTGCTGCCCACAGCGGCATTTTCTTTCACGGTGAGCCCCGGCGGCGCCGCCCGGGGACGCAGGCCGCCGCGGGGGCGCAGCTGAGTTCCAGCATTGCCAGCACAGACCCCCTGGCCATGCCCCGGGGATAGGCTCGGTCGCAGTGGGATCGCCGAAAGGGCCTGTGATGAACGCTGCTGCCGATCGGGTCACCGAGTTTCATCGCCTGCATTCCTCGGGTTGTTTCCTGATGCCGAACCCGTGGGACGCGGGCAGCGCTCGAGTCCTGGAACAACTTGGGTTCCCGGCGCTGGCGACGACCAGCGCCGGGATGGCCTGGACCCTGGGTCGCCCGGATGATCAGGTCACACTCAACGAGGCTCTCGACCACCTGCGCAGCATCGTGCACGCAGTCGCGGTGCCGGTCAACGCAGACCTTCAAGGCGGATTTGCCGTTGATCCACAGGACGTTTCCGCCAACGTGACCCTCGCGGTGGCAACCGGCGTGGCCGGACTCTCCATCGAGGACTCCTCGGGTGACCAGGCGAAGCCGCTGTATGACCTAGACCTCGCCGTGGAGCGGATCCGGGCCGCGCGAGGGGCGATCGACGACAGTGGTACAGGTGTCCTGCTCACCGGTCGGTCCGAGGGGTTCGTCATCGGACGTCCCGACATCGACGAGACGATCCGCCGGCTCCGCGCGTACTCCGAAGCCGGCGCGGATTGCCTCTATGCCCCGCGCATCGATCAACCCGATCAGGTCGCTGCAATCGTCGCCGCTGTGGCTCCCAAACCGGTGAACCTGCTGATCAACGCACCGTTCATGACGGCCACCCAGGCAGAGGCTCTTGGGGTTCGCCGGATCAGCGTCGGAGGCACACTCGCCCGCGCCGCCTGGAAGGGCTGGCTGGATGCCGCGACCGAGATTGCGCATCAAGGGACCTTCACCCGGTTCACCCAACTGCCGAACGTCGAGGCCCTGATGGGCCGCCCCTGATCGCACCAACGGAAGCCAGACGTCACTGCCCGGAATGAGAACACCGTGAAGCATCCTGCTGCCCACGGCGGCATTTTCTTACACGGTGAGCACCCGGCGGTCCCGGCGGTCGCGGCGATCCATTGGAGCAAGGCGTCCTATCGATGAATCAAGTAGCCGATGCGACCCGCCGCGCCGCTGATCACGCCGACCAGTCCGGGGTACCTCCATCTATCGATGAACACTCACTGGTCCGCCATCGCTTGCCCTGCGAGTGCGAGCGCCCATTCCGAGAGACCGAGGTCGGCGGCGGCGAGCAGGACGACGGTGACCACGAGAAGCCCCTCCAGGACATCCAGCAGCCGCGTTGTCCGCGCGACGGTCACTGGTGACAGGCGTTGCGACATCATCAGAATTCCCGCCGCAACCGGTGGGGAGATTGCCGCGGCCAGGATCACCAGGTGTGACGAAGCGGTGCGGTACCAGCCCGACGGGACCGCCGCCGGCAGCACCATGGACGCGGTCATCGATCACGCACAACACCGGCCAGGCCCGCGGTGCAAGGCCTCATGCTCGCTTCAATTTCGGATCAAGCCGGCTTCTCAGCTTGGACCGTTGTGTGGCCATCGGTCAGCGCGCGTGCCATCGCTCGCACCCAGGCGGGAATCGGCTCGCCCCATTTGTCGGCTGTCTCGACCAGCAGGCGGGCGGCTTCAGCCTGAGCGCGACTGATCCTGATGGTCTTCGGTGACTGCGTCATCAGTCGGCCGCCTCCATCCCCGGGTCGATCCCAAAGCTGTCACCCTCATCGTAAGAGGTGGGCCCGGGGTTGAGCAGGTCGATCCAGAAGGAAACAACCTTGCGCTGAACCTCCTGGTCCCGCCTGCGCGGGTTGTCGACAGCGCTGCGCAGCATGTTCTCGCCCAGTCGTCACGTCTCAGGGTCGGCGCTGAGCACCATGCCGATCATCATGTGGAACTCCCGCAGCTCAGCATCCCGCCGGTTGTTCCGCTGGGCAACCATGTTGCTCCAGGTCACCCCGGCTGCCGTGACCACTCCGGTGATGATGCTCGGCACCAGGATGACCAACCAGTTCACGTCCACCGCGGCACCCACCCACGCACTGCTGGCCGGTCGCCAGATTGCCCTGGCGCAACGCTCCGCGCTCCGCGCAGAAATCGTGCGAGCCTGCCTTGCGACCGTCCGGCGACGAATCTACGGAGCACCCACCGATCAGCGTGTGCAGAAGCCCGACCCAGACGAATCCTCACCGCGCCGGTGTCGCATGCCCGGCGAGTGCGAGCGCCCAGTCCGCAAGACCGAGGTTGGCGGCGGCCAGCAGGACGACCGCGACCACCAAAACCCGCTCCAGGAGGTCCAGCATCCGCGCCGTCCGCGCGGCGGTGACCGCCGACAAGCGTTGTGACGTCAGCAGCAAGCCGGCGGCAACCGGTAGCGCGACCGCCGCAGCCAGGATGAACAGGTATGACGGAGCGGCGCGGTAGCAACCGATCGCGGTGGTCGCGAGCAACAGAAGTCCGCCGACCCGCGGCCCGACGGTGTGCGGTACTTGGGCAAACGCCCTGGCGCGCAACAACAGCAGGCAGGCAACCCCGAAGCCGAGCGTCGTCGACCGTGGGTTACCCGACAGCGCCGCAGGAACCGCGCCGATGAGGACAGCGGCGCTGCCGCCGATCAGGCACCCGGTCAGCATTCGTTGCGCCGCGGTGAGCTTCGCGTCGAAACCCGGACCGGTGGTGGTGACCTGGCCGGCGACGCCGGTCACCACCAGCACCGCCCGGGGTACTGCGCCGAGAACCAGCGTGCTGAGAACCGCTACTGCGGCGGCACTGTCAACCACTGGAGCGCCGACCACCACCGCGAGCACCGTCAGCAGTGATCCGGCCACCAGCATGCCCAGGCCGGCGGCAACCGCCATCGCGAAGGGGCGGAACACCGCCGTCCACGCCGCGAGCAGCAGCGCGCAACCTGCCGCCACCATGGCTGTCAGAGCCGGCTCGGCGGGGGTTCCGGTCGTCCACCACCGGAGTCCGGTCGTTCCGGCAACGGCCGCCCATCCTGCCGCCGCCACCAGTAGCCCTGTTGCGCAATGTGTCTCATCCTTATGGTCTGCGAGAACCGCAACACCTGCGAACAGCACCGCGACAGCTGCGGCCGCCGGCGCCGAAATGCCCGCTGAGATTGCGGCAGCCACCAACAGGGTCCCAGCGACAACACACGCCCACAGCAACAATCGCACAGCCGCCTGCCGGTCCCAGAACTGACCGTGCATCTCGACGACGTCCTCGACGCGGTCGCGGGAGGTCTCCGCAGGTCGGTCCCTGACAGCGGCAACGTGCGTCATCGTGAGAATTTCGCCGACCAGAACCGCTGCCTGGTCAAGTGTCTCGTCCGGCGACACGCGCAATCCGCCGATCCGGACGAGCGTCCACTCCCCCGCTGGTGCGGTCGTTTCCGGGACTGCCAGCGACCGGACCAACCCGGCCATGAGCTCGCCCACCGGAACTGCTGACGGGAGAATCAGATCCACCACCCGGGATCCACAGGCGATCGTCACCGGGCAGGCGGACGGCGTGGACGCTGCGGTGGGTGTTGGTCGGCTCATCTGTCCCGTTCTCGTCACTCGACTGTCGTTGCTACCGAGCGATTCCGGATGTGGACAACTTCCGGCGCCGGGCGGTCGGAACCCTAGTCTGAGTCGCAACCACCGACCGGTGTTTGTCCACAGGGTCTTTCGGACCTCTTGCAGTGCATATTGGAGCAGCGATGATTCTCAGGGTGGCTCGTGGACCATCGGTCCCGACGCCGCTACCCGACACCTCCATTCCGCTCGCGGCCCCGCCCCGGCAGTCCGAATCGACTCCGATCACCGGGTCCTTGGGAATGGTGCTGATGCCGGTGGCGTCAGGGGTGGGCGCGGTGCTGCTCGCGGTGACGTCGCAGGGCCGACCCATCATGGCCGCGGTCGCGCTGCTGGTGCTTGCCGCGTCGATCGCTGTCGGGGTGGTGATGCTGGTCGGAGCGCGGACGGGCGAGCGCGGACGAACCCGGGAGCAACGGGAGCGGTACCTGGACCACCTCGAGCTCGTCAGAACCGAGATCCGTCGTGCGGCAACGAATCAACGGCAACGCGTCGCACAGCGGCATCCCGAGGCGGGCCGGCTCGCGGAACTGGCACTGTCGACGGATCGGCTATGGCAGAGCCGGGCCGCCGACCCGGACTTCTTCACCGTGCGGGTCGGGGTCGGCGAGGTGCGGTCGGTCCGACCGCCGCGGCTGCCGGCCGACGTCGGTGACCCGCTCGTGCGCTACGACCCGGTCTGCCTCACCGCGGCGACCGAGTTGGCCGCCCAGCACGCGACGGTGAAAGACCAACCTGTCGTCGTGCGGTGGGAAGCGGGGGCGGTGGCATACATCGTCGGCCCAGCGGACAGCGTGCTCGGATCAGCAAGGGCACTGCTCCTGCAGGTCGTCGGCGCACACAGTCCGGATGGCGTCGGCATCCTGGTGTGCACTGCGACGCCGGAGCGGTGGGAGTGGTTGAAGTGGTTGCCGCACTGCCATTCTCAGCGTAGCCGGGACGGTCCGCTCGCATCGCGGCTGATCGCCGAGGAACCGGATGTGGCAATCGAGCTCCTGAGCGCCGAAGCGGGAGACGGCGGGATCGCGGGCGTGACCGGCTGCCGCACCGTCCTGGTGCTGATCGACGGTCTCGGTCCCAGCGGCCCGGCCAGCGGCTCGGCATTCACCACAGGGCTCGCAGAGCTGGTCGAGGCCGCCCGGGTTGCCGGGGCCCGGCAGGTTCAGCTGTTGCCGCCGGACGCGGCCGTACCGGTATCGGCGCGGATTCGGATCACGGTCGGCGCCGAGACCCACAACAAAGACGCGCGTCTCACTCCTGGACGTGTCGAGACCCTCGACCGGACAGGAGTCGTCACATCCCGAGCCTGCGATCTCGACCAGGTCAGCCAACCGGCCGCCGCAGGTCTCGCCAGGTTCTTCGCACCGCTCCGCCCGGAAACTGCTGACAGCGCAGCTGAAGTGGCGTCGGCACTCGACGAGGTCCACCGGGTGCTGGACGTCGCGACCATCGATCCCGCACTGTCCTGGCAGCCGCGACCGGCCACGGACGAGTTCTGTGCTCCGATCGGCACTGCCCAGGACGGGTCGATCGTGCTGCTCGACCTCAAGGAGGCCTCGCGGGGCGGAATGGGGCCGCACGGGCTGATCGTCGGCGCAACCGGGTCCGGGAAGTCCGAGCTCCTTCGCACCCTGATCACCTCGCTGGTGATCGGCCATTCGCCGCGAAGCCTGGCACTGCTGGTCGCCGACTTCAAGGGCGGGGCGACGTTCGCAGGCCTGACGGCGCTGCCGCACCTGGCCGGGATGGTGACGAACCTGGATGCGGACCTCAGTTTGGTCGACCGTTTCAGGGCCGCGCTCGGCGGTGAACTGCACCGACGGCAGGAACTGTTCGCGGCTGCGGGCGGGGTGACGTCGCTGGACGACTATGACGCGGCCCGGCAGCTGCGACCGGAGCTCGAGCACCTCCCGCGACTGCTGGTCATCGTCGACGAGTTCTCCGAGATGATCGGTGCTCGGCCAGAACTCGTTGATCTGTTCGCGACCATCGGTCGGATCGGGCGGTCGATCGGTGTTCACCTCCTGCTGTCGACCCAACGCCTCGACACCGGGCGAATCCGCGGGCTGGAGAGCCACCTCTCCTACCGCATCTGCTTGCGGACCTTCTCCGAGGCCGAGTCGCGGGAGGCCATCGGCGGCCCCGGCGCCTTCCTGCTGCCACCCGAACCCGGTTGGGCGTACCTGCTGGCCAGTGGATCCGACCGCCTCTTCCGGGCTGCGACGGTATCCCGTCCGTACCGTCGGACGGCCGGTCGGCCTCCGGCTTCCGAACCCGAGCCGGACTCCGCGCGGACGACCGTGCTGCCGTTCGAGGCGCAGAACGGTGTGGCCGCGCGCATTCTCGAGCTCCGACAGATGCGACATCACGTCGTTACCGATCAGCACGCAGGGTCCGGTGGCGCCGACACGCCACCACCATCCACCGTGCTCGACGTCGCCGTGGACCGACTGGTGTCCGGCGCGCTACATCACCCGGACGGTCAGCGGGCACGGCAAATCTGGCTACCCCCGCTGCCGGCGAGACTGGCCCTCGAGGACGTAACCAGTGACGTCATCCGGCGCGATGCGGACTGGCGGCAGCTTCCCGTCCCCGCCGGTGCACCACCGTCCGCCGTCCTCGGGTTGGTGGACATCCCCGAGCGGCAGCGGCAGGAGGTCCTGCTGTGGGACGCGTCCGCGGGGAACGGCAACCTGCTCATCGTCGGGGCTCCACGGTCCGGGACATCCACCGCCGCCGGCACCCTGCTCGCCTCACTGGCGCAACGTCACCCACCGAACGAGGTACGGGTCGCGTGCATCGACGCCGGAGGTGGCCTGCTGAGCGAACTGTCAGCCCTTCCACACGTCGCGGCGGTGGTCACACCGTCGGACACCGATCTGCTGCGAAAAGTTCTCGCCACTGTGACAGCGACCATCGACGCGCGGGAGGCCGCGCACCCCTCGCCGCCGGATCCTCCACAGCACCTGGTGCTGATCATCGACGGCTGGGCCGGCGTCCTGGACACTTGCACGGATGTCGGCTCAGATGTCGGCTCAGTGGTGGAGCACATCGCGCGCCGGGGGCCCCGGCACGGAGTGCATGTCGTGCTGACGGCGACCGCGCCGGGAGAGGTCAGCAGCCGCGTCGCCGCTCGATTCGGCACCCGGATCGAGCTGCGGCTGACCGACCCCTTTGACTCCACGATCGACCGTCAAGGAGCGAAGGACATTCCCACCGATTCACCGGGCCGTGCGCTCGTCAGCGGCGGGCACCTCGCGCAGATCGCTCTGCCGTTCTCCGGCGGGAGGCGCGGCGCCGGAGTCGCCGACCTGATCGAGCGGGTCCGTGAGGCATGGCCGGGGCAGCGCACGGAACCGATCCGGACCCTCCCGGCGACCGTGACGCTGTCTACGCTGCGCACGATGAGCGGCGAAACCATAGAGACAGGAGTATTTCTCGGCCTGGCCGAGAGTGACCTGCTGCCGGTGCGGCACGACCTGCTCGGTGACGACCCCCATCTGGTGATCCTCGGCGACGGGGGCTCCGGCAAGACGACGAAGCTGCGCTGCCTCCTCGCGCAACTCGCGGAAGCAAGTCCGAACCAACGGCGCCTCGGCCGGCAGCCGGCGGAGATCGTCGTGGTGGACCATCGCCGAGGCGGGCTCGCAGCGGACGGGCACTGCCACGCCGCCCGGGTCAGTACCCACCAGGACGAGACCACCGCCCTGTGTTCCGCTATCGAACGGGAATTGGCCAACCGACTGGCGCTCGCGAAGCACGATGCGGCGCCCGGCCCCGCCGGTCCGCTCGGCGCCGGTCCGGATGCCAGGCAGCTGTACCTCCTGGTCGACGACGTCGATCTGGTTGCCACCTCCCGCGACGATCCACTGCTCGCGCTGCTGCGCTTCCTGCCCCTCGGACGCGACTTCGGCTTCCACCTGGTGGTCAGCAGGCGGGCCGGCGGGATGGCCCGGGCGCAATTCGGTCCGCTCCTGCAGGCGCTCGGTGACCTCGGCACCCCGGTGCTGCTGCTGTCGGGGTCACCCGCGGAGGGCCGACTCGCGCACGGACTGATCCCGCGGCGGCTCACGGTCGGGCGCGGACTATTCGCCACCAGGACCTCGGCGCCGGTGCTGCTACAGACACCGCTGCCGGGTTGAGCGGAACCGCGACCGGGACCAGGCCGATCCGGGAGAGGAGCGATCCGGTTGCGGCCGTCAACCCTGCCGCCGAGACTGAACCGGACGACGACGACAAGATCACCAAGGGGTGGGCCGCATGCGCCGAGGCAAACGCAATCGTGACATCGACGTCTACCCAGACTCAGAATCAGACATCGATTCGTCCATCACGATCGACCCGGCCATTCACGTCGCGCAGGACTCCTCATGACCTCACCGGCGAATCGCAGACAACCCAAGGTCGCGGTCATCGGCGCGGGCTCGTGGGGCACGGCCGTCGCGGCGATCATCGCGCGCAAGTCGCCGACCGTCATCTGGGCCCGCTCGGCGGAGGTCACCGGGCAGATCAACGAAAACTCACAGAACGAGCGCTATCTGCCGGGCTACCCGCTGCCCGACACCCTGACCGCCACGTCCGATCTGCAGGAGGCGGTCGAACCGAGCGACGTGATCATCATGGCGGTGCCGTCACACGGTTTCCGCGGCGCACTCAGCGATCTCGCTCCGTACCTGCGGCCGTGGGCACCGGTCGTCAGCCTTGTCAAGGGCCTCGAGCAGGTCACCCACCACCGGATGACGGAGATCGTCGACGAGATCCTTCCCGGGCATCCGGCCGGGGTGCTTGCCGGCCCGAACATCGCCCGCGAGGTCGTCGCCGGGTACGCCGCTGCGGCGGTGATCGCCATGCCGGACCAGCACCTCGCCGCCCAACTCGGAGAGCTTTTCCGGACCAAGCTGTTCCGGATCTACAACAGTTCGGACGTCGTCGGGGTGGAGATCGCCGGAGCCCTGAAGAACGTCTTCGCGATTGCGGTCGGCATGGGCGACGGCGTCGGGAGCGGGGACAACACCCGGGCCGCGGTGATCACCCGGTCGCTGCGGGAAATGTCCAAGCTCGGCGAACGGATGGGCGGCGACCGGGACACGTTCTCCGGGCTCGCCGGCCTGGGCGATCTGGTGGTGACGTGCACCAGCCCCCACAGCCGCAACCGGCATGTCGGCGAGCAGTTGGGCAAAGGCCTCTCGATCGACGAGGTGCTGGCCGGGATGAAGCAGGTCGCCGAGGGCGTCAAGTCCGCGTCCACGGTGATGAAACTTGCCGCCGAGTACGGCATCGAGATGCCGATCGCCCGTGAGGTCGACGCGGTGGTCAACCACGGGTCGACGCCGATGCAGGCCTACCGCGGGCTGATCAACGTGGCACCGGGGCACGAGGTGCACGGCGAGGGCTGGTGAGCAGCGCGGGGTAAGCACCTCAAGGGTGATCAGGGGGAACTGCGGAAGGCCGAGATGCCCGCCACGACGGCCGCCAGCGCGACGGCTGTGCGGTAGCTCGCATTTCCCTCACGGCGGTCGCTCCGGACCTTCACCGGGTCGATCCCGCGGAGTGCGGCGAACCTGCCGACCACATATCCGGCGACCGCCGTGACATCGCCCAACAATCGAACGCCGACCGTCAGCACAATCCGTACTGCGAGCGGATCCACAGCGTCGGCCCGCGACTGCCAGACGCAGCAGATCGCCTTTTCCGATCGAAGGACAATTGCACCCGCCAGCACGGACGCCGGCGACCGGCGGATATACGCGTAAGCCAGCAACACCGCGGCGGCCGCCAACCCGCTCATCCCCCGTGATTGGAGGAGCCCGGCCTGCCCGCATGCCTGAGCGGTCCGGAAACTTCCTGCTCCGAAATCGGCGAGGTGCTGCCCGGGGCTCCACGACACCACCGCGTCCGGGACGTCGACCACCGCGGTTCCCGCCCCGCGAAGGGCAGCAACAAAGACCTCGTCCTGTCCGGCCTCCAGCCATTCCGGATAACCGCCGACCTCGTCCCACGCCGACTTGACGAATGCGATATTCACACTGGAAGCGGCCGGCCGCCCGGGGTGTTGGGGTGCGGGTGTTCGTACGGCAGCAATCGCCCGCTCCGCCACAGTCGATCCGGTTCCCCGCACCCGGCCGGACGCGGCCACGGCGCCCGAGCACAGGGCGGCCCAGAGCCGCGAGATCCAATCCGGATCTGGGTGCACAGCCGGTTCAGTGACGACAACACAGCCGTACGAGGCCATTTCGATCGCTAGGTTCCGCGCCTCCGCCACCGTCGTGCCCGCCGCATCGATCATCTTGAGGGACAGCAGGGGCGGCTGAGACCATTCGTTCAGCAGTTGTGGGGTGCCGTCTGTCGATCCCCTGTCGGCGACGAGGAGTTCCGCCGGCGCGACCACCTGTTGTTCGATCCCGGACAGCAGAGCAGGCAGCCGGGCGGCATCATCGAGGACAGCGACGACCAACGTGACGGGCGCCGTAGCGCCGATGAATGGGAGTCGCATGCCGAACGCCTTTCTGCAGTGAACGGGGCGGTGGGCGGCGGCAGATTGCCGCCGCGAAGTCGGCACCTCAGGACGGCACTTCGTGGCGAGGGTGAATCACCGGTCGATGCGCTGCAATCCACGTCGCAATGCGTGACCAACGTGGAATGCTGCCGCACGGAAAGGATCACCTGAGCCGCGATAGTTGTCGGCCCGACACCATCGGCCACGGTGCGCAGCACGTTCGGGCTCAGTCCGCCGGAAAGGTCGGTTTTTGGGCCATACGATGATGTGGAAAGGGTCACAAGCTGTAACGAATGGTCAATGCCCCGGCGCAGCGGAAGGCGAGTCGAATGACGCAGGTACGCACGAGCTTCGCGGCATCGTCCGCCCAGCGCCGAGTGGGTTGGCTGCAACGCCTGACTCGACGGTCCGCCGCGGAAGGTGCTGCGACAGGTGCTCCTACCGGTGCTGCGACAAGGCCGTTCGACCTGGACGCGACCAGCCGGCACACCGTGACGCTGGGCCGACTGGCCGGTGACGGCCCAGCACGCCAGCGCCGAACGGGTAGCCACCATGCGTAGGTCCAGGGTCAGTTCCGGCGCGCGGCCGACAATGGTTGCGCAGCAGAGACGCGCAGCCGTTCATCCTCGGTCAGGGCGCCCCAGATCCCGGCGGGCTCACCCACTCGAAGGGCATGCGCCCGGCATGCCTCGAGCACAGGGCAAGTCGCACACAGCGCCTTTGCCCGGGCCTCGCGGCGGGTCCGGGCACCTTTTCGTTCGGCGTCCGGCGGGAAGAACAAGCCGCTGTCCGCACCGCGGCATGCCGCCTGCTCCTGCCACGGCCGCAGATACTCCGCGCGCGGCTCGAGCCGGTCGATGTCCTGCGTAGATTTCCCCCTGGCCATGACGGCCACCTCCCCTATCCGTTGCGGCACCGCGAATGCGCGTGCGCAAGACCCCCGCCTGCACACAGTGCCGAGCGGGAGTGGCTCCCCTCTGAGCCACGCCCGCTTCGACCCCTCGCACCCTGCTGCCGTGCTGTTGACCTGCCTGCCGAGCCTATAACTTATAGTGATGGCTGACTACAGGACGTTAGCGATTGTCCAGCGGACCGCCGAAACAGCTGACTACACCAAAGCGCAATCGGCGCGTGTGTATGGCGACGACCACGAGCGCGCAGCCCCTGTAAGACCAGAGGGATCAAGCCGGACGAGCAGCCGACGGTTCGCGAGTGTCCGTCGCGGCGACGTCGGCCTCGGTCATCAGACGCGCCAGGTCCGGAGTGAGGACGGTTGCCTTCCAACCCAGCTCGCGCTGCGCCTTCGACGGCGTCACCGACCAGGGCGTCCACCTCGGTGGGCCGCACGTAACGGGGATCGAATCGCACGTACTTCTCGCAGTCGAGGTCGACGGCTTCGAAGCAGAACCGCAGGAAGTCGCGCACGCTGTAGGGGGCTCCCGTGGCGAGCACGTAGTCAGCAGGCGTCTCGGCCTGCAGCATCCGCCACATGCCCTCGACGTACTCCTTGGCGTAGCCCCAGTCCCGGACGGCGTCCAGGTTGCCCAGGTACAGGTGGTCCTGCTGGCCGGCCGCGATGCGCTGCAGCAGCCATGGAGATCTTGCGGGTCACGAAGGTCTCGCCGCGACGGGGGGACTCGTGGTTGAACAGGATGCCGTTGACGGCGAAGAGCCCGTACGCCTCGCGGTAGTTGCGGGTCATCCAGTAGGCGTAGACCTTGGCCGCCGCCGTACGGGCTAGCGCGGCCAGAAGGGCGTGTTCTCGTCCTGCGGCGGCGGCGTCGCGCCGAACATCTCAGAGACTGCTGGCCTGGTAGATAGCGGGCGGGAACGCCGACTGGCCCGGACCGCCTCGAGCAAGCCTGGTGGTGCCCAGCCCGGTGGTGATACCGGTGAACTCGGGCTCGTCGAAGGACACCCGGACGTGTGACTGCGCGGCGAGGTTGTAGACCTCGTCGGGTTGATCTCGCTCGAGCAGGGTGACCAGGCGCGATGCCGTCGGTCAGGTCGCCGTAGTGCAGGAACAGGCGCGCCGCTCGTCGTGCGGATCCTGGTAGAGGTGATCGATCCGCTGGTGTTGAACGTCGAGGCGCGACGGATCGAGCCCGTGCACCTCGTAGCCCTTGTCCAGCAGCAGTTCGGCCAGGTAGGACCCGTCCTGGCCGGTGATCCCGGTGATCAGCGCAGCCTTCTTCAACGTGACTTCCCCCAGTGCTGTCGCCCCCGAAACGGCAGATGCGACAACTGCGAAGCGATGGCTACACTGCGGTCCGCATGCCACACGAAGTGTAGCGGTACGACTGCGTTCGGTGAAGTGTCAGGAGGATCGAGTGACGGCTGATGACGCCGCTGGCGCACCGTGACGTCGCTGCCGCGGGATGCGCCGATCTACGTCGCCGGGCACCGGGGGCTGGTGGGCTCGGCGGTGTGGCGGCACCTCGAGCACGCCGGCTTCACCGAGCTGATTGGCCGGCACGTCCACCGAGCTGGACCTGCGAGACCGGACGCGGTGCGATCGTTCTTCGCCGACGTGCGGCCGGACGCGGTGATCGACGCGGCCGCGCAAGTCGGCGGCATCCTCGCCAACAGCACCTACCCGGCCGACTTCCTCTCCGACAACCTCCGCATCCAGGTCAACCTGCTCGACGCGGCGCGAGCAGGCGGGAGTCCGCGATTGCTCTTCCTCGGGTCCAGCTGCATCTACCCGAAGTTCGCCGACAGCCGATCCGCGAGGACTCGCCTGCTCACCGGGCCCCTGGAGCCCACCAACGACGCGTACGCGATCGCCAAGATCGCCGGCATCATGCAGGTCCAGGCGATCCGCCGGCAGTACGGCCTGCACTACATCTCCGCGATGCCGACCAACCTGTACGGCCCCGGCGACAACTTCCACCCGCACAACAGCCACGTTCTCCCGGCCCTGATCCGACGCTTCCACGAGGCCAAGTCGAGCCGGCGCGCCGATCCGTGACCGTGCTGGGGAACGGGCACGCCGCGGCGCGAGTTCCTCCATGTCGACGACCTCGCCGGCGCCTGCCTGCATCCTGCTGGAGAACTACGACGATCCGCAGACCATCAATGTCGGTACAGGTGTCGACCACACCATCGCGGAGATCGCCGAGATGGTGGCCGACACAGTCGGGTTACCAGGGCGAGATCCTCTGGGACACAACCAAGCCGGACGGCACACCGCAGAAGCTGTTGGATGTGTCGAGGCTCTCGGCCATCGGCTGGAAAGCGACGGTCCCACTCGCCCAGGGTCTGGCCGACACGTATCGGTGGTTCCTGGGGCACCTGAATGACTATCGCCGTTGAGATCCACCGTGAATCAGCGCATGACCGAGAGCACCAGGAGAACGAACAACCACCGCAGGCTTGAAGGGACGGGCACCCTCTCGAAGCACCTGCCAGCGGTGCCGCATCACCACCATGCGTGGTACTTTCTGTAGTCGACCGGGCACGCAGAGTGGGGATCTCCAAACGTCGGCTCGATCAGCCCAAGGGGGGCGTTGCTGTGCAGCACCTGAAACAACAAGACACTGATCGAACGTCTTTCACGTCGGCGCCATCTCTGGCTGGTCACCTTCGATGCGGCTGTGTGGATATCCGCCGTTGCCTTCGCCGCGCTGGCTCGCCTGGACTTCGATCCGAGCACCGCCCACTGGGGCGTCGTTCTCACCGTTGGCCTCACCGCCGCCACCCTTTTCACCTTGGTGGCGTGGGCGCACGCGGCTGCACGACGGGCGCTCAGCGATGGGCAGCCTGGAGGAGATGATCCAACTCGCCGCCGCCGCGCTCTGTGTCGGCGTGACGATCTACTTCGCGAACCTGGTCGCGTCGGTGGTGTGGCCGACGGGGCCCTACCTGCCGCGGTCCGTACCGCTCATCGCCACGCTGTGCGCGATTCTTGCCATGGCGTGGGGTCGGGCGATGGTCAGGGCCATCCGCGAGAACGCGGCACCTGAAGAGCAGGGCCACCGGGGCCAGCCCGTGCTGGTGATCGGCGCCGGCGATGGGGGACGCCAACTGATCAAGTCGATGCATCACGACCCGACATCACGGTGGTATCCGGTCGGGATTCTCGATGACGATCCGCACAACCGCTACCTCCGGATCGACGGCGTGCCCGTGCTCGGTCCGACCACGAGTCTTGCTGAGACGGCGACAAAGACCGGTGTATCGACGGTCGTCGTGGCCATCCCCAGCGCCGATGCCGCCTTCCTTCGGGAGGTCTCGCGGCATGCCACCGACGTCGGCGTGGCCGTCAAAGTACTGCCCGGCGTCAACGAACTCATGCACGGCCGCGTCGGCATCAAGGATGTCCGGGATATCAACCTCCCGGACCTGCTCGGACGGCGACAGATCGACACCGACATCGCCTCCATCGCCGGGCTATCTCACCGGCCAACGAGTGCTGGTCACCGGCGCGGGCGGCTCCATCGGGTCCGAACTGTGCCGGCAGATCAGCCTGTGGCACCCCGCCGAACTGATCATGCTCGACCGTGACGAATCCGCGTTGCACGGCGTGCAGCTGTCCATCGATCATCGCGCGCTGCTGGACTCGCCAGACGTCGTCCTTGCCGACATCCGCGACGGCGACCGAATCCGGGAGATCTTCGACCGAGCGCCGGCCGCAGGTCGTGTTCCACGCGGCCGCACTGAAGCACCTGCCGATGCTCGAGCAGTACCCGGCGGAAGCCGTCAAGACCAACATCTGGGGAACGCTGACGGTCCTGGAGGCCGCGCAGGCAGTCGGAGTGGAGACGGTTCGTCAACATCTCCACCGACAAGGCAGCGAACCCGATGAGCGTGCTGGGGTACTCCAAGCGGATCGCTGAAGGGCTGACCGCGGCGGTCGCGGCGGAAGCAGACGGCACGTTCCTCAGCGTCCGCTTCGGCAATGTTCTCGGCAGTCGCGGTTCAGTCCTGACCGCGTTTGCTGCGCAGATTGCCTCTGGCGGCCCTGTCACGGTCACCCATCCCGAAGTCACCCGCTACTTCATGACAGTGAATGAGGCTGTCGAGCTGGTCATTCAAGCCGCTGCGATGGGCAGCCGCGGCGAAGCATTGGTGCTCGACATGGGCAAGCCGGTCAACATCGACGAGGTCGCCCGGCACCTGATCGAACTGTCCGGCGAGGACATCGAGTGGAGTACACAGGTCTCCGCCACGGGGAAAAGATGCACGAGGACCTGTTCAGTGACGGAGAACCTGACAAAAGGCCGAATCACCGTTTGATCTCCCACGTCGAAATACCTCAGATACCGATGCGAACCGCTCTAACGATTAGTACAACAGTCGACCAAACCTGTTTGCTAGAAACACTTTTCAACTTATGCAATAGCATCTCACCGATGCAGGAACAACTCACGGCGCCGGCGTAGACGATCAATCGAAAAGACAGACACGTAAACTCGCTGAACTTCCTTAAAGCCCCCGGGTCCACCGATTTGGAATGTGTTGACGGGTGGCGCGAACAGGGGGAAATGCCCTCATGCGCCGGAAGTAATCTGACTTGTCTACGGCCGGATTCCAGCGTCACGAAGGAGTTCCGAGAATGAACCTGACTGTCCCATTTTAGCGTGCACTGATGGCCAACTTGATGGGCTCTTCTCAGTGAAGCGTGGTGATGGTCGGCCGACACGGTCGGTGGCTTGGGCCTGAGACGGGGCCTGGGGCCTCAGCATTCGTGGTGTGTGGACACGAATCAGGGAGGCCCCAGGTGGTTGATGATGGTAGTGCTGCGACGGCGATGCTGGGGTTGCCCGGCTTCGTGTTGATCGCCGTGTCGGAGCTGGAAGACGAGATCGAGCAGGCCGTTCAGACGACGGCGGACCTGGTCGGCTGCCCTGGTTGCGGGGCGGTCGCCGTGTCTCATGGGCGCCGCCCGGTGCGGGTCCGGGATCTGCCGTCGGCGGGTCGGGCGGTGACGTTGATCTGGCTCAAACGGCTCTGGCGGTGCGAGCATGCCGAGTGCGATGTGAACACCTGGTCGGAGCGCAGCTCGGCGATCCGACCGCGGTCGTCGTTGACCGAGCGGGCCAGGAAGGAAGCCTGCCGGCGGGTCGGCCGGGACGGTCACACGGTCTCCCAGGTCGCCGCCCAGTTCGGTGTGGGGTGGGCGACGGTCATGAAAGCGGTCACCGAGTACGGGCGGCCGGCGGTCGACGACCCGGCCCGACTGGACGGTGTCCAGACCCTGGGGGTGGACGAGACGGCGTTCACCGCCGCCGGGCCGCGCCGGTCGACGACGTTCGCCACCGGCATCGTGGACATGTCCGGGCCGACCGCGAAGCTGCTCGACGTGGTCCGGTGAGAATGACAACTCCATCTGGCCCCACTGTGCTGGTCTGATTTGGCCCCACCCTCGGCTTCGTCTGGGTCCGCGTCCGCCCCCTGGTGGGACGGATGTCAGGGTCGTGCGGCGGCTCCTTTCCGGGTGGTTCGGGTGGTGCGCAGGCGGTAGGAGTTGGTGCCGGTGTTGATGATGTGGGCGTTGAAGGTGAGCCGGTCGACGACGGCCGCGGCGAGGCGGGGGTCGGTGAAGGTTCTGCCCCATTCGGAGAACGGGGCGTTGGAGGCGCACGCGATCGAGGCCCGTTCCTCGCGGGCGGTGATGATCTGGAACAGCAGTTCCGCCCCGTGGGCGTCGAGGCTGACGTAACCGACCTCGTCCAAGCACAGCAGGTCGAGCCGGGAGTAGCGACCGACAACCCGTGAGAGTTGTTTGTTGTCAGCGGCTTCGGCGAGTTCGTTGACCAGTGCCGCGGTGGTGACGTAACGGACCCGGCGACCGGCCTCGGCGGCCGCGGTGCCCAACGCGATGAGCAGATGCGTCTTCCCGGTGCCGGAATCGCCGAGCAGCACGACGGGTTCGCCGGTGGTGATCCAGGCTCCCGTCGGCGAGCTCCGCGAGGGTGGCCGGCCGGCAGGTCGGGCAGCGCGGTGTGGTCGAAGTCGGCGAGGCGTTTGCTGCGCGGGAACTTCGCCTCCCGGACCAGCCGCAGGCGGCGGCGGGAGTCCCGGTCGTCGACCTCGGCGGTGAGGACCTCGGCCAGGAAAGCGCCGTGGGACAGCCGTTCCCGGGCGGCGGCCTGCGCGATCCGCCCGGCCTCGGCGCGGACCGTGGGCAACGCCAGGGTCCGGCACGCGGCGTCCACCCGCAACGCGGCGGCGGGGTCGGACAGGGCGGTGACCGCGGCGGCCGGACGGCGGGCCGGGCTCATGCCCCGGCCCCGAGCAGCTCGTCGTACCCGTGCAACGTCGGTGCCGGTCGTTCATCGACCGGCACCGTCGCCGGGATCGGCGGGACCGATGCCGCCGCCCGGCCGCCGTCCAGGTAGCGGCGGGCCTCGACCGCGACCAGGTCCGGGTCGCACCGGCCGGCGGCCAACGCGGCGTCTATCCCGGCCAGGACCGCGTCGGTGGGCAGGGTGCGGTGCAACAGCAGCACCCCGATCAGCGCCTTGGTGCCATCCCGGTCGCCGGCCCGGCGGCGGGCGGTGTCCCAGAACCGTTGATGCCCAGTGGTGAACGCACCGGCGGCCCGGGCGGCGACCAGGGCGGTCGCGCCGGCCAACGCGCCCGGCCGGTGCGCCAGCACCTCCAGGTAGTGGTCCAACACCAGGTCCTCGGTGCCCTTGTGCAGCGACCGGGTATGCCGGGCGACGATTGTCCCGTCGTGCCGGACCTCGATCCAGTCGCGCCCAACGCGACCTGCACCCGCCGGCCGGCGAGCCGGGCGGGCACCGAGTAGTACGACTGCCGCACGCAGATCCGCGCCTTCGCGTCCACCCGGCACGACAACGCCGCCGCCGCCTGGAAAGCGTTGTCCGGTAACGGGTTCAGCATCGGCGCCTCCCGGTTCGCGGCCTGCCCGACGGTCTCGGTGCGGGCGGCGATGCGGCGATAGTCATCCGCTCGCGTCGGCGTCCGCGAGCATCTGGTTCAACTCCGCCAGCGACGCCGCCCGCGGCACCGGAGTCAGGTGCCGGCGCCGGAACCGACCGATCTCCCCTTCCACGCCACCCTTCTCGTGGGCGCCTTCCTTACCCGGCTGGCAGAAGAAAGAGTCGAACCCGTAATGCGAGCGCAGCGCGATGAACTGCGGGTTCTCCAACCGCTCCCGACCCAGCAGCACCCGCAGCACCGCGGGCTTGAGGTTGTCGTACCGGATCTTGCCGGTCGGCACCCCACCGAACATCTCGAACGCCTGCACATGCCCGTCCAGGAACGCCTCGGTCGCGACATTGCCGTACGCGATGTGCACCGCCCGCCCCGAATGCGACAACCGCATCACGAACATGTGCAACTGCAGGCGTTCTCCAGCGATGATCGCGACGAAGTCACCGAAATCGACCTCCGCGTCCGCACCCGGAAGGTGGGTCTGCGGCACCGCGACCATGCTCCGGTCCGCGCCGATCTCGATCTTCAAATCGTGCACCAACGCCCGGATCGTGGACTCCGACACCCGAGCCCCATGCTCGTCGAGCAACCGCTGCCATACCCGCCGGGCGGTGTGCCGCTGCTTACGCGGCTCGCGACAGATCCGCCTCCAACCAGCCACGCACCACCGGCTCCCACGGCCCGGACACCGGCCGCCGCCGGACCGGCACCTTCCGCTCCGGCGGCACCGCATCAACCAACGCCGCCCGCACCGTCCGCCGATGCACCCGGTGCCGCGACGCCAACTCCCGAATCGACAACTCTTCATCCCGATGATCACGTCGGATACGTTCGAACTGCTCCACTCTCGATCTCTCCTTCAAGCCCCTTACTCCTCCGGTTCGCCTTGGCAGACGACCGGAGACTAGGAGCAGGCAGATCGAGGGTGGGGCCACTTCAAGCTGGCACGCCGGGGCCAAGTCAGGCTGTCACACCCAATCCGCCGCCCAGCCATCCACACCCCAGGCGTGTCCGGCCCACCCAACGGTCGAGCGACCCGAGAAAACAAGCCCTGCAACGGCTCCGAACCCAGCCGGGCCCGGGCCTGGAAGATCGCCGACTTACTCGGCATCGGATAGGCCTCCGCCCACCCGGACGCCCAGGACAACCCATCGGTCATCTGCGCCAGCACATCCTCGTACGACCCGTCGGAGAACAACGCCATCCCGATCGCGAAGTACGTCATCACCCGCGCCGGCAGAGCCCGATGCCGTTGCTGCGTCCGACCGGTCTCGGCGACGACCTCGTCGACCAACTCAGGCGGGAACACCCTGGTCAGGACACCCACCGACACCAGATCGGACAAGCGACGGTCCGACTCCGGCTTCCTCCACCCAGCACGCGGCATACCACCAAACTACACCGATGTAATCCTAACTGAACGGTATTGGGTGTAGTGCGGGTCTGAAGCCGCCGGTTTCCAGCAGTGATCTGGCGATGTAGTTGGTGAGGTTGCGGAATCCGAGGGCGGAGCCGCGGAGGTGTTCGAGTCGTCCGTTGATGGCTTCGGTGGGTCCGTTGCTGGTGCCGGGCCGGTCGAAGTAGGCCAGCACGTCGGCGGCCCGCCTGGTCATGGTGCGGCCGAGCCGGCGCAGCTCGACCAGCCCGGTCGGAATAGCGGAGCTGAGGCTGTCGATCACCTTGCGCATGGTGGTTTTTCCGGCCGTCCGGTTCGGGTCGCGGTAGGCGCCGATCATGGCCTGGTAGACGGCCCAGGTCACTTCGACGTGCAGGTGGGTGTCATCGGCGAACAGGGCGTCGATCCTGGCCCGCTGCCGTTCGGTGAGCAGATCGGCGCCGGTGGACAGGGTGCGCCGCGCGGAGTACAGCGGGTCGCCGGTGCGGCCACGATGCCCGGTGGTGTCCAGCTGCACCCGGCGTCGGCACTCTTCCAGGCTCTGCCCGGCCAATCGCACAGTGTGGAACGGATCCATGACCACGACCAGATCGTCCTTGAGCTCTTCGACGGCGGCGGTCTTGAACCCGGTGAACCCGTCCATCGCCACCACATCCACCGTGTTGCGCCACGTTTCGTCGCGATCGGACAGCCACGTCTTGAACACCTGCTTGGATCGGCCGTCGACCATGTCCAGCAGCCGGGCCGGTCCGGTGCCGTCGCGGACCGGGGTCAAATCAATGATCACGGTGACGAACTTGTCGCCCTTGCGGGTGTGCCGCCATGCGTGTTCGTCAACCCCGATCACCCGCACCCCGTCGAACCGGGCCGGGTCGGAGATCAACACCCGCCGGCCCTCGGCCAGCACCGCGTCGTTGGCGGTGTCCCATGCCACGGCCAACGCCTCAGCGATCCGGGCGACCGTCAAGTGCTGACAGACTAACGCCTGCAACGCCCACCGCACCGCCGAACGCGAGAGCCGGGCTCTAGGTTCGGCCATCCGCGAGGTGTCCTGCCGCCACACCAAACCGCAACCACCGCAACGGAAACGCCGCACGATCACCAACAGGAGCGTCGACCGCCAACCCATCGGATCATGCGCCAACCTGCGGACCACCGAGTCCCGCGGCGCACCCACCCCGCCGCAGCGCCGGCAACCCGCGTCATCGCCGACGACCCGGCACTCCAGCACCGTCCGGCCCGGCTCCAGGAACTGACCCGTCACCCGCAACCCCAACCCGTCCAGCCGGGCGAAGGTCGTCACATCAGGGACGGAAAAAGTAGAGTCAACCATGTCGAGGTCCTCCGGATGAGTGGCGTGAGAACCTTCATCCTGCGAGGACCTCGACCCCACCCCGGCACCGACGCGCCGAGCCAACTACACCGTCATATGGGAAGAGCCCGTTTCGCCGCTCAGTCATCAGGTAGTCGGCGACTCCTCGAGGAACCACCAAGACCCAACCTATCGTCCACCGAGGCGCCGTCAGCTCCGAGCGGCCACGTGATCGACGATCGGCCACGACCTGCGGAAACGGGGCAGCGATCAAAGATCACGCCCTGTAGTACTAGGCGAATCAGTACAGGACCCTCACGAGTTGATCATCGGCGATGGCGCCGGCCGTGACATAGGCAAGATGGGTACCGACGCAGGTGGCCAGCAGCGGCCGCGTCCATTTCCACGGCGGTGGGGTGTGACCCAGCAGCGGGAACATCGTCAGCGTCATCCCCATCAAAGCGGACCCGAAAACCGCGGTGGCCCATGGCTCTGGCAGCCGCTTCCGGAGGAGGACGTGGGCGACTCCGAACGCCGAACCATAACTCCACCGGAGCATCAGACCGGCGGTCGTTTCCTCGGAGGCGCCGAGGTCGGGCAGGTGCAGCAGGTGTAGCACGATCTGCCCGGGCACCACGCCGTCGTCGTAATCCATCGCCTCCACCCCCCTGGTCAGACGCCTCGTGCGCCGTTCCGCCGTGTAGGCCGCCGTCATCGCCGCGGTGGCGACCCCGCCGGCGATGACGCCGCGGAACAGGATCCGCGTCGCCTCGCGGGCCGGGTGCAGGGTCATCACCGGATCACCATAGAGGTGGCGGCCGCACCAAGCCATGGGCTGTTCCGCCAGGGATGGCGACCACCGGACCACCGGAATCGTTGGCACGCCGACCGGGGTGCTGGCTGGATTCCCCGATGGTTCCAGTGGCGGACCAACGGCACCAGGTCGACCCTGAACGTTTCGGGCACCGAAATTCGAACGTCAACCGGGGCGCGAGTCCGGGGCACATAGCCGGTCGGGGGAGTGGGGCAGGACATGGACCATCCGGACAAGGAGCGTCGTGTCGAGGTCACCACCGGCGAATTCAGGGCGCTGTTCGAGGCCGTGTCGAACTGGGACCGGTGGGGCCCCGACGACGAGCGCGGTGCGCTGAACTACCTCACGGCCGATTGCATCCTGGCAGCTGTCCGACTGGTGCGTACCGGACAGACACTGACCCTCAGCCTGCCGCTGAACACCCAATTGGGGATCGACAACCCGGTACCCGCCGAACATCGCATGACCATGCTCGGCGACCAGGACATCGGATCCGGAACGTTGCGTTTCGCCAAGGACTACATCGGCGCCGACTATCACAACGCCCCGCACAGCCACATCGACGCACTGTGTCACGTTGCCTTTGACGGATCCCTCTACAACGGCGCCCCGATCGAGTCGCTCACCCCAGAAGGGGCGAGGGCCAACTCGATCGGGGTACTGACCGACGGTCTGGTGGGGCGCGGTGTGCTGCTCGACGTGCCCGGAGCGCGGGGAGTGCGGTGGATGGAACCGGGCGAGGAGATCTTTCCCGACGACCTCGAGCTCTGCGAACGCAGGCAGGGCGTGACGGTCGGGCAGGGTGACATCCTGCTCATCCGCACCGGTCAGGCGCGGCGCCACACTGAGCTCGGCCCCACCGACACCGACAGCCCCAAGGCCGGCCTCCACCCCACCTGCGTGCAGTTCTTCGCAGCGCGACGCATCGCGGCGCTCGGGTCTGACGGCAACAGCGACACCACCCCGAGCAGCACCACCGGCATCGACTTCCCCATCCACGCGCTGACTCTCAACGCAATGGGACTGCACCTGCTGGACTACCTGCAATTCGAGGGCCTCCTGGCCGCCTGCGAGCGGTTGTCTCGCTGGGAGTTCCTGTTCGTCGCCGCACCGCTACGGGTCGTCGGCGGTACCGGGTCGCCACTGAATCCGATAGCCATCCTCTGAGACCGTCCCGGACGGAACTCAAACCGGCCGATCAGGTCAGCCGCTGGAAGTAGCGCCTGCTGGTCGGCAGGACCAGCAGCACCAGAATGGCCAGGGCCAGGACCAGCCCGACGATGTTGACCGTCACCGAGGCGGTGTGGTCGTAGTACAGCACCACCGACAGGTCACCGATCACGGCGACGCGGCGATGAGCATCGTCACGGGCCGAACGAACCGGCCGCCGGAATGCGGTGCGACCCGGCGAAGTTGCTCATCGACCCGTACGCCAGGGCGGTCGGCGGGCCCGTCACCTTCGCCCCGGAGGTTCCGGCGCGGAGCCCGGAACGAGTGGGCACACCCGGTGCTGTGCGTCCGCGGCCTGGACAACGCCGCCTTCTCTCGGTTGGATCCCGCATATCCCGGCCGGTACATCGACACCACAGGCTGCGGCAACTCCATGAACGTCGGACATCCGGCGTGCCTGCGGCTGATCATCGACTCGCTGCGGTACTGGGTCACCGTGATGGGCGTGGACGGCTACCGGTTCGACCTCGCGTTCCACCCTGGCCCGGCAGGACGGTGCCTTCGACGACGAAGTCGGTCAGGGCGACAGTTGCGACGTCTGTCGGGCATCGACCCTGCACTTCTCCGACCGCCCCCGACCGGATCGTCGGGCATATGACCGCCGCTCAACTCGTCGACCTGTGGACCGAGGGACCGAACAGTTTTCACGACGACCCGCCCAACGCGGTGCTCTAGCTACCGAAATCGTCGGCAGTTGCGGAGCGGATCCGGCCGCCGGCCATCCGCAAGACCATGTGCGAACGGCCGAGCGCTGCGGCGTGGTGCGCGATGTGAATGGTGGTGCGACCGGGCCGCCAGGCCTGTACGCCGGCCAGGACCCGTTGCTCGGTCGCGACGTCCAGGTGGGCGGTGGCCTCGTCCAGCACCAGCACGGGCGCCTCGGCCAGCAGCGCCCTGGCGATCATCACCCGCTGACGCTCGCCGCCACTGAGCCGGCGACCGTTCTCACCGAGGCGCTCGGAGAGCCCGTCGGGCAGCTCGCGGACCATGTCGTCGAGCACCACGGCTCGGCACACCGCCAGGAGGCGATCGTCGTCCGCCCCGGGATCGCCGAGCGCCAGGTTGTCCCGCAGCGTGGTGTCGAAGAGGTGATCGTGCTGAGCGACCACGGCAACCGCGGCCCGCGCTGCGGCCGAACCGACATCACGCAGGTCGCGGCCGTCGATCCGGATCGTCCCCTGTTGCGGTTCCCAGAACCGCAGCAGCAGCGTGGCGAGGGTCGATTTGCCGGAACCACTGGGACCGACGACCGCTACCTGGGTGCCGGCCGGCACGGTGAACGTTGCGTTCCGAAGCACGTCCGGCCGATCGGGTTGATACCGGAACGTCACGGCGTCGAACTCGATCCCGCCTGCGGCGGCGTCGAAACCGGGTCCTTCTGCGACGGCTGCCACGGGATCGGTCGGCTCCCGGACCGTGGGTGGCCGGTCCGCCAGGTCGAAAAGCCGGTGGGCGGCGGCGGCGCATCGGTCGACGTGTTCGTAGGACACGGCCAGCGGAGCGATCGCTTCGAATGTCGCCATCGTTGCCAGTGGCACGACGGCCAACAGCACACCGTCGAGCCGCCCTTCGGTGACCAACGGGATCGCGACGGCAAGCAGGCCGACCGCGGCGCCGCCGGCCAGGATGCCGGCCACGGCGGTGTGCAGACCGCGCAGCTGTGCCAGTCGACGCTGCGCGGCATGACGTCGGGTGGTCAGCTCGGCGATGCGCCCGGCAAGCAGATCCTCGCGCCCGTAGACGACCAGATCCGCGAGCGCGGTGACCCCCTCGACGGCCGTTGCGTTCATCGCGGCCTGATCGGCGACCAGCGCCTGGGCGACGCCTCGTCCGAGCCGGCGCGTCGACATCGGTAGCAGGACACCGCTGACCAGCAGGATCACCGTCATCACCAACGCAAGCACCGGCTGCAGCCAGCCGAGCACCAGCACCCCGACGCCGGCGCCCAACACCGCCGCAATCCGGGGTATCACGACCCGCAACGGCAGGTCCTGCAACGCCTCGACGTCGCTGACGATCCGGGTCAGCACATCGCCCGACCGCTCGTCGACCAGAGCCGCGGGTGCGAGCGGCTCGACGCTGCGGTAGAACCACACCCGTACCCGGGTGAGCATCCGGAATGTGACCAGGTGCCCGACGTACCGTTCGAAATACCGGCCGACGGCGCGGACCACCGCGAAGAACCGGACCGCCACGATGGTCAGGGCGAGCGTCGCGGTGGACTGCACCAGCGCGGACTTGGAGATCAGATACCCGGAGGTGGACAGCAGACCGACCCCGGCGGCCAGGGTGATCGAACTGATCAAGGCTGCGCCGACGATCCACCACCGCAGCCGGCCGAGAAGTCCCGCCAGCCTGCGGGTGGTCCGGTCGCCAGTTGTCGAACCCACCGTTGTCGAACCCACCGTTGTCGAACCCACCGTTGTCGAGCCCACCGTTGTCGAGCCCACCGTTGACGAGCCCATCACGACGCCTCGACCCGGACGCGCCCGTCCTGCACCGTCACGACCCGGTCCGCGGCGCGCGCAGTCCGCTCCCGGTGCGAACCCACCGTTGTCGAACCCACCGTTGACGAGCCCATCACGACGCCTCGACCCGGACGCGCCCGTCCTGCACCGTCACGACCCGGTCCGCGGCGCGCGCAGTCCGCTCCCGGTGCGCGATCACCAGGCAGGTTCGGCCGCGCAGCAGCGCGCCGACCGCCTCGACGATCTCCGCTTCTGTCTCGTCGTCGAGGTGGGCCGTGTACTCGTCGAGCACCACCAGCGGTGCGTCCCGCAACGCGGCCCGGGCAATCGCCAGCCGCTGGCGCTGGCCTCCACTCAGGCGCAATCCCTGCTCACCCAGCAGCGTGTCAAAACCCTTCGGCAGCGTCGTGATGAAGCCCGTTGCCCTGGCGAGGTCGGCTGCCCTGCGGACGGCGTCGTCGGAGGCGTCGGAACGGCCCAGCCTGATGTTGTCGGCAACGGTGCCGGCGATCAGCGTCGGGTCCTGTGGCACCCAGGCGATGTGGCGGCGCCAGTGACCGACATCGATCTCGGTGATGGTGCGGCCGTCCACAAGGATCTGACCGTGGGTGGGCTCGACGAAGCCAGCAGTAACCGCGCTACCGTCGTCTTGCCTGCCCCGCTAGCACCGACCAGGGCGACACTTCGCCCCGGTTCCAGCCGCAGGTCGAAGCCGGTCACCGCGCAGGAGGATGCGCCGGGATAACGGTATTCAACATTGCGGAACTCCACCTCGAGGGCCGGCGCCGGTGATGGTGGCATCACCACCGGGGTGGTCCGGACCGAGCCGATTCCCGTGGACGACGGCGCAGCGATCGGCAACGCGCGCAACTGCTCGATCCGCTTCAGCGCCGCGACGCCGGCGTGCCCGGCGTGGTATTCGATTGCCAGCCGCCGGAACAGGACGAAGAACTCCGGGGTCAGCAGAAGGACGGCAAGGGCCGCACCGAACGGCAGATCGGCGACGATCATCCGGAAGCTGACCTCGACCGCGACCAGGGCGGTCGCCGCCGTGGCCGCCCACTCCATCACCAGCGACGTCTGGAATGCCGTGCGCAGCACCTCCATGGTGGCGTCACCGAGCTGCTTCGAGGCACGTTCGATCATCTCCGCACCCTGCCGGGACCGACCGAACGCCTTCAGCGTGGCCAGGCCCCGGATCATGTCCAGATAGAAGGCACTGAGCCAGCCCAGCTCGTCCAGCCGGTGGCGGCCCAGGCGCGGGTCAGTCCGCCGATCACCGCCAACAGCAGCACCAGCATCGGGCCGGTGAACAGCAGGATCAGTGTCGTCCACGGGTCGAGCACAACGATGGTGCCGAAGACCAGCAGCGGCCCGACCAGGCCGAGCACGGCGGCCGAGGACGTGCTTCGTGACGTAGTCGTGTAGCGCCTCGACGCCGTCGCCGATGGTGGCCGACACCTCGCCCACCCGCTCACCCGACATCCCGGCCGGGCCGACCGCGAACAGATGGTCAACCAGCCCGGACCGCACCCCTTCGCGCACCCTGCTGCTGGCGCGTTCGGCCAGCACCTCTGCGGCCCACGAGCACGCCCTGAGGAGCATCAGCAGCAGCACCATGACCAGCAGCGTCGGCGTCACCCCGGCCAGATTCCTGCCGCCGACGAAAACGCCGTCGATGACCGAGGCGAGCAGGAGCAACCAGCCTATGGTGCAGACCATGCCCAGCACAGAAACGGTGACCGACGTCGCGAGCGGAACCGCGACGCGCCGATCCCGCCGTCAACAGATTCAACAGTGAGGTGGACCCTGCCCTGGTGGCCGCGGGTCTGCCCCCGGTCCGCTTCAGTAGCTGTGCGAGTCGAGGGTGACCCGACCGCGGAAGAAGTAGTAGACCCGGGCGGTGTAGAGCAGCACGAACGGCATCCCGATGAGCGCGATGACGAACATGACCATCAGCGTAGGTTCGGCAGAGGCCGCGTTGAAGATCGTGAGGTCGTACTCAGGGTTGATGGATGACGGCAACAGCACCG
>CAVSLZ010000008.1:0-13623 GCA_963728865.1 uncultured Actinomycetota bacterium | reverse complement strand
GTTGACGAACCGCAATCCGGACGCAAGGTGCTCGATTCCGCGCCTTCCGAACACATGATCGTCTTCGGTTCCGCAGGCCATCGTCTGTCGGCGACGGCAGTCAGCCCTTGTGGTCGGGTGCAGCGGCAGTGCGGGCCGTCCTGGCCCTGCACGTGTGGTTGGGCTGCTGGGCACGAACCGAGCAACTCCTCAGCAGCCGTGGGGCAACACCGTCCGCTGCGAGTTCTGACGGTCTCGACGGGCCAGCTCGTGACTCGCCGCGATTCGCACTAGCCGTCCTCGCGGGTGCGAGCCTTGGGGTTCCTGGGTCACTCGCCCTCGGCAGGGCGAGCGCTGGTCGTGATCGCCTACCGAGAACCTCGACGGCGAGCTGCATGGCATGAACGCGTGGCCTGCCAGTGGGCGCGACCTGACCACTGACCAGAAGGCGGTGAAGGACGATGGAAGAAGCTTGATGAGCAGACCGTGCGCGCGGCACGAGAGATGCCCGTGCTCTCGAAGTCGAAGCTGATGCCACGGACCCATACCCGCCTGGCACGCAGGTCAGCCGACCGAACCGCCCGAGCCGGATGTTCAACCTCCGGCTGACCGAAGAACAACGTGCCGATTTGCAAGACGTAGCGCGCGCGCACCATTGCCCATGTCGACCATGGCACGCGGATGGCTGCTCGAGCGCCTGGACCAGGAAAGTCGCGCCAGCTGACCACGCGACAGCTTCGACGCTGCCACCGAAACACAGCCGAAGACCCTCGGATAACCCCCATGGGAGGCCATTGGAGGATCCTCCTACGGCGCACCGACGATGCGCCGATGGCAACCGAGCGGAGCCTCGCGGCAGCTGTCCCATTCCCCGGCCCAGCCGCCCGGAATCTCGGCGCAGCAAGCTGCGTTCGGAACACTCGGCGGACCGGGTATCGAAGATTGGCCAATCGGCCCGGGCTGGCCGGCGGTACCAAACCGCGGGCCACCTCGAACCATCAGGCTTTGAACTCGATGCTGCCGCCTCCGCTGATTTGATCGGCGTAGTACGCCAGATCGCGGTCATTGACCGAGAGCCCTTGCTGACGGAAAAACCGTCCCATGGCTACAGCCGCCGGCCCCCGAACCCAACACCGCGGGTCGAGTGCCGTCTCAGCAGGGAGAACGGCACGCTGACAGGCAGATCTCACTGCACAGACGGCATTCGACGGGTGGTGCCGGTGTGAAACCAGCGGATCAGCGCACGGAATGGTTCGCCTGCAGGCAGCTGCGCCGGATCCCAGCGGTCGGCGATTGCGCGGAGCCTGTTGAAGGAGTCAGGGGCGTAGAACTGCTCGGCCGTGCCCGGCAGCTCCCGAAAGTTGCCCGTAGTCCCTGCCGTTTGCCCACGGGGCGAGGGCGGCCCGGAGCCCGGCGAGTTCGCCGCGGAGCTTGACGGCGACGTCGGGGCCGGTCGGGATACCGACAGCGAACAGCAGATACCGGCCGGGCAACGAGCCGATGGCGCCGTCGCGGGGATCGGGCCGACCGGGCGCACCGCCGAGCGCCCGGAGGTCCACCGTCAGCAGCGAGGTGTCCGTGCCGGCGCCGGCCAGTGCCAGCAGCGCCTCGACGGCGTCGGGGGTCAGCTCGTCCAGGATCATCCCGTCGCCGATGCCGGGGACCGGGTTCGGCGGGTCCACGTGCACCGAGACGAGGGCCGCGGTGGACATGTCGGCGAACGCGTCCATCACCGGGCCGAGTGCCCGCAGCGGCGCCAACAGCTCCTCCGCGCGCGCCGCCGGCGCGTCGATGGCCCCGTTGACGACGACAAACGCATTGCCGCGCAGCGGTTCCGGCACGTCGGGCAGCGGCGGGACGCGGAGCAGCCGGACCGCGGTGGTGGCGGCGTCATCGACGGTGGCGCTCCACCGTGCGTGCGCGAGCAGCACCTCCCTGCCCCGTTCGAGCGGGAAGAACAGGTTGCCGGCATAGATCTGCGACAGCGCAACGACATCGAACTCGAGGGCACAGACGATGCCGACATTGGCGCCGCCGCCCGGGACCGCCCAGAACAGGTCCGGCTCTGTGTCGGCATCCACCCGGTGAAAGCCGCCATCGGCGGTGACCAGTTCGACCGCGGTGACCTTGGAGCTGGCCAGGCCGTGCTTGCGGCTGAGCCAGCTGAACCCGCCGCCCAGCGTGTAGCCGATGACGCCGACGTCGGCGGACGATCCGGCCAGGGCGGTCAGCCCGTGCGGGGCGAGTGCGGCCGTCACCTCACCCCAGAGGACACCGGCACCGACCCGCACGCTGCGGGCGGCGACGTCCACGGTGACCTCACGCATCAAGTCGGTCCGCAGGAGCACGGTGCCGGACAGGTCGCCGAGCGGCGCCGCGTTGTGACCGGTGCCCTGCGGGGCGACGCGCAGCCCGTTGGCCGCTGCAAACCGGACGGTGGCCGCGACATCTGCGACGTCGGATGCCTGAACGACCAGCGCGGGACGCTGGTCGACCGCGAGATTCCAGGCCTGGCGGGCACTGTCGTAATCGGTATCGCCGGGAGCGATCATCCGGCCGGCGAGGCCGGGGACCAAGGTGCGGGCGTCGATCGCTCGGTGCTCGAACGACGTGTCGACGGTCGGTGCGTTCACTGCTGGGCTCCATTGAAGGTGCGACGGCGTGGTTCGCGGTCGCGGATTGCCGGCATCGCTGTCGGCGAGGCCGGGTCGGTGGGGTGGGAAGGCCGCCGAGGGGCGGCGGCCAGGGATCAAACAGGCGGCGGGCGCACGGCACAACGCCGTCGGTGCAGGGCAGCGCCGGGACGAATGTGGGGACGAACGCGGGTAGGGCTCATCCGGATGTGCGCAAAGGGCAGTGCGGCGCCGACAGGGGCGGCCGCGTCTCTATCGGGCGCCGGGCGGGCGGCGCTGGCGGCAGGCGACGCTGTGGGCGAAGGTCACGGACTCGGCGGCGGCCAGCACGTCCAAATCGGATCCAGCGCCACCGACTCGGGAATGTCGACGGTGAGCATCGGCGGGGTCAGCCCGCCCGCGGTCTTCGCGCCGAGCGCGACCAGTTGCTCGACGATGGGGGCGAGTTCCACCTCGGATGCGGCCATCACGTGGACAGTGGAGTGTCCCCCGCGGCTGAGCACCGTGCCGCCCACGTACCCGATGCCGTCGTGACGCACGTTGACGATGTCGCCGCGGCTGATGTTGGCGGCGAACCACGGCACGCCCCGGATCTCGGCGAGGTCATGGGAGATCAGCACTGCCTCGATCTGCTCTGCCGGGCAGGGCGGCCACTCGTCGTCGTCGATCAGCGGGAACAGCACATCGACCACTGACGGGTCGGTGCCGGCCGCAGCGGCGGCAGTCGGCGTGAGGGCCGCTGCCGCGGACGCTACCCCGGGCAGGTTCTGACCCCGGGGTGGCGGATCGCGAATCGATGGACAGTGACATGTGAACTCCTCCGCCGGACAGGCGACAACGGCTGTGATGGCTTCCAAGAGTCGACACAGCCTGTCACCGATACATCCGCGGTGCACCTTTTTCACCAGTCGTCGGGTGGTCCTGCCACCCGTCCGGCGAGATCAGAGACCGGCCAGAGCGCCCGGCAGCTACAGCCGGTCAGCGCACGTACCTGGCGACGCACTCGATGTGATGGGTCGCGGAAGGCGTCGAATGCCGCAGCGTGTCCAGCCGGTAACCGGCGTCGGCGAGCGCGGCCGTATCCCTGGCCAGCGCGGCCGGGTCGCAGGCGACATAGACGATGAGGGAGGGCTGACGCTCGGCCATCGCGGCGCAGAGCGCAGCGCCGGCCCCGGTCCGCGGCGGGTCCAGCACGATGACGTCGACGCCGTCGTCGAGGTCCGGCAGCACGTGCTCGACCTTGCCGACCCGAACGGTGGCCTGCGGGTGCGCCGCGAGATTGCCCGCCGCCAGTTCGCTGGCCCGCTCGTCCGACTCGACGGACACAACGGACCCGCTTGGCCCGATGGCGCGGCACAACACCTCGGCGAAGAGCCCGACACCGCCGTACAGGTCCCACCCGGTTCGGCCCTGCAGGTCGGCGTCCGCCAGTGCCTCTCCCACCGCCGCTGCCAGGACCTCTGCGGGTGCACGTGCGGCTGCCAGAAGCCGTCCGCAGCGACCGAGAACTCCCGGCCGATTGCCTGCTCCGGGACGACGGTGGAGGGCAACCCGATCCAGGTCGCAGTAGCGGCGCCGCTGCCGTCCCGGCAGATCGCCACCTCGGGAAGCGCGCCGCTCCCCCTGGTTGGTGCCCCTGCCACCGGCCTGGTGGCGGGCCGGCTTCCTCGACGGGTACGCCGGCCGCGGGACGGCGGCCGGACGCCGGCCGGCACGTCGACGGCGCCGGCCAGGGCGGTCAGTTCGGCCACCGCGATCAGGCACGGCGCCGTGCTGTTGACCCCCTCGACACGGTGCGAGCGCACTCCGCGCGGCCCGATCCGGCCTTCCGGATTCAAGCGCCCAACGCACCGGGAGCGCCAGCCGAATCCGTCCCCCGGCAGGGCCTCCACTTCGACCGGACGTTCGACGTCGGCGAAGGGCTCCGGGAGAGCTGTTCAGCGATCACCGCCGCCTTGAGCTCCCGCTGCAGCGTGCCGTCGGCGTGCTGGAAATCGCAGCCACCGCAGCCACCGGGGTGGAAGTGCGGGCACGGCGCCTCGACCCGGCGTGGGTCGGCACGCAGCACCTCGATCACCTCGCCACGGCAGAACGAACCCTTCTTCGCCTCGGTGGACCCCACGACCGCCCGTTCACCGGGGAGTCCCAGCCGGGGACGAAGATCACCCGGCCGTCGTAGCGCGCGACGCAGTGGCCACCGTGCGCGACGGGTCCGATGTCGACCTGGACGTCGACGCCTGGTGCGAGGTCGTCCGCGGAGATGACGGTCATTCGTCGTCCACCCGGCCGCGGTCGTCGGCGTCGTCCGGGAAGACACCCGGATCGAAGGTCGATCCCGGCATCGGGCCGCGGACGGACGTGGCGCGGTTCGCCCGCTCCCTGATGCGATGATCCAGGGCCTCCGACGACGACAACTGCCACGGCACGGACGTCACCATCACCCCCGGGGTGAACAGCAGCCGGCCCTTCAGCCGCAACGCAGACTGGTTGTGCAGCAACTGTTCCCACCAGTGGCCGACCACGTACTCGGGGATGAACACCGTCACGATGTCGCGCGGCTGGTCCTTGCGCGTCCGCCGTACGTAGTCCAGCACCGGCTTGGTGATCTCCCGGAACGGCGAGTCGATCACCCTGAGCGGGACCGGGATCTGCCGGTCCTCCCACTCGCGGGCGAGGTCTGCGGTGTCCTCCGGGTCGACGTTGACCGTCACCGCCTCGAGGTAGTCCGGCCGGGTCGCCCTGGCGTAGGCCAGCGCGCGCATGGTCGGCAGGTGCAGCTTGGACACCAGGACGATGGACTCGCACCCGGCTGGCGGGCAGCACCATGTCGTCCTCGTCGGCGGCGATCTCGATCGAGACCCGCTCGATAGTGCTTCTTGATCGCCGTCATGGTGTAGAAGATGATCGCGATGGCGACGATCGTGATCCAGGCACCCGCCAGGAACTTGGTCACCAGCACGATGATCAGCACCACGCCGGTGAAGCCGAATCCGACGGCATCGATCACCCGGCTCTTGAACATCTGTCGCCGTACCCGCGGGTCGACCTCTTGTGCGCAACAGCCGGGTCCAGTGCCTGATCATGCCGAGCTGTGAGCAGGTGAAGGAGATGAACACACCGACGATGTAAAGCTGGATGAGCGCGGTGACGTCCGCCTGGAACGCGATCACCAGGAGGATCGCGATCCCGGCCAGGAACACGATTCCGTTGGAAAAGGCAAGGCGGTCACCGCGGGTGTGCAACTGCCGGGGCAGGAACCGGTCCTGCGCAAGGATCGAGCCGAGCACCGGGAAACCGTTGAACGTGGTGTTCCAGGCCAGCACCAGGATCAGACCGGTGACGAACGACACCACATAGAAGGCGACCGGGAACCCGGAGAACACCGTCTCGGCAATCTGGGTGATCAGCGTCTTCTGGAAGTAGCCCTCCGGTGCACCCGTCAGCTGGGTCGCCGGGTCGTCCGGGATACCGCACGCCGGTCATCAGCGTGAGCGTCACCAGCCCCAGCATCATCGTGACCGAGAGGCCCGCCATCAAGGCCAGGGTGGTGGCGGCGTTCTTCGACTTCGGCTTCGTGAAGGCAGGTACGCCGTTGGAGATCGCTTCGACGCCCGTCAGCGCCGCCGAGCCGGACGAGAAGCCGCGCAGCAGCAGGAAAACCAGGGCCAAGCCGCTGAGGGCCGACTCCCTTGCATCTCGTAGGCGGCGCTCTCGGCGCGCATGTCGGCGCCGATCTCGGCGTATTCGACGAGACCGGTGATGATCATCGCCAGCACGGAGAAGATGAACAGGTACGTGGGGATGGCGAACGCAGAACCGGACTCGGCCGCGGATTCCGCGAAGGTTGAGCGCACATACCAGCGCGATGATGCCGACCGAGAACGCCACCGGGTGGTCACCGACGAGCTGGATCGCCGAGCCGATGTTGGCCACACCTGCGGCCGTCGAGACAGCGACGGTGAGGATGTAGTCGACGAGCAGGGCGCTGGCGACGAGGAGGCCGAAGGTCGGCCCCAGATTCTTGGTGACGACCTCGTAGTCGCCTCCACCGCTGGGGTAGGCATGAACGTTCTGCCGGTATGAGGCGACGACGACGATCATCACCAGGCACACCAGCACAGCCGCCAAGCGTGTACTGGTCGGCCGGCCCTTTCGCAGCGACCGGCTGGCGCACACGCTGTTACCGAAGCGCATCGCGTTGCCGGTGTTCGCGTCCGACGCACTGTCGAGCGTGGCCTACGCGCCGCAGGAGATCTTCGCGGTGCTCTCCGTTGCAGGTCTTGCTGCGTACGCCTACGCACCATGGATCGCTGTGCTGGTGTGCCTGGTGATGATCGTCGTCGTCGCCTCATACCGGCAGAACGTTCATGCCTACCCCAGCGGTGGAGGCGACTACGAGGTCGTCACCAAGAATCTGGGGCCGACCTTCGGCCTCCTCGTCGCCAGCGCCCTGCTCGTCGACTACATCCTCACCGTCGCTGTCTCGACGGCCGCAGGTGTGGCGAACATCGGCTCGGCGATCCAGCTCGTCGGTGACCACCCGGTGGCGTTCTCGGTCGGCATCATCGCGCTGGTATGTGCGCTCAACCTTCGCGGAATCCGCGAGTCCGGTTCTGCGTTCGCCATCCCCACGTACCTGTTCATCTTCTCCGTGCTGGCGATGATCATCACCGGTCTCGTCGAATACGCGATCGGCGCCGACATGCGCGCCGAGAGCGCCGCCTACGAGATGCAAGCGGAGTCGGCCCTCAGCGGCTTGGCCCTGGTTTTCCTGCTGCTGCGCGGCTTCTCGTCCGGCTCGGCGGCGCTGACGGGCGTCGAAGCGATCTCCAACGGCGTACCTGCCTTCACGAAGCCGAAGTCGAAGAACGCCGCCACCACCCTGGCCTTGATGGCGGGCCTCTCGGTCACGATGATGCTGGGGCTGGTGACGCTCACGCTGATGACCGGCGTGCAGTATGCGGACGACCCGGCGACCCAGCTGACGGGTGCACCGGAGGGCTACTTCCAGAAGACGCTGATCACCCAGATTGCCGAGACGGTGTTCTCCGGGTTCCCGGTCGCCTTCTATGTGGTGTCGTTCGTCACCGGTCTGATCCTGGTGCTGGCCTGCAACACCGCGTTCAACGGTTTCCCGGTGCTCGGCTCGATCCTTGCGCAGGACCGGTTCCTGCCCCGGCAGTTGCACACCCGCGGTGACCGCCTTGCCTTTTCCAACGGAATCGTGTTCCTGGCCGGGATCGCGATCCTCCTGGTGATCGCGTTCCAGGCGGACGTCACCGCGCTCATCCAGCTTTACATCGTCGGTGTGTTCATCTCCTTCACCTGCTCACAGCTCGGCATGATCAGGCACTGGACCCGGCTGTTGCGCACAGAGGTCGACCCGCGGGTACGGCGACAGATGTTCAAGAGCCGGGTGATCAATGCCGTCGGATTCGGCTTCACCGGCGTGGTGCTGATCATCGTGCTGGTGACCAAGTTCCTGGCGGGTGCCTGGATCACGATCGTCGCCATCGCGATCATCTTCTACACCATGACGGCGATCAAGAAGCACTATGAGCGGGTCTCGATCGAGATCGCCGCCGACGAGGACGACATGGTGCTGCCCAGCCGGGTGCATTCCATCGTCCTGGTGTCCAAGCTGCACCTGCCGACCATGCGCGCGCTGGCCTACGCCAGGGCGACCCGGCCGGACTACCTCGAGGCGGTGACGGTCAACGTCGACCCGGAGGACACCGCAGACCTCGCCCGCGAGTGGGAGGACCGGCAGATCCCGGTCCCGCTCAAGGTGATCGACTCGCCGTTCCGGGAGATCACCAAGCCGGTGCTGGACTACGTACGGCGGACGCGCAAGGACCAGCCGCGCGACATCGTGACGGTGTTCATCCCCGAGTACGTGGTCGGCCACTGGTGGGAACAGTTGCTGCACAACCAGTCTGCGTTGCGGCTGAAGGGCCGGCTGCTGTTCACCCCGGGGGTGATGGTGACGTCCGTGCCGTGGCAGTTGTCGTCGTCGGAGGCCCTGGATCATCGCATCAGGGAGCGGGCGAACCGCGCCACGTCCGTCCGCGGCCCGATGCCGGGATCGACCTTCGATCCGGGTGTCTTCCCGGACGACGCCGACGACCGCGGCCGGGTGGACGACGAATGACCGTCATCTCCGCGGACGACCTCGCACCAGGCGTCGACGTCCAGGTCGACATCGGACCCGTCGCGCACGGTGGCCACTGCGTCGCGCGCTACGACGGCCGGGTGATCTTCGTCCGGCTGGGACTCCCCGGTGAACGGGCGGTCGTGCGGATCACCGAGGCGAAGAAGGGTTCGTTCTGCCGTGGCGAGGTGATCGAGGTGCTGCGTGCCGACCCACGCCGGGTCGAGGCGCCGTGCCCGCACTTCCACCCCGGTGGCTGCGGTGGCTGCGATTTCCAGCACGCCGACGGCACGCTGCAGCGGGAGCTCAAGGCGGCGGTGATCGCTGAACAGCTCTCCCGGCTCGCCGGCGTCGAACGTCCGGTCGAAGTGGAGGCCCTGCCGGGGGACGGATTCGGCTGGCGCTCCCGGGTGCGTTGGGCGCTCGATCCGGAAGGCCGGATCGGGCCGCGCGGAGTGCGCTCGCACCGTGTCGAGGGGGTCAACAGCACGGCGCCGTGCCTGATCGCGGTGCCCGAACTGACCGCCCTGGCCGGCGCCGTCGACGTGCCGGCCGGCGTCCGGCCGCCGTCCCGCGGCCGGCGTACCCGTGGAGCCGACCACCGCCCGGCCGGTGGCAGGGGCACCAACCGGGGGAGCGGCGCGCTTCCCGAGGTGGCGATCTGCCGGGACGGCAGCGGCGCCGCCACTGCGACCTGGATCGGGTTGCCCTCCACCGTCGTCCCGGAGCAGGCAATCGGCCGGGAGTTCTCGGTCGCTGCGGACGGCTTCTGGCAGCCGCACGTGCACGCCGCAGAGGTCCTGGCAGCGGCGGTCGGAGAGGCACTGGCGGACGCCGACCTGCAGGGCCGAACCGGGTGGGACCTGTACGGCGGTGTCGGGCTCTTCGCCGAGGTGTTGTGCCGCGCCATCGGGCCAAGCGGGTCCGTTGTGTCCGTCGAGTCGGACGAGCGGGCCAGCGAACTGGCGGCGGGCAATCTCGCGGCGCACCCGCAGGCCACCGTTCGGGTCGGCAAGGTCGAGCACGTGCTGCCGGACCTCGACGACGGCGTCGACGTCATCGTGCTGGACCCGCCGCGGACCGGGGCCGGCGCTGCGCTCTGCGCCGCGATGGCCGAGCGTCAGCCCTCCCTCATCGTCTATGTCGCCTGCGACCCGGCCGCGCTGGCCAGGGATACGG
This sequence comes from uncultured Actinomycetota bacterium, assembly GCA_963728865.1. Taxonomy (GTDB): domain Bacteria; phylum Actinomycetota; class Actinomycetes; order Mycobacteriales; family Nakamurellaceae; genus Nakamurella. Next base: position 3,681 of record CAVSLZ010000008.1, on the reverse strand, counting down.
CCGCGCTCGCCGACGCCGGTTACCGGCTGGACACGCTGCGGGCGTTCGACGCCTTCCCGCAGACCCATCACATCGAGTGCGTCGCCAGGTACGTGCGCTGACCGGCTGTAGCTGCCGGGCGCTCTGGCCGGTCTCTGATCTCGCCGGACGGGTGGCAGGACCACCCGACGACTGGTGAAAAAGGTGCACCGCGGATGTATCGGTGACAGGCTGTGTCGACTCTTGGAAGCCATCACAGCCGTTGTCGCCTGTCCGGCGGAGGAGTTCACATGTCACTGTCCATCGATTCGCGATCCGCCACCCCGGGGTCGGAACCTACCGGGGTAGCGTCCGCGGCAGCGGCCCTCACGCCGACTGCCGCCGCTGCGACCGGCACCGACCCGTCAGTGGTCGATGTGCTGTTCCCGCTGATCGACGACGACGAGTGGCCGCCCTGCCCGGCAGAGCAGATCGAGGCAGTGCTGATCTCCCATGACCTCGCCGAGATCCGGGGCGTGCCGTGGTTCGCCGCCAACATCAGCCGCGGCGACATCGTCAACGTGCGTCACGACGGCATCGGGTACGTGGGCGGCACGGTGCTCAGCCGCGGGGGACACTCCACTGTCCACGTGATGGCCGCATCCGAGGTGGAACTCGCCCCCATCGTCGAGCAACTGGTCGCGCTCGGCGCGAAGACCGCGGGCGGGCTGACCCCGCCGATGCTCACCGTCGACATTCCCGAGTCGGTGGCGCTGGATCCGATTCTGGACGTGCTGGCCGCCGCCGAGTCCATGACCTGCGCCCACAGCGTCGCCTGCCGCCAGCACCGCCCGCCCGGCGCCCGATAGAGACGCGGCCGCCCCTGTCGGCGCCGCACTGCCCTTTGCGCACATCCGGATGAGCCCTACCCGCGTTCGTCCCCACATTCGTCCCGGCGCTGCCCTGCACCGACGGCGTTGTGCCGTGCGCCCGCCGCCTGTTTGATCCCTGGCCGCCGCCCCTCGGCGGCCTTCCCACCCCACCGACCCGGCCTCGCCGACAGCGATGCCGGCAATCCGCGACCGCGAACCACGCCGTCGCACCTCGAATGGAGCCCAGCAGTGAACGCACCGACCGTCGACACGTCGTTCAAGCACCCAGCGATCGACGCCCGCACCTTGGTCCCCGGCCTCGCCGGCCGGATGATCGCTCCCGGCGATACCGATTACGACAGTGCCCGCCAGGCCTGGAATCTCGCGGTCGACCAGCGTCCCGCGCTGGTCGTTCAGGCATCCGACGTCGCAGATGTCGCGGCCACCGTCCGGTTTGCAGCGGCCAACGGGCTGCGCGTCGCCCCGCAGGGCACCGGTCACAACGCGGCGCCGCTCGGCGACCTGTCCGGCACCGTGCTCCTGCGGACCGACTTGATGCGTGAGGTCACCGTGGACGTCGCCGCCCGCAGCGTGCGGGTCGGTGCCGGTGTCCTCTGGGGTGAGGTGACGGCCGCACTCGCCCCGCACGGGCTGACCGCCCTGGCCGGATCGTCCGCCGACGTCGGCGTCATCGGCTACACGCTGGGCGGCGGGTTCAGCTGGCTCAGCCGCAAGCACGGCCTGGCCAGCTCCAAGGTCACCGCGGTCGAACTGGTCACCGCCGATGGCGGCTTTCACCGGGTGGATGCCGACACGGAGCCGGACCTGTTCTGGGCGGTCCGCGGCGGCGGCGCCAATGTCGGCATCGTCTGTGCCCTCGAGTTCGATGTCCTTGCGCTGTCGCAGATCTATGCCGGCAACCTGTTCTTCCCGCTCGAACGGGGCAGGGAGGTGCTGCTCGCGCACGCACGGTGGAGCGCCACCGTCGATGACGCCGCCACCACCGCGGTCCGGCTGCTCCGCGTCCCGCCGCTGCCCGACGTGCCGGAACCGCTGCGCGGCAATGCGTTTGTCGTCGTCAACGGGGCGATCGACGCGCCGGCGGCGCGCGCCGAGGAGCTGTTGGCGCCGCTGCGGGCACTCGGCCCGGTGATCGACACGTTCGCCGACATTCCCACCGCGGCCCTCGTCTCGGTGCACATGGACCCGCCGAACCCGGTCCCCGGCATCGGCGACGGGATGATCCTGGACGAGCTGACCCCCGACGCCGTCGAGGCGCTGCTGGCACTGGCCGGCGCCGGCACGGACACCTCGCTGCTGACGGTGGACCTCCGGGCGCTCGGCGGTGCGCCCGGTCGGCCCGATCCCCGCGACGGCGCCATCGGCTCGTTGCCCGGCCGGTATCTGCTGTTCGCTGTCGGTATCCCGACCGGCCCCGACGTCGCCGTCAAGCTCCGCGGCGAACTCGCCGGGCTCCGGGCCGCCCTCGCCCCGTGGGCGAACGGCAGGGACTACGGCAACTTTCGGGAGCTGCCGGGCACGGCCGAGCAGTTCTACGCCCCTGACTCCTTCAACAGGCTCCGCGCAATCGCCGACCGCTGGGATCCGGCGCAGCTCCTGCAGGCGAACCATTCCGTGCGCTGATCCGCTGGTTTCACACCGGCACCACCCGTCGAATGCCGTCTGTGCAGTGAGATCTGCCTGTCAGCGTGCCGTTCTCCCTGCTGAGACGGCACTCGACCCGCGGTGTTGGGTTCGGGGGCCGGCGGCTGTAGCCATGGGACGGTTTTTCCGTCAGCAAGGGCTCTCGGTCAATGACCGCGATCTGGCGTACTACGCCGATCAAATCAGCGGAGGCGGCAGCATCGAGTTCAAAGCCTGATGGTTCGAGGTGGCCCGCGGTTTGGTACCGCCGGCCAGCCCGGGCCGATTGGCCAATCTTCGATACCCGGTCCGCCGAGTGCTCCGAACGCAGCTTGCTGCGCCGAGATTGCGGGCAGCTGGGCCCAGGAATGGGACAGCTGCCGCGAGGCTCCGCTCGGTTGCCATCGGCGCATCGTCGGTGCGCCGTAGGAGGATCCTCCAATGGCCTCCCATGGGGGTTATCCGAGGGTCTTCGGCCGTGTTTCGGTGGCAGCGTCGAAGCTGTCGCGCGGTCAGCTGGCGCGACTTTCCTGGTCCAGGCGCTCGAGCAGCCATCCGCGTGCCATGGTCGACATGGGCAAATGGTGCGCGCGCGCTACGTCTTGCAAATCGGCAAATCTCTTCGGTCAGCCGGAGGTTGAACATCCGGCTCGGGCGGTTCGGTCGGCTGACCTGCGTGCCAGGCGGGTATGGGTCCGTGGCATCAGCTTCGACTTCGAGAGCACGGGCATCTTCTCGTGCCGCGCGCACGGTCTGCTCACCAAGCTTCTTCATCGTCCTTCACCGCCTTCTGGTCAGTGGTCAGGTCGCGCCCACTGGCAGGCCACGCGTTCATGCCCTGCAGCTCGCCGTCGAGGTCTCGGTAGGCGATCACGACCAGCGCTCGCCCTGCCGAGGGCGAGTAGCCCAGGAACCCCAAGGCTCGCACCCGCGAGGACGGCTAGTGCGAATCGCCGCGAGTCACGAGCTGGCCCGTCGAGACCGTCAGAACTCGCAGCGGACGGTGTTGCCCCACGGCTGCTGAGGAGTTGCTCGGTTCGTGCCCAGCAGCCCAACCACACGTGCAGGGCCAGGACGGCCCGCACTGCCGCTGCACCCGTCCACAAGGGCTGACTGCCGTCGCCGACAGACGATGGCCTGCGGAACCGAAGACGATCATGTGTTCGGAAGGCGCGGAATCGAGCACCTTGCGTCCCGATTGCGGTTC
>CAVSLZ010000007.1:0-195358 GCA_963728865.1 uncultured Actinomycetota bacterium | reverse complement strand
GGAGCCCCGCCAGGAACCAATATTCGTTTGCGTTCAGGTTGAAAAGGTGCTCGTTTAGCCACAAACTCTGCAGTAAGATATTCCCCCAGATAAATAGAACCAGAGATAGTGTCACCAGATGTAGTTCCTGTAAAAATATAAGTTATATGATCACCAGGCATACTGTTTCTACTATAGAGCGTTACCTTGTCTCCTTCTATGGTACCTACCATATCTTGCACAGAAAAATCACTTTGGTGCGTGCCCTGGAGCCAATTTTCATCCTGCTCAAGATTAAAGGCATGTTTGCTCTTGCTAGTAAAGAAATCAATGTCCACATCCCAGCGACCGCTAAGTTCGCTACTTGCAGAAGCCATCTCAGGGGCTGGTTGACGCTTTTTCGAAAGAACCTCAAAAAGGCGGTCCGCCACAATTTTATCCTGACCGGGTTGCATCTGGCTTGGAGTAACACTGAGAGTGGTAACATCTTCCCCTGTTCGTCCCCCTATGGCAATCCGTGGCTTATTCCTGCCTACCTCCTCGGCAATTTCTTCGGCAGTCACGTTTAACTTCTCCGGATCCCAGGAAATCTCAAGCCGCGGAGCACGATTACTCAAGCCGGTTGGTTCACTTACAGTAGTTGTTACGCCCTGTACTTTTGTAACACTTTTTGAGATGGTATCAAGCCAGGAAAGCCAGGTCTCCCACTCCTCCTCATGATCTCGTGTCACCCAAGCCTCTACAGCTGCAAGCATTCCCAACATTTCTTCTTTACCCACTTTATCATCACGGCCCGGACCGTGGTGGGGAGAACTCGCCTGCCATGCAGCCATCAGTATATTTTTGTCACCCAATAACAACCCAGCACATTGAGGTCCGCAAATAGCTTTACCCCCACTGTAAGCAACTACTGTAGCACCACGTTTAAGATGGATAGGGGGAAGGGTAAGATCCTCAGCCGCTGCATCTACTAAAACAGGAACATTTTTAGGTTTGGCTATCTCTGAAATAACCTCTAAAGAAAGCGGCTGGCCTTTTTCAGAGGAATGACCATGGCAAGAACATAAATCATTGCTGTTCTAGAATTTATTGCCTCTTTAAGCTCTTCTGGGGTTTCCACCTCGATAATCTTGACTCCAATATTACGTACCGCGTGATCATATACATTCCTGGAATATCTCGGGATAATAACTTCTGTCTTTTCCAGGCCGGTAAGATAAGGGATGCGGATAAGCTTCTCCGGATTACCACCCGAAACGCAGGCGGAAGTCATATGTTTTAAGCCTGCAGCACAGCCTGCTGAGACCATTCCCCATTCAGCTCCAGTTACCTCCGCAAGACGACGACCGATTGCAAAACCCAATTCATCATACTGAACAAACTTTCCGGCGGCAGCCTCCATAGCAGCCAAAACTTCCGGCCGCTCAATAGAGCCACCGATAATGGTGAAAGTTCCCCTACAATTAATAATAGTCTCAACACCTATAGATTCATAGATATCTGACCCCTTCACAATGGGTTCAACAACAGGCCCCGAAGACATGTCAAACATCGAATGCATTGGAAAAACGCTCCCCGCAATCGGTAAAGCCGCAAGCCTCTTTATAGTTTCTCTTCGATTCATAATTAAATTTTAGTTTATATTAAATTCGGGATTCTTTTTTCTCAAAACTTTATTGTTTAATTTTACTGTTGTAACTTCGGAATTGTTGATCCCAAAAATAAATAGTTCTCCCTGATCCTCATCTGTTGAGAAACTCTCCAAACTCCGAACATTTCCCTTTATATTCAAACCACTCTTCCATTGAGGTACATATTTAAAATTTCCTTTCCCATTTCCTAAGAACAACATACCATTATTAGCATTAAATTGTCCAAACTTAATCCTTGTCCATGTGTTATTCCCTGCCATTACTAGATCTTTCTTCCCATCCCCATTTGCGTCTGTCGAAGCTATAGCATAAATAGGTGCATATTGCGCTTCTATGGGAAAGTTTTTTAATGCCAATCCGGCAGTACCTCTATTCTCTAAATAAATGGTTGAAAGTGTTTCAGCTTTTAAAACGTTAGCACTCTCTAATTCACCCGGTTCGAAAAGATCCTGAACAGTAGCATTAGCATAAGCATCATAGCTCAAAAATTTCTTCTTAAGCATCGGTAGTTGGTATAGTAAATCATCTAAGGACGCAGCAGGATATGAAGTCCCATTAATATAATAACTCAAAATAGGATCTAAAAAGCCATTTTCATCAAAGTCTTTATAATATAAATTTAAAGGTTCCTTTTTACTGGCTTTAAACTGAGAATTTAACCCAAGATTACCGACAATTAGATCCTTATCTCCATCCCCATCCATGTCTTCAGTATATATTCGATTCCACCACCCGCTACTTCCAAACTTTATGTATTTATCTGATTTATCCTCTAATTTTCCATTGTCATTAATAAAAACTTTTATCGGCATCCATTCTCCTACAATTACAAGATCTTCCAGCCCATCTTCATTTAGATCTATCCATGCCGCGTCTGTAACCATTCCTATCTGTTGAAGACCTGGCGCAATTTCATTAGTTACATCAATAAAATTTCCGAATCCATCGTTTTTATATAAATAGCTTTGAGGAGGGCTGGGATATTTCCCAGGTATAACTCGCCCACCAATAAAAAGATCCACGTTGCCGTCTCCATCAAAATCAGAGTAACTTACACTTCCCGTACTGGTAAACATTTTTGGGAGGGCCTCTTGGTTCTTCACAAATTGTCCACTACCCATATTAATATACAGCCGATCCTGTAAAAGCATATCGTTTTCTGAAAACTCATATCCACCACTACTCACATATAAATCCAAGTCACCATCACCATCCACGTCCATAAATTCCGCAGCCGTATCCTCACTCAAGGAATCGGCTGAAATTGCTTGAGAAGATTTCTCTGAAAATTCATCATTTCTGGTTTGTATATATAATTTTCCAGATTGCCCTGCTGCACCACCAATAAAAAGATCTTCACGCCCGTCTCCGTTTAAGTCACCTTTTGCCATACTTGGTCCCTCTCGTGATAAATAGTTTGGCATTAGGCTCTGAACGTCAAAATCATTAAAGCTATTTTCCCGGTGAGAGAATCTCAATATTGAAGAATGTGTAAAATATGGATTGGGAAGGTCTGGGGAGTCAATTTTTTTTTCTGCTGAGGCATCTTGAATTCTTAAAACCAATGTCTGATCTCCTTTTACGTCCTTTAGCTTTTGAACTTCATCATTGGGCCATACCACGACCAAAGAATCAATGAGCTTGTTTTTGCCTATTCCAAAATTCAACACAGGATCTACGGCTGATTGAAAACCCCTTACCGGGATCTGTTCTTGAAAATAAACATTTTTTTTGCAGTAAAGAGTTACTTTTGCCCCAATACCCCTTTCGTTATTATAGTCTCCCTGCAGTTTTACTTTCAAATAACTATTATCGTTCATCAAATTAGAGTTATTTTGATATACACTGGCATAATCATCGGTATTGTTCACAACCAAATCCAGGTCACCATCATTATCCAAATCTACATAAGCAGCTCCTGCCGACACATTTTTATTGCCAAAACCCCATTCAGTCGTTTTATTCAAAAATGCGCCGTTTCCCTTATTTTGAAAAATATAGTTTGAGGTACTTATTGTAGGCATTTTTTTTAAAAAGCTGGCTACAGTAGAGTTCTGCCCTTTCTTACTGGCTCGAATACTTTCATTCATAGTATATTTCAGAAAGTCCATATTTGTATAGTCCTTTACATAGCCATTTGTAATAAAAAGATCTTTATTACCATCATTATCGAGATCTGTAAAAAAACTTGACCAACTCCAATCGGTATTTGAAACTCCTGCCAATTGCCCAATCTCACTAAAGGTGCCATCGCCGTTGTTTTTGTGCAACATATTTCTACTGAATTGATAATAGAATCCTTTACTGAAGAAAAACTGCATCTTATTGAAATTCTCAGAACCTGAATGCATTTTCTGTTCATAATTAGATTCGGGGAGCATATCCAAAGTCATTATGTCTGGAAGCTTATCATTATTATAATCGGCTATGTCAGAACCCATAGAATACATAGAAACTTGATCCATACTCTGGGTCAATTTATCTGTAAAAGTTCCATCGCCATTATTAATGTATAAGTAATCTGGCTCATTAAAATCATTGGAAACATAAATATCCAACCATCCGTCCTTATTGAGATCTGAAATTGCAAGTCCCAAACCGAAACTTAGAACATTTGAAGTAATGCCTGATTTTTCGCTAACATCAGTAAAAAGTTTGTCATCATTTCTATACAATTTCTGTGCAAAAGCCGGATTCTGTTTTTTTCTTAATTCTGCGTTTTCTTGAACACCTGTTGTATATTGTTGTAGGGAATGGTTTATAAGGAACATATCCAAATCACCATCCTTATCGTAATCAAAAAAAGAAGCCTGAGTGGAATAACCTTCATCAGCTAAACCATATTCCTCAGCCTTTTCTGTAAATGTGAGATCACCATTATTAATAAATAATAAATTTTTTCTTCGTTGAGGATCTCCATCCGCAGAACGACAGATATAAATGTCAATGAATCCATCACCATTAATATCAACCATGGTAGCTCCTGTACACCAGCCTTGCTTTTCGGCGATACCACTTTTTAAAGTAATATCTTCAAACTCAAAATCGCCCCTATTTAGGTACAGCCGATTTTTTACCATATTTCCCGTAAAAAGGATATCCTGTAAACCATCATTGTTTACATCACCAATAGCAACTCCTCCTCCATTGTAGAAATAAGAATAGGTAAGTACGTTTAACTCCTCACTCTCCTGAAGGATATTTCTGAAATCAATATTTGTCTTAGCCCTATTTAACTGTGTAAAAAGGTCTTTGTTCTTTTCATGGCAACTTGAAAAGAACAAACAAATAAAACAAAGGTAAAAACAAAATTTTAACATTAATCTTAATATAATAAATTAGGACTTACAAATAACAGAGATCGAAAAAATACGCTTTCGAACTAACAAGCATTCGTTACATTGGTTCACTTGTTGTCGGTCTTAACCTTAAAGGAAATTATACACTTCTTGCAATTATAACGGTGTTGCAATGAACAGAGAACTCCATAAGATTTTAATCCTTAAAAATATTTAAAATTTTAAATATTACTACCATTAAAGGTATCTATTAAATACTATCTCTATTATTTTTATTGCACCTCCCCGGTCAATGAATCATTTTAAGCTCATGTTCCTGCAAATTCTAGACTTAAGTCTTCATTACTAAAACTTCTAAAGCAGTGAATCACTTAAGGAAAAGTCTGGACATACTCAAAAAAATTACGTTTATTCGAATGCCAGTGTCAATGATCTTTTTTGATTAATAAGGTTTTGTCAAGTTATACAAAGGAGCACTAATTCCATTTAAATCCCATACAACTTTTCCGGCACGTATAGTTAACTCAGCTTCTAGTTTTTGAGTCCCATGTATCTTTTTTCTACGGACATCTAAAAAGCCAAAATTCCCATTTCTTAAATTAAACACTGCAATATCAGCTTCAGCCCCTACACTAAGGTTGCCCAGATCTGTCCTTCCAATGACTTTGGCAGGATTCCAGGTACTACGTAAAATAACATCTTCCAAAGACATACCTATGGCCATGAATTTCGACAACAGGTTGGCCATATCCTTAAAGCCACTATTCATACTTTTGCTGTGTAAGTCGGAACTTATGGTGTTGGGCAGGAAACCTTGTTCTATAGAAGGGATCGCCTGGCGAAATGAAAAAGCCCCACCTCCATGCCCTACATCAAATATTATCCCTTTATCTTGCGCATCAAAGATAAAAGGTTTTACTTTTCCTTTATCATCAACAACAGACTCCCTTACACCTGAGGATAAATAGGAATAGGTATGAGTAAATATATCACCTGGTCTTAAATGATTCATAAACAACTCCTCAATAGAATTAGCAGGATCATGTTCTCCAAAATCCACCATAACAGGAACATTGGCAATTTTACCGGCTTCAACTGCGCGATCCACTTTCTCAAAATCACCCCAATAATGAGACGCTTTGATTCCCACTAATATCTCCGGGTATAACCGGGTAATCATATAGGCAGTCATTACTGGATTCATATCCGTTAGATCTTGTTCCTCGTAACGACTCACCATTCCAGTTCCAGTAATATTTAAAAAAGCCAAAACTCTAGTTTTTGCCACATCAATAGTTTGGGATTTAAATTGCGGAAAATTTCTCCAACCAGAAGAACCCGCATCCACCACAGTTGTAACACCAGCTCTGAAAGTAAATCCATCGGGAGGCAAACTGACATTAGAATTGGCTTGCAATGTATTTTCCGTCCCATAAAATACATGGGTATGTAAATCTATCAAGCCCGGCGTTACATAAAGACCCGTAACATCGACCGTTCTTTTTGCATTAGTTGCAGGAATGTCATCAGCTACACGAAAAATTTTATTGTCAGTAATAGCAATATCCATTTTGGAGTCTATACCATTTTTTGGATCTATTAAATGACCTCCCTTTAGTAGAATATCTATTTCTTGAGCTTGAAGATTTTTTGAAAATAATAGAGTCAATACTAAACTTAAAATTAATGAAAATCTAATTCGGGAAAAACTATTTAATTTAGGCATTTTTTGATTTTATTTTAAAAAATTATATTTATTTTACCAAAATAGGAATTAATCTCACAACAAGACCAGTGTCTTCGGTCATTATATATAAAAAATTATCAGGAGCATATTCCACATCTCTTACCCTTCCAATATTCTGAAGAAGCTCTTCTTCCTTAACAACTCCATCGTCTTCAATAACAGTTCTAAGCAAAAAAGGCATACTTTTTCTAAGACCTCCTATAAACAAATTCCCGTCCCATTCAGGATATGTACTCCCATAAACGAAAGTCAAATCTGATGGTGCAATAGTCATATGATGTACGGGGGGTTCTATGTCCTCACGAAGAGAATCTTTGGAAATGATTTCCCCACTGTACTCCAGACTAAAGGTCACTTCCGGCCATCCATAATTCGCCCCAGTTTTGATAATGTTTATTTCATCCCCCCCTAGCTCTCCGAATTCTGTTGACCAAATTTCATTTGTTTTGGAATTAAAGGTTAATCCTTCATGCATCCTATGCCCATAGGTGTATATCTCGGGAAGGGCACCTGGCGTTTGCACAAAAGGGTTATTTAATGGAATGCTTCCATCCCTATTAAATCTCATGGTCTTTCCAGAAGGAACAGATAAGTCCTGAGCATTTTCTCTTTTTCCAGTTATACCAACTGTAAAATAAAGATAGCCTTCCCCGTCAAAAGCAATACTGCTTCCATACCAAAATGCTCCTTGATGAAATGGTCCTGCTTTATAGAGGATTTCCTCATCTAATAGTTTGTTTCCATCAATCCTCCCTCTCATCAGTACCGTATAACCACCGTCCTTCTCAGTAGGTTCTATATAATACGAGATATAAATTAAACCATTCTTTGCAAAGCCAGGGTCAAGATGAAGATCCCGCAATTCTTGCGGTATATTCCCCTGAAGAGGTGTAACTTTCTTTCCATTTTTAATTCGCACTAGGTTCCCCGACCTTTCAGCAATTAGAACAGTATTATCGGGTAAAAATGCCATACTCCAAGGCCTGGTTAATCCAGAAACTACCGTGTCAACCATAAAAAATTGTGATTCTGATTTGATCACATGTTGAACCTCTGTGGGTAAAGGAAAATATTTATCTTCAAGTCCAGAGGAAATGGCGAAACCTTCCGTTGAAGGCACTAAATTCATTAGAAAAGAAAAGCCTTTTTCTCCACTCTCCTGATTGGCAAAGTGGCGGATATAAGTTACTAATTTCCATCGTTCATCGTCAGACAGCACACCTCTATATGAAGGCATATCCCCTTTTCCTTCCGATAACTTCCAGAAAATTGCACCGTCTGTTTGTTCCTGTACCGCCTGATCATGAAAATTAGCAGGTGCAATTTTAAAAGTCATGCCAGGGGCTCCATCACCATTTCCCTTTTGTCCATGACATGTGACACAATAAGTATTATAAAGTTTTTTGCCCTCTGAAAGTAAACACAGGAGATACGGCCTCAACACCCCACACGGAGTGATAAGGATTTTTAATTGTATCTACCCCAAGAGGTGCTTTCCAAGCATCCTGTTCCCGATCAGATGTATCTCCTCGGCATCCAATGGTAACAAGGTAAAGAAAGATAAGAGTAAGGAATCCAAAGAGGAAAAAAATATTATTATTTTTTTTATTCATCTTTAACATTAATGAGGATATTTTAATTTACCATAGAACACCAGAGAATCTGTAGGTAGAGTTACTGAAATTCTATTTTACCGAAAAATTCTGGTAAATGGAAATGAGGTTTAGGATGATCAATATTTGCCCATGTCAAATAATGAGGATTGGAATTATTTTCTGCAATTTTATAAAAATTAGCTCGCCATACTACCCCAGGGCGAGGGCGAGTAACATCTGAGTATTTATTAAGCATTTCAATAGGAATTCTATATTCTATTGTCCACACCAAAGAATCTGCTATTTCCGGATCCACCACCTGTGGTAAAGAATGCCCTATTTCAATCTTCTTTATATCCTCTTTGGTGGGTTTTGTTCCTGTAGTAGAATTATATCCTAATAGAGGTGTTCCCCCACAATTAACTTCCAGGTTAAAATAATTTCCCGGTAAAGCTGCATCAGGAGAAAAAAAGAATTCCACAGCATCGAGCAAGGCCGACGATCATCACCAGGCACACCAGCACAGCGATCCATGGTGCGTAGGCGTACGCAGCAAGACCTGCAACGGAGAGCACCGCGAAGATCTCCTGCGGCGCGTAGGCCACGCTCGACAGTGCGTCGGACGCGAACACCGGCAACGCGATGCGCTTCGGTAACAGCGTGTGCGCCAGCCGGTCGCTGCGAAAGGGCCGGCCGACCAGTACACGCTTGGCGGCTGTGGTCAGTTTGGACACGACGGGAGCCTACGGTCCGTAGATCACAATGAGCACAACGAGACGACATCACCGGCGGTGATCGGCGCCACCGGGACGATGCGCAGAATCAGGTTGTAGGTTTCAGTCGTCGCCCGGCCCCACCGGCGCGGCGGCATCGCAGCGGTCAGGGCAGCAGGCCCACCATGGAAGGGTCATCCCCAGTGCACATCGTGATCATGGGTTGCGGACGTGTCGGGTCGTCCCTGGCGCGGCAACTCGGCCGGGCCGGTCACTCGATCGCCGTGATCGACCGTGATCCGTCGTCCTTCAGGCGGCTCGGCTCGGAGTTCCACGGCCAGCAGGTGACCGGGATGGGATTCGACCGGGATGTGCTGCTGGCGGCCAGGATCCAGGAGGCGCACGCCTTCGCCGCGGTCTCATCGGGCGACAACTCGAACATCATCGCCGCCAGGGTCGCCCGAGAGCAGTTCAATGTGGAAACCGTGGTGGCCCGGATCTACGACGCGAAACGCGCGCAGGTCTACGAGCGGCTCGGGATCCCCACTGTCGCCACCGTTCCCTGGACGACCGACCGGCTGATGCGGGCGATCATCCCGGAGGGGTTGATCAGCGAGTGGCGCGACCCGTCCGGCACCGTGACGATCGTGAACCTGCCCTACCACCGGCATTGGATCGGCCGCCCACTGTCCGAGCTGGAGGCCGGCGCCGGCATCCACACAGCGTTCGTCGTCCGGTTCGGCCGCGGTCTGCTGCCGGGCACCGAAACCGTTGTGCAGGAAGGTGACCTGATCTACGCCTCGGTGCTCTCCAAGGACATCCACGACGTCGCCGACAAGGCAGCCATCTCCCCGGTGGACGGTCTCTGATGCGGATCGCTACATCGATATTGCAGGAGCCGGGTCGGTGGGTCGTTCGATCGCCGGTGAGGTATCCGGCGACTCCCAGAGTGAGGACCACTGATGCGGATCGCTATTGCAGGAGCCGGGTCGGTGGGTCGTTCGATCGCCGGTGAGCTCGTCGAGAATGGCCATCATGTGATGCTGATCGATCGCGACCCGGAAGCCATCAAGCCGGGGCGCATCGAGGCGGCCGAATGGGTGCTCGCCGACGCGTGCGAGGTGGCGCTGCTCGAGGACGCGGGCCTGCAGACCTGCGACGTCGTCATCGCCTGCACCGGCGACGACAAGGTCAACCTGGTCGTCGCGCTGCTCGCCAAGACGGAGTTCGCGGTCGGCCGGGTGGTCGGCCGGGTCAACGACCCCCGCAACGAATGGCTGTTCACCGACGCCTGGGGCGTCGACGTCGCCGTATCCACGCCGCGCATCCTGGCGGCGCTGGTCGAGGAGGCCGTGACGGTCGGCGACCTGGTCCGGCTGTTCACCCTCCGACAGGGCCAGGTGAACCTGGTGGAGGTGACGCTGCCGCCGACGACCAGCATCGCCGGCCGGCCGGTGCGCGACCTGGTGCTGCCGCGGGACTCCGCGCTGGTCACCATCCTGCGCGGCGGTCGGGTCATCGTGCCGCAGCCGGACGAGCCGCTGGAGCCTGGTGACGAGTTGCTGTTCGTCGCATCCACCGAAGTGGAGAACGAGGTCCGCGAAGCGCTGCGCTGACGTCGGCCTGTCGACTGGTCCGGTCTGTCGACTGGTCCGGTCAGCGCCGCCGGGTGAGCTTGTCGGGCAGCGGGATGGCACGCGCACCGGCGATGATCCACACCGAGACCGCGATCGCCACGATGAACAGTGGGTATCCCATCATCAGTCGGACGGCGGCCAGCCAGCCGACCTGGTCGCTGTCGTACAGGTAGTTCTGCACCAGGTAACGCGCCGCGAAGACGACCACCCAGACCAGCGTCGCCCAGTCGTAGCGGCGGACCAGTCGGCGGTCGGACCGCCATGCGGTGCCGCGCCCGTTGATGCCTTCCCAGATCACCCCGATCAGCGGCCAGCGGACCACCATCGAGAGCAGCAGTGCGCCGCCGTAGAGCAGGTAGCTCCAGATACCGAGCAGGAAGTACCCCTTGGCGGAATCGGTCCGGTAGGCGATGAAGGCCGCGATGCCGACGCCGAAGACGCCGGCGATGGCCTGCGTCACCGGCCTGCGGCGCGCGATGCGCAGCCCGGCGATGAGCACAGCCGCGGCGAGGGCGGCACCGATGCCCCAGCCGAGCCCGCCGATGGCGTTGCCGATGATGAACACGACGACGGGCAGGCCGGAATCGACCATTCCCATCGGGCCGCCCATCTGCTCCCAGATGGTCGGCGGCACCTTGCCGGCGTCCGCCGGCCGGTCGCCGGCCTCCGGGTCGCCGGCCTCCGGGTCACCGGCCTCCGGGTCACCGGCCTCCAGATCACCGGTCTGCCGGTCGCCCGTGAGCCGATCCCCGATAGGCCGGTGATCCGGGTCCGGATGGGATCCCGACACGTGGTGACCGCGCCGGATCTCCGCCGCTGCGCGGTCGGCGAGGTCATCAGGAAGAAAACGTGCGATACCGGAGTCGCGACCCGGGTCCGGCGGCGTCGCCGCGCCATCGGTCGCCCCGGTAGGGGACGTGTGTGCGAGATCAGGGGTGTCGCCGGCGGAACCGGGTCGGCGCTCCGGGGTCACGCGTGCGCCGGCAGCAGATCGTAATCGGGGTTGTAGATCACCTTCTGGCCGTCCCGCACGGCCACCCGCCCGCGGACCTTGACGGTCCGTCCTGGCTCGATGCCGGGGATGGAACGGCGGCCGAGCCAGATCAGCTGGACACCCTCGGTGCCGTCGTACAGCTCCGCCACCAGCGTGGCGAGCGAGTCTGTGGGGCGGAGATCGACATAGCGGAGCCGACCCTGGAGCGTGACCTTGTCGCCTTGACAGCAGATCTTCGCGCGGACCGCTCCGGCGGAGTCGACCTCGCCGCTCAACCGGTCGGCGTCCATCTCGTCGTCGTCCTTGGTGAGCCGCTTCAACCAGCCAGCTACTTTGCTACTCATGGCTCCTGCTTCCACCACTGGGCCCGCGTCGGTGATCACGGTGTCGTTGATCACCGGGTGACAATGACGCCGAGGCCTTTCAGGGCGTCAGGTGTTCCCTGTTGAGGGTAGCCCCGCGGGCAGGCGCAATGCGGCGGCGATATCGGGCGGCCGGTAGCCGGGGCCTTTGAGGATTTTTCCGTCACTGCGCCGGACGGGGCGGCCATCAGCGCCGAGTTTGGTCATGTTGGATGCGTGCACCTCGTCGAGGACCGCGTCGAGGTCGATTCCGTACACATGGGCTGTGCCATAAGCCACATAAACGATGTCGGCCAGCGCGTCGGCGACGCCGACAAGATCGTCGAGGTCGGCGGCCGCGGCCAGTTCCGAGACCTCTTCCTGGATCAAGGACAGGCGCAGCGCGACCTGGTCCCGGCCGACCTCGCTCGTCGGGACGTCGCGCACGGGCAAGCCGTACGCACGGTGGAACTCTCCGACCTGGCGGCCGGCGCGGCTGCACGCCGACCGGCCGTCCAGGTCGGTTCCGATCGACTCGCTGGTCGATGTTGGGGTCGGATCGGGCGTCGGATCAGGCACAGTCGACGCAGACCAGCCGGCCGCCGTTGTCCGAGGACAACCGGCTCCGGTGCTGGACCAGGAAACACACCGAGCAGGTGAACTCGTCCGCCTGCTTCGGGATCACCTTGACCGTCAGTTCCTCGCCCGACAGGTCGGCACCGGGCAGCTCGAAGCTCTCCGCGGTGTCGCCCTCGTCGATGTCGACGACGGCCGACTGCGCCTCGTTGCGGCGTGCCTTCAGTTCCTCGAGAGAATCCTCCGACGGTTCGTCGGACTCATTACGGCGGGGTGCGTCGTAATCGGTAGCCATCTGTTTTCCTCACTTCGAGCTCGCACTCGTCATCGTCTGCATCGTCTGACGGCACCAGCAGCGTGTTCCTACTGGTGACGGGATACTGCTCGTTTCCGGGACGGTGCTCCGGGAGTAACGCCGTCGACCCCCGTTTTGTGCCCGTGGCGCTCTCGATCACACCTTGCGCACGTCCCGCCGGTCGGGGACACTGCCCGCGCAGGCGGCGCCTCCCCCGGTTCGGTCCCGCACAGGCGCCGTCACGAGTTCAGCGCGCGCAGAGTAGCCGATGCGTCAACGGCGGCGTCACCGGGGTGGACATCATCCGCCGCCCGGCGGATTCGTCGGTCCGATGTTGTGTTGGCCGAACAGGAAGCGCGGCGGGAGTGAGCCGCACCACGGCGCCGTCCGGGATCGGCGGACGACGGCTCGGCGTGCCTTTACCCTGGTCGCATGTCGCGGCAGCCATGATGACCGCGGGTCGCACCGTGCGCGCGTTCAGCGAATGGTGCCCGGCCGCTGCCCAGCACATGACTCCGCAGATCGACGCGCGTCGCGATCCTGCACTGTCCCGCACACAGGAGGTTTTCCAGAGGTGAGTCCCGACTCCGCCACAGATCGCTATCGACGGCGTCGGTACTGGCCGGCCCTGACGGTGATCGCGGTGTTGCTGGTCGGCGCCGTCATCGTCTGGTTCCCGAGTCTGCGGCCGAACCCCGAGAACAGCAGCGCGTGTAACGCGCCCGGGCCTGCGCCTGCGACCACCGCACCGACCACCCGCAGTCAGGCGCCGGCGTCGGGCTCGGCCGCCTCATCGAAGAAGCCCGCCACCTCCAGCGCTGCGGCCGGCACGACGGCGCAGGTGAAGACGTCACTGGGCGCCTACGCCGACAACGAGAGCCTGGCCGCCGTCCGTCCGGCGAACCCGGCCACCGTGCTGCTGCGGGTCTACAACGCCAGCTCTGTTCGCGGCCAGGCCAAGGCGGTCACGGACGAACTTCGATCGGCGGGCTTCGAATCCATCCTGGACAGCAGCAACGACCCTCTTTATCCCGCGGCCGACCTGCGTTGCGTGGCCCAGGTCCGGTTCGGGGCGGCCGGCGCCGCAGCAGCCCGAACGGTGCTGCTGGTGGCGCCCTGCGCCCAGTTGGTGGTCGATTCCAGGGTTGATGACTCGGTCGACCTGGCGCTGGGCGGCCGGTACCTGTACGACCCGGTGTCCAAGGAGGTCAGGGACCAGCTCACAGCGATCTCGGACGCAGCCACACCGCCCGCCGTCATCGAGGGACAGACTGCCTCGGCCAAGCCGCTGCCGCCCATCCCGCCGCTCCCGCAGGCCGCCTGCGCCGCCTGAAGCGGACGTTTCCGACCATCAGGGGACACTCCCCGGGACCACTGTGCCGACCGCCGTCATCGTCAGTACGATTCGCGCACCCACCGTCACCTCATCCTCGGGGCGGGAAGCACAGACGTGAGGAGCTCGGCGTGACATCCCAGCCAGAAACTGCCTTCGGTATCGACATCGGCGGCACCGGCATCAAAGGTGGCGTCGTCGATCTCCGCGGCGGCGTGTTGATCGGCAACCGGTTCCGGCTGGACACCCCCCGACCGTCCACCCCGGAAGCCGTGGCCGCGACGGCGGGCAAGGTGGCGGCGAACTTCGATTACCAGGGACCGTTCGGGGTCGCCTTCCCGGGTGTCGTGCTCGGGGGTGTCGTGAAGACCGCGGCGAACGTCGACAAGGGTTGGATCGACACCTCGCTCAAGCATGCGATGGAACCGGAACTGCCCGGCCCGGTCACGGTGCTCAACGACGCGGATGCCGCCGGTCTGGCCGAGGCGCGGTACGGCGCGGGCCGGGGTCGCCGCGGACTGGTCATCGTGGTCACCTTCGGCACCGGCATCGGCATCGCCCTGATCAACGACGGCAAGCTCGTGCCGAATGCCGAACTCGGCCACATCGAGCTGGACGGGCACGACGCGGAGAGCAAGGCAGCGGCGTCGGCCCGGGAGCGTGACGGGCTCAGCTGGGAGCAGTGGGCCAAGCGGGCGTCGAAATACCTCCGTGCGGTCGAGAACCTGCTCTGGCCGGAGCTGTTCATCCTCGGTGGCGGCATCTCCAAGAAGCCGGAGAAGTGGGTTCCGCTGCTGAAGAACCGGACACCGCTGGTGGTCGCACAGTTGATCAACAACGCCGGCATCGTCGGTGCCGCCCTGGCCGCTTCCGAAGCCGAACAGGACTCCGCGGGCGAGACCCCGGCAGAGACGACGCAGGCGCTGGTCCTGGACTGAATGCACCCGAACGGCGGGCCGCCGGACAGGGGGAATCACGCTCGCGGTTCCCGCTCGCGCCTGTTCGGTCGTGGTGAGCGACGCTCGACGTTACAATGGGAGAGTCGCTTTCCGGCAGGACCACGGTTCTCGAGTTCGGATCCATCGCGTGGGACAGCCACAGCTGTCCTTTGGCGCGTACGGGTACGGACTGCCAGTCCAGGCGGCTCGTTGAAGCGAAAGGTCATCAGTGGCAGGCGCAGCAACCTCCCCCAGCTCGACACGTACCCGACGGGCGAAGCCCGCCGCAGGTCCGCTGACCGGTCCGAGCAGCACCCCTCCCGACGTCGAAGCCGGTGACGACCTGGTCGTCCCCGACGACGAGTTGGCCGTCCCGGTCGAGGACATCGACCTGATCGAGGTCGAATCCGTCGAGGCGGTCGCGGCACCCGACGGCACCGTCGAGGTCAACGTCGCCGACATCATCGTCGTCGGCGCGATCGAACCCGGCGCTGTCGAGGACGAAGAAGAAGAGGACGAGGAGAACACCGCGGTCACCGCGGCGATCCCCGGCGCCGTCAAGGAAGAGAAGCCGGCGACCGAGTCGGAGGACTTCACCTGGGACGACGAGGAAGAGTCCGAGGCACTCAAGCAGGCCCGCAAGGACGCCGAGCTCACCGCCTCCGCCGACTCCGTCCGCGCGTACCTCAAGCAGATCGGCAAGGTCGCGCTGCTCAACGCCGAGGAAGAGGTTGACCTCGCGAAGCGCATCGAGGCCGGCCTGTACTCCTCCGAGCGGATGCGGCAGAGCGAAGAGGCCGGCGAACGGCTCACCAACCAGATGCGCCGTGACCTCCGCTGGATCAAGCGGGACGGCGAGCGGGCGAAGAACCACCTGCTCGAGGCGAACCTGCGGCTCGTGGTGTCGCTGGCCAAGCGGTACACCGGTCGCGGCATGGCATTCCTCGACCTGATCCAGGAGGGCAACCTCGGCCTGATCCGGGCGGTCGAGAAGTTCGACTACACCAAGGGCTACAAGTTCTCCACCTACGCGACGTGGTGGATCCGGCAGGCGATCACCCGGGCGATGGCCGACCAGGCCAGGACCATCCGCATCCCGGTGCACATGGTCGAGGTCATCAACAAGCTCGGCCGCATCCAGCGCGAACTGCTGCAGGACCTCGGCCGCGAGCCGACGCCCGAAGAGCTCGCCAAGGAAATGGACATCACCCCGGACAAGGTGCTGGAGATCCAGCAGTACGCCAGGGAGCCCATCTCGCTCGACCAGACGATCGGCGACGAGGGCGACTCGCAACTCGGCGACTTCATCGAGGACAGCGAGGCCGTTGTCGCGGTCGACGCGGTGTCGTTCACCCTGCTCCAGGACCAGCTGCAGGCCGTCCTGCAGACGCTGTCCGAACGGGAGGCGGGTGTCGTCCGGCTGCGCTTCGGGCTCACCGACGGGCAGCCGCGCACGCTGGATGAGATCGGCCAGGTGTACGGGGTGACCCGCGAGCGGATCCGGCAGATCGAGTCCAAGACGATGTCCAAGCTGCGGCACCCGTCGCGGTCGCAGGTGCTCCGCGACTACCTCGAGTAGAAATCCTCGGCGACGGCGGACCCGCCGTCCGCATCGTGAGCACGCCGGCCCGGTCGATCTGTTGATCGACCGGGCCGCTTGCTGACCGGAGTCGTCCAGGACCGGGGGGCGGTCAGCGGAGCCGGAACATCCCGGTGTCCGGCTCGAACGTCACCGCTGCGGTGTCGAAGGCGCTGCCGATCGCGCCGCCGGCGGCGAGCTGCTCCACCGGGGCACTGGTGACGACGCCGCCCGGTCCGATCAGCCAGCCGTCCTGACCCATCCGTACCGCGGCTTCCACGTCGTGCGTTGATGCGACGACGGCGATGCCGCGCTCGGTGGCGATCCGGCGCAGCAACGCGAGCAGTTCGATCCGGGCAGGCGCGTCGAGGAACGCGCTCGGTTCGTCGAGCAGCAGCAGTGCCGGCTCCTGGGCAAGCGCCCGGGCGATCATGATGCGTTGCCGCTGCCCGTCCGACATCCTCGTCAGAGCAACATCTTCCAGCCCGTCGGCGTGCACGGCGGCGACGGCCTCGGCGATGACGGATCGGTCGGTGGCGGTCAGGTTGCCGGCGCTCTTGCGGTGCGGATAACGCCCCAGCCGGACAACGTCACCGCCCCGGAGCAGGCCGGGGTCGAACCGTTCGGTCAGCACCACAGCCACCCGGGCGGCCCGCCGGCGGGGTTCGAGATCCAGCAGCGAGGCACCGGCGAGCAACACCTGACCGGCCAGCAACCGCTGCAGTCCCGCCACCGACCGCAGCAGGGTCGACTTGCCGGACCCGTTCGGACCGAGCAGCACGGTGACCCGGCCCGCCGACGCGACGAGGTCGACGTCGCGCAGCACGAGCACCGGCGCCGCCCGCCACCCCGATCCGGGATAGCCGACCGTCACGCCTCTGAGCACCAGGTCCCCCACCGGCCCGCTCATGCGGCACCTGCCGCCAGTGTGCGACTGCGGAGCAGCGCGGCGACGACGACGGGCGCGCCGATCGCGGCCGTCACCACGTTGAGCGGGAGCACCCCGTCCGAACCCGGCAGCACCGCGATCACCGCGCAGACCTGGCAGACGACGGCCCCCATCAACACGCTCGCCGGGAGCAGCAGGCGATGATCGGCACGTCCCAGCGCCAACCGGGCGAGATGGGGAATCGCGATGCCGAGGAACGCGATCGGCCCGCAGAACGCGGTGATGGCACCGGCGATGAGCGCGGTGGCCACGATCGCGATGGTCCGCAACCGGCGGACGGCCACGCCCATGGACGAGGCGTAGGTCTCCCCCAGCAGCAGGGCGTTCAGCGACCCAGACACCAGGCCGGCCAGGAGCATCCCGACCAGCACCGGGATGCCGAGGAACCACAGGTCCGCCCTGGTTGTGCCGCTGACCGACCCGAGCCCCCACAGCACGAACTTCTGGATCCGTGCGGGGTCGGAATAGGCGAGCAACAACGAGATCACCGCCCCGGCCGCCGCTCCGATCATCACCCCGATGATGAGCAGGGCGACCACCGAACGGACCCACCGGGCCAGTGCGAGGACCAGCAGCAGGATCGCCAGAGCGCCCAGAGCCGCGGCGACGACGGTCTGGAACCTGCCGCTGACCCCTACGGTGGTGGCGAACGCGCCGGCGGCGGTTCCGGTGCCGAGCACCGAGAGCGCCACTCCCAGCCCCGCCCCGGAGGACACCCCGAGGATGTACGGGTCGGCAAGTGGGTTGGCGAACAGGGTCTGCATCAGCAAACCCGCCACCGCCAGACCCGCACCGGCGACGATCGCGGTGATCACCCTGGGCATCCGGACCTCGGCGAGCAGAACCGTGGTGGTCGGGTCGCCCGCGTCGCCGGTGAGCAGGTACTGCACCGTCGCCGAGGGCGGGATGGGCACCGACCCGACACCGAACGCGAGCACGGCCGTCGCCAGTGTCAGCAGCGCCAGCGCCGCCAACACCAGTACCGGCCGTGTCCGCATTGTCAGCTGAGCTTCAGGTAGAACGCGAACTCGTGTCCGGGCGTTTGGTCCGGATGCAGGATCGCGACCAGGTCACCGAGGATCAGGTCGGGCCGGACGACACCCAGCTCGTAGTAGTTGTTGCCGCCGGAGGCGGTCACGTCCTTCGCCGCGTTCCAGACGTTCCCGGCCTTGAACGCCTCGAACTCGGCGAACCGCGGCTCCTCCGCCAACGCCTCGGCCTCGGTGGTCCAGGTCGTGCTGGCAAGCCACGCCGGCGCCTTACCCGCCTTTGCGAAGACTGTCTCGACGTCGGTGCTGATCGAACCCGTCGTGGTGTCGGCCGCCCAAGCGGTGGTGCCACCCGCGTCCGCGATCAGCCTGGCGTTGAACGACTTCCCGCCCGGGACGAACCAGGTCCCCTGGTAGGGCTGGCCCGGTACCACGGCGACATCGGTGGCGTCCTTCATCTTGTCGGCGAGAGCCTCGTAGTCGGTGCTCACTCCGTCGAAGAAGGTCGCCGCCGCGGCCTCGGTCCCGGTCAGGGCGGCAAAGTACTTCACCCACTCCGCCCGGCCCAGGGGGTCGTTCTCCAGCCACTCGGCGTTCGCCAGGACCGGGATCCCGGCGGCCTTGATCACCGCGTACGCCGGGTCATCGGTGCCCGCCGTGATGACGACCTGGGGCTTGCCCTTGACGACTGCCTCCGCATCCACGGTGCCGGCCGCCGAGTACTCGACGACACCTGGCTCGGCAACCCGGTCGAGAACCTCCTTCTCGGAGATGAACGCCTTCGACCCCACGCCGGTCAGCGCGTCGAGCTGGTCCAGGGCGACCAGGCTGCCCAGGTGCGAGGTGGAACCCGAGTACAGCGACGTCACCGGGGTGGTGACGACGGTGGCGTCGGCAAGTTCACCGGTCAGCTCAGGCTCCGGGGCCCCGCAACGGACGAGAACGTAGGACTCCGCCGACCCGCCCTGGGTCGGCTCCTTGACCGTCAGCACCTGGTACGAGTCCTCGTACTCGATGGTGAAGTTGGTGGCGTACTCGATCTGCGACTTGTCCGGGAAGTAATCGACCCCATCGGTGTAGTCCGTGATGCAACCCTTGTCGTCGAAGGTCGCGGCGCCGTCGACGGCTGAGCTGGTGACGGAAACACTTGCGGCACTGCCGCTCTCGCCGTCGGGCGCCGCTGAGGTCGGCGTGCTGGACGACGATGTGGCCGAGCCGCAGGCGGCGAGCAGCGCGCCCACGGCGACGGCGCCGATCAGGGAGGTTGCCCTGCGGCGCACCGTGCGCGCGTTCGGACGCGGCCGGGCCGGTTCGGGGTGGGGGTGGTCGGGGTCAACCCTGCAGGCAGGGTGGAGGGGAGGCACAGAAGGCTCCTGGACAGGCCGAGCGGTGGCGGGTTCGGAGCCAGCGGCACGGACCACGGGGGGTGGCCCGATCGCACGCGACCGTCCCTCGCGGTCCCGAACGACGTGGACCGGCGGTCCACGTACCGATGGCAGGTCTTCGGACTCCCGGGCGCTGCCGGCGCGATCGTGGAACGACCGTGCCGGACTTCCTACTGGCCATCGCTTCCCGGACGCTGTCGTCCAGTGCTGTACCCCACGGGGGTGGGGTGATGGCGGTCGTTCCCGATCACCGCTGCGGGGCAGTCCCGGATTCGCACCGGGTTCCCTGTTGTCCCACCGGCCCCGTCACCACCGCCGCCGATGCGGTGGGGTGAAGGATTCTGCGGACCATCAGCCGCGAGAAGGCTACTCCAGGAACGGCGACTCGTTTGTTGCGGCGAACAGGGATCACATGATCCGGGCCTCTGCCGATCAGTCAGCTCCAGTGCAGCAGCAGCACGCTGGCCGGGATGGCCAGCAGTGCCAGGGACGCGAGATAGACCAGCGAGATCTGCCAGCGCGCCAACGGACGTGGGTTCAGCAACCGGCGAACCCGGTCGGCGACGGCGGTGCCGGCAATGGCCGGCGAGTCGGCCAGCCGGTCGGGCGGCACGAACGGCGGCGGCCCGGACAGGGCGACCTTCGCCAGCGCGGAAGCCAGTGCCGCGCAGGATGTTCGGCCCGCCGCCACGTCGTCGGCCAGCATCTCGGTCAGTTCGGAGACCGCCCCACCGGCCGGCCTGACGCCGGGTACCCGACCCAGGGCGATGGCCCAGGCCTGGAACGGGAGCACCAGCAGGTCGTGCCGGGCGCGCAGGTGCGCCCGTTCGTGCTGAATGACGGAGGCCAACTCCGCGTCGGTCAGCAGGTCGACGAGTCCGGCGGACAGCACCACCCTGGAATGCCAGCCGGGCAGCGTGTAGGCCACGGCGGCACGGTGATCCAGGATCCTGACGTCGGCGGGCCGGACGAGCCGGCGGGCACCGTTCCGTCCCTCCGCCGGCGCGGTGAGCAGGTCGAGCACCTGCCGGTGGGCGCGCCGCCGACGGGCGATCAGCACCGCGGTCCGGAGCAGAACCGTCAGGAGCACGGCCGTGATGACGGCGGCGAGCACTCCGCAGAGCAGCCGCCACGCCGGCACGTCCAGCGAGCCCGTCAGCAGCGCGGCGAACCAGTTCCAGGCTCCGCCCAACAGCCAGTCGTCGAGCGGTTCGACGGCGAGCACCACCAGCCCCGCGACGACCGAGAATCCAGCGGCCAGACAGAGCGCCTGCCAGAGCACCAGGGCAGGCCGCGGTGATCGGCGCGGCCATCTGGCCCTGGCCAGCCGCCCGCTGACCGGGGCGGTCAGGACGAGTCCCACTGCGATGAGCAGCACTGCGAACAACGACACGGAGATCTCGCCGGAGATCACGTGCTACCGGCCGTCCAACGCCCGCCGCAACGCTTCGACGTCCTCGGCCGACACTCCCCCGACGAACCGGGTGAGCGTGGCATCGCGGTCCGCGGAGGTGTCGAGGACCTGCTGCATGAGCGCCGCGGTGTGCTCGTCACGGTCGGCCACCGCCTCGTAGGAATGCGCCCGGCCGTCCCGGCTGCGTCGCACGAGGCCCTTTGTCTCCAGCCGGGACAGCACCGTCAGCACGGTGGTGACCGCGAGCTCCCGACCGGGCAGCAGATCCACCACCGCGCGCGCCGTCATCGGTTCCCCGGCGTCCCAGAGCACCTCGATGACGGCGCGCTCCAATTCGCCGCGGCCCGCCATCGATACTCCCGTCACCGGATAACAAACTCAATCCGGACGATTCTACATCGAGTAGAACCGTGTGCCACCTCCTGCGTCGGACCAGCCTCAGCACGGACGTCATCCCGACCGCCGCGCGCTCGCCGGCACCCGCCGGCCGCCGTCCAGCACGACGATCTCGTCGGCCGCGCCCGCATCCGACGGCCGGTGACTGACCAGCACGACGCAGCGATCCCCGCCTTCGGTGAGCAGCAGTCGGCTGACGGCGTCTGCCGTGGCCGGGTCCAGGTGGGCGGCCGGTTCGTCGGCCAGCAGGACGGGCCGTCCCGCCAGGAAAGCCCTGGCCAGGGCCACCCGCTGCCGCTCGCCGCCCGAGACCGCCTGTCCGTGTTCGCCCACCCGGGTGTCGAGGCCCTCGGGGAGGCGATCGAGCCAGGGCTCTGCGCCCGCTGTGCGCAGGGCAGTGGCTACCTCGTCATCCGACGCGTCGGGCCGGGCAAGCCGAACGTTCTCGGCGAGGGTGGAGTCGAACAGATGCGCGCGTTGGTCGCACCAGCCGAAGAGCGTCCGTGCCTCGTCGGGATCGAGTGCGGCCATGTCGACGCCATCGACGGTGATGGTGCCGGCGGTCGGCGTCAGGAATCCGAGCAGCACCGCCAGCAACGTCGACTTACCGGAACCGGACTCCCCGAGCACGACGATCCGCTTGCCGGGCTCCAGGTCGAGGTCGATTCCCGTCACCGCGTCATGGTCGACGCCCGGCCAGCGCGCCGACACACCGCGCAGCCGGATCCGCGGCCCTGCATCGGAGACCGGAAGCGGCACAGGATGTTCCGGCGGGGCGGCCGTCACGGCAGGGGCGTCGAGCACGCCGAACAACCGCGCGACCGCAGCCGACGACCGGCGCAGTGTGGACGCGGCCGTGCCCACCGCCTGCACGGTGTCGGTGAGTGCCAGCGGCGTCAGCACGATCACGGCAAGCAACACCGGGTCGAGGTCGGCCGAGACCACAGCGGGCACGCCGAACCGGGTCGACAGCCATACCGCCGCTCCCATCGCCGCCACCGCGAGACCGGCGGCGATCCCCGCGGCGCGCGCGGTGCCGGCCGCGACCCGGCGGTTGTCCGACTCGAGCACGCCCAGTTCGGCCAGCCTGCCGTCCATCGCGTCCAACACGGTGAGCTCGGCCAGTTCGTCGAGGATCTCGGTCACCAGCTGGGTGCGCCGCGCCCGCAGGGCGACGACGGCGTGCTCGATGCGGGCGTTGCGCCGGGCCGTGATGAGCGGAGCCGCGATGCAGGCGATCACCAGCGCGAGGGCGAGCGCCAGCCCGGCGAGCGGCAGGATCAGGAACGCCAGCACGACCGTGCCGCCGCACACCAGCACAGCGCCACCCAGGGGCAACAGGCCACGCAGGAACGCATCACCTGCGTCGTCCACGTCATCGACGGTGCGGGCGAGCAGGTCGCCCTTGCGCCACAGTGGGAGCCCGGCCGGTGCCAGGTCGGCCAGGTGAGCCACCAACCGCTGACGGATCCTGCCGAGCACCCGGAACGCGGCGTCGTGCGACACCAGCCGCTCCAGATACCGCAGCACTCCTCGACCGATGCCGAAGGTCCTGACGGCGACGACCGCGACCATCAGGTACAGCACGGGCGGCTGTTGGGCGGCTCTGGCGATCAGCCATGCCGAGGTCGCCATCAGCGCCACGGCGCACCCCGAGGCAAGGCCGCCGAGCAGCGCCGCGCTGACGAGCCGGGCGCGGTGCCCGCGCGCCTGTCCCCACAGCCTCAGCAGTGGTGAGCCGCTGCGACGGGCCGGCACGGACACCGCGACGGGCGGGGCAGGCGGGCGGTCGGGCGGCAGCGGCGTCACCGACGAGGTCGTCACCATGGGCTCACCGCCAGTGATTCGACGTCCTCGTCAGGGTGGTCGGCGGTCGGGAGATCCACGGAGCCGAGATGGATCGAATGGTCGGCCAGCCCCAGCGGCGCCGTCCGGTGCGTGACCAGCACCACGGTTCGTCCGGCGGCGGCCTTCCGGAGGCCGGACAACACCCGCTCCTCTGTCCCCTCGTCGAGCGAGGCGGTCGGTTCGTCCAGCAGCAGCACCGCCGATGGCCGGGCGATGGCCCGCGCGAGCGCAAGCCGCTGCCGCTGGCCCTGACTCAGACCGGCACCGCCCTCGCCCAGTTCCGTGTTCCAGCCGGCCGGCAACGCGTCGATGAACCCGGTGGCATCCACCGCCGCCAGCGCGGCCCGCAGCGTCGCATCGTCGGCGGCGGGATTGCCGAGCGCGAGGTTGTCGCGGATCGATCCGGCCTGCATCGCCGCACCCTGACCCGCCCACGACAGTGCCGCGCGCCAGGCACCGGGCTCGATGTCGGTCAGATCGATGTCAGCGGGCGGTGTTGATTGCTGTGGTGCCGACTGCTGTGGTGCTGACTGCTGTGGTGCGACTGCTGTGGTGCGACTGCTGTGGTGCCGACTGCTGTGGTGCCGACTGCTGTGGTGCCGACTGCTGTGGTGCCGACTGCTGTGGTGCCGACTGCTGTGGTGCCGACCGCCGTGGTTCTCTCGGTGGACCCGTGACGAGCACCTGTCCGGTGTCGGGGCGTTGGACCCCGGCGAGCACCAGCAGCAGGGTGGTCTTCCCGGCACCGCTGTCACCCGTCACCACGGTGACCGCTCCGGCTGGGATGGTCAACGACAGCGGGCCGACGGTTCCCCGGTCGCCGATGGCGCCGACGGTCATGGCGTCCAGCCGGAACCCGGGGACCGCTGGTAGATCCGTCCTGGAGCCCGACAGCGGCACCGGCGTGTCGAGGACGGCCAGCACCTTCCCTGTCGCGGCGACCCCATCGGCCGCGGCATGGAACTGGGTGCCGAGCTGGCGGAGCGGGAGGTAGGCCTCCGGAGCCAGGATCAGCACGGCCAGACCCACCTGCAGTGTGAGATCGCCGTAGACGAGGCGCAACCCGATGGCGACGGCGACGAGCGCCACCGACAGCGAGGCCAGCAGTTCCAGCACCATCGACGACAGGAACGCCACTTTCAGCGTGCTCATCGACGTGCGGCGGTAATCGTCGGTGACCCGGCGGACGGCCTCGGCCTGCGCCTTTGCCCGGCCGAAGACCTTGAGGGTCGGCAGTCCCGCCACCACGTCCGTGAAGTGCCCGGCGAGCCTGGACAAGCTCTGCCACTTCTGCTGCGTCTGACGGTCGGTGTACCAGCCGACCAGCGCCATGAAAACGGGTATCAGCGGCAGGGTGATGGCCACGATCACCGCGCTGGTCAGGTCGGCGGTACACAGATAGGCCAGCATGATCAGCGGGATCACCACCGACAACACCAGCTGCGGCAGGTATCTCGCCACGTAATCGTGTAAGGACTCGACCCCCGTGGTGGCCAGCACGGCCAGTTCGCCGCCGTGCTCGCCGGAGCGCCACCGCGGTCCCAGCGCGGCGGCGTGCCGCAACAGGTCCCGGCGCAATCCGACCGTCACCGAACTGGCGCTGCGCCGGGCGACCTCCTCGGACACCCAGGCAAGAACCGCCCTGGCACCCATGACAACCGCCAGCACAACCAGGCGATCCATCACCTCGTCCAGGCCGTCGCCGCCGATGATGACGTCCGCCAGGATGCCGGCGATCAACACCGCCTGCGCGATCACAACGCCGGCCATCGCGATGCCGAGCAGCACCGACACCGCCAGCAGGGTGCGGACACCCGCGGCGTACCGCATCAGTCGCGGGTCCAGTGGGCGCATGGGTTCAGTGTCACAGACCGTGCCGACAGGGCCTTCCCGGTTCCTCCCCCGTGCCCTGTTGGCGGCGGCAGTCGCCGCTCGAGGACGCACTGTCGGTCCGACTGCGATGGTCAGGCCATGCGGGTCTCCAGCATCAGCACGCGGACGAATGGCAAAGGATTCGTTAAGCCCTCCAAACAAACCGAATGAGGCGGGCGTTTGGGAATCGGCAAAACCGGGCACCTCACCTATTGACAGCTTTGTCGATGGCAATAGTGAATATATGGGGTGGGTTTGCTGTGGTCATTCAAGGAACTACCAGCCAGGGCCGCAGAGGTCCATTCCTGACTCACGCCGGCATGCCCGCGCAGCGTCCTGCACATCACCAGATGCCGCGTCGCGAGCGGCCGAACGTCGTCACGGTGCTGCTCGTCGACCCGGCGAGAGATAGCCGGGAGCTTCTGTCCGGCGGCTTGATCGACGCAGGCATCGGTCGGGTCATCGTGGCCGAGTCGGTGGGTGCGGCGGAGGACATCGTCGACAGCAGCTCCGGCGGCGACCTCGCCCTGATCAGTCTGGCCCTGGGCGAGTCCGCGGTTCGGCTGATCCGCCGGCTACGCACCGAACCATGGCGGCGAGTCGTCGTACTCGCGCCTTCCGGTGACGTCCAGTCCGTTCTCGGCGCACTGCACGCCGGCGCCTCCGGCGTGCTTCGAGGACATCCGAAAACCCCTGTCGCAGAACTACCTCGACTGGTCCACGAGCTCACCGACCGGGAGATCGAGGTACTGACCGACGTGGCCGACGGCCGCTCGAACAAGTGGATCGGCGAACATCTGTCGCTGTCCGCACTGACGGTCAAGAGCCACTTGGCACGGATCAGCCGGAAACTCGGCACCGGCGACCGTGCGCAGATGGTGGCCATCGCGATGCGGGCCGGATTGATCACCTGAGTGTTGCGGTCGGAGCGGTTGCCACAAGGAGGCTCCTGAGAGGCCGATCGCCGGCCCTGGCGAATCCGACAGGAGCGCCGACTGCCGAAGCACGCGCCGCTTCGGAAGCGACAACACCTTTCCGCTCGCGTCCTTTTTGCGGCAAATGATCGCTCATGACTGCAATATTCCGCCGCCCGGTTCTACGCACCAGAAAATCTCCGGGACCCACTAGCGGGTCGTCGTGACCCGAGGTTAACCTCGCTCCGACGCGAACCGGTGGTCGAGAAGCGGGGGTTGCGCACCAATCGAGTGGGCCCGGTCTACCGGTGCGCCTGAAAGTGGGCGATACATGTCGATGCGCCATCGAGCAGGCAGGAAAATGCTTGCCATCACGGTCAGCACGAGTCTTGCCGTGCTGACCTTCGTCGCGGGGGGTGGCGCGAGCGCCGGCGCAGCACCCGATCCGGCGGATCCAGGAACGGCAGTGCCGGTGCCGCTCGATGGTGACCATGGTTCAGCCGCGATCCCCGATTCGGCGAAGCTCATCCGGAGCGCTCCAGCGCAGCACCGGCGGCGTGCACGACGTCTTCGTGGCGATCAGCGGCCGCGGCGCGGCCGAGGCCTCCACCCGGACCCTGCAGAGCGGCCGGGCGAAGTCCGACGCACGGGCGTCGGCCAAGGCTCAGGCGCGCACGAACGAGAAGGTCAGCGACTCGGTGGTCGGAGCCGCGAGGGTCGTCGATCCCGGCACCGAGGAACTGTTCTCGGTCAGCAATGCTGTTCCGGGCGTTGCGATCCGAGCCTCCAAGAAAGCCCTGGACGCGCTGGCGACCCGCGCTGACGTCGTCAAGATCTCGGCCCTGGTGCCGAAGAAGATCGACAATGCCGGAGCGGCGTCACTGACCAGAGTCCTGGACACCTGGCAGAGCCTCGGGGTCACCGGTGAGGGCGTCAAGATCGGCATCATCGACACCGGGATCGACTACACGCACGCCGATTTCGGCGGTCCGGGGACGGTCGCGGCATTCGACGCGGCTCAGCAGGCTGCGACCGGTCCCTTCACCCCGACGGCAAAGGTCGTCGGCGGGTACGACTTCGTCGGCGACGACTACGCCAGGCGTGGACGGCTCCGAACCCGAACCGGACCCCAACCCGTTGGACTGCGAGGGGCACGGCACCCATGTCGCGGGCACGGCAGCCGGCTACGGCGTCGACGCCGACGGGAAGACCTTCACCGGTGACTACTCCGCGCCGGACAGCGACGACCTCTTCGCGATGAGGGTCGCGCCCGGCATGGCACCGAAGGCCTCGCTCTACGCGCTCAAGGTCTTCGGCTGCGAGGGATCGACGAACGCCGTCATCCCGGCCCTGGACTGGTCGCTGGATCCGAATGGGGACGGTGACTTCTCCGACCACCTGGACATCGTGAACCTCTCGCTCGGCACCGATTACGGTGTCGTCGACGATCCCGAGAACGCTGTCGTCGATGAGCTCGCGGCCAACGGCGTCCTGCCCGTGATGTCGGCGGGCAACAACGGCGACCTCACCGACACCGGTGGGTCACCCGGCAACGCGATCCGCTCGCTGGCGGTGGCCAGTTCGGTCGACGAGTACCAGCTCCGGGACGGCCTCAAGATCAACACGCCGGCCGAGCTGCCGGACGTCGTCGCCGGCCAGGTGTCGGTCGCCTACGACTGGTCGGGCGAACCCGACGTCACCGGCGACGTGGTTCCGCTGTCCGCCGCGAACGACGACGGCTGCGCGGCTCTGTCGGCCGCGGACACGGCGGCTGTGGCGGGCAAGATCGCCTGGTTGGAGTGGGACGACAACGATGCCACCCGCGAATGCGGGTCGGTCGCGCGGTCGAACAACGTCCAGGCCGCCGGCGCTATCGGCGCCATCTTCACCTCCGGTCTGGAGGTCTTCGGCGCCGGTATCAGCGGCAACACCGCGATCCCGGTGTTCCAGCTGCCCAAGACCGGCACCGACCTGCTCCGGCCCGCTCTCGAGGCCGGAACGCTCAACGTCACGTTCTCCGGTTCCCTGGTCGCCACCATCAAGGACCGCTCCCCGGCGGTCACCGACACCATCTCCTCCTTCACCTCACGGGGCACCCACGGCTCGATCGGCGTCGTGAAACCGGATGTGACGGCCCCGGGCGACACCATCGCCTCGGCGAAGGTGGGTTCGGGCAACGACGTGGCCGTGATTTCGGGCACGTCGATGGCGGCTCCGCACACCGCCGGTATCGCGGCGCTGGTCAAGAAGGTGCATCCCACCTGGACCACCGAGCAGATCAAGGCGGCGATCATGAACACCGCCGGGCACGACCTGTACACCGGCAACGACCGGAGCGGTGACCGCTACGGACCGAACCGGGTGGGAGCGGGGCGGGTGGACGCGCTCAGCGCGGTGCAGACCAGTGTGCTCGCCTACACGACCAACACGGCCGGCGGCGTCAGCGCGTCGTTCGGTGTCGTCGAGGCACCCATCGGGCGCAGCACGGTGACGAAGACCAGAACCGTCCGGCTGCAGAACACCGGATCCCAGCCGGTCGACCTGTCGGTGTCCTACGACGGCCTCGTCCAGCAGCCGGGGGTCAACTACCAGGTCAGTCCCTCGACGGTGCGGGTCAAGAAGAACGGCTCCGCGAACGTCAAGGTGACCATGACCGTCACGCCGGGCGAGCTGCGGCACACGCTCGACCCGACCATGTCGGCGGAGCAGACGGACCTGATCGGCCGGGACATCGCGCGGCAGTACCTCTCCGACGCCTCCGGCCGGTTGCTGATCAGCCAGGCGGGCAAGCAGGACCTCCGGGTTCCGGTGTACGGAGCGGCCAAGCCGGTCTCGACCACCAAGAGCCGGGCGGTCACCTCCCGGACCGGCACCCGGACGATCCAGTTGCGCGGCAACGGTTTCGACCAGGGTGACGGTTCCGAGCGGTTCGCCTCCCAGGTGTCCGTGCTCGATCTGGGTTTCACCAGCAAGCGACTGCCCACCTGCACGACCGCGACGACCGGTACCGGGTGCACGTTCAACCAGACCACCGTTGCAGGTGACCTCCAGTACGTCGGCGCCAACGCCACGAAGGACTTCAACGGCAGCAAGGCAAACGGCTGGCTGTGGTTCGGCCTGTCGACCTACGGCAACTGGGCCACCATCGGGAACATGACGATTCCGTACGTCGATTTCGACGTCGACGGCGACGGCGAGCCTGACTACGAGGTCTACGCCCGCAACCAGCCTGAAACGGACCTGCTGACGGCGTACCTGGTCGATCTCAACAGTGGCGACCTGATCGACATCAACCCGGTGAACTTCCACGACGGCGATGTCGATACGAACGTCTTCGACACCAACACACTGCTGCTCCCCGTGTGGCCGAAGGCAATCGGCCTGACCGACGACGCGGAGAGCTTCCCGATCACCTACACGGTCGGGACCGACAGCGCC
Organism: uncultured Actinomycetota bacterium; assembly: GCA_963728865.1. Lineage (GTDB taxonomy): Bacteria > Actinomycetota > Actinomycetes > Mycobacteriales > Nakamurellaceae > Nakamurella. The sequence continues at coordinate 165,475 of CAVSLZ010000007.1, read as the reverse complement.
TTCGGGTCGGCGGCTCTGGGCGGCGACATCGACCGGACACCGGCGGTGACGTTCGATGCCGCGAAGCCCGACGTCGAGGTGACGGCGCCGCTGTTCTACGACGCCGGCGGGGTCGGCATCCCGTACCGGCTGGGCTCGGCCGACCCGGCGAAGGCGCTCGTGCTGCACCTGCACGGCAAGTCAGGCACCCGCGCGGAGGTCATCACTGTGCGCTGAGACCGCACCTGACGAAGACCGCACCAGAGCATGAACCACAGCACAGCGGGCCGGTTTCCTCGGGAACCGGCCCGCTGTCGTTCCCCGGGAGCGGCTCAGGCCACCGGCACCGTGGTGGGCGACTCCGGAATGTGGTGCACCGAGATGCGGCGGCGGAACACCCAGTAACTCCACGCCTGATAGGCCAGAACGATCGGGACGAAGACCAGCGCGATCCAGCTCATCACGGTCAGCGTGTACGGCGTCGAGGCCGCGTTCTCCACTGTCAGCGAGAACGCCGGGTCGACGGTCGACGGGAGGACGTCCGGGTAGAGCGAGGCGAACCAGCCGATCACCAGCAGTGCCGTGGAAAGCGCGGTCGCCAGGAAAGCCCAGCCGTCGCGCTCTGCCCGGGTGAGCAGATACGCCACCAGCAGTGCGGCGACAGCCAGCACGCCGACCGTCACCGAGATCGCGGTCCCGCGGATGATCTGCTGCCAGCCGACGGCCAGCGCCATCAGCACGATGGCCGCAGGAGCGACCGTCAGCGCGACACCCCGCGCCCGGGCCCGCACGTCGGCGGTCGTCTTGAGCGCCAGGTACACCGCGCCGTGCGTGAGGAACAGGCTCAGGGTGCACAGTCCCATCAGCAGCGCGAACGGGTTGAGCAGGTCGAAGAAGGTCCCGACGTATTCGTGGTCGGCGTCCAGCGGCACTCCCCGGACGATGTTGCCGAACGCGACGCCCCACAGCAGCCCGAGCACCCAGGAGGTGATCAACATCGCCCAGTCCCAGCGGGCCCGCCATGCGTCGCTGTGTCCCTTGCCCCGGTACTCGAAGGCGACGCCGCGGACGATCAGGCAGACCAGGACGACCAGCAGAGCGAGGTAGAAGCCCGAGAACATCGAGGCGTACCACTCGGGGAAGGCGGCAAATGTCGCGCCGCCGGCGGTGAGCAGCCACACCTCGTTGCCGTCCCACACCGGGCCGACGGTGTTGATCAACACCCGGCGGCCCTTCTCGTCCTTACCGACCAGGCGGAGCAGAGCACCGACGCCGAAGTCGAAACCCTCCAGGACGAAGTAGCCGATCCAGAGGATCGCGATCAGACCGAACCACAAATTGTTGAGCCACACGGCGATTGCTCCTCCGACGGTACTGAGCTGAACGACTGCTGAGCTGCAACTGCAAATGGTTGAACCGAGCGAGACCGCTAGTACGCGAAGGCCATCGGCTTCTCGCCCGGCTCGCTGGACGAATCGCCGTCGCCACCATCGCCGTCACCGGCGGATCCGCCCCGTGGCCGGCGCTCGATCGAGGCAAGAGCCTCCTGCTCGGTCGGCGGACCGATCTTCACGAACTTGATCACCAGGCCGACCTCGATGATCGCGAGGATCCCGTACACGGCGGTGAAGACGATCAGCGACGTCAGCACCGCGGCGCCGGACACCGACGGTGAGACGGAGTCCTCGGTCTTGAACAGGCCGACCACCGTCCAGGGCTGGCGGCCCATCTCGGTGAAGATCCAGCCGAAGGAGTTCGCGATGATGGGTCCGGCGATCGAGATCATCGCCAGCCGCCACACCCACTTGTTCTTCGGCAGACGACCTCGGCGGGTCAGCCACAGGCCGACCAGCGACACCAGGATCATCACGAAACCGGCGCCCATCATGATCCGGAAGGACCAGTAGGAAACGGGGATGTTCGGCCGATAGTCGCCGGGACCGTACTGCTGCTCGAACCGCTGCTGGATGTTGTTGATGCCCTCGACGGTGCCGTCGGTGGAGCCGGTGGCCATGAAGGACAGCACCCCGGGCACGCGGATGGACCAGACCTCCTCGGACCCGTCCAAGGTTCCGATGGTGATCAGCGAGAAAGACGCACCATCGGTCGTCTCGTACAGCGCCTCGGCGGCGGCCATCTTCATCGGCTGTACCTCGGTCATCGCTTTGGCGAGCAGATCACCGGTGACCAGCACGAGCAGCGATCCGACCAGCATGCCCACCAGTCCCAGCCGGACCGACGGCCGGAACACGTCGACGTCACGCTGCTTCATCAGGAACCAGGCCGAGATGCCGGCGAACATCACAGCGCCGCTCAGGATGGAGGCCGCGATCACGTGCGAGTAGGCCCACAACTGGAGGGGCTGCGACAGCACCGCCCAGATGTCGTTCATCTCGGCCCTGCCGCGTTCCACGTCGACGGTGATGCCGACCGGATTCTGCATGAACGAGTTGGCGGCCATGATGAAGTACGCCGACAGCGCTGTGCCGATCGAGACGGCCCACATGCACGCGGCATGCAGGCGTGGCGAGAACTTGTCCCAGCCGAAGATCCACAGGCCCAGGAAGGTCGACTCGAGGAAGAACGCGAGCAGCGCCTCCATGGCCAGCGGGGCACCGAACACATCGCCGACGAAGCGCGAGTAGCTCGACCAGTTCATCCCGAACTGGAACTCCTGCACGATGCCGGTGACCAGGCCGAGGGCGAAGTTGATCAGGAATATCTTTCCCCAGAACTTCACCATCCGGAGGTAAACGGGCTTCCGGGTGCGTACCCAGGCGGTCTCCGTCAGCGCGAGGAAGAAGGCCATACCGATCGTGATCGGCACGAACAGGAAGTGGTACACGGTGGTGATCCCGAATTGCCAACGGGCGATCCCCAGCGAGTCCATCGGAGCTCCTTGACGGCAGGTCGAACGGGCACCAGGCGGCGCCACGGATCAGCTTGAACTCGCATGGTCCTCCCGACAAAGGGACCAAAGTCCCTAGTTAGCTGTGCGGCCCATCACCCAGGGTTGCCGAAGTGGGTTCTACGCCACGGGCGAACTCCCCCCGTCCAGGCCCATCGGGGTGGCACGATGAAGAAGTCCCACGGAACCGACGGTCACGCCGATCCACCATTGGCTCGGTATTCCAGCGCCGCGGGATGGCTCTTTCTGTAAAAGTTGTCGGGTTGCGCACGTGTCGTCCATCGCGAGTAGCGGTGTCGTCACCGAGCGTGTTCGTCGGCTCTGCACCGAAAGACCGGATTGCCAGTAGCCGTGAACGGGAACGTTGACGGTGCATGACGTACCGCCACCGCTTGCGGTGGCCGACGATGGGAGGACGACAATGACCGGAATCCTGGCCAGTCCAGCTGCACTCACCGCCGCCGACCGCTGTGACCGCTGCGGAGCAGCAGCGAGGGTCCGCGCCGTCCTGCCGACGGGCGGTGAGCTCCTTTTCTGTGGTCATCACGCACAGGAGCACAGCGCGCGCCTCGAGCAGCTCGCGGCCGTTTTGCACCACTCCCGCGACGCGGGCTGATCTTCGCAGCGCCCGCCGGCCCCGACCGGGCCGCGGGTTCTGTTCGGCGCGGGCCCGCACAGGTCCACACCGACGCACACCGACCAGGGGCGGTCCGTCTTCGACGGGCCGCCCCTGATTCGTTCCCGACCGAATTCATTGCCTGCCAGCAGGTTTGCTTGCCACCCGTTCGGCCGAACGTGCCCGCAAATGCCGTGACCCTGCACGCCCGATGCGCGATGATGCCCGGGCAGCTGCGAACAAAGGCCGCAGCGAACAAGGCGCAGCGATTAAGGCGCAGCGAGCGGGCAGGGAGGCGGGTCTTGGTGCAACCCAGCAGGGCGGTCGGTACGGCCGCCGGCCAGCCGATACCCGCGCTGCCCGGACGGCGCCCGCCGCGGGCGGACCCGGTGTCGGCCGCGCTGCTGTTGATCGGCGGTGCGATCGGTATCTGGCAGCTGCTGCTGCCATGGCGAGCTGTTGCGGCGGACCCGCGGGCCACCGGGGATGACGTCTCCATCACCGGCTGGCAGGTCTACCGGCTGCTCAGGTCCGTGCCCGACGCGGCCGGCGACCTCCAGATCGCCACCTACTCCGTGCTGGGCGCAGCGGTCGGCGGCGGAGCGTTGATCGTTCTCGGCCTGGCGATGATGGCCGCCATCAACCATCGGCCGCTCGGACTCGCCGCACTGTTGGTGTCGCTGCTCTGCATCGGTGGGGCCGCCTGGATGCTGGTGCGCGCACGGGCCATCTTCGACGTTGGGCTGTTCACCCTGTTCGCGCAGGCCCAGGTCGGTTGGTACCTGTTCCTGGCGGCCGGGTTCGTCGGTCTGCTAGGAGCGTGGAAAGCACTCGCAACCGGCTGAGGGTGGAGCCGGTGACCGTCAGAGCATGCCGAGTAGATGGTCCCGCCGCGCTTGCAGGACGTCCGGTCCGGCAGCGGCGGACGCCGGCCCCGGGACTTCCCGCCGCAGCTGCGAATGCACCTTGGCATGCGCTGCACCCGTGCGGGCCGCCACCCTGGCGACGAGCTGGTTGACCTCCCGGCGGAGCGCGGCCGCCGCCCGCCAGGACGAGGCCTCGGCGTGCTGTCCGTCCGGCCGGTCGGCCACGCCGACCTGGGACGCGGCCTGCACGCGTCGTCGCAGGTCCGAGTCGCGGGTGGCCAGCAGCGCGGCCGTCTGCTCAGGGGTCAGCAGTCCCGGCAAACCGAGATACTCCTGGTCCTCGGCCGTGATCGGGCCGGCATCGACCACGGCCGGGTCGGACCCTGCCGCCGACACCGGTGTCGCCGTGACAGCCCGACCGGAGTGCAGCAGGTGCGCGAATTCGGCCTGCGAGTCGAGCACCTCGATCGCGCCGGACGCTGTCGGCTCGGCCGGCTCCAGCGGCAGGTCGAGCGCATCGAGGTCGTCCTCCACCGGAGGGGGCGGGGCCATCACGTAGTTCCGGTCGTTCTCCAGTTCGGCGGCGAGCGCCAGCAGCGGCCGCACGGCCGGCAGGAAGACGGTCGCGGATTCCCGAGGTCCCCTGGCCCGCACCACGCGACCGACCGCCTGGGCGAAGAACAACGGTGTCCGGTACGCCGTCATCCACGCCAGGCATGCGGCCCGGGGAATGTCGACACCTTCGGAGATCATCCGCACGCAGACGGCGATGCGCTGGTCGGACGTGCGGAACCGCTCGATCCGCTTCGAGGCGGCCGGGTCGTCGGACAGGATCAGCGCGGGGGCGGTTCCGGTGATCTGCCGGACGATGGCGGCGTAGGCCCGCGCGTCGTCCTGATCGCTGGCCAGCACGATCCCGGCCGCATCGGGCATCCCCGACTCCCGCAGGTGGGTGATTCGTTCGTCCATCGCGGCGATGACGTGCGGCACCCACCCGCCCGCCGGGTCCAGCGCCGTCTTCCAGGCAGCGGCCTCGACCGATCTGGTCCCGGCGTCGGTCAACGATGCCGCGATCACCTCACCCGCGCTGTTCCGCCAGCGGGACACGCCCGTGTACGCGGCGAACACCACCGGTCGCACCACCCGGTCGGCCAGGGCGTTTCGGTAGCCGTAGCTGAAGTCGGCCACCGAACGGAGCAGTTCGCCGTCCGTCTCGTACTCGACGAACGGGATGCGCTCCCCCGGTTTGGTCCGGAACGGCGTGCCGGTCAGGCTGAGCCGGCGGTGCACCTCGGCAAAGGCCTCCGCGGTGGCCTCCCCCCAGGACAGTCCGTCACCGGCATGGTGGATCTCGTCGAGGATCACCAGCGTCCGTTGCCGACGGCAGCGGGCGGCATGGATCGCCGGCCGGCCCGCGACCTGGGCGTAGGTGGTCACATACCCGTCGGTGCCGTCAGGAACCGGGCCCTGCGCGTTCGTCATGCCCGGTTCGAGCACCAGCCCGACGGCGCCGGCCGCGTCGGCCCACTGCGTCCGGAGGTGGTCGGTCGGGCACACCACCACGACCCGGTCGATGACCCGGCGGCGCAGCAGCCGGGCGGCGACTGCGAGCGCGAACGTCGTCTTGCCCGCCCCGGGCGTCGCCGTCACCAGGAAGTCACGGCGCTGCCCGGCAGTGTCGTCGTAGGCTGCCAGCGCCTGCCGCTGCCAGGGCCGCAATTGCGACTCCGAAGGACCGACCGGACGCACGGCAACGCTCCCTGTCTCAGCTCGGACTCGTGGAAAAACCCCCGACGCCGGACGATCGCACAACAGCGATCTGGACTGTCCTGGCGGCTCGAGGGCCGGCCCCGACCCTACCGCCGACCCCGGCCCGCGTCGGCCACGCGCGGCCGGTGGGGCGCCCGGATCCCCCCGAGTACTGCGGTCGGCAGCGGGCGGAGTGTTTCGCCCGGCGTGTTTCGATGCCGCCCGGTTTCGACGCCGCGTGTTTCGAGATGGTGTCGCAGTACCGCTGGGGGCTCGGCTCAGGGCATGCTCGTACGGTGACCAGCGCGCCACCGCCGACCGGCGGGCCCAGCCAGCGGCTGACGCCCGACGCGCCTGTGCGAACGGTCACCACAGGCGAGACACAGTCGCTCCGACCGTCATCCGGCGGGCCGACCCCTTCGGACAGCCGCCGTTCCGACGGTCCGTCGGTCAACGGCCGCCCGCCGGCGCCGGCGGCTGACCAGCGGCGAGCCCGCCAGCACAGCAGGTGACGTCGACCAGTCGGCCGAGGCCACCGCCGTGATCAGGCGGCCCGCGGCCTTCCCGGCAGACCCGCTGACCGTGCCCTGGCACCGGCACGGCACCGGGCCGATGCCGCTGCAGGTCCCTAAGGTGCGGCACCGGTGGCGGAAGATCGTCGCGCGCACGCTGGGCAAGGCCTGGGCCGATTCACTGTTCGGGATGAGCTCACAGGCGGCCTTCTGGTGCGCGCTGTCCACCGCGCCACTGCTGCTCGCGTTGCTCGGGATGATCGGCTTCATCGTCCCGTCCTACTTCCCGCCCGGCACGATCGATCAGGTCCGTGAACAGGTCCTGCTGTTCCTCAACACGATCTTCAACGAGGAGGTCGCCGACAACCTGGTCGGCGACACCGTCCAGACGATCCTGGGTAACGGTCAGGCGGACGTGGTGTCCATCGGCCTGATCATCAGCCTCTGGGCGGGATCGTCGGCGATGTCGGCGTTCGTCGAGTCGATCACCATCGCCTACAACCAGCACGAGGTGCGGCACCCGGTCACCGAGCGGTTCTTCGCACTCGGCCTCTACCTGGTCGCCCTGCTGGCAGGGATCGTGCTGCTGCCGCTGCTGGCGATCGGGCCCGACTACCTGCCCAAGGTGTTCCCGGAGTCCTGGCGCGGGCAGGTCGCCGACATCGTCAACTTCGCGTATTACCCCGTGCTGGCGCTGGGACTCATCTTCATGCTGACCGTGCTCTACAAGGTCGCCCCGAAGCACAAGCACCCCTGGTACCGAGGGGTACCGGGGGCACTGGTGGCCGCAGCGGTCTTCATCGTGGCCAGCTTCGGACTGCGGCTCTACCTGTCGTACGTGTACTCACACGGACTGACCTACGGCGCGCTGGCGACGCCGATCACGTTCCTGCTCTTCTACTACTTCGTCTCGATGGCGATCATCATCGGTGCCCAGTTCAACAACGCGATGCTGGAGTTCTACCCGCCGCGGCTGTCGAAGCGGGAGCAGCGCAAGTGGAACCGCTACTCCGACCCGGAGCTCGACCCGGCCGGCGACTGAGCCCGGCCGGTCGCACCAAGTCCTCGCGAGCTCAGCCCTTCTTCATCGATTCGTAGATCTTCTTGCAGTCCGGGCAGACCGGGGAATCGGGCTTCGGCGACTTCGTCACCGGGAAGGTCTCGCCGCACAGCGCCACCACGAAGCTGCCGAGGACAGCCGACTCGGCGATCTTCGACTTGCGCACGTAGTGGAACATCTTCGGCGTGTCGTCGTCGGTGGTGGTGTCTTCGAGCGGCTTGTCCAGCGTCTGGGTCGATGTCGTCATCGCGGGTCTGCTCCTTCTGCAAGCTGATGTCGGTGCACTACGTCCAACGGTCGGCGGCCGCCGGATGTTTCTCGGGCCTGATTGGTGATGCCGGCGCTGCTTCGATCATGATGCCAGTCGGAGGGCAGCGGGCCGGCCCGGTTTCTGCGCCCGCCCGATCACCTGTTCCACAGGCCGCCGTCAGCCGATCAAAGGACGCCACGTGTCGCCGCTGGTCTCGATCCACCCCGAAGTCGCCGACACGCTGGCGTCGGGAGGGCCGCTGGTCGCTCTCGAATCCACCATCCTCGCGCACGGGCTACCCCGCGGCGACAATCGCCGGATCGCCGACGAGATCGAAGCCACCGTGCGCGCGGCGGGAGCCGTGCCGGCCACGATCGCCGTGCTCGACGGGCGCGTGCGGGTCGGCCTGACCGCTGACGAACTGGACCGACTCTGCGACTCCCCTGACATCGCCAAGCTGTCCGTTCGTGACGTCGGCGTTGCGGTCGCGCTCGGGATCAGCGGCGCCACGACCGTCGCGTCCACGTCCGCCCTTGCGCATCGCAGCGGGATCGCGGTGTTCGCCACCGGTGGTCTGGGCGGGGTACACCGGGGCGCCGGTCAGAGCTTCGACGTGTCCGCCGATCTGGGTGTGCTGGCCAGCACCCCGGTGCTGGTGGTGTGCGCGGGGGTCAAGTCGATCCTGGACGTGCCCGCGACGCTGGAGTACCTCGAGACGCTGTCCGTACCGGTCCTCGGCTACCGCACCAACGCCTTTCCCGGCTTCTACCTGTCCGACTCCGGCGAGACCGTCGCCTGGCGGATCGACCGCCCCGACCAGGCGGCGGCGGTGATCAGGGCGCGCCGCGAACTGGGGACGGACCGTGCAGGGGTGGTGCTTGCCAACCCAGTCCCGCCGGACCGGCAGCTCGACCCGGACCTGCACGACCGGACGCTGGCGGCGGGGCTGGAGCTGCTCGATCGCGAGGGAATCAGCGGGAAGGACGTCACACCACGCCTTCTCGAGCACTTCCACGCCGCGACCGAGGGCCGCAGCCTGCAGGTCAACGTCGCGCTGGTGCTGGCGAACGCCGCCCTCGCCGGTGCGGTCGCGGCGTCGCTGGCCGCCGACGCATCCTCGGCCGGCGGCCCGGCATGACCCGCCCGCATGTGACGGTCGTCGGCGACGTCGGTCTGGACATCGTCGCAAAACTCGCCGGTGACGTCGTCTTCGGCCAGGACACCCGGGCGGCGGTGACCGTGGCGCCCGGCGGTGCCGGCGGGAACACCGCTGCCTGGCTGGCCCGGCACGACCTCGACGTCTCGCTGATCGCCAGGGTCGGCTCGGACGAAGCCGGCCGAACGGCACAGACCGAGCTCACCGCGGCGGGTATCGACTGCCGGTTCGCCATCGACCCGGTGCTGCGGACGTGCTGTGTCGTGGTGCTGGTCGCGTCCGACGGCGACCGGACCATGCTCGCCGACCGGGGCGCGAACGCGGCCTTCTGCGTGGACGACGTGTCACTGCCGCCCGTGCGGGGTCGGGGCCATCTGCACCTGTCCGGGTACGTGCTGCTGGACGAGGGCTCGCGGCCGGCCGCGTTGGCGGCGCTCCGGCTGGCCAAGCAGGCGGGCTGGACGACGTCGGTCGATCCGCAGGCGTCCACGCACGTCGTGTCGGTGGGGGCGGACAACTTCCTGGCCTGGGTCGAGGGAACAGACCTGTTGCTGCCCAACGACTCCGAGCTCGCCGCGCTCGGGGGCCTGGACAACGCGCTGGCCTCGGTCGGCACTGTCGTGGTGACCCACGGCCGGCATGGCGCATCGTGGTATTCGGAGTCGCAACGGATCAATGTTCCGGCACCGGAGTCCTGCGAGACGGACTCCACCGGCGCCGGCGACGCGTTCAATGCGGGGCTGCTGGCGTCTTGGCTGGCCGGCGCGCCCGCCTTGGATGCAGTGCGCGCGGGCGTCGTCGCCGGGACGGACGCCGCGGCCAGGATCGGTGCCCGACCCGCTTCGGATCAGCCGGCGCGGTAGCTGCCCGCCGGCGGCGTTGCCGAACCGGCCGTGTCGTCGGGCGTGCTGTCGATGACCTCGCGGCCGCCGGGCGGCAGCGCCCGTTCGTAGTTGATGGTCCCCGGGATGACGGTGGTCGCCTTGCGGGCCGGCCGGTCGTTGGCGATCAGCACCGCTGCCCACGGCAGCGGGATGGAGATGGCGATCACCAGGATCGCGAGCCACGGCGTCTGGTAGAGCGCGGTGGCAAGGATCAGGAACGGCACGCGCAGGCTCATCATGATCATGTAGCGCTTGCGGCGGGAGCGCAGCTGCTCGTCGTAGGACGGCTCCGCCCTGGTGATGACGGTGGCCTGGGAGCGCCGGGTCGATGGACCGGTGCCGGCGGCAGCACCATCGGCCGAAGGATCCGCCGAGAAAGACGTCATTGCAATTCCCCGATTCCGTACGCCGGCGGTGGGTCGATACCGCGCGTTGTCGATACCTTGTGGGGGCGAAGCCAGCCACCGGCCAACGCACCAAAGGCCACGCTACGCCGCCGGACAAGGCGTCGGGGGCGTTGTGCTGTGAGGTCTTCTACAACTTGTGGCGGAATATCCGCGGCGAGGAGGATATCGGGCAGCGGCCCTCGGCGCGGTCAGGCGGATTCCTTCGCGGGCGCCCGTTTGGCGGCCGCCTTGGCCGCCTTCTTGCTGGCCCGCACTTTCTCCAGAGAGTCCCCGTCGACGACGTCGGCCACCGACCGGTAACTGCCGTCCTCGCCATAGATTCCGGCGGCGTCACGCCAGCCCTCCGGCTGCACCCCGTACTGCTTGCCGAGCAACGCCAGGAAGATGCCGGCCTTCTGTACGCCGAACCCCGGCAGCGACGCGATGCGCTCCCGCAGTTCGTCACCGGTCCGCACACCGCCCCACAGGTTCGCGGCGTCGGCGTCGTAGGAGTCCAGCAGCACCCGGCAGACGGCTTGGACCCGTTTCGCCATCGCACCGGGGAACCGGTGCACCGCAGGACGTTCGGAGCAGACGGCGGCGAAGGTGTCCGGATCGGCGTCGGCGATGGCGCGCACGTCGAGCCGGCCGCCCATGCGTTCGGCGATCACCGCGGGGCCGACGAAGGCTTTCTCCATCGTGACCTGCTGATCCAGCACCATGCCGATCAACAACGCGTTCGGGTCCGCGGACAGCAGGGCATCGGCCCGCTCGTCCCCCGTCAGGTGCAAGGTGGCCGCCGTCATGGCCGCCAGCGTGGCACAGTCCGCTGCCCGTCGTCACGGTCGGCCTTCGGGAAGCCGACGGCCGCCCGGGCGGCACAGCGGCCGGATCCGTTGATCCGACCGGTGCGGTCCATAGGTGATCGGCGCGGACCGTCCTACGCTGCAGGACATGACCTCCACGAGGGTGTCGATCCGCAGGAACCGGCGACTCCGGGTGCCCGGTCTCGCTTTCCGCCGGGCGGTGGTGACACCCGCGGGCTGGATGGCCGTCCTCGCGCCGGGTGCCGCGGCCGGTGCGGCGCTGGCCGTGACCGCGTCCGGTCGGCGACCCGCCGCCGGGCGGCTGGCCACTGGCATCGGGGCCGGCGCGCTGACCGGTCTGCTGATCACCAGGGCGGTGGACGAGGTGCAGTGGCGGCGCAGCGCGGTGTCCCTGCCGGTCGACGAACCCGATGCCGCACTGGACCTGATGCAGGCCGTCCGCGCCGAGGGCGTGCAGGCAGACATGGTGCGCGCCGATGCCGAACCGGACCCGGGCCGTCCGCACTACGCCCTGCGGTACCGGGCGAAGGACGACCGCCGGGTCCGCGCCGTGTTCGCCCGGCAGCAGCGCTGATTCCCGCTTGAACGGGCGCGCCCGCGGCGCAACCCCGCGCACTACCCTTCGGCCGGTGACCCCGACTCCCCCGCTCTCCGACCCGAACGTCGTCGACCGGCTCGGCGCCGACCTGCGCGCAGCCGGCTACGACGCCGAGGCTGTGCCCGAGCTGCTCGGCCGCAGTGCCCATCGGGCGCTGGGCCGCGGCGAGCTCGCGCCCGCCCTGCGCGAGACCAGGGACGGCTCCGCGCTGTCGACGCTGATCAGGCTGTTCCTGTTGGGGGCCACAGAGGATCAGCGCGCCGTCGGAGCCGCGCTCGGGCGGACCGGCGTCGCGGACGCCGTCCGGAACGGTGTGCTCGAGCCCCGCGGAGACGGTCTCCGCGCCGCTCTGGACATCCGGCCCTACTCCGCGGATGGGCAGGACTACCTGCTGGTCTCCGACCTGGACTCGGACACCCGCCCCGGTCCCGTCCGCGAGGACCACGTGCTCGGCCTCGGCGCAGCTTCGATCACCCTGGCCCGGGCGGTGCCCCGGCGACCCGTGCAGCGGGCCCTCGATCTCGGGACCGGCAGCGGCATCCAGGCGTTGCACCTCGCCGGTCACGCCCGCGAGGTGGTCGCCACCGACACGAACCGCCGTGCGCTGGCCCTCGCGGCGGCGACCGCGCGGTTGAACGGGCAGCAGTGGGATCTGCGCGCCGGCTCGCTGTTCGAACCGGTGGCCGGCGACGCCTTCGACCTCATCGTCTGCAACCCGCCGTTCGTCATCGGCGACGGCGAGCAGCGGTTCTCCTACCGGGATTCGGGCGTCGCCGGGGACGGTCTGTGCCGCTCGCTGATCGGCGGCATCGCTCCGCACCTGCGGCCTGGCGGCACTGCCCTGCTGCTGGCCAACTGGATCGTCCGCGACGGCTCGGACTGGCGCGAACGGGTGGGCGGCTGGGTCGCCGGCACCGGCTGCGACGCCTGGGTGGTGCAGCGCGAGTTGGCCGATCCGGCGGAGTATGTCGGGTTGTGGCTCAGCGATGCGGGCGAGGACGCCCGCTCGGCCGGATCGGACGGCAGCGGTGCTGACCGGGATGCGGCGACCGCGCTCGCGGAGCGCTGGCTCGACTACTTCGCCGGCGAGAACGTCACCGGGATCGGCATGGGGATGATCACCCTGCAGCGCAACGACTCTCACGATCCCTCGGTCACCCTGGACGAGATCACCGGTCCGGACGAGGACCTCACCGGCGACGAGATCGACGGCTTCTTCCGGCGGCGCGCGTGGGTCGAGGCTCGGACCGACGCGGACCTGCTCGCGAGCCGACTGGCGCTCTCTCCGCAGGTCATGCTCGAGCAGCGCTCGCTGGCCGGGCACGAGGGCTGGACGACGGTCCTTCGCCTGTTGCGACGGGTCGGTGGCCCCGGGGCGACGCTGCAACTCGACGAATGGGGGCAGGCGTTGCTGGGCGGCTGCACGGGCACCGTTCCGCTGCAGTTGCAGGTCGACCTGCTCGCAGCCGCCCACGGTTTGTCCCCGGACGCGCTGGCCGACGCGGTGCTGCCGGCCGTCCGGGTCGCGGCGGTCAGAGGACTTCTGCTGCCCGCGGAATGACGGTCAACCGGCCGGCAACCGCAGTCACATGCGGTGCACAGCCGAATGCGGTGACGGGGGGTGGATGCGACGATGACCCGGTGCGAGCCGTTGCCAGCAGGGTCAGCAGTGCCGATGTCAGCGTTGCCGGCTCGGTGGTCGGGCGAATCGAACGGGAAGGTCTGCTGGTGCTGGTCGGCGTGACGCACACCGACACGGTCGACACCGCGCGGCGACTGGCAGGGAAGCTGCTCGACATGCGGATCCTGCGCGGTGACGAGTCCTGCGCATCCGCCGGTGCACCGCTGCTGGTGGTCAGCCAGTTCACCTTGTACGCCCGGACGGACAAGGGCCGACGGCCGTCATGGAGCAATGCCGCCTCCGCGGACCGGGCCGAGCCGCTGGTGGTGGAGGTCGTCGAGGAACTCCGACGCCGGGGCGCCACCGTCGAAACCGGCGTCTTCGGCGCGACGATGGCGGTGCACAGCGTCAACGACGGGCCGTTCACCCTGCTCATCGAGGTGTGACGATCACCGCAGGCTCCGGCCGCATCCGATCGCCCATTCTCACGGTGCGCAGATAACGGTCACGCAGCGCACCCGGAATGGCGTTCGAATGCGCCGTCATCACCCCTTGTGAAGGCATTCACATGCACTTCTCATCGTCGGCACACCCCCTGCCACAGCCTCGCGGGTTTATCTACTCCGCAAGCACCATTCCGTCGGGCGGCCCCCATCCACAGGCGCTGAGAACGTCGGGATCAGGGAACTAAAACAGGGCTGACAGGCGTTCGAATAATTGCCGGGTCGACAGTGATCGGTCCGCTGAACGTGATGAAGGGAGCATGACATGGCCGCCACTTCCCTTGCGACGACCGATAAGAGCGCTGCTGCCACGGCCGCTGCCGACAGGGCCGCTGCCAAGGCGCGCGCAATCAGCCGCGAAGAAGATCTCGACGCCCAGGGTCCGTCCGCCGATCTGGTCCGGGTGTATCTGAACGGAATCGGGAAGACCGCCCTGCTGACCGCGGAGCAGGAGGTCGATCTGGCCAAGCGCATCGAGGCCGGCGTTTTCGCCACCCACATGCTGGATTCCGGAAAGCGGCTCTCTCCGCAACGCCGTATCGACCTGAAGATGATCGTGCGCGATGGCGCACGGGCCCGTAATCACCTGCTGGTCGCCAACCTCCGGTTGGTCGTCTCGCTCGCGAAGCGCTACACGGGTCGCGGAATGCCGCTGCTGGACCTCATCCAGGAGGGCAACCTCGGACTGATCAGGGCAGTCGAGAAGTTCGATTACACCAAGGGTTTCAAGTTCTCCACCTACGCGACCTGGTGGATTCGGCAGGCGATCTCGCGCGGCATGGCAGACCAGGGCCGGACGATCCGGCTCCCCGTCCACCTGGTCGAGCAGGTCAACAAGCTGTCCCGGTTGAAGAGGGAACTGCACCAGCAACTGGGGCGCGATGCGACGATGGCCGAGTTGGCGAACGAATCCGGCATTCCGGAGGAGAAGATCGCCGACCTGCTGGACCACGCCCGGGACCCGGTCAGCCTGGACATGCCGGTCGGTTCCGACGAGGAAGCTCCGCTGGGCGACTTCATCGAGGACAGCGAGTCGACCTCCGCCGAGGCGGCAGTCGTCGCGGGGTTCATGCACGACGACATCAACCGGGTTCTCCGCACGCTGGACGACAGGGAGCAGACCGTGGTCCGGCTCCGTTACGGGCTCGATGACGGTCGTCCGCGGACGCTCGACGAGATCGGCCGGGTCTTCGGCATCTCCCGCGAACGAGTCCGGCAGATCGAGCGCGACTCGATGGCGAAACTGCGGGTCGGCGACCGGTCCGAGGTTCTTCGGTCGTACGCCAGCTGAAAGCATCACGGCAAGGCCACGGTCCACGGACCGGCGGTCACGCCGTTACCAGAGAGACCGGGTCTGCCATGGGCGGGCCCGGTCTTTCGTATTCGGCGCAGTGACGCGCAGGTCGTCGTCGACGGCGCCTGCCCGATACCTGTTCGGCAATCCACGAACCACCCGGGATGGATAGCCTCGGCGGCTGCCGGTTCTGCGAGGATCCTCCCGTGGCTACCTCCCCGTCACCGACGGCGACCCAGAAGTCAGGCGCCGGACTGGTGCTGCTCGTGTTGGCCAGCAGTCAGTTCCTGATGACGCTGGACAGCTCGGTGATGAACGTGTCCATGTCGACCGTGGCCGCCGACCTGGGGACCACGATCACCGGCATCCAAACCGCCATCACCCTCTACACGCTGGTGATGGCAACGCTGATGATCACCGGCGGCAAGCTGGGCACGATCATGGGCCGCCGCAGAGCGATGGGAATCGGCCTGGTCATCTATGCCGTCGGATCGTTCACCACCGCCATCGCGCCCAACCTGGCGGTGCTGCTGATCGGCTGGTCCCTGCTCGAGGGGATCGGCGCGGCGCTGATCATGCCGGCCATCGTCGCGCTGGTTGCCTCGAACTTCCCACCCGACAAGCGGTCGGCCGCCTACGGGATGGTCGCCGCGGCGGGTGCGGTGGCCGTCGCCGCCGGTCCGCTCATCGGCGGCGCCGTCACCACCTACGCGTCATGGCGGTACGTCTTCGTCGGCGAGGTCGTCCTGGTGCTGGCCATCCTGGCCGTGCTGCGCAAGGTGAACGACGTACCCGCGAAGCCCGGTCGCATCGACCTGATCGGGTCGGCGCTGTCCGTCATCGGCCTGGGGTTGTTCGTCTTCGGCGTGCTGCGCTCCAGCGAGTGGGGCTGGGTGATCGCCAAGCCGGGCGCGCCGTCGCTGCTGAACGTCTCGCTGACCATCTGGTGCATCGCCGGCGGCCTGCTGGTGGTCTACGGATTCCTGCGTTGGGAGACCCGTCTGGAAGCGATCAACGCCGAGAACCCCGCAGCGCTGGAACCGTTGGTGCGCCCGAAGATGCTGGCGAACAAGCAGTTGACCGGCGGTTTGAGCATGTTCTTCGCCCAGTTCATGATCCAGGCCGGCACCTTCTTCGCGGTGCCGCTGTTCCTGTCCCTGGTGCTGGGGCTGACGGCGCTGCAGACCGGGGTCCGGTTGGTTCCATTGTCGATCGCGCTGCTGGTGGCAGCGATCGGCGTCCCGAAGTTCTGGCCGAAGGCGAATCCCCGTCGGGTGGTCAGGGTCGGCCTGCTGCTGATGATCGTCGGGATCGGTTTCCTGGTCGCCGGAATGGACCCGGACGCCGACGCGGCGGTGCTGAACATCCCGATGGTGCTGATGGGCCTCGGCCTCGGCGCGCTGGCCTCGCAGCTGGGCGCCGTCACCGTGTCGGCGGTGTCGCAGAAGGAGACGGCCGAGGTGGGTGGGCTGCAGAACACCGCCACCAACCTCGGCGCGTCGATGGGCACTGCGCTGATCGGTTCGGTGCTGATAGCGACCCTGAGCACTGTCGCGTTGACCGGTGTCGCCAGCAGCCCCGAGGTCAGCGACTCGCTCAAGGCACAGATCTCGACGGAGCTGGTGGGCGGCGTGCCGTTCGTCTCCGACGCGCAGCTGACGGCGGGGCTGGAGAACGCCGGGGTCAGCCAGCCGGAGATCGACACCATTACCGAGATCAACGCCGAGGCGCGGCTCGAGGCCTTGCAGATCGCGTTTGCGCTGGTCGGACTGATCGCCATCGGGGCGCTGTTCCTGACCGGCCGGATCCCGACGATGCCGCCGGGCAGTTCGACGTCGCACGAGCCGAAACCGGAGCCGAAGGCCAACGCGCCGGACTGACCGGCCGGGTATCGCCTGGCGGTGCCGCAGAGCAGTTGTCAGATCAGCTGTCAGATAAGCCGGCGACGGACGTCCGGCTGCGCCGCCGGCGGACCGATCCGCGCGGTCGCGCCGGTCACCATCACCCCTGCCGGTCCGGCCAGCACGGGCTGCAACTGCAACTGCATCAACTCGGGCAGATCGTCCGCCATCACCGACAGCCGCTGCGCGAGGTCGATGAGCGGCTCCCGCGGCACCACCCGGGTTCCCCGATACCCGTTCAGCAGCGGGGCGGCCCGGGGGGCGCCGATCAGGTCGGCGGCATCCGCGTCGGTCAGCGGGACGGCCCGGTAGGCCCGGTCGTCGAGCAGTTCGGTGGCGACCCCGCCGATGCCGAACGAGATCAACGCTCCGAACGAGGGGTCCGCGGTGATCCGGAAGACCGTCGGCACCTCCGCGTACTCCCGCGGCACCTGCTTCTGCACGTACAGCCACGGCCCGGCGATGGTCAGCAGGTTGTCGTACTCCCGCCGCAGCTGATCCGGTGACTCCACCCCGAGCCGGATGCCGGACTGGTCGAGCCGGTGCCGCAGTGCCTGGTCGAACGACTTGAGCGCGACCGGGTAGCCGATCTCCTCCGCGGCGGCCAGGGCCTCGTCGACCGAACCGATCGCCGTGAACGCGGCGATGTCGATGCCGTAGCAGTGCAGCAGCGAGACGACCTCGATGTCGGTGGTGGCGCGTTCCCGATCGTCCTTGGCACGCATCCGGTTGATTGCCCCTCTCGCGGCAGCGGCGTCGATGCCCGGTAGATCGGGGACGGTGCCGGGCGGCCGGGCCAGCCAGCTGCCGTACCGGACCGCGTGCGCGAGAGCTGCGACGGCCCGCTCCGGTGTCCGGAAAGAGGGCAGCGTCCCGCGTCCCGCGCTGCCGTCGTCGGACCGGACCACCAGATGCTGCAGCAGCCCGTCGACCGCGAGGAAGGTGGTCACCACGGGCACCCGTGCCTTCATCACGGCCTCGTGCAGCGCGGCCGCGTGCCGGTGGCCCTGGGTGGCGACGGACGGCGCGTACACCACGACCAGGGCGTCGACGTCGTCCCGCTCGGCCGCGGCGCTGACAGCGGTGGCAAGGGCCTTGGCACTGACGGCGGCCCCCAGGTCGCGGGCGGCACCATCCACGATCACCAGGCCCTCGTCGATCCCGGCGTCGACTGCGAGCATGCCCAGCGCGCTGGAGTTGCCGATGATCGCGATCCGGTTGCCCTTCGGCACCTGCTGGGTGGACAGCAGCTGCGCGACGTCGAATGCAGCGGTCAGCGTGTCGGTCCTGATCACCCCGGACTGGGCGAAGAGGGTGCCGACGGCTGCGTCGGAGACGTGCTGTGAGCTGGCTGCGAGACCGGGACTGAGCGCGGCGTGCCGGCCCGATTTCACGGCGATGACCGGCTTCTTCCTGGCGAGAACCCTTGCCAGACGGGCGAATTTCCGCGGGTTACCGAAGGACTCCAGGTACAGCAGCACGACCTCGGTGCGGTCGTCGCCCTGCCAGAACTGCAGGAAGTCGTTGCCGGAGACGTCGGCCCGGTTACCCGCCGAGACGAAGGTCGAGATCCCCAGCCCGCGCGCCGCGGCGTCCGCGAGGATGGCGATGCCCAGTGCCCCGGACTGGCAGAAGAAGCCGATCCGCCCCGGCGGCGGCACAACGGGCGCCAGGGTCGCGTTCATCCGCACGGTGGGATCGGTGTTGACCAGGCCCAGACAGTTCGGGCCGAGCACCCGCATCCCGGCCGCCCTGGCGACGGAGACCAGATGCCGTTGGGCCTCCGCCCCCTCCGGGCCTTCGTCGGCGAAACCGGCCGTCATCACCACCAGCCCGTGCACGCCCTTGATCCGGCACGACTCGACGACCTCGGCGACCTTCGCGGCCGGCACCGTGACGATGGCCAGATCGACGTCGTCGGGGATGTCGGTCACCGCGGGGTAGGCGCGGACGCCGCGGATCGATCCGACCTCCGGATGCACCGGGAAGACGGGGCCGGTGAAGTCACTGGTCAGCAGGTTCACCAGCACCGCATGCCCGAGCTTGGTCTGGTCGGTGGACGCGCCGATCACCGCGATCGACCGCGGTGACAGCAGCCGGGCGATCGACCTGGCCTCCGCACGGTGCTCCCGCGCGATCATCACCTCGCGGGACTTGTCCGTCGGCTGGATGTCGAAGACGAGATCGACCACCCCGGAGTCGTACTCGCGCCGCACCGAGTACCCGGCGTCGAGGAACACCCTGAGCATCGAGGTGTTCTCCCCGAGCACCTCGGCGGTGAACCTGCGGATGCCGCGCTCCTGTGCGGCGGCGGCGAGGTGCTCCAACAGGATCGAGCCGAGCCCGCGGCGCTGCTGAGCGTCCTCGACGACGAAGGCCACCTCGGCGGCGTCGGTGTCACCGGTCTCGTTCCGGTGGTACGTCCCGGCCGCGATGATGTGCCCGGCCAGCACCGCGACGATGCCGGCCGAGTCGTAGTAGTTGACGCTGGTGAACAGCGAGACCTGTTCGTCGGAGACCTCGGAGAACACCGAGAAATACCGCAGGTACAGCGTTCTCGCGCTCATCCGGCCGTGCATCGCACGGATCTCCGCCGCGTCGGCCGGGCCCGACGGACGAAGGTGCACCACCCCGCCGTCGGCCAGCAGGACGTCGGCCTCCCAGTGCTGCGGGTACGGGGCGTCCTGCACCTCGGTCGCGACCGCGGTGAGCGAGACCGCCTGCGGATCAGTCACGCGGATCGTGCGGATCGAGTCCGTGCAGCGGATAGAGCTCCGAGCGGGTGTCCCCGATGGCCCGGTCGACCGTCATGCCGTCGGTGCCGTCCCACTTGTCGTAGCCCACCAGGCCGGTGGTGCCTTCGTTCATGACGGTCGGCAGTTCGACGTCCGGGCGCGCCGTTCCGGCCTCTGCCAGCCAGTTCGGCGGCATCGGCGTCGCCGGGTCGAGGTCGTGCCCGGAGACGATGGCCAGCATGTGCGTCCAGGCCCGCGGGACCACCCGCACCGGCGCGTACCCACCACCTCCCAGCGCGAGCCAACGGCCGCCCGTCACCGATTCGGCGATGTCCCGCAGCGCCAGGTAGGACGTTCGCTGGCCGTCGATGGTGAGCCGGAGGTTCGCCAGCGGATCCTCCCGATGGGTGTCCGTGCCGTGCTGGGTGACCAGCACCTCCGGCCCGAACGCGCGGACCATCGCGGGCACGACCGCGTGAAAAGCCCGGAGCCATTGCGAATCCGTGGTCCCGGCGGGCAGCGCGATGTTGACCGCCGTGCCCTGCGCGGCGTCCCGCCCGACCTCCGCCGGGAACCCGGTGCCCGGGAACAGCGAGAGCGGCGTCTCGTGGATGGAGACCGTCAACACCCGCGGGTCGTCGTAGAACGCGGCCTGCACACCATCACCGTGGTGCGCGTCGACGTCGACGTACGCAACCCGGCGGACCCCGGCGTCGAGCAGCGCCTGGATGGCCAGCGCCACGTCGTTGTAGATGCAGAAGCCCGAGGCGTAGTCCGGCATCGCGTGATGCAGGCCACCGCAGAAGTTCACCGCGCGCTGCACCTCGCCGTGCGCGATCGCCCGCGCCGCAGCGATCGAACCGCCCGCGATGAGCGCCGCGTTATCGTGCATCCCGATGAACACCGGGTTGTCGTCCGTGCCGAGGCCGTGCTGCAGCGCGCCCAGGGCGCCGTGCTCCGAGGCGTCCCGGACGGCGGCGATGTAGGCGGGGGTGTGGATGCGGCCCAGGGTTTCGTCGTCCGCCGGGTCGGGCGAGAGCACCTCGTAGTGGTCCAGGACGCCGAGTTCACCGGCCAGTGCCCAGGTCAGTTCCCAGCGCAGCGGGTGCAGCGGATGGTCGCCGCCGAGGTCGTAACCCAACATGCGGGGGTCCCAGACCACCAACGGCACCGTCATCGGCTCAGGCTAGTGCCAACCCCGCCGACCGCTCCACACGGTGCACGCAGCCGTGTTTCGGATCGCTCGGCGACTGCCGGGGCCCGTCAGGCCCCGTCGGCACCGAGCAGCACCTTACCGCGATTGGCCCGCCGCTCCAGATGCCGGTGGGCGTCCGCCGCCCGGTCCAACGGGAAGACGGCGTCGATGTCGACGGTGAACCGCCCGGCCGCCACCGCGGACAGCAATTCGGCGAGGTCGGGCCGCGGGTCGTACCCGTGCTCGATGAGGGCGTTGATCTGGAAGCCGAAGATCCGGCCGTTCTTCGGGTAGAAGTCCCTGGTGTCGACGGTGCTCGGGGCGAGCGCAACGTTCGCCATCGCGACCACCCGGCCGCCGTAGCCGGTCACCCGCAATGCGTCGGCGAAGACCGGGCCGCCGACGAGATCGAGGACGGCGTCAACCCCCTGGCCGTCCGTCAATTCGGCGACCTTGGAGGTCAGGGTGTCGCCGGTCGCGGTCGAGCTGTCCAGGACGTGCTGCGCTCCGAGTTCGGATACCCAGGCGACCTTCTCGGGTGATCCGGCGGTGGCGATGACGGTCGTCCCGGCGTCCAGGGCAATGCGGACGGCGGCACTCCCGACCCCGCTGGCCGCCGCGGGGACGAAGACAACCTCTCCGGGTCGGATCTCGGCCAGCCGGTGCAGGCAGTACCAGGCCGACAACCAGGCGGTCGGCAACGCGGCGGCCGCCCGCAGGGCGACGGCATCGGGGATCGCCACGACCTTCCGGGCGGTGACGACCGCGCGGTCGGCGTAGAAACCAGGGGCATTCGTCTCGCCCAGCGCGACCACCCGTTGGCCGACCGCGATGTCGCCGACGTCCGAACCGACCGCGAGCACGGTGCCCGCGGCCTCCACCCCGAGGATCAGCGGGGGCTGCCCGGCCCGGTGGTAGCGGCCGGTTCGGACCAGGACGTCCGCCCGGTTGACGCCGGCCGCCTCGACGGCGAGCACGACGTCCTGCGGTCCGGGCGCGGCATCCCGCAGTTCCCGGACCTGGAGGACCTCCGGGCCGCCGAACTGCTGGATCTGTATGGCGCGCATGGGATCTCCGTTTCCGCGACGCTCAGCCGCCTGTCGCCACCGGACGTCCCAGCGCGCACCACTGTGAGTACGAACCCGGGTACAGCGCGAGGTGCAGCCCGGCCAGTTCGCCGGCCAGGATGAGCTGGCAGGCCGTCACCCCGGACCCGCAGGACGCGGCGGCGCCGGGCGGTCCGGCCGTGGTCGTCCCGGATCCGGTGACCCCGACGGCCGCGAAAGCCTCGGCGATCTCCGCGGCCGCCAGGTACCGGCCGTTCGCGCCGAGCAACCCCAGCACCGGCAGATTGACCGAACCGGGGATGTGACCGGCCACCGGATCCACCGGCTCGACTTCGCCGCGGAATCGCTCCGCTGCTCTGGCGTCGACCAGCACACCATCGCCCGACGCCGCGAGGTCCGCCGCGTCGTCCACCTCGACGACCGGCATGCCGCCGGGCACGACGGTGATCGATCCCACCGTCGGCGCCCGGCCGTCGCCGTCCTCCGTGGGACGGGTGGGGTCCGCGATCCAGGCCGGAAGGCCACCGTCGAGGACGCTCACGGACCGCAATCCCGACCAGCGCAGCAGCCACCACGCGCGGGCCGCGGCCAGCCCGTTGCCGCCGTCGTAGGCGACGACGGCCGAATCGTCGCTGATCCCGGCGGCCCGCCAGACCCGCTCCAGATCGGCCGGCTCGGGCAGCGGGTGCCGGCCACCCGCGCCGGCCGGCCCGGCGAGCTCGCGATCGAGGTCGACGAAGACCGCACCCGGAAGGTGCGCACGGTGGTAGCCGTCCCGGTCGCTGCCGGCCAGCGTCCACCGGACGTCGAGCAGGACGGGCGGCCGTCCCCCGCCGTCGACCAGCGGCCGGACGGAAACGCCGGGGAGCAGGGCAGCAAGCTCGTCGGGGGTGATCAGCGGGTTCGTGTCGGACATGCTGCGCATTCTCCGGTGCCGCCCCGAGTTCTGGCAGGGCGGCTCTCGCGGGGCGGTCCAGCGGCGCCCGCCCGGTAGTATCAGCGTGGCCGAGAAGGGGACCGCCAGCGTGAACGACCTGATCGATACGACCGAGATGTACCTGCGTACGATCTTCGAACTCGAAGAGGAAGGCATCGTCCCGCTCCGGGCCCGCATCGCCGAGCGGTTGAACCAGAGTGGCCCGACCGTCAGCCAGACCGTCGCCCGGATGCAGCGGGACGGCCTGCTGGTCGTTTCTGACGACCGCCACCTCGAACTGACCGACCTCGGGCGCGATCGCGCCATCTCCGTCATGCGCAAGCATCGGCTCGCCGAGAGGCTGCTGCTCGACGTCATCGGGCTCGAGTGGCAGGACGTGCACGTCGAGGCGTGCCGCTGGGAACACGTGATGAGCGAACAGGTGGAGCAGCGGCTGATCGCCCTCCTCGGGCACCCGCAGACCTCGCCGTACGGCAACCCGATTCCCGGCCTGGACCACCTGGGCGACCCGGCGCAAGGTGTCCAGGAAACCCACCTGGACCTGATCGGTGCCGATGTGGCCGCCGGCCGGGGTGGCCGCTACGAGGTGCGCCGCATCATCGAGATCGTCCAGAACCAGCCGACCGTGATGGACCGGTTGCACCGTGGCGGCGTGGTTCCTGGTGCGGTGCTCGAGTTCTCCCTTCGCGGCAACGCGATGATTGCCGTGGACGGCACCCGCAGCACCGAATTGACGGCCGACATCGCGCACGGCATCCACGTGCGGCCCGCCGCCTGACGTCATCCGACGAAGAACCACCAGCCGAAAGAGGACGCTGACGACCACCGGTTGAGGCATGATCATCCGGACAAACCGCGGGTGAGACCCGGGGACCAGTCGGCACTCCGGAGGTCGCGTGAACCCGGTGACGATCTCGGCGCTCATCGCGCTACCCGCGGCTGCGGTGCTCGCTCCACTGCTGTCCGCCTCGCTCAGCCGCTTCGTCCGGATCCCGTTGGTCGTCTTCGAGATCGTGCTCGGCATCCTGATCGGACCGTCGTTCGTCGGCTGGGTCGAGCCCACCCAGTTCACCAACCAGCTGGCGGACCTGGGCCTGGCGATGTTGTTCTTCCTCGCCGGTAACGAGATCGATTTCCGTCGGATCAAGGGTCGGCCGCTGAACCGTTCGATCGTGGGTTGGCTCATCTCCCTGGTCGTGGGCGTCACCGTCGGCGTCCTGTTGGCCCCGACCGCAGCCGCCGGGGTCTTCATCGGTGTCGCCCTGACCAGCACGGCGCTCGGCACGCTGATGCCGATTCTGCGGGATGCCGGGGAGCTCCGGACACCGTTCGGCGGCGCGGTCATCGCCATCGGCGCAGTCGGTGAATTCGGCCCGCTGATCGCGATCTCGCTGTTCCTGTCCGGCCGTAAACCCGGCATCGCGGCCGTCGTGCTGCTCGGTTTCGTCGGCGTCACGGCCGTCGCAATCTACCTCGCCGGCCGCGGTGCGCATCCCCGCCTGCAGGCTCTCATCACGGCGAGCCTGCGGACCAGTGGGCAGTTCGCGGTGCGGCTGGTGATCCTGCTGATGCTCAGCCTGGTGGCCCTGAGCATCTATCTCGACTTGGACCTGCTGCTCGGTGCGTTCGCCGCCGGGGTGATCACCAAGCTCCTGCTCTCGGGCGCGACTCCGGCCGACGCGGAGGTCGTCGACGCCAAGCTCGAGGCGCTCGGCTTCGGCTTCCTGGTGCCGGTGTTCTTCATCAATACCGGGGTGACGTTCGACCTCGATGCGCTGCTGTCAAGTCCCTCGGCCCTGCTGTTGCTGCCGGCGTTCGTCATCCTGTTGCTGATCGTCCGCGGATTGTCGGGACTGCTGACGACGCCGGTTGGTTCGGCCGCTGCCGACAAACGCGCCATCGTTCTGTTGAGCGCCACCGGTCTGCCGATCATCGTCGCGGTGACCGCAATCGGGGTGGACAGCGGCGACCTCGCCGCCGGCACCGCTTCCTCGCTGGTCGGTGCCGGAATGCTGTCCGTGCTGCTGTTCCCGCTGATCGGACTCGCCCAGCACCGCAGAGCGCCGGACGGTGGCATCAAGCCGCCGGACCCGGACGACAGCGTGGTCGACGAGGGCTGAGCCGCGCGGGTACTGGTCCGACGCACCCGACGGTCCGTACTCTCGGAATGTGACCCAGGCCCAACCCATCGCGGCCCAACCCATCGCGGCCCAACCCATCGCGGCCCGACCCGTCGCTGCCACTCCGGTCGCTGCCAACCCGATAACTGCCCACCCGATAACTGCCCACCCGATAGCTGCTACCCCGATAGCTCCTACCCCGCGCACAGGTTGCCCCAGCGCGCCGCTCGGGACTGCCGGCCGGGCGGCCGAGATGCTCGCGGGGAAGCGGATCGTCGCGCTGACCGGCGCAGGCCTGAGCACCGACTCCGGCATCCCCGACTACCGCGGTCCCGACAGTCCACCGCGCGCGCCGATGACCTACCAGGAATTCGTCTCGGGTCCGCCGGCGCAGCAGAGGTACTGGGCGCGAAGCCATCTCGGCTGGCAGCGGATGGGGACGGCCCGCCCCAATCCCGGCCATCGGGCCGTTGCGACACTGCAGCGCGGGGGTGCCGTCGGCACGGTCATCACCCAGAACGTCGACGGACTGCACGGCGAGGCGGGCGCCCGGCCAGTCATCGACCTGCACGGCCGGATCGACGAAGTGCTGTGTCTGGGCTGCCGGGAGATCAGTCCCCGGGTGGAGCTGCACGAACGCCTCACCGAACTCAACCCGGACTTCGGCCGGCAGCTCGACGTCGGTACCGCACCCGACGGCGACGTCGACCTGGAGGACACCGCCGGCTTCCGGCTCGCGGACTGCCGGAGCTGTCGGGGGGTACTGAAGCCCCATGTGGTGTTCTTCGGCGAGAACGTCCCCCGCGACCGGGTGGAGGTCGCCTTCAGAAACGTCGACGATGCGGAGGCGATGCTCGTCGCCGGCTCCTCGCTGACGGTGATGTCCGGGCTCCGGTTTGTCCGGCACGCCGCTCGCCGCGGCATCCCGATCGTGATCGTGAACCGCGGCGTCACGCGTGGGGACCCGCTTGCCTCCGTACGGGTGAACGCGGGCTGTTCCCAGACGCTCACCGCGTTGGCCGATCTGCTGACCTGACCGGGCGCCACCGCCCCGTCGGCACCCGCCCTTTCGGTTGTCGATCATGCGGCCGAGGCAAAAGTACGCTGGGGTCGATGAGTGACCCCGCAAACGATCTGTGGTCGAACAGATGCCTTCGTGGATGGGTTCCGTTCTGCGTCGCCATCCTCGGCGCGCTGACCGCAGGTGATGCTTCTGGGATTTCTGTCGTCAACGGGGCGCTTGCTCAACGGTGCTGATGCTGTGGATCTTCCTCTTGACGGTGGCGATGTGGCTGCGGGAGCGGCGCCGCCGGCTGTCAGAGCCCTGGTCCCGAACACCGTCCGGGCCGGCTTGATTCAAGGAATGCGGCCCGCCACTTGTTGATCATGCGGCCCAGCACATGACTCGCTGACGACAGGCCCAGCGAAAGTCCTTGCTGGGCTGCATGATCATCGATATCGGAGGGTCTCAGCGCACCGGTTCCGTCAGGTAGATACGGCGGTACTCCTTGGCGAAAGCCCGGCGGCCCAGCACCTTCCAGGCGGCCCGGGCCGGCAGCGGCAGGCGACCCAGGAACGCCCGATTCAGGTCAGGCGGGTTCGCATCCAGCAGGAATCCCAGGAAGACCAGTTGCCGGTCCTTGGGCATCGAGCCACGCGCGCGTTCCCCCACCGCCTCCCACTCGGGCACCGTCATGACGCGCTCCACCAGAGGCAGGATCTGGGCCTCCTCCTCGTGCAGATGCACGCCGAGCACCTCGACCAGGTCAGCAACGGTATCGGCAAGTTCGGCGCGGTGGACCGGGTCGGCGGCCGCGGCGAAATCCGCGGCGAGCCCGGCGGCCCGCTGGCAGAGCTCGCCGATCCGCTCGTGCTGCTCCTCCATCCGCAGGATCATCACGCTGTCCATCGGTGCCCGCTCCAGCAGCAGCGGCCACATCAGCTCATCCTCGGCCTCATGGTGGTGATGCAGCGCCTTGACGAGTTCGTCGAGAAACTCGACGACGGTGCCCGCCCGCTGGACGTCACCATCAGGGACGTTCCCGATCACTTCGGGTAGCGCGCCGAGATGCCGGCGAAAGCTGTTGTGGGCGAACACCATTTCCCAGGTGTCCGGGCGTGCAGTGCCGATCGCGAACGTCATGAGAGCCTCCTCGGGTGAACAGGCGGATTCCGGCGGTGTGCTGGTGTCCGATGCCGATACCATCGGCGACCCCGCTGGCGGGGAACTTGCGAAACACTTGAGGCCCTGCCCGATTCGGGCGATACGCTCTCCGATCATGCTGCGGTTGACCGTTCTCGGCGCACTCGGGGCGACCCTCTCCCCAGGGCACCCCGACCCCCTGTCTGCAGGCACCGTGTCCGCCGACCCCCTGACCACCGACCCCCTGACCACCGACCCCCTGACCACCGACCCCCTGACCACCGACCCTGTGCCCGCCGACCTCGGTGGACCTCGTCAACGCAGCGTGCTCGCGCTGCTGCTCGTCGCCCGTGGCCAGGTGGTCTCGGTGGACCGGTTGGTCGAGGACCTGTGGCAGGGGGAGGCGCCGCCACAGGCGATCGGCGCTCTGCAGGCCTACGTCTCCCATCTGCGGCGGGCGCTCGAGCCTGACCGCGCGCCGCGGACACCGGCGACCGTCCTGGTCAGCGAACCGCCGGGCTACGCGATCCGGCTGCCCACCGACGCGGTGGACGCCTGGCGGTTCGAGGCGTTGGTGCGCAGCGCGGCGGAGCAGCCCGGGACTGCCAGGGAGCGGGAGTTGCTGGACGAGGCGCTGGCACTGTGGCGCGGGGACGCGTTCGGTGAGTTCTCTGCAGAGCCCTGGGCGGAGCCGGAGGCCGCGCGGCTCGAAGGCCTTCGTGTCGTCGCGACCGAGCGCTGGTGTGACGCGGTTCTGCGGTCCGGCGACGCCCACGAAGCGGTGATGGCCGCTGAGGAACTGACCAGGGCCCATCCGTTGCGGGAGGAGGGCTGGCGGCTGCTGGCCATGGGCCTGTACGCCGGCGGTCGGCAGGCGGACGCCCTGCAGGCGCTCCGCCGTGCCAGGTCTCTGCTGGCAGAGGAGTTGGGCGTCGACCCCGGTCCCGCATTGCTGAAGGTCGAGGCCGACGTGCTGGCTCAGCGCCTGGTCATGCCTGAGCGACATCGGACCCGCCCACCGGCCGGCCGGCCGGCCCTCGTCGACGGCGCGGGCGGCCGGGCGGATACGGTGCCGACCGCGCCTCGGCCCCTGCCCACCGACGACCGTGACCGCGTCGAGTTCGTCGGCCGGGACACCGAACTCAACACCTTGCATTCGGTGGCCGCCGAGGCGATCGAGAACTCCGAGGGCCGGGTTGTGCTGCTGGCGGGCGAACCGGGGGCCGGGAAGTCACGGTTGGCGGAGAGGTTCGGGCGGGAACTCGCCGCCGACCGATGGCGGGTGATCGTCGGTCGGTGCCCCGAGTCGGCCGGTGCACCGCCCGCCTGGCCGTGGGTGGAGGCCCTTCGCCACCTCGCGGCGGACGTCGACCCCGGTGGGTTGACGGCCGCGTTGGCGCCGCTCCTGGACGAGAGCGCCGCACCGAGCGAGGCGGACGCATCGTTCGGACGGTTCCTGTTGAGCCGCGCGGTCACCGGCTACGTGTCCACGGCTGCACACGCTCAGCCGCTGGCTGTCCTGCTGGACGACCTGCACCGCGCCGACTCCGAGACCCTCGCGCTGGTGGAAGCGGTGGCGTCCGGCGCGACCGGCCCGCTCCTGCTCGTCGCCGGCTACCGGCCCGCGGATGCGCCGGCCCAACTCGGGGACACCCTTGCCCGTCTCGCCGCTCTCTCGCCGACCCGTCTCACGCTCGGCGGCTTCGATCCGGCGCAGGCCGCCCGGCTGGTCCGTGCTGTCGTCGGCGTCCAACCGGACCCGGCGACACTGTCCGCGCTGATCGACCGCACCGGCGGCAATCCCTTCTACCTGACCGAGAGCGCCCGGCTGCTCGGCAGCGAGGGGGACCTGGTCGCCCGGTCCAAGGTCCCCGAAGGCGTGCGGGATGTGTTGCGTCGCAGGTTCGCCCGGCTCCCGGAGGTCAGTGTCTCGGTGCTGCGACTGGCTGCCGTCGTCGGCCGGGACGTCGACATCGACGTCCTGGTCCGCGCGGCGGAAGTGGACGAGGAGACCGTGCTCGATGCTCTGGAGGCCGGTGTGCTCGCCGGACTGCTGACCGAGCCGGCGCCGGGTGCGGTCCGATTCGCCCACGTCCTGGTGCGGGACACGCTCTACGACGATGCCCCCCTCTTGCGCCGTAGCCGCTGGCATGCCCGCATCGGTGCGGCGCTGGCAGGTCTGCACCCCGAGGAGTACGCGGCGCTGGCCCATCACTTCCACGAGGCTGCGACGACCGCCACGGCGAGGCCGGCGGTTGACGCCGCGGTGCGGGCGGCCGACCAGGCGGTGTCCCGCTATGCCCACGAGACCGCCGCGTCGCTGTATGCGCAGGCGCTGGCCGACCTGGACCGGGTCCCGGCATCGGACGGCGGGATCGACGAGGTCGGCGAACGGGTGGAAATCCTTGCCCGGCTGAGCCTTTCGCAGATCGCCGGTGGTGACTCGAAGGCCGCGCAAGAGTCCCGGAGGGAGGCGATCCGGCTCGCCGACCGGGACGGACGACCGGCTCTGCTGGTCCGGGTGCTCACCGCGTGGGACCTGCCGACGCCGTGGATCGTCCGCCGTTACGGCATGGTCGACAGCGACATCACGACGCTGATCGAACGCGCACTGAGCTGGTCAAAGACCGACGTCGTGGACGACGTCGTGCGGTGCAAGCTGCTGTGCGCGCTGGTCGCCGAGATCAGTGGCGAGCAGGTTGACCGGGCCGCGGCCGCGTCGCGTGAGGCCGAGGAGATCGCCCGGCGTCTGGGCGAACCCGTGCTGATCGGTCTCGCGCTGCATGCCAGGAGCTGGGTGACCGCGGCGGACGAGAACCCCGACGAAAGGCGCCTGATCGGCGCGGAACTGCGAGAGATCGGAGAGCATCCGGGGCTGGCCGTCTTCGCCCTTCTCGGCCATCACATGGAACTGCAGTATCGCTCCGTCGTGCTCGACGTCGATGGGATGTCGCAGGAGATCGATCAGCTCGACGCCATCGTCCGTCGGTATCACTGGCGGCAGGCCGAGGCCGCCGTGCAGATGCACCGCGCTTTCCTTGCGCACCTGACCGGTCGGTTGGAGGAGGCCGAGAGCGGCTATCTCAGAGCCCATGAATTGTTCCGCTCCAGCGGGGCTTTGGACGCCGACGGCATCACCGCGCTCGCCCTGCTGACAGTGCGCCTCACCCAGCAACGGGAAGGCGAGTTGGCGACCGTCGTCGGCGGCGTCGACACGGCCACCGATATGGTCGCCGACCTGCGGGCCCTGCCGCTCAGCGCTGTCGGGCGAACGGCCGAGGCGCGAGAGCTCCGACGGCGAATCCGTCCCGTTCGACACGACTTCTTCCGGTGCCTCGTGCTGACGATGAGGGCGATGATCACCGTGCGACTGGCCGATCCCGTCGAAGGCCAATCGGTGTACCAGGAGTTGCTGCCCTACCGCGGTCAGGTGGGCGGGGCCGCTACCGGGTCCTTCGCTGTCGGGCCCGTCGACACGTCGCTCGGTGACCTGGCGGCGATGCTGGGCCGACCCGCCCAGGCCCGGGAGCATTTTTCTCGCGCGCTCGACGTCGCGCGGCGATGTGGGAACCAGGCCTGGATCGATCGGGCGAGCCGGCGGGTGGCCGAGTTCTCGGATGACAGCGGATTGTCAGCGCGCCGATAGCTCGCCCGCCGTTCGTCACGGCAGGATCACCGAAGCCAGATGGCGATATCGGTCGCTCCTCGGTCCCACCAACGTCGATTTTCGCCATCTCGAATCGCGTAGGGGGATCCGTTCGTCGGTGTCGCCGGGCTGCAGGTGGACGGCAAGTCCATGACAAGGGCCCGTCAAGCGGCCCAGGGGATTCTCTTCGCGAACGGCCGATGCCCATCCGGGCGGTCCGGCGCATCCGAGGAGGACCGATGAGTGGATTGCTGTACCGGATCGGGCGCGCAGCCGCCGCCCGCCCATGGCGCGTCATCGGGGGTTGGCTGGCGGTACTGGCCATTGCCCTCACGTTGTCGATGACACTGGGCGGTGAGCCCCGCGATGACTACCGGGTCGCCGGTTCGCCTGCGCAGGCCGGCAGCGACTTCTTGGACGCCAATTTCGAGGGTGCCTTCGGTGCGGACGCCAGGGTGCTGGTGCACAGCGACACCGGCGCACTTCGGACCTCGGACATCGAGGCACTGCGCGATCGGCTGACGACGCTGCCGCACGTCACCGTGGTGGAACCCACGCGACTGTCGGCCGACGCGGACACCGCGCTGGTCGGGGTGCGCTACGACGTCCCGGTCACCTCTTTCAGGGGCTCGGAAGCCGTGGACGCGCTGACCTCTGCGACACAGCCGCTGCAGGACAGTGGTTATCAGGTCGGATTGGGCGGGCAGGTACCGGAGAACTTCGCTCCGCCGGGCGGTGTCGCCGAGCTCGCCGGGATCGTCGTGGCGTTGATCATCCTGGTGATCGCCTTCGGATCCGTCATCGCCGCCGGCCTGCCGCTCGCGGTGGCACTGGTCGGGCTGGGCATCGGCACCTCACTGATCGCATTGCTTGCTGCCGTCACCGAAGTCAGCACCACCGCGCCGACCGTCGCGACGATGGTCGGCATCGGGGTCGGCATCGACTACGCGCTGCTGCTGGTCACCCGTTACGTCGAAGGCCTGCGACGCGGTCTGCCGGTGACCGAGGCTGCGGCGAGAGCGAATGCCACCGCGGGGGTGTCGGTGCTGTTCGCGGGGATCACCGTCCTGGTGTCGCTGCTCGGCCTGCGGTTGGCGGACCTGCCGTCCTACACGTCGATGGGAGTCGCGACCCTACTGGTGGTGGTATCCGTCATGGCGACATCGGTGACGTTGGTGCCGGCCCTGTGCGGCCTCGTCGGAACACGGGCGCTGCGGCGATCCGAGCGACGTCGGCTGACATCCTCCGGAGCGCTCCTGCCCGAAGCGGCCGACGCGCATCCGGCCGCGTCAACGGTGACGGCCCGGTGGGCGGAGCGGATCGGCCGTCGGCCGTGGCCGTGGGCGTTGGCTGCCCTGAGTCTGCTGATCCTGCTCGCTGCGCCGGTTCTCGGTCTGCGGACCTGGCCGCAGGACGCCGGCAGCCGACCCGAGTCGAACACCACCCGGGTGGCGTACGACCTGGTCGCGGAGGAGTTCGGTCCCGGCGCGAACGGCCCCTTCGTGCTGGCCGTGGATCTGGGTCGCGTTCCGGCAGCCGAACTGCCGGCTCTGATGACGCAGATCAGCGCCGACCCGGGCGTCGCCGGGGTCACGCCGCCGGTGATCAATCAGGCAGGCACCGGCGCTGTCCTGGTCGTGCAGCCCACCACGGGGCCGCAAGACGTGGCGACAACCGTTCTGCTGCAACGGCTACGGAGCGAGTTGCCGGACGGCGTGATGATCACCGGGCTCACTCCCACACTGGCCGATATCGCGGAACGACTCGCGGAACGGCTGTGGGTGGTGATCGCGTTCGTCGTCGGCGTCTCCGTGCTGCTGATGGCCGCGGTGTTCCGCTCGGTCGTCGTCCCGCTCAAAGCCGCTGTGCTGAACCTGCTGTCGGTCGCGGCGGCCTACGGCGTGATGGTCGTGGTCTTCCAGTGGGGTTGGGGGGCTGAACTTCTCGGGTTGCCGCACGCCGGTCCGGTGTCGAGCTGGGTTCCGATCCTGATGTTCGCAATCCTGTTCGGGCTGTCCATGGACTACCAGGTGTTCCTGCTGTCCAGGATCCGCGAGGACTACCTTGCGACCGGGGATCCGCGGCGCAGCGTGGTGCGGGGACTGGCCTCCACCGGCCGGGTCATCACCAGCGCGGCGGCCATCATGGTCGCGGTGTTCATCGGCTTCGCCCTGGACGCCGACCCGACGGTCAAGATGATGGGCGTCGGGATGGCGGTCGCCGTGCTGATCGATGCCACGGTCGTCCGGATGGTGCTGGTGCCCGCCATGATGACGCTGCTGGGCCGCGCCAACTGGTGGCTGCCGTCCTGGCTGGACCGGATCCTTCCGCGGCTCGACGTGGATGGGCACGAACCGCCCACGCCCGAGCCGGCTCACCAGCGGGTTCCGGCGGCCGCCGGCGCGGCGCATTGACCCGTCCCGAGCGGACCAGCCCCGCCGGGACCAGCCCCCGATGATCATGCGGCCCAGCACACGACTCGCCAACGACACGCGCGAGAAGCTGTGCTGGGCCCCATGATCAACTCAGCAGAGGCTGTCGCGCTAGGGTGGCCCTGCAGCTGGTTCGTCCGGTGCACCGGGAACGGTGAGCCGGTCGAGGCAAGAGGGAACCCGGTGGGAATCCGGGACTGCCCCGCAGCGGTGAGTGGGAACGACAGCCGTCATCAGCACTGGGCGCACGACAGGTCCGGGAAGCGACGGCCGGTAGGTGGTCGGCAGCCAGCCGCCCGAGCCCGCGAGTCCGAAGACCTGCCGGCCGCCCGTCCCGTGACCACGGGGCGGTGGCATCCGACCTCGTGGGTGGGTCCTCGCCGGTGCTCGTCCCGCGGTGTGCTGCCCGGAACCTGCCCGTCGCGCTCCTCTCTCGTCGTCACCCGAGAACTCGCGAAGGAGAGTTCCATGACCGAATCCGCTTCCCTGGACCGCCGTCACCGGCCGGTCGCCACGGTGTACGGCTACCCGCGGCAGGGCGCCGACCGGGACCTGAAGAAGGCGATCGAGTCGTACTGGGCCGGCCGGAGCACGGCCGACGAGCTGCTCGGCGCTGCGGCTGACCTTCGCCGCCGGCGGCGGGCCGAACTGCGCGATGGCGGTCTCGACGAACTGCCGGGCAACGACTTCTCGTTCTACGACCATGTGCTGGACACCGCATGGATGCTCGGGGCCATCCCGGCCAGGCACCGCTCGGCGGTGCCCGCGGTGGACTCCGTCCAGGGACGGTTGGATCGCTATTTCGCCATGGCGCGCGGCACCGCGGAGGCCGCTCCGCTGGAGATGACGAAGTGGTTCGACACCAACTACCACTACCTGGTTCCCGAGCTCGGCCCGCAGACCGAGTTCGCACTCGATCCGGGCAAGCCGTTGGCCGACCTGGCGGAGGCAGCGGAGGACGGCGTCAACACCCGGCCGGTGATCGTCGGGCCGGTGACGTTCCTTCTGCTGTCCAAGCCGGAACCCGGCGCGCCGCAGAATTTCTCGCCGCTCAGCGTGCTGGACCAGGTCCTACCGCTGTACGTGGAGCTGCTGCGGCAGCTCCGGGCGGCAGGGGCGGACTGGGTCCAGCTGGACGAGCCCGCGCTCGTCCTCGACCAACCTCGAGCGGTGCTGGACGCGGTCGAACACGCCTACCGGGAGTTGACCCGCTCCGCGGACCGGCCGAAGATTTTGGTGGCGTCCTACTTCGACCGCCTCGGGGACGCACTGCCGGTGCTCGCCCGCTCTGACGTCGAGGGTCTCGCGGTGGACTTCACCGGACGAGCCGCGGCCAATCTCCCGGCGCTCGCGGCGATCGGCGGGCTACCCGGCAAACGACTGGTGGCCGGCGTCGTCGACGGACGGAACATCTGGCGGACGGACCTGGGAAGAGCGCTCGGCACTCTCGGCACCCTGTTGGGCCTGGCAGGCACGGTGGACGTCGCGGCGTCGTGCTCGCTGCTGCACGTGCCGGTCGACCTGGCCGCCGAACGCAGCCTCGACCCGCAGGTGGCCCGCTGGTTCGCCTTCGCGCGGCAGAAGCTCGGGGAGCTCGGTGTGCTGGCCCGTGGGCTGGCCGACGGCCGGGACGCGATCGCGGGTGAGCTGCGGGTGAACAAAGCCGGTCTCGAGTCTCGGGGCCACTCGGCCATCGTCCGCAACGAATCCGTGAGGTCCCGCGTCGCGGCGGTCACCGACGCGGACCTCGCACGCCAGAGTCCCTACCCCGCTCGCCATCTCGCTCAGGCGGGCCGGC
Source organism: uncultured Actinomycetota bacterium (assembly GCA_963728865.1). Taxonomy (GTDB): domain Bacteria; phylum Actinomycetota; class Actinomycetes; order Mycobacteriales; family Nakamurellaceae; genus Nakamurella. The sequence goes on along the minus strand of CAVSLZ010000007.1, from coordinate 130,292 downwards.
TCGCGCTCCCCGAGCTCCCGACGACGACGATCGGTTCCTTCCCGCAGACCAGCCGGCTGCGCCAGGCAAGGGCTGCGCTGCGGGCCGGTCGACTCGACCAGGACGGCTACCGGTCGGCGATGCGCGACGAGATCAGGTCCGTGATCAGAACCCAGGAGTCCCTGGGCCTGGACGTGCTGGTGCACGGCGAGCCGGAACGCAACGACATGGTCCAGTATTTCGCCGAGCAGCTGACCGGATTCCTCGCGACCGATCATGGCTGGGTGCAGTCCTATGGCACCCGATATGTGCGGCCGCCGATCATCGTCGGTGACGTCGACCGTCCGCAGCCGATGACGGTCGAGTGGGCGAGGTACGCGCAGGGCCTGACCCACCGACCGCTCAAAGGGATGCTCACCGGACCGGTGACGATGCTCGCCTGGTCGTTCGTCCGCGACGACCAGCCACCGGCCGACACCGCCACCCAGGTGGCACTGGCCCTGCGGGACGAGGTCATCGACCTGGAGTGCGCCGGAATCGCGGTGATCCAGGTCGACGAACCCGCGCTGCGCGAGACACTTCCGTTGCGCAGTGCCGACCGGCCCGCGTACCTGGAGTGGGCCACCAGGGCGTTCCGGCTGGCGACCGCGGCGGTGCGGGACGACACCCAGGTCCACACCCACATGTGCTACGCCGAATTCGGCGAGATACTGCCGGCCATCATCGAGATGGATGCCGATGTCATCAGTCTCGAGGCTGCCCGCTCGGACATGACGATCACCGCGGACCTCAGCAGCGCCGGCTACCCGAACGAGGTCGGGCCCGGGGTGTGGGACATCCACTCGCCCCGGGTGCCGTCGGAGCGCGAGATCGAGGACCGGCTGCGTGCCGCCGTGTCCAGATTCCCCGCGGAGCGGCTGTGGGTGAACCCGGATTGCGGACTCAAGACCCGCGGCTACCCGGAAACGCTGGCCAGCCTGGCGAACCTGGTCGCCGCGGCGGGCCGGGTGCGCACCGGCCGCTGACCCCGGCGCAGGGTTCGGTCGGGCGGCGAGAGCGGGCTCCGGTCGGGCGGCGAGCGGGCGGGCGTCAGGCGCGGTCCACCGTCACACCCACCGAACCGTCGGCGGACGGCGCGCGGGTCACCGACAGCGCCAGCGTCTCCGCCTTGACGGTGTCCAGCCGCTCTTCGACGGCCGCCCACAGCTCGTCCGGCACTGCCAGCGTCAGCTCCATCCGGTCAGAGACGTCGAGCCCCGCGTCCTTGCGGGCCTGCTGGACCTGGCGGAGCAGGTCGTTCACCGCGCCCTGAGCCAGCAGGTCGTCGTCGAGAACCGTGTCGAGTACGACGAACCCACCGGACCGCAGCAGCCCGACCGCGTCGGACGACGATCCGGCGGCGACCAGTTCCAGCTCGTACTCGCCGTCCGCCAGCGGCAGACCGCCGCAGACCACCGAGCCGTCGTCCGCCACTGTCCAGTCGCCCGCCTTGGACGCCTTGATCACCTTTTGCACGTCCTTGCCCAGCCTTGGACCGGCGGCTCGCGCGTTGACCGACAGCCGGCGGGACACCCGCTCGTCGTGGTCGGCCAGCTCGGTGAGCTCCACCGACCGGACGTTGACCTCGTCGGACAGCAGGGACACGAAGGGCCGCAGGCGGTCCGCGTTCCGGGTCGCCACGGTCAGCGACGCGAGCGGCTGCCGAACCCGGAGGCCGGCGGTCTTGCGCACCGACAGCGCCACCGACGCGACTTCCCGGATCTCGTCCATCGCGGCCACCAGATCCGCGTCTGCGGGCAGGGCGTCGGGCGCCGGCCAATCGGCCAGGTGCACCGACCGGTCCCCCGTCAGCCCGCGCCAGATCACCTCGGTGGTCAGCGGCAGCAACGGCGCCAGCACCCGGCTGAGCACTTCCAGCACGGTGTGCAGCGTGTCGATCGCGTCGGCGTCGCCGTCCCAGAACCGTTGCCGGGAACGGCGGATGTACCAGTTGGTCAGCCCCTCCAGGTACAGCCGGACCGACGCACAGGCACCGGCGATGTCGTACACATCCAGTGCTGCGGTGACGTCCGAGGCCAGTTCGGCGGTCTTGGACAGCACGTAGCGGTCGAGGACATCGGCCGAGTCCGGACGCCAGACCCCCACCCGATCCGATGCGCCTGCATAGAGCGCGAGGAAGTACCAGGCGTTCCACAGTGGCAAAACGGCCTGCCGGACACTCTCCCTGATGCCGGCCTCGGTGACGATGAGGTCGGCCCCGCGCAGGATCGGCGAGGACATCAGGAACCAGCGCATCGCGTCGGACCCGTCGCGCTCGAAGACCTGCCCGACGTCCGGATAGTTCCGGCGGGACTTGGACATCTTCTGCCCGTCGTCGCCCAGCACGATGCCGTGTGCCATGCAGGTGTTGAAGGCCCGCCGGTCGAACAGGGCGGTCGCCAGGACGTGCATCGTGTAGAACCAGCCGCGGGTCTGCCCGTTGTACTCGACGATGAAGTCGCCCGGGTAGTGATCCTCGAACCACTCCGCGTTCTCGAACGGATAATGCACCTGCGCGTAGGGCATCGAACCTGACTCGAACCAGCAGTCCAGCACCTCCGGGACCCGGCGCATGTGCGAGCGCCCGGTGGGGTCGTCCGGGTTCGCCCGGACCAGCTCGTCGATGAACGGCCGGTGCAGATCGTCCGGACGCACCCCGAAGTCACGCTCCAGCTCGTCCAGCGACCCGTAGACGTCGACCCGCGGGTACGCCGGATCGTCCGAGGTCCACACCGGGATCGGTGAGCCCCAGAACCGGTTCCGGGAGATCGACCAATCCCGGGCACCCTCCAGCCATTTGCCGAACTGGCCGTCCTTGATGTGCGCCGGCACCCAGGTGATGTCCTTGTTCAGCTCGATCATCCGGTCCCTGAACTGCGTCACGGCGACGAACCAGGACGACACCGCGCGCTGGATCAGGGGCGTGTCACATCGCCAGCAGTGCGGGTAAGGGTGCTCGTAGCTGTCCCGGCGGATCAGCAGCCCGTCCTCCCTCAGGTCCGCGATGATCGCCACATTCGCGTCGAAGACATGCATGCCCTCGTACGGCGGAACCAGCGAGGTGAACTTGCCCTGGCCGTCGACCGGGTTGACGACCTCGATGCCGGCAGCGTCGGTGACTGCCTTGTCCTCCTCGCCGAAGGCCGGCGCGATGTGCACGACGCCGGTGCCGTCCTCGGTGGTGACGTAGTCGGCGGCGAGGATCTGGTGCGGGCGGGAGGATCTGCTTGCAGGGTCCGACCCATCAGCTCCTTCCCTTCCCACGAAGAAGTCGAACGGCGGCGTGTACCTGGTGCCCACCAGCTGTGCGCCGGTGAACGTCGCCAACACCTCGGGATCCTCTCCGAGTTCACGGGCGTAGCCGCCGACCCGGGCGGCAGCCAGCAGGTACCGGCCGGCGAACGGACCGGACGACTCCACCACGACGTAGTCGACGTCGGGATTGACCGCGGCGGCCAGGTTGGACGGCAGCGTCCACGGCGTCGTCGTCCAGACCAGCGCGTTGACGCCGTCCAGCAGCGGATCGGCGGAGCGCAACCGCAGCGACACCGTCACGGCCGGATCCTGCCGGGACCGGTAGGTGTCGTCCATCTTGGTTTCGGTGGAGGACAGCGGGGTTTCGCAGCGGGTGCAGTACCAGAGCACCCGGTAGCCCTCGTAGATCAGGCCCTTGTCCCACAGGGTCTTGAAGGCCCACATCACGGACTCCATGTAGTCCGTGTCGAGGGTCTTGTAGTCGTGCTCGAAGTCCACCCAGCGTGCCTGCCGGGTGACGTACTCCTCCCATTCGTGGGTGTACCGGAGGACCGAGTTCCGGCAGGCATCGTTGAACGCCTCGATGCCGTACGCGACGATCTCCGACTTGTGCTTGATGCCCAGCTGCCGCTCGGCCTCGACCTCCGCCGGCAAGCCGTGGGTGTCCCAGCCGAACCGGCGCTCGACGCGGCGGCCGCGCATGGTCTGGTACCGCGGCACGACGTCCTTGACGTAGCCGGTCAGCAGGTGGCCGTAGTGCGGCAGGCCGTTGGCGAACGGCGGCCCGTCGTAGAAGACGTACTCGTTGGACCCGTTGTCACCGGCCGGCCGCTGCTCGACGGACGCGACGAAGGTGTGGTCCTTCTCCCAGAACGCCAGCACCTCGCGTTCCAACGAGGGAAAGTCCGGGTGCCCGGTGACCGTGTCGCTGCCCGCCCGCGGATACCCGCGGGAGGCGGGGGCAGCCGTCGATGGGCCGGTGGTCGACAGGTTGTCGGTGGTCTCGCTCACGGGTACTCCTCGTCGCTGCAGTCACGTGCACTGCAGGGACGAGATGCGGCCGGTGTCGGCCGTCTCCCGCGGTACCACCCCGCTTGCCGGCGCCACCGATGGTGGCCCCGACCGCTCTTCGTCCGGCTGTGACGGGCCGGTCCCGTTCGGTTCTAGTGAGGACTCCGGCTGCCCGGCGGTCCCGTTCTTCCGAATGGCTCGCCGGTGATGGCCGGGTCGTCGCCACGTGCTTCCACAAGCGTAACGTCCGGCGGAACCGATTTCGTCCCGCCGGACGTCGACGTCTTACTCCCCCGGGCTGGTCAGCACCGGAGCGGCCTGCTCCTTGGTGCTCTCGCCCTCCAGTTGGGCCAACTGCTCGCTGATCCAGGACTTCAACCGGCCGCGGTACTCCCGCTCGTAGCTGCGCAGATCCGCGATCTTCTTCTCCAAGCCGACACGCTCACCAGCGAGCTTGCCGAGCACTTCGTCGTATCGGGCCTTGGCCTCGGCGTCGAGCGCCTCCGCCTTGGTCCGGCTCTCCCGCTCTGCGGCTTCGGCCCTGGTGGTCGCGTCGCTGAGCAGCGCCTCGGACTGCGCCTTCGCGTCCGCCAGCACCTTCTCGGACTCGGTCCTGGCCTCGTCGGTCAGCTTGTCGGCGGTCTCCTGCGCCAGCGCGAGCAACCTGGCGGCCTGGGTGTGGCCGTTCCCGGCCGGGGCGGCCTCCGCGGGGGCCTTCTCCAGCACGGGCGCCGCAGCACCGTCGGTGGTTGCTCCGTCACGGGACTTGAGGGTGTTGTTCTCCTCGATGAGCCTGCTCAGCTCCGCCTCGACGACATCGAGGAAGGCGTCTACCTCGTCCTCGTCATATCCTCGCTTGCCGATCGAGGGCTTCTTGAAAGCGACGTTGTGCACGTCGGCTGGGGTGAGCGGCATTGACAACTCCTCATTGGATCTTCACTCAGTACAACTGCATCCGGACGTCCGGACCCACGGCATCTTAGAGCGCCGCGACGGCAAGCCGGGCGACGACCTCCATCAGGACGTAGACGAGGATCAGCAGGACGATGATGCTGAGGTCGAACCCGACGCCGCCGAGTTTGACGGTCGGGATGACCTTCCGGAACAGCTTGACCGGCGGGTCGGTGCTCGAATAGAGCAGTTCCATTGCCACAGCGGGAGTGCCCGCAGGGCGCCAGGTCCGGGCGAACACCCTCACGAACTCGATCACGATCCTGCCCAGCAGCGCCAGCCGGAACAGCCAGAGCAGCAGGTAGACCACCTGCCAGAGAATATTCACCACTCCACTTTTACCTGATCGGCGGACGGTCGGGAACCACCATCCGCTTGCGATCGTCCCGGGAAGCCGACAACGCGCAGCACCGTGGGGTGCTGCGCGTTGTCAGAGACAGAGGTCAGCGACCGATGCGGGCGTTGGCGTAGGCGGGGCGCTCACGACCGGCCGGCTCGGCAAATCCGCCCTGGAAGCTTGCGTGCGCGGGCTCGTAGGACGGCATATCAGCCATGTCCGTGTCCGGCGGTAGCAGCATGAACACCTTGGTGGTCACCTTGTCGATCGACCCGCGCAGCGCGAACGCGAGACCCGCCGCGAAATCGACCAGCCGACGCGCACCGGCATCGTCCATGTCGGTCATGTCGAGGATCACCGGCTTGCCCTCGCGGAACTTCTCGCCGATCACCCGGGCCTCGCTGAAGCCGGTGAGCTTGACGGTGACCGGACGGATCGCTCCGGTCGACTCGGCATCGCGGCGCAGATCCGGCCGCGGCTGCACGGCGAGGGCGCCGTTGGTCAACTGCTCGTCCTGATAACCGGTCGACATCGGACGCGGTCCCTTCGGCTGGTAGGGGTCGTGACCGCTGTCCGGGTGCCCGCCGTGCGGATCGCCGGCGTAGTCGTCGTCGGCGTACTCGGCCGACCGCGGGTCGCGGGCGTAGTCGTCGCGGTACCCGTCAGCGTCGTGGTACTCGTCGCCGAACTCGTCGCGACGCCCTTCGTCAGGGACGAGTCCGAGAAAGGCCCCCACCTTGCGCCATGATCCCATTGTCGTCCTGATCCTTCCGCCGTCATTCGCTGCAATCCGATGTACCGCACAACCGATGTACCGAGAACGGTCAACGGCCGGACAGGGCATGTCATCCGCCGGTCACCGAGGCGGCAACCGGGCAAACACAGGCCGTGCACACCGTTTTCCACGCCTGACGGTCAGGCTATCGCCCGCCGCGGAGGCGACAGCGGTGCGACACACCCGGTTGGGTCACGGGTCTGCCGCGGATCCGGCCGCTGCGGCGGGGCCTGGCGTGGCAGCGCGGAACGCCGGTCACTGACGCCAGATCAAACCCGCCAGCCGGCCGGTCGGCGCGCCGCGCCGATGGCTGAACAGGTCCTGATCGGTTGCGGTACATCGCGGGTCGACAACCACTGCGGTAACGCCGATCTCGCGGAGTTGGGTGGCGAGCCCGGCGCGCAGGTCGAGCCCGGGCGTACCTCGTTCGGTGACGCAGGCGGAGCCGGGTAACACAGCGTCCACCTCGTCCCGCATGCCGGAGGGCACCTCGTAGCAGGCGCCGCAGATCGCCGGTCCGAGCAGCACATCGATCCGCTCCGCGGCTGCGCCCAGCATGATCATCTGTTCCACCGCGCGGACCGCTATCCCTTCCGCCGCGCCGCGCCGTCCCGCATGCACCGCCGCGATCACGCCCGCGACCGGATCGGCGGCCAGGATCGGCACGCAGTCCGCGACCAGCACCGCCAGTCCGACACCGCGGTCCGCCGTGACGATCCCGTCGGTGTCCGGCAGCGGGTCCGGGGCGGGACGCCCGTCCTGCAGCGTCACCCTGGTCACCGCGGCGCCGTGCACCTGACGCATCCAGACGATCCGGCCCGCCGCCAGCCCGGCGGCTGCGGCGAGCCGCTCCCGGTTCGCCGTCACCGCGGCGGGTCTGTCACCGACGCCTCCGCCGAGGTTGAAGCTGTCGTACGGGGCCGAGGACACACCGCCGTGCCGGGTGGTCACCAAACGCCTGACGCCCGGAACAGTTGCGGTGGCAGCTGTTCCGGGCGTCATGCGGTTCAAACTATCCGACCCCGGGGTCAGCGCTTCATGAACGACGGCACATCGACGTCATCGTCGTCCAGGTCGGCCTGCCGCGGATTGCGCGCCGGGACACCCTGGTACGCAGGTGCCGACCCGTACTGATTGACCGGCGCCTGCTGGTACGCGGGCACCGCCTGCCGGGGCGCGGGGGCGGGCGCCGCCGCGTACTGCGGCTGGGCGGGACGCGCGACCGGCGGCTGCGAGAACCCGTTGGCGGACCCGTTGGCTCCCCGCTCGGCGGCCGCACGGGCCCGCTGATCGATGCTCGGCGGCAGGACCGATGGCGTGGAGTCGAAACCGGCAGCGATGACGGTCACCCGCACCTCATCGCCCAGCGAGTCGTCGATGACGGTGCCGAAGATGATGTTCGCGTCCTCGTGCGCCGCCTCCTGGACCAGCGACGCCGCCTCGTTGATCTCGAACAGGCCCAGGTCCGAGCCACCGGCGATGGACAGCAGCACGCCGTGCGCCCCGTCCATCGAGGCCTCGAGCAACGGCGAGTTGATCGCCTTCTGCGCGGCCTGGATCGCGCGACCTTCGCCGCGAGCGGAGCCGATGCCCATCAGAGCCGTACCCGCGCCGGCCATCACGGACTTGACGTCCGCGAAGTCGACGTTGATCAGACCCGGGGTGGTGATCAGGTCGGTGATGCCCTGGACACCGTTGAGCAGTACTTCGTCGGCGGATCGGAAGGCGTCCATCAGCGAGACACCGCTGTCGCCCAGCTGCAGCAGCCGGTCGTTCGGGATGACGATGAGGGTGTCGCATTCGTTGCGCAGTTCTTTGATGCCGCTCTCCGCCTGGCCGCCGCGGCGGCGACCTTCGAAGGCGAACGGCCGGGTGACGACACCGATGGTCAGCGCGCCCAGCTTGCGAGCGATGGAGGCGACGACCGGAGCGCCGCCGGTGCCCGTTCCACCGCCTTCCCCGGCGGTGACGAAGACCATGTCGGCACCCTTCAGCACCTCCTCGATCTCCTCGCGGTGATCCTCGGCGGCCTTCCGGCCGACGTCCGGGTTGGCCCCGGCACCGAGTCCCCGGGTCATCTCGCGGCCGACGTCGAGCTTGACGTCGGCGTCGCTCATCAGCAGGGCCTGTGCATCGGTGTTGATCGCGATGAACTCGACCCCACGCAGGCCGACCTCGATCATCCGGTTGATGGCGTTCACACCACCGCCGCCGATGCCGACGACCTTGATGACGGCCAGGTAGTTGTGCGGTGGCGTCATTCGCCTGAGCCTTTCTGCTCGATCCGGTCCTGCTGATCCGTGCGGAACCGCACGAATCTGTGGTCAACCGCCCGGCGTGTCGAAGTCTCAACCTCAACCGGACAGTTATAGTTATGTCAGGTACTGCTGGGATTGAAAGTAGGTCGGGGTCCGCGCCACACCCCGCAGGCGCGCCGGTGTGGCGCGCAGTTTTGTTGCCATTTCGTCAGTGGCGCGCCGCCGGCCCCGCGGGTGGCCGCCGCGCGCCGGCCGGGCAACAGATCAGCGCCCCGGCCGGGGGCGAATCACTGCTCGGTCTGGCCGTACCGGTTCCAGAAGGTGAAGCGCTCGATCGGCAACCTGGACGCCGGCTTGAACTCCGTCCCGACGGTGTACGCGACCGGCAGCAGCGCGACCTGGGTGACGTTCGGTGGGATCCCGAGCAGTTCGCCTACCTCCCGCTCGTGGGCGAGATGCAGCGTGGTCCATACGGAACCGAGACCACGGGAGCGCAGCGCCAGCGCGAAGCTCCACACGGCCGGCAGGATCGACCCGTAGAAACCGGCCTGGTTCTCCCCCTCCGACGGGCGGCCCTTCATGCACGGGATGACGTGCACCGGGACGCGGTGCAGGTTCTCCATCAGGTGGACCGACGATTGCGCCACGCGCCGCTGGGAGTCCGTCTTCGCCCGGGCCACGCCGGCTGCCAGGTAGTCCGCGGCGCCCTTGCGGTAGTACTCGGCGACGCCCGCGCGCAGGTCCGGGTCGGTGACGACCATGAACCGCCAGCCCTGGGCGTTACCGCCGGTCGGCGCCTGGGCGGCGAGCCGCAGGCACTCGGTGATCACCGCGGGTTCGACCGGGCGCTCCAGATCCAGCCGGCGCCGGACGGCGCGGGTGGTGGTGAGCACATGATCGAAGTCGGGCACAGGGCTTCCTCTCTCGGAACGATTCGGCCTTCGTCACGTCGGGCGAGGCGGGCGTGACGCGGACCGTACCGCCCGGCCCCCGCCCAGGTGCCGCGCACCGCACCCTCTGTGGGTCATGGCAGAACATCGTGGTGCTCTGTACGGGCCGATATTCCGCCATGACCCCGTGCCTTGCCCGGCAGAGTGTCCGCGCCGTGCCCAGCAGGACTCGGGCCGTGCCACCATCGGGGGGGACCCGACACCTGGAGCGGCAGATGAAGAACGTCTTGTGGGTCATCGCGGCAGCACTCATCGTCCTCGGCGGGTTGTTCACCCTGCAGGGCCTGGGCATCGTCGGCGGCAGCGGGATGACCGGCGACCGGACCTGGGCGGTGATCGGACCCGTCATGGTCGTCATCGGACTCGGTCTCGGCCTGTTCGCGGCGCGCCGCGGCCGATCGACCTGAGGTATGGCGACAGTGCCCCGGGCGCCGGGCGGGCGGTGACGAAACCCCGGCACCGCCCGAGCCGACGGCAGGGGACGATGAAGCCATGACGGGCGACATCGAGCACCGCGCGCTACTCCGCCCACCGGCGCACCAGGTGTCGCCCAAGGCGGTCTGGTATTGGTTCAGCCGGGCACTGCTCGGGTGGCTGCTGCTGGTGGTGGTCGAGGTGATCGCCTGGGTGTTCGACTGGCCGATCCCGCCATGGCACCCGCAGGTCCTGGCCGCGACGGTGCTGCTGGCCGCCGTGCACCTCATCGTCATGCCACGGTGGCGTTACCGGGTGCACCGCTGGGAGCTGACGGCCGACGCGGTCTACACCCGGACCGGCTGGCTCACCCAGGAATGGCGCATCGCACCGGTCAGCCGGATCCAGACGGTCGACACCGAGCGCGGGCCGATCGGCCGGATGTTCGGGCTGTCGAAGGTCACCGTGACGACCGCCTCGGCGGCCGGCCCACTGGAGATCGACGGCCTCGACCAGCACATCGCCGAGCAGTTCGCCGCTGACGTCACCATCGCCGCGCCGCTGTCCGGGGACGACGCGACGTGACGGATCCCCGGCTCGAGGATGCGGTGACCAACCCGGGGCGCGACCAGGGCGCGATCGATCACGCCGCCTCCGATCACCCCGCACCCGACCACCCCGCACCTGATCACCCCGCACCTCACCCCGCACCCGATCACCCCGCACCCGATCACCCCGCACCCGATCACGCACCGAATCACCCCGCCGATCACGCACCGAATCACCCCGCCGCCACCACCGAGCAACCATGGCGACGCCTCGCGCCGGGAATGCTCGTCGTCGAACCGCTGCGGGAGATCATCAGGTTCATCCCCATGCTTCTCGTGCTGCTCTTCGTCGGCCGGGCGGGCGAGTCCGGACCGCCATGGGGGCTGATCGGGACGGCGGCGGTGGTCGCGCTCGGCATCAGCCGGTGGTTGACCACCCGGTACCGCATCACCCCGGCGGTCGTCGAGGTGCGAAGGGGCCTCATCCAGCGCAAGCACCTGACGGTCCCCCGGGACCGGGTGCGCACGGTCGATGTCAGCGCCCACCCGTTGCAGCGCGTGCTGCGGCTGGTCAAGGTGCAGATCGGCACCGGCACGTCACATCAGGGCGCACAGGAACTCGCCCTCGACGGGCTGCCGGCCGCGGCGGCCGGCCCGTTGCGTGCAGAGTTGCTGCACCGCGGGCAACCAGGCGCGGGCACCGCACCGGGCACCGCACCGGACACCGGGACGCCGGAAGCGGGCCGGCAGCCGACCGAGCAGCCGATAGGCCTGGTTCCGACCGGGCGACAGAACGTGCATCGGCAGAAGATCTTTCACGCCCAACAGCTACCGGACCCGGAGGAAACCGAGCTCGCCCGGCTCGACCCCCGGTGGGTGCTGTACGCGCCGGCCACCCTGTCGGGCGTCATCACCGCCGCGTTCCTCGTCGGTCTGGGTTGGCGCCTGCTCAACGAGGCCAGCCTCAACCCGGCGCAGTTCGCCATCGTCCAGAACGCACTGGGCCATCTCCGGTCCACTCCGCTCTGGGTCGACATCCTGCAGGGCGTCGCGGTCGTCGTGCTGGCGGTCACGCTGCTCTCGCTGGCCGGTTACCTGCTGTCGTTCTGGGGGTACCGCCTGGTGCGGCACGCCAGGGGCACCCTGCAGGTCACCCGCGGACTACTGACCACCAGGGCGACCAGCATCGAGGAACGCCGATTGCACGGCGTCGAACGCAGCGAGCCGCTGCTGCTGCGAGCCGTCGGCGGCGCCCGGCTGCAGGCCATCGCAACCGGACTGCGGGAACGCGGATCCGACCGGGTCAGGGCACTGCTCGTGCCGCCCGCCCCACTGCGAACGGTGCTCGGGGTGGAGGCAGCTGTGCTGGGTGCGGGACCGGCGGAGGACCCACCGATGCGAAACCACGGCCCTGCCGCCCGGCGCCGTCGGTACACCAGGGCGATGGGTACGGCCCTCGCGGTGGTCGTCGTCATCGGGCTGATCACCTGGCGGTTCGACACGACGCCGTGGGTGGCGGTCGCTTCGCTGCTCGCGCTTCCGGTTGCCGCGCTGCTCGCGGCGGACAGGTACCGCAACCTCGGCCATGCGGTGTCCGGCAATGCGCTGATCAGCCGGTGGGGCTCCCTGCTGCGGCGACGCGTCGTGCTGGCGGTCCCCGGCGTCATCGGCGTGACGATCCGGCAGTCGGTGTTCCAGCGGCGCAGTGGACTGCTCACCGTGACCGCGACGACGGCCGCCGGCTCGCAGCACTACGCGGTGACCGACGTGCCGGAGGGTGTGGGCGTGGACCTGCTGGCGGCCCTGCTGCCCGAGGCAGCCGCTGTCCTGCCGCCGCGTACCCATGGCCGGAGCGCCGCTCACGACACTGCCGGCGCCTAGGAGATCCGCTCCCGCACAGCGACAAATCGCCGCCGGGATTATGGTCAGGCGGTGCGAAGGGGTGACAGGGAAATGACCACATCCGCCGCCGTCATCGGTCGACCGGAATGAACGAGAACGCCCGTCAGCCGGTCGGTGGCGGTTCCGCCGAAGAGGTCCGCAACGTCGTCCTCGTCGGGCCGGGAGGCGCCGGCAAGACGATGCTCGTCGAGGCGATCCTGGCGGGCACCGGCGCCGTCGCCCGCGCGGGATCGATCGAGAACGGCAGCACCGTCTGCGATTTCGAGGATGTCGAACGCCGGACAGGCCGCTCGGTCTCGCTCGCTGTCGCCAGCACGGTGGTCGAACCGGCCGAGGACATCCCGCTACCGGCGGCGGGCCGCAGGACCGTCCGGCTGAACCTGGTGGACACCCCCGGCCACGCCGACTTCGTCGGTGAACTCCGCGCCGGGCTGCGCGCGGCGGACGCCGCCCTGTTCGTCATCTCCGCCTCCGAAACGGCAGCCGACGGCGGTGTGATCGACGGCGCCACCAGGATCCTGTGGCAGGAATGCGCGGACGTCGGGATGCCGCGGGCAGTGGTGGTGACGCATCTGGATCAACCACGCGGGGACTTCGGGGCCGTCCTGGAGAATTGCCAACTGGTATTCGGGGAGGGCGTCCATCCGCTGTTCCTGCCGATCGGTGGCGGCGAGGCCGGACCGCCATCGGCGCTGATCGGGTTGTTGACCCGCACGGTGTACGACAGCTCGAGCGGCACCAGGTCGACCCGGCCGGCGAACGAGGACGAGCAGGCGGCCATCGCGGCCCAGCGGGACGCGGTCATCGAGGCGGTCATCACCGAGTCTGAGGACGACAGCCTCCTCGACCGCTACCTGGGCGGCGAACTGGTCGACTTCGACACCGTGGTCGACGATCTCGAGACGGCGGTCGCCCGTGGCGCCTTCCATCCGGTGCTGCCCTGCGTACCGACCACCGGGCTCGGCGTACCCGAACTGCTGGAGGTGATCAGCCGCGGCTTCCCCTCACCGGTCGAGCACGTCCTGCCGCCGGTGTACACGCCGGCCGGCAAGGCCAGGGAGCCGCTGACCGGCAGCAAGGACGGGCCGCTGGTCGCCGAGGTAATCAAGACAACGACCGACCCGTACGTCGGCCGGGTGTCCATCGTCCGGATCTTCTCCGGAACCCTGCGGCCGGATGTCCCGGTCCACGTCAGCGGCCACTTCGCCCGTTTCTCCGGTCATCCGGAGGACGAGACCTGGCACGGCGAGCATGATCTCGACGAACGGGCCGGAGCCATCTCGCGCCCGGTGGGGTCCACCCTGACGCCGATCCAGCACGCCGTTGCTGGCGACATCGTGGCGGTGGCGAGGCTGTCCCATGCCGAGACCGGCGACACCCTGTCCGACCCGGCCGATCCGGCTGTGCTGTCGCCCTGGACGATGCCCGAGCCACTGCTACCTGTGGCGATCTCGGCGCGGTCGTCGAGCGAGGAGGACAAGCTCGTCCAGGGCCTGGCCCGGTTGCAGGCGGAGGATCCCACCGTCCGGGTGGAGGTGAACGCGGCGACCGAGCAGTTGCTCATGTGGACCATGGGCGAGCAGCAGCTGGACGTCCTGCTGGACCGGCTCCGCGGACGGGCGGGCATCGAGGTCGTCGTCGAACCGGTGCGGGTGGCGGTGCGGGAAACCGTCCGCGCGGCGGGTGCGGGCCTCGGCCGGCACGTCAAGCAGTCGGGTGGGCACGGCCAGTACGCTGTCGCGCAGATCGAGGTCGAGCCGCTCCCCCACGGCGGCGGCTTCGAGTTCGTCGACCGGGTGGTCGGCGGCGCGGTCCCGCGGCAGTACATCCCGAGCGTCGAGAAGGGCATCCGGACCCAGCTCGAACGCGGCGTCAACGGCCACCCGATGGTCGACCTGCGGGTGATCCTGGTGGGCGGCAAAGCACACAGCGTCGATTCCTCCGACGCCGCCTTCCAACTGGCCGGGTCACTGGCCCTGAAGGAGGCATCGCACTCCGCCGGTGTGCAGGTGCTGGAGCCGATGGATTCGGTGACCATCACGGTGGACGACGACTACGTCGGTGCGGTGCTCGCCGATCTCGCTTCCAGGCGCGGCCGGGTGCGCGGGACCGAGCCGGCAGGCACGGGGCGATCGGCGGTGCTGGCCGAGGTACCGGAGGTCGAGTTCCTCCGGTACGCCGTCGACCTCAGATCGATCGCGCACGGAACGGGCACCTTCAGCCGGCAGTACCTGCGGCACGCGCCTGCCCCGGAGCACGTGCTCGAACGGCTGACCGCGGGTGATCCGGATTGATCCGCTGCCCCGAGGTGATGTGGTCTTCGTCACTCTGACGGGCGTATCTGCGGGACCCTGGCAGCGACCGGCCGCAACGCGGGTCTAGCTTGCTTGCATGGTGGAAATTCCCACCCGCAAGCGTGCCGTGAAGGACCCGAACCCGGTCCACACGGCCACGTCCGCTGCCACTTACGAAGCGGCGATGGAAAGGCTTCTGGCCAGCTATCTTGCCATTCCGCCGGCGGCCACGGTGCGGCTCGCCAAGTCGACGTCCAACCTTTTCCGTAGCCGGCAACCCAGCACCGTTCCGGGTCTGGACGTCGGCGGGCTGGACGGCGTCATCGCGATCGACCCGGAAGGAATGACGGCCGACGTCGGCGGGGTCTGCACCTACGAACATCTGGTGGCGGCCACGCTGCCGTTCGGGCTGGCGCCGCTCGTCGTGCCGCAGCTCAAGACGATCACCGTCGGCGGCGCGGCCACCGGCCTCGGCATCGAGTCGTCATCCTTCCGCAACGGCCTACCGCACGACAGCATCGTCGAGATGGATGTGCTCACCGGGGCCGGCGAGGTCCTGACGGTCAGTCCCACCGAACACGCCGATCTCTATTACGGGTTCCCCAACTCCTACGGAACCCTCGGGTATGCCACCCGGCTCAGGGTGCGGCTGGAGCGGGTGAAGCCGTTCGTCGCACTCCGGCACCTCCGGTTCGGGAGCGTCACCGAACTGCAGGCGGCGGTGATCGCGATCGCGGACAGTCGTGAGCACGACGGCGGGACAGTTGACTATCTCGACGGTGTCGTCTTCGGCCACGGCGAGAGTTACCTGACGCTCGGCACTCTCACCGATGAGCCGGGACCGACGAGTGACTACACGCGGCAGCAGATCTACTACCGCTCGATCCGCGAGCGAGAGGCGGACCGGTTGACCGTTTCGGACTACCTGTGGCGGTGGGACACCGACTGGTTCTGGTGCTCCCGCGCTTTCGGCGCACAACAGCCGGTCGTGCGGCGACTGTGGCCGAGGCGGCTGCGCAGGAGTTCGTTCTACTGGAAGCTGGTGGCGCTCGACCGCAGGTTCGGCATCGCCGACCGGCTGGAAGCACTGCACGGCCGGCCGCCACTGGAGCGGGTGGTCCAGGACATCGAGGTCCCGGTGGAACGGACCGCCGAGTTCGTCGACTGGTTCCTCGACACCATTCCCATCGAACCGGTCTGGCTCTGCCCACTGCGACTGCCGCCGGATCCGCGCGGCGACCGTGACGTCACCTGGCCGCTGTACCCCATCGCGGCGGAGAAGACCTACGTCAACATCGGTTTTTGGTCCACGGTGCCGACCACACCGGGCGAGCCCGAGGGTAGGACGAACCGGCTCATCGAGCGGCGCGTAAAGGAATCCGGTGGACAGAAGTCGCTGTATTCGGATGCTTACTACTCGCGCGAGGAATTCGCCGATCGCTATGGCGGCGAGGCCTACGCCCGGTTGAAGGCCGTCTACGACCCGCAATCACGTTTGCTCCATCTCTACGACAAGGCGGTGCGTCGGAAATGACAACTTTCAGAGCCTCGGTGTCCTCGAACACCCGACGCCCGCAGAAGAACGGCGGGACAACGGTCGGCGACCTCGCCTCCGCGGTGACGGCGGGGCCGCTGCCGTTCCGGGTCGCCGCCTTCGACGGCAGTACCGCCGGCCCCGCGGACGGGCCGGGATTGAAGATCAACAACCGGCGCGCACTGACGTATGTGCTCACCGCGCCCGGGGACCTCGGTCTGGTCCGCGCGTATGTCAGCGGCGACATCGACTTCCTGGAGACGCATCCGGCCGATCCGTACGAGTTGCTGAAGCTGATGGACGACGGGTTGCACCTGCGCAGGCCGAGTCCGCTCGAGATCAGGGACATCGTCAGCGGGCTCGGGCCTCGGACGTTCATCCCCGTTCCGCCGCCGCCGCAGGAGGCGACGCCTCGCTGGCTGCGCCTCGCCCAGGGCCTGGGCCACACCAAGAAGCGCGACTCGTCGGCGATCAGCCGGCACTACGACGTGTCCAACCGGTTCTACGCGATGGTCCTCGGACCGTCGATGGCGTACACCTGCGCCGTGTTCCCGTCCGCCCACGCGACACTGGAACAGGCCCAGGAAGCCAAGCATGCGCTGGTCTTCGACAAGCTCGGGCTGCAGCCGGGACAGCGGCTACTGGATGTCGGGTGCGGCTGGGGGTCGATGGTGCGGCACGCCGCCCGTCGCGGCGTCCAGGCGCTCGGTGTCACCCTCTCCCGGCAGCAGGCCGAGTGGGGACAGAAGGCGATCGTGAACGAGGGTCTCCAGCATCTGGCCGAGATCCGCCACCTCGACTACAGGGACGTCCCGGAGACCGGGTTCGACGCGATCTCCTCGATCGGACTGACCGAACACATCGGGGTGAAGAAGTACCCTGCATACTTCCGCTCGCTGCGCGACAGGCTGCGGCCCGGGGGGCGGCTGCTGAATCACTCGATCACCCGCCCGGACAACATCAGCCGGGTGAAGCCAGATGCGTTCATCGACCGTTACGTCTTCCCGGACGGCGAGCTCACCGGATCCGGCCGCATCATCACCACCATGCAGGACGTGGGTTTCGACGTCCGGCATTCCGAGAACCTGCGTGAGCACTACGCTCTCACCCTCCGAGACTGGTGCGCCAACCTGCGGGACAACTGGGACGAGTGCGTGGCCGAGGTCGGCGAGGGCACCGCGCGGGTGTGGGGGCTGTACATGGGCGGATCACGCCTGAGTTTCGAACGCAACGGGATCCAACTGCACCAGGTGCTCGCCGTGAAGCCGGCGCAGCACGGTGACGCAGAGGTGCCGCTGCGGCCGTGGTGGGTCGGCTGACGACCGGCCGACTGCACGCATCACCGACGCACTGGCGGTTCCGGGACCTGTTTGGCGACGACGACGTCGGCGAAACGAACCGTCACCCGCCCGCGGCGACGGGTCTCGATCACGCAACTGTCCTCGTCGCGTGACCGGAGGTAACCCAGCGCATCGGTGAAGCCACCCTCGATCCGGTGGCGCGCCACAACCCTGGTACCGGGCAGCGCGGTCCGCAGGAACTCTGCGCCCGCTGAAGGCAGCGTCACCCCGGCGACGGTAGGCGCTCCCCCGGCCCACTGCCGGATCAGGGGTTGATACCGGGCTGCGACGGGTATCAACAGCCGGGCGACAGCAAACGAGGGAGCGTATGACGAGCGATATCCGGCTGGATGACCGGACTGCGACAACGGGCGGTCCAGCCATCGAGGACGAACGGGTCAGCGTGGTGGTGATGAGTCGCGACCGCCGCAACGAACTGCTGATCAGCCTGGGCCGCCACCGCGCGGAGGTAGTCTTCGTCGACAACGCCTCCACCGACGGCAGTGTCACGGCGGTCCGGGAAGATTTCCCGCAGGTGGACACGGTGCCGCTGGAGTACAACGCAGGGGCCTTCGCCCGGACCATCGGCGCCCGTCGGGCCGGCAGCGAGTTCGTGGCATTCGCCGACGACGATTCCTGGTGGGCACCGGGGTCACTGGCCGCCGCAGTCGAGATCTTCGACGCCGAGCCCGATGTCGCTGTCGTCAACGCGAGAATACTGGTGGGACCCGAGAACCGGCTCGACCCGGTCTGTACCGTGATGGCCGAATCGCCGCTTCCGCGTCCGGAGGGTT
This sequence comes from uncultured Actinomycetota bacterium, assembly GCA_963728865.1. GTDB lineage: Bacteria > Actinomycetota > Actinomycetes > Mycobacteriales > Nakamurellaceae > Nakamurella. The sequence continues at coordinate 111,911 of CAVSLZ010000007.1, read as the reverse complement.
CACCGCTGCCGTCGCTGCTCGGTTTCGTCGCCTGCGCGGCGGTGGTCCGCCGGTCCGCCTTCCTGTCCGTCGGCGGCTTCGACGAGGTCGTCCGATTCCCGGGTGAGGAGGAGCGGGTCTCGCTGGATCTGGCCGAAGCCGGCTGGCGGATGGTCTATGCCGACGCCCTGGTGGTGCACCACCATCCGTCACCGCGCCGGCATTCGACGGACAAGCGGATCGCTGCCGTCACTCGCTCGGGCATCCTGACGGCGGTGATGCGGCTGTCCGCGCCGCGAGTCGGCCGACGAGCGTGGAGTGCGCTGCGGGCCGGGCGCGCAGCGCGGCGGGGCCTGTTTGCGGCCGCCCGTGACCTGCCCCGAGCCATCCGCGCGCGCCGGGTCGTCGGTGCCGACCTGCAGCGGACGGTGGACCTGCTGGCGCCGCACTGACGGACCGATCAGCGCCGGCGGCCACGTCGTCGGAGGTAGCTACCTTGTCATGTGGTCTCGGGCGGCGGACTGGAACGCGGGTCGACGGGCGGCGACTTCGTCGCGGCCGCGCCGGTGGCCCCCAATCCCAGCAAGAAGCTCACTGCGGCGCCGGTTCGGCGACCACCGGCTGGGATGAGTCCCTGTGCGGCCAGCATGGAGGCAAGGTTGACGCCGGTCGCCGTCACACCCCATCCGGCCAGCATCCCGGCCGTCAACGAGCTGATCGTGTCAACGGCCCGATCGGTCCCCGACGGGCCGACCGATGCCACCCGCCGCCGCGCCGTTTCAGCGAAGGCCGCGATCGCTGCGAGGGCCACTTGGGCGGACCAGTACTTGCCGGTCCTGACCAACGGCGCCCACACCGCGGTGCTGGCGAAGGCTGCGGCCAGCGGCCATCCGGCCGAGCGCATCAGGTCGTTGTCGCGTCGGGCGCGGCTACCCTGCAGGGCCGCGTATCCGACCGAGCCAGCGAAGGTCGGCACCCAGATGGCAAAGGTGTACGGCGCGTTGTCCGAGCCCCTGAGAGGGTGAGGACATGGAGTGTTCAGCGCTTAACATTCTCCGATGTTAAGCGCTCAACTGGGCGGTGGCAACCCGTTGACCGCCCGCTCGGCCAAGCGGTGCAACTCACCCAGTTCGTCGGCGGTGAGGGCACGGAAACGGTCCAGCAGGAACTCCTGCTGCTGCGGTTCCAATCGCGCGACGAGCTCCGCACCGGCAGCGGTGAGCCAGATCCTGTTCGCGGCGCCGCTGGCTTCCCTGCGCACCCATCCCGCGGACGTCAGCTTGGAGACCAGCATCGAGACGTTGCCGCCGGTCACCCCGAACCGTTCGCCGAACTCCCGTTGCGCGCTCCCGGGACGATCGCGGATCGCCAGCAGTAACTGAAATTGGGCCGGATTCAAACCTTCTCGGCGAAGAAGGGCAGATGCGTCCTGTGATGTCCGGTGCACGAGGAGAGCGAGCAAGCCGAACAGCCGAGCGGACCGCTCCGCTCGTTCCGCATCCACGACCCCAGCTTTCCCTATCCGGCGATCACGCTGAACGACGGCACGCAGTCGAACGCGCCACACCGCCGCGGCGCACCGGTGACAGCGGCCGGATCAGGTGATCAGCCCGGCGCGCAGGCCCGCACTCACCAGGTCGTCGCTGCCCAGTTTCTCGGCGATCCTCGCGATCTGCGCCTTCACTGCCGACGCCGACATGCCGAGGTCCTTACCGATCTTCTTGACCGGTCGCCCCGACGCCACCTGCCGCAGGATGACGACCTGCTTGCGGGACACGCCGTGCTCCCGGCGGGCGTTCTCGGGGTCAGCCGGTGCGCCGAGCGTTCCGCGTGCGTCCGCGAGCAGCGCCGCCCGCACCGGATCCGAATCGGCCGACGTCATCGGCAGTACCCGCCGCCAGCCTGCCGCCCGCAGCCGGCGGATCAACCGATTGTGCTTGCCGCGCAGCGACATGCTGACGAGCGCGAGGTCACCGGCCGGTTCCTGGCGGAGGATTTGATCGACCGCGGCGAGGGACTCCGCCCTGAGAACCCGGCCGATGCCCGAGCTGAGCAGTCCGGCGGTGAGCGGCGCCCACACCGCGTGGCCGGGTGCGACCACGAGCACCGTCCTGGATCGCAGCGCTCCACCCGCCGGGTCGAAAGGGGCCCGGTGCGGGGGCAGCGAGAGCTCGATCATCGGCGCCCGTGACGGCCGGGTTCCGGACTGCTCGGCGGTGGCACTGCTCATGATGTCGCTCACTTCCCGCCCGCGGGCGGCATCACTTCCCGTGAATTGCCGGCGATTTCCGACGATCCGGTCGACTGAGTTCTGCTGCGCTATTACCCACACCCTGCATCGACAAACACCGCTCCGCGTCGAGCCGGGTTCGGGTGACGCCGGCTCGGTGTCTACGATCCGCCACCATGGATCAGTTCAGCCGTGATCGTCTCGTCTTTCCGCTGCTCGACCGCGGGGCCGCGGAAGGACCGACTGTCGTCCTGCTGCACGGCTTTCCACAGGATGCCTCGAGCTACGACGAGGTGGTGCCGGCGCTCATCGCCGCCGGGTTCAGGACCCTGGTGCCGACCCAACGGGGGTATGCAGCGACCGCGCGCCCGTCGCGGCGCCACGACTACCGCATGGAGGAGCTGGTGGCCGACGTGCTGGCGCTCATCGACGCGGCCGGCGCCTCGGACGTGCACCTGGTCGGACACGACTGGGGCGGAGCCGTTGCCTGGGGGGTGGCCGGCCTGCATCCGGATCGGGTCCGCACCCTGACAGTGCTGTCCACGCCCCACCCCGCGGCGATGACGACCTCGATGTGGCACAGCAACCAGGCGCTGCGGTCCTGGTACATGGCCGGTTTCCAGCTGCCGTTCCTGCCTGAACTGTTGCTCGCCCGGAACATGCGCAAGACCCTGCAGGACAGCGGCCTGCCCTCGGCCGCGGCCGCCCGCTACGCCGCGGCGATGACCGGGGAGGGCGCGCTCACCGGTGCGCTGAACTGGTACCGGGCCCTGCCGTATGCGCTGCGGTCGGCGGTGCCGGACATCTCCGTTCCGACGACATTCGTCTGGGGAACCCGGGACTTCGCACTCGGCCGGTACGCCGCGGAGGCGACCCGCGGCCACGTCACGGGCGACTACCAATTCCAGCCGCTCGAGGCCGGGCACTGGTTGCCGGAGACGCGCCCCGAGCAGGTGGCCGCAGCCATCCTGGACCGCGCGCTGTCATCGACTGGTTGAGCCGCATCCGCCCCGGGCACTGATCGGCACGTCCCGGGCAGGCGACTTTCCGTCCGGCGCAATCGGGGCCCGACAGTGCAATCACAGGTTCGCGCCGTCACAGGTTCGGGTAGCCAGAGAGCTGCGTGCCACACCACACCGGCGGGTCCTTCGCTCTGTGCTGTGCGCTGGCTCTGATCGCTGTCGGGGTGCTCGGCGTGATCGGGGTCGACCTGCCGTTCCTCAACATGCTGACGGCGATCGTGCTGATCCTGAGCGGGTTGTTCCTGGTCGGCATGGTGGTCTACGCCCGGGTCAAGGGCAACCGGCCGGTTCGTGAGCACGCCCGCCAGGGCTGACCCGGACGTCCGCTACTGCACCGCATGGGCCTGAAAAATCGAATCGATTCGGTGATTCGGGAATCAGCCGTGCGTCGGGCCGCGTTGGCCCAAGAAGCGGCAGTGCGGCCGAGGATTTTCGGGTACCGGCGGCGAACGTCTCGGGAGCCCGCCAGCCAGACGATGTTGCCTTGCAACCTTGCGTCGTAGTCCCGAGAGGCTTTCTCATGAGCTTGTCCCTGCGCACTCGTGGCGCGAACGAAGCCGGCACGGCGCGCCCGACGTCGCGCGGCGGGTCCCCGGCCGGCAGCCCGCCGAGCGGGCGTGCCCGCATCGGGGCCGGCCTCATTCTGATGCTCGGCGCACTGACGGCCATCGGACCGTTGACCATCGACCTGTACCTGGCTGCCTTTCCGGAGATCACCACAGAACTGGGCACCCAACCGGCAGCCGTTCAGCTGACGATCACCGCGACGTTGGCCGGCCTCGCGGTCGGTCAGCTCCTGCTCGGCTCCATCTCCGACGCGATCGGCCGGCGCAAGCCGCTGCTCGGCGGGCTGCTGCTGTACATCGTCGCGTCCGTCGGCATCGTGTTCGTGACCTCCATCGAGGCACTTGCCGCACTGCGGTTCATCCAGGGGCTGGCCGCGTCGGCCGGGATGGTGCTCTCGATGGCCATCGTCCGGGATCGCTTCGAAGGCATCCAGGTCGGCAGGGCACTGGCCCGGCTGATGCTGGTGGTGGGCGTCGCTCCGTGCGTCGCTCCGCTGATCGGCGCCCAGTTCCTGCGGTTGGGTTCGTGGCGACTGATGTTCGTCGCTCTGGCCGTCTTCGGCGTGGTCCTGCTGGTGCTGGCGTTCTTCCTGCTGTCGGAATCGCTCCCCGCCAGGTTGCGGCGCTCCGGCGGCGTCGCGGCGGCCGGGCGGTCGTACTGGTCCCTGCTGGGGGACCCGGTGTTCATGGGACTTGCTCTGCTGAGCGGCTTCTCGATGGCCGCGTTGTTCACCTACGTCTCTTCGGCGACGTTCGTCTTCCAGGAGGGCTTCGGCCTCTCGGCCCAGCAGTTCGCGGTGATCTTCGCAACGGGCGCACTGGCGGTCACCGCCGGTACCCAGCTGAACGGCGCCCTGCTCGGCCGGCTCACTCCGGCGCAGATCCTCCGCAGTGCCGTCCTCGCCGCGCTGGCCACCACCGGGTCTCTGGTGGTGGTGTCCGTGCTCGGTCTCGGGATCTGGCCGCTCATCGCCCTGTTGATTCTCACCCTGCTGGTGACCGGCGTACTGCTGCCGGCTGTTCCGATGATCGCCCTGGAAGCCAATGCGCACCGTGCCGGAAGTGCCGCCGCATTGCTCGGCGCGTTCCAGTTCGGGGTGGGTGCCGCGGTGGCGCCGCTGACCGGCCTGTTCCCCGGTGGGTCGGCCCTCGCGATGACGTCGGTGATGTTCGGCGTGGTGATCGTCTCGGCGATCATCACCTTGGCGATCGGTCCGGCCCTGCGACGGATGTCGCCCTCGGACGGCGGGACTGCGAACGAACTGGATGGTGCGTTGGGAACGGTCGACGCCCAGCTGGCCGTCCAGGCGACCGGCTGACCCAGCAGGGGCTCGGAGCCGACCCCCTGCTGGGGCCGGTGGGTCCGATCGAGCCTGGCCCGGCCCGATCGGCCAGACCGTTCAGCCCGCGAGCGAGGACTGGTGTTCCCCGGCGTGGTGACGGCGCATTTGGCAGGGCCGCGGGTCTTCCGCATATCCGCACCGCGGCGTGTGGCAATTCACGCACCGGGCGACTTTTTCATGCGGGTTGAACAGCCGTTCCATGACGACGACTTCCCAGAGGTGATCGCACTGGTCCTTCGTGGGACGGTTCTCCCAGTCCCAGGGCCAGGCGGGTTGGACACGCGTATCGCGCATCGTGGTGGACCGTGGCGACGTTGCCGTGTCCATGCGGATCACCCTCGTTCTCGTGCGAAGAACTCGCGGTCTTTCTCCGACAACGATGTCGAAAAAAGGATGTCGGCAGGTCCCCGAATGGTGATGACCTGCCAACAAAAATGACTATAACCGGCACATCACCCAAAACGCAGGGTCCAAGCGCCCCCCTGATCGGGTCGATTGTCACCGCCCGCAACCCCGGTTTGTTGACGAGTCCCTCAGACGAGCTCGGACGGCCACCCGCTTGCGCCACGATCGTGCGATCCACGACGCAGCGAGGACTGTCGTACCCCGCTGCCATGATGCGGGTAACGGCCGGAGCCCACCCTTCGGGCAGCCGGTCCAGGGAGGGATTTCCATGACTCAGCATGTGTCAATCCAGCGTCTGTCGACCCAGCAGGCACCCGCTGCATCGAGCGAGCGTGCACCAGCGGTCTCCGGCCCGGAACGGCTGTCCCGGTTGGGGATCTCGATCGAGGCCGTCACGCGGGCCCTCCGGCGGGCCGACGCCGCCGGTGAGGACTGGAGCCCGCTGGACCCACCGATCCTGCACGGGCTGCTCCGGTGGGCGAGGACCACGCGCTATCTCCGCGAGGAACTGGTGCCCGCCGGCTGGACCTTCGACAACCCGCGCAACCTCGCCCGGACCATCCACCCCTCGGGCGAGTTCGCCATCGTTGTCGCCACCGGCGACGATCAGACGGGTCGTCCGGATGCCGTCGCCGCACCGCGGCATCCCCGTGGATATGCGACGGAGCAGGCGGTCAACGCCAACAATCAACTGACGTTCGACTTCGGCCTACTCCTCCAAGCCGCGCGCGCCGACACTGGTTCGCCGATCGGCGGTATTCGCACCTGGCTCCTGCTGTTCACCACGGATGAGGAGTTCTTCCACCTCGAGTTGTCGTTGCCCGAGACCTACGACGACGGGCGGATCACCTCCTGGACCGAGCGAATTCTCCTGCCGCCGATCCAGCGGGAGAGGACATCGACCCGTCCGCCGGACGACACCTGGCCGACCGTGGACATCGGCGCTGTGGAGCGACACGCCGATCGCAGTGGTCGTTGAGTTGGCGGCGCAGACGGAGTACGAGAAACACATGCGGCGACAACGCGTGAATTCGACCAGCCTGGAATCGATCGGATTCGATCCGGCCACGAACCAGCTGGAGATCCAGTTCCGTGCGGGCGGCGTCTACCGGTATGCGGTTCCGCGACGCATCTACCGCGAGCTGATGGAAGCCAGCAGCCTCGGGGCATTCTTCGCCCGGCGCATCCGACATGCCTACCCGGGTTGGAAGGTGGAGGGCTGACCGCCGCCGACCTCATCGGAGACGTTCACGGGGCCAACGGATGTCGTTACGGCACCCGGGACAGCGCCGGCAACAGCATGGACACGCTGAAGATCATCGACAGCGCCGCCGGCGGTTACCTGGGCGTCTATCACACAGGCGACTCGGTCAACCTCGCCGTCAGCGACGACGTGCTCACCTGGACGCTGGTCACCTGCCTCGACGGGCAGGCCACCCAGCCGACGATTCGCGCACTGCCCTCCGGCGGATACCTCACCGCGGTGGAATTCAACACCCAGCTGGGCTCCGGCGGGATGCTCCGGTTCCGGCACTACCCCGACCTCGATGCCCTCCTGGCCGGCGAGTTCGACCGCGACCGCACCATCACGCGCACGTTGTCGGCCTGCAACGAAGGAACCCCGCACGTCAGCTCCGTCGCGTGGGGATCAGGGATCGACGGCTCGGTCATCGAGGTCGGTTTCCACTACCAACGGCGATGCGATGTCGACCGTCAGGCCCGCGGCGTGCTGTCCGGGTTCGATCGCTGGAACGCGGCCCCCGACACGGCACGGGACAAGCGGATCGCGGCGGCCGCGGCTGCCGCGTACCGCCCGGTTCGCGGCAACATCGGCGGTCGCGACACCGTGCGGGTCGACGGCGCCGTGCAGGGGGTCTTCGAGGTGCAGCACCGCAAGAACGATTTCGGCAGTTGGCGGATCTACCTCGAAGACGAGAGCGGCGCAGTCTCACCGGTTCCCGTCACCACCCACGGCGGTTCCACGGCCTTCGCCAACCCGAAGGTCACGGCCATCACGTCGCCGTCCGGGGTGCCGGCACTGGCGGTGACCCTGTTCCTCCCGGTGGAAGGCGCGGCCGCCGGCGAGGCCGGGGAGCTGATCCACTTCCGGGAGACCGACCGGGTCGCCGGGCCCTGATCGGACAGCATCGGCGGTTGCTCCGTCACGCACGGCCGGGGGCCCAGGTCGCCGCGACCGCGCTCAGCTGGTGGCAAGCCCCGCCGTCCGCCGGGCCAGAGCGACGAGATCGTCCGCCCGCAGACCCGGCCAGCCGTGCAGCATGCGCACCCAGCGCTCCGGCACTGCCGACAGTCCCCACCGCGCCCCGAGCAATCCTCCGGCGATGGCCGCCGTGGTGTCCGTGTCGTTACCGGCCCGGACCGCCAGTTCCACCGCCTGCGGGAACTGGTCACGGTTCTGCTCGGTGTTGCTGATCGCCCACCACGCGGTCTGCAGGGCATGGACCACCCAGCCGTTGTTGCCGAAGTCGGCGGGCTCACCCGTTTCCGCCTCGTCCAGTCGTTGCCCCCAGAAGTCGGCGGCCTCCGGAGCCGCGACGTCCAGGTACCCGCGGACCCCGCCGAAGGAGCCGGTCAGCGCCGCGTGCCGAATCGCGTACGACCACATCTGGCAGGCCTGCCCGGCGCGCTCGTCGGCATGCGTGAGTGCGCTGACCTGTAGGGCCGCATCGAGGCAGGCAGCGGCCTCGTCGAGATACGCGATCCCGACGGCGGCGGTTCGCATCAGCGAGCCGTTGCCGCCGGTCCTGCCGGAAATCGATCCCGCTGTCGCGGTCATCCCGGCGGCGGTCCGGTCGCGGGAGGACAGCACCATCCGGGTCTGTGACCCGACGTCCTTCGGGCCGCCGTTGAACCACTCGAGGAACCCGGCCGCCACCGCGTCCAACCCATCGGCGGTCCGCAGGTCCCGGCCCTCCGCCGTCACCCTGGCCACGGCCACGGCCATCGAGGTGTCGTCGGTCCATTCCCCTGGCGCGAAGCCGAACGGCCCGCCGCCGATCATGTCGATGTCGGCTGCCGGACCGGGCGTGGTGAACTCGTATCCGGCGCCGAGAGCATCGCCGGCCGCTGTCCCGACCAGCACCCCCGCGACCCGGTCCGCCTGTGCGCCGTCCAGTTTCATCTGCCCCTCACCCCAGGGCCCATGTCCGGCGGGGTCGGCCCGCCGTCGGCACCTTGGGGGGTGCACGCCCTTGTCGGGGTACATCATCCATCGAGTCGCCGTCTGGCTCTCATCGCCGGCCGTGGGGAGGCCGTGACGTCCACCGCTGTCGCGATGCCGTTCGGTCGGTCATCCGAACCCCATCGGCGGTCAGCGCAGGGCGGCAGCCACCACTCGCAGATCGAGCACGAGGCCGGCGAACGCCGTGTCGCGCTCCTCCGCCGTGCGGGACCTGAGCACCGCCGACGGGTGAATCGTGGCGATCGCCGCGGTCACCGGCACCGCGCTGGTCGAATACGGGCCTGCGCCTGGCGGCCAGTCCACGAGCTCGCCGCGTTGCTTCGTCACCCGGAACGCGGACCCGAACAATGCCTGCGCCGCCGTCGCTCGCAGCGCCACCACGATCTCCGGTGCAACGGCGGTCAACTCCACCGTCAGCCACGGCTCGCAGGTGGGCACCCGGGGACGCTTACTGTGGCGGGCATGTCGAGCGACACCCGCACAGAAGCGCTGCCCCACCACGAGATCGCCTGGCTGGGCTCGCCGCCCTCCGACGGCAGGGCCGTTCCGACGTTGGCGCTGCTACACGGCTACGGCTCCAATGAAAAGGACCTGATCTCCCTGGTCCCGGCGATGCGGATGTTCCTGCCCGGCGTCACCGCGCGCGTCATCGCCGTCCGCGGTTCCTACCCGGCGCCCGCCCGGTCCCGCGGGTACTCCTGGTTTCCAGGCTCTGTGATGGTGCAGCCGAGCACCGCCGCCATCGGCGACACCGCGGACCGGGTGGCCGCCGTCGTCCGGCGCTACACCGAGAACGCTGTCGTACTGGGCTTCTCGCAGGGGATGTGCACTGCCATCACGGTGCTGCGCCGTCATCCCGAGCTGGTGACCGGGCTTGTCGGGCTGAGCGGGTTCATGTTCGACGACGACCATCCGGGGGACCCTCACCTGGCGGTCTCCGCGGCCACCGGCAGCGGTGTGCCCGCCTTCGTCGGATACGACCCCGCCGACCCGATCATCCCGTCGATCGCGAACCGCTGGGCCCTGACCTACCTCAGAACGCACACCGCGCTGGAGGAACACAGCTACCCGGGGATGGGGCACAGCGTGTCGATGAACGAGATCCAGGACCTGGCGCGGTTTCTGAGGAACCTGCTCAGCTGAGCGGTCAGCTCTGCTGGTCCTTGATCAGGTGCAGCAGCCAGTCCCGGGACGTCCGGATCAGCGCGTAGCGGCGAGCGCCCTGCCGGCCGTGCAGGGTGAACAACAACCGGCGCTCCGTGCGGTCGTGCTCCGCCCACCAGCCGGTGTCGGCGATGGATTTGTCGGCGTCGGTGTAGGTCAGGTGGTCGAGGTCGTGGTCGGCAACTTCGACGGCGAGCCGGTTCTCGGCGGGATCGGTCGGCAGGCCCCGCGGCACCGCCCACGACCGCAGCACCCCGTTCTCCTCGAGCCGGAGGTCGAAGTGGGGCCGGGGACGCCGGTGGTCGTGCAGCACGAACGCGGGGCGCACGCCGGCACCGTCGGCACTGCCGCACCCCGCGGCTCCCGGTTTCGCTGACCCCGGATCTGGTGCCGTCTGGTCCGGTGCCGCCATGCCGCTCAGTGTGCCCGCTCGATGACGGACGCAGAAGCCCGCCCGGATTCGTGACAACCGACAAACCGCGCACTCGGGACAGCGGTGTCAGACTCGACGGATGGGCAAAGGCGAGCAGGACGGCGCGTCGACGAAGACCGTGCAACAGAAGGAGGGCGTCACGCCGAAGAAGATGAAGGAGAAGGAGTACCAGCGCGAGCTGCGGCCGCTGCACGTCGAGTTGGTCCAGCTGCAGCAATGGGTCAAGGCGTCCGGTGCGAAGGTCTGCATCCTGTTCGAGGGCCGTGACACAGCGGGCAAGGGCGGCACCATCAAGGCCATCACCGAGCGGGTCTCCCCACGGGTGTTCAACGTGGTCGCGCTGCAGGCACCGAACGAACGCGAACAGTCACAGATGTACGTGCAGCGCTACATCACCCACCTCCCGGCAGCCGGCGAGGTGACGATCTTCGACCGCAGCTGGTACAACCGGGCCGGGGTCGAGCGGGTGATGGGTTTCTGCACGCCCGAGCAGACCGAATACTTCCTGCAGGTGGTGCCCGCGGTCGAGAAGGCTGTCGTGGATTCAGGTGTCATCCTGTTGAAGTACTGGCTCGAGGTCAGCCGCGAGGAGCAGACCCGGCGGCTGAAGAACCGGATCAACGACGGTCGCAAGACCTGGAAGCTGTCGCCGATGGACCTCAAGTCGTACGCCCGGTGGTACGACTATTCGCGGGCCAGGGACGCGATGATCGAGTCGACCGACACCCCGTGGGCACCGTGGCACCTCGCCCGCACGGACGACAAGAAGCGCGGCCGGATCGACATCATCACCCACCTGCTCAGCCAGATCCCCTACGAGCGGCGGCCCGCCAAGCCGGTGAAGCTACCCGCGTCGCAGAAGCCGGGCGGATACCGGGAGACCGACCACCCTTTCCGGTTCATCCCGAGCACAGCCTGACCGTTCCGTCCGGACAATCGACTGTCCAGTTTCGGGCGTTCCCACTCGTTTCCAACGCACGCAAGTGGTCAGTCGATCCGGGGTGTGGACAGCCCGGACCTGCAGGAGCGGGTCAGGACCACCATGTGCCATGCCCAGGAAGCCGCTGCCGCAGCAACTGCGCGCAGCCGCTTTCACGGTCGCTCAGGGCCGGTCACTCGGGCTCGGGCAGAGCCGCCTGCGCGGACCGGACCTGCAACGCCCGTTCCGTGGGGTCCGCATCGGTACCGGCACACCGGCAGGGGCGCCGAGTGCGGAGCAGGTTCTGCGGACCCGCTGCGCTGCGCTGTCCCTGGTGGTCCCGGACGATGCCGTGTTCAGTCACGTCACTGCTGCCCGGCTGTGGCCTTTGCCGCTTCCTTGGCCCCACGCTGCCGAGCCGATCCATCTGAGCGTGCAACGACCTGCACGGCCGCCGCGCCGCAGCGGCGTTGCGGGACACGTGATCCTGGACCCGCAGATGACAGTGGTACGCAGGGGTGGCCTCAGGCTGGTGGATGCGTCGACACTGTGGTGCCAGCTTGCGGCCCAACTATCTGTTCCCGACCTGGTGGCCGTCGGTGACGCGTTGACGCTCCAACCGGTCTTCGCCCAGACCTGGGAAGAGCGCCCATGGATCACCCTCGATCAGCTGACCTGCAGGGTGCAGCTGTTCAGGGGTCGTGGGAAGGCCAACGCCGCGACCGCACTGGCGCTCGTGCGTCCGGGTGCGGAATCGCGCCAGGAGACCCTGCTGAGGCTTGCGCTCCTGACCGCCGGACTACCCGAGCCCGAGGTGAACGTCGACGTCTGCGACAGCCGCGGGCTTTTTCTCGGTCGCGGCGATCTGGTGTACCGGCGCTGGAAGGTGATCGTGGAGTACGACGGCGACCAGCACCGGACGGACACCCGCCAGTTCGACCGGGACGTGCTGCGCCTCGAAGGGTTTGCCGTTGCCGGGTGGACCGTGGTTCGGGTGGTCGGACGATCCTTCCTCCATGAGAGAGACGCCTGCGTTGCCCGAGTGTGCAGGGCACTGGGCGACGCAGGCTGGACCGGCTGATCGACTGACCACTTCGCGCTCTTCACCGGCGCCCGGAACGTCCACGAGTGGCGACTCGGCAGGAGTGCAGGACACATCTCATGCTGGTGGTGTGAGGCGCAGCGGGACGTTCCGCCGGAAAGTGGACGTCGCAGGGGACGACACCGTCGCCGGCCCCCGGACGGTCTGAGGGTGACCGATCCGACATGCAACCGCCGATCGACAAAGGAACCGACATGGCAGTAGGACCCGTCCAACTACTCGTACTGGGCTTTCCGAAGCCGGACTTCCACGGCGAGATCATCGCCGAACTGGAACGCCTCCGTGAGAACGACACCGTCAAGGTGATCGACGCGCTGGCCGTCTACAAGGACGACGAGGGCGACGTCGAGGTGGTGCACCTCAGCAACCTGTCCGAGGAGGAGGCCATCGAGGTCGGCACCGTCATCGGCGCACTGATCGGTCTCGGCGAGGGCGGCGAGGAAGGCTTCGTCGAGGGCGGGATCGAAGGCGGCGAACGGGCTGCCGAGGGGTTCACCCCGCTCGGCGAGGCAGAGGATTGGGACATCCTCGAGGACGTTCCGAACGGTTCTGCGGCCGCCCTGATCCTGCTCGAGCATGTCTGGGCCATCCCGCTGCGTGACGCGCTGATCCGGGCCGGCGGTATCCGGCTCAGCGACGGCTTCATCAGCCCGCTCGATCTGATCGAGGCCGGTCTCTACAGCGCCGAGGAGGCCGCGGAACTGCACGCCCTGGAGACGGCTGCCGCCGGATCCTGAACCCCGCCGCTCGCCCGAACACCGTCCACCGCTGCAGTTGATCCTGAAGGAGGTGCCATCACATGTTCGCTTCCCGTCGAGTTGCCCGCCGCACCAGCCGCCGCGTCGTTCGCCGTCGCCGTTGACGTTCCGACGCACATCTGAGCGCACGGAACCACGCTGATCCATTTCACAGGGACGGGCGGCCGCGAGATGCGGCCGCCCGTTCCGCTGCACCTGCACTGCAGCGCCCAGAGGTGCACCCGTTGGACTGCGCCCGATCCGCACCGCCCGTCCCGCAGCGCCCGTTCCGCGGCGGATCGCGTCATCGGCTGGTGGCCGCCGGGTAGATCGTGACTTCGGTGGCCTTGATCGCGAAGTGGACCCTTTTACCGGGGACGAGTTCCAGGTCGGCAGCCGATGCCGCGGTGATGTCGGCGACGAGAGCCGTTGCCCCCGCCGCTGTCCCGGCGGCATGCACCCGAACCAGCTCGCCCCTTGGTTCCAGTTCGGTGACGGTGACCGGCAGGTGATTGCGGGGACTGCCGGTGGGTTCCCTGAGGTGCACAGCCACGGCGGCCGGACGGAAGACCGCGACCGCGTCCTGCCCGGTCACACACGTCGGGTCGAGGATTCCGTGGATCCGCGTCCCGTCCGGAGCGTCCAGGCCGTTGACGGTTGCCACGCCCGCAACCAGGTCGATCCCGGCGATCCGGGCGGCGAACGCCGACCGCGGTTCGGACAGCACGGTCCGCGCCGGGCCGTCCTCCACGACCCGGCCGGCGTCGAGGACGACCACCCGGTCGGCCAGCGACAACGCGTCGATGAGGTCGTGCGTGACCAGCACCGCGGTGCGGCCGGCGTCGCGGAGCACTTTGCGCAGCAACTGTCGAAGCGCTGGGGCGACCGCGACATCCAGTGCGGCCATGGGCTCGTCGAGCAGCAACAGCGCGGGGTCCGCGGCCAACGCCCTGGCGATTGCGATGCGCTGCGCCTGCCCACCGGACAGCTGGGCGGGCTTCCGGTCGGCGAACCCGGTGGCGTCGACCGCGGCGAGCCAGCGTTGGGCCTCCGCGTTCGCGTGCCGGCGGGTGCTGCCCTGGCTGCGCGGGCCGAACGCCACGTTCGCCTCGGCGGTCAGGTGCGGGAACAGCAGTGCCTGCTGGGCCAACAGCACGACACCGCGCCGGTGCGGCGGCACCCAGACTCCACGGGCGGTGTCGACCAGGACCGCGCCGTCAAGGGTGAGCATGCCGTCATCCGGCCGGGTGAGGCCCGAGATCAAAGACAGCAGCGTCGATTTCCCAGCACCGTTGGCACCCAGCACGGCGACCACCTCGCCGGGTCGCACCCCGAACGTCAGGTCGATGCCCCGTTCTTCGACGGTCGCCCTGAGCGTCAACTCGCCCGCCCCGGTCGCCGGCACCCTGTTCGCCTCCGCTCGAGGCGAGGTCGTCACAGCGAGCCCTCGGTGGCCCTACCCCGGGTCGCCAGCACGATCAGCACTGCCACCACGACGAGCACGAGGGAGAGGGCGACCGCGGCGTCCGCGTCGGCCTCGCGCTGCAGGTAGATCTCCAGCGGCAGGGTCCTGGTCACTCCCTGCAGGCTGCCGGCGAACGTCAGGGTGGCACCGAACTCCCCCAGGGCCCGGGCGAAGGACAGCACGGCCCCGGACACCAATCCAGGCAGCACGATCGGAATGGTGACCCGGCGCAACACGGTCGTCGGACTCGCGCCCAGTGTCGCGGCCACCGCTTCGTAGCGTCGCCCGGCGGTCCGCAGCGACCCCTCCAGGCTGAGCACGAGAAACGGCAGGGCGACGAACGTCTGCGCGATGACGACCGCAGTGGTGGAGAAGGCGATCCGCCAGCCGAGTACGTCCAGGGTGCCGCCGAGCAGACCCTGTCGGCCGAACGTGTACAGCAGGGCGATCCCGCCGACCACCGGTGGGAGCACCAGCGGCAACAGCACCAGCGACCTGGCCACCCGCAGCCCGGGAAACGCGGATCGCGCCAGCACCAGTGCCATCGGCGTGCCCAACAGCACACACAGCACGGTGCTCGCCGTGGACGTCCGGAGACTGAGCCACAACGCGTCCACCGACGACTCGGACGTGATGAGAACCCAGAAGTCCGACCATTGAACCCGCAGCAGCACCGCGCACAGCGGCAGCACGATGAACAGTCCTCCCAGCGCGGCGGGAACGAAAACCCAAGTCGGCAAACCAGAGTCGCCGAGCCGCCGTCGCGGCCGTCGTGGCGCATGCTCGCCGGCGGTCACGGCACGCTCACCACGGAAACCGGTCAGGGCGCCGGCTCGAAACCGGCAGCGGCGAGTATCCGCTGCCCGTCCGGGCCACCGACGAATTCCACGAATGACGTTGCCGACGCCGCGTTCGCAGCACCGGTCAGCGCCGCGATCGGGTAGGTGTTCACCACCGTCGTCGCTTCCGGGAAGCTCACCGCGGTGACCTTGTCGCCGGCCCCGGAGGCGTCGGTGACGTAGACCAGTCCGGCGTCCGCCTCGCCGGTGGTGACCTTGTTCAGCACGTCGGCCACCGACGACTCCTCGCTCACCGGTGTCAACGCCACACCTGTTGCGGCTGCGAGCCTTTCCGTCGCCGCGCCACAGGGCACCTGCGGCGCGCAGATCACCAGCGCAACGTCCGGTCGCGCAAGATCGACGAAACCTCCGATGCCCAGGGGGTTTCCGGGCGGGGTCACGATCGTCAGGGTGTTGGTCGCGAAGTTGACCGGGGAACCTGCGACGAGATCGGCGTCCGAAGCCTTGGTCATGTTCGTGGCGTCGGCGGAGGCGAACACGTCGGCCGGCGCACCGGCGATGATCTGCGCGACGAGGTCCGAGGAGCCGGCGAAGCTGAACGTCACCGTCGTCCCGGGGTTCTGCTGCTCGAACATCTCGCCGATCTCGGTGAAGGTCTTCTTCAACGAGGCGGCCGCGAACACCGTCAGTGTGGTCGCACCGGACGGTGTCGCCGCGGTGTCGCCCGATGATGCCGACCCGGGCGATGCCGCGCCGGGTGATGCCGTGTCCGTCGACGCGGTGGAGCAGGCGGCCAGCAGGCACAGACAGCCCGCGATCACCGGAAGGACCGCACCCCACCGGCGGCGCCTCACGACGAACCTCCCGCGGTTTCGACGATCACCGTTGTCGCCTTCACCACGGCCACGGCCATCCGCCCGGGTTCGAGTTGCAGTTCCCGAGCCGCCTCGCTGCTCATCAGCGACACCACCGTGTGCGGGCCGCACTGCATCTCGACCTGCGCCATCACCCCATCCGCGATGACCCGGGTGACCAGGCCGACGAATCGGTTGCGAGCGGACCGCTGCACCCCGGACGGGTCGGGCGCCGGGGTGGAGGCGTGCTGCCGGGAGAACTCCGCCAACGCGACGCCGTCGATGACCTTCCGGCCCGCGTCATCCCTGACTGCCGGCAGGACGCCGGAATCTATCCACCGGCGGACGGTGTCGTCGCTGACACCGAGCAGCTCGGACGCCTCGCGAATACGGAACTGCGGCATGTTCTGCACCATAGATCCGCAGGCGCGGATCCAGCAAGCCGTTCACGCTGCAGGTGATGGTCCCCCGCGCTTGGGGCGACGGTCCCACGACGGGCGAGCGACTGGTAGACCAAGGAACCTGGCCCGCGCGGACCGATAGCGCGAAACGAACGGAACCCCTCCGCCACCGCCCACGGTCAGCTCTTCTTCAGCTCTTCGGCCAGCATCACGATGATGCCGCTCGGGCCGCGGACGTAGCTGAGCTTGTAGATGTCCTCGTAGGTGGCCACGCCACGCAGCGGGTGGCAGCCGTGCTTCGCCGCGATCTCCAAGGCCTCGTCGATGTCGTCGACCGAGAACGCGACGCGGTGCATCCCGATCTCGTTGGGCCGGGTCGGCTCCGTCTCGATCGCGTCGGGGTGGATGTACTCGAAAAGCTCCAGGCGGCCGTTGCCGTCCGGCGTCTGCAGCATGGCGATCCTGGCGTGGTTGCCATCGAGGCCGACAGCCGTGTCGGTCCACTCGCCGCTGACTGTGTCGCGGCCGACAACGGTCAGGCCGAGGTCGGTGAAGAAGGCGATCGTCTCGTCGAGGTCGCGGACCGCGATGCCGACGTTCTCGAGTGTGATGGGCATGAGTTCGACTCCCTGAGTTCGCGATGTGGACATCTTTCTTACGCGCGCGAAGTGGCTCGCTGCTACCCGTGGGACGGAGCTGTGCCACCGGTCTCGACATCCTGGCTCGCGCGAATCCGTGGTGTCGTTCACCCGTCAGAACCCAGGCCTCGGAGCCGATCAGTGCCGACGTCCGGTCAGCTTCGATGGTGCGGCTCGAGTCGTTAGAACGTATGTTCGATCAGTGGTCGATCACGCTGTCACCGAGCAACGCCCAGCGGACTGCCCGGGCGGCCACGCGTTCGTGGGCGGAAGCGTGATCATCGGGTGGGAGCCGTGCGGCTGCACCGCCGGTCACACCGGCCACCGGACGTACTGGTGCCTGCGGTGCGGGCACGTCCTCGAGGTGCCGCCCTGTATGCGGGTCGGCATCGGCGATTCCGAGGCGCTCGGGATCGGCCGCCCCTTCTGGGTCAGGCCCGACGAGCCCACCTGACGTCCGATCACTCTCCGCGCCTACGCGATGCTCGCGCTGCGGCTCGAGCAAGCGGTGGCCGGCGGGAGCGAGGGGTCGTCCAGCAACTGCGCCCGGTCCTGCGTGGAAGAGTCAGCGCACCGTCGCCAGCAGGGCGCCGGCGGTCAGCGTTGCGGCAGCTGCCAGCACGGGACCGAGCGGCTGCGAGATCGCGATGAGCGCGGAGCCGGCGAGCGCTCCACCGGTCAACGCAGCGACCGAGCCGAGCCGGACCGGCAACTGCTTGTCACTCTCCCGCAGAGCCAAGGCCTTCATCGATGCGGTGATCGTTCCGGTGGCGAAGGTCGTGGTGATACCGCTCTTGCCCGACACGGTGCGCCCGGCGACTGTCTGCAGACCCAGCGCACCGGCGGTCAGCACGATGACCAGCAACTGGAATGCCTGCACGCCGCGAACCCCGCTCGCGAACCACAGTCCGGCGACGAGGATCTGCAGGGCACCGGCCGACCACAATAGGGTCAGTACGCGAGAACGACTGCGCTGCAGCCGAAATCCGACGTACAGGGCGACGGAGAAAGAAATGACGGCGAGCGCGGCGCCCAGCAGTACGGACAGGTACCCGGGGCGGGTGGGCAGTCCCGCGAGGATGAGGTTGCCGGTCATGTTCGCGGTGAAGATCCCGCCGAGCAGCAGGAAGGCGAAGGCGTCGGCCGCGCCGGCGGCGAAGGAGAGCACGAGCAGAGCAGCGACGGCACGTCGTCCCTGGGTGGTTCGTTGCGGTGATGTCATGGCGCTGCAGGGTCAACTTCCGCCCCGGCCCGGGCGATCCGGTCACCCGAGCGTGTCGGTCGAAGGTACGGGACGCCGTCGGCCACCCGCTTGCAGCGCGCGGACGTGCACTGGCCGGCACAACGGAACGCTGGATGCGCCGGCTCATCCTCGTGGCGCAGCTCCCCCTGATGGGTTCAGCGGCGGAGCGGGCGTCGATCGTCGGAGCGAGCTCTCGCGAAGAGAGAACCACCGGCCTCCAGGACATGGAGACAGCACCGACCGTGCCACAACAACCGTCCGCATCACAGGAATACGCGCACACCGACACGCGACCGCACCGGCTGGGGGAAACCGTGCACGATCTGGCGAGTTTGTTCGACATAGGAGTTTGGGTCGTGTTCGTCGCCTGGGCGATCGCGATCCATCTCTGTCAGGGCGACACCACCTGATCGACACCGGTCAGCCTGCCGGTGACCAGCAGCAGCATCGACGCGATGGGTCCGCTGACCTCCTCGCCCGCCCCCACCGTCCACGAGATATCCGTCGCGCTCAGCCGGTAGCCCCGCAGGCGCCGGCGCGGGTAGAACGGCCAACCGCGCGACCAGATCCGCGTCGCGGCCGCTGCCGCGGCATCCGGCGGCAGATCCAACCGGAGGCCGAGCGGGATGACGATGTCCTGACTGTGCACCAGGATGTCGATCAGCGTCTCCCGGCAGGTCACTCCGATGTTGTGCCGACGGGACCCGACCGTTCCGCGGATCTGAGCCACGAGGGCGTCCGTCGGCTGTTCTGCGCGGCGGCATGCAGCGTCGTGGATCACCCGGTTCGGGTTTCCTCTCGCCGCGACCACCAGCGGCGTCTGACGCAGCAGATCCCCGAAGCCGATCTGTTGCATCGTCAGGTGGGCGGCGACGTCCCGCACCGTCCACCCCTCGCAGAGCGACGGATGACGCCACTCCTGTTCCGACAGGTCATCCAGGATTTCTGCCAGGGCGATCCGCTGCGCATCGATCGCCCGCCAGACGTCGTCGTCGTTCATCGTCCATCGCTTCCTCAGGGTCGGGGCGTCGCGCCGGCACCCGTGTCGACCGCCGCGCCGACCAGAACCTCTATGAGGTCCGTCAGGTCGGAGGTGGGATCGAACAACGGATCGGGCATCGCCAGGTCGTGCAGGATGTAGCCGGTGACCGCGTTGGCCATCAGCCGCAGATCGCGGTTCGGGTGCCGAGACCCGATGCGACGCAACCAGTTCTCGAAATACAGGTTGACCCGGTTGCCACCGGCCGCCAGCGGCGATCGCAGCGGCGGGTACCGGGCACCCTCGACCAGAAGCGCATACCGGGCGACGGTGACCAGGCGATGCGGACCGGTGGCGGCCCGGGCAAAGGCACCGAGCGCCGCCGCCAGTTCATCGGGCGTGCGCGGATCGATCGTCGCGGCGATGCCCTCCCACTCGCTCCGCTCGACGTCGACCACACGGTCGACGACGGCTGCGAACAGGCTGTCCCGGGTTCTGAAGTAGTTGGACGTCGAGCCCATCGGCAGGCCGGCGGCCGCGTCCACGGCACGGTGGGTCACGCCACGGACGCCTTGCGACCCGAGCACACCGATCGCCGCGTCCAGCACTGCGTCGCGGCGGCTCGGCATGGGCAGACACTACACCTGTAGTGGGTGAGTACAACAGGTGTAGTGGCTAGATGAGCTCCGTACTGCTACCCGTCAGCAACCGGAACCAGCGCGCGCCGTACGGTTCCATCTCGATCGTCACCGAACTGTCATCGGCGACCATCAGCTCGGTGGTGTGGTCGAACAGATCCACGACCCTGGTGCCGGGTTGCTGACCGAGCAACGTCAGCGACACCGTCTCGGGCGAGGTCCCCAGGTTGTGGCACAGCAGCAGCGAGCCACTGCCCCAGTCGCACCGATGGGCGAAGACGGCCGCCACATCATGCTCGAGGACCGACAGCGTGCCCCAGCCCAGTTCGGGACATTCCCGGTAGGCACGGATCCGGCCACGCAGGAAGGAAAAAAGAGAATCCGGGTCGTGCCGTTGGTCGACGACATTCACCTGGTCCGGTCCGTAGGGCGGCGCCGGGAACGGCCGGGAGAGCAACGACGGATCCTCGGCCGTACTGAAGCCGCCCATGGCGCCGGCCCGCCATTGCATCGGCGTCCGCACCGCCATTCGCCCGTCCAGGTCGAGATTCTCCCCCATCCCGATCTCCTCGCCGTAGAACAGGGTCGGCGTTCCGGGCAGGGACATTGTCAGGCTGTACGCCAACCGGATCCGGCGCGCGTCGCCATCCAGCATCGTCGGCAGCCGCCGGCGCAGTCCGCGGCCGTAGAGCTGCATGTTCTCGTCGGGACCGAAGGCGGCGAAGACCTCCTGGCGTTCGGCACCGCTGAGCTTGTCCAGCGTCAACTCGTCGTGGTTGCGTGCGAAGACCGCCCACTGGGCGTCACTCGGGCTCGGCGGCCGACCGACCAGAGCCGAGCGAAGCGGGCCGGCCTCCTGCCGCGCCAGGCTGAGGAACATCGCCTGCATCGTCGGGAAGTCGAACAGCATCGTCAGTTCGTTGCCGTTCTCGTCGCCGAAGAACTCCAGCGCCTGGGTGTGCGGCAGATTGACCTCGCCGAGCATGATCGCCTCGCCGTTTCTCCTCCCGAGGAACGATCGGAGATCCCTGAGGTAATCATGCGGCTTCGGCAGCTGTTCGGCGCCGCCATCGATTCCCGACGTCTCCAGGAGAAAAGGCACGGCGTCGACCCGAAACCCGGACAGACCCAATTCCATCCAGAATCCGATGATGCGGGCGATCTCATTCCGCACCTCCGGATTCGCGACGTTCAGATCCGGCTGGCTGCGGTAGAAGCGGTGCAGGTAATACTGACCGGTCTTCCGGTCCTTGGCCCAGATACTGGTCTCCCGATCGGGGAAGACCACATCACCGGGCCGCTCGGGGCCGGGCTCGTCCTGCCAGACATACCAGTCACGGTGCGGCGAGTCGACAGACGAGCGGGACGAGCGGAACCACGGATGGTCGGCGCTGGTGTGATTGACGACGAGATCCGCTATCACCCGCAGACCCTTGGAGCGGGCCGCCCGGAGAAACTCCACGAAAGTGCCGAGGGTGCCGAGCCGCTGATCGACGTTGTAGAAGTCGGTGATGTCGTAGCCGTCGTCGACATCGGCGGTCGGATAGAACGGCATCAGCCATACCACGGTGACGCCCAGTTCGACCAGATGGTCGAGCCGTTGGGAAAGTCCCTCAAAATCACCGATTCCGTCGCCGTCCGAGTCGTAGAACGTCTGCACATCGAGGCAGTAGATGACGGCCGTCTTCCACCATAGGTCGCCGGTTCTGGTGGCTTTCATGCGGCCGCCTGCAATTGCGGCAGGACCGAGTGCCCGAACGCATCGATGAAATCGCTGTTGCTCTGCCCGACATGGTGCAGGAAGAGATCGTCGAAACCGAGATCGATGTACTCCTGAATCCACTCGCGGTGTTGGCCGAGATCGGCCGAGACCCGCACATTGGCAGCCACCTCCGAATCCGGCACGTGCCGGGTCGCCGCCTCGAACTGCTCGGGTGTCTGCAACTCCCACGCGAGCGTCGTCGGCACGCAGTTTCCCTTCCACTGGTCCACCGCGATGGCCAGCGCCTCTTCCTCGCTGTCGGCGTACGACAGGTGGACCTGCAGCCGTACCGGACCGCTGCCGCCCGCGTCGCGGTAGGCACCGATGACCCGGCGGAGCGTCTCCGGCGGTTGATTCACCGTGATCAGCCCATCCGCCCAGCGCGCGGCCCAGGCAGCGGTTTCCGCACTCACCGCACCCGCCACCAGGTCCGGTGGCCGGTCGGGAAGCGACCACAGCTTGGCCCGGTCGACGACGACATGACCGTTGTGCGTGACCTCCTCGCCCCTCCACAAAGCCCGCATGATGTCGACGCATTCTCGTAGCCGTTCCATGCGATCGGCCTTGACCGGCCACCTGTCACCGGTGACGTGCTCGTTGAGCGCCTCGCCGCTGCCCAGCGCCACCCATGGCAGACGGTCCGGGAACATCGCGGCCGTGGTGGCCATCGCGTGGGCAGATATCACCGGGTGGTAGCGCTGACCGGGCGCGTGGAAAGCACCCATCGGCACCCGCCGGGTGGCCTGCAACGCTGCCCCCAGCCAGGTCCAGGTGAAACCCGAGTGACCCTGGGCATTGGTCCACGGCGCCAGGTGATCCGAGCACATCACCGCGTCGAAGCCGGCCTCCTCGGCGTGCACGGCGTCGCGCAACAGCACTCGCGGGTGCACCTGTTCGTGGGAGGCGTGGAAGCCGATCGAGACCATTGCTGCACGGTTTCCTGTTGCCGTCTTTCCAAACCCAGCATTCGCAGCAACGGTTGACCTGGACAGCCTATGGACACAGGGCGGCGTCGGCGGTTGGCTGCTTGCCGGGGAAGGGATGACCGCCATGCGACAAAGTCGATCGGTACGCGTGGTTCTCGGGGTGCTGCTCACGGCGGCAATGTCGGTCTCGGGAGTCGGTACCGCGGCCGCTGTTGGCGCGGCAGGTGTCGGCGCGGGAGGTGTTGATGCGGAAGCCGTTGGCACCGAACGTGCTGGCGACGAATTTGTCGACACGGGAGCCGGTGCCGCTGATCGGACGTCGGCGCCCCGTGGCCGGCTGGACCTTGTGGTGCTGGGCGACTCGTTCGCCAGCGGCGTCGGGAACACTCCGTACCTCGCGGACTCCGGAAAGTGCAAACGCTCGGATGACGCGTACGGACCGCTGCTGGCGAAGCTGAAGGCCATCCGCCTGCAGGCGTTTGTCGCCTGCTCGGGGGCCACGACCACCCAGGTGTCCGGAATCGGGCCGAACGGCACCGAAGCCCCCCAGGTCGACAGCATCACCCGCCGGACGGACGTCGTCACCGTGCAGGCCCTTGGCAACGACTACTTCGTCGGCGAGATCGAGACCATCTGCCTCACCGGTGAGTGCACGCCGTCGACGACCCTGCGCAACGGGCAGACCATTCAGCAGGTCATCGACAGCATCCCGGTCACCGGGCCGGGACTGCTCGACGCGCTCTACACGGCGATTCAGGACCGCCTCGACACGACAGGGTCGCGAGCGCGGGTGGTCGTCACCGATTACCCCAGCCTTTTCGGCGACGGCGGTGAGGTCTGCAGCGCCGTGATGACAGCGGGCGAACTGGCGATCGCACAGCAGATGGTCACCGCGTTGAACGGCGTCATCAAGGAGGCCGCCCGCCGGCATCACCTCCGTCATGCGCCGGTCAGTGCGCTGTTCGAGGGTCATGACCTGTGCAGCGCGGCCCCGGCGATCTATCTGTTCACCCCACCCGGGACGCCCGGCGCGCCGGCAGAGGATCCGGGCGGGGCCCTGCACCCCAACAGGTTCGGCCAGCTGCTCTACGCCCTGGCCGTCGGTCGCCAGCTGCTCTTCTGACGCCCGACGTCGCGACAGGCGCGCGGACTCGAGAAGGGGCGGTCACCGGTTGCCCGGCGACCGCCCCTTCCGTCGAAACGGGTTCAGCTCACCCGGCCGCGACCGTGATCCGGTCGAGAGCCGGAGCCGCCACCGGCGACGCGTCCGTGAGGTACGCGGTGAAGGCGTCCAGGTCGATGACGCCGGTGACCGCGTTGGTACCGCCGGTCAACACCGAGAAACCGTCGCCGCCGCCGGCCAGGAAGTTGTTCACCGTGACCCGGTAGGTCGCGCTGTCGGTGATCACGGACCCGCCGATCTGCACACTCTCGTCGCGAACGACGTCACCGGCGCACGGATCAGCAACAGTCCCGATGGAGCCGCTCGGGTCGACGACGTAGGACACCGTCGACGACGGCTGCAGGGTCCGGCCGACCACGAACTGCTGCTCCAGCAGGCACTGGATCTGCGCGCCGGTGAGGTCGAGCGTCACCAGGTTGTTCGCGAACGGCTGGACCGTGAAGGCCTCTTCGTAGGTGACCGGACCGGCATCGAGATCGGCCCGCACGCCGCCCGGATTCATGAAGGCGGCCACCGCGTTCTGCTCGTCGTCGGTCGCTGCCAACTGGGCGTCGGCGATGACGTTGCCCAGCGGCGACTCGCCCAGGAAGGTGCCGAACAGCGTTTCCTGCGCCCTCACCAGGGCGGCCGAGGTCTCGCCGACGACCTCGTCGGCGATGGGCCCGAGTGCCACCCGGTACCGCTCGATCAGCTTGGTCTGTGACTTGTTCTTGGCGAGGCTCCGGTCGACGATCACGTTCTCGGCGCCCGCCGACATCACGTCACCGGTGCGCCGGTCGATCTTCAGGTCGATGTCGGTCACCAACCGGCCGAACGAGCTGGCGCTGGTGACGAGCTTCCCGGACAGCTCGCAGTTGTAGGCCTGATGGGTGTGCCCACTGATCACGACGTCGATCGACGGGTCCATGCCGGCCGCGATGTCGACGATCGGGCCGGTCAGCCCGTTGCAGCCGTTGATGTCGTAGGCGTTCGGGCCGGTCTGCGACCCGCCCTGGTGCAGCAGCACGACGATCGTCTCGACGCCCTTGCGGCGGAGTTCCTTGGCGTACTTGTTCGCGGTCGCCACCTCGTCGGCGAAGTCCAGACCGGCGACACCCTGCTGGCTGACGATCTCCTTGGTGCCCTCGAGCGTCATCCCGATGAAGCCGATCTTGACGCCCTGCACCTTGTGGATGGCGTACGGCGGGAGCAGCGGCTTGCCCGTCTCGGTGACGAAGGCGTTCGCCGAGAGGTACTGGAATTCGGCGCCCTTGTACGGCGTCCCGTCGGCGCAGCCGTCGACCGGGTGGCAGCCGCCGTTCTGGATGCGCAGCAGTTCGGCTGCGCCCTCGTCGAACTCGTGGTTGCCGACGCTCGCGTACTGCAGACCTGCCAGGTTCAGGGACTCGATGGTCGGCTCGTCGTGGAAGGCAGCGGACAGCAGCGGTGAGGCACCGATCAGGTCACCGGCGGCGACCGTGATGCTGTTCTTCTTCTTCTGTTGCTTGCGAAGCTGGGCCAACTCGGTGGCCAGGTACTCGGCTCCGCCGGCATCGACGTTGACCGCCGCCCCGGAGCTGTCCACGCCCGTCTGGATGCGCCCACTGGAACCGCTGGGCGGTTCGAGATTGCCGTGGAAGTCGTTCAGTGCCAACAGCTGCACGTCGACCGGCTTCGGGCCCTTCGGACGGTCGGGACGAGCCGGATGATTCGGACGAGCCTGCCGCGGCCGCAGTGTTCGCCGGTGCTCCGGCCGCCGAATTCGGGCCGGTGGCCACCAGGACGGTGAACGCAGTGGCAGCGGCGATGCCGGCGGCACCGAGTCGCCGCCGAACAGTCGTTGTCATGGGTCTCCTTCTGTTCGTGCGGACGCCGGCGGTGGCCTGCGATGCCCGAACGGGGATCGGGAAAGTGGTCGCCGAGGGTGTTCCCCGGGCGGCTCAGCCCATCACATTTCCGCTGAACTCCACACCCCTCAGGGGTGAAACCTGATGAACAGCAAGGTGTCCGAGCCGGACGAAGCACCCAGCAAGGTACGGAACGGGCTCCGGCGTCACCAGTTCAGCGGCCGCACAGGCTCGTCGGCACCGGGCGCGAAACGAATCTCAGCCAGGTGTGGTGCGACGAATTCCTGGCCGAACGGCCCGTGGACGACGATGCCGCTGAGCACCACTGCGGCTCCGTCCCCGCCGGTGAGGCAGCTGATCTCGCCGATGTCACTGACCGCCGCGTCGCGGGCGACCGCGGTCAACGTCAGCAGGTCCGGCAGGTCGCCACCGAGCATCGCCGGGGCGAGGCGGGTCCGCAGCAGGCTCATCTCAGGATCGAGCCGGTCGTACTCCAACCGCAGATCGCCGGCGCGGACTTCCCGCAGGAACGTCACGAGCGGGCCGCATGCGGGCGAACCGGTCCGCTGCCCGGGCCGCCGGACCAGTCCGACCGTGCCGTCGCCGGCGATTCCCACGTGCGGCATCGCGAAGAGAACCACCCGACGTCGGCCGCGATCCGGCGCATGACCAACCGCCGCGCCCACACCGCTGACACCGGCGAACACCAGACCACCGAGCGATCCGATCGGGAAATGCGGTCCCCAGGCACGGTCCACCAGCTCGGTGAAGCCGACCAGCAATTCGTCGCGGCAGGTGGCCACCAGCGGCAGGGTGTCACCGCTGGCAAAACCGGCGCTGCGGGCAGCCGCCGCCGTCCGGTTGACGAACTCCTCGGCAGGCAGGATCCCGGGCAGCAGGCGGTTCGCCGCCGCCAGCCATTCGGCCTCCCGGAGTTCTGTCACTCGCTCTGGGCCGTCGTCGGTTCGCCGCCGCGTGCGACGGTCAACTCCGCACCGGAAGCACGCCCGCGCCGCAGGGTTGTCATCTCGCTCACCACGATCCAAGGGGATTGGCGGCCCGTCGCCACCGCACCCATCAGTCTCGCGGCAGCCAAAGCCGGTTCGACAGGGGCCAAGGTCCCACGTCTCGCGCAGCGTTGATTTCACTCCGACCGCGACCGATTCTTTCCCGCGACGGACACTCTTTTGCTACACTGTGTTAAGTCGCCATTACTATCCGTCATCGCCTGCCTCGACGTGGACGACCGGTCGAGGCGCCACATGAAGAACCGACAGATGCCGCTCTTCGCCGGCAGGGAGCGACATGGCAGCCGTAGTCGTGACGTTCACCCGATGAACGCCGGTGCGGCCCGACGGGTTAAAGCGACACAGCCCCAGCCGCTCGATGCAGACGGGGACGACCGGTTCGCGCTGTTCGACGAGTTCCAGAACGCTCCCTGCGGCCTGCTGTCGACGACCGAGGACGGAGTATTGACCCGGGCGAACGACACGTTCCTGCGGTGGACCGGCTACACCCGGTTGCAGATCATCGGCCGGCCGTTCGCAGAGCTGTTGTCCGGCGGCAGTCGACGGGCATATGAAACCGGATTCCTGCCGGTCGTCCGACTCGGCGGTGAGGTGAGGGAGGCTGCGCTCGTCCTGCAGTGCAACGGGCAGCGAACGCTCCCCGTGCTGGCGAATTCGACTCTCCGGCCGTCAACCGGCGGGTCGGCCGGGGGGACCCGCATGGCGGTGTTCGACGCCACCGGCCGCAAGGACTACGAATTGGAGATGATTTCCGCCCGTCGCGCGGTCGAGCGATCCGAGGCCAGAGTCCGCGTCCTGCAACGTGCGTCGACCGCCTTCGGTGATGCATCGACCGTCGACACGCTGGCCGGAATGCTTGCCCGGACCGTTCGGACAGCGTTCGACGCTGCAGCGTGCGCGGTCATGATGCCCGACAGGGAGTCCGGCAGGATCCGCACGGTCGGCGGGTCGAACCCGCTCGGCAACTCGGCCGCCATCGATTCGGATCGACCCGAGGCGGATGTCCTGCGCTCCGGTGCGGCCGTCTCCGTCAGCAGCATTGCAGAGGCCGATGTGCTGAGCCCGTCGCTGGCCCCAGCCTTGGCGGCGGTCGGGCTCGGAGCGGTGTACGTCATCGCACTGTCCCCGCACAGCAACCACGTCGGAGTGCTCGCCTGCTTCTTCGAGGGTGACCGCCGGCTGGACGATCACGAGCAGGAGTTGGCCGGCGCACTGGCCGGGCAGGCGAACCAGGCCCTGCAACGCATCCTGTTGCAGCAGCAGCTCCGTTTCCAGGCGATGCACGACCAGCTCACCGGGCTGGCGAACCGGCAGCTGCTGCAGTACCGGCTGACCCAGGCGGTGAACCGCGCGCACCGGCAGGGGCAACCGATGGCGGTGATCTTCATGGATCTCGACGGCTTCAAACCGATCAACGACGCGCTCGGACACCTCCTGGGCGACGCCGTCCTCGAGCAGGTCTCGGCCCGGCTGACCGCGTCGGTGCGTGCCCAGGACACGGCGGCCCGCTTCGGCGGAGACGAGTTCGTCGTCCTGTGTGAGGACACCGACGCGGCCGCGGCCACGGTCCTGGCGGAACGGATCCGCGCGGAGGTCCGGCGCCCGCTGAACGGACCGGCCGCAGACTTCACGGTGACCGCGAGCGTCGGGATCGCGACGTACCGGCCCGACGGCCGACCGCGTCCGGAACCGAAACACCTTCTGGTGCAGGCCGATTCGGCCATGTATCGGTCCAAAGCAGCCGGTAAGGACAGGGATACCGTCGTCGACGTCTGAGCAGGGGTCGACCTGACGGAGCCGTTGCTGCACGCGGCGCCGACAATGTTCCGGTGCGCCTGCTGATGATCTCCGATACCCACCTCCCCGTTCGGGCGAAGGAACTGCCCCCGCAGGTCTGGGACCAGGTCGACACCGCGGATGTGGTCATCCACGCCGGCGACTGGGTGGGAATCGAACTGCTCGACGAACTGGAGTCCCGGTCCGCCAGGCTGATCGGGGTCTACGGCAACAACGACGGTCCCGAGCTCCGCAGCAGGCTGCCCGAGGTCGCCCGGGTGACCTTGGAGGGGCTGCGGATCGCCGTCGTGCACGAGACAGGCGCCAAGGCAGGGCGTGAAGTCCGTGCCGACCGCGACCACCCCGATACGGATCTGCTGGTGTTCGGACACAGCCACATTCCCTGGGACAGCACCACTCCGGCTGGAATGCGGCTGCTCAATCCCGGCTCGCCGACCGACCGCCGGCGCATGCCCCAGTTCAGCTTCCTGACGGCGACCCTGTTGGACGAAACGTTGACCGACGTCGACCTGCACCGGCTTCCGCCGCGATCCTGACTTTGTCCGGTGACGGCCGAGTCGCGGAGTGTGGTCCAGGTCACGAGGGTGCCGTCGGAGATGGAACCACTCCCACTGGGAGTAGGTCGCACGCCCGGCTCGAGGTGCCGGTGCGGACGGGCGTCCGGTTCCACAACCTGGTGGCGGTGCCGCTCAACCTCGCCGGAACCATCGACCACATCAAACGACGCCGGCGATCCTGCGGTCCCGACCCCGCCGGAGAACAGGCAGATCCTGGTCAGCTGCCCGTGAGCTGACCGCTGAGTTCTGTCAGCAATACCGAACCGCTCCGTTGCACGACCCGGCATTGTCGGGTCATCGTGCACGGGAGCGGTTCGGTCATTCGCTGCCCGGAGGCGTCAGCGGGCCGACACCCGGACGACGTCGTACTGGGTGTCGGGGGTCACCGGCGTCCCGAACCGCGCGTTCACCGCGTACAGCGACGAGCCGGACGCCGCAACGGTTGTCGGCACATCGAAGTCCTTGTCGGTGATCGTCCGGATCAACGAGCCGGAGCGGTAGCCGCGGTCGAGCTTGATCACCGCGATCTGGTTCAGCCGGTTCTGCACCGCGTACAGCGTCCTGCCACGCAGCAGCAGGCCGTCACCGTTGGTCACCTGGAAGGCGCCGAGGTCCACCTTGGCGGTCACCCCGGTGCGGGCGGACACCGTGAACAGGCTGGCCGTGTTGGACTGCACGACCAGCAGCGTCCGGCCGTCCGGTGACGCCTCGATGCCGTTGACGTTGAAGCCCTCCGCGTACTGGAGTTCTCCGGTCAGCGGCAGCACCCGAACGCTGCCCGGTGCCGGCAACCGACCGCCGCGTCCGAACGGAACGACGTACAGCACCGGGTTGACAGAGTCGGTGAAGTAGGCGGCGTCCTTGGTGACGACCACGTCGTTGATGAAGCTGGCCTCGGTGGCCAGTTGGTAGGTCGCAAGCAGCCGGCCCGAGCCCGCGTCGTACACCCGTGCCGCTCCGGTCGGGCCTCCGGCGACGAAGAGCCGGTTGCGCTTGTCGACCTCGGTGCCGACCGCGATGCGCCCCGCCTCGCCGGGCACCAGGATCGCGCCCTTGCCGGTGCGGAGGTCGCCGCGGTAGATCGCCCCGTTGACGAGTGACCCTACGTAGAACGACGTTCCGCGTCCGATCGAAATGCCCTCTGGCGCGAAGCCGTTCGGCAAGGCGATCAGTTCGGGGAAGTTCCCTTTGCCGTGCTGCTGGACTGCGGGTTGGGCCACCGCCTGCCCGCCGACCAGCACCATCGCAACAGCCACCAGCACCGTGAACACCGTTCTTCGCACACTGACCTCCCGGTCGTTCGCCTGGGCACACTCCTGCCGATAGATCAACGTCGGCAGGATGGATCGGGTTCGATCGCGCTCAGACCAGCGCAGTTCCGAGGAGGCCAGGAACGGTTCTCGGTCCGCTAGAACAGCGCGCGGGTCCCGGAGAACGTCGAGCTGATGGTGAGCGTGATCTGCGGCGTGGTGACTCCCGCGCCCCGCACCGAATAGACGTAGGGCGTGTTGGCCAGCAGACCGATGTCGGTGAAGCTGGTGCCCGTCACGGTGGCGATCTTGTCCCCCGCCTCGCCCCGCAGGATGTCGTAGCTGCCCGACGCGGAACCGGTCCAGCCGAGTGAGATGGTGCTGGCCGTTTGGCCGGTCTTTCGCAGGTTCGACGGCGCCCCGGTGACGGGTGGGCCGGTCGTGCCGGTCGGGACCGTCGTCGCTGGGGACGTCGTTGATGGGGACGTCGTTGATGGGGACGTGGGTGGTGAGGTACTTGTCGGCTGTGTCCCGGTCACCGCGGTGATCTGCGGTGTGGTGCCGCCGGTCCCCCGCACCGAGTAGACGTACGGGGTGTTGACGTTCAGGCCGGAGTCGGTGAACGTCAGCCCCTTGACGCTGGCGATCTTGACACCGCCTTCGCCGCGCAGGATGTCGTACGTCGCCGCCGGATCACCGCTCCAGGTCAGCGTGACGCTGGTGCTCCCGGTGCTCCAGCGGAGGTTGCCGGGGCCGCTGATCGGTGTGCCGGATGTCGGGGTCGACGTGGGGACGGTCGGCTTGGTGGTCGTTGTTGGAGTGGTCGTTGTTGGAGTGGTCGTTGTTGGAGTGGTCGTTGTCGGCACGGTGGGGGTAGTCGGAGTGGTCGTTGCCGGTGGAACTGTCGGCGTGGTCGTTGTCGGGGGGACGGTCGGTGTGGTGGTGGGCGGCGGCTGGTTCGTGCAGGGCACCAGGGTCTTGACGGGCCGTACGTACGGGCTGCTGGTGGCGCCGGCCGGGAAATGGGTGACGAAGCTCGGCGCAGCGACAGGACCCGGGGTGACCGCACCGGTGTTGTTGATGACGTGGTCGATCAGCCCGGCGAGCAGCTGCACTGTCAGCAGGCTGTGGAATTTGACGCCCGGGGTGACGGGCACCTCGAAGGCGCGGGTGGCGTGGATCGTCCTGTCCACATTGGTGTAGATGTAGCTACCGCCGCCCCACAGTTCGTGCTTCTTGACCGTGTCGGCCACCTTGTATCCGGCGTAGCCCAGCACCGGGCCGGTACGCCATGCGGTCTGATTCGGCGGGTCGTAGGGCATCTCGTTCTGGAAGAAGATCGTCCGGCCGTTCTCGCCGTTCCAGATCACGTTGTACTTCTTGTAGTGCTCGACGAAAATGCCTGTGCCCGTGACGTTGTCGCCATTGACAACCAGTCCGGTGTCGGATGGGCTGACGTTCCAGCCGAAGCTGCCCGGAACGCCGTGGTCCGCCCGCCACGACCAGATGTCATCCATCAGGACGTCATCGCTGTGGACCACCAGGCCGAGCGTGGCCTTGCCCACGTGCGGACCGCCGATCCGGAAGAACACATCGCTGAGCGTCGTGGGGTTCGCCGGATCGGTACACCCGGGTCCGACACCCGCTGTCCCGACGGTCATCAGCGCAGGTGAGTTCACCGTGCCGGCATCGATCATGATCCCGGCAATGACTGCACCGCGGACGTCGGCGACGGTGACCGGCACCGAGCCGTTCACGGCGGTGAGCGTCGCGATCCCCATTCCGAGGACGACGGTGCCCGACCGGTTGATCGCGATGCTCGACGCCACGTTGTAGACGCCCGGCGTCAGCAGCAGGTTCTTGCCGCCGGCGAGTTGGGCGTTGATCGTCGACACGGAGTCCGATGGCTTTGCGAGGTAGAAGCTGGAGAGCGGCAGCGAGGTACCAGGAGTCGGCCCGGCTTGCCACGTCGTGCCCGCCGAGTTGACGCGCGCAGTCGGCACGAGAACGCTGTAGTTCCCGGAGGAGTCGACGTACAGGTACGGCCTCTCTCTGCTGACGGGGTTGGCGGCGAGGGTGGTGTACGTCCCTGAGCCCGGCTGACCGTCGGGGTTGGTGATGGACTGGGCGAAGTTGGTGGCCGGCGCGCCGATCGTGCCGGCGAACACCTGGTTCCAGACTCCGTTGGACCAGCTGCCGACCTTGCTGTTGCGCACGATGTACTGCTGTTGCGAGCCGTTGGTCACCGAGTCGGTCTTGGAGTCGGCGATGAACCCGCCGCTCGCCCACTGCGGCTGGTCGGTGCAGTAGTCCATCAGCGTCAGGTTCCCGTTGATGTTCACCCGGCGCATCGGTGACGCCTGCGAGGCGGCCCAGAACATGCCCGTCTTGCGGCAATCGGTCGTGCCGCCCGAGACGTTGACCGTCAGATTGGACAGCGAACGCCAGAAGTTGTTCAACGCGACGCAGTAGGTCGCCAGGTTGGAATCGGGCGGCGGGGGCAGGCAGCGGTTGTAGACGTCGACGCTGCCGTTGATCACGACGTCCGTGGGATTCCTGCCGAGACCGGCAACCTCGGTGTAGTAGCCGACCTGGAACTTGAGCGGGGCGGCGCCCGTCCCGTAGGTCCCCGGCTTGAAGAGCAATGAATAGCGGGCCGTTCCCATCTCGTTGTCGATCTGCCTGGCCGCTATCGCGTCGACCGCCGCCTGGATCTGAGCAGTCGACATGCTGGGATCGAAAACGGTGACGTTGGGTCCGAAATTGGGTGTCACCGCGGCAACGGCAGCGTCAGCCGGCTCCGAATTCACCACAGCTACCGTGCCCAGAACAGATACGGCGGTCACCAGCGCGAGACCGGCGATCAGCCCCCGGCGCGCACCCCGAAACCTCGCAGCGATGCCTCCGCGCCATTTGGTGTCCGTCGTTGTCGTTCCGTTGCGCTGAGGCATGTAGAAGAACCAATCTTCTCTGATGTAACGGACTGTTATCGGAGTCGCCGCGAGCATGACGGCCGCGGACGGCGGCTCCCACAGTGTCGGCGGGTGAAGACGGAAGCACCCCTGAGAGCGCTTCCACCTCTGCACCATAATAAGAAGAAGTAGGCGGCGCCAGCCGAGACCACAGCTTTCTCAGGCAATCTCCGGCTGGTACTTCTCCAACGGACCGCCGTCAGGCGTGACGGTTCTCTGTGTGTGACCGGCAGGCGCGCACGGGTCGCCGTGGCGCACCTGTCACCACACGCAGCGCGCCGCCACCGACCCAAAGATGACCGAGAGTAGTCACCCCCGGCTAGCTCGTCAGCTGCCTGCTCGATTGTCTATTTCTTTCCCATTGCTCAGATCTGGGATCTTGAAGCAGGCCTTCGAACTCGGCACCTTGAAAGGCTGATACCGCCCATCACATTCCTCGATCGGGAGTCGATGCAGTCGCACGTAGTTACCGCGCTGTCGAGTTGACACGCCCGAAATACTGTCGACGTCCCCGTGGAGTGCTGCTCATTGGCCGTCAGTGATCAGTCGCCCGAGCAGGTGCGGCTGATGGGCGTGAATTTTCACTGAATCGGCGCGCTGCCGGTCGAGCTCGTTGACCGCGACGTCGGTCACTGCATCCGAGAACGCTGAGGCCCTCCGGACTAGGGTTTGAAGGAAACAGTCAGACGGGGCAAAACGGCAGACGCCGGCCGGCCCAGGGGGTAGCCATGACATCACTGGAATCGGCCGGGTTCGGTCAGGATGCGGCAGGAGCGTTGCCTGACGAGTCGACGGCCGCTGGTGATCGGACGGCCCGCAACTTGTGGGGCATCGTGCTCATCGCCACCTTCGCCGGGCTCGGCTTCACCACGGTTCAGATCATCGAGAAGATCACCATCCTCAAGGATCCGTTCGCGAGCCTGGCGTGCGACGTCAACGCGACCTTGTCCTGCAGCAACGTGCTGACCGCATGGCAATCGTCGGTTCTCGGCCCGCCCAACGCGTTGATCGGCGCGATCATGTTCGCGATCCTCGCCTCTGCCGCACTCGCCGGGATGCTCGGAACCGCCTTCAGCCGAGCATATGTCGCGATCTGCTGGGGGCTGGCGGTCTTCTTCCTGTGCTTCTCGAGCTGGTTCATGTACGAGACCGCGTTCAGCATCGGGGCACTGTGCCTGTGGTGCGTCGGCATCACCACGGCCTTGGTGGTCATCTGCGCCACCCTGACCCGGATCGCGGACCGCGCGGCGGCGTTCGGCGACGGCAGGTTCGGACGGGGTGTCGCCACCGCCGTCCGAACCCGCCTCGACCTCGCTGTGTGGGCCGGGTGGTGGCTGGTCATCGCGGCCCTGCTGTGGGTCGGCCTGGCCGGCTGATCGTTACACCGACCCTGGGAAGGGCCCGTCCTTCTGTGCCGCAGCGTTGTCGGGCAGCGTTTGTCGGGCAGCGTTTGTCGGGCGGCGTTTGTCGGGCAGCGTTGTCGGGCTGGTTCAACCCGGCAGCAGGTCGGTGAAGAGAAACCCGTCACGCTCGACGGTTTCTCCGGTCCGCACAGGAATCGGGTGGTCGAATCCCGGGCCGTCCCAGACGAAGGTGTGGAACTCACCCTTCTCACCGCACGGGTCGGCAGTTGCCGGCAGGTCGCGGAGCAGGTCCTCATCGAACGACCTGCCCGCGAAAGCCGCATCCAGCTGGCCGCCGTCGACACAGCTGATGGTCGCCCGGATTCCGCCGCGGATCATGTCCAGGGCCAGGGACGCGGTCTCACGTCCCCACAGCGGGAAGACCGGCCGCAGCCCGGACCCGTCGAGTTGGCGCTCCCGGTAGGCGCGAATGTCCTGGAGGAACAGGTCGCCGAACGCCATGACGGAAACGCCCTGCGCGACGGCTGTGCGGACCAGATCGGACATGATGCTCTCGTACTGCTCGTTGGTGCAGGGCCACGGTAGGTCCACGGCGTGCAGGGGTAGGCCGACAGATTGCGCCTGCTGCTCCAGGAGTTGACGCCGCACACCGTGCATCGCGACCCGATTCGCGTGCGCGTTGAGGGTGGTCACCAGCCCGACGACCTCGACCTCGGCCTGTTCGCGGAGCACCGCGAGAGTGAAGGCGCTGTCCTTCCCGCTACTCCAGGACAGCCAGGCCTTGGGTGGGTTCACAGCCGGCTCGGACACGTCCGCAGCCTAACGGGAGGCGCGGGACCGTCCGTGCGTGGCGAAGTAGACAGCCAGTTCACCCACGAGGGCCTTGACCTGCGGCTGCGGTGCCCGCAGCCGCAACCCGCCCTGGATCTCCGTCAACATCGCCAACATCGCGGCCCTGTCGATGGAGCGGAGCGAGGCGACGTCGACATCACGGTCCCCCGCTGCGGCGGCCCGCGCAACGACGTCCAATGCCTCGCTGTGGTGGGCGGCGTCCCAGTGACCGGTCAGCTTCACCCAACCCCGCCGGGGACGGGTGATCCGCAGCGATCCGTCGTCGTAGACGGCCTCGTCGTGGATCTCCACCTGGTGGATCGCCCGCACGTACTCGACTTCCGGATCGCTCAGATCGGCCGCGAAGTACGGGCACAACACCGTCAGCGGGATATCAACGGCCAACTGGTCGAGGGCCGCCTCGTGACGGCCGACGCCCCGTTCGCGATGCAGGCCGGTGACTCTGATCCCGCGGTAGCCGTCCTTGATCGCCTGCGCCACCTGGGCGGTCAGTTCGTCGGTGAGATCCCTGGTTTCCTGAGGGACGAAGTTCGGTGCGCTCGCGTCATCGAGGACGAAGATCTGACCGTCCGCCATCGCGGCGTCGCAGTGCACGCCGTCCTCCTCCCGCAACCGCTGCAACAGACCTCTCGACTGGTCGACCCGCAGCCCCGCGATGAGAATTCTTTCCTCGCGCTCGATGCCGTCGGCGGTGAAATTGGTCAGCATCTCCCAGGCCTGCTCTTGGGAGGTCAGCACTGCGCAACTGTGCCGGGCTGAGCGGTCCGCGTGGCGACGCGCCATCCGCACCCACCTTCTGTCATTTAGCCTCAGTAAAGCACTACTTTACCGCGGCTGCCCCTGCCCTGTTTGGCCGTCAGCGGAGCTGCTCCCAGAAGGTGAGCAGGTGACGCGCCAGCGCGTCCGGCTGCTCGAGCGGGATCAGGGTGCGGGCGCCGCACACAACCACGGACGCAGCGGAAGGTGCCAGCGCGGCCGCAGATTCGGCGGCCTGCGGACTCCAATCCCCGCGGTCGTCGGACGCGACGAACAGGCTGGGCACGGCCAGGTCTGCGAGCTCGTCGGTGACGTCAAGACGGTTCAGGATGAAGGACCGCACAGCGATGCTCAAGCTGCGGTGGGTTGGCCGCGATAGCGAGTCGATGACGATCCGGCGGATCTCCTCCTCTTCCGCGGAGGCGTCCGTGAGCATCCCTGCCATGACAGCACCGCGGACGGGGCCGACGGGTCCAGCCGATCGAAGGACTGGCAGCAACATCTTGATCTGGCGGCGCAGCGGCGAGGGAACCGGCTCGGTCGGTGAGCTCACCGCCACCAGACTGCGCAGGACGCCCGGCTGGGTCCCGAGCTTGTACCCGACATGTCCGCCGAAGGCGTTGCCGAGCCAGTCGACAGGCCCGTCCACGCGCAGCTCGTCGAGCAGGTCAATGGCCGCCTCTGCGGCGCTGGAGATGTCGACGACCCGCTGTAGTGACTGGCTCAGCCCCAGCCCCGGCGGGTCCACCAACAGGTACCGCCGCCCCGCCGGCATCAGAGGAATCAGCAGATCCCAGCTGTGGCTGTCAACGAACATCGACGGCCACAGGACGGTCGTTGCGCCCTCACCCATCGTGCGGACATGAAGGTCGCCCAGGCGAGTGGGGACCCGGGCGGTGCGTTCGACGGACTGCTCGTCGGCGGGTGGGCCTGCGGTGTCGCGGCGGGTCATCGGACGTCCTCCTTGCGTTAGTTGGTGTGAGTGTCACTCACATGAATATATTGATGTTAGCGTCAGTCCCATGAAAAGCAAGACCCCTCGCGCATACCGGATGACGGCCCGGGCCGACGCTGCGGAGCGCACCGGCGAGCTGATCATCGACGCGATGCTGCAGCGGTTCTCGAGGCTGCCCTACGACCAGATCCGCCTGGAGGACGTCGCGACCGACGCCAACGTCACGGTGCAGACGGTGATCCGTCGCTTCGGAAGCAAACACGGACTGCTGGCCGCAACGGTCGAACGTGAGATGGCCCGACTTGCCGCTGACCGGTCGGCCGCGCGCGGAGAGGATCCGGCGAGCACGCTGCACGCACTGACCCGCTACTACGAGAAGCACGGATTGCTGATTCTGAAGCTGTACTCCGAAGCGCACCAGGCACCCGGCGTGCCGGAACTGGCCGCACGAGCCCGGATCTACCACGTGAACTGGTGCCGCGAAGCGTTTTCCGGGGCGCTCGCACACCTCGAAGACCGGACAGTCCGTGAGCGACGACTCGCGCAGGCCGTGGCAATCTGCGACGCCACAACCTGGCGGATTCTCCGGTTCGACGGGGGTCTGTCCCCTGATCAAACCGAGCTTGCGCTACTGGAACTACTGCTTCGCGTGCTGCCGTCGCCGTCATGAGTGCCACCGCTGCCATCACGGGCGACCGCCTGGGTCAGGATCACTTGGCCGGCAGGGACTTTGCGTAATCGACACCCCTGCCGACCCACTTCAAGAGATCCTCATCAGGGGTGCGGGCGTCGGCGTTGATGCGCAGCCATCCCTTCATCTCGCGACCACGCATCTCGAAAGGTTCAGCGCCGGGTTCCTGCAACAGGGACTCGAGCTGGTCCGGGTCGACCCGCAGCATCAGCCCGCCCTTGCTGCTCGCCGCGACGGCCATGTTGCCGTTGACCAGGAATGCCAGGCCACCGAACATCCGCTTCTCGGTGAGCCCGCTCTCCTGCTCGACGTGCGCGCGCACCCGGTCCGCCAATTCCTCGTCATAGGACATGGCAGGAGTGTTCCGCACGCCAGGTCGGGTGACCATCCCGGAAGACCCGGCCGCTCAGCCGACCACCGTCGCGGCAGACGGTCTGCTGCGCGATGCCGCCCGCAGCAACAGGAAGCCAATCGCGCCGACGGCGACCAACAGCACGGCCGTTGTCACCATGGTGATGGCGAAACCCGTCCCATAGGTGACGGTCCCGGCTGCCAGAGCCTGCTGTCCGAGCGATGTGCCGGGCTGCGTGCCGGTCGAGGCGAACGCCGTCACGGCATCCAGACCCTGGCCGGTCTGGGTGGGCGGCACCCCTGCCGCGTCGAGCTTCCTGACGATCCCGCCGACGGTGACCCGATCGACCATGACGGTGGACAGGGCCAATCCCGCCGCGAAGAAGAACTGCCCGATGGTCGTGCGTGAGGACGTCACCGGGCCGTAGAAGCGCGGTGGAGCCTGGGAGATGATCAAGGTGCCGAAAGGCAGCGACGCGATGATCACGCCCGCACCTATCAGCATGGAACCGGGCAGGAATCCCAGAATGGACGTGGCGTCGTGCAGCGCCGCGAGGAGCAGGAAACCGGTGGCTGCGGTAGCGGTCCCGATGGCGATGGTGTTGGCGCTGGACAGCCCGCGGGTCATCAGCCGGCCGAACACCAACGCCGCCACAATTCCCGTTCCGAGCAGCGGCAGTTGCCACAACGAGACCTCGAGCGTGGTCAGGCCGTTGACGAACTGCCACAGGTTCGTCAATTGGAGGAACCCGACGGCATTACCGAAGTTGTAGACGAAACCCGCACAGACGGCGGCCAGGAAAACGGGATTCCGGAATATCGCCACCGGGAAGAAGCGGGTCTCGGTGCGCTGCTCGCGCCACAAGAACAGTCCGAGCAGAGCCAGGCCGGCGACAAATGGGGCCAGCGTCAGCACATCGGTCAGACCTCGTGCACTGTGGCTGAACCCGTACAGCACCCCGACAATCCCGGCAGCGAGCAGCACCTGCCCGGGGACGTCGGCGGGGACACGCGCCGTCGGCGGTGTGGGAGGCAGCACAACCTTCACCGCGAGCATGCACAGCAGGGCGATCAACGGAACCACCGCGAAGGCGATCCGCCAATCGACCGAGGACAGCGCGCCGCCGATGAAGGTCAGCAAAAGCGTCCCGGCGCCCGCGACCGCACCGAAGATGCCGATGGCGCCGGCGATCCGGCCCGGTTCGGTGACGTCCTTGATGTAGGCGAAGGATGCCCCGAAGACAGCCCCCAGCCCCACACCGGCCAACGCCCGGCCGATCAGGAACACCGCCGGGACCGGAGCCAGACCGGCGATCAGATCCCCGGCGGCGGCCAGCGCAAGCGCGACGATCAGCACCCTCCGGCGACCGAGCCGGTCGGCCAGCAGCCCGGTGGAGATGACCGACGCGGACAGCGTCAAAGTGGAGATGCTGGCAGCCAGAGCCAGCAGCCCACCGCTCATATCGAGCCCGCGACTCGCGCCGACCAGGGCCGTGTTGGCGACATTGGGGTCTGCGGCCTGCACCGCGGCCATCACCCCTAGCAACGGGATCGCCCAGCGCGACGCGACCGAGCCGGCGTGCGTCATCGGCGGGGGCTCGCCTTGGTGGTCAACAGTGGAGGCCGTGCCGGGCAAGATGCCCGTGCTCGGCGGGATCGATGGCCTTGACCTCGGCCAGGAAGGCATCGGTGTCGATCCGTCGCCCGCCGCGCCAGGTCGCGCGCACCGTCACCTTCTCGACCAGCACCGCCGGATCGACCGTCCACGGGTCGGCGGACAATTCCACGAAGTCCGCAAATTTCCCGACGGTGATCGAACCGACCTCGTGGTCGCGATGCAGGGTGCGGGCCGCGTCGATGGTCTCCGCGGCGACCGCCTGGTCGAGGCTGATCGCCTGTTCGACGCCGTGCACCGCGCCGGACGCAGTCGTCCTGGTGACGGCCGCCTGGATGTTCAGCAGCGGCAGCGGCGGGCTCACCGACCCGTCGTTGTGGAACGACACGCACAGTCCCGCATCGACGGCATCCCGGAAACGCATCCACTGCGAACCGATGTCGGCGGGAAACAGCGCGCCGTCGAGCAAGTCACCCCAATAGATGAACTGGAACGGGCCGAGCGATGCGAACACCCCCAGCGACGCCACCCGGGCGAACTGGTCGGCCCGTGCACCGCCGAGATGTTCGACGCGCCAACGGTGGTCGGTGCCGGCCACGCCGTGCACAGCCAGCGCCCGCTGGTAGGCGTCCAGCACGACGTCGAGTCCGACATCGCCATTGACATGGAACGCCATCTGCCAGCCCTGCGGACTGAAGCGGTCAAGCGCCTCGTCCAGTTCCCGACGGGTGTAGTTCATCGCTGATTCCCCGGTCGGTCCGAGCGGGATCCCGGCGTTGCGGACCGTCGGGGAATCCACGTAGGGATACGACAGTGCCGCCGTGCCGACCCACGGCGAGCCATCCGCCCACAGCTTTATTCCTTTCTTCTGGACCATCGATTCCGGAACCCTGCATTCCAGCGGCTTGTCCGCGTCGTCCTCGGTGGACATGTGATACAGCGAGATCCGCAGGGGGCAATCCGGTATCAAGGCCAGCGCCTCGTATCCGACGAGATACGGCGTGCTGTAGGTCATGTCGCTGGTCGCAGTGATGCCGCCCTTCGCCATCAGCGCGTACCACTGCGCCGCGGAATACAGCGGGTGCGGAATGGCCGCCTTCATCAGTGGGCCTGCGACGGCCATCAACGCCGCGGTCTCGTATGCGCGGCCGTTCGACGTGCCGTCCGGATTCCGCCCATACCTGGCACCGGCCGGGTCAGCGGGTGGGATTGATCCGGTCCATTCGAGAAGGGAAATGGCGGCACTGTTGAAGTAGACCTCGTGACCGGAGTTGTCGAAAACAGCGACCGGTCGATCCGGGAAAAATCTGTCCAGCAAGGTGTTGTCGGGCTCCCCGACCTGCTGCAGCAATCGATCGAGCCCGTTGAACAGGACCGGCTCACCGGCGGGTACATCGGCCTGCACCTTGATGAAGAGCGCGGTGACGTCGCCCCACGTCGGGTAACCGACGTAGGGCGCGATCCAGTACGTGGGCGACTGGGTGACGACGCCGGACAGGAACGGATGGCTGTGCGCCTCGACGAAGCCGGGCAGTAGGACCGTCCTGCCGAGGTCATGCTCCGGGGCGCCGGGGGCCGCGACGCGGCAGTCGGAGAGCGTGCCGACCGAAAGGATCGTGCCGGATGCAGTGTCGACCGCGACTGCGGACGCCCGCGGTCGGTCGGGATCCATGGTGATCACAGCGGACGCCGAGATGATCAGAGTGCCGGTCATGCTTACCCCCAGGGCTCCCGATGCCCTCGCAGCGGGTTAACTCAGAGTAGTGCATCGCATACTCACAGCAACAGATCGAAATGTCCGGCATTCCTGTTTCGGACACATCAGGCTGACGCCGCCGACTGCACCTGGGACGATGGCCCCATGGGCCCGCACCTTGTCGGACGCGAGCGGGAGACCGCAGCGATCGGGCGGCGCTGCAATCCGTGCACCGGTCGCGCTCCTGCTGACGCCGCGCGATACGGCCGCCGACGGCACTGTCGCGGCCGAGTTGGGCCGAGCGCCCGGCACGGTTCGGAGTGCCCTGTTGGGTGAGACGAACAGTCGATCAGCATATTCGGTCAAACGGGATATCTCACGCATTGATGCCTCCACCTTAACAAAGCATTGTGCACGCCTTATGCTCCCGAACCACGACGGCACATCGCCACGCCCCCTCGAAGGAGCACGCCCATGGGCACGGTCACGACCACAGACGGCACCGAGATCTTCTACAAGGACTGGGGGTCGGGGCAACCGATCGTCTTCAGTCACGGTTGGCCACTGTCGGCCGATGATTGGGATACCCAGATGCTGTTCTTCCTGCAGCAGGGCTACCGGGTCATCGCCCACGACCGCCGCGGGCACGGCCGGTCGACCCAGACCAGTGACGGCCACGACATGGACCACTACGCAGACGATCTCGCTGCGGTGACTGCGCATCTCGATCTTCACGACGCGGTGCATGTCGGTCATTCCACCGGCGGCGGCGAGGTCGTGCACTACATCGCCCGCCACGGTGAGAGCCGCGTCGCCAAGGCCGTGTTGATCAGCGCTGTGCCGCCGATCATGGTGCAAACAGACGCCAATCCCGGCGGACTACCCAAGGGCGTCTTCGACGGGCTGCAGGCGGAGGTTGCCGCGCATCGTTCCGAGTTCTATCGGGTGCTCCCGTCGGGACCTTTCTACGGATTCAACCGGCCGGGCCGCGAGCCGTCGGAGGCGATCATTCAGAACTGGTGGCGGCAGGGAATGATGGGCGGCGCGAAAGCGCACTACGACGGCATCGTCGCATTCTCCCAGACCGATTTCACCGAGGACCTCAAGAAGATATCGGTGCCCGCGCTGGTGATGCACGGCGACGACGACCAGATCGTGCCGTATGCCGATTCCGGCCCACTGTCCGCGAAGCTGCTGCAGAACGGGACGTTGAAGACCTACGCCGGTTTCCCGCACGGCATGCCCACCACGGAAGCCGAGACGATCAACGCCGACCTGCTGGACTTCATCAAGTCCTGAAACAGGGTCTAAGCACGGCACGATCGACGTCTACGTCATTCGCCTCATTGGTCCACCGGCATGGCCGGCTCCTGTTGATGTCACTCGGAAAGGCCGAGGACAGAACAGAAGGAGCCTGCCATGCCGAACATCACCGTGCTCTTCGAGCGCATCGACGTCGACAACGACGGAGAGCCGCTGCAGAAGGGCAAGCTGTACTGGAACCTGGCGGTCAACGGGACGACCGTGACCAGCCGTTCGTCGTCGAACCCGACCCTGGTCGGCAGCGGCGGTCAGGTGACCCTCAACCAGTCGCACTCCATCGAGCGGGACGCGAACGACAACGTCACCGTCAGCGGCTTCCTGGCCGAGCGGGACACCGCCACGTCCGGTAAGGACGACCGGGACGACTTCACCCACGTCTGGACGCCGGCGCAGGGATGGGGCGAGGGCGCGCGGACCTACCGGTTCACCGATCGGAAGCTCGACTGCACGCTGCATTACACGGTCGAAGTCGACTGAACCCGGGGAACTGCAGCGCCTACTCCCGTTCGGGTGGGAACCCGAGAGATCGGGTTCCCACCCGCCGCAGGATCGGCTGCGGCGGTCACCGAAGAATCTCCACCAGCAGGACCCAGGCGTTGGCGACCGAGCCGGCGAACACCAGCAGGGCGCCGCCGGCCACCCAGTACAGCCCCGCTTCGCTGCCGGTCAGCAATAAGATCGCGCCGACGACGAAGGGCACGACCTGCACCAGGGCGATGACGCTCTTCAACCAGGTCACGCCCCGGTACGGCGCCTCCGCCGCACGGATCATCCGAATGGCCGAGTCGACGGTCAGCGCTGCCGCAGCGACCGCGAAGACCAGGATCTCGGCGCCGAGCAGTTCCACCGATTGATCCGGGATCAGCCCGGCGGCCGCACTCACCACGATGAGGATCAACGAGCCGATCGTCGCCCCCGCACGGGATGTCATGCTCGGGATCGACAGGATCGTCTGGATGTTGACCGTCATCGCGACGATGATCAAGCCGGCCAGCGCGGCCGCCGCACCTGCCGTGGCGACGAAGAAATCGGACCAACCCTCAGTCATGGGGACGATCATCGCATCCCGACCCGGTGCCCGTGCGGCGGCGGTCTCACTTCGAAGCGACCCGGACTAGGTACCCGTGGCCGGGCGTTGGAAAGAGGGTGACGCGCACCGATGCCCCAGGTTCCGTTCCCGTAGAGCCTGGCCCGCAGGCCACCCGACGGTGGCGACCGAAGCATCTCCTGGTGACGAAGTCGGCCTACCAGTACGACCACGGCCGGGAGATCGTCGCGCGCTGCCAGGCGGCCGGCGTCGCCGACATCGAGGTGCTGACCGGTGACCGGCTGCCACCGATCGGCGGGGACAGCGCGCGGGCTCGGTACGCGCGGGCAAAGTCGACGATGGCCGTCGTCGTCGCCCCGCCCTCGAAGCGCCGTCTGCAGCCCATCCCGCCCAGCGCGGACTGGCGGTTCGACCTTGCCGAGGGCTGCCCTGCGCACTGCCAGTACTGCTATCTAGCCGGATCGCTGGCCGGTCCTCCGGTCATCCGGGTCTACGCCAATCTCGACGAGATCGTCGGCGGGCTCGACGGTTCCGTCGGCGCCGGCACTGTCACCACGGGCTCGACCTCCCGTGATGCGGAGGGCACCACGTTCGAGGCATCCTGCTACACCGACCCTCTGGGCATC
The DNA here is from genome assembly GCA_963728865.1 of uncultured Actinomycetota bacterium. GTDB lineage: Bacteria > Actinomycetota > Actinomycetes > Mycobacteriales > Nakamurellaceae > Nakamurella. The sequence goes on along the minus strand of CAVSLZ010000007.1, from coordinate 67,213 downwards.
GAATCCGTCACAGGCTCGCTCAGTGCGACGATCACCCACTTCGGCCGGCACTCCTGGGCAGGCCCGGTGCAACTCCGCGCGACGACCAAGTTCGATGACGTCGACCCACTGCTCGGGCTCGATCATCGCGGCCGCACCCGGATCCGGCTGTCGGTCAACGCCGCGTCGGCTGCCGAGCGGTTCGAGGGCGGCACGGCAGCGATGCCGCAACGAATCTCGGCCCTCCGGCGACTCGCGGAAGCCGGCTATCCGGTGGGTCTGACGATCGCCCCGATCATGCCGGTGGACGGCTGGCGCGAGCAGTACCCGGCGCTGCTGAGTGCTGTGCGTGACGAAATGGCCGGCGTTCCCGACGTCGACCTGACCGTCGAACTGATCACCCACCGGTTCACCCGGCGCAGCAAGGACGTGCTGCTGGGGTGGTACCCCCGTACCCGGCTGGAGATGGCCGAGGATCTCCGCCGGCAGAAGCGTGGCAAATTCGGCGCAGTGAAGTACGTCTATCCGGCACCGCTGATGGGCGAATTCAAGGCGTTCCTCAGCAGCGAGGTCGGTCGGGTGCTGCCGACAGCGCGGCTGCTGTATTTCACCTGAGCCGGACAGTCGGCGGGCGCGCATGCCTCGTCCAGACGTTCAGATTTCGGTCGAGCAACACTGAGAGTCCCTGACGGACAGCCACTCTCGCGCTCGCGACGTACGCCCCATACGTGTTGCACAGCAGACAATCTCGGTGTGCCGCCGAGTCGTTGGGATCGTTTCCATGTTGAACAGCAGCCGCATTGCGTGGTCGCAGGTGTTGCCGACGTCGAGACTCTCGGTCGGCCAACGCCTTTACCTCTCCGTGATATCGCCGACACCGCTTCGTCACTGCATTGTGACCGTCTGATCGGTGGATCCGGGTTTCGCCTGGCGCCGGCCGGGTACCCGCCGAAGCAAGATCACGACCACTACTGCCGGAGGGCGCGCCCGACGGATGCCTGACGGACGGCCGGATGCCCTCCGGCCGGTGTGCAACGCACGAAGCAGTTCTCAACGACGAGAGGGGCACAAGCGTGAGACAGCGTGGACGGTTGCTGGCCGCAGCGCTCGGGCTGATGGTCGGCCTCCCGCTGGCGGCCTGCGGATCGAGCGGCGGCCCGCCGGTACTGACCTGGTTCATCAATCCCGACGACGGCGGCCAGGCTGCGATCGCCGAGCAGTGCACCCGAGAAGCGAACGGCGCATACCGCATCGACGTGTCGATCCTTCCCCGGGACGCAGGCTCGCAGCGCGAGCAACTTGCCAGGCGTCTCGCAGCGAACGACTCCGCCATCGACCTGATGAGCCTGGACCCGCCCTTCATCCCGGAGTTGGCCGAGCCCGGATTCCTCGCGCCAGTCCCGGACGATGTCGCCGAACGGGTGACGCAGAACGTCGTGCAGGGGGCTCTCACCGGCGCCACCTGGCAGGACGAACTGGTCACGATCCCCTTCTGGGCCAACACCCAGCTGCTCTGGTACCGGAAGTCGGTCGCCGAGGCGGCGGGCCTGGACATGACGAAGCCGGTGACCTGGGACGACCTGATGCAGGTGGCGCGAGAACGGAACGTGCAACTGGCGGTCCAGGGCGCCAAGGCTGAATCTCTCACCGTCTGGATCAACGCGCTCATCGAATCGGCCGGTGGACAGATCATTGAGGACCAGGGCAGCGAGACCGACGAGGTGCAACTGGGCCTCGAGTCCGACGCCGGCAGGGATGCCGCCCGGGTGATCGGGACGATCGGATCGGAGGGCCTCGGCGGCCCCGGGCTTCCCACCGCGGACGAGAATGCTTCGCTCACCCTCTTCCAGGGGGACACCGGTTCCTTCATGGTCAACTGGCCATTCGTGTGGTCGGCGATGAACGCTGCCGTGGAAGCGGGCACCCTGGACCAGTCCCTGATCGACGATGTCGGCTGGGCCGTGTACCCCCGGATCGACCCGGAAAGTCCGGCAGCCCCACCGTACGGAGGCATCAACATCGGGGTCGGCGCGTTCAGCGAGCATGTCGACCTGGCCTACCAGGCGGCCGAGTGCATCGTGGCCCCGGAGCGCCAGTCGGAGTACTTCGTCACGAACGGGAACCCGCCGTCCAACACGACCGCCTACGACGATCCCGCCGTTCAGGAGACGTTCCCGATGGCCGGCGTGATCAGGGACTCCCTCAAGGCAGCAGCGCCCCGCCCCCAGACGCCCTACTACAACGAGGTATCGCTGGGCCTTCAGGAAACTTGGCATCCGCCATCGGCAGTGAACCCTGACACCACGCCCCAGGCGGCCACCGAACTGATCATTGCCGTGTTGCGAGGAGACCGACTGCTATGAGCACTACTTCCACGGCGGCCGGCGCGGTCCGGAACGCCACCGAGACACAGGCGCCGCCACGGCCGGCGCGGCGTCAACGACGCAGCGATCGCGCCCGCTCCGAGGCACGTCTTGGCTGGCTGCTCGCCGGACCGGCCTTCGTGGTGATGCTGGCCGTCACCCTGTACCCGATCCTGCAGGCCATGTGGGATTCGTTGTTCCGCTACCGGCTGACCGCTCCGGACGACCGAAAGATGGTCTGGTTCAGCAACTACGCGGTGGTGCTGTCGGACCCGGTGTTCTGGCAGGCCCTGCTGGTCACCCTGTTCATCACCGTGGTGACCGTGCTCGTCGAACTCGTCCTCGGGTTCGCGCTGGCGCTGGTGATGCACCGGGCCATCCGCCAACTGCGCGGCCTGTTGCGGACCGCGATCCTGATCCCGTACGGGATCATCACCGTCGTCTCGGCCTTCGCCTGGTTCTACATGTTCGACATCAACTCCGGCTTCGTGAATTCCTGGTTCAGCTGGGTTCCCGGTATCAGCGCCGATCTGAACTGGTTCGCCAACCAGGGCACCAGCCTCTTCGTGATCATCGCGTCGGAGGTCTGGAAGACCACGCCGTTCATCTCGCTGCTGCTGCTCGCCGGTCTCGCCCAGGTCTCCGGTGATCTCGAAGAGGCCGCGCAGGTCGACGGCGCCACCTGGTGGCAACGGCTGCGCCGGGTGGTCATCCCGAACATGATGCCGGCGATCATGGTCGCAGTCCTGTTCCGCGCCCTGGACGCCTTCCGGATCTTCGACAACGTCTTCATCATGACCAACGGCGCCAACGGCACCGAGGTGTTGTCACTGCTGGCGTACCGGACGTCGATCGGGCGGCTGGAAATCGGCATGGGTTCGGCTATTTCGGTCCTGCTCTTCCTCTGCGTCATCGGCATCTGTTTCATCGCCATCAAGCTGTTCAAGGTCGACCTGTCGAGCGCGAGGGGTGGGAAGTGATGGGAGGCACCAAGCTTTCGCCACGTGAACGCACCTGGTGGGCCGTGGGAACGGTTCTCGTGCTGCTCTGGGCCCTGTTCCCGGTGGCGTCGATTCTGGCGACATCCTTCAAGCTGCCCAGCGAGCTCCAGCTGGGCACGTTCCTGCCCGGCACCTGGTCACTGGACAACTACGCACAGATCCTTTCACCGGACGGTTCGGCGCAAGAGCTGTTCCTGTCAGCGCTCCGCAACTCGATCGGCATCTCGCTGATCGCCACCGCCATCGCCGTGGTGCTGGCCACGCTGGCCGCCTACGCCATCGCCCGGCTGGACTTCCCGGGGAAGAAGTTGATCCTCACGTCCGCGCTGGCCGTATCCATCTTCCCGGCGATCTCCATCGTGACGCCGCTGTTCAACCTGTGGCGCTCTATCGGGTTGTACGACACCTGGGCGGGACTCGTCATCCCGTACCTGTCGCTCACCCTGCCGATCTCGATCTGGACGCTCGCGGCGTTCTTCCGGCAGATTCCGTGGGAGCTGGAACAGGCTGCGCAGGTCGATGGTGCAACGACCTGGCAGGCGTTCCGGAAGGCCATCGTGCCGCTGGCCGCGCCCGGGGTGTTCACCACCGCATTGATCGCCTTCTTCATCGCATGGAACGACTTCGTGTACGGGATCTCCCTGACCTCGTCCGATGCCGCCCGACCGGTGCCGGCCGCCCTGGCGTTCTTCACCGGAGCCTCGCAATTCCAGGAACCCACCGGAGCCATCTCCGCGGCCGCGGTCGTGGTGACGATTCCGGTGGTCATCCTCGTTGTCCTCTTCCAACGCCAGATCGTGTCCGGACTCACCCAGGGCGCCGTCAAGGGCTGACCCTGTCTCGACCACCGATTTCGATACCAAGGAGCTCCTCGCATGGCGGCAATCACGCTCAAGAACATCGTCAAGGAATACGGCGACGGCTTCCCGGCCGTGAATGATGTCAGCCTCGACATCGCCGACGGCGAGTTCGTCATTCTGGTCGGGCCGTCCGGATGTGGGAAGTCGACCCTGCTCCGGATGATCGTCGGTCTGGAGGACATCACCTCCGGCGACCTGGAGATCGGCGGGGACCGGGTCAACGACCGCGCCCCGCGAGATCGCCAGCTCGCCATGGTCTTCCAGAACTACGCGCTCTACCCGCATCTCACTGTTTTCGAGAACATCGCCTTCCCGCTCCGACTGAAGAAGGGCAAGTTCACCGAGGAGGAGATCCAGACGAAGGTGAAGACGGCGGCCGAGACTCTCGAGCTGACCGATCATCTGGATCGCAAGCCGGCCAACCTGTCCGGCGGTCAACGCCAGCGAGTGGCGATGGGCCGGGCCATCGTCCGGGAAGCGCAGGCGTTCCTCTTCGACGAGCCGCTGTCCAATCTGGACGCCAAATTGCGTGGTCAGATGCGCACGGAGATCTCCCGGATGCAGCGCCGGCTGGGCACGACGACGGTGTACGTCACGCACGATCAGACCGAGGCGATGACCCTGGGCGACCGAGTGGCCGTGCTCCGCAAGGGGCTGCTGCAGCAGGTCGCCAGCCCGCGGACCCTGTACGAACAGCCGGTGAATCTCTTCGTCGCCGGTTTCATCGGCTCACCGCCGATGAACTTCCTGCCCGGGCAGGTCGAGAACGGCAGGCTGAAGCTACCGTTCGCCGAGGCCGACCTGCCTGCCGCGGCGAAGGACAAGGTGAAGGATGGGTCGCTGGTCATCGTCGGTATCCGCCCGGAACATTTCGAGGACGCCTCGGTGCTCGAGGATTCACGCGCGGCCAAGGGCGTCCAGTTCGAGGCCGATATCGACGTCGTCGAATGGCTGGGTGCGGAGCTCTACGCCTACGTACCGTTCGAGACCCACCCCGATGTTGCCTCCAAGCTCGAGGAACTCGACCGCGAACTGGATGGCGAGGGCATGCGCAGCCAACTCGTGGTGGCGCTGAGCGCGGAGAGCCGGGTCCGCGACGACGACCGCGCGACACTGTGGTTCGACCCCACGCGGATGCTCGTCTTCGACCCGGAAACCGGCGAGAACTTCACGTACGACGCTGACGCCGCGCAGCGCATCGACGAGGAGACCGAACAGGACCGTAAGGCTGCGCTCGAGCGGGCACACGACCGGCGGGAGAAAAAGAGCGGGATGGCCGCCGCTCGGTAGGGCATGCGGACCGTGAGGGCGCGCGCCGCTCAGGCAGCCTTCACGGTGCTTGCCTTCGCCAGCTGGTCTTCCTGCCCCCGTAGCATCCCGATGAAGAATCGTTCGGAAAAGCCGGCCACGAACGCGACCAGCACATAGGTGCCGGGATTGGTCACGGAGATCCCGCTGATCGTATTCCAACTCAGGAAAAGGTAGAGCGACAAGGCAGCGATGGCACCGATGAGAGGTCGCAGGGAGAGTAGAAGCAAACTCGTCCGATACTGAGAGAGCAGTGCCTTGCTGTCTCTGACTCGCAGCATTCCGCTGATGATTCCGCCGACCGCCCCGAACACCGCTATTCCCAGAGAACCGATCAGCAGCAGGACCCAGGTCTCGAACGACGTACTGGCAAATACCGGCCAGAACACCTTGCCGTTCGCATCGACGTTCGGGACGACACTGAACTGGACCGCGACCATCGTGAGAAACAAGGCGACAATCAGGTACAGCCGAACCTTCCGGAGCCGGGTGACCTGAAGGTCGTCCTCGATCAGCGAGCTCTCTTCGTTCTGGTGCAGGTAGCTGGTGGCATCCGACAGGACCTGCCTGACCCGCAGATCCCTTTCCCAACCGGCACCGTCCGTTCCGGATGCAGCGGGATCAACACGGGGCACCGATGCCTGAAGACGTTCAGTCATCACCTCGTCCAGTTGCTTCAGCAGCTCCTCCGGCTTTGGTCGGAGTTCGGCGAGGTTCTCGCGCACAAGGCGGCACTTGTCATTGAGTATCTGCGGCGGATACAGCCATATCAAGGCGCGCTCCGCCATTGCGAGCTGGTTCGCCGCGACCGGCAGCGTCGGATGCGCCGCCTGCAGAGTGTCCCTTGCCTGGTTGAGGTAGTCGCGCACCCTGTTGACGTAGACATCGGTGTGCCAGTAATACTGAATTGTCCCGGCGGACACCAGGAGATCACCGCGGATCTGCGCATGCCTGGCAACGAGAACGCTCAGTTGGGAATAGACATAGCTGCTCTGACTGAACACGATGCTGGTATCGACGGCGTCGATTTCCAGGGCCGCGGCCGGCGCCAGCACCGTTGTCGGTTGACTGCGCAGTGGCTGGCTCGGCGGGGTCTGATGCGGCGGCGGTGGCGGTTGCGGCAGGACCGGCGGTGCCTGCTGGCCTGTGCCGATGTTCTGATGCGGCTCACCCGGCACCCCGTCACCACGAGACTGCCCGTCCGTCCTGCCTTCAGCGGCCGTTTCGGCGTGCCCGGTCACAGATCCGTTGGAATTGATCGACATTGGTCCACCCCGGCGACAAGCTTGCATACGTTGTTCACGACTCTGCAAGAGGACTCGAACGTCCATACCAACGTCTGCAGTCACGATCCGCGAGGGACAAGCCCACGTGCGGGATGGTGCTAACGCCCCCAAGGGTTCCCCAACCCCTGCTGGCGGACATTCTGCACCGGCGACCGGCACTGGCGCCAGCGAATTGATGACCGGGAAGCCCGAACCAGGTCGGCTGCGTCGCCTGCGCCAACGACAACGGCGATCCAGGTCTGACGCGCGGTGGCGCGGCCGACTCGGGCCGTCGGGCCTCACCGTTTCGCTCCCCTTGTGTGTGGGCACATCACATGGGACTGCAATGACGCAGGGAGGCCAGCCGTGCAGGACGTGGTCGTTGCGATCAGCCGCGGGCGGACGATGCATGCCACTGTCGTCGGGCCGGAAGACGGGCCTCCGGCCGTAGCGCTGTCGGCCATTCCTTCGGCGGTCAATTGGCCGCGATGGTCAGCGAAGAACTCATGGCGGACTCGCTGCAGCCGATTTTCATCAATCCCGCCCTGGGAACAGCATGGGACAGCAAGTTGCGCCTGTGTTGGAGGCGGCCCTGGCTGTTCATCAGGTTGCTCCAGGAACTGGGATACGACGACGTCAATGCTGCTCGAGGCGAGCTTTATCACGCCGGCCGATTGCTGCACTCCGTCCTGGACATGTTCCTCGACCGAGACCTGCGGCCGTACCGGCGGTCTCAGGTCACCCTGGCTCTGCTGCGCAACTGTGACACGGCCAGTGTCCTGAGCCGACTGGGGTTGATCGGTCGAGCGCACCCTGGACGATGATCGGCCGGATGCCCCGGCTCAACAGCCGGAGAAGACGTCCACTTCGTCGACGGATTCCATAGCTGGCTTCATGAAGCGACCGGTCCGCAGGCACTCGTGGCCGTACTGAAAAAGGTCTTTCCCCTGCCGATGTCAACCTGACCGAATGTCCCGAAGCATCTGCGGGATCCTGACCGTGAGCGGTGGAAATGGTGCGTTCAGGTTTGCCCGGTGTCTCAGGTGCCGAGACGGCTCGGCAGACGAGACAGCGCCAAAGAGTTCGATCCGGGCCATTTACAGCGATCAACGACAGCCCGGGAGATCCGAACCAGCCTGCGTCGAAGACGGCTTACCTCGAGATTCCGCACACGTTCAGGATCCGGTGTGGCTGGCTGCTCGCCGGATGATGTCGGGGATGAGCTCGGTTTGTATCGCGGCGGTGGTGGGTTGCGCTTTCCGGGCGGCGAGCGGACCGAAGGGGGTCCCTTCGGGTTGGCATATGGTGCCGTCCGGGGGTGTCTGCTGGGTGGTGAGGTAGGCCACGATGATGCTGCTGATGCAGAAGTTGCTGGACCCGAACGCGGTGTGACCCCAACCGGTGTAGGTCAAAAGGGTTGAGTTGGGCAGCAACTCGGCGACCTTCTGCGCTCCCTGGTACGGGGTGGCGGGGTCGAAGGAGTTACCAACAACCAGCACCGGGTTCGCCGTCGCAGCGGTCCACGGCCCGGTGTACCGGTCGGGGTCCTGACCCGGCCACGGCTGGCAGATGCTGGAGAACCACGTCCACGGCCGGCCGAAGTACCGGTTCTGTTCATCGGCGGCGGCGGCCGCGGCCGTCCACGACTGGTACCGGGGCGGGTTGTCGGTCTCTCCGCAGGCCACTCCGGGCAAGGACTCGAAGAAGTTGGGATAGTCCTCCTGCACCGCTGTCCGCACACCCAGGGCACTGGCGAGGGTGGTGACGCGTTCCCGCATCTGGGCCGGTGATGCGGCGGCTTCGATCTCGGTGAGCAGCCCGGCGAGGTCCGGCCACACCTCAGGTGCGTACAGGGCGCCGAGGGTGAGCGCCACCAGGTCGGCGTAGGTGAACCGGAACGTTCCGGACGGGTCGGTGATCTCGATCGGCTGCTCCAGCAGCCGCTCGGCCAGCGCCTCGTACCGGGCCTGCGAGTTGGGGCCGAACGCGCAATCACCGCCCGCGTCGTCGCAGAGTCGGAAGAACTCCCCCAGCGTGCTGGACGCCCCGGCATCACTACCCAACCGGGTGCTGAACGGCACCGTCGCGCTCTGCTGGTCGGTGCCGGTGGACCAGGCAACCGGGTCGAGAACGCCGTCCACGACCAGCGCACCGACCCGGTCCGGGAACAGGTTCGCGTAGGTGACACCAAGATACGAGCCGTAGGACAAGCCGAGGTAATTCAACTGATCATCACCGACAGCCCGGCGCAGCAGGTCCATGTCCCGGGCCACATTCGCGGTGGACATGTGGTCCTGGATGACGCCGCCCCGGTCGGCGCACGCCGCAGCCAGCGCCACATCATTGTCGTGCCAGACGGTTTCCTCCTCGGCCGTGACCGGGAAGGCCATCGGCTGGTCCACCGCGATGGCCTCCTCGAAGGTCGTGAAGCACCGCAACGGGGTGCTTCGCCCGATCCCCCGCGGGTCGAACCCGACCAGGTCGAACCGGCCCCGCAACTCCAACGGCAACGATTTCCCTACGCTACGGACGAAGTCGACACCCGACCCGCCAGGTCCACCCGGGTTCAGGAACAACGACCCGATCCGGTGCGCCGGGTCCGCCGCGGGCAGCCGGATCAGCGACAACGACACCGCCGCCCCGAACGGCCGGTCATAATCCAACGGCGCCGCCGCCTTCGCGCACTGGAAACCATCCCGGCACGCCGCCCACTCCAGGGTGGGAACCTCCGGTGGATCCACCGGCGGACTGGTCACCGTGGTCGGCGTTGTCGAGGTTTCGGTGGTGCCACTGCCGCCGGTTGTCACAGCGGTTGTTGCCGTGGGGTCGGAGGTCGTCACCGACGATGATGAATGCGCACTGGAAAGGACCAGTTGTTGACCGCCGCCCTCCCCGGGACCGGCGCCGTTGGGTATACCGAATGCGGGCGTCGCGATCACCAGAGATATCGATACCACCGATGCCGCGGCGGCCATAAGAACCTGAAGTCGACCAGAATCCCATAGCCGGCGCATACGCCGCCCCCCAATTAGCGTTGCGGCGTCATTCCCGCCGCCGCGGACGGATCGAAAACTACTCGATGCCCGGTGGTAGACCAATCGGCCAAACGGCTGCACCTTCGCTCATTCGCCGCCCCCACGCCAACCAAGCCACGGTGTTGCAGGACGTCCCATCCTTCTCTGAGCGTCCCACGAGAGGGTGCCCTTTTCGGCACCGTTGATATCACCCCGATACGTCATGATCCCCAACCTCGTTCGGCGGCGAGTTACGTGAAGGACCCTCGGTTCCACATGTCAGCCGAGGATGACCGGCTCGCGAGATATCCTCCACGGCCGCGCACCACCATGTGTCGCGTTGCAGCCGGTGGCTGAGCAGCCGAATGCCCGGTACGACAAGGACAACGATCAGCGCTGTGATCGCCGGGCTCCGCTCGCCGGTGGCGGAAGGGTCGGAACCGAGAGAATGACGTCCGTTCGAAGTCGGTGGCTTCGGTGTCTCCGCAAGGTGCACACCGGAGGTACCGCACTCCGTACGTTCGTCATCGTTCACCGCTCGGCGGAAATCGAGACCTTCCTCCATCCGGTGACCCCGCCGCCGGAGATTGGATGACTGTGCAACTACTTCATCCGTTTCCCTGGCGAATCTCGGGGGGATTCATCAACAAATGACCCGGTGCGCAATCGGGCAAGCCCTTTCCACTTGCGGCAGATACCCGGTGGGCGTTCAATGCTCATCTCTCAGGGTTTATCTCTCAGGGGCAAAGCCGAGTATTCGATGCCGGCTGCCCCCACGCAGACCGGAGGTCGCATGTCCCGTCGCAACTTGATGTCTCGATCGTCAGGAGTCGCCGTGATCACCGCGCTCGTGCTGGGCGGCGGGTTCCTCTTCATCCAGAGCGGAGACGCGGCGACCGCCGCGGCCGGCGCCACGTCCAGCGCACCCCCGGACGACCCGGCGGACACTGCCGCCGCGGACGCCGGGCCGGCTTCCGGTGTCCCGCAACACGACTTCCCCGAGGTCAGCGGCGACCCGAACATCGTCCGTACCGGCACCAGACTGCAGACGCTGTTCGAGGGCGGCTGCGTGCTGACCACCGGCCCGGCCGCCGACCGGCGGGGCAATGTCTACTTCGCCGAACTGTCCGCACGCAACGTGTGCAAGGACGAGGACGGCAATGTCGAGGCCGGGATCATCTGGAAGTACGACGGCCGCAGCGGCCGGACCAGCATCTGGCGTTCGCCCAGCGGGCAGGCCAATGGCATGGAGTTCGACGCCGAGGGCAACCTGGTGATCGGCGAGTCGGCCGACAACGGCGGCCAGCGGGTGACCAGGACCGACATGCGCAGCGGTCGGAGCGTGATCCTGGCCGCCTACTACGAGGGCAGGAAGCTGAACGCCCCGAACGGGGTCAGCATCGACGAAGAGGGTCGGATCTACTTCACCGACCCGCGCTACGAAGGGCTCGAGCCGGTCGAGCAACCGGTCCAGGGTGTGTACCGGATCGACAACGACGGGTCGGTGCACCGCATCATCGCCAATGCAACCAAGCCGAACGGCGTGTACGTCGCACCGGATCAGAGCACTCTGTACGTCGCCGATTTCGACACCGGCTTCCTCGACGGGCCACGGCTGTCCCCGGCGGAGCTCGCGTCGATCCCGCCGCTGCAGATGACGCTGTGGGCCTACCCGCTCAACCCTGACGGGACGGTCGGCGACCGGCGGGCGTTGGTCAACTACCTGCCGAAGTTCGGCCCCGACGGGATCACCGCCGATTCCAACGGCAACCTGTACGTCGCCGTGCGCGACAGCGACGCCGCCGGCATCCGGGTGTACACCCCGCAGGGCCGGGAGATCGCCCGCATCCCCACCGGGGACATTCTCCCGACCGCAGCGGAGTTCGGCACCGGACGGAACTCGAACATCCTCTATGTCACCGCCGGAAAGGGCCTCTACCGTATCCCGCTGAACGCGACGGGATATCAACTGCCCCGAAGCTGACCGTCACACCCCGCGGTCCCAGGGACTGCGTTGGGGACGCTGCACCGACCCGGCAGGACATGCTCGTCAGAACGGCGCACCGCTACCACGTCGAGCCGATGAAGCGAATGATGACGACCATGGGCACCCTCGAGACCACAGCGACCCGCTTCGACGTCGAAACGGACGACGCGGCGAGGATCGCTGTGTGGACCGAGGGCAACGGGCCAGCACTGGTGATGGTGCACGGCTCGATCGCCGACCACAGCACCTTCGAGTCCTTGACCACCGCACTCGCACCTGACGTCACCGTCTTCGCGATGGACCGTCGGGGTTTCGGCGCCAGCCCTGACAGCAGCGGGTACTCGATCCTGCAGGACTTCGCCGATGTCGCGCGTGTGGTGGACACCGTCGCCGCCCGCACCGGCGGGCCGGTCAGCCTATGGGGCCACTCCTACGGCGCCAACTGTGCGATGGGCGGCGCTGCGCTCACCGGCAACGTCGATCACCTCATCCTGTACGAACCCAGCCTTGGCCTGCGATACCCCGCGGGGTCGATCGAGGCCATCGAGTCTGCCCTTGCCACGGGCGACAATGACGCCGCTATCACCGCGGTTCTGGTGGACATCCTGGAGCTGGCCGACGACGAGATTGACGCCTTACGTGCGAGCCCACTCTGGCCGACCCGCCTCGCCGCCGCCCCGACCATCCCGCGGGAATGCCGAGCCGAGCACTCATGGGACTACCAACCCGGTCAGTTCGACACCATTGACGCGCCGACGCTTCTGTTGACGGGCTCGGACAGCGTGCCCGTTGTGACGCAGGCAACCACCCTGGCGGCCGCGGCCATCCCCGGCGCGCGGATTCACATCCTCGACGGGCACGCGCATTTCGCGCACAAGACCGATCCGGATATGGTCGCCGACATCATCAAGACGTTCATCCGTTGAGACGAACCGTCGGGTCTTCGGGGACATCCATGGCACCGAGAGTTCCATGGATGTCATCGGGACTCCATCGACCTGCAGCCCGATCTCACGGCGAGAAGCCCACACTCCTATCGGAGTGGCTGACGGCACGGCAATTGTCTCCGTAGGGTCGACCCTTCTCACGACGCAGCGGGAACTCGATACGGCGCCGATCGGCCGCGCCACCCTCATGGTCGCGCCGACGTGCCGACAGAGGTACCCGAGGACTCGGGCGACCTGATCGCCGCCCGGGTCGCCGGCATCGACGACGCGGAACCCGTCACGGTCTCGCTGGCCGACTTCATCCGCGAAGGGCACGGCCCCAGGCGGGGATCAGCATCCACGAGTCAACTGGTCAGGCATCGCCGGGGCAGTGGTACCGCCCTCCCTGTGGGGTGACCCGCTGGTGACTTGACGGCCAACAGGTCAGGCTTCGGGCAGTCGCGGAATTCCCGCGCCCTTTCCCGTGGAGGCTTGAGATGGCCATCAGTACACGCACTGTCCTGGTCGCAGGTGGAGGTATCGGCGGCCTGACCGCCGCGCTGCTACTGGCCCGTGCCGGTGCCGCCGTCACGCTCGTCGAACGTTTCGCCGATCCCACCGAGGTCGGGGCTGGACTACTGCTGCATCCCAACGGTCTGGCCGTCCTACAGGGTCTTGGCCTGGGCCAGCAGGTGATCTCGGCGGGCGTCGACACCAGCGGTGGCTCGGTGCTCGACGACACCGGCAGGGTCATCAACCGGATCGACCCTCCGGATTACGGCCCCGGCCTGGACAGCTTCGTCGCGGTGCGCCGCAGCGCTCTGTACTCCGTCTTGTTGACGGCGGTCAGGGCCGAGAAGGGTGTCGATTGTGCGTTCGGAACCCGGGTCGTCGGTGCGGACACCGATGGGTCCGTCACCGTGGCTGCGGTGGCGCCGACAGGCCGCAGCGGGACGTTGACGGCCGATCTGGTGGTGGCCGCAGATGGTGTCGGCTCCGTCGTCAGAGCCGCCGGCCACTTCAATGCAGTCGCCCGACGGACGGGCCACCGTTATCTCAGGGCGATCGTGATCGACGACCGGGGCACGGAAATCGGCGGGGAGTACTGGACCAGCCTGGGACTGTTCGGCGGAGCCCGGATCGACGAGCACCATCTGTACTTCTACGCAGACGTCACCTCACCGTCGGTCGCGGCAGCGGTGACCGACGGCCATCTGCACGCCCTGCGCGCTGGATGGGCGAAGGCGCTACCACTGGCCGGAGACCTGCTGGGCGCGGTCGAGTCGTTCGATCAGTTGCTGATCAACGACGTGACGACGGTCCGGTGCCGCCGGTGGTACGACGGCCGGCTGGTGCTGCTCGGCGACGCCGCCCATGCGATGTCCCCGACCGCCGGACAGGGCGCCAACAGCGCCATGGTCGACGCCGCGGTGCTGACCGCCGAATTGACGCAGCGTCCGGCGCAGCAGGCGGTGACTGCCTACGATCGGCGCCGACGACCAGTAGTACGCAAGGTGCAGCGCCGAGCCCAACTCATCGCCGCGCTCGCCGGACTCTCCTCGCCCGCCGGGCGTTCCGTGCGCAACACGGTCCTCCGGCAACTTGGACGGGTCCCCGGTGCTGCTGACCGGATGAGCCGTGGGCTGCAACAGGAGAACCCGCCGGCCCTCAGGGCGCTCGTGCAGGGCCTCGTGCACTGACATCAAAGGATTCACCCGCACAGGTCAGCGTGCTCGCGCAGCTACGGCCGCCCCGCGAAAACTCGAATCAGGTCCGGTTCGAATTGGCGATCGGAAGAAATCCGCCTGTTCAATTCCTGAAAGAACGTCGGACATTTCTTCCACGAATCTGTCTGGTCGGGCATCGGTGACGACCACCGCCATCCCGTAGGTGTCCCGGGCGGGTATCTGGAACGACGCGGAGTTGGCTTGCCGAGGTACGACACGGCAGATGCCCCTGAGTCGGCAGCCTTTCGCCCGGAACGCCTCCTGGGTGCACGAGGAGCGGACGATGGATGAAGTGCCAGCGGCTTGTGCCGCGGGAGGCGACGTTCGCCAACTGCCGATCTAGCGCGGTGACTGGGAAGTGGCTGGTAGCGTTATCCCAGTGGAGACAACCATCGATTCAGTGGGGCGCATTGTCGTTCCGAAGCAGTTGCGGGACAGCCTCGGTATGCAGCCAGGAACCACTGTGGACGTCACTGCGTACGGTGCCGGGTTGCAGGTACTGCCGGCCGGCCGAACGGCGCGGATCGTTCAAGTCGACGGCAATACGGTCGCAGAGTCGGACACCCCCGTCACTGATGACGTCATCTTCGGATTGATCGACTCCGCACGCCGGTGAGTTCGGCCGCCGGTTCCGTAGCACTCGACACCAGCGCATCAGTGCCTTATCTGATGTCGTCGCATTCCGCCCATATGGTGACCCGCCGACAGGTTGCGGGGCGAACAGCGCGACTCACAACGCACTCCCTGGCCGAAACATACTCGGTTCTCACAAGACTGCCGGGCGACGCTCGAGTGATTCCGGCCGATGCGGTCACCCTCCTAGCCGCGAACTTCGCCGATTCGATCGCGCCGCACGAGAGGGTCTCGGGCGATCTCCCTGCTGTCCTCGCCCCGCTCGGCATCGCAGGTGGCGCCGTCTACGACGCGCTGGTGGGATTGGCCGCTCAGGCTGCGGGGGTCGTTCTCATCACGCGGGATGCCAGAGCCATTCCGACCTATACCGCTGTTGGTGCCAGCATAGAAATCGTCGGCTGACAGACTTGCCTTGCGCAGCAGTCGGGTACGCATCAGCCGACATTGCCAAACATTGGGCTTCAGCGAGCTGTAGGTGTCTAATGGCACCTGGTGCTCGAGAAGCTTGTCCTGAGCATCCCGGCACTGTGCCCGACCTTCTCGGTGCCCGTTCTGTCGACCACGCTCAACCAGCTCTCGGTGCTCGAACTGGCGGTGCACGAATCCCATGGCACCTCCGGCCCGCCGCTCGATACGCACTTACGTGCCGGGACTGGCGATCTTGATGGCCTTCGCGGACTTCCATAGCTCGAGGTTCGGTTTCGACCAGGGCATGGCCATGCGGACGTCGTTCGGGTCCTTTCCGAGATGCCGCGAGTAGAGCGCAGCGACAGTCGGCGTGCGACTGCTGCCCTCGACACAATGCAGCAGCACGGTTTTGCCGTCAGCGCGGAGCGCCATCACCGTACGGGCTGCGTCGTCCAGGACAAAAGGCAAATTGGGATTGCCGGCGGGGCCCTCGTCCTTCAGCCAGAATTCGATGTGTTCGGCCGTGTCGAGAGGTGTTGAGCCCATCCGGCAGAGGCTCACGATGGCGTCGTACCGACCGGTCAGTGCCGCGTCGTATCCGCCGAGGTAGAGCCCGTCATCGTGCGGGTGCTGAACCGCCGGACGGTTGGTGCGCCAACCCGTGTAGTCCATCCGGCCGACCGACGGCCAACCTTTGACGTCGTCCCGACCGTCGCCGGCGGTCAACAGAGCCAGGGCCATCAGATCTTTCGCGTTGAGCCCCGGCCAGCCGTGCAGGATGCGTCGCCACCGAGCAGGGACCGCGGATGCACCCCATCGCGCGCCGAGCAACGCGCCCGCGATTGCCGCGGTCGTGTCGGTGTCGTGTCCGGCCCGGACCGAGAGTTCCAAGGCCTCGCTGAGATGTCGCGCTTCTTTCGGCTTGGCGTGGGTGATTGCCCACCAGGCGGTCTGCAACGCGTGCACCACCCAGCCGTTGTTCGGGAAGTCCGTCGGTGTGCCACGTTCGGCCTGCTTCAGCAAGGGCCGCCAGAACGCGGCATCGGCGCCGGGAGTGTCCAGGTAACCATGCACACCATCGAACGTGCCGTGCAGCACCGCGTGCCGAATGGCGTAGGACCACAGCTGACACGCTTGACCGGCGCGCTCGTCGTGGTGCGTCAGCTCACTGACGGCCAAAGCCGCCTCGACACAGGCCCTCTCGTCGTCGAGGTAGGCCAAGCCGACCGCAGCGGTCCGCATCAGTGACCCGTTTCCTCCGGTCAGGCCGGTCAGCCGCCGCGCTGTTGACTGCATTGCCGCACCCGACTTGTCCCGCGCCGACAGCACAGACCGCGTCTGGTTTCCGACATCCTTCGGGCCGCCGGCGAACCACTCGCCGAACCCCGCCGCGACGGCGTCCAAACCAGCCGGTGAACGCAGATCGACTCCGGCGGCGGTGACGCGAGCGACGGCGACCGTCATCGACGTGTCGTCCGTCCACTCGCCCGGTTCGAATGCGAACGGTCCACCGCCGATCATGTCGATCGTGGTATCAGCGCCTGGGTGGGTGAATTCATAACCCGCGCCGAGGGCGTCGCCCGCCGCCGAGGCCAGCAGCACCCCGGCGGCCCGATCGGCCATCGCTCCGGTGACATTCACGCCGCCACCACCTGACGATTGATGACGGACGCCTGCAACAGTCGATCGCCATCAAGGACGCCGCGCGCCATGAGCGGACTCCCGGGCCCGGTGGCCGCAGGTGACGACGACCAAGACCTCGAGGAAGGCACCGCGGGCGCTGCGAGTTCGCCGACCCGGGCCAGCCGCTCGCCGACGATCGAGACCGGCAGACCCTCGGTGTGTTCCTGCCAGATCGGGAACACCGTCAGGCCCTCACGATGTGTCCCCTGGCCGACATGCAGTGCAATGCCCTTCACGTGTCCCCCCAGGGATCGGATTAACATTCTGTTATCGAGCCTCACTGACTGTAGACGCTCGGTGCACCCGCTGCGTGATAGCAGTGACACTGGGGTCGCTACCCCTCGGCGGGCTCCATGGCCCAGCACGACCCGACCAGCGATACTGACACCGCGGCTGCGATCGACAGCGACGCGTAGAACTCGAAGATCAATCCAATCGCGATCCTCCGCGCGGGGCACTTCCAACGGCGCCAGCCAAATGCCCCCCTGGTAACTGGTCACATCTGGAAGGAGATCATCGGAATGGGCTCAACAGTCCCGCGCATAAAAGAGATCGGAACGGATTGGCGGGTCGTCGATGGCGTTGCGACGGCGTGGTTCGACGCGCAGTCGCTGAGCGACGGCGCCGCACTGGCCGGGCGCATCGTGGAACTGTCGCCCGACATCCTGGTGGACCTGCGCACGACAGGCATCCGGGTGCGGCTGGACTCGAAGGAGCACGCCGGGGCCGTGTCGGCGAGCGCCCGGGAACTTGGGCTGGCCGCGAACCCTACCGCGCTCCAGCAGGTGAGCGTCGTGTTCGAGTCCGCGAAACCCTCCGGGGTGGGGTCGTTCTGGCAGCGGGTGCTCGACTACACGCCTGCGGAGGACGGCTGTCTGGCGGACCCATTGCGGCGCGACCCCGCGATACGGATCCGGGAGTCGACCGAGCCACGGCCGTTACGAAACCGCATCCACCTGGACGTGGTGCGGCCGGCCGCGGCAGTCGAGAACGCGCGTATGGGGGAGGCATCGGGACCGTTCGGGGTCTGTCACGCCGACGTCGACGGCAACGAGGTCGACCTGGTGCCGGGCGCGCCGCTCGGCGAGACGGCCGAGACAGAAGACTGGCAGGCGGTTTTCAGCGCAATGGCGTGCTACCGCGTCACCTCGCCCACCCAGCAGCGCGACCTGGCCGCAGCAGCTGCGGCGCTGGCCGACGACGCCGGCTTCCCTCTGCTGGTCGACCTGCGCCCCGGGCTGGTGATCATCGACAGCGGCAAGGACCAGTGGGTCGACGACGCCCACGGCCTCGAGCTCGACTTCACCGATCTCGCCGGGAGACTGCAGACCACTGCCCGCGGGCTCGTGGCCACGGCGGATCCGAGGCTGCCGCGGTTCGTTCAGCTCTTTCTCGACGCCGCCGACGTCGCCGCGGTCCGAGCGTTCTGGGTCGCCGCACTCGGATACACCCGGGACCGGCGAGACTGGAACACCGACATCTACGACCCGCGGCGGCTGAACCCGGTGCTGGTGTTCCAGGAGCTCGACGCTGCGGCCACGGACAGGCGCCGGCAGCGCAACCGCATTTACGTCGAGCTGGCTGTGCCGTCGGACCTCGCGCCGACGCGCCTGGCCACGATGCTCGCGGCCGGCGGCCGACTCATCGACGAGGCGGAGGGTCGCTCGCGGGTCGCTGACCCTGAAGGCAACGAAGTGGTGATCGTCAGCGGGGTATGAGCTCTGCCAACAACGACCATCCACGTTGAACACGCGCCCGAGGCGCGTCGGTGGACGATTGACAGCACCGCTGTGATCGATGAGTTCCAGGCCCTCCAGACGTCACATGCTGCAGGTCCGTAGACAGACTCGCGCACTGGCAGCCCGAAGGAGTTTCATGGCAAAGCTGATCTACTCGATGGTCACCTCGCTCGACGGCTACGCCGAGGCGGCGGAGGGCGGCCTCGGCACCGGTGCCGATGACCCGGAGGTGCACACCTTCATCAACGACCTCTTCCGCCCCGTCGGCACCTACCTCTACGGCCGACGGATGTACGAGACGATGGTCTACTGGGAGACCGCGCACACCGAGCCTGACCAGCCGACGCACATTCTGCAGTACGCCCGCGACTGGCAGGCGGCGGAGAAGGTCGTGTATTCAACGACTCTCGAGTCGGTGTCCAGCGCGAAGACCAGGATCGAGCGGACCTTCGACCCGGCGGCGGTGCGCAAGCTCAAGGCCGACGCTGATCACGACCTGACCGTCGACGGCCCGAACCTCGCGGCCCAGGCGATCGCGGCCGGCCTGGTGGACGAGTACCACCTGTTCATCACCGCAACCGTTGTCGGCGGCGGCAAACGGTTCTTTCCCGACGGTATCCGCCTCGACCTCGAACTGGTCGAGGAGCGGGCCTTCGCCAGCGGATTGGTCTACACGCGCTACCGGACCCGCTGACCTGCCGGCCGACACTCGACGCCTTCACGGTTCTCGCCGCGCACCGTTGCGCCGCACGCACACCGTCACTGCGCTCAGGGCCCCAACTACCCGCGGCGATCGCCAGGCGGCGATGAGTCAGCGGCTTTGCACTTCAGTTGTCTTGACGATTCGTACGAACTCTTGCAGCAGAGCCCGCAACTGGGCAACGTTCTCGGCAGAGAATTCTCGCAGCATGGCCTCGTTCGCTTCGCGCCCCGCCGTATTGATGGTGTCGAGCACGCTCCGTCCCCGGGCCGTCAGCGCAAGCAAGGGGGAGGTCTTGTGGTCGGGGTTGGCGCGGAACTCGACGAGCCCCTCGGACTCGAGGTCGTTCGCCAGTCGCAGGATGTGCTGACGGCTCACACCCAGGCGTCGTGCGACCTGCGGGACTGTCAGCGGAGCCGCGCCGATCGTCCACAGAGTCTGCCACCGCGATTGCGTCTGCCCGACAAGAGCGGCGATCCCCTCACCGTGCTGCCGGCCGACGCTCGCGGCTTCGAAGAGTTCCGAGTACAGGTGCTCCACATCTTCGGCACTGGTCATCGCGGTCAGTCTAGCCATCCAGACCACTATGACACTGGATTGCTTTCTTGACACCTTGTTGTCATGTCTGATTTCATGTTACACGTCGCGCAAGGTTCACCTGAATGAACGGGAATCACGACATGCCTACGCTCATCGACACCATTGAGGCAGCAGCCGCACGCGGAGCCGCGGTCCGTCCCAGGATCGGCGGATTCCCCTACGTCGCAGAATCAATGCGCGCGGCAGGCGTGACGAAGTACCTCTTCGACGTCCCTCCACCACTGCCATCTACGTGACCGATGACGGCGCCGTGCTCAGGCCCGGGCAGTTGATCCGCACAGAGGCAGCGTTCGTCCATTCCTTCGACCCCGCCCAGCTTGTCGCTGCGATCCATACCGATCAGCGAGGCGAGAGCACCTTCCCGGAGTTCGTGGAGCAGACCTTCCTGCTCACCCCATCCCATCCCACCCCAGAAAGGCCCCGACATGACTGAATCCACTCGCACCCAGCAGAGCCCACCCCCCGTGGGCGGACAGCGAAGGCGAGCGAACGTGCGGGCCGGAATTCTTCCCTTCATCGGTGTCATCCTGTTCGCCGTCGTCACCATCCCCCAGTTCATCGGCGATGGCGGTGAGGGCTGGGGACCGGCGCTCGTGGCCAACGGCGTGACCTACCTGATCGGATGGGCTGGTATCGGCGCAGGCATCTCGCGCATCTTCTTCGGCCGCAGGATCTCGAAGAGCATCGGGTTCGACAAGAGGCCCTACGAGCTCGAAGTCGGGTTCGCTGATCTGGCCATGGGGATTGTCGCGTTGCTCGCGGTCGGATACTCACCCGAATTCTCATTGGCAGTGATCCTCATCAATGCGATCTTCCGCGTCGGCTGCGGTATCGGGCATATCCGCTCGCTCATCCGTGACCGCAACGTCGCCATCAACAACACCGCGATCCTGTTCATTGACTTCGTGGTGCCCGCGTTCCTCATCACCGCCTACTTCACGGTGTGGGGCTAGCCAGTGTCGGGCGCGGTTGAGCTTGAGGTTGTTCAATACGCCGACGGAAGTCCTTACTCAGTAGCGAGTACTGCGACATGCCTGTCGTCCTCATCCCGCTCAGCACTGCAGGTGGCGTTGTGGAGGACACGCTCGTGGGATTGCGCGCAAGCAGCGGGAGTCGCCCTGATCACCCGAGAGGTCAGGGCCCTTTCGACGTCACCGCAGTCGGGGAAAGCATCGACATCGTGGGTGAGCGGTCGCGTTGTAAACCGAGGCAATGCCGCCGTCAGTCTGAACTGCCGCGCGCCAGTCGACGAGACGATCGGGTGGACATGCGCATTACATGACTGCATGGTGTACGCATGGCAGAACTTCACTTGCGGGACGTCCCTGACGATCTGCGTCGCGAGCTGAAGGTGCGTGCCGCCCGATCCGGCCAATCGCTGTCCGAGTACACGCTGGCGGTCCTTCAACAGCGGGTGGCCACTCCCACACTGCCCGAACTCACCGAACGGATCTCCCGACGCGCAGCCGTGGAACCGGAAATCCCTATCGGCGAGCTGGTCCGGGCGGAGCGGGACGCCCCATCCTCATGACGCTGGTCGTCGACGCGTCTGCTCTGGTGGAATTCATCCTGGGCTCGTCACGGTTTCCTTTGCCGACACGGTCAGCGCCAGGTCGACCGTCAACGACCTCCGTCGATGTGGAACCAGCCCAACGCAGGCCGCGTCGACCAGTTGGCGCGGTTGCTCAGGGGCTGACTTGAAATACGGTCCCCGCCCTTTCGGCAGCTACGTCGTCCAGGAATACCGCAGGCACTGATCGAGATAGTCGCTCGTTCGTTCCGTCAGCCGGACGAACCCCAGCTGCCGAAGCAGTGCTCGTTTGACCTCCGGGTCCCCCAGCGGCAGTTCGAGTTGATCCACCAGTGAACGGATCTCGCTGCGCGGGATCTCTTGCAGCTCGCGGGGGCCGCGGGTGCGAACCAGGACCGCGGGATGACCCGGCATGTACAAGGTGGCCTCGGGCGGTTCGCTGATCCGGTCCTTGACGCGCAGCCATTTCCCCGTCCGCACTCCGCTGGCCGTGAGCGCGACGAAGGTCCGCTGCGCCTCCCGCCCGACCCGCGCTCCCCCGGAGGCCTTGACGTACAACTGGTACACCCGCTGCGCATGCATCGGACCTTCCGCCTCGATGATCTCCGCCATGGCGGCCATCACCTCGGCGCGACTGCCGGAATCGACGGATGGAACCGGTCGCGGCGTCCATGCTCGATAGGGCGCCAGCGTCAGTGCGCCGGCATGCGGCGTCTCCACCGAGGGCACTGCCGCGCCGGTGCCAGGCTCCGACGACACCGCTGTGGCGGCAGCACCTTCCGTGGCGGGAGCACCTTCGCTGGCGGTCCTTCCGTGGCGGATGACGGTGGCGGCCGGTACCAGGACGGCGGCCGAAATTCCGCTGCCGCCGCCGGGTCGGGTTCAGCTTGCGGAGACGCTCGCAGGGTGATCGGGTTCCGCTGCGGGGCTCATTCCCGCCAGGTACCAGGCCGGCGGTGACCAGGCGGGTGCCTCGGGCTCGGCGGGTGCCTCGGGCTGGGCGGGCTCCGCGGTCGCGGCGGCTTCCGCGGTCGCGTCTCCGATGTCCGGCGATTCGTCCAACGGCGATACAGAGTCGTCGACATCAGTGCCCGGTGCGGGAAGAGGCTCGGCGGCGGCAGACCGCTCGTCGCGGGTGGCCGGCGGCGCCGGCTCGGGTGATGGATGCGCGCGGGCGACCGGCGGTTCGCCCGGTGTCCCCCGCACCTCCCGGGTCACCCCGCGCGGAGCGGTGACCATCCATTCGTCCCCGGTGGGAATCCCGAGGTCGGAAAGGTGCTGCCACACCGGCTGCATCGCGATCTCGGGGTCGCGGTAGAACGAGGAGCCGCGGATCCGTTCGAAGGTCCAGCCGGCCCGTTCCAGGACCTCCTGCCGCGCCCGGTCTCGATGCCAGACGTCCTCGCCGTGCCAGCGGTCGCCGTCGCATTCGATGGCGAGCCGCCCGTTCGGGCCGGCGACGACGATGTCCAACCGGTACTGCCCGACCTTGTGCTGGACCTCGATCGCCCGGTAGCCGCTGGCCTGCAGGGTGTTGACGACGCGGCGTTCGAATTCGGACTCGCAGTCCGCCAACAGGTCTCGGCGGCGTTCCTCCACCGTGGGTGGCGCGGTGCAGTGCCGGATCAGTTCGCCGCGGAGATCCCCGGCCGGCAGGTCCTGCGGGTCGACGGAGGTGACCACCCACATCTGGTTGCGGGCACGGGACGCGGCGACGTTGATCCGGCGCAGCGGGGCGGTCCCGGTCATGGCGCTGAACCGGGTGCTGGCCGCGTTCGGGTCGCGGGCGACGACGGTGGTCAGCACGATCACGTCCCGCTCGTCACCCTGGAAGTTCGCCGCCTCCCCGCACCGAATCTGCCGCTGCGCCAGCACATCCGGCCCGAGCTGGTCGTACAGCAACTCCCAGATCCGCTTCGACTGCGCGGTGCCGAGCAGCGAGATGACGCCGAACGTCATCCCGTCGTACATCGGGTCGGCGCACATCTCGCGGATCAGCGCGACGACCTGAGCCGCCTCGGGCTCGTTGACGAAGCCGTTGCGGTACCCGTCCAGCACCCGGACCAGACCCAACGGCACCCACCCGGGTCTGCGGCGGCTGATCGCGCAGCGGAATGATCTGGTCGCCGTAGGCCTGGTGGTTGGAGAACGCGATGATCTCGGGCAGGCAGCGGAAATGCTCGGTCAGCATCACGGGCGTGGAGAACCGCAGCGTCGCCAGGTCGTACAGGCTCCGGTCCGGGTCGAAAACCGTCTTGTAGCGCGGGATGTCGCGGAGGTAGTCGTCCATCAGGTCGAAGATGGCCTGCCGGTCGAGCCCGACATGCTCCGGGCTGGTCTGCTTGTCGTCGCCGACGACGATGGTGGCCGACGCCAGCGCCAGCAGCGGCAGCGCCTCGAACCCGATCTGGGAGGCCTCGTCGATCACCAACACGTCGAACGGCGGCACCGCGGTCGGCCGGAAGCTGGTCAGGGCGCGGGCGGTCGGCATGATCCACACCGGGACGGCGGTCTTCGCATCGTCCAGGGCG
Organism: uncultured Actinomycetota bacterium; assembly: GCA_963728865.1. GTDB lineage: Bacteria > Actinomycetota > Actinomycetes > Mycobacteriales > Nakamurellaceae > Nakamurella. Next base: position 42,958 of record CAVSLZ010000007.1, on the reverse strand, counting down.
GCCCGCATCTCGCTGATCCAGCGTTGCGCGAACTTGCCGCCGGTCTTGCCGTAACGGGTGACGGCGGCGACGTAGGACTGCAGCGCCTGCCGCTCACGGTGGCCGAGGTTGTCCGCGAGCCGTCGCCAGGCCCGCTCGGTGACCAGCTCCGTCACCGTTCGGCGGCGCTCCAGGGTCAGTTCCTCGAGAACCGCCTGCAGTTCGGCCGGGTCGGGCAGCGCCGCGATCTCGGCCAGCCACGTCTCGAGCTGGCGCCATTGCCACGCGGCAACGAGGTCGCCGGGTCGGCCTGCCGCTGTTGGGATCACGGCCGATGGCGCCTGCCCATTCCGGTGCCACTGCGGCCAGCCGCTGGTGCAGCTCGGTGAGCCGTGCGGCCGGGAGGGCAACGGCTTCGAGTTGTTCGACGGCGTCCCATTCCTGGCGATAGCCGGCCAGGTCACCGGCCGAGACGGCCTCGGCGAGGTTCAACCAGGTCGGCGACGGGCGGGCGCCGTTGGCACCGGTCGACAGCACGTCGCGGGTCGCCTGCAGCCCGGAGCGGATCGCGTCCTGCTCCAGCCCGGCGAGCGCGTCCTGACCCAGCGACGCCGCCTGCTCCAGTGCCTCGGCGCTCGGGCGTTGCGGGATCGGGAAACCGGCGGCGGCCAGCCGCTGGGTCAGCTCGGTCCAGCGTTGTTGGGACGACCGGACCTCGTCGATCTCGTCCAGCCTGTCGCGGATGACCTGCTCGGGGTAACCGACGAGCGGAGGCGCCCCCAGGGGCCGCGTCTGGTTCTCCCAGATGACCGCGATGCGGTACCGGAGCGCGTTCACCTGGACGGTGTCGAGGCACCGCTGCACCTGCTCGAGGGTGGTCGGGATGACGCCGTCGATCCTGCAGGCCTCCGTGGCGCGCTTGGCGTCCTTGGCGAACAGTCCGAGTTTGCCGCCGCCGGTGAGCTTGTCGCGGGCGCTGGTGAGGTCCGCAACGAACTCCTGCGTCACGGTTTCCGGCAGCTGAATGGTGTGCGCGCGCAGCGCAGTTCGCAACGCGATGACCTGTTCGCGGATGTTGTTCAGGTCCTGGGAGAAGGTCGACCATTCGTTGGCCATCAACGGGTCGCGGAGCTGCTCGAGAACCCGGCCCAGCCACCCACTGGCGAGCTTGACGTACCAGTCCCGTTCCCTGATCAGGTCGTCGGTCAGGGAGCGGATCTGCTGCCCGCCGGCGTTGCTCACCCGGCCCCAGTCACGGATGGTGTGCCGGGCGCGGTCGCCGCGGGCTCCCAGTTCGGACAGCCGGTGGAGCTGCCGTTGCAGGTCGGCGGGAGTGGGCAGGCGACTGCGGTCGGGCAACGAATCGCCTGCGCGACTTGCCTTGTCGAGGCCGACCGTTCGCAGCAACTCGAGCAGCTCGGCCAACTCGCCGGACGTCAGCGGCACCGGGACCGATGTCGACAGCGCGTCGGGGATGTAGCCGAGCTGGTTCTGGTTCTCGGCGATCCATGCCGCGGCCGCCTGCGGTGTGACGGGCGCGGTGACGGGCCAGCTGCCCGGCAGCTCGGTGACCTCCGCCCGCCGGGTGCGGAGCAGTTGGGTGGTCACTTCGGCATAGCGCCGGTCGAGTGCGTCGAGAAACGCTGTCAGCTCGACGATCCGGGCATCGGCGACGGCCCGGTCGACCTGCCCGACCCGGCTCTGGATCTGGAAATGGACTGGCCCCCACCACCCCCACCACCTCCCCCGCCGGGTGCGCAGCAGTTGGGTGGTGACGTCGGCATACCGCCGGTCGAGTGCGTCGAGAAACGCTGTCAGCTCGACGATCCGGGCATCGGCGACGGCCCGATCAACCTGCCCGACCCGGCTCTGGATCTTGGAGATGGACTGGCCGAGTCGTTTCCGGCCCTCCTCGTCGGCGCCGAGGACGGAGACGGTCAGATCACGAATCCCCTCGGGCACCTTGTCGGCGAGAACCTTGAGGGCCTGCTCCTTCTCGGCGACCACCAGCACCCGTTTGCCGTAGGCGACGTAGTGGCTGATGAGATTGGCGATGGTGTGCGACTTCCCGGTTCCCGGCGGGCCCTGGACGGCGACACCGGGATGACGCTGCGCCAGCTTCAGGATCCGCTGTTGCTGCTCGTTGGCGGCGAGCGGCAGCAGCAGCGGGTCGAGCCTGTGCCGAGTGATTCGTCGGACTCGCCGCCCTCCCCGCCGGCGATGGTCTGTTCCTCGGTGGTCAGCATCGATCGCAGCGGCGGCGGGATCGATGCGAGGTCCTCGACATAGAGCTCGCGCATCGCCTGCAGGAAGCCCTCGGAGTCCGGCACCTTCCGACGCAGGAACAGCGTCCAGCCGGTGTCCACGGTGGCGTGCTCGGATCGTGCCGCGCCGATGTCGACGAGGCTGCCCTCGTCGTCGACGGCACGGACCAGGCGACGAAGAAGATCGTCGCGATCGGACTCCAGCCACGGGTCGATCGGGTCGCCCGCCACTGTCTGCCGGATGACGCTGTAGCCGGACCGGTCGTGCACGTCCAGGCCGATCAGCGGCCGGCCCTCCACCTCCAGCGGCCCGGCCGGGCCGAACCTGCAGGTGCTCGGACCCCTGCACGGCGTCGATCTCCACCGGGACGGTCAGCAACGGGTGATCGACCGTCGTGTGCTTGTCGCCGGTGCCGTCGGTCCAGCGCAGGCGGCCGAATCCCCAGACCAGTTCCACGGCGTCGCGGTCGATCGCGAGCCGTTCGCGCTGCTCGAACAGATTGCGGTGCAACTGTTTGACGGCGTGCGCGGTCTTCCACTGCTCCGACCATGGGCGCCAGGTGGTCTCGATCCAGTCCTGCGCCGGCTGGGTGCGTTGCTGCCCACTCCTGCGGGCTTGCTTCTTCCGCTCTGGTCTGCTCGGCGGTGGGCTCCTGTCCGTCGCTGGACTCTGGCGGTGTCCTGGTCGGCGGCGGGATCAGTTGCGGCTCGGCCTCCGCGGTGATCCTGGACTGGTCAGCCAGCAGTTCGGCGATGGCGGGTGCGGGCTCCGGAGCCGGCGGCAGGTCGATGAAGTCGACGGCCAGCCAGGTCTCGTCAGTGGGTCGGACCCGCACCGCGGGATGATCCGGCAGGCTGGTCCCGGCGAGCCGGAACATGCCGTGGTCTTCGATCTTCCGGATGGGCGGATTGCGCTGGGCGTCGTAGGCGGACAGGAAGTCGATGAGATTGAGGACCTGGGCGCGCGACGTGGCGGCAGGCACCGTCGGTCGGCTGCGTCATCGTCCCCCCGTCAGCTGCATTGAGCGTCCCCGGCGGCGCCGTCCCGGTGGAGCCTCGGGTCATCCTAGGTTGTCGCTCCGACAGCCATCCCGATGTCTGCCGCCGTCGGAGATGGGCCGGTGGGCAGTTAAACCACGGGACGGGCACGCCGTGCACTCGCGAGACGGTTGCTTGTCTTCGAGCCGTCGCTACCGCATCAGCCTGCGAGGCCAGACGCAAGGCAGCATCTACCGTTGCATCCCGAAGACCTCACCACGCACGCAATGTCTCCATGTCACGAAGAACCTGCGCCGCCTCGGCCCGATCCCGATCGTTGGCGGCAAGCGCTACCGACTCGGCCCGGAGCGTGTCCTCGGCGCGAAGCCGCGCAGCATCGATGAGCGCAGATCTCAAAGCCTCCGAGACGGTGGTCCCATCCCTCGTCAGCACCGCCAAGGCGCGCAACGCGTCGTCGTCCGGTCGGAAAGTGATGGTCTCGGCCACCGCACCAACGTAATGCTTGATGTAGACAGATGAGTGGCAGGCAGCGCCACCCCGGCCCCTGCGGGGTGCCAACTAGTGATCGACTTCGGGTTACGTCGGTGCCGGTGCAGGGGCGTCGGGTGTCAGAGCCGGCCGGCCGCCAGCTCCGAGCAGATGTGGTCGGCCTGCCGGGTGGCCAGCGCGACGATGGTCAGGGTCGGATTCGCGGCGGCGCTGGTCGTCATCACCGAGCCGTCGCTGACGAACAGGTTCGGCACGTCGTGCGCCTTGCCCCAGCGGTCCACCACGCCGTCCTCCGGCCGCTCGCTCATCCGGCAGGTGCCGAGGTTGTGGGTGGACGGGTACGGCGGGGTGTGGTGCACCGAGATCGCCCCGGCCGCACCGTAAATGGAGTCGGCGGCGGCGTAGGCGTGGTCCCGCATCGCGGCGTCGTTCGGGTGGTCGTCGTAGTGCACGTCCGGCACCGGCAGCCCCCACTGGTCCTTCACATCGGGGTTGAGGGTGACCCGGTTCGACTCCTGCGGCAGGTCCTCGCCGACCAGCCACATCCCGGCGGTGCGCTCGTAGGCGTCCATCTTCTCGGTGAAGCTGCGCCCCCACTCCCCCGGTTCGATGAAGCTGGCCAGGAAGGCCGGGCCCAGCGACAGGGTCTCCATGTAGTAGCCGCCGGCGAACCCACGGGAGGTGTCGTGCTTCGCCTCGTCGGCGACGATCCCGGCCATGGTCTCGCCCCGGTACATCCGCACCGGCTTCTCGAACTGCCCGTAGGCGGAGCCGGTCATGTGCCGCATGTAGTTGCGGCCGACCTGCCCCGACGAGTTCGCCAGACCATCCGGATGCAGGGAGCTCGCGCTCATCAGCAGCAGTCGCGGCGACTCGATCGAGTTGCCCGCCACGCACACCACTTTCGCGGCCTGTCGGTGCAGAGCGCCAGCGGCGTCGAGGTATTCGACGGCGTTGACGGTGCCGCTGTCGTCGTGGGTGATCTTCACCGCCTGGCTCAGCGGGCGCAGGTCGAGGTTGCCGGTCGCCAGCGCCCGCGGGATCTCGCGCACCAGCGTCGACCACTTGGACCCGTGCTTGTCGCCCTGGAAGTTGAAGCCGTCCTGGACGGACGCGGGTCGCCCGTCGTAGGGCTCGGCGTTGGTGGCGTACGGGCCGGTCGCGTAGTAGCGATATCCGGCCTTCTCGGCGCCGTTGGCCATGACCGTGTAGTTGTTGTTCGCGGGCAGCGGTGCCCGGCCGTGCCGATGGGTGCTGCCCATGGCGATCTCCGCCTTGTCGTACCAGGGCGCCATCTCCTCCAGGGTGATCGGCCAGTCGAGCATGTTGGCGCCGTCGAGATCGCCGTACACGCTGCGGATCCGGAACTCGTGCTCCATGAACCGCGGGGTTGCCCCCGCCCAGTGCGTGGTGGTCCCGCCGACGGCCTTGACGATCCAGGTGGGCAGGTTCGGGAAGTCCCGGGCCAGCCGCCACGAACCGCTGGTGGTCCGCATGTCGAGCCAGGCCATCTGGCTGAACGCCGGCCATTCGTCGTTGACGTAGTCGTCGGCGGTCAGGTGCGGGCCGGCCTCGAGCAGGACGCACTTGACGCCCTTGGTGGTGAGCTCGTGGGCGATGGTGCCGCCGCCGGCGCCGGATCCGATGATGACGACGACGGGGTCGTCGTGCTCGATGGTCGCCATGGTCAGGCCTCCGCTCGGTCGACGAGCTCGGGACGCGGCTCGTCGGTGTACTCGGTGATCCTGGCCTTGGGTAGCCAGTCCAGGTCGTCGAACCCGCGGTTCAGGTAGCCGCCCTTGTCGTACGAGGGACCCTCGTAGCCGAGGATGTTCCAGACCTCGCGGTCGTCGTAGAGGGCCACCACGGTCGTCGAGTGCACGAGCTTGAAGAAGGCGCTGTCCGCGATCCGCTCGACGGCGGCGGTCGCCTCGGCGTCGGACAGCGAGCCGAAATCACCGCCCGCGATGTTGTCCAGCTCGGCCAGTCCGGCCGCGACCAGGCCATCGGAGTCGGCGTCCTGCACGCTCTTGGCGGTCCGCCGGTACGGGCCGTCCGGGAAGCTCGGGTGCGGGTAGGCCACCCGCAGCAGGCGGACGAGGGTGGCGGCCTGCTCAGCGCTCAGCGCTGTCCCGGCGGCCGTGCTCTCGGAGGTGTCGCGCTGCAGCTCGACCGGATCCTGAGGATCCTGCCGCACTTCCTGGTCAACGCCGCTGTCGCCCATCGGGTTCTCCTCGCCGGCCCGCACACCGGTGTGCTCGCCTGGGCACACGGTAACCGCGGATTCCGACGACGGCGAGTGGGTCGGTCGCGAATCTTCGTAGTGGTGGTTAGCCTGGCCCGACACCGCCGGCACGGGAGGAATCCGATGTACTTCATCGTCGTCAAGTTCAAGACCAAGCCCGAGTGGACGGAGAAGTTCGTCGAGCTGGCCACTCCGTTCACCACCGCCACCCGGGCCGAGCCGGGCAACCTGTGGTTCGAGTGGTCCCGCAGCATCGACGAGCCGGACACCTTCGTCCTGGTCGAGGCCTTCGCCGACGACGACGCGGCCGGCGCCCACGTCAACAGCGAGCACTTCGCCACCGCCACCCGGGAGACGCTCCCGCAGGCGCTGGTCGCCACCCCCAAGATCGTGAGCCGCAAGGTTGACGGCTCGGGCTGGGATGAGATGGGCGAGATCACCATCTCCTGAACGGCTCCGGCGGTTTGCCAATTAGGAAACGGCAACCGATGCTGCGGTGGACATGCCTATCGCATCGGATAACGGTGTCGTTCGTGTCGCGGCCCTGCGTGTAGCCCCGATGGCGATGGGTGGCTGAAGGCGCAAGCGCCCTGACTGATAACGGCTGCACCGCGTTAGAGTCCCGTCATGGAGGCCATCCCGCTGACCGCGTTGCTCCCCGATGAGTTCAATCCGGAGCAGTACAAGGTTCACTTCGCCGTCTGGAATCAGACCAAGCATCCGATTGACGTTCTGGCGGGCAACCAAGAGGAGTGGCAGGGGTGGAACTCGTGGCGAAGTGTGAAGGACGACTTCAACCGCGAGTACATCTTCTCGGTCGCTCAGGACAAGCACGACGCGACGCTCTGGCTCTTCGGCGGGATCTGGGAGGTCCTTGAGCGCAGGCCCACGCAGCACGCGTATTCGTACACGGTGACGCTACGTGAGGATCTTATGGGCCCGTTCATCCGTCGACTTTGGATCCGCCACCAGAGGTCTGGTCGGAACATTCGTCGGACGATGGAGTCCGTGCTGCCCGCGATGACGGTCTCGTCCATCCTCGAGGAGCCGTTCGCCGGTGACCCGTTTCCGGGGCACGATCGGATCAACCACAGCCTCGCCGATCTTCAGGCTGTCGTCAGTCACGCTCGGGCCGACTGGCGGATCGCATTGGAGAGCATGAAGGGCGTCTACGTCATCCACGACAAGGAGACTGGGCAGCGCTATGTCGGATCCGCCTACGGCGACACAGGCATTTGGCAACGCTGGCGGACATACGCAGAAACGCTGCACGGCGGCAACGTCGGGCTCAAGGCACTCCTCGACGAGAAGGGCGATGAGTACTACCGGACCAACATGCGGTTCGCTCTGCTCGAGTACTGGTCGATGCGTACGGACGATGACCATGTGCTAGAGCGTGAGTCGTACTGGAAGGATGTTCTCCATGCGCGATCGCTGGGACTCAACAAGAATTGATTGGGCCTGATTGTCGGCGAGAATGCCGCAGGATCTGACTCCGGGCGACTGAACCGGCCGAATTGGACCGCGTCATATTGCAGCCTGCATACCGGGGCCCCAAACGCTCGAGCAAGGCGGATCGCTGACCGGCTTCCGGCTGGCAGGCCGGCGCGGTTGCGCGGGTGGCAGCATCCGGACGGCTTCGCGGACCGGTATGGAGTCGGGCGTGCCCGCTTCGGCGATTCTTGTCGGAGAATGAGTGTTGCGCCGCAACCACATTCACGGCGGTCAGACCGCGACCACCGTGATCATTGAATCCAGTCCTGCGAAGTCGTTCGGATTGCGGGTGTAGAGCGGCAGCTGGTTGGCTGCGGCGATCGCGGCAATCATCAGGTCTGCGAAACGGCCGCGAGGCTGCCGTCGGGCTGCGCGGACCAGGGCGTACACACGGCCGTAGGTACGTGCAGCGGCGATGTCGAAGGGGAGAGCGTCGAAGGTCGCTTCTGCCCACTGAAGTCGCTCCTGCCGAATCGATCGCTGAATCGCGTCTGCGGCCGCATGCGGTCCGGCAGTGAGTTCAGCAAGCGTGACCACAGTGATCGCAGACTGTGCCGGCAGGTGATCATCATCAATGCCAGCCAAATCGATCACCACCGAGGTGTCCAGAATGCCGGCTTCCGGCATCAATGGTCGCGCTCCAGGCCTTGGTCCAGGATCTGGTCGACGTCGGACCGAAAGGCGGCGGTATCCATCGGCGCCAACTGCCGAGCGGCCGCAAGAAGTTCGGCCTTGGCGACAAAACGCTGCCGCCGCCGCAGCGGACGCAGCTCGGCCAGTGCGGTTCCGTTGCGGGTCACCACAAAGTCCTCACCGGCCTCCACCGCACGCAGGATGGCGCCGCTGTCGTTGCGGAGCTCGCGCTGACTGATTTCCCGGGTCATGGGTGCCAGGATACATTCGACTGCTACGAGATGCTACGTAATGCTACAACGCCCGAATGACTGCCTCGATCGCCCGTCGTGATCGACGAGCGGGCCTCCTGCTGCTCGGCACCGTGAACTCCATGCAGCTGCGTATTCGGTTGTAAGACACTCGGGTGGTGGCCGGCGATCGTCGACCCGGGTTCGTGCGATGAGCGGGACATGTTTGAGATCGACGCGCAGGCCGCGCATCGCTTCAACCATCCGTATCCAGGGGTCGAGGACGTCGAAGATGTGTGGCCCAGTGACCCGCTGTTCTACCCGGCTACGCCGCCGGCGCGCTGGTTGATGTGCGCTGAGGTGTCCGGCCGGGTGTTGGTAGTGCCGCTTGCACCGTCACGCAGCGGCAATCCGCACCGCTGCCGCCCAATCGGCTGTTACGAGGCCGCGCAGGGACTTGCTACTCAGTACCGGAGGGATCGATGAGCACCGAGACGCCGATGACGCCAGACGAGGAATACGAGTATTACGCGCAGCCGGGGAACCAGCAGCCGCAAGGACCGCCGCAGCGCCGGCAACCGCGGCTGTCTGCCATGGTGCCTGTCCGATTTCCACCAGAACTGCTTGACGAGGTCCGTCGCCGCGCCGAAGCCGATGACCGGTCCCTATCCTCATGGATCCGCCGCGCCGTCGAGCATGAACTTCGCAATTCGGCGTAACACCGGCGGACGAAACCATCCGCGGATGATCGTTCGGGCAACCTGGGTTGGCGACGTATTGGAGGCTACGACTCGGTGGGCTACGCCCGCGGCGTGACCAACACCCCGACCTCGGCCGCAGCGGAACGGAGCCGTTGGTCCCAGACCGCGAAGAGCACGGTGGTGTCGCCCCGACAACCAGCAGGCTCGCCAGGTGCACAGCATTCGCGCCGCGGAGCGCATGCAGCCCGGCAAGCCGACCCGCCTCGGCGGCCACCGAGGCGGTCAGTTCGACCGCGCGGGTGGCTGACCAGTACTCCTCCCAGCAGCCTCGGCCCGCCGGAGTTCCGCCGGCGCGAAACGTCCAGCCCGACCCGCCGCAGACAAGGCCGCACCGACCTCGGGGTAGGCCAACCGGCTCGACACCGCCGCGTCACAGCCGTCCCACAGTTCCGCCGCCAACTCACTGCCGAGTTCCTCGACCACCAGCTTGACGAAGGCGCTGCTATCGAAATAGACGATGCTCACCAGGGTGTCAGCGACGCTGCTCGCCGACGAGTTCGGAGACCGACCCGGTCGAGCGAGCTCTCCTGGCGCTACCGGCCCGGGGCCGCGTGGTCCTCGGCTTGCTCAGTAGCCCGCGCTGGGTGAGTTCGTCGAGCAGTGGCGCAGAGTCGACGGCCAGGATCCGCGCCACCGGTATTCCCCGTTCGGTGATCACGACGTTCTCACCGGCCTTGGCGCGCTCGATCCAGCTCGAGAGCTCTGCCAGCAGAGTGCTGATCGGTACATCCATCCACTCACCATCCATCTTGATGCACCGTTACTGTACAGACGTGTTGTCCCGCTGGCCCGAATGAATCGGTGCTTGCGACTTGCCGCGAGTATCGATATTCCGAGACGTTGCGACCGGCGGCATCCGTCCGTCAAAATGCGGAAATGGAGTTGGCGCGCACGTCTGGACCGATCGAACTTGAAAGAGCCAGGGGCCTGATGACGGGCCTTCTCCTCGGGGACGCCCGGGCGCATCAGAAAACTGACCCTCGCCTGTGGCTTGTGGGCGGTCCTGCCGGTCAGTTGGCCTGTTTCACCGTGGAGGGAATGACCCGCGCGTGGGTCCGTCAGGTCGAAAAGGGCATTTGCCATCCACCGAGCGTCGTTTGGCATGCCTTTCAGCGTTGGGGTTCGATTCAAGGCTTACTGCCCACGTTGGATAAGGGCAACAGTCAACCCTGGCCCGACGGCTGGCTACAGCAACAAGCCCCGCTCCGTCAGCGGCGCGGCAACGCCCCGGCGACTGCTGGCGCGCTGAAGAACGACAGCATGGGGACGCCCCAACGTCCGGTTAATGCAAGCGCGGGCCACCACGCCTTGAGTAACTGCGCCACCCTTGCCCTCACTGCTGGATGGCAGGATCTGGGTGAGCTTGCCATCGAGGTTGCTGCGCTCACTCACGGCGATGCTGGCGCCCAACTGGCCGCTCGGGACGGAGCAATGTTGTTGTTCGCAGCCACGCAGGCGAACTCATCGAAGGTGCTGGACTACCGACCGAGCCTGAGTCATGAAGGACCTCCAGGTACTGCGCAGCATGCGTTGCGAACGGCAGCGCAGGTCACCGCCGACGTTTCAGGTCCAGGGGACTTTCTCGATGCCATCGCCGCTGCTGATGGCGCGGGCGGGCGGGGGGCGGCGACCTTCACTGGGGCAATACTTGGGGCCGCTTATGGCATTTCGCGGCTCCCACAGGAGCATATTCGGCGATTGGAACTGGGGATCATCGCAGAATCCTTAGCCAGAGATGCCGTCGAAACAATATCCGTCCCAAACGCAAAATTGGATGACCGCTATTGGTGGAACCGCTATCCAGGTTGGTAGCACGACCCTCCAAGCATGCGGCAGCTACCATCAGTGACACTCCATGTCGGGAGGGCAACAGACCGGGGGGGTCAACGGTGACGAACGGCGACGCCGGGATGGCTGGTATCACGTCTGCCCTGGAGCCCACCGACAATCCTTCGGCCGCGGTGGGCCGGGTGCTCGGCACCGAGGACTCCACCCCGCTCAGCTTCCACGTAGCGCTGCACGAAGACGCCTACCTCCAGCTCGACGACGTTGTCATCACCAGCCGAGACGTCCCCGGATTCGGGCAGGTATCGATCGCCGGGGTCGTCACCGAAGTGACAGCAAGACATGAGGGTGCCAGCTTCGGCTCGGACGTCTTTCTGATCAGCGACGGCGTGCTGCCAGCCCGGGTGCAGGAAACCGCGGAGATCACCACCACCCGGGTCGAGCCGGAGTGCTACGTGCCGCCCCGCCCCGGCGAACCGGTCCGCCGCGCCACCGGCGAAGACCGCGAGCATGCGCTGTACTTCGACCAGATGGACCGCAAGCTCCCCATCGGACTCGGCCGCGATGGCTCCCCGATCTACATCAACCTCGATTTCCTGGACGGCACCCGGGGCGCGCACGTCTCCATCAGTGGGATCTCCGGCGTTGCGACCAAGACCAGTTACGCCCTGTTCCTGCTCCATTCCATCTTCCGGTCCGGAGTCCTGGGCACCCGCGCCGTCAACGCCAAGGCGCTGGTGTTTTCGGTGAAGGGCGAGGACCTGCTGTTCCTCGACTACGCCAACACCCGACTCAACGACGAGCTGCGCCACGAGTACGCGAGGGTCGGCCTGCCAGCCGAACCCTTTGCCTCCGTTGGCTTCTACTCACCGCCCACCCCGGACGACCCCACCGGCCGGCCGCACGTCGCCGGCCGCACCAGCGGCGTCGAGCCATTCTGGTGGACTCTGCAGGAGTTCTGCTCCGGCGAACTGCTGCCCTACGTCTTCACCGACGCCGAGGACGAACGCAACCAATACACGATGGTCGTCAGCCAGGTCGCCGCCCGTCTCCGCTTCGACGCTGACCCGGCCGGGAAGGACGGCGGCGTCAGCATCGACGGGACGACGTGCCGCACCTACGACGAACTCGTCGACGTCATCATCGAGCGGCTCACCGACGACGCCACCCGCCCGCAATGGGCCGGGCCCGTCACCGGTGTGGGAACGATCAACGCCTTCATCCGCCGGCTGCGGTCATCGTTGAAACCACTCAGAGACCTCATTCGCGCGGACCTGCCCGACACCGGGTCCCGGCAAATCTCTACCGGCAACCAGCAGGTCACCGTGGTCGACCTGCACAACCTCCGCGAGCGGGCCCAGCGTTTCGTCGTCGGCGTCGTGCTGGCCGCAGAAACCGCGCGCAAAGAGGCCTCCGGCCCGGGCAGCCTGCTGTTCACGATGATCGACGAACTGAACAAGTACGCACCCCGCGAAGGCAACAGTCCGATCAAGGACGTCCTCCTGGACATCGCCGAACGCGGGCGAAGCCTCGGAATCATCCTGATCGGCGCCCAGCAAACCGCCAGCGAGGTCGAACGGCGCATCGTGTCCAACTCCAGCATCAAGGTCGTCGGGCGCCTCGACGCCGCCGAGGCCGGCAGGCCCGAGTACGGCTTCCTGCCACCCAGTCAGCGGACACGGGCAACGCTCGCCAAACCCGGCACCATGTTCGTCAGCCAGCCGGAGATCCCGGTGCCGCTATCTGTCGAATTCCCGTTCCCGGCGTGGGCCACTCGTCAGGCCGAATGCGGAACACCGCCGCCGGCACCGGCTCACCGGCCAACGGCTTCCGCCTTCAGCAGGCTGCCTCAACCGCAGGACGATGCGCCACCGTTCTGAGTCATCACCGAGGACGCATCACCAGGAAGGAGGATCGGGACGTGAAGTTGCTGCACACCGCTGACTGGCATATCGGCAAAACTCTCAAGGGCCGCAACCGGCTGGATGAGCAGCGACAGGTGATCGCGCAGATCATCGCCGTCGCCCGCGAGCACGAGCCCGATGCCGTCCTGATCGCCGGCGATCTCTACGACATGTCCGCCCCGTCTGCGGAGGCGCAGCAGCTGGTGGTGCAGGCACTGCTGGCGCTCGAGGCAACCGGGGCGCAGATCATCGCCATCGCTGGGAACCACGACAGCGCAGCTACTTTCGACGCCTATCGACCGTTGATGGGTGCGGCCGGCATCACCCTGGTGGGATCCGTCCGGATGGCAGACAAGGGTGGGGTGGTCAGCTTCGACGCCCGGTCGACCGGCGAGCGGGTCAACGTCGCGGTGCTCCCGTTCCTGTCCCAGCGCTACGCGGTGCGGGCGGCCCAGCTGATCGCTTCTACGCCGTCGGAGATGTCCAGGGACTACGACGACATGGTGCGCGAAGTCATTGCCAACCTGGCCCAATCGTTCACCCCAGACGCGGTGAACGTGGTGATGGCCCACCTGACCGTCACCGGCGGCACGCTGGGCGGCGGCGAGCGGGCCGCGCAGTCGATCTTCGAATACAACGTGCCGGCCAGCGCCTTTCCGGCCGAGGCGCACTACGTCGCGTTGGGCCACCTGCACCGCCGGCAAACCCTTCCCGCTCCGTGCCCCGTCGTCTACAGCGGGTCGCCGTTCGCCGTGGACTTCGGCGAGCAGGACAACACCCAGGTGGTCTGCCTTGTGGAGGCCACCCCGACCACCCCCGCCAAGATCACCGACATTCCCATCACCGCCGGGCCGCCGCCTGCGGACGGTGCACGGGACCGTTGCCGAATTGGTCGCCCGGGCCGACGAGTTCGGCGACGACTTCCTCCGCGTCTATGTTCGGGAACCCACCAGTGCCGGGCTCCGCGAATCCATCACCGACGCCTTGCCGAACGCCTTGGAGGTGCGGATCGACCCGGAGTTTGCTGCGGTGGTGAACCCGGCCCGACCGACGGTCAACCCGTCCGACCGATCCCCAGGAGAGCTGTTCGCCGAATACTGCGCCTCGGTTGGCTTCTCGGACACCAGGGTCCAGGCGCTGTTCGAGCAGCTGCACGATCGGATCACCATGTCCGGTTCGTCGGGCTGAGGGACGGACATGCGACCGGTGCTGCTGGACATGGACGGCTTCGCGTCGTTCCGTGATCAGGCGACGGTCGACTTCGCCGACGCCGACTACTTCGCCCTGGTCGGTCCGACCGGCTCCGGGAAGTCGACGGTCATCGACGCGATGACGTTCGCCTTGTACGGGACGGTCCCGCGGTGGCAGGACAAGCGGATGGTCATGTACGCGCTGGCCCCGACAGCGGTGCGCGGCACCGTGCGGTTGGTGTTCGACGTCGAGCACAAGAGGTATGTCGTCGCGCGAGAGCTGCGACGCGCGAAAGCCGGCGGGGTCAACATCAGGAGTGGTCGGCTGGAAAGGCTTCTCGATCCCACCGCCATCGGGACCATCAACGACCTGACGGAGGTGATCGCCGCCGACGGCCAGGTCACCGCAGCCGTCGAGAAGCTGTTGGGGTTGTCGTTCGAGCACTTCTGCCAGTGCGTGGTGCTGCCGCAAGGTGAGTTCGCCGAATTCCTTCGCGCGAAGGGTTCCGATCGACGGGAGATCCTGCTCAAGCTGCTCGGTGCCGGCCTCTACAGGGAGATCGGACAAGCTGCGAATTCGCGGGCGTCACTGGCGGGGCAGCGAGCCAAGATGCTGGTCGAACAACTGACCGGCCTTCTGGATGCCACGCCTGAGGCGGAAGAGCTTGCAGCGGAACGCGAATCGGCTCTGCAGGCGCTCACCGCAAGCGTGGATCTCGTTGTTCCGCAACTCCGCGCCGCGACCGAAGCGGTCGCTGAAACTCAGCGTGCTCTCGCCGAGCTCACCGCAGAGCATCTGTTGCTGACGTCGGTCAACCTGCCGGACGGCATCACGGAACTCGACAGTGCTGTGACCGCTCAACAGCGGGCCCTGCAGCAAGCAAAGAATGCGGAACGGTCAGCGCAAACCGCGGACGCTGTGGCGAGGGACGCCCTCGCGGCCGCACCGGATCGCGGCCCGCTCGAACAGGCACGACGGGAACACGCCGAGCAGCAACGCATTCTCGCCGAAGTTCCCGCTGCTCGAACAGATGTGGAGGCGGCGGCCACGCGCCTCGAGCAGGCCGCCAAGGAATCCATCGCCGCAGTTCAGGCCGTCGAGAGCAGCCGAACCGCCCGCGACACGGCCGCAACCGTCGCCGTGACCGCCAATGACCTCGTCACTCGACTGACCACCGAAGCCGAAAGCCTCGCGGCCGTCTCCCTCCCCGCCGGACTGGCCGAACTCGATGAACGCAGCCGCGCCGCCGCCGCCGCACTCCAGGCGTCCAGCGATCGCCTTGTCGCGGCCGAACAAGCCGACACGGAGGCCAGGGCGGCTCTTCGCGGTGCACCGCCGCGGGCACCGTTGGAGTTGACTCTGCGGCATCTGGCCGAACTGGAAGAGGCAGCGGCGAATCTCGGGTCGATCCACACCCGTGCACAACTGGCGGCGGCGGAACGTCAGCGAACCGAGGCGGCCCTGGCGGCGGCAACGATCGCCCGCGAAAAGGCCCGCGCCGCCCGCGACAAAGCCGCCATCGAGGGCGGGGCGGCAGCACTGCGACCGCACCTGGTGACCGGCGAGTCCTGTCCGGTCTGCGAACAGATCGTGACAACGCTCCCGCCACCAGCGCACGCACCGAAACTGGTAACGGCCGATAAGGCCCTCGTCGCAGCCGACGCCACGGTGCAGAAGGCCCGCGCGGAAGATTCCACGGCAGCCCAAGCCGTGGCCGCCATTGACGCCCAAGAGTCCGCCGCCCAGGAACGGGTCACCGCGCTGCGTACCGCGCTCGAGGGACAGCCGACCGACGAGGCGGTCATCCGAGAAACACTCCGCGAACTCGACCAATTCGACGCCCGGGCCCAGGCTGCCGACGGGACCGTGCGGCAGGCACGGGAACAGAGCGCCGCGGCACGAGCGGCCGTACGTCAGGCGGAGACGGATTCGGCCACACTGCGGCGTTCCCTGCAGCAGGTACGGGATCCGTTGGTGGCGTTGGGCGCACCGGGGATGGACGGATCTGAACTCCTGGCGTCGTGGACAGAGCTCGCCGATTGGGCGGGCGCTGCGGCCCGCGCTCGGAGGCAGGCACTCCCCGGCGCCCAGTCCGCGGACAACGCTGCTCAGGTCGCGCTTCGCCTCGCCGAGAAGGCGCTGGTCGACGCGCAAACGGAAGCCGCGCAGGCGCGAAAGGCCGAGACCGATGCCACCGCATCTCATGAGCGGGTCAAGGCCGCGCTCAAGGGATTGCAGACCCGGCTGGGCGAACTCACCGCGTCGCTCGCCGAGGCCCCCACCGATCAGGAAGCCCAAGCCCAACTCGCCCGGATCGATGAACTCGCCGCCGCAGCCCGCGTGGCCGAACGCCGCCCTGCAGGACGCGCGATCGTCACGGGAGCAGGCCGAGGACTCGGCCGGAGCGCTTGACCGCGATGTTGCGCTCGCATGGCAGGCATTGCGCAAGGCCCGGGACGGGCTGATCGGTCTCGGTGCTCCAGAGTTGGCGGACGGATCGGTCCTATCGGGATGGAATGCCTTGATCGCGTGGTCCACGGAACAGGCCGGCACCCGGGCTGCGGCGCTGCCGGCGGCGCGGGAGGCGGCAGAGGCGAGTACGCAACGACGCAGCGAGATCGAGACGCTCCTGGTGCACGAGTTCGACGCACTCGACGTCCCGCTTCCATCCGGCGAGGTCACCAGCACGGCACCGGTCGCGGCAGCCACCGCACTCAGCCAGGCGCGCGCCGACCGCGCGCGAATTGTCGAACGTCGGGCGGAGGCAGCCCGGTTAACGGTCGAGCATGCCGCCGCGGAGTCCGAGCAGCAAGTGGCCGGCACGCTAGGAAACCTCTTGCGGAGCAACCAGTTCCCGGAGTGGCTGGAGGCCGCTGCGCTCGACACGCTTGTCGCGGATGCCTCCGTGCGGTTGGCCGAGCTGTCCAACGGGCAGTTCGAGCTGACCCACCGCAGCGGCGAGTTCTTCGTCATCGACCACGCGGACGCCGACAGCCAGCGAGGAGTCCGAACCCTGTCGGGCGGTGAGACTTTCCAGGCCAGCCTGGCTTTGGCACTCGCGCTGAGCACTCAACTGTCGTCGATGGCCGCCGCCGGGGCGGCCCGGCTCGACTCCATCTTCCTGGACGAGGGATTTGGCACCCTCGACGAATCCACCCTGGAGATCGTGGCCGCCACCCTGGAGAGTCTTGCTCAGGGCGACCGGATGGTCGGCGTCGTCACCCACGTCGCGGCGCTCGCCGAACGAGTGCCGGTCCGGTTCGTGGTCCACCGCGACAGCCGAACGTCCAGCATTTCCCGGGAGACGGCATGACGATCGATCCTGCTGATGTGCAGACGGATGGCGCCGCCGCGGGGCACCGGCGTCCCAAGATGAGCTTTTCCGTCGACGGGTGGGACCCGACCTACGGCACGAGCCTGGAGCTCGAAGAGGACCTGGGGGAATCGTCCGCCGAGGTCGACATCGGCATCGAACTGCCGCCGGATCAGTGGCGACCCATCCCCGCCGCTCCTACGGTCGCGCCACCGTGCCCGGTGCTGTTCGTCGACGGCGTGCGGCGAATTGAAGCCCGGGTGTGGATCGACGACGTCAGCAATGGGTCTCCCGCCACAGATGCCTCCGCAGCTATCTGCGCCTCCTATGCAGCGGGAGTCGTGTGCTGCTGTGACTGCCGGCGCGCATTTCGTCAGTGCGGAGACCAGGCGCGGGCTGTTCACCGTCGCACCGCACGCAGAGGACATCGTGACCTCCGCTGGCCGTTTGCGGCGAGCTTCGCGAAGCCGAATCCCAAAATGCCGTTGTCCGTGACACTGTCCAGCGCCCTACAGGCCGGCTGGCCGATATCGAATTGCTCGTCGCGGTGGGAGCGCGAGCGCAATCGAACGGACACTCCGCTGACGGTGACGATCTCTTGGTGGTCGACGGGCCGCTGCGAGGGACGGAGCCACCTCCCGCGGGCGCTCGGATACATCAAGAGCCACCGCGCCGCCTACCTGCCCACGGAGCAGCACGCATGGTCGGCAGGTTGGCTGCGGGACAACGCACACCGGTGTTCCGGATGGGCACGACCTGGGACCGGCACTCCTGGTACCTGCGGCTCCCCTGCCTGCCCAGCGCTCCCTGGTCCGGCATCGTGCGGGTCGAATGCTCCCCCGACCTGCCGGTTGCTCAGGTTGTGGCACTGGCCAACCTCAGCCAGGTGACGCTGGTCCGGTTCGCCTCCACCGAATACAAGGACGCCCGGGCGCCGCAGAATCTGTATCCGATTGCCGGGTTGGAGCGGGAATTGCGCAGGCGGCTTGGTGATTCGCGGTTGCTGTACCGAGCGCTCCGGTCGGCCGCACGCAATGAGGGAATGACGAGTCAGTTACAGGAGACCCGTGTGTCTCAGTTGGACCCATAGATGAATCCGACCACGGCCGAGCTGGCTCCGAGCCGGTGCCATTCCCACTGCCTTATATGAACGAGTCCGGGATCGGCGCTTCGTTGCCGGACCCGAGAAGTTCCGGCCGCCGGTGCCGGTGACAGATGGTCTCTGGGATGATCTGGCCTTGCGCCGCGTCCTCACTCGGCCCAGGTCCGCACAGGTCTCCGCGACTTCGCCAGCGACCCCGGCTTGGCTTCACCCGGATTCGACCGACCCACGATCGCTCAGCCGAAGTTCACCGCCGCCGCTCTTCAAGAGCAGACCACTGTGGACAAGCCTCGAGATCGAATCGTTCAGCTTGTCCTGTATATCGGCTCCCGCGCGTCTCCATCCGAACAAACGGGACACACCGGTGATCAACAGCTCCGAGTCCGTCGCTACGACATCCTGAACGGTCCGTAGAACAGCGAGATCGATCTCGTCGCCGGGGATCTGCAGAACTGTCCGGGCGGTGTCTGGGCCCGATGGAATCCTGGCAACGGTCGAGCGCCGCCCTCCGATGCGATAGAAACCGGCCGGATCACGTGCGACCTCGACCCCGTCGACGCGCACCTTCGGAAGGACCTGGAGAACGTTGCTCCGGATCTGTGATCCCACGCGACCGATGTACCAGGCTCGTCGGAACCTCTCGAAGAGAACTTCCTCGTGGATGGGGGCCTCGACTCGCAGCAGTTTCTCGAAGTACCGGCGCAGCGCGGGCCTTGCCTCCACACTCTTGGCGTCAAAGTACTGCTCGTCTGCAGTGTCGGACATCGCCTGGTACACGGTCGCCCATTCAGGGGTGGCCTCTGCCTCAGGATCTCTGTCCTCGAACTCGATCGCCACCGGCTGCGGCTTCGGCACCGCAACAACCGCTGGACCTGCACCATCAATGGCAGTCTCAATCGCGGCGCGCAACCGTTCGGTTTGGGTCGAACGGTCCCGCCACCAGCTGATCCCCCAGATTCGGTGCACGGTCCATCCGAGCCCCTCAAGGACCTGTTGACGAATCGGTCGCGGTCCCGAGCCACCCGAGCCGAGTGGTACGCGGCTCCGTCGCATTCCACGGCAAGGGCGTACTCGCCCTCTCGATGAGGATGGCGCACGGCGATATCAATGCGATAGCCGGCAGCCCCGACCTGGGTATCGGCGGAGTATCCCCAGGATCTGATGACCTGCGCTACTTGCTCCTCGAACACGCTGTCGGCGTCGCCCAGACTGCCCGGAGCTTCGTGGGCAAGGGCGGTGCGGCCACGTTGCGCGAAGTCGAGGTACCCGCGGACGTGTCGGACCCCTTCTGAGTTCGTCTCACTGATCTGGCCGGCCGTGAAGGAGCTGATCACCTCGACCCGTTGGCGGGCGCGGGTGATGGCGACATTCAGTCGCCGCCAACCGCCCTCGCGGTTCAGCGGACCGAAGTTCATAGTGAACTTGCCGTTTTCGTCCGGCCCGTAGCCGACGCTGAAGATGATGACGTCCCGCTCGTCACCCTGAACATTCTCGAGACTCTTGATGAAGAAGCCACCCAGTCGGTCAGTCTCCTCCAGCAGTCCTGCGATCTCCGGGTTCTGCTTACTGCGCGTCTCGATCGCGGCTCGGACGGCGTCTTCCTGTGCCGCGGAGAATGTGACAACGCCGAGCGACATTCCGGGACGGTTGTTGACGTGGTGGACGACGCGCTCGGCGACCTTCTGAGCTTCGATCGGATTGTCGCGGAAGCCTGCCCTCGATACTCGCCGGAAACGAGGAAATGCTCGACACCCAGGTTGGCACTGTCGAAGGCGGCCCCTGGGAAGGTCTTCAGTTTTCCTTCGTAGAACCGGTAGTTGGAGTAGGTGATGAGGTCCTCGTGCCGACTGCGGTAGTGCCAATTGAGCGGAAGGGATCGAAGTCCGCCGGCGGACTTGCACAGGTCGAGGACCGACTGGAACGAGTCGATGTCGTCGTCCTCGGACTCACCGTCGTCGGCGCGGGTGAAGAAGTCGGTGGGTGGCAGCTGTTTCTGGTCTCCGGCAACGATCAGCTGATGGCCGCGATAGATGCAGTTGATGGCGTCAGCAGGTAAAACCTGCGATGCCTCATCGAAGATCACCGCGTCGAACCGCGCGTCGCCGGTAAGAAACATCGAGACGGTCAGCGGGCTCATCATGAAGCACGGTTTGATCTCGGTCGCGAACGATCCGACTTCTTTGAGCAACTCACGGATCGGCTTGTGACGTGACTTCTTGTTGGCCTCCTTAGTGATGACCTGAGCGGCCCGGCCCGCCAGAGATCTGGGTCGTCGTGCCGCGCACCGCTCCGCGACCAACGTGTTCGCCTCCTGGACGATCCTTCGATCGAGCGCTTGATACTGCTGCACCAGCGAATCGGGGCTACTCGACTGGTATGTCTGCAAGCGAACATCGCGCTCGATGACCGAATCGAGCCAAGCCCGCAGCGCCGCAGCTTCGATCGCCCCGGTCACGTCCTCTGCGGGGATTGCAGTTTGCCGAAGAAGGTCAACTGCGCCTCCCAGGTTCAGCCCGGTAAGGGCGCTCCGCTCTTTCTCGTGTGCGCACCATTCGGCGACGTCCCGTGACCCGGACTCGGCCATCTCGCGCAACGTCACCTGGGCGAAGTCGACATCGGACTCGAGTTCTTCCGCCAACTCGTGGGCGCGCTGATCCGTGAAGGTCTCCGTCAGCGCAGACATGTCGGCTTGCCAGTCAGCGACGACCGAATTGAGGGACGTCGACGCGATGGTCAGTGTCGAAAGGCGTTCAGTGGTCGACGGGCTCAACGGCCCGCCGTGGACCGCACGCACCTGCGTCGCCCACTCCAGCGATTTCTCGAGTGCCGACCAGTTGGTGGTGACACCCGTGTAGAGCGGACCGAGTACTCGTTCGTCGTCCTGCCGACTGCCCTCCAGCGCGGTCCTCAACTCCTCGAAAGCACGTCGCGCTTCAAGTGCCGTCTGCGCCTGTGCAATGGTGGCATCTTTTCGGCTCACCTCCGCAACGGCCATGACAGCTCCCAAGGGCTCGCTCAGTGAGCTCTGCTGCCCTTCGCACCAAGCGGCCGTTTCCGCCAAACTGAGTCTGTCGACGCTCGCGATTGCCTTGGGGTCAAGGAAACGTCTTGCGTCAGAAACCCACGCTGCCAACGAATCGGCCAACGTCGGGCCACCAAGGTGATGCTTGGATCCGGTGTCCCTTCCTCTGAGAGTTGCCGGGCGAGGGCAGCCGGATCGGTTTCGGCTCCGGCCAATGCCAAAGCCTTCTGTGCGAGCTCCAGGGCGTGACCGATTCTGCCGAAGTCCGTATCCGTTCGGCGGTAGGTACCTTCGAGCGGTGTCGCGTAATGGACTTCCTCGACGTCGAGCTTGCGGTGGGCGTTTTGCCACGCGACGGCATCACCGAGCCGTTCCAGCAATTGCCGGTCGACCTTCCGGCGAACTGCAACGGCCTTCAGGTCACGGCGATCAGCACGAGCCTGGGCGGAGAACCGACCAAACCCCTTGTTCGGGCCGTCAATCGGATGCGGATTGCAGGAAGGTCCAGCTTGAGCGCGTCTTCGGTGAACACTTCCCGCATCGATTTCTCGTGCTGGCGAACGAGATCGGTCAGCGGGCCGAGCACCCTCATCGACTCCTGCACCGCCGCCTGCGTCGCCGGATTCAGCCAGGCGGAACGCGGTTTGGCGGGGTCCTGCGCGAGCAGCGCCATTCCGCGACTCCGGTTGCTCGCCCGACAGTCAATCTCTGCGGCGAAAGACCCAACAGGTGACCGAGGCGCTCGGCGTCCGCCGTCATGGCCTGCAGCCGATTCGGGCCGTCCACCAGGAACTGCAGCAACGGCGGCACGGCACTTGCCCGAAGCTCTCGATCAGGCGCCCAACCCTCGGCGCCCAACCGTCGAAGCGCGTCCAAGCTCGTCTCGTCAATCTCTTGCCAACGATCCCCCACGGTGCCCACCAGGGACTGCCGACAGGCCGTCAGCTGATCACAGAGCGACCTCC
Organism: uncultured Actinomycetota bacterium; assembly: GCA_963728865.1. GTDB lineage: Bacteria > Actinomycetota > Actinomycetes > Mycobacteriales > Nakamurellaceae > Nakamurella. The sequence goes on along the minus strand of CAVSLZ010000007.1, from coordinate 20,582 downwards.
GGTCCGCCAAGCGGTCCGATACAGGTTCGAGATCGGAAGCGTTGAGCCAGTGGTCAGGCACCTGAGGCCGCCGTTCCGTGAGCTCCATCAGCCGTGCGCGCCGGTTGATGTCATCTCGACTCATCGGTCGCTGATAACCAAGGTCATCGTCGACAGCGGCGACAATGCCGACAAGCTTCTCTGCTGTACCCGCAGCCTTCTTCGCTGCCGCGGTCAGGCCTTGAATGGTGTATTCCGTGTGGTCTGCCGTCCGTAGGTCCCGCCAGAGATAGGAATCTCCCTCCGAGACCGGCCGCCAGTTCAGGGACAACGTTCGCCCGTGGTCGGCGATCTCACGATAGGTCTGGTCGCTGAGGTCCGCCCAGAACTCCGACGTCGGCAGAGCGTGATGGGTGTCGGGCAACTGGGCCAGGTCCCCCAGGGCGCCGAACACGGATTTGCCCAGTGGTTGTCGTGTCTCGTTGATCGCGGACGCGTAGGTGCTCAGTTGCTCACGCAATGAAACGAGGGCTCGCCGATCACCATCCGAAAATCGCGATCGGGTTGTCACATGCTGGTTCAGCGTCGTGTAAAGGTCGTCGACAACATTCTTCCGGGTGGCAGCGTGGCTGTGCAGCTCGAACAGGAACGGCCGCAATCCGACGGCCGAGAGTCGATCACGGACGACATCGAGCGCGGCCGCTTTCTCGCTGACGAACAGCACTGTCTTTCCGGCGCTCATCAGCTCGACGATGATGTTCGCGATCGTCTGGCTCTTTCCGGTACCCGGTGGGCCATCCATCACAAAACTTCGACCGTCACGCGCGGACCCGATACACGCTCGCTGACTGCTGTCGGCGTCGAGGATGCTGGTCAGTTGCTCGGCTGGGTAGTGGATGTCGAGAGCGTCCGGGTCCGGCGGGTCGAAGGAGAGCTGGTCCGCGACGGAGGAGTCCGGCGCCAGAGCGAGCAGTTGAACGTGCACATTGTCGAAGATCGCCTCGGCGTTCTCGGTGATGTCCCGTACATGGCTTCCTTATGGAAGCTGAACGTCGTCATGACCGCCCGGTCGAGCACCCGCCACCCAGGTCGGCCATGTATGGCGGCGATGATGCTGGCCTTGACGTTGCCGAGATCGACGTCGTCGGCACCGACTTCGGGCAGGGCAACGCCCACTCCTCCAATTTCAGCCTGAGGCTGGGGTTCAGGACGAGGTCCTCTTCGTTCCGTTGGACGGTGAAAGGTTGGTCCGGCGACCCCCTGTGGAGTTCGACGGGCAGTAGCACGATGGGGCTGTGCACCGTCTTGTCATCGTCTGGATCTATCCACTCGAGCATGAGCAAACCCACCTACAACGTCCACAGCCCCCGATCTTAGAGCTGGCGGGAGACGACGTCCAGCCGGCGGAGGGAGCTGTCCAACTCAGGCGGTCGCTTGGAACCGACTTCGATTCCGCCACCGGCGCTGTCGGCGTACTGGGTCTTCGCGATGCAGAGGTCCGAGCACCCCGAGGGGCCGTCCACCTGGTGGGCCCAACGCTCACCGGTTCCGACGCTTCCGCTGCGCCGGCGATTCGGGGACCGTGGTGAATAGGCGTGTCGGCCCTGCGTCGATCAATCCGGCGATCCACCGGTGGCGGCGCGATCAGCTCCAGGGAGGCCGACCGGGTGTGTTTGAAGTACACCTGCCGCTGGCTGCGGTTCATGGCGATGAGTTGTTTACGCCAGACATCCAGTTGCCGCCGCAGCTTGTCCGCTTGCGCGTCGTTCGGCTGCTGCCGCATGCCTGCACTCGGTTCCGCCATGTTCCCCCTCGGTGCGTGCTTGATCATTGTGTATCGGCCACCGGCGCGCGTGTCGTCGCAGGCATCTTCAGCCCCGAGGTGACCGAGCAGCGATCCCTTTCAGACGATCGCGCCTCCCGTAGGTGCGCATACCGCGTGCCATCGACTCCATCTGCTCCATCACCAGCTTGATCGCAGCGGGCCGCGATCGGGCGGGTATCCGTGCTTGGCCAGCAGTCGTTTGATCGACCACCGCAACTTGGCCCGCACATCGTCGCGGACGGTCGAATCGGTGCGGATGTCCCGCTGCATCACGGCAACCAGGTCGCGTGCAATCTGCGCCAGCACACCCTCGCCCATCACGTCGACGGCAGATTCGTTCTGCGCAACGGCGTCGTAGAAGGCCAGTTCGTCATTGGTGATCGGCGGGGTGAAGCGGGCACCGCGGCTGTTCTCGGCCGCGACCTCCCGAGCCAACTCCACCAGTTCGGCGATGACCTCGGCCGAAGTCAGTTGCTGGTTGGTGTACTTGATCATCAACTCGGTGACGCGTTCGGAGAACGCCCGCTGCCGAACCAGGTTGTTCCGCGACACCTTCGCGGACTCCTCGGCAACGAGTTTGCGCAGCGCTTCAATCGCCAGCTGGGGATTCCGCGCCTGTTGCGCCTGGGTCGCGAACTCGGGGGTGAGTTCGCTGACGACGGCTTGGGAATGCCGGCCGCCTCGAAATATCCAGGATCTCCCCGGACGCTGTCGACTCGGCGATCAGCGACGCCAGCAACCGCTGGATTTCCTCGGGGATGGGCTCCCCGCGGGCCTGCCGGTCAGCAACGTCGAACTTGGCCATGTAAACCCGGACTTCTTCGTAAAACTGCACCGGGCCGGAGGGGGGCCAGCTCGTCCGACCCGGTCGACAGGGCCCACGCCCGGCCAATTGGCCGGACGCGCCGACGGAACTGCGCCGACAGCGTCTCCTCGCCTCGGCGACCTGGTTGCCGGGCGTCGACGGATCCCGCAGGTAGGCGGCGGCGCCTGTTGCACGCGTTGACGAATGACTTCTTCCGGCCCGGATCAATCATCACGCGCCAGTTGTAGCCGGATAGCATCAGGTCGATCTTGGCCACAACTGGCGGACCAGCGCGACCGCGTCCTTCGCCTCCCGGCCCAGCGGCTTGTTCTCCTGGTCGCGCTGCGTGTACTCGGACAACGCCTTTTGCAGGTTGTCCGCCAGTGGGGCGTACCCACCAGAAGCCCGGCATTCTTCTGCCGGAAGGTGCGGTTGACCCTGGCCAGCGTCTGCATGACGAGAGCACCCTTGAGTCGGCGGTCAGGTAGAGGGTGTGCAGCGGCGGCGAGTCGTAGCCGGTCAGCATCATGTCCTTGACGATCACGATCTCCAGCTCGTCGTCCACCTGACGCAGCCGCTCCTTGATCACCGCGTTCTCGGACTCCCGCGCACGTGGCGGCCGATCAGCTCGGTGTCGGAGGCGTCACCGGAGTAGCACGACCTTGATCCGGCCCTGATGAAGCTCGGGCGAGGGCCAGTCGGGGCGGAGTTCATGATCTGCTCGTACAGCCGCGCGCAGATCTCCCTGGTCGCGCCGACGATGAGCGCCTTGCCCGAAGCGGAGATCAGGGGGCGCATCGCCTCACGGCGGCCCTCCCAATGATCTACAAGATCGGCCGCTAGTGCCGTGAGTCGTTGTGGTGCCCCGTAAACGGCGTTGACCACCGCGACGCTCTGCTCGATCCGCGTCCGCTCGGCGTCGTCGAGACCCGCCGTGACGGCGTCGGCAGCGAGGTCGAGTGCCTCCTCGGTCACGCCCTTGACCAGGCCGACCTTGATCAGCCGGGGCTCGAAGTACACCGGGACGGTGGCGCCGTCCTCGACGGCCCTGGTCAGGTCGTAGATGTCGATGTACTCGCCGAAGACTTCCTGGGTGTTGCGGTCGTCGAACGAGATGGGGGTGCCGGTGAACGCGATGAGTGTCGCGTGGGGCAGGGCATCCCGCAGGTGCCGCGCGTAACCGTCGAGGTTGTCGTAGTGGCTACGGTGCGCCTCATCGACGACCACGATGATGTTGCGCCGGCTGGACAGCAGCGGGTGCTCCGCTCCTGCCTCCCGCTCATCCTGGTAACGGCCGAACTTCTGCAGCGTCGTGAAGTAGATACCGCCACTCACCCGGTTGGTCAGTTCATCCCGCAGTTCGGCTCGTTTGCGGATCTGCTGGGGCTGCTCGGGCAGCAACCGGCTGATCTGGAAGCCGTTGTAGAGCTGTCCGTCCAGCTCGTTGCGATCGGTGATGACGATGATGGTCGGGTTGAGCAGCTTCGGCTGCCGGATCACGAGGTTCGCGTACAGCTCCATCTCCATCGACTTGCCCGAACCCTGGGTGTGCCAGACGACACCGGCCTTCCCGTTGCTCTCCACCGCGAGGATCGTGCTGGCCACGGCCTTTATAGACGGCGAAGTACTGATGCGGCTTGGCGATGCGCTTGAGCAGCCCATCGGCGCCCTCGTCGAAGGCGGTGAACGACCGCATCAACTGTAGGAAGCGTTCCTGGTTGTACAGCCCGAACAGCGCCAGTTCAAGCCCGGTGACCGCCTCACCTTCAGCATCCAGAACTCCGAGTTCGACGACCTCGCCGTCATCGTCAACGTTCCACGGTGAGAAGTGGTGCAACGGGGTGAAGGGCGTGCCGTACTTGGCGCTGAGGCCATCGGGACCAAGGTGAACACCGCGAACCGGAAGGCCATCGGGAATTCCCGCAGGTAGGTCTTCAGCTGTTCGTGCGCGGCGGCAGGATCGGCGTACCGACTGCCTGCTCGCTTGAGCTCGACGACGCTGACGGGCATGCCGTTGCAGTACAGGACGATGTCGAAGCGGCGCTCGAAATCCGCGCGCGCGACAGTGACCTGATGGACCGCGAGCCAGTCGTTCTCATCCGGGTCCGCACTGACCAGCCGGATCGTGGGAGTCGTGTCCTGACCCTCGCTGTCGATGTAGCTGATCCCGCGGAACCCGTCAACGAGAATCCCGTGCATCCGATAGTTCTCGGTGATCGCATCGATGGACGTCGGCGAGGTAATCGCCGCCAGCGCCGCAAGAGGTACTCGGCCGGCACCTCAGGATTGAACTTCCGCATGGCGGCCAACATGCGCGAAGGGATGTGAAGGTCCTCCCAGCGTTCCCGCTCACCGCTGCCCGGCGCGATCTTTGTGCCGTGCAGCGGTGACCACGCCAGTTCGGCCAGTGTCTCGAGAGCCAGCTGCTCCCAATCGCCTTCCGACATTCCCCCGGTGGTAGTCATCAATTTCCCCCTTTGTTTGGAGCGCGTCTTGTTTACTGATCCGCGGCCGTGACCGGCGGGTCGGACAATTCCGCTTCGAGCTCTTCAATGCTCGGCAGACTGGAGCTAAGCTCTTCGGGCAGCGCCGTCGTCATGGCGGTGGTCCAGCTCGGCCACCCCGATCGGCGTCTTGTAGCCGCGCACGGCCCACTCCGCAACGATGTTGTTTTTCCCCTTACAGAGCAGCAGTCCGATCGTCGGCTCGTCGTCGGGGTGGGCAATCAGGTCGTCCACCGCCGCCATGTACATCCCCAGCTGCCCGAGGAATCCGGCTCGAATCGCACGGCCTTGAGTTCTATGACTATGTATCGGCGTAGTTGCAGGTGGTAGAAAAGCAGATCACAGTAAAACTCGTCGCCGCCGACCTGCAATCGGACCTGGCGACCGACGAAGGCAAACCCGCGACCGAGTTCGAGCAGGAATGTCCCGATGTGATCGACAAGCTGCTTCTCGACCTCCATCTCACGCAGTGGCTCGGCGATACCCAAGAAGTCGAACAGGTACGGGTCACGGGTGGTTTGCCGAGCCAAGTCGGAGTCGCCCGCAGGCATCACCGCTGCGAAATTGGTGACGGCCTTCCCTGCCCGAGTGTGCAGCTGACGGTCGATCTGCAGAGCCAGGATGTCGCGGCTCCATCCCTCCGCGATCGCCTCCCCGCGTACCAGAGCCGCACCTCAGGCTGGCCCAGCTTGTCCAGGAGCACCATGTGATGCCACCACGGCGATTGTGCAGCGCTGCGCTTGCACAATCGCCGGTCCGGCCACGCCGCCGCGAACGACCGCATGTACTTGAGGTTGCGAGGCGAGTACCCCTTGGCTTCGGGGAACCGTTCCCGCAGGTCAGCGGACAATCGGTCGATGACCTTCGCTCCCCACCCCTCCTCTGCCTGACGGGCCAAGATGTCCGACCCGATCGCCCAGTACGTGGCGATCAGCTCCCGATTGGCTGCCGAACAGCGCTACGGTGGCCGCTGACCACCCGACCAGTGACCGTCTCCAGTAGCTCGGGGTACCACGTGGGCATAGCGTGGCGAGCGGGGGTGGCCGGAAACGAGGCCCCGTCGGCTGGGCTGGAATTCGGCACCTAGACCACCGCCTTCACTTGCTCTTCTGCCTCCCTGACGCGAAGCTTGCCGGACATCAGAGCGGGCAGCAGCAGATCACGAGTGGCTGCGAGGGTCCGGCTCTCCTCCTGGAGTGCACCTACCTCGCTCTTCAAGGGCGCCCAATGCGCAAGAGAGCTTGCGCCTGAATTTCGATCGGCGGCAAGGTAATCCGCAGGGACGAATATCCGCCAAGTTGATATAAGGTGCCATGTCAGAGTTGTTCATCCGATGCGATGCCTGTTCCAAGAACTCTGCCGATTCAAACCAGTACCTCAGGTACCAATGGTCAACAAGTTCGTTCTCCTGGGCACGGAAGAAGCAGAGCTGTGGACTGTATACGATTCGCTCATTCAGCTCACGAAGCACCGCCAATCGACCAACGGTGCCCTTAGTGGTCAGAAGGATATCACCGCGCTTTCCGGCCTTTCCCCCTATAGCGGCGGCGTATTCCTCGGATACAAAATCAGGGCCTTGAAGACTGACTTCACCCGCACCAATGTCTGCGACGCGGATAATTCGAAACCCTGATTCAGCCCAGTTCAGCACGCCTTGTCCTGTAACCGTCGCCAATAACCAGCGCACCCGCACGCACAAGCTCGGCCATCGGTAGCACCTGGCCCCGCGCGAGTTCACTCGACCAACTTCTTGCTGGAAGAGCAATCGACCGATATCGCGGCTGTCCGAACAGCGACGCCATTTGCTGCGATCTTGCCGTCGAGCGCCCCGAGCACCTCCGCGATCGTCTGCTGTTCGGCGAGCTCGGGTATCGCGATGGGCCGAATTCACTCATATTTGGATATGCTGCCATGTCCGTTTATCATTCGGTGTTTCGGTCGATCGTCTCTTTTCATGGTCGGTACTTAATATGGTAGTAGTAGAGCAGGAATCTGCGGGTCGACCACGCTTCGGTTTGGACGTAGCAACGCCATCCGACGCCCAAGGCCAACTTGGACATTGCCGGGATCAGAGCGCTCTCACCGACAGCGCCTCTATAAGAGAACAGGAGGTCGCCGGCTGCGGAGTAACCCTCCGAATTTTTTCGCTTGAATTCTGGCTCTCCGAAACATGGTCGGACAGCGATAGGTCGAGTCGACCGTCGACCAAACTTGCGATGTTGAGGAACCAGGCCGGTGTCCGTGCGTCGCGGTGTGGCGTGTGGGCCGTCGAACAGGTTGCCGAGCTCGCCGAACTTAAGGATCCGTCATCCCACTCGTCCCAAGCTGCTCGCGGACTACCGCTGCCAACCGCTCCGACTTGTCGAATTGCTCGATACAGACTGCTTCGTCAGCCGTTCGATCTTTTCGTGATCGGTTCGCCGTCGTCTCTCGGTGTCCGCCGCCGACATATCGCCCCGGCGTCAGCGCATAGTCCGCCGCCTTGATTTCCGCCAGTGTCGCCGAGCGACAGAATCCGGCACGTCCTCGTACTCCAGCCCGGATCCCGGCGGACGCGGTCCCACGCCAGGCGTGATACGTGCCCGCGATCCGGGCGATGTCGTCGTCGGACAGGGCTCGCTCGGCGCGGTCGACCATGTGGCCGAGCTTTCGGGCGTCGATGAACAGCACCTGCCCGGCCGGTCCACCGACCCGCCGGCACCAGCCGTCTTGTCCTTCGCGAAGAACCACACGCAAACCGGGATCCCGGTCGATCGGAACAGCTGGGTGGGCAGCGCGACCATGCAGGAGACGAGATCGGCCTCCACCAGCTGCGCGCGGATCTCACCCTCGCCGCCGGAGTTGGTCGACATCGACCCGTTGGCCATCACCACGCCGGCGCTGCCCGCCGGGGGCGAGCTTGGAGAGGATGTGCTGGATCCAGGCGTAGTTGGCGTTCCCGGCGGGCGGGACGCCGTACTTCCAGCGGGGGTCCTTCTCGCTGCGGGCCCAGTCCTTGATGTTGAACGGCGGATTGGCCAGCACGAAGTCGGCTTGAGGTCCGGGTGCTGGTCCCGGGCGAAGGTGTCGCCCCAGCGGGAGACGAGGTTGCCGTTGAGGCCGTGGATGGCCAGGTTCATTTTCGCCATCCGCCAGGTGCGCTCGTTGAGCTCCTGGCCGTAGACGGAGATGTCTGGAGCCGTCCGGTCGTGCGCCTCCAGGAACTTCTCGGTCTGGACGAACATCCCGCCTGACCCGCAGCACGGGTCGTAGACGCGGCCCGAGGTCGGGCTCCAGCACCTCGACGAGCACCCGCACCACGCTGGCGGGGGTGTAGAACTCGCCGCCGCGCTTGCCCTCGGCGCGGGCGAACTTGTCCAGGAAGTACTCGTAGACCTCGCCGAGCAGGTCCCGGGCCCGGCGGCGCCCTGCGCCGGTGAATCGGGCGCCGTTGAACAGGTCGAGCAGTTCACCGAGCCGGCGCTGGTCGACGTTGTCCCGGTTGTAGATCCGGGGCAGGGTGCCGGCCAGCGACGGGTTGGCCCCATGAGGTAATCCATCGCCTCGTCGATCAGCTCCCCGATGGACTTGCCGGGCGGTCCGTCGTGGGGGCAACCCTTGGCATGCTCGGCGAGGTACGACCAGCGGGCGTCGCGCGGCACCCAGAACACCCCGTGACCGGTGTACTCGTCGCGTCGTCGAGCAGCTCGTCGATCTGGTCCTCGTCGTATGCCCTCGGCGTCGAGCTCCGCGCGGATCTGCTCGCGGCGCTCGTCGAACGCGTCGGAGACGTACTTGAGGAACACCAGCCCGAGGATCACGTCCTTGTACTGGGAGGCGTCCATGGAGCCGCGGAGCTTGTCCGCGGCCTTCCACAGCGTGTCCTTGAGCTCCTTCATGGTCGACGCGGCCGGTTCCCCGGTCGGTGCCCTTTTCGCCCTGGGTGGCATGGTCATGATCCTTTCGGTGTTTCACTTGTTGGTGCTGAAATAGTGATTGCCGCGGTCGCCGCGCCGGTCGCGACGAGCTCGGCCAGCTGGTCGAGCTCGTGCAGCCGGTGCATGAGGACCTGCTGTCGGGAGTGGATGTCGGTCAGGGCGTGGTCCACCGCTGACGCTTGTCCGGGGTCCACCCGGCGAATAATCCAGCTCCGCAACGATTTTGCCGACGCAGCCGAGGCGTTGATGTCGGCGGCCAGCATCCGTGGGGTGATGCCGGAGGCAGGTGAGTCCGTGATTCTGGCGACCCGGGCGGGGTAGGCGACGACAATCCGCCGGCGTCATCGACGATGGCTCTTGGCCGAGGTGCGGTACAGAACACCACGTCGCCCGGTTCGTCGAACGACCCGAGGGATACCGCGACGCGAACTCAACCTGTCAACGCGCCGCTGGCCTCTCGCCGCCGACCAGACGATTTCTTCGACCCCGAGCGCCGGGACTGTGCCAGCGGGATTCAGATCGGCGGCATCCAGTCGATGACCGGGGATGAGCCTGATCTTGCGGCGTTCGACGGCGGACCCGACTGTCGTCTCGGTCGGACGGTGATCGCCGGGGACGTTCGCGACGACCTCAAATGCTTGGTCGGTGTTCTCTGGAACTCTGACCATCTGCGCGAGATCCATGATGCGCAGCACCAGGTCTGGCCCGTGGGCGGTGGGCAGTCCCGGCATCATCCCGGACTCCAGCAGGTCGCCGGTGCGGCTGAGCAGACGGCGGACCAGCACCGGACGGAGAAAGCGCGGGTGGCGCCGGCCACCCCCACCCGGTCCACCCAACCCGGCGACAACGTCCGTCACCAGGTCATCGACCGCCGCAGCGTCAAGAGAAACGTTGGAAAGATCTGCGGTGAGGATGGTGCGTCTCGGGATTCCTGGGCGGTTGTCGCCGACCAAAGCACATCAACGCCATTCGCTCTCGCGGACGGGCTGTGAGCAAACCTTGGGGCAGTCGGACGATAGTCCGCAGGCGGTCCGTACGGACGATTGTGTCCCGAGCCAACCGGTCATCTCGACCGGCTAAGGAATCAGTGAGGACACCCGCCGGTGCGATGACATTGACACGGTGCGCATCGGTCGTTTCCAGCGTCAGCATGTTGATCTTGTCCAAGATCTCGCCAACACTCATGGACGGTGACCCCGGGCATGGGAACTGCGCGATCACGACGCTGTGGTCGGGGATCAAGTGCCCGCCTGCCCCGTTGTCGGCGAGAGGTGACCGTTGGATGCCGTGCACCCGGATCCGCCGCCGAGCCAACCGCGACGGCCACGTCTGTCCCTTCGGCCGTGAAGACCGCAAATGGTCTGTCCGCCATCTGCTCCGCCAGAGCGGTCAAAAGGTCACTGCCACCGTCTGTGGGATCGACGAAGGCGGGTTCGTCCAGGTCAAGCTGATCCGCGGCCGCAAGCGCCAACTCGGCCATCAGCTGACGTGCGGGTGCCGCGAGGGCAATGGTGGTGTGACCGGGGATGTACAGCCGGAACCGGTCGGCCATCAGTCGCTCGAAGGCGGCCTGAGCGTTGAAAGCGGCGTCGACCAGTAGGTCTGTGTAGTGCGCGAGCGGCACCAGACGCGCTGCCAGCGCTTCCACTTCGCTGAAAAGGAAGTCGTCATCGGGATCAACTTCGTCAGCCAAGTCGATCAGGTCATCTCGGCTGATCGAACCCACCGGGCGGCCGGCGATCGCGGACAGGCACAGCAGCGCCGTAAGGCCGTTGAAAACAACTTCATCACCCTGGGGGGACCCGCCGACCAGGCTGGCGTAGGCAGCAAGATCGTCTCGAGTCGAGGGATTGTTGCCCCGGCCGGTGGCGATCAGCCATTCGACCACTTCCGTGCCGTCGAACCACTCCTGACCACGGGCCGTGTCGATCGGTGGCGGAAAGGGTCGGTCAGAGCCGGCGCTCCTGGCCCGCCACATCGAGACGACGGGGCGCTGTACGTGCGCGAGTTGAGCAACATCGGACAGTCCCAGCCTGAGCACGGCGCTGGAAGTAGTCGTCATCGTCGCCCCTCTGCTGATCACTGTTGAGCGCTCGATCCGGTCCTGCCAGACGCTACAGCGGATTAGGCATCACGGCACTTACACCTGCGATATACCCCCTTATCAGGTGCTCCGCTTTGTCCTTGCGGCTCGACCGCCGACTCTCGATACATCGCATCTTCCGCGACTCCACCCCTTCAGAGAGGCACCAGCCATGACCAGCATCTCGGCACCATCGACGGCCGTTCGGTACGACACGCTCCAGGGCGCTGTCGTCATCGACCATCTGACCATCACGGACGTGTCCGTGGTGACCGAGTCACGGAGGTGGACGCAGGGTCGCCGCGGCCCCGCGTTGACCGCTGAGCAAATGGTCGGCGTCGATCTGTCTCCTTTCCTACGCCAGGCTCTGACTGTCGGCGTGCACGCCATCAGCACGGCCGGCGGTATCCAGGAGAAGTTCAATCTGGAGGGACTGGTCGCCGAGGTCGGCGATCGCACGGCCGAGGCCACCGCCGCGCCGCGACAGCAACCACCGAGGCGATCACCCAGGCGACGACAGCGCTGGAGCGCGCGTCGGCCGAGGCCAAGAAGGTCATCGCAGACGCCGGAACGTCCGCACGCCAGAGCTTTTCGGAGAACGTCGACGGCGCCCGCAAGTCACTCACCGACGAGATCAACCGACTGGTCGGTGGCGACCAGCCGGAACTGCTCGCACGACTGGCACCCGTACTGGACAAGTTCGGCCGTGAGCTGGACGACAGGGCGGCGAAGCAGACCTCGGACCTGATCGACAAGGTGACCCGCCAGTTCGATCCGGCAGACCCCACGTCGCCGATGGCCAAGCACAACCAGGAGCTGAGCCGGCAGCAGCTCAGCCTGCGCGACACCTTGGAGAAGAACCACAAGGAACTCGAAGCCAAGGTCGACGAGTTGGCCGGCGCCATGCGTTCGGCCCGCGCAGCGTCCGACGCCACCGCGGCGAGCATCACGACCCTCAAGGGCGAGACCTACGCGCAGGGCGTCCACCGCCTGATGATCGACATCGCCGCCGGGCTTGGCGACGAGTACTGCGACACCGGGGCCATCCCCGGATCGGTCTCTCGCAGCAAGAAGGGCGACGGCGTGCTCGCCGTTGACGGTGGAAACGTCAAGGTTGTCCTGGAAATGACGGACTCTAAGCGCACCCACCTGGAACGGCTACCTCGACGAGGCCGAGCGGAATCGCGGTGCGCTGGCTTCACTCGGACTCGTGCGCAGCGCCGATCAGCAGGCCGGCAACACCATGCAGAGCTTCGGCGCTACGACGGATCGTGCTCGCATTCGACCCGGAATCGGATGACCCGGATCTCCTGCGAACGGTCGTGCAACTGCTGCGTCTCAGCGCGATCGCCGCCAGTTCCCGTCAGGACGACGGTGAGATCGAAACCGCACAGGAGAAGATCGCGGAGGCGATCACACTGCTGTCCAGGATCGACGAGATCAAGCGGCTGGCCGGTCTCGTGACGGCAAACGCAACCAAGATCGACAAGGAGTCGGACACCCTCCGGCTGTCCCTCGATCGTCTGCTGGTCCAGGCCCAACGCGCTTTGAACGGCGTTGTGACGCCGAATTCTGTGGCTGCTTGAACCCCAGAGGCGCTGCACCGCAGGGGCGGGACGGTCCGTGAGCCGCGGAGGGGTCGGCTCACGGACCCAGCCGTGGGTCATATCAATCACACAGTGGTGAAACACCGAGGGTTTTCTTTTAGATCCTCTAAATTGTGGTCTCGCGGGCCCGATGCCGCCGGACTGCCGGGCCGGCGATGTTCGGCACAAGGATCGCCACTGCGGCGAGGGTTTGCTGGCCTTCTCGGCAGCGATCAGCTTCCGGAGTGCGGCGAGTGCCAAAGCTCGGTACGGCGACGCCCGCGCCTCAACCGTCATGATTTCCCCGCGATCGACGAACCGACCCGACTCCATCCCACACGCAAAACCCGGGCAACACTCTCTTCTCTGTTGTGTTACTCAACGACAACGAGTGCTGAAGGCCGATAATGACTTGCGTCTTCAGTAAAGGTAGGTGGTCGGAGTCACGAACGTTATAACAAATGCTGTAGGCCCCTAATCATCGAAATCATCCAGCACGGTAATCTCGGGCAGCAAACCGATCCTATGTGGCGGCGCCTCGGCGCAAATAAGCACGACCGAGCGACCGGTCGTCCGTCGCAAATGCTATCAACGCCTCACCGACCAAAAGTGACAAAAGGATCGCGCCAGAGCCTCCAACACGACGTCGCCGCGGTCGATCCTCGGGCGGCACACAAAGATGTCGGTGGGTAACCTCAGATCATGGTGACATGGGGGATCCACAACGACATACCGGCGATCGACCCTCGCGCAGATGAAGCGGTCCGCATCGGTTGGGACGAGATGGGCGATCTGTCCAACATCGAGCCGACCCGCGAGGCGTTCAAGGCATCAGTGGTCGCGGCGATGCCCGATCTCAGTGACGCGAGTATCCCGAGCACGGCGGGGACCCTGTACCGATTTGTTCATAGCATTCAGATCGGCGACCTGATCGTGTGTCCGCAACGGGCGACCAATACCTTGGACATCGGCCGGGTATCAGGTTCGTATCAGTTCCATCCCGAGAGTGACGTCCACAGGCACTGGCGCCCCGTGACATGGGTACGCACAGGTGTCCCGCGTAGCGAGCTGTCCGAACCCGCACAGAACGAGATCAGCGCGGCCATGACGCTCTTCACCGTCAAAACAGCTGAGGATGAACTCGAGCACCTTTTGACTAGGCCTCAGCTTAGCGCTGCACCGGACTACTCATGGGCCGATTTCTATCCACGTCTCGCCGACGCACTGCTGACCTACCAGGACGACCACGAGGCACTGCTGAAGAAGACTTGGGATGTAGCCTCGGCATCCGGGCGACCCCAGCTCTTCAAGTACCTTCAGTCTGATCGGCTCACCGACGGCACTCGCGGGCCATTACGGGAAATTGACCCATTCACTGTGTTCGGGACCTTCAACCGGGGAATCAAACAAGAGGCGCGGGCCCTCATCAGCGAAGCCTATGGTCGCGCATTTGACCTCGCACCTCCCTACCCCAAGTCCTTCACTGGGGTACCGGTGTTGAACAACCTCAACTCCTGGTTCATCTCCTGGGAAATCGAGCGTGGTGATCAGGACGTCCACTTGCTATGGGAGCTGGCCCGGGCGGCGGTCGACTACGCGGCGCAGGCGAACGAGGAGACACGCGAACGGCTCGTCGCAGCATTCGACGCGTGCGCCCACGGCGGCACACGCAAGCTCACGATGGGCATCTATTGGATCCGGCCGAGGATATTTGCAGCGTACGACTCGACCAACACCAGATTCTTCAAGACGCGCTTTCCTGAGCTCGCTGCCAAGCTGTCGCTGAATGCCACGATCAACGGTGAACAATTCCTCGCCAATACCGAGGCTGTCGCCGCCTGGCTCACCGACCCAAATTCGCCATACGACTCGGTGCCCGAGCTCTCGCAGGCGGCCTACGACGACCTCGCGGCAGCGGAGCCACTGGCCCTAGACCCGACGACGGATGACCCCGTGCCCACCAGCATCGATGCTGTGGTCGGCGTGCCCGGCGAGACGTATGACGTCAGCTCGATCCGGGACGATGGGTGCTTCATCCCAGCAGCTGAGCTCGAGCCTATGCTGGAGCGGCTTCGGAGTCGCAAGAACATTATCCTCCAAGGCCCACCAGGGACCGGCAAAACGTGGCTGGCGCGCCGACTTGGGTGGGCATTGTGCAACGAGCGCGGTAGCCAGCGAGTTCGAGTAGTCCAGTTTCATCCGTCGCTCACCTACGAAGACTTCGTTCGAGGCTGGCGCCCATCCAGCGACTCAGGACTCGTGCTGGCCGATGGCCCGTTTCTGGAAATGTGCACCGCCGCGCGGTCTGACGCTGAGCAGCTCTACGTACTTGTCATTGAGGAAGTAAACCGGGGGAACCCTGCGCAAGTTTTCGGGGAGCTACTGACCCTCATCGAGGCCGACAAACGCTCTCCCGAGCAAGCAATGAGCCTCGCCTACCCACGCCCCGGCGAGGAACCGTTTTACGTTCCGAAAAACCTCTACATCATCGGCTCGATGAACGTCGCAGACCGCTCGCTTGCCATCGTCGACATGGCCCTGCGCCGGAGGTTCGCCTTCATCGAGCTCAAACCGCTGTTCGCCGAGGACTGGGTCGAGCACGTCAGCGGGCTCGGTTACGACCGCGATCTTCTCGAGACTTACGGTGAACGCCTGAAGAGGCTGAACGAGACCATTACCAGCGATAGTGCACTCGGACGTCAGTACTGCGTTGGCCACAGCTACTTCACACCGTCGGTCACCCTCGAGACCGGACTCACTACCGACGGGTGGTGGCGGCGGGTTGTCGACACCGACATCCGCCCGCTCCTCGAGGAGTATTGGTTCGATCGGCCGGCGCTTGCGGAGGAAGCCTGTCAGAAACTCTTAGGGTCATGACACTTCAGATCCCCATACGGAACGTCTGGTTGCTTCAGCTCTACGCCTCGTGGCTGTACGAGAGCAACGGCGCCAATCTGGTTGCCGCCGAGGACAACCCTGAGGAGCTACCCGATCTGGTCGCAAGGATCTTGGCCGACGAGGTCACAGTCCGACTCCACACAGGACTTTCGGTCGGCATCCGCCAAACGACACGGGCTGTCACACGAGTGCGGGGACGGATCAACGTCCTGACGACCGAGCGTCACCAACTCCTCAGCCGAGGCCAGATCAGCTGCACGTTCGATGAGATCGTCACCGACACACCGGCCAATCGCCTTGTGAAGGCAGCGCTCGAAGGGCGACCACCCTCTGCCGGGGCAGCCACGCTACCGCGCGCTCGCTCTCCAAATGGGAGCAGCCGGGGTCCGAGGTCCAAGCGCGTCGCTCGCCACAGCTTCAGCCATGCAACGTGAGCGACTGCTGGGCCGTGACCGCCAGATGATCGCGGCGGCCGAGCTCCTGCTCACCCTGAGGATCCCGACGACCGAGTCCGGCACCAATCTGTTGCCCCTTCCCGACCTCGGGGACCACTATCTTCGAAACCTTTTCGAGTTAGCGACGTATGGATTTTACAGTCACCGACTGAAACCCAAGGGCTGGGAGGTGCAACACGGAGAACATCTCTCCTGGGACATCTCGTATCAGTCCCCAGGCATTGATGCCGTCCTTCCCGGAATGAAGCTCGACATTCGGCTGTGTCACCACGATCCCTCGGGAGCCGGACCCAGGCAGATCGTAATCGACACCAAGTTCACGTCGATCACCAAACCCGGCCAATACGGACAGGAGAAGCTGTTGAGCGCCTACCTCTACCAGATCTACGCCTACCTGATGTCTCAGGATGCCCGGGAGACCAGGGTGAAGTCCGAAGGATTGATGCTGCATCCCGTCGTCGGCGGCAACCTCGACGAGGAGGTGGTGATCCAGGGACACCGCATAAGGTTTGCCACCGTCGACCTCGCAGCCGATCCGAAGACAATGGCTCACCAGTTTCTTACCGCTGTCCATGAGTTCAGTCCTTCTTGATGCAGCCATGACAGCGGTTTGTCCGCACGAGCCCCTCGTGCCCAGGACCAATTCGCCATCTGCGGGACGAAGCTGCCGACGACGACGGTGCCTCCGCCGACGGCATCATCGCGGAAGTCATGGACGTCCTGGCCGCACTGTCACCACAAGAACAGCTTGAGGCTGTCGCAAAAGTTCAGTCACGGGTGATTCAGGCGGTCATCGACGACCGGGTTGCCCGTGGGCGGCGCCGCTCCTGACCGCACCTGCTTGCCGTCAACACGCACCATCGCCGGCCCATCCGTCTTGAGGTGCCGGCGGCGGGGCCACGTACACCGGAGCCGAGGTGCTGCGCGCCCGGCAAGCAGACATGGAAAACATGCTGACGTTTCGGACGGGATTGGCGTGCGGCCGGCCGGTCAGACCGCCTGCGCGGGTTCTCCGTAGTCCAGTACTTTTGAATCGCTGGTCAGCAGCGTCAACTGCTCAACCCGCGCCTGCGCGACCAAGATCCTGTCGAAGGGATCGGCGTGAACCTGAGGCAGTGCACTGACCTCCAGGACGTGCGGCGCCCTGATGGGCAACTCCCCAAAACCCGCTCGCAACGCTTGTTCTCGGAGCCGGGTGGGATTCACCGCGAAATCACTCCGACCGAGACCGCTCTTGATGACCACCTCCCAGATGTTGGCGACACTGATCAAAATGTCGTTCGCGGGATTGGACAGGATTTCGCGCGCCGCAGCACTCAACGAAGGTGAATCCTGCGCAGCCCATAACAGAACGTGAGTGTCGAGCAGGTAGGCCGTCACTGGGTCCCGAACATCGTGGCGATCGCGTCCGCGCCCATCTCATCGAAGTCTTCCGGCACGGTGATATCAGGCATGAAGCCGATCCTTGGCGCAGGTGCTTCGTCACGAATGGGCACGACTCGGGCGACAGGCCTTCCATCCCGAGCGATGATGAACTCCTCGTCGACGAGGCGCGACAGGTGCGTCTTTGCCTCATGCATATTCACGGTGCGGATCACGTCTACCGCTACCTCTCAGTCGCCCTACCTTAGTCTGGTTAGTCTACCGCCTGCTGGACATACAGGCGGCAGTTGACATGAATGGATGCGTCGGCAGTCCACCCAAGCACTCGCCAAAGGCTCGGGTCGCGACCTGGCAGCCGAGGGAGTAGTTGTCCTGCCCATGCACGGCGCGACCAACATCGGCGCTTCCTGCAGCGATACGACCTGCACGGACGCAACCTGCGACTGGCTGGCCCAGTTCAGATTGCACATTCCTGAACGGATGTTATCGCGGCGCGTCGGGCAGTGCCTGCTCGATGCCGGGTCACGACACCTGTTGACCTGTAGGTCCTCCGGTCCGCGCTGGTTGACCACCACGGGACGTTGGCCTCTGGCGGTTGTCGGCCCAACGCGGTGTGATGGTGGGGTCGGCTGAGCGCCGGCCCGTCCGGCTACCCCTGGGCGGGCGGTCCGACGCCCCACAGATTCAGGGGAGGCCTCGTCATGAAGGCCGTTGTCCGTGTGTTGATCGCTGTTCTGTCGCTGCTGGTTGTCGGTGCAGTCACCGCTCCGGCCGCATCCGCCTGGCCTGTGACCACATCCGTTGCAGCCGTGACGGCAGTGAGTCCCGCCGTGCCGGGCACGGTGGTGATGGTGCCGCCGAAGCGGGTCGTTGATTCCCGGGTCGGTCTGCAGATCCGCGGCCCGGTCAGCGCCTTCAGCACGGCGGTGGTGCGCGTGAAAGGAGGAGCCGGGATCCCGGACTCGGGAGTGTCCAGGGTCATCGCGACGCTGACGGTCGTGCGTCCCCAAGCAAGCGGTTACATCCGGATCTGCGCGGCAGAGACAAATTGTCCCGGCACCTCCGCCTTGAACTTCTCGGCAGGGCAAACCACCTCCAACATGGTGCTGATGTCGTCCGGACTGGAGAACGGAATTGAACTGTTCAACGGGTCCGGCGGGGCGGTCCATCTGGTCGTCGACGTGACCGGCTACATCCCGTACATCCCGCAGCAACCGTCGACCGCCGCCGGTGCGGTGGTTCCCGTGTTCCCGACGCGGATCGCCGATTCCCGGCTCGACCAACAGATTTTCGGCCCACTGGGCGCGGGAAAGACGGTTGGTGTGCAGGTCACTGGGCGGGGCGGCGTCCCGTCCACCGGCGTGGCCGCGGTCATCGCGACGATCGCCGTCGTCACTCCTCAACGGCCCGGGTACTTGACGGCATGGAAAGCCGACACCCCTCGGCCGCCCACCTCGAACCTGAACTTCCAGGCGGCCAAGACGATCGCGAACACCATCGTCCTGCCTTTGAGCAAGGCCGGAAAGGTCCAGGTCTTCAACGGATCCGGTGGCGGGATACAGGTCATCGTGGACGTCAACGCCTACATCCGGGAGGGCACGCCGACCACCGCCGGAACGGTCGCCACGGTGACTCCCGCAAGGGTCGCCGATTCGCGGCTCGGGTGGCAGATCCCCGGGGTGGTGCCGGCGGCGTCCACAGTCCCCGTGAAGGTCACCGGTATCGGTGGTATCCCGGCCAACGGGGCGGCTGCGGTCGTGCTGACCGTGACGGTCGTTGCGCCGCGGGCCGCCGGTTATGCCACGGTGTGGCCGACAGGGGTGTCCCTGCCGGGGACGTCGAACCTCAACTTCGCCGCGGGTCACACCGTCGCGACGACCGTGATCGCGCGGGTCGGGCCCGACGGGCAGATCCAGGTGCGAAACGGGTCTCCCGGCGCCGTGCACATGATCGTCGATGTCACCGGCTACATCCTGTCCACCCCCGCCGGTGCCGACGGCGCCGCTTGGGCGTGGGGCAGAGCGAGGTGCAACCAGGCCGGCGACCTTTGCAGCGCGTTGGGTAACGGCGGGACTGCCAACAGTGCACGGCCGGTGCCGGTGGCAGGTCCGAACAGCGTCACGGCCGTGGCCGGCGGGTCGGACGGCGGCTACGCGGTCCATGGTGACGGCACGGCGTGGGCGTGGGGCTCGGGGTACCTCGGCCAGCTGGGTAACGGCGACACGACCGACAGCACTGTGCCGGTACAGGTGTCCGGTTTGACCGGCGTAAAGGCGATCGCGAGTGGTAGCTCCACCGGCTACGCGCTGCGGAACGACGGGACTGTGTGGGCGTGGGGTTACGGCGGTATGGGCAGGCTCGGTAACGGCGGCACGGCCGACAGCACACGCCCCGTGCGGGTGTCCGGGCTGAGTGGCGTCACGGCCGTCGCCGCGAACCTGGCGACCGGGTACGCCTTGAGCGACGGCAAGGTTTGGGCCTGGGGTTGGGGACAGTTCGGGCAGCTGGGCAACGGGCGCACTGCGGACAGCGCGATCCCTGTGCAGGTGCCCGGGCTCACCTCCGTCACCGCTGTCACCGCGGGCGGCCATAACGGGTATGCCCTCCGCAGCGATGGCACGGTCTGGGCCTGGGGTTCCGGGTTCTCCGGTCAGTTGGGCAACGGCGGCACCACCGGAAGCCTGGTCCCAGTGCAGGTTTCCGGCTTGACCACCGTCAAACTCGTCGCCGGCGGTCACCACAACGCGTATGCCGTCCGCAGGGATGGCACCGTATGGGCCTGGGGTGACAATTCCCAAGGCGCATTGGGTAACGGCAGCACCACGCGCAGCTTGGTCCCGGTGCGGGTATCAGGCCTCAGCACCGTCACCGCCGTCGCAGGCGGCAACCAGACCGGCTATGCGCTCCGCGCAGACGGAACCCTGTGGGCGTGGGGGTGGGGCTTCTCCGGTCAGCTGGGAAACGGGAGTATCGCCAACACTGCGGTGCCGGTTCGGGTGGCCGGACTGACCCAGGTCACCGCGATCGCCGCCGGTGACGGTACCGGCTTCGCCATCACCCGCTGAGCCGGCACACGACCACAGCAAAGGCGGGATATGGGTTGATGAACTGGACTTGCGTTGCAGCACAGCGAGTCCGGACGGCGGT
>CAVSLZ010000006.1:0-348622 GCA_963728865.1 uncultured Actinomycetota bacterium | reverse complement strand
TGTTGCGCTGTACGGCGGGCCCGGTCGCGGTCGGCGCGGGGAGCCGGGCTGCCGGTCTCCTGCCGCCCCGCCCACCCCGGTGCGATCAGGGCCGGCCCTGCTGGCCCCGTCCGGACCGCTCCGCCGACGGAGCCCGATCCCGAGCCGACGGGCGATGATCCCGCAAAGCGGGCCTGGCGGTTTGTCGCACTCGCCGCGGTCGGCCTGTCGGTCTCGTCGCGCTGGTGCTGACCGTGCTGGTGCTCACCACCCCGCCGCCGCCGGCGAAGGTGGCGGTACCGGACATCACCGGGATGTCCGTGGCTGATGCGGTGGCGGTGCTCCAGGAAAAGAGCCTGACGCTGGGCACCGTCGTCGAGGTCGATTCCCCGCAGGACCTGACGGGCAAGGTCGTTATTCAGCGGCCGTCCGAGCAGACCCAGGTCGACGCGGGTACGCCGGTGAACATCGAGATCGACGCCAGCTGAGCCGCTTCCGTCAGCCGCCGGCCTGGCAGGTCCGGTATTCGCCCACGGACTGCTCCACCGGCTGGACGCCCGGGGTCACCTCCAGTGTCGGCGGGACATCCGCGGCGGCGCCGCTCAATCCTGCGGCACCGAGGACGGTAAAAACCAACTCGGTGGAAGCGCCGGGCTTGAGCAGGACGGTGGACGTGCCCACCTCACGGGACAGATCCTCGCCTCGGCCGATGGCGATGTCCTTACCGTCCTGCGTCGCACCGACGATCCCGCCGCCCGCCGGCGCGAACACCAGAACGTTGGTCTGAAGCCGGTACTTCTTGCCGTTCTCCGTGGACCCGGTGACGTATTCCGGCAGTCCACTGGGAGGCGCGTTGTACTTCATGCTGATCCGCACCTCGAGCTCCCGCCTGCCGTCGTCACGGCAGGACCCTTCGACGACATGCACTGCGTTGCGGAGGTAATAGCCCAGTTTCGCCGCGGTGCCGTCGTTCATGAAGACGCCGATCGACGGATCCAGCGGATCCGTTGACAGCGTGCCGGAGATGCCGGTGGTCGCGATGTCGGCCTGTTCAGCAGGATCCGCGCTGTAGAGCAGAACGCGGCGTTCCTTCACCGCCTTGCGCAGACCGCTGATGATCGATGACGGCTTGCCCTCGCCGGACATCAGGTCGGTGAACACCGTCGCGGTGGCCTCGGCCAGGAACGCGTCCCGCTCGCTCTGGTCGCGGCACATTGTCGAACTTCTTGTATGCCGTGGACAGCAGGATCGAGACAAGATTGTCGGAGGTGACCTTCACGCCGTCGCCGACGTCGATCGGCGGCGACCCCTTCAGCGTGTAGGACAAGGCCACCGGGTCCAACGCCAGCACACCGTCGACCGTCTTGCCCTCGCGAAGCCGGTACATCTCCGCGAACAGGGGCGCGGCCGTCGGGAAATCCGGGGTGAAGTTGACGTCCTGCGGATACTGCGCCATCAATTCGGAATAGAGCTTGATCTGGTTCGGGGTCAGCTCTGCGACCGGCGGATCGAAGAAGCCGAGCACGCGGGAGGATGCGCCCTGCTCCACGATGGTGATCTTCCCCTTGTCCGCCGTCACAAGAGCGAAGGAACCGAAGATGCCACCGGTGGCGCGGAGCTCCGCGGGGTTCTGGAACACCACCAGATAGCTGCGTGGGCCGTCGGATCCGAGCATCGGGGGAAGCAGCCTGGAGATCCGCGCCGCTGGCCCGGTGATGTCGCTCGCATCGCTGCAGCTTGTCCTCCAGGCTCAACACCGCCTCGCCGACCGGTTGCACCACGGTGGACAGGTCGACCGCTGCCATCCGCTCACGCGCCTGGATCACCGCGGCGTCGGCGTCCTGCAGCAACGGCGAGATCCGCTGGATCGGGTGCGAGATCGATGGCTCCGTCCCGGCGGAGCCAGCTGAGCCGGCTGCAGGGTCTGCGCGACATCGACCAGCGAGGGCATCACGTCGGTGGCCAGCGAATCGACGGTCAACGCCACCTCGCGCATGGCGTGCAGGTTGCCGCCGAGCAGCGGAACGACGGTCGCAGCGCGAAAAACCGGATCGTCCACGGCCGAGCGGGCCGCGGACGCCTCGTCCTGCAGTCGCCCGACCGTGTCCGCAGCGGCCGACCGGGTCCGAGCGCGCCGACGTCCTTCAACTCGTCCTGCAGCGTCGTCACCTCGGCCGATGCCGTCTGGAGGTGGCTGTACGCCTGATAGCTACGCCAGCCGACCCAGGCGTGGAGGCAACGATCGCCACCCCCGTGACCAGCATCAACCAGCCGACGACCATTCGGCGACGCGTTCCGCGCGGAGCCGGACGAGCGGCGTCTCCGGCGGAGGCGTCGGGTAGCGCAGCCACCCCGTCCCCGCCCGCGGTCTCGTTTGGAGCCCGCGGCGGCGCGGTATCGTCGTCGGCCACTCACTGTCCCTCCCGTGCACTGAGCGTGACGCTATCTCAGAGGAGGTCAAGGGAACGCCGAATGCGGACAGCGGATCACAGAACCGCACTGTTCGATCAGCTGGTCTCCGCCGAGCAGGGCTTGAACGGATCCACCGTGGAGCGCCACGGGTTCACGCCGGGCGTCAGGACCAGAGTGGGTGTCACATCGACCGGCGTTCCGATCGTCCTGGGCCCGCGCACGGTGAACACCAGTTCCGTCGTCGCTCCCGGCGCCAACTCGACGGTCAGCGTTCCCACTTGGCGTCCGTGGTCCTCACCGGTGGCCAACGACGCCGCGACACCATCACGCTGAACCGCGACCACCGTGCCACCGACCGGAGCGAAAGCCAGCACATTGGTCCGGATCACGTATGGCTGCCCGGGCATGATCTGGCCGGTGACGTAGCTCGGTGCGTCCGGCGGGGGTGCGTCGAATGCCATCGTCACCCGCACCTGCAACTCGCGACGCCCGTCGGACCGGCACTGCCCCTCGGTGACGTGCACCGCATTGCGCAGGTAATAGCCCAGCTTCGCCGCGGTTCCGTCGTTCATGAAGACACCGACACTGGGCTGGGTGGGATCGGAATCGAGCGCACCCGCGAGCCCGGTCTGTGCGATGTCGGCCTCCTCCGCCGCATCGGCGCTGTAGACCAGCACACGACGCTCGTCAGCCGCCTTGCGCAGCCCGTCGATGATGGCTGTCGGTTCGGCCTGGCCGGCCATCACCCGCGAGAAGACCGCGCTGGTCGCGTTGCCCAGGAAGGCGTCCCGCTCCTCCTGGGTGCGGTCATCGAACCGTGAATATGCCGTGGACAGCAGCGTGTCGACCAGGTTGTCCGACCGGAGTGTGAAGCCTTCACCGACCTCGATGCCCGGTGCGCCCTCGAGTAGGTAGGACAGTGCGACCGGGTCGATGGCCAGTACGCCGTCCACCGTGTTGCCGGACCGGGCCTTGTACATCGCGGTGAAAAGCTCTGCTGCCCTGGGGAAGTCGGGGGTGAAGTTCACATCCTGCGGGTAGCGCGCCATCAGGTCGGAGTACAGCGCCTGCTCGCTCGCCGTCAGTTCGGCCACGGGCGGGTCGAACTGCCCGAGGTTCCGCGATGACGCGCCCTGATCGGACAGGCTGAGCTTGCCGTTCTCGGCCTTCAGCACGGCATAGGACCCGAAGATGCCGCCGGTCGCGCGCAGCTCCGAGGGGTTCTGGAACACCACGAGGTAGGTCCGCGGGGTCCCCGCGCCGAGCATCGGCGGGAGCAGCCGCGCAGCCCGCGCCGCCGGTTCGGTGACGTCGCCTGCGTCCTGCAGCCTCGTCGACAGCGTCTCGACCGCATCGCCGACCGGTCGCATCAGCTGCGCCCGGTCGATGGTGGCCAATTGCGCGCGGGCGTCGTTGACCGCGACATCCGCCGACTGCAACAGCGGTGCGATCTTCTGGATCGGGGCCAGGTCGATCGCGCCGTTCTCGGGCGCCAGGGCGGACGGCTCCAGCGTGCTGGCCACATCCACCAGCGACGGCATGACGTCCTGGGCGAGCGCGTCGACCGTCACCGCGATCTGGCCGATCGCGGCCAGGTTCGGCCCGATGAACGGCACGCTGGTCGCCGCCCGGTACATGGGGTCGTCCACGGCCGCGCTGGCGTCGGCGGCTTCCTTCTGCAGCCCGCTGACCGTCGACGCGGTCACCTCGGGATCGACAGCGGAGATGTCGGTCAGCTGATCCTGGAGCTCGCTGACCCCGTTAGAGGCGGCCTGCAGGTGGATGTAGGCCTCATAGGTGCGCCATCCAACCCATGCCGACCCGCCGATCACCAGCAGCGCGACGCCGAGCAGCGTCCAGCCGAAGATCCTGCCGACACGGTGCCGGCGGCGCGGCTTGCGGGCGCGGGTCCGGCCCTTTTCCGGGGAGCTGCGACGCCTTCGCCGCTCGCCTCCCTCGGTGCGCGTCGAGCTGCGGTCACTGTGCCGCGAGTGGCGATGACGAGGGGTGTTGTCCGACGCCGGCTGGTACGGCGAGGCCGCCGGTCCGGTGACGCTCGGCCGGCCGTTGGTCGCCGTGTGCCGGTGACCCGACCGGCGCTCGGGTTCGACGACCCGGCGCAGCGGTTGCGCGGACAAATGGAGCAGGGGCGTGTCGTCCGCCGGCAGCTTCGGTGCGGCGCGTTGCGGGACCGAACGTTCCCGGACACTGGCCCGGTCGGCGCTGTGCCGTCCGGAATTCACGTGGTCGGAGTCCGTACGACCGCCATTCTTCCGGCCGGAGTTCTTCCTGCCCCCGTCGCTGTCGGGGCGGGACAACCAGCCGGCCAGCCCGCGCCCCGACTGCGCGGGCGCCTTGCCGGCCCGGGCGGCCTTCGCTGCGGCCTTCGCATCGGCTTTTGCTTGGGCCTTTGCCGCCGCCGACGCGCGCCGGTTGTCGGCGAATTCGTCGTAGAACTCTTCGTCGCCGAAGTTGTCGTCGAAGCTGTCCGTCGCGGAGCTCTGCCCTCGCAGTGCGGCTCGCTCCTGCCGGGCGAACTCCCCGATGCCGGCGAGCCGGCGCTTGCTGACCCACCCCGTCGTCGCTGCGACCGCAGCTGGGGTCGCTGTGACCCGTCGGCGGAACGAGGCCACCGTGAATACGCCCCGGCCGGTTCGGTTCGTGTTCGTGCCGCCGGAGGGGCGGGTTCCGGGCTGCCTCGGGCGCAGCGGGCGCTCACCGCCTGCGGGAACTGCCCGCCGCGAACGCCGCTGCGCAGCCGCTGCCGCCCGCTGTGCACGGGAAGGGCGCTGCCGGCGATGCGCGGCAGGCAGCGATGTCGATGGGGCAACCGGGGTCAGACTCTTCCGCGCCCGGCCGACAAGGAACACGCGTTGCGGCATCCCTCTCCCCATCGTCGTCATCCCGGGCGGCCCCTCGAACTGACAGCGGTCGCAACGCTGAGCTGAGATCACCCGGCACGGATGGTCATCGACCACCCCGTCGCTCCGTGCCACCGCCAAGGATCACACGAGATCAGGAGCGGACAGTGACCAATGCGTCCATTCGTTGACGGTTGTCACCCGAATGCCGCAGCATTCAGCACGTCGCTATGCAGTCGGGCCGGCAATGACGACCACCGGCCGCTTTACCCTTGATCGATGGGCACCCTGCTCGCCGGGATCGTGGTCTTCGCGGCGTTCGGCGCCGTGATGGCTGGGCTGGCTCTACTCACCCGGCGGCAGCGTGGCCGGAAAGTGGGCGGATCGGTCGCCGGGCCGTTCGAGGAGATCTGGCACCCGTCCGCCCACCGGGCCCGGATCGAGATCCAGGTACAAGAAGAGCGGCGGATCCCGATGCCGTCGCCGGGCGACCCGCCGCTCGATGGGAACCAGGCCACCCGCTCACCCGGCAACTAGGGTCCGACAACCCTCATTGGCCGACCATCCGTACGAACCGTCGCAGGCCGTGCGACCGGACCCGGAACCGCTGGACCGCCTCGCGCGGGGCGAGCGCATTCGGATATTTCTGCCGTGGCAGAGCGTGACAAACCGAGCTTTTCAGGGGCCAGGCGGACCCAAAAGCTCGTTGATGCATCACTCAACTGGACCATGATCTCCTCACCGGGCCGTTGTGATGGCACCATTTTCCGACACCGCAGAAGGTTTGGCCGAGCGGCCGCTGTCATTGCAGGCTCATGCCGATACACTCGACGCGTCATTAAAAAAAGCCGGGGGCGAGTCGCAGACAATTCGTACCAATTGTCAAAGAATGACGTTCACCGTTCGGGCCAGAAAGCGACCCGTCATCGCGGTTGCCTGACCGTGATGCCCATCGTCGTCCTCTTCAGGACTTGGTGATTCCCGTGACGGCTGTACTGAACCCGGCCCTGCCAAATCTTCTGACGAAATCCGTTCTGGTGTGTGATCACCATCCGGTGGTGCGGCGGTCATTGTCGGAGCAGTTTGCCGGCAACCATTCCCACCTGCGGGTGGTTCGGGCGGTACCCGACGGGCGCGCGGCCGTCCATGCGTTCTCCATCTGTCCAACGGATGTCGTGCTCGTCGGCATCCACCGTGGCACCACCAGCGGCACGACGGCACTCGACATGCTCGCGGCTGCATACCCTTCGGTCCCCATCATCGTTTTCGGCTCCGCCCACGACAGTGCACTGCTGATCGAGGCCATCGGCCGAGGGGCGGACGGGCTGATGCTCTGGGATATCGCGCGCCCACTGCCCCGCCAGGCGCCCGTGCGTTCGGGCAGCGATCTTCACCATCGCGTAATATCGGGTCACCTTTCGCTCACCGATGTCGAGCACACCCTCCTGAAGCGCATCGGCGAGGGGCAGACCAATTCGGAAATAGCCCGCAAAATGTATCTGTCGGTCGACGCAGTCAAAACTCGCTGCCGAATTCTGTTCCGGAAGCTCGGCGCCCGCGATCGGGCTCATGCCGTCGCGCTAGGGCTGCGCGACGGCCACCTGACATAGTCTGGCCGCTTTCCACCGATAGCTGTGCCGTCCGGACCGGCGGTGATGTCGGGTAAGCTCGTCTCGCTGAACGACACAGCCGCTCTGGGGTTCCGGACGAGCCGCCCGTCACGGGCCGCCGCCATCGAGCCGCCCAGGTCCAACGCCGGCCACCGATGAACCACTCGGCGCCCCCGCCCGTCCTTTTTCCGAACGGCGCT
The DNA here is from genome assembly GCA_963728865.1 of uncultured Actinomycetota bacterium. Classification (GTDB taxonomy): domain Bacteria; phylum Actinomycetota; class Actinomycetes; order Mycobacteriales; family Nakamurellaceae; genus Nakamurella. The sequence continues at coordinate 341,560 of CAVSLZ010000006.1, read as the reverse complement.
GCGAAATGTTCTCGTCGTTGAGGAAGGAACCGTCATGGTTCATGACGCCACGCCGGTGACGGCCGCCAGGACCGGTCGGGCCACCGAAGGTTCTCTCTTCGCCCAGCCGAGACGGCATACGGCGAGCGCCAACCCGGCTCCGCACAGATCATCGATGGTGGTGGTGGCCGACCCGGTCGGACTGATCGTGCAGGCGCTCGCACCGGTCCTGGTGCAGTACGTCGGTTGCCGGGTGGTACACGCGAGAACCGTTGCCCAAGTTCACGAGGCGGTCGCCGGCGGTGTGCCGGGCGAACTGGCGTTGGTCAGCCTCGGCCTGCACCAGCAGGCACCGGCCGTGATCCAGGTGCTGCGGGATTCGGGCTGGCCAAGGGTGCTAGCGCTGACCACGTCCGGGCTGCCGGTTGCATCGGCGATCTCGGCAGTCGATGCAGGTGTGGACGGAGTGCTGCGAATGCCATGGATCGACCCGGGGCCGCTGCATCCGGTCTCCACCCTCTCTGACAGGGAAGTTGAGATCGTCCGACTGGTCGCCGACGGCTCGAGCAACAAGGCGATCGCAGAACAGCTCTCGTTGTCGGCGCTGACCGTCAAGAATCATCTGGCGCGCATCGGCCGGAAGCTGAACGCCCGCGACCGAGCCCACATCGTTGCGATCGCCTACCGCGGTTGGGCGTTCAACCGCCCGGAGTCGTAGGCCTCGCCTGTTCTGCGCGCGCCCGGAGGGTGAGCAGCATCTTGCGCATCATCCAGATGTCGCCGAATTCGAGCAGCACCGAGAACGCGATCGAGGGTGACAACCACCGGTAGCGCGACCTGACCCTGGTGATCAGCCGGGTCGACCCGTCTGGCGTCACGTCCAGCTGCCACGCCCAGGTCGTGTCTCCGGGTGTTCCCCAGATCATCGACTCCGGACGGTCCATCGCCAGCACCTTCATGCCCTGCTTCCCGTCGGGGCTCATCGGGACGACGTCGCCGACCTCCAGGTGCTGCAGTTCGGGAACGATCCGGGTCGCGCTGCGGCGGCCGAGATTGTCGAGCAGGTCATAGCTGTACCAGCCGGCCCTGGTCAGTCCGACCTGCACCAACCACGGCCAGATCTCGGCCGGTGTCGCACGGATCGTGATCGCCCGGGTGGCATCGAAGGTCGGCTTCGGCACCAGTTCGTCACCCGGCAGAGAGCTCTCCACCTCGGCCGGTGTCGCGCCCCAGGTCAATTGCCACGGCCGAAACCACCGGAGGTACAGACCGATGAGGGCCATCGGCAGAGCGACGACCAGCAGAACACGGCGAACCTTCATACCCCGAGTCAACTCGCGTGCGCTGCGTCTCAAGGACCCGACCCCGCCTGGCGGGTGGATCACGCCGGTGTCGGATCCCCCTGTACCGCAGGTGGAATCGCAAGCTCGACGGACAGCCGCCGATGATCACTGCCGGGGTTGTGCTGCACCTGGGCGGAACGCACGGCGACACCCCCGTCGACCAGCACATGGTCCAGCCGCATCACCGGGATCATCGGACCCGGCCACTGCGGCCAGGTCGCACCCACTCCGCTGCCCGCGACCACATACGCATCGCGGACACCGCTGCGCAACAGCTCCGCCATCGGCGCGTGATCCGCGGTGGCGTTGAAATCCCCGGCCATCACGAGCGGCCCGCCGAATGCACCGGGCATTCCAGCCAGTGCGGTCAGCTGCGCGCGCCAGGTCGCCGACTCGACCTCGCCGAGCGGGGCGATGGTATGGACGTTGATCAGCCGGAAAGTGCCTGCAGTTGTGACGATGTCGGCTCGCGTCATCGGAGAGCCTGCGACGTCCATCGCGCCGCCGGTGGTGATGGGGAGCTTCGACAGAATGGCGGACCCGTGGAATTCCGGCAGCGGGTCGAGCACCTGATGCGGGTAGGCCACGAGCAGGCCGGCCGCCCGCAATCTCGCGAGGTTTTCCGGGGTCACTTCCTGAAGGGCGATCACGTCCGCATCGGTGGCGAGCAGATCGGTCGCCAGCGCGGCAACGTCGGTGTTGTCCAGCAGCATGTTCGCGGTGATGAGGTGAACACCGGCCGAGCCGGCGACGGCGGTCTCCCCGCCGCCGTTCTGGTACATCTCGCCCACCCAGACGACGTTGCCCAGTGCCAGCGCGACGGCGACCGCGGCCAGTGCGCGCTTGCGGGTCAGCACCGCGGCCAACGCCAGCGGGATCGCCGGCAGCAGCAGCCACATGCCGACGCCCTGTACACCGATCAGCTGTGGCTGGCTCTCCGATTGGAACAGCCGGATGAGGCCGACACCCGCCATGGCCGCGGCGAGCACCCACCCGAGGGCGAGAGCGGTTGCATTCACACGCTTGCGGATCTTCACCGGCACTGTCGACAATCCCGCGCCAGGCGAGGGTTCGAGCTCATGCCGCGGGCGTCCAGTGTGGCAGCACATCGTGCAGGCACGCCCGCAACGCACGGGTGCTGATCGGCTTCGTGAGGTACGCGTCGACCTCGTCGAAACGCCCGCTCGCCGCGGGATCGTCGACGATGCCGGTGACGAGGACGAAAGGCGGGCGCGATTCCTGGACGGCCGCCGTCCGCAGATGCTCGAACGCGATGAAATCCCCTCCGGCCACGTCGGCCGGGATGACCTTGGCGAACAGCTCGACCCCCGCCAGCTTCGGCGGGCCGGCCGGCAGGACGGCCTGCGCCAGCGTGGAGGCGAGCTGGTGCTCCCGCTCGATGGTGGCGCGGGCGATGCCCTCGCGGTACATCCTGGCCAGCGTGAGCAGTTTGTCGGTGGCCGCGACGACTGCGTCGATGAGTTGCAGGTCGCCGGTGGAATAGTGATGATCGCTGCCACGCGCGAAGCCCAGTGCGGCGGGGGCGTCGCCGTCGTCCAGCGCGACGACAACAGCTGCGCCGGAGGGAAAGTCGATCGGCTGCGGCGCACCATCGACGACGTCCGCCGGCACCATCCGGTGCTGCAGCCCGGTGGCCAGGGTGTCCGAGCCGACGATGAGCGTCTCGCCCGAGATGATCAGCACCGCACAATCGGAATTCGTGAGTTCCAGCGCCTCGGTCAGCATCATGGTCAGCGCCTTGGTGTCGTCGAGCGAATCGACCGGGACACCGATCAGCGCCCGCAAGGCGTCCATCACGTCCTGGGTCCGGATCAACGCCTCCGTCAACCGCTCCTGGGACCCGCGCTGCCGCGAACGCGACGGCTGACCGACCGCGGGGTGAACGTCATTCGACTGCATCCGAGAACTCCTTCCCTGGCGGACCCTGGATCATCATCCCGGCAGGACGGCGCTTTCCGTGGTGAACACCTGGTCCAGCGCCGTCAGCTCGAGGATGACCCGCACCGGGTCCGAGGGGTTCAGCAGGACGAGATCGCCGCCGGTGAGGGCCGCTGACCGCTGCGCGCGCAGCAGCTCCACCAGGAATTGCAGCGACACCTTTGCCGCGTCGACGGTGGAGCCGGGCGCGTCGATCCATTCGACGGGAACCTCCGCCACCCGCAGTCCCACCTCAGAGCTCACATACAGGACCTCCAGGTCGAACGAAAAGCTGTCGACGGTGTGCAAACCGAACAGCGTCCTGGCATCGTCCGCGGTGAACAGTTTGAATCCGCACTGGGTATCCGCGATGGCGACACAGAATCCGGCCGACACCAGGAAATGCAAACCGCGGCTGAGCACCTTGCGCAGCAGGCTCTTGCCGCTGACAGCGGCACCGGCGGCGGCCCGTGAGCCGACTGCCACGTCATATCCTGCGGCCACTTGCTCGAGCAACCGGTCAACCTGTTCGATGGGCGTCGACTGGTCGGCGTCGGCGAACAGCACGTAGTCGCCCCGTGCGGCCTGAACGCCGCGACGGACGGCACCGACCTTGCCCCGGTTCCGATCCGCGACCAGGACGGTCATGTTCGGAAACCTGAGGTCCTTCAACAACTGGACCGTGGCGTCGCTCGACCCGTCGTCGGCGACGATCAGCTCCCACGGCTCGCCGCGGGAGCACATGTGGGTGGCGATGGCGCCGACCGTCGGCAGGATCCGCCATTCCTCGTTGTAGGCCGGAACGACAACCGAGATGACTGGCCATGGTTGTCACCTTTTCTGCGCAATGTTTCGAACAACGGGGCGATATCAGTGACGGCCTACCGCCCGAAAGAGTGAGATCGGAATGCTTGGCTGCCGACACACCACCCGGGAGTGTGAGGGCGACGCGTGACCGAGGCGAATCCTCACCGTCTACTGGGAAACTGTTGTCGTTCTGTCCCACGGCACGGTCTGCCGCGGGTCAAGATTTGGTCAACGCGCGTGGACCGCCCGCGGAGGGGGTGATGGCATGACCGACGGCGGCACGCCGAGCGGTGCCGTTGCGGCGCGCCCGAACCCCGTTCCGGCCGGCACCCGCAGCCCGGCCCCGCAGATGCCGTGGTGGGTGGCGGTCCTCTTCGTGGTCGGTGCTGCGTCGAGCATCGCGTATCTGGCCTCGACGGTGATGAGCGAAAGGGCGGAGAGGCCCGGCTGGTGGGACACCTGGTTCTACATCGCCGTGGAACTGCTCCCGGCGTTTCTCATCGCGATGCGCCTGCTGTACGACGACCGCGAACGGCTCGCCTGGGGATTGCTGGGTCTTGCCACGTTGTGCATTCCCCTCGGCGACGCAGTCTCATCCGTCGTTGCCGAACCCACCGAGCAGGACACTCCACTGCTCACCTACCTGCTCTACGGCGGGTTCGTGGTGTTCGCATTCATCAGCCTCGTGCTGTCGCTGCGGCGCCGGCTGCCGGTGGCGTCCACGGCGGTGTGGCTCGACGGGCTCATCGCGGCGGTGGGCCTGACCGCCGCCGGTGCAGCACTCCTTCTGGAACCGGTCTCACAATTCGCGGCCGAACCTGAGGAAGTGGCTGCCGCGCTGACCTATCCGCTCGCGATGGTGCTGCTATTGGCGATGCTGTTGGGGGCGCTGACAGTTCTCGGCCGCCGCCCCAGCAGGGTGTGGTGGATGATGACCATCGCCTATTCCTCGGTCGCGGTCGCGAACGCATTCCTCGTGCAGGACGTCGCGGCCGGTACCTACATGCGGGGCGTCCCGGCAGACGCCGTCTGGCTCGGAGCCTTACTTCTCCTGGCGCTGGCCGTCTGGAATTCAGGCGTGCCGGTGACCGGTCCCCCTGTGCCGTCGGCTATCTCGCTGATGATCCCGGCCATCGCCTCGGCCGCCGCGCTGCTGGTCCTGGTGGCCGACCAGTTCTCCCGGCGGCCGCTGCTCGCCGTGGTGCTGGCGTTCGTGACGCTGATCCTCGGCACCGGAAGGATCGTCCTCGCCGTCCGGGACACCGTTGCGGCCAACCGCAAAGAAGTCGAATTACGCCGCAGCCTGCAGGTTGCCCGGGACGAGGCACTGGCGGCCACCGAGGCGAAATCGGAATTCCTCGCCATGATGAGCCATGAGCTGCGGACCCCGATGACCGCTGTCATCGGGATGACGGAACTCCTGCTCGCGACGGATCTCGATGGCGAACAGCGCTCCTACACCGAGACCATCGACCGGGGCGGGAATCTCCTGCTCTCCGTCATCAACAACGTGCTGGATTTCTCGAAGATCGACTCCGGCCAACTCGTGCTGGAGCAGAGCCCGTTCGACCTCGCGGAGGCCGTCGACGGTGTGATGGAGTTGCTCGCCTCCTCCGCCGCGGCCAAGGGGCTGACGCTCACCGCCGAACTGGATACCGGCTGCCCGCGGCGGCTCACCGGTGACGTCACCCGGTTCAGCCAGGTGCTGCTCAATCTTGCTGCGAACGGCGTCAAGTTCACCCGCCGCGGGGAGGTCGCAATCCGGGTGCGGCGGGTGCCCGACGAGCCGGGATCACCCGCATCCGAATCACCGCCGACGGCGGTGACGGCGCAGCTGCGGGTGACCGTCACGGACACCGGGATCGGTATCGGCGCCGACAGGCAGGCGACGTTGTTCAGCCCGTATGTCCAGGCGGACGCGTCGGTCACCCGTAAATACGGCGGCACGGGGCTCGGGCTGGTGATCAGCAGGGACATCGTCCGCGCGATGGGCGGTGACCTCTCACTCCGCAGCGTGCCCGGCGCCGGCTCCACCTTCGCCTTCACTGTCGAGATGCCCATTGCCGCAGACATTGTCGCTGAGCCGGTACCGGAGGCGGCGCCACTGGAGCAGGAACCGCAGGGAACGGCGCAGCGGCAATCCCGCGGCTTGCGCATCCTGCTGGCAGACGACAACGCCGTCAATCTCCGGCTCGGCGCGGCCATGATCGGCAGGTCCGGCCATCAGGTCGACACGGTTGTCGACGGGCTCGCGGCGGTGCGCACGGCCTGCGACGGGGACTACGACGTCATCCTGATGGATGTGCACATGCCGGAACTGGACGGGCTCGAGGCGACACGACGCATCCGCGCCCACCCGCTGCGGCAACCACGGATCATCGCGCTGACCGCCACCACCTCGGCGGATGATCTGGTGAGGTGCCGTGAGGCGGGCATGGATGACTGCCTCACGAAGCCGCTGCGCGGCCGGCAACTGGCGGCGATGCTCGCCGAGGAGGAGCAGCGGGTGGCCGCCCGCGGACCGCACGCCCGTTTCGACGCCGACCTCGAGACGGTTCCATCGACACGTTCCACGCCGGCACTCTCACCAGCACCGGAGGGCACCCGATGACGGACCGCACCTCGCAACGCCGGGCGCTGCTCGTCGAGGACACCGAGGAGTACGTGCGGGTCGGCACCCGCCTGCTGGAGAACGAGGGCTATCACGTCTCTGTCGCCCGGGACGGCGGCACAGCGGTCCAGCTGGCGAAGTCGGATACCCCCGAACTCATGCTGCTGGACATCAGCCTCCCCGTCCTCGACGGGATCGAGGTGTGCCGGCGCGTTCGAGAATTCAGCGATGCCTACGTGATCATGCTGACCTCCCGGGACGAGGAATTCGACCGGGTGCTCGGGTTGGCGGTGGGCGCCGACGACTACGTGACCAAACCATTTTCGGCCCGTGAGTTGTCGATGCGGATCAAAGCCATGCAGCGTCGCCCGCGGGCACCGGTCGCGAGGGCGGAAATCCGCGACTTCGGTGATCTGACCATCGACCCGACCGCTCGGGAGGTCAGGGTGAACGGTGATCTCGTGGAGCTCACCCGGATCGAGTTCGACCTGCTCGACACGCTGGCGGCCGCACCCCGGCGGGCCTTCGGGCGCCGGGTGCTGATGGCGGACGTGTGGGGCCAGGACTGGTTCGGCGACGATCACGTGGTCGACGTGCACCTGGCAAACCTGCGCCGGAAGATCGGCGAGCCGGCCGCCCGGTCGCGGCACATCACCACCGTTCGCGGCATCGGCTACCGGTTCGACCCCTGAGCCGAGAGCCATTGGCGCAGAGCGGCTTCCGCTCGGTCGAGGGACGAGGTCCAGAGGTCCACCAGCACCATGATGCGGTCCATGTCCTCAGTCGCGGCCTGCTGCTCGAGCGCGCGGCACGCATCTGCCAATTCCACCGCTCCGAGCATTGCACTGGCCGAGCCGAGGCTGTGCGCGGAGTCCTCGATCAGCGTCCGGTCGTCGGTGCGGACCGCGTGGTGCATCATCGCGGCGCGCCCGGGAAGTTCTTCGAGGTAGACCCGGACCGTTTGCCGGAGGAACTCGAGGTCGCCGAGATCGTCGCCGAGTTCGGTCAGCCGGCCGGCATCGAAAGAGATGGACATACGGGTCATCCTGCACTGTTGGTGACGCACGAACGGGCTTCTTGAACAGATCTTGAGGATCGCCATAACGCACCTTGGTGACCGCCGCCTTGACTGGGCACCATGAATCGCACCCGGATCGCCGCACTGGCGGCGTCAACCCTGCTGGCCCTGTCAGCGGCGGCCGGTTGCGCTGCGACGGCCCCGGCGCCGGCCGCCGTGCCATCGGGGACCAGCACCGAACTGGCATCGTTGGGTCAGTGGCTCGACCGGGGCGGCTGCCGGATCCTCGGTGACCCGACAGGGCTGACGGCACCGATCACCGCAGCGCCGCCCGCTGGTTCGGCTGTGGGTGACAGCCAAGTCGTGCTGACCGTCAGCGGACTGCGCACCGGCACCGCCACGCGGAACAACACTGCGACGGCACCGCTGGATCTCGCCTACCTCGACACCCTGCCGCAGGTCGAGTGCACCGTCGACGACCGACTGGCCGAGGGACGGCAGGCCACCTTCCGCGGCGTGCTGCTGTCCACCGTGCTGTCGGCCCTCGGTGTGCAGGACGCGACCGTGCTGCGGGCCGACGCACTGAACGACTATTCCGTCGACCTGCCGATGTCCGACATCACCGAACTGCCGGTGCTGCTGGCCACCCGCCTCGACGGTCAGCCCATGACGGTGGCGCACTACGGGCCGCTGCGGGTGATCTACCCGACGACCGGCTACGACCTCGATCCGACCGTCTACGACCCACGGCGCATCTGGCAGCTGTCCGCGATCACTGTCACATGACGCCGCCCGCTGCCCTGTCCGGCCAATCTCACTCTGGGGAATGGTTGCGGCGGAGGACTTCTCGGCCACCACCCCGTTCGACCCCGCGGGTGGTCGGTGCCGTGCTGCTCGCACTGGCGATCGTGATGCTGCTCGCCACCACTGGCCTGGGAATTCTCGTGGTCCAGCAAACCGGCACCCTGCGCAGCAGTGTCGCTCTCACCCAGGAAGCGGTGGACGCCAACGTCCGGACGCTGGGGCAGACTCAGCGTGAACTGCTGCGGCTCCGCGCGCTGCTCATCGTGACTCCCCTCGAGACCTCGGCGATCGGGCTGACCCAGTCGTTCGTCGACCAGCGCGCGCAGGAAGGTGCCCTGCCCTACCAGGGTCAGACACTCGGGTCGGACGAACTGCTCACCCGGTCGGCGGATCTGGCCGCGCGGTGGACCGCGGAAGTCCGGCCGGCGGTGGCCGCGGCCGTGGCGGCCACCGACCCTGCCGCACTCGCCGGGGCAGCCGACCGGGTCGCCGCACTCGAGAAGGACTACAACCAACTCGTCAGCGACGGCGAGATCAACCGCAAGACGCGTGCGAGCAAGGCCAACGAGGAAACCCGTCAACTGCTGGGGCAGACAGACAGGCTGATGTTGTTCCTGGCTGTCACCGCCGGCGGATTCCTGGTGTTCCTCGCCGTCGCCGGGTACGCCTCGCAGCGAGTACGGCGGCATCGCGAAAAGGCCGCCGAAGAGCTGGTCGCCCTGAACGCCGAACTGCGGACCCACGCACTGGTCGTGCACGCGACCGACAACCTTGTCGTCATCACCGATGCCGACGGCTGCATCGAATGGGTCAACGACGCCTTTGCCCGCACCACCGGGTACTCGCTGGAGGCGGCGCACGGCCACTGCCCCGGTCAACTCCTTCAGGGGCCGGCAACCGACCCGGCGACCGTCGCCGTCATGCACGACGCCGTCCTGGCCGGCGAGGATTTCGCCGTCGAGGTCCTCAACTACAGCGCGACCGGGCGCCCTTACTGGGTGCACATCGAAGCGCACGCGGTTCACGATGACGGGGGACTGGTCAACCGCTACGTCGCGATCCAGACGGACGTGACCGACCGCCGCCTGATGGAGCAGCAGCTGCGTGACGCGACCGACACCGCGCTGAGTCTGGCCCAGGAGAAGTCCGCGTTCCTGGCAACGATGAGCCACGAGATCCGCACCCCGCTCAACGCCGTGCTCGGCGTCACGGCCCTGCTGAAGGACACCGACCTCGACGAGGAGCAACGGGAGTACGTCTGCACAGCGCAGCGCAGCGGGAACCTGTTGCTGGCACTGGTCAACGACATCCTGGACTTCTCCGCCCTGGATTCCGGCCGGATCGAGATCGAGAGCAGGCCCTTCCTGGTGCGCTCCCTGATGGCTGACCTGACCTCGCTGTTCGCGACCACCGCCGCGGCCGCCGGCCTCGAACTGACGGTCGACGTCGACGCCGACGTCCCAGCGGCGGTCGAATGCGACGAGAACCGCATCCGCCAGGTCCTGCTCAACCTGATCGCCAACGGTTTGAAGTTCACCCGGGACGGCGGTGTGCGGGTGGGTGTGGGATTCCAGCCCGGTCCCGACGGCGGCACCCTGCGGTTCTCCGTGCAGGACACCGGCATCGGCATAGCGGCGGACCGGCAGGAACGCATCTTCCTGCCGTTCACCCAGGTGGACGCATCGACGACGCGCACGTTCGGGGGAACAGGTCTGGGCCTGTCGATCTGCCGGCTGATCGCCCAGCACCTGGATGGCACGCTGGAACTGGCGAGCACGCCGGGACGCGGCTCGACCTTCACCTTCACGGTGCCGGTCGGACCGGTGCGGGCCACCGACCTTCCCGGGCAGATCGCCCGGCCTTCGGACGAGACCCGGCCCGGAGACGTGCCGCCCGCGGTGACGGAGCTGGCCGTACTGCTGGCCGAGGACGACGCGACCAACCGGATGGTCGCCCTGCGCATGCTCAGCCGCCTCGGCGTCCGGGCCGACGTCGCCGTCGACGGCCAGGAGGCGGTCGATGCGGTGCGCGGCAGGGACTTCGATCTCGTCCTGATGGACGTCCACATGCCGCGCCTCGACGGCGTCGCGGCCACCGCCCGGATCCGCGAACTGACCGCCCCGACGGGGAGGACGCCGCAGATCGTGGCGGTCACGGCCAACGCGCTCGAGGGCGACAGCGAGCGGCTGATCGCGGCCGGGATGGACGGCTATCTGAGCAAACCGATCACCGCCGGAGCATTGAAGGCACTGCTCTTCGCCGTCGCCGCCGGGGAAGCCATGCCAGGCTCGCGCTCGTCGCAGGCGATCCGGGCGTCCTAGGCCGTTTCAGCGATGAATCTCAGGTTCAGCAGCGAATCAAGCAGCGATTCAGGCGCGCACGTCCGTTTCGCCAGGATTCGCTGCGTCCAATCGGCATGCTGCCCTATAGACTGAAGGAAGGAATGTCACCCGTCCGGCGGAGTATCTACTCTTCGGTCGCGCCCTCCCGCGCGGCCGCATCCCCGGCGGCTTCGAGCAGGAGAGCTGATGAGCGTCGCGGTACCCACTCGCCCACCCGCTGAACCCGTTCAACCGCCGCGCCGCCAGTGGGGGGCGGACAAGCGAACCGAGCCGCTGCCGCCGGTCGCCCCGCAAGCGAGCGATGCCCGGATGGCAATGGGCCGGATCGCCATCATCTTCACCATTCTGGCGTGGCTGGCGTACGTCTTCTCCTACTTTTTCACCGGCATCATCAACAACTCCTACCAGGGCAACTCCCGCTTCCTGTGGGAAACCATCACCTACGTCGCCATCACCTCGTCCCTTGCCCTGTCCGCGCTGCTCTACCTGGTTGCCCGGCAGGGTGCCCTGTACCGGACGCGGGCGCACCGACGCGTCCCGCGGGCCGTCATCGACCAGTCCTTCGACAATCACGAGCCGTCGATGACCGTGCTCGTCCCGTCCTACCGGGAAGAGATCGCGGTGGTCCGGATGACGCTGCTGTCCGCGGCGCTGCAGGAGTACCCGCAGATGCGGGTGGTCCTGCTACTGGACGATCCGCCGAATCCGACCGCGGCGTCGCACAAGGCCTCGCTGGAAGGTGCCCGGCAGATGCCGGCCGATCTGATGGAGTGGCTACGGGTTCCCCGGGAGCGGTTCAACGCCAGCCTCGAGAAGTTCGAGACCTGGTGCGAGCTCGAGGCAGATCTCGACGAGGTACGCGACGCGGAGAGCTTTCTCGATGACGGTCTGCACGGTGGGGATGCGGCCGACAGCGAGCCGAAGCCGGAGACCTCCGTCGAACAGGTGCTGGAACTGGCGCGGCAGTACCGCTGGGCGGCGGACTGGCTCCGCACGCGGATGGCGGAGGAAAGGGTCACCGACCACGTCGACAAATTCTTCGCCGACCAGATTCTCGGCGTGCTCGCCACCGATTTCGCCGATGTCAGCCAGGCATTGATGACGGCAGCGTCGGAAGAGGCGCTCATCCCGCGCAAGCGGATGCTGCAGTTCTACCGCCGGCTGGCTTGGACGTTCCGGGCCGAGATCACCTCGTTCGAACGGAAGCTGTATTCGTCGCTGTCCCAAGAGGCCAACAAGGCGATGAACCTCAACAGCTACATCGGGCTGATGGGCCACAGTTTCCACATCCGGACGACGCCGGACGGTCAGGTTCTCGCGCCGGCGGCGGATTCCGAGGGCGAACTCGTGATCCCCGACGCCGAATACCTGCTGACGCTGGACGCGGACAGCATCATCCTGCCGGAATACTGCCTGCGACTCGTGTACGTGATGACGCAGCCGGAGAACGCCCGGCTGGCCGTCATCCAGACGCCGTACTCGGCCTTCCCGGGCTCGGCGAGCCGCATGGAGCGGCTGTCCGGCGCGACCACCGACCTGCAGCACATCGTGCACCAGGGGATGAGCTACCACGGCGCCACCTTCTGGGTCGGTGCGAACGCCGTCATCCGGAAACGCGCGCTGGACGACATCGTCGAGATCGAACACCAGGGCGGGTTCGAGATCCGACGGTATGTCATGGACCGCACGGTCATCGAGGACACCGAGTCGAGCATCGACCTCGCCATTCACGGCTGGAAGCTGCTGAATTATCCGGAACGGCTGAGCTATTCGGCCACCCCACCGGATTTCGGGTCGCTGTGCATCCAGCGCCGCCGCTGGGCCAACGGCGGGCTGATCATCATGCCCAAGCTGTGGGTCCTCCGGAAGGCCAGGCTCAAGCGGGCCGAGAGCAACAAGACCATCGAAACCCTGCTGCGGGTCAACTATCTCGCGTCCACCTGCTGGAGCAGCATCGCCCTGGTGCTGTTGCTGGCCTACCCGTTCAACAGCCAGTTGCTCAGTCCGCTCGTGCTGATGGCCGCCGCGCCGTACTTCATGGCGATGTCGTCGGACCTCAAGCGGTGCGGCTACAAGCGGATGGACATCTTCCGGGTCTACGGGTTCAACCTGATCCTGCTGCCGGTCAACCTCGCGGGCGTGGTCAAATCCATCCAGCAGGCCCTCACCGGTAAGCGAATCCCGTTCGCGCGGACACCCAAGGTCGCGAACCGCACCGCCACCCCCCTGCTGTTCGCCATTTCCCCGTTCATCATCATCATCTTCTCGGCCGTGACAGTCTGGCGCGATGTCGGCAATCAATACTGGGGAAATGCCACGTTCGCCGCGTTCAACGCGCTGACCGCGAGCTACGCGCTGTTCGCTCTGATGGGCGCCTCGAACGCGCTGGTCGACATCTGGCTCGGATTCGTGGAGCGGCTGTACGTCACCGACAAGGCCAGCCGCCCCAAGGTAGCCGTTCGGCGCCGGCGCAAGGAGAACTTCGAGCCGGCGAAACCGACCTGGGAGGACGTGCTCTACCGTGGCGCGCCGGCAACGGCGACCGGCGAACACATCTCGGACGGCACGGGCATGTTCCGCATCCTGGCCGAGACCCCCGAGCCTCCGGTCAAGTACAACCGGCGGGCGAGCGACCGGGCGGGCGGCGGCGACGGTCAGGGCTACCGCAGGCGGGCCACCGACCGGGTGGACGGCGAACGGGCCGGCGACGCCGGGGACCGGCGCGGCGGCCGGGTCAACGCGGGCAGCCGAGCGAGCGATCGTGCGGGCGACCGGGTCGGCGAGAACGCCGGCAACCGGGCGAGCGACCGCGGCACCGGCGCGCACCGCAACGGCGGCAGCCGTCGGGTCAGCGACCGGCCGAACGCCGGCAACGGTGACGGCGGCCGGGCCAGCGACCGGCTGGCCGGCGCGGGCGACCCGATCCGGGTCGGCGACCGGGTGGCCGGCAAGGGCACCACCTGGAATGACGACACCGACCCCAAGGCCGCCGACCGGGTCGAGGTCCCCGTCACGACCGCAAGGGATTCCTGATGAGCGACGACCCCAGCGTGGTCGATGAAGAACCTGGCGTCGAGCCCGCTCCGGACGCGGCTGCCCACACCGTGGCAGCCCAACCCGTGGCAGCCCAACCCGTGGCAGCCCAACCCGTGGCCGCCCAACCCGTGGCCGCCGACCCCGCGGCCGGCGAGCCCGAACCCACAGCCGCCGCACCGGACGGGACGGCCGCGGAAGCGACCGCGCCAGCAGCCGTGACACCGCCGCCGGCCGGACCCCCGCCGGTGGAGGCCACCCCGATGCCCGCCATGTCGGGACCGTCGGGCAGCGGACGTCACCTGTCCTGGTTCCGGGTGTTCCTGGTCTTCGCCGTTGTCGCGGGCGGCATCTCGGGGTGGTGGTGGTTCAACCGTCATCAGGAATCGGTCGCGAGCGCACCGGTCCCCGACGCATGGTTCGCGCCGTACGTCGATGTGACGTCCACCCCGACCTACCCGTTCGAGAGCCCGACCACCGGGCAGCCCACCTCGGCGGTGCTGGCCTTCGTGGTCAGCGCCCAGGACAAACCGTGCGAGCCGAGCTGGGGCGGCGCATACACGATGGCCGCCGCGGGCGGCGAGCAACTGGACCTGGACCGGCGGGTCGCCCGGCTCCGTCAGCTCGGCGGCGAGGTGACCGTGTCGTTCGGCGGGGCCGCGAACTCCGAGCTGAGCATCGGGTGCACCGACGTCAAGGAACTCACCGCCGCGTACCAGTCCGTCATCGACCGCTATTCCGCCACCGAGATCGACCTGGACATCGAGGGTTCGGCCGCGTCGGATTCCGCCGTCAACAAACGTCGCGCGGAGGCGATGGCGGCGATCAGCACCAAGGCCGCCGCCGCCGGCAAGCCGGTCGCCATCTGGCTGACGCTGCCGGTCGGCGAGCAGGGCCTGGTCGCCGAGGGGCTGGCCGTGCTCAACTCGATGGTCGCGGCGAAGGTGCCGCTGGCCGGTGTCAACGCGATGACGATGGACTACGGCGTGCCGCTGCCCGCCGGCCGCAGCATGGCCGACCAGGGCGAACTGGCCCTGACCGCGCTGATGGGACAGCTGCAGGACGTGTACAAGCCGGCCGGCACCGACCTGTCCGACGCGCAGGCATGGCAGATGATCGGCGCCACCCCGATGATCGGGCAGAACGACATCCCTGACGAGGTCTTCGGTCTCGACGACGCGAAGCAACTCGTCTCCTTCGCGCAGCAGGTCAAGCTGGCCCGGCTGTCGATGTGGTCGGCGAACCGGGACCAGTCGTGCGGTCCGAACTATCCGGACGTCAAGGTCGTCTCCGATGCCTGCAGCGGCGTCGACCAGTCGGTCGGTGAGTTCGCCAGCATCCTGCGCACCTTCGGCGGCGACGCCCCGGCGACCGCGACCTCGACGGCGGCGACCGCGACCGGATCCGCGTCCGCCTCGGCCACCGCCACGTCATCAACGGGTGCGACGTCCACCACCGGCGCCATCGACGACCCGGCGACATCGCCGTACCAGATCTGGAATCCGAACGTCGGATACCCCAAGGGCAGCAAGGTCGTCTGGCACAAGAACGTCTACCAGTCGAAGTACTACTCGATCGGCGACCAGCCCGACACACCCGTCGCATCAGCTGATCTCACGCCATGGACGCTGATCGGCCCGGTGCTGCCCGGGGACACCCCGGCGCCGACGCCGACGTTGCCCGCGGGCACCTACCCGGACTGGAGCTCGAAGGAGATCTACGTCGCGGGGAGCCGGGTGCTGCTCGACGGCATCGGGTGGCAGGCGAAGTACTGGACCCAGGGCGACAAGCCGGGCGCGATCCCGCTGACCCCTGACGACGATTCGCCGTGGCAGCTGATCCAGTCCCCCAAGTGACGGCTGCGACCACCGTCAGGGATTGCTCGCGTCCAGGATCCGGAGGACCTCGCTGACGTCCAACGGTTGGCTGAAGAAACCTTGGGCACCCAGCACGCGCAGCCGCGCCAGATCCCCGCGGTCCGCGTCCGCACTCAGCACGAACACCGGGATGTGCGCGGTGCGGGTGCGGCACCGTAGCGCGCGAAGGAGATCCGCGGCGCTCATGTCCGGCAGGTGTAGATCCATCATGATCAACTGCGGATGCTGCGAAGCAGCAAGTTCCAGCCCGACCGCACCGTCGTGGGCGTGGTGGACAGACCAGACCGGACGCTTGCGAAGGATCCGCCGGAGGGGTTCCACACCGGTCCCGCCGCCCTGGATCAACAGCACGGCCGGTTGCGTGGCCACGACCTCATCCGTATCGCGCACATCATCCGACGGCGCGTTGGTTCCGGCGTTCACCGCCACCGCCCATCGACGAGCGGGCTGGGCGGCCGCCTCGGCGGCCTTCTGATCGGTGATGTCCTCGATCGTCCCGGCGGCCAGTTCCGGTTCTCCCTGCTCGACCGGTACGGGATGGTTGGTCACCCTGACCCAGCGGGTGCCGCCCGATTCCATCGTCACTCGCATTTCGACCTGCGCCGACAGCCCTTTCGTGGTGCGCTCCCAATAGTCGACGAGCACCCCATCCCGGTCATCGGGGTGGACACGCGCAAGCGCGGATGGCACCGAATAGGCGTCGTCGAGAGTCGGGTCGTATCCCACCATCTCGACGTAGCGGGCGTTGACATAGAGAAAACGCGGCGGCTGCAGCTGGCGAAGACTGATACCCACGCCGATCGCATCGGCCATCCGCCGGAACCGATCCTCGCTCAGCCGGATCGCCATGTCCGCTTCCTTGCCGGCAGTGAACTCCTCGGCCGTCACCGCCATCCGGACCACATCGCCGTCCGCATCCATGATGGGGTTGGCGGTGAACCGAACCCAGCGCTGGCCGTCCGGACGGACGATCCGGAGATCGCGCCGCTCGCTTGCGCCGGCTTCGACGATCTCGGTGGCAGCGGCGAGGGCGGCACGATCGTCGGGATGGATCATTTCCCTCAGGTCCAGGAAGCCTGGAGAGGGACCGGCCGGGTCGAATCCGAAGATCTTCATGAACCCCGGGCTGACATACACGAGGCGCTGATCAGCGACGTCCTTCAGCAGGAAACCGATTTCGATGGTGGCGGCCATCTCCAGGAGGAGCTGCTCACTGTTCCGCAGCGCGGCTTCCGCGACCTTGAACGCGGTGATGTCCTCGAGCGTCACCGCCAGCTCGGTGCACGCTCCCGTTGCGTTGGTGACCATGCCCGTCGTCATCCGGACCCAACGGGCGTCATCGTTCGGTGCCGTCAAGCGAACCTCGGCCGTGCTGACGGGCCGGCCGCTGCGTAACGCGCACAGTGCCCGCTCGATCAGCGCTCGGCCCTGTGCTGTCTCCGTCGGCGGCAGTCCGGGCCGTCCCGGATGCAGTTCGTCACCGCCGGCCATCTCGCGGAAAGTCGGGTTGGTGTACCCGAATCCGGGTGGGTCGGTCCGGATCAGGCCGACGCCGACCCGCACCGCTTCGGCGATCCGGAGCAATCGCTCGGACCCCGCGCGTGACGACTCGGCCCGCTCACGTTCGGCCGTCATGTCGTGGATCGATGCGACGATGCCGGCACCAGAGGCAGTCGTCACCGGGGCGCAGCGGACTTCGACATGGACATCACGTCCCGATTCGTGCCGGCAGATGGCCGACGTGCCGAGATCGCCCGCTGCGCTGACCAGGCTGTCCAGGGAGAGCAGAGGAGCGACCGGTTCACCGTCGCCGGGACGCAGGAGAGCCGTGAGGTGGTCACCGACGAGACGCCGGGCGGGCACGCCGAACATCCGCGCCGCACGGGTGTTGACGCCCGTGATGACCCCGTCCGCGTTCAGCATCAGCAGCGGTTCAGGAACGGCGTCGAAGAGATACGGTGCCGCCGCCTCGCGGAAGCCCATCCCGGCCGGATCTGCCATCGTCATCCCACTCCCCCTGGGTGACCTGCGTCCACAGGCCCGGAGACCGCATCGCTGCCTTGACCGGCAGCGTGGACGGGCGGCACAAGTCTCGCTATCCGTACTCCTCTCATTGTGCGCTTCGGTAACGGCTCTACGAGGTTCAGGCCGATGATGCAATCAGGTAGAGGTTCCCCCGGAAGAGTGACTCGCCGGCCTGCGCAGGCGATCCCGCAGCAGGCACCAGCCGACCATCAGGGCCAGCACGTCGAGCGTCACGCCTACGGCGAGCCAGCCTGACGCCCGGTAGACCAGCAGGCTCGGCAGCACGATCACAACCACGCTGAGCAGCACGTAGCAGTCGAGTGCCCGTCGACCGATGAGGGCGAACGGGGTCAGCAGCGGCGGCCAGCTGCGGAGCAGCCAGCGGCAGAAGTGGTAGCCGACGATCACCGCGGCGAACGCCATCAGGATGCGCCCGGCACCCAGCAGTCCATCGGTGAACGGCGCGGCGATGGCCTCCTTCCATGCCGCCTGTGCCCCCGTCGTCGCGACCCAGCCGGCCGCCGCCCCGACCACGACCGCCGTGCCGGCCGCCCAGCCCACACCGGCGCTCGCGCGCGCCCGGCGGACAGGTGCCGAGTTCCAGTACCAGCCGAGCAGCAACGCGGCGACGAACAGCAGCTGCCACGTCGCCCAGTTCACCGCGCCCGGCGTTCCAGGCCGCTCGGTGAAGGTGAAGACGTCCGGCCAGCGGAGGCCCGCGGCGTACAACACGAGCGACCCGGCGACCACCGGTGCGGGCTGCCGCAGCGATAGTGCCGCCACCGCAACCATGGCCAGCAGCAGCAGCACGACATAGAGCGAGAGGATCGAGGTGTAGTGCGGGTTGACCTGAAGGCTCAGCGTCGCGACCGCCGCCGGCAGCGGCCCGCCGAGCTCGGCGACACCCGCGTACAGCGCGTTCCGAACCGGGTCCACAGCGACCACCAGGAACCCGACGATGCACAGTGCCAGATGCGCCGCATAGATGACTCCGATGCGCCGCAACAGCTTTCGCTGGCCTGCCAGCAGTCCGTTCCCGTCGATCGTGCGGCGCTGAGTCCGGCCGACCATCACACCCGACAGCAGGACGAAGCCGACCGCACCGTCGATGAAGACCGCGGAATGGGTGACGAGGTAGGGCCAGCTTCCGGCGGCGAGATGCGCGGTCGTCATGCTCACGATGCAGGCCCCGCGGAGCGCGTCGATTGCCGTGTCCCTACCCGACGACCGGAGTGCCCTCGGGCTCTGCGCTCTGCTGATATCGGGCTCGGCCGAGCGGCCCGCCATCTCCGTCAACAGCCGGCCCTTCGCCCGTCGCAGACGACCGTCCCCCGATCGCATCTCTGGCTCATTGTGCACGACTACGCACGATCCGTGAGTGGTCTGGTGACGTCACTCTGATGCGGTCCCTGTCGAGCGTCACCGGGCGCTCGTACCCTGGGCTCATGAGGCTGTTCTCCCGTAAGACCGACCTGCCCACTGCGGACACCGCGCTCGCCGGCCGCGACCAGCCGGTGAGCATCGACGGAACGCATACCGTGCTCGGCACCAGCATGCTGCCGCCCTGGCCGGCGGGGACCGAGGTCGCGGTGTTCGGAATGGGCTGCTTCTGGGGGATCGAGCGGTTGTTCTGGCGGCTGCCGGGCGTGTACACGACGGCGGCCGGGTACGCGGGCGGCTACACCGTGAACCCGAGCTACGAGCAGGTGTGCAGCGGGCGGACCGGCCACACCGAGGCGGTGCTGGTCGTCTACGACCCCGCCAAGATCAGCTACGACCAGCTGCTGCGCGCGTTCTGGGAGAACCACGACCCGACCCAGGGTATGCGCCAGTACAACGATGTCGGCAGCCAGTACCGGTCGGCGATCTACCCGACGACCGAGGACCAGGCGAGCAGTGCGGCGACCAGCCGGGACTCGTACGCCGCGTCGCTCACGGCGGCCGGCTACGGCGACATCACCACCGAGATCAAGCCGCTCGACACGTTCTACTACGCCGAGGACTACCACCAGCAGTACCTCGACAAGAACCCCGGCGGCTACTGCAACATGCACGGAACCGGGATCAGCTGCTCGATCACCGGGACCACCGGACTGGGCATCCCGGCGCACTGACCGAGTCTGCCGGGCTCGGGGCGCCGGCAGGAGGATCGAGTTGTCAGTATCCGACCTTCCGCCGGCCCGCGAACGCCGGAAATCGCCAACTCGAAGCGGGGCCGCTCGCGGATGGCCGCTGCTCAGATGCCCAGCGAGTCGGCGACCGCGCGGACGGCCGCGGCGGACGCTTGCAGCAACTCGAGTTCGTGCTGCGACATGGGCGCGTCCAGCATCGTCGCGACACCGGTGCGGTTGACCACCGAGGGCAGCGAGAGGCACACGTCGCTCAACCCGTACCTGCCGTCCAGCAGTGAACTGACCGCCAGCACGGCGCTCTCGTCCCGCAGGATCGCCTCGATCACCCTGGCCCCCGCCAGCCCGACGGCATAGTTCGTCGCGCCCTTGCCGCGGATGATCCGCTCGGCCGCCGTGACGACGTCGTTGGCAATCCGCTCCTCGGCGCCGCTGTCCAGCCGATTGCCGCCGGGCATCGAGAAACTCTGCACCGGGACCGACCCGACCGTGGCGGTGCTCCAGAGCGGAAACTCAGAGTCGCCGTGCTCGCCGGCGATCCAGGCATGGACGCTCTGCGAGGCAACCCCGAGGTGCCGGGCGATCAGGTGCCGGAGGCGCGCGGAATCGAGGACGGTGCCGGTGCCGAGCACCCGCTGCGGCGGCAGGTGGGAGAACTTCTGCGCCGCGAGGGTCAGCACGTCGACCGGGTTGGTCACCATCATGATCACCGCGTTCGGCGCCACGTCGAGCAGCCGCGGGATCAGCGTCCGGCAGATCTCGACGTTGGTGGCCGCCAGGTCGAGGCGGGTCTGGCCCGGCCGCTGCTTGGCCCCGGCCGTGATGGCGATGACGTCGGCGCCCTCGCACACGGCCACGTTGTCCGAGCCGTGCACTTCGGCTGGCGGGCAGAACAGCAGGCCATGACGGAGATCGAGAACCTCCGCCTCGACCTTCTCGGCGTTCATGTCGAAGAGCACCACGTCGTGCGCGAGGCCGCGGATCAGACAGGCGTACGCGAGAGTGGCGCCGACCGACCCGGCCCCGACGATTGCGACCTTGTTGCGCCGTAAGGAGTAGTCAGCCATGCCCGACACCGTAGCCATCCGGCGAAACCGGCGCTGGTCTGACCACGCTAGCGGCGGGTGCCGCCACCCGCCCGCGAGATGACGCCGCCACGGCAGGCGATGGCCACGATGTGCGCGCGGTCCCCGGCGTCGAGTTTGCGGCCGATCCGGGCGAGATGGTTCTTGATCGTCAACGCCGATAGTGAGAGCCGCTGGCCGATCGCCTTGTTGGTCAGTCCCTCGGCGACCAGCCGGACGACCTCGACCTCGCGCGGCGAGAGCTTGTGGGCCGGATGCAGTGGGTCCGGTTCCCGGTCCACAACCCCGGCAACTGTCAGGACTCCACTTGCGCCGGCGTTGACTGCGTCGATCACCGGTGCGACGGGCGCTTCGGCGAGCGTCAGCGCGAGGACCCTCGTCCAGCCGGCCTTCTTCAGCGACTGGATCACCGCCGGTGTCGAGCCGTTGAACCGCAGACTGACCATGGCCAGTGGGCCGGAGGTACCGCTGGTGATGATCTGCTGCACCTCCGCGACGGACCTCGCGCTGACAATCCGGAATCCGCTGAGCTGCGGTTTGAACACTTCCCCGTAGGCATCACCGGGATCGGCCATCAACACGACCGGCGCGCGCCCGAACTCGCGGGGCGCCACCTGGTGCGTCCGTTGCTCCGGCAGCGATGGCTGGCGATCTGTCCGAATAGTGCCTACTTCGATTTCCTTCATCAAAGACCCCTCGTATCCCCGAACTCGGTTGTTACGACCAGGTGGAATGGGAGATTCAGGCCAGGCCGCGAATCCGCAGAAGCTCTGCGGATGGCCGGCGGGACCGCGCAACGGCGTGGCTGTCGATCGAGAAACGTTGACGCCGAAACAATCTCGGCGACGCATCGCTCAGCGACGAATTGGCGGTGACTGGTGAACATCCCAACGAAGCGACCCCGCTCGCTCCTGTGCCCGAGTGTGTGGGCGCAATGACGGCGCGGCCCTCGCGGACGGCGGCGTCATCCCCCAGATGGCTGTCACTTTCAGCAACCGAGACACTACCGTAAGCGGAGGTTAAGGGAAAGTTTAGAGACGCTTTTGATACGAGATGACGCACAGGGCGCGGTACATCACGCCTCCGGACAGTGCTGACAGAGCGTGGCACCCGCCGCGACACCGGTCGTCACGAGCGGCGGGCTCAGGCGGGTTTTCAGTCCTGGAACTGGTGCGGGTAGCGGATGGACGTCGGTGCGACGAAGGTTTCCTTGATCGACCGCGGTGACGTCCACCGGGAGAGATTGGCCGCCGAGCCCGCCTTGTCATTGGTCCCGGAGGCCCGCGCCCCGCCGAACGGCTGCTGGCCCACAACAGCCCCCGTCGGCTTGTCGTTGACGTAGAAATTGCCGGCGGTGAAACGCAATCCTTCGCTCGCCTGCGCCACGGCCAACCGATCCCTGGCGATGATCGAACCGGTCAGCGCATACGGCGACGCGGTGTCGACCTCCGTCAGGATCGAGGAGAACTGGTCGTCGGGATACACGTGGACGGAAAGAATCGGTCCGAAATACTCGTTGCAGAAGATCTCATCCCGCGGGTCGGTGCCCTGGAGAATGGTCGGCCGGATGAAATAGCCCACCGAATCGTCATAGGTGCCGCCGGCCAGGACCTCGATCGAATCCGTCGCATGTGCGCGGTCGATGGCCGCCTTCAACCGGCCGAACGAGCGGTCGTCGATCACCGCGCTGGTGAAGTTGCCGAAGTCCTCGACCGACCCGATCGTCAGGTCCTCCGTCTCAGCGATCAGCCGGTCCTTCAGCGCGGGCCACAACGAGGCCGGCAGATAGGTACGGGAGGCGGCCGAGCACTTCTGGCCGGAGTACTCGAACGCGCCGCGGATCATCGCGGTGCGCAGCACGTCGATGTCGGCCGACGGGTGGGCGACGATGAAGTCCTTGCCGCCCGTCTCCCCCACGAGCCGCGGGTAGGACCGGTACCCGGCGATGTTGGCCCCGACGCCGGCCCACAGCGACTGGAACACCCGGGTCGAGCCGGTGAAGTGGATGCCGGCGAGGTCGCGGTGGGCCAGCACGACCTCGGAGATCTCGGGTCCGGTGCCGGGCAGCATGTTGATCACTCCCGGCGGCAGGCCAGCTTCGGTGAGCAGGTCCATGATCAGCGACGCCGCGAACTGCTGGGTCATCGACGGCTTCCACAGCACGACGTTGCCCATCAGCGCCGGCGCGGTCGGCAGGTTGCCGGCGATCGCGGTGAAGTTGAACGGCGTGACGGCGTACACGAAGCCCTCGAGCGGGCGGTGGTCCGTGCGGTTCCAGATGCCCTTCGCGTTGGCGATCGGCTGCTCGGCGAGGATCTGCCGGGCGAAATGGACGTTGAACCGCCAGAAATCCGCCAGCTCGCAGGCGGAATCGATCTCCGCCTGGTAGGCGGTCTTGGCCTGGCCCAGCATGGTGGCGGCGTTGACCCTGGCCCGCCACGGCCCCGCCAGCAGGTCGGCGGCTCGGAGCAGGATCGCGGCCCGCGCGTCGAAGTCCAGCGCCCGCCAGACCGGGGCGGCGTCGAGCGCCGCACTGATGGCGGCGGCGGCGTCCTCCCCCGTGGAGTCCGCGGAGGTCGCGAGGACCCGCTGGTGGTCGAACGGGGCGACGACGTCGAACGGCTTCCCGGACGGCCGCCGCTGCACCCCGCCGATGACCGCACCCAGCTCGACCGGCTCGGTGACCGCCTGCAGCGCGGCGACCAGCGTGGCCCGCTCGGGCGATCCCGGTGCGTAGTCCAGGACCGGCTCGTTGACCGGGGCCGGCGGGTGGGTGACGGCGTCCATGGCACTGCCTTTCATGACGGGGCTCTCACGCGGACAGGACAAGCAGCGAACTCAGCCGCGGGTGGCCACGGAACGGAGGAAGAACAGCAGGTTGGCGGGCCGTTCGGCCAACCGTCGGGTGAAGTAGCCGTACCAGTCGGCACCGTAAGGCACGTACACCCGGACGGTGCGCCCGGCCCTGACCAGCCGCTCCTGCTCGTCGGGGCGGATCCCGAACAGCATCTGGTGCTCCCACTGATCGGGTGTGCGGCCCGCATCGGCGGCGAGCTGGGCGGCGATGGCCACCATCCGCGGGTCGTGCGAGCCGATCATCGGGTGACCCTTGCCGAAGAACAGCGTCTTCATCGCCCTGACGTAGGCGAGGTCGATCTGCTGCGGGTCGGTGTGCGCGACGCTCTCCGGTTCGTCATAGGCGCCCTTGACGAGCCGCACCCTGGACCCCGGCCCGGTCAGCAGCTCGAGGTCCTTGGGGGTGCGCAGCAGCATCGCCTGAATGGCGATCCCGACGTCCGGGTGGGTGCGGCGCAGCTCGAACAGCACCTCGAGGGTCTGGTCGATCGTGGTGTGGTCCTCGATGTCCAGCGTCATCCGGGCGCCCGCGGCGTAGGCGGCGTCGGCGATCTTGCGCGCACCGGCCAGTGCGTAGGCGTTCCCGCCCGCTGGCAGGTCGGGTGACGCGATCAGCGCCTGCCCGACCGCCGAGAGCTTGACCGATACCTCCGCGCCCGCGACCTGGCCCGCCGCGGCCAGACCCTTGATGACGTCGAGGTAGGCGGCCACCGTGGCATCGGCGTTGGCCCGGTCGGTGGTGTCCTCGCCGAGGTGGTCCAGGGTGACCTCGAGGCCTTTGGCCCGGAGCGCCGTCACCGCCGCCACCGCGTCCGCCGTCGTCTCACCGGGGATGAACCGGTCGACGACCGACTTGGTCAGCGGCGCCTTGGACACCGTGTCGCGAACCGCGGAACTGCCGGACATGGCCAGGATCGGCTTGCGCAACAGGAACATCGTCACCTCGTGATCACGCGCGGTAGAAGCCTTGCCGGCAGCCTTCCGCAGCGGCGACGCCGACGTCAAACCGCGGTCGGATTCCCGCCGGTTCGGCCCAGTGCGAGCGCGGTCGCGGCGTCCGCACATCCCCAGGAGAGCATGACGCCGTTGCCCGCGTGCCCGTAGTTGTGAACGACACCCCATCCATCGGCTGCACCCTCACGCTCGACCCGCACGCTGGGCCGGCCCGGGCGGATCCCCACCTCCACCCCGATCACCGGGGCGTCCGCGAGTCCGGGGACGGCCGCGATGCAGCGTTCGAGGATGGCCCCGGTGACCGCGGGGTCAGGCACCAGATCGGTGCTCCCCGGTTCCCGCACCCCGCCGAGCACGACCCGCCGGCCGTGCGGCATCACGCCCACCCATGCCGGCCCGCCGCCCACCTCGTAGACGAACTCGGTCAGCCACGGGGCGTCCACGATCACGTGCTGCCCGCGGATCGGCGTCATCGACGGATCACCCGCGAGCTCGCCGGCGGCCGACCCGGCGCAGTTCACGACGACATCGGCGCCGCGGCCGGCATCCTCCAGGCTGCGGATCGGGCCGAGCTCGATCCGGCCGCCCAACCGGCCGACCCGGTCCGTCAGCCAGGCCAGGTAGAGGGGCATGTCGGCGAACGGCAACTCCGCCCGCATGCCCGTGCTGAAACCCGGTGGGAGCTCGTCGCCTCGATCGAGATGGCCGGACAACGGCCGGAAGCCGGGGACGGTCGGCGCCCACGTCGGCAGCCGATCCCCGGATGCGGGTGCCGAGAGCAGCCGGCCGGAGCGGACGCTGACCCCGGATGCGGGTTCGTTGGCGAGCCGGCGGAACACCGCGTCGGACGCGCGCAGCCAGCCGGGTACCGGCTCGGCCGGGTCGCCGTACACCGGACCGATCATCGCGCCGGCGATGGCCGAAGTGGTGCCGAGCGGTGCGCCGGCCGTCCGCACCAGCACCCTGGCACCCGCTTCGAGGAGGCGCACCGCGGTCGTCAGGCCGATGACCCCGGCACCCACCACGACGACATCAGGACCGTCCGTCCGCGGGTGCGGCGAGGGGCTGATCATGGGCGCCACGCTAGGCCCGGACGCCGCGTGTCGCCGTCGGCGGGGCGGCCTTAGTCTTTCGTCCATGCAGATCGAGGGTTCGTCGGCCATCGTCAGCGGCGCCGCATCAGGCCTCGGCGCAGCCACCGCCACCGCGTTGACGGCCGCCGGAGTGCACGTCGTCGGCCTGGACCTGGCGTCCGGGTGGGAACGGACCGGCGGGTTGGAGCGGGACTTCACCGCGGTGGCGGGTGACGTGACCAGCGGCGCCGATGTCGCCGCCGCCGTGGCGCAGGCGTCCGAAAAGGGCCCCCTGCGGGTCGCGGTCAGCTGCGCCGGGGTGGCCACGGCGGGCCGGGTGCTGTCGCGCAAGGGCGTGCACGACCTCGACCTGTTCGGCAGCATCGTGGCGGTCAACCTGCTCGGGACGTTCAACGTGCTGCGGCTGGCCGCCGAGGCGATGTCCAGCACCGAGCCCGTCGACGACCAGGGGCAGCGCGGGCTGATCGTGAACACCGCCTCCGTCGCGGCGTTCGACGGGCAGATCGGTCAGATCGCGTACTCGGCGTCGAAGGGCGGCGTCGCCGGCATGACATTGCCGGCCGCCCGTGACCTCGCCCAGTTCGGGATCAGGGTCATGACGATCGCGCCGGGCATCCTGGACACCCCGATGATGGCGTCGGTGACCGAGGAGTTCAGGGTCGCATTGGCCGCGAACGTGCCGTTCCCCCAGCGTTTCGGACGGGCGGACGAGTACGCGGCCCTGGTGCTGTCGATCGCCGCCCAGGACTACCTGAACGGCGAGATCATCCGGTTGGACGGCTCGCTGCGGATGCCGCCGCGCTGACCGTCAGGCGTCGGAGTCCAGTTCGGCGACGGTGGGCAACTCGTCGAGATGCCCGGTGATCCACCGGCGCACGGCGAGCGTTGCGAGCACGTCGTCCTCGTTGTAGCGGATCACCCGCGCTGCCATTCCCCGCGCCCGTTGCGGGTCCGCGGACGGGTCGATGGCCACCGCCTCCCGGTACCAGGCCATCGAGTTCTCCCCGCCGGGCTCGGGATCGCGCCACCGGAACCCGATCGATCCGGCAATTTCCTTGAGCCGCAGCGACCCGGGAACGACGAAGTGCCGCTTGATCTCCCGGAGCAGATCGACCCACTGGGGTGAGGCGCAGAACGCCTCGACGGCGGCCGCATCCGGCACACCGGGGAGGCCCGCGTACCTGCGGGCCAGCCCGAGCATCCAGCGTTCCTCTGCCGACCGGGCGTAACAGAAGGCTGCGAAGGACAGGCCGCGCGCCTCGGCCGCCGCCCGCACCTGCATCAGGTACTGGAAGAAGTCCCCGAACACCGTGCCCTGGGACGCGGACGGCAACCGATCCCAGGTGACGAACGAGCGGTGTCCGCGCGGCAGACCGACGTCCGCGCCGGACAGCGTCGCTCCCCAGAGGTAGGCGCCGTCCTCTCCGTAGGACTCGGCGTCGACATCGAGTTCGACGTCGGCCCTGACGATCGCAGCACGGCGCCCGATCCGCACCAACGGCGCTCCCCGCTGCCAGGCACGCGCCCGCACCCTGGCCAGCGTGGGAGGCGTGACGACGAAAGGCAGGGCGCTCAGCGCCTCGCCCTGGACGGTCGCCAGCTCGGCGATGGTGGACAGACCGGCTGCCCGGGCGGTCTCGACGTCGTCGCCGGTCAGCAGCAACGAGACGTCCCCGGCGGCCGAGAGTTCGGCCGAGCAGAGCGGCCACCACGGGCAGCGCCGGCACTCGGCGATTCGCGACGGCTGGGCCAGCGCGGGCGCGCCCGATGCGGCGGCGCGGGCCACCGCCAGCCGGTCGCCGAACCGCTCGTCGTAGTCGTCCAGAGTCGAGGCCCCCGGGGTGTCCAGCCGGTGCCAGACGATCACCTCGGCGTCGTCGTCGGGGCCCGAACCGTGCACCCGCCCGCCCCCGTCGGTCGGGCTGCCCAGCCCGATCACACCGCCCCGCGCGGTCGCCGAGGCGCACCCGAGCTCGACCAGTTGACGGTGGTGGTGGGCAAGCGCCAGCCGGTCTGCGCGGTGCCGGCGGGCGCGATGCGCGCCGTCGAGCCGGACGTCCAGTGGCGCCGCCAACGTCGAACTGCTGGCGCCGCTGCCCGTATCGCGGGTGCGGTGCGCGCGAATCACCACCGGCAGGTAGCCGTCGCCGGCCCAGATCAGCAGGTCGGCACTGCCCGACCTGGCCCCGACGGACATCTCTGGGCCGATCACCAACGGTTGGGGCACCGTGCGCCAGGCCGACGTCGTGCCCTGCCGGTCGGAGCGCACCGAGGGGGCGGTCAGTTGCGCGCCGAGGATGCTGTTGAGCACCCGTTCGCGGTGTTCGGCGAGTTCGTCCAGCGCCCGTCGGGTCGCTGCGGACATCGCGGCCCGCCGGTCGGGTGCGGCCGCGTCGAGGTGGATCCGCCGGCGACACCGTCCGGCCGCCGACGGTCCGAGCCGAACGGGAGCGGGCGCGTCCGCGGAGTCCGACCGGCCGATCAGAGACGTCATCACCGAACAGGGTAGGCGGGCGGTGACGCCATGACGCCCAACCCAAATGCGGGGTGACGGCGCGTGACTCTAGGCTTGGCCCGAGCCCGGCGCCGCCGGCCCGAGGAAGGAGCAGCGTGGCACTCCGTCGTAAGGCACGCAAGAAGTCCTCGAGCGCGTCCGCAGCACAGTCGTCCGGCGCGTCGTCGTCCAGCGCGTCGTCGTCCAGCAAGTCCGGCAGCACATCGAAGTCGCCGGCCAAGCCGACCAGCGGTTCCGCCGGTCTGGTCGCACAGCTGAGCGACCCCAAGACCCTGCGGCGTCTGCTGCTGGCGGCCAAGGTGATCGGCCCTGCCGTCGCGGCCGGCGCGATGAAGGCCTCCACCGAAGTGCGGGGTGCGCTGGACGACCGGCGCGCCCGCCGGCTGGGTGTGCCCGTCGACGATGTCGCCGCCTACAAGGGCCCGACCGGAACCGTGCAGGCCCGCATCACCGGACTCCGCAAGGCTGTCGGTGACCTCGGCAGCCGACGGAGCTCCGAGCCCAAGGTCACCCGCTTCACCGAGTCGAGCGCATCCCGTTTGGACGAGCTCTCGGCCGCCACCACGGCCACGCTCTCGATGCCGTCGGACACCCGGCGATCGGCGCTGCGGGCGGTGTCCGCGGACCTCGACCAGTTGGATGCCGAACTCATGACGTTCCTCGTCGGGCCGCCGACAACCTGAGCGGCGCAGAGACAGGGGGATGCTGGTGTGACACCGACGAGTACGGGCTGGCGGTTCGTCCGCGCCAGCGTGTTCGCGGCTGTCGCCACCCAGCTCGCCGCACTCGGCCACGTTCTCGGCGGCGGAGCTGTTCCGGATGTGGACGTCCTGCTGCCGGTGACCGTCCTGCTGGGCGGTTCGCTCACCGGGTTCGCCGGCCGCCGTCGCTCCTTCGGGCAGATCTTCTTTGCCCTCACCGCCAGCCAGCTGCTCTTCCACCTCGCCTTCACGCTGACCACCCATGACGGTGACTCGGACGGTGCTCCCCTTCCGCTCGGTGTGGTTGCCGGCACCGGCGCGATGGTGGCCTTTCACCTGCTGGCGGCGCTGGCCGCCTCCTGGGTGATGGCCCATGGGGAGAGCACCCTGTTCCGGCTGTTCGCCGCCCTGCGGCGGGTGCTGGTGCCGGCACGCCGGCCCGTCACCGTCCGGTTGAGCCCGAGCTGGACGGCAGTCATCACCGGTGGGGCCGGTGGCCGCCTTCTGCTGACCGGGCTCGGGTCGGTCCGCTCACGGCGTGGGCCGCCGTTGCCGAGCTGATCAGCGAACCGGACAGGACACCGGTTCCGCCGGGCAGCACCGCGGCCCGGCGTCTCCCGCCGCTGGTCGCCGGCGGCTTCATCGCCGTGCCGACCGACGCGGTCGTCGCCGGCCGGCATCCCGGCCGGCCAAGCCCGTCACCCCTCAGCTCCGAAGGAACTCCATGTCGACAACCTCGCCCGCCCGCCGATGGCGCCGCGCAACCACCACTCTTGTCCTGGTCACCGCAGGTCTCCTTGCCGGCGCCGGCATCGCCTCTGCGCATGTCACCGTCAATCCATCCGAGGCAGCCGCCGGTGGCTACACCAAGCTCACCTTCCGGGTGCCGAACGAATCCCCGACCGCGGGAACGGTCGCGATCACCGTCGCTCTCCCGCCGGACCATCCGTTCGCGTCCGTGTCCGTCAAGCAGGTCCCCGGCTGGAAGGTCGTTCCCGAGAAGACGACGCTGCCGGCACCGGTCACCGAGGGGGACCTGACCATCAAGGAGGCCGTCACCTCGATCACCTGGACGGCCGAGCCGGGCACCGAGATCGGACCCGGCGAGTTCGCCGAGTTCGACATCTCCGCCGGCCCGGTTCCCGATGTGGAGTCGTTGAGCTTCCCGACGACGCAGACCTACAACGACGGGACCGTCGTGGAGTGGGACGAGCCGACTCCGGCGTCAGGTGAGGAACCCGAGCATCCGGCACCGACGCTGACCGTCGGGGACGCGGCCGGGGAGGAAGCCGGTCACTCACACTCGGACGAGGCCGCCGGCTCCGCGCCCGAGACCGAGGCATCGGTTGCCGCTGCCGCCAGCAGCAGCCCGACCACCGGGTCGACCACCACCGCGACCGTCCTGGCCGTGATCGGCCTCGTGGTCGCCGCCGCGGCCCTGGTCGTCGCGGCAGTAGCCTTGCGGCGTCGGCCGGGCGGGCCGACCACACCACCGCGGGAGGGCTGAGCCGTGACGACGCCCATCACCCGCAGGCACGGGTCCCGGATGCTCCCGCGGCTCCTCGTGCTGGTGCTGCTGACCATGGCGGCCTGCGTCGGTCTCGCCGGTCCGGCCGCAGCGCACAACGTGCTGATCAGCAGTGACCCCGCCGAAGGCGCCGTCGTGCAGACGGCTCCGACCGTGATCACGCTGACCTTCGACGAGGCGGTACAGGACTTCCAGCCCGTGGTCACCGTGCTCGGCCCCGACGGGCAGAAATATGAGTCCGGTGCACCGCAGGTCGACAGCACGGTGGTGACCACACCACTTGGCCCACTGACCATCTCCGGCGATTACGTGATCGCCTACCGGGTCGTGTCCGCCGACGGCCACCCGGTGCAGGGCGAGGTGCATTTCAGGCTGGCCGCGGCAGCGCCCACCACGAGCAGTTCCGCCACCACCAGTTCCGCGCCCACCAGTTCCTCGGGAAGCTCGACGACGTCGGCGTCCGTCAGCTCGTCGACGGCGGCTCCGAGTTCCGCGGCTCCCACAACGGCGGCGGTGGCTCCGGCGTCGTCATCGTCGGGCCTGTCGGGCTGGGCGTGGGCGGCGATCGCCGTCGTCGCGGCACTGATCGTGGCGGCCGCCGTGGTGATCATCAGGCGGCGCGGCAGCAGTGCCTCCGGATCCAGCGGGAGTCAGCCGTAAACCAGGCAGGTGGACGACGCGGTGGCCAGCACCGTGCCGGCCGGGGTCTGCACCATGGTCGACATGCTAGGCGTGCATCACGCCCGATCTGGGTGGGGTCGGGGCGAGCGGTTCGGTGCCCGTCAACCGGACTGACTCGGCCCACAGCCAGTCGGCCTCGGTCCTGTCGCTGACGGCCGCGGGGAGCGTGGTCGCCTGCGGCGCACCTCGAATCAGGAAGCGGGGCCCGATCAGTTCGCCGCCGCTCACCGACCGGGCCGTCGCGGCATGGACCTGCGGGCGGGCACCGGTGCCGGCGCTCGAGCCCAGCAGCGCGGTCGCCCGGCGGGCCAGCTTGACCGACAGGCCGACCTTTTCGGCCGGGCGGGCCGGTGCCGGACGCGAGCTGTTCGGCCGTCGCCCGCCGGTCGCCGACCATCCGGGGTGCGCCAGCACGGAGGACACCGTGGACCCTGCCGACCGCAGTCGACGATCGAGGTCGACACCGAACAGCGCCACGGCCAGCTTGGACTGGGCATAGGCGGTGGCCGGGTTGTACGGCCCGTCGATCCCGAGGCCGTGATCGAGTGGTCCGGCGCGGCGGAACATCAGCGACGTCACCGAGACCACCCGTGCTGCGGGAGCCCGCTCGAGGGCCGGCAGCAGCTGGGCGGTCAGCGCGAAGTGCCCGAGATGGTTGACGCCCATGTGGGCCTCGAAACCGTCAGAGGTCAGCCTGCGCTGCGGCACCAGCATCAGGCCCGCGTTGTTCACCAGCAGGTCCAGCGGCCCCGACTCGCGCACCGCGGCGGCGAAGTCGCGAACGGAAGAAAGGCTGCCGAGGTCGAGCAGGATCACCCGCAGCTTCGCCTGCTCGACGTGTTCCCTGATCAACTGCGCGGCCTCCTGTCCCCGGTCGAGGTCGCGAACGGCGATGACCACCTCGGCGCCGGCACCGGCCAGGGCGAGCGCGGTCTGGTAGCCGAGGCCGGTGTTGGCGCCGGTGACGACCGCCCGACGCCCGACCTGATCCGCGACCCCGGTGTCCTGCCAGCGGGTCACGACCGCTCCTGCATCGGCATGATCACTTCGCGGACCACGAGCATGATCGCCGCGGCCACCGGAACGGCCAGGATCGCACCGGTCACGCCCAGCAGCGAGGCGCCGATCAGGATGGCGACCACCACGGCACCGGTCGAGATGTGCACGGTCCGGCGCATCACCCTGGGGTAGAGCCAGTACGCCTCGAACAGGTGCTGTGCCAGGTAGAAGACACCGGCGATGATGCCGATGGCCAGGCTCTGGGTGAAGCCGATCAGCGTCATGCCGACGCCGACCGTGATCGGCCCGACCACCGGGATGAAGTCCAGGACGGCAGCCGCCAGGCCGATCGCCCAGGGGTAGGGCAGTCCGACGATGGACGCGAAGATTCCGGCGACCAACCCGGCCTGGATGGCGATGATGGTGGCCCCGGAGAGGTAGCCGCCCATCTGCTTGAGGATCCGGTCGCCGAGGTCGGCGACCCGTGCGCGACGGGACGCCGGGACGAGCCGGTAGGCGGCAGACTTGATCTTGGGGAAGCCGGCCAGCAGGTACAGCGTCAGCACCAGGATGATCAGCAGGTCGACCAGCACCGACGCGACCGTCACGCTCGCGGTCAGCAGACCGCCCGCTGCCCCACTACCGAGGTTCTGCACGATGTTGGAGTTGCGCAGGGCGTCCAGGACGCCGAACTTCTGGTCCAGGTTCATGATCTGCGGATCGTTCTGCAGGTTGGTGATCAGCTCTGGCACGGTCGAGACGAACGAGCCGACCTCGTTGACGATCGGCGGGATGATCGCGTAGATCGCAGCACCGATCAGCACCAGCAGGCCGAGAAAGACGATCGCGACCCCTGACCCGCGCCGCATTCCCCGGCGGGTGAAGAAATTGACCAGCGGGTCGAGCCCGATGGCGAGCAGGGTGGCGATGGCGATCAGCACCAGGGTGTCCCTGATGGTGTCCAGCACCAGGTAACTGACGTAGGCGATCAACACGCCGATGCCGCCGAAGAACCCCCAGTGGAACGCCGACCGGTGCCCGCGATCCCTGATGTCCGACTGCCCGGAGGCGACCAGTTGCACCGCCTCCGCGCTGGCCGACGCCGCGGCCGCTGCGGCCTCGGTGGCGAGCACGGCGCGCTCGGACATCATCCGGTTGGTGAGCGAGCCGAGGGTCCGCGGCAGCCGGATCCGGCCGCGCCGGTGCTGGTCACCCTCGGCATGATCGCCGTCGGCGTCCTGGTGATCCGCAGCGCCCCCGGGGCCTGTTCCGTTGGCGCCGACGCCGCCGTTGGCATCGGCAGAACCGTTCGCGTCCGCAGAACCGTTGCCCGCCGGAGCGCCGTCGGAGACCGGCGGCGGGCTTGAAAGCGGAATGCCGTTCACCCCAGAGGGAACGGGCGCGGAACCGGTCGGCGTCAGCGCCACCGGCAGTCCGGGCAGCGCCTCCCGGCCGTTTCTGGGCACGCCGGAGAGCGTCTCGTCCTCGAAATCGCGGGGGCCGTCACCCCCGGGGACGGGCACCTCGGCGGTCACGGCCGACGGATCGGTCTGACGCGGCGACCCTGCAGGGTCGCCGGACCCGTCCGCGGCCGGACCGGTCATACCCGTGCGACGAGGTCTTCGTAGCCGTCGTGCTGGTCGATCCACCACGAGACGTACGGGCAGGTCGGAATGACCTTCACGCCCTGCTCACGGGCGGTGTCCAACGTCGCGCGCACCAGGTCGGAGGCGACGCCGTACCCGCGGGAACCCGGGTCGGTGTAGGTGTGCACGATGTTCCAGGTGCCGGCCAACCGGCGGTAGTCCAGGACGGCAACCTCCCTGTCGTCGATCAACAGCCGGAAACGGCCGTGCTCGGGGAGGTGCTCGATGCTGTTGGTCCGGGTCGGTCCGGCACCCAACCGCTCCATCGACGAGAAATCCTGGGTACTGGCCGGCGTGCTCTGATCGGTCATTCCCGACCCTTTCTACGGTGGTGGGTGGCGGCGCTCGCGGCCCGGAGAATCGTGGCACATCCGCACCAGCGATGTTGCCACGCAGTGCACCCGATGAGCCGTTCGCTTGCCGTGACGACACCATCATGCGACCGTCGGGGCGGAACTACTGCGAAGCGGTGCCGCTCAACCCGAATGCGTGCCCGTCGACGGGCGGGGCCGTGCGCACCGTCCGGGTGGCACTCCACGCAGGTACCCAGTCCGCCGCGGTCCAGTCAGGATCGATCGACACGGTCAGCCCCGGGCGCGACACCGACGGCCTGGACACCTGCTGCGGCAGCACAGGCGTCGCCGCAGCGGAAAGCGCAGGCGTGCTAGCGGCGGCCCCTACTGCCGGCCGCACCGACTTCGCGTCGTACAGCGCGCTGTCGGCCAGCCGAATGAGTTCCAGCGGGTCGACACCGCGTTCGGTGGCGGTCGCCGAACCCACGGACACCCCGACGGTCACCGATCCGGCCGACAGCGGAATCGGCCTGCCAACTGCCCGCCTGATCCGTGCGATGACGTCGTCGATGCTGCGCTGCGGCACGCCGCCGGACAGCAGGATGACGAACTCGTCGCCGCCGAATCGGGCCACCAGGTCGTCGGACCGGGTGGCGTCCTGCAAACGGCGGGCGACCTCGACCAGCACCATGTCACCGGCGAGGTGCCCGAAGTCGTCGTTGACCTTCTTGAAGCGATCGAGATCGACCAGCAGCAGGGTGACCGTCTCCCGCGGCGGCCGCATCCTGCCGAGGCGGTGCTGCAGCCTGGCGAGCAGGCGGTCACGGTTCGCCATCGAGGTGAGCGGGTCGGTCCCCGCGAGCAGCGTCCGGGACGAGACGGCCCTGATCCCCACCTGCGCTGCGACCATCGCCAGCGCCAGGAACGGGAGCATGGCCGGCTGTTCCACCGCGAGCACCGCGGGGATGGGCGCCGTCAGGGCGAGGGTTGCGATCGCGAGCTGGCTCCGCCAGTCCGCCAGGTACTCGCGCCGCGTCGTTGCGCCGGCCAGTACCTGCGAGGTCATCACGAAGACGACGTTCAGGCACTCGACGACCACCGCCAGCAGCACGGCCACCGGCACCACGGCGGCGGACCGGACCTCGCCGTCCAGTCCGAACCCCAGCTCCAGCGCGGCGAGCACGCCGGCGGCCGCGGCACCCTGCAGCCCCCACAGCGAGACGTTCAGGACCACGCGCCACCAGACCATGCCGTAGGGCAGCGTCATCGCCGCGCCCGCGACCAGGAAGAACCAGGCGGCATGCGGGCCGAAGGCGAGCAGCGCTGCGATGATCAGCGGCGTCGACAGCACATACTCCAGGAAGGGACTGGACTTCCGCATCCACGGCATAGCCGGGTACATCTCGGCCAGCAGCACCAGGATCAGCAGCAGGATGGCCCCGGGCTGCCGCATGATCTGCAGCGCGCTCGGCCCGGGCACGAACAGCAGCAGGGCGGCGAACGACGCCGTCACACCGACGAGACAGGCCGCCCACCACCAGCGAAAGGCGACCGGCGTCGCGGCCAACGGCACGGCCATCGGGTCGACCTCGTGCGTCGCGCCGCCGGCGTCGTCGTCGATCGCGGACCTGTTCACCGCGGTCCCCCGTCGAGCGGGAGCCCAGGGCGAACAGCCAGCCCGGTCGGCGGGTCCGTCGACGGTGGCGCGGCCGACCAGTGCACCCCGGGCCACCCCGCGGACGGTGCGGCCGACGCGCCTTGCACGGTCACGCTCCAGACCGGGACCGGGCGCAGCATGGCTTTCCGGCGTGTCCTGCGGTCCTCCGCGGAGCTGCCCGGCGACGAGATGCTGCCCGGCGTGGACGTGGCGCCGAGAAGTCGCTTCGCCCGGTACATGTCGCGGTCGGCCTGTTCCACCAGCGCCTGGATCTCGGTATTCTTGTCGGTGGCCGTGGCCAGCCCGACGGACCCGCCGACGACGACCCGCACGTCGCGCACCGTGACCGGTTCGGCAAGGGCATCCCGGACGGCGGCCGCTGCGGCGTCCGCCTGATCCGGCCCGGTGTTCCCTCCCAACACGACGGCGAATTCATCACCGCCGTACCGCGCGACCAGATCGTCGGCCCGCGCGGTGGCCACCAATCGGCGGGCGACCTCCACCAGCACCTCGTCACCGACCAGGTGCCCGTAGGTGTCGTTGACGTCCTTGAAACGGTTCAGGTCGATCATCAGCAGCGTCACACTGCCGCCGGAAGTCAGCCGGGCCAGGCGCGTGGCCAGCGTCCGGGACAGCGTCAACCGGTTGGCGAGCCCGGTCAAACCGTCGATCCGGGAGGCCGCGGTGCTGCGGAACATGGTGCGGCTCAACTGGTTCAGCGCCACGATGACGACGGCCATCGCCAGCAGGGCCCACGGGTTCGCCATCGCGACCGCGGCGAGAACGGGCGCCGCGACCAGGCTGCTACCCCAGATCCGGGCGGTCTTGCCGAACCGCACCCGTTGTTCAGCCCACGTCGACGACCGTTGCTCGGTGAGCGCCACGGCCGTCAGCAGCAGGGCGAGCAGCAGCACGAGCATGGCGATCGTGATGCCCCGACCCGCCAGCCGCCAGCCGCCCGGGCTCAGCACCTGCACGACCTCGGCCAGGCGGTACGCAGCGACCACCGCCAGCCCGATGAGACCGAAGATGGCCACGGTCGTCGCGACCGGCCACCACGGCCCGGCGCGCCGGAACAGCGCGGTGGTCAGGCCGGTGACGAGGAACAACAGGGCGGCGCTCGAGCCGTAGGCGAGGACAGCTGCCAGCGCGAGCGACGCCGACCACGCGAACGTCACCGTGGTCCTGGTCTCGCCCATCCACGGAACCAGCGGATAGAGATCGGCGAGCAGCAGCAAAGCGGCCAGCAGCAGGAATCCCGGTTGGTGCAGCAGGGCGTCCAGCGGGCCGTCCAGCGGATTGCGTACCAGCAGCAGATAACCCACAACGACGACCGCGAGACTCAGGCACAGGATGATCTGGAACCGGCGCGGCGTGCCGCGGAAGGGCACCAGAGGTCCGGTGAAAATATGCTGCACGATCCCGCCCCCTCCCCCGAGGTATGGCAAAAACTGTACGGGCGACGGAGGCGGCGCTCTGCGCTCCAACGAGTGATTCTCGTGTCTGGCCGATCACTGTGCGCCATCTGCGCTGGTCACTCCACTTATATGGGCCACAGCCGACGCCTGGCCCACCACTCTGTGTAATCGCGTCAGAGGGCCGACCCGGTGACGGACGACCTACTCCGGGTCGGTTCACGGTCAGGCGGCGTCGGAGCGCACAGGGCCGCTGTCGACCGGCCATCTGTGGCAGGGTCGTCACCATGGCGGACTCAGACATCGTCGTTGTCGGGGCAGGGCTTGCGGGGCTGGTGGCGGCGGCCGAAGCGGCTGATGCCGGCCGGTCCGTCATCGTCGTCGATCAGGAGGGCGCGTCCAGCCTCGGCGGACAGGCCTGGTGGTCACTCGGCGGGCTGTTCCTGGTGAACACGCCGGAGCAACGACGCCTCGGCGTCAAAGACTCGGCGGACCTCGCGCTCGCCGACTGGCTCGGCTCGGCAGGATTCGACCGGCCCGAGGACCACTGGCCGCGGCAGTGGGCCGAGGCCTATGTCCACTTCGCCGCCGGGGAGAAGCGCCCGTGGCTGAAGCAGCAGGGCATCGGCCTGTTCCCCGTCGTCCAATGGGCGGAACGGGGCGGTCATCAGGTGGGTGGCCACGGCAATTCCGTCCCGCGGTTCCACGTCACGTGGGGATCGGGTCCCGGGGTGCTGACGCCGTTCGTCCGGCGGGTCACCGAGCACGTCCGATCGGGCCGCATCCGGATGCGGTTCCGGCACCGGGTCACCGAACTCCTCCGCAACGGCGAGGACGTCGTCGGGGTGGCCGGTGAGGTCCTGGAGCCGACGTCCGCGGTGCGCGGCGCGCCGACATCCCGCCTGGCGGTGGGCGACTTCTCCTTCGGGTCGGGCGCGGTGATCGTCACGTCGGGCGGCATCGGCGGCAACCACGATCTGGTCCGGCAGAACTGGCCCGGCGGCCCGGCCCTGGCCCCGGCCGAGATGCTGTCCGGCGTTCCGGACTCCGTCGACGGGCTGATGTTGGGCGTCGCCGAACGGGCAGGCGGACGCCTCATCAACGCGGACCGGATGTGGCACTACCCGGAGGGCGTGGTGAACCATGCGCCGGTGTGGAGCTCGCACGGGATCCGGATCCTGTCCGGACCCAGCCCGCTCTGGCTCGACGCGTACGGACACCGGTTGCCGACCCCGCTGTTCCCCGGCTTCGACGCGCTGGGCGCGCTGCAGCACATCCTGGGCGCCGGGCGGTCGCACTCCTGGTTCCTGCTCGACCAGCGCACCATCGGGCCGGAGTTCGGGCTCTCCGGATCCGAGCAGAACCCCGACTTCGCGGAGAAGTCCGTCAAGTTGCTGCTCACCACCAGGGCCGGCGGGAAGATCACCCCGCCCGTCCAGGCCTTCCTCGACAAGGGCGTCGACTTCCTCACCGCCCCGTCGGTCGGCGAGCTGGTGCAGAAGATGAACGACCTGGTCGGTGAACCGCTGATCGACGCCGACGAGCTGGCAGCGACCGTGGTGCTGCGTGACGGCCAGGTCCGGGCCGGGCTGGGCAAGGACCCGCAGGTGCTCGCCGTGAACGCGGCGCGGCAGTACTTCGGTGACCGGCGGATGCGGACCGTCGAACCGCACGAGATGCTCGACCCCGACGCGGGCCCGCTGATCGCGGTCCGGCTGCACGTCATCACCCGCAAGACCCTCGGCGGGCTGGAGACCGACCTGTCCGCGCGGGTCCTGTCACTGTCCGGCAGCCCGGTGCCCGGTCTGTACGCGGCCGGCGAGGCGGCCGGTTTCGGGGGCGGCGGCATGCACGGTTACCGCAGCCTGGAGGGCTCGTTTCTCGGCGGCTGCCTGTTCTCCGGGCGCATCGCCGGCCGGGCGGCCGCCGGCTGAACCCGCGTCAGGCGAGCAGTTGATGCTCGGCGAGCTCCCGGTAGAGCAGGCTCGTGTCGAGTAGTTCGCGGTGTGTCCCCACCGCCTGCAGCCGACCGTCCTCCAGCACCAGGATCTGGTCTGCGTCGACGACCGTCGCCAGCCGGTGCGCCACCAGGATCAGCGTCCGATCGTGCGAAATGGCATCGATCGCGTCCCGCAGCGCCTGTTCGTTGCGGCCGTCCAGGCTCGCGGTGGGTTCGTCCAGCAGCAGCACCTCCGGTGAGGCGAGCAACGCCCGGGCGATGGCCAACCGCTGCCGCTCGCCGCCGGACAGCAGGATGCCGTCCTCCCCGACCTGTGCGTCCAGACCCGCCGGGTCGCGATCGAGCACGCCGCTCAGATTGACCGAGGCCAGCACAGCCCGGCAGTCGTCATCGGTGGCCGCCGGCGCCCCGAGCAGCAGGTTCTCCCTGATGGTCCCGGCGAGGACGGGCGAGTCCTGTTCGACGTAGCCGAGCGCGGACCTGGTCTGTTCTCGGCTCATCTGCGCAACGTCCACACCGCCGAGCCGGATGACGCCCGCGGCCGGGTCGTAGAAGCGTTCGATCAGCGCCAGGATCGTGGACTTTCCCGCGCCCGACGGGCCGACGACCGCTGTCTTGGTGCCGGTCGGGACCGAGAAGCTGACCTCGCGCAGCACGTGCTGATCGCCGTACCCGAAGCTCACCCGGTCGAACCCGATCGCGGGCTCGCCCGGGATCAACGCCGGGCGCTCGGGCCGCCCGTCCGCCGACGCCTGGCCGGTCGCGCCCTCCTCGGGCAGCGAGGTGATCTCCTGGATCCGGACCACCGCGCCGAGCGCGTTCTGGGTGGCCGTGTACGCGTTGAAGACCCGGCCCAGCGGCATGATCATCATGAACAGATAGAGGATGAACGCGACCAGTTCGGCGACCTGCATCGAACCGTCGGCGACCAGGTAGCCGCCGACCGACAGCACCGCGATGAAGGCGCCCTGCATTGCGATCCCGATGATGGGCGCAATCAACGCCATCACCTTCGCCAGCCGGACGCCGGTCAGGTAGGCCTCGTTGGTCAGGCCGTCCAGCACCGCCGTCTCACGATCGGTCGCGCCCGCGGCCCGGATGGTCCTGACACCGGGTATCGCCCTGGCCACCCCGGATGCCAGCGCACCGACCTGGGTCTGCGCGGTGAGCGTGAGCTTCTGGATCCGGCCGCCCAGTCCGACGACCACGCCGATCGCGACCGCGACGACCACCAGGGTCAGCACCAGCAGCGGCAGGCTGATCAACGCCATGGCGACGATGGAGCCGACGAACACCAGTGCGCCGGACACGGCGTCGACCAGCCCCGAGGTGACCACCGTTCGCAGCAGGGTGGTGTCCGATCCGACCCGGGACACCAGGTCCCCGGTGCGCCGGGTGTCGAAATCGGCGATCGGCAGCCGCAGGATCCGGTGCACGAGGAGCTGCCGGGTGTTCAGTACGACGCCCTCCGCCGTGCGCTGCAGCAGGTACTGCTGGATCCCGCTGATCACCGCGGTCGCCAGCACCAGTCCGATCAGCAGCGCGACCACGCCGCCGAGCGGCCTGGACTCCTGAACCGAGCCGATCACCACTGCCACCATCGCCGGCTGCGCGATCGAGAGGCCGGCCCCCACCACGGAGATTGCGGTGACGACCAGCAGGACGGCCCGATGCGGGAGCAGGTACGGCCAGAGACTGCGCAGCGGAATCCGCTGCTGGCCTTCCTTGGCGGCAGTTCCCGACGGCCGGCCCAGCAGCCGCCTGCCCCGCCCGGCCGGGTGGTCCGACGCGCGGCCGGACCTGCTCACCACCGGATCGTTGACCTGCTGTGCGTCCGGGCTGCCCGGGTCGGCCGACAGGGCGGGACCGGGTTCCCCGGCCGACGCACCCGTTTCCCCGGCGGCGGGGACAGTGCTGGTCGTGTTCGTCACCCTCCTCACGGTAGTGACGAGCGCCGACGGTGGGTCTGCCCTGCGCGAACAGCGTCCCGCACCAGCACCCGGGCGGGTCCCCTGCCGCGCCCGCTCGCGTGCTTGGCACGATGGTCGGATGACGACTCCCCCCCGGCCGATTCGCCTCGGCATCCAGATCCAGCCGCAGCACGCCGACTACAGCCAGATCCGCGACGCCGTCCTCCGCGCTGAGGATCTCGGGGTAGACATCGTGTTCAACTGGGACCACTTCTATCCGCTCAACGGTGACCCGGACGGCAAGCACTTCGAATGCTGGACGATGCTCGGCGCCTGGGCCGAACAGACCGAGCGGGTCGAGCTCGGCGCGCTGGTGACCGGTGGCGGTTACCGCAACCCGGACCTGCTGGCGGACATGGCGCGCACCGTCGACCACATCTCGGGCGGCCGGCTGATCCTGGGGATCGGCAGTGGCTGGTTCGAGAAGGACTACGACGAGTACGGCTACGAGTTCGGCAGCGCTGGCAGCCGGCTCAACCTGCTCGGCGAGTACCTGCCGCGGATCGACTCCCGTCTCGAGCAGCTCAACCCGCTGCCGACCCGCGCGATCCCGATCCTGATCGGCGGCGGTGGCGAACGGAAGACGCTGAAGTTCGTTGCCCGTCA
This sequence comes from uncultured Actinomycetota bacterium, assembly GCA_963728865.1. Taxonomy (GTDB): domain Bacteria; phylum Actinomycetota; class Actinomycetes; order Mycobacteriales; family Nakamurellaceae; genus Nakamurella. The sequence goes on along the minus strand of CAVSLZ010000006.1, from coordinate 299,694 downwards.
CGCATCGATCTGGCACGTCTTCGGCAGCCCGGACACGTTGCGGCACAAGGCGAAGGTGCTCGCCGAGCACTGCGCCACCCAGGACCGCGACCCGGCCGAGATCGAGCGCTCGACCTCGGCACCGAGCGCCGGCACCGACGCCGCGGACGCACTGGTCGATGCAGGCTTCACACTGTTCACCATCAGCACGTCGGGGCCGGACTACGACCTTTCCGACGTCCCGGCATGGGTGAGCTGGCGCGACCAGCGGAACGCCGACCGCGGCTGACGTCACCGACTGTTCACCCGGCGATCACCTGTTGGCCGGGTGGACGGTGGCGTCACGCAATGTGACGGCTCGTTGATCCGTCGTCACCAAATCGTCACATCACGGATCGGTATCAAAACGGCACCGAGAGACCTCCTGACGGCATATAAATGTGCTGTGAGTCGTGTGCGCTCCCGCGCCACTCTCCGGGGGGATCTGCGGAATGTCAGTGAAGGAAAGCGGTCTGTTCACCGTGCGTCGGCACGCTGGGCCACGACCGACCAGGCGAGGAAGAACGATGACGGCGCTGCACGAGGACCGCATCCAGCCGGACGTGTTCGATGACGACGACATCCTTCTACCGCTCGCCGAGCGGTCGCCGCACGGGGCTCTGCGGTTGCCCGACGGCCGGGCGATGGCGTGGGCCGAGTACGGCAGTGTGCGGGGCCTGCCCTGCCTGCTGATCCCGGACACCGCGTCGTCCCGCCTGGCGCCCGATTGGCTGCTGCACGACAGTGCGCTGCCGGCGGCCATCAGGCTGCTCTCCATCGACCGCCCGGGGATCGGGATGTCCGACCCCATCGGCTTCGGCGGCGGCGAACAACCCGCCGAGGATCTCCGCCGGATGGTCGAAACGCTGGCTGTCGGACGGGTCGCCGTGATCGGTATCGGTCAGGGCGCCGATGACGCGCTGGCCTTCGCCGCCCGCTACCCCGCCATGGTCACGTCGGTGTCAGCGGTCTCCGTCCGGTTGCCGGGCAGCACCGCCGAACGCCGCGGGCTGCGGCACCCGTTCGGCAAGCGGCACGCCCGCAGCTGGGCCGGCCCGCTCTCGGCCTGGGTCGGCACGGCCGGCAAGGGCGCGGACCTGACGGACGAGGCGACTTGGGCGAGGATGCTCGACCGGCTCGACGTCGTCGCCGCACAGGTGCTGGGAGATCGCTGGCGTGAGGCGGACTTCCGCGACGCGGTCGCCGCGGACGCAGCGCAGATCAACCAGGCCTGGACCGCACCGGCGCGACCCGCCGGGCCGCCGCAGTGGGTCGTGGACCCGACCCCGATCCGGGTTCCGGTCAACCTCTGGCACGGCAAGCACGAAACCGGCACCACGCTGCGCACCGTCGAGGCGTTCGCCGACGGACTGCCCCGCTGGTCGGTGCTGGCGGCGCCGGGTAGCTCCGCGATCCTGGGTTACTGGCCGGACATCCTGGGCACCGCCGCGCAGTCGTTCCCGGGGGTCGCCGCCGCGTAGCGGTGCAGCTGATACAGCCGCGTAGCGTTCCGGGGGTTCAGCCCACGGTCGCGGCCCTGATCGACAGCACGTCGGGCAGATTGTCGGCGATGCAGCTGAACCGCGCGGTCTCCCCGTCGTCGATGCCGGCGTAGACCGATCCCGATCTGGTGCCGAAGTAGATTCCGGTGCTGTCGATGTCGTCGACGCATGCGGCGTCACGCAGCACCGCCGTGTAGACACCGGACTGTGGGAGACCGTCGGTCAACGGATGCCAGGTCTGGCCGGCGTCGGTCGACCGCCAGATCGCCATCGCGCCGCCGGGCGGGAACCGCTCGACGTCCGCGACCAGGGGGAAGACGTAGATGGTGCCCGGCCGATGGGGGTTGGCCAGTACCGGGAAACCGAACGACGCGGGTAGGCCGTCGCTGATCTCCGACCACATCTGCCCGGCGTCGTCGCTGCGGAACACGCCGCCGTGGTTCTGCGCGAACAGCTGGTCGGGGTTCTCGGGGTTGCGCGCGACCTTGTGCACACACTGGCCGTGGTCGGGCAGCGGATCGGGGAAGAAGTCCGCTCTGATGCCCTTGCTGCGCGGCTCCCAACTGCTGCCGCCGTCACCGCTGCGATAGACGCCTCCGGCGGACATCGCGACCAGCAGCTCGTCGGCCTTCGTCGGGTGCGGCAGGACGGTGTGGATGGCCTGGCCGCCGCCGCCGGGCTGCCAGGTCTCGCGGTGCGGGTGGTCCCACAGGCCGTCGTTCATCGTGAAGGTCTCACCGCCGTCGACCGACCGGAACAGGGCCGACGGCTCGGTGCCGGCCCACATCTCGCCCTCCTGGTACCCGGGGGTGATCTGCCAGATCCTGGCCAGCGTCGTGCCCGTGCGCTCCGGAAAGCGCACGGCATCGGCGGGGTGCCCCACCCAGCTGCGGCCGCCGTCGTCCGAGTGCAGCAGCCGGGTGCCGTAGACGTAGCTGGTGCTGCCGGCGAACAGACGTGGCGGGGAGCCGGGTGTGGCCGTCCTGGGGTCCACGCCGACCGCGGCGACCTCTTCCATCTTCAGCGTCGGCGGGTCCAGCTCCCACGCCGTCCTGTCCTTCGACGAACGCGCCACCCACAGTCCCTTGCGGGTACCGATCAGCACCACCACTTCGGCCATTTCGCGTCGACCTCCTCGGGAGCGCACGGTTGATCCAGGCATCACCGTGCCACGGAGGTCCGACAGCCGCGAGCCGGCGGAATCATCGGTCAGGCGTCCACTGAATCCGTCTCCAGCGCATCGACCGGCGGGAGCTGGCCGGTCCGGATCAGCTGCGCGTACCAGCGGGCGGAATCCTTGACGGTCCGCACCTGGGTGTCGTAGTCGACGCGGATGATGCCGAACCGGCGGTCGTAGCCCCAGGCCCACTCGAAGTTGTCGAGCAGCGACCAGAGGAAGTAGCCGCGCACGTCGATGCCGGCGTCCATGGCCTTCCCCACCGCGTCGATGTGACCGTGCAGGTACGAGATCCGGTCCACGTCGTGCACCCGGCCGTCGGCGGAGACCTCGTCGTAGAAGGCGGCGCCGTTCTCGGTGATCATCAGCGGCAGGCTCGGGTAGCGGGTGCCCAGATCGGTCAGCAGCTCCGTCATGCCGCTCGGGTCGATGTTCCAGCCCATCGCGGTGTGCGGGCCGGGCTGCGGAAGGAACTCGACGTCGTCCGCGCCGACCCACGGGCTGGCATCGGAGTCCCCGTGCCCGTCGGCCTGCGACTTCGGCCCCTCTCCGCTGTACTGCCGAGCCCGCGAGGTGGAGTAGTAGTTGATCCCGAGGACGCTCAACGGCACCGCCGCCGTCGCCTCGTCACCGTCCTGCACGAAGGACCAGTCGGTGACGGACGCCGTGTCGGCGATCAGGTCCGCCGGGTACTTGCCGTCCAGCATCGGGCCGCTGAAGACCCGGTTCCCCACCGCGTCCAGCCGCCGCACCGCGTCCCGGTCGGCCGCGGACTCCGGGTTGTCCGGCCTGGTGACATGCACGTTGAGGGTGACGGACAGCGGAGTGTCATCACCGAGCACGGAACGGATCGCCCGGCCCGCGAGGCCGTGCCCGAGGTTGAGGTGGTGGGCCGCCTGCAGCGCGGCGAGCGGCTCCTTCCGGCCAGGCGCGTGCACCCCGGCGCCGTAGCCGAGGAACGCCGAGCACCAGGGCTCGTTCAAGGTCGTCCACAGCGAGATGCGGTCACCCAGGCCTTTGGCCACATGCTCGGCGTAGTCGGCGAACCGCAGCGCGGTCTCCCGGTTGGGCCAGCCGCCTGCGTCTTCCAACTCCTGCGGGAGGTCCCAGTGGTAGAGCGTCGCCACCGGCTGCACTCCGGCTTCGAGCAGCGCGTCGACCAGCCGCGAGTAGAACTCCAGACCCTTGGGGTTGAACGCCCCGGTGCCGCCCGGCTGGATGCGGGGCCAGGCCAACGAGAACCGGTAGGCCTGCAGACCGAGATCCTTGATCAGCGCGACATCCTCGGGCCACCGGTGGTAGTGGTCGTCGGCGACGTCACCTGTGTCACCGTTCAGCACCATTCCTGGTGTGCGGCAATAGGTGTCCCAGATGGAGAAGGTCCGCCCGTCCTCGTCGAAGGCCCCTTCGATCTGGTACGACGCGGTGGCCGACCCCCAGAGGAAGTCCTTCGGAAAGGCACGCTGCGGGTTGGTCATCGGGAGGACTCCTCTTCCGGTACGGATGCCGCCGCCGATCCGGGCGTCATGGTGATGGCGACCGTATCCGACACGGCCCGCACGCTGAAACCTGTTCCGCCCAGCTCCACCGTGGTCGGCGGGTCATCACCCGCGGCCTCACCGCCGTTGACGGTAAGGACCGCGGTGCCCTCCGGCAGCACGACGGACCAGGGCTGTGTGCCCGCGATCCGGGAGACGGTCACCGTGTCGCCCTCGCGGGCGACCTCGAAAAGCGAGCCGGGACCGCCGGAGACGCCCGGGACGTCGACGGTTGCCGCCGTCAGCGACTGGGCGTCGAAGACCTGCAGGGCGACGCCGTCGGAATGGTCGACGTCCGGACGGTCGTCACGCCGGCCGACGGGCACGACGGCGCCGGGCCTGACGAAGACCGGAACGGAGTCGAACCCGTACTGCTCGGTGACCCACCGCGGCCCGCTGACCGTGTGACCGTCGAGCAGGTGTGTCCAGGTGCCATCGGGAACGTAGAACCGCACCGTCCCGTCCGCGGTGAAGACCGGCGCGACCAGCAGCGAGTCGCCGAGCATGTACTGGGTGTCCAGATGCTCGGTGGCGGGGTCGTTCGGGAACTCCACGACCATCGGGCGCAGGATCGGCGTCCCGGACTGCTGGACCTGGCGTGCCGCCCCGGCGAGGTAGGGCATCAACGACATCTTGAGCCGGGTGAACCGCCGCGCGACGTCGACCGCCTCGTCGTCGAAGGCCCACGGAACCCGGTACGAACCCGACCCGTGCAGCCGGCTGTGGCTGGACAGCAGCCCGAAGGCCAGCCAGCGCTTGAACACGCCGGCGTCCGGAGTGCCCTCGAAGCCGCCGATGTCGTGCGACCAATAGCCGAAACCGCTCGCCGCCAGCGACAGCCCGCCGCGCAGCGTCTCGGCCATCGAGGCGTAGGTGGAATCGCAATCGCCGCCCCAGTGCACGGGGTACTGCTGGCCGCCGGCCGTGGCGGACCGGGCGAAGAGCACCGCCTCACCCGTGCCGCGCCGTCGCTCGAGCAGGTCGAAGACAGTCCGGTTGTACATGTGCGTGTAGTAGTTGTGCATCCGCTGCGGATCGGATCCGTCGGACCAGACGACGTCGGTCGGGATGCGCTCGCCGAAGTCGGTCTTGAAGGCGTCGACGCCCTGGTCGATCAACCGCTCCAGGTGGGACGAATACCATTGCGCAGCTGCGGGGTTGGTGAAGTCGACGAGCGCCATGCCGGCCTGCCAGCGGTCCCACTGCCAGACGCTGCCGTCCGGCCGGGTGACCAGGTAACCCTTCGCCCTGCCCTCTTCGAACAGCGCCGACCGCTGGGCGATGTACGGGTTGATCCACACGCAGATCCGCAGCCCCTTGGCCTTCAGTCGGGCGAGCATGGCCTCCGGCTCGGGGAACGTCTGCGGGTCCCATTCGAAGTCGCACCAGCGGAACTCGCGCATCCAGAAGCAGTCGAAATGGAAGACCGACAGAGGGATGTCGCGCTGGGTCATGCCGTCGATGAAGCTGCTGACGGTCTTCTCGTCGTAATCGGTGGTGAACGACGTCGACAGCCACAGCCCGAAGGACCAGTCAGGCACCCTGGGTGGCCGGCCGGTCAGCGCGGTGTACCGCTCGAGGATCTGCTTCGGGGTCGGTCCGTGCACCACGAAGTACTCGAGGAACTGGCCGCGCACCGAGAACTGATTCCGCGAGACGGCTTCCGAGCCGATCTCGAACGAGACCTCCTCGGGGTGGTTGACGAAGACGCCGTAGCCTCGGGTGGTCCAGAAGAACGGCACATTCTTGTAGGCCTGGTCGCTGCTCGTGCCGCCGTCGGCGTTCCAGATGTCAATCGGCTGACCATTTTTGGCCACGGGCCCGAACCGCTCACCGAGACCGTAGACCTTCTCGCCGACGTCCAGGGCGAGTTGCTGGAAGACGTAAGGCGACCCGTCCGGTCCGGTCGCCAGCCCGATCGTCTTGGGACCACTGGAGGTCAGCACCCGCACGTTCCCTGGGCCGCTGCCGTCCAGGAAGTCGAGCTGCCAGCCCGGCCCCCTCCGCACCCGTGCGGTGAGCTGCCCGGATGTGAGCTGTGCCGCGTCGTCGGTGATCTCGATCCTGACGCGTGGGTCGTCGGCGCCCGGGAGGGCGAACTGCGGGCTCGGCTCCCTGCCGCCCGCATGGTGCTCGACCCGCACCTTGATCACGTCCACCGCCGGGGACGACAGGGTGATGGTCGCGGTCGGCCGGTTGAGAGTGTCGCCGCGGGAGCTGATGACCCTGGTCGGGGCGAGCACGGTGAGCGACCCCTCGTCCGCGCTCACCTCGGTCACGTGGGCGGGATGCTGGACGTCGAAGCCCTCCCGCACGTGCCAGTACCCGTCGCTGAACTTCATGTCCGTCCCTTTCGGTGAGTCTTCGAGTGTGCTGGGTGAGCGGGCACGCCGCTGGGTCTGCTACGCCGGGGCCTTGGAGTGCTGGTCCCGAACCTTGCGGGCCGGTCGCTGCGGGCCGCGTCGGGGGCCGTTGATCATGGCGAAACTCGCGCAACACACCGACGACACGCGCGAGGGAGCGAGAGTATTGCCATGATCAACAGCGGATCGGGGCCGCTTTGCGCGGATGGGGGCGCTTACTTGATCGCGCCCGCCGTGACGCCCCGGGTCAGCGTCCGCTGGAAGATGAAGAAGAAGATGACGGCCGGGATCAGGCTGATCAGTGCCCCGGCGTTGGTGGTGGGCGCGTCCATCAACCGGTCACCCTGCAATGATGCGAGCGCGACCGGAATGGTCTGGGTGGCATTGTCGATCAGCATGACCAGCGGAATGAAGAATTCGTTCCAGGTCCAGATGAAGAAGAAGATCAGCAGCACCGAGAGGGTCGGCCGGACGATCGGGAAGACCACCTTCCACAGGATCTGCCAGCGGGAGGCGCCGTCCAGCGCGGCCGCCTCGAGCAGTGCCTTCGGGAAGGTGCCCAGCACCGACGCGAGAAGGTAGGTGCCGAAGGCACTCTGGATGACCGTGAAGATGATGATCACCGCAAGCCGGGTGTTGTACAGCCCGACCTCCTTCGCGAAGAAGTAGAGCGGATAGACCAGTGCCTCCTGCGGCAGCATGTTGCCGAGCAGGAACAGAGCCACGATCCACAGCCGGCCCTTCACCTTCCCGACGCCGATCGCGTAGGCGTTGAGCAACGAGATCAGCACGGCCGCCACGGCGACGACACCGGCGATCAAGGTGGAATTCCACAGCTTCTGTGGGTAGTTGACCTGGGTCCAGTAGGTGACGAGGCCTTTGGTGTAGAACTCGGTGGGCCAGCTCAGCGGGCCGTTGTTGGAATAGTCCGCCGGCGACTTGAACGCATTCAGCACCATCAGCGCGAACGGGATCAGCATGAGCAGCGCTGCCGCCGACACGAGCACCAGGACGACCCACCGGCCGCTGCCGCGATGGAAGCGGTCGCGGGCCTTCAGCGCCCGTTCGTCGGTCCGGCGCTGCGCCGAATCGATCTCCGCCTGCGCGGGGTGAATGACGGGGACACTCATGTCAGCCCACTTCCTTACGCTCGCTGGCGGCCTGCCAGCGCATGATGGCGGCGGCAACCAGGACGATGATCAGGGTGAGCACGGTCGCGATGGCGGCGCCGTAACCCACATTGAGCTTCTTGAAGAAAGTGAAATACGCGAAGTACGACGGCACATTGGTCGCGTTCTCCGGACCGCCCCTGGTGAGTGCGTAGATGGGCCCGAACACCTTCAACGCGGCGATCGTGCAGGTGAGGGCGACGACGAACGTTTCCGGCTTGATCTGCGGGATGGTGATGGCCCGGAATCTCGCCCAGTAGCCGGCACCGTCGATCTCGGCCGCCTCGTAGATCTCCGGGTCCACCCGCTGCAGGGCCGACATGAAGATCACCACCGGATAACCGATCTGGACCCAGACCATCACCAGCATCACGACCGGGAGCGCGGTATTCGGGTCGCCCAGCCAGTCACGGGTGAAACCCTGCAGCCCGATCATGTCGAGAAAAGCGTTGAAAGCGCCGTCCGGACGGAGGATCCATCCCCAGACAATTCCGGCCACCACCACCGGCAGCACCTGCGGAAGATAGAAGACGGCCCGCAGCACGCTCACACTGGAACCGCCGAAGCGCTTTCCGAGATAATCGAAGAGCACAGAGGCCAGCAGCAGTCCGATCAGCGTCGGGATGACGACCATCGCGACGATCATGGCCAGCGAATTCTTGAAGGATTCCCAGAAAACCGCGTCACCCATCAGCTTGATGTAATTGTCCAGGCCGATGAACCTCGGCTGCCCGACGCCCGACCATTTCGTCAGCGACAGGTAGACGTTGTAGATCAGCGGTCCGATGATGATGGCCGCGAAGAGCAGCCCACCCGGCAGCAGGTACCACCAGTACGGCCGCGAACTGAAGCCGACGCTCTTGTTGGTCCGTCGTGCCGGCCTCGGCGTGGGCGACTCCGCCCGGGAGTCGTCGAGTTGGACGGTGCCGGATGGCGGTGCGATGTCGGACATTCGGGGCTCCCTCGAGGTGTGATCGTGTGACGGCCACTCCCGCCGTGTGCGCGTTCCGCCCGCTGCAGGGCGAGCAGGGCGCACACGGCGAGAGCGATGGCACCGGCTGTGGCGACGTGCGTCGCGGCGCCAGGTGGTGCGGTCAGCCGGCCTTGATGGTCTCGACGCCCTCGTCGTACGGGCCGGCGATCTGCTGCAACACCTCGTCCGGAGACTTGGACTGGTTGATCAGCGACTGGAATCCGGACACCAGCACGTCGTAGTACCCGGGCACCGGCCAGTCGGGGTAGAACGCCAGCCCGTCAGCCGCGGTGACGGTGTTGAAGTTGGCGATGAGCTCCTGGTTCTTCGGGTCGGTGATCTTCGCCGGGTCCGCCGCGACCGGGATTCCGCCGCTGTTGCCCAGCAATTCCTGGACTTCGGGGCTCATCGTGATGTCGATGAAGTCGTAGGCCAGTTCCTTGTTCTTCGACGCCTCGGGGACGACCCACAGATTGCCCGACGAGCCGAGGCTCAGCTTCGTCCCCGGGAACAGGAACGTGCCCCAGTCGAACTTGGTGATCTCGTCGGTGAACCGGCCGTACCACCAGCTTCCGGAGACGATCATCGGGCATTTGCCGCCGATGAACCCGGTGCCCATGTCCTCTGCCTTGAGCGAGGCCGACTCCTTGGAGATGTAGCCCTTCTTGACCCACGCGTCGAACGTGTCGGCGCCGTACTTGAGCGGATCCTGCGAGAAATCCACCGGGTTGGCGTACAGCTGGTAATTGTCGACGAACTGCCGGTCGGCCTTTGTCAGCGCCAATTGGTAGGCGAGCTGGCCGGCGGGATACTCGGCGCCCGCCATGCACAACGGTGTCGTGCCGGCAGCGACGAAGGTGTCCATCGCGGCGGTCATCTCGTCCAGCGTCGTCGGCACCGCGATGCCGTTCTTCTCGAAAAGATCCTTGTTGTAATAGACCATGACGTACTCGCCGTAATTGGGCACTCCGTACCAATTCCCCGAGCCCATCACGCCCTTCTCGTCGTACCTCGCGGTGGTCTGCAGGCTCGGTGGCAACTTCTGGTCCCAGCCACGGGTGGTGGCCTGTTCGGTCAGATCGGTCAGCAGGCCCTGCGACGCGAGAAGTCCCGCGGTCGCATTGCCCTTGTTGTATTCCATGATGTCCGGGCCCTCATCGGAGCTGATGATCATGCCCGCGTTCTGCTGGATCTGCTCGAACGCCTTGCGCTCGAAGTCGACCGTCACACCCGGGTGCTGTTCCTTGAAGATTTCGATCGCCTTGTCCCAGGCGATTCCCATTGCGCCGTTGGCGCTCTCGTAATGCCACAGCTTCAGCGTGCCGGATTCGGGAGAATCGGACGCTGCCGTTCCGGAGTCACTCGAGCCGGAGCAAGCGGCCAAGGTCAGGGACAGCGCTGCGACGGCTGCTACCCAGCCGGCTCGTCGTCGGTTCGGTCTCATGCGGTTCCTCCAGGGGTTGTATCGGCTCACGCTTCGGGAAGCCGGTGGGACGGGAAGGGCAAGGGTCGGCCGTGAAGGCGTGCGGGAACTCCGGACCGGGGTGCTGCATCCGGTCCGGTTTTCGCCTGCCGCCCGGGTGGCGGCGCGAAAGGTGCTGCGGGTGACGCTTGTCGCGGGGCTACTTCGTGGCGCGGGAGTGATCTGGTCGAGGGTGAGGTGCTGTCGGACGCCGGGTCGTGCGCGTCGGTGTGGCCGGAGGATCCGGCGGGACCGGACCAGTGCTCTGGCCGGCCTCCCATCGGCAGGGCAGCAGAACCGGTCCACCGACCGGTGGCCGCCCGTCGAGCTGGTCGAGCAGGGAATGCACACCGAGCCGGCCGAGTTCGGCGCCGGGCGAGTGCAGGGTGGTCAAGGGGGGTTGGACCATCTCGGCCACCATCGGTGACGAGACGATCGAGAGCACCGAGAAGTCCTGCGGCACCGTCATTCCAGATCTGGTGATCTCGGTGACCGCACCGATCACGGCGTTCTCGTTCATCGCGACGATCGCGGTGAGTGCGGGATGGTCCTGGAGGAGTTCGGCGGCAGCGACCCGACCGGCGGCCGGCGTCTCTGCGCACCAGATCGTCACCGGGTCCAGACCCCGCCGCCGCATCGCCTTGTCGAATCCGCTGTGCGCGCGGAGTGTCGGTCCGTAGCCGTTGTCCCGGCTCGCCGCGGAATGGTTGAGCAGCGCGATGTTCCGGTGGCCGAGTTCAACCAGGTGGCGGACCGCGTCCTCGGTGGTGGCATCGAAATCGATGTCCACGGAGCGGCTGTCGCCCGCATCGTCGGTTCGCCCGATCATGGTGAGCGGAACGCCCGCCGCATCGAGCACCCGGACCCGCGGGTCGTCACGCCGGACCTCCATGACGATCACACCGTCGGTCAGGCCGTCGCGACTCATCTCCGACATCTCGCCCGCGCGGGACGGCGCGTAGGGCCAGACCACCAGATGGTAGCCGCGTGACCTCGCTGCCTCGGCCGCACTGGTCACGAATTCCATCACGGTGCTGCCCAGGCTGTTCTCGATGCCGGGGAACGTCAGGGCGATGATCCTGCTGCGCCTGCTGGCCAAGCCGCGGGCCATCGCATTCGGCCGGAAGTCGAGTTCGGCCATGGCGCGTTCGATGCGCTCGCGGGTGGCCGCGGAAATCGGCCGGGTGTTGTTGATGGCGTAGGACACCGTGCTGATGGAGACCTGGGCAAGGGTGGCAACGTCCTGCATGGTGGCCATCTCGCCTCCTCCGTCGTCAGTGACCCGTCATATGATGCCGTGAATCGAAGCGCTTCGACAACCCAGGAGCAAAGTGTAAGGCACCGATCGGACTGTTCATCGAAGCGCTTCGATGAGTTTGAGTATCGGGTCAACAAAAGCGTTCGTCAAGGCCCTGAGGTCAGGAATCCTTCACGCGCTGCTGAATCCGGACAAAGCGGCCGCGTCCACGCGGCGCCCGGCAAGACGGTCGAGCCAGATCAGCTCGAGACGACGGTCGCACCCGCCCCGCCGAGCGCGGCCATGAACGCCGCATGCACCGTCCTGCCGGGTACTGTCGTCTGCTGGAACACCAGGTCGGGTGCGGCGCAGGCGTTTTCCACGACTGTGACGGACAACCCGAGATCCAGGGCGGCGCGGGTGGTCGCATCCACGCACATGCTGCTCATCATCCCGACGATGGTCAGCTCGTCGATGCCCTGCTGGGCCAGCGTCGCCTCCAGGCCCGTCCCGACGAAGCTGTTCGGCGCGTGCTTGACGATCACCTGTTCGCCTTCCGCGGGGGTGAGCAGTGGATGGATCTCGATGCCTGGCGTCCCCGGTACGAAGAAGGTTGCATCCGGTTCGGTCGCCTGATGCTGCATATGCAGGACCCGACCACCTCGGGCGCGGGCTTCGTCGACGACGGACCTGGCGACCTCGGCGGCCGCCTCCGGTTCGACGAGCGGGTGTGCACCGCCGGGGAAGTAGTCCTGCTGGATGTCGATCACGAGTACGCCGTTGGCCATGGCACCACTCTTGCAGACGCGGTCAAGCCCAGAGCTCGTCCAGGGCGGGCAGTTCGACGCGGGTGCGGGCGGCCCGGCCCGGCACCGACGCCGCCCGCGCGGGCGTCAGGTCTGTGACCGACAGGGTCTGCTGGGCGGCGTCGTCCAGGAAGCGGGTCAGCTGCGCGTAGCTGTGCTTGTCGTTGCCGCCGAACCTGTGGTGGGGCATGCGCAGCGGGGCGTACAGCGACAGCTCGTCGGCCGCGCGGGTGACGGCCACGTAGAAGAGCCGCTGCTCCTCCAGCACCCCTTCCGCTGAGCCGAGGGACATGTCGGACGGAAACGCTCCGTCGGCCAGGTGCAGTACGTGCACGATGGGCCACTCCAACCCCTTCGCCGAGTGGACCGTGGAGAGCACCAGGTAGTCCTCGTCCAGATGCGGTGGGCCGGCCAGATCCGAGGTGGACGCCGGCGGATCGAGCGTGAGCTCGGCGATGAAGGCGGCGAGGTCGGGCGCCGCCGCCGCCGCGCCGACCAGCCGGTCCAGGTCGGCCAGGCGGGCGACCGCGTCCCGATGGCGAGCGGTGAGCAACGGCCGCAACAGATTCAGGCACCGGGCGGCCCGTTCCGCCACGGTGGCGGCGGCCCGGGCCGCCACCACCGCGTCCAGGGTGACGGCCAGCGCCGACCGGCTCATCGCGGGTGCGGCGGCGACAGACTCGCCGACCCAGTCACCGGTGAGGTCGGGCGTCGCGACGAGCTCCAGCAACGCCCGGGCGCGGGCCGGACCAATCCCGTCATGCAGGCGCAGCAGCCGGTACCACGCCACCTCGTCCACCCGGTTGATGGTCACCCGCAGCGCGGCGACCAGATCCTTGACGTGCGCGGCCTCCAGGAACTTCAGGCCACCGAACTTGACGAACGGAATCCGCCGCGCGGTCAGTTCGACCTCCAGCAGGTCGCTGTGGTGCCCCGTGCGCATCAACACGGCCTGGTCGCGGAGCAATCGACCGTTGGCGGCATGCTCCAGAACCGCGTCGGCCACCGCCCGGGCCTCGGCCGGCGCATCGTGGCAGCGGATCAGCGGTCGGCCGCGCGCCGCCGGTCCGCGCCGAGTGCAACTGCAACCCATGATCGGCGGAACCTTGCGGCCGCACTGCGTTGGCCAGGTCCAGCAGCGGTTGGCGGGACCGGAAGTTCTGCTCCAGCCGTACCACCGTCACGTCGTCGAAGGCCTCGGTGAGGTTCAGCAAATGAGCACTGTCGGAGCCGCGGAAGCCGTAGATCGCCTGGGCGTCGTCGCCCACCACCGTCAGGCCTGTCCCGATCGGCCTCAGCATGCGCACGATGTCGACCTGGGTCTGGTTGACGTCCTGGTACTCGTCGACGAGGACGTGGTCCCACCTCGCGGCGATACCGGCACCCACCTCGGCATCTGCCAGCAATGATCGCCACGCAAGGAGCAGGTCGTCGAAATCGAGCAGGCCACGGCTGCGCTTGCGTGTCACGTAGCCACGGAAAAGCTCGACAATGGCGTCGACATGTGGCTCGAGCCAGGGGAAGTCGCGAGTCAGCACCGTCCGCGCCGGTGTGCCGGTGCTCACTGCCCGCGAGTACAGGTCGACGAGCGCCGAGGCGGTCGGCATCCTGGCGCTTCCATCGGCGAGGCCGTGATCGTGCCTGAGTAGATCCATTGCATCGACCGAGTCGGCGCGATCCAGGACAGACATGGCTTCGGGCAGTCCCAGGGCTTCGGTGTGGGTGGAGACCACCTGATGCGCGACGGCGTGGAACGTACCGCCCTGCAGGCGGCGCGCGGCCTCGGGACGGGTGCACACGGCAGCAGCCCTGGCCATCATGTCGTCGGCTGCCCGACGGGTGAAGGTGAGCAGGAGGATGCGCTCGGGCGGAACTCCGCGGTCGACCAGGCTCGCGACTCTGGCGGTGAGTGTTCGGGTCTTCCCGGTTCCGGCGCCCGCCAGGATGACCAACGGCGTCTCGCCGTGCGTGGCGGCCGCCAGTTGCGCGTCGTCCAGGCCCGCGTCCCAACCGGTATCGAACATACGTTTGATGATAGGTGCTTTGTGGGCGATCCGGCGGCGCACCGCGCGGATGATCGCCGGCCTCTGGCGCCGGCGGCCAGTGGCGGCGAGACCGGCGCTATCGCGCTGGTCGGTAGTCCTCGTCGGTGACGTGGTCCAGCCACGTCACGACCTGCCCCTGGTCGTCGGCTTCCTGCATCGCCAGATGAGCCATGAACCGGTCGGGAGTGGCTCCGTGCCAGTGCTCTTCGCCGGGCTCGATGTAGACGACATCACCGGGGCGGATCTCGACCGGCTCGCCACCGCGGCGATTGACCAATCCGATGCCGTCCGTCACGTAGAGAGTCTGTCCCTTGGGGTGCTTGTGCCACGCGGTCCGCGCACCGGGGGTGAACCGCACATGGGCGCAGCCGATGGCGGATTGCCCGTCGGGGTTGCGGACCGTGTCGATGAAGACGGTGCCGGTGAACCAGTCTGCGGGGCCCCGGCCGCTCTGGCCGGAACTGGGGGTGATCCTCATCTTTTCCTCCACACGTTGAATGGCTTTCAGGGGCTGCGGTCGAAGGTCACCGTGACGTCGCCGGCTCCCAACACGTCCGCCAACCCGTCCGGGGCGTGCAGGCGACCGATCCGCGTGTACGCGTAGGACGTGTCGAAGGACTCGTAGAACAGCACAACCGTGTCCGAGCCGTACAGCATGAGGTCCCCGCGACGGACGGCGCCCGGGCTCGTGGCGTCGGGCGGCAGAGCCGCGGCCAGCTCGAACGCCTTCTCGTTGCCGTTGACGTCAACCATGTCCAGCGTCAGAGGCATTCGCTCGGCGAATGCTCGTGCTGTTTCGGTGTCGGCCAACGTCGCAGTGAATGTCGCCGTGCCGACCGTGACGACGATCGGGGGCTGTGCGACGGCGATGCCGGCCGGCGTTTGACCAACGGTGCCGGTGTCCGGAGTGGATGAGGTCGAACCGCCGGAACTGCAGGCAGTGAGCAGCGCAGCGAGCGGGAGCAACCAGCGAAAACGACTGCGTGTCATGTCAACTCGATCCTTCAGGGGGTGAGCAGGACTTTGGTGGCGCGGCGCTCGTCCATCGCCCGGTACCCCTCGGCGGCGTCCTCGAGGGGCACGGTGAGGTCGAAGACCCTGCCTGGGTTGATCTTCCGGTCCCAGATCAGCCCGATCAGCTCGGGCAGGAACCTGCGGACGGGCGCTGGTCCGCCGTGCAGGTGCACGCCGCTGAAGAACAGCTCGTCGCCGGGCAACTGCACGTCATGGGAGACGCCGACATACCCCACGTGACCGCCGGGCCGGGTGGAGCGAATGGCCTGCATCATCGATTCCTGGGTGCCGACGGCTTCGATGACGCTGTGCGCCCCGAGCCCGCCGGTGAGTTCGTTGACGGCGGCGACGCCCTTGTCACCGCGTCCTTCGACGATGTCGGTGGCGCCGAACTCCCGGGCGAGCGCCTGCCTGTCCGGGTGCCGGCTGATCGCGATGATCCGCTCTGCGCCCAGCTGCTGCGACGCCAGAACTCCGAGCAGGCCGACCGCGCCGTCACCGACGACAGCGACTGTCTTGCCGGGGCCGGCTTCGGCGGCGACGGCGGCGAACCAACCGGTGCCGAGCACATCGGATGCGGTGAGCAGTGACGGGATCAGGTCCGCATCCGGGCGGCCAGGGGTGGCGACCAGGGTGCCGTCGGCCAACGGCACGCGGGCCAGTTCGGCTTGAGTCCCCATGCTGCCCATGAGTTCTGCATGGACGCAGCGCGATTGGTAGCCGGCCAGGCAGATCTCGCAGGTGTTGTCGGAGGCGAAGAAGGAGCCCACGACGAAGTCGCCGACAGCGATCTTTTCGACCCGGTCGCCGATCTGCTCGACGACGCCGACGTATTCGTGGCCCATCGGGGTCGGCGCGGTGATCGGGTCGGTGCCGCGGTAGGGCCACAGGTCAGAGCCGCAGACACAGGCGGCCGACACCCTGATGATCGCGTCGGTGTCGGCGAGCAGGACAGGGTCGGGTCGGTTCTCGACGCGTACGTCGCGGGGGCCGTGCATCAGGACTGCGCGCATGGTGATGGAGCCTTTCGTTGGGAGCGGACCGAAACGTCAGCGGACGGCCAGGAGGTGTTCCCGGCCGGGCGATTCCTGCTGGGTGAGGCCGACCAGCGCGGCCACCGAGACACCGACCAGGACGAGAATGATGACCGCCATCGGGACAGCTGTGTGCCCGCCGCCCAGGCCGGCAATGGGCGCCACGACACCGGCCATGCACCACTGCAGGAATCCGAGCACGGCAGAACCGGTACCCGGGTGCTCGGGCACCTGGGCCGAGGCGAGAGCGCCGGCGTTGGGCCCGACGAGTCCCTGTGCACTCATCAGCAGGAAGAACGCCACCACGGCGACGACGAGTGGGGTGCCCCACCACAGCGCGCCGACGAGCAGCAGGAGTCCGGCCGCGCCCGTCACGGCAAGGCCGACGGTGATGACGATGCGGGTCGGGACACGGCCGGCGAGCCGCGCGGCCAGCAGGGTTGCCAGCGCGAGACCTACGGCGTTCGCTGCGAAGTCGACCGAGTACATGACGGGCGACAAGCCGTTCATCGATTGCAGGATGAACGCCGAGGTGGCGACGTAGGCGAAGGTGATCCCCATCGAGAAGGCCATCACGATCAGGTAGCCGACGAAGCCGCGGTGCCCGACGACCTGCCGCGCCGTCCGGCCGAGCTGGGCCAGACCGCCCTGGTGGCGCCGATCTTCGGGGAGCGATTCCGGGATTCCGACGACGACGGCTGCGAGCATCAGCGCGCCGAGTGCGGCCACCGCCCAGAACGACACCCGCCAGCTGGACACCTGCAGGATCACCGCGCCGATCAGCGGGCCGACGATGGGCGCGATACCACCGACGCCGGCGACGAGGTTCAGCCTGCGGACCAGCTGCGGGCCGTGCGACAGGTCGATGATGATTGCCCGCGCGGTGACCATCGCCCAGCCACCGGACAGGCCCTGCACGAAACGCGCCGCCATCATCGCGGTGATCGACGGGCTGAAAGCGCAGGCGATGGACGCCACGGTCAGCACCATCAGAGCGAGGAGCAGCGGGCCACGGCGGCCACGGGCGTCGGACACCGGTCCGCCGATCAGCTGGCCCAGTGCCATTCCGATGAAGAAGGTCGTCAGGGTGAGCTGCACCTGGGTTGCGGTGCCTGCCAGGTCCGTGCCGACCTGCGGGAATGCCGGTACATACGTGTCGGTGGCCAGGGGAGCGATCGCGCTGACCAGGATCACCGTCGCCAGGACGGCCTTGGTCATGCGGACCGGCGTGGTCACGTGCATCGCTGGGGGATCTCCGTTCGCGGACCGAGTTTTCACAGCGGCCCATGGTTTCTCGACGTGGATGTGGTGTGGTGCTTCCATTCCACGGCGACCCGACCGTCCGGAGAAGTCCCTGCCGTGACGTGTACCGACAGGGCACCCTTCGCCGGCCGACCGGGCCCTACCGTGGTCGACATGGACAACCGAGCCGAGGTCCGTGAGTTCCTCACCACCCGACGGGCGAAGGTGACCCCCCGCGACGTCGGTCTGCCCGACGTCGGGCAGCGGCGGGTCCCGGGCCTGCGCCGCGGGGAGGTCGCCGCGCTGGCCGGGGTCAGCGTCGAGTACTACGCCAAACTCGAACGCGGCGTCCTGGCTGGTGTGAGCCCTTCGATCCTGGACGCCATCGCCCGGGCCCTGCACCTGGATGACGCCGAACGCGCCCACCTGCTCCACCTGGCGCAGGCGGCCAACGGGTCAGGCGCGATCCTGCGCTCGACGCGGCGCAACCGACCGGCCTGGACCCCCCACCCAACCCTGCTGTGGATACTCGACTCGTTCCGCGGGGCGGCCATCGTCCGCAACGGCCGGATGGACCTGCTCGCCACCAACGAACTCGGCCGCGCGATGCACGCAAGCCTCTACGAACGCACCACCGGGGCGGTCCCGAATTTCGCCCGCTACACCTTCCTCGACGAGGACTCTCAGCGCTTCTACCCCGACTGGAACACCGCGGCCGATACCTGTGTGGCCATCCTGCGCACCGAGGCCGGGCGTGACCCGCACGACCGGCGGATGCACGATCTCGTCGGCGAGCTGTCGACGCTGAGCGAGGACTTCCGTCGCCGTTGGGGTAGGCACGATGTCCGCCTGCACGGCGCCGGCAGCAAGCAGTTTCACCACACCACCGTCGGCGAACTGGATCTCGCCTACGAGAGCATGGATCTGCTGTCCGAACCAGGTCTGACCCTCACCCTGTACGCGGCAGAGCCGGCCTCCCGGAGCGCCGATGCGCTGGGCCTTCTCGCCTCCTGGACCAACGCCACACATCTGCAGGAAAGCTGAGTTTGACCCTGACACCGTGTCAGCCCGTATACCTGTGCCATGTTCAGCATCGGTGAGTTCGCCAGGCACGGCCGGGTGTCGGTGCGCATGCTGCGGCACTACGACACCGTCGGGTTGCTGCGACCGGCGCACGTGGACGCGGCGACGGCGTACCGGTCGTACGACGCCGCGCAATTGTCGAGGCTGAACCGCATTGTCGCGCTCAAGGAGCTCGGATTCACCCTGCTCCAAGTGCAGTCCATCCTCGACGACACGGTCAGCGCGGAGGAACTGCACGGGATGCTGCGGCTGCGGAGAGCGCAGCTGCAATCCCAGATCGCCCACGACGCAGCCAGATTGGCCCAGGTCGAGGCACGACTGCACATCATCGAACAGGAGGGCACCATGCCAACGGACGACATCCAGATCAAAACGATCCCGGCAGTCAGGGTCGCGGAATTGACCGCCACCGCGGCAGGCTTCGCGCCGGAGTTCATCAGCCCGGTGATCGGGCCGCTCTACGACGACCTCGTCGGGCGGCTGACCAGGGCCGGCGTCACCCCGGTCGGACCGGCGATCGCCTACTACAAGGACGGGAGCGACGGCGACGTCATCGTGCACGCCACCCTGCCGGTCCCCGAGAGGACGGCAGCCGGCGACTTCACCCTGACCGACCTGCCCGAGATGCCAACGGCCGCAACGATCGTCCACCGCGGCTCGATGGATGACGTGATGGGAACCGTGCAGACGCTGGCCAGGTGGATCGACGCGAACGGCTACCGGTCCACCGGCTACAACCGGGAGCTGTACATCGAGATCGGCGATGACCCCTCGTCGTGGGTGACCGAACTCCAGGAGCCGGTCGCGGTCGCCGGCTGACCCGACAGCGACCAACCCGGGCCGGGCCGCCGGAGGCCCACCGGTCGCCGAGCGGCAGGTTGTCGCCGTCCTCGTTGGTGTGGGCGCTGACCGGCTCATCAGGGGGTACGCAGCGCCCGCCGGAACGGTTCTGGTCCGTTCCCCCGTTCGATGACCCGCTGCACCCTTGACGACGGTGTTTGTGGACGAGAATGCTCTGACATGGTGCGGGGCCGACATCGAGGGGAAACATGGACGAGCAGACGAGACCGCAGCCCCCATTGTTGCGTGGATACCTGAAGAGTGACGAGTCCGACGAGGTCATCAGGGTTCGTTCGGGGGACGGCACCTGGCATTTTCGGCGCGAAGACGTGCTGAGAATCGTTGAATGGGAGGGGCTTTCGGATACTCCCGGGAACCGGCCGGTGCAGTTGGACATCCGGATCGGAGCCGAGGCCGAGTTCAGTCAATCGTTCCGGGTCGACTTCGCGGATCGACCGATGACGCTGCCCGATGAGCCGACAGTCTTCGCCGATGACGAGCAATTCGACCGACAGGTCCGTGCCTGGTCCGCTGATCTGCAATTCATTGCAGAGCCATGGCCCGACGGGGGAATCACCCGGTCGTCGTGCGCGAGCACCGGTGGAGATTTCTCTCTCTGCGACAGCCTCGATTGATCGCCCGCCCGTGACGGACGGGGACGTCCTGATCGTCACCGAGCACGACGACGTGCACGGCGCTGCCCTGGCCACGAGCCTGCTGCGCTCGCACGGCATCGAGGCGATCATGATGGACCTGCGTGATTTCCCCGACCGGGAGGGCAGTTTCCGCCTCGGCGCTGACGGGCACGCCTCGCGGTTCCGGAAACCCTGGTGACCAACGATCCAGATGAGGCGAGAGATTTCATCGCGTCCCGCCCCGGCGCCGTGATCTACAAACGCACGGCACCCAGCGCGGCGAATTCAGCGAGACGCGCGTCGTCAACGATCGGGATCTGCAACGGCCGCCGTCGATCAGGACATCACCGACGACGTTCCAGGATTACATCGACGCGCGGGCCGACGTGCGGATCGTCTGGATCGCGGGCACGGAATTGACTGTCACCATCGACTCGCCCGCGGGCCTGGGCAGGGTGGACTCCCGGCTGGACACCACGGTCGACTTTGCGCCCCATCGATTGCCGGCGTCGGTGAGCGCGGCGCTCTCGACGCTGATGGCTGAGCTCGGGCTGATCTTCGGCGTCATCGACATGCGTGTCGGACTGGACGGCGAGTATTACTTCCTCGAGGTCAACCCCCAGGGGCAGTTCGCCTACCTCGAGATCAAGACCGGACTCCCGATGTTCCGCACCCTTGCACAATTCCTCGCCGGCGCCGCCGCGACCACCAACCGCTGAGCGACGCCTCAGCGACCGCCCAGGGCGTGCTCGACCGCCAGCTGGTTCAGGTGCACGAACGCGAAGGAATGCGCAGCGGCCTTCTCGGCGTCGAAGCTCTCGAACGACGTCTCGTCGGCCAGCAGGTCGGCCACCGACTCGCCCGGGGCCAGCGTCGGAACGGCCAGCTCGGTGATGCCGGAGGCCTCCATCGCCTCCTGGACCTCGGGGTCGGCGCGGAAGGCCAGCGCACGTTCCTTCAGCAGCAGGTAGGTCGCCATGTTCGCCCGGACGGACGACCAGACGCCGTCGAAGCCCTCGGTGCGGGACGGCTTGTAGTCGAAGTGCCGCGGACCGGTGTACTTCGGGCCGCCGTTCGGGAAGCCGTTCTCCAGCAGATCGACGGTGAAGAACGCGGAGAGCAGGTCGCCGTGCCCGAAGACGAGGTCCTGGTCGTACTTGATCGACCGCTGGCCGTTGAGGTCGATGTGGAACAGCTTGTCCGACCACAGCGCCTGGGCGATGCCGTGCGTGTAGTTCAGGCCTGCCATCTGCTCGTGCCCGGTCTCCGGGTTGAGCCCGACGATGTCGCCGTGCTCGAGCTGCGCGATGAAGCCGAGCGCGTGGCCGACGGTGGGCAGGAAGATGTCGCCGCGGGGCTCGTTCGGCTTGGGCTCGAGGGCGATCTTGATGTCGTAGCCCTTGTCCTTGATGTACCCGGCGACCGTGTCGACGGCCTCACGGTAACGGTCGAACGCAGCATTGAGGTCCTTGGACCCGTCGTACTCGCTGCCCTCGCGGCCGCCCCACATGACGAACGTCTTGGCGCCGATGTCCGCGGTGAGGTCGACGTTGCGCAGCACCTTACGCAGCGCGAAGCGGCGCACCGAGCGGTCGTTCGACGTCATGCCGCCGTCCTTGAACACCGGGTGGGTGAACAGGTTGGTGGTGACCATCTCGATGGTGATGTTGTTGCTCGAGCAGGCGTCGCGGAATGCGCCGAGCAACTTGTCCCGGGTGGCGGGATCGGAACCGAACGGGACGACGTCCTCGTCGTGGAACGTCACGCCCCACGCGCCGGCCTCTGCCAGCTTCTCGACGGCCTCGACCGGGTCGAGCGCGGGGCGGGTGGCGTCACCGAACGGGTCCCGCCCCTGCCATGAGACGGTCCACAGACCGAATGAGAAACGATCCTCTGGGGTGGGTGCAGCAACCATGACAAGACTCCTTCGTCGGTGTCTGATTTGTTGTTTGAGTGAACTTATCGTATCGGACCGCTAAGGTCAACCCATGCCCTCCCGCCGGTCTACACCCCTCGGCGCTTCCGCCATTCGCCAGGCCAACCTGCGGGAGCACAACCTCGGCCTCGTGCTGAGGTTGATCATCGATGCGCAGACCCCGGTATCGCGAGCCGACATCGCTCTCGCGACCGGTTTGACCCGGGCAACCGTCTCGTCACTGGCCGATCGGCTCATCTCCGCCCGGCTGGTGTCCGAGCTCCCCCCGGTGATGTCCCAGCGGGCCGGTCGACCCGCGGTACCGCTGGTCCCCGCTGTGCAGACGCTGGCCGCCGTCGGCATGGAGGTCAATGTCGACTACCTCGGGCTGCGCGTGGTCGACCTGTCCGGCGCAGTGCTGAACCGGCGGGTGGAGTCCGCAGACTTCCGCGGCAGCGACCCAGCAAAAGTGCTGGGTCGGCTGTCGGAGCTGTACGGCGAGGTGACCGGGCAACTCCCGGACGGGATCCGGATGGCGGGCAGCTGCCTCGCCGTTCCCGGGTTGGTCGACCGTCCGCACGGCCCGTTGCGGCTCGCGCCGAACCTCGGGTGGCGCGACGTGGACGTCGTCGAGCAGTTCCGGACCCGGCCGGAGACGGTCGACGTGCGGATCCGGCTGGACAACGAGGCAACCCTGGCCGCGCGCGCGGAGGCCGACGCACTGCGGCCCACGGGCCGGCTGTCGTTCCTGTACCTCTCCGGTGAGGTCGGGGTGGGCGGCGCCATGGTTGTCGACGGGGCCGTCTTCGGCGGCCGGCACGGCTGGAGCGGCGAGATCGGTCACACCGTGATCGACCCCAACGGGCCACTGTGCCGGTGCGGCTCGACGGGCTGCCTCGAGCAGTACGCCGGGAAGGACGCGCTGATGCGGTCCGCGGGGCTCGACCTGGACCGGCCGATCGGCGACCTGCAGGCGGCAGCCGAGGACGCGAACCCCGCCGCCCTGGAGTCGCTCGCCGGCGGCGCCAGGGCGCTGGGAACAGCGGTCGCGAACGCCATCAACTTGATGGACGTCGAGAACGTGGTGCTCGGCGGCATCTACGCCGCACTCGCCCCGTTCCTGATCCCGACGATCGACGACGCCTTGCGCTCCCGGGTGCTCTCCGCCCCGTGGTCGGGGTTGCAGGTGAGCGCCGCGACGATCCGCGACGATGCCGCCCTGACCGGAGCGGCATCCACGGTGCTGGCCGACGTGATCGATGATCCGAGCGCCTGGCTGGCTCGCTGACGTCGATCAACGCGATTACTGATGCTGCGCAGCACTTCTCGCTCAATGGCTACCGGCGAGGGTCTTGGCACTCTCCTCACTCGAGTGCTAAAATCGACCTCGCACAGCTGAGACGGCGCCCGCCAGGGTGGCGGGCACCTTGGGAGTCCAGGAGGTGGTTGCTGTGCTGGGATTCGATCCGTTCCGTGATATCGATCGCCTTGCGTCCCGGCTGGCGGCAGTGCCGGCATCCTCGATGCGCACGCCGCAGTTCATGCCGATGGACCTCTACCGCGCCGGCGACCACTACGTCCTGCATGCCGACCTGCCCGGCGTCGACCCGGGATCGGTCGACATCGGCGTCGACAACAACACGCTCACCATCAAGGCGGAGCGCACCGCACGGTCGACCGATGACGTGCAGTGGATCGCCAGCGAGCGGTTCACCGGCACCTACCTGCGCCAGCTGTCGCTCGGCGAGGGCGTCGACACCGAACACATCAGCGCGAGCTACGAGAACGGCGTCCTGACCGTCACCATCCCGGTCGCCGACAAAGCCAAGCCGCGCAGGGTTCCGATCGAGACCCGTGACGAGCGGCAGGTTGTCGAGCAGAAGAAGCCCGAGGCCGTCTCGGCGTCCTGACCGGGGACGAACTCAGCCGGAGCTGATCGGCAGCCGAAGCCGGCCGCCCCGCCGGCCGGCGGCCACCCGCTCGGCAGGCACCTCGCCGTAGGTCGTGGTGCGCTGCCGGGCGGGGCGGCCGGCGGCGGCGGCGATCGCCTCGAGGTCCGCCACGGTCTTGGCCGAGCCATGTTGTGAGCCCGCCATTCTCGAGATGGTCTCCTCCATCAGCGTGCCGCCGAGGTCGTTGACCCCGCCCTGCAGCACGGCCCGGCAGCCGTCGGTACCGAGCTTCACCCAGGACGTCTGGATGTTGTCGATCCGGCCGTGCAGCAGCAGTCGGGCCATCGCATGAACCGCGCGGTTGTCCCGCAGCGACGGCCCGGCGGACGCGACCCCGGCGAGGTAGATCGGCGAGTTCTGATGCACGAACGGCAGCGCCACGAATTCGGTGAAACCACCTGTGCTGTCCTGGATCCGGGCCAGCAACTTCAGGTGGGCGACCCAGTGCGCCGGGGTGTCGACGTGGCCGTACATCATCGTCGAACTGGACGGCAGGCCGACGTCGTGCGCGGTGCTGACGACCTCGATCCAGGAGGCGGTCGGCAACTTGCCCTTGGTCAGGATCCAGCGCACGTCGTCGTCGAGGATCTCGGCGGCGGTGCCCGGGATCGAGTTCAGGCCGGACTCCCGGGCCTTGACCAGCCAGTCGCGGATGGACAGGCCCGTTCGGGAAGCGCCGTTGACGATCTCCATCGGTGAGAATGCGTGGATGTGCAGATCCGGCTGTCGGCGCCGGATCTCGGCGGCGATGTCGAAATAGGCGGTGCCCGGCAGGTCGGGGTGGATGCCGCCCTGCAGGCAGACCTCGGTGGCGCCGACCTCCCACGCCTCGTCGGCGCGTTTGCCGACCTCCTCCAGCGACAGGGTGAAAGCATCGGCGTCGGTGCGGCGCTGCGCGAAGGCGCAGAACCGGCAGCCGGTGTAGCAGACGTTGGTGAAGTTGATGTTCCGGTTCACCACATAGGTCACGTCGTCCCCCACGACGTCACGCCTGATGTCGTCGGCCAGCGCGCAGAGTGCGTCGAGTTCCGCACCGTCCGCCTGCATCAGGTCCAGGGCCTGCCGGTCGGTCAACCCGGCAGGATCCCGCTCGGCCGCCCGCAAGGCCGCACGCACGTCGGCGTCCAGGACGGTGACGGGGGCTCGTGACGGCCGCGCCGAAACCTCCTCGCGCAGCACGTCCCAGTCGCCATAGGCGGCATCGAAGTCGCTGCGGGTGTCGGTGCGGCGGCCCTCGGTGTCAATGGCGGTGTGCAGGTCGAGTCGACCGGCGGAGCCCCAGTCGGGGTCCGGCTCCTGCCACGGGAGGCCGTGGGGCACAACGCCTTCGAGCGCGAGCCCGGTCCGCGGGTCGGCGAGCGCGGTGACGTGCGGCGCCACCCTGGGGTCGAGCCACGGCTCACCGGTCAGCACGTACGAGGGGTGGGCGGTGAGCCGCTCGCGCAGGGTGAAGCCCTCCGCCGCGGTCAGCGCGGCCAGCGCATCCAGTTGCGGCCACGGCCGTTCCGGGTTGACGTGATCCGGCGTCAGCGGCGACACCCCGCCCCAGTCGTCGATCCCGGCGGCGAGCAGACCGGCCAGCTCCTCCGGTGCCGACAGGTTGGGCGGTGCCTGTATGCAGATCGCGGGCCCCAGCACCATTCTCGCGACCGCGATGGTGGCCAGGTACTCGTCGCGGCCCGCGTCGGGGGCGGACCGCATGGCGGTGTCCGGCTTGGCCAGGAAGTTCTGCACGATCACTTCCTGGATCGCCCCGTACTGCCGGGCGACCTTGCGGATCGCGAACAACGACTCCGCCCGGTCGGTGATCGTCTCGCCGATGCCGACCAGCACGCCGGTGGTGAACGGGATGGTGCTGCGGCCGGCGTCCTCGAGGACCCGCAGCCGCACGGCCGGGTCCTTGTCGGGAGAACCGAAGTGTGCGCCGGACGGGTTGGTGAAGATCTCGGTCGACGTGGTCTCCAGCATCATCCCCATCGACGGGGCGACCGGCTTGAGCCGCTGCATCTCCTGCCACGTCATCACCCCGGGGTTGAGGTGCGGCAGCAGCCCGGTCTCCTCCAGCACCCGGATCGCCATTGCCCGCAGGTAAGCCAGCGTGCTGTCGTAGCCGTGGCTGTCCAGCCACTCGCGGGCCTGCGGCCAGCGGTCCTCAGGTCGGTCACCGAGGGTGAACAGGGCTTCCTTGCAACCCAGTGCCGCGCCCTGCCGTGCGATCTCCAAGATCTCGTCGGGCGAGAGATACGCGGCCGGCAGCCGACCCGGGACGGTGACGAATGTGCAGTAATGGCAGCGGTCGCGGCAGAGCCGGGTGAGTGGGATGAACACCTTGCGGGAGTAGGTGATGACTCCAGGGCGACCGGCGTTCGCAAGGCCCGCGTCCCGAACCCTCGCCGCACTCGCGCACAGATCGGCCAGGTCGTCGCCGGTCGCATGCAGCAGGACGCCTGCCTCGGTGACATCCAGCACGGCGCCGTCCCGTGCCCGCCGTAGCGCGCGGCGCATGGCCGACGAACCGGGCGCCGGCGGACTGTGGCGATCGATCGGCTGATCAGGCATGGATCTCAGCGTAGGCGGTGGGATTCCGCGGCCCGACAGGTCTACGACAGATCCGCGACAGACCCGGGGACGACGGTGGTCGTCATGCCCGCCTGCTGTCACGTACCCAACGACCTGCTCCTGATCCGCCCGCTCGAACCCGCCGAGGACGCCCCCCTCCTGCGAGTCTTCGAGGGCCTCTCACCCCGGTCGAGGTTCCTGCGTTACCAGCGGGCGGCGCCGGCCCTGTCCGCGTCGGCCGTGCGCGCGCTGGTCGACCTCCGGCCCGGGTTCCACGTGGCACTGGCCGCCGAGATCCGCGGCGAGCCGGTGGGCATCGCGCGCTGGATCCGGCACGGCAGTGGCGATCCGAACGCTGTCAGCGCGCACGCCGAGATCGCCCTGGAGGTGATCGACGAACAGCAGGGCCGAGGGGTCGGCCGCAGGTTGACGGCTGCCGCCGCACGCTCCGCGTTGGACTCCGGGATCGAGTGCTTCACGTTGTGGGTCGACGTAGGGCACGGGGGGCTCCGCCGCCGACTGCTGTCGCTGGGCGCTCAGCAGGAAACGGACGATCCGGACCAGTTCCGGTTGCATCCCGCTGCGCTGCTGGCCGGAACGGTCGCTTGAGGTGCGCGCCGACAACCAGATCCACGAGATCCGCTGGTGAGCCGTCACGCGGTATGGCTCGCGGCCCCATCCGGCACCAGGCTGAACGCACCCTCCTCCTCTTGAGCGTTGTGCAGTCGGAGCACGGCGTAGAGCCCGTAGAGCAGGCGGCGGAGTTCGATCACGTCCTCGGGTTGGGCGGGGTCCCCGCCCTGTGCTGCCAGGAGCCGGTCGAGCCGGGACACCTGGTGTTCGATCTCCGCGTGGGTGCGACTCATCGCCGCGGTCGCGTCGGTTCCGCCCAACGCCCGGTCCACCAGCGGAACCAACAATGCTTCGTCGGCCCGCTCGTGCGGCAGCAACTCGCCTTCCAGCCGGCCCAGCAGGACCCGCACC
Organism: uncultured Actinomycetota bacterium; assembly: GCA_963728865.1. Taxonomy (GTDB): domain Bacteria; phylum Actinomycetota; class Actinomycetes; order Mycobacteriales; family Nakamurellaceae; genus Nakamurella. The sequence goes on along the minus strand of CAVSLZ010000006.1, from coordinate 272,146 downwards.
GGTTCCAGATCGCAGTCATGGGAGGACAACTCGTCGGCCACCGATCGGATCTGCTCGATCAGCGGCAGCGTGGCGTCATGTTCGGCCCGGAGGCGGACCGCGGTGGCGATGTCCTCGGCGGGCATCGCGATGGTGTGCACCCGGCCGGGCAGGACAGCTCGCAGCGCGATGCCGATCGCCAACACATCGATGACCTCCTGGACGACAGCGCCCGCTGCGGGTGGCAACAACCCGACGGCGGCCGCGACCATTGCGACCAGCGACAGTCCCATACCGACCAGAACCGCCTGCAGTGCAATCTTCTTCGAGCGGCGCGCGATCAGGATGGCGTCTCCCAGCGCGTCGATGCGGTCGACCGTGAGCACGACATCGGCGGCCTCGGACGACGCGGTCGCGCCGCGCGCGGCGAGCGCCACCCCGACACCGGCCGCGGCGAGCGCTGGAGCATCGTTGACCCCGTCACCCACCATGATCGTCGGGCCGTTCGCGGACTCCCTTTCGATCGCGGCGAGCTTGTCCGCGGGATCACAGTCGGCCAGCACGGTGTCCACGCCGACGATGCGCCCGATCATGTCCGCGATGTCGGTCCGGTCACCGGTGACGAGTACGACGCGACTGATCCCGGCCGTGCGCAGTGTCCGCACCATCCGGGGGGCGTCGGGCCGGATCGCGTCCTGCAGCAGGAACGCGCCCGCCGGTTGGTCGTCGACGGCGACGAACACCGTGAGCGAGCCGTCCAGGTCGGCGCGTCGGCGCACCTGACGGACCCAGGCCGGCGTCGTGTCACCGACGATCCAGGACCCCTTGCCGAGCCTCACCCGACGGCCGCCGACGGTCCCCTCGAGGCCGTAGCCGTGCACCTCCCGGACGTTCTCCGGCATCTGCAGGGCAAGCCCCCGCCGGGTACCACCGGTGACGATCGCGCTGGCCAGCACGTGCGGCGACACCTGGTCAAGGGACGCGGCCAGTCGCAGCACCTCGTCGGCATCGAAACCGGCCGCCGTGATGACGTCCGCCAGCACCGGGTGGCCCTGGGTCAGGGTGCCCGTCTTGTCGAACAGCATGACCCGGCCGGCCGCCAGGGCCTCCAGCGCGCCACCACCCTTGATGACGACGCCGATGTGCGCGGCTCGGGAAAGCCCGGACATGATCGCAATCGGAGCGGCGAGCAGCAGCGGGCACGGTGTTGCGACGACCAGCACCGCAACGGCCAGCACCGGATCACCGCTGACCGCCCAGGACGCCCCGGCCAGGACGAGCGTCAACGGCACGAAGAAGATGGCGAACCTATCGGCGGCGCGGACGAACGGGGCCGACGAGGCCTGGGCCTGCTCCACCAGGCGGACGACGCCCGCATACGTCGATTCGGCCGCGACCGCCGTTGCCAGCAGGTCGATCGGCTGCCCCGCGTTGACCACACCGCTGCGCACATCCGCGCCGGTGATCCGCTCGACCGGCAGCGGCTCACCGGTGAGCGCGGACTCGTCCAACACGGCAGTGGTCAGCAGCCGGCCGTCCACCGGGACGATCTCACCGGTGCCGACCAGCAGGCGGTCACCGATCACCACGTCATCCACCGGGACCTCGACGACGGTGCCACCGACGTTGCGGCGCGCCGACCGCGGGGCCCGTTCGACCAGCATGCTCAGTTCCCGGCGCGCCCGCGCCGCAGCCCTGGCCTCCAACAACTGACCGCTGGCCAGCATCACCGTGATCATCGCTCCGGCGAACGGCTCATTGACCACCAGCGCTCCGGCCAGGGCCAGCACCGCGATGACGTCGACGCTCAGCTGGCCCTGACGGACGGCCGTGACCGTCCAGCCCACCGAGAACACCAATCCCAGAACCGTTCCGGCGATCCACAGTGCTGTCGCTGCTCCCGATGCGGACAGCAACCATGCGGCGCCGCCGGCCAGCAGCAGCACCGTGGACGCGAAGAACAGCGCCCGCTCCTTGTTCGCGGCCCACACGCTGCGCATTGCCGTCACGACTGCCGGCCTCCCACCATTGACACACCTGAACCGAAGTGTGATCGAGGGCCCGGTCATCCGTCAGGGACGAAGGTCCTCTCCGCTGCCGGCGCACGGTCTGCGGTGACCACCATCACCAGCGCTCCGAGCCTCCTTACCTGAGCTTCAGGTTGGGCGAGGGTTCGTCTTGCCTGCGACCTGTTGGCTGGAGCCAACGCCCGCCGATGGAAGGACAGCAGATGAAACCAGGCCGGATCGCAGTGGCAACTCTGGGAGTGGGGGCGGCCTTGACCGTGGGTGCATGGACGCTGAGTGCAGCGGCTGTCCCGCTCCCCGCAGAGCCGGTCAGCATCCCGATTGTCGTACCGTCGCAGACCCTTGTCGCCGGCCCGGCGACCACTCCGACCTCCGATCCTGCGGGAGCGGTGGCGGACGCCGAGGCGCGCCTCGCTGCGATCAACAGCCGACTTCAGGCATTGGTGGGGCAGGCCTCCACGGCGTCCTCCTCTGTCACGACAGCACCTGCCGCCACCGCCACGTCCCCGCCCACCCCAGCCGCGGCCACCCCTGGCGCGGCTCCCCCGGCCCACACCGTGACCGGAGCGTCGGGTTCGGCGAGCACCGGCGGGGACGACGGTGACGAGGGACATCACGACGCGGATGTGCAGGATGGGGATGAGCAGGATGACTAGCCGGCCGTCGTGGTTGTCGCTCGGCGTGGTGGCGCCAGCATCGCTGGCCTTCCTGGCCGCGACCGTGATGTGGGTGAGCGGACACGACCCACGCGCCGCCGACACACCGCCGGTCCCTTCCGTCGAGGCCGCCGCAGGATCACCGTTTCGATGCCGCCGCACCCTCTGCCGACGTTTCGCTCGGGCTCGAATCGTCTACCTCCCTGCGGCTCTCGCGGTTGCAGGTGCTCCTCGGACAGGCCGAAGCGCAACTGCTCCAGCTCGACCGGGGCGCAGCAGACCTGGTCCAGGCGCCCTCGCCCGTGCCGGTCGATGTTCCACCGACCAGCGCCCCCGCACCGGTTGCGCACGCCACAACGGGAGCATCCGGTGCCTGAACCGATCACCACGTCGACCGCGGCGCTGCGCGCACACAGCTTCCGTGCCATGGCCTCTCAGGTGACGGTGCAGCTCGTCGGGGTCGAGGTCGACGAGGCTGCGGCCGCGGCCGACCGGGTGGAACACCTCTTCGGCGAGATCGAGTCCGCCTGTACCAGGTTCGACCCGTGCAGCCCGCTGATGACCGCCAACGCCGCCCCGCGGAGCTGGCATCACGTCCCGGACAGCTGTTTCGCGGCGATCCACGAAGCCCACCAGGCATACCGCAGCACCGGTGGTCTGTTCGACCCCAGGGTGCTGCGATCACTGCTGGCCAGCGGGTACGACAGTTCGTTGCCGTTCGCCACCGGCAATGTGCAGGTCGACGGCCGCGGACCCGGGTCAGTGCATCCGTGCGCGTCGGCCATGGCGGCCGAGATTCGACGACCATCGCGCCCGGGTCCGTTTAGGGCCGGCGCCGATCGACCTGGGTGGCATCGGCAAGGGGTTGGCCGTTCGCTGGGCCATGAGCATGCTCGAGGGTTGCGGGGCGGCCGTCATGGTCGAGGCAGGCGGGGATCTGGCAACCCGGGGAACCGGCCCGGAGGGCACGGGATGGCGCGCGGCCGTGGAGGATCCACTGGTTCCGGCCGGAGCCGAACAGCGCCAACCCGTTGCGGTGCTGGACGTCTCGGACCGTGCGGTGGCGACCTCGTCGATCAGGTTACGAACATGGCGGGTAGCAGGACAGGTTGTCCATCACCTGATCGACCCACGCACCGGCCGCCCGGCGACAACCGGCCTGGCGTCGGTCACGGTCATCCATGCCGACCCCGGCTGGGCAGAAATTTGGAGCAAGGCTCTCTTCGTCGTGGGTGCCGGGGACATCGCAGCCCATGCCGTTGCCAAGGGACTCGCCGCGGTCTGGGTCGAGAACTCGGGTCGGGTCCGGGTCAGCCCGGCAGCCGACGACCACGTCCTGTGGCAGGTCGACCATGCCGGCTCCTGATCTCCTCCGGGCGGCCGGTCGGGTCACCGGGATAGCTGGGTCCGCCGCAGCGTGTGGCGGCCTCACCGGGCTGGTCTGGCTACAGCTCAGCAGCAACCAGATGCCGATGTGGCTGGTCGCCCGGGCAGCCGGTGCCTCCGCTTTCGTGCTGCTGACCGCGGCCACTCTCGCCGGAATCGTGCTCTCGCATCCGGACCGGGCTCGGCTCCGGTGGCCACGGCCGGCGACCCGGCTGCGGCTGCATGTCTCGCTCGCGGTCTTCGCGGTGGTGTTCACCGTCCTCCACGTCGTGGTCCTTGCACTGGACCCGTACGCCGATGTCGGCTGGGCCGGCGCCCTGTTGCCGATGGGCGCCGGCTATCGACCGGTGCCAGTCACCCTCGGTCTCATCTCACTGTGGGCCGGCGTCGTCGCCGGACTGTCCGCCGCGCTGGCCGGGAGGGTGACGATGCGGTGGTGGCGCAGCCTGCACCGGTTCGCCGCCCTGGCCTGGTTGACCGCCTGGGCGCACGCCCTGCTCGCCGGGTCCGACACCCGGGCGTGGACTCCGGCCTACCTCGCAGCGGGGCTGGCGGTCCTGGGCGCGGCCTGGTGGCGGTACGCCGCCACCAGACCGGTGGAGTACCCGCAGGCTGCCGTACCGCAACCCACAACTGTCAGGACAGGCCCCCGATGAGGGCGACGACGTCCTCCGCAGGGCTGATCGGCGGCGCTGCTGTCCCCGTTCGCGGCGGTAAGGCAAGCGGCCATCGCCACGATTACGCCGAGCACACGTGCGCCTTCGGCGGCCTCCCGGAGATCAGCGACCCGCAGTGGCTGGAGCGGCAACTGCGAGCGGTCGCGTTGACCGGCCGGGGTGGGGCGCACTTCCCGGTCGCTACCAAGGTGGCGGCCTCACGGACGGCGCCGGTGACCGGTTGGACACTGGTCGCCAACGGCGCCGAGGGGGAGCCAGCCTCCGGTAAAGACGCGACGCTGCTGCAGTTGCGCCCCCACCTGATCCTCGACGGCGCCCAGGTGGCGGCCGCCATGATCGGGGCGCGGCGCATCGTGATCTGGCTGGCCGAGCAGGCTTCACCGTCGGTGGAAAGCATGCACAGGGCCATCGCCGAGCGTGCCGCATGGCCGGGCCCGCGACCCGAGATCGTCACGACCGCCGAGCGGTATCTGTCCGGGGAGTCCTCGGCGATCATCCGCGCCGTCCAGGGCGGACCGGCCCTTCCTCGAGCGACGTTCGAGCCGGGTCGATCGTGGGCCGGCGGTACACCGGTGCTGGTCCACAACGTCGAAACGCTCGCCCGCCTGGGGTTGCTCGCCCGGACCGGCGCCGAGTGGCATGAGCCGACCTCGCTGATCACGGTCACCGACCGAGATCGCCGGCTCGTCGTGGAGGCGCCGGCGAGGGAGACGTTCGGCGAGGTGTTGGACCGCGTGAGAGTGCATGCACCGCAGGCGGTTCTGCTCGGCGGCTATGGCGGCGAGTGGGTTCCCTGGCGGGATTTGGGCGGGTTACCGATCGATCCGCAGGCATTGCTGGCCTCGGGGCGTTCACTGGGCGCCGGTGTACTGCTGACCCTGGCCCAGGGTGAGTGCGGGCTTCGGGCAACCGCCCCGATCGCGGCCTGGCTCGCCGGGGAATCGGCAGGTCAGTGCGGGCCGTGCCGGTTCGGCCTGCCGGCCATCGCAGGGCTCACCACCCGATTGGCCGGCCGGCCACGACGGCGGGACCTGGACAGGCTCCACGAACTGCTGGGACTGGTCGACGGTCGGGGCGCCTGCCGGCTACCCGACGGCGCCGTGCGGATGCTCCGGAGCGCCCTGGCAACATTCGCTGCCGAGGTGGAGCTGCACCGTCGCGGTGACTGCACCGCTCGTGACGCTCGCCGGTGGGAAGCATCATGAAGCAGACACCTGCCGTGCCCGGCACCCTTGCCATCGATCCGGTGGTCTGCGACGGCATTGGGATGTGCGCACACCTGGCCCCCGCCCTGATCGCCCTCGATCGGTGGGGTTTCCCGGTGCTCCCCGAGGGTCGCGTCGAAGGAGCCGACACCCGTGCGGCTCTCCGAGCGGTTCGTGGCTGCCCACGAAAAGCCCTGCGATTCAATGGAATCGCTGCACACTGATGGTCGGCGGCGTGGGTACGGGCCGCGGACGGCGCGAGGGATCAGTCGTCACCCTCGTCGGTATCGCCGCCGGACCGGTGATCGTCACCGGGACCGTCGTCGGTCCGCATCGTGTCGGTCGCGGACGGATCGGGAAGCCCACCGGCGGCCGTCGGTGGCGGCGGCAGTGGAGTTTCTGGCGAGGGCGCCGGGACCCGGGACGGGATACCGGTGGCTGACGCCGGGACGGCGATCGGGATTGCCGCCGGAGCCGGCTCGGCGGCTGGCATCGCCGAGACCGCGGCGACCGCGGCTGCGGCGACGCAGACTGCGACGAGCGCCACGGCCAGAGACGTCCACCCGACCCGCATGAGCATGATGGTAGCCACAGCACGATCCGGACGGAGGCGGCACCGATGAAAGCTCTCGTCGTCGAAGACGATCCCGCCGTCGCCGAACCGCTGCTGGAGGGGTTGCGGCGCAACGGGATCGAAGCCGAGCATGCCGGTACGGCTAGCGAGGTACTGCCAGCGGCGCACCACGTCGACGTCGTGTTGCTCGACCTCGGACTGCCCGACGGCGAAGGGCTCGATGTACTCAGGGCGCTGCGACAGTGCAGCGATGTCCCGGTGATCATCGTGACCGCCAGGGGTGACGAGACTGATCGCGTCGTGGGGCTCGAACTCGGAGCCGACGACTACGTCGTCAAGCCTTTTTCGGTGCGGGAGCTCAGCGCGCGGATCCGAGCGATCGCGCGGCGACGAAGGATCGAGACGCCGCTGGCAAGCGGTCGCGTGCACGTCGACCGGGTGCGGCGGGTTGCTGCCGTCGACGGGGCGCCGGTGGAACTCACGGCCAAGGAGTTCGACCTGCTCGCTGTGCTCGCGGAGGAGCCCGGCCGGGTCGTCCCACGTCACGAGTTACTGGCCCGCGTCTGGGATCCTGTCTGGCACGGAACCGGCAAGTCGCTCGACGTCCACGTCTCGGTGGTCCGACGCAAACTCGGTGATCCGGGGCTGATCGAGACGGTGCGCGGGGTGGGGTACCGCCTGGTCGAGCCGAAGGCATGACCAGGCGGCTGGTGCTTGCCCTGGTGGCGCTGACCGGCGCGGTCGCGATCGCGCTCGCCGTACCGCTCGGCATCATGGTCGACCGCGACCAGCGAGCGGCGTTCGTCGCCGGCCTTCAGGTCGACACCCTCGTCACCGCTGCACAGCTCGCCGCTGCGCCCGAGTCATCATGGCAGGCAACGGTTTCGGCGGCAGCAGAACGCACCGGCGCGCGGGTCGTCGTCGTTCGGCGCGACCTCACCCTGGCGGCGGACTCCGATCTCAGCGCCCTGGACCGCACCTTCGACCGCCCCGAGATCGACCGGGCGTTGGCCGGTGATCTCTCCTCCGACATCCGCAGTTCGGCAACCCTCGGCGGCACCCTGCGGTTTGTCGCGGCACCGGTCGTCGACCAGGGACAGGTCGTTGCAGCTGTGCGACTCTCCCTGCCCGAGAGCCAGGTGGACGCCGTCGTCGCCGCAACCCGGCGTTCGTTGGTGGCCTTCATCGTCAGCGTGGTCGCGGCTGCGGCCCTGGTGGCCTGGCTACTGGCCCGTTCGCTGGCGGCCCCGCTGCACCGCCTCGCCGGTGTCGCACGCGGACTGCCGGACGACCTCACGCTTCGGGGCGACGTCGAACACGGACCGAGGGAGGTGCGTCAGGTCGCCGGAGCACTCAACTCAACAGCGGGCAGACTCGGTGATCTCATCGGCCGGCAGCAGCGTGTGGCCGCAGACGCCTCGCATCACCTGCGGACACCGCTGACCGGAATACGGCTGCGGTTGGAGGCCATCGAGGACTTGACAGGAAATGATGCCGTCCGATCCAACGCGGCAGCGGCGCTGTCCGAAGTCGACCGGCTCGCCAGGCGCCTGGACCAGGTCCTGGAACTCGCGCGCTCCGATTCGGGGGCGAAACCGACGCGCATCAATGCCTCCGTCGTGGTCGACGACCGCGTCGCCGCGTCGCAGCCGGCCGCCGTGCAAGGCGCCGTCCACCTCACAGCGACTGTGGAACCCGGCCTCACGATGCGCGCGCCGGTCGGCGTACTCGACCGGGTGGTCGACGAACTCGTCGGCAATGCCCTGAAGTACGCGAACCACCAGGTCGGCGTACAACTCACCCGAGCAGCGAACCAAGTAAGGCTGACCGTGACCGACGACGGTCCAGGACTAGCCGCTGAGGAGCGGGAAGCAGTTTTCGAGAGGTTCGCCCGCGGCTCGCAAGCCAAGCCGGGCGGGAGCGGACTCGGCCTCGCTTTGGTCCGCGAGAGCAGCCGAGCGGCCGGCGGCGACGCCGTCGCCGAGGCATCGCCAACCGGCGGGCTCCGGATCACCACCACTTGGCCGATGTGACGCGTCGGGAACGATGACCCGGTCTGTGATCGGACGGATGCGACTGTCCGGCAGGTCTTCGCCGCCGACGTGGCTCCCGAGGTCGCGTCACTGATGGCCGTCACGCAGCGGCCCTTGCCGAGCCGCGGCCGGATCGCGCACCGTCGAGATCGACGCCTCCCACGCCGTGACCGTCTGGCGGCCGGCCGGTTTGTGATTCGATACCGGGATGCGAGTGGGAGTGTTGGGCCCGCTGCTCGTAGAGATCGAGGACGGTCCCGTCAGCGTCCCCGGCCGGCGGCAGCGCGACCTGCTCGCCGCCCTGGTGTTGCGTCGGGGAACTCCCGTAACCCCCGAGACACTGTTGGATCTGGTGTGGCGCAACGAGAACGGCATGACCGTGACTGTCGTCCACACCGCCGTGGCCAGACTGCGCAGGCTCTGCGGGGCGGCGGCCGTCGAGCGCCGCGAGGCGGGGTACCTGGTCGGCCGGAGCACCGTCACCGACGCCGATACGTTCACCGACCACCTGCAGTCCGCCCGGCGGGCGAGGCGGGGCGATGACGCCACCACGGCGTGCCCGCTGTACCGCCGGGCGCTCGCCGACTGGCGCGGCCCGGAACCGTTCGCCGGGGTGACCGGGCAGCTCGTCGATGCCGACCGGGCCCGCCTGCTCGATCTCCGGGTGGCCGCCCAGCAGGAGCTCGCAGAACTCCTGTTGGACCACCTGGAGGCCGGTGACCCCGACGAGGCCGGAGCCCTGGCGGCGGCGGTCATGCGGGCGGAACCGCTGCGCGAGCGGGGGCACGAACTCGCGATGCTCGCCGCCTACCGGGGCGGCAGCCAAGCGGCCGCGCTCGCGATCTACCGGGACCTGCACCGGACGCTACGCGATGAGCTCGGAGTCGAACCCGGGCCGTCGATCAGCCGGCTCAACAGCCTGATCCTGCGCCAGGATCCGTCGCTGTCACCGGCCGGACCCAGAGCTTCCAGACCTTCTGCGCGGTCCGGGGCACCGGCCCGGACCCGGGAACCGCGGCGTCCACCGGTGCCGCTCACCACTCTCATCGGCCGGGAGACCGAACTGGTCGGCCTGACCGACGCCATCGAAGCGGGCCGCAGGCTGATCACGCTGGTCGGTCCCGGCGGTGTCGGGAAAACCCGGCTGCTGCTGGAGATCGGTGCCCACTACCGCGACCGACGGCCCATCGAGTACGGCGAGCTGGGCGCCGTCACGGCCGCTGACGAAGCGGAACTGGCGGAGACGGTGGCGTCGTCGCTCGGGCTCGAGGTGTCGCGGCGTGGGGCCGTTCGATCGCTGGTCGCGGCCCTCGCCGAGGACGCCTGGCTGCTGCTCGTCGACGAGGCGGAGGTGGTGGCCGACGCGCTGGGACCGCTGGCCATGAGCGTCCTGGAGGGAAACCCGGCGGCCCAGGTCCTGGTGTCATCCCGCCGCCCGCTGGGTGTTCCGGGCGAGTTGGTCTGGCCGGTGGAGCCGCTGATCGTCCCGGCCCCCGACGCCGACCCGTGGAAGGCCCCGGCGGTGCAGATGCTGGTGCAGCGGCTCGCCGACCGGGCCATCCCGGTCGACCGCGGCGGTCCGAGCACCGCGATGCTGGCCGAGATCGCGGGGCGCGTCGACGGCTTGCCGTTGGCGCTCGAACTCGTCGCCGGGCAGGGGTCCGTACGCAGCCTGAGCGAACTGGTCGACATGGTCCGGTCACCGCTCGACGTGCCGGCAGAGGCCACCCGGCGGCGCCGGCAGCGTTCCCTGCGGATGACATTTGCGACCAGTCTGGACCAGCTCAACCCGTTGCAACAGAAGACATTTCGCCGCCTGGGCATCTTCGCCGGGAGCTTCGATCGCCAGTCGGCCCGGACGATACTGACGCTCGACGGCGAAACCGGCGCGGATATCGAGACGGCCCTGCCCACGCTCGTTCGAGACGCACTGGTCCAGGTCGATCGACGTGACCCGGGCCGACTGCACTTCCGGCTGCTCACCGTCCTTCGCGAGCTGGCCATGGAAGCCGTCCCGGCGGGCGAGCTCGTCCAACTCCGTGTCCGGCACCGGCGATGGTTCGCCGACCGCTGGAGCCGGGAACGCGGCAGCGACGAGTTGTTCCACGACGTCCGGGAGCACCAGGAGGACTACCTCCAGGCCCTGGCCAGCGCCCTCGCCGACGATGACGGCGACGCCGCAACCGAGATCGGCCTGACGCTCGCCGAATACTGGCAGCTCTCCGGGGCGCGACTTGCCGGGACGAAATGGTTGGGCTCGGCGCTGGCCGGTCCGGCCCTACCGGCCCGCGGACGGGCCCGGCTGCAAGTCAGACGCGCGGCGCTGCTGCAGAACCATGATCCCGCTACCGTCCTGGCCGACACCACCTCCGCCATCAGGAACTCTCGACCCGTCCGAGGACACCGAATCGGTGGTGTCGGCCTATTCGGTACGGGCTGTGGAGCAGTGGCTCGGCGGGCATCCGGCGGCCGCCGAGGCCGACGCCGACCACGCGGTGCGGATCGCCGCCTACTGGGACCCGCATTTGCTGGCTCAGGCGTTGAGCACCCAGGCGCTCATCCACGCCGTGATCGGCGACCGGGCAACCGCACTTGCATCGGCCAGTCGCGCAACGGAGCTGCTCCCGGAACTGCCCTGGGCGTCCCGGCGGCTGACCGCGGCGTTGGAACTCTCCCTGGCGCTGGTCAATCTCGGTTGCTTCACCGACGCCGTCGGCGTTCTCGACGCTGCAGCACTGGATCTCCCGCAGACCACCGGCCGGGACACTCCTGCACCACTGCGGTTCTCCGTCAACCTGGGCTGGGCCACCTTCGGTGCGGGTGATCTCGGCAGGGCGCGAGAGAACTTCATGCACAGTCTGCGGCGGGGCGGACCGGTCACCGCGGATCCGGAGTGCGCCGAGGTGCTGCTGGGTCTCGGATGCGTGCTGGCCGCTCAGGCCGATCCGGGGGCCGCGCCGCTGCTGGCCGGCGCGCGGGAGTTGATGCAGCGGCTGGCGGTGCCGATGTCCCTCGAGTGGCAGGCGGCCGTCGATCGGGCCGAGCGAGCCGCTGGAGGACCTGACGTCGTTGCGGTGGGTGCTGCGGACGCCGAATCCGATGCCGCGTTGACCCGGAGACTCGGCCGGATCGTCGACGACCTGCTCGACCGTCCCTGATGCTCAGCCGGCGACGGCTGCTGAGCGTGCGGATGACTGCTGGTCGAACTGGGTGCGGTACAGCTCGGCGTACCGTCCACCCGCGGCCAGCAACTCTGCGTGGGTGCCGCGCTGCACGATACGGCCGGCCTCGACCACCAGGATCTGATCGGCGGCCCGGACCGTGGACAACCGGTGCGCGATGACGATCGCCGTGCGGCCTGCGAGCGCCTCGGCGAGCGCCGCCTGTACCTCGGCCTCGGACGTCGAATCCAGATGCGCGGTCGCCTCGTCGAGCAAGCACCACCCGGGGCCGGGCCAGCAACAGGCGAGCAATGGTCAGCCGCTGACGCTCGCCCCCGGAAAGCCGGTAACCCCGTTCGCCCACCACGGTGTCCAGGCCGTCCGGCAGGGACGCCACGAGCGGACCGAGCCGGGCCCGTTCGAGCACGTCCAGCAGCTCCTCCTCCGATGCCTCCGGACGGGCCAGCAGCAGGTTGGCCCGCACCGACTCGTGGAACAGGTGGCCGTCCTGGGTCACCATTCCGATGGTGTCGCGCACCGACTCGGTCCGCAGGTCCTTGATGTCGACACCGGAGATGCGGACCGTGCCCCGGTCGGGATCGTACAGCCGCGGAACCAGTTGCGCGATGGTCGATTTCCCGGCACCGGAGGTTCCGACAAGGGCGATCATCCGACCTGGTTCGGCGCGGAAGGACACGCCGTGCAGCACCTCCACCCCGCCGCGGGTATCCAGCGTGGTGACCTCCTCCAGCGAGGCCAGCGACACCTTGTCGGCCGATGGGTAGGCGAACCGGACGTCGTCGAACTCCACGGTGACCGGCCCGTCCGGAACGGGTTCGGCATCGGAGCGTTCCTGGATCAGCGGGGTGAGATCCAGGATCTCGAAGACCCGCTCGAAGCTGACCAGCGCGCTCATCACCTCCACCCTGGCGCTGGCCAGTGCGGTCAGCGGGGCGTACAGCCTGGTGAGCAACAGCGCGAGAGAGACGACGGCACCGGCGTCCAGCGTCCCGGCGAGGGCGAAGACGCCGCCGAGGCCGTAGACCAGGGCCAGCGCGAGGGCGGACACGAGGGTCAACGCCGTGATGAAGACCCACTGGACCATTGCTGTCCGGACACCGATGTCGCGGACCCGGTCCGCTCTGGCGGCGAATTCGGCAGACTCCCGTGCGGGTCGGCCGAACAACTTGACCAGGGTCGCGCCGGGGGCCGAGAACCGTTCCGTCATCTGGGTACTCATCGCCGAGTTGAGGTTTGCGGCCTCCCGCTCGAGGCGGGCGAGTTTCGTCCCCATCCGACGGGCGGGCAGGACGAAAACCGGCAGCAGCAGCAAAGCCAGCAGGGTGATCTGCCACGAGATGCCGATCATCACCACCAGTGTCAGCACCAGCGTGACCAGGTTGGCCACCACTCCGGAAAGGGTGTCGCTGAAGGCGCGTTGGGCACCGATCACGTCGTTGTTCAACCGGCTGACCAGCGCACCGGTTCGGGTCCGGGTGAAGAACGCGATCGGCATTCGCTGCACATGATCGAAGACGGCCCGACGCAGATCCAGGATCAGGCCCTCACCGATGCTGGCCGAGAACCATCTGGTCAACAGCCCGAGACCCGCCTCCAGCACGGCGATGATCGCGATCAGCACGGCGATCCGGACCACCACTGAGGGCTCCGACCCGCCGACGATGGCGTCGACCACCTGACCGGCCAGCACCGGCGTCGCGACGGCCAGCGCCGCGGTGACCACGCTGAGCAGCAGGAACCAGGACAGCTGCCGGCGGTGCGGACGGGCGAAGGTCGCGATCCTGCGCAGCGTCGCGCGGGAGATCGGCCGGCGCTCCTCCTGCGCAGTCATCGTCGTGTAGAGCGAGTTCCATGCGGTGACCTCCATGTCCATGGGGCACCTCCAGCTTCTGTCGCACTCCGGTGAACGGGTGACCTGCGGCCGCCCCCGAATTCATCGGGCACCGTGACGGCACGACCCGACGCTAGAAGGTGAAGTCGGGTTGAGGTCAAGCCGATCGATGCAGGCGCGCGTAGCGTCCTGGGGCGTGCAGAACGAGCCCGATGCGTTGCCGGCCCTGCTGTCCCGCGCCGCCGACGCCGCCGCCGAGTACCGCGCCTCACTGTCCAAGCGGCGCGTTGCACCCGCCATCGGGGCGGCCGAATTGCGGGCCGCCTTCGGCGGTCCCCTGCCCGCGAATCCGACACCGCCGGGTCAGGTGCTGGAGGAGCTGATCCGGGCGGCGGATCCCGGTCTCGTCGCGACCGCCGGGCCGCGGTTCTTCGGCTTCGTCGTCGGCGGGTCACTGCCCGCCGCGACGGCCGCGGACATGCTGGCGATCGGCTGGGATCAGTTGGCGTTCAACGCCGTGAGCAGCCCCGCCGCCAGCGTCGCCGAGGAGGTAGCCGGCGGCTGGCTGAAGAAACTTCTCGGCATTCCGTCGACCGCATCGGTCGGGTTCGTCACCGGCGCGCAGGCGGCGAACACGGTGGGCCTGGCGACCGGGCGTCATGCGGCGCTCGAACAGGCGGGATGGGACGTCGAGCGGGACGGGCTGGCAGGCGCACCGCGGCTGCGGGTACTGGCCAGTATCGAGCGGCATGCCACCATCGACCGCTCGCTGCGACTGCTCGGCCTGGGCAACAACAGTGTCGAGCCGGTGCTGGCCGACACCAACGGCGCCATCGACATCGCTGACCTGGAAAGGGTTCTGCACTCCGGTCCGGCCGGCCCGACGGTGGTCTGCCTGCAGGCCGGCAACGTCAACACCGGGGCCTGTGACGACCTGCGGGCGGGCTGCGAACTGGTGAAGGCGCACGGCGGCTGGGTCCACGTGGACGGCGCGTTCGGGCTGTGGGCGGCGGCCAGTCCGTCCACCGCGGGGCTGGTCGACGGCATCGAACTCGCCGATTCGTGGGCGTGTGACGGGCACAAGTGGCTCAACGTCCCGTACGACTCCGGCTTTGTCTTCTCTGCGCATCCGGCGGCGCACGCGGCGGCCGCCTCCTACACCGCTTCCTACCTGGTCGGCTCCGGCGCGGTGCACTCACCGTCCGACTACGTCCTCGAATCATCGCGCCGGGCAAGGGGGTTCGCCGTCTGGGCGGCGCTGCGCGAGCTCGGCACGGACGGCGTCGCCGAGCTGGTCGACCGCTGCTGCGGGCTCGCCCGGCGGTTTGCCGCCGGGCTGTCGGCCGGCGGTGCAGACGTCGTCAACGACGTGGTGCTGAATCAGGTGCTGGTCGGCTTCGGCTCGGATGCGAACACCGACGCGACCGTCGAGGGTGTGCAGCGCGACGGGACCTGCTGGCTGGGCGGCACCACCTGGCGGGGCCGCCGGCTGATGCGCGTCTCGGTCTCGAACTGGTCGACGACCGAGCAGGACGTGGACAGGTCGGTGGCGGCGATCCTGCGGGTCGCTCAGGAGGTCAGAGCGGCTGGATGACGTGCGGGTCATGGCGTGTCTGATGCTTGGCAGAAGACCCCGACGGAGTCGGCGAGGCTGAAACGTTCTCCGCGCCAGCCGGGTCGGATCAGGTCGGGAGGAAGCGATTCACCCAGCGGTGCCCCGGCCGGGAGTTCCGGGTTCGCCGGGACCGCGATGCTGTCCTTCCGCCGGAAGATCCACCCGGTGCTGTCCGGGACCGGGGCGACGGTGAAACCGTCCTCATGGACCGACATGTGATGAGCCCGGCACAGCAGCACCAGGTTGTCCAGGTCGGTGCGCCCACCGAACAACCAGTGCACCAGATGATGGGCTTCCAAGTGCCGGATCCGGTGACACCCCGGGAACCGGCACCCACCGTCGCGGATCCGCAACGCCCGCCGCAACGCCGGAGAGATCTTCCGGGTCTTCCGCCCCAACCGCAGCTGCTCACCCGGGACCGCCGCATTGATCAACGCCACCAACGCCGCATCACACGCGATCCGCTGCGCCGTGGCCCGGTCCACCCCCGGCCCGTGCTCGACCCGGCACACACCCACCGGGTCGTCTGATGCCCCGGTCAACACCGCGGTGTCGGCGTGCAGCACCAGCAGGTGCCGGTCATCCCCGGAACTGTCCACCGGGCCAGCTGCCAACGAGTTCTGCGCCATCGCCATCAGCGAATCCGGTTCGGACCCCGCGGCACCATCGGCCTGTTCCAGGGCCGCGACCAGGACCGCCCCCTCATCCGCCGGTAACCGCGCGGTCAACACCAACATCCCATCCTCATCGAAGAACCACCGCGCCCGCCGCCGCTGCTGCTGACTGGTGCCGGTGCCGTCGACCTTGCGGTACGCCCGGACCAACCGCTCCAACTGCGAGGCCGTATGCACCAGCGCCTGCTCCAACAGGGTCGCCTCCGGGACCCGGTCGGCGACCCTGGTCGCCGCCCGCACCTTCGAATACGACAACCGCCCCGCCGCGAACGCGGCATCCAACAACGGCAACGAGGTCAACGCGGACGCGACCCGCACGTACTCCCGGGCCGCACCCGGCGCCACCGAACACGCCCACGCCAACCAATGCGCACAGGACTTGATCCCCCACTGCGCCCAGCCCTTACGCCGGTCGAACTCCGCGATCAGCCGTAACCATCCCCCTGTCGATGCGGCCAAACCAGCCGCCAGAGAGCAGATCTCTGCTTCCAGATCCCTGAGCGGAACAGCATCGGGTGGGTCGACCGGCATCACCGGGACCAGCTGCTCCAGCCGCGGAACAACCGGGCGCCGGCGCCGCGGGGCGCTCTGCCACATCAGCGTCAGATCACCGTCACCGATTCCGTCGTCGCCGACGTCGTCGCTTGCCTCGTCGTTCATCTGCCATCCCCTGACTCTCAATCGAACACATGTTCGAGAGTAGATCACGGCACCGACAGTCGACCATCCTGCGAAGAATCCGCGGCACGAAGCCAGAAAAACGTTCCCGCGGAAACGTCCAGAGGCGGCGGGCACCGCGCTGGCGGGACTGCCCAGGAGTGCAGCTCAGATACCCCCGACCAACTCCATGCTCACGTCCCACAGCCGCAGGGCGTCATCCCGGTCGTAGCTCTGCGGGGCGGACTTCTTTGGCTTGCTGTTGACGAAGAACCGCCCGGTGATGCCCTCGACCTCGGGCGACGCTGCCAGGAAGATCGACGTCTCCGCACCCTTCTCGGGGCTCTTCAGGAGGAACCGGCCGACCGGCATGATCAGCTTCTGGAGCCGGCCGGGGTCCTCCGAGCCGAAGCCGGTGCGGACCACGCCCGGGTGCAAGGCGTTGGCGGTGACGCCGCGGCCGGCGAGGCGGCGGGCCAGTTCGTAGCTGAACAGCAGGTTGGCGAGTTTGGACTGGTTGTAGGCCCGGGCGCCGGAGTACGACCGCTCCCCCTGCAGGTTGTCGAAGTCGATGCGGCCCATGGCCTGCGCATTGGAGGAGACCGTGACCACCCTGGCCGGTGCGCCGGCGATCAATTCCTTGACGAGCAGGTTCGTCAGCAGGAACGGTGCCAGATGGTTCAGCGCGAATGTGCGCTCCAGCCCGTCGGCGGTGACCTGCCGGTGATTCCAGTAGCCGCCGACGTTGTTGACCAGCACGTCGATCCGGGCGTACCTGTCCGCCAGTTCCGCAGCCAGCCGGCGCACCTCCTGCAGCGACGACATGTCCGCGACGAAGACGTCGACATCGGCGTCGGCGTGGCTGCCGCGGATCTCGCTCGCGGCCGCCTCCGCACGCCCGGCATCCCGTCCGGTGATCGCGATTCGCGCGCCGAGACCGGCCAGGCCCATAGCCGTCGCCCTGCCGATGCCGCCGGTGGCCCCGGTGACCACGACGATCTTGCCCGTCATCGGCGCGGTGTTGCAGGTGACCATGTCGACCTTTCATCTTGCCTGACAATCAAAGTCCCACTGGGCCCGTCGGGGGGCAGTTCAAGCCATTCTGCGGGCAACTACTCATCTCAGTGGAGCAAGGCCGGTCTCGTTTTCGTCTTGTTGAGACGTGGATCTCCGCGGGGGTCATAGTTGCTCCAGCGATTGCCGCCGACCCCCGCAGACGCAGGAGAACCGATGCCGATTGGACCTGTCACGCCGCAGGATGCCGGGACGGACATACTCCGCACGCGCAGGAACATCAGCACGCACTGGCTGTACGTGGCGGTCATTCTCGCGGTGGTTGCGGGCACGGCGGTCGGACTGGTCTTCGGCAAGCAAGCCGCTGGGCCGGCTGTCCTCGGCACCGCGTTCGTGAACCTGATCACGATGATGATCGGCCCGGTCATCTTCTGCATCCCGACCACGCTGTTTTCGGCACTGACCATCGGCAGCGTGCTGCAGGCGCTCTTCGTCGGTCTGGTGATCGGTTTCACCGTGCACGCCCTGGGTGCCAAGGGGAGCCGAACCTCAACGCCGTCGGTGTTTTTCGGCGCCTCGAGGACCCGACGGGATAGCGAAACCTCACATCCGACGTCAATCTATTACCCACACGAGAATTGTCGCACGACGAATATGGAGGAACCACGGGAATGTTTTCGCGCATCGCGGTGATCAATAGAGGCGAACCGGCGGTCAGATTTATTCAAGCGGTTCGGGAACTGAACGAGGAATTCGGGTACGCCATCAAGGTGATCGCGCTGCATTCCCCGGCTGAACGCGGCGCGTTGTTCGTCCGGTTGGCTGACGAGCGTGTGATGCTGCGGGTAAGGGGCGAGGTGGGCAGTCCGTACCTGGACCATGCAGAGCTGGAACGGGCGATGATCGCAGCCGAGGTCGATGCCTGCTGGCCCGGTTGGGGCTTTGTGTCCGAGGACGCCGGCTTCGTCGAGGTGTGCAACCGCATCGGGGTGCGGTTCATCGGCCCGTCGGCCGCCGCGATGCGCACGCTCCGCGACAAGATGCAGGTCAGGTTTCTGGCCGAGGCGGCCAACGTGCCGGTGGCGCCATGGAGCCGGGGGCCTGTGGAGGATATGGCCTCCGCGCTGGAGCACGCCGAGGTCATCGGCTACCCGTTGATCCTCAAGGCCCGCAGCGGCAAAGGCGGCCGCGGCATCCGGACGGTCTTGCACCCCAGCGAGCTCGAAAAGGCGATCGAGCGCACCCGGTCGGAAGCGCACAAGGCGTTCGACGACGACGCCATCCTCATGGAGAAGCTGATCGTCGGCGGACGGCACCTCGAGGTCCAGGTCGTCGCCGACCACCACGGCAACGTATGGGCGCCTGGCATCAGGGACTGCTCCATCCAGCGCCGCAACCAACAGCTGGTCGCGGAATCCGGCTCGCCCGCGCTGACCGAGCAGCAGGAAAGCGACCTGCGGCGCAGTGCGGTCGCCCTGGTCAAGGCGGCCGATTACCGCGGCGCCGGCACGGTGAAATTCTTGTACCAGCCCGACGAAAGGGTTTTCGCCCTGCTCGGGGTGAGCACCCGGCTTCAGGCGGCGCATCCGATCACCGAGCTGTGCACCGGGCTCGACCTTGTGAAGCTGCAGATCATGGTGGCCGATGGCCATCGGCTGACAGCGGACCCGCCACCGAGCTCCGGATATGCCATCGCGGCCCGGCTGAGCGCGGAGGACGCCGATAGCGGCTTTGCCCTTTCCCCGGGGAAGGTGGAGTTGCTGACGCTGCCGAACCGGCCGGGCATCCGGGTGGACACCGGATTCGCCACGGGCGACGAGATCATTACTCAGTACGGATCGACGATCGCCAAGATCAGCGCCTTGGGCCGGGATCGAGCCGAGGCGATGGCCCGGCTGCGCGTCGCGCTGCGCGGGACGGCCGTTGTGGTGAAGAACGGGACGTCCACCAAGTCGTTCCTGTTGGGGCTGCTCGATCAACCCGAGGTGATCAACGGCACCGCGGATACCGGTTGGCTGGACCGGGCCGGGTTGACTGAAACATCAACGGTCGCACCGTATGCGGACGTCGCACTGCTGTATGCGGGTATCGACGTCTACGAAGCCGAGGAGGCGCTGGAACGCGAGTCGTTCCTCCGGTCCGCACGTGGTGGTCGACCCCGTGCCGGCCACACTGTCGGTCGCCGGGTCGAGCTCGGCTACCAGCATCAGACCTACTGCCTGAACGTCGCGCAGATCAGCCCGAAACGCTTCCGGGTCGGAATCGTCGATGCCAGATACGAGGGCGGAGAAGCCGTCGTCGACGTCGAGATCGACCGGAAGAGCACGTTCGAGAGCCGGCTGAGCCTGGGTGACCGGCAGCATCACATCGTCGCGTCGAGCACCCCGCACGGTTACCTGGTCGAGGTGGACAGCGTCAGTCATCGGGTCAGCCGGGACGAGGGTGGTGTTGTCCGGTCGCCCGCTCCGGCTGTGGTGGTCGCCGTCCGGGCGGCCGCAGGCACCGACGTCGATGCCGGCGATACCGTGATGATCTTGGAAAGCATGAAGATGGAGTCCCCGGTCAAGGCGCCCTACGGGGGACGGGTCCGGGAGATCCTGGCAGGGGTGAACTCCCAGGTCGACCGTGGCGGCGAGCTGCTGCGGATCGACCGGATCGATGACGGAGCCGCTGCCAGCACCACCCCCACCGTCGAGTTCACAGCGGGTGCAACCCAATCCCCGGACGCGAGGGCGCAGGCGCTGTCCGATCTGGCCACGATGCGTGCCCTGGTGATGGGCTATGACGTGAGCACCGATCGAGCCAAAGAGGCACTCGCGGATTACGACCGCCTTCGTGACCAGGTGCCCCCGATCGACGATGAGCGGTTGACCGCGTCGCTCGATGTCCTCGCCACCTTCACCGACATCTGTGAGCTGTCCCGGAACCGGCCGGCCGGTGCGGAGGAGGCCGGTGACGAGCGGGTGCACAGCCCGAGCGAGTACTTCCACTCCTACCTGCGCTCACTCGACCTGGAGCGGGAGGGACTGCCGCAGGCGTTCCGCAGCCGGCTCGCCGCAGTGCTGGAACACTATGGTGTCACCGATCTGAAGCCGAGCCCGGCGCTGGAGCATGCGGTGCTCCGGATCTTCCGGGCCCAGGAGCGGGTCGCGGACCAGATCCCGATCGTCTCCAGGCTGCTCGAGCGGTGGCGCAACGCCGTCCCGCAGGTCGGCAGCGACATGCAGCGGGCAGCCGGTGAGGTCGTCGACCGTCTGGTGGTGGCGACCAGGCTTCGGTATCCGGTGTTGGGCGACCTGGCCAGCAGCATCCGTTACGAGACGTTCGAGCGTCCGCTGATCGACGACGCCCGCAGCCAGGTGTACGCCGAGGTCCGCGAGCAGCTTGCGCACCTGGCGGAGAATCCGAACCCCGCCAGGTATGCGGAACTGGTCAACACACTTGTCCCCATCCGCGAGCCGCTGCTCCCGGTGCTGATCGAACAGATCACGTCGAAGGGGCCCGGCCAGCAGGCGATGCTGGAGGCGATCACCCGCAGGTACTACCGGATACGCACGCTGGAGCAGGTCAGGGCTTTCCGGCGGGACGACAGGCCCTATGTCACAGGCCTGTTCGAACTCAATGGGGAGCGCCGCGAGCTGGTTGCGTCGATCGCCGACTACGACGACCTGCCCGGCGCATCAGCTGCGCTCAGCGCCCTCGCGGAAAAGGCGAACGATCCGGCGAACGTGGTCATCGACATCTACCTGGCCTGGCCGGACGCTCCGGCCGACGGTGATCACGTTTCGACCGCCTTGAAAGCCGCGCTGGAACACCAGCCCGCGCTCGCCGCCAGCCGTCGGGTCACCGTCATTGTGGCTTCGGTCGACGACGTCCCGGTGCAGCAGTTCACCTTCCGGCCGTCCGCCGACGGGCTGTCGGAGGAACGGGTGATCCGGGACATGCATCCCATGACCGGTCAACGGCTGGATCTGTGGCGGCTGAAGAACTTCACCGGCACCCGGCTGCCATCGGCGGAGGGCACCTTCCTGTCCCATCTCGTGGCGCCGGGCAACCCGTCGGACGAGCGGCTCGTCGCGCTGGCCGCGGTCAGGGACCTCACCCCGTTGCGGGACGCCGACGGTCAGGTGGTCTCGTTCCCTGCCGCTGAACGGGTACTCGCCGCCTGCCTGGAGAGCATCAGGCGGGCGAAGGCGCAGCACAGCGGCAAACGGCGACTGGACAACAACCAGGTCTTCCTGCACGTCTGGCCGACCATCGATGTCCCGCTGACCGACCTCGCCGGGGTCGCGCAGATGAGCGCGCCGACGACGTTGGGCACCGGGCTGGTCGAGATCACCGTGATGGCCCGGATGAGAGTGCAGAGCGGCAATGGAGTTGGGTCCGCCGCGCGAAAGGTGGCCCTGCGCTTCGCCTATCGGGCCGGTGCCGGGGTGACCGTCACGGTGTCCGATCCGCCGACCGAGGCGTTGGCCCCGTTGGACGAGTACACCCAGAAGGTGCAACAGTCTGCTGCGCGCGGCGCGTTGTACCCGTACGAGATCGTTCCGATGCTCACCGGCCCAGCGGGCAGCTTCACCGAATACGACTTCACCGACGGGGTGTTCGGCCCGGTGGATCGGCCCCGTGGCAAGAACACCGTGGGGGTGGTGGCAGGGGTGGTCACGACGCCGACCGCCAAGTACCCGGAAGGCATGACCAGAGTCGCGTTGTTCGGCGACCCCACCAAGGCCCTCGGCACGGTGGCCGTTCCGGAGTGCGCGACTGTCGTTGCGGCGGTTGATCTCGCCGAGGAGTTGAGCGTCCCGGTGGAGTGGTTCACGCTGTCCTCCGGCGCAAAGATCTCGATGGATACCGGCACCGAGAACATGGACGCGGTGGCCAGGGCGCTGCGCCGGATCATCACGTTCACCCAGGCCGGCGGCGAGGTCAATGTCATCGTGGCCGGGATCAACGTCGGTGCCCAGCCGTACTGGAACGCCGAGGCCACGGTTTTGCCGCACACCAAGGGCATCTTGGTCATGACGCCGACCAGCGCCATGGTGCTGACCGGAAAGATGTCGCTGGACTACTCCGGCGGCGTTTCGGCGGAGGACAACTTCGGTCTCGGCGGCTACGACCGGGTCATGGGCCCGAACGGTGCAGCCCAGTACTGGGCACCGAACCTCACCGCAGCCACGGAGATCCTGTTCGCCCATTACGACCACGCCTACGTCGCCCCCGGGGAGCGGTATCCACGCCGGGCGGAGACCACGGACCCCTTGGACCGGGACGTGCGGACCTTCCCGCACATCCACCCGGACAGCCCGTTCACCACGGTGGGGGAGATCTTCTCGCCGGAGACCAACAAGGACCGGAAGAAGCCCTTCGACATCAGAACGGTCATCCACGCAGTCACCGACCAGGACCATCACACCCTGGAGCGGTGGGCGGGAATGGCCGATGCCGACACCTCCGTCGTGGTCGACGCGCACCTCGGCGGGTATCCGGTCGTCATCGTCGGGATCGAAGCGCGCAACATTCCGCGACGCGGTTTCATCCCGGCCGACGGGCCGGACCGGTTCACCGCGGGAACCATGTTCCCGAAGTCGTCGAAGAAGACGGTACGGGCGATCAACGCGGCCTCCGGCAGTCGCCCGCTGGTGGTATTGGCGAACCTGTCCGGATTCGACGGCTCACCGGAATCAGCGCGCAACTCGCAGTTGGAGTTCGGGGCCGAGATCGGCCGTTCCATCGTCAATTTCGACGGCCCGATCATCTTCTGCGTCGTCTCCCGATTGCACGGCGGTGCGTTCGTGGTGTTCGCCGGCGCGCTCAACGAAAACATGGAGGTCATCGCCGTGGAGGGGTCGTTCGCCTCGGTGATCGGTGGCGCGCCCGCAGCAGCGGTGGTCTTCACCCGGGACGTGAACACCCGGACCGCCAACGACAAGCGGATCAAGGAACTCGAGTCCGACATCGCCGGCGCCGCCGACGACGCGCAACGGGGCGAATTCCGGGCCCAACTCGCTGAAGTGCGCAGCATCGTGCGGTCGGAGAAGCTCGGTGAGGTCGCGGCCGAATACGAACAGATCCACAACATCGAACGTGCCCGCCAGGTCGGGTCCGTGCACACCATCATTCCGGCCGTGCAGTTGCGGCCATATCTGATCAAGGCCGTCGAGCGCGGGATGGCCAGGAGTAGCTGACGGGCTGGCACAGTGGTCAGACGTGCCCGCCCTACCGCCCCCGGCCACCCCCGGGCCAAGCCTGAACCGGCAGATCCTGCGACTCGCCGTCCCGGCGCTCGGTGCGCTACTCGCGGAACCGACGTTCCTGCTCGTCGACGCCGCCATCGTCGGGCACCTGGGAACCGAGCAGCTGGCCGGGGTCGGGATCGCATCGGTCGTCCTGGGCACGCTGGTCGGCCTGTCGGTGTTTCTCGCCTACGGCACGACGGCGCAGGTCGCCCGGTCACTCGGCGCGGGCGAACCAGACCGCGCGCTCCGATTCGGCATCGCCGGGCTGTATCTCGCCGTGATCATCGGTGCGTTGGTGCTGCTGATCGGCTGGCCGCTGGCCCCAACCGTGATCGGCTGGTTCGGCGGCGGCCCGGCCGTCAGCGGCTACGCCGTGACGTTCCTGCGGATTTCGTTGATCGGCCTCCCCGCGATGCTCGCCGTCCTGGCGACCACCGGGGTGCTCCGCGGGCTGCAGGACACCAGGACGCCGTTGGTGGTCGCCGTCATCGGTGCCGTCGTCAACGTCGGGCTGAACCTCTGGCTGGTGATCGGGCTGCAGCTCGGCGTCGCCGGCTCCGCGATCGGCACGGTGATCACCCAGGCCCTGATGGCGGTGGTGCTGATCGGGGTCGTCGCCCTCGAGGCGCGGCGGACCGGGGCGCCGCTGACACCGCACGCCGGGCTGATCAGGGGAGCCGGGCGGGCCGGGATCCCGCTGTTCATCCGGACGCTGACCCTGCGGTTCGCCATCATCGTGACGACCGTCGTCGCGGCCCGGCAGGGCGTCATCGCGCTGGCCGCCCAGCAGGTGGTACTGGCCATCTGGAACTTCCTGGCGCTCGGTCTGGACGCGTTGGCGATCGCCGCGCAGGCGCTGACCGGAAAGGCCCTGGGCGAGGGCGACCGGGTCGCCGCCCGTTCGTTGACCGCGGCGATGCTGCGCTGGGGTGTCTGGGCGGGCGTGGTGATCGGCGGCGCCGTGCTGCTGGTGCATGCGGTCGCCGGGTCCGCATTCTCGCCCGATCCCGAGGTTCGCGCCGCGGTCGCCGCTGCCTTGATCGTGGTGGCTGTGTCCCAACCACTCTCGGGGTGGGTGTTCGTGCTCGACGGGGTGCTGATCGGCGCGGGTGACGGCGTCTACCTCGCCGGCGCAGGCGTGATCACGTTGGTGGTGTACCTGCCCGCGGCGGCGGCGGTCGGGGCCTTCGCGCCCGGCGGCGTCGCCGGGCTGGTGTGGTTGTGGGTGGCGTTCACCGTCGCCTTCATGGGTGCTCGCGCGATGACCCTGGGACTGCGCTACCGCGGCGACCGCTGGCTGGTCACCGGCGCCGAACGCTGACCCGGACCCCGGCTTGCCCTGCCGATGCGGCGGATGCTCGACTGACCCCATGAACGCGACGACCCGAGTGGCAGATTCCCGAGTGGCAGATACACGAGTGGCAGTGACCGGCGGCAGCGGCAAGCTCGGCAGGGCGGTCGTCACCGACCTGATCGAAACCGGTTACCAGGTGATCAATCTGGACCGGGTTCCGTTGTCCGATCCGCGGGCACAGTTCGTCAAGGTCGACCTCACCGACTACGGACAGACGGCCGCCGCGCTGCAGCAGGTGGACGACCGGTACGACAGCATCGACGCCGTCGTGCATCTCGCCGCAATCCCCGCCCCCGGGCTGACCACCAACGCAGCCACTTTCCACAACAACATCACCGGCACCTACAACGTCTTCGAGGGCGCGCGGGCAGCCGGCATCACCACGATCGTCTGGGCCTCCAGCGAGACAGTGCTCGGCCTGCCGTTCAGCCCCGAGACACCGCCGCCGTACATCCCGGTCGACGAGGAGTACCACCCGCGGCCGCACTCGGCGTACTCGCTGGCGAAGACGCTCGAGGAGGAGATGGCGTCGCAGTACTGCCGCTGGAATCCGGAACTCTCGATGACGGGCCTGCGGTTCTCCAACGTGATGGATCCCGCCGACTACGCGGCTTTCCCCGGTTACGACGCCGATCCGACCAGCAGAATGTGGAACCTCTGGGGCTACATCGACGCCCGTGACGGCGCGCAGGCGGTCCGGCTCGCGCTGCAGGCGGACCGCAAGGGCATGGACGTCTTCATCGTCGCCAACGCCGACACGGTGATGAGCCGGGACAGCGCCTCGCTGGCCGCGGAGGTGTTCCCCGACGTGCGGGTCACCCGCGACCTGAACGGCACCGAAACCCTGCTGAGCATCGACAAGGCAAAGCGGGTACTGGGTTTCGAGCCCCGCTTCAGCTGGCGGGATCAGCGCTGACGGCACGGGCGAAGCGCACGGTCACGATCTGGAACGGCCGCACCTCCAGTGCGATGCCGCCGTCGCCTGCCAGAGTGACGGCCCCGACGGGTTGCTCGAGCAGGTCGGTGAACTCGGCGCCCCGGTGCTCGAATCCGGCATGCAGCGTCGCGCGGGTGCGTCGCCCCAGCGACTCGTAGAGCCGGACGACGACGTCACCGCTGCCGTCCTCCGCGAGCTTGACGGCCTCCACCAGGACGCCGGGGTCGGACACCGCGACGATCGGTTCGACCGGGTGCGCTCCACGCAGGATCGCGGAGCGGTTGGTTGAGCCGCTGACCCGCCTGGACCGCCTCGGCGATGTCCGGCGCCCACGACCAGGCTGACCGCAGGAGTGTGCAGGCCCTGGTCGGTCTGCGGATCCGGGAACTTCGGGCCGCGCAGCAGGGACAGGCGCACCGTGGTGGCCACCGCGCCGGTGGCCGGAACTGCGGTCCGGTGGATGTCGTGGCCGTACGTGGAGTCGTTGGCGACCGCGACGCCCCAGCCCGGTTCGCCCACGTGCACCCACCGGTGCGCGGAGGTCTCGAACTTTGCCCGCTCCCAGCTCGTGTTCTCGTGCGTCGGCCGGTACACGTGCCCGAACTGGATCTCCGATGCCGCCCGGTCGGCGATGCAATCGACCGGGAACGCCAGCTTGAGGATGGTGCGTTCCTCGTGCCAGTCGATGTCGAACGCGAAATCCACGGCGGCGGCACCCGGCCGCAGCGTGATGGTCTCGCCAATGGTCGACCGGGCCGTGGAGCGGCTGATCCGCACGGCGGCGCTGCCGTCATCGCTGGGCAGGACAACCAGCTCGTCGACCCCGATCAGGTCGGTGCTCCCGCGCCGGTAGTGGTCGTCGATGTCCCAGGCCTCGTACTGCGTCGGCCGATCGTTGTGCAGCTGCAGCAGTCCCGCTGCCTGGCCGGGCGGGACGACCTCGCGGTCGGCGGCCAGGTCGCGCACCGAGGTGAGGACGCCGCGGTTGTCGATGGTGACCCGCAGGCGTCCGTTGTCGAGCAGGTATCCGCCGTCCTGTTCGGTCACGCTCACCGCGTCGCTGTTGGCGGCCGGAGCGATGGCGACCGTCATCGGGGCGACGCCGTCCATCGTCACCGGTGCGGCGTTGGCGACCAGCTCGAGATCTCCGCTGCCCACCAGCGCCTCGAGCGACCGGGCGACGATCTGCTCCAACTGGGCCAGTACACCGGCTGTAGTTGGCCTCGGCCTCGCGGTGCACCCAGGCGATCGCGGACCCGGGCAGGATGTCGTGGAACTGCTGCAGCAGCACGGTGCGCCAGATCTCGCGCAGTTCGTCGTTCGGGTACGGCAGCCCGACGCGCACGGAGGCCGTCGTCGCCCACAACTCGGCGGCCCGCAGCGCGTGCTCCGAGCGACGGTTGCCCTGTTTGGTGCGCAGCTGCGAGGTGTACGTGCCGCGGTGGGTCTCCAGGTACAGCTCCCCGCTCCATACCGCGGGGTTCGCCAGTTCGGCCTCGGCGTCGGCGAAAAACGCTTGCCGGGGTGCCGATCTGCACCCGCGGTGAGCCCTCGAGGTCTGCGGTGCGGTGGGCGCGTTCGAGCATCTCCCGAGTCGGCCCGCCACCGCCGTCGCCATAGCCGAACGGCACCAGCGACAAGGTGCCGTGGCCCTGCTCCCGGTACTGCCGCTGCGCCCTGGCCAGCTCGGCCGCGGACAGACTGCTGTTGTAGGTGTCGACAGGCGGGAAGTGCGTGAAGATCCGGGTGCCGTCGATGCCCTCCCACAGAAAGCTGTGGTGTGGGAACGCGTTCGTCTCGTTCCAGGAGATCTTCTGCGTGAGGAACCACTGCTTGCCGGCCGCGCGGGCGATCTGCGGCAGCGCGGCGGAGTACCCGAACGAATCGGGCAACCAGACCTCCCGGGGGTTGACCCCGAGTTCCTCCCGGAAGAACATCGTGCCCATCACGAACTGCCGGGCCATCGCCTCGGAACCGGGCATGTTGGTGTCGGACTCCACCCACATGCCGCCGACGGGCACGAACCGGCCCTCGGCAACCTTCTCCTTGATGCGCTCCCAGAGCAGCGGGTAGTGCTCCTTCACCCACGCGTACTGCTGCGCCGACGAGCACGCGAACACCACGTCGGGATCCTGGTCCATCAGGTCCAGAACGTTGGCGAATGTGCGCGCGCACTTGCGGATCGTCTCCCGCACCGGCCACAGCCAGGCGGAATCGATGTGGGCGTGCCCGGTGCCGATGACGCGATGCGCGCTGGTGTACGCCGGCCTGGCCAGCAGCGGCCGGAGGACGGACCGGGCCGCCGAGGCCGTCCCTGCGACGTCCGCCGGGTCCACCACATCCATCGCGCGGTTGAGCCCGGCGACCAGCTCGGCGCGGCGCGGCAGGTCGGCGGGCAACTCGTCCGCAAGGGAGGCGAGCACCTCGATGTCGTGTCGGAGCGCGTCCACCTCCCGGTCCCGGACGGCGACATCGACCTGGCGCAGCACGTACATCGGTTGGTCCGGGACGGTGGACTTGTCCCCGAGTGGGGTGGGATGCCAGGAGCCGTAGTCGGCGAGCTCGGGGTTCGCCGCGGCCTCGAGGTAGAGATCGATCCGGCCGCCGGGATCCTCGACGGGCAGGTGCCGGTTGTACGGCTCGATCGCCTTGATGATCGTCCCGTCCGGTCGGAAGGCCAGCCCCTCCGCCTGGCCGCCCTCCAACCTTGCGCGGAAGCCGAGGTCGACGACGATCTCGACATCACTACCGTCGGCGAGCCATTGCGCGGGAACCTGGCCGGTGACGTGCAGCCACAGCGTGCTCCACGCCTTTCCCCAGGGGCTGCCGACCGCGAATCCCTCGTACCGTTGGTGCAGTGCCACTGCGGCCGGCACCGGCTCGTCGGGCACCGGCCACGCCGCGACATCGAGCTGGTGGCGGCGGGGGTAGATCGCCGGCAGGACGAGTTCCTCGACGAACCGGCCGAGCCGTCCGCGGTAGGGCCGTTCGTCGTCGCGCACAGCGGTCTCCCTCGGTCCGTCAGCGGTCGGCCTCCGCGATTTCTTACCTGATCGTCAAGCCGACGCGGACCCACTTTACGATCTGCGCATGCCCATGATCAGGCCGGTGGTCAACGTCTTCTATTTTGTCGCCGACCTGCGGGCCGGCATCGACTGGTACCGCGACCTGCTCGACACCGAGCCGGTCGAAACCCGCTCACAGCTGGCCATGTTCGAGGTGGGCGACGTGGACGGGGTGGTCGCGCACTGCGTGCAACGCGGTGGGGTGGCACACCGAGGACCGAAGACGATCTTCAGTGGCGAGCGGTTGTGCCAGGTGCTCGACCCGTTCGGGAACCTGATCGGCTTTCGGCAATCCCCGTCCGCCGGCTGAGACGTGAACATGTCATCTCCTGCCGACTCACCATGGGCGCCGTTGCGCCGCAATGCCTTTCGATGGCTGTGGATTGCATCGCTGGTCAGCAACCTCGGCGCCTGGATGCAAACCGTCGGCGCCCAATGGCTGCTGGTCGAGGGTGACGCCAGCAATCTGGTGATCTCCCTGGTCCAGACGGCGTCCAGCCTGCCGGTCCTGCTGCTCACCGTGCCCGCAGGCGTCGTGGCCGAGTTCGTCGACCGGCGCCGGATGCTGATCGGCCTGCAGGCATTCCAGGTCGCGATCGCCGCAGCCCTGACGTTGTTGACGATCACCGGCGCCATCACTCCGATCCTGTTGCTGACGTTCACGTTCCTGTTGGGCTGCGGGGCCGCCGCGCAACTCCCCGCATATCAGGCGTTCGTCCCGGACCTGGTGCCCAGGGTCGAGATCCGCGCCGCCGCGTCGTTGAGTTCTCTGGGGATCAACCTGGCCCGCTCGCTGGGACCGGCCATCGCCGGTGCGCTGGTACCGGTGATCGGGGTCGGCGGGGTCTTCGGCCTCAACGTGCTGACCTTCGTGGTTTTCGGGGTGGCACTGGTGTTCACGCCGGCACCACCCGCACCGACCGGTGCACGGCAGGCGTTCCTCTCCGGACTGCAGGCCGGCGGCAGGTACGTCAGGAACGCGCCGCGGGTGCGCCGGATCCTGCTGCGGCTGGTGCTGTTCGCGTTCCCGGCCAGCGTTGTCTGGTCCCTGCTGGCGCCACTCGCCCACGATCAACTGGGACTCGGCTCAGCCGGCTACGGCGTACTGCTCGGCGCGGCGGGCGTCGGCTCGGTCGCCGGTGCGCTGCTGATGCCACAGCTACGCCGCAGACTCTCCGCCACGGCGATCGTCGCGGCCTCGGGGGTCGTGTTCGGGCTCTCGATGATCGTCGTGGGCGCCGTCCGCTGGACCCCGGTGGTGATCGCAGCGCTGCTTGTCGGCGGGGTCGCCTGGATCGCGGTGATCGCCGGGATGAACGCTGCGACCCAGGCGTTCCTCCCGGCTTGGGTACGCGCCCGGGCGCTGTCGATCTATCAGGTCGTGCTGTACGGCACCTTCACGCTGGCGGCCATCGCCTGGGGCGCGCTGGCCAACAGGATCGGCCTGACCGCAACCTTTGTCACGGCCGGCGTCCTGCTGCTCGCCGGTGCGGCGACGGCGCTGCGCTGGCCCCTGCTGGACCGGGACATCGGCTCGCGCGAGACCAGCCAGGTGTGGCCACTGCCCGAGGTGACCATGCTCGACCGGGCCGAAGCGGACCCGGTGCTGGTCAGCCAGCGCTACCACGTGCCGACCGAACGGCAACTCGAGTTCTTCACCGCGATGACGGATGTGAAGCGGTCCAGGCTGCGGACCGGCGCGACGAGTTGGGAGCTCTACCGGGACGGCGGGGACCCGGACTCGTTCATCGAGCAGTTCAGTGTGCCGACCTGGGCGGACCACATCGCACAGCACCAGAGCCGGATGACGGAATTCGACGCGACCGTCGAACACAGGGTGGAGTCCGCCGCGGCGCGCACCGAGCCCGCCGCGCACTGGTTCCTGGTCAAGCGGTAGACGGTATCGGCAGGTCGGCCACCGACTTGTCCGGCCGCAACCCCCGCCAGCTCGGTGCGCGCAACCGGCCGTCCGGCGTCCACTCGGTGTAGCTGACCTCGCCGACCAGCGTGGGTTCCACCCAGTTCGCGTCCCGTGCATCCACCCGTGGCACCGTGTCCGCAACCGGAGAGGTAGTGCGGTGTAACGGTTTCAGGATATTCATCAGCTGATCGAGCACGACGTCGGTGAATCCGGTGCCGACCTTTCCGGCGTAGCGCAGCCGGCCGTCGTGACCGGGGACGGCCACCAGCAGAGCGCCGAGCGAGCCTGCACGCCGCCCGGCCCCCGGCCGCCAGCCGACGATCGCCACCTCGACATCGGTGAAGTTCTTGATCTTGAGCCAGCTGCGGGAGCGTTTGCCGGGCAGGTACGTCGAGTCCCCTTTCTTGGCGACGATGCCCTCCCACTTCAGCTCGACGCTGTGCTGCAACGCCTCTCCGACCGGGCCCGGAAGCTGCGGGGGAACGCGGCAGATCTCGCCGGAGATGGGCAGCACCTCGAGAATGCGCCGCCGGTCGTCGTAGCGCTTGTCCAGCAGCGACACCCCGTCCAGGTGCAGGACGTCGAACAGCCAGAATTGCACGGAAACCTTCTGCCGGACGCGGGCGACGTCACGCGCGGCTGCGAGATTCATCCGCTGCTGGAGAAGGTGAAAGCTGGTGCGCCCGTTGTCGTCCAGCGCGACGATCTCGCCGTCCAGCACGCCGCTGTGACCGGCCATCAGTTCGGTCAGTTCCTGGAGTTCGGGATAGGCGTGGGTGAAGTCGTTGCCGGCCCGGCTGTGCAGCGTCAGCCCCCGGGGCCCGAACGTCGCGATCGCCCGGATACCGTCCCATTTGCCCTCGAACCGCCAGCTGCCGTCGTCCGAGACCTGTTGTGCCGTCGCTGCTGTCGCGAGCATCGGGGCGAGATCCTGGGGCAGCTCGGGCGGGCCCTTCACCTTCTCACCATTTCGCAGATAGGCCGGCCCGTCCGCTGTCTGGTCCTTCATCCGGTGCATCAGCCAGGAGTTGTCCTTGGTGCGGATCAGCACGTACCGGCCACGGGCCTTCTGGCCGTTCAGGACGATCATCACCTCGTCGTCTCGCCACTTCTCCGTTGTATAGGTACCGGCATCCCAGATGGTGACGGTGCCGCCGCCGTACTCGCCGCGCGGGATGATGCCGGCGAAATCGGCGTAGTCGAGCGGGTGGTCCTCGGTCTGCACGGCGAGCCGGTTCTGGCCGGTGTCGGCGGGGATGTTCTTCGGCACCGCCCACGACACGAGCACGCCGCCTCGCTCCAGGCGGAAGTCGTAGTGCAGCCGGCGGGCGTGGTGTTCCTGGATGACGAACGTGTTGTCGTTGCCGTGCGGCAGGAAACCAGGCTCGGGGACCGGTTCCGGGGTCTTGGCGGCGGATCGCATCGAGCGGTACTTGTCCAGCTTGCGGTCCGGGATCTGGTTCGTGGACGGAGCCTGCCGCCGCGGCCGTCGCCCCGGCCGGGCACGGTGCTCGGCGCCGTCGTTGTCGCCCGCCTCCAGGCCCTGCATCGGGTCCGGAGCCTCCGCCAGCAGAGCCACCACCTCGGAGTGGTCGAGGTGGCGCAGGTCCGGGTCCTCCAGCTCCTCCCAGGTCCGCGGCGCCGCGACCGTCGGCCGGTCGCGACCGCGCAAGGAGTACGGCGCGATGGTCGTCTTGGACGCATTGTTCTGCGACCAGTCGATGAAGATCTTGCCCGGGCGCAGCACCTTCGCCATCCGAGAGACGACCTTGCCGGGCATGTCCTGCTCGATCGCCTCGGCGATCTCCCGGGCGAACTGCGACGCATCATCGGAGGTCATCGTGCCGTCCAGCCGGCCGTAGAGATGGATGCCCTTGGACCCACTGGTCACCGGCACGAGCGGCGCGCCCGCCATCCGGCTGCGCACGGCACGCGCTACAACGGCACATTCGGCGAGGCCGACCCCGGGGCCGGGATCCAGGTCGAACACCACCCGGTCCGGGTGCGCGTCATCCAGGCCGGCCTCGTCGAGCTCAGGGAACCGCCACTGCGGCACATGAAGTTCAAGAGCGGCGATCTGACCGAACCAGGCGAGGGTGGCCGGCGAGTCGACGACCGGGTACGCCTTCGGGCCGTCGGAATGGACGATCACCCTGCGGGTCACCCAGGACGGCGCGCCCTTCCCGATGTCCTTATGGAAGAACGGCGTGGTGCTCACCCCGTCCGGCCACCGCTTGCGGGTCACCGGCCGTCCGGCGAGATGCGGGATCATCGCATGTGCGACTTCGGCGAAATAGGCGATGACATCCGATTTCGTCGTGCCGGTGGCCGGATAGAGGACTTTCCGCAGCCTGGTCAGCGCGAGCCGGTGGCCGTCGAGCTCGATGGTCGCCGAATCCCCCGCCACCCCGCACACCTCCTGTTGATCTTCGGTTGCTGAGAGTTCGATCTTGGGAATCGGTCTGGCTCGGTCAAGTCCGAAGGTCCATCATGGGCACATGCGATCGATCTGGAAAGGCTCCGTGGCGTTCGGACTGGTGAACGTGCCGGTCAAGGTGTACTCCGCCACCGAGGAGAAGGACGTGCGTTTTCACCAGGTCCACGCGCAGGACGGCGGCCGGATCAAATACAAGCGGGTCTGCGAGATCGACGGTGAGGTCGTCGAGTACGCGGATATTGCCAAGGCCTACGACAGCGACGACGGCCAGACGGTGATCCTCACCGACGAGGATTTCGCCCAACTGCCGTCCAATGCCAGCCGGGAGATCGAGGTCGAGAGTTTCGTTCCGGCCGATCAGATCGACCCGATGTATTTCGACAAGAGCTACTACCTCGAGCCCGCGTCGTCATCGACGAAGGCCTACAAGCTATTGCTGCGAACACTGGAGCAGACGGACCGGATCGCGATCGTGAACTTCGCCCTGCGGCAGAAGACCCGGCTCGCCGCGATGCGGGTGCGCGACGACGTGCTGGTGATCCAGACCCTGCTGTGGCCCGACGAGGTCAGGGCCGCCGAGTTCCCCTCGCTGGACGAGTCGGTGACGATCAAGCCTGCCGAGCTGAAGATGGCGTCGATGCTCGTCGACAGCTTCGCGGACGATTTCCGCCCGGAGGACTACACCGACGAGTACCGGGTCGAACTGCAGCAGCTGATCGAGGCGAAACTCGAAGGCGGCGAGGCGTTCCAGACACCCGAGAAGGAAGACGAGGGCGAGGACGCCGAGGTCGTCGACCTGCTGGCCGCGCTGCAGCGGAGCGTGGAACGTCACAAGGGCGACGCCAAGAGTTCGTCGTCGGGGTCGAAGTCCGAGTCCGGCTCCAGCCGGACGACCCGGTCCCGCACGACGAAATCCGCCAAGGACTCCGATTCGTCCAACGGCAAGTCCGAGAGCGGCGCGGAGACCGCGAAGTCGACGACGCGGGCAGCCCGCAAACCGCGCACCAAGGCCGCCGGCTGAGGCCTCACTCGAGGGTGCGTTGCGCGGCGTGCTGGACGACGTCGGTGAGCTGCCCGCGGCGGGCGAACTCGCCGCGCTGCAGGTCGGCGCCGGTGCCGGTGCGGCGCAGCCGGGCCAGCCCGTCGAAGACGAAGTCCGCGTCACCGTTCGCCCGCAGAGCCACCAGCACGTGCTCGACCAGCGCGTCCACCAGAGCCCAGGCCGGAACCCGCTCGCGGGTCCGGTGATCGAGCAGTTCGCCAGCCAACCCGAAACGCGCAGCCCGCCAGGCCGCGCCGCGGAGCACCTCGATCCGGATCGGCGCGACAGGCTTGCCGTGCTGCCATTCCGTCACCGAGGTGTCCACCAGCGCCCGGGCCAGCGCCGCGATGAGCGCCGAGTCACGGACGTTGGTGCAGACGTCCGGGACTCTGATCTCCAGCGTCGGATACGTCGCCGACAACCGGGCGTCGAAGTAGACCATCCCGTCGTCCATCGCCGCTCCGGTCGCCAGCAACCCGGCGATCGCCCGTTGGTAGCCGCCGATGTCGACGAACGCCTCGGTCGGACCGGCGCTCGGCCACTGGCCCCAGACGATCGACCGGTAGCTCGCGTAGCCGGTGTCCTGACCCTGCCAGAACGGTGAGTTCGCGGAGATCGCTGTCAGCACCGGCAGCCAGCCCCGGATCCGATCCAGCGCCGCGACACCCTCGTCGGGCGAGTTGACCGAGACGTGGATGTGCTGGCCACAGGTCAATTGCTGGCGGGCGATGATCCCGAACATCTCGACCATGCGGTCGTAGCGTTCGTTCGGCGTCGCCGTCGGCCGCACCTTGAACGGACTGGTGGCAACGGCAACGACGTGGACGCCGGTGCTCCCTGCCGCCGACGCGACTCCCCGCCGCAGCTCGAGCAACTCGTCGCGCAGCGCCCCGATGTCGATGGTCGGCGAGGAGCCGATCTCGGTCTGCTCCATCTTGAATTCGTGGTCGATCCTGCCGTCCGGCCCCAGCCATTCATGGGCGACCTCGAGCACCGTGTTCCCCGCGGACGCCGGCCTCCCGTGCACCGGGTCGACCAGCATGAGCTCTTCTTCTACCCCGACGGTGCGCGTTGCCACGGGGACAGTTTGCGCCCTCCATGTTTCGTGCAGATGTGACAGGGCATGCTGGAGAGAACAACCCCGACGACACACAACGACAGACGATCAGGAATGGGACAGGCAATGGCGCCGGCGAACGAACTGGGCAACGGCAATGGCGGCGAATTCGTCCGCGATTCCCGGTATATCACCACCCGGATCACCACCGACGGCCGTGACGGATACAAGGTCGAGCCCGGCCGTTACCGACTGATCGTCTCCCGGGCTTGCCCCTGGGCGAACCGCTCCACCATCGTCCGGCGCCTGCTCGGCCTGGAACCGGTTCTCTCGCTGGGGGTCTGCGGTCCCACCCACGACGAACGCAGTTGGACCTTCGACCTCGATCCGGGAGGCGTCGACCCGGTCCTGGGTATCGAACGGCTGCAGCAGGCGTTCCTCGCGCGCGACCCCGACTATCCGCTGGGCATCACTGTCCCGGCGATCGTCGACATCGCGACCGGGCAGGTCGTCACCAACGACTACCCGCAGATCACCCTCGACCTGTCGACCCAGTGGCGCGAATTCCACCGCGACGGTGCGCCGGATCTGTACCCGACGGCACTGCGCGAGGAGATCGACGCCGTGAACGACGTGGTGTTCCGGGACGTCAACAACGGCGTCTACCGGTGTGGGTTCGCGGGCAGCCAGGAGGCCTACGAGAAGTCCTACGACCGGCTGTTCGACCGGCTCGACCGGCTGACCGACCGGCTCACCCACCGGCGCTACCTCGTCGGCGACGCGATCACCGAGGCGGATGTCCGGCTCTACACGACGCTGGCCAGGTTCGACGCCGTCTACCACGGCCATTTCAAGTGCAACCGGAACAAGCTGAGCGAGATGCCGGTGCTGTGGGCCTACGCCCGGGATCTGTTCCAGACCCCGGGGTTCGGGGACACCACCGACTTCGTCCAGATCAAGCAGCACTACTACAAGGTGCACACCAACCTGAACCCGTCGCGGATCGTGCCGAAGGGTCCGGACCTGTCCGGCTGGTTCGAGCCGCACGATCGTGAACTGCTCGGTGGATCGCCATTCGGCAACGGCACGCCACCGCCGTCCCCGCCGGTGGACGAGATGCTCACCGCATCTCGAGCGGCTGAGCCGTCGACTCCAGCACGCTGAGCCACAGGTCCCCGTCGGGCGCCACCTGGTTGCGCACCGAGACAACGATGTCGATCGGGACGTGCACGAACCGGTTGTGCCGGCGACCGACCACCATGTCGGTCCGCCCGGCCATCCCGGCATGCGCGGCGGCCTGCGCCAGTCGCACGCAGTACACCGAGTCGTGCGCCTTTGCCGGGACCGACCGGATGGCATAACCGGGCTCGAAGTACTTGAGCGTCAAGTCGCGGTCGAGGGAGGCGAAGTGCTCGACGATCGCCGATTCGAGGAACCTGCCGATGTTGCCCAGCGACCGGTTGCCCGAGGCGTCGGTGCCCGCCGTCTGCGCCGGGATGAGTTCCTGGCCGGCTCCCTCCGCGACGACCACCACGGCACTCCCCCGTTCGGCCACCCGGCGCTCGAGCGCGGCGAGGAAGCCCGACTCGCCGTGCAGCGCAAAGGTGACCTCCGGGATCAGCACGAAATCCGCGTGATGGTTGGCGAGCGCTGCGTAGCAGGCGATGAAACCGGCATGACGACCCATCAACTTCACCAGCCCGACCCCGTTGATCGCTGACTGGGCCTCGACCTGCGCCGCTGCGATCGACTCGGCGGCCACCGTGAACGCCGTCTGGAACCCGAAACTCTGCCCGATGAAGGGGATGTCGTTGTCGATGGTCTTCGGGATCCCGATGATCCCGATCGGTAGGCCGCGGCTCCGGCAGACCTCCGCGATCCGGCCCGCCCCGCGTATCGACCCGTCACCGCCGATGACGAAGAGGATGTCGATGCCCAGTTCGACCAGCCGGTCGACCATCACCTCGGGATCCTGCGCGCCGCGGGACGTCCCGAGAATGGTCCCGCCCTGGGTGTTGATCTTGGCCACCCGCTCCGGGCTGAGGTCGACGGGCTCGTACCCCAGGGCCGGCACCAGGCCGGCGAACCCGTTGCGGAACCCGACGACATCGCTGACGCCGTAGTGGGTGTGGAGTTCCATCACCAGCCCGCGGATGACGTCGTTCAACCCGGGACAGAGCCCGCCGCAGGTGACGATCGCGGCCCGGGTCGCGCCGGGTTGATGGAACACTTTGCGCCGTGGGCCGCCCGGTTCCAGCGTGGGCAACTCGTCGAGCGGGACTCCGTGCGCCTCCAACAGCTGGATGGTGTCGTCGAACAGCACCCGGTCGGATTCCTCGACGTAGTGGTCGTTGGTTCGCCGCCCCCCGACATACTTGGCCAGTGCCGACTCGTGGCGGCACTCACCGAGTTGCCGGACCTGCAGGTCTTCCAGCCTCACCATCGGTCAAGCGTCCAGCGCGGGTATGACCGGCGTGTGTCGAGGGCGGAAACTCCCGCACTCAGGTGACGTCGGTGGGCAGGTCGACGCCGGCGATCTGGGTCAGCACCCGCACCAGTGCCGGTTCGGTCGGAGTCGAGCCGAACCCGAACCGGACCGGCGGGGTCACCGGCTCGAGCCCACCGAGGTCGACACCGTCCAGCCGGGCGCTGACCGAGGCGATGCGGTGCAGGTCGAGCGCGGCGTACCACTCCTTTCGTCCGCCGCCCGCGGTTCCCCTGGTCCGGACGCCTTTCATCACGAGCTTGGCGATCGGGTCCTGCACGGTGGCCCACCAGCGCGCGCGGGCGAGCCGCCGGGGAACGGCCAGCAGCAGCCAACCCAGCGCCGGCCGGCCGCTGACGTCGAAGGTCAGCGCCAGTTCGTCGGTGCTGACCATCCACTTCTTGCCGTCGCGGACGCGGAGCACCGGCGTCACCCTGACCTCGTCGAACTCGTAGGTGGCGCTGATGAAGTCGGCCAACTCGCGGGTCGGCGCGAGCAGGATGCGGTGCCCGTCCTTCCGCTCGATCATGACGTCGGTGACGGAGCCGAACGGCGACAGCGGCCACATCCCGACGACCAGCCGGGTGCCCGAGGTGGTGCCCATGCCGGCGATCGCCCCGTCGAACTTGAGGACGTCGAACTTCACCATGCCGACCACCGTAGGCGAGCCCGACCCGAGCACCCACCTCGCTAGCCGGAAACGTTCGCGTCCACCCCCACCACCACGTGCCGGACCGGCACGTCGAACTGCTTGCGGGCGCGTTCGACCAGGTCCTGCCGCAGCCAGCCCGAGTGGCCATGGGCGTGCGTGGAGATGATGATCCGGTCGGGGGAGAACTCCTTCACCGCGTCCTCCAGGGCCTGCATCGGACGGTGGTCGCCCAACTCACCGTTCGCGTCGAGGCCCTCGCCGCGCAGGATCCCGAGCGTCGAATCGAGCCGCTCCTGCGCTGCCTTCGTCGTCTCCTCCCACACCCAGACCGCGCCCGAGTGCTCGGCCTGCCCGGTGTCGACGGGGTTGGCCGGCACCGAGACGAAGTACTGCGCCTTGCCGTCGGCGTCGATCGCCCGCAGCTCGTCCAGCAGCTCCGACGCGCCCACGGTTTGGTTGGCCAGCACCAGCACCTTCTTGCCGCCGGGCTGCGGGGGCGCATCGTCGAAGTCCTTGCCGACCGAGCCACCGCGCCACTTGGTGACGCCGTAGAGCACGAGGACGACCGCGAAGGCCAGCAGGCTCAGAATCAGCTGTGGTCGCACCTCCTCGTCCAGGTACATCAGCACCAGGACGGCCAGCATCCCGGCAATGGTGGCGATCGTCAGGAACGGGAACAGCCACATCTTCACCTGCAGCCTGTCGGGGGAGGTTCGCCGTCGAAGGATGAATTGCGAAACGGCGATCAGCAGGTAGACGAACAGAATGATCGCGCCGGAGGAATTGAGCAGGAACAGGAACACGCCCTCCGGCGAGATGGCGGCGGCGATGACGCACAGGAAACCGACCACGGTCGAGGTGAGGATCGCCGTCATCGGGACGCCGCGCGGGCTGACGGTGATCAGGCTGACCGGCGCCTCACGCCGGGCGGCCAGCACGAACAGCATCCGTGACGCCGTGTACAGCCCGGAGTTCAGACACGAGAGCACCGCCGTCAGGACGACGGCGTTCATCACGTGGTCGGCGTACGGGATGCCCATTTCCTTCAGCGCGGCGACGTACGGCGAGGCACCGAGCTCGGCGGAGTTCCACGGCAGGATGACCACCAGCAGGAAGATCGACCCGACGAAGAAGATCGCGATACGGACGATCACCGAGTTTGTCGCCTTGGCGATCGACCGTGCCGGGTCCTTCGATTCGGCCGCGGCGATGGTGGCGATCTCGGCGCCCACCATCGAGAAGATGACAACCACGATGCTGGCGAAAATGGCGCCGACACCGTTCGGGAAGAACCCGCCCTCTGCCGTCAGATTCGAGAAATCAAGACTCTTGTTCGGCCACACGCCGAAGACGTACAGGGTGCCGAGGCCCAGGAACAGGATGATGGCGGCGACCTTGATGCCGGCGAACCAGAACTCGAACTCACCGAACGAGCGGACCGAGAACAGGTTGGTCGCGGTCATCAGCACCATCAGGCCGAGCGACAGCAACCACAGCGGCGCGTCGATCCAGTACGTGAGGATCTTCGCCCCGGCCACGGCCTCGAACCCGACGACGATGACCCAGAAGTACCAGTACAGCCAGCCGACCGAGAAACCCGCCCAGCCGCCGAGCGCCCTGCGGGCATAGTCCGCGAAGGACCCGGTGGAGGGATTGGCCACCGCCATCTCGCCGAGCATCCGCATCACCATGACGATGAGAACGCCGGTGATTGCGTACGTCAGGAAGGCAGCGGGACCGGCTTCCTTGATCACCGCCCCGGAACCGACGAACAGACCCGCGCCGATCACCCCGCCGATGGCGATCATCGTGAGGTGCCGCTGGTTCAACCCCTTGTGCAGCTCTGCTGGTGCAGCCACTGTCCCGACTCCTTCACTCAGTGACACGCTGTAGGCGAACGCCTCGCCTGACGCGAAAGACTGCTCCCTCCCCCAGGCGTTCGGCAAGGCCTGAAACAGAGCGGAAACAGCAGGTCGGAGTGGGTGGGCCATTCGACACAGGCGAAACGGACCGGCGGGTTCAAATCGCCCACGACGCTGTCGTCACATCACGCTCTGTGCTGGCTGCGCAGTGCCGAACGGGCGTAAGCGGTGGATGTCAGGTGAGTGCCTGACCCGAGACGGCGAACAGCACGACGGCGATGAGGGCGGTGACGATGACGATCAGGAACAGCCCGCGACCCGCGGGCCGGCGCAGGGCGACCAGCACACCCGCCCCCGCGAGTACGACCAGAGCGACGGCCGCCGCCCATCGCCACGGCGCGATGCCGGACGCGCCTGAGGTTCCCAGCAGAACGACCAGACATGCGGCGCCGAGCAGCAGCGGGCAGGCCACCGCCGTCGCGCGGGCACCGAGCCGGTGTGGCAGGCCGCGCACCCCGGTGTCCAGATCGTCGTCGAGGTCGGGTAGCACGTTGGCGAAGTGCGCCGCCACCCCGAAAAGCCCGCCCATGATCATCGCCCACGGCGCCGGCCAGGCGGGCTCCGGCATGGACAGCGTCGCGACGGCCGGCAGGATGCCGAACGCGATGGCATACGGGACGAACGAGAAGAGCGTGCCCTTGAGTCCGAGGTTGTAGGCCCACCCACAGACCACCACGGTCAGCGCGGCTAGTCCCGGCAACCAGCCGAGGGCAAGCGAGAGGACGACAGCTGCGACAAGTGCGACAGCAGCGGCAACCGCGACCGTGCGCGGCGACACGGCGCCGCGGGCCACCGGTTTGTCGCTGCGGTCCGACGCACGATCGCGGGCGGCGTCGATGGCATCGTTGGACCAGCCGATCGACAACTGCCCGGCGAACACCGCGGCCACCATCAGTGCGGCCCGTCCCAGCGACAACCCGGCCAGGGCAGCGAGACCCGCGCTGATCGCGGTGACGGCGACCGTCGGCACCGGATGGCAGGACAAGACCAGCGCCCTTGCAACGCCGGCCGGAGAGACCGCACCGGCGCGGTGCTCCGTCATCTCCGACCTCCCGCCCCTGACCTGGCCCGCAAGCGTCACCGTACTGTGGCCTGCATGACCTGCCTTGCGGCCGTGCACGCGGTCCTCCCGCCGTACCGCTACCCGCAGGACAAGATCACCGAGGCCGTCGCGGAACAGGTGCTGCGGGACGGCACCAACCACGAGGTCGTCCGGCGAATTCATACCAACACCCGGGTCGGCAGCCGGTATCTGGCGTTGCCGCTGGAGCAGTACGCGCAGCTCGAGAGCTTCACCGACGCCAACAACGCCTTCATCGAGGCGGCCGTTGAACTGGCCGTCGAGGCGGTCAACGGCTCGCTGGACGCTGCCGGGATCGCCGCCGACGAGGTCGACGTCATCTTCTCCACGACCGTCACCGGTCTCGCGGTGCCGTCGCTGGAGGCACGGATCGCCGCGCGGGTCGGATTTCGCCGGGACGTCAAACGCGTCCCGCTGTTCGGGCTGGGCTGCGTCGCCGGTGCGGCCGGCATCGCCCGGCTGCACGACTATCTACTGGGCTGGCCCGATCAGGTGGGCATCCTGCTGGCGGTCGAGCTGTGCTCGCTGACCGTGCAGCGCGGCGACACGTCAATGGCAAACCTGGTGGCGAGCGGGCTGTTCGGAGACGGCGCCGCGGCCGTTGTCGCCGTCGGGTCCGAGCGGGCCGATCGACTGGCTGTTGACGGCCCGCGGGTGCTCGCCACCCGCAGCCACCTCTACCCGGACACCCAGGGCGTGATGGGCTGGGACATCGGCAGCGACGGGTTCGGGATCGTGCTGACCGCTGAAGTTC
Source organism: uncultured Actinomycetota bacterium (assembly GCA_963728865.1). GTDB lineage: Bacteria > Actinomycetota > Actinomycetes > Mycobacteriales > Nakamurellaceae > Nakamurella. The sequence continues at coordinate 229,690 of CAVSLZ010000006.1, read as the reverse complement.
CCGACCTTGTGCACCAGTACCTGGGTCCCGACATCCGCGCCCTGCTCGGTTCCCACGGCCTGCGGGTGGAGGACATCGGTGCGTGGGTCTCACACCCGGGCGGTCCCAAGATCATCGAGGCCATCGAGGCTGAACTCGGCGTCGGCCCGCATGCCCTGGAGATGACCTGGCGGTCGCTCGCCGAGGTCGGCAACCTGTCTTCCGCCTCGGTCCTGCACGTGCTGCGCGACACACTGCGCGATCGGCCGCCGCCCCCCGGGAGCCCGGGTGTGCTGATGGCGATGGGTCCGGGTTTCGCCTCCGAACTCGTCCTGCTGCGCTGGTAGGACCGGTGATCGCGTACACGCTCTTCGTGCTGGCCGTCGGCGTCGAGCGATTGGTCGAACTGGCCGTCTCCAAACGGAACCTCGCGTGGGCTTTCAAGAACGGCGGCAAAGAATACGGCCGCGGGCACTACCCGGCGATGGTGGTCCTGCACTTCTCCCTGCTGGTCGGCTGCATTCTCGAGGTGTGGCTGCTGGACCGGCCTTTCCTGCCCGCCCTTGGCTGGACCATGGTTGTGCTGGTGTTGGCCGCACAAGGCCTGCGCTGGTGGTGCATCACCACCTTGGGCCGGCGGTGGAACACGCTGATCGTCGTCATCCCCGGTCTGCCGCTCGTCGACCGCGGGCCCTACCGATGGTTCCGGCACCCGAACTACGTGGCGGTGGTCGTCGAGGGCATCGCGCTGCCGATGGTGCACACCGCCTGGATCACCGCCATCACCTTCACCGTGCTCAACGCCTGGTTGCTGACCGTCCGGATCCGTGCGGAGGAGCGCGCTCTCGCGCTCGCGAGCCCATGATCGACATCCTGGTTGCCGGGGCAGGCCCTGCTGGACTCGCCACCGCACTGTTCGCGGCCCGGAAGGGTATGGACGTCACGGTGGTCGATCCGCGCGCCGGATCGCCGTCGCCGATCGACAAGGCCTGCGGCGAAGGCCTCATGCCGGGCGCCGTGACGGCGCTCCGTGGGCTCGGGGTCGAACCGCCCGGGCGGGAGTTCCGCGGCATCGCCTACTTCGACGGGAAACACAGCGCGGAGTCGTTCTTCCGGTCGGAAAGTGGCGTCGGCGCGCGGCGCACCGACCTGCACAGCGCCCTGCTGTCCGCCGTCGCGGCGGCCGGCATCCCCGTGCTGGCCGAGCGCGTCGGCGCCATCGGCCAACGCGAGAACTCGGTCAGTGCAGCGGGTCTCACGGCACGGTATCTGGTGGCGGCCGACGGGTTGCACTCGCCGATCGCCCGTTCGCTCGGACTGGATGTCGCGCCCGGCCGGAATAGGCGGCGGTGGGGAGTGCGCCGGCATTTCGCCGTCGCGCCGTGGTCGGATCTCGTGCAGGTGCATTGGTCGGACAGTTCCGAGGCCTACGTGACGCCGGTCGGGCCGCGCCTGGTCGGGGTCGCGGTGCTGAGCAGCGACCGGGCATCGTTCGACGAGCAACTGGCGCGTTTTCCGGTGTTGGCCGACCGGCTGGCCGGAACCGAGGGCGGCCCCGTTCGCGGCGCCGGGCCATTGCGCCGCCGGACCAGCCGACGCGTCGCCGGGCGGGTCCTGCTCACCGGGGATGCGGCCGGTTACGTGGACGCGCTGACCGGGGAGGGCATCGCCGTTTCCCTCGCCTGTGCCCGGTCACTCGTCGACTGCGTCGCCGCGGGCCGCCCCGCCCACTACGAGACTCGGTGGCTGCGGGACTCCCGGCGCTACCGGGCGCTGACGTCGACGCTGCTCTGGGCCAGCGGCCGTCCGCTGATCCGCAGGTCGCTGGTGCCTGCCGCCCAGCGATTGCCGTGGGTGTTCGACGCGGCGGTCGGCCAGTTGGCGCGCTGACGGTCCAGCAGGCCTCTGTGCGATACCCAGGCCGATCGAGATGGCGGTAGCGGTCCCGCCCGGCGCGGCAGAAGGACCGGAATCGCCATCTCGGTCCGCTGGGCACTGTCGGTCCCCCTCGATACCGTGGTCGCGCCGGCCGCGGTGGCCGTCCGGATGCATCCGAACCGAGGAGGAACTCATGGTGAACATGAGGCTGGAACTGATCACCATTCCGGTGACCGACGTCGATCGGGCGAAGGAGTTCTACGTGAAGGCCGGCTTCAACGCCGACCACGACCACACGGTCACCGACGAGCTCCGCTTCGTTCAGCTGACCCCACCCGGCTCCGCCTGCTCCATCGCGCTCGGCATCGGCTTGACCACGGCGGCGCCCGGTTCCGTCCAGGGACTGCAGGTCGTCGTCGACGACATCGAAGCCGCCAGGGCCGATCTCGTCGCGGGCGGCGTCGACGCCAGCGAGATCGAGCGACTCGACTGGGGTGCCTTCGTGTACTTCAAGGACCCCGACGGGAACTCCTGGGCGGTGCAGGGACTGCCGGCCCGCAACTGATCTGTCAGCTCCTGCCCTCGGCGAACTGGGCGACCGACTTCGCGATCCGGCGCTGCCGCGTCTCTTCTGTCTTGGCGCCGTCGATGGCCAGCACATGACGTCGCCTGTTGCTGTAGGACAGTCCGTCGAAGAAGGCGCGGGCCGCCGGGTCGGCGTCCAGTGCCGCCGAGAGGTCCGCCGGTACAGCCAGTTCCCGCGGTGCGGTGTCCAACTCGAGGTCGACGTCGACGACATCGCCCGCAGCCACTCCGGCCGCCGCGCGGTGCTCTGCGCTGACCGGGAGCATGAACACCCCGCCCATCGACCCGACGCTCGACCGGTAGGTGTGGCCTCCGTTGAGGGTGACCGTCACCGCGGGTTTCCGGCCCGACCCGAGGCCCTCGACGACGTCCGCGGGCACCTCGATACCGGTGGCGGTCTTGCCGGCCAGTTGCAGCGTGCCCTGAAACTTCATCGCCGGAGTATGCCTTTCGATGACTTGACCCCTGCACGCCCGTCGATATCTCCGTGCACCGCGCCGCAGCCCGTCACCCCGCGCCGTGATCTCCGGCGACGGCGACCCGCTGGAGATCGGCGGCAGGGTGTGGCCGACCTTCATCGCACGTCGCGTCGTGCTCGCCGGATGCTCGTCGCAGCGGTTCGATGAAGCGCAATGGCGCGACGCCCTGGTCGTCGTCGAGCGGGGCACCGTCGAGGTCGAGACCATGTCGGGGTTGCGGCGCGCCTTCGGCGTCGGCGACATCCTCTGGCTCACCGGCCTGAACCTTCGCGCCCTGCACAATCCGTCGGTGGAGGACGCCGTTCTCGCGGCGGTTTCACGGCCACCTGGCCGGTGATCACACTCCGCCGCGTCGTCCGGTTCGCTGTTGATGTCCAGCCGTGCCGGGCGCACTGTCCTTCCAGGTGCTCGGACCCCTGGAAGTTGTGGTGAACCCAGTGTCGAAGGCGCCGCTGAAGATGCTTGCGGCCGACTCAACGTGAGCCCGGCTCCTCGAGCCGGTGCAGCACGAAGATCCCGCCGTACGCGGGCCGACCGGCACGCGCGTCGTCGGATTCCACGTACTCGTCCAGGATCGCGAGGATCCTGCCACCCAGGTCCTCGGCGTCCTCGGCGGAGAGCCGCAGCACGAAGCGGGACATCTTGTCGATCGACCCGGGACCGGCCTCCGCGAGCTCCTCCTGGAACGCCTCGATCGGCGCCAGCGCGCCGCCGGGAATGGTGCCGGTCTGCCCGGTGTCGATCCACCAGGTCCGCCCCGTCGCGCGGTACGGCTTCTCCAATGCGCCGCTGCTGCCAGCACGGACAGGTGCGGCCTCGAGGAAACCGACCGCCAATAACTGGCGGACGTGGTACAGCACCGTGCCCGGGTCGCGCCCCAGCCGGTCGGCCAGTTCCTTGTTCGTCATCGCCTGGTGCCGGCACAGCCGCAGGATGCGGAGCCGGAGCGGGTGTGCCACCGCCTTCGCCTCGCGTACGGACGCCGCGGGGCGGTGAACGGCTGCGCCCGCGGGCGGGACGTCGTCAGGCGTCATGTGCCGCAGGATAACGCCTCGATGGAATAACTCCCACCACCTTGAATTTTCTCCATTGGTCTGCGAATCTTCACCGATGCGCACCGCCGCGGACGCTTCTCTCGGCTCGCGATTCCGATGGCTCTGGGTCTCAGCGGGGCTGTCCAACCTCGCGGACGGCGTTCTCAAGGTGGCGTTGCCGCTGGTCGCCATTCGGTACACCCAATCCCCCACGCTGATCGCGGGGCTGGCCTTTGCCCTGACGCTGCCGTGGCTGCTGTTCGCGCTGCCGGCCGGCGCCTTCGCGGACAGGTGGGACCGGCGGATGGCGATGCTCGGCGCCAACGGGGTGCGCGCGACGCTGCTGACAGCCCTCGCGGTCGCCCTGTGGTTCGACGTCGGCGCGTTGTGGGCACTGTTCGTCGTCGCGTTCGGAGTCGGCGCAGCGGAGACGGTGTACGACACATGCGCGCAGTCCTTCCTGCCGAAAGTGGTTGAACATGAACAACTCTCGAAGGCCAACGGGCGGCTGTACGCGGCGGAGCTGACCGCCAATCAGTTCATCGGACCACCGCTCGGTGGCGTCCTGGTCGTGCTGGGAGTCGGTGTTGCATTCGTGACGCCGGCGGCCCTGTGGCTGCTGGCCATCGGCACGTTGCTGTTCATCCGTGGGTCGTTCCGGATCGAACGAGCCGTGCGCACCACCCTGCGCGCGGACATCGCCGAGGGTCTGCGGTTCCTCTGGGGCAACCGGGTACTGCGCACCCTGGCGGTGATGACCGGCGTCTCGAACCTCACGATCAACGGATCATTCGCCGTGCTCGTCCTGTACCTGGTCGGTCCCGGCTCGGCGGGCGGGCTGACCGATCCGGAATTCGGGCTGTTGCTGACCGCGGGAGCGGTTGGCGGACTGCTCGGGTCGGTGATCGCCGACCGGATCGAACGGAGCCTTGGCCGCTCCCGATCTCTCGTGCTCACCATCGTCGCCGGCGCCGCAATGGCGGGGGTGCCGACGCTGACCGCGAATCCGTTCGTCATCGGCACCGTCTCCCTGGTCGGCGGTCTGACGATCGTGCTGTGGAATGTCATCACCGTGTCGCTCCGCCAGCGGATCAGCCCGGACCGGCTGCTCGGCCGGGTGAACAGCGGTTACCGGTTGGTGGCATGGGGATCCCTGCCGTTGGGTGCGGCGCTTGCCGGATTGCTCGCCAACCTGTTCGGGCTGCGCGCGGTCTTCGCCGTCATGGGAATCGCAACGCTGTCTCTGCTCGCCCTGATGCCGATTCTCACCGACGCCGCAATCGACCGGGCCGAGCAGGCTGCCGACCGCTGACCGGCCGATGCGGAGGTCGGGAGGGGCGGCCGGATCTGGGAAACTGACGGCATGTCGACGTCATCGGGCGATCCTCAGCGCGCCCCGGCGGCCACGCCGGCTGCCCTCCGGAAGTGGCGCGGCCGACTCGCCGATGAACGCGAGGAATCCAAGGTCTACCGCGATCTGGCCGGCCGGCGGACAGGCGAGGAACGGGAGATCCTGCTCGAACTCGCCGACGCCGAGGAGCGGCACGCAGCCCACTGGGCCAACCTGCTGGGCGACGACATCGGCCCCGCCAAACGCGGCGACGTCCGGATGCGGGTGCTCGCATGGCTCGCCAGGCACTTCGGCTCCGTCTTCGTTCTCGCGCTGGCCCAACGCGCCGAGACGAGGTCCCCGTACGAGCACGACAGCGATGCCACCCCGGCGATGGCCGCCGACGAACGCGTGCACGAAGAGGTCGTCCGGGGACTGGCGGCCCGCGGCCGGGCAAGAGTCTCCGGCACCTTCCGGGCAGCCGTCTTCGGTGCCAACGACGGCCTGGTCAGCAACCTCGCGCTGGTGCTGGGAGTCAGCGGTGGCGGCGTCTCGACGGAGGCGGTGCTGCTGACCGGCCTGGCCGGGCTGCTGGCGGGTGCGCTGTCGATGGGTGCCGGGGAGTACGTCTCCGTCCGGTCGCAACGCGAACTGCTCGCCGCCTCGACACCCGGACCGTCCGCGCACACCGCCGTCCCGCAGTTGGACGTGAACGCCAACGAACTCGCCCTGGTCTACCGGGCCCGCGGAATGCCGCCGGACGAGGCGCAGGAACTGGCCGCCGAGTTGCTGCAGAACTATCCCGGCCGGCTCGAACATCCCGGTGATGTGTCGGGCGAGAGCCATGACGTCGTCGGGACCGGCATCGGCGCCGCCCTGTCGAGCTTCTGCTTCTTCGCGACCGGTGCCGCCATCCCGGTGCTGCCCTTCCTGTTCGGGCTGAGCGAGACAGCGGCTCTGGTCACCGCCGTCGTGCTGGTGGGCCTGGCCCTGCTGCTGACCGGCGCCATCGTCGGCGTGCTGTCCGGTGGTCCGCCATTGCGCAGAGGATTGCGGCAGCTGGCGATCGGACTCGGCGCGGCCGCCATCACCTACGGTCTGGGACTGGCCTTCGGCGCCACCCTGGGCTGACGCGTTCTCCGTCGGCCCAGGGTTCAACCGACGCGGAACTGTGCTTCGATTTCCACCACGACTTGCCGCCCGATCAGCACCCTTGGCGCGCGGATGCCGAGGTCCCGACGGTCGACGGTGGTGGTCGCGCGCACCGTGAGCAGGCCGTTGACCGGTCCTGCCGTGCGGACGGCGTCCACGGTGACGGCGGTGCGGGTGCCGTGCACGCTCAGCGTGCCGGCCAGCTGCCAACCGTCGGCGGTGGTCCGAACGTCGGTGCAGTCGAACGTCAATCGCGGGTACCGGTCGGTGTCCAGCAGCCGGCTGCCACGAAGGTCCTTGTCGCGGCGGGTGTTCGCGGTGTCGATCCCGGCCAGGTCGAGTTCGGCGTGCACCGCCGTCACCCGGCCGCCCGTTCCGTCGCCGTCGCAGACGACGGTCGCCGACCTGATCGGGACGATGCCGCGAACGGTGTTCAGGCCGAAGTTGCGCACCGCGAATCCTGCTGTGCTGCTGCGCGGGACGATGGCCCAGTGGCCGGTCGCGAGGCTGCCGGAGTGTCGGGTTGCCGAGGTGTCCATCTCAATGGCCGTCATGCGCCGACGAGGGTGTGAACGACCTCGTACCGCTCGACGCGGTCCGGTCCCGGCAGCAGCGCGGCGTCTTCGCCCGGGAGCAGGGACGTGCTCATGATCAGTTGTGCTGCCTGGTCGAGGCTGACCTCGTGCTCCACGATGACGACGGTGACCTGGGCTCCGTCGGGCCGGCGTAGTTCGTACACCGCCACCAGGTCGTCGCGGAGGTCGGAGCGCGCCATGATCGCCGGCTCGATGCGTTCCCGGCCGGCACGGTCGGCGGCTGCAACCAGTTCCGGCGTCCGCGGCCCGTCGAAGTAGGTGAGTTGTGCGTACATGAGTCCTCCCGGTACTCGAAGTGGTGATCTCGAGGATCGGCCGGATCGCTGCCCGTGCCATCAGTGCCGGTACGCAGTTCCGGTACTGAATTCCGGTACTGATGTCGGTCCTACAAAGGGATACTTCGGACGTGGACCTCATGGTGGGTCGGGAAACCGCGCTGGCCGTCGCGGACGCCGCGATCGGCACTGCCTCGGCAGGCACCGGCGGCCTGTTGCTGGTCAGTGGTGATCCCGGCATCGGCAAGAGTCGATTCCTCCAGGCCGTCGCCGAGCGGGCGGCAGACCGGGGACTGCAACCGGCCTGCGGATACGCGGTCCAGGACTCCGGCGCACCGCCGCTGTGGCCGTGGCAGCGGGCCTGTCGGCGTTGGCCGGACGTGACGTCCGCGCTGCACACCGGGCCGGAAGGGGCCGGAGAGCAGGACGCCCGGACGAGCTTCGTGCTGTTTGTCGATATCTGCGAGCGGATCATCGACGTGTCCCGACAGCAAGGTGTGCTCCTCGTTCTCGAGGACATGCACTGGGCCGACCGGACATCGGTGTCTCTCCTGCGCCATCTCGCCGGCGAACTCGACCGGGCGCGACTGCTGGTCGCGGTGACCTACCGGCAGAGCACGCCGGGCGGGCTTGCGGACGTGCTCGCGGACCTCGCCCGTACCCGCAACGTCACGACGATCGGGCTGGACGCCCTGGGTGCCGCTGACATCCGCACCTGGCTGGAGGCGTCCGGTTTCCGGGCCGGCGATGACCTGGCCGCCGCGCTCCGGCAGCGCACGGGCGGCAACGCCCTGCTGGTGAAGTTGCTGATCGAGGCGTGGTCGGCGATGGACGGCAAGGCGGACCAGACGGCCGTCGACCGGCTGCTGGCGGACCGGCCCGATCTGCGCCGGCTGATCGCGTCCCGGACCGCTGCGCTGGATCCGCGGAGCAGGGAACTGGTGGCGGCCGCGAGCGTGCTGGGCGAGCGACTCGACCCGGCCGTGCTGAGCCTCATCGTGGATCAACCGCTGTCCTCGACCACTGGCGCGCTGCAGACGGGCGTCCTTGCGGGTGTTCTTCGCGAATCCACCTCGTCAGAATTCGCGTTCGCGCACGCACTGGTCCGGGACGCCATCTACGCCGATCTCCCGGCGTCGGCGCGCGGCGAGTGGCATCGCCGGTGTGCGACGGCCCTGGAGTCCGTCGCCCCGCACGACGCCGCGGGCCTGATCGCCAACCACTGGCGACGGGCAACCAGCGCGGACGCCGGAGAACACTGCCTGTGGTGGGCGAAATTGGCTGCGCGGCAGGCCGCCTCGGCCTTCGCCTACGAGGATGCGGCCCGCTTCACCGAGCTTGCGCTCCGCTGCGCCACCGACCGCGCCGAGCCGATCGCCGATCTGGCCGCCTTGACGGTGATGTTGGCGGAGGCCTACTTCGCCGCCGGCAACATCGACGGGAGCCTCGATGCCTGCACGCGCGCAAGCGATCTGGCTGCAGCGGCGGGCCGATCCGACCTGATGGCGGCCGCGGGGCTCGTCATCCAGGGCATCGGGACCCCCGTCCTCAATCGGCGGATCCGCACATTGTGCGAGCGGGCGCTGGCGGCAAACGACCACGATCCGGTCACCGCAGCCAGGCTGCTCGTCCAGATCGCCGCGGCGACCGCAGAGAACGAAGGCGGCTCCCTGGCCGAGGAGCGGTCGGCCCGCGCACTGGCCGCAGCCGAGGCGACCGGCGATCCCGTCGCGATCCTCGAGGCTCTCGCGGCGCGTCACCTGGCCATCTCAGTCCCGAACATGGTGACCGAGCGGCTGGACCTCGGCAAGCGTGCCGTCGAACTCGGAAAGGACGCTGACCGCCCGTTGGCGACCATGTGGGGGCACCTCTGGCGGGCCGACGCCGCACAGCAGTTGGGCAACCTCGTCGAGGTGGACCGTGAGATCGATCGGATCGATGAGATCGCCACCCGCCGGCGCTCCCCACTGGCCCGCTGGCACCACCACCGGATGCTCGCCGCCCGCACGGCGCTGACCGGCGACTTCGCGCTGGCCCGCAGGCACGACCGGGACGCCACCGAACTGGCGCACCGGATGGGCGACCTGTCGCTGGCGGGGATGTCGTACGCATTCAGCTCGCAACTCGCCCAGGTCCGCGGCGACGTCACCGAACTTCCCGCTGATTTCGGCGAGGCCATCGACCACTCACCACCGCTTCCGCTGGTCAAGGTCGGCCGAACGATGGCCCTCGCGCTGGCCGGCGACCTCTCCGCGGCCCGCGCATCCTTCGAGTCGTTCCGCGACCTCCCCCGGACCTATCCCGTCGGTGTCCGATGGGCGGCGACCCTGGCCCAGATCGGATTTGCCGCAGTGCTCATCGACGATGCCGACGTTGCCGGGGCGGTATACGAAAAGCTGGTGCCCACCGCCCTGTACTACAGCGGCGACGGCTCAGGGGCGGTCTATCACTGGGGCTCGAACGCAGGATGGCTGGCAACCTTCGCGTTGACCGCGGGCAGGGTCGGTGACGCCGTTCGGCTGTTCCGGGACGGCATCGCGATGAACGCCCGGATCGGCGCGCGCCCCGCAACGGCCCTGGCACGACTCGGCCTCGCCCAGTCTTTGCTGGCGAGAAATGCTGTAGGGCAGGGGGACCCGACCGATCTGACGGACGCCCGGGTGCTGGCGACCGACGCGACCGGCGAATTCCGCCGGCTCGACATGCCAGGTCCGCTGGCCCGCGCGACCACGGTGCTGGCCGACCTCGCGGCGGCGCGGCCGGCCGGTCACGCGCTGTCGCCGCGGGAATCGGAGATCGCCTCCCTGGTCGGTGCGTCGCTGTCGAACCGCGCCATCGCGGAGCGGCTGTTCCTCTCCGAACGAACGGTGGAAAGCCACGTTCGGAACATCCTGAACAAGCTCGGGTTCACGTCGAGAACGGAGATCGCGTTGTGGGCGGCGGAGCGGAGCACACCCCCGGGCGCAGCGCGACAGAAGGGACAACCAGCGCAGGGGTGACACTGGTGGGGTGAGCACCCCCTCCAGCCGTCGACCCTCCGCCGGCGCCGTCGCACTGACCGCCACCGCGGCCGCCGCCACCCTCGCCACCCTCACCGGGCTCGGCCGCGCGACCCGCGACCTGCCGACGTCGCTCGGCGCCAGCCGGGCGCAGATCCGCCCCACGGCTGCCGCATCGCCCCATTTCACCGATGACGCCTTCCACAACAGCGAACCGTCACACGTCCTGGCGCCCGGCGAGATGGCCTCGATGCTGCCGGCGTTGATCCGGCATCGCGGTGCAGGAAAGCCGCCGGGTCCTGTCCCATTGGTGAACACCGCCCCACCCGCCGCGGCCGCGGAGTTGGCCATCACCTGGTTGGGACATGCGACGGCGCTGCTGGAGATCGACGGCCGTTTCGTGCTCACCGACCCGGTCTGGGGTGAGCGTGTTTCGCCGTCACCGTTGGTGGGGCCCGCCCGGCTGCATCCGGTGCCGATCGGCGTCGGCGATCTCCCGGTGCTGGACGCCATCGTCATCTCTCACGACCACTACGACCACTTGGATCTGCCGACCGTGCGGGAGTTGCTCGCGAACCAGCAGGCACCGTTCCTGGTACCGCTCGGCATCGGCGCGCACCTGCGCGGCTGGGGGGTACCGGAGGACCGGATCATCGAGCTCGACTGGGACGGCCAGACGACGGTCGGCGGGCTGACGGTGACCTGCACCGAGTCCCGGCACTTCTCCGGCCGCGGACTGCGCCGCAACACCACCCTCTGGTGCTCATGGGCGATCGTCGGTCCCGCGCACAGCGTCTACTTCGGCGGGGACACCGGCTACACGGCCGCGTTCTCCGGGATCGGGGAGCGCTACGGACCGTTCGACGTGGCCGTGCTACCGATCGGTGCCTACGGGGACCAGTGGCCGGACATCCACCTGAACCCCGAGGAGGCCGTGCAGGCGCACCTCGACCTGAAGGGTGGCCTGTTTGTCCCGATCCACTGGGCCACGTTCGATCTGGCTCTGCACTCCTGGAGCGAGCCTGTCGAGCGACTGCTGGCCGCGGGCAAGGACATCCGGATCGCGATCCCCCGGCCGGGGGAGCGCCTCGGGGACCTCGGCGCTGTGGGCACCGACGATCCCGGTGACGCCTGGTGGCGCACGCTCTGACCGGTCAACCCCGTCGCAGCTGAGCCAGCGCGCGGGCAATCCATTCCGCCATCAGCGTGCGCTCGGCATCGGTGAGCCCGGGAAGGTCGGGCAGCACCGTCAGGAACAGGACGGTCACCGTGCTGACGTCGGTGTCCCGGGTGACCGGTACCGTGGCGAGGATCGCTGCTGACACGGCGTCGAACACGGCGTCGGACAGTCCGGGGTCCCGGTCCTCCGGTGGCGAGCCCAGCAGGGCCAGCACGGTTCCGGTCCCGGCAGCGTGAATCATGTCGACGGCGCGTTGTTCGTCGACGCGGAGCAGTCCCGCTGCCGCGATGCGTCGTACCCGCGCCCGCAGCACTTCGATGCCCGCTGCGGTGGCCGGTGAGCGGGAGCCGCGGCCCGGGGCGTTGAGCAACGCATACAGCTCGGCGTTCGTCACTCCGAATTCGACATGTGCCAGCCACGCCTCCCGGAGATCCGCGACCGGGTCGGTGTCGGGTCGGGCTGCGGCGTCGGTCTTCTCGGCGACGTACATCGCCATGACCTGCTCGGCGACGGCGTCGATCAACCCGTCCTTGTCACCGAACAGCCGATAGATGGTGGGCGCCTGTACCCCTGCCTCCTGGGCGACGGCACGGGTTGTCAGGGCCTGGGCGCCTTCGGTTCTCAGCAGTCGTGACGCCGCGTCGACGATGCTCGATCGAATGTCCGCCTGAGCATGCACCGGCCGCGCCCTCGTCATGGACCAAGGATAACACCGACCTGTTGCCGCTGATATTTCCCGTGCTACCTTCGTCTTGTTACCGCTGGAAACAGACCTTGGGGAGAAGCATGATCGTCGTCACCGGTGCCACCGGGCAGCTCGGATCTCGCATCGTCGAAAGACTGCTGTCGCGCGTTCCCGCGGAAACGGTGGGAGTCAGCGTCCGCGACGTGGCGAAAGCCGCGTCGGTCCGCGATCGAGGAGTACGGGTGCGGCAGGGCGACTTCACCGCCCCGCCCACCCTCGAACATGCCTTCGCGGGCGCCGATCAGGTACTTGTCATCTCCGCGTCCATTCGCGGGGCCGGCGCGGTCGCCGCCAATCTCGCGGCCATCGACGCCGCCCGCGCGGCCGGTGTGCGGCGGATTCTGTACACCAGCCACCAGGCCGCATCGAACGACTCGCTGTTCCCGCCGCAGCTCACCCACGCCGCCACCGAGGAGTACCTGCAAGGTCTGGGGAGCCCGTTCACCGCACTGCGCAACGGGTTCTACGCGACGACCCTGGGCTACTACATCCGGGCGGCCATCGCATCGGGTCGACTGGAGCTCCCCGAGGACGGCCCGGTGTCCTGGACCGCGCACGCGGACCTGGCCACGGCCGCCGCGGTGGCGCTCACCGACGACGGTGTGCTCGATGGCGTCACGGCGCCGCTCACGGCATCGGAGATGCTGACCTTCGCCGACGTGGCCGGCATCCTCAGCGACATCACCGGCCGCACCATCGAGCGGGTCGTCGTCGCCGACGACGAGTGGAAGGCAGCCGTTGTCGACAGTGGAATGCCGCCGGCAGCAGCGGACTTCACGCTGGGCATGTTCCGTGCGGCACGCCAGGGCGAATTCGCCGTCACCGATCCCACGCTGGGATCGGTGATCGGACACCGACCGCGTTCGGCCCGCTCCGTGATCGAAACCCTCCTCCGCGAAGGGTGACGGGCCGGGACCCCAGAAAAGGCTTGGCAGGGAGGTATGCCGGGGCTAGTGTGTCAGGTATTACCTGACAGGAGAATGCAATGTCACTCATCGAGCGTGCGCTGGACACCCCGGTCGACGACGCTGCCCAAGCGGCTCAGATCGCCGCGGTCACCGAAGCGCAGCGTCAGGCCTGGCTCGTGGTCGGCCACAACCCCGTACCGGGAACCAGTGAGTGGGAACAGGACCAGGCAACCGGTGTCGGTCTCGAACGGCAACGGGCCTGGCAACTGCTGAACATGCGCATCCAGCTGGCGGCGGGACTTGATCCCTTCGAGGAGGTGGTTCAGCTGCGCCGGATGGGCGAAACCTGGGCAACGATCGGTCGCGCGGCCGGCATGACACGCCAGTCGGCCCACGAGAGGTGGGGCAGGCGCGTCCTTTCCGTTCTCGACCGCTACGGACTGGGCGAAGTGGGCGGGCCGGTCGCCGACGACGAGTTCCACTGATATGGGTCTCCACCGGACGATTGCGGTTCTCGGCACTGGACAGCGCGTCTTGCGGCATCCCGTTCCAGCTCGACCGGCGCTACCTGGTCATCGGAGTCGTGGACGGCGGGACCATCAGCGCCAACCTGTGCAGTGGAACCGCTGCTGTCGATCAGCTTGCGCCCGGTGCCCTGGCATCGCTGGGCGACGGCGCCGCACCGGTGGAAGACCCGCAGACCGTCCCGACCCAGGATGTTGCGGCGGCGGCCGAACCGTCCGGCGACTCGCGAACGGGGCCGACGGGTCGCCATCGCCCTCGGCGTGGTCGTTGTTGTCGCTGCCGCACTGATCGTCCTGTGGCGACGCTCGCGCCGCACCACCTGACCGCACGGCGCAGGGTCGATCAGCCTACGACGGTGGAAGTGCGCGAGCCCGGGCCATCCGCGGCCGCATCAGCAGGTAGGCGATGACCGCTGCTCCCACGGTCAGGAAGATCCGGTTCGGATCCACCGCCGGGAGCCATTTGACGTTGCCGTCCTTGAGGACATAGGCGCCCGCGGGCCGGCCGGTCATGCCGAACCCACCGCCCTCGCCCTCCTGCCCCTTCTCGTCGTGCCCATTGCCGCCGCCGGCGCCGCCGCGAACAGCCGCCGCGGGAATGACGGTGACATCACCCTTCTCGTACGGCTCGCCGTACACCCTCTTGACCGTGAAGGTGTCTCGCGCTGAGCCCAGCACCTCGTCGAGCTTCATGGTGTGCCTCCTTGCTCGCGCCGGCGGTTGCGTCGGCGCACCGGCATCCATCCTCCTCCTGCCCCATCGGATCCGTCAGAGCAGAAGGTCCGGAGCTTCATCGCCGGGACCGACCGGTCTACCAGATCCGCACCCGGTCGGCCGGGTCGAGCCACAGTCCGTCACCTGGCTGAACACCGAAAGCCTCGTGGAATTCGGTCAGGTTGCGGACCACCTGGTTGCAGCGGAACTCGGCCGGCGAGTGCGGATCGATGGACAGCAGCCGCAGGAGTTCGGCATCCCGGATCTTGCTCTGCCACACCGTCGCCCAGGACAGGAAGAACCGCTGCTCGCCCGTCAGCCCGTCGATGACCTCGGCGGGGCGCCCGTCCAGCGAGATCCGCCAGGCCTGAAACGCGATCGCGAGACCGCCGAGGTCGCCGATGTTCTCGCCGACGGTCAGCGCGCCGTTGACGTGATGACCCGGAGTCTGCGCCGGCTCCAGGACGGTGTACTGGTCGATCAACTTGCGGGTGAGCGCGTCGAACGCCTCGCGGTCGCTGGATGTCCACCAGTCGTGCAAGGCGCCGCGGCCGTCGTACTTGGAGCCCTGGTCGTCGAACCCGTGCCCGATCTCGTGACCGATGACGGCGCCGATGCCGCCGTAGTTGACCGCGTCGTCGGCCTCGGGATCGAAGAACGGGGGCTGGAGAATCGCTGCCGGGAAGACGATCTCGTTCATGCCCGGGTTGTAGTAGGCGTTCACCGTCTGTGGCGACATGAACCATTCGAGCCGGTCGACGGGGTTGCCGATCTTGGCGAGCTGCCGGTCCAGCTCGAATGCCGCGGCCCGCCGGGCGTTGCCGGCGAGGTCGTCGGCCCGGACCACCAGTGAGCTGTAGTCCCGCCACCGGTCGGGGTAGCCGATCTTCGGTGTGAAGGCGGCCAGTTTGTCCAGTGCGCGCGCCTTGGTTTCCGGGCTCATCCACGGGAGTTCGGTGATGTCCCGCCGGTACGCCTCCAGCAGGTTCGCCACCAGTTCGTCCATCCGCTGCTTCGCGGCCGGCGGGAAATGCCGCTCGACATACAGCCGGCCGAGCGCCTCACCGGCGGCACTCTCGACGAAGGAGACGCCGCGCTTCCACCGTTCACGCAGCTGCGGCACCCCGGACAGCGTCCGCCCGTAGAAGGCGAAGCTCTTCTCGACCATGCCGTCGGGGCCGAAGGGCGCGAACGACCGGACGATCTGCCAGCGCAGCCAGTCCTTCCAGTCGGGCAGCCGGTCGGCCGTCAACAGCGCGGCGAGGGCCGAGACGTAGTCGGGCTGCCGGACGACCACCTGATCGAGCAGAACGGGGTCGGCGCCGAGCCCGGCAACCCAGGCATCCCACAACTCCGCGGGCATCAGCTCACCGAGTTCGGCCCTCGACTTCGGGTTGTACGTCTGGGAGCTGTCCCGGGAACGCACCCGGTCCCAATGACCCGCCGCCAGGTCGGTCTCCAGCCGGTAGATCCGTCCGGCGGCGTCGGCCGCATCGTCCACTCCCGCGATGTCCAGCATCTCCGGCAGGAAACCGGTGTAGGCAGCACGGATCTCGGCGTGCTGGTCACCTGAGTAGTACGACTCGTCGGGCAGACCCAACCCGCCCTGATACATGTTCAGCACGTAGTGGTCGGGGTCCGCGGGGTCACTGTCGATGTCGAGGATGAACGGGCCGCTGATCCCGTCCCGACGCAACCGGCCGACCTGTTCCAACAGGGCCCGCGGGTCGGTGATCCCGTCGACCACGGCCAGCAGTTCCCGGAGCGGCTCGAGGCCGCGACGCTGCACCGTTGCGGTGTCCATGAAGCTGCGGTACAGATCGCCGATCAGCTGCTCGGGAGACCCGCTCTCGGCGGTGCCGGCTGCCGCGGCCGCATCTTCCACGATCGCGCGGCTGTCCGCCTCGGCCCCGTCACGCAGCCGATAGAACGCGCCGTCCATCGACCTGTCGTCGGGGATGACGGCGGTCTCCAACCAGTCGCCGTTGACGTGCCGGAACAGATCGTCCTGGGGGCGGACGGTCGCGGCACCGTCGGTCACAGTCGGGAACGCGGTCACGTCGTCGGCTCCTTCATCGCAGCTGGGTTGAGCTGCCGGGTCTCGTTGCCAGGTCTCGTTACTGGGTCGAACTGGCTGCCTGTCCATCGTTGCGCGAGACGCTACCCGGCATGCGGGCGGCCGTGATCCGGGCTTCGATGGGGCTGACCGACCGGACACCCATCCCACAAGTTCCAATCAGAAATTTTCGATCAGCCTGTCCGGCCCACGCGGTCAGCAACGACGTATCGGGTGAATGGCACCGCCCGGGTGCCGGACGAAGGGATCGGCCATGAAGTACATGATCTTGCTCCACGGCTCGCAGCAGGACTACGACGCCATGACGGGACAGTCGACGACAGCACCGGCCTGGTCCGGGGAGGACCTGGCCGCGATGGGCCAGTTCATGCAGGACTGGAACAACGAGTTGGTGGATTCGGGCGAGTTCGTCGACGCCAAGGGACTCGCCGCCCCGGTACACACCAGGCGCGTGCAGCTCACCGGCGGCGTTCCGGTGGTGACGGACGGGCCGTACGCGGAAACTCAGGAGGTACTCGCCGGTTACACCATCGTGGAGTGCGAGAGCTTCGACAGAGCAACGGAGATCGCGGCGCGGCTGGCCAAGTGCCCACCGGGACCCGGTGGTGGCGAGGGCCAGTACGTGGACGTGCGACCGATCGACGAGGGCTTCTCCGGCGGGGACGCCGAACCGGGCAGCTGACGTCACGCCCGTGGCCGCTGATGCCGTCGAGGACCTGCTGCGCACGCTGGCGCCGCAGGTCCTCGGCGCGTTGGTCCGCAAATACGGCAACTTCGACATCGCCGAGGATGCAGTCCAGGAGGCGCTGATCGCGGCGGCCGGCCAGTGGACCGCCGGCAACCTCCCGGTCAACCCCCGCGGCTGGCTGATCAGCGTCGCCGCCCGCCGGCTCACCGACCTGCTGCGCGCGGACCAGGCCCGGCGCCGCCGGGAGGACACTGTCGCCAGGTGGACCGTCACCGAGTCGACCGGTCCGGCGGACGAGCCGTCGACCAGGGTGGCCGGTCAGGTCGACGATTCGCTCACCCTGCTGTTCCTGTGCTGCCACCCGTCGCTGACGCCCGACGCGCAGATCGCCTTGACCCTGCGGGCCGTCGGCGGCCTCACCACGGCCGAGATCGCCCGGGCCTTCCTGGTTCCCGAACAGACGATGGCCCGCCGGATCAGCCGAGCCAAGCTGCGGATCAAGAACAGCGGGATCCCGTTCGGGCTGCCCGCGGCGACCGAGCGCCCCGGCAGGACCGCCGCGGTGCTCCATGTGCTGTATCTGATCTTCAACGAGGGCTACGTCAGCACGTCGGGGCCGAGCCTCTACCGCGCCGAACTGTCGACCGAGGCGATCAGGCTGGCCCGGCTTCTGCACCGGCTGTTACCCGATGACGGCGAGGTGGCCGGCCTGCTGGCGCTGATGCTGCTGACGGACGCGCGCCGCCCCGCGCGCAGCGGTCCCGACGGCGAGCTGATCCCGATGGCCGACCAGGACCGCACCCGGTGGGATACGGCGTCGATCGCCGAAGGCGTCACACTCCTGACCGGGGCACTGCCGCGCGGGACCACCGGGCCGTACCAGCTGCAGGCGGCGATCGCGGCGGTCCACGACGAGGCACCCACCGCCGCGGACACCGACTGGCCACAGATCCTTGCGCTGTACGACCTGCTGCTCACGATCTCGGACACTCCGGTGGTGGCGCTCAACCACGCCGTCGCGGTGGCCATGGTGCACGGCCCGCGGGCCGGGTTGCGGCGACTGTCGGACCTGGAGCATTCGCACCGGCTGACCGAGGCAGACCTCGGCCACGACCATCGGCTGGCCGCCGTCCGCGGTCATCTGCTGGAGCTCGACGGGGACGTCGTCGGGGCCGCGGCCGCCTATCGGGCGGCAGCGCTCCGGACGACCAGCCCCACCCAGCAGCGCTACCTGCGGATGAAGGCGTCTCGACTCGGCTGACCGGGGAATCGCGGACGCGCGACCTGTGGAGATCACCGAGCATGTCGCTTTCTGGCGCGGAGTACGCATCGAGTCGTGATCGGTCAGCCCCGGACGTCGATCCCGGGAACATGCCCGCTGAGCCAGTCCGACCAGCGCGGTTCCTCGGCAGCGGCGACCCTTTCGCCGCCGGGGCCGTAGAAGTACCCGCGGACCAGCACGGTGGCGCCAGGCTGGTCGTAGACGCCGATCTCGACAATGCCGGTGTGCGGTTCGTCGGTGCGCAGGGTGATCGACCGGCGGCCGACATCGACGACGGTGCCCACGGTCTCCGGAGCGTCGCCGCGCAGCCGAATCGTTGATCCCACCGGCAGATCGGCGACGCCGAGCATCTTCAGCAGATCGCGGCCGACGTCATCGGGGCTCCGGTCGGCAACTGTTCCTGCCGCCTGCAACGAGGACGCGGTGCTGCCCGGGAAGTAGGTGAGCGCGAGTCGCAGGTTGCGCAACGCAGCAACCCACCCCTCGTCGGTCCCCTCGAGGTGCTTCTCCCAGCCATCACCGCCGGTGAAGAAGCCGCTGACCAGCCGCACGACGCAACTGCCGCCGTCCTTCGCGCGCACCAGCATCTCGGTCGCCCACGGCGGCGCATCGGGGTTGTCCGGATTCCAATCCCGCTCCTCGTATGCGAAGCGCCGCGGCGGGTCCCAGCGGGTGACGACACCCTCGGACTTCCCGAATGAACCGTGATCGGTGACGATCCGGCCGCCTTCCCGTTCCTCCACCTCGGCAGGGACGAACCAGGTCGCAATGCCGGGGCCGGTGGCGATCGCCTGCCAGACCGCCTCGGGGCTGCCCGGCACCTCCACCTCGTGCGCGCTCACCCTGGCTGTCGGGTTTTCGGGGTCGAAGTCGGTCATTGTTCCTCCTCGGTCGGGGTGCCGACCGGAACGTCGGCAGGAATGGGATGGACGCCGACCAGCACCCGGTGCCAGCGGCCGCCGGTGGCGGTCTCGTCGTGATAGCGGGCCGCGAGCCGTACCACCGCATCCGCCAGTTCATCGGCGAAGGCGGCGCGGTCGCCGGGGCTGCCGAACCTGACGTCGGCGTCCACCGCAAGGACAGGCAGCCGCACGCCCTGCGCTCCGGCCCGGAGCGACATGCCGCCGACCTCGCGGATCAGTCTCCCGGCAAGGGCCAACAGGTAGCCGGCCGACAACCGGTCGCGGGAGGCGCGCGGATCCGCCGCGGCGTCGCCGAGTGCCTCCGGGGACACCACGTACCCGGAGGCCGACGCGACCAGCCGGCGTTCGGTCAGGCCGCCCCATTGCCGGGTATCGGCGACCGTGACCAGCCGCTGGTCCTCCAGCTTGCGCAGGTGGTAGTTGACCACCTGACGGGTCATGCCGAGCCGGCCGGCCAACTGCGACGCCGAGGCCGGAACCTGCAGCTCCGCAAGCAATCTCGAGCGCAACGGATCCAGCGCGGCGAGCGCCGTCACCGGATCCGAGATGACCTCAACCGGTTCCATGCGGACCCATGCTGCCGTTGACAAATTAATCTGTCAAGAGCTCAGATTGCCTCGACGACCTCCGCCTCTCCCGGCATTCCGCGGTCGACCGACGTCGGCGGCCCTGAACGTCGGGGCCAGACCCGGTACCGGCCGAACTCCATCGGCACGCCGTGCGCGGTGAACGGGTCAGCGGCATCCATCACCTGGATGTGCAGGTGCGGCTGGGTGGAGTTGCCCGAGTTCCCGCACCGGCCGATGACGTCGCCAGTGCGCACGACATCGCCCGGCCGCACCCGCACGGACCCGGCGCGGAGATGGG
Organism: uncultured Actinomycetota bacterium; assembly: GCA_963728865.1. Taxonomy (GTDB): domain Bacteria; phylum Actinomycetota; class Actinomycetes; order Mycobacteriales; family Nakamurellaceae; genus Nakamurella. The sequence continues at coordinate 209,475 of CAVSLZ010000006.1, read as the reverse complement.
CCAGGACGATGAATGCCCCGGGCACGTCCAACTCGACGATCACGTGGTTGCCGGCGATGGCCGCCGCGCCGGCACGCACCCTGGACGCCTGGGTCAACGCGTACGAGAGCAGGGCCAACTGCGAGCGGCGGGCCGAGTGGTCCGGCTCCCCGTCGTGCACGGCCAGCACCCGACCGTCCGCAGGCGCAAGGATGGGTCGATCAAAGGCGAAGAACCGCTCCGGCGGCTCGGTGGACAGCAGCGTCCGCCAGTCCCGCTCCGGCGCGGTTCGCCTGCCCTCCACGGCGACGAAGTCGATGGCGTACGTCGTCGCGAAGAGATCCGTGCCGTGGCTGGGTACCCGGCGCGCCGGGCTGTTCTGTACGAGCCAGCGGCCGCGGAACGGCAGGGCAAGCAGCACCGGGTCTGGCCCTGGCATCGTTGCCCTCCCGGTCGGTGTGGGCAGGACGAGGTGGTGGTGTGGGAGCCGGAAACGTATTGCCGGTCATCCCACCGTGGTCGTGCCCGGCTGCTGGAGCTCATGCTGCTCGCGCTGGCTAGTCGGTCGCTGCTACCCATTTCCAGCAGATTCGGTTCGCACCAAGCATTTAACCGCGGGACGACCTGGACGGTTGAAGGTAGTTTCGGTGGCAGCCCCGGGAGCGCTGTAAGGACGGAGCGGTCAAATCCTGTCGACAATCTCGTGCAGTCACCCGCATCTATCGAGGCGGTGAACTGCGGCAACAGGTGAGCGGACCGCCACCTCAGCGGGATAAGTCTATTGAGGTACCCAGTCAGACGAAAGTGCTCCAGCTACTAGTACTGCGGTGTGGGGGGACTGCGGAAATTGCCCGGGCCAGGTCACTAGCACTCGCTGAGATCTTGCCGCCGATTATGCGCCTCCGGCTCCGCCGCCGACGGCGGCCGCTGCTCCGGTTGCTTCGATGGTGATTCCACAACGACCAGTGCCTCGGTCATCGACCCTCTCCGCCCGGCCGACGCCGAGCCAATCAGGCCACTTACACCGTAAGCGCGACAGTCCCCGGCCCGTCACGTGCGAGGACGAGAGCGTCAGCGGAGGGTCGAGACCGCTCGCGAGTGGTGCACCTCGATACCGCCCAGGGTCGCCGGGAGTGGGTGCGGTTTCGCCGCGTTGGGGCTGAGCGATATCGCTTGCTTTCACTCGGTGTTGGTTGGTCTGATTTCCTTGGCTCGTTCGTTGAGAATTGCGGCGACGACGTCATCGGGCAGTGGCGAGTCCGGCGGGAGTCGGATAGTGCTCTCGGCGATGTCGTAGCCGGCGAGTACGCGGGCGATGCGGCTGAACGAGGTGTCGCTCCAGACGCCGAGGGATGAGTGGTGTTTGCAGGCCTTGAACGCGCAGAGGGTTTGGCCGTCGAGCTTGAAGAGTGGCTGGCTCCAGCGGATGTGTTCGGTGACGTCGGGGTAGAGCGTCGTGATCTGGTGGTACAGCGTTTCGAGCGCAGCACGGTGGGTGTCGGGGACGGTGGCGAGGTAGCCGGCTACGTCGGTGTAGTCGGCGGTCATTGTGATGCGCTCTGATCGTGATTGTTCCGGTGGGTCGGATACCACTCGTTGCCCGCAGGGAGACCTTCGAGGTTCCAGCTCCACGAGACGGTCGGCGTGACTCGTACGTACCAGCCAGGCCCGATGAGACCGACTCGTTCGATCGGGTCGTGGGCTCGCCCGTAGATCCGGACGCCACGTGCGACGAACGGGTCGAACGACACGAGGTCATCGATGACAAGCGCAACCTGTCGTCGCCCACTGGCGATGTTGCGGATCTTTCGAGTCCGGCAGAAGACGTGGCCGGGACCCCCGATCCAGATCACGTTGCCGTCGAGTTCGAACGCAACGGGAACGACGTCGGGTTGTCCGTCTACAGAAGTAGTCGCGAAACGGGCGAGTGGCTGGCTTGCCAGGTAGGCGCGTTCGTCGTCGGTGAAGCTCATCGGGTTCTCTCCTTCGTCGAGCGCGACCGGCGTGATCCGGAGCGGGCGTCGGTCGGCTTGTCGGCGTGTGTTGCTTCTGGGTACACATTGCCGGTGAGCGACCGGGATCTGAACATTGTGGAGACCCATCATCGAGCGCTTGTCGAGCTGGACAGAAACGCGCTGCGGGCCGTAGTGCCGGACCGTCGCAGATTGCCGCCAGTGGCGTCCCGCCGGTACAGCTCGCCCAACAGAAGGGCGGTTTCGGGTGTTGCGCAGCCGATCTCGAATCGCGCCAGATCCGTGCCAGCGCCATCGTGCAGACGCAAGCATCAGCCCGCGGCGCATCGGTGACCGTCCCGCCGTGCACGGACGCGGCGATGAGCACCGACCCGGGTGACGTCTGTCATCGTCCCACCAGCAGTGGACCAGCCGCCGTGCGCGACGGCACCTGATGTTGTGGCGCGGCTGGTTGCAGAGAACGAAGTCGGCGTGGCGTTGTGTCCACTCAGCAATTGGTCCCAGCCTCGACCTCCGCCAACGCGGGTGACGGCGAGCGTGTGGTTTGTGGTTCAGCGGTACCCGGAACAGGTGGACTGCGGAGGCTGCCCGGACCGGATGGTTTCCCATTCGTCGGGGGTGAGGTCTCGGTTGGCGACCGCGCAGGCCTGCCGGAGCCAGGCGTCCGGGTCCACCAGGAAGGTGAGCACGGTGCCGTTCTGGTGCACCGCTCGCAGTGTGTGCTGGTCGGTGTCGAAACCGAGGAATCCCCAGCCGTTGTTGTCGGAGATCGGTTGGCCCAACGGTTGCCAGGTGGCGGTGTCCCAGAGCAGCAGGTCGCCGTCAGTACCGACGCTGGCCAGGTAGGCCCCGTCGGGGCTGGCGGCGAGGCCGAGGAGCCAGCCGCCGGTGGTCAGTCGCCGCGGGACTCGCGGCTGCAGGTCGGCCGTGGCCAGCGCGTGCAGGTAACCCCCGTAGGTGCCGAGCACAACGGTGTCGCCGTCCGGGCTGAAGGCCGTGGCTGACAGCGCGTCCGGTTCGGGGAAGAAGGTCTGTGCGAGCACGGCGCCGGTGGCGGCGTCCAGGACTTGCGCACCGTCTGCGGTGCCGATCAACACCTTTCGGCCGTCGGGGGAGATGGCGACGCTGCGGGTGGCGTCCCGGTCCTGCATCTGGGTGTGCGACACCGGCCCCCACACGGTTGACCCGGTCGCGATGTCGATCAGTGCTGCGGCCCGGTTGCCGTTGACCACCACCTGCCCGCCGTCGGCGGTGACGGCCAAACCGGCGGGCGGCCAGGGTAGGTCGGTGGTACCGGTGAGCGTCCCGGTCGAGGTGTCCCACCGGCAAGGTATCCGCGGCTCTGATCGGGTCCGGAATAGTCGGGCTCACCGTTGATCTCGGGGTACTGCACGATTCCGGCCAGCGCGGTGCGGCCGTCCGGGGTGATGGCCACTGCCACCGGCTCGCACCAGCGGCACCCGGCCGGCAGTGGCAGCTCCGGGTGGGTGACCGCGCCGGTTCGCGGGTCGAGGACGGCCACCGTGTTGTAGGCGCCGGCGGGCGCCGCGAGACCGACCGCGATGTTCCGGTCGCGGGCGGTCTCCCCGAGCCAGGTACGCGCCGGGGTCGAGGCCGCGCGCAGTAGGCCGCGTTGCCCGGTCCGGTCCCACGCGATGCCGGTGCCGTCCCGGCCGGCGGTCCACAGCATGTCCTGGTCGGGCCCGGCGTAGGCGAGGTCCATCACGGCCCCGCTGTGCCCGGGCACTTCGGTTCGTAGTTCACCTGTGCGGCCGTCCCGCAGTTGAAGCATCTGCCCGGCTCCGACGGCGAGTTCTGTTCCGTCGGGTGAGAACCCGATCCCACCGGTGAAAGCGGGGAGCGGGATCGGCGGCCCGGCTGGAACGCCGTTCGCGTCGTACAGGGTGATCGTCGGGCGGGCGGGTTCGCTGTTGTCCACCGCCGCGAGCACCCCGCCCGCGGACGCTGCCCATACCGTTCCGCTCCCGCTGAACGGCGACACCGTGCCCGCGGCTGGGTCGTACACCAGGGTCCGCTCGAGGTCGGCCACGCTGACCCGGCCGTCCGGCCAGGCCGTGATGTAGTCCGGCAGGAACCCCGAAGCGGTTGCGGGCCAATCCGTTTGGGTTTGGATGCGACCGGTGTCCCCGTCTCCGACGATGATGCCACCGGTGCCGGCCGCTACCCATCTGCCGTCCGCGAGCCAGGTGGCGCCGTAGCCCAACTCGTGCCGCCGGGCGCGGGGGTTGACCAGACCTGTCGGCCGGTGGTGCCGTCGATCAGCACGATGTGTTGCGTGTAGCCGGTCCACACCGTGGTCAGCACGCCCCGACCGGCCGGGTCCGGGGCGAGTTCGGCGGTCGACGTCGGCAGGTCTGCGGTCCACTTCGGCTGACCGGTGAGCGCGTCGTAGGCGTGCAGCACGGGTTCGTTCTCCGCCAGGTACACGGTTGCCCCGTCGGCGCTGGCCGCCCCGCGCAGGAAACGGCCCTGGGCGTGGACCTGGGTGACGATCCGCGGGGATCGGGTCAGCAGGGTGAGCAGGGCGCCGTAGGTTTCCGGTCCGGGCTCTTCGCGGACGGCCTCCACGGCGGACAACAAGCCCAGATCCAGGTGCTGCTCGGTGACCGCCTGCGCGGCGAGCCGGCGGGCCTCTGCCGACTCGGTCGCGACCTGCGCCCGCCGCTCCGCGGCCACCGCCACGACGCCGACAATTGACGCCGCCACCAGCAGCAGGACGATTCCACCGATCATCCAGCGCAGCCGGCGGACCGAACGGGCGGACGTGGCCGCTCGGTTTTCGGCGTCCCGGCGTTCGGCGTCAACTCGGGCCACCGCTGCGTCCAGGAAGTCACGTTCAACCTCGGTGACCGAGCCTGGGTGGGACTGCGCGACGTCACGGCCGGCGGCGAGCCGGGTGCCCTGCCAGAGCAGGCCTGGATCACGGTGCTGCAGGTCCCAGTCCGCTGCGGCGGCGGCGAGTCGCTGTTGGAGGTCCCGGGCGTTCACGTCCTCGGCCAGCCAGGTCCGCAGCCGGGGCCAGCGGGTGAACAGGGCCTCGTGCGCGACCTCGACCGAGTCCTGCGCCACGGTCAGCAGTCTGGCCGCGACGAGGGTTTCGACGACCCCTCGGACGCGCGGGTCGGGCAGGCTCGCGAGTTCGGCCAACGGAACCCGGCGGCGGGTGACGGCGGCCCCCTGCCCGGGCCCGGCCAGTCGCAGCAGCAGCACCCGGGCGGCCGCGCGGTCCTCGTCGCTCAGCGCTCCGTAGGCGTTCTCGGCCATTCCGGAGATGGCCCCGGCGAGCCCACCGACGGCGACGTAGCCGGCGAGCGTGAGCTCGCGCCCGTCACGTTTGTCCCAGAGCCGGGTCAGCGCGGTGGACAGCAGCGGGAGCAGCCCGGGCTCACCGGCGCGTCGTCGACGATCGCGTCCGTCAGGCCCGGTTGGAGCCGAATCCCGGCCGTTTCGGCCAGGCGCCGCACAGCGCGGGTCACCTCGGCCCGTGTCGGGATGCCGACCAGCACGGTGTTGTCGGCGAGCGGGTGGGCGATCCCGTCGTGTTCGGCGAGCTGGGGCAGAAAGTCCGGGCGGACGGTGACCACGACGGTGACGGGGGACAGCGGGTCCGTGGCGAGATCGGCGACCGCAGCCAGGAAGGTCGACCGTTCCGCCTCATCCTGGCAGGCGGTCCACACCTCCTCGAGTTGGTCGACGGCCAGGATGACCCGCTTGTCGTCGTCGGCTCCTTCGCCGCGGATGAGCTGTTCGAGCAGATCGCCGAGCGTCGCGGCGGGGAAACCGGCCTTGAGGAGTACAGGGTCAGTTCTGCCAGCGGGTGCGCGCCGAGCCGGAACAGTAGGTAGGTCAACCGCTGCTCCCGGTAGCGCACCGGCCTGCAGACCGGCGATCAACCCGGCCCGCAACGCGGAGGATTTGCCGCTGCCCGACGGCCCGACCATGGCCACCAAACGAGAACCGGCGACGCGAGCCATCAGTTCGGCCACCAGCCGCTCCCGCCCGGCGAACCAGAGCACATACCGGAGTCGTAGGCGGACAACCCGCGCCAGGGGCAGACCTCGGCCGTGGGCCCGCCGGCCGCCGCTTCCGGTACGAGCGCGAGTACCCCGTCACTGAGCTGTCGACGCGCCCGGGACAGCTGGTCGGCGGTGCGGGACACCACCGCCGATGCGTCCCGGACCGTGGCAGCCGCAGCGTCGCGGGACCAGCGAGCCGCCGCTTCCTCCAGGTCGGCCGGCCATGCGGTGGTCACGGCGAGGATCTCCGCGGACGCCCGGCTCGCGTCGGCGGGTCGAACATGCGCCCCGATCACGGCCCGCGCCTCGTCGGGTGCGAGCGGCTGCAGGTCGATCAGTTCCGCGTCGTCCGGCGGAACGTAGTCCTCACGGGCGAGGACGACGACCAGTTGCCCGGCAGCCGGCCGGATCGCGTGCACCGGGTCGGCAACCACCAGGGCCGGGCCGTCCCCGGCGCGGGGTGCGGGCGGGTGGTGAAGGGCGGACACCACCTGGGCCCCGGCGTCGCCGTCGACGAGTGCCGCGAGTTCCTGGACCACCCGCAGCCCACCGGCCGCCGCTGGGCCACGGACGACGATCCGAACCGCCGCACTTCCCGGGCTCGCGACCATAGGGTGATCAGCCGATCCAGTTCCCGACCCCGTCCGATCAGAGGCCCGGCAGGGACCAGGTCCGCGGGCACCGGGACGCGGTCCCCCAACCGGTCGAGCCGGGGATCCTGGGCCAGGACCTGGGCCTGGACTTCACGGAGCTCGCGACCCGGTACGACCCCGAGCTCCTCGCCGAGCACGTGCCGGGCACGGTCGAACGCGCCCAACGCCTCACCTTGGCGCCCCTGTCGGTACAGGCCGCGAATCAGCAGCGCCCACAACCGCTCACGGAACGGGTGTTCCCCGACCAGCCGCTCCAGCTCGGGCACCACCGCATCCGCACCATCGAGTTCCAGTTGCAGGCCGGTCGACTCCTCGACCGCGGTCAGTCGCATCTCCTCCAGGAGCCGGGCCTCTACCTGGGCGAAGGCGGCCGCAGAGAAATCCACATACGCCGGTCCGCGCCACAACGCCAACCCCTCGGCGAGCCGGTCCAGTGCCTCACGACGGCGCCCGGCGTCGGCCGCCCCACGAGCCGCGTGACGAGAGCGGCGAATCGTTCTGCATCAACCGCCTCCGCGGGCGCGGCCAACCGATACCCGCCGCCGTCGGTGACAACCAGCTCAGGTGCTGCCCGGCCAGTCTCGAGCGCCTTGCGGAGCCGCAGCACGAACGTCTGCATGGATTTCGGTGCCGACGCCGGCGGCTCTTCGCCCCACAACGCGCGCATCAATGCCGGTGTCGGGACCGTTCGTCCCCGGTGCGCCGTGAGCACGGCGAGCAGTGTGCGCTCCTTGACGCCGCGAACGGTGACGACACCATCCGGCCCGTCGACTCGCAGCGGACCGAGCACGCCGATGCTCACACCCGTTCCGACGCTGCCGCTCCCCGTCATACGGCGCCCTTCCCGCCCCGACCGACCACTCAACCGCCCGATCACCATCTCCCGGAGCGGTCGCGAACGGGTCGCGACCCGGTCGACAGGTCACCCTGCCACCACGGCGTGATCAGGCATATCGACCAAACGGTGACCCGATCGCGACCACCGGGCGGCACGCTCTGCCCGCGGGTCGGCACAACGAGAGGTGGACCCGCCTCACCGAGAGACCGGAGGACCGTGATGCGCCGACCACACCCGTTGATGACCTTCTGCGCGACCGCAGCGATGCTGATCGGCCTGGTACTCATCCCGCCCCTCCCCGCCGCCGCCACGGGCAGCGGTGGAGATGATCGGGACCACTGCGGGGCAACCATCGATGCGACCGGCAGGCCGTCCTGCACGCGGCCGGGGGTGAGCGCGGACGTCGCCCGCCGTGTCCAGGCAGTGCTCGATGCGGCGCTGCCCACCGACGGTCCAGGATGCTCGGTCGCCCTCGGCCACAGGGGCAACGTGGTCTGGACCGGCGTGCGCGGTCTGGCCGACGTGTCGAAGGGCATCCCCATCACTCCGCGCACGATCTTCGACGCCGGCTCGGTGGCCAAACAGTTCACCGCCGCCGCGATCCTGCTCCTCGCGCAACGTCATCGGCTGGACCTGGCCGACACCCTGGCCGACCACCTCGACGGGTTCCCGGCCTGGGCGGACACCGTCACCCTCGACCAGCTCATGCATCACGTCAGTGGCATACCCGAGTTCATCTACCTTTTCGATGTCAAGGGGTACTTCCGGACCGACCATGTGACCCAGCAGATGATCGTGGACGAGTTACGCGCGGTGCCGGCACTGGACTTCGCTCCGGGAGATCACTTCGAGTACTCCAACTCCAACTACGTCCTGCTGGCCGAAGTCGTCGCGAAGGTTTCCGGCACCGATTTCCCCACGTATCTGCGCCGGCACATCTTCAAACCCCTGCACCTGAACATGGTCATCGACGCGATCAATCCGATCCGCGGACGGGCCGTCAACTACGACATGGACACCGGTGAGCTTCGGGCCAACGACAACGAACGGTGGGAACCCATCGGCGAAGGCGCCCTGCAGACCACCCCTTCCGAACTGGTCCGGTGGGCTGACAACTATCGCAAACCCCGTGTCGGTGGACCGAGACTGGTTGCGGCACAGCTGGGCAACGCGGTCGAGCTCTTCCCCGGTGGGCCGCGTTATGGGGCCGGACTGTTCATTGCACCCGACGGCGGAGAGTTCGGCCACGGCGGCGACTGGCTGGGCTTCGAGGCCAGCTTCCAGGTCAGCGCCGATCGGAACCGCTCGCTGGCTGTGTCCTGTAATTCCTGGGCCATCGACATCAACGACATTGCCAGGCAGATGAACGCGATCTGGATCACACCGGCGCCGTGACGGCCGAGCACCGACCAGCGCCAGCGGTCCATGACCACGATGGCAGTCAGCCGAGCGTTTCGGCTCGCATGTGATCGGCGACTTTCCATCCGAGAATTTGTCTCGAGTGCTCGTCTTTGATGGCGCAAGAACACACATCGCCTTCACCGCAGGTGAGATAGGTGACATTCGATGTCCATACCGCATCGAGGGGTGCGGACCTTTAGGTGCAGGCTGATCCCGGCGATACCGAGCCCGATCGGCTCGCCCGGTCGCTGCCGGACGCCCGCGACATCGCCGACGAGCCGGCCGCCCGCCAGGTCAGGCTGAACCTCGACTTCTAAGACGATATGCCAGTTCAGCCGTGATGTGCGCGGGAGTAAACGGCCGGATACCGGTCGGGAGGCGGGCGCTGAGATCGCCGGGACTCCCACTCCAGCGGTCCTGATCGTCGGTGCCGGCGGGTAGTGCGCCTACATCTGCCAGGTGATGGCAACCGCGTCGATCGCAGCTGTGACCTGCGCATTTCCGTGTCCGTGGACGTGGGTGCGCAATTGGTCGAAAGTCGCGTTGCTCTCCAGAACGAGTCCGACTGCTTCGCGCAGTCCGACCCTGCGGGCGAAGTCCAAGTAGATGGCCCCATACACCGATCCCTCCACATCGTCGCCGATCAGCGACGGGGTGACGGTGCCTGCGCTGAGCCGTCCGGCGTGTGTGCTCCACCACCGCCGGTTATTCCCGGTCAACACCGTTTCCGGCCAAGGCGAGGCGACGTTGTCGAACAGGTCACAGCCGGTGTCAGGTGCGGGCTCGATGAGTTCGGGAAGGACGAGTGGTGGCTGGCCAGTCGCTCGAGGGGATGGCAAGAGTCCACGCGTAGCGGAGCCGGCGAACGTCGACCGCTCCTACCTTGTATGCCAACCCGGCCACCGGAACCGCATAGGACGCCTCCTTACTCGTCGGCAGGGGGCATCAGGCTCGGTGTCCCGCTCCGGCGAGGCCGACCGTAGAGTTCGTCTCTGGGTGGTCTTCGCATACACACCGTCACAATGCACCCGACGGCTGCCTGGCGAAACCCCTGACGATCGTCGACGTCCGCCGACCTGCTCCGTCTAACGCCCCGTTATGGGTGGTCACCCAGCAGGAGGCCCGAGCCGGCGGCGATGGCAGCCGCCAACGTTCTCCCACTACTACTTGGTGTGTCAACGGCCAAGTCGTTGTCCCCGGTGGTGGCCAGTTGGACGTCCCCACCCCTTCGCTGAGATTTCAGCTGGTGTGGTTCGTGGTGTGCTTGCCAGCGGCGTTCGCCTGGTGCAACCTCGCGGGGACTTTCTCATGGCCATGGACATGTGGCGTCCCACGCATGCGCGTCCCGATCCTTGGCGGCCGCTGGGCTGGCCGGGTTGCCGGATTTTCGTCAACGCGACGGCCGGCTGATCAGAGTTGGTCGCGGAAGGACTGCAGTTCCTGGTGGCGCTTGTCGGTCGTTTCGGGGTAGGCCATCTTCAGTTCGGACAACGTATCGAGCAGGATCTGGGAGATGATCAGCCGGGCATTGCGTTTGTCGTCTGCAGGTACGACATACCACGGGGCGTGCCCGGAGCTGGTGGCGGTCAAGCAGTCGCCGTAGGCGGTCATGTAGCTGTCCCAGAAGGACCGTTCGTTGATATCGGCGACGCTGAACTTCCAGTTCTTGTCCTGTTCGTCGATACGGTCCCGGAACCGCTCCCCCTGCTCGTCCTTGGACAGGTGCAGGAAGATCTTGACGATCTGGGTGCCGTTGCGGTTCAAGTGACTCTCGTGGTCGCGGATGGAGCGGTAACGCTGTTTCCAGATCGTCTTCTCGTCGATCAGCTCGTCGGGTAGTCCACGCCCGTACAGGATTTCAGGGTGGACGCGGGCGATGAGGACATCCTCGTAGTAGGAGCGGTTGAAGACGCCGATCCGGCCGCGTTCCGGCAAGCACCGGGTGGTGCGCCAGAGGAAGTCGTGGTCGAGATCCTGGTCGGTGGGTTGTTTGAAGCTGAACACCTGGCAGCCCTGCGGGTTGACCCCGGACAGGACGTGCCGGATCGCGCCGTCCTTACCGGCTGCGTCCATGCCTTGGAAGATCGCCAGCAACGCCCAGTGGCCGGAAGCGTAATGCAGCCGCTGCAGCGAAGCCAGTTTCTTGACGCGCTTCTTCAGATGCTTCTTGTATTTCTTCTTCGACTTGTAGAGAGGTTTCACGGCGGTGGGCCGATCGGTCAGGTCTACCCGTTCATCGGACTCAACACGGAACACTGCCGTTTCTATTTTCACCGGCTCATCCTCTCGTCTCGGGGTGCCGCCACGCTGTGGAGGGGGTCAAGGATGGTTTCAAAGGTCAATCCTGTGCCCCGCGCCTATCCGCGGACGCCCACTGGTGGTGAGACCGCCCCGTCCCAGGCCAGGAGCGAGGTCAGACGTCTGCCTTGTCAAACGGGTCGACCCGTTTGACATCGATCAGCCAGACCCATCATCCAAACATCCCTCAGCAAGCTTCTGCTCGCACAACGCGCCGTTATGGGTGATCACCCAGGAGCGAAGGCGAAAGTGGCCCCGGCGGTCTGAGTTGGTCCCGGGGGTGACGAGGCGGGGTTCGAGTTGGCCCCACTCGGAGTGTCGGCAGGGCAGCGCTGGGAGCGGCCGACGTGGCGCCGGGTCGTTCTCAGCGCTCATCGATATCGTTACCGGCGCGGTGCGGGCGATCGCGGATACCTGGGGAGACCGACCCCGTGGAAGCCGATCCATCTGCTGTCAAAACCCTCGTCGGCGTCAGTCCACATGGCGGGATGGCAGGGGGCACTCGTCGGCCCCCGCCTGGGGGTTTCGGTGCCGCTGGTCCCCGATGCCGCGGCGGCCCGGCCGGTACTGCGCGGACCTGGCCCGGCTCCGGGACCCGTCGCTGACCGCTTGGCCACCCGGCCGCAACGCGCGCTGCTGGTGCGGATCCGGGCGCCTACACCCCGGGCGCGCCGCCGCTGGCGGGTCACCGGGGCGGCGATCGCGCTGGAAAGGCATGGTGATGTCGGCGGATGCAGACCACCTGGACTCGATGCGAGTCCGAATGTGGGTGACCGTGAAGGGCAGCAGAACAAGTGACAGCCCGGCGTCGCGCGTCCGTCATCGAGAATTCACCTGACGTTCACCCTGCGCTTCGTCTTTGCTGAGTTGAGCGCGTTCGCCGGTCGAAGAACCGCGATCAGGACACCCAAGTACCCAAGGGCAAACGAATCCCAACATTTATCGCACTCGTGCAAGCGCCGCATTCCGAACCCGCCCAACGCTGCCGGCGCCTCCGCTTGACACCCCCGGGCGCGTCACTAACATCGGACAAACCGAACTCGTCGACCGCCCTTGAAGGGCGGCGATACCGGTATCCCGACTTTGTCAATCGGCTGACCAATGCCGGTTGGCGAGGTCATTTCGCCCTTGATCGCAGCGCCGAAATATCAGTCCTTTATAACCATTGACTGGTGGCAGGTGATCTGTGATCGAGCCCGAGTCACCAAGGAGTCGTTGATGGTTGAACAGGCCGCGAAGGAACGTTGGGATCCGGGTGTCCAGACCTACGCGTCGATGGGCTACTACGCACCGGACTACGAACCCAAGGACACCGACGTCCTCGCCGTGTTCCGGGTCACCCCGCAGGACGGGGTCGACCCCATCGAGGCTGCTGCCGCTGTGGCAGGTGAATCATCAACGGCGACATGGACTGTCGTTTGGACGGACCGGCTGACCGCCAACTCGCACTACCAGGCGAAGTGCTACCGGGTGGACGACGTGCCCGGCAGGCCGGGCGAGTACTTCGCCTACGTTGCCTACGACATCGACCTGTTCGAGGAGGGGTCGATCGCGAACCTGACCTCCTCCATCATCGGCAACGTGTTCGGTTTCAAGCCGCTGAAGGCACTGCGGCTCGAGGACATGCGAATTCCGGTCGCCTACGTGAAAACATTTCAGGGCCCACCGCACGGCATCGTCATGGAACGCGAATACCTCAACAAGTTCGGCCGCCCACTGCTCGGCGCGACCGTCAAACCGAAGCTCGGGCTCTCCGCGCGGAATTACGGCCGGGTCATCTACGAAGCCTGCCGCGGCGGTCTTGATTTCACCAAGGACGACGAGAACATCAACTCTCAACCTTTCATGCGGTGGCGTGATCGCTTCCTTTTCGGCATGGAGGGTGTCAACAAGGCGATGGCCGACACCGGCGAGGTCAAGGGCCACTACCTCAACGTGACGGCGGCGACCCTGGAGCAGATGTACGAACGGGCCGAATTCGCCAAAGAACTCGGCAGTGTCGTGGTGATGATCGACCTCACCATCGGCTACACGGCGATGCAGTCGATGTCGCACTGGGCGCGGAAGAACGGTGTCCTGCTGCACCTGCATCGGGCCGGTCACTCGACGTACACCCGGCAGAAGACGCACGGCGTGAGCTTCCGGGTGCTGGCCAAGTGGTGCCGGCTGATCGGCGTCGACCACCTGCACGCCGGCACGGTCGTCGGAAAGCTCGAGGGCGATCCGGCCACCACCAAGGGCTACTACGACACCCTGCGCGACGACCACATCCCCACCGCTTTGGAGAACGGGATCTTCTTCGACCAGAACTGGGCGAGCATGCCCGGGGTCATGCCGGTGGCCTCCGGCGGTATCCATGCCGGCCAGATGCACCAGCTGCTGGACCTGTTCGGCGATGACGTGGTCCTGCAATTCGGCGGCGGCACCATCGGCCACCCACTGGGGATCGCCGCCGGCGCCGAGTCCAACCGGGTCGCCCTCGAGGCAGTGGTGAAGGCCCGCAACGAGGGTCGCGACCTGCTCAGGGAAGGCCCCGGCGTGCTGCGCCGGGCCGCCGAGACCTGCCGCCCGCTCGAGGTGGCCCTGGCCACCTGGGGCGACGTCACCTTCGACTACACCTCGACCGACGCCCCCGACGCGGTTCCCACCGCCAGCATCTAGGAGCCGACAATGCGACTGCGGCACGGAACCTTCTCCTACCTCCCCGAACTGACCGACGACGAGATCGCCGCACAGTTGCGGTACGCCCTGCTGAACGGCTGGCCGATCTCGATCGAGTACACCGACGACCCGCACCCCCGGAACATCTACTGGGAGATGTGGGGACTGCCGCTGTTCGACCTCGAGGAGCCGGACGGCGCACTCGCCGAGATCAACGCCTGCCGGGCAACGTTTCCCGACCACTACATCCGGGTGCTGGCCTACGACGCGTCACTCGGACGGCAGACCACTGCGCTGCAGTTCCTGGTGCAACGGCCGGCCGTCGAACCGGGATTCCTGCTCACCCGGACGGAAGGCCAGGACCGCCGGCAGACCTACGGTGTGCATGCGTATGCGACGGCGGACCACCGGACCCGGTTCGGCGCCCAGGCCTGATGACTCCAGACCTGATGACCAACCCGTGATGACCGAGGGGGCGATCTGATGGCCGCCGACCGTGGTCCGCAGCGATCGTCCGGCTTCGGGTACTACCGGCCAGGCGCGGTGGCCCCCGCGCCGGCCGTACCAGCGGGGGCGTGTGCGCCCACCGGTGCGCACGCCCCCGCGCCCAACGGCCGGGCCGGGAACTGGGCGGACGCCAACAGCTCGGAACCCGTGCTGCTCGCCGACGATGCGGAACTGGACCTCAGCAGTGACGACGCGCGCCGCGATGTCGAGGAGACGCTGCGCCGGCTGGACGAGGAACTCGTCGGGCTGGCCAACGTCAAACGCCGGGTCCGGGAGATCGCCGCCCTGTTGCTGGTGGACCGCGCCCGCCGGCAGTTCGGTCTGGCGTCCTCCCGGCCCACCCTGCACATGAGCTTCACCGGCGGGCCCGGCACCGGGAAGACGACTGTCGCGCTGCGGATGGCACAGATGCTGCATGCGATGGGCTACATCCGCAGGGCCACCGTGCACACCGTCACCCGGGACGATCTGGTCGGCCAGTTCATCGGCCACACCGCCCCCAAGACCAAGGCGGCCATCGCCAAGGCGGCCGGCGGGGTGCTGTTCATCGATGAGGCGTACTACCTGTTCCGTCCGGAGAACGAACGGGACTACGGGCAGGAGGTGATCGAGATCCTGCTGCAGGAGATGGAGAGCGAACGGGCCAGTCTGGTGGTGATCTTCGCCGGTTACCCGGATCGAATGGACACCTTCTTCTCGGCCAATCCGGGCCTGTCGTCGCGGGTGCCGCACCACATCCCGTTCGAGGATTACACCCACGACCAACTGGTCGAGATCGCCGAGCTGATGGTGGCCGCGGAAAACTTCAGCTTCGACCAGCCCGCCCGCGAGGCATTCTCGGAGTATCTCGACCTCCGGATGCGGCAGCCGCGCTTCTCGAACGCGCGCAGCGTCCGCAACGCCATCGAGCGGTGCAGGCTGCGGCAGGCCAAGCGACTCGTCGAACTGCAGCGGCCGCTGACCAGGGCCGATCTCGTCACTCTGACCGCGCAGGACGTCTACGGCAGCAGCCTGTTCCGGGATCAGCCCAAGGGGAGCGCAGAACCATGCCAGAAGGACTGAAGACACTCACCCGGTACACGATCGAGGAGGAGCACCGTCATCCCGGTTCGACCGGCGACTTCTCCGGCCTGCTGAACGTGATCTCCACCGCGGTGAAGGTCATCGCGAACCAGGTCAACAAGGGCGCGCTGCTCGGCTCACAGCGGGTGTCGGGCCACACCGCCGTGGCCGACGACGTGCAGAAGAACCTCAACACATTGAGCAACGCGGTGATGATCCGGGAGACCCAATGGGCCGGCCACCTGGCAGCGATGGTCTCCGAGGAGATGGACGAGTTCTATCCGGTCCCGGCCCGGTACCGCAGGGGGAAATACCTGCTGGCGTTCGATCCGCTGGACGGTTCGGGAAACGTCGACCTCAACATGACCCTGGGCTCGATCTTCAGCATCCTGCGCTGCCCCGACACCGGTGCGGATCCCCTGGAAGACGACTTCTTCCAGCCGGGTACCGAGCAGGTCTGCGCCGGGATCGCGCTCTACGGCCCCGCGACCGTCCTCGTGCTGACCACCGGCCGCGGTGTCGACGGGTTCACCCTCGACCGGGAAATCGGCGCCTTCGTGCTCTCGCACCCGCAGATGCGCATCCCGGAGCAGACCACCGAGTTCGCGATCAACGCGTCCAACGAACGCTTCTGGGAACCGCCGGTGAAGCGCTATGTCAAGGAAGTCCTGGACGGCGCGACGGGCCGGCGCGGCAAGGATTTCACCATGCACTGGGTCGAGTCACTGGTGGCGGAGACCTTCCGCATTCTCACGGTCGGCGGCGTCTACCTCGACCCGCGGGACACCAAGGCCGAGTGCCGGACCGGGCGTCTGCGCCTGCTGTACGAGGCGAACCCGATCGCCTTTCTCGTCGAACAGGCCGGGGGCGCGGCCAGTACCGGCTACAGGCCCGTCCAGCAAGTGATCCCCGAGAGCCTGCATCAGCGGGTGCCGCTGATCTTCGGCTCCAAACGCGAGGTCGACCGGATCGAGCGCTACCACGCCGAACATCTCGACGGCCGGAGCGGCTCGTTCGACGCGTCGCTGTTCACCGCCAGATCCCTGTTCCGCACGCCCTGACCCGAACGCCCGACCTCACTGGAGGAGCCATGTCGATCAAGCACCCCGTCGTCGCTGTGACCGGCTCATCGGGGGCCGGCACGACATCGGTGACCAGGACCTTCCAGCACATCTTCCGGCGGGAGGGCATCACGCCCGCGCTGATCGAGGGCGACTCGTTCCACCGCTACGACCGTCAGCAGATGCGGCTGGCCATGGCCGAGGCCGAGCAGAACAAGAACAACCACTTCTCGCATTTCGGCCCGGAGGCGAACCTGCTGGAGGAGCTCGAGGCGCTCTTCAAGGAGTACGGCGAATCCGGCGGCGGCAAATCCCGGAAGTACCTGCACGACGAGGAGGAAGCCGCACCCTACGGTCAGCAGCCCGGCACCTTCACCCCGTGGGAGCCGCTACCCGAGGGCAGCGATCTGCTGTTCTACGAGGGGCTGCACGGCGCCGCCGTCACCGACACGGTTGACATCGTCAGGTACGCAGACCTTCTCGTCGGGGTGGTGCCGATCATCAACCTGGAGTGGATCCAGAAACTGCTCCGCGACCAGAGCACCAGGGGCTACTCCAGCGAAGCGGTCACCGACACGATCCTGCGCCGGATGCCTGACTACGTGAACTACATCTGCCCACAGTTCGCCCGCACCGACATCAACTTCCAGCGGGTGCCGACGGTCGACACGTCCGACCCGTTCACCGCCAGGTTCATCCCGTCGGCGGACGAGAGCTTCCTGGTGATCCGGTTCGCCAACCCCAAGGGCATCGACTTCTCCTACCTGCTGACGATGCTGCACGACTCCTTCATGTCCCGGCCGAACATCATCGTGGTGCCGGGCGGGAAGATGGAGCTCGCGATGCAGTTGATCTTCACGCCGCTGATCCTCCGGCTGCTGGAGAAGAAGCGGGAACTCGTCGGCTGACCCGACTCGGCTGATCCCAGGCGGCTGATCCCCGTTGGGTGACGCCGACCACACCGTGCGCCGGATTCGTCCCGATCGCCCTACAGTTGCAAACAATTGCAATTGCAGGACGAGCGATCGGGTGACCGGATGAGCATGCCGCTCTACCAACTCAAGGCGGAGTTCTTCAAGACCCTCGGCCACCCCGCACGTATCCGGGTACTCGAGCTGCTCGGCCAGCGTGAACACGCCGTCTCGGAGCTGCTGCCCGAGATCGGCGTGGAACCCGCCAACCTCTCGCAGCAGTTGGCTGTGCTCCGCCGGGCCGGCCTGGTCGAGACGCGCAAGGAGGGGTCGGCCGTCTACTACTCGCTGACCAGCCCCGAGGTCGCCGAACTGCTGCGGGTCGCGCGGGTGATCCTCACCGAGGTGCTGCGCGGCCAGGTCGAACTTCTCGAGAACCTGCGCGCCGCGCCGCGATCGACCGCCGCACCGTAGCCAGCCCGACGAGTGCACACCCGACCAGCACGAACAGCCCGACCACCCAACAGCCCCAGCACCCGAGGAGGGTCGCATGCGCAGTCTCTGGCGCAAGATCCGCGCGACCGGCCGGGTGGCCGAGCCCGCACCGCAGCCACCGGAAGGCGGTCTGTCCGACCGCGGCACGGCGGCCCGGTCGGCATTGGCCGGCTCTGTGCAGTTCCGTCATGTGGACACCGGCTCCTGCAACGGATGTGAGATCGAGATCGGCGCCGCCTTCGGCCCCGTGTACGACGTCGAGCGGTACGGCGCACGATTGGTTGCCTCGCCGCGGCACGCCGATGGCCTGCTGGTCACCGGGCCCGTCACGCGGAACATGGCCGAGCCGCTCCGCAGGACCTACGAAGCCGTTCCGGAACCGACCCTGGTCGTGGCGGTCGGCGACTGCGCCCGGAACTGCGGGGTCTTCGCCAAGGCGTACGGCGTCGCCGGGCCGGTCAGCGCCGTCGTTCCCGTCGATCTCGAGATACCCGGCTGCCCACCGCGTCCGGAGGCGATCGTCGCCGGTATCCGCATGATCACCGGGCGATGAACGCGATCCCGGCCGGTCTGCTGGCCGCGGCGGTCCTGGGGATCGGCACCGCGGGCGCCGCCCTGCTGGTGCCGCGCGCGATCCGGCCGACGGTGGTCGGGCTCGGTACGACCCTGCTCGGGGTGGCCGCCGTCGTGGCAGGGGTAACGGCCATCGGCGGGCAGACACTCACCGTGGCGTTGCCCGACCTGCTCCCGCTGATCGGCGTCCTGCTCGTCGTCGACCCGCTCGGCGGACTGTTCATCGCCGTCACCGGCGGTGTCGCCGTGGCGGTCGGGATCTACGGGATCGGGTACGGCCGGCACGGTCTGGACGGCCGCCCGTTCCAGGCGGTCCTGCCGCTCTTCGTCCTTGCGATGGTGCTGGTGCCGACCGCGGGCAGCGTCGGGACGCTGCTGGTGCTCTGGGAATTGATGGCGCTGACCTCGCTCGTGCTGGTGCTGGCCGAGCACCGGCGCCGCCCGGCGGTGGCCTCGGCCGGCCGCTGGTACGCCGTCATGACGCACCTCGGGATGATCGCAATCCTGATCGGGCTGCTGCTGTTCGCCGCCCAGTCCCGCGACGGGTCGTTCGCCGCCCTGCGTGCCGCGGGGCCGGAGTTGACGCCCCTGCTCGCCGGCGTGGTGTTCGTTGCGATCGGTATCGGCTTCGGTTCCAAGGCCGGCATCGTGCCGTTGCATGCCTGGCTGCCGCGGGCGCACCCGGAGGCGCCGAGCAGTGTGTCGGCGTTGATGTCCGCGGCCATGGTCAATCTCGGGATCTACGGCATCGTCCGGGTCGGCTTCGACCTGCTCGGCGGCGGCACGGAGTGGTGGTGGCTGCTGGTCCTGGGGCTGGGCGCGTTGTCGGCGATCTACGGGATCCTGCAGGCAGCCGTCGGCACCGACCTGAAACGTCTGCTCGGCTACTCCACCACCGAGAACATGGGGCTGGTGCTGGTCGGTGTCGGCGCCGCCGGGATGTTCGCCACCACCGGGAACGTGCCACTCGCCGGCCTGGCGCTCACCGCCGCGCTGCTGCACGTCGTCAACCATGCCGCCTTCAAGACGCTGCTGTTCCAGTCGGCGGGGTCCGTGGTGGCGGCCACCGGACGACGCGACCTGGACGATCTGGGTGGCCTGCGGCCCGGGATGCCCGTCACCACATCGGCTTTCGGGCTCGGCGCGCTCGCCGCGTCGGCGCTGCCGCCGGGTGCGGCGTTCGTCAGCGAATGGCTGCTGCTGCAGGCCCTGATCCACGGGCTGCCGGCATCCGGCATCTCGGCGGCCATCGTGCTGCCGATCGCGGTGGCGGCGGTCGCGCTGACCGCGGGACTGGCGGTGGTGACCTTCGTGAAGGCTTACGGTGTGGGCTTTCTCGCCCGGCCGCGGAGCCCGGAGGCGGCGGCCGCGACGGAGAGCCCGACCGCCATGCTCGTCGGGATGGGCGTTGCGGCGGCGGCCTGCGTCGCCCTGTCGCTGTTGCCGACGGTGATCCTGCCGGCGATCGGGGCGGTGGCCGGCGGGGTCGTCGACGCCGGCGATCCGGTGGCCGTCCGCGGGCTCACGATCGAACTGACCGGTTTCGCCGGATCGCTGTCACCGTTGCTGCTGGGGCTCGCGCTGACCGTCGGGGTCATCGTCGCGCTGGCCGCGGTCCGTGGTCTGGCCGGTCGCCGGGCGGCCCGTGACGCACGGCTGTGGGACTGCGGAGCCGGCCCGATGTCGTCCCGGATGGAGTACACCGCGACCTCGTTCGCCGAACCGCTGCAGCGGGTGTTCGAGGATGTACTGGCCGCTGAGCAGGACGTCGACGTCACCCACTACCAGGAATCGCACTACCTGGTGCGCAGTATCGAGTACCGCCAGCGGACCCCTGACCGCATCGAGAAACGTTTCTATGCACCGGTTCTGGCCGCCCTTGCGGGTTGGGGACAGGCCGGCCGGCAGCTGGCGACCGGCAGTGTGCACCGCTACCTGGGGTACGGCTTCGGTGCCGTCTGCGCCCTGCTGCTGGTGCTGGTGGTGATCCGATGACGGCCTTCGGAGTGATCACGATCGTCCTGCAGCTGGCGATCGTCGTCGGCCTGGCGCCGCTGCTGACCGGGCTGATGCGGCAGATCCGTGCCCGGATGGAGGGCCGGATCGGGCCGGGGATCGGCCAGCCCTGGCGCGACCTCCGCAAGCTGCTGCGCAAGCAGTCGATCCGCCCCCGCGGCACCACCGAGGTGTTCCGAATGGCCCCGCTGGTGCTGGTGGCGACCTGCCTGGTGGTCGCAGCCGCCGCGCCGTTCGTCAGCACCGCGTCGGGGCTCAATCCGATTGCCGACCTGTTCGCGATCGTTGCCGTGCTGACCCTCGGCACGGTGGCGATCGCCCTCGCCGGCATCGACACCGGCACGGCTTTCGGCGGGATGGGTGCCAGCCGCGAGACGACCATCGTCGCGCTCGTCGAGCCGACCCTGCTGGTGGCCATCTTCGCGTTGTCGGTGCCGGTGGGTTCGACCAACCTCGGTGCCATTGTCACCGCCGGGCTCGACGACCCGGCCGGGGTGTTCTCCCCCGTCAGCCTGCTGGCGGCCGTCGCACTGGCCGTCGTCATCGTCGCGGAGACCGGCCGGCTCCCGGTGGACAACCCGTCGACCCACCTCGAGCTGACGATGGTGCACGAGGCGATGGTCCTCGAGTACGCCGGGCCGGACCTCGCGGTCATCGAGTTGGCATCGTCGATGCGGTTGGTGGTCTTCCTCGGCCTGCTCGCCAACCTGTTCGCACCCTGGGGCATCGCCACCTCGGCGGCTCCCCTCGCATTGCTGGTCGGTGCCGGTGCGTTCGTGCTCAAGGTGGCGCTCCTGGGCGCGGTTCTCGCCGCCGCCGAGGTGTTCCTCGCCAAGCTCCGGCTGTTCCGGGTTCCCGAGCTCCTCGCCGGCTCCTTCGTCCTGGGCCTGCTGGCCGTCGCCGCCAGTTTCGTGCTCGGATGAACGGGGGCATGAGATGAACGAGGCCCTCGCGGCCCAGCTGCTGAACATCGCGGCCGGGCTGTTCCTGTTCACCGCGGTGCTCATCCTGTGGCGACGGCAACTGGCATCGATCATCGACATCTTCGCGCTGCAGGGGGCAGCGCTGGCCGCCATGGTCGGGATCATCGCCCTCGAGGAGGGTTCGGCGGAGTTGGGCGCCATCGCGGTCGGGGTGCTGGCACTGCGGGCCGGACTGCTGCCGTGGCTGCTGCGACGGGCGCATACGCATGCCGGGTCGGCGCAGCAGGAGATCCGGCCGCTGGTCAACGTGGTCACCTCGCTGCTTGCCGCCGCGGGGCTGACGCTGCTCGCCTACGCCGTCTCCGCTCCGCTGGTGGCGCTCGACCCGTCCCCCGCCGCACACGCCATTCCGGTTGCCATCGCCGTCGTGCTGATCGGCTTCTTCGTACTGGTCACCCGCCGGCTCGCACTGTCCCAGCTCGTCGGATTCCTGTTGATGGACAACGGGATCACCGCGGTCGGCTTCCTCACCACCGCCGGCGTCAGCCTGATCGTCGAGCTCGGCGTCACGCTGGACGTGCTGCTCGTGGTGCTCGTCCTGCAGCTGCTGAAGACGCGGATGCGGGAAGCCTTCGGCGGCACCGACCTCGACGAGCTGCGGGAGTTGCACGACTGATGACGACGCTCCTGCTGCTCTGCCCGATCGGCATCCCGCTGATCGGGGCACTGGTGTACCAGCTGGCCGGCTGGACGCGCGGGACCACCTGGGTGGCCGCCGCCAGCGCCGTGCTGGTGCTCGGCGCTTCCGTCGGCATCGCCGTCCTGGTCGGTTCGGGCGAACCGCTGACCGCCGGCGCACTCCTGCGAGCCGATGCGCTCAGCGCCTACCTGCTGATCGTGGTCGGCTGCGTCGCCGTCGTCGCGACCGTCGCCACACCTGCCTACCTGTCGGCGGAAGTCGCCGCCGGCCGGCTGGATGCACGGGGCTGCGCCCACCATTCCGTCCTGGTCCAGGTCTTTCTCGCCGTGATGGCCGGTGCGGTGCTGGCCGCGAACCTCGGCCTGCTGTGGGTTGCGATCGAGGCCACCACTGTCGTCACCGCGTTCCTGGTCGGCCAGGGCCGCACGAGGGCAGCCGTCGAGGCGGCATGGAAGTACGTGGTGATCAGCTCGACGGGGATCGCACTGGCCCTGCTCGGGACGTTCCTGCTCAACTACGCGGACCAGCACACGAGCGATCCGGCGGGACTGGACTGGACCGGTTTGATCGTCGCCGCACCGCAACTCGATCCGGAGGTGACCCGGATCGCGGTCGCGCTGCTGATCATCGGGTTCGGCACCAAGGCCGGTTTGGCGCCGCTGCACGCCTGGCTGCCCGACGCCTACAGCCAGGCGCCGACGCCGGTCGCTGCGCTGATGTCCGGGGTGCTCAGCTCGGTGGCGTTCTACGCGGTGCTGCGGGTCAAGGTCATCGCGGACGCAGCACTCGGTCCCGACTTCACCCGCGCGATGCTGCTCGTGGTGTCCCTCGCGTCACTGGCGTTGGCCGCCTCGCTGATGCTGGGCCAACGCGACTACCAGCGGATGCTGGCGTATTCGAGCATCGAGAACATGGGTCTGCTGGCACTCGGCGCCGCCATTGGCACGCCGCTCGCGATCGGTGCGGTCCTGTTGCACATCCTGGGGCACGGTCTGATCAAGAGCGCCCTGTTCCTCGGAGCCGGCCGCATCCGCCGGATGACCGGGAGCAGCCGGATCGACGCGGTCCGCGGGCTGGCCGCGCAGGCGCCGATACTGGCCGGTTGCTTCGGGGTGGGCGTACTGGCGCTGATCGGCTTCCCGCCCTTCCTGCTGTTCGCGAGCGAGTTCGGCATCGCCCGAGCCGGTTTCGCGGCCGGATTGGGCGGGGTGACGGCGGCGGCGCTGCTGCTGGTGCTGGTGATCGCCGGCTCGCTGCTCGTGCACACCAGCCGGATGCTGCTCGGCGCTGCCCCGCCCGCGGAATCCTTGACTCCGGCCGGTCCACCCCCGACACCGCGCAGGGAAGCGGACGGGGCGGCGATCGCGCTCGCCGAACCCATCGTGACCGCCGCGCCGCGGGTGGCGAGAGCCGGCGCCGACGTCTGGGCGATGGCCGGCGCACTGCTGACCTGTGCCGTGCTCGGCATCTGGATCGGCCCGCTCGGCGCTCTGCTCGCGCAGGCGACGGCCGTGCTGACGGGCACGCCATGACGATCACCCCGGCACCCGTTGCCGGGCAGGCGGACGTCCTCGACGTCACTCCGGAGACCCTGCTCGAGAATGTGCGATCCCTGCTGGCCCAGGGGTTCCGGCTCGCGCTGATGGCCGGGCACGACGACGCCGACCGGACCCGGGGTGCCCGCATCGTCTACCTGTTCACCCGGGCCGGCACCGATCGGCGGGTGGAACTGCGGCTCGACGTGGATCGCACCTGGCCGCACATCCCCAGCATCGGCGCGCTGTCCTTCGCCGGCGGCCGGTTCGAACGGGAGATCCGCGACCTGTTCGGGATCGTGCCCGACGACCACCCCATGCCGAGCCGGATGGTGCGGCACTTCCACTGGCCCCGCGGCTGGTACCCGATGCGGGGGTCCGCCGGTGATCCCCCGCCGTTCGGTGACGTCGACGGGCCTTTCTCGTTCCGCAGCGTGGAGGGCCCTGGGGTGTACGAAATCCCGGTGGGCCCGGTGCACGCCGGGATGATCGGCCCGGGACACTTCCGGTTCTCGGTCGTCGGCGAGACGGTGCTGAACCTCAAAGCGCGCCTCTGGTTCGTGCACCGCGGTATCGAAAAGCTCTTCGAAGGCCGACCGCCGCGGCAGGCGCTGGAGCTGGCCGAGCGGGTCAGCGGCGACACGTCAGTCGGTCATACCCTTGCCTTCTGCCGGGCGGTCGAGGACGCCGATGGGATGGCTGTTCCTGTTGCGGCGCAGCGCATCCGGGCGATCCTGCTGGAACTCGAGCGGCTCTACAACCACGTCTCCGACCTCGGTGCACTCTGCAACGACGTCGGGCACAGCATCCTCAACGCGCACGCGCAGCGGGTTCGCGAGCAGCTGCTGCGGATCAACGACGAGGTGACCGGAAGCCGGTTGCTGCGCGGCGCGGTCACCGTCGGCGGGGTGCGGGTACGGAGCCTCCCCGACCCGTCCGCTCTCGAGCTGATCGCGGCGGACGTCGCCGAGATCGTCGCGCTGGCACGGGGTCACAGCGTGGTGCTGGACCGGTTCGCCGGCACGGCGATCCTCACCCGGCAGCAGGCGGTCGACCTCGGCACGCTCGGTTACGTCGCCAGGGCCAGCGGTCTCGCGGTCGACGCGCGGTACGACCACCCTGTTCCCGGTGTCGACTACCCGCCGCCACCGCCCGCGCACACCGACGGCGACGTGCTCGCCCGCTTCGAGACCCGAGCGGCGGAGGTCGCCCATTCGGTGGCCGCGATCATCGCGATCTTGCCGCTGGTCGACGGCCTCGCCGTGACGATCCCGGTGCCGACCGCGGCCGGTCGCTCCTCGGGTGTCGGCATCGTCGAAGGGTGGCGCGGCACCATCGTGCACCGGGTCGAACTGCACGACGGCGTGCTGACCAGGGTGAAGATCGTCGACCCGTCGTTCTTCAACTGGCCCGCCCTGCCGATCGCGATGGCGGACACGATCGTTCCCGACTTCCCGCTGGCCAACAAGAGTTTCAACATGTCCTACGCCGGCAACGACCTCTGACCGCAGCTTCCGCGACCCCCGCGCCCGGACGTCAGCGGTGGCCCGCCTCCGGGGCGCGCCCCTCCACCGGCGGCTCGGTCGCGGGAGCCGGTGACAGCAGGGGTTCAGTGAACATCCGCTGCATCCCCGACCATTGGTGGCCCCACTCCTGCAACGGTGCCAGCGCCTGCTCGAGCAGCACCATCTGCTGCTCGAAGGCGGCGAGCTGCAGCTGCAGGGCGCTGATCAGGGCGCGCTTGGCCTGGACCTCCTGCAGGAACGTGTCGAGCTGGGCGGTCGGGGCCGGCAGCTGCTCGGCCATCGACCGCAGCCGTCCGAAGAGCTCCGCGGCCAGCTCGTTCCCCGATCGGCCGGTGAGGTCGGTGAACGGCACGGTGCCGGCGGCCCTGGAGAGGTCCGAGAACTGCCGGAGCTGCTCCGCGAACAGCTGGGTGGCGGAGTTGAACGCAGCCGTGGTCGCTGCCGTCGCCGCCGGGAACAGGGCCTGATCCTGGGTCGTTTCCTCGTCGGGCATTCGACGTCCTTCCGTTCACCGGTTGGGTGCTCAGTGCTGGGCGGCGTGCGCCTCCAGCAGCTTCAGCCAGATCTCGCTCATCGTCGGGTACGACGGAACGACGTGCCAGAGCTGCTCCAGGGTGACCCCGCCGACCACCGCAACGGTCGCGGCGTGCACGAGCTCGGCGACCTCGGCGCCCACAAAGGTCGCGCCGAGCAGGGTGTGCGTCGACGTGTCGATCACCAGCTTCGCGCGGCCGACGTAGCCGTCACGCAGCAGCGACACCCCCGCGACCGCGGCCAGGTCCGCCTCGACCGTCTCGACATCACCGCCTGCGTCCCTGGCCTGCTTCTCGGTGACGCCCACCGAGGCGACCTGCGGGTCGGTGAACGTCACCTGCGGCACCTTGCCGGCGTCGGCGACGTCGGTGAAACCCGGCCCGTCGATCGGGCGCCCCTCCGCGCGGGCGGCGATCACGGCACCGCCGATGCGTCCCTGGTACTTGCCCATGTGGGTCAGCAGCGCCCGCCCGGTGATGTCGCCGACGGCGTAGAGCCACTCGCCGGGAACCCCGAGAACGGCCAGCTGGTCATCGGTGGTGACGAACCCGCGGCTTGCGCTGACGTCGACACCGACCGTGTCCAGCCCGATGTCGGAGCTGGACGGGGTCCGGCCGGTGGCCACCAGGATCTCGTCGACGGTGATGGTGCGGTCCCCGAAGCTCACCGTCGCCTCGCCGCCGTGGATCCTGCCCTCACCGGTCGGCTGCGGTTCGTCCCGGCTGACGGCGTCGACACTGGCGCCGAGCACAACCGTGACCCCGTTGTCCTCGAAGGCGTCACGCACCAGTTCGCCGGCGAAGGGTTCGTTCCGGGCCAGCAGGTTCGGCGCGGCGCCGATGATCGTCAGCTCCTCGACCCCGAGGCCCCGGAGCCAGCCCGCGGACTCACACGCGACCACGCCGCCGCCGATGACGGCGACCCGGTGCGGGATCTCGTGCAGGTTGGTGACGTCCCGGGAGGTCCACGGCAAGGCGTCGCGCAGCCCGGGAATGTTCGGCACGGTCGCCGTCGTTCCGGTCGCCAGCACGACCGCATGCCGGGCGGTCAGCGTCCGTGTCCAGCCGTCCGCCCCGATCACCTCGACGGCGCGTTCGCCGGCCAGCCGTCCGTGCCCGCGGACGAGGTCGATGCCGGTCGAATGGGCCCACGCGACCTGACTGGAGTCGTCGTGATCGTGGGTGAAGGAGTCCCGCCGTTTGAGGACGGCGTCGACGTCGATGCTGTGGTCACCGACGATGCTGGCCACGCCGGGCATCCGCCGGGCGGACTCGAGGACGTCGATCGGTCGCAGCAGCGCCTTGCTCGGCATGCAGGCCCAGTAGGAGCACTCGCCGCCGAGCAGTTCGCGCTCCACGATGACAGCGGTCCGGTCGCTGCCCTGGATCGCGTACTGGGCGACGATCTCGCCGGGCGGGCCGCCGCCGATCACGATGACGTCATAAGTGTCTCGTTCCGGGGTGATCCCGTCGGGTTCGGACATGGATGTCACGGTAGCTGGCCCGCCCGGTGCGGGCAGCTGAGGCCCATGATCATCACGGCCGTCAGCACTCCGGGTTCGGAACAACCCGGACGTGCGGGGTGCGGTGACCGTCCGGTGCGACTGACCGTACGTCGGCCGCCCGACGGAACGTGCGGCCCCGACGAGGGGCGGATCGGCGGCCGGCGCGTCACGCGCAGCAGCCGGGCCTGTCGATGCCGTCGTGACGGGACGCCGACATTGCCGCCGGCATCCCTACTGTCGCTGAGATGCCCTTCCCACGAGCCACCCGCCGAACCGTCCGCAGCCGGCTGAGCACAGCACTGCTCGCGCTGCTGACAGCCGTTGCCGGGATCGTCGTGGTGATCGTCGGCGCGCCGGCCGCTGCTGCCGCCGGGCTGCCCGCCGGGTTCAAGAGCGTGGGGTACATGCCGTCCTGGGCCGGCAGCGTCAGCGCCATCCAGTACCGCAAGCTCACCCACATCAACTACGCCTTCGTGCTGCCCCGCGCCGACGGCACGATCGGCCCCGTCGAGAACCCGGCGAAGCTCCGGGCCCTGGTGTCCCAGGGGCATGCCAATGGCGTGAAGGTGTTGCTGTCGATCGGCGGTTGGAACGACGGGAACGACTCCGCCTTCGAATCGCTGGCCGCGAATTCCACATCCCGCGGCAGGTTCGTGGCCGCGGCGATGGCGCTGGTGACCCAGTACAACCTGGACGGCATCGACGTCGACTGGGAGTACCCGGACCCGGGCGTCTCCGGCGACCGGTTCACCGTGCTGATGACGCAACTCGGCACCGCGCTGCACGGCCGCGGGAAACTGCTGACGGCAGCGGTGGTGTCGGGCGGCTACACCGCACAGGGCGTGCAGCCCGCGGTGTTCCGGGTCGTCGATTTCCTCAACATCATGTTGTACGACGGTGGCACCCCGCACGCGAACTACACCTGGTCGATCAACGACGTCAACGAGTGGAAGGCGCGCGGCCTGCCCGCCGC
Organism: uncultured Actinomycetota bacterium; assembly: GCA_963728865.1. Lineage (GTDB taxonomy): Bacteria > Actinomycetota > Actinomycetes > Mycobacteriales > Nakamurellaceae > Nakamurella. Next base: position 181,315 of record CAVSLZ010000006.1, on the reverse strand, counting down.
GAAGGCGGTGCTGGGCGTGCCGTTCTTCAGCCGGCCGGGGTACTACTCCTACTCCCGGCTCGTGGCGCTCGACCCGGCGAATGCAGACCGGGACTGCGCGACGGTGACCGGCGTCCAACAGTGCTACAACGGCCGGCCGACGGTCCGGCGGAAGACGCTGTGGGCAATGGCGAACGCGGGCGGGATGATGAATTGGGAGCTCACCCAGGACAGCACCGGCGCGACGTCGCTGGTCAGCGCGATCTACGACACCGCGATGGGCGCCCGCTCCGGCCCGATCACCGGTTTGGCCGGCAAGTGCGTCGACGTGAAGGCCAGTGGCACGGCGAACGGCACCGCGATCCAGCTGTACTCCTGCAACGGAACCGCGGCGCAACGCTGGACGGTCGTCACCGACGGAACGCTGCGGGCCTTCGGCAAGTGCATGGACGTCGTGCGGAGCGGACTGGTCAACGGCACCAAGGTGCAGCTGTACACCTGCAACGCCACGGGCGCCCAGCTGTGGCGCACGGCCGCCGACGGAACCCTGCGGAATCCGCAGTCCGGGAAGTGCCTCGAGCGTCGCCGGCAGTGGCTCGGCGAACGGCACACCGCTGCACATCTGGACCTGCGGGGCGAAGGTGAACCAACTCTGGCGGCTGCCCTGACCCTGCGGCCGGCCGGGCACAGCGGCTCGAGAAGCCGGTGGCCGCGGCGTGGGGGTCCCACCGCGGCCACCGGTGCTCGGGGGCGCCGCCCATCCGCGGCGCTGACCCGCCCTCGCCGGTGCTCGTAGGAGTGGGAATGGCACTCAGGTCGGGGGCAGGACCCACTTCTACTGAGTGCTGTCGCTATATACCGGGTGGGGTAGAGGACCTCTGACTCTGGCGCGCACGTTCCGAGCGGCGCCATCATGGTGGCGGTTTCGCGGAAGGATGAGTGATGCGGGACGACGTCGATCCGCTGCCGGTGTCGATGCGGTTGCCGGCGTGGAACACCGCGTTGGCGGTGGTGGCGCACCCCGATGACGAGTCCTTCGGGCTCGGCGCGATCCTGGATGCCTTCCACCGGGCCGGCACCACCACGTCCGTGTTGTGCCTGACTCGCGGCGAGGCATCCACCCTGCATGGGACTGCCGGCGATCTGGCCGCGGTCCGCGGCACGGAGTTTGCCGTGGCGGCGCGGACGTTGGGGGTCACCGGCGCCGTGATACGGAACTTTCCCGACGGAGCCTTGAGTCAGGTGTGCCGCAGCGCGCTGGCGGGTGAAGTGATCGACGCGGCACGGGCGGCGAACGCGGACGGCCTGCTGGTGTTCGACCCCGGCGGGGTGACCGGTCACCCCGATCACGTCGCCGCGACCGCAGCGGCGCTGCTGGCCGGGACGGGCCTGGGTTTGCCGGTGCTGGGCTGGACGTTGCCGGCCGCTGTGGCACGCCGGCTCAACGATGAATTCGGCGCCGGATTCGTCGGCCATCGGGCCTCGGAGATCGATATCGAGTTGCCGGTGGACCGGAGGAAGCAGAGTGCCGCGTGCGCCGCTCATGTCAGTCAGGCCATCCCCACCAGTGTGCTGTGGCGGCGCCTGGAGCTTCTGGGCGAAACCGAGCACTTGCGGTGGTTGTCCGACGTTCCCGTCGCGCAGGGGCTTTCAAGGCAAGGGATAGGCGAGCGGTGACCTCGATGCCCGCCGCTGACTGGGCACCCAGCAGGCTCCCGACCACCGCGGCAGCGGTGAACAGCCCGATGACGGTCCAGACGCAGCGGACGCGTCGCAGTCCTTGATACCCCCGGGGGTATCCGCTACACTCGGAATCAGCACTCCAAGGCGGGCATCGGTGCGTATCGACGGCCATGCGCTACCCAAGGGGCGGCGGATTCCGATCATCAACTTCCCTCGAAAGGGCGTAACTCATCATGTGCAGTCCTGCCACCTGCCGCACCTGCGGTAAGGCCAGCTACTCCGGATGCGGTCAACACGTCGATCAGGTGCTGGCCGGAGTGCCGCAGAACAAGCGCTGCGACTGCGCACCGAGCGCCCGCTCCAGCGGCGGCGCGTCGGTCCTGTCGCGGTTGTTCGGCCGCTGACCGCGCCTCACCCCGACCACGGCAGTCGGCCCGGCCGGAGCCGCTGCCACCGCCGTCCGCATCGCAGCCATTCCCCACATCTGGAGGTCCCGGTGTATTTCGCCCAGCACTATCTCGACTGCCTCTCCCAGGCTTCATACCTGGTCGGCGACGACAGCACCGGTCAGGCAGTCGTTGTCGACCCGCGCCGGGACATCGCCGAATACTTGTCCGACGCGGCGGATCACGATCTGCGCATCGTCGGCGTCATCAACACCCATTTCCATGCCGACTTCCTTTCCGGTCACCTGGAAATGGCACAGGCAACCGGGGCGTGGATCGGCTACGGGCAGGGCGCGCAGGCCGAATTCCCGATCCGGTCCCTTGCCGACGGCGAACGCATCGCGCTCGGTGAGGTCACCCTGGAGATCCTGCACACCCCCGGCCACACCCCCGAATCCATCAGCGTGCTGGTGTACGAGCATCCCGATGACGAAGTCGCCTACGGGGTTCTCACCGGCGACGCACTGTTCATCGGGGACGTCGGGCGACCTGACCTGCTCGCCTCCATCGGCGTCACCGCCGACGAACTGGCGCACCAGTTGTACGACTCCATCCAACACAGACTGATGGGCCTGGAAGACGCCGTGCGGGTGTTTCCCGCGCATGGCGCAGGCTCGGCATGCGGGAAGAACCTGTCAACAGAGAAGCAGTCCACCATTGGTGAGCAACGCCGGTTCAACTACGCCTGCCAACCGATGAGTGAGCCGGAATTCGTCGCTCTGGTGACCGCCGGTCAGCCACCGGCTCCCGACTACTTCGTCTACGACGCCGTTCTCAACCGGAAAGATCGCGCACTTTACGACGCCGACGAGCCGCTCACCGCCATGGACACCGCAGCAATACTCGCGGCCGTTGCCGACGGCGCCATCGCCGTCGACGCCCGGGAGGCGCCGGAATTCGCTGCCGGTCACCTGACCGGGGCGCTGAACGTACCGGCGGACGGCAGGTTCGCCGAGACGGCGGGCATGGTTCTGGAGCCGTCCGACGGCGTGGTCGTGATGGCTCCGGACGAGCGCGCCGAGGAAGTCGCGGTGCGGCTCGCACGGATCGGCTTCGACCACGTCATCGGGTACGTCTCCGACGTTGAATCCTTTCTCATCGACCACCCTGAGCTCACCGCCCGGGCCAGCCGCCTCACCCCTCGGCAACTCGCCGAGGCGGCGACCTCTCCGACCGCTCCGCTGGTCGTCGATGTCCGCAACGGCGCCGAACGCGACGGCGGTTTCATCCCCGGATCCCTGCACATCCCGCTCGCGCAGCTGCATGGGCGCATCGGCGAAATCCCCGCGGACCGACCGGTCGTGACCTACTGCGCCGGCGGCTGGCGCTCCAGCGTGGCCGCCAGCATGCTGCGACGCCAGGGCAACCCCGACGTCTCAGACCTCCTCGGCGGATTCGCCGCCTGGAGTGCAACAACGCAACCCGCGAACGCGTGAATCCACCTGCAATGACCGGCACGCGACGTGCGTGCCTACGCCAGCCGCGGAACACCGACGCGCCAAGAGAGCCGCACGACCTGCGTACGGCGCTCCTGGATCAGTTCACGAGCTGTCGGGTGTTCCCTGGTGGTCCCTGATCGACCGAACCGGCTGATCAGCCGACCGAGGCGTTCTTCCGCGCCGCCGCGGCCAGCGCCGTGGTCAGTTCCGCTGCGGTCAGCCGCGGGCCGTAGGCAGGGGTGTCCGGCTGGAACCGCCAGCCCTCCGCCAGCGGGCCGGCGTCGACGACGTCGTAGCCGAAGCTGTCCAGCAGCGCCGTCACGACGGCCTTGGCCTCGGCGTCGTCACCGGCGATCGCCAGCGCCCGGCGACCGTCGCTGCCGGCGGGCTGGCCCTGGGACGCCAGGTCGGCGGAGGTGATGTGGTTGAAGGCCTTCACCACCCGCGACTGCGGAAGGTGGTCCTGCAGCAGCTCCGCGCTGGTGGTGGACTCGTCGTCCAGCTCGGCGATGTGGCCATCGCGCTGCCAGTAGTAGTTGTTGGTGTCGATGACGATCTTGCCGGCCAGCGGCTCGACGGGCACCGCCCGGTACGCCTTGAGCGGAATGGTCACGACCACGACGTCACCGGCCTCGGCGGCCTCGGCGGCCGTACCCGCAGACGCCTTCGGGCCCAGCTCGGCCACCAACCCGGTCAGCGTCTCCGGACCCCGGGAGTTGCTCAGCACCACATCGTTTCCGGCGGCGACCGCCAGCCCGGCGACCGCGCCGCCGATGTTGCCGCTTCCGATCAATCCAAGTGTTGTCATGTCATCCGCCAACCACAGCCGGACCGGGAATGTTCCGCCCGGCGGTGTGATCGATCGCGCGCAACCTCATCGGACCGGTCGCCGGTACTCGACGGAGTAACCTGTCCTGTCGGCCTTTTGCGCGCGTGCTGCGCCTCGGCCGGTCCGGGGGAAACCGGTCGACAGACTCCAGCGAACGGAAGGGCAGGCGTGCCAGAAACCGACAACAAGGCTCGTCCGGACGTGCCCGACGACGCCGCGACCAGGGTTTCCGCGATCGCCGAGGAACAGGAGCACATCAGCTTGCTGTACCGCAGGCTCGACGAACTCCGCCGCGAGCGGGTCGCACTTCGGGACAGGTACATCCGGCACAGCGACAACACGCCGGGCGGCCGGGTGGAGCGCGATGTCGCGTTCGCCAGTCACGCCGCCGCGGTGCAGGCGCTCAACGCGGCTGAGGACCGGTTGTGTTTCGGCCGGCTGGACCGGACCGACGGCGAATCGATGCACATCGGCCGGATGGGCATCTTCGAGGATTCGGGCGAGCACCGGCAGCTGCTGATGGATTGGCGGGCGCCGTCGTCCCGGCCTTTCTACGTCGCCACCGCTGCCAACCCGCTCGGGCTCCGCCGGCGCCGCTACATCCGGACGCGGCGGCGGGTCGTCGAGGGCGTCAACGACGAGTACCTGGACCTGACCGACCCGGAGATGGCAGCCGCGGCGGCGAACTCGTCGGTCGGGCCGGCGGGTGAGGCCGCGCTGCTGGCGGCCGTGCAGGCGCCGCGCACCGGCCGGATGGCCGACATCGTCGCCACGATCCAGGCGGAGCAGGACCGGATCATCCGCGCCGACCAGGCCGGGATCATGGTGGTCCAGGGCGGCCCGGGCACCGGGAAGACCGCGGTCGCGCTGCACCGTGCCGCATATCTGCTCTACAACCACCGCGCGCAGCTGGAGCAGCGCGGGGTGCTGATCATCGGCCCGAACCCGACCTTCCTGGGCTACATCAGCCAGGTGCTGCCGTCCCTCGGCGAGAACGCCGTCGTGTTGTCGACGATCGCGGATCTGTTCCCCGGGGTGAACGCGCGCGGCTCCGAGGAACCGCGGGTGGCCAGGATCAAGGGCCGTACCGCGATGACGACCATGATCGCGAACGCCGTTCTGCACCGCCAGACGGTGCCGTCCAGGACCATCGCGGTGCGTTTCGACGGCGCGCAAAACGGGTCGTTGCGGCTGGACCGCGCCCTGCTCACCGCTGCCCGCGACCGGGCATGGGCGTCGCGCCGGCCGCACAACCGGGCCCGCGCGGTGTTCCTCAAGCGGGTGATCGACGGCCTGGTCGTCCAGGTCGCCGAGCGGCTCGGCCGTGGCCCGGATGGCGAGAGCCTCGCCACCAGAGACGATCTCGATTCCATCCGGCAAGACCTGCTGGAACACGAAGGCCTGCGGGACGCACTGCGCACCGTCTGGCCGGTGCTCACGGCGCAGCGACTGCTGGCTGACCTCTACTCCTCCCGGGACCGCCTCGCCTTCGCCGCCGACGGGCTGGCCGCCGGTGACCGCGCACTGCTGGCCAGGCCGGATCGACCCGCGGACTGGACGGCGGCCGACGTGCCGTTGCTCGACGAGGCGGCCGAGATCCTCGGCCCCATCGACCGTTCCGGTGCCTCGGCCGGTGGTACCGCCGATCTCGACTACGCCTCAGAGGTGGTCGACATGATGGGCGGCGGCGAATTCGCCGACGAGACCAACTCCGACGAGGTGGGCCTGGTGAGCATGGTCAGCGCCGCCAACCTGGCCGATCTGCACGCCGAGGTGGCGGACTGGACCTCCACGGCCGAGCGGGCCGCTGCGGACCGGGAGTGGACCTACGGGCACGTGATCGTGGACGAGGCGCAGGAACTATCGGCGATGGCGTGGCGGATGGTGATGCGGCGCTGCCCGATGCGGTCCATGACGCTGGTCGGCGACCTCGCCCAGACGTCCGATCCCGCTGGTGCCACGTCGTGGACCCGGGTCCTGAGACCGTATGCACGGCAGGGCTTCCGGGTCGAGGAACTGACTGTGAACTACCGCACGCCCGCCGAGATCATGACGGTGGCCGAGCCGGTGCTGGCCGCCATCGACCCGGCGCTGTCGGCTCCGAGTTCGGTCCGCGATGCCGGGATCGCGCCGTCCCACCGTCGCGCCGATTCCGCCGAGTTGCCAGCCGCCGTGGCGCAGGCAGTGCTCGACGACGAATTGCTGGACAGCAGCGGGACGCTGGCGGTGATCGTGTCGCGCAGCCGGCGGGCTGCCGTCGAGGCCGCCGTGCTGCACTCGCAGGCCGGTGACGATCGGGGCGGTGACGATCGGGGGGGTCACGAACGGGGAGGGGCCGCCGCGGTCGAACCCGGATTGTTCGAGATGGACGACGGGCCAACGGATCTCCGCCGCCATGTGGTCGTGTTGACGGTCCCCGAGGCGAAGGGCCTCGAATTCGACAGCGTGGTCGTCGCCGATCCCGGAGGCATCATCTCGGAATCCGAGCGGGGTCTGTCGGACCTGTATGTCGCGCTGACTCGGAGCACCCAGCGGCTGGCCGTCGTGCACACCGGCGACCTGCCGGTGGTGTTGCGCAGGCTCCGCGAGCCCGCCGCGTAGGTCGCGACCGGGCCGGGCGGTCGAGCTGCGATCATCGAAGCGGTGATCGACCGACGGAGAACTGCGGGGTCAGAGATGACATTCGACGGATTCAGCGCGGCAGAGCGCGCCTACCTCGCCGGTCAGCGACTGGGCCGGCTCGCGACCGTGTCACCGGACGGGGTCGTCGGCAACGCCCCGGTGACGTTCTTCGTGCGTGCTGACGACACGGTCGACATCGGCGGCATGCGGATGGGGTCGACCAAGAAGTTCCGCAACGTTGCCGCGGGGTCCCGCGTCGCCTTCGTCGTCGACGACCTCCGGCCGGGCGAGGGCTGGAACCCCCGGTACCTGGAGATCAGGGGCACCGCCGAGGCGCTGACAGACGTCGACCCGCCGGCCCGCGGGTTCTCCCGCGACATCATCAAGATCCACCCGGACTGGGTGCGTTCGTTCGGCCTCGACGACGAACGACCCTGACCGCGCCGGCTCAGCAGCTCACCCCTCCCGGGTTGCCTCGATCGCGTCGAGGTCGCGCACGGCGTAGCGGTGGTGCTCCCACTCCTCCTCGAGGATCACGTGCAGGCAGGACAGCGTGGTCTCCGGATACGCGGGCGCCCATGGATTCCGGCGAGTCGTCGCCAGCTCCGCCGGGGTGACGGCGGCGAGGAAGTCGCGCACCATCTTCACCCTGGACGCCCGTGCATCGAGTACGTCCGCATAGGGCGGCGTGCCGCTCACGAAGATCGACAGGTCGAGGCCGTCGTCAGCGGCCTCGGGACCGGCCTGTCCGAGGGGGTGGAACGGCTGCTCGAGCTCCAGAACTGCCCGGCCGAGCCACGCGTCGGTGGCCAGCACCAGATGCCGCAGGGTCTGCGCGAAGGACCATTCACCGCCGACCGAGTTGTCCACCGTGCCCGTCGGCATGCCGTCGACGCGGTCGAGGGTGACGGCCCACGTGCGTTCCAGCGCCGCCCAGGCCGACCGGAGGCCGGCCGGATCCCCGACACGGCGGTCGGCGCGCCCCGGAAAGCGGCGGTTGAGTTCCGCGTCCACGAATCCGATGACGTCGACGCCGTTGATGAGAAGGGGGCTGTCGCCGTCGAAGAGCCATGGTGCGTCGATATCCGCTTGCCGCAGATCAACCCCCCGCATCACGACACCGGACAGGTCGGCCCTGACGAACCGGGCGCCGCGGAGGTTGGCCGCGAGGAACTCCGCGCCCTGCAGGTCGTCGGACCCGGTGAAGGTTGCCACCGATGCTCCTCGTCAGGTTCCTGTTCAACGGCTTTCGACCCGACCGACGATAGGAGATCGGGGTCGAAAACGCGCATGCGTCCACCCGTACGCCGTGCCTTTTCCCGTTAGCGGGTCAGGAGACGTTCGCACCACCGACCGGCGGTCCGACAGGATGGCGGCATGGCGCATCTCCCCGGACATGGCGGCCTGTCCCCGCGGCTCAGCACGGCGATCGTCCTGAGTACCACCGAGGACGACTGCACCGTCGTTGCCGCGGATCGGCGGCTGACGGTGCCGTTCGCCCCGCCGTTTCCGCGGCCGCGGGTGGAGCGGGTCGCTCCCGGTCATCTGGTGGCTCTGGCCCGACCGACCGGCGGCGCGGCCGTCGTGGTCTGGCGCTGGTTCGACGCGGTCGTCCTCGATACGTCTGACTCCGGCATCACCCTGTGGGAGCCGCTGCACGGATCGGTGCTCGCGGTGCCGCGGGATCCGGGCCGCAGCTACCGACCGGGCAGCAGGGCCTACGCATCTGCAGGGCTGCCCGGCGCGGACTGGTGGGTGGCCGGTCACGCCGTGGATCTCGCCGAAGAGGCCGAGGTCGACCTCGACGCCGTGGAGCAGTTCTTCACCGAAGTCGGGCTCTGGGGCTCGCCGGCCTGACCGGTCCCGAGCCGGCCGGCCGAGCCGCGCGGCCGGCGAGGACCTCAGTGGCCAGCGGGCCGGTCCAGCTTCGCGGGCTGGTCCGCCGACCCGTCGGCCTTCGTCGAGTGGCCGGCGGACTTCTTGCCGATCGGCAGCAGATGGATCACCGTGACGACGATGGCGCCCACGATCAACCCGAGCACGGCCGAGAAGAACGTGTTGGTGAGCCAGCCGAGTGCGGCGCCGAGGCCGCCGGTGGCATCGTGGACGGCGACCTCGATGTGGTGGACGAGGTCGTAGGGCGCGTGCAGGCCGAGTTCGTCCGCACCGACCAGCAGGATGTGACCGCCCACCCAGAGCATCGCCACCACACCGACCCAGGCCAGTGTTCCCAGCACGATCGGCATGGCCTTGACCAGCCCGCGCCCGAAGCCCGAAACCGCCCGTCCGGGACGCTGGGCGAGCGCCAGCCCGGCGTCGTCCATCTTCACGATCAGCCCGACAACGCCGTAGACCAGCGCCGTGATCAGCAGGGCCACCACTGCCAGGATGATGGCCCTGGCCACCAGACCCTCGCTCGCCACCTCGTTGAGGGCGATGACCATGATCTCGGCGGACAGGATGAAGTCGGTGCGGATGGCGGCCGACACGACCCGCTTCTCGTGGGCGCCGGCGTCAGCCTGTGCAACCTCGTCCGGGTCCTGCGCCTCCGCCTCGTGCCCGGAGAACTTTTCCCACAACTTCTCCGCACCCTCGTAGCAGAGGTAGGTGCCGCCCACCATCAGGATCGGGGTGAGCAGGAACGGCGCGAACTGGCTCAGGATCAGTGCGACCGGAAGGATGATGAGCAGCTTGTTGCGCAGCGATCCCTTGGCGATGCGCCAGATGATCGAGAGTTCCCGCTCCGGTTTCAGGCCCTGCACGTAACGGGGCGTCACCGCCGCGTCATCGACCACCACCCCCGCTGCCTTGACGCTGGCCCGTCCCGCGCCGGCCGCGATGTCGTCCAGCGACGCCGCCGAGAGTTTGACCAGGGCTGCGACGTCGTCGAGAAGCGCAAACAGTCCGCTCATGGTGCACATCCTCACATCCCGCCGAGGGGATCGGAAACACAACGTTGACAGTCCGCTGCCTGCAGCGGTGACAACCGTCCAACGAGCTGCCGTGCGTGCCAACCACAACCCCCGCCGTCGACGATCGTCAACTACGGCGCGCGGGTGGCCGTCGTCGATCCCGATGGGGCGGAACGGATTCCGCTCAAGGAGCGACATTTCCGCGCCGGGCCAGCAGGTAGACGTGGAACGCGAGTCCCGGCTGGCCCGGACAGCGTTGCCCGGTTGTCCACGGTCGGGAGCGCATCGAGCACAAGTTCGTGACGACCGCCGGACTGTCCGGTCAGGACCTGACGAAGTCATCAGATCGATCACATGCTCAGCGAGCAGTGACTGTCGAAACCCTCGGGTCCCTCACCAAGACGTCCACTTCCACCCGACACGGACAAGCGGGCACCGGGAGCTTGGCAAAGCCGTATTGGTGACACCACCATCATTTGCTGGGTCTGGCGACCAGGACCCATTGGCGCCTTTCCGGAGTGAACTCCGCGCGCACTGCTACCGCATGCTGGGTTCCAGGATGCCGAGGACGTGCTGCAGGAGGTGAGCGTCCGCGTGTGGCGCGGGCGCGCCGGCTTCGAGGGCCGGAGCTCGCTTCGAACGTGGATTCACCGCATCGCGATCAATGCCTGCCTGAACGAGTTGGAGCGTAAGGAGCGGCACGTTCTGCCGATGGACCTGTTCGGTCCTGCCATCGGTGACCGCTGCATTGCAGCGGGCTCGCAAGGTCCTCGCTGATCGACGTCCGGACGAACCGAGCCAGCAGGTCGCTCTTGTTCAGCTCGGCGAGCAGGGGCAGCGCGAACTGGTCGCCCGCTACGCAGCCGCGCTACGCGCACATGATGTCGAGGGGATGCTCGCGCTGGTGACCGCGGACGCGACCTGGGCGATGCCGCCGCTGATGAATTGGTTCCGCGGGGGCGACGCGATAGCCGGATTCCTGGCGGCCGCGCCGTTCCAAGTGGACTGGCGGCACTGCGCAGCGATGGCGAACGGCCAGCTGGCGGTCGGCTGTTACGCGTGGAGCCAAAGCGTTGGGGCGCATGTCGCCTACGCCTTGGACGTGTTGACCATCCGGGGTGCCCAGATCACGGCCATCGTCAGTTTCATCGACGGCTCGCTTCTCCCGGTGCACGGACTCCCGCCGTCGATTCACCGCTGACCGATCAATATGTCGATCGAGTCCGGTCCACCCCGAGATGACCTCCACACCAACGCACGGCACACGGCAGCTCGTGACGGGCCTGTTCGTCTCCCTCGACGGCATCGTCGAGGCCGACGACGACTGGCAGTTCGCCTACTTCGACGACGAGCTGTTCGAAGGCATCACCGCGGGCTGGGCCAGTGCGGCAGCCGTCCTCATGGGCAGGCGCTCGTTCGCCGGTTACGACCGGCTGCGTCACGATCACCCCGACTCACCCGCGGTCCAGTTCTTGGACTCCGTCCCGAAGTACGTTGCGTCGACCACGCTGACCGAGGTCGAGTGGCCGGGGACGACAGTGCTCGGAGACCAACTCGAGGCAGAGCTCGCTGTCCTGCGCACCGAGCCCGGCAAAGACATACTCGTGCTCGGCAGCCCGACACTCGTGCGTTGGCTGCTGGCTCGCAAGCTGCTGGACGCGTTGACGTTCACCGTGCTCCCGATCATCGTTGGTTCCGGCGCGCGGCTCTTCGAAGACATGGACCTACCCGCCGGGCACCTGGCCATGCGGTTGGACAGGGCGCACCAGCTGGCGAGTGGCGCGCTCGAGCTGCGCTACACCTTCGCCTGATCATCGGGCACAAGCAGGCGCGATCTTTCACGCTCGCCTTACTGATCTCCCAACGTTCTCCCGAAGCCCCGGAGGTGCGTGTGACGACTTCACATGTGATCAAACCACTCACGCCCGAGACCTTTCCGGCCTGGTTAGCGCTGGCGCAGAAGCACAACGGGGTCTGGGGCGGGTGCTACTGCTCGTACTTCCATGGCGATACCGAGCAGACCGTGAAGAGCGAGTACGACGGGCCGACGTTCAAGGGGCGGCTTGTGAACGAGGGCGTCGCGCACGCCGCACTGGTCTTCGACGGGCAGGATGCGATCGCCTGGTGCGAGTACGGCAGTCCGCTCGAATTGCCGGGCATCTACCACCGCAAGCAGTACGACGCCGGCGAGAAGAAACCGGCACCGTGGCGTATCACCTGCTTCTTCGTCGACCGCGACCACCGGCGCTCAGGAGTAGCGCGGGAGGCGCTCGACGGGGCGCTCGAGCTGATCGCGCGGGCCGGCGGAGGCGAGGTGGTCTCTTTCCCCAACGAGCTCCCACCCGGCAAGAGGACGTCGTCCTCGTTTCTCCACAACGGCACGAGGGTCATGTTCGAGAAGGCGGGATTCACCTTCGAGCGTCACATCGGCAAGAGCAAAACCGTGATGCGAAAGACGGTCCCGCCGGCTTGATGCGATGCCAAGTGATGCTTCGCAGTAGATGTCAACCGACCCTGTTGCTGTGTGTCAGACGATGCCACTTTCCGCGCCGGTTACTGGACGCGATCACGGTCCGCTGACGGCGGGCCGGGACGCGGGCGTGGGCGGAGCCGGATGCCGGGCATCTCCGGCGCTGGAAGCGGGTTTCCCGGGTAGTCCGCGACCCGTCCGAACACGGTGGACGGCGGCCGGTCGGCGGCGAAATCGCCGATCTCGGCCTGCCATTGCCGCCGGTATTCGACGATCTCATCGTGCGAGCGGCCGATGAAGTTCCACCACATGAGGATCTCTTCGTCGAGCGGTAACCCACCGAGCACCACCACCCGTGCCGGCGTCGACCCCGCCCTGAGCGCCAGCGAGCGGGTACCGGGCGGCAGGTAGGCGAGGGACGCCCGGCCGACCGGGGTACCGCCGACCGTGACGTCGCCGGTGTCCACCAGGACCCCGTGCTCGTGAGCCGGTTCGAGTGGAAGGTCCACCGCTACAGCGGGCTGCAGCACCAGTTCCGCGCCGAGCAACGGTGAGTGGGTCGTCGCCGCCGAGGTGACGCCGAGCCAGGACCCGATGAACACTCGGCAACGGAACCCGTCGCCCTCCACCACCTCGGGCAGCACGTGCTCGAACGCGGGCTGGATGTCCCTGGCAGCGGCCGGTAGCGCCACCCACAGCTGAACGCCGTGCAGCACAGAGGTTTCCGGGGTCGACACCTCGGAATGTGAGATCCCGCGGCCGGCCGTCATCAGGTTGAGCTCGCCCGGCCGGACCATCGCGTGGGAGCCGACGCTGTCGCGGTGCTCGATCTCGCCCTCGAACAGCCAGCTCACGGTCTGCAGCCCGGTGTGCGGGTGCGGCGCGACCGTCATCCCACCGGTCTCGGCGACCTGCTGCGGGCCGTAGTGGTCGGCGAAACACCAGGCGCCGATCAGCGACCTGGTCTTCTGCGGCAGTGTCCGGCGGACGGTGAGGGCCCGCAGGCCGCCGAGCGGGACATCCCGCGGCTCGAGGATCTCGACGGGACTGGTGGAGGCGGCGGCGCCGGCCCGATCCGATCCGGTTCGACAGACGACCTCGTCCGGGTGCACGTCGACATTCGTCACGCATCGAAAGGGTAGTCCGGCTCCCCGCCGCGGGGCCTCAGCCGATCCGGACGCCGACGTCCAGCATGGTGACCCGCAGGATCAGGGCGGCCTCCGGTCCGACGACGCCGTCGACGAGGGTCAGCAGCCGGTCGACAAACGCCGCGCCGTGCGGGATCTCGACGGTGTCCGCCAGGTGATGGGACAACTCGTGCAGGATCACCAGCTCCCGGAGCGCCCAAGTGGAACCGGCTCGGTGACCGGGCACCGCCATGATCGCGCCTGGCCGCAGGTAATGCGCCTGGGCACCACCGGCACGCTCCCGGACCGTGACCTGGGTGCCGGCCCGCCGCCAGTTCGCCGCCACCCAGCGCAGTGCGAGCACCTGGTCGACGTAGCGCTGCACGGCGTCGATGCTCCCGAACTTGCGCTCGACGGGCAGGGTGACGTGCGACCCGGCGATCTCGATGGTGGGGTAGTCGGCGGACCGGTCGAAGATCCGGTGCACCAGGTGTTCGGCGTCATAGACCTTGGAGCGCTGGAAGTCTCGCAGCGGGTTCGACGGTTGGCCGGACCGCGCGGCGGTCGACCTCGTTCGGGTCGTCATCCCGGACACCGGTCCAGCGGCGGTCCGACCAGTCCTGAGCACAGCGGCCATACTGCCACGGGTCACTTTCCGCCGATGCCGGCACGCTCCCCCCCGATCGCCCGCTCGGCCCCGAGTCTGGCCTGCCGACCCGCGCGGTCCCCGGCACGGCGTGACCGCTCCGAATAACCGGCCGTCGCCCGGTTGCCGCCCCACGACCCGCGGGCCGTGGAGTTGGCTTTGTAGTGGTCGACCAACTCGACCTCGCGGTCGCGCAGTACCAGAGCGACGCCGGAGCGATCGGCGGCGGGCAGTTCGGCGACCATCTGCTGTTCGGTGTCCTGCCGGGCCTGTGTCAACCGCTCGCCGATGCGGGCTGCGAACGCCTCCTGGAAGTTGATCCTGGCGGTGGTGGCGTGCACCGGGCGGGACTCGAGCTCGTATGCCTCGCTCCACCGCCCGTACCGGCCGGAGCCGGGCACCTTCACCCGCTTCGTCACCAATTCCCGGGCGTAGTCGCCGGACTTGATGTACGCATCGGAGGCCCGCACCATCTGCACCACCAGGGAGGCGTACAGGGTTTCCACCATGTCGATGTCGGTGTCGAAGCCGTAGGCGTAGACCCTGGAGGAATCTCGGGCGATGTCGCAGGTCAGGTTGTTGGCCCGGCCGATGGCCAGGAACAGCTGGACATAGGTCCGCAAACCGCGTTTGCCGGACTCGCCGATGACGATGGAGCGCTGCGTCGGGACCGCCCTGCGCTCCTGCCGGTGGGTGTGCGCGCGGGCGACGGCCAGGTCGACCGATGCCAGGGTGGCCAGTCGCTGGGCGGCCTGCAGGTAGGCGTCGGCCTCGTGTTCGTTGTCCGTCCCCTCGGCCTTGCGCAGCAACGCCGCAATCCGGGTCAGGTCTTTGTCACTCACCGTCGTACTCCCCAGGTCGGTCCCTTTGACTCACCTGGCCAAGCTTGCCAGCGCGCACCGACACCAACGCGCGACTGCCACGGCAGCAGGGACTTCCGTGAGGAAAGTCCCTGCTGGCCTGGCACTGGGCGCTCCGACCGAACGGGCGGGCCGCTCCGACCGAACGCGCGTCGACCCCGAGCAGGTCAGCTGCGCAGGTGCGCGAAGACGACGGTGTTGTCCCGGTAGCTGCCCCTGGCGGAGTCGAAGTCACCGCCGCAGGTGATCAGCCGCAACTCGGGGCCATCGGTGTTGCCGTAGACCTCCAGGGTCGGGAACTCATCCTTCGGGTACGACGCAACCTTGTCGACGACGAACCGCACCGTCGTACCGTCCGCCCTGTCGACCTCGATCTCATTGCCCGGTGCAACCGCACCGAGCTCGAAGAACACCGACGGTCCGTTGGCCGCACTGTCGATGTGCCCCTCGATCACCGCGGGGCCGACGGCGCCCGGAGCGGGGGATCCGGTGAACCAGCCGGCCTTGTCGTAATCCGGTCCAGGCTGCGGCACCTCGAGGGTGCCGTCCGGGTTGAGCCCCAGCTTGATGAGGTCCGACTCCACCCCGATCGCTGGGATGCGCACCGCCACCGGCTCGGCGACCGCGACGGCCGGCGCCTCGATCGGATCGGCCGACACAGGAACCGCCGCCTTCGGCGGCGCAGTGGTCGTGGCACCGGGAGCCTTCGAACCAGCGGAAGCCTCAGGACTCGCAGGAGCCGAAGAACTCGCAGCAGCCGACGACACCGGCGCGGAAGAGGAAGGCGACGAAGCCGGCGCCGGCGCCGACTCCTGGTTCAGCAGCCCGACCGTCAGCGCCGCGCCTCCGCCGATCAGCAGGACCGCCGCGACGATGGACAACAACCTGCCGCGGCGTGGGGCACCGGATTCGGTGCCCTGGTGCCCCACGCCGCCGGTCATCAGTTCTGGGTGCCGCTGGCGCGACGATGGGCGATCAGAGCAACGCCACCGACCAGGGCCAGACCACCGGCGGCCAGCAGTCCGACGTTCTCCACACCGGAGGTGGATCCGCCACCGGTCTCGACGCCGCCGACGGGCATGTCCGCCATCTGCGACACGGTCAGGACTCCGCACAGCGCCGGGTCGGTTGCCTCGGTGGGCAGCGTCGGGTCGAGATCGGACTTCTTGTCGCCGCTGTACTCGCCGTCATGGTTGTGATCGACACCGTGGATGACGACCACCGCCTCACCGCTCTGCACCGCGCCGGCCACCGCCTCGGTCACCTCGATGGATCCGCGCTCGTAGTTCAGCTCGCCGCCGGGGGCGGTGTCGAACCTGTCGATCGCGAGACCCGAGGCCGGAGAGGTGTCGCCCGTCTTGGTCAACGACACCACGATCTCCCCGTATGCCGGTCCGCCCTCGGTGGTGTTGAGGTGGCCGTCGCCATCGGTGTCGTCGCTCAGGGCCGGGCACTCGTGCCGGGCATCGGCCCCGAAGTGGATGTGTGCTGCGTGCGGCTGGTCCGGCAGCAGGCCGGTGGCGGCCATGTCGACCGTCAGCAGAGTTCCGTCGACGGTGACCATCGCGGTACCGCTGCCGACAACGCCATTCCCGGCGACCGGCTGCAGGTCGGCCTGCACGCTGCCGCTCGCGGCGGCTGCGGGCAGCGCGAACGCCACCATGGCAATCAGGCCGAATGCGGCCCCGGTGGCGGCCCTGCGGTGCGTTGTTCTCATAAAGATTTCCCCTCGACGGCCCGCGCATCGCTGATGCGACGACGTCGGGATCTCGCAACGCGGTCGTTTCCCGCGTGACGACCGGGGATTCGGCGCGGTGGCCGGCACGGATGGGTGGGCACCGGCCGGTGATTTCGGGCCGGCGCCGACGGGCGGCCGCGTCACTGCCGGGCTGCCCGTGATGATCAGCAGATCGACGGTCGGGTGGGTGGGCGAGGGGTGACTGCCTTGGCCATTCGGACGAGAGGGACGCAGATGCCGTTCGAAGTGTGATCAGCCCGCTCGATCGGCGTGAAGCCGTAGTGGGCGTACAGCGGCTGCCCGGCCATCGTGGCCATGAGCTCCAACCGCTCGAAACCTTCGGCCGCCGCCGCTTCTTCGCACAGGGACAGCACGAGTCGCCCCACCCCTCGACGGGCGAACCGGGGGTGGGTGTACATCGCCCGGATCCGCGCCGCGTCCACCGCCGGATCGAGCAGTGTGCTGTCCCGGCCGGCAGCGTCGTCTCCGCCGTACAACGTCGATCGTCGGCTCCACCCGCCACACCCTGCCAATCGGCCGTCGCACACGACCAGGAAGTAGGTCCGATCGTCGATCAACTGGCTGTCGACACCCATGATCGTTCGACTGAGCGCGATCTGCGAGGGTCCGAGATAGTCCCTCTGCAGCTCGGCAATGGCGGCGGCAGCCAGCTCCTGCAGGGCCGGGCGATCGGCCGGCAGTGCGAGCCGGTGCGACAGGATCTCCGTGGGCGCGCTCATTGCGGTCCTCCTGACGCCTGCAGCTGTCTTGCGTGTTCCAGTAGTGCAACATAGGTGTTGCACCGATGCAACTGTTATTGTGCACCCCATGACGACAGGCTCCGGCGTACTTCTGGACGCGGTCGTCAGGATTCTCGGCCGTGACGGCATCCGCGGCCTGTCGCTGTCGGCGGTGGCCGATGAGGCAGGCGTGTCGCGGGTGACCCTGCATCGACATGGAACGACCGTCGACCAGCTGGTGGTCGCGGTGCTGGCCCGTGCCAGCGACGACCTCAGGGCAACGCTGTGGCCGGTGCTGTTGGGGTCCGGGGACGCCGCATGCCGACTTCGCGAAGGGTTGCGCGCGCTGTGCGCGGTGGCCGACCGGCACGCCGCCGTCCTGACGGCCTTCTACGGGCAGCCGCCGCGGCCGATCCCCGACAACCCGGGGCGAACAACCAGTTTCGAGTTCATCGAGCTGTTCGAGCGACTTCTGCGCGACGGTGAGAGCGACGGCTCCCTCACCGTCGACAACGCCGCCACACAGGCGGCGCTGGTCGCCAACGCGGTGTGCTGGACCTACCTGCACATGCGGCGAGCCCATGGCTGGCCGCCCGGCACGACGGCCGACGTCGTGGTCGACCTGGCGACGAGCCACCTCACGCCGCGGGCGGGGCCCACGGTTCGATGACGACCCGCCGCTCCGGGTGGGTCCGCCGCCACCCCTCGGCATACTGGCCGCCATGCGACCCCTCGCCGCCGGCGCGCTTGTTTTTGTCACATCGGCCTGCGTGCTGGTACTCGAGATTCTGGCTGCACGACTGCTCGCTCCGTATGTCGGCGTCACCCTGGAGACCTACACGGCCATCATCGGGACCATTCTGGCGGCCATCGCGCTCGGCACATGGGTGGGTGGCCGGCTCGCTGACCGGCGCGATCCCCGCGGCCTGCTGGGTCCCATCCTGATCCTCGGCGGAGCACTGTCGCTGTGCATCGTGCCGATCGTCCGGCTGATCGGAAGCCTGCCACTGGGTGGTGGCCCGGCCGCGGTGGTGCTGTTGGTCTTCACCGGGTTCTTCGCGCCGGCGGCAGTCCTCTCCGCTGTGCCCCCGACGGTGATCAAGCTGCAGCTCTCGGATCTGGCGGAAACCGGGAGAACGGTGGGGCGGCTGTCCGCGCTCGGTACCGCCGGCGCGATCTTCGGTACTTTCGCCACCGGGTTCGTCCTGGTCGCGACGTTGCCGACGACGCCGATCGTCGTCGGTGTGGCAATCGCGCTCATGGTGCTCGGCGTCGTGCTTTCGCTGGCCGCACGGCGCCTGCGGCCCGGTCAACGGGCGGGGCGTTCCGTGGCGGTGGTTCTGGCCGTTGTGGCGCCGGTCGGGCTGCTCGGCGTGGTGGTGGAACGGACCCTGAATCCCTGCGGTCGGGAGACGGCGTATTACTGCGCACGGGTGGTGCCCGATCTGGAGCCCTGTATCGGCGGGTTGACTCTCTACCTCGACACTCTGCGGCACAGCTGCGTCCATCCGGACGACCCGCTACGGCTGGATTTCAGCTACGCGCAGATGCTCAGCGATGTCATCGACGCGGTCGGGCCCGACGGCGCGCCACTGGACGTGCTGCACATCGGCGGCGGCGGGTTCAGCCTGCCGCGCTACCTCGAGGCTGCCAATCCGGGCTCGACGAACCTGGTCCTGGAACTCGACCCGTCGCTGGTCCAGCTCGCCACCGATTCGCTGGGCCTGAAGACGTCCACGGACCTGCAGGTGCGCGTCGGCGATGCCCGGCTGGGAATCCGGGAAGCCGATGACGACAGCTTTGACCTGGTGATCGGCGATGCCTTCGGTGGCGTGGCGGTTCCCTGGCACCTTGCGACCCGCGAATTCGTGGAAGAGGTCGACCGTGTCCTGCGGCCCGACGGGGTCTACGCCATCAACCTCATCGACCATCCACCCCTCGGCTTCGCAAAGGCCGAAGCGGCCACGCTGTCCACCGCGTTCGATCATGTCGCCGTGCTCGCCCCACCGGGCAGCCTTTCCGGCACGACGGGCGGCAACATGATCCTCATCGCCTCGCACCAACCCATCGACGTGAGTGAGATTCTGTCCCACAACAGGTCCCGGGGCGACGACGACGGGATCCTCCTGGTCGCAAGAGGATCTGCGTTCATCGAGGGGGCGCCCGTCCTGACCGACGACTTCGCACCGGTCGACCAGCTGTTCACACCGGTGCGGCAGGCAACCCGCCGGCCGTGGTGATACCGGCCGAACCCTGGTGATCGTCTCGCCGTAGCGGTCAGTTCCTGACCGCTACCCGAGGCATCCTGAAGGCATGACGGAGGCAGGGAGTTCCGGAACATCGGCCCGGCTGCTGCGGTTGCTGTCGCTGCTGCAGGTCCGCCGCGACTGGCCCGGCGGGGCGCTGGCCGAGCGGTTGGCGGTCAGCGCGCGAACGGTCCGCCGCGACGTCGACCGGCTGCGCGATCTCGGGTACCCGGTCCGGGCCACCAAGGGTCCGGATGGCGGTTACCGGCTGGACGCGGGCACGGACCTGCCGCCGCTGCTGTTCGACGACGAACAGGCGGTCGCGGTGGCCGTCGCGCTGCAGACCGCGACGTCGAGCGTCACCGGGATCGAGGAGGGCGCGCTGCGTGCGCTGGCGACGGTCCGGCAGGTGATGCCGGCCCGGTTGCGCCAGAGGGTGGATGCCTTGCGGGTCACGGCCGTCCCACGCGGCGGGGACGCCCGGCCGACAGTGGACACCGAGCACCTGATCGCGGTCGGCTCCGCGGTCCGGGCGCGTGAGATGCTGCGGTTCGACTACGAGACCCCGAACTGGACCGGGGAGGAGCGGCCGTGGCAACCGCCGCGGCGGACCGAGCCGCACCACCTCGTCACCTGGGGTGGACGCTGGTACCTGGTCGCATGGGACCTCGACCGCGACGATTGGCGCACCTTCCGGGTCGACCGGATGACGCCGAAAACGCCGACAGGCCCACGGTTCTCACTCCGCGATCTGCCCGGTGGGGACGTCGCAGCGTACATCGACGCGTCTTTCCGGGGCGGCGAGTGGCCCTGCCGCGGGGAGTTCGTGCTGCACGCACCGGCGGCCGAGATCGCGTCCTGGGTGCGACGGCAGGCGGTCGTGGAGGAACTCGCACCGGACCGCTGCCGGGTACTGGCCGGGTCGTGGTCGTGGGACCGGCTGGCGGCCTGGGTGGGGATGTTCGACGTCGACCTGGAGATCGTCGGGCCGGCCGAACTCAAGGAGGCCGCAGGCCGGTTGAGCCGGCGGTACGCGGAGGCCGCCCGCTGAGATAGTTCGCAGCGCGTACGTTCGTCGCCTGCCGGATTGGGTACTACCAGGGCATGAGCACATCCCAGAAAGAGCAGCAGACCCAATACGACCAGGTCGACCCGACCACCAAGTACCCGCAGCCCCCGCAGCCGGAGCAGCAGCAACCGGCGCCAGGACTGGCCGGCGCGATGGACCCGAAGCCCGACCACGGCGAGCAGTCCTACGTCGGCTCTGGCCGGCTGACCGGCCGCAAGGCCGTCATCACCGGGGCGGACTCCGGTATCGGCCGGGCGGTGGCGATCGCCTTTGCACGTGAAGGCGCCGACGTTGTGCTGTCCTACCTGCCCAACGAGGAGCCGGACGCCACAGAGGTTCTCGAGTTGCTGAAGGAGACCGGCCAGAAGGTCGTCGCGGCGCCCGGTGACCTGTCCACCGAACAGGGCAACCTCGAGCTCGTGCAGAAGGCGGTCGACGAACTCGGCCACATCGACGTGCTGGTGTCCGTGGCCGGAAAGCAGCTCTACGTCGAGAGCATCAGCGACCTGACGACCGAGCAGTTCGACGAGACGTTCAAGACCAACGTCTACGGCCTGTTCTGGCTGACCAAGGCGGCGCTCCCGCACATGCCGGCGGGCGGCAGCATCATCACCACCTCATCGGTGCAGGCATACACACCCTCGCCCGGACTGCTGGATTACGCCGCCACGAAGGCCGCTATCAACAACTACTCCAAGGCGCTCGCGCAGCAGGTCGCCAAGCAGGGTATCCGGGTGAATGTCGTTGCGCCGGGCCCGTTCTGGACGCCGCTGCAGGTCAGTGGCGGGCAGCCGGTGGACAAACTGCCGAGTTTCGGCGAGCAGTCCGAACTGGGCCGCGCCGGTCAGCCGGCCGAGCTCGCCGGCACCTACGTGTACCTGGCGACCGGCGAGTCGAGCTACACGACCGGTGCGACGATCTCGGTGACCGGCGGCTCGCCCACACCCTGATCGCCGATCCTGATCAGGCGCCGATCACCGGCACCAGCAACCGCGCCGGTCGGTCGGGGCCCCAGTGCAGCATGCAGCTGCCACCGGGGCCCCGCCGGTAGCCGGCCGGGAACTGCCCGGTGAGGGGGTTCCGCGGCCACAACCACCGGCCCGCGACGACCAGCCGCAGCCGTTCGCCGGCCCGGAACAGCGTCGAGGACGGCCCGAGCGGGACGGCGACCTCCACCACCCGACCGGGGGCCGGCGGCTCGCGCCGGGCAAAGGTCGGGACTGGTTCGAACGGTCGCGAGCGGTCGGGGTCCACAGCACGCAAGGATGCCTTCAGCCAGCCCGTGGTCACCCGGTCCCGTCCGAAACCGTAGGAGCCCTCGAACGGGACATACCGTCTCCCACGCCACTTCTCGACGCCGACGAACAGATCGACGTCGTCCGCGCCGCTGACCGAGACGAACAGCGTCACCGACATCGGACCGGTCAGTTCGGTGTCCGCCGGCACCGTCCAGCCGATTCGTGCACCCCTGGAGTGGGTCTCGAAGCTGATGTGACCGGCATCGGTGGGCGGCTGCAAGGAAAGCCCGCGGCCCGTCAGGAACAGAGACGTCCAGTTCGTCGAAGGCAGCGGCCAGGACGTCTCGTTCCGGACCTCCGCGACCCGGTCCCTGCTCTCCCGGACCTCGAGCCGGACGGGTGGCAGCTGGGTCGGTAGCGGGGGCGAGGTCCCTGCCGAAACACCGAGATGACGATCGAGGAAATCCCGCTGCACCCGGAGCGCCTCGGTCGAATAGAAGGTCACCCATTTCCCGCCGCGATGGGTGAACACATGCCGATCGTTCGAGGAGATCTGCTCGAAGCCACGGAACGACCCCCGGCTGTGCAGGTTGTTGTCCGAGAAGCTGCCGCAGATCAGTGCGGGCACGGTGATGGCGGCGAGGTCGGGAACCAGCGATCGCCACCACTCGTCACGCAGCGGCCGGGCGGCGCTCTCCCGGTCGATCGAATACCGCAGCCTGACGTTCCGCAGTCCCCTGCTCCAGATCTTGACGAAGCCCGTCTCCCGGATCCCGCCGGGCCGCACCAGGTCCCGATAGGCGTCGGTGAATCCCTCCCACGGGACGATCGCCCGCAAGTGCGGAGGGTGCAGCGCGGCCGCCTTCCATTGCGAGATGGCCAGGTAGGAAACGCCGATCAGCCCGACCGCTCCGGTGCTCCAGTCGGCGGCGCCGGCCCACTCGACCAGGTCGTGGACGTCCTCACCCTCCTGATCCGACAGCAGCGAACCGACGCCCTCGGAGGTGCCCGCGCCGCGCAGGTCGGCGTTGACGACCGCGTACCCGCGGGTCGTCCACCAGACCGGGTCCGGTGCCTCCCAGCCGGTCAGCGAGGACATCTCGATCGGAGCCGGCTGACGCAGCATGCGGAACTGGAACGGCACCCGGTAGCCGCCGCCGAGCCTGGCAGGGCGCCGCCGCGGCAGATTGTCCTTGCCGTAAGGGTGGGCGGACAGCAGCACCGGGAACGGTCCGGGCCCGGTGGGACGGTGCACGTTGACCCGCAGCACGGTGCCGTCCCTGATGACGACCGGCACATCGCGGTCGACGAGCACGGCGCCGGGGGCGGGCTCGGTGATCCGCACCGGCGGCCGCACCAGCGTTCGCAATCTGCTCAGCGCATACCGCGCGGCGCCCGGCCTGCGCCACGGGCGGTCGAGGGCCGGTGCGTCCCCTGCGTTCGTCATGCCGTCAGTTCACCGCACCGGCGCGGCTGCCCGCCTGCTGAACGCCGAAGGCCCCGCGGCTGTGGAAGCCAGCGGGGCCTTCGACGTCTGTCTCAACCAGAGTGGGCAAGGGGGGAGTTGAACCCCCACGTCCTTTCGGACACACGGACCTGAACCGTGCGCGTCTGCCATTTCGCCACTTGCCCGAGTGACGCGGAACAGGCTAACACGCTGCTCGGAGGGTTCCGAACCCGTCGGCGACCGCCCGGTACCGCATGCGGTGGCTACGGTTCGGGGCGTGCGATCCATCGCCGGGAGCGGCTCCCACGAGCTGGAGATCCAGCGTTCGCGCTTCGTCTGCAGCCTGGCCCGGGTGCGCACGGTCGAGGAGGCCGCGGCGTTCATCGCCGACATCAGACGGCGCAACTGGGCCGCCACGCACAACTGCACGGCGTTCCGGGTCGGGCCCGGCGGTGCCGAGCAGCGGTCGAACGATGACGGCGAACCCGCGGGCACGGCCGGCGTCCCGATGCTCGAGGTGCTGATCCGCCGCGGGCTGACGGACACCGCCGCGGTCGTCACCCGTCATTACGGCGGCGTCAAACTCGGCGCCGGCGGGCTGATCCGCGCTTACGGCCGCTCGGTGGCCGAGACCGTCGACGCGGTGGGCACCGTGCGGCTCGTTCCGTACGTCACCGTGACGGTGACGGCCGGCCACGCCGACGCGGGCAGACTGGAGAACGAACTGCGTTCTGCGGGCCGCCGGATGGGCGACATCGACTACGGCGCGGACGTCCGGCTGACGGTGCTCGTCCCCGATCATCAGGTGCCGACCTTCGTCGGCTGGGTCGCAGATCACACCGGCGGCCGGGCCAGCGCGGTTCCGGGAGCGCTCGAACTGGTCGACATTCCGGACTGACGTCGCGGATCGGTCGTCCTGGTGGGCGATCCGGTCGGCCGGCGCTGAGCAACCGGTCACCGCCACGGGCGTCCCTACTACGATCAACGGTTGACGGTGTGCCCGGCAAACCGCGCGCCATCGTGCGGCAGCACCCAAGCGATCAGCGGCGCGGCGGCGCAAAGAGAGACGTTCGCCGCTGCCCACCTACGGACCGGACGGGGAGGTGACGATGCGCGTCATCCAGAGTTTCGAACGTCGACTGCAAGGCGCCGTCGGCAACACCTTCGCGCGATTGTTCGGCGGATCGGTGCAGCCCGCCGAGGTCGCGGACGCCCTCCAGAAGGAAGCGGCCGAGCACGTCCAGCACCAGGGCACAGCGGCGATCGCGCCCAATTCCTACCGCGTACGGCTCGGCCCGACCGATCGGCAAGGTCTGGGAGCCGACGAAGTGAGTGTCGCCTCTGCGTTGTCGGACATGATCCGGGAGTATCTGGACGAGCAGGGATGGCAGACCTTCGGGGACGTTGCCGTCACCCTCGAGCAGTCCGAGTCCCTGCACACCGGGCAGTTCCGCATCAGCTCGATCGTCGACCCCGATGTCGGTCGCCGATCACCGCAGGCAAGGTCAGGAGTGGGACGCATGAGCCAGCCACCAGGCGAGTCCGACCGCAATCCCCGGCAACCGCCGCCCGGGCACGATCCGCGCGACCCGCAGCACGACCAGCAGGGTGGCTGGCAGGGTCAGCCGTATCCCGGCCAGCAGAATCCCGGCTACCCGCCGCAGCCCTACGACGCCCCCGGATACGGCCAGCGGGGCTGGGACCAGCAGGGTCAGCAGTGGGAGCAGCAGTACGGTCAGCAGCCGCCGGCCGGGCCGCCGCCAGGCCAGCAGGGCCCCCCGCCCGGTTACCCCCAGCAGGATTACCCCCAGCAGGATTACCCCCAGCAGCCCTACCAGCAAGGACCGCCGCAGCAGTGGGGCGATCCCGGCTACCAGCAGGGCGGGTACCAGCAGAGCCCGTACGCGGGCGGCCAGCAGTACCCCCAGGGTTACGGGCAGCCCGGGTACGGGCAGAACTACGGCTTGCCACCGGCGCCCCAGCAGGAGCTGACGGCCACCCTGTCGATCGACGACGGTTCCGGCCGCAGCTACCAGCTACAGCGCGGGTCGAACGTCATCGGCCGCGGTCAGGACGCCGCCTTCCGGCTCGCCGACACCTCGGTGTCGCGCCGTCATGTCGATGTCTACTTCGACGGCCAGACAGCTGTCCTGCACGATCTCGGGTCCACCAACGGGACCACCGTCAACGGATCCTCCGTGCAGACCTGGCAGCTCGCGGACGGCGACGTCATCCATATCGGTCATTCCACGGTCGTCTTCTCCGGCCGGTACTGACCGGTCGAACAGGGACAACCAGGTGCCGGCACTCATCCTCCAGCTGACCAGGATCGGATTTCTGATCCTGCTCTGCCTGTTCGTGCTGGCCGCGATGCGGGTGGTCCGATCCGATCTGCGGTACGCGGCGGATCCCAGGGGTGACGGCGGCGGGCGGTCGCGCGGTCGCCGCGACGACCAGCGGCAGGTGACGCAGGGCCGGCTGCACCCGACCATCCTGGTCGTGACGGCGGGGACGCTGGCCGGGACCCGGCTGCGACTGGGGCCCGGTCCGATCCTGATCGGCCGGGCCGAGGATTCGACGCTGGTGCTCGACGACGACTACGCCTCCACCCGGCACGCCAGGATCACCCAGCAGGGCTCTGAGTACTTCCTCGAGGACCTCGGCTCGACCAACGGCACCTACCTCGACCGCGCACGCATCACGACGCCGACGCCGGTGCCGATCGGAGTACCGATCCGCATCGGACGCACGGTTCTCGAGCTGCGCCCATGACCCATCAACTCGTCTACGCAGCGCGCAGCGATCGAGGTCTGATCCGCTCCAACAACCAGGATTCGGTCTACGCCGGCAGCAACCTGCTCGTCGTCGCCGACGGCATGGGCGGCCACGCCGCCGGTGACATGGCCTCCAGGCTGGTGGTGGCCGCGTTCGTTCCGCTCGACTCGCGCGACGCCGGCGGGGACCTGTTGCGCGCGCTCGCCAGGGCCACCCGGGACGGCAACACCGCGATCGCAGAGGTCGTGCACGAGAAGCCCGAACTGGACGGGATGGGCACCACCGTCACCGCCCTGCTGTTCGACGGCGGCCGGCTCGGCATGGCCCACGTCGGCGATTCCCGCGCCTACCTGTACCGGGACGGCGTGCTGCACCAGCTCACCCACGACGACACCTTCGTCCAGTCGCTGATCGACGACGGCCGGATCACCCAGGAAGAGGCCACCCACCACCCGCAGCGCTCGTTGCTGCTGCGGGCGCTGAACGGGACCGAGGTCGACCCCTCACTGACGATCCGCGAGGTCACCGCGGGCGATCGCTATCTGATCTGCTCCGACGGGCTGCCCGGCGTGGTGTCGGCGGAGGCGATCGCCGAGGCGCTGGCAGATCCCGATCCGGCGGCGACGGCGGATGCGCTGATCCAGTTGGCACTGGTCGGCGGCGGACCGGACAACATCACCGTCATCGTCGCCGATGTGATGGATACCGGGGTGGGCACCGGCCCGACCGAGGCGCAGGCCCCCGTCGACCCCGACGCGACGGGTCCGATCGGCTCGGTCGCCTCGGTGCGGATGACGGCCGAGATGCCGCGCGTGCCCCTGCCTGCCATCCCGGAGGACGTACCCGCCCGTCCCGAATACGTCCCGGCCGACGAGGACCACCTCGACGCACCGCTCGGGTCCGACTTCGACCAGCGCGGCGGCGGTGTGTCCGGTCCCCCACCACGGCGATCCAAGCGCCGGCGCGGCGCCATCATCGGCGGCCTTGCGCTGGTGGTGCTGGCAGTCGGCGCCATCGCCGGATCGTTCCTGTGGGTGCGCAGCCAGTACTACGTCGGTGCGAGCAACGGCCAGGTCGCGGTCTTCCGTGGGGTGGACGGATCCGTTCTCGGATTACAGCTCTCGTCGGTCCAGGAAGGGTCCTGCGAACCCGGGCTGAACGGCTGCATGCCGCTCGAGGTAGACGACCTGGTGCCGTCCGCACGGGCTCAGGTGCTGGCCGGGATCCAGGCCGGAACCCTCGACGACGCCCGCGGCGTGATCACCCGGCTGGCCGGCCAGATGCTCCCACCATGCCCCGCGCCCGAGCCTGCGCCGCCGCCGCCGGGCACCACCCTGAGCACATCGACGGCGCCCAGCTCCACAACAGGGACCGCCACCGGCTCCGGCACTGCGAGGCCGAGCACCACCGCAACCCGATCGTCGGCCGGCACGGCCCCGGGTGGGTCGATTCCGCTCGGTGCGCCGACCGCGACCCCCCGCAGTTCGGGGGCGACCGCATCGTCGTCGGGCGCGTCCTCGTCGACGGCCACCGGGCTCTCCGGCGAGATCGGTTCCGGTCTCATCGCGGGAGCCCCGGGCAGCGGCCTCGCGAGCGGGACCGCGTCGACCCGCACGACCACGGCTCTCTCACCGACCGGATCGAGCACACCGACCGGATCGAGCGGTACCCCGCTGCCCACCCGCGCACCCGAGCCGGGTGTGACCTGCCGGGTGGTCAAGTGAGCGCGAAGGCAGTCCCCGGCGCCGAGGTTCCGACCGGCCGGAAACGACCGACCGGGCGGGCGGCAGAACTGTGGCTGCTGATCTTCGCGGCGGTCGTCGTGACGTCCGCGCTCGTCATCGTGGAACTCAACCAGAGCCGGACCCTGAGCTGGACGCTGGCCTTCTACGGCGGCGGCTACATGGCCGCCCTGGCAATCGCCCACCTGCTCGTCCGGCGGTACGCACCGTATGCCGACCCGCTGCTGCTGCCGATCGTGGCGCTGCTCAACGGGATCGGGCTGGTGATGATCTACCGCCTGGACCTGGCCGCGGGTGTCGCCGCGGCGAACCGCGGCGAGGATGCGCCGACAGCCCAGGCCTCCCTGCAGTTGGTGTGGACCGCGGTCGCGCTCGTGTTCTTCCTCGTGGTGCTGCTCGTGGTGCGCGACCACACCGTGCTGCAGTCCTACGCCTACACACTTGCCCTGGTCGGGGTGCTGTTCCTGGCCGTTCCCTCGGTGCTGCCGGCCAGCCTGTCCGAGGTCAACGGCGCGCAGATCTGGATCAAGGTCCCCGGGCTCTTCTCCATCCAACCCGCGGAGTTCGCCAAGATCGCGCTGATCATCTTCGCCGCGGCCTTCCTGGTCTCCAAGCGGACCGTGCTGTCCACCGCCGGCAAGAAGATCTTCGGGCTGGTGCTGCCGCGGGCCCGCGACCTTGGCCCGCTGCTGGTCGCGCTGCTGCTCGCCCTGGCCGTGCTGATCCGGGGGAAGGACCTGGGCACCGCGCTCCTGCTGTTCGGCACCCTGCTGGCGATGATCTACGTGGCCACCAACCGGGTGTCCTGGCTGATCATCGGCGTCCTCGGGTTCGCCGGCGGCGCCTACATCGCGTACCGGCTGTTCAGCCATGTCCGGGTCCGGGTCGACATCTGGCTCGACCCGTTCGGTGACCCGCTCGGCTCCGGCTACCAGCTGGTGCAGTCGCTGTTCGGCCTGGGGACCGGCGGGATCTTCGGCACCGGACTCGGCGCCGGACGGCCGGACATCGTGCCGTTCGCGTCCACCGACTTCATCATGGCCGCGCTCGGCGAGGAACTGGGGCTCGTCGGGGTGACCGCGATCCTGCTCTGCTACCTGCTGCTGACGGCCCGCGGCATCCGGACGGGGCTCGCCGCGAAGGACGGCTTCGGCACCCTGCTGGCCGCCGGGCTGTCCTTCTCCCTCGCACTGCAGACCTTCATCGTCGTCGGCGGAGTCACCCGGCTGATCCCGCTGACCGGGTTGACGACGCCGTTCCTGTCCTACGGCGGCTCGTCCCTGCTGGCGAACTACGCGATCCTCGCGCTGCTGGTGCGGATCTCCGACTCGTCCCGCCGACCCGCGGAGCCGAAGCCCGTCCGCCCGGCCAAGCCGGTGCCGCTCGACGAGGCCAGCACGCAGATGGTGCCGTTGCTCAGCCGCACCGCCTCCGCCGAGGGTGACGGTGATCGGGCATGAAGCGGCCGCTCCGCCGGCTCGGCACGGCGGTCATGGTGATGATCGGCCTGCTGCTGGCCAACATCGCCTACACCCAGGTCATCAAGGCCGACGGCTACCGGGCCGACCCCAACAACAAGCGCACCCTGGTCGCCGAGTACAGCCGTCAACGGGGTCAGATCACCGCCGCCGGCGGCGTGGTGCTCGCCAGGTCCGACCCGGTCGACGACCCGTACAACTACCAGCGGGTCTACCCCGGCGGCCCGGTCTACGCGGACCTGACGGGCTATTACTCGATGCGCTACGGACCCACCGGCCTGGAACGCACGCAGAACGACATCCTGTCCGGCGAGGCGCCCGAACTGATCGCCGGGCAACTGTCCGACCTGATCACCGGACGCGACCCGCGGGGCGGCAACGTCGAGCTGAACATCGTGCCGGCCATCCAGCAGGCGGCGTACTCGGCGATGAGCGACGGCGGGCTGGTCGGCGCGGTGGTGGCGATGGAGCCGTCGACGGGCAAGGTGCTGGCCGTCGTCTCCACCCCTTCCTACGATCCGAACCCGCTGGCAAGTCACTCCGATGCGGTGCAGCGCAAGGCCTACAACGAACTGGTCAGCGCGGATCCGAGCCCGCTGCTGAACCGGGCGACCGCGGCGGTGTACCCGCCCGGGTCGACGTTCAAGCTCGTCATCGCCTCGGCAGCCCTGCAACAGGGATACACGCCGCAGACCGAGGTGACGGGCGAGCCGAAGATCATCCTCCCGGACACCGGCGGCGCGACCCTTTCCAACTTCGCCGGCGAGAACTGCGGCAACGGCGGCGGCGGTGATGTGCCGCTCACCGTGGCGTTGGCCTTCTCCTGCAACACGGCGTTCGCCGAGGTCGCGATGAGCCTGGGTCGCGGCCCGGTACAGAAGCAGGCCGAGGCGCTGGGGGTCGACGGCGAGGAGCAGAACATCGGCCTGGACGTCGTCGGTTCGCGGCTCGGCGACATCCCCGATACCGCCGCCCTCGCGCAGACCGGCATCGGCCAGCGCGACGTCGCCGTCACCCCGTTCCAGATGGCGTGGATCACCGCGACCATCGCCAACCGCGGCGACAAGATGGCCCCGCACCTGATCGCGAAGACGACCAAACCCGACCTGACGGTGATCTCCCAGCCCGAGCCGGAATCGCTGGGCCAGGCGATCCCGATCTCGGTGGCCGACCAGGTGCGCGACATGATGGTCGCGTCCGAACAGGAGACCGTCGGGGCCGGCGGCATCGCGAATCTCGTCATCGCGTCCAAGACCGGGACCGCCGAGCACGGCACGGACCCGAAGAAGACCCCGCCGCACGCCTGGTACGTCGCGTTTGCACCTGCCGACGACCCGCAGGTCGCCGTCGCCGTGATGGTCGAGAACGGCGGCAAGCTCGGCCTGGACGCGACCGGCGGCAAGGTCGCGGCTCCGATCGGCCGATCGGTGATCGCCGCCGCGCTGGCCGGTGGTCCCTGATGTCCGCGCCCGGGCTGGTGCTGTCCGGCCGGTACCGGCTCGCCGCCCGGATCGCCGTCGGCGGGATGGGCGAGGTGTGGTCGGCCGACGACATCCGGCTGGCCAGGGTGGTCGCACTGAAGATCCTCCGGCCCGAACTGACCGGTGACCCGGAGTTCGTCGACCGGTTCCGCACCGAGGCGCGCATCACCGCATCGCTGAACCACCCGGGCATCGCGGCGGTCTACGACTACGGCGAGGTCACCGGCGGCGTCGGCCCGTACCTGGGCGGCACCGCCTACCTGGTGATGGAACTGATCGCCGGCGAGTCGCTCGCGGCCGTCCTGGCCCGCACCGGCCGGCTGCCCACCGATCGCACGCTCGACGTCCTTGCCCAGACCGGCCGCGCACTGCAGGCGGCGCATGCCCGCGCCCTGGTGCACCGGGACATCAAACCCGGCAACCTGCTGATCACCCCGACGGGTCAGCTCAAGATCACCGATTTCGGGATCGCCAAGGTCGCCCACCAGGCGCCGGTCACCCGCACCGGGATGGTGATGGGCACGGCGCAGTACATCTCCCCCGAGCAGGCCTCCGGCCAGGAGGCCGTGCCGGCATCGGACATCTACTCGCTCGGCGTGGTGGCCTACGAATGCCTTGCCGGAGTGCTGCCGTTTCGAAACGAGAACGCCGTCGCGATGGCGCTGGCGCACGTCAGGGAGGCGCCCCGCCCGCTGCCCGCCGACGTCCCGCCGCCGGTTGCGGCCCTCGTCATGCAGATGCTGGCCAAGGAACCGGGCGCACGCCCGGTCAACGGTGCGGCACTCGCCCAGGCGGTCGGCCGGCTGGGGTCCGCCGGGAGTGGCCGTCCGGCAGGTTCACTGCGCGTCGCCGGGCCACCCCGGTCCGATGCGCCCCGGTCCGATGCGCCCCGGTCCGATGCGCCCAGGTCGGATGCGCCCGGCCGACGACCGGCGCCACGCGACACCATGGTCCAGCCGATCGCGGCCGAGCGGAGCGTCCCGATGGGCGGCGCCGGTGGCCGCGGGATCGCGACGGCGGCCCGGCCGGGTTCCCGCCCCGCGCCTGCCCCGGCACGGCAGCCGGTTCACCCGCAGGTGGCCCGCCCGCAGACGGTCCAGCCCCGGCCTTCCGGCCCGCCACCGATCTCTGCGCCGCAGCCGCCGACCAGATCGGCGTCACGGCGCACCGGGCTGTCGATCCTGCTCGCCGTTCTCGTGCTGCTGCTCGCCGCGCTCGTGCTGCTCGCGGTGGATCGCCTCGTCGGCCAGATGTCCGCCGGCGCAATCCACGGCGAGTCTGCAGCCGTCACCAGCGCCCCGTCGGTGCAGCGGTGACGCCGGGGAGATGCCGGCCCCTCAGCCCGGCCGACCACCTCGCCCGGCGGAACGCCCCGGACAAATGGCACACTCGGGCCGGCCGACGCAGCCGACGGGAGATCCGGTGCGGCCGCGACGCAACCCGAGGGCCCTGCTCCGCATCCTGCCCAGGGGCACCTTTGCGTGCCCACCGAGCGGCCGGATCACCCGGCACCGCGGTCGGCACGCCCATCCGGGCACGGCGGCAAGCGGCAGTTCGGCAAAGAATTCGATGACAGGCAACAAAGGACGGCAATGACGGGATACCTGTTCGGCGATCGCTACCAGGTCGGGGACACCCTCGGCTTCGGCGGCATGTCCGAGGTGCACCGTGGCCGCGACCTCAGGCTCGGCCGGGATGTGGCGATCAAGGTGCTGCGCGCCGACCTCGCCCGCGACCCGTCGTTCCAGGCACGGTTCCGCCGGGAGGCGCAGAATGCGGCCTCGCTCAACCACCCCGCGATCGTGGCTGTCTACGACACCGGCGAGACGACCGGTGAGGCCAGCACCATCCCGTACATCGTCATGGAGTACGTCGACGGCGACACCCTGCGCGACGTCCTCAAGAAGGAGGGCCCCCTCCCGCCGAAGCGCGCCATGGAGATCGTCGCCGACATCTGCGCGGCCCTGGACTTCTCGCACCGGCACGGCATCGTGCACCGGGACATCAAGCCGGCGAACGTCATGCTGAACCGGGCCGGCGCGGTGAAGGTGATGGACTTCGGCATCGCCAGGGCCGTCGCGGACGGCCAGGCCACCATGACGGCAACCGCCGCCGTCATCGGAACCGCGCAATACCTGTCCCCGGAGCAGGCCCGCGGCGAGGCCGTCGACGCCCGCTCGGACGTCTACGCCACGGGCTGCGTGCTGTACGAACTGCTCACCGGCGCCCCGCCCTTCACCGGTGACTCGCCGGTGGCCATTGCCTACCAGCACGTCCGCGAGGCACCCCGGCCGCCCAGCGAGACCAAGCCGGGGCTGCCCAAGGAAATGGACGCCATCGTCCTGAAGGCACTGAACAAGAATCCGCTGAACCGTTACCAGACGGCCGCCGAGATGCGGTCCGACCTGGTGCGGGCGCTGTCCGGCCAGGCCGTTCAGGCGACCCCGCTGATGAGCGACGACGAGCGCACCGAACTGATGCGGGTCGGCCCGACGCGGGTCGGTGGCGCGTCCCCGCCGTTGCTCGCCCCGCCGACCCGGGCGGTCCAGGACGAGGACTGGGAGCCGGAGGAGAGCGACCGGTCGAAGCGGGTGTGGGGGTTCGTCGGGATCGGCGTGCTCTGCGTCGCCCTGCTCGCCGGCGCCATCTGGCTCACCCTGCGGGTGGTCAGCGCCCCACCGCCGGCCGCGCTGGTCGCGGTACCCGACCTTCGCGGGATGACGCAGGAGGAGGCCACCGCCAAACTGCGGGAGAGCCGGCTGACTCTCGGCACCATCACCCCCACCGAGTCGAGCGACGCCGACAAGGACAAGGTCGTCAACCAGCGCCCGTCCAGCCAGACCCAGGTGGCGCAGGATTCCGCCGTCAACCTCGAGATCGGCAAGGGCGTCAGCCTGATCAGCGTGCCCAACGTGGTCAGCTACACCCCCGAGGAGGCCAAGAAGGCCTTGGAGGAGGTGAACCTGCAGTACGAGGAAGTGCCCAAGTCGTCGTCCGACGCCGACAAGGGCAAGGCCCTGGCGCAGGACCCCGCGCCCCAGGTGCAGGTCAAACCGGCGACCGTCGTCAAGGTGACCGTCGGGACCGGCCTGGAAACCGTCCAGGTGCCCAACGGCCTGGTCGGCAAGTCGCTCGACGAGGCCACCGACCTCTTGACGAAGGCGAAGCTGAAGGTCGTCTCCCAGGAGGCGGACGGTGTCGAGCCGCTCAACCAGGTCAAGGCCATGGACCCGGCGCCGGGCTCCCGCGTGCAAGAGGGCACACCGGTCACCCTGACGGTGTCCAACAACCTGCTGATGGTGATGCCGAACCT
Source organism: uncultured Actinomycetota bacterium (assembly GCA_963728865.1). GTDB lineage: Bacteria > Actinomycetota > Actinomycetes > Mycobacteriales > Nakamurellaceae > Nakamurella. Next base: position 147,035 of record CAVSLZ010000006.1, on the reverse strand, counting down.
GATCAACAGCGGCCCGGACCAGGCCTTCGGGCAATTGAAGGACGCAGGCTGGGGCGGTGAGAGCGGCGACCTGGGTCGATCCGAGGTCGAGGTCACCGATCGAGCGCTCGTCGGAGCGGTCGTCAACCAGAATCCGGCATCCGGGAACGTCGTACCCAAGGTCGGCACCGCGGTGCAGGTGCAGATCGGCATCCCGGCCAAGGTCGACATCCCGGACGTCGTTGGTAAGCCGGTCGCGGAGGCCAGGGCGCTGATGGCGGGCATCCCGAATGTCACCTTCGCCACCGTCGGCGGCACCCCTCCGGGCAAGGCAGGAACCGTGCAGGGCCAGTCGGTGGCCGGTCGGGTCGACCTCGGCACGCCGGTGCTGGTGAACGTCTACGGGGCGGAACCACCGCCGACGACGCCGACGACCCCACCAACGACCACCGAACCGCCGCCGTCGTCGGCCGCGCCCCCGGGGAGCACGCCTCCCGCCGGGCCGCCCGCGTCGGTGCCCAACTCCCGGGCGCCGGGTGGCTGAGCCCCGGCCGGCGCAGTAGGCAGTCACGGAGGGGCTGTGGCCATCGGCTGAAACCGAAGGTCACAGCCCCTGCGTCGGTCTTTCACAGAGCACTGACAGTCATTCACCGGCGGAGCGCAATCGGCGCTCACCGATTCCACAAGCAGCGCGGACATGGTGAGAAGCATGAGCCAGGACATGACCCCACGACCCGGCGATCTGCCCGCCGCCGGTCCCGCTGATCGCACACGCCAGGGCGAGACCGCTTCCCCGCACAGCCAGTACTCGGCCCCGTCGCCCGCCGACCGCCCCACCGCCACACCGCGCGCCGGTGCCGGCCCGGTGCCGCAGGGCGGCCAGGCATGGAGCCAGGACACGAACGACACCGGACCGGTCCAGGTCCAGCACCCGGCAGATCAGGCCTGGTGGGAGCCCCGCCCGAGCGGCGCCTGGGCCACCCCCGGCTGGGGTGCGAACCGATCGGCCGGCACCCCGGGCCAGCCCTACGTGGGAGCACCCGGAACCAGCGCGTTCGGCGCTCCGAACCAGCCTGGTAGGGGCCGCTATCCCGGCACCGCCACCATGCCGCCGGTCCAGGATCCGCAAGCCGCACCGAAGTCGGCCAAGGGTCGCCGCGCCTCGACGCTGGTCGCCACCACAGCAGCACTGGCGCTCGTCGCCGGCTTCGGCGGCGGCTACCTCGGCGGTCAGTTCAACGCCAATTCGGGGGCCGGCGACAGCTCCCTGAGCCAGCTCAGCACCAGCGCCCCTGTCTCCGACAACCGGGCGCCGGCACCCGCCGGCTCGGTGCAGGATGTGGCATCCAAGGTGCTGCCCTCCACGGTCTCGGTGCTGGCCAGCTCCGGCTCCAGCGGAGGTGAGGGATCCGGCGTCATCCTGACCGCCGACGGCATGATCCTGACCAACAACCACGTCGTCCAGGGCGCCACGACCCTCGAGGTCCGGTTCAACGACGGAACCACCGCCTCCGCAAGGATCGTCGGCACCACCGCGACCGACGATCTGGCCGTCATCAAGGCGGAGGGCGTCTCGGGGCTCACGCCTGCGACGCTCGGCAACTCGGCCGACCTCCAGGTGGGCCAACCGGTGGTCGCCATCGGGTCCCCGCTCGGCTTGTCCGCCACCGTCACCTCGGGCATCGTGTCGGCCCTCAACCGGCCGGTCCGGACCGGATCGGAATCCGGCCAGGCGCAGGACACCGTCATCAACGCCGTGCAGACCGACGCCGCGATCAACCCCGGCAACTCCGGTGGCGCGCTGGTCGACATGAACGGCAGCGTCATCGGCATCAACTCGGCGATCGCCTCGCTGTCCGCCTCGGAGTCCGGCGGCCAGGCCGGGTCCATCGGCGTCGGCTTCGCCATCCCGGTCGACCAGGCCAAGCGGATCGCCAAGGAGATCATCGAGACCGGCAAGGCGACGCACGCGGTGCTCGGCGCAACGGTCTCCGACGCGGCCGGTCAGTCGAGCCAGATCGCGACCGGGGCCAAGATCGCACAGGTGACCGAGGGCAGCGGTGCAGAAGCGGCCGGCTTGCAGGCGGGCGACGTCATCACCGCGCTCGGCAACCAGACCGTGGAGAGCGCGGACGCGCTGATCGCCGCGGTGCGGTCCGCCACGCCGAACGGAACCACCAACGTGACCTTCGTCCGCGACGGTGCCAACCAGACCGTCAGCGTGACGTTGGGTTCGGCGGAGGCGAACTGACCCTTCGCGGGGTGGAGCCGCGGGGATCAGCTCAGTTGAGAAAACAGCTGAGGGGTACGGCAGAGCCCATGACCGGGATTCCGGTGATGGGCTCTGTCGTCTGTGTTGAGGTCGTCTGTGTTGAGGTCGTCTGTGTTGAGGTCGTCGGTATCTGCGGACGTTCAGACGGCGCTGAGCCGGAGCCGCTCGACGTCCGCCTCCAGGGGTGCGACAAGGCCAGCGGCGGCCGCGTCGCCGCAGGCGGCCAACCAGTTCGCCAGCATCCGGTGGCCGCCCTGGGTCAGCACGGATTCCGGGTGGAACTGGACGCCCTCGATGGCGTACTCCCGGTGACGCAGCCCCATGATCACCCCGCCGGTGGTGCGGGCCGTCACCTCGAGCTCGGCCGGTACGGTTCCGTCGACCACCGCCAATGAGTGGTACCGGGTCGCCGTGAACGGGTCGGGCAGGCCGGTCAGCACCCCGACGTCGGCATGCTCGACCAGTGATGTCCGTCCGTGCAGCAGTTCCTCCGCACGGTCGACCACGGCGCCATAGACCTCGGCGATGGCCTGATGTCCCAGGCACACCCCGAAGACCGGCAGCCGGTCGGCCGCCCAGCGCACCATGTCCTCCGTCACGCCCGCGTCGGCAGGCGTTCCGGGTCCGGGTGAGAGCAGCACGCCGTCGACGCCCAGGTCCTCGACCTCGTCGGTGGTGACAGCGTCGTTGCGCCGGACGATGCACTCGGCGCCGAGTTGCTCGAGGTACTGCACGAGGTTGAACACGAAGGAGTCGTAGTTGTCCACGACGAGGATGGTCGTCACCCGTCCAGCGTGGCACACCCCGGCGACTGCTTTTGCCGCCTGCGGGAAGCCGGGCGCGCTCAGCCGGTGGTCACCCGGTCGAACGGCAGATACGGCTCCAGCCACGGGAACACGACCAAGAACAGCAGTGCCACGACGAGCGCGAACAGCAGCAGTGCCTGCAGGGCACGGGCCGCCGTGGGGCCAGGCAGGTGACGCCAGATCCAGGTGTACATGCCTCAGCCCTCCGCGAGCTCGGGCGGCAGGAAGCCCGCCGACTTGCCGTAGCTCCGCACCAGCACGCCGTGGATGATCATGCGCTCGGCGTCGGAGAACTGCGGGTGACAGGTGGTCAGTGTGATCAGCCGCTCGGCGTCCGGCGGCACGGCAGTGGAGTCGACGTGCGGGACGGGCAGAATCTGGGCGTAGTCGGTCGGCTGGGTGATCTCACGGCCGAAAACGCCGTCGTAGGCACCGGTCTGGACCTCGACGCCGTCGCAGTCGGTCCGTGGCGTCGTCGTCCAGGCCGCGACATCCTCGGCCATCGGCAGCACCCGATAGACGAACCAGTCGTCCTCGGTCTCGACCACGATCGCATCACAGGCGGCCAGGAGCCCTAAGTCGTTGAACGGCGAACCCTTGGACACCCGGTGCCCGGCCACAGCGAAATTGCCCTGCTGACCGGGCAGCTGGGTGGTCGGGTAGTGCCCGGGGCCGATGTACAGGTCGTCCGGCTCGATTCCCTCGACGACGGTGAAGACGTAGTCCGCGCCGAACGCAGGTACGTACAGCTTGGCGAAGCCCTCGCCGGTCAGCGTCTCGTACGTGGGCGTCCGCTGCCGTGGGTCGGTCACCAGCTCGTCGGGGTCGTCGACGACGACGGTGCTGGTCGACTCGACCTCGGCTTTCGCCCAGACCCGGTCGACCGCCGAGGTGGCCGCCGCCTGCTTCTGATGCCCGAACAGGTCGGTGACGTACACCTCGTAGACGACGAACAGCAGCACGATCACGCCGAGCGTCATCAGCAGCTGACCGGTGCCGCGCAGCAACAGGCGCACCACGTCGCCCGCCGACCGGCCGCGGCTGGTGGCCGGTCCGGTCCCGCCCGTGCTCCGCTCGTCGACGCTCATCGCGCCGCCGCTCTGGCCGACGCGAGGCGCACGGGGGCGTCGTAGGCGGGCAGGGTGACCGAATCGAGTTCGGTGACGGTGTACCCGAGCTGGTACTTCTCGACGTACTGCAGCAGCAGCTGCACACCCGGTTCGGCGTCGAGCGCGGCGGACATCGAGGTGGCATCGCCGATCGCGGTGACGACGAACGGCGGCGAGTACGTCCGCCCCTGGAGCAGCAGCGTGTTGCCGATGCAGCGCACCGCCGAGGTGGTCAGCACGCGTTGGTCCATGATCATCATCGCCTCGGCGCCGCCGGCCCACATCGCGTTGACCACCGACTGGACGTCCTGCTGGTGGATCACCAGATCGTCGGGGTCCACCCCTGCCGGGTAGTTGCCGTCGGCGTCACGCGGTGCGTCGGACATCGCGACCGACAGGCCGGGTCCCTGAACGGCCACCAGGCCGGCGGCCGGTTCGAGAACGGTGACCTCGTTTCTGGCCGCCTCGACCAGTGGGGAGACATCGCCTGCGGCGGCCGCGTCGATCTGTGCCTGCAACGACGCTGCTTGCGCATCGGCGGCCAGTACCCGCTGGCCGGCCTGCCGGACGACGGCGGACAGGTCGATCGACCGATTGCTGATGTCCTCGCCCTGGGAGTAACTACGGGCGGTGCCGAGCAGGACGCCGGCGCCGAGGCAGACGACCAGAACGCCGACCCGCCAGGCGACGGCGGCCGTGGACCGACGGGGGCGCGGAGCGTCGTTCGTCACCGGCATCCCTCCCCCATTCGCCGCCGGACCAGCTGTGTAGCACGGCCGACAGCGGTCCCAACCTCTGTCAACACCGTAGGCTAGTAGCTGAGATGTACGGTTCCGGTGATCCCGGATGAGCACGGTCTTGTCAGTTGGAGGAACGAGTGCCCAAGTCGAAGGTCCGCAAGAAGGTCGCCACCTCGACCGCGCGGTCGAGCAACGAGGCGAACGCCGCGGCTGCGGCCGCTTCACGCGCGCACGTCGCGGCCCCGTCGTCGCCGGTCTATGTCGGGATCATGCTCGGCCTGATGGTCCTCGGCCTGCTCTGGCTGGTCGTCTACTACCTGTGGGGATCGAACATCCCGTTCATCGCGAACCTGGGTAACTGGAACTTCGCCATCGGATTCACGCTGATGATCGCCGGTCTGCTGATGACCATGCGCTGGCGCTGACGCCCGCATCATCATCAGAACAACCAGAACAACACTGTTGTGATTCATCCCCATTGTGGACAGCTCGTGTGCACAACCCCCGCTCCAGCGCGACACCGGTGACCGACGGGTCCGACTTTCCAGGGCCTGACGCGCTGGCCTGGCGACCTCATCCCGCGCTGCTGGTCATCGGCGGCCTGGCCGCGCTGGGTTCGGTGGCGTCGGCCATCCTGTCGTCAGACCCGCTCGATCGGTTGGTCGGGGTCTTCCTTGCCCTGGTCTTCACCGGGCTGACCGCCGTCGGCCACCGCCGGCGGCTGGTCGGCGGCCCGCGGGGTCTGCTCGTGCAGCGGTTCTCCGGCACCCGGATCGTCCCGTGGTCGCAGGTGCGCAGCGTGCACAGCGCGCGCTCGGGGCGGCTGGGCATCGCCAACACCACCGTCGAGATCGATCTGCTGGACGACGATCTGCTGGTGTTCGGGCGAACCGAACTGGGCTCCGATCCGGCCGACGTCGCCGCTGTGCTGATCCGGTGGTGGCGCGGCTGACGACGCGCTGCCGGCACGCGGTCAGTGCGCCGGGACGCAGGTGATGCCGCGGACGTTGTAGACGCAGAACCACTCGCCGATCTGGGCGTTGCGGAAGATCAGCAGGGCGGCGCAGACGACCAGCACGCCGATGGCCGTTCCCCACTGCCACTGCTGCCTGGTCTCCTTCGGAGGGAAGACCATCGAGGCACCCACGATGGCACCCACCACCAGACCGCCGAGGTGCCCTTGCCAGGAGATACCGGCGAACTGGAACGTGACATACACGTTCAGCGCCAGCACGATCAGCAACGGCCGCAGCTCGTAGTTGAGCCGCTTGAAGGTGACCAGCAGCGCGCCCATCAGGCCGTAGATCGCCCCGGACGCCCCGATCGTCGGCGTGAACAGCCCGCTGAACAGCATCACGCTGATCGATCCACCGAGCAGGCTGAGCAGGTAGATCAGCAGGAACCGGCCCCGGCCCAGGATCCGTTCGAGCGGGATGCCCAGGATGTACAGCGAGATCATGTTGGTGGCGATGTGGATGAGGTTGGCGTGCAGGAATCCTGCCGTCAGCAGCCGCCAGTACTCCCCGGACGCCACCTCGATCGGCAGCAGCGCGCCGTGCTGGTAGGCGGCAGAGTCCGACAGATCCATCGCCGACTGTGCCTGGACCGCGGTCAGCAGGAACGCCAGCAGGTTGATGCCGATGAGCACGATCGAGACGAGCGGCTTCTGTCCCAGCCGGGCGCCGGAGACCGTGCGCGGAGTCTGCTGGTCGACGCGTCCCTCCGCCACGCAGGCGCGGCACTGGAATCCGACGCTGGCCGGCGTCAGGCACTCCGGGCAGGCAGGCCGGCCGCACCTGGAGCAGGCCAGGGCGGTGGCCCGGTCCGGGTGCCACGGGCATACGGCGACAGGCTGGGGTTGGTACCCGGCCGGTCCCTGTGACGAGTGCGGCGGTGGAGTGCTCACGTGGTCAGTCCCCGCACCGCCGCTGCCGGATCGATCAGGCCGAGGCGGGCGCGTCGGTGTCCTCGACGCTGATCGAGGTGATCACCACATCGTCGGCGGGCCGGTCGAACCGGTCCGTCTTGGTGCGCTCGATGCTGTCGACGACGTCACGCGATGCCTGGTCGGCGACCTCACCGAAGATCGTGTGCTTGTAGTTCAGGTGCGGGGTCGGGCCCACGGTGATGAAGAACTGCGAACCGTTGGTTCCGGGGCCGGCATTGGCCATCGCCAACAGGTAGGGCTTGTTGAAGGACAGTTCCGGGTGGAACTCGTCGGCGAAGGTGTACCCGGGACCGCCGCGGCCGGTGCCGGTCGGGTCGCCGCCCTGGAGCATGAAGCCGGAGATCACCCGGTGGAAGATGGCGCCGTCGTAGAACGGTCCGCTCGTCTGGCCGGACGCGTTCTTGGTCGTGTACTTCGCGGTGCCCTTGGCGAGGCCGACGAAGTTGTTGACGGTCTTCGGCGCCTGGTTCGGGAACAGCTCGATCCGGATGTCGCCGCGGTTGGTGTGCAGGGTTGCGTAGAGGCTCACGGTGATCCATCCTGCCACGACGGGCGGGCTGCACCGCCCGGATGGCTGCCCTGATGCCGGCCTGGGGTCGACGGTGGTGCGCGATCCGCGGGCTCACAGCCCCAGGTTCTCGACGGTCATGACGACCATCTGCCGGCCCTTGATCGATTGCTGCTGGTTCGATTCCGCCACGATCGCGATGGTGCCTTTGGAGACCGCGTAGACCGAGCCGCTGTCGGTGACCATGGACCCGCCGGTCCAGCCTGGGGGCCGGCTCGCGGGATTGGACGCGTCGATCGGCACGTGCGCGTCCACCGCGGCGACAGCGGCCTGTGGCGTGTCGGCCTCGATCACCCGCACCGATGCCAGCGCGCCGCCGTCGGATCTGCTGAACACGCAGATCGGGTACGGCTCGACGGCGATGACCTGTGTCGTCCCGGTGTGCTGGCCGTTGATCTGGGCAACCGCATCGTCGGACAGGTACGGACACGGACCGTCCACCGGTGCGGGTTCGGAGGTGGCCGGCGGCGGCGCCGCGGTGATGGTGTTACCGGCCGCTGTCGACGTCACGGTGGTCGCGATCTCGCTGGTCACCGTCCCGGCGGTGACGGTCCTGGTGGTCGCCGGCAACGCCGTGGTCGTCGTGGTGGGCCCGGACGCGGCGGATGAGCAACCCGCTGCCAGCACCGCGAGCACGGCGGTCGCCAGTGCGATCCTCCCCCGGGTCGACATTCGCCCACCGTAACGCGGCCGACGCGCGTAGAGAGGCTGTCCCGCCCTCCCGAGTACCCTCGGCAAGCGAAGTCATCGCTGCGGCGCACGGGGGAACCGGTCGCCGCGGACCCGGCAGTGGAGGCAAGCGCAGATGGTCGTCACCCAGCGTCGGAACACCACCCAGCGGGCGGCGATCCTGCAGGTGCTGGCCGGTACCGACGAGTTCGTCTCGGCCCAGGACCTGCATGGGGCATTGCGCTCGTCGGGTTCGACGATCGGCCTCGCGACGGTCTACCGGGCGCTGCAGGACATGGCCGGCGGCGGGGACCTGGACACCGTGCGGACTTCGTCCGGTGAGGTGTTGTACCGGCAGTGCGCGCAGCCTGCGCACCACCACCACCTGGTCTGCCGCCAGTGCGGGCGCACCCAGGAGATCGAGGCGCCGAGCGTCGAGAAGTGGGCCAGGACGGTGGCGGCCGAGTACGGCTACACCAATATCAACCACGAACTCGAGCTGTTCGGCACCTGCGCCGAGTGCTCGACCGCAGGCCCGGCGTCGCACCCGGTCTGATCACGGAACCAGGGCAGGCTCGTCCGGGGCTGACAGGCTCAGCGTGCAATCCACGACGGCCGGCGAGCGGCGGATCTCCGCCTCCAGTGCGCGCAGCCGCAGCGCCAGGTGTGTCTCGGTGTCATCACCGGTGAGGTCGACGTCGGCCACCAGGTACACCTGCCGCGGACCGATGAACTCGAGCCGCAGGGCCGTCACGTGATCCACCGCGGGCAATGCCATCAGCGCGGTCAACGCGGCCGAACGCGCCTCCGGGCTCACCTCCTGGCCGATCAGGAACTGCCGGTTGCGATTGATCAGCACGACGGCGACGACTGCCAGCAAGATGCCGACGAGGATCGACCCGATGGCGTCCGGGGTCGGCGAACCGGTGATCTGGTGCAGCGCAAGGCCACCGAACGCCAGCAGCAGCCCGGTCAGCGCGGCGGCGTCCTCGGCGAACACGGCGCGCAGGGTCGGATCCGAGGTCGCCAGCACGTGATCGAACAGGTCGCGGTGCAGGTCGCTGGCCTCTCGCTTCGCCTGCCGGGTGGACTGCAGGAACGACACCCCCTCGAGCAGGAACGAGACCCCGAGAACGATGTAGCCGATGACGAAGTCGGTTGCCGGCTCCGGATCGAAGAGCTCCTGGACGCCGTGCATGATCGACACCGCGGCACCGGCGACGAACAGTCCCAGCGCCGCGAACAGCGACCAGACGTACGCCTCCCGCCCGAACCCCAGCGGATGGCCGGGCGCCGGCGGTCGCCTCGAGCGTTTGTCAGCGACGATCAGGAATATCTCGTTGCCGGTGTCCGCCCAGGAGTGCGCAGCCTCGGCGACGAGCGATGCCGAGCCGGTGATCATCGCGGCCCAGCTCTTCGACACGGCGACCAGCAGGTTGGCGCCGAACGCGATCAGGATGGTCAGCGTGCTCTCTGATGTGCCGGATCCGTCGGAGCCGCCAGATGCCGACCCGAGGGTGATGATCGGTCCGGGAACGTTCACCGGCTCCAGAGGCTGCAGATCGTCACCGGGGCCGTTCGGCTCGTCACGGACCGGGTGATCGCTCACCATCGCGACACCGCGCGGCGCGGGTGGTCGCCGATCCAGCACGATGACGTCATGACGGGAGTTCCGAGGTGAGGCGCAGCGCGGGACTGCTGCTGTACCGAGTCACCGGCGCAGGTCACGAGGTGCTGCTGGTGCACATGGGCGGTCCCTTCTGGGCGCGCAAGGACGTGCATGCCTGGTCAATTCCCAAAGGCGAGTACACCGAGCCGGAGAACCCGCGCGACGTTGCGATCAGGGAGTTCACCGAGGAACTCGGGTCGGCGCCCCCGGATGGTCCGGAGGGCCATCTCGGCACGGCGAACCAGAGCGGGAAAGCCGTCACGATATACACCCGGGAGGCGGATTTCGATGCCACCTCCTGCCGTAGCAACACCTTCGAGATCGAGTGGCCGCCGCGGTCCGGCCGGTTGCAGACCTTTCCCGAAGTGGACCGGGCCGAATGGTTCGGGCTGGCCACCGCCCGGCAGAAACTCGTGAAGGGGCAGGTCGTCTTTCTCGACCGGCTGCTCACGGTCCTCACGGCCGCCGATCCGGCCGGCTGAATCGTTGGTGGCCGGGACGGTGTCGGGTCGGTCGACGACTGGTCGCCGAATGGGACAGCAGCTCGGATGAGTCCTAGCCTGGGTCCGGAAACACAGGCCCCGGCATCCGGGCGGACAGGGACGGCACCGATGAAGCGCCGATCAATCGCGGCCGTCGTGGTCGCAATGCTCATCAGCACACTCGTCGCCTCGTGTGGCTTCTTCCGTGACGCAGGTGCGCAGACCACCCAGCAGCGTTCCATCGCCGGGGTCACCGCGGTCCGGTTGCTCACCAGCGGTGACCTGACCATCACCCCCGGCACCACCGAGACGCTCAGTGTCACAGCCGGCCAGAACCAGATGGCGGGACTCACCTCTCAGGTGATCGACGGCACGCTGATCCTGGACAACAAGTCCAACGACTTCTCCGACGGGCGCATCAATTACGCGTTGACGGTCCCCCCGCTGCAGGCCGTCGAGCTCAGCGGATCCGGCGGGGCCGAGGGCGTCGGTGTCCTGACCGGGGATGCACAGATCAGCGTCACCGGCTCTGGCGATGCCACGCTGACCGGCCTCGACCTGTCGGCGGTGACGATCGACATGACCGGCTCTGGCGACGTGACGGTGGCCGGGCGGGCGACGTCGCAGCAGGTCACTGTCACCGGGTCGGGTAACTATCAGGCCGGTGAGCTGGCCACCGAGCGGGCCGAAGTCCGGATCAGCGGATCAGGTGACGCCGCGGTGGACGTCACCGGGTCCCTGACGGCGGCGGTCACCGGAAGCGGTTCGGTCACCTACACCGGCAACCCCGCCGACGTGAACCGGTCCAGCACCGGCAGCGGCGAGGTCGTCCCCGGCTGATCACAACGGTAACGAGGGTCACCTCCATGAAGGTCGCAGGAACCCCTGTTTCGACCGCAACGGTTTGTAGACTGAGATTGCTGGATCGATCCAGAGCTCGCAGCACCACCGGGCACCACCAGGGCGATGACGCCCCTCCCGTCGCGCGGCATCGAAGCCCCCGACTCCACCGAGAAGTTGGCCTCCACTGAGAAGTTCGGGCTCCGCCCAGGAGTTCGGCTCCTTCGGCACTCCGCTCGAAGGTCACATCGGAGATCGCTGCCCCGTTCAGAAAGTCAGAACCACCATGGACCTCCCCGATGCGGGGTGGCCAGCCGACAGCGAGGCCGGGCTGACCGCACATCCCACGTTCGACACCGATCCCGCGGTGACCACCGACCACTTGCGTCGCCTCTGGCAGGCAGGCGGCCGGAGCATCACGGTCACCTACGACGAAGCGACGGTCCGCCACCGCGCGTACCTCGCACACCCACGTACCGATATATGAGGAGAATCACCATGAACGACATTCGCGAGATGTTCCGCGCAGCCCCCGGCATGGTCATCACGGTCGGCTCGTTGCTCGCCGTTGCCGCCCTGCTCGGCGCCACCGCGCTGATCATCAGCTGATCGCCACCCAGAAGATCGGCACCCCCGAGATCGCCGAGCCCGCACCACCAGCGGGACAGCTGCCCGTCATGGATCAGGCAGGCTACGACGACGCCTTCCGACAGCTGACCGGCACACCCGAGCTGACCGCCGCCGCGGCTGCGGTCAGCAAGCGGGAGCACCTGCGCCGGGACGTCATGCGTGTCGCGAGCAGTCTGTTCTGCGCGGACGGGCTCGACCCGTCGGTCGTCAGCTTTGCCACGGTCCGCCTCGCGGTGCACTGGGGCCGCGGCGAGGAGGAGATCGACATGATGATCGCCGACCGTTTGCTGCTGATGGCAACGGGTTTGATGGCCGAGTGAGTCCCGGTGCTTCGGCCGGCGCCACATCAGGTCGTCGTCCACCGCCCACTCGAGTGGCAGATCAGGTTGACCGACCGGTCCGACCGGGCGACCTCCGCGACGTTCCTGCACAGGCGTTGCGCAGCTGTTCAACAGATGTTGACGCGCGCGAAACGACCGTCGGTCACAGGTCGGCGACGCGGTGACATCATCTCCACCATGACCGTCGCCCACGCGCAGAGCATCGCCTACCCGGCACCGGGATCCCGGCCGTCCCGCCGCGAGCCCGAGCATCTGGACCCGCACGTCATCGTGCTGTTCGGGGCGACCGGTGATCTATCCCGGCGCAAGCTGCTCCCCGGGCTGACGCACCTGGCACTGTCCGCACTCACCCCGGACGTCCAGGTGGTCGCGACCTCGCTGGAGGACATGGACAGCGAAACGTTCCGGCACTTCGCCCACGAGGCCGTCACCGAGTTCAGCAGCCGGCCGCTGGACGAGGAGCAATGGGCGACCTTCGCCAGCAAGCTGCGGTACGTCCCGCAGGGCGCCGGTCCGGAGGCGCTGGCCGCCGCGGTGCACGAGGCCGAGGCGGAACTCGGCGACAACGTGCTGCGACTGCACTACCTGAGCGTGCCTCCCAAGGCGGCGCTGGCAGTCGTCACGATGCTCCGCGACGCGGGCCTCGTCGAGCGGTCCCGGGTGGTGATGGAGAAGCCGTTCGGCACCGACCTGGAAAGCGCTATCGAGCTGAACGATCAGGTGCACGGGGTTTTCCGGGAGAGTCAGGTGTTCCGGATCGACCACTTCCTCGGGAAGGAGGCGGCGCAGAACATCCTGGCGTTCCGGTTCGCCAACGGCCTGTTCGAGCCGATCTGGAACCGCAACTTCATCGACCACGTACAGATCGACATCCCTGAGACGCTCGGTCTCGATCGACGGGCCGGGTTCTACGAGGCCACCGGTGCGTACAAGGACATGGTGGTGACGCACCTGTTCCAGGTGATGGCCTTCGTCGCGATGGAACCGCCGACAGCGCTGGAGCCGCGCGCGATCAGCGAGGAGAAGAACAAGGTCTTCCGGTCACTCCTGCCGATCGATCCGGGCCAGGTGGTCCGCGGGCAGTACATCGGCTATCGCGACGAGGAGGGGGTGAACCCGGAGTCCGACACCGAGACGTTCATCGCCCTCAAGGCCCGCATCGACAACTGGCGCTGGGCCGGCGTGCCCTTCTACCTGCGGACCGGCAAGAGGCTCGCCGAGGGCCAGCGCATCATCTCGATCGCCTTCAAGGAGGCCCCGAAGTCGATGTTCCCGCCGGGCTCCGGGGTGGGGACCCAGGGACCGGACCACCTGACGTTCGACCTGGCGGACGAGACGAAGGTCTCGCTGTCGTTCTACGGCAAGCGGCCGGGACCGGGCATGCGGCTGGACAAGCTGTCCATGCAGTTCTCCACCCACGAGACGGGGCGCGCCAACGATGTCCTCGAGGCATACGAGCGGCTGCTGCTGGACGCGATGCGCGGCGATCACACCCTGTTCACCACGGCAGAGGGGATCGAAAGCCTGTGGGAGCGATCCATTCTGCTCCTCGACGAACCGCCGCCGGTCAAGCCCTACGCGCCCGGCTCATGGGGCCCGAATGCCATCCATCAACTTGTCGCTCCGCACGCTTGGCGGCTCCCGTTCGAGAGAACCTGGCGGGCGCCGAGGTAGCCCCTCAGACGCTCGTCCCCGCTCAGTCATTGGCACAGCACTCGGTTGCCTTCTGCTCTCTTCTTGGAGTGCCTGACCAGCGGAGGTGACGTGGCGGACCCTGCCAGCCCGACCCCCGGGCAGTCCGGCCGGCAGCTCGCCGACACGCTCGACTCCGCGCGGCCACCCGTGAACGCCTGTATGCGGTGCGCCTGGAAATGGGCGAAAGCGCGCTGCTGGTCCCGGAACTGGAAGCATTCGTGGAGGAGGCCCGCTGCGCGAGGAGCGGTGGCGGCTGCTCACCCTCTACCGTTCCCACCGCCAGGCCGATGCGCTGGTCGCACTGCGCAGGGTGCGAGACCTGCTGGCCGAGGAGCTCGGCGTCGACCCCGGCCTGCCCTCGAGAAGGGTCCACCGTCGGTCGGGCCGGTGTCGATCGATGCATCGGCGATAAAGACAGCGTCGATCAGTGCAGCAGCGCCCGGTCTGCCGGCGGCCGGTCTCCCGGCCGTCCCGGGTGGCACTCCGGCGGGCATCGTCGAGCGGGCAGCCGATCTTGCTGCCATCGACGGTGTGCTGTCATCGGGTACGGACGGAGACGGCCGGGTGGTGCTGATCGAGGGCCGGCCGCGATCGGCAAGACCAGCCTGCTGCGGGAGGTCCGGACCAGGGCCGGCTCGGCGCGGAGCGGCAGGCCCTTCCCGTTCTGGCACAGCGCCCTGCGCGGCTGGAGCCGGCGAAAGCGCAGGCCGCCCTTGACATGCAGCTCTCGGCCGCCGGAAGCGCCGTGCTCCGCGAGGCAATGGACGCCCCGCAGGAGAGCGTTGTGCTCGTGACCCAGTGCAGCGCCCCCGACGGTCAGGCAGACGCTGGCAGCGGTGCGCGACCGGATCGGCGTCACGTCGAACGATCAGCTCAGGGCCGTCGCCACCCACCAGTGAGCGGCCTGGCTGCCAGCACCGACAGCCACTGAAGTCAGCCTGACAGTCCCACTTCAGCCGTTCTTCAGTGGTTCTCAACCGGCGGAATCCATGGTGGTGCCAGTCAAGAAAGGCCGCAGGGCCACCCACCAGGAGGATCCAGCAATGAGCATTCAGGACATCGCCCGGCCGGGCACCGAGCGCCGGACGCGCACGGAATCACTGCGCGGACTGTGCGGCGGTGCAGTCCATCTGCCCGGTGACCCCGGCTTCGACGAGGCGCGGATGGCCTGGAATCTCGTCGTCGATCAGCGGCCGGCGGCGGTCGCCTACCCCGCAACGGCGGAGGAGGCCGCAGAAGTGGTACGCGCCGCCGCAGCCGCGGGACTGCGCGTCGCCCCGCAGAGCACCGGGCACAACGCCGGCCCGCTCGGCCGGCTCGACGATGTGGTGATCGTCCGGACGTCGGCGATGACGCAGGTCAGCGTCGACCCGGTGCGTCAGGTGGCCAGGGTCGGCGGGGGCGTGCTGTGGCTGCCGGTGGTCGAGGCCGCGGCGGCTCAGGGCTTCGCGACGCTGCACGGGTCCTCGCCCGACGTCGGCGTCGCGGGGTATTCATTGGGCGGAGGAATGGGTTGGTACGCAAGGAAACTCGGATTGGCGGCGAACAACATCACCGGCCTCGAGGTCGTCACCGCGGACGGCACGATCCTGTGGGCAGACGCCCAGCAGAATCAGGAGTTGTTCTGGGCGCTGCGTGGTGGCGGGGGCAGCTTCGGCATCGTCACGGCGCTGGAATTCCGGATCTTCCCGTTCCGGTCGGCCTTCGGCGGGATGATGGTGTGGGATCGCACCGACACCGAGCGGGTGCTGCGCCGTTGGGTCGACTGGACCGGCGACGCCCCCGACGAGGTGACCACGTCGTTCCGGGTGCTCAACCTGCCGCCGATCCCCGACATCCCGCCGCCGTTCCGTGGCCGGTCGCTCGTCGTCATCGACGGCGCGCTGCTGGCCTCTGATGAGCGGAGCACCGAGATCCTTTCCGCCCTGCGCGATCTCCGTCCCGAGGTGGACACCTTCGGCAGGGTGCCGGCCGCTTCACTGGTCCGGGTGCACATGGATCCGGAAGGCCCGACCCCTGCCGTGTCCAACTCGGCGATGCTGGACGGGATGCCGGATGCCGCGATCGACGCCTTCGTCGGTCTGTCCGGCCCGGATTCGCACTCGTCGCTGCTGATGAGCGAGCTGCGCCAACTGGGCGGGGCACTCGGTCGCCCACATCTCGGCGCGGGAGCGCTGCCCAAGCTGGACGGAGCCTTCCTCGCCTTCGCCGGAGCGATGGCGATGACCCCCGAGATGGCCGCCGCGGGCTTCGCGGACGCGACCGTCTTCGCCGATACGCTGTCCCGCTACGGGTCGGCACGGCAGTACCTGAACTTCGTCGAGCATGCGATCGACCCGAGCCTGGCCTACGACCCGGTGGCCTGGCGCCGGCTGGTCACGATCAAGTCGGCGTTCGACCCCGACGGCATCATCGTCGGAAACCACTCGGTGCGCCGGACCTTCGAGATCGAGGACTGAGCACGCCTACCCCGCAGCGGCGACCTCGGTTGTGCTGACCATCGTCCCGGCACCGTCCCCTCCGGTGCCGGGACGATCTGCGTTTCGCCCTACCCGATGCCCGCGCGCAACAGCTCGATCTCCGATGCCCTGCTCTCCGGTCCTCCCGGCGTCTCGAGAATCACCGGCGCAGCCGCCTCGCGGACGATGTCGATCAGCGCCGCGGCGGCGATCTCGCCATCGGCCAGCGGGGCATGACGATCCCGACCGGAGCCCGCTTCGTCGCGGGAGTTGTTGCAGTGAACCAGGTCGATCCGGCCGGTGATGGCAGTGATGTCCTTGACCGCGGTCGCCAGGTCGATGCCGGAGGCATGCGCGTGGCAGGTGTCCAGGACGAACCCCGGCCCGAACTCCCCCACCGCCTCCCAGAGCCGGGCGATCGCATCGAGATGACGAGCCATCGCCTTGTCGCCGCCCGCGGTGTTCTCGATCAGGATCGGCAGCGGGAAGCCGCCCTCAGCTGCCTGCCGCTCGAACACCTTGCGCCAATTCTGAACACCGACCGCCGGATCGGCGTCGGCGGTGACATGCCCGCCGTGCACGATCAGGCCCCTGGCGCCGAGCGCCGCGGCGGCCGCGGCGTGGGCGCCGAGCAACTTGCGGCTCGGGATGCGGATCCGGTTGTTCGTCGTCGCGACGTTCAGCACGTACGGGGCGTGAACGTAGATCGCCAGGTCGGCGGACTGCAGTTCCGCGGCCCTGGGGTGCGGCTTCGGAGTCTTCCAGCCCTGCGGGTCCGCCAGAAAGATCTGTACCCCGTCGGCGCCCGACAGGCGCGCCTCGGCAACAGGATCGGCGTCGTCCTCGCGTGCCCCGACATGGACACCCAGCATCGTCATGGTTCCCGAGGGTAGTGGCGCGGACCGACAGCGCCGAACCCGCCGATCCCGACCCGTGCGACCTCGATTCACGCCCCCGTCGACCGTCGTTCAACCCACTGTCGGACCGCGCTGGTACACACGTTCGAACGGCCCACGGCATTGTGCCCGGCCGACTCGAGAGTCGGAGAACGTCATGAAGGTGCTGGTCGCCACCACCCGGACCCAAGGTGCGCGGAGCAACGATTTCGATTTCTGCGTGGAGGGCGAGCTGGTCTGGATAGGGGCGGTCTGCGCCGACGACCGTCGCGACCCGGACGGCGGCTGCGGCTGTGGGCGGGCGTTCGCCGGGATGAGCTCGCACCGGGGCACCACAACGGCCCGGGTTGCAGAGCTCGACCTGGACTTCGCGCACTACGCCGAGGCCCTCCGGTCCAGCCTGAAAGCGCAGGGCTGGCCGACGCGGCAGGCCATCCCGATGGCCGGCGAACTGGCCGATCTCGCCGACGATTTCCCGATCGGTGCGGTACTCGAACGTCGCCTCGACGAGATCCGGTGGCGGAGCGTCTCACCGGCCGTCGGCTGATCCCCGCGTCGCGGAGGCCGGAGTGCCCGGCCATGCTCGCCCGCTCCCGGGGGTAGCGGGCGAGCACGCCGTCAGCCCTCGCCCTCCGCGATGGCCAGCTCCACATGGCGCCGGTCGATCCGCTCGGCCTCCGGGTCGTCCACGGCAAGAGTGAGCGCGGCGTGCAGCACCAGCAGGACGTTGCGGCGAACATCGGACGGGCTGCTCGCGTAGTAGTCGTGGACGGTGACCAGCGCGGCGTCGGCGAGGACGTCAGCGACCTCCACCGCAGGCAGACCCCGGGCACCGAAAGCCAGCCCGATCCGCCGGTACAGGATGGCCGACACTGCACCCGCCGATGGAACCTGCGGAACCGTGATCGACCGGGACAGGAAACCGCGCGCCGACCGGAACGCCGCGTCGTCAAGGTAGGTCGGATGGACGGCGATGACGGCGGCCGCCGCCAGTTCTTCCGACATCAACCGCGGGATGGTGTTGAAGAACGCGGACCGGATGTGCCCGCTCTCCGGGAGCCAGGTGGTGCTCAGCCAGCGGTCGGTGTCGTCCAGCACCAGCACGGGGGTGAGCCCGCGAGAGCGGAACAGGTCGAGGATCTGCCGACCCTGGTCCATGATCTGGTCGCTGGTCGTGCTCGGCTCCTGCACGGCCGCCTCCAGCTCGTACGCGAGCCGCACCGAGACCCCGGCCAACCCGGGTGCGACGCTGAAACCCTTGCCCCGCTTGACCTTCGGCTGCGTCTCGCTCTCGATGGCCCTGGCCTGACGGCCGCGCTCCGGCTCGGTCAGCTGGACCAGCCTGCTGACCACCTGCACCAGGTGACGGACGAACGCCACCGGGTCGCCGGCCACCGCCGGGCGCTCGACGGCCACCGGGATGGCCAGCGGGACAAGGTCCTCCACCAACGGGTGCAGGGTCGCGGCGATGACGCTGGACTTCCCGGCACCGCTGGTGCCGACCAGGGTCACCCGCTCCGAGCGGCGCAGGGCGGCCGCGAGCGCCTGTTCGCAGCTGCGCGTGCCGGTCATCGTGTCGAACGGGACGTGGGTCGCGTACAGCTCCTGATGCCGCGGCGACGGGTTGAAAGCACTGGTGTTGTGGAGGATCTCGAGATCGGCCCTACTCATGACGGTCCACCCCGGCCGAACCCGTACCCCCGGCCGACTCAGCACCACCGGCCGACTCAGCACCACCGACGACCTCCGTGCCCCCGACGAACTCCGTGCCCCCGACGAACTCCGTGCCCCCGACGAACTCTGTGGCCGGCGTGAGCCGGTACAGCTTCCGCGGGCGGCCACGCCCGGTGTTCTCCTCCCGCATCTGGACCAACCCCCTTCTCTCCAACTCCCCGATGACCTGCACCACGCGCGGACGGGTCCAGCCCATCCGGTCGAGCAACCGCTGATCCGATGCGCTTGCCCAGCCGACGCTCTCGAGTTCCTGGGCGAGCATCCGCGCCGGCCGGCTCACCTGGTCCAGTGCTGCTGCCCTACCCCTGAATCCCTCCGTCATCCTCACTGCCTCGACGTCAGTCAACCCCCTGCCCCCGACAGTGGGCCCGACCAGCAGTTCCCTGGCGATTTCCAGCAGTCGCCGCGGGGTTTCGGGATCGGCCTGCGCAACGGCCGCGATCAGGCTCTCCTCCGCCGCGGTGACGGGCTTGTCGAACCTGACCCCCAGCAGGTCGGCGACCTCGTCCGGCGTCAGCGACGCCAGAGTCACCCTGGTGTCGAAGAAGACGTCCGCCGGCGGCCGCAGCAGGCCGGCGGCGTGTGCGGTCGACGCGGTGACCAGCCAGCGGGCGTTCACCTGCCACAACTCGTCCCGCAGGGCTCCGAAGAGTTCCAGCCCGGCGGCTGGCTGCACATCGTCGACGACGACAACCCGCGGCGGGAGCGCGTCATCGGGGCCCTCGAACGCCTCGACCAGTGCGGCGACCGTTTCGACCGGATCCGCGGTCGGGTCAGGATTCGGCGCCCGCCCGTTCCCGGTCGCCGCCAGGATGGCCGCCAGCAGATCCGCCGCCGTGTGCGCCGAGTTTCCGCGGACGTAGGAATACCGCAGGCCGTCGACGGCGTCGTGCGACCGGTACATCAGTGCCCTGACCAGCGACGTCTTCCCACTACCGGGGTCACCCGTCAGCAGGCAGTTCAGGCCGGAGCGTAGGGAGAGTTCGATGCGGCGGAGCACCGACGCACGCCCGGTGAACAGCGCATGGTCGCCGGAATTGTCGAGCAGGGGCCGGCCACTGAGGTTCATGCTCTAACTATACTTACAGTAAGAAGTGTTAGAAAGGTGGATCGCACCTGTAGGACCGCCGGCCCGTCACGCCCGCTCGACGATCGCCTCGAGCCCGGATCTCGACACTCGATTCAACGCATCCATCAGCGGTCGCAGGCGCCCCGTTTTCACGACGAACTGGTCGGCGCCGGCATCGAGCATGGCGTCCCGCACGGATGGGTCATGTCGCCCGGTGAACACGATGATGTGGATTCCGGGATGTTTCTCCCGCGCCGACCTGGCGACCTGCGGACCGCCGCCCGGCATGCTGTAGTCGAGGATCAGCACGTCCGGGCGCCATTTCTCGACCTGCTGCACGCAGCTGTCGCCGTCAACGGCCTCGCCGACCACCATCAGCCGTCCCGCCCCGGACAGCACCACCTTGATCGCATCTCGGATGTGTTGCTGGTCGTCGCAGACCAGCACGGTCCGCACATCGCCGGCCTGCTGCGGTATCACCGGACACTCCCCCCGTCGGTCACGCCCTTGGCTGCCGCGCGGGCGTTCAACTGAGCTGACCCGGCATGCCGCCGTGCTCCGGTCGGCAGCACGAGCGCAACCACTGTTCCATGCCCGGGCGAGCTCTCGATGGTCAACACGCCCCCCTCCGCATCGGCACGTGCCCGCATCGTCGCGATACCGAAATGCCCGGCCCCGGCATCCAGGCTCCGGGCTCCGACACCGTTGTCGGTGAGTGTCAGTCGGACGCAGTTCACGCTTTCCTCCAGCTCGAGTGTGACCCTGGTCGCCTGGGCGTGTTTGCGGACGTTCATCAAGCCCTCGCGCAGGATGCGGTAGGCGGCCTCTCTGGCCGCGACGGTCAGTGGCACGGTCTGCGACGACGTCACGGTGAACACCGTCGGGGTCCCGGTGAAGATGCCGTCGGCCAGGGCCGCCAGAGCCGGTTCGAGGCCTGAACGCAACTCGTACGGGCTCAGCGCGACGACGATGAGGTTGCGGAGCCAGCCGACGGACATCTCCAGTTGCACGGCAATCCGGTCCATCTCCTCGCGGACGGTGTCGTCCAACTGCAGGGCGAGATTGTCCAGCCGCAGCATGGCCGCGACGATCCGCTGGATCGGCTCGTCATGGATGCTCTCGGCGAGGATCGACCTTTCTCGGGTTTCGATGCCGGCCAGCGTCTCCAGCAGTTCCTGCTGACGTCCGGCGAGCGCAGCGAGTCTGAGGTCGCGGTCATCGTCGGCGGCCTGCCGTGCGCGGGCGGCAGCCATCACCGCGCCCGCCGCATCGGCCAGCACCTGCAGCAGATCCTCGTCGCCCACTTGATACGGCGCGGCCGGGTCGGTACGGAACACGGCCAGCTGACCGAGCACTTCGCCGTTGTGCCGGACAGGAGCCGCGATGAAGTGAGCCAGCCCGTCGAACGGCCGCAGCACGGCGGGGTCCGTTCCACGCGGCCACGGATGACCCGAACGAAGTCCCCCGGATCCCGGGCCCCCCGCGGGCATCGCCCGTTCGAGAGCGGTGATCATCGCCGACCGCACCGCGTCGTCGGGGTGCGTCACCAGGTTCCATTCGACGGTGCTCTTGTCCCAGGCCCTGTCGCGCAGCACCACCCCATCTCCGAGGGCCGCTGTCGCCAGCCCGGCGATCCGCTCGATCAGTTCTTCGGCAGGTAGTTGACCCGCAGCGAGGGTGTCGCCGATGCGCCTGATCAGCTGGAGCCGGGAATGCGCCTCGACGGCATGCTGACGCTGAACCGGTTCGTGCCCGACAAGGGTGTCGGTGACGTCGAGGTGAGTGGCGTCGGCCCGCTGCAGCACCCCTGCGGCGTCGATCACCGTCTCGACGATGCAGTGGAACTGCCGTCGGTCGCCGGTGGTCGGGTGCACGATGCTGTAGGCCAGCGCGTGCCGGCCCGCCGCACGAACCGCCACCTCCCATTGCCGCAGCAGAGCCGGCCGCTCGGCGACCGGGACGATCTGTTCCGGGATACCGGTGACCACCGCGGACGGTTCGACGCCCCACAGCGCCAGCAACGCGGACTCGACATTCCACCCCGTGGTCCGGTCGAAGCCGCAGGTTCCCCAGGGGCCGTGGGGGTGGCCCTCGGCAGGTTGCTGGTGTCCGTTCGCCCGCACCTCTGGCGTCAGGTCCCGCAGCTGAGCGAGGAAGTACTGCTCGCCATCCGGCGCCCGGACATCGGTGACCGACACCTCTATCTGCAGGGTCGCTCCGGAGACTGTCACCTGAGTCCGCCTGCTTGCGCCCGGGACCACGTCATCACCGGCGTGCGAAGCAGTGAACCAGCACGCCGAACCGGCCTCGGCTGAGGGGTCGAGACGCCGAAAGTCGGTCACCGACCGGCCGAGGATCGGTTCGGCGCCGAAGAGTCGCTCGGCGGCCGGGTTGGCGGCGGCGACCTCGAGCCCCGTGTCGACGAGCAAGGTGGGCAGCATCGAGAGCTGAAAGGACAACCCCAGCCAAGAGTGCCGGGTGAAGGGGTCGGCAGCGGTCAACACAGTGCCGTCGGAATCGTCCATCTCCACCCACATCCGGTTCCAGCGATTCACGCTCGGCTACCGAGCTGTGACTATACGCGACAATCACGACACCGCGTGAGGGTCGGCCATGGTTACCTCGGGCTGAGACCAGGAACGCCAGGGACGACCATCTCGCTGATCTCTCAGGCGGAAACCTGCCGATCGACCGACCGGCGCTGGGCACCGGGGAGCAAACGGAACGAGGTGAGCCTGCGGTCCCGCACGGTCGCCTCGACCTCGCCGCGGCGGATCTCCCCGTCCTCGCCGTGCGCGCGCACCCGCCAGGTGAACCGGTCGCTGGCGAACTGCCGGCGGGTGGGGTCGATGTCGATCTCGACGGTCAGTCGTTCGTCGATGAAGCGCCGCGCCGCATTCGGGTCGTCCGCGACGGACACCTCGAACTCGGTGAACGGCGGCGCAGAGGTGATCTGGCAGTCATCAGCGAAGAAGGCCCACACAGCATCGGAATCGCCAGCACGCCAAGCACTCTCGAACGCCAGGGCGGTGACGAACTCGTCGGCGCTCGCTTCCCCGTGCGAGATCAGACCGTCGAGGAACTGCGGGTCCCTGTTCATCTTCGACGTGACGCCCAGCATCTCGGAGCGGGACGACCGCGCCATCTCGATGATGCGCAGCGCGACGGGCCGGTAGTTCCCGGCGACCAGCACGCCCTCCTCCAGCAACTGGTCGATCTTCTCGATGAAGTGCAGTTCCTGGTAGAGCGAGAGATTGCCGGCCAACTCGTTGCGCCGGTCGCTGATGTCGCTCATCGAACGAGGCTCAGTCGCCCGCTCCTGCGCATTGATCTGGATGAGCCAGATCTCATCGGGCTTGGCACGCAGCAGGTCCCGCACCGGCGGGTTCTGCGAGAACAGGCCGTCCCAGTAGACGCCCCCGTCGGCCGGCATCGACCGGAACAACGTCGGGATCGCCGCCGAGGCCAGCACCGCGTCCGGGGTGATCTCGCCGCGTGTGCTGTCGAACCCCTTGAAGACACCCGACAGAACATCGACGGCGCCGAGCACCAGGAGCGGTTGCTCGACATCCGGCAGGGCCCGTTCGCGTTCGGCGAGCTTGTCGAAATCGACCCATCGCTGCAGCATCGACCTGAGTTGCTCCATTGCCAGCTGCGAGGTGAAGGAGTCGTACGGACTGATGGCGGGCGTCGCCACGTAGTCGACCAGCTTCCCGGCCCACTGGATCCAGGAGTTGAGCATCCGCTCCGGCGGGGTGGATGCCGAGTTGTCGGCCCAGAAGCCCTTCAGCAGTGATCCGGCCCGCGCCGGGTCCTCCTCGATCAGCGCCGACCACGCGAGCAGCGCGCAGATTGCACCGCCGGAGGTGCCGCTCAGTCCGACGATCTTGTACTTCGAGGTGACATCCGCCTCGAAGAGACGGCTCAGCACTCCCGCGGTGAAGGCGGTGTGGCTGCCGCCACCCTGGCACGCAATCGCCACCCGGATCGGCTCGTCCTGCTCTGCCATCGGTACTCCCTCCGTCTGCCGTACATCGTTCTCGGCGCCCAGGGGTCGCTGAACTGGACAAAGCGTGCGTAACCACCGTAACGCCGCACCTCGACCACGGCCAACGCAGTGCTCAGCATGCCGCCATCACCTGCTCAGCAGCGGTCGCAGCCTGACGTACTGGGACCTGGACAGCCACGAGGGATTGGATCCCATCGGCTGGAGCTGCACCTCGAGGTCGTCGATCCCCCGTGCCCTCAGCTCGCCGTCGGTGATTCCGTCGGTCAGCAGCGGGATGTCGACCGCCACGGTCAACCCGCCGGTCGCTCCGGCTCGCCCGGCAGGCCCTGTGACGACCCCGGCACCCCAGATCCCGCGGGCCAGCAGCCGGCCGTTGCCGGACACCCACAGCAGCACAGGGTCGCCGGCGGCCATCATCGCGCTGCGGTAATTGCTCACCACGCACCATCGACCGACCCGCCCGCCGACGGCCGCAAGGCCGGTCACGACCGGGTTGTTCGACGGATTGCAGCGCAGCAGCCACGCGCCGAGCTCCGTCCTGGTGATGGCCGCCATCGGTGGTTTCTACCAGGCACACCGACCCGGCCGGCAGGTGAGCCCACCGTGGCGGATACCACCGTGGCGGATACCACCGCGCCGACGGGACCAATGCCTCTGCCGTCGCGAGATGTCCGGTGGTGGCATGGAAATGCAGCCATTCGGTTGAGGAGGAGCGATGCGGACGTACGTCGTCACCGGAGCTGCTTCCGGGATCGGGCTGGCCACCACGAAACTGCTCACCGAGCAGGGTCACACCGTGCTGGGCGTCGATCTGCACGACGCGGACATCACCGCCGATCTCGGCACACCGACCGGGCGGACCGAGATGATCGAGAAGGTGACGGAACGGACCGGCGGGCGGCTCGACGCCGTCATCGCCAATGCCGGGCTGGCAACGCCCACCGCCGCCACCGTCGCGGTCAACTACTACGGAGCGCTCGCCACCCTGACCGGTTTGCGACCCCTGCTGCTGACGTCACCCGCTCCGCGTGCCATGGCCACCGCCTCGATGGCGTCACTGATGCCGGTCGACGAGCAACTGGAACTGACACTGCTCGACGGCACCGAGGACGACGCACTCGAACTGGCGGCCAAGCTCGAGGTGTCCGATGGCGAACGGATCTACTCGAGCACCAAACGGGCACTGGTCCGCTGGATCAGGCGCAACGCCGCGACGGCCGAATGGGCCGGCGCCGGCATCCCGCTCAACGCCGTCGCACCCGGCGTGATCAGGACACCGATGGTCGCGGATCTGATCTCGACGCCGGAAAGCGTCGCGGCCATCTCCGAGATGGTCCCGATGCCGCTCAACGGCTTTGCCGAACCGGAGGTCTGCGCCAGGGTGCTGGCGTTCCTCACCGACGTGGGGAACACGCATCTGTGCGGCCAGGTGATCTTCGTCGACGGTGGCTCCGACGTCGTCATCCGCGGTGATTCCACCTGGTGATGCCCCACCCACTTCGTCGTACGTCGGAACCGACAGGAGGTCGCGTCATGCAGGCTCAACCAGGTGATTGGCTCGTCGTGCACAGCCACAGCGACGGTGGTCACGTCCGGAAGGCGGAGATCATCGCGACGCACGGCGGTGAGCCGCCGTACACGGTGCGGTGGTTGGACGAGGAGAAAGAATCCATTGTGTTCCCCGGCCCGGACGCACAAGTCGTCTCGGCCGCCGAAATGGGCGAATTCAACGAGGCGGCGTCCACGCGGATCGGTCGTGTGCAGAGCGCCATCAACGGGGGCGACGTCGCGGGATGACGGCGTTGATGTGACGATGTCCCGCCACGGGGCTGAGCATCCCGCATATGCGGATCTTTGCGAGACGCATATCGGCGTTGTCCTGCTGATGGGTGATCGGGCCTACAAGTTCAAGAAACCCGTCGACATGGGATTTCTCGACTTTCGGGAATTGACCGCGCGCTTGCAGTGCTGCCGACGCGAGGTCGAGTTGAACCGGCGCTTGGCCCCAGATGTCTACCTGGGCGTCGGGTCGCTCGCCGGCCAACCGGGCAGCCCGGCCGAGCCGGCCGTCGTGATGCGCCGCATGCCCGCGGACCGGCGGCTGAGCACACTGCTGCGCTCCGGCGAGGACTGCACGAGCTTCATCACCCGGTTGGCCAGGATGATGGCGGCTTTCCACGCCAAAAGCGTTCGTGCACCACATATCTCGGCGGAAGGGTCGCGGGACGCGATCGGCGCCAGATGGGCAGCCAGCCTGACCCAGGTCGCGCCGTTCACGGACCTGGTGTGCAGTTCTGCGCAGGCCGAGATACGGCGCCTCGTCGAGCGCTTCCTCGCCGGTCGGGCAGAGCTCTTCGCCCGACGAATCGACCGGGGACGGATCGTCGACGGCCACGGGGATCTGATCTGTGACGACATCTTCTGCCTTCCGGACGGTCCGAAGGTGCTGGACTGTCTCGAATTCGACGACCGACTCCGGTTTGTGGACGGCCTTGACGACGTGGCATTCCTGGCGATGGATCTCGAGAAACTCGGATTCGGACACCTCGCGGCAGTGCTGCTGGATTCTTACGCCGATTTCGCCGGCGATCCTGCGCCCTCGTCGCTCCGGCACCATTACATCGCCTACCGTGCCTTTGTCAGGGTGAAGGTCGACTGCCTGCGTGCCGACCAGGGTGACCCGAACGCTGTTGCCGACGCACGTGCCTCGACCGACATCGCCCTGCGTCATCTGCACGCGGGCATCGTTCGCATGATCCTTGTCGGCGGCCTTCCGGGTGCAGGCAAGACCACGATCGCCGAAATGACGGCCGGCCGGCTCGGCGCGGTGCTGCTGTCCAGTGACCGGATCCGCAAGGAGTGCAGCGGTGTGTCGCCCCTGCGCAGCGCCCGCGCGCCGTACCACGAGGGCATCTACGACGATGTCCACACCCGGCACACGTACCGCGAGATGCTCGACCGGGCAGCGCACCTGCTTGCGCAGGGTGAGTCGGTGGTGCTGGACGCGTCATGGACGGACGACGCATTTCGGGCCGACGCCGTCGCCGTCGCGCGGGAGTTCAGCGCCGACCTGCTGCCATTCGAGTGTCGGGCAGCGCCGGAGGTCCGGCACCGCCGATTGGCGCGCAGGAGGGCCGGGATCTCCGATGCGGACGCGACGGTCGCCGAC
The DNA here is from genome assembly GCA_963728865.1 of uncultured Actinomycetota bacterium. Classification (GTDB taxonomy): domain Bacteria; phylum Actinomycetota; class Actinomycetes; order Mycobacteriales; family Nakamurellaceae; genus Nakamurella. Next base: position 119,951 of record CAVSLZ010000006.1, on the reverse strand, counting down.
CCGATGGGCAACGACGCGGCGGCCTGGCCCGATGCCGTCGGCTTGGATACGACGGTCCCGCCGGAGGAAACCGTTGAACTAATCCTGCACGCGATTGACACCGGCAATTCCGGTGACTGACGTCCGATTCGTTTCCGGCCAAAGACCCTTCACGGTGACGCCCGACCACCGGGCGGAATCATCGCGGGAGGTTTAGGATACGACTAACCCGGTCGCCCTGGACCTCGGCGGCAGCCGGCGAGATATGTTGGGGCGCGGCGTTCGTCATCATTGTCACAGAACTCTCTGGGACACAGATCCGATCACCGCGCACCACCGGTCTCCGTTGCGGTGCAGCTGAGCCGCATACCGGCACTCGTCAAACACCGGACGCAGGCAATTCGACATTCGCGCCGGTGGTTGCGCCATTCCGATCGCCATCGCGAACATTTCGAGGGAGTGCCTCATGCCGGACCACAGCATCATCGGAACCGTCGGCACGGCCGGCCAGGATCCGGACGGATTCCGTTATCCCTGGATCGAGTCGGTCTGTGACGACGCGGGGATCGGTACGAAGCGGATCTCGCGCGGCCAGACGCTCGGCGCCGTGCTGGAGACCGACCGCACCCTGACCCCGGGTGATCGGGTGACCTTCACCTGTCACGGTGGTGACCCTTACGGCCGTGAGCTTCGCTGGTGGGTCCACCCCTTCGGCTGCGACCGGCAGCAATCCGTGCCTGGTGACTCCGTCGAGCTGACCTGGGTCGTCGACCCGGCCTCGGTGGGTCGCAAGGTCTATGTCGGCATCGGAATGGCCGCCGACAGCCGCTACCACCGCGAGGGAGCCCTCTACGACCAGGGGTACGACGGCTGGATCGTCTTCTACTACCGGGTGATCCCCGCTGTCGGCGGCACCGCCCCACGTCAGGCGACCGGCGGGGACGAGCGCCCGTACGGCTGGGCGGAGTGGGAGGACTCGTGGCAGCGCTTTGTCGCGCGGTCCATCGGCTGGTACCGCGACAGCCAGTGAAGCAGATACATCGAGACTGAGGGACCGACCATGAAGACGCGGGTACCGACCCATCACCATCCCGTCCTGCAGGCTGTGCCGGACTGCGGCCCTGTGGCGAGCGCAGCCGCGGGGGAGCCGGATCACGAGCTGGCGAGGTCGGAGGCCGAGGCCCTGTGGGCGGCACTGGGCCGCGCGCGGTCCACCGGGGTACCGCGGGTCGTCGCCTCCGCGGAGGATGCGGTGTTCCGGTTCTACCTGCCGTTGTCCCACGCGCTCGCCGCGGGGGCCGCTCCGAGGGGGTCGAGGGACCCGGCCGACAGCGTGCACGCCGCCGAACTGGGGTTGGCGTCGGCGGTGCTGTCCTGGCGCGGGTCCGAGCCCGGCTTCCTGAGATTCGCCAGCGGCGCCATCACCGATCGCCTGCACCGCGCGCGACCGCCGCACGCCGTCCGGGCTGACACAGCGCGACCAGGGGAGGCGAAAGCCCCTGATCTGCGGGCGCATCGGCCCGTGTGTCGGCCGGGTACACGGTCCTAGGCTCGAGGTACGGGACGTTGTGTTCGTCCCCCGAGAAGGTGACCACCATGGCCGCCACGATGGCCGCTTCGAACGTCGAGCCGGCTGAACTGCTGGCCGCGATCGGCCAGGCCATCATCGCCACCGATCTGGACGGCGTGGTCTTCTACTGGAATCACGCGGCGCAGGAGTTGTACGGCTGGTCCGCCGAGGAAGCCACGGGACGGAACATCACCACGCTGACCGTTCCGGAGGTCGCGCAGGACGTCGCCGCCGACATCATCGCGGCGCTGCATGACGGCGTTCCCTGGTCCGGTGGATTTCCGGTGCGGTGCAAGGACGGTCGCCGGTTCCCCGCAATCGTCACCGATGCCGGGATCTACCGGAGCGGCTCGCTGGTGGGCATCGTCGGTATCTCGACGAACCTCGGCACCGCGCTACGGCCGCTCCTCGAACGCGCGGCGGACGCGGCCCTCGTCCTCACCGCGGACGCGATCGTCACCTACGCCAGTCCCGCTGTCGGCCAGCTGTTCGGCTGGCACGACGACGCGCTGATCGGCGGTTCAATCGTGCCGCTGATCCATCCCGACGACCGGCCGGTGCTGGGGCACTTCCTCGAGCACATGCTCACCGAGCCGGGTGCTCATCCACCGGTGGAACTGCGGGTCCGGCACGAACAGGACTGGGTCGCCGCGGAGGCCGCCTTCACGAATCTGCTCGACGACCCCGTCGTGCGCGGCGTCGTCTGCAATCTCCGCCCGAGCGGCCGTCCGGTGGCCCTGCAGGAGGCACAGACGCGCATCGCTCAGTTGGAGCACGCATTGCATTCCCGGCTGGTCATCGAACTTGCCAAGGGTTTCCTCGCCGGCCGCGACGGTGTCCCCCCCGATCGGGCCTTCGAGCGGATCAGGGCGTATGCGCGCTCGCATCACCTGACGGTGCAGGAGGTCTCGATCCGGATAGTTGCGGGCGAGCTGCTCACCCAGCCCGAGTGACGGGAGCTGCAGATCACGGTCTGCCCTAAAGGACCTTGTATGAGCGACGCTCCGGCGGTTCAGTGAACCGATGCAGCGACGAGAGCTGCCGGGTCGCTGGGCAGCAGGTCGGCCCGCCGAGCTCGCGGCGACCCAACGCCGGGCGGGCGGCCCACGTCTGCCCGGCGTGCTGCGACTGCAGCGGTCGGCCGGAAACCACGCTGTCAGCCAACTGCTGAGCGGGTCGCGGGTTGTGCAACGCGTCGAGCTGTACCCGAAGGGCGGCGGCAGGGTCACCGACGTCAACGGGCCGGGCACGAACGAGCGCGGCCCGGTCCTGCTGGTACAGGAACGGCTGATCGCACTCGGCGACCTCACGAAGGCCGAGGCCGACACGGACCGGGCGCGGATGGATGCGCAGACCGGCCGGATCCAGGCGTCGGACATCGTCAACACCACGGCGGCCATCACCAAGTGCGAGACCCCGTCGCTCACCGAGCCCGCGGCACGCAAGGCGTTGAAGGTCGATCTGGTCGGTGGCGTCGGCACCGGCCAGCTGAACGACGCGGAAGACGTCGAACTGGTTCTCAACCTGCTGCACGAGGAATGGCATGTCAGCAACGCCGACTTCGATGCCGGCAGTGTGGTTCTCGAGGGCACAGGACACACCGTCGACCCTGCGCTGCTGCCTGGCTTCCTCGCCGGACTGACGAAGCTGAAGAAGGGCTACGCCGGTGGATATCCTTGGCGTGGCTCGACGAAACGGCGTAAAGGGCTGAAGGTCACAGAAGGCACCGCCGCCTATCAGAAGGCGGTGAACGACAACCTCGCCGGCCGCGCCGCGATGAATTCCTGGCTGGACGGGGCACTTGCGCAGACAAAGGACAAGATCTTGCGCAATTCAGCGGAATGGCTGCGCTCAGGCCGGGTGAAGCTGTACTGCCAGACGCGGACTCACGACTCAGCGGCGCGGGTGAAGGCGGCGCACCAACCGAAGCGATTCGTCGCCATCTTCGGGCACCCGGCCGGTGCCCTCACCGAGGCGCAGCTGCCGTACGTCCGGAAATTGAAAGGTGAGACGACATTCGACAACACCAATGTGGCCATCGAAGCGGATTCGGGTGGGTTCAACACCCCCGGCGAGATCGGGATCGTCGACCCGGTGCGGTCGGGCAAGAAATACTTCCTGGACAGCATCAAGCACGAGGTTCAGCACGACGCCGACCACACGGCCGAGGACGACGAGGGCCATTTCAAGTCCGAGGTGAACGCCCGCTGGACCGAGGGCAGGTTCGAGAGCCTTTCGGCCCGCCGCCGCATCCAGCGGATGGGCCAGACGTGGACCGTGCGGCAGTACGCCACCTTCCGCGACCTCTACGACAATCATGACCTGTACGGGTACGTGAAGGACAACTGGAACGATTCGAATGTAGCGAAGCGGAATGCGTGGCGGACAATGGTGGTCGGTTACCGGACCCCGCAGGGATTCAATCCCATCAACTCCGTCCGCATTGCCGATCTGGGTGACAAGATCGCCGCATGCACCACAACGGATTGCCTGGCGGATGACAAGTTCCGTGAAGGGAAAGGGCCGCCCAACCCGAAGGCGACGGACGTGAAGACCGCGATCGCGGCGCTCGACGAACTCGATCGGAAAACGGTGGTGAGCAACGTCGCGCTCAATGCGCAGGCCCTGACCAATCTCGCGGGCAAGCTCCGCGAAGAGTATTTCGCGATTCGATGACGGCCCTACCGCCGCGAGCCCGCGGCCTGATCGACGGGCAGACGGCCGAGATGCTGGCAATAACCCACCAAGGCGTCTTCCGGGTGAGCGCCGACGGGTCGACGTCGGACGTCACGCCGCCTTTTTCCTGGCATTGCGCTGCCGCGGGGGGCGGTGCCGTCGTGCTCGCGGGGTCCGACCGGCTGGCATGGCACGGCGCGGACGGAAAGGTCGCTGCGGCCGCCGCACCCTCGGCGGGTGTATCCCATCTCGCCGTCCTGGCGGAGCGCGTCGCCGCAGTCAGTGGGGCCGGTCGGCTCACGGTGTGGGAGCGGATCGGTGCTGTGGAGCGGTCTGTCGATCTCGACCTCGAACCCGACGGGCTGGCCTTCGACGAGGACGGCTCCCGGGTCGTCGCCTGGGGCTGGGACGGCGCCGGCGACCCCGCGCTGGCCGTGGTGGAACTCGACGCGAGCGGCCCGACGGTCGTCCGGCCACCCACTCCATGGCCCACGGCCGACACCGGCGCCGCGCTGCTCACCGGCGGCGTGCTCGCCGTCGGTGGCGTCGACCGAGTTGTGCTGCTGTCGCCCAGCGGTGAGCCGCTGACCGAGGTCACCCTTCCCGGGCTCGAGCGGATCACCGGATGCGGCGCCGCGATGGGCTGGTTCCGTCACCGAGGCGGTGACGACATCGCCGTGGGCTGCGGACATTTCGACTCGGCGCTCGGCACACTGTCGGTCGACGCGGAATCAGCGATCACAACCGCAGACCCCTTCCCGGAGTTCGCCGCCGTGCGCGAATCCGTGCTCGTCACAGCCGGTGTCGGTCCGCGACTGCTCGAGATCCACCGAATGACGGCGGCCGGCTGGCAACCCACTGTCACAGTCGAACTGCCCGACCGGCCGGCGACCGTCGCCGAAGCGGCTCCCGTCGGCGAGTGACCTCCCGGATTCAACCAACCTCGGATCGGGTACCCGTCGGGAGTCAGGGATCAGGATCGGGACCAGACGGGCGGGTGCAGACATGCCGAAGACGACCAGGAGCGGGAAAGCGAAGGACAGCGAGCTGCCCAGCACCCTTCAGCGGTCCGACACCAAGGCCAAGCAGACCTTCGCAAAGACCTACGACTCCGCCATCGAGCAGTACGACGACGAGCAGCGCGCACACCAGGTGGCGTTCGCTTCCCTGAAACACACCCACGAGAAGGTCGGCGACCACTGGGAACCGAAGGACGAGTACGGCCCCTCGGACGCCCAGGCCGAAGGCGGCAGGGAAACCTCTCGGCCGACGGCCGGCGGTGTCGACGCCAACGCTTCCAAGAAACACCTCTACGAACTCGCGACCCGGCTCGGCGTGCAGGGCCGATCCACCATGACGAAGGACGAGCTCGTCACCGCGCTGCAGAAGGCCAACGACCGGGAGTCCGCACGGGCCCGCGCGAAGTGAGCTGCGGATCGGCGGCGGCGCTGGACACCTACCGCCGTAAGCGGGACTTCACCCGCACCCCGGAACCGTCCGGTACTGCGCCGGCGGCCGCGGCCGCCGGCGCGCGAAGCTTCGTGGTGCAGCGTCACCGGGCCAGCAGGCTGCATTACGACTTCCGCCTCGAGATCGACGGCGTCCTGGTCAGCTGGGCAGTTCCGAAAGGACCCACCCTGGATCCGGACGTCCGGCGCTCGGCGTTCCATGTCGAGGACCACCCGCTCGAATACTTCGATTTCGAGGGCATCATCCCGGCCGGCGAGTACGGCGGCGGTGACGTCATCGTCTGGGACGCCGGGCGGTGGGTGCCGCACGAGGCACCCAACCCACGGCGGGCGGTCGAGAAGGGCGAGTTGCACCTCGACCTCTACGGCGAGAAGCTCCGCGGCCGCTTCGTCCTGGTGCGGACAAGGACCGACTCGGGCGGCAAGGAACAGTGGCTGCTGCTGCACAAGCACGACGAGCACGCCGTCAGCGGGTGGGACGCCGAAGACCATCCGTATTCGGTGGTCAGCGGGCGCACCAACGACGAGGTGAAAGCCGATCCTGACCGCCTCTGGCGGTCCGACCTGCCCGCCGCGCGCGCCTCGTTGCTGCTGAAGTCGTCCGCAGTCGAGCCGGTGACCGCCGACGAACGACACGAACTGGACGCCATGAAAGCGTCCGGCCGATGGTCGGTATTCGGCCGGGAACTGCGGATCACCAACCTGGACAAGGTGCTGTTCCCACCACGGGACGGCGAGGACCCAGTCACCAAAAGGGATCTCATTCGCTACTCCGCGCAGATCGCGCCGACGCTGTTGCCCTACCTGACCCGGCATGCCCTCAACATGCACCGATATCCCAACGGCGCGGGCACGAAGGGTTTCTGGCACAAGGAATTGCCGACCCATGCGCCGGAATGGTTACCGCGCTGGGACAACCCGGACGCCGACCCGGGCGAGAGCCGGACGTATCTCGTGGTCGACGAGCCGGCTGCGCTCGTCTGGGCGGCGAACTTCGGCGCGCTCGAATGGCACGCCTGGACCTCGTCCGTCGATCATCCCGACCGGCCGAGTTACGCGTTGATCGACCTCGATCCCGGCAGCACCACCAGGTGGGAGGACCTGCTGGCGCTCGCCCGCCTGCACCGGACGGCGTTCGAACACCTGGGCGTGGTTGCCAGGCCCAAGGTGACCGGGCGCCGCGGCATCCAGATCTGGGTACCGATCGCTCCCACGCTCGACTTCGACCAGACCAGGGCGTGGGTGGAGACGTTGTCCCGCACCGTCGGGCAGGTCATGCCCGAGTTGATCAGCTGGAAGTGGCAGGTCAACGACAGGCAGGGGTTGGCGCGCCTGGACTACACCCAGAATGCCGTCAACAAAACCCTTGTCGCGCCGTACAGCCCGCGGGCCGCACCCGGTGCGCCGGTGTCCGCGCCGATCGAATGGGACGAGCTCGACGACCCCACCCTGCGGCCGGACGGATTCACCATCCGCAGCATCATCCCGCGGCTGGCGGAACGCGCTGATCTCTTCAGCGCAGTCCTCGACCACCACCAGGTGTTGCCCACTCTGCGCTGACCCGGCCGCGCGTCACAACGGACTCCGGGTGCGTCGTTGTCCGCACCCGGACGGGGACCTGCCGGCTGATCTGGATCGGTGTCGGCAGAGTTGACTTCGCTGGCTTCGTGCGATGGCTGTGGCTGTGGCTGCCATGAGCGGGCCGCGAACAGCGACATTTTCCCGATGCGCCTCTGACAATCGGCGCTGCAACCGTGAATCGAGACTGGCTGTGCTGTCTGCCTTCTCCCTGTGGACCAAGGTGCGGCTGGACGTCCGACGTCGGGTTCGCAACACGACAGAACACCGATTCGGAATCATCGCCATCGACGAGATTGTCGCCGCCGACGACGACGCGGATGGCAGAGATGATGCGCCGCGTCGAGGCCAACCGGGACCAGCCGTACCAGCCGGCCCACCGGGGGCTACTTCGAACGGGCGATGCGTTCATGACCGGAGCCGGCAACGGTGACACCCACCGACGATCGAGCAGATCCTGTCAGCGACCGGCGCGTTCTACGTGCACGACCCCGAGCGAGCCGGCGACGCGTTCGCGACCTGCGAGTTCAACGACCATGTCCTAGTTCTTGACTGATCGGTCCACTTCGTCGTACGGTTGTAGACGAATCAGTCCATAACTCGCGAGGAGTCTCAATGACCGCGGTGGTCAGTGGCAGGACGACCTTCGTGACCGGCGGTACGTCGGGGATCGGAGGGGCGGTGATCACCGGGTCCACTGCCGGGTCGGGGAGCGAGAAAGACTTCGGTCTACGGTTCCTCGAAGGCTGTGGCCGCGACGTTGATCCGCACCTGGGCGGCCGAGCTCCCCCTACGCGGGTCCGGATCAACACGGTCATCCCCAGGTCGACCGAGACCACCGGACTCAAGGGCTGCATCCGGGCAACGAGGACGCACTCCTGGAGCAGATCCCGGCCGGCGTGCCGCTCGGTCGTGTGCTCCGCCCCGAGGAGATCGCCGCCGCCGTGCTGTTCCTGGTCTCCGACCAGAGCTCCGGCATGACCGGCAGCGAGGTCTTCGTCGACGGCGGCGTCTCCATTGCCTGACGCGTCCCCGCTGACCATCCCCACCGAACAGCACCCCAAACGACAACCAGCACCAGCAACCAGCAAACAACCAGCAACCGACTGACCGACCGACAAGGAGTCCACGATGACTGCAACCACCACGATTGCAACCACGATGACCGCGACCACCACGACCGTCCCGTTCGAAACCGAGCGCGAGCTCGCGCCGCTGCCCCTGCTGTGGGCCAAGGCGCTCGACGAGGGCGACGCTGACGTCCTGACGAACCTGCTCACCGAGGACGTCGTCGTCGACCTGACGCCCGCCACGGCCAGGATCGGACTCGACTTCCCGGTCTTGACCGGCCGCGACACCGTCGTCCCAGCCATGATCGGCTCCGTCGGCCCCCTCGACACCAGCCACATGGTGACCAACGTGACCTTCCGCGCCGTCGACGACGGCTGGATCATCGAGGCCTACGCGTTGGCGCAGCACTTCCTGCCCGGCGAGGGCCCGGACAGCACCAAGACGCGGCACGTCCTGATGGGCAACACCTGGACCTTGGACGTCCGCCCCACCCCCGAGGGACCGCGGGTGGCGCGGTTCACCATGGACAACCGGTGGATCGACGGGGACCCCTTCGTCCTCCTCGCCGCCGTCTCATGAACCGGGACGCGCCCCCGACCGGCACAGCTGCGAGCCGGGGTGGCTGGGCGTGGCGTCCGTCGCCCTCGGCTCGTTCGCGATCGTGCTCTCGGAGTTCCTGCCGATCGGGCTGTTCGCCGCCATCGCTGCTCCCGCCGTCACGGTGGTCACCTCCGGTCTCGACCGCCGGGTCGTACTCGTCGGTCTCAGCCTGCTGCTGGTCGTCACCGACGGTCTCGCCGCGCTCGCCCCGAGCCTGCCCATCCTGCTCCTGGCCCGGGTGCTCCTGGGCGTCAGCCTCGGCGGATTCTGGGCAATCGGCGCCGGGATCGCCGGGCGACTCGTGCCGGCAGCGGACACGATCCGTGCCACATCCCTGATCACCGCCGGCATTTCGGTCGCCACCGTCGTCAGCCTCCCGTTGAGCGCGGCGGTGTCCGCGCTCACGAGCTGGCGAGTGGCGTTCGTCATCGGCGGCGTGGTCGGCCTGCTCGCGCTCGGGGTAAGACTGGTCGCCTTGTCCGGTCGGCCGCTGCGGTCCACGGCGCGCCGGCGCAGCGTCGTGCTCGATAATGGACGTAGCGGTCAAAAATCGAGTTAAAGGACGCCATGCCGAGACCACGCTCGTTCGACGAAGCGGACGTCATCGCCCGTGCGCGGACGGCGTTCGCTGAGACGGGCTTCGCCGGCACGTCGCTCGACACCCTCCTCGAGGCGACCGGCCTGGCCCGGCAAAGCCTCTACAACACCTTCGGTGGCAAGAAGGAACTCTTCATGAGGGCGTTCCTCAGCGACGCCGCCGAGGCGGTCGACGCCGTCGAGTCCATCAAGAAGGGGTCCCCCAGTCCCATCAGGCGCATCCGCATGCGGCTGGTCCAGGTTGCCCTCGAGCACGGCTCGGCGCAGGCTCCCCCTTCGCTGTTCACCAAGGCCGCCGTCGAGCTCTCGTCGCAGGATCCCGAGGTGGCCTCGACGGTGGCGGCCGCCTTCGACTCGATGCGGACGCTCTACGCCGCCCGCATCGCCGAGGCCCAGGCCGCCGGCGAGATCGACGCCGCCGCGGACGCGGACGCGCTCGGAGCCTTCTTCTGTGCGGTGATCGAGGGGATGTCCACGCTCGGCGGGTCGGGCGCCCCCCGGGCGACGCTTCTCGACATCGGGCTCACCAGCATGGCGGCCATCCCGATCACCGAACTCGGCCACGACCACCTCGGCACCGACGACGGTGACTGGTCCTGAGATCTCCAGGCTTGGCTCACGGGGGGACCCGCAGACTCACGGAATGGTGATGCCCTGGATCACCACCGGTGGAGCGAGCGGGTTCAACTCGTCGGCCTGCGAGACACCGTCAGGGGTCAAGATGTCGACGGCCTTCGGCACGGTTGCCGGGTCGACAGCGCAGATCGGATTGTTGGCCGCCACCGCTGCAGCGGTGCACACGCCGAACTGGAAGTCCTGCGCTGTCGGCTGGAAGCCACGTGCCTGGTCGGGCGAGAAGCCGTCCTGACCGGTCAGCACGAGCGCAATGGTCCACCCCGTACCCGGTGTGCCGCCCAGCGCCTCTTTCGGGACGGTGAAGGTGATGTACCGGGTGGCGGCCGAAGCCCGGATCGCCACCGTGCCGAGGGTCGCCTTGTCCGCGTTGACGAAACGCTGACCGAAGCCCTGCACCTCGATCAACCGGTTCCACGGCGTGGCCAGGCTGTAGTTCCGTCCCGGGTAGGAGGCCGCGGTCGAGGTTCCGCCGGAGGCTGCCGGGTTGGTGATGTAGACGTCGACCAGCTGTGCTCCCAGCGAACTGCCGAAGGTCGGTGTGAGGTCGGCCGTCTGCACCCGGAAGATCACGTCCGCCCCGTCCTCGTAGACCTGAAAATTCCGCAGGTCGTAGGCACCGGGCTGGAAGTTGTCCGACGTCGGGTAGGCGTATGTCCCCGGTCCGTTGTCGTCTTCTGCCGGGTCCGTGACATCGAGAAGCTTGGTGCCGGGGACGATGTCGTTGATCACGGTCCGCTGTGCGAAGCCGGTGGCTCCGCTGGGCGTGGTCGCGGTGACGGTCAGCACGGTCGTGCCGAACGGCGGGGTCAGGGTCAGCGAGAACGACCCGTCAGCCGCGGCGGTGGTCGATGCGGATGCCGACGGCTGACTGCCGTCGATGTTCACCGCGACGACGTCCACCTTCGAGCCCGGCTCGGTGCTGCCGGTGATCGTCACCGGCCCGTCGGAGGTGGCATTGTCCGCGGGAGCGGTGATGGTGAGAGTCGTTCCGGTCTGGGTGTTCTTGATGTAGCGCTTGGTGGTGTCCTTCGGCGTCTCCAGGATCCTGCCCGCCTTGATGTTCGCGGACAGCCGGACGAACGTCGCCGCTGACCAGGTCAGTGGCGATGCACTTCCCGCAGCCTTGCCGTTCTCGAAGCCGATGGATGCGCATTCCGGCTGGGTGCCGAACGGCGACGCGGCCAACGGCTCGTTCTCCCACGCCTGCTCCGGTATCAACCCGACTCCGGACGCCATCGCGGACATCGCCTGCCACAACGAGACGGCCTCCGTGCCATTGCCCGTCGCAATCTCGTGTTCGGCGCGCTCCCCCGCCAGCACCGGCCAGAGATGACCCGAACCCTTGTTCTGACCCTGCGCTCCGCACTCCCCGGCCCACGGCTTGCCCTGCACCGTACAGTCGGTCGGGTCACCGACATTGCAGTCCCCGTAACCGTCTTCGGTGCCCGGAGTGGAGACGCCATACCGGTAGTAGCCCTGGCCGCTGTCGGTCATCTTCCCGATCACGTCGTCGACGAGTGGCAACGTGTTCGCGACGTCCGGATCGTCGGCCGGGAGGATCCCGAGGCGCGGGAGTTCCAGGAACCCGGCGTCGATGACGGAACGCTGGTCGGCGTCCGGTCCTCCGTTGCCGAGGTTGTAGCTGATCGCCGCGTTCGGGTCGCCCGTCTTCGACAGCCGGATGAAATACCTGGCGGCCAGCGTCCCGGTCGTCGTCACCGTCCACGCCTTGATGTTCCGCTGGTAGAAGTCGGCCGTTGCCCGGTAGATCCTGGCGCCGGCCGCGTCGCCGTTGATCTGCGCGATCGCTCCCGCTGCTGCCAATCCGGCGATCTCGGCCGCGATGGTGGAGGGTGAATAGCCGCTCTGCTCCTCCCACCGCTCGTTGCCGAACGACGGGCCGCGAGCAACCACGTAATCCGCGGCACGCTTGATATGCGCTTCATAGAAGGCCTTGTCGGTCAACCCGACGGTGCGTGCCATCAGGATCGGGTAGGCCACCTCGTCCAGCTGCACGCCGAACGAGTCCGGCGCCAGCTTGCCGTTGATCAGGCTGTTGCGTGGCATGGATCCGTCGGGTTGCTGCTGACGCTCGAACAGGAACCGGACGGTGCTCCTGGCGGTGGCCACGTCACCGGAGGCAAGAAGGCCGGTGAAGGTCTCGTAGAGATCGCGCGCAAAGACCTCGCGATAGGAGCCGAAATAGGTCTGGGCGGGATCGCCGGCGGCGACCGCCTGACCCCACGGGCTGGCCAGCGACGCGACGATCGCACCGGCGAAGGTCTTGTCCTCGCTGGCCTTCAGCACGTTCGCCGACAGCCAGTAGGTGCGCGCGAGTTCCTTGCGTTCGGCCCGAGAAAGGCCGCGCGGCGACGCCGGGGGATTCAAGTGCTTGTCGTAGGCCTTCCACCCCCACTGGTAGCTGCTCAGCATCCGGCCCGCGTCAGTGCGTGCCGTCGCGCCCGCCGTTGCGAGAGCGGTGGCCTTGTCAGCGCCGAACCCGAGCGCGAGGGTGGCGGGCCGTCCGCCGTTGACGTCGAGTTGCGCGGTCTGCACGACGTTGCCCTGGGTGGCGGATCCGAAGGTCGTGGTCAGCCGGCGGCTTGCATCGAGCTGCGCCAGGCCGTCGCTGGGCGTGCCGACGAAGCCGCTCGAGGCTTTGAGGAAGGGGCGGTCGGCGCGGAGAGCGGCGTAAACCGGAGTGGCGTAGTCACGGTTCGCGGCGGTGGTCGCGGTCACGGTGTCGATGGAGACCGGCACCGGTGATCCGGTGCTGGTGTCGATCATCGCGTCGTCGGCGCCGGCGTTCTGCTCCGGGTCACCACCGCCGCCGTTGCCGTTGATCGTGCCGTCGAACCGCGCGTACAGCTGGTAGCGCGGGTTTCCCTTCGCGGCCTTGAGCCTGGTGCGCATCACCACGCTGTTGCGTTGCGGGTCGGTGAAGTAGTCGGTGGTCAGCGTGTACTTCCCGCTCTTGGCGGTCGACGTCACCCGGCAGGCCATCCCGGAGTCGTCGAGAGCCCTGACGGTATAAGTCATGTCACGCGTCTGGAGATCGGTGAACGACGACCCGTCGGTGACGACGAACTGCAGGGTCTCGTTGTTCGTGTTGTCGACGGTTGGGTAGTACACGTCGGAGAGCACCCCGCCCGCCACGGTGAACCACACCTTCGAGGTGCTGTTCCGCGCCGTCCCGAGGCAGTCCTTCCGGGCCAGCCCGAAATGCGACATTGCCCCGGGCCCGTCTGCCGCGGGTGGACCGACCGGTGTCGACGGTTTCGCGGCCGCGGACCCCGTTCCCAGGCCGGTGATGACCAGTGCTGCGGCCACAGCGGTGGCCAACACCCGGGGGGTACGACGCATGGCGGGATCCTCCGCGAGTGGAGATCAACGCTCGCACGGGGCAATGACGCCGTGCGGACGATCACGGCGCGTCACCACTCTGTCACCGCGCCCGACGTGACGTAGCCCACTCCGTCCCCGGACGGATGTCAAGGATTGTTTGCAGCGGTTCATCTGCCACGGGACCAGGGGCACCCGGCGGCCGGATTCCGCCACGACGTCGGGCGCGGCCCACTGACGTCCCAGCAGGGACTTCGTACCCTCAACAGGAGGATTCCCCTGCTCCAATGGCACTCGACCGCGCCGGCCGCACAACCCGCGCGGACCTATCCAGCTAGCAGCCCGTGCGGTATCAGTTCTGTTGGTCCTGGTCTCCCGAATGGTGAGCGGCACGACCGCCGCTGTCCTGCCCCCGAACAACGGGGCGGGTCCCGGCCGGGGGGCCGCCAGGTCAGCCGGACAGCACCGAGGGAGTGCGATGACCATCGAAGATCTGCGCCTGCGAACCACCGATCCGCTGTCCGAGGACGACATCGCCCAGTTGGCCGGTTTGGGCCTGCGGGTGGTCGACCGGCTGCCCGACGGCGGCTACCGGGTCAGGGGCGAAACCGCGGCTGCGCCGGCGGACGTACTGGCGCTGAGCAACATTCGGGACGTCAGCACGTTCGACCCGCTTGAGAAGCTGGATCCGATCTTGGCCGCCGGAGTGACCGGCGGAGCGGCGGTGGCGGGAGTGGGCGCCCTCGGCGATGCCGGCGCGCCGCTCGATCGGGTCGCCGAGCAGGAGGTCGACGTCCTGGTCACCCTCGATCAGACCATCGACACCGCTGAGACCACGACGGCGCTCGGCGGCGTCGGCGAGGTGGGTGAAGCCAGTGCCCGGCGGGCGGTCGTGCACACCACGACCGGACGACTCGCCGACCTCGCGGCGGTGCCAGGGGTGTTACGCGCGGAGGTCCTGCCGGACGTGACGACCCAGAACAACGTCGCCCGGGGTCTGACCCGGGCGGAACCGATCAGCACCACCCTCGGACTGGACGGCGCCGGCGAGATCGTCGGTGTTGCCGACAGCGGGCTCGACACCGGCGTACCGGCAACGGTTCTCGCAGACTTCGCCGGCCGGGTGGTGAACATCCGGGCCACCGTCACCAAGCTGCCCGCGAACGGCGCAGACCTGAACAACCACGGCACCCACGTCTGCGGGAGCATCGCCGGTGACGGCGCCAACTCCAACGGCACGCTCCGCGGCATGGCTCCCGGCGCCCGGCTCACGGTGCTCTCGATGGGGCCCAACAACTCCAGTGGTCTCAGTGTCCCCGCCGACCTGGTCACCGGCGTCTTCACCGACGCGTACGGCGACGGCGCCCGGATCCATTCCAACAGTTGGGGTTCGAACAACAACCTGGGCAAGTACACCGCCTTCTCGGAGGACGTCGACGACTTCGTCTTCAACCACCCCGACATGCTGGTGGTGATCGCCGCCGGCAATTCCGGGCCGGGGGCATCAACGGTGAGCGCGCCGGGTACGGCGAAGAACTGCCTGACGGTGGGCGCGGCCGAGAGCGTCCGCCCGCTGCCGGCGGCGATCTCGATCAACCCGAACCTGCAGGACGCCGACCACAACCCGGCGACCCCCAAGGTCAACGTGCCGCTGACCCTGAACGGGATCGCCGGCCAGGCTGACAACGCGAACGACATCGCCACGTTCTCGAGCCGCGGCCCGGTCAATGACACCGGCGATACCCGGACCAAGCCCGACATCGTCGCGCCGGGCTCGTTCATCCTGTCCTGCCGGTCGACGGTCAGCACCGCCGACCGCGGCCCGGACGGCCTCGCGCACGACCCGAATGTCGACTCCTTCTACGCCGACGACGCGGACGGCGTCGCCACCCACGCCGAGGCCGTCGGCCGGGGCCTGCCCGGCGCACCATTCTTCGGCACCTGGAACGAGACCACCCCGCCCGCACCGGCCGGTTCCGGACCACTGGCACAGCAGAATTACTTCTACGACTCCGGCACCAGCATGGCTACGCCGATCACCAGCGGCGGCGTGGCGATCCTCCGCCAGTACCTGCGTCAGCGACGAGGCCTGGCCAACCCGTCCGCGGCGCTGATGAAGGCGATGATCGTCAACTCCGCCGCGGTGCCCGGCGGCGGACCGGCCGCGCCCGACAACACCCGGGGCTTCGGCTGGCTCGATGTCCAGCAGATCCTGACACCCCCTGGCACCGGCCAGCAATCGTTCAGTGATGACGTCCAGCTGGCCGTCGCGACGGGCGAGATCCGGACGATGTCGGTCACCGTCGCGGACCCTGCCCAACCGTTGCGGATCACCCTGGTGTGGACCGACCGTCCAGGAAAGGGACTGCAGAATCGGCTCTACCTGCGGGTGGTCCCGCCGGGTGGCGGCGCTGCGGTCGACGGCGACGTCACCGCCTTCCCGACGGCGACGAACAACGTGCAGCGGGTGCACATCGCCGCACCGGTCGCCGGCACCTACACGGTGCAGGTGCACGGGCTCTCCGTGCCTTTCGGCATCCCGGCGCTGGCACCTGCGCTGCGGCAGGATTTCGCCCTGGCCATCTCGAACGGTATCGGCTTCTCGCCGAAACCCGTTGACGTCGTGGAGGTTGTCGACCACAGCGGCAGCATGGGGTTCTACAACTTCATGACGCCCGCGCGCGAGCGCTCCAAGCAGTTGATCGACGTGCTGCGGATCAATGACCGGGCGGGCGTGGTGATGTTCGACCACGCGCCGGCCACCGTCAGCCCGGTGGTGCCGATTGCCGGTGCCGCCACTCAGGACGTCCTCACGACAGCCATCGACACCATCAATCCCGCCGGTGCGACGTCGATCGGCGCGGGCCTGCACCAGGCGGTCGGCGACCTGGCCTCCGGTGGCGATGCCACGCATCCGCAGGCGATCGTGCTGCTCAGCGACGGGCACGAGAACACCCCACCGTGGGTGGGCGGTGGACTCACCAACTCCCCACCGTCCTGGTACGGCGGTCCGGACTTCACCGAGGCCCTGCCCTCTGTGCCGGCGATGACGAAGGTCTACACCGTCTCGCTCGGCGTGGCCAGCGACGAGATCCTGCTTGCCGGGATCGCCGCCGCCCGCGGTGGTCTCTTCCAGTCCGTGCACAGTGCCGCGGACAACGGCAAGCTGCACGAGATCTACGTGCACCTGCAAGCTCTCGTGGGCGGCGAGCAGGTCATCGCCGCGGGCAGCGACGAGGTCGACGGCATCGGCGGATTGGTTCCGGGACCGCAGGATCTGGCCGCAGTCGCCTCCGATCGGCCGGAGTTGATCGGCCTGCTCTCGCCGACATCGCCGCTGGGCGAGGCTATCCGGCACGCCCGGAAGCTGCAGAACATGCATTCCGCTCTCGTCGACGACACGGTCTCATCGGCGGCGTTCGTGGTGAGCTGGCACGATCCGACGCGTCCCGTCGAGCTGACGCTGACCAGCCCGTCGGCCGCGGTGATCACCGCAGCCACCCCGGGCAATGTGGTGACCACCGGTTCGAGCTACCTGGTCATCAGGATCGATGCCCCGGAGCCGGGCGAGTGGACCCTGCGGGTCGGAGCCGGGGACGCGAAGGAGCCGCACGGCTACACCTGGGGTGTGCACGGTGAATCGCCGTTCGGCCTGCAAATCGCACCGCCCTCCAAGACGGTCGGAGCCGGCAAGCTCACCCTCCGGGCCCGGCTCGATGACCCGGACAAATTGACCCGCTCGCCTCGGTTCTCCGGAACCGTTGCTGTTCCGCTGATCTCGATCGATGACGTGATCGTCAAGCATCGTGACGAATTGGACCGCATCGATCTTCGCGACAAGCCCGACACGCCGGATCTGGATCCGAATCTCGCGAAACTGCCGTTGCTGGAGCAGGCGCTGGTGGGAGCCGGCAAGCCGTCACTGTTCGACTCGTCGACGTCCGCGTTGAATTTCCGCGGACGGACCACCACGAGAACAGCGACTTTCTCCTCGGCAGTCCCGGGAACGTCCGCCGTCGACGTGTCGGTGACCGGCGTGACGGCCGGCGGGCACCGGTTCAGCCGCATCGCGAGGTGCGACATCCCCAGCTGATGCGTGAGGCCGGCCGCTCAGCAGGGGGAGCGGCCGGCTTCTCAGCGCGCTACCTGTGGAGCGAGCCAGACGGTCGTCTCGGGCGGAATCCGGTCATTGGTCAGTGCCGAGGAGCTGATCAGCACCTCCCGCCGGGGGTCGAGCGGGAGCTCGACCAGGGACAGATTGACCAGGCACTCCCAGCCGTTGGAGCGCCGGAAGTGCAGGACGTCCGGCGCCTGCACGTCGAGCCATTCCAGTGCACTGTCGGCCGTCAGCAGCTTCCGCCGCAGCCCCAACGCCTCGCGGTACAACTCGAGGGTGCTACCGGCGACGCCGTCCTGTGCCTCGACCGAGTACTCACCGAAATCGTACGGCTGCGGCAGCCAGGCGCCGTTGGCACCGAACCCGAACGACGAGCCGGATCGTTTCCACGGCAGGGGAACCCGGCAGCCGTCGCGGCCCTTGACGGTGTGCCCGGTCCGCTCCCAGACTGGATCCTGCAGCGCATGCGCAGGAAGATCGGCCACTTCCGGCAGCCCCAACTCCTCACCCTGGAAGAGGTAGGCGGAGCCCGGCAGCGCCAACATCATCAGCGACGCCGCGCGGCCGCGCCGCTGTGCCTGTTCCGCATCCACGACTGGGGACGTCCCGTTGCTGGCCAGCCAGCCGTCCGGGTGGATCCCGGGCGGCAGTGCAAGGCGGGAGGGATGACGCGGCACGTCATGGCTGGACAGCACCCAGGTCAGACCGCCGCCGACGCCACGGTGGTCGTCCAGGGAGCGGCCGATCACCCGGCGGAACTGCTCGCGGCTCCACTCCGATTTCAACAGCGAGAAGTCGAAGACCTGGCCGAGTTCGGTGGGACGGGCATACAGATAGGTACGGGCGCTGGTCGGATGCCACGTCTCCGCGACCGCCATGCGGGGCGGATCGTATTCATCGAAGACCTTCCGCCATGCCTGGTAGATGCTGTGCACCTCTTCTCTGTCGTACAGCGGATCGGTACCGTCCGCCGGCAGTTGAAGGTCGAGAGACGGCTGGCTGCGCAGAGGTTCGCTGAGGTCCTTCGCGAGTGCATGCGCCACGTCCACCCGGAACCCGTCGACGCCACGATCGGACCAGAACCGGAGCGTGTCGAGGAAATACTGCCGAACCTCATCGTTCGCCCAGTTGAGGTCCGGCTGCTCCCTGGCGAAGAGATGGCAATACCACTGGCCGTCGGGCAACCGCTCCCAGGCGCTTCCACCGAAATGCGATCTCCAATCCGACGGCGGTTCTGTTCCGTTCGGGCCCCTGCCGTCCCGGAAGACATAGCGATCCCGCGCCGCCGATCCGGGTGGCGCCGACAGCGCCTCCCCGAACCACGGGTGCTGGTCGGACGTGTGATTCGGCACGATGTCGACCATGATCCGGATACCACGACGGTGGGTGTCGTGCAGGAGGCGGTCGAATTCGTCGAGTGTGCCGAGCCGGCGGTCGATGTCGCGGTAGTCGGTGATGTCGTACCCACCGTCGGCCAGCGGCGACGGGTAGAACGGCGTGAGCCAGATGGCGTCCACCCCGAGGTCGGCGAGGTACGGCAGGCGACTACGGACGCCGGCGAGGTCACCGATGCCGTCACCGTTCGAGTCGGCAAAACTGCGCGGGTAGATCTGGTAGACGACGGCGGTTCGCCACCAGTCGGGGTCGACCGCTGGAAGGGTGTCGTTGACCATGCGGGCTCCTGTGGAGTCGGCGTCCGGAGGATGGGCTCGGTATCTGGGCGGCTCGGTGACGGGAGGCGACGTCATCGTCTGCATGACGTGTCACCACCGGCGGGGAGCGGGACTGCTGGACCCGCACCCCGCCGGCGGCCTTGAATCCCCACCCTCCATGCGCCCTGGAGGGAGAGGAGCTATGCGGCCCCGTCACGGCGGCAACGGTCGGGGTCTGCCCTGGTATTGGATATCTGTTCCCCACCGCGGCGGTTTTACTCTCACACTTCCGGTCGTCTTGGGGCGCTGGATGGAATCCTTTCCGCGAGGATATCGTGTGAAGCGTGACTGCGAAACCCCCAACTTCGTCGCGCGTGACGCTGCCGGACATCGCCAGGATGGCCGGAGTCGGACTCGGGACCGCGTCACGCGCGCTCCGGGACGCGCCCGGCGTCTCCCCCGCGACCAGAGATCGCGTGCTGGCGGTGGCCGAGCAGATGTCCTACGTCGTCTCACCGCAGGCGTCGAGCCTGCGGCTGGGCACGACGGGGCGGGTGGCGGTCGTCGTCCCGCACCTGGACCGCTGGTTCTTCGGCGCGATCGTGACCGGGATGCAGAGCGTCCTGCGGGATTCCGGCCTGGACCTGCTGCTCTATGCCGTCGGCGATCTCGACGACCGTCGCGACTTCTTCGAGCGGCTGCCCGCTCGGCGGCAGGTGGACGCGGTCGTCGTGGTCGCCTTCCAGCTCACCGAGTCCGAGCACCGACGGCTCAACCTGATGGGCGTCCGGACGGTCGCCGCCGGCGGCCAGGCGGCTGACTATCCACACGTCGGAATCGACGACGAAGTCGCAGGTCGGCAAGCGATGGATCACCTCATCCACCTGGGACACACACGGATCGGGATGCTCGAGGCGACGGACCCGGACCAACCCACCCTGATCTCCGGACGTTCGGATGCCTACTACGCCGCGCTGCGGGAGGCAGGTCTGCCCGTCGATGACCAACTGGTCGCCAGCAGCGACTGGGGCGGCGAGAACGGGGCGGAATCGATGGCCAGGCTGCTCGGCCTGCGGACACCCCCGACGGCGGTCTACGCGCATTCCGACGAGGTCGCACTTGGTGCCCTTCGGACCCTGCGACGCGCAGGACTGCGCACCCCGCACGACATCTCGGTCGTCGGCATCGACGATCACCCGCATGCCGCGCTGGCCGATCTCACGACGGTGCGCCAACCGGTGCCGCAGCAAGGTGCCCTCGCCGCCGAAAACCTGGTGGCCCTGCTCAGCGGCGAGCAGGTTCCGCAGGCAGTCACCCTGCCGACACAGTTGGTGGTCCGTGGGAGCACCGCTCCGCCGACCCGGTGAACCCGGGTTACGCAATTGTTACCGCCGTCTTGCTGTCGCTACTTGCGCAATCTGGTTGGAAAGGTTTCCATAGTGATGTGTCATCCACCCACTTCACCCCGAGAAACGGAGGGTCAACCGAGTGACCTGGAAACCGGCAAGAAAACCGTTCACCGCCACTGTCGTCGGTGTCAGCGCGCTCGCTCTGGTGCTGACGGCGTGCGGTGGCAGCTCTGACACCGCGGGCAGCAGCTCAGCACCGGCAGCAGCGACGGACGCCAGCAGCGCAGCCTCGGCTGCCGACTCCAGCGGCGCCTCGTCGAGTGCCGGACCGGTCAGCGCGGACAGCGGCTGGTGCGAGGCCGTGAAGAGCGAATTCGGTGACCTGACGGGCACCACGGTGAACGTCTACACCGTGATCGTCGCACCCGAGGACAAGCCCTACGTCGAGGCGTACAAGCCGTTCACCGAGTGCACCGGCGCGGCGGTGAATTACGAGGGGTCGAAGGAGTTCGAGGCCCAGATCGTCGTCCGCGTGCAGAGCGGCAACCCGCCGGACGTGGCGATGTTCCCGCAGCCAGGTCTGCTGAGCCAGATCGTCAACGCCACCGGTGCCGTCAAACCGCTTCCCGAGTCGGTGAAAGCACTGTCACAGCAATATTTCCCGGCCGACTGGCTGACTTATGGCACTGTCAACGGAATCCCATTCGGTATCCCGAACAATGCCGACTTCAAGTCGCTGGTGTGGTACTCGCCGAAGACCTTCGAGGAGAAGGGCTACGAGGTTCCCACCACGTGGGCAGAGCTCACCGCGCTGACCGAGAAGATCGCCGCGACCGGTGAGAAGCCTTGGTGCATCGGCATCAAGTCCGGTGAGGCCACCGGCTGGCAGATCACCGACTGGCTGGAGGAGTACGTGCTCCGTCTTGCCGGCCCGGATGTCTACGACCAGTGGGTCAGCCACGAGGTCAAGTTCAGCGACCCGCAGATCGCCGATGCCCTCAAGCAGGTCGGTGACCTGATCAAGAACCCGGAGTACGTCAACGCCGGTCTGGGTAACGTCGGGACGATCGCCTCGACAGAGTTCAACGACGTCGCACCGCTGATCCTGAACGGTAAGTGCACCCTGTCCCGCCAGGCGGCGAACTTCGACTCGAACTACCAGAACGTGGAGATCGGCCCGGACGGCGACATCGACGCGTTCTACTTCCCGCCGATCAAGACCGACTTCGGTCAGGTCGTGCTCGGTGGCGGCACCTTCTACGCGGCGTTCGCGGATCGCCCGGAGGTGCAGGCCTTCATGTACTACATCACCACCCCGGAGTACGCGAACACCCGGGCAAAGGCCGGCAGCTGGATCTCCGCGAACAAGGGCCTCGAACCCGCCAGCGTGCCCAGCCCGGTCCAGCGGACAGCCCTCGAGGTGCTGCAGGACCCGGAGACGGTGTTCCGCTTCGATGCTTCCGATCTGATGCCGGCATCCGTCGGGTCGGATGCGGAATGGAAGCAGTTCACCGCATGGATCACCGGTCAGGACGACGCGACAACCCTGGCGAACATCGACAACGCGTGGCCCACCAGCTGAGGTAACCACGCCACAGTTCACGAAGGCGCCGGGACGGATATCCGTACCGGCGCCTTCGTTTGTACGTTGTCCGCTGGCCGCTGTGCATTGCGGGCAAGATGTATCCGGTCGGCCCGCGCACCGCTCCTGACGGCAGGGTGGGCGGCACCGCCGCACGCGGGGAGGGGACCTGGCATGAGGTTGGCGTCGTTCAATGTGGAGAACCTCTTCGCCCGCGCGAAGGCACTGGACACGGCGACCTGGTCGGAGGGCGGCCCGGTCCTGATGGCGTACACGACCTTCAATACCCTTGCGGCGCAGTCGGAGTACAGCGAGCAGGACAAGCACAACATGCTTGCGGCGCTGCTGACCCTGCGGGTCCTGGTCACCACCAGGGCAGGTGTCCGGCCGAATCCCCAGCCGTTCCAGGCGTGGGCGTTGCTCCGGGAGAATCGGGGCGATTTCCTGGTCGCGCCGGCGAATGCCGAACCCCGGATCGTCGCCACCGGCCGGGCCGACTGGTCGGGTTGGGTGGAACTGGTGACCGAGCCGGTCGACGAGGTGGCGATCCGGATGACAGCGAGGGTGATCACGGACGTCGGCGCCGACGTGCTGTGCATGGTCGAGGCCGAGAACCGTCCCGCGCTGGTGCAGTTCAACACCGAGTTGCTCGACAACCGATACCCGCACGGCATGCTCATCGACGGCAACGATCCGCGCGGGATCAACGTCGGCCTGTACGCCGCGGCCGGCCTCGACATCATGTGGATGCGCAGCCATGTCGACGATCCTGACCCGTCGCGGCCCGGTCGCCCGCTGTTCTCCCGCGACTGCCCCGTCTACCGGCTGTCCCTTCCCAGTGGGAACGAGATGTTCGTCCTACCCAATCATTTGAAGTCGCAGTCCTTCTCGTCCGGCAATCCGGACCCACTGCGCACCCGGCAGGCAAATCGCGTCAGGGCTATCTATGAGGGACTGCGCGCCGAGGGAGCGGTCAACATCGCGATCGTCGGCGACTTCAACAAGGGGCCGGACCGGAACGACCCCACCCACCACCCGACGCTGGAGGCCCTTCTCGATCCCGGGACTCCGCTGGTGAGCGTGTATGACCTACCCGGCTTCGACGTCGGACCACGGCCCGGCACCTTCCAGTCCTGCTCGCTGGGCAACAGGCTCGATTACATTCTGCTGTCCCCCGAACTGGCTGCCACCGCCACCACCGGCGGGGTCTTCCGACAAGGGCTGTGGGGAAACCCGAAGAACAAGAACCCACCGAGTGATTGGCCGATCTATGACGAGATCACCAGCTCGCGACATGCCGCCTCCGACCACGCTGCTGTTTACGTCGACCTGGATATCTGACGTTTCCGTCCAATTCGTCTGGTCAGCGGTGCTCCATCGTGGGAAGGTGCGGCAATGTCATCGCTGCAGGGTCCCGCAGGTGTGTTCGACCGTGCCGCGGACACCTATGACGCCGTTGGTGTCCCCTGGTTCCGGCCCATCGCCGAGCGACTCGTCGATGGGCTGGCGGTGCAGCCCGGCGAGCGCGCCCTCGACATCGGCTGTGGTCGGGGTGCCGCACTGTACCCACTCGCGGAGGCGGTCGGGTCGACGGGATCCGTCGTCGGCATCGACCTGTCGCCGAGAATGGTCGAGCTGACCGCGACGGAGGCCGTCGACCTTCCCCAGGTGCGGGTTCTCGTCGGCAATGCCGTTGCCCCCGACCTGCCACCGTCGTCGTCCGACGTCATCGCGTCGTCCCTGGTGCTGTTCTTCCTCCCGGATCCGGCCGGCGCGCTGGCTCGGTGGTCGCACCTGCTGGTCCCCGGTGGCCGGCTGGGTATCAGCACGTTCGGCCCGCAGGACGCGAACTGGAAAAGGATCGACGCGACGTTCCTGCCGTACCTTCCGCAGGGCATGCTGGACGCCCGAACCAGTGGCGCTCGTGGCCCTTTCGCCTCCGATGCGGGCGTGGAGGAGCTGTTCCGCGGCGCCGACCTGACCGACATCCGGACGGTCAGCCAGACGGTCCGTGCCACCTTTCGCAACGCCGAGCATTACATCGACTTCAGCTGGTCGATCGGTCAACGGGCGATGTGGGAGGCGGTTCCCGAAGCGGAGCGACCGGCGCTGCGGCAGCAGATCACCGACCTGGTGGACGAGGTGCGAGGCGGCCACGGCCCGCTGAATGTCCACCAGGAGGTTCGGTACACCTTCGGCAGTCGGCCATGAGCGTTGAGTCTGAGAACGTTGCCGGACGACTTGTCGCGGTGAATGTGGGCCTGCCGAAGGATGTGTCGTGGAACGGCCGGACCGTGCACACCGGGGTATGGAAAAGGCCGGTGGACGGACCGCGGATGGTGCGCTCGCTCAACATCGACGGTGACGGGCAGGGCGATCTCGGCGGGCACGGCGGGCCACACCGGGCAGTCCTGGTCTACCAATTGGACGCGTATGCCCACTGGCGGGAATTCTTGGGCCGGGATGATCTGGAACCCGGCGCCTTCGGTGAGAACTTCACCGTCGACGGCCTTCCCGACGACGAGGTCTGCATCGGCGACCGCTTCAGCATCGGTGAGGCGCTGTTCGAGGTCAGCCAGCCCCGGGTCACCTGCTACCGGGTGGGCCTCCGGATGGGCGAACCCCGGTTGCCGTCACTGCTGGTCGCGCACCGGCGCCCGGGCTTCTACCTGCGGGTGCTGCGGGAGGGCACTGTCGCCGCCGGCGATCTTCTGATCCGTTCAGGAGGCGGTCCAGAAAGGATGAGCGTTGCCGAGGTTGACGGTTTGCTCTACCTGCCCGGTCATGACCGGGAGGCGATAGCGCGCGCCTTGCGGATCACCGCGCTGAGCCCCGGCTGGCAAGGGTCGTTCACATCGATGCTGGCCGCGGCTCCTGGCGCGACGGGCAACGTCGGGCTCACCGACGCGGCCGCGGGTCCACCCGTCGCCTGGCCCGGGTTCCGCCCGGTACAGGTGGTCAGCATCGTGGAAGAGAGTGACGAGGTCCGTTCCCTGCGGCTCGGGGCCGTCGACGGTTCCCCGCTACCTGCCGCATCGCCGGGACAGTTCGTCGCCCTCCGGCTGCCCGGTCGGGACGGTGCCTCGTCGACCACCCGGAGCTACTCCTTGTCCGGCCCGGTCGGACGCCCGGACTACCGGGTGAGCGTGAAACTGGAGGCCCGGGGGGTGGGGAGCGCCCTCGTTCACGAACTGCGGACCGGCGCACTGATCGACATCGCAGCGCCACGAGGGTCTTTCGTCCTCAGGGACGGCGACGGACCGGTCCTGCTGCTGTCCGCCGGCATCGGCGCCACACCGGTCCTGGCGATGTTGCACGCGTTGGCCGCGGGACGCACGAACCGTGAGGTGTGGTGGCTGCACGGCGCACGCAACAGCCGAACCCATCCCTTCGCCGCCGAGGTGCGTTCGCTACTCCCCGGGCTCCCGGGGGTTCATCACGAGGTCTGGTACAGCGCGCCGCTTCCCGACGATCGAGTGGGCGTCGAGTACACCCGGACGGGACGGTTGGACGCGGAAGCGCTCCGCGGCCTGCATCTCCCGGCGGATGCGGACGCATATGTCTGCGGACCCGCGCATTTCATGCAGAGCACCCGAGAGTCGCTGGTGGAGCTCGGCCTGGCGCCGACCCGGATCTCGACGGAGGTCTTCGGTGCCACTGCGCCGATCAACCCCGGGGTCGTCGCGCAAACCACCGTTCCCCCGCACCTTCCTGCGGGGCCGGCGGGTCATGGACCTGAGGTCGCGTTCGCGCGTAGCGGTCTTCGGGTGCCGTGGGGCGACGGGTCGACGAGCCTGCTTGAGCTGGCTGAGGCGTGTGACGTGCCAACCAGGTGGTCGTGCCGCACCGGTATCTGCCACACCTGCGAGACCGCCCTGCTGTCCGGGTCGGTTGTCCATGACCCCCCGCCGATCGACCCACCGGCGGCCGGCAACGTCCTGATCTGTTGTGCAGTGCCCCGCGAGCCTGTCGTTCTCGACCTCTGAGCCGTCGACAGCTCTCAAGCTTCGCTGGATCGCTCAGTGTTTGACCACCGCCAGCATGTCCCTGACTCCCGCGGTCGGCAGGTACGCCCGGGTGATCCCGATGCCGATCCGCGGGAGATCTCCCTCATCCCTGAACACCATGTACATGGGTGAGAGCCGGGGCTGGAACTTGCTCTTGAATGCATGCAGCGAGCGGAATCCGTACACCGGCTCGAGACTCTCGCCGAGTGTGTCGAGGAACCTTTCGACGACGGTCTCGCCCGCTGGGTCCGCGTCCGACTTGGCCAATGGGGCGCCCGAGAGCGACACGAACTTCGCGCCCTGCTCCTTGAAGTACAGGCAGGACGACGCAATCAGGAATTCCATCGTCGCCCGGAAGCCCCCATCCGCCCTGCGCATGAGATCCAGCGTCCAGCCCGCCACCTCACCGTTGCCGCCGTACACCGGCATCCATGACGTCACACCGTGCAGGGTTCCGTCCTCGCCGATGGCAAGTCCCACCAGCACTTCCCGGTCCAGGGCCTCGGTCACACCGCCGAGGGTGAAGCCCATTTCAGGCAGCTCTTTGTCGCCGAGCCATTCCTGAGAAAGGTGTTCCACCTGCCGGACGAGCGCCCAGGACTCGTCAGCGAGCGTCACCATCCGGAAGGACACGCCTTCCTTCGGCGCCTTGTTCAGGGCAGTCCGGATGTCCTGCCACTTCTTGCCCTTGAACGCCAACTCGGGAAGATCGATGACGTTGTCCTCCGCCACCTGGACGCTCTGCCAGCCAAGCCCATCAGTGACGGCAGTGGTCACTTCCGTGCAGGAGAAGAAGTACGGGACCATCGCGGCGCTGTCGCACAGCGTGATGAAGTCGTTGATGGTGGCTGCGGCGGCACCGGGCGGTCCTATCGGGTCGCCGAGGGCGATGGCGACACCGGCGTGTTTGCGGAAGGCGATGTAGCTCTGGCCGTCCGCCGTGATCATGTGCCGGTTCTCGGGCCAGGTCGTCATCCAGGAGATAGTGCTCCCGCCCCAACGGCGCAGCAGTTCCTTGGCGACGTCGGCGTTGGAACTGCCGGAGGCCAACCGGCGTTTGCTGCGGCGGGGTACCCGGAACGCGCTGCGCCCCAGGATGAGGACGACCAGGAAGGCCAGGTAGAGAACCGCACTGGCGAACAGCTGCGGTATGCCGTCCAATTCGATGTCGGCATCCGGGACGAAGGCCAGAATGATGAGCAGCACGATCACCAGAGCCACCAACAGCATCGGCAGCATCGCCAGCACGACGGCGACCCACCACGCCCACCTGTATCCCTTCCGCAGCCCGTTGGCGATGAACAGCGAGATGGCCAGGGTGATGACGAGGCCGTACCAGGCCTCCGGCGCATCGTCGGGCGGTCCGAACGGTGTCAACCGGCCGGGAAGGAAATTGGCCAGCAGTTGGACGGCTGCGATCAGCAGGACGCCGACCGCTGCCAGCAGTCTCAATTCGTGCCGGGTCGGCAGCGCCCGCGCATGCCGGGCGCGGGAACCAGCCAGCCTGGACGAGAACGGCATGCTCAACGCGACGGCGACAAAGTGCTCGGCGTCTGCCATTTGCCCGATGAAAACGATCGAGAACAGGACGTACGCCCAGATGCCCAAGCGCAGCCGGAGACGCCACGGCGGCCGCACGGTCGCACTCGCCACGCTCAGCGCAGCCATCATGCCTGCCGAGAAACCGACGTCGGTCTCGGTCGCCCGCTGAACCACCCAATCCCATTCGGAATTGCGGAATATCAGGAACACCAGGGCTGTGACCAGGACGGCCAGGATCTGATAGACGACGCAGATGATGACCGTGCGTTTGGTGCCCAGCACCCATTCCGAGAACCCGGTCAGGATGGCGAAGGCGCCGGCCACGAACAAGTAATAGAAGGGGTTGAGTGCGAAGAAGGCGCCCCAGATCAGGGTGAGCCAACGCCCGTCCTCGAACGCGGGCAGGCCGTAGGCGACGTCGGTGTACCAGGACTTGTCCTCGATGCTTTCCCACAGCGTGCCGAGGACGACCGCGAGCACCAACGTGACCACGACATAGAAGGTGGTGAACGGCAGTCGCTTGACCAGGTGCAGGAACGTCGACGGCTTCTTCGGTTCGGCCGCCGGTGCAGCAGTAGCCGGAGGGTGCGCTTTTCGACCGGCTTGCTCCGTCGGCCGAATCTTGGCGGCGGCGGTCGTCGCTGCGCTGGTCGTGGCTGGGGCAGGCGCCTTCGTGGCCGGGGCTCTCGTGGTCGGGGCCGTGGTCGGGGCCTCGTGGTCGGGGACTTCGTGGCCGGGGTCATGGTGGCCGCGTCCGTCTTCATCTCGGCGCTCTGCGTATGACCGTTCTCGCGCGCCCGGACGGCGCCTACCGCCGGTGCTGGGCCAGCGACCGCGGACTTCTCGGGAGGACTGGGGGACTGACCCGCTGGGAGCGAAGACCCATCCACGTCAGCCACGGCTGCCTCCAGTTCACGACTCTCGATCGAGGTCGCCGATTCGACAGCCGCAGATGTCGTTGTCACGTCCGCGCCTGACAGACCCCGAACGTGAGTTTAGGTCGATCTTGACCGAGGCTGGCCAAAGCGGACACGCCGTTTTTCGGTCTTGGCATCACCGATTCCCTCCTCGTACCTTCGACGACTGTGGTACAGTAGAACACATGTTCGAATCTTCGTCCACACCGGCGACGATCGTCACCCGGCAGGAGCTCGCTGCCTGGGTGGACCGGTTGACCGACGTGGACACCGCTGCTGCCGATGGGGAGTTGATCGATCAGATCACCGAACTGGAAAAGATCAAGTCGGCGTGCGCCGCCGCGCAGGCCGCGTTGACCCTGGCGTTCCACACCTCCCGCACCCGCGGACTCACCAGCACCGAACTCCGCGACGAAGGCACCCACCGCAGCATCAACGCCCAGATCGCCCTCGCCCGCCGCGACTCCCCCTACCGCGGCGGCCGGCACGTCGGCCTCGCCAAAGCCCTGATCCGGGAAATGCCGCACACCTACACCGCGCTGCGCACCGGGCAGATCAGCGAATGGCGGGCCACCCTGCTCACCCGGGAAACCGCCTGCCTGACCGCCGCCGACCGCGGCACCGTCGACACCGAACTCGCCGACCGGCTGCCCACCATGGGCGACCAGCACACCGCGGCCGCCGCCGCCCACATCGCCCAACGCCTGGACCCCGCCAACTGCGCCAAACGACACCGCAAAGCCGCCACCGAACGCCGGGTCAGCATCCGCCCCGCCCCCGACACCATGACCTACCTCACCGCCCTGCTACCCGTCGCACACGGCGTCGCCGTCTACGCCGCCCTCACCCGACACGCCGACACCACCTACGACGACCCCCGCAGCCGCAGCCAACTCATGGCCGACGAACTCGTCCACCGCATCACCCAGTTCCCCGCCCGCGCCAACACCGCCGACAGTGACCCCGGCAGCACCGGCAGTGGTGACGCTGCCGGCGGTGCCGATCCCACTGACTGTGCCGGCCCCGGTGACTGTGCCGGCCGCGCGGACGGTGCCGGCAGTGGTGACGCTGCCGGCCCCGCGGGCAGTGGTGACTCCGGGACCGTCCCGACCGGAACCAGCATCGACATCCACCTGGTGATGACCGACCGCACCCTGCTCGACACCGACGCCGAACCCGCCCACCTCACCGGACACGGGCCGATCCCCGCACCACTGGCCAGGCGCATCATCAGCGGCGCCGACCCCACCACCAAGATCTTCATCCAACGCCTGTACACCAACCCCCGCACCGGACACCTGCACACCGCCGACACCACCCGCCGGACCTTCCCGCCCGCCGCCCGGAACTACCTGATCAGCCGCGACCAGACCTGCCGCACCCCCTGGTGCGACGCCCCGATCCGGCACGCCGACCACATCACCGCCCATCAGCACGGCGGACCGACCAGCATCACCAACGGTCAAGGCCTGTGCGTGAACTGCAACCACACCAAACAAGCCCCCGGCTGGCAGCACCAACCACCCCCCGACAACGACACCACCATCACGATCACCACCCCCACCGGACACACCCACCACAGCCGACCACCCCGCCCACCACACTCCCCACCCTGGGAAAACCCACGCACCTACCACGCCGACCTCACCCACTACCTCGCCACCGCATGACGACGCCTATTGCCCTTTCGCCGGTGATCCCGTTTCATTTCGGCAACGAATGCACAAACCGGGGGACACACGGACATGGGTCGAGAAATAACGCGCCGCAACGCCCTCCGCGTCGGCGGGCTCGCCGGGCTCGGGACGGTTCTCGCTGCGTGCTCGAGTGGGACCACCGACTCACCCAGTTCCAGCAGCTCGAGCAGTTCAAGCGACTCGGCGGCACCGTCGTCGACCGCGGTCACGCTCGACGAGGCGACAATGGCGACGCTGGACTCGTTGTTCGACAAGACGTTTGCTGCGACCGGTCTCGCCGGCATGGCAGCTGCAGTGTGGATCGGGTCCGACACCTGGCGGCGTTCCGCGGGATACGCGGACCTCGAAACCAAGGCTCCGTTCCGCCCGACAGACCACGTTCGCATCGCGAGCATCACGAAGTCCTACACCGCAACAGCGGTGCTCCAGCTGGTCGATCAGGGCGAGCTTGCGCTCACCGACACGCTGGAGTCATTCGTGCCCGGGGTGACCAACGGAGCGAAGATCACTGTGCAGAACCTGCTGGGGATGACGTCGGGCATCTACGACTTCACCTCCGACGACAAGGCTGTCGGCGCATTCGACGCCGACCCCACCATGGAATGGTCGGACGCCCAGACACTTGCCGTCATCGCACGGCACGAACCATTGTTCGCGCCCGGTGCCGAGCTGTCCTATTGCGATTCGAACTACGCGCTGCTCGGGATGATCCTCACCAAAGTGACCGGACGTCCACCCGGCGAAGTGATCACCTCGAATGTCATCGGCAAGCTGGCCCTGCCGAATACTTCCTATCCCACGGGAGTCACCATCCCGGAAGAACACCCCACCGGTTATGTACCGCCGGTGACAGATCCGAACGCATCATTCGACAACGCCGCCGCTCCGCCGAAGGTCGTCACCGAACTCAATCCGAACTTCCCCAGCACTGCGGGCGCGATGATCTCGACACTCGACGACCTGAACGTCTGGGGAAACGAGATAGCCACAGGATCCCTGCTCAGCCCGGCCACCCAGGCCACACGACTGGCCTCCAAGCCCTTCCCCGGTCAGAAGATCAACGTGGGATACGGGTTGGGCTGTGAAACGCTCAACGAGTTCGTCGGGCACAACGGCGCCATCCTGGGATTCAGTTCTGTCGTCATGTGCCGACCGCAGGTCGGGGTCACCATCGCCGCGGTGGCCAATGAGTCGACGAACTTCACCACGCCGACGTCAACCTTTTCGTACGGCGTCATCAAGGAGCTCTACCCCGACCAGTTCGTTTGAGCAGGCGCCGACGCTGCGACTCGAGGTAGCGGGCCGCGCGACGCTGGCCGCCGCGGCTCGCGATCGCCACCTGCAACGCCTCCATGGCGCTGGTCAGGGCCGCCGGGTTGGGAGACCAACCCCGTCGCTCGCACTCGCCGAGCCAGTCGATCGGCGTCGTGTGCCCTCGTTGCCCGTTGCACCGGCGGCAGGCCGCCACTTCGTTCTCGACCCACGACGGCCCACCCTTGGCCTTCGGCACGAGGTGATCGGTCGTCGGCACCACCAGGCCACCGAACGACCGCCCGCACCAGACGCAGCGGTCCCCGTCGCGGGCGAGCACCGCCGTCAGGCGTTCGGAACGATCGGGGTGCCGGCTCGGTCCGTCATCGGTCACCCGTCCATGGTGCCGGGACCCATCTGCACCGCTTGCGGTCACCTCTCGCCTGACAGTCAACCGCCGCTTACAGTGACCCGGGTCACAGGCTGTCCGGTACCGGCCGGAGCATCAGCCCAACCGACAGGAGTTCACTGCATGCACGTGCGAAAGAGAACGCGACTACTCGGACCGGTCGTGCCAGTCATTGCCGCCGGGGTGCTTCTCACCACGCTGGTTCCCTCGACGGCCGCTGCGGCGCCGGGGAACGCCTGCGAGAACCGCAACAACAACACGTACGCCAAGCTCCTCGAGTGCGTCACGCTCGACGGCGTCCGTAGCCATCAACTGCAGTTCCAGAAGATCGCGGACAACAACACCGACGAGTTCTACCCGGGTACCCGAGCAGCCGGCACCGAGGGCTACGCGCACAGCGTCGAGTACGTCTCAGGGCTGCTCGAGGACGCCGGATACAACGTGACGCTGGATCCGTTCGAGTTCTCGTTCAACTTCCCGGTCCGGCTGCAGCAACTGACCCCGGTGAACGCCTCGTACCCGTCGGGTTCGTACACCGGCAGCGGCAGCGGCGAGGTCACCGGCAACGTGATTCCCGTCGACCTCAATCTGACCGTTCCCTACGACCCGGTCACCAGCGGCTGCGAGGCTGCGGACTTCGCCGGGCTCGACTTCTCCGGACCCAACGACATCGCGCTCATCCAGCGCGGGACCTGCCCATTCGGGGTGAAGGCGACCAACGCGGACGCGGCCGGCGCCGAAGCGGTGATCATTTTCAACCAGGGCAACGATCCCACTCGCGAGGCCCTGATCATCGGCACACTCGAGCCCACTCCGGTCGACATCCCGGTCGTCGGAGCCAGTTTCCAGCAGGGCGTCGCATTGGCCGCTGCAGGATCAACGGCCAGCATCAGCGTCCGGCCGGCAGAAACCCGCACCGACTACAACGTTATCGCCGAACTGCCGGGCGCCAACCGGAACAACGTGGTGATGGCCGGCGCACACTTGGACAGCGTGACCGAGGGGCCGGGCCTGCAGGACAACGGATCCGGCTCCGCCGCAATCCTGGAAACCGCGCTGAAGATGAGCAAGCTCAAGCCGCAGAACTCCGTGCGGTTCGGCTGGTGGGGCGCGGAGGAAGAGGGGCTGGTCGGATCCACCGCCTATGTCGACGGCCTGTCCCAGGCCGAGCGGGACCGGATCGCCATCTACCTGAACTACGACATGATCGGCTCGCCGAATTACTTCTTCGGCGTCTACGACGCAGATGAGTCCAGCTCCGACGCCCCCGTGGTCGTGCCGTCGGGATCCACGGCGATCGAGGATCTGTACGAGTCGTACTACACGAAGATCGGTGAACCGTACGACGACACCGAGTTCTCGGGCCGCAGTGATTACCAGGCCTTCATCGAGGCGGGAGTCGCGTCCGGCGGCCTGTTCACCGGTGCCGAGGAAGTGAAAACTCCCGAGCAGCAGGCAATCTGGGGCGGAACGGCCGGCGAGCAGTTCGACCCCTGCTACCACCTGGCCTGCGATGACTACGACAACATCAGCCTGAAGGCGCTCGAGGTCAACAGTGACCTGGTCGCGTTCGCACAGCTGACCTACGCGTACTCGACAGAGTCCGTCAACGGCGTTCCGGGCAAGAAGGTGCCCGGCCCGGCGTTCACGCTGCCGGCCCCGGCCGGACCTGAAGGGACCTTCGTCGCGGAGGGCGGCGGCGCAGGTCCGCACGTCCCGCACCCCGCGGCGTAATGACAGTGGGCGGTCCGGCCGTGATCGGCCGGACCGCCCCGTCAGTTCACGACGACAGTCAGCCCTTGCCCGGAGTCCGCGCCACCCCGATCAGCACCGGATCATGATCCGACGACCGGTACTGGTCGGGCTCGTAGAACCCGGGTGGGTTGAACTCGGTGTTGTAATCCAGGAACAGCGCCTCGTCTGCATTGATGTGCCAGATGTCGACACCCGTGATCCGGCGGGCCAACTGCCGGGTGACCAGCGCATGGTCGAGATAACCGGCCTGGCCGTCGAAAACATAGGAGTAGCGGTCCTTCTCGGCCAATCGAGACTCGATCAGATCGACGAAGCCGACAGACTTGAGCACATCGATCGGGTCCTCGTCGCCGTAGGAGTTGAGGTCGCCGACCACCATCACGTCCGGACCGTCGAGCGTCCTTGTGAAACGGGCGAGCGCCGTCGCCTGCGCCACCCGATCCGCGTTGAAACAGCCCTGGCCGTCACCCTGATCGGCATTCGGCCCCGTCGGCTCGGGACTGCCGCAGCTCTTGGACTTGAAGTGGTTCACGACCACCCAGAACGGCCTGCCCCCGCTGGCCGGCCGGAATCGCTGGGCGAGCGGGTACCGCGCGTTCCCGAACGCTTCGTCGGTCGTCGTGCGTGCGCGGCCCATCGGGACCACCCGCGCCGGCTGGTAGATCATCGCGACCTTGATGGCATCGGTCCCGAACAGCCCTCTGCCCGGTTCCTCGATAGTGGCGTACCGGCGCTTGCCGGCGGTCCTGTTCAAGGCTGACACCAGGTCCTCGACGGCCTGGTCGTCCTTGTCGTTCTCGATCTCCATCAACCCGACGACGTCGGCGTCCAATGTGCTGATCGCCGCGACGATCTTGGCCCGCTGCCGCTCGAACTCCAGCGCACTGTCCGCGCCGCGCGGATCGTCGCCGGTGTCGGTCACCGCGCCGGGGACGTCGATGGTGGTGAAGTAATTGAGCACGTTGAAGCTGGCGACCTTGGCTGCTCCGCCGACAGAATCCGGTGCTGCCGGCCGGGGGTTGGTGCGGGTGACGACCGGGTCGGCGGTCGGCTGCAGGCGGTAGAGGTCGAACCCGTAGCTCAGCACGCCGACCACTCCCGTGAGGGTGTCGCCGAGCCGGACCACCTCTCCGTTGACGTCGGTGAACGGCACCTCAGCGGGGTTCTGCACCGAGCTTCCGTCGTCGATCACCAGGCTGCGGGCGTCGTTGGCGGCCTGCTCCGCAGCATCGTCAGGACCCCCGCCGTTGGTCGGCTGGAACAGCCTGCCGCCGGCGGAGACGACCAGCTCGCCGAACCTGGCGAGGGTGAACGACTCCGTTGCGGTGACCGGCTCCGCGGGCGTGACCAGCATGCCCTCGAGCCGCTCCCGGGCATCCGGCCCGGCGGGCAGTGAAAGTGCCGTCGGCGACGGAACAGCGGCGTCGCGACAATCTCCGATGGCGCTCACCGCGGAGATCTGGGTCAGGCCGAAGTACTCATCGACCGTGCCGGTCACCCGCACCACGTCGCCGGCAGCGAGCGCCGGGGCGGACGGCGCGAACACGAAGATGCCGTCAGAGGTGGCGGGATCTCCGTCGGAATCCTGCAGGAACACGCCGCCCAGCTGGCCGGGACCCTGGAAATCACCGACCACGACGCCCTCGACGGTGACGGCCCGACCGTCGAGCGGGCTGACCGTCCCGGTGCCCTGTACCACGCCGATCTCGTGCGTCACCGCAACTGCGCAGGGATCAATGGGCGGCTGGGCGTCGCCGAACGCCTGCCCCGGATTCACCGCCCCGAACGAACTCGCCGCCGGCGCGGTCCAGCTGAAATCCCCGTCAGTGCGGCCCGTGCCGGTCAGTGCGACCGAGTAGCCGACCGGGGTCGTCGACACCTCGGCAGCCCCGATGCCGGTGCTGGTCAACCCGCCGGCCGGACCACCCACCGCCGTGAACGGCGCACCGTCGTAGGACAGGAATTGCACAACGGCTGCCGACGCGTCGACCAGCGCCACCCCGTCCGGATCGCCGTTCTGGATCCCGTTGGACGGATAGCTGAAGCTCAGGACGCCGAAGCCGTCGAGCTGATCCGGGATCACCCCGCTCAGCGGCTGGGTGTTGTAGGGCGCGCCGCCGTTGCCGTTGTAGAGCACGAGAGACCATCCGGCCAGGTCGGTGCCCGCCGGGCCGGCCACCTCGATGGCCTCTCCGACATCGGTGCCGTCGTTGTCGTAGTGGATCTCGTTGACGAACACCGCCCCGTCGGCCGGTGCGACGGCAGCAGCCGGCGGGCCGCTGACGATCACCAATCCGGCTGTCAGGCCTGCCACCATTGCCGCCGCGAGTGGACCTCGTCGTCGCATCCAGTGCTCCATATCCGATTTTGGGAATCGGCGAGATGCCGCCTGGTGCGGAGCATTTCACGGCGAGGCGGATCAAGGAACAACTCCGCGTGAACCGTCGGTAACGATGGGTAGGTCACCGCCCGCTTGCCGCATTTGCCCGCTGTTCATCGTCAAAACCACCGGAGGAGCGCCGGTAGGTCGATACTGTTCTCCGTGCTGATCCGCGAGAACTTCCGTGAATACCTTGATCACCTGCTGCACGACGGCTACTCGGTGCGGCACGACGAGCACGGCTCGGACCCCGACCTGATCGACCCGGGCGGCAACCCGATCGAGACGTGGCGGGAGGGCTACCCGTACGACGACCGGCTGGACCGCGAGGTCTACGAGTCCGAGAAATACCTGCTGCAGATCGAACTGCTCAAGTTCCAGTACTGGGTGCAGGACACCGGCAGCAAGCACGTGCTGGTATTCGAGGGACGGGACGCGGCCGGCAAGGGCGGCACCATCAAGCGGTTCATGGAACACCTCAATCCCCGGGCTGCGAGAGTCGTCGCGCTGAACAAGCCGACCGAGACCGAACTGGGTCAGTGGTACTTCCACCGCTACATCCAGCACCTGCCCACAGCGGGCGAGATCGTGCTGTTCGACAGGTCCTGGTACAACCGCGCCGGCGTTGAACGGGTGATGGGATTCTGCACCGACCGGGAGTACGAGATCTTCCTGCGGCAGGCACCGATGTTCGAGGAAATGCTGATCGAGAGCGGCTTCTCGCTGACCAAGCTGTGGTTCTCGGTGACCCAGTCCGAGCAGCGCACCCGATTCGCGATCCGGCAGATCGACCCCGTGCGGCGCTGGAAGCTGTCGCCGATGGACATCGAATCGCTCGACCGGTGGGACAAGTACACGGCCGCCAAGGAAGCGATGATCCTCAACACCGACACCGACCATGCGCCGTGGACCACGATCAAGAGCAACGACAAGAAACGCGCCAGAATCAACGCGATGCGCTTCTTCCTGCACCAGTTCGACTACGAGGACAAGGACACATCGGTCGTCTACGCCCCCGACCCGCTGATCGTGCTACGTGGCCGGGAAAGCGTCCAGGACTGACAGCACGAGCGATGTGTCGCGTTTCACGGCATCGCAACGTGTCCCCACCGGCGACGTCCTTCTCTGTGGGTCGAGCTGTCGACCCACAGAAACCGAAGGGCCCGAATGACATCCCGCAAGAAGCTGACCACCAGGCCACGACATGCCTCTGACGACTCCGCCGACGCCACCCAGCTGATCAGGCTCGGTGCACCGACCGCCTGCCCGACCTGCGGTTCGCACACCCGGCCGGCGGAGACCCCCGATGGCTGGCTCTGCCTGAACGCCTCCTGCATCTGGTCCCAGTAGGGCTCGCTGCGGCGGGCCGGTTGTCGATGAGCAGATATCTGGACGGCGCCGCGCAACTGCGGCACGATGGGCAGGCCCGTGGCGCGGTGGGCCAGCGGCCGCCGTCCGATCCAGCTCCGTCTCGGAGGTCTGCTGATGCCTCTCCGCTCAGAACCGTGGCCGGCCGGCACGCCGTGCTGGGTCGACCTGGGCGCGCCCGACGTGGCGGCGTCCTCGGAGTTCTATGGCGGGGTTCTCGGGTGGTCGTTCGTCGATACCGGTGCGGAGTTCGGGCACTACACGCTCTGTCAGGTGGACGGTCATTCGGCCGCGGCGATCGGCCCGAAGCAGGATGACAGCCAGCCGACGGTCTGGACGGTCTACATCGCCAGCGATGACGTCGACGCGACCGCGGCCGCCATCATGGGCAACGGCGGCACGGTGCTGGTGGATCCGTTCGACATCCCGGGCAACGGCCGGATGACGGTGGGCATGGACCCCGCGGGCGCCGCGTTCGGCGTGTGGCAGTCCGGCGGCATGGTCGGCGCCGAGATCTACAACGAGCCCGGCGCGATGACCTGGGAGGACGCCCGGCTGACCGATACGGCTGCCGCCCGCGACTTCTACGCCGCCGTCTTCGGCTATCGGTACCAGGTGATGGAAGGTGCCCCGGGCGGCGACTACACGATGTTCGACATCGGCGGAGACCCGCTCGGCGGCATCGGCGGCATGATGGGCGCGCCGGACGGAACGCCCTCGCACTGGCTTGTCTACTTCTCGGTCGCCGACACCGACGTCGCGGTCGCCGCTGCCACCGGCGCGGGCGGCACCCTGCTGGCCGAACCGATGGACACCCAGTTCGGCCGGATGGCCTTCCTGACCGACCCGGACGGGGCACCGTTCGCGCTGGCGGGACCGGCGCCGAAGAGCTGACCTACCCAACTGCACGGATACTCCGACTGCTCGGTCGGATTGTCATCGCCGACTGCGCCCCATCAAGGCCCGGGACCGTTTGAACCGCCTCGCGGCGCGGAACCGCTTTGTCATGAGTTCGCCGCACAAGTCTCTCGGATCGGAGACCTCCGCGCATCCCACGCTGCTGACCTGGTGTGCGGTTCGTCGGGCGGGTGTGCTGCTGGTGCTCGCGTTCTTCGGCCTGACCGCGATCTGGTCAGGACTGGGCCTGCTCGTCAC
Organism: uncultured Actinomycetota bacterium; assembly: GCA_963728865.1. Taxonomy (GTDB): domain Bacteria; phylum Actinomycetota; class Actinomycetes; order Mycobacteriales; family Nakamurellaceae; genus Nakamurella. The sequence continues at coordinate 81,252 of CAVSLZ010000006.1, read as the reverse complement.
TGGGCCGCTCGCCACCACCTGGCTGACCCCTGTCGATCAGGACGCGGTGGACTGGCTGGTCGAACGCCGGACGCCGACGCTCGACCGCTGGAGCGATGTCGGTGAGATTCCGGCGGACACCACGGTGAAAGTAGTCGCAACGGCGATCATCGCCGCGGCAATGTTCATCGCCTGGCGGTCCTGGCGCGAGCCCGCATTGGTCTGCTTCTCGCTGATCCTCGAGGCTGCCGTGTTCATCACCGTCACCTCCATCGTGGGCCGACCACGTCCGAGCGTCAATCACCTCGACCCGGTGTCGGTGCACACCAGCTTCCCCTCCGGACACGCAGCGGCCGCCACGGCGTACAGCGCCATCGCGATCGTCGTCTTCGAGCGGACCCGCAACAGGTGGATCCGCGGGCTGACGGTGCTACTTGCGGCTGCCGTGACGTTGATCGTCGCCGTCTCTCGGATCTACCGCGGGGTGCACTACCCGACGGACGTGGTAGCCGGGATACTGCTGGGCCTGGCCTGCATCGGAGCTGTCTACCTCATCATCCGAATCTGTTTCGAGCAACCGGCTGCGCAGCGCGGCCGCTTCCCCGCGGAAGCCGGATGACGGTCACCTCCGTCGTCCTCCTGGTTGCTCTGGCAGCGGCGGCAGCGGCCTTCCTGTTCTCCGCGGTCCGCGCCCTACCGGATCCGATCGATCCCGTCGACGAGGAACGCGCGGTCGTGCGGTTGCTCGACCGGCGCCCGAGGCTGCGGCGTTTCTTGCGTGAGCGATTCGACCGGCGGACCGCGGGCGGTCTGGTCCTGACGGTGTCGTTGCTGGTGGTGTTCGTCGCGGCCGTCGTGGTCGGCCTGCTGCTCGACATGGTGGACAGCTCCTCGGGTCTCGCGTCCTTCGACGACGCGGTCGCGCGGTGGGGCGCCGCGCACGCCGACTCGGCCGCGGTCGAAGTCCTCCGGGTGGTGACGTACCTCGGCGACACGGTGGTCGTCCTGCTGGCATTGGCCGTGACCGGTGTGATCGATTTCGCCCGCTATCGCCGGTTCGACGTGTTCCTCTTCCTGCTGGCGGTGATCGTCGGCGAGAAGCTCATCGTCAACGGGCTCAAGGAGGTCGTCGACCGTGCGCGGCCCGACGTCCAACAGTTGGTCGACTGGGCCGGTCCCTCCTTCCCGTCAGGCCACGCGGCTGTGGCGGCAGCGGCATGGCCGGCGATCGCGTTGGTGCTGGGCCGGGCCCGACCGCGCCCGCTCCGGGCAGTGCTTGCGGCCTGCGCCGCGCTGATCGCGATCGCCGTGGCCGCCAGTCGCGCCTTGCTGGGGGTGCACTGGCTGACCGACATCGTGGCCGGCCTGGCCATCGGCTACGGGTGGTTCCTGCTCTGCGCCGTGATGTTCGGCGGTCGCTCGCAGCGCCTCGGGGACCCCCTGACAGCCCGGCCGCGGGGAACCCGTGAGCGTGGAGGTGACAGCCGCGAGGTGTCCGGCGGCATGCCGCCGGACGGGTGATCGCGCTCCGGACGACTATGGTTTCCGGTGCACGGTTCTCAGCGGGGTGAAGGGGTGCGGTCAGCAATGTCTACCGAAGCAGCATCGACAGAAGAGATCTCCAGCGAGACGATCGAGTTCCAGGCGGAGGCCCGTCAGCTGCTGCAGCTGATGATCCACTCGATCTATTCGACGAAGGACGTGTTCCTGCGCGAGCTGATCTCCAACTCCTCCGACGCGCTGGACAAGCTGCGGCTCGCCGCTTACCAGGACAAGGAACTGGAGGCCGACACCTCGGACCTGCACATCGCCCTGGAGACCGACCCGGCCGAACGCACCCTCACCGTCCGCGACAACGGCATCGGGATGAGCCGCGACGAGGTCATCGACCTGATCGGCACGATCGCGAAATCCGGCACCGGCGAGCTGCTGGCCAAGCTCCGCCAGGCCCGTGAGTCCGGTGGCGGCTCGGAGCAGGCGACGACGGAGCTGATCGGGCAGTTCGGGGTCGGCTTCTACTCGAGTTTCATGGTCGCCGACAGAGTCGTGCTGGTGACCCGGAAGGCCGGAGCGCACACCGGCGTGCGGTGGGAGTCCAGCGGGGAAGGCACGTACACGGTGTCCGAGCTGGCGGACGCCCCGCAGGGCACTGCGGTGACGCTGCATCTCAAACCGGAGGACACCGACGACGCGCTGCACGACTACACGAACCCGTCGACCGTCCGCAGCATCGTCAAGCGATACTCCGACTTCATCACCTGGCCGATCCGGATGGTGCCGGCCGGCAAGGCAGACGACGGCGGCGAGGCCGAACCCGAGGTCGTCAATTCACGGAAGGCGCTCTGGGCGCGGCCGCAGAGCGAGGTGTCCGAGGAGGAGTACACCGAGTTCTATCACCACGTGAGCCACGACTGGCAGCCGCCGCTGGAGACCATCCGGCTCTCCGCCGAGGGCACGTTCGAGTACCAGGCGCTGCTGTTCCTGCCCAGTCACGCGCCGATGGACCTGTTCATGCGGGACAGCAAGCGCGGGGTGCAGCTGTACGTCAAGCGGGTGTTCATCATGGACGACTGCGAGGCGCTCGTCCCCGAGTACCTGCGGTTCGTCAAGGGCGTCGTCGATGCAAACGACCTGTCGCTGAACATCTCCCGGGAGATCCTGCAGCAGGACCGGCAGATCCAGCTGATCCGCAAGCGGCTGGTGAAGAAGGTGCTGTCGACCGTCAAGTCGATGCAGGAGAAGGAACCCGAGAAGTACGCGACGTTCTGGTCGGAACTGGGCCGCGCTGTCAAGGAAGGCTTGCTGTCCGACTTCGACAACCAGCAGGCCATCCTGGAGATCTGCTCCTTCCCCTCGACCCACGGTGCGGAGAAGCCCACCACGCTGCGCGAGTACGTCGAGCGGATGCCGGACGGTCAGGACGCGATCTACTACGCGACCGGCGAATCCCGGTCCTCGCTGGAGAACTCCCCGCACATGGAGGCCTTCCGCGCGAAGGGCTACGAGGTGCTGCTGCTGACCGATCCCGTGGACGAGGTGTGGGTCGACGCGGTTCCGTCGTTCGAGGAGAAGCAGTTCACCTCGATCGCCCGCGGTGAGGTCGATCTTGGTGGTGACGACGTCGACGACGACACCAAGAAGGGCTTCGAGAGTCTCCTCACCTGGATGACGTCGACCCTCTCCGAAGACGTCAAGGAGGTCAGGCTGTCACACCGGCTGGTCGACTCCGCCGCCGTTCTCGTCGGCGACCCCGGGGACCTGACTCCGACGCTGGAGAAGATGTACCGGGCAATGGGTCAGGAGTTGCCCAAGGTCAAGCGAACGCTCGAACTCAACCCGAAGCACGGCCTGGTGACCGGTCTGCGCGCCGCGCACGAGACCCGGCCAGACGACGCCGCTCTCGCCGACACCGCCCACCTGTTGTACGGGATGGCATTGCTGGCCGAGGGTGGCGAGCTGGCCGAGCCGGCGTCCTTCGTTGCACTGCTGTCCAAGCGGCTGGAGAGCACGCTGTCCTGACTCCGGCTGTCCTGACACCGGCTGTGGGACTGCGTCTGCGCGAAGGTAGCGTTCCCCCATGGCCTTTCACTCCTCGGAGGAGTTGCTCGTCCTGCATGCCGTCCGGATCCAGGGCATGACGGACACGGGTGGGATCGCGCGTCGCTTCTCGCTGGACACCGACGCCGTCGACGAACACCTGCTGGACGACGAGGCGCGGGGCTGGGTACAGCGGGTCGCCTTTGCGGACCTCAACGGCTGGACCCTCACCAGGGCAGGCCGCGAGGAAGGCAGCCGCCTGCTTGCCGAGGAACTGCGGGCGACGGGCGCGCGATCAACGGTCGAGGCGGCCTACGAGTCGTTTCTCCTGCTCAACGGTCGATTGCTGACCCTGATGGCGAAATGGCAGATCCGCCCCCAACCGGGCGAACCGATGGCCGCCAACGACCACGGCGATTGGGCGTGGGACGAGGACGTCCTGAAGAGCCTGTCCCACCTCTCCCGGCAACTGCGTCCGGTCGGTCACCAACTGGCAAAGGCGTTGTCCCGGTTCGCCTTCTACCCGGACCGGTTCGAGGCAGCACTCACAAGGGTCGATCGAGGCGAGCGCCGATGGGTCGATGAGCCGAAGATCGACTCCTGTCACACCGTGTGGTTCGAGCTGCACGAGGATCTGCTCGCCACCCTGGGTCTGGAGCGTGGCGAGGGCGGGGGCTCGTGCTAGCTGATGATGTATCCCCCGTCACGGCTTCGCTCGTGCTCCTTCTTGCAGCGCCAGCACTCCAGGTAGGTGCCGCCATCCGGATAGTGTCTACGTTGCCATCGGTGCAGGCCCAGCAGGCATCGGACGTCCTTCATGTCAGTGGCCGAGCCTTCGCAGAACCTCATCCGCGGTGGCGTGCCCGATCGCGTAGGCGTCGTTCATCGCGGTGCGGAAGTGCAGGCCGCCCCAGATCCGGGCGTAGAAGGCATCCGTTTCAATGGACGTGAGATTTGCGTAGCGCCGGTCGGTGTCGGTCGAATCCGAATGCAGCGTCAGCGAGGTCCTCTCGCCCAGCGTGCGCCGAATTGTTTCGATCGCCGGGGACGTCACGCAACCGTGGCCGCTGACGTAGTCGGAGTAGGGCGGATTGGGAATCAGCGGCTGCCACGCCGGGTCGGGAACGGTCGCTGGATTGCCGTCACCGCCCGCACCGTGAATGGCCTGGACAGGTCGCCAGAACCCGACGTCATACTTCAGCCGCCAGCAGGTGATCAATGAGTCCGTCATCGACGAGTGAATGGTCGCGAGGAGTCGAACGGTGTCCATCAGGCCGATCGGCCGCCGATCGAGATATCGGAGCAGTCCTTCGGTCACCATGATTGCGGAGTTGGAATTGAAGAACTGCGCAGTTTCCGTCTGTCGGTCTGAGCGCACCGAGGCGGTCGCCGCACCGAGGCGCTTCACCTCGTTGTACTGACGGGCGTAGGTGGCGCTGGTCAATGCATCGGGACCGTCCACACCCTTGACCCGAACGGGCCCGCGCACGACCAAGGGGTCGATGAAACCGAGCCACGGAGCCAGCATCGCCCCGCCTGGAGCCGGCTGCCATACACCTGGAGCCTCCTCCCGGTCGTACACGATGGAGGGATCCGGGCCGTCGTCCACACGACTGAGGATCATCCGCCCAGCCGCCCGAGCACCAGCCGCTGTGCCGCGTTCCTTGCTGGGTCCGTCTGCGACTGTGCTGAGGCTTCTGGTCAGTTGCGCGTTCAACGAGGTGGCGGAATCGGGGAAATAGTGAACGAGGACGTCGCGAGCGGCCACTGCGATCGCTGCTACCCGCGACCCGTGCTGCCGATCAGCGGCCTGGGCGGCACGGTACATCGCGAGCGACGTATACCCCAGGTAGGGGACACCAACGGCTATCGGGGTCTTCGGAGCGAGTTTCGGATCGCCGTAGATGGTCAGAATTGATGTTCGCTCCCAGTCCTGTACCACCGTTGATGAGACGTGTCGCGAATGGGTCGTATCGGCGATCGCCGGCGTTACCGGTATCAGCCCCAGAACGGCTACCAGAAATACTGTGCGGAGCCGCGAACATGATCGCGTCATCGATTCTCCCTCGGTTGTCTCGAATTCACCGTCATTTGCGCAGGGAAATATGCACGTCGACGGCCCGTCAACCCTGCTGACGTGGCACTCAGCGGCTCTGAGACACATAACCCCGGATTCACTTCCCGGCACACAGGAGAGAGCCACCGACGAACGCCCGTGTCATACCACCACTGACGGCGCCTCGGAAGGCGTGACATCACATCGAATGGCGAATTCCTCCCAAGAAAAGGATCCACCTGCTGTCAAGACCTGAGGATGCTCACCGATTCACGGTGTGGTCGCCTCACCGGCTCCGGGCGCCGGGGCCTCCCGGTACTCCGCGTCGTCCTGGATGCTTCGGCGATAATCGGCTGGAGTCGTCGGCGCGAAAACCGTCAGCGCGAGCACCACGGCCCCGGACGCGCTGAGTTTCACGGCAACGCCCCGGCCTGCCCACACTCGCTCGCCTCCCGGATCGTTCGCGATGTCGGACGGTTGATCCACCTGCAACTCGGGCGCGCCGATCGGGTCCACCGCAGCCGGCTCCATCTCCGGGTATTCACCCTCCAGCTTGACAACGGTGTCCCCGCGGAACCAGATCTTCACCCGATCGAAGCCGTCCGCCATTGCTGGGCACCAGAAGGTCTCGATCGGCGGGTCGCCGAGGAACCACCGCACGAACACCCCGGTATCTGCGCCGAGCGCAGCGGCGACCTCGGGCAACGGAGGCGATTGCGGTAGCCCGCCGAGGGACATGAGTTGCGGCAGGTTGCGGTCGACATAGGCGCGCAGCACCGACTCGAGTGCATCGGTCACGCCGTCCCGCCGATCTTCTCGACGTCGCCGAGGAAGAAGGCCGCCATCACGTTGCGCGCGCCGACCACGCCGGCCAATTTCTCGGCATTGGCTCGTTCTCCATAACCGTGATACTGCGGAAGAGTATGTTTCACCGCGTCTTCGTGAAACTCACCTTCCACCAGGACGCGGAGCTCGTCGTTGTACGTGACTGATTCGAGCACCGTGTACGTGAAGTATTCGACAACTCCTTCGCGGAGCGTGAAGCTGCCCGCCTGCTGGTCGCCGAGCTTGGTCTGGTATCCGCGATATCGGGAATGTTCCAGTGTGTGCAGGTATTCATGGACGACGGTTTGGAACAGGTCCCACATCAGGTCACGGTTCCTGCCGATGGTGGATTCCCTGAATCGTTGGATGTTCACTTCGCCGCCGGACGCGAAAGCCGGCCAAGCCTTGTGTGTCTCGATCAGTTCGTCACGCTTGTCCGCGGCGATCTGGGCGGTCACCCTGTCGACGATCGCCTTCTCCGGGCCGCGACTCTGGATGGCACCGTGCTCGCGGTCCAGGTGCCGGACATATTCGTCGCCGGTCATCAGCTTCTCGACCCGCCAGATCGCGGCCTTGTCCTGTTCACCGACGTCCTTGAGGAGTTTGACCTTCGTGTCCCAGGCGTCGTGGATCCCGGCCCCGGGGGACAACGGCGGGCCGACCGCGAATTTGCCGAAGACCGTATCGGTGACCGCCTTCGATCGTGCGGCGACTCGTTTGATCTGGTCCCAGTTCAGCAGATCAGACGCAGATCTCTTTGCTGCTTTCCCCTTGGCCAGTCGGTCGTATTGCAGGTCGACCATCTGCAGGACCAATGCCTTGAGCCGTACTTCGTAGCTGCCCTTCCCGGGTAGGTCACTGACGAACGTGGGCAGGAGACCTCCCGGTCCGGCGCCTTGAGAGGTCTTCACCGCATCCAGCGCGGCAGTTCCGTTGGCGCCGTCGAGGACCCGCGTTCCGGTGGTCAATTCCGCAGGGGCGGCGCCCCAGACGAATTCACCTGCAGCGCCCTTTGCCCCGACGGTGGGCGCCTGGGCAAGGGTCTTTTCGACGCTGTGCCCGGTGAAGATCACGTCCAGCTTTGCCATTGTCGGGCGATCCACGACGCCGCTCTGCACCACTTTCTGCTTCTTCTGGAAACTCTTCACCCCCGTTCCTGTGGCGTCGTCGAAGGTGCCACTGACGGCGTCACTGGCAAGATGCGAGGTATCGGCCAGGGCCTGCTGCACCTTCGTCACGACCAGGCCGGTGTCGCCCTGTTTGATGGTGGTCTGACCGCGGATCACCTTCTCCAACAGGTAATCACCTTTGAAGCGCGGTGCGGCGACGGCCTGCGTTCGCTCGTCGACGGGGATTCCGCCCTCCGCGAGCTCGCGGTGTTCGGTGTGCACCAGCGTTCGCAGCGCGGTGAGGGCGGCGACCTTGGCTCGCTCGTCAGCGTTCAAGGTTGCGCCGGTGCCGACCCCGTGATGGGTCTCCCACGCTCTGATCAACCGCGGGAACGGGCCGAGCGCCGCGGCGCGTCCGGCAAGATCGTCATCTCGGAGTGCGGCGTACGCGCGAATCGCCTTCAAGATGTCGTCCCAGGGGGTCGCGAAGATCCCGAGCAGGCCGTAACCGGATTTCAGCGTCGCCGCCGGTGTGGTGGCGAAAGCGGTGGGCATGCGGCGCACCGCACGCAGTCGGCTGAGCGGCGTGAGTTGCCGTGCTTCCGTCGCATTCAGGTTGTGCAGCGCGCCGGAGTCGGTCGGCCGACGAAGGTTCCGCAGGACGCGGTCCGCGATCCGATCCGCCTCGACCTCTGCGGGGTCGGTCGCCTTCCCGATGACGGGTCTGCGGCCGTCACCACCCCCTTGCTGGACGGTGTGCGCCAGTTCGTGTGCCAGCAGATGTCGGCCGGACGGCGTGTCCGGCGAATAGGTGCCCGCGCCGAAATAGATATCGGTGCCCTGGGTGAAGGCCACCGCCTGCACCGACCGGGCGAGCGCCGCCGGTTCAGCGCCGGTGTGGATCCTGACCGCGCTGAGGTCGGCACGCAGCGCCTCGCCCATGTTCTGCGCGATGGCGGCGGGCAGCGGCTCGCCGCCACCTCGTCGACGATCCAGCACACCGGCGAGGTCCGCGCTGAGCTCCGTCCCACCCAGCGGGTCATTCACGCCGCCGCGCCTGCGCACCGCTGGGCCGCCGGAACCGTGGATCAACCCCGCGACCGGCATCGGCATCAGGCCGCCGGCGTCCGCAGCCCAGGGCAGGTCCCGCGAACCGCGCACGGGCGCGGGAACCTCGCGCACCAGCGGATCCCTCGCCCGCTCGTGCGTTGGCTTCACCGCCGGCTCCCCCCGCGCGGCGGGCCGTCCCCCTCGCGTAGGCCTTGACTTTATGTGCTCAACCGATTACAGGCAATGAAAGGACCCGCTCCCACATCACCCGGTCGCCTGGGGGGTGGTGGCAACGGGTGGGCTGTCGTCGATGCCGAGCGCCGCCGGATGTCGGCGCCATGTACGACCATTTCCCCCAGCAGGAATCGACAGGTCCGGGCGGAGCCGTGGTGTCGTCGACATGCGCGGTGAGCTCCGTCAGCGTCTGCTGCGGCGTACCCGCGCTTTCCCGGGCAATGTCCTTGGCGGCCATCGTGTTGAACCGGCATCCGGACACGGCGAACGTGCGAAGAATGCGGGCGGCGTCTGCTTGGTCAGCGCGACCACGTGCCCAGACGGACCGGCCGCAGCGAAATCGACAGCCCTCCCCATACGAATGCAACCGGTCAGGGGATACGGGACAGGAACTCCAGCACCCGGCGGGTGAGGAGGGCCGAGGCGGACGGATCGAACGACGTCAGCGAGGGATCCGTGAACAGATGCTTGTCGCCGCTGTAGAGGAACAGCTCGGCCTGTTCGGTGCCGGCGACCAACTCCCGTGCGGCGTCGAGGTCTCCCTCCCCGGCGAAGATCGGGTCCGCGTCCATTCCGTGCACCTGAACCGGCACGCCGGCCGGCCATTCCGAACCGAACTCGGACACCGGAAGGCACGACTGGATCAGCAACGCCCCCGTGGCGCCGGGCCTGGTCTGGGCGAGCCGCTGGGCGGGCATCACCCCGAGCGAGAATCCCGCGTAGACGAGCGAACCACCCAGCCCCTCCGCCGCTGCGACCCCCCGTTCCATGATCGTTCCGAAGCCGGTCGCCGACGCGTAGGCAACCCCTTCATCCAGAGTCTCGAAGGTGTGGCCGTCGTATGAATCCGGAACGTGCACGATGTGACCTGCCAGGCGGAGTTCGTCGGCGAACGACTCCACGCCGGGCGTCAATCCCTGAGCGTGGTGGTACAGCAGCACTTCCGCCATCGTCATCTCGCCTTCAGCCCGTCGGGGACACCCGCAACACCGTGGCCGATTCCGGCCGTGCGATCAAGAGCCGCGCTGCTTCGATCCGCAAAGTACCCGCCATCCGTGACTTTGGTCCCTTCCCCGACCGCGACCACTCAACGAAGACTGGTGACATGCAAACTATCGACCAGTACCTGCCTGAACACCCGTTCTTCCACGGTCTGGACGCGGACACCACCGACCTGTTGTCCGGCTGCGCGGTCAACGTGCACGCCCGGCCGGGTGAGTTCCTCTTCCGCGAGGGAACGCCGGCGGACCACTTCTACGTGATCCGGCGCGGCCGGGTAGCCATCGAGGTGCACACGCCCGCGCGCGGGGTCGAACTCGATGAACTGGGGGACGGGGACGTCGTCGGCTGGTCCTGGATGGTACCGCCGTACGAATGGACCTTCGATGCCCGCGCGATCACCGACACCAGCGCGCTCGCCTTCGACGCCGCGTGCCTGCGGGCCAAGTGCGAAGCCGACCCGGTCGTCGGTTACGAGCTGACGAAGCGGTTCGTCACCGTGATGAACCACCGGCTGCAGTCCGCCAGAGTTCGGATGCTGAACCTTCAGGCAGAGTTCGTCGACTGAGTGCATCAACCGGCGAACCAGAGCCGTCGAGGAAGCCACGCCAATCCCATAACGCCCCAGCGGCAACGAAGAATTGCACGCCTGAATCTCTGGCCAGACAGCCGACTCCGCGCGCATTCTCGTTGACGCTCAGCCTGTTGACGGAGTCCTGCCGGTCCGAGGACCGGTGAATCCGGATACCTTCTGGTGGCCTGCTCGGCCACGCCCGCGATGTGCCGCATGTGATCTCACCGAAGATCGAGGGGCCGTCACTGACGGTCTGACCGTCAGGCCGGGTCGACCTCGGCCGCAGCGTTCGTCGCCGCCTCGAGCAGATGACGTGCACGCCTGCCCAGGTCGCCGAGATCGACCCGGCCGGCGTCGACCGCGGCGGCCAATCGTTCGGCGAGTTCCAGCGCCTCGTCGATGACAAACGCCTGCGCGGCCCGTTCCTGACCCATGTCCGCCAGAATGGTGCGCTCGGTGCGCGACGCGATCACCGGGTTGCCGATGCCCTCCACCCAGACCCGGGTGCGTCGGCCCTCGCCGCGGTCCTCACCACGGATCGGCTCGAGGGCAAAGATCTTGTCCGCCCGCGCATACTTCCCGAAGCCGAGGAACACCATGCGGGACTCGTTGGGCATTCGCCCAGTATCACGCGCCGACCGGTGGCGCGCCTCGACCGGCGAAGGGCGTTTGAGCCGGTCGCGCCCTGGAAAACCCCACCTGCAGTCGCGAACCGCTCGCGCGAGACGCCGCAAGGACGGGGAGATCCCATGGCACGCAACATGTCACAAACGAAACAAACACCACCGAATCGCCCGACCATCGTCAAGGTCGTCGCAGCGAGCATGGCCGGCACCACAGTCGAGTGGTACGACTTCTTCCTCTACGGGGTGGCCGCCGCGCTGGTCTTTCCCAGGGTCTTCTTCCCGGCCAATGATCCGGCGGTCGGCGTGTTGCTCGCTCTCGGCACCTTCGCCATCGGTTTCATCGCCCGCCCCATCGGCGGCCTGGTCTTCGGGCATTACGGCGACATCCTCGGCCGGAAGAAACTGCTGGTCATCAGTCTGTTGATGATGGGCATCGCCACCTTCTTGATCGGCCTGCTGCCCGGGTACGACACCATCGGGTTGGCCGCGCCGATCATCCTGATCATCCTGCGACTGGTGCAGGGATTCGGGCTGGGCGGTGAGTGGGGCGGTGCAGTGCTGATCGTGTCGGAGTACGGCGATCCCGCCCGCCGCGGGTATTGGGCCAGTTGGCCACAGACCGGTGCCCCGCTCGGGCAACTGCTGGCCAACGGGTTGCTCGCGTCGCTGGCCCTGGTGCAGAGCGAGGAGGCATTTCTCTCCTGGGGTTGGCGGATCCCGTTCCTGCTGTCGGCGGTGCTGGTGCTGATCGGCCTGTTCATCCGGCTGGCCATAGAGGAGTCGCCGGTGTTCCGGCAGGCACAGGCCAGGACGGAGGCGGCGACCGCAGGCGGCGAGAAGCAGGCCATGCCGATCCGGGAGGTGTTCCGCAAGTACCCGCGCGAGGTCTTCACAGCGATGGGGGCGCGGTTCGCCGAAAACGTCTCGTACTACATCTTCACGGTGGTCATCGTGACCTACCTGACGAAGAATCCACCGGACCACACCGCCTCCAACTCGTTCGCGCTCAACGCCGTCCTGATCGGCGCGGCAGTGCATGCGCTGACAATCCCCGTGTGGGGCGCCATCTCGGACAAGATCGGTCGCCGACCGGTCTACCTCTTCGGAGCGATCGGGGTCGGCGTGTGGGCCTTTGCCTTCATCTTTCTGTTGGATACCGACAACTTCACGCTGACGGTGCTCGCGGTGGTCGTCGGACTTCTGTTCCACGGCGCCATGTACGGGCCGCAGGCGGCCTTCCTGTCCGAACTGTTCGGCACCAAGGTGCGGTACTCCGGAGTCTCTGTCGGCTACCAACTGGCATCGATCGCCGCCGGCGGGCTCGCGCCGCTGATCGCTGTTGCGCTCTACACCGGGTTCGGAAACGGTTACCCGGTCGCCATCTACGTGGCCGTCTCAGCCGTGATCACGGTCGTCGCCGTCGGCTCGTACTCCGAGACCCGGTCCCGAGACCTGGCGTCCGACCCGGCGTTCGATCGCGGCTCCGGCACCGGCATGCGCGCGCCGGCGCCCGCGCCGAACTCCTCCACCCCGAACTTCTCCACCTCGAATTCCTCCGGGCGCCGGTAGCCCGCCCGGTCAGTCCCTGCATCACCGGCCCCGGCCGCACCTCTCGTGCGGCCGGGGCCGACTCGTGTGTGCGTGCGGCACCACCCGTTCGTGACAGTTCGCCTGCATCCTGCTGACACCTGTCATGCCCGAAGGGTGTTCCCGGACACTGCCGCCACCGGTGTGCGCGAGACCACAATTCTTGCAACGGAAAGCGCGCGCAATGTTTCCGTCCGGGAGGTGAAAACACCTTCTCACGACAGTGCAGAGACCCCACCGGTTCTGCACACATGCAGGAAAGGGTGAACGACGATGTCCGATTCCATGAAGACCGTCGACTGGATCGAAGAGATCGACGAGCAGGCGTTCGACGCGCAGGCTTTCGGCGCCTGCACGACCAACACCTTCTCACTGAGCGATGCCTACGGCAATGACGGCAACTGGTGCACCCTCTCGGTCGAGTGCATGGGCTGGTGCGCGTAGCCACGCCCGAAGTCCCCCCGAAACCCTTCATCGCACCACTTCATGACACGACTGTCTGGAAGGACCACGAACATGCAGAACGAAGAGCTGGAACTGGGTCGCTACAGCGACGAGGAACTGTTGGAGCTCGCCGAAGGTGACGTCCACGGCGGCACCGGATGGTCCTGCGCCATCGTCACCGTCATCTCCGGCTACATCTCCACCGAGACGTGCCCGACGACCGCCTGCACCGATCGGTGCTGAAGCACTAGAACGGCGCCGGCCGGCTGCGGGTCAGCGCCGACCCCGCGGCCGGCCGACGGCATTCAACCGATGAAAGGACTTGACCGTGCAGAACCGGAGCCGTCTCTACCCTGAGCTCGTCGCCGAGGAGATCGACCTGATCATCTCTCCGTTGGACGACTGCCCGCTTCCGGTCGATCTCGGTCCGGCCGCCCACCCGGTGGTGCCGCAGATCCACTCCACCACCGACTTCGGCTCTCCGGCTGAACGTTTCAGCTTCGAACGGATCAGCCGGGCCGTCGCCGAGGAGTTCTGGACCGGCGGCTGGGATCCGTTGCTCGAGCCGTCCCTCGACAACCCCGAGGCCTTCACCGCCACCGCCCTCGAGGTGCTGGGCGCCGACTTCCTCACCAAGGCCATCCGGCCGCTGGTGGAGTCGCTGCAGCCCGCAGACGAGCGCGCGCCGGAGGAGCTGTACCGGGAGTTCTGCCGCGATCTGCTGATCGACGGGCTCGACGGTTTCGCCCAGCAGTACCCCATCCTCTGGCAGCGCGCGAGAGCGGCATCGACCGCGCGGGTCGCGGGCATCACCGAGGCCGTGCGCCGGTTGCGGCAGGACCAGCCCGCACTGGCGGCGTCCTTCGGCGTCGGACCGGACGCGCGGATCGTCCGGTTGGAGCTCTCCGGGGACACCCACTCCGGCGGTCGCGCTGTCTCGGTGGTCGAGTATTCCGACGGCAGCAAGGTCGTCTACAAGCCCCGCCCGGTCGACAGCGAAGCCGCCTACATGAACCTCTGCGGATTCCTGAACCGTCAGTTCGGCACCGGATTCCTGTCCGCCAAGGTGCTGAACCGTCGCGGTTACGGCTATGTCGAGTTCGTCACGGTCGACCCGAATGCCGCGGTCGATCTTCGCCGGGTCGGCGGACTCGCCGCCCTGCTCTATGCCTTGAATGCACGCGACATGCACTTCACCAACATCCTGTCGACGACCGACGGACCGGTGCCGATCGACCTGGAGACCCTGCTGCACCCGCACCGGCAGAAGTCGATCGGCACTGTCGAGACCGCGGCCAGCGGCTACCGCCGACTCGAGTCCTCGGTGTTCGGGACCGGTGTGCTCCCACTCGTCGTGACAAAGGAGGGTCGCGAGGGTTTCGTCGACGTCGGCTACCTGGGCGGCGGCGAGGTCGGCGGACGCGGCCCGTTCCGGACGTTCCGCGTGCAATCACCGTTCCGCGCGGACATGAAGGTCGTTTGGGACGACGGGCCCGCACCCATGACAATGCACCGCGACAGCGTCGGTGTCGCAGCCGCGATGGCGGTCCGGGCCGCCTGCGACGACATGGTCGAGGGCTTCAGCGAGGTCTACCGGCTGATCCTGGCCAACCGCGGCACGTTCGAGCGTGCGGTGCGCATCCGGTTCGCCGGCGCCGAGCTGCGCTACATCCACAACGCGACCGTGCAGTACGGCCACTGCTTGCGGATGCTGACCGGTAGCGCTGCCAGCGTCGACGCCGACCTGGCCCGCGGCCTGACAAAGCGGATCGGTATCGCCAGCCGCGGCGCGGACACCCGTCTGGTCGAGTCCGAATGCGCCCAGCTGTGGGCGTCCGACGTCCCCTTCTTCCTGATCAAGGCCGATGGCACGGACGTCACCGACGGCTCCGCGAACCGCACCGTGACGGCGACGTTCGACACGACGCCGCTGGAGCAGTTGCAAGAGAAGCTGGTCGGCCTTTCCGATGACGACCTCGCTCAGCAGGTGCACCTGATCCGGGTCGCCTTCAACGCGAAACTGCCCGATCAGCACAGCATGTCGCATTCAGCGCAGATCCTCACAGCATCCGCCGCGGCCCATCCCGGTGACGCAGGATCAGATCTCGCGGACATCGCAGACCGGCTCGGGCACGAGCTCGTCGCGACCATGGTGCAGGACAGGTACGCGCATCTCCCCCGCACCTGGATCGGGCCTGTGGCATCGGCCGAGATGAACCGGCCGTGGCCGCCGGGTGTGCTGGGCTACGACCTCTACACCGGCCGGGTCGGTCCTGCGCTCGCGCTGGCCGCGCTCGGTGCGATCCGCGGGAACAGCACTTTCGTCGACGCCGCAGAATCTGTCTTCCTGCCCGCCGCAGACGTGCTGTCCGCCCGCAAGTACGAGCTGCGCAGCATTGCGCAGGCCGGCACCGGCGCGTACAACGGCTTCGCTGGAACGGTGTGGGCGATGGCCACCGCGGGGCGGATCCTGGGCAATACCGACATGGTCGACGCCGCCCTGCTCGGTCGGCAGTTCCTGCAGGACAACGGACCTCGAGCAGGCTCCGGCCGGGTCGACCCGCGATGGTTCGACACGGTCTCCGGCGGTATCGGCGCCCTGCTGGTGCGCCAGGCGCTGGGGTCACCCGCAGACGACCCGGACGCGCACACCGCTGCCGTGCAGGCCTGCGCACAGGCGCTGCGCTCGGGCGTCATCGGTCAGCAGGAGTACTCCGGGATGGCGCACGGACTGGCCGGGCTGCTGCACTTCGCGGCAAGGACATTCGGGGCCACCGGCGGCGAATCCGCAGCCCTGCTCGCCGGCGCCGTCCGGGACGAGCTTGATCGGCATTTCCGCGGACGCAGCGGCGGGTACCGGACCAACCGCTCTGGCGAAGAGAACCATTCCGACAGCTGGTGCAACGGCTCCGCCGGGATCATGGTCGCCCTATCCGAGGCCGCGACCCACGGGCTCGTCGACAGTGCCGTGCTGGCAGATCTTCTCGATGGTATGCGGGCCGGGAAGGTATCTACTTCGCTGACCCTGTGCCACGGGATGCTTGGCCTGCACGACGCTCTCGGCCTGGTCCCCGGCGCGGCCGGCACCGACGCCAGGGCACTGCGGGCGGAACTGGCCGGATACCTCGACCCGGAACGGATCACCGAATCCCTGGACGATCCGGGTATCCGCTACAACCACAGCCCCGCCCTGCTGGTAGGCCGCGCCGGCGTGGCCTGGCACCTGGCGTCCCGGCTCTCGGTGACACCGCTCCCGTCACCACTGTCCTTGGCACCACCGTCCCTGGCACCACCGTCCCTGGCACCACCGTCCCTGGCAGTACTCGTCCCTGGCAGTACCGTCCCTGGCAGTACTGCCTTCTGAAGCCCTGGGAGTGCGGTCATGACCAAGGTTCCCGTCTCCCTCCAGGTCGCGCAGACCGAATGCGGCCTGTGTGCCGCACGCTCGGTGCTGGCCTACTACGGCCAGGAGCTGTCCATCACCGACCTGCGCGCGCTGATCGAGCCGGGCAGGGACGGGCTCAGCCTGCGGCAGATCGGTGAGCTGCTGCGCCGGCGAGGGATGGAGACCAAGACGTACCGGGTCAAGGCCGCGGCCGGGCTGGACCTGCTGAACGCGCCGTTCATCGCGCACTGGAAGGGGTATCACTTTGTCGTCGTCGAGAAGCTCACCGCGACCTACGCCGTGATCATGGACCCGATGGTCGGCCGGACCAGGGTGACCCGGCCGTCGATGGAGGAGGACTTCTCCGGTCAGGTGCTGCTCCCCCGGCCCGGCGCGGACTTCCCACAGGCCCGCCGGCCCGTGCTGGCCGCGTGGCGCGGGAAGCCGATCTGGCCGCACTCCGCCGGCCGGACGTATGCCGCGCTGATCCTGCTGAGCATGCTGGTGTTCGGCTTCACTTTGTCGATCCCGCTGCTCACCCAGTCGCTCGTCGACGCCACCACCGGACCCGACTTCCAATTGCCCACCGCACTCGCGACGGTGTTCGCGGTGGCCGCGGGTTTCGTCGGAGTGCTGATCGTCCGTACGTACGTCACCACCAGGCTGGTCAGTGCGGTCAGCTGGCAACTGCTGAACAGCGCGTTCGAGCACCTCATCAGGCTGCCGCTGAAGTTCTTCATGAGCCGCCCGCCCGGCGAGCTGATGTACCGGCTGAACAGCATGAACCAGGTCAGGGACATCATCGCCACCAAACTGGTCCAGGGATTCCTCGACGCACTCTCCGCCCTGGTGCTGCTCGGTTATGTATTCTGGGTCGCCGTTCCGCTGGGCTGTGCCGTGCTGGCCGTCGTCATCGGGGTGATCGTGCTGCTGGTGCTCAGCCAGCGCCTGGTGAAGGATTCCACCGACAGCGAGGTGCACCACAACAGCCGTACCCAGAGCATCCAGCTGGACGCCGTCGTGTCGATCACCAACCTGCGGATCGGCGGCTACTCCGATACTTACCTCGAGGACTGGCGCGGCTCGTACCGGGACGCGCTCACCGCGATGGTCCGCCGGATGCGCATCCAGCAGGGCTGGATCGGCTCGGCCATCATGGGCGTGCAGGCGTTCGCGCCGCTGTCGGTGATGATCGTCAGCCTTGCCTGGGTTTCATCGGGCAGCGTCTCGCTCGGCCAGGCCGTTGCGGTGCAGGGTGTTGCGGCCTTGCTGTTCGGGCTCAGTTCGTCGGTCTTCGGCAGCTGGACCGAATGCACCGTCGCGTCGCGCTACCTCGAACGCGCCGACGACATCTACGCCTACCCCCCGGAGGTCTCCACCGGCACCCGGAAGGCGCTGCCAGACAACGGTATCCGCCTTCGGGAGGTCGGCTTCAGCTACACCGACCACTCACCGGAGGTGATCCGATCGGTCGACCTGACCATCAAGCCCGGGTCCGTGGTGGCGCTGGTCGGCGAGTCGGGGTCCGGCAAGACCACCCTCGGCAAGATCCTCTGCAGCCTCTACCCGCCGACCACCGGCCGGATCGGTTACGGCGGCCACGATGCCGGCGATTTCGACCTCGACGCGCTCCGCTCGCACATCGGGTACATCCCGCAGGACGGCTTCCTGCACAACCGGACGCTGGCCTCGAACCTGACCCTGGGCACCGCGGCCGACGAGGACGAGGCGATCGCCATTTGCCGGGAACTGCCGTTCATGGATTTCATCGACCAACTGCCCATGGGCTACCAGACGGTCATTTCCGAGATGGGATCGAACTTCTCGGGCGGCCAGCGGCAGCGGATCGCCATCGCCAAGGCGCTGATCCGGCAGCCGAAGATCCTGGTGCTCGACGAGGCGACCTCCGCACTGGACAATTCCAACCAGCGACTGGTGCACGAAAGCATCGCGCGGCTGGACTGCACGCAGATCATCATCGCCCACCGGTTGTCCACGGTGATCCACGCCGACCAGATCCTGGTGATGGCGGACGGCCGGATCGAGGACGTCGGCACCCATGACGAGCTGACCGGCCGTGGTGGTCTCTACGCCCGGATGTTCGGCGACACAAGGCAGGTGGCAGCACATGGATGACGTCCGCTCCCTTCCTCAGGACAAGCAGATCGCTCCCCAGCAGGTCGACAAGGTCACCGCGGCGTTCCTTGCCCTCTATCGGGACCAGATCGACCGCGCCGCAGCCGGTCACGACTGGGGTATCCCCGGCGAGCTGATCCGGTCGGCGGTGCAGCGGTGCATCGAGCAACGGCTCGCGCTACTCACGCCGAGGGTGTTCGTGGTGGAGTTCCACGAGTTCCGCCGCGGCCTGGGCCTGCCGGTCGACTCCGCGTCGGACGTCGCGGCACGCCGGTACACCGAGTCGTTCGACGCCGGCGTGGTCGCCGGGTGGACCGAGAAGTACCCGGTGTTCGGGGAGTTGGTGGACGCCGTCGTCAGGCAGTCGATCACCCACGTCGAGGAGATCTGCGACCGCTTCGCCGGCGACCGGGAAGAGCTGGTGGCGGCGGGATTCCTTCCCGCGGACGCGGTCCTGGACGAGATCCAGCATCTGGGTTCCGACTCGCACAACCAGGGCAGGATGGTCGCGGCGCTGCGTTTCGCCGGCGGCCACCGGGTGATCTACAAACCCCGCACGCTGGGTCCCGAGGTGCTGACCCGACGCTGCCTGCAGCTGCTGTCCTCCGCCATCGGTTTCGACATCGCCGACTGTGCCCCGGATTCCGTGGATCGCGGCGGGTACGGCTGGCAGCGCGAGGTCTCGCAGGTCGACGCGGCATCGGAGGCGGACGTCCGGCAGTATTACCGCTCCTTCGGTGCGGTGTCGGCCGTGATGGCCGTCCTCGGCGCCACCGACATGCATCACGAGAACGTCGTCGCCGCTGGGGATCACCCCGTACTCGTCGATCTGGAGACGGTGCTGCACACCGACATGAGCCTCGCAGCGAGCGACCTGTCGACCGCGCTGTCGGCCAGGGTGAAGTTGTCGCTGGCCAGCACGGTGCTGTTGCCGCAGCGGCTGCCGACCGGGCCCTACAGCGTGCTGATGGCCGGCATCGGAGTGCCGTGGGAGCAGCAGTCCGAGCGAACCGATTTCGTGCTGGTGAACCGGGACACCGACGCCGTGGACATCGCCAAGCAGACGTTCCGGTACGCGCACACCGCCAACGTGCTACACCGCGCGGACGGTAGCAGCACCGATGTGCTCGACCACGGCGCGGAGTTCTTGGACGGGTTCCGCCGCGGCTACCGTGCGGTGGCCGCCGAACGGGACGCACTGTCCCGGCAGCTGACCGCCGCCCCGGTGCGGATCCGGCAGATCTTCCGTTCGACCGCCGTCTACGGCCGGATCCTGAACGCGGCGACGCACCCTGACAACCTGCGTAGCCGGGAGTCGTTCGACCGGGTGATCGGGATGCTCCGTTCGCCGATGGGCTACGACCGGCCGTACGTGCGGGAGTTCATCGCCGACGCCGAGAGGGCCGCCCTGGCAAATGGGGATGTGCCGTACTTCGTGGTGCCCTCCGACGACGTGCGGCTGGAGGCAGGCGGTTTCAGCTCCGTGCCCTACTGCGACCTCGGACCGGCCGACCGGGCCAGGACCGGGCTGCAGCTCGCCGGCGAGGAGGCGCTCGCCTTCGAGGAACTGATCATCGAGGAGGGCCTGTCGGAGCTCCGCGCGGTGCGATTCCGCAACGACCCCGGCTACCGCCCCGCCGGCCACGGACCGTTCGCGGAGTGCTTCGGCCCCGAGGGCGTCGACGTGGACGGCGTCGTCGACCGTCTGCGGAAGGTCGCCGTGCGGGTCCGCGGCGTGAACGGCGACGAGATCGGCTGGGTGGGCGGGGCACACGGCCCCGACATGGCCACCTTCGACCCGGGCACCTGCATCTCGCTGCACGACGCCGGTGGGCTGCATGTGCTGTTCGAGCGACTGGCCGACCCCGATCTCGGCGCTGTCCGGCGCGGCGTGCACTCCCTGCGCCGGCGCTACCGGGAGTCGCTGGAGGGTGTGCCGCTCTCGGTGGCGTCCGGGCCGATCTCCCTGGAGTACGCGCTCGACCCCGAGGCACACCGGCTGCCCGGCGCGGAGACTGCCGTGGCCCTTGCCCTCTCCGGAACGGATGGCCTGGCCACCGGCGACCTGATGAAGGGGCTGCCCGGTGTCGGCCTGCTGCTGGCGAGCTACCCGGACACTCCCGACGAGCTGCTGTCGCGGGTGCTGCGGGCGACCGCAGCACCGACCGCCGGCAAGGGACCCTGGGACCTCGCGCACGGCGACCTCGGGATCGCCTGGGCCCGGCACAGGATGCAGGGTCGGTTGGGCGACTCGAACGCCGCCCGTCACGAGGCGGAGCGGCTGGCGGCCGGCCTGTCCGACATGATCGACAACCTGCCCCGCGCCTGGTGTTCCGGGTACGGCGGGCTGCTGATGGTGGCAGCGGAGATGACCCCCGACGCGGACTTCCCGCTGGCCGAGCTGACCCGCCGGGCGACAACGCTGCCGCCGGTCGGCCGCCCGGTCGACCTCTCGGTGTGCCACGGCGCCGCCGGTGTCGTGCAGTCGTTGATCCGGCTGGCGGAGCGCCTGGACGAGCGGTGGCCGGTACAGGTTGCCGCGGACTACTGGGCTCGGGTGGGCAAGCACGCCAAGGACGAGGGCTACTTCACCGGCAACCGCGAGAAGCAGGCGCTGCTCGGCTACTTCCTGGGCTGGTCCGGGATCGCCGACACCGGCCTGCAACTGGACACGGCGCTCGCCGGCCGGCAGGTGTGGGTCCCGACCGCCTTCACCCGCCGGATCCCGGACGGAGGGGTGTCGCGATGACCGTTTCGGTGCTGTTCGGTCAGCAGATCGACTCGCTGGACACCCTTCTGGAGCACGCTCGGCTGTGCGAACGACGGAACCTGCGGCTGTGGACGGGCCAGTCCCTGATGCTGGAACCACACGCCGCACTCGCCGCGGTGGCCGGTCGCGGGGTCAGCGTCGACGTCGGGCTGAGCGTCGGTGTCGCCCCGCTGCGCACCCCGTTCGACGCCCTCACGCAGGCCCGGACCGTCGCCGCGCTGATGGGCCGGCCGGTGGCGGCCGGCTACGGGATGGGCACGCTGTCGATGGCGCAGGCCCTGCTCGGCAAGCCGCTGAGCTCGCCCGCACGGTTCACCGCCGACTACCTGCAACAGATGAAGGATCTGCGGGATCCGGACCAGGCCCCCGCTGACCGCCGGCCGGCACTGCGGCTCTACCCTTTGGACGCCCCCGAGGTCGAGATCGGCTGCGGCGTGCTCCGTCCGCGGATGGCGCGACTGGCCGGTGAGGTTGCCGATTTCGTCGTCACCTGGCTCACCCCACCGGACTATCTGGCCACCACCTTGATGTCGCAATTGTCCGATGGTGCGGCCACTGCCGGGCGAAAGAGGCCACGGGTGGTGAGCATCGTGCAGTGTGCCGTCGCCCGTCCGGATCGCAATCCCGTGCGATTGGCCCATCTGGGTTGCGGGATGCACATCAAGCAACCGCATTACGCCGGAATGCTGCGGCAGGCGGGTGTCGATATCACCGGAAATCAGGCGGGAGATCTGCGCGCCGCTGTGCGTTCAGGTCTTTTCGTCTACGGAAGCCCCGATGAGATTGCCGATACTGTGATCGGGTACTTACGGAGAGGAGTTGACGAAATTGTTCTGAATACGGCGAGCGTGGGCCTGGAACACGGGAATTCCGCCGCGCTCGGGGACATCGAAGAAGTGCTCGATGCCCTCGCACTGAAGAGCAGTGAGAATGCTCCCTGAAATGCCCGAAAAGCACGATGACAGAACCGACGGAAAGGTGATTCCTATGTCTTCCAAGAGCAAGTACTGGATGTCCCAGGCCCGCTTCGGAATCGTGATCGCGATCGGAATGGTGTTCGCCTTCGCGATGCTCGCGAGCGGACAGCAGACGACCGCCGCGGTGATCGCCGCAGCGACCGTGCTGGTGGCGGCGCTGGTCTACCTGGTGGTGGACCGGCCGCGCGCCCGCGGGCTGACCCGTGCGGAGTGACACAGGCATCAGCGTCAGGGGTCTGAGCCGGACGTACGGCTCGCACACCGCCCTGCGTGACGTCAGCTTCGACGTCGCGCCGGGCGGGGTGACCGGTCTGCTCGGACCCAACGGGTCCGGAAAGACGACGGTGCTGCGGATCCTGCTGGGCCTGGAGCGGCCGACGGCCGGGCAGGCGTTGATCGGCGGCCGCCGGTTCGCCGCGATCCGCCGGCCCTACCGGACGGTCGGTGCCCTGCTGGACGCCTCGTGGCTGCATCCGCAGCGGTCCGCGGCCGATCACCTGCGGTGGATCGCGCAGGCGTCCGGGATACCGACGTCGAGGGTGGATGTCGCGCTCGCCGAGGCGGGGCTGTCGGAGGTGGCCGATCGGCCGGCCGGCGCGTTCTCGCTCGGGATGCGGCAGCGCCTGGGCATTGCCTCGTCGGTGCTCGGCGACCCTGCGGTACTCGTCTATGACGAGCCGCTCAACGGGCTTGACCCGGCCGGGGTGGACTGGATCCGCGGGTTCCTGCTGCGGCAGGCCGAGCTCGGCCGGGCCGTTCTGGTGTCCTCGCACCTGTTGTCCGAGGTGGACCGGACCGCCGACCGGGTGGTCGTGCTGGGCCGCGGCAGTGTGCTCTTCGAGGGCGCCGTCGCCGATCTGCCCACCGGCGCTGCCGGCGATACCGAGATCGAGATCGATGACGGTGCGATGGTTCTGGCGACCCTCGACGCGGTGGCCGTCGCCCGCGGTTGGCAGCTGACGCCGGTGGCGGCGCGGCGCGGCAGCCGGGTGTTCCGGGTCTCCGGCGGCTCGCTGGCCGAGATCGCCGCCGCGCTGATGGAGGGCGGGGTGGCACTCCGGCGCATCGAGCGGGAGTCCTCACTGGAGCAGGCCTATCGCGGCCTGACCCGCGGCGAGGTCGAGTTCGCTGCCGTTGGGCCGCCCCGTGCCGACACCGACCAGAGGGGGACAGACCGATGACGTTGCTCGAATCGGAGTGGACCAAGCTCCGCAGCACCCGGCTGCTCACCATCGCCGCCGTCGCCACGGTGGGGCTGTCGGTGCTGGTCACCGCGCTGCTCGGTCTCGCCATGGGCAGCCGGGAGGCGTACTGCGCCGCACCCGGCGCCGCCTGCCGGACCCCGGCGTTGGACACCGACACCACGATCGTCACGGCCGGCATGCTCGGTGACGGAGTCCCGGGGGCTGGGCTGTCCGCCGTCATGCTGCTGGGCGCGCTGTGCCTGCTGGTCGAGTACCGGCACCGCACCATCGGCACCGCCTTCATGGTCACGCCGCGCCGCTGGCCGGTACTGCTGGCCAAGGGTGGTGTGGTGGCGGCGGCCGCCTTCGTCGCGGGCGGCATCGCCACCGTCCTCTCGGCGGTCGTGTTCCGCTGGGTGGGCGGCCTGGCCGCGACGGACCTCGACCCCTGGTCGTCGGACGCCGCAGGTGTCTATCTGCGGACCGCGCTGGTGGCCGCGGTCGCCGCGCTGTTCGCGTTGGCGGTCGCCGCGATCATCCGCAACGTCCTGGTTACCGCGGCGGTCGTCGTGCTCTGGCCGGCGTTGTTCGAGACCCTGCTGCCGTCCCTGCTGCCGGGCGTCGGCGAGCAGATCGGCGGCTTCCTGCCGTTCGCAAATGCCCGGCACTTCGTCGGCATGCAGGACGGATTCGCGGTGCCGTGGGGCCAGCTTGGTTCCGGGATCTATTTCCTGGTGGTCGTTCTCGCGCTGCTGGCGGTCGGTGTCGGGGTAGTCCGACGGGCCGACGTGCGCTGACGCCGGCGCCTTCCACCGTCAGAGCCAGCCGTGCCGTTCGGCCTTCGCGTAGGCCTCGGCACGGTTGGCGGCGTCCAGTTTGGTGATCGCCCGGGACAGGTAGTTGCGCACCGTTCCGCGGGAGAGGTACAGCTGTTCGGCCACCGACGCGGTGTCGGTTCCGGCTCCCGCCAACCGGAGGATCTCGGTCTCCCGTTCGGTCAGCGGACTGGGCCCTAGCCGCAACGCCACCGCGGCCAGGGCTGGGTCGACGACGGTGCCGCCGTCGGCGACCGTGCGGATGGCCTCGACCAGCCGGTCGGCGGTAGTCGACTTGAGGATGTACCCGGAACTGCCGGCGGACAGCGCGCGGTGCAGGTGACCGCTCCCCTCTAGGGCGGTGAGCAGCAGTACCCGGCACTCGGGGAACTCGGCCACGACCTGCGCGGCGGCCTCGATACCGGTCGCGCCCGGCATGTCGACGTCGAGCAGCGCGACGTCGGGTCGGTGTTCGCGGACGGCGGCGAGCACGTGGTCACCGCGGTTGACCCTGGCGACGACGTCGAATTCCGGGTACGTCTCCAGCAGCGCCTGCAGTGCCTCGGCGACCAGGTCGGCGTCGTCGGCGATCAGCAGCCGGAGCCGGGTGTCGGCCGTCATGTGAGGCTCTCCTGACGCTCGTCGACGTGCGGGATCCGGGCGATCACCCTGAACCGGCCCCCCTCCACGGTGCCCGCCTCCATGGTTCCGCCCGCCTCCCTGACCTGGACGGCCAGCTCCGCGAGGCCGGTCCCGCCGCTTCTCGGCCCGGTTGCCGGTGAGCCGTCGTTGATCGCGGTGACGACGGTTGCCATGCCCTCGTCGCGGACGGAGATCCACGCATGACGTGGCCGGCTGTGCTTGAGCATGTTCGTCACCGACTCGCGGAGCACCTGGGCGGCCAGCACCTCGACAGCTTCCGCGCACACCGGGCGGGTGTCCATCTCGACCTGCACACCCAACCGGTCGAACAGGTCAGCGGCGTTCTCCAGTTCGGTGTCCAGCCCGACGATGATCTCGCCGTGGATCAACCGGCGAAGTTGCGCCTGCCCGTCGGCGGTTGCCGCCGCGATCTGCTCGAGCTGATTGCGGCACGCGTCCTGATCACGATCGACCAACCGCAGCGCCGTCTGGGTGCGGACCGAGACGGCGATCAGCGTGCGGCCGAGGATGTCGTGCAGCTCCCGCGAGATGCGGTGTCGCTCTTCGTCGATGCTCTGGCGGGCGAGCTGTTCGCGGGCCGCCCGCAGGGCCTCGGTCCGCAGAGCGATCCGGGTCAGCACGGTGATCACCCCGGCTGCGAGCCAGCACACCATCGGTATCGCGACGACCGCCACCGGCGTCGAGTCGTTCAGCACGAGGGTCAACACGGCCAGGCCGGTCATCGTGATGCCGAGAACCCAGATCTGCTTGACGGTCGAGGTCAGCAGCAGCGCTGCAAGGGAGACGCCCAGCATCGCCCAGGCCTCGGACAGCGGCAGCATCAGCAGGCCGACCGCGATCAGCGACCAGCGCAACCACGGCGTGACGACGCGCTCCTCCAGCAGGACCTGGCCCTGCAGGCGGAGGAACCCCAGCACGGCGAAGACACCCAGGCAGATCGCGGCGAGCCGGCGGATCAGCACCAGCGAGTCGTCGACCTGCAACGACATCGACGCGATCAGCTGGATCAACAAGTAGGCAAGGACGATCCAGCTGGTCACCAGGGCCGCCCGGGCGTCGCGGCCGGGCGGCATCGGGAACAGCACTTGTCTCGACCCCCGTCACGAAGCCTCTGGGCGGAGCTGCGGTCACCCGGCGGGCAGGCTGATCACGTGTTCGGCCACGTCGAGAAGTACCGGATGGCCGACTGTCACCACCACGGTACGTCCCTCCAGATCGACCAGATCACGCAGTGCTCCAGCCAATCTCGCAGCAACAGGTGATTCATCCGGTACGGCCGTGATGTCCAATAACAGGACATCCGCGTGCGTGCTGAGTGCGCGGGCAATGGCCAGCAGCCCGCGGGTCGGGGCGTCCAACTCCGACAGCGGAGAGTCGAGCAACGGGCGCAGCGGAAGGGCCGGACCGATAGGCGGCGTCGCGGCCGGACGCCCGGGGCCGGGGGCCAGGAACTGCCGGACGGTTACCGGGGAACCGTCCTGCGTGGTGCCGGGCAACGGCGCACCACCATCGGCGGTCAACGTCACCTTCGCCATGCTGCGGCGGCACAGCGTCCGCCGCTGGTCCGCCGTCAGCTCGTTCAGGACCCGGCCCGCGATCTCGATGCTGCCGACCGCCTCGACTCGACCCACCAGAACGTCCAGC
Source organism: uncultured Actinomycetota bacterium (assembly GCA_963728865.1). Classification (GTDB taxonomy): domain Bacteria; phylum Actinomycetota; class Actinomycetes; order Mycobacteriales; family Nakamurellaceae; genus Nakamurella. The sequence goes on along the minus strand of CAVSLZ010000006.1, from coordinate 54,658 downwards.
AGTGTCCGGCCGCGTGCCGGGGGCGAGACCGCGACCAGCGTGCCGGCTTCAACATCGAGGTCTACGGGTCCGAAGCCGGCGTCACCGCTGACGTCTGTTGTCCGGACCCCACGAAACCGGACAACCTTGAGCCGGCGCACCTGGAGGCGCTCGTCGACCTTCACCTTCCACCGCCCGAGAACCGGCGGTGGTCATTCGCAGATGAAGATCGAGATGAAGGAGATGGCGCAGAGTTCGACGTCCTGGTCGGTCGATTCGCGTTCCAGTGCTTGCAGTTCGCTGACGGTCATGACGCTGCCCTTCGCCGGTGGCCGCCGATGAGCGGCCGGATGGTGGTCTGACGATCCGAGTATCTGTCGCTGTGCGAGGGCGCCGACAGTGCGCGGTGTCAGCGGTACGGGATGACGATTGTCATCTCTGTCCGCGCGGGAGCCGGAGGACGTCGGCCAGTGGATCCCTGTGCTGGGTGTCCAGGGCGAGCAGCACCCCGGCGGCTCCCGTGCCGAGATCCGCTGCGCAGCGCAGGTTCTGCTCGCCGAGGACCAGCAGGGCCGCCGGGTCTTCGCGGCGGAGCTGCTGGGACCGCGGCGGCATGCAATGCCAGCTCAGCCGGTCACGGTGTCCGGCGACTGCTGGATCGGTCGGGGTCAGCCGTTCCAGTGTGAGCAGGATTCCGGCGCGGCCGAGCAGCAGTCCGGCGCCGATGACGACGGGTCTGCGCAGGGTCGCGGCCACTGCCGGGATGATCTCCGGATCCTGCTTTCTGCCGACTGCCTCGAGTGCATCGGCAGCGAGAGCGGTTGCCGCGCTGCCGATCCCGAGGTAGGGCATCACCTTCCGGCGGTCCCGCATCAGCATCCCGGAGCCGACCCGGACAGCGCTGGCCAGCTCTCTGCGTAGTGCCCGGTCAGCCGCCGCCCGGCAGTCCGCCCGCAGGGTCGGGTCGTCGCTGAGCTCGGCGACCCGGAGCAGCCCGAGGGCCACGCCGGCCCATCCGGTGAGCAGGCCGGGCCGATGGCCGGCCGCGGGTTCGGCACGGTCGACGGCATCGATGACGGACGCAACGTGCCGGCGTGCCCGGTCCTCCAGCCTCGTGTCGTTCAGTTCGCCGGCGAGTTCGGCGGCGGTGACGGCCATGCCGGTGCGCCCCGCGGCCCACCACGGCGCGGCGGTGGTGACCGTCTTGTCGTCGACCAGTCGGTCGACGAGCGCCGCCGCCGCCGCGTACTGGCCGAGCAGGGCCAGGCATAGCGCCACCCCGTCGACCCCGTCGGCCAGTCCCCTGGTCCACGCTGTTGCCCGGGCGGTGTCGGTCAGCAGCCGTTCGGTCCAGTTTCCGGCTATGTCGCGACTGGCTGCGTGCAGGGCAAGCAGAACTCCGCCGGCGCCGTGCAGCAGGCCGAGATCGGCGTGCGGGGTGACGAATTGGTCGATGTCACAGGGGAAGAGCCGGTCCGGCCGATCAGGTGTCGCGGACAGCGCGATGCCCGCGGCGACCCGGTCGGCGATCTGCTCCGGTGCCGGCTGTGCGGGAAAGGCTCCGTCGTGATCGAGGTCGGTCTCTCCGACGCGGATCAGCTCGTTCGCCAGGTCCGGCCGGGCGTCCAGCAGGACGGCGAGCGGGTTGACCAGGACGGTGCGCAGCCGGTCGAGCGCCCGCAGATCCGCCTCGGGGCCGCTGCCGGTGGCGGCGCCCAACGCGCTGTTACGGACGTCGGTGGTGATCGTGAGGCCGTCCAGTGCGGCCGATTCCAGGTCGATCAGCACCACCCGGTCGCCGGCGTCGATGAGATTGCCGGGGTGCAGGTCGCGGTGCACGATCCCGCGGGAGTGCATGGCGCACAGACTTTTTCGAGTTCTCTCAACGAACTGCTCGGCCCACCGGCGGTAGGCGTCCCCGGATCCCGGCGGCGCACCTGGCACGACCCCCGGGTGGGTGCCGGCCATCGCCGCGGCGGCGCTGCTGCCGGGCACGTAGTCCATGATCAGGAAGTCGCTGGACCCGACCGTGACGTACGAGACCGGCTCCGGTGCCACCCCGGAGCCGGAAAGCCGTTGCAGAACAGCCCATTCATGACGTAGCCGGGTGACCGCGTCGGCGCCGCCGCCGTCGAATCCGGTGTGCCGCCGCGCCTCCTTCGCCACGACCGTGCGCCCGTCGGGCCAGACCGCGCGGTACACCCCGCCCGCGTTGCTGCGGTGCAGCAGGACAGCGTCGCGGATATCCAGCTTTTCTCCGCTGTCCTGTTGGTGCGCCGCCGCGCTGAGGGCCGCGATGTACCTCGGCATGGTCCGCGGATCGCTGTCGGGCCGTGCTCCGGCCCTGCGGTCCGGGGTTGTTCGTCCGCCAGTCCGCATCCCGGGTACAGCCCGGCCGTCGGCTCCCGCCAGCCAGAGCCCGCGAAAAGCGCCGAACCGCAGCGTGATCGGTGTTCCGGAGACAGGGATCTCGCCCGGTATCCGTACTCCTGGTTCGCCCCGGAGCAGATCGGTGAGCCTGTCGACCAGCCGCTCGAGCGCGTCCTCGTCGGCGGGATACGCCGTGATGACCTTCCCGCTGGCGGCCGGTGGTGAGTACTTCGCCTGGGTGAGCCGGACGAGCCTGGTACTGCGAAGGGTCTTGACCGCGACCTCATTCTGCAGACAGACCGTCACCACCGCCGGGACGACCGCCCTGGCGCGTTCCGGCCGCACCGCGACGTGCACCTTCCAGCCGGCGTCGGGTGGTGCGGCGTCGTCCCGGTAGACCAGCCACGGCCCGCGGTCGTCCCGGCGCCAGCCGGCCGGGAGCCCGTCCACGGCCAGATCGGCCGGGCCCGCGTCGGCCCAGGCGAGCTCGTAGAAGTCCGAGCCGGCCGCCAGGTGCGCGAGGTAGCGGGTGTCCATGGCATCAGAGTGCCCATTGCGCGCCCGCTCACCGGCGACCGCTGAACTCGGACGACCGCAGCCCGCTGGGTCATCACTGTCGCAGCCATTCGACGACGGCCTCGGCGGTGCGATCGGGTTGCTCCAGGTGTGGGAAATGACCGGTTCCGCTCCAGGTCTCGGCCGCGTAGCCGGTGGTGAACAGTGCCTCCTGGCCATCAGCGAGGAATGGCAGGGCGCACCCGTCGTCGGTGCCGGTGATGTAGAGCGTTGGCACCGCAATGTCGTCGGCAGGCACCGTGAAGCTGCCCGACCGGTACATGGCCACCGGTGCCGGCATGCTGTCCCGCAGGGTGGCCTTCACCTGTGCGGAGTGCTCCACGGGGAACGTGAACCCGGGCGCCCACCATCGCCACAGCTTCTCGACGTAGGCGAAGTCACGGCGGGCCACCCGCCGATCGGCAAACCTGCCCAGCTGGAAGAACACGATGTAACGGCTCATCCAGATCTGCCGCAACGATCGCCTGGCATTGCGCCGAATGAAGGCGGGGTGGGCACCGGCGAGCAGCACGGCTCGGCGGAACCGCTGCGGGAACCGTGCCATCGCCGGGTATGCCAGTTGGGCACCGTAGTCGTGACCGATCAGCGACACCGGCGTGTCCGGCGAAAGCTGGTCGATCACGACGAGAAGGTCGCTCACCAGGTCGTCGAGCGCGAGTGACCCGTCCAGCGGCGACGGCGAGTAGCCGCGAAGGTTGACCGCCGCGACCCGATATCCCGCGTCCACCAGCGAACTCGCGAGGCCGTCGTAGGTAGAGGCGTCATCGGGGAACCCGTGCACGCACACCACGATCTCCCCCGCCTCGCCGTGCCGGCGAACCCCGAAGCTGCCGCGGGACGTCTCGACTTGGGTGAACGTCATGCCGCACCTCGAGGCGTTGTCTCGCTGGGCCTCTCGCCCTGGGCTGCCGGGTCGACGGGACGGGACGCACCCGAGGCCCGGCCGGGGGCCAGCACTGCGCACACTGCTGCGGCGACCGTCAGGACGCCGGCGCCGACCCACAGCGTCGCGGAGAGTCCGACCGCGAACGCCCCTCGCGCCGCCTCGGCCAGCACCGCGCCGTCCGGGCCGATTCCTGCCGCAACCCCCAGCGCGGCGGCCGCTCCGTCCAGCGCCGGCTCCTGCAGCTGCTCGGGCAGAGTGCTCAGTGCCGGAGCGATGTCGTCGCGGTAAACGCTGATGAGAACGCTGGACAGGACTGCGATCCCGAGAACGCCGCCGACCTCGCGGGTGATGTCGTTGACGGCGCTCGCGACCGATCGACGGTCCTCGGGGAGTCCGTCGATGATCAGCACGGTGCCGGGGGTGATCGCAAGTCCGAAGCCCAACCCGAAGACGACCAGGCCCACTGCCGGCAGCCACCAGCGCTGCAGGGACCCCGCTGAGTCGATCTCCGCCAAGGCGTAGGCGAGGACCGCGAACCCCGCGGCCATCGCCGCCAGCCCGGCAGCGGCGGGCACCCGGGCGCCAACTCTGCTCAGCGCGGCCGGTGCGATGGCAGTGCCGGCGCCGACCCCGACCGGGATGACGAGCAGGGCGGCGGCGGCCTGCAGCGGGCTGTAGTCACGCACCACCTGCAGGTATTGCGGCGCCAGCACGAACAGCCCGAGGGAGGCGAAGAACTGCACGCTCACCAGGATCGATCCGGAGGCGAGACCGCGGTTGCGGAACAGCCGCACATCCAGCGACGGTGCCCGGGAGCGAAGCTCGTGAACGACGAACCCGATCATCCCGAGGACTCCGACCCCGAGGGCCGACAGCGTCAGGACGTCGGTCCAGCCGCGTTGGGGTGCCTCGATGATCCCGAAAACCAGTCCGGTCAGCGCAATCACGGCCCACAGCCCGCCCAGCGGGTCCAGTGACAGGGACGGATTGCGGTTCTGCGCGACGAGGACGGCGACCGCAGGCAAGAGCACCAGCGCCGCGATCCCGAAGGTGAGCTGGACGGTGCCCCATCCTGAGACTTCCAACAGCGCACCCGCGACCAGGGTCCCGAACACCGCGCCGGCGGCGCTGACCCCGGACCAGACGGCGACCGCGAACGCGCGGCGCTCTTTGGGGTACGCGTCCACCAGAGCCGACAGGGTCACCGGGAAGGTGGCGGCGGCACCCACACCGGCCAGTGCCCGCAGGCCGATCAGCCAGCCGGTGGTCGGCGCGAACGCGGAGGCGACACCCGCCGCCCCGAACACGACCAGTCCGCCCAACAACATGGTGCGGCGCCCCACCCGGTCTGCGGCGATGCCGGCCGGAAGCAGCAGTGCGGCGAAGGTCAGTGCGTAGGCGTCGATGATCCAGGTGAGCTGCCCCTGGTCCGCGGACAAGTCGACGGCGATGTCGGGCAACGCAATCGCCAAGGCGGAGTTGCCCGCGATCACCAGCGCCAATGCACCGCACAGGACGGTCAACAGCAATGTGAGCGCCCTCGCGTCCGGCTCGGTCTTCGCGGCGACCCCGGCCGGCGGGGCGCTCACGAGGAGACCGCCGGACGAGACTTGAACGGTTCAGCGGCGCTCGGGCAGTTACTGGGGTGAAGCCATCGGGTCTCCTTCGGTAACGGAGCATCTCCGTTAAGGAGACACCTTTCAGATGTAGGATGCCTCCGTGTCCGAGATACCGCAAGGGGGCGGAGCGGAAGCCCGTGAGCGTGCTCTGGTCTCCGCGCCCGAGCTGTCATGGGCACTGCGGGAGGTCAACCGCCGCTCGTCCGAGCTGGACGTCGAGCTGGCGCGACGCCTGCACCTGCGCTTGATGGACAACATGGCCCTCGGCCACGTCATGGCCTCGGACTCCGAACTCGGGCCGGCGGAGCTCAGCGCCCGCCTCGGGATATCGACCGGGTCGGGGACGGAGCTGGTCGACCGGCTCGAACGGGCGGGGCACCTCGAGAGGCACCGGGACACGCATGACCGCCGTCGGGTGTCGCTTCGCGCCTCGCCCAGCGCGATGCAGTCCGTGATCGGCGAGCTGGCACCCCTGCTCGCCTCACTCGACTCGCTGGCCGGGGACTTCAGCCCCGCAGAGCAGGAGATCATCGCCCGCTACCTCCGGGCCGCCGCCGAACGCATCCGCCGGTTCATCAGCGACCCGGCTCACGACTGAGTCACTGACCCGACCGACCACCCCCACTTGCGCGGGATCAGACACATCGAGTCGCCAGGTTCGTACGCATCCCGGCCCGATATGGATACGGAAGTGGCGAATGGATCGGGGTTGTCAGGGCGTCTCGCCCAGCAGGCTCTGGGCGAGCAGCGTCGCCGTGATGCGCCGCCACTGTTCCGGCGTCCACCCGAGCGTGCGCGTGGCGACCATGTAGTTCTCTGCACTGCTGATCAGGAAGGCGACATCGGCGGCGTCCTCGACGGCGAGCCCGGGGCGGAGCGCAGCGCGGTCGGCGAGCACGTCTGCCAACGCGCGGAACGCGGTCCGGCGCTGGCTCTCGTTGAGATCCCACTGTGCAGCGAGATCGGCGTCGGTGCCGACAGTCCCGCGGATGACGGCCAGCAGCGGCGCCACCCGCTGCATGATCTCGAGGCCGCCGATCGTCCACAGGTCGATCACCCGGACCGGGTCCGGCTCGGCGGTCAGCGCCTGAAGCCACGGCCGGTCCAGCAGCGCGACAGGCTCGTCGTCGCCGACAGCCGCCACGTCCAGCGCCTCCTTGAGGAGCGTCGCCTTGTTCCCGAAGTGGAAGTAGACCGTCTGTACGGCGACGTCCGCGCGCGCCGCTACCTGGTCGAGAGTCGTTGCGCCGTAGCCCTGATCGAGAAACAGGTCCGCCGCAGCAGCCACGATCCGCCGCTTGGTCAGCCTGCTTTTCTCCGCCCGGCTGGTTTTGTTCTTGACAGCATCACTCACTCGCTAGAGACTACTCTAGTGACTCGCTAGAGTCAGCTCTAGTGAAGGCACGGGCGTGCGATCCACCTCGGCGGCGGCATGTTCGCCTTCCCGCACGACCCGACGGCAGAGGAATCCATCCCTACCTCGACCGACCCATCCGAAGAGGAGAATTGCCATGCAGTACACCGACTCCGGCGGCAACGCCGAGCCCATCGTCCTGGTCCATGCGGCAGCGTTCGCTGACTGGTTCGTCCCGTTCGAACGCGAGCCGGCCGTCGCCGGTCAGCGCCTGATCCGCGTCACCCGCACCGGCTACTCCGACCCCGCGCCCGCCGAGCCGATGTCGGTGGCCGATCACGCCGACGAATGTGCAGACCTGTTGCGCAGCTTGGGGATCGGGCAAGCACGGGTACTGGCGCACTCCTCGGGATGTGTAATCGCGCTGCAACTGGCGCTCGACCACCCGGACCTGGTCGGCGAACTCGTCCTGGTCGAGCCACCGTTGATCGACCCGCTCCTGCCGGCCCCGGACCGGGCGCCCGTCGCTGCCCTGATCGGCCCCGCCATCGGCGCTGCGATGGGTGCCGCCGCCCAGGGCGACCTGCGCACCGCGTTCGACACTTTCCTGTCCGCGCTGTGCGGGCCGGAATTCCGAGCGGTGATGGAATCGACACTGGGAACGGCCGGCCTGGAACGCGCCGAACGCGACTGCGGCTACACCTTCAGCGGCGAGGTGCCTTCCCTCATCGGGTGGCAGTTCGATGCGGAGCAGGCGCGCCGGATCGATCTACCGGTCCATCTCGTTGCCGGCGGTGACAGCCCCGTCTTCACGCACCGACTGATCGACCACCTCGCCGGGATGCTGCCCGAGGCGCGCACGACCGTGATACCGGGTCACAACCATCTGCTTCCCCTCACCGCCCCCGACGCGCTCGCCGATCTGATCCGGACAGCAGCCGTGACAGCCTGAGCGCAGCCGCGCGAGCTGCCGCGGCCCTGGCGAAAGAGGCTCGCTGAAACGACCACCAGCAACAGAAGGGAACACCATGCCCGACCTGGCACCGATCCACCACGTGAAGATCCCGGTCAGCGACGTGCGTGTCAGCGCCGAGTGGTACGAGCGGGTGCTCGGACTGGAGGTGGAGATCGAGTTCGTCGAGGAAGGTGAGCTTCGTGGGGTGGCCCTGAACGGCGCGGGCGGCACCACCCCGATCGCGCTCCGCCAGGACCCCGAGCGCGCCGCAGCGCTCTCGGGATTCGACTTGTTCGCCATCGGTGTCCCCACCCGGGAAGGCGTCAAGGCCTGGGCCGAGCACTTCGCCTCCATCGACCAGCGACACGGCGGCATCGTCACCGGCCACCGCGGCGGCAGCGTTCTCGTCGGCCTGCACGACCCCGACGGCATAGAAATCCGTCTCTACGCAGACTGATCCAGCACAGCCCGACCGCCGAGTGTCGTCTGAGCAGGCAAATCGCCGCCCCAGAGCGCAGTTTTCCCTGCAGGAGTGGCAATGGACGGGCGTCGGGAATCCGGTCTGCGCACGCAGGTGGTGACTCGATTCCCGGTCAGGGCAGGCGGGTCCGCGGGCTTACTTCAGCTGGTACAGCGCGCGGGCCTCCTCGTGGGTGGCGATCGGGCGACCCACCTCGCGGGCGATCTCCTGGGCCTGCTGCAGCAACTCGAGGTTGGTGGGGTTGCGGTCCGGGTCGTAGAACAGTTCCAGGCCGGTCTTGATGTGTCCGCCCAGTTCGATGGCCCGGCGGAGGATGCCGGTGTCGTCGAGCGCGCCCTGTCCCCAGATCGAGATGTACCAGGGGTGCTTGACCTTGGCCTCCTCGATCATCCACAGGTAGTAGTACAGGCTCTCCAGGCTCGGCTTCATTCCGTTCGTGCCGATCGGCTTCATCGAGGTGAGGCCGTAGTCGCCGATCAGGTAGAAGTCCCACATCGAGCCGGGCGTGGACATGCCCTGGTTGACGTAGTACATCGCGTGCCGCAGGTGTCCCGGCTCGTACACGCCGTAGACCATCGGCACACCGCGCTCGCGCAGCATCCGCCACTGGTGGCCGACCCGCTGGTAGTTGAAGCCGAACTCCGGACCGACCAGGTAGCCCTCGTCATCGGTGTCGACGGCGAACAGGGTGAGACCGGTGTCAACGCAGGCGATCTCGGCGTGCGCATTTTGATTCAGCAGGGCGACGTGCTCGAGCCCGTGTTCCTCCGGCAGCAGTCGTAGGTTGTTGCACGTGGTCGGGTACCAGGTGATGTCCGGGTGCTTGGCGAGCACCGTCTCCCAAGTCCGCATGTAGTCCTTGTAGGCGTTCTCACCGAGCAGGTCGAAGCTGGTGTTGTGCGCATGGATGGCACCGGCCCCGGCTTCCCAACAGCGGATCGCATCCTCGGCGATCTCCTCGTAACCGACCGGGGTGTTCGGGTTCATCTCCTTCGAACGGATGCCGTTGATGTGCGACTCGATGACGACGGGCCCGTCCCAGGTGGGCTTCATGTCGGCGTACTTGTCCAGGGCGGTGGCCATGGTTCGTCTCCTCCTGCGGTCGAACGGTCAGCTTGGATTCGGTCAGTGGGATTCGGGCAGTAGTTCGTCGATCTGTCGCAGCACCCAGGTCGGGCGCACCGCGGATGCGGCGAGCATCGGCAGGTCCGTCTCGCCGGTCAGCACCAGCGCGGTGTTCATCCCGGCCGCGATGCCCATGGCGATGTCGGTGTACAACCGGTCGCCGACCATCACACAGTCGTTCGCGCTGACGCCGATCTGCCGCATGGCCGTCTGCACCATCAGCTTGTCCGGCTTGCCTGCATTGACAAGGCATTTCACCCCGGTGCAGGCCTCGATGGCGGCGACGATCGCGCCGGCGTCCGGTTCGCCATGGCCACCGGGGAACGGACAGAAGACGTCCGGATTGGTGGTCACCAGGATCGCCCGCCGGTAGACGGCGAGCGCATCGAAGGCGATCTGGAGTTTGCGGTAGTCGAATGCCCGGTCGTAGCTGGCCACGATGATGTCGATCTCGCGGGCGTCTTCGGTGAGGTCGAGGCCGGCTGCAGTCAGCGCCGAGATCAGTGGCTGCTCGCCGATGACGAAGATCCTCTTCCCGGCGGCGTGCTCGAGCAACCAACTGGTCATCGTCATGACCGTGTTCAGGATCTCGTCGGGCCGCACCGCGATGCCCAGCGATTCGAGCTTCTCCCGGTACATGACCGGGTTGCGGGTCGGGTTGTTCGTCAGGAAGACGACCTTCGATCCCAGCCCGCGCACCGTCTCGACCAGCTCACGGGCTCCGGGCAACAACTCCTTGCCCAGGTAGATGGTGCCGTCGAGGTCGAACAGGTACCCGTCGTAGATCCGGCCGGGCCGGGCCAGCAGTGATTCCAGCTCGTGATCGAGGTCGACACTCATTGTGCCGCCGCCAGTTGGCCGAAGAGATCGCGCATCGCCGGGTACATCCCGCGGTACACGTCGTAGAGCCGGTCATAGGCTCCCGTATTGCGGTCGTCGGGTTCGAAGGCGTGGCCGGTGCCGGTCATCGCGGCGGCGGCGGCCTCGATCGAGGGATGGATGCCGACAGCGGCAGCAGCGAGCACGCCGGCCCCCAGGCAGGTGCTCTCCGGCTCGGTGACGACCTCGACCCTGCGCTGCAGCACGTCCGCGAGGATCTGACACCAGATCCGGCTGCGGGACCCGCCGCCCAGTGCGACGATGCGCGAGACCTTCTCGCCCAGCGCCTCTTCCGCGCCGGCATACAGGAACCGCTGCTCGAAGGCGAGGCTCTCCAGGATCGCCCGGTAGACGTGCGCCTTTCCGTGGATGCCGGTGAGCCCGATCAACGCACCGCGGGCGTGATGGTCCCAGTACGGGGTCAGGGCGCCGGTCCAATACGGCAGCGCCAGCAGTCCCTCGCTGCCCGGCGGGAGCATGTCGGCCGCCGCCTCCAGCACCTGCTCGGGAGACAGGTCCAAGCCCAGCATCTGGGTGTTGACCCCGGCGAACTTCTCGACGAACCAGCGGATGTTGTACGTCCCGCCGCCGATGAAGGTCTCGAGGGTGTAGCCGCCCGGGATGCCGGCGGCGAGCGTCCGGAACCTCACGTCGCTGGCGTAGGTGCGGCTGAACGTGCCTGACACGATGCCGGTACCGAGGTTGAGGTAGGCGGTGCCCGGTTCGGTGATCCCGCAGCCGAGCTGCGCGGACTGGCCGTCGCCCACCCCGGCCACCACCGGCAGGCCCGGCGGCAGACCGGTCAGCCTGCTCGCGGCCTCCGTTATCGACCCGATGACCGCCCCCGGTGCGACCAGATCGGGGAACTGGTCGCGGTGCAATCCGGCCGCCGTGATCAGCTCGTCGGAGTAGTCGAAGGTGGCCAGATCGACCACGCCCAGCGGATCGGCGCTCGCCCAACAGGTTCGGAAATGCCCGGTCAGCCGGTTCACCAGGAAACCCTGGACATCGACCACACAGGCGGTGTGCTGCAAGGTCTCCGGCTCGTGCTCGGCGAGCCAGAGCAGCTTGTACCAGGCAGGTGTCGGGTTCGGTGGTTTGCCGGTGATCCGGTGCACCTCCGGTGTGCCGTACTTCTGCACCTCCTCGGTGGCCCGGGTGTCGGCCCAGATCATCGCCGGGCGCAGCGGCTCGGCGGCCCGGTCCAGGCAGGCGAAGGTCTCCCGCTGGTGGGTGATGGAGACAGCGGCAATTCGTTCCCGGTCGACCGTCTGCACCGCGCGTTTGATCGCGGCCGTGGTGGCGGTCCACCAGTCCTCGGGGTTCTGCTCCGCGTAGTTGGGTCGAGGATGGTCGAGAGGGAAGGTGGACCGGGCCTGGGAGACCGCGTGGCCGGAGGAATTCCAGACCACGGCCTTTGCGGCGGTGGTCGAACAGTCGACGCCGATGACGAGATCACCGCGGGGCATGGGACGTCTCCGCTTCCTCGACCTCGTACTCCGCGTTGTCCAGCACGGTGGCGATGTCTTCCGGTCCCCACCAGCCCAGCGCGATCAGCAGATCGACCGCAGTGATCCGGTTGCGCATGTAGGCACAGTTGGTCACCGCCCACAGGGCATGCTCGGGGCCGGTCACCGACGGCAGGTCGGTCAGCCGCGCCGCCGCGCCCGCCGCGACCAGGCTGTGCGCCAGTTCGCTCGGCGGCCGGACCAGCGGCCGCAGCCTGCCCGCTGCCTGGGGCCACTGCGAGATCAGCGTGATCACGTCCGAACGGTGCCGGTCCACCGCAGCGGCTTTCTTGCTGTAATCCGACCAGCACTCGGCACCCACCTGACCGGACGGGTCGACATCGGCGAACGCGGCCCGCACCGTTTCCTCCGGCGCGGTCAGTGGAGCATCCTTCAAACGCTCGACAAGTGTCGTGCGGTCGGTCCTGTCGAGCCGATCGAAAAGCAATTGCCAGGTGGCGGCCGCGACCACGACGGCCGCACCGACCTGTGCGCCGTGCAGCCCGATCGGCCGGTGCGCGGCGCCGTTGGACAGGTCGAGCATGTGGCTGACGAGGTGTTCGATGCCGGACAGGCAGGCGGTGCCGCCCGAGACGCCGGTGGCGATGCCGCGGATCGCGAGCGCCCTGGTCAGCCGCGCCGTCGCGTCCGCCGAACGGCCGAGTTCCGCGGACCAGTCCGCGACGCCCGACCCGACCTCTTCGAGAATCTGGATCGGCGCGGGGTGGAACGAGGTGTCGACGCCGATCAGCTCGGCCAGCAGCCAGTCGGCCGGCGCGGTGAACATCGAGGTGAGCTCGCCGAATCCGGCGACGTTCATCGCCGTAGGTGCCTGGTCGATCGTCGCGACGTCGGAGATGACGACGTCCGGCCAGCGCGACGGGGTGGTCCGTTTGACCCCGTTACGCAGCAGTACCGAGACGTCGTCGGTGAAACCGTCCACCGACGCAGCCGTTTGCACCACCACGAACGGCACACCGCCGATGGCCGCGGACGCGACCTTGCCGATGTCGGTGATCGTTCCGCTGCCGATGCTGACCACCGCGTCGGCCCCGGACACCGCAGCACCGGCCTGGTCGATGACTGCCTCGGACGCGTGCAACTCCGGGTGCCCGTCGTCCAGGACCACCGGGCGCACACTGAAACGCTCCGCCAGCGCGGCCTCGATGGCCGGCTTGATCTCCTGCTCCCCGCGGCGGATCGGGGTGCGGTCCATCAGCAGTGCGACGGTGGGCCGGCTGTCACCGGAGGACGACCCGAGCAACTCCGAGACCGCCGAGGTGACCGACGACCAGTCATGAGAACCGATGCGCACCGACTTCATCCCGCAGGTGGGCAGGACACCCTCCGGATCGGCCTCGCCGATGATGCGGCGGGCCACCTGGACCGGGTCCTGGTCGACCGCCGGAAGAGGCGCTAGCCCTGTGGACGCTGCGTCGGTATGAGTGGTCACCGTTGACTTCCCTTTCTGATGATCAGCTGTGCTGGTCGACAGCTGTTACAGCGAGCGGCTTCTCGCCCTGGGCGAGGTCCGGTAGCGGTACGAAGGTCAGGTCCGTTGCGGGAGCGAGCGTGCCGAGCAGCGCCTTTTGGACCTCGCCTACTCCGCAGGTGAGGCCGGCGTCCGCCGCCGCTGCGACCGTGCGCGGGTCGAACGACAGTCCCAGCGCCGGGTAGACGTCGGTCAGCACCCGACGCAGCGGATCGGCGTCCGCCACCACGATGCTGCCGCCGAGCAGGATCGCGCCGCGGATCCGCCGGCCCGCCGTGCCGACGATCTTCACCGCGCCGCCCGCGTTCACGCTGAACCGGCCCGGGCAGTATTCACCCTGGACCTCACCGACGCGGGCGTCGACGCCGCCATCGCGCAGTACGCCGGCCAGCAGCTCGCCCAGCGCCGACATGTGCTGTGCCGGGCCGAATTCCCCCGCGTCGGGCAGGACCAGGTCGAAGCACAGGCAGTCGCGGTGATAGGCCGCCGCACGGCCGCCGGGTGACCGGACGGCCGGTTGGAAACCGTGCGATTCCGCCATTGCGGCCGCCTCCGGGAACCCCTGCGTACGTTCGTCCCGGCGGCTGAAACCCACCGTCGGTGCCGGCCGGTACAGCCGCAGCCAACCGTCGGCCGTGCTGCCCGCGACGTTGCCCGCGACCTCCCTGAGCAAAGCCGGTCCGACCGCCGCGTCGGCCGCGGCGGACGGCAGGCCGTCACCCGCGGCCACCCGGAGTCGTCCAACCCCGCGCAGCAGCTGCTCGGCCGGCGGCCGGCCCAGCACCGAGGTCGAGGTCACGGTGGTCCGGATTCCAACTGCGTGCGGATCGCGGTGAGCAGCGCCGCGCCCGTCGCACCGTCCACTGCACGGTGATCGCAGGTCAGGGTGAAGGTCGACAACGGCCGCACCGCCACGCTGCCGTCGCGGACGACGGGGACCTGCCGGGTGGTGCCGATGGCCAGGATCCCGACCTGCGGCGGGTTGAGGATCGCGTCGAACTGATCGATGCCGAGCATGCCGAGATTGGACACCGTGAACGTTCCGCCGGTGATGTCGGCCATGGACAACTTGCCGCCGCGGGCGCGCTGCACCACGTCCTTGCGGATGCCGGCGATCGCCGGCAGGTCCGCTCCCTGCACCCGCGGCAGCACCGGCACCATCAGCCCCTTCTCGGTCGCAACGGCCAGGCCGATGTTCACGTCGGTGAAGGTGGTGATCACGTTGTCCGAGAAGTGCGCGTTCAGCGCCGGATTCGCGGTCAGCGCCGCAGCGCAGGCCTGCACGATCGCGTCGGTCACGGTGGCGCCGCGTGACTTGAGGTCGGCGCCGAGCACCTCGGTCATGTCCACCTCGACGGTCAGGTGGAACACCGGTGCGGCCCATGCCTCGACCATCCGCCGCGCGGCGATCTTGCGGACCCCCGCCAGTGGCGTCGAAACCCCCTGGTCGACAGCTGATTCGGTGGTCGTCATCGCGCTTGCCAGGCCAGTGACGGCGCGGTGCCGGCGCTTCCGAAGGTCTCCATCTTGGCCACGGTGGCTTCGACCATCCGCCGGCGTCCTTCGTCCAGCGCCTCCTCGAGCTGTCGGTCACCGTTCGACCACGCCGCTTCGACACCGGAACGGAACGCGTGCCGCAGATCGGTGTCGGCGTTGAGCTTGTGCACCCCGGACGCGATGGCGCTCTTGACCTGGTCGTCCGGTACGCCGGAGATGCCGTGCAGCACAAGGGGAACCGGAACGACATCGCGGATCTGCGCGATCAGGTCGATGGCCAACGGCTGGTTCTCGACATTCGGCATCGTGCCGTGCACCACACCCGCGGAGATGGCGAGCAGGTCGACGCCGGTCTCGGCGACGAATCGCTCCGCCTCGTGTACATCGGTGTAGTAGGAAGCCCATTCGACCTTCGCCCCGACATCGGGGATCTTGCCGAGTTCGGCCTCCACCGGGATGCCGTACGAGTGGCACAGTTCGACCGCGCGGCGGGTGGCCTTGATGTTCTCCTCGAACGGCAGGTGCGCTGCGTCGAACATGATGGAGTCGAAACCGAGCCGGACGGCCAGCAGCACCTCCTCCCAGGTGCCGTGGTCGAGGTGGATCGTGTAGGTGGCGTCGGATTCGGCGGCGTTGCGCACCGTCATCTCATAGGCGGCGCGCAATCCCATGTGCGGGATCACGGCGCGGCCGACCTGCAGGTACACCGGGGACTGGGCCTGCTGCGCTGCCTGCAGCAATGCCTGGGTGGTCTCGTCGTTGTGCATGTTGAACGCGCCGATGGCGTAACCGCCCGCCCTGGCCGATTCGATCCAGGCGAGTGGGTTCGGATCTCGCATGACGCTGCTACCTCTCTCCGGTCGGAACCGGCGTGGTGGAGTGGTCCGGGATGCTGCGGCGGAGTGCCGCCGTTCTGAGGTGGATCACGAAGATCGGCGGCTCGGCAGGGTTCTGTCGAGCGCGTCCCGCCAGCCGGCGAGTCGCTCTTCGCGTTGGTCGGAACTGATCTGCGGTACGAACTCCCGCTCGCAGGTCCACATCGACTCCAGCGTGTCCAGGTCGTCCCAGACACCGATCGCCAGCCCGGCGACGAACGCGGCGCCCAGTGCTGTGCGTTCGAGCGAATCCGGGCGCCGGATCACCCGGCCGGTGAGATCAGCGGTGAGCTGGCAGAGCAGGTCGCTCCGGGTGGCACCGCCGTCCACCTTGAGCGCCTCGACACCGATCCCGCCCTTCTCGAGTGCGTCGAGGATGTCGCAGGTCTGGAAGGCCATGCTGTCCAGGGCCGCCCGAACCACATGGGCCGACGTCGATTCCAGGGTCATGCCGACGAACGATGCCTTCGCCTGCCGGTCCCAGTGCGGCGCGCACATACCGCCAAATGCCGGGACGACGTAGACCCCGCCGGAATCGGGAACCAGCCGCGCCAGGTATTCGATCTCGTCGCTCGATTCGAACAGCCGGAGGTTCTTCTGCATCCAGGACAACGTCTGTCCGGAGTGGAAGACGACGCCCTCGAGCTCGTAGTCGGTCGTCCCTGCGACCGTCCAGCCGACGCTCGACGTCAGCCCGTCGACGAGCCGCGGTGTGGCACCGGAGTTGACGGTCAGCACGCCGGCGGTGCCGAACGTGTTCTTGGCAGCACCGTCGGCGAAACACGCCTGGCCGAACATTCCGGCCTGCTGATCGGCGATCACCGCCCGCACCGGCACCTGGGCACCCAGCACATCGGCCGCGGTGAGCCCGAAGTCGGCATCGGACTCCACCGCGCGCGGGAAGATTGACATCGGAATACCCAGCAGCCCACAGAGTTCCGCGTCCCAGGTGAGCGATTCGAGGTTGAACAGCGCGGTGCGGGAGGCGCAGGAGTGGTCGGTCAGGTGGGACCGCCCGCCGGTCAGCTTCCACAGCAGCCAGGTGTCCGGGGTGCCACAGGCCAGCTCGCCGGCCTCCGCGCGGCGGCGGGCGTCCGGCACGTTCTCCAGCAACCAGACGACCTTGGCAGCGGAGAAGAACGAGTCGTTGAACAACCCGGTGCGGTGCCGGAACAGCTCGTCCAGACCCTGCTCGGACCACCGCCGGACGATGTCGTCGGTCTGCTTGGAGATCCACACCACGGCGTTGTGGATGGGTTCCCCGGTGGACCTGTCCCACATCATCAGCGTCTCGCGGTGGGTGGTGATCGACACCGCGGCCAGATCGCCGGCCGAGATCCCCGCGTCGGACATCGCCTTTCGAGCCGTCGCGAGCTGCAGGTCCCACAGCTCCACCGGGTCCAGTTCGGCCCATCCCGGCCGCGGATGCTGCCAGTGCACGTTCTCCCGCGCCTCGGCCAGGATCGCGCCGCTGCCGTCGACCACGACGGTGCGGCAACTGCTCGACCCCTCGTCCAGTGCCAGCAGCAGCGGCCCAGTCATCGGGGCGCCCCGGAGGTGACCGGTTCGCCGGCACCGAAGCTCTCGGACCGGGGGCCGGCAGGATCGGGCACGGCGAGCCTGCCGAGCCACTCGCGGTACTCGGCGATCTGCGCAGCCGTCGTGTCCGCGTCCCAGCCCAGATGCCGGGCCAGCACCCCGGCGATCTCGTCCACCGACTCCACGCCGTGGCCGGGCTCGAAGGCGATCAGGACCCGGCGGGCGAGGACGTCGGTGAGCGAGCGAGCCAGGTCGGCATCGACCGCGAACACCACCTCCGCAGCGAACAACCCGCTGGGGTGCACCACCTTTGCCAGCTCGGGGCGCTGTTCGATCAGCTGCCACACCGAGAACGCCCGGCTCCCGTACAGGTCGACCAGTCGGGTGACCTGGGCATCAGGCAACCCGGTCCGGGCCTTCAGCGACGCCTTCAGCGTCGGGACGTCGACGAAGTGGGCGCCGACGTACGGACGCTTGCGCGTCGGGCACGGTGGCGCCTTGCGACCGAGTCGTTCGAACGCGTCGTCGACGGCGTCCTCGGCGAGCTGCCGGTAGGTGGTGAGCTTGCCGCCGACGATGGTGACCAGCCCAGGCAGACCGGTGTCGGAGTGGTCGTGCAGGACGTGACTGCGCGGCACCGACGACTCGGCCTTGTCCGGCACGTACGGCAGCGGTCGAACCCCGCTGAAGGTGTAGAGCACGTCATCCAGTTCGAGGTTCGCCTCCGGGATCAGGGCGTTGACCTCACCGAGCAGGTAGTCGACCTCGCCGATGTCGCAGCGTGCTTCGTCGGGATCCCGGTCGAACCTGATGTCGGTGGTGCCGATCATGTAGCGCCCGCGCCACGGGATGATCAACACCAAGCGGCCGTCCCGGCGGGACTCGTAGTAGACGACGTCGCTGGGCGCCCCGGGAAAGGGGCCGACGATGAGGTGAGAACCTTTGGTGCCACCGTTGAGTCGCGGCTGATGGGGAAGGTCGGGTGCGGCGAGCACCCGGTCGATCGCGGCACCTGCGACGTTGTACACCAGCGGTGCCCTGACCTCGACCCGCTCACCGGTCAACCGGTCGGTGGCCCGCACCCCGACAACCCGTCCGTTCTCCAGCAACGGTTCGTCGACCCGCATCTTGGTGGCGATCACCGCACCGGCGGCCGCCGCGTCGACCGCCAGTTCCACGCACAGCCGCTCGGCGTTCTCCACCTGGCCGTCGTAGAACACCACCGAACCGGAAAGCCCGTCGGTCGACGCTCCACCGAAGCGACGCTCCGTCCGGCTCCTGGTGAGGAACCGGTGGGTGGGCGGTGTCTTGCGCAGCGACAACGTGTCGTAGGTGATCATGCCGAGCTCGACCATCCAGCCCGGCCGCCGGTTGTGCTTGTAGATCGGCACCATCAGCGGAACCGGCTTCACCAGGTGCGGTGCCAGCCGGAACAGCCGCTCACGCTCGGACAGCGATTCGTGGACCAGAGCGAAGTCGTACTGCTCCAGGTAGCGCAGCCCGCCGTGCACCAGCCGGCCCGACCAGGCAGAAACACCGCTGCACAGGTCGTCCTGCTCCAGCAACGCCACACGGAGGCCGCGCAGCGCGGCGTCCTGGGCGATGCCGATACCGTTGATGCCCGCGCCGATCACCACGACGTCGAAGGGCGCACCGGCAAGTTCCGGCCTGACCATGGATGTGGTTCCTCTCCTGGATTGTCGTGCTGATTGACGCGGGGCAGCGACGGATCGCCGTCAGTCGTCCGTCTCGATCACGGCGACCAGCGTGCGGACCTCGACGGTTTCGCCTTCCGGTACCAGGATCTCGACCAGCTTGCCGGTGGCCGGCGCTTCCAGGGTCTCCTCGACCTTCTCCGCCTCCACCTCCGCCAGCGGCTCGTCTTCGGCAACGGTGTCGCCGACCTTCTTCAGCCACGCGGTGATGGCACCTTCGCTCATGCCCATGCCCCACTGTGGCAGCAGGACCTCGACTCGACTCATCGTGAAACAACCTCTCCGTTGGACTGGGTGGGGACGCCGACCGAGGCGCGCACCGCATCGGCGATGCGCGTCCGGTTCGGGTACAGCTGCTTCTCGAGCGCTGGGCTGAACGGGATCTGGGTGTCCGGCGTGGTCACCCTCCGAATCGGTGCCTTCAGGCTCGAGAAGACGTGCTCCGCAGCGAGTGCCGAGATCTCACTGGCGACGCTGCAGGTCTGGTGGGCGGGATCGGCGACGACGACCCGGCCGGTCTTGGAGATCGCGGTCAACACGCCGTCGACATCCAGCGGAACCAGCGTTCGCGGGTCGAAGACCTCCACCGAGATACCCTCGGAGGCAAGCTGATCCGCGGCAGCGACGGCCTCCGGGACGGCACCGGACACCGCGACGATGGTCGCGTCAGTGCCGGTCCGCAACGTACGGCCGACCCCGAACGGGATCCGGTACTCCGATTCGTCGACCTCCTCCTTGGTGCCCCAGAGCACGCAGGCCTCGAAGATCAGCACCGGGTCGTCGGTGTCGACGGCCTCGCGCAGCAGGCCCTTGGCATCGCTCGGGTAGGCCGGCGTGACGATCTTGAGCCCGGGGACGTTCATGAACATCGGGTACGGCCGGTCGGAGTGGTGCGCACCGGTGTTCAGCCCGTAGAACATCGCCGACCGGAAGACCACCGGCATCTTCGCCTGGCCGCCGAACATGTACCGGTTCTTCGCGACCTGGTTCACGAACTGGTCCATCGCCATGTACAGGAAGGAGGAATAGGACAGGTCGACGATCGGTCGCAGCCCGGTCATCGCGGCGCCTGCCGCGGCACCCACGATGACCTCTTCGGAGATCGGGGTGTTGCGGATGCGGTTCCGGCCGAACTGCTGGAGGAAGTCGCCCTCGGAGGCGCGGGACTTGCCTGCGCCGCCGGTGGTTCCGTAGACGTTGGCCTCGACGTCCTCGCCGATGATCACCACTCGCTCGTCGGCGAGCATGGCTTCTTTCTGGGCGGCGCCGATCGCGCCGAGGTAACTCATGACGGTCATCGCACTGGCTCCAAGACGGCGAAGGTGGTGTCGCGGAAGGTGTGGTGGGTGTAGACGCTGTCGGCGTAGAGGTCGTCGAAAGCAACCGTGGCCGCGGGGAACGGGCTGGCGTCGGTGAAGGCGACGGCCTCGTCGACCTCGCGCAGGACGTCCGCCTCCAGCTCGTCCATCGCGGCGTCGTCAGCGATACCCCGGCTGATCAGCTCGGTCCGGAACAACGCGATGGGATCCTTCGAGAGCCATTCCGCCTTCTCTTCGGCGTTGCGGTAGTCGACGCCCAGCCGCAGGCCCTCCGAGTGCTCGTTGAACCGGTAGGTCACCACCTCGACCACCGTCGGGCCCTCACCCGAACGGGCGCGTTCGACGGCGGTGCTGACCGCGTCGTACACGGCGAGAACGTCCTGCCCGTTCTCCACCCGGACACCGGGCATACCGAAACCTGCTGCGCGGTCGGCGATCACGCCGGAGGTGACGGTGTGCGCCGGCGTGGACAGCGCGTACTGGTTGTTCTCGCAGAGGAAGATCACCGGCAGCTTCCACACGCCGGCGATGTTCATCCCCTCGTACAGGCAGCCCTGGTTCGCGGCGCCGTCACCGAAGAACGCCAGCGCCACCCGGCCGTTGTCGAGCACCTTGGACGACAGGCCCGCGCCGACCGCGATCGGAATGGACGATCCGACGATGCCCGACTCACCGAGGCTACCGACGGCGAAGTCGGCCAGGTGCAGCGAGCCGCCTTTCCCGCCGCAGACGCCGCCGGACTTGCCGACAAGCTCGGCCATCAGCGGGCCGAGCGGCGCGCCCTTGCCGATAGGGTGCCCGTGGCTGCGGTGGTTTCCGGTCATGTAATCGGTTTCGCCCAGCGCCATGGTGGCGCCGACGACCTGCGCCTCCTGGCCGATGCTGGTGTGCACCGTGCCGGGAATCGCGCCGCGCTTGACCATTTTGGAGGCGCGTTCGTCGAAACGCCGAATGCGCAGCATGCGGCGCTGCATTTCGATCAGTGTCTGGTCCGACAGTTCGGACAGCGATTGCGATGTCACGTTCATACCTTTCTTGTCGCAGGCCGGAACAGACCGGCGATCGTGCGGTCGTGGAGAGTGGGCAGGGTGTCAGCCGGTGCGCAGCTTGGCGCCGACCCGATCGGTGAGAACCGCCGCGAGGATCACCGCGCCGACGACCACCTGTTGCAGGTTGGGATTGACGTGCAGGAGCGAGAGGCCGTTGTTCAGCACGCCGATGATCAGCAGGCCGATGAAGGTGCCGCCCATCGAGCCGCTGCCGCCGGCCAGGCTGGCGCCGCCGATCACCACCACCGCGATGACGTTCAGCAGATAGCCGGCACCGGCGGTCGGCTGGGCCGAATCGAGCAGGGAGATGTTCACCCAGCCGGCGACGGCCGCCAGCGCGCCGGCGATCATGTAGACCCTGGTCTTGGCCCACTTGACCGGCAGGCCGGACAGCCGGGCGGCCTCTTCGTTCCCGCCGATGGCGTAGAGCGCCCGGCCGGCCGGCCGGTACCGCAGCCACAGCCCGATGGCCAGGTAGATCACTATCAGCAGGACACCCTGCAGCGGTATCACGCCGAAGATGTTCGAGGTCAACTTGCCGAACCAACTCGGGAATCCGTTGATGGTGCTGCCGCTGGTGATGAACAGGGCGAACCCGGCGCAGGCCGACATCGTCGCCAGCGTCGCGACGAACGGCTGCACCCTGCCGTAGGTGGAGAGCAGGCCGTTGACCAGTCCGACCAGCATGCCGAGGATGAGACCGAGGACCATGGCCACCACCCACGGCAGCGCGAAGGTCTGGAACATCCAGGCACTGAACATCATGGTGAGCGCCAGGTTTGCCGCGACCGACAGGTCGATGCCGCCGATCAGGATGACCAGGGTGGCGCCGGCGGCCATGATCCCGATATCGGTGATCTGCGCAAGGATGTTGCTCAGGTTCCGTTGGGTCAGGAAGAACGGCGACAGGAACGACATCAACGCGATCATCGCGACGAGGCCGATCACGGGACCGCCGAGGGATTTCACCCGCTTGGTGAGAGTGCCGGCCAGACCGTTCGATGGAGTGGTTTCCGGGTCGTGCTTGGTGATGGTCGCCATGGACGGCTCGTGCTCCTTCACTGAGCGATGGTGGTCGGTGCTCATCAGTTGTTACCGATCGGGACGGCAAGTTCCATCACGGCCTCGGACGTGACCTCGGCCCGGGGAAGAATTTTCCGTTGGCGTCCGGCCGACATGACCAGGACCCGGTGCGAGAGACCCAGCACCTCTTCGAGTTCCGAGGACACGACGATCACCGCGACACCGCGAGCGGCGCAGTCCCGGATGATCTCGTAGATCGCCATCTTGGCGCCGACGTCCACACCACGGGTGGGCTCGTCCAAGATCAGCACCTTCGGCTCACGGACCAGCCATTTCGCCAGCAGCACTTTCTGCTGGTTGCCGCCGGACAGCCGCAGCACCGGCAGATCCATCGACCCCCGGATGTCGAAGTCGTCACGGGCTTTCGCCGCGGTCCGGTTGAGGAGCTTGCTGGTGATCAACCTGCGGCGACCCAGGTCGGCTTCCCACGGCTGCATGATGTTGACCGCGCTGGACCTGCTCAAGTTCAGACCCTGACCCTTCCGGTCCTCGGGCACCATCACGATGCCGGCCTCGATCGCCGCCGCCGGGGAATGCAGTGACAGCTGCCGACCCTCCAACTCGATCACCCCGGTGTCGTACCGGTCGGCACCGGCGATGCATCGCACGACCTCGGTCCGTCCTGCACCGACAAGCCCGGCGATACCGAGGATCTCGCCGCGGGACACGGTGAAGGAGATCTGCGAGAACGTGTTCTTGCGCCCCAATCCCCGCACCTCCAGCACGACGTCCTCGCGGTGCGGCTCGGGCGCCTGGTGCTCGTACTGGAAGTCGCGGCCGACCATGGCACTGACCAGTTCCTGGTGGGGGACGTCCCCGGTCTGCCAGGTCTTGACCAGATTGCCGTCCCGCAGGCAGACGATCTGCGAGCAGACGTCGCGCACCTCTTCCAGGCGGTGCGAGATGTAGATGACCCCGACACCGTTGGCGCTCATCCGGCGGATCTGGTCGAGCACCAGATCGGTCTCGTGCCCGGTCAGCGAGGCGGACGGCTCATCGAAGATGACGTACCGGGGCTTGCGGGAGATGGCCTTGGCGATCTCGATGCTCTGCTGGGCGGCCATCGACAACCCGCCGACCGGCCGGCGGGGATCGAGGTCGATGCCCAGCACGTCCAGTACCTCACGGGACTGCCGCACCATGTCCCGGTAGTCCACCTTCCCGGCACTGACCGGGAGCCGGCCGAGGAAGATGTTCTCCGCGACCGACAGGCCCGGCACCATCCGGATCTCCTGATGGATGAGAGCAACACCCTGGTCGAGCGCGGCATGCGGCGAGGTCGGGGCGTAGGCCTCACCGTCCAGGGTCATCGAGCCCTCGGTGGGCTCGTGGATCCCGGCGATGATCGAGCTGAGAGTTGATTTCCCTGCGCCGTTCTCGCCGATCAGTCCGACCACCTGACCGACCGGGACATTGAAACTGATCCCCTTGAGCACCTGCACGCCGGCAAATGACTTCTTCACGTCGGTCAAGGTGAGCGACCGACCGCCGGTGCCGGCGAGAGGTGGCTCGTGTGCGTCAGTGGACACGCTGCGCTCCATCGGTGCTCGGTGGTGGGCTGGAAGGGGAAACGGGCTGGGTTACTTGACGTTCGGCCCGTAGAAGTCGACCGGGTTGACGGTGTCGACGTTCTCCTGGGTCACCAGCTCGGTGTCCTGGTACTGCAGGTCTTCCACCTGGTCGCCCTGGCCCTCGATGATCTTGACCGAATCGGTGACCGCCAGCTGGCCCATCTTGTAGGGCACCTGCGCCTGGGTGGCGTTGGTGAGACCCTTCTTGATCGAGCTGATCATGGTCGGGAAGCCGTCGATCCCCACGGTGATGATGTCCTTGCCGCCGTCCTGCGCGGCCTTCGCGGCACCCATTCCCATGGCGTCGCTCTCACCCACGATGGCCTTGATGTCGGGGTTGGCCTGCAGCATGTTCTGTGCTGCCTTGTAGCCCTCGGTCTCGTCCCAGTTCGCCGACTGCTGCGCGACGACCTTGATGCCGGGGGTCTTGTCGATCGCCTGCTGGCAACCCTGACTGCGTTGCAGCTCGGCGGTTGATCCGAGAACGCCCTGCAGGATGCCGATCTCGCCGGATCCGCCCATCTGCTCGAAGACCCAGGTGCAGAGTTCGTCGGCAGCCTTGACGCTGTCGGTGGCGATGTAGGTCGCGAGCTCGCCGTCACCGGACTCCGGCTTCTGGTCCACCGCGATCACCGGGACGTCGACGTTGTTCGCGGCCTTGACGCCGGCCGCCGCGGCAGTGGCGTCCTGGGCGATGAAGATCAGTGCGTCGACCTGCTGGGTCAGCAGATCGTTGACCTGGTTGACCTGCTGATTGGAGTTGTTGTCCGCGGACAGCACCACCAGGTTGACGCCGGCGTCCTCGGCCGCCTTCCGCATCCCGTCCACAGCGGCGACGTAGAACAGCGACTTCTGGTCGGCTACCGACACACCGATGGTGTAGTCGCCGCCACTCGCCGCTTCACCGCTGGCGCCGGCGTCACCGGAACCGCCGGACGAGTCGCTGCCACACGCTGTCATGGTCACGGCCAGTGCGAGTGCCGCCGACGCCGCCAGCGCGCGGGTCTTGAAGGCTGCCACGTTGCTCCTCCTGAAACTGATGAATGGTTATGCGAGCGTCGCATGTTTACCTTGCAAGATTATCTAGTACCTGCATGTTCTGTCAACGCTCGAATTTCTATTCGAGCCCGCTCAGTTGAGCCGGCTGACCACTTCGCGCACCAGCGGCCAGACCTTGGCCACCGAGGTGTGGTTGACCGTCTCCGCCGGCGAGTGCAGGCCGTGCAGCTCGGTGCCGATGGAGATGATCTCCAGACCCGGGATCTTCCGGCTGAACATGCCGAGCTCGAGACTGCACTGTGAGACGTGGATGTCGGGTTCCTTCCCGATGACGTCCCGGTAGGCGTCCGCGGCGGTCTTGAGCAGTCCGGAGTCCTCCTGGTACGGGAACTCCGGTGCGTCCAGACCGTACTGCTCGACCGTGACCCCGCCGCCGGCCAGCGCCGCCAAAGCCCTGACGCGGTCGAGGATCTCGTGCTTGCGAGAGGTGACCTGCGCGGTGATGGTGGACGCCAGCCGGGCACCGTCGTCGGTGAGGCGCAGCGTGCCCAGGTTGTTCGAGCTCTCCACCACCCCGGGGGTCAACAGGCTCCAGCTGAGTACGCCGTTGGGGATCAACGCGGTGAGCCGGGAGAAACGCGCACCGGCGTCGGCGGAGAACACCCTCTCCGGTGCCGACGCATCGTCGAGCTCGAGCCGGATGGCGTCACCCGCGCGCTCGTACTCTCTGTGCAGGGTCTCGCCCAGCTCGGCGACGAGTTTCTCGACGCCCGCGACATCGTCCGGGCGCAGCGACAGAACAGCCTCGGCGTCGGCCGGGATGGCGCTGTTCTGGGCGCCGCCGTGGAGCCCGCTGACCCGCACGTCGAACTGGTCGATCACCTTGTTCACCACCCGCGCGAGCACCTGGATCGCGTTCGCCCGCTCCAGGTGGATGTCGAACTCGCAGTGGCCGCCCTGGAGGCCGCGCACCTTGAGGGACCGGGTCGCCGTGAGATCAGCGGGCACCGGCCCCCATTCCGCGGGGATGTCGACCAGGAATGTGATGTCACCGCTGCACCCCGCCAGAATCTCGTTGTCGGTGATCCAGTTGAAGTCGATCATGCGGGTGCCGGTCAGCACCGACGTGTCGAACTGTCCGGCACCGACCTTGCCCTTCTCCTCCATCGCGGTCATGACGGCCTCCAACGGTGGGTGCGGGAGGTCCTTGGAGTCCAGCAGCGCCAGGATGTAGGAACACCCGATCCCGTTGTCGGCGCCGAGGGAGGTGCCGTCCGCGGCGATGAAATCGCCGTCCACGACGAGCTTGATGGGCTCGTTCAGGAAGTCGATCTCGACGCCCTCCTCCTTGGCGCACACCATGTCCAGGTGTCCGTGCAGGATCAGGCCCGGCGCGTTCTCCAGACCACCCTGGCCGGGCTTGCGGACGACGACGCAATGCAGGTCGTCCTGGAATGCCTCCAGTCCGCGTTCCTTGGCGAAGTTGACAACCCAATCGGCTGCCTGCTTCTCGTTCTCCGATCCGCGAGGGATGTTGGACAGGATCTCGAAGAACCGCAGCACCTCCTGGGGCTGCAGCGACTCCAGAACGGGCACTTGTTCTCTCCTTCGTGTCGAAACTCATGTGGCACAGCGAGGGATCCCAGGGAACCCGGGAACTACTTGACGATTCCGATGCGCTTGCGGCTGATGGTCAGCGCCACCGCGATGATGATCACCAGGCCGTACACCAGGCTCTGTGCCTCGGACGGGATCCCCAGCGCGGCAGCGCCGACCGGGATCAGGGTGACGGTCAACGCACCGAAGATGACGTTGATCGGATTCGTGATGCCGCCGGTGATGGCGGTGCCACCGACGATCGCGGCGGTGATGGCCGGGACCAACAGATCGCTGCCCAGACCGGTGCTCGACGCCGACCCCGCCTGCGCGATGATCATGATGCCGGCCACCGCTCCCAACAATCCGGACAGCGCGAACGCGACGATCTTCAGGATGCGGGTGCGGACACCGGAGAACAGCGCGCCCGTCTCGTTGAGGCCGACCGCCGTCATGCTCTGGCCGAGCACGGTGAAACGCAGCATGGCCCACAGCACGACGGCCAGGATGACGCCGACCCAGAACGCCATGGCCAGACCGGCGATTCCCTGGGTGAACAGCGGGGTCAGCAAGCCGGTGTTGGTGGCGTAGACGGTCGTCGCATCGCTGACGATCAGCGACGCTGCCTGCAGCAGACCCAGCGTGCCGAGGGTCAGCGCGAAGCTGGGGACCTGGAAGAAGGCCACCAGGGCACCGTTGATCGCGCCGATCACGATGCCCAGCACGAGGACGACGACGATCGCGGCGGCACCCATCGTGCCGAGCATCTTCGCCAGCGTGATCGCGGCGAACAGAGCGATCGCGGCGTTGGACAGGTCGATGGATCCGACGTGCAACACCATGCTCTGGCCGAGGGCCACCAGCAGGATCGCCGCCGCCTGGGTGGCGAGGATTGCCATCCCGCCGCCGCCGAGGAATGCCGGGCGGAGGATCGCCACCAGCGCGAACAGGACGATGAAGACCGCGATCGGACCGACCGAGGACCACAGGTTGACGACCCGAACACCTTTGCGCCGCTGGGTTGTCGCCGGCTGGGCCGTGTCTGTGGCAGCTCCTGCTGGGTTGTCCAGCGTGTTGTTCGACATCGCAGTCACACCATCTTTTCGAGCAGGTCGAGGGTCGTCGGGGTGTCGACCGTCAGGTCGAATCGGGCGGTGATCTCGCCGTCGCGCATCACGATGATGTTGTCGCCCATGTCCAGGGCTTCCTCGAGAGTGTCGGCGAGCAGGATCACCGCGGTGCCACTGTCGCGGGCGGCGCGGATCTGCGCGTTGACCGTCTCCGCGGCGCCAGGGTCGAGGCCACGCAGCGGGTGGTCCAGGATGAGCAGCTTCAGGTTGTCCGACGTCAGCCACTTGGCCATGACGACCTTCTGCTGGTTGCCACCGGAGAACCGGTGCAGGTGCAGTTTGGTATCACGGGGCCGGACGTCGAGCTTCTCGTACCACTCGGTGCCGAGTTTCACCGCACGCCGCGGGTTGACGAACAACCCCTTCTTGCCGTTGCGGGCGAGCGCCATGTTCTCCGGTCCGGTCATCCCGCCGACCATGCCCTCGGTGCGCCGTTCGGCCGGCACGTAGCCCATGCCGTTGCGGGTGGCCTGGGTGGCGGACCAGGACTGCAGTTGCTTGCCCTGGTAGGTGAAGGCGCCGGAGTCGAACGTTTCGGCGCCGAACAGCGCCCGCACCAGCGACTCGCGGCCCGATCCGATGGTGCCGACGATCGCCACGCACTGACCGGACCTGATGTCGAACGAGATGTCCCGGTATTCGCCCCGGCGGGTCAGGCCGGCCACCTGCAGCAGGGCCTCACCTGTCTTCCGCGGATCGGCGGTGTGCTTCTTGGCCTGCGACGCGTGGCCGATCATCAACTGGAACAGGTCGTCCTCGGTCACCTCGCTGGTGGCCCGGTCGGCGACGATCTTTCCGTGCCGCATGACGATGATGCGGTCGCAGACGCGGCGAACCTCGTCCAGCCGGTGCGACACGAAGATCACCGACCCGACGTTCTTGAGGGTTGCGATCTCCCGTTCGAGGATCGCCGTCTCGTCGCGCTCGAGGACCGATGTCGGCTCATCCAGAATGACAATCGGTGCGGTGTGGGTCATCTCGTCGACCCGCAAGGCCCGGGCGATCTCCACCATCTGCCGGTCGACGAAGCTCAGGTCGCCCACGATGGCCCGCGGGTCGACCGTCGCGCCCACCCGCGCCAGGATGTCCTTGGCCTCCCGGTTCAGCTGACCCCAGCGGTACCAGCCGTACTTCGTGGCGGCGTCCTTGGACGACAGCGCATTCATCGCGATGTTCTCTGCCACCGACATGTTCGTCAGCAGCGACTGCTCCTGATGCACGACGCCGAATCCGGCCGCCACCGCGTCCTGCGGCCGACGGAAGCGAACCTGCTGGCCGTGCACCTCCATCTGTCCGGAATCGGGCTCGTGCAGCCCGGACAGGATCTTCAGCAGTGTCGACTTGCCGGCACCGTTCTCCCCGATCAGGCCGATCACCTGATTGCGGGGAATCGCCAGCGAGATGTTGTCGACGGCCTTGACCGGGCCGAAGGACTTGGTGATGCCGGTGAGCTTGAGGGCGGGCGTGTCAGCCGGAAGAGTCCGGTCCTTGGTGACTGCCTTGGTCATTTCACGATCCTCAGTCTGCTGCGCAGCGGCCAGGCCGCGACGATGATGGCCAGGATGAGCACGGCGCCGGAGACCCCGGATTTGATGTTGGGGCTGACCCCGCTGAGGATCAGTCCGTTGTTCAGCACGGTCAGCAGCAGCACACCGAGCGTCGTCCGCATGACGCCGCCCTTACCGCCGGCGAGCGAGGTTCCGCCGATCACCACAGCGGCGATGGTCAGGAACAGGGTGCCGTTACCGACCGTGGCCGACCCCGCGCCGAGCTGCATCGTGGCCAGGATGCCGCCGAGTGCACTGCAGGCACCCGCCACGGTGAAGATCAGGATCTTCTGTCGCCCAACGGGATTCCATTGCTCCGGGCGATGTCCTCGTTGTTGCCGATGGCATAAGCGAAGCGGCCCAGCCGGGTGAAGCGGGTGATCACCCAGCCGATCAGCACGACGACGACGGCGAGCAGAATCGAGTTGGGCAGGCCCAGGGTCAGGGTGCTCGGGAAGGACTTGAAGCCGCCGTCCGGCAGGAACGGGATGGCCTCGGTGCCGAACAGCAGGGTGGCGAAACCCAGCCCGACGAACCAGATTCCGAGCGTGACGATGAAGGACGGCACCTTGAGCCGGGTGTGGATCAGCCCGGTGCACAGGCCCAGCACCGCGCCGACGAGAACACCGATGACGAGCGAGAGAAGGCCGAGGTCGGCGGAGTCCCGGCTGTTGGCCGTCAGCAGGATGAACGTCATTCCGGCGGCGCCCATCACGCCTTCGACGGAGAGATCGATGGAACCCATCAGGATCACCAGTGTCGCGCCGACACCGACGATCAGCGGGATCGCAGCCTGGTCGAGGATGGTCCGGATGTTGCCGATGCTGAGGAAGATCTCCGGATTGAGCACGGTGAAAATCACGATCAGCACGACCAGGGCGCCGAGCTCGCCCAGGTTGCGGAGCTCGAACCGGCGTTGCCGGCGGGGTGGACCGGACTGTTCCGGTCGCTCTGTCAGGACCTGCGCCACGACCTTCTCCAAACTTGCTGTGCGTGAACGGTTATCGACGAACGGGTGGGTCCCGCCCGGCCCGCGGAGGTGGTGTGGCCACCGCCGCGGGCCGGCAGGAGTGCGGACGAGTGGTGGCTCAGGAGGGAAGCTTCTCCGGGCCCGCGCCGACCAACGGCACCGGCTCGGTGTCCCACGGACCCTTCTCGATCAGGGTGTCGATCCAGGCGGGGATGTCCGAGTCGTACTTGGTGTACTCCTTGTAGTTGTCCGGGGTGACGCAGACCAGCTTGAACAGGCTGTCCCGCTTCTCCGGCGGCAGCGTCGACGGGTCGATCTCACCGATTGCCGCCTGGTAGGCGGTGTAGAGGCCGATCGCGGCGGCCATGTACCCGCGGTGGAAGGTCTCGCCGACGATCGCGCCGTTGCCGAAGTTCGAATCCATCATGTCGATGACCGGCGGGTAGAGACCGTCGGAGACGAACTTCGTCTGGTTCTCGCGGCCCGCCTTCTGCACCGCCTCGGTGGCGCCGATGATCATGGCGTCGTCGGCGGCCCAGAAGCCGTCGATCTGGTCCGGGTACTTCGACAGCATGCTCTGGGTTTCCTGGAACCCGAGCTGCGGATCCCAGTTGGCGGGCCGGGTCTCGAGCAGCTTGACGTTCGGATACTCCTTGAGGGCCTTCTCCAGGCCCGCGACGCGGGTCTGGCTCGTGGTGCTGTCGAGCACGCCGGCGAGAGCGATGACATTGCCCTTCCCACCGATGCTCTCCGCCAGCGCCTTGCCAGTGCACTCACCGCTCTCGACGCCGGAGTGCTTCTGGAAAGCGACGAAGTTGTTGCCGATGTCCGCGGGCTTGAGCTCATCCGGCTTGTTCCACCAGATCACCACGTAACCGCCGGCTGCCTTGACGGCGTTGACGATGGTCGGGGCGTCGGAGCTGGCGACCGTGTTCACCATCAGCGCGACCTTCTTGCCCTGGGCGAGAATTGCCTGGATCTTGGAGATCTCGGTCTGCGAGCTGCCCTGCGAGTCG
The DNA here is from genome assembly GCA_963728865.1 of uncultured Actinomycetota bacterium. Lineage (GTDB taxonomy): Bacteria > Actinomycetota > Actinomycetes > Mycobacteriales > Nakamurellaceae > Nakamurella. The sequence goes on along the minus strand of CAVSLZ010000006.1, from coordinate 23,528 downwards.
ACGATCTCCAACGGAACGTCGAGTTTCGCGGAGAGGGCCTTTGCGCCCTCGATCATCGAGGCCATGTACGGGTTGGTCGTGTTGATCACCGAGGCGACCAGGACCAGATCGTCCTTGCTGACGGTTGCTGCCGCGCCACCGGAACCGGTGGTCGAGGTGCACGCGCTGAGGGCGATGGTCGCGGCTGCGGTCAACCCCAGCAGGATCCTGGATTTCTTGCGGAACATGAGGACTTCTTTCTGTGCTGGGCACGGGAAGTGGACACCGGCACTGCGCGGAGGCAGGCGGGTGCGGCGGACGCCCCAGAGCGGGGTACCGATACAAGGGTGAGGTCGACCGGGTCACCCGATGACGGGCTTCGGATCGATCTCGCGATGCACAGCAAAGCCACTCGGGTTCAGGGCTCGGGGCATCACCACGAAAGACACCGTTCAGCAGTGCCTTTCAGTTCGCCGGTCGCTCAGCTGGTGGTGAGCACCGGCCGACGACCTCAGCGGAACTGTCGAAAGAACTTACGGACGTCGCCCACGTAGAGGTCGGGTACTTCGAGGGGTGCGAAGTGGCCGCCGTCGTCATGCACGGTGTACTGCTGCAGGTTGAAGTACTGCTCGGTCCACTTGATCGGCGGCTTGTAGATCTCACCCGGATAAATGGCGACCGCGGTGGGCGCGCCGACCACCGGGAAGCCCTCGTGCGACGGCTTCCAGGGATTGTTCCGGCACTCCCAGTAGTAGCGCGACGACGTGCCGCCGGTGTTGGTCAGGAAGTAGACCGCGGCCGTGGTGATGAGATCCTCCTTGGGCCAGACCTTCTCGAAGGCTTCGGTACCGACACCGCGCTCGGCCAGGCCCCAGAAGTACCGCTTCTCGGTGATCCAGGCCAGCTGGCCAGCGGGCGAGTCGGCGAACAGCGAGGCCAGGGTCTGCGGCTTGGTCAGCTGCATCTCGCCGTAGCCGCTCTCGTTCTCCACGAAGAGCTTGCCGCGCTCGAACCAGCCTTCTTCGCCCTCGCCGTACTGGTTCGCCGCCGGCAGCCCCAACACCGGGTCGAAGTCGACGTTCTCCGGCTTGTCCGGGTGCTCCGGCAGGTAATGGCTCATCTGGGCGGGGAAGTGGGTGTAGATCCCGTAGACGTCTTGCTCGTACTTGTGGCCGTGTTGCTGGGTGACCAGCGCGCCCCAGTCGCCGCCGGCGACTGCGTACTTCGAGTACCCCAGAACCTCCTTCATCAGGACGTTCTCCAGGTCCGCGGTACGCCAGAAGTTCCAGCCCGTCTCGGTCAGCGGAGACGAGAAGCCGTATCCCGGAAGGGAAATGAGCACGACGTCGAAGGAATCCTCCGGATCGCCACCGTAGGCTGCCGGGTCGGTCAGTGGCCCGATCACCTTGCGCAGATCCCAGAACGTCCAGGGCCAGCCGTGATGGATCAGCAGCGGAACCGGGTTGTCACCCTTGCCCTTCGCGTGGATGAAGTGCACTGGTACACCAATGATCTCGGTCTTGAAATTGGGCAATTCGTTCATCTGACGCTCGATGTCGCGCCAGTCGTAGTTGTTGATCCAGAAGTCGATCAACTGCTTGTGGTACTCGGTGTTGTAGCCGTACTTCCAGTCTTCGTTCGCGAAGTCCTGGGGAAACCGCGTGTTGCGCAGCCGCTGGTTCATGTCCTGGAGGACATCTTCCGGGATGGCAATGGTGAACTCCGTCACCTGGTACTCAGAGTTCGCGGGCACCAGAGACCTCCTTGTCTTGGACACGAGAGTGCAGTTGGATTCCCTCAGGTAATCCCGATCGCCTGACTGGTTATGCAGGCCCTGCAAGTACATGCATAAGGATGAGGGCGCACTCCTGGCCTGTCAAGATTGATGCGGAAACAATTTGCGGGCCACCCGAGCGCCGACGCACGGTGTCGATACGTGCGTGATGGGGTGGTCCGAACGGGTGCACGACGCGCTGCTGCGCCTCATTGTCCGGTGTCTGAATCGTCGTTCCGCGATCTCCGACGAGGTGATCGGACCATCGACTCGCGCGACCGGCCCCCTAGGTGTCCTTGTCCGGACGGTTCAGCCTCGGTTCTGCAGCAGCCACTGCGCGGTCACGGAATCGGTGACCAGCACGTTGATCCAGCCGCCGACCAGTGCCGCCCGGATCGCGCGGTACTTCGATGGGCCTCCGGCCACGCCCAGCCGGCGGTCGGCGCGGCGGAGCTGTTCCGGCGTCACACCGAGAATCAGATCGTCGAAGTCGGTTTCGACCAGTTCGCCGTCGACAGCGATGTAGCGCAGGTCGACCTCACCGACTGCGCCGCGGGCTTTGGCCTGGGCGACCTGTTCGGCGGTGAAGAAGTTGTCCCCGGCAGTCAGCGGCGGCACGATGCCGCCCGCGCCGATCCCGGTCAGTGCGAGATCGAGCTTGTCCAGCTGAGCGAGAGCGAGGCGGGCGTGGCTGTCGTGAGCGAGCAGCGTCTGCTTGACCTCCAGGCTGGCGACCACGCCGGGCAGCCGCAGGAACATCGGTTGGGCGCCGACCAATTCGGCCAGCCGCTGGGTGTTCTGCGCCGCCTGATGCTGCAGGGCGGGCGGCCCTATATCTCCCACCATTTCCACCACGTACCGGGTGTTGCCCGGTCGTAGGGGTCGCAGATTGCGAACCGCCTCCTGAAGAGTCCGGCTCCACGAGGTGAACCCGATGACCTCGGCGTCGATCGAGGTGCTCTGCAGGTGCAGCGCCAGCAGCTGGCCCAGCTCACCGAGGAGCTGGGATTCGTCCCGCGGCTGGCCGATGTCGTAGACGTGCGACTCCCGCAGACCGTAGGCGGACTCGAGCTCGCCCTCCAGGATCGACTGCTCGTCGTGCGGCAGCACAACCTCGGTGCGGACAATCCCGAGGTCCGCAGCCTGCTCGAGCATCCGGGACACCTTGGACTGGGAAATGTTCAGCCGTTCGGCGATGGCAGCTTGGCGCAGTCCGCGGGTGTGGTACAGCCACGCGACAGTCGCGACCATCCGGTGCGCACCGGGTTCAGCGGTTCTCGGCACAGCAGTGTTCCCTCATCCAGCACTACCCACCCGTCGGCACGCTGTCGGCCGTTGGCCTCCTTCGGCCGTGAATAATCATTCAACCACTGTCGACCGGGGTGATCACTTGGCCGTTCCATATTAGGTAGACATCATAGCTGTGCATATCCATGCACCGCTAGACCGTGTCAGCCGTTTCTGACGGACCGCAGTCTGGAGCCGCTGCATCGAGAAGCGACCTCCGAAACGTTCCGCCCGACGAGGAAGGTACGGACGTGGCGACTCGATTGCGATCAGAGCTCCGCGCCGGGTTCCTCGGTGCCGTTGTCATCCTCCTCGGGTGACGCCGTCACCTACTCGGCGGCTCTACCGTCGTGGAGCACGTCGCACGCCCGCGGACCTCGCCGGTCCGCGGATTCCGACACTCATGAGAGGTCGACCATCGAGTGGATGACATGAAGCCGACCCGCATTGAGTCGCGTCGGCATCGGTCGACGGGCGAGAGCGGGTCAGTCCAAGTAGAACAGCAGGAAACCCTTATGAGGAGGCACCAATGTCAGTAGGTCCCGTCGATGTGATGGTCATCGGTTTCCCGGGCAACAACTTCACGGGTCGCGTCGCGCCGGCGTTGATGGATCTCATCAACAGCGGCACCATTCGGGTGATCGACCTTCTCTTCATCATGAAGGACGAGGCGGGCGTTGTCACGACGATCGAGGCGGCCGACCTGGAAGCGCACGCCGCTGCCGGCTTCATCGGTATCGATGTGGCGCAACCCGGCGCGCTCGGCCGTGAAGACGCCGACGAACTCGACGAGGACCTCCCGCCGAACAGTTCGACACTGCTGATCGCCTTCGAGAACCTCTGGGCCGCAAAGATGGTCGATGCACTCCAGGCAGCGGACGCCGTCGTCATCGATCAGATCCGGATCCCGGCCGATGTCGTGCAAGCTGTTCTGACCGCGCAGTAGATTTCACCCGCAGTAAATTCAACTGACCACAACAAGGGAAGGATTCGCATGGGACTTCTACGCATGGCGGCCCGAACGGCTGTTGTCGCCGGCACAGCCACCGCGGTGTCGGGTCGGGTTGCGCGCCGTCAGGCCCGCAAGTACGACCAGCCGGCCCAGGAGGAGCAGCCGCAGGAACAGCAGTACCAGGCTCCCCCTCCGCAGCAGGAACCGGAAGCCGCACCGCAGGACGACACCGTCACCCAGATTCAGGAAATGGCGAAACTGCACACCGCCGGGGTCATCTCAGACGCTGAGTTCACCGCCGCCAAGGCGAAGATCCTCGGCATTTGACCGGGTCGCGCCGGCCTCAGCGTGACTGACGTCGACACGTACTCACGGCTGGCAGGGGTCTACGACGAGATCGTCGTGGACCCTTGTTATGACAGGTGGGCGTCCTTCCTCGATTTGCTCTTTCAGGGGGACGGGGCGGGTGAGGTCACCGCGGTTCTGGATGTGTGTTGCGGCACCGGGCTGATGGCCCAACAGCTCCTTGCCCGCGGCTACCGCGTCGTCGGGGTGGATGGTTCCGCGATGATGCTGACCCGGGCACGGCGCCTGCTCGGGCCCGACGCAGTCCTCCTGCAACAGACACTTCCCGATCTCGAGGTCGAAGGCACCTTCGACGCTGCCATCTCCACCTTCGACGGGTTGAACTACCTCACCCCGGCCGAACTGGTTGCGACGCTGGGCGCTGTGTCCCGGAGACTGCGGGTCGGCGGCTGGCTCGTCTTCGACCTGCACACCGACGCCATGATGGACTTCACCGCCGCCAATCCCGTCGTTGACGGCAATTCCGAAGGCCACGATTTTTCCATCGTCAGCGCGGTCGACGTTGCCCGACGTACCTGTGACACCCGGATCCATGTCACCCGGACCGCCGACACCGACGAGTTCACCGAGCACCACCGCCAGTATTTCTTCACCGATCAGCAGGTTCGTACTGCACTGAGGGACACGGGATTCGAAATCCTGTCGGTCACCGAGGAATACAGTCACCAACCCGCGGACGACGCGACCCTGCGCGCGACATGGACCGCCCGCCGGGTGGATCACGAAAACGCTGCCGAGACCGACCCCACACCAAGTTGAACCAACCGAAAGGGCCCGTTGATGTTCGACGACAATGGATCGTTCCTTCTTGCACTGTTCGAGATCTTCCTGTTCTTCGCCTGGTTCATGTGCCTGTTCTGGATCTTCGGCGACATCTTCCGCAGCAAGGACCTGGGCGGGGGCGGCAAGACCTTCTGGGCCTTGTTCGTGATCCTCATTCCCTGGCTCGGGATTCTGGTGTACCTGCTTGCCCGCGGTAAGGGCATGCACGAGCGGCAACTGGAGCAGGCCAAGGAGATCCAGCGTGCCCAGAGCGAGTACATCAAGTCGGTGGCCGGCAGTTCCGCTCCCAGCACCACGGACCAGATCGCGTCGGCCAAGGGCCTACTCGACAACGGGACGATCACCCAAGCCGAGTTCGATCAGCTCAAGGCGAAGGCACTTGCTGCCTGACGTGACGACCACCAAGTAAGGCAGCTGGAGGGTTCATGGACGGGACGGAGATCGTCGGGCGGGGACCTCAGGTCGGCTTGGTCGTCGCCTCCGCCACGGTGCCCGGAACGTTCTCGCGGTCACTGTCGGAACGCACGTGGCTCGACCAGGGCATCATCACGGGACTGGCGACGGGCACCCAGTATCTGGCCTCCGTCTTCGCTCAGGACGTCATCGACATCGCAGGCAGCGCTCTCGCGGGGGTGCTGCCGTTCCCTGATTCATGGACGCCCGAGCAACGCCGGCGGGCGGCGGTCCTGCTGCTGGACATGACCGTGGTGCCCGTCGGCCTGGGGTTGGCCGCGGTCTTCCACTTCCGGGACGACGACACGCAGCTGCGAGCCCTGATCCGGCAGGCGGCGGTCCGGTTCGGGATCACCGGTACCGGGGCGACGCTGCTGACCGGCGCATTGGCCGCCACCAGGAGGTTGGACGTCGCGGTCGGGGCGAAGGGGCGGATCGCCCGCTTCCCCGTCGGTGTGCCCGTCGGGCTGGCGACGTCCGTCGTCCTGGAGCGTGTGCGGCAGCGTGAGCACCCACCCGAGCACGCGACCGATCCGGCGGCCAGCAGCCCGGTGGCAGGCCTCGCCGCCGGGATGGGCATCGTGCTGGGTCTGGCCGGCGTTGCCGCGGCCGAGGGATGGGTGGCCCGTCAGCTGGGGTCCCTGGGCAGTCGGACACTGGGCGGATCGGAAAATTTCTGGCGCCGCGCAAGCCATCTGGCGCTGATGTCCCTGGTCGGGGCCGGCACACAGGCAGTGTGGGGCAGGGCCATGCGTGACATCGAGGCCGGCACCAGCAAGTTCGACGCGGGCATGGACGAGTCGGCCCCCGGGGTGTGGACGAACCCGTTGGTCAGCGGCGACCCGGCGAGCCTGGTCCGGTGGGAGACGATGGGCCGGGAGGGTCGCCGGCACGCCACCACCTACGTCCGCCCCGCACCGCTCACCGACGCGCCCACCGAGGTCGCCGGACATGCGCGGCCCGAGCTGTCCATCTCGACCGTCATGCAGGAAGAGGCCAAGGCCGGGCCGATCGAGGTCTTCGTCGGACTGGACAGTGCGTCCACCGCCGGCGAACGGGTCGAACTGGCGCTCGCCGAAATGGACCGCACCGATGCGTGGTCCCGTTCTGTCCTGATGCTGATCTCCCCCACCGGCACCGGCTACGTCAATTACGTCGCTGTCGCGTGCGTGCAATACCTGACCCGAGGTGACGTCGCGAGCGTGACGTTGCAGTACTCGAAACGGCCCTCGCCGCTGTCGCTCGGCAAGGTGAAGGGCGCGCGGGAACAGAACCGCCTGCTCTGGCTGCGCATCTTCGAGCGGGTCCGGGCCATGCCGCCGGAGCAGCGGCCGAAGGTCGTTCTGTTCGGCGAGTCCCTCGGCGCGCTGACCAGCCAGGAAGTGCTCATCGGGTGGGGCACCCTCGGACTGCAGGCGCTCGGCATCGACCGCGCCCTATGGATCGGAACTCCGGAGACGAGCCCCTGGATGCACGAGGTGACCGGCGATCCTCGTCCGGATGTGGACAAGAGCCTGGTCGCGATGGTCAACGATCACGAGCAGTTCTGCGACCTCGGCGAAAAGGAAAGGGAGCGCGTCCGGTACGTGCTGCTCAGCCACGACAACGATGGCGTGACGAAGTTCGGCCCGGACCTGATCAATCGCCGGCCGGCGTGGCTCGGCGCGAAACGCCCGCGGACCGAGGAGATACCCGGACGGTCGCCCCGTGGCATCCCGGCCTCGATGCGCTGGCGGCTGCTCACGACGTTCTACCAGAGCCTCATCGACATGAAGAACGCTCAAATCCAGGGCGCTTACCGGGCGTGGGCGCACGACTACCGGCCCGACCTCCCGGACTTCATCCGCGATGTCTACGACCTTGACTGCACCGCCGAACAGCTCGAACGGATCAAGGTCGCCTGCAAGCAACGGGAAGAATTCCGGCAGGCCATTTTCTAGGCGGGGCCGTTTTCTAGGCGTGCAGGGCCTCCGTCGCCATCGACGGGCCGGCAGCCACGTCATGTCAGCGACCCGCGGCGCTTACAACCAAGTATGAAGCGTCCACCCGAGCGCACGCGCCACCTCTGTCCCAGCCACGGCCAAGCACTTTCCACGATGCGTCAGCAACCGAACGGCGGAACCCAGGCATGAGAGTCGCCCTGGTGGGCACCCGGGGTGTACCTGCGCGCTACGGCGGGTTCGAAACGTGCGTCGAGGAGGTCGGTGCCAGGCTCGTGGCCAGGGGGCATGACGTCACCGTGTACTGCCGGACCAGGACCGGGGAACCCGCGCCCGCTGAGTACCTGGGGATGACATTGGTGCACCTGCCGGCACTGCGCCGGCGGAGCCTTGAGACCTTGAGCCACTCCGGTCTGTCAGTGGCCCATCTGGCCCGGCATCGGACGGATGCCGCTGTGGTGTTCAATTCCGCCAACGCACCGTGGCTGCCGGTGCTGCTGTCGGCCGGCATCCCGGTGGCCACCCACGTCGACGGACTGGAGTGGCGTCGAGCGAAATGGGGATCTGCCGGCCGTCGCTACTACCGACTGGCCGAGCGACTGGCGGTGCGATGGTCGGACGCGCTGATCGCGGACGCGGGCGGGATCCAGGACTACTACCGCGAATGCCACGGCATCGACACGGACCTCATCGCCTACGGGGCCCCGACCACCCGGGGCGCAACGGCTGATCGGATTGCCGAGCTAGGTCTGGAACCGGCCGGGTACCACCTGGTCGTGGCGCGGTTCGAGCCCGAGAACCAGGTCGATGTGATCGTTTCCGGCTTCAGCCGGAGTAGGGCCACACTCCCGCTGGTGGTCGTCGGCTCCGCTCCCTATGCCGACGAATACACCCGCAAAGTGCACGGTCTGGCCGACGATCGGGTGCGGTTCCTCGGGGCGGTATGGGACCAGGAGTTGCTCGATGAGCTGTACGCCAACGCTTTGAGCTATCTGCACGGGCATTCCGTCGGCGGCACGAACCCTTCGCTGCTGCGTGCGCTCGGCGCCGGAACCGCCACGACCGCCTTCGATGTGGTGTTCAATCGCGAGGTGCTCGCCGACGCCGGCCTGTACTTCACCACCGCGACAGACCTGGCCGGTGCCATCGAGTCCACAGAGGTCGATGTCACCGACACCCAGCGGCGTGCCGTCCTGGCGGCGCAGCGTGCGGAGCTCTACGACTGGGACGACGTCACCTTGCGCTACGAAGCCCTGCTCGAACGACTCATCAGCCGGAACGTCGCTGTCCGGTCCGCCACCAGCCGCGGGCAGGCCCGCCGGTAGATCCCTTCGGTGGTCGAGATGCCAGTTGTGGACGTCTATTTCGTCAGGAAGGTCCACTAGTGGCATCTCGATCTCCATCAGTGTGACCGTCGGTCGGCGACGGCGAGCCTTGATCGAGCAGACGGACGTATCGGGCGACGGCGGTGTGAGGTGTCCTCGTACCCGTGGCGTGGGTAGAAGTCGTGGGCCTCCTGCCGCGATCCGGAGGATGTGAGCTCGAGGCGATCACAGCCCCACGCGAGCACCTCGCAGCGGGTGCTTGACCCCCACTCGGCGATGACGGCGCGAACATCCGCCGCGGACAGCGGATGCCCCCACTCCGCGAACAGCGGGACCAGGCCGGCCACGTCATCGGTGTCAACGGGGCGGATCGGCATGATGCCCAGTTTGGCGCCCCCACCTGCCGATCCGTTTTCGCCCTGATCAGGCGTCGCCCAGCGCAAGGCAGACCGCAGCGGCTTCCGCTTGCTGCAGGGCATGCAGCACCTGGAGTTCCTCGGGGCTCCCCTCGAGGTTGCGGGCGAGCGTCATCGCCATCGTCGCTGATCGGCTGCCGTCCGGGCTGGCGACGGCGAACTGGGTGTACCCGGGGGTGTTTCCGGTGTGCCCGTACACCACGCCGCACGGGGTCTCGTAACGGAACAGTGCGAGGCTCGCCGAGTTGATGCCCGGCCCTGGCGGCCCGGATTCACCGCCCGGGATGAACAGATCCGTTTGCTGAGCCTGTGTCTCGGGCCCGAACAGCTTGCCGCCGACATAACCGCGGATGAAGTCGGTCATGTCCTCAGGGGTGGAGACGATCCCCCCGGACGCCCACGACCACCCGGCGGCGACCAGACCGGTGACGTCCTCCGGCGGGTTCGGCGGGTCCAGGTCGTAGCCGTGCAGCACCGGCTCCGGCATCTCGATCCCCACCGGCAGAGAGGTGTTCTCGAGGCCGAGCGGGTCGAGGACCTGCTCCTTCAACGCCTCGGCGTACGGCTTCTTGGTGGCCGCCTGGATCATCAACCCGACGGCGATGTTGTCGGAGTTGTCGTAGACGTACTGGCTGCCCGGCGGGAACATCATCGGCTCGTCGTAGACGAAGGTCAGCAGCTGATCGGGTGGCAACGGGTCCTCCAGCGAGGCTCCGACGGCTGCACCGAACGCCGGGCTCTTGGTGAAGTCCGGCAGACCGCTGGTGTGGCTGAGCAACTGCCGCAGGGTCACTTTTGCCCAGGCCTTGGGCATGTCGGGGAGCCACCTGCCGATCGTGTCGTCCAGCGAGAGAACCCCCTTGTCGACCAGCGACAGCGCCGTCGCCCCGCTGAACGCCTTGGCCGCCGAGGCGATCCGCATGTGGTCGCCGATGCCCGGTGCCGCATCGGTTTTCAGGTCGGCGACGCCGGCCGTGTGGACGGTCCGGTCGTCACCGACCTGCACCACCGCGATCACCCCCGGCGGAGCGCCGGGCATGGCCACCAGCTCAGCCAGGGCCTGGTCCAGATTCGTTGCCGCCGGGCCGTTCTCGGGTGCTGTCAGCTGCCCGGTCGCAGTCGACCGGGCCGGCGAGGATGCCGCTGCCGAGATAGTTGTCGGCGATGAGGTCGCTGTGGAGGCCGTCTCGGCGGAACTGGTGCACCCCCCGAGCACCAGCCCGGCCGCGACAGCCACCGCCAACAGGCTCCGGCGACTGCTTGTCTTCATCATTGCTCTCCGAGGCTCTCTTGGTCTGTCAGGAAGGTTGGTTCGGTCAGTAGGACTGCTGGATTGCGGCGACAACCTTGCCGACGTCGTCATTGGCCTCGAAGATCCCGTTGATGTCGGGGTAGAGGCTGTTCGTCGAGATCACGGCGAAGGCGAACCGCCGCCCACCCTCGGTGTCGATGTAACCGCCCAGCGCCTTCACCGGAAGCCGGTACCGGTCGTTGAATCCGTCCCCGGCGACCAGCGTGCCGGTCTTGCCGGACACCTTGCCCTTGGCCGGTCCGTCCGCCTGCACCAACGCGAGCGAGCCGTCGACCCCCAGAACCGGCAGCGTGTCCCGCCAGGCCTGAGCGTCGGGGCGCTCGGACATGATCGTCTGGAGTTGAACCTGGCTGTTGGGGGTGACGAGGTTGCCGGTCAGTCCGGACCCGTCGACGAGAGCGACAGCATCGGTGTCCAATCCGGCTGCCTTCCAGATCTCCTTACCCTTCAGCAGTCCGTCTGCGCAGTCGTCGCTGCCGGCGGCCACCGCCAAGCGGCAGAACATCGTCTCGCCGCCCACGTTGAAACTGATCTTGTTGATGTAGGTGACCTCCTCCGCCAGTGGCAGCGAGACCATTTCGGCCACGGAGGTCAGTGCGTCGACATCGGCTTTCGCCGGGAGAGCGCCGGCTGGGTTGGTGGCGACCGGATTCGCGGTGACGTCGACCCCGGCCCGGCCGAGCGCCTCGATGAACGCCGTCCGGGCGTAGGTGGCCGGGTCCTTGAACGCCCACACGTTGACCACCGGTGCGCTGTCCGCGGCGATGGTGCCGGTGAGCACCACTGTCTTCTCGTCCGTGGACGTGGGTTTGATGGCGGTCTTGCCGCCGGCCTCGACGGTCTTGACCTTGCTGACGACCTGCCACGGCGCGACCACCGGACTCATCACGGCGGTCGCCACTTCGCCGGGGGCCCCGGGCGTCGTGGTGAAGTCGATCACGTTCTGGTTGATGAGGATCGGCGAGACGGCGCCGCCGACAAGGGTGTGCGGCTGCCACAGCCGGTCGTCGACGATCACATCCCCGGACACGCTGTTGATGCCTGCGGCCTTCACCTGGGCGGCCAGGTCGTTCAAACCGGTCAGCGGATCCTCGGTGGTGAGTGTGGCGCCGGGGATGCCGTTCGCGTCGTTGTGGTCGAGGTTGGTGAAGTCGACGGTCCCGTCGGCCTTGGTCCGGCCGCCCATCGTGATGTCGCCCTTGCCGACCAGGATCAGGTCGCCGTTCAGGGTGCCGCCCGCGACGTCCCCGCTTCGCTTCACCGGTGTGGTCACCGTCGACTCCGGGCCGAATTCCAGCCATGCCGCACCGGTGCTGTAGGTCTTCGTCACCGACGCCGGTTCGAACAGGGTGTCCGCATTCAGCGCGACGATCTGCTCGCCGGTGTCCAGGTCACGGACCGCGATCGCCCACTGCCCGAGCGCGTACTGCGGCTGATTCATCACATCCAGCGCCGACTGCGTCAGCCCGGGAACCTCTTTCAACGCGCCGGTGCTCTGCGCGGGTTCCGAAGGGGTCCCGCTGCCCGACGGGGTGCCGCTGCCGGCTGACGTACCGCTGCTCGCGGGCCCGGATGATGTGGCCCCGGCGGCCGAAACGGTCGAGGTGGTGGAACTCGAGTTGTCGGAGCTGCCGGTGCAGGCCGCCAGGCAACAGCACTGCCGCGCCGGCTGCGATGGCGCGAGAAGTGCTACGCATCAACATCTTCGGTCCCCCCTTGTGCGCCTCGCGGCCCGATGCCCTCGATGGCGTCATCGATGGCGCTGAACAGGCCGAGCCGTCCCGAGAACCTCCGCGCCTCGCCGTCCCCCGCGGTGACGGTGCCGGTGATCGCGTCGCCGTCGCGGTGGACGTCGATGCAGACATGGACCTGCTCAACACTCATCCCCTGATCCTGGAGGTCGCGCGGGCGTCCGTGCATCAGGGGCGACCCCAAGGCGTACCCCAACATTCCGGGCAGACCGCCGTTCCTGCGAGTCACCTCGGTAGGTGATCATGGCGTGATGACGTGAGCACTGCCGGTGACCGGGGGTGATGCGCCAGCGGGTGCGCTGCTGGAGCGTGGCCGACGACCTCTCGGCGATCAGCGCGGCGTTCCCGGCGCCCGGAAGCGGGGACGGCCGGGTGGTCGTCGTGGCCGGCCGGGCCGGCATCGGCAAGTCGAGCCTGTTGGCGGAGGGGCAGCGGACGGCCCGGGCCGCCGGGTTCACCGTGCTGACGGCGCGGGCCAGTGATCTGGAGCGGGAGTTCGCGTTCGGTGTGGCCCGGCAGCTGTTCGAGCGCGCCGTGCAGCGGTCGCCGCACTGGTGGGCAGGGGCCGCCGAGCAGGCCAGGGCGGTGTTCGACGACGTCCCCGCGGCCGCCGGCGGGATCTTCGAGGACGTGTCGCAGTCGGTGCTGCACGGCTTGTACTGGCTGGTCGTCAATGCGACTGCCGATGGGCCGCTGCTGTTGTCGGTCGACGACCTGCAGTTGTGCGACCGTTCGTCGCTGCGCTTCCTGTCCTACCTGAGCAGGCGGCTCGACGGGTTGCCGGTGGTCGTGCTCGCGGGTCTGCGCACCGCGGGCCAACCGCTGGCGGACGCGACCCTCGCCGACCTCGTGCGAGGACCCCGCCACCGAGGTGGTGGAACCGCGGCCGCTGACGGTCGACGCGGTGGCCGAGGTGCTGCGCCGGCGGATGGGCGCCGTCCCGGCGGACGTGTTCGCCGCGGATTGCCGCCGGGCCACCGGCGGTAACCCGCTGCTGCTGGACGAACTGGCCCGTGCCCTGCGGGCCGACGGTGTCCGGCCGGACACCGCGCCGGTCGAGGTGATCGCGACCCTGGGTCCGCGGGCCGTCTCGCGGACGGTGCTGGGACGGTTGGCTCACGCCGGCCCGGACGCCATCGCGGTTGCCCAGGCCCTGGCGGTGATCGGCGACTGGGAGTCCGTCGCCTTGGTGGAGGCCGTCACCGGCCTGGACGCCGACCGAATCGAGTCGGCGACCCGAACTCTTTTGCAGGCCGAGATCCTGCAGCCCGGCTCGCCGTTGCGGTTCGTCCACCCCCTCGTGCGGGACGTCATCTCCCGGGAACTGACGCCTGTGGAATCGGAGCGCCGGCACCTACGGGCGGCCGAGGTGCTGCGCGCGATGGGCCGACCCGTCGAACAGATCGCCGCCCACGCGCTGGCCCTGCAACCGGCCGGCCGGGACTGGGTCGTGTCCTGTCTGCGGGACGCGGCGCTCATCGCGGTCCGCCGCGGCGCGGCCGACGATGCACTCGCCTACCTCCGCCGCGCAGTCACAGAACCACCGTCCGTGGACGTGCGACCACGGCTGCTGCAGGAACTCGGGATGACGGAATCCCTTGCCAATGAACCGATCCCGGCCGTCGAGCACCTGCGGACGGCATACGAGGCGGCGCCCGACCCGGCCGAACGCGGGCAGATCGTCGGCGTGCTGTCCCGGATGCTGATCTTCACCAACCCGCCGGATGACGCCGTCGCGTTGCTGCGCCAGGCCCGGGCCACCCTGCCTCCGGAGCTGGGTGACCTCGACGACGCACTCGCCGCGGTGGAGCTGTATGCCGTCAATTTCGGGGCTGAGGACACCGATGCCGGGGCGCGACTGGCTTCGGTCTCGGCTCCCGGTCCCGGGTCGGGGCCGGGAGCCCGGATGCTGGCCGCGAGCGCGGCGTGGGATCGTGCGATGACCGGCGGTACTGGTGGTGACTGCGTCGCTCTGGCTGTGGCGGCCCTGGAGGACGGGGTCCTGATCCGTGCCGACCCGTGGTTCATGTCGATCGTCGCCGCCGGGGTCCTGGTGCTGGCCGACGAACCGAGTGCCATGGACGTGTGGAAACAGATGCTCGCCGACGGCCACCGCAACGGCTCCCAGCTGACGGTCAGCGGGGTGCGGCTGTGGCAGGGCTGGAACTTCCTGGAGTGGGGCGCACTGGACGACGCCGAACACGCGCTTGGACTGTACGCGGCCGACACACTCCGCCGGGGTGGGCAGAACGAGAGCGGCATGGCCTACTGGGCTGGGTTCAACGCGCGACTGCTGGTCGACCGGGGTGACCTGGTCGGTGCCAGGGCGGCTCTGGTTCGCGCGGAGCGGGCGGCACCCGGTTCTGACGGTGACCTGCTGCAGCGCCGGGCCGAGACCGAGGTCCTGCTGATGGAGTCGCGATGGGACCAGGCGCTCGCTGCGGCTGATCGGCTCGCTGCTGTTCGGCGGCGCGTGGTGAATCCGGCCTGGGTGCCGTCTTCCTCTTTGCGGGCCCGGGCGTTGGTGGGGCTGGGGCGGTTTGACGAGGCTGATTCAGCGGCATCGGACGGGGTTGCTGCGGCGCGTGTCTGGGGTGCCGGCAGCACCGTCGGTGCGGCGCTGCGAGTGCTTGCCCAGGCCCTTGACGCTGCCGGGTCTGCCCGTTGTCTTCCGGGTTTCGAGGAAGCCGTGGCGTTGCTCGAGGCGTCCCCGGCGCGTCTGGAGCTGGCTCGCGCCGAGTTCGGTCTGGGCGGTGCGCTGCGCCGGCGCGGTCAGGTCGTTGCCGCGCGCCCGCACCTTGCGCGTGCCGCCGAGCTGGCGACGCTCTGCGGCGCAACCGGTTTGGCGGCGCTGGCCTCGACCGAACTGCGCGTGGCCGGTGGCCGTCCCCGGCAACGCGCCGTCTCCGGGATCGAGGCGCTGACGCCGAGCGAGCGGCGTGCCGCCGAGCTCGCCGCACTTGGCCGCACCAACCGGGCGATCGCGCAGGAGCTGTACGTGACGCCGAAGACCGTCGAGGTTCACCTGTCGAGCGCCTACCGCAAGCTCGGGGTCACCTCACGGGGTGAGCTGGCGGCGATGTGGCCGCAGGAGCCTGCTTCTTAGCGGACTGATCGGCGGGCTTGCAGGTGCCCGAGCTGGCCGGGATCACCGCGATCGCCGCCAGCCGAAGAACCGGATACGCACGCGGGGACGGTCGCTGCAACGTAGCGGTCACCGAAAGTGAGCGACTACTGGGGTGGTGGCGTCGCGAATGGGTGACAATCGGATGTAACTGCCATTTCGCCTGCTACAGTGTTGCGGAGCGTAGTCGCGACAGATGAGGGGGGCCTCATGGTTCAGGTCGCTGTCGAGCGCGTGTACGACAACCAGCCCCACGAGGACACGACAATCCTCGTTGTCGACGACCACCGTTCGTTCGCCGATCTGCTCGCCGGCGCGCTGAACATCATGCCGGGCATGCGCTGTGTTGGCACGGCATCATCTGCTGCACAGGGCATCTCGCTCGCCGCCGACCTGAAGCCCGACGTCGTGGTGATGGACATCCAGATGCCCAGGCAGGACGGGTTGCAGGCGACCCGCAGGATCCGTGAGGTGGCTCCCGATTCGGTCATCGCCGTCGTGACGGCGCACAGCGATGCGGAATGGATCTCGAGAGCGGCGCAGGCGGGTGCGTCAGCCTTCATCCCCAAGGGTGGGTCGCTCACCGAGATGATCGAGATCCTCGGCCGGGTACGCCCGGGGCAGATGATCGTCGCGCCGTCCGCTTTCGATGCGGAGCCCTCGGCGGAACCCGCGCCGAGGCGAGGACCGGCGCCCGTGTTGACCCCCCGTGAACTCGAAGTGCTGAGCTATCTGGGTAAGGGGATGCCCGTGCACGCCATCGCGCAGGTCCTGGGCATCAGCCTGCACACGTGTCGCGGACACCTGAAGGCGCTGCACACCAAGCTGAACGCGTCGAGCCAACTCGAGGTCGTCATCAAAGCTCAGAATCTCGGGCTCATCGGCGCGCAGTGATGGCGGCAGAGCCCGGACGTACTGCCGCTGTGGCAGGCGTGCGCCGCGAGCTCGCCTTCTTCTACGGCATGGCGGTTCTGGCGCTCATAGCGGTGTCGATTATTGCCGTGGTGGCCAGCCGATCGGTCGCGCGGACGCAGGCGCTGCACGATGCCGAGCGGACCACCGAGCGACTCGCCAACCTGGTGGTGAGCCCGCTGTTCGCCGACGAGCAGGCCGGTGACGCTCATGCTCGCCGGCAACTCGACGAGGCCATCAGCAACCGCATGGCCGACGGATATCTCACCGAAGTCACCGTGTGGGACTCCACGGGAACGGTGCTGTACGCGAGTGAGGCCGGCGAGATCGGGGTGCAGCTGGAGCCACCGGCGGAAGTCACCGCAGTGATCGAGCGCGGTGCGGTCAGTTCGGCATTCGAGGATCAGCCGGAGGCAACCGAACAGCAATATCAATCCGACGCCGCCGGTTTCGTCGAGGTGTACGTCCCGATGGAGGCCGAGGGGCTGGACCGGCTGGCCTTCGAGGCCTACTACGACTACGCGCGCGTCGACGAGGCCGCCAACGCGCTGCTGTGGCAACTGGTCCCGCTCGTGCTGGCGCCGCTGCTCATCCTGCAGATCCTGCAGTCACCGATTCCGTTCTCGCTGGCGCGACGGGTACGCCGGCACGAGGTGGAGCGATCGAAACTGCTCGAACGTGCCTTGTCGATGTCGGACCGCGAGCGGGTCCGGTTCGCCGCCGACCTGCACGACGGACCGATCCAGGATCTCGCCGGCGTGACCTACGTCCTGGATGCCATTTCCCTGTCAGTGCTGAAGGCACCCCACCCGCTGATGCTGGAGGCACAGAGCACCGTCACGCACGCCATTCATTCGTTGCGGCGGCTGATGATCGACCTGTATCCACCTGACCTCGATTCGCAGCATCTGTCCACCACCATCGAGAACCTTGCTGCTCCACTGCGCGAACGCGGTTTGCAGGTCGACATCGACGTGACGGACCTCCCGGAACTGGACGTCGACACCCTCACGACGCTCTACCGGGTCGTCCGGGAGGTTCTTGCCAACGCCGCGGAGCACGCTCAGGCCACCAGCCTGCACATCATGCTGGGGATGGACTCCGGCGCGTCCGCCGCCGGAATGGTGGTGCTGGAGATCACCGACAACGGCGTCGGCATCGACCCGAGCCGAATGGATCGGCGATCCGACGGCCACCTCGGGCTGATGCTGCTGATCGACAGGGTCGCCTACCTGGGTGGGCACCTGACCATCACTGCGGCTGCTGCCGGTACCGGCACGACCGTCCGCGTCGAGCTGCCGGTCGTCGGGGCCGCGGATGACCTGGATGACGGGTTGTCGACCGGAGCGACGCGACGCCGGACAGCCGATCACGGCTGATTTCCGCTGCGGCTTTCCTCTGGGACTTTCCTCTGCGACCAGTTTTGGGGGGGCCGGCCCACCCTGTACGCGGCTGGATGAATCGCCGCGCGGGCGCGAACCTCAAGTGGCATCACCCGTCCCGGCTGTCGGGGGGGACCGCCAACACTCTGGAGCAACGATGACCGACGTCGACCGGCGGAAGCCCGCGGTAGTCGCGCAGGAAATATCGACGAGAAGCGGGCGGCTACGCGCCGTCGCGGGCCGAGCGCCGCTCACATTGCTGTCCCGGCCCGTCCGCCGCGGGCTGGCACTGGCCTTGATCGCCTCCCTCGCGCTGGTGACCAATGCAGTTGCGGCTACCCAAGTCACGGTCAAGAACGTCGGTGGGCTGACCGCCTCCGGACCTGTCAACGCCGAGTACGGCTTCCCGTCCTGGTACGGGGACAGCAACGGGCTCCGCCTGGAGCCGTGCCTGGACGGCGACAATCCTCTCTGCGGGTTCCTGCCGGGCGACATTCCCAATGGCGACCAGCCGGTCTCCTTCCCCGACAACTTCCCCGAGGAATTCTTCTATCAGATCGTTGCCGGCGATCTCACCCTGCCCGGCGGTGGAAAGGCCGTCCTGACACTCGGTCTCGAGGCCGCGTTCGCGCAGGGACCGGCTGCCGCAGGGGACCAGGTGGTGTTTGCCCGGACTCGGGTGGTGGTCAAGGGCGGACCGGCGAACACCACGCTCACCTTCAAGCACCCGTTCGGCGAGTTGACCATCGACACCGACGGCGGCGGTGCGGGTCGCCTTGTGCAGGACATCTCGCCCGCGGTCGGCAACTTCGACGCCGCGCTGGCGGGCAACTTCGGGCCGTTCCTGAAGTGGGATCCAGCCGTTCTGCCGCTCGCTCCTGCCGGTTACGTCGCCGACCCGGCGATCGCACACAAGGTCGTCGGCGGCAAGAACGGCTACAACGCCTTCTCCGTATCCGGCGGCGGACTGGCCCTGGAAACCACTGACCTCACCATCTCGGGCAAGATCGCCACGAACACCGGGATCAGGGGTGACTACGCGATCGTCAACGACGGCTACCTGGACGTCTTCGCCACCAGCCGCGGCGAGTCGCTGCAGGTCGACGGTGTGACCGGCGCCTACGCGACGACGCCGATGGAGCACGACGCGGGCTCGGAGCGGCAGTACGCCCGGATCGCCTTGGAGAACGGTGCCCTTCCCACCCAGGTGACCGTCCGGAACCTGGGCGACAAGCCCGCCAGCACTGCCGTGATCACACTCGCCGACGTGGTGATCACCGAGGCGACGTATAACGGCGTCGCCCTCACGGTGGCCGCGGCCGCAACCTCCACCGCCAGCTACCCGCTGACCGTGGTCGGCATCGGAACACTGTCCGACGATCGCCCGGCGGACTTCCCGATGTCGGCACCCCCGACGACCGTGACGGTGAAGTCCGCGATCGGCACCCCGGTCAGCTACCCGGTTCGGGTGACCGGCGGACCCGCCTCGGACCCGGCACTCCCGCCGGCCACCCCCGAACCGGCCGGCCCGCCGGTCAATGACAACACCCCGAACAACCCCGACGCCCCGGTCACCACCCCCGTCGCGACGGTGGCGCCGCTGACACCCGCAGTGCGGGGTGAGGCAGTTACGCTCGACGCCACCGCGTCGACCAACGCCTCCAGCTTCAACTGGACGCAGATCAGTGGCCCGGCCGTCGCGCTGACGGGAGCGACCACCGCCAAGCCGAGCTTCGTGGTGCCCTTCCTCACCAGCAGCACAGCAACGGCGCCGGCCGCGCCCCCGGCCCCACTGACGTTCCAGGTGGTGGTGACCAGCGCACAGGGAACAGCGAGTGCACCGGCCGCGGTGACGGTGCCGTTGTCGAACGATGTGCTTGCCGTGGGCACAGCGCGGCACAAGGTCGGTACTGAACTGCGGATCGCCGGTACGTCGCTGATCGACGGCCTTGCGGGCGTCCGGACACCGCCCACCACGGTGGTCTTCTGGAACGTCAGCAACCCGGCGGTCGCTCCGGTGAAGTTGGGCACCGCCCCCGTGGACACCCTCGGCGCGTTCTCGTTGAGAGTGAAGCCCGGACCGTCGGCGCAGGTCAGCAGGGTGCTGATGCAGTCAACGCGCGGCGGCACCCTGACGGTCACGCTCGCCACGAAGTAAACCGCATCACGAGGGGAGGGCCCGCCACCTGGCGGGCCCTCCTGTCGTTGGCAACGAGTGAAGATGCCGCTCCTTTGCACCCGGAGTTGGTACTAGTACCAATGTCTGCTTGCCACGACGACGGCCACCGAACATGCTCACCTTTCCTCCGAGTCGCGATTGCAGGGGTGTCAGACATGATCGGTGTTCTTGTCGTCGACGATCATTCGTTCGTCCGGGCGCAGGTCATCGGTGTGCTGAACCGCGCGGAGGGGATCGAGGTCGTCGGGGAGTGCGCCGACGGTTCCGAGGTCGTGGAGATGGCAGGTCTGGTACGGCCCGATGTGGTGCTGATGGACGTTCGGATGCCGGTGATCTCGGGTAACCGGGCCACCCGCGACCTGCTGGCCACACGCCCCGCCAGCAGGGTGGTGATGTTGACCGGTTCGGCCACCAGTCGGGTTGTCGAAGAATCACAGCGCGCCGGTGCAGTGGGATTTCTGCTCAAGGGGGAAAGCGCGAGCCAGCTTGTCGACGCCGTCCGCACCGCTGCCGCCGGCGGAACGGTCTGGCCCGCCGACCATCGCGTCCCGCCGATCAGGTAACGGCGCGGAGAGGCCGTCGCTCGGGTGAAACGGTCCGACGCCCGGTGCGTCGGTGCCCCTTGGCTGCCGACCCACACCTCCTGCGTTGCAGCACATATGACTCCTGGTGAACCGGCGACCCCCCCGAGATGAGGTGCATCGCAACCCCTTCGATCGGGGTTTGCAGAACTGCCCCTGTACGAGATCGTTGTTGCAGGGCACGAGAAGTGGTGACGGGCCTGTCCACGCCGGACGTCGGGGGTCGGCGTCGACCCACATATCGCGTCCACAGTGATCAGGGGAACCTCCAATGCAACTCACCCGCAGGGACATGTTCAAGCTGGGCGGACTCGCCGCCGTCGGCGCCGCAGGCCTGGCTATTCCACTGGGCAACGCCGTCAGCGGGTCCGCTGCGAGCCTGCTACCGGCCAGCAAAATGCCCCGGCCCTACCAGGCTGCCTTCGCCCGGCTCCAGGTGCTGAGCCCGATCAGCAGTGCGGTCGATGATCTGGGACCGGTGGACTACTACGACATCACCTCCAAACAAGGCACTGTCGGGATTGTGCCGGGCATGCAGACGCCGGTGCTCGGGTACGACGGGTTGGTGCCGGCCAAACGGATCGACGTCGAGCAGGGCACCCGCATCGCCATGACGATGCGCAACAAGCTGCCACCGACGCACCCCACGTTCGGTACGCCGATGAACATCTCCACCCATTTGCACGGCTCGGCATCCCTCCCGCAGTACGACGGCTACGCCAGCGACATCACTGCGCCAGGGCAGAAGAAGTACTACCACTACCCGAATTTCCAGCCGGCCCGCACCCTCTGGTATCACGACCACGGCGTGCACTTCACCGCCCAGAATGCCTATTCCGGGTTGGCGTCCCAGTACCACCTGCACGACCCGATGGAACGCGCTCTCCTGCCACAGGGTGAGTTCGATGTGGCGATCACGTTGTCCGACATGATGTTCGCCGCCAACGGTGCGCAACTGTACGACGACCGAACCCATTCCGGACTATGGGGAGACGTTGTCCTGGTCAACGGCAGGCCCTGGCCGGTCATGAAAGTGAAGAAGCGCATCTATCGCTTCCGCATTCTCAATGCCTCCCTGTCCCGGTCCTACCGACCTGTGACCTCGCCCGCTGCACCGATGTACGTGGTGGCCACCGACGGTGGCCTGGTCCCGAAGTCGCAGGCGGTCAGCCAATGGCGGCACGGCAGCGCGGAGCGGTACGAAGTCCTCATCGACTTCTCCAAATTCAAGGCCGGCCAACGCATCGAGCTGAAGAACCTGTCCAATCCGAACAACCGGGACTTCGACAACACGAACAAGATCATGGCGTTCGATGTCGTCGACGACGCCTTCGACGCGAACGATCCGACTGCGCTCGTCATCCCGCAGACACTGAACCCGGGAGCGGACGTCATGTCGCTGACGCAGACAAAAGGCATGAAGATCCGCAACATCCGCGTCCAACGCGACGACGTCACCAACGAGTGGAACCTCAACGGCGAGACCTGGCACGACGTGGTGGATTCTGGCTACAAGTCGGTCCTGGCCAACCCGGGGCTGGGCGATACCGAGGTGTGGGAGATCGAGAACCGCTCCGGCGGCTGGTTCCATCCGGTACACATCCACCTCATCGACTTCAAGATCCTCAGCCGGAACGGCAAGGCACCATTCGCCTGGGAGCTCGGGCCCAAGGACGTGGTGTACGTCGGAGAAGGCGAAAAGGTCCGGCTCATCATGAAATTCGGTCCGCACCGCGGAAAGTACATGGTGCACTGCCACAACCTGCCGCACGAGGACCACGACATGATGCACCAGTTCAGTGTCGGCCTGAAAGACGGTGACGTGGATCAGAACGACCCGATCTGGGCCGATCCGCCCAGCGATGACTCCGGAAGCTGAATTTCCTGATGCGTTGGCGTGCCGCGCTCGCCGTTGTTGTCGTCGCTGGATCTGCTGTGCTCATCAGAACTCATCTGCTGGAGACGGTCTCGGTCTCGTCCGACAGCATGGCGCCGACCGTGTGCAGCGGCGACACCGTGCTGCTGACCAGGCTGCACGGCGCAGACTCGGTACGGATCAACGACATCGTGACGTTCGCCAACCCACAGGACGGTGGCGATGCCATCAAGCGGGTGATCGCCACTGCGGGCCAGCAGGTCGCGCTCCGGGACGCCGTGCTGGTCGTGGACGGCAAACCGGTCGACGAGCCCTACGTCGATCACTCGAGCATCGACGGGGTGTATTTCGGCCCAGTGGTGGTCCCGGCCGGCACGGTGTTCGTCATGGGCGACCACCGCGAAGTCTCCATCGACTCCCGAACGTACGGCCCGATTCCCACCTCCGCACTGCATGGTCGATTGCTGTGGGACTGGGGCTCGGATTGCGGGAGCTGACACGGCAATGCAGGCTCGAACTCGGCCGGACCAGGAGTGAGTAATGATCTTGCTGCATGCACGGCCGGTGCCCTCGGCGGCGCCCAGAGCCCTCGGTTGGTCGCGGGTTCTGCTGCTGGGTATCCTGTCCGCGGGTTTGCTTGCTGTCCTGGTCGCTCGCTGGTGGACCGGCACCGGCTATGTGCCTTCACCTTTCGGCCTGCCGGACGCCGGACAGCTCACCTCCAACGGCCTCCCCGCAGCCCAGTTCGTGCAGGAACTGGCCGGGGTGGCGGTGGTCGGCGTGCTGTTCGTCCGCTGCCTGTCGATGCCCGACTCCGCTGACCCGGCCGATGGCCACCTGCTCGCCGTGGCCGCGCGGTGGGCCTGGCTGTGGGTCGCTGCGACGCTGAGCTGGCTGATCCTGACCGCATCGGAGTTGACGGGTTCCCGGTCGTCGAACTCCCGCACCATGCGGACGTCCTGCTCATTGTCGCGCGAACCGACCGCATGGTTGCCGAGATGGTGACCCTCTGGGTCGCGCTGGCCGTTGCGCTGTTCGCGGCGCGGCTGTCAACGCGGGCCGCGACGATCGTCGCACTTGTCGCGGCCACCGCGGCTCTGCTCCCCAGTGCGCTGACCGGTCACGCCGGGCACCAT
>CAVSLZ010000005.1:0-178524 GCA_963728865.1 uncultured Actinomycetota bacterium | reverse complement strand
CGACGCAACCTATTACAGACCCGTAAGGAACGGTCAGGGAACGCACCGGGCAACCTCGTTGTTGACTGGGGTATGACCACCAACAAGACCTACCAAGTTCAGAAGTCCGACGAGGAGTGGCGCACCGAGCTCAGCCCGCAGGAGTACCAGGTACTCCGGAAGGCCGGTACCGAGCGGCCCTTCTCGAGCCCCTACGAGACCGATCCGACGGTCGGCGTGTACCGGTGTCGCGGCTGCGGCTCCGAGCTGTTCCGCAGCGAGCACAAGTTCGACGCGCACTGCGGCTGGCCGGCGTTCTACACCCCGCTGGCCGAGGACCGGGTCGAACTGATCGAGGACCGCTCCTTCGGCTCCGTCCGTACAGAGGTGCGCTGCGCCAACTGCGGTTCGCACCTGGGGCACGTCTTCTCGGGTGAGGGTTACCCCACCCCGACGAACGACCGGTACTGCATCAACGGCGTCTCGCTGACGCTGGAGCCCGCCGAGGGCTGAGCGGCAGCGCCGCATTCGAGTGGGCGATTTCCGACGTTCCCCGGCGCGACGAGCGTCGGAATCTACCAACTCGATTGAGCCGGTGACGGGCGCTGCGTGGAAAATCACCCCACGCGGCGCCCTTTTCGCGTCCGGACCCGCCCGCGCCGATGGAACACTCGGGACGTGAACTCGCGCATCGTGTCCGCCTTCCGCATCATCGCCGTCGTCGAGGCGATGACCTGGCTCGGCCTGCTCATCGGCATGTACGTCAAGTGGGTCGCCGGTACCAGCGAGGTAGGCGTGAAGGTGTTCGGGCCGATCCACGGCGGCGTCTTCATCGCGTACGTCGTGCTCGCTCTGCTCACCGCGCGAATCCAGCGCTGGAGCGTGTGGACGACACTGACCGCGCTCGCCGCGTCCATCCCGCCGTTCTTCACCGTGTGGTTCGAGCTGTGGGCGAAGCGGTCCGGCCGTTTGGACCCCGCGCAGCAGCCCGCCGCGGCGTTCGCCGGCTGACCGGCCGCGCGCATCCCGTCAGCGGACGGTCGCTATTCCATCCAGCAGTCGCTGCACGGACCAGACGAACTGCTCGGTGGAGATCCAGGCCGCGGTGACCTCTCTGGTGGCCACCGTCATCGGCCACTGATCACCGTCGAGCCATCCCAACGCCGCCAACCGCCCGGCGACCCGGTCCTGCTCCGGCTGCAACGGCGGCTTACCGTCCGTCTCGGCGACCTCCAGCGCCACCGCGCCGAGTACCTGGACGATCAGCGCGTAGCTGGCCCGGGACGCATCGGCGGGTGTCAGCCCCCCATTGACCATGGCCGCGATCAGCCGCTCGCCGACCAGAAGCGCCGTCGGCCCGTCCATTGGCGCCGTCATCATCAACCGCGCGACACCCGGATGAAGCAGCAGTACCGTGCGCAGTGACGTCGCATACTCCAGAACGGTCTGCTGCCAACTCTTCTCGGAGCGTTCGAGCAGGGTGACGTCCGAATCCGACAGGACGCGCTCCACGATCTCCCGCTCGAGCGCCGCGCGGCTCGCCACGTAGGTGTAGAGCGCGTTCGGCCGGACGCCGAGTAACGCCGCCACCGCCCGCACGGAAAGGGCGTCCGGCCCCCCTTCATCGACCACCTCGAGCGCTGCATCCACCACCTGGGCCAGACCCAGACTCCGCCGCGGACCACGCCGCCCCGGCGCCTTCCCCGGCACGGCTGGTGCATCGCCGGCCCGTTCGCCCACTTCTGATTCGCCTCTTGACGCCCCCTCACTCATCTGATTACTGTACATCGTACAAACTCTGTACGCCGTACAACAAAGGAGCGGACATGATCGCCACCACCCACCCCGAGCAGCAGGTCTCCCCGGCGACGCGCAGCGGACGGCGACTGACCGCCGGACTGCTGATCGCCGGCGCCGCCGCCGTCAACCTGGCCTTCCTCGGGCTGGGAGCGGTCTTCGACTACCCGGACGTGCTGAACAAGCCCGCCGAAGAGGTACTCGCCACCTTCGCCGCCAACCAGCTGGTGATCAGCTTCTGGTTCCTGCTGCTCGCCGCCGGCGCCGCACTGCTTGCACCGATCGCCATCCGGATCGGGCGGCTGGGCACCTCGGCCGCGCTCCGCGCTTCGGTGCCGGTCGGCATTGCCGCGGCCGCCGTGCAGGTCATCGGACTGCTTCGCTGGCCTGTGCTGGTTCCCGGCCTCGCGGCGCGGGTGGGAGATCCGGGTGCCGCGGAGACCTTCGATTCCGCGAACCTCTGGCTGGGCACCGTGGTCGGCGAGTCGTTCGGGTACGCACTGACGGCCGTCTGGACCGTGCTGGTCGCTCTGGGCCTGTACCGGGCGGTGTTCCGCGCATCGCTGACCGGACGGGTCCTGGCGGTCACCGGCATGCTGTCCGCCGCGCTGATCGCCGCCGGGATCGCGGAACCGTTCGATGTCGCCGGGGCAGGGCTGGCAAATCTCAGCGGCTATGTGATCTGGAGCGGTTGGCTGGTCGCCGTCGCCGTCGTCATCCTCCGCGGGAAGTTCGGTACCTCTGCTTCGGTGTCCCGCACGGCTGCCGAGATCTGACCATGTCGACCAATCATGTCGCGAACCTGTCACTCCGCACCTGGCTGCTGTGGACCTTGGGATTCCTCGCCTTCCCGCCGGCTGGGATCGTCGGCGGCATCGTCGTTGGACCGGTCGACTCCGCGGCCTCCGCGCTGCTCGGCGGTGTCGTCACCGGTGTGGTGATCGGCACCGGCCAATGGCTGGCATCCCGCCGCCAACTCGACTGGGTCCGGTGGATCCCGGCCACCGCTGCGGGGATGGGCCTGGGCCTGCTGGCTGGTGCGGTCGCAGTCGACTTCGGCACCAGCCTGGCTGACCTCGCCCTGATGGGCGCCGTCACCGGTCTCGTCCTCGGAACGGCGCAGGCCCTGGCAATGCCCGCGGTCGCCCGTCAGCGCTGGATCTGGGCCGCTGCCCTGCCGGCGCTCTGGGCACTCGGCTGGACCGTCACCAACGCCGCCGGCGTCGACGTCGAAGCGCAGTACACGGTCTTCGGTGCGACAGGTGCGATCACGGTGTCCGCGTTGAGCGGGCTGCTGCTGTTGTTCGTCCTGCCGCGCACCTCCAGGATCGCCGCGGGGAGCGCGGCATGACTGGCCAGCACGTGGTCTTCGGTACCGGCGCCATCGGCCTCGCCCTGCTCGCCGCACTGCAGAGCCGGGGTCTGGACGTTCGGCTGGTGAACAGGTCCGGCACGGCCCGGGTGCCGACGGATGTCGAGGTCGTTGCCGCGGATGCCTCGGACCCGGCACAGGCCGTGAAGGCCGCTCGCGGCGCCGCGGTGGTCTACCAGGTGATGAACCCGCCCTACACGGAGTGGTCGGCGAAGTTCCCGGGCCTGCAGGCGGGTGTGCTGACCGCGGCCGAGGCGAGCGGAGCCCGGATGGTCAGCATGGAGAACGTCTACATGTACGGCCGACCGGCCGGCTCTCCGCTGACCGAGGACGGGCCGAACGCCACGCACACCGCCAAGGGAAGGCTTCGTGGGCGAATGGCGGACGACCTGCTCGCTGCCCACCGGTCCGGCCGCGTTCAGGTCGCCATCGGCCGGGCGTCGGACTACTTCGGACCCGGCGGTGGCGCCCAGTCGAACCTCGGCGATCGGCTTTTCCCGCCCGCGCTGGCGGGGAGGACGGCGTCGGTGCTGGGCGACCCCGATCAGCCGCACACCTACAGCTTCATCCCCGACATCGCCGATGGGCTGGCAGTTCTCGGCGAGCACCCGGACGCGGTCGGCGAGATCTGGCACCTGCCCAATGATCCGATCACCAGGACAACGCGGGAGTTGGTCACCGTTGCGTACCGGCTCGCGGGCCGGCCCGCCGGGCGACTGCGGACGATGCCGGGCTGGTTGCTGAGCGCGGGTGGTCTGGTCAACCCGACGCTGCGCGAACTGGTCGAGATGCGGTACCTGTTCGAAGAGCCGTTCGTCGTCGACAGCAGCAAGATCACCGACCGGCTCGGTGTCCGCGCCACTCCCGCCGAGCGGGCGCTGGCCATCACGTTGGCGAGCTACCAGGGCGTCAGGTAGAGCAAGATGCCGGTATGACGCCGCCGGACACCTACATCCATGGCCACCACGACAGTGTGTTGCGCTCGCACCGGTGGCGGACGGCGGAGAACTCGGCCGGCTACCTGCTACCGGAGCTGCGGGGCGGCCAGACAGTTCTCGACATCGGTTGCGGCCCAGGCACCATCACCCTGGATCTCGCCCGGCTGGTCGAGCCCGGGCAGACCGTCGGGGTGGACCGGGTCGGCCAGCCGCTGATCGATGCCCGGCAGGCGGCCGCCGACCAGGGCGTGACCAACGTGGCGTTCACCGTGGGGGACGCCTATCAGCTCGACTTCCCAGCCAACACCTTCGACGTGGTGCACGCCCACCAGGTACTCCAGCACCTGACAGATCCCGTCGCGGCGCTGAAGGAGATGGCACGGGTGTGCCGGCCCGGCGGGGTGGTCGCCGCGCGGGACGCCGACTACGCGGCGATGACGTGGTATCCGCCCGACCCCCGGTTGAACCGCTGGCTGGAGCTGTACCACCAGGTGGCGGTGGACAACGGCGCTGAGCCGGACGCGGGCAGGCGACTGCTGGAGTGGGCGCACCAGGCCGGGTACACCGAGGTCAGCTGCTCGGCGTCGGTGTGGTGCTATGCCACCCCCGACGAACGTCAGTGGTGGGGGTCGACCTGGGCGGAACGGGTGACCGAGTCGGCGTTCGCGCACCAGGCGGTACGGGGTGGGTTCACCGACGACGATGAACTGGAACAGCTGGCCGGGGCCTGGCGCGAATGGGGATCGGCGCAGGACGGCTGGTTCGCGATCCTGCACGGCGAGATCCTCTGCCGGGTTCAGTGACCCGGCCGCGCCCCGATCAGCCGCAGCGCCGCAGGGTCTGACCTCCCGAGATCGATCCGTATCGCAGTCAGCGACGCGACCGCTGTGCAGCCCTCGGTCCGACGCCGGCCGCACGCAGCAACCCTCTCCCGGCAATCGCGAGAACAGCGACCGTCACCACCATCGGGGGCCGCGCCGGCGGGGTACCGGCGCCGTTGCGATGCTCGCGCTTGTCGATCCACCGCGGAAGCGCGGTGACGGTGAAGTACATCGCGTTGAGGGTCGGCTGGAGGACGTAGTACCGGCGTGGCAGAACCGCGACGGACGCCATCGACCTGCCGTACGTCAGCGGCCCCGTCCGTCGCGGCTCAACGGTCGCCCGGGTCCGCCGGCTGTTGGATCGCACGGCCATCGTCGGTCTCCTCACGGTGCAGAACTCAGCGGGCGGCGGTCCGAACCGGCCAGCCGCCAGATGCCCCCATTCTCGACCCGCTCCGAGATGGTGGCACCACCCCAATTGGGTGATCCTCGCAGACCGGATCTTCAGGACGTCGTCGTTGAGTGACGTCAGTGGGGCTCAGCCGGCCGCTACCGCGGCTCCGACCCGACCCAGGAACGCAATGGTCGCGTCGGCGATCTGTGCGGATGCCTCCTCCCGGCTGGTGGACGGCTGACCGTCGCCGGGTTGCTCGCCGTAGTCCGCGAAGAAGGCGTGAATGCCGCCGTCGATCTCGGTGAAGGTGGTATCCGGCGGCAGTTTGCTCTTGCTCCGCTCGATGTCGGCGGGAGTGGCGAGCAGGTCGTTGCTACCGAAGATCGACTCCACCTCGAGGGTGTCGTCCGCCGACATGTCGTCCTGAGGGTAGGAGGCCCACAAGAGAAGGCCGTCGACAGTGTCGAGGTGATCGGCCGCGAACCAGGCGGCGCCCACCCCGCCGAGGGAGTGGCCGCCGACGGCCCAGCGGTCGATCTCGGGATGACCGGCGACAGGGCCGGCCGACTGCCCGACCTGGGTGATCGCCAGGCCGTAGGGCTCCTTGAGGATGACCACGAGGTAGCCGGCTTCGGCCGCGGGCCGCAGCAGCGCTGCGTAGGCGCGGGCATCGACCCGGGCTCCCGGCGAGAACACCAACCCGACTCCGGTGGGCGCGGGCGCGCTCGGGATGAACTGGATGGAGGTCGGGTGGTCGACCACGGTGACCGATTGGTCACTCTGCAGCGCGGCCAGCGCATCCGGGCCGGCGGTGAACGGTCGAAGCCAACCCAGCAGGCCGACCCATCCGACCGCGAGCAGCGCGATGACGACTCGGCCGGCGATCCGCCAGCGGCGCCGCCGCCGAGGTGACGGTGTCCGCCGATCCACGTCCTGCGCGGCCGGAGTGTCGTCCAGTTCCCACGTCGCGCTGTCCGGTTCCGGGTCCCGCCGCCGGGGCGGGAAGGCCGTCGCGACGAGGATGAGTCCGACAGCGACGGTGAGCAACAGCGTCGCCGGATACGCAGGATGGCCATTCCAGATCGCGTCGAGCCGGCTGAGCAGCGCCCATGACGGGACGACGACCAGCAGGGAACCGATGCCCAGCCGGAACCACCGAGCGGGCGTCATCGTCCTCGAACCCCTTGCTGGTCGCGGGTTGTGCTGAGTCCGGTCATCATGAGCCACGCTCGCGCTCGGCGCAGCAGGTCTGGCGGGTCAGCGGCGCCGGTAGCCGGTGGGCCTGCGGTCCTCGCGGTAGGAGGGGTTGGCGCCCAACGGGTTCCGCGGCTTCCCGTCGTCGGTCGGCGTCGATCCCGGTTGGCAGGACGGGCAGTAGAACGCGGGCCGCTCCTTCAGCACCGGGCCGATAGGCGCCACCCTGATGATCGTCCCGCAGCGTTGGCACGGCCGGCCGGAGCGGCTGTGCACCCAGTTCTCCAGCCCGCGGCGGGGGTTGCCGGTCGTGGTGGGCTTGGCCTGGGTCACGCCGCGGAGCAGTTGACGCCGGGCGGTCGCCAGCAGGGCGGGAATGTCGACCTCCCCGATCGGCGTCCACGGGGAGGTCTTCTGCACGAACAGTGCCTCGGCCATGTACATGGTGCCGATGCCGGCGACGGTCGTCTGGTCGAGCAGCGCGGCACCGACGTGCCGCTCGGGGTCGACGGTGAGCCGGCGGGTGGCTTCGGCGAGCCCAACCGTTTCGAAATCGTCGGCCATGATGTCGGGACCGAGGTGCCCGATGAGCGTGTGCTCGTCCACGGTCGGCAACAGGTCGAGCAGCCCCAGCCAGGTCCCGACCGCTGTCCACTCCGTGCCGCCCAGCACCGCGCGGACGCTGCCGCGGTTCCGCTGCGGCCAGGGCTCGGCGTCCCGCGCGTGGACGTACCAGCGTCCCTCCATCCGCAGGTGCGAGCGCAGCGTCAGCGGTACATCGGGGACGGTCGGGAAGCGTGGCCGAGTGCCTCCCTCACCGGCGGCGGCGAACCGGGTCAGGATCTGCTTGCCGTACGCCACCACCTCGGTGACCGTGCGACCTGCCAGGTCCGCCTCCCCCAGCGTCGGCCAGCGCAACTCCGAACGGACCAGCGGTCGACCGGCGAGCGCTTGATCCAGCCGGCGGGCCGTCCGCAGCACGGTGTCACCCTCGGGCATCGCTCACCTCCTGTGTCACATGGGCTCACATGCGGCTCCGTCGTACGGGACCGGCAACGGCATCACGTGATGTGTTCCCCGATCGACCCGCGTTCCCCCGAAGGTGGCCGCGTTTCCCGATGCGGATGCAGCGCGCCGTGGCTGGCTTCCGCTCACCGGGCGCCACTGCGCAGGCGGAGTCCGCGCGGGGTCATCGTGAAGCCCGCCGCCGTCAGCGCATCCACCACCGGGCCGGTGGACGAGAGCGCATCGGTGCCGTCGATCTTGGTGATCGTCAGCGACCCGATCCGCCCGGAACGCACCCGCTCGGCGAGCGCCTCGGCCGCGACCGCGAGCAACTCCGGTTGTCCGGAGAAGGTCAGCAAGGAACGCCCGCCCCGTTCGGCGAAGAACACCGCTCCGCCATCGACGAGCACGGTCAGGGCCCCGGCGCGACGGGCGGGTCGATGCCGGTCGGTCGACCCCGCGGCGGCCTTGCCGTTCACCGGCTCGGAATCCTCGCCGGTGCCCGGTTCGGCTCTGCCGCCGGTGGTCGGCGGCCACGGCAGGGCGGCGCCGTAGGGGTTCGCGGGATCAGCCGCCGCCAGCACGACGCCCTGCGGAACACCCTCCTGCTCCCCCGGTCTCGTCGCGAAGGCGCGCACCCGGTCGACCGCGCCGGCGGACGCGAACTGCGCGGCTCCCAGACCTTCCACGAAATAGCCGCGGCGGATCCGGCCGGTCTCCTCCAGTGCCGCCAGTACCCGGTACACGGCGGCGAACCCGCCGACGGTGCCCTCGGCCACGACGGCGCCGCGGGTCACGATCCCGTGCCGGTCCAGCAGCACCTCGGCGGCGGCATGGGTCCTGACCGTCGAGTCGGTCTCCTTCTCAGGGACCAGCGACCAGCGGCCGGTCACAGACGGCGGGACACCGCGGCGCACGCCGCGCTCACCCATCGGCCGGCCGCGCTGCCCGGCGGAGAGCAGGGCCAGCCCGGACGGGCCGCGCATCCGGGCCCGCGGCGCGGGGGTTCGCGACCGGTGCGTGGTGCGGCCACCGACCAGCTTGGCGCGCAGCGCGGCGAGCGTGTCGCTGGTGACGAGCCCGGCGAACACGAGGTCCCACACGGCGTCTGCGATGGCGGAGTCGTCAGCGGTGACCTTCGATCCTGGTCCGTTGGTCTGTGTCGGGTCGCCGTTCGCGGATCCGTGCCCCCGGTCGGCCGAGACGAACGCAGCGACCGCGTCGGCCAGCGACCGGAAGAAATAGGCACCGCCGCCGCCCAGCACCTGCAGGATGGCCCGGTGCAACTCGCCGGTCGGGGCGGGCGAATCGGC
This sequence comes from uncultured Actinomycetota bacterium, assembly GCA_963728865.1. Taxonomy (GTDB): domain Bacteria; phylum Actinomycetota; class Actinomycetes; order Mycobacteriales; family Nakamurellaceae; genus Nakamurella. Next base: position 169,711 of record CAVSLZ010000005.1, on the reverse strand, counting down.
ATCCGGCAGCGGAATGGTCAGCGCTGATGTGTCAGCCAGGTGTAGCGCGATCCAGCCGTCGTCACCGGCGAGCGAACCGTGCCCGGTCCACAGCACTTCGCCGGCCGTGGTCAGCTCGTCGAGCATCGCGGGGGTGTACCCCGGGACCCGGGCGGGCAGGATCAACGACTCCAGGGCCGAAGCGGGAACGATCGCGCCGGCCATCTGCTCGATCGCCCGCAGCAGCCCGTCGGCGCCCCGCAACGCCTCCGAGCCGCGGTGCACCCCGATGCCGTTCCAGGCGGTGAGGAACCGTGCCAGTGCCTGCTTCTCGACCGGTTCGACCTCGGCGCGCAGTGCGGCGAGAGACCGCCTGCGGAGCAACCGGAGCACCTCGGCGTCGACGAATTCCGGACCGCCGGCGGCATCTCCGCGCCGGTCGAGCGAGCCCAGCGGCCGGAACTCGCCTTCCGCGAGCCGGCCGGAACCGGCGAGGCGCCGCAGCGAGTCGGTGACCACGGCGATGCCGAGACCGAAACGGGACGCCGGCTCCGCCGCGACGAACGGCCCGTGGGTCCGGGCGTACCTGCCCAGCAGGCGACCGAGCGGGTCGTCGACCGACGTCAGCAGTGACGCGGCGATCCCAGGCGGTAGTGCGGTGCCGAGAGCGTCGCGAAGCACCGGCGCATCGGTGGGATCAGCCCACATCACCTCGCCACCGATCCGCACCTCGACCACCCTGCGAGTGGCAGCGAGGTCGGTGAGGGCTCGGGCGACGTCCGGCACGGAACTCCGCAGGTCCACCTCGGTGGTCGTCAGCGGGCCGAGAATGCGGAGCAGGTCGGCGATCTCGTCGATGTTGCGGGCGCGCCGATCCTCCGCGACCCGCTGCAGCTCCGCCTCGATGTCGGCGAGCGCCGTCGGGTCGAGCAGGTCGCGGAGCGCCAACCCGTCGCCGTGCCCGAGCAGTTCGGCCAGCAGGGTCGGGTCGACGGTGAGGGCTGCCGCCCGCCGCTCGGCGAGCGGCGAGTCACCCTCGTAGAGGAACTGCGCGACGTAGCCGAACAGTAGCGAGGACGCGAAGGGGGACGGCGAGGGCGTCGTGACCTCGACGATCCGGACGGTCCGTGACTCCAGTTCCTTCATCAGGGAGACCAGCGACGGGACGTCGAACACGTCGGACAGGCACTCCCGGACCGCTTCGGCGACGATCGGGAACGACGGGTACGCCGACGCGACCTCCAGCAGCTGACTGGCCCGCTGACGCTGCTGCCACAATGGCTGCCGCTTTCCGATCTGCCGGCGCGGCAACAACAAGGCGCGGGCGGCGCATTCCCGGAACCGGGCGGCGAAGATGGCGGCGCCGCCGATCTCCGCCGTCACCTCGGCCTCGAGGGTCTGCGGATCCAGGGCGACGAACTCGGCGAAATCCGGTGGTCCGTCCTCGTACTCGACGTCGGGAAGCCGCAGCACGATCCCGTCGTCCGCGTGCATGGCCGCGACGTCGACCCCGTACCGCTCTCGCATCCGCGCCGAGATCACCAGCGCCCACGGCGCGTGCACCGCGGCGCCGTACGGCGAGTGCAGCACGATCCGCCAGTCACCCAACTCGTCCCGGAAACGTTCGATCACCAGGGTCTTCTCATCGGGAACCACACCGATGGCGGCCTGCTGTTCGGCGAGGTAGCCGACGAGGTTGTTCCGGGCGTACTCGTCCAGACCCGAGGCGGCCAGCATCCGGTCGGCCACCTTCGGCTTCGCCGACGAGACTTCCCGGACGAACTCGCCGTGTGCGCGGCCGAGCTCGGCCGGCCGGCCCAGCGTGTCGCCCTTCCAGAACGGCAACTTGCCGGGCAGACCCGGTGCGGGCAGCACGAGGACCTGATCGCGGGTGATGTCGACGATGCGCCACGAGCTGGAGCCGAGCGCGAAGACGTCACCGACCCTGGACTCGTAGACCATCTCCTCGTCCAGCTCACCGACCCGACGGCCCGGACCGTCGCCGCCGGCGAGGAAGACGCCGTACAGCCCACGGTCCGGGATGGTGCCACCCGAGGTGACGGCCAGCCGTTGCGCGCCCGGGCGGCCGGTGAGGACACCGGTGGTCCGGTCCCAGGTGAGCCGGGGTCGGAGCTCGGCGAACTGCTCGCTGGGATAACGGCCGGACAGCATGTCCAGCACGGCTTCCAGCGCGCCGCGGCCGAGGGCGGCGAACGGGGCCGACCGGCGGAGCAGTTCCAGCACCTCGTCGACCGTGATCGGTTCCATCGCGCAGATCGCGACGATCTGCTGCGCGGCGATGTCCAACGGGTTCGCGATGACCGAGAGCGACTCGATGGCCCCGACCTGCATGCGGCCGGCCACGACCGCTGCGGAGATCAGGTCCCCACGGAACTTCGGGAACATCACGCCGTGGCTGGGTGCGCCGACCTGATGCCCGGCCCGGCCGATCCGCTGCAGCCCGCTCGCCACCGACGGTGGCGACTCCACCTGGATCACCAGATCGACCGCGCCCATGTCGATACCGAGTTCCAGCGACGAGGTCGCGACCACGGCGGGCAGCAGACCCGTCTTCAGCTCGTCCTCGATCAGGGCGCGCTGTTCCCTGGAGACCGACCCATGATGCGCCTTCGCCAGCACCGCGGGCGCGCCGACGGCGGTGCCGGCCTGCGCCATCACCTGGGCCGCCGGGCCGGATACCTCCGCCGCCTCGCGGAGGTCCACCGCGGCGAGCCGCCCGGCGTGGATCTCGTTGAGCCGTGCGGTGAGTCGTTCCGCGAGCCGCCGTGAGTTGGCGAAGACGATCGTCGACCGGTGTGACTCGATGAGGTCGACGACCCGCTCCTCGACGTGCGGCCAAATGGATGTCCTGGCCACCTCGCCGGCGGCCTTGCCGGTCAGGTCGCCGGTGGTCGTGCCGAGTTGGCTCATGTCAGCGACCGGGACCACGACATCGACGTCGATCTGCTTCGTGGACGGCGGTTGGACCACCGTCACGGGGCGGCCGCCCGCGAGAAACCTGGCCACCTCCTCCACCGGACGCACGGTGGCCGACAGACCCACCCGCTGGGCCGGCCGGTCGAGCAGCGCATCCAACCGGTCGAGTGAGACTGCCAGGTGTGCGCCGCGTTTCGTTCCGGCGACGGCGTGCACCTCGTCGACGATGACGGTCCGGACGTTGGTCAGCATCTCCCGCGCCCGGCTGGTCAGCAGCAGGAACAGCGACTCCGGCGTGGTGATCAGGATGTCGGCGCCCTCCCGGGCGAAGACCCGGCGGTCGGACGCCGGCGTGTCGCCGGAGCGCACGGCGACGGAGATCTCCGGCAGCGGCAGCCCGCGCCGGGCGGCGACCGTGCCGATGCCGGTCAGCGGCGACCGCAGGTTGCGTTCGACGTCCACCGCCAGAGCCTTGAGCGGGGAGAGGTAGAGCACGGTGCAGCGTTCGGCCGGCGGCGGTAGCGCTCCGGCCGCTGTCCGGGTCGAGCGCGAGACGAGGTCGTCGATCGAGGACAGGAACGCCGCAAGGGTCTTGCCCGATCCGGTCGGCGCCACCACGAGCGTGTGATCCCCACGGCCGATCGCGTCCCAGGCACCGGTCTGCGCGGTGGTCGGTTCGGCGAAGGCGGCCGTGAACCAGTCGCGGACCAGCGGGTCGAACCGCGCGAGGGCAGCCGGGGACGCTGGATCCCCGCCGGCCACGCGCTTGGTCACCCAGCCATTGTGCTGGTGGGCACCGACAGGGCATGCGGGAGCGGGTGGCCTGCGTCCGGACCAGGTGCTCCCGCCCGCCCACGGCCATGCGGGCCGACCGATCCGGTTCGCACGCGGCGGCGGGGGGAACTCGACCATCATCGGCGACCTGAACGGAGTGCGTCCCGCATGCAGCCATCCAGCGGCACCAGCAACACTGTCACCCGCCCCACCCCGGCGAGGTCGATCCTGTCCGGGGTACTGGTAGGCATCGGCGTCGCGGCGTTCGTCGATGAGGTGGTCTTCCACCAGTTGTTGCGGTGGCATCACTTCTACGACAAGTCGACGCCTGATGTGGGGCTGATCTCCGACGGGTTGTTCCACGCCGGCGGATGGCTGGCGATGGTCGCTGGCCTGTTCCTGTTCGCTGATTTGCAGCGGCGCCGGGCGACCGTGCCGAAGCGGTGGTGGGGTGGCGCCTTCCTGGGCTGCGGAGGATTCCAGCTGTACGACGGAGTGATCCAGCACAAGCTGCTGGGACTGCACCAGATCCGCTACGACGTCGACCTGACCGTCTACGACCTCACCTGGAATGCATTGGCGATCGTCCTGGTGCTCGTCGGGGTCGCGCTGCTGTTCGGCACCGCCCGGGCAGTGGACGACCGCCGACCGTGACTCCTCTCCAGGTCCCGGGGGTCCTGCTGTCCACGGCGCCGGTCGGGCATGCAGACATGACTCCGATGACCGGCCTGCCGGGTGGCGCGTTCTTCGTCGTGAACGCAGTGCTGTTGGCCGCGGCCGGCTACGTCATCGGCGTTCGCCGGCTGCGCGGTCGCGGAATCGGCTGGCCGGTGTCCAGATCGCTGGTGACGGCAGTGGGGCTGTTCTGCGTGGTGATCGGTGTGCTGCCGGCACCCTGGCTTGATCCGTTCCCCGGGCACGTCCTGGGGCACCTGCTGATCGCGATGCTCGCGCCGTTGCTGCTGGCGCTGGGCGCGCCGATCACCCTGGCACTGCGAACAGCGGGGCCACGCGCACGGCGGGGAATCCTGGCGCTCCTGCACAGTCCCCCGGTGCGGGTGCTGACCCTTGCTCCGGTGGTATTGGTGCTGCACATCGGCGGCCTGTACGCCTTTTACCTGACCCCGTTGTTCGGCATCGCGCACGGCAACGGACTTGTCGCTGCGGTGATCCACCTGCACATGTTCCTGGCGGGCTGCCTGCTCAGCGTTCTGCTCGTCGGCGCGGACCCGATCAGGAACCGACCAGGGCTGGTGACGTCGCTCGTTGTGCTGTTCATCGCCGCGGCAACGCACGACATCCTGGCCAAGTTCATGTACGCGCATGGGTTGCCGGGCGGCGCCGGACCCGCCGATCAGCTCCAACTGGGCGCTCAACTCATGTATTACGGCGGCACGGTCGTCGAGGTTGCACTCGGGATCGCGGTGCTGTCCCGCTGGTACGCCGCTTCGGGTCGGGAACAGCGTCGTCAGCAGCGCAGGCAGGCTGTCGCCGGACCCGCCTGAGTCATCGAGCTGACATCGACATCGCCTTGCTCACAACAATTCCCATGACGCCAGGCTGACGGAAACGGCTATTCCGACGACGACAACTCCGGTCAGGGCGACGACCGGTACGAGGCTGATGGCGCTTTTCAGGATGTTCATGGTGTCCTTCGGTGACAGTGCAGGAGCGCGCGAGCGCCGCGGGAAGAATCCGGGCGCCGGCGCGTGCAGGGGCGAATACAGCAGCAGTACCCATTCACGGTGCAGTGAAATGAAGGGCGCAGCGAGAAAGGGCGCGATTGGGGAGGGCGGCTTGTTTCACCCGAGCAACTGGCTCACCGGGATACATCGTCAACGGTGACCGGCAGGCTGCAGTGCAAACCCCAGTCTACGGGGCACCGATCCTTCCCCCACAGGCCGTCGACGACATCTGTGCCGGATTCTCACTGAGAGTGGTTGTCGGGACACGGAAAACGGAACCACCGGCCGGAGTTCAGGCGGTCGTGACCTTGATGCCCGTTTCCGACCCGCTGAAATCGGACCAAGTATCGCGAGTCTCACACCATTGCGAGGTTCCTTGGCAGATCAGTTGGAGGTCTCACGACAGACGGTGAACGCACTCGAAACCGGTCGCTACGACGCGAGCCTCCCTGTGGCCTTCCGCATCGCAAGCCTCTTCGGAGTCGCCATAGAGGAAATTTTCTACCCGGAGAAGTAGGCCAGCACAGTAGCGCCGGCGGATCTCAGTCGGCGGCGTACTGCGCGGCCCCGTGCTTGAAATAGCCGTGGAAGCTGATGTCGCCGCGCGGGATGCCCTGTTCGACAAGCATTCTCCGGACGGCTGTCGTCATCCGAGACTCGCCGGACACCCAGGCGACCGGCCGGGCGCCCGCCGGCCGCCACGACCGGACCGCCTCCGGCAGCAACATCCCGGGGCGGCTGCGCGGCGCACTCCGGATCAGGTAACGGACATCGGCGGCGCAGGCCGTCGGCAGGTCCCGCCGGTCACGCAGGTCGGGGACCTCGACCAGCACCGTGGCGGTCATCGCGGCCGGGAGCGCCGCCAGCAGTCCCGCCGCCGCGGGGAGCGCGCTCTCGTCACCGACGATCAGGTAATCGGTCGCCTCACGCCGGATCTCGTGCAGCACGCCCTGGTCGATGAGCCCGACGTGCGCCCCAGGGACCGCGGTGGACGCCCACTCACACGCGGGTCCTGCCGGCTCGTGGCGGACGAAGTCGATGTCCACCTCGGCGTCATCGGGGCGGACGTCCACCACCGTGTAGTTGCGCAGCACCGGTCGCTCGGCTGCCGGCATCGCGACCATCTCCGGCCACCACTGCTCGCTGAGCGGCAGTCGCGGGACGTCCTGGTGCTGCGGCGGGAACAGCAAACGTACGTAGTGATCACTGCGCAGGTACTTCCATCCGGCGAACTCGGGCGCCGTGAGGGTGATCCTGATCATGTGCGGACCCAGCGGCAGCACGCGGCGGACCCGGGCTGCCACCGCACACGGTGACTGCGGGACGGGCGCCTTGCGCACCCGCGCGGCGGCGATCGTGTCAATGCCGCCGGTCGCGGCGATCAGGGCCTGGTCCATGGATCTCCTCGAGAGTGGCGGCGGGGGGCGGATTCCGAATCGCCTGGATATCAGTTAGGTTAGCCTAACCTCATCCAATCTCCCAGCACTTCGAAGGGTCCCACTCCATGCCCGCTCTCCGCCCCAGCCGCACCGCCGGGCCGTTCGCACTGGCCACCGCCGCCCTGCTACTTGCCGCATGTGGCAGCGATGCCGGCACGGCGGCTGTCACAGCCCCGTCGAGCAGCACGGCCCCCGGCAGTGTCGGGACGGACCCCACCGGCTCCGCAGCCGCAGCCGCGAACTTCCCGGTCACCGTCCCGCACGCTTTCGGCACGACCACCGTCGAGTCGAGGCCGGAACGGGTCGCCACCATCGCGTGGGCCAATCACGATGCCGCCCTCGCCCTTGGCGTCGTACCGGTCGGAATGGCCAAGCAGACGTATGGCGACGACGACGCCAACGGGATCCATCCGTGGACCGCCGAGCAGATGACATCGCTGGGGGCGGAACAACTTCCGGTGTTGTTCGACGAGACGGACGCCATCGACATCGAAGCGGTGGCCGAGACGCAACCCGACGTCATCCTCGCGGCGTTCTCCGGCATCACCAAGGAGGAGTACGCGACGCTGAGCGAGATCGCGCCGACGATCGCCTACCCGGACGCTGCGTGGGGCGCCCCGTGGGACACGGCATTGCTGACGAACGCGAAGGCATTGGGCCTGGAAGCCGAGGCGGCGTCCTACATCGAGGGCATCGACGCCGACATCGCCACCGCCTTGGCGCAATACCCGCAGATCGCCGGGAAGACCGCGATGTTCACCTACCTCGATCCGACGGATCTGAGTTCCGTCGGGTACTACAGCGCCATCGACGCGAGGGCCAGGTACCTGACGGACCTCGGCCTGACCACGCCGGCCAGCATTGAGAAGCTGTCCTCAGGGTCGGACGAGTTCTTCGGCTCCGTGAGCGCCGAGAAGGCCGACACCTTCAACGATGTCGACATCATCTTCGGCTACGGCGACGACACGCTCCTGAGCACGCTTCAGGCCGACCCGCTGCTCGGGACGATTTCCGCGATCAAGGACGGCGCAGTTGTCCTCATCGAGGACGGCACGCCGTTGGCGGCGGCGGTGTCCCCGCCGACCGCGCTGTCGCTGCGCTGGAGCCTTCCCGACTACCTGCCCCTGATCGCGGCCGCCGCCGACAAGGTGCAGTGACCGCCTCGACGGGGCTCGTCCGCGCGAGCACTCCATCACGCACCCGCGGCCGGCGCATCGGCTGGCTCGCCGTCAGCGGCGGACTGATGCTCATTGCTGCGCTGCTGTCGGTCTCGCTCGGGTCCCGAACGGTCAGTGTTGCGGAGATCCTGTCGTCCTTCCTCGACCCGACCCAGGAAGGCATCGCGCAGGCGGCGGTCCGTCAGCGACTTCCGCGGACCGTACTGGCCATCGTGGTGGGAGCGGCGCTGGGACTGTCCGGGGCCCTGATGCAGGGAGTCACCCGCAATCCGCTGGCCGACCCGGGCATCCTGGGGATCAACACCGGCGCTGCGCTCGCCGTCGTCACCGGGCTCGCGTTCTTCGGCATTTCCTCGCCGGCGCAGCACATGTGGCTCGCTATCGCCGGTGCGGGTGCAGCGGCGGTGTTCGTATACCTCATCGGTTCGCTCGGTCGCGGGGGTGCGACACCACTCAAGCTCGCGCTCGCCGGTGCCGCGACGATGGCCGCGTTGAGCTCGCTGATCAGCGGGATACTGCTGCCGCGGGTGGAGATCATCACGGTGTTCAGGTTCTGGCAGATCGGCGGTGTCGGGGGCGCCACCATGCCGGCAGTGCTCCAGGTGCTGCCGTTCCTGGCCGTCGGCGCGCTGCTGGCGGCGTTCGCGGCCCGCAGCCTGAACAGCCTGGCGCTCGGTGACGACCTCGCCACCGGCCTCGGCGAGCGGGTCGCCCGGGCACGACTGCTCGGCGGGATCGGAGCCGTTCTGCTCTGCGGTGCGACAACGGCTGTTGCCGGCCCGATCGCGTTCGTCGGGCTGGTGGTGCCGCATACGGCGCGTCTGCTGGCCGGGGTCGACCACCGTTGGCTGCTGCCGCTCTCGGCCATGATGGGTGCCGCTCTGCTGACCGTCGCCGACGTGATCGGGCGGCTGGTTGCCCGGCCGACCGAACTCGAGGCGGGAGTGGTGACCGCGCTGATCGGTGCGCCGGTGTTCATCGCGATCGTCCGCCGTCGACGGGTCAGCGAGCTGTGAGCGCGCCGCCGATAGCGGAGACCGCGACCCCCACCACACCCGGTTCCGGGTTCACGTTGCACGTCGCGCGACGCCGCCGGGAGCGACGCCGCAGGGCCGTGATGGCCGCGCTGGCGCTGTCGGTGATGGTCCTGTTCGCCGTGACGCTCTGCTTCGGGCGCACCGTCTACAGCCCGGCCGAGGTCTTCAGGGCGATCAGCGGCGAACAGGTCGCCGGTGCGTCGTTCGCGGTCGGTCGGCTCCGGCTCCCCAGGGCGCTCACCGCCGTACTCGCGGGCGTCGCCTTCGGCGTTGCCGGGGTCACCTTCCAGACGATGCTGCGCAATGCCCTGGCCAGCCCGGACGTCATCGGCATCACGTCAGGAGCCAGCGCCGCCGCGGTGGCCGGGATCGTCGTGCTCGGCCTCGGCAGCTCGGCCACCTCCGCGCTGGCGGTCGGCGCCGGGCTGCTGACCGCGCTGCTGATCTACCTGCTGGCATTCAAGGACGGCCTGTCGGGCGGCCGGCTGATACTCATCGGCGTCGGGGTGGGCGCGATGCTGGACAGCCTGGTCGCGTACCTGCTGCTCCGCGCGAGTGCGTGGGATGTCCAGGAGTCCCTGCGGTGGTTGACCGGGAGCCTGAGCACCGCCTCGTGGCAGCAGCTCCCGCCGCTGGCGATCGCGGTGACCGCGGTGCTGCCGATCATGCTGGCTCTCGGCAGGCGGCTGCAGATGCTGCAACTGGGCGACGACAGCGCCGCGGCGCTCGGTGTCGAAGTGCAACGCACCAGGCTGCTGCTGGTGCTCGGCGCGGTCGCCCTGGCCGCCTTCGCCACCGCGACCACGGGTCCGATCGCCTTCGTGGCCTTCCTCGCCGGACCCATCGCGGTCCGACTGGTCGGGCCGGGCGGGTCGCTCGTCATACCCGCGGCACTCGTCGGCGCCGCCCTGGTGCTGGCGGCAGACCTGTTGGGGCAGTTCGCGTTCGACACCAGATTCCCGGTGGGCGTGGTGACCGGCGCGGTCGGCGCTCCGTACCTGCTGTACCTACTGATCAGGTCCAATCGCATCGGAGGCGCCCTGTGAGCCGGCCCGACCACACACTGCACGTTCCCACCCTCCGTGTCCCCACCCTGAATGTCGCGGGCGCCACGCTCGGCTACGGCGAGCGCACGGTCGTGCAGGACTTCGATCTGGAGGTGGCTGCGGGCCGGATCACGGTGATCGTCGGAGCCAACGCCTGCGGGAAATCGACGCTGTTGCGGGCAATGGGTCGGCTGCTCAGACCGTCCGCGGGCGTCGTCCGGTTGGACGGCAAGGACATCCACCGGACGTCCACCCGTGAGGTCGCCCGACGCGTCGGGGTGTTGCCGCAGACGCCGATCGCGCCCGAGGGGATCGTCGTCGCCGACCTGGTCGGCCGTGGCCGCAACCCGCACCGCGGACTGCTGAGCCGGTGGACCGCCGCCGATGACGATGCGGTCTTCGCGGCGCTGTCCGCGACCGGTGTCGCCGATCTCGCGGACCGCCCGGTCGACGAACTGTCCGGGGGGCAGCGGCAGCGGGTCTGGATCGCGATGGCGCTCGCGCAGCACACCGACATCCTGCTGCTCGACGAGCCGACCACGTTCCTGGACGTCACCCACCAGATCGACGTCCTGGACCTGCTCACCGAGCTCAACCGCCGCCGCGGCACCACCATCGTGATGGTGTTGCACGACCTGAACCTGGCCGCCCGCTACGCCGACGAACTGGTCGCCGTCAAGGACGGTCGCTGCCACCGCCGGGGTACACCGGCCGAGGTGGTCACCGTGGACTGCGTCCGCGAGGTGTTCGGGCTGGAATCCCACATCATCGAGGACCCGACGAGCGGTGCGCCGCTGGTTCTTCCGTTGGGCCAGTTCCATGTGCGGCGCTGAACCACCCGGTCGTCACACCGACCCTGCTTCGGCGGCCGGAAGGTTCTCGGCCGCCGCGGCACGGGCCAGACCGTCCAGGATGACGGTGAGCCCGTAGCCGAACTCCAGGCCGAAGTCGTAGCCGGGCACCATGATGTGCTGCGTGGTGAAGTCGAGCAGGTGCGGGTAGGCGTCCGCGTCGAAGTACCGCTCCATCATCGAGGACGCCAGGTCCGGCACGCTCTCCGGACCGTTGATGGGCAGCGCCCGCTCGGACAGCGCGAACCCGTACACGTAGCTGTCGATGAGCGCGAAGGCATGAGCGGTCAACCGGACGGAAAAGCCTGCAGCACGCAGCGTCCCGATGAAGGCGTTGTGGTGCCGCAGGGTCGCCGGGCCGGGATTCAGTCGCGACTGCAGCAAAGCCGTCGCCCAGGGATGACGGCGCAACACCTCCCGAGCGGAGTCTGCCCGGCGCCGCATCTCGGCCCGCCACTCCCCGCCGATCACCGGGAGCTCGATCTCCTCGAACACGAGATCCACCGCCGCGTCGATGATCTCGTCCTTGTTCGCCACGTAGTGATACACCGACATCGGCTTGACGCCGAGTTCCTGCGCCAATGATCGGATCGTCAGCCCGGCGATTCCGCCCGCGTCGGCGACGGTGACCGCGGCCCGGAGTACCCGGTCGCGACTGAGCGGCGCCCGCTGCGGAGCACCTGACTCGACCCTGCTGCCTGAACTGACCGCTTTCGACATTTCTCCTCGATCCCTGGCGTCTTCGTACTTAGTACTATACAGTCCCGTACTAAGTAAGGTGAGACCGGCTCACCGGCTCGACAGGGAGTGAGATCATGGGAACCGAAGCCCAGCAGACGACAGCCACCCAGACCGCGACGATCCTGCCGCTCTCGATGCGGGCGATCGTCCAGAGCGCCTACGGCACGTCGGAGGTGCTGCGGCTCGCGGAGATCGCACCGCCGGCGATCGGCGAGGGTGACGTGCTGATCAGGGTCCGCGCCGCCGGCCTGGATCGCGGCACCTGGCACTTCATGACCGGACGGCCGTACCTCATGCGGGTGATGGGCTTCGGATTCCGCCGGCCGAAGAACCCCGTCTCCGGGGTGGACGTCGCGGGCACGGTGGTCGCCGTCGGCGCCGCGGTGACCAGGTTCGCCGTCGGTGACGAGGTGTTCGGGATGAGCCGAGGGTCGTTCGCGGAGTATGCGGCGGCGCCGGAGAACAAGCTCGCCCACAAGCCGGCCGGCATCACGTTCGAACAGGCTGCCGCGTCACCGATCTCCGGTGGAACCGCGCTGCAGGCTCTCCGCGCCGGCAAGATCGAGCAGGGGCAGGACGTGCTGATCATCGGGGCGTCCGGCGGGGTCGGCAGTTTCGCGGTGCAGCTCGCGAAGGCGCTCGGGGCAACGGTCACGGGGGTGTGCAGCACCGGCAAAGCCGACCTGGTGCGCGCGCTGGGTGCGGACCGCGTCATCGACTACCAGCACGAGGACTTCGCCGACGGCACCCACCGGTACGACCTGATCATCGACATCGGCGGCAACGCACCGCTCTCCCGGCTGCGCCGCGCACTCACGTCCACCGGCACCGTCGTCATCGTCGGCGGCGAGAGCCGCGGCAACCTGACCGGCGGCATCGGTCGCCAGCTGCGCGGCGCACTGTTGACCCCGTTCATCGGCCAGCGGATCACCGGACTGGTCTCGAAGGAGCGGTCGAGTGACGTGGAGATCCTCTCCGGCCACCTCGAGAACGGCTCCGTCGTGCCGGCCATCGATGGCAGCTACCCGCTTGACCAGGTGCGGGAGGCCATGCAGCGCATGGAGAACGGGCAGATTCGCGGCAAGGTCATCATCACGGTCTGATCCGGCGTCGGGCCGAACCGCCCCAGATCACCACGTTCGCAACGGCTGTCGTCAGGGCAGACCGGTTGTTCGCCGTGCCCGCCGGGCTGCGGCTCCCGCACCGACGGAAGGCACCGACATGATCGAGATCGACAACCTCAGCAAGCGCTACGGCGACAAGCTGGCGGTGGACGGGCTCACCTTCACCGTCCAGCCAGGCATGGTCACAGGCTTCCTCGGCCCGAACGGCGCCGGCAAATCCACCACCATGCGGATGATTGCCGGGCTCGACAACCCCAGCACCGGAACAGTTCTGGTCAACGGCTCCGACTACCGATCCGCGGCAGCACCGATGGCCGAATTGGGAGTCCTGCTCGAGGCGAAGGCGGTGCACACCGGTCGATCGGCCAGCAATCACCTGCTGTCGCTGGCCCAGACCAACGGCATCGGACGACACCGGGTGGACGAGGTGATCGACCTCGTCGGGTTGCGTCAGGTGGCCGGAAAGCGGGTCGGCGGCTTCTCGCTGGGCATGGGTCAGCGGCTGGGCGTCGCGTCGGCACTGCTCGGCAATCCGCAGACCGTGGTGCTCGACGAACCGGTCAACGGCCTGGACCCGGAGGGAGTGCTGTGGATGCGAACCATGCTCAAGCAGCTCGCGGCGGACGGCCACACGGTGTTCGTGTCCTCCCATTTGATGAGTGAGATGGCGCAGACCGCAACCAGACTGATCGTCATCGGCCGCGGGCGGTTGATCGCCGACACGACGGTTGACGATTTCGTCGCTCGCGCCTCGAACAAGTCGGTCACCGTCCGCACGCCGGAGGCCGACCGGCTGACCGACCTGCTGCAGGGACCCGACGTGACGGTCAGCCGGCCGCACCCCGACGTCCTTCACATCACCGGACTGACCCCCGAGCACGTGGGCACGATTGCCTGGCAGGCCCGGTTGGCCGTGTACGAACTGACCATTCATCAAGCCTCCCTGGAAGAAGCGTTCATGAAGCTGACCGGCGATTCCGTCGAATACCGCGCGAACGGCACCGAGATCACCTCCGTCGACGACGTCACCGCGGCGGTGGCGTCATGACAACCGCTGCAATGACGCGGGTCTGGACCGGGTCGAGGGAACTGCGGGTCACCCAGGCGCGCGTCGTGCTCTCCGAGTGGACCAAGCTCCGCTCGCTGCGCTCGACCGTCACGACCCTGTTGGTCGCCGCCCTGCTGATGATCGGTCTCGGCGCCATGTTCGCGGCCATCACTGCGAGCGAGGGCGGCGGGTTCGCTCCCGGGACCAGCGCGATCTCCACCTCGCTCACCGGCACCTTCTTCGCGCAGCTCGCCGTCGGTGTGCTCGGTGTGCTGTTGATCAGCGGCGAGTACAGCACCGGGATGATCCGCTCGTCGCTGACCGTCGTGCCCTCGCGGCTGCCGATGCTGTGGGGGAAGCTGGCGGTGTTCGCCGGGATGGTGTTCCTGGCGATGCTGGTGGCCGCGTTCGCCTCGTTCTTCGTCGGCCAGGCACTGCTCGGGACCGGCCTCGACGCCGCACTGTCCGATCCGGGCGCGCTGCGATCGGTGATCGGCGCTGCGCTCTACCTGACCGTCGCCGGCATGACGGCCCTCGCTCTCGGGGCCCTGCTGCGCAACACCGCCGCCGCGATCACCACGTTCGTCGCCGTCTTCTTCGTCATCCCGCCCCTGACGAACCTGCTGCCCACCTCGCTGACCGACCACTTCGTCCAGTACCTGCCGTCCAATGCCGGCGCGATGCTCCTGGACGGCACCTACGGGGTTGCCTATCCGCTGTCGCCCTGGACTGGCTTCGCTGTGATGTGCGGCTACGCCGCGGCGCTGATCGCGCTGGCCGGGTGGCGGCTGCGGAGGGTCGACGTCTGACCGGTCCACCCGGCACCGGCCCCGATGGCGTCGCCGGTCACGGCGGCGTCATCGCCGTACCCGGGCCGTGACCGGCCCAGCAGAAAGTGCGCAGAATCGGCTCTTTCTGCGGCCAACTGGATCACCCAGGATGCCCTGGACACGTCCGCTCACCGAAAAGGACCAGCCCATGTCAAGGACCGTCCGAACGATCGCGATCGCCATCGTCGCCGTGGCCGCAGGGCTTGGGAGCACCGGGGCTTCCGCGGCGCCGGGCGCCCCGGCAGGCTCTTCCGCCGTCAACACAGCGGCTGTGGAGGCCACCTCGAACGGCGGCATCCAGCGTTGGTGCGAGCGCGCTTTCGACCGCGCTCAGCGCATCGACATGGAGTCGTTCCGCGATTACGACGCAGCGACCTTCCGAGCCGTTCACGATCGGAACGCCGTCAGTGTCTTCGCGAGTGGAGACCGCTTCGCCGGCATCGACGCGATCATGACAGCGCTGACCGGCCACTTCACCAACCGGGAAGCGGTGTGGAGCTGGACGGAGTTGAACCGGCGGGTCGATGGTTGCCGAACGGCGTTCATCGAATACGAGACCACCTACGCGGTACCCAGGGTCGGTTTCTCGCAGCGGGCGCTGACGGTGGTCACCTACACCTTCACGCACGGGCGATGGCTGACGATCATGGATCAAGCAACCCTGCTCGCCTCTCCGGCGGACAGTTGACCGATCGGGAGGTCCCGTGGACATCCACATCAGCCTCGTCGGCCGCAGCGACCTGGCACACCAGATCCACCTACAGGTCAGGGCGGCCGTCACGGCGGGCGCCCTGCGGCCCGGCGACCGCCTGCCGTCGTCCCGGGATCTCGCATCCCGGCTCGGCGTCTCCCGCAACACGGTGATCGCCGGGTATGACCGGCTCGTCGACGAAGGCCTGCTGTGCAGCAGGCCGGGCCGCGGCGTCTACGTCAGGGACGCGGGTCGGCGACGCCCGCCGAACCGACGACCCGGCCGCCCGGTCGCGCCGCCGGTTCCGCAGCCCATCTGGGACGCCATCGACCCCCTCGACGACTTCCTGGCCGGTCCGGCCGAGTTCGACTTCCGCTGCGGTGTGCCGTCGACGGCACACTTCCCGTTCGCGACCTGGCGCCCGTTGGTGTCCCGGCAGTTGCGCGTCGGTGCGAACAGGAGCGGATCCGGCGCCGACCCTGCTGGCAGCCCGGCGCTCCGGGCAGCCATCGCCCGGCACATCGCGGTGACCCGCGGTGTCCGGGCGCAGGCGGACGACGTGTTCATCACCAACGGGACCCAACAGGCGATCGACCTCATCGCACGGGTATTGCTCGCACCAGGAGATCTGGTCGCCGTCGAAGACCCCGGTTACCTCCCGCCCACCATGCTGTTCCGTTCATTGCGCCTGCAGGTCGCCGGGGTCCCGGTGGATGCCGAAGGCGTTGTGGTTCAGCAGATTCCGGAGCAGGCACGCCTTGTGTACGTCACGCCGTCGCACCAGTACCCACTGGGTATGACGATGTCAGCCGGTCGCCGGCGGGCGCTGCTCGACCATGCCGAACGGAACGGAGCGGTCATCGTCGAGGACGATTACGACAGCGCCTTCCGGTACACCGGCCGGCCGCTCGAACCGCTGCAGAACATCGACGATTCGTCGCGGGTGATCTACACCGGATCGTTTTCCAAGACGACCCTGCCCAGCATGCGACTCGGGTTCCTGGTCGCGCCGCCGTCCCTGATGCCGGCCCTGCGCAAGGCCAAGATCGTCACCGACTGGTACACCGCGCTCCCGCTGCAGGAGGCGATGGCCCAGTTCATCGACAGCGGCGAGTACGCCCGACACGTCCGCCGGATGCGACGCATCTATCAACAGCGCCACGAGGTGGTCACCGGCATCCTGCACGCTGACTTCGCCGACTTCCTGACGGTCGTGCCGTCCGTTGCCGGCATCCATGTCAGCGCCCTGATGGATCCGGACCCGGCGTTCGCCGACCGGACCATCGCCGGGCTTGCCGCGCAGCGCGGGGTGCGACTGACGCAGCCGATCTCGCACTGCGCCGTCACGCAGCGGCCCCGTTCGGGACTGATGCTGGGGTACGGGGCCATCCCCACCGAGAGAATCCAGGACGGCCTGGCAAGGCTGCACGACTGCTTCGCGGACGCGGGTCGCTGGCCACAGAGTCGCCGGATGCCCGCTTCCTGACCTGTTGTGCGTGGGCCGCGCGACGGGTGCCGCTCCCTGAGTTGTTCGCCGTGAGAAAACCAGCTGGCTGAGTGAGTGCTCACTCAGTAGTGTCGGCGACCGTGACCCCTGCATCCTCGGCCTCCCGTGCCGCCCCTCTGCCACCGGACGAACGCCGGGCGGCCATCATCGCCGCGGCAGTACCGCTGGTCTGCGACCACGGCGCGTCGGTGACGACGCGCGAAATCGCCGAAGCGGCCGGTATCGCCGAGGGCACGATCTTCCGGGTCTTCCCGGACAAGGACGCGGTGATGACCGCAGTGGTCGCCAGCGTGCTGGACCCGGCGCCGCTGGTCGCCGACATGCGGGCGATCGACCCGCACCACGACCTGCGGCAGGTACTGACCGAGGCCGTCGACGCGATGCGCCGGCGGATCGAGAGTGTCTGGCAGATCATGTGGATGCTGCGGGTCGCCGGGCCACCCGGACGTGAGTCCGACACCTCGAAGTTCGTCGTGGCGAGTGCGGGCGACGATCACCGCAAACACCATCACGCGCCTGATCTCACCGAGGTGACGAACGCGCTGGCGGACCTGTTGCTCCCGCACCGCGACCGGTTGCGGGTGCCACCGGCCGAAGCGGCGCGGCTCTTCCGGCTGATCACCTTCGCCGGTGCCCACCCGCGGCTGACAGACGGTCAACCGCTGTCGACGACGGACATCGTCGACCTGCTGCTGCACGGCATCGGCAACGGCAACGGCGGGCCCGCTACCGGAACCGATCAGCCGAGCGGTGACGACACCCGCATCGCAGAGAACAGCGGTGAGAAAACCACTGTCGATGAGTCGGACAGGGCGACAGACTTCTCACCCGGGCCCCCCACCCTGTTGACCAGCACTGCCCACGGGGATCACCACGACGCCACCACCCCTCCCTTCCCGGTCGGAGCCCGCTGATGTTGCTACGCCTGCTGCGCACCTATCTGCGCCCCTACCGCGGCCCGTTGACCGCGGTGGTGATTTTTCAGCTGATCGGGACGATCGCATCGCTGTACCTGCCCGCGTTGAACGCCGACATCATCGACCAGGGCGTCGCCAAGGGCGACACCGCCTACATCATGTCGACCGGCGGCATCATGCTCGGCGTCACGGTTCTGCAGATCGTCTGCACGATCATCGCGGTCTATTTCGGCGCGCGCACCGCCATGGGCTTCGGCCGGGACGTCCGCGGCGCGCTCTTCCAGCAGGTCGGCAGTTTCTCCGACCGGGAGGTGGCCACATTCGGCGCCCCGACATTGATCACCCGGAACACCAACGACGTCACCCAGGTGCAGATGCTGGTGCTGATGACCTGCACGTTGCTCGTCGCGGCACCGATCATGTGCATCGGCGGGATCTTCATGGCATTGAAGACCGACTTCGGACTGGCCTGGCTGCTGCTCATCAGCGTTCCGGTGCTGATCGTCGCGATCAGCCTGATCGTCACCAGGATGATCCCGCAGTTCCGCCTGATGCAGTCCCGGATCGACGTCGTCAACCGGGTCCTGCGCGAGCAGATCGCCGGTGTCCGGGTGGTCCGCGCGTTCGTCCGGGAGCCGCTCGAGACCAGGCGCTTCGCCGACGCCAATCAGCAGCTGACCGACACCGCGGTCCGGGCCGGCCGGCTGATGGCACTGATGTTCCCGACGGTGATGCTGGTGCTCAACGCCTCCAGCGTCGCGGTGCTGTGGTTCGGTGCCGCCAGAGTGAACAACGGTGACATCGAGATCGGCGCGCTCATAGCATTTCTCAACTACCTGATGCAGATCCTGTTCGCGGTGATGATGGCGACGTTCATGGCGGTCATGGTGCCGCGGGCGTCGGTCAGCGCCGACCGGATCAGCGAGGTCCTGAACACGGACTCCTCTGTGGTGCCGCCGGCGAAGCCGGTGACACCAGCGACCAGCACCGGTGAGATCGTGCTGGACAACGTCGAATTCAGCTATCCCGGAGCCAGCGATCCGGTGCTGCGGAACATCTCGCTGCGCGCGAGGCCCGGGACGACAACCGCGATCATCGGGTCCACCGGTGCCGGGAAGACCACCCTGCTGTCGTTGATCCCCCGGCTGTTCGACGCGACCGGCGGAGCCGTCCTGGTCGACGGGGTGAACGTCCGCGACCACGATCCCGAGAGCCTCTGGAAGCGGATGGGACTGGTCCCGCAGAAGCCTTTCCTGTTCACCGGCACGGTCGCGTCCAACCTGCGGTACGGAAACCCGGACGCGACCGACGAGGAACTGTGGACCGCGCTGACCATCGCCCAGGCACGGGATTTCGTGGCCGCGATGCCGGAGGGCCTCGACTCGCCGATCTCCCAGAGCGGCTCCAACGTGTCGGGTGGTCAGCGCCAGCGACTGGCGATTGCCAGGGCCCTGGTGGCGCAGCCGACCATCTACCTGTTCGACGACTCCTTCTCGGCGCTCGACCTGGCGACGGATGCGAGGCTGCGGGCCGCGCTGAGACCGACGACCCGCGACAAGACCGTGGTGATCGTGGCGCAACGGGTCTCGACGATCGCCGACGCCGATCAGATCCTGGTCCTCGAGGACGGACTGCTGGTCGGTGTGGGCACCTATGACGAGCTCATCGAGAGCTGCCCGACCTTCATCGAGATCGTCCAGTCCCAGCTCGCGGCGGAGGTGGCAGCATGAGCACCTCGACCGCGAAACCGGCTGCACCGAAACCAGCGGCATCGAAACCAGCGGCGCCGGAACGCCCGAAGTTCGCCCCGCCGCCCGGTCGCGGCCCCGGTGGGCACGGCCCGTTCGGTGGCGGCATCGGCATGCCTGCCGAGAAGTCGCTCGACTTCGGCCCGTCCGCGAAACGACTGCTGCGGCGGATGAGCCCGGAGCGGATCGGGCTCATCCTCGTGATCCTGCTCGGTGTCGTCAGCGTGGTGTTCTCGGTGCTGGGACCGAAGCTTCTCGGCGACGCGACGAACATCATCTTCGACGGCGTGATCAGCAAGCAGTTGCCGGCGGGCATCACCCAACAGCAGGCCATCGACGGCGCGAGGGCGCAGGGCAACGAGTCCTTCGCGAACCTGCTGTCCGGCATGACGCTGGTGCCCGGCCAGGGCATCGACTTCCCCGCGCTCGGCACCGTCCTGATGTGGGTACTCGCCCTGTACGTGCTCGCGTCCGTGTTCAGCTACCTGCAGGGGTACCTGCTCAACGGCATCGTGCAACGGACCATCCTCAAGTTGCGCGCCGAGGTCGAGGACAAGCTCAACAGGTTGCCGCTGAGCTACCTGGACAAGCACCAGCGCGGCGAGGTGCTCAGCCGGGTCACCAACGACATCGACAACATCTCGCAGACCCTGCAGCAGACGCTGTCCCAGACCCTCACCTCACTGCTGACCGTGGTCGGCGTGCTCGCGATGATGCTCATCATCTCGCCGCTGCTGGCCGTCGTTGCGCTCGTTGCCATCCCGTTGTCCCTGGTGGTCACCACGGTGATCGCGAAACGCTCACAGCCAAAGTTCGTGGCTCAGTGGCGCAGCACCGGCGAGCTGAACGCAAGGGTCGAGGAAACCTTCACCGGGCACAGCCTGGTCAAGGTCTTCGGCCGGCAGTCCGACGCCGAGCAGGCGTTCGCCGACAAGAACGCCGAGCTCTACCAGAGCTCGTTCGGTGCGCAGTTCATCTCCGGCATCATCATGCCGTCGATGATGTTCATCGGGAACCTGACGTACGTCGCGATCGCCGTCGTCGGCGGGCTGCGGGTGGCGTCGGGCACCATGTCGCTCGGTGACGTCCAGGCGTTCATCCAGTACTCCCGGCAGTTCACCCAGCCGTTGACCCAGCTGGCGTCGATGGCGAACGTGCTGCAGTCCGGCGTTGCCTCCGCCGAAAGGGTTTTCGAGTTCCTCGACGCGGACGAGCAGTCACCGGATCCGGCGAATCCCGCGCGAGTCGCAACACCGCGCGGCCGGGTGGAGTTCACCGACGTGTCGTTCCGGTACGACCCGGAAACCCCGCTGATCGACGATCTCTCGCTGGTCGCGGCACCGGGCCAGACGGTCGCCATCGTGGGACCGACCGGCGCCGGGAAGACGACCCTGGTGAACCTGATCATGCGGTTCTACGAGATCGACGGCGGGCACATCACCCTCGACGGTGTCGACGTGGCGGAGATGACCCGGGCGGACCTGCGTTCCCGGATCGGGATGGTGCTGCAGGACACCTGGCTGTTCGCCGGAACCATCAGGGACAACATCGCCTACGGCCGGCCGGACGCCACCGAGGACGAAATCCTCGCCGCCGCAAGGGCAACGTACGTCGACCGTTTCGTGCGCTCGCTCCCGGACGGGTACGACACGCTGATCGACGACGAGGGCAGCAACATCAGTGCCGGCGAGAAACAGTTGCTGACCATCGCCCGGGCGTTCCTGGCCGATCCGGCACTGCTGATCCTGGACGAGGCGACCAGTTCGGTGGACACCCGGACCGAGGTGCTGGTGCAGCACGCGATGGCCGCGCTGCGCGCCGACCGGACGAGTTTCGTGATCGCGCACCGGCTTTCGACGATCCGGGATGCCGACCTGATCCTGGTGATGCAGGCGGGTGCCATCGTGCAGCAGGGCACGCATGACGAATTGCTGGAGCTCGGGGGCGCCTACGCCGACCTCTACAACGCGCAATTCGCCGGCGCGATCGTCGACGCCTGAGGTGACCGGGCGGCGGCCGCTCCGGCGTCCGCCGCCGGGTCTCGTCTTGAACGGCCCACCCCTGACGGGGTGATCTTGCCTACTGCGTGCCGGATCCGGAGTCGCGGCCCGTAGGATGGACCGGACGCCGCCGGCACGGCAGCGTCGAGGTCGCTGCTGTGAACGCCGTCATCCCAACGAAGGGAGGCGTTCCTTCTCTCTTCTTCGGTGTTCAGGCATCGCGAGTCGGTCAGCATCACGGCCAACCGCCCGCCCATCGATTGGACACCCCGCACTTCATGAGTTCTTCTTCGTTTTCTTCCGCGCGCCCGCAGTCGGCACACACCGCCCGCTCCGGCGCCCAGCATTCAGGCACCCAGCATTCAGGCACCCAGCATTCAGGCACCCAGCGCACCGGCGCTTTCTCGGTCGGCGCCTTCTCATCGAGCATCCGCAGTACCGACACGGCAGGCTCCGACTCCGGGACCCGCCGACCCGCCTCCTCCCGCTCGTCCGACCGGCTGACCCGGTCGGCCGGCACAGTGGGCAGCGGCTCACAGAGCGGCCGTTCCCAGCGCGGCGATTCCGCCGGCAGCGGTGCCGCCCAAGGCTCGCAGTCCTCTGGTGCTCAGTCCGCGCAGGGTGGTGGCGAGGGTCGCCGTCGTCGTCAGCGTGGTGCCGAGAACCCCTCCGCCGGCCGACCGGCCGGCTCGGGCAGGCAATCCGCCCCCACCCGGAACTCAGCGCCTCGGCAGAACAATTCAGTTCGGCAGAACACGGCCCCGCGGCAGAACACCCAGCCTCGCGCGTCCGACACCGGCACCGCCTTCCCGGTCGCCGCACAGCGCGTGACGACCGTCCCCGGGCAGCCGTCGGCGAGTTTCGCCGAGCTCGGCGTGCCCGCCCCGTTGCTTCCGGTGCTCACCAAGCTCGGCGCGATCTCACCGTTCCCGATCCAGGAAGCCACCCTTCCCGAGACGCTGGCCGGGCGTGACGTGCTCGGCCGCGGCAAGACCGGCTCCGGCAAGACCATTGCCTTCGCCATCCCGCTGGTCACCAGGCTCACCGGTGGACGCCGGGTCGCCGGCCGTCCGCGCGGGCTGATCCTGCTGCCGACCCGCGAGCTCGCGCTGCAGGTCGCCCGCACCGTGGAACCGCTCGCCGCGGCCGCCGGGCTGCGCACCGTCGTCATCTTCGGCGGCGTCGGCTACGGCAACCAGACCTCGGCGCTGCGCGCCGGTGTCGACATCGTCATCGCCTGCCCCGGCCGGCTCGAGGATCTCGTCAACCAGAAGGCCTGCGACCTCAGCACCGTCGAGGTCACCGTGCTCGACGAGGCCGACCACATGGCCGATCTCGGCTTCCTGCCGGTGGTTCGCCGGCTGCTCCGCACGACCCCGGCCGGCGGCCAGCGGCTGCTGTTCTCTGCGACGCTGGACAACGGGATCTCCGTGCTGGTCAAGGAGTTCCTGAACAACCCGATCCTGCACGCCGTCGACGACGAGACCTCACCGGTCGACCTCATGTCGCACCACGTGTTCGCCGTGAGCTCGGAGAACCGGCCGCAGGTCATCCGCGAGCTCGCCGCAGGCGGCGGGCGCCGGATGCTGTTCACCCGGACCAAGCACAGCGCGAAGAAGTGGGCAGCCGCCCTCTCCAAGCAGGGCATCCCCGCGGTGGACCTGCACGGGAACCTGTCCCAGAACGCCCGCGAGCGGAACCTGGCGGCCTTCTCCACCGGGTCGGCGAAGGTACTGGTCGCAACGGACATCGCCGCCCGCGGCATCCACGTCGACGACGTCGAACTGGTCGTGCACCTCGACCCACCCACCGAGCACAAGGCCTACCTGCACCGCTCCGGGCGGACCGCCAGGGCCGGAGCCGGCGGCACCGTCGTCACCGTGATGCTGCCTGAGCAGGCGGCCGATCTGCGCAAGCTGATGAAGCTCGCCGGGATCACCGCCGCGACCACCCAGGTCGCCCCGGGGCACCCGGCGATCGCCAAGGTCTCCGGCTGACCTCAGCCGGAGTGCGCCCCCGCGGCGCCCGTCCACTGCGGCAGGCCCGTCCACTGCGGCAGGCCCGTCCACTGCGGCAGGCCCGTCCACTGCGGCAGGCCCGTCCACTGCGGCAGGCCCGTCCACCGCCACCGGAGCAGGGAAATCCGCCGATCCACGCGCTGATTTCCCTGCCCCGGCGTCGCTGGACAGCGCGCAGCACCAGGCGGCGCCGAGGCAGGTGCGTTCGATTCCGGCAGTGGTTGTCAGGTTCCGTCAGTCATGGCGCCGGGCGCCACCGCTCGTCTTCCGGCAGAGGAGCGAAGAAGGCGTCCACTTCCGCCTCGCTGACCTCGTCCAGCCGGGCCGGGTTCCAGCGCGGGTTGCGGTCCTTGTCGATCACCTGCGCCCGGATCCCCTCGGTGAGATCGGGGTGCGCCAGAAACCGGACCGCCAGCCGGTAGTCCTGTTCCAGCACCTCGTCCAGCGTCATCGACGCGGCCAGCCGGACGGCCCGCAACGTCACTTTCACCGCGGTCGGCGACATCGCCTCCAGCACCTTTGACGCCTCCCGTGCCGGCTCCTCCGGGGTATCCCGCAGGGCCCGCACGATGTGCTCGACGTCGTCACCGGCGTAACACCGATCGATCCAGCCCCGGTCCGAAGCCAGCTCCGGGCCCGGCGGGTTCCGGCCGAACGACGACGGGACGGTGCCGTGCCGCAGCGCGTCGGTGAGCGCCGGGAGGTCCGATCTCGGCACGAAGTGATCAGCAAGACCCGATGCGACCGCATCACCCGGCCCCAGCCGGCACCCGGTCAGCGCGGCGTGCGTGCCCAGTTCGCCCGGCATGCGGCTCAGTAGATACAGCCCACCCACGTCGGGACACAGCCCGATCGCCGTTTCCGGCATGCCCAGCCGGGAATCCTCGCTGACCACTCGAACACCGCAATGCCCGGAAATCCCCAATCCGCCGCCGAGTGTCAAACCGGACATATAGGCGACAATCGGTTTCGGGTAACGCGACAGCAAAGAATTCATCCGGTACTCGTCGGCAAGAAACGTCGCCGGGCCGGTCCCGAGGTCCAATCCTTCGTGCAGTTCCCTGATATCAGCACCCGCGCAGAGGCCTCGTTCACCGGCGCCGTCGATCAGCACCACCCGCACCTGCGGGTCGCCCACCCACCGGGACAGCGCGGAGCTCACCCGATGAACCATGTCGACCGTCAAGGCATTGATCCGGCGCGGTCGGTTGAGGGTGATGTGTCCCAGATGGCCATCGATGCGGATCAGGATGTCGGTGCTCGTCTCGGGTTCGTCGGTGATCACCGGGTCACGGTAGCCAGTGGTCGTCCGGTCCCGCCCCGCGTGCCGGTGACAGGGCTGCCACGGCCGGGATCGCCGCCGTGGCGGGGACTTCCGAGATCACTTCGTGATCATCGAGCGGCGCCTGACATGGCCAAACGGCACTCCGGGGCGTAATTCTCCATTTCGAGATGCGGATCACAACAAGCGTGGAAAGCTCTCCTCCAGCCGGACTCGGTGAAAGGGGAACCCATGGGCGAGCATGGCGGTTCAGGCGGCGCGCAACCCGTCTACGACGAAAACCGCAAAGGCAAGGGTGTAGTCCGGATCTCGGTGGTGGCCGCACTGGGCGGCTTCCTCTTCGGCTACGACAGCGCTGTCATCAACGGTGCGGTGTCCGCAGTCCAGGAGTATTTCGATGCCGACGCTGCGTCGCTCGGCTTCGCGGTCGCTTCCGCGCTGCTCGGTGCGGCCGCCGGCGCGGTGATCGCCGGTCGTATCGCCGACCATTTCGGGCGTCTGGCGGTGATGAAGCTGGCTGCCGTTCTGTTCTTCGTCAGCGCCGTCGCCACGGGCCTGGCCCCAGACCTGTGGTTCCTCATCGTCTTCCGCATCGTCGGCGGCGTAGGCGTCGGATTGGCTTCGGTGATCGCGCCGGCCTACATCGCCGAGATCGCTCCCGCCTACATCAGAGGTCGGTTGGCCTCCCTGCAGCAACTCGCGATCGTCACCGGAATTTTCATCTCCCTGCTGGTCGACTTCATCCTCGCGGAGTTGGCGGGCGGGTCCAATGAGGTGCTCTGGCTCGGCCTGGAGGCCTGGCGCTGGATGTTCATCGCCGAGGTGGTCCCCGCGGCGATTTACGGCCTCCTGGCATTCACCATTCCGGAATCGCCTCGGTTCCTGATCGCGAAGCACCGACTGCCCGAAGCCAAGGCGATTCTCAGCGATCTGCTCGGACCGGTGAACATCGACGCCACAACCGAGCGCATCCGCGAGACGATGGAGCGGGAGAAGGAACCGTCCTGGCATGATCTGAAGGTCGCGGCTACGGGCAAAGTCGCCACCATCGTGTGGATCGGCCTGGCGCTGTCGGTGTTCCAGCAGTTCGTCGGAATCAACGTGATCTTCTACTACTCGAACATCCTCTGGGAGGCCGTCGGCTTCACGGAGAGTCAGTCGTTCGTGATCACGGTCATCTCGGCGACGATCAACATCCTGACGACCTTGATCGCCATCGCCACCATCGACCGACTGGGTCGGAAACCTCTGCTACTCATCGGATCGATCGGTATGGCAGTCACCCTGGCGACGATGGCCGTCATCTTCGGCACGGCTTCGACATGCACTGCGGTGACGGAGACCTGCTCGGCGGCGAACGTCGAGGATGCCGTCCCTGATCTCAACACCGCAATCCTCGGCAGCAACTCGGCCACCATCGCGCTGATCGCGGCGAATTTGTTCGTCGTTGCGTTCGGCATGTCGTGGGGCCCCGTTGTATGGGTCCTGCTCGGCGAAATGTTCCCGAACCGGATGCGGGCGGCCGCACTGTCCCTGGCCGCGGGTGCACAGTGGGTGGCGAACTGGATCATCACCGTCAGCTTCCCGAGCCTGAAGGACATCTCGTTGGCACTGGCCTATGGCCTCTACGCCGGGTTCGCCTTGCTGTCGTTCTTCTTCGTACTCAAATTCATCGAGGAAACGAAGGGCAAGCAACTGGAAGACATGCACGGCTGATCGCCCGTGCGGCAAAACACCGTGCGGCAGAACACCGTGCGGCAGAACACTGCGTGACAGCAGGACGGCAGAACCCCCGGTGCGGCAAGTCCGCACCGGGGGTTCTGTTCGTGACAGCCCGGTTCGTCACAGCCCTGGGAAAACCCGCCGCGCCTGGCGGGGCGACCGCAGCCGGAGCGCTCCCGGCCCGGTAGCGGCCGCCTCCCACTCACGTATCGTCGCCCGCTTGAGCGCGAACGCCTTGAAGTGGAAGACCAACAGGGAGTTCCGACTCAGGACGTTGCGCAGCGTCTCGCGATTTCCGTTACAGATCGAGCGGCCGTCGATCAGCCGCGTAGCGGTGCGTCTGGCCAGTCGACCCAGCGATCTCCACCGGGCGTAGTCCAGGGCGACGATCACCTGCACCCGCTCGAGCGGGATGTCCAGCCACGCACCGTACGCCGCATCGAGAATCCATTCGTCACGCCCACAGATCGCCGCGATGCGGCGCCGCTGTTCTTCCAGTGACGCCGTGCCGAGGGCCGGGGCGTTGGGCACGTCCGGACGGTACCGAACCGGGTCCGCGCCCGACGAGTGCTATTCGGCCGTGATCGCCCGCAGCACGTCCATCTTCGCCGCCCGCCTGGCCGGCCAGACGGCGGCAAGCACACCCACCACGCCGGCCAGTACCACGAAGATCAACAACTGCACGACGGGCACGTTGAGCACCGTGATCCCCTGGTCCGACACGGACTGCTGCAGGCTGATGCCGAAGATCAATCCCAGCACGATGCCCAGCACGGCGCCGAGGATCGAGATTGCGACGGACTCCAACCTGATCATCGTTCGCAGCTGGCGTCGGCTCATGCCGACCGCCCGGAGCAGCCCGACCTCTCGGGTCCGTTCGATCACCGACAACGCCAGCGTGTTGACGATGCCCAGCACGGCGATGATGACGGCGAGCCCGAGCAGCGCGTAGATGATCGCCAGCAGCTGATCGACCGGTGCCCGCTGTTGCTCGGCGAACTGGTCCTGGTCCTTGACGGTCACGGTCGGAAGGTCGGCCAGCACGGCGTTGATGCCCGCCAACGTGGCGCCCGGATCGGCGTCCGCGGCACGTTTGACGTAGACGAACCAATCCTGCGGAGCCACCCCGCCGCGTTCCAGGACGGCCGGCGGGATCACCACGTCGGCTCCGATGAACTGGCTCGGCATGATGATCCCGGTGACCTTCAGTTGGGCCGGTCCCGCGGGCAGGCCCACGGTCACCGTGTCACCGAGCTTCCAGCCTTCGGTGGTGGCCCTGTCCGGGGTGACCAGGATTCCGTCGTCACCGGTCTCCAGGCTGCCGGACTCGAGGTCGATGGCCACCAACTCGGACAGTGCCGGAGCATCGAACGAGGAACCGAAGACGTCCTGGTCGCCGACCTTGACGCTGGTGAACCGGAACGGAACTGCCGCCGAGACACCCTGCACCTTGGCGATTTCCGGTGCGATGGCCGCGGAGAATGGAGTCTGCACGGCGTTCGACACGACGTAGTCGGCCTTCAGCCCGGTGTCGACCAGCTCGTCGACGCTGGACTTGGTGGACTGCCCGAGCACCGCCATGGTGGTGACCAGCGCGAGACCGATCATCAGCGCGGACGCCGTCGCCGCTGTCCGGCGGGGGTTCCGCCTGGCGTTCTCCCTGGCCAGCAGCCCGACGGTGCCGAAGACCCGCGGATAGCCGCCGGCAATCGCGGTGACGATGGGCTTTCCGATGACGGGACTGAGCAGCGCCACCCCGATGAAGACGGCCAGCACGCCGCCGCCGAGCGGCTGCAGGCCGCCGTCGAAGGCCAGTGCCCAGATCATCAGGCCGGCGCCGAGCACCGTGAGCGCCGCACCGCCGATCAACCTGCGACGCAGCGACGACTCGGGAATGGACACGTCATCGCGCATCGCGGCGACCGGCGGCACCCTGGCCGCCTTGCGGGCCGGCAGATAGGCGGCCAGCAGTGTCACGACGATGCCGACCGCGTAGGCCGCGATCGCGGTGCGCGGCTTGAACACCAGGCCCGCCTGGCCGAGGTCCAGGCCGATGGCGCCGAACAGCGCCTGCAGGCCCGCCGCAAGGGCGAAGCCGAGGCCGAGACCGACGGTGGCGCCGATCAAGCCGACCACCAGCGCCTCGAGCAGGACCGATCTCGTCACCTGTGCCTTGGCCGCTCCCAGCGCTCGGAACAGCGCGAGTTCCCTGGTGCGCTGCGCGACGATGATCGAGAAGGTGTTGAGGATCAGGAAGGTGCCGACCACCAGCGCCACCACGGCGAACACCAGCAGGAACGTGGTGATGAACGACAACCCCTGCTGCAACTGGTCCTGGTTCTCGGTGGCGATCTGCTCACCGTCGAGCGCCTCGTAACCGGGCTGCAGCACCGCGGCGACTTCGTCTCGCAGTGCGACGTTGTCCAGGCTGCCGTCGCCGGTGACAGCGACATCGCTGAAGACGTTCGCGCCTCCCAGGTAGAGCTTCTGGGCGGTCGGGGTGTCGAACAACGCCAGGGTGGCGCCGATGAGGTTGCCGGAGTCGCCGAATCGCACCGTGCCGACGAGGGTGCCGGTCACCGACGGTTGCGCACCGCTGGTGACAAGCTTGACGGTGTCACCGATCTGGTAGCCGCTGGTTTCCGCTGACGTGTCGTCGATCACCAATTGACCCGGCCCGCTCGGTGCCGTGCCCTGCGTGATGGTGACGATCGGCGAGCCGTCCGCCGCCGGTGCATCGGAGAAGTTCCCGCCGATACCCGGTGCCCCGCCGCCACTTCCGACGACCTTGCCGTCCTTCCCGATGATGAACGTGCCCTGGTCGTTGACGTTGCCGTCGACCCGGTCGACCCCGGGCAGCCGTTCCAGTTCGGGAATGATGTCCCCCGGCACGGTGCGGGTGTCGGAGCCGGTGAACCCGCCGGCCGCCGCAGCCGCGGCCTGCGCCGGCCGCACCGTGACGTCCGGCGCCGTCTGCCGGAACAGTGCGGTGAAGCTGCTGCTCAGGGTGTCGGTGAAGATGAAGGTTCCGGCCACGAACGCGACGCCGAGAACGATGGCGAAGGCGCTCATCCCCATCCGGAGTTTGTGCGCCAACAGCGATTTCAGGGTTGCCTTGAGCATGTCAGGACCCGGCTGCGTGCTGAGGGTGGGACTGGTCGGCGGACTGCTGGGGGACGGATTGCTCAGCGGCGGGTTCCTGGGGAGCCGACTGCCGGTCGGCAGAGAGGTGCTGCGCGTCGAAGTTCTTCATCCGGTCCAGCACCCGCTCTGCGGTGGGATCGAGCATCTCGTCGACGATCCTGCCGTCGGCCAGGAACAGCACGCGGTCCGCGTACCCGGCGGCGTTGGGATCGTGGGTCACCATCACCACGGTCTGCCCGAAATCGCGAACAGAGGACGCCAGGAATCCGAGAACCTCTGCGCCGGAGACGGAATCGAGGTTTCCGGTCGGCTCATCGGCGAACACGATGTCCGGCCGCCCGGCCAGCGCGCGGGCACAGGCCACCCGCTGCTGCTGCCCCCCGGAGAGCTGACTGGGCTTGTGGCTCAGCCGATCTGCAAGACCGACCGTGCGGATGACGGTGTCGAGCCACTCCTTGTCGGGCTTGCGGCCGGCGATGTCCATCGGCAGCGTGATGTTCTCGATGGCGGTCAGGGTCGGTACCAGGTTGAAGGACTGGAAGACGAAGCCGATCCGGTCTCGCCGGATGCGGGTCAGTTCCTTGTCGCCCAACGTCGTCAGGTCGGCATCCCCCACGAAGACGCGCCCGGACGTCGCCTCGTCGAGCGCGGCCAGGCAGTGCATCAGCGTCGACTTACCCGACCCCGAGGGACCCATGATGGCGGTGAACTGGCCGGGGTAGAACTCCACGGTGACGCCGTCCAGTGCCGCCACGATGGTGTCGCCCGACCCGTAGACCTTGCGCAGGTCGATCGCTCTGGCTGCGGGGGCAGCGGTCGAACGCCGGTTCGCGCTCGCAGCATGATCGGGGTCAACGGTGTCGACGACCGGTGAGGTGGGTGCGGCGTGGCTCATCTGTTCTCCATCGTGTGGATGTCCGCTGGGCTGTTTGTCTTTCTTGGGGTCGGACGTCACGGTAGGGCAACGGTGTCCCTGAGCGACATCGGGTTTGTCCCTGGTTTCCGATCCGGGTCGGCGTCGGTCAACGCCCGACAGACCGCTGAGCTGCGAGCGATGTGACCAGGTGCCGACATGGCTGTGACCAACATCGCGTAAATGTTCAGTGCTGAACAGAGGTCCGAAATGTACCACCGCCGCGCGCACCGACCAACCGGTATGAGACGCACGACCCACCGGAATCAGAGCCGCACCGTGGGGCGGCCGCACCTTGCTCGGACGCAGCCGCGAAATCCAGCCAGGGCGACTCGGGTGCTCGGCGGATCGCGCCTCGGCCCTCTGTGCCGCCCCGGCGCTGTGATCGCCACACCCCGCCGCGCGAGGTACTTCCGCCCACGGTCCCGGACGGCCCACCCCGGTCGTCAGCTGAGCGGGCAGCACGAAAGAATCGGCCCATGGAACATTTCGAGATCGCCACCGTCGCCGAGCAGAGCAGCGACTTCCGTCGCGTGCTGTGGACCGGCAAGCACACCCAACTCGTCGTGATGACGATTCCGCCGGGCGGTGAGATCGGGCTCGAAACCCACGAGCACAACGACCAGATCCTCAACTTCCTGAGCGGGACCGGTGAGGCCTTCGTGGGCGGCGAGACGCGGGCCGTCAAGCAGGGTGACCTCGTGGTGGTCCCCGCCGGCACCGAGCACAACTTCACCAACACCGGCCCCAACCCGCTGGTGCTCTCCACGGTCTACGGGCCGCCCGATCACGCCCCAGGCACCGTGCACGCCACGAAGGAAGAGGCCGACGCGGCCGAGGCCGCCGGACAGGATGAACCGCCGAGCTGACGGATCGGGTGCCCGGGTCCGGGGGTGGTCGGGTCAAGGCGCGGTCGGGTCCGGCGGGCGGACCGTTCTGGGTTGGGGCGTCCAGTGCCACATCAGCAGTGACAACCCGCGCTCAGTCGGCCGATCTCCCCTGCCCACGTGACACTGGGCCACCCCAGCACTCCCGTCCGGGCCCCGAGCACTCCCGTCCGGGGCCCCAGCACTCCCGCTCGGGGCCCCAGCACTCCCGCCGCCGGACCCCCTGCCGGCGAACCGCTACTGCTGCGCCGGGGGAACGGCCGGCCGCTCCCCCGGCTTCCAGAGGTCCGACAGCGGCGGGGCGATCGATGCGCCGGGGTAGGCGTGTCCCAGCGAGGAGGACCCGCTCTCCGCCGTCAACCGCAGCCGTTCGATGATCTCCGCTGCTTCCTCGGCAGGTCGCCGGCCGAGGTTGACCACCAGCGTGTTCTCGTCGGGGCCCGGCGGCTCGAGGGCAGCGAGCTGCGAATCCAGCAGCGTGGTCGGCATGTAATGGTCCAGCCTGGCGTTGAGCCGCCTGGCAATGGTCTCCTTGCTACCGGCCAGGTGCACGAACACCACGTGCTCGTCGCGCAGCACATCGCGGTAGCTGCGCTTGAGCGCCGAGCAGGTGATGACGCCCGGCAGGCCGGCGTTGGTGTGATCCCGGATCCAGTCGGCGACCTTCTCCAGCCACGGCCAGCGGTCCTCATCGGTGAGCGGGGTGCCGGCACGCATCTTCTCCACGTTCGAGGCGGGATGCAGGTCGTCGCCCTCCTCCAGATCCCAGCCGAGCTGACCGGCGAGAATGGCGGCGACGGTGGATTTACCGCACCCGGACACGCCCATGATGACCAGGACCGGTTGCTGTGCGACGTCGTTGTGAGCCATCAGTTCCCCTTCGAAATGACGGTGCATCGGTTGTCTGCTGCCTGCGCGTGATGTGACAGGGGTCGACCGGGTCAGGCGATGACGAAGACCAACGACGCCAATGCGAATCCCATGAATCCGATCATGGTCTCCATCACCGTCCAGGTCTTCAGGGTGGTCTTGACGTCCATGTCGAAGAACCGGCCGACCAACCAGAATCCGGAATCATTGACATGGCTCAGGGCAACCGACCCGCCGGCAATCGCCAGCACGACAGCGGCCAACTGAACGCCGTTCAGGCCTGCGGAAGCAACGGCGGGTTCGATCAGGCCGGCGGCGGTGATGAGCGCGACGGTGGCGGAGCCCTGAGCCACCCGCAGCACCAGGGCAATGACGAATCCGGCGACGATGACCGGGAGTCCGATGTCTGCCAGCACATCGGAGAGCGCATCGCCGATGCCGGAGGCGCGCAGCACAGCGCCGAACATGCCGCCTGCGCCGGTGATCAGGATGACCGAGCACACCGGGCCGAGCGCTGAGTCGAGGGTCTTCTCCAACGCGGTCTTGTCCAGGCCGCGACGCCTACCCAATACGTAGGCAGCCACCAGGACCGCGATCAGCAACGCGATCGGCGTCGCGCCGATCGTGCGCAGCACCGCAACCCAGGTGTCGTCACGGTCGACCCAACCGGCCGCTCCCGCCAGATCCAGTCCGGTGTTGAGGAAGATCAGCATCAACGGCAGCAGCAGCACCAGCAAGACGGTGCGGAAGGACGGGGGATTCTGGACATCCTCGTCGTCGGCCTTACCCAGGATCTCCGGCACCGGCAGCACCCATCGCTTGCCCGCCCACAAACCGAACAAAAAGCTGCTGACGTACCAGGTCGGGATAGCCAGAACAAGGCCGATGGCCAGGACGAGTCCGATGTTCGCGCCGAGCAGTTCGGTGGCTGCGACCGGGCCGGGATGCGGCGGGACGAAGACGTGCATGACGGAGAAGGCGCCGGCCACCGGGAGGCCGTAGATCAACAGGCCGCCGCCGAGTCGCCTCGCCACCGAGAACACGATGGGCAACATCACGACCAGGCCCGCGTCGAAGAAGATCGGGAACCCGAACATCAGCGATGCGATACCCAGGGCGAGCGGTGCGCGCTTCTCGCCGAACACGCGAATGAGTGTGTCGGCGACGACCTTTGCGCCACCGCTGGTTTCGATGAGTCGACCGAGCATCGCACCCAGCCCGACCAGCAGCGCGACGGTACCCAAGGTGGTGCCGAATCCACCGGTGAGAACGTCGACGATCGAAGCAAACGGGATACCGGTGGCCAGGGCGGTCAGGAAGCTGACCAGGATCAGCGCCAGGAAGGCGTGTAGCCGCAACTGGATGATCAGGAACAGCAGTAGGGCAATCGCACCCGCCGCTATCAGCAGCAGCGGGGTCGCTGTCAGCGTCTGCGTCCATTCTTCCGGGACCATCGATTCCTCCGTCTTGGAGCGCCGGTGTCGCCGGCGCGGACGCGCCGCCTTGAAGACCACCCGCAGGTCGGACGAGGGACCGGTCGACCTGTTTGCCAGATGGATGTTTCGCCGCCCGGTTTGTGGATATGTGGAGAAATGCAAAGCGCGAGCGGCTGATACAACCCCCGTAAACTCCCGCAATTAGCCTATCTTTGCAAGTCGTTTACTCAATTCATAGTACTTTTCACCCATTTGGCGCTCGCTCGTCGCACATGTGCAATCGCACTGAGGGCATACTTTCCTCATGACCGACGCGGCCGGCATGCCCAACGGGCAGCTGCACGACTCGGTCGTGCAGCGCTGGGGCTCGGACATCGTCTCCGGCGCACTGCCACCCGGGACCCGCATCGTGGCGGACGACGCGGCGGCTCAGCTCGGGGTGTCCCGGACCGTCGTCCGGGAGGCCGTCCGGGTCCTCGAATCGATGGGGTTGCTCACCGTCCGCCGCCGGGTGGGCATCACCGTCCTACCGCCCCAGCACTGGAACCCGTTCGACCCCAACATCATCCGGTGGCGGCTTGCCGGACCCGATCGGCTTTCGCACCTGCGGTCTTTGAGCGAACTCCGCTCGGGCATCGAACCGCTGGCCGCCCGACTGGCCGCCGTCCACGCCACCCCGGAGCAGTGCGGCGAGATCATTGCGGCGGTGATCGGCATGTCGTCGAGCGCACGGTCGGCCAACGCCGCCTCCTACCTCTCACATGACTGCGATTTCCACCGGACGATGCTGGTGGCGTCGGGCAATCCCATGCTCGCCGGCCTGGCTGATGTCGTGGTCGAGGTCCTCGCCGGCCGCACCCGGCACTCATTGATGCCGACAGTGGCCGAGCCGGAGGCGATCCGGCTGCACGGCGTGGTGGCGTCCTCGATCCAGGCCGGTGACGGCGCTGCGGCTGAACAAGCGATGCGCGCCATCGTGGTCGAGTCGGCGACCGCCATCACCGAGATCGCGGGTGATGAGGCGGCCGGCGTTCATCCCGGATCCCGGGTGCCGCTGCCGTCGGTGCTCAGCGCCTCTCCGGCACGCTGATCCGGAGCCGGGCGGTCGGCGGACTCCTCCGCTGCGTGGGATTCCGGTTGCACCCGTGACGACCGCGTCATGTCGTCGGTCTCCGGCGCGGTCTGTCGCCTCGGCGCCAACAGCAGGATGGCGGCGCCGATCAGGGCGGCGACGAGAGACCCGGCGAAGATGCCCACCTTCGCGATCTGGGTGAGTGCCGGATCGGTGTAGGCCAGGTCGGCGATGAACAGCGAGACCGTGAACCCGATGCCGGCCAGCGCGCTCACCCCCGCGACATGCCACCGGGTCACTCCAGCGGGAAGCCGCCCGATCCCGGTCCGGACGCAGATCCACACCGCCAGGCAGATGCCGGTGATCTTGCCGACCACCAGACCGAGCGCCACGGCCCAGGTGAGGGAATCTCCCAACGCTCGGCCGAGGAGGCCACCGCTGAAATCCACGCCCGCGTTGGCCAGCGCGAAGAGCGGCACGATCAGGAACGCGGACCACGGGTGCAACCGATGCTCCAGAGTTGCCAGCACATCCCGTTTGCCGACGATGCCGGCGGGCGTCAGGAGCCCGAGGGCGACTCCGGCGATCGTCGCGTGCACGCCGGATTCGAGCGTGCACAACCAGACGGCGGCGCCGACCACCACGTACGGGCTGATCGCGGTCACCCCGAGGCGGTTCATCGCGACCACGACCAGCAGTCCGCCCGCAGCGCCCGCCAGCCAGCCGAACGCGACCGTGTCGGTGTAGAAGATCGCGATGACGGAGATCGCGATGATGTCGTCGACGATCGCCAAGGTCAGCAGCAGCAGCTTCGCTCCAGCCGGTATCCGAGACCCGAGGAGTGCAAGGACACCGATCGCAAACGCGATGTCGGTGGCCATCGGGATGCCCCAGCCGTCGAGCGCCGGGCCGTTGGCCACCGCGATGAAGATCAGCGCGGGGACAACGACACCGCCGAGTGCGGCGATCGCCGGCAATGCCGCGGCACGCCGATCGCGCAGCTCGCCCTGGACCAGTTCCCGCTTGATCTCCAGTCCTACGACGAAGAAGAAGATGGCCATCAGTGCGTCGTTGACCCAATGCTGCAGGTCCTCGGTCACGGCCAGCGATCCGAACCCGAGCGTGAGGTCCTGACCCCAGAAGGTGACGTACGACTCCGCGAAGGCACTGTTGGCCCAGATCACCGCCGAGATTGCGGCCAGCACGAGGATGATTCCTCCCGCTGCCTCGGCGTGCAGGAACTCGCGGAGCGGATCCAACACCCGCTGCGTACGGGTGCGAGGTTCAGACATGCGTACCTTTCGTTCGTGCGTTGCCGGCTACTCCGGCAGGTGCGGTACCACGTCGTCGACGTCGTGATAACGGCGTTCGGGCAACTCGAGCAGAGCCTGGATGACGGTGGACGGCGCCCGCGCAGAGACCGCCGCTTCGAGCAGATCCGATCGGGTCGCGGATCCGTGTGCCAGCGCAGGAGTGACCACATCGGCAACCTGCCGGCCGATCTCCTGGTCGCTCATCGATGCCTCGTCGTTGCCAGGTGCCACCCGGTCCCGATCATCGGCCATCGATCAGGTCGAGCAGCCGCCGCCGGGCGAGCCGATGGGTGAACTCGGCCAACGACTCGGGCGGAACCTCCGTCTCGAGGTCCCTGCGGGCCGTCAGCACGACCAGTTCGACCACGCCCGACGGAAGTTCACCGTTGAACTCGCCGAGCAAGAAGTCCGCCACCCGATCTACACCCGCGGCAGCACGGTCGAGCGCTTCGGTCGGCATTGACCCCTCACTTTCCTGAGTCGATCCGGAACCCCGATCCTTCGTGACGTGCCGGCGATCCGGTATCGGGTCCAGCACCCATCTCTGTGGACCCCCGATGTGGTAGCCAGACACCATGGACAGCCCACGATCCGACGGTGACGCTGGCGGTATGCCAGCCATCGTCGACGAACGCGCACCGCTGTCGCGCGAGCGCCTTCGAACGGTGCGGACGCCGGCGACCGCTCTGTTCTGGCGATTGTTCGGCTTCAACGCGTTGATCTTCGTGGTCGGCGCGGCCGTGTTGGTGGTGTCGCCGGCAACGGTCTCCACGCCGATCTCGCTGACGGAGGTGGCCGTTCTGTCCATCGGATCAGCGCTGATGCTGGTCGCCAACGGCGTTCTGCTGCGCAGGACCCTGCGCCCGCTGGACGGACTGACCTCGCTGATGGGGCGGGTCGATCTGCTTCGCCCCGGGCAGCGACTGTCGGTGTCGGGAGACACCGACGTCGCACACCTGATCCGCACCTTCAACGAGATGCTCGACCGACTGGAGCACGAACGCGGTGAGAGCAGCGGCCATGCCCTCGCCGCGCAGGAGGCTGAGCGGCAACGTATCGCGCGGGAACTGCACGATGAGATCGGCCAGAGCCTGACCGCCGTGCTGCTCGGCCTGAAGCGGACCATCGACCGCGCGCCGGCGGAACTCAAGGACGAACTGCACAGCGTTCAGGAAACGGTGCGCGGCAGTCTCGACGAGGTGCGGATGGTCGCCCGGCGCCTGCGACCCGGCGTTCTCGAGGATCTCGGGCTGCCCAGCGCGTTGAACGCACTCGCCGCCGACTTCACCGCCGCCAGCGGCATTCCCGTCACTCCGCGACTTCCTCCGGACCTGCCGGCACTCAGTGGGGATGCGGAGCTGGTCATGTACCGGATCGCCCAGGAGGGTCTGACCAACATCGCCCGCCACGCCGGCGCGGCCACTGTCGACCTCACGGTCCGGCACCAGGGCAGGAGCGTGATGATGACGCTGACCGACGACGGCCTGGGAATCGGCGGATTCCCGGAGGGAGCAGGTATCCGGGGCATGCGCGAACGGGCGCTTCTCATCGGCGCCGACCTGTCGATTCGATCGCCCCCGGCCGGCGGAACGATTCTCCGGCTGGATGTGCCTGTCGACGCGAAGGGTCACCTGCGATGAAGACAGGGGCAACCCGGATCCTGCTGGCCGACGACCACGGCCTGGTGCGACGTGGTCTCCGGTTGATCCTGGACGGCGAGCCCGACCTGGTGGTCGTGGCCGAGGCGGGTGACGGCGGTGAGGCCGTCGAGCTCGCCGGCCGCGGAGACATCGACCTCGCGATCCTCGACATCGCGATGCCCCGGATGACGGGCCTGCAGGCCGCGCGGGAGATCTCCCGACGATCTCCGGACGTCCGCATGCTGATGCTGTCGATGTACGACAACGAGCAGTACTTCTTCGAGGCACTCAAAGCAGGTGCCTCGGGGTACGTCCTGAAGTCCGTGGCGGACCGCGACCTCGTGGAGGCCTGCAGGTCGGTGCGCCGCGGCGAGCCGTTCGTCTACGCCGGAGCACTGACCACCCTGATCACGGAGTACCTGCGACGCAACCGGAACGGTGACCGCATGCCGAACAGCATCCTGACCCCCAGGGAGGAGGAGATCGTCAAACTCATCGCCGAGGGGCATTCCTCCAGAGACATAGCCCGCACCCTGGTGATCAGTGCCAAGACGGTGGACCGGCACCGGGCGAACATTCTGCAGAAGTTGGACATGCACGACCGTCTCGACCTGACCCGGTTCGCGATCCGGGTTGGCCTCGTCGAACCCTGACCACCGAATGACACCGCGTACCCAAGATGCGAGCACCGACCACCGCGGGCGCACCATGCGCAGCCGGAAGGAGACCCATGTCCCTGTCAGATGAGCACCGCCGTGCGCTCGACGAGATCGAAAAAGCACTTGAACAGGACGATCCGACGTTCGTCGCGACCGTCAATCACGACCGTCTGCTACAACTCCGCCGGCGCTGGATCATCATCCCGGCGTGCATGTTCCTGTTCGGCGCCGTCATCATGGTTGCCGGACTGGTTACGACACATGAATTGCTGGTCATCGGCGTGATCATGAGCATTCTCGGATTCGTGATGATGCCCGCGGCCGTTGCCCTGCTTCTCCGTCAGCTTCGAGACTTCTGATGACCAGGTGGCTCGGCAGTCACAACTGTTGCGCCGCAGCAAATGGTCGCTTTGACCATTCTCGCGGGGACGTTCGGGATGTTCCAGACACTGCGCTCGTCTAAGGACCTGTAACATCGCGCCGCTTACTGCTCGATCGGTGTCCGATTTTTGGACGACACGCCGACGACACGCCGAAAATTGGCACCTTTTGTTGAAGGAAGGGTAGCCATCGGCCATGGCGACCGTCGAGGATTTCATGATCACGCAAGTGCCCGATGGCCGTGCCCCCAATGATTCTCGATCGGTCCACGGACCATCGACCAGCTGTATGGGAGTGTCATGAGCAGCATCCTGATCGGCATCGACAGCAGCGTCGCGAGTACTCGGGCGGTGGATCTCGGGTTGCGGATGGCGTCGGCCGAGAACTCGGACGTGCTGATCGTGCACGCCATCCCGTGGTCGCCGTATTCGTTCCAGACCGCTCAGGACAACGAGGTGAGAGCGGCCGAGCGGGAACGTGAGATCGCCGCCGCCACAACGCAATTGATCGAGCCGGCGCTGACAAGGGCGAAGACCGCGGGCGTCCATGCCGAGGGGATCACCAGGCACGGCCACCCGGTCGAACTACTGGTGGACCTCGCCGAGGAACGAAAAGTTGACCACATCGTTGTCGGGCGAACCGGGGAGAGTCGCGTGAAACAGGTCTTGTACGGCGGGCTTCCGGCCCGGCTGATCATGAACGCTCCGGTCGCGGTGACGGTGGTCCCATGACGATCGCCATGATCGACTCAGCAGTGCAGTCCACCCGCTATGCCGCCGCTCCTGGCGAGGAGGAATCGTCAGGCATCGACGCGGCCGTCAACGACGCCGTCGGCCCGATAGCCGACTGGGTGACCGGCATCGTCTTCTACGAGTTCACCCTGGCCGGCGTTGCTGTCCCGGTGATCGTGCTCTGGCTGATCACCGGTGCCGTCTTCTTCACCATCTATCTCGGCTTCAAGAACATTTTCGGCTTCAAGCACGCGATCGACCTGGTCCGCGGAAAGTACTCGAAACCTGAAGACGCGGGAGAGGTCTCGCACTTCCAGGCGCTGGCCACAGCGGTGTCCGGCACCGTCGGGTTGGGCAACATCGCGGGCGTGGCGGTGGCCATCAGCCTCGGCGGACCCGGCGCGACGTTCTGGATGATCGTTGCGGGGTTCTTCGGGATGAGCCTGAAGATGGCGGAGTGCACGCTCGGGGTGAAGTTCCGGAAGGAGCGCCCCGACGGATCGGTGTCCGGCGGGCCGATGTACTACCTGCGCGACGGCATTGCCCGCCTCGGCAAGCCGGGTCTGGGCAAGGTCCTGGCCGCCGTCTTCGCCGTCTGCTGTGTGGGCGGATCCTTGGGCGGCGGCAACATGTTCCAGTCCAATCAGGCCACCGCGCTGATCGTGGACGTCAGCGGGGGCGGTCTGGACAACTTCCGGTGGGCCATCGGCCTGGTGTTCGCCGTTGCCGTCGGGCTGGTCATCATCGGCGGCATCAAGTCCATCGCCAGGGTGACCGACAAGGTCGTCCCCTTCATGGCCGCGATCTACGTGACTGCCTGCCTCATCGTCATCGGCGTGAACATCTCCTTCGTGCCGGCTGCGTTCGGGGAGATCATCACCGGAGCCTTCAACCCGGAAGGCATTACCGGTGGCATCGTCGGCGTGCTGATCGTCGGCTTCCAGCGGGCGGCATTCTCCAACGAGGCCGGCGTCGGTTCCGCATCGATCGCGCACTCCGCGGTCCGCACCAAGGAGCCGGCCACCGAGGGTTTCGTCTCGCTGCTCGAGCCGTTCATCGACACGATCGTCATCTGCACGATGACCGCCCTGGTGATCGTGATGACGGGCGTCTGGCAGGACGACGCGGCCACCGCACTGGGTGGGGTGGCGCTGACCACCGCCGCCTTCCAGACAGTGCTGCCGTGGTTCCAGTACGTCCTGGTGGTCGCCGTCGTGCTGTTCGCGTTCTCGACGATGATCGCCTGGTCCTACTACGGCATGAAGGCCACCGGCTACCTGTTCGGTGACAGCGCGAAGGCCGAGAACATCTTCAAGCTCATCTTCTGCGTCTTCACGCTGATCGGCGCGACCCTGTCGTTGGGTCCGGTGATCGGATTCTCCGACTCGATGATCTTCCTGATGTCCGTCCCGAACCTGATCGGGCTGTACCTCCTGGCGCGCGTCGTGAAGAAGGAGGTCAACGGCTACTGGGCGAGAGTCAAGTCAGGTGAGATCCAGATGGTGGACAAGACCTGACGGGAGCCGTAGCGGCGGCCTGGAACCGCGAGAGTCAGAACAGCGCCGCCGGTCTGCGGTGGGCCGGCGTCTCGAGTTCCAGGAGGAACGCCTTGCGCTGGACGCCGCCGGCATAACCGGTGAGTGTGCCATCGG
Source organism: uncultured Actinomycetota bacterium (assembly GCA_963728865.1). Taxonomy (GTDB): domain Bacteria; phylum Actinomycetota; class Actinomycetes; order Mycobacteriales; family Nakamurellaceae; genus Nakamurella. The sequence goes on along the minus strand of CAVSLZ010000005.1, from coordinate 128,459 downwards.
CGCCGACGACCCGGTGGCACGGTACGACGATCGACAGCGGGTTCTGGCCGTTCGCCGCACCGACGGCCCGGGCGAGCCCGCGGTCACCGAGGGCGACGGCGAGCTGACCGTAGGTCCTGGTCTCGCCGTACGGGATCGCCACCAGCTGCGTCCAGACCCGCCGCTGGAAGGCGTTGCCGACGGGAGCGAGTTCGAGATCGAACGTTTGCCTGCTGCCGGCGAAGTACTCGGCCAGTTGCCGGCGGGCCTCGGCGAGGGCGGTGTCGTCCCGATCGCCGAATGCCTCCTGCTCCGGACGGCGAACGTGCTCGGCAAAGTAAACACCCGACAGCGCGCGGGCCCGTCCGACCAGCGTCAACTCACCGACCGGTGTACTGACGACGGCATGCCGGACCCCGACCTCCACCGCGGAGCTCATCGAAACCCTCCTCTGGCTCTGGTGCTGGTGCCCGAGCCTGTCGGCCTGGCCGTGCCTCCCGCCGCCACGGCTCCATGATGGTCCGCCGGTCCGACACAGGCTGGCAGGATCAGTGACCGTGGGCCAATCCGGATGGCGCTGGCCGCGGGAACGCCCGGTGCGGACGATCATCGGCTTCCTCGGGATCGCCCTCGGCGCACGCGTCGTGCACCGGGTGCGGTACGAGCGGGTCGACCACATCCCGGCGACAGGTCCGGCGATCGTGGTGGCCAACCACCTCTCCACGACCGAGACGCTCGCCCTGGCTCGGCTCATCACCGGCCACCACCGGTTCCCGCACTTCCTCACCAGGGCGGAGGTCTTCACCCTGCCGATCGTCGGCCGAGTCCTGACCGCGGCGCGGCAGATTCCGGTGCTGCGGGAAACGGCCAGGGCGGCCGACTCGCTCGACACCGCGGGTAAGGAACTCGAGCGCGGGCATGTCGTCTGCCTCTACCCGGAGGGCGGGCTGACCAGGGAGCCGGACCTACGTCCCGGGCCCGGCCGGACGGGAGCCGCACGACTCGCGCTGGCGCACCAGGAGGTGCCCGTCATCACGGTCGGGATGTGGGGACCGCGGCCGGGTCGGCGGCACCTGTGGCACCGGCACACCGTCCAGCTGATCGTCGGCGAGCCGGTCGACCTGACCGGCTGGGCGGGCCGGACGGATCCGGACGCCGCTCGCGAGGTGACGGCGATGATCATGATGAAGATCACCGCACTGACCGAACAGGCCAGGGGAGCGTCGTTCGACGCCTGAATCGCCACAGTCCGATTGGAACGGGCGGATTCCGGCGGCCCGGCGACTCCCCTGCCGCACACAGACCTCGGCCCGGACTCAGGCGGGCGAGTACCGAACCGGCCAGTTGGGTACTGCACGGGCATGGTGCAACCAGGACCGGACCCGGACAACTACCCACCGATCGACCCCTCCGAGCCGGTACCCGACAACCCGGGCGAGTTGCTGCCGGACACCCCCGAGACGCTGCCGCCGGCCCCCGTCGAGCCCATGCCCGGACCTGACGACCCCGGCAACGTGCCGGCGGTCCCCGCCTGAGCGGCGTTCGGCCTGTCCGAGCGACAGCGACCCATCACGCGGTTGACAGCCACCGGCGAGGCGGATGACGACCGGAATCGGCGAACCGCCAGCCAGCGGAAGGCCGTCGGAGCAACGGCTGTGCTGGACGGTGCTTGCGCTGGGTACTACCGGGCAATGACATCCACAGCGACATGCGCGCCGCGGGGGACCGTCCCCGCTCCGGGTTGGGAACGGCTCAGACCCCACGACCGACCTCGGGTTGCGCCGACTCGAGACCGAACCACCTGTGCGGACCTGGGCTGATGGATCAGCCCGCCGTGATCTACGCCGTGATCGGCGTCCTCACCCTGCTGGCGGCACTGCTGCCGCGTCTGCTGCGGAAGGCGCCGATCTCTCTGCCGATGGTGTTCCTCGCGGCAGGAGCGGCGACCTTCGCGATCGTGGGTCCGCTGCCCGATCCCGACCCCCGCGAGCACGAGAGCTTCACCCTGCACCTCACAGAGCTGTGCGTGATCATCTCGCTGATGGGCGCCGGGCTGGCGCTGAACCGGCCGATAGGCTGGCGGCGCTGGTCCTCGACCTGGCGGATGCTCGGCATCGCCATGCCGCTCACCATGGTGGCGACCGCGCTCCTGGGGTGGGCGTTCCTGGGCTTCGGGGTTGCGGCGGCAGTGCTGCTGGCGGCTGCCGTTGCGCCGACGGACCCGGTGCTGGCGACCGAGGTGCAGGTCGCCGAACCCACCGACGAGCCGGAAAAGATCGATGACGAGGCGCGGTTCGCGCTGACCTCCGAGGCCGGCCTGAACGATGGCCTGGCCTTTCCGTTCGTGTATGCCGCCATCGCCATGAGCATGGTCGGCCCGGCGCCGTCGGACTGGTTCGCGCACTGGTTCGCCCTCGACGTGGTGTGGCGGCTCTCCGCCGGAGTGCTGGCCGGCCTTGCCGTCGGCTGGATGCTCCGCAAGCTGTTCTTCGGGGCCAGGACGTCGAAGGTCCGCCTGGCCCACGCCGCCGAGGGCTTCGTCGCGCTGGCCGCCACCTTCCTGGCCTACGGCTTCACCGAATTGATCAACGGCTACGGCTTCATCGCGGTCTTCGTCTGCGCCTGCACGATCCGCGCCGGGGAACGCTCACACAGCTACCACCGGGTGCTGCACCAGTACATCGAGCAACTGGAACGGCTGCTCACCGTGGGAATCCTGATCCTGCTGGGCGGCGCCGCAACGACCGGGCTGCTCGCCGGCGTCGGGTGGCGCGAGGTACTGGTGGCGGCGGTGATCATCGTGATCGTCCGGCCGTTGTCCGGCTGCATCGCGCTGGCAAGGGGCAAGACCGGACCGCGGGAGCGTGGCGTCATCTCCTTCTTCGGTGTGCGCGGGATCGGGTCGCTGTTCTACGTCTCCTACGCGCTCCAGGAAGGTGAGTTCGTCGAGCAGGACTCGCTGTGGCAGATCATCTGCATCGTCGTCATCGCCTCGGTGATCATCCACGGAGTGACCGCCACCCCGGTGATGGGCTACCTCGACCGGAAGCGGATCCGCGAGGCAAAGCAGCGCACGGGGGATGCCGGGCAGGCGCCCGTGACGGCCATCTGACCGCCGCAGACGGGAACTCGACCCGTAGGGGGCCTCACAGCAGCCACATTCACCATGCCGAACCGGCAGGAACACGCCTGGCCTTCTACGCTCAGTTGCCACCGCTAACTAGCTGTGAGACAGCTGCGCCCCGACCCCATGGAGCCGTTTTTGACGTTCGCCCGAGCCGCCCGCCGCACCGTCCTGACCACTGTCTCAGTGGCGTCCATCGTCCTCGGTACCGGCCTCGGGCAGGGTGTCGCGGCCGCCGATCCCGCTGCGCTGGCAGCCACTGCGGCCCCCGCATCCACGGCCCCAGCCACCGCGGCCGGCACCCCAGGAGTCACCGCAGCAGCAGCCGCCGTCACGGGCCCGCGGTTGACGAAGATGGTGACCCAGGCGATCCACCAGACGACGCTCGGCACGATGTACCTGACCGGTGGCGGGCACGGAGCTCGGCCGGCCCCGCTGGGCAGCCGGGTCGACTGCTCCGGGTTCATCCGGCAGATGTACCACTGGGCGTTCGGCACCGACATCGGTAACGGCACCGCCGACAGCGTGATCCGGCTGTCCGGCCAGTTCGTCAGGACCACCCGCCCGGTACCCGGTGACGTCGCACTGATCGGACGCTCGGGCAACGCGCCCGCGTATCACGCCGGCATCTATCTGGGCATCATCAACGGCCAGGAAGCGATGGCCGCATCGCCGAGCCCCGGCCAGTCCATCAAGATCGAACGCGGTTACCTTCGGTACTGGTCCGGTGAGCTGATGGGCTACTGGCATTACAAGGGCGCCACCGCCGCGGACTCCGGACGCGTGGTCACGGCGAGGATGGCCGGCCACTTCGACGCCGCGTCGGGGACACCGGCGGGAATCCGGGTGGCCGGGTGGACGGTCGACCCCCAGCGGAAGGCGGGCAGCGCCACGGTTGCGGTGAGCATCGACAACCGGCCGGCGACCTCCGTGCCGACGCGCCGCCTGCGGGCGGACGTGAACAGGGTGATGCGCGCAACCGGCCTGCACGGCTTCTCGACCGTCGTTCCCTTCGCCAGGCCGGGACGGCATACCGTCTGCATCACGGCCCGGCCGGCGGGGACCTCGACAGCCGCCGTGAGCCTGGGCTGCAAGAGCGTCGTCGTCCCCGGCCCCACCCGCGGCGCGTTCGACAAGGCCGCCGGGTCGAAGCTGTCGTACACCATCAGGGGGTGGGCGTTCGATCCGAACAGTGCAGCCGCCTCCAGCATCGTGCGGATGACGCTCGACGGCAGGCCCACCAAGGACATCCGGGCAGGGGCCGCACGGGCGGACGTCAACCGGATCTTCGGGATCACCGGCAGGCACGGCTTCTCCGTGCGACTGGCCGCAACGAAGGGCAGGCACACGGTGTGCGCCACGGCGATGCCGATGTCCGGAAAGTCCTATGCCCATCCGCTGGGCTGCAAGGTGATCACCGTCACGGGCTGACGCTGCGGACGACCCGCCGGGAAACCAACTGGGAGAACACCCGCTCGGGTGTTCTCCCAGTCAAGGTGTGGTGGCCAGGGCCGGGATCGAACCGGCGACCTTCCACTTTTCAGGCGGACGCTCGTACCGACTGAGCTACCTGGCCAGCAGAACGGGCCGGTTCCACAACTGTGGATCCGGCCCGTGCAGCGACCCCGACGGGACTTGAACCCGCGACCTCCGCCGTGACAGGGCGGCGCGCTAACCAACTGCGCTACGGGGCCTTGCTGTTGTTCACGCACCGACCTTAGCCGATCCGAGAACTCCGTACCCCCAACGGGATTCGAACCCGTGCTACCGCCTTGAAAGGGCAGCGTCCTAGGCCGCTAGACGATGGGGGCTGGACCGTAAACCAACCTCCGACGGCTGGCCGTTGGGAGCTTGGAAAGCATACGGCACCGCCGTGGAGACCTCCAAAACCGTACATCACCCGGAGGCGGCCGCCGTCCAGGGCCGCGGATCGGCGGAAATTCCGCGCGCACGCGGCACCGATCAGAACCCGAGGCGGCTCCGGATCGTCGACACCGATCCGCCGCCCCAGAGGTCCAGCAGGTTCGCTGTCGTGGAGAGCGACCGGGTCAGCGCGCGGTCGAGGTACAGGGTGCCGTCGAGATGGTCCGTCTCGTGCGCCACGATTCGCGCCCCCCATCCGTCGACCTCCTCGTCGACGGCGACGCCGCGCTCGTCCTGGCACCGCAGCCTGACCGAGGTGGCCCGTCGCACCACCGCCTGATAGCCGGGGACGGACAGGCAGCCCTCGTAGAACTCCACGCCGTCGGGCCTCGGCTGGTAGGTCGGGTTGACCAGCACCCGCGCCGGGGTGGGATACCGGTCGCGCTCGGTTGCGATGTCGGGCGGCAGGTCCGCCCGATCCTCGATGACGGCGACCCTGATCCCCAGCCCGATCTGCGGCGCGGCGAGGCCGACCCCAGGAGCGGCGTGCATCGTCTCGAACATCGATGCCAGCAACTCGTTCCAGAGGTCATCGGGCAGCGAGAAGTCGTACGGCGCAGCGGGTTGGCGCAACACCGGGTCGCCGGCGAAAGCCAGCGGCAACGGCCGTGGGCCATCCAGCAGAGCCATCACCTGTCCGATCAGTTTCGCCACCGGGCAACCCTAGCGACGACCCGGACGCCTCGCGGGTCACCCGTCAGGAAGCCACCCCGGGACGGGCCGCCCGCCCGGACAACTGCCTGCCCCAGCGGGCAGCGCGATCCAGTTCGCCGTCCACCAGCGGACCCTTGGTGCCGGCCACGTAGAAGCTCTGCGCGGGCGCGAAGACGGTGCAGCCCAGCCGGCGCAACCGGCGCTCCGCGGCGTGCGCGGCCGAGCCAGGCAGGTGCGGCTTGTAGACCCGTGTGTCGAATGCGGCGACCTGGAGTCGGGGCGAGACCTCGACGGCCGCGAGCCACTCCCGGATACCGAGTTTCCCGGACAGCACACCGGCCCCCTCGGACTGCTTGACCGCGTCCTCCCTGGTGCCCGGCCGGCTCATGCCGAAGGCGTGCGTGGGGCCACCGACGATCAGCACGTCGACGTCGGGATCGACCACCCCGGGCGCCGTCCCGACCTCCAGGGTCTCGACCTTCATCTCCTCCGCGAGCCCGCGGGCCACCGCGTCCGCAACGTCCTTCGTGTCACCGAACATCGATTCGAAAACGACCAGTGCACGCATGATCATCGGCCTCCCTGAACACGTCTCCCCGACCCGAACCGGACGGGGTTCCAGACCGGTTCCATCGTGACCACGGGCGGGCGGCCGGGGCCAGAGGCGAAGGACCCGCAGCATTCTCGCGATTCCCGCAGGTGCCCGGGCATTCACGCAGGGCGGCGGCGACCGCGTCATGGCGCACACAGGGGGTGACGAAAGGGCAGGCTCCTGCTACTGTGCCCGCAGGTCATGAGTGCCAGCAGATAGCCCCGGCTTGCTGGCCGGCAACCCTCCAACCGCGGTGGGGTGCCCCGGGTGAGGACCTGGCTGGGCGCGGAGCGCGTCCGGCAAGCGCGGACCTCAGTGCTCCTGACGGTCCGACGGACCGAGGAGTATTCCGTGACCGTGTTGCTGGAACGACCCGACCTGCTGTCCGCCCTGGCGCCCCGGCGAACCACCACCCGGCCGCACCTCGTCGCCGTGCCCCGACCCGACGACCACACGGTCTCGCACCCGCATGCCCCCGGCCTGGAGATCGTCGGAGCCGACGCCACGGTGCCGCTGGCCGGCGGCGGGCGGCGTGGCCTACGCCAACCTCGACCACGGCGCGTCCGCGCCGGCACTGCGCGTCGTCCGGGACACCGTCGACGCCCTGCTCGAGCGCTACGCCAGCGTTCACCGCGGCGCCGGGTGGCATTCGAAGGTCTGCACCGCGCTGTACGAGGGCGCCAGGGAACCGGTGCGTGACTTCGTCGGCGGCCGCGCCGACGATGCCGTGATCTTCACCCGGCACACCACCGACTCCTTCAACCTGCTGGCGCACTGCCTGCCGGCCCGGTGCACCGTCGTGGTCTTCGAGACCGAGCACCACGCCGCGCTGCTGCCCTGGAACGGCGCCGGGCGGAACCGGACCGTTGTCCGGCTGAAGGCCCCGGACACCCCCGCCGCCGCTGTTGCCGCGGTGGACGACGCGCTCCGCCGCCGCGCTCCCGGACCGGCTCTGCTGGTGATCACCGGGGCCTCGAACGTCACGGGTGAGCTGTGGCCGGTCGCCGAACTCGCCGCCGTCGCGCGCTCGCGCGGCGCGCGAGTCGCCCTGGATGCCGCTCAGCTCGCCCCGCACCGGCCGTTCTCGATCGAGGATCTGCACGTCGACTACGTCGCCCTGTCCGGCCACAAGCTTTACGCCCCCTATGGCGCCGGTGCGCTGGTCGGCCGGGCCGATTGGCTGGCCGCCGCGCCGCCGTACCTGATCGGGGGCGGCGCGACCGCGAGCGTCACCGACGACGCCACGACGTACAAGCCGCTGCCCGAGCGGCACGAGGCCGGTTCGCCGAACGTGCCCGGTGCGGTCGCGCTGGCCACGGCGTGCCACGCGCTGGCGACCGCAGACCGCCACGCACTCGCCCTGGCTGAGGCCGCACTGACCGTCACCCTCCAGGAGGGACTCGCCGACATCCCCGGCGTGACCGTGCACTCCCTGTTCGGCGGCGCGGTGGACAGCATCGGCGTCGTGACGTTCACCATCGCCGGCCAGCAGCCGAACGTGGTCGCCGCGGCGCTGTCCGCCGAGCATGGGATCGGTGTGCGGGACGGCGCATTCTGTGCTCACCCACTGGTCCGTCATCTGCTCGGAGCCGCGGGCTGCTCGGTCGACGACGGCGGGCAGGCCCTCCGCGCGTCCGTCGGGCTCGGCACCACCACCGAACACGTTCAGCGCCTGGTTGCCGCGGTGGAGTCGATCGCGTCGTCCGGCCCGCGGCGGCGGTACGTGCTGGTGGACGGCCGGCCGGTGCCCGCCGTCGACGACCGCGTGCTGCCCGTCATCGCCCCCTGGCAGCGCTGACCGCACGTCGAAAAGCCAGCTGCGTACCTTCCGGGTGCTCCGGAACGTACGCAACTGGCTTTTCGATTGCCGGGAGGCTCAGACCTCGGCGCGGTGCCGGCCCTGCTTGCGCGACTCATGGGTGGCGGCGTCGGGAGTGACCGCGACGCCGTTCAGCAACACCTCGCGGTCGGAGGCATGCGCGCCCCCGCCGACAAGATTGGGTGCGCCCACGATTGGGTCAAGCGCGGCGGGAACCCGCTCACGCTGCTCCACCTCGGCCTCGATGACCGACTCTTCCGCGGCAAGGCTCGCAGCGGTCACCGGTCGGCCGTCCGCGACATCGGCGGCCTCGGCGGCGTCGGTGGCTGCCTGCTCCTCCAGCCGCTCGGTGAGCGCGGACTTGGTCCGCAGTGGCAGTTCCTTCATCGCGATGACGAGCACGAATGCCAGCGCCATGATGATGCCGCCGATGATGTACACCAGGTGCGTCGAGTCGACGTAGCCGATCTGGAACGGCCGGGCGATGTTCGGGTCGAGCGTGTTCAGGAACGACGAGTCCGTGCTCAGCGCGTCACCGATACCCGCTGCAGCGCCGGCGTCACCCTGGGCCGCAGCGATGAGGCTCTGCGCCGTCGCGTGGCTCGGGCTGTTCGGATCGGCGGCAGCAGCTGCGACCGCCGACTGGAACTCGGGAGTGGTACCGGCCGACTGCAGCGCACCCTGCACCTTGTCGGGCAGCGAGTTGAACAGCAGCGACAGGAACACCGCGACACCGAGCGTGCCGCCGAGCTGGCGGAAGAACGTCGCCGACGAGGTGGCGACGCCCATGTCCTTGGCAGGCACGGTGTTCTGTACAGCGATCAGCAGGGTCTGCATGCAGAGCCCGAGGCCGAGGCCGATCGCCAGGAAGAACAGATCGAGCAACCAGTACGGGGAGTCCACCGTGACGGTCAACATTGCGAAGAAGGCGATCGCGAGCAGCGCGGTGCCGATCACCGGGAAGATCTTGTACTTGCCGGTGCGGGCGGTGAGCTGACCGGACAGCACCGAGCCGCCCATGATGCCGATCATCATCGGGATCAGCAGCAGACCCGATTCGGTCGGCGTCGCGCCCTTGACCAGCTGCAGGTACAGCGGCAGCGTGCTGAGTGCGCCGAACATGCCCAGACCGATCAGCACGTTGACCGACAGGCCGATCGAGAAGACCCGGCTGGTGAACAGCCGCATCGGGATCAGTGCCTCGTCCTTCATCCGGAACTCGATCATGACGAAGGCGATGACGCCGATGATGCCGAGTGCGATCAGGCCGAGCACACCCGCGGAGGTCCAGCCCCAGATCCGGCCCTGCTCGGCGACGATCAGCAGCGGCACGATGCCCAGGACCAGCGCGGCCGCGCCCCACCAGTCGATGCGGTGGTCGGTGCGGATGTGCGGGATGTGCAGCGTGATCGCAACGATGACCAGTGCAATGGCACCGATCGGCACGTTGATCAGGAAGACCCAGCGCCAGCCGGTGACACCGAAGATGGTGTCCGCGCCGGCGAAGAAGCCGCCGACCAGCGGCCCGATGACCGAGGACATGCCGAACACGGCCAGGAAGTAACCCTGGTACTTGGCCCGCTCCCGCGGCGGAACGATGTCGGCCAGGATGGCCAGCGCCATCGAGAACAGACCACCGGCTCCGATGCCCTGAACGGCCCGGAACGCGGCCAGCTCGTACATCGAGGTCGCGAACGTACACAGCAGCGAGCCTGCGATGAAGATGCTGATCGCCGTGATGAACATCGGCCGGCGCCCGTAGATGTCGGACAGCTTGCCGTACAGCGGGGTGGTCACCGTCGAGGTGATCAGGTAAGCGGTGGTCACCCAGGCCATGGCCGACAGGCCCTGGAGATCATCGGCGATGACCCGGATGGACGTGGAGACGATGGTCTGGTCGAGCGCGGCCAGCAGCATGCCGGCCATCAGCCCGATCAGGATGGTCCGGATCTGTTGGTGTGTCAGGCCGGCCGGCGACTCGGCGACCTCGGGTGTAGCGGTGGACATCAGGAGGATTCCTTCCCATGGTGGCGCAACATCGCCGTGATGATCTGTTCGCGATGGGCCTCGATGCCCTCGGTGTACTTGGTGATCAGACGCAGCAGGTCGTCCCGTTCGTCCTTGGACCAGTCCGCAATGACCGGCCGCATGGTGGCCCCGCGATGCGCCGAGAACTCCCTCACCCGGGCAAGGCCGAGTTCGGTGGGGACAAGGATCGAGGCTCGGCCGTCGTCCGGATCGGCGCGGCGCTCGATGAGCCCCGCCTTCACCAGGGAAGCCACCTGCCGCGACACCGTCGACGGGTCCGCGCAGACCTGCTCGGCGAGATCACTGGCCCTGCTGGGGCCGTGCTGGGCAAGCCTGACGAGCAGGAACAGCTGCGAATGATCGGCGTTGGGGTCCGTCGCCACCCGGGACTTGATGCTGTTCAGCTGGCGCATCATCGTGATGATCGCTGCGGCGATCTCTTCGGCGGAGCGCTGCAGTTCGGGATCGGTGGCATTGGCGAGGTCCTGGACCGCCGCCGTGTTCAGGCTGGTCATCCCTCCCCCTCTCTTTCTCTGTTGCGTCGTCATGTTCTATAGTTGCGTGCACAACGCATCTAGTTGCTGGACGCAATCATGCACCTCTGGTTGCCAGAACGCAAGTACGCCTGGCTAACGATCTCGTTCGGGGTGTCTCAGTGCCCCTGCGCCCCGGCGCCGCTCGTCAGGCGAGGGCCGGATGCAGGTCCCGCAGGGTGAATCGGCGCTTGCGGTGGACCACGTACACGACCAGGCCGACGGCGATCAGGGTGAGCACGCCGAGCACCGCGACGTCACGCCACAGCCGATCGGTGGGTCCGCCGGTGAAGGTGATCCGCAAGGCATCGACCACATACGTCAGCGGGATGAAGTTGTGCACGGCGCGGAACGGCGCCGGCAGCACCTCGACCGGGTACAGCCCCCCGGCGCTGGTCAGCTGGACGAACAGCAGGACCAGCAGGATCGCCGAACCGACGCTGCCGAGCCAGGTCCGGAGAAGGTGGGCGATCGCCGTGAAACAGGCGGCTGCGAGCACCACGACGCCGAGTGCTCCCCACGCGTTGACGGGGTCAAGACCGAGCCCGAGCCAGACGATCCCGAACAGCAGCAGCGAGCCGACCGCGCCGATGCCCAGGACCGGCAGCCAACCGGCGACGGCGATGCGCGACGAACGCGCCCGACCCGCCAGTGCCCTTGCCGACACCGGCCGCAGCAGCGCGAACGCCGTGATGCCGAACCCCCAGATGGCAAGCCCGAACAGGAACGGCGCGAGTCCCCGGCCGTAGTAGGTCGCTGGATTGTCCACGACCTCCTGGACGTCGGCGGGTGACGACAACACCTGCGCAGCGTCTGCCCGCTCGGCCGGATCCAGGGTCGGGACGCGTTTCGCGGCCTCGGTGAGCTGGGCCGACAGTGCCGTCGTTCCGGTGTCCTGTTCGGTCAACTGGTCCACCAGGGTCGCCGAGCCCTTCTGCTGCGTCCCGAGGCCGTCGTCGAGCTTCTGGGCGACAAGCTGCAGCTGACCGATCGCGGAATCCAGCGCGGTGGCACCGGTGGACAGCTGACTGACCCCGCTGTCCAGCGTTGCTGCACCGGAACTTGCTGTGGTGATGCCGCTGCTCAGGGACTGAACACCGGTCGCCACCTGGGCCGACTGGGTCGCCAGCGCGGTCAGCTCGGCGCCGGCGCCGGACAGGTCCCCGCCGCCGGCAGAACTCACCGACTGGGCGGCGTCGTTGACGTCGAGCGCGACCTGACTGGCCTGGCCGGACGCCTGTGCGAGACCCGAGGCGGAGCCCTCGATGCCGGTCAGTGCAGCGTTGATCGCGGTGTAGTCGGCATTCGGATTCGATGCCTGCAGTTGGTCAAGGGCGGTCCTTGCATCAGTCGACTGCTGGCTCAGCACCGAGGAGAAGCTCGCCACGTCGTCGGTGGCGGCGACGATGTTGGCGCCGGCCTGGCCCAGAGCGGGCAACGCCGACGAGACGGCGTTCAGCACCGGGGCCACCGTGCTGGCCAGTTGCTGATTGCCGTCGGCGACCTCCTGGGCCTGCGGACCGAGCTCCGCGGCGCCGGTGTCCAATGCGGTCAGTGCGGTCACCAGGGACGCCGACCCCGCCTTTGCGTCGCTGGCACCGGTGACCAGCTGGGCCGACTGCGCCTTGTCGTCGGCCAGACCCGCGACCACTTGCGCCGAGCCTTCTTTCGCCGCGGTGATGCCGGTGGAGAGGTCGGTGGCCTCGGCCAGTGCGGTGGTGGCACCGGCGGCCAGCTGACCGGCAGCCGTCGCCGCGGTGCCGATGTCGGTCCGGATGGTGTCCAGGTTGGCGAAGACCGAGTCGAAATAGGCGCCGATGGCGGATCTGTCGATCGCCGCTTCGAGCTGGCTCTGCGCCGACGCGGTCAACAACGCGATGCCGATGCCGTTGGCGTCATCCCGTTGCAGGACGACGATCGCCCGGGTCGGGTTCTGCCCGGCGCCACTGGCCAGGTCCGCCGAGAACTCAGGCGGGATGGTGACGACCATCTCGTATGTGCCGGCCGCCAGGCCGTCGGATGCCTCGTCCTCGCTGACGAACTGCCAGTCGAAGATCTCGTCCTTCTGCAATTCGGTGACCAGCCTGTTGCCGGCCGCGACCTGCTGGCCGTCGACCTCCACCGGTTCGTCGAGATTGACCACCGCGACGGGAACCTGGTCGGTCCGACCGTAGGGATCCCAGTTCGACCACAGGTACAGCGCGCCATAGAGAGTAGGCACCAGCAGCAGGAACAGCAGCCCGACGATCGGCAGCGGGCCCTTGAACCGGCGCACCTCGAACGAGGCGAGCTTGACGGTCTTGATCATCGGGGGTCCTCCGTCGGAGCGGGGGCGTCATCAGCGCCGGGTGCGGCACCAGCGTTCGGTCCTGGGTCGTCGGGGCCGGGGTCGGCGGGTCCGGGTTCGGTTCCGTATCCGTCCGACGGCGGCGACTCCCATCGCTCGCGGCTCCACCGGCCGTCGTGATCCGGATTGTCGGCAAGGTCGTCGGCGTGATTGCCCGAATCGGAGTCCGGCTCATCATCGGGACCAGCGTCCACCGTTCCCAGCTCGGCCGCCCAGGGCGTTTGGCTGTAGCCGCCGAGCTCACGGGAGAGCACCTCGGTCGGTGCGTCGCGGATGTCGAGCTCCCAGATCGCCGCGCCGTCCATCGGTGTGAGGTCCAGGACGACATCGGCGTCCATCACCGGGATGCGGTCCGTGGTCGTGACGATGATCGTCGGACCCATCGCCTTCGCAAGCCGGATCAGGGCATCGAGCATCCGCTGCTGGGTCGCGGCTGAGACGTCGCGGTCCAGGTCGTCCAGGATGATCACCGCGCTGACCCGCACACAGGCGAGCGCGAGCGCGAGCAGGGTTGCCTGCTCCCCCGCGAGCCGCCCGACCTGCATCTTCGGGTCCACGACCAGATTCAGCGCCTTACAGGCTTCTTCGAAACGTGAGCGGCCGGACAGCACGGGCTCGTCCTCGATCAGGCAGCGTTCGGTGACCGATTCGCTGATCGTCAGCCGCGGCTCCGGCCCGACCGACCGGCCGGCCCTGGCGACCGCACTGACCGCACGGACGTTCTTCGGGCGGTCGCGGAGGCTGTGCCCGGCGATGGTCAGCGACCCGGTATTGGCCTCCATCCGACCCGCGAGCGCCAACAGCAGAGAGGTCCGCCCGGTCCCGGCCGGCCCGACGATCGCCGCGACCGACGACGGCCGCAGGGTCAGGTTGATGTCCTGGAAGATCCACCCGTTCTTCGTCAGCAGGCCGAGCCCGACGGCGACCAAGGCAGGTCCGGGCGGTTGCGCGACGGCGCGACGCTCGCCCCCCGGCGCGGGCCGGGGCGGTTCTATCGCCGGGCGCTGCGGTCCCGGGCCGATCCCTGGGCCGGTCTGCGGGCCGATCCCCGGGCCGGTCTGCGGGCCGAACCCCGGGCCGGTCTGCGGGCCGAACCCCGGGCCGGTCTGCGGGCCGATCCCCGGGCCGGTCTGCGGGCCGAACTGCGCGCCGGGGTCGGCTTCTGGGCCGGCGACGCCGTCGTCGGAACCGGCTGTCGGCTGCCGCTCTGCGGCGTCGGCTGTCTCGGCCGACTGCCGGCCATCGCCGATGACAGTCGTCTCGTCGTCATCGGTGTGTTCGTCATCGTGCCGGGCCATGCGGTCCCCCTCGCCGTGATGTCTGGTCCATCCAAGCGAGCCGGTAGGCTCGCGTGGCGGCCGGGGGCCCTGCTCGGACACCCCCATCGCGGGCCTCTAGCTCAATTGGCAGAGCAGCGGACTTTTAATCCGCGGGTTGTGGGTTCGATCCCCACGGGGCCCACCCCTGTCGGGTCCCGTTCCATCCTGTACCGCCATCCTGCCCCGACGGCGCCGCGCCGAGCCGCCCGGGAACCCGCGAGTCGCCACGCTATAGGGCACTTCGCCCCGCCCTGAGTCGATCTTCATCTCGCCGACCGGGCCCCGCGCACCCGGAGGAGCGCCGGGCACAGTTGCACCACTGAGAGTCAGCGCTGTTCGCGCTAGACGCACCGGATCACCCCGACGGCGCAATGTCCAGTCAACCGACCGGTGACGCAGCGATCCGGACGGAGCAACCTCTACCGACATACAGGTGAAAAACCCTACTGCGAAGACTCTTTCGGGCATTTATTCTCTGGCAACTTGCCGACTGCGTCGGCCATCGGGGCCGGCCCGGCCAGTTCACGGAGAGGGGTGCGCATGCGACGGAGCTCTGCGGTTGCGGCAGTGCTGACCGCAACCACATGCGTGATGGCGCTGACAGCAGCGCCGGTGATCGCGGGTCAACACGGCGGGGGAGGCAGCGGCGGATACCACGGCGGGAAACCGATCACCGTGGTGGCGAGCGGCCTCAACGGCCCGCTCCAACTGGCCGACGGGCCAGGTCGCACGCTGTACGTGACCGAGGGATTGCTCGGCCAGGTGACCCGGGTCGACGTTCGGTCAAGGGCGACCAAGCCCGTCGTCACCGGCGTGGGAGGGGCTTCGGGGGCGGCACGGATCGGCGGCACATTCGCCATCGTCACCGCTGACGACACTCCGCCGCCGGATGCAGCAGCCGCCCTCGTCAGCGCGGCCGAGCCCGCCGGCCCGACGCCGCCGGCATCGCTGTTGGTCGCCCGGCCCGGCGGAACGGCACGGCAGCTGGCCGACCTCCGGGCGTACGAACTCGAGGCGAATCCCGACGGCCAGGTGCAGTTCGTCGACGGTGTGCCGGTCGACGCACTGTCGAACCCGTTCTTCGTGCTGGACGACCGCTACAACCGCCGCGGCTTCGCCCTCGTCGCCGACGGCGGCGGGAACGACGTGCTCCGGGTGGACAAGCGCGGCAGGGTTTCCACGTACTTCGTTCCCCCGCTCGTCACGACCGGCGCCTGCGAGGGTGCACCGAACAACAGTCCGGAGACGGTCGGCTGTGACACCGTCCCGACCGGTCTCGCCTACGGCCCGCGCGGCACCCTGTACGTCTCGACGCTGTCCGCCGAGGTGCCCGGCGAGGGCCGCGTCTACGTCCTGGATGCGAAGACGGCCACGGTCAAGAAGGAGCTGACCGGGTTCAACGGCCCCACCGGCGTCGCCGTCGACCGTCGCGGCAACGTCTACGTCTCCGAACTGCTCGAGGGCATCGAAAACGCCAATCCCGCCGACCCCGCCACGCTGGATGCGGTCGGCCGCATCGTCCGGGTGGACACCCGGGGCCATCGGACCATCGCTCAGGTCACCCAGCCATCCGGCCTGCTGTACAAGGACGGAGCCCTGTACGCGTCATCAGGCACGCTGTCGGGGCTCTTCTTCGGTATTCCGGACGCCGGGAAGGTCGTCAAGGTGGCCGCGTCCGCCTTCGGACCGGAAAGCTGACCCGGGAACAGTTCGATCTCTAGGGTGGTCCCGCGGCAGCGCCGCTGCTGCCGCGGGACCATCGCCGCCTGGAAGGAACGAATGCCTGAGCCGTCGACCACCGTTCCCACAACCATCGGCCGGCCCGCCCTCCGCGCCCTGGACGCCGCCGGAATCCGCACCCTCTCCGATGTCTCCGCGGTCACGGAGGCGCAACTGCTGGCCCTGCACGGTGTCGGCCCTCGTGCCGTGACCTTGTTGCGCGCCTGGCTCGAAGAGCACGGTCAGCAGTTCCGGTCCGCCTGACGGACAGCAGTCCCGGACGGACCGGATGACGCGCCGCGGTCCGGCTACGACCAGGGTGTCCTGACCCGCTCGAGAGCCCGACCGTCCACGGTCAGGTCGAGCCGTTCCTGATAGAAGCAGATCAGACCGACCACGTCACGGGCGTCGGCAAGCGGCTCCTGGTAACTCCAGGCGATGTCGACCAGCCTCTCCCCGCCCGCCTCGACCGAGTAGTGCGTGGCGTTCCCCTTGTAGGCGCAGGTGGTGCGGGCGACGCCCGGGAGCAGATCGACGAGCACGTCCTCGCGCGGCAGGTAGTACCGGGCCATCGGAAAGGTGCCCTCGAAGAGCATCTTCGCCCGGTCGGTGTCGGCCAGGACGGTCCCCCGGTGCTCGATCCGGACCCGCCTGGAACTCGGCCGGATGTCGATCCGGTGATACGGGTCGGTGGGGTGGCCGAAGATCTGCTGGTCCTCCTCGAACCACTCGAAGGCATCGAAATCCATCTCGACGAACCCCCGCAGATCGGGATCGCGCAGTCGGAACGCCGCCCCTTCCCGGGTGGCGCCGTCGACCCGCACTGTGAGCGGCTCGCCGTCAGCTGAGTGCACCGCGAACGGCACCCCGGGGTCGAGCAGCCGTGGACCGCCTTCGCCGAACTGGACGGCGCGGTGCTCGGGCGGTGGGTCCGAGACGTCCGCGGGCAGCAGTGCCGCGGTGATGTCGGACTCCGGGACGGCGTACGACGGCACCACCCGGAGCGGCTCCCAGACCAGCATCGGCGTAGACGTGTCGGCGACCGGACGACCATCGAGGCGCACCCGCACATGCTTGGAGCTGGGCTGGTAACGGAGCTCGGGCAACGAGGACATCATCTGCTTCGCCAGTGACAGCGCCATGCGGAAATAGTCCGCCCTGGAGGCGGCAACGGCCACCGCCAGGGCGCAATGCACGGGCTCAGCGCCGGAAGTCGAACCTCAGCCTGGCGTCGGGTCCGATCCCGGCGACGTCCCGGAGTTCGCCGCGGTGCGCGTCCGCGAGGGTGCCGACCGCGCCACCGGTGAGCGCCGAACGCCCCGCGCCGAGCAATGTCGGCGCAACGTAGACGATGGCCTCGTCGATCAGGCCGGCGTCCAGAAAGGACGCCGTCACCGTAGGGCCGCCTTCGAGCAGCACATGGCGCTGCCCCCGGCGGTACAGCTGTCGCAGCATCTCCGGCAGGTCCACCCGCCCCTGGGCATCGGCGCCGACGTCCGCCGCAGTGGCGACCCAGCTGGCGGCCGAATCATCGAGAACCTTTGCGGCGGCCGGTGTTCGACCGCGCGAGTCGATGACCACCCGCAGCGGTTGACGCGCCACAGGCCGATCGTCCCCATCGCGCGCGGTGAGCTGCGGATCGTCGGCCAGCACCGTCCCGATGCCGACGACCATGGTGTCGACCCTGGACCGCAGGGCGTGCACGTCGGCCCTGGACTCCGGCGAGGTGATCCACTTGCTCGTGCCGTCCGGGGCCGCCACCCGGCCGTCGACCGTCATCCCCGCCTTCCAGGTGATGAACGGGCGGCCTTCCCAGGTCGCGGTCAGCCACACCCGGTTGACGTCCTCCGACGCGGACACTGCCGCCGCCGCCGCCTCACGCAGGGAATCGACCGAGCACCCGGAGTTCACCAGCGCCGGCAGGTCGACCACGTCGACACCCGCTGCCCGCAGCCGATCGACGCCGCCGGCGGCGGGCGGCCACGGGTCGGCCACCGCGACGATCACCCGGCGCACCCCCGCGGCGACCAGTGCCTCGGAGCAGGGCCCGGTTCGGCCGGTGTGATTGCACGGCTCGAGCGTGACGACCGCGGTCGCTCCGCGCGCCCACTCCCCGGCGGCGGCCAGTGCGACCACCTCGGCGTGCGGGCCGCCCGGACGGTCGTGGTAGCCCTCCCCCACCGTCCAGCCGCCCGGCGCGAGCAGCACGCAGCCCACCACGGGGTTCGGCAGCACCGAGCCGGCACCACGGCCGGCCAGTTCGACGGCTCGATGCAACGCCGCAACTTCGACGGGCAGCAGTGTCGGTGCGCTCACCCCCCTAGTCTGCGACCTGCGGCCCCTGCATCCGGACACGTCAGCAGAACTGCACTATTCGGTCCAGAAATACTCGCTGGATCTGAACGATCCGGCCCAGCAGAGTGGTTTCCATGAGCAACGGTCGGCGGGGAGATGTCATCAAGAGCAACGACGGACCGGTGGACGGAGTCGTCGCCGGCGAGCGGGTCGTCGCCGGCGAGCGGGGGGGCATCACGCCCGCACCCCGTCCCGCGGGTGCTTCCTGGCAGGTCCTGCTCGCTGCATCGTTCACGGTGCTGGCGTGGGCGTCGGCGTTCGTCGTCATCCGGTTCGTCGGTCAGAGCTACTCGCCTGGCGGCCTCAGCCTCGGCAGGCTCGCGATCGGGTCGGTCTGCCTGAGCCTGATGATGCTCGGAACCCGTCGCTGGGTGCCGATGAACCGTCGCGACTGGGCACTGGTGGCGATGATCGGCGTGCTGTGGTTCGGCGTCTACAACGTCGCCCTGAACGCCGGCGAGCAGCACGTCGACGCGGGTACGGCAGCAATGCTGATCCAGCTCGCGCCCATCCTGATCGGGGTGCTCGCGGGCCTGCTGCTCGGCGAGGGTTTCCCGCGGATGCTGGTGATCGGCGGCCTGGTCGCGTTCGCCGGCACGCTGATCATCGGCGTCGCGACCTCGACCGGCCGGATCGACATCGCCGGAGTGTTCCTCGTGCTGCTGGCCGCGGTGGTCTATGCGGTGGCGGTGGTGGGTCAGAAGGTCGTGCTCCGGCGGGTTCCGGGGCTCCAGGTGACGTGGCTGGCCTGCCTGATCGGGACCGTCAGTTGCCTGCCGTTCCTGCCGGCGCTGATCTCGGATCTGTCGACCGCACCGACAAACGCCGACCTCGGTGTGCTCTACCTCGGTGTCGTCCCGACGGCCGCGGCGTTCGTCAGCTGGGCGTATGCGCTCACCCGCAGCGATGCCGGCCGGCTCGGGGCTACCACCTACGCGGTGCCGCCGATCGCGATCCTGCTCGGTTGGGTCTTCCTGGACGAGGTGCCGGTCCCGTTGGCCGTGCTGGGCGGCGTCATCTCATTGGTCGGTGTGGGCGTTGCCCGTCGAAAGGGCAAGCCGGTCAGTTGATCTCGAAGGACCGCTTGGCCATCCCGTACCAGAATCCGTCGACCGCGCTGTGCGCGTCCGACCAGGTGTCGGCGGTCGCGCCGAGCGAGACGAACAGCGGGGCGAAATGCTCGGTGCGCGGGTGCGCCCGTCGGGCGGCGGGTGCGCGGTGCTCGAAGTCCAGCACGGCGTCGACGTCACCGGATTCGACGGCTTCCTTGGCCCACGCGTCGAACTCCTGACCCCATCCGGGCGCCTGCCCGGTGGTGTCGCCGAAGTTCGCCTCGGACAGGTTGTGGGTGGTGAAGCCGGATCCGATGATCAACACACCCTGGTCGCGCAGTGGGGCGAGGCTGCGGCCCATCTCGAACAGCCGGCGCGGGTCGAGGGTCGGCATGGATACCTGGAGCACCGGGACGTCGGCCTCGGGGAACATCTCCACCAGCGGGACGTAGGCGCCGTGGTCGAGCCCGCGGCGCGGATCCTGGTGCACTTCCGAGCCTGGCTTGGACAGCAGGCCGCGCACGTCCCTGGCCAGTTCGGGAGCCCCCGGAGCCTGGTAGGTGACGTCGTAGAACCGCTGCGGGAAGCCCCAGAAGTCATAGGTCAGCGGGACGGTCTCGGTGGCGCTCAGAGTGAGCGGAGCGGATTCCCAATGCGCCGAGACAACCAGGATCGACGCCGGCCGTGGCAGGTCGGCACTCCAGGACTTCAATTCCGAGGTCCAGGTCGCGTCGTCGGCCAGTGGCGGGGCGCCGTGCGAGAGATACAGCACCGGCATCCGCTCCACGGCGGCCGAGCCTTCGCCCGCGGTGCTCACAGGGGCGTTGACGTGCTGAGTGGTCACGGGAGCTCGATTCGGGTGGTCTTTGGCGTGATCGTTTGAAATGAGTCTACGCTGACTTACATGAGCGTTCAAGTACTTAGTAGCGCGGTCAACGACGAGCGGGCTGATAATCCACGTGTGCGCGAAGACCCCTGGCTGTCCGACGAGCAGCAGCACGTGTGGCGTGACTTCCTGCGACTGTCCGGCCAGCTCTCCGGTCACATCGAACGCGACCTCCAGCGGGCCGCCGGGATGCCGCACGCGTACTACTTGATCCTGGCCATGCTGTCCGAGGCGCCGCGGCGCTCGCTGCGGATGAACCAGTTGGCCGAGGTGGTCAGGGCGTCCCAGTCGCGGGTCTCGCATGCCGTCGCACGGCTCGAAGAGGCCGGCTGGGTGCGCCGAATGCCCGCCCCCGGGGACCGCCGCGGCCATGTGGCGGAATTGACCGACGCCGGCTTCGAGCGCCTGGTCCAGGTGGCGCCGAGCCACGCGGAGACGGTGCGGTCGATCATGTTCGACCCGCTGAGCCCGCAGCAGCTGAAGAATTTCGCCGACATCTGCGCGACGATTCTGGCCGCGCTGGACAAGCAGGACCCGGTCACGCCCGGGAAGGAATGCTGACGGCACCCACTGCCGTGCCAGCAGGGAGAGTGAGCCCTCTGACGGCCTCATTCGCTGCTCGGGTGACACTCGAGACGCCTGTCGCGAGTCCGGAGCCGATCTGTCCGCTGCGACTCTTCCGCCGGATCCTCTGAGGGTCTACCCTTTATTCTACTTAGGGGTGGTGGTCACCTGATGATCGAATCGCCGAAGAGCTACCGTTCCCACAGCAACGCACCGGACGACGCGGTCTCCCGTCTGAGGGTCCGGGGTGCGTGGATCGCCCTGCTGAGCGTTGCCGTGCTCGGCACCGCAGGATGTCAGTCGAACCCTGCTGCCGACAGCACCTCCGGGGAGACCAACGCCGCTGTTGCAGGCACCACTGTTGCGGAGGGCACCGTCACGGCCGAACAGGTCGCCGAGGTCAACCGTCAGGTCGAGCTCTTCCTCAGCCCAGGAGATCGTTACGACAGGCTGATCACAGCCGTGATCATCGACGTGGACGGCAAGCCGGTTGTCGGGCATTACGGCGCGAACGGCGGACCGGACGTCACCGGCAACGTCTACTCGGTCACCAAGAGCGTGATGTCCGCGTTGATCGGCATCGCCATCGACGAGGGATCGATCCCGGGGGTCGACGCCACGCTCGGCGAACTGCTGCCGCGCTACCGCAACGTGATGCTGCCGGAGGTCGCGGCCGTCACGCTCGAGCAGATCCTCACCATGACCGGCGGCATCGTCGGTGACGACAGCGACGACCGCTGGCCGGACAGCGACGACTGGATCAGCACGATCGTGAGCACACCCCTGGAGCAACCAGCGGGCACGGCGTGGTCCTACGCCAGTTTCGGTTCGCATGTCGTGTCGGCCGTTCTCGCGCAGGCAACCGGCCGAATAGTCCTGGATTACGCCAGTGGCGCGTGACGGAGGCGGGCGAACATCCGGCCTTTGCCGCGTGGGATACGCCGGTCAGCTCATCGAGGTCGTCCCGGACCTCGGCCTGGTGGTCGTCGTGGCCTGCATCAACGACCCGGCCGGGTTTCAGGCCGATGCGTTCGCGCAGTTGGTCGCGCGCTCGATCGTCCCGGCGCTCGGCTGAGGAACAAGGCACTCAGCTCGCGGTCGGCGCGGACGTCCCGGGCGCGACCAACGTGAGCATCGTGATGTCCGGTGGCGCGCCGAGCCGGGCAATCGGTCCCCAGAAGCCCGCGCCGTTGGTGATGAACAGCTGGGTGGATCCGAAGGAGTAATACCCCGACACTGCCCTGGACGTTGCGGCAACGGCCAGCGTGCCCGGGAAGAACTGCCCGCCGTGGGTGTGCCCCGACACCATGAGATCCACCTGGCGGTCAGCGGCGTCATCGACCAGGTTCGGCGAGTGGCTCATCATGATGACGGGCTGGCCAGGCGCCCGGGTCGCCAGCGCCGCGTCCATGTCGGGTCCGCGCCCGGTCGGCCGTCCGGCGATGTCGTGGACACCGGCCAGCAGCAACCCGCGCACCGGCTCCGCCTCGTTGGCCAGCAACCGCATGCCGAGCTGCGGGAGGAACGTGATCCAGCCGTCGGGGTCGAAATAGAACTCGTGGTTGCCGGTGACGACGAAGACGCCCTCCGGCGCGCGCAGATCCGCCAGCGGCCGCAGCTCCTCGCCCAACTCGGCGACCGAACCGTCGGACAGATCGCCGATCAGGCAGATGACGTCGGGCTGTTGCGCATTGACGAGTTCGACGACGGACCTGCAGAAATCGGCCCCGAGCACGCTGCCCAGGTGGAGGTCGCTGATCAGGGCGACGCGCATGCCCACCGCTTCGGCCGGAATGTTCGGCAGTGCGATGGTGGCCGTCCGGACCGCGGGACCGCCCAGGGCCGATCGGGCCGCGATGCCCGTCGTGACAGTGGCGACCGCGCCGATGCCGACGGCAAGCGCCCGCTGCAGGAACAGCCGGCGATCCAGGTCGGGTGCCGACGTGGCGACAGTGGTCGGCGACCGGGTCTGCGCCGCTGGGTCGTTCGGCGTTCCCGCGTGCGAAGTGGTCTGCGGCGAGCCGGCGCGCGTCGACACGGTCCCGGCGCCGGTTGCCCGCTGGGAACGACGGCGCCGCCACCACCACCAGATCCGCACCGGTTCGGTCAGCACCGTCGCCGTCGCGAGGAAGATCAGCAAGCCGTAGCAGGTCCAGCCGATGGGGCCGATCAGCACCCGTTGCGCGGCGATGGGCAGTGCGTACTGCGCGAGCAGCGCGATGGGTCCCAGTGCTGTCACCGCGACGATCACAACGGTCCAGGCGCGGCGCGCGGTGGTGCGCGGACGTGTGGTGCCCTTGACCAGCCGCCACCACACGTACCCGCCGACCAGGGCCAGCATGGTGATGTTGGGCCAGATCCAGCCAGGAACGGAGCGCATTGACACCAGCGTAGGCGGGGCCGGCCTCACTCCCGGATGAACTCGGGAGTGTCACCGATCAGCCGAAGTAGCGGTCACCCGTCAACCGAAGACCTGTCCGGCGTCAATCGATGCCGACCGTCACCCGTGAACCGGAATGACACGTTGTGGAGCCGCTGTGGGGAATCGAACCCCAGACCTTCTCATTACGAGTGAGACGCTCTGCCGACTGAGCTACAGCGGCGGCGCTGAAGAGTCTAACTGCTCCGCCGCGGCCGGCTGACACTCCGCTGGCAATCACTGGCCGGCGCACGGCGAAGGGCCGTTGCCCCCCAGGGGGACCATCGAGGCACCGGCTCATGCGAGGTCGTCAGCCGACCAGTGCCACTTCAGCAGGGAATCCGGTTGCGGCAGCGCCTGTTTTCCCTGCTGAGGTGGCAGTGGCCGGCCGCAGCAGGTACGGGCCGGGCGCCCGACGTCAGTGACCGGTGCTGGAGCCCGCGGCGGACATCGTCAGCCACTCGCTCCACGGGATCGCCCAGTCGTAGAAGTCGCCGTCGGCGGCGGACAGCTCGACGCTCGTGCCCGTCACCTCGACGGGATCGCCGTAGATCGCACTCTTGAAGTACGACTCGGCGCTCTCCGCGGAGAGGTTGATGCAACCATGACTGACGTTGACCACGCCCTGGTCGTCGACCGTGTCCTGGTTCTGGTGGATGAACTCGCCGTTGTTGCTGATCCGCACGGCCCAGTACTCGGTGAGGTCCCGGTAGCCGTAGGCCGGGTTGCTCATCTTGGTGACTTCCTGCTTGTCCATCACCACATGCACGCCGGAGCGGGTGACCCGGTTCGGGTCGCCGATGTCGTCGCCGCTGCCGTAGGACGCTGGATAGGTGGCAACGGTCTTGCCGTTCTGCTGCACGACGATGTTGTGCGCGTTCGCGTCGGCCTTGACGACCTGGTTGCGTCCGATGGTGAAGTCGCTCGTCGCGTTGTCGCCGCCGTAGTACCCGCCGCCGAAGTCCAAGCCGTAGATGTTGGATTCCACGTGCACCTTGGTGCCGGCCGGCCAGTACTTCTTCGGCCGCCAGTCCAGGGACGGCCACTGGTCACCGTCGTGGGTGATCCAGGCCCACGCGCCCTCGACCTTGGGCGTGGTGGAGATGGTGATGTGCTTCTCGATGGCGGCGCGGTCGGCCGGGTCGTAGCCGAGCCGGACGATGACCGGCGCCGCGACTCCGACCACCGCGTCGTCACCCGGCGAGATCGAGGTGGTGATCTCCTCAACGGGTGTGACCGTTGTGTAGGACCCGCTGATCGGAACCGTCTTCCCGTCGGTGCCCGTCGCCGTGCCAGAGACGGCATAGGTCCGGCCGTACCCGAGCGGCTCGCCGAGGGTCCACGAGTGCTTGTCCTTGGACAGCGTTCCGTTGACCTTGTTGCCTTCGGGGTTGGTGACGGTGAGATCGGTGATGGCGCCCTGGCTGACGGAGATCGTCACGGGTGCGGTCGGTGAAATCTCGTCGGCGCCGAAGGCCGGGCTCGCGGCGATCTTCGCGACAGGCGGAGGCGGCGCTGTTGTGGTGGCGACCGTGGCGGAGGGAGTGGTCGTCGCGCCGTCGGTCGACTGACCCGACACTGTGACGCTCCCCGAACCCGCGGGCGGGACCGATACCGCACCTGCCGGGCTGGCACCTGTCGGGCTGGCACCTGCCGATTGCACGTCGGCGAGACCACCGGTGGAGCCGGAACAAGCAGCTGTGAGAGCCAGCACGCCCGCGATCAAACCGGCGATGAGCCGCGAGCGGCCAGATCGGTGCAACGGCATGCTGTCCTCCGAAATCACATCCGTAGGCCGACCGCGCCAGGCGCCCCGCCGTGCCGACCCAGGATGCTGCTGGTTGTCGCAGGATGCGACGTGTTGTTGAGACGCACAGGACGACAGCGCGTTGACAACCGCGATCAATGATTCCGCGCTCCGCGATCGATTCACCGCATTGTTGCGGTGTTCTGCCCGGCGGACGCGGACGACTGACACCACCCCAACCGACGTCATGCAGACGTCGTGCCGTCCCGTCACAGAGCGTACTTCAGCAGTCACGCCACGACCGCATCGCCAACAGCGCCCGGGCGCGTCTTCCCCGAAAAGCAGCAGCGCGAATCGGACCTAAATGGGACGATCAGGCAGCGACACCGCCAACAGGCAGTTCGATACTTCCCCTCGCGGAGGTCACATTGGCCACCACCGGACCTCCGGAGGTGCGGCAGGAGCCCCGCTGGGGGCTGGCCGCGGCAGCTGGGCTGGGCATCGTGGTCGCAGCTGTGCTGGCCGCCTACTCGAGGGTGCACCCCGGCAACGGAGCGGCCATCTGGACCTTCGGCTTCTCTGCCCTGTTGGCGATGAAGACGTGGTTCGCCACCGCTGCCCTGGTGTTCGTCCTCGTGCAGGTCGGTTCGGCACTGGCCATGTGGAGCCGGCTGCCGGGAGTCACCGGCTCCCCGGCATGGGCGTCGCCGATACACCGGTGGTCGGGAGTGATCGCCTTCGTGCTGACGCTGCCCGTCGCATTCCAATGCGTCTGGTCACTCGGCTTCTCCGACGCGTCCGGGCGCGCACTGGTGCACACCGTCGCCGGGTGCCTGTTCTACGGGGTCTTCGCCGCCAAGATGCTCGCGCTGCGACTGCGCGGGCTCCCCGGCTGGGCACTTCCGGTGCTGGGCGGACTGCTCGCCGGGCTGCTCGTCGTCGTCTGGTTCAGCTCGGCGTTCTGGTACTTCACCCAGTCAGGGGTGCCGCTGTCGTGACTGCCTTCTCGCTCCCCGCCGCAGCGCGCTGGATTGTGGATTCCGACGATGCCGGAGGCATGCCGTGACGTCGCCCGACGAGCAAGCTGGTCCGCCGCCCGAGGGCCGGACCGAGCAGATCCGATCGCCCTACGTCGACCGACCCGCGGAGGCTGCGCAGCCCGGCGCAGTCCCACCCGGCACCCCTTCTGCGGTCCCGCCGGCTCCATCCAGCGCCCCACGGAAACCGGCAGACGGGCCCGAAACCGTCATCGAGCCACCGGGTTGGCAGCCCCCGCCGCCGCCGGCCCTGCTCCCGCCGGCCCTGCTCCCGCCGGCATGGCAACCCGCGCCGGGCATGCAGCCTCCGCCACCGGGTTGGCAGCTACCCCCATCCGGCGGGCAGCGTCCGCCACCGGGATGGCAGCCGCCTCCAGGCAGGCAGCGTCCGCCACCGGGCCTGCATCAGCCGCAGGCGCAACCTCCGCCGGCCCGGCAGCAGGCGCCACCCTGGCCATCGCCGCAAGGCGCAAGGCCGAACCAGCAAACACAGCAGCAACAGGCGCCATACCAACAGGCGCCGTACCAACAGGCGCCATACCAACAAGCCCCGTACCAACAAGCCCCGTACCAACAAGCCCCGTACCAACAGGCCCCGTACCAACAAGCCCCGTACCAACAGGCGCCGATCCAGCAGCCCGCCCCGCAGCCGTCGGCCTCGTCATTGGACGCCCCGTCCCCCACAGCGGGCGACGCACAGGCGTCCCGGCGGGCCCTGCTGACCGGCACCGGGGTAGCCGTCGTGGCGGGCGCGGCCGGAGTCGGGTGGTATCTGACGGCCGGACCGACTCCCCGGGCGACCGCGCCGGTCGCGGGTTACTCCCCGCCGGCCCCGACAGGTACGCAGACGGCCCTGACGCCCGTCGACGCGATACCGGACGGTGGCGGGGTGGTCCTCACCGACCAGTCGATCGTCGTCACCAGGCAGGGCGCCGACACCGTGCGGGCCTTCTCGGCGGTCTGCACACATCAGGGGTGCCTGGTCTCCGGGGTCAGCGGCGGGAAGATCACCTGTCCCTGCCACGGCAGCACCTTCGACGCCGCCACCGGCGCTGTGCTCGGGGGACCTGCCCCGTCGCCGTTGCCGGCGGTCCCGGTCAAGGTCACCGACGGTCAGGTCTACCCGGCATGAGGAGGCATCGATGAAGCATCTGCCGACCTGGATCTGGATCGCGGCGGCGGCATTCGCGGGCGGAGCACTCCTCGCGTCGCTGTTCTGACACGAACAGACGGAAAGCCGCACACCGCAGGCGGTTCAACGGTCGGGGTGGTGTTCCTCGTACGCCTTGCGTGACCCGCACACCGAAGCCTTGGGACACACCTGACGAGAGCCGTCCGCCGCCAACTTGATCACCACGGACTCGCCCGGCACGGAATGTGCAACGACGCGACCGGGACCGGCCGGCGAATCGACGTCCTCGCCGATCGCCGGTGTCGTCGCCTTGAAATCCTGGTACAGCGGGTGCTCGTACTTCAGGCAGCACATCAACCGGCCGCAGGCGCCGGAGATCCGCATCGGGTTGGCGGGCAGCTCCTGGTCGCGGGCCATCGCCAGGGTGATCGGCTCGAAGTCCTTGAGGAACGTCGAGCAACACGTGTCCCTGCCGCACGAGCCGATGGCGCCCGTCACCCGGACGGCATCCCGGGCGGCCAGCTGACGCAGCTCGATGCGGGTGCCCAGGGTGGCCGACAGGTCCCGCAGCAGCGAGCGGAAGTCGACGGTTTCCGGTGACGAGTAGTAGATGACGGTCTTGCCGGCGTCCGCCTGCGGATCGACGGCGAGCACCTTCATCGGCAGGCCGTGCTCGCGGATCAGCTTGCGGCTGGCGACCATGGTCCGTGCCTTGACCTTGCGCAGTTGCTCGGTGGCGGCCAGATCCCGGTCACCGGCCATGCCGAGCAGTACCGGGAAGCCGTCGGTGTCCTCGGGGGAGTATTCGGCCGCCCACATGACCTTGGCGGCGACCGCACCGTGATCGGTGGGCAGCAGAACCATGTCGCCCACCTCGGGGCGGAGGTCGCCGGGGTTGGCGTAGTGCAGCTGGCCGTTGGCCGAGAACGTCACGGCGCACAACATCCCCATGGACGGTCACCGTACGCGGTTGACCACCCGCCGCAATGCCGTTGCCCGCCCGAGCTTCAGGGTCAGGCGTTGACCGGCCCGGCGAACAGCGCCATCATCATCGACTCCACGGCGATCTGCGGCTTGACGTTGGCCTCGATCGCCTCCCGGCAGGCGAGTACGGCGTCGAGCCGTTGCAGGGCGCCGACCGACCCGAGACGTGATGCGGCGACGTCGATGTCCGCGGCGACGTCGGGGTTCATCAGGGGTGCGGTGGAGCCCAGACTGCGCGCGATGACGTCGCGGTAGAACCCCGACAGATCGATCAGCGCGCGATCCAGCACGTCCCGCTCGGTCCGGGTGGCCCGCGACTTCTGCCGCCGCTCCATCTCCTTGACCACGCCGGCGGTGCCGCGGGCCGCCCCCACGGCGCCCTTGCCCGTTCCGCCCGCGCCGAGCGCCGTCTTGAGTTCCTCCAGCTCGACGGCGTCCCGCCGCTCCGACATCGAACTGGCTTCGCCCTTCGCCGCCGCCAGCAGGTCGCCCGCCTCGGCGAACACGTCGGCGATCGTGCGCAGCGCGCCCGGGACGGCCAGGATCCGGCGGCGCTGTTCGCGGGCCTCTTCGTCGGTGGCCAGCCGTCGTGCCCGGCCGACATGACCGGCGGCCACCGACGCCGCCCACTCCGCGGTCGCCGGCTCGATGTGATCGCGGCGGACCAGCACCTCCGCGATGGAGTCGGCCGACGGCGTCCGCAATGCGAGCACCCTGCACCGCGACCGGATCGTGACAGACACGTCGTCGGGGTGGGTCGACGGCGCGCACAGCAGGAAGACGGTGTGCGGAGGCGGCTCCTCGACAGCTTTGAGCAGTGCGTTGGAGGCGCCCTCGGTCAACCGGTCGGCGTCCTCGATCAGCACGATCTGGAACCGCCCGCTCGCGGGACGCCGGGCCGCCAGCTGGACCACCGCGCGCATTTCCTTGACCGAGATCGTCAGACCCTCCGGCGTCACCGTGCGGACGTCGCCGTGGGTGGCGGCCAGCACGGTCCTGCAGTGCGAGCACTGCCCGCAGCCGCTGTACTCGCACTCCAGTGCGGCGGCGAACGCCCGTGCGGCGACCGAGCGACCCGACCCCGGGGGGCCGGTGAAGAGCCAGGCGTGCGTCATGGCCGCTGAAGGAACGCCGGGTTCGCCGCGGGACGCCGCGACCGCCAGGGTGAGCACGTCGATGGCCGCCTGCTGGCCGATCACGTCGTCGAAGACGGCGGCATGCGGTCGATCGAGCACGCTGCTCGTCCCGGCCGTGTTCGTTGCAGCAGTGCTCACGACCACATCACTCGCCCGGCTCCGCGGCCGCATGCCCCAGCGCGAACAACGAGTCGGTCCGTCCCGCATTGGACCGCCGCAGCGGCGAGGTGACGACCGTGCTGATCTCCAGCCCGGCGCGGGCGGCCAGCAGCCGGAGCGTCGACGGCGAGAGGTGCCAGATGTGCTGCTCCGGCTTCAGCGTCCACCACCGCGAGCGGGTGACCCGGGCCGGCAGCGATGCCACGTTCGGCACCGACAGCGCGAAGATCCCGCCGGGCGCGAGCCGGGCACGGACCTCGCCGAGAAATTCGAGCGGGTCGGGCACGTGCTCGAGGGTGTCCCAGAAGCAGATGACGTCCGCGACGGCGCGCGGCGAGGCGGCGAGTTGCCCCTGGAACACATCCAGCCCGTAGTGCGCCTTGGCGTGCTGGGCGCCGGTGCGGGACAGCTCGACACCGCTGACCTGGTAGCCGGCGCCGCGCGCGGCGTCGAGAAAGAGCCCGTAGCCGCTGCCGATTTCCAGCAACCGCGCCGGTGCGGGCCGGAGCCGGCTGATGGCCCTGAGCCGCCCGGCCATCCAGGTCCGCTGCAGCACCATGGCCGGCGACCACCGTGACTGCGCGCCGTAGACACCGCCCTGGTGGATACCGCCCTCGAAGTAGGCGGGCTCGTCGTAGAGCCGCTGCAGCGCCTCGGAAGTCAGCCGGGGGGAGACGAACACCAGCCCGCAGTCGGGACACCGGACGACACCGAACGGATCGCGCAGGTACAACGGTGACCCTGCGACACCGCACATCGCGCACCTGACCGGCTCGGTGTCGGCGGCCGTCCACACCGGCGGACCGGCCGCGGGCGCGGGCGGGCCTGACGCCGCTGCTGCTGCATTCATGTCCCCACCCTCCCTGTTCGCTGATCCGAGCCACGGTAACCGAACCCGCCGACAGCGTGTTTCGACACTGTGCCCGACGCTCGGGCGGGACCCTGACGTTGTCCACACGACCGGCGGCAGGGACGCTGTCCCCATGACCGAACAGACCTACGTCATCGTCGGTGCGTCACTGG
Organism: uncultured Actinomycetota bacterium; assembly: GCA_963728865.1. GTDB lineage: Bacteria > Actinomycetota > Actinomycetes > Mycobacteriales > Nakamurellaceae > Nakamurella. Next base: position 97,928 of record CAVSLZ010000005.1, on the reverse strand, counting down.
CTGGGGCAAAGGCGGCCGAGACGCTCCGCGAAGAGGGCTTCGACGGCCGCGTTGTGCTGATCGGCGAGGAGACCGAGCCACCGTACGAGCGCCCGCCTCTGTCGAAGGGGTACCTGCTCGGCGCGGAACCGCGCGAGAAGGCCTTCCTGCACGAACCCGGGTGGTACGCCGAGCACCGCATCGAGTGGCGGCCTGGCACCACTGCCGTCGCCCTCGACCTGGCCGCCCGCACGGTCACCGTCAAGCCGGCCGACACGGTGGGCTACGACAAGCTTCTGCTGGCAACGGGCTCCAGGGTGCGCAAACTGACAACGCCCGGTGCGGAACTGGACGGCGTTCGCTATCTCCGGACCGTCGAACAGGCCGACGCGCTGGTCGCCGCCTTCGACACGGCGACCCATGTGGTGGTGGTCGGCGCGGGCTGGATCGGCCTGGAGACCGCGGCGGCCGCGGCCCAACGCGGATGCGACGTGACGGTCGTCGAGCGCGGCACACTTCCCCTGCAGCGGGTGCTCGGCGACGAGGTGGCGACCGTCTACCGCGACCTGCACGCCGCTCACGGGGTCAACTTCCGGTTCGGCGCCGGTGTGCGTGAGATCGTCGGAACCGACGGAGTGGTGACCGGCGTCGTGCTCGACGACGGCTGGGAGGTCGTCGCCGATCTGGTGATCGCCGGCATCGGGATCACACCCGCCGTGGAACTTGCCGAGTCGGCCGGCCTGGACGTGGACAACGGTGTCGTCACCGACGCACTGCTGCGCACCAGCGACCCCGCGGTCTACGCGTGTGGTGACGTCGCCTCGATCGAGAATCCGCTGCTGGGCCGTCGGATCAGGGTCGAGCACTGGGCGAACGCGCTCAACGGCGGCCCGGCCGCTGCCCGGTCGATGCTCGGCAGCACGACGCCGTACGCGCCGTTGCCGTACTTCTTCTCCGACCAGTACGACCTCGGCATGGAATACACCGGTTGGGTCGAGCCGGGCGGCTATGACCGGGTGGTCTTCCGCGGAGACCCGGCCGTCGACCCCGACCCGGCCTGCGCGTCACCGGAATTCGTCGCGTTCTGGGTGCGCGACAGCCGGGTGCTGGCGGGCATGAACGCGAACGTCTGGGACGTCACCGAGTCGATCGCCGACCTGGTTCGCGCCGGGCTGGCCGGCCGAACCGTCGACCTGGGGGCGCTCGCGGACCCGGAGCACCCGCTCGACAAGCTCCTTCGCTGACCCGCTTTACCTTCTTCGTGACCCGGGGAGCTGGCACCCGAGGGTGATCGTCAGCCGGTCGGTTGCGGCTCGGCCAGTGACGGCGTCCGCTGCCGCATCACCGAGCTGATCCGCTCCGCGACCTCCGGATTGATCCGGCCGCCCTCCTCGGACAGCGGCCGGACGATCAGGTAGCGCTCCGGGGCGTACGAGGCCCGGTCGCGGTACCCCTGAACGGGGTCGACCAGTTCCTCGTCGGGTTCGTCTGCCGATTCGTCGGTGGCGCTCCGCACCTCTCCGGCTGCAGGCGCCGGGTCGTCCGCCGCGGCCTCGGCTGTCTCCATGGCGCCCAGCGCAACCGCGGCCTCGACGGCATCGCCGGGCGCCCCGCCGACGCCTCCCATCTCCAGTTCGGCGGCCTCGTTCCGATCTTCGATCGCCTTCTCCGACGCCCGGTCGCCGGCGACCTTGGCCGGCCCGTCGACCAGCACCGTCAGGTCGGGCTTGAGCCCGTTCACCGCCCACTGCGCGACCCTGGCCAGCCGCTGTTCCTCGACCCCGACGGCCCGGTGGGCGACGATCGTCGCGTCGATGAACCCCTCGGAGACCACGACGGCGCCGCTCTCCAACGCGGGCAGCACCCGATGGCTGGCGAGGTCGGCGAGGTTGGCGGATGCGCGCAGGGCCTCTGCCAGACTTTCCGGGGCAGACGCGTCGTGCACCGCCGGCTGCGGTGCCTTGACCCGGACGGTCAGCCAGCCGTTGCTGCGCAGGTGTTCCCCCACGGTGTCCGCATACTCGCCGACGGCCAGCGGGTCCGCGCCCTCGACGGCGATCAGCACCCCGGCGTGGTCGTCCCGCTCGTCCCAGATGTTGACGCCGCGGCGGCCGAAGATCCGCCGGGTCAGGCCGGAGGTCAGCCCGCCGATGCTGCGGCCGATCAGCAGGCTGACGCCGAACGCGATCAGGCCGCCGACGGCGAGCACCACGGCCGGTCCAGTGACGTCGAACCCGAAGTCGCCGAGCGTCACCTGGTAGGAGCCGATCGCGCCGGCCAGGATCGGCCCCGCGGCGATGGTCGCCAGCAGCACGATCCGTACCGAGGACATGACGAAGGCGAACACGCGGCCGCGAAGCTGGTCGGACACCTCGTGACCGATCATGGTGAAACCGTTGATCCAGGCGATGCCGGCGAAGATGCCCATCACGGCGGCGGTGATCGCGGCGCCGAGGAAGTCCTGCAGCACGGCCATCACGATCAGCGAGATCCCGGCGAGCCCGATCGCCGGCGTGAAGATCATCCGACGCGGGACGTTCGGGAACACCTTCGGACCGATCAGCATGCCGAAAGCCAGGCCGGTGAAGACCGAGCCGAACAGGATGCCGTACCCCGCGTTGCCAGCCCCCAGCGTCGCGACGTAAGCCTGGGCGACGCCGGCCACCAGCCCGCCCGCGCCGAACGCGCCCAGGATGCCGATGTAGATCGAACGCATCAGCTTGTTCTCGCGGACGAAGGAAACGCCCTCGACGATCAGCGAGAAGATGTTCCTGGTGGTGCTGCGGTCACCGACGAAGGCGGGAATCAGCCGGCGTGACGCGAACACCATGCCGGCCGAATAGAAGTAGGTCAGCGCGTCGATACCGAGCGCGATGTTGATTGCCAGCGTGTTGGTGGAGCCGCTGATCAGCGCCGATCCGCCATCGCCCGCGACGTCCGGGACACCGAAGAAGGAAGCGACCGTCGACAGCAGCACGAAGATCACCGCGGCCACCGGGACCATGCCGTAGACCGAGACGTAATTGAGCTGGTTCGCCACGGCGAGCCGCTCGCGCGGCACGATGTTCACCCACATCGCCTGCTTGGCCGGGGTGGAGAACAACCCGATCGCCTCGACGAGGAACTGCGCGACGAGCAGCCACAGGAGGTTGCCGCTGATCAGGATCGAGACGTACAGCAGGCCTGCCAGCGAATCGCCGACCACTGCCACCACCCGCCGATCGAACCGGTCAACCAGCGCCCCGGCAACGGGAGCGAGCAGCAGGTCGGGCAGCAGCCGGGTCAGCAGGACGCCGGAGACGGCGGCGCCCTGGGCCAGGTTCGACGAGTCTTTCGTCAGGTAGGCGGCCAGGGCGGTGGTCGCGAGCAGGCCCAGCCAGTCACCGAGGCTGGAGATCGCAATCGCCGACCAGAGCCGCCGGAAGACCGGGATGCGGAGCAGCACACCGACGGAACTGGGTTCGCGCTTCCGGCTCACTGGTTGAACAGTTCGTTCAACAGGTCGATCGCCTTCTGCCCCAGCCCGGACGCGAACACGATGACGACGAGGAACACCAGCACGGCCCAGACGCTCGAACCTTTGCGCGGAGCGGCGCTGCCGGTCCGCCGGCGTTCCTGCGCCTGGTCCCGGGCGGTGTTGCGGACCTGGCCACGCGCCGAGTACTGCGATGCCATCGGCGCGGCGGGCGCAACGGCCGATGGTGCTGCGGAACCCATCGACTGCGGATGGGTCGCCTGGTAGGAGAGCCGGTCCAGTTGCTCAGACTGGCCCGACCGGAGATTGCGGAACATCGCACCGAGGTCCGCCGCCGTCATCGCGCGCCCCTGTGCTGCCGGCGGGTTCGCCGGACGCGGCTGGGTGGGTCGGGTCGGGTAGGCGGGATCGGACCGGCCGGGAGCCGGCCGCTGCGGAGCAGGCTGGTTGCGTGCCGGCTGGTTCCGGCCGGCCTGCGGCTGGGCGGGTCGGCCGGCACCCGATCGGCCCGCTGTCGCTGCCCTGACCGTGGTCCGCGCGGCGGGCCCGGCGATCGGTGTGGCCCGAACTCCGGCCTGCGCATCGAGCTGCTGGGGCGACGGGGGCACCACCGGTACGAGGTCGACCGGCATGGGTGCGGACAGGGCATCGGGGTAGACGTCGAGAACGGGCATCAGCACTGACGGATCCCCGGTGCCGTCGGCCCCACTGAGCGCGTCGGAGAACCGCTGATCCGCCCCGCCCGTGTGCACTGCGCCCGTGGCGTCGAATGCCGCCGTCATGCCTGCATCGTAGGCGTGCCGAACCCGGAACCGGCGAACATTACGCAGGTTGAGCGCCTCGCGTACTGCCCGTCCCGGCCCGTGCGGTGGCGGCCTTCTTCGCCGAGGCCTTCTTCACGGGTGCCTTGCCGACAGCGGCCTTCTTCACTGGTGCCTTTTTGGCGGGGGCCCGCTTCGGCGCAGGACCGCGCGCCCGCCGATCGGCGAGCAACTCGGCCGCCCGCTCGACGGTCAGGGTGTCGATCTCGTCGCCCTTGCGCAGCGAGGCGTTCGTCTCGCCGTCGGTGACGTACGGACCGAACCGACCGTCCTTGATCACCATCGGTTTGCCGCCCACCGGATCGACGCCGACCTCGCGCAGCGGTGGCGCGGCGGCAGCGGACCGGCCCCTGGCCTTGGGCTGCGCGTAGAGCGCCAACGCCTCATCGAGGGTGACGTCGAACAGCGACTCCTCGGTGGTCAGCGAACGGGAGTCGGTGCCCTTCTTCAGGTAGGGCCCGTACCGGCCGTTCTGCGCGGTGATCTCCACCCCATCGGCGGGATCGACGCCGACCACCCGCGGCAGCGACAGCAGCCGCAGTGCGGTGGGCAGGTCGACGGTGTCCAGCGACATCGACTTGAACAGTGACGCGGTGCGCGGCTTGACGGCCTTCGGGGCCTTCTTCGCGGTGCCGTTGACCTCTTCCGGGGCAGGGATGACCTCGGTCACGTACGGCCCGTACCGGCCGTCGCGCGCGACGATCAGGTGGCCGCTGTCCGGGTCGACGCCCAGTTCGTTCTCGGTGGAGTCGCCGGACTGCGCGAAGAGTTCCTCTGCGACCTCGGCGGTGACCTCGTCGGGCGGCAGGTCCTCGGGCAGGTTCGCCCGCTGGACGCTGATGCCGTCACCCTCCCCGTCGTCCTTGCCGTCCCTTGCCATCACCTTTGCCATCGGCTTTTCCGTCGCCGGCGGCCACGTTGCGCTCCAGGTACGGCCCGTAGCGGCCGACTCGGACGGTGACCTGGCGGCCCTCGGAATCGGTCAGCAGCGGCAGCGAGTTGACCTCGCGGGCGTCGATGTCCTCGAGGCGGTCGCCGACCAGCTTCTTCAGTCCGCCGGTACGGCCGACCGAGCCCTCGGGACCGAGATCGCCACCGAAGTAGAACGCGCCGAGCCAGTCCGTCCGGCCGATCCGCCCGTCGGCGATGGCGTCGAGCTCGTCCTCCATGGCGGCGGTGAAGTCGTAATCCACCAGTCGGGCGAAGTGTGTCTCGAGCAACCCGATCACCGCGAACGCGATCCACGACGGAACCAGCGCCTGGCCCTTCTTCCACACGTAGCCGCGGTCGATGATCGTCCGGATGATCGACGTGTATGTCGATGGCCGGCCGATGCCGAGGTCCTGCAGGGCGCCGATCAGCGAGGGCTCGGTGTACCGGGCCGGGGGTGTCGTGACGTGGCCCGCCGGGATGAGTTCCCTGATGTCGAGCTGCTGACCGACGGTCAGGTTCGGCAGCCGGCGCTCGGCGTCATCGGCCTCGCCACCCGCTTCCGCGTCCACGGTCTCGACATAGGCGCGGAGGAAACCGGGGAAAGTGATGGTCCGGCCGGACGCGCTGAAGACGCATTCCTGGCCGTCGGCGGTCGCGGTGATCCGGAGTGAGAGCGTCAATCCCTTGGCGTCGACCATCTGGGAGGCGATGGTCCGCTGCCAGATCAGTTCGTAGAGGCGGAACTCGTCACCGCTGATCGACCGCGCGACCTGACCGGGTGTACGAAAGCTCTCGCCGGCCGGCCGGATCGCCTCGTGCGCCTCCTGCGCGTTCTTCACCTTGCGGGTGTACTGCCGCGGCGCGTCGGGCACGTACTCCGGCCCGTACAGCTCGCGGGCCTGCGCTCGCGCCGCCTCCTGGGCCGTGCCGCTCAGCGTCGTCGAGTCGGTCCGCATGTAGGTGATGTAGCCGTTCTCGTACAGCCGCTGCGCCGTCCGCATGGTGCGCTCGGAGTTGAAGCCGAGCTTGCGGCCGGCCTCCTGCTGCAGCGTCGACGTCATGAACGGTGGGTACGGCCGACGGGTGTAGGGCTTCTCCTCGACCGAGCTGACGGTTGCGGTTCCGCCCTGCAGTTGCCGGGCCAGCGTGCGGGCGCCGTCCTCGTCGAGCAGCAGCACGTCCGAACCGGCCTTGAGCCCACCGGTGGCGGCGTCGAAGTCACGCCCGGCAGCAAGCCGGCGGCCGGCCACCGAGGACAGCGACGACTTGAACGCGTCCTTCTCCGCCGATGACGTTGGCGCCATGGACGCGTCCAGGCCCCAGTAGGTACCGGCCCGGAACGCCATCCGCTCGCGCTCGCGCTGCACGATGATCCGCGTCGCGACGGACTGCACGCGCCCTGCCGACAGCTTCGGCATGACCTTCTTCCACAGCACCGGCGAGACCTCGTAGCCGTACAGCCGGTCCAGGATGCGGCGGGTCTCCTGCGCGTCGACCAGGTTGTCGTCCAGCGCTCGCGGGTTCTCGGCGGCGGCGCGGATCGCAGCGGGGGTGATCTCGTGGAACACCATCCGCTTGACGGGCACCTTGGGCTTGAGCGTCTCCAGCAGGTGCCAGGCGATCGCCTCGCCCTCGCGGTCCTCGTCTGTGGCGAGGTATAGCTCGTCCGCACCGGCCAGCAGCGACTTCAGCTTCGCCACCTGGGCGCGCTTCTCCGGCGAGATGACGTACAGCGGCTCGAAGCCGTTCTCCGTGTTGACGCCGAGCCGCGCCCACGGCTCACCCTTGTACTTGGCGGGCACGTCAGCGGCGCCGCGCGGCAGATCACGGATATGACCGACCGACGACTCGACGATGTAGCCGTCGCCCAGGAAACCGGAAATCGTCTTGGCCTTGCTGGGCGACTCGACGACCACCAGGCGCACGCCGGAGCCCGGGCTCGCCGATGATTTTGCAGTGGCCATCAGGCTCACGCTCTCCTCTTATATATGCGCTCCTCCGGCTCCCGCTCCGGGCGGGTAGCTGGACGGCGGTTGTGCTGATCCACCCGTGATGGCGAAGTGCGCCACCGCCGGGCAACGCGTGCAGGATGCCACAGTCGGTCACCGACGCATCGCTCTTTCCACGTTTGCGCCAACCTGCCAGTTCCCCGAGTGCCGTGCGATCCGTGCCACCGCGGTGATGCGAACGGTTCAGTGACCGTGCGGCGGGAAGGAGTGCGGGGGCGCCTCCGGCGGTGGGGTACCGATCATCTCGGCCAGCCGCGAACACCGTCGATAGCCGACAATACGCACAGCAGGGCCGCCGCCACGCACGCCCAGCAGGGAGCCGGTCAGTCCGGAGGCAGCACATGCAGCGGCCAGCGGCTCGTGGGTGTCGGGTGAGTGCGGGTCAAGACCGAGCAGGAAACCGATCTCGGCCGGGCGCCCGGCGGCCAGCGTCCAGACCCGCAGGAAGCCGGCGCCGACCATCAGGCCGGGCGGAACCGCCTTGACCGCTCCTCGTGTCCAGTCGTCAGCGAGGCCCGCCAGCAGCGGGGTGCGGTCGGTGGCGAGCAGCGTTCGGCCGGACGGTCGTTCGGGGTCGGCAGCCGGATCGGCATCCAGATCCACGACGGCGTCGGCAACCGGATCGGTCTCGACTTCGCCCGGCGCTGTGACATCGGACACCTTGGCCGGGATGTCCCGCACCCGGCACTCCCGGAGCAGGGCGGTGGCCCGCCACTCGTCCGCGAGCAGGATCGACACCCTGGCGCCGCCCTCACCGACCGTCAGCTGACCGTGAGCAGCGAGCAGACCACCGAGATCGGCGAGCTGCGGAGGGGTCAGGTCGGCGGAGAACAGCGACAGCTGCGTCACACTTGCCCCCTCACCACGGATCGCCAGGGTATCCCCCCACCCCGGCACACCTGCCGGGTGCCGCGCCGACACCCGCCGGCGCGGGTCAGCCGGCGGGTGACTCCGCCGCGGGGAATTGCTCGTACAGCGGTGACGCGCGGTTGAAGACACCTGACACCACGTAGAGCACGTTCGTGACGACGATCAGCACCACCGTGGTCACCGCGATCAACCCGGTGGCCAGTGCCGGCACCACGTCCGGCGGCAGGGTGTACGCAAACACGATGCGCAGCGCCGCGTCTGCGATCGTTCCCAGTCCATACAGCACGCTGGACACCCGCCACATCCGGCGCCAGCGGGGTGCGGTCGCCCAGAGTTCGTCCCAGTCGGCCGGCCAGTGCAACCGACCCTCCATCAGCGGTTTCGAGAACAGGTAGGCCAGCGGTCGGCCGGTGAACGCACTGGCGATGAACCACGCCCCGGTCACCCCGGTCAGCACCGCTTCCTTGGCCAGCAGGAACTCGGTGCTGCCGGCCAGCGCCGCGATGACGACGCTGCCGAGCAGCATGGTGGTGAAGTACGCCGACAGCGCGTTCACCCGGCCGTTGCGGACCAGGCCGACGATGCTGGGCACGGCCGACACCAGCGTCGACACCAGGATCGCTGCGTAGACGCCGACGTCAACCGCCCGCAGCCCGTAGTAGATCGCCAACGGTACGAGCAGACCGACGACGGCGCGGCCGGCCACCACCAGGAAACGATGCCCGGCAGTGCGGGGCGGCGCCGTCGGGCGAACGCCGGTCGGCCGGCGGGGGTCGCCGCCGTTCTCCTCCGGATCGGTGACGCTCACGGCTCCGCCCGCGCCGTGGCGAGCTCGAACAACGTGACCAATTCGGCTGCGTATCCCACGCAGTCCAGGTCGGGTTCCGAGCGCAGCAGGAAGGGCAACCCGTCCACCGATCGCTGCACTGTTGTTGCCATCACCCGGGTGTCGAACCGGCGGAACTCGCCGGTCCGCTGACCGTGCGACAGGATGGCCTCCACCCCGTCGGTGGCCGACCGGTCGGCCTCGATGCCGTCGTCGAACCCCACGCCGAGGACCACCTCGGCGAGCGCGATCATCGAGGTCCGGTCGCGGTCGATGAAGCCGACGACGGCGAGGATGTACGCGCTCAATTGGCCGGCCGCAGTCGTCTCGAGAGCGATCCTCTCCCCCACATGACGCCCGATCCTGCCGATGACGTCGGTGACAACCGCGTCCATCAACTCGGCTCGGCTGCTGAAGTGGTACGAGATGAGCCGGGTGCTCGACAGGCCGGCGTGCTCGGCGATCCGGGCGAACGAGGCCTTCGCGTATCCGACCTCCGAGATGACGGCGATCGCGGCCTCCACGATCTGCGCCCGGCGCGCGCGCGAGGTCACCGAGCGGCTGTCCGGCGCGAGTTTTACTGACACAGGTAAAGACTAACCTGTCCAAGTAAATCTGTCTGCGGGTTTCGCGGTGCCGGCCTTTGATCTACGGGGGGACCCGGCTCAGCGCTACACCGCTCAGTGCCGCTCAGTGCCGCTCAGAACAGCACGGTCAGTTCAAGACGTTCTTGCAGGCAGGCAGGGCCTTCGCTGCGGCGATGACGTCCGGGTCGACGGACGACATCGAATCCGGTGTCGAGGCCTTCGCCTCCGCCTCGATGGCATCGATAGCCGCCTTGAGGTCGGACTGATCGGAGGGCTTGAGGGCAGAGACGGTCTGAGCTCCGCGGCCGTAGACATCCGACACCGCACTGAACCGCTCGATGGCGATCGACTGCAGATCCTCGCCGCCGGCCACGGTCGGCGGCGGTGTGGCCTGCAACAGGCCTACCGTCGTCGACGCGCTGATCGAGATGTTGCTGTAGGTCTCGACCACGGTGGCCTGCGCCTCGGCAAGCGTCTGGCCGGCGGTGTTCGGCGAGACGTACTGGACCAGATCGGTGGCGCCGTCGCAGAAGACCGCGAACCACTCCTCCGACGTCGGGTCCAAGGTGGACGAGCCGGAATCGTCGGAGGTGCTGGTGTCCTCCGAACTCTCCGTCGATTCCGAGGTGTCCGTGGTCTCGGAACTGTCGGAGGTCGAGGTCTCGCTGGCATCCGATGTAGACGTCTCTGAGGTAGAGGTCTCGGAGGTGGTCACAGAGGCCGCCGACGTGGAGACCGGCGAGCTGCCCGCCTGGGCGGTCCCCTGCACCTCGGAGGAGCAGCCGGCGAGCAGCAGGATCGCCGCCCCGCACATCGCCACCCAGCCCGAAACAGTGCGCGTCATCAGGTTTCCCTCTGCAGTCTCATGGTGTCGTGTGCCGTTGTGCCGGGCGGCCTGGCCGTATCAAGCATCGGATGCGGTGGCGCCTGCCGTTCAGCCGTTGAGGGCCTTGCAGGCTGGGATCTCCTGGGCGGCGGCGGAGACATCCTCCGGCAGCTGGCCGAGCGCCTGCAGCGGCGCGACAGCGGACTGCAACTGCGTCGCCAGGCCGCTCGATGCCTGCTGCAGCGCGGCGGTGTCGCTCGGGTTGATCGCGCCGAAGGTCTTGGCCAACTCGGCAAGCCTGGGGCCTGATTCGGCGAGCCCGGTGGTCATCTGTGACGCGAACTGCTCGCCGCCCTCGAACGTCGGCGGTTCGGCCGAGGCCAGTTTCTCGCTGGTGTCGGACAGCACCGTGCCGAACTTGGTCAGCGCTTCGACGCCGGTCTTCTGCGCCGTGGCGGGGTCCTGCCCGGAGGTGTCGAGGTTCGACAGCTCCTGGATCGGCGCAACGCCGGTGCACAGCGTGGTGAACCAGGCGACGGTCTGCTCATCGAGCTCCGCCGGCGCCACGCTGCTGCTCGCGCTCGCTCCGCTCGACTCCGACGAGCCGGAGGTGGCGGCCTCGGACGACGACGCGGCCGAGGATTCGGCAGCGGAGGAGGCGGCCGAGGACGCGGGCGAGGTGGTGGAGCCGCCGCTGTCCGAGGAGCTGCAGCCCGCGACCAGCAGGACACCGGCCGCTCCCACCGCCAACAGGGGGCGGGCGGTCCAGAGTGATCTCTTCATGAGGCGTCCTTCCTTGACGTCATCCGACCCTCGCCGGAGATGGAACCAGATGCGAGGTCCACGGATGTCGATAAATACGACGAATCGAGACACTGCTGATCACAGAGCACTGCCCCGCGACTCATGCTGCGCGGGAGATGCCCGAGAACTCGTGCCGTCAACCCCAACAGGACGGATCTGCTTGTCCCGTCTTGATCATCACCCCGCGTTCACCGTGGAGAACCTACCGCGACGGCCCGCCCCCTACGCGGCGAGGCCACCCGCGTGTTCCGCGGATGGCCTCGCCGGATGGAGACGACAGGTGCCGATCAGACCGGTTGGGTCTCCTCGGCGTGCAGGTGCGACTCGCGCCGCTTGGAGACGACGACGGCCGCAACGATGATCACCACGGACACCGCGGCGATGCCGTAACGGGCGGCAGCGTTCTCCGAGGCCCCGACGGTCAGCGTCACGACCGCAGGTGCGATCAGCAGCGCCACCAGGTTCATCACCTTGAGCAGCGGGTTGATGGCCGGGCCGGCGGTGTCCTTGAACGGGTCACCGACGGTGTCACCGATGACGGTGGCCTCGTGGGCGGGAGAGCCCTTGCCGCCGTAGGTGCCGTCCTCGACGATCTTCTTCGCGTTGTCCCAGGAGCCGCCGGAGTTGGCCAGGAAGACCGCCATCAGGGTGCCGGTGGCGATGGCACCGGCCAGGTAGCCGGCCAGTGGCCCGACACCGAGGCCGAAACCGACGGCAATCGGCGCGAACACCGCGAGCAGACCCGGCGTGGCCAGCTCCCGCAGCGAGTCGCGGGTCACGATGTCGACGACCTTGCCGTACTCGGGCTTGTTCGTCCCCTCCATGATTCCGGGGATCTCGCGGAACTGGCGACGCACCTCGCGGACCACCGCACCGGCGGCCCGGGCGACCGCGTTCACGGCCAGGCCGGAGAACAGGAACACCACGGCCGCGCCGAGCAGCATGCCGACCAGGGTGTTGGGGGAGACGACGTTGGCGGTGAACACGCTGACCTGCTGCCCGGCTTCGACCAACGCGGTCGCGATGGCGTCCGAGTAGGAACCGAAGAGTGCGGTGGCCGCCAGCACCGCCGTGGCGATCGCGATGCCCTTGGTGATGGCCTTGGTGGTGTTGCCGACCGCATCGAGCTCGGTCAGGATCTTCGCGCCCTCGACCGAGACCTCGCCGCTCATCTCGGCGACGCCCTGGGCGTTGTCCGAGACCGGACCGAAGGTGTCCATCGCGACGATGACGCCGACGGTGGTCAGCAGGCCACAGCCCGCCAGGGCGATCGCGAACAGCGCCACAATGAGCGACCCGGACAGCAGGAAGGCCCCGTAGACCGCGGCAGCGATGACGAGCGCGGTATACACGGCGGACTCGAAGCCGACCGAGATACCGGCCAGGATGACGGTGGCCGCACCGGTCAGGGAGCTCTTGGCGACGCCCTGGGTCGGTTCGTTGTTGGTGTCGGTGAAGTAGCCGGTCAGCCAGAGGATGACCGCGGCGAGGACGATGCCGATGATGACGGCGCTGATCGCGATGACCGCCGGATTACCGGGCAGACCCGCAACGGCATCGACGTTCAGGTCGTCGAAATTGCTGGGCAGGTAGACGAAGGCCGCGACGGCCGAGAGCACGGCAGAGATGACCGCCGAGATGTAGAACGAGCGGTTGATCGTCACCAGGCCCGGCTCGTTGGCCCTTGCCCGGGTGATGTAGATGCCGATGATCGCGGTGATGACGCCGATCGTCGGGATGATCAGGGGGAACACGAGACCCTTTGCACCGAAGGCCGCGCTGCCCAGGATCAGCGACGCCACCAACGTCACGGCGTACGACTCGAAAAGGTCGGCCGCCATGCCTGCGCAGTCACCGACGTTGTCACCGACGTTGTCGGCGATGGTGGCTGCGTTGCGAGGGTCGTCCTCGGGGATGCCCTGCTCGACCTTGCCGACCAGGTCCGCCCCGACGTCAGCGGCCTTGGTGAAGATGCCGCCGCCGACCCTCATGAACATGGCCAGCATGGCCGCGCCGAAACCGAAGCCCTCCAGCACCTTCGGCGCACCGCCGGCGTAGACCAGAACCACGGAGGCGGCGCCGAGCAGGCCGAGCCCGGTGGTGGCCAGGCCGACCGCACCGCCGGTCCGGAACGCGACCTGCATCGCCTTCTCGCGCCCGCCGTCACCGTTGGCGGCTGCCGCGACCCGGACGTTCGCCCGGGTGGCAAGCCACATCCCGAAGTAGCCGATGGACGCCGAGAACAGCGCACCGAGCAGGAAGAAAATCGAGCGGCCGATCCGTTGGCCGGTGTCGTCCGCGGGCAGTGCAAACAGCAGGACGAAGACGATGACGACGAAGATGCTCAGCGTCCGGAATTGCCGGCCGAGGTAAGCGGCGGCACCTTCCTGAACGGCGGCGGAGATCTCCTGCATCTTGGGGGTGCCCTTGCCGGCGGCCAACACGCCCGCACGGAGGACGAAAGCGATGACCAGGGCCACCAGCGCGACGACAGCAACGCCGATCACGATTGCTTGATCACTACCGGTAACCACGAGGTCCGCGGCGGCAATTTGGGAAGACATCGAGCTCCTGATCCATGGGACACAAAAGAGTGGACCGGTCAACTCGTTGCAGACCGGCGCTGGTCGAACGGCGTCGCATCCCGGTCACCCGGTGTGACGTTCAGTACTGTAAAGCACCGGTAAGGCCGAGTCCTCCCGAGACGACGTTGTCCGAACACGTCACAACAAGCGACGCGCCGGGTGGACTGTATGTCGGCGGTTGGCGGGAGAATGACGTGGTGACTTCACCGGAGCCGTGGGCGAATCCTGGCGGCTTCCTGGACCTGCTGAACCGGTGTAGCACCGATACAGTGAGCACTGTCACACCTTGTATCACCCATGTGGAGCAAATCGCCCCGAAGGTTGGTCGGAGCGCACCCTGGCCGTCGTGGGTTCCCGCCGACGTCCGTGAATCGTTCTGCGCCAAGGGAATCGCGTCGCCATGGTCGCATCAGGCGGCGGCGGCCGAGCTGGCGAGGTCGGGCGTCGATGTGGTGCTGGCCACCGGCACGGCCTCCGGGAAATCCTTGGCCTACCAATTGCCGGCGCTCGCGGCAATCACCGCCGATCACCGCAGCTCCGTGCTCTACCTGGCCCCGACCAAGGCGCTGGCTGCCGACCAGCTCCACGCCCTCGAATCGCTCGGATTGCCGGCGCTGCGGGCCGCCGCCTACGACGGCGACACCCCGATGGCCGACCGCGATTGGGCGCGGTCGCACGCCAACTGGGTCCTCACCAACCCGGACATGCTGCACCGCGGGATGCTGCCCGGGCATGCCCGGTGGGCCCGGGTGCTGCGCAGGCTCCGGTATGTGGTCGTCGACGAATGCCACGCCTACCGCGGGGTGTTCGGGTCGCACGTTGCACTTGTGCTGCGTCGACTCACCCGGCTGGCCCGGCTGTACGGGTCCGATCCGGTGTTCGTGCTGGCCTCGGCAACCTCGGCGGATCCGGAGGTGGCGGCCGGCCGGTTGATCGGCCGTCCGGTGGTCGCGGTCACCGACGACGGCGCCCCGCGGGCAGGAGCCGACTTCGTGTTGTGGGAACCGGCGATCGTTCCGGGCTCCGAGGGCCAGGACGGCGCCCCGGTACGCCGGTCGGCGCCGGCCGAGGCCGCCCGGATGATGGCCGACCTGGTCGCCGCCGGAGCCCGCACGCTCACCTTCGTCCGTTCCCGGCACGGCGCCGAGCAGGCCGCACTGTCGGCGCAGCGGCGGCTGGCCGACGTCGCACCCGAGTTGGTGGACACGGTGGCCGCCTACCGCGGCGGCTACCTACCCGAAGAGCGGCGCGAACTCGAACGCGCCCTCGGCTGCGGCGAGCTGATGGGCGTGGCTTCCACCAACGCGCTCGAACTCGGTGTCGACATCGCGGGTCTCGACGCCGCGGTGCTCGCCGGCTACCCGGGAACGCTGGCCTCGGTGTGGCAGCAGGCCGGGAGGGCGGGCCGCCGGGCCGATTCCGGACGCCACGCGCTGGTGGTGTTCGTCGCCCGCGACGACCCGCTGGACACCTACCTGGTGCACCACCCGGACAGGGTCTTCGGGCATCCGGTCGAGGCGGCCGTCACCGACCCCACCAATCCGTACATCCTCGGGCCACACCTGGCCTGCGCGGCTGCGGAGCGGCACCTGACCGCTGACGACGTCGAGCTGTTCGGCGGACCGGACATCAAACCGCTGCTGGACGACCTGGTCGCCCGACGGGTGCTGCGTCGGCGGCCGACCGGCTACTTCTGGGCCGAGCCGGGTCATCCCGCCGACGGGGTGGATCTTCGCGGTGGCGGCGGCGGTCAGGTCGCGATCGTCGACGAGGACACCGCCCGGCTGCTCGGCACGGTGGACCTGCACCGCGCGCCGTCCGCGGTCCACACCGGGGCGGTGCACCTGCACCGTGGGGACAGCTATGTGGTGCAGGACCTCGACCTGCACCACGGTGTGGCGCTGGTCCGGCGGGAACGCCCGGACTGGTCGACGATCGCCCGGTCCCACTCCACCGTGACGATGGGCGAGCTGCAGCGGCAACGTGGACTGCCCGGTGGCGTCACGGTCGGCGTGGGCCCGGTCGAGGTGACCGAGCAGGTGATCGGCTATCTCCGTCGGCGGCCCAACGGCGAGTTGCTGGACGTCATCGGGCTGGACATGCCCCAGCACACCCTGCACACCCGGGCGGTCTGGTACACGATCGGGCTCGACGCCCTGCTCGCCGCAGGCATCCCGGAAGGCCGCGTACCGGGGGCCCTGCACGCAGCCGAGCACGCCGCGATCGGCCTGCTGCCGTTGTTCGCCGGCTGCGACCGATGGGACATCGGCGGGTTGTCGACGGCGCTCCACCCGGACACCGGCGAACCTACCGTCATCGTCTACGACGGCTACCCGGGCGGAGCGGGTTTCGCGGACCGTGGGTACGGCGTTCTCGCGGACTGGCTCGCAGCGGTACGGGATGCGGTAACAGACTGCGCTTGCGAGGCGGGCTGCCCGTCCTGCGTGCAGTCGCCCAAGTGCGGCAACGGGAACCACCCGCTGGACAAGGCCGCAGCCGTCACGGTCCTGAAGCTGGTCACCGCCGCGCTCGGGTAGCCGGCGGGTGGCGGTGCACGGCCACGATGGGCGGTTCTCCCGCACGTTGCAACCCCGCTGCAACTGTTGTGTTCGCGCCGCCGTGCGATCACCGTTCTTCCAGTCGGGCCGGCGTTGCACAGGCACCCGGGGAACGTCTCACCACTTGCCGTCCCCACGGGCAGGTCCGCACCACGGGTATTGACCGCAATGTCGAGGTCAGGAGGTGGCGATGGTCGCAACGGGGCCTGATCCGATGGGCGCGACCCGCGTAGGGCCACGAGCACGGGCAGCAACGGTCGCACGGGTGTGCAATCGGGGCGAAGATCGACGGGTGCGAGGTGACGCGGGTTCCCTGGGACGTGACAGGTCGTTCGAGGCCGCCGTACCCGCCGGGGAGGATCCCGCACGATACGCACACCTCCTCCGGAGGATTCGCGATGCGGCGATTGCCGGCGAACGTTCACCGGCCGCAGCCAGGCCTCTGGTCGGTGAGTCCTGGCGGCGAGCCCTGGGGCTGGGGATGGATCCGGACCGCGGACGCGTACTTCCCGCAGCGGTCGGACCCGACGAGGTGGAGTTCCGCCGGCACAACGGCAAACTCGCCAAGGTGCTGCCGGTGCTCGGCGGAGTGCTGTTGCCGGCAGCTGAAGATGCCGGCCACGTGATGGTCGTCGTCGACCGGCAGGGCACGGTGCTGTGGCGCGACGGCCCGAAGAAGATCCAGCAGCACGCCGCCCGGTTGGGCTTCGAGGTCGGCGCCAACTGGAGCGAGAGCAACGTCGGCACCAACGCCATCGGTACCGCGCTCGTCCTGTCGCGGCCGGTACAGATCTACTCAGCCGAGCATTTCGTCAAGACCCACCACGCCTGGACCTGCGCTGCCGCACCGATTCTGGACCCGGCAAACGGAGATCTCCTCGGGGTGGTCGACGTCAGCGGTGCGGCATCGACCGTCCACCCGAGCACACTCGCACTCGTCGATGCCGCCGCCCGCATGGCCGAGTCGTACCTGCGGGAGGAACACCACGCCGCGATGGCCGCCCTCCGCGCGGTCGCGGGCCCGTTGCTGGCCGGAAGCCGGCAGCCCACGATGGTCACCGACCACGATGGTTGGGTTGCGGCGGCGACCACGGCGGTGCCCTCGGACCGGATCGCACTACCGGCCCAGCGGGACGCCGACCTGGCCTGGCTGCCGGCGTTCGGATCCTGCCGGCTGGAACCGATCCCCGGTGGTTGGCTGGTGCGGGTCCTGGGTGACGACCGGCTGGAGACCAGCGTCACCGACATCGACATCAACCTCGCTGATCAGCACCTCCCGCGTTTGAGTGTGCAGTCGCAGGCAGGGAACTGGTCCCACCGGCTCAGTCCCCGGCACGCAGAGCTGTTGCTGCTGCTGTCGCTCAACCCCGACGGGCTCACTGCCGCGGACCTGTCGATCGAGCTGTTCGGATCGCAGGATCACGCGGTCGCCGTTCGAGCCGAGATGTCCCGCCTACGGAAGCATCTCGGCGGCCTGCTCTGTCAGCGGCCGTACCGATTCGCGGACTGGGCGCAGGTGAACGTCACTCGTCCGACCCTCGCCGCCGATTTGCTGCCCGCCTCGGCGGCTCCGACGATCCGGCGGTTGCGGGCCGGCTAGCGCACCATTCGCGGCCGCCGGCCGTCCGGCATCACCCTCCCACCCTGACCAAGGCGTCCCCGCGGCTCATGGCTCGGCCGACGCACGTCTGTTTCGCGCACCGCGCACACCCGCCCATTCGTCCACTCGTCCACTCGTCCGCTCGTCCACTCGTCCACTCGTCCACGATTCCTATTCAGCAGGGAGCACACATGACCGAAACATTGCAGCGCACCGCACGCAGCACAGTCCAGGATTGGCTGGCCGCCTTCGAGACCGCCGTGACAGGAGGTGATCTCGATGCTGCTACGGCCCTGTTCCAGGAGGACTGCCACTGGCGGGATCTCATCTCACTCACCTGGAACATCGTGACCGTCGAGGGGCGGACCGGCGTACGCGATCTGCTCGAGGCCAACGCGGCCCGCACGCAACCCCGCGGCTTCGCGGTCGCCGAGCACCTCGGCGAACCGGTCGCCGACGGCGGCGTCACCGAGAGCTGGATTCAGTTCGAGACGACTGTCGGACGCTGCATCGGTCACCTCCGGCTCAAGGACGGCGCCGCCTGGACGCTGCTGACCACGATGTACGAACTCAAGGGCCACGAAGAACCGCTGCGTGGTCGGCGGCCGAAGGGCGCGGAACACGGCGCCAATCCCGACCGGCAGACCTGGCTCGAGGCGCGACATCGCGAGGCGGAGGAGCTCGGTCATTCGACCCAGCCCTACACGGTGATCATCGGCGGCGGCCAGGGCGGCATCGCACTCGGCGCCCGACTGCGCCAGCTCGGTGTTCCGACCATCATCGTGGACCGCAACCCGCGCCCCGGGGACGCCTGGCGAAACCGCTACAAGTCGCTCTGCCTGCACGATCCGGTGTGGTACGACCACCTGCCGTACATCGACTTCCCCGCCAACTGGCCGGTTTTCGCCCCGAAGGACAAGATCGGCGACTGGCTGGAGATGTACGCCACGGTGATGGAGCTCAACTACTGGGGCGGCACCGAATGCAAGAGCGCCACTTATCACGAGGACAGCGGTGAATGGACTGTCGTCGTCGAGCGGGACGGCGCCGAAATCACCCTGCGCCCGAAGCAGCTCGTGCTCGCGACCGGCATGTCCGGCAAGGCGAACGTGCCGTCGTTCGAGGGAATGGACGTTTTCCGGGGTGATCAGCACCATTCGTCCAAGCACCCCGGCCCGGACGCCTACCGCGGGAAGCGTGCGGTCGTCATCGGCGCCAACAACTCCGCCCACGACATCTGCGCGGCACTGTGGGAGGGCGGCGCCGACGTCACGATGGTCCAGCGCTCGTCGACGCACATCGTCAAGTCCGACTCGTTGATGAAAATCGCGCTCGGTGGCCTGTATTCCGAGGAGGCGGTCGCCGCCGGAATGACCACCCAGAAGGCCGACCTGACGTTCGCCTCGCTGCCATATCGCATCATGCATGAATTCCAGATCCCGGTGTATGACGAAATCCGCAAGCGCGACGCCGACTTCTACTCCAGGCTCGGCGCGGCCGGCTTCATGCTCGACTACGGCGACGACGACTCCGGCCTGTTCATGAAGTACCTGCGCCGCGGCTCCGGCTACTACATCGACGTCGGTGCGTCGGAACTCGTCGCCAACGGCGACATCAAGCTCGAGTCCGGGGTCGACGTCGTCCGGCTGACCGAAAGCGGCGTCGTGCTCTCCAACGGCAAGGAATTGCCCGCGGACGTCGTCGTCTACGCCACCGGATACGGGTCGATGAACGGGTGGGCGGCCGATCTCATCTCGCAGGAGGTCGCCGACAAGGTCGGAAAAGTCTGGGGCCTCGGGTCGGACACCACCAAGGACCCGGGTCCCTGGGAGGGCGAGCAACGCAACATGTGGAAGCCCACCCAGCAGGAGGCGCTGTGGTTCCACGGCGGCAATCTGCACCAGTCACGGCACTACTCGCTCTATCTCGCGCTGCAACTCAAGGCGCGGATGGAAGGTATTCCGACGCCGGTGTACGGCCTGCAGGAGGTGCACCACCTCCGGTAGGCGAAACGGTCCGGCCCGTCGCAATTCACCCACAGCTACCAGAGGAGCGAGACATGAGAGCTGCCCGCTATTTCGATCGCGGAGACATCCGCATCCGGGACATTCCGGAACCGGAGGTGCTGCCCGGCACCGTCGGCATCGACGTCGCCTGGTGCGGCATCTGCGGTACCGATCTGCACGAGTATCTGGAGGGGCCGATCTTCGTCCCCGCCGCCGGGCATCCACACCCGGTATCGGGCGAGTCCGCGCCGATCACGCTCGGCCATGAGATGTCCGGAACCGTCTACGCCGTCGGCGAGGGGGTGGACGACCTGGCGATCGGCGACAACGTGGTGGTCGAGCCGTACATCATCGACCCGAAGGAATCGACCGAACCCGGGTCGAACTACCACCTGACGCCGAACATGAACTTCATCGGACTCGCCGGGCGGGGCGGCGGACTCGGCGAGAAGATCGTCGTCGAACGTCGCTGGGCGCATCCTGTCGGCGACATCCCTCTTGACGAAGCGGCTCTCATCGAACCGCTGTCCGTTGGCTATCACGCCTTCGTGCGCAGCGGGGCACAGTCCGGCGACATCGCGCTGATCGGCGGCGCCGGACCCATCGGCCTGCTCACCGCCGCCATCCTCAAGGCGCACGGCCTGACGGTGATCATCAGCGAGCCCAGTTCGATGCGCAGGGAGAAGGCGATCGACACCGGGGTCGCCGACCACGCCCTCGACCCGACAGAGGTCGACGTCGCCGAGGAGGTCCGCCGGCTCAGTGGTGGGTCGGGCGCCGATGTCGCGTTCGAGTGCAGTTCGGTGAACGTCGTGCTGGACACACTGTTCGACGCAATCCGGCCGGGCGGGGTGATCGTCGTCATCGCCATCTGGGGTCACCCTGCTCAGCTCGACCTCCAGAAGCTCGTGCTGAAGGAGGTCGACCTCCGGGGGACCATCGCCTACATGGGCAACCATCCTGACGTCATTGCACTGGTGCAGGCGGGCAAGGTCAATCTGAAACCGTTCATCACCGGCCGTATCGGCCTTGATGACCTGGTCGACAAGGGCTTCGACACGCTGATCAACCGGAACGACACGGCGGTCAAGATCCTCGTCTCACCGTCCGGACGCGGACTCGGCGCCGGCGGTTGACCCGGACGTCTCGGCCACTTCACCCGTCTTCAGGAATGGTCGCGGCGGCCGGGCCCGCCCGCGCTCGCGCCGTCGCGGTCCCGGACAGCGGGCCGGCACGGATCTCCGCATTCACGATGACGAGCACGTCCGCACCGAGGACCGAACAGGATTGCAGGGCCACGCCGTTGGCCGAGGCGACAGCCATGGCTGTCGCGCACGCCGAGCCGGGGCCGCGCAGCACCCCAGCGGCACCGGCGAGGGCGGCCAGGTCCGCGGCCGACTCCGCCCGCTGCCTGGCCAACGACGCCGCCCCGAACTGCGCCGCCAGCCCGGTGACGATCAGGAGCAGGACGCACCCCAGGCACGCATACACGGTGGCCACGCCTCGGTCACCGGCCCTGATCGTGGATTTGGTTCGCGGAATGCCATGACCGCAGCCCATCTCGTCACCCCAGCTCTCGGGCGGCCGTTGCGGACGCCGAGATCGTCACTCCGGGCAGCAGGCCGCCGACCGGCCGTACGGAGACCGTCGCGACCACCCACTCGTCCTGCGTGCCCAGGTCGAGCACCGCGCCATGCGGAGCGAGCGCCGCAACGGCGCCCGATGCACCGCCGTCGTCGCCTCGGCCCGCCAGCCGGGCTGCTTCCCGGGCGGCGTCAGCACATTGGATCTGGGCGATCATGCAGGCCAGCCCGGCCAGACACGTGACGAGCACGAGCGCGAGAACCGCCAGAGCGACAGCCGCTTCGACCGTCACCCCACCGGCATCGCGGTCGATCCGCCGGGGGTGATCCAGGTCGTCCCTCATCGACCGTGCTGGCCGTCTTCTGAGTGCTACCCGGGGAAGTGCCGGCACAGAGCAGAATTCGCGCCGTCCCGAAGTTCCCCGGCGACAACGACATCGTCTCCCCGGCATGGTGTCGGCCTCAGAACGTCGTCGACAACGCCGAATTGATGAGATCCGTCAGTCCGGCCACCACCGAATCGCCGGTCACGATCTTGTACAGAACGGCGGCGAACGCGGCTGCAACGACGGTGCCGACCGCGTACTCGACGGTGCTCATGCCCGCGTCACTGTCGGCGGCACCTTCTGCTGCGAAGCGGTGCTCCGCCCCGTCGCAGCAGACCATGCCACCCGACTCCGGGGCTCCTAGGTGCCCGGCAGGCGCATCGACGGTTGCGCACCTGCAAGTCGGCGCGACAAGGGCGAGCAGCGGACCGCTGCCACCATCGATTCGCGCCTGCCCGCCCGGTCCGCGCACGTTGAACACAGCAGAGATACGTTGCACCACAACCACTCCCCTCGTGGTCGACCGGTTGTCGACCGCTCCCTGAGCCTCCGCCGGCAGCACCGTCCAATCCAGGCGCAGCGAACCGGTGTGGACGGAACATAGTCATGTGGACAATCACCCGCGGTCAGTGCGCGGCCGAAAGACAGTCCCGGTCAGAACATGTCGAGTTGTCCCAACAACCCGACGACGACCGGCGCCAGCCCGAGACAGAGGAACGCGGGCAGGAAGCACACGCCAAGTGGTGCCGTCATCAGGACCCCCGCTCGACCGGCGGACCGCAGGTCCGCCGCTGCGGTCTGCTGCCGGAGCTGCGCGGCATGCTCGCGGACGGCCTGCGCCAGCGCGCCACCTCCCGCGGCGGATCGGCGCGCCGCAGCGGCGATCGGAGCGAGGTCCTCGCTCTCCTCCGCAGCCCGCCAGGCGGTGGACGGGTCGGCGCCCAGCCGGAGCATCGCAGCGACGGAATCGAGCAGATCGATCGGCCCGTCCCGTCGGCGCACCTGACCGACACCACCGGGAGCGCCACCCCGCCGAGCGGCACCCCTGGGAACGGCACCCACCTCGTCGACGACGGATCCCGCGCCAGCACGTCCCGATCCCGCGGACGGGTCGAAGGTGACCAGCGCCTCCGAGACGGCCCCCAGCGCACCGGCAAGGGCCATTCCGGCGTCCAGGCACGACGCCAGCAAATCGCAGTAGGTGGCGATCAGCTGCCGGTCGGTGTCCCGGGCGGCCGCCGGGGGTCCCACACCCCGGCGCACCACGCCGATGGCCGTGACGGCCGCGACGATCAGGGCCAGCCACCACAGGCCGGGATCCAGCAGTACGAGACCGGTGCCCGTCAGCAGGCCGACCGTCGCTGCCGTCCTGCTCCGGCGGGCTGGTGATGACCAGCGTGGCAGGCCCCCGGTGCGCGGGGGCAGCCGGACGCGCGGCGGCACGACGAGCAGGGCGGCCGACGCGACCAGCATCGCCGTGATCGTTCCCGTCACGTGCATCAGCGCCCACCTCCCGCCGGCGTCCGATCCCCGACCGGCGTCACCGGGCGACGATGCGGGCCGACCACAGCAGGCCACTGCAGGTCAGGACGGTGCCGACCAGGAGCAGCACGTTCCCGAGGTGGCTGCGCAGCAGCACCTCGACAGGGTCGGCTCCCATCCCCGCTCCGAGCAGCAGCCCCAGGAGCGGAAGCACGGCCATGACATAGCCGGACATCTTCGGCCCGGCAACCTCCCCCGCGCGCTGCGAGTCCGCGAGCAGTTGCTCGGCCAGCTCGGCAGCGAGTGCATCGATGAGTGGGGTGAAGGCGACCCCGTGCCGCCGGGTGAGCGTCCAGCCGCTGCGGAGTCTGGCCATCGCACGCCGCCGAGGTTCCAGCGCCGCCGTTCGACGGGCCTGCGCAGAAGTGACCGCGTCAGACCGCCCCTGCGGCGGCGCCCCACGGGCGGGCGACCGGTTCGAGACACCATGCACACCTGCTGACGGACGGTCACCGGTCCCGATCGCCCGGAGCAGATCGGCCACCACCACAGCACCCTCGCCGGTCGCGGCGGCGGTGGTGTTCTGGGCTGCCAGCGCTGGATCCGCACCCGCATGCAGTTCTCGAGCGAGCATCCGAAGGGCCGCCACGATCTGCTCCAGCGCGACTCGCCGGTCGCGACCGGCCCGGAGTCGGCGCCACAGCGCCCACCCTGTTGCGCCGAGCACCAGTCCCGCAATGGCAACTGCGGCGCCCCAGCGCACCAACACCACCGCGGCAGCGGCCACCATCACCGCACCGACCGCCGCCCGCCCGGTCATCCGTCGGCGGGAATCGCGGCGGACCGCATCGCTTCGGCCGAGGAACCGGCCGGGCTGCCGACCGGCCGCACGCAGCACGGACGGCACCGTGGTCGGCCAGACGACGGCAGCCGCAGCCATCAGCAGGGCGATCACCACGGAACGGGTTCTCCGCGTTCGGCCAACCACCCGGCGAGCACGGCGGCACCCGGCCCATCCGGCCGGCCCGCCACAACGGCCGGCTGCGCCGCCACGAAGCCGCTGGAGTCCCTTCGCAGGACGGCGATCTCGTGCAGCACTCTTCCCTGCCCCTCGCGTCGAATGTGCATGACGACGCGAACAGCGCCGGCCAGTTGCGCGTGAACGGCGTCCCGCCCGATGCCACCGAGCGAGGCCAATGCCTCGAAGCGGGCCGGTACGTCGGCCGCCGCATTCGCATGCAGGGTGCCGGCGCTGCCGTCGTGGCCGGTGTTCAACGCGGCGAGAAGATCGACGACCTCGGCGCCCCTGACCTCCCCCACCACGATCCGGTCGGGCCGCATGCGGAGCGCCTGCCTGACCAGGTCCCGCACCGAGATCACGCCCGCCCCTTCGACGTTGGCCTGACGCGCGACCAGCCGGATGACGTGCGCGTGCGGCGGCCGGAGTTCCTCGGCGTCCTCCACTGTGACGATCCGCTCGTCGACGGGGACGGCGGCAAGCAGGGCCGACAGCAGGGTGGTCTTTCCGGAACCCGTGCCTCCGGAGACGACGAAGGACAGGGCGGCGCGCAGCACCGCACACAGTGTCCGATGGGTGACCCCGGGCAGGGTGCCGCTGGTCCGGAGCGCATCGAGATCGTGCCGCACCGGGCGCAACACCCTCAGCGACAGGCAGGTGCCGGAGGCAGCCACCGGTGCGAGGACCGCGTGCAGCCGGGTGCCGTCGGCCAGGCGGGCATCGACGTGCGGGTGGGCGTCGTCGAGCCGACGGCCCGCCGCGGTCGCAAGCCGGCGGGCGAGCCGCTGCACCGCGGCCTCATCGGGAAACGTCACTCCCGTCGACTGCCAGCCGGATCCACGATCCACCCGCACATCGCCGGGCGCGTTGACCACCACATCGGTGGTCGCCGGGTCGGCGAGCAGGTCGGACAGCGGGCCCGCGCCGACGAGCTCACGTTGCAGCAGCCGTATCTGGTGCAGCATTTCCGCGTCGGTCAGCAGCACCGCAGACTCCGCCCGGAGTGCTCTGACGAGCGCCGTCGGGTTCGGGTCCGCACCCTCGTCGACGAGCCGCCGCTGGACCCGCTGGATGACGTCCTCGGGGAGCCTGAATCGAACCCCGCTGTCGCCGCCCGTCATGATGATCGGGCCACCGCGGCGAGGACCTGCGCTGCCGCTTTCGACAGTGGCCGACCCGGACCGGCGACCAGCGCCAAACCGATCTCGAGGTCCCGCGGGAGAGCAGGGTCCGCACGCATCCGCGCCAGCAGCGGCAACTGCAGCACACCGGCCAGATCACCTGCTCCGAGACCTCCCGGTGACGGACCTCGTACGACAACGCCTGCCCGGCAGCCGATTTCAAGGATTCTGGTGCGGACGCGTTCGGCGGCCCAGCAGCCCCGTACGTCCGCCGGCGTCACGACCACAGCGAGGTCGGCGCGCTCCAGGGCACGATCGGCCGCCGGATCAGGATGCCTCGGTAGGTCGACGACGGTGGTCCGTCCGGCGCGCCGGCCGGAGGCGAGGACGGCGTCCATCGTTGATGTCTCGATGGTGGCCGGTGTGGTTCGACCGAACGACAGCACGGCAACACGACCCCGGCCCGCGCCCACCGACGGCAACGCGCGTTGCAACGCCTCCGTAGGGAGGCGGCCGGAGGCAGCGGCGAGGTCACCCCAGCGCAGTCCGGGTGCGCCTTCGATTCCGAGCAGCACATCCGAGCCTGCTCCCCACGGGTCTGCGTCGACGAGCAGGCTGTCGGCGCCGGTGCGTGCGGCAGCCAAAGCGAGCGCTGCCGCGAACACCGACGCGCCGGCTCCGCCGCACGCCCCCAGCACCACCAGACACGGTCCACGACCGGATCCGCCGGCGACGGCGTCGGACAGCATCTCGATCAGGAACTGCTCGGATGCGCTGCCGCCGAAGGCCACGGTTCGCTCGACACCGAGCCGGACGCACAGCTCCCACATCTGATCGGGCGGTTCGCCGACCGCGATCACGACGACGCCGGAACGCCGCGGGAGACCGGCCTGCACAGCGGCCCACAACTGTTCGGCATCGAGCAGCACGATGCGAGCGGACATCCACCGCACACGATCAGGGGCGTCCGCGCTGTGATCCACCTCGACACCCGCCGCCGCTGCAATGCGCTGCAGGTCGCCCAGCAAAGCATCGTCGGCCGTGATCAGCAGTGCTCGATCGTCCATGGAGCCCCGTCCGGTCCCGGCCTCGTCCCGGATCGGATCCGGCCGCCAGAGCAGTTGAGCATCGATCACCGGGCCGGACACCGGCCGGACACCGGATTGGGGACAGATGCCGGTAGGTGCGCAGATGCGCGGGGTCAGTCCCGATGTGGGCGTCCGCCGGGCATCCACGCCCCGGCGACACTGCCCCGCGACACTGCGGGGACGTCCATGTGGCCGCATGGATATGCACCACGCGAAGACTGCCGCAAACGTTTTCGAGCGGATCGGGAGGCCGCGCCACGACGACGAGTCGAAGAATAGGGGCGGCCCCCGCCAGGGGGGAGGGCGGGGGCCGCGGGGTTCAGCTCCGGGGGGTTGAGCTGAACCTAGTGGTCGGCTCCCGGGGGGGTGGAAACCGACAAGTTCACTGTAGACCCGAGGTCGTGGGTTCGTCACCTAAAGACGCGGACAGGTTGCAAAGATCTTCAGCTTCGATCCGGTTCGTTCCTCATTCGGGTGCATCTGAATCGGTCCCGGCACATTGTCGGCCGTTCTCCTGTTGCCCGCGGGGCCGACGCGGCGTATCACTATGTCAGGGACCCCCGATCGGCCAGAGACGGTGTGGAAGAGAAACACCGCCGACCCCCCTCGGAGCTCCCCGCGTTGGCCCCGGTACCCACTCACCGCTATAAGCCGCGGGAGGTACGTCGTCAGGGTTACCGACGAAGGTCGCGGAGCCCGTCACGACGAGTCGTGGTGAAGCTTGGTAGCTGGTCAGCCTGCGCAGACGGCGTCTCACTCCGGTGAGGCGCCGTCTTTCATGTGTTTGATCCGGGCAGTCGGCCAGGGGCGTTGCACCATCGCTGCCGGTCGCGTTCTCCTCGCCGTGCGGACTGCTGCTCCGCCGGTGGCAGAGCGGCCACAATGGCGGTGGGCGTTGGACAGGTATTTGCTCACGAAATCGCCGCCGGCATTACCCCTAAACGTTCTCGGCCGTGTCCTGAAGCAATTCCGGAGACCCGAACACCGGCAGTTGCAATCCGTCGATGCGACGATGCAGAACACCCTGCGAGGGGAAAATCACCCGGTCAGACTAATCACATGCCACGCGTCAGGTTTCGCACAATCTGACATTCCGTCACCTCCCCTCACTCTATGCAGTGGTATGGATCTCAACCGCGCCCTGCCCTCTGGGCGGCTCTTCGTCCCGGAGCAGCGACAGCCGGCTCTCCATCCGACGGGTGGAACCGGCGGAAACCGCCCACACCGAATGGGTATTTAGCCGGTGGAATCGCTTCCATCGAGGCACTACCACGTCATACAGCTGCATCGGCGATCGACTGACCCTCACGTGCGCCCTCAACGAGCCAGCCGCACACTGCCAGCACCCACCGGGTGACGGAGTCCGGGTCACCGTCGGCAAACGCTGTGGCTGCCGCGTCATAGGACGCCCGATGGCGAAGAAACGCGACCTCCGGCACGCCGAGACCAGCGGGATCGAGTCCGCCGGCGAGCACGGAGACCCTCGCGGCAGCTCTGGCGACAACACCGTTGGCGTGCTCGAACGGCTGCAGCGTCAACAGCCGGCCGTGGATCATCGCCACCTGAACCGGCGCGGGCCACGGTGACGAGATCGCCACGCTCGCCAGCGCGCTCAGTGCGGGACCGAATCCGTCGCCGTCGGACCGGGGCCGCCCCAGTTCTTCCGGGGAAGCCAGGTCGGCGGCGGCGAGAGTGTGCAGCCGAGCGAGCACCTGAAGCGGCGAGCGCGTCCAGACGGACGCCATCGACCCGAGCGCGGCCGCCGCGCGCAACGATCCTGCCAGGACGGGGTCGGTGACGATCTCGGCGTCGGCATCGAGGGCAAGCGGCACACCGTCCAGGGCGGCCGATGCCCTCGCCGAACGCATCGTTGCGACCGCCGAGGTCTTCGGCCAGCCCGTGCGGTTGGCCGGGTGCCGCCGGAGCGCCGTGATCGACGATCTGACCTCTTCCACCGCGGCAGCCACTTCCGGGGGCGAACGCCAGCCCTCCCAGGGCGCGGTCGACGCGGTAACGGTCACCGCAGCACGATACGTGGCCGCAGCGGGGGGCCTTTTCGTCCGGCGAAACTGTCAGCGGAGCCGGTGACGGCGACCGGCGGCAGAAGCCGCCCACCGCAGTTTCCCTGCCGTTGACCGATGCCCAACTAACGAAGCGTGGCGGGAAATCGCAGCCAGCGATACCTTCCACCCACTACACCGCTGGTGGTGACCCGTCGGCTTCTGTCCCGGGAGGAGGTAGCGGGAGATCCCGCAGCCGGCACTGCA
Source organism: uncultured Actinomycetota bacterium (assembly GCA_963728865.1). Classification (GTDB taxonomy): domain Bacteria; phylum Actinomycetota; class Actinomycetes; order Mycobacteriales; family Nakamurellaceae; genus Nakamurella. The sequence continues at coordinate 69,164 of CAVSLZ010000005.1, read as the reverse complement.
CAGTCCGACAGGACAGTCCGATCAGGGCAGCCATCAGCGCCCGAATCATCGACAGAGCATCTCTCCACCCGACACTGACACCGCCGTCATCAAGGAGAAACACTGTGAGTGGTCCCGCTACTACGTCCGAACCGGCCCCTGCCACCGCGTCCATCGCATTGGACAATCTCGGCACCGAGGCACGCACCTTTCCACCCTCGACCGAATTCGCGGCACAGGCCAACCTGACCGCTGACGCGTACAAGCAGGCCGACGCCGACTTCGAAGGTTTCTGGGCAGAACAGGCGAACCGGCTGTCCTGGGCGACGCCGTTCAGCACGGTGCTCGACTGGTCGGACGCCCCGCACGCCAAGTGGTTCGCCGACGGGACGCTCAACGTCTCGTACAACTGCGTCGACCGGCATGTCGAAGACGGCTTCGGGGACACCGTCGCAATCCACTGGGAGGGCGAACCCGGTGACTCTCGCACCATCACCTATGCGGAGCTCCAGCGCGAGGTCTCCAAGACCGCCAACGCACTGATCTCCCTCGGACTCAAGACCGGCGACCGGGTGGCCATCTACCTCCCGATGATCCCGGAGGCGGTCTTCGCGATGCTCGCCTGCGCCAGGCTGGGGCTCGCCCACGGCGTCGTCTTCGCCGGCTTCTCGGCCGAGGCGCTGCGCTCCCGGATCGGCGACGCCCAGGCCCGGTTGGTGATCACCGCCGACGGCCAGTACCGGCGCGGCACCGCGGTGTCGCTCAAGGCTGCGGTCGACGAGGCCATCTCCGGCCCGGAGACCAGCGTCGAGAACGTGCTGGTGGTCAGGCGAACCGGCTTCGAGGTCGAGTGGAACGCCAAGGACGTCTGGTGGGACGAACTGGTCGAGGGCCAGTCCGATCAGCACACGCCGGAGGCCTTCCCCGCCGAGCAGCCGCTGTTCATCCTCTACACCTCCGGCACCACCGGAAAGCCGAAGGGCATCCTGCACACCTCGGGCGGTTACCTCACCCAGGCCGCGTACACCCACAACGCGGTCTTCGATTACAAGCCGGGTAGCGACGTCTATTGGTGCACAGCCGATATCGGCTGGGTGACCGGCCATTCCTACATCGTTTACGGGCCGCTGGCCAACAGGGCGACCGAGGTGATCTACGAAGGCACCCCGAACAGCCCGCACGAGGGCCGGCACTGGGAGATCATCGACAAGTACAAGGTCTCCATCTACTACACCGCACCGACCCTGATCCGCACCTTCATGAAGTGGGGCGCGGAGATCCCGGGCAAGTACGACCTCGGTTCGCTGCGGGTCCTCGGATCGGTCGGGGAGCCGATCAACCCCGAGGCATGGATGTGGTACCGGGAGAACGTCGGGCACAACAACTGCCCCATCGTCGACACCTGGTGGCAGACCGAGACCGGCGGCATCATGATCTCCCCGCTGCCCGGCGTCACGGCCTGCAAGCCCGGGTCGGCGATGATCCCGCTGCCCGGCATCAGCGCCAAGGTGGTCAACGACGAAGGCGTCCCGGTCGGCAAGGGCGAGGGCGGGTACCTGGTCATCGACAAGCCGTGGCCCGGCATGCTGCGGACGATCTTCGGCGACGACGAACGGTACAAGGACACCTACTGGTCCCGGTTCGCCGCCCAGGGCTACTACTTCGCCGGTGATGGCGCGAAGTACGACACCGACGGCGCACTGTGGCTGCTGGGCCGGGTCGACGACGTGATGAACATTTCCGGCCACCGCATCTCGACCACGGAGGTGGAGTCCGCGCTGGTGTCGCACCCGTCGGTCGCCGAGGCCGCGGTCGTGGGCGCCAACGACGAGATGACCGGACAGGGCATCGTCGCCTTCGTGATCCTCCGTGGTTCGGCCAAGGACACCGACACGCTGGTGGCGGAACTCAAGGCACACGTCGCCAAGGAGATCGGCCCCATCGCCAAGCCCAAGCGCATCCTGGTCGTCCCTGAACTGCCCAAGACCAGGTCCGGCAAGATCATGCGCCGACTGCTGCGCGACATCGCCGAGAACCGCGCAGTGGGTGACGCCACGACCCTGCAGGACAGCAACGTGCTGAACCTGATCTCGAGCGGTCTGTCCAGCGGCAAGGCCGACTGACCTCTGTCGCCAGGGTGTGACAGTGGAGCGGGTGCCGATCGGCACCCGCTCCACTGCTGTCCCCGCACCTGAGGGCCGCCCCGGTTCGAGTGAACCGGCATGCGGACGTCGACTTTCACCGGGGCCGACGACGATCACTCCGTTAATCTGCGACACATGCCGCCGCTTCCTGGTTCCAGCCCCGAGCAGTCCAGCCCCGACCGGCCCAGCGCACCGGTCGTCTTCGTCCTTTTCGGCGGGACCGGAGACCTGGCCAAACGCATGGTCATTCCGGCGTTCTTCCGGCTGGCCAAGGAGAATCTGCTGCCGGAGAACTACCTCCTGGTCGGCAACGGACGAGGCGACGTCTCCCATGAGGACTTCCGCGGCCACGTCCACGATGTGCTCAGCGAGTTCGGCCCCGCACCGGACACCGGGCCGTGGCAGGACTTCAGCTCCCGTCTGCGATTCGCCGGCGGCGGTTTCGACTCTGACGACCCCGGCAGCCTGCTCGACGTGCTGGCCCAGGCCAAGTCCGACCTCGGCGACGAGGCGCAACTGGTCCATTACTTCGCGGTGCCGCCCGTCGCGTTTCCCGAGTTGACGGCCGCCCTGGGCCGACACGACCTGGCCAGGGACGCACGCGTCGTCTACGAGAAACCGTTCGGCACATCGCCGGAGAACTTCCGGGCGCTCGACAAGGCGGTGCACGAGGTACTCAACGAGTCGCAGGTCTATCGCATCGACCACTTCCTCGGGAAGGAGGCGACCCAGGACCTGCATGTGCTTCGCTTCGCGAACAGCATCTTCGGCGACACCTGGAACTCCCGGCACATCAAGGCCGTGCAGATCGACGCGCCCGAGAACCTCGACATCGACGACCGGGCGGTGTTCTACGACGCCACCGGCGCGATGCTCGACATGCTCATCACCCACCTGTTCCAGGTGGCGGCCGAGGTGGCCATGGAGCCGCCCAAGAGCATGAGCGCCGACGACCTGCAATCGGCCCGCGAACAGGTGATCTCCTGTTTCCGTCCGCTCGATCCGTCCGAGGTGGTGCTGGGCCAGTACGAGGGCTATCTCGATGTGAAGGGCGTCGAGCCGGACTCCACGACGGACACCTACGTCGCGGCCCGGATGTGGGTGGACAACGACCGCTGGCGCGGCGTGCCTTTCCTGATGCGCACAGGCAAGCGCATGGCGGGCTCGACCCAACGGGTCAGCATCATCCTGCGCGAGCCGACCGGTGCGCCGTTCGATGTCCCGAGAGATGCTGGCGTGCTGACGTTGTCGCTCGCCGGCAGCGGAGCCGTCGAGCTGTCGATGGTGGTGAAGGAGCCGGGGCCCGGGTTGAATCTGACGGTCAGCGACGCCTCCATCGTGTTGGGCGACGTCGAGGGTGCGGACGCGATGCCACCGTACGTCCGGCTCATCCATGACGTGCTGAACGGCGACCGTTCACTCTTCACCCGACCGGACGGGCTCGCCAGCGCCTGGCGTGTCCTGGAACCGGTGCTGGAGAACCGGCCCGCCGTGCAGTCCTACTCGCAAGGCTCGTGGGGCCCGCCGGACGCCGCCCGGCTGACGGCCCCCGATAGCTGGCTGCTCGGCCAGTAATCGCGCCGGCCGGACGGGCCGGCGCCCCGAGCGGCGCTGCCTGAACCGAGGGACGCGCTGTCGCCACGCGACCCTGCGGCGAACCGGCCACCTGCGGGCATGGCACGATGAACCCCGCACCGACCAAGCACGGAGCCTTCGGCCGCACCACCGGCCGGCCCGCCGACCTTCAGGAGAGGGCTGTGACGACTTCCGGCACGCCAAAGCCGCCGAACCAGTTCACCGTCGCCGGGTCGACACCAGCGTCCATCCCGCTCGTCGCCGAGCCGGCTGTCGACCGCAACGGGTCGATGGGCGAACTGGTCAAGGACGTCTCGACGCACATGTCCACGCTGATCCGCTCGGAGATCGAGCTGGCGAAGCTGGAGGTGACGCAGACCGTCAAGACCGGCGCCACCGGCGGCGTGATGTTCGCGATCGCCGGCGTCATCGGTGCGTTCTCGTTGTTCTTCTTCTGGTTCATGGTGGGCGAGATCCTGGCGATCTGGTTGCCGAGATGGGCCGCGTTCACGATCGTCTTCGTCCTGATGGTGCTGATCGCCGCAGCCTTCGCGTTCCTCGGATATCGCAAGGTCAAGAAGGTCAAGAAGCCGGAGAAGACCATCGCGTCGCTGGAACAGACGGCGGCGGCACTGAAGACGGCTGCTACCGGGTCCTGACCGGGATCGTCTTGACCAGCCGTCCGCCGAGTCGTCCACGGTGACCGGGCCGGCGGAATCCGGCAACCCGGTGGACCCCGGTGACCCTGCAGGACCCGTAAACCCGCGTGATCCCGGCGCTCTGCCCCGGCGCTGGCGGCGCGTCCGCAGCGCCAGGCAGGAACGTCACCCGACGCCTGAACGGCGCTCGAAGCGGGATCGGCGCGATCGCGCGTCTGACATCGAGGACCTGCTGGGTCCTGCGGAACAGACGGGGGCGACCGACGACGAGCCGGTTCCCGATGGCTCGATGCTCCGGGACGAGGGCCCCTGGCAGCACCGGGACATCAGCGCCAACGGCATCCGGTTCCACATCGCCGAGGCGGGCAGCGGTCCACTGATCCTGTTGATGCACGGCTTCGGGCAGTACTGGCGGTCGTGGCGGTACCAACTCCCCGGCCTCGCGCGCGCGGGTTTCCGGGTGGTCGCCCCGGATCTGCGCGGGTACGGCGACAGCGACAAGACCCCCCGCGGCTACGACGCCTTCACCCTCGCAGATGACATCGCCGGGCTCGTCCGTTCGCTCGGCGAGCGTGACGCTGTCCTGGTCGGGCAGGGCTACGGCGGGGTGATCGCGTTCGACACCGCCGTGATGAACCCCGCGCAGGTCCGCGGAGTGGTGGCGATCGCGGCGCCGCACCCGATCCGGATGGCGCGGATCAGGCGGCCCGTCACCACCGACCGGTACGGGCGACTGCTGGCCTGGGCGGCGACCCCGGCCTGGCCGGAGCGTCATCTGGTGGCCGGGAACGCCGCCCTGCTCGAGCGGTTGGTGCGGTCGCAGTCCGGGCCCGCGTGGCGGGCGTCGGCGGATTTCGCCGAGACGATGGTCAGGATGCGGCAGGCAATCCGCGTTCCGGGAGCCGCCCGCGGGGCGGTGGAACACCTGCGCTGGGCCGGACGGTCACCCCTCCGCACCGACGGCCACCGGCACCGTGAGGCGCTGGCCAGGCCGATCACCGCCCCGGTGCTGCACGTCGTCGGCGACGCGGACCGTTTCACGCCGCCGTCGGCTCTGGTGGACGCACGCGAGCAGTGCACGGGCTGGTACACGTTGTCCACGGTCCGCGGGGTCGGACACTACCCGGCCGAGGAATCGCCGGACATCCTCACCACGATGATCGCCGGCCTGGCACGACGGGCGAGCGGGCCGCAGTGAGCTGATCGGCTCAGGCCGCAGTGCAGGCCTCGGTCGACGCCGCCGAATTGTCGGTCAGCCCGGCTTCGACCACCGGTGCGACCTCCTCGGCGGTCAACGCGAACCCTACGTCGGTCTCGTCGATCGCAGCTCCGAAGATCACTCCGAGAACGGTGCCGTCCGGTGCCAGCAGCGGGCCGCCCGAGTTGCCGGGCCGGACCTGCGCACGGAGCGTGTAGACCTCTCTGGTGACGGTGGCGCTGGAGTAGATGTTGGGCCCGCGGAGCTGGATGGACGCGCGGATCCGGGCCGGCGTCACGAGGTAGGGGCCGTCCAGCGGGTACCCGGCGACGATGGCCGAGGCGCCGGGGGCCGCCGGCGTCGTCGCGAACTCCAAAGGCGCCGCGTCCAGACCGGGGACGTCGAGGACCGCAAGGTCCCGCTCGGCGTCGTACAGCACGACGGTTGCATCGAGTCGCCCACCGCCGGTCTCCACCTCCGCCCGATCCGACCCGGCGACGACATGCGCGTTGGTCATGAGCTTCTCGGGGCCGATGACGAAACCGGTACCCTCCATCCGGCGCGCGCACGACTGGGCCACGGACCGCACCTTGAGGATCGAATCGGCGGCCGCCGCCACCTGTGGGGTGGTCCCCGCGGCCGGGTCGGGTGGCTCTACCGAGGTGTTCGGGGTAGGGGCGAGCGGGTCGAGGATGGCCGGGAACCCGGAGTCGTTGAAGACCTCCCGGAGCTTGCTCGAGACGTCCTGCGCCTGGGCGGGCATGACGTCGTTCACCTTCGCCAGCACGGCCGATCCACGGATCGCCGACGACAGCCAGGGATAGGGAACGGAGGCGAGCGGGACGGCGATGAGCCAGATGACGACGAGCACCGCGATCGCGTACCCGAACAGGCCCAGGGTGCGGTCCACGGCCTGTGCCGGCCGCCAACTCACCCGCTGCGAAATGGCCTTGCCGACGGTGGAGCCGGCGACCTCTCCGATCCCGACGCCCACCACGACGCACGCGATGCCGATGGCGATCTTGGCCGTCGGATCGTCGACCTTCTCCATCAGGAACGGCGCGAGCTGGATCGCGACCACCGCGCCGGCGATCGCGGTCACCAGGGTGAAGATCGCGGTGATCAGACCCTGGCGGAACCCGGAGACGGCGGCCGCGATGACCAGCAGCACCACGATGATGTCGACGATGCTCATGTCGAGCCCGTCATCGGAATTCCGGCAGGTCGAAGATCCGGCCCTCGTCCCACGGCACGGCCCAGCCGCCGAGCTCGAGCAGCACGTCGACCAAGCCGGCGGTGAAGCCCCAGACCAACAGGTCCGCGACCTGGAACGCCGGGCCGACGTACCCGCTGGAGTGCCGCACGCGGCCGCGGTTCGCCGGGTCGACCAGTTCGGCAACCGGGACCCGGGCGACCACCGCGGTCTCCGCCGGATCGACGGGCCCCACCTCCCCCGGCTCGCGCCAGTAGGCGAGCACCGGACGCACCACGAAACCCGAGGGCGGGAGGAAGAGCTCGGGCAGCAGCGCAGCCGGAATCACCGATGACGGCACCAGCCCGGTCTCCTCGAACCCCTCGCGCAGCGCCGCCTGGATGGGATCCTCCCCCGGGTCGGTCGCGCCGCCCGGAAAGGCCGGCTGCCCAGGGTGCGAGCGCATCGTCGCCGACCGTTGGGTCAGCAGCAGGTCAGGGCCGTGCGCGCCGTCGCCGAACAACATCAGCACCGCGCTGTGCCGGGCGTGCGCCGGCGGCTGACCGGTCAGGCTGTGGATCGGCCCGGGGAGCTGCGCGCCGTCGACCCGGCGGACCAGCGGATGGAGCCAGGCGGGCAGCACCTCGTCGTCGACGAGCCGGTGCCCGCAGGGATCGCCGCCCCGGGGCGGTGCGACCAGCGGCCCGGGCTGACCCGGCGAAGGCCGGGTCGCCACGCGCTGTTCGTCGGACGCTTCCACCGGAACCGAGCCGGCCGGCTCCATCACTCGCCGTCCGCGAGGCCGACCATCGAGAGCAGGTGCGGCCGCTCCGGGCCGACGACGAGGGCAGCTGCCGCCACCGGGTCCGTCGTCCCGATCCCGTAGGACGCACACAGCGAAGCGAGGAAGCACGCCCCGCACGCCGGTTTCTTCGCGTGACACACCCGACGGCCGTGGAAGATGGCCTGGTCCGAGAACACGGTCCAGCGGTTCGGGGGCAGTTGGGCGTTCAGGTCGAACTCGATCTTGACCGGGTCGGTGTTGGTGGTCAGGCCCCAGCGGGTGGCCATCCTGGTGACGTGGGTGTCCACGGTGATCCCCGGTACGCCGAACGCGTGCCCGAGCACCACGTTCGCCGTTTTCCGGCCGAATCCGGGCAGGCTGACCAGTTCGGGAAGTGTCGACGGCAGCTCGCCGTCGAACCGTTCGACCAGCGCCTGGCCCAGCCCGATCAGCGATGTCGCCTTGTTCCGGAAGAAGCCCGTCGACTGGATCATCGATTCGAGCTCCGCTCGCGGGGCCGACGCGTAGTCGGCCGCCGTCCTGAACCGGGCGAACAGCGCCGGCGTCACCATGTTCACCCTGGCGTCCGTCGACTGGGCGGACAGGATGGTCGCGACGGCCAGCTCGAGCGGGGTGCTGAAGTCCAGTTCGCAGCGCGCGTCCGGGTAGCCGTCGCCGAGCCGGGCATCGATCTGCCGCGCGCGCCGGGTACGGGCCAGCGGCGTCGCGGGCGTCTTCGCCCGCCGCATCCGTCCTGGTGTCGCCACGCTGCCAGGTTGCCATAAGCAACTGACGTCCGGATCGCAGGATGGTTGCCCGGCACGCCGTGCGCGGGGGGTCCGGAGCCGGGGGGCGGAACGTGGGGGATGATGTTCGGACCATGACCGTCTTCCTGGTGCTGCTCATCCCCCTGCTGCTGATGGTGTTCGCCGTTTTCATGGAACGTGTCGAGAAACGACTGCAGACCTCGTCGGTCAGTGAGGCCGACGTCCAGGAGTTCCTCGACACCGCCCGACCCGAGGAGGTCAACACCTTCATCCGCGAGGGCTGGACCAAGGCGTTCGCCAAGTTCCGGCTCCGCCGCCGGTCGCGCGGACGGCGCAAGTTGAAGGACTGAACGCCCACATTTCGGCGCGCGGCCCGTCGATGAGACGGACGACACCGACAGCCGTGATCCCATCCAGCGCGAGCGGCGGGCAGCGCCGAGGGGTCGCCCCCTACACTGTGCTCTGCGTCTCAGCGGGGACGCTATTTTTCTTGGGTTACTCGGCGGTCCGATCAGGAGGACAGGGTGGAAGAAACGCTCGCAAAGGCTGGCATCTTCCAGGGGGTCGATCCGGAAGCGGCGCTCGCCCTTGGATCGCAGCTGGAGACGGTCGACTACGCGCGCGGTAGCTCCATCTTCGCCGAGGGTGAGCTGGGCGATCGGCTGTACGTGATCCTCTCCGGCAAGGTGAAGCTCGGTCGGCATTCACCCGACGGCCGGGAGAACCTCCTCGCCGTGATGGGCCCGTCGGACATGTTCGGCGAACTGTCCGTCTTCGACCCCGGGCCGCGAACGTCCTCCGCAACCGCCGTCACCGACGTCCGGCTGGCGACGATGGACCGGGACGCGCTCAAGGAATGGATCAACAAGCGCCCCGAGATCGCCGAGCAGCTGCTGCGGGTGCTCGCGCGCCGGCTCCGGCGGACCAACAACGCGCTGGCCGACCTGATCTTCACCGATGTTCCCGGACGGGTCGCCAAGGCCCTGCTGCAGCTGGCCCGGCAATTCGGCCAGCAGGAGGGCGGCCACCTGCGGGTCACCCACGACCTGACCCAGGAGGAACTGGCGCAGCTGGTCGGCGCCTCCCGGGAGACGGTCAACAAGGCGCTGGCCGACTTCGGTCACCGCGGTTGGCTGCGGCTCGAGGGCAAGAGTGTCGTGCTGCTGGATGCCGAACGGCTGGTCCGCCGGGCCCGCTGATCCAGCGGTGGCCGCCCCGACACGCGCGGCCGCGGATGCGATTCGACGCGGCGCTTGATACCGCGCATCATCCCGCTGGCCATGATGGCGTCCGACGGGACGATGGTGGCCGAGTACAGCGCGGCGAACCACCACGGGGTCATCCGGCCGCGCACCCGCGCATGCAACCGGGACCGGCCTGCGGTGTCGTCGGTCAGCGAGAAGCACCAGGTCCAGTTCAGGGTGGCGCCGTACTTCTCCGCCCAGCCGGGCGGGACGTGCGTCGTCGAGTGCAGCACGAGCAGGTGCGGCGCCTGCACCTGATGGACCTCGTAGTACGCGGTGCCGGGCTCCCCGTCGGGAATCTGGTCGCCGACCTCGAGGTGACGCAGCAGGTCGGGGTCCAGCGCGTCCAGGCTCGCCCAGTTCTGCGGGAACAGCAGGCGATCGACCCACTCCGGGCCGTAGTAGCCGCCCAGGTGCCATCCCATCTGGGTCAGCCACGGCCAGACGTCGGCGGCCGGTGCGTTGATGGTGATCGCGTGGTTGGTGACGAGCTGTGGGTCGGGCTCGACGTCGTCACCGGGCAGTGTCGCGGTGCGTTCGTCAGCCGTCGACCCCGCGCGCCTGCCGAGCAGTTGCAGGCCCGCGTACCCGGCGGCTGCGGCGACACCGATCGAGCGGGCGATGTGCGACATGGGAGGCCACCTCCGTGCCAGGCCGGTCCTGTGTCCCTATCTCAATCTCCCGGACAGCGGGTGACCAGGGTCGAACGGCCCTCAGGTCTTCGCCACCAGAGTGAGGACGTCGTACGTCGCGACCTGCTCGTCGTCCTGGTTGACGACAACGGCGTCCCACACCACTTCGCCGTAGTCCGCGTCAGCGCGCGGGGAGATGCTCTTTGCGGTCAACGTCACGCGCAGGGCGTCGCCCGGGTAGACCGGCGTCAGGAACCGCAGCCGCTCGAGCCCGTAGTTCGCCAGCACCGGCCCCGGTTCGGGTGAGACGAACAGTCCCGCCGCCAGCGACACCACGAAGTAGCCGTGCGCCACCCGTCCCTCGAAGAACGGGTTCGCCGCGGCTGCCTCCTCGTCGGTGTGGGCGTAGAACCGGTCGCCCGAGAGGTCGGCGAAGGCGTCGATGTCGTCGAGCGTGACGGTGCGCGGGCCGGCTTCGACCGTGTCACCCACATGGAGCTCGGCGAGGCTCTTGCGGAAGGGGTGCGCGCCGTCGGCGCGACGGGGCGCCCCTGTGACCCAGGTGCCGGTGATCGCGGCGATGGCTTTCGGCGAGCCTTGGACGGCGGTGCGCTGCATGTAGTGCAGCACCGACCGGATGCCACCGAGTTCCTCGCCGTCCCCGGCCCGGCCGGGCCCGCCGTGCACAAGGTGCGGCAGCGGGGAGCCGTGCCCGGTTGATTCCGCCGCGCTGTCGGTATCGAGGACGAGCATCCGCCCGTGCCATGGTGCAACCCCCAGTACGAGGTCACGCACCACCGTCGGGTCGGCCGACACGACGGAGCCGACCAGGCTGCCGCGTCCCCGCCGTGCCAGGTCGATGGCGTGGTCGGTGTCCCGGTAGCCGAGCACCGTACTGACCGGACCGAATACCTCGACGTCGTGCGGCTCGGGACGTCCCCCGTCCCCGGCGAGCAACAACAGTGGCGGCAGGAACGCGCCGGTGCGCGGGTCGCCGCTCAGCACCTCGAAGTCGTCCGGGTCCCCGACGACGACATCGGCTGCTGCGCGCAGCTTCTCGAGGTGCTCTAGTACCTGCCCGCGCTGCTCCAGACCGGCGAGGGCGCCCATCGTCACACCGTCGGCGCTCGGATTGCCGACCCGCACCTTCGACGCGATGCGCGCGCCGACAGCGTCGATCACGGCGGGCACCAGTGCCTGCGGTACCAGCGCCCGCCGGATTGCGGTGCATTTCTGCCCGGCCTTCGACGTCATCTCGGTGACCAGCTGACGGACGTACAGGTCGAATTCCGCACTGTCCGGCGCAACGTCGACGCCGAGCACGGAGAAGTTCAGCGAATCGGCCTCCGAGCTGAACCGCACGCCGCCGCGCTGCACGGATGGATGCGACCGCAGCAGTGCCGCGGTCGAGGCGGACCCGGTGAAGGCGACGGTGTCCTGGTCGTCGAGCAGATCGAGCAGACCCCTCGACCCGCCGGTCACCAGCTGTAGGCTGCCCTCGGGCAGCAACCCCGACGCGATGATCTCGTGCACCACTGCGGCGGCAAGGTAGGACGTCTGCGACGCCGGTTTGACGACGGTCGGCACGCCCGCCAGGAACGCCGGGGCCAGCTTCTCGAGCATCCCCCAGACCGGGAAATTGAATGCGTTGATCTGCAGCGCCACCCCTCGGCGGGGGGTGTAGATGTGCTGGCCCAGGAACTGACCGGTCCTGCCCAACCGCTCCGCCGGCCCGTCCAGCAGCACGGTCGAGTTCGGCAGCTCCCGCCGGCCCTTGCTGGCGAAGGTGAACAGCACGCCGATGCCGCCGTCGATGTCGACCATCGAGTCCCGACGGGTCGCGCCCGTCCAGGCCGAGATCGGGTAGAGCTCGTCCCGCTTCCCGTTCAGGTGAGTGGCGAGCCGCTTGAGTGCCATCGCCCGCTCGTGGAACGGCAACTCCCGCAGCGCCGGGCCGCCGACGGACCGCGCGTGATCGAGGACCGGCAGCAGGTCGATCGCATCGGTGCCGACCACCGCCACCGCCTCGCCGGTCGACGCGTCCAGCAGCGGGGCGCCCGCGCCTGGCGCCCGCCAGCGGCCGGCCGTGTAGCTCTCGACGACCATCGTCATTGCTGGTCCCCCTTCGTCGGTATACGGGTGCTCATCGGTCGTAGTCGACGACGACCCTGGCGGTCAACGGGTGCGACTGGCAGGTCAGCACGTACCCGCGGGCGAGCTCGTCCGGCTCGAGGGCGTAGTTGGAGTCCATCTCCACCCGTCCCTCGATCACCTTCGCCCGGCAGGTACCGCAGACCGCGTTCTTGCAGGCGAACGGCGCATCGGACCGCACCTTCAGGGTCGCTTCCAGGATCGAATCGCCGTCGGGTGGCACGGCCAGGTCCGATGATCGACCGTCGAGCACGACGGTGACGGTCGAGGCGTTTCCCGGAGCGCCCGCACCGTGCGCGGGCCGTTGACGAGCCGGCAGATCTCCGACGTGGAAGAGCTCCCGGTGCACGTGCCCGGGTTCGACGCCGCGTTCGAGCAATACACCGCGCACGGTGTCGGTCATCGTGAGTGGGCCGCAGAGGAACCATTCGTCGACGTCGTCGACCGGCAGAATGCTGTCCAGGATGCGTCGTAGCCGTTCGACATCCAGCCTCCCAGAGAGCATCTCGACGTCGCTCGCCTCCTGGCCGAGTACGTGGATCAACTCGAAGCGATCGGGATACCGGTTCTTCAGATCTTCGAGTTCCTCGAGGAACATGATCGTCGACGTGCGCCGGTTGACGTACACCAGCGCCGCTGTGCTGTCCCGCTCGACCTCCAGCGCGGTTGCGAGGATGGACAGCACGGGGGTGATCCCGGACCCTGCAGCGACGGCGACATAGCGCTTCGCCCGGTCGGGATCCAGTGCGGTGGTGAACGTCCCGCTGGGCGTCATCACGTCCAGTACGTCCCCTGGCCGCAGCTCCCGTCCGGCGTACCGCGAGAAGACACCGTCCGGGATCTCCTTCACCGCGATGCGCAACGGTCCGGTGGTGGCCGGCGAGCAGATCGAATAGTTGCGCCGCACGTCGTCGCCGACCTTCGCGGACCGGACCGAGACATGCTGGCCCGCAACGAAGGCGAAGTCGTCGCGGAGTCCCGGCGGGACGTCGAAGGTGATGCCGACCGCGTCATCGGTGAGCCGATCGACGGCAGCGACCCTCAACTGATGGAACACCGCATGACGCCGTGCTGCCGCCGTCGGCGCTGTGACCGGCGATACCATCAGATCGACTTGAAGGAGTCGAAGGGCTCCAGGCAGGACAGGCACGACCACAGCGACTTGCACGGTGTGGAGCCGAACCTGCTGATCTCCCGGGTGCTCGTGGAGCCGCACCGGGGGCAGCGTGCCGTGAGTGTCAGCCCGACGCCGCCGGGGTGGCACGCACCGGGCGGCGCGATCCCGTACTCCTGCAGCTTCCGCCGGCCCTGGTCGCTCATCCAGTCGGTGCTCCAGGCCGGTGACGAGCACCGTCCTCACGACAACGCGCTGGACTCCGGTTGCCAGCAGGGCTTTCTCGACATCACCGGCGATGACGGCGGTCGCCGGGCAACCGGTGTAGGTCGGCGTCAGGTCCACCTCGACGGTTCCGTTGTCGTCGATGGTGAGTCGACGGACGATACCGAGATCGTCCAGCGTGAGCACCGGAATCTCCGGATCGGGCACTGTGCCAGCCACCGCCCGCAGGCGTTCCTGTTCGGTCACTGTTGGCATCGACGTCGCGCTCACCAGTTCGCGCCCGGATGAGCGCGGTGCAGGTACTGCATCTCCGGCAGCAGGTGCCCGAGGTGCTCGGTGTGCACACCGCGGCGGCCGCCGCGGGCATGCCACATCGGTTGCGGCACTTCGAGTGTGGCCTCGAGGACAACGGGGTCGACGAACGCCTCGAAAGGCGCCCGTAATCCGGCCGGGTCGGCCGCACATCCGGCGAGCTCGGCGGCGGCGGGCCAGGGATCGAACAGTTCGTCGACATACGGCCACACCCGGTCCACCGCGTCCTGCATCCTGCGGTGCGATTCCGCGGTGCCGTCACCCAGCCGCAGCGTCCACTGCCGGGCGTGATCACGGTGGTAGGCAACCTCTTTCACGGCCTTACCGGCCAAGCCGGCCAGAGTCGGGTCCGTCGAGTCCAGCAGTGTCCGGTACAGCTCGTACTGGTAGCCGGAGAACACCAACTGGCGGGCGATCGTGACGGCGAAGTCACCATTCGGGATCTCCACGAGCTGGACGTTGCAGAAGTCCTGCTCGTCACGCAGGAAGGCCAGGTCGTCCTCGGTACGCCCGGAACCCTCCAGGCCGCCGGCGTAGGTGAGCAGTGTGCTCGCCTGCCCCAGCAGGTCGAGGGCGATGTTGGCCAGCGCGATGTCCTCCTCGATCTGCGGCGCGCGGGTCACCCACTCACCCAGCCGTTGCGCGAGGATGAGCGCGTCGTCGCCGAGCGCGGTGACGTACGCGGTGAGAGCCGTTGTGGGAGCGGCAGTGTGCTGGATCGTCACAGGTGGGCCACCCCGTCCGGAACCTCGTAGAAGGTCGGGTGCCGGTATGCCTTGTCCAGCGCAGGGTCGAAGAAAGAGTCCTTCTCGTCCGGGCTCGACGCGGCGATGGCCGTCGACGGCACCACCCAGATCGAGACGCCCTCGCCGCGCCGGGTGTAGACGTCGCGAGCGTTGCGCAGTGCCATCGCCGCGTCCGGAGCATGCAGGCTGCCGACATGCTGGTGGGAGAGTCCGCGGCGAGCTCGGACGAACACTTCCCACAGCGGCCAGCCGCGTCGCGAGGTCCGGGCGCCTTTGTCCGGAACCGGCTCCGGCACAGGCACTCCCGACGTCGGTACAGCACCATGGCCGCCCTCAGCACTGAGGTCGGAACCCGTACCGTTCACCGGTTGGTGGGGGCCGCTGGTGGTGATCGAGGAGTCGCTCATGCGACCGCACCCACCGACTGGGCGTGCTTCTCCGCGTAGGCATCGGCGGCCTCCCGCACCCAGGCGCCGTTCTCGTGGGCGGAGCGGCGCCGCTCCATCCGCTGGGCGTTGCACGGCCCGTCGCCCTTGATCACCCGGGTCAGCTCCGACCACTCGATGTCGCCGAAGTCGTAGTGCCCGCGTTCGTCGTTCCAGCACAGGTCGGGGTCGGGTAACGAGAGGCCCAGCGCCTCCGCCTGCGGCACCGTCATGTCCACGAACCGTTGGCGGAGTTCGTCATTGGTGAATCGCTTGATCCCCCAGGCCATCGACTGGGCCGAGTGCGGCGAGTCCCCGTCCGGTGGGCCGAACATCATCAGCGATGGCCACCAGAACCTGTTCACGGCGTCCTGTGCCATGTCGTGCTGCGCCGGCGTGCCATGCGAGAGGGTGTTCAGGATCTCGAAGCCCTGCCGCTGGTGGAAGGACTCCTCCTTGCACACCCGGACCATCGCGCGTCCGTAGGGGCCGTAGGAGCAGCGGCAGAGCGGGACCTGGTTCATGATCGCCGCGCCGTCCACCAGCCAGCCGATGGCGCCCATGTCGGCCCAGGTGAGGGTCGGGTAGTTGAAGATGCTCGAGTACTTCTGCTTTCCCGTGTGCAGCAGATCCAGCAGGTCCGCGCGGTCGACGCCGAGGGTCTCCGCGGCCGAATAGAGGTACAGACCGTGACCTGCCTCGTCCTGCACCTTGGCGATCAGGATCGCCTTCCGGCGCAGACTCGGCGCGCGGGTGATCCAGTTGCCCTCCGGTTGCATGCCGATGATCTCCGAGTGCGCGTGCTGGGCGATCTGCCGGATCAGCGTCTTCCGGTAGCCGTCGGGCATCCAGTCGCGGGGCTCGATCCGCTGGTCCGCCGCTATCAGGTCGTCGAACCGTTGCTGCAGGAGGTTCTCCGCTGCCGGACCCGGCTGGGCGTCCTGCACGTCGACGTTGCCGTACACGCGACCTCCTCGAGTTACCGACCGAACGGTCAGTAAATTATGTGCGGCACAATCACGCCATGTCAACGGCAACCGGCCGCGGGCGGGGCCGACCGGCCCGGTACACCCGCGACGACCTGCTGGACCTGGTGGTCCGGGTGTTCAACGAGCGCGGGTACGAGGCCGCGAGCATGGACGACCTCGCCAGGGCCAGCGGCTTGACGAAGTCGACCTTCTATCACCACGTCGCCGGCAAGGAAGAGCTGCTGGGGATGGCCGTTGACCGGGCGTTGGGGGCTCTGGCCGCCGTGTTCGACGAGAAGGCCGGGGGGCCAATCGCGCAGCGCCCCGTCGAACGCCTGCACGACGCCCTCCGCCGCACGACCCAGGTCCTGCTCGCCGAGCTGCCGTACGTCACCCTGCTGTTGCGGGTGCGCGGGAACACCGCCGTCGAGCGTTCCGCGCTGGCCCGCCGCCGGGCATTCGACGACCGCCTCGCCGCGCTCGTCCGCGACGCCGCGGAGGCCGGCGAGATCAGGGACGACATCGAACCTCGCCTTGTGTCCAGGCTGCTGTTCGGGATGGTCAACTCCATCACCGAGTGGTACCGGCCGGGCTCCCGGTCCGGCCCGGCCCAGATCGTGGACGCCGTCGTCGACCTGGCGATGGCCGGCCTGCGCGCCTCAGGGGTTCACTCGGACCCCCGCGCGGAGTGAGCGGCTCGGCGCGCCTGTTTCTCCCCAAGCCGCGATCGATACGCCAGTTGCGGATGCTCATACCGAGCGCGAACATCCGCACCTGGCATATCGATTGCCTCACCACAGCAGCCACGTCGACTCACTCGGTCCGCATCTCCTCTGAGCGGACGATCCTTGAGATTCCGTCTCGCCGGCTGATCCATTTCCACCATTGCTCGTATCTACCATGGACCTGGGGTGACAACTGAGCGAGCAATCCGGTGGAGACGAAGTCCGCGATGTTCGGGCCAGCCCTGTATCAATGTCCGTGCGGACTCTGGCCCCGCCGACGGGTAATTACCGGACCTTGCGTGACGAGAACTGGCCCAGTGTAACCACAATGCTGATGAAGTGCGTCCAGGACCGGCTGTCGGTGGTGCGTTGTAGGTTACCGGTATGAGAAATTCAAGGGCGCGCCGCCGAATCGAAGCGGGACGAATACCCGGCGCGGCGGCGGCCGGCGTGATCGATGAATTGGTCGCGCAGATGAAACATCTCGGACAGGCTCAGGCGCGACATGCCGAATTGATGGTGCAATTCACCGACATCCGCCGCGCCTTGGATGAGGACGTCATCAACGATGTGCGCCATCGTGGCGCGCGACCACAGTTCAAGGCCGCTGAATTTGCCTGCACCGAGATCAGCTTGGCCGTCACGGCATCGAAGTCCGCCGTCCAGCGCACCGTGTCGATGGCCCGCCGGGTCAAGACCGAAGCACCCGACGCCTGGGATGCCTGGGTCGCCGGTGACATCGACCAGGACAAGGTCGTCCGGATCAACCGGGCGTTGCGTCGTCTGGTGCGGGATGCCTCCAAGGAACTGCTGAACTCTGTCGTCGTCGACCTCGCCGTCTGTCGCACCCCGGAAATCCTCGGTAGGTGCCTGAATCAGTTCATCGTCCGGGTCGAACCCGACCAGCAAAATGAGCGCTTGCATCGGTCACTCGAGGACCGGTATGTCTCCGTGCGCCCGGACCTGGACGGCGTCAGCTTCTTGTCCGCCGCAGTATCTTCGGTTGACGCACACGCCATCGACCAGGTCTTGCGCGCCATCGCCGCCATCGCTGAACCCGGCGACCCTCGAACCTTGCAACAACGCAGAGCCGACGCCCTGGTCGATGTACTGCTGGGCCGGACGAGCAACGGCTGCCACGTGGTGTGGGACACCAACAGCGACATCGACGACCACCTCGACGACTGACAAGCGGTGACGACAGGAAGCGGTGGCGAGAGTGATGGCGACACTGACGCCGCAGGCAACCCAGCAGGAAGTTCCGGCGTTTCAGACCACGAATGCCCCAGCCGCGGCGGCGATCTCGACCGCGACTGGGATCTCCCGGCCTCGGCGTTCCGCCCCGACCCGCCCGCGTCCATCGCCGGTGTGCCGCCGACCGATCCTGGGGATCGCGCGGCGGGGGTGGCTCGGGTGATCCGCTGCTCGGGAGGCGGTGATCCCCGGCCGTTGCCCGTGACGATCGGGGTCGTCGTCTCCGTTCAATCCCTGCTCGGCGTCACCCGGACACCCGGGCAGTTGATGGACCGCAGCGCCTCCGTTCCCGCCGACATCATCCGCGACATCGCACAGCAACCGGGCACCCTGTTCTACCGCCTGCTCACCGACCCGCAGGGCAACCTTCTCGACGTCACCGAGATGGGCCGATTCCCGTCCGGCAGGCTCGGCACCGCGATCAAATTCCGCGACGGAGTCTGCGCCAACCCCGCTTGCACCGTGCCAGCAACCCGCTGTGACCTCGATCACCTCATACCGGTCCCGGCCGGCCGGACCACGGCCGCCAATCTCAGCGCCGAATGTCGCCACGAGCATCGCGCCAAGACTCACGGCGAACACCGATGCGTCCGCACGGACCCGCACAGCACGGAGTGGACGACACCAACGGGCCACACCTACACCAGCCACGACGAAGAACTCCCCGTCGAGAATTGGCTCAGCGGAGCACCCCCCGACGAATAGCTCGGCCCTCCGGCGGGAATGCTCGTTCAACGACACGTGCGCAGGGCCGCCTGTGAGCGGCAGCCGAGCCGACCGGGAGTGAGCAATGGATGATCACGTGCTCGAACACATCTATCGCGACTACATCGCCACCTTGAACCAGCGGAGATTCGATGATCTCAGCCGGTTCGTCCACCGGGAGATGACCTACAACGGCGAACGGTGGACGCGTGAGAAGTACCAATCCCTGCTCGCCGACGACGTTCGACACGTCCCCGACCTGCACTACTCGATTGCGCTGCTCGTGGTCGAAGCGAACCACGTGGCAAGCCGGTTGTGGTTCGAGTGTTCCCCCGACAGCAGTTTCTGGGCATCAACGTTCAAGGGCGCCGCATTGCCTTCGCGGAGCACGCGTTCTACCGCTTCCGCGACGGCCGGATCAGAGAAGTGTGGTCGGCCATCGACACCGACAGCATCAGGCGTCAGCTACCGGACGCCGCCGATGAGTGAACACGCTTCCCGACATCGACACTCGAGGAATCGCCCGCGACGGCCACCCCACGCGTGGTGAGAACCGACAGGACGGCCGGCCCGACCTGCTCTGAGCTGATCAGCTCGAGCCGGCGTTCGTCCGTGAAGAGACGGCGGCCAGGCCCCACTGCGGTCGGGAAGGTGAGAAGCCGGTACTCATCGATGAGGTCGGCCGCGGCGACTTCACCGACAATTGACCCGCTGCCGATGACGACAATGTCCGTCCTGGGCAGATGGTGGCGGACCCATGTGGTGGGCGGTTCGTCGATGGCACGCGAATTCGACCACCGTCGCTCATCGACTTCACCATGGGTGACGACCACTTTGGTAGCAGCATTCATCGTTCGGGAGAAATCATCGCTGCGCCGCGGCCAGAGGTCGGCGAAGTGATCCCAGGTGCGACGGCCGAACAGCAGCGTGCCGTCCTGAAGGATGGGCCCGAGCCGAAATTTGTCGCCGGCCACGCCTTGCGGTCCATGTCGCATGGCCCAGCCGCCGAACGGGCTGCGGTCGCTGCCATCGGGGTCCTCTACGACCCCGTCGAGCGTGATGAATTGGATGACGATGAGTCGGCCCATGGATGTGGTCCTTCCACGAAGAACTGGGTGGTCGCCAGTTGTTACGTAGCTGGCACGGCGGACTCATCGCTGGCAGTGGATGCGCCGTCCAGTGATTCGAACAGCGCGAACAGCCGCGAGTCCCGATACACCAGCACGTGGCTAATCGCACCGACTAGGTCCGTGTCGAAAAGCTGTAGCGTGTGCGGCTCAGCACCGCGGTCAGTGACCAGGTACAGCAGCAGCCCGCGCTGCCCATTGCCGGTTACCGGGCTGGTCTGCCACGTGGTCCCGCGCCAGGAAAACAGGTGCGCCATGAACTCGAGGTAGGGCTGACGGCCGCGCGACCACGCTGGTAGCGGCGGCATCTCGAGGATGACGTCGTCAGCCACGAGGGCGGCCAGAGCGTCGATGTCCGCCCGCTCGATGGCCCGGGAATAACGCTCGACCTGCTCGGCTTCGAACGGCACCCGCGCTGTGGCGGGCCCTGCTGCGTCGCCGAGCGTCGAACGAGCGCGCTGAAGGGCGGAGTTGACCGCGGCCACGCTGGTCTGCAGCACGGTGGCCGTCTCTGCGGCGCTCAAACCGAGCCCCTCCCGCAGGACGAAGGCGCCACGCTGGCGGGCCGGCAGCGCCTGTAACAGTGCAGTGACCGCGAGCCGCATGTCCGTCGCCCGTTCCAGTGCCGTTCCGACCTCCGAGGCGGCAGTCCAGGAGCTGGGCGCGGGCATCAGCCAGGGGGTGTCCAGCGCAGGCACCAGCGGAGCGCCCACCTCGATGCCCGGGTCCTGCAGGTCGCGCGGCAGCGGCCGACGTGGGGTGACACGTAGTCGGTCGACGCACACGTTGTGCGCGATCCGGTAGCACCACGTCGACAGCGACGCCACCGACTCGTCGTACGACTCCCGCGCCCGCCACGCGCGTTCCATCACATCCTGAACCGCGTCCTCGGCATCGAACGGCGAACCCAGCATTTGATAGCAGAAGGCGATCAGGCGTGGTCGTAGGAGCGCGAGCGCTTCCGCGGTGAACATGGACACCGGCGCGATGTTGCCACCCTGTGACCACGAAGCGACGACCGTTGTGCGCCGAACGCGACGAAGTACCGTGGTCAATCGTGACGATTCGGGCAGATCAGTGAACGCCGTTCTCGAGGTACTACCCCTCGCGGTCGGCCTCGCCCTCGCAGCACTACCCATCGTGCTCATTCCGCTGGCGTTGGCGACCAATCAACCCGCCGGGGTCGCGCGAGCCTTCCTGTTCGGCTGGCTGCTCGGCGTACTCGTGGTGGGCGCGGCCGTCATCGCGGTGGCGGACCTCATCGTCCGGCCGGAAGAGCATCCGCAGTGGCTGAGTTGGGTCAAGCTGGGACTGGGTGTTGCGCTGCTCGTGCTGGCGGTGCGCAAATGGCTTTCCCGAACTCCTGCGGGTACCGAACCTGAACCCGCGAAATGGATGTCCTCGGTGGCGACGATGACGAGCGGCGGGGCGTTCCGCGTGGCGTTGTTGCTCGCCTGCCTCAACCCGAAGAATCTGCTGCTGGTGGTCGGCGGCGCGACGGTGATCGCCGACGCGACGTACCGGCCAGTGGAGCAGGCCGTCGCGCTCGTGGTGTTCGCCGTTGTGGGAAGCGTCGGGATCGCCGTGCCGGTGGTGCTGCCGCTCGTCCTCGGCACCCGCGCGGAACCGGTCCTTGCGGCGACCGACCGATGGATGACCCGGCACAGCGCCATCATCGTGGCCGTCGTGCTGCTCGTACTGGGCGTGCTGCTCGTCGTGAACGGACTCGCAGGGCTCTAACCCGGCGACGAATCGGCGTCGAGGATCGGGTGGCCGGTGGAGCGGCTGCGGAGAGACGCACGCCCCGGCCCGATGTCGGTCAGCTGGACGCCCTTGCCGCGGATATCCTCGCTCGTCACAGGTCGGCCAGCGCTCCCAGCGGCGACTCGACACAGTCGGCGACGAACCGCAGGAAGCCGCCGGCGACACCGCCGTCACAGATGCGGTGATCGAACACCAGCGACAGCTGGGCGATCTTCCGCGGCACCACCTGGCTGTCGACGACCCATGGGCGGTCGATGATGCGGCCGAGCCCGAGCATCGCGACCTCGGGGTGGTTGATGATCGCGGCGGACCCGTCCACACCGAACACGCCGTAGTTGTTGATGCTGAACGTCCCGCCGGACATATCGCGCGGGCTCAGCGATCCCGCCCGCGCCGCCGCGGTGACCGAACCCATCACCGTCGAGAGTTCCCGCGCGGTGAGCCGATCCGCGTCGCGGATGACCGGGACGACGAGTCCCCTGTCGGTCTGCGCCGCGAACCCGAGCCCCACGTGCGCCGGCAGCACGATGTCATCACCGTCGACGCGCCCGTTCAATTCCGGGAACCGGCGCAGGCCCAGCAGAGCGAACCTGGAGAACAACCCTAGGATGCTCACCCGGTGGTCGGGATCCCGCCGGTTGATCTCCAACCTCGCACTGAGCAGGTCGGTGGTGTCGACATCGACCCAGACGGTGGCTTCCGGGATCTCGCGCCGCGATCGGGTCATCTTCTCGGCGATGTAGCGGCGGGTGGGGCTCATCGGAATGCGCCGGTCACCGGCGTCCACGGGACCGGACCCCGCCGGGACGGTCACCGAATCGGAAGTCGGGCGGGCCGGCGGCGACGGGTCCGCCGCGGTCGGCAGTTCAGCGCTGGGCGGTGCCTTCGCCGCTATCGCCGCCTCGACATCGGCGCGGCGGATCACGCCTCCCTGGCCGGTACCGGCGATCGTCCGCAAGTCCACACCGGCCCGCTTGGCCAGCACTCTGACGGGTGGGGAGATCACCGCAGGAACGAGCCGCTTGTCAGTGACCGAACCCGCGGCGACGGGCGCATCAACTGGTCCCCCGCCATTGCGCTGTGGCTCGCTCGCAACCGGCATCCCGGCCCGGCGCCGACGCCGACGCCGGCCGGCCGCCGACGCCGGCGTCCCGTAACCGATCAGCACGTTGCCACTGCCATCCGAACCATCCCGGGATTCACCCGCTCCCACGGTGATCAGCGGCCGACCGACGGCCAGCGACTGCCCCGGCAGTCCGTGCAAAGCGGTCACCGTGCCGGAGAACGGGACCGGCACCTCGACAACGGCCTTCGCCGTCTCGACCTCGACAACGGGCTGATCCGTGCGGACCTCGTCACCGACGTTCACCAGCCACGACACGATCGCGGCCTCGGTCAGTCCCTCGCCGAGGTCCGGCAGCAGGAAGTCGGGCATCAACTCGGCCCCGTCGATCGGGGCGGCATCGATCGGGGCGGCACCGGGGTGTCGTCCCACTGCAAGCGCTGCACGGCGTCCAGGATCCGGTCGACGTTCGGCAGGTGGTACTGCTCGAGTTTGGGCGGGGCGTAGGGGATGTCGAACCCGGTGACGCGCAGGATCGGCGCCTGCAAATGGTGAAAGCACTGCTCGGTGATCCGGGCGGCCACCTCTGCGCCGTATCCGCAGAACCCGGAGGCCTCGTGGATCACGACGGCCCGGCCGGTGCGCCGGACGGAGTGGGCGACGGTGTCGTCGTCGAACGGCGACAGGGTGCGCAGGTCAATGACCTCCAGGTCCCATCCTTCCTCGACGGCGGCGTCAGCGGCATCGAGCGCGGTGGCGACGGTGCCGCCGTAGCTGATCAGCGTTGCGTCGGTGCCGGCTCGGCGCACCACTGCGCTGTCGAGGCCGGGCCCGGCCATCGCCAGCGGGGTCGACTCGTTCGACCAGTAGCGGCGTTTCGGCTCCAGGAAGATCACCGGGTCGGGGGATTCGATGGCCTGTCGCAGCAACCTGTACGCGTCGCCAGGTGTGGAAGGGGTGACGACGCGCAGACCGGGGGTGTGCGTGTAGAACACCTCGGAGGAATCGCAGTGGTGCTCGACGCCGCCGATGCCACCCCCGTACGGGATGCGGACAACGATCGGCAGCGTCACCGCGCCGCGGGTGCGGTTGTGCATCTTCGCGAGGTGGCTGGTGATCTGCTCGAACGCCGGGTAGGCGAACGCGTCGAACTGCATTTCCACCACGGGCCGCAGACCGTTCATCGCCATGCCGATGGCAGTGCCGACGATGCCCGACTCCGCCAGCGGTGTGTCGACAACCCGGTGATCGCCGAACCTGTCGGCGAGTCCGTCGGTGATCCGGAAGACCCCACCGAGTGTCCCGACGTCCTCGCCAAGGACCAGGACCGAACCATCGGCGGCGAGACTGTCGGCCAGTGCCTGATTGAGCGCGCCGGCCATGGTGACGGCGCCACCCGCCGGCGAACCCACCGCCGGAACCGGATCGGAGCGGTGAGAGCTGTTGCCGCCCTGCGCCTCCAGCAGATCAGTCACTGCCCTGCACCTGCCATCGGCTCGGCTGGGTCGGATCCCCCCGCGTCGGTCAGCTCATCGGCGAGTTGCCGTTGCTGTTGCCGGAGCGCGGCCGTCGGCCGGTGGTAGACGTGCCGGAAGAGCTCAGCCGGGTCCGGAGTCGCCGCCTCAGGCAACCTTTCCCGCAGGGCGAGTGCGAAGGTCTCGGCGTCGTCGCGCACCGCCGTCAGCAGGTTGTCGTCGAGCAGGCCACGGCTCCGCAGGTGACGCTCGAGACGGTCGATGGGATCCTTTGCCGCCCAGCCCTTCACCTCTTCGATGCAGCGGTAGCGGGTTGCGTCGTCGGCGTTGGTGTGCGCGTCCATCCGGTAGGTGACGGCTTCGATCAGGGTCGGTCCATCACCGGCCCGAGCCGCGCGCACCGCTTCGGTCACCGTCGAGTACACGGCCGCCGCGTCGTTGCCGTCGATCAACCGGGATACCATTCCGTACCCGATGCCCTTGTGCGCCAACGATGGTGCCGCCGTTTGCTTGGACAAGGGGACGCTGATCGCATACCCGTTGTTCTGCACGAGAAACACCACCGGGCATTTCCACACGGCGGCGAAGTTCAGCGCTTCGTGGGTGTCCCCCTCGCTGGTCGCCCCGTCGCCGATGAGCACGAGCGCGACGGTGTCCTCGCCCTTGTACCGGGCGGCGTGCGCCAGACCCACCGCGTGCAGCGCATTCGTCGCGAGCGGTGTGCACTGCGGCGCCACCCGCCGCTCGTACGGGTCGTAGCCGCTGTGCCAGTTCCCACGCAGCAGCGTCAGCACCTCGACCGGGTCGACCCCGCGGGTCACCAGGGCGACAGAGTCGCGGTAGGTCGGAAACAGCCAATCCCCCGGCTCGAGGGCAAGTACGGCGCCGACCTGACAGGCCTCCTGGCCGCGGGATGACGGATAGACGGCCAGTTCGCCCTGCCGCACCAGTGCGCCGGCCTGGGTGTCGAACCGGCGGCCGATCACCATCGCCCGATGCAAACGAAGCAGTTCGAAGACCGACGGCATGGCCAGATCGTCACCCGGGACGGACTGCCCGTCGCTGTCGACAAGCGCGAGCGGCGCCTCGGACGGCAACAGTGTGGCGGTTCGGTGATCACTGAGAACAGACATCGACGGCTGCCTTCCGGGATCGCTGTGACGTACAGCACTGTGTATCCAGTATGCGGCGGTGGGTGCCAATCGTCCGCCTTGAGCCATCAATACTGGACGAATGGCGTTTTTCTCTGCGATGCTGAGCCGTATGGCTATCGGAGCGCCGCTTCCACCCGGCCCCACCAGACAGCTGGATCTCGACGAGGCGGACCGGGCGATCATCCAAGCGCTCACAGCGGACGGTCGGCTGTCCATGCGGGCGCTGGCGGAGCAGGTGCATCTGTCCCGGGCCGGCGTGTACGCCCGGGTGTCCCGGCTGGAGAAGCTCGGCGTCATCACCGGATACGCCGCGGTGGTCGACCCTGTCCGGCTGGGTTACGGAGTCTCCGCCTACATCTACCTGCGCATCGCCCAGCAGTCGTGGAAGGAGGTTCGGCATCGGATCAGCGAAATCCCCGAGGTGGAGCATGCCGCGTTGATCTCCGGCGACGACGATCTGGCGCTGCTGGTCAGAGCCGCCGACGCCGCGGCGCTCCGCGACCTGGTGCTGAACCGGTTACAGACAATGCCTGACGTGGTGTCGACGAAGACCGTGCTCATTCTGGATGAGTTGCCCCGGGCGCGTCCGGACGCCGTTGGAACACGCTGACCGTCACCGCCAGGGTCACATCGGTCACGTCCGGCAGCGCCGCAACGGCCGCCTCGAGCTCTCCGCCAGAGAGATGGCGCGCCGACGGTCCCATCCGAACCAGTGCACCGACATCGTCGGGCGAAAGCCGCATCTCCCTCCGAACGACATGCCGATCAACGACGAAGAGGTGCTCGGCGAAGGCCTCCACCAGGCGGTCGCGCTTCCCCGCATCGACGGCGAGCAGCGGGAGAACAGAACGGATCTCGGACAGATGGTCCGGCTCAGGTGTCACCACCACCAACCGACCGCCCGGCGCCAGCGCCCTGCCGATCTCGCGCGGGTCACGCGGCGCGAACACACTCAGCACGGTCCCGACGACGCCGTCCCGAACGGGCAGCCGCGACCAGGCATCCGCCACCACCGATGCGACGGCCGGGTCTGCTGTGGCCGCCCGGCGCGCGGCGTAGCGGGAGGAGTCCAGCGCCACCCCGACGGTCTGCGGCCCAACGGTGCGGCCGCGCAGGCCCCGAAGAACCGCGGCGAGGTAGTAGCCGGTGCCGGCTCCCACTTCAAGTACCGGACCGGCATCCACGGAACCCGCGACCGCGACCGCGACCGGCTCGTAGTGACCGCCCGCGAGGAAGTCCGCGCGCGCGGTCACCATGTCCGCGGAGTCACCGGTGTCGGTGCGAGAGCCCTTGCCGAGCAACGAAACATAGCCCTGACGGGCGACGTCGAAGCGATGCCCCAGGGCGCAACCGACCACCCCGCCATCCTGCCGGGAGATGACCTCTCCGCAGTGCGGACAGGCCAACAGCGGCAGTGCCGCGTCCAGGCCGGTGGGCCCGCTCCTCACGCCGGCCGGCCCGCTCCCCGCAGGTACTCCAGCTGCGCGGCGACCGAGTGCTCCGCGGCTGCCCGGACAGCGGGATCGATGTCGTCATAGACCACATCGGTGATGGCTGGCACTCCGGCGTTGGGGCCGAGAACGTCCAGCGCGGAACGGATCTGGTCGAGCCGCTGCTGACGATGCGCACGGTAGGCACCGGCGACGACGGACAGATCGGGCAGTTGCTGACCGTGCGCCGGCAGCACCAGCCGCGGTCCCAGACCGGCGAGCAGATCCAGGGTCGCGAGATAGGCGGCGAGGCTTCCGTCCGGGGGCGCCAGCACCGTGGTGCCGCGGCCCAGGATGGTGTCGCCGGTCAGCACCGACCCCGTCACGCCATCGTCGTCGAGCAGGAAGCTGACGGAGTCGTCAGTGTGCCCGGGCGTCCGGAGCACGGTCACCACAACCCCTGCGGCTTCGATGGTCTCGCCGTGGACGAGCGGAGCCGCCCCCTGGCAGTGGGCAGGATCGAGGGCGCGCACCGGGGCGCCGGTACGGCGCGACAGCTCGGGCGCACCCTCGGTGTGGTCGCCGTGCCGGTGGGTGATGAGGATCAGCTCGATCCGGCCGGCAGCGGCCAGCGCATCGAGGTGGCCGGCGTCGTCCGGGCCGGGATCGACGACGATCCTGGTTGCCGAGTCCGGCGCGGAGAGCAGGTAGGTGTTGGTGCCGTCCAGCGTCATCGGGCCCGGGTTGGGTGCCAGCAGCACCTGTGCCTGCTGGCTCACCGGCCGCGGGATTGCCATCGTCATCAGCGAATTCTCTCAGCCGGCGGCGTGTGCGGGCTCCCACCCCGCAGATCCGGGTCCGGGAAGTCCGACGCCCTGACCCGGACAGGTGTGACGACCCTGGCGGCCGCCATCACGTCGGCGACCGCATCAAAGGCCGCGAGATCGGTGAGCATGGCGACCGTTGGCGGCATCAGCGCGGTGGCGCCGATGTCGGATTCCGCGAGCAGAGCAGTGGGGGTGCGCCACTGACCGAGGTCCGCCTCGGACGTGAGCATCCGGGCGTCCTGGCCGGACGGGAGCGCCGCAGCGAAGAAGAACGTGTCGTACCTACGGGTGCGGCCCGGCGGTGTGATCCAGTTCGCCCACGGCCGGAGGAGATCGGGCCGCACCCGCAAACCGGCCGACGCGAGCACGCCGGAGAACTGACGCTCGCGGTGCAGGATCGCCAGCCGGTCCGCATCATCGAGCAGGGCACCGGTGTCCGCAGCGTCCGAAACCGCCGACGCCAGCAGGACACCGGTTTCTTCGAACAGCTCCCGGATGGCGGCGATGACGACGGCGCGCGCACGCTCCGGTTCTGCACCCAGCGCCTCCGACCACCGTTGCGCATCCGCATCGGTCCAGCCGGTGATGTCCGCGTGGTCCGAGGGATCCACGGCTCCGCCGGGGAACACCGTCATCCCGGGGGCGAACGCCATCGCGGCCACCCGCCGGAGGACGAACACCTCCAGCTCGTCGTCCGCTGCATCCCGCAGCAACATCACAGTTGCCGCGGGCCTGATCTCGGGCACACCACGACCGACTTCGGGGGCGACGCCATCGCCGCCGACAGCATCGGTGATCCGCACCGGCTCAACATATCCGCGGACCCGGGCGCTGTCCCGCCGCGGGACCGGGGAGCAGTAGCTTGTGGGAAAATCAGCCCACCGACGATTTCGGGGGTCCGTGTGTCAGCTGCGCAGCGCGTCGACACCGCGCACCCCCCGGTAGGTCGGAACCGACGAACAACCAGGCCCGCACGGCTGCTGCGAGCCGTCCTGGCCACCGCCTGCAGGATCGGGATCGCGGCGACCGGCCTGCTGCTGATCGGCCGTCAGGTGGGCACCAGCACGGAACTGGGTGTCAGTGCCATCGCGGTCCTTCCGCTCGCCACCGTGGCGGCCCTCGCCGCGGAGGTCCTGCTCGTCGTCCTTCGTGAGCGCCGGTCGGCGGCGATCGGCGCCGTCGTGGTCCTCCTCGCCGTCGCCGTGCAGGTGCCGGCATACCTCCCGACAGTCGGACAGCACCACCCGATGGCCACCGGCCTCACCGTGATGACCAGCAACCTCCAACTGGGATCGGCGGACCCGAACTCGGTCGTCGAGACGGTGCGGGCCAACGACGTGGACGTGCTCGCCCTGCAGGAGCTCACCGATCAGGCGGTCGATGGACTCGCCGAGGCCGGACTCGACACCCTCTTTCCCCACCGGGTCATCTCTCCCCGGGCGGGCGGTGCCGGTGTGGGTCTGTGGAGCCGTCTGCCGCTGACCAGAGCGGCTGTGCTGCAGGGGTTCGGGTTCCCGCCCGTGCGCGCCGAGCTCACGGTGGACGGCAAGTCCTTGACGATGCTGAGTTTCCACAGCAAGGCACCCGTGTACAACGGCGGCACGGAGCTGTGGGAGAACGATCTGCGGTCACTCGGCGCGGTCATGGCGGCCACCCCCGGTCCACTGGTCGTTGCAGGCGATTTCAATGCGACCTACGACCACCAGCAGTTCCGCGACCTGCTGGGAAGGGGCGTCTCGGATGTCGCCCGCACGACCGGATCTGGACTGCTCCTCAGCTATCCGGCAGACCGGGCGCCGGGGCCGTGGGTCGGTATCGATCACGTCATCGTCGGTGGCGGTGTTGTCGGCACCGGTGCGCATGCCGTCTCCGTCGTCGGATCCGATCACCGCGCCGTCGTCGCACATGTCGCGATGGTCCCGCCCTGGCGCTGACCGTCACCGAGCTGAAACCAGCTGGCGGAAAACAGGTATCGCCTGGCGCGACGCCGTTCGAGCCGGATGGAGCGGTCAACGGACCGCATGCCGGGTAGTTCATTCTCACTAGTCCCGGGTAGTGCACCGAACCACGTTGGGTCATCTGTGTCACCGGCTAAATGAAACGTGCGGTAGATGTGCGGAGAGTGACGAACATTTACTGTCAGTTGTAGAAGGAATTGCTCACGGTTCCTTGAGGCAGGGGGTTTCGATGAAGACAGAAACGCGGCAGAGGACATAGAACCAGCGCGTCTACCAACGAGATGCGTTACGCCGCTTCGCAGCCGACAGGGCTGTCCGACGGGGGTCGGCACAGCCTGGCATAGCCACAGACCGATCATTCTTTCACTGCACCATTTTCCAGGGGGAATCATGTCGTCAGGACGCCGCTTCAAGGCAGCAATGGCCATCATCGTCGGTGCCGCCATTGCGATCACAGCATTGGTGAGCCCGGCAAATGCAGCACCTTTCATGGCCACCGCGCCGGGCAATTTCAAGGGATGGACACAGGACTTCGTCGACGACTTCAACGGCCCGCTGAACACCACACGGTGGGGCCGCTATGAGTCCGCCAACAACCAGATCGGGATGCACTCGGAGTACGACAGGACCAACGTCTACACCGAGAACGGCAACATGGTGCTCCGCACCTACAACGCCGGCGGTGACGACTGGCGGGCAGCCGGTGTGTCCGGCAATCCCGGATTCGCTGCGGCGCAGGGCAAATGGGTCGTCCGCGCCCGCTTCGAGCGCGCGCCGGGACTCGGCTACGCGTTCCTCCTCTACCCGCGTGGTGGCGGATGGCCGCCGGAGGTCGACATCGCTGAAGGCACGGCCGGCGGACCGCGCATCATGTCCACCCTGCACTGGTCGACAGCCAACCTGACGGACTCGCGCTTCAAGACCGGCGTCGATATGACCAAGTGGCACACCTACGGCGTCATCCTGAGCGACGACAAGGTGGAGTTCACCCTCGACGGCGCGGTCTGGACCACGATCAACAACACCGGTTCGCCGCGGATGCCGATGTGGATCGGTCTGCAGACGGGGGCGAAGGCCAACGTTCCCGGCGTCACCGGTGAGATCGTCAACAGCACAACCCCGCAGGAAGCCCGGATCTACGTCGACTACGTGGCGCACTGGAAAGCCACCGCGTGACCGGAACCGTCTGACCCGGCCAACTCCACCCCGGCCAAATCCACACAGCCACTGATTCCCCGCCCTCGGGCGGGGGATCAGCTGTGTGCCAATCGATGCGCACCGCGCGACGGCTGTGCCCCCCCGCTCTTTGCCTGCCGGAGCCGCAGCAGGAACCACGGCAGGCAGGCCAAGCCGATGACGACCCGGATCCCGATCCAGAGCGGTGTCTGCGGCAGCAGCACGGTCAGGCCGGCCACCACGCAGGCCAGCGCGCACTGCCCGATCAGCCGCCACTCCGGACGCTCGGCGGAATAGCCCTTGGGAATCGCCAGGCTCTGCACCCAGGCCTGGGCGGTGAAGGCCAGCAACGTGCCGATCGCCGCCCCCGCCGTCCCGATGATCGGGATCAGCAGCAGGTTCAGACCGATCTTGACGGCCACTGCCGCGGCGGCGCCGACCGCGAGCGCACGGGACTTCCGCAAGGTCAACAACATTCGCCCCGAGGCGCCGACAGCCGTCACCGGGAAGGCCGCCAGCGCGACGAGAAAGACGATGAGCGCGAGGCTGTCGGGTCGGAAGCTCGACGGCGCAACGATGCGCAGCAGCAGAGGACCTGCCAGGGTGATGCCCAGGATGGCCGGGATCAGCAGCCGGTAGATGCCGTCACGCGACTGCTTGACCACCTGCCAGCGCTCGTGTGGATCGGAGATCGCCGCCAGCCGCGGAACCCAGGCCCTGTTGGTGAACGACAGCACCAGGACGATCACGTAGCCAAGGGTGTACGCCAACTGGAAGCGACCGACCTCCTCCGAGCCGAGGAATCGCTGGATGATGAACCGGTCGCCGGCGTTCAGGATGAAGATCGACAGCCCGGAGAGCATCAGCGGGATGCCGATCCGGATCGCCCGCGCCGTCACCGGCCACTGCCGCAGGCCCTGCAGTCTCGGCCGGGTCAGCGCGAGACCGATGATCACCGCCAGGAACTGGCTGACGACGCCGCCGAGGGCATAGTGCACCGCGCTGCGGCCCAGCACGAGCAGGAAGGCGATCCCGACCACTTGACCGCCGACCGTTGACAGGGCGCTGACGGTCGCGAATGCCTTGAGCCGGTCCTCGCTCTGCAGCAGCGCCAGGATCATCATCACGATCGCTCCGGGCGCGGTCCACAGCAAAGTGATCGTCACCAGGCCGCCGGCGTCGGGGAACCCGAGTTCGGTCGCCCACAACGGCGCGGTGGCGGCGGCCAGTGCCGTCATCAGGATGGCCACGCAGGCGCCGAAAAGCAGAACCCCACGGGCCTTCTCGGGCGATCCGTCCTCCGCACGCTGGAGCTGCAGCGCCTGGTCAAGGCCGAACACGCTGAACACGATCAACACCTGGTACAGCGCGATCGCCGACGCCAGGTACCCGAACTCACCCGGCCCGAGGGTGTACGTCAGGATCGGCGACACGACGGTCGCCGCAACCACCTGGAACGACCAGATGACGACGTAGAGCATGCCCCGGCCGAAAAGGTCGTTACTCCGGCTGGTCGCGTCCTCAGCGGTCGTCCCCGGCTTGATGAGGTCGGAACTCACGGTGCGGCCGCCATGCTGCGGAGCTCATGGTCCACCCGATCGAGCAGCTCACCGCTGACGCCGGAATCGAACTTGCGGGCCAGCAGTTTCGGCGCGGACCGGTCGTCGGGGAAACGCCCGTCACGCAGGCGGGTGAAGTGCTCCGAGGTCAGCACGGGCGGGCTCTTGCGGCGCACGCCGTCCCAGCCGATCCACCAGAGCTGCTCATCGATACTCTCTGCGGGCCAATCGATCCCGAATTGGGGGCTGAGCAGGATCGTCGGGATGAACGTCTCGTCCGAACTCCACGTCCGCCGCCAGAATCTGACCAGGTCGGGTCGGGTGTCGTGCACATCGACGATGGTCTGTGCGTGCGCCCGGCTCAACACCTTCTGGTGGCCGCCGCCGGACGGAACGATCCCCGCCGGGAGTGACCGTGGCACGGGGATCCTGATCATCCTGCGGTCCCAGCCGTAATGCCGGTACTTCAGCCGGGCGAGCCCGCCGCTGCGTCCCCAGTTGGGCCTGGGCATCGGCCCGATCCGGGCAACCGACTTCCCACGCAGCGGCGCGAGGTACCGGCCGATCTCGGCGACGGGCGCAAGGGGGTAGTCCGAACCGGTCATCACCACGAAATGCTCGGCCGAGGACGTCCGCAGCGCCAGCCTCAGAGCGGCGACCTCCGCGGCGACAAGTCCCCACTGCGCCCACTTGCAGGCCTGCCGCGGCTGGACGATCCGGTCGGCCGGGAGTCCGTCGGTCATCGCAGCGAAATCCCGATCGGTCGCCCGGATGTCGCAGTGCAGGTAGACCGGATACGGCTCCAGGGCAGCACGCAGGCGGAGCACCTGGGTCGGATCGGCGTGCGCGAAGACCAGGAAGGCCACCTGATCAGCCAACGGGCTCACCCGCGAGCTTGTACAGCGTGGTGTTCTCGGTGGAGAACACCGGAATCCACAGGTTCGACTCGGCCATCTCGTTCTTCAGCTTCACGTAGTCGTCGTAGCGCTGGAGCCCGTAGCGGTCGTCGTAGGCACCGATGCTGTCGGAGACCAGGGCGTAGTGCTCCGTCGCGTCGATTGCGGAGAAACGCGCGGTGAGCGCGACGACATCCGCTGCGGCGTCGTAGTCGTCACCGACAACACCGGGAAAGTCCTTCAGCCGCTCGCGGCTGGTGTAACCGACCCGGTCGTAGTCCTCGGTGATCCGGGCAGGTGTCGCATTCTTGGTACCGACGGAGAGCAGCAGAGCGTTGTCGGCCGCAGTGCGCTCGAATTGTGCAACGGCGTCCGCGTCGTTGACCCTGACAACCCGCGCCCAGTCGAGTGCGGTCTGCCCGTAGACATTGACCGCCATCATGACGACGAAGCCCGCAGCCACCGCCACCCTGACGGACGGGAAACGGAAGCTGACCGTCCGGGCGACCAGGATGGCCATCCACGGCGTCGCGAACAGGACGACGCGGAAGATGCCTTCCTGGCCGTAGTTCGTCGCGAAGGCGAGGCCGATCGGGCTCGCCGTGGCAGCCAGCAGACCGAAGCTCCACCGGTCCCGCATCCGGATGACGCCGGCCAGTGCGACCAACCCGAGCACCACCAGCGCGGCACCGGGGACAAGGAAGGTCGTCCTGGTCACCAGGGCGACGCCGGCGACCGGGTCGGGGTGCTCGGGCGGCGCGATGTTGCTGAGCACACTCCCGATTGCACCGATGTCGATGTACCGCTCGAGGACGCCCAGGTGAAGTAGTGCCCAGCCCACCGCCGGGACGAACGCCATCAGCGGCAGCCACCAGGGTCCGACGAGCCGGAACAGCACAAGAGCCAGCAGCGCCAGCCCGAGCATGAACGGCGAGATCTGATGCGTGACGACCATTGTCAAGATGAAGAACAGGCACACCCCGAGCCGAACCCAGTGTTCGCGGCGACTGTCGGTGGCCACCGGCAGCACCGTGAGGGCGAGCACCGCGAGGGTCAGCAGCAGGCCGGACACCTGGGGTGCGAAGTACATGCTGTTGACGGACCCGCCGACGGCGAAGACCGCGGCGGCGATCCACGCCTTGCGGGCAGGCAGCAGCCTGCCCGCGAGCACCCGGACGCCCAGGATCAGCGCCGGTGTGATGACGACGGGCCACCAGGTGGCGTACAGCAGCGGGTCGGTAATTCCGGTCGCCTGCACGATCCAGGCGGTCCCGGCGAACAGGCCCGGCCAGGCCTGGTAGATGTCGACGCTGGCGCTCAAACCGCCGTTCACCATGATGAAGTCGGTCAGCCCGAGATGCCGGCCGACCGCCATCACCGTCGGCGCGCCGTACAGGATCGCCTGTGAGGCGATCACCACCGTGCCGGCGGCGAGAACCGGTGCCGCGAGACTCCTGCGGGTGAAGACGGCGTCGACGAAGGCGGCGGCGATCAAGGCGTATCCGACGAACCAGAGTGGGTTGACCGTGGCGAGCAGCCCACCTTCCTGCGGCAGCGAGGTGGCCAGTGCTGCGCCGACAAGGCAGAGCGCGGACCCGCCGCCGGCCAGCAGGCCGGGCCGGCTGATGTTGATCCGTTGCCGATCAGCATGCCTCGCGGCGAGGCCCGCGCTCCGGTCGAACCGCCCGCCCCGGACGGCCCGAAGGTCGATCAGCCCGTGATAGACCAGCGATACCGCACCTGCTACCCCCGCCAGCAGAGCTGCCGTCACAGGGAACCACCACGACGTCTGCGCCATCAGGAAGCCGACGGCGGTGGTGATCGCCAGACCCGCGGTCACCGAGAACAGCCCGAACGCCGAAGGGCTCAGACGCCGGAACGGCAGACATGCCGCGACACCGAGGCCCAGAGTCAGATAGACGACGAGCGCGACAGTCGCCGGGGCATCCCAGCCGGTCAGCCGGCCGAGGA
Organism: uncultured Actinomycetota bacterium; assembly: GCA_963728865.1. Taxonomy (GTDB): domain Bacteria; phylum Actinomycetota; class Actinomycetes; order Mycobacteriales; family Nakamurellaceae; genus Nakamurella. The sequence continues at coordinate 33,965 of CAVSLZ010000005.1, read as the reverse complement.
CACCGAGGACACCGAGCGCGAGGGTGGCAGCTGCGACGAGCAGCCGTCCCAACGGGGAGAAGGGCGGGTCGTCGGTCGCCCGTTGCGGCACCGGCAGTGCGCGCCAGCGGGCGAGCGGGCCACGGTCCGCGGCGGTGGCGGGCCGATTGCCACCGGCCGGCGTCTCACCGGGTCTGTTTCCTACATTCGTGATGCTCATCGAAAATCTCCCGGTGGGATCGGTGGGATTCAGGTCATCGCACGAGTCGTTCTGGTCTCGCAGCCCGTGCGGTCAGGCGTCCGGTGCGTCCTCGTTGCGGGCGAAGGCTTCCAGCCAATCCACCTGCACCTGGGCGAAGGAGTTGGGTGCGGCAGGCGTCTCGCCTGAGCTGCCGGTCTGCAGTACCCAGTGCATCGAACGGCTGGGCACCGCGACGGTCGACTCCCCGATCACCTCGCCGTCCAGCAGGAAGGTCACTCCCGTCGGCCGCCACTGGATGGTGGCCACATGCCATTCCGAGAAGTCGACCGTCGTGGGGAATCTGTCCACTTCTCCGGCAGCACTGGCGCGGTGGGCATTTCCGGAGATCACCCCGCTGAACTCGCCCTCGGGGAAGTCGATCTCCCCATCCCGCGGCCACTTCTCAGAGTCGGGCCACAGCAGGAATGCCAGTCCGAAACCCGGTGTCGGGTCGGCACGAAAGCGGATCGAGTACTGGCCGTAGGTCTGCCCGTAGGTCGGCAGCGTGGGTAGCACGGCCGCCCCGAGAACCAGCCCCGACTCCTCGCGCATGTTCCAGCTCAGCGCTCCGTCGCTGACGGACAACACCTGCTCAGGCCGGTACTGTCCCAAACCGCTGGTGTCCGCCCAGCCGTCCGGATACGTGGTGAACTTCGGCCCGTACACCGATCCGGGGAACTCGCCCACCGGCACAGGTGTTCGGAAGTCCTCGCGGAACACCGAGCGCCACTCGCCGGCAGGCTCAGGCGCGAGCACGTAGGCGGTCAGGGCCGAGGCAGCGGTGGCGGCAACCACGGCTATCGCCAGCACCACCGAGCCGCGCCAGCGACGCCGGGGGGTGAGCGGGCGCCTCGCCACCGCTTCTCCGACAATCTCGTTCACCGACATCCGCCCACCTCCTCTCGACCATCACCGCTCTGCCCGATCACCGTCAGCCGGCCAGCCGTACCCCGGCCAGTTCGGCAGGCTCGACACCCGGCGCCGGCCGCAGATTCCGCGGCCGGAAGCAGGCATCCGACGAGAAGGTGATCTGCAGCACGACGCGCTCGGTGTCGGTCGCCATGCCACCCCGGTGGATTCCCCGGGTGTCGGCGAAGACGACCGTTCCCGCCGTACCCTCCGCCGTGACGATCCCGCTCTGCCCGAAGGCGCCGGCGACGTCCTCGTCGGCCAACCTGTAGCCCACCCCGTCGAACTCGGTGCTGAACTCCTGCTTGCGGCCGGCGGGGGTGTTGGACCCCTTGACGTATTGCAGCGGGCCGGCCCCCGGCGGGACGTCCTGGAGATACACGAAGCACTTGACGATGTCGTAGTCCTCGGGAAGATCGCGATGCCAGCGTTGCGACTGCTGGGCCTCGCCGGACGTCGGCGCATTCACCCACACGTTGACGTCCTGCACCTTGAGCCGCATCGCGGCGTACTTCTCGGCGATGCCGCGGACCTGCGGGTGCAGAGCGAAGCGCAGCAGCGGGTTCGACGGCGACAACTCCGGTTCGGTTCCCAGCAACTCGGTCAGGTAGGGCTTCGCTGCGTCCGGCCGGGCAACACCGGCGGCGCGGAGCTCCCGCGTGTAGGCGACCAGTCCGTCGAAGACCGCCGGCTGGCCGACGAGTTCGTCGACCGTGGCCATCGCAACGCCCGCGGAAGCCAGCTCGCCGGCAACCCGGGACGCTGGGGTCTGCAGCACGGCAGGATGTTTGCGGTACCGACGCACGGCCCTGCCGTTGAACACATAGCGCGAGACAAGGCGGTTCTCGCAGCGCACGGTGGCGACCGCGCGACGTGCCTTGCGCCTCGCATCACCGATCATCGAGTCGACCGATATCGTTGTCATTGGCGAACCGTCCCTTTCTGGGCTCTCGGTATCTGGAGTTGCTGCAGGTCGCCGTTGACCTCTGGGGGAAGGCGGGTGTCTACGCCCTCTTCCAGTGCGCGACCCAGTCGACGTAGATTCGCGAGTCCTTCGGCGTTTGCGTTCCGACGACCTCGCCGGTGGCGGTGGAGATCGGCGCCTTGGCACCGGCCTGGAAGCCGATCCACATCAGCCCCCGTGGGGCAGCGGAATTGTTGATCGTGGTCCACACCTTGCCGTCGACGGTGAACTCGAGCTTGTTGTCACTCATGACCACGCCGTAGGTGTGCCACTGAGTCGTGTCGACGGAGTAGTTCGACCGCGAGTCGGTGAAGTTGCTCGACGACCAGTGCAGCGTCGACATGACCCTCGGTCCACCCGCGGTGCCTTCAGCGATGTCGACCTCCGGCGGCCAGCCACCGCCCTTCGGCATCAGCAGGAAGGCGTACCCGATGCCGTAGGCGCGGTCGAACTTGGCCCGCATCGCCCATTTGCCCTTCGAGGCCGAGAAACCTCTCGCCGACGAGACTCCGCCGCTCCGCCAGTCGTTGCCGCCCGCGTTGTAGGTCCGCAGGAACAACATCCCGTTGCTGACGCCGACGTTGGCCAGGTCGTACTCCGACAGCAACCCGCCGCCGTTGTTCGAGGACTCGTACCGACCCCAGACGTTGGTGTTGAGGTAGTTGAAGTCGTCGACGAAGTCACGGGTCCAGCCGGTCATGTTGCCCGGCGCTGCGTTGGCGTCGGTGGCCGGCGCCAGCAGCAGCGACATGGTCACCGCAACGGCCGTTGCCATCGACGTGAGGATCGGTCGGGCCCGCAGGCGGCCGCGGCGGGACGTGGGTCTGTCGGACTGCTTCAGGACTACTCCTTCGTCGGCGGGGAAAGCTGTTGGTCAGGCGGTGTGTCGCTCGGGCAGTGCTTGCTCAGGCAGTGCTTGGTCAGGGAGCGGGCTTGATGTTCGACACCACGAAGACGTTGTCCTGGTAGTCGTAATTGATGCCTTCGATGTCGTTCGCGAACAGGTAGCTGCCGGGGACAACGGCCCCATCCGGGCCGCGCACCTGCCAGACCCTGACGTGCTGGCCGCACTGCGCCGCGGTGCACCCGTGCGTCCGATCGATCGCCGAGTTGTTCAAGGTCGGATCGGTGTATTCCTTGTCCAGGATCAGCCCGAAGGTCCCGGTGGGCGCGAAGGTGGCGGTGCCCTTACCCCAGGCCGAGTTCCGCGGAAGGGCCGACTGCGCATCGAACTTCAAGCTCGTCAGAATGGTGCTGTACGACGCCGGCGATCCCTTGGGAAAGCTTCGGAAGGTGCTCGCCGACGCGTACCCGTGCCAGGCCGCAAGCTGGGTGACCCTGGCCGGCTTTGAAGGATCCAGCAGGGTCCAATACGGCGACAGCACTTCGTCGGAGCTGTACTTGACGTAGGCGCCACGGCTGTAGATCGCGCTGGGCATGACGGTCTTGTAACCGAAGTTGCGGATCAGATCCGGCAACCAGGGCTCGAGGTTCTTCTCGGAATACCTCTGCCAGTAACCGACCAGCGCCACATTGGATACCGCACCGGTGCTGGAGGTCGAGTTCACCGCGAGATTGCCCGACCACCATGCGCCGTACGTGGCGGTGAAGGTGACCGGGACGTCCACCCAGTTGCCGGCTGTGAGCCTGAACGGCAGCTTCCACGGCGATATCGCCGTGAACGGGCCGGTCGCGCTGATCGAGCTGACCGTGACGGTGCTGCCACCGGTGTTCATCAGCCGGACGGTCGTCTTGTCATGGCTTCTCTGATAGCTGTCGGCGGGCGTCTGGATACGGCTCAACACCACGCGGGAGTCGTCCGGCGCGGGATCGCTGTTGCTGATGGTCAGGACCCCGGGAGTGGCTGCGGCAACGGCCGGGGCCGCGACCGCGCTCAGGGTCAGCGACAACGCCACGCCGGCGATGACGCCGAATCGCCTGTAACTGGACAACATTGAGCCACTCCTTTATCCGATTTGTCGGACGACGGCACACGTCATTCCCGACCAGCAGTGAACCTAACATGAGCCGGCATTGTGCGGCAACGAGATCCATACCATAGATCCATGCGTCGGCATGGCGTCGACAGCGCCGAACCGCGAATTCCTCTTCCGTTCACGGAACGGTAACGAGGGCGTGCCGCGCACCCTCCCCTTGGGGTTCAGGCGACCGACAGGAGCACGTCCTCGACCCCATTCACCGTCGAAGTCAGCGGAAATTCCGACCGCACGTGTGATCGACACAATTCCCCGAGCGTCGGTTCATCCATTCGCCAATCCCCGATCGAGCGCAGCGTCGCAGCGAATGCTTCAATATCCGTGGGCTCGATCAGCATTCGCGAGTAATCACCGGACAGGATCTCCGGTATCCCACCCCTGCGACTGGCGATGACGGGTACCCCGGCGGCCATACTCTCGATCACCACCCGGCCGAACGGTTCCTCCCAGAGTGCTGGCAGCACAGTGACATCAGCGACACCCAGCAGGTCCGAGACATCATCTCTGCGATCGAGCAGTTGCACCGAACGGTGACGCGGGTCGGCCGCGGCGAGCTGGACGTCGGGGTCGGCGTCACCGGCCAACAGCAGAATCCAGTTATCCGGGAGTTGCGCCCTCCGCCACGCCGACAGCAGCGCACCCACTCCTTTATCGCTGGTGAGCCGGCCGTACACCAGAAAAACCCGGGCATCGGCATCGATGCCCATCCGGGTCCGGAGTTCCGCTCGTCGGTCCGCCGTCACCGCGGTATATGCATATGGATCCACACCGTTATGGACGACGTGGATGCGGTCGCGACGGAGCCCGGCCGCTATCCATTCATTCCGGATGAAGTCCGACACCGCGATGTATTGCCTGGCCGTCCGGCCGAGCAGTGAAACGGCCCGTGCCGAAAATGGATGGTGCCGCAGGTGGCACACCAGCGGAACCCGGGCAAAGGCGCTGGTCAGCGCGCCCCACAGCAATTGTTCCGCACGATTGAGGTAGATGACATCGGGACGTGCGCGAACCCCTGCCAGAACGGATTCCGGGAGGACTCCGATCTGCCGCCACGGCCTGGCGAACTCGACGGTGAAGCCCGGCACCCGCCGCATCCGGCGGGCGAAGGATGCCCAGTCTCCGCGCAACCCGCCGTCGGCGGCGTACAGGACGTCGACGGAGTGCCCGCGACCTTCCAGCGAGCGGCAGACCTGCAGGGTGCTGACCTCCACCCCACCGATCGGGGCGAAGGTGTCGACATTGGCCAGGATGTGCACGGCTCAGCCGCCACCGGCGACGACCGGCGCGACGATGCGGTCGCCCGTCCGTCGCCGCCGGCGGACACTGCGCCGTCCGCGCAGGTACAGCCAAGGCCCCAGCAGCACTCCGAACCATTCGATCGCGGTCAGCGAGAACGGATAGTCGGCGCCCTTGCGATCATTCTTCTTGGACGACGGGCTGAACAGGTGGCGCACGCCCGGGCCGACCCGGCGGGCGATCAGTTTCCAGCCGTCAGGTTCGGACACGATCTGCTTGGTGATCATGGCGGACAGCCCGGAGCCGTAGTTGCGGACCTGCGCGCGGAGCGCGGCGGCGTCGGAACGGTGTTGATGCCGCACCACCGCGGACGGCTCGAATGCCAGAATGCCGTCGGCCAGGACCAGCCTGATGAACATGTCGAGATCCTCGCCGCCACCCGACGGAGATCCCGCGCCCAGCGCTTCATCGAATCCACCGGTGACGGCGAAGACGGCCGAGCGGAAAGCCATGTTGTTGCCGGAGCCGAAGACGCCTGTGTAGGGGAAGATCCGTGACTGGCGCCCGTCCGCACCCGGGAGATCGTCCGGGACAGCGCGGCTCACCAGGACAGGCTCGGTCGGCGACTTTCTCCAGACCATAGGCTCCGCCCCGCGGTCGAAGCTGCCGAACTGTTCGAAAAGCCTCTCCCACTCGGTGGAGTCACCCAGCGGCATGGTGCGGCCGGTCACGCAGGCAACCCGCGGATAACGGTCCAGCACCCGCCGGATCGCGGAGATCCACTGCAGGTCTGCCACGCAGTCGTCGTCGGTGAAGGCGATGACGCTGCCCCTCGCGTTCCGGATGCCCGCGTTGCGCGCGGCGGACAGACCGGCGACCGGCTCGGCGACGTACCGCAACCGCGGATCGTGGATTTCACCGACAGCATCCCGGACAACGCCGGTGGCAGGTCGGTTGTCGACGACGATCAGCTCCAGGTCGCGGTAATCCTGGGCGAGCACCGACTGCATCGAACGCCCGAGATCGGTGCTCACGCCGGTGGTGCACAGCACAACGCTGGTCAGTGCCGCCCTGTTCGGGGTGCGGGCCGGACCGTGCCGCTCGGCGATGCGATCCGAACGCGTGGCGGTGCTCCGCGTCGTCCGATGCGCTATCCGTTCCGAACTGCGTTCAGGCTGCGCGCGCATCGGCTGCCACCGGTTCCCCCGAGCCGACCGGTTCGCCGAGCCAACCGTCGACCAGGTCGTGGAGCCGATCGGACTGCTCGCCGAAGTACTCGGCGACCCGGGCGAGAATGCGGTGCCGATCGGCCCGCACCCGATCCATGTGCAGCAGGAGCGTCGCTGGATCCAGCCCGTTGATGTCCACCAGAAGCTCGGGCAGCCCCATCTGCTCGACGATTCCGACGATCTTGCCGTGCATCGCCGGGTCGGTGACAACGATGGCGGGCGCACCCTGGGACAGCGCGAACAGGAAGGAGTGCAACCGGTTGGTGAGGACCACATCCGCGGCCTGGTAGGTGTCGAACACCGCGCCCGCGCCGGCCGCGGTCCGCTCGAACGCGATGCGCGGCACCGACGATGTCCGGGCGAGAACCCGATCGCCGAACCGGGCGTCCCTGACCACCTGCGCGCAGTACCGGACATCGGTTCCGGAGCACTGCATCTCGTCGACGAGCTGCCGCAGGAACCCGGCCAGCAGGTCCGCGTAGGAGTCCTGCAGATGGCCGTCCGTGCTGGCCGCGAAGCTGAGAATCACACCGTCCCGCGGTGCCGGATCGGTCGCGACGCCCAGGGTGAACGCGAGGTCGGTGGACCGACCCGTGGCCCGCACCCCGACCGATTCCGCGTACGCCATGCTGACCCCGTCCCGGGGGGCGTACTGGGTCTGCAACCGCGATTGGAGGCGCTCGATGGACAGCAGCGGTTCCTTCAGGTCGTCGACGGAGAAGCCCAGCCGGACGACTCCGATACCGAGAACCCGGCAGACGCCTGTCAATCCCAGCAATCCGAGTCGGCCGATGGTCTGCCGGACGCCGTACCGGCCGCCGATGTGCCCCGGCTTGAGGATGAGAAAGGTCCGGTCGGTCGTGAGACCCAGCCGGGCCTTGAGCCCGCGGCGCATCATCGGCAGCGTGAAACTGCCCGACCGGTGAGCAGTCACGGTCGTCGCCAGGGCTGTCGTCGATTCCAGGTCCCCGATCCCCATCACTTCGGCGGCCCAGTCCGGCACCTGCCGGACGTCGATGGTCAGGTTCGACCTGGTCGCCAGCAAGCGGAGCAATTGCCGCACGATGATGTCATCACCGAGGTTGTCGATCTGGGTCGCCGCATCGATATAGGTGAAGTTTGTTCCGGTGTCCATCTGTCCCCTCCTCATGTGCCTGCTCATGCTGCGTTTCCGGCAAGATCCCGGACATCAGGGGTGCCATGGCGCCGCCGGACCACCTGGACCGGCAGTAGGACGGCGCCCTCGAGGTTCCCGACGAGTTCCGCGCGGCTCAAGGACTTCGGGTACGACGCGGTCCTGCCGGAGTTGCGGTCGGAGCCGCCATCGAGGAGGCGGCGCAGCCCGGCCGGTACCCGCCGCATGATTTCCACCAGCCGACGTGGGTCGGACAACGCCCACTTGAGGATCACCGCCGACAGACCTCTGCCGTAGTGCCGCATCTGGACATGCAGTTCTTCCATCGACTGGCGATGGTTGTGACTGATCCGGGCACGCGGCTGGTAGGCCAGCGTGCGGCCGGAGAACAGCAACTTCAAGAACAGGTCGAGATCCTCACCGCTCTTGACGGGGGTACCGGGTCCGAGGCGCTCGTCGTAGCCGCCGATGGCCTGCAGCGCTGAGGTGCGGAACGCGACGTTGTTGCCGGAGCCGTACACGCCGACCGAGTACGGGTACAGCGGCTCGCTCGACCGGTGATCCCCGAGGTCGAACAGGGCCGGCGCGAAACCCTTGCTGAATCCGCCGAACTCCTCGAACAGCTCCTGAGCCGGGGTCTGCAGACCGTTGGGCAGAACGAGTCCGGTCACGCAGTCGACCGAGTCGTCGTCGAACGTGGCCACCAGCTCCGCGAGCCAACTCGTCGCCGCGATGACGTCGTCGTCGGTCGCCGCGATGAGATCGCCGCGCGCCAAGTCAGTCCCGGTGTTCCGGGCGATGCTCGCACCCGGGCGCGGCTCGTGCACCACGCGCAGCCGGTGATCGACCAGGTTCTCGGCGAGTACCTCGAGCACGACGGCCGGGTCGTCGTTGTTGTCGACCACGATGATCTCGAAGTTCGGATACTGCTGTGCCAGTAACGACTCGACGCAGTCCGCCAATTCCTGGCGGCGGCCCCGGGTCGGTACCACGACGGTCACCGTCGGTGCGTCGGCATCGACCGCGAACCGCTCGACGGGGGACTGGCGGGCCACATCGCGCGATGGGCGATCGATCCCGAAATGCTCGGCGACTGCTGCCGGCCCGGGGAGGTTCTCCCCCGGTTCGAGATCCAGGAATCCCAGTGGGTCGCCCGCGGCCAGCACCAGCAACCGCACGCGCTCCGACGGGTCGGCCGTCACCGCGTCGGCACCGACCGACACCGTGCCCATCGAGACCATGCCGGACCGCAGTTCGTACTCGACCACCCGAAGGGCCCGGAACGAGGGAACCAGATGAACCTGGGCACGGCGCTTGGCGGCAGCCCGGTCACCGCGACGCCACCAGGGTCCGCCCACCGCGGTCGATGTCGTCGCCGTTCGGGCCGCCGTGAGGTAGCCGGCGGCGGTCGCGGTCAATCCCACGGTGATCGCCAGCGTCCGGGCAGGGCCGGCAAGCTTGCCGGTCAACGGCCCGAGGAGTTCACGGACGAATCCGCTGGTCAGCACTCTGGTGACGTAGGTTCGCTCGGAGCCGAGGCCGTCGCCGACTCCGACGCTGTCCGCGAGGATCTTCTTGGACCGGCCCTCGTGGAAGCACCGCGAGGTGAAATACCGCCAGGTCTGCCGACCGGCAGGGACGACGTGTCCGACAGCGGCACCAGTGATCCGGATCTTGCGAAGTGACGGCGACGCCTGCGAGATCCTGATGCTCAGATCGGTTTCCTCGCATCCCGCGGGGATGGTGCCGACCCGGCCGACATCCGTCGAGAAGCCCCCTGCGGCAAGGATCAGGTCGCGCCGGATGGCCATGTTGGCACCGATCGGGTTCCTGATGTGCTCGCGGTCGCCCGGCAGACCGCGGTAGTCACAGCCCACCACCCAGCCGAACTCGGCGGGGAACCACGCAGGCGGCCCGTCGCCCTGCCATTCCGGATCGACCCGGCCGGCGACGATCGCGACATCGTGCGAATTGAAGGCACTCCGGTAGGCGTCCAGCCAGCCGGGGAAGGGCCACGCATCGTCGTCCAGGAAGACAACAATGTCTCCGCGAGCAGCGGCGACACCCGTGTTGCGTCCACCTGACAGTCCGTTGGGTCCGGTGTTCTGCAGAACCGTTGCGTCGGCGAACTCCTCGACCGCACGCGTGTACAGACCGGGGTTGTTGTCGATGACGATCACGATCTCGTCGCCGGGCTCGAGCTGCTCCGCAGCACCGCTGTATCCCTTGCGCAGCAGATCCCACCGCTTCTCGGTGTATGCGCAGATCACCACGGTGCAGGAGGGCGCGGAGTTGCCGGGCATCGCAGCGTCCAGCGGCATCGCGGCGGCATTGCCGGGCCGGCCCGCGGTCCGATGGGGACGCATATGGGCGGAGGTCATCCAACTACCTTTCGCGCGGCGAACTGAGAGAGCATCACTGTCTCGCCACCTATCACCTAGTGGGCATCGGCCGGGCTGCGCAATGGCACAACGGGACGCTGCCTGTGGAACACCCGTCGTCTGTCTGTCGGTGCGGCAGGCGCTGCCGGCTCCCGGCGGACCCGGACTCGGCACGGGACACGACTCGGTACCCGACTGACTCGGAACCGGTTGGCCCGCACCGCGTCGGCTCCGGTTGTCAGGAAGCCTGCTCGATCCATTCCGCATCACGGCGGACGCTCAATTCGGCGGGCCGGGGAAGATTGGTCAGGCCGGACTGCACGACGACGCCGTTCGACCGGCGGACTCGCTCGCTGCCGATCGTCCGCAACACACGCAGTCCGTCCCGCACGGCGTGCAGGTTGCTCTCGCCGAAGATTCGCTTCTGCTCGGTGCTCGGAACCTCGACGATCCCGCGGCGGTAGTGCTTGGCCACCCGCACGTTGATCAGTGTCTCGATCTCGAACCCGTCGCCCCACAGCTTGGATCCATCCGCCGGGGCGACGAGGGAGGTGTCGGGTAACTCGAGGGCCGGGAGCACGTCCCGCCAGAACGCGTTGTACCCGTAACAGAGATCGGAGAAGCGCGTGCCGAACAGCACATTCACCGTCGCATTGAGGAAGTAGTTGCCCGCACGGCGGATTCCGGTGATGTCGTGGCTGTGCCCGCCGTGCCGGAAACGCGTTCCCTTCGCGAAGTCGGCACCACCGATCAGGACGTCGACGAACAGCGGGACCTCTGCCGGGTCGGTCGAGCCGTCAGCGTCCAGCATGACGATCACGTCGCCGGTGCACACCTCGAAACCGCATGCAAGCGCGTTGCCCTTGCCACGCCGGGTCTGCTGCACGACAAGGATGTCGGGCATCAGATTCTGTGCCACCTCGACGGTTCCGTCGACCGAGCCTCCGTCGACGAGGACCACCTGATGCAGGTTCGCGGGGAGTGCGGCGAAAACATGGGGAAGATTCGCAGCTTCGTTCAGCGTGGGGATCACCAGGCTGACCGTGGGATTCGCGGGCCGGTGCCGGCGGTGGTGATGGGGCGTCTTGCTGGTGGACGGGGTCATCAAAGGCCTTCCGCGGTGGTAAAGGATGTGGGGGTGTCGTGGCGGACGGCGTGGCCGTATATCGCCGGAAGGTTCACCGCATCCACATCGATGCGCGTACAGGTACCGAACATCCGGCACCTGCTTGATTCTGCAATTGACATCCGGTCATCGACGGTGCTGTCGGAGCCGGAGCCTTTTTCGTGCTGATCATATCCGCTGCTGTGTTAACGGTTGATGCCTCTGCAGTTAATTCTCGGTGCGGCCCGCTACCATGTGGTATTGAACACTGTGAATTCCTGGACACGGTTGCAGTGGACCCTTCGGCTATTCCCAGGATCCCCGGGTCGGCTTCATCGGCTGCTGAGAAAGGTCTGGCCAGGCGGCGACGTCCGCTTACTGGCAACGCTTCTCGGCGATGACATATCCAACAGCCCCTTGACCGAATTGCGCAGGTCCTTGCGCTCGCATGAAGTAGTAGCGCGCACGCAAGTGCACGCCACGACCAATCCTCACGGAATACCTCTGGCTTTCATGACGTCGCCGACGCTGAGGGACATCGCTATCGAATTCGCTTTGCCCTTCCGGGCAAGGAGTCAACCTCGTCGTCGACAGGGTGAACCATAAACCACCACGGGCGACCTCGCACAACCCAATGTGGGTAAGTCGGCCAGGGTTCGCCCGTCCGGCGTAGTGGCAGCGGGCCGAAAATCTGACGCTGCGGACGCTTTCGATGGAGTCGCTGTCCCAGACGGCCTAATGACGTCACATCGGACCCCGGTGACGGTCGAGACCGACCTCTGGGCCACCCGTCCGGCCCTCGGAGCGCCCGAAAGCCGCAATGAGACGCAGACCACGGCGCACCGACAGAAAGGACAACGTCGGAGCATCCAAAAATCAGATCAAGTCATCATCGTCCACGCAATGTGAACGAAACACGCTCGCCTACGGCATTTCGGTCACCGCCACCCGGCAGAGCCCAGGAGCGGCGCCGGGAGGGCTACTTCCTCGAAAGCCTGTCCCGCAGGCTGCCCTTCTTCACGAAACCGGCACAGTGACCCGGCGGACTCATCGAGCACTCGGACCCACTTCGGTAGTGCTCGTGCGCGGATCTCTCATGACCGCACCGGCATACGTCGGTGTCTTCTGAGGGAGCGCGGTCGTCAGGCACGCTCCAACTATAGGGCCGTTACCTGCGGTGATGCGGCGCAGCGGCACGTTTCCACGACTACGTCAGGGGCCGGCCCGCACACCGGCGGCGGACGGCGGGCTCAGGCGCTGACCTGGACGATCGCCTCGATCTCCACCGGGGCGCCCAACGGCAGTTCCGCCACGCCGACAGCGGACCGCGCGTGCCGGCCGGCCTCACCGAAGACCTCCGCGAACAGGTCCGATGCGCCGTTCACCACACCGGGCTGACCGGTGAAGCCCTCGGCGGAGGCGACGAACCCGACAACCTTGACGATCCGTTCGACCCGGTCCAGGCCGACGGCGGCGTCCACGGCGGCCAATACGTTGAGCGCGGCCTGACGGGCGTACCCCTTCGCATCCTCGGGTGACACCTCGGCGCCCACCTTGCCGGTGGCCGGCAGCCGCCCGTCGACGAACGGGAGTTGCCCAGCGGTGAACACCAGATTCCCCGACTGCATGGTCGGCAGGTACGAGCCGGCGGCCGCGGCCACCGTAGGCAGTTCGATGCCCAACTCGGCGAGCCGGGCGCGGGCCGTCATGCGCGCTCCCGCTTGAGGTAGGCGACCAGCTGTTCGGGGTTGGGACCCGGGATCACCTGTACGAGCTCCCAGCCGTCCTCGCCCCAGGTATCCAGGATCGCCTTGGTGGCGTGGGTGATCAGCGGGACCGTGGCGTATTCGTAGGTGCGCCGTGCGGCAGCGGGGTTCGACATGCCCTGACTCTAGAACGCCCGGCGGCTCCGCCGGGACCGGAGCGGCAGACGCTTCTATCCTCGAGCGATGGCGGCTGACGGATGGCACTGGGCGGCCGCGATCATCGCGGCCCTTCTGCTGCTGATCCTGGTGCTTCTCTGGTATGACACGCTGCGAGAACGGCCCGAGCTGACGACCGGGCAGGCCACCGTTCGTGCGTTGCCGTCGCTCGTCGTGGTACCGATCGGCTTCTTCCTCGCGTTGTTGCTGCCGTTGTGGGTCGGTGGGGCTCTGATCGTCGTGCCGCTGATCGTGCTGACCGCGATGGCTCTCGCGGACTGATCACCGGCGGTTTACCGTCGGGCGCTCGCGGGCACCGGTGCTACGGCCGACTTGCCGACCGGAGGGAGACACCATGGCCGCGACCACCTGGAAGCCGCACACCGAACACGGCTCGCTGAGCAGCGCCGACCGGAAAGACCTGCCGGACACGGTGTATGCATTCCCGGACAAGCGGAAGGAACCGCTGACCGACGCTGGTCACGTCCGGACCGCGTTGGCCCGTTTCGATCAGGTCGAGGACGTCACCGATGAGGAACGAGACCGCGCCTTCGCCAACATCCGCAAGGCCGCCCGGCACTACGACGTCGACGTCGCGGAAACGGACTGGCGTCAGCTCGGCAAGAAGCCGCACACCGCGAACGACGCGCACTAGCCGGCCCCGAACGGAGGCGTCGTGACCGCCCAGGATCACCGTGACCGGCGGCTCCCGCTGTTGCGCAGCGTCGACGCCGTGACCGTTCCGGTGCCCGACCTCGATGCCGGCCTGGCGTTCTACCGCGATCGTCTCGGGCACCGACTGGTGTGGCGCAACGACGACGTCGGTCAGGCCGGGCTGCTGCTGCCGGATGGCGAGAGTGAGCTGGTGCTCAGCACGCGGCAGCCGTACGAGCCGAACTGGCTGGTTTCCTCTGCGGACCACGCCGCGGACAGCGTCCGTGCCGCCGGTGGCACGGTGATCGTCGACCCGTTCGACATTCCCGTCGGACGGGTCACCGTCGTCACCGATCCGTTCGGGAACAGGCTGGTCCTGGTGGACCTCTCCGCAGGCCGGTACAGCACGGACGAGACCGAGGCTGCGGACAACCGTCAGCCGGAAGGCGGCCGGTCATCGGCCGGCCGGCCCGAGGACGACCGACCCTACGGCTGACCCGACGGCTGACCGGTGTCATTCCATCTCACCAGGACCCGGCGGCCGACGATCCAGCCGGTCCCTTACACCAGCGCAGCGATCCAGCCCGCCGTCAGCGCGATCAATGACGGCCCTTGCTGCCCCGCGACGGGCAGGGTCAGCCGGTCGTGCGCCGATCGGAGGACGAGGATCACCGCCTCCAGGAGCACCACCGTGGCGACGGCCGCATGTAGCAGGAAGGTCGGGTGCCGGAGAAAGAAGTCCCACGCCTGCCCCGAGGTCGGGAAAGTCGATCGGCACGCCGATGAGCAGGACGAGCACGCGACGACAGCCAGGGTGCGTGAATCGCTCCTGCGGGCACGGCACCACCTGGCGTGACGGCGCTGCCTCGTTCTACCCCGTCGACAGGATGATCGCCTGCAGGTCGGCGGACTTCTCGGCCGTCCAGCCGGGCGGCTGGATCACCTGCGCCCAGCCGTCCACGTACTGCGCCGTGAAACTGTGGCCGTGCCCGGACGGCACCGGAACCGGTTCGACCATGTCCGCGGTGACCTGCCAGAACGTCACGAACGGGATCCACACCATTTCCGGCAGCACGTCGGCCCCTCGCGGTTCGGCCAGCCAATCGGGCTTGCGGAGCAGCAGATCGGTGCTCCACCAGGTGATCGGGTCTGAGGGATGCGACAGATACAGCACCCTGGCGCCGTCCCAGGGTGCCGATGCCGGCGGCACCGGCAGATCGGGATTGTCGGTGAAACGCACGGTCCGCCCGTCGCGGAACACGGGCTGGATTTCCGGGCTCCCCGGCGCACGGCCGTCGGTGAACTCGCGGAACAACGAGTTGAAGTTGGGCGGGCCTGCCCACAGCACACCGTCGGTGCGGTTCCGCAGGTCGAACTCGCCACTGAAGGCTGCCTCGGTGGAGAACGATCCAAGGCTGACGCCGAACACCAGCAGCTTCGGGCGGTCGTTCGCCGGCAGGTCGATCCACCGGTCGTAGACCGCGTCGACCAGGGCGCGGCCGGCCTCCCTTGCCCGGGTCTGGTCGACGATGAACGACACCCAGGACGGCAGGTACGAGTACTGGATGGCAACGCTCGCGACGTCGCCGTCGGTCATGTACTCGAGGCTGTCGATGCCGCCGGGGTCCACCCAGCCGGTGCCCGTCGTACCTGCGATCAGGAGGTAGTCCCGCTCGAACCCGCCGAGAGCGATCAGGTCGTCCACCGCGAGCGCGGCGCGCTCCTCGACATCCGGTGCCGACGCAATCCCGGCGTACGCCCGAATCGGTTCCAGCGCAGGGGATCCGGCGTAGGCCTCGATCGACTGCGCGGTCGGCCCGGTACCGACAAAGTTCCGGCCTTGAAAGCCCAGCGTGTCGAACGGCACCAGTGAGTCGGCGGCACCGGATCGAACCGGGGAGAGCGGCCCCGACACCGCCTCGTTCGTGGTGGTGTCCAGCACCGAGAAGCTCCGATCCGCCACCGCGATCGCACCGTCCAGCACCACCCCGCTCAACACCCCGACGGTGACCCCGGCGACCAGGACCCAGCCGACGCCGCGGGCGGCGCGCCTGCCCATCCACCGCCCCAGCAGGCCTGCGACCCACCGGAACAGCCCGCGAATCCCGCGGCTCGCGGCGACCAGTCCGACGAAGACCAGCACCCCAGCGATCGGGAGCAGGATCTGGGCCGCGAAAGGTTCGGCATCGACACCCATCAGTTCGCGGATCTGGTTCTGCCAACGGCGACCCAGCAGGTACGACACGAGCAGCGCGACCGCGCCGACGACGAGGAACAGCCGCCAGGACCTCGGCCGGGCCGGCCGCGCGGGGCGGTCGGCGAACTGCCGCCAGAGCCATGCGAACAGCACACCGAGGCCGTACCCGATCGCGCCCGTCACACCCCAGACGAACCCCTGGAAGGCCGCTGGCCGGGGCAGCAGCGACGGCGTGAACGAGAGGCAGATGAACGCGAGCGCCACCCACGACCCGGGCAGGGTGTAGCGAAACCAGTTGCTGCGCTTGCCTTTCGGCGGCGTCCGCGAAGTCGGGTCGGCTTCCGCCGACGGCCGGGCCGGATCGGCGGGCGCCGGCCGTCGATCGGGCTCGGCCGCAGTGCCCGGCTGCGTCGTCATCGTCATCCACCTTCTTTTTCGGACCGCTTGCCTCTTTGGCAGTATCCGTCACGATTGGGATATGCCGGGCACGGCGTCCGGTTTCAAACCAGTTGCAGCCACAGCTCGCCGATGCCATTGACCGCCCAGTGCAGGCCGATCGGCGCCAGCAGGCTGTCGCTCCGATCCCGCAGGACGCCGAAGACCACGCCGGCGGCCGTGGTGAACAGCACGGTGCCGACCACCAGCAGAATCGACCCGACCGTCCCGCCGCCGACCACGCCGGTCACCGACTCATTTGCGGCGCCGCCGCCCAGCGCCGCGAGCACGTGCCAGAGTCCGAACAGCACCGACGACACGGCCGTTGCCGCCACCCGCCCCGACCGCCTGCTGACCAGCCCCCATAACACTCCCCGGAAGGCGAACTCCTCCGGAACCACCGTGAGCAGCGGGATGACCACAAGGGCCTTCACCAGTGTCTCTGTCCAGGTGGTCGTCGCCGGCGAGACCGCATCGCGCACAGCAGGGATCAGGGACGCCGCCGAGTACCCGATCGCCACGACCGCCGCGGCGCCCGCGGCCCACCTGGCGCCTGCCGCCCAGGTGCCGCGGCCAAGTCCCAGGTCGCGCATCGTCAACAGTGAGGCGGCCGCCACCACGACGAGCGCCGCCGTCATCCCCACCGCGACCGCCGCGTCAGCGGCCGGGATCACCCGGTGCGCGAGCACGTTGGCCAGGACCAACACGACCAGCGTCAGGCCGAAGGACAGAGAAAAGCGCACAACCGGACATCCTTCGCCTCAGCTACGGGACAGGCCATGCCGGTCCGCCCGACCGCCGCGAAGGAATGGTCAGCCGGCCCGTTCCAGCATGACGACAGGGATCTGCCGGGCGGTTTTGCGCTCGTAGGCGGCGAACCCGTCGTACTCGGCCTTCTGCGCTTCCCAGATCTCGTGCCGCTCGGTTCCGCTCGTCACCCTGGCGACGACGTCGACCGCGTCGGTGCCCACCTCGATACGTGCCGATGGATGCGCGAGCAGGTTGTGGAACCAGTCGGGGTTCGTGTCGGCGCCGGCCTTCGAGGCGAACACCGCCCACCCGTCACCGATCCGCCGGTACATCATCGGGCTCACCCGCTCCTGCCCGCTGCGGGCACCGGTGCTGTGCAGCAACAGCAGTGGAGCGCCCTCGAATTGACCGCCGACCCGACCTTGATTGGCCCGGAACTCGGCGATGATCCTGTCGTTCCAGTCGGACATTCGTGTATCCCTTCGACGGTGTTCCCACGCGCTGCCTATCACGTCTTGACCATCACCTGCTGTGGCCCCCCGAGGGCCGGGTGGGACAGCCGCGGTTTTCGCGCGCCGCTCGCCTGGCAGGATCGGGGGAATGACGGTCGACATCGGTGACGCGTCCGCCGGCGACGCACGCACGGACGGCTTGTGGGTCGAACGCGTCGGCACCCGCCGCTACGTCGGCCACAACGCCAGGGGCGCTCGGGTCGAGGTCGGTCCGGACGACGCCGGGGCCGTCTTCACCCCCGGCGAACTGCTCAAGATCGCGTTGGCCGGCTGCGCCGGGATGAGCGCCGACTCGGCCGTTGCGCGGCGACTAGGACCCGACGTCGCGATCACCGTGCACGTCGCCGGCATCAAGAACGCCGACGACGAGCGTTACCCCGCTCTGAACGAGGAGATCGTGGTCGACCTCTCCAGTCTCGACCCGGTCGAGCGGGACCGGGTTGTCACCGTCGTCCGGCGGGCGGTCGATCGCAACTGCACCGTCGGCCGGACACTCGAACGCGGCGCCGACGTCGCCCTGAACATCCTGGATCAATCGGTCCATCAGCCTGGCGACGCAGGAACCGGCGACTCGGGAACTCGCGATGCGGGAACCGGCGATGCGGGAACCGGCGGCGAAGCCCGGTCCGGCGCCGTGCCGGCGGCAGGGTAGGCCCGGCATGGCCACCAGCCGTCCCCGCACGGGGCAAGCCAAGCCGGCCGCGACCGGTTCCACCACCCCATCCACTGCCACCGCGTCCACCACCACCCCATCCACGCCTCGGAAAGCGAATGTCGCCGACCCGCCC
This sequence comes from uncultured Actinomycetota bacterium, assembly GCA_963728865.1. GTDB lineage: Bacteria > Actinomycetota > Actinomycetes > Mycobacteriales > Nakamurellaceae > Nakamurella. The sequence continues at coordinate 15,531 of CAVSLZ010000005.1, read as the reverse complement.
GACGCAACTGCCCCTGCCGCGAGCGTCTGGACCCCCGCCTGCCGGCGGGCCCGCCTGCATGTGATCACCGGCAAGGGCGGCACCGGCAAGACGACAGTTGCTGCTGCGCTGGCGATCGCGCTCGCCACGAACGGCCGCCGGGTGCTGCTCGTCGAGGTCGAGGAACGGCAGGGCATCGCGCGGCTGTTCGACGTCCCGCCACTGCCCTACGAGGAACGCCGGGTCGCCATCGCGACCGGCGGCGGCGAGGTGAAGGCGCTCGCCGTCGACGTCGAAGCGGCCCTGCTCGAGTATTTCGAGATCTTCTACAACCTGGGCTTCGCCGGTCGCAGCCTCAAACGGCTCGGCGCCGTCGAGTTCGCCACCACGTTGGCGCCGGGCCTGCGGGACGTCCTGCTCACCGGCAAGGTCAAGGAAACCGTCACCCGCCGCGGTTCGGACACCAGACCGGTCTACGACGACGTCGTGATGGATGCGCCGCCGACCGGTCGGGTGGCGACCTTCCTCGGTGTGACCGAAGCGATGTCCGACCTCGCCAAGCGCGGCCCGATCCACAGCCAGGCCGAGGGTGTCGTACGACTGCTGCACTCGCCGGACACGATCGTGCACCTGGTGACGCTGCTCGAGGACATGCCCGTCACCGAGACGCTCGAAGCCGTCGAGCAGTTGCGGGAGACCGAGCTGCAGGTCGGCACCATCATCGTCAACGCTGCGACCGAGCCCAGGCTGCCGGCCGACAGCGTCCACCGGGTCGCCGAGGGACGCCTGGACAGGAAGCAACTGGCCGCGGACCTGGCCGGGGCCGGGATCACCGCCGACGACGCGATGCTGAACGGCCTGGTGACGCAGGCCGCCGAGCATGCCGTCAGGGTGCTCGACGAAGCGGATTGCCGCGCGTCGCTGGCCGCGACCGGCATCCCGCTGCTGTCCCTACCGCGGTTGGTCGACGGCGCGGATCTCGGCGGGGTGTACGAGCTGGCCGACCGGCTGCTGGAACAGGGCATCTCGTGATCGGGTCCGGCGAAGGGTGCGTGCGATGGTGAGGCGGAAGCTCGATCTCGGCCCCGTCCTGGCCGACCGGCGGACCAGAATCGTGGTGACCTGCGGATCCGGCGGGGTCGGCAAGACGACGACGGCCGCGGCCATGGGGCTGTGGGCGGCCGACGCGGGCCGCAAGGTGGCGGTCCTCACCATCGACCCCGCGAAACGGCTGGCGCAGGCGCTCGGTCTGGAGGAACTCGACAACGACCCGCGGCGGGTCGACGTCAAGCTGGCCGACGACAAGGGCGAGCTGTGGGCGATGATGCTCGACACCAGCCGGACGTTCGACGAGATGGTCGCGACGCATTCGACACCGGATCGGGCCGCCGCGATCCTGGCGAACCCGTTCTACAAGGTCATCTCGACATCGTTCTCCGGCACTCAGGAATACATGGCGATGGAGAAGCTGTCGACGCTGGCCGCCAAGAACCAGTTCGACCTGATCGTCGTCGACACCCCGCCGAGCAGGTCCGCGCTGGACTTCCTGGATGCGCCGCAGCGGCTGTCGTCGTTCATGGACGGCCGGATGATCAAGCTGCTGTCCGCTCCCAGTCGAGGCGTGATGAAGGTCGTCGGCGCCGGCCTGACGCTGTTCTCCCGCGCGGTCACCACGGTGCTCGGCGGCCAGATGCTCCAGGACGCCGCTCAGTTCGTGCAGCTCTTCGAGGACATGTTCGGCGGATTTCGGCAACGCGCGCAGGCCACCTATGAACTCCTGCGGGCGACGGGCACGAAGTTCGTCGTCGTGTCCATCTGCGAGGCCGACTCGCTGCGTGAGGCGTCGTACTTCGCGGACCGGCTGCGCGCCGAACGGATGCCGCTGGCCGGGCTGATCCTGAACCGCACCCATCCGCCGCTGGCGGCGCTGCCGATGGGCCGGGCCGAGGACGCGGCGGCCAAGCTCGATGGCGGTGCACCGCTGGCGGCAGCGGTGCTCGACATCCACACCGAGCGGCTGGCGGTGCGGCGGGCGGAGCTGCACATGCAGGAGCGGTTCAACCGGGTGCACGGCGATCTGCCCGTCATCGAGGTGCCTGCGCTGCCGTCCGACGCGCACGACCTGCCGGCGCTCCGGGAGATCGGCCGGCGGTTGACCGCCTCCTGAGCATCGGCGACTGTGGCATTCGTCCCGCCCTCCCAGGCTCAGATCACCTGGCTCACACCTCGCCGCCGGTACCCTGGACCGGTGCGTGTCTTGAGCGGTCTTGGACGTCTGGTGCTGGGCACCCTGTTGGCTGGGGCGCTGGTGGCCGGTCTGCTGCTCCCCTTTTCCGTCGGCGCCGGAATGGCTGCCAACTCGGTGACCTCCGCCATCGAGGATGCGAAGGCGGACCCGCTGGACGGTGAGATCCCGCTGCGGACCACCTTCACCGATGCGGCCGGCAAGCCGATCGCGACGTTCTACGAGCAGAACCGGGTCTACGTCCCGCTGTCCTCGATCTCCGATTACCTGCAGGTCGCTGTCGTGTCGATGGAGGATCGCCGCTTCTACCAGCACCAGGGGGTCGACTGGCGCGGCACGGTTCGGGCGCTGCTGCGCAACGCGCAGTCCGATCGGGCCGCGCAGGGCGGGTCGACGCTGACGCAGCAGTACGTGAAGAACTACCTGTACCTGGTCGAGGCGCAGACCGAGGCCGAGAAGGCCGACGCCATCGCCACCACGCCCATCCGCAAGCTGCGCGAGGCGAAGATGGCGCTGTCGATCGAACAGAAGCTGAGCAAGGCGGAGATCCTCGAGCGCTACCTCAACCTGGTCGCGTTCGGCCCGTCCCAGTACGGCGCCGAGGCGGCGTCCCAGTGGTTCTTCGGCACCTCGGCGGATCGGTTGACGCTCTCCCAGGCCGCGCTGCTGGCCGGCATGGTCAACAACCCACCGAAGTACAACCCGCTTGACGAGAACCACGTGCAGGACGCCAGGGATCGCCGGGATCTTGTGCTGGACGTGATGGTCGCCGCAGGCCGGCTCTCCAAAACGACCGCCGAAGAGACCAAGAAACAGGACCTCGGGCTCAACCCCAAGCGCACCAGGAACGGCTGCATCCCGGCCGACAACTCCGAGACCAACGGCTTCTTCTGCCAGTACGCGCTGGACTACCTGTCCTCCGCCGGTTTCGACGCGCGGACGGTGGCCCGCAGCGGCTGGACGATCAAGACCACCCTCGACCCGAAGGTGATGGCCTCCGCGAAGGCGGCCGCGACGGCGAACGCCGACCCGACGGTCAAGGGTGTCGAACGCCTCGCCAACGCCGTGGCGGTGGTCGGCAAGGACGAACCACGCAAGGTGCTGGCGCTCGCCGCGAACCGCCCGTACGGGCTCGACACCACCAAGGGCCAGACGGTGCAGCGGCTCACCACCACCTTCGCTCCACTCGGCGCCGGGTCGACGTTCAAGATCTTCACCGCGGCTGCGGCGATGGAGCAGGGCCTCGGCGCAAATTCCGAGGTCGAATCACCACCGGAGTACGTCAGTGCGCTGACCCCGAAGAACACCTTCCGCAACGCCGGCAACTTCCCGGCCAGGATGTCGCTCGCCCAGGCCCTGCACACCTCCCCCAACACCGCCTTCGTCGCCCTCGAGGATCAGGTCGGCCTGCAGAAGGTCGCGGAGATGGCGGTCCGGCTGGGGCTCCGCGGCTACTCGCTGGACGCCGGCCAGGTGGATCCCGCGTTCGCCAACGCCGGCACCGACTACACCCAGCAGGTCGTCGCCCAGAAGATCGTGTCGTTCACGCTGGGAGTCTCCCCGGTCAGCCCGCTGGAGCTGGCCAATGTCGGTGCGACGCTGAACTCCGACGGCCGATGGTGCCCGCCGACGCCGATCGACACCATCACCGACCGCGACGGCAAGTTCGTCACCTGGGACAAGACCCCGTGCGACCAGGCTGTTCCGGCCGAGCTGGCCAGGACGCTGGCGGTGACCATGGAGGGCGACCTGATCGGAGACGGCACCGCCGCCGCCTCCGCATCGGCGGCGGGCTGGAACTGGACCGCCGCCGGCAAGACGGGGACGACCCAGGAATACAAGTCGTCGGCATTCCTCGGCTTCACTCCGGAGATGAGCACCTCGGTCATCGTGTGGGATTCCGAGCCGCGCCCGCAATCGATCTGTAAGGACCCGATCCGGACCTGTTCGACCGACGAGGCGATGAGCGGGCAGGGCATGTCCGGCGGCTCGGTTCCGGCCCAGACCTGGTTCGCCGCAATGAAACCCCTCAAGGAGGGCAAGCAGGACACCTTCTTCCGGCCGGCCGATCCGGAGTACCTGCAGGGCGCGTCCGACACCCAGGTACCGACGATGATCGGCCGGAACATCGACGAGGCCAAGGCGCAGCTGACTGCTGCGGGCTTCACCGTCACCGTGTCGCCACGGCAGAACACCGGGACCGCCGTCAACGTCGTCGTCGACCAGAGCCCCAAGTCGACCGCGCTGCCGGGGTCGACGATCACGCTGTTCGTGTCCGCCGGCGGAGCCGGCTAGATCCTCACAGCCGGCGGAGCCGGCTAGATCTCACAGCCGGCGGAGCCGGCAGTCGACAGCCGGCGGAGCGGCCGGTCCGTCCGGGGCACCCCTGCTGCTTGATTACGCTTGCCTGATGCCTTCCAACCGCCGGACCGCCGTCCTCGCCACCGGATCGGTGGTCGCCGGTGGCGTTGCCGCCGCGGCGTGGTCGACCCTGGTCGAGCCGTCCTTGTTCGCGCTCCGCCGCGTGGAACTGCCGCTTCTCGAACCGGGGGCATGGCCGATCCGGGTGCTGCACCTGTCGGATCTGCACATCGTCCCCGGGCAACGTCGCAAGGCCGCGTGGGTCGCTTCGCTGGCCGACCTGCGCCCTGACCTGGTGGTCAACACGGGCGACACCCTTTCCCACGTGAAGGCCGTACCGGCCGCGCTCGCGGCCTTCGGTGAGCTGCTGGACGTCCCCGGTGCCTTCGTCTTCGGCAACAACGACTTCAACGCACCCGTCCTGAAGTCGCCGCACCGCTACTTCCTCCCGGCGGCCCAGTCGCCGCGCAGGGGCGATTCGTTGCCGTGGCGCGATCTGCGGGCCGCGCAGGCCGAACGGGGCTGGTCCGACCTGACGAACAGCAAGACGGTGCTGACCGTCCGCGGGCAGCGGATTGCGCTGGCCGGCGTTGACGATCCCTACACCCGCCGGGACCGCTACGACCTGATCGCCGGACCCGCGGACCGCACCGCGGTCGTGCGGATCGGCGTCGCGCACGCACCCGAGCCCCGCGTCCTGGACGGCTTCGCCTCGGACGGGTACGACCTGGTGCTCGCCGGCCACACGCACGGCGGCCAGGTCAGGCTGCCCGGCGTCGGGGCGTTGGTGACCAACTGCGGGATCGACCGGTCGAGGGCCAGGGGGGTGTCCCGCTGGGGCTCGCACACGGTGCTGAACGTGTCGGCCGGGCTGGGCACCAGCCCGTACATGCCGATGCGCTTTTGCTGTCGGCCGGAGGCGACGCTGATCACGCTGCGCCCGCGGATCGCACTCGACGTCCCGCCGGGGAGCGCCGCCGCAGTGCAGTCCCGGTCGATGGAGTTGCCCGCCGCACGCTGAGCGAACCTGCACCGGATGGTCCCGGGCACCGATCGACATCGGCTAGACTCGACCAGTCCTCGGGGTGTGGCGCAGCTTGGTAGCGCGCTTCGTTCGGGACGAAGAGGTCGCAGGTTCAAATCCTGTCACCCCGACCAGTGGGCGGGGGCCCGATCCGATCATCATGGGTCGTGCCCCTGCCCTGGGTCAGCTCACAGTGATTTCCCATCGAAGAGTCAAGGTTCGTGCATCCCCTCCGCCCTCGACTCCGATGGACACCCGGCGAGGAATTCATGCCGGTCTGGAACAGTGATCGTTGCGTTGGAGCTCGGGATCCGTTCCCTTCCATGGCAGTGCCGCGGGGGCGGGCTGTCGAGGATGAGCCGCAGGCTCCCCGTGCTCGGACGGCACACCGTGACCGCGGTGATCGCATTTGGGGAGGACACGTGTGGTGATCGACTCCACCGAGGCACGCCCGAGCCTGTACCCGTTGCGCGCGGTGGACCGGGTGTGCGACATCATCGATCTGCTGGCGGACAACCCCGACGGTGTCACCCTGTCCTTTCTTGCCGCCACCCTGGCGCTCCCCAAGAGTTCGGCATTCCGGTATCTGGCCGCGCTGGAGGTGCGTGGATACGTCGTCCGGGCACCGGACAGCGTCGGGTACGTGTTGGGCTCGCCACTCGCCGGTCACGCGCTGCCCAGCGGCAGCCTGACCGAGCGACTCGTCTGTGTCGCGCGGCCACTGATGGCCCGCCTGGTATCTCCGGAGGCCCCGGCCTGCGTGCTGTTCACCCTCGACGGCGCGGCCGTCCGCTGTCTGCACGTCGCGACGTCATTGAACGACGACCGGGTCCCCAGAGCGGGTGAGCACGAGATGCTGCACAACACCGCCGTCGGAAAGGCCATCGCTGCCCAACTCTCCGACGAGACCGTCCTGTCACTGCTCGCCGCGGCCGGGATGGACCAACCTACGACGTCCACGATCGGTTCGCCGACAGCACTGCTCCGCGAGCTGCACCTGATCCGCGGCGAAGGCTTTGCGGTCAGCGATTCCGAGCGCCATCCCGACGTCCGGGGGGTGGCGGTGCCGATCGGCGGTCACACGGTGTCCATCGGCGTTGCCGGCGCGCGTGACGAGTTGACCCCGGACCGGATCGGCGCCGCCGTTCGACGGCTCCGCCGGGCCGCATCAGCGCTGTCCAGGGAAGTTCGCAGCTGAGGATCCCGTGCTGTGCTGCCGGTTCGGACCGGCATCACCAGGCAGGATGACGTCATGTCCCCGTCCACCACCCAGCACCCGATCGCCCCCGTCCCGCAGACCCTTTTCGACGACCCCGAGCAGGAGGACCGCTGGCGGCGGCGGTTCTCCGCCGTCCGGCTCAGCCTGCCGCACTGGGCCCGTGACGAGCCGGACCGCGTCGTCTACGTCTCCAACGCGACCGGTCGCTTCGAGGTCTCCTGCTGGGATCTGCGCACCGACACGCACACCCCCGCCACCGACCGGCCCGACGGCACGGTGCATGCCAGGCTGTCGGCCGACGGGGCCGAGCTCTGGTGGTTCGACGACACCGCCGGCGACGAGTTCGGTGGTTGGCGCGCGCAGCCGTTCGGCAGCCATGCATCAGCCGGAGCCGCCCGCTGGGCACTGCCAGAGGTGGCCCCCGGCTACGCCGCCGGTCTCGAGGTCGGCAGAAGCGTTGTGCTGGCGGGATTCTCGGATGACGACGGAACCCGCGTGCACCTCACGACCGGCGACGCTGAGCCCCAGATCGTGTACCGGCACGCCGAGGACGGCGGTGTCGGTGCGCTTTCCACGGACGAGACCATCTGGGTGCTCTCCCATTCCGAGCACGGCGATTCGCGGTACCCGGCGCTGCGGGCGTTTGCCCTGCCCACCGGCGAGGTGATCGGCGAGCTGTCGGATGCGCCCGGCAGGGGGCTCGGCGCGCTGGCCTTCTCACCGGTCGCGGGCGACCAGCGGTTGCTGGTCGGGCACGAGCGCAGAGGGCGGGAAGAGCTGCTGCTCTGGGATCTCGCGTCCGGGGCGGTGACTGAACTACCGATCGATCTGCCGGGTGATCTGGACGCCGATTTCTCGGCGGACGGTGCCGCGCTGATCGTCCTGCACACCCACGCCGCCCGGACGACCGTCCACCGCTACGACCTCGCCACCGGCGAGTTGGCCGACCTTCCGGTCACCCCCGGAGTGGTGTCCGGAGCGTCGGGGCGCCCTGACGGGTCGGTCTGGTACCGGTGGTCCAGCGCCGCATCGCCCGCACAACTGCGCGTCCTGGATGCCGCCGGCCGGGACGGGGTGCTGCTCGCGGCGCCCGGCGAGCCGGCACCCGGATCCGAACCGGTGAACGACGTCTGGGTGGACGGCCCGGGTGGCCGGATCCATGCACTGCTGGCTGTCCCCGGCGGTCCGGCCGTTCGCTCCGGGGCCCGGCCGCCCGGAGGTTGGCCGACGATCTTCGCCGTGCACGGCGGTCCCGCGGCCGGTGACGAGGATTCGTACGACGCGAGCCGTGCCGCCTGGCTGGACGCCGGTTTCGCCGTCGTCAACGTCAACTACCGCGGGTCCACCGGTTACGGCTCGGCCTGGCGGGACGCCCTCACCGAACGGGTGGGACACGTCGAGCTCGCCGACATAGCCGCTGTGCACGATCATCTCGTCACTGAGGGCGTCGTCGACGCCGCCGCATCGCTGATCGGCGGGTACTCCTGGGGTGGGTACCTGACCCTGCTGGCGATCGGCACCGAGCCGGACCGCTGGGTCGCCGGACTGGCCGGGGTGCCGGTCGCGGATTATGTCGCCGCCTACGAGGACGAGATGGAGCAGCTCCGCGCCTACGACCGCGCCCTGTTCGGTGGGTCGCCGCAGCAGGTACCGGATGCCTACCGTGATTCCTCGCCGCTGACCTATGTCGACCGGGTGCGGGTGCCGGTGCTCGTGCTGGCAGGCGAGAACGACCCGCGGTGCCCGATCCGGCAGATCGAGAACTATCTCGACGCACTGGCCGGACGGGGCGCGGGTTACGCGGTGTACCGCTACGACGCCGGCCACGGCTCCATGGTGGTCGAGGAACGATTGCGTCAACTGGCCTGCGAGATCGCTTTTGCCCGAGAGGTTCTCAGCGCCGGAGCGTGAGCTCGGGCGGAGCGGTCAGCGCGGCGGCGGGAAATCCTCGATGCGGTACTCGACGCCACCGTCCTTGCGCCGACCCGAGCGCGCGCCGTGCAACTGCACCTCCTGCTCGCGCAGCTCGACCCTGCGCAGCTTGCCCGAGATGGTCTTCGGGAGTGCGCCGAACTCGAGCCGGCGAATCTGCTGGTACGGGGCAAGCCGTTGCCGGGAATGGTCGAAGATGAGCTTGGCCGCCACCTTGTTCGGGTGGTAGCCCTCGGCGAGCGTGACGTAGGCCTTGGGTACCGCCAGCCGGACCGGGTCGGGCGACGGCACCACCGCTGCCTCGGCGACCGCAGGGTGCTCGAGCAGCACCGATTCCAGCGCGAACGGCGAGATGCGGTAGTCCGACGCCTTGAAGATGTCGTCTGATCTGCCGACGTAGGTGATGTAGCCGTCGGTATCCCTGATGCCGATGTCGCCGGTGCGGTAGAGACCGCCGCGGGTGGCCTCCGCCGTCCGCTCCGGTTCGCCCGCGTATCCGGTGAGCAGTGCGACGGTCTGCATGCCGAGGTCGACGCAGATCTCTCCCTCGTCACCGGCGGTCCCGGTGACCGGATCGACCAGAACCACGCGGTAGCCGGGCATCTCACGGCCCATCGAGCCGACCTTGACCGGTTGACCGGGTGTGTTGCCGACCGCCAGGGTCATTTCCGTCTGGCCGAATCCGTCGCGGATCGTCACCCCCCAGGACCGCCTGACCTGCTCGATCACCTCGGGGTTGAGCGGCTCGCCGGCGGCCAGCGCCTCTCGGGGCGGGGATGCGAGCTGGCTCAGGTCCGCCTGGATCAGCATCCGCCAGACCGTCGGGGGCGCGCAGAACGTCGTCACCTGCTGCTCCGCCATCACCCGCATCAACGCGGCCGCGTCAAAGCGGGTGTAGTTGTGCACCAGCACAGTCGCTCCGGCCAGCCACGGCGCGAACACATTGGACCAGGCGTGTTTCGCCCAGCCGGGCGAGGAGATGTTGAGATGCACCTCCCCTGGCCGCAGGCCGATCCAGTACATCGTGCTGAGGTGCCCGATCGGGTACGAGACCTGGCTGTGCTGAACGAGTTTGGGGAGCGCGGTGGTGCCGGAGGTGAAGTAGAGGAAGAGCGGATCGGTGGCCCGTGACCACCCCTCCGGAATGAAACCCCCTGCCGTCACGGGGAAATCGGCGGCATCGTCATACTCGATCCAGCCCTCGACCGGCCGGCCGACCGCGATCCGCAGGAACGTCCCCCGGACGGCACGGAACTTGAGCGCGTCCACATCCCGGGCGACGACGAACCGCGCGCTCCCCCGTCGTACCCGGTCCGCGAGGTCGCCCTCGGTCAGCAGGGTGCTGGCCGGGATGATCACCGCCCCGATCTTGATCGCCGCCAGCAAGATCTCCCACAGCTCGACCTGGTTGCCGAGCATCAGCACGATCCGGTCGCCGCGGGTGACGCCGTTCGCCTCCAGCCAGCCGGCCACCTGGTCGGACCGGGCCGACAACTCCGCGAAGGTCCAGGAACGGGAGCGGCCGTCCTGCTCCGCGATCACCAGGGCGGGCTGATCGGGTCGCTCGTCCGCGATGACGTCGAACCACTCGGTGCCCCAGTTGAAGCTCGCCGGCCGGGGCCACTCGAAACCGTCGACCGCGCCGCGGTAGTCGTCGCGGTGCGCGATGAGGAAGTCCCGCGCCGCTCGAAGATCGTCGGTGGCCTGCGTGAGGTTCGCTGTCATCGCCGCTCGGCCCCCAACTGCGTGATTCCCCGATGGTTGAAGCCCACCAACTGGCCGGCCAGTACGTCGATCGCGGTGCCCGTCGAGGCGTCATCGGTATGGCCGTGCTCGTCGAACACCGTGACGTTGCTGTTGATCGACAAGCCGATGGGGGTCGGCCAACCGCGGAGCGAATGCACGATCTGCCGCAACGTGGCCAGGGTGCCCACGGCCGCCTGCCAGCCGCCGGCGACACACACCAGGCCGACGGCGCGCCCGTCCAGATAGGGCCGGCGGTCCCCGCGCAGCTCCTCGAGGTAGTCCAAGGCGTTCTTGACCAGCCCGGACACGGTCCCGTGGTAGCCGGGCGAGCTGATCACCACGGCGTCCGCGGCGCGAACCGCCTCGACGTAGTCCAGCGCCATGTCGGGCAGCACCGCGCCAGAGTGGTACGGCGGGAGGTCGAGGTCAAGGCCCGAGAACACCGACACCTCCGCGCCCAGGCCCTGCACCGCGGACAGCACCGCGCGCAACACCCGATCCGACTGGGAGCCGGAGTCGACCGACCCGCCGATGCCCACTACCCGAATGCTCACCCTTCGATCCTGCCCGTTGCGCTCGAGGGCGCCGACGGGAGGGTGGTCCAGGCGTCAGCAGAAAAAGTTCTGCAGTGGGTAGAAGTGGTCGTGTCCCGATCGAGGAGGTGGTGAAGGTCGGCAACGGGCGGACCGGATGAAAGGGGTTTCTGATGAGCTCAACCACCGGGGGTTCAACGTCGGCCGCGGCCGGGCGGGGGGCGGGACCGGAGGCTGACTGCCGCCCCGAGGACCGGATCACCCGGTCGCTGCTCGGCTACGGAATCATCGCCGGCCCGTTCTACGTCGCCCTGAGCCTCGTGCAGGCCGCCGTCCGCGATGGCTTCGATCTCGGCCGGCATGAGTGGAGCCTGCTGGCCAACGGGTCTGCGGGCTGGGTCCAGGTCGTCAACCTGATCGTGACCGGGCTGATGGTCCTCGCTGCGGCAGTCGGGTTTCGGCGCGCCCTGGGTGCGGGCGTCGGCCGGCGGTCGGTGCCGATCCTGCTGGGTGTGTTCGGTGCCGGACTGGTCGGTGCAGGGGTGTTCAGGGCCGACCCGATGAATGCATTCCCGGTCGGCACCCCGGACGGGCCCCCGGTGGATCAGACCATGGCCGGCGCCTTGCACCTCGCGTTCGCCGGCGTCGGATTCCTGGCGCTCATCGCCGCCTCGCTGCTGCTCGCGGTGAGGTTCCGTCGGCGGTGGCGGCGCGGCCGCGCGGTCGGCAGTGCGATCGCCGGGCTCGGGCTGCTGGCAGGGTTCGCAGCGCTCGCGTCAGGTTCGACGTCACCCGTCACCCATCTGGCCTTCACCGCTGCCGTGCTGTTCGTCTGGGCGTGGTTGAGCAGCACCAGCCTGCACCTCTACCGCCAGCTGTCCTGAACAATCCCCACCAACCGCAAAGGAGTTCCCTCATGCGCTGTCTCGTCCTGCTCCGTGCCGTCACCGTCCCCGCCACTCCGCCCCCGCCCGAACTGATGGCCGCCATCGCCACACTCGGCGAGGAGGCCACCAACGCCGGTGTCCTGGTGGACACCCAGGGTCTGCACCCCAGTTCCGCAGGAGCCCGCGTCGCCCTGACCGGCGGCCAACTCTCCGCCGTGGACGGCCCGTTCACCGAGGGCCGTGAACTGATCAGCTACGCCGTCTATGACGTTCGCGCCCTCGAGGACGCCGTCGAGTGGACGAACCGCTTCCTCAAGGCGCACCGCGACTCGTGGCCGGGCTGGGAGGGCGAAGCCGACCTCCTGCGGGTGTTCGGCCCCGAGGACTTCGGGCCGCCCGCCGATCCCGGCGCAACGGCATAGATGACGGCGACCACGGCGGCGGTCGAGGCGGTCTGGCGCATCGAATCCGGCCGCCTGGTCGCCGCGCTGGCAAGGATCACCGGCAACTTCGTCATCGCGGAGGACCTGGCCCAGGACTGCCTGGAGATCGCCCTGCGGCAGTGGCCACGCGACGGCATCCCCGATCACCCGGCCTCGTGGTTGATGGCAACCGCCAAACACCTGGCCGTCGATCAGCACCGGCGCTCGGCGACCCTGCAGCGCAAACTCGCGACGCTCGCGCGCTACCCGGACCGGCAACCGGACGGAGGTGACCCGATGGCCGGGGTCGACGACCGACTGGACGCCGCCGTGCCGGACGACCTGCTGCGCCTGATCTTCACCGCATGTCATCCGGTACTGGCTGTCGACGCCCAGGTCGCACTGGTCCTGCGCACCCTCGGCGGCCTCCGGACCAGGGACATCGCCCGCGCCTTCATGGTCAGCGAGAAGACCATGGGGCAACGCATCTCCCGCGCCAAGAAGGTCCTCACCGAGCAGCAGGTCAGCTTCGCCCTTCCGCCGGCCGCCGACCTTCCGGCCCGGCTGGACGCGGTGCTGCGGGTGCTCTACCTGATCTTCAGCGAGGGCTATGCGGCGACCAGCGGTGACGACTGGACCCGTCCGGAGCTCTGCTCCGACGCGATCCGACTGGGCCGGGTGCTGGCCGTGCTGCAACCCGGGGAGCCGGAGGTGTTCGGCCTGCTGGGGCTGATGGAACTGCAGGCCTCCCGGCTGCCGGCCCGCAGGGGACCGAATGGTGAGCCGGTGCTGCTGGAGGACCAGGACAGACGACGCTGGGACGTCACCCTGATCCGGCGTGGCCTCGGTTCGCTGCGCGCCGCAGAGGATCTCGGTGGAGGCCCGTACACGCTGCAAGCCGCCATCGCGGCCTGCCACGCGCAGGCGCGAAGTGTCGACGACACCGACTGGCGGCGCGTCGCAGCGCTCTACACCGTCCTGGCCCACGTGCTCCCGTCAGCGGTGGTTGCACTGAACCGGGCCGTGGCTGTCGGCATGGCGGACGGCGCCGCGCTTGGTCTCGAACTGCTGGACAGACTTGTCGACGAACCGGCGCTGGCCGGGTACCCGCCATTGCCGGCCGCCAGGGCAACGTTCCTGCGGCGCCTGGGCCGCACCGATGAGGCGCGAGCCGAATTCGAGCGGGCGGCCGACTACACGTCCAACGAGGGTGAACGGGTCCTCTACCGCAGGCAGGCCGGGAGCCTCCCCACCAATGAGAGACTCAGCTGAGGCCAGGCCGCACCTCGAGGGGTCGATGACGCTGCGGGCCGGCGAGGGGGACGATGAGAACGCGGGCTGTGCTGACCCTGCTGGTCGCCGGGGCGATAGTCGGGGGATGCACGTCGGGGCCTGCGGCCGACCGCGGGACCATCGGCTCGTCGGCTGACACCGGACTCAGCGCGTCCGCCGGCGCGACCCACACGGCCGCCTCACGACCCACCGCGACGGCGGGTGGGAGCACCTCCGACACACCGCCGACGGCGGCGGCTTCCACAACGGTCACCGCTGCGGCAGATTTCACCGAGCGCACCGTCCAACTCGGCCCGGGCGTCGCGGACGAGGCCAGCGGAATCGCCGCCGGCTCCACCGAACCGGGGGTCTTCTTCCTGATCGGTGACGAGACCGGCACCGACACCATCGTCGCCGTGAACGGTACCGGCGAGGTGGTCGCCCACATCGCCGTCGACGGGATGTCCGCCGACAACGCCGAAGCCCTGACCTCCGGAGCCTGCGGCAGCACTCCACTCCCCGGCGCGGCGGCCGACACCTGTTTGTATGTGGGTGATATCGGCGACAACGCGGCCCGGCGGGACAGCATCACGGTGTACCGGTTGGCGGAGCCGGCGTTGGATCCGCCGCCGGCCGACCCGGTTCCGGCAGATGCCTGGGAGTACCGCTACCCGGACGGCCCGCAGAACGCCGAGTCGATGCTGGTGAATCCCGACGGGTCGGTGATCGTGGTGACCAAACCGGACCAGAAAGGGTCGCCGCCGCACCGGATGTACATCGGCGCACCGGGCGGCGGGGAACTCGCCTTCGTCCGCGAGTTCCGACCGCCGGCCGCCGAGCGACCGCTGCGCACCCTGTTCACCGGCAACGTCGCCACCGATCTTGCATCCGGGCCCGGGCGCGTGCTGCTGCTGACCTATGACGAGGTGCAGCAGTACACCGCGCCGGACGACTCGGCGCCACTGACCGACTTCCCGGATTGGCCGCACCGCCGGCTCCCGCTCGTCGCACAACCGCAGGCCGAAGGCATCGCAGCGACCGATGACGGCTGCGGCTACGCGGTCGCCTCCGAGGCCGGCCCGGGCGGGTCGAACGGGTCGTTGACCGTCGTCAGCTGCCGGTGACCGACCCCGGGCCGGTCCGGAGGAACGTCGCATCCGGCAGGTGGATCCAGCCCTCCTCCTCGGCCGGCGCACCGTCGGGCGGTCCAGCGGTGCGACCCACCAGCACGGCCCCCGCGACGATCGCGCAGATCACCGCGTCCAGCGCGTCGTGATCCCGTCGGCACACTGGCGCCCCATCGGCCCAGTCCAGCCACGGCGTCCGGGCGACCAGGTCGTCGACGAGTGCGGTCAGCACCGACCGGTCCGATTTCGGTCCGGCCGCGTTCACCTTCCAGACCAGCAGCGCGCCCGCCGGGTACACCTCTGCGACGGCGGAGCCGACACCGCTGCGGCGGACCCGGTAGCCATCGCCGGCCAGCCGCGCGAGCAGGCCGGCGCACCGCATGGCGGGGTACGCGATCCGGTCGGCCGACACGCTCAACGGCCAGCGGCCCGTCATCTCCCGCACCGCGATGTCGGTGTGCCGGTACGCGAGTCGCTGCTTTGCTGCAGCAGTCGCCCCGGCATCGGCCCGAAGGGTGCCACGCCTGGCGGCCAGGACGAAGTCGGTGAACGCGGCCGGCCAGCCCAATGGGCAGTCGATGCCGATCAACTCGGCGCGCCCGGCGGCGTCGACGATCGCGTCGTTACCGACACCCATCCGCACCGACTCCAGCACGGCACACGCGCCCTGCCAACGGATCTCGGCCAACGCAGTCCTGTTGTCCTGCGAGGCCAGATCAACCCCGGCCGTTCTGAATTCACCTGCCGCGCGAGGCTCAGCGGCCGTGCCGGGCGTGTCCTGCCG
>CAVSLZ010000004.1:0-221708 GCA_963728865.1 uncultured Actinomycetota bacterium | reverse complement strand
AGACACTGGTCAGGCATGGAAAACCCGAGGGCTGATTGACTACCCGCGCACCACCGGAGCGATAGGTATCTCAACTCAGCAATGACTGTGATCAGGGTGATCGGCACCCAGTCGGGAGCGCCCATCTGCGGAAGGAGCCTCGCGGTTCGGCCGCCTGAGTATTGCCGGTTGCCGAAACCCGCCAGGGTGACACGACGCGGGTCGCCGGTCGAAACGGGATGCTGAGGGGCGGCCGTACGGGACCCCAAGACTTCACCCCGGTCGGGTGCCGTGGGCACCCCGGTCGAGTGGGGTGGGAATCCCTCGGCGCCCCACCGGGTCAACTTGCATTGACTGGGTGTTATGCGAGTTGGCCTCTTCGTTCGGAGGCTTGCCATGAGTAAAACGGGCGTCTTCGTTCCTGGCGTGCGGGATGGCGTCCTTCTTGATGAGCCGCCAATTGGCCTCATCTGAGGCGAGCCAGGTTTTCGCGGCAGGTTCTCACGGTGGGGTGATCGTCACCGAGCGAAGTGACCAGTAGTGGTAGGGCCCTGGTGTAATGCGCGGCTGCCATGTCGAGTTGGCCGGACTGTCGATATGCGACGCCCAGATTGTTCAGCAGAAGCCCCACCTCGGGATGGTCGTATCCGAGCAGGCTGATGCTGATGGCCAGTGCCCGCTGGTAGAAGGACTCGGCTCCAGCCGGGTTGTCGCGTTCAGCTCAGTGTGGTTGCTAGCCCGTTGAGGACGACCGCGACCTCGTAGTGGTCGGGCCCTAGCGCTGGTTCGTAGATCGCCATTGCCCGCTGGTAGCAGCTCGCTTCCGCTGCATCCAGGCGTCTCAGGCCGAATTGAGAAGCGGCGAGCACACCGCGAGGTCCGCGGCAACAGCACACTTGTCTGGCCCAAAGCAGTTGGTGCGGAGTCGAACTGCTCGAGTAGCCAACGACTCTGCCGACCGATAATCAGCTTGGGCGTGAGCGAGACCGCCCAAGTTGTGGAAGGACGTCGCCACGGCAGGGGAGCGTGGTCCGACCGTGCGTAGGAGGTCGGCAACGACACCCCGAAACATGGCCCCTGCACGCGGGTACTGGCCGATGTCTTTCCAGGTGATGGCCATGGCATTGCGGGCGCCGATGCCTTCGATCGTGCAGCCGCGGTGGGAAGCGGCCACCGTGATCGCCCGCGTGAGGTACCGCTCGGCCAATTCGAATCGACCCTGAAGCCCTGCGTCATTGCCGAGATCGGTGAGCACCTGCACGAACACCGCAGCACCGCGCAACCGCAACCGCCGGTCGAACTGCGCCCTCAACGGGTTGACGGCGCGGCCTCGACTGGCCCTTATCAATGGTTGGGCCTTCATAACACTGGGCACCTCCGCCTCCGTGGAATCGTCGCCGTGCTCGCGCCCGGGCGGCCGCCTGCCTTCCACGGCGACGTGGGTCATCTGGTCGGCTAGTGTCGCGTTAGCGTGTTGGCTTTACCTTCGCTGGTGATTTCGAGAGAATGGGGTATGTCTCGTAGCCCTGTCCCGGTGGTGTCGGACTCCGACCGTAAGGTGCTGGAGTCGTGGGTGCGGTCGACCTCGGTTCCGGCGGGTTTGGCCCGGCGCGCCCGGATCGTTTTGCTGGCCTCTGAGGGGATCGGCACGAACGAGATCGTGGACAAGGTGGGGTCGACCCGGCCGACGGTCATCGGTTGGCGGAACCGTTACATGACTGAGGGTTTGGCCGGCTTGGACGATCGGCCGAAGAAAGGCCGGGAACCGGAGATCGATCAGATCGAGGTGATCAACGCGACGCTGCAGCCGCCGCCGGAGCAGCTCGGGGTGACGCACTGGTCGAGCCGGATTCTGGGCAAGCAGTTGGGGATCTCGAACGTCACGGTGGCCAAGATCTGGAAGCGATGGGGCATCAAACCCTGGCGGCAGGAGACGTTCAAGTTCTCCACCGACCCGGAACTGGAGGCCAAGATCCGGGATGTCGTCGGTCTGTACCTGGACCCTCCGGAGAAGGCCGTGGTGCTGTCGATCGATGAGAAAAGCCAGATCCAGGCCCTGGACCGGACCGCGCCGATCCTGCCGATGCGACCCGATCTGCCCGAGCGATGGACGCACGACTACGTCCGGCACGGCACCACCACGCTGTTCGCCGCCCTGGAGGTCGCGACCGGCAGGGTCACCCAGACCTGCCTGCCCCGGCACCGCTCAGATGAATTCCTGCGGTTCCTCAAGCAGGTCGCGAAGGCCTACCCGCGGGTGCAGCTGCACCTGGTGGTGGACAACTACGCCACCCACAAGCACCCCAGGGTCAAGGCGTGGCTGGCCCGGAACCCCCGCGTCACCATGCATTTCACCCCAACGTCCGGGTCCTGGATGAACATGGTCGAGATCTTCTTCGGCATCATCACGCGCCAAGCCATCCGCCGCGGCGCGTTCAACTCCGTCACCGACCTCATCGGCGCGATCACCCGGTTCATCGACAACTGGAACACCGACTGCCAGCCATTCACCTGGACCAAGACCGCCGACGACATCATCCAGCACGCCACCCGAAGTAAAGAAACCAATTTCACGCGACACTAGGGGATCGGGCCGGCCTCGCCAGGAAAGGACGGTACGGTCGCAGTGATTCAGTCGCGGGACCTTCCTTGATCCGACCGCAATTGATGCGTTCACGATGCCGGTACTTGCGGTTCTCGGGGTTATCCTGATTGACCGTCATATAGCGGTGGCGCCCAATTCGACAGGACCAGTTGGTGGTCGGAGTGATGATACTTGTCTGAATCAATCTTCAGGGCGGCACGCAGATTGACAGCGCCGGCCACTGCGCTGGCAGCCTCGGCGATCTTATGGGTCCAGGGCAATCCCACCAGCTCGGCACGGTACTCATCGCTCCACCGATCGCGAGACTTGGCCGGCAGTGGAAGCACGCTCAATGCGATCAGAGCGGGCCGCGACCGGCGTTGGGGTGCGGATGATCCCGGTGGCAGCTTGTTCACGACGTCTCCCCGAGCGGGCGCAGTCGGCCCATCGTTCGAGCACGGCGGGAGTATGCCTCGGCCAGCGAAACCCGGGCGAGGGCCAGCCCGTGCTCGCTGATCCGGTAGTAGCGACGGCGCGAGCGTTCGACCTTCTGCGGATCGACGTTCTCCCAAGCGCTGTCCACCCATCCCAGCGCTTCCAGGCGAGCCAGGATCGGGTGCAAAGTGCCGCTGGGCAGTCCAGCCTCCGCGGACAACTCCAATCCCTACAGTAAGGCATGTTGAGCGACTGGTGATTGTTCCATCGTGATCATCACCGAGATCGCTCGGGTATTGGCATAGCGACCGATGTGCCGGGTCGGGTCGCCGGGACAACACCGACATCCCCGTCAACGTCGGTGGCACCACGAAACGGTGCATCGACATGGGTTTCGCGCCAAAGGTGGCCGCGACTGTCAACGGCGACCCGAACTGAGCCAGTATGCGGATATCCAGACAGTGGTCGTCTCGGCTTGCCGTCGACAACGACGCCGTATCAGTGGCCGAGAATTCCTGACCACGGCCGCATTGTCCAGTTCGCAGGGCCGGTGACGACGCTCGGCGTTGAAGTAAGGCACATGTTTCGCTGTGATAACACACAAGGGTCCGCCGGACCCGCGATCCGCTCCCGCCCGGCGTTAGTGCATATTGACCTCATGGCAAACATGCGCGCGAGGATGAGGCGAACCTGCCAGGATGTCGCGTCGGTGGTGAGGCAACCCCCGTTCGCGCCGCTACGGCACTACTACTCACCACTCACTGACTCGGCGGACGGTCGCCGAGCGGCGGCTTGGGCAACTCGAACCGTGATGCCGGCCGGAATAGATATCGACCTCGACGAAATGGCGCGGTTGGCCGGGGAGTTGGGCCCGATGTGGAAGGAGTTGCCGCAGAACGCACGATACAAGCAGGCAAGCATGTACAGCCTCGGTGACGCCGCGGTCTATCATTCGATGCTGCGGCGCTTCCGGCCGTCACAGGTTTTGGAGGTCGGGTCCGGCTACTCGACGGCCGTGGCACTAGATACCTTCGAGGCGTACGATCTCCCGACAAGAATTCAGTGTGTCGAACCACACCCGGAGCGCTTATTCGGACTGCTCAGGGGGACGGACCAGGTGGACCTGCTGCGCAACATGGTCCAGGACGTCCCGTTGTCGACGTACACCAAGCTTGGTCCGGGCGACTTCCTTTTCCTTGACTCGACGCACGTGGTGAAGGCCGGCTCCGATGTGGTGTGGACGACCTTGCACGTCCTGCCGACACTTCCGGTCGGGGTGATCGTTCACATCCACGACATGTTCTGGCCTCTCGAATATAAGGACGATTGGCTAAAGCGCCCGCGCGACTGGAATGAAATATACCTCATTCATGCATTTCTTGCCGGCAACAAATCGTGGCGCGTCCTGATGTTCAATGACCAGATTTGGCAAGGTCGCCCGGACATTGTCCAACGCTTCCTACCGGACGCGGCCAATCAACGGCCCGGCGGCCTCTGGCTGGAGAAGGTCGATGTATAGCCGTTCTCAGATCTCTGCGGTTTGATTCCGTCTCTCATGGCTGCCTGGTACACCTCCAGGTGGCGGGGCCCGACGTCGTGCCAACTTCTCGCGCTCAGATCGCATGGTCCAGTTCGCCGGGCCGGTGACGACGCTCGGCGTTGAAGTAAGGCATGTTGGGCACCTGGTGACTGTCATGACCATGCTCATGAAACAACTCGAGAACCGACGGAGGTCAGGTCCACCAACCTCTGACAGGCGGCACTATCGCTCGATCCTGCAAGGCGCTTCCTTACCTGATGGCCGGGGCAAACGAGTAGCGGCAATGTCCAGCCAGTGGCCACGGCAGTGACCAAACTTCAACCTCCTGATACGCATGACGCACAAGCAACGCACTTGGCATTTGTCAAATGCGTTGCAGTGCAGGCGATCGGCATCTGCCCATCGCCTGGGGGTCAAGGGGTCGCAGGCTCAAATCCTGTCATCCCGACGCGTCGCCCCTCACCGTCCGCAGGTGAGGGGCTTTTTGCTGTGCTCGCACCGCTTGGAGGGCAGGTCGCTCCTTCGTGCCGCGGGCCATGCCGGCGCAGGGCCGTCAGGTTGCGCGTGACGCCGAGGTCATCGGAGTGGGTCGCCCGCCGGAGCGTTGCCGCGGTGATCACTGCGCTGCGAGGGTCGTGGATCACGGGAGCGCTTTTTCCGCTCGCAGGGGTTGAAGGCTCCAGGACGCTGCGTCACCAGCGCGAGCGCGAGCTGTTGAGCGTGGCAGCCAAGCTGGATTCTGCCTTGGGCGGGAACGCCTCAGCCTGCAGTTCGAATTGCCTCGACCAACTGCTTCTCAGACATGGAGTAAGCGCCTTCTTCACGAAAATCCGTCGAATCGGGCTTCGGGAGAACTAGACCTTCAGCAATCACAAAGGGTCCGGTGCATGCAAGTGAGTAAGAATCAGGTGTCGAGACTGGGTCTCCTTCCATCGATTTTGTCAATGGCAACACGGCGCGGTCGCCCGGCGCCAGTCGGTGATTGCCGTCGAACGCGATCGGCACCCATACGTCTTCAGGTGTATCCGATATCCAGCCTTCGACAATCACCTCCACGGTCTGCAAGGGTTCTCCGCTCAGTGTCTGTTCGACGTCCACCAGCAGGAGGCGGTTCAGGAAGTTTCCTCGCCGCGGCGTGAGCTCCGCACGTTGATTCGAGAATGCTGCGGGCCCATATGTTCCCTCGATGAACGGCCGCTCTGCGACAACGACTCCCAGCACAATGGAATCGCTGTCGCGCGCCAGCCCAGCCAGCGTGCTGCTGTACGGCTCGCACGAACCCGCCATGCTGGCGGCTGTCGTCTCGGCGAACGTCAGCCTCGCATCCGTAGAGGTCTCGGCGAGCGACGGCGCCGCCGACCCCTCGGCCGATGACTGTGTTGGCGCAGCAGGTCCCGTCGTCCGCGAGGACCGCTCCGAAGAGCTGGCCGGTGTGGACTGCTCACCATTCATCGCTGCAGTACCCCCGCAGCTGGTCAGTGCAACGCCAACCAGAAGAACACCGATCGCTGCCTTGAGAACCGCGCCCGCACAACGATTCATGTCGGCGCACCTTCCTGCAGACTCTGCTGCCATTGGAATCGTGACCGCACCCAACGCCCGCACGAAATCTAGTTGGTAGCCCGGTGTGGCGCAGGACTGACGCGAGGCGATGCATCGGAGATGTCTACCGCGCGGGTTTGTTGGCCAGAGCGCCGATCGCCGTTGCGGCGGATGGGTCGACGAAGCCGACCAGGCCGCCGTGTGGGTCCACGACGCGGTGGCAGCCGCCGAGTTCGATCAAGGCGGTCGGCTTCTCGGCGGGTTGATCCAGCCGAAACGGCGGCTCCGGGGTCTGCAGCAGCAGAACCCAATCGGTGGGTGGGGTCTGCATGGAGTCGATGGGCTGTGCGCAGCCTTCCGGTTCAGTCGACGACACAGCCGGCCATGACCGTGCGAAGCCTGCTGCAGGCAGGGTTCCGGCGGCCGCCAGTTCTCCTTCCTGGTCGGCGGTGGGGCGGTAGCGGCACACGCTGACCTCGCCTGCGGTGGGCAGCGTGACTCGTGCTGCACCGTCGGCGGAGGATTCCAGCCACACGGCCGGGCTCTTGCCGCCCGTTCCGCATCCGGCGACCACGTCGATGTCTGTGCGCACTTGTGTGGTTCTCGTCGTGGCGACAACCGGCATGGCAGCCACGTCGTTGAAGGCGGTCAGAGCGTCGCTGCGGGCGTGGCAGCCGTCTCCAGCGACGGCGGGCCGGCTGCGGCTGTCATCGGCCAGGGTGACGACGAAGTCGGGCAGCACGCCCATTGACAGATCGCACGCGTTCCCGGCTGGACGTAGGTCGGGCAGGCGAAGCCCGGTCGCCAGTTCCGGGATGCGATCGGGTGGCAGCTCACGCACGGTCGATACAGCCCAGGATCCTTCACCCGGGAAGTACTCTTCGCCGGTCACGCAGATGACGGCTGAGACCACCGCGGCTGTCTCTTCCAGCAATGCCAGCGTCGCCGGCGGTGGCACGCCGTCGCAGTGTTCCGACTGCTGCTGGTCAACCGCCCGGAAACCGCCACCGCCTGCCGAACCGCGCGCGCAACCGGAAATCAGCAGACCGGCAAGAATCAGCGTGACTCCAGCACGTGACAGGCCCCGACGAATCACACCGCCTCCAGGACACTGAGCTGACCGGAGACTCGACGGTACCGGAGGAACAGCGCGATCATCAGTAGCATCGCGACCCGCTCAGGACAGTCCAACTGCGGTCCGGCAACCGAATGACGACGAGGTTTGCGCCGGTCTCTGAGATCAATTCCACCCGCGACGGCCCGGTCGAAATCGTCGTCCACACGGTGTCTGCTGACCCATACCCCGGTTGATGACCTTCCGCGATGAACTGGGTGACGGCGTCGAGCGGTGTCTCGGCGCCGTACGATTTCGCACCCGGTGGGTAGGACGGAAGGGCGATATCGAACACCTCACTCGTGTCACATCCGGCTGGCGTCAACAACGGTGCCGGTGTCGCGATCGAGGATGACATTGTTTGCAGCGCAACGGGTCCCGTCGTCAGCTGGGACCGGCCCGAGGAGCTCGTCGGGTTGACGGACTGTTCACCAGCCGTCTGCGTCCTTCCGGCGCAGCCGGTCACTGCAGCAAGAACCAGCAGAACGCCGATCGCCGGGAGAACCGCGCCCGCGGAGGCCCTCATGCCCACGCGCCTCCCTCCAATTCATGCAATCAGGACGGTGCCGTTCGCCCACACCGTTGCAGGAAATCTGTCCCGTCACCCGGTGATGTGCCGGACCGACGCGCGATGCAACGGAACGCTCACTGTGCATCGTCCATGTACCGGCACTGCTGCTCGTTCCGCCTCCGAGATTGACGCTCGCTCAGCAAGGATGTCATGCGGCCTTCGGCTATGACCCGTGTCGCCGGCATGGTGATCGCGATCTGGCTGCTCTGCGCTTGTGCGGCGCCTGGGTCGTCATCGGTCGACCAATCCCGCGGATCGACACAGTCGACGCCGACGACACCGGCCGTGCCGACACCGGCGCCGGGAGAGCCGGACCGGCAGACCGGATCAGTGCTGTCGACGGACTCCAACGCCGACGTCGAGCGGAGCGCAGCGACCACGGTCAGCTGGGAACAGGAATACGGTCAACCCCGATTCGTCGCGGCGTGGGCCCCTGAGGGCACTGAGATTGTCGTCAGCACCTTCGGCAGCAGTGCTTGCACCGAAGGGCCGGGGCGCCCCGTCGTCATCGGGGTCACCGAGGCGGCCGGCTCGCAGTCCGTGGTGATCGCGCTCGAACAGCCCGCGTTCGGCACTACCGTCACCTGCCTGGCGGACAACGGGCGAAGCGACTTCTTCGTAGCACTTCCAAAGGGTTTCGTCCGATCGAAACCACTGGACGTCGAGATCGATGGCGAAACGGTGCACCTGAATGCCGTGGACCCAACCGCCTCCACCCCCAGCAGCTGACCACCCGCATCCCGGCCTCTCACCCCAGCTGCCTCGCGAGCATCCGCCAGCGGCTGACGACCACCGGTAGGTGATCCGGCGTCCAGGTGTGACCCGGCCCCGGACGTCCACGGCTGGTTTTTGATCAGCCACCTCCGTCCCGTCAGGCGGCGAGTTGCCGGATACTAGCCAGCAGTTGCTCCTCCGACATGGGGTAGATGCCGTCCTGGGTGAATCGGGGCCTTCGTCCCTCGGTTGCACCCATCCGTCCTCGAGGAGGAAGGCGCCGGTGCACGAGACCATGTAGCTCGGTGGTCCTGGAGAGCTACCGGTCACCGGGAACAGCGGAACGAAGGCCCGATCACCCGTGCTCAACGTGGGGCTTTCCGTTGACTCCGTAACGAGGTGCAAATCCTGTCATCCCGACGCGTCGCCGCTCACCCGTTCCGGGCCGTCGCCGATGCACAACAGACTCATGCGGACCAGTCGCCCCCGCGTCCGTCATAGATGCCCTTGAGCTGTCACCCGCTGCGGGTTGGAGATAGGACATGGTTCTCTGCCGGACCGGGCAACACCCGTTTCACAACGTCGCTCAGTGTGACTATTCCTGTGAAGTGTCCTGTCGCCTCCACCACCGCCAACTGGACGCTGTGCTCACGCATCTGTCGCAGCAATTCGTAGACGGGTGTCGTTGCATCGACCGTGAATGCCGCCCTCGCAAACTGGGCGGCCGGTGCAGCGCGGTCAGCGAGCAAAGTGTCACGGACGTGCACAACGGCGGGGGTCCGGCCGGCCGCATCCTTCAGAAGGACGCGCAGGTGACCAGATTGCAGCGACGCGTCCTGTACATCCGCAACGGTTGCGTCTGGCTCCACATGAGTGGCCTTCGAAGTGGGTACGGCGATCTGGTCGACGGTGAGGGACTGCAGCTCGATCACTTCGGTGATCTGTGAGCGCAGCGCCGGTTCGAGGGCTCCGACCTGGGTCGAGTACTCCACGAGATTTCGGATGGTTTCGGCGTCTTGACCGCCAACTGCCGCCTTGTCGACCGGTTCGACGCCCGTTCTGGCGACGAGGCGGTTGGCGATCTGATTGACCCACGACAAGAACGGGCGGAACGGCCGGGTGAAAGCGCGCGACGGAATCCCGATGATCGTTGCGGCGAGTTCCGGGTGCGCGATCGCCCACGACTTGGGCGCCATCTCGCCGATCACCAGGTGCAGGAACGTGACGAACAGCAGCGACAGGGCGAAGGCCGCACCGCCTGCGAGCCATTCCGGTACACCCCACGTCTCGAACAGCGGTCCGAGCCACCGGTCGACCGCGGGCTTGGTCACGGCGCCGAGCGCGAAGGTGCAGGCCGTGATGCCCAGCTGGGCGCCCGCAAGCATGATCGTCAGTTCGTTCATGCCACGGAGTGCGGCCCGCACGGACCGGCTCCGGGAAGCCCGCGCCTCCAGGCGATGACGGCGCGCCCCGAGCAGGGAGAACTCGATCACCACGAAGAAGGCGCTCAACACGATCAGGGCTGTGGTGACCAGGATGACGGTCCACGCGCTCATCGGTCGACCTTCCGATCGGCGAGAAAAGCTTCGGCACCCTTGCCGTCGTTCGGCGTCTCCTCGTGCAGTCGTAGCCGGAGTTCGCTGGGCACGTGCCGGTCGATCTGAAGCACCTCGACCACCAAAGACCGTCGCGGAGGTGCCTCCTCGACGAGATCGGAGGCGATGGCCGGAAGCGGGATCCACACTGTTTCGCCAAGGGCGGGGAGCCTGCGTCCTTGGGCAATGAGCATGCCGGCAAGCGTCTCGTGGTCGCCCCGGGGCAGGTCGCGCCCGATGACACGTTCGACCTCGTCGACATGGAGATCGCCGACCATGATCCATGTTTCGTCGGCGGCGCGTTCCGCCCCGGCGGGAGCCTCGGCATTGTGCTCGTCGGTGATCTCCCCGACAAGCTCCTCCGCGAGGTCCTCGACCGTCACCACACCGGTGAAACCGCCGTACTCGTCAATCACGCAGGCCAATTCGTTCCGGGTCCTCGTCAGGTGATCGAGCGCGTCTGGCAGCGGCATGACCGTCGGCACCACCAAGGGCTCCCTCATGATGTGGGTGACCGGCCGCTGGTCGTCCGGTTCCTCTGACAGGACCTCGGCGAGGTGGACGACGCCGATGGGTTCGTCCCGTTCGCCCAGCACCGGATAGCGGGTATGCGCGTGGGCCATTCGTACGCGTACCTCCGCGATCGAGGTGTCATGCGCGACCACGTCAACCTGGCTGCGCGGAACCATCGCATGCTCGACGTCCCGCTTCGGGAAGTCCAAGATCCGATCCAGGAGCAGCGAGAGCTCATCGGGCAGATCACCGCTCGCGCGCGAGTCGTCGATGATCCGCTCGAGGTCCATCGCGGTCGCGCTGCTGTCGACGTCGTGGACGGGTTCTACTTTGATCAGCCGGAGCACCGCGTTCGAGGACTTGTCGAACAGGGCGATCAGCCATCCGAAGACTGCCAGGTAGAGGAGCGTGGAGCGCGCGAGCCTACGGGCCAGCGGGTCGGGATCGGCTATCGCGAGGTTTTTCGGGAACAGCTCGCCGAAGATCATCTGCGCGACGGTCGACAGCACCAGGGCGAGCACCGTGCCGAACGTGACGCCCACCGCGGTTGGCACCCCGGCGCCACCCAGCAGCACCCCCAGTGACTCGCCGATGAACGGTTCGGCGACGAAGCCGACCAGCAAGCCGGTCACGGTGATGCCGAGTTGTGCGCCCGAGAGCATGAACGAGGTTCGTCGTGTCACAGTGAGGGCCCGCTTGGCTGACGCGTCGCCCTCGTCCGCCCTGGCCCGCAGTGTCGCCCGATCCACGGACATGTACGCGAACTCTTGGGCGACGAAGTATCCGTTCGCCGCGATGATCACACTCGTCACGACAATGCCGGCCACCAGCAACAACAACGTGGCGATCATGCGACCACTGCATCGGCGCTGCATGCCCGCGTGCCGGACGCAGGGAGTGAGAAGGTCGGTCGGACTGCGATGGGGTCATCTCTCGATGACCGGACAATCAGTGGCTGCACGGGGAGTTCAACGCCTCCGGGTCGGGAACACCACCAGCGTATAGGCCAGACGAGTAGGAAACCGGCACACTCCGGCAGCACCCGGTCCTGCCGGACCGCCGGTCAGCCGTTGAGTGATGGTCGGCATGGGCCGTCGGCTCGAGGACGGGGCATGCCGACACGAGCGCTACCTCCATCCTCGCTCGACAAAGTCTCCGAGAGTGCCCGTTTTGTGAGCTCGCTACGGCAAATGGGATATCGTTTCGTCATATCGGTGCCGGGGGACGCCGGAAACTTCGGTCTGCGTGACGTCGTCACGCGATCGGGCGCGTGTGGGTGGGGACGTGTGTGGTGGGGGAAATGATGAAGACGCGATCGACAGCGATTGCCGTGATGGCTGCCGCGGTAGCCGTCCTGTCCGGGTGCGGCAGCACGGTGGCCGGGACATCAGCTGTGGGAGAGCCGGTTTCGGCTCCCACCACGAGCAGCCAACGTGCCACCGTGCCCCGATCGGCGGGACCTGTCACCACCACTGCGCCGCCTTCGACCAGCACTGCGACCGAAACGGTCACGGCCGCGGCACCGGCGACGGTCACGTCGATCCCGCCGCCTGTGGTGGTGCCGCCGCCGGTGGTCACGGTGACCCGGGAGCCGTCCACCGTGTACGTCCCACAACCCAGCGCATCGGAAGCCGATCAGCAGGTGGCCGCGGATTCCTACACGGCCGAACTGATGGTCGGCTGGTGGATTCCCCAACTTTCATCCAATACGGACAGCGCGTCGGCGATGGCGAAGTTCCGCGCACTGCAGGGGCGTGGCCCCGGCTACGGCGACATCTTCATGGTCGATTCGGCTGATTTCACGAGTTTCCGGAATTCCGGCTACTACGTCATCCTGATGCCGCAGATCTTCCTGACGGCCGCCGAAGCCAACGCCTGGTGTGATGCCGAGGGCTTCGCGATCGACGACTGCCTCGCCAAACAGCTCTCGCACAGCGCGGGGCCGGACGGATTGACCGTCGAGCGGGGCTGACGGGCCGGGCGGTGCTCTTGTAGGTTGCCTGTCGTGCGCATCGAAACCGTGATCGCGATCAGGGCGCAGGACGCCGTCGGACCGAGCCGGCTGGAACTGCTGACCGCCGGCAGCGTCAAGTTGCCCGCGGTGGTGATCGTGGGCGCCGCGCCGCAGTGCGAGTACCACGTCTTCGACGTCGCGTCGCTGCAGTCGGCGTTCGTCGGCGCGCTGTCCGGAGCGATCGTTGCGGAGGTGCTCGATCTTGCCGCCCGGGAACCCCGGCGGGCAGTGCCGAAGAGTGCCGCCGCGACGGCGGCGCCTGGGACGCCGGTCGAGGACAACGGACGGCTGATCGGGGTCATCGCCCCCGAACCGCCGGAGCGATCGGAACCCAGCGAAGCCGATATGGAACGGGGGGCGGCGGAATCCGCACCCGCCAAGAAGGGGCTGTGGCAGCGGTTGACCGGCTCGAGCTGACGCGGCGGCCGTCCGGTCGGACGCACATGGCCCGCGTCGAACGTACCGGTGACGACCGCAGCGGCTGTCCTGACAGGAATCAGTCGCGTCGCCGGCGGAACAGCTTGTCGCCCAGCCATACCAGCGGGTCGTAGCGGCGGTCGGCGACCCGCTCCTTCATCGGGATGATCGCGTTGTCGGTGATCTTGATGTGTTCCGGGCAGACCTCGCTGCAGCACTTGGTGATGTTGCACATCCCGATGCCCTGCTCGGCCTGGGCGAACTCCCGCCGGTCGGTGCGGGCGTCCAGCGGGTGCATGTCCAGTTCCGCGGCCCTGATGAAGAACCGCGGCCCGGAGAACGCCTTCTTGTTCTCCTCGTGGTCGCGGACGACGTGGCAGACGTCCTGGCAGAGGAAGCACTCGATGCACTTGCGGAACTCCTGCGAGCGCTGGACGTCGACCTGCGCCATCCGGTACTCGCCCGGTGCCAGACCGGGCGGTGGGGCGAACGACGGCAGTTGGCGGGCCTTCTCGTAGTTGAACGAGACGTCGGTGACCAGATCGCGGATCACCGGGAACGCCCGCAGCGGCGTCACGGTGATCACCTCGTCGTCGGTGAAGGTCGACATCCTTGTCATGCACAGCAGTCTCGGGCGCCCGTTGATCTCGGCACTGCAGGAACCGCACTTGCCGGCCTTGCAGTTCCACCTGACGGCGAGATCGCCGGCCTGGGTCGCCTGCAACCGATGGATGATGTCCAGCACGACCTCGCCTTCGTTGACCTCGACGGTGTATTCCTTCAACGCACCACCGCCGGCATCGCCGCGCCAGACCCTGAATGTCGCATCCCGGCTCATCCGGTGCCTCCCTGCTGTGGGGTCTGTACTGGGGCCGGTGGCAACTCGTCCGACATCAGGTACTTCTCCAGTTCGGAGCGCTCGAACAGCGCGAGCAGATCCGGCCGGATCGGAGCGATGGGCTGTTCGGTCACGGCGATGCCGTCGCCGTCGACCGCGCAGATCAGCAACTTGCGGCGCCATTCCGCGCTCATCTCCGGGTGGTCGTCCCGGGTGTGCCCGCCGCGGCTCTCCCGCCGGGCCAGGGCGGCCCTGGCGACGCATTCGCTCACCATCACCATGTTCACCAGGTCCAGCGCGAGGTGCCAGCCGGGATTGAACTGCCGGTGACCCTCCACCGAGACGGCGGCCACCCGGGGCTTGAGGGCATCGATCGCGTCCAGCGCCCGTTGCACTTCCTCTTCCTTCCGGATGATCCCGACCAGGTCGTTCATCAGCTGCTGGAGCTCGCGGTGCAGCGTGTACGGGTTCTCGCCCATCCCGCCGTCGGCGGGCGGCTGGAACGGCGCGAGCGCGCGCTCGGCTGCCTCCGCCACCGAGCCGGGCCGGGCCTGCGGCCACACCCCGCCGAGCCCCAGCACGTACTCGGCGGCAGCCACCCCTGCGCGGCGGCCGAAGACCAGCAGATCGGACAGCGAATTGCCGCCGAGCCGGTTCGAGCCGTGCATTCCACCGGACACCTCACCCGCTGCGAACAGGCCCGGAACCCTGGCGGCCGCAGCGGTGTCCGGATCGACCTCCACACCTCCCATGACGTAATGACAGGTGGGCCCGACCTCCATGGGTTGCTTGGTGATGTCGACGTCGGCCAGCTCGGTGAATTGATGGTGCATGGACGGCAGTTTCTTGATGATCACCTCGGCGGGCAGCCTGGTGGAGACGTCCAGGAAGACCCCGCCGTGCTCGGTCCCGCGGCCCTCCTTCACCTCGGAGTTGATCGCCCTGGCGACCTCGTCACGGGGGAGGAGTTCCGGTGGCCGGCGGTTGTTCTCCGGGTCGTCGTACCAGCGGTCGCCCTCCTCCTCGGACTCGGCGTACTTCGACCGGAAGATCTCCGGGACGTAGTCGAACATGAAGCGTTTGTTCTCGGAATTTCGCAGGACGCCGCCGTCGCCCCGGACCGATTCGGTGACCAGGATGCCCTTGACCGATGGCGGCCAGATCATGCCCGTCGGGTGGAACTGCACGAATTCCATGTTGACCAGGGTCGAACCCGCCCGCAGGGCCAGCGCGTGGCCGTCACCGGTGTATTCCCACGAATTGCTGGTGACCTTGAACGATTTCCCGATGCCGCCGGTCGCCAGGATGACGGCCGGCGCGCGGAACACGATGAAGGTGCCGGTCTCCCGTCGATAACCGAAAGCACCTGCAATGGAGCCGTTGTCGTCCTGCAGGAGGTCGGTGATGGTGACCTCCGCGAACACCCGGAGGCCGGCGTCGACGTCACCGACGCCGTGGCCCCGAGTGTCGGTCGCGTCGTCGGCGGCGGTGTCCTCGTCCTGCCGCAGTGAGACGATTTTCTGTTGGAGCGTGCGGATCAATTCCAGTCCGGTGCGGTCGCCGACGTGTGCGAGCCGCGGATACTCATGACCGCCGAAATTGCGCTGGCTGATCCGGCCGTCGGGCGTCCGGTCGAACAATGCGCCGTAGGTCTCCAGTTCCCACACCCGTTCGGGCGCTTCCATGGCGTGAAGTTCCGCCATCCGCGGATGGTTCAGGAATTTACCGCCGCGCATGGTGTCGCGGAAGTGCACCTGCCAGCTGTCCTTCGAGTTCACGTTGCCCATGGACGCCGCGATGCCGCCTTCGGCCATCACGGTGTGCGCCTTGCCGAACAGCGACTTGCAGATGACGGCGGTGCGCATCCCGGCCTCGCGGGCGGCGATGGCGGCGCGCAGACCCGCACCTCCCGCTCCGACGATCAGCACGTCGTAGCTGTGCTCCTCGTGTTCGCTCATGCGGCGGGACCGGTCAACGGATGGTCTCCTGGCTCGTCGGAAGTGGGGTAGCAGGGGGCGGGTCAGAAGAAGCGCAGGTCGGTGATCGTTCCAGTGGCCAGCCCGAAGATGTACAGGTCGGTGACCACGAGCGACACCAGCGACGCCCAAGCGAGCTGCATGTGCCTGCCATTGAGTTTCGAGATCTGTTGCCATGACCAGTATCTCACCGGGTGCCGGGAGAAGTGCTTCAGCTTGCCGCCCATGATGTGCCGGCAGGAGTGGCAGGACAGCGTGTACAGCCAAATGAGGGCGACGTTGATCAGCATGATCAGCGTGCCCAGCCCCATGTGCCCCCACTCGCCCTCCGGATTGCGGAACGCGAGGGCGGTGTCGTACGTCAGGATCAGACCGAACAGCACGGCGAAGTACCAGAAGTACCGGTGGACGTTCTGCAGGATCAACGGAAAACGTGTCTCGCCGCTGTACCGCCGGTGCGGCTCCGCGACGGCGCAGGCCGGCGGTGAGAACCAGAATGCCCGGTAGTAGGCCTTGCGGTAGTAGTAGCAGGTCAGCCGGAAACCGAGCGGGAAGATCAGGATGATCAGCGCCGGGGACAGCGGCCACCAGCTGATCGGCTGGCCAAGGTCACTCGTCCCCGGCGCACATCCGGTCGTCACGCAGGGGGAGTAGAACGGCGTGAGATACGGCGCGGAGTAGTAGTAGTCGAACTGGAACGCGCGGAAAGTGGCGTAGACCGCGAACAGCAGCAGGCCGACAGCGGTGGCGGCCGGTGCCAGCCACCAGGTGTCGGACCGCAGCGTCTTGGCGGTCAGCCGGGCACGTCCAGGGGTGTTGACCCCGCTCAACGGTCGTGCCCGGAGTATCCGCCGACGCCCTCCTGATCCGAGTCCTTCCACATTGATTGGTCGTACGGTTCGTCGCTGACCTGGTACATCCCGGCCCCCGTGCCCCTGATGCTGACGGGCAGGTCAGGGGTCCGGAGGGATTCGGCATCGGCGGCGTCGAGCTGGAGTCGTTCGAGGTCGTTGCACAGGCGCGCGACCACCGAGGTCTTTCCGTGGATGTGTGTCAGAACGGAAACTGCTGTCTTCAACTCCTCGATCGAGCGCTGCAGAGCGAGGAGTGCGGAATCGGTCATCAGACCTCCCGGTCGGCGAACAGAGCGCTTTTGCCCTGTCAGAGCGATCGCGATGACCCTAACCCGGCGCGGTCGCGCTGTCAGTAGATACGAATCGTCCGTTGATCACCGAATGGTCGTCGGGCCGTACCGACGGGGCGGATATCGATCGGCCGGCGTCGACGGCGAGCGCAGCGTTGATCAACGACAGGTGGGAGAGGCCCTGCGGCAGGTTGCCGAGAAACGTCCTGCCGGCGGGCCCGTCGGCCGGCACGATCATCTCGGCGAAGATGCCGACGTCGTTCGAGAGCGGGAGCAGTTCGTCCATCAGCTGCCGCGCCTCCGCTGATCGGCCGACCCGGGCCAGCGCCCCGACCAGCCAGAAAGAACACGCGACGAAGGCGCCCTCGCTGTTCTGCATGCCGCTGTAGCGGTAGACCAGCGGGCCGTCGGCAAGCTCGTCCCGCACGGCGTCGATCGTCGAGGACATCCTGGCGCCGTCATCGAATCCGCTGGCCAGCAGGATGGACGCATCCAGCTCGTCGGTCCCCGGATGCTTGACGTAGCAGCCGATCTCGTCGTTCCAGCAGTGTCGGACGATGAAGTCCCGGATGGCCTGCCGCTCCGTCCTCCACCTGCCGCCGCGACCTGGGATCTGCCCGCACTCGGCAAGTTCTATCGCGCAGGTCAGCGCCTGCCAGCAACCGATCTTGGACGACGTGTAGTGCTGCTCGTCGGGCAGCTCCCAGATTCCGGCGTCCGGACGTCGCCACTGATCGCAGCACTGATCGGCGAGGTCGGCCAGCATCGCGCCCGTGTCGGGATCGAGCAGATGCCCGGCTTCGACGTAGCTGCGCACCACGTCGAAGATGTCGCCGAACGCTCCCAGCTGGAGCTGCTCGGCGGCACCGTTACCGGAGAGCACCGGGCCGATCCCGCGCCAGCCCGGAACGCCCGGTGCCGTCCGCCGGCCGCTGGGCGGCTCGCCGGAAAGGTGGGTGAACACGTGCGCGCCGTGCCGGCGCAGGCTCTGCAGCATCCAGGAAACGGCAGCGTGGATCTCCTCCTTCGCACCGATGCGGATCAATGCGCGGATGGTGTGCGCGGCGTCCCGTACCCAGGCGTAGCGGTAGTCCCAGTTCTTCCCGCCCGCCGGGCTCTCGGGCAGCGACGTGGTCGCCGCGGCTGCGACAGCGCCCGTCGGGCTGAAGATCAACTGTTTGAGGATGAGCGCGTGCCGCAACACCTGGGGCGCCCACTCGCCGTCGTAATCCAGCGAATCCGACCAGGCCCGCCACGAATCGACGGTGCCCTCGATGCGCCGGTCGATGTCGGCCGGGTCGGGCAGGTTGAGCGGCTCGCTCCTGGTTCCGGTCAGGCCGATCAGATGCCGTGAGCCGGGGTCGGTGGTGAACGAGCCGTGGATGTCCCAGGTGGAGGTGACCGGGTGATGGTCGATGCCGTGCACGGCGACGGCGACGTCCCCGGATCGGAGCACCGGACCGGTGGGCCGCTCCTGCATCCACGGCGATGACTCGCCGAGCCGCGAACCCGGCCGCACCGCCCATTGCATCTCGACGTGCCCGCGCAGGCCCTCGATCCGGCGGGCCAGTTCCGTCCACGGCAGCCGCCCGGCCACCCCGGAGTTGAGTGAATCGGTGACCCGCACGGCTCCGCTGTCCATCGTGTAGGTGGTGACCAGGATGTTCGTACCGGTGAGGTATTCACGGGACCGACGGGCCGGGCCGACCGGTGCCAGCGCGAGGTGGCCGCCGTCGTCGGCGTCGAGCAGCGCCCCGAAGATCGGCGGGCAGTCCAGGTCAGGGACCGGAAACCAGTCGATCCGGCCGTCGTCGGAGATCAACGCGACCGTTCGGCCGTCCCCGATAGGGGCGTAGGACTCGATCGGGGCATATCCGTCAGATCGTCGCAACGGAACCCGCATCGACCCGGTAGTTGGAACCGTTGACGAAGCTGGCACGGTCCGAGCAGAGGAAGACGATCACGTCGGCGACCTCCTCCGGTCGGCCACGCCGCTTCAATTCCAGGTACGGCCGCTCCTCGGAAAGGAAGGACTCGATCGCCTCGTCGAAGCCGGTGCCCAGCTGTCCGGCCCGCTTCTCCATCATGGCGTCGGTCATCGGAGTGGCGATGAACGCGGGCGACACCGCATTCACCAGCAGACCGTCGGTGGCGTACGACCGGGAGAGTCCCTTCGCGAGCGCAAGTATCCCGGCCTTGGCCGCGCAGTACGGGAGTTCGTCGTCGTAGGGCTGGACCGCGTCCTCCGATGCCAGCAGCACCACCCGACTCCATCCTCGCCGCCGCAGTCCCGGCAGGAAGGCACGCAGCAGCCGGACCGGGGCCAGCAGGTCCACCTCGATCGTTCGGCTCCAGCCCTCCTGATCGATCTCGTGGAACTGGCCCTGCGCACCGGTGATCCCGGCCGACTGGACCAGGATGTCCAGATCCCCGAAACGCTCGTCGACCCGATCGTGGAGTGCGGCGACGTCGGCGTCCTTGGTCAGGTCCGCGGCGACGGCCAGCAGCCGGTCGGGTCCGGCGCCGAGCCTGTCCGCGGCCGCGTCCAATTCCGGCTGGTCCAGATCGGTGATGACGACAGTCGCCCCCTCTGCGAGCAGGGCGGCCGCCGTGTGGAAGCCGATGCCGGAATCGGCGCCGGTGACCAGCGCCATGCGCCCCGCGATGCCCAGATCCATGCTCGTCCCTCCGCCGTGTCCGGTGCCGGTTCGACCATGGTTCCACAGCCCGGAACCCGCTCGCAGCAACGTCTTTCAGGACACCGGGATCGGCACCGAAGATGTTTCGACACCGCGCACGCCGGGTACTTCGCTTTTTCGTTCCGGCACAGCGACGCGTCGGTTCGGGGTGCGGCATGCTGTTCGCAGTGTGCGTGGTCCATCACCGATCGGGGTGGCTCCCGCGCGACCCGACGGGAGGATGCGACCGATGAGCGGTGCGCGACCGGGTGGCCTGCTCCTGACCCCGGGGGCCGGGGCAGACCGCAACCAGCACACCCTGGTCGCACTCGAGGCAGCGCTGGCGCCATTGCCCTGCACGCGGGTCGATTTTCCGTACCGGCAACAGGGTCGGCGGGTGCCCGACAAGGCGCCGGTGGCGATCGAGCATCTGGTCAGGGAAGCCGGCGCATTCGTCGCCGCCCACGCCATCGCGCCGGAACGCCTCGTCCTCGGCGGGCGTTCCTACGGCGGCCGGATGTGCTCGATGGCGGTGGCGGAAGGGCTGCCCGCGGCTGGTCTGGTCCTGCTCAGCTACCCGCTCCACCCGCCGGGCAAGCCGGAGAAGCTCAGGGTCGAGCACTTCCCGCACATCTCCGTTCCGGTGCTGATGATCTCCGGTCGCTCCGACCCGTTCGGCTCGCCCGCCGAATTCGACGCCGCGGTCCCGGCCATCGCTGGCCCCGTCACCCAGGTCTGGCTGGCCGGTGGGCACGACCCGCGCCGCGCCGACGACGCGATCGGCGCGGCGGTTCTGGAGTGGCTCGGGACGCTGTGAGCCCAGCCCGGTCGTTCGCCTGGTGACGGAGCGCGATGGGTCGTGATGCTGTTCGGGCTGGGGTGGACATTTCTGTGGTTCGCGCTGATGCTCTCCCGGTGACGTCAGCCGAGCCGCCGGGCAAAGGTCGCTCACCGACCCTGGAGGACGTGGCGGCCGCTGCCGGTGTCTCCCGGTCGACCGCCTCGCGGGCGATCAACGGGGGTAACCGGGTCAGTCCGGACGCCCAGGCCGCCGTCGACGCCGCGGTCCGGACGCTGCGCTTCACACCGAACCGTGCGGCCCGCGCGCTGGTCACCGACCGGGCGAACTCTATTGCCCTGGTCATCCCGGAGCCCGACGACAGGGTGACCGGCGACCCGTTCTTCGGACAGATCATCAAGGGTCTCGGTCAGGCCTTGGACGACACGGAGTTCGCCATGGTGCTGCTGTTGGCCCGCCGGGGGGACACAGCCGACAAGACCATGCGATACCTGCGGCACGGGCACGTCGACGGGTCGGTGGTCGTGTCGCACCATGAGTCCGACCTGATCGAAAGAGCACTGGTCGCCGGAGCGCTGCCCAGCGTCTTCGTCGGCCGGCCGTGGTATCTGCCGGATGAGCTCAGTTACGTGGACACCGACAACCGGCTCGGGGCCGGGATCGCGACCCGGCACCTGATCGAGCAGGGTCGGCTCGCCATCGCCACCGTCGCCGGCCCGCCCGACATGATCGCCGCGGTCGATCGGGTGGACGGCTGGCGGGCCGCACTCGAGTCCGCCGGGCTGGCCGCGACGGCACTGGAGCACAGCGACTTCACCACCGCCGGCGGGGCCGACGCCGCTCGGCGACTGCTGGACCGGCACGCCGACCTGGACGCGATCTTCGTCGCCAATGACCTGATGGCGGTGGGAGTGCTGGACGTGCTCCGGGCGGCCGGCAGGTCCGTGCCTACCGATGTCGCCGTGGTCGGCTACGACAACGCGGCGTTCGCCGCGACCACCGACCCGCCACTGACCACGGTGGTCAATCCGGTTGCCGAGATGGCCCGTGCCGCCGGTCAGGTGCTGCTCGGCCGGATCTGTGACGACGACCCGCTGGGGCCGCCGACCATCTTCCCGCCGTCGCTCGTGTTGCGTACGTCCGGGTGAACTGAGGGGGATCACCCGGGTGGGTGGTCTTTCCGGCCGAATCATGAGAGGCTTGACTCGGTTACCGTTCTTGAGTCCGTTCCACGCGACGCCAAGATGTCGCCACGGGCTTGGCTCCATGGGTGTTTGCATCCGAAGGTGTCGAAATCGTCGACTAACCCGGATCTGCGCACAGTGCGCGGGTCCGTATCGGATTCACCCCGCAAGGAGAGCACCATGGCACAGGGCACCGTCAAGTGGTTCAACGCTGAGAAGGGCTTCGGGTTCATCACCCCCGAGGGCTCCGGTCCGGACGTTTTCGTCCATTACTCGGAGATCCAGGCGGGCGGCTACCGCTCGCTCGAGGAGAACCAGAAGGTCAGCTACACCGTGACCCAGGGCAACAAGGGCCCGCAGGCGACGGCGGTCACCGTCATCTGACGGATCACCCCGCGCCACCTGATCGTCGCCTCCGGCCCCGACACCACTTCTGTGGTGTTGGGGCCGGAGGTCTTTGTGCACTTACTCCCTCCCGTGGCCGATCCGGCAGAGTGACCGGTTCGTCTTCGGGCGCCACGCGGATGACCGGCCGACTGCTGCGCCTTCGCGGCTGGAACCGTTCGATGACCCCCCTCTTTTGGGTATGACCCGCCCCCCCAATGCGGGGTGCCTGCCGCGGCGGCGCCGGGCGGATGCTGCCTCAGCAGTCTCCTATCGGGTCGTCTCACCGCACGGGCTCAGCATCTCGGGTGGTGGGTCGAGCCGACAAGCGGTTCGCCGCTTGCCCCTCGACGAACGGGATGCGGTCATGTCATTGTCCCGCAGAGATGCATTCAAACTCGGTGGCCTCGGCGCACTCGGTGTTGCCGGCCTGGCAGTTCCATTGGGCAGCATGGTCAGCGGTAAGTCCGCGAGCCTGCTACCGAGGGCGAGTATGCCGGTGCCGTACCGGACCACCTTCGGTCGGTTGCCGCTGCTGCCGTCCGTCGGTACCAGGCTCGATGATCAGGGCCGCACCGTTGCGCTCTACGACATCGCCGTCAAGACGGGCTCGGTCGGGATCGTCCCGGGCTATCCGCAGACCCCCTTGATCGGCTACGAGGGACTCATCCCCGCGCGCCGGATCGACGTCCAGGTCGGCACCCCGATCGAATTGCGGGTGCACAACAAACTTCCGGCAGCACACCCCACATTCGGTACCCCCACCGCACTGTCGACCCATCTGCACGGCTCGGCGTCCCTGCCGCAGTACGACGGCTATGCCAGCGACGTCACGTGGCCGGGACAGGTGAAGCGCTACCAGTTCCCGAATTTCCAGGCCGCCCGGACGTTGTGGTACCACGACCACGGTGTCCATTACACCGCGCAGAACGTCTATTCGGGGTTGGCCTCCCAGTACCACATGCATGACGACATGGAGCGGGAACTCCTGCCGCAGGGCGAGTTCGACGTCGGACTGACCCTCTCTGACATCATGTTCCAGGCCAACGGCGCGCAGTTGTACGACGACCGCACCCGCTCCGGTCTGTGGGGCGACGTCATCCTGGTGAACGGCAAGGCCTGGCCGGTGATGAAGGTGAAGAAGCGGGTGTATCGCTTCCGGGTGCTCAACGGGTCACCGTCGCGGTCCTACCGCCCGACTCTCTCGCCGGCCACGCCGGTCTACGTGGTCGCGACCGACGGCGGCCTGATGCCCAGGACACAGCAGGTCGCCGCGTGGCGGCATGGCACGGCCGAGCGCTACGAGATCCTGATCGATTTCTCGAAGTTCGCGGTCGGCCAGCGCATCGAGATGCGAAACCTGAGCAATCCCAACAACCGCGACTTCGACAACACGAACAAGATCATGGCCTTCGACGTCGTGGGTGATTCCTTTGACACCAACGATCCCACCTGGAACCGGATCCCGAACGAGTTGAATCCGGGCAATGAAGTCATGAAGCTGACCGCCAACACCCGGCAGAAGGTCAGGAACATCCGGTTGAAACACGATGACGTGACGAATGTCTGGAGCCTCAATGACCAGACCTGGGAAGAGGTCGTGGCGTCCGGGTTCACGTCCGTATTGGCCAATCCGGCCCTTGGTGACACGGAGATCTGGGAGCTCGAGAACAGCTCGGGTGGCTGGTTCCACCCGCTGCACATCCACCTGATCGACTTCAAGATCCTCAGCCGGAACGGCAAGGCGCCCTTCGCATACGAACTCGGGCCGAAGGATGTCGTCTACGTGGGTGAGAAGGAAAAAGTGCGGGTGATCATGAAATTCGGCCCGCACCGTGGCAAGTACATGGTCCACTGCCACAACCTGGTGCACGAGGACCACGACATGATGCACCAGTTCAGCGTCGGCCTGAAGGCCGGTGACGTGGACGTCAACGATCCCATCTCGGCCGATCCGCCTTATCCCGATCCGGAGCCCTGAGCGTCATGCGGTGGACGGCAGTTGGTGCCTCGGTGGCCGCGGTCGTCATCGCCGTGGTGGTGATCAGAACCCAATTCATCGACACCGTCACCGTCTCCTCCGACAGCATGGCGCCGACGGTGTGCAACGGGGACACGATCGTGGTGCAGAGATTGGGTGGCGGTGATGACGTCGAGGTGGACGACATCGTGACGTTCACCGGCCCGGTGGACGGTCAACCCACCATCAAACGCATCGTCGCGGTCGCTGGACAGTCGGTGGCGATCAAGGACGCCGGGTTGTTCGTCGATGGGCACGAGATCGCCGAGAGCTACGTCGATCACGCCACCATCGACGGTGTCTACGCGCCGACGGTCACGGTCCCGCAGGGCCACGTGTTCGTCCTGGGTGATCACCGCGAGACGTCCATCGATTCGCGGGTTTTCGGGCCGCTCTCTACCCAGGCCATCAACGGGCGCCTGCTGTTCACGCTCTGGTCGGATTGCCCGACCACCTGACCGCCGCATGGCGACCTCATGACGGGACAGATCTGATGGTGCAACTCGACGATCGCGGTGCGGAACAAGCCGTCGACCGACCGATTCGGTCGGTGCGCACAGTGATTGCGTCGGTCGGTCTCGCAGCGGCAGCTGCCGTCGTGATCGCCCGGTGGTGGACAGGCACCGGATATCAGCCCGCGCCGAAGGGTCTACCGGACGCCGGCGCGTTCACCTCGCTCGCCTTACCGGTTGCGGCGGCGGCCCAGGAACTGGCGGCGGTCGCCGTGGTGGGACTGCTGTTCGCCAGGTGCGTCCTCGTTCCGCGTCGGCATGAGGCAGCTCACGAAGGGCTCGCGGTGATGACGGCGCGGTGGGGCGCTGCCTGGGCGCTGAGCTCGCTGGCGCTGATCGTCCTGACGATGTCCGGGGCGATGGGCGTACCGCTTCTCGACCTGCCTGGCCGGCTCGACGTCGTGGCGGTGCTGTTGGGGTCGCCATCGATGCTCGGACAGCTGACAACGCTGTGGGTAGCATGCGCCGCAGCACTTTTCGGGGCTCGGCCGAGGGGGCGGGCGGCCGTTGGGGCCGGCCTCGTCGTTGCCGCGGCGGCTCTGCTTCCCGCCACCCTCGCCGGGCATGCGGGGCATCACAACTCGCCGACGATGGCCATGACGGTCCTGGCGGTACACGTACTCGCGGCGGCGGTGTGGATCGGTGGCCTGCTGGTCCTGGCCCTGCACCTACGGCCATTCCCCGCCGCACTGCGCGACTGCCTGCCGGCATTCAGCGCGACAGCTCTGCTGTGCGCGATCGCAGTCGGCATCTCGGGGATCGCGGAAAGCGCGATCATGCTCGACGACTGGCGCCAGCTTGTGGAGACCGACCGCGGGCAACTGATGATCGCCAAGGTGGCGGCACTCGCGGTTCTGGTGTGTTTCGGCTACTGGCATCGGAGCCGCACGATGAGCGCGGCGGCGGCGGGCCAACTCTGGCCGCTGGTCCGACTGGCCGGTGTCGAGCTCGCCGTGATGGGGGCCACCGTCGGGATCGCGGTCGTGTTGTCAGGAACGGCATAGACCGCCACGGACAATCGGACCGGACGCACAGCAGGCGATCTCTCAGACCGTCAGCCGACTGGGAAGTGGTACTGCGGCAGTGATGGACGTTCCACCGTCTGGTATCGCGGAGATGGAGAAACTGCCACCGAGACCCTCGACCCGGGACCGCAGCAGTTGCAGTCCGAGGTGGCCCTCTGCTCGCCGGTCCAGCTTGTCCGGGTTGAACCCGACGCCGTTGTCGAGGATGTGCAACTGCAGTGACGACTCGTCGTGATCGTCCCGCACAGCCATCAGGGAGACAGACACACTCGTCGCCTCGGCATGTTGGGCGATGTTGGCAAGCGCTTCCTGCGTCACACGGTAGACGGTGGTGAACAGTTCGTTCGAGGCCGGTGGGAGATGGCCGACCGACACCGTGACATCAATACCGTTGCGTCGCAACGGCTCCGCCAATTCGGACAGCGAATCGGGCAGTTGTTCGGGGCCGAGATCGGGTGGATAGAGGTCGACCATCAACTGGCGCAACGACTCGATGGAGCGTTGGACCGTGCGCTGCAGCGTGGCCATCAAAGCCCGATGATGCTCGGGAACACTGCCGGCGACGGCACCCAGGGCATAACCGGTTCCGGCGAGGTCCTGGATCGGCCCGTCGTGCAGGTCTGCGGCAATCCGGATTCGTTCACGTTCGGAGACGGCGAGGCTGCGCTCGGCCAGTTCAGAGCGCTCGGCATCGTGCCGGCGCACCCGCCGAGCCATCGATGTGGCGATCGGCACCTGGATGGCCATCAGCACGACCAACGGCACCAGGACCAGTGGGATCAGCTGCCAGAGCAGAGACTTGGCTGTTTCGTCCACCCGTGCATAGTCGTAGTACGCCTCGAATGCCATCGGTGCTCGACCCGGTACGGTGAACGGAACGTACACCTCCACGAACCCGACGCCCTTCTCCTGAGCCGCGAGATGGCTGGCCTCGGGTTCGGGCTCGAACTCCGAGCTGACGGTGCCCTGCTCGATCGCCCTCCGTACCTCGTCCGGTGGCTCCAGTTGCTTTCCGACGTCCGAAGGGTCATCGGCCAGGACGATCCGGCCTTCACCGTCCCAGACGATGATCTGCCGCAGATAGCCATCGCGCATACGATTGTCGATCGCCCGCGACAACTCCCCCTGCCGCTCGACATCGCCGTTCAGCGAGTCCTCCAGGAGCGGTGCGATGACCAATGCGGCCAGCCTGACCGTCATGTGCTCCGCATCGCTCAAAGCCTGCGAGCGGGCCACCGAACGGCTCGCCGCGACCGCCCCCACTGCAACGACGAGCAGGGCCAGAGCGGCCGCCCCGTAGAAGACCTGGAGTTCACGGCGGACACCACCCCGCCGCTCCGCAGTCGGTCCGGATCGATCCCTCATACCGGGGTGTCGATGAGGCCGAGGTTCTTCGCCTTGATGACGGCCTCCAGTTGGGTGCTGACTCCCAACTTGCAGTGCAACGACTTCATGTAACCGCGGCAGGTGTGCAGGCTGATTCCCATCACCCGGGAGATGCTCTGGGTCGGCATGCCCTGTCCCAGGTAGGACAGCACCTCGAGTTCGCGGGCGGTCAGGCTGGGTCGCAGTTCGGTCGCGGGCCTGGGGGTCAGTTCGGCGCTGCCCCGGAACGCCGACGGCGCGACCAGCATCTGTCCCTGTCGGACGCGACCGAGCACGCCGATCATCTCCGACAGAGACCCGTTCTTGGGGATGAACCCGGACGCCCCCGCCTGCGCCGCCCTCGCGATCCAGGACTGGTCCCGATAGGCGGTGACAACCACGATGATGATCTCCGGCAGCGCCTCCCGGATCTTCCTGGTGGCGACAAGGCCGTCCTGGCGTGGCATCTGGATGTCCATGATCACGATGTCGGGCTTCAGCCGGCCGGCCATCGAGATCGCCTGCTGCGCAGTGGATGCGGTTCCGACGCAGGCCATTCCCGGCACGGACTCCAGGGCTGCCGCGAGGAGGTCGGCAAAGGAGAGATGGTCGTCGACGACCAGGATTCTTGTCGTTCCGGTTGCGGGCATCTCAGAGTCCGGGCCGGATCTGGTGAGGTCCGGCCGCGCTGTTATCTGACCCGTCATGACAGACCCCCATTGACCTGTTCCGG
Organism: uncultured Actinomycetota bacterium; assembly: GCA_963728865.1. Taxonomy (GTDB): domain Bacteria; phylum Actinomycetota; class Actinomycetes; order Mycobacteriales; family Nakamurellaceae; genus Nakamurella. The sequence continues at coordinate 194,032 of CAVSLZ010000004.1, read as the reverse complement.
ACGGCGCGAAGCTCACGCACCGTAATCGATCGCCCCGACGATCTCGGCTAATTGTGCGCGGTGTCCGGTCTTTGTGTCTACAAACGGCACCGATCGTGACGAATTGTGCCCGACCGGGTCATGACGTTGCTCTAAGGGGGTAGTTGTCTACGAAAGTTACGTGGAGGAAAGGCGTGGTCCTGTCGATGCGACCACCTTCGGGGGACCGGTCGCCCCCGGCAGAGCGAAAGGGTGATGTGTCACCATGCACGGCAGAACGCAGGCGTCGCCGATCGGGTCGTCGACTTCTAGACAGCAACCATCCGGAGTGTGAGCCGCAAGGGCGCAGCGTCACGGAGGTGACGCGCCGCAGTCTGTGCGCGGAGGGTGTGATCGGCGCAGATCCGGTGCGCCTCCGCTGCGAGGTTGACCAATCCCGCGGAATCGGCGATCTCGGCCGCTCCCGCCGCGGCGACGGCAGCCGCCGCGGTGAGTCCCCTGGCCGCATGGATCGCCGCGACACCGATCAGCCGAAGGTACGCCTCGCGGGCGAAGCTGGAACCGGCAAGCTCCTGGTCCAATCTCGCCAAGCTCGCCTCGGCCGCGCCGACATCGTTGGTCGCCTGCAGCGCGACGAGCCGTCCCAGTGCCTCTGGAACCAGGAGAGCGGATCCAGCTCGGTCCAGCGCCCGGATCAAGGTCGACAGCGAGTGGATGGCCGCATCTCGCTCACCCAGCTCGGACAGCAGGCAGGCCGCGGCGAGTTGGTGCAGTTGACCGGCGAGTGCACCGGCACCGGGGGCCAAGGGAAGGCGGCCGGCGAGTTCGGCGGTGGGCAGATCACCCCGCTCGATCGCGATCCGCATCATCAGCCAGGCCCAGTTGACATCAGGCTCGTTCTCGCAGCGGTGTGCGGCCAGCGCCCACCGTCGCGGGAAGTCCGAATCCGAGAGGTCATGGGACACAAGACATTGCAGAACCTCGAATCGTCGGTACAGCAGGTCGTCGCCCGACCGGGAGGCGAGCGTGCACGCACGCGCCAAGGGTGTCGTGCCGGCCCGGGCACCACCGAGCAGGATGTTCGGCAGCGCACTGACAGCCAACGCCCTGGCCGCGAGCGCCGGCGGCGGGTCCATCGCCAGGACCTCGTCGGCGAGCTGCCGCGCCCGGTCGAACTCCCGCCGGGGCAGGCAGTCCTCGAACGCTTCACGGAGTCTGCCGCCGGCGTCACGGGCGACGGAAGCCAGTGGTGGGGTCATCGTGGGTGGGGTCATCGTGGGTGCGGTGAGCCGGGGCGGGGTCAGCCGTGGGCGCGCCGGAGGTGGTTTCGCACCGAGGGGGCCCTGGCGTGGTGGTGCGCCGCTGTGCTCCCCTCGGAGCAACGCAAGGTGCAGCTCACGGGTCGGGGGTGACGGGTCGATGCCGAGCTCGTCGACAAGCAGCAGCCGGCACCGCTCGTACTCGCGCAGCGCCAGGCAGACTTCACCGACTGCCGCATGTCCGCGCATCAGCAGTCGGGTGGCTCGTTCACTGAAGGGATCGACTGTCGTCGCCCGGCGGGCGAAGTCGACACCCTCAAGGCCGAGACCGAGCTCGATGGCTGCCTCCGCAGCGTCGCAGAGCAGCACCTGGTGTGCGCCGGAGAGGCTGTTCCTCTCGGACTGCACCCATTCCGCGCCGTCGTCGTGCGCACCGAAATCGCCCCTGTACAGTTCGGACGCTGCCCGTGCGGCGGTTCGCACAGCATTGTAGTGACCAAGGGTGGCTAATTGATGGGCCCGCGTGGCCAATCGGCGGAATTCGGTGACGTCAATCCGTGCATGGCGTAAACGAAGGCCCGAAAGGCTTCGCTCGACGTGATCGCCCCCGACGATTCGCCGAATCTGAGATGCCGCGGTGCGCAGACTCGCATTTCCGTGTTGTTGGTCGGAGCCCGGCCACAGCGACGCGACGAGGCTCTTCGCTGCAACCGGCTCACCGTCCGCCAGAGCAAGCAGTCGTAGCAGGTCGATGACCTTGCCCGTTCGCCACTCGGCGCGGTTGACAACCGTGCCGTCGGCCCGCCGGACAACCAGCGATCCGAGCATCCTGACATGTAAAAGCGGCTGTGGCACAGCGATTGTCGATGCATCGGCGACGCCGCTGGGTGCCGTGCCGACCGGCTCTTTGACCGGGCTGATCGTCACAGTTCCCCCTTCCGGACCGGAGCGACGTCGCACCACCGAACAGCACTGACGTTAGGGGAGCGACTGTCGTCCAAGAACCCCTAATACAGGGGGTGGGGCGGGCGCCGCAGACCGCCGGCCGGTGTGTCCCGGGGCCACAGAAACACCGCATTCAGAGTTTTACGTTTCTTTGACGGACCGAACGCAGAATCCGCAACGACCCGGCATCGGGTTTCAGTGCCGGTCCACTCTCATCGCCGCGTCAGGACACAACCGCCCATCAGGTGGGAGTGCCCGTGCTCGGCGCCACACCACGGAGGTCGCAATGCCGAAGGCAAAGAAATTCATGGCCGCGCTGGTCGCCTTTGCGATCTCGATACCCATAGCAGGGCTCGTCGCGCCACCCGCTGCCGCTGCGCCGGTCGGTGAGGGATTCACCGTCACGGCGTCCGATCTCTCGTACATCCTCAAGCAGATCAAGGTCGCCGAGGGGCACGTCGCCAACACGACGACCGCAACCGGACCGTGTGGGGCGCTGCTCGGCACCGGCGCGAACCAGTTGGCCAGCCCGCTCCTGTCATTCGGCCTGCGAACGGTCGACGGTTCCTGCAACAACCTGGTGCCCGGTCAGGAAACACACGGAGCGGCCGACGTCGTGTTCCCCCGGCTGGCGACCCCGGTCTTCAACGCCGCCGAATCGAACCCACCGCTGTTCGGGCCGCCGAACCCGTCGTCCTACGCGGACAAGTCGCAGGGCAACACCGTGTTCGACAGCCAGCCCAGGGTGATCAGCAACCTGATCGTCGACCAGACCTCCACCAACCCGGCGGCCATCGCGGCGGCCGGGTTCCCCGTGCGGACCCAGGGCAATACCGGTGTGGTTCCGTGCACGACCGATCCGGATCCGCTCGCAGACCCGCCGGTCGCAGCAGCGCCCGCGGACTGCACTCCGTCGCACGAGACGCTGTTCATCCCCAACGTGACGACGGACGTCGGTCTGTCACCGCCCTACAACTCAATGTTCACTCTGTTCGGTCAGTTCTTCGATCACGGCGTCGACCAGACCGTGAAGGGCGGCGGTACTGTCTTCGTGCCGCTGCAGTCCGATGATCCGTTGATCGCCGGGAAGAACCACGTCTTCGGTGACGCTGACGACCTGCCCGCCAGTCTTCGGTTCATGGTGCTGACCCGCGGCCAGAACCAGCCCGGTGCGGACGGCCAGCTCGGCACCGCGGACGACGTCCAGGACGCCGAGAACACCGATACCCCGTGGGTCGACCAGAGCCAGACCTATACCTCGCACCCATCGCACCAGGCCTTCCTGCGCGAGTACGACAGCGTCAACGGGGTGCCGGTCGCCACCGGGCGGCTGCTCGGCGGTGAGCTGCCCGCCACTGCACCTGACACCCAGGACGCCGGCATCTCCACCTGGGCAACGACCAAGAAGCAGGCCGCTGAGGTCCTCGGCCTGCTACTCACCGACGCCGACGTCGATGACATTCCGATGTTGGTGGCCGACGCCTACGGCAACTTCGTCCCAGGCCCGAACGGCCTGCCGCAATACATGACCACCACGGGGCCGGTCGAGGGCAACCTGACCGCGCCGGTGCCGGTGCCGGCCAATGCCTTGCACTTCGACACGCCGTTCCTGACAGACATCGCGCACAGTGCTGTTCCGACGGCCACCGGACCGGACGCGAACGACACCGCAGGCGAGAGCCTGGACACGCCGTCCCCGGCGGGAACCTACGATGACGAACTGCTGGACGCGCACTTCACCTGCGGTGACGGCCGGTGCAACGAGAACATCGGGCTCAGCGCGATCCACCAGGTGTTCCACTCCGAACACGACCGGTTGGTCGCCGACATCAGCACCACGCTGGCCAACAATCCGTCGCTGCAGGCCGCCTATCAGGCAACCAGCGCATCGACGTTCGAGTACGGCGAGCGACTCTTCCAGGCCGCCCGGTTCGTCACCGAGATGGAATACCAGCACCTCGTGTTCGAGGAGTTCGCCCGCAAAATACAGCCGGCGATCAACCCGTTCGAACCGTTCGCCTTCACCCAGCCCGACCTCAATCCCGCGGTCCGCGCCGAGTTCGCCCACGCCGTCTACCGGTTCGGCCACTCGATGCTCACCGAGACCATTTCGCGGACCAACGAGGACGGGTCCAACAACGACATCTCCCTGCTGGACGGATTCCTCGACCCTGTCGAGTACACCAACGGTGGATCGGCGGGGGAGCTGACAGCCGAGGAAGCGGCCGGCAGCATCATCATGGGAATGTCCGACCAGGTCGGCAACGAGCTGGACGAGTTCGTCACCGACACTCTGCGGAACAACCTGCTGGGACTCCCGCTGGATCTCGCCACGATCAACATGACACGTGCGCGTTCCGAGGGGATTCCGCCGCTGAACGTCTTGCGCCGTGAGATCTTTGCCGCCACCAACGACGGTCAGCTCGCCCCGTACACCAGCTGGGTCGACTTCGGTGAGAACCTCAAGCATCCGGAGTCGCTGATCAACTTCGTCGCTGCCTACGGCCAGCACCCGACCATCCTGACCGATGTCGGCCCTGATGGTGTACTCGCCGACGATCCGGCGACCACCGAGGACGAGACCGCCGACAACGGTCCGGCAACGCTCGCGTCCAAGAGGGCCGCCGCCAGGCGGCTGGTCAACCCACTGCTCGGCGAGCTCCATGTGCCGGCCGACGCCGCCGCCTTCATGAACAGCGTCGATGCGTGGGCAAACAACGGGACGGCCTCAAGGACCGGTCTGGATACCGTCGACCTCTGGGTCGGTGGCCTCGCGGAGAACACCAACCCCTTTGGTGGTCTGCTCGGCACGACCTTCAACTACGTGTTCGAGAATCAGATGACCGACCTGCAGAACGGCGACCGGCTCTACTACCTCGCGCGCACCCCCGGAATGAACCTGCGGGCACAGCTCGAGGGCAACTCCTTCGCCGAAATGATGATGCGCAACACCAACGTCCACACCCTGAAGGCCGACTCGTTCGCGACCGCGGACTGCAAGTTCCAGTTGGCCAATCTGGCCGGCACGCCGGCCGGGTTCAGCTCGTTCGGGAACACCGTCGCGGACGATACGAACTCGGAATGCAATGAGTCGGCATTGCTGATCCGTCAGCCCGACGGCACGATCCAGTACCGGGCGGTCAACACCGTCGACCCTCCCGGAATCAACGGTCAGGCGGTCTACAACGGCACCTCCGGAACCGACCGGATTCGCGGCGGCAATGACAACGACACCTTCTGGGGTGGCGCAGGCAGGGACTTCATCGAGGGCGGCGCCGGCGCAGACGTGGCGCTGGGCGGCGACGGCGACGACATCATCACCGACCTCGGTGGCGACGACGTCCCCAAGGGTGGCCCTGGCAACGACGCGATCGACGCGGGTCCCGGTCTGGACATCATCATGGCCGGCGACGGTAAGGACTTCACCAACGGCGGGGCCAATTCCAACGAGACCTTCGGTGGAGCCGGCGACGACTTCATCTACCTCGGGCAGGGCCTCGACGCCGCGCTCGGCGACAGCGGGGACGACTGGGAAGAGGGCGGCGACCAACCCGACCTGATGATCGGAGACAGCAGCAACCTGTTCTTCCTGGACGACTCGCAGATGCCCGGCTCCGACATCCTGATCGGTCAGGGTGGCGACGACGACTACGACATGGAGGGCGGCAACGACATCGGTGTTGCCGGTTCCGGAATCGAGAAGGTCGCCGGCGCTTCCGGTTTCGACTTCGAGATCGGTCAGGGTGACCTTGCCCAGGACGCCGACCTCGCGCTGCCGATCGCTCCGCTGGACATCCTCCAGGTGGGCGTCCGGGACAAGTACAACGAGGTCGAAGCGCTGTCCGGGTGGAAGCTGAACGACATCCTCCGCGGCGACGACATCGTGCCGGAACAGGTCGGCGGCGGCGGATTCATCGGCTGCGACGTACTGGACCAGAAGGGCGTCAACAGCTTCGCCGGTCTCGACCCGCTGCTGCCCGCGCTCACCACCCCGTTGGCCGGAGTGGTAGCGCAGTCCGCCTCGGGTGACTGCCCGATCCTCACCGGCAACGTCTGGGGTGCAGGGAACATCCTGCTCGGCGGCGGTGGCAACGACCTGATCGAGGGTCGCGGAGCCGACGACATCATCGACGGTGACAGGTATGTCAGCGTTCGGTTGAGCATTCGGACCAACCCTGACGGCACCGGTCCGGAAATCGGCTCGGCAAGCATCGAGGGTGCCGGCCAGAGTGCGATGACCAGCCAGTACCAGCGGACGGCCACCGGCTCGTTGACCGGCCCGACCCTGCAGCAGGCGGTGTTCGCCGGAACGGTGAACCCCGGACAGATCGTGGCGGTGCGCGAAATTCTCACCGGCACAGCCGGAACGGATACGGCTCTGTTCTCCGGACCGGTGGCCGATTACGACATCGCTCCGTTGCCTGCCGCGAACGGCAACCTGGCCGCCATCACCGTCACCCACAGCGGCGGCACGGCTACGGACGGCACGGACACGCTGCGCAACATCGAGACGCTGCAGTTCTCCGACGGCACCGTCACGGTGGCACCGCCCGCAGCACCGGTTGTCGTGAACGCGACGGCGACCAACGGTTCGGCGACAGTGAACTTCACCCCGCCGGCCGGCACGCTGACCGGCTTCACCATCGAGGCGGTTCCGACGGCCGGCGGCACCACGATCACCAGTCTGGTGACCGATGGAACGGCGACCAGCGGCACGGTCAACGGGCTGACCAACGGCACGGCCTATCAGTTGCGGGTCGCCGCAACCAACGTGTTCGGTACGGGTGCATTCTCGGCCCTGTCCAACACCGTGACGCCGGTTGCCCCGACACCGGTGGCGACCCTGTCGCCGGCGGCCGGGCGGGCATTCGCCACCACGAATGTGGGAGTCACGACGGCAGGTCAGCTCGTCACGCTGACCAACTCGGGCAATGGTCCGCTGACCATCACCAGTCGGACCCTGGGTGGAACCAACGCCGGTGACTTCGTTCTCGGAGCCACCACCTGCGGAACCACCCTGGCCGCCGGGGCGAGCTGCACCACCAGCATCGCCTTCCGGCCGACGGCCGCTGGTGCACGGTCGGCGACCTTCGTGGTCACCGACAACGCGACAGGCAGCCCACGTTCGGTACCTCTCACGGGTACCGGAGTCGCCGTCGTGAACGCTGCGCCGACGATCACGGCACGGACCCCTGCGGTCAATGCAACGGCAATAGGGGTCGGCGGCAACATCACGGCGACGTTCAGTGAGGCGGTCAACGGTGTCAGCGGGACGACGTTCCAGCTGCGCAATGCCGCGGGCACGCTGATCGGCGCGGTGGTGACCCGGAACGGGACCACGAACCAGTGGATCCTGAACCCGAACGCCAACCTGACCAACGACACTCGGTACACCGTGACGCTGACCGGCGGCGCTGCAGCCATCAGGGACCTCGCAGGAGCGCCACTGGTCACGACCAGCTGGAGCTTCCTCACCGGCCCGGCTCCGACCATCACGGCGCGGGCCCCAGCGGCCAATGCCACGGCGGTCGCGGCCGCGAACAACATCACGGCCACCTTCAGTGAGGTTGTCAACGGGGTGAACGGGACGACGTTCCAGCTCCGCAATGCCGGCGGCACCCTGATCGGTGCGGTGGTGACCCGGAACGGGACCACGAACCAGTGGATCCTCAACCCGAACGCCAACCTCGCCAACGACACCCGGTACACCGTCACGGTGACCGGTGGCGCAGGTTCCGTGCGGGATGTGGCAGGAAATCCGTTGGCCACCACCAGCTGGACGTTCCTGACCGGACCGGCACCAACGGTCACGGCAAGGACGCCGGCGGTCAACGCCACCGGAGTCAGTCGCACGGCGAACATCACGTCGACGTTCAGTGAAGCCATGCGCGCGGCAACCATGACGGGCGCGAACGCAACGCTCCGGCTGGGCACCGCGGCAAACGGAACGCTCATCACGGCGGTGGTGTCCTACAACGCCACCACTCGCGTGCTGACGCTCAACCCGAATGCCACTCTGGCGGCGAACACGCAGTACACCGTTCGGCTGTCGACCGGAATGCTCGACACCGCCGGGAATCCGCTGGCGGCGACGACATGGTCGTTCCGGACCGGCGCGTGAGTTCGATGTGACAGGACGAGCGGCCCGCTCGTTGGGGGCGGGCCGCTCGACTGCTCGTCAGCTCGGATGGTGAATGGGCTCGGCCGGTGAAGCAGCCGGGTCCTGAATAAAGGACAAGACCAACCATGGAAATGCCGCAGGGCCCGACGCCGATACCCCCCTCCGCGTCGGGCCCTGCGGTTCGTCCGGGATCTGATGGGTGGGCCTCGGGGTCCTCAGAAGCTCTGTTGCGCAGTATGTCTCGGCCGATCGCAGCAGGAGAGAAGCAGCGATGACACCACCTACCACAGGTCGGCACCGCGCTTCCGGCGCGCCTCGATCAGCCCAGCCACCGAAGATTCCGGCATCTTCCCGGGTTGCTGCTGACCGATTGTCTCGCCGCTGGAAGTGGGCGCGGCAGGGCACCATGCTGGCGGTGGCTCTGCTGGTCGCGGCAATTCCGTTGGGCCACGGCGTTCCCGCCGTCGACCGATCCTCGGGCGTGGATCGCGGGGCAGGTTCCGGCGCCGGCGCCGGATCACTGGGTCACGGCCGGGTCGATGTTGCCGAGGACGGCCGGTTCGAACTGGCCGCCGAAACGGCGGCCCTTTCCGCTGTGCCGGCGTCTCGAGACTCGGCGTCTCGCGACGCGGCGTCTCCGGTCTCGCCTTTGCCGGTGACAGCGTCGGTGGACACTGCTGCGCCGTCGAACCCTTTCGGCACCCTGTCTGTGGCGTCGCAGGATCGGTCGTTCGACGCCGGCGACATCATCTCCGACGCCACCTTCTACGACACGACACGCATGACCGAACAACAGATCTCGGCGTTCGTCGATCAACAGGGCGCCGCCTGCTCCGGCCCGTCCTGTCTGCGCACGGTTCGGGTTGCCACGACAGACCAGCCGGCCGATCGGTACTGCAGCGAGTTCCGGGGAGCCGCGGCCGACGCCGCCGCCGCGATCATCAGCAAGGTGTCCCGGGCGTGCGGGGTCAACCCGCAGGTCATGCTGGTGACCCTGCAGAAGGAGTCACGACTGCTCGACCGGACCGACCCATCGCCCTCGACGTACGACGCAGCGTGGGGCTGGCACTGCCCGGACACCGGGCCCGGCGGCACGGCCGCATGCGACCCCGCCCATGCCGGTCTGTTCGCCCAGGCCTACGGCATGGCGAAACAGTGGGCCCGGTACCGGCTCGACCCCGACCGCTACCACTACCGGGCGGGCCAGACAGCCGACATCCTGTACAACGTCGTCGAATCCGGGTGCGGCTCGGCGCCGGTGACGATCGCGAACACGGCGACAGCGTCGCTGTACAACTACACCCCGTACCAGCCGAACACAGCCTCGCTGGCCGCCTATCCCGGCGTCGGTGACCGGTGCTCGTCCTACGGCAACCGCAACTTTTTCTTCCTCTTCGGGAGGTACTTCGGCGGAACCGGCTTGCCGGCGGTCGGTGCGTCGCCGGTCACCCTCGCCGTGCCCGACAACCGCTACGTGGACGAGGCGATCGCCGGCCGGACGATCACCGTTCCGAACGCCGCCGTCGCCCGCGGCCTGCGGGCCGGGTTCGCCGCATTGGGTATGCCGTACGTCTGGGGCGGCGGAGGGTCGGGAGCCGGCCCCGACAATGGCTGCCGTCGCGGCGGCGGCCAATACAACAGCTGCGGGCGCGAGATCGGTTTCGACTGCTCGGGTCTCAGCGCATACGTGCTGGGCCGCGCCGGGTTCACCATCCCGGGCGACTCGGCGGCGCAGCGCCGAGCCGGCGTCCAGGTCGGCTGGGATCAGGCGTTGCCCGGCGACATCGTCGGATTTCCAGGGCATGTCGCTGTCTACCTCGGAGCAGTCGCCGGAGAGCGGTACATCCTGGAGGCGTCCTGGGTCGGGTACCCGGTGCACGTGGTCCGGCTGACCCGAGGCGATGCGGACCAGACCGTGCATCGGTATTGGAACTCGGCTCCCGGGGTAGGCGCCACGGCGATAGCGCCGACTTTCACGCCACGCGCCGCCTACGCGGCGCCGCCGGCCGGCACCGCCCCGCGCATCATGACGAGTGCACCGGTCACGAGTGCGTCGACAACCCCGGCTGCGAGGGCTGCTGAATCGACAATCCCCGCTTCGACAACCCCCGCTTCGACAACCCCCGCTTCGACAACTACCGATCCGACAACTCCCGCTTCGTCAACGGCAGAGCGGAACACCGGGCAGCCGACGTCAAAGCCGCGCGCACGGTCGTCGTCCGCACCGTCGACGGGCGCGACGACAGCGACGACGTCGTCGATCCCGTCACCGACGATCCCGTCAACCATCATCCCGTCACCCACGAGCGCCACAACGATGGTCCCGTCGACCACCCTCCCAATGACCACGGTGCAGCCGGATCAACCTCCGTCGACGACCGTGCCCTCGACGTTGACGCTGTCCACTGCGACAGCCCCGAACTCGCCCACCATGAGCACCGGCACGCCACAGAGCACGACGAAGGGATCGGCTCCGACGACCACGTCCACGCCGTCCATCACGCGGTCCACCGCCACGACGGATGGTCAGAACCAGTGCCCCCAGCCGCCGCCGGAGGAAACCACGACCGCAACCACGGCACCGACGGCCGTGCCGCCGACGATGGTCCCGACCGCGTCGACGACCGAGGTCCCGATGACGGCCTTCGAGGTCGCGGTCCGGACCCTGACGTCCGGAACCCCCGAGCCCACTCCCGACGAGTCCGATTGCGGCGCAACCGAAACGGATATTGCGGACAACTGAGCTGGAGTCGGACGTCCCCTTGACGGGGTCATCCCGTGCCTCTGGACGACACGGCTATCTTGGCGACGGATGCACCAGCGGCCGCTCTCGAGGCGGCCCCCACGCACGTCCGATCGCAAGGAGATGGCATGCCCACACGCACTGCGCACACTGAATGGAACGGCGGTCTCAATGACGGCACCGGCAAGGTCCAGCTGGTCAGCTCGGGCGCCGGCACGTTCGACGTGTCGTTCCCACGGCGCACCGCGGACGAGGCCGGAGGCGTCACCAGCCCGGAGGAATTGATCGCCGCTGCGCACACGTCCTGCTATTGCATGCAGCTGTCCGGCGTCATCGCAAAGGCCGGCGGCACGCCCAAGTCGCTCGTCGCGGATGCGGAGGTCAGCCTCGGGCCCGATCCGGCCGGTGGACTCCGGCTGACCGGGATTGCTCTCAAGGTCCGGGGCGTGGTCGAGGGACTCGACGAGGCGGGATTCCTTGCCGCCGCCGAGAACGCCAAGGAGACCTGCCCCGTGTCCAAGGCGCTGACCGGCGTCGACATCACCCTGGACGCGGCGCTCGCCTGATCGACCCCGGGAGAGGCGCCGCCCGGGCGGCGCCGATTCCGCGGTGATCATGCGGCCCAGCACACGTTGTCGGCGTGTCGCGTGCTGGGCCGCATGATCATCGACAAGAGCGGATCATCGCCAATAGCGCTGCAACAACCCCAGCGACCGGCGATCCGCCGGGATCGACCGGAGGTCGGCCGTCAGCCGACGAGCGAGTAGGGATCCACCGATTCCAGGTTGTGCGCCTTGGCGACCTGCAGATTGGTGACCGCGCCGCGGTGCGTGCTCAGACCGGCGGCGAGCGCATGGTCGAGCGAGATCGCCTTCTTCCAGCCCAGTCCCGCGACGGCCGAGACATACGGCAGCGTCGCGTTGGTCAGCGCGAAGGTCGACGTCCGCGGCACCGCACCTGGCATGTTCGCCACGCAATAGAACACCGACTCGTGGACCGTGAAAGTCGGGTCGTCGTGCGTGGTCGGCCGCGAGTCGGCGAAGCAGCCGCCCTGGTCTACGGCGATGTCCACCAGCACCGAACCGGGCTGCATCTCCGACACCAGCTGGTTGGACACCAACTTCGGCGCCTTCGCGCCGGGCACCAGCACCGAACCGATCACCAGATCCGACTCGCGCACCGCCTCGGCGATGCTGAAAGGCGTTGAGGCGACGGTCTTCACGGCCCCGTTGAACTGCGCGTCGAGTCGGCGCAGGGTAGGCAGCGACAGGTCGAGAATGGTGACATCGGCGCGCATCCCGAGGGCGATGCTCGCGGCATGTGCGCCCGCGACGCCGCCGCCGAGAACGGTGACCTTGCCGTTGACGACGCCTGGCACTCCACCGAGCAGCACGCCCCGCCCGCCCTCGTTACGCATCAGGTGGTACGCGCCCACCTGGGTGGCCAGCCGCCCGGCGATCTCGCTCATCGGCGCGAGCAGCGGGAGCGAGCGGTCGGGAAGCTGCACGGTCTCGTACGCGATCGCCGTCGTCCCGGCCTTCATCAGTTGATCGGTCAACGCGCGGTCGGCCGCCAGGTGCAGGTACGTGAACAGCACCAGATCCTCGCGGAGCCGCTGATACTCGCTGGCCACCGGTTCCTTCACCTTGAGCACCATCTCCGACGTGGCCCAGACCTCGTCGGCCGAGTCGATGATCTTGGCACCGGCCGCGACGAAGTCCGCGTCGGGAATCAGGGAACCGGCGCCGGCGCCGGCCTCGATGACGACATCGTGGCCCGCCAGCGCTAGTTGGTGGACCCCGGCGGGTGTCAGTGCGACCCGGTACTCGTGGTTCTTGACCTCACGGGGGACACCGATTCGCATGCTGGGCTCCATATGTCGCGGGCGGCGGGGGCGGCCGACTGGCTCGTCGCGTTCGGATCAGTATGAACTTTTGATCTTGAACTCGGAAGAGAAGCGACAAAGATTCGATAAGGTCACCACATGTCCGACGAATCTTCAGTTTCATCATCGTATGGGCGCTCGCCGGAGAAGAATATTCGGGCTCTGGACGGGCTTTTACCGGCGGGCGGGAGCGCCGCTGCCACGCCGATCCGCACCTCCCTCGACCGCATCGACCGCCGCATCCTGGCTGTCCTGATCAGTGACGCGCGTATTGCCAACAATGCGCTGGCCGCCGAAGTGGGGATCGCGCCATCGACCTGCCTGGGCCGGGTTCGTGCGCTCCGCGAGTCGGGCGTCATCCGCGGATATCACGCCGACGTTGATCCGGACGCGATCGGCCTCCCGTTGCAGGCGATGATCGCGGTCCGGCTGCGGGCGGGCGCCCGCGACCGCATGCAGCTGTTCACCGATCGCATGCGGCTGCGGCCGGAAGTCCGCAACATTTACTTCCTGGCCGGCGCCGACGATTTCCTGCTCGACGTGGCCACGACTGATTCGGCGGCATTGCGGACATTCGTCGTCGACGAATTATCTGCGCATCCAGAGGTGGCGCTGACCGAGACGAACCTGATCTTCGAGCACGTCAGGGGTGTCGGCCGGGAGTTGTGACGCTCGAGTCGAGCCGGCCGATGAATCGCAGCTTCTCGGGCAAATGACAGAGCGCTGTCGCGCGGCGTATTACGGCGATCTCCCGCGCGGTGCGGTCACACCCCCTGGAACCTGCCCGGGGCGGCGCCACCGATTGCCCTACGATTTCGCGCATGACGAGCGACGGACTGCAACAGGCACGTGACCTGATGACCGAGGCCGGAGTGCACCCGAGAGCAATTGCGGTGTTCGCGCATTCGTACGGAGTGCTCGAATCGGGAGAAACCGGACTGCTGGCGGAGTCTGATCTGGAACCGGTCACGGAGCTGCCCCGGCTGGACGACCTCGATGAGGACCCGGATGCTGCAAAGGCGGCGCTCGCGGTGACAGCCGTCGTCAAGCTCAACGGCGGGCTCGGCACCTCGATGGGCATGGACCGCGCGAAGTCCCTGCTCGAAGTCCGTTCCGGCAAGAGCTTTCTCGACATCATCGCCGAGCAGGTGCTCGCCCTGCGGGCGCAGTACGGGGTCCCGCTTCCCGTGGTGTTCATGGACAGTTTCCGCACCTCGCAGGACACCCTCGATGCGCTGTCCGAGCACCCGGAACTCCCGGTCGACGGCCTGCCGCTGGACTTCCTGCAGAACCGTGAGCCGAAACTGCGTTCGGACGACCTGACGCCGGTCCGCTGGCCGAAGGACCCGAGCCTGGAGTGGTGCCCGCCCGGGCACGGCGACATCTACACCGCACTGGATGCATCCGGGCTGCTCCGCACGCTGCTCGACAAGGGATACCGCTACCTGTTCGTGTCCAACGCGGACAACCTGGGCGCCCGGCCGGATCCGCGGCTCGCCGCGTGGTTCGCCGCATCCGGCAGCCCGTTCGCCGCGGAGTACTGCCGGCGGACCGCCGCCGACCGCAAGGGCGGCCACCTCGCACGGCGCATCAGCGACGGGCAGCTGGTGCTCCGGGAGTCGGCCCAGACCAGGCCGGAGGACGCCGAGGCCTTCGGCGACATCACCCGACACCGCTACTTCAACACGAACAACCTCTGGCTCGACCTGACGGCGCTGGACGCCGTCCTGCAGGCCAACGACGGGGTGCTCGGCCTGCCGATCATCCGCAACGTCAAGACCGTGGACCCGGCGGATCCGTCCAGCCCCGAGGTGATCCAGATCGAGACCGCGATGGGTGCGGCGATCGGCGTCTTCGACGGTGCGGGAGCCATCGAGGTCGACCGCTCGCGGTTCCTGCCGGTGAAGGCCACCAGCGACCTGCTCGTGCTGCGCTCCGACGCCTACGAGGTGGCCGACGGCGCACAGGTCCGGCTGATCCCCGATCGGACCGAGGCGCCGCTGGTCGATCTGGACAAGCCCTACAAGCTGGTGAACGACTTCGACGCGCGGTTCCCATACGGGGCGCCCTCGCTGGCCCGCTGCGACTCGCTCACCGTGCAGGGTGACTGGACGTTCGGCAGGGACATCGTCGTCGTGGGCGCCGCCACGGTGACCGCCGTCGGCTCGCCGGGCACGATCCCGGACGGTCAGGTGCTGGGTAAGGACTGACGCCGGTGTCGTGCCTCCCGGTTACCGACCGGGGAGCGCTCGGCCGCTGGCCAGCTCTATCAGCCGGGCAGCCTTGAGCTCGGTCTCGGCCCACTCCGCCGCCGGGTTGGAGGAGTAGGTGATGCCCGCACCGGTGCCGAAATGCAGCATCTGCTCATCCCCGGGCTCGGCGGCCGGGGTGGTGAAGAACGTGCGGATCCCGACCGCCAGTTCGGCGCGGTTGGAGTCGGCGTCGACGTACCCGATGGCCCCGCAGTAGGGGCCGCGCCGCACCGGCTCCAGATTCGAGATCGCCTGTACCGCCCGGATCTTGGGTGCTCCGGTGACTGAGCCGGGCGGAAAGGTCGCCGCCAGGATGTCGGCCCATCCGCGGCCGGCGGCCAGTTCGGACCGCACCGTCGACACCAGGTGTGCGAGGCCCGGGTGTTCCTGGCGTTCGAGCAGTTGGGTGACCTGGACCGAACCCGGCCGGCTGATCCGGCCGAGGTCGTTGCGGACCAGATCGGTGATCATGATGTTCTCCGGAAAGTCCTTGTCGGCGAACGGTTCTCCCGGCAGCGTGGTGCCCTTGATCGGTGACGAGCTGAGCACGTCGCCGGTTCGCGCGAGGAACAGCTCCGGCGACGCCGTGACCACCCAGCGGCCGCCCAGATGCAACACGCCCTGGTGCGGCGCCGGATTACCGACGGCCAGCAGGTGCGCGAGAGCGAGTGGATCGGGCTCACCGGCCAACGGTGCGGACAGCAGCCGGCAGAGATTGACCTGGTACACCTCGCCGGCCTCGATCAGCCGGCGGATGCGGTGCACCCCGTCCAGGTACCCGGCGCGATCGACAGAAGTGCGCCAGCAGTCCCGGTCGGGCCCACGCCAGGCCGCTACGGGGGCGGGCAACGCAGTGCGGCGGACGCGTTCGAAGCGGTAGCCGGTGATCGTTCCCTCGAAGGTGGCCAACACGGCCCACCAGCCCCCGCGATCGAGGACCTCCGGATGCTCCTGCAGGTCGACCGTCTCGGCCAATCCGGTCGCCAGCACCCCGCCCAGGTAGGCGTACGGCGGAGGCGGGGCGGCGGACATCGCGCTCAGCGTAGGGCCGCGGGCCGGGCCGAACACCCCGTGCGTGCTGACCCATACTGCGCAGATGGCAGCAGAGCATCCCGACCTGACCGAGCCGCGTCGGCTCAGCAGCACCACGGTGTACGAGAACAACTGGATGCGGGTCCGTGAGGACACCTTCGTGCAAGCGAACGGATCGGTCGCCACCTATGGCGTCGTCGACAAGACGGACTTCTCGCTGGTCATCGCCGAGGCGGACGGCTGCTTCCATCTGGTCGAGCAGTACCGCTACGCGCTGGGCAGGCGCGCGTGGGAATTCCCGATGGGGACCTGGCCGGCCGGTCGGACCGGAACAACCGAGGAACTCGCGCGGCAGGAACTCTTGGAGGAAACCGGGATCACCGCCGCCCACTGGCGTCACCTGGGCCACCGGCTGCACGAGGCGTCCGGCTTCTGCTCGCAGGGCTTCGACGTCTTCCACGCCACCGGCCTCTCGCACGGGGCGCACAGCCGGGAGGCCAGCGAGGCCGACATGGTCTCCGCGGTGGTCAGCGAGCGCGATTTCACGCAGATGATCCTCGACGGCCGGATCGTCGACGCGCCGACCATCACGGCGTATGCGCTGCTGCGCCTCGTGGGGTGAAAGCGGCCGCCTCACCTACACTGCCGGTGTCGGACGAGACCGACGGGGGAGCGGGCGGACCACCCGCCGAACGCGTGACCGGTGCGGTTCGGGACGTCCGACGGGGCGTGAAGGAGGCACCGTGTCGCAGGGCTCTGCGCCGCCGCCATCGTCGTCACCTCCGCCACCCACGGGCAGACCCGTGGGTTCGGACCGCGTGCTGACGATCCCGAACGTTCTGTCATTCCTCCGCCTGCTCGGCGTTCCGCTCTTCCTGTACCTGCTGCTCGGCCCGCAGTACGACGGCTGGGCACTGGTCGTGCTGATCGCCAGCGCGGCCACCGACTACGCAGACGGCAAGCTCGCCAGGTTGCTGAACCAGTACAGCCGGCTGGGGGAGCTGCTCGACCCGGCGGCCGATCGGCTGTACATCGTCGCGGCGCTGGTCGGGTTCGTCATCCGCGGCTTCATCCCCTGGTGGGTGGCCGCCGTCATCATCGGGCGGGACCTGCTGCTCGCCGCCACGCTGCCGGTGCTCCGTCGTTACGGCTACACAGCACTTCCCGTGCACTACCTCGGCAAGGCGGCGACATTCTGCCTGCTCTACGGGCTGCCGCTGATGCTGCTCGCCCAGGGTGACTCCGTCATCGCGCAGATAGCGCTGCCGTTCAGCTACGCATTCCTTACCTGGGGCGTGGTGATGTACCTGTTCGCCGGCGCCATCTACTTCCAGCAGTTGGCCTGGGTCACCCGACATTGCCCGCTGGCGCCCCGATATCGATCCATCGCGACAGGGAGTCCGGCCGATGGCTGATCCGCCTTCCCGGGTGCCCATCGAGTCCCTGCTGGAGTCCCTGAACCGCGATCACCTCGATCCGGGCTACGCGGAAGCGGCCCGCCGCAAGGCGAGTCGGGGCCACGCACCCGCCCCCCGCGGGAAGGGGAACGCCACCCTGGTCGCCGTCGGTGCGCTGCTGGTGGTCGGCATCCTGTTCGGGGTCTCGGCCGTCAACACCGAGGTCAACGCGCCGCGGACCGAAAAGGCCAGGTCCGGACTGCTGGAGGACATCGACCGCGCGCAGCAGCGCCAGTCGGTGCTCGCGAGCTCCGTCGCCGATCTCGCCGACCGCCTTCGATCCACCCAGGCCGGGCTCGGCGCCGCCGGGCCGCTGCAGACCGTGTCGGTGCTCGAGAATGCCGGCCAGGTCACCCCGGTCACCGGGCCCGGGCTGCGCATCGTCATCGACGAAGCACCCGCCGAGGACAGCGGCGGCGGGGGCGTCATCCTGGATCGCGACGTCCAGCTGCTGGTCAACGACCTGTGGACGGCCGGTGCGGAGGCGATCTCCATCGGCGGTGTCCGGCTGCAGCCGCGCAGCGCCATCCGGCAGGCCGGCGGGTCGATCCTGGTCGACAACAAACCGGTGTTCTGGCCGATCACCATCGAAGCGATCGGCGACCCGGCCGACCTGCAGGTGAACGCGGTCGGCCTGCCCGGCTTCGGCCGGTTCTCGTCCTTCGCGCAGCTGTACGACATCGAGTTCGACGTCTCGGCCCAGCAGGAGCTCGCCCTGCCCGGCGGGTCCGGTGGCGCCCTGCTGTACGCGCGGCCGCCACCCGTGCCCACGAACCCCCCACCGACGACGACAGTTTCGACGACTGCCTCGGGGACCTTGTCGACGACGACCGCGGGGACGACGACAGGGCCCACCGGCTGAGTTGTCGGAGAGGCGTGCCGGATTCTGGCATCGTTCTGGCCACACCGACGCGGCGCGCGCCTCCTGCGGATTCGACCAACCGCCGCACACCTGAGGAGAACACTGTGTATGCCCTGCTGGCGCTGGCGGCCGGGGTCGTCATCGGTCTGCTGGTGCACCCGACGGTGCCCGACTGGCTCGGGCCGTACCTGCCGATCGCCGTTGTCGCCGCCCTCGATGCCGTGTTCGGCGGCCTACGTGCGCGGCTGGACAACATCTTCGACGCCAAGGTGTTCGTCATCTCGTTCGTCGCGAACGTCCTGGTGGCCGCCTTCATCGTCTTCCTGGGTGATCAGCTCGGCGTCGGTGCGCAGTTGTCGACCGCCGTCGTCGTGGTGCTCGGCATTCGCATCTTCGGCAACGCCGCGGCGATCCGCCGGCACATCTTCAAGGCGTAAGCGTGGCCGACCAGGACCAGCCGGACCGGGAACCGGCCGCCGCGCCGGGGCCGCGCCGCCGCGTCCGGAGCTGCCCGCCGGGCCGGAGCCGGCGCCGGAGCAGCACGAACGCACCCGGACGACCGTGCTGAACAAGCTGCTGGTCGCCGTGCTGTGTGCCCTGCTGGGCTTCGCGGTCGTGCTGCAGGTGCAGCGGACCGCGTCCGGTGACGCCCTGGAAACGGCCCGGCCCGACGACCTGGTGCAGATCCTGGACGGGTTGCAGCGCCGGGAGGACGACCTGAACGTCGAAATCAGCGAACTGCAGGACACGCTGGGGCGGCTGCAACGCAGCGGCGCCTCCAGCGAGGAGGCGCTGGCGGAGGCCAGGCGACAGGCCGAGGCACTGGGCGTGCTGACCGGCACCCTGCCGGCGACCGGGCCAGGCGTCGAGATCACCATCGAGGATCCCGACGGGGGCGTCCCGCCGGAGGTGATGCTGGACGCCTTGCAGGAACTGCGCAACGCCGGCGCCGAGGCCTTCGAATTCGGTGGCGTACGGATCGGCGTCGACTCCGCCTTCACCGGAACGAGCGGCGCGATCTCCGTGGACGGCCAGCAGCTGACGGCGCCGTACGAGATCACCGCCATCGGCGACCCGCCGACCCTTGCCGCCGCCCTCGCGATTCCTGGTGGGGTGCTCGACACCGTCCGCCGGGCGGGCGGGTCGATGGAGGTCACCCAGTCCGACGATCTGGTGATCGATGCGTTGCGTCCGGCGCGGACGCCGGTCTATGCGCGTCCCGCCGAGTGACGCGTGCGGCGCCGCTTCCCCGGCTGGTCGATCCGGGACGATCACGCGCCTGCGCGCGGGCTCTGCGATGATTCCGGCGGTCGCGTCCCGGTGGGACGCCGTCCGTCAGCCACGATCGACCGCCCACGATCGACCGCCCAGGATCGACCGCCCACGATCGACCGCCCAGTTCGACCGCCCAAGATCGACCGCCACCGACCGCCCAGTTCGCCCCGTCGGCCCAGCACCGGAAGGACCCCGCACCGTGATTCCAGAGGACCTGCGTTACAGCTCGGACCACGAATGGATCCGCATCCTGGACGGCGATGCCGCCACGGCCGACACCGGCGGGATCTCGGTGGCGCGCGTCGGCATCACCGACTACGCCCAGAATTCGCTGGGCGACATCGTGTTCGTCCAGATGCCCGAGCCGGGAACGACGATCGAGCCGGGCGACTCGATCGGCGAGGTCGAGTCGACCAAGTCCGTGTCGGACATCTTCGCGCCGGTCAGTGGCACGGTGGTGGCTCGCAACGACGCCCTCGATGCCGCCCCGGAACTGGTCAACTCCGACCCGTACGGCGACGGCTGGATGATCGAGATCGAGCTGGCGGACCCGGCCCAGGCCGGTGATCTGCTGGATGCGGCCGGTTACGCAGAGGTCATCGGCGAAAGCTGAACCGCGCTCGTCCCGGTCGCCGGTCCACGGGTGACACATGCGTCACTGTGTGCGACAACTTCCTCGCGGCGGGCGGAGATCCGCGGTGCGGTGACGATGAGCGGCACGGTACGGTCGTCCTGCACAGGGGAAGCCCTGTCCGGTCCGATCTGTCGAGCACTCGTTGGCCGCAAACCTGTTTGCCCGACCCGCAAACGGGGAGTTGGACTGGCACAGGGTTAACGCCACGGTGACAAGAAGGAGTGTCTGGTGACTGAGAATGACCGCAGGTCGGCGGCGTCGGATTCCACTTCGATTTTTGCCGGCGGCCTGTTCAACACGGCCGAGCCGGAGACCAGCGAAGAAGTCCTCGGCGTTGACGGTCTGTCGTCCGGCTCGGCGCTGCTCGTCGTGAAGCGAGGCCCCAACGCGGGCTCGCGGTTCCAGCTCGACCGGGACAAGATCACCGCCGGCCGGCATCCCGAGAGCGACATCTTCCTCGACGACGTCACCGTGTCCCGCCGGCACGCCGAGTTCCGCCGCTCCGGCGACGGGTACGAGGTTGCGGACATCGGCTCGCTGAACGGGACGTACGTCAACCGGGAACCGATCGAGGTCTCGGCTCTGACCAACGGTGACGAGGTACAGATCGGCAAGTTCCGCCTGGTGTTCCTGTCCGGCGACCAGGCACAGGGCGAAACCGGGTCATGACGCCGGCCGGTCTGCCCCAGCGGACCGACAGCGTCGTCGGCACGATCCTCGGCTCACCGCCTCAGCGAGCGGCGAGCCGCTCGTGACTTCCTCCCTCGCGGACATGTCCTCCACTCCTGCGTTGAGCATCGGCGCGGTCCTGACCCGGCTGAAACCGGAGTTTCCGGACCTGGCGATCTCCAAGATCCGGTTCCTGGAATCGGAAGGTCTCGTCACCCCGCACCGCACGCCGTCGGGGTATCGGCAGTTCACCGCGGCCGATGTCGAGCGACTCCGGTATGTGCTCGCCGCCCAGCGGGACCACTACCTGCCTCTGAAGGTCATCAAGGATCAGCTCGACGCGATCGATCGTGGCCTCGAGCCGGGGCACCCGGAGGCTCGGCTACCGAGCTCGATGGTCGCGCCGGACGGCCCGTCGCCGCGGGAGTTCGCGGTCTCCAACCACCGGACCGGCCAGATCCGGATGACGCGCTCCGAGCTGCTCGCGCAATCGGGGCTGACCGCCACCTCACTTGCCGAGCTGGAGCAGTTCGGCTTGATCTCCGCCGGACCGGGTGGCTACTTCGACGCCGAAACCGTGCTCATCGCCGGCAGCGCCGCCGAGTTGCTGGCCGTCGGGCTCGAGCCGCGCCACCTCCGGTCCTTCCGCACCGCCGCCGACCGGGAAGCGACGCTGATCACCCAGCTGGTGTCCGCCCAGGCGCATCAGCGGGACCCCGACGCGCGGGAGCGGGCGGTGGCCGAAGCGGCCCAATTGGCGAGCACGATTCTTCGGTTGCACGCCCAGTTGGTCAAGGCTGGATTGCGGCGTGATCTCGGTCGATAGGTCGAGTACGGGTGCCCCGGTACGGCGACCCCCGCATGGCGGGCACGGCGTGTAGCGTTTCGCTGTGACGGAGAAAGGCTCACCGAGATGATCGAGATGCGCATCGTCGGCGTCCGGGTCGAGATGCCCACCCAGCAGCCGATTCTGATGCTGACAGAGGTGGATGGCCCACGCAGCCTGCCGATCCTGATCGGTTCGGCGGAGGCCACCGCCATCGCCATGCACCAGCAGGGGGTCCGGCCGGCACGACCCTTGACGCATGATCTGCTCGGACACGTCATCACCGCGCTCGGACGCTCCGTCGTGCAGGTCCGAGTGGTCGATTTCCGCGAGGGCACCTTCTTCGGTGAGCTCGCCTTCGACGACGGCACCACCGTTTCCGCCCGCCCGTCCGACGCGATCGCACTCGCGGTCCGGGTCGAGATCCCGGTTTTCGTCGAGGAAGCTGTGCTCGCCGAGGCGGGCATCGTCGTGCCCGACGAGGAGCCCGATGACGCCATCGACGAGGCGGACGAGCCCGGAGACGCCGAGGACGAGGTCGAACGGTTCCGCGAATTCCTCGATTCCGTGTCCCCGGACGACTTCGGCGGCGAGCAGAAGCCCTGACCTTCCGTCCGGTCGCCGTGATCCGTGTCCCGATCCGCGCCTGGTGATCCGTGTCGCCCTGATTCGGCGTAACGCTGAAGTTCAGGTTGAGGACACGCCGGGTCAGACGTTGACCGCTCGGAGCCACCGGCCTACCGTCAGGTGAAGTCACGCGGATGTGATTCGCCGCGCCGAGTCGTCAGCGGCGACCGGATCATCCGTCACCGGGGTGAACCGACCAGTCAGGTCGAGTCGCGTACAGCGTTCAGAGAGGTGGCGGGATGCCCGAGCAGGAGCAGGCTGCACTGTTCCCCGACACCTCGATGCCCGACGAGTACGCGGGCTACCGCGGACCGACGGCCTGTCAGGCGGCGGGCATCACCTACCGTCAGCTCGACTACTGGGCGCGCACCGACCTCGTCGTTCCGACCGTGCGCGGAGCGAGTGGCTCCGGCAGCCAACGTCTGTACTCGTTCAAGGACATCCTCGTGTTGCGTGTCGTCAAGCGACTGCTGGACACCGGGGTCTCTCTGCAGAACATCCGCGTCGCGGTCGAACACCTGCGCGCCCGGGGCGTTGACGACCTGGCGGGCGTCACGCTTTTCTCCGACGGCACCACGGTGTACGAGTGCACGTCGCCCGAGGAGATCGTCGACCTCCTCCAGGGCGGTCAAGGGGTGTTCGGCATCGCCGTCGGCGGCACCATGCGGGAGATCACCGGATCGCTCGCCGAGTTCCCCGCCGAGCGGGTCGACGGCGATCGGCTCGTCCCCGTCGAGGCCGATGAACTCGCGCAGCGCCGGCAGGCACGTACCGCCGGCTGACACCGCCTTACCCGCGCGTCACCAGTGGTCCTCTTCTGGACAGTTTGTCGTAAGGTGAACTAACGAGCTAGACTAACGTTATGACACCGAGCCGCGTTGACGAGGAGACCGTTGCTGCGCTGCGCGCGGCCGTCATGGTGCTCGCCCGTCGTCTGCGGTACCAGCTTGCCGGTGACCAGCTCGCCGGCAGCGACGATCTGTCCGCCACCGAGCTCGCCGTTCTTGGTCGGGTCGGCCGCTGTGGGCCGATGACGCCCGGCCAGCTCGCGAGGGCGGAGCACGTCCGTCCGCCGTCCATGACGAAGGTCATCGAGTCCCTCGAGGGCAGGGGCCTACTGCGCCGCGAGCCCCACCCCACCGACGGCCGGCAGTACCTCGTCTCCCGGACGGAGGCGGCGGAGGCATTTGTCGAGGCCTCGAGGAAGCTGCGGACCGCCTGGCTCGCCGATCATGTCGGCAAACTCTCGGACTCTGACCAGCAGGCCATCGCCGCAGCCACCGCCGCTCTCGGGCGGCTGGCGGAGCTGCCATGAGCCTGGTGACGCTGAACCGCCCCACACCCACGAAAGTCCTCGATCAGGAGACACCTACGCCTGACGTCGTCGCACCCAGCGGCCATATCTCCACCTTCGCCGCCCTGCGGGTCCGCAACTATCGGCTGTTCTTCGGCGGCCAGGTGGTGTCGAACACGGGGACCTGGATGCAGCGGATCGCGCAGGACTGGCTCGTCCTGCAGATCACCAACTCGCCGCTGGCCGTCGGGATCACCACGGCGCTGCAGTTCCTGCCCATGCTGCTGTTCGGCCTCTGGGGAGGGCTGATCTCCGATCGCTACCCGAAGCGGCGGCTGTTGATGATCACCCAGTCCGTGATGGGTGTGCTGGCAGTGTTGCTCGCCGTGCTGACGCTCACCGGGATGGTGCAGGTCTGGCAGGTCTACCTGATCGCGGCCGGCCTCGGCCTGGCCACGGTGGTCGACAACCCCGCCCGGCAGACGTTCGTGAACGAGATGGTGCCCAAAGACCTCGTCCGGAATGCGGTCGGGCTCAACTCGGGCAACTTTCAGCTCGCCAGGATGCTCGGCCCGGCAGCGGCCGGTGTGCTGATCAGCGCGGTCGGCATCGGCTGGGCCTTCGCCCTGAACGCGCTGAGCTACCTCGCAGTCCTCGGGGCGCTCGCGATGATGCGCAGCCGTGAGCTGCAGCGGATGCCGCTCGCGCCGCGCGGTCCCGGACAGCTCCGGGAGGGCCTGGCGTACGTCCGGCGTACGCCCGCCCTGCTCTGGCCGATCGTGCTCGTCTTCTTCGTCGGCACCTTCGGCTACAACTTCGCGATCATCCTGTCCGCCTACACCAAGGACATCTTCAACTCCGGCGCCGACGTGTACGGCCTGCTGAACACCGCTATGGCGGCCGGTTCGGTGGTCGGGGCGCTGTTCGCCGCCCGCCGGACGAGCGCCACGCTGTCGGTCCTGTTCCTGTCGGCCGCCGGTGTCGGGGTCGGGCTCATCGTGCTCGGTCTGACACCCTGGTTCGTGCCGTTCGTCGGCCTGCTGGTGGCGGTCGGCTTCATCTCGGTCACCTTCAACACACTCGGCAACTCCTCGGTGCAGCTGGCCAGCTCGCCGGAGCTCCGGGGCAGGGTGATGAGCCTGTACATGCTGGTCTTCATGGGCGGCACCCCACTGGGGTCGCTGCTGGTCGGGTGGATCACCGAGCAGTGGGGCGCGCCGCTGGCCCTGGTGATCTCCGGTGCGGTGTGCGTGCTCGCGGCTGTCGGTGCGGCGGTGCTGGCCGCCCGGTCCGCGGGCATCTCGGTGCACCTGAACCTGCACCGGGGGGAGTCCCGCGAGCTGGCGTCGGGT
This sequence comes from uncultured Actinomycetota bacterium, assembly GCA_963728865.1. Taxonomy (GTDB): domain Bacteria; phylum Actinomycetota; class Actinomycetes; order Mycobacteriales; family Nakamurellaceae; genus Nakamurella. The sequence goes on along the minus strand of CAVSLZ010000004.1, from coordinate 168,820 downwards.
GGGTCGGCGCGGTCCTGACGTTCCGGCCGGCGTGAGTCGGTCGCGTGACGGTGCCGCGGCTTCCCGGTCGACATATGCACGCGCGGAGCCCGTCGGAACAACCGCCGGGTGGTCCTGGCAGCGTCCGCGGCCGATGTGCCGTCGCAGCTGCGGTTGTTGCGACCCCGCCGGCTTCGATCCTGAGCCTGGTGCACGCATGTGTCAGCGTGTGACGCCGACCGCGGGACCGGCGCCGGACGGGCTCCGGCTGGTACCGTCGGCGTCGTCGAAGACCCCTGGTGGGAGAGTTCCGCTGATCTCGAATGCCGGCAGCGGAACGCCGAAGGAGCAAGTCCTCCCCACAATCTCTCAGGCCAACGAACCGCCGGGGACAGACACCTCTGGAAACAGGGCACCGGATCCGCACTCGGGATCGGGTTGCCTCGCCGAAGGACGGGCCGCGACAAGCGGCGCGTCCCACGCTCCGATGACAGAGGGGGAGACCGGGTCCGCCCGGTACGGCCACATGTCATCAGCCCGCGGAGCGATCCGTGGACGATCCAGGCCCGGCTCGCCGGGCGGAGGTGGACACCCATGAGCGCACGTTCCGCGGTCGACGAATCGGTCGAAGCCGCAGCCACGACATCCACATCGGCGACGTTCGCCGACCGGCACATCGGGCCCGACGCGGGCGGGATGGCCACGATGCTGCACCTACTGGACCAGCCGGACCTCGACGCCCTGGAGGCGGCGGCCGTTCCAGCTAGCATCCTCGGCGGCCCGGGCCTCGACCTGCCGGACCCGGCGTCGGAGACCGAGACCCTCGCCGAACTGCGCACCCTGGCCGCGAGGAACCGGCCGCTGGTGCAGATGATCGGGCTGGGCTACCACGACACGATCACCCCAGGTGTCATCAAGCGGAACGTGCTGGAGAACCCGGCCTGGTACACGGCCTACACGCCGTACCAGCCGGAGATCTCGCAGGGCCGCCTCGAGGCTCTGCTCAACTTCCAGACCGCTGTCTCCGACCTCACCGGGCTGGACATCGCGAACGCCTCGATGCTCGACGAGGCCACCGCCGCGGCCGAGGCGATGACGCTGATCCGCCGCACGGCCAAGTCGAAGTCCAACCGTTTCGTCGTCGACGCCGACACCCTCCCGCAGACGATCGCCGTCGTACAGACGCGTGCCGAGCCCATCGGCATCGAGGTCGTCGTCGCCGATCTGTCCGCCGGGATCGAAGCACTCCCTGTCGGCGACTTCTTCGGGCTGCTGCTCAGCTACCCGGGCGCCTCCGGCGCGGTCCGGGACCACGAGGAACTGATCGCGGCCGCGCACCAGCGCGAGGCCAAGGTCGCCGTCGCCACCGATCTGCTGGCCTTGACGCTGCTCCGCCCGCCGGGCGAGATCGGCGCCGACGCGGCAGTCGGATCGTCCCAGCGTTTCGGCGTCCCGCTCGGCTTCGGCGGTCCGCATGCGGGCTTCCTGGCGGTGCGGTCCGACGTGCAGCGTCAGCTGCCCGGCCGGCTCGTCGGGGTTTCGCATGACGCGCACGGCACCACCGCGTTCCGGCTCGCCTTGCAGACCCGCGAGCAGCACATCCGCCGGGAAAAGGCGACATCCAACATCTGCACCGCGCAGGTGCTGCTGGCCGTCATGGCGTCGATGTACGCGGTTTACCACGGCCCCGACGGGCTGCAGCGGATCGCCGAGCGCGTCCGGTCGCAGGCTTTGCTGCTGGCCGGCCGGTTGCGCAGCGGGGGCATCCGCATCGAGCACGACGTCTTCTTCGACACCGTCCGGGCGAGCGTGCCCGGGCGCGCCGCCGGGATCGTGGCGGCGGCCCGCGAACGCGGCATCAACCTGTGGGCCGACGGTGACGACGCGGTCCAGATCAGCGTGTCCGAGGCCACCACCGACGCCGATCTGCGCGCGGTCGTCGAGGCGTTCGGCGTCCCCGGTGCCGCCCACAGACCGCTGCCGTCGACCCTTCCCGCAGGCATCGCCCGCACCTCGGATTACCTCACCCATCCGGTGTTCCACGCGCACCGCAGCGAAACCGCGATGCTGCGCTACCTGCGCCGGCTCTCGGACATGGACCTGGCGCTGGACCGCACGATGATCCCGCTCGGCTCCTGCACGATGAAGCTGAACGCCACCACCGAGATGGAGGCCGTGACCTGGCCTGAATTCGCCGGATTGCACCCGTTCGCACCCGTCGAGGACGCCACCGGGATGATCGAACTGATCGACCAGCTGTCCGCCTGGTTGTGCGAGATCACCGGCTACGCAGCAGTTTCACTGCAACCCAACGCCGGATCGCAGGGCGAGCTGGCCGGGTTGCTGGCGATCCGCGCGTACCACCGTTCGCGTGGCGACGAGGGTCGCACCGTGTGCCTGATCCCGGCGAGCGCGCACGGCACCAACGCCGCCAGCGCGGTGATGGCCGGCATGCGGGTCGTCGTGGTCGGCACCGACAGCGGTGGCAACATCGACATGGCGGACCTCCGCGCGAAGGTCGACAAGCACGCAGCCGAGCTTGCCGCGATCATGGTCACCTACCCGTCGACGCACGGCGTCTTCGAGGACACCATCACCGAGCTCGCCGAGGTCATCCACGGTGCCGGCGGTCAGGTGTACGTCGACGGCGCGAACCTCAACGCGCTCGTCGGGGTGGCCCGTCCCGGCACCTTCGGCGGCGATGTCTCGCACCTGAACCTGCACAAGACGTTCTGCATCCCGCACGGAGGTGGCGGACCCGGGGTCGGGCCGGTGGCGGTCGCCGCGCACCTCGCGCCGTTCCTGCCGAACCACCCGCTCGCACCGTCGGCCGGCCCCTCGACCGGTGTCGGGGCGCTCGCGGCGGCGCCGTGGGGATCGGCGTCGATCCTGCCGATCAGCTGGGCCTACATCCGGATGATGGGCGCGCCGGGCCTCCGCCGCGCCACGCTGACCGCGATCGCGGCCGCCAATTACATCGCCCGGCGGTTGGACGAGCACTTCCCAGTGCTCTACACCGGCGGCCGCGGCTTCGTCGCGCACGAGTGCATCCTTGACCTGCGGCCGATGACCGCCGCGACCGGCGTGACGGTCGACGATGTTGCAAAGCGATTAGCGGACTACGGTTTTCACGCGCCGACAATGTCGTTCCCGGTGGCCGGGACGCTCATGGTGGAGCCCACGGAGAGCGAGGACGTCGGCGAGATCGACCGGTTCTGCGCCGCGATGATCGCCATCAAGGGTGAAATCGACCGGGTCGGTGCCGGGGAATGGCCGGTGACGGACAACCCGCTCCGCGGTGCTCCGCACACCGCCGCCTCGCTGGTGGAGGAGTGGGACCACCCGTACTCCCGGGCCGAGGCCGTGTTCCCGGCCGGTGTCTCACCGGCGCACAAGTACTTCCCGCCGGTCGGCCGGATCGACGGGGCGTACGGGGACCGCAACCTGGTCTGCTCCTGCCCCTCGCCGGAGGCGTACGCGTAGCGAGGAACGAGCGGAGCGTGCGCCGACCCATCAAGACAGCGGCGTACGTGCGGTTGGTGTGACTGTGCGAGGAACGAGCGGAGCGTGCGCCGACCCATCAAGACAGCGGCGTACGTGCGGTTGGTGTGACTGTGCGAGGAACGAGCGGAGCGTGCGCCGACCCATCAAGACAGCGGCGTTGGTGCGGTTGGTGTGACTGTGCGAGGAACGAGCGGAGCGTGCGCCGACCCATCAAGACAGCGGCGTACGTGCGGTTGGTGTGACTGTGCGAGGAACGAGCGGAGCGTGCGCCGACCCATCAAGACAGCGGCGTACGTGCGGTTGGTGTGACTGTGCGAGGAACGAGCGGAGCGTGCGCCGACCCATCAAGACAGCGGCGTACGTGCGGTTGGTGTGACTGTGCGAGGAACGAGCGGAGACGGGGGCTGCCGCATTGAGCTCCCCGCCCGGCCGGGGTGCGGTTACCGTGGCGGGATGGACCGTCGGCTGGCCGGGATCGTCGTACTGATCCTCGCCCTGGCCGCGATCGTCGTGGTGCCCTCGCTCGACGGACGGCGGGTTGCCGGTAGTGCAGGGGCCATCACGTTCCAGGACCCGCCGGCGGTCGGTGACTGCCTGCGTTCGCCGATTCCTGCGACTGTGCTGTCGCCGGGCATGGCACCTGAGGTCCCGGTGATCGCCACAGATCTCGGTCCCTGTGAGGGATCGGTCAGTGGCGAGGTGGTGGCGTTCTGGCCCACCCCCGCGATCGCCCGGTCAGCGCCCTCGTCACGCTTCGGCGGACCGTGTTACCCGCAGGCCGCCCAATTCGCCGGCCTCGACATCTCGACACCGCGCACGACCGACATTCCCGGCGCACCGCCCGGTGGGCTGGTGCGGTGGAAGCCGACCATTTCCTTCCGGGCTGTGCAGCTGGTGCCGGGCGAACAGGAGCAGCGGGCCGGCCGGAACTGGACGGCGTGCCTCGTGGTGCCGTCCGACGAAACCTCCTACGAGGGCACGCTGCGGAATGCGGTCACCGCCGGGATGCCCGACGGGTTCGGATTGTGCTGGAACGGCACCGACCTGGATCGCATGCCGGAGTTCCTGTCGTGCGGCGAGCCGCACGAGGCCGAAATGGTCTCGACGGGATGGGTGCGCGACCGCAGCACGGTGACGATCCCCGAGGTGGCCGACGCCTGCGCCGGCATCGCGGGTCGGCTGATGGGGTCGACCGACCCGACCCGCGGTGGGCAACTCCGCGTCGTTGCCGACCGAATGACGTCTCAGACCGACGGCCGCTCCAACGGCCCCTTGACGGTCGCGTGCTTCGTGACAGCTGCTGCGGGCCAGCAGTTGTCGGGGTCTGTCATCGGCCTGGGCGAACGCGACGTTCCTTTCGTGCAATGACCGGGTCCGGCCGGCCGGGCCAGCGGCTGGGGCGCGATGAAACGGGCGACGGGATGCGCAGGCGGGTCGGCGGGATCGCTGTGGTGATCGTCGCCCTGCTCGGCACGTTGATCATCACCAGGCTCGACGGTGTGCGGGTCGCCGGGACGGCCATTGCCCCGCCCGGAGTCGGCGCACCGTCGGTCGGCGACTGCGCTGTGCGCTTCGTCGGGCCCGCTCCGACCGCCCCTACCCAGGCGGGCGATGCCCGCGCTCCGGGTGCCCCGGCATCGGAGGTGTCCACGATCCTGGAGTCCGGTGTGCGATTCGGCGCCTGCACGGGCAAGCATGTCGGAGAAGTGGTTGCCTACCGGACGATGCCGCGGCAGGTGCTGACCGAAGTCGACCGGGCCGCCGACGTGCAGTGGTGTCGCTCCGTCGCGGGGGACTATCAGGCGCATGCCCGGTGGCGGGTGCGGGACGCAGCGTCCGGAGTGTGGATTCCGTTGACCGGCCAGCAGTTCACGGCCGTGCTGAGCGACCTGTACCCGGTTTCCGACGAACCGCGCTGGTCTGCCTGCGTGGTGGGCGCACCAGGTAACGAGGCATACACCGGCTCATATCTCCAGTCGTTCGCCGTCGGTGCTGCGCCTGCACCCTTCGGTCGGTGCCTGACGGACGGGGAGCGTGCTCGGGACGTGTCCTGCACGGCCCCGCACGACGCCCAGGAGTTCGGTGTCGGTTCCGGGGCGCCGATGTCGGCGCGCGAAGCGGTCGCTGCGTGCCGCGAGCTGATCGCGGCGATGACAGGAATGGCGGACATCACCGCCGCCGGCCGATTGCGCACCGAGTTGGTCGGCGGCGGCACCCGCTCGGCCGATCCCGTCGGATGTCGGGTATCGGTTGTCGGACCGGCTCAGCTGGGGGCAACCCTCATCGGCATCGGCAACGGCGGTCTGCCGCTGATGTGACAGCCGGTTCCGTCAGCCGGCCGGCGGGTTCTTGATTGCTGCAGCGAGGGCGGCCGCGACCTCTGCTCCGGCGTCGGGCCGCAGGCCGTTCGCCGACCCGGCGGGCGGTTCGGTGCCGGAGTTCGAGCTGGGAGCCGGCGAACTGGGGGAGGGGCCGGCGGAAGCCGGACCGGTGGAGTCGAAAAGCTCCAGACCGGCTGCGGTGAACGCTGCGTCGCCCTCCTCCCCGCGCAGGTAGGCGACGAACGCTGCGGCGGCATCGTCGAGTGCCGGCGTCACCCAGTTCGCGGTGAGTGGGACCGCGAACGCGGCGTCTCCGACGGTGGGTCCCGAGGGCTCGATTGCCGTCAAACCCGGTGTGCCGACAGAGAATCCGGTGAGATCCGACTGCACGACGGGTACCGAACTGAACCCCCCGTTGCCCGCCGCCAGTGCGGTCAACGCGTCCTGGGTGAGCGCCGATTCCGGTCGCTGACCCCCGGCACCGATGGCGGCGAGCTGCGGAGCGGCTGCGTTCACCGAGGCAACATCGACGGCGCCGGCGTCGTCACCGGCAACCACCGACTGCAGTGCGTAGCTGGTTGCCCGGTTCTCGGTCGGGTCGGGGAGCGCCACGATCAGCCGACCGCCGCCGGGTAACCGGAGGCTGCCCTGGGAGCCCGCGGCCTCTGGCAGGTCCTGCCAGCTGAGCGCGGCGGCCTTCACCGCGTCGGCGTCGTCGTCGCGGATGGCCAGCACGACCGGCGATGTCGCCAGCGGGTTCTGATCCCGACCGGCCGTCAGCGAGCTGTCGGCTGCCTCCAGAGCGAGCAGGTCGGCCTCGCTGTCCGGCACCCAGAGCGCGGGCGGGGGGCTCGATTGCGCCGTCCACCCGTCGGCCAGTGCCTGCACGGCCTCCGATCCCGGCACGGTCGTCACCGACGTCGTCACGCAGGCGGACCGGGCAACCGGTTTGGTGGCGTCGAAGGCCGCCGCGGCCGCCTTGATCGCCGCTGCGGAACCGGGAGAGGCCACCACCTCGAGGACGACGTCCGAGGTGCAGCTGTTGGACGCGGCGTCGTTGTCGTCACCGCCCACCACGAGCACGTACGCCACGACGGCGGCCGCCAGGACCAGCGCGCTCACCAGCGTGACGATGATCCAGGGGGCAATGCCGCGGCGGCCACCATCGGATGCATGGCGCGAGGACATGGAACCTCCTGCTCACACGGACCGGCCGCCAAGGGCTGCGGCGGAGGTCGTTCAGGGCGCCGCAGTGGGGCAACTCTAACCAGACATCACCGACAGGCCGTCCGATCGGTGCCGGAGGATTCGTCGGGACCGGGAGCTCCTCTGCCCGGCGGTGGCGCGCTCAGGGATAACCCGGACAAGTCACACGCCCGGTGTCCGGGACGATCCTGAATTTCTCCCTCAGTAACCGCAGGCAGGTGGAAGCTGGTTGGATCACCTGCAACGATGGTTTCACCGCGTCTGTGCGCGGGGGTGCCGTAGCGTGCAAGAAGCCGAGAGGAATCACGATGGCGAATCCGTTCAGCAAGGCCTGGAAGTACCTGATGGCGCTGTTCTCGTCGAAGGTCGACGAGTACGCGGATCCGAAGGTACAGATCCAGCAGGCCATTGAGGACGCCCAGCGCCAGCACGCAGCGCTCTCCCAGCAGGCGGCGGCCGTCATCGGCAACCAGCGGCAGCTCGAGATGAAGCTGACCCGGCAGATGGGCGACGTCGAGCGGTTGTCGTCATCCGCCCGCCAGGCATTGGTGCTGGCCGACGAGCAGCGCGCCAAGGGCAACGCGGCAGAGGCCGACAAGTACGAGCAGACGGCCCAGGCCTTTGCGACCCAATTGGTCGCCGCCGAGCAGCAGATGGAAGACCTCAAGGCCATGCACGACCAGGCCCTGCAGGCAGCTCAGCAAGCCAAGAAGGCCGTCGAGAACAACGCGATGCAGTTGCAGACCAAGCTTGCCGAGCGCACCAAGCTGTTGTCCCAGCTGGAGCAGGCGAAGATGCAGGAGCAGGTGTCGGCGTCGCTGCAGTCGATGTCGCAGCTGCAGGCTCCCGGCAACGTTCCCTCGCTGGACGAGGTTCGCGACAAGATCGAACGCCGCTACGCGAACGCGCTGGGGTCGGCCGAGTTGCACTCCGACTCCGTCGAGGGCCGGATGCTCGAGGTGCAGAAGTCCACCCTGGACATGGCGGGTGCCTCGCGGCTCGATCAGCTTCGCGCCCAGCTGCACCCGGAGCTCGCCGCCCAGCAGCCGCGGTCGATCGATTCGGCAACCGGCACCACGACCACGCCGGCCGCGCAGCCGGCAGCGTTGCCCAACCAGCAGACCTGAGGTACGGAATTCCGTCATGCGTAAGGCCACCGTCCGGGCGTTGACCACCAAGGCCGCCGTGTCGCACGGGGTCGAGCTGGCCACGATGGTCAGCGCCACCGCGGCGGAGGCGGTGCGCACGCGACGAGATCCGGCGATGGTGGCCCGCCGGCGTCGCCGCTCAGCCAAGCGCCGGGTCCGGGCGTGGACCAGCGGGACCGTCGTCGGCACGGCCGCGACCGCCGGCGGCGCCGTCGTCATCGCGACCGGCGGACTGTCGGCCGGGGTGGTGGCTGCCCTGGTGATCAGCGTCGCTTTCCTGGTCTGGAGCATCGTCGGTCTGGTGCGAGCGGCAGCCGATCTGCGGGCAAGAACACGAATAGTCGACGCGCTGCCCGCCGCATCGCCCCCGCGGCGTGCGGTTGCCGGTGCAATCCGACCGGAGATCGCGAGATTGGACGGGTATTCGGACGGCCTGCGCCAACTGATGGGAATGGTCGGGATCGTCGACGACGATCCCGGTGTCCGGGAGCTGCGGGACGAGATCCTGGCCGCAGCGGACGCGACCGAAACGCGGCTCCGGCGACAGGCTGACGAATTGACGGCGGTGCTGCGGGCGCAGCGCAACGCCCCACCCGACGTGGTCGCTCAGCTCGATGCGACGGCAAACCTGTTGAGCACCCGGATCAGGGAGGGCGTTGCCGGATACGGTCAGCTCGTCTCGGCGGCGAGCGAGGCGGCAGCGGCGTCCCGTTCCCTTGCCGATCGCACGGCACGACCGGGGATCACGACGCCCTCCGGGGCGGTCGAGCCGGTGGCATCCACCGGCTCACTGCATCCCGAGCTGGAACACCCCATCGACCAGCTCCGCTCGCTGGCGGCCGGGATGCGGGAACTCACCCAGGGTTGAGCGCCGCGTCGTTCACGTTCGTTGCCGCTGTTTCCGAGCTGCGCTCGAGTCCGCCGCGGCAGTGGTCAACCCGGGCCAGATGATGTCCATCAAGCGTTCCGGCACGGTCGCGTCCGCCGGTCCGGGCCTGCTCTGGTGCGAGTACATCAACATCGGACCGACCAACGCGACCGCCGCGAGTTGAACGTCGAGGTCCGGGCGGAGCTCGCCGCGCTCGATGCCGCGACGGAGCGCTTCGTACAGCCAGCGCCGCCGCGGCATGATCACCCGATCGAGATACTCGGCGTAGAGCTGCGGATGACTGAGGCTGTACGACATCATCCGGGGCATGATGCGGCCGGCGAGACTGTCCGCATCCCTGGCCGCCATGTGCCGCAGCGCCAGCAGCAGCACGTCCCGGGTCGGGGCGTCCGAGTGCTCGCCGGGCGCGGCGGGGAAGTCGTCGTTCAGGCTGGCAAGGGCGTCGAGCACGAGTTCCTGCTTGCCGGCCCAGCGCCGGTAGATCGTCGCCTTGCTCACCTCGGCGCGTGCCGCGACGGCTTCCATCGACAGCGCGTGGTACCCCTCGTCCGCGAACAGCGCCAGTGTTGCGCCGATGATCGCCCGGTCGGCACGCAGTTCGCGCGGCCGACCGGGCTTTCGTCCCCGCGGACCGGTGGTCTCGTCGATCACGACCGGCCGGACGGATTGCCGACGACCGCCGGATCCCGGTCGCCGTCAGCCGCATGCCTGCCTACCGAAACAGGAACGGGCACGGTGGCGGAGTCTTCGCCAGCATCATCGGGTGCGGCATGGCGCCCACCGCTGGTAGCGGCGTCGGCTGCGACGGCGACCGGGCCAGCCTGGGGGTCGCTGTCCGGCTGCGGCGCCGCAGGCGCCGATCCCGGACCGGATCCGGTCCAGGCGACGGTCTCCGCCTGCGCGGGCAGCCGGAGCAGGATCACCGCGATGGCGATCACCAGCAGCCCGGCGGACACGAAGGCGGCAGTGTGCAGGGCAGGCATGAACGACTCGTTCGCGACCTGGCGCAGTTGCTCGATGGCCGATGCGGGCACTCCACCGGTCGCGGCCAACCGATCGGCCACCTCGTTGGTGCCACCGATCGAATCGGTGGCCGCGCTCAGCGCCTCCGGGGGGAGTCCCTTGCCTTCCAGCAAGGGACCGATGTTGTTGCTGTAGACGGTGCCGACGACCGAGGACAGGATCGCTACGCCGAAGACGGCGCCGACCTGGCGGACGGTGTTCTGAACGGCAGATCCGGCCCCCGAGCGCTCCGGCGGGGTGGCCAGGGTCATCCGGGTGGTGGACGGCGCGATGGTGTTGCCCAGGCCGAACCCAAAGACGACGCCCACGATGACCAGGAACCACACGGGTGCATCGGGGCTGATGAATGCGAAGCACAGCATGCCGGTCAGCGCGAACAGCAGGCCGACGGTGATCACGGTGCGGGCACCGAACCGGTTGACCATGCTGGAACTCCGCGGGGCGCCGAGCAACTGACCTACAGCGAACGGCAGCACCAGCAGGCCGGCTTGCAACGGTGACCAGCCGCGGACGATCTGATAGTAGAACGTCAGGAAGAGCAGTGTTCCCTGCATGGCCGCGAAGGCCAGCGAGACGCCGGTCAGTGGTACGGAGAACGACCGGATCTTGAACAGCGACAGGTCGATGGACGGGTGCGTGCTCCTGCTCTCATAGACCCCGAAGCCGATCAGGACGAGGAGTCCCAGGATCACGCAACCCCACGTGGACAGGGCGCCCCAGCCGACGGACGAGGCATTCTGGATGCCGTAGACCATGAGGAACAGACCGACGACGGACAGCACCAGGCCGATCGGATCGAGCTTGCCCGGCCGCGGATTCTTGGTCTCGGGCACCAGCATGACGATGCCGATGATCCCGACGATGACGATCGGGACGTTGATGAAGAAGACCGAACCCCAGTCGTTGCCGGTCAGCCAGTTGAACCAGTTCGGGTGCTCCAGGAGAAGTCCGCCGAGGACCGGCCCAAGTGCGACGGCACCGCCGACGGCCGCCGCCCACACGCCGATCGCCTTGCCGCGCTCCTGCGGCGGGAAGATCACCGTGATGATCGACAGCGAGATCGGCATGACCGACGCCCCGCCGATGCCCATCAGCGCGCGGAATGCGATCAACTCGCCGGGGCTGCTGGCGAAAGCACAGAGTGCGGATGCGGCGCCGAACAGCACCAGACCGATCAGCAGGATTCGCCGACGACCGAACCGGTCACCCATCACCCCCCATGTGAACAGCAGCGCGGCGAACGCAAGGGAGTAGGCGTTGATCGCCCACACCAGCTCGTTCTGGGTGGCGCCGAGGTCCTGCTGAATCGTCTTGAGTGCGACGTTGAGGATCGTGTTGTCGAGGATGACGACGAGCAGACCGACGACCAGCACGCCGAGGGCTTTCCACCGCTGTGGGTACATCCCCGCGGTGACCGCTCCCGGAGTCTGTGCGGGTGATGCGCCGGCCGCGTCGGCTGATGAGTGGGACATGGAAACCCTCTTGCGCGCTCAGCGCCACGGGAATGCGGCGCGGTTCGAAGTGTCGGCGGAGGTGTCCGCTGACGGCGACAACCGCAGTCTCGTCGAAGTTATTCCGATACGCAACGGTGTCGTTTCGAATCGCCGCCGGATCAGCGGCGCCGCTTCAGCATGATGATCAACACGACGATCGTGGTGAGCAGGCCGGCCGCGATGACCAACTGGCCGAGTGGACTGGACATTCCGGTGGGATCCATCGGTCCAGTTTCCCGCCTGCTCCACGAGCCAGGTTGGCTGTCGGGGGTGGCGAGTAGGAAGGTCGCCATGGGACGAGAGGCGGAGAAGCAGTGCGGCAGCGGTCCGGGCGTATCGGCGCGCCGGGCGCAGGACCTCCGAATCGGCGACAGAGTGATCCGCGGCGAGCACCCGCTGACGGTGACATCGACGCGGCTGCAGGGAGTTCGGGGCGGAACGGTCTCGGTCGGCTTCGCAGAGCAGGGCGAGCGGGTCAGCTTCGCACCGAACGAGCTGATCGACATCCAGGATTCCGTCGGCGCCGTCGGCCTGGGGCGTGGGCCGAACGGTCGGTGGTGAGGGCGCGGATCGGTAGGGTCGCGGTCGTGCGACTGACCGAGTTCCGAGCGCTGATGCAGGCCCAGTTCGGGCCCCTGCGAGCGCCTTCCGTAGCCCACGATCATGTCTTCTCGGCACTGTCGGGCCGCACGGCCGACGAGGCGCTGGCGGCTGGCGAGGATCCCAAGGCGGTCTGGACGGCAGTGTGCGCGGACTTCGACGTCCCCGACGAACTGCGGTACGGACTGCCCGACTGAGTCGGCGCTGCCGGCGCTGGTGGCGGCGGGACCGGATGTCTCGACATCCTCCGAAGGGCCCATGGATCGGCGGTCAGGGCAGCGAAACACGCCGATGACGATCTCGCACATCGAACACGTGTACGTCTAAAGTTGTCCCCATGCGCCGATCCATCCACATTGCCGTGGAGGTTCGGGGTGGCTGTCGGTGGCTCCCTCTAGCGTCGGCATCGACAAGCAACACAGCGGACCTTCCTCCGCCCGCGACAGCGCGGACATGGGATGGCGCACCGAACATCAGACGAAAGGCACGGGTGGGTTATGTCGGCACCGGATCGTGAGAAGGCACTCGGCATTGCGCTCGCGCAGATCGAGAAGCAGTACGGCAAGGGCTCGATCATGCGGCTGGGCGACGACGGCCGGGCGCCGGTCGAGGTGATCCCGACCGGATCCATCGCCCTCGACGTGGCTCTGGGCATCGGTGGTCTGCCCCGGGGGCGGGTCATCGAGATCTACGGGCCGGAGTCCTCCGGCAAGACGACGGTCACCCTGCATGCGGTCGCCAGCGTGCAGGCCGCCGGCGGCATCGCCGCTTTCATCGATGCCGAGCACGCACTCGACCCCGAGTACGCCAAGGCGCTGGGCGTCGATACCGACGCATTGCTGGTGTCACAGCCGGACACCGGGGAGCAGGCGCTGGAGATCGCCGACATGCTGATCCGTTCCGGCGCAATCGACCTGGTGGTCGTCGACTCGGTGGCCGCGCTGGTACCCCGTGCCGAGATCGAGGGTGAGATGGGTGACAGCCACGTCGGTTTGCAGGCCCGGCTGATGTCACAGGCGCTGCGCAAGATCGCCGGTGCGCTGAGCAACACCAACACCACGATGATCTTCATCAACCAGCTCCGCGAGAAGATCGGGGTGATGTTCGGATCCCCGGAGACCACCACCGGTGGCAAGGCGCTGAAGTTCTACGCCTCCGTGCGGTTGGACATCCGCCGCATCGAGGCGCTCAAGGACGGCACCGACGTGGTCGGCAACCGGACGCGGGTCAAGGTCGTCAAGAACAAGATGGCGCCGCCGTTCAAGCAGGCCGAGTTCGACATCATCTACGGCACCGGTATTTCCCGGGAGGGCTCGCTGATCGACGTGGGCGTCGAGCAGGGCCTCGTCCGTAAGGCAGGCGCCTGGTACACCTACGACGGCGAGCAGCTGGGCCAGGGCAAGGAGAACGTGCGGACGTTCCTCAAGGAGAACCCCGACATCGCCGACGAGATCGAAAAGCGGATCAAGGAGAAGCTCGGGATCGGTGCGCGCATCGATCTCGATGCGCCGGTGCCCGCTCCGGTCGACTTCTGATCGGTCGTGGCCGCACCGAACACATCGGAGCTCCATGGGCCGGATCCAATCGGTGAAGCCCCGACAGAACTGGTGAAACTCGACGTCGTCCGTGAGCTCGCTGCTCGACTGGCCGCCATCGAAGCGGATCACAATGCTGGATCCGGGTCTCCGGCAACGAGGGCCTCGGATTCAGTGACGGCCACCTCGACAGCTCCCGAAGCGTCGACAGGATCAGGGGCGTCGGTCCCCGAACGCGGTCGCGGCAGCGGTTCAGCGGCGGCGATCGGCTCCAGTGGCACCGAAGGGCCGAGCCACCCCGCTCGACGCCGGCGCGGCGAGCCGGGTGGTCACCCGGAGGACGACCTGGGCGATCCGGAAGCCGTGGCAAAGGCGATCTGTCTGCGGCTGCTGACCGGCTCGGCCAAGCCACGAGCCGGTCTTGCCACTGCGCTCAAGCTCCGCGGCATACCGGACGACGTGGCGGGCCGCGTCCTCGACCGTTTCACCGAGGTAGGCCTGATCGACGATCAGGCCTACGCCGAAGCCTTTGTCGCAGTGAAGCACCGGGAGCGAGCTTTGGGCCCGACCGCCCTGCGCACCGAACTGCGCCGCAAGGGGGTCGACGACGAGATCGTGGCGGCCGCCGTCGGCTCTGTCGATCCCGATATGGAACGCGACCGCGCCGGTGCGCTCATCGCCCGGCGGGTCGACGCCGCAATGGCATACGGGGAACCCGCTGCGCGGCGCAGGCTCATCGGCCTGTTGGCTCGCCGCGGCTATTCGGCCGAACTTGCCCACCAGGTGGTCGACCAGGCAATGACCGACTACCTGGACGAGCAACATCGGGGCGAAGCCGGCTGACTGCGGCGCCGACATGGGTCGGGCGACCTCTCGGTGAATTGCGAAGATCTCCCGCGAAATCGGTGACCGAGCGTGACATCGCCGCTCGGCGTCCGGGTCGACGTCGACTCCGCGGGTATCGCGGAACCGCTCCGGCGGCGGCTACGACCTGCCTGACCAGCGCCGTCAGTGCGGGTCGGCTTGACCCGTGGGGTGCGGCTCCTTAACCTCGGTGACAACAGGAGAGTCACCATGCGCGCACCGCAAGGCTGCGCGGACGATAGCGGCGATCGTGCCGCACCCGCTCGGACTTGCCAGAGTTGCTGTTGTTGACGCCGTTCTCGTCGTCGATGTGGTTGTTGGTCGTACCGCTGGCCGGTGGCGTCCGCGACCCTCCTGCCGTCCATCAGAATGGGCGGCACGCCCCTCTCAACGGGCTGCCGTCCCCGTGCGGCACAGGTGAGGGAGGGTCGAGATGTCCGACGTTCTCGTCATCGTGGTGATCGCAGCCCTGGTGGTCGCGCTGGTGGCTGTACTGATCGTCGCCCGGCGGCGGCCCGCACCGGCCCCGGCGCTCGACGAGGACGCGCTGCGGCGCTTGGTCGAGCAGGCCGTCAACCGCCCGGTGGAGGCTGCGGCAGCTGCCGAGCCGGCACCCGAACCTGACCTCGGTCGTTTCGCTCTGCTCAGTCACGAAGCCGCAGCGGCGGCCGACGCGGCCGACGCCGTCCGGCGCACCGCCGCCGAGGCGGCGGACGAACTCCGGGCGCGTTCCCGCCAGGACGCGGAGCAGGTGCGGGCCGACGCCAGGGCCGAGGCCGAGCGCACCGTCGAGGCCGCCCGAGCGCAGGCGCTGGAGTTGCGCGACAACCTCGAGTCCGAACGGAATCGAATCACCGTCGAGGCCACCGCCGCGCTCACCGAGGATCGTCGGGAGCTGCAGGAAGCCGAGCAGCGGCTGCGCCAGGCGGCCGACGCGTTGGCCGAGGAACAGCACGCGCTGATCGCCGACCGTCGTCGGATCGGCTCCGAGCAGGGCGAGCTGACGGCGACCAAACGCTCGCTGGAAGCCCGGCAGGAGGCGCTCGCCGCCGAGCACGCCGGTCTGGTCGACCGCTCGAAGGAGCTCGACCGACGCGAACAGGAGCTCGCCGCATCCGCCGCCGCCTATCAGGCAGAGCTGGTCCGGATCTCCGGGCTCACCGCGGACGCCGCACGTGCCGAACTGCTGGCCGGTCAGGAAGAGGCTGTCCGCCGGGACGCCGCCATGATGATCAGGCGGATCGAGACCGAGGCGCAGAACACCGCGAAGCAGCGGGCCAGGGCCATCGTCGCCGAAGCCATCCAACGGGTTGCTTCCGACCAGACCGCGCAGACCGTGGTGGCCGTCGTCCATCTCCCGGCGGACGAGGTCAAAGGCCGGATCATCGGTCGCGAGGGCCGCAACATCCGGGCCTTCGAGACGGTCACCGGGGTGAACGTCATCATCGACGACACCCCCGAAGCTGTGTTGCTGTCCTGCTTCGACCCGGTCCGCCGGGAGATCGGCCGGATCACCCTCGAGATGCTGATCGAGGACGGGCGTATCCATCCGCACCGCATCGAAGAGGCCTACGAGCGGGCCCGCGACGAGGTGGACGTGCTCTGCCAGCGCGCCGCCGAGGACGCGTTGCTCGAGGTACGGATCACCGACGTGCATCCAGAGCTGGTCGGCCTCATCGGCCGGCTCAAGTACCGCACGTCCTACGGCCAGAACGTCCTGGGCCACCTCATCGAGACAGCGCACATCGCGCGGGGCATGGCATCCGAGCTCGGCATCGACCCGACCATCGTCAACCGGGGCGCGTTCCTGCACGACATCGGCAAGGCGCTCACCCATGAGGCGCAGGGATCGCACGCCATCGTCGGCGCCGAACTCGCCCGCAAGTACGGCGAGTCCGACGAGGTCGTGCACTGCATCGAGGCGCACCACGACGAGGTGCCCCCGACGACCGTGGAAGCCGTCCTCACCCAGGCCGCCGACGCCTGCTCCGGCGGCCGGCCCGGCGCCCGCCGCGAATCCCTCGAGTCCTACGTCCAGCGACTGGAGAAGATCGAGGCCATCGCGCATTCCAAGCGGGGCGTCGAGAAGGTCTTCGCCATGCAGGCGGGCCGGGAGCTCCGGGTGATGGTCAAGCCCGACATCATCGACGACCTCGAGGCGCACGTGTTGGCCCGCGAAGTAGCCAAGCAGATCGAGGAGGAGCTGACCTACCCCGGTCAGGTCCGGGTCACCGTGGTCCGCGAGTCGAGGGCCACCGAGATCGCCCGCTGAGCCGCCGGTCGGACCAGACCGCGACGCGCGTACACGAGCCACGTTCCAGCACGGCAGCGCAAGTTGAGCGGGTCGCCTTCGCCCGACGGGCAGGACGGCCGAACGTCAGCGGCTCTCGTCGACCCCGGGGACACCGAGCACCTCGACGGTCTGCCGGGATGCCATCAGGTCGTTCTGGGCGGCGTCATCAATCTTCACCACGCGTTCGCCGCCACTGCGGGTCCGGAGCTTTCGCTCCAGCACGTGCGAGAACGAGCTGAGTGCCATGTTGATGATGATGTAGATGACGGCAACGACAACGTACGTCGGGAGCAGGTTGCCGTAGAAGCTGGCGGAGGTGTTCGCGGCCCGCCGCAGTTCGACGTAGCCGACCAGGATTCCGCCGAGCGCGGTGTCCTTGACGATGACCACCAGCTGGCTGACGACGGCCGGCAGCATGGTCGTCACGGCCTGCGGCAGCAGCACGATCGTCATCAGCTGGGTCTTGTTCAGACCGATCGCCTGCGCGGCCTCGGTCTGCCCGCGTGGCACCGCGAGGATTCCTGCCCTGACCACCTCGGCCAGCACCGAGCCGTTGTAGAGCACGAGGCCGATCACCACGGCGGCGAACGGGCTGGACACACCGAGGACCGCGAACCACAGCTGGAACGCGAACAGCATCAGGATGATGACCGGGATCGACCGGAAGAACTCCACCACGACGCCTGCCGGCCAGCGGATCCAGGCGTGGTCGGACAGCCGGGCGATGCCCAGCAGCGCACCGATCGGCAACGCGATGATGACGCTGACAAACGCCGCCTGCAGGGTCGCCCAGAGCCCGGGAAGCAGGTAGGTCGTCCAGTTCTGCCCCTCCAGGAACGGTGACCACTTGGCCGACTCCAGCTGGTCCTTGGACGCCAGGATCGAGATGACCCAGAAGGCGAGCGCGGCCAGCAGCAGGCCGAACACGACGCTCATGATGATGTTGAACCGTTTGGCCTTGGGGCCAGGGATGTCGTAGAGGACGGTGGCCCGCTCGCTCATCGCTTCACCGCGTTCTTCTTGGCGAGGGCGCCGAACAGCAGCCCGGTCGGCAGTGTCAGCACGATGAACCCGGCGGCGATCACCAGGAAGACCGCAGTGAACTTGTCCGCCTCGTTCTCGATCAGGGTGTTCATCAGCAGCGCGGCCTCGGCCACCCCGATCGCCGAGGCGACGGTGGTGTTCTTGGTCAGCGCGATGAGCACCGACCCCAACGGAGCGATCACGGCCCGGATCGCCTGTGGCAGCACCACGATGCCGAGCACCTGAGTGAAGGTGAGGCCGATCGCTCGAGCCGCCTCCGCCTGCCCGGGCGGGACGGTGTTGATACCGGAGCGAATCGCCTCGCAGACGAAGGTGGAGGTGTAGATGATGAAGCCGACGACGGCGAGCCGGAAGTTCTGGTTGTCAAGGAACGCCTGCGGGTTGACGCCGGCCTCCCTGGTGGCGAGCCGCACGCCGAGCTGATTCGCGATGACCTGCGACATCATGATGATGATCAGCGTCAGCGGGATGTTGCGGATGACGTTGACGAACCCGCCGCCGAACCCGCGCATCAGCGGGACGGGACTGACCCGCATCGCGGCGAGCAGGACGCCCAACACGAAGGAACCGATGGCCGACCAGAAGGTCAGCTGCACGGTCAGCCAGAACGCCCCGAGCACGTTGTATCTCGGGTCGGACAGGAAGCTGAAATCCACCGGTTCTCCTCTCTGTGCTCGTTCGTCACACGAGTCGGTCGGTTGACGGGTGAGCGCGGCACATCAGGACTGACGGGATCGATCCTTCTCGGCTACCGGGCGGAGCCGGCTGAACTCATCGGTCCCCGAGCCGTGCTCGGGGACCGATGAGACGGCGTTGCGTCAGCTGGTCGGTGCGGCCGACGCCGACGCCAGGTTGCCGGGGGTCGGCGGGGCAGGGATGGTGAAGCCCGACGGGCCGACGGTGCTGTCCAGGGCCGCCTGCCAGCTGCCGTCGTCGATCATCGCCTGGATGGCCGCGTTGATCGCGTCGGTGCCGGCGGTGTCGTCCTTCTTCAGGCCGATGCCGTAGTTCTCCGTCGAGAAGCCCGTGCCGACGAGCTTGAGCTCACCCGGGTACTGAGCGGCGTAGCCGGCCAGGATGACGTTGTCGGTGGTCACCGCGTCGACCGCACCGGACCGCAGGGCCTCGACACACTCGGTGTACGTGCCGTACTCCTGCAGTGCCACGTCCGCCGCGTAGGTGTCCTTGACCTTCTGCGCCGAGGTCGAACCGGTTACCGAGCACAGGATCTTGCCCGCCATCGCTTCCGGACCGGTGATGTCCGAGTTGTCGCTCTTGACGAGCAGGTCCTGCGCCGCGACGAAGTAGGGCCCGGCGAAGTTGACCTTCTCCTTGCGGGTGTCGGTGATCGAGTACGTGGCCACGATGTAGTCGACCTCGCCGCGCTCGATCAGACCCTCGCGTTCGGCGGACTTGGATTCCTTGAACTCGATGTTGGCCTCGTCGACGCCCAGGTTGTTGGCGACGTACTTGGCGACCTCGACGTCGAACCCGGAGAAGGTGCCATCCGGGTTCTTCAGGCCCAGGCCCGGTTGGTCGTACTTGATGCCGACGACCAGCTTGCCGTCTTCAGCGGCGCCCAGCACCTGCGAGTCGCCTGCCGCGGCCGAACCGGCGGCGCTGGTTGCCTCGCTCATTGCACTGCCGGCCGCCGATGTCGCCTCTGAGGCAACACTGCCCGCCGCGCTGGTGGCCTCCGCGGCGGCGCTGGTCACGCTCGACGCGGCGTTGTCGTCGCTGCTCCCGCAACCCGTGACGACGAGCGCCAGGGCGGCCGCCCCGGCTACGGCTGATGCGATCTTGCGGAATCTCATTCGGTCGTTCCTTCCGATGATCGTCGGCGCGGGTCGGTCCCGGCCGCAGGTCAGTGAGTGAGGATCTTGCTGAGGAAATCCTTCGCCCGGTTGCTCGTCGGGTTCGTGAAGAAGACTTCGGGTGGCGCGTCCTCGACGATCTCGCCCTCGGCCATGAACAGCACCCGGTCGCCGGCCTTGCGGGCGAAGCCCATCTCGTGCGTGACGACGACCATCGTCATGCCCTCCTTGGCGAGCGAGACCATGACATCCAGGACTTCGTTGACCATCTCGGGATCCAGCGCGCTGGTCGGCTCGTCGAACAACATCACCTTGGGCTTCATCGCCAGGGCGCGCGCGATGGCCACCCGCTGCTGCTGCCCACCGGAGAGCTGGGCAGGCAGCTTGTCCCGCTGCTCGGCGATCCCGACCCGCTCCAGCAGTGAGATGCCCAGTTCTTCTGCGGTCTTCTTGTTCATCTTCCGGACCTTGATCGGCCCGAGCGTGACGTTCTGCAGGATCGTCTTGTGCGCGAACAGGTTGAACGACTGGAACACCATCCCGACGTCGGCACGAAGCTGCGCAAGCCCCTTGCCCTCGGCGGGCAACGGCACACCGTCGATCGCGATCGCCCCGGAGTCGATGGATTCCAGCCGGTTGATCGTCCGGCACAGGGTCGACTTTCCCGAACCCGACGGGCCGATGACGATGACGACCTGACCGGCGGGTACGTCCAGTTGAATGTTCCGCAGGACATGGAGCGGCCCGAAGTGCTTCTCGACATCGGCCATGCTGATCATCGGTCGGCCCGTTGTGGACGTGACGCCGGCCTCTACGCTCACAAGCCCTCCCGAAGGGTTGTTCCGCGGCTCGTCGGCCGCACGGTGGGTCGAGAGTGTCATACCGAGCGGAACGGTGGGACCGTTCGGGCGGTTCGGTCACCAAACCTTTACTGAAAGACTGAGAAGTCCGTGCTTTCTGACTGCTTTGCCCGGAATGTCGTTACTGTCTGCTGAGCATGGTGAAGGAACGACTGCGGCGGAAGGGCTTTCGCCGGTGTTCCTGAGCTGGGGACGGGTGGCGCTGAGCAGTCACGGACTGTGGTACCGGTGGGTTGCTCGAGGATGTCGGCGGTCAGGCCCATGGGGCCGCTGCACGTACCCTGATCGACGTGAGTTCCGCCGTCTTCGACCGGGTGGGCGCATCGGCGACCCCTGACACCCGGACCTACCAGGTCCGCACCTACGGCTGCCAGATGAACGTCCACGACTCCGAGCGGCTGTCCGGGCTCCTGGAGCAGGCCGGATACCGGTCGGCCGCCGCCGGCGACCAGGCCGACGTCGTCGTGTTCAACACCTGCGCCGTCCGGGAAAACGCCGACAACAAGCTCTACGGCAACCTCGGCCACCTGGCGTCGGTGAAGGCGAAGCGGCCCGGGATGCAGATCGCCGTCGGCGGCTGCCTGGCCCAGAAGGACCGCAGCGAGATCCTCCGGCGGGCCCCGTGGGTGGACGTCGTCTTCGGCACCCACAACGTCGGGTCGCTGCCCGTGCTGCTGGAGCGTGCGCGGCACAACGACGAGGCGCAGCTGGAGATCCTCGAGTCGCTCGACGTCTTCCCGTCGTCGTTGCCGGCCAAGCGCGACTCGCACTACTCCGGCTGGGTTTCCATCTCCGTCGGCTGCAACAACACCTGCACCTTCTGCATCGTGCCCTCGCTGCGCGGCAAGGAGGCCGACCGCCGCCCGGGCGACGTGCTCGCCGAGGTCGGGATGCTGGTCGCCGACGGCGTCCTCGAGGTCACCCTGCTCGGCCAGAACGTCAATTCCTACGGTGTCCAGTTCGGCGACCGGGCGGCGTTCGCCGCGTTGCTGCGGGCCTGCGGGACGATCGACGGGCTGGAGCGGGTCCGGTTCACTTCGCCGCACCCGAAGGACTTCACCACCGACGTCATCGACGCGATGGCGGAGACGGCCAACGTGTGCCATCAGCTGCACATGCCGCTGCAGTCCGGATCCGACCGGGTGCTCCGGGCGATGCGGCGTTCCTACCGCAGCGAGCGCTACCTCTCGATCCTGTCCGAGGTGCGCGACGCGATGCCGGACGCCGCCATCACCACCGACATCATCGTCGGCTTCCCGGGCGAGACGGAGGACGACTTCCAGGCCACTTTGGATGTGGTGGCTGCGTCGAAGTTCGCCGCTGCCTTCACCTTTCAATACTCACCACGCCCCGGCACTCCCGCGGCCGGCATGCCGGACCAGGTTCCTCGTGAGGTCGTCACCGAGCGTTTCCAGCGGTTGATGGCCGTGGTGGACGACTCTGCGTTGGGCGGCAATCGGGCGCTGGTCGGGACCGGCGTCGAGGTGCTGGTGGCCTCGGGTGAGGGTCGCAAGGACGAGGGCAACGGTCGGCTGTCCGGCAGGGCCAGGGACGGCCGGCTGGTGCATTTCACGCCGAACGGTGCAGCTGATATCACTGACGGCGCGATCCGCCCGGGTGACGTCATCACCACCACCGTCACCGCCGCCGCGCCGCACCACCTGCTGGCCGACGGCGGTGTGCTCACCCACCGCCGGACCCGCGCGGGGGACCGTTTCGAGGCCGGCAGCACGTTGCGGACGCCCGGCGTCGGGCTCGGGATGCCGGGCCTGGGTCGCCCGGCGGCGCCGGTCGCCGCCGCGTCAGCCTGTTCGGTGCGCTGACTCCATCGGTTCGTCCGCGTTCCGGGTCGGGCCGCCGGTCGGGATGCCGGTCGGGCCGTCGGCGGGCCGTCGGTCTGGGTGCCGGTCGGCTCGTCGGTCGGCTCGTCGGTCGCGGTGACAAGGAGCAGGTCGGCGCGTCCGCGGGAGGCGAGGACCAGGCCTGCGTTCCGACCGTCGGTTCCGGTGACGGCGCGGTCCCGGGCTTCGTCGGGCAGCCGGCCGAACCGCACGTGCCGCCGAACCAGACGATTCACCCGCTCGTCATCGGGGACGTCCAGGAACCACACCTCGGTGCACAGGTCGCGCACCCGGCTCCACGGCGCCGCGTCCAGCAGCAGGTAGTTGCCCTCGGTCACCACAACGCTGGCGGTGGGCGGCACGGCGACGGCACCGGCGATGGGCTCCTCCAGCTCGCGGCGGAACTCCGGGGCGTACACGACGTCGGACGCCGGCTCGGCCAGCCGCTCCAGCAGCGCGACATACCCTGCGGCGTCGAAGGTCTCGGGCGCTCCCTTGACAGGCGCGGTGCCCGCTTCATCAAGGACGCGCTGCGCGAGGTGGAAGCCGTCCATGCCGACCAGCACCGCCCCGGGCCCGTACTCGGACACCACAGCTGCCGCGAGTGTGCTCTTCCCGGCGCCGGGTGCGCCGACGATGCCGACCACCACGCGCGGGCGGCTCGCGGCCAACCGGCGGATCCGGCCCGCCAACTCGGTGGGGTCCGCCGGCGCGGTGGCCGGTCCCACCGGGTCGGTCATCCGTCGACGGCGCTCTGCGCCGTCCTGAGCCACTCTTCCCACTGCGCCGCCTGGGCCTCGGCGTCCTTGGCCTTGCGGTCGTCACCGGCCGCGCGGGCCTTGGCGGCCTGAGCCCGGTACGAGTCGACCCTGGCCCGGAACTGCTCGACCCGCGCGGTGGTCTCCGGGTCGGTGCGCCGCCAATGACGGTCCTCGGCCGACTTGACCTTGTCCTCGATGGTCCTGAGTCGTGAGTCCAGCTCGCGGATCCGGTCCCTGGGAACCTTCCCGGCGGCTTCCCAGCGTTCCTGGATGGACCGCATCCTGGCCTTCGCAGCGTCCAGACCCTTTGCGGGGTCGATGCTCTCGGCCTCGACGAGGAGCTTCTCCTTGATCGCCGCGTTCGCCTCGAATTCGGCGTCGCGATCGGAGAAGGTCTTGTTGCGCCGGGAGAAGAACTTCTCCTGGGCGGCCCGGAAGCGGGCCCACAGCGCGTCCTCGACATCCCTGGGGGCCCGGCCGACGGCCTTCCACTCTTCCATCAGGCCGCGGTAGGCGGCCGCCGTCTCGCCCCAGTCCGTGGCGTCGGAGAGCGCCTCAGCCCGGGTGATCAGCGCCTCCTTGGCGTCCTTGGCGGCGCCGCGCTGCTTGTCGAGCTCCGCGAAGTGCGAACCGCGGTGACGGGTGAACGTGTCGCGAGCCTTCGCGAACCGTTTCCACAACGCATCATCGGTCTTCCGGTCGATGCCGCGGATCGTCCGCCATTCCTCGACGATCGCCTTCAGCCGGTCGCCGGTCGCCTTCCACTGGGTGGATTCGGCGAGCGACTCGGCCTCGACGCAGAGCGCCTCCTTCGCCTTGATCGCGGCGGCCCGCGCTGCGGTCCTGGCATGCGAGGCACCGGCGATCGCCGCGTCGGCAGCGCCGATGACGATCTCCAGTCGCACCGCGGCCCCGTCCAGATCGCCGATGGCCGGCAGCGTCTCGACGGCGTCCCGCAACGCGACCGCCTGTGCCTTGGTGGCCTTGGGGTCGCCGGTTCCGGATGCCAGCCGGGCCTCGAGCAGCGCGATCTCGGTCGAGAAGTCGTCGAACTTCCGACCGAAGTGCTGCAGACCTGCTTCGGTGTCACCGGCCTGCCAGTTGCCGACCACCCGCTCGCCCGCCGCGGTGTGGACGTAGACGACACCGTTCTCGTCGATCCGGCCCCACAGGTGCGGGTCGATGGACTCGATGACCGGTTCCACCACCCCGCCGTGTGCGGGGGCATGGCCGGCGCCGTGGGCGGGGGCGTTCGGCACCGGGCTGGGCCGACCACCGGGCCGACCCCCGGGTCCGCCGGGGCGTCCACCCGGCCCGCCGGGACGTCCGGACCGGGGGCGCTGGCCGGCGTTGCGTTGTCCCTTCGGTGCGTTGGGGGCGCCGGCGGCGTTGGGAGTGCTGGATGTGTTCGGGGCGCCGGCGTCGTTCGGGGTATCGGCGTCATCTGTGGTGACGGCTGGGCTGTCGGGTCCGGTTGCCTCTGCCGGTCCGGTTGCCTCTGCCGGTCCGGTTCCTCTGCCGGTCCGGTGACCGCCGCGCCGCCGGTCGGATCAGCGGGCTCGGGCGCGGTCGCTTCGGGCCGGCCGGTGAGCGCTGCCTCGAAGATTCCCGTCGCTGCCGCTTCGGGTTCGGTCATCACCACCGGGTGGTCGGCTGCTGCGGGATGGTGCGCCGCGTCGGGAACGGCGGGGGCGGCGGCTTCCGGTTCGGTGACGACCGCCGGCTGATCGACGATGTCGGCCAGCGAGACCGGTGATTCGTGGTGGTGCGGTTCGGTGTGCGATGCCTGCGCCGGTTCCGGCGTGGGCACGGGTTCCGGCGTGGGCGGCGTGACGGTCGGCATGTGGACCGGCGGCGTGGGCGGCGTGACGGTCGGCATGGGGACCGACGGGGTCGGAGGAGTCACGGTCGGCATCGGCTCGACATCGGGCGCCTCAAGGGCTGGCACCTCGACGCTGGGTACTTCAACAACCGGTACTTCAACAGCCGGTACTTCAACAGCCGGTACTTCAACAGCCGGTACTTCGGCGGCCGGTACTTCGGCGGCCGGTACTTCGGCGGCCGGCACCTCGGCGGCCGGCACCTCCACGGCGGCCGCGACTTCCTGCACGGGAGCCCCCGCGGCAGCGGCGTCCGGCAGAGCCGGGGCCGGCGGCGCAGGGACGTCATCGGGGATGCGGGGGAGGTCCGGGACCTCGGGGGCCGGCGGCGGTCCGGTCGGATCGTCGGGGGGGATGTCCGGGCCTGGCGGGGGCGCCGGAACCGTGGCCCGGTCGTCCTGCTGCGGATCATCGGCTCCGGGGCCGGGCATGCTGTCGTCGGACATCGGCGGACCTTCCTACTGCTCGAGGGAGCCTTGCGGTTCCCGGCACCCTGCGGCG
The DNA here is from genome assembly GCA_963728865.1 of uncultured Actinomycetota bacterium. GTDB lineage: Bacteria > Actinomycetota > Actinomycetes > Mycobacteriales > Nakamurellaceae > Nakamurella. The sequence goes on along the minus strand of CAVSLZ010000004.1, from coordinate 143,264 downwards.
CCCCTGCACTCCATGGTCTGCGTGGCAGACGTCACGGACCAGTGTGCCCGTCCGTGCTGGTCGGGGCGAGAGCGGGGGCACGGGCATCGACGGCGAACGGAACCGTGTCCCCGCGCTCCGATTAGCCTGGCGTGGTGATCGTCGGAGCTGCGGTGTGCCCCGGCGCCCCATTCCTGGTGGAGGGGGTTGCCGACGCGCTCGAGCTCCGCCACCCCGAGGTTCGAGCCGCGTGCGGGCGGGCGCTGTCCGCCCTGCCCCCTGCCGACAGCCTCTTCATCGTGAGCTCCGCCGGCCGTGCGCCCCGAAGCTCAACGGCCGCAACGATGTCCGGGCCCGGGGGGCGCCCAGGCGGCCCGTCGCCGTCGCGGTGGCTGAGCCCGGGCGTTGTGCTCCGGTCGGCAGGGATCGTGCGAAGCGACCATCCCGCGGTCGCCCCGATCGAACTGGCACCCGGTGGGGGACCGGACGTCGAAGACTTCTCGACCGGCACTCTCGTCGCCGCACATCTCCTGACCACCGCCGCGATCACCGCGCCGGCCTCCTCGGTCGAGATCGAGCGCGACGCCGATCAGGCCGCCGTCGAACTGGCCGGCCGTGCCGGTTCCGTCGCGCGGGTGGCGCTGCTGGTGATCGCCGACGGGGCGGCCTGCCACGGTGACACGGCTCCGGGCCGCCGCGACGACCGGGCGGCGCCGTTCGACGACATGATCGTCCGCGCGCTCGCGGACGGGGATCCGGGCGCCCTGGCGGTCGCGTGTGCCGACCGCGAACTCAGCGCCGCCCTGCTGGCCGGCGTCGACCCGCTACAGGTGCTGGCCCAGGTCACCGCCGGGTGTCCGCCCTCCGACGCGCGGGTGCTGTATTCCGGGGCGCCGATGGGAGTCGGTTACGTCGTCGCCTCCTGGCGCTGGACCGCCGGAGAGCCGGCATGAGTACAGGGAGCGACCGGAACCCGCTGGTCGATGCGATCCCCGGCACCGATCCCGGGCGAATGATCGTCGTCGCCGGGCCCACCGGCACCGGCAAATCTGAACTGGCCCTGGACCTCGCCGAACGGCTGGGCGGCGAGATCGTGAACGCGGACTCCATGCAGCTCTACCGCGGCATGGACATCGGCACAGCCAAGCTGCCGCCGGACGAGCGGCGCGGGGTACCGCACCACTTGCTGGACGTGCTCGACGTGTCGCAGACCGCGACCGTCGCGTCCTATCAGCGGGACGCCCGCGCAGCTGTGGACGACATCCGCGGCCGTGGCAGGACGCCGATCCTGGTCGGTGGCTCCGGCCTCTACATCCAGTCAGTCATCGACGACATGGACTTCCCCGCAACGGATCCGGTGGTCCGAGGACGGCTCGAGGAGCAGCTGGCCAGCGACGGCGTCGGTCCACTGTTCGACGCACTCCTCGAGCGTGATCCGGCCGCCGCGGTGGCGATCGGGCCGGCCAACGGCCGCAAGATCGTCCGGGCGCTGGAGGTGATCGAGCTCACTGGGCGGCCTTTCACCGCGACCCTGCCGCGGTGGGGCAAGCCCCGGTATGACGCCGTGCTGCTCCGCCTCGACCGGCCGAACCAAGACCTCGACCAGCGCCTGGAGGATCGTGTTCGGACGATGGTCCGGGCCGGGTTTCTCGACGAGGTCAGGGCGCTCGATGCGGTTGGTCTGCGCCGAGGCGTGACCGCGTCACGGGCCCTCGGCTACGCCCAGCTGCTGGCCGTGCTGGACGGCGACAGCGACCTCGAGCAGGCCATCGTCACGACAGCCGCCGCAACCAGGCGCTTCGTCCGGCGTCAGCGATCCTGGTTCCGACGCGACCGGCGGATGATCGATCTCGACGCGACCGAGCCGGACCTGCTCGGGCGTGCGCTGGCGGCCGTGGCCGATGCCCCGGTCGTAGGGTGATCGGGTGAGTGTCATCCCTCCCACAGCGCGTCCCGCACGCGTCCCCGGCGGTGCGTGGTCCGGCGGCGTGGAGTCCGGCGGCGTGGAGTCCGGCGGTATCCAGTCCGTCGTCGGTTCGGAGCCACTTCCCACGGGGATCGAATTTCTCAAGGGCCACGGCACCGAGAACGACTTCGTCCTGCTGCCGGACCCGGACGGAACACTCGACGTCAGCTCGTCGCAGGTCAGGGCCCTGTGCGACCGGCACGCCGGGATCGGCGGCGATGGGGTGATCCGCATCGCCCCGGCGGCGTCGAACAGTCCGGCGGAGTACTTCATGGATTACCGCAACGCCGACGGGTCCCTGGCCGAGATGTGCGGCAATGGCGCCCGGCTGTTCGCCCGGTTCCTGGTCGACGCCGGTTGGGTGCCACCCGGGCGACTGGTCTTCGAGACCCGCGGCGGGACGCGGGTCGCCGATGTCCCGCCCGATGGGGACGTGACCGTCGGGATCGGCCCCGCCCGGCTGGGCGGCGAGACGTCCACCCGGATCTCGGGACGGTCCTTCGCCGGCGTTGCCGTCGACGTGGGCAATCCACACCTCGTCTGCCTGGCCGACATCGACCTGCCGACAGTGGATCTCGGCGCACAGCCCTGGTTCGACCCGACCGTGTTCCCGGACGGTGTCAACATCGAGGTGGCGACCGTGGTGGGCCCCGACCGGGTGGCCATGCGCGTGCACGAGCGGGGGGTGGGCGAGACCCGGTCCTGCGGAACAGGCACTGTCGCGGTCGCGGCGGCCTACCTCGCGTCGACGGGTCGTACCAGCGGGTCGGTCGTCGTGGACGTTCTCGGCGGCTCGGTACGGGTCGCCGTCTCCGCGGACGGGTGCACGTTGTCCGGTCCTGCGGTCGTCGTCGCGGCGGGCCGTATCGACGACATTTTCTGGGAGCGCCACCGGTAGGCCCTGCTATTCCGCCGAGGGCTGTGCGGCTTCCGACAGAAAAACGTTGGCCATCCGTGGCACCCTGGACACATATGACTTCTCACTTTCCTTCGCCAGCCGCCGGGCATCGCCCGGTGAGTCCCACTTCTGCGGCGGACGCCGGCATCGCCGAGCGGGCCGCGGGTGGGGAAACACAGCAATTCGACAAGATGATGAGCACCGCCGCGATCGCGGACATTCACCTTTCCGGAGGATCTGACATCACCAACGAATCGCACGAGGGCAGGGGCAACGGAATGGTCGACCAACCACACTTCGCCGGCCCCGACGACTCCGTTTTCGACGCCGGCGACGGTTTCGACATCGACCGCAGTTTCGGTCGTCGCCGCGACCCGGCGGACAGCGCCGTTGTTCAGGACGGTTACGGCACCCAGCACGGTTCCAGCACCCAGGGCGATCGCGACCTGGCCGACCGGGCGGCCCTTCGCAGGGTCGCGGGCCTGTCCACGGAACTGACGGACGTCACCGAGGTCGAATACCGCAAGCTGCAGTTGGAGCGGGTCGTCCTGGTCGGCGTCTGGGCGGGCGGCACCGCGGCTGACGCCGAGGCGTCGATGGCCGAGCTCGCCCGGCTGGCGGAGACTGCCGGCTCGGTGGTGCTAGAGGCGCTGGTCCAGCGCCGAAGCCACCCGGACGGCGCGACCTACATCGGTTCGGGCAAGGTCACCGAGCTGATCGAGATCGTCGAGACGACCGGCGCCGACACCGTGATCTGCGACGGCGAGCTGACCCCCAGCCAGCTCCGCAACCTTGAGGAGCGGCTGAAGGTCAAGGTTGTCGACCGGACCGCGCTCATCCTGGACATCTTCGCCCAGCACGCCAGGTCCAGGGAGGGCAAGGCGCAGGTCGAGCTCGCGCAGCTCAACTACCTCGTCCCGCGCCTCCGCGGCTGGGGTGCGGCCTTGAGCAGGCAGCGTGGTGGCCGGGTGGCGGCCGGTGCCGGTATCGGCTCCCGCGGTCCGGGTGAGACGAAACTGGAGATCGACCGGCGGCGAATCCACAAGCGGATCTCGCAGCTCAAGTCCGACCTGACCGGCATGCGCCGCGTGCGCGACACGAAGCGTTCGCAGCGCCGGGCCAAGGCGGTCCCGGCCGTGTCGATCGCCGGCTACACCAACGCGGGGAAGTCGTCACTGCTGAACAGGCTCACCGACGCCGGGGTGCTCGTCGAGGACGCGTTGTTCGCGACCCTGGACCCCACCACCCGGAAGTCCCGCACGACCGACGGACGGGTTTACACCCTCACCGACACGGTCGGATTCGTCCGGCACCTGCCGCATCAGTTGGTCGAGTCCTTCCGGTCCACCCTCGAGGAGATCGCCGACTCCGACCTGTTGCTGCACGTCGTCGACGGCTCGGACGAGCATCCCGAGGAGCAGGTGGCAGCTGTCCGGGAGGTGCTCGGCGAGATCGACGCGCTGGCCGTCCCGGAGATCATCGTGGTCAACAAGATCGACACCGCGGACGAGCTGACGCTGACCAGGTTGCGTCATGCGCTGCCCGGCGCGCACTTCGTGTCGGCGCGGACCGGTGCCGGTATCGAAGACTTGCGCACGGTGATCGCCGGCGCGCTGCCGGATCCTGCCGTCTCGCTCCGGGTGCTGATGCCGTTCACCGAGGGCGCGCTGGTGTCCAGGGTGCATTCCGAGGGAATGGTGCTGGACGAGGAACACACCGCCCACGGCACCCGCCTGCACGCGCGGGTGTATCCGGATCTTGCCGGCGTGCTGGCGCCGTTCGTCGCCGTCAGCTGACGTCAGCCCATCCGTTTGGTCCGATTCGCCTGACACCCACCCCGAAAGGGCGGGTGTCAGCCGTCGGCGTCGCGGGTAACCTGAAGGCGCATCGCTGACTGCGGGTTGAACCGACCCTGGTGGGCGCGTAGGCACCGAACAACGAAAGAACACACGACGGAACTCGTTCTCGCGTCCGTCGTCAGCTCCGAGGAGGCAGCATGGGAACGTTGTCCTGGTGGCACTGGCTGATCGTCCTGGCGGTGTTCATCCTGTTGTTCGGCGCCAAGAAGCTGCCAGATGCGGCCCGCGGGGTGGGGCGCTCGTTGCGCATCCTCAAGTCCGAGGTCAGCGCGATGCATGAGGACGACGAGAAGTCGAAGAAGGCCCAGACGCCGGGCGAGACCGATGCCTCCGCTGCGGTTCCGACGCCGACGGCGCAGATCATGGGGACGCCGGCCGCGCCGGCCGCTCCGCAATACCCGACGGTTCAGCCTGCGGCTCAGTACCCGGCCCCGCAGTACCCGGCTGCGGCCCCGGTGGTCAACGGAGTGCCCGTCGCCGGGTCTACCCCGGTGGACGAACACCGCACCTGACGCCACACCACACGTCCTGCAACAAAGCTCCCGCGGTCTCGGACCGCGGGAGCTTTGCTCTTCTAGGAGCCTGCCTCAGAGCTTGCGCAGCACCGTGACGACGCGGCCGAGTATCACGGCATCGTCGCCGGGGATCGGCTGGTACGCCACGTTGTGCGGCATCAGCAGGACATGACCGTCCTTGCGCCGGAACGTCTTCACGGTTGCCTCGCCGTCGATCATCGCCGCGACGATGTCACCGTTCTCAGCCACGGGCTGTTGGCGCACGACCACCCAGTCGCCATCGGTGATGGCGGCATCGATCATCGAGTCGCCGACCACCCGGAGCAGGAACAGGGTTCCGTCGCCGACCAGGTCCTTCGGCAGCGGGAAGACGTCCTCGATCGCCTGCTCGGCCAGGATGGGGCCGCCCGCTGCGATGCGTCCGACCACCGGCACGTAGGTCGGCGTCGGCTGCTGCGGCGACTCCTCCATGACGTCTTCCATGGGACGGATGTCGACGGCCCTCGGACGGTTGGGGTCGCGACGGAGCAGTCCGCGCTTCTCGAGCACCTTGAGTTGGTGGGCGACCGACGACGGTGACTTGAGGCCGGCCGCCTGACCGATCTCCCGAACGCTCGGCGGGTAGCCGCGGCGTTCCACCGAATCGCGGATGACCTGCAGGATCTTGTGCTGCCGCATCGTCAGCACCCGCCCGGCCGGTGGCTCCGCGTCCGGAAAGTCCACCACCTCGGCGGTGATCTCGACGACGACGGGGTCGAGTTCGAGTTCGACGGCGTCCGAGGTGGCGTCGGGGGTCTTGTCAGTGCCGCTTCGATCAGTGCCGCTTCGATCAGTGCCGCTTCGATCAGTGCCGCTTCGATCGCTGTGGTCGGTAACCACGGTGTGTCCTCCCAGGTGTTCAACACGGCCGGTGGTGGCGGGGGCCGAGCGGCCCCGGCCGTTCCCGACCTGGGTCAACCCTAGGTTCGTCAAGGTCACAATTCAAACAGGCGTTCGATTGACACGCCGATGAATCTTCCCACTGTCGGTGGTCCGGTGTAGAAAGCGGTCAGGCGTTCGATAGAACGTGCGTTCGACCTGTGCGGCTCGTCGAGTCGTCCGGGAGCGAACTTGGAGCAGCGACGGACGACCGGTCCCGCCGGTCAGATAGGTCGAGGTGAGCGATGAGGACACAGCTGATGACGTCCCGGCTCGAGGATCGGGATTGGATTGCGCTGCAGGTCGATCCCACCGGCTGGCTGGCCGGTGAAGCCGTTGGTGGCGCCCGCAGGCCGGGTACCGAGGGTGCTGCGGAGCACCGTCTCACAGCGGCCGCCACCGAATCCGGCAGGCGCGCCCGGGAGCGTCGGGTTCGGCGGGGCGGCGCGGCCGAGCGGTCGGCCCGGCGGCAGGCCGATCGCCGGCGGCGGGGTGTTCCCGCCCGGGCGCGGTCGCGGGTCGTCGTACCGCTCGACGTGCCGCAGCCTGCGCCGGCGATGGCGGAAGAGGGTTACCGGGTCGGTCGTTGGGCGCGACTGGCCCTGACGGTGACGGTTCTGGCGGCGGCGGTTGTCGTCAGCGTGGCACTGGCGTCGAGCGCCGCCCCGCCCCGGATGGTTGACGTCACGGTTGCCCCCGGCGACACGCTGTGGTCGATCGCCGGTGAGGCTGCCCCCGATCGAGATCCGCGCGCCGTCATCGAGGAGATCAAGGCCATCAATGACGTCACAGGCGGTGTTCTGCCGGTCGGCGTTGTCCTACGCGTGCCGTCCTCGACCGAGTAACCGAGGCGAGTAGTGAGGCAAGAATTTTTGGACCGACACGCCATTCCAGCTTGCGTTCCTGTTGGTCTGCGATCTACCGTCAACCCCTACATCTGGTAGTTACACTGATGTAAGATATCAACAGGTTGTGCCACCATCGGTGGGAGTTGTCCACAGTGCGGAGCAGTTGCGCACCGGTCGTCCACATCGCGATCCACATGCAGCACTGATCACGAGACCGGGATCCAGCTGTCCACACCGTTGTCAACACACCATCAACACGGCTCATGCGGCAGTCGATTCGGAAGGCGGGTGATCGGCGATGCGGTGCCCGTTCTGCCGTCACCCCGATTCCCGGGTCATCGATTCGCGCGAGGTCGAGGACGGCCAGGCGATCCGCCGCCGGCGGTCGTGCCCCGAGTGCTCGAGGCGGTTCACCACGCTCGAAGAATCCCTTCTGTCGGTGGTCAAGCGAAGTGGCGTGACGGAGCCGTTCAGCCGCAGCAAGGTGATCGCCGGTGTCACCCGGGCCTGCCAGGGCAGGCCTGTCGATCCTGATGCCATCGCACAACTGGCTCAGCAGGTCGAGGAGAACGTGCGCGGGCTGGGGCAGGCGGAGGTCAAGAGCCAGGACGTCGGTCTGGCGATCCTCCGGCCGCTGCGCGATCTCGACGAGGTGGCCTATCTGCGATTCGCGTCCGTGTACCGCTCGTTCACCTCGGCAGAGGATTTCGCCGCCGAGATCAGGAACATGCGCGCGGCGGTGCCATCCGACGCAGTGCCGTCCGACGGCCCGCCGACACCAGACCCGGCATCGGGAGGGTCGGCGGACGTCGGTGCCGGCGCACCGACAGACCTCCGGCCGCCTCCGGTCGGCGTGGGCTGATCCGCCCGGCTGATCCCAGGGGCAGCGCCGCCCACGCCAACCGCTCCACAACTCCAATCGTCCCGCTCGGCCGAGATTTCCATCGGCACACGTCGTCACCACTCCCACCGCCGACCGGGGGAGATCCACCAGGGGAAGGACCCACATGACAGAGACCATCGGTGCGCCCGGATCGTCATCCGCCGAAGGGCAGGCGCCGGGCACCAAGGGTCGCCGGTCACGGCCTGCGCCTGCCGGTCAGGCCAACGGTGCGCGTGGGCTGCACCTCGAGCGGCTGTTCACCACACCCGGTGTCCACCCCTACGACGAGGTCACCTGGCAGCGCCGCGATGTCGTCATGACGAACTGGCGCGATGGCACCGTCAACTTCGAGCAGCGCGGCGTCGAGTTCCCCGAGTTCTGGTCCGTGAACGCGACCAACATCGTCACCAGCAAGTACTTCCGCGGCGCCGTCGGAACGCCGACCCGCGAGTCGAGCCTGCGCCAGATCATCGACCGGGTGGTCACCAGCTACACCGCGGCAGGCGTGGCCAACGGGTACTTCGCCACCGACGAGGACGAACTGGTGTTCTCCCACGAGCTCACCTGGATGCTGCTGCACCAGATGTTCGCCTTCAACTCGCCGGTGTGGTTCAACGTCGGAACGCAGTCACCGCAGCAGGTCTCGGCCTGCTTCATCCTGTCCGTCGACGACACGATGGACGCGATCCTGAACTGGTACCGGGAAGAGGGGCTGATCTTCAAGGGCGGTTCCGGTGCGGGCCTGAACCTGTCGCGGATCCGCTCCTCGAAGGAGCTGTTGTCCTCCGGCGGGACCGCCTCGGGACCGGTGTCCTTCATGCGCGGTGCCGATGCCTCCGCCGGCACCATCAAGTCCGGCGGCGCCACCAGGCGGGCCGCGAAGATGGTCGTGCTGGACGTCGACCACCCGGACATCGCGGAGTTCGTCGAGACCAAGGCGAAGGAGGAGCACAAGATCCGGGTGCTCCGGGACGCCGGCTTCGACATGGACCTCGGCGGCGAGGACATCATCTCCGTGCAGTACCAGAACGCGAACAACTCCGTCCGGGTATCGGACGAGTTCATGCGCGCGGTCGATGCCGGCGACGGCTTCGGGCTGCGCGCCCGGCAGACCGGCGAGGTCATCGAGACCGTTGACGCACGTGAGCTTTTCGGCAAGATCACGCAGGCGGCCTGGGAGTGCGCCGACCCGGGCATCCAGTACGACGACACGATCAACGACTGGCACACCAGCCCTGAATCGGGCCGGATCAACGCCTCCAACCCGTGCAGCGAGTACATGCACCTCGACAACTCCTCGTGCAACCTGGCGTCGCTGAACCTGATGAAGTTCCTGTCCGACGACGGCGTGTTCGACGGCGCGACCTTCGCCAAGGCGGTGGAATTCGTCATCACCGCCATGGACATCTCGATCTGCTTCGCCGACTTCCCGACGCAGCCGATCGCGGAGACCACCAGGGCCTTCCGTCAGCTGGGCATCGGTTACGCCAACCTCGGTGCGCTGCTGATGGCCACCGGTCACGCCTACGACTCCGAGGGCGGCCGGGCGCTCGCGGCAGCCATCACCTCGCTGATGAACGCCGTCGCCTACAAGCGCTCCGCAGAGCTGGCCGGGGTCGTCGGGCCGTACGACGGCTATGCCCGCAACGCCGACGCGCACAAGCGGGTCATCCGCAAGCACGCCGCAGCGAACGACTACATCCGGGCGGTCGGCGGCAACGACGCAGCGACCCTGAAGCTCGCGACCACCGCCTGGGCCGAGACGATCGCCACCGGTGAGCGCAACGGTTACCGCAACGCGCAGGCCTCCGTGCTGGCGCCGACCGGCACGATCGGGCTGATGATGGACTGCGACACCACCGGCATCGAGCCCGATCTCGCGCTCGTCAAGTTCAAGAAGCTGGTCGGCGGCGGATCGATGCAGATCGTCAACCAGACGGTGCCGCGGGCGCTGCGCTCGCTCGGGTATCAGGAGGAGTCGATCGAGGCGATCGTCGAGTTCATCGCCGAGAACGGGCATGTCGTCGACGCTCCCGGACTCAAGCGGGAGCATTACAGCGTGTTCGACTGCGCGATGGGGGAGCGGTCGATCGCACCGATGGGACATGTCCGGATGATGGCCGCAGTGCAGCCGTTCATCTCCGGTGCCATCTCCAAGACCGTCAACATGCCGGAGAACGCCACCGTCGACGACGTCGCCGAGATCTACCAGCAGGGCTGGAAGATGGGCCTCAAGGCGCTCGCCATCTACCGGGACAACTGCAAGGTCGGCCAGCCGCTGTCCGTGTCGAACAAGAACCATGGCGAGAAGTCCGCCGACATCTCCAATGTCGGTCCGGCAGTCGCCGTCGCACCGGTGGCGACCGGACCGGTTCGTCGCCGGCTGCCGAAGAAGCGTCCGTCGCAGACGGTGTCGTTCACCGTGGGCGGCGCCGAGGGCTACCTGACGACCGGCTCGTACCCGGACGACGGGCTCGGCGAGGTCTTCATCAAGCTCGGAAAGCAGGGATCCACCCTGGCCGGCGTGATGGACGCGTTCTCCATCGCGGTGTCCGTCGGTCTGCAGTACGGCATTCCGCTGGAGTCCTACGTCGCCAAGTTCACCAACCTGCGGTTCGAGCCTGCCGGCATGACCGACGATCCGGACGTGCGGATCGCCACGTCGGTGATGGACTACCTGTTCCGCCGGATCGCGTTGGACTACCTGCCGGTCGACGCGCGGGCCGAGCTGGGGATCTTCTCCGCCGAGGAGCGGGTCGCCCAGGTGTCCGCCAGCTACGGATCCGGGACGGTGTCCGATGAGGAGCATGTCGTCGAGGATCTGCGCACCACCATCGATGTCACGCCGATCGTCCGGCCCGCAGTCGAGACAGGTGTTCCGGTAGGCGAATCGGCGTCGTCCGAAAAGCCGGCCGGTCGCGGAACCGGTCGCGCAGGCTCCTCGACGGAGCTGCTGGAGATGGTGATCGGGAAGTCCGCGGACGCTCCGCTCTGCTTCACCTGCGGCACGAAGATGCGCCCGTCCGGCGCGTGCTACGTGTGCGAGGGATGCGGTTCCACCTCCGGCTGCAGCTGATCCTGCTGCACCCAACAGACTCCGGGCCCGGTCGCGTCGTGACGACGCGGCCGGGCCCGGCGCCATTCCTGGAGCGGCCCGGGCGGCGTCACCCCAGCTGCGGTCCGTCGCTACCGGCCGGGTACTCCTGCAACGGCACCACGCCGTCGGCCCAGGCGGCCAACACTGGCTCGACAATGCGCCAACCCTCTTCCGCCTCTGCCGCATGCGCGGACAGGCGGGTGTCTCCATCGATCACCGCGAGCAGCAACTGTCCGTACGGACCCGGAGCCTGCTGCGCAAGGTCGGTGTCGAGGTCGACCACTTCGAGGTCGAAGGGGTCGCCAAGTCCGTTGACGTTGACGGACAACGACATCCGGTCCGGGTCCAGTTGCAGGCGCAATTCGTTGGGCGTCGGCGCCGCCCCGGCGAACACCGAGTGTGGTACCGGTGCGAAATGAATGACGACCTCCCTGCGGTCGGCCGCCAGGGCCTTGCCGGTGCGCAGCCGGAAGGGGACACCGCTCCAACGCCAGTTGTCGATGTGCAGGACGAGCTCTGCGAAGGTCTCGGTTTCGCGGGCGGCGTCGACCCCTTCGGCGTCGACATACGCCGCGACCCGGCGCTCACCGTCGCGGCCGGCGACGATGCCCGCGCCATACCTCCCGCGCACGGTGGCAGTCGCAACCATCTCGGCGTCGAGGGTACGGACCGCCCGAAGGACGTCAACCTTGCGAATGGCGAGGTCAAGCGGGTCCATCGACAGCGGGGGCTCCATCGCCACGTAGGTCAGCAGTTGCAGAAGGTGGTTCTGCACCATGTCCCGTAGCGCCCCGGAGCGGTCGTAGTAGCTCGCACGGCTCTGGGCGTCGACAGTCTCGTCGAAGACGATGTCAACACCGGTGATGTGCGCGTTGCTCCACAGCGGTTCGAACACGCGGTTGGCAAAGCGCAGGCCGAGGATGTTCAGCACCGTCTGCTTGGCCAGGAAATGATCCACCCGGAAGGTCCGCTCCTCCGGGAGGACCGCGGCCAGGGCCGCGTTGAGCCGCTGCGCGCCGGCGAGATCCTCGCCGAACGGCTTCTCCACCACGACCCGCAGCTGGGGCGGCAGGTCGCACGCGCCGAGCGTGGCGATGACGTCCTCGAACAGGACATGCGGCAGCGCCAGGTACAGCACCACCGCCTCGTCGGCGGTGGTCAGGCGCAGGGCCGCCCGCAGCGTCGCTGGGTCGGTGACGTTACCGCGCACGTACTCCACCGCGGCCGTGAGCCGGTCGCGAGAGTGCTGGGACGAGTCGGTGGCGTGCCGGGCCAGCCGTTCGCGGACGTGCTCGCCGAAGCCCGCCGTGTCCAACGCGTCCTGAGCGACACCGATGAGACGTACGCCGCCATCCACGCTGGGCAGTATCTGGGCCAGGGCGGGTAACAGGTAGCGGCCGGTGAGGTCACCGGTGGCTCCCAGCACGATGATCGAGGTGCTCATCTGTCCTCCGAGGGGGTGTGGCGAGCCAGGTTGACGGCGGTGCTGATCAGGCCGATGTGGGAGAAGGCTTGCGGGAAGTTCCCGAGGAATGCTCCGGTTACAGGATCGACCTGCTCGGCCAGCAACCCGACGTGATTGACCCGGGCGCACAGGGACTCGAACAGCTCGCGCCCCTGCTCCAAGCGGCCGCCGGCAACAAGGTTGTCTGCCCACCAGAACGAGCACAGCAGGAACGCGCCCTCCTCGCCCCGCAGTCCGTCGGGTGATTCCGAAGGCAGGTAGCGGTACAGCAGTCCGCCGCCGGCACCGAGGCGATCCCGGACGGCCTCCACCGTTGCGCGCATGCGCGGATCAGCCGCCTCGATCACCCGGCGCAGTGGCAGAGCCAGCAGACTGGCGTCCACGGTGACCTCGCCGGCGCCTAGGTGCTCGGAGAAATGACCGGCGGTCGGGTTGTAGGCGTCCCGCAGCAGGGTCTCGCGGATCCGGGCAGCGAGGTCGCCCCAATGCCCGGCCTCCTCCGCACGGCCAGTCAACCGCGCCAGCCGCGCGGTGCGGTCGGCGGCGACCTGGCACATTGCCACCGAGTACGTGAAAGGCCTTCCGGCGTCACGGATTTCCCAGATGCCGTGATCAGGTGTCTGCCAGTGCCGCTCGGCCATCTGTGCCAGTCCGCGGAACTGCTGCCAGAGTTGCTCGTCGACCGCACCGCCGTGGTGGGCCCACTGCCACGCGCAGTCCAGGATCTCGCCGTAGACGTCGTGCTGAGTCTGGTCGGCGGCGGCGTTCCCCCACCGCACCGGCGCCGACCCGCGATAGCCACGCAGTTCGGTGTCGATGGTCTCGCTCACCGGCTGGGTGCCGTCCAGGGTGTAGAGCAGATGGGGGCGCTCGTCCCGCGCGCAGGCCCGCAACACCCAGCGCAGGAACGAGTCCGCCTCTCCCGCCATTCCGATGCGGCGCAGCGCGTAGACGCTGTACGCGGCATCACGCACCCAGGAGAACCGGTAGTCCCAGTTGCGCTCGCCGCCGATGGCCTCCGGCAGCGAGGACGTCGGCGCGGCGACCATGGCGCCGTTGGCCTGGTGGTCGCAGAGCTTCAACGTGATCGCGCTGCGTCGGACGAGATCCCGGAAGGGCCCGGTGTAGGTGACCTTCGCGGTCCAGCGCCGCCACTCGTCCGCCGTCCGATCCAGGGCTGCGGCGACATCGTCGGCGGTGCGCAGACGCGTCGGGCCCCCACCCCAGCGCAGCACCAGCCCGAGGCGATCCCCCGCGCGCAGCTGCACCCTGCCGTCCAGGCGGTCCAGACCCGGCACCGGCATCGTCGCGTGCAGACTCAGCGGTGCGGTGGCGTTGCTCCATTCCACCGCAATGTCGTCGGTGTCGGCCTCCGACCGCAGTCCGCCGCGACCCCGCAGCTGCACCTGCAGGTCGATCTCGCCCGTCAGCGCCCGGACCAGGCGCACCAGCTCCCCGGTGGCATTCGGGGCGTTGCTCGTGAGATCGCCGTCGATGGCGAGCGCGTCGAGGACCTCCAGGTCCCCGCCGTCCGTGGACAGCACCGTGCGCAGCACCGCGGTGTCCGGCAGGTACTCCTGCCGCGTCGAGCGCAAACCGGCCGGTCGCAGCGTCCAGCACCCGCCGCGCTCGTGGTCCAGGATCGATGCGAACAGTGCCGGCGCATCAAACCGGGGCAGACACAGCCAATTCACCGTGGCATCTGTCGTGACCAGGGCGGCGGTGGCTCCGTCCCCGATCAGCGCATGATCTTCGATGGGTGGGTAGCGGCCATCACCTGGCCAGGAATTCGTCATAGCGCGATGAATCCTCCGTCGATTCCGAGCACTCCGGATGGAGCTTCATGACCGACGCGGGCGCAACGGTTCACGGGCGGGCGCAGCGCAGTCGGTGACCGAGCGGCCGACGGAGCGGACGAGCACCCCGCTGTCGCAGGGTTCCCACAGGCCCCGTCCTCAAACACCTCATCACGGCATCAACCTGGCCGGACGCTGCCTGCGGGCTGGTGATGCCGACGGCCATCGAGTTGGTGGGAACGGTTGTTCGCATGGCCGATGAGCGACCGATTCCGCCATCTCGATTCGCCGTCACTCCGACCCTGCGCGGGGTGACACCATCGACCCATGGCCACAGTGTTCAACGAGATCGACGACAAGCTTGCCCGGTGGATCAAGCGCCAGCACGTGTTCTTCGTCGGGACGGCGCCGTCGGGAACCGGTGGCAGTGTGAACGTGTCGCCCAAGGGCATGGCCGGCACCTTCGCGGTGCTGGGCCCGCGGCGGGTCGGATACCTCGACTACACCGGCTCGGGCGCGGAGACGATCGCCCACCTGCGGGACAACGGCCGGATCGTGATCATGTTCTGTGCGTTCGAGGGCCCGCCGAAGATCGTTCGACTGCACGGCACCGGTCGGCCGATCCTGCCCGGCGATGCAGAATTCGACAATCTCCGGCCGGCATTCGGTAAGGACCGCACCCTGGGGCAGCGTTCGATCATCGTCGTCGACCTCGACCGGATCGCCGACAGCTGCGGATACTCGTTGCCACTGATGGACTTTCGGGATGACCGTGACGTGCTCGACCGGTCCCAGGAACGGCGCGACGAGTCCTACTTCGACAACTACCGGCGCAAGCACAACAGCGCGAGCATCGACGGGCTACCCGCCCTGCCACCTGCAACTGGCTGACCGGAAGAATCCGATCAGCGCACGGCATTGAGCGCGACGTCGAGGTCGTGCCACAGGTCCTCGACGTGCTCCACACCGACACTCAGCCGGAGCAGACCGGCCGGAACGTGGTCGGAGTTGGCGTATTTCGCCCGCCGCTCCATCGTCGATTCGACTCCGCCCAGGCTCGTCGCGTGGGTGATGACGTGGACCGCACGGGCAACGGACTCCGCCGCCTCGGCTCCCCGCCGCACCTCGAACGACAGCATCGCCCCGAATCCGTTCATCTGAGCGGTGGCCCGCTGGTGCCCGGGATCGTCGGGCAGGCCGGGGTACCGCACCCTCGATACCGCGGAATGCAGGTGCAACCGGTGCGCCAGCACACCTGCCGATTCCTGAGAACGGGCCAGTCGCACCGCGAGCGTCCGCAACCCGCGTAGCGCGAGGAATGCCTCGAGTGCACCCGGCAGGCCACCCGCCAGGCGACGCCGGGTCCGCAGCCGGCCCACCAGCTCCGGATCGCCGGACACTGCGAGCCCCAGCAGGAGATCGGAATGGCCGCCGATGAATTTGGTGGCGCTGTGCAGCACCACGTCGGCGCCGATCGACAGCGGTTGCTGCCCCAGCGGTGTGGCAAACGTGTTGTCCACCACCACCATCGCCCCGGTCCCGCGACCGAACCGGCACAGCTCGGGCAGGTCGGCGACGTCGATCAGCGGATTCGTCGGGGACTCCAGCCAGAGCACGTCGGCGGCCCAAGCGGCCTCCTTGGTGGCCGCTGTGTCGGTGATGTCCACCGTCGTGACCTTCCACCGGCCCAGGCTCGCGCCCTCCGCCAACAGGCTCTTGACGCCGGCATAGGAATCGGTGGGAACGACGACGTGCGCGCCGACGGGAACCAGTTCCAGGATGGCCGACGCGGCGCCCATCCCGGATCCGAACGCCACCGCGGAACCGCCCTCCAAAGCCCCTACGGCTTCCTCGAGTGCTTCCCAGCTCGCCGTGCCGCCGTCCCTGGAGTACTCGACGACCGGGGACTCCGCAGAACCGGCACGGAAGTTCGACGCCAGCACCACGGGTGCGTTCATCGGCTGCCCGGGCTGCGCCGGCGGCCGACCCGCCGTCACCGCAAGGGTTTCCGCCCGCTGCCGACCGTGCTGCTCCTCGTTGCTCATGGTCGCGGAGCCTATGCCGACGGAACTGTAGGACAAACGTTCGATCGTCGCGGTACCCTGAACGGTGAGCGTCCTTCACCAGCCGTCGATGTTCGATGCCGCGGACGAACCCGAGTTGACCGCCCTCGACGGGCGGTGAGGCGGGTGGAGCTGTCCGACGGGGCCTGGGTCGACCACCTTCCAGGCTGGCTGCTCGGATCCGATCTCCTGCTGGCAAGACTGCTCACCGATGTGCCGTGGCGCGCCGAGCGGCGGCAGATGTACGACCGGGAGGTCGACGTGCCGCGGCTGCTCTGCTGGTACAGCGGCGCCGCCGCATTCCCCGACCCGATTCTCACCGCGGCCCGGGCAGCACTCAACCAGCACTACCAGGACGAGCTCGGCGAGCCGTTCGTCACCGCGGGCCTCTGCCTCTACCGGGACGGCGCCGACAGCGTCGCCTGGCACGGGGACACCATCGGCCGCGGCTCGCACACCGACACGATGGTGGCGATCCTGTCGGTGGGATCTGCCCGGGCGCTGACCCTGCGCCCCCGCCGGGGGACACGGTGATTCAGGCAGGCCGCGGGGGACAGGGCCGCAAGTTCCCGCTCGGCCACGGCGACCTGATCGTGATGGGTGGCAGTTGCCAGCGGACCTGGGAGCACGCGATCCCGAAGACGTCCCGACCGGTCGGCCCGCGGGTCAGCATCCAGTTCCGACCCGTCGGGGTCGCCTGACCGGCACGGATGAGACCCCAACGTGTTCGCCGCGTGGGACCCTGGGGCCATGAAGACAGTGATGGGCTGGGTCAACAAGATCGTCTCGGCGCTCGCGCAGCGCAAGGTCAACAAGAACGAGGGTCGAAGCAGGTAGCGGACCTCGCAATCCGGGCACAATAGGCGTCATCGGTTGGCCCCACACCGGCGGCAGGCCGTTATCGAAGACCCACGACGCGCCCACTCGGCGACGCCGTCGGCCGAATCTGGGAGGGGGCACCGGTGACGACATATCCGCCGGCCGGGTCGTCCGGAAAGCGCAGCAGCAAGGTTCCGATCATCGCGGCGGTGATCGCCGGTGTGGTGTTGATCGTCGGCATCCGGTACTTCACCACCAGGAGCGACAGCACGGATCCCGCCGCCGCCACCGGTGACCCGGGCACCGCACAGCAGGCGCCCCGAGATGGCTGCACCGCCGTGACCGTCGCCGCATCCAGCGAGAAAGCCGCACTGCTCAAACAGATGGCGAACACCTACCGGGATTCCGGCCGCACGGTGGACGGCAAGTGCTTCGACATCGTGGTGAACTCGGCCGCGTCGGGCACCGCCGAAGCGAATCTCGCCACCGGCTGGGACGAGAACCTGAACGGTCCGGCGCCCGACGTGTGGACGCCTGCGGCATCGACCTGGGTGAGCCTGCTCAAGAGCGACCTGACCGCGAAGGATCGGCCGAACATCGTCCCGGCGACGTCGGAGAGTGTCGCCTCGACACCGTTGGTGCTGGCGATGCCGGAGCCGATGGCGAAGGCGCTGGGCTGGCCGGATGCCGAGATCGGCTGGTCCGATGTGCTGGCGCTGGCCACCGACAAGCAGGGCTGGGCGTCGAAGGGGCATCCCGAGTGGGGCAAGTTCACCCTCGGCAAGACCAACCCCACCGTCTCGACGTCGGGCCTGGCCGCCACCATCGGAACCCTGGTGGCAGCAACGGGGACCAGTTCCGACCTCACCGAGGCCGCGCTGAAGAAGCCCGAGGTGCAGAAGTACCTCAAGGACGTCGAGACGTCGGTCGTGCACTACGGCGACACCACGCTGACCTACCTGTCCAACCTGCAGCGGGCCGACGACCAGGGTGCGGCGCTCGGCTATCTGTCCGCCGCCGCGGTCGAGGAGAAGAGCGTCCTGGACTACAACGCGGGCAATCCGAGCGGCGACCCCAAGACCCTCGGACAGCACGCGCCGCCCAAGGTCCCGCTGGTCGCGGTGTACCCGAAGGAGGGAACGCTCTACAGCGACAGCCCGTTCGTCATCCTGGACGCGCCGTGGTCCTCGCCCGACAAGAAGGCAGGGGCCGCGGACTTCCAGGCGTACCTGCTGGAACCGCAGCAGCAGAAGGTGTTCACCGACAGCTTCTTCCGCACCGCCGACGGCGAGCCGGGCGAGCCGATCACCTCCAGCCCGTACCTGATCGCCGACGGGGTGAAGATCGCGCTCAACCCGCCGGGGCCGGACGTGCTGCGTGACGTCAGATCGCTGTGGGCCGACGTTCGCAAGAGCGCCAGAGTGCTGATCCTGATGGACGTCTCGGGCTCGATGAGCGCCGACTCGGGGTCGGGCGGGAAGTCCAAGCTGGACCTGGCGAAGTCGGCGGCGACGATCGCCCTCGGGCAGCTGGTCGACACGGACGAGGTGGGCTTCTGGGTGTTCACCACCGACCTGCCGACCGCCGACACGATCACCGCCGACCTGGTCGACGTGGGCCCGCTCAGCAAGACCCGCACGCCGATCACCGACGCCATCGCCGGGCTCACGCCGCTGAACGGCACGCCGCTGTACGCAGCGACCAAGGTGGCGACCGACGAGATGAACGCCAGCCAGGATCCGGCGTCGATCAACGCGGTCGTGGTGCTCACCGACGGGCGGAACGAGTACACCGACAACGACCTCGACGGGCTCGATCAGCCAGCTGCAGAGCAACGCCCAGGAGAACGGGGTGCGCGTCTTCACCATCGCCTACGGGCCGGACGCGGACCTGGCCACCCTGCAGAAGATCTCGGAGGCTTCCCAGGCGGCCGCCTACGATGCCCGTAACCCGGCGACGATCGACAAAGTCTTCGCCGACGTCCTGTCCAACTTCTGACCGTCCGGCGGGCAGTCGCCCGTCCAGCAGTCCCGACCGATCGGAACCGTCCATGGCCGGCTCGTTCCTGTCCCGTGCGGGCCGGGCGCTGAAGGATCCGTGGAGTCTTGTCGTCGCGGGCGTCGGCGCTGGGTCCGCGTGGGCCATCGGGTTGCCGGTGGGAGCCGTCGGCCTGGTCGGCGCGGGGATGCTCGGGGTGGCCGCCGTGGTCGGCGGCGCGGTCAGGGCCGACGGCGACGACGCGACCACCGAACCGGAACCACCACCGCTGCGACCGGGAACCGTTCAGGCCGCGCTGGTGGGGACGCTGCACGGCTACCGCATGGACCTCCTCCGGTTGCAGCAGGAACGGCTCGAACCCGCGGTCGCGATGTCAGCGGGCCAGGCCGTCGAGGCCGCCCGCAGCGCCGAGAGTGTGGCCAATCGGGTGGCCCGGGCTGTCGACGCGGTCGACGACGCGGTAGGTCGGGCCGAAGGGGTGGCCCGCCAATTGCCGCGCTCGGGCGAGGTCCGGGCCTCGGTGCAGCGGATGTCCCAACGCCGGGCCGAGCTACTGGACAAGCTCGGCGAAGCCGTCGAAGAGGTGGGGGAGGTGTACACCAAGCTCCTCGAGCTGTCGACGACGGCCGATCTCGTGGGCGTGCAGATCGACGGAGTGACAGAGGCCGCACAGGTGAACGACTCACTCGACGCGATCCGCGGTGTTTTCGCTGAATTGGAGGCCGACGCGTCGTCCACCCGGGCCCTGCTCTAGGGCTCGTAGGAGAACGGAGTCACCCTGCGGGTCGGTAGGGTAAAACCCCTCAACAGCCGTTCGCTCGTCGAGCGATCCGACCCCGGGAGACCCGTGCGCCTGACCGATCGGCCCGGCCAGGGCCGGACCGGCCCTCTGGGCCTGATCGCAGCGCTCAGGCGGTTCGCACCATTCAGTCGGATCGCATCATGAGCACGACGGACCTGTTCACGCTGGCCCCGGCGTTCCTCGCGGCCTACCTGCTGACGGCCCTCGCCTCCCCGGCGATCTGCGCGCGGCTGGGCCGGGCCGGTCTCCTGCTGCTCGCTGTACTGCCGGCGGCCACCACCGGCTGGGCGCTCGCGCAGATCCCCGCGGTGCTGGACGGTGCCGACCGGACCACGGAACTGCAGTGGGTGCCGCTGTTGTCGCTGTCCATCGACCTGCGGCTGGACGCGCTGGCCATGGTGATGACCCTCGTCATCGCCGGCATCGGCACCCTGGTGCTGCTCTACTCAGCGCGCTACTTCCCGGATGGCGACGACGGTCTCGGCCGTTACAGCGGTGCGCTTCTCGCGTTCGCCGGGGCGATGCTCGGCCTGGTCTGGGCGGACAACCTGATACTGCTGGTCGTCTTCTGGGAGCTGACCGGCATCCTGTCCTACCTGCTGATCGCACACCGGACCGGCAAGCGGTCGTCGCGCGCGGCCGCCTCCCAGGCGCTGATGGTGACCACCGCCGGCGGCCTCGTGATGCTGATCGGCGTTGTCATGCTCGGCATCACGGCCGGCACCTTCACCCTGTCGGAGATCCTCGCCGACCCGCCTTCCGGGCCGCTGATCACCACCGCGATCGTGTTGATGATCGTTGGTGGGATCAGCAAGTCGGCGATCATCCCGTTCCAGTTCTGGCTGCCGGGAGCGATGGCCGCGCCCACCCCGGCGAGTGCGTACCTGCACGCCGCGACGATGGTCAAGGCCGGCATCTACCTCTTCGCCAGGCTCGCGCCGGCGTTCGCCGTGCTGCCGTTCTGGCAGCCGCTGCTGATGACGCTCGGCGGCGGCACGATGCTGTTCGGCGCCGTGCTGGCGCTGCGGCAGCGGGACCTCAAGCTGCTGCTCGCCTACGGCACCGTGTCCCAGCTCGGGCTGATGACGCTGTTGATCGGCTGTGGCAATCCAGACGCCCTGCTCGGCGGGCTGGCCATGCTGATCGCCCACGCGACGTTCAAGGCGCCGCTGTTCTTCGCCGTCGGGATCATCGACACCTCCACCGGCACGCGGGATCTCAGCAAACTCTCCGGACTCCGGCGGAGTATGCCCGCGCTCGCCGTGATGGCCGGCCTGGCCGCGGTGTCGATGGCCGGCATCCCGCCGATGCTCGGGTTTGCCGCGAAGGAGGCCGGATACGCCGGGCTGCTCGACGGCGGCACCGCAGGCATCATCGGCACGGTCGTGATGGCAGTCGGGTCCGCCCTCACGGTCGCCTACAGCGCGCGGTTCCTGTGGGGCGCGTTCGGCGACAAGGCAGGTGTGCCGGTGACTGAACCCGCACCCTCGTCAGGCTGGATGACCGGGCCGACGGTGGTGCTGGTGGCACTCGGCCTGGTGCTGGGCATCGTCCCGCAACTGCTCGAGCCGCTGCTGCAGTCGTATGCGCAGACGGCCGGCCCGACGCACGAAGGCGCGATGGCGCTCTGGCACGGATTCGAGCTGCCGCTCGCCCTGTCGGCCGCCGGCTGGGCGGTCGGTGCGGCCATCTTCCTCGCGCAGCGGGCCAGGGAGCGCCGCTCCGAGATCGCCCGGCCGGGCGGCGAACCGGGCACCGCGTACAGGGCGACGGTCAAGGGCATCGACGTGACCGCCGTCGGCGTCACCGCCGCTACCCAGCGCGGGTCGCTGCCGGTGTCGCTCGGCGCCATCCTGCTGGTGCTCGTCGCTTTCCCCGGCACCATGCTGATCCGGGCGTCCACCGGACCGGCCGACGTCGAACTGCTGGGCGGCCCCGCCGAGCTGATGCTGTCGCTGGTGATCCTGGGTCTGGCCGTCGCGGTCACCAGGGTGCAGCGCGGGCTGACCGCCCTCCTGATGGTCGGCGGCGTCGGCTACGCCATCGCTGTGCTGTTCGTCCTGCGCGGTGCCCCCGATCTGGCGCTCACCCAGATCCTGGTGGAGAGCGTCACCCTGCTCGCCGGGCTGCTGGTCCTCACCAGACTGCCGGATACTGCGCTGTACCAGTCCCGCAAGGGCAACGGCTTCCGGTTCGCCATCGCTGTCGCGTCCGGCGCCCTGATGACGGCGCTCGCGCTGATCATCCCGGGAACCCGCACTGCAGCACCGGTTTCCGACGAGCTCGCCGGGCCGGCCGTCGAATTCGGCGGCGGCAGCAACATCGTCAACATCATCCTGGTGGACGTCCGCGCCTGGGACACCTACGGCGAGCTGACGGTGCTGATCGTCGCCGCGACCGGGGTGGCGTCGCTGATCTTCCTGGTCCGCCGCACCGGCACGACGCCGCGGCAACCGACCGCGCTGGGCGACCCGGTCAAGCCGCGCCAGCCCTCGCCCTGGCTCGCGACGAACTGGACCCCGCGCCGTTCGCTGCTGCTCGAGGTGGTCACCCGGATGATCTTCCACGTCATCGTGATCTTCTCGGTGTACGTGCTGCTGGTTGGGCACGACGCCCCCGGCGGGGGATTCGCTGCCGGCCTGATCGCCGGGCTCGCACTGGCCCTGCGGTACATCGCCGGTGGCGCGTTCGAGCTCGGGGAGGCCGCACCGGTCGATCCCGGGAAGATGATGGGGCTCGGGTTGCTGATCGCCTCCGCGACGGCCGCATACGGGTTGATCATCGGCGGCGAGGCGCTGCAGTCGACCATTCTCAAGGCCACCGTCCCGGTACTCGGCGACCTCAAGTTCGTGACGTCGACGATTTTCGACATCGGTGTCTACCTGATCGTCGTCGGACTGGTGCTCGACGTGCTGCGCTCGCTCGGTGCGGAGTTGGACCGGCAGGTCGTCCTCGAGCGGCGCGACGCAGATGCCAACGCCGCGCGCGAGCAGCGCAGAGCGAAGCGGTCGGCGGGGCGGATTCGATGACGACCGACCTGGTCCTCGCGATCACCATCGGCGGGCTGTTCGCCGCTGGTGTCTACCTGATGCTCTCCCGCAACCTGATCAGGGTGCTGCTCGGGTTCCTGCTGGCGGGCAACGCGATCAACCTGCTGCTGCTGTCCACCAGTGTCGACGGCGTCGCGCCGATCGTCGGTGAGCCCTCCAACGGCGAACCGGTCGCCGACCCGGTACCGCAGGCGCTGATCCTCACCTCGATCGTCATCAGCCTTGCCGTCGTGACGTTCCTGCTGGCCATGGCCTACCGCAACTACAAGGTCACCGAGCAACCCGAACTCACCAAGGACGAAGAAGTTGCCGAGTTGATGACCGCGGACGAGCCGGGCGGTGGTGAGGAATGACCTGGCTGCTGCCCCTGACGATCATCATCCCGTTGACCGGGGCGGGGTTGACGTTGATCGCGAGCCGCCGGCCGCGCGTCCAGCGGGTGATCTCCGTCGGCACGCTGTCGGCCCAACTCCTCGTCGAACTCACGATGCTGCTCCAGGTCGCGAGCAACGGACCGATGGTCATGCATGTCGGCGGCTGGACCGCGCCGTTCGGGATCTCGCTGGTGGCCGACCCGCTGGCGTCGTTCATGCTGGTTGTCTCGACCATCGTCTCGCTCGCGGTCCTCGTCTATGCCATCGCGCAGGGCATGGCGGACTCCTCCGAGACACCGGAGACCCCGGTGTCGATCTTTCACCCGACCTTCCTGATCCTGGTGACGGGTGTGTCCAACGCGTTCATTGCCGGCGACCTGTTCAATCTGTTCGTCAGCTTCGAGATCCTGCTCACCGCCAGCTATGTGCTGCTCACCCTCGGCGGGACGAAGGAGCGGCTGCGGGCCGGCGCGCCCTACATCGTGGTGTCACTGCTGAGTTCGCTGGTGTTCCTGTCGGCGATCGCAATGCTGTACGCGGCGACCGGGACGGTGAACCTCGCCGACCTGTCGGTGAAGCTGGCCGACGTGCCGGTCGGGATCGTCGCGGCGTTGCAGGCGTTGCTGCTGGTGGCGTTCGGCGTCAAGGCGGCGGTCTTCCCGATGTCGGCCTGGCTGCCCGACTCCTATCCGAGCGCCCCAGCGCCGGTGACCGCGGTCTTCGCCGGCCTCCTCACCAAGGTCGGCATCTACGCGATCATCCGGGTGCAGACGCTGCTGTTCCCACCCGGCTCGTTCGGCACGCTGCTGATGATCGCGGCCATGCTGACGATGCTCGTCGGGATCCTCGGGGCCGTGGCGTCGTCCGGCATCAAACGGCTGCTGTCGTTCACCCTGGTATCGCACATCGGCTACATGCTGTTCGGGATCGCCCTCGGCTCGCAGGCCGGGATGGCTGCGGCGATCTTCTACGTCGCGCACCACATCCTGGTACAGACGGCGCTCTTCCTCGGGGTGGGCCTGATCGAACGGGTGGCCGGAACGACCGTGCTCGCCCGGCTCGGCGGGCTCGCCGCCGCCGCACCGGTGCTGGCGATCCTGTTCTTCATCCCCGCGATGAACCTGGCGGGCGTGCCGCCGCTCTCCGGGTTCCTGGGCAAGGTCGGATTGTTCGAGGCCGGCATTGCGGACGGCCGGGTACTGGCGCTCGTGCTGGTCGTCGGCGGCACACTGACCAGCCTGCTGACGCTCTACGCGATCGTCCGGGTCTGGGGTCGCGCGTTCTGGCGACCCGTGCCGGAGGTCATCGCGCTGGACGGCGACGCCGGTGCGCTCGAGACGGAGTCCGGCCGCTCGCTGCCCGCCCGCCGGGAAGCCCAGCGGGAGGCGCTCCGCGAGGCGAAGCGCCGCGAGGCGGGCGAGAAGGCGGCCCGGCTGCCGATCGGAATGGTCGGCGCGACCACTGCTGTCGTCGTCGTCAGCCTGTTGCTGACCGTCGCTGCGGGGCCGATCTACGAGCTGGCGGACAAGGCGGCGGCCTCGATCGTCGATCGCAGCGTGTATGTCGACGCGGTGCTGGGCGCCGGGGTGCCGCCACCGCCCGGTGCCCCGGGCGGCGCCGATCCCGACGGGGAGGAAGGACCGTGACGGGCGCACGCAGGCTCCGGGAGCGCGCGGTCCGGGTGCGCGGTGCCAGGATCCCTGGCAGCGGTGGGTGGCAGCCGTACGTGATGACGATGACCGCCCTGGTGCTGATCTGGATGGCACTCTGGGGTTCGGCGTCGATCGTCGTCATCGGTATCGGGATCGCCGTCAGCGCGGCCGTCCTGCTGCTCTTCCCGTTGCCCACCATGCACTTCCGGTTCGGGTTGCACCCGTGGCGGATGATCCAGTTGCTCAGCCGGTTCCTGCTGGACGTGGTCGTCGCCAGCGTGCAGGTCGGCTGGCTTGCGCTGCGGCCGCGGCTGCCCCGCGCGGCAGTGACGACCGTGCGGCTGGAGTCCGATTCCGACCTGCTGGAAGCACTGACCGGACTGGCCGTCTCGCTGGTACCGGGCAGCCTGATCATCGACGCCGATTCCGAGAACCGCACCCTGACGATCCATGTGCTCGACGCCGACCGGAAACCGATGGTCGCCTTCGCCGATCAGGTCCTGGCACAGGAGCGGCGGATCGGCCTCGCCCTCGGTGACGAGACCTTCGGCGACCCGGGCTCGGCCGTCGTCAGGACCGGGCGGCGCCGATGACGTTCACCCTCGTCGTCTGCGGCCTGTTGTTCGGGATCGGCGCTCTCTTCGCATCGATCCGGCTGGTCCGCGGGCCGACGCAGATCGACCGGGCGATCGCACTCGACGTGCTGCTGGCGATCCTCGTCGGCGTCATCGTCCTGCTGGCCGCGGTGTCCCGCAGCGGCACCACCCTGGTGATCGCCGTGGTGGTGTCGTTGCTCGGGTTCCTCGGCTCGGCCAGCCTTGCCAAATTGCTGCCCAGGGATCGCCAGTGAGCACGGTCGACGTGATTGCTTCCGCAGCGCTGATCATCGGTGCGCTGATGTCCCTGCTGGCCGGCATCGCCGTGCTGCGCTTCCCGGACACGATGAGCCGGATCCACGCGGCGACCAAGCCGCAGGTCCTCGGCATCATGCTGCTGATGCTGGGCGTCGGCCTGCGGCTCGGTTCGCCGGCGGTGATCGGGGTACTGCTGCTGATCGTGGTGCTGCAGTTCGTCACCGCGCCGGTGTCCGCCCACCTCGCGGTACGGGTCGCATACCGCAACGCGAAGGACGACACCGAACCCTCCGAGGAAACCGACGGGCGATCAGCCGCCGACGACGGGCCGGTGCAGATGGGGCGCGCCCTGGCAGCCGAGAACGCCGAGCGTAAATCCCCGGGGGACGACGGCCGGGAGCGGTAGCGTCCCGTGAATGTCCGTCATCAACGACCTCTCCGACGCCTACGTCGCTCGGTACGCCCAGCTCGTCCCCACCATGTCCACCTATCTCGGCCTGCCGGGTAACGACGATCGGCTGGACGACCTGTCGCCCGAAGGTCTTGCCGAGGTGGCTCAGCTGGATCGGGACACCCTGGCCGCGCTCGAATCCGCCACCTCGGAGGGTCCTGACGACGATCTGGCCCGCGACGTCCTGGTCGAGCGGCTCCAGATACAGCTGGACGTGTTCGACTCCGGTTGGCTGCACGCTTCGCTCAACGTCATCGATTCGCCGATTCAGATGGTCCGGATGGTCTTCGACCTGATGCCGACCGACACCGACGAACAGGTCGCCGTGCTGGCCACCCGGATGGCTGCGGTGCCGGCCGCGATGGCCGGTTACCGCCGGAGCCTGCTGCAGGCGGCGGGAGCGGGGCAGGTGTCGGCCGTCCGGCAGGTGGACAAGTGCGCGGACCAGTGCGACACCTATGCGGGCGTCTCCGGGGAGGGGTACTTCAGTGCCCTGGCCGCGCAGGTCGGGCCAGGTCGAAGCCCCTCCCTGGCCGCCGATCTCGCCGCCGGAGCAGCTGCGGCCGAGGCGTCCTACGCCGATCTGGCCGTCTTCCTTCGCCAGGAGTTACGCACCCTGGCGCCGACGAAGGACGCTGTCGGGCGGGAGCGGTACGCCCTTGGATCGCGCCTCTTCCTCGGCGCGGTGGTCGATCTGGAGGAGACCTACGCCTGGGGTTGGCAGGAGTTCCTGGCGCTCGAGGCCGAGCTGCGCGAGGTGGCGGATCGCCTGGTGCCCGGGGCGGACCCGGCAGCGGCGGCAGCGGCCCTGGACACGGACCCGGCGTACCAGATCGTCGGTCTGCCCGCGTTGCAGGCGTGGATGCAGGAGCTCTCCGACCGGGCCATCGAGGATCTGTCGAAGGAGCATTTCGACATCCCGGAGCAGATCCGCGCACTGGAGTGCCGCATCGCACCGCCGGGCGGTGGTGTCGGGGCCTACTACACCGGGCCGAGTGACGACTTCTCCCGGCCGGGGCGGATGTGGTGGGCGGTGGAGCCGGGACGCGAGGTGTTCTCGACGTGGCGGGAGACCAGCGTCGTCTATCACGAGGGTGTCCCCGGGCATCATCTGCAGATCGGTACGGCTGTGTACCGCAAGGATTCGCTCAACGACTATCAGCGTCTGCTCGCCGGGACCTCGGCGCACGCCGAGGGGTGGGCGCTGTACGCCGAACGGTTGGTCCGTGAGCTGGGTTATCTCGCCAATGACGGCCAACTGCTGGGCCTGCTCGAATCGCAGATGTTCCGCGCCGCAAGGGTTGTCGTCGACATCGGCATGCATCTTGAATTGGAGATCCCGGCTGGCACCGGCTTCCACGAGGGGGAGCGCTGGACCGGGGAGCTGGGCCTCGAGTTCCTGTTGACCAGGACGATCACCGATCCGGCGCACTGCCGTGACGAGATCGACCGGTACCTCGGCTGGCCCGGGCAGGCGCCGTCCTACAAGATCGGCGAGCGGGTCTGGCTGGCCGGCCGGGATGCTGCCCGGCAGCGGCACGGCGCAGACTTCGACTTCAAGGCGTTCCACAGTGCGGCCCTGGGGATGGGCGGCATGGGCCTGGACCCGCTGGCTGCCCGGTTGGCGACGCTCTGACCGCTGGCCACAGTTGCGGGCGGCCCCGGCTCACCCGCCGGCGGACGCGACCGGTGGCAGCGGCAGATCGCGACCCAGGACACCGAACGGTCGGGGGTCCCCGGTGAACTGGAAGTTCCGCAGCACATCTGCGAAGCCGAGCCGACGGTAGAGCCGCCATGCGCGGTTGTCGCCCTCCGGCGTGGACAGCAGCATGCGCTGTTCGGGCCGATCCGCTGCCAGGCTCCGCAGCAGCGCCTCACCGAGGCCGTTGCCCTGCCAATCCGGGTCGATGTGCAACTCGGTCAGCTCGAAGAAGTCGGCGAGCTGCCGCTCCGCGTGCGAACGCAGACCCCTGCGAACCTCGGAGTACCACCACTGGCCCGGCGCGCCACGGTAGCCGTAGGCAAGGCCGCGGATCCGGTCCTGCGGATCCGCCGCGACCACGCAACTGAATCCCACCCGGCGACTGTGGTCCTCCCACAACACCGATCGGGTGCCGGCGAGGTCGGCCGGATAGCGCATCGCCTGGAGGTAGACGTCGATCAACTCGGGCGTCCGGGCCCGGAAGGACTCCGGGTCGAGGCGACGGAGAACGACGGAGTCCCGGACGGTTTGGCCGGGTAAGAGCTCCATGTCGTCATCACATCACGCCCATCGTCGGTGCGGTAACCGCCGCGGCGGGACCCGCCGGTTCAAGACACCCTGCGAAGGTACTGGCGGAGGTATTCGAACACGCGTACTATCGAACACAGGTTCGAACAGATGAGGGGTATGGCATGTCGGTCGGTACAGCACCGGGTTTGTTCGATGCAACCACACTGGTCCGTCACGCTGCCGGTGAGCTGCCGCCGATAGCCGGCTCGCCGGCGGATGGCCGATTGGACAGTGCCCGGGCGGTGGGCGTCCGGGCGGCTCGGGCGGGAGAGCTGCGCGCTCGGGAGGTGCGCACAGGACATCCTTCTACCGGGCGCGGCTCGGTCGGGCGGGGTTCGCTCCCGCCGCAGTCCGCGCCGCGCATCTCGCCGGCCCGCCCCGGTCCGCCGCTGCCACAGGCCGCACGGGATCTGCTGATCGATGCCTCGCGTGGTCTCGGCCGGGCCATTCGCGCGTCAAATCCCGCCGACCGCTACGCGGCCGCCCACCTGGCGGCCCTGCGCGCGGCCGCAGCGGTGCTCGCTGCCAGGGCGCGGCCGGTCCGGGGTCGGCGGGGCAGTGCTTGGGAGTTGATCACCAAGGTCGCGCCCGAGTTCGCCGAGTGGGCAGCGTTTTTCGCTGCCGGGTCGGCCAAGCGGCAGGCGGCGGAGGCAGGATTGCACCGGCTGGTGACGGCGCGCGAGGCCGACGACATGTTGCGGCAGGTCTCTGCCTTCATCGACCTCGTGGAGGAGTCACTCTCGCCGGAATGGGCAGACGGGTAGGCAGCAAGCCCGGACCGGCAGCGGTCAGCGTCGGGCTTTGGATCGGCTGGTGCTGAGCAGCCGACTCAGGAGCGCGTCGAAGCTCTGCGCGATCTCACGGGCGCCGGCTGTCGGCCACTGGTGAATCGGCACGGCAGCGCCCTGGGCCTGCTGAACAGCCGACCGGTCCGGCAGGACCGGCGACAACACCAGCGGCCCGAACAGGTCCCGCAGCTCGGCGAGCCGGTACTCGTGTTCGGTCACCCTCGGCCGGAAACGGTTGATCACCACGCCGAGCGGCTGCAGGGCGGGCCGATGCGCCACCCTCTCCGTCTGGACGGCTTCGAGTGCCCGTTGCACGCCGGTGACCGCGAACAGCGAGGGTTCCGTCACCAGCACAGCGCGATCAGCGGCGACCAGTGCACTCCGGGTGAGCTGCCCGAGCGAGGGTGGACAGTCGATGAGCACCAGGTCCGGTGCCGGATCGACCTTGGCCAACGCCCCGGCCAGCCGGAACAACGTCTTGGACCCGGGGTCGGGGTGATTGTGGTTCTCGGTCCGCTCGCTGCCGGGCAGGATCCGCAGCGACTCGCCCCATGCGGAGACCCGGATCGTCTTGTCGATGACCTTGCGGGACGGATCGTCGAGGACCTCGGCGATCGACCAGCTGCGCCGTTCGGCGTGACCGTTCTCGGACCCGATGGGTTCGGGGTCGACCGTCGCGGTCGCATTCATCTGCGGGTCGAGATCGACCAGGAGTGTGTTCACCCCCTGATGGACTGCCGCTGACGCAAGACCCAGGGTGACCGTGGTCTTTCCGACGCCGCCCTTGAGGCTCAACACACTGGCAACGAGCACCGGCCAACCGTACAGGTCCGATGCGGTCATTTCCGGCAGGGTGCGAGCGCGCCGATACGCTGCCCAGAAGTCGGGGAAGATCGTCGGTGACACACGGTCGGCGGCGGGCACCGAATCGTCACGAGGACGTCGGCAACCGGCGTCCCCGCGGCCGACACACGCTGCTCCACAAGCACTCAGGAGGAGACCGAATGATCGATCAGCGGCGGGCGATCGGCGGCGACCCGGTGGATGTGGCGTTGGCCGCCCTGGTCAACGGCGGCGTGTCGCACGTCGTCGACGTCGGCGGGGGCAGCGGCACGCGTGCAGTGCCGCTGGCGTTGGCCGGCTGCCGCGTCACCGTGGTCGACACATCGGTGGACGCCCTGGCGATCCTGTACCGCCGCTCCCAGGATGCCGGCGTCGAGGACAGGGTCGGCGGCGTCCAGGCGGACGCCGACCAGCTCGACACCGTGGTACCTCCGGGGACGGCCGACCTTGTGCTCTGTCATCACCTGCTCGAGGAGGTCGACGATCCGGTAGCGGTGCTCGCCGCGGTCGCGGCTGCGGTCCGGCCGGGCGGTTGCGTCTCCGTGCTCACCGCAGGACGCCTCGGCGCGGTTCTCGGCCAGACCCTCGTGGGCCGGTTCGCCGATGCCAGGACGCTGCTCACCGATCCCGACGGTCGTTGTGGCAGCACCGATCCGCTTCGCCGCCGGTATGACGTCGGTGTGCTCGCCGACCTGCTGACGGCATCCGGCCTGCAGGTCGAGTCCGTCACCGGGGTCGGGGTCCTGTCGGGCCTGGTCTCCGGGGCAGCGCGGCAGGCAACTCCCGGTGGAGACGGCGAACTGGCGCTGCTCGAGGCCGCGGCCGCGGGTCACCCCGGGCTGACGGAAATCGCGGCTGACCTGCACATGGTGGCTCGCCGCCCGGAGGGCGCAGTGACGGGCCCGGAGGGCGCAGTGACGGGCCCGGAGGGCGCAGTGACGGGCCCGGAGGGCGCAGTGACGGGCCCGGAGGGCGCAGTGACGGGCCCGGAGGGCGCAGTGACGGGCCCGGAGGGCGCAGGGAGTTCGGCAAGTGGCCCACCGGACTGACAGCGGGCGGTACGTCACGGCCGATCCCGGAGCCGCCGACGACAGTGCCTGCACCATCTTGCATGTCGACATGGATGCCTTCTACGCCATGGTCGAGGTGCGCCGGCACCCGGAACTCCGCGGCGTCCCCATGATGGTCGCCGGTACGGGCGGGCGGGGCGTCGTCTTGTCCGCCAGCTATGAGGCGCGGGCACACGGGATCCGGTCGGCGATGCCGACGTCACGGGCGCTGGCTCTCTGCCGCGGTGTGGTCGTCGTCCAACCGGACATGGCCGCCTATGCGGAGGCGTCGCGGGCGGTGATGAAGATCTTCGCCGACGTCACCCCGCTGGTCGAACCGCTCTCCGTCGATGAGGCGTTCCTCGATGTCTCCGGCGCCGGCCGGCAGTTCGGCCGCCCGGGGGCCATTGCGCAGGCGGTCCGTCGTCGCATCCGTGATGAACTCCAGCTGGTGGCAACGGTCGGCGCGGCGTCCACCAAGTTCGTCGCCAAGCTGGCCTCCGGCCTGGCGAAGCCGGACGGCCTCCTGATCGTCCCACCGGACGAGGTGATCGGGCTCCTGCATCCGCTGCCGGTCCGCGCGCTGTGGGGTGTCGGCCCGCGCACAGCGGAGCGTCTGGAGTCGCTCGGCATTCGCACCGTCGGCGAAATCGCCCATATGCCACTCGACCAGCTCGTGCGGCTGGTCGGCACCGCGTCGGGCAGCAAACTGCACGACCTGTCGTGGGCCAGGGACCCCCGCTCGGTCGAGACCGAGGTCGCCGACTCGTCCATCGGCGTCGAGACCACCTTCGCGTCGGACTCCAGCGAACCGGAGTTCCTCGCTCGGGAGCTGTTGACGCTTGCCGAGCGAACCGCGCGGCGGGCTCGCGCGGCCGGCGTCCGCGGCCGGACGGTGAGTATCAAGGTGCGTTTCGAGGATTTCTCCACCGTGACCAGGTCGGCGACCCTGCAGTCGGCGACCGATCTCTCGCACACCGTCTACGCCACCGCCGGGGCGCTGCTGGCCAAGGCGCGGACGAGCAGCGCCGGCGGCCAGCGGATCCGGCTACTGGGGGTCCGGCTGGAGAATCTGGTGGACGCCGGCGAGGTGGTGGAGCAGCTGGAACTCGGAGCCGGCGACGCCCGCCCGGGCTGGCGCGAAGCCGAGGGTGCGGTCGATCGGGCGGTCGCCCGTTTCGGAGCGGCCGCGATCCGCCCCGCCACCCTGCTCGACCACCCGAAACGGGTGGAATCTGCGAACCCGAGGGACGAAACTGGGCGAGATTTCCGTGCGCGCTAGTGGTCGGCGCAGACTGCTCGTATCCTTGTAGTAGGTCGCTGGCTGGCGACCGTCAGATGTGACCACTCAAAATGGTGGCCAGGTGCCGGAGGAGGGGAACCCATGCCGCTCTCCGAGCACGAACAGCGGATGCTCGACGAGATCGAGCGCGCGCTCTATGAGGACGACCCGAAGTTTGCGACCAGTGTCAATGTCAGTCGTATTCGTCGTCGTCGTCCGATTGTCGCGGGGTGCTTGTTCGTTGCCGGTCTTGTAGGTCTGGTCGTCGGCGTGATCGCGACGCAGAGCTTCCTCGCGATAGGTGTTGTCGTCAGCGTCATCGGCTTCCTGACGATGGTTTCTGCTGTCGGACTCTTCGTTTTCGGACAGCCCAGCGCGCGAGCCGCAAAGGGTGCCGAGAAGAACGCCGCCAAGTCGAACCCCGGGTTGAGCAATCGGATGGAAGAGCGCTTCCGTCGTCGTTTCGACGAACCAAACCAGTAAACCGAATCTGATCGTCAGACCAACCGCGGCGCGCAGGCGTCGCGGTTGAGTTTTGCCCCAGCAGGTCTACGTGCCTCTTGGGTAGCCGCCACGCACCGGTTGCGTCGGCCATCGGCCACGCGCTGGCTGCAACGGCAGCTGCATGATCACGGCGGGGCAACCGATGCCCGCCGCAAGCCACGTCACGTGTCTACGAGGTGCGCCGCGCAACGCCGGGGCCGGCGATGACCTTCGGATCGGCGCTCAGTACCGATCCGCAGCTCGGCCCGGTCCGCAGCTCAGTCCCGCCACCAACTCGGCCGGACCGACCGCGGAACGAGCCGCTCGATCGGCGACAGCGGCGCGACGTGGGCCAGCTCCCGGGCGAACGTGCGTGGGGCAGCGCCCAGCGATGACGCGGTCGCCGGCCGCTCGCGGGTCGCCGTCATGCCGCCCGCACCGCTGCCGCCCGCACCGCTGCCGCCCGCACCGCTGCCGAGAGCACCGTTCACGGCTGTGCCGCTCCCGGCTGACCCACTGCCGGCTTCGCCCGGTCCCGATTCGGGGGCGGCGTCCGTCTCGGACCCGCCGTACCAGCCGAGTTCCGCGGCGGTGACGACCGCGCGCAGCTCCGCTCGGCCCTGTTCGCCCAGGTGCACGGTCTTCGACAGCCGATTCGCGGTCGCCCGCGCCGATTCCGCGGGGTTGAGGACGATGCCGTGATCAACCGCCAGGTCCTCCAGTTCGCGCCAGGCGGCTGCTGCCGCGCCGGGTCCACCCGCGTCGGCGATCGCCAGCCTGCTGGTGCGACGCCGGTTCCGGGTGAACGTCGGGCCGGCTGCCGCGGCGGCGAGCAGACCCAGGACGAGGAGGGTCCACCACAGTGCGGGCGGGATGCCACGGTCCGATTCGGTTGTGGCAGCGGCGGAGGTCTGGCCCTCGTCGGGCAGCTGCGCCGCAGGACCGTCCTCGCCCAGCGTCGGACCGTCGTCAGGCAGATCCGCCGACGGCAGGGTCTCCGGCGCGGCGGATGTGCTCGGCGCCGTCTCCTCCGTGTCGGTGAAGCCCTGCTGGCCGCCCTGCCCGTCGCCGAGCGGGGTGGGGTCGAACTGCACCCAGCCGGCGTTGTCGAAGCGCACCTCGACCCACGCGTGGGCGTCATTGCTGCTGATCAGGTACGTGCCGTCGCCCTCCTGGGTGCCTTGGGTGAAGCCGATGGCCACCCGGGCGGGGATCCCGATGGCCCGCAGCATGATGGCCATCGCCGACGCGTACTGCTCGCAGTAACCCTGCTTGTTGCGCAAAAAGTCGACCAGGTAGTCGCCACTGTCTCCCTGCGGCACCGTCAGCGAGTAAAGGAAACCGTTCGCCGGGTCGGTGAAGTAGGTGCGCAGCGCATCAGCCCTGTCGAACGGGGTTTTCGCATCCGCGGTGACCCGCTCCGCCACCTGGACGGCTTCCTCGGGCAGCTCGCCGGTCTCGGTCAGCACGCCGCCGGGGGTCACGGTGTCGGCACGGAGCTCGTCGGCGGTGGCCTCGGGGAACGCGACTCCTATCCGGTAGGGCTCGGGCGACACCGGCTCCGGCCGGTGCACGGACTCCAGGGCGTCGTCGTAGGACCACCCCGGTCCCACGCCGTCGACGGAGGAGGTGCCGTCATAGATCGGCAGGAACTCGTCGCGGTAGGCAAGGGGCGTTACCGAGATCTCCGGCGCGCCAGGGGCCGGCGGGGTGGCCGGCAGGCTGCCGTCGGTGAGTTCGTCCACCGACCAGCCTTCGCCGGAGGTCCACTTCTGGAGTCCCACTGTCCGCAGGTACTGGGGCTGGTCGAGTCCTGAGACACGCAGCATGTCGACCGGCTCACTCAGCTGCAGGTTGCCCCGCAACGACGCGAACGGTGACAGCCCGATCGTGCTGCTCGGTCCCGACGCCGACCGTGGCAGCCGGCCCTCGGTTCCGATGGCAGTGACCGATGAGGCGACGACGAGTGCGATGACGGTGGCCAGGCTGGCGAGCGCGACTCCGGACACGACCTGGGCGGTGCCTGCGCCCGCGCCGAGACGGCGGCCGGACAAACCGCCAGCCGTCAGCAACAGGGCGTAGAGGATGGCAGGCGCCGCGAACGCCTCCCACGGCAGCATGCCCAGATCGATGGAGGCGGGTACCGAATACACGCAGAGCAACGGCAGCGCGACAAGTGCCGGCGCCCGGCAGACGGCGATGAGGATGTCCACGATCAACGCCGTCGCGCCGATGGACACCGTGATGAGAAAGGCCAGTTCGGTGGAGGCCGGGGCTGGGGAGACCGTTGACCTGATCTGTTCCCAGGCACCGGTCAGCAACTCGCCGGCTTCGGACAGCGCTGCCCCGTTCGGCAGGACACCGCCGATGCCGCCGACGGTGAACAGTGCGGTCAGCGCGACGGAAGCGCCGGCGAACTGCAGCAGGATGGCCGCCGCCGCCGGGATACGGGCGAGCCGGGCGCCGACGCCGACCAGCCAGATCACCATCACCACTTCGACGGTGGGCCAGAACCAGTTGTCCCCGGTGATCATTGGCGGAATCGCCATGCTTGCCGCGAGCACCGCGAGCGCGCCGATCAGGGTGGTCACGAAATGCACCGGGGGTGCGGGTGGGTCGACCCGGACGGGGGTCTGCGCCCTCGCCGGAACCGCCGTGGGCTGGGCTCGATCCGGGACCGGTCCGCGGGTGCCGGGTGGTGCTGTGATCGTCATCGGCGCTCCTTCAGATCCGCACCGGAACAGCGAAGCTCGGCCGGCCGACCGACCGTAGATAGCCGGCAGATCCGGCGCAGGCCCTGCTCCACACCGTCGCCAGCCCTTCGCCCGAGCCGACCGTGACGACTCGCCAGCCCGCGGACCTCAGTAACGCGACGGCGGCCGGGTCGCCGCCCGGAGCGTGCGGATCCCATTCCCGGACCTCGAGGACGAAGGCAATCCCGTTGGTGCCGCGCCGGCGGGCGGCCACCAGCAGCTTCGCCGACGGCAGGTCGACAGCACCCAGCACGGCGATGATGAGACCCGATCCGGCGACGGACAGCGGCGAGAGAATGCCGTGCCGGTCAGGCTCCAGCACCGCCAGCGCCGCCAGCACGTCGTCCTGGATGTCCCTGCCGTCGGCCAGCACGGTGCCCGCGTGCGTGGTCAACCGCATCTGGTGCTCGGCAGCCAACAGATGCTGGCTGATCGAAGCTGCCAGCGAGACGGCGGTTTCGAGGCTGGAGTGCACTCCTTCGCCGGCATGTGCCCGCGCCCGGTGATCGAGCATCACGACCGCGCCGCCGTGTGACACGGGTTCCTCGAGCCGGACCATCAGCTCGTCATGTCGTGCCGACGCACGCCAGTGAACCGTGCGGATGTCGTCTCCGCTGCGGTAGTTGCGGATCCCGACGTCGGGATCACCGCCGCTGGCGCCGGTTGCGGCCCGATCGGCAGCTGCCGATCGGGTCCCGGAGCTCGTCGGCATGCCGGTCAGATCGACGACGCTGGGTACCACCAGCACCTCCGTGCGGACGGGGAGCGTCCGGTGGTCCTCCCAGAGGCCGAACGGGTCCCCGACGCGAACGGAAGGCGGGCCCAGCAGGAACCGCCCCCGACGCACCGCATGGATGGGGTAGTCGGTCTGCGCGGCGTGTGCCGGGCGCAGCGGCGGCACCAGGCATCGGACGCCGGTGGCCAGGTCGACCGTCGGGGGCTCGGAGATCTCCAACGTCGACGTTCGTGCCGCACCGGCGTTGGTGACCGACAGCACGACCTGCCCGGTGGTTCCGGGGTCCAGCCGGGACGGTGAGACAAGGTGCGCGGCGGTCAGCCGGATGCGGCGCAGGGACCCGGCGATCATCGCGATCACCGGTAGCGCGATGGCGAACAGACCGATCCGCAGCAGGTCCCGCTCATCGAGGATGATCGCGCACGCGGCGGCGGCCACTCCGCCGGCCAGCAGGCAGCGACCCCGCGTCGTCAGTCCGCGGGTGCCGATACGGCGAGTGGTGCCCAGCGAGCGCCGAGACGACCGTGCCGTCGGCCGGGATCCCGGCGCTGACACCGCGCCGCCGGGACGCTGTTCAGCCACCCCGGGGCACCCTGATCCGGCTGAGCAGCACGTTCACGATTTCTTCCGCCGAGCGGTGCGCGGCGTGCGCCTCGACGGTCAGCAACAGGCGGTGCGCGAGTACGGGTACGGCGAGCCGCTGGACGTCATCAGGAACGACGAACGGCCGGCCGTCCAGGGCGGCGGCCGCCTTGGCGGCCCGGGCCAGGTGCAGCACCGCCCGCGGCGACGCGCCGAGCCGGACCTCCGGTAGAGCGCGGGTGGCCCCGACGATCTCGACGATGTATTGCCGCAGCGGGGGAGCGAGGTGAACGCCCATCACCGCATCGATCAGCCGCGAGACGGTGGCCGCGTCGGTGACAGGCCCCAGCGCGGTCAGCGGATCGGTGCGGTCCCGGTCAGCCAGCATGCCGATCTCGGCGTTGCGATCTGGGTATCCGATGGAGAGCCGGGCGAGGAACCGGTCCCGCTGCGCCTCGGGGAGCGGGTAGGTGCCTTCCATTTCGACCGGGTTCTGGGTGGCGAGCACCAGGAACGGCCGGGCCAGCTGGTAGCTGGTGCCGTCGACGGTGACCTGACGTTCCTCCATGCACTCCAGGAGGGCGGACTGGGTCTTGGGCGAGGCCCTGTTGATCTCGTCCGCGACGACGATGTTGGCGAAGATGGGGCCGGGCCGGAATTCGAACTGCGAGGACTGCCGGTCGTAGATGCTGACCCCGGTCACGTCGCTGGGCATCAGGTCGGGGGTGAACTGGACGCGGCTGACGGTGGAATCGACCGTCCGGGCCAGGGACTTGGCCAGCACCGTCTTGCCCGTTCCGGGAACGTCCTCGATGAGCAGGTGACCCTCCGCAAGCACCGCGATGATCGCCAGCCGGAGGACCTCCGGCTTGCCGAGCACGATCCCGGAGATCGCCGCGGCGATCTGTGCGCCGACCCGCTGTACCTCGGCGAGGTCGGGTTGTGCCGTCCTACCGGACGCGGCACCGACACCGGACAATTCTGGCGCGCCGGCACCTGGCCCATCCGTACGTTCCAGGTCCACGCGCTGTGTCACCGCTATTTCCTCCCGACGGACATGCCGCGTCCCCGTGGCCGCAGACGCCTCTTGACAGTCTGCCAGTGACTTCTCGCGCAACAGGGTGAAGTTATGGGCCGATGGTCTTCGCCTGGCGGCTCAACCTGATCGATCCGGGCAGATGGGATGCGGGCGGATCGTCACGATCGGTGACGCCCTTCCGTTTGCCGTCGCCCGAAGGTCTTGCTCTCCCCCGGCCCCCACATCGCCCCACCATGCGCTCGATAGCGGTCGGGACGGGGCGGCAGCGAGGTGTCGGCAACCGCCGTACTGCACCGACCTGCATGGACACCGTTCGAACAGTGTCCTGGCGATCCGCGGTCCGTCCGGGACGGCCGACAGCGCCTCGATGCCTGGAGACGTCCGGGCCGTGACGCCCCACCGCGCTCCACCACTCTGACGTGCAAAAACTAACCGACACCCCCATCTGTTGGGGGACTTGGTGGCCGGAAGTGGCAGAAAGTGGGTTAAGGTGGAGCGACCTGGGAGAGGCCGATCCAGGTGCCCGCCAGGTCCCCCGACCCAGTGGAGTCGGGGGCCGGCCACGGCAGCGGCAGTGTCACCGGGACGGAGGTGTGGGGATGCTCAGCGGCTTCTACGGCACCTACACCCCGCGGATGGACGACAAGGGCCGCGTCACCCTTCCGGCGCGCTACCGCGATGCGTTCGCAACCGGCGCCATGCTGGTCCGCGGTCAGGATCACTGCCTCTTCGTCTTCACCCACGGGGGCTTCGAGAAGTTCG
Organism: uncultured Actinomycetota bacterium; assembly: GCA_963728865.1. Classification (GTDB taxonomy): domain Bacteria; phylum Actinomycetota; class Actinomycetes; order Mycobacteriales; family Nakamurellaceae; genus Nakamurella. Next base: position 104,388 of record CAVSLZ010000004.1, on the reverse strand, counting down.
CGGCCAACGCCATCGAAGCGTCGATCACCGACGAGAAGGCCCGCGGTTTCCAGCGCTACATGCTGGCGAACACCGACGAGCAGCGCCCCGACGCACAGGGCCGGATCTCGATCCCCGCCCGGATGCGCGAGTACGCACGGCTCTCCAAGGACCTGGTGATCACCGGAATCGGCCTGCGGATGGAGATCTGGGACGCCGCCGAGTGGGAGGCGTATGAGGCACGCCAGGAGGCGGCCTATGCCGCGCCCGAGAGGGGGCTTCTCGACAGCTGACCGCCGTGCCGCGACAGCCCGCACGCCACATGCGCCCAGCGCGTGAGGGGTTCCTGCCGCCCGGCCCACACCCGCAACGGCCCTGACACGACTTCCCCCGTGCCAGGACCGCCGGGCCTGACACGACTTCCCCCGTGCCAGGACCGAAGCGGGTGGGGACCAGGAATCAGGAGCCACCGAGCACACCCGGGAAAAACAGAACCAGCCAGCCACCCACCACCAGCACACCGGTTCCGCCGGGGCATCGCACCGAGAGAGGAAGGCGCCGATGGGTGGCAGTCCGTCCGAAGGGAACCAGGACGCCGGCGACAGTGCCGGCGAACCGTTCCCAGGCACGCCGGACGGTCACGTCCCCGTTCTGGTCCGCCGGGTGGACGAGCTGCTCGCACCGGCCATCGAAGCGGCAACATCATCCGGCGCAAGCGATGTCGTGCTGATCGACGCCACCCTCGGCATGGGCGGGCACACCCTCGCGCTGCTCTCGGCGCACCCGGGTCTCCGGGTGATCGGGATCGACCGCGACCCGTACGCACTCCGGATCGCGCAGGACCGGCTCGCCGACGCAGGGTTGACCGACCGGGTGGAACTGGTGCACGCCGTCTACGACCGGATCGGCGAGGTGATCAGCGAACGGGTCGGGTCCGGCCGGGTGCAGGCCATTCTTTTCGATCTGGGTGTGTCCTCGGTCCAACTCGACGAATCCGACCGCGGGTTCGCCTACGCGCACGACGCGCCGCTCGACATGCGGATGGACCCGACCACCGGCATCACCGCCGCGGACGTGCTGAACACCTACCCCGGCGCGGAGCTCACCAGGATCCTGCGCGAGTACGGCGACGAACGCTTCGCCGGCCGCATCTCGAAGGTGCTGGTCGCCGAGCGGGCACGGCAGCCGTTCACCACCAGTGCCCGGCTGGTCGAACTGGTCCGGGGCGCCATCCCCGCAGCCACCCGGCGCACCGGCGGCAACCCCGCCAAGCGCACGTTCCAGGCGCTGCGGATCGAGGTCAACGACGAGCTGGGTGCGCTGCAGCGGGCGATACCGGTTGCTCTGCAGCACCTCTCGCTGGCCGGCCGGATCGTGGTGATGTCCTACCAGTCGCTCGAGGACCGCATCGTCAAGCGCGCCATCGCACCGCTGACGGTGTCGACGTCACCGCTCGACCTGCCCGTCGACCTGCCGGGGCACGACCCGGAATTCAGCTGGCTGACCCGGGGCGCCGAAATCCCCGACCAGAACGAGATCCAGGCAAACCCCAGGGCCGCGTCCGCGCGGCTCCGGGCGGCGCAGCGCATCAGGGAGGCAACATCGTGACCACCACCGAGCAGACGACGGCCGGAACCGGGGACCGGACCGCCAGCGGCGGGAAGGCCGCGACCGGGCGCTCCGCGGCGACCACGGCGTCGTCCAGGCGCGCCTACGAACGCCGCCAGCGCCGGACGTCCAAGATCACCGCCTCGCGGCTGGTCACACCCGGCAAGCCGGTCACCTCCGCGCTGAACCGGGCACCGTTCGTCGTCATGCTGATCGCGTTGCTCGGCGGCGGTATCGCGGGGGTGCTGTACCTGAACACGATGACCGACGAGGCGGGCATGCGGACGTCCACCGCGAAGACCGCCACGTCCGACCTGAGGCTCGAAATCGAGTCCCTGCAAAGGGATGTCGCGCTGCTCGACGCTACGCCACGGATCGCCGACGCCGCCGCGAAGCTCGGCATGGTGCCGGCCGGCGACTCGGCGATGCTGATGGTCAACGAGGCCGGTGCCGGCTCGGTGGTCGGCGAGCCCTCGCAGGTGCCCGGTCCGCCGCCGCCGCCCAGTCCGGCGCCCGCAGTGGCGCCGCCGAGCTCAGCCGCCGCGACCGCTGCACCGACCACCACCGCAGCACCCACCACCGCAGCACCCACCACCGCAGCACCCACCACCGAGGCACCAACGTCGGGCGCACCCGCAGCGGCCCAGGGAGGGCAGCGTTGAACCGGTCCGGGTCATCGCAGGATCCGCGTGATCCGTCGCGCCGATCGGCCGGTGCCGCCACCGGACGCCCGACCGGCACCGGCAGAGCCCCCGCCACCGGCAGAGCCCCCGCCGCCGGCAGAGTCCCCACCAGCGGCAGAGCCACCGGCACCGGCAGGTCCACATCCGCCGGCAGGTCTACGTCCGCCGGCCGTCCCGTATCCACCGGGCGCTCGCCCGGACCGGCGTCACCCCGGACGGCACCCCCGCCGCGCGCACCACGCCCGGCCGCACCCGCCGGAACGCAGCGGCCGGTCCGGCCGGCTCCCCGCCCGGCCGCCAAGCAGAAGGGATCCGTGCGCGGCCGCCGGCTCAGCACCGGAAAGGCGTCCGTCGCCAACCCGCGCCGCCGCAGCCGGCTGGCGCTGGCCGTGATGCTGGCGCTGCTCGCCATTGCCGGCGGCAAGCTCGTCATCATCCAGGCGATCGACTCCGCCTATTACGCCGGGAAGAGCGAGATACAGCGAACCCGCAACATCAGCCTGCTCGCCGAGCGCGGCTCCATCACCGACCGCAACGGCACGGCGCTCGCATTCACCGTCGAGGGGCGCGCCATCGCGGCCCGGCCGGCTCTGTTCACCGACGACGCCCAGCGCAGGGCGGTGGCGGCGATCCTGGTCAACGACGTCGGCGCCGGCCTGACGGTCGACGAGGTGATGGGCAAGCTCACCACCGCCAAGAGCTACGTCTATCTGGCCCGCAACCTGATGCCCGCGCAGGCCGACGCGGTGATGACCAAGATCAGCAAGTTGTTCGACAAGGACCATCTGGACGCCGTCGTCACCGAACGCCAGGACCTGCGCCAGTACCCGGACGGCTCCGCCTCCGCGGCCATCGTCGGCGGCACCGACTACGACGGCAACGGACTCTCCGGTGTCGAGGCCAAGTTCGACACCCGGTTGGCCGGCAAGGACGGCAAACGCACGGTGGACGTCGACGCCAGGCACGTCATCATCCCCGGCAGTCAGCGCGACGAGCAGCCCGCGACGAACGGTATGAACATCGAACTCACCATCGACTCCGATCTGCAGTTCACGACCCTGAACATGCTGACCAAGGCTGTCGAGAACTCGCAGGCGAAGTCCGGCTGCGTCGTCGTCATGCAGGTGTCGGATGCGCAGATCCCCGCAATGGCCTGTTACGAGCCCGGGCAGACCGCGAAGCAGACCGGCAACCGCGCCGTGACCGACTCCATCGAGCCCGGTTCGGTGAACAAGGTGGTGACCTTCGCGGCCGCCCTGGAGAAGGGCCTGATCACGCCGACCACGGTGCTGGACGTCAACGGTTCCATCGATGTCGGTGACGTCACCGTGCACGACGCCTGGGACCACGGGCCGATCAACATGACGGCCACCGGCATCCTGGCGAAGTCGTCCAACGTCGGCACCCTGATGATCGCCCAGAAGGTCGGCCAGGACGCGTTTGTCGACATGGCCAAGAAGTTCGGTCAGGGCGTGAAGACAGGTATCCAACTGCCCGCCGAGACGTCCGGCCGGTTCCCGGCACCATCGACCTGGTCGGTCAGCACCTTCGGCAACCTGCCGATCGGGCAGGGGGTGTCCATCTCGCTGCTCCAACTGGCGGGCATGTACCAGGCGATCGCCAACGACGGGGTCAGGATCCAGCCGACCATCGTCGCCAGCTCCACCGTCAACGGCGAGACGACCCCGACCCCGCCGGGCGCGACCACCCAGGTGATGAGCGAGAAGACCTCACACACCCTGCTGGACATGCTGCGCGGCACCATCCAGGACGGCGACACCAACCACCGCGGCACCGCGCCGGCCGCGGCCATCACCGGGTATCAGGTTGCCGGCAAGACGGGCACCGCCCAGAAGGTGGACCCGGAGACCAACGACTACTCGCAGACGGCGATCACCTCGACCTTCGCCGGCGTCGTCCCGGCGGACAATCCCAAGTACGTGGTGGCGATCATGCTGGACGACCCGAAGGGCAATTCGCCGGCCGGTACGACCAGTTGCGCGCCGCTGTTCCACGACATCGCCGCCTATGCGATGCGTGCCGCGGACGTCCCGCCGTCGGCCACGGAACCGCCGGTGTACGACCTCTACGTATCCTGAGCGGGTACCCTTGCCGCCCGTGCCCCCTTCCCCTCCGCCGCTGTCCCTGCGTCCGGGAGCACCTGTCGGGGCGACCGTGACGGAGATCGCCGACCTGGTCGGCGCACGGACCCACTGGGTCGATCGGGGCGGCGTCGATCCGGGGGCACCGACGACCGGGTCAACCCATCGGGACCTGCTCGACGCCCGGCTCAGCGGGATCACCCTGCGCGCGCAGGACGTCCGACCGGGTGACCTGTTCGCGGCGCTGCCCGGCAGCCGATTCCACGGTTCCACCTTCGCGCCCGACGCCGTCGCGGCCGGTGCGGCCGCCGTCCTCACCGACGAGGACGGGCGTAGGGCGCTCGATGCGCTGGCCGGGAAAGGCGACCCGGTCCGGGTGCCCGTGCTGGTCGCCGAGTCCCCGAGACGACTGCTCGGCCCGATCGCCAAGGTGCTGTACGGCGACCCCAGCACCGACCTCGCCGTCGTCGGGATCACCGGCACCGCGGGCAAGACGACCACCTGCTACCTGCTGGAGGCGGCGCTCGGCGCGGACGGATCACGGACCGGACTGATCGGCACCGTGCAGACCAGAATTGACGGCCAGGTGGCCCCGAGCGCGCTCACCACCCCCGAGGCACCCGACCTGCAGGCGCTGTTCGCGGTCATGCTGGAACGCGGTGTCAGCGTCGTGGCGATGGAGGTGTCCTCGCACGCGCTGGCGCTCGGTCGGGTCAGCGGCACCGAGTTCGCGGTCGGCGCGTTCACCAACCTCAGCCAGGATCACCTGGACTTCCACACCGACATGGAGGACTACTTCGCCGCGAAGCGCCTGTTGTTCGACGGCAGGGCGCGGCGTCACGTCATCGACATCGACACGTCATGGGGCGCAAGGCTTGCGGCGGAACACCCGGACGCGCTGACGGTCAGCGTCGACAATCCGGAAGCCGACTGGAGCGTCGCAGGGGTTGAGGTGTCGACGACCGGAATCCAGCACGTGACCCTCAGCGGCCCGGCCGGTCGGACGGTGACCCTCGACCTGGCGATCCCCGGAGCCTTCAACGTGGCGAACGCCGCGGTGGCGATCGGCTGCGTCGATGTGCTCGGGCGCGACGTCCAGCAGGCCGCCGACGCCATCGCCGGGGTCGTCGTGCCCGGCCGGATGCAGCGGGTCGATGCCGACCAGGACTTCCTCGCCGTCGTCGACTACGCCCACAAGCCCGCCGCGTTGGCCGCGGTGCTGGATGCGATCAGCCAGGACCTGACGGGTCGGCTGATCGTGGTGGTCGGGGCGGGCGGCGACCGGGACACCGGCAAGAGACCGCTGATGGGGGCCGAGTCCGCCACCCGGGCCGACCTGCTGATCGTCACCGACGACAACCCGCGGTCCGAGCCGCCGGGCGACATTCGCGCACAGCTGCTGTCCGGCGCGCGGGCGGCGGGCGGCCGTGCCGAAATCCTGGAGATCGGCGACCGCCGAGCGGCGATCAGGGCCGCGGTGCGGGCCGCCGGCAGCGGCGATGCTGTGGTCATCGCCGGGAAGGGCCACGAGCTCGGACAGGACGTCGGGGGTGTGGTGTATCCGTTCTCCGATCGCGACGAGTTGCTGGCCGCACTGACAGAGCGGGCAGAGGGGATGGACCGGACAGTGTCCGTGCCCGCCGAACCCAGCGGGCCGACTACCGTCCTGTCCGTGACCGAGCCAGCCGCACGACCCCGGATCCGCCCGTGATCGCGATGACCCTGGCCGAGGTTGCGGCCGCAGTCGGCGTCCCCTCGCCCGCGAACGGTGCAGATGTCGTTGTGCGATCGGTGGAGTTCGACACCCGCCGGGTCACTCCTGGCGCGCTGTTCGTGGCGTTGGTGGGGGAGAAGTCCGACGGTCACACCTTCGCTGCCGCAGCTGCCGCGGCCGGTGCGGTCGCTGTCCTGGGCAGCGCACCGATCGACGCCGGTACCGATCTGCCAGTGCTGCGGGTGGGCCGCCCCGACGCAGCCGACCCGAACGTGGCCGTGCTGGACGCGCTCGCCGCCCTCGCGCACGCCTCGGTCACCGCCCTCGTCCGCGACCACGGCCTCGAGGTGATCGGGGTGACCGGGTCGTCCGGCAAGACTTCGACAAAGGACCTGATCGCCGCCGTGCTGCGGGCAGCGGTCGACGATCCGTCCCAGGTGGTGGCGCCGCCGGAGTCCTTCAACAACGAACTCGGCCATCCGTACACCGCGCTGCGCGCGGAAGAGCGGACGAAGTTCCTGGTGCTCGAACTGTCCGCGCGCGGTCCGGGCCATGTCGCGATGCTGGCCAGGGTCGCGCCGCCGCGGATCGGTGCCGTGCTCAACGTGGGGTCCGCGCACATCGGTGAGTTCGGCTCCGTCGATGCCATCGCGGCCGCGAAAGCGGAACTGCCGCAGGCCCTGCCGTCCGCCGGCGATGGCGGCGTCGCCATCCTGAACGCCGACGATCCGCGGGTGGCGGCGATGGCCGCACAGACCGCAGCGGAGGTGGTCATGGTCGGGCGCGCGGACAGCGCGACGGTCCGCGCCGCCGACGTCGGTCAGGACGACGCCGACCACGCCACCTTCACCCTGGTGACGCCCGAGGGCAGCGCCCCGGTGACGCTCGGCGTCGTCGGCGCCCATCAGGTCGGCAACGCGCTGACCGCCGCCGCCGTCGGCCGTGCCGTCGGGATGCCGCTCGCCCGGATCGCGGAGGCGCTGAGTTCCGCACGCGCGTCGTCGCGGTGGCGCATGGAAGTCACCGAACTGGCCGGCGGCATCACCCTGATCAACGACGCCTACAACGCCAACCCGCACTCCATGAAGGCGGCCCTGCGCTCGCTGTCGACGATCGGCCGGGGCCGGCGGTCCTGGGCTGTGCTGGGCGAGATGGCCGAACTGGGGTCGGACACCAACTCCGCGCACGACGAGATCGGCCGGCTGGTGGTCAGGCTCGGGATCGAGCGGCTGATCGTCGTGCAGGGTCCGGGCGGTGCGACCGGCGCCGCGGTCGGCGGCCGCACCGGAGCGCGGGCACTGCACCTCGGTGCCCACCTGGAGGGCTCGTGGGGTGGCGAATCGGAGCTGGTCACCGACGTCTCCGACGCCATCGCGATCCTCGAAGAGGAGCTGACGGCGGGAGATGTGGTGCTGGTCAAGGCGTCCCGGTCCGCCGGCCTCGAGCGGGTTGCACTGCGGCTGATCGCCGACCTCGGCACCGCTGAGCCGTCCACCGCTGAGCCGTCCACCGCTGAGCCGTCCACCGCTGAGCCGTCCACCGCTGAGCCGTCCACCGCTGAGCCGTCCACCGCTGAGCCGTCCACCGCTGCAGCGGTGACCACCGGGGACGCCCGGTGAAAACCATCCTGGTTGCGGCGCTCGTCGCGCTCGCGGTGTCCATCCTGTTCACCCCCTACCTGATCCGGGTGTTCTCCAAGCAGGGTTTCGGCCAGGAGATCCGCGAGGACGGACCACAGCACCACAAGAAGAAGCGCGGCACCCCGACCATGGGCGGCGCCGCGATCATCGTCGCGATGTGGGTCGGCTACCTGGTGGCGATCGGCATCGAGTGGGTCACCGGCGGCGGCGGCCCGACCGCGTCCGCCCTGTTGCTCCTCTACCTGACCACCGGGATGGGCCTGGTCGGGTTCCTCGACGACTTCATCAAGATCCGCAAGCAGCGCAACCTGGGCCTGAACAAGCGGATGAAGTTCCTGGGCCAGACCTTCGTCGCATTGACCTTCGGCATCGGCGCGCTGTTCTTCCGTAACCCCGAGGGGCTCACGCCCGCCTCGACATCGTTGTCGTACACCCGCGACCTGGCATTCCTGTCGATCGGCGCGGTCGGGTTCGTCATCCTGGCCTGGCTGCTGGTGGCGGCCTGGTCGAATGCGGTGAATTTCACCGACGGCCTCGACGGTCTCGCGGCGGGTTCGTCGGTGATGGTGCTCGGCACGTATGTGACGATCGGGTTCTTCCAGTTCCGCAACGCCTGCTGGACGGTGCTCAGCGACGCCGCACAGGCCGGCTGCTACGACGTCCGCGACCCGCTGGACCTCGCGGTGGTGGCGGCCGCGGCGCTCGGCGGCTGTATCGGCTTCCTCTGGTGGAACGCGCATCCTGCACGAATCATGATGGGCGACACCGGATCATTGGCCCTCGGCGGATTGATCGCCGGGCTGTCGATCCTGACCAAGACCGAGCTGTTGCTGGTCGTCATCGCCGGGTTGTTCGTGGTCGAGATGCTGTCGGTCGTCATCCAGATCGCGGTCTTCAAGACCAGGCACGTCCGGGTCTTCAAGATGGCGCCGTTCCACCATCACTTCGAACTGTCCGGCTGGGCGGAAACCACGGTGATGGTGCGGTTCTGGCTGCTCGCCGCGATGTCGGCGGCGCTCGGGGCCGGGCTGTTCTACGCCGACTGGCTGACTCTGACCGGTGGCTGAGCGGGTGGCCTCCTCGCTGAAAGGGCCGGCCGCGACCAGGTCGTCCGCGGCGCGGCTGCCCGGTCCTGGCGACCTGGTGGTGGCCGCCGGCGCCGGGGTGACCGGGCTGCCGGTCATCCGTTTCCTGGCCGGCACCGGGGCGTCGGTCGTCGTCACCTCGAATCGTCCGGCGCCGGCCGAGCTGGCCGCGATCGCCGGTGACGTCTCCTTCGCCGGCGACCTGCAGGCGCCACCGCCAAGCACCTCCATGGTGGTGACCTCGGCGGGCATTCCGCCGACGAACCCGCTGCTCGCCGCGGCGGTGGCCGCCGGCATCGAAGTCATCGGCGAGGTCGAGCTCGCCTGGCGGCTCGACCGGGCCGGCGGCGCACCCCGGGACTGGTTGGTGGTCACCGGCACCAACGGCAAGACGACGACGACCGGCATGCTCGAGTCGATCCTCCGGGCGGCCGGCTTCCAGGTGACGGCCAGCGGGAACATCGGCTGGCCCGTGCTGGAAGCGGTGCTGGCCGGCTCGGGCTCGCTGGTCGATGCGAGCGATGGGTCGGCCGATGGCGTGCGGCGGCAGGACCTGATCGCGGTGGAACTGTCCAGCTTCCAGTTGCATTGGGCGCCCGGCATCCGTCCCGCCGCCGGGGTGGTGCTCAACGTGGCCGAGGACCACCTCGACTGGCACGGCTCGATGGAGGCGTACTCCGCCGCGAAGGCTCGCGCGCTGACCGGCCGGGTGGCGCTCGGGGTGATCGACGATCCGGGTGCGGCGGCGCTGCTGTCCGCCTCACCCGCCGGTCTGGTCGTCCCGGTCATGAGCGGCCGGCCGTTCCCTGGTTCGCTCGGGGTCCGGCAGTCGATGCTGGTGGACAACACCTTCGGCCAGGACGTGATCATGCCGGTCGCCGATGTCCGGCCGGCGGGCGAGCACAACGTGACCAACGCGCTGGCAGCCGCCGGCCTGGCGCTCTCCGTGGGCGCCACCGGGGAGGCGGTGGCCGCCGGGCTCCGCGCTTTCGAACCGGGCGGGCACCGCAATGTGCTGGTCGCCGAGCACGCGGGTGTTGCGTACTACGACGATTCGAAGGCCACCAATCCGCACGCGGCGCTGGCCTCGCTGCAGGCCTACCCGAGGGTGGTGTGGATCGCCGGCGGCCAGCTCAAGGGTGCCGCCGTGGACGACCTGGTGCGGCGGATCGCGGGGCGGCTGGCGGGGGTGGTGATGCTCGGTGTGGACGCCCCGATCATCGCTGCCGCACTTTCCCGACACGCGCCCGATGTCCCTGCTCTGCTCGTGCCCGGCAAGGACGATGAGGTCATGCGCACAGTGGTTCGTGCGGCCGCGCGAATGGCCGCCCCGGGTGACGTCGTCCTGCTGGCGCCGGCGGCCGCCTCGCTCGATATGTACACCTCGTACGCCGCCCGCGGCACGGCCTTCGCCGGGGCGGCCCGGGAGTTGACGACGCAGCCGGGTGCTGCGGCCGGCGGAGCCGGCTCGTGAGCGTGACGTCACCGCCGTCCCGCTCGACTCCGGCAGGAACGCCGTCCCCGGGATCGCCACGAGCCGGATCCTCGCCGGCGGGACGGTCGGGTCGCACAGCGAAGGGCGCCAAGCCGCGGCGAGAACCCGGCCGGATCGGCCGAGCCTTCCAGTCCGGCCGGAAGCTGACCGTCGACTGGCTCGACCGCCCGATGACGTCGCTGCATCTGGTCCTTGCGCTGTTCGCGCTGATGCTCGGTTTCGGGCTGCTGATGGTGCTGTCCTCGTCATCGGTGGCCGCGTTCCGGCAGGGCGGCTCGTCGTTCTCGGTCTTCACCAACCAGGCCACGTACGCGGCTCTGGGCCTGATCTGTTTCTGCGCCACCCAGTTCGTCCCCGTCCGTTGGCTGCGCTCGACATCGACGGCGGCGGTGATCATCTCGCTGGCCCTGCTGGTTCTCGTGGTGGCAACCGCGGCACCGATCAACGGCGCGAAGAGCTGGATCCGGATCGCCGGATTCCAGTTCCAGCCCAGCGAGATCGCCAAGCTCGCGCTGCTGCTGTGGGTGGCCCATGTGCTGGCGGCGCGGCGGTCGACGCTCGGTTCGCCCAAGGCGTTGCTGATCCCGGTGCTCCCGGTGTTCGTGCTGATGGCCGGCCTGATCATGCTGCAGCCCGATCTCGGCACCACCGTTGCCCTGACCATCGTGTTCATGGCCGTGCTGTTCTTCGCCGGTGCACCCTGGTGGACCTTCGCCGGCCTTGCCGCCGCCGGTGTCGCCGGGTTCTTCTACCTGGCGATCTCCGCCGAGTACCGGCTCGCCCGGCTGCTCTCGTTCATCAACCCCGAGGCCCATCCGGACGTCTCGTACCAGCTGCTGCAGAGCCTCTACGGGATGGGCAACGGCGGCTGGTTCGGCGTCGGACTGGGGCAGTCCCGGGCCAAGTGGAGCTATCTGCCCAACGCCGAATCGGACTTCATCTTCGCCATCGTCGGCGAGGAACTCGGGCTCGTCGGCGCGGGCATCGTGCTGCTGTTGTTCGCGCTGCTCGCCTACACCGGGCTCCGGATCGCCCGCCGCAACGTCGACCCGTTCGTCAAGATCGTCGCCTCGGCCTCGACCGTGTGGCTGGTCGGGCAGGCGGCGATCAACATCGGCTACGTCGTCGGATTGCTGCCGGTCACCGGGATCCCGCTGCCGATGATCTCCGCCGGCGGCACCTCGCTGTTGATCACCATGGTGGTCTTCGGGCTGCTGGCCAACTTCGCGCGCCGCGAACCGCAGGCCGCGGCCGCGCTGCAGGCCGGTGGTGGTGGCCGGATCGCCCGCTTCCTGGGCGTACACCACGGCGACGGGACGGAACGCAAGCCCGTCATCCGGCGCCGACGACGTGGAACGACGTCCCGGCCCGACACCGCGTCTGCTCCGCAGCAGGCGTCCGGGTCGGGAAGGCCGCGCCCGGCCGGTGGGTCGACCCGGTGGACACCGCCTGCTGGCTCCGCTGCTTCCGGCTGGGCTGCTTCCCGCTCGGCCCAGCCCGCAGCGCCCTCCGGTCGGCCTGCGCGCTCGGGTCAGCCTGCGCGCTCGGGTCAACCGGCGGCCCGCCCCGGTCAGCCTGCCGCCCGGCGGCCCGCGCCTCCGGCAGACCCACGCCGTGCTGCCTCCAGTGATCCACGCCGCGCGTCGACCGGTGACCCGCGTCGGGCGGCATCGGGTGACCCGCGCCGCGCTTCCAGTGACCCCCGCCGCGCGGCATCGGGTGATCCGCGCCGTTCGCAGCAACCACGTTCAGGCAGTACTCGGGCCGCTCGCGGCGCCGATCCGCGGCGGGGAAACCCACCGCGCCCAGCTCAGCCCGGGTCCAACGGAACACGGGGCACCGACGACCCCGGTCGACGCGGCCGGCGGGACGGCGCGTGATCAGTGTGCTGCTAGCCGGCGGTGGCACAGCAGGCCATGTCGAACCGGCGCTCGCGGTGGCCGATGCACTGGTCGCCATCGACCCGACGATCCGGATCACCGCGCTCGGCACCGAGCGCGGGCTCGAGACGACGCTGGTGCCGGCCCGCGGCTACGACCTCGAGTTGGTGCTTGCGGTGCCGCTGCCCCGCAAGCCGTCGAAGGATCTGCTGACCCTCCCGATTCGCCTGAACGCGGCCATCAAGGCCACCCGGGCAATCATCACCGAGCACGCCGTCGACGTCGTCGTGGGCTTCGGCGGTTACGTGGCGTTGCCGGCCTACCTGGCGGCGCGCGGCAGGGTGCCGATCGTCATCCACGAGGCGAACGCCACCGCCGGCCTTGCCAACAAGGTCGGCGCCAGGTTTGCGGTGTCGGTCGCGGCGGCGGTCGACGGGACCGGCCTGAAGAATGCCCGGGTCGTCGGAAACCCGGTGCGGCGGAGCCTGTCGGAGCTCGACCGGGCCGGCCTGCGGGCGGAGGCCAGGGAGTTCTTCGGCCTGCATCCCGACGCCCCGACGTTGCTGGTCTTCGGTGGTTCGCAGGGTGCGCAGCGGATCAACGACGCGGTCTCGGCGGCGGCCCCGGACCTGGCCCAGGTCGGTGTGGGCGTGCTGCACGCGTACGGGAAACGGAACACCCTCGAACTGCCCGAATCCCCGGCCGGTGCACCGCCGTACGTCGCGGTGCCGTACCTGGATCGGATGGACCTTGCCTACGCCGCGGCCGACCTGGTTCTCGCGCGGTCCGGGGCGATGACGGTGGCCGAGATCGCTGCGGTCGGCCTGCCTGCCGTGTACATCCCCCTGCCGCACGGCAACGGCGAACAGCGGCTCAACGCCTCCGCGCAGGTCGCCAGCGGGGCTGCGATCATCATCGACGACGCCGACCTGGACCGGAAAGCGGTGGCCACCACAGTCGTTCCGCTCGTCATCGACGGCATCATGCGTGACGGAATGACGGCGTCGGCGGTCGCCACAGCGGCGCAGCGCGCCGACGAGGTGGTCGCACGGATGGTGCTGGACGCGGTCGCCGGGGCGGGGCGGCCGTGATCGTCGCGACGACTCCGGTCACCGCGGAGGGCTTCTCGCTCGAGCGCGCGCATCTCGTCGGTGTCGGCGGTGCAGGGATGAGCGGCATCGCGCGCATCCTCGCCGACCGCGGATTCGCCGTTTCCGGCTCGGACTCCCGCGACTCCGCTGTTCTCACCGGGTTGGCAGACCGCGGTGTGCTGACCGCTGTGGGGCATGACCCCGCGAATCTGCGGTTGCTGCCGGGCGGGCCGACCGCGGTCGTCGTCTCCACCGCGGTGCGCATCGACAATCCGGAACTGGTGGCCGCTCGCGAGGCCGGGATTCCGGTGGTCCGGCGGGCGGATGCGCTGGCCGCCTTGATGAACGGCTACCGCGGCGTGTGCATCGCCGGCACCCACGGCAAGACCTCGACCACCTCGATGCTGACGGTCGCCCTGCAGTTGGCGGGGGCGGACCCGTCGTTCGCGATCGGCGGTGAGCTCACCGGTTCCGGGCTCGGTGCGCACCACGGCACCGGTGACATCTTCGTGGCGGAGGCGGACGAATCCGACGGTTCGTTCCTTTCCTTCGCCCCGCACGGCGCGGTGATCACGAACCTCGAACCGGACCATCTCGACCATCACGGCACAGCAGAGGCCTACACCGCGGTGTTCGATCAGTTCGTCGACCGCATCGAACCGGGCGGCTTTCTGGTGGCCTGCGCCGACGACCCCGGCACCGTCGCGTTGCTGCAGCGAACGCGATTGCGCCGGCTGATCAGTTACGGCCGCGCGGAGTCCGCGAGCGTCCGACTGCTGGAGGCCACGGCGTCCGGTGCCGCCGTGGTTCGACTGGCCGACGGGCGGGAGGTGGAGTTGCGGCTCTCGGTACCGGGGAATCACATGCTGCTCAACGCCATCGCGGCGCTGGCGGCGGGTGTCGAACTGGGCATCGCGCCGCAGGCACTCGCCGACGGCCTGGCCGGGTACACCGGCGTCAGGCGCCGCTTCGAGCGCAAGGGCAGCGCCGCCGGGATCACCGTGTACGACGACTACGCGCATCACCCCACCGAGGTCGCGGCCCAGATCACCGCAGCCCGCGGCGTTCTCGATGAGCTGTCGACGTCCGGGGCGGGACGGCTGGTGGTCGTCTTCCAGCCTCACCTGTACTCCCGGACGGCGACCTTCTTCGAAGCATTCGGGGTCGCTCTCGGAGCGGCGGATCTCGTGGTGCTGCTCGACGTGTACGGAGCCCGGGAGGATCCGAAGCCGGGCATCAGCGGGCAGTTGATCGCCGATGCCGTGCCCGCCGGCGCCGGGGCGGTGCTGTACCACCCGGACCGCGCGTCGGCCGCCGAGTACGTGGCCGGCGTGTTGCAGCCGGGTGATGTCGTGATCACCATGGGCGCCGGTGACGTCACCACCATCGGCCCGGAGTTGTTGACGCTGTTGGAGGCTCGTGATGGGTGAGACGCGCAGGTCCCACGGATGTCCGGTGGGGTCGCGGTGAGCACCGCCACCACCGGCAGGCGCTCCGACCGCGACCCGCAGCCCGCCGCGGATGAGTCCAGAGTGCAGCGCTGGCGTCGCAAGCTCCACCTCGGCGGAAAGTCCGAGGCTCCCGACGGATCCGATGGCGAGTCCGGCGCCGCCGATCGCCGGCCTGACCGGCAGCGGCGCGACACTCCCCGCCGCTGGCCGTGGATCGTGGCCCTCAGCCTGGTGTTCGTGCTGATCTGCGGTGCGGTCTACGCAGTGTTCTTCAGTCCACTGCTCGGCCTCAAGACGGTGGCGATCACCGGGGCACCCGATGCCGTCGTCGCGAAGATCCGGGCGGTGACGCCCGCCCCCGACGGAACAGCACTCGCCCGCATCGATCTCGATGCCGTGGCCGCGAGCGTCGAGTCCGTTCCGGAGGTCGCGGAGGTCGAAGTCGCCAGGGGCTGGCCGGACACGCTGAATGTGGTTGTGACGCCCCGGGTTCCGGTGGCTGTCACGGCGGCGAACGGTCGGTTGTGGCTGCTCGACTCCACCGGCGATCCCTACCTCGCGGTGGGGGCCGCGCCGCCCGGCCTGGTGACGGTGCAGCTCGTCACGCCGGGAGCGGGGGACCCGTCCACCGCTGCGGCGCTCGCCGTCGCGTCGGCGCTCACCCCCGAACTCCGCGGGACGGTGGCGGCGATCTCGGCCCGCACCCCCTTCGACGTGGAGATCGACCTGGCGGACGGCCGCAAGGTCATCTGGGGCGCCCCCGACGAGTCCGCGCAGAAGATGCAGATCCTCCCGGCGCTGCTGGCCGCCCAGGAGGGCACGCAGTACGACATCACCGACCCCACCCTGGTGACGGTTCGCTGACCGGGTCCGCCCTGTCCTGGCTGCGTCGAGTGTCGTTCCTGCAGAGAGATCATCGCTGTAGAACGTGTTTGTCACTGCTGTTGTGGCACTGGACCTCGCGGTCGATGGCGGAGGCAGCGACCATCGTGCCGGGAGAGTGGCATCACGCCGCTACCCGGGCGGGCCGGTACCGCATGGCCACCGCGCCCGAGCGGAACTCACGGCGGTCCACGAACTCGAGCTGGATGCGATCGCGCAGACCGGCGAGCAACGTCGGCCCGTGTCCGGCAAGGACCGGCTGCACGATGAACAGGTACTCGTCGATCAGTCCGAGGTCTGCCAACGCCAAGGGGAGCCGCACTCCACCCACGAACAGGCCGTCGCCCGGCTCCTGTTTGAGCCGCTGCACCGCCTGCCCCAGGTCGCCCCGCACCAGCTCGGCATTCCAATCGACCCCGCTCAGGGTGCTCGACACGACGTACTTCTTCGCCCCGTCGATCGTCTCGGCGAACGGGGTCTCCCATTCATCCATCCAGTCCGGCCACGTTCCCGTGGCCGGGCGCCGCCACGCGGACTCCATCATCTCGTACGTCACCCGGCCGAACAGCAGGGCATCGGCTCGTCGAATCTCAGCGGTCCAAAAGTGCATCGACTCCTCGTCCGG
This sequence comes from uncultured Actinomycetota bacterium, assembly GCA_963728865.1. Lineage (GTDB taxonomy): Bacteria > Actinomycetota > Actinomycetes > Mycobacteriales > Nakamurellaceae > Nakamurella. Next base: position 88,153 of record CAVSLZ010000004.1, on the reverse strand, counting down.
GGGGAGCCCCGCCTCGTGATGGCAGCAGCCGTCGAGCGTGACGTTGATCGAGTATCGGAGCGGTCTCATCTCAACTCTCTCCCTGATGCGCGCGGCGTGCCGGCCGGACGGTACTAGGACCGCTGTCGAGGTCCTTTCTCATCGGCGCACGATCCCACGTTTCCGGCACCGTCCCGGTGCGAACGAGACCGGCTGACCCGGACACGCTCGCCCGGGCTACCGTCGAGAAATGCCCCGCCGCCCACCCAAGTCGCTACGCAAGGCGGCGTCGGAGGCCAGAGGTGATGCGCGGCCGAGGGACGCCACGGCACCGGCACCGCTTTGGGGACGGCAGACCCAGCACACCCGGGACGGCGACTTCCTGGTGACGGCGGTCACGGGAGCGGCGGCGCGGAAGGCGTACCGCTGCCCGGGATGCCAGCAGGAGATCGGGGTGGGCACTGCGCATCTGGTGGTCTGGCCTGCGGACGATCTGTCATGGCTGCAATCGGCAGTGGACAGCAGGCGTCATTGGCACAGTTCCTGCTGGCACCGCCGATCCACCCGCGGCGGCCCCGGACTGCTGAGCTGAGGAACGTCAGGCTGCGAGGAACAGTGCCAGCACCGCGGTGTCTGCGTCATCGAAGGGGTTGATCCCGGCGCGGCTGACCATGCTGGTGATGTTGCCCTCGCGGTCGGCCTCCACCCATGCCGCGCGGTGGTCGAGGCCGAGATGCGGCAACCCGGGTAGCAGGACGCAACCGGAGGCCACCTCGTCGGATTCCGGGAGGGTGGGCCGGATCTCCGTGGGCGGGTGCAGCACGATCAGGCCGGGCGGCTGATGATCGGCGAACTGGCCCGGCAACACGGCGTTGTCACCGACAACGGGTCCCTCGGCGATCACCACACCGACGGTGCCCGGTGACGGGTCGTCGGGGAGTTCCTCGCGGACGCGGAAGATGGTGCTCGTCGGCAGCATCCCCGGCACGCTCGCAACCCGAACCGCGAGCAGCAGGAAACGCGCCCACTCGACGGTGCTGGCCGGCCACCGTCCCGACACCAGAAAGCCGCTCAAAAGCCCTTCGGCATGAAATGGCGAAACTTCGACCGAATGTTCGTCGGCATGTCTCATGGCTTTCAACCTCCGTTGCGGGGGCGCTGATCCGTCATGGTGAATCACATGCGTGTTAGCACACAAGGCCCCCTGAGTGCTAAGCGTTTTCGCATGTCACAGGCTTGTCACGGCCGTGTTTCCGGGACCACCGAACGGGGAACTCTGCAGCACTCCTCCGTGTCGGCGGTCTTGTAACAATTCGGTGGGACGTGCTGGAGGTCACCTGACGAGGCCGCGACCGACGGTTTCTTCCACCATCAGAGAGGATCGAAACACCCACCGCGATACTGACCGAATGACACCGGGGGTCACTTTTTCCGAGAAGCCGATCCTGACCGGCCAGCGTCATCAAGCACGACAGGCGATCTGGACGTCTCGGACCAGCCGGTCGGCCGCATCGATCGCGGCGGACAGCTCCGCGCGGCCGCGTCCGGGGTGCGCCAGCAGTCCGTGCGCGCGTGAGCCGAACCCTTCGGGCGCCGACGGGAGGCCCGACGCGGCCGTCACTGCACCCTTTTCGTTGATCAACCAGCGACGGTCCCGCGCGTGCACCGCGTGTGCGCACAGGATCACCACCCTGAACAGGCATCCGGAAATGTCAGCGGCGTCTTCCCGGTCGACGCCCTTTCGCGCGAGTCCGATCAGGAACGACGATTCCCAGAGGCAGTCCGTGACGAGCGCATTCCCCAGTGCGGCGGGATAGTGCCGCACGGATCGCTGCACTTCCGTCAACTCCCCGGTTGGATCGGCCAGGACGATGCCCAGCGCCAGCTCGCCGGGGTAGGAGAATGACGCGACGCCGAAGGGGTGGCCGATCTGCTGGTGGAATCCGTACCGGCCCGCCTCGGCGTCCGCCCAGCAGGACGCGACCCGGTCCAGGTCGCGGTAGATCCAGTCCACCGCGACCCCATCCACGGTCAACCAGCCGCCGCCGTCCACCCAGGGGCCCCACGAGCCGCGTTCCGTCACGGACGCGTCCGGACCCGACACGTCGACGGCCAGTGACTGCAACGCCGCAACGTCCAGCGGCGGCCGGTAGTACACCCCGAGATCGACATCGGATTCGGCGGTGTGCTCCCCGCGGGCCCGACTTCCGCCCAGGACGACCCCGACGACGCCGCTGACAGCTGTGAGCCGGCGCGCCATTGCGCTGAACTCCAGATCTGGTGTCACGAATGGCATTGTCGCGGATGGGGTGGAGGTGCTCGCGTACTTTGACGCCATGCCCATGATCACCATTGCAGACACTGCCGCCGGACCGACGCGTGCGGGGCGGGACGCGACCCGGCCCGCGTACCTCGCCGAACCCGTCCCGGTCGGTGACCGGCCAGGCCCGTGGCCGGGTGTGATCGTCGTGCACGACGCGTTCGGGTTGGGCGATGACATCCGTGAACAGGCCGACTGGCTGGCTGCCGCCGGCTACCTCGCCCTGGCACCCGACCTGTACGACGGCCGGTCGATGGTCCGCTGCATCAAGGCGACGTTCGGCCAGATGACGGCCCAGCAGGGTCCGGTGTTCCAGCAGATCGAGGCCGCTCGCACGCATCTCGCCGCCCTGCCGAACTGCACCGGGACGGTCGGGGTGATCGGCTACTGCATGGGAGGGGCGTTCGCTCTGCTGCTCGCCGGTCGGCCCGGGTACTCCGCGGCCTCGGTCAACTACGGGCCGTTGCCGCAGAACCTCGATGAGGTGGTGGCCGGCGCCTGCCCGATCGTCGCCAGTTACGGCGGCCGGGACACCGCCATGAAAGGTGCGACAGAGAGGCTGGCGCCGGCGCTGGCGAAGGCGAACGTCGTGCACGACTTCAAGGAGTACCCGAACGCCCGGCACGCCTTCATCAACCGGATCGCGGTCGCGTCACCGCTGACAGTGCTCATGAAGGTGGCCGGGATCGGTTACGACCACGATTCCGCCGCGGACGCCAAGCGCCGCATCCTGGGATTCTTCGATGCTCACCTGTACGCCGGTCACCCCGCTGTCGCGGCCGGAGGCTCGGCAGCGGAGTAGCCCGACGATCAACCGATACCCACGGGAGACCGCAACGCACCGGTCGACCGGAGGCCGACACCCACTGCCGACCACGGCATCTCGGTCACGCTGTCCAGCAGCCAGGGAGCGGCCGCCCGCAACGGTGCGATCAGCCGAGCACCGTCGGCAGCGTTCCCGACATGCGCAAACCCCACCCGGAGCGCCTCCCGACCCCGCAGACCGGCCGGCACACCGGCGTCGTCGGGCATCTGGTGACGGGACAGCGACGTGCTGGTGTTGGCGGGCAACAGCGCGGCCCACGCGTGATAGTGCTGCAGCGCGATGGGATCGTTGTCTGCCAACCACAGCGCGCCGGCATAGAGGCTGGGAAGCGGAACGAGATCGATGACCATTGCCGTGACCGTGCCGACGCCGCGGCGGATCCGCGAGAAGAGGAGCGGGTCGCTGTGCCGGTGCACCCACGTCACATCGCCGGTCGCGGTCACGATCTGCAGAGAGCTGATGTGATCCGCCGAGAAGCCGAATCCCGGCAGCGTGGAAGCTGGAACCGTCGCCTCCCCAGTGCCGGCACCGGGGGCGAAGAGGCCGTACGGCTCGGCCGCATCCAGTACCTGGCGCCAGCCCGCCGCGACTCCCACCGTGGCGGTCCGCGATCCGGGGTCGATCCGCACGCCGGCCAGCATTCGGGTGACGATCAGGACGGTGCCGTCACCGGTGCCGGCCGGTGTCTGGACGCTCACCCGTCGTCCGGCCCGGGCCGCCACCCGGACCGCAGCGGCGACGTCGGCGGCCCGGGCGGCGATGACCACCAGTTCCGGGTCCTCGCCCGTCGTCCGCGTGACACCGAAGGTTGCGGCGGGGAAGCTCGGCTCGTCGGGTGTGACGACGTCGCCCAGCACGTTCGCCCGGATGGCGACGGCGAGGTCGGTGGCGGTGAACGGGCTCGCGATGCTCATCGGGGTCTCCAGTCGGTTCGCTCAGGTACCCGGTCATCAGACTGGGCGGCACTGAAGAACCGTTGAAGGTCCACTGAAGAACCGCTGGAACGGCGTGCCGGTCGGGCCGATCGCGGACGGCGGATGGGCCGGCGATCCGGGCCGGCCCACCGTCACTCTTGCCGCCTACCGGTTCCGCGCGCTGCAGCACCGTGATCGCGTAGACGGCAAGAGTGAGGCGCCACCACGCGAGCAACCCCCGGCGAACCGTCAAGCCTTGGTGCCGGTCAGCAGCAGGTACTCCCACTCCATCACCGCGCCGCTGTCGCCCAGCCGGCAGCGGGTGACCAGCTCGTCCAGGTCGCGGTCCAGGGCCGCCACCCGGTCAGGGTCGGCGGCGATGAACCGGTAGACCGCTATGGTCGGCCCGTAGTGGGAGGTGAAGTATTCGCGGAAATCGGCGGGTTCGGCGAAATGATCGACCTTCACGGTTTTTCGATGCGCCGAGATGCCGGTGACCCGGTCGCCGAACAATTTCCGGACGTGAGCCTCGCTGCCCCAGAGCGGCGGGGGCTGGGCGCCGGGGGGCGGTGGCGGCGCGTACGGCTTCATGGTGGCGAACAGTTGCCCGATGAACCCCTCTGGCGTCCAGCTGAGAAGTCCGATGGTGCCGCCCTTCCGGCAGACCCGCACGAGTTCGTCGGCGCTCTGTTGATGATGGGGTGCGAACATCACCCCGACGCAGGACATCACGGTGTCGAAGTCGTTGTCCGCGAAAGGAAGTGACTCGGCGTCGGCGGTCAGCCATTCGATGGAGGCGCCACGGTCGGCCGCCTGCGAGCGGCCGGCCTCGAACAGCTCGGGGGTCAGATCCGAGGCGACCACATCGGCGCCGATCAGCGCTGCCGGGATGGCGGCGTTGCCGGATCCGGCCGCGACGTCCAGCACCCGATCACCCCGCCGCACCTTGCAGGCGTTGACCAGGGCCGGGCCGAGTGTGGAGATCAGATCGGTGGCCAATTCGGGATAGTTCCCCAGCGCCCACATGGCGCGATGCTTGGCCTTCAGTTCGCGGTCGGCGTGCGAATCAGGTCCGGCCGCGGTGGTAGTCGTCATGAACGCTCCCTGGAGTGGCGTGCCGGCGGAATTCCGGCGCGGTGATGTGACACTCCTGACGGTAGGAAATGGCCGGCACCGGCACTACAGCGCCGACGCGTAGGTCGGTGGGCGGACCGGACCGGTCAGGAGGCGGCCGGCGCGTAGTCGCCGCCGTGCACCAGGGCGGCTGCGGCGGTCCGCTGGGCGGACCCGGACAGCTCGAGCTTGCGGTAGATGGTCTGCAGGTGACGCTCGACGGTGCGGATGCTCAGGGTGAGTGCGGCCGCGATCTCCCGGTTGTCCTGTCCGGCCGCGACCAGTCGCAGCACCTCCCGCTCCCGGGCGGTGAGCGTATCCAGCAGCTCCGGCAGTGGGGTCCCGCTCTCATCGGGGACTGTGCGCAACGGCCTCGGACCGTTCCGCCGGTCCGGCTCCAGGAACTCGTCGACCTCCCGCCTGAACACCGGCCACGCCGGTTCGTCCTCCAGCAGGACGTGGTTGGCCGATTCCAGCGTCACCAATCTGGCACCGGGTATCTCGGCTGCCAATCGCCGGCCCTCGGAGAAGTCGTTCATCTGATCGCCTCTGGCGTGCAGCACCAGGGTCGGCACCTCGATCCGGGCGAGCAACTGGCCGACGTCGACGTCACGCCGCTGTTCCCGGAAGGCAACCGCATTCGCCGTGGACGTCGACATCCGCATGAGGTCGTCGACCCAGCGCATCTGCTCCGGGCTGGCGCCGGGCATCAACATGTCGGTGAACACCCTGCGGAACCGGCCTTCCGGCCGCGCCCAGCCGACCTCGATCATCCGGGTGAAGGCGTCCTCGAGTTCGGCGGACTCCTTGGTCGGACCGAGGCTCGCCGTGTAGCTGCCGTGCAGCAGGAGCCGGGTGACCCGTTCCGGATGGCGGACCGCGTAGGCGACGGCGGTCGGGCCGCCCTGCGACATACCGAGCAGCGCGAACCGGTCGAAGCCGGCCGCCTCGATCACCGCTTCCAGGTCGTTGATCCGGGACTCGAACGCGAAGTCGGGCACTTCCCAGTCGGAGAGTCCGAAGCCACGCTCGTCATAGCGAACGGTGGTGGCGACCTCGGCCATGCCGGTGACCCAGTGCCGCCAGACGGGGCTTTCCAGGTCGTACTCGAGGTGGCTGAGCCAGCAGGTGGAGATGATCAGCGGCGGGCCTTGGCCGTACTGGGCGTACGCGAGCCGCACACCGTCCGCGGATTGGCAGAAGCGGATCGACTGAGGCGGCAGGGAGCGTGCCATGCCCGGTAACGGTAGACCTGCGGAGGTTCGCGAGGTTCCAGGTTTGTCACACTGCCGCCGGGCGGTGTCGCGTGGATGCCCTGACCCCGCCCGCCTATCCTGCCGGGTATGACGACGCCGTCCACGAATCTCCCGCTGCAGGGCCGGAATGCCCTGGTGACCGGCGCGGCCAGCGGCATCGGCCGCGCGATTGCCGCGCGCTTCGCCGCTGAAGGTGCGTCGGTCATCGCGGTGGACCGCAATGCCGACGCGCTGCGCACAGTCGCGGACGAGACCGGGGCGACACCGCTGGTCATCGACCTGTCCGACATCGACAACCTGCCGGCGGCCATCGAATCCGTTGCCGGCGGGATCGACATCCTGGTCAACAACGCCGGCATCCAGCATGTCGAGCGGCTCGAGCAGTTCCCGATCACGACCTTCGAGACCATCCTGCGGATCATGCTGACCGCTCCGTTCGTCCTTTCCCGGGCGGTGCTGCCCGGCATGTACGAGCGTGGGTGGGGACGCATCGTGCACGTGTCATCCGCCCATGGTCGCCGCGCCAGCCCGTTCAAGGTGGCGTACGTGACTGCCAAGCACGGTCTGGAGGGCCTGTCGAAAGTGATCGCCCTCGAGGCGGCCGAGACCGGCGTCACCAGCAACTGCATCAATCCTGGCTATGTGCGGACCCCGCTGGTCGAGAAGCAGATCGCCGATCAGATGGCGGCGCACCGGATGTCCGAGCAGGACGTGCTGAGCAAGGTGATCTTGGGCTCGTCTCCGGTGAAGCGGCTGATCGAGCCCGACGAGGTGGCCGCGGCCGCCGTCTTCCTCTGTTCGACGGCCAGTGCGTCCATCACCGGGTCCGATCTGGTGATGGATGGCGGTTGGGGAGCGCGTTGATCGGCAACACCGCCGCTGCGGGACGGCAGTGATCGATCGAGCCGATCGGAATTGGAGTAATGGATCGGCGCGCACTTTTGCGCAGGGTCGTTCCTGATCGCTTCAGCCATGCCTGCCGTTCGGGAGTGATTCACGCATTCGGCCTACCTGCTCGCACCGGGTGCTGATCGCGAAAAACGTTGCTGTTGACAGAACCTCGCTGCGGTGGTGGGGTCACGGGACCAACAATGGGAGCGTTGCCAGCCCCGTAGGTCAGTCAGGACACTGACCGGCGCGGCCGGTGGGAACGCGTCCTTTTCCGTACCTGCATTCCGCAATTCCTTCCGGTCCGCGGCGTCGAGGGTGGTCAACGATGTTCACTGGTAGTTCCGCGCGCACATTCCGAACCTGGTGGTCGATCGGCCTTGCGGCGGCATTGCTCGCCGGTGGCGCCGGCTTCGGGCTGTCACTGGTTCCGGCCGCCGCTCAATCTGCACCCCAATCTGCACCCCAATCTGCACCCCAATCTGCACCCCAATCTGCACCGTCGGACGGCGACAGCGCGGCCTGGCTCGATTCGCGACGACCGATCTCCGACCGGGTCCAGCGTCTGCTGAGCCGGATGACGCTGGCGGAGAAGGTCGGCCAGATGGACCAGCAACTCGTGACAGAGGTTGCCGCAGCGGAGGGAACAGCCTGCGGCGATGCGGGTTTCGTCCTTCCGCGACCGGATTGTCTGGAAGAAGTACTGGTCAGCCAGAACACCGGCTCCATTCTCGCTGGTGGCACCGAGAATCCGGTCGACACCACGGGGAAGGGTGGGGTCGGCAACACCGGTTACGACTGGGCGAACCAGTACAACATCATCCAGAGTTATGCGATCGAGAACACCCGGTTGCACATACCGGTGATCTTCGGCGTCGACGCCGTGCACGGATTCGGGCACCCTTGGCAGGCTCCGCTGTTCCCGCACTCGATCGGGATCGGCGCGACGTGGAACCCGGCGATGGCCACCGCCAGCGGTGCGGTCACCGCCAGGGCCACCGCCGCCACCGGATGGAACTGGGTGTTCGCGCCGGTGCAGGATCTGCATCGCGACAACCGTTGGGGCCGAACGTATGAGACATGGGCGGAGCAGCCGCTGCTGGCCTCCGCGATGGGTGCCGCGAACGTGCAGGCATTGCAGATCCCGGCGAAGCGCCGCTCTCTTGGCGTCGCGGCAACCGTCAAGCATTTCGCCGGGTACTCCCAGTCGATCAACGGCCACGACCGGGCAGAGGCGCTGTTGCCGCTGAGCTACCTGCAGAGCACGATCCTGCCCGCCTACGCCGGCGGTATCGATGCGGGCGCATTGACGGTGATGGCGAACTCCGGTTCCATCAATGCGGTGCCGGCGCACGCATCGCATTATCTGCTGACCGACATCCTGCGGGGTCAAATGGGTTTCGACGGTGTGGTGATCAGCGACTACCGTGACGTGCCGGCACTGCAGACGGCCTATCACGTCGCGGCCGATCTGCCCGGGGCCATCGCCAAGGCGGTCAACGCGGGTGTCGACATGAGCATGCAGGTCTTCGACGCCGGTGAATGGCAGGCCGCCGCGATCTCGGCGGTCGAGAGCGGCGCCATCACGCCGGCCAGGATCGACGAGGCGGTGACCCGCATCCTGACGTTGAAGTTCAAGCTGGGGCTGTTCGACCAGCCCTGCGTCCGCGACTACAGCAAGCCCTGCATCGACGCAGACAAGGCCAACGCTGCCGTGACGGCGGGCCGGCCGGCCGCGCTGAAGGCCGCGCGCGAGTCGATCACCCTGCTGCGCAACGAAAACGGCGCCCTCCCGCTGTCACCGAGCGACACGGTCGTCGTCACCGGCCCGAGCGCGGACTCGATGACGAACCAACTGGGCGGCTGGAGCGTCAGCTGGCAGGGGGTCTTCGGGGCCGGACACGTGTGCTGCATGGGACCGGAGAATCAGATCCCGCCCGGGTCGACGGTGCTCACCGGCGTCCGTGCCGCCAGCCCATCAGCGGTCTACGCCCCCGACCAGGCATCGGCGCTGGCCGCGGCGCCCACAGCCAGCGCGTACGTGGTCGCTGTCGGGGAGAAGGCGTACGCCGAAGGACTGGGTGACGACCCGGCGCCGGCCCTGCCGCCCGACCAGCAGCAGCTGATCGCCGCCCTGCAGGCGACCGGAAAGCCGGTGATCGTCGTGGTGCTCGCCGGACGTCCGGTCGGCCTGGGACCGGCAGCCTCCGCCAACGGCGTGCTGATGGCCTACCAGGGCGGTACCGAGACGGGCCGGGCGGTGGCCGACGTGCTGTTCGGCAAGGTCAATCCGAGCGGCAAGCTGCCGGTCAGCTGGCCGTCGGACGCACCGGCGGTGGGCGGCGACTTCCAGACCACCGCCCCCTCGCCGTTGGGCGACCAGCCGAAGTTCTTCGACCAGCTGCCGAGCACCGCGTCCGGCCCCGGGAGCGGATACAACCCGCTGTACCCATTCGGCTTCGGCCTGTCGTACACCACCTTCGAGCGCAGTGCACTGTCGGTGCCCGAACACGTGAACGCCGACGGCCGGGTCACCGCGCAGCTCAAGGTGACCAACACCGGCGCGCGGACCGGAACGGACATCATCCCGCTCTACGTGAACCAACCGGTCAGTGACGTCGTCACGCCGCCGCAGCGACTGGTCGGCTTCACCAGGGTCACCCTCAGGGCCGGCGAATCGAAGACGGTCAGGATCAGGTTCGACCTGTCCGCGCTCGGTGTCAGCGGCGGGGACATCGACGCCGCCGGGCCGCCGGTCGTGCAACCCGGTTCCTACATCGCCCAGGTCAACAAGAACACCACCACTCCGTATGACGTCGAGGTCTCGGACACCTTCACGGTGCACTGACCGGCACGATCTGACGCGAACCGCGGCGCCCTCACCGGCGCCGCGGTTCGTCGTCGTCCGGCCACCTCAGATGCTGCGGCACGGACCCCTTGGTCGGGGCGTCCTCAGGGCCGCGGAACCCGCGCGCCCTGATCAGGGCCTCGTCGCTGCCGGTGAAGAGTCCCTGCGTGCGGGTCGACTCCGCCCCGGAGTCCCACGGGGGCACCTCGGCCGGCGCTGCCGCGCGGTCCGCCTCGAACAGTGCGCCGGCCGCAGCGCCGGTCCGTTCGACCCGGATCCGCGGCAGAGCGTCCGGGTGTTCGCGCTGCAGGTAGCTGACGAGCGCTTCGCGGATCTCACAACGCAGGTCGAAGACTGTGGGTCCATCGACGCCGGACACCAGTACCCGGACACGCACTTGACTGTTGACGGCGTCGGTCACCTGCAGAATGCCCACCCGCTCGTCCCACAACTCGGAGGCGTGCAGGGCGCGGTCGAGCTCCGCTCGCAGGGCGTCGAGCGCGACTCTCCAGTCGACGTCGAGTTCCACCGCTCCCAGGACCGCGGATTCCTTCCTGGTCCAGTTCTGGAACGGCGTGCCGGTGAAGTACGTCGATGGCATGATCAGCCGCCGGTCATCCCAGAGGTGAACGACGACGTAGGTCAGGGTGATGTCCTCGACGCGCCCCCATTCGTCCTCCACCACGACAACATCGTCGACCCGGATGGCGTCGGTGAAAGCGAGCTGCAGGCCGGCGAACAGGTTGGACAGCGAGGACTGGGCGGCCAGACCGGCCACGATGCCGATCACGCCGGCCGAGGCAAGAATGGTCGCACCGGCCTGCCGTGCGCCCGGCAGCGTGAGCAGCATGGCGGCGATCACCAGGGTGATGATGGCCGCCACAGCCAGCCGGCGGAGCAGCATCACCTGGGTGCGCACCCGTCTGGCTCGCCGGTTGTCGACCACGTCCATCCGGAATCTGGCCAGCGTCAGGTCCTCCACCACCTGGGCGAGCACAGCGAGCAACCAACCGCACACCGCGAGAATCGCAAGCTCGAGGACGGTGACGATGACACCCTGCCAATCTCCGAGCGCCGTCGAGGTCGAGAACACCTGACGCAGCGCGACGAGGACGAACAGCAGCCGGAGTGGTACTCGACCGCGCCGGGAGGCCTCCACCGCGATCGGCCATCGCCGGCCCAATCGCCGGAACACCAGGCCGATCAGCGCGGCGAGGATCAGTGCGAGGACGGCGACCACGGCCGCGGTGAGCGCGAGCCACGCCACCGGGGAGTCGCTGGAATCGGAGGGCAGGATCAGCTTGGACATACAGCAAGGGTTCCCACCACGGACCGGTGCGCACCGGCCGGCATCGGCCGTGAGTTTGGGCGTGCGGCCGTTCGGCAGGTTTAATGCCTCCCTGTGATCGTCCTCTCCGGCGGCGCATGGCGCCGGGGCCGTGCGGAGAGGAAAATAGTCGACAGGCGGCGTGGCCACGCGGCGTCGCAACACGGAGAGGTGTGCAGTGACCGTTTTTGCCCGCACTGTGACGTATCAGGGTCGCGCTGACACCGTCGACCGGGGCGTTGCCTTCATCCGCGACGAGGCCGTGCCGGCCATCCTCGCGATGCCCCGGTGCATCGGCATGTCGGCCATTGCCCAGCGGTCGACCGGTCTGTGCATCGTGACGACGGCCTGGGAGTCGCAGGAGGCCATGCACGCGAGCGTTGTCAAGATCAGGCCGATCCGAGACCGGATCGCCAAGACCCTCGAGGGCACCGCCGAGATCGAGGAGTGGCGGGTCGCGGCGATGGACCGGCGGTACGACTCGAAGACGGCCGCCTGCGTGCGGGTGACGTGGCTCCGCGTACCCAGGGAAGCCACCGAAACCTTCATCGACGATTTCTCGGCGGTCAGCCTTCCGGCGCTCAGGGCCATCCGCGGCTACTGCAGCGCGAGCGTGCTGGTGAATCCTGAGTGGGGTCGGGCCGCGATCACTGTTGCCTATGACAGCCCCGAGGCCGCCGAGCGCCGGTTGGCCCGTTCCGACGGCAAGCACCAGTTGGGGTCCGACATCATCGACGTGAAGCTGTTCGACCTCGTGATGCCGCACCTTCGGGTACCGGACCTCGCCTCTTACTGACCCCCGCTCACCGATCCTGAGCCATACCGGGTCCCGCCCATATGAAGCCCTGACCCATGCCGGGACCCTCACCGTTGGCCGGGCCATGACCATTCGCGGTATCACGCGGGCGACGGGACCCTCCTTTGTGGCAGGTAACGGCTCCGGCTGCCTGGCGGTCCGCGGGGCCGCACAATACCGCGCGACCGCCAGTCGGCGAATGTCGAGGCGGCTGAACGGGTCTCAGCCGCGTGCGCGGAAACTCGTTATTCCAAGAATCGCATAAGGGAACAGAAATATATTTGACCGCATCGACAATTGCGCGATACTTCCCTCATTGCGCCACACGGGCGCAACGGGATGCGCCGATCGGCGCACGAGGGGGAAATTGCAATGGGGAATCTGGACGAGAGCGATCGCGAAATCGTCGCGATGCTGCTCGACACGAAGGCCGTTGACTTCGAGGCGATCGGTAGGACGATCGGCGCGCACGGCTCCAAGTTCATCGGGGAGGACGACGGCTGGATCCGTTTCTGCGGCAGCGATCTGCGGGTCTACAAGTGGCCGCGGCCGAACCTTGAACTCGAGCGGCTGAACGTCCTGCGTGATCTGGTTCGGGAGCTCCCGAACAAGCAGTTCGGCTGATCCGGATGTCGTTCGACGTGCCGGCCGGGGCGGCCGCCGACCTGCGCCGGCGCGTCGGGCGATCTCTCGAACTCGCCTGCAGCGCACTTGATCTGGCCGCCGGAGACACCGAATTGGATCTCGCCGGGCTCGAGGCCCCGCCGGTCAAGATCATCGCTGAGACTGCGATCCTGCTCCGCTTGGTGGCCGGGACTTCCGCAGCCGGCGACCGTGCCGTCACCCGCGCCCGCGATCTGCTTCACCGGCTGGAACCGTTGGCCCGCAACGACAGGGTGGCGTTCGGACTGTGCCTGCATCCGGCTGTCGCGCGGGATTGGGCGGCCGGGCACATCCTGCTCGGCGCCGCCGGTCTGGTCGATGAGCGCTTCGACTCGATGCTCGACCGTGCGCTGGCAGCTCCACCGTCCGCGGCGCGGGAGCGGGTGCCATACAGGGCGCTGGAACAGGACTGGTTCGATCACCTGCGGGGCGGCGCGCCGCCGGCCGCTGATGTCATCGCCCGAACCGCGCTCGGCGCGCCGACGGACCTGCTCACCGGCACCCGCGACGACTTGTATGCCGTCACCCACAGCCTCTTCTACGCAACCGATTTCGGCGCGCTGACCGCACCACTGCCGCGACCCGCCGGCACGATCCTGGCGGAGATCGAATCGGCCCTCGCGGGAGCCATGGACGATGACGACTTCGACCTGGCCGCCGAGTTGTTGATGGCCTGGCCGCTTCTCGGTGAGCCATGGTCACCGGCGGCCTCATTCGCGTTCGGTGTGCTGGCGCGGGTGGAGGACGAAGTGGGCGTGCTGCCGTCGTTGGCCATCGACCTGGCCGGGTATCGACGCCAGAATGCGGCACTGCGCGCCGACTTCGTCACGGCGACGACCTATCACACGGGGCTGGTCATGGGCCTGCTGTGCTCTCTGTCCCTCGGCTCAGGTCGACTGCCGGCACCGGCACGTCAAGTCCCGGCACGGCATGTCCCGGCACAGCAAGTCCCGGCCCGACCTGTCCCGGCCCAGCCCGGACCGATCAGAAGGACGACTGCCGCAATGACCGTACCGGTGCCCACCGAAACCGCGGGACCGCAGTGGCGTAACGACGTCGAGCGGTTGGCCGTCGCCGACCGGCAGGCGCTGCAGCAGTTCTCCCTCGACACCGAACTCAGGCGTGCGGTCCGCACCCTCGACCTCGCCCGGGTACGTGGTCTGCTCGCGAACGCGGTGCGGACCGGGGTTCGGGCGAGTCCGCTGGCTGTACAGGCGTCGGCGCTGTTGCAACGGGTCGCCGCAGCGGCCTGACCGCACCCTGTCGAACAGGCACCCTGCCCGCCACCGGCAGCCGGGCATCGGCTGCCGGTCGGTGGCGGACATGCGGGTCTCTCGCCGCAGCGGCCGGGCATCGGCCGCCGATCGCCGGTGGGTGATCCGCGTCGTGCAGGTGTCCTTCGTAGATGGATACGGAGCAACGGCGGATTCGGTTCTCGATAGATGGACGTTTCTCACTGCGGATTCTCGTCGCATCGCGGCGGGTAATTCCGATGCCACGCCGCGGACGCGTGCCCGGAGGCCGACGACCCGCGGGCCGGTGAGGCCGACCTGATGGTCGCCAAACACCGCAACGGGCCCACTGCCACTGCCGCCCTCGCGCACCAAATGCACTATTCGAGGTTCGCCAACGTGGTCGGGTGGGTTCCGCGATCACGATGTGGGTTCGCATTACCGGTACTACGGATTGGCTTGCAGACGCTTCCCAGGTTGGTTGTCAGGTGACGCCCCGGTCCTGGTCTCGAGCACGCGAGGCAGGTGCCGCCCGGGGCACTCATGACAAAGCTCGCGGCACGCAACCGAATCGAAGTCGTGATCTGGGCCTGCGAAAGCGGTTGCGGCGGCGATGGACGTCACCGATCCAGCACAAGAGCCGGGCCATCGCGCCGCCTCGCCACAACGCACCGTTCCTGGGCGGCACCGCCGATCAGGACGCAAGACCGCGTTCGGCCAAATCCAGTTGTTGGGCGAGGCCGTCGAGGATGAGGTCGAGCCCGACCTCGAACTCGTCGCCGAAGTTGTAGCCGGGCTGGAGCGCGTGCTCGAGGGTGAACTCGCGGAAGTACGGCAGCTGGCCCGCGGGCAGTGCAGCCATCATCTGGTTGCCGAGGTCGGCAAGGTCTTGGCCGGGCTCGAACGGCATGCTCACTTCCTGGACCAGGAAGCCGTACAGGTGGGCGTCGAGGACGGCGAAGGCGTGCCCGGTCAGGGTCAATGAGAAGCCGGCCTCGCGTAGGCAGCCGATCACTGCGTCGTGGTGGAGCAGGGTCTCGTAGCCGGCGTTGCGGCGGGAGTCCATCAGTCCGACGGCCCACGGGTGCCGCTTGAGAGCCTCGCGGGCGGTGATCGCGCGCCGCCGCAGCTCGCTGCGCCACTCGGCTCCGGGCACGGGGGCGTAGAACTCGGCGAATACGGCGTCGACCATGCCGTCGAGCAGCTCCTCCTTGTTGGCGACGTGGTTGTACAGCGACATCGGCGTCACGCTGAGCCGCTGCGCCACCGAGCGCATGGACAACGCCGCGAGGTCCTGGGCGTCGGCCAGCTCGACGGCCGCCGTGACGATTCCCGCGCGGGTGAGCCGCTCCGCGCCCGAGGGTGGCCTGCCTGCCATTCAGCGTCTCCTTCCTGACCGGCGCAATCCCGCCGTTGACAAAACATACGCCGTACGTTTACGGTTGGTCTCAATAACATACAGCGTACACAAAGGAGCGTCATGCAAGCCATCCACCAACACCGCTACGGCGGCACCGAGCAGCTGACCCTGACCGAGGCGCCGAACCCGACCCCCGGTCCGCACGACGTGATCGTGCGCGTCCGAGCAGCCGGGGTGGACCGCGGCACCTGGCACCTGATGGCCGGGCACCCCTACGCCGTTCGCCTGGCCTTCGGGCTCCGCCGCCCCAAGCACCCCGTTCCGGGTCGCGATGTGTCCGGCGTCGTCGCCGAGGTGGGTTCGCAGGTCACCACCGTGGCCGTCGGGGAGGAGGTGATCGGCACCGCCGACGGGTCCTTCGCCGAACTGGCTGTGGTGCCTGAAGGCCGGGTGGCGGGCAAGCCGGCCGGGCTCTCCTTCGAGGAGGCCGCGACGCTGCCGGTCTCCGGGCTCACCGCACTCCAGGCGGTCCGCGACGCCGGCCGGATCGGCGCCGGCGACCGGGTGCTGGTCATCGGCGCCTCCGGCGGTGTCGGCTCGTACGCAGTCCAGATCGCGACGGCGTACGGCGCCGATGTCACCGGCGTGGCCAGCGGCGGCAAGGCCGACCTCGTCCGTGCTCTCGGCGCCACCCGCGTCATCGACTACACCCGCGAGGACCTCGACGACGGCACCCGCTACGACGTCGTCCTCGACATCGCCGGTCTCCGTCCCATCCGTCAGCTTCGCCGGCTCCTGACCGACACCGGCACCCTCGTCATCGTCGGCGGTGAGGGAGGCGACCGCTGGCTGGGCGGCACCCACCGCCAGCTCGCCGCGCTCGCCCTCTCACCGCTGGCGAGCCAGCGGCTCACCGCCCTGCTGAGCAAGGAGAACTCCGACGACCTCCACACCTTGGCCCAGCTGGTCGACCAGGGCCGTGTGCGACCGGCGCTCGAGCGCACCTACGCGCTGCACGAGGCGGCCAAGGCGATCGACCACGTCACGAGCGGACACGCCCGCGGCAAAGTCGCCGTCACCCTCTGACCGGCACACCCGATACCCGACAGGAGGAGTCAACCGATGACTGCCACCATCACTGCCAGCACGACCAGTACCGCTTCCCGCACCGCCGCCGGCTGGGCGGCGGGCGGCTACCTCGCCCTCTTCGTTCTCGGCATCTTCGCCAACTTCCTCGCGCTCAGCCCGGTCATCCAGCCGGGCGACGCCGCCGGCACCGCGGCCGCACTCCAAGAGTCCGAGGCCTCGTTCCGCCTCGGCGCCGTCGCGTTCCTCGGCATCTTCGTGATCGACGTCGTCGTCGCCTGGGCACTGTGGGTGCTGTTCCGTCCGGTCCATCGCGACCTGTCGCTGCTGTCGGCCTGGTTCCGGCTGACCTACACCGTCGTGCTCGGCGCCGCGCTCGGCTTCCTCTACGCCGCACTCTGGCTGATCGGAGCCCCCGACGCCCTCGGCGAGGCCAACGACGCCGCCGTCCTGCTGGCCCTGCAGACCTTCGACTTCACCTGGGTCGCCGGTCTCGCCGCCTTCGGCGCCCACCTCGTCGTGCTGGGCGTGCTGATGCTCAAGGCCCGCGGCCCGAAGTGGATTGCCTGGCTGCTCCTGGCCGCCGGAGCCGCCTACGTCCTCGACGCCGTCGCCCACCTGCTGCTGGCCGACTACGAGGCCTTCGCCGACCTGTTCCTCGCCCTCGTCGCGGTGCCGTCGGTGATCGGCGAGATGAGCTTCGCCGTCTGGCTGCTGCTCGTGGCCACCGGCCGACGTGCGGCCCCCACCACACCCCTCGACCAAGCCAGCGAGAACAGTCGCCAGCGATAACAGCATGGCCCCGGTCGGGCATCCGTCGTGAGCCCCGCCCCGAGGATCCCGGCCGAGCCGGCACCCCAGCACGGATGCGGAGGGCGGATGAGCTTGGAGAGGATGGTCGGGTGCGGACACTTCTCACGCTGACAGCACTTGGTCTGAGCCTTGCCTTGCCCATGAGCGCACCGGGCGACTCGATCGACGATGCCATCAACAGGGAGATGCCCACGTCAGGGGCACCCGGTCTGGCCTATGCCGTTGTGGTCGACGGGGAGATCACGTCGGCCGGTGCGCGAGGTGTCGTCAGGCTCGGCGGCGAGAAGGCAGTCACGGCGGACACCCCGTTCCTCACAGGCTCGATCTCCAAAAGCTTCACCGCACTGTCCGTCATGCAGCTGGTCGAGGCAGGCGAGATCCAGCTGGACGCCGAGGTGTCCCAGTATCTCGACGTCTTCTCAGGCCGTGCCGCCGGCGACATCACTGTCCGTCAGCTCCTCAGCCACACCAGCGGCTACTCCACCGGACAAGGAAACGCGTCCCACACAGACAGCGTCGGCGGTGCCGACGAGCTGGCGCGCCGCGTCGACCAGCTTGCAGAAGTCAATCCGGCCCACGCACCCGACGAGGAGTGGGAGTACTCGAACACGAACTACCAAATCCTTGGACGGGTGGTCGAGGTCGTCAGCGGGCAGGACTACCAGACCTACGTCACAGAACACATCCTCGAACCGATCGGCATGACAAGCAGCTTCGTCGCCGACGGTGAGGTCCACGAAGACATGGCGACCGGACACACACCGTGGTTCGCCACCAAGCAGCCCCTCCCCGAGAACACCACGCAGCGCGGAACGGCACCACAAGGGGGGATCGTCGCGAGCGCCAACGACCTGGCCCGCTACCTGCAGACGATGATGAACGACCACGACGATGTGCTGAGCGCAGAAGGCAAGTCCCTGATGATGCGTCCGGCCAGCGCGACATCGCCCTTCTACGGCCTTGGCTGGTTCGTGGACTCGAGCAACGGAACCGTCTGGCACTCCGGAACGAGCCCAGGCTACGAAACACTCGCCACCATGAAGCCCTCCGAGAAGAAGGCCGCCGTCGTGCTCGTCAACGCGGGCAGCGGAATCGGGTTCGGTGAGACAACCCAACTCCGCAACGGCATCACCGCCGCGGCGTTGGGACTCGACTACGACGGCGAAGGGTCGCGCCTGTTCCAGAAGGCCCTGTTCCTCTCTCTCGTGCTCCTCCCGTTCGTCTACGCGCTGAGCATGATCTGGGCGTGGCGGCGCCGTGCCGACATTCGCGCCAAGTCAGGCGTCTTCGGCCTGTTCAGCCTGTGGTTCCCGCTGCTCACCACGCTTGCCGCAGCCTGGGTGCTCCTGTACCTGGTGCCGAACCTGTTCGGCACACCGCTGGCCAACATCAGACTGTTCCAGCCCGACCTCGGTATCGCGCTCACCGCCACAGCAGTGACGGGTGTCCTGTGGGCCGTGTTCAGGCTGGCAGTGGCCTACACCGGCAGAACGAATCGTGCCTCGAAAGCGGGTAGCACTCGGAAAGATCGCGCTGACGCTTGAAGCGTCAGCCTCGGAAATACCGGTTTCCACGAGCGCGGCTACCCAGGCACGCCATTCCTGGTGGGCGGAACCCTGCGCCCCGACCGGCGTCGAGGAACGCATCCGGCAGTGCGACCGGCAGCATCCTTCGGTGGACTCCCGCGAGACCGCTGCCGAGGCGACGGTTTCGAAGAGGCCATCGGTGATGGTGTGGTTCTCCAGGGTGAGCGCGAGCCGGTCGGCGTTCAGTTCGGCCGACACCGTGGTGGTGTCGAACGGTGTGACGGTGGGGGGTGCACGACCTCGACGTGGGCACGTTGCCGCGGAGTGGTCGCAGGTATGACGGCCCCTCGGCGGCCGCGAGTTGCGGCACTGCTTGTTCGATGTCGACCGAGTCGCAGGGGACGCCGCCGGTCAGCGGGGGGCTGACAGGTCGCTGTCCCTTCGGTCGCGGAAGAATTCGTCCCGCACCAGTTCGCGGTAGACCTCCGGGCCGACCATGCCGACCATCGTGTCGACCTGGCTCGCCTGGGCGAGCAGGGCGGCCACCTTGCGGTCCAGTAGTTCCTCGTCGCAGCTGAGCCAGATGGCGAGCTCTTCCGGTTCGACCCGCTCCGCTTCGAGGCCCTCGACCATCATGATCTGCGACCGATCGATGCCACTGAGGAAGCGTTCCTCCCATGCCGTCGTCTTGGTGGAATACAGCAGGCGGCACCCGGGCGGTGCGACCCGCTGGTGAGCCAGGGTGGCCCAGCGGCAGGCCGAGATGTGGTCCGGGTGCCCGGTGCCCCCGTCGGGACCGAAGGTGAGCACCGTATCGGGCTTCAATTGTTCGATCAGCGCCGCCACGACGGCCACCGGTTCCTCGTCCGGGATGTCGGCACAGCCCCCGTCGGGAAGCCCGAGATTCCGGTGCTCGGTGACGCCGAGAATCTCCAGGCATGCGCTCAACTCTTGCTGCCGCAGTGCCTTTCGCTCATCGAGCGAGCGGGGGTCGTCGGCCGGGAAACCGGCCTCACCCCGGGTGGCGGTCAGGCAGAAGACCTGCCGGCCCGCATCCACAGCACGGGCCATCAGGCCGGCGGACAGGTACGCCTCGTCGTCCGGGTGCGCCCACACACCGAGGATGTTGCCCAGCTCACCGGTCGTATCGGTGCTCATCAGCTTGCCTCCGTCGATCATCGTCCCGCAGACGGTAGCTCCCGATCGGCAGCACACGAAGGAGCCGGCGGTTCCCGACCGCCGGCTCCTCGCTGAAACAGATCTCGCCTGCCACGACGTGACCGCGCCGCATGGCACCATCACGTCGCCTCGGCTGATGGTTACGGAATGCCGATCAGCATCTCGCAGGTCGACGCCGTATCCACCCCGGTACCGCCGTCGCACCGGTCGACGCCACCGCCGCCGGAGAGCCGGTCATTGCCGGCGAGAGCGGCGATCCGGTCTGCCCCGTTGCCGCCGCTCAGGCCGTTGGCAACGGCGTTGCCGGTCAGGGTGTCGTTGAAGTTCGAGCCGGCCAGATCTTCGACAGCGACAAGGGTGTCGCTGCCTTCACCGGTTGCGGTGCCGGTGGTCAGGTTGGCGGTGACAGCTGCTGGTGAGTCGCCGAAGGTGACGGTGTCGACTCCGGTCCCGCCGTTGTAGCTGTCGTTGCCGGCCCGGCCGATGAGCCGGTCGTTGCCGGTGCCGCCGCGGACGGCGTCGTTGCCTGCCTGACCCTCGACCCGGTCGTTACCGCCGCCGCCGTCGAGCACGTTGTTGCCGGCATTGCCGATCAAGCGGTCGTTGAAGTTCGAGCCGGCCAGATCTTCGACAGCGGCAAGGGTGTCGCTGCCTTCACCGGTTGCGGTGCCGGTGGTCAGATTGGCAGTGACGCCTACCGGAGAGGCCCCGAAGCTGACGGTGTCGACTCCGGTCCCGCCGTTGTAGCTGTCATTGCCGGCGCGGCCGATGAGCCGGTCGTTGCCGGTGCCGCCGCGGACCGCGTCGTTGCCGCCCTGTCCGTCGACCCGGTCGTTCCCCGGCCCGCCGTCCAGGACGTTGTTGGCAGTGTCGCCGACGATGATGTCGTTGAACGACGATCCCGCGACGTTCTCCACACCGGTGATGGTGTCCGTGCCCTCACCGGACGCGGTTCCGGCGGTGAGGTTCACCGTGACGGCCGCGGGCGAGGCTCCGAACGTTGCGGTGTCGACACCTGCTCCGCCGCTGTAGCTGTCGTTGCCCAACCGGCCGATCAGCCGGTCGTTGCCATCCGCGCCGAGCAGCGTGTCATTGCCGTCCTGGCCGTCGAGCCGGTCGTTGCCGACCCAGCCGTCGATGAAGTCATTGCCGGTGCCGCCGTTGATGGTGTCCCCGGTGTCGTTGACGTCACCGCCGCCGGCGTTGCCGACCAGTGTGTCGTTGCCGGCATCGCCGTTGATCGTGTCGGCGCCGGCATCACCCAGGACAAAATCGTCACCTGGGCCGCCGTTCACGGTGTCGTTGCCGTTCCCGGCGCAGACCCTGTCATTCCCGCCGAGCCCGTTGATGACGTCATTGCCGTCACCCGCCACGATGACGTCGTTACCGGCAGTCCCGTTGATGGTCTCCCCGTTGATGCTGCCGACGATGGTCGCCGGGACGCCGAAGCACTGCGGCGGCGGGCCCTGCTGGATGTGCAGGTTGAGCAGACCGTTGGTGGCGGCGAACCCGTCCACCTTGATCCGGTAGACCGTCCCGGCGTTGACCGGGAACACCGTCAGGCTGCGCAGTCCGGTGCCGGAATCGTCGTCGAAGGCGACCGGCGTCAGGCTGCCGAGCGTGTTGCCGGTGTAGACCGTCAGCTGGGTGTCGAAGGTGGTGACGTTCGACCCGTTGTCCTCCGTGGAAATGGTCGCGGTGCCGACCGACGGGGCCGTCCACTGCCACCAGATGCTGTTGTCGACGCTGAACGGTCCGGGCTCGCCGGTTTCCGAATCCGCGCAGACGTTGAAATCGAAATCATTGATCGGGCCTGCACCCGCGAACACTTCCGGGAAGGCGAAATCATTGTTGTTGACCGTCCGGGTCGCCGCATCGAGCACGTTGATCCGTTTCCGCGTGACGCCGTTGCGCGTGACATTGACACCGGTGTTGTCCAGGTTCGCCGCGACGGCAGCATTGCTCAGCGGCACACCGTTTCCGTCGACGCATTCCCGGAGCAGCGCGAACGCCCCCGTGACATGCGGGGTCGCCATGGACGTGCCGTCCTTTGATCCATGGTTGTTGCCGGTCGGAATCGGGGCGTCGATGCTGACACCCGGCGCCCACCAGCGCAGACCCGCGTTCGAGTTGGTGAAGCCCGCCGGCACATCGGCGTCATTGGTCGCACCGATCGCGAATGCGTTGGGAAGGCATCCCGGGAACGACATTCCGGTGTTGCTGCCGTTGTTGCCCGCCGCCACGACCACTGCGACGCCCAGCGCCTGCAGCTGCCCGAACAGGATGTTGGTCGTCGGGTCGACGGCGTTGCAGGCCGGGTTGCCGGCGGTGAACACGGCATCGGTGCCGATGCTGAGGTTCACCGAGACAAGGTTCGGGTTGGTGGTGTTCTTCAGGTTGATCAGGTGCTGCAGGCCATTGTCGATGGATGAGAAGAAGGCAGTCCACCGGGCACTGGCCGGGTTGTCCTGCGCCACCTTGACAGCCACGATGCCCGCGCCGCGGGCAACCCCCTCGTGACCACCGGCGAAGAAAGAGCCGGCCGCGATCCCGCCGACATGGGTGCCGTGGTCGCAGTCGGTGGAATGGGTGCATTCCTCGCCGGATGGAGCACCGACGGATGAATTGGTCCCTCCGGGGCACGACGAGTCGGTGACGAAGCAGCCCTGCCGCACGATGCGGCCGGTGAAGGCGTTGTGCTGACCGTCGACGCCAGAATCCATGATCGCAACCTGGTAGGCGCCCGTGCTGCTGCCGTCGAAGTTGTTGCCGAGAACGCCTGCGGCGTTGAGCAAGTCGGAATCGATGACGCCGGTGCTGGTCGCGAGTTCCGCCGACACCTGACCGTCGAGCGTCACCGACGCCACATTCGGATCGGCGAGCAATGCATCGAGTCCGGCGTCCGTGACCTCGTACACCGCGGACGGAACGACCTCCAATTCGCTCAGCTTCTTCGAGCCTGTGCCAGAGAGTGTGTCTTCCAATCCGTCGAGGGACGTGGCGATCGCGGCGCGCTGGGCACCGACCTCGGACGCCGACAAACCGGCCTCCAGTTGCACCGGTGCGCGCATCAGCACGATGACCCTGGCGGCGCCATCAGCGGCGACGGCCGACTCGACGGCGGCCACTTCAGCGGGGGCCGGGGCCGCGGGAATCGCGACGGCCGTGCGCTCCGGCGCCTCTGCCGCGCCGGTTGCACCAGGGACGTCCGGGCTGTGCCCGTCGGTGCTGCCGATCGGCCCGAGAGGCTCAGTCTTGGGAGCTGTCTCGTCGACCGTTGCGGCCCCTCCACCACCGTCCCCCAGGTATCCGACATATCCGGAGAACCCTTCCCCTGGGTCTCCCGACTGCGGATCCGTCGGTGGTGCCAGTTGCGCCGGATTCGGCGCGTGGGACGCCGACTGACCGGCCACGGGTGCCGCCACCGCCAATGACAGTGCGGCAACCACCCCCGTGCCGAGCATCAGTCGTCGTACCCAGTTGTGTTGATGCATTTCCGTGCTCCCTCCCTGGACGGACGTGCTGTCACCCATGCGGAGGCAGCAAGAGGCTTCGAAATACGAATTGCGAATGACGAAGGGATACCCGGGGGCACCCCGATGGCCCATCCGATCGATGCGGAACCGGTCTGTCACATTCCGCGCGCGGCATTCGTCAGAAGGATGGCGGCGAGGCAAGGGAAGCCCACCGCACCAGAACTCCGAGGAGGAACAATGAGCTCGAACCTGCAGACAGTGATCTACCCGGTGCGCGATCTCGATCGCGCGAAGACCCTTTTCGATGGCCTGCTGGGCGGCGTGGAGCCGGTGATGGACGAGCCGTACTACGTGCAGTTCAGCGTGGGCGGTCTCGAGGTGGGTCTCGATCCGCATGGCCACCAGAAGGGCATGACCGGGCCGGTCGGCTACTGGACCGTCACCGACATCAAGCGGTCACTCACCGAACTGGTGCGGGCGGGTGCCGAAGAAGTCCAGGGGGTCAGCGACGTGGGCGGCGGTCGGCTGATCGCGAGCGTCCGGGATTCCGACGGCAACGTGATCGGGCTGATACAGCAGAGCTGATGTCCGCCGCGCGGTCGGAGGGCGCGGTCGGCGGTTACCTGCCGCCGGCTCGCCCGCACACCGCGCCGGCCCATACCAACCTCGCGCGCCCGCCTCACCCCCCTCGAAGCAACTCTTGACAGACCGGCCGAACGATATATCGTCGATGTATCGCGACTGATCGTCAGGAGGACGACATGACCGCTTATGCGTGTGGTGGCGGAGCAGAGTGGGACCTGCCCGGCTGGCTCCGGAAGACGCTGGCCGAGAGCGGGTTCGGACCGCCGCGCGGCACTAAACCGCCGTGGCAGGGGCACCGCGGCTGGAGCTGGGGATCTCCGGGAGGAGAGGGCTGGGGTGGCCCGCGCGGTCGCGGACCGCGGGCGAGCCGGGGTGACGTCCGCTCCGCGGTGATCGCTCTGCTCGCCGAACAACCGATGCACGGGTACCAGATCATCCAGGAGATCGGGAAGCGCAGCGGAGGAGCGTGGAAGCCGAGCCCCGGCTCGGTCTACCCGACATTGCAGCAACTGGAGGATGAGGGACTGGTCCGTGCGCAGGAGCAGGACGGCAGGCGGGTGTACGGACTGACCGACGACGGCCGCCGGGTCGCTACGGAACGAGCGGAGGAGTTCGCGTCGCTGTGGGAGGGCGTTGCTCCCAGCAATGACGACACGCAGCTCGGCGACCTGATCTTCCAGGTCGGCGCCGCGTTCGTGCATGTCGCCCGGACCGGCTCGCCGGAACAGATGGCCGAGGCACGCAAGGTACTGGCCCGAACGAGGGCGGACCTGTACCGGATCCTGGGCGAGGACCCCGACGGCTCCAATGGCAGTGATCGGTCATGACCGGGTCGGGCGTGACCGGGTCGGGCATGACACCGGCCCGGATGCGCGCCGGGACGACGGACCGGCAGAAGGCTGTGGACCGGCTCACCCAGCACTTCACCGACGGACGTCTGGATCCGGACGAGTTCGACGAGCGGATGGGGAAGGCCTACAGCGCAACGTATCTGGATGAGTTCCCGGCGTTGTTCGTCGACCTTCCGGAAGAGGAGCGGGCGTTCTCACCGGCCGGAGGCACTTCCGAGTGGTACGGACCATGGTCGGCCGCTCAGGGAAGGCAGGAGCGGTCCGCGCGTCCGTGGGGTCCTCCGCGGGGCGGACCGCCGCGCGGGCTCATCGTCGTTGCAGTGGTGATGGGGCTGTTCTGGATCGGCGTGCTGACCCACGCACTGTTCCTTTTCCCGCTGATCTGGCTCGCCTTCGCACTCTCGGTGGGCGGCCACCGTCGGAGGCACTGGCAGCGGCACAACAGTGAGGAATGGTCGGGATACGGGCCGCGGTCCGGGTACCGACAGCGGCCGGGATACGGACAGGGCCAGGGTCAGCGCTCCGGCCAGTGGGATCGACCCGAGCACTGGCAGCACCGCTGACCGACCCGCAGATCGATCAGCGGTGCGCCATCGAGCGGCCGGTCAGACCAGACCGGCGCCGAACTGCTCCATGCCGATCAACGGCTTGATCTTCCGGCGCACGTCACCGGTCGCGAACGCACGCTGGATGATGCCGCCGCCGAGCACGTTGCCGATGGAACCCATCACCATTGCCTGGTCGAGGGACAGGTAGCGCTCGGCGACGGTGCCGGACCGCACCGCGATGGCGTCGTAGAACCCGCCGTCGCCGTAGGCACCGAGTTCCCGCTTCATCTTGGCCAGGTTCGCGTAGGTCTCCCGTGGCTCGAGATGCATGGCGAGGAAGGACGCGTGCGGCGTCACCACGCCATCGCCGTAGGTCGGCGTCGGGTTGAGGCCTTCCCTGCAGCCGTCGTAACCCGCGTCCCAGTTGGTCTTCTCGGCGTCGGAGAAATAGCCCTCCGGATTCAGCCCGATCGCATCGACCCCGTACTCGCGGTAACCGCCGCCCGGTTCGCTCGACGGCGAGAATCCCCAGTACCCGTAGCCTGCCTCCTCGAGCCCGTGTTCGCGGTGCGCGCGCACGGTCAGTGGGTGGTTGACGCCCCACGATCGCGGAGCCCACCGCTCCTCGGGAACGAACATCGCCGGCATCAGCGCTTCGAACATCGACCCGCCCCAACCGGGCACGATGCGCATTCCCCGGTAGGTGTAGGCGCCCTCGAAGACGTCGACACCCAGGTAGTTGCGGGTCCGGCCGATCGGCCGCTGCTCCTGCCACTTCCAGTCGCAGTTGACGTCGGGGAAGGTGCGCCAAGTTCCGAAGTAGTGGTTCGCCGGAACCTGCCCGCGGGCGATGGCGATGTACGACGCGATCCGCGTCTCGGACACCGTGGTGTCGTAGTGATTGAGGGTGTACCAGACGTTCGGACCCGAGCCCAGATGATTGCCCTCCACCGCGTCGTCCGGGTGTGCGCCGTCCCAGAAACCGCCGCGCAGCAGCCCCACGGTCAGGTCGGGCCTGACGTTCGGGTTGTAGAAGGCGGCGAAGTTCATCCGGTCCGACAGGCGCTGCGCCAACCGTGACGTCGCCCGGTCGGCGTTCTGGACGACCATGAGAGCGGCGGCGAGCCAACCGTTGTCGACACTGGACAGGAACGGCAGGACGGTGTTGCCGTCCGACGGCCAGGTGGTGAGCACCTCACCGTTGGACTCGTCGTACCAGTTGTAGAACATCCCACTGGGAGCGTGGTGGTCCATCTTCAGCAGCGTGCGCAGGGTCTGCTCTATCCGCCGGCTGCATTCCGACCGGGAGATCAGCCCGAGATCCCGCGCCACGATGGCACTCCACAGGTAGCCCCCGATGTTCGTCGGTGACGTGTAACCGCTGCGGTTCGGATCGCTGATCGGCCCGTCGATGTTGTCGGCCGTCAACCCGGTCTTCTCATCGGTCATCGCGACCAGCGACGCCCAGGTGTCTTGCGCCCAGCGTCGGATCTCGGTCCGCGAGGGGGGTGGGAGCGGTTTGCCCCCGAACCCGGTCGCCGCAGTGGGGGAGGCGTTTGCCGTGCCACCGAGGGCACTACCCCCGAGGGCGACAGCCGCGGTCGCAGCGGCCCCGCCGATGAACAGGTTGCGTCGGGAGATCGAGGTCACGGGTGACTCCTTTGTCAGTGGGTGCAGGGGGATTGGTCGCGCCGGGGGTCGAGATGGCGATTCAGGCTCCATTTCCGCCCCGGCAAGAGCCGAAGTCGCCATCTCGACCTGGTGGGATGGGCCCGGGGTGGCCGAGTCGACCTGCTGTCGGGTGGACCCGGGGATGCGGTCAGCGGCTGATGACCTCGGCGGGGGCACGGTCGTGCGCGCCGGCCGGGAGCTCGTTCGCCTGGGCGACGCGGCCCAGCCAGCCCAGGCTCGGCTTGGGGGTCCGGGCGAAGGTCTGCCGGTCCCAGGAGATGAGGCCGAAAGTCGGCTTGTACGAACCCCACTCGTAATTGTCCAGCGCCGACCAGTGCAGGTAGCCGAGCGCGTCGACGCCGTCGGACATCGCTGCGTGCAGACCGGTCAGCGCGCCATGGGTGTAGTCGATGCGCCGGGTGTCGTCAGCGGTGGCGATCCCGTTCTCGGTGACGAACACGGGCACACCGTCGGTCAGCTCCCAGGCATTCCGCACGCCGATGCCGAGCGCGGGTGGGAAGTACTCCCAGCCGGTGAGTGTTGTTTCGACGCCGTCCGGGATCGGCCGCGGTCCGTCCGGACCGATGATCGTCCGGGTGTAGGCCTGCACGCCGACCCAGTCGTCACCGCGGGCGGCCTCCAGGAAGAAGTGCTCGCGGGGGTACCCGTAATCGCGTGCGGCCTGCTCGAAACCCGGTTCCGGCATGAACGCCTGGGTGGCCACCGACCAGCCGGACCTGATCGCCGGCAGCGCGCTGAGCACCTCGCGCGAGCGAATGTGGGCCTGCGCCAGCACATCCGAGACGGCCTGGTCGGGTGCGGGGAGGCCAGAGGCGATGAGATCGGTCTCCCGCTGCCCGTGGATCATCGACATGATGTTGGGCTCGTTGATGGTGCAGACCCACTCGACGCCGTCGGAGACGATGGGCAGGGCGATCTCGGTGAAACGGGCGAACGCCTCGACCGCGTCCGGAGAACGCCACCCGCCGCGATCGGCGAACCAGCGCGGAACGGTGAAGTGCAGCAGGGTCACCATCGGGGTCAAACCGAACTCGTGGCAGGCGGCCACCATTCGCCGGTAGTGATGGATCTCGGCCAGCGAGACGAAACCGCGCTCGGGTTCGATGCGGCTCCATTCCAGGCTGAACCGGTAGGTGTCCAGCCCGGCGTCGGCGAGCAGCGCCATGTCCTCCCGGTAGCGGTGGTAGCTGTCGCAGGCGTCGCCGCTGGGTTCGGCGATCCCACTGCCGGGAGTGTGTTCCCGCACCCACCAGTCGCTGTTGATGTTGTTGCCCTCGACCTGGTGCGCGGCAGTGGCGGCGCCCCACCTGAATCCAGGCGGGAAGGCAAGGGATTCAGCGTTTCTCGGCGCGGGGGAAGTCATGGGATCTCGCATTCTCGTCAGGAGGCCGAAGGGGCCGGGTTACTTGACCCCGGCGGTCGCGACACTCTGGATGAAGAACCGCTGCAGCAGCACGAAGAGCAGCACGATCGGTGCGATCACGAGCACCGAACCCGCCAGCAGCAGGCCGTAGTTGGTGGCGTTCTGGCCGGTCGAGTACAGCGACAGCGCGACCGGCAGGGTGTACATCGTCTCGCTCTGCGCTGCGACCAGCGGCCACAGGAAGTTGTTCCAGGAACCGAGGAACGTGAGGATGCCCAGCGTCGCCAGCGGCGGACCGCAGAGCGGTAGCACCACCCGGGCGAAGATCCGCAGTTCGCCGGCGCCGTCGATCCTGGCGGCCTCGATCAGCGCGTCGGGGATGCCCATCATGAACTGCCGCATCAGGAACACGCCGAGCGGCGAGGTGAGGAACGGCAGGATCAGAGCGGGATAGGTGTTGAGCAGGCCCAGCTTGCTGACGAGCACGAACAACGGCACGAAGGTGACGACGCCCGGCACCATCAGGGTGATCATCACCAGCAGGAACAGCACGCGCTTGCCGACGAAGTCCATCTTGGCCAGCGCGTACCCGACCATCGAGCAGAACAGCAGGTTGCCCAGCACGGTGACCACGGCGACGATCAGGCTGTTGGTGAAGAACGTGCCGAAGTTCAGGTCGTTGAACCAGGTTGCGTAATTGTTGAGTGTGGGGTCGGCCGGCAGGAACCCGGAGGGGTTGCGCAGGATCTCGCCGTCGGTCTTCAGTGAGCCGAGCAGCATCCACAGGAATGGCATGAGTGTGGCGATGACTGCCGCGATCAGCGCCAGGTAAGTGAGCAGCCGTCGGCGGGAGAACCGCCGTTCGGACGCGCGCGGACGGGTGGGGACAGCGCCACCCGGTTCGAGAGCGACGGGGGTGTCTTCGGAGATCGTCATTCGTGCCTCAGTCCTTGGATCGCAGAGCCCGGAACTGCACCAGGCTCAGCAGGGCGATGGCCACGAACAGCACGTAGCTGGCCGCCGAGGCGTACCCGTACTTCCCGAAGCCGAACTGGTTGAAGGTGAAGTAGCTGATCGACAGCGTCGAGTCGAGCGGGCCGCCCTTGGTCATCACGAACGGCTCCTCGAAGAACTGCAGGTAGCCGACCGAGAGCAGCACCGCGCCGAGCAGCAACGTCGGCCGCATCAACGGCAGGGTGATCCTGGTGAACCGCTTCCAGCCATTGGCACCATCGATCGCGGCGGCTTCCTTGACGTCCTCCGGGATCGTCTGCAAGCCGGCCAGAAAGATGATCATCAGCGTGCCCATGTTGCGCCAGACGGCCATCAGGATGAGGGACGGCATGGCCCAGGTCGTGCTGTTGAGCCAGTCCGGACCGTTGATGCCGACCCAGCCCAGGATCGTGTTGAGCAGACCGTCGTCCTGCAGGATGAAACGCCAGACCACCGCCACCGCAACAATGCTCGTGACGACGGGCGTGTAGAAGCCGACCCGGAACGCTGTCCGGAACCTTTCGATACCGCTGTTCAGAGCAACCGCGAGCGCCAGCGCCACGACCATTGTCAACGGAATGCCGATGATGACGAAATAGCCGGTGTTGACCAGGGACTTGATGAATTGCGGATTGCCGAAGAGGTCCGTGTACTGGTCGATCCCGACGAACCCGACGGCGAGCGGCGTGGTGACGTCGCGGCTGGTGAAGTCGGTGAACGACATCGCGAACGACGACACCAGCGGCAGCAGCATGAACACGCCGAAGACCAGCACGAACGGCAGCGCGAACAGCCACGCGGTCAGCGTCTGCCGCCGGCGCCGGGATACCCCGGGGTCGACCCGCTTCCCGCCGGCGCCCCCGACGGCGCCGGCGGGAAGAGTATTGGTGGCCCGACTCGAGGTCATCGTCAGCTCGCCGTGCCGAGGGACTTGGCGGTGTTCTGCAGTTCCTGCAGCGCCTGTGCCGGATCCTTGTCTGCCTTGACGACCTGCTCGACCTGGGTGTCTGCAGCGGCGCTGACCTGGGTCCAGGTGGTGACCGGCGGCGGCGAGTTGGTGTCCTTGAGCTGCTCGCCGAACGTCGCGAGCTTGGGATCACCGGACAGCGATGGATCATCCCAGGCCGCCTGCACGGCCGGCAGGTCGCCGGTGGCCTTGCTCCACTTGACCTGCGTCTCGGGCTCGGACAGCCACTGCACCAGCTTCCAGGCGGCGTCGCGGTTCTCGCTGTCCTTGAAGACGGCGAGGTTGGAGCCGCCGACGAAGGAGGTGCCGGACTTTTCCTTCGGCAGGGTGGCCACCGCGTACTTCTCGGAGAAGCCTGCGCCACCGGCCTTCTCGAGGTTGCCGATGTTGTACGGGCCGGAGATCATCATCGGTGCGGAGCCATCGACGAACGCCGACTCGGGAGCGCCGGCGCCCATGTTCGGCGCAGGATCGGCGATGCCCTCGGTGAAGAAACTCTGGTAATAGGTCAGCGCGTCAACCCACTCCTGACTGTCCAGCGTCCAGTCGGTGCCCTCGGCATTCATCAGTTCACCGCCACGGGACCAGCCGAAGGGCAGCATGCTCTGGAACGAGTCGACCCCGCCGGCGAGCAGCTGGATGCCCCACTTGGCACCGGCCTTCTCCTGCATGGCCTTGGCCATTGCCTTGAAGTCTTCCTGCGTCGTCGGGAAGGTGCTGTACCCGGCCTGCTCGGCGAGATCCTTGCGGTAGAACACGACTCGGGTGTCGACGTACCACGGCACGCCGAGCGTTGCGCCGCCCACCTCGCTCGATTTCACCGAGCCGGGGAAGAAGCCCGCGGTGTCGATCTCGCTCGGGACCTGGTCGAAGGCGTCGGCGAAGTCACCCATCCAGGTGGTGCCCATCTGCGCCACGTCCGGCGTCTGACCACCGGCGATGGCCGTCTGGTACTTGTTGTGCGCGGCCTCCCAGGGGATGGCCGTGACCTCGACCTCGACGCCGGGGTTGGCTGCCTCGAACTCCTTGACGAGTTCGGGGAGCTTCTCACCTTCGGCCCCCTGCGCCCAGACCGTGATGGTGCCGGTGGCGGGGCCTTCGGCGATGCCTGCCGCGGACTCCGGCGGTGCAGAGGATTCGGACTCGCTGCTGCGCCCACAGGCACTGAGCGCGACGACCGCGGCCAGCAGGCCGGCCGTCACCATGGCTTTGTTACGGAACATCGACGTCCCTTTCGGAGAAGTGGTGGTGCCCCCGGGGAAACCCGCCGGGACACGTACGAGAGGCGCGAAGGGTGGGCTCTCGTCTGAACCGACCTCGCATTTATGCGCTTAGCTGTTGGGCTGAGTTAAGCGCATTGACAGATGTTTGGCAAGGCCCCCGAGAAGTATGTGAAAGCCGAAGCAAGTAGCGCTCGAATAAGGCAAGAAACCGTTCGCCGAGCGCCATCAGCGCTGGTCAGGTCGTAGGTTCAGGAGAGCAACAAAAGCGTGGAATGTAGGGCTTGTCCTGTTTGTCGGGACTTTACGACAGCAAACAACCGCAACTTTCCCGCACAGAGAGCGTCACCGGGAGTTGCCGGCTGACCGGTGGCCGAGCAGGCTCGGCAAGCCGGTTGAGCAAGATGTCCACCACAGCCCGGCCCATCGCCTCCATGGGCTGGCGCACGGTGGTGAGCGTGGGCCTGCAGATCCGTCCGGCCGCGATGCCGTCGAAGCCAGTGACCGCGACATCACCCGGCACGCGTACGTCGGATCCGCGCAGCGCGTCCAT
Source organism: uncultured Actinomycetota bacterium (assembly GCA_963728865.1). Classification (GTDB taxonomy): domain Bacteria; phylum Actinomycetota; class Actinomycetes; order Mycobacteriales; family Nakamurellaceae; genus Nakamurella. The sequence continues at coordinate 55,779 of CAVSLZ010000004.1, read as the reverse complement.
CACCGCGAGCGCGTCCTGGTCCGTCGCGCAGACGAGCGCCTGCGGCAGGTCGCCGCGATCGACCAGTCCAGCGACGATCCATGGTGCGTCGGGGGCCGCGCTACCAGCCGGGGAGAGTGACCGCCGGGGAGCCCGGAGGCCGGCCGCGCGCAGTGCCGCGCGGAAGCCCTGGAACCGCGCGTTCTGGTCGAACCCGCTGGTGTCACCGACGAAGCCGAGATCGGTCAGCCGGTGGACGGTGATCAGATGCTCGGTGAGTTCGCCCATCCCACCGGCGTTGTCGACGGTGACGTGATTGAGCTCGTCGTCGTGCCGGGGCTGGGACAGTTCGACGACCGGAATGCGCCAGGCGATCCTGGCCAGCACATCCGGTGGGACGGTATGCGGGAAAACCGCGATACCGTCGACCCTGCCGGCAATGTCGGCGACGACCGCCTCAGTACTTGCGTGCCCGCGGCCGCCGATCATCAGCGCATATCCGCGGCGCCAGCATTCCAGTTCGACGCCGCGTTGCACCTCGTCGACGTACAGCGGGAACAGCCGGAAGTCTTCGTTCAGGTCGGAGTTCCCGGAGTCCAGTGCGGTGGGCGGTGCAGCGCCCGGCTCGGCCTGGTGCTCCGGGGCATCGAGCAGGTAATCGAAGGCCAATAGCCCCAACGCTCGGGTCCGGCCGTCCGCCAAACCGCGCGCACTCGCACTGGGGACATAGCCGAGTTCACGGGCGACGGCGAGGACCATCTCCCGGGTCGACGCCTTGACCTTTTCCGGTCGACGGAAGGCAAAAGAAACCGTGGCAATGGAGACGCCGGCGCGCGCAGCGACGTCATACACAGTCGGGGCTTTGGCCACCGGAAATCCTCCCTTCGTCACCCGATCTGTTTCCTCTCGGCCGCAGTCTAAGCGCTTATAGCATTTGCGCCTTTCTGAACTGTCCCACCATCAGCGGCGCCAGTGTCGGCCCATCCGGGTGATTGGACGATGGGGCGCTCTTTTCGCCCGGTGCCACGGCAGCAGGGATCCAGGGCCACGGATGCGCGATTTTCCCTGCTGGGATGGCACTGGATGTGCAGCGACCGGTGTTCGGGGGCGGAGCTGGGCACGGTTAGGGGCTGGAGCAGGGCCGGGCGGCGCAACTCCGCCTTGTGCTCCGATTCCGCAGGACAAACCCGCGCGACAACCGTCACGGGTCGGGACCCGGCACGCGACCCCATGCCGATGGGCATACTCGACGGGTGATCCTGACGCGCGGATGGTCGACGTTCTTGGTGCTGGCCGGACTGTTCAACTGGGCGATCTGGCCGCGATTCGCGCTCGCGATCTGGCAGGACCAGCGCGCCTGGCACGGCGAGATCGGGTCATCGACTCCGACGTCATTCCTCTGGGTACACGCGGTCCTGATCGGCTGCGCGCTGGCCATCGGAACAGTTGTCGCGATCGTTGGAGTGCGCGGCCTGCTCGCGCTGCGAGGTAACAGGGTGGCCGCCCGGACCCGCTGAACCACACGGATCCGGGCGCTTACCCCGTCAGACGGCGGGCTTGGTCGTACTCCGCACCCAGGTATCGAAGAACTCGCTCAGATCCTGCCCGGAAACCTCTTCGTACACCGCCTGGAAGTCCTCGGTCGTCCCATTGGCATTGTCGTAGCGGGTCAGCCAGAGCTTCGCGCCGGCGAAGAACGCCTCGTCGCCGACCTCGAGCCGCAGTGCATGGAGCGTCGCCGCCCCGCGGTCGTACACCGCACCGACGAAAAGGCCCAGCGGCCCGGGGTCGGCGATCGCGACGTTCCAGAAGTCGTTGTCGGCGGGGGTCGCCATGATGTCCTCGAAACTTGCCTGCGCCGTCTCCCTGCCCTGGTTCTCGCTCCAGAGCCACTCCGCGTAGGACGCCCAGCCCTCGTTCAGCCAGATGTCCTGCCACCGCCGCGGGCTGACCGCATCGCCGAACCACTGGTGCGCGAGCTCGTGCAGCACCGTGCCCTCACGGGCCCGCAGCGAGTACACCGGGCGGGTCTGCGTTTCCAAGGCGTACCCGACGGTGTCGTCGTCCACGATCGACCCGAACGCGACGAACGGGTATGGCGTGAACCTCTTTTCGAGGAAAGCGATCATCTCGGGCTGCAGCGCCAGGCTGGCGTCGGTGATCGTGCGGTTGGCGGCGGTCAGGTCCTTGTCAACCGCGTCGATGATCGGCAGCCCGCCGGCGGTCCTGGTCGTGGTCAATTCGAAGTCGCCGACGGAGGCCGTTGTCAGATAGCTCGCCTGCGGGTCCGGGGCGTGCCAGAACCAGGTCGTCCACCCCCGCCACGTGACCGGCTTGCGCGCCTGGATTCCGTTCGCCACGGCGACCTTGCCCTTCGGCACGGTGATCTTGAAGTCGTAGGTGGCCTTGTCGGTCGGGTGGTCGCTGACCGGGTACCAGGTCATCGATCCCTCCGGCTCGCTGACCACCATGGCGCCGTCGCGGGTGGTCACCCAGCCGTACAGCGCGTCCTCGATGTCCGTCGGCCGGGTGGTCTGTCCGCCATAGGTGACGACGACCCGGGCCTTCTGACCCTTTTTGAGCTTCGGCCGGGGCTGGATGGTGAGCTCCCAGACGCGGGCGGCGTCGTCCTGGACCTGCCAGTAGGCCGGGCCGCCGTGCCTGGCGCCGGCCGCCGCGGAACCCACCTCGCGGAGTCGCTTCCCGTTGACGGTGATGGACCGGACGTCCATGCCGCGTAGGTCCAGGTTGAAGCGGTCCAGGTTCTGGGTGGCGACCAGGTCGATCGTCGCGACGCCGTTGAGCGTGCCGACGAGCGGTGCCGGGTCGGGCTGCGGAGGGGTGTACTTCAAGTCCAGGCCGTAGTGCTTGACGTCGTACCCGCCGTTGCCGGCGAAGGGGAAGTACGGATCGCCGACACCCGGCGCGCCCGCCGAGTACCTCGGCCCACCGGAAGCCACGGTGGTTCCGGAATGAGATGGCTGGGCGGCCGTGGCTCCGGGCGAGACGACGAGAGCACCCGTCCCGACCAGTACCGCCACCAATGCCCCGGACAACTGCCTGCGTACTCGTGTCACGCGTGCCTCCCGCTCGATGGATCAGCAGACCCTAGTAGCCCGATGTGACAAGCGATAGGACTGTGCTCGGGCAGGGTTCGCCCAGCCCCCGGACGAGCCCGGCCGGCGATCAGCAGGTGCGCGCTCGCGCCGAGCAGGGCAGGCTTTGCGTTCCACCCGGCGGAGCGCGTCCAGGACCCAATCCCTGGTCTGCCGATCGTCCAGCAGGGCTTCGATGTCGGGCGCGAACCGGCCGAATCCCTCGACACCGACCGGGCCGTCGGGGCGGTTTTCGCGCGCGCGAGGGGCGGCCGGCGGGGGCCAGGCGTCCCGGCCACCGACTCGGCGCGTTTCACGGTAGGTTCCTGCGACGCTGCCCTCCGGCCGACGCGTCGGCCCGCTCATCGGGAACGTCGCACACGCTGTGGTCGATACTGAGGTCGCAGACGCTTCGATGGAAGGACTGAGACGGCCGGTGCGTATCGGGATACCCAAGGAATGCCGGCACGGACAGACGCTGGTGGCCGCCACGCCCAAGACCGTCGGCAAGTTGCTGGCGCTGGGCTACCTGGTCGACGTCGAGACGGGCGCCGGCGCGGACGCGAAGTTTCCCGACGACGCCTACCGGGAGGCGGGCGCAGGCATCACCTCGGGAGATGCCGTCTGGAAGAGCGACATCGTCGCGAAGGTCGATGAGCCGACCCCTGAGGAGATCGGCCGCCTCCGCGAGGGCGGCACCGTGATCTCCCGGATGGCGCCCGGCGATCATCCCGAGCTGATCGCGGCCCTGCAGGCGAAGCGGGCGACCGGCCTGTCGCTGGACGCGATCCCGCGGATCTCGCGGTCGCAGTCGATGGACGTGCTGTCCACGATGTCGAACATCTCCGGCTACCGCGGCATCATCGAGGCCGCGGAGTCCTACGGCGGGATGTTCAGCGGCCAGGTCACCGCCGCCGGGAAGACGCAGCCGGCGACGGTGTTCATCATCGGCGCGGGGGTCGCGGGCCTCGCCGCGATCGGCGCCGCGGGCAACCTGGGTGCCCAGGTTCGGGCGTTCGATGTCCGGCCGGAGGTCGCCGAGCAGATCGAGTCGATGGGTGCCACCTACGTCTCCGCGAGCGGAGCCGTGCAGGAGGTCTCGAAGGACGGGTACGCCCAGGCGCTCACCGAGGACCAGGCGGCCCTGACGGCGCGCATGTACGCCGAGGAGTCCGCGAAGGCCGACATCATCGTGACGACGGCGCTGGTCCGCGGCCGGGCCCCGCGGACGATCACCGCCGAGATGGTGCACGCGATGAAGCCGGGCAGCGTGATCGTCGACCTGGCGGCGTCGGGCGGCGGCAACTGCGAGCTGACGGTGCCCGGCCAGACGGTCGTCACCGACAACGGCGTGACGATCATCGGCTACACCGATTTCACCAGCCGGATGCCGGCGCACACGTCACAGCTCTACGGGACGAACATCGTCAACCTGCTCAAGTTGCTCACCCCGGGCCGCGACGGTGAGCTGACGCTCGACATGGACGACATCGTCCAGCGCTCGATCACGGTGACCGAGGCCGGTGAGGTGCGGTGGCCGCCGCCGCCGGTGCAGGTGTCCGCCGCCCCGAAGCCCACCCCCGAGGCCACGGTGCCCGATGCTCCGAGCCTGACCCCGGAAGAACTGGCCGAGCGGGCGAAACGCCGGCAGCAACGCCGGTATGCCCTGTACGGGCTCGCTGCGGTGGCGGTCGGAGCGGCGGTGACGTTCTCGCCGCCGAGCTTCCTGGGGTATTTCACCGTTTTCGTGCTGGCCGTGTTCGTCGGTTTCTACGTCATCACCAATGTCAGCGCGTCGCTGCACACCCCGTTGATGGCCCAGACCAACGCCATTTCCGGCATCATCCTGGTCGGCGCGCTGCTGCAACTCGGCAGCACGAATGTGCTGGTGGTGGTGCTCGCCTTCATCGCGGCAACGGTCGCCTCGATCAACATCTTCGGTGGTTTCGGGGTCGCCGGCCGGATGATCTCGATGTTCCGGAAGGACGCCTGAGCAGCCATGGACCGAGAAACTCTGCATTCCCTCATCCAGGCCGCGTACCTGATCGCCGGCGTGCTGTTCATCCTTTCCCTCGCGGGTTTGTCGCATCAGCGCAGCGCGAAGGCGGGCAACACCGCGGGCAAGATCGGGATGGTCATCGCGCTGGCCGCGACGGTCGGGCTGTCGCTGCTGGAAACCCAGCAGAACCCGGCGCTGACCGCGGGACTGATCGCCGCGGCGTTGCTGATCGGCGCCGTCATCGGGACCCGGGTCGCACGGACCGTCGAGATGACGCACATGCCCGAGATGATCGCCATCCTGCACAGTTTCGTGGGCTTGGCGGCGGTTCTGGTCGGGGTGAACTCCTACCTGACGGAAGCCGACTCCAGCGACACGGTGCACGTCGTGGAGGTTTTCCTCGGGGTCTTCATCGGCGCCGTCACGTTCACCGGCTCGATCATCGCCTACCTGAAACTGTCCGCGAAGATCAAGTCCGCGCCGCTCACCCTTCCAGGCCGGAACCTGCTGAACCTCGGCGCTCTGATCGTCAGTGCCGGGCTGCTGGTCTGGTTCGTGGCGGCGCCGAACATCTGGGCGCTGCTGCTGATGACGGTCATCGCGTTGCTGCTCGGGTTGCACCTGGTCGCGGCGATCGGCGGCGGCGACATGCCCGTCGTCGTGTCGATGCTGAACTCGTACTCCGGCTGGGCCGCCGCTGCAGCGGGCTTCATGCTGAACAACAACCTGCTGATCATCACCGGCGCCCTGGTCGGATCCTCCGGCGCGATCCTGTCCTACATCATGTGCAAGGCGATGAACCGGTCGTTCATCGCGGTGATCCTGGGCGGTTTCGGCACCGAGTCCGGCACCTCGACCGGCGATCAGGACCTCGGGGACTATCACGAGACCACCACCGCGGCGCTGGCTGAACTGCTCGAGGAATCACAATCGATCGTCATCGCGCCCGGGTACGGGATGGCGGTCGCGAAGGCACAGAACCAGGTCGCCGACCTCACCGAGAAGCTCCGGGCCATGGGGAAGCAGGTGCGGTTCGCCGTGCATCCGGTCGCCGGCCGGCTGCCCGGGCACATGAATGTGCTGCTGGCCGAGGCGCGGGTGCCCTACGACATCGTGCTGGAGATGGACGAGATCCAGGATGAGCTGGCCGACACCGATGTCGTACTGGTGATCGGGGCCAACGACACGGTGAACCCTGCCGCCGAGGAGGACCCGGGTTCGCCGATCGCCGGAATGCCGGTGCTGCAGGTCTGGAAGGCCAAGCACGTGGTGGTATTCAAGCGGTCCATGGCAACCGGGTACGCCGGCGTGCAGAACCCGCTGTTCTTCAAGGACAACGCATCGATGCTGTTCGGGGACGCCAAGGAGCAGGTCGAGCGGGTGGCCCACGCGGTGGGCGAATCCGCGCCCGAGTTGGCCGCGTCGAGGAGCTGAGCGCGCCCGCGATGAGCGTCCGCTTCGACCACGAGACGTTTCCGCAGCGCGTGGTTTTCGCCTCCGGTGAGGCTACCGATCGGGTGGCCGACGAGATCTCCAGGTTGGGCGCACGGTCGGTGATGGTGCTCGCCAATGGTTCCCGGCGTGACCTGGCGGAGCGCGTCAGCGCGGGTATCGACGTGACGGTTTCCTACGATGACATCGCGATGCACGTACCGGTCGAGGTCGCCGAGCGAGCACGGGCGGCCGCCGCCCGGCACGGCGTCGACGCCCTGCTGGCCATCGGCGGTGGGTCGACGACCGGACTGGCGAAGGCGATCGCGCTCACCAGCGGCCTGCCGATCGTCGCCGTGCCGACCACGTACTCCGGTTCCGAGGGCACCACCGTGTGGGGGCTGACGGATCGAGCCACCAAGACCACCGGTGTCGATCCGCGGGTGCTGCCCCGCTCGGTCGTCTACGACGCGGAATTGACGCTGTCGCTGCCGGTGCCGACGAGCGTCGCGTCCGGGCTGAACGCGCTCGCGCATTGCGTCGACTCGATGTGGGCCTCGCGCACCGACCCGATCGACCAGGCGCTCGCCGCGGAGGGCATTCGCGCTCTGCGAATCGGCTTGCCGGCAATCGTCGCGGACCCCACCGGCCTGACCGGCCGGGAGCAGACCCTGTACGGCGCCTACCTTTCCGCCGTCGCCTTCTCCTCCGCCGGGTCAGGGCTGCATCACAAGATCTGCCACGTGCTCGGCGGGAAGTACGCCTTGCCGCATGCCCAGACCCATGCGATCGTCCTGCCGTATGTGCTGGCGTTGAACGCCGCCGCCGCACCGGACGCGGAGCTCAGACTCGCCGAGGCCTTCGATGCCGACCCCGCGATCGACGGTCTCCAGGAGTTGCGCGCGCGGCTCGATGCGCCGAAAGCGCTGCGGGACATCGGGTTCCGTCAGCAGGACATTCCTGCGGCAGCTGCCGCGATCCTGCCGGCGGTGCCGCCGGACAACCCGGCCCCTGTCACGGCGCAGACCCTCGAGCGACTGCTGGCTGCCGCCTGGGCCGGGTCCGATCCACGGCCGGTGGGGTAGCCGGTGATCTCCAAGGTCCGGACGTCGATCGCCGAGGCGGTCGCCGGCATCGAAGACGGCAGTGTGGTGATGATAGGCGGTTTCGGCCGGGCGGGTCAGCCGGTGGAACTCATCGACGCCCTTCGCACCCACGGCGCCCGGGGGCTCACCGTCGTCAGCAACAACGCGGGCAACGGTGACGCCGGACTGGCCGCCCTGCTCGCCGGCGGGCAGGTGCGGAAAGTGGTGTGTTCCTTTCCCCGGCAGCGCGACTCCTGGGTCTTCGACCGGCTGTACCGGGCCGGCGAGATCGAACTGGAACTGGTGCCGCAGGGCAACCTGGCCGAGCGGATCCGCGCCGCCGGAGCGGGCATCGGCGCTTTCTTCAGCCCGACCGGTGTCGGCACCGAACTGGCCGCCGGCAAGGAGTCGCGGACCATTGATGGGCGGGACTACCTGCTGGAGTACCCGATTCACGCCGACGTTGCTCTGATCAGCGCGTGGCGCGGTGATCGCTGGGGCAACCTGGTCTACCGGAAGACCTCGCGCAATTTCGGGCCGATCATGGCGACCGCCGCGTCTGTCACGATCGCGCAGGTGGACGAGATCGTCGATCTCGGGACGCTGGACCCGGAAGGTGTGGCGACGCCGGGCATCTACGTCGACCGGCTGGTGCCTGTGGGGGAGCGGCCGTGGCTCCGCGGCGGCGATTTCGTCGGCGCACCGGATTCCCCCGGTACTGCCCCGACGGGCGGAGAGGCCTGATGCGGCAACGGATCTCCAGGGATGAGCTGGCGGCTCGGATCGCCGCCGACATCCCGGAAGGGTCCTATGTCAACCTGGGCATCGGGGCACCCACCGCGGTCGCGAACTACCTATTGGCCGACCGCGAGATCGTCCTGCACACCGAGAACGGGATGCTCGGGATGGGGCCGGAACCCGGTCCAGGGGAGGTCGACCCGGACCTGATCAACGCCGGGAAGATGCCGGTCACCGAACTCCCCGGCGCCGCGTACTTCCACCAGGCCGACTCGTTCGCGATGATGCGCGGCGGCCACCTGGACGTCTGTGTTCTGGGCGCCCTGCAGGTGGCGGAGAACGGTGATCTGGCGAACTGGAGCACCGGAGAGCCCGGTGCCATCCCGGCTGTCGGCGGCGCCATGGACCTGGCGATCGGGGCGAAGCAGGTCTTCGTGATGACCGATCTGCTGACCAGGGACGGCCAACCAAAGCTGGTGAAACGGTGCAGGTACCCGCTGACCGGTATCCGGTGCGTCACCCGGGTCTATACCGACCACGCGGTCTTCGACGTCACCGCTGCGGGCTTCGCCGTCCGTGTGCTGTTCGGGGACACCACCGTCGAGATGCTGAGCGAGCTCACCGGCCTCAGGCTGTCAGCACACAGTTGATCGGGAATGACGAGGGTGGTCCTGAACGTTCACCCGGCACCAAGTAGTTTCGGTAGAAACTACTTGGACGATCGGCCGGCCTGAAGTGGGGCTGACCACCGACGAAGGAGCAGAGCATGACGCAGGTCAGTCCGCAGGGTTTGCATCACGTCACGGCCATCGCAACCAGCCCGCAACGGAACGTCGACTTCTACACCAGGACCCTCGGCCTGCGGCTGGTCAAGCAGACCGTGAACTTCGATGCGCCCGACAGCTACCACCTGTACTACGGCGATGAGCAGGGCAGCCCGTCCAGCCTGATCACCTTCTTCCCGTGGCCCGGGGTGCCGAAGGGTCGGCAGGGCGCGGGCATGACCACCGCGACGGCGTTCAGCGTGCCGGGCAACTCGCTCGGCTGGTGGCACCAGCGGCTGACCGGGCTGGAGATCGACACCGACGCGCCGCGGACCCGCGACCAGGAGGAGGTCCTGACCTTCCGCGACCCCGACGGCATGGTGATCGACCTCGTTGCCTCCGACGGAGACCACCGGTCCGGGTGGGACGGCGTCGCCGACATCCCGGCCGAGAACGCGGTCCGCGGCCTGCATGCCGTCACCCTGTCCGAGCGGCAGCTCGATCCGTCGGCGCACATGCTGACCGATCTGCTCGGTATGAACTTCGCCTCCGAGGAGGGGGACCGGTCGCGTTTCGGCATGGCCGAGGGGAGCTCCGGCGCCCTCATCGACGTGTTCGCCGGTGTCGCCGACCGCGGCCTGCAGGCGGGCGGAACGGTGCATCACATCGCCTTCCGGGCACCCGACCTCGAGACGATGACCAGTTGGCAGCAGGACCTGATCAGCAAGGGCGTCTCGGTCACCCAGATCCTCGACCGGCAGTACTTCAAGTCCATCTACTTCCGTGAACCGGGCGGCGTCCTGTTCGAGATCGCCACCGATGCACCGGGTTTCGCGGTCGACGAGCCGTTGCTCGAGCTGGGCCGCAAGCTCAAGCTGCCGCCGTGGCTGGAGCCGGATCGCGAGCAGATCTCCGCCGCGCTGCCGCCGCTCGAGCTCGATGTGGATGTCCCATGAGTGCGGAGACCGGCCTCGACCGGCCGCACGTCTTCCTTCCGGCCACCGACTCTGCTGCGGGATCGCCGCTGCTGTTGCTGCACGGCACCGGCGGCGACGAGCATGATCTGCTGCCGCTGCGGGACCACCTCTCACCCGGTGCGGCGGTGCTGTCCGTGCGCGGGTCGGTGCTGGAGAACGGGATGCCACGGTTCTTCCGGCGGCTGCGGGAGGGCGTCTTCGACGAGGATGACCTGCGCCGCCGGGCGGACGAGCTGGCCGAATTCGTCCGGACGGCCTCGGCCGCCTACGACATCGCGGAAGGATCGCTGGTCGCGGTCGGCTTCTCCAACGGCGCCAACATTGCTTCGGCGGTGCTGTTACAGCAGCCTGGGCTGATCGGCGCCGCGGCCCTGCTGTCGGCGATGATCCCGTTCGCGGACCCGCCGGCCGCGGACCTCACGGGGACCGTTGTGGTGATCTCCAACGGCGACCGCGATCCGATGATCCCGAGCGGCATGACGGCGGAGCTCGCTGGTCAGTTTCGCGAGCGGAACGCCGACGTCGTGGAATTGCCGCATCGCGGAGGTCACCAAATAGATCCCGCGGTGCTGCCGCAGATCGCCACGATCATCAGCCGGCCGGAGCGGGAGATCCGCTGAGCTCGCCTTACCGGTGTGGGTACGGTCGCGGCGTCTTGGTCCCGGTCTCGTCGTACCCGTACCAGCCGCGGCCGGTCTTCCGCCCGAGCTCGCCGCGTTCGACGAGCGCCGAGACACTCTGACTGGGTTGGTCTTTCGGGTCCCCGGTCTCGGCGAACCGGTCCTGTTTGGTCAGGTACCCGATGTCGATCCCGGTGAGGTCCATCAGTTCGAACGGCCCCATCGGGTAGCCCAATGCCGTTCGGCACGCGGTGTCGATGTCCTGCACGGAGGCGACGCCGTTCTCCAGTAGGAAGATGGCCTCGTCCCTGACGGCATTGAGAATCCGGTTCGCGATGAAGCCGGGGATCTCCTTGTTCAGGACGACGGGCACCTTGCCCAGCGCTTCCACCAATCGACGTGATGTCTCGACGGTGGCGTCCGAGGTCTGCGGGCCGCGGACGATCTCGACGCAGGTCATCACCAGCGCCGGGTTGAAGAAGTGCAGATTGCAGACCCGGTCGGGCCTTTCGGTGGCGTCGGCGATCCGTGAAGAGACGATGCTGGAGGAATTCGTCGCGAGAATTGCGTGTGCCGGGGCGGCCCGGTCCAGTTCGGCGAACAATGCCCGCTTGACGTCGAGTTTCTCGACGGCCGCCTCGATCACGTAGTCCGCGGCTGCCGCGTCGAGGGTGGTGGTGGACGTCAACCGGTCGAACGCGGCGTCGACGTCCGCTGCGGTGCGGCGGCCCTTCTCGACGTCGCGCGCCATTCGCTGCCGCAGCTGACCGTCCGCGCGTTGGAGCGCGGCGGGATCCCGGTCGGTGACGGTCACCGTGAAACCGGCCAGTGCGCAGACCATCCCGATCTGCGAGCCCATTGCGCCGGCGCCCACCACCAGGATGTTCCTGAGCGTGCTCACGCCGGGATCGGCGGCAGATCGTCCATCTGAGTTGAGCGGCATGCCTGTTACCGGAACGCGGGAAGGCCGGTGACAGCCTGCCCCATGATCAGCGTGTGCACCTCGTCGGTGCCTTCGTACGTGCGGACGCTCTCCAGATTGTTCGCGTGCCGCAGCGGGGAGTATTCGAGGGTGATCGCCATTTCCGCCGAGAATTGTCCGGGCCTCCCGGCAGATCGCGATGGCCTCGCGGACGTTGTTCAATTTCCCGAACGAGATCTGCTCCGGAGAAAGCGTTCCCGCGTCCTTCAGACGCCCGGTATGCAGCGCAACCAAGACGCCCTTCTGGATTTCCAGCACCATGTTGACGAGTTTCTGCTGGGTGAGTTGGTATCCCGACAGTGGCTTGTCGAACTGGGTGCGCTGGTGGCTGTAGGTGAGGGCGACCTCGTAGGAGTCGCGCGCCGCGCCCATGGCGCCCCAGATGATCCCGTACCTCGCCTCGTTCAGGCAGGAGAACGGTCCCTTCAACCCGACCACTCCTGGCAGCACGGCATCGGCGGGCAGGCGCACGTCGGTCAGCGTGATGTCGCATTGGATGGACGCCCGCATCGACAGCTTCGGCTCGATCGGCGTCGCCATGAAGCCTTCCACGTCGGTCGGGACGACGAAGCCGCGGATGCCGTCGTCGGTTTGCGCCCAGATGACGGCGACGTGGGCGATCGACGCGAGACCGATCCAGCGTTTTGCTCCATTCAGCACCCAGTCCGAGCCGTCCTGACGCGCGTAGGTCGTCATCCCGGCGGGGTCGCTGCCGGCGGTCGGTTCGGTCAGCCCGAAGCAGCCGATCAGCTCGCCCTTTGCCATGCCCGGCAACCACCGCTGCTTCTGCTCCTCTGACCCGTGCTTGTGGATGGCGCTCATCGCGAGCGACCCCTGCACGCTGACGAAGGTGCGGATTCCGGAGTCGCCGGCCTCGAGTTCCATCGCGGCAAGGCCGTACTCGACCGCGCTCCGACCGGCACAGCCGTAGCCCTTCAAATGCATTCCCAGCAGGCCGAGATCGCCCATCTCGGTGGTGATCTCGCGGGGGAAGATGGCAGTCTCGTACCACTGCGCGATGTTCGGCTTGATCCGGGCGTCGACGAACGCACGCACCCGGCCGCGTAGCGCCAGCTCCTCCGCGCTGAACAGAGAGTCCAGGTTCAGGTAGTCCCGCGCGCGCTCGGACAGGTCGGCGGGTCCGGTTGTCGCCGCCGGATCGATGATGGTCGTCATGGTGACTGTCTCCCTGGTTCTGCTGCTATCGGGTGGGTCGGGTGGCTGCTCACGGGGACTCCAGCAGCACGGAGATCCCCTGGCCGACGCCGATGCACATCGTGGCGACCGCGCGGTCGGCGCCGCGCGCCTGGAGCTCCAGTGCGGCGGTCAGCGCCAGCCGCGCACCGCTCGCTCCGAGCGGGTGGCCGAGTGCGATGGCGCCGCCGTTGGGGTTGACGTGCTCGGCATCGTCGCCGAGGCCGAGCTCGCGAACGACAGCCAGTGCCTGTGCGGCGAACGCCTCGTTCAGCTCGACCAGATCGATGTCGCCCATCGTCAGGCCGTTGCGCTGCAGGAGTTTCCGGGTCGAGTACACCGGACCGATGCCCATGATCCGGGGTGGGACGCCGACCGCCGCACCGGAGGTCACCCGCGCGAGTGGGGTCAGCCCGTACTGCTCGACTGCCCGACCCGAGGCGATGAGGGCGGCCGCGGCGCCGTCGTTGATGCCGGACGCGTTGCCGGCCGTGACGGTGCCACCGGGGAAGATGGGTCGCAGGCGTTGCAGTGCTTCCAGGCTCGTCGCCCTCGGGTGCTCGTCGTCCTCGACGAGAACAGCCTCGCCGCGGGCTCGGGGCACCGGCACGGGGGTGATTTCCCGGGCCATCCGGCCGGATGCGATGGCATTGGCGGTCCGCTCCTGTGATCGCAGCGCGAACTGGTCCTGGTCCTCACGGGAGACGTCGTATTCGGCGGCCACCCGCTCTGCCGTTTCGGGCATGGAGTCGGTGCCGAACTGTTCGGCCATCGCGGGGTTGACGAACCGCCAGCCGAGGGTGGTGTCGTAGATTTCGGCGGACCGGGAGAAGGGCGCGGCCGCCTTCGGGATGACGAACGGCGCGCGGCTCATGCTCTCAACACCGCCGGCCAGCACCAGGTCGGCGTCACCGGATCGGACCGCACGGGCCGCCATCGCCACGGTGTCCAGGCTCGAGCCGCAGAGCCGGTTGATGGTGGCACCGGGCGCGGACACGGGTAATCCGGCCAGCAGGGTAGCCATCCGGGCGACGTTGCGGTTGTCCTCGCCGGCCTGATTGGCGCAGCCGAGCAGCACGTCGTCAAGGTGCTCCCAGTCCACCGACGGCAACCGGCCGCAGAGCTCGCGGAGCACGTGCGCGGCCAGGTCGTCCGGTCGCACCGTTGCCAGCGCGCCGCCGTACCGGCCGAACGGCGTGCGCACGCCCGCGACCAGGTACGCGGTGGCGGTCATTCGATGCTCCTGTCGCAATTGCGGTGGGGTCGGTGCCGGCGATTACCCCTGGATCCTGCCACTGGCGGCGGACCAGGGGCGCCGGTTCATGGTTCCGCTGGGCCTGTTGATGGGGGCGTGTCGATTCCGGCGTGTGCCGTTCGACGTCCTGGCGAGCGCGGAGACACCGCGCCGATCGTCGAAGGAGTCGTCATGTCCGATATCCACCGAAGCACCGCGGGCCTACTGACCTGCGGGGTGCTCGCAGGCCCGCTGTTCGTGCTGGTCGCTGCCGCGCAGGTTCTCACCCGGGAGGGCTTCGACATCACCCGGCAGCCGTTGAGTCTGCTGAGCCTGGGAGACAACGGCTCGATTCAGATCGCCAACTTCATCGTCAGCGGATTGCTCGTCCTTGCCTTCGCGGTCGGGCTACGCCGGACTCTGGCGTCGGGCAGGGGTCGGGCTCTCGCGTCCGGCCGGGGCCGGACCTGGGGGCCGCTGCTGGTCGGCGGCTACGGCGCGGGTCTGGTTGTTGCAGGGATCTTCACGCCCGACCCGTCGCAGGGATTCCCGGCCGGAGCGCCCCTGGGGAATCCCGAACAGCTCAGTACGCACTCGCTGCTGCACGGTGTCGGTTTCGCCCTGGCATTCGGCTGCCTGGTCGCGGCCTGCCTGGTGTTCACCCGCCGGTTCTCCGCGTCCGGCGAGAGGGGCTGGGCCGTCTACTGTGTCGTGACCGCGGTGGCGTCCGCGCTGCTGGCGGGGTGGCCGAGCCAGGACGGCGCCAGCATCCGGTATGCGATTGCCGCCGTTGCGGCCTGGGCATTCGTCACCGCGCTGGCCGTCAGGATGCGCACGGTCGACGGTCTGCGCGTCGGAGTGCTGACGGCCCAGAGGTCCTCCGCGATGTAGCCGGGAAGAGCGGACGGGTGCACCGACACGGGGCCGAGATCCGTCCCGGGGGTCGCTCAGGACGGGGCGCCTGCCGGCGCGCGGTCGGTGTCGGCGAGCTGCAACAGCCGGCGGGCCCGGTCGGCGACGGGCAGGTCGACGAACTCGCCGTCGGGCAGTTGGAACGCTTCACCGCCGGCGGCGTCGAAGGCGTCGACAACCCCACGGGCCCAGGCGATCTCGCTGACAGTGGGGGTGAACACCCGGTGCAGGATGTCCAGCTGCCGGGGGTGGATCGCGGACTTGCCGAAGAAACCCAGCGACCGGGCGAACTCGGCCTGTTCGCGCAGTCCGTCCGGGTCGTCGAGGTGCGGGTACACGCTGTCGATGGGCGGTTCGATCCCGGCGGCGCGGGATGCCAGTACGAGATGCGAACGCACGTAGAGGGTTTGCAGGTTCCCGCCGCAGGTGTTCAGATCACGCTGCAGATCCACGCCGCCCATGGCGAGGTACCGGACCCCGGGGACTGCGGCGATCTGCTGGGCCGCGAGGACTCCACGGGCACTTTCGATGGCGCAGATGATGGGCTTGCCGGGGGCGCGTGCGGTGACCCATTCCACGTCGGCGGCGGACTCGACCTTGGGGATCCGGATGCCGAACGCGTGTTCGGCTACCGCCGCGAGATCGGCTTCGCACCAGGCAGTGTGGGCTGCGTTGACGCGGACCCAGGCCGCGCGCTCGGTCAGGACTTCCGCGACCATGGCTCGTGCGGTGCCCTTGGCGTCGGGCGGTACCGCGTCCTCCAGGTCGAGCATCACGGCGTCGGCGCCGGCGTTGAAGACCTTGTTCAGCAGCGTGCGGTTGTGCCCGGGCGCGAAGAGGTAGCTGCGGTCCATCAGAGCACCCCGCTGCTGCGCAGCTCGTCGAGTTTGTCTCCAGAGATGCCGAGCAGGTCATCCAGGACGGTCTCGGTGTCCTGGCCCAGTCTGCGGC
Source organism: uncultured Actinomycetota bacterium (assembly GCA_963728865.1). Taxonomy (GTDB): domain Bacteria; phylum Actinomycetota; class Actinomycetes; order Mycobacteriales; family Nakamurellaceae; genus Nakamurella. The sequence goes on along the minus strand of CAVSLZ010000004.1, from coordinate 39,818 downwards.
CGCCGTGTCGGATCGCGCCGGGGGTGCCGCCCATACGGAAGATGAGGTTCTGCATCTTCAGTGGTCCGAGGTCCTCGTCGTCGATGCTGGTGATGACTTCCCTTTCCAGCACATGTGGATCGGTCATCAGCTGCTCGATGTCGTACACCGGGGCGAGCGCGGCGCCGGCGGCCTGGAAGGCGGCCGAGACCTCCTCGTAGTCGCGTGCTTGGATCCATTCGGCGACCGGCGCATCGATCAGGTCGGCGTGTTTCACCCGTTCACCTGCCTTGGGGAACCAGGATTGCTCGGCGATGTCCGGCCGGCCCACCAGGCGCATCACCCGCTGCGCGATCGAGGTGGCGCTGGCCGAGATTGCCACCCAACGGCCGTCTCTCGTCAGGTACGCATTCCGGGGGGCGTTGTTGCTGGAGCGATTGCCGTGCCGGCCGGAGATGATGCCGAGCTGGTCGTACACGCTCGGTCCAGGGCCCAGGATGCCCGACGAGAGGTTCCAGCAGGGACAGGTCGATGACCTGGCCGGTGCCGTTGTTCGCGTCCCGGTGGTACAGGGCGAGCATGACGGCGTAAGCGCCGGTGAGTCCGGCGACGCCGTCGGCGAGGCCGAACGGTGGCAGGGTCGGCGGCCCCGTTTCCTCGCCGGTCTGATGGGCCAGGCCGCTCATCGCCTCGGCCAGGGTGCCGAACGCCCGGCGGGTGGCGTAAGGCCCGGTCTGGCCGAAGCCGGTGACGCGCAGGACCACCAGTGCCGGGTTGATCTTCTGCAGTTCGGCGGGCCCGAGGCCCCATTTCTCCAGCACCCCGGGGCGGAAGTTCTCGATCACCACGTCGGCCTGGGCGACCAGTCGGCGCAGGATGTCCTGCCCCTCCGGTGTGCCGAAGTTCAGGGTGATGGTCCGCTTGTTGCGGGCGATCACTTTCCACCACAGCCCATGCCCGTCCTTGGTGAGGCCGTGCGAGCGCGCCGGGTCGCCCCGCGGGTGTTCCACCTTGATCACGTCGGCGCCCCAATCGCCCAGCAGCATCGCGGTGATCGGCGCCGCGTAGACGGTGCCCAGGTCCAACACGCGCAGACCGGTCAGGGGTCCGTTGGGCGGCGCTGGCCGGCGCGGCGGAGGCAGCTTGGTGCGGTGGCGGAGGTGGTCGGCATGCTCGGCTCGTTCTCCTCGGTGTCATGCGGGGCTCGATCGTTGCTGGCGCGGGAGATAGGGGTGGTTCACGGCGTTGCGGCGCGCATTGGGCGCGGGGAAGCCCGGTAGGGGACCGGTGATCGCCGGGCCCCCACCGAGATCTGGGTGGGCGGAGGGGTGGAGGGCAAGCCGGCTATTCGTTGTAGCCGAACAGCGAGTTCCACATCGCCTGGTCCTCCTTGGCGTAGCCCTTGGCATCGGGCGGCAGGATCCGGTGCACCTGTTCGGAGTCGAACTGCGGGGAACTGTTCGCCGAGGATCAACGGGGGTCGACGTCGGTGCGCACGGAGTACTCGCCGAGCTCGCGGAAGACGTTCTGTCCGCGAAGGGAAAGGTTCCAGTTCATGAAGACCTTGGCGGCATTGAGTGTTCGTGGCGGTGGAGGCGATACCGGTGTAGTAGTCGTAGACCGCGAAGCCCTCCTTCGGGATGACGAACTTAACGGGGCGTTGCGGGCCTGCGCCAGGTTGACAGCACTGACCACCGTGGTTCCCACCTGGACCTCACCGCGGGCCAGGCTGTCCAGTTCGGCGCCGAGTGAGTCGAAGATGCGGGGCCGGTTCTCGGCGTAGGCGGTGAGGAACTCGTCGCCCAGAACAGACCGCTGGAACCGGGTCAGCGCCAGTGCGCTGCCGCCCGCGCCGACCTGGGCGATGCCGATCTTGCCGTTCATCGCCGGGTCGGTCATCACCGACCAGGAGGTCGGCGCATCCTCCGCCGAGATGATCGCGGTGTTGTATCCGAAGGTGTAGATCGGGTCGAAGGTGCGGTAGTAATTTCCGTCGTCGAAAGCCACGTCCTCCTGGAGGTTCTCGGCGGTGTCGGGGGTGTACGGCTGGAAGACGCCCTTCTCGCTCAGCGAACTGGCGAAACCGGAGTCCGAGGTGCGCACGACGTCGGCCCTGAGTTTGCCGGCGCCGTACTCGGCGGAGATCCGCTCGAACAGCCTGTTCGGAGTGAGCCGGACGACGTTGACCTCCAGCCCGGTGTCGGCCTTGAACTGCTTGAGCAGGGCCGTCTCGGTGTTCTCGGTGTATCCGGTGTAGAGATTGATGCTCCCTTCCGCGACGGCGGCGTCCCACAGTTTCTTGTCGGCGATCTGCTCCCCGTTGACGACCAGGCCATTGCTGGTCTCGATGGTGCGGGCCGGTTCGACGACCTCTTTGGGGGCCGGCGGCGGCGCGCAGGCCGCGGTGGCCATCGCCACCAGTCCTGCGGCGACCGCGAGAATGCCGGTCCGACGGATGATTCGAGTGGAGCTGGTCATGTCAGGCCACATCCTTGGCGCCGAAGCGGCGGGCGAGAACTGCGAGGATTCCGATGACCACGATGTAGAGCAGGCTCAGTTCGGCGGCCTGCTGGAAGGACCCGTTGTCGTACGCGTCGAAGATCGCGATGGACAGCAGGCGGGTATCGGACGTGAACAGGAACAGCACGGCGGTCAGCTCCCGCATGCCGAGCATCAGCAGCAACAGGAACGTGGACGACAGGCCGACCCGCAGCAGCGGGACGGTGACGAACGAGATCGCCTTCGGGCGGCGGGCGCCGAGCATGATGGCGCTGTCCTCGAGATCCTTGTCCAGCTGCACGATGGACGACGACACCCCGCGGTAACCCTGCGGGATGAACACCGCGATACAGGCGATGACCAGCACGATCAACGTGCCGTACACCGGGATCGGCAGTGTCAGCCACGTCCACAGCAGGCCGAGCCCCAGCACGATCGCGGGAATGGCCAGCGGCAGCATCGCAATGTATTCCAGCCATTTCCGACCCCAGGCGTTGGTGCGGTACCTGGTGTAGGACAACGCGAAACACAGTGCGGTACCGATGAACGCGGTACCGAGCCCGACGATGACGCTGTTCTGCAGGACGTGCCAGAACTCCGGGTCCTGCAGGGTCTGACCCATTGAGTAGAACGACAGTGCGCCGGGTTCGAACAGCTGGGAGAGCTGACCCAGGTAGGGACTGGTCTGCAGAGCGGAGATCAGCAGTGCGCCGATCGGCAGCACCACGGCGAGCAGGAAATATACCCACGCAACGATCGCGGCGGGCCAGCGCCAGTTGCGCAGCGGGACCCGGCGGGCGCGGACACCCTTGCCGCTGACGGTCGTGTACTGCTTCTTCGCGACCGTGCGCTGCTGCACGAACACCACCACCATCAGCAATGCGGTGAGCACGACGGCGATGGCGGCAGCGGCGTTCTGCCGGGAGGGGGAGGCGTTCATCAGCCGGTAGATCAAGGGTCGGCAGGGTGTCGATCTGCCCAGGAACACCGATCACCTGGGCGACCGGGAAGTTCTCCACGGTCAGTGCGAAGACCAGGATCCCGGAGCCGACGATCGCCGGCATCACCAACGGGAAGGTGATGGTGCGCAACATCTTCGTCAACGGGGCGCCGTGCAGGCTTGCCGCATCCTCGAGGTCGGGGTTCATCAGCGACAACGCCGAGTGGACCATCAGGAACGTGTAGGGCGCGTAGTACAGGCCCAGCACGAAGATCAGTCCACCGAAGCTGTAGATGTTGATCAGGTCCGGCACGCCGATGGCGCGGGCGACGACGTTGATGAAGCCGGACGCCGGGCTACCCAGCTGCGCCCAGGCGAGCGCGCCGACCAGGGCGGGCAGGAACAGCGGGGCGATACCGAAGAAGTAGATGAGTTTGCGACCGGGGACATTGGTGCGGGCGGCGAGGAAGGCCATCCCGGAGCCGATGACCAACGCCACGACGGAGGAGCCGAGACCGACCAGAGCGGAGTTCAGCATTGCCGAAAGCGCGCTGGAGGTGAACAGCACCTCGAAATTGGCGACTGTGAAGGCGGCCTCACCGAGCGAGCCGGGTCCGGGGCTGGTGTCGGTGAAGGCGGCCAGCAGGACGAACCCGACCGGGAACAGGACGAGCACCGCCAGGATGATCAGTTGCAGTCCGGACGGGAGGATCCTCTTGGCGGTCCGGGCGGCGGCCGAGGTGTGCTTCGGCTGGACCGGTGGCGTCGGCGCGGACGGGGGTCGGTCATGGTCGCGGTCATGCTGCGACCGCCGTTGCTGCCGCGCGGGAGGCCAGCACGGGGGACGCGGTGTCGTCCTTGAGGACCTGCGCTGCATTGGGCGACACCCGCACGGTCGCGGTGTCGCCGGTGCGCAGCCAGTCACCGGCCTGCGGCATGGCGATGGCCTCCACCACCGGTCCCTGCTCCAGGGTGATCCGGTAGCGCACGGTGGCGCCCTGGAAGCTGGCGACGTCGATGTGACCACGCCAGATACCGGGACCCGGTCGGGTCGCCGGCGCGGGCCTTGGACACCAGCAGGTCCTCGGCGCGCAGACACAGGCTGGTCGGACCGGTCCCGGCGGCACCTCGGCGACCGGCAACGAGACCGGGTAGTCGGCGAGGGTGGCGATGTGCTGATTGCCGTCCTTGGCGACGGTGCAGGCGAAGATGTTGCCCACTCCGAGGAAGTCGGCGATCGACTTGGTCGACGGTGCGGCGTAGATCTCCTGCGGGGTGCCGATCTGCACGATCCGGCCGTGCTGCATCAGGGCGATCCGGTCGGCCAGGGCGAAGGCCTCGATCTGGTCGTGCGTGACGTAGACGGTGGTCAGGTTCAGGTCGAGCTGGATCTCGCGCAATTCGATGCGCAGCCGCTCCCGGAGTCGGGCGTCCAGGTTGGACAGCGGCTCGTCGAGCAGCAGCACGCTGGGCTGCATGACCAGGCTTCGGGCCAGTGCCACGCGCTGCATCTGGCCACCGGAGAGTTGGCTGGCGCCACGGGTTTCGTAGTCGGATAGCCCGACAACGGCGAGGGCCTTGCGGACCCGTTTGGTGGCTTCCTCCTTGGGGACCTTCTTCATCTTCAGGGAGAACCCCACGTTCTCGAAGACGGTCCGGTGGGGCCACACGGCGTAGGACTGGAAGACCATCCCGACGTTGCGCTTGTACGGGGCCACGCTGACTTCGGCGTTCGGAGTCGTGCACGATGGTGTCGCCGATGGTGATTCGGCCCCCGCTGGGCTGCTCCAGCCCGGCGATGCACCGCATCGTGCTGGTTTTGCCACAACCTGACTGGCCCAGCAGGACCAACGATTCGCCGTCGGCGATCTCCAGGTCCAGCTCTTTGACGACCGTGTTGCCGCTGTACTGCAGGCTCAGGTTCTCGAGGGTGATCTTCATTGGTCTTCCTCTCCGACGTGACGTCTCCATCGTGACGGCTCGGCTAGTACGGGGATAGGGGCATACTGCGGTATCCGGCGGCGGTCGAACGGCCCTGGCGACTTTGCGGCGCCGCGCGGCGGCGCGGCGCGGCATGCTCTGGGCGCTGTTCGCCGAGATCGAACCGGCGGGGACGTAGACCAGGGCATCGACGATGCGGCGAGAGTTACGGCGGAATGCGGCGGACCGGCCGGTGGTGTCGTCGGTGATGGCGACAGTGATGGGTCCGCTGAGGGTGCCGATCCGGTAGGACGGCCGGGCCGGGGCCAGGTCGTGAACCAGGCTGCCGGAGATCGTGGCGGCGGCGGCCAACGCGACCGCGCTCGTCAGCCCGATCGCCGGGTGCGGGGCGCTCATCGAGATCATCCGGGCGTTCAGCTCGACCTCGTCGTCCCGGCCACCGGAGCGACGATCCCGACCTTGGGTACCGACTGGTCGTTGTCCGGGAGCCCCATGGCGCGGGCGGCGCTGCGCCGTAGTTCGGCGAAGAACGGCATCTTGTCGGCGACCGCGTCGGCGTCGTCGGTGCCGGTGAGGCCGATGGCCTCGGCGCGGATCACCGCAACAGGCGCGCCGGCGTCGATCAGGGTGGCCGGATAATCCGCCCCGGCACGGTCACCGATCGACCGGGTTCCCGGTGGGTAGCAGGGTTCCGTGGGTCGACCAGGTCCGCTCCGTGAATCCAAGGTCGACCGGCACCCCCGGGAAGGGCACGCCGCGCACCAGTTGCGCACCCTGGGACGGGGCGGTCCCATCGGGCGTGGGAACGGTGGCCCGCAGCACGAGTCCGGTGGTGGTGTTGACCATGGAGAACCCGGTGACGTCGTCGCCGAGCCCGACAAGTTCATGCTGGACGACGTAGAGCGCCAACGCGGTTGCGCAGTTACCGCAGTTGCTCAGCCACTCCACCCGCGGGTGATCGACGCTGACCTGGGCGAACGAATAGCTGACCAGGTCACGAGGCTGACCCGGACCACGGGTCTCGACGATGATCGCCTTGCTGGTCGTCGACGTCGCACCACCGATCCCGTCGATCTGGCGCAGGTCGGGGCTACCGAACGCGCGGAGCAGGAACTCGTCCCGGGTCACCGGGAGCGCATCGACGTCAGAAGCCCGGAAGATCCAGCACTTGCTGGTGCCTCCCCGAACCCAGGACGCCGGCACCGCCAGTTCCGCGGAACCCACTTCGATTTCACTCATCAGCCCTCGCTACATCCATCGGTATGTGTGTGAGTGCCACTGTATACATTCGGATGCAGGTGTCAACAGGTGTGTTCTAAGTAACATGAGTGCGTGGAACGGCATGCCGGATCTGACGAGTGGATACGGTGGGTTACGCGTGCCGGTAATGTCCGGTTGCGGGCCCAGGAGGAGGACTTTCGATGAGCGTTCCGGTTTACGACCAACTTCGTGCGCTGATCCTCAGCGAGGAGATCGGGCCGGACACCATGCTGGTCGAAACGAGCCTGGCCACCCGCCTCGGTGTCAGCCGCACACCGATCCGGGAAGCGCTGCGTCGCCTCGAGCAGGACGGGCTGGTGGAACGCACCAGCCGGGGCACCCGAGTGGTCGAACGGAGCCCGGAGCAGATCCTGGAGATCTACGAACTCCGGATCCTGCTGGAGGGACAGGCGGCGCGCGCCGCGGCCGAAAGGGCGACCAGCCTGGACATCAACCGGCTACGTGCCATCCACGAGCAGATGATGTCGGCGGGGCCGGATGACGAGGCAGAGCGGGTGCGGCTCAACCGGCTGTTCCACGAGGCGCTGTGGGCGGCCAGCCACAACGGCACCCTGGTCGAGGTCATCGACCGGCTGATCGCGCATCTCCACCCGCAGACCACGCTCAAATTCCCGGGTCGCTGGGAGGTCATCCTGAAGGAGCACGGCGAGCTGCTGCAGGCCATCACCGAGCATCGCGCCGACGACGCCGCGGCGATCGCCACCGAGCACATGAGCCAGGCCCGGGAGATCCGGCTCCAGCTCTACGCCGGCGCCCTGGGTGACCCGCAGCTGGAACGCGGTGCCTAGCGCGCACCCCGAAGACGGTGCTGAAGCGGGGATGCGCCGAGCATGGGACGTCGTCGTCATCGGGTCCGGCAATGCGGCACTGTGCGCTGCCGTCGCCGCCAGGGAAAGCGGCAGCACTGTCCTGGTGATAGAGAAAGCGCCGCTAAACATGGCGGGCGGCAATTCCAAATACACCGCTGGAGCGATGAGATTCGTCTACAACTCCGACGATGAGCTGCTCCCACTTCTGCGGGATCCCCACGATGAACGGCTGCTGCACACCGACTTCGGCAGTTATCCGGCCGAGCGTTTCGCCGACGATCTTCTGGGATTCAACGACGGCCGGCCGTTGAGTGTCGAACAGGAATCGCTCATCGCCCACAGCTACCGCGTCGTCCGCTGGCTCGCCTCGCACGATGTGACCTTCGAACCCATCTACACCAGGCAGGCTTTCCAGAAGGACGGCCGGTACGTCTTCTGGGGTGGTCTCACCCTGGCCGCCGACGGTGAAGGCGTGGGTCTCGTCGAGGCCGAACTCCGCGCATTCCTGGCCATGGGGGGCGAAATTCGCTTCGACAGCGCGGCAACTGATCTCATCGTCGATGACGGCCGGGTGGTCGGCGTCCGCGTACAGGGTGAATCCGGTGGAACCCAGGACATTCTGGCCCGCGCCGTCGTCCTGGGATGCGGTGGCTTCGAAGCCAATGCCGAACTCCGCACCCGCTTCCTGGGGAAGGAGTGGGAGAAGGCCAAGGTCAGAGGAACGCCGTACAACACCGGGGACGGGCTGGAGCTGGCACTGCGACTCGGCGCACAGCAGCACGGCCTGTACGACGGTGCCCATGCCACACCGATGGATCTGTACGCACCCGAATACGGCAATCTTGATCTACCCCACCTGCAGCGCAAGCACTATCGGAAGATCTGCTACTTCCTCGGTGTCATGCTGAACGCCGACGGCGAACGATTCGTCGATGAGGGGAAGGATTTCCGCAACTATACCTACGCGCAATTCGGCCGAGCCGTTCTCGAGCAACCTGACCAGGTCGCGTGGCAGATATTTGACGCGAAGGTCGATGGTCTTCTCTACAGCGAGTACACCTTTGCCGACGCCCATTTTGTCGAATCGGGCACACTCGATGGATTGGTCGCGCAGCTCGACGGGCTCCACGACGGGGATGCCGCCCTGGCAACGATGAGCGAGTTCAACGCAGCAGTGAATGAAGAAATGCCTTTTGACCCGACGATCAAGGACGGCAAAGACACGCCCGGTCTCGCGCTACCCAAGTCGAACTGGGCACAGAGAATTGACACTCCGCCGTTCAAGGCCTACCCCGTGTCCGGTGGTATCACCTTCACCTACGGTGGACTGAAGGTCACCGAAACCGGGGGAGTCGTCCACCAAGACGGTCACAACATCCCCGGGCTCTACGCGTGCGGCGAGCTGGTGGGTGGTGTGTTCTTCAACGGCTACCCCGGCGGTTCCGGTCTCACCTCGGGCGCCGTGTTCGGGCGTCGGGCGGGTTACGGGGCTGCCGGCGATTCCGGCAAGCGGGATACCTGACGACGGGGCCCTTCTGGGATCCGCACGTCGACCCTGCGATCACGTCAAGGCGCCGGCGCTTCGCGCTGCTGTGTACGCGGCGTTCACCGTCGGTGGGCGTGCGGAAGTCAGGCCAATTCGAGCCAGGCAAAATCGCCCGCGACTCTTGTATCCACCTGCATCGTGACGATGTTCTTGACCCAATAGCGCGGTGACGATCGGGATCACCCGCGCGGGCCCTGGCCCCCAACGCATCTCTGTCCTCGGAATGCGTGCAGGTGACCACTCGTCCGACCACTGCCCGCGCGGGACAGCCGGCACCACTTCGACAGCGAACGCAGCGCATTGATAAGAGGCACTGCGGAGCGAATTGAGGGTGTTGGTCTGCGAATTCTGCCGTCGTTCCGTCAATTCTTTCTCCTGCATGCGGCGGCTCAATCCGACGGTGTGAGCTCCAACCCGAGCCAACGAGCGAGGTCGTCGATCTGGTCGTCGACGGCGCGGGCCACGGCCTTGGTGAACGGCATGTCCTGATGGACGGCGGTGACGCGCAATACTCCGGCCTTCCGGTCGGCGGTGGCGTCGAGCTTCCCCACCAGTCGGTCGCCGTGCAGGATCGGCAGCGCGAAGTACCCCCAGCGGCGCTGCGCGGCGGGCTTGTACATCTCCAACTGGTACTCGAATTCAAACAGTTCCATCGTGCGTTTGCGGTCGTGGCTCAGTCGGTCGAACGGCGACAGCAGGGCCGCGCGGCCCGAGAACGGTTGTGCCAGCTGGGAAGGATCGACCCGCCAGGTCCCCTTGACGCCCTCGACGACGGCGGGTTCGCCCGCGTCACCGACGTCGGCCGGTTCGACAGGCAGTGCGGTCGTCCGGGCGCGAGCGATGCCCAGCGCTCGCAGGCGCCGTTCGTTCCGTATCCCGGCTGCTTCCTCGCTCGGCACGGCCGGACCGTCCGGGTACACCCGGTCTGCCAGGTCCCAGAGTCGTTCCTTGCCGGCTCGTCCGGCGATCGCCACTTCGCCCCGCCCGGCCAGGATCTCGAGCATCTGGGTCACGTTCCGGTTGTTCGTCCAGCCGGTGGACTTCCACGGCACCACGCAGGTGTCCGGCAGATCCCTCGAGGGCAGCGGTCCGGCTCGCCCGAGCCGATCGAGGATGTCCCGGCGGCAGGAGTCATTCGCGTCCACCCAGTCCCGCACCGGTGCCCGCCACGCCGGCAGTTGGGAGCGGGGGAGCGACACGCGTGCGGCCATATCGGCACGGTAGAGCGCCATGTCCTCGCTGGGCCGGATCATCGCGTTCAGCTCGACCAGCGAGCGGTTGCCCAGCGCCGTGTCCAGGTCGGCCGTGGAGTACGACGAGCCGAGCCGACTCCAGGCCACCAGGTGCGCGTTCGGGGCGACGGCCGCGGTCGGGTCTACCTGCAGGAGAGTCAGCCTGCGCACGACCCCGAGCAGATCCGTCGGGCGCGGGATATCGAGCAACTGCGCCCGGACCGCGATCCGTCGCGCATCGAGCCGGGACAGCTGGTGCACGGTCACGCCGGAAGGGTAGTTGCCTGATCCAGATGGCGAGAACGGTCCTTCCGGAACCCGTGAAGGACCGCTTCCGACGTCTCGATCTGTGCGGGCCGGCCTCAGGCCACCGTGATGACGACCTTCCCGCTCGTGTGTCCCGCCTCCACGTACCGCAGGGCCGCTGCTGTGTCGGCCAGCGGGAACGTCCGGTCGATCACCGGCCGGAGGGTGCCGGCGGCCGCCATCCCCGCGACGGTCTGCAGGTCGTCGCGCGTTTCGCCGGTGGGTACGAACGCGATCTTCTGGCTGGCGACCAGGTTCACCGCCGCCGCCGACAGCAGACTGCCCACCGCGCCGATCAACCGGCCGGGCGATCCGCCGCCGTTGACCAGCACGATCCCCTTCGGCGTCGCGGCCCGGCGCAGATCACGCAGCGACCGGTTGCCGACATTGTCGAGGATCAGGTCGTACTGCACCGACCCATCGGCGAAGTCGCCCACCGCGTAGTCGATGACATGTGCCGCGCCGATCGACGTCACCATGTCGACGTTCCGGCTGCTGCAGACGCCGGTGACCTCGGCGCCCGACACGGCGGCTATCTGGACGGCGAAGCTCCCGACGCCGCCGCCGGCACCGTTCACCAGGACCCGTTGACCGCTCTGCACCTGGCCGGAGTCCCGGATCGCATGCAGGGCGGTGACGGCCGCCATCGGGATCGCCGCCGCCTGCTCGAATGTGAGGCCCACTGGCTTCGGCACCAGAAGCGTCGCATCAGCGGCGGCGTAGTCGGCGAAGGCCCCGCGGCACCTGCCGAAGACCTCGTCTCCCGGCTTCAGGTCACGGACCTCCGCGCCGACGGCCTCCACTCGACCTGCGACGTCGACCCCGGCGATCGGGGCCTTCGGCTTGGTCAGGCCCACGCCTCCCATCAACCGGGCGATGCGCGGATCGCCGCGCAGCATGTGCCAGTCGTACGGGTTGACAGCAGCCGCGTGCACCGCGAGAAGAACGTCCTTAGAACCGATCTCGGGCTTGGCCAGCTCCACCAACCGAAGCGTGTCCGGCGGGCCGAACCGCTCCTGCACGATTGCCTTCATCACAGCCTCCAGGGGTATGGGTGAGAGCGTTGCACGTATCGAGTCGCCACTGCCGTGCCCTTCCCGACAGGCGAAGGGCCCAGAAGTGGCGACTCGAAGGGGCGATTCGCTCAGGCGTCGGCCCGGCGCAGCCGCCACGCGGCGACCCCCAGCAGGACGATGGCGTAGCCGCACATCACGGCGAACCCGGTCCACGGCGCCAGCGGGTTCACGACCGGAGCACCTCCGATCAGCACCGAGCCCGCGTTGGAAGGCAGGTACTGCACGAAATGGTCGGTCAGCGAGGCCGGAAGCAGCAGCGTCAGCGGCGGGACGACGAAGAACACCGCGACGAACGTGGTGATCGCCGCCGCCGTGTTCCGCAGCAGCGCACCCAGGGCAAGGGCCGTCATACCCGCCACGGTGACGTACAGGGCAGCACCGATGACGGACCGCAGCGCGTCCGGATCGGACAGTGATGCGTCCTGGCCCTGCCCACTCAGCAGTGCCTGACCGACGAAGAATGCCACGAAGCTTGCGACCAGCATCATCAGGAACACCACGACGGCGAAAACGGTCAGCTTGGCCCAGAGCATCGGCAGCCGTTTCGGGACCACGGTCAGCGAGGCCCGGATCATGCCGGTGCTGTACTCGCCGGTGATCAGCAGGACGCCGAGGACGCCGACGGCCAGCTGCGCGAAAAAGGTCCCGGTCAGCGAGATCGAGATCGGCGTCTGGCCGGGTTCGATCCCGCCGGGCTGGTTGATGGTGACGGCGGTGAACAGGGCGCCGATGCCGATCATCAGGACAACCGCGGCCAGCAGGGTGTAGACGGTGGATCGGAGCGACCGGAATTTCGTCCATTCGGACAGCACCACCCGTGGCGGCGTGACCCGCAGCCGGCCGGTCGATGGAGCTGCTGTCGATTCAGGGTTGGCAGTCAGGGTGGCGGTCATGACGTCGCCCCGGCGGTGTCGGTGGAGCGGTATTCGACGGAGTCGTTGGTGAGCGTCATGAATGCTTCTTCCAGGGAGGCCTGACGGACGGTGAGTTCGAAGATCGGGACCTGGTTCTGCCAGGCGATGGTGCCGATGTGTTCCGCGGTCAGCCCGTCGACGCCGAGCACGTCGGGCTGCTCCGTGCTGACGCAGATGTCCGGGCCGGCAAGCAGCTCCCGCAGTCGGGGAGCCTCTGGCGTGCGGACCGTGACGGAGTGGTGGGAGGCGCTGGCGACGAACTCGTCGACCGTGGTGTCGGCGATCAGCCGGCCGCGACCGATGACTACCAGACGTGTTGCTGTCTGGGCCATCTCGCTCATCAGGTGGGACGAGACGAACACCGTGTGCCCGTCGCCGGCCAGTTCCTTCAGCATGGTCCGCATCCAGCGGACGCCCTCCGGGTCCAGGCCGTTGACCGGCTCGTCCAGGACCACGGTCTGCGGGTTGCCCAGCATGGCCGAGGCGACCCCGAGTCGTTGTCCCATTCCCAGCGAGAACCCGCCGACCCGCTTGCCGGCGACCTCGCGCAGTCCCACCAGATCGATCACCGCGTCGACCCGGCGGGCGGTGATGCCGTTGGTCTGGGCCAGCGCCAGCAGGTGATTTCGGGCCGACCGCCCGGTGTGCACGGCCTTCGCTTCGAGCAGCACGCCCAATTCGGCCATCGGCGCGGCGGCGGATCGGTAATCCGCGCCGTTGACGGTGACCCGGCCGGCGGTCGGCTTGTCGAGCCCGGCGATCATCCGCATCGTGGTGGATTTACCGGAACCGTTCGGTCCCAGGAAACCGGTGACAATTCCGGGTTGGACGGTGAAGGTCAGGTCGTCGACCGCGAGTTTGTCGCCATACCGCTTACTGAGATTCTCTACCTGGATCACGGGATCTGCCTTTCGGAGACGGTGGAATTGCGCTCGGCTGCTGCGGCGTTCTCGGCGGTGATGGCTTCCTTGGTGATGGCGGCGGTAATCGGGGAGGGCCGGAAGCCCTTGACGACCAGGTACACACCGAGCGAGAACTCCCAGCCGGCGATGAAGATGGTTGCGATGCCGCTCAGGGCGGAGATCTTCGGCAGCACCCCGAAGATGGCCAGGGTGATCGACGTCAGCAGAATCGGCGAGCCGATCAAACCCAGCGTGGGGATCAGCCGGGGCACCAACCGGGATCGATACATCAAGGAGCCGAGCAGGAGTGCGTTCAGCGCGGGCATCAGCGTCTGGCCCAGCAGGAACGTCCAGTCGTAGATGCCGGTCAACGTCTTCCCGGCAACCGCCAGCGCCGCCGGATCCCCTCCGGAGGCGTCTTTCCGCAGCGTCACGAGCGTCAACATGCTGATGACTCCGACGAAGATGATCGCTGCTTCCAGGGTTCTGGTGCCGACGAAGCCGAGCGCGGTGGCCTCGTTCTGCCGTTTCACCACCGGGAACAACGTGACCGCCGTTCCGATGTTGGCGACCGCGACGATGATCTCCAGGAATGCGGCGAGCAGGAGCCCGCTGTCGGATCCTGCACCGCCCGCGAAGTCTCCATTCCGCGCGGGCCCGTACAGCCACAGCGTCGGAATCGAGACGAAAGTCAGCAGGTAGAAACCACCGGCTACGAGCGAGGTCCTTCGCAGCGGATCCATCCGGACTCGTTGGTGTGCCGTGGTGGTCGCGGTGGGTGCGGTGGTTGCCATGTCAATTCCCTTCAATTCGGTGGTCTGTCGACGCCGATCGGTCGACAACGGATTCGTCGATGCGGGTGACCGAGAGCAGCGGCAGGCCGACGTCCCGGACTTTCTGCAACAGGCCGTGCAGGGCGGACTGGTCGGCGACGTCGCCGGAGATGACCGTGATGCCGTTGGCTTCGGCGGTCACGGTGAGCCCGTCGAACCAGGTCGTCCAGCGGGAACCGAGGTGGCCTTTGAGGCGGATCTCGTACCGGCCGGTTCGGTCGGCGCTCCATTCGTTGCTCATCCCGCCCCCTTTTCTCTGTGCACTTCCGCGGCTCTGCGGATGTTCCTGCTGGGGTGAAAGTTAGGGAGCGATGTGATGACCGGGCATCACCACAGTTGATGATTTCCGGTGATGACTTCGTGCGATGGTCAGGTGTGCAGGCTCAGGACGCGGCCTGGCGGGCCACCAGTCGGGTGCGCAGCCGGTGCAGGCGCGGCATGACGCCGTACATGACGATCGGGACGGCGGCCGTGGCCAGGATGAACGTCCGGGCAACCATCGGAACGTCCCTCAACAGGCCACCGAGGACCAGGTTCAGCAGGGTCAGGGTGGGGAAGACAGCGAGCCAGATCATCAGGGCCAGTTGATGTTTCGTCGGTGGTGAGATCTTCGGTGCGCGTTCAGCGGACATGGTGGAACTCCTTGGGTTCTGGTTGGGGTGTGAGTCCGTGCCGGCGGTCGCCGAGCACCGATTCGGTGAGACTGGCCTCGCCGGCCGCGGAGAAGGCGTCGTCCTGCGCGAATGCGTGGTCGACGTCCTCCCGCACCAGGTCGGCGTTGATGGCGATGGCGGCCGCGGACCCGGCTCCCGCGGAGGTGATGACCTGGGCCCGGGGATCGACGACGTTGCCGGCCGCCCAGACACCGTCGACGCTGGTCCGGCCGGTGGCATCGACGACGGCGAAACCTGCCTCGTCGACCGCACAGCCCAGGCCCGTCAGCAGTCCGTCGCCGTGCGGGACATTGACCGGCCGCACGAACACCGCTGTCCGTTCGATTGCCCGGCCGTCGGTCAGCTGGACGCCGGTCAACCGGTCGTCGTCGATGACGAGCCGCGCGACCTCGCCGTCGACGACGTGGATCCCGCGCGCGTGCAGCTGCGCGCGCTCTTCCGAGGTCAGCTCATGGGTGTGCGCGAAGAAGACGGTGTCGCCCGACCACTGCCGGATCAGCAGCGCGTGCTGCACGGAGCCGGAGTGGGTGCCGAGGACTCCGATCGGCTGGTCGCGAACCTCCCAGCCGTGGCAGTACGGGCAGTGCAGCAGGTCCCGGCCCCACCGCTCCCGGACGCCGGGGATGTTCGGGAGTTCGTCACGCACGCCGGTTGCGAGCAGGATCCGCCTCGCGGTGAACTCCGGACCATCCGTCAGCCGAACGACGAACCCCGCCTCCCGGTTCTTGATGATTCCGGCCACCTGGCCATGGATGACCTGCACGCCGTAGCCGGTCACCTCCTCCCGGCCGGCCGCCAGCAGCTCGGCGGGCGGCATCCCGTCGCGGGACAAGAACCCCTGCATGTGCGCTGCGGGAGCGTTCCGCGGCGCACTTGCATCGATCACCGCGACCCGTCGCCGAGCGCGGCCCAGTACCAGAGCCGCGCTCAATCCGGCCGCGCCGCCGCCGACCACCACCACGTCATATCCGTTCGCCTCCATGGCGATCACCTCCTGCCGAGAGAGTTCGCCTGTTGAACCGGATCTGACAACGTTTGTTGCTATTTCTGGGAACGGGGAGTGGACTGCCGGCATGGACAGCTCATCGGCGATCGCGACCGCCCTGGCCGAGGTCGGACCACGGCTCAAACGGGCTCGAGCCCAGCGCGGCGTGACGTTGACCGAACTCGCTGCGGCGACGGGCATCTCGAAGAGCACGTTGTCCCGACTGGAAGCGGGCCAGCGCAAGCCGAGCCTCGAGCTGCTGCTGCCGATCGCCCAGGCGCACCAGATTCCGCTGGACGAACTGGTCGGCTCACCCGAGGTCGGCGACCCCCGGGTCCGGTTCACCCCGCGGAACCGGAACGGCCGCATCGTGGTCCCGCTGACCCGGCAGCCCGGTGGCGTGCAGGCCTGGAAGGCGATCATCCCGCCCGAGCAGAACGAACCCGAACCCCGAACTCACGAGGGCTACGAGTGGCTGTATGTGCTGTCCGGGAAACTGCGGCTGATCCTGGCAGGGCACGACATCACCATGAGCCCGGGTGAAGTCGCCGAATTCGACACCCGGCTACCGCACTGGTTCGGGCCGGCCGACAACCGCCCCGTCGAGATCCTGAGCCTGCTGGGCAGGCAGGGCGAACGCATCCACGTCCGGGCGTCCCCGCGCTCCAAGCTCGATGCGGCGGAGGCTCCGGAGCGGTGACGCCCACGTGCGGGTCGTAGGGCGTGGTGACCTATTCCTCCAGCGGTACCGCCCCCGGCTCGAGCCGGAGCGAGAACGGTGCGCCAGGACCATGAATCGCCTGCACGACGGCCGGCCGCAGCAGCGGGGGCACCGACTCGGTCGTCCCGACGGTGGACACCAGGCCCCATTCGCGCAGCATCTCGACGATGTTGAGAACCAGGGTGAACAGGATCCGGCTGAGCGCGTCCGACAACGCCACCGGCACCGACGCGAGCTTCGGGTCGGCCAGCGTCCGCAGCGGGGTCAGGTCCGCCCCCTCGGGCCGGCACAGCGAAGCCAGCACCGGAAGCAGCAGACCGATGACGGCCGAGGTCACTTCGGACAGCTCGTCACCCGGGGCGATCAACTGGTCGAGCAGGAGCTTGACCGCGTCTCTCGCGTACCCCACCCGGGTCGGTGTGTCGCCGTCGGTGAACACGGCGACATCGGCGCCGGGGTACACCTTGGTGGTCGCGATGTCGATGAATCCGAGGGCCGCGGCAGCCGACCATGGGATCGCCAGCTCGGGCAGGTCCCACATCGAGTTCGGGGTCGATCCCGCCGGAATCGGGATGCCGAACGTCCGTGCCCAGTCCGCCGTATCGCTGCGTCGCATGGCTCCGGTGGAGGTGACCTTCTGCCCCGGGGTGACCCACTCCAGCAGCGCCGACATCCGGGTCAGCAGGGGGGTGCCGAGCAGTGCAGCCATTTCGGTGTCGGCGTCGGGCACGGTGATCTTCACCGGCTCGCCGGTGAACCCGACCGCGGCAGCGCCCGTGATCATCGCTGCATGCAGGTCCTCAACGACGCCGGGGCCGTCGAACGGGCCTTCGTGGTCTTCGTCGTCCCACTGCTCCGCATCATCCTCGGCGAACGAACCGCCGGGGGTTTCCGGTCCGTCGGTCAGCTGTTTGCGCCATTCGAAGGGCATCTCGTTGAAGCGCTGGGTGAACCGGGCGAGAGCGTCCGGGTCGCTCACGTCGACGCCCTCGTCGATCGCGAGCTGAACCAACCTCCCGCCCATGGACAGCCGACCAGGGTCGTTGAACCGTTCCGGCAACTGCGGCCCGAGGGCTGTCAGTCCCGTGCGCACGGCATCGACGTCGTTGTGCTGCTTCCACCTGCCGGTTTCCGTCAGGAACTCGACGAAGGTCAGCATGCCGGGCACCAAGGTCCGGGCATACCGCTCGTCCACGCCGATCACCTTGCGCGGAATGATTCGCCCGACGACCTCCACCGCCAACTGTCCGTCCCAGTCGGCCGGGTTCGGCTCGCCGAGTATGGATCCCTTGAGCTCACACGCCGTGCGAACAACGTCGGCCACTTCATGCCGCACGTCGGGATCGGACTCACGCTCGATGAGCCAGCGATCGAATGCGCCCAGCACCCGGTCGAGCATGCGTTCGGGGGTCTCCTGCCCACGGTTCCGCCCGGAAGGGCGCTTCCTCGACCGTCTCGTCGTCACGGGAGTCCTGTTCCGTCGTGGTGGGGCGACATCACGCTATCGGTCGACCGCGCTCGAGTCTGCAGGCGACGCTTGACCGGCCGATCCTGGACCCCAGCCGAGCAGCCTGACGGGGCGGGTGATCAAGCCCCTGCCGCCCCGATCGGAGCCGCCGCAGGCGGGGGGATTGTCCCGGAATGACCGGGCGCCCGCGTGCGTTGGCACAGAAGCGACGAGCGGTGGCCGGCCCGACCGAGTGGCGGTCGGCGACGCGCAGAAGAATGCGCAGCGCACTGTTCGCGCAGAACACGAAGGAGCAACGATGACCCAAGCGACCGAGAAGGCGATCCTCGCAGGAGGGTGCTTCTGGGGCATGCAGGACCTGATTCGCCGGCGCCCGGGTGTGCTGTCGACCCGGGTCGGCTACACCGGCGGGACCAACGCGAACGCGACCTACCGCAACCACGGGACTCACGCCGAGGCGATCGAGATCATCTTCGACCCGACGCAGACGTCCTACCGGGACCTGCTCGAGTTCTTCTTCCAGGTGCACGACCCGACCACGAAGAACCGCCAGGGCAATGACATCGGCGCCAGCTACCGCTCGGCGATCTTCTACACCGACGAGGAGCAGCACCGGGTCGCCGACGACACCATCGCCGACGTGAACGCCTCCGGCCTGTGGCCGGGCAAGGTCGTCACCGAGGTGTCCCCGGCCGGCCCGTTCTGGGAGGCCGAGCCCGAGCACCAGGACTACCTGTTGAACTACCCGAACGGCTACACCTGCCACTTCGTGCGGCCGGGGTGGAAGCTGCCGAAGCGCGAGGACAGCGTCCAGCACTGACGCCTGCATGACGGCCATCGAGTTGGCGGTAGCGGTTCTTCCCGAAGCGGAAAAGCGACCGGAACCGCCGCCTCGATCGGCTGACGGCACCGGGTGAGCACACCCTGCACCGAGCACCGGGCCGCCTTATCCTGATTCGACCGGAATGTCGGAACAGGGGGCCTGGTGCAGACCATCGAACGACGCGACGTCTACTCGTTCGGCCAGCCGTGGGACCCGGTCCTTCGGGCCTACGCGCTGGCCATCGGGGAGATGCGCACTCTTCCTGACGCGGACCCGAGAAGTCTTGCGTACCAGGCGTCGGTGCACGGGGTGGGCGCCGAGAGCGACCCGCCGCCGGATCAATTCCGCAACCAATGCCAGCACAACTGCTGGTACTTCCTGCCGTGGCACCGGTGGTACCTGCACTACTTCGAACAGATCATCCGCTCGCTGCTGCCCGGGATCCCCGAGGTGCCGGCGGAGGTCGCCGAGTCCTGGGCTCTGCCCTATTGGAACTACGGCAGGCCCGGCACCGAGAAACTGCCACCGGAATTCGCTGAACCGAAACTGTGGGACGGCGTGCGGGACAACCCGCTGTTCGACGACACCAGACTCCCCGAGGTCAACGCCCGGACGGCTGCGCTGGCCCCCGTGCAGACGGTGCCCGGCCCCGGGGTCCTCACCCAGCCGTTCAGCGCACCGTCCGTCGGCGTCGCGACCTTCGGCGGCACCGCCTCGGGTTGGCACCACTTCCGCGAGCCCGGCGCCCAGACCGGCGGCGTGGAGGGCACGCCGCACAACGATGTGCACGGCTTCGTCGGCGGGAACATGTGGCGGTTCGCGACCGCCGGGCTCGACCCGGTGTTCTGGTTGCACCACTGCAACATCGACCGGTACTGGGAGGTCCGCGGTCACGGAAACGATCCCACCGGTTGGGCGGGTATCTCGTTCGACTTCCGCACCGCCCCGAGCGCAACCGCGCAGGTGAACGCCGACGGGTGCATTGACACCGTCGGCCAACTCGGTTATCGCTATGACGACGTCAGCCCACCGGCGCCACCGACGCCCGGTGCGGGCACCCGGATGAGGAGGCGCGGATTGGCCCCGGAAGCACCGCCGCCCGACCTGCCGCCCGAGGTGGTCGGGACCAGGGGAGCGGTCCAACTGCGGGGTGAGACGGGTGGACGCCCCGATGCGGGTCGGCACTGTGTCCCGGCGGTTCCGCACCGCCCGCGGCGGCGACAGTGAGCCGCAGCGGGTCTTCCTGACGGTCGAGGACATCACCGGAGAGGTCAACCCCGGCATCAGCTACGGGGTCTACGTCGGCGACGTCGCGGACGACAGCACACTCGCCGGGCTGGTCTCGTTCTTCGGGATCGAGAGCAGCAGGGGCGGCGAGGGCAGCCCGCTGGGCTACGCGTTCGACGTCACCGACATCGTGCAGGCCCTGCGAGACGACGGCAGTTGGGACCCAGCCGACGTGCACGTCCTCTTCGAGCCGGTCGGTCCGGTGCATGACGACGGCCGGTCGGCCGAGCGGGACATCGACCCGATCGAGGTCGGCAGCATCAGCATCGCCTACCAATGACCGCACCGCCGCGGGACCGCTCGACCGTCCAGATCCGGGTCAGAGCAGCGCGTTTCACGGCGCGGCACCCGGAATGGTGGCTGGTCGTCGCGTCCGCGGTGGCGTGGGTGCTCATTCTCCGGACGCCCGGGGGACTGCAGGGACGGCACCACTCCGGCGCCGACTGCTACCTCACCGCCGTCCGGCAGTTGGCTGTTGATGGTCGTGGCGATGATGGGACCGGTGATGGTGCCGCGGGTTCGGCACGTCGCGCAGTGTTGCGTCGGGCGGGCTCGCACGCATGCGCGATCGCTCAGACCCTCGCCGGTGCCCTGCTGATCTGGACCGGTGTCGGGGTGCTGGCGTCGGGCTGCTCGCCGTCAGTCCGGTGCTTGCCGCCCAGGACTCTCCGGTCACGTTCGGCGTCGTCTGGCTGCTCGTGGCAGCGTGGCAGCTGTCCGCGTCGAAGATGTCTGCGCTGGCCCGATGTCACGCGATTCGGGTCCCCCGCGGGTTGGCGGACGGCCGAGGGCGGCTGACCGCCGGCGTGACCTACAGCGGCTGGTGCGTGGTGTCCTGCGGCCCGGCCATGGTGGCGATGGCACTGACCGGACACCCCCTGCTGCTGATGATCATCCTGACGGTCGGGCTCACCGCGGAGCGGGTGGCGCACCGGCCGGTGCGCGCCGCCCGCCGACTCGCGGGCTGGATCTTCGGTGTAGCGGCGGTGTCGTTGATCCTGGCCCGCTTGATCGCCTGACGCGTCCACGGCGTTCCGCCGGGGCATTGTCGGACCTCCCCCTTACCATCGGCACCACAGCCAAGCAGGCAGACCGGACAGGCGATCCGGACGTGGGAGCCGAGGAGGTGGCCGTGCGGTACGACGACCTGGACGCGTTGCGCCGGCACAGCCCCGCATGGCGGTTGCTCCGGGCGGACAACGCGCCACTGGTGCTGTCGTTCCTCGGCCAGGTGTTCGTCGAGGAGAACGTTCGGTCGATCTCGGCCGCCGACCTCGCCGGCCGGCTGGACGATGAGCTGCACACGCTGAACAGCCGCCTCGGTGATGGCGCCTTTCCCAAGTCTGCGAAGGCCTACCTCGACGACTGGGCCGGGTCAGAGGTGGGCTGGCTGCGCAAGTATTACCCTGCCGGCTCGGACGAGCCGCACTTCGACGCCACCCCGGCGGTGGAGAAGGCACTGGGTTGGCTGGAGTCGCTGCAGGCCCGCTCTTTCGTCGGCACCGAGTCGCGGCTGAACACGGTGTTCGAACTGCTGCGACAGATGGCCTTCGGAGCGGAGACCGACCCGGACGTGCGGATCGGAGAGCTGATGCGCCGCCGGAACGAGATCGAATCCGATATCGAACGCCTCCGCGCCGGGCACCTGGACGTTCTCGACGACGCGGCGCAACGCGACCGCTATCAGCAGTTCTCGTCCACGGCGAGGGAATTGTTGGCGGATTTCCGTGAGGTCGAGGACAACTTCCGCCGGCTCGATCGTGAGTTGCGGGAGCGGATCGCGGGGTGGTCCGGGTCCAAGGGCGAATTGTTGGACGACGTGCTCGGCAACCGGGCCAGTATTTCCGATTCCGATCAGGGCCGAAGTTTCCACGCCTTCTACGATTTCCTGCTCTCGACCAGCAAGCAGTCGGAATTCACCGAACTGCTGGAGCGGGTGCAGTCGCTGGCCGCGATCGGTCCGGCGGACCCGCGGATGCGGACAATCCATTACGACTGGCTCGACGCCGGGGAACGCACGCAGGCGACGGTGCGGTTGCTGTCCGAACAGCTCAGACGCTTCCTGGACGACCGGGTCTGGCTGGAGAATCGCCGGGTGATGGACATCCTGCGCAGCATCGAAGCCAACGCGCTGCGGATTCGGCACGTCCGGCCGGTCGAGCTGACCACCGAGATCGACGGCGTCGCACCGACGGTCGCGTTGCCGATGGAGCGGCCGCTGTATTCCTCCTCGGCAAAGATGGCCATGGACAGCTCGACGGTGACGGCAGGGGAGGACGAGTTCGACGCCTCGGTGTTGTACGAGCAGTTCTTCGTCGACCCGGCCCGGCTGTCGCAGACCGTGCGCCGCTCGCTGCAGCGGCGCTCGCAGATCGGGCTGGCCGAGGTGATCGATGCGCAACCACTCGAGCAGGGTCTGTCAGAGCTCGTCACCTACCTCTCCCTCACCGACGAGCTGTTCGCGGTGGTCTTCGACGATCAGGTCACCGAACAGGTCCGCTGGTCCGACCCGGACGGCCACGCGCGCGTCGCGACCATCCCGAGGGTGACGTTCACCCGCACCGCACGTGTCAGCAGCGCACCCGTCAGCACCGCACCCGTCAGCACCGCGGCCCGCAGGAGTACGGCATGACCGGCCCCGCATTGGCTCGTTCGGAACTCGACCTCTCGCTGGCCGTCACCAGCCTGATGAAAGGGGTGGTCTACCGCGACACCCACGAGAAGGTCTGGCGGCACCTGCTGCCGTTGCAGTCCCAGGTGCGCGACTACGTCGCGACGATCGGGCTGACGGTGGTGGTGGACGAGGCCGAGGGTTACGCGTTCCTCCGGTCCCGGCCCGATGACGAGAACGGCGACGCACCAGGCGTTCCGCGTCTCGTCGCC
Source organism: uncultured Actinomycetota bacterium (assembly GCA_963728865.1). Classification (GTDB taxonomy): domain Bacteria; phylum Actinomycetota; class Actinomycetes; order Mycobacteriales; family Nakamurellaceae; genus Nakamurella. The sequence continues at coordinate 16,719 of CAVSLZ010000004.1, read as the reverse complement.
CGTCGATCGCTGTCCTTTCACGTCAGCCTGTTGTTGGCGCTGCTGCGCAAGAAACTGGCCGAGTTCGACGCGCGCGGTGATGACACGAAATTGGTGCTGACCAGGGCGCAGATCGTCGAGCTGACACGGGTGTTCCTGGCCTCCGGCAGCAATGAGGCGCGACTGGTCGACCAGATCGACGCAACGCTGACCAAGGTCGTCGATCTCGGATTCCTCCGGCGGGTCAGGGACTCCGACGCCTACGAGGTCCGCAGAATCCTGAAGGCCTTCGTCGATGCCCAGTGGTTGGCCGGCTTCGATGAGCAACTGGCGAGGTACGCCGCGGAGGTCAACGGTGACGAGCGGATCGACAGTGCCGCCGACGCGGGGGACGCGAGATGACGGATGGCCTCTTCTCTGCGGTGGCGCTCGAGGATCCCGAGCACCGCGCGGGTTTCCGGTTGCACCGCCTCGAGATCTACAACTGGGGAACGTTCAATCGCCGTGTGTGGAACCTGGATCTGGGCGGCAGCAACGGTCTGCTGACCGGTGACATCGGGTCTGGAAAATCCACGATGGTGGACGCCATCACGACGTTGCTGTTACCCGCCAACCGCATTTCCTACAACAAGGCCGCCGGTGCCGAAACCCGGGAGCGGAGCCTCCGCTCGTACGTTCTGGGCTTTCACAAGTCGGAGAGCAATGAGGTCAGCGGCACTTCCCGTCCCATCGGAGTGCGATCCGGAAGCACCTTCTCCGTGCTGCTCGGCACCTTCAGCAACGAGGCCTACAACCAGGAAGTCACTCTGGCACAGGTCTTCTGGCTGCGGGAGGGTCAGATGGGGCAGCCCGACAGGTTCTTCGTCGTCGCCGACCGGGCGATGACCATCACCGCCGACTTCGCCGATTTCGGCGCCGACATTGCAGCTCTGAAGCGGCGGCTGCGCAAGACCGGTGCCCGCACGCACGATCATTTCCCTGAGTACGGCAGGGATTTCCGCCGGCAACTGGGCATCGAATCAGAACAGGCCATGGACCTGTTCCACCAGACCGTATCGATGAAGTCGGTCGGCAACCTCAACGACTTCGTCCGCAGTCACATGCTCGAACCCTTCGACGCAGATCAATGGATCGACCGCCTCGTCGCGCATTTCGAGGACCTGACCCGGTCACATGAGGCAGTGCTCAAGGCGCGTGCGCAGCTCACGGCGCTCCAACCCCTGCTGGCCGATTGCGACCAGTACGAAGCGTTGGGACAGCAGATCCACGGACTTTCGAACGAACGGGCCGCCCTGCCCTTCTACCTGGCCAACCTCAAACAGGACCTGCTCCGTACGCAGATCGCTGCGGTCGATGAGGACCTGCGTGGGCGCGCCGACGAACTGGCGGCGGTGACCGATCGATTGGCGGACCTGCGTTCCACCGCCAGCCGTCTGGAAGTGGAACGGGCGGGCCACGGTGGTCACCGGCTGGCAGAGATCGAGCGTGAGATCGCGGCCGCGAGTCTGCAGCGCGACCAGCGGCAGCTCACCGACCAGCGGTTCGCTGGGCAGCTCGCCGACGCCGGCCTCGCGCCCGTGGGTTCCCTCGTCCAGTTCACCGACCGCCGCACCGAGATCGCGTCCGCCCTGCTGCGCACCGACGAGGAACTGGCCGGATTTCACCATCAGTCCACCGCACTGGCGGTCGAGAAATCGGATCTGGACGCGCAGGCGGCGGAGCTGGGCGCCGAACTGGCCAGCCTGCACGAGCGGCGCAACAACATCCCGCGGGCCAGTCTCGAGCTGCGCGCGCTGCTGGCGCGCTCGCTGCAGATCGGCGAGGACGAATTGCCGTTCGCCGGTGAGCTGATCGCGGTCCGCGACGACCATCACGAATGGGAAGGGGCGGCGGAGCGGGTGCTGCACAGCTTCGGCCTGTCCCTTCTGATCCCGGACCGGCACTACCAGTTGGTGTCCGGCTGGATCAACGATCACCACCTGAAAAGCCGTCTCGTCTACTTCCGGATGGTGGCCGGCGTCAAACCCGCTGCCCGACCATTCGTCGACGCCGGCACGCTGCCGTTGTACGCATCGCTGGTGATCAAGGAATCGACACCGTTCTACGGATGGCTCGAGGCCGAGCTGTTCCGGCGGGCGAATTACGTCTGCGTCGACGACATGACCGAGTTTCGGCGCGAACGCAATGCCGTCACCCGTGAGGGTCTGATCAAGAGTGACAAGCGGCACGAGAAGGACGACCGGCGCGCGATCGGGGACCGCCGATCGTACGTGCTGGGCTGGGACAACCAGCAGAAGATCGACGCCCTGCTGGACCAGATGACGGGTTTGCAGAGCCGGCTGAACGCCCTGGCGGACCGGCAGCGCGACATCGGCATCCGCATGCGTGAGGCCACCGCCCGACGCGACCTGCTGACCCGGCTCGACGAGTGTCGCGACTTCACGCAGATCGACTGGCACAGCGCGGTCAACAGGATCTCCGGTTTGGCCGCCGAGCAACAGGAACTGCAGCGATCATCACGGGAACTGCGGCGATTGACCGAGGAGCTGCAAGCGGTGCAGGCGGAAATAGAGGATGCCGACGCCGAAAAGAGTGCGATCAACACCCGCATCGGCGGGCTGGAACGCGACCGCGCCGAGGCGACCGCCGCCTTGGCGTCGGTGCGGGGGGTGCTCGAACAACCGGCCGCCGTGCCGGCCGCCGGGGAATTTCCGCGGCTCGAGAAACGCATCGGGAACGCGGTTCCGGAATCGCCGGCCGCCGCGGACCGGCTGCAGACGGAACTGTCCGACAAGCTGACCAGCAGCATGGAAACACGGATGGGCAGGCAGAACACGCTCACCCGGGGGATCACCACGCGCATGGCGGATTTCCGGCGCGAGTACCCCCTGGAGACCGCCGATGTCGACAACTCCGTCGCGTCGGCGGGGGAGTACCGCGAACTGCACAGAAGGCTTGCCCAGGACGACCTGCCGCGGTTCGAGTCGGAATTCAAGACCTATCTGAACACCAACACGATCCGCGATATCGCGATGTTCTCGTCCAAGCTGGGCCAGCAACTGGAGCAGATCAAGGAACGCATCCAGACCATCAACGACTCGCTGTACGAGATCGACTACAACCCGGATCGATACATCCGACTGGACCGTGCGGTGACGCCGAACACCGAGATCCGTGAGTTCCGCAGCGATCTGCGGGCCTGCACCGACGACGCGGTGTCCGCCGATGACAGTGACCAGTACTCGGAGCAGAAGTTCCTCCAGGTGAAAGCCATCGTCGAGCGGTTCAAGGGTCGGCAGGGGCAGACCGAGGCCGACCGACTCTGGTCCCGCCGGGTGACCGACGTCCGGAATTGGTTCCTGTTCTCCGCCTCGGAGCGGTGGCGGGAAACCGATGCCGAGTACGAGAACTACACCGATTCGGGCGGGAAGTCCGGCGGTCAGAAGGAGAAGCTCGCCTACACGATCCTGGCGGCCTCGCTGGCGTACCAGTTCAAGCTGCAATGGGGGGCGGTGCGCTCCAAGACGTTCCGGTTCGCCGTCATCGACGAAGCGTTCGGCCGGGGATCGGAATCGTCCACCAGGTTCGCGCTCGATCTGTTCCGCAAGCTGGGGCTGCAATTGCTGATCGTGACGCCGTTGCAGAAGATTCACGTGATCGAGCCCTACGTGGCCGCGGTCGGATTCGTCGACAACCTGACGGGCGACTATTCGCGGTTGCAGAACCTGACCATCGAGGAATACCGTGCCCGCCAGCTCGCGCATGCACTGGGGGCGGCGGGAACCCCGGCGAATGGCTGATGCCACACCTCGACGGGCTGCCGCGGCGGGTCGCTGGACGGAACCGGCGGATGTGCTGGAAGTCCTGCGCCGCCGCTGGCGGACCGGCACATGGCTGACGGACATCGCGAACTCGCATCCGTGGGAGCCGGTGGCGGTGCCGTTGCGCGGACCGACCGCGACCGACCTCGCAGACCGTTACGACGACGTGCGGACGTGGGTGTCCGTTTGGCGACGCGCCGCCCAGAAGGGCGGCCTGCGGCTGGAATTCCATTCCGTCGGAGGACGCAGGGTCGGCGTGAACGAACTGCCCCGGCGGGTCTGGCTCGACCGACGCGAGCAGGCCTTCACCGTGCTGGGCGTACAGGCTGAGTCAGCGAGCTACCTCGAGCTGGTCCGCGCCGAACGGGAGCGGGTGCCGAAACTGGTGGACTGGATGCTGGCGAACCCGCATCGGGTGCTGGAGGCCGCTGCCGAGTGGGACAAATTAGTCTCGATCGTGCTCTGGGTCGACGCCCATGGCCCGAATCCGGAGTCGGTCGACGGCTCCCGCCCGTATCTGCGGCAGATCGACCTGCCGGGGGTCGACACCAAGTTCATCGAGGAGCGGCGGGGAATTCTCGGTCGGCTGTTGGACGCCCAGCTCGAGCCGGCGCGGATCGACCAGGCCGCCCAGCGGTCGGACCTGATCGGCCGGTATCGGTTCCGGTCGAAGCCGCAGTACCTGCGGTTCCGGTTCATCGACGGTGTGTTCGCAGGGTTTGGCGGATTCAGCGAGATGACGGTGCGGCTCGACGAGCTGAAGTCCCGCCCGCTGCCGGTGTCCCGGATCTACGTGGTGGAGAACGAGATCACCTACCTGGCCTTTCCCGCGGTGAAGGATGCCGCAGTCGTCTTCGGTGGCGGGTATGCCGTCGGCAGGTTGGCCGCACTGCGCTGGCTGACCGATCGGGAGATGTACTACTGGGGCGACCTGGACACCCATGGCTTCGCGATACTGAACGTCATCCGCCGGCGGTTCCCGCACACCCGGTCGCTCTTGATGGATCGAAGGACGCTGCTGGACCACGAGAGTCAGTGGGGGCGCGAGTCGGACCCGACCAGTGAGCGGCTCGACCATTTGAATGCCGCGGAGTTCGACCTGTACCAGGACCTCGTCGAGAACTCGTTTGGACCTGCCGTCCGGTTGGAGCAGGAGCGGATAAAGTTCTCGGTGATCACCGGTGCGGTCAGGGATGATTGACCTGATGACGCGGCACCTCTCACACCTCCGATCTTGGAAGCGTTTCGACACGGCAGCGCAATCCGGGCGCGCGGGAAAGTCGACCGTCGGCTGTCACCAGGGTTGCTTCGAGGGCCTCGGCGAGCGCGGCATAGCAAGCGTCGTAGGTGGTGAGATTGTGCCGGAGTTCCCAGCAGCGACTCAGGAGGGGACGGTGCGACGCCCTCCGCAGGGGTAGGTCGGTCAGGTCGACTATGGCATCTTCGCCACGACGAGCGGCGATGAGGCCGGCCGCAACGTGGCGGCGAAGAACAGCCAGCACCTCCAGGTCGATGAGTTCGGGCGCGACCAGTGTGTTGCCGCGCAGACGTTCTCGGGCAGTGGTCCCGTCTGCACCCTCATCGATCAGAGCCACAACAAGGACCGAGGCGTCAATGACGAGCACGGTCGTCCTGAATCGCCTGTTGTGCTTCCGAGAAGCTGAGCCGGCCGCCGGTCCGGCCGGCCGCCCGATCGAGAATCTCGTCCAGGGTCGGTGCGCTCGCCTCTCGCACCAGCAACCCGAGCAGGTACTCCTGCAGTGACTGGTGGGCTCTTGCGGCGCGCTGCCGCAGCACCGCGTGAGTGTCCTCGGGAACTCCCTTGATCTGTACGCTGGTCATGGCGCCATCTTGGCGCCAACAGCGCCAGAATGCAAGCGCGCGGTTGGCTTCGTGCCCGACCTCGTGAGTGCACAAGAAGTGGCTTGCCAGCTAGAATGTTAGGGACTAACATATGCGCCATGAGTTCGCCACCAGCTGTCGGTCCGCCCGCGGCCAGGCTGGGCAAGGCAGAGCGCACCCGGGTCCGGATCCTCACTGCGGCAATTGATCTCTTCACTCGCAGTGGGTACGAGAAGACCACGGTCGCGCAGATCGCCGCGGCCGCCGGCGTCACCGAGATGACGTTCTACCGGCACTTCGGCTCGAAAGACCAACTGCTCGTGGACGACCCCTACGACCCGCTGATCGTCGCCGCCATCGCCGAGCAGCCGCGCGCACTGCCCCCTCTTCAGCGAGCCGCGAGAGGGGTTCGTTCGGCGTGGCGGAACCTGCCGATCACCGACGAGGAACCGGTCCGCGAGCGGCTGGCCATCATCGCGGCGAGTCCCAGCCTGATGCCGGCCGTCCGGGCCGGGACCGCGGCCACCGAGACTGCGATCGCCGACCAGTTGACCTCGGACGGGGCGAATGCCGACGACGCAGCAGTCGCCGCTGCCGCCGTGATGGCCGCGCTGATGACGGGGCTGCTCCGCTGGGCCTCCACCGGCGACGGCGGTCTCCTCGCCCACGCCATCGAACGATCCCTCGACGTGCTGGAGTCGTCATGAATGAGAGCGTCCTGTCCCTCGCCAACGTGTCCCGCACCTACCGCGGCGGCGCGGGGGTTCACGGAATCGACCTGACGGTCCGGCGGGGAGAGATTCACGCGTTGGTTGGCCTGAATGGCGCGGGGAAGTCCACGCTGATGAAGCTGATGGTCGGCATGCTGCAGCCGACGTCCGGTCGCGTCGAGGTGCTCGGCACCAGCGTGGCCGACGCGAAGCCGGTCATCTGGTCGAGAGTCGGTGCACTGCTGGAACACCCGCTGATCTACGGCGAACTGGACGGCCGGACCAACCTGGAGCTGGCAGCCCGCCTGCGCGGCGTGCCCGCCGTTCAGACGACCCCGATGGTCGATGCCATCCTGTCCGAACTCGACCTCGGCCGGTACGCGTCCGTGCGGGCCCGGCGGCTGTCGCTGGGGAATCGGCAGCGGCTGGGGTTGGCCGGGAGCCCTACAACACGATCCGGAGCTGATCATCCTGGACGAACCGACCAACGCCCTCGACCCGTCCGCGGTGATCCGGCTGCGCGAAGCTTTGCTGCGGCGGGCGGCCGCCGGCGCCGGAATTCTGGTGTCCAGCCACCATCTCGACGAGGTGGCCCGGATCGCCACCCGCATCTCGGTGATCGCCGAGGGTCGGATGATCGGCAGCCTCGATCCCGACGGCGTGGACATCGAACGCGCTTTCTTCGCCCTGGTACACGACGCGATGGTGAGGGTCTGATGAACACTTTCCTGGACGGCGTCGCCGTCGAGACGCGCAAGGCCCGGTCATCCCGGGTGCTGTGGTCCACCGGGCTGTTGCTCGTGCTCGGCATGTGTGGGCTGACCGCAACGATCGTGTTCGCGGGGCGCAGTGGCAACGCCCAACTGCTGGCCAAGCTCGGACCGCAGGCGGCGTCCGGTGACTGGACCGCGCTGCTGTCGGCCGCCGCCCAGATCACTTCCGCCGGCGGGCTCCTCGCCTTCGGGGTGGGGGCGAGCTGGTTGTATGGGCGGGAGTTCGCAGACGGAACGGTGTCCGGACTCTTCGGCCTTCCGGTGTCCCGCGGCCGGCTCGCCGCCGCGAAGCTCGTGGTGTTCGCCGGGTGGTCGCTGGTGATCTCAGTGCTGATGCCGGTGGCGCTGCTCGGCGCGGGTCTGGCGATGGGGTTGGGCGTTCCGGACGGTGCCGCCGTCACCGGGCTGGGGCGGCAGTTCGCGCTCGGCGTTCTCACCGCGGCGATCGCCGTGCCGGCCGGCTGGGCGGCGTCGCTCGGCCGCGGTCTGCTCCCCGGAATCGCTGCCACAGTTGGCATTCTCGTGCTGGCCCAGGTTGCGGTACTCGCCGACTTCGCCTCCTGGGTACCGTTCGTGGCGCCGGCGATGTGGGCGCTTCAGCCTGCGACGTCGGCGGTGATCCTGCTGGTGGTGCCGACGGTCCCGATCCTGTTCGGCCTGGCGACGGTCAGCCTGTGGCGGCGGCTCCAGTTGGATCGGTAGGTCTTTGGCTATGCCCGCAGAGACGCGGCATCCATCTCGATTCCGACTACCCGTGCCACCCGGTCGAGATCAACATCGAACGAAAGCAACGCCGCTTCCCAACGCCAGGCGACTGCGGCGATCATGCAGTCGATCATCCCTCGGGGGGTGACGCCCCTGCTGCGGCAACGCCTGTAGATGAGGGTCGCCGCATCAAAGTCAGAAGCGGGATCGAAGCCGAGCAATCGAAAGCGCAACAGGAGACGTCGAAGGTCCATTTCGCGACGATCGCTGCGCGCTCCGGCGAGGACCTCCGTCATGACGGGCTCCGTCACGGCCACTGGGCCGTCCGCTTCGACGAGCGATGTCAACCGACGGTCAACAGGGCTTCCGGTCGCCCGGTCGTACTCAACCCAGGCGGACGTGTCAGCCAGGATCACGGTGCGCCGGGACCGACATCATCCGGCAGGACGTCGATGGCGTGCGCCCCGCGCATCTGGAGGGCCTCCTCCCTGGTCATGGGCTGGCCGGCCAGATGCCGGAGCGCAATGTCGACGGCTTCGGTCTTGGTCCGTACTCCGTAACGGTTCATGATCGCGTGGACGTAATCGTCCTCGATCTCGATATTCGTTCGCTGCCGGGCCATACACCTATCGTGCACGTGAGCGCGGGCCAGTGTCGTCGCGAGCGTCGTCGCCGGTCAGCTGCCGCGGATCGGCGGTGGTGGCAACGAGCAAAAATCGTTTGTTGCCAGAGAGGGTGCTGTGACTGCTGGGTCTCATGTGACGGACGCCGCGCGGGTCGACCCTCAGTTCCATGGCGTTGTCGGTGCTCGATCGTAAGGTTCTGCCAGTCACCGAGAGGAGGTCGCGAAGTGCTGGCGACGACGGAGTTGATAGACGCACAAGCGATTCGTGCCGGCATTGACCCGGTGATGTCGGCCCCAGCGGGGTATGGGCACTTGGTCGAGCGCCTGCTCGGGGGCGCACGGATTCGGCCGGACCGGATCGATTTGGTCGACGCCGCGGCGGCGGTGTGGAGCCGACCGGGGTTCGACACCCTGATGTGCGGACCGACCCTGACGTTCGAGCCGTTCGACTACCAGCTTCAGACCGTGTCCACCGTGTTGGGACGAATGCGCGGGCGGGCGATCTTGGCGGACGAGGTCGGATTGGGCAAGACCATCGAGGCGGCCATGGTCCTTTCCGAACTTCGCTTGCGGGGGCTGGCGCGCCGCGTCCTGGTGATCACCCCGGCCGGTCTGGTCGACCAGTGGCGGGAGGAACTCGAGCGCAAGTTCGGCCTGCCGACGACGGTCCCGCGGCGCGGCGAATGGGACAGCTCCGAGGAATCGCCGGTGGTGGTCGCCTCCATCGCCACGGCCCGCCGGGATCCGACAAAGTCCGCGATGCTCAGTGGATCCTGGGATCTCATCGTGGTCGACGAGGCTCATCGACTGCGGAATCCGCGCTCGGCGTCGGGCCGGTTCGCCCGCGAACTCACGTCCCGGTACCTGTTGTTGCTGACCGCGACGCCCGTGGAGAACCGGCTGTCCGACCTGTACGAACTCACCAGTCTGGTCAGTCCCGGGCTGCTCGGCACTCCGGCGGACTTCCGGAAGAACTATGGCTCCGACGCCGTCACGCCCGAACCGCGGCGTTTGCCGGAGCTGCGCCGCAAGGTGTCCACGGTGACGGTCCGGCACCGGCGCAGCGAGGTTGCGTTGCGGTTGCCGCACCGGCTTGCCGAAACGACATTGATCGCCCCCACCTCGGAGGAATCCGAGCTGTACGCAGCGATCTCCGCGCGTATCCGCGACGACGGACGGGAAGCAGCGGCGGGACGACGGCTCACGCTACGGTCGGTGGCCAGATTGGCCGGCTCGAGCCCGATGGCCGCGGCGCCGACCTTATCGAAACTGGGCTGGACCGATCTGGCGGAACGGGCCGGCTCCATCGAGCACCCGGCGAAGGTCACTGCGCTGGTGCACCGGTTGCGCCCGCACGTCGAGGCGGGCCGAAAGGTGCTCGTCTTCACCGCTTTCCGGGAAACTCTCGCGGCGCTGTCCACCGCTCTGGATCGGGAAGGGATCCCAGCGGCGGTGTACCACGGGAGCCTCACCCGCTCCGCCAAGGAGGCGGCAATGGCAGAGTTCCGGGACACCGCGGCGGTGTTGCTCAGCACGGAATCCGCAGGTGAGGGGAGAAATCTGCAGTTCTGTCACGTGATGATCAACGTCGATGTGCCGTGGAACCCGATGCAGATCGAGCAGCGGGTCGGCCGACTTCACCGGGTCGGCCAGGTCAACGACGTCCTTGTCACCAACCTGGTCGCCAGAGACACCATCGAACAGCAGATCCTGTCGGTGTTGGAGGCCAAGATCAACCTGTTCGAGTTGGTCGTCGGTGAGCTGGACATGATCCTCGGCCGGGTCGATGACGACTTCGACTTCGAATCCTCTGTGTTCGACGCGTTCCTCGCCGCCCAGGACGATGCCGATTTCCGCAACCGGCTCGAGGATCTCGGCGGCAGGCTGGCCGGTGCCAGAAGCGATTACATCGATGCTCGCGGCCGGATGGACCAGTTGGTCGGAGGGGAGGCGTCGTGACCGTCACCGATCGGGGCTTGGACTTCTGGCTGCAGTACGTCAGTGCCGAGGGTGGCATGCACGAGCGGGTTGGCGATTCGACGCTGGTGCTGCTGCCGGAGGCCCTACAGGCCAGGCACGACCAGTCCGAGGACCTGACGGTCACCACGGACCCGGAAATCGCCCGGGAGGACGGTGCACTGCTGCTCACGGCGGGCCACCCGTTGCTGACCGCGGCCGCCGAGGCGGTGCTTGCCGAAGGTGATGTCGGCGCGCTGCGGCTCGCCCGTCCGTCGGTGCGGCCGCCGGATGCGGATCACCTGCAGGCGCGGGTCCGTGATCAGCTTGCGGTGGACCACGGACGCATCGACCTGGTGGGCGGGCCTCGGCCCGCCGTTAGAACAATCCTGCGGGTGAGTTCGCTGGTCACGTACGCGCTCTCGACCGACGATCACTTTCAGGAACAAGTCGAGTGCTGGGTGGACATCCCGTCGTGCCTGCCCTACCCGGAGGAGGTCGGGGGCGAATTGTCCGCGCTGCTCGCGGGCGAATACGCCGAACGGGACCAGTTGCAACCGGATGATCCGAACCTGCTACCGGCGCTGGCCGAGGCCGATCAGGAGATCAGTCGTCGGGCCGCGAAACGGCGAGATCTGCTTGCCGGCAATGTCGGACGGTCCCATCGCGAGGAGCTGGCCCGGGCGCGCGACTACTACTCGCAGGTGGCCGATTCGCTGCGGCGGCGGATGGCGGCTGCGGCCCCGGACAAGGTAGCGGCCTACGGCACGCGTGTGGCGAGCACCGATGCCGAGCGGGACCGGCGCATCGCGGAGATCGACGAGAAGTACAGGTCGGCGGTCAGCTCTCTGCCCTTTCGCCTGCACGTCATCGGCGTTCCCTGCATGCGGGTGGAGCTTGATATCCGCCGTGGGAATCGTCGGTACCCGGTCGAGCTCGACTGGCTGCTGGCGCTCCGCAGATTCGCGCCGATGCGATGCCCGGCCTGCGGGTCGACCAGCGTTCTGGTCGCGGGCAAGTCGGCGTTGGGGTGCCGCGGTTGCCAGCCGGTACGGGTGTTGCCGTGACAACTCGCTAGTCGAGACTCGCTGAGCCGCAGCATTTCTTGTACTTGACCCCCGAGCCGCACCAGCAGCGACTATTGCGCGCGGGCGGCCAGGGGATTCTGAAACCCTGGTCATATCGCTCATGGAGCAGGTTCGTTCGCGTCATCGGGTCGAGCGCGTCACTGTTCGTCCGTGCGGAGTATTCCTCCAGCACAGCGACGGTGATGGGAACCATGACGATGCGTGCGCCGTCCTCGGACACGATTCTCCGATTGTCCAATTCCCTCCGTCTCGTGAACGATTCGACCTCGGTTGTCTGCACCAGGGCAGGCCATCGTGCCGCGGCCGGCTCCACCTCATCCCGGGGCCAGAAAAGCACTCGCACCACTGTTTGCGGGGTTGCCACGCCCGGCGGCAACTCGTTGGGATAGGCGGCATCCGGAGCTGGCGAGGCCGCGCTGTCCAGCTCATCCGGGGGAAGACCAAGGGCCTTTCTCACCCGTGCGCGCCCGATGACCAACAGGGCGATCTGAGCGGTCATCGCGGCGTCACTCGGTCCGCCCAGCGCGACCAGGTCGACGCTCCGCGAGACTCCCATGTCGAACCACCGGAGCGCGAGCCGTTGGTCGTTGCTCGTCTCGGCGGCCTCGGCTGCCCGGTGGAAGGCGATCGCAGAGAACGGCCTGTGCTTCCGGAGGGCGTCGAGCTGAGAGCGGGCTTCGGCCCCTCGATCGAGCGCAAAAAGAGATGCCGCTCGCACGGCCATGGCGTAGGCGGCATCGACGCCCGGGACCGCGACAACCTCGTCGAGCACCTCCAACGCGCCGGCGTGATCACCGGAGAGCTGGCGTTGCTCGGCCCTTTCGATAAGGGCGCCTGTTCGCGGATTCTCCCAAACGTCATCGGCAGGGTCGCTCGGATTGTCGGCTGTGGCACTTTGCATCGGGCGAACCTACAGTCCGACAGGCAGGGTTGTGGCGCGCGCTTCCCCTTGACGCCAGAATCGTCCGCATGACGGCACCCGAACCCGCGATCTCCGTCGTCCCGGCCAACCAGGCGAGTTGGCAGGACCTGCAGACCGTGTTCGGCGCGACCGGTCCGGCGGCCAGGTGCCAATGCCAGCGGTTCAAGCTGCGCCGCAAGGAGTACTTCGCCGGGTTCCCTGCCGAGGAGCGCGCCGACCGGCTCCGCGAACAGACCGATGCCGGCCATCCGGAGTCGGACACCACCTGCGGCCTCGTCGCCTACCGCGGCGGCGAACCGGTCGGCTGGTGCGCGGTCGAACCGCGCAGCCACTACGAGGGCTTGATACGCAATAACCGCGTTCCGTGGGCGGGTCGCGAGGAGGACAAGGCCGACGAGAGCGTCTGGGCCGTCACGTGTTTCTTCATCAGGCGCGGGTATCGCAAAAGCGGCGTGAGTCGCGCGCTGGCCCGGGCCGCGGTGGATTTCGCCCGAGACCGCGGCGCCCGGGCCATCGAGGGTTATCCGATCACCACCAAGGACGTGATCATCGAGGAACTCCTGGTCGGCACCGTCAGCGTGTTCGCCGACGCGGGGTTGTCCGTGGTGAGCCGTCCGACGCTGCGCCGCGTCGTGATGCGGGTGGATTTCTGAGGCGGCGGACGCAGGTCCGCGAGTGCGATTCAGGGAGCTGGTCCCCGGGTTCGCTCCGGTCCCAATGCTCCGCCGTCATATTGGTCGCTACAACGCCGTGTGTCGTCGACAGGGTCGGCTGCGGGCGACAAGCGCGGATTGACCAGCGGGGTACTGGGCTGGGCCGACGTGTCGCTGTCGGCGCTCTGCCTGTAAGGACTGTGGCGCGCCGCCGAACCGGGCTCACCCTGTCGCGGCTGTCTCGATGTCGGCCACAATGATCTTTCCCATGGTCAGCATGGCCTGGTTGACCCGGGCGGCGACGTGCGGGTCCGGGTCGGCCTGCAGTCGGATCAGTTCGGCGGGGACGATCTGCCAGGAGACGCCGAACCGGTCCTTGAGCCAGCCACATTGGCTGGGCTCGCCGCCGTCGGCGACGAGCGCGTCCCACAGACGGTTGACCTCGTCCTGGCCACCGTCGACCGTCACCGACAGGGAGAACGCCTCGGACAGTGTGAAGTGCGGCCCGCCGTTGAGGAGTTGCACCGGGAGGCCGGCAACCACGAAGTCCACCGTGGCCACTTCACCGGCCGGCATCGGCGACCCCTCGGGGTAACGGAACACCGACACGATTTTCGAGTCGGGGAACAGGCTGACGTACAGGGCGGCCGCCTCCTCCGCGTGGCCGTCGAACCACAGGCAGGGCTTGATGTTGGTCATGGTGAACTCCTCGGGGGCAGGCGAACGCTGACACCGGATTGGACGGACGTCCTGGACCGAATTCATCGGTCGAGCACCGTCGGCCCGCGCTTGCTGAGCAATCGACGACGAGCGGCGAACGCCTTTGGGTGTCCCACTGGCGCGATCATGTTCGCTCAGGACGTGGGCGTTCCTCGGTACGTCGAGACAAAGAACGCCATAACCCACTGGACCGATATGACCGACCGCGAGTGGACCCTCCGCGGCCTTCGAAGAGTCCGCTCCGGGCACCGAGCGCCCGAGTCCGTGGTGGATAACGCTCCGGGCAACTCGTGCCATACGGGTAAGGCCCGATCACCGGCGAATCGGCCCAATGGATGCGCTGCAGCGGCCGTTCGAGTGGCCTCCCGTAGCTGCGGGTGGCGGGCATCGCAATCGATGTGCCAGTTGCGGACCTTCTGCCGGCCGGCGAAGGTCCGCAAGCGGCATATGGATGGGCTCTTTCGGGAGCTGGCTCACGCCTCGTCCCAGTCCGCCGCCGACACGTCGTCGATCCAGTCCTGAGTGTCGTCGGCCCGGTCCGCCGCGGCGGCGAGGAGCGATTGTTTGTGGGCTGCACGGGTGAACGAGTCGGACCGGACGTCCGGCACCCACACCTGGATCTGCCGGAACCCTTGTTCCTTCATCCGCCGCCGGTACTCGGCGCCGCTGTCGCTCACCGCCATGCGTCAATGGTTTCACGTAACGCTCGTGGTGATGATCTCGCACGGTGCTCCGCGGTGGGTTGGGCCGCCGAACCGGGCGAGTCAGGCAATCGAGTTGGTAAGAACCGTCGTTCCCGAAGCCGATTTGGGTCGGATATCGCCAACTCGATTCGCGGCCCCCCGGGGCGGAAGCTCAGCCGCGACGAAAGACCGGCGCCAGCACCCGCAACCCGAGGATGAACGAGATCACCAGCAGGAAGTAGCCGATCAGTTGGTACAGCCCGATCGTCGCGGTGACCTGCGGCCCGCCGGCTGCGCCCAGCAGGAGCACTGCCATGATCCCGGTGACGCCGGCCAGGAAGGCCACCAGCGCCTGGTGCAGCAGGCCGGTGACGGTGGCCCTGCCGCGATCGTCGGCGAGCACCCGCACATTGACGGCAAACCGGCCATGTTCGGCGGCGTTGGTGATCCGCTCCAGCCGGCGGGGGAGCCGCCGCAGGATGGGCGTCAGCTCCGCGAGTTCCTCCAGCGCAGTCTGTTTCAACAGCGCGGGGGTGACGCGCTCGGTGTACAGCGTGGCGGCGATGCCCCGGCTCTCGGTGATCAGATCGAAGTCGGGTGCGAGTCCGGTGAGTGTGCCCTCGATCGTGGCCAGCATCCGGAAGACGGCGGCGACCTCGGGTGGGATCGTCAGCCGGTGCGCGGTGATGATGCGGAACAGTTGCCCGAACATCTGCGCGCTCCCGCCCGACGAAGCGGTGCCGCCGACGACGAAGCGGGCCAGGAACCGGCCCAGATCGCGCTCCAGTTGCGCGTCGTCGACCTCCTCCGGCCGCGGCACGATCTCGAGCAGGGCGTCGGACACCGCCAGCGGGTCGGCCTGGTCGATGCCCAGCAGCAGTCGTTGGATGGCCTCGCGCAGCAGTTGGTCCAGCCGGCCCACCGACCCGAAGTCGAGCAGGCCGATGTCGCCGTCTTCGAGCAGCATGATGTTGCCCGGGTGCGGATCGGCGTGGAACAACCCGTCCACGACGACCTCGTGGATGAAGAAGTCCAGCACCTGCTGCGCCACAGCGGCCCGCCCACCCGGCGCAGCATCCAGCAATGGCCCCGCGTCCGTCAGCTTCGTCCCGACGAGCCGCTCCATCACCAGCACTGTCGGTCCGGACCACGCCCGGTAGATCCGGGGAACCCGGACATGCTGGGCACGCCGGAGCGCGGCCGAGCCCATCACCGCTTCGACATTGGCGGCCTCCACCCGATAGTCGAGTTCCTCGCGCAGCGCGGAGGCGAGCCCGTCGGCCAGTTCGCCCGCGCCGATCGAACCCGGCCCACTGGGTCCAGCCCTGCAGCCGGCCGGCGAGCCAGCGTGCGATGTCGAGGTCCCGCTCCACGGTCTGCTCGATCCCCGGGCGGCGGACCTTCACCACGACCGCTTCGCCGGTGAGCAACCGGGCGGCGTGCACCTGCCCCACCGAGGCGGCGGCCAGCGGTTGCTGGTCGATCTCGGCGAACACCTCCTGGACCGGCCGGCCCAGTGCGGCGACCAGGACGGCTTCCACCTCGGGCCACGGAACCGGGTCGGCGTCATCCTGCAGGCGTTGCAGCTCGTCGACCACCTCGCCGGCCAACAGGTCGCGCCGGGTGGACAGGATCTGGCCGATCTTGACGAACGTGACCCCGGCCTCGTTCAGCGCCGCGGTCAACCGGCGGCCGAACTCGGTGCGACCGGTGGGGGTGCTCAGTGCCCGGCGGCGGCGACCGCTCGCGTAGGGCCACAAGCCATGGCGGAAAAGGACTCTCACGATCTGCGCGATTCGGCGGGTACGGGCGATCCGGCCGCGCAGCCCGCGGCCCCACACTCCGGGCAGCGGCACCGATCCGTACGGCAGGAAGGCCTCGCCGACCACCAGGAACAACATCGCGGCCAGGATCGTGCACATCATCGCCAGCAGGACGAACCAGCCCAGCCGGCCGTCCGTCGGGTCGATGTCGGCGACGGAATCGGCGATGGCGACGAGGATCGGTTGGTAGACGATCAGGGCGAACACGCCGCCCAGCAGCAGCCGGATCGGCCCCAGTCGGAGGCCGAGCATGCGCTGCACGAGGAACCCGAACAGCAGCGCGGTGACGACGGACAACACGAACCCGACCGGTGCGGTCAGCCAATCCATCAGCGAAAGCCTCCCTCACGTGCATGACTTCTGGGCGGCGCGACGTGGGATCGGGGCGCGCGCTCTTCGGTTATCAACGCATACGGTCG
>CAVSLZ010000003.1:0-880786 GCA_963728865.1 uncultured Actinomycetota bacterium | reverse complement strand
GGTGTAGTCGAGGTCGGCGCGTCGTAGGCGGGATCTGGGTCGAGGTCTTCCGATGATGGAAGTTCTCACACTGTCCTCACGGAAGACCTCGACATGGCTGACTCTACTTTTTCGACCCCTGATCTGACCACGTTCGCCCGGCTGGACACGCTCGGTCTGCAGGTCACCGGTCAGTTCCTGGAACCAGATCGCGCGGTGCTCGCCTGCCGGGTTGTCGCCCGCGACGACCGATGTGAGCGTTGCGGCGAGCAAGGGCGGCCGGGGGACTCCACCGGCCTTGAACGCGTCGATGGTGGGCAGCATGGTGGTGGTCTCGGCCTTGTTGCCCTCGAAGGCTTGCACCATCAACGGAAAGCCCGTCGCGTCCACGAGTAGACCGATGGTGATCTGTGGCTCCAGGCGCCGCTCCTTGGAGAACCCGGGTATCCGGAACTCGTCCGCGGTGTCGGTCTCGAAGTACAACGTGGTGACGTCGTAGAGCACCAACACCCCAGGTCCCAGCCCTGCATGGTCGGCGCACACCGCCGAGAGCGCCTCCCGGAAGGCGTCGGTAGCGAACGCTGGTAAGTGGCGTTTGACCGTCGGGTACGAGGGCGCGCCGATGCCGGCCTCGTCCAGCACGCGCAGCGAGTCGAGCTTGCTGGTCGGCTCGATGATCCGCGCGAGCACCAGCGCGGTGAACACCTCGTCCCGGCCGGCGGCGACGTCCAGACCCAACGCGGTGAAACCGCAGGTCAGGGCATCGGTCAGGTGCCGCATCCGGGTCGAGGTGATCGGCAGCGCCGCTCCCGGCCGGACCGGCGAGCCGGCCTGGTCCAGACCGAGGTCGAACTCACCTTGGCCTGCCTGCAAACGCTGCCTGGCAACAGCTTTCAACAACTCCAACTCGGCGGCGTCATACGCCGACCCGATGTGCTCGATATCCCGTGATCCCCGGTGCGAGGGAATGCACGATCTGCACCGCCCGCGCTCCCGACGCGGTCTTCACCGTGCGCACGTACGGAGACACCCGGCCACTCTACGGACCAGGTTTAGTGCGCACTTTCAGCCCCGACCGGCAACGTCTCCGCAGGTCACAGACCTACAAGATCAACATCACCTCGCCAGTGAGCCAAGTCAGGTCTCATCCTGTTGCGGATGAGTCTCACTCGACCGTTCGACCAGATCTGCATGACCGTGGCGGGCCTCGACCGAGCAACGGCGAGCATTCGCGCACGGCACGCGACAAAAGCACGGAAAGGATTGTCCTCGGGACGAGAATGATCAATGCACAACGACTCTGTAAGGACGCCGTTGCGTCTGCGGTTCGGCTCGTGCGAAAATTCCCAAACAGCTCGCGGGCCAGGGGCAGGTGGTGAAATAGGGCGTTAAGATCACTCTCTCTCTCTCTCTCTCTCTCTTTCGTCTTTACGTTTTCGGCAAGCGACCCGGAGCACGACGACTGGACCAACGGAGCGCACCTCGCGGCCTCCCGGCGTCGAGAACGTTGATGAGCGGCTTACAAATCACAATCCTGGGCCGAGTTTCTCCTGCGGATCACGGAGGCTTCATGCCTCGCTGGGGTCCGCCCTGCTGGCCTGGACGTGGTGTTCGAACGCGCGGGATGTGGTGCGTTGAAAGGCGTTGAGCCGCAACCAGTGCGGGTGACCTCGATGCGCACCATCGAGGCAAACAGCTCGCGCGCATGCTCTTCGAATCCGGCGTGCTGATTCTCTGGCATCGTCCGAGAAGACGCGTCAAGATATTCGCCGGGGACGCCGGGCTCCTCTCGAAGCTCGGCGGTTCCCCTGACGAGCAGGCAGCATGGTGGCGGGTTGACGTCGATGGAAAGGGCGATCCGCGGGTCCCGGTGCAGCGCTGTCACGTTCTCCGAGGTGGGGATCGTGAAAAAGAGGAACTCGCCATCGCGCAGCAGGTAGCCGAGCTGGACTGCCCGCGGGCTCCCGTACAGCGCGGCGTAGGCGACCTGAGTGATCGGTTGCTTCTCGACAGGGTCAAGGGTGACCGTGTCAGTCAGTATCTCGGTGATTTATGCGGTGTCCATACCACCATCCTCCGGTATTGGTTGATTGCTGTACGTGTGCAGCGTGCTGGTGCGTGTGCTGACGTGTGGATCCGAAGTGTCGAGGATCTGCTTCGCGGCGTGCGTCAGGATCGGCGCCGTCAGGTACTCCCACCTGGTGGGCGACCCTAGTGCCGGGCGTGGGCGCCCTGGCCGGCCCGTCCGGGGTGACCCGCCTTCTGCGCGTAGAGCGTCTCGCCGCGCGCCAGCATCTCCACCATCTCGGTGATCTTGCGGGCCCGGCTCTCAGCGCGCTTCATGCTCTCGACGCGATGGATCAGCGCGAACCGGTTGGCGCTCGTGAGCACGCCGAACATCGCCTGCGCGTCCGGCTCCGCCGCGATCGCCGCGGCCAGGTCGTCGGGCGCCTGGCGGGTCGCCGGACCGGCGTACGCCGCGTCCCACCGCCCGTCGGCGCGCGCGGCCTCGACCGCGGCGCGCCCGGCGTCGGTCATCCGGCCCTGCTCCTCGAGCGTCGCCACGAGCCCGACGTTTCGCTGGGACCAGCTGCCCTTGGGGCGGCGGGGGGTTATCCGCACGGTGTAACTGTCCTCGTCGCGCTTGCCGGCCTGGCCGTCGATCCAGCCGAAGCAGAGCAGTTCCTCGACCGCGCTCGCCCACGTGATCGTGGTGTCCGAGCCGCCCTTCTTGGTCAGCACCAGCCGCACGCCGGGCGACGTCGCGTGGTGCTCTTCGAGCCAGGCCTGCAGCGCGGCCGGGTCGGTCACGAGCAGCTCGGGCAGCAGGGTCGCCATGGGTCCACGCTAGCCGCGGCCGCCGACGCCTGCTTCGCTCAGGCGGCGAACCGGAGGAGGGCGCCGAACACGAGGTCGGGCCGGTCGTGGCCAGTGGAGGTGCTGCTGGCCAGGTTGCGGGGGCTCAGGATCGGTAGGTGGGGCCGGTAGGGGTGGTGGTCTCAATCTCGTGTCGTCGTCCTGGTCGGATCCGGGAATGCCAGCCGGCCGCTTGTTTGCGTGGCTGCAGGATTCGCACAGGCCTTGCACGTTGGTCTCGTTGGTGGGAACGCCGTGCTGGCAGGCCTGGACGTAGACCTCACCGGTCGACGTGCCGCGCCGGAGCGTCGCCCCACGGCTGGCGGCGCTGACCGCAACCCGCCGAGCGATGTCGCCGGTCGCTTCAACCCCGCACTGGATCAGCCGGATCTCCTGGGAGATGGCTCAGTGCACAGGCCGGGGGACCCGGACGTCGTCGGTGTCGGTGTCGCGGTCATGGGTGAGCCTTTCGGAAAGCCGTCGTGCGGCATCGTCATGTGGGTGCAGTGATCGGTCCGCATGTCTTAGGCGACGATCGAGGCGTGCGACCGGAAGATCACGGCGTACCGGTTGCCGAACCAGAACTGGCTGGCCGTGGGAGTACTGGAAGCCCTCGGCCTTTCGATGTGCTTCTGACGAGGCGGAAGTCGCGGCGGGTGCTCATGGCCGGGTTGTCGATAGCGAGTGAGCTGTCCTGGAGCAACCCCCGTCAGCAGGTCGGGGTGCACACAGCACCTCGGCGACAACGGCACCCCGCGGACTCGCTGACAAGGTCACCAACGCCGGCGGATGTTGCCCTGTGAGTGCCGAGGACTGTCTTGTACCGAGGCGCGTCGGTCTTCGAATCGAACGGCACGGATACCTGCGAGCGGGGCCTTGGGGTCCATCGACCGGACCTCATAGTTGGTGGATCCGTCCGATCGGAGGCGCTTGCGCAGGCTGGCCACAAGTGCAATTCGGGGGCCACGTCCGAAACTCACGGATCCCCGTCCTCAACTTCGACGTTTCCGCAGGTCAGCTGCGTGTCCGAGGTGGGACTTGAACCCCCAGCTGGAGCCTTTGCGGCGGCGACACACGCCTTCGAGCTGCGAAAACGTCGGGAACTGATGTCTGTCAGGTCCTGATCTGGGGACGGTGTCCGGCAACGCGGTGCCGACGCACGAAGGCCATGTTGCTGATCAGCTTGGACGTGAGCGTCGATCGAACTTTCCGGCGTCATCTGCTCGCTGCACTGTCTGGACGCCTACGATCCCGGCGATGGGCACTTCGCCGGGAGATGCACGCTGACGCCCGGCACGCGGCTGTCAGGCCATCGACCGGGTCGAAAGTCAGGAGGAGTGTTCGTGGTTGAGGCACCGATCGCCGGGTACCCGCTGCATTGGGAGGCTGACGTGCTGCTCGCCGACGGCGGTGTCGCGCACCTGCGGCCCAGCGGTCCGGGCGACGAAGACGCGATCCGCGCCATGCACGCCCGGTCCAGCGCGAAAACGTTGTATCTGCGGTACTTCTCGCCGGTCAGTACGGTCTCCGAGCAGAAGGTCGCGATCTTCACCGACGTTGACTACGACTCCAGAGTCGGTTTGGTCGCCGAGTTGGGCGGGCAGATGATCGCTGCGGGGACCTACCATCGGTCCCCGGTCGGGGACACCGACTCAGCCGAGATCGCGTTTCTGGTAGAGGACTCGCAGCACGGCCGGGGGCTGGGGTCGATTCTGCTGGAGCACCTGGCCGCGGCCGCCCAGGAACGCGGGATCCGCCGTTTCACCGCCGAGGTGCTCGGCCAGAACACCACGATGCTGGGGGTGCTCGTGGACGCCGGGTACACGATCCACGAGCAGAACAACTCCGGCGTGGTCGACCTCGTGTTCGACATCGAGCCGACCGAGAAGTCCCGGGCGGTGATGACCGCCCGGGAACACCGGGCGGAGGCCCGGTCGATCGCCCGGCTGCTCTCTCCACGCTCGATCGCGGTCATCGGAGCCTCCCGGGAGCCCACCAAGCTGGGTCACGTCGTGCTGGAGAACCTGTTACGCGGTGGCTTCACCGGGCCGGTGTTCCCGGTCAACCCGGCGGCCGGGTCGGTGCAGGGTGTCCGGGCATACGCCTGTGTCGCCGACATCCCCGATCCGGTCGACTTGGCCGTGGTGACGGTGCCGGCCCGGAACGTCGCCGAGGTGGTCGAACAGTGTCGGGCCAAGGGAGTGCACGGCCTGGTGGTGATCACTGCGGGCTTCGCCGACGCCGGACCGGTCGGCGCCGATTCGCAGCGGCGGTTGGTCGCGCTGGCCCGCGCTGCGGGCATGCGGGTCCTCGGCCCGAACTGCCTGGGCCTGATCAACACCGACCCGGCGGTGCAGATGAACGCGACCCTGGCCCCGCTGGTCCCGCCGTCCGGTCGGGTCGGGTTCTTCTGCCAGTCCGGTGCCTTGGGTATCGCCATCCTGGCCGACGCCGCCGCCCGCGGGCTCGGCCTGTCCACGTTCGTCTCGGCCGGCAACCGGGCCGATGTGTCCGGCAACGACCTGCTGCAGTTCTGGTACGGCGACGACCGCACCGAGGTGGTGCTGCTGTACCTGGAGTCGTTCGGTAATCCCCGCAAGTTCGCCCGGTTGGCCCGGGTGCTGGCCCGGACGAAACCGGTCATCGCAGTGAAGTCCGGCCGGCACGCCACACCGACCCCCGCAACCGGGTCGAACGCGGCCCCGATGTCCGGGGCCGCGGTGGCAAGCCTGTTCGCGCAGTCCGGGGTGATCAGGACCGAGACGCTGGCCGCTGCCTTCGATGTCGCCCAGTTGCTGTCCACTCAGCCGGTGCCGGTCGGTGACCGGGTCGCCGTCATCGGGAACTCGACCGCGCTGAGCATGCTGGCGGTCGATGCCTGCCGGGACGCCGACCTGCGAGTCACCGACGGCCGGCCCCTGGACCTGGAAGTGGGCGTGAACCCGGAGGACCTGGCCGAGGCCGTGCGTGCCGCGCTGGCCCGGGCCGATGTCGACGCGCTGGTGGTGGTGTACGTGCCGGTCGTCGCGACGACCGGACTGGCGCACGCGGCTGCGCTGCGGTCGGCGGTCAGCCAGACCACCATTCCGGTGCTGACCACCTTCCCGATGCCCGCCGACGGCAACCCTGCTCGCGGGTCGCTGCCGTCCTTCCGCACCCCCGAGCGGGCGGTGGTCGCGCTGGCCCACGCGGTGCGGTACGGCTCGTGGCTGACCAGACCGGCCGGCACCGTCCCGGACCTGCCCGGGATGGACATCGACGCTGCCCGGGCGCTGATGACCCGGCTGCGGGGCCCGGATGATCCGCCGCGGGCGCTGACCGACGACGAGGTCACCGAACTGCTGGACAGTTACGGGATCCCGCTGCTGCCGTACCGGGCGATCGGCAGCGCGGCGGAAGCGGTGGCCGCGGCCGCCGAAATCGGCTACCCAGTAATGCTCAAGTCGTTCGACCATTCGTTGCGGCACCGGATGGACCGCTCCGGTGTGCGACTCGGCCTGAGTACCGCCGAGCAACTGACGGCTGCCTACGAGGAGCTGTCAGGGGTCGCCGGCCCCTGGCTGGACGTACAAGCGATGGCACCGCGCGACCGGTCCGACGTGTCAACGGTCTTCGCGATCAGCGCCGA
This sequence comes from uncultured Actinomycetota bacterium, assembly GCA_963728865.1. Lineage (GTDB taxonomy): Bacteria > Actinomycetota > Actinomycetes > Mycobacteriales > Nakamurellaceae > Nakamurella. The sequence continues at coordinate 874,323 of CAVSLZ010000003.1, read as the reverse complement.
CCCCTCGTTCGGCGTGCTGGTGTCCTTCGGGATCGGCGGCGTGGCCACCGAGTTGCTCGACGACCGGGCCTACCGGGCGGTGCCCCTGACCACCGCCACCGCCGCGGCGCTCATCTCGGCGCCGCGGGCCGCACCGTTGCTCGACGGCTACCGGGGCACCCGGCTTGTCGCCCACGAACCCCTCATCGATCTGGCTTTACGGCTCTCCACCCTCGCCGACCAGCTACCGGAAGTCTCCGAACTCGAATTGCGTCCAGTGCTGGCCGGGCCGGCCGGCCTGGCCGTGACCAGCGCCACCTGCCGCATCGGTCCGGCTATCACCCGGCCGGACACCACCCGCCGGCTGCACTGAACACGACCCACTCCCTTCCCGGACAACACGTCGCCGAGCGGGTCGCTACCCGTCACGTTCAGGAAACGGCCCGGCTGAGTTCGACAACCTGATGACCGAAACGCGTTCGGGTTCCGGCGCCTCGGACGCTGCGGGAGGGGCGCGACTGCGTCTTATTGCAGCTGACTTCTCACATCCAGCGTCAGAACGTGCCTGCAGACCCGCCCCCACCACGCGGGCGCTTGTGCAGCCCACTTCGGAAAATGACAGCTGCAGGGGCGATCACGCTGACCCTGGAATGCGGTGGTTTCGACACGGGTCGGCCGGTGTACTAGACCTGATGGCATATCGGCGTAGGGCGGTAGGCCTGCGCCGCCGGATCCACCAGCACGCTCGGAGGCCGATGTGCCGGCACCGCACCCACTGTCGCGGAGGCGACTGTTCGCTCTCGGGCCCGCCCTGGCCCTCGTCGCCGGCTGCTCATCCGGCACGCCCGCCGAGGAGCCGGTGCCGACCGGCGGGACCAGCGCAGCCACGGCCACGGCCTCGACCGCGGTGCCGACGTCCGGGTCGGATCCGGTGGCCCTGGCCGGCGAGTGGCACGGCACGATCGACATTCCCGGGCAACCCCTGGAGATCGGCCTCACCTTCACCGAGGACAGCGGCGTCCCGGCCGGCACCATCGACATCCCGGCGCAGTTGGTCGCCGATGCGCCGCTCGCGGACGTCACGCGCACGGGAGCAGCAGTGAATTTCACCATCGCCGGTATCCCGGGCGAACCGACCTTCGACGGAACGCTGGAGGCCGGCGGTTTCACCGGAGAATTCACCCAGGCCGGTGCCGAGTTCCCGTTCTCGGTGATCCCGGGACCGCTGCCCGAGCCGGAGCGACCGCAAGAGCCACAGCCGCCGTTCCCCTACGTCACCGAGGACGTCACGGTCGCGGCCGGTGCGGTGACCCTGGCTGGAACGCTGACCCGGCCAGAGGGCCCCGGCCCGTTCACGGCCGTGCTGCTGATCACCGGCAGCGGTCCGCAGGACCGCGACGAGACCCTGGCCGGCCACCGGCCCTTCCTGCTGTTGGCCGACACGCTGACCCGGGCGGGGTACGCGGTCCTTCGGCTCGACGACCGGGGCGTCGGCGATTCCACCGGCGATCTGCAGAGCAGCACCTACCAGGATCTGACAGCCGACGCCGCAGCTGCTGTCGACATGCTGCAGGCCCGGTCCGACGTGGATCGGGTGGGTCTGCTCGGCCACAGCGAGGGCGGCTACCTCGCGCCCCTGGTGGCTCAGCAGGACCCGGACATCGCGTTCGTCGTGCTGATGGCTGGTCCGGCGGTGCCCGGAGACCAGGTCGTGGAACGGCAGCAGCAGACCCTGTTGGCCGCGTCTGGTGTTCCCCAGGAGCAGATCGACGCGGCAGTCACGGCCGCCCGCGAGCGAACGGAACTGCTGCGGGCCCAGGACTTCGCCGGCGCCACCGCGGCCACCCGCGCGTACTTGGAGGCCCAGGGACTGTCGCCGGAGCAGATCGATGCCCAGCTGCCGGGCCTGGTCTCGCCCTACATGCGCTCGTTCCTGGTGCACGACCCGGCGCCATCGCTGGCCGCGCTGACCGCGCCCGTGCTGGCTGTCTACGGCGGAAAGGATTTGCAGGTGCCCGCCGACCAGAGCGTTCCCCCGCTGACCGACCTGCTCGGCGCCAATCAGGATGCCACCATCACCACGATTCCTGAGTTGAACCACCTGATGCAGCCGGCAGTCACCGGGTTGCCGGGCGAGTACCAGTCCATCGAGACCACCTTGAGCACGGAGTTCCTCGACCTGATCACTCAGTGGCTGGCCGCGCGCAACCCGACCGGCTGAGTACCGCGGGCAGCGAACGTGTCGGCATCCGTGATGCCGGCCGAAGGAACAGTTTCGACCGGCGACGGCGTGTCACTGCGGCGGAAGGTGGCTGAAGCAGCATCGGCGCCGGCGAGTCCGGCCGATGCGACTCGAGTCGAGCCCTGGTAGGTGAACTGGGCAGTCATCCACTCACGGCCACCCGCGCGGACGATCGCATCACGGGAAGTGGGCCAGAACCAGATAAATCGACCGTTCACAAACCTCTGGATAGTGTCGACTGGGGCGGCGACGATGGTGTGTTCAGGCCAGTCGCGATGGACAGGGTCCCTCACGGTGCGCGGTTGAGGGCCGACCGCACTCGGGTCTGCTGGGTCGGCTTCCACATGGCTTCAACCGAATTGGTGACTCCTACCCGGATCTGGGCCAACTGCTCGGAGGTCGCCATAGCGCCGCAGAATCGTTCGACGGCGGCCACGTCATCCTCGCTGATCCAGGTTCCACCGAGCAGCAGAGCGACCAATCGGATGGCTTCGGCCGTCGGAACCGCGTTTAACGAAGTGGCATCCTGCCCGTTGATCCAGGCCCGTACCTGATCGTCTGTCTTCAACGCCTGAGCAGCTACAACCGATTCGGCCATGCTGTTGGGGTTATCGATGGGTGGCACATTGATGAAAAAGACCTTGGCGGGTTGGCTCTTCGTAGCGGGTGGCGATTGACCCGCCGCGCGTGCCACGTCGGCGGCAAAGGTAACGCAGGTGTACTCCTGTCCGTAGGTCGCTCCAGTCGAGCACACCGACTGGGCGCTGGCGAGTCCTTGTCGGTACTGCTCCGACGTGAGGGTGTAGCCGACTTTCTGGTCGACACATGCATCGTGGGTGGTGTCCGGATGATGCACGCAACCCGGGACGCTCCGCCGGTTCTCGTTGGGCGGCGGCCCTGCCGGGTAGAACCCGTAGGTGTACTGCCGGCCGCTGCTTTCCCAGAACCGTACGAAGGCATGACCGAAGCTCTGGGTACGTATCGCTGTTTCCCAGCTCGAGGCGGCCGTATCGATGTTGAGTTCCAGTTCCCACCGGGTGCTGGGCTGCCCTGCCCCTTCGTGGCCGGTATCTGGGGAAGCACATTCGCCCGGCTGGGCGCAGGTGCCCCCGCCGCATTGGTCGGAATCACCTCCACTTCGCTGCACATGCGGCGCCAGGATCGGGTCGACTCCCTGTTCCGAAGTGCCCTGCACACGGTGTCCAACGTAAGGTCCCGGGACCTTACGTTGGACACTCGATGGCGCCGCTGCCTGTTGACTCAATTCATCGGCGGACGGGCGGGTGGACGACCCCGAATCCGGGCGCGGGGAGAGGTCGGCGTCGTCGGCGCGCCGCTGTACTGCCAAAAGGCCGATGACCGCCTGATTCCCTGCCACCCGCTGAAGTTCAACCAACCCGCGAGGGCTTCGCCCTGAAACACCGTACCCACGTCTCGCCGAGCCGCACCCCGACGCAGACCCGTCCGCCGACCGTCCCTTGATATCCGGCAGCCGATTCCGCACGCCCCCGGCGAGATCATTCTCGTCGAGCCTTGCGCTGAAATTGGTCACGGGTTGCCAGCCAATCACCGTCGTCGTCTCACACAACCATGGCACCGTGTTGCTTCAGGTGTCACCCACCATGTGGGCAGCCAGATGGGCAACCCATCCGGCACTTTCGGGCCACCCACCTGCTGTGTGCGGACGGTCGCATGCCGCGCTGTGAGCACACCGGGGTCGTCACGGCCCTGAGTAGCGCCAGACCGCGCGATCAAAGAGAGCCGAATAATTCGGCCATTCATGCTTCTGTCTGGTCTGGACTTCGCTCCGCAGTGTCGGTGGTGCACGAAGTGGTTCTGGCACACGGTCCGTGACGCCGGGAGTCGCTGTCTTTAGCCGTGCCGGCGTTGCTGCCGCGCACGGCCTGCCCCAAAGGGCTGACGAGAGTCCAGTCGACCGACCATCTCGACCAGGACTTGCCAGATGGTCAGTGCTGCTGTCCAGTAGCTGGTCTCAGCTGGCGTCGCAGTGCCTTGATCCGGGCGCGCGGTGTTCATGCCGGGAGTATCAGCTTGCGGAGCAGGTCGGATCTCGCGCCCGTACATCGCCGCCTTGAGTTGCTTGATGCGGTCGACCGCGCCCTCGACCGCGCCGGAGGTGTACTCCAAGGTGAGCCCGGCGACGTGCCGGACGGCGGCATCGAGTTCGGGGCAGCGTCCGCGGATCGCACGGAGGCGCTTCGCATCGGTGGGGTCGAGGCGGCCGGGGAGGGCCGGTGATCCAACCGGTGACCTGCCGCACTGCCGGCCGTCCCGGCAGCGGCGACAGCGTCGGCAGCGTCGGCCGCGCGGCCGCGTCGACGAGGCGCAGCGGCTGCATGTAGCGGGCAAGGGTCTGGTAGCCGCCGGTGTATCCGCGGTCGGTGATCTCACCGAGCAGCACGGTGGCATTTCAATGGCCGGTGGCGAGCCGTTCGTGCAGGTACGGCTTGAACAAGTCGAGCACGCTGATACGAACACCGCCCGCAGTAGGGTGTCGACGCTGTCGGCGCGCAGGTACCGGCGCACGGTCTTGAAGTTCAGTCCAGTTTTCGGGCGATGGCTCGCATCGACAGGCCACGTTCCCGCAGCTCATGACAGTGATCGTAGCGCTGCCGGGTGTGCTCGACCCGCACCCGGCGACAACGCGCTGCTGTGCGGGCCTTGCGCCGTCGCCCGGTGGCTGCGGGCCTGAACCTGGTCGTGACCCGGCCCGTGATAAAGGACCTCGCCCGAGCCCTGAAGGAGGTGACGCCGGTGGCCAACGGGTCGCCGCGCCTGTGCCGGTCCACCCGCTCCCCGGACCCCGCCACGCTGACGATGCCGTTGCTGGCACCGATCGACCAATGGGGGTGCATCCCCTTCCCGGTGAAACGCCTGACGCCGCACTCGTTGTCCCGCCGGGACCTGCTTGCCGTGGACCTCGGCGCGCACCGGATCTGCCCGTCGACACCGACGACGCCCCGAGAGTCCCACGCCGATGGCACAACCGGCCCGCAGGCGGTACAAGGGACGACGCGCAGCGCGCGTGGAACCGACGCCGGGTCGACGTCGCCGACCTCACCGACGTCGACCGGGTGCTGGCGTAGGTCGACGCCCGCGCCAATGAGCTCCAGGACTGGACCGCTGCAATTCTCACCGCAGAAATTGACCGCTAACCAACTCTGTCAATTTCTCGGATTGTATGGATAAGAGAGGGCTTATTATCGGAGGGTCGTGACATCGTGCCCTCTTCTGCTTGCCCGACCTCTGGTGGCGGCGGAGCCGCCATGCTAATTTGCGTCCAGTTGGCACGGGTGCATGAGTCGGGGTATCGCCCAGCAATCGGCGCTCACGGGGAGTGAAATCATGCGAGTCCGCTTCGCGCCGCCTGCCGCTGTCATGATCGTGCTCGCGCTCGCCGTCGCGTCACCCGTGCCGGTGCACGCTGCCGGCGCGGCGCCGGCGCCCCCTGTGCTGTTGGGCCCCTCGAACGGATCGGCGGCTGCGCCCGGCAGTCTGCTGAGCGTCAGCGTCTCCGACCCCGACGACGCCAACGTTCAGGTGACATTCCGCGGCGCTGCGCGCGAGGGCGCTGTTCCGCCCGCCGGCCCTGCTCCGTTCACTTTCCTGGTCCTCCCGGACACGCAGAACTACGTCATCACCCCGACGAACACCCCCGTGATGACCACCCAGATGCAGTGGATCTCTCACAACAGCGCGGCCCTGAATCTGGCGTTCGTCGCGGGTGTCGGTGACATCGTGGACAACTACACGTCGGCCGCCCAGTGGACTCGGGCGTCTACGAATATGGCGGTCCTCGACGATGCCCGCGTTCCTTACTCGATCGTGCCGGGCAACCACGATTTCGATATCGCGACCGGCGACTTCAGTGGGTACGACACCTACTTTCCAGTGAGCCGATTCAAGACCGCGGCATGGAACTCGCCCGCGGCCTCGTACGGGGGGCACATGGGGGACGGATCGGTGGGCACGGACATCGTCAACCGGCAGAACATGAACAATTTCTCACTTTTCTCCGCCGGAGGAATGGGTTTTCTCGTACTGGGCGTCGAGCTGAACCCTCCGGATCATGTGATCGAGTGGGCGCAGCGGGTCATCGCTCAGCATCCCGACCGGCGCGTGATCCTGGCGACTCACAGCTACGTCAACGTCGCCGGAGCGCTCAGCACACAAGTCCTCCGGACCGACGTTCCCGGCAACAGCGGCGCGGACGTCTGGAGCAAGCTCGTTTATCCGAACTGCAGCGTGTTCCTGGTGGTCAATGGACACTTCACGAATGGGCTGGATGGTGAAGCCAACCGCACCGACGTGAATTCGTGCGGGCAGGTCGTGAACTCGGCCCTATCAGATTTCCAGGGACGGCCCAACGGCGGGGACGGTTGGCTGCGCTACTATACGTTCAATCCGGGGCGGAACGAGATCCAAGCCACAACCTATTCTCCGTCCCTTCTCCAATTCGAGAACGACGCGGACAGCTCTTTCGTGATGAGCTACGCAATGACACCGCCGCCCTCTCTGCCCGTCATCGGAACGAAAACAGTGCCTTCAGGCTCGGTCGCATCGATCGAGCTTCCGAACCACCCCCCGGGCACGGTATTCGACTGGTACGCGACGGTGGGAGATGGATCCTCGGAAGTCCGTGGATCGACGCAGTCGGTGACGGTGTCCGAGCCTGCGGGATCGGGTTCGCTGGCAGCAGATGGATTCGCCCGTTCCAGTACATCGGGATGGGGTGTCGCTGATTCCGGCGGTTCCTGGACGGTGAATTCAACTGCGAAGTTCTCTGTCGCCTCCGGTGCGGGACGGGTCGCCGCCAACGCCGGCTCAACGCTGATTGCCGGCCTCGAGTCGATCCCGTCCGCGGCCACCGATACCCAGGTCACCGTCGCACTCAGCAAGATCCCAAACCAGTACGCAAATTTCACGCTCGTTGGGCGCGCAGTCGGATCCAGCCTTTATGGAGCCCGCCTCAGAGTGAACTCGAACGGCACGGCGCAACTTCAAGCCGTGCGTGACAGCGTGGCGCTGGGCGGCGCGATTCTGCCAGGACTCTCACTGAATCCGAACGCGCGACTGAGGATCCGGACGCAGGTGGAAGGTTTCAGCCCCACCACGATCCGAGTGAAAGCCTGGCTCGACGGGACGACCGAGCCCGTCGCCTGGCATTACACGACCACAGACAGTGCCGGGTCACTGCAAACCGCGGGCGCCATCCGGATCAGCACATATGTCTCGTCGTCGACGACGAATGGACCCATCACAACCTCGTACGACGACCTGGCCGTCACTACGATCGGTGGGCCTGCACCTGCAAATGTTCCTCCGGCCGCCTCGTTCACGTGGTCGGCCTCGGGGTTGACGGTGACTGCCGACTCGTCAACCTCGTCCGACGCCGACGGGTTGATCGTCAGCCGGGCGTGGGACTTCGGCGGGACGCCAGGCGGTTCGGGCACAACCGCCACGCGCACGTACCCGTCCGGAGGAACCTACCCGGTCACATTGACCGTCACCGACGACGACGGCGCCGCCCATTCCTCGACGCAGTCCGTGACTGTCACTCAGCCGCCGACCCCCGGCCTGCTTGCGAGCGACGGATTCGCCCGATCAGCGTCCTCCGGCTGGAGTGCAGCGGACACCGGCGGATCCTGGACAGTGAATTCCGCGGCGAAGTTCTCCGTCGCCGGAGGCACCGGAAACGTCGCGGCGAACTCCGGGTCCACCCTGAACGCCAGCTTGGCTTCCCTCTCGTCGGCCGCGACCGACAGCTCGGTCACCGTCGCGCTGAACAAGATCCCGGACCAGTACGTCAGCCTCAGTCTGGCCGGTCGCGTGGTCGGGGCTGCGCTTTACGGAGCGCGGCTACGGGTCAACCCGAATGGCACTGTCCTGCTCCAAGCCGTACGCGACGCCGTGGCACTCGGCGGAACCACTGTCGCGGGACTGACCGTGACACCCGGCACGAAAATCCGCGTCCGCGCCCAGGTGCAGGGTACGAGTCCCACCACCATCCGCGTGAAGGTATGGGTGGCCGGCGCCGCCGAACCGAGCGCGTGGCACTACGTCGCCACCGACAGCACCGCCGTTCTTCAAGCAGCCGGCGGCATACGTATCAGCACCTACCTGTCGTCGTCCGCCACCAACGGACCCCTGGCAGTCGCCTACGACAACCTGACGGTCACCTCGATACCCTGACCGTCACGGCTGGCAGACCGCACCGGGAAAGAGCCACACCGTGCAGGGCATGGCTCGCGCGTCGGTGCTGGTTTCGCGGCCGGCTGACCCTGGTCGATCCTGGCCCGGCTGTAGCGGCGTGCCGGTAGCGTTGCGCATGCACGCGACTCTGATGGTGGCCAGGCGGGTCGGGCCGGTGGTTGACAGCAACGTCCATCCAGCGTCGGACCAGACCACGCCCGTCCGCCGACGTTGCCGATCGGTTGATTGAAGGCGTTGACCTTTGGCCGATCAGGGGTTGGTCGCCACCATCGGGGCGGGGCCGAGCGAGATGGGACGGGTAGCGGATCTCGCTCCCCGATTTCCTGGGCTGTCACTGGTTCTTGACCACTTCGGTTGGCCCGGCGATCTGTCCGCCGCCGGGCGCCGCGCCCATCTCGCATTGCTGCGCAGAGTGGCCGACGAGCCCAATCTGGCAACTCGCATTGACGCCATCGGCACGATCTTCGGAGCCTGGGACCCGGGCACGCTTCGCCCGTTGCCGCTCGGCGTGGTCGAGGCGTTCGGTACCGAGCGCTGCATGCTCGGCTCGGATCTACCGATCGAGACGCTGCGGTCGAGCTTTGGCGACCTGTAGGCCGCGTACGGCGCCATCTTCGACTCGTATCCTGACGCCGACCGGCGGCTGCTGTTCGGGGAAACAGCGCGGCGCGTCTACGGAACGCCGAGCGAACGAGCTGCAGTCGCGGCTGCATCAGATCCTGAAAGCCAATCGAGCATCGGCTAGGCAGGTCGAGGCTGAGATCAACTTCTTCGGCGGAATCGCACCGATGCTTGCGAGAGCGACACCCGGCGAGTTTCTCGAAATATCCAGCTTGATACAGCTCAGATTGATCTACCTACCGGGGTCCAAGACCGTGACAGCCGAGGTCAGCGCGGGGGTGTGAGAATGTGCGTGTCCGAGGGGGGACTTGAACCCCCACGCCCCTAAGGGCACTAGCACCTCAAGCTAGCGCGTCTGCCATTCCGCCACCCGGACAGGTGTTCGCAGTGCCAGGCACCGCGACGGCCAAGCTTACTCGATCGCCGCCGTGCTCCCAACCGCGTCCGGCGGTCACATCGCACGACGGCAGGGTGGTAGGAAAGGCGGATGACCGCTCCGGATCGCACACCCGACGCCGCACAGTCGCTAGCCGAGCGCGAAGTGGTGCAGCTCTGCAGCGAGCTGATCCAGATCGACTCCGTCAACACCGGCGACCCGGCGACCATCGGTGACGGTGAAGCCCGTGCCGCGCGGTACCTGCAGCAGAAGCTGGATGAGGTCGGCTACGAGACCACCTATGTCGAGGCGGCGCCCGGCCGGGGGAACGTGATCTGCCGGTTGGCGGGGTCGAACCCGGAGCGCGGCGCGTTGCTGATCCACGGGCACGTCGACGTGGTCCCCGCCGACCCGACGGAGTGGACTGTCGACCCGTTCTCCGGCGCGGTCAGGGACGGCTACGTGTGGGGGCGCGGCGCCGTTGACATGAAGGACATGGTCGCGATGACGGTCGCCGTGGCCCGCGAGTTCAAGTCCACCGGTTACATGCCGCCGCGGGACCTGATCTTCGCCTTCATGTCCGACGAGGAAGCGGGCGGCGACTGGGGAGCGCAGTGGCTGGTCGACCACCACCCGGAGCTGTTCGAGGGCGCCACGGAGGCCATCTCCGAGGTCGGCGGGTTCTCGATCCCGATCGCCGACGACCGGCGGGCCTATCTCGTTGCGGCGGCCGAGAAGGGCGTCGCCTGGGCGCATCTCACCGCCACCGGCCGCGCCGGCCACGGCTCGATGATCAACGACGACAACGCCGTCAGCCGGATCGCCGCGGCCGTCTCCAGGCTCGGTACGCACGAGTTCCCGATCACCCACACCGCCACCGTCGATGCCCTGCTCGCCAGGATCACCGAGCTCACCGGGCTGGAGTTCCCGGAGGAGGACCTCGAATCGGCGGTCGCGAAGGTGGGTCCGGTCGCCCGGATCCTCAACGCGACGCTCCGCAACACCGCGAACCCGACGATGCTGAACGCCGGCTACAAGGCGAACGTCATCCCGTCCACCGCCACCGCCACCGTCGACTGTCGGGTACTACCCGGCTCTGAGGACACCTTCCGGGACGAGGTCGCACGGATCGTCGGTGACGATGTGCAGATCGACTGGACCTGGCACCCGCCGCTGGAGTTCCCCTTCGAGGGCGACCTGGTGGACGCGATGACCGCTGCGCTGCACGCCGAGGACCCCGCGGGGACCACCGTGCCGTACATGCTCTCCGGGGGCACCGACAACAAGGCCTTCGCCCGGTTGGGCGTCGCCGGTTACGGTTTCGCACCGTTGCGTCTGCCGGCCGATCTTGACTTCTCGGCGTTGTTCCACGGCGTCGACGAACGTGTTCCCGTTGATGCGCTGCAGTTCGGCACCCGGGTGCTGGACCGCCTCCTGCGGACCTGCTGACCGCGACCGGGCGACCGGGCGACCGGGCGACCTGGGATCACCAACCCAACGCAGCCGACAACCGCGCGCACCGAACCGGATCCTCGGTGAGCCCAGCGGACAGACCCCACAACCAGTAGTCGATCGTGCGCAGCCTCGCCCACGCCAGCGCCCTGCGGTCGTCGAGCTCGGCGGTCCGCACCAGCGTGTCCAGGTGCGCCAGAATCGCTGCGCCATCCGGCATCTCGTCGAGCCTGGTCCACAGCACCCGCGCGAGGTCGTACTCCGCGTCGCCGCGGAGCAGCACCGGGTCGACGACCAACCACGGCTCGCGCGTCGCTTGCAGGACCTGGTCGGCATGCAGGTCGCCGTTCACCGCCGCCGTAGAGCGTGTGGTGGACAGTTCGGCAGCCGTCTGCACGGCGACCGACAGCAGGGAGCGGGGGAACGGCCGGCCGAGGTGTTCCCAGTCCTGGGGCAGGGACGTCACGAGATCCGCCGCGATCTGCGCCGTGCTGACCGCCCATGCCGGGGCAGTAACGGCCATCCGGCGTAGCACCGTGCCGACGACCGTCATCGACTCCCCGAGGGGCAGTGTGCTCGCCGGTGTTCCCGGGACAATCCGTTCGAGGAGCATGGCGGCCGATCCGAGGTTGTGCTGGATCAGCCGCACCGTTCCCCTGCCGTCCCAGAACCGCAGCGCGGCAACCTCACTCGATGTCCGAGCATCGGGCGGAGCCAGCCTCAGAACCAGCCGCTGACCGTCCCGCCGCACCGGCACCACCAGGGCGTTCGAGCCGTGCCAGGGTCCGCCGGCGTCCTGATCGACGGTCAGCTTCCAGCGGCGCAGGCTCGCGTCGACGAGCGCGGGCAGCGCCGCGAGCCAGTCCGCGCCGCCGTGCCACCAGCGCGGTTGGTCCAGGTAACTCTCTGGGATCTCGATGTCACGTGCCCGGGAGCCATAGCCGCACCATCGCGGTGGTGAAGGCGGCCAACGCGACGACTACGAGGAACGGCGCCCGCCGCCAGACGGCGATCCCCGCGACTGCCAGGCCCGCGGCCCTGGCATCCAATACCAGCTCCGATCCCAGCGAGAAGGTCTGCACAGCAACGAGAGCGGACAGCAGAACGATCGGCAGGAGCCCGGCGATGCGCAGCACCCGGGGCCGTTCCAGGACGGTCTTCGGAACCGACAGGCCGGCGAGTTTCAGCAGGTAGCAGCCCAGGCAGCCGACGGCGATGCCGATCCACAGGTTCACGGCGCCGCCCCGGTGCGCCGGGGGAGCAGGCCTGCGACGACCCCGACCAGGGCGGCGATCAGGACCGGGAAACCGACCGGCACGAACGGGACGGCGACGAGCGCGACGAGTGCGGCGGCGAAGGCGATCGCCCAGGCCTCGCGACCCCGCAACCGGGGCGCCAGGAGAGCGAGAAAGGCTGCGGGCACGGCAGCGTCGAGGCCCAGCACCCGTGGATCCGACAGCCAGGACGCCCCGAGGGCGCCCACGGCGGTGCCCAGGTTCCAGAACACGTACACCCCGATGCCGGTGGCATAGAAGCCCAGCCGGGCGGCGCGTTCGGAGTCCCGACCGATCGACATGGCCGTGGATTCGTCAAGGACGAACTGTGCCGTCAGCAGCCGCCGCCCACCGGTGACCCGGAGGAACTCCGACAGTCGCAGGCCGTAGAGGGCGTTACGGGCACCGAGCATGATCGCCGTCGCTGCGCCGGCGAGCGGCGCGCCGCCGCCGGCGATCACTCCGATCAGGCCGAACTGGCTCGCACCGGTGAACATCAGCAGCGACAGTGCCATGGTCTGCCAGAAGTTCAGCCCGGCGGCCAGCGAGATCGCCCCGAACGAGATCGCGTAGGCGCCCGTTGCGATCCCGACGCCCATCGCGTCGCGTACCACCTGGGAACGGGTCAGCCGCCAGGCCGGGTCGGTGGGCACGCCTCGTCAGGGAGTCAGGTCGGGCAGCAGCGCCGAACTGCGCCGGCGGCGGAGCCACACCCGGCGGCTCCCGTCGGGGAACCGCAGCACCCGCGCGAGTTCCCACCCGGAGAATTCCGCCCGGATGGCCAGCATGGTGGCCGCGGCCGAGCGGGACACCCGGGCATCGATCCGCAGAGGCTGGTAATCGAATTCGTCCGACGTGGTCCACGTGGCACTCTTCGGTGCCCGCGGCTGATGCCCGGGGCCGGAACCGCCTGCGGACTCCTGGGTCTCCTGACCAGCGATGCCCATCACCTCCGTGACCAGGGGCCGCATCGGCGACCCGCGAACGCTCCACCGACTGACTGAGGCGATCACGCGCAGAGTACCCACCGGCGCGCCCCGCCCGCACGCTCGCGGAGTGTGCGTCGTCGACCGGGCGAACGTCAGCTGGTCAGGTCCGCCGGAGTGAGCTCGTCCTGCTCGGACTCGTCCTGCGGGCCGGGTGCTGCGATCTCCGTTCGCAGCAACGCGGCCAGCCTGGTCCGGCGCGGGATCGAGCCGATGTCCCTGACGGCCCTGGCCAACGCAGGTCCGGCGGCGTGCACCACCGACAGGTGCCGCCGCGCCCTGGTCAGCGCGGTGTAGACGAGGGGCCGGGAGAGCATCGCACCGGCCTCCGGCGGCATGACGGCGACCACGGCCTCCCATTCCGACCCCTGGGCGCGGTGCACGGTGATCGCCCAGCCGTGCAGCAGGTCGCCGAGTGCCTTGCCGGCGATGGCCGATTCCCCGCCGGTGAATGCGACCTGGAGCGAGTTGTCGCCGCAGGACAGCACGGTGCCCACCTCGCCGTTGGCGTAGCCGGTCGGCTCCGCGTCGAGGTGATTGGCCGTGGCAACGACCCGGTCACCGGCGTCGAAGCCGCGCACGGTGCCGGTCCCCGGGTTCAGCACCGCCTTGAGCGCTCTGTTCAGGGCCTGGGTGCCGGCGGGTCCGCGGTGCACCGGGGTGACGACCTGGATCTGGTCGGCGTCGCAGGCGAAGACCCGTGGGATGGAGTCGGTGACGAGTTGCACGACACGCTTGGCGGCATCGTCGGACCCTCGGGCGGGTACGACGACCACCTCGTGGGTCGGGTCGGCGACCGGTACCAGGTCGCCCGCACGGACCGCGATCGCCAGCCGGGCGATCGCGCCGCCCTCGGTCTGCCGGTACAGCGTGCTGAGCTCGGTGACGGGCAGCATCGCGCTGTCGATCAGATCGCCCAGCACCCTGCCGGGGCCGATCGACGGCAGCTGCGCGGGATCGCCGACGATCACCAGATGCGTGGTGTCGGACAGTGCGCGGATCAGCGCGGCGCCGAGTTCGACGTCGAGCATAGAGGTCTCGTCGACGACGACGAGGTCGGCGTCGATCGGGTTGAGCTCGTCGCGTTCGAAGACCGAGCCGGTGGCGCCGGGTGCGGGCGGCCGGGCGCCCAGCAATCGGTGCACCGTCGTGGCGTTGTTGCCCGCCAGTTCCTCCAGCCGCTTGGCCGCCCGCCCGGTCGGTGCGGCGAGTGCGATGGTCGCGTCGACCTTGCGGCACAGGGCGACGATGGCGGCCACCGTCCGGCTCTTGCCGGTTCCCGGTCCGCCGGTCAGCAGGCTGACACCGTGCGCGGCGGCCAGCGAGACCGCGCCGGCCTGCACCTCGTCCAAGCCCTTGACTGCCATCGTGACCGCGCGTTGGCCGGCCATCGTAGACGCGGTCCTGACCAGCCGGGCAATGCCTGCGGCGATGTCGGACTCCGCCTGTGCCAGCACCTTTCGCGCGATCCACGGCTCACCCGACCCGGTCGGATCGTCGATCGCGACGACACCGCCCGCGTCGATCGCGGCCGCGACGGCAAGCGCGGCGTCGACCCCGAACGGCCGCATGCCGTCGGCCACCAGGGCCGCCGGCGCCGCGGTATGCCCGTCCCGGGCGTAGCGTGCCAGCGTCCACTCGACGAGCGCCCGGCCGCGGCGGGGGTCATCTCGGCGCACGTCGGGGTCGATCGATCGGGCCAGCCGGTCCGCCTGGCCGACCGCGGCGTCCGGCAGCGCCAGCAGCCGCCACGGGTCGGCACGCAGGGCCGTGCCGGCGTCGTCGCCCAGCACTTCGGCAAGCCGCGCCGACCAGCGCGCCGGGATCTCCTGCGGCACCAGCAGTTCGGCGATGTCGTAGAGCCGTCCGGCGCCGATGAAGCTGGTCACCAGCCGGTTCGCCCGCCGGTCCGTCATCCGCGGTATCGACGACAGCTTGGCTGCCGTGACGTCCGCGGGGGAGTGGATTCCGGCCTCGGCGAGCCGGGCCGCGGTCGGCTGGCCGAGCCCCGGCCACAGGCCGGCGGCGCAGAACTCGGCGAACACGTCAGGCACGCACGGACCCTACCCGCGGCGGCGGGTCCGTCGGCGACATCGACCGCGGCGAAAGGGAGCCGGTTCAGCCGGCCGCCGGGCCGCCGGAGCTGACGTCCTCCAGTGCGCTTCGGATCTCGGCCGGCAGGGTGATTTCCTCGGCGGCGAGCGAGCCGAGCAGCTGCGCGCGGTCGCGGGCGCCGATCACCACGCTGGAGACCGCGGGCCGGTCCCGGACCCAGGCGCAGGCGACCGCGAGCGGCGAGGTGCCCAGGCCGTCGGCAGCGGTGGCCACCGCTTCGACAATCCGCGCCGCCTGTTCGGTGCGGTACCGGCCGACGTACCGGGTGAAATGCGGTGACGCTGCGCGGGAGTCGGCGGGGGTCCCGTGCCGGTACTTTCCGGTGAGCACGCCACGGCCGAGTGCCGCCCACGCCAGGAAACCGAGCCCGTGCACCTCGGCGGCCGGAAGCACCGAGCCCTCCGGCCCGCGCTCGAGCAGTGAGTACTCCGATTCCACCGACACCAGCGGGGTGCCGGGGGAGCCCGCCTTCAGGTAGCCCGCCAGGGTCGCCAGTTGCCAGCCGTTGACCCCGGACAACCCGACGTAGCGGGTCCGCCCCGAGTCGACCGCCGTACGGAGCGCCGAGCAGGTCTCCTCGAACGGCACCGCCGGGTCGAATCCGTGCACCTGCCACAGGTCGACGTGATCGGTGCCCAGCCGCGCCAACGACCCGTCGAGCGCCGCGAGCAGCCGCCCACGCCCACCGCCGACGCCGACGGTGGTGGTCGACAGCACGACGGAGGAGCGGCTGACCACATCGGGTACCAGGGTGCCGAGAATCGCCTCGGCGTCGCCGTCGCCGAAGATGTTCGCCGTGTCGATCAGCGTGCCGCCCGCGCCGACGAAGGCCTCCAGCTGCGCGGCGGCCGCGTCGGCGTCGGTGTCCCGACCCCAGGTCATCGTGCCCAGGGCCAACCTGGACACTTCGAGACCGCTTCGGCCGACACGACGGGACTCCATGGCCGCAAACCTATCGAGTGGGAGCGGCAGAGCAGGTCAAGGGGCGTCCGGTGTCCTGCGGGGCGCCGAATCCGGACAGTCGCCGCGCACGGGTACCGTGACCGGGGCGTAACGGCAGCTCCCGGGTCTGATCCCGGGTGGTGCTGCTGCCGCCGGCCCGCAGCCGGCCGACACCGCCGGGCAGCCAGGACATCGGCCAGGTCCCTCAAATGGGACCGCCATCAACAGCAGGGGGCGATCAGCAGCGTGGCAACTCGGATGCGCATCGGGCTGAACCTCGGGTACGTCACGACCGCGGAGGAACTTGCCGACAACCTCGCCCTGGCGCAGGCGGCGGAGTCGCTCGGCTTCGACACCGTCTGGGCCGCGGAGGCCTACGGTTCGGACGCCGTCACCGTGCTGGCCGCCGTCGCGGCCCGCACCCACCGCATCGGGATCGGCTCGGCCGTCCTGCAGATCCCGGGCCGCACCCCCGCGATGACGGCGATGACGGCCGCCACCCTCGACGCCCTCTCGCAGGGCAGGTTCCGACTCGGGCTCGGTGTTTCCGGACCGCAGGTTTCCGAGGGCTGGCACGGAGTGCGCTTTGCAGACCCCGTCGGTCGGACAAGGGAGTACGTGCAGATCGTCCGGCAGGCGCTCAGCCGACGCCGGGTCACCTCCGGCGGGAGCCATTTCACCCTGCCGTTGCCCGACGGACCGGGCAAGGCGCTCGTCCTGGCCCTGCAGCCGGTCCGGCCCGCCGTACCGATCTACCTGGCCGCGCTCGGTCCGAAGAACCTGGACCTGACCGGCGAGATCGCGGACGGCTGGCTGGCGATCTTCTTCGACCCTGAGTCGGCGTCCGGTTCCATCACCCGGATCGCGAACGCCGCACGGGCGGCGGGCCGCGACCCGGCAGACATCGACATCTGCGCGTCCATCCCGGTGTCGGTGGCCGACGACCCGGTCGCCGCGGCCAACCGGGTCCGCCCGTATGCCGCCCTGTACATCGGCGGCATGGGATCGGCAAAGACGAACTTCTATCACCGCACGGCGAGTGAGATGGGCTACGGGACCGAGGCCGACGAGGTGCAGGAACGGTTCCTGGCCCGCGACTACGCCGGCGCGGCCGCCGCGGTGCCGTACGAGTTCATCGACCGGACCAGCCTGCTCGGACCCGCCGAACGGATCGCGGAGCGGCTGCAGCGGCTCGCCGACGGGGGAGTGACCTCGATCAGCGTCAACTGTTTCGACAGCGATCTGGAGTCCAGGATCGCCACCCTCGGCACCGTCATGCAGGCGGCCGAGCAGGTCGGGGCGGGCGCGTGACGATCTGGCAGGCGATCGTTCTCGGCATCGTCGAGGGTCTCACCGAATTCCTCCCGGTCTCCTCGACCGGACACCTGACCATCGTCGCCCGGATGCTGGGACTGTCGATCGACGACCCGTCGGTGACCGGCTTCACCGCCGTCATCCAGGTCGGCGCCATCGCGGCCGTGATCATCTACTTCTGGACAGAGATCGTCACCCTGCTCCGCGCGTGGGTGCGGGGGCTGTTCAACGCGGAGCGCCGCACCGACCCGGATTACCGGCTGGCCTGGCTGGTGATCATCGGTTCGCTGCCGATCGTTGCGGTCGGATTCCTGGCCCGCGACTTCATCTCCGGGCCGCTGCGCAGCCTGTGGGTGGTCGCCATCGCACTGATCGTGTGGGGCTTCGTCATGTTGCTCGCGGAGGCCGTCGCCAAGCAGGACCGCGGCGAACGGGACCTGAACCTGCCGGACGCCGCTGCTGATCGGATTCGCCCAGTGCTTGGCGCTGATCCCGGGCGTGTCCCGGTCCGGTGCCACGATCTCGGTGGGCCTGATGCGCGGACTGGACCGGGTGACGGCCACCAGGCTGGCGTTCCTGCTCGGCATCCCCGCACTCGTCGGAGCGGGCGTCTACCAGCTTCCGGAGGCGCTGCAGACCGGCGGAGTCGGGTGGTTGCCGACGCTGATCGGCACCGTCGTGTCGTTCGTCGTCGCGTACGCATCGGTCGCCTGGCTGCTGCGCTACGTCGCCGGCCACACGATCCGGGTGTTCGTCTGGTACCGCTGGGCACTCGGCGCCGCGATCATCGTCGCCCTGACCACCGGCGCGCTCACCGCCACCTGACCGGCCCGCCACACACCAGGAAGACGGACGAGATGACCGCGGACACCGCAGCACCCGATACTGCAGATCCGGAAAGAAGCGGACCGGACACGGCACGACCGGCCGAAGCAGCACCTGCCAAGCCCCCGGCCCCGCCGGTGGTCACCGTCGTCCTCGTCCGGCACGGCCGGTCCACCGCGAACACTGCGGGCATCCTCGCCGGCCGGACACCCGGCGTGCGGTTGGACGAGCACGGCGAGGGGCAGGCCGCGGGCGTCGCCGACCGGCTGGCCGGCATCACCATCGACCGGCTGATCTCCTCGCCCCTGGAGCGGTGCCGGCAGACCCTCGAGCCGTTCGCGACGGCATCCCAGATCGATGTGGAGCTCGACGAGCGCTTCGCCGAGGTCGATTACGGGAACTGGTCCGGGAGACCGCTGAAGGACCTGGCGACCGAACCGCTGTGGCGCACCGTCCAGCAGCATCCGTCGGCCGCCGTCTTCCCGGGCGGTGAGGGTCTGGCCGGCGTTTCGAGCCGGGCCGCGGAAGCCATCCGTGACGTGCGGCTGGCGGCCGTCAAGGACCAGACCGTGCTCATCTGCTCCCATGGAGACGTCATCAAGGCCATCCTCGCCGACGCTCTCGGACTGCACCTGGACTGCTTCCAGCGGATCGTGGTCGCCCCCGCATCGCTGTCGGTGATCCGCTACACCCCCCTCCGTCCGTTCGTCGAACGGATCAACGACACCGGTGATCTCGGCCTGCTCCGACCGCCACCGCCCGCGGTCACAGCCGCGGACGCTGCGGTGCTGGCTGGGAGCGCCACCCCGACGTCGGACGCCGTTCCCGGCGGGGCCACCCACTGATCGCGTTGCCCTAAGCTCGGAGGTGCCATGTCGCGACAGATCCACATCTTCCGCTCGCCCGACCGCTTCCTCGCCGGAACCGTCGGGCAGCCCGGCGAACGCGAATTCTTCCTGCAGGTCGTCGACGGCCGCCGGGTGCTCTCGGTGGCCTGCGAGAAGCAGCAGGTCGCGGTACTCGCCGACCGGCTCGGGTCACTGATCACCGAGGTCGCCCGCCGGTTCGGTGCCGAGGCCGACGCCGACCCCGTCGCACCGATCACCGACCTCGGCCTGGCCACCCCCGTGGACGCGGAGTTCCGCGTCGGCACCATGGGCCTGGCTTGGGACGGCGAGGGATCGCAGGTGATCGTCGAACTCCTTGCGCTGTCAGAGGAAGAGGTCGGCGAGGACATCGTCCTGGAGGACCGCGAGGAGGGGCCGGACGCGCTCCGGGTGTTCCTGTCGCTCAGCGAGGCCCGCGATTTCGCCAAGCACGCCGAGTTGATCGTCGCGGCCGGGCGGCCACCGTGCCCGCTGTGCAACAACCCTCTCGATGCAGAAGGCCACATCTGCCCGCGGCTGAACGGGTACCACCGCGGTGCCATCGGCTGACCCGGCGTCCGATCCCATCGAGGAGGACGTCGTCGCGGAGATCATCGGCCGCGGCGAGATCTCCGTCACCGGCCGGTTGAGCGACGCCTCCAACCTGACGCTGCTCGGCGAGGCCACGCTGGACGGCCTGACGGTCTCCTGCATCTACAAGCCGGTGCGCGGCGAGCGGCCGCTGTGGGACTTCCCGGACGGCACGTTGGCCGAACGCGAACGTGCGGCCTTCCTGGTGTCCAGGACCGCCGGGTGGGACTGCGTCCCGCTGACCATCCTGCGAGACGGGCCGTACGGGCACGGCATGGTGCAGCGCTGGATCGAGGACGCGGACCCGGAGGAGGTCGTCGACCTGGCCCCGGTCAGCCGTATTCCCGCGGGCTGGCTGGCGGTGTTGCGCGCGGTCGACGTGGACGGCGGCGACGTCGCGGTCGTGCATGCCGACACGCCGGCGCTCAGCACGCTGGCCGGCTTTGATCTGGTGGTCAACAACGCCGATCGCAAGGGCTCCCACGTGTTGCCGCTGCCGGATGGGCGGGTCCTGGGTGTGGACCACGGACTGACCTTCCATACCGACGACAAGCTCCGGACGATCCTGTGGGGCTGGGCCGGCAAGCGGCTGACACCCGGCGTGCTCGAGGGCATCGAACGGTTGCAGCGGGAGGTCGACGGCGAGCTGGGCGACCGGCTAGGGGAGCTGCTGACGATCACCGAGATCCGGGCGCTCCGGTCCCGGCTGGACCGGCTCGCCGCGACGCGGAAATTCCCGCGCGCCCCCGGGCACCGCACGCCGATCCCATGGCCGCCGCTGTGAGCCCGCTGGCCGGCCTGGCCCGGGTGGCCTCCCGTGCCGTCGGTGGCCTCGCCCTGGACGTCTCCAGCGGATTGGCCAGGGCCGCGGAGGCGGCGAGAGCTGCCGCGACTGGAACATCGATCGGCCCGGCGTCGCTGCGGGTCTCGGTCGTCATCCTGTCCGACGAGAACGGTGTGCCGCTCACCACACCGGAGGCGATGGCGCCGTCCATCGAGCTGGCCACCTCCGTGCTGACCGCTGAGGCCGGGATCCGGGTGCGGGTCACCGACGTGCAGGTGATCGAGGAGCCGGCACCCGCCCGTGCCCTCGACCCGCGGGCCAACCGGATGCTGCTGCTCGACGACGTGCTGGGCCGGACGGAGTTCTACCGCCGGCACGCGGCCCCGGTCGACCTGCCGACCGCCGTCGTCGGGGCACCGATCACCGTCATCGTCGTCCGCGACATCGCCGGCCGGGTGACCGGCTGCTCGTTGGGCATCTCCGCCGACTGGGTCATCGTGCAGGCCTCGCTGTTCGACCGGAGCCGCGAGAACACTTACGACGAAACGGTTCTCGTGCACGAGCTGGGGCATGCGTTGAACCTTCCGCATGTCCGGATGCGGCGGAACCTGATGTTCCCGGCGTCGTCTCCGCCGCTGGGCGTGCGGGGGACCGAACTGCAGGGCTGGCAGGCGGCGATCCTGCATGCGAACCGTCACGTCGTACCGGGCGTGCAGGTCTGACCGTCGCGGGTGACGGTGGGCCGGTCGGAGCGCCTGACCCGGGTGCCGCGACGTTTAGGGTGGACCGGTGCAGTCCTGGAATCGTCCTCCCGTCCCGTCCCTTCCCGGTTCGCCGGAACCGCTCCGGCTGCACGACACGGCCACCGCGACCGTGCGCCCGACCGCCCCTGGGGACACCGCGACGATCTACGTCTGCGGCATCACCCCGTATGACGCCACCCACCTCGGTCACGCCGCCACTTACCTGGCGTTCGACCTGGTGCAGCGGGCCTGGCTGGACAACAGGCACCGGGTGCACGCCGTGCAGAACATCACCGACATCGACGACCCGCTGCTGGAACGGGCAGCGAGGGACGGCATCGACTGGCGCGACCTCGCGGCCAGGGAGATCGAGCTGTTCAGGCAGGACATGACGGCGCTGCGGGTGCTCCCGCCGACGGACTACATCGGCGCGGTCGAGGCGATGGACGAGGTCTCGGCGGCGGTCGCCGCCCTGCTCGAGACGGGTGCGGCCTACCGGGTCGACGACCAGATCCACCCCGACGTGTACTTCGATGTCGCCAGCGCACCGAAGTACGGCTACGAATCCCGGTACGACCTGGCAACCATGCTGTCGCTCGCGGCGGAGCGCGGCGGCGATCCCGAGCGACCCGGCAAACGCAACCCGCTGGACCCGTTGTTGTGGCGGGTGGAACGGGAGGGTGAGCCGTCCTGGGCGTCACCGATGGGTCGGGGGCGGCCTGGTTGGCACATCGAGTGCGCCGCCATCGCCGGCAACCGACTGGGCCCGACCATCGATGTGCAGGGCGGCGGCAGCGACCTGATCTTCCCGCACCACGAGTGCTCGGCCGCGCACAGCGAGGTGCTGACCGGGGTCAGGCCGTTCGCCCGGCACTACACGCACGCCGCGATGATCTCGCTGGACGGCGAGAAGATGTCGAAATCCCGCGGGAACCTGGTCTTCGTCTCCCGGCTGCTCTCCGACGGCGTGGACCCGATGGCGATCAGGGCGGCGTTGCTCGCAGGGCACTACCGGACCGACCGGCCTTGGACCGACGACCTGCTGACCACCGCGCAGGCGCGGCTCGACCGCTGGCGCGCCGCCGCGTCCCGATCCGGTTCGGACGCGGGCCAGGTGCTGCAGGATCTGCGCCGAACACTGGCCGATGACCTCGACACACCCGAGGCGCTGGCGGTTCTCGACCGTTGGGCGGCGGACGACACGCTCGATGGCGCGCTGATCGCGGACGCCGCGGACGCCTTGTTGGGTTTCGACCTCCGCTGACGGGTACTGGTGGGTCGGAACACGAAACGGACCGCCGAACGGCGGCACCGACCCACCGAAAGGGGAGTCATGACCGACGCCGAGCCACAGCGCGACCAGCCCACCGAGGAAGAAAGGCGGGCCGCGGCCGGTGCCGAGGATTACGACGGCCAGCCGATCAGCGACGAGGAGTTCGCCGAGGTCTGGGAGGCACCGTCAGCCCGCGGCGACATCGATGCGGACAAGGCCGGCGGCGACATCGCGGGCGGGGACCAGGCCGGCACGGGCGGCGGCGAGCCCTCCCGGTAGGGCCCACCCGATCGCGCCCACCCGATGAGGCAGTAGGCCCGCGTCAGGCGTTCGACGCCCGGCGCGGGCCCAGCACGCAGAACTCGTTGCCCTCCGGATCGGCGAGCACCACCCACGGCACGTCACCCTGACCGACGTCGGCCCTGGTCGCGCCGAGGGACAGAAAGCGCTCGACCTCCGCCTCCTGGTCCTCCGGCCGGAAATCCAGATGCAGCCGGTTCTTTCCGGTCTTCGGCTCGGTGACCGGGACGAACAGCAACCCTGGCATCGTGTCCGGCGTGGGCCGGATCTCCACCTCGTCCGGGTCGTCCCCGACGAACACCCAACGCAGCGCGTCGGCCCACCAGCGCCCCAGCGCCTGCGGGTCGGCGGCGTCGACGATGACCTGCTCCCATTCGAGGGTCATCGGGACCTGCCCCCGGCCTCCCCGGGACGCGGGCCCCGACGCCGCAGGTACCGCTCGAACTCCGCGGCGATCGACTCGCCCGAGGCCGGCTGCAGCGGCTCGTCCTCTTCCTCGCGCTCTTCCAGCGCCCTGATGTACTCCGAGATCTCGTCGTCCTCGGAGGCGATCTGCGACACCTCGGTCTCCCACTCGGCTGCCTGGGTGGGCAGTGTCCCGAGCGGCACCTCGATGTCCAGGATCTCCTCGACCCGGTGCAGCAGCGCCAGGGTGGCCTTCGGCGACGGTGCCTGCGACACGTAGTGCGGGACCGACGCCCAGAACGACAGCGACGGGATGCCGGCCTGCACGCAGGCGTCCTGGAACACACCGGAGATGCCGGTCGGGCCCTCGTACCGGGATCGGGCCAGGCCGAGCCTGGCGGCCGTCTCCTGGTCGTGTGCCGACCCGGTGACCTGGATCGGCCGGGTGTGCGGCACGTCGGCCAGCAAGGCGCCGAGCCCTATGACGGTGGCCACCTGGTGGTCGACGGCGATTTTCAGCAGCTCGTCGCAGAACGCCCGCCAGCGGAAATTCGGCTCGATGCCGTGAACCAGGATCACATCGGACGGCGAGCCTTCGAGACGGCACGCCGAGAGTCTGGTGGTCGGCCAGTCGATGGTCCTGGTGACGCCGTCGATCAGCCGAACGGTCGGCCTGGTGACCTGGAAGTCGTAGTACCCCTCGGGGTCCAGCTCTGTCAGGGGGGTGGCATCCCAGGTCAATCCCAGCTGTTCAACGGCAGCGGTCGCAGCGTCTCCGGCGTCGTTCCACCCCTCGAAGGCGGCGACCATCACCGGGTTGCGTAGGTCCGGGAACTCACTCACGCAGGTCAGCCTACGTGCGTTCGGAACCTGTGCGACCCCCCACGCCCGTGCCGGCAGCACCAACTACCGCCGCAAACGAATTACCCTGTAGCAGTGACCAATCCTTCTGCGCACCCCTTGTTGGCCGCGCTCGCAGAGCGCGTCGTCGTCGTGGACGGTGCGATGGGCACGATGTTGCAGGCCCAGGACCCGTCGCTGGACGATTTCGCCGGGCTCGAGGGCTGCAACGAGATCCTCAACGTCACCCGCCCGGACATCGTGCGGGCCGTTCACCGTGCCTACCTCGAGGTGGGGGTGGACGCGATCGAGACGAACACGTTCGGGGCGAACCTGGCCAATCTGGCCGAGTACGACATCCCCGACCGGATCTTCGAGCTCGCCAAGGCCGGCGCCGAACTGGCCCGCGCGGAGGCGGACGAGTTCAGCACCGCCGCACAGCCCCGGTTCGTCCTAGGATCGGTCGGACCCGGGACGAAGCTGCCGACCTTGGGGCACGCGCCGTACGTCGCGCTGCGGGACGCCTACCGGCAGCAGGTGGCCGGGATGCTCGAGGGCGGCATCGACGCCGTCCTGGTGGAGACCTGCCAGGACCTGCTGCAGACCAAGTCGGCGGTGCTCGGGGCGAAGCGCGCGATGACGGCGGCGGGCACCGAAGTCCCCGTCATCGTGCATGTCACCGTCGAGACCACCGGCACCATGCTGCTGGGCTCGGAAATCGGCGCGGCGCTGACCGCGCTCGAACCGCTCGGCATCGACTACATCGGCCTGAACTGCGCCACCGGCCCGGCCGAGATGAGCGAGCACCTGCGGTACCTCTCGCGGCACGCGAAGGTCGGCGTGTCGGTGATGCCGAACGCGGGTCTGCCGCAGCTGGGTCCGAACGGCGCCGTCTACCCGCTGACGCCGCCGGAACTCGCCGAGGCGCTGTCCGGGTTCGTCCGTGAATTCGGACTCGGCCTGGTCGGCGGCTGCTGCGGCACCACACCGGAGCACCTGCGGCAGGTCGTCGAGGCCGTGCGGGACATCACCCCGGCACAGCGCCGGCCCCGTCCGGATCCCGGGCTGTCGTCGCTGTACCAGGCGGTGCCCTTCCAGCAGGACGCTTCCGTGCTGATGATCGGCGAGCGGACCAACGCCAACGGCTCCAAGGCGTTCCGTGAGGCGATGCTGGCCGAGAACTGGCAGCAGTGCATCGACATCGCCCGCGCGCAGACCCGCGACGGCGCGCACGTGCTCGACCTGAACGTCGACTACGTCGGTCGTGACGGCGCCGCCGACATGACTGCGATGGCTTCCCGGCTGGCGACAGCGTCGACGCTGCCGATCATGATCGACTCCACCGAACCGGCCGTCATCCAGGCCGGCCTGGAGCACCTCGGCGGACGGTCGATCGTCAACTCGGTGAACTTCGAGGACGGCGACGGCCCGGATTCCCGGTACACCCGGATCATGCAGCTGGTGTCCGAGCACGGCGCCGCGGTGGTCGCGCTGACCATCGACGAGGAGGGTCAGGCGCGGACCCGGGATCATAAGGTCGCCATCGCGGAGCGGTTGATCGGCGACCTCACCGGCAAGTGGGGAATGTCGGAGACCGACATCGTGGTGGACTGCCTGACCTTTCCGATCGCCACCGGCCAGGAGGAGACCCGCCGGGACGGCATCGAGACCATCGAGGCCATTCGGGAACTCAAGCGCCGACACCCTGATGTGCACACCACCCTGGGTGTCTCGAACGTCTCCTTCGGGCTCAATCCCGCCGCCCGGCAGGTGTTGAACTCGGTGTTCCTGGCCGAATGCACCGCCGCGGGCCTGGATTCGGCGATCGTCCACCCCTCGAAGATCCTGCCGATGGCCCGGATTCCGGAGGAGCAGCGGACGGTCGCTCTCGACCTGGTCTACGACCGCCGGTCCGGCGATTACGACCCGCTGCAGAAGGTGCTGGAACTCTTCGACGGCGCGACCACGGCGGCCGGCCGGGCCACCCGGGCGGCGGAGCTCTTGCTGCTGCCGCTGGACGAGCGTCTGCAGCGGCGCATCATCGACGGCGAGCGCAACGGCCTGGAGGCCGATCTCGACGAGGCGATGCAGCACCGCAAGCCGCTGGAGATCATCAACGACACCCTGCTCGAGGGCATGAAGACCGTGGGCGAGCTGTTCGGCTCCGGCGCGATGCAGTTGCCGTTCGTGCTCACCTCGGCCGAGGTGATGAAGCTGGCGGTCGCCTACCTCGAGCCGCACATGGAGAAGGCCGACTCGGAAGGCAAGGGCACCATCGTGCTGGCCACCGTCAAGGGCGACGTCCATGACATCGGCAAGAACCTGGTCGACATCATCCTGTCCAACAATGGCTACTCCGTGGTGAACCTCGGTATCAAGCAACCGATCTCGACGATTCTGAGCGCCGCGCAGGACGCCGGCGCGGACGCCATCGGGATGTCCGGGCTGCTCGTCAAGTCGACGGTGATCATGCGGGAGAACCTCGAGGAGATGAACACCCGCGGCGTCGCGGAAAAGTTCCCGGTGCTGCTCGGCGGCGCGGCGCTGACCCGCTCCTACGTCGAGAACGATCTGTCCGCGGTGTTCAAGGGCGATGTCCGCTACGCCCGGGACGCCTTCGAGGGACTGCGGCTGATGGACGGCGTGATGTCGCGCAAGCGGGGTCTCGACCCGCAGGCGGCCGCTGCCGACGCCGTCAAGGTCGCTGAGCGCAAGGCACGCCACGAGCGGTCCATGCGGATCGCCGAGAAGCGCAGGGCGGCGGAGGCCGAAACCGAAGTCGCGATCCCGGCCCGGTCCGACGTCGCTACCGACAACGCGATCCCGACGCCGCCCTTCTGGGGCTCGCGCGTCGTCAAGGGCATCGCGCTGGCCGACTACTCGTCGATGCTCGACGAGCGCGCGACCTTCATGGGGCAGTGGGGACTCCGCGGCGCCAAGGGCGGGAACGGTCCCAGCTACGAGGAACTGGTGGAGAAGGAGGGCCGGCCGCGGCTGCGCCACTGGCTCGACCGGCTGCACACGGAGAAGGTGCTGCAGGCGGCTGTCGTGTACGGCTACTTTCCGTGCGTGTCCGAGGGTGACGAGGTGGTCGTGCTCGCCAAGCCGGACATCAACGCGCCCGAGGTGGCGCGGTTCTCCTTCCCACGGCAGCGACGCGACCGGCACCTGTGCCTGGCCGACTTCTACCGGCCACGGTCGTCCGGCGAGGTGGACGTCATTGGCTTCACCGTCGTCACGATGGGCCAGCGCATCGCGGATTTCGCCAACGAGTTGTTCGCGGCCAACGCCTACCGGGACTACCTCGAGGTGCACGGGCTGTCCGTCCAGCTGACCGAGGCGCTCGCCGAGTTCTGGCATCAGCGCATCCGGTCCGAGTTGGTGTTCCCGGACGGCACCTCGGCGGCGGCCGAGGACGCCGACGACATCGAGCGGTTCTTCGACCTCGACTACCGCGGCGCCCGTTACTCCTTCGGCTACCCGGCGTGCCCGGACCTGACGGAGCAGACGAAGGTCGTGACGCTGCTGGAACCCGGCCGGATCGGGGTCGAGCTGTCCGAGGAGTACCAGCTGCACCCGGAGCAGTCCACCTCTGCGCTGGTGGCGCACCACCCCGAGGCGAAATACTTCGCGGCCCGGTGAGCCCGATCGCTGATCCCGCGGTCGACACCGGTCTGGAGAGTCTTGGTGGTGTGCTGTTCGACATGGACGGCACGCTGGTCGATTCCGAACGGCTCTGGACGGTCGCGATGGACCGGGTCGCGGCCGAGCTGGGCGGCGTCATCGCCCCGGAAACCCGGCTGGCGATGGTCGGGCAGCCGATCCCGCAGTCCGTCGCGATGATGCTGGACGAGTTCGGATCCACCGGCAACGTCGAAGACACGACGGCCAAGCTGCTTGCCATCACCGCCGAGATCTTCGCCGAGGACCTGCTCTGGCAACCGGGCGCCGAAGAGCTGATCGACGCGACCCGGGCGGCCGGCCTCAAGACGGCCCTGGTGACCAACTCGCCGCGCTCGCTGGTCGACGTCGCCCTCGGCATGCTCGGCGGGCACCGGTTCGACGCGACCGTCTGCGGCGACGACGTCGAGAGCCCGAAGCCCGATCCGATGCCGTACCTCGCGGCGATGGACCGGATCGGGCTGTCCGCCGCGCAGTGCCTGGCCGTCGAGGACTCGCCGTCCGGCACCCAGGCGGCGGTGTCGGCGGGCATCGCCGTTCTCGTGGTGCCGTCCGAGGTGCCGGTTCCGGAGGGACCCGGACGGATCTTCGCGAATTCCCTGCTCGGGGCCACCGTCGACGAGCTGCACCACATTCACCGCGAGTTCCGTCGTTCCGTCCGCCGCGGTATGGCGTGAAACTGACCATCGGGGCGACCGGGACAGCCTCACCCGACGTCGCCTGGGACCGCTACGTGCACCCCGCGCTCTGGCCGACCTGGTCCCCGCAGATCACCTCGGTCGACGCGACCGACGAGACGCTCCGGCCCGGTACCACCGGCACCGTGCACGGCCCGTTGGGTGTCGCGGTCTCGTTCAGGATTCTCGATGTCGACCACGAGAAGCGCAGCTGGAGCTGGGAAGTCGAGGCCGTCGGGATCACCCTGACGTTGCACCACGGCGTGCAGTTGTCGAATGCCAAGAAGCTTGGCGGATCTGCGACGACACTCGTCATCGACGGCCCCGCGCCGATCGTGGTCGGGTACGCGCCGCTTGCCAGGATCGCGCTCGGCAGGCTGGTGCGCTGACAGGCGGCCCCGTTCAGGCGGCTCTGTTCAGGCGGCTCTGTTCAGGCGGCTCTGTTCAGGCGGCTCTGTTCAGGCGGCAAGGTGGAACGTGCTCGCGAAGCGGTCGAGGAGGTCGCCACGCCCGCGCAGCACCTCGACCACCCCGGTCTCGATCGCGCGATAGGGAGCCAGGTCGCCGGAGATGAGCCGGTGGATGCCCGGACCCGCGGCGAAGGCGAGGTCGACCGGCCCGTCCCCGCGGGTCACGTCGAGGGTGGGCCCGTCCACCCGGATCAGCAGCTCCGCGGGACCGAAGTGCCCCGCGTACGCGGTCGCCGGCAGCGTGGCTGCCACATCCGGCCGGAAGGCGGCGCGGAGGTCCATCGTCATCGAGTCCGGTGTGATGATCTGTTCCTCCCGCGGTTCTCCCAGCGCCTTGAAGCCCCACGCCCCGAGCGCGAGCACGACGGGCTCGAGCTCGCGGCCGTAGGGGGTCAGTTCGTAGACGATGACGCGGGAGTGGGGAACGCGGCGCAGGACGCCGGCCGCCTGCAGTTCCTTGAGCCGCGCCGCGAGGATGTTGCTCGGAATGCGGGGGAGTCCTGCGGCGAGCTCGCCGTAGCGACGCGGGCCGACGAGCAGATCCCGGACGATGAGCAGGGCCCAGCGTTCGCCCACGAGTTCCACTGCCCGCGTGATGCCGCCGTACTGCCCGTAGTCGCGTGCCGCCATCGACCTCAGGCCTGCTGCTTCGCGAACGCCTCGGGGCCTTGCGCGGCGGCGATCGGGTCCATCCAGCCGAACTCCAGGAAGTTGCCGTCCGGGTCGGTGAGCTGCCGCTGATACATGAACCCGTAGTCCGTGGCGGGGTGCGGCTCCGAGCCGCCGGCGGCGATGCCGTCGGCGACGGCCTTGTCGACCGCCTCCCGGGTGTCCAGGAAGATCGCGGTGGCCACCGACGGGTTCACGGCCGGGTCACCGATCGGCAGGTCGGTGAAAGTCTGGAAGTACTCGCGCACCAGGATCATGAAGTAGCTGTGGTCCTCCTCGACGACAACGCAGGCCGCGTTGTGATCGGTGAAGGCGGGATTGATCCGGAATCCGATCGCTGTGTAGAACGCCTTCGCGCGCTCCAGGTCGGTCACCGGCAGGTTGACGAACATCGCGGTCATCGAGACTCCCTCTTGTAGGCCTGGTGGGGACGACACCCACACTTGCAAAAAACAAGTGCGGCGTCAAGACCTCGCCACGGCGCCGAGAATCAGGGTGCCGCCGAGCCGCGGTGGTCCTCCTGCTCGACAAGCGCCTCCAGGTCCTTGAGCCGGTCAAGCCCGCGGAGCGGCTGGGCGAGCCGGTGATTCCCGGTGAAGTCGGTGCGGTGCCGGTTCAGGAACCACCAGTAGCCGGCCGTGTAGGGGCACGCGTGATCGCCGACCCGTACCGACGGGCGGTAGGCGCAGCCGCCGCAGTAGTCGCTCATCCGGTCGATGTAGGCACCGCCTGCGGCGTACGGCTTGGTCGTGATCCGGCCGCCGTCCGCGTACTGCGACATGCCGATCGCGTTCGGCACCATCACCCATTCGTAGCCGTCGATGAAGGCGCGGTGGAACCAGTCCATCACCTGCTCGGGCTGCCAGCCGCGCTGCATCGCATAGTTGCCCAGCACCATCAGCCGGGGGATGTGGTGCACCCAGGCGTGATCGCGGACCCCGGCCAACTCCGAGGACAGACATCGGGCCTGCACCGCGTCGGCATCCAGTTCGGCGAACCAGCGGGGGAGTTCGCGGCCGGCGCCGAGCGCGTTGCGCCGGCGGTACTCCGGCCCCAGGTACCAGTACAGATTCCACACATAATCCCGCCAGCCGATCACCTGCCGGACGAACCCTTCGGCGGAGCTGATCGGGACATTGCCTGCGTGATAGGCGGTCTCGACCCGCCGGACAACGTCCAGCGGATCCAAGAGGCCGAGGTTCAGCGACGCCGAGATCAGCGAGTGCGCCATCCAGGTGTCACCGGCAAGCATGGCGTCCTCGTACGGGCCGAACGCCGGGAGCCGATGCTCGATGAAGTGATCGAGCCGGGTCAGCGCCTCGGCGGTCGTTGCCGGGAACAGCCGTGGGCCGTCGGCGCCGATGAACGAGACGTCACCGTCGCTCTCCCAGCGGTCGAGGTCGAACCGCACCCCGTCGTCGATCTCGTCCTCGACCGGCCACCACGGCTCGGCGACACCGATGCCGTCCTTGCCCTTGGGCGGCGGCTGCCGATTGTCGGCGTCGAAGTTCCACCTGCCACCGACCGGTTCGTCGCCGTCCATCAGTACATCCAGCCGGCGGCGGGCGAGCCGATAGTGGTTCTCCATCAGCAACCGGCGGCCACCGCGACCGTCCGCCCACGACCGGAACTCGGCCATGCCCGTGGCGAAGCCCCGGGCGGGCAGGACCTGTACCGCCGGCATCCGCTCGACCAGCCGGAGCGCGGCGAAGCTGGTCGGGTGACACACCGAGGCGGATGCCCTGCCGACCGCTTCGGCGTAGGTCGAGGACGTGCGGTAGTCACAGCGGTCGCCGAGCTCGGCCGCCCGGTGGCGCATCGCGGAGAGCACGAGATGGGCCTTCTGTCGGTGAAACCGCCGGCGTTCGAACACCTTCCGGGACTCGACCAGCAGGACCCGCTGGTCGTCGGTGTCCAGGAAATGCGGCCCGAGTTGGTCGCCGAAGAGCCAGCGAACATCGTCGGAGACCGCAGCGGACACCGACGTCGGGGTCATTCCCCAACCGGCGCCAGGATCGCGGCGGTGTGCCCGGGAACCGCCACCGCGGTGGTGTTGACCGCGACGCCGGGCCGGGTGGCGAGCAGCACCGGGCCGGCGGTCCCGTCGAGCTGGATGGTCCGGTCATCGGCGGAGAAGTTGACGACGATCCGTAGACCCGATCGGTTGACCACCAGCCACCGCTCGTCGTCGTCGAGATCGACGACGTTGTTGGCGAATCGCGGGTCTGTCAGCTCGGGACGTTCGCGCCGGAGCCGGGCGAGTCGCCGGTACAGATCGAGGATCTCGGCGTTGTCGCCGCCGGTGGGTTCGTCCCAGTCGAGCTTGGCGCCGAGGAAGGTGGATTCCGCCTGCGGATCAGGGACGACGTTCGGGTCCCACCCCATCCTGGCGAACTCCTCGAGCCGGCCCTTGCGGGTCGCCTCGCCGAGGGCCTCGTCGGGATGAGAGGTGAAGAACGGCCACGGCGTGGACGCCGCCCATTCCTCGCCCATGAACAGCATCGGGGTGAACGGCCCGGTCAGCACCAGCACGGCTGCCATGGCCAGTTCGGCCGTCGACAGGTGCGCGGTCAGCCGGTCCCCGATGGCCCGGTTCCCGATCTGGTCGTGATCCTGGGCGTAGCCGATGAAGCGCCAGCTGGGCGTGACCGGGTCGACCGGCCGCCCGTGGTCGCGACCGCGGAAGCTGGAGAAGGTGCCGTCGTGGAAGAACGCCTTGGTGATCACCTTGGCGATCGCCGACATCGAGCCGAAATCGGCGTAGTAGCCGTCCGTCTCACCTGTCAGCGCGACATGGAGGACGTGGTGGAAGTCGTCGTTCCACTGCGCCGTCAGACCGTAGCCACCGGCCTCCCGCGGGGTGATCAACTTCGGGTCGTTGAGGTCCGATTCGGCGATGAGCGTCAGCGGCCGGCCGACATGTGGGGCCAGCGCGTCGACCTCGATCGCGATCTCCTCGAGCAGGTGCCTGGCCTGGCTGTCAGCCAGCGCATGCACGGCGTCGAGCCGGAGGCCGTCGACGTGGTAGTCGTTCAGCCACATCAGCACGTTGTCCAGGATGTACCGCCGCACCTCGCCCGAATCCGGCCCGTCCAGGTTGATCGTGTCGCCCCAGGTGCTGCGTGCCCCCGAGTCGGTCAGGTATGGCCCGAAGTTCGGGAGATAGTTGCCGCCCGCACCGAGGTGGTTGTAAACGACGTCCTGGACGACGGCGATGCCGCGCTGATGGCAGGCGTCGACGAATCGCTGGTAGGCGCGCGGACCGCCGTAGCTCTCCTGGACGGTGAACCACAGGACGCCGTCGTAACCCCAGTTGTGGGTGCCGTTGAAACCGTTGACGGGCAACAACTCCACCATCGTGACGCCGATCGACACCAGGTGATCGAGCTTCTCGATGGCGGAATCGAGCGTGCCCTCAGGGGTGAACGTGCCGACGTGCATCTCGTAGATCAGCGCACCTCCGAGCGGTCGGCCGGTCCATGACGCGTCGCCCCACGGGTAGCTCGTCGGGTCGAACGTGCGGCTCAGCGCTTCCACCCCGGCGGGCTGGCGGCGCGACCGCGGATCCGGCCGTACGGCGGGGTCGTCGTCGAGCCGGAACCCGTAGTCGATCTCGTCGTCGTCATCGGCGGACAATCCCGCCGTCCGCGCAGCCTGCTCCAGGTCGCCCGTCCACCAGCCGCCGTCCCGGGCATCCATCGGGTGGTCCGTGCCGCCGACCACCAACTGCACCTTGGATGCCCGTGGTGCCCACACTCGTACCGCTCGGGTCATCATCGCCTCGTTCGTCATCGCTGGGTGTTGCGGCCGGCCGGGTTCAGGAGTCCCGCGCGAGAAGTGCCACGGGGTACCGCCCGAGCAACTCGCCCACGGGGGTGGCGCCACCGGTGAACGAACGGCCGTTGAGCTGGTCGGTCCAGTTCCCCGGTGGCAGCTCGAGCGACGTGTCGCGCCACCCTCCGGACGCCTCCAGACCGGCGGGCAGCCGGGTCGCCACGGTGAGTGCCCCGCCCCGGTCGAAGGCAAACACGTGCTCCCCGGCCGGCCCATCGGCCACCAGCGGCTGGTAGCCGGTGAACAGATCCTGGCGGTCCCGCCGCAGCCGCAGCGCCCTGCTGGTGATGAGAAGCTTTGCGGCGCCCTCGTCGTCGATCTCGGGGAGCCAACCGTCGTCGATCCTGACGAGCAACCCGACGCGGCGCTGGTAGTCGACCGGTCGACGGTTGTCCGGGTCGACCAGCGACAGATCCCACAGCTCGGTGCCCTGGTACACGTCCGGGACGCCGGGGGCGGTGAGCTGAATCAGCTTCGCGGACAACGAGTTCGACCAGCCGAACGGCCGGAGCCGGTCGGCCATGGCGACGACCCCGGCGTGCAGTGCCTCGTCGTCGTAGATGCCGTCGACCAGCGCGTGCATCCGCTGCTCGAAGTCCGCATCCGAGTCGATCCATCCGGTGGAGACGCCGGCCTCCCTGGCCGCCTTCTCCGCGTAGGCGTGCAACCGTTCGCGCTCGATCGGCCATGCGCCGACCGCCGCCTGGAACACCAGGTTGGCCAGCGGGCCGTCGCAGATCGGTGCCAGCCGGTACCAGGTGCGCACCGCGGCCGCCCACTCGTCCGCGAGCTCGGCGATCACCGAGATCCGCGCCCGGACGTCCTCGGAGCGCTTGGTGTCGTGGGTGGACAGCGAGGTCATGGTCGCCGGCATCCGCTGCAGCCTGCGCAGGTTGATCTCGTGCAGCTGCTGCGGGGTGAGCGAGAACTCCGACGGCTCACCGCCGACCTCGGTCAGCGAGGTGAGCCTGGTCCACCGGTAAAAGGCGCAGTCCTCGACGCCCTTGGCCATCACCATGCCGGAGGTCTGTTGGAGCCGGATGGTGAACTCCGACGTCGGATCGTCGAGCCGGTCCACCACCACCCGCAGGGTGTCGGCCAGTTCGGGCCGGTTCCTGATCGCGCGTTCCAGTGCCTGGTCGAGGTACTCCCGGCCGAGCGGCAGGTACGTTCGGTAGACGCTGAACGAGCTGAGCAGCTCTGCGATCGCGTCGTCGGTGTCGGCCGGCAGATCCGGCACGAGCCGGGTCAACCGCAACACCTCCGAGCGGAGGATCCCGTCCGCCACGGCCCGCTTGGTCGCCCTGGTCATGGCCGGCCAATCGACCCGCAGGCCGTCCCGCAGCTGGGTGTCCAACCTGTCGAGCACCGGCTCACCGGCCGGATCGACGAAGAGCCGGTCCAGTGCGGCGAGTGCCTCGTACCCGGTGGTGCCGGCGCACGCCCAGGTCGCGGGGAGCTCCTCGTCGCCCTCGATGATCTTCTCGACCAGCACGTAGCGGTGTTCGGTCAGTTCCGCCAGGTCATCGAGGTACCCGCCGGGGTTCGCGAGCCCGTCCGGGTGGTCGATGCGCAGTCCGTCCATCCAGTCGTTCTCGACCCACTGTTGGACCTGCGCGTGGGTCATCTCGAAGACCTCGGGCAGCTCCACCCGCACACCGGCGAGGGTGTTGACCGCGAAGAACCGACGATAGTTCAGCTCCGCGTCGGCCCGGCGGTAGTTCATCAGCTCGTAGTGCTGACGGGCATGCACCTGCACCGGGGTGCCGTCCCCGGTGCCCTCGGCGATCGGGAACCGGTGGTCGTAGTAGCGCAGCTCGCCGTCCTCGATGCGCAACGCATCCAGCTCGTCGGCGCCGTCGCCCAGGACGGGCAGCCGGAGCTTGCCGTGCCCCGCGTCCCAGTCGATGTCGAACGCGGCGGCATGCTCGGAGTCCCGGCCGTTGCTGAGCACGTCCCACCACCACACCGAGAGCGCGGGCGTCCCGACGCCGACGTGGTTGGGCACGATGTCGATCAGCACGCCGAGGCCCGCCGCCCTGGCCCGCTTCGCGACCTTGGCCAGCGCCCAGTCACCGCCGCGGCTGTCGTCGACCTCGCCGTGGTCGACCACGTCGTAGCCGTGCTCAGAGCCCGGCTCCGCCGCCAGCACCGGGGAGAGGTACAGCCAGTCGATGCCGATCGACTGCAGGTACGGGACCAGTGCCGCGGCGTCCGCGAGGTCCCACTCCGGGGTGATCTGCAGCCGGTACGTCGACAGCGGAACCCGGGTCCGCGGCATGACGCGAGCTTCCCTCGCCTGCCGCGGCAGCTGTTCCGCGGAGGCGCCGTCGGATGCCGCCGGCTCTGCTGCCTCTGCCCGTGTCGCGATCTGATCCGTCACGCTGTGCCCCGTCACATCTTGCTGCGTCACAGTTCCCGAACTTCCTTCTTGCGTTGGCTGGATTACTTCTTCTTGGAACGGCGCGGCTTGGTGACCGGCGCGTCGGACGGCTCGGTGTCCTGCTGTCCGAGCGTGGCGACCTCCTCCGCACGGACCGGCGCCGTGACCGGGTGGTCGGGCTCGGACGACTCCAGACCGAGCGGGTCACTGGCGTTGTGTTCCGGGCTGGCGACCAGCTCGCGACTGGGCATCAAACCCGTCGAGGCTCCCGATTCCGACCGCATCGGAACCGGGACCGGGGCGATCGTCGGAACCGCCGCGGCGGCCTGGCCGACGGGTGACTCCTCCTGGACGCCGGCCAGCGCCTGCAGCACCACGGTGCCCTTGCCCGACACCTGCACCTTGCCGCCGCCCGGGATGGCGTCGAGTTGCTCCGGCACCCCGGAGGTGTCGATGACCAGCCGCCAGGCCGGCGCGAACTCCTCCGGCGGCAGCACCCAGTCCATCGTCTCGTCGTGCGCGTTGAACAGCAGCAGGAACGAGTCGTCGACCATCCGCTGGCCGCGGGCGTCCATCCCGCGAATCCCGTTGCCGTTGAGGAACATCCCGACCGACCGGCCGAATCCGGCTCCCCAATCCTCCGGCGTCATCAGGGTTCCGCTCGGCGTCATCCAGACGATGTCCGGCAACGGCTCGCCCTCGGCTCTGGCCGCGGGCCGGCCGTCGAAGAACCGGCGACGACGGAAGGTCGGGTGCTGGCGGCGGAGCCGGACGACCGACGCGGTGAACTCGACCAGCGCCTCGTCCGCCTCGAGCCAGTGGATCCAGCTCAGCTCGGAGTCCTGCGCGTAGGTGTTGTTGTTGCCCTGCTGTGTGCGGCCGAGCTCGTCGCCGTGCGCGATCATCGGAACACCTTGCGACAGCAACAGTGTGGCGAGGAAGTTGCGCTGCTGGCGGCCGCGCAGCGCGAGGGTGTCCGGGTCGTCGGTCGGGCCCTCGACGCCGCAGTTCCACGACCTGTTGTGCGATTCACCGTCCCGGTTGCCCTCGCCGTTGGCCTCGTTGTGCTTCTCGTTGTACGAGACGAGGTCGTTCAGCGTGAATCCGTCATGCGCCGTGACGAAGTTGATCGACGCGACGGGACGGCGGCCGGAGGTCTCGTACAGGTCCGCCGAACCGGTCAGCCGGGAGGCGAACTCGCCGAGCGTCGCGGGCTCCCCGCGCCAGAAGTCGCGGACGGTGTCGCGGTACTTGCCGTTCCACTCCGTCCACTGCGGGGGGAAGTTGCCGACCTGGTAGCCGCCGGGGCCGATGTCCCACGGCTCCGCGATCAGCTTGACCTGTGACACGACCGGGTCCTGCTGGACGAGTTCGAAGAAGGTCGACAGCCGGTCGACGTCGTAGAACTCGCGGGCCAGGGTGGCCGCGAGATCGAAACGGAAGCCGTCCACGTGCATCTCGGTCACCCAGTAGCGCAACGAATCCATGATCAGCTGCAGCGAGTGCGGGTGCCGGACGTTCAGCGAGTTGCCGGTGCCGGTGTAGTCCATGTAGTACCGCTTGTCGTCCTCGACGAGGCGGTAGTACGCGCCGTTGTCGATACCGCGGAACGACAGGGTCGGGCCGAGGTGGTTGCCCTCTGCCGTGTGGTTGTAGACGACGTCGAGGATGACCTCGATGCCCGCGTTGTGCAGCGACTTCACCATCGCCTTGAACTCCTGCACCTGCTGCCCGCGCTCACCGAACGCCGAGTAGGTGTTCTGCGGCGCGAAGAAGCCGATGGTGTTGTAGCCCCAGTAGTTCGACAGGCCCTGATCGATCAGCGTGCTGTCGTTGACGAACTGGTGCACCGGCATCAACTCGATCGCGGTGACGCCGAGCCGGGTGAGGTGGTCGATGACGGCCGGGTGTGCCACGCCGGCGTAGGTGCCGCGCTGGTTCGCGGGGACCTCGGGGTGCAGCGCCGTCAAACCCTTGACGTGGGCCTCGTAGATGACGCTGTCGTTGTACGGGATGCGCAGCGACCGGTCGCCGGTCCAGTCGAAGAACGGGTTGATGACGACGCCGTGCATCATGTGCGGGCCGGAGTCGGCGTCGTTCTTGGTGTCGGGCTCGCCGAGTTTGTAGGAGAACAGCGCCGGGTCCCAGTCGATCGCCCCGGACACGGCCTTCGCGTAGGGGTCGAGCAGCAGTTTGTTCGGGTTACACCGCGATCCGTGCTCGGGCTCGTACGGCCCGTGCACCCGGTACCCGTACCGCTGACCCGGCTGCACGGTCGGCAGGTAACAGTGCCAGACGTATCCGTCGACCTCCGGCATCGGAATGCGCGTCTCGCCGCCGCGTTCGCCGATCAGGCACAGCTCGACCCGCTCGGCAGCCTCGCTGAAAATTGCGAAGTTCGTGCCGGTACCGTCGAATGTTGCGCCCAGCGGGTACGGCTGTCCCGGCCAGATCTCCATCAGAACTCCTCGACTATCAAGTTGCGCATCTGCGCCATATCGGTCATGTACCCACACGGTGGGCGTCTGAACATGCGGTGTCATCACCGGGCGTGACCGACCGGGCCGGGTACTCGTGCGAGTTGTCCGGCCGGTCAACCCTAACCGGGGCACGAGCCCACTCCGGTCGGTTTCGGTGTGCGGATGATTGCGATTGATCGAGCGACGGGGGGTAATGCGGGAGCGGCGTCCGCTGTCGCCCGGCTCGATTACCCTCGCCGTTGTGCCGGATCCTGCTTCGTACCGCCCTGGCGTCGGCACGATCCCCGAATCACCCGGCGTCTACCGGTTCCGCGATCCGACCGGCCGGGTCATCTACGTCGGGAAGGCGAAGAGCCTGCGGCAGCGGCTCAATTCCTACTTCGCCGATCTCAGCTCCCTTCACCCGCGGACCGCGCAGATGGTCACCAGCGCCGCCGGCGTCGAGTGGACCGTGGTGTCGACCGAGGTCGAGGCACTACAGCTGGAATACAATTGGATCAAGGAGTTCGACCCCCGGTTCAACGTCCGTTATCGGGACGACAAGTCCTATCCCGAACTGGCCGTGACGCTGTACGAGGAGTACCCGCGGCTCCAGGTCATGCGCGGCCCGCACCGCAAGGGCGTCCGGTATTTCGGTCCGTATGCGCACGCCTGGGCCATCAGGGAGACCCTGGACCTGTTGCTCCGGGTGTTCCCCGCCCGTACCTGCTCGGCGGGCGTCTTCCGGCGCTCGCAACAGATCGGCCGGCCCTGCCTGCTGGGCTACATAGGGAAGTGTTCGGCACCCTGCACCGGTCGGGTCAGCGCCGAGCAGCACCGCGAGATCGTTGACGACTTCTGCGATTTCATGGCAGGCAAGGCCGATCCACTGATCCGCCGGCTGGAGAAGGAGATGACCGCCGCCGCCACCGAACTCGACTTCGAGAAGGCCGCCCGGCTTCGCGACGATCTGGGCGCGGTGCGCCGCGCGGTGGAGAAGCAGGCCGTGGTTCTCGGCGACGGGACCGACGCGGACGTCATCGGGATCGCCGCCGACGAGCTGCTGGCGTCGGTGCAGATCTTCCACGTCCGCGGCGGCCGGGTGCGCGGTCAGCGTGGCTGGATAGTCGATGTCGACTCGGACAGCGCCGGCCCCGAGGGCCTCCCCTCGCTGGTGGAGAATTTTCTGCTGCAGTTCTACGGCGGACGGGCCGATGACGACGGTGCAACCGCCGTGCCACGGGAAATCCTGGTGCCGGTACTGCCCAGCGAAGAGGCCGCGACGGAATCCGAACTGGTCTCCTGGCTCTCGGACCTGCGCGGTTCGAGGGTCTCCCTGCGGGTCGCGCAACGCGGCGACAAGCGTGCGCTGGCAGAGACTGTCACCCGCAACGCCCGCGAGGCGCTGGCCCAGCACCGGCTCAAACGGGCCAGCGACCTCACTGCGCGATCGGCCGCGCTGACCGAACTGGCCGACACCCTCGGCATGGATGTCGCGCCGCTGCGGATCGAGTGCATCGACATCTCGCACGTCCAGGGCACCGACGTGGTCGCGTCACTGGTCGTCTTCGAGGACGGCCTGCCCAAGCGCAGCGACTACCGCAGGTTCGCGATCAGGGAGCACCCCGGCGATGACGTGGCCTCGATCGCCGAGGTGGTCCGCCGGCGGTTCAGCCACGGCATGAACAAGTCGGTCGGCTCCTCGGGTGCGCTGCCCGGCGGCGCGTCGGAAGAAGACGCCATGGTGGACGGTGCACCCGCCCAGCCGACCGAGCAGCCGACCGAGCCGACGTACCGGCGGGGGATCGACCCGGAAACCGGCCGCCCGCGGCGGTTCGCCTACCCACCGCAACTGCTGGTCGTCGACGGCGGCGCTCCGCAGGTCAACGCCGCCGCGACCGAGCTCGCGGAGCTGGGCGTCGTCGACGTGACGGTCTGCGGGCTGGCGAAGCGGCTCGAAGAGGTGTGGGTCCCGGGCGAGCCGGACCCGATCATCTTCCCCAGGACCAGTGAGGCGCTCTACCTGCTGCAGCGGCTCCGCGACGAGGCACACCGGTTCGCGATCACGTATCACCGCGCGAAGCGGTCCAAGTCGATGACGGTGTCCGCCCTGGACAACGTCGCCGGCCTCGGTGAGGTCAGGCGCAAGGCGCTGGTCAGGCACTTCGGGTCGGTCGCCGCACTGCGCCGGGCGGACGTCGAGGCGATCCTCGAGGTGCCGGGGGTCGGCCGGCGCACGGCGGAGGCGGTGGTCGCCGCGCTCGCCCCCGATGCGGGCGGCCGGCGATCGAACTCGCCGTCGTTACCGATACCGTCGACACCGATACCCTCCGTATCTGCCAAATCTGCCGAATCGTCCGTATCCGCCGGATCGTCGGTATCGGCGGGATCGGCATCCGCCGCGTCGCAAGGGGGAGAAACCGCCGATGGGAACAGCTGAAGCCGGCCAGGACGACGGCCGGGCGTCGCGGGACGGCGGCGCCCCGATGTCCGCCGATACCCCGGGGGCCGTCGAGAAGGAGACGACCGGCGGCATCCAGGTCGCCATCGTCTCCGGGCTGTCCGGCGCCGGCCGGTCGACCGCCGCGAAATGCCTCGAGGACCTGGGCTGGTTCGTGGTGGACAACCTGCCCCCGGAACTGATCACCACGATGGTCGACCTCGGGTCTCGGGCCAGCGGGGACGTCACCCGGATCGCCATCGTGCTCGACGTCCGCTCCCGATTGTTCACCGAGGACCTGGCCGCCGTCATCAAGGATCTCGACGCCCGCGGCTACCGGCCGCGGGTGCTGTTCCTCGAGGCGAGCGACGCCGCGCTGATCCGCCGGTACGAGGCGAACCGGCGGTCCCATCCACTGCAGGAGGGCGGCCGGCTCGCGGACGGGGTGGCCGCGGAACGCGCCGTGCTCGAACCGCTCCGCCAGGAGGCGGACGTGGTGGTGGACACCTCGGAGCTGTCGGTCCACCAGTTGCGGGCGGAGGTCGAGCGGGCGTTCGGGCACACGGCCCCGGACCGCAAGGCATCGCTCACGGTGGTCTCGTTCGGTTTCAAGTACGGCCTGCCGCTCGACGCCGACCTGGTGATCGACATGCGGTTCCTGCCGAACCCGCACTGGATCCCGGAACTGCGGCCGCACACCGGGCTGCAGCAGGACGTCTCCGACTACGTGCTCTCGCAGGAGGGAGCCACCGAGTTTCTCGACCGGTATGTCCAGCTGATCGACCTGATCAGCGGCGGCTACAAACGCGAGGGGAAGCGATATCTGACCCTCGCCGTCGGGTGTACCGGCGGCAAGCACCGCAGTGTCGCGGTCGCCGAGGAGCTCCGTCGCCGGCTCGAGGGCGACGCGCTCGCCGTCCAGGTGGTCCACCGCGACCTTGGCAGGGAGTAGTGACGGGCCCGATGAGCCCCGCAGCCGGCACCGACCGGGACGGGACGGCCGGCCGGCCGGTCCGCCGACCTCGGGTGGTGGCACTCGGCGGTGGTCACGGACTGCACGCCATGCTCTGCGCTCTGGTCCTGCTCGATGTCGACATCACTGCCGTCGTCACGGTGGCCGATGACGGCGGTTCCTCTGGACGACTGCGCCGGGAGGTGCCGGGCATCGTCCCGCCGGGTGACCTCCGGATGGCCCTTGCCGCGCTGGCCGAGCCGGACCCGTCCGGGCTGCTCTGGACCAGGACGTTCCAGCACCGGTTCCAGGGCCAGGGTGCGCTCGCCGGACACCCGGTGGGCAACGTCGTGCTGGTCGGCCTGAGCCAGGTGCTCGGCGATCCGGTGGCCGCGCTCGACGCGGCCGGCGCATTGCTCGGTGCCCGCGGCCGGGTACTGCCGATGGCCTGCGAACCTCTTGACTTCGTCGCCCAGGTGCAGGGTCTGGACGAGGACCCGGAAGCCGTCCGGACCATCAGGGGCCAGGTCGCCGTGGCCAGCACGCCCGGCACCGTGCGCAGTGTGCGACTGGAACCCACCGATGCCGCCGCGTGCCCCGAGGCGATCCAGGCGATTGCCGAGGCGGATCTGATCACCCTCGGCCCCGGCTCCTGGTTCACCAGCGTCCTCCCGCACCTGTTGCTCCCGGACCTGGCGGCGGCCATCGTCGCGAGCCCGGCCCGGCGACTGGTCGTTCTCAACCTGGCCGCACAGGTCGGCGAGACGGAGGGGTTCTCCCCGGAGCAGCACCTGGACGTACTCTCAGCACACGCCCCGGACCTCCGGGTCGATTGGGTTCTGGCGGACCGTGCCTCGGTGCCGCTGCCGCAACGGCTGTCGACAGCGGCCGCGCGGCTGGGCGCCGAACTGGAGCTGCAGGACGTGGCCGTGTCGGGAACCGAACGGCACGACCCGGACAGGTTGTCGGCCTCCTTGGCCGCGCTGCTCGTCCGGCGGCGGGCAGAGCCGCAGCAGGTCGCGACCATGGGGGCGTTACCCGGATGACTGACAAAGCCGGGATGAGCGACAAGGCCTGGATGATCGACGAGGCCCGGATGACTGACAGGGAGTGCACCCGATGGCGATGACGGCCACCGTCAAGGACGAGCTCAGCAGGGTGACGGTCAGCAAGGTGTCCGCCCGGAAGGCGGAGGTCTCGGCGCTGCTGCGGTTCGCCGGCGGCCTGCACATCGTGGCGGGCCGGGTGATCGTCGAGGCCGAGCTGGACACCGGGGCGGTCGCCCGCCGGCTGCGCAAGGAGATCGGCGAACTGTACGGGCATGTCGCCGACGTGCAGGTGCTGTCGGCCTCCGGTCTGCGGAAGGGCACCAGGTACGTCGTCCGGGTCGTCGCAGGCGGTGATTCGCTCGCCCGGCAGACCGGTCTGATCGACCAGCG
This sequence comes from uncultured Actinomycetota bacterium, assembly GCA_963728865.1. GTDB lineage: Bacteria > Actinomycetota > Actinomycetes > Mycobacteriales > Nakamurellaceae > Nakamurella. The sequence continues at coordinate 831,157 of CAVSLZ010000003.1, read as the reverse complement.
GGGACGCCCGGTTCGCGGGCTCCCGCCGCAGATCGTCGCGGGTTCGGTGGGCGATGCCGAGGCCGCCTGGCGGGGCGCGTTCCTGGCCCACGGTTCGTTGACCGAACCCGGGCGCAGCGCGTCACTGGAGGTCACCTGCCCCGGGCCCGAGGCGGCACTGGCGCTGGTCGGCGCGGCCCGCCGGATGGGGATCGGCGCCAAGGCCAGGGAGGTACGGGGCGCCGACCGGGTGCTGGTCCGTGACGGTGACGCGATCGCCGCGCTGCTGACCAGGCTCGGCGCGCACTCGTCGATGATGGCGTGGGAAGAGCGCCGGATGCGCCGCGAGGTCAGGGCGACGGCGAACCGGCTGGCCAACTTCGACGACGCGAATCTCCGCCGGTCGGCACGTGCGGCCGTTGCCGCCTCCGCCAGGGTGGAGCGCGCCCTGACGATCCTCGGCGACGAAGCCCCCGACCATCTGAGCCAGGCGGGCCGGTTGCGGATCGCCCACGGCCAGGCTTCCCTGGAGGAGCTCGGCCAGCTGGCCGACCCGCCGATGACCAAGGACGCCGTCGCCGGCCGGATCCGACGGCTGCTGACGATGGCCGACAAGCGCGCTGCCGACCTCGGCATCCCCGACACCGAATCCGCCGTCACCGCCGACATGCTCGACGGCTGAACGGATCTCGGTGCCGCGAGGCAGTGGGATCCGATCTCCGGCATGATGCGTTTGCTGGCTGTTCATGCGGTGTTCGGGTCCCGTTCATCTCCGGGCCGGGAGGCCGGGCAAGGACTGAACGTCCCGACTTCGGCCCGTCTTCGGCGGGACCGGCAGGTCCTCCTGCCCGACATGTCGCAATGAGCACGGGCCGACGAGCCCGGCTTGTGCCCGGCCGATACAGTGAGCCCCGTCGCTGCCCCGGAAAGCTGGAGGCGGCGCACTGATCAACCCGCCCGGGGTCAGCAGGATCACCGGCGGGATCCCCTAGAGGAGGGCTGACACACGTGACTGTGCGCGTCGGAGTGAACGGATTCGGCCGAATTGGCCGCAACTTCTGGCGAGCGGTCGACTCTCTCGACCAGGACATCGAGATCGTCGCCGTCAACGACCTGACCGACACCAAGACTCTCGCCCACCTGCTCAAGTACGACTCGGTGATGGGCAAGCTGCCGTACGAGGTGCACGCCGGCGACGGCGCCATCAGCGTGGACGGCAAGGAGTTCAAGGTGCTGTCCGATCGCGAGCCCGGCAACCTGCCGTGGGGCGATCTGGGCGTCGACGTCGTCATCGAATCGACCGGCTTCTTCACCAAGGCCGACGCCGCCCGCGCGCACGTTGCCGCGGGTGCAAAGAAGGTGCTGATCTCGGCGCCGGCTTCGGGCGAGGACCTGACGATCGTGCTGGGCGTGAACGACGACGCCTATGACGGATCGCAGACGATCATCTCCAATGCCTCGTGCACCACGAACTGTGTGGCGCCGATGGCGAAAGTGCTGCACGAGAACTTCGGGCTGGTACAGGGTCTGATGACGACCATCCACGCCTACACGAATGACCAGGTCATCCTTGACTTCCCGCACAAGGACCTGCGTCGCGCCCGCGCCGCGGCGATCAACATCATCCCGACCACCACCGGCGCCGCGAAGGCGACCGCCCTGGTGCTGCCGGAGCTGAAGGGCAAGCTGCACGGGTACGCCCTGCGGGTGCCGGTTCCGACCGGCTCGGTGACCGACCTGACGGTGGAGCTCGAGAAGGGCACCACGGTCGACGACGTCAACGCCGCGTTCAAGGCAGCCGCAGATTCCGGGCCGCTGAAGAACCGGCTGTTCTACTCGACCGACATGATCGTGTCGACCGACATCGTCGGCTCGCCCGCGTCGTGCACGTTCGACTCGCCGCTGACCATCGGTCTTGGTGGCAACTTCTTCAAGATCGTCGGATGGTACGACAACGAGTGGGGCTACTCGAACCGGCTGGTGGACCTGACCACCCTCGTCGGCGCAAGCCTCTGACGGAGTGACGCGCGGGTGGCGTTCCGGGGCTCGATGCTCCGTGAACGCCACCCGCGGTCTGTCTGGCCGCCACGCTCGGATCCCCGCAGGACGGGCGTGACCGCTCGTGTCGTTCCGGGCTGTCCGGACCGTCACGGTCTTTTCCCCTGTCGACTGCCAAGGAGTCCGTGAAAGTGCACACCCTCGACGACCTGCTAGCCGCAGGAGTGGCCGGCCGCACTGTGCTGGTCCGTTCCGATCTCAACGTCCCGCTGGACGGCGACGTCATCACAGACGACGGGCGCATCCGCGCCTCACTGCCCACACTGCAGGCTCTGATCCTCGGCGGGGCGAAGGTGGTCGTCACCGCTCACCTCGGCCGGCCCAAGGGCGCGCCCGACCCGAAGTTCTCTCTGGCCCCCGCAGCTGCCCGGCTCGGCGAACTGCTCGGCACGTCGGTGCCGCTGGCGGACGATCTGGTAGGCCCGTCGGCCCGGGAGACCGTCGCGGCACTGACCGATGGCGGCATCGCGATGCTGCAGAACGTGCGATTCGATGCCCGTGAGACGTCCAAGGACGCCGCCGAGCGGACCGCGCTCGCCGATGACCTGGTTGCCGTTGTCGGCGACGGCGCAGCCTTCGTCTCCGACGGCTTCGGGGTCGTGCACCGCAAGCAGGCGTCGGTCTACGAGATCGCGCAGAAGTTGCCGCACTTCGCCGGCTACCTGGTATCCGCCGAGACCGCGGTGCTCAAGAAGCTGACGGTGGATCCGGAACGGCCGTACGCCGTCATCCTCGGCGGGTCGAAGGTGTCGGACAAGCTCGGCGTCATCACCTCGCTGCTGCCCAGGGTAGATTCGCTGCTGATCGGCGGCGGGATGGCCTTCACCTTCCTGGCCGCCAAGGGCTACGGGGTCGGCGCGTCGCTGCTGCAGGAAGACCAGATCGAGACCTGCAAGCAGCTCCTCGAGGACAACCCGGACAAGATCGTGCTGCCGACCGATGTCGTCATCGCCGATGCGTTCTCCGCCGATGCGGCCGTCCAGATCGTCGGCGCGGACGGCATTCTCGACGGCTGGCTCGGTCTGGACATCGGACCGGAGACCAGCGCCCGGTTCTCCGAGATCGCGGAGAAGTCCGCCACGGTGTTCTGGAACGGCCCGATGGGCGTCTTCGAGCTCGCACCCTTCGCGGACGGCACCCGCTCCGTCGCCGAGGCAATCTCCGCATCCCCGTCGTTCTCGGTGGTCGGCGGTGGCGATTCAGCGGCCGCCGTTCGCACCCTGGGCGTCGAGGAGTCCGGCTTCACCCACATCTCGACCGGTGGTGGCGCCTCCCTCGAATACCTCGAGGGCAAAGAGCTGCCCGGTCTTGCCGTACTGGAGGCATGAATTCAATGACGAACGGCCAACGCAAACCGCTGATCGCGGGCAACTGGAAGATGAACCTCAACCACCTCGAGGCCATCGCCCTGGTGCAGAAGATCGCGTTCACCCTTCCGGACAAGTACTACCAGCACGTCGAGGTCGCGGTGATCCCGCCGTTCACCGCCCTGCGCTCGGTGCAGACGCTGGTCGACGCGGACAAGCTGAAGATCGTCTACGGCGCGCAGGATCTGTCGGCGAAGGATTCCGGCGCCTACACCGGTGAGATCTCCGGGAGCATGCTCGCCAAGCTCGGCTGCACCTACGTGCTCGTTGGCCACTCGGAACGTCGCGAGTACCACCAGGAATCCGACGAACTGCTGGCTGCGAAGGTCAACGCCGCGTACCGGCACGGGCTCATCCCGCTGCTGTGCTTCGGCGAGGGTCTGGAGATCCGTGAGGCGGGCAACCAGGTTCAGCACTCCGTCGACCAGATGCTGGCGGCGATGGCCGACGTGACGCCGGAACAGGCAACCTCGATCGTGCTGGCCTACGAGCCGGTGTGGGCGATCGGAACCGGTCGGGTGGCCACCCCCGACGACGCGCAGGAGGTGTGTGGCGCGGCCCGGGCCGCGTTGGCCGAGAAGTACGGCGCGGACATCGCCGGCGGGGTTCGCATCCTGTACGGCGGATCGGTGAAGTCGGGCAATGTCTCGGAGATCACCGGGCAGCCCGATGTCGACGGCGCGCTGGTCGGTGGCGCCTCCCTCGACGGCACCGAGTTCGCCAACCTGGCGGCCAACGCGGTGGGCGTGCTGTCGTAGCAAGACCACGTCGATGCTGCCCGCGGAGCCGTCCCGGTCCTGGACCGGGGCGGCTCCGCGGCTTCGTCGGAACCGCACGCGGGTGGGCTCCCGCGCCGACCCGCCGGGTTAGACTCGTGCCGACCCTGGTCGCAACGGCCATCCCGGCTGTCCCGACCGCTGATGAGCAAGGCAGACATGATTCTCTTTCTCCAGATCCTGCTGGTGATCACCAGCCTGGCGCTGATGGCGCTGATCCTGCTGCACCGCGGCAAGGGTGGTGGCCTGTCCTCGCTGTTCGGTGGGACGATGCAGTCGTCCCTTTCGGGATCGTCGGTCGTGGAGAAGAATCTGGACCGGTTGACGTTGTTCGTCGCCTCGGTGTGGGGTATCTCGATCGTGGGAGTCGGCCTCCTGCTGAAGGTCGGCTTCTGATTCATCGGCATCTGGAACGGGCAGGTCGACATGGCAGGTGGTAATCCGATTCGCGGTTCACGGGTGGGTGCGGGTCGCATGGGCGAGTCTGACCGGGGCGAGTCCGCACCGCGCCAGAAACTCGACTTCTACTGCGCCAATGGGCATGTGACCCGGTTGGCCTTCGCGATGGACGCAGAGATCCCGGAGACCTGGGACTGCCCGAGCTGTGGGCTGCCGGCGGGACAGGACCGGGCCGAGCCGCCGCCCGCGCTCAAGGTCGAGCCCTACAAGTCGCATCTCGCCTACGTCAAGGAGCGGCGCTCCGAGGAGGACGGCGAGGCCCTGCTCGCGGAGGCGCTGGCCCGGATCGCCGACCGCCGCACGCCGCAGCTCTGACACTGCCTGCGGGCTCAGAGCACCTTCAGCATCCGGGTGTTCCCCAACGTATTCGGTTTGACGTACGGCAGATCCAGGAACTCGGCGACGCCCCTGTCGTAGGACGACCGCAGCTCGGCGTGGGCCTCGTCCGAGAGGTCCAGCTCTCGAATCGGCTCGAACCCGAGCGAACGGAAGAACTCCACCTCGAACGTGAGCACGAACAGCCGGTGCAGCCCCAGGTGACGCGCGTGCTCGATCAGCTGGGTGCACAGCGCCCGCCCCACGCCGCGCCGCCGGACGGCAGGATCGGTGGCCACGGTGCGAATCTCGCCCAGGTCCTCCCACAGCACATGTAGTGCCCCGCAGCCGACCAGTTCGCCGCAGTACTCGGCGACCCAGAACTCGGTGACATCCTCGAACAGGTTCGCCAGCGTCTTCTCGAGCAGGATCGGTCCGGCGTGCGCATCCACCAGTCGTTTGATCCCGCGGACATCAGTGACCCGTGCGGGATGCACCACCGGTGCGGTGTCGTCGTCGGTCACGGCGAACAACCTAGCCGGTTGGTTCGCGACGCTCGGCACGCCGACCGGGGTGTGGACGCGGATTCTCGATCGGACCCTCCCGCGCACTAGGGTGGTGCAGTGTCCGCTGTGTCCGAGGTTTCTCCGACCGCGGCGAACGTGACCCCGACGGCGGCCCGGAAGGTCACGACGACCGTCAATCTGGTCACCCTGGGCTGCGCCCGGAACGAGGTCGACTCCTCCGAGATCGCCGGCCGGCTCGAAGTGGGCGGGTACCGGCTGGTCGCCGATCCATCCGCGGCGGACGTCGTGGTCGTGAACACCTGTGCCTTCGTCGCGAGCGCCAAGAAGGATTCCATCGACACCGTGCTCGCCGCGGCGGACACCGGTGCGAAGGTGGTCGCCGTCGGCTGCCTCGCGGAACGCTACGGGGCCGAACTCGCCGACGCGCTGCCCGAGGCCGACGCGATCCTGGGATTCGATGCCTACCCGGACCTGGCCACCCTGCTCGGTGACGTCGTCGACGGCCACCGTCCCGCCGCTCACACTCCGGTGGACCGCAGGCAGTTGCTGCCGCTCTCGCCGTCGGCCCGCCCGTCGGCCGCCCGTTCGATCTCCCTGCCGGGGCACGCCCCGCCGTCCGGCCCGACACTCATCAGGACACTTCTGCACTCGGGTCCGGTCGCCCCGCTCAAGATCGCGTCGGGCTGCGACCGGCGCTGCACGTTCTGCGCGATCCCGTCCTTCCGCGGCGCCTTCGTCTCCCGGCCGGTCGGTGAGATCGTCGCCGAGGCGGGCTGGCTCGCCGGTCAGGGAGTCCGCGAGATTGTTCTGGTGAGCGAGAACTCGACGTCGTTCGGCAAGGACCTGCCCGGGGACCGCCAGCTCGAGGACCTGCTGTCCGAGCTTGCTGCCGTGCCCGGGATCGCCAGGGTGCGGCTCTCCTACCTGCAGCCGGCGGAGACCAGGCCATGGCTGATCGAGGCGATCGCCGGCATCCCGGGTGTCGCCGACTATTACGACATGTCGTTCCAGCACGCCTCCGAGCCCGTGCTGCGCCGGATGCGCCGTTACGGGTCCCGGGAAGCGTTCCTGCAGCTGATCGGCCAGATCCGCGCGGCCGCCCCGGAGGCGGGCATCAGATCGAACGTCATCGTCGGCTTCCCTGGTGAGACCGAGCATGATCTCGCCGAACTCGAGGCATTCCTGACGTCCGCGCGGATGGACGCCGTCGGAGTCTTCGGCTACTCCGACGAGGACGGCACGGAGGCCGCCGACCTGCCCGGCAAGATCGGCGACGACGAGATCGCGGACCGGGTCGAACGCGTGACGTCGCTGGTCGAGGAACTCACCTCGCAGCGCGCCGAGGACCGAATCGGAACCGAGATGCTGGTGCTCATCGACGACGACCCGGCCGCCGACCTGCTGCCCATCGGTGGCCGGGCTCCCGAGCGCGCCGTCGCGGGCAGGGGGCCGCACCAGGCCCCTGAAGTCGACGGCAACGTCCGGATCACCGACGTATCGGGCTCAGAGCTGACGGCAGGGCAGCTGGTCCGCTGCCTGGTCACCGGCAGCGACGGCATCGACCTGACCGCCAGGGCGCTCGAGGTCGTCACGCCATGACCGAGCGTCCGCCGCCGGTGTCGCTGATGAACCTGCCGAACGCGCTCACCGTGCTGCGCCTGATCCTGGTTCCGGTGTTCCTGCTGGCCCTGTTCGCGCAGGGCGGGCACGACACGACGTGGCGCTGGATCGCCTGGGCGATCTTCGCGATCGCCGCCATCACCGACCGGTACGACGGACACATCGCCCGCAAACGCGGGCAGGTCACCGACTTCGGGAAGATCGCCGATCCCATCGCGGACAAGGCGCTGACCGGCTCGGCACTGATCGGGTTGTCCATGCTGGGTGACCTGGCCTGGTGGGTGACGCTGGTCATCCTCGTCCGCGAGATCGGCGTGACACTGCTGCGCTTCGCCGTCATCCGGTACGGCGTGATCGCGGCCAGCCCGGGCGGCAAGGCCAAGACCTTCGTGCAGATCATCGCCATCGGTCTGTACATCCTGCCGTTGCCCGCAGCGCTCGAGTGGGTCGCGCAGGGCGCCATGGGGCTCGCCGTGCTGTTGACCGTCGTCACCGGCATCGACTACGTCGTCCGCGCCTGGGGTGTGTACGCCCGGGCCAGGGCCGGCCACATCGAGCGGCCGCCGGCGACGTGAGGCCGCCAGACGATGGCTGAGCTCGCAAGGGCCGTCGGGGTCGACGACGCCGAGGTTGCCGATCTGCTGCAGCGGCTCTCCGCCGCGGGCCTGACGGTGGCCACCGCCGAATCCCTGACCGGTGGCCTGCTGGTGGCGCTGCTGACCGAGATCCCGGGTTCGAGTTCCGTCGTGCGCGGCGGCCTGGTGGTCTACGCCACAGATCTGAAGCACACACTGGCCGGCGTCGACGGCGATCTGCTCACCGAGCGCGGTCCGGTCGATCCGGAGGTGGCGATGCGGCTGGCCGACGGGGCGCGGAGCCGCTGCGGCGCGTCCATCGGGGTGGGACTCACCGGCGTCGCCGGGCCGGATCCGCAGAACGGCGTCTCGGTGGGCACCTGGTTCTGCGCCGTCTCGGGACCAGGGGACCACCGCGATGCGCGCAGCGCGCACTCCGCCGATCCGGGCATCACCCGGTCGGTGGGTGATCATCCTGCCGCGCCGCCGGCCGCTGCCGGCTCCGTCCGGCGGTCCACCCGTGCCGCGGCCGCCAGGGCCGCGCTGGAGATGCTGGCGAACATTCCAGCAACGCATTCGTAACCACCCGGTGATCGGGATGCCGGAACATCGGTGGTGCGATTCACGTTGGGATGATTGTCGGCCGGGACTCGCCGGGCCGGCAATGGCTCACGGTAGCGTGGAAGTGTCAATACTGTTCAACCAGCATTCCCGATCCATCCAGCACGACCGGCATCTCGATACCGGATCAACCCCGACAGCACATCCGATGCACAAGGTGGGAAGGAGGTGCGACATGCTCCTGCGTAACGCACTGGGAGAAACACTGCGAGACGCTCGAAACCGGCAGAACCGCACGCTGCGCGACGTGTCGACGGCGGCGAATGTCTCGCTCGGATACCTCTCGGAGGTCGAGCGCGGCCGGAAGGAAGCGTCGAGCGAACTATTGGCGTCGATTTGTGACGCCCTCGATCTCGAGCTGTCCGACCTCCTTGATTCGGTCAGCCGCACGATGCGGACCGATGCGGTGCCCGCCGACAAGAGCAACGTCATCACCAACTCGGTGAAGGCCGGGATGGTCAGCTCGAACCGTCCGCGGTCCGGCTCCATGGAGAGCACGAGCATCGATCCGACACTGCGGATCGTCGTGCCCTACGGATCGACGAGGCCCGGCGCGCCGGTCGGCTGACGCTCGTCGCGGCGAGCGGGTCGTCCGGGGCTCAGGTCCTGGTGTGCGCCAAGGCTTCCAGCGCCTTGAGTGCTGCCTCGGCGGACTCCACCGGAACGAACAGATGGTCGTGGTGATAGCCGGCCACCACATTGCAGGCGATCCCGTCCGCGGTGAGCGCCGCGGACACCGCTGCGGTGAGCCCGACCGCCTCCAGATCTGACGACACCGCGAGGGTGATCCAGGCGCACCTGAAGGTGCCGTGCAACTGCGCTGCGTCGGCCTCCGCAACAGGCAGGACCACGGTCGTGCCCTCGGACTCCTGCACCGTGACCACCGGGTGGACTCCGTTCGGCAGCGGGCCGGCCGGAATGCTGCAGAAAACGAACTCACCCTCGTGCAGGTACGGGCGCAGCGAGGACAGCAGCAGCGCCAGGTCACGGATCGGCCCGCGGCGCTCGTAGGTGACGAACCGGTAGCCATAGTGCCGATCAGACAAGCCTTGGTCTGACGAGCCCTGCTCTGAGTGGCTCTCCCGCCACTGCCCAGGATCGATGTCCGGGAACACCGTGTCGCCGTCGACATCGACGTTGACGTGGGTGATCTCGAGGCGGTCGGCGCGGGCCATCGTCTGCCGGTAGATGTCACCGCCGCCGACCACCATCACCGGGACGGGCGAGCCGTCGTCGGGGGAGTCGGAGTCGGATCGCGGGCCGACCGCCAGGGCCAGGGCGTCGTCCACCGAATGCGCCACCAACGCGCCCGGCACGTCGTAGTCGGGGTCCCTGGTCACCACGATGGTCCGCCGCCCGGGCAGGACCCGGCCGATCGACTCGAACGTCCGCCGGCCCATGATCATCGTGTGGCCCATGGTGATCGCCTTGAACCGCTGGAGGTCGGCGGGCAGATGCCACGGCAGACCGCCGTCAGCCCCGATCGTGCCGTTTGCGGCCACCGCGGCGACCAGCGTGATCACCGCGGGCCGCGGCGCCGTCGGTGGGGTCATGGGTGGTGTTGTCACACCGCGATGGGCGCCCTGATCGCCGGGTAGGGGTCGTAGTCGACGACCGTGATGTTCTCCAAGGTGAAGTCGTCGATCTCCCGGACGCCGGGGCTCAGCTGCAATGTCGGGAGCGGACGAGGGGTCCGGGTCAGCTGGAGGCGGGCCTGCTCGAGGTGGTTGGAGTACAGGTGCGCATCGCCCAGGGTGTGCACGAACTCGCCCGGTGCGAGGCCGACGACCTGGGCCATCATCGCGGTGAGCAGGGCGTAGGACGCGATGTTGAACGGCACCCCGAGGAAGACGTCCGCCGAACGCTGGTACAGCTGGCAGGAGAGCCGCCCGTCGGCCACGTAGAACTGGAACATGGCGTGGCAGGGCGGTAGTGCCATCTCCGACACCTCGGCGACGTTCCAGGCGGAGACGATGTGCCGGCGCGAATCCGGATTGGTCCGCAGTGAGTGGACCACCGCCGCAATCTGGTCGATGTGCCGGCCGTCCGGCGCCGGCCAGGACCGCCACTGGTGCCCGTAGACGGGCCCGAGTTCGCCCTCGGTGTCCGCCCACTCGTCCCAGATGCTGACGCCCCGTTCCTGCAGCCACCGCACGTTGGTCGAGCCCTGCAGGAACCAGAGCAGTTCCACCACCACCGACCGCAGGTGCACCTTCTTCGTGGTGACGAGCGGGAAACCGTCGGCGAGATCGAAGCGCATCTGGTGGCCGAAGATGCTGCGGGTACCGGTGCCGGTCCGGTCGGTCTTCACCGCGCCGGTGGTCAGGATGCGGTCCATCAGGTCCAGGTACTGCTGCATGGACGTCAGCTTAGAAGCCGCGGCGGGGTTCGCCGGCCGCAACGCACCTTCCCTGTGCGGTGATCAGGGCGGTGGTGATCGGGGCGGTGGTGATCAGGGTGGCGGTGATCAGGGCGGTGGTGATCAGGGTGGTGGTGATCGGGGTGGTGCCATCACGGCACGGTGATCGCGCGGGCGTCCGGGAGTAGGGTCGGGCGATGTCCGGTTCCGGCACCAAGGACGACCCCTGGCAGCTGACCACACCGCCCGGGTCATCCGCGTACACCATTCATCGTGACGACACCGCGGAGCCGCCGATCCTGGTCTGCACCGTCGGCAAGACCGTGCTGACCTACCAGGCCAGATGCGTCGACGACCTGCACGCGACGCTCGTCGCGGCAGCCGATTGGATCCCGCTGGGCGGTGCCGACGAGCAGAAGCCCGCGGCGCCCGGCACGGTCGAGGCGTGGGGGCGTTCCCCGGAGAACCCGGTGGGCGGTTGGTACGGGCTGAAGAAAGGGTTCCGCGGACGGTTCGGGGTGTACATCCCGCCGCTGCTGGAGGAACTCGGTCTCGCCGAACTCGAGCACAACGCCCGCAACAATCGGATGCGCGCTCGCTGAGGTCCCGCCGGGCCACTCGTCCAGGCAGGGCTCTCTAGGCTGGGTCGATGCGCGTTGTCTCGCTCCTCCCGTCCGCCACCGAGATCGTCTATGCGTTGGGGCTGGGTGACGACCTGGTCGGCGTGACGTTCGAGTGCGACGAGCCTCCGGCGGCCCGGCTCGACAAGGCTGTCGTGGTGGGCGGGCGCGACACCTCCCGCATGACGCCGCGGGAGATCGACCACTACGTGCGCGCGGCGATGGCGGCGGGCGAGGACCTGTACACGCTCCGGTCGCAGGCGCTGGCCGGCCTGGACCCCGAGTTGATCCTGACCCAGGACCTCTGCAGGGTGTGCGCGATCCCGTCGGGGGATGTCGATCGCGCCCTCGGCTACCTGGGGTGCACGGCCGAGGTACTGAGCCTCGACCCGCGCTCGCTCGACGACGTGCTGGCCACCGTCCAGCAGGTCGGCGACCGGGCCGGCGTCGGTGAACGGGCGGCAGGTGTCGTAGCCGGTCTCCGAGCGCGGCTGGATCGGGTGCGGGCGGCCGTCGCGGGCCGCCCCCGGCCTCGGGTGGCGGTGGTCGAATGGGTGGACCCGCCGTTCGCAGCGGGCCACTGGGTCCCCGACCTCGTTGTCGCGGCCGGTGGCGAACCGGTCGGCGGGAACAGCGGCGGCCGGTCGGCCGAGACGACATGGGACGAGATCCGCGCTACCGCGCCCGATGTCGTGGTCGTCGCGCCGTGCGGATTCCATCTGGACGGTGCCGCGGGGCAGGCGCGCACCGTGCACGCTGAGCTGCCGGGGGTTCCGGTATGGGCGATCGACGCGGACGGGATCGTCGTCCGGCCCGGCCCGCGACTGGTCGACGGCGTGGAGGCGCTGGCGGCGATCCTGCATCCGGGTCGGGTGCCGGACTCGACCGGCGTCCGCCGGGTTGTTTCCTGACCGGTAGCGACGGGCACTCAGCGACGCCCAATCAGCGACGGGCACTGATCGACGGGCACTCAGCGACGAGCACTCATCGACGCGCGGAGGCACCCGGGTTCCGCCCGGTGACCAGCTTGTAGACCCCGGTCACCACGATGGCCCCGACGATCGAGCCGATGATGCCGCTCGGCCGCAGTGCGAGGCCGTCACCGGACAGCAGGCTGATCAGCAACCCGCCGACGAAGGAACCGATCAGGCCGACGACGATGGCCACGGTCCAGTCGATGGGCCGCTTGTTGCTGCGGAAGATCAGTTGGGCCGCTGCTCCGGCGAGCATGCCCAGCAGGATGATCGCGATGATGAGCACGGTGCCAACCCCTCGTGACGGCCGCACCAGTTGCGGCCGGGCCATTATGCCCCGTTCCGGGCCGGAAACCGCATCGCGGCCGGTTTCGCCACGCCGCCGGCTCACGCTGCGGAAAGGCTGGAACTCACCCCGGAACCCGCCAGCTGATCATCGTCCGGCCGCCGCCGTCGACCATCTCGAGCGTCCCGGACCGCTGTTCGGTGTCGAACCCGATGCGGAATGCGGTGGTGCTTCCGCCGGAAACAGCGGTGATCGAGGTGGTCCCGTCGATGGCTCCCTGGTCGACGACCCGCGTCGACGGTGCCGGTGACCGTCTCCGGCACCGTGCTCCCAAAGCCGCCACCAAAGCCGCTGCCGGTTCGGGCGGACCGGACCGCACCGACCACCACCAGGCCGACGACGGCGAACAGCACCGCCCCGAACACCAGCACGATCGCGCGTCCCCCGCCGCGCCGCTGCCCGGACCCGGCCATCCGCCACTTCCCCCAGGGGAGCACTCGGCGCCCCGGCGAAGGCTAACCCGGTCAGGCCAACGAGAGCCTGGTGACCTCGGTCAGCAATGGCTCGTCGGCCGGGCCGGCCTGCTCGAGCAGCACCTCGGCGCTGCGGCCGTCCAGCCGCAGTGTCATCAGGTCGTTGCCGAAGTAGGGGCCCGCGAGCCGGCTCCACTCGACGATCGGGGCCGGCGGTTTCGCCACCACGCTGAGCACAACCCTGGTGAAGCGCTCCGCGATCCGGCTCCATGCACCCCGGAATGCGAGTCGCATCGGCGCCGGCACCCGGTTGTGCAAGGGCGAGCAGGTCAGCTGGTAGACCGCCGAGGTGACTTCGGGGCCGTAGTGCGGCTGCGCGATGTAGGCATGGTGGACGTCGCCGGACAAGACGCAGACAGTCGCGGGAGGTTTGCCGTCGGACCCGCCGTGGTCGCCGCGCCCTACGTTCCTGATCATCGTCGCGAGCCGCTCGAAGGAGAGCCGGAACGCCGCCCAATGCTCGAGGTCGGCTGCCCGCCTGATCTTCTCGGAGATCGTCGCGACAAAACGGCCGCGGTGGCCATCGCTGAGCAGCTCGTTCCAGGCCTCGACGTCGTGCAGCGCCCGGGGGAGCAGCCACGGCAGTGACGTACCTATCAGCAGATGGTCGTAGTCGCCGTCCAACTGCTCGCCGATCCAGTCGAACTCGGCGTCACTCAGCATGCTGCGGCGGCCCTCCTCCAGGATGCGTCCGCACCGGGTATCGATGACCAGCAGGCGTACCGACCCGAAGTCGCGCCGGTACGACCAGCGGGTGCCCTTCTCGCCGTCGGCCTCCCGGTCTGCCGATTCGGCGAACGCGCGGAGCAGCGGCTCGGCATCCCCGTCCAGCCGGCGCACCGTCTGATAGAGCTCGTCCTCGGCCAGCTCCGCGGGCGTCAGGTTGCCCAGATGCTGGTACACCCAGTACGACGAGAGCGCGCCGACGATCCGCTCGGCCCACCAGTCGGTCTGCTGGATGTCATGCCGCCACGATTCGGAGGTGTTCCAGTCGTCCCGCACGTCGTGGTCGTCGAAGATCATCGACGACGGCACCGTGGAGAGCAGCCAGCGCACGTCCGGGTCGGTCCATGACTCGGAGTACAGCCAGGTGTATTCCTCGTAGTCCGCGACCTGCTCCTTGGACCCGGCCGTGATGTCCCGGCGCTCCCGGATCTTGTCCTGGGTCGCCGGTGACGTCTCGTCGGCATACACCTGATCACCGAGCATCACCAGGGCGTGCGGCCAGTCCTGCTCCGGCATGCCGGCGATCTTGGCCGAGTACGACTGCAGGACGTCCGCGTCGTACTTGTGCCCCGGCAGCACCGCCTCCGCCGTCGCGTACCGGCACGATCCGAAGGCGATCTCCACCGGAACCCCGGCCGACCGGGTGCGGATACGGCTCGGCGGCCGATCCGAGCCGTCCTCGGGCCAGACCCGCTGCCCGTCCAGCGTCACCTCGTACGGCGTCGCGCTGCCCTCGTCAAGCCCCTCGACGGTCACCAGTGCGTAGTGGTGCCCGGCGACGGTCCACGTGCGCTCGCGGAATCCGAGCACCTCGACCTCGCAGGGGCTGTCGGTTTCCACCCAGATGGTGGCGTCGGTGGCGCCGACATGCCGCAGCAGCGGACCGAGTACGAGTCGGGTCATCCGGACTGTCTACCATCCGGCGGCGCGGTCCACGGAGGAGCCGGAACCAGACGCCCTGTCGGGTGGCCGGGGCGCCGTCGTTACGGTGGGCGGGTGCCGATGATCAATGCGGGGACCGCGGACGCCGAGCTCAGTGACGCAGAATTGGCGGCTGCGCTGGTCACCTCGGCGGGCCGGCTGGCCGCCCAGATGCGTCTCGGCGGTCTGACTGTCGACCGGAAGACCAGCATCAGCGACGTGGTGTCCGACGCCGACAAGGCCGCGGAAGCGATGATCGTCGGCAGGCTCGCCGCCGCGCGGCCGGCGGACGGGGTGATCGGCGAGGAGGGTGCGGCAGCGCCCGGCCGGCGGACCTGGATCATCGATCCCGTCGACGGCACCTTCAATTTTGTCTCGGGCCTGCCGGCGTGGTGCTCGGCGCTTGCCCTGCTGGACGGCGAACATCTGCTGCTCGGCGCCATTTATCAGGCGACCACCGACGAACTGTGGGTGGGCGGCCGGGACGTACCCACCTCGCTGAACGGCGTTCCGTTGCCCAGGCTGGCGGACCGGGCGCTGTACGAGGTGGCCATCTCGACCTACCTACATCCCACCAGGGTCAACGACCTTCCGCTGCGGGACGGCCTGCTGCGCTCGATCGCCGGAGCGGCGTCGGTGCGGATCATCGGGTCCGGCTCGGTGGAGCTGGCCGCCGTCGCGGCCGGCCGTCTCGGGGTCTGGCTGCATGCCGACACACCAAGCTGGGACTGGTATCCCGGCGCGGCGGTGGTGTCCGCGGCCGGCGGTGTTGTCGATGTCTTCCAGCACGGCGGCCACCGCTGGTACGTGGCCGGACCGCCGACCGGCGTCCGCGAGGCAAGGGCAGCGGTCATCGGCAACGACTGACCGCCGTACCCGCCACCCGCTGGGTGGCGCAGCGACCCCTGGCCGGGTGCAACGATCACGGGCGTGGAAATCGCCATCTGGATCCTCGCGCTGACGGCAACCGTCACCGGGGTCAGCGCGCTCGCCCGCCGCTTCGAACTCCCTGCGCCGCTGCTGCTGGTGGTGATCGGCATCGGCGGCTCGTTCCTGCCGTTCATCGAACCGTTCGAACTCAGCCCCGAGCTGGTGCTGATCGGGTTGCTGCCCCCTCTGCTGTACTCGGCCGCGATCAGGACCTCGCTGGTGGACATCAAGACCAACCGGCGGGCCATCGCCTGGCTCGCGGTCGGATTGGTCATCGCGACGACGGTGCTGGTGGGTCTGGTCGCCTGGTGGATCCTGCCGATCCCGTTGGCCGCCGGCTTCGCCTTCGGCGCGGTCGTCGCGCCCCCGGACGCCGTTGCGGCCACCGCTATCGCCCGTCGCATCGGTCTGCCGCGGCGGGTCGTCACGGTCCTGGAGGGTGAATCGCTGCTGAACGACGCCACCGCCCTGGTCGGCCTGCGGACCGCGATCGTGGCCATCGGCGGTTCGGTGACCATCGCCAGCATCGGTGTCGACTTCCTCTGGGCCGCAGCAGGCGGCGCCGCGATCGGGATCGCGGTCGCCCTGCTGTTCGCGCTGCTCAGGCGGTTGAACAAGGACCCGATCATCGATACCGCGCTGTCCCTGATGGCGCCGTTCGCCGCGTATCTGCCTGCGGAGGAGGCGCGTGCGTCCGGGGTGATCGCGGTGGTGACGGCCGGCCTGATCCTCGGTCACAAGGCGCCCAAGATCCAGGACGCGACGTCGCGGCTCAACGAGCGCATCAACTGGGAAACGATCCAGTTCCTGCTCGAGAACAGCGTCTTCCTGTTGATCGGGCTACAGGTCCAGGAGATCCTGGACGGGCTGGCCGGATCCGACCTGTCACCGCTGACCATCACCTTGTTCTGCGCCGCGGCGCTGGTGTCCGTCATCGTCGTGCGGCCGCTCTGGGTGTTCCCGGTCGGCTATTACCTCATCCGGCCACGGAGCCAGCGCGACCAGCCCTACAGCTGGCGGTCGACGGCCGTCGTGTCGTGGGCCGGGATGCGGGGGGTCGTCACGCTGGCCGCCGCGTTCGTCCTGCCCAAGAGCATCCCCAACGTCCAGGTGCTGGTATTGGGCGCCTTCGTGGTGACGGCGGGAACACTGCTGCTGCAGGGTCTCTCGCTGCCCTGGCTGGCGCGCAGGCTGCGCGTGGAAGGTCCCGACGAGCGTGAGGATGCACTGGCCGAGGCACAGGTGCTGATGCGCACGGTAGAGGCCGGCCGGGCTGAATTGAAACGCGCCAGGGTCACCGACGCCGACGACGATCCGGAGGTGATCCAGACCCTCACGACCCGCGGCGAGGCGCGGCTCAACGCCGTGTGGGAGCGGCTCGGCCGGATCAGCGATCAGACCGAGGACGAGACCCCGACGGAGCAGTACCGGCGGCTGCGGATGGCCATGCTGCGGGCGGAACGCGCTGCGGTGCTGGACATCCGCGACCATGGGACGACCGACAGCGAGGTTCTGGCCGAGGTGATGGACTCCCTGGATGTCGAGGAGTCGATGATCGACCGCCGCTCCGCGCGCGCTGAATCGGTCGCCGGCAAGACCCTCATCACGCCGGCAAAGACGGCCGGTATCTGCGATCACCTGGCCGAGGCGCCCGATTCGGTGCCGCCGACCAGCGACTACGGCTGCCCGGCATGCCTCCGCGACGGCACCAGGTGGGTACACCTTCGGCTCTGCCTGACCTGCGGCAACGTCGCGTGCTGCGACTCGTCGGAGGCCCGGCATGCCGACCGGCATTTCCGCGAAACGGGGCATCCGGTGATGCGCAGCCACGAGCCGGGCGAAGCCTGGAAGTGGTGCTACGTCGACGAACTGCTGGGCTGACACCGCTGGACCTGTTCAGTTCGATGCTGGTCAGTTCGATGCTTGGTCAGTTCGACGCGTAGGGCGTTCGGGGCAGCTCGACCGCCGGCCGCAACGACAGCGCCCCCACCATCGACGCCTCCCGCTTGAGCAGCGTCAACTCCAGCCGCAGCCGGTCGTCGACCGTCGCGGCGTCCAGCAGTTGCTGCTTCTCCGTGAGGTCCAGGATCATCGCGGCGGCGACCAGGTAGGACAATTCGGTCGGGTCACCAGGGAGGGCCGGTATGCCGTCCTCGTCATCGGCGGCGCCCTGAGCCTGGATCAGCGCCTGGCGGTAGCTGGTGAACAGCCGGCGCACCCGGTCGGCCAGCGGTTGGGCCGGTGCGGAGGCGACGTCCGGCAGCAGTTCCACATCGGCCCGCAACGGTTCCGTGTGCTGGACGCCGACCAACCGGAAGCGGTCCATCCCGGTGGAGATGATGTCGAAGCGGCCGTCCTGGTAGGCCTCGGCATAGCGGAGCTCGGCCGTGCAGCCGACAGTGTGCAGCGCGGTGATGCCGTCGGTGCCGACCTCACGTCCTGCCTTGATGGCCACCACGCCGAAACGCCGGGCGCCGTCTGGGAGTTCGAGCAGTTCCTTGACCAGCAACCTGTACCGGTTCTCGAAGATGTGCAGCGGCAGCATGACCCCCGGGTACAGCACCAGACCGAGCGGGAACAGGGGCATCGAAACAGTGGTGGCCACCCCCGCCAATCTACGGGGCCTCAGGCGACGAGTGTGTCGATCTCGACGTCGATGTTGCCCCTGGTGGCGTTGGAGTAGGGACACACCCGGTGCGCGGCCGCCACGAGTTCGTCCGCGGTTGCCTGGTCGACACCCGACATCTCGACGTGCAAGGCAGCCGACAACTGGAACTCGCCGGCTCCGTTCCGATTCAGGCCGATGTCGACAGTCACGGCAGTGTCGGCGATGTCGGCCTCAGCGCGTTGCGCCACCACGGTGACCGCGCTGAGAAAGCACGCCGCGTAGCCGGCCGCGAACAGCTGCTCCGGGTTGGTGGCACCGCCGGGACCGCCCATCTCCACCGGGGTGGCCAGGTCGACGTCGAGGATGCCGTCCGACGATCGACTGTGGCCGTTGCGACCGGCCCCGGTCGCGGTGGCCGAAGCGGTGTACAGAGCGCTCATCAAGATCCTCTTCCTGTGTGGCCCTTTGCCAGGTTGATCAGGTCGAGATTCCCGCTGTGCCTGGCACCTCGATCCCGGCGGCCGGCTGAACCGGCCGGCCGCCCGGATCACTGCTGGGTGAGTTCCTGCTCGGCCTCGACCGGGTCCGCGCTGAGCGGATGGTCGCGTTCGTCGGCGCCCAGCCGGGCGATCAGCAGGGTGCCGACCGCCAGGATCGTCGGCACGAGACCGACGACGACGAATGTCGGCGCGATGCCGACCGTGTCGCCCACCGGGCCGGCGATCGCCATCGAAACGGGCATCAGTGCAAGGGATACGAAGAAGTCGAGGCTGGACACCCGGCCGAGCATCGCGGGCGGCACCCGGCGCTGCAGCAGCGTTCCCCAGAGCACCTGCGCCCCCTGGAAGAGCGCCCCGGAGACGAACAGAGCCACGACCATCAGCCACAACTGGTTGGTCAGGCCGACGATCGTGAGCGGGATGCAGCCCAGCCCCCAACCCAGGATCATCAACGTCAAGTAGCGCCGGGGGAGCCGCAGGGACGCGACGACCAGCGAGCCGACCGCCCCGCCGAACCCGAACGCGGCCAGCGCGACGGCGAAAGCGCCCGGGCCGCCGCCGGTCTGGTCCTTGACGGCGAAGGGCAGCAAGACCTCGATCGGCCCCATGACGACCAGCACCAGCAGGATCGCGAAGAGCAGAACCGCCAGCAGCCAACGGGTCCGCACCATGTAGGCGAAGCCGTCACGGATGTCGATGATCGCGGACACCATCGGGTGCCGGGACCGGTCGACGTCCCGCCGGACCGCCGTCGTCCGCATCATGGCCAGCACACCGGCCGAACCGACCTGCAGCACGGCCACGGCCAGGAACGCTGCACCGGGAGACCAGACCGCGATCAGCAGACTGGCCAGGACCGGACCGGCCGCCTGCATGATGGTCGGCCGGAGCATGCCCTCGATGCCGTTCGCCGCCAGCAGCTGCTCGGGCGGGATGATCGCCGGGAGCCACGCCGAGTACGCCGGGTAGAAGAAGCCGTCCGCGACGCCGAGCACCAGCCCGATCAGCGCCAGGTGCCAGACCTGGACCAGCCCGGTGAGCGACAGCACCGCGGCCGCGGCGAAGCAGACCCCACGGACGACTTCGACCGCCAGCAGGATGAGCCGCTGCGGGATCCGGTCCGCCACCGCTCCGCCGACCAGCACCGACAGCACCAGTCCGAGAGCGGAACCGGCAGCGACGACGGACAGGTCCGATGCCGTCCCGCCGAGCGCGATGACCTGCCATACCGACGCCACCAGCCAGATCCCGAGGCTGAGCAGCGAGAACAGCAGTGCGGACGTCAGCAGCCGGTACTGGCCGCTGGTGAACGGCCGCAGTGCTCGGGGAAGCCGGGTTGTCGGAGCCTGCTCCGTCACGGCGGGGCTCCTCTCGAACGGCGTGCTCGTGTGGTCCGTATGAGTCGTGGTCTGTACGCAGGTGGTCTGGGTAACGGTGTCGCCCCGACCGGCGCAGTCACGATGCTGCCTCAGCAGGGGCGAGCGGCCAAGGTCTTTTCGTCGTCCGCCGCAGTGCGTTTCGGCGGGTCCGCCGGATCGAGACGGCCGTCACAGCAGTGCAGACGCGCCGCGGACCGGATCGGACAGCCGTCGAACCTACGATCGCGTCAGGCGTTGCAGGCCGGTCGCGGCGTGCACAGGACGGGGGAACGCTCGTGCCGTTGTCCGGATCGAGCCCGCAATCCGGGGCGCCCCACGCGCTCCTGCCGGCAGAGCCGAACCGGTGGACCCGTCATCGTTGTCGTAGCCGGCACGGGACGAGGACGTATGACGTCTACCTGCCGTTGTCGGTCATGAACGCGCGGTCGGCCGCGCCGGTGCTGTTGCTGCTGCACGGATGTCGGCAGAGCTCGACAGACTTCGCAGCCGACTCCGGCTTCACCGCGGTGGCCGACGCGAACGGGCTGGTGATCGTCGCGCCGCGGCAGGAGATGCACCACCAACTGCAACGCTGCTGGCGGTGGTACGAATCGGCGCACCAGCACCGTGGACGCGGCGAACCGGCGATGCTGACGGACATCGTCGCCGAGGTGGCCGCATCGGCGACGGGGTGGCGGGTCGATCCCCGACGCGTGTACGTAGCCGGCATCTCCGCCGGCGGTGCGATGGCCCTGATCCTGGCGACGACCTACCCCGACGTGTTCGCCGCGGCCGGAGTGCATTCCGCGACGGCCTACCGTTCGGCGACACAGGGTCTCGGGGCGCTGGGTGCTATGTCCGCGCGCGGCTCGGTCTCCCCGATCTCTGCCGCCTCCGATGCCGCCTCTGGGATCGACCCTGGGATCGACCCTGCTGTCGGGACGATGGCACCCGTCGTCGTGGTGCACGGCACCGACGACCGGATCGTCCGCTCACCCAACGCAGACCGCATCGTCGTGCAGTGGCTCGCGTCCCGGCGGGCCGGCCACGTGGGACCGGGCAGGATCCGACCGCTGGCCGTCACCCGCTCGTTGACGGTCGGCGGCCGGCGCTGCCTTCGCACCCGCTGGTACTCGGTCGGCGGGAAGCGGGTTCTCGAGTACTGGCGGGTCGACGGTCTCGCGCATGCGTGGTCCGGCGGAACCGGGCGTGCGCAGTTCATCGACCGGTCGGGACCTCCTGCAGCGCAAGTGATGTGGGAGTTTTTTTCCCGTCACCACGGGAACGCGGAACGGCCTTCCCGGCGCTCGTTGCGCACCATTTTCACCAGGACGCCGGGGCTGCCAGCAGGCCCGGGATCGTCGTCCGCCGATCGCCCCTGGCGCCATTGATCTGCGGCTGCGTGACGAAGAGGCTCTCGGCGAGACGGGCCCCCCGGAGATCGGCCGCCCGCAGGTCCGCGCCGAGCAGGTCGGCGTAACTCAGATCCGCCCGCCGCAGGTCCGCGCCGATCAGGTACGCCCCGCGGAGGTCCGCGCCGCGCAGGTCGGCGGCGGCCAGCTTGGCCCCGATGAGGTCGGCGTTCCGGTGATCCAGCCGGGCCCGGTCTGTTTTCGAGCGGGTGAACGGTTGTCGCGCAGTCTGGCTGACCTGCTGCAGCAGCGGTGCCGTCCGGCGCCGCTGGTCGGCAACGTCCAGCTGCAGCAGCTCATCCGGTTCGGCAGAGGTCAGCCGGCGAACCCGGTCCCGGGCAGCGCTGAGCTCCGCATGCAGCTGATCGCCCGACGGCCGGGACAGCGCCTCGGTGAGCAGCCACAGCAGCTCGTGCAATTGCCGCATGACTGGCAGCACCGCGAACATCCGCGATGCGGTCTCCGGTGCGCTCCGCCAGTCGACGCCGCGGAACGTCACCTGGGAGACCTGCTGCCCGGCGCCGAAACAGTCGAACACCGTGCAGCCGGGGAAGCCGCGCTCAGGGAGCCGGTCGTGGATCGTGCAGCGGAAGTCCTCGGTGCCCAGGTGCCGGCACGGCTCGCCGGCGTCCTTGTCGAACGCGAAGTCGGCCGACGCCTGGAAAGGCAGTGCGACGCAGCACAACCCGAAACAGCTGGAGCAGTCCGCGAGCAGGTTTCGCCGCAGGTCCGGCTCGGTGGGTGGCACGGACGCCGACGCTACCCCCACCCGGCCGACTGCCTGATCGCCCGCCCCGCCCCGCCCTGCCCGACCCTGCCCGCCCCGCCCGCCCCGCCCCGCCCCGCCCTGCCCGACCCTGCCCGCCCCGCCCGCCCCGCCCGCCCCGCCCGCCCCGCCCGGCCCGACCCGCCGGCCCCGCCCTAGAAGTTGATCATGGCAAAGCTCGCGCTCCGGACGGCGTGTCGCGGTCTCAAGCTGCGAGTTTCGTCATGATCAACACGGTGTGGTGGGCGCTGATCAGGCACGATGAGCCGGTGATGCACCCCGTCCGGTCCCGCATTCCTGGACTCGTGTTGCTCCTCCTGCTCGCCGTCCTGGGGTACCTCACGGTTCTCGCAGTATCACCCCCGGGAGTCGTCGCCCAGGACGCCCGGGCCGATCGGTTCAGTGCGGAACGTGCGTACCGGCACGTCGAGCAGATCGGCCAGCAGGTGCACCCGGCGGGGTCGGAAGCGGCCGGCGCGGTCCGCGACCACATCGCGTCGGCCTTGACCGATCTGGGGTTGCATGCCGAGATCCATGAGGCGGTCGGCGGGACCGGGGCGTTGAGCGGGCCATACGGGATGGCCCGGGTCAGCAACGTTGTCGCGGTCCTGCCCGGGTCCGCGCCAACCGGGACAGTCGTGTTGTTCGCGCATTACGACTCTGTGCAGGTCTCGTTCGGCGGCAATGACGACGGGGCCGGGGTGGCCACGCTCCTGGAGACGGCGCGGGCGATGCTGACGGGGGCGCCGCCGGTGAACAACGTGGTGTTCCTCTTCACCGACGCGGAGGAGGCGTGCCTGTGCGGCGCGGAGGCGTTCGTCAGCAGTGACCCGCTGGCCGCGAACGGTGGTGTCGCACTCAACTTCGAGGCCAGGGGCAGCACCGGGCCGGCGGTCATGTTCGAGACGTCGCTGGGCAACGCCGCGGTGGTCGACATCTACGGCGGGGTGGTGCCCTACCCGGTGGCCACCAGCTTCGCCGTCGAGGTTTACCGCATCCTTCCCAACGACACCGATTTCACCCCGTTCCGCGAGTCCGGCCGGTTCGCCGGGCTGAACACCGCTTACATCGACGGGTCCGCGGTGTACCACTCGCCGCAGGACACACCGGCGTCGATGGACCGGCGAAGTCTGCAGCAGCACGGTGACAACGCCTTGGCTCTCGTACGGGCATTCGGAGACGCTGACATTCCCGCCGTCGCCGCACCCGGAGGCGAAGACCTGACCTACTTCCCAGCCCTCGGTGTGCTGATCAGGTACCCAGGGTGGCTGGTCTGGCCGCTCGCGGTGCTGGCCTTCGCCAGTGTGGCGGCGGTGGCCTACCTGGCCCGGCGCAAGCAGGCAGCAAGGTGGCCGCGGCTGGCGGTCGGCTTCGGCCTCGCCGTGGTCCCGCTCGTGCTGGCGCCTGTTGCAGCACAAGGGTTGTGGGCCCTGCTGGTGGCCTTCCGGCCGGAGTACGGCAACATGATCGACCCCTGGAATCCCGGTTGGTTCCGCGCGTGCGTGATTGCGCTGGTCGCCACCATCGTGCTGGCTTGGTACGGGCTCCTGCGCCGGCGGATCGGCAGTTGGCCGCTCGTCATCGGCGCCCTCGGCTGGCTCGCGATGATCGGTGTCGCGCTCGCGGCCGCGGCACCCGGCGGCTCCTACCTGGCCACGATTCCTGCGCTGGCCGGCGCCGCCGGGACCGCCGTTGCGCTCACCGTCCGGCAGCGGTGGGCCGGGCTGACGGCCGTCGGGCTGGCCGGTGCGGTCGCCGTCGTCGTGCTGGTCCCGACGGTCTCTCTGTTCTTCCCGGCACTGGGTCTGGCAACCGGTGCCGCCGGCGCGCTCTTCTCCGTGATGCTGGCCCTTGCGCTGCTGCCGGTGCTCGACATGCTGTACCCGACCACCATCGATGACGGCGTCGTCACCGGGCCGTCGAAGGTGGCGGCCGCGCTGCCCGCGATCGTCGCCGGCGCACTGGTGCCGGTGTGCCTGGTCGCCGGACTGATCAGCGACGGCTTCGACGCCGAGCACCCCGCGCCCGCCCACCTCGCCTACGCGCTGGACACCGACACCGGCACCGCGCGGTGGATCAGTACCGACGCCTACCCGGGGGATTGGCTGAGCCAGTACGTCACCGGCCGAGAGGATCTCAACGGCCCGTTCGGTCTGTTCGCCAATGGTGTGCTGACCGGACCCGCACCGGCCGCCGACCTGCCGCCGCCGGCCGTGCAGGTGGACGGCGAGAGCATCACCGACGGCCGACGCACCATCACCTTCACCGTCACCCCACGCCGACCGGTGCGGCTGATCTACGCCGATCTGCCCGGCGCCACCGTGCTGAGCGCGACGGTGGATGGGCGGGAGGTGCCGATGAAGGAGCGCGACGGCGATTTCGGTGTGGTCTTCCACGCGCCGCCGCCCGGCGGGGTGCGCTTCGTCGTCGAAGTGGATTCGACCGATCCCACGCCGATCAGGGTGATGGACGGCAGCGACGGGCTGGACGGTCTCCCAGGCTTCAGCCCCCGCCCCGACGGCGTTGGCATCGACGGCTCGCACACGTCCGAGCTCGTCGTGGTCGCAGCGACTGTCAGGGTCTGAGGCCCGTTCACCCCGAGTTGATCATGGCAAAGATCGCGTCGAGAACGGCGTGTCGGGACCGAAAACGGTGAGTTTTGCCATGATCAACACGACTCGGGGACGGGGTGCGGGGTGGGACGGGGTGCGAGGCGGACGGGGTGAGTGCGGGCGGGGTGAGTGCGGGACCGTCAGGCGTCGGCGGGGGAGAGCAGCGGGCGGTCGGCGCGGGCCTTGATCTGCTGCACCATCCAGGTGTTGCCGTCCGGGTCGGAGAACCCGAAGAAGGTGCCGCCGTCTCGGTCGTCGTACACGGTGATCTCGCCGGCGTCGACGCCCCGACTGAGAAGTTCTCGCCGGGCCGCTTCGGCGTCGGCGACGATCAGTTGGACGCCGCGTAACGAGCCGGGCGGCATGCCGTTCTGGTTGCCCAGGACGATCGAGCAGCCCGACCCCTGCGGCGTCAATTGCGCGAATCGCATGGGCCCAGCGGTGGTGTCGTGGTCGAGGTGCATTCCGACGGCATCCCGGTAGAAGGTGATGGCGAGGTCGATGTCGCTGACCGGGACGGCCACGACCTCCAGAGTCCAATCCATGGCGTGCTCCTCAAGAGTCGGGTGAATGGCTGTCGGAATGAAAGGCTCAGAGTGTCGCGAGCAGCTCTTCGAGTCGTTCGTAGCCCTCGGACACGCCCTTTTCCATGTTGCCGGCCGCCATGCCGTCCCTCGACTCGACCGAGGGATACGAACTGTGGATGCGCAGGCGGGTCCGCCCGTTGCCGAGGTCCTCGAAGCGCAGCGTCTCGATGCTCACCACATCAGGGAATTGCTCGAATTCGAATGTTTGAATGGCGAGTTCGTTGTCGCGGACGACATGGAATACGCCGTTGAACGGATATTCCTCGCCCTTGGCGTTGCGGTGGATGTACCGGTAGCGCCCGCCGGTGGTGAAATCGTAGGTATCGATCTCCATCTGGAGGCCGCGCGGGCCGAGCCACTGCTTGATCAGGTCCGGATCCCGGTGGGCGCGGAAGACGGCCTCGACCGGGGCGTCGAAGTCGCGTTCGATCTCGATGAACGGCAGACCCTCCGGCACGGTCACGGTGGTGGGATGGGTGGTCATCATGGCGGTTCCTCCTCGGGATGGGGACCGGCCGGGGAATCGGCGCGGTCGACGGTGCTGAGCAGTGCGTCGAGACTGCGGAAGCGTTGCTCGCTGATCAGCCGGTACTTGTCGATCCAGGCAGTGAGCGCTTCCAGCTGGACGGCGTTGAGATGCACCGGGCGACGTTGCGCGTCGCGGGTCCTGGTGACGAGTTCGGCGTGCTCCAGAACCTGGATGTGTTTGGAGACAGCCTGTTTGGAGATGTCGAACGGTTCAGCGAGTTCGTTGACCGTGGCCGAGCCGCGACTCAGCCGGGCGATGATCCGCCGCCGGACGGGGTCCGCCAGAGCCATGAAGGCCCTGTCCAACCGATCGTCCGCTGACGGATCGATCACCAAGGTCAACCACTTCCTTTATCAACGCACTTATTGACTACGACTGTAGGAGTGCGTCAGTACCATGTCAAGCCCTGTTCTCAGCCCATGCCGCTGATCCGGCGGGCCCCCACGGTGACGATCAGGCGCTGCTGATAACGCCCGCCGCACAACGGGTACGGACCGCCGAAGTAGCGCTGGGCCAACTTCTCGATGTGGTCCGCGGCTCCTTCTGTCGACACGGACAGCACCTGTCCACGAACAGCGAAATACCGTGACGAGTTCTGCGGATCGGACACGGTCAACGCGACCCGCGGATCGCGTTCGATATTCCTCACCTTCTGATAACCCTCAACGGTATTCATGAGGATGTCCCGACCGTCGGTGTCAACCCACGTCTGTGTCAACTGCGGCGAACCGTCACTCATCGTGGTGGCCAAATAGCAGGGACTGGGCTGCCGGAGCAAGGAAAGCAGGCCTGCAGGGAGTTCCACGTGCTACCTGTTCTGGTGGGGACCAAAGTCCCGAGTGATCTGATCATCGTCCCCTTCCGGTCGGCACCGCGACCGGCAGATCCTGAGCGGCGGAGGCGATCGGTGATGACATCCACGATGCAGAAACAGAAGTCGAGATCTCGGGCGGTTGCTCGCGGGTTCCAGATCGGGGTGGAACTGTTCGTGGCGGTGGGTGCCGTCTACGGCGGTGTCGGCCTGATCGCGGACAACTCGATCGGCATGCTGCCGGAGTGGCTGGACGGAACGCCGTTCAGCTCGTGGACGCTGCCGGGCATCTTCCTGTTGTTGGTCGTTGCGGCGCCGATGTCGGTCGCCGCCGTCGCCGAGTTGCGCCGGGTCCGCTGGGCGTATGCAGCCTCGCTCGTCGCGGGCGCCGCCATGCTCGGCTGGATCGTGGTCCAACTGCTCGTCATCGGCCGGTACTTCTTCCTGCAGCCGATCATGTTCGCCTGCGGGGCAGCGGTGATGGTCCTCGCGTGGGCCGTGCATCGCGGCGAGCGCGTCCTGCCGACCCGCTGACCCGAGCGCCGATTCGGCGACCGGCGGACTGGGACGGCGGCACTAGACCTGACCGGTCGACGGTGTCGCACGAACCGCGGTTGACACGGCATCCCCGGACGGCCCGGCACCCCCGGACGGCCCGGCATCCCCGGACGGCCCGGCACCCCCGGACGGCCCGGCACCCCCGGACGGCCCGGCACCCCCGGACGGCCCGGCACCCCCGGACGGCCCGGCACCCCCGGACGGCCCAGCAGCCGCGGACGGCTCACCAGTCGCGGACGGTGTCGCAGCGATCTCCACCCGCGGTGCAGACACTGTTCCGTTGGTCGCCGTTCCGTTGGTTGCTGTTCCGTTCGACCGTTGCGCATCCCGCCGGTCGGGTGCCGCGGCCGGTTCCTCCAGCGCGCGGTATTCGTCCTGCCTGTCCTGGTTCTCGTCGATCTTCTTCTTGACCTTGCCGAGACCCGGGACCGCACCGATCAACTCGTTGAGCTGCCTGACGATGTCGAGCAGGTCGCGCAGATCCGGCGCGACGGTGGCAAGGGTGTCCAGCACCGGCAG
This sequence comes from uncultured Actinomycetota bacterium, assembly GCA_963728865.1. Lineage (GTDB taxonomy): Bacteria > Actinomycetota > Actinomycetes > Mycobacteriales > Nakamurellaceae > Nakamurella. The sequence goes on along the minus strand of CAVSLZ010000003.1, from coordinate 803,251 downwards.
GATGTCGGCATCCAGCTTGTCCACGATGGAGGGCAGTGCGTCGATCAGGCCGACGATGGCGTCGACCTCCTTCGCACTGGTGGTCTCCACGAGCCTCCCGATGATGGGCTCCAGCCGGTCCAATGTGGGCTGGAACCGGTCGAGCAGCGGTTCGACCCGATGCGTCAACTGCGCCGCCGATCCGACGACCGCAGAGGTCCGTACGAGCACGCCGTTCGTGCGGTGGAGCAGCGAATCCAGCCTGGGCTGCAGACTCTCGATGTGCTCGACGACAGCGTCCGCGCGGCGTTGGGTGTCCTCGATCCGGCGAACGGCGGCGGTTGCCTCCTGCTGCACCGACTCGATGTCGTTGACCACCGCCCGGACCCGTACCAGCAGCATCTCGGCCTGGGTGACCAGTCCCACGACCCGCGGTACCAGGCCGATCACCCGCTCGAGAGCCTCGTAACCCTCACCCGCAATGCGAAGCAGATCCGCTGGTCCGGGAATGCGCACAGTCGGGCTCCGATCTGACGACGCACGTTGACGACGACGCCTGGGCGTCACCTGGTCGATGCGCCACCCTACGACGATCGGCCGGCGGCGGCATCGGTGCCAGTGCAGCGGAACCCGGGCGTACCGTTGGCGAACATGCGAATCACCTCTCCCGCTGGACTTCCCGCGACCGCCGGAGAACTCAGGTCCGCGGGGCACGAACTCCGCGGCGTCAAGGCCGAACTACGGTCCAATCTCCTCGCTTCACTCGGCGCCGGCACCGATCCCTGGCCCGGCATCGTCGGTTTCGAATCGACCGTGCTGCCGCAGTTGGAACGCGCGCTGATCGCCGGTCACGACGTGGTCCTGCTCGGCGAGCGTGGGCAGGGCAAGACCCGCCTGCTGCGCACCCTCACCCGACTCCTGGACGAATGGTCGCCGGTGATCGCCGGCTCGGAGATCGGGGAGCATCCGTACGACCCGATCACGGCTGAATCGCGGCGACGGGTGGACGAATTCGGTGACGACCTGCCGATCAGCTGGCGGCACCGTTCCGAGCGCTACACCGAGAAGCTCGCCACGCCCGACACTGCGGTCGCCGACCTGATCGGTGACGTCGACCCGGTCAAGGTCGCGGAAGGCCGCTCGCTGGGAGATCCGGAGACCATTCACTTCGGCCTGGTACCCAGGGCGCACCGCGGCATCATGGCGATCAACGAGTTGCCCGATCTCGCCGAGCGCATTCAGGTCTCGCTGCTCAACGTGATGGAGGAGCGGGACATCCAGGTCCGCGGGTACACCCTGCGGTTGCCGCTGGACGTGCTGCTGGTCGCCTCCGCGAACCCCGAGGACTACACGAACCGCGGGCGGATCATCACACCGCTCAAGGACCGGTTCGGCGCCGAGATCCGTACCCATTACCCGCTTGAACTGCGTGACGAGACTGCGGTCATCGCACAGGAAGCCGATCTGGCGGCACCCGTCCCGGACCATCTGCTGGAGATCATCGCCCGGTTCACCCGGCTGCTGAGGGAGTCGACGGCCGTCGACCAGGGCTCCGGTGTGTCGGCGCGGTTCGCCGTCGCCGCGGCGGAAACTATTGCCGCAGCCGCGCTTCGCCGCTCCGCCATCACCGGTGAGTCCCTGCCCACCGCCCGGCCGATCGATCTGGAAGCCGCATTACCGGTGCTCCGCGGCAAGCTGGAGTTCGTCACGGGGCAGGAGGGCCGGGAGGACGAGGTGCTCGAGCACCTGCTCCGCCGGGCCACCGCCGATACCGCACGGACCCGTTTGCGTGGGCTGGATCTCGACCCGCTCGTGGTAGCGGTGACGAAGTCGCCGTTGCGCACCGGGGACCGGGTCACCGCCGCCGAGATCGTCGGTGCCCTGCCCCGGGTCGATGTGCTGACCTCGGTCGCGCAGCGGCTCGGTGCGGCCGGTACGGAGGATCCCGGGCCGATGGCGTCGGCCGCCGAACTGGCGCTCGAATTGTTGTTCCTGACTCGCAAGCTGACGAAGGAACCCAGCGATGACGGTGACACGGTGAGCTATGGCTGATCTGCACGGACCGCACGGCCCCCGGCCGCCGCGTCGGCGCGGGTATTCCTACGGCCCGTACCACGACGGGCCCGACCCGTTGGCACCGCCGATCGACCTGCGCGAAGCGCTGGACAGCATCGGCCAGGACGTGATGGAAGGCAGTTCCCTGCGGCAGGCGCTGCGCGAGCTGATGCGGCGCGGCACCGGCGACCGTCGCGGGCTGGACGAGCTGTCCCGCCAACTGTGGGAGAGGCGCCGGGAACTGCAGCGGGACAACAGGATCGACGGCACCCTGCAAGAGGTCAGGGAACTGCTGAACCAGGCCCTGACCGCGGAGAAGGCGGCACTCGCCCGGCAGGATTCCGAGGACGCGCGCTTCCGTGAGCTCGACCTGGAAACCCTGCCGGACAACACCGGCCGCGCGGTGCGCGCGCTGAGCGAGTACGACTGGCAGTCGCCCGAAGCCAGGCAGGCGTACGAACAGATCCAGGACCTGCTCGGTCGCGAGATGCTCGACCAGCGGTTCAGCGGCATGAAGGAGGCGCTCCAGCAGGCGACCCCGCAGGACGTGCAGCGGATCAGGGAAATGCTCGACGACCTGAATGCACTGCTGGAAAACCATTCCACCGGTGCGGACACCACCGGCCAGTTCGCCGAATTCATGGCCAGGCACGGTGACTTCTTCCCGGAGAATCCGCAGACGGTCGACGAGCTCATCGATGTGCTGGCGGCGAGATCGGCTGCGGCACAACGGATGATGCGCTCGCTGAGCCCGCAGCAACGCGCCGAACTGGCAGAGCTGAGCCAGCAGGCGTTCGGCGATCCGCGGCTCGGCCAGGCGCTGGACCAGCTGGATGCCCAACTGCAGAACCTCCGGCCGGGTGAGGACTGGTCGGGGTCGGGTCGCTTCCGCGGTGATTCACCGATGGGACTCGGCGAGGCAACGCGAGCGATGGAGGAGCTCGCCCAGCTCGAGGAGCTGACCGACCAGCTCGGGCAGAGCTACCCGGGCGCCAGGTTGGACGACATCGACCTCGACGACCTGGAGGCGGCCCTCGGTCCGCAGGCCAGGGCGGACGCGGAGGCGTTGGCCGCGCTGGAGCGGGAATTGCGGGAGCAGGGGGTGTTCGAACGCGCTCCCGACGGATCGCTCCGGCTCTCCCCGCGCGCTTTGCGCCGACTCGGCGAGTCGGCCCTTCGTGACGTGGTCGACAAGATCGGCTCGCGGAGGGGAGAAAGGGCCACCCTGCGCTCCGGAGCGACCGGTGAACCGACCGGCAGCAGCCGGCCGTGGGCGTTCGGCGACACCGAGCCGTGGGACGTGCCCAGGACACTGTTGAACGGCCAACTGCGCCGTGCAGGCGGCGACGACCGCCGGATGGACGTCACCGACGTCGAGGTGGTGGAGACCGAGCACCGCACCCGCGCCGTGGTCGCATTGTGCGTCGACACCTCCTGGTCGATGGTTCAGGACGGCCGCTGGGTGCCGATGAAGCGCACCGCACTGGCGCTGCACCAGCTGATCTCGACCCGATTCCGGACCGATGCACTGCAGCTCATCACGTTCGGCAGGGGCGCCGAGAAAGTGGAGCTGGGTGATCTGATCGGCCTGGAGGGTGTGTACATGCAGGGCACCAACCTGCATCACGCGTTGCTGCTGGCCGGGGAGCACCTGCACCGGCACCCCGATGCGATGCCGGTGGTGATGGTGGTGACCGACGGCGAGCCGACCGCGCATGTCGAGCCCGACGGGGCACTGGCATTCAACTACCCGCCGATGCCGGAGACGCTCCGCTCCACCGTTTCCGAGCTCGATCGGTTGACCGCCCGGCGCGCGGCGATCACCTTCTTCGTTCTGGGTGACGATCCCCGGCTGGCGATGTTCATCGATTCGCTCGCCCGGCGCTGCCACGGCCGGGTCGTCGCACCGGATCTCGACGGGCTGGGCGCCGAGGTGGTCGCCGACTACCTGCGGACCAGGCAGTAGTCCCTGCTGCCGGCTCAGCGTGCTGCCGGCTCAGCCCGTTGCAGGCTCAGCCCGTTGCCACCGCAGCGACGGGCGAGGTCAGGCAGTCCAGCTCGTTCTGCAGTACTGCCGCGATGTCCTGCAGGTCGGCGCACTGCTCGGGATCCGCGATGACGGTGACGGTGAGCCGGCCCGCGTAGGACATCGCAGCAAAGGCGACGGTGATGTTGCCCGTGACCATCGGTATGGCGATGACGTCGACGATGGGCGCGCCGCCGAAAGCCAGGCGATGGTCGGGGCCGCGCAGGTTGGTGACGAAGGTGTTGACCAACCGCTGGCGCGAGATGAACCAGTTGAAGACGCCGATCTTGGCGAGCGCCCGGAACGCCGGCCCGATCAGCGCTGCTGACGCGCCCGGAGCCGCGCCCTTCCGGGCAGCGGTGATCCGAGCGATCTGTTGGAGCCGGTCGACCGGGTCGCCGGTGACCGGCAGTTCGACGGGGATGACGCCCACCCGGTTGCCGAGTTCGGTGGCGCTGGCCTGCACGCGGCTCGACACCGGGATGGAGATGACCAGGCGGTCGACGGCCTCGCCGCGGCGAGCGAGGACCGTGCGCACGGCACCGGTCACCGCCGTCAACAGGACGTCGTTCACGGTCCCGCCGTTGGAGTGCGCAACGGCCCGGACCGCGGTCAGGTCGGCACGCGCCGTCGCGAGCGCACGGTCGGTGCCGACCGGTCGATTCAGTGAGCAGCGCGGCGCGCTCGTGGTACGTCCTGCACCGAGTTCGGAGAACGCTGCCGGAAGCCGCCGCAGCTCACCCGGCATCGCGCGGATGGCTCGGGCCAGACCCCGCAGGGCATCGCGCCGCAGGTCACGACGCCGCGCGGCGGGCCGCGGGAACCGCTGGGCTGCATCCGATGTGGGCGAGGCATGTCCGTCGACCAGACCGGCGAGCACCGCGAGGCCACCGATGCCGTCGGCCAGCACGTGGTGGAACATCACCAGCAGGGCGCTTCGTCCCTCACTCATCCCGGTGATGAGGGTCGCCGTCCACAACGGCTGATCCGGCGGCAGTCGGTGGGTGACAAGTTCGGCGACGACGGCGAGCATCGCCTTTTCGTCTCCGGGGGACGGGCAGGGCGATGTTCGGACGTGCCGACGGATGTCGAAATCCGCGTCGTCGATCCATGCGGGACGGCCGCAGCCGAAGGGAGTGCTGACCAGGCGCTGCCGCATCCGCGGTATTGCCACGATCCGGCGGGCAATGGCCCGCTGCAGGCTCTGCAGGTCGACGACGCGGCCGGCCGGTCCCGGACCCAGGACGAGCGCTGCGGCGACCTGCATGGAGGTGCCGGTCACGTCGCAGTCCAGTTCCATCACGTCGGAGGGACTGGCGCGTTCGATCATGACTCCAGCATCAACCACAACTCCGATGCTGGACCCGTGGTCGTCCCGGCCCTAGAGGCGCAGGTCCCGTCGAGTTCTCCCCTGCGGATGCTCCGCCGTTACCTTCAGCCGGCGCCGCGATCCGGGAGGTCCTGGGCGACCTCCCAGAGCGTCCCGTCGGGATCGGTGAAACTTGCCGTCCGCTTGCCCCAGGGCCGATCGATCGGGCCGTTGACCAGCGTCACACCGGCGCGGTCCAGCTCGGCGCACACCGCGTCGACGTCGTCCACCCAGATGGACAGCATCGACCGCGTGCCGGATGCCGGACCGCCGACCACTTGCGGCGCGACGAGTTCCTCGGCGAACGGCATCTCGAGGAGATTGAGCATGGTGTTGCCGAGATCGAAGACCACGGACGCCTCGTCCTGATGCAGCAGCTTGGCGCGGAAGACCGTCTCGTAGAAGGCCTTCGATCGGTGCCGGTCGGCGACGAACACCGTGATCGCCCCGACTCCCGACAACTGGTTGGTCATCTCGTCACCCCTTTCTGAACGCTGGTTCGACCGGGTTTGACCCGGCCCGGCAGGTGAACTCATCGCCCCGAGCAGCCGGCCGAGCGCTGTACGGCCGTTCTGTGTTCTCATCGCCGTCCGACGTTGGCCCTGATGTTGGCGATCAGGATCACCAACGCGGCCAGCACCGCCAGCACACCCACCCCGACCCGCAGGTTGGTGAACAGGATGACGACGAGCGCGACGATGGCCGCCAGCACCGTCACGCTGAGCAGGAACACCGGCAATCTGCGACGCAGCACCGCTTCCACCGTCATCACGATCAGGATCGCGGTGATGGTCGCGCTCCACAGTGACGAGTAGTCGAACAGCACGGCGAGGCCCAGCAGGGCGAGCAGCACCGACAGCGAGACCTCCGTCCAGAACCGGAGCAGCAGTCCCGGCGGCCGCGCCGGATTCACGTCCGGGACCGAGCGGCTGCGAAGATGTGCATGCGGTGGCACGGGTGTCGGCGGGTCGGACTGATCCCGGATCAGGTGTTCGCGTTCGATCACCGCGGCCCGCCGGGCCGCGCGCAGCTCCTCCACCGCCCGTTCGCGCTCCTGTAGCCGATTGGTCGCACCGATACCGCCCCGCCGCCCCGCGGCGACAGTCGGAGGGAGGGCCGCGACACCGGTCGCCACCGACTGGAGAACCGTTTCCCGCTCCTCGATGTCGGCCGTCAGCTGGGCAATCTGCCGGGAGAGATCGGCGAGCCGGCTGCTGACTGCGTGCTCCAGTCGCTCCGGTGTCGCGGGGACCTTGTCCAGTCCCGCCCATCCGACCGGGTCGGACCAGCACGGCCTGATCGTTCCGTTCCGCTCGTACCGGGGACCAGCGGGAGCCCGCTCGCCACCGAACGGATCGGTGGTGTCCAGGCCCCAGAGTCCGTGAAAGTCGCGCACCCATGATGTTTCCGAGTCGATCAGCACCGGCGTCCAGAGGCGATCGCTGCCGGGTCCGATCCGGACGCCGTCACCGCGTTTGTAGTCGATGAACGGGATGCCCAGGCCGGTGCGCGGTTGGTCGCGCGTCCACGGGAACACCACTCCCCGGATCCGGGAGAGGGCATGCATGGTCGGTCGCAACGCTGGCGGCTCGACCCGCACGAGGTACTCGCCCGGCAGATAGGCGCCGGAATGCGACCCAGCGCCGGCATAGACCACCGGGTGGGTGCCGTCCACCCAGCTCAGATCCGGATCGTCCACCCGCCTCCGCAGGTCGTCACCGACCTCGTCGTGTGACGAGAATGCCACCCAGGCCACCCGGAGCCCGTCGGCATCTGACGTTGTCCCGTGGGGATCGGCCGGTGCTCCGTCAGGCGCCGCGGTGAGGTACAGCGTGACCTGTTCCCAGTCGGCTTCGTGGTCGTTGACGCCGCCGAAACTCGATCGCCAGTCGTTCATCGCATAGAAGAACCAGTACTGGATGACGAGATAACCCGCGTGGCTGGTGACATGGGCGTAGTACGGGAACCGGGACGCGGCGGGGGAGCGGGAATACGCACGGTGCAATGCCGCAGTCAGCCCGCCGGGCACTGCGCCGCGCATGATCAACGAGAGCCGGAACAGCGAGTCCAGCACGCGGCCGAGCAGCCCCACCGCGGCGAATCGGGACGTACTGCGGAACCGCGGTCGACCGGGGTCCTTCCGCCACTCACGGGATTCGGCCCGGGTCAACGGTCCGGGGACGTAGCGCAGTTCGAGGTTGGCGTCCGTCCGGGCTCGGGCCAGCCGGCACAGACCGCCGACATCCAGTTCCCCGTGGTCCGCGATGCGCAGCGGCCGCCGCCGGCCCGGAGTCCGCTCCCAGAGAGCGGACTGCGCGATGTAGTCCTCAACCTCGGTCGGGAAGAACAGCTCGCCCTGGGTGTAGCAGACGACGGGTTCGTACCGACGGACCACGGCGTTCAGGTCGAGATCTGGTGGGCGGCCGAAGGGCGGATCGTCCTGCATGCCCCGATCATCGCCTACCGGCTCTGTGGGTCGGTGCCGTCGGGGTGGCGGCCGCGCTCGGATCAACCGGCACGATGCGGCTGAAAACCGACAGCGATGGCTTGGTCAGTCACCTCACGGTGACTTTCGACTGACCTGCGCGATCCGCGGGCCTCCAACTCGGCTGTGTCGGGACGACGCGAGGTCTTGCGGCCAGGTTGCCGTCCGTGACGAATGCCAACCAACGGCGGTGCTCTCGCTTGCGGGCTGTCGGCGCAGGTAGATTCCCGTCATGCGTAGGCGGGAATTGCGGTCTGTTGCGGCCGTTGGGGTGTTATTGCTGCTGTTGGTGGGATGCACCGGGACGCCGGCCGCGACCGATGACACGTCCGCAGCGCCGACGGCATCTGCATCCGGAGCTCCGCCGACGTCCGGGTCGGCCGGCGCACCCAGCACCGGGTCCGCGGCGTCGTCCTCGAGCAGCGGAACCGCAACGTCTTCCTCGGGCAGCGCCGTCCCGACTTCCAGTTCAACGCCGGCCGAGCTCACGCCCGTGCTGGCTTCGGTATCCACCGAACCCGTACCGGTGACCGGGACTGACGGTGCTGTTTATCTGGTGTACGAGCTGTATTTGACGAATGCCACGTCGACTCGCGTGACGATCGATTCGGTGCAGACGTTGGACTCCGATTCCGGTGCGGTGCTGCAGACCCGTTCCGGGGCCGACCTTGTCGCTCACTCGAAGGTGATCGGTGCCGAGCCTGGCGGGACCCCTCCTTCGAGCGTCGTGCTGGACGGCGGTCAACTGGCGATCGTGTGGGTCGACCCGAGCGTCGAGGCCGGGGAAACGGTGCCGACGTCGGTCGGGCACCAGGTGAAGGTGACATTTGCGTCCGCACCCAATCCGCTGATCCCCGCCGAGCTGACGGAGACTGTTGCTATTACGCCGGTCTCGGCCCAGGAGGCGCCTGTCATCAACCCGCCCCTGGTCGGGAAGAACTGGCTCAATGGGAACGGTTGCTGCGACGAAGTGACGGCGCACCGCGGCGCGGCGAATGCAATCAACGGCGAGTTTTTCTTCGCCGAGCGGTTTGCGATCGACTGGGTGCAGTTGAACGGCGACCTTGAGCTGACCACCGGCGACAACACCAAGCTGTCCAGCTACCCCTACTACGGTGCGCCGGTGCTCGCAGTGGCCGACGGCACGATTGTCGCTGTCTCCGATGAGTTGCAGGATCAGACGCCGGGCAGTAACCCACCGGTGGGGTCGCTGACGCTGGATCAGTACGGCGGGAATTACGTCGTCCAGCAGTTCGAGCAAAACGGTGGGACGTACTACGCGTTCTATGCGCATCTCAAGCCGGGAACCGCGAAGGCCCGGGTGAGTGTCGGTCAAACGGTGCAGGCGGGGAAAGTGGTCGGCGAACTCGGCAATTCCGGCAATACCGATTCCCCGCATCTGCACTTCCACGTGATGGACGGCCCCGATCCGTTGGCCAGCAACGGTGTTCCCTACCGATTCGACACCCTGCAACTTGTCGGTCAGGCGACCGGCGGCGCCGCCATCGACTCCGTGCTGACCGGCCAACCGTTAGCGCTGGCGCCGAACGGCCGCACCGGGACACGGACGGATGCGCTGCCGTTGTACCTGGACCTCGTTGATCTGGCGGCATCCGGGTCGGCTGCATCCGGTTCCTCGTCCGGGTCGCCCGAATCGGCGTCGGGGTCGCCGGGCCCATCGACGGGGTCGTCTGGCTCATCGTCGGGTTCGGTGCCGTCGGGTTCGTCGTCCTCGGGTCCGGCGCCGTCTGGGTCGTCGCCGTCTGGGTCGTCAGCGCCCTCGTCGTAGGAGGCGCTCCCTGACAGTCACTCGGCGACTCCGAGCCCTATCCCCGCGGTCATAGCCGTTGGTGGCTAGGCGGCGTACCGCACAGCGGGAAGCGCTGTCGGCTGCGTCGTTTCACTCTCGATGCTGGACGACATTGATGACGTTGCCATCGGGTGCGCGAACGAGGAAGCGATGCACGCCCCATTCTTCCGTGGTCAGCGGGTGGACAATGTCATAACCGAGCTTCAGTGCTTCTTCGTAGGCAGTGTCCACATCAGCGGTGTGCACCGTAATCACGGAGTCTTCGGGTGACGTGGCGTCACCGGTGACCAGTTGGATGTTTGCCCTGCCGTCGGGCGACGTGTACCGGGCCACCCATCCCATGTTGAATTCCTCGCTGCTGAGCCCGAGGTAATCGGTGTAGAAGTCTTTCGCTGCATCGATGTTCGCCACATGAAGATTGGCCGTGACACGAATGGCCCGCATGCGTTGCTCCTCTGCGAAGGATCGGATCTGCGAAGGATTGGACGATGATCGTCCGAACACCGCGGCATGTCCATGCACTTCCTGCTGCGACGGTTCCCGGTCAGAACGGCGGTGTGTCGTCGTCGGTGTCGTTGATGGTGTCGGCGTCGGGGTTTGCGGTGGGCTGCAGGGGGTGGGCGGGCCAGGGGTCGTTGTCGGGGTCGAATTCAATCGGTCGCCGGTTGAGGTGGTGTTGGAGGAGCAGCATGGCGAGGGCTTCCTCGATGTCGCTGAGGGCGGCGGGGGGTGGGTTGAGCAGGGTGGTGGCGGTGCTGGTGATGGTGTCGAGGTGTTCGGTGATCCCGGTGCCGGGGTGGGTGGTCCACAGGTGTGGTGGTGCGGCGGGGCGGGGTGTCTTGGTGTAGCCGTGTCCGGTGGGGCTGGTCCAGTGGATGACCAGGTCGGCGGGGTTGACCCGGGTTTTCCAGGCGGTGTGGTGTTTGAACAAATGATGCCGCCGGCAAGCGGGGCTGGTGTTGCCGGTAGTGGTGGGTCCGCCTTGGTCGGGGTGGGTGTGGTCGAAGGGGTCGCGGTGGTCGATGTCGCAGCGCCAGGCGGGTTGTCGGCAGGACGGGAATTGGCAGGTGGTGTTGATCGCGGTGACCTGGTCGCGGAGGTCTTGGCGGGGTCGGTAGGTGAGCTGGCCGGCTTTCCGGGCGGCTCCGGTTGTCGGGTCGGTGCTGATCGCGGTGATGGTGGCGGCGGAGGCGGCGATGCTGCGGGCCAGCCCGGCGGGGATGGCGCCGTACCCGGCGAGGCTGCCGGGGTGTTGGTCGTGCCCGGCGAGGGTGCTCAGGGCGATGGTGACGGTGAGGTGGGGTCGGCGGCCCTGCCGGGTGAAACTGGGCCTGGGACCACCCGTGGGTGCGGGGATGACCGCGCCGTTTTCTGTTGCCGGACCTGATGTTCCGTTGTTCCTAGCGGCCCGGGACGGTGCGTTACTGATGTCGTCGGTGAACGCGGTCGAGCCGCTGGTGCTCAGGTCGGCGTCGTTGCCGAGTAAGCCGTCCGGTCCGGTCTCGCCGGTGCCGGTGTCGGTGGCGCTGTGACCGTTGCTGTTGCGTGGGCAGGGTTGGCCGTGGTCGGGCAGGGGGGTGTTGAGGTAGTGGGTGAGGTTGAGGTGGCCGTGGGTGAGGAGTTGGTCGGCGATGTCGACCAGGGCGTCGATGCGGCGGGCGCCGATGCCGCGGTTGTCGCCGGTCACGCCGGCGGTGCCGGTGGCGAGCAGGTCGCTGATCTGGAAGATTTTCACGGCGGCGTCGGCGGGTAGGAACGCTGTGAGGGTGGCCATGGCGTCACGGTGGGCGGTCATGGCCAGGTCGCGGCGGGCGGCGGCGTGCTCGTGGCGCTCCTGCGCGCCGTCGGGGTCGATGGTGATGACGGCCAGGCCGGTGAGTTCGCGCAGTTCGCTGGTGCTCAGGGCACCGGCGGTGGGCAGCACCAGTTGTTGCACGGCGGTGGTGTGAGCCGGGGTGAGTGGTTCGCAGTGCTCGGCGATGACCCGGGCTTTGCCGCGGTCCAGCACACCGGTCTGCAACGCGTGCAGGGTCGGGGCGAGCACGGTGGTCATGGTGTCGGCGGCGCGGACCCGGATACCGCCGGTGACCGGGGCGATCCGCAGGGCGGCCGCGACTTCGGCGGCGGCCAGCGACGTCGCGGCCTCTGCGAGGTAGGGCTCGATGGTCCCGCTGTCCTGTTCGGTATCGGCGCAGCGGTTCTTCTTCGCCAGTCGGGCGGCCAGGCGGGTCGGGTCGCCGGCGACGAAGGGCACCGCGAACGCGGCCATCAACCGCATCTGCACCGCGGCGAGCAGGGACATCCCCTTCTCCGCGGCCAGGATCGCGTCGATGAGTTCTGGGCCGGTCAGCGCGGTCGGGTCCACAGTGGCAAGGGCAGCCAACGACGCGGCTCCGGCGGGGCCGGTGGCATGCCCCGCCCACCGCCCTGTTGCTGTCGGCTTGTCACCCATGACCATCACCACCGTTCGAACGTGTGTACTAATCATAGGCGATGGGCGGTATGCCCGCAATAGCTGACCTTGCGCGCGTCCGGCGCTAGCGCCGCAGAGAAGCCGCGGCGAACCACCGACGCGCGCTGGCGTGTGCGCAGCCGGTGTTGGTCGTCACGTCAGCGGCGACCAAACACCGACGCGCGCGCAGGCCTGCGCGGACCAATCCAGCTCAGGAGCGGTTGGCCACCACCATCAACCGGCTGGCGCCCAGGCGGTACGGCCGCCCGTCAGGTCCGTCATAGAGCTCGATTCCGTCGAACCCGGCGTCGGTCAGCAATTCTCGGATATGCGCGACGGTATAGAGGTGATGCAACGCGGTGCCTGCCCATTGCTCGGCGCCCCGCGTGTAGTGATAATGGCTGATCAGCCGGCTGTGGACGACGTCGTACTCGGTCGTCGCCTCAACGGTGATGTCACCGGGGCGCATGGTCCGGGTCCCTCCGGTGAAACCCGGCAGGATGGTCTCTGCTGCGATGTTGGCATCGATGCCGACTCCACCGCCAAGCCGGATCGCCCGTGCAAGCGCGGCGAGAAAGGCTTTGGTGCCGACAATGTCGAGGTAGCCGAAGCTGTTCCCGAGGCACACCGCAGCATCAAACGCCGCGTTCAACGGAATACTTCTCATGTCTCCGACCTGGAATGAAACGTCGACTCCCTCGGCGGCGGCCTCCCGCCGAGCGAAGGTGATCGCCTCCGCCGAGATGTCGATCCCGGTGACACGGTGCCCGATGCAGGCGAGTACGATGCTGTGCCGTCCGCTACCGCACGGCGCGTCGAGAATGGCGGCTCCGGGTTCGAGCGGCAGTTTGTCGACGACAAATGCAACGTCGGCGGCGGTCATTTCCGGCGTCGCCATCCGGCGCCAGAACTCATTGGTGACTTCGGTGAAGAAGTCGGCGTACCAGTCGTTTCCGAATTCGTCGGACCCTGACTGGCGAAGGGGTTGGACAGGAGAGGGTGAAACAGACAACGCGGGTGCTCCGCACAACGGAGATCAACATGGACAAGCGCGTGATGCCCCTGGGCGCCGTCGATCCGCCGGCGATCAGCACGTCGCGCTGATCAACCTCGCGTTCGAACCATCACCGGACCGGCATCGATCCGGGATGTGCGGACCCGGGACGTTTCCCGGGTAGCCATGGCATCCTCCGTTGTGGGCGGTCGGATTCCCCGACCTGCGTGAACGACGCCGGCACGGCTCGCTGAGTGCCAAGCGTCAGTGTCAGTGTCAGGGAGCGACGGTGAAATGGACCGTCACGGACCAGCCGTTACCCGTCGCGTCGACCAGGGTGAATTGCCAACGGTAACTGCCACGAAGGTTGCCGTCGGACACAGCAAAGTCTGCGTTGTCGGCGAAGAAGAATGGTGTGTGGCTCGAACCATCACCGTCAAACGGTGGTGTCAATTTGCTGTCCAGGGCAGGGACGTCGAACTCGGCGATGTTGGAGAACGGTGCGCCATTGTGGGTGGCCGTACCCAGGACATGGATCGGGAAAAGAGTGTTGGGGATGATGGGCCCGGCCGAGAAGTCCGGTGATGAACCGATGGCGCCTGGCGCGGGTACCGCCATCCACACGGCCCACACTCCCATGCCGTCGGAGAACTGATCGGTGTGGAATCTCACTCCCTCGGAATAGTCATGCAGCGCAACGCCTTGAGCCAGCTCGTTGCCGTAGGGACCTTGGTGAGCATCACCCGGTCCGATCCCCAGTTCAGGGTGCGGCCGATGGTTTGGTGGCGGCAGCAGTGCTTCTGTCGTATGGGCGAACTCCTCGTATCCGGTCGCCGCGGTGCCGATCGGCGCCGAGAAGAGATGAAAATCGACAAGTTTCCAGCTCGGGTGCCCGATCGGACTGACCCGGATTCCGTGAGTGACCGGCGCCGACGCGGCCGCATTGGCGGGAGCAGCCAACAGAGAGCCGAGGAGGCATGCAACCAGAATCGGAATCAGCCGCGGGATTGCAGAGCGCCCCATGGAAATGCACCGCCGATCGGTGATGAACGGGAGGTCAACTCCCCGTTTTTCGCGCCAGCTTCGCAATGAACATGTGCCGGCCGGCGAAGGTTGCGTCCGACTGCATCATTCGAATTCGCACCGAGTATTCACCTGAGTCATCCTTTTCGCACCACCGCCGTCTGCTGGCAGTACCCTGCACCGCCGCTCTATCGGTGTGACCGCCGCCGGAAGGGTGGTGTCCGAGGGTCCGATTGGGTCGAAATGACCGTTGCTCATCCGTCCTGCGGCCACCGTCAGCGGTCCGGCGAGTTCCATCGCCGCCAAATTTCACCCGGTTGCCCCTCTACGGGAATAGGTCCACGCACCCCGAAGTTGTGGGATGGACGCGGATCGGTGCTGGGCCGATCGCAACAAGCAGGACGGCAGTGACCGGTCGTCCGCGGCGGAAGGATGTCTGCATGCGCGCACTCCAGTTCAAGAGCTACGGCGGCCCTGAGGTTCTCGAGGTCGGCGACGCCCCGGAGGTCCACCCGGGGGCGGGTCAGGTGCGGGTGACCGTGCGGGCGGCCAGCGTGAATCCGCTCGACTGGAAGATCAGGGCGGGCCTGATGGCCGGCGGCTCCCCGCTGCATGGCGTCGGCTATCTGGGATTCGACGCGGCCGGTGTCGTCGACGAGGTGGGTCAAGGAGTCACCGATGTTGCCGTCGGCGACGACGTGTTCGGCCTCGGGTCGAACACCGCCGCCGAGTTCGCGGTCCTCGATACCTACGCCAAGAAGCCCGCCTCGGTGGACTGGGCAGTGGCTGCGGCCGCGGGCGTTGCGGCGGAGACATCCATCCGTGCGCTCGACCTCGTCGGGGTCACCGCCGGCAGCACCGTGCTGATCGACGGCGGAGCCGGCGGCGTCGGTGCGGTGGCCGTCCAGATAGCCCTGGCCCGTGGCGCCACCGTGATCGCGTCGGCCGGCGAGTCGAATCAGGACTACCTCCGCGAGATCGGCGCCATCCCGGTGCAGTACGGCGACGGCCTTGTCGACCGCGCGAAGGCGGCGGCGCCGGGCGGTTTCGACGCCGTGTTCGACGTTGCGGGCAAGTCGCCGGCCGACGATCTGGTCAGTCTTGTCAGCGAGCCCTCACAGGTCGTCACCATCGCCAACTTCAGTGCCGGTGACTCGGGCATCCAGCTCACGACGGGTCGCTCGGAGAACGCGAAGCAGGCATTGGAGGAGACGGCCGGACTGCTCGAGCAGAACAAGCTCGTCGTCAAGATCCAGACCTTTCCGCTCACCCGTGCGGCCGAGGCGCATGAGATCAGCCAGCACGGCCACCTCCGCGGGAAGCTGGTGCTGTTGCCGTAGCGAACCTCAGCGGAAGAGCGCGCTGTACGCGTTGAGGGCAGGCTGCCCGCCCAGATGCGCGTACAGCACGGTCGAGTCCCGGGCGATTTCGCCGCTGCGAACGAGGTCGATGAGGCCCGCCATGGACTTTCCCTCATAGACCGGGTCGATGATCATGCCCTCCAGTGAGCCGGTCAGCCGGATGGCGTCCAGCGTGGAATCGACCGGGATGCCGTAGTAGTCGCCCGCCCAGCCCTCCAGGACGGTGATCTCGTCGTCCCGCAGCTCCCTGCCCAGCCCGATCAACTCAGCGGTGTTGCGGGCGATCTTCTCGACCTGCGCCGTGGTCTCATCGAGTTTCGCCGATGCATCGATGCCCAGCACACGGCGCGGCCGGTCCTGTCCGGCGAATCCGGCGACCATCCCTGCCTGCGTGCTGCCCGTGACGCTGCAGACGACGATCGTGTCGAAGAAGATGCCCAGCCGCCGTTCCTGCTCCTGGACCTCGTCGGCCCAGTTCGCGAACCCCAGGCCGCCGAGCCGATGGTCCGACCCACCGGCCGGGATGGCGTATGGCGTTCCTCCCGCTGAACGGACGTCCTCGAGTGCGTTCTGCCAGCTCTCCTTGAACCCGATCCCGAAGCCGGCCTCGACGATCTCGACGTGTGCACCCATGATCCTGGACAGCAGGATGTTGCCGACCCGGTCGTTCACCGCGTCCGGCCAGTTGACCCAGCTCTCCTGCACCAGACGCGCCCGCAGACCGACCTTGGCGGCGACCGCTGCGACCTGCCGGGTGTGATTGGACTGAATCCCACCGATCGACACCAACGTGTCGGCACCCTGCGCGAGGGCGTCGGGGACGAAGTACTCCAGTTTGCGAGTCTTGTTGCCGCCGAACGCAAGTCCGCTGTTGCAGTCCTCACGCTTGGCCCAGATGGCAGCGCCGCCGAGGTGGCGGCTCAACCGTTCGAGCGGATGAACCGGGCTGGGCCCGAACAACAGCGGGTAACGCGGGAAGTCGGCGAGCGCCATGTGGAAAGTTTCCTTTTCTGTCGAATGATCAGGTCGTCGGCCGCCAGCCGAGCGCAGGGCCCAGCCGGCCGGCGATGTCGGTGAGAATCTGGACGTAGTCGTCGTCTTCGAAGCTGAAGGGCAGCGCGAACGCAACTTCGTCGACTTCCCGGAAGGCGGCGTGCGCGTACAGCCGCTCGGCGATCTCCTCCGAGCTGCCGACCAGATCAACCTCGAACATCATCCGAGCCGGGCCCTGCGGTGTGTCGGTCCGCGGTGTTCGTGCAGCCGCGTAACTCCGATACTTTTCCCGCTGCTCCGCGGTGGCCGTGTCGGTCGGGATGACCACCAGACCCTGGGAGACCCGCGCCCGCTCTCCATCCGGGTGGTGCTGCCGGAACCTGCGGATCTGCGACAGCTGGATTTCTGCGAAACTTTCCGACTCCTCGGCGCGGACCACACTGCTGGCGAGCAGGTTCATGCCGTTCTCGCCCGCCCATTGGGCCGAACGCAGGCTCGCCCCGCCGTACCACATACGACCGGCGAGACCCGGAGAATGCGGTTGCACCCGATCGGAGAACACCTCGATGCCTTCGACGCCGCTGAAGTCCGTCACCGGTTCGCCTCGGACGAACCGCAGCAGCCGGCTCACCCGCTCGTAGCTGAAATCCTCGGCGTCATGGGCGTCCGGGTACAGCGCCTGTTTGACCCTGTCCCATTGCATCGGCGGGCCGACGCTCACCCCGGGATTGAGTCGACCGCCGCTCAGCAGGTCGACCGTGGCGAGGTCCTCGGCGAGCCGGAGCGGGTTCTCCCAGGCCAGCGGGATGACGGCGGTGCCGAGTTGGATGCGACTGGTGCGCTGGGACGCCGCCGACAGCACAGCGATCGGCGAGGAGATGCCGTACTGGAGGTGCCGGTGCCGCACCCAGGCACTGTCGAACCCGAGACGCTCGCCGAGGCCGATGATGTCGAGGGTCGACTCGTGCCCCGGGCGGGGGTCGGCACCGTCGAACAGTCCGATGGTCAGGAAGCCCAACGAGGTGAGCGACGTGCCGGGCACGGGCATGGATGTCTCCTTCGTCCCGCGCATTCTGCCCGACCGGTCAGTCAGTGGGCGGCGCCGGCCCCGGCCAGCTGCGCCCGGCTCGCGGCCAGCATGTCCTGCTGGTACCTCGGATCCCGAGCGCGGACCGACGGTGTGACATACGGAGGCGATGGTCGAGATGGCTGCCCGGTGGGATGGCGTCGGCGTCACCGGTGAGCAGTGAGCGAGTGCGGTGCCCGACTCGCCGGCGTCGACGCGAACGGCAGAACGCCCGCGGGCTTGAGGACGCTGTGCCAGAGCGCCCGGGTGAACGCCGAGGCATGCCGGGCGAGACCGGTGCCCTGCATGAGTCCTGGATCGAAGGACAGGACAGTGACGTCCGGGCGTTTCCGTTGATACGCGCGGACGGCCGCCGTGGTCAGCAGCTTCGAGGTCGTATCAGCGCGCATTCCCACCTGCGCAGACTGCCGGGCGTAGCTGGTCGGTTTCGCTTCCAGGGGCGGCGGAGTGCCCGTTCGAACAGCGGGATCATGGGTCGCGGAGGACACGAACACGATCGTCCGCGGGGGAGTGTCCCGGGTCAGTAGTGCATCGAGCAGGAGGACCTTGGCCAGATGGTTCACCTGACGGTGATCTCGAAGCCGTCGCGGGTCAGCGGCACTTGGTCTCGTAGCTGGATCCCTGCGGCGAGTGCGACCGCGGAAAGGTCCGGAAGCCTGCGGGCGACTGCGGCAACGGCGGTCGGGTCGGCCAGATCGAGTCTGATGGGGACGACCCGGTCGACAGCGGACAGTGCTTCCAGCTTTCGCTGAAACCGTCGTCGGTGCCGCATGTTCGAGCGGTGGAGAATGCGCTCCGGCGGGTGAGTTCATGAAGAATCCGGTCGCCGGCATCACCGAGATGGCCAGGGTGACCAGCGCCGGGGGAGTGGTCGCCGCGTGCGTCTGGGATTACGCCGGAGAAACCGGTCCACTCACCGCCTTCTGGCGCGCGGTCAAGGCCCTCGATCCGGGAGCGCCGGACGAGTCGGGCCTCGCCGGTGCGCGCGAGGGACACCTGGTCGAGTTGTTCGAGCGAGCCGGACTGTCCCGGGTCGATCAGACGAAGTTGACTGTTCGCGCCCTGTTCGCCGGTTTCGACGAATGGTGGGAGCCGTTCACCCTCGGTGTCGGACCGGCCGGCCAGTATGTCGCCGGACTGGATGCCGCACGCCGAGAGGCACTTGCCGCGGAATGCGCCGCTCTGCTCCCGGCCGCTCCGTTCGAGATCACCGCGTCGGCGTGGGCCGCGGTTGGCACGGTGTGAGCGGATGACCGCGACGCTCAGCCGCCGCCGATACTCCCGGCATTGATCTGCTCGCCGAGCGATGTGTTGACGACGACGGAGATACCGTCCGGGACAACGTCTTCGAGCTCGGCCATCAGGTCCTCGACGGGGGGTATCCGGTTCGGGGTCTGCACGCTCACATACATGGTGGTGGAGGCGAAGTCGACTCCCTCGATGCTGGCGCCGGGGACCGCCGAGATCCACGCGGTGGCGGTTGATTGAACGCGCTCGGCCAGCACCGACAGGATGTACGTGACGACGGTGTTGGCCAGCAGCGGAATGATGACCACGATCAATACCAGGCTGAGCGTCAAGTAGGCCTTCCGCCGCGACGTGCGAGGCCTTTCCTCCGCCGCCTCTGTGCTGTACCCGACGGAGGTGTAGACGAGGGTGCCGGCCAGTACCAGCGCCACCAGGTTGGACAAGAACAGCACGAGTGCCCCGAGCGCGAGGCCGACAGCACCATGCCCCAGGCACACGCCCACCACCGCCAGGGGTGGGACCAGCGAGATGGCGATGGCCACCCCCGGCAGGACGGCGGCCACGTCACGGCGGGACAGCGCGATGGCGCCGGCGAACCCGGTGGCAATGGCGGCAACGAGGTCGAGCATGTTCGGCGAGGTTCGGCTGGTGATCTGACTGTTTCCCAACAGGTCCGACGAGCCGGGAACCACCAGCGCGAAGAGCACCCCGATCAGGACGACCAGAACCGCCCCACCGAACACGAAACGCCCTGCCCGGCCGGCCGCTCCCGCCTCCTGCTTCGCGACGCCCAGGGCGATACCCATGATGGGCGTGGACAGTGGCGCAATGATCATCGCTCCGATCACCGTTGCGGTCGAGTCGGCCAACACGCCCGCCGATGCGATCACTGCCGACAGGGTCAGCATGATCCAGAAGGCAGACCGCTTGGACTCGGCGTCGCCCGCCGAGAGATCGAGATCCCCGGTCAGCTCGGCCAACGTCCGGCGCTGGGACTCGGGGAGGAGAAAACGGGCGAATTTCTGACGCATGGACACATGATCACCCAACCGGGCCATGTCCACCTGCTCGATGGCCGAGTCGTCGTCGACCGGCAAAGAGCAACCGATGGTTGCGCCTGTCGTTCTCCTCGTCTATCTTTGAGCGCAACCACAAGTTGCATGTCGGAGGGGTCGATGGGGAGAGCCAATCATCAAGGTCAGGTTTCACGCGGATTGCTGAGGCATCGCGCAGCACGGACAACGGACAACGGAAACAGGAATTGAGGAGCGAGAAATGGTCGACATCCTGCACAAGGTCGGAATCCAGTCGTCGTCGGAAAACGAGGTCTACGAGGCGTTGACAAGTCGTGACGGACTCGCCGGCTGGTGGACCACCAACACCGAGGGAACGTCGGGGGTGGGCGACGTCCTGCAGTTCCACTTCGAACCGGGCGACATCTCCATGAAGGTGATCGAACTCGACCCGGCGCGACACGTCCGCTGGCAGGTGGTCGACGGTCCGGCCGAGTGGATCGGCACAACAGTCGATTGGACGCTCAAGAGGGAGGGCGACTACACCGTCGTCCTGTTCGAGCACAAGGGGTGGGCCGAGCCGGTGGAGTTCATGTACCACTGCAGCACCAAATGGGGCGTCTTCATGATGAGCCTCAAGTCATTGGTGGAAAACGGCAAGGGCGCGCCGGCACCTCACGATCTGAAGATCGACAACTGGAACTGAAGGCAGCTCAGGCGACGCAGAATTCGTTGCCCTCCGGGTCGAGCATCACCACATGGCCCAGAGTCTGCCCGTAGAACTGCTCGCGTACGAATGTTGCGCCCGCACCGACCAGGTCGGTGACCTTCGAGCGAATCTGGTGCTCCCTATCCCGAGCATCCCACGGAGGTTCACCGGTCACCCGCAGATCGATGTGCACACGGTTCTTCGCGGTCTTCGGTTCGGGTACGCGGAGAAAGCCGATAGCGGGGCGCTCGCCGTCCGGATCAACGATGGACGCGCCGTCGGCATCGTCGTAGCCGGGCTCGTCCACATAGCCGAGCGCGAGTGCCCAGAAGGCAGCCAGCCGGTGCGGGTCCGCTGCGTCACATCCGAGCGTCCAGGAGGTCGACATCTGCTGCACCGTACGTCACTCGCCTCGAACCGCCGCGCCGATCCGGCGGCCCGGACCCATCCGTAACACCTTCCGGGTGGTCCCGGGTCCGGCCACCGCCTACCCTCGACTGGTGGCCAAGTATCTGCTGAACGACGAGGCGGTCGTCCGCGCCCGGGAGCTGATCGAAGCTCGCCAGTACGTACTGGACAGCGACTGGGGCGAGGCCCAACCGAAAGCCGATGCGGAGAACGAGTTTCTCAAGAGCCATTCCTGGGCCGAATATGCCGCTTGGCATCTCGGATTGACCGACGGCGCGAACGATCACACAAAAGCCCGGTATGCCTTCGTGTACGGCGACCTTCGCCGGGTGCACCGGACCGGGCTGATCGCGTGCGTCTACCGGGCATCGGAATGGCGCCACAAGGACATCGAACTCGCGGCGCACGACCTTCTGCAGTTGCTCGACAAGCGAACGGCCTGACCCGTGGGCGAGATCGGGTGACGGAGACCGTCTACGACGCCGCAGGCGGTGCCGGAGGGCTCCTTCGGCTTGCGGCCGCTTGGCACGCCAAGGTGGTCGAGGACGAGGTGGTGGGCCATGCCTTCAGCCACGGGTTCCATCCGCGGCACACCGAGCGGCTCGCCGCGTACTGGGCCGAAGCACTGGGCGGGCCAGCCACCTACTCCTCGTCATTCGGTGACGAGACGTCGGTGCTCAAGATCCACAGCGGCAACGGTGAACACCACGACATGGATCGCCGGGCGATTGTGTGCTTCGATCAGGCTCTGATCGACTCCGGGCTTGACGCCGACGACAGGCTGCGCACGGTTTTGCACGACTATTTCCAGTGGGCCACCGAAGCTTCGATGGCCCGCTACAGCGAATCCGCGGATGACGTTCCCGCGGGCCTGTCCATCCCGCGGTGGTCGTGGAACGGGCCGGTCGACAGCCGCCCCTGAGCGGAGCGGCCGTCTGCGTTGGTCGGCCGTTTCAGGGCGCCGGTCGGTATCAGGACGTCGGCAGCAGGTACCTGATCGCCTTTCCGAGGACTGCCGCGCGCTCCGCCGGAGACGCGATCTGCTCGATACCGAAGCCGAACAGCACCGTGTCCGCGGTGGTCACTGCTCCGAACAGAAGTCCTTCGGCGCGACGGAAGTCACCTCCCGCCGGTGGGGATCCCGGCGGCGGACCGGGCAGCGACCACGGGCCGAGACCGGCTTCGAATCCCTCGCTCTCCCGGACGGCACCGCCGACCACGATGCTGGTGTCATCGACGAACGCCCCGACACCAGTGGTGGACGGATCGGTGACGTAGCTGATGGACACCTCGACCTGCTGGCCGGCATAGGCCGACAGGTCGAACTCGGCCGGCTGCCAGCCACCGGAGTTGCCGGTCATCGAGTTCCACCCGCCGGTCGCCCCTGTCGGCGTGCATGCTGCCTCGCCGAGCGTGAGGTAGTTCAGCAGGAACGGGTGCTCCTCGACGAGGAACCCGGCTTCGCATTCGGCGGGAACCTCGGCGCTGGTGAGCCCGCCGATCTCCGGCAGCGTGGTCCAATCGTCACTGCCGACCGTGTGTGCCTCGACGATGACATTGTCGTAGCCCGGTTCGGTGTCGAAGGACAACCGCGCTCTCAGCAACGGATTGTCCGTGGCGCTGACACCGGTGAGGTCGACCGTCCTGGCCAGCCGCATGTAGGAGTCGTCGATGCTGACACCGCCGACGTACCAGGCGCCCTCGTAGGGGTCGAACGCGCCGCCGGCCGTGCCCCGGTACGCACCGGCGGCTTCGCTCGCGAACTGCGGGAATTGATCGACCGGCAACACGTCACTGGTGACGGTGAACGTCCCCGGCTCGTCCAAGGGATTGTCGGCGGCCGCTTGGCCGCCGAAGGTCCCGTCGGCGTTCGCCAGGTCACCGAGACCCGCGAAACCGGTCGGCGACGGCACCGGTGACCTCGAGTAGGCACCGAGGTAGTACTGGACGAAGTCGTCGGCGAGCAGCAGGCAGTCCGAGAACGGGTCCGCAGTCACGACGCAGTCCGCCGCCGGCTCGCCATCCAAGCCGTCATAGATGCCACCCAGTGCGCTGCCCAAAAGGCCGAAGTACCCAGCTGTCTCACCGGTGTGGACCAGTTTTCCCCGCTCGTTCAGATAGTCCCGGACGGAAATGGTCAGGTACTGCTGGCGCTCGGCGGTAGCCAGATCAGGGATCTCGCTCACCGAGGAACTCGGTGAGCGCGTCATCCGGATCCTGCGTCAACCGGTTGTCGCCCAGGTACCACACGACGCCGCGGAAGTGCGACAGCACCCCGAGATGATGAGGCACACCCTGTCGGGACACATCCCACACCGATGCCCGGATGCCCTGTGAGCGGAGGGCGGTGACGTAGCTGTTCGCGTATTTGGGTGCGGTCACCGACGCGGGATAGTCAGGGTTGACGCCCTCGTAATCCTCGTTCGCGACCACCAGCACGGTGTTCCTCGTGTCCTCGGCGACGCGATACGTGAATGCCGCGCTGGTTCGCGGGCCCTTACCGGGACGGTTGCCGGTGAACCACACGCGGACTTTGTCGCCCGGTCGAGCGCCCTGGACCTTGCCGCGGAATTCGGCGTAATACCGGTCGGCCTCGTCGCCGTACCGCTCGCCGCCCGCCCATTCCCGGACCGGGACGCGGAAGCTCCGCCCACCGTTGATGGAGTACCGCATCGCAAGGTTCCGCAGGTCGCGCCGCGCGGTGACGGCAACGGTCTGCGGGTCGCCGTAGGAGACGTCGAAGCTGTCCACCTGGAAGTCCGGCGCCGTCCGCCCCACCGCCGAGACCGGATCGTCCGGGTCCTGGGCCGACCGGGCAACGGACAACGCAAACGGGATGTTCTTCTCGAACTCGGCCTGCACCAGGGCCTCGGAGTCGGGGAAGTTGAACACGCTTTCGCAGTCGGCCGGGTCGAAGGCGTCGTCAGGATCGACGGCACTGGCCGTCTCGCAGGTCGACATCTCCGGGGTGAAAGCCAAGGTCCCGTAGACGTTGTGGGCGTGCTCGGTGGTCTCGCCATTGGTCGTGTAAAGCTCGGCGGAGATATCCGGGTCGTACCCGGGAACCGCCGGGTGGGCGTCGTCGCCGGCCAGGGTTTCGTACAGCAGGTCGTCCGGGCTCGGTGTGGCGACCTGCCAGCCGACGCCGTACAACATCAGCTCGGCGGCGGAGTGATAGTTGATCTGGAACTCGAACCGGACCCTGCGCAGGAGCCCGTCCAGCGCACGGGTTTCCGGCTCGGACGCGGGCCGCGCCCCCCGGTAGGTCTCGCTGCCGAAGGACGGCGACGAGCCCTCGTTGTCGTATCCCCAGCGGTAGGGGAAGTTGCGATTGAGGTCGACGCCGTCGAGCCCGGTGATCACCCCGTCGCCATCGTTGTCCCGAAGGTTCTTGCGCCACAGCCGATGTCCCTCGGTGAAGGTGTAGTCGTAACCGTCCGGGTTCGCCACCGGGACGAACCACAGCTCGGTGGTGTCGACGATCCTCCTGATCTTCGAATCCGTCCGGTAGTTCTCGAGGTAGTAGTGCAGCAGACGCCGGTTCATCTCGGGCGTGATCCATTCACGCGCGTGCTGCGCGGAGGAGTAGAGCACTGCGGGGCGCAGCCCGTCCCGGAGGCCGGCGGCATTCCGGGTGACCTTGACCGCCAGGATGTTCTGGCCCTGGACGGTCTTGCCGATGGTGACGAGTTTGGTCAGTCGCGGGTACTGACGGGTGAGCGCGATCAGCTCGTCCCGGATGCCACCCGGCTCACTGTAAGAACGGAAGACGCTGTAGCCGCTCGCGCTTTGCGCGTCCAACCGCTGAGACACCGCCTCGCCGGCAACCTGCTTCTCTACCAGGCTGAGGCCCAGGGCATTCAGTTTCTGCGCCTGCCCGCGGGTGAGCACGACCTCCACCGCAAACTTGCCGTCCGCCGCGGCGCCCCTGCTCGTCACGGTTCCGTGGTCCAGACCGAGATCGGCCACCTGCTTCAACTGGTCGGTGGTGAGCTCACCGACGTACACCGTCGGTCCTGCCTCCGGAGGTGGCGCCGCGGAGGCCGGGGGAGCGGCGACCCCGAGAAGCCCGGCCACCAACGCGCACACCAGAAATGCAATGGACCGAGCCCTCATCGCTTCCCTCACTTCTCCGTGGGGCGCAAGACGTGACCATTCGGCCACTGACGGCAAATCCACCGCATCGGACCGCATCGGCGGTCCCGTGTCAATCGGCCAAAGGTGGAAGGCAGGGCTCGGGCTCGACCCCGTCAGCTGACCGCCTTCTTCACCAAGGCCGCGATCCTCTTCTCGACGGCCGGGGTGATCTTCGTCAGGGCATAGGCGGCCGGCCACATGTCACCGTCGTCCAGCTTCGCAATGTCGTTGAAGCCGAGCGTCGAGTACCGGGTGTCGAACTTCTGCGCCGGCTGGAAGAAGCAGACGACCTTGCCTTCGAGCGCGTAGGCGGGCATCCCGTACCAGAGCTTCGGCTGGAGTTCCGGAGCGTTCGCCATCACCAGGACATGGATGCGCTCGGCCATCCCGCGATCCGGTTGGGGCATCTCGGCGATCTTCTCGAGCAGTGCCGCTTCGGGATCCACCTTCTTGCCGCGAGTGCGCTTGCCCGCCCTGACCTCCTGCGCACGTTCCTCGATGGCGGCCCGTTCGGCCGCACTGAATCCGTCCGCGTCTTCCTCGGCGCTGCTGGCTCCGGCTGTCTTCGAGTCGGTCATGGCGAGTCTCCCTGTGTCGTCCCGTCGGATACGCCCATGATTCTCAGCGGCGCGCAGTGACGGTGCTTCTCGAAAACTGATCGAAGTCGAACGGTGCGCTGCAGACGCCGTCAGTACCGTCGTCGATGGAACGCGCAGGACCGCCCCAGTCAGGAGAACAGCATGCACGTCGGTGTCGACAGTTTCGTCTCAACCGTGACGGACCCGGAGTCCGGTCGCCAGGTCGGGCCGGAAGAGCGCATCGAACACCTGCTGGAGGAGATCGCGCTCGCGGACGCATCCGGGCTGTACTCGTTCGGGATCGGTGAACATCACCGCGAGGAGTACTACGACTCCGCACCGCCGGTGATCCTCGGGGCCGCCGCTGCTCGGACGTCCCGGATCCGACTGGGCAGCGCGGTGACGGTCCTCAGCGCCGCCGACCCGGTGCGGGTCTTCCAGCAGTTCGCCACCCTCGACCTGATCTCGAAGGGCCGCATCGACCTCGTCGTCGGGCGTGGCTCGTTCACCGAGGCCTTCCCGCTGTTCGGACTGGACCTGGCCGACTACGACTCGTTGTTCGCCGAGAAACTCGACCTGCTCCTGAAGATCCGGGATTCTGCGCACGTGACCTGGTCCGGCCGCCACCGACCGGCGCTGACCGGCCAGGGAATCTACCCGCGGCCGGCGCAGGATCCCCTGCCGATCTGGGTGGGAGTCGGTGGCACGCCTGAATCGTTCGTGCGGGCGGGACTACTCGGGCTGCCGCTGATGGTGGCGATCATCGGCGGGGAGCCGCGGCAGTTCGCGCCGCTCGTCGATCTCTACCGTCGGGCCGGTGCGCAGGCCGGTCACGCCCCGGAAAGTCTCAAGGTGGGGCTGCACGTGTTCGGTTTCGTCGGCGACAGCGTTGCCTCGGCCGCCGACACCATCTACCCCGGTTGGCATCAGATGTTCACCCAGGTCTCGCGGGAACGCGGCTTCCCGACCCCGACCCGAGCCCAGTTCGATGCGACCAGCGGTCCGAACGGTGCCTTTTTCCTGGGGGATCCGGACACCATTGTCACCAAATTGCGCCGGGTGTCCGAGCAACTCGGAGGGGTGAACCGGGTCTCGCTGCAGATGACGAATCCGAGGCTCGCGCACGCTGACCTGTTGCGCGGGATCGAGTTGCTGGGCACAGAGGTGGCGCCGCGGGTCGCTGATCTCTGAGCCGTCAGCCGGGGCGCACTGCGTCGCGGTTGGAACCCATGTCACGGGCGGCCGGGCTGCCTCGTCCTGATGAGGACAGGGTCGATACGGAATCGCGAGGTGGCGTCATGCGTGTGTTGGTGGCAGGCGGGACGGGGGCCGTGGGTCGTCGGTTGGTGCCGAGGTTGGTGGCCAGGGGACACCAGGTGATCGCGACGACAACCACCGCCGGGAAGCTGGGTCTGCTGGCGCAGATGGGCGCCGAAGGCATCGTGATGAACGGTCTCGACGCTGCGTCGGTCGGTGAGGCGGTTGCCCGTGCGCGGCCGGACGTGATCGTCAATCAGATGACCGCACTGTCCGTGGCCCACGCAGGAAGGCCGAACCCACGTAGGGTGGACCGGTTCTTCTCGCTCACCAACCGGCTCCGCAGCGAAGGAATCGACAACCTGCTCGCCGCTGCGGACGCAACCGGCGTGCCCCACATGGTCAGCCAGGGACACGCGAGCATGAATGGGAGCCGGCGGGCCGGCTGGATCACCACCGAGGTGGAACCGCTCGAGGTGCTGGACGGTACCAAGGCGATCAAACACCTGGAGGATGCGGTCGTAGCCGCTGGAGGAGCCGTCCTGCGCTACGGCGGTTTCTACGGGCCGGGTGCCTGGGAGGAGCAGATCACCATGGTGCGCAAGCGGCGTCTGCCGATCGTCGGTGGTGGCACCGGATACTTCTCCTGGGTGCATGTCGACGACGCAGCAACCGCAACGGTTCTGGCGATGGAGCAGACGGCGACCGGGGTCTTCAACATTGTCGACGATGAGCCGGCTCCGATCAGCGAGTGGCTTCCGTACCTGGCGGAAAAGCTGGGGGCCAGGCCGCCGCGACGTGTTCCCGCATGGATCGCCCGCCCTATCGCCGGCGAGATGGCGGTGGGCATCATGACGGACGGGCGGGGATTCTCCAATGCCAAGGCGAAGCGCGAACTGGGGTGGGATCTTCGCTATCCGTCGTGGCGACAGGGATTCCGCGAAGAGCTCGGGTGACCCGCACGGAGCAGTTCGAAGCGCTGCGACCGCTCCTCGGCGCGATTGCCTACCGCATCCTCGGCAGCGTCTCCGAGGCCGAGGATGCGGTTCAGGAAACGTGGCTGCGTTTCGCATCATCACCCACCGAGCCTGCCTCGGCCAAGGCATTCCTCTCGGCCGTCGTCACCCGGATATCGATCGACGTCCTGCGTTCCGCTCGGGTCCGTCGTGAGGAATACGTCGGGCAATGGCTACCCGAGCCGTTGCTCGCCGACCCCTACGAGGATCCGGTGAGGTCTGCAGAGTTGGCGGACTCGGTGTCGATGGCCGCGCTGTTACTGCTCGAGCGGCTCTCGCCGCTGGAACGGGCAGTCTTCGTGTTGCGTGAGGTGTTCGGGTTCGGGTTCGGGGAGGTCGCCGTCGCGGTCGGACGGTCCGAGGCAGCGTGCCGACAACTTGCGGCGAGGGGTAGACGACACATGGCCCTAGGGCGCCCACGGTTCGATGCGGACCGCCGCGAACGAGACGAGTTGGCCGGCCGCTTCTTTCAAGCGCTGCGCAGCGGCGACGTCGACCGCCTTCGCGACCTGCTCGCCGCCGATGTCCAGATGGTCGGCGACGGGGGAGGGAAGGCCCCCGCACTGGCCAGGACCGTCTTCGGTGCCGACAACGTGGCACGGGTGCTGGCCGTGAACTTTCCGGTACTCGCGTCAGTCGGCGCCGCCATCGAGGTGCGCGAAATCAACGGCCAACCGGGTGCAGTGCTGCGCGATCGCGGCAACCATGTCATCGGAACCATGACGCTGGACGTCCTGGGTGGGCGAATTCAGGCGATCCGCTCGGTCATCAACCCGGACAAGCTCGGTCACCTGGGGTCGGTCGGCGACGCGTGGGCGGTCACCCGCGACGTCAAGCGGGCCCGCCGGCTCGAGAATGGTTCAGCGGACGCGCGGTGAGCGAGCTGATAGGACAGCACCTGCGGACTCTTTCACCAAGTCCCGCACCTGCGCAGGGTCCCTGCCCTGCAGCAGGCAACGGCGTACTGCCGTGTACGGCAGGCCCATCACGCCGATCGACACGCGATCCAACGCGCCGCGATTGGCCCTGCCGTACAGCTCACGAGCGAGTTGCCCCATCAGCACCTCAACCGGGTCGTTCAGAGTTCTCAAGGATTCCGCCAATGCCGGCGGCAGCGACTCGTCATTCTCCAATTCCGCCACACTTGCGACGAGCATCAATCTTGCATCCGCCTGGTTTTTCGAGCAGAAGTCCACGATCGCGAGGACGCCGGCGATCGCCCGGGCCATTCCTGGTTCAGCGGCGTCGGTCGCGGCGAAGAACTCGGCGTGAAACTTCCTGATCGTGCGGATCCAGAGCTCTGCGACCATGTTCGACCGGGAACCGAAGCGGTGATAGAGCGAACCGGTCGGTGCACCGCTTCGCTCGCTGATGGCGGCTGTCGTCGCCCCGCGGGAACCGTGCTCCAGCAGGAGATCCCTGACTGCGACCAGCATCTCGTCATCGGAATGCGATCGTCGCGCTCGGCGGCCGGACTGGCTCATGCGGACACCATAGCCTTTGCCGGATCGGGCCACCGGGCCTTGTGGAGCGAACGCGCTAGAGCGTACGTTCTACTGTTATGAATGCTGAGTTCTCTGTCCTGCAGGGCCTGCCGCCCGGGCTGCGCCTGCTGCCCGAGCACTGGCAGACGACGGCCGTCGAGATCGCGACGAATGATTCCTGCGACCAGCTGGCGGGCACCGGCGCTCGCGTCCTGACCAGGGCGATCGACATCGCAGCGCCCGCCGCGGTGACGTTTCGATGGCTGTGTCAGCTCCGGGTCGCGCCATACAGCTACGACTGGATCGACAACGCCGGGCGACGAAGTCCTCGGGAACTGACGCCCGGCGTCGATCGACTGGCCCTCGGGCAGGACTTCCTGATCGGCACGCTCGCCGCGTTCGTGCCGGACGAGCACATCACCCTGCGGGCATTTCCGGGAGCAGAGCGGCTGTTCGGGCTGATCGCCCTCACTTACCGGGTCACCGCACCGTCAGAGCACACCAGCCGACTGATCGGGCGCCTGGTCCTGCACGAGCCCGACAAGCCGTGGGAACACCTCCGGTACCACGCGCTTGCGTGGGGTGATCTGATCATGATGCGTCAGCAGTTCCGGACTCTGCGGAAATTGGCCGAATCGTCTGCCAGTTGAGAATAAGTCGGCTGGCGATGTCGAAATCGGCGGGGCGGCTCCGTCCCAGGGGCGGACGCGGCGACGATGGCCGCATCACAGCGAAGGAGACCACCATGACCAAGTACCTGCTTCTCAAGCATTACCGCGGCGCTCCGCAGCCCGTCAACAACATCCCGATGGACGAGTGGACCCCGGAAGAGGTCACCAACCACATCCAGTACATGGCCGACTTCGCCGCCAAGCTCGAAGGCACCGGCGAGTACGTCGACGGTCAGGCCCTCTCACCCGAGGGCACGTTCGTCCGGTACGACGGGGAGGGCAGGCCCCCGGTCACCGACGGACCGTTCGCCGAGACCAAGGACCTGATCGCGGGATGGATGGTCATCGACGTCGACACCTACGAGCGGGCTGTGGAGCTTGCCGGCGAGCTGTCGGCCGCCCCCGGGGCCGGCGGAGACCCCATTCACGAGTGGCTGGAGGTGCGCCCGTTCCTGAGTGAGCCGTCGACGGTCACCGAGTGACCCGGCCCGCCAGGTCAGGGCGGCAGATGGACGAGATGCTGCTGCGTGAGCTGACTCCCGCGGTGCTCGGCATTCTCGTTCGTCGCGGGGTCGACTTCGTGACGGCCGAGGACGCCGTCCAGGAGGCCCTGCTCCAAGCCGCCCTGACCTGGCCCGACCGGCCGCCTGCCGACCCCAAGGGCTGGTTGGTCACCGTTGCATGGCGGAAGTTCCTGGACGCCCACCGGGCCGAGGCGTCCCGCCGGGAACGTGAGCTGCGGGTCGACGTCGAACCACCGGCAGGGCCGGCCGAGTCGGCGGACGACACTCTGCACCTGTTCTTCCTGTGCGCGCACCCGACGCTCAGCCCGGCCTCCGCGGTCGCGCTCACGCTGCGCGCGGTCGGCGGTCTGACCACCCGGCAGATCGCCCGCGCCTACCTCGTGCCTGAGGCGACGATGGCGCAGCGGATCAGCCGGGCCAAACGCACTGTCGGCGGCGTGCGGTTTGACGCACCCGGCGATCTGGCCACGGTGCTGCGTGTGCTGTATCTCGTCTTCAACGAGGGGTACACCGGAGACGTGGACCTGGCGGCCGAGGCGATCCGGCTCACCCGACAACTGGCGTCGATGACCGACGACGAGGAGACGGCGGGGCTGCTGGCGTTGATGCTGCTGCACCACGCCCGGCGCTCTGCACGGACCCGGCCCGACGGCAGCCTCGTTCCCCTCGCCGAGCAGGACCGGTCCCGCTGGGACACCCGGCTCATCGCCGAGGGCGTCGACGTCCTGCAGTCCGCGCTGGCTCGGGACCGGCTGGGCGAATTCCAGGCCCAGGCGGCCATCGCCGCGCTGCACGCCGACGCGCAGCACGTGGAGGAAACCGATTGGGTCCAGATCGTCGGCTGGTACGACGAACTGCTCGGGCTCACCGGCAGCCCGGTCGTCCAGCTCAACCGGGCGGTCGCGATCGGCGAGGCCGACGGCGCCCACGCCGGTCTCGCAGCGCTGGCCACCGTGGATTCCGCCCTGCCCCGCCACACCGCCGCCTCGGCGTACCTGCACGAGAAGGCGGGTGAGCTGACGTTGGCGGCCCGGCTGTATTCCGACGCCGCCAGGTCCGCCACCACCGTTGCCGAGCGGGACCATCTGACCCTGCAGGCGGCGAGGATCAATCAGTTGCTGCGCGGTTGAGCGGTGGTTCGCTTTCCCCGGGGACGGAGTTGTCAGGGGTCGATGGTTCGATGGGCCGATGAGTTGGGAAAGCCACCCGCTGACACCTGAGCGCTTCGAGGACTTCGCGGACGTCATCAATCCGAACCGCCGCGCCACCCATTGCTGGTGTCTCTCACATCGCTTGCGGGCCAAAGAGATCGAGGAACTCGGCGGGGGAGACCGGCAGCAGGCGATGCGGCGGCTCTGCGAGCGGGACAACCCGCCCGGTGTGGTCACCTACCTCGACGGAACGCCGGTGGGCTGGTGCAACATCGGACCGCGCGCGGAGATCCCGCGCCTGGATGGGTCGAAGCTCATCCGTCCTGTGGACGCCGTGCCTGTCTGGAGCATCATCTGCGTGGTGGTCAGGGGCGGCCACCGCAAAGAGGGCGTCACCGCCCACCTCATCCAGGGTGCGGTCGACTACGCGGCATCCCGCGGCGCGCCGGCCGTCGAGGCCTATCCCGTCGAACCCGAGGGCCGGATGGATACGACAATGGCTTTTGTGGGCACCCGGTCGATGTTCGAGCGAGTCGGCTTCGAGGTGATCGGCAGAACTGATGCGGTGGCTTCGAAACTGCCGCGGCTGATCATGCGCAAGACGCTGGCGGTGCCTGCGCAACGCGGCCACAACGGTTGACCTGACCTGTGCGGCCCATCGCAACTCCGGTGACCGTGATAGTCGCCGACAGACTCTCTTTGGCGTCTCGGTTACCGTTGCCGTTCTGAGGTTTTCGGAGGGGCGGTGCTGCCCCGGACAACGAGCTCGGTCGGAACGATCACATGTTTCACCGCGTCGGATGTCGGCGGAGTTTCTGATTTCGAAATCGCCTTCGAGGCATTCGCCCTGCCGGCAGCTCCGCCTTTCGCCGCGACGATAAGAGCTTCCGCGGCGGCATGGCCCTTTTCGGCGAGATCCTGTCGCACGGTGGTCAGGGCGGGTCGCGAATTCGAGGCAATGGGACTGTCGTCGAACCCGACGATCGACAGGTCGCCCGGCACGGTCAGGCCGCGGTCCAACGCTCCGGCGAGTACACCCTGAGCGAACCTGTCGGAGAAGCACAGGATGCCGGTGATCCCCGGGTCTGCGTCGAGCAGGACCTCGATGGCGGAGTAGCCGTCGGTTTCGGGTCGGTAGGGCATCTTCGGGTACTTGACGATCACCGGCTCGATAGCAGCGTCATCCAGTGCCTCCAGCCAGCCCTTCAGTCGCTGCACGGTGACGTAGGACTCGGGGCTCGTCGACTCTGCGGAGGTCGCGCGAGTCTGCAAACCGAAGGGCCCGGCCATCCCGACCGTGACGATGCCGATCCGCCGGTGCCCCAGTGCGATCAGGTGCTCGGCCCCCAACCGCGCGCCCCCACGGTCA
Source organism: uncultured Actinomycetota bacterium (assembly GCA_963728865.1). GTDB lineage: Bacteria > Actinomycetota > Actinomycetes > Mycobacteriales > Nakamurellaceae > Nakamurella. The sequence goes on along the minus strand of CAVSLZ010000003.1, from coordinate 770,052 downwards.
TCCACGTTGACCGAGGCGACACCCGGGATCTGGTCTTGGTCGACCAGGACCAGCGGAAGTGCCCGCTTGCGCAGCCAGTTCATCGCGGGCGCGTCGAAGCTGGAGGTGAACACAAGAGTGGCGTCCATCGGGACGTCACGCGCGGGGATCAACCCGCCCGCCTCTTCGGTCGACAGCAGGGACAACGACAGCCCCGAGCCGGCCAACCCATCGGAGAGGGCACCGAGGAACGCCGAGGACACCTCATCGGCGAACGCGTTGCGCAGCATGGTGTTGAACAGGATTCCGACAACGCCCGTGGCCCCGCGAGCCAACGCGCGGGCGGCCGGATCCGGACCGACGTACCCGAGTTCGTCCGCCACGGCGAGGATTCGGTCCCGGAGATCGGTGGACAACTGGGTGGGCCGGGAGAAGGCGTTGGACACGGTCATCCTGCTGACACCGACGGCGTCGGCAATGGTCTGCAGCGTCACGCGGCTCGCCATCGATGGACCCCCCTCGTTGCGGCGGGCAGTCGACAATCCGCGTCATCAGTGCAGTTCACAGCAGAAGACTTGACCGGTATAGCTCGCATCTGTACTGTACCGGTATACAGCACTTTACCGGTACACCTCATCAAAGGAGCTCCACCACCATGATGTTCAGTCCTCTCGCCCTGATCCTCGCAGACCATGCCCAGCAGGATCTGTACGACTCCGCTCGACTCGACGGACGCTCGACCGTACCCGCAGCATCCTCGCGGAACGCCGGGAAGGCCCCGGTGCATCGTTCGCTGCGCTTCCTGGTGCTGCGCGGCCGCCCGGCCGTGTGATCCGGACTCACCCTCAACCGTCACGTCATCGCATTTCCGACCGATCAATTCCGTCGCAAGACGACCGTGGTCCAGTTGGCTCGCCCTCTGATGTCGATGACAGGTCCGCCGGGGGCCGAAGGCGGACCGGCCTTGTCCTTGAGCGTGGTCATCGAACCGCCGTCGAAGTCCTCCGTTCTGGCGACGATCGCATCGCCGAGCCGGAGTTTGACGGTGCTCCACGACGCCAGAACTTCGATCACGCAGCCGGCCAGCGGTATCGTCGCCTGGCGCAGGTCGAGGTCGGCGGTGCCCAAAGAGCCCGTGACAATGAGATGGACCGGCACCTGCCACGAGCCGCGGCGCTTGACCGTCGTCCAGTCGACGTTGAGAGTGTCTGCCCTCGGCACGACCGACCCAGCCACCCCGACCGCACCGGCAGGTGTGGACGGGGGAAAGAGCTGGGCACCGGCGGGCAGGTCTGCAAGGGCCGCCCGCAGGTCCCCGCGCGTCTTCGCGGCGTACACCGTCTGGGAACGCTCCTCGAACTCCTGCAGGTCGAGGTAACCGCCGCCCACGGCATCGTGGAGAACGGAAATCGCTTGCTCGCGCTCCCGGTCGCCCACGCGGATCGCATCCGGGTTGTCGGGCTGGGTCATCGAATGGATGCTACCGATCTACGTGCCGGCCCCTCCCGGGCGGGGTAGGGACGTCATCTCCACGGCGGAGATCAGTTCAGCGGTGCCGACTTTCGGTCTCCCGGCGGTCCGCCTCGGTCAGCAGGACGTCGCCGGACCTGACGAGACCCAGTTCCGCCGGCGGCGGTGGCCTCAAGACGGTGTTGAGCGCCCAATCGGTGAATGTCCGAATCCTGTTGCCGGGCATGGAGGAGAGGTGGTAGGCGCGAGTGACCGTCTTCGCCGGCAGACCGCTGAGAGCCAGCCCGAGCGGGTCGGCCGCGGCATCCGCTCCGCCGAGATCGACAATGAAGCCGAGGTCGTGGTGGCGGTACTCCCGCACCGGCCGGCCTTGCAGAGACGCAATCACATTGGCTGCAACGCGTTTGCCCTGCCGCGAAGCGTGTTGGGCCGTCATTCCGGTCAGACCGCCGGGCTTGGTCAGATCGGGGACTGCGGCGCAATCGCCCGCAGCGAAGACATCCGGGTGGCCGGGGACCTGGAGGTCGGCACCGACCGTCAACCGGCCACGATTCGTCGGCAGTGCGAGGTCCTCGACCAGTGGGTCGGGTCGCACGCCGACGCACCAGATCAAGGAGTGCGTCGCGACGTACTCCCCGGTCGTCAGGGTGACTCCGGTGGGATCGGCGCGGGTGACGCTCTGACCGGAACGGACCTCGACGCCGCGCACGGTGAGCACTCGATGCGCGGTGGCGGAGAGTCGTGGATCGAGCTCCGGCAGGACCCGTCCTGCTGTGTCCACCAGCAGCCACCGCGCCCGTTGATGGCGCAGTCCCTGCAGTCGACGTGCCACCTGATCGGTCATCAACTGGCCTTGGGCCGCCACCTCGGTGCCGGTGTAGCCCGCCCCCACAACGACGAAGGTGCATCGCGCCGCACGCTCGGCCGAATCATCGGAAGCTGCCGCGAGTTCCAACTGGCGAGTGACGTGATCGCGCAAGTAGAGCGCCTCGGCAATGCTGCGGAAGCCGTGCGCCCGTTCGGGAACACCCGGGATCGGCAGCAGCCGGTTGACACTGCCGACAGCGAGGATCAGCCGGTCGTAACGAACGGAGCCCCGGTTGTTCTCGGGACCGACCCACCCCACTTCGTGGCTGTCGAGATCGACCCGATCCACCTTTCCGAGTACCAGACGCGCTCGGGGTAGTTGCCGGGGCAGGGAAACACAAATGCGGCGCGGTTCGAGCACGCCGGCGGCAACCTCCGGCAGCAACGGGAAGTAGAGGAAATAGTCGGTCGGATTGATCAGCACGACTTCGAGGTCGGCCCGCTTGCTCAGTATCCGGGCGGCCCAATAGCCGGCGAACCCCGCGCCCACCACGACCACCCGAGACAGCTGCATTTCGTTCTCCTTCGGGCCCGGGCGGCCTAGAGCCGCCAGTAGTTGTTCGCCGCCGCGATGGTCTGGAACTCGATGGCAACCACCTGGCTGGCCGCGATGAGACTGTCCGGGTCGGTGGAATAGTTGGGCCGGTCACCCTTGAGGACCTCCAGGTCAGGTTGGATGTTGTGCACGCTGTGGCGGGCCATCAGGAATGCCAGGGCCCGACCCTCCTCGGGGGTCGGAGTGATCAGGGTTCCGCCGGGGACCATGACGAGTTCTGCTGCCGGGAGCTGGTTCATGTCATTTCCTTCGCGCTCGAGTGCGGGTTCGGGGTGGTTTCTGCGTCGGGTTCTGTCAGAATTCCTGCGCATCGAGCCAGGACAGGCAGGACTCGGCGACCTCTCGCCATCCGGAATCGATGGTCAGCGAATGTCCCCGGTCGGGGAATTCGGCGATGTCGGTCACGGCCGTTGAGTGGCGGTATTGCTTGAGGGTCGCCGTCGTGATCGCCTCGGGAACCGTGTGGTCCTGGCCACCCATCACCAGCAGCAGCGGACCTCGCGCGTTGTTGTCGGTATGCACCTGAGCGGGGGAGTGCGGGGAGAAGTTGGCTGCTGCCGCCTCGAAAAGGGGCCGCCCGGGCGCCGGGACGACCCAGGCGTCGTACAGCCGGTCGGACTCTTCACGGCTGATGGCGTTGCCGAAGGCGTAGTGGAATTGATCGGCGGTCAACATCACCGTCCGGTGTTTGTTGGCCGGGTTCTTGAACACCGGCAGGGTCGCCCGCAACGACGACAACGGCAGCGGGAGAACACCCTTGATCTGCGCCGCATCGATGGCGATGCCTGCCGCCCCATGGTTGTCACCGATCAGCTTCTCGACGATGAGGCCACCGAACGAGTGGCCGACGAGCACCGGCGGTTCGGGCAGCCGGGCGATGATCTCGGTGTAGTGCGCGGTGACGTCGTCGATGCCCCGGTTGGCCAGCGCGTCGGAGTTGCTCCGAGCCTCCTGAACGCTGTCCGGTTCGCCGGGCCAGCCCGGCGCCGACGGGTGATAGCCACGTTCGGCGAAGAGTTCCTGCCAGGGTTTCCATGAGCTGGCATGGAGCCAGAGGCCGTGAATGAACAGCACAGGTCGATGAACGCCATCCATGGTTGCTCCCTTGCGATGGCCCCACGGTGTCGGTGATCACCGGCGGTTCCGGTTCGATGCCGCCATTGATGGTGACCGACACCCACCCGGCGCGGCATGCGTCACGTGACTGAATTCGCGACCCACTGGCCCCCGCACTGCAGGCCGGGCCGCTACTCACGGGTGGGTGCCGGCCTGACTCAGCTGATGCAGCACCTCGCGCAACTGGTTGCGAGAGGTGATGTTCAGCTTCGGGAAGATCCGGTAGAGGTGCGATCCGACCGTGCGGTGCGACAGAAACAGCCGGCCACCGATTTCCCTGTTCGTCAATCCTTGGGCCGCGAGTTGGGCGATGTGCAGCTCCTGGGGGGAGAGCACCGACGACGCAGCCGGTCGCGGTTCTCTGCTTCGACCGCCGGCGGCGGCAAGCTCTGCGGCAGCCCGCTGCGCCCAGGCGTCGGCGCCGAGATACTCGAACACCGTCAACGCGCTCGCAAGTGGTCGCCGCGAGTCCACCCCACGGCGCCGGCGACGCAGTGACATGCCATGTGCCAAATTGATTCTGGCCTCGAACCAGTTCGACGAACCGCCCGGGGTCTGCCTGGCCAGCGCGATCCGCTCGTCGATGTCGGCGTCGTCGGCCAGCATCACCTGCGCCAACCGCAACGACCGGTGATATCCCGGTGAGGGAACCTGTGCGATCAACGGTTCCACGTCAGCGAGAACACCGAGCGCTTCACCGACATGTCCGCTCGCGGCGGCGGCTTCGGCGTACGAATCGACAAGCCAGAGCCGCTCAACGGAGTGGAAGGCCGGATCGGCCGGATCCATCGTCCGCGCCAGGTGGTCGTACGCGGCGCCGGGCCGCCCGCGGCCCAGCTCGATGATTCCGCGCACGAACTCCACGCCGCCCAACACGGTCGACCGTCCGGTGAGCACCGCCAGTCGTTCCGCCTCCACGATGAGTTCCAATGCTGTGGCGGTGTTTCCCCGACGGCCCTCGAGATCGGCTTGCCCGAGTCTCGCGTGCGCCGCCCACACCGGTTGGCCGGTCTCGACCGCCAACCGGTACGCCTCGTCAGCGGCCACGTAGGCCTCGTCCCAGCGGCCGACGAACAACGCCGCCCAGGCTCGGGTCACCTGCACCTGCGCAACCACCGACAACCGTCCCTGCGCGCGCAGGACATCCACGGCCCGACCACCGAACAACAATGTCCGGCTGAAGTCGGCGAGGTTGAATGCCGCGGCAGCCAGCGTGGCCGCCGATCCGGGGTCTTCGGGTGGTTCTGTCGACCAGGCGGCCAAACCCGCCAGCACGTCGCTGCCGCGCTCCAGGGCGCCGGCGAAGGCGTTGATCGCCAGTAGCCGAGGATCGCTCCCGGAGATGGTGAGGGTGTCCGCCGCCTCCACCACTGGGCGGCCTGCGTCACCGAGATCAGCCCACCAGCATCTCCGCGCCGCGCCGGACAGCAACATCAGCGAGAGATCGGTGTTCCCGGCGGTCCGCGCACGGAGTGCACCGTCGACCAGAGTGCGCACGCCGTCGACATCTCCTGGCGCTCCGTCGTCGAACACCCCTTCCAGCCAGGCCAACCGATCCGCCTCGGGACGTTCCAGGACCTCGCGCCGGACCTCGTTCAGCAGTCGCTCGACCTCCGCGTGCCGGCCGACTTCGTACGCCGCCTCAGCGGCCTCGAGCAATCGGCGTTGCCGACCCGCGCGGTCCGCGGACAACGCGGCGGCCCGTTCCAGCCACCGTTGGGCGGCCGCGGGGGATCCGCGCGCGGATGAGCGCCGGGCCGCTGCGTGCAGTTCCTCGGCGACCTGTTCATCAGCACCGCGTATCGCCCAGGAACGATGCCACGCGTACCGGTCACCGTCTACCGTTCGAACAGCATCGGCCCAAGCACGATGCGCGGCTCGCAACAGGTCGGGCGCAACCACCTGCTGGATCGCTGACCGAATGAGCGGGTGCCGGAAAGACGCATCGTCCCCCTGCACGATGACCAGGCCGGCTCTTTCGGCATCGGCCAATATATCGGCGGGAAGCGTTGCACCACAGATACTTTCGCCGACCGGCCACGCGTCGGCGGCGATCCCGCCGTCCTGAACGGCGATGGCGATCAGCAGGGATTGCGCCGGTCGGCTCAACCGCTGTAGCTGTCCCGCGAAGGCCCGTTCCAGTGCCATCGGTAGGGACGCGACGTCACCAGCTTCGGACGCACTCGGCGGAGCCATCGGCAGTTCCAGCAGCGCGAGCGGGTTGCCCACTGCCATCAGCAACGTCCGGCCCGCGGCGCTGTCCGTCAGCGCCGGATGGGCCGCGGCCAACAGCCGCCGAGATGCCCTGTCGTCCAACGGCTTCACGCTCAGCTCAGCAATCAGCGGCTCGCCGACGCCGTGCGTCACCGGTTCACGGGTGGCCAGCACCAACGCCATCCGTTCAGCTTCGGCCCTACGGGCCAGGAAGAGCAGAACGTCGACACTGGCCTCATCCATCCACTGAATGTCGTCCCCGAGGATCAGCAGACACCGATCGGCAGCCCACTCGACCAACAGGTCCAGGGCGGCCAGACCGACAACGAACGGAGCGGGGCCGGGTGCCGGTCCGGGAACATCGGGCGCGAGCCCGAATACCTGATGCAAGGCCGCCCGCTGTTGCGCAGCCAATGATTCCGCAGCGGCCAGCGCCGGACGTAGCAGTCGGTACAGAGCGGCAAACGGCAGGTGCTGTTCCGCGGCGGCGCCGGTCGTTTTCAGCACGACGTGGCCGAGGCTCGTGGCGCGCTCCGCGGCGGCGTCGAGCAACGCAGACTTGCCGATCCCTGGATCACCCCGAATGAGCAAGCACCCGCCAACGGTGTCAACGCCGTCCACGAGCGCCGTCACTTGTGTCAACTCAGCGTCACGCCCGAACAGCGGGAGTGCGCCGGACCCCCGAATCGTCCGGCCGTCCACCCAGGCAGGCCCTGAGTGGTCCGAGAATTGCACGCTGACAATCCTGCCACCGACATGGCCAAGAGAGGGTCCGCGAAATGTGGAAGGGTGCGGAATCCGGTGCGGGCGTCGGGATGTTTGTGTGGTTCAGGCGTTTGGTCCTCATTGACGCACTGTGCAAAGCCCAGACAAGGGAATGGCATTGCGACGGCTCGCCGGGCTTCGATGAAGCCGCCAGTGAAACCGTCGACGCGGACGGTCCCTGCCCCCTGTCGCGCTCGTCTGCATTGTGGTTGTGACCGGCACGGCGTGTCCTGCTCCGGTCGGATCCGCGACCACCGTGGCTGCAACGTCGGCGTCCTCGGCACCGCTGTCGGTGACCGCCCCGGTCGGTCAACCCAGCACCCGAACCTCTCGATCCGCCGGTACCAGCACCACTACGCGTTCGTCCAGCGACAGTGGTTTCTGGGGGCGGTCGGACCGGGTCAGCTCTCCGGAGCCTCGGTCCGGTCCGGCTCCACGGCGGAGAACCTCGCCGCCATGGCCACCTGGATCTGGACGTGGCGCAACAGGAACGCGCGTTCGTCGAGCCGTTTGCGCCGCAGCCATCCGGTGACCTCGTCGTTGCACTTACTGGCGTTGCAGGAGGCGCAGGCCGGCGCGATGTTGTCCAGCGTGTACCGGCCGCCGCGCGACAAAGCCTGGACGCAGTCACGTTGCAGTGGTGTGCCGGTGGCGCCGCAATAGGCGCAGCCACCCCACTCCTGCTGCAACGCCGTCCACTGCTCGACACTCAAGTCGTGCTCGACACGGCTCATCCGGCGCCGGCGCTTGCTGGCCGCCCTGGCCCTGCGGCCCCTGTTGACGACCATGCCTCACCGTAGGAACCCAGGACCACGGTTCGGGGACGCCACACCGGGAAGCCGGGCGCCGGCCCAGACGACGGGCGACCCGCCCCGTCGACACCGACTCGGACCGCAGCACCTTCTCCACTACTACTCTCACGGTTCATGGCCATCAGCACCCAGATCCAGCTCGTCCGCCGCCCCGATGGGTGGCCGACGCACGACGACTTCCACACGACGACCGCGACGTATGGTCCGCTCGAACCGGGCGAGATTCGGGTCGCGAACGAGTTCGTGTCGGTCGACCCGTACATGCGTGGGCGGATGAACGACGTCAAGAGCTATGTGCCGCCGTTCGCGCTGGGCGAGACGCTGACCGGTGGCGCGATCGGCCGGGTGATCGAGTCGGCCGCAGATGACATTCCGGTCGGTGCGATTGTGCTGCACCAGTACGGCTGGCGCGACCTCGTGCAGGAACCGGCGGCGGGCTTCCGGGTCGTGCCCGAGGTGCCCGGCCATCCGCTGTCGATCTACCTGGGCGTGCTCGGACTCACCGGGATGACCGCGTACGTGGGGCTCACCGCCATTGCAGGTCTGAAGCCCGGCGACGACGTTTTCGTGTCGGGCGCGGCCGGAGCCGTCGGTACCGCGGTGGGTCAGATCGCGAAGCTGCTCGGCGCGGGACGCGTCGTCGGCTCCGCGGGCACTCCCGAGAAGATTGCGCTGCTCACCGACAAGTACGGCTATGACGCAGCTTTCAACTACAAGGACGGGGCGGTCTCGCGGCAACTGGCCCAGGTGGTGCCCGATGGCATCGACGTGTTCTTCGACAACGTCGGCGGTGACCATCTCGAAGCGGCCCTCGAAGCGTTCAAGAGAGACGGTCGTGCGGCGTTGTGCGGGGCAATCGCGTCGTACAACGACACCGCGGCAACCCCCGGCCCGCGCAACATGTCGAACATCGTGACCCGTGGATTGATGCTCAAGGGCTTCACGCTCCCGTCGTACAACCACCTCCTGCCGGAGTTCACCGAGCGCATGACGAAATGGCTCGCGGCTGACGAGATCGCCTACGACGAGACGGTTGTCGACGGCATCGACAATACGGTCGACGCTTTCCTGGGAATGATGCGAGGCGCGAACACCGGCAAGATGCTGGTGCGGATCACAGACGAAGATGCGCATGGACGCCATCGCAAACTAGCCCAGTGATGCGGTTGCGGGCCCTGAGTTCCTCGAGCGCCTTCAGCGTGTACGGCAGGAGCGCGTCGTCGCCGTCCCGGTCTCCCTCGGACCATTCTGCGAGTCCGCTCTCAGGTTGACTGGTGGGCACGGGGCTGGGTCGGGGAAGGCACACGGGACTGCAGCCGGACGCTGAGCTGGCGCACCCGATGAGTTCACGCCGTGGGAGAGGTCGAATTGTGCATGATGACGACGCACATCCTCGAAACCCCCGACGTCGACCTCGTCTACGACGTTGACGGACCCCTGCCCACAGCTGACGGGCGCCCGCCGCTGTTGATGATCGGTCAGCCGATGGACGCCGGCGGCTTCCACACCTTGGCGTCGTACTTCCCGGACCGCACCGTGGTCACCTATGACCCGCGCGGCCTTGGCCGGAGCAAGCGCAAGGACGGCGGGGACGCAGCCGTTCCTGCAGCGCAGGCAGGTGATGTGCACGCCATCATCACGGCGCTCGGCGCCGGACCGGTTGAGATGTTCGCCAGCAGCGGCGGCGCGGTCACCGCCCTCGCACTGGTGGCCGCCCACCCGGACGACGTCACCACCCTGGTGGCCCACGAACCACCGATGATTCCGGTGCTCCCAGACGCCGCAGCCGCCGACCGCGCCTTTACCGGTGTTCGAGAGGTGTACCAGGCCAGGGGGTCTGGGGCCGGAATGGCGGCCTTCATCGCGATGACGTCGTGGCAGGGCGAGTTCACCGACGACTACTTCGCGCAGGGCGCTCCGGATCCGGCGATGTTCGGAATGCCCACCGAGGACGACGGATCCCGCGACGACCCGCTGCTGTCAGAACGATCCACCGCGGTCAGCGCGTATGCCCCCGACATCTCGGCGCTCACCGCGGCACCGACCCGGGTGGTGATCGCCGTGGGGGAGGAATCCGCCGGCACCTTCACCGCCCGCACCTCCGTGGCCACCGCCGAACTACTCGGTCAGCAGGCCACGGTCTTTCCGAGCCACCACGGCGGCTTCATGGGCGGCGAGTTCGGATATGCGGGGCAGCCTGAGGCCTTCGCAAAGACGCTGCGGAACGTCTTGGACGGCGGCAGCTGATCTGACTGCTCCCCGTCGGGGCCACCGACGGGGCCGAGACCTGCACTGCCGAAATGGTGTGGTCCAGAGTGCTGACGCGGCTGCCGATGTCGACGAGCGCCAGCCCGAGAATCGGGTGCGGCGTCAGATGCGGCCGGTCTCGTGGGCCCACATGGCGACCTCGACGCGGTTTCGGGCGCCGAGCTTCCGCATGAGGCTGGCGAGGTGGGCTTTGACGGTGCTCGGGGTGATGTAGAGCTCGCCGGCGATCTCATTGTTGGTGCGGCCCTGGGCTACCGGCACGAGGACTTCCTCCTCGCGGGCGGTGAGAGGCTCGATCGGCTGCTTCGGTCGTGAGGTCCGTGCGTGGGCGAACGCTGCCAGCAGTCGCACAGTCACGCTGGGCGCGATCAGTGCGTCTCCGTCGGCGGCGGCGTGGATGGCCTGGGTCAGCAGGGCTGGTCCGGCGTCCTTGAGCAGGAACCCGCGGGCGCCTGCTTTGAGTGCCCCGTGGACGTACTCGTCGAGGTCGAAGGTGGTGATGACGACGATCGGCAGGGGGTCGGTGACATCGGGGCCGGCGAGGCGTCGGGTGGCTTCGATGCCGTCCATCAGCGGCATCCGGATGTCGAACAGGCCGACGTCGGGGCGCAGCTGGAGCGCCAGGCGGACTGCCTCGCGCCCGTCGGCGGCCGCGCCCACCACTTCGATGTCGGGTTGGGCGTCGAGCAGCATCGTCAGCCCGGTGCGCACGATGGGCTGGTCGTCGGCGATGAGAACCCTGATGGTCATCGAGCCGTCCCGTTACGGGGCAGGACTGCCTCTACCCGCCAGCCCTGCTCGGCGGCGGGGCCTGCGTGGAAGGTGCCGCCGAGCAATGCGGCGCGTTCCCGCATGCCCACCAGGCCGTACCCCACTGCGCCGTAACCCGCTGCGGCGCGGCCCCCGGCGGCGGAGCCGTCGTCGTCGATGGTCAGCCGTACCTGGTTGGCTTCGCCTGTCACGGCGACGGTGACCTGGGTGGCGTGGCGGGCGTGCCGTCGAGCGTTGGTGATGGATTCCTGGGCCAGCCGGTAGATCGCGGCGCCGACCGCTGGGCTGAGGTCGTCGAACTCGCCGGAGAGCGTCACCTTGACGCAGGGCCGCGTCCGGCCATCGGTGGCGAGCTGCTCGACGTCGGCCACGCCGGGCTGCGGCGCGAACTCGTTGTCCTGTGGGGCGCGGAGCACGCCGACGATGGCGCGCAGCTCGGTCAGGGTGCGGGTGGCTGCGTCCTCGATGGTGGCCAGGGCGTCGATGGCACGCTCGGGGTACCCGGCCGCGACGGCACGTCCCGCCTGCGCCTGAATGACGATGCCCGAGACGTGGTGGGCGACGGTGTCGTGGAGTTCACGAGCGAGCTGTTCGCGTTCGCGGGCTTTGGCCTGGTCGATATCGCGGAGGCGGATCTTCGTGCGATAGCGGATCGCGGCTCCGAGCGCGGCGGCGAACAGGAAGAACGCATATCCGGCGAGCGCCTCCACCAGGCTGGTGGGGTCGGCGCCGTGGGTGGTGATGATTGCCAGCCAGAGCAGGATGACGCCGAGGCCGCTTGCGGCTTCCCGACCGGAACCCCACCGGAACAGGGCGTAGGCCAGAATCAGCACCGCGATGCTGCTGTTCAGCAGGGCGCCTTGCCAACCGGTGAGGATTCTGACGCTGTCGACGATCGTCAACGTGCCGATGGAGACCACGACCGCCGCGAGCGGGTGCGCGCGTCGCCACAACAGGGGCCCGACGACCGCGAGCACTTCGAGCGCCAGCAGCGGGCTCGGCGCCAGGTCCTGGCGGAGCACCGCTTCGAGCACCGACCAGGCGACCAGTACCGCGACCAGGGCCCAGTCTCGCGGCCCCCGGTCCGGGGGGTTCGCGGGTCGAGGTTCGGCCCACAGCGAGCGGAGTGCGCTGACGGCCATCCGATCAGCTTAGGCAGCCGCGTGCGGGGCGTATCCGCCGAATGTACAAGAACACGGCTGTCCGAACGGCCAGGTCGGATCAGGCTCCAGGGCTGATGTGCCCGCCGCCGGCATTTGTGAAGGTGAAAGCACACACCCGATCAAGCCTCCCAATCAGGCCCCCCGATCACCACAAGGAGAATCGTGATGAGAACGCCGCAGTCCCACAGCACGCTGGTCGATCTGCGAATGCCCGTGCAGGCCAAGCTGGCTGCAGCATGGACCAGCTTGATGTTCTTCGTCATCTACATCGACTACTTCCACCTCTACCAGCCCGGCGCCATCGACCAAATCCGGGGTGGCGGCATCTTTGAGTTCGACATCACCCCGACGTTGGTGACCATTTTCCTGGTGGTCATAGGGATCCCGGCCCTGATGGTGATGCTCTCCATGACGCTGCCCGCCCGGGTGAACCGCGCGACGAACCTCGTCGTGGCATCTCTCTACATCCCCGTCATGGTTTTCAACGCGGCAGGGGCATCCCGGGACTGGGCCTTCTATTACGCACTCTCCATCGGACTCGAGGTGCTGATCCTGGCCTTCATCCTGCGCTCCGCCTGGACGTGGCCTCGCCGCACCGCATCACCGGCGACCCTGCCGGCCAGCCTCGACAGCGAGTCGCTCAGCACGCCGCGGCAGGCGTGACCCCCGCCTCGCGCCCGGTGCGGGCGGCGGTCAGAACCAGGCGAAACCGGACACCCAGCGGCTTCTTTCCGAAGGGCCGACGCGCAGCGCCCGCTCGGTGACGAGTGGGTTCCAGTAATCGACATAGCGCGAGATCTTCCCGTCGGTCGTTTCCACGACCGAGATGTAGGTCTGCTCATATCGACGGCCGGTCGCCAGAGCGACCCCCTGGCTCCGGAACTCCGCGATGACCAGTGACGGCTCGGCTGTTTCGTGAAAGCGCAGGTCCATGAACTGCATCCGGAAGAATTTGGCCGAATTGGCAATGTACTGTCGCAATCCCGACCTTCCCGACACCTTCGACGGGTAACCCGCTGGGGCGTAGGGGGACTCCAGCACACCATCCGGGGTGAACAGGTCGACCCACTGCTCGATGCGGCCAGCGGACAGGTGGTCCAAATACTCCCTCAATGCCTGCCGGGCGGCGGAGCGAATATCTTCCGCAATCGGCAGGCCGCTGACGCTTTGGGTCATGACAAGCCCTTTCTTCGAAACGGTTGGAGCACTGCGTACATCCCATCAGCGGGCGCAGCCGCCCGTCAGTAACGCGGTGTCACCTGTACTGCGTGATGAGGTGTCAGTGCGGCTGTGTGACGTGATGTCACGGTTGCTGGTGACGTGACGTCACTGGTCATCGGCGGCAGCCGCCGGATACTGGTTGGCGACCATCCATCGATCGACGGACAGAGAAAATGCCTTCACCCTGGATCACCACCCCGATCAGCACACATTTCCTGCGTGGCGCGCTGGAGGTGGAGCAGACCGCTCGCGGACTGTTGCCGCACCGGCTGCCCGCATGGCTGCGCGCCCAGAACACCGACGGGCAACTCGCCATGGTGGAGGCTCAACCCGCCGGTGTCCGACTTGCCTTCCGCACCCGCGCAACGACTGTCGAGCTGTATGCGCTGGCCACCAGACAGATCTACACCGGTCTTCCCTCCCGCCCGCACGGCGTCTACGACCTGTTGGTCGACGGTGAGCTGGTCGACCAGGCCTGCGTCGCAGGTGGTGACACAGTGACCATCGACATGAGAAGTGGTTCCTCCGAGCAGCTGTCGGGCCCACCCGGGATGATCCGCTTCACCGGTCTGCCCGACCGTATGAAGGACCTGGAGATCTGGCTGCCGCACAACGAGAGAACCGAACTGGTAGCCCTGCGCACGGATGCGCCGGTCTCGCCAGTGTCCCGTCAGGGCAGAACCTGGTTGCACCACGGCAGTTCCATCAGTCAGGGCTCCAATGCCACCAGTCCCACTGCCACCTGGCCCGCGCTCGCCGCCGCCATCGGCGGCGTTGACCTGGTGAATCTCGGCCTGGGCGGCAGCGCACTGCTCGACCCGTTCACCGCCCGCACCATGCGCGACACACCGGCCGATCTGATCAGCGTGAAGATCGGCATCAACCTGGTCAACACCGATGTGATGCGGCTGCGCGCCTTCGGTCCGGCCGTGCAGGGCTTTCTGGACACTATTCGTGACGGCCACCCGACAACACCTTTGCTCGTCGTCTCACCCATCTACTGCCCGATCCACGAGGACACACCCGGCCCCGGCTCCTTCGACCTGGCCGCCCTCGGCAGGGGGCTCGTGCAGTTCATCGCCACCGGTGACCCGGGGGAGCGGGCGAGCGGAAAGCTGACCCTCCGCGTCATCCGCGACGAGCTGGCACGGATCGCCGCCCAGCGAGCGGCCGCCGACCCGAACCTGCATCACCTCGACGGGCTCGACCTCTATGGCGAGGCCGACTTCGCCGAACTGCCGCTGCCCGATCGGCTCCATCCGGACACCGCCACCCACAGGCGCATCGCAGAACGCTTCGCAGAGCGGTTGTTCGCCGCTGGTGGTCCGTTCGCGCCGCACAACGCATGAACGGCAATGGGATCCGTAGCGGGCCGCTACACCCGACGGGGGAGGACGACGGTGTCGCCTACGACGTCGATGGCGAACTTTCCGTGGAATACATACGACCGTCTGTTCTCCAGGAGCTCGTGAGCCTCGCCCATTCGCGCGAGCGGCAGGGTGGCGCCGATGACCGGTCTCACGAGACCGCGCTCGATCACATTGGTGAGTGCGTCCAGTTTCCCGCGGTTTTGCCGAGTGAACACGAAATGATAGGCGGCGTTCTTACCCCACGCCTCGATGAGGTTTTGTGGTTGCGAAATGTCGACGATACTGATGACGCGCCCGAAGTCTGCCAGTGTCAGTGGACTTCTGGAGAGCGTGTCCACGCCGATCGTGTCGAAGACGACGTCGACTCCCTGGCCACGCGTCAACTCGGCAACGGCCTCGACGTAATCGGTCGCAGTGAAGTCGATCGCCGCATCCGCTCCGAGCGAGCGCACGAACTGATGGTCGGCGGCTTTCGCTGTGGTGATCACCCGTGCGCCCATCGCCTTCGCCATCTGGATCGCGATCGAGCCGACGCCCCCCGCGCCGCCGTGGATGAGGATGGTCTCACTGACAGTGAGCTGAGCTCGCGTCACCAGCGCCTCCCACACCGTCCCTCCGACGAGTGTCAGGCCGGCCGCCTCGAGGTGGCTGAGATTCGCCGGCTTCCGACCGACGAGATCGACATCGGAGACATGCTGCTCGGCGTACGAGCCGGGGCCGCCGAAGATTCTCGGGGTGTAGTAGACCTCGTCGCCCACGCGGAATTCGGTCACGTGTGACCCGACTTCCTCGACCACGCCGGAGATGTCGTGTCCGATGATCGCCGGGAGAGGGACGTGGTCTGCGTAATCCCCGCGACGGATCTGAAGGTCGAGCGGGTTGACGGAGGTCGCATGGACGCGGACCCGCACCTGGCGGGATTCGACCTTCGGTACGGCGACGGCGCGTAGTTCAAAAGCGTCGGCACCACCGAAACGGGTCAGGACGACGGCCTTCATGGTGTCAGCAATCATCGAAATTCCTCATCTGGTGTTTCCGGCGCGACTGCGCCCGAACGGGTTTGGTGATCAGCTCATTGCGAGCGAATGACCGATGATGATGCATTGAAGACCGTGTGCTTGCCACAGGGTCAAGACATGTTCACGTTGGGCGAAGTCGCGGGAATCCGTTGACCTGGTTGCGGGAACATGGCGTCTCCTTTCTCATCGTGAATCGATCCTACGAATCTCCCCAGTCAGATATACGACAACTCCTGCGCCGGTTGCCCTGTGGCGCCCCTCCCATCGCCTCGTCATATACGACAGGCGACCGACGAAAGGAACTTCGATGACCGTGCACCTCAGTCACCCGGATGGACTGCTGCAGCAGCAGGATTACGCGCCCGTCGCGCTCGCGACCGGTACAAGGATCCTGCTGCTCGCCGGACAGGCGTCAGTGACTGCCACCGGAGAAGTGACCTCCACGGCGATCGCAGGGCAGGTGCACTCCGCACTGCAGAACGTCGCCACGGGGGTGAGGGGTGCGGGCGGCGACGTCAGTGACATCGCACGACTCACCATTTACGTGGTCGACTGGACGCAGGAAATGGCGAGTGGTCTTCTGGAGGGCACCGCCCGGGCCCAGGCATCCGACGGGTTCAGATCCCCACTGCCGCCGATCACCGTGATTGGTGTGCAGGCGCTGTGGACTCCGGACCTGCTCGTCGAGATCGAAGCCATCGCCGTCCTGGCCTGAACCGACACGGACACAGCAGTGTGGCTTCAGAGCGTCGGAGTCATCCGATGCTGAATGCCGCGCGTAAGAGCACGCCCACCCTGCCGGCGGAGCCGGCGCCTCCCAGAGAAAGTCGAAGAAGGAAAATGAACCCGCTCGCCGGCGATGGCAATGATCCGTCGCTCCTGATCGACCCACGCGGTGCCGCACATGTACACCCCGGTCGCTCTCTACCCGCGCTCGACGAGAACCGTCCCTTCGGTGTCCACATTCGGATGCCGTGGTGGAAGTCGGTCATCTTGATCGCGGCACTCCCGGTGACGCTGTTGCTGACCCAACTCGGGTTATACCTGCTGGCCGGTCTCGTCGAGGGCGATCCCTTCGCACAGGAACTCACTCCCTTGAAGCTTCTGGCGGCCAACCTCAGCACCGGTGTCACCGCACTGCTTGCGCTGACGCTGATCGGGTGGTTCGCGACCGTGCCGTGGCGGATCGTCTTCAGCGCTCCCCGTCTGTTCGACCGGCGCCGCCTGTTGATCTACTTCCTCGGCTCGCTCGTGATCGTGGGCCTCGGCATGGCGCTCGTCGGGGTCACCGCGTCAGAGGCCGTCGGCTGGACCGGCTTCGGAGTCACCAGCATGACGGTCGGCATCCTGGTCGTCATGGTTCTCAGTACGCCGATCCAGACGACCGGCGAAGAGATCATCTTCCGGGGGGCGATCCTGCCTGCCGCCGGATCGTGGTTCCGATCAGTGAAGCCGGCTTTCATCACGGGTCTGATGGTCTCGAGTCTGATGTTTGCGCTCGTACACGGTTCGACGGACCCCAACCTCTTCGCGTACTACATCTTCTTCTCGGTCTGCACTGCCGTGATGGGTTTGATCACCCGGGGGCTGGAAGCCGCCATCGCCTTCCACACGGCCAACAACCTGTGGACGACGACGATGAACGCGCTCCTCACCGGGGGCGGCGCGGTCGCCGTTGACCGGTCGGCGGGCTCTGTCGGCGGCCTCGCACTGCTGGTGCCCGCCGCAGCATGCCTCGCGGCCCTTGCGATGGTATGGCTCCGCGAACGTTCGCTTCGCGCGGCCGAACGCTGCTGAGCGAGGGCGGGTTTCCGCACGCCCGACCTGATCACATCCGCGGCAACGCCGTCGCCGCGATTGCCGCGTTGACGACGACCGCGTTCAGCGTTCGAGTGACCGCACTCGAAGCAGCGGAGGCGCCCCAGTCGCCACGCTCGAACTCCTTGCCGCGGGTGTAGACGTCACCGCTCCACGGGATCTCACGATGGAACTGAGGGAGCGTGCCGCTGGCCGACAGCAGCGCGACGCTCGCCGCTGTGCGGGCATCGGCTGTCTCGCCGTCGACGAGGGCCGCTCTCGCGCGCGCAATCAACGTCGAGCGGCGCTCGCCTTCCAGAGACAACTTCGTGGACGGGAAGATGCCGAGGGTCTTGCCCTCCCGACGGCGCAGGTCGCCCCGCCCGACGAGCCTGTCAAGGACCGGGCCGCGCAGAGAAGGCCCAATCGCTGCGAGAACCGATTGCACGCCCCGCGGTTTTTGCGACACGTACGACCAGGCCGGGTCGAGGAGCGCGTCCGGCATGGGGCCGTTGCCGGCAGCATGGACACGGGCGGACAGTCCGTGCTCCCCGGTCTTGATCCGCCCGGCGAGCGCGAGGTCGGCGAGCACAGCACCGCCGAGCACGTAGAACAGAATGTTCTCACCGGCGATCGTTCCGGAATCGGGTTGGAAGAGCAGAAGCAGTGCGTCCTCGACGAGCAGCGGCTCCGGTGACATCCGCGCCTCTGCGTCCGTCTCACGTTCCTGATCATTCGACACGGGGCCCTCTTTCGCGTTCGCCATCATCGATTGTTGTGTCGCCGGCTCAAGGTGCCATGACACCAGGCGCTATGCGCAGGTCAACAGACTGGTGTTCTGGTGATGCGCTTCTGCCATCGGCAAACTGCGCGGCGCGGCGGATATCGACGCAGAGGCACGAAGGAGAACGTCGCGTTGGGCCGGGTTGTACAGCTCGTTCAGGGCCTCGGCAATGGCTCTGCGAGTCGCGCCTTCATTCGGATGCCAGCGCGGGACGTCTTGCGTCAACTCGTCGCGCTCGACCGAGCGCCAGTTCGCTGTTTCAGCGGCCATTCGGTCCGCGACGTACTGGCGAACTGCCTCGTCTGCGTCGGAGCGCAGCGCGGCGAACTCCCGTCTGATCTGGACAGGCTCCCTGGCTACCAACGTTTTCAGGCTGAAAACTTCACGCTCGTCGTACAGCCGGCTGTAGATGTGGATGAGGGACAGGTCGGCGTCCGACAGGTCCGCCACAACGGACTCGAAGCCCCGGGGCGTGTCGACGGGTGCATGGACGCGAAGTATGGCCGCGATGTCCGATCGCTTGCGATGCATCCGTTTGATTTCGGCCGCCAAGGACGCGTCGAGCTGCCGCAATGTGCCGAGCAACGCATGGCCGTCATTTCCGGCCGCTTCGACCTGCGCGAGGGGAACGCCCAGCTCTACGATTCGCCGCACCTTCAGCAGGCGCACGAGGTGCTGCACTCGATACTGCTTATAGCCGTTGTATCTGCGCTCAGGTGCGTCGAGAAGCCCCCGCGAATGGTAGTGCCGAATGGTGTTGACCGTCGTTCCCGCCAAGTCTGCGAGCTCGCGCGTGCTCCACGTCATGGTGTTTCTCCCCGCGATTTCAGTTCACTCGGCATCATTTTCGTTGCCGTGTCGTCAGGCTCGCAGCGGTGGGCGCTCGCTCGCGTCGGTGAGTTTCACTGAGTTTCGCCGTTGGGGGGAGTACCGGGTGTTCAGATGTCACTTGTACCGTGGACGACGACCCGGTGGTGGGCACAGGCCTTGACCACGATGCATGGGAGCGGAGCTGACGAATCTCCTGGGGCGCCGCGCGGAGCGCGACGTCATCGAAGACCTGCTGGCAGGGGCGAAGGCCGGGCGCAGCGGGGTGCTGGTGGTGCGCGGGGAAGCCGGCATCGGGAAGAGTGCGCTGCTCGATCACGCTCGAGTAGCTGCGGTGGCGGCTGGTTTTCGCGCGGCAGGCTGCTGTGGAATGGAATCCGAGACGCAGTTCGCGTTCGCAGGCTTACACCAGCTGTGTGCGCCGTTGCTGGATCGGGCCGGTGCGCTACCGCAACCGCAACAGGCCGCGCTCGGTGTGGCGCTGGGACTACGTGTCGGTGCCGCGCCGGATCGGTTCCTCGTCGGTCTCGCGACCTTGAATCTTCTGGCCGAAGTTGCTGAAGAACGCGCACTGGTGTGTCTCATCGACGATGCGCAATGGCTCGACCAGGCATCTGCGGAGGTTCTGGCGTTCGTCGCCCGGCGGGTGGCAGCAGAACGGGTTGTGCTGGCGTTTGCGTTGCGCGACACGGAGGGTCAGCCCGTCGACGTGTTCGCCGGCCTCAGCCCGGAGCTGCGTTTGGGCGGCCTCAACGAGAGCGATGCGCGGGTGCTGCTCACCGACGCGGTACGCACCCCTCTCGACGACGACGTGCGCGACAGGATCCTGGCGGAGGCGCGCGGGAACCCACTCGCGCTGCTCGAGCTGCCCCGAAGCGCACCGCCGACGGAGCTGGCGGGAGGATTCGAGTTGCCTCATGTGCTCAGCGTCCCGCGCCGCATAGAAGGGACTTTTCAACGTCGCTCGGCCGGCCTTTCCGCTGAAACTCAGATGCTGCTGCTCGTGGCCGCAGCGGACCCAACCGGCGACGCACCGCTGCTGTGGCGGGCGGTCGAGCGGCTCGGGATGAACCATGCTGCCGCCGCGCCGGCTGAAGCGTCGGGGCTGCTGGAAATCGGCGCCCGCGTGAGGTTTCGGCACCCGCTCGTACGCTCGGCGGTGTATCGCGCAGCGACGCCGTCGCACAGGCGCAGTGCCCATGAGGCGCTGGCGGCGGCCATCGACCCGCACGTCGATCCGGACCGTCTTGCATGGCACCGCGCACAGGCGGTGGTGGGCACCGACGAGCGGGCCGCCATGGAGTTGGAACGCTCGGCTGCTCGGACGCTCGCTCGCGGCGGCGCGGCTGCCGCGGCTGCTTTCCTCCAGCAAGCCGCGGAAATCACCCCAGCGCCTGCGGTCCGCGCGAGACGCGCACTCGAGGCTGCGCACGCCAAACATGATGCCGGCGCATACCCGGCGGCTCTGGAGTTGTTGGCGGTCGCTTCGGCGGGACCACTGGACGACCTGCAGCGCGCTCGTGTTGATCTGCTCCGAGCGCGGCTCGCGTTTCATCGGACGCAGGGCAGCGACGCACCCGGGATGCTGCTGGACGCTGCCGAGACACTGGCGCCGTTGGATGCTCCGCTCGCCCGCGAAACCTATCTGCACGCGCTGGACGCGGCGATGATCATCGGCGGACTCGGCAACGAGCGGGGTGTGAAGGAAGTGGCAGAGGCTGCTCTCGCAGCGCCGGCGCCCTCCGAGCCACCCCGCCCGCCGGATCAGCTGCTCGATGGTCTCGTCACCACGTTCACCGAGGGATACGAAGCGGGATTGCCTGCGGTGCGCCGGGCTATCGAGGCGTTTCGTGATCATGGCTTCGACGGTGAGGCGGTCGGCCAGATGGGAAGCCGCCGTTGGTTGTGGCTTGCCACCAGGACCGCGGCGGGGATTCTTGACGAGGAGCAGGGGCGCGTACTGGCGCTGCGTAATGTCCGACTCGCGCGCGAGGCTGGTGCGCTGACCACCCTCCCCGGGGCGATCGCCGCACTGGCCGGCGTGCTGGTGCTTTCCGGCGAGCTCTCCCAGGCCGCCGAGCTGGCTGCGGAGGGCGCGGCGATCACGCAGGCAACGGGCGCAGTTCCACAGCGCTACGCGCAGCTCATCCTCGCCGCGTGGCGGGGTGAGGATGAGGAAACCACCCGGCTGTACACCGCCAGCATCAAGGATGTGGGAGACCGGAAACGAAGCGCGGTCGCTGCTACCGCCCACTACGCACTGGCCGTACTCCACAACGGTCAAGGGAACTATTCGGCGGCAGCGGACGCGGCCGTCCGGGCATGTCAGACAGACGAGATCTCCAACAGCAGCATCTCTTTGCCCGAACTCGTGGAAGCGGCCGTGCGCGCCGATCAGCCGACGCGAGCGGAAGTCGCGCTCGAGGAACTCTGCTCGCGGGCGGCTGCGAGCGGCACCGCGTGGGCGCTGGGACTGGCCGCGCGCTCCCGAGCACTTGTCACCACCGATGGCTCCGCTGGCGACCTCTACCAAGCGTCGATCGAGTGGCTGAAGACATCTGGCGTGAAAGGCCACCTCGCCCGCACGCATCTGGTCTACGGGGAGTGGTTGCGCCGAAGAGGCCAGCGGCAGGACGCCCGCGAACAGCTCCGAATCGCACACGAATCGCTGTCGACAATGGGAGCCCGGTCCTTCGCGGCCCGGGCGGCCCGCGAGCTTCGTGCCACCGGCGCGCATCCGCGTAAGAGGTCGGATCAGCCGGCCAACGCCCTCACTGACCATGAACTGCAGATTGCCCGGTTGGTCGCGACCGGAGCAACCTCCCGCGAAGTCGGAGCGCAACTCTTCCTCAGCCCACGCACCATTGAAACCCATCTGCGCAGCATCTTTCGCAAGCTGGGTATCACCTCCCGCCGGCAGCTGAGGGAGCTGCGGCTCCCCTGAGCACACCCCCATCAGGCGCTGCAGTTCGGCATTCTCTCCGGCAGCTCGAGTGTGATCAGGTAGTTGGACGCAACCTCGTCGACGCAGGGGTTCTTGCCGCCCGAGACGACAGTGTGGTTGGCGCCCTCCACCGTCAGCAGGGAGCTCCCCAGCGCCTTCGCGAGCGTGATCGCCCCGGAGTGCGGCGTCGTCGGATCACCGCGCTGCGAGACGACGAGCGTCGCGGGCAGTCCCTCGACATCCTGCGCGTACGGGATGCCGAGAGTTGGCTCGGCGGGCCAGAACTCGCACGCGTCCCGAGCGCCGACGGCGATTCCCTCTCCGGCATCCATGAACGGCGCGACCTCCGCTGTCCGCTCACGCAGCCGGATGATGTCGTCGGGGGTCAAGCGCTGCTCGTCCATACAGTTGATCGCGACGAGCGCTTCGGAAAGGTTGCCGTTCACCGTCTCGGTGTCGAGCGTGCCGTCACCGCCGACTTCGAACAGGATGTCGCCACGACCTTCGCGCACCTGGGCGATGCCCCGGAGCAGCATCGGTCGAGCGGCTTCACTGTAAAGGCCGGCAATCACCGCGTTGATGGCGTCGTCGAAGTCGAGCTCGCTCTCGCCGGCGGGAACGGGTTGCTGACGCAGTGGCCGCACGATGGACTGGAACACCTTGACGGCTTGGGTTGGGTCGGTCCCGAGTGGGCATTCGGCCTGCCGAGCGCAATCGACGGCCATCGCATCGAAGGCGGTCTGGAATCCGCCGTAGGACGATGCGAAGCGCTCGATGGTGCCGAGTGTGGGGTCGAAGGCGCCGTCGAGGACCATCGCTCGGACCCGCTCCGGGAACTCTTCCGCGTAGACCGCGCCCAGGCGGGTGCCATAGCTCTGGCCGAGGAAGTTCAGCTTCTCGTCGCCGAGAACGGCGCGCAGAACGTCCATGTCACGCGCGGTGTCACGCGTGCCCATGTGCGCGAGCGCGTCAGCGCCGCCGGACCCTTCCGCGCAGCGCTCGAACACCGCGCGGGTGTCGTCCTCGGAGAGTGCTGGGCGCAGCGCAAGGGAGGGGAAGAGCTCGTCACCGCGCGTGGTGCCCTCGGCGGAATAGCAGTCCGCGGCCGGGACGGTCGCACCGACGCCGCGAGGATCGAACCCGACGATGTCGAACTTGTCCCCGATGGGGCTTTCGGCCAGCAGAACACCCATTGCGAGCCCGCCGAGCAGTCCGGGGCCGCCGGGCCCACCTGGGTTGTGCAGCAACGATCCGATCGCCTCACCGCGGGCCGCCACTCGAGAAACGGCGACGGATGCGGTTGCACCGGCAGGGTTGTCGTAATCGAGCGGCACTTCCAGGCGCGCGCACTCGCCTACGCCGGAAGTGACGACCTCGACCTGTGGGGCAGTGGTGGCGAAGTCGTCGCACGCGCCCCAGGTGAGTTCCTGCCCGTAAAAGCGCTCGAGCCCCGAATTGTCGGATCCGGAACCGGGTCCTGTGTCTGCGGGCGGGGAGGTCGTACACGCCGAAAGAAGGAGCATGGCGACCGCTCCCGCAGCGATGAACGGGACCGCCGTTCCCCACCGTCCTCCCCGCCGCCCCGGCTCTTGAATTGTCATCATCGTGGCCCCCGGCCTCCTGTGATTGAGCATGAGGATCACTGCACACTGCGTTCCTGCAACAGTGTCAAGCCGGCCACCTCTGTCATGGGTGGCCGCCTTGATGCCGTCTACTGCCCGACAAATGAGGGGTGGGCGTAGTTCTCAGAGTTCTTCGCGGCGCGGGCGATCTCGGCTATCGCATTCTGTACGTCGATTGATGTGTAGAGATCCATCGACAGATCGAGCATGAGCTCGTCGGCGCCCGCCACGCCTCCGCTGGACCAAGCCTTCAGCAGGGCGCGAGTCGCGGAGTAGCCACGAGTTGCACCTCGTGCAAGCTCCTCGCCGAGGTCATCAGCAGCAGACTCGAGTTCCTCATCCGGTACAACGCGATAGACAAGCCCGATGCGCTCGGCCTCGGTGGCGTGCACTGTTTCGGCCATCAACACATGAGCGGCGGCCCGACTCCGGCCCACACGTTCCGCGAGTCGCTGTAGACCACCCGCCAAAGGGGTGAAGCCTGTATTCGACTCGACCCAGGTGAAGGTGGCCGTCTCGCCGGCGATGATGAGGTCGGCTCGAAGGACAAGCTCGTAGTGACCGCTGATGACAGCGCCACGAACAGCGCTGATGGTCGGAATCCGAAGGGCCTCGATCGCACCGTAAGCCCGATTCACCTCGGCGATGAAGGTGCGGAACCAGTTCGTGTCTTTTCCCACCCACTCGGGAACATCGCCGCCGGTGCCGAAGTTCGGGCCCTCAGCACGAATGATCAACACCCGGATGCTGCTGCCACTTGCATCGTGAACGGCGACAAGGAGGTCGTCAGCAAATGCCCGACTCAGCTCATTGTTCGGCTGATTCGCGAGAATGATGCTTCCCACGTCACCCTTGCGCTCGAACCTCACAGTTCTCATGACGTCTCGGCTCCTTTGGCGGCGGCGCAATTTCGGCGCTCGCGGGTCGGTTAACTCTCTCGTGCATCGACTGTGCGCAGTAATCCGTTTGACCAACAAGCCTGCTTCTGCGAGCGGCGCTCACCGCGGCTCGGGTTCACGGTTGGAGCGTCGGACCCGCTGACGATGCCGGCCCATTCGAAACGATGTTCCCGGAACGAGGTCAAGCACTGCAGCGTTCGGTGCGGTTCACCGCGCTTGGGTTGACCTTGTCGTGAGAACACGGTTTTCGCTGTCTTCACCGGTTCCCCGACCCGACCGCTCAGCGGAGATCTGTCCGTCAATCCGTAGACTTGCCGCTCTTTGCGAAATCTCCACAGGCATAACACCACATAATTCGAGCAGAAACGAGCAGCCGGATGACATACAGTGAAGAGTCGCGAGAACAATACCGGGGTCGTGTACAACGCCTATTACCGCGTGCACCCTGACGACCGGCAGAAGTTCATCGACGCGGTCACCGACCACATTCCATTCACCGCCGACCAATCCGGCTGCGTCTTTTACGTCTTTGCCGCAGACATCATTGACCCGAACACGTTTCACCTTTCGGAGGGGTGGGAGGACGAGGAGGCAATCTCGGTCCACCACGCCTCCGCGCCCTTTCAGAGAGCACTCTCACGACGTGATGACATCGGTGAGAATTCTTGACCACCAGGGTCAGCGCTACGAGATCGCTCAGGCAGGCCGACGGCTCGCCCCCTGGGGGAGTGACCGTCACCGAGTGACTCTCCTCGACGCTGACCGGCGGGGCGATCGCCCGGGTGATCGGTCGGCCGCTCGGCGACGCCCCTGATCAGGGAGCGACTGTCCACTGGTCACGGTCTCAGGTAGTCCGTACGCGCCGGGCCGGCCCTCGACCGAGTCCGACCCGCTGCCCACCGAGGGTCAGTTCGGCGGCCGCAGCGTCACCGTGATGGCGATCCTCGAGCTCGCATCGCGCGGCGTCCGCAGTTCAGCGGTCCGGCTGCCCCGCACGGTGCACAACCAGGGTCACGGCGGGTTGGCCGGCGTTCTGACCCAGATTGCTCGGCAGAACGGCCTGGCCGGGTACTCGGGCGACGGCACCCAGCGCTGGCCGGCCGTGCATGCGCTTGGTGCCGCCGTGGTGTTCCGGCTCGCACTGGAGAAGGTCCCGCGGTACTTCCTGGCACGCCGTTGCGACGAGGGGGATCGGCGGGGGACAGCCTCAGAACTCCTCGATGTCGGCGAAGACGATCCGCGCGCCACCGGTGGACAGGGTGAAAACACTGGGGAAGAACTCAGCTGCCTCAGTAGTCGTCACGGCCTCACTTGCGGCCGCGCAGTCGTCGAAATAGAGGTCGAGCAATCTGTAGGCAGGCGTCGTGCTGCCGTCCTCTCGGGGGGCAACCTTCGAACTCTCGGCCCTTCTCAGTCCCGGGATCCGAAGCGCCAGGCGGAGCTGCTCCGGATAGTCCTGCTCGAAACTCATGGGGTCGTGCGGGTTGTCATAGATGACGGT
Organism: uncultured Actinomycetota bacterium; assembly: GCA_963728865.1. Taxonomy (GTDB): domain Bacteria; phylum Actinomycetota; class Actinomycetes; order Mycobacteriales; family Nakamurellaceae; genus Nakamurella. Next base: position 744,086 of record CAVSLZ010000003.1, on the reverse strand, counting down.
GATCTTGGTGGCCATGGTCGTCCTCCAGCCGGTCGGTGCTGCTTCGATGCCGCAGCGAGATCCACAGTGGTGGACAGTCACGGCGCTCGCGCCCGTCGTGGTCCCCAGGGCCGATCACCGGTCGGCGGCCACACCCGGGTGGTTGCGCAGGGCCTACCCCGCCCGTCTGTGCTCGACCACGTCGCATCGTGGGCGGGTCTGGCAAACCCGACCCAGACTCGCCCCCCCTGTACCGACTTGCGCCTGGCGACTCCGTCGCAGGCGCCTAGGCGGACGCAACGGCATGTGGCACGCCGTCAAGGGCGTTCCGCAGCTCGCGGCGGTTGCTGATAACGAGCTTCGTGAACACCTTGCGCAGGTGCCATTCCACGGTGCGCGGGCTGAGGAACAGGCGCGTCCCGATCTCTGCGTTCGTCAGACCGTCCTTTGCCATCCGCGCGATCTGCAGCTCCTGGGCGGTCAGCTCCTCGGGTGCGCCCCCGCTGCGCTTTCGCACCACCTCCCCGGTGGCGAGCAGCTCACGACGGGCTCGTTCGGCGAAGCCCTCGAGGCCCATCGACGAGAGCATCGTGTGCGCGGTGCGCAGCTGCTCGCGCGCCGCGGTCCGCGCTCCGGTGCGCCGCAGCCATTCGCCGTACAGCAGGTGTGTGCGGGCGAGCTCCCCGCGAATGCTGGTGCGGCCGAACCGGTCGATGGCGTCTGCGAACAACGCTTCGGCCGCATCACCGACCTCCAACAGCGCCCTGGACCTCGCTTCGAGGGCGAGTGCCCAGTCGGTGCCCGCCGCACGCGTCATCGACGCAAGGTGGTCCAGGGCCTGCTCGGCGACTTCGAGCTGGCCGGTCCGGACAGCCGCCTCGACCATCTCGAAGAGCACCCAGGTCGTGCCGCCAAGCTCGACGCGGTGTTCCCGGGCCTCCTGTGCCGCGGCCAGCGCCAGGTCGTAGCGGCCGAGGCCGTTGTAGAGAAAGGCCCGGGCCCACTCGGTGTGCGTCAGCGAGAGACCCTCACCCCGGGGTACCGACTCGGCGATGGCCTCGTCGATCAGCCTGATCGTCTCTGCCTCGTCGCCACGGTGAGCGGCGAGGGCGATGGCGACGCCGGGCGTGGCGTTGGTCCCGATCGCATCGGTGATGATCTGAATTTCCGCGATCACCGAGGCCGATCCGTCGAGATCACCCGCATTGAGCCGGACACCGTTGAGCCAGGAAAGGGCATTCGGCAGGACGGTGAGCGCGCCGAGGTCACGAGCGAGCTGCACGTGACGTCTCGCGAGCTCGGACACCGCCTCGTCGTCCCACAGCTCCGCCGCGACATGGCAGGCGATCCACCCCCAGCGGAGTTGCTCTTCCGGACTGGCGGAGCCGCCCCGGAAAGCACTCACGGCTCGCTTTAGAGTCGGTGCCCCGGCCGGGTAGCCATCGGCGAACGCGAGAGCCAGCCCGTCGAGCAGGAGGTCGACGGCGCGTGGCGGCTGCACCACCGGCGCCGCTCGCGCCGCGCGCGCAACCTCGGCGAGCCCTGGACCCTGGGCGAACCGACCGACGAACATCGCCGCGCTCAGCGCATCGAGATACGTCTCACGGGCACGGGGTACGTCAAGTGGGGCGAGGCCGGCGGCGGCACGCAGGAGCAGTGGTGGAGCGTCGCTGCCGTGGTCGAGAGTGAACGCCACTTGCGCGCGCAGCAGGTCAACCCGGGCGCGCTGCAACTGGGTCAACGTGCCCGTCTCTATGACGCCGACCAGCTGCAGTGCCGCGTGCGGTGCACCCGCGAGCAGCTTGGCCAGCGCGGCAGCCAGCGTGCGCTCGGCTCGCAGGTGCGTGTCGGGGGTCAACTGCGCGGCCCTTGCCAGGAAGGCGGCTGCCGCGCCCAGACCACCCCGGGTCTGGGCACGTGCGGCGGAGCGTTCGAGCTCGGCGGCAACGGACTCGTCCGGAGCGAGGGTGGCGTGCGCCAGGTGCCAGGCCCGCCGGTCCGGGTCCACGTCGGCGTCGGTCGCCTCGGCGAGGGCGCCGTGGGCCTGTCGCCGGTCGTCTGCCGACGCCGCCTGGTAGACCGTGGACCGCACCAGCGGATGGCGGAACCTGACCTGGCCTGCGAAGTCGATCAGGCCCGCCTCCGTCGCCGGCACGGCCGCGGTCGGGGGGACGCCCAGCTTCCCGGCGGCCCGCCAGACCAGGATCGGGTCGCCCACAGGTTCGGCTGCCGCCACCAGCAGCAGCAATCGGGTCAGCGATGGCAGCCGCTCCAATCGGAGCAAGAAGCTGTGCGTGATCTGCCCCGACAGGCCGGCCGCATCCGGCAGACCGAATCCACCCGCCAATTCTTCCGAGGTCCGCCCCCGCGGCAGCTCGAGCAATGCCAGCGGGTTGCCGTGGGTCTCGGCGACGATGCGGCGCCGAACAGCGTCGTCGATCGGGCCGGTCAACACCGACTGCAACAGATCTGCTGCATCACGGTCGGCCAGCCCTGTCACGACGAGTTCGGGCAGTCCCACCAGGTGGGAAAGGGGTTCGGACCCGCGCACGCCAAAAACGAGGACCACGCTCTCGGCCGCCAGCCGGCGAGCGACGAACGCCAGCGTCCGCAGCGATGCCTCGTCCAGCCACTGAGCGTCATCCACGACGCACAGCAGCGGCTGGTGGCGGGCGACGTCGCACAGCAGGCCGAGTACCGCCAACCCGAGGAGGAACTGATCCGCCCGGCCACCGGCGTGCAGGCCGAATGCAGTCGCGATCGCTTCCCGTTGCGGGACGGGCAGCTTGTCGATGCGGTCCAGGAACGGCGCGCACAGCTGGTGCAGGCCGGCGAAGGCGAGCTCCATCTCCGACTCGACGCCCGATGCGCGCGTGGTCCGGCATCCCGAAGCCCGCCGGGTCAGGTGGTGGAGCAGCGCAGACTTTCCGATTCCGGCCTCACCACGCAGTACGAGCACTCCGCTGTCGCCGGCGCGGGCGTTGGCCAGCAGCTGCTCCAGGGCCTCGCGCTCCCGGCGCCGGCCCAGCAGGGCGGCGCCCTGACGTCGAGGCCGGCCGGCAGCAGCCTCGACCGGGTCAGTGGTCACCGCGCTTTGAGGGTCGAGCAGGGCGCCCGAGGCTCCGGCGCGCTGGGTGGTGGGGCGGCGCGGACCAGCCTCGAGAACGGCACGGCGAACATCCATGACGAACCTTCTGTGCTCGGACGACAGGCGGACTGGACGTTGTAGCCCGGCGGGCCGGCCACCGCGCCGCTAGGCGGCGTATCGGGTGCCGGCCCGCCTGACTGGTCAGCCGCTGATGCAGCGATAACTGGACGCCGAAGCAGGATCGCCGTGCCCGTCGTAGTGGTTCACCTGCGGGTAGCGGCAGGCCTGCCGGGTGCTCGTGATCTGCCCGGCGGCATCGGTGACGGCGGTGTCTAAAGTGGCTGGCGCGTGGCCGTTCTCGACCCAGTCCACAAGCTGTTCCAGGGCGCGCGTCGGCTGCGGACCGGGGCCTCCGGCACAGTGGTTGACGCCGGGCAGCAGGAACAGGCGGTAGAAGTTGTCCACTCTCGCGTTGCCGCCGAGCTCGCGGTTGACCCGCTTTCGATAGTCGACGGTGCCCTGCGTGGGAACGAGTTCATCGGACTGGCCGTGGTAGCTGAGCAATTTGCCCCCTGCCCGGGCGAAGGCGGACAGGTCCGGATCGTCACTGCCGATGACCGAGTGGAACCTCTTCTGCGACTCGCGGAAGATCTTGAAGAACTGCCGGTACGTCAGGTGGGTCGTGTCGAGGCCCGGATCGCGCGTCACGAAGTACCGCACCCAGTTGTCTGCCACGAAGAACGGCGACCCCGCGTTGGCGACGTAGAAGAAGCTGGCGCCCTTGTTCGGGCCGTACCAGAGCCGCTCTCCGTCCGGTGACACCGGTCCGCGCCAGACCTTGCGCACCGCGTCGGCCACGTGCGAGGTGATGGTGAGCGGCTTGCCATCGCAGACGAGCTGTGTCCCGACCAGCTCCTTCGGGTCCCATCGGCAGTCCTGCGGATTGTCGATGATGCCGTCCTGGACGCCGTCCAGCGAGTCACACGCTGCGACGGCCGCGGTGTTGAATGCCTCGAGCTCGCACTGGCTCGGACGGACACGCTCCTCGGTGAAGACGGCCTGCGACCACAGCGTGGCGACGGCGAACCGGTCCCAGTTGACCGCTGGCGCATTGGCGAGGATGCCCTGGTAGTCGTGCGGGTAACGCTGCGCCTCGACGTACCCCTGCCGGCCACCCGTCGAGCAGCCGTTCCAATACGAATAGGGACAGCCGCTCGGTAGAACCGCTTGGTGACCTGCTTCCCGACGACGGCCAGGTCGTGCAGCGAGCGGGACGAGAAGTTCTCCAGCAGGCCCCTGTTGACGGTGCCCTGGGAGGTCAGCGCCCAGCCGCTGACGTCGAGCAGCGACTGACCCACGCCGGCGTCGGTGGCAGCGGCTGCATAACCGTCCTTGACGGCTGCGACCAGGGTGACGCCGAAGTCACCCGGGCGGTAGGCGCTGCCGCCGGTGCCCTGGAAGCGGCCGTTCCATTGTCCCCGCTCCAACGGCAACGACACCTTCACCTGTACCCGGTCAGCAACACCTGGGTGAGTGAGCGTGACGGTGATGTCGCATCGGGCCGGCACGTCGGAGATCGGCGGTGGACTGCCGAGCGGAGGGTCTTCGGGGAAGGTGACGGTGCCGGCGGCATGGGACTCTGCCCGGACTGCCACCACCCGGGCTCCCGCCGGAGGCGACACGGGAACAGCCGCGCACACCGGTGGGTCGGTGGGCCGGCTGACCTTGGCGACCACGCTGACGTCGGGAGACGCCAGCGCAGCGATGAGTGGCACGAAGGCCATGGCGAGGAGGAGTTTTCTCATGCCAGATACGGTGCGTCGCGCGTCACTGCTTCCGCCCCAGGGTCGTCCCCTGGTGCCGCCCCGGGCCTCCGTCCGCACGTGGTGTTGACGAGCGGGCACCGGCGTTGCCGCTCGAGGTCAGGCAGGGGCCCCGACCTGTTGCAGCCGGCCGGAGTCGAGCCGAAGCCACCGTTGGACGCCGATCTCGGTCAGGAAGCGTTCGTCGTGACTCACGACCACGAACGCACCCTGATACGCCGCGAGGGCGCTCTCAAGCTGGCCGACACTGACGAGGTCGAGGTTGTTGGTCGGCTCGTCGAGGAGCAGCAGTTGCGGGGCCGGCTCCGCGTACAGGACACAGGCGAGCGTGGCCCGCAGCCGCTCGCCACCGGAGAGGTTGCCCACCAGCATCTGCGCCTGGGCGCCTCGGAACAGGAAGCGGGCCAGCACGCGCATCCGTTGCTGGGGCAGCATTTCCGGCGCGAACGCGGCGAGGTTCTCGGCCACGGAGCGGTCGATGTCCAGCAGGTCCAGCCGCTGCGAAAGGTACGCGACCCGGCCGTGGACGCGCAAAGTCGAGGACACCGCGGGCGCAAGTTCGCCGCTGATCAGTCGTAGCAGGCTGGACTTGCCCGCCCCGTTCGGGCCGGTCAGGGCGATGTGTTCGGGCCCGCGGATCACCAGGCTGGGGCCGTCGTCCGCGAAGACTCCCCGGTCTTGGAAGTGCACCTGGAGGTGCTCGCCGACGAGGACCGTGCGCCCGGCCGGGACGGCGGTCCCTGGGAGGTCGGTGCCAGCTTCGACTCCGCCGGCAGCGCCTGCCCCGCCTCTTCCAGCCGCGTCCTCGCTGCGTCCAGTCGCTTGGCGTGGGTCTGGTCGGCTTTACCGGCCGACGCCTGCGCAGAGCGCTTCAGGGTGCCGGCGAAGATCTTCGGCAGGCCAGCGTTGTCGAGGTTGCGAGCGGCGTTGCTCGCTCGCCTTGCTGCTCGTTCGCGCGCCTGTTGCTGCGCCCGGCGTTCCTGCCTGACCTCCTGCTCCGTCGCTGCGCACGGTCCGCTCGGCGGCCTCCCTGGCCAGCTGGTAGGACGCTTCATAGTCGGCGAAGTTGCCACCGTAGTACTGGACGTGGTCGCTACGGAGCTCGGCGATCTGGTCCATCCGATCGAGCAGCTGGCGGTCGTGACTCACCGCCAGCAGGCAGCCCTTCCAGTCCTCGATCACCTCGTGGAGGTGCCGGCGGGCGACGATGTCGAGGTTGTTGGTCGGTTCGTCGAGCAGCAGGACGTCGGGTTGCTTCAGCAGCTGCGCCGCGAGACCGAGGGATACAACCTGTCCTCCGCTCAAAGTGTTCAGCGGTCGGGTCAGGGCGACGTCGCCGAGGTCGAGCCGGTCGAGCTGCGCACGGGCGCGCTGCTCGATGTCCCAGTTGTCACCAACGACGGTCAACAGTTGCTCGCTGACGTCGCCGTTCTCGATGGCGTCGACGGCGCGGATGACAGCGTCGACCTCGAGAACCTCGGCGACCGTCTTCCCGCTCGTCCAGCGGCAGATTCTGACGGAGGTAACCGACCACCCCATCGACCGAGAGGGTGCCGGTTCGTGGCCGCAGTTCCCCCGCGATCAGACGCAGGAGCGTCGTCTTCCCGGCCCCGTTCGGGGCCACCAGCCCGGTTCGGCCGGTCCCGATCGAGAACGACAGATCGTGAAACAGCTCCGTGTCGTCGGGCCAGTGAAAGGACATGTTCGAACAGCTGACAGCTGCTACAGCCATGAAGGGAGCCATCAAGGTGTTCCTTTCCGTAAGAGGTCTCGACCCCACGGTCACCGCAGCTACACCCGGGCGCCCCAGGCGCGGCGCCTGGCCGCGACCCTGGCGTCCCGAGCACCGGCTCCTGGGGTGCCCGCCCCGTGGCCGGCCCGCACCCGGGTTTGCCGACCAGGGGGCCGACCCGGGCTCAGGACGGGCGCCGATGCAGGTGAACGTGGCGCACGGTGAAGCACCCACCACCCAGCAAGGGAGAAACCGTGTCCACCCTCCATTTCGAAGAACAGACCACCGCAACACCGGAGCAGGTCCTGGCCGGCCTCACCGACTTCGGTCCGAGTCGGTCGAAGCTGTTCAGCAACAGCGCACCCGAATACCTGAAGGTCCATGGCCAAGGCGATGACTGGGCCGACGTGACCGAGGGCTCGGGTGGAATATGGGAACGACTGCGCTACGACTGGTCGAACCCCCGGCGTGTCGTGATGTCCACGACCGACTCCAACATTTGGGGCGGCAGCTCCGGCCACACGTACACCCTCACGCCTGAGGCGGGCACGGGGACCAGGCTGGACGTCGTCGTCGTCCGCGAAGGCAAGAACCTCAAGGGGCGCCTCGTCGGGTTTCTCCTGGGCACGGTCGGCCGGAGCGCGTTGAAGAAGGCTTTGAAGGGCACCGTCGAGGCCATCGAGGCGCGCAACAGTGCGTCGCGGCAGAAGTGAGCGGGTGACCGACATGCGCGCAGACATCCAACCTGGCGCAACACTGACCGACTATCAGCTCACCGACCAGACCGGCACCCGCCGCCACCTCTCGGAACTACAGGGCAATAACCCGATGATCCTGGTGCTGTCACGGGGCGGCTACTGCCCGAAGGATCGCCAACAGACGCTTCGGTTGACGCAGCTGCAAGCCGAGGTTCGCGACGGGGTCGGCTACGCGCGGATCGTCACCATCTCGACCGACAGCGTTGCCGCGACCAATGAGTACCGCAACGGCACCGGCGCTGACTGGACCTTCCTCTCCGACCCGCGACGGATCGTCCAGAAGGACCTGCAGATTCAGGAGTTCACGGATCCCGACCACGACCCGATGATCCCGCACACGCTGGTTCTGCTCCCGAATCTGGTCGTCCACAAGATCTACAACGGGTACTGGTACTGGGGACGACCCAGCACTGCGGAGCTGCGGGCGGAGCCTGAGGGAAGCGACACGCCGCTGCCGGCCCGACTGGGACATCACCGAGCCCGGCTGGCGAGAGGCCTGGACGGCGGGCGACAAGTCGCGTTTCTTTCCCTACGGGCGCAGTCACGCCGAGGTGTTCGCCGGCACTGGGGTCGGCGACCCGACAGTCCCGGTCCGATGAGTGCCGGCTCGACGGGTGCCGTCCCGATGACCGGGGAGGCCGAGCACTATCCCGGCGACCGCCGGTACCACCCCGAGCACGGCTGGCTCCGCGTCGTCGACACCGTTCGTGTCGACTGTGGCGTCACCTGGTACGCACAGGAGCAGCTCGGCGAGATCATCTACGTCGGACTGCCGGCCGTCGGCGAGCGGCTCAGGGCGGGCGAGCCCTACGGAGAGATTGAGTCGCTCAAGACTGTGTCCCGACCTGATCGCCCCGGTGTCAGGCACCGTGCTCGAGGTCAACGCGGAGCCGGCCGGGAGGGCAGGAATTGTCAACGACGATCCGTACGGCGACGGCTGGCTGATTGCCGTCGCGATTCTCGCCGGTGTTCCGGACTCGCTGCTGGACGCCGCGAACTACCGGCAGCTCGTCGATCCGGACGGCGCCGGGTCGGCCTGACCAGCGCGTACCCCGCCGTCAGTCGTCTTGGTAATGTCCCGTGCCCAGACAGTGGTCCAGCAGCAGGCCACGGTTTCCGCCTTCACTCACTCGGCAACGCTCGCCACGGACCGGAGCGGTGTCGGGTGGGTCCGCGGTGCTGGGAGGGCGCGTTGCCGGTCACCACACGAGGCTTCGAGTTGCGCGGACGGTGGCGCGAGCTGGACGCGCTGGAGCGCCTGCTGCGCGACGTCCGTGATGGGCACAGCCGGGTGCTTGTGCTGCGCGGCGAGCCCGGGACCGGCAAGACCGCCCTGCTCGACCACCTCGCCGATTGTGCCTCGAACTGCCGGGTGGTTCGCAGCTCTGGGGTCGAGCCGGAGTCCGAGATCGCTTACGCCGCCCTGCAACACCTGTGCGCTCCGCTGTTCGGCCACCTGGACCGGCTGCCGGAGGCACACCGTGCCGCGCTGTCGACCGCCTTCGGGCTCAGCGCCGGCAGCCCGCCCGAGGCGCTGCTGCTCGGCATGGCAGTGCTCGGGCTGTTCGCCGAGGCGGCGGCTGAGCGCCCGCTGGTGTGCGTGGTCGACGACCTGCAGTGGTTGGACCGGGTCTCCGGGCTGATCCTGACCTTCGTTGCCCGCCGACTACAAGCCGAGTCGGTCGCGCTCGTCTTCGCTGTCCGCAGCCCCGGCAACGAGGGGCTGCTCACCGGCCTGACCGAGCTGCACGTGGGCGGGCTGCCGGACTCCGATGCGCGCGACCTGCTGGACTCGGTGCTCACCGGGCCAGTCGACGACCGGGTGCGGGACCGGATCGTGGCAGAGACCCGCGGCAACCCGCTGGCCCTGATCGAGCTGCCGCGCGGGCTCTCGTCGGCGGAGCTCGCCTTCGGCTTCGGCCTCCCCAGCAGCGCCCCGGTCGCCAATCGGGTGGAGGACGGCTACCAGCGGCGCATCGCCGCCTTGCCGGACGACACCCGTCGGCTCCTGCTGACCGCCGCGGTCGAGCCGCTCGGCGACGTGCCACTGCTCTGGCGGGCCCTGGAGCGACAGGGCGTCGGGCCCGCGGCAGCGGCGCCGGCCGAGAAGGGCGGGCTGATCGAACTCGGTCCGCGCGTCCGGTTCCGACACCCATTGGTCCGCTCCGCGAGCTGGCGCGCGGCCGACACCGACCTGCTGCGCGACGTGCACGCTTCGCTCGCGGAGGCCATCGATCCCACCCAGGACCCGGACCGACGGGCCTGGCACCGGGCGCACGCGGCGGCAGGCCCCGATGAGCACATCGCCGACGAGCTGGAGCGGTCCGCCGGCCGAGCCCTGGCCCGCGGCGGCAGGTCGGCGGCCGCCGCCTTCCTCGAGCGCGCCGCAACGCTGACCCCCGACCCCGGGCAGCGGGCCGTCCGTGCCCTGGCGGCTGCGAAGGCGCGCCTGGATGCCGGCTCGCCGTCTCTCGTCCCGGACCTGCTGGCGGCGGCCGAGATCGGTCCGCTGGGTCCGCGCCGGCGGGCTGACGTGGCACGGCTGCGCGCGCAGGTGTCGTTCATGGTGAACCCCGGCGTCGGTGCCGGACCCCCGTTGCTCGCCGCGGCGCAGCGGCTCGTCGACCTGGATCCGGCGGCCGCGCGGGAGACCTACCTGGCTGCGCTCGGCGCGGGTCTGTGGGCGGGGCGGCTGGGCGCGGGCGAACTGCGGCTCGCCGCCGAGGCCGCGCGCCGAGCGCCACCCGGGGACGACGTCCCTGGGCTGTTCCTGCGCGGCCTGATCACCTGGAGTCTGGACGGGCCGGCACCCGCCGTCCCGTTGCTGTCCCGGGCGCTGCGCTCGCTCACTTCCGATGACGACCTGGGACTGATCTGGCTGGCCACGATGGTGGCGATGGAGACCTACGACCACGCCGAGTGGACCCGGGTCACCGAGCATGCCATCCGGTTCGCCCGAGCCACCGGCACCCTCTCGGTGCTCCCCGCAGCGCTGTCGTACCGGGCCGCCACCATGATGTTCGCCGGTCGGCTCAACGATGCCTGGACCCTGCTGACCGAGGCCGTGGCCGCCGGTCAGGCCACCGGCCTGGCCACCTACCTGGGCACGGGAGCGGTGATGGCGGCGAACCGTGGCCGGGAGCGGGACGCCCTCGAGCAGATCAATGCGCTCGAGCGGGACGCGGCGGAACGTGGTGTCGGGCGCTCGCTCGGCGTCGCCGGCTATGCGAAAGCCGTGCTGTACAACGGCCTCGGCAGGTATCCGGCTGCGATGGACGCCGCACGGACTGCGGCGGAATACCCGGACCTCTCGATGTGGGGTTGGGAGCTCAGCGAGCTGGTCGAAGCTGCGTCCCGGTCCGGCGAGCCCGACCTCGCGGCGCAGACCCGGAACCGACTCAGCGGGCTGACCTCGGCCGCCGGAACGCCGTGGGCGCTCGGCGCCCAGGCGCTCGCCGACGCGCTTGCCGGGCCGCCTCGCGAGGCCGAGGACCAGTACCGCGAGGCCGTCGGGCAGTTCCGGACCGGCGGCATGGGCCTGTTGGAGGCGCGAGCCCAGCTGCTGTTCGGCGAATGGCTGCGACGGGAGAACCGGCGGAACGAGGCGCGGTTTGCGCTGCGGGCCGCCTCCGCGGCCTTCGAGGCGATGGGTGCCGAGGGTTTCGCCGAGCGTGCCGGGCGCGAACTGCGGGCAACAGGCGAGACGGTGCGCCGGCGAAGCTCCGACGCGCACCATTTCACACCGCAGGAGGCGCAGATTGCCCGCCTGGCGGTGGAAGGACAGACCAACGCGGAGATCGGCGCGGTCCTGTTCCTCAGCCCCCGCACGGTCGAGTGGCACCTGCGCAAGGTCTTCACCAAGCTCGACATCACCAACCGTCGGGAGCTGGCCGCGGCGCTGCGCGACAGGTAGTGCCGGCCCGGCGTGCGTCGGGAGCCGACGGCTCCCGCACGGGGCATCGGGCCGATGTCCCAGGACGGTCACTCGGTGTACTGGTGGCGCCGCTGAGGACCGTCCCGGGCGGAATCACCAGGGTGCCAACCAGTACCCGACCCGGGCGCGGCAGCCGATCCTTCTCGGCAGGTTTGAGGTCACAGACACACCCGCACAGCAGACGCACGGGAGAGACCGACATGAACCATTACTACCTGCTAGGACGATCCGGGCTGCGCGTCAGCCGCCTCGCGCTGGGCACGATGAACTTCGGAGTCGACGGGTTCCACGCCGCGTACGGCAAGACGCAAGAGGACGCCGAGAGCATCCTGCGGCAGTACGTCGACTCGGGCGGCAACCTCATCGACACGGCCGACTTCTACACTGCTGGGGAGAGCGAGCGGATCCTCGGTCGGCTGATCGACAAGGCCGGTATCCGCGACCGACTCGTACTGACCAGCAAGTTCACCAACAGCATCGATCCCACCGACCCGAACGCCAGCGGCAACGGTCGAAAGCACATCATGCGGGCGTTGGACGCGTCCCTGTGCAGGCTGGACACCGACTACCTCGACCTGTACCTGCTGCACACCTGGGATCGGATCACGCCGGTGGAGGAGGTCGTGCAGACCCTCGACGATCTGGTCCGGGCAGGCAAGATCCGCTACGCCGGACTCTCCGATGTCCCCGCGTGGTATGCCGCCCGGGCACAGAGCTATGCCGAGGCGCACGGGCTGACCCCGATGATCACGCTGCAGCTGCCGTACTCACTGATCGCCCGCGCCATCGAACCCGAGTTCGTAGCGATGGCGCAGAGCCTCGGCATGGGTCTGATGGCCTGGAGCCCGGTCGGCGGCGGCCTGCTCAGCGGCAAGTACCGCCGGACCGGTGACGGGGTGGCCGGGAAAGGACGCCTGTCCTCGATTGACGGGTCGGGACCCCATATCTCTGACAGCGAATGGACCGTCATCGAGGCGCTCACCGACGTGGCGAACGAACTCGGCCGCACAGTCGCGCAGGTGGCGATAAACTGGGTGGCGACCCAGCCGGCGGTGGCCACCGTCGTGATCGGTGCCAGTGGCGCCGAGCAGCTCGCCAGCAATCTCGCAGCCCTCGACTTCGACATCCCGCCGGATGCCCGTCGCCGCCTCGACGGGCCAGCACCCCGGCCACCCCGGTGCTCTACTCGATGTTCACGCCGCAGTACCAGTCCCGGATCGTGAGTCCCGGCCTCGGGATCGGCGACAAGCCGACGACCTACGCGGCACCGGTCTTCAACGGCGCGGTGGACTGAAGGCCTTAGAATCCGCTTCCGGGTCGACGCCCGGCCAAACCTGACGACGTCGGAGGTGCATGGTGGGCCACCCGAAGACCGGCAGCATCACCACCAACGACGGGGTCCGCATCAACTACCTGGAGGCGGGGGAGGGGCCGGTCCTGCTGCTCCTTCCGGGTTTCCGGCAGACCGCCGCCGAGTTCTCCCACCAACTGGATGAGCTGAGCGGTCATCACCGGGTGATCGCGATGGATCTGCGTGGGCACGGCGAGTCGGAGAAGACTGACCACGGATACCGTGTCGCCCGTTTCGCCGCGGACCTCCGTGACCTGCTCCAAGCACTGGACCTTCGGGACGTCGCGATCGCCGCGCACTCACTCGGGGTCACCGTGATCTGGGCCTACATCGACCTCTTCGGTGAGGACCGAATCAGCCGGCTCGTCTTCATCGACCAGGCCGCCATCGCGGCTGCCGACGCGGCACCGGCGGGACAGGCACAGGCGCTCGGCGCGATCTTCGGCGCCGAGATGGCCGCCGGTATCCGGGCCGGGCTGCTCGGGCCCGACCCGGCAACAGCCTGGCAGCAGGTGCTGGATCTCATGCACACACCAGAGTTGAGTGCTGAGGACCTCGGTGGATCGCGGCGCAGAACGCGCTGTTCCCGCCGGAGCACACGGTGACGCTGTTCAACGACCACTTCGGCAACGACTGGCGCGACATGCCACGCCGCATTACCGTGCCCACCCTCGTGCTCGGCGGCGAGGCAAGCTTCTTCGACACCAGCGTGGCGACCTGGGTTGCGGGGCAGATCCCCGGCGCCCAGTTGCGGATCTTCACCGCCGACGAGCGCGGCAGCCACCTGGTGTTCTGGGAGAACCCGGTGCTCTTCAACAGAGTGGTGTCGGATTTCCTGCAGACCTCGTCCTGAGATTTCTGCTCCACGGTGAGAGGCGGGACGAACGGCATGTCGCTCCGTGCTGCTCGGCACCGGGGGAATTTAGGGTGTAGTTGGCGACGGCCGCGATCCAGAGGTCGTTCACCTTCGCCCGACGACCTTGTTCCGCCAGGCGCACGCGCAACTCGGCCCACTGGCGGGCTGCCTCCGTGGTGACTCGGCAGCGCCTCCACGGCCGAGGTAGATCCGAGCGTCGACAGGCAGCGAGCCCGGTAGCGGTATCGGGAGCTGCAAGCACTCCGGCGTGTAGTTCGCCAATGGTCACCACGCTGACCGCGGTCTGCTCGGGTGACGCATCACTGTCCAGTGGGCTGCATGTCTTGCGCGCAATGAGAACACTCGTGTCGAGCTGGCCCGGACGCGTGCTCACAACGCGTCGAGGTCGTCAGTAGTGTCACCGGCGAGTTGTTCCAGCTCGCCGGTGACAGCCCGGGGTCGGCCTGGTGTGCAACACCAGTTCGACGAGTTCGGCCTTCGTCAAGAACTGTGGACGTGTGGACCGCACCGGTCCGATCTCCGCGACCGGCTTGCCGTTGACGGTGATCGTCACCCGGGTGCCATCAGCTATTTGACAGAGCACTTCGGCTGTGTGGTTCCGGAGATCACGCGAGGCAACGGTCGTCCTGTGCGCAATCGCAGCACTGTCGCCACAGTACGCTCGGGGTTCAAACGGGAGACGTCCCTTGCGTCTGGTCAGCAGCCGCACCGTCGTAGAGCCGTGACGTCATCTACCGGCCGGTCCGGGAAACCGGTTGATCGAATGGTCGCTGGTCAGCCCGATCCCGGCACGACCAAACCACTTTCGTAGGCGGTCACGACAGCTTGGGTGCGGTCTCGCAGGTGCAGTTTCGCCAGCATGCGGCTGACGTGGGTCTTCACGGTTTCCTCGGTAATCGTCAGCCGGGTGGCGATCTCCGGATTCGACAGGCCCTGCGCGACCAGTCGCAGCACCTGCGTCTCCCGGGGGGTGAGCGAGCGCAGTGAGGTCGCGGCGGGGCTGTGCGGTCTCGCCCCGCTCGGTCCCGGTTCGTCGGTGGTGACGGCGACCCGCTCGGCGAACTGACCGATCAGCCGCCGGGTGACGCTGGGCGCCAGCAGCGCGTCGCCCGCGGCGATGACCCGGACGGCGTCGAACAGACGTTCCGCGGTGACGTCCTTCAACAGGAATCCACTGGCCCCCGCCCGGATCGCTTCGTACACGTATTGGTCGAGATCGAAGGTGGTCAGTATCAACACCCGGGAACGGACGCCGGCCTCGACGATCCGGCGGGTGGCCTCGATGCCATCGACAACAGGCATCCGGACGTCCATCAGTACGACGTCCGGTCGCTCGTCGAGGCAGACCCGGACCGCCGCTGCGCCGTCGGCCGCTGTCCCGACGACGGTGAAATCGGGCTGCGTGTTCAGCAAACCGGCGAATCCCGTCCGGACCACCTCGTGGTCGTCGGCGACGACGATGCTCACCGGACCCGCCGTGCTCAACCGAACTCCTGGTGACCGACCGGCAGCGTGGCCTGCACGAGGAACCCGCCGGCACTGCCCTGGCCGGTGCGCAACTGTCCACCGACGGCCGTCGCCCGCTCATGCATGCCCGTCAATCCGTGCCCGGGGGTGTGACCCGGCTCGGGAAACCCCGGGCCGTTGTCCCGCACCAGCAGTTGCAGATCGGTTGCGGTGTAATGGAGTTCGACGTCGACTGCGGCACCCGGGGCGTGCCGCCGGCAATTGGTCAGCGCCTCCTGGACGATCCGGTAAGCCGCCAGTTCGACGCCGGGATCCAACGGCACCGGCCGACCGGACAGGATCAGCCGGGCGCCGGCTCCGGAGACGTCCCTGGCCTCGTCGAGCAGATCGTTGAGCTGACGCAGCCCCGGTTGCGGCAGCCGAACTGCGGAGCCCGCTTCGGCATCCTCGCGCAGCACCCCCAACGGCCGGCGCATCTCGGTCAGCGCGGCGCGCGCGGTGTCGCCGATCGCGGACAGCCGCTTCGCCCCCGCCACCGGCATGTCCGGAACCGTCAGCCGAGTAGTTTCCGCTTGCACGGCGATGATCGAGATGTGATGGGCGACAACGTCATGCAGTTCGCGGGCAATCCTCGCACGTTCGCCGCGGGCGGAATGTTCGAGCAAGGTGCCGACGAAGGCGTCCTGCACCGCCCGGCTGTCGGCGGTGTCCCGGCGAACCCGCACCGCGATACCGACACCGACCGCGATCGGCACCAGACCGGCGAGCAATTGTGCGATGACCGGCGAATCCGGACCATCCAGCAGGGCCAGCACCAGGTAGGGCAGGCCCAGCGTCATCGCGCCCGGTGACGACCACTCGCGGCCGAGGCGGTAGGACGCGATCAGTTGGGCGACCATGCCCGCGGCGGTCAACGCGTCGAACGCGGCCAGTGACAGCACGCCGGCAGCGGTGACAACGACGGCGGCGGCCGGCGCGGCGGTCAATGCCATCGGCAGGGTGGTGGCCAGACCGAGCATGCAGAGCAGCAGGACGTAGGTCTCGCTCGGCCCGGGTGGGCCCTGTCGGGCGAGGATCTCGATCACGGCGCAGCACCCCAGCAGCCCGGCCACGATCAGGATCCTGGCTGGGTGGCGCGGGGGTTTGTGCTGCTCGAACTCTGCCGTCCTGCCAGTCGCCGCGCTCACGGACTCATTCTGGCCGCCGGCGGACCTGTTTGGCGTCCCTCCCGGGAGCTAGTCGATGCTTGCGCTGCCGACCGGTGCGCTCCGAAAGATGGCTCTCGGGCGTGACGACTCAGCAGGACCATGCCCGCATTCTGATGCGATGGAAGCGAACATCGAGGTTTCCGGGGTGCGAAAGCGCTTTGGATCGACCACAGCGCTGGATGGGATGACGTTCACCGTGGCGCCCGGTGTGATCACCGGGTTCGTCGGCCCGAACGGCGCCGGCAAGTCCACCACGATGCGGGTGATCCTGGGCCTGGACGCCGCGGACGCGGGGGCCGCACTGATCGGTGGCCGCCGCTACCGCGACTACCGTCGGCCGCTGCGTCAGGTGGGGGCCCTCTTGGATGCCTCCGCGCTGCAACCCGCCCGGACCGGCCGGAACCACCTGCTGTGGCTCGCGCACTCGCAGGGATTGGGCGGCGACAGGGTCGACACGGTCCTGGGCCTGTGTGGGCTGCAGTCGGCGGCCAACCGGAAGGCGGGCGGCTACTCCCTGGGGATGCGGCAGCGGTTGGGTATTGCCGCCGCGATGTTGGGCGATCCGCCGGTCCTGATGTTGGACGAGCCTTTCAACGGCCTGGACCCGGAGGGCATCGTGTGGATGCGCGGGTTTCTGCGTGGACTCGCTGCCGATGGTCGGGCGGTGTTGGTCTCCAGCCACCTGATGAGCGAATTGCAGGACACCGCGGGTCATCTGGTGGTCGTCGGGCGCGGCCGGGTGGTGGCCGACACGAGCGTGGCGAAGCTGCTGCAGACTGCCTCCGGTGATCGGGTCAGCGTCCGCACGGACGCCCGCACCGAGGCGATGGCGGCCCTGGCCGAAGCGGGCGCCACGGTCGCCACCACCGACCGGGACACGATGACCGTCACCGGGCTGCCGGCCGACCGGGTCGCCGCGTTACTGGGGGCCGCCGGGGTGCCGTTCTCCTCGGTCTCGGCCCATCGGGCCACCCTCGAGGAGGCATACATGGAACTGACCCGCGACGCGGTGGAGTTTCGCGTCGACCAGCAGGAGCCGAGTCGATGACGGCCCCGGGAACGGCATATCTCCCTCGTCCCGAGGCCGCTGCGGACAGCGGCGACCAGGACGGCTTCGGCTCGCTGGTGCGGGCCGAATGGACGAAGTTCCGCACCGTGCGCGGCTGGGTGGTCGGCATGCTGCTGGCCGCTGTGGTCGTGGTTGCCTTCGGGGTGCTGCTCGGTGTCGCCAGTCGCAGCACGTACGGTGCAGGCCCGGGCGCCGAGGAGATCACCGGGCATCCGAACGTCCCCATCGGTCCCGGCGGGGAGGCCGTGACGGACAGCTTCCAGTTCGTCCACCAGCAGCTCGCCGGCGACGGGACCATCACCGCCCGGATCGCCGATCTCACCGGCGGCCGGCTGGCGTCCGGACCACGGGGACCTGCCGGACCGCCACCGGCCGACGAGCAACTCCCGACCGGTGACGCCACCCCCTGGGCCAAGGCCGGTTTGATCATGAAGGCGGACACCGCGCAGGGGTCGCCGTACGTGGCGATCATGGTGACGGGCGACCACGGCGTCCGGATGCAGCACAA
The DNA here is from genome assembly GCA_963728865.1 of uncultured Actinomycetota bacterium. Lineage (GTDB taxonomy): Bacteria > Actinomycetota > Actinomycetes > Mycobacteriales > Nakamurellaceae > Nakamurella. Next base: position 726,292 of record CAVSLZ010000003.1, on the reverse strand, counting down.
CTTCACCGGCGACATCGCCGGCCCCGACGTGAGTGATCCGCAATGGTTGCGGCTGACCCGAACCGGCGACACCGTCACCGGATCGGTATCCGGTGACGGCAAGCAGTGGAACACCGTCGGCATGGTCGAGTCCGGGCTGCCGGCGCAGGTGCTGGGCGGCATGTTCGTCGCAGCACCCGCGGAGGAGACCATCACGCAGCAGCTCGGCGGCGGGGGGACCGTCACCGGCGGACCGACGATCGCCACCGCAACGATGGATACTGTTGTACTGCAGGGCAATTGGCTGGGCCCCTGGGACGGTGAAACCATCGGCGCGGGGCTGGACTCGCAGCGGCTGGCCGGCATTGTCGGCTTCGCGCAGGCGGCCGGGACGTTCACCGTCATCGGCGCGGGCGATATCGCACCCGGCGCTGGCGGCAGCGGCACGCCGATCGAACGGGCGCTCATCGGCGGGTTCGCGGCGCTGACAATTGCTGCGGTGCTGGGGGTGCTGTTCGTCACCACCGAATACCGGCGGGGAATGGTGCGGACAACGTTCACGGCCAGCCCGCGGCGGGGTCGGGTGTTGGCAGCGAAGGCGGTCGTGATCGGCGGCGTCACCTTCGCGGTGGGGGTGATTGCGGTGGCGATCACCCTGCCGGTCAGCAGGGGACTGCTGGAAGCCAACGGCAATTTCGTCTACCCGATCAGCGTGTCCACGCAGGTGCGGTTGATCGTCGGCACCGCACTGGTGATGGCGCTGTCCGCGGTGCTGGCGCTGGCCATCGGGGTGATCGTGCGGCGCAGTGCGACAGCGGTCGCGATCGTGGTGGTGCTGGCGGTGTTGCCGTACCTGCTGGCAACGGCGGCGGTGTTGCCCGCCGGGCCGTCGCAATGGTTGTTACGACTCACACCGGCGGCCGCGTTCGCCGTCCAGCAGACGCTGATCGCGTACCCGCAGGTGGACGGCGCGTACCTGCCAGCGTTCGGCTTCTACCCGCTCGCGCCTTTCGCCGGACTGCTGGTGCTGTGTGCCTACACGGCCGCGGCGCTGGGCCTGGCCTGGTGGCTGCTGCGCCGGCGGGACGTGTGAGGTCGTGGTCATGGCGTCGGCGATGCACGCCGAATGGACCAAGCAACGGACCGTCGCCGGCCCCGGGATGTTGCTGCTGGCAATGGTTGTCGGGACGGTAGCGCTCAGCGCGGCGGCGAGCGCGGCCGTCAGTTGCCCCGGCGCCGGCTGCCCTGCCGACCCCGTCAAGACGAGCCTCACCGGGGTCCTGCTCGGTCAGGTGGTGGTCGCGGTGCTGGCCGTGCAGACCATCGGCGCCGAATACAGCACCGGGATGATCGGCGGCACACTCACCGCCGTCCCGCGGCGGGTGGTGCTGCTGCTTGCCAAGGCCGCGGTGATGGTCGGTCCGGTGGTGGTGGCGGGGTGCCTGGCCGTGCTCGGCTCGTTGGCGGTGGGCTGGCTGCTCCAGCCGGACGCCGGCTGGGCACCGCTGCCCGGCCGGGTTCTCGACAACGGATACCCGGCGTTGGTGCTGAGCGACGGGTCAACCCTCCGCGCCGCGGCCGGCACCGTGCTGTATCTCTCGCTGGTCGGGATCTTCAGCCTCGGCGTCGCGGCAATCGTGCGGAGTTCCGCCGCGGCAATCGGGATCGTGCTGGCGGGGCTTTTCGTCCTGCCGATCCTGGCCGCCGTGGTCACTGACCCGGATTGGCAACGCTATCTCGAGCAGATCGCGCCGAGCAGCGCCGGCCTGAGCATCCAGGCCACCACGAACCTGGACAATCTGGCGATCAGCCCGTGGGCCGGGCTCGGTGTCCTCGGCCTGTGGGCTGCGGGCGCGCTGCTGCTGGGTGGCGTCGTCCTGCAGTTGCGGGATGTGTGACAGATCCGCCCGCGTCCGGCAGCGGTGGGGCCGGCCCGATGCCTGACGCGCCGTGGCGGGCGGGACATCCCGTACCGGACCATCAGGCTCCGGGGATCACCTGGGCCAACGCCTTCTGCACGGCAGGGGCGGGTTCGGCTCCCTTCTCACCCGGGAGCGGGATGTCGCTGTTGACCAGGACGATGATCGTGGTGTCGAGGTCGTAGCTGTGCATGACAGCGGTGGTGTAGCCGGGGATCTGACCGTCGTGGCCCCACCAGCCGCCCATGTCGCCAATTCCGAAGCCGTAGCCGGCGGTGGCCGAGTTCGGCGGAATCGTACGGTTGATGGAATCCCGTCGAAACTGCTGGGTCTCCGGCTGCAGGATGCCTTCGCCGGTGAACAACGCATGAGCCCAGATCTCGAGGTCGTCGAGGGTGGAGATGACCTCGCCGGCCGTAAAGGCCTCGGACGGGTTCCAGTCGGTCGCATCGGCGGTGGCCCCGTCGTCCTGGCCCTGCTCGGTCACCCCCCGGAGATGGGGATCGGCGATGGAGTTGGACGAGCCAGGGAAGACGGTGTCGGTCATGCCGAGCGGGCCGAAGAGCCGCTCGCTGAAGACGTCCGCGATCGACTGACCGGTGACCTGCTCGATCACCATGCCGAGCAGCACGTAGTTCGTGTTCGAGTACTGCCACCCCTGGCCGGGCGCGAACTCCGCCGGCTGTCCCTGCTCGAATGCGACCAGCTCCTGCGGTGTCCAGACCTTCAGCGGGTCGGCGAACAACTGCTGCTGGAACACATCCGACGTCGTGTACGGCGCGATCCCCGAGGTCATTTCGGCGAGCTGCTGGATCGTCGCCGTGTCACCGTTGGGCATGCCGGGGACATACTTGCCGATCGGGTCGCTGAGGTCGAGCTTGCCCTCCTCGGACAACTGCAGGATGACGGTTGCCGTCATGGTCTTGGTCAGGCTGCCCACCCGGGTGTGGTCGGTCGGGGTGGGCACGTCATCGAGACCTTCACCGGTGGTACCCGAGGTGCCGATCCAGGTGCCCTGCGGTGAGCTCACGAGCGCGATGACGCCGGGAAAGCCTGCGGTGGCACGGGTGTCGTCGAGGACCTGCTGGAAGGACGCGGCGGTGGCGTCGTCGAATTCCGCGCCGCTGTCACCGGATGTGGAAGGCGATGCTGACGATGAGGGCGTTGCCGGAACCGGCGGCGACGTGGCGACCACCGTTGACGTCGAAGTCCCCGAGGCCGGCGGCGAGGTGGTGGCTGCGGTGTCCGGGGTCGTCGAACCGCAGGCGGCACCGAGGGCCAGCACTGGGACGACAACGGCGCCGACGAGTGCGCGCTGTGACCACTGCGGCCGTGAGCGATGTTGTGATCGTTGGGATCTGGTCATGACTGGGTTCCTCCGCGGTGGTGTGAGTCGAGATGCTCAGCCACGAAGCCGAAAACGCCGGCGTAATAGCGGGTCTGGCCCATACCTTCGCAGTGACCACCGGATCCGTCCGCGTCCTTGAACATCTCGAAGCGCTTGGGTACGACCAGACGGTCGTAGAAGACCTTGGCGGAGGTCTGCGCGAAGTCGCCTTCGCCGTAGGACACATACGTCGGGCAGGCGATCGCTTCGACGTCGACCACCCATCTTTTCATTTCGCGGACGAAGTCCAGCGGCTGCTCCAAATTGTGGGCCCTGAACCGGCTGAGCCAGTACTCCTGCTTGTTCGGGCCCTGGTTCGCTGCCCAGAACACGTCGTTGAACGTCGGGTTGTTTTCCTCGATCATCGTCAGCCACGGGGCGGGCAGCCGGGACTGAACGGCGGAAAACATGTCGGTCTGGGCGGGGTCGGCGGCCAGAACCCCGATGCGATGGTCGGCAGCGGCGGCGCGGGGTGCGAGGTATCCGCCGAAGCTGCGACCGATCAGAGCGACCTGGTCGACAGCGAGACCATCGTGCGCGGCGATGAAGTCGAGAACGGGACCAACCACGGCCTCGAAGTCGTGACGGAAGCCGAGTCCGCTCTCGTAGAGCATTTCGCCCTGACCAGGACCGCCGAACATCACGACGTTCATCCCGCGCAACGCCGCCTCCAACCCGCCCAGGTTGTAGGACTCCTCGACCGGCGAGTCGTATCCGGACGGGAACAGGGCGGTCGGCCCCGACCGGTCGCCGACGCCCCACAGGATGTAGGCGGGGATGGGAACGCTGTCCTGGTAGGGGATCTCGACGACGTCAACTGCCAACGGGAGGTAGGGGAGTGCCTTGCGGAACATCGCCCGGCTCAGCCGGAAGGACTCCAGGAGCTGCGCCCCCTGCGGATCGCGGCGGCAGAAGAAGTAGGCGGAGCGGTAGCACTCACTTGCCCGGAGGTACGCATCGCCGGCGTCACGGCGAGCACCGGCGATCTCGGATGCCTCGGCCAATCGCCGGTTGGACTCGCCGGCGGCGAACCATTCGTCGTGCCAACTGTCCAGGTCGCCCGGCACGATGCGGTGCGCGATGGCGAAAACCTCGCCCACATCGCACATTCGGCTCTGCGCCTTTGCGAAGGTGCGCTGCAGTTGCTGATCGAAGTCGGCATCGTCGAAATACAGCTTCATCGTCATACGCTTTCTGCTCTCGGCCGGCCCGTCTCAGGGGTCGCCGCCGTGGGTGGCCGTTCGGCCATGGAGATGAGCGCTGGGTGCTCGCCGGTCGTTCTGCCGTGGCGCCGATCGACAGTGGCTTTGATTTACCGGGGGGGGGTGTCGATCCGCCGGGAGGTTTGTCTTGGGAGGTGACTACAGGGGCAAGGTGTTGCGCAGCAGGCCATCTCCCGCTGCCCGTCCGGCCAGAATGGTGATGTATTCGAGGGTGTCGATGGACACAGCCTCTCCGCCGGTGCCGGCGGTGAAGGTGCCGCCCGCGGGCCCGGTCAGCTCCAGAACGAACGGTTCACCATGGGTCGCCGCCCATTCGGCGACGATGTCGGCCACGATGCGGCCGTCGTGCACGGCATCGAGGTCCATCGGGTGACCGGTGGCGGCGGCGATGTCCATCCGATGGGCCCAGACGTCACGGGTAAAGCCGATGTCGAAGAGGTAGGCGACCGGCTGGCGGCCGACGGGTGCCGGCAGGTTCAGCAGTGGTAGGCGGGCGATCGGCCGCGGCATCTTGATGCGGGCAACCCTGGCCCGCTCGGCGTTGCGCTCCCACTCGGCGACGAGCTCGTCAGTGGAGAGGTTTGCCCGCTCTCGCACCTGGATCTCGTTCATGCCGTCCCACCAGTACCGGCCGCCGATCTCCTTCATCACCGGCTTGCCGGCGCGGACCTGGCGCAGGAACTCGCGGGGAGAGATCTGCCCGGCGGCGCTGCCGACGACGTGGGCCGCCACCGCCCGCACGTCCCAACGGTCGCAGGCCGTCTGCTTGATCCAGTCATCGCCATCGAGGCCGCGGAGCTGTTCGAGGAATTTGCGGTTCTCGACGGCGGTCATCGCCATCGCCTCATCGTGTGCGATCCGGCGGATCGTCGTCACATCAGTCGCGGCGCTCGTCATCATGGTGTCGCCTTTCGAGAAGGGGATTCGGCGCCCCTCTGGCGCCGATCGAGGTCAGCCAGGTACATCTGCATCGCGCGCCGGGACAGTCGCACCCAGCGCTCACCGCCCGGATCGTTCGCGACCTGCTGATCGCTGAGGCCGGCCACGATCGCCGTGAACAGGTCGAGGTCATCAGGGCTGCTGGCCCCTGCGGCGATGACCCGGCCGCCGGCCAGCTCGTAGAACTCCAGTGCGATCGCGTAGGACTCGGCGGATGGCTCGAAGCCCGGCACCGGTCGGTGGAACAGCAGTTCGTGGCGCACAGGATCTTCGGTGGAGAACCGGATGAGGGCCTCGACCAACTCGATGAGCGCTTCGATCGGGTCGTCACGGTCGGGCAGTGCCGCCGTCGCCGCCAGCAGCTTGCGGTTGCCGTCGGCGAACATGGCGTCGTACAGCGCCAGTTTCGAGTCGAAGTACGCGTACAACGACGGTTGCCGAAGGTCGACCTGTGCAGCAAGGTCACGGAGCGAGATCGCACCCAAGCCGGCGCGCCGGGCCAGCTTCCACGCCTCTTCGACGATGGTCGATCGCTTGGCTTCGTGGCGCTCGCGGCGTCGGTCGGTGGTGGGGCTGGGTGACACGGGTTGCTCTCTTCGATCGGTGATCGTTGATCTATCGATGCTAGATCTTCGATCACTGATAGGCAAGGGCGGTCTCGAGGTCGACGCGACTGTCAGCCGGACCGACGGTCGATGGGGCTGTGAGACGGCGTTCTGGCGGATTGACGTGGGGTCAAAGGACCTAGGGGAGGGGTTGCCCGTGGCGAGCCATGCCGGTGAGTGTGTCTCACCGGTGATACGGTTGCTTGCATGGACTCGATCACAGTTCGCGAGTTGCGCAACAACGGAGGCGCGGTTCTCGACCGCGTTGCTCGCGGCGAGGCCTTGGTGGTGACGCGGGACGGCGCCGAGGTCGCAGAATTGCGGCCACGAACGCGTCGAAGCCCGTCAGCGGCGGACCTCATCGCGCGACGCCGTCATCTACCCAAGGTCGACCCAGACGGCCTCCGCAGAGACCTGGACGCGTTCCTGGACGCACAGGTGTGACCGAGCGCGCCGCTAGGGGGATGCTCGACACGTCCACGGTGATCCTGCTCGGTCGGCTCACGGATCCGTCAGCATTGCCGCTCGACGCGATCATCAGTGCCATCACACTCGCGGAGTTGTCCGTCGGTCCGCACGTGGCGCGGTCGGCCAAAGAGCGGGTTGCACGTCAGGCGCACCTGCAGCAAGCCGAGGCGGATTTCGAGGCGATCCCATTCGGGCCCGAGGCGGCCCGTGCATTCGGCCGTGTGGCAGCTTCACTCCGGGCGGGTGGTCGCAAGCCGGCTGCTCGCGCATACGATGCTTTGATCGCCGCTGCGGCTCTGGCCGAGAACGTGCCGATTTACACCTGCAATGCGGATGACTTCCAGGGCATAGAGGGACTCGAGGTCCGGTCCGTTCCGCACCCCGATAGATGACCTACCCGCGAGGAGCGTTTGCCGAAACTGCCGCGGTGGCACCGCCGGCTTCTGCACGGTCTTCGGCGCCGCGGTTGCGGTGCAGCTCGGTGCGGCCGCCTACGGGATTGCCGCGCAGACAGTCACCGCACCTCGCTGTCGTGCTGGCCGGTCTAGCATTCCTGCTACTTGACATAATCTCACTTATCGGCACTCAAAGATGCCGGAGTTGCAGTAGATGCAAGAAGTTGTCTCAATCATCCTGCGGCACGATGTGCCTGGCAAAAGGCTAATCGTTGACGCGCGGCCCACGCACGTGCGAGCTCGACTGCGATGTCATCTGGCGGGACGGCAGTGCCTTCCGGCACGAGCCGTTCGAGTAACGCAGGCGGGTGACGGGCCGCAACGCATGGTCCCCGTGACCGCCCGACTCGCCTTCCCACACACTCACCACCTCAAGCGGCCTGACCCCCACCGCACCGCCCGCCACCCCGGCGCGAACCGCACCGCCCGGGACACACCGATGACCGATCGGGCGACACTTGCTGCCCCGGGCCGGCCGCCGCTACCTCATGATCAACTATCACGCTTCAAAATCAACTACGGACCGGCGGTGCATTCAGGCTCAGGGAACCCAACCGGAACTCGACCGGCCGACGGGCGGCTGAGGTATCGGATCAAGCTGGCGGAATCTCGTATCGGCGACTCGTAGCTCCCCCAAGCGACCGCTCTCCTTTACGCAGTCCTCCGGCTCGGACGCGAATTGCGCCAGCCTGACCTCTGTCACATGAACGATCGGATTCGTTACAACGCCAGGCTGATGTAAAGCAACCCGTGTACGAATGAGACCGGAGGTTACGTTACAAAGTAACGCGTACACGAGTTACTTGACATTGCCACTGCTGCAACGATAGTGGATCTACACCACATCAGTCACAGCCTGCACATTCGCGCAGACATGCCCTGGAACTCCCTGTCCGGTCTCCGCCGGCGGAATCAGGGTGTGGAGACATTGAAGTGGATGTCGAAAAAATCCGTGACGGCCGCCAGGGTTTCGAGCACTCCAAGGGCGCCTTCCGTTTCCGGGAGAGCCTATTCGATGGTCGCTCGGCCGGCGCCGGCTGCAGGGCTCGACGGATCTGGCCGGCCCCGGGTCGCCACGCGGCCTATTCGTTGTGAGCATCCCGGCGCGGCGATGTGGCACGAGTCTTCCGGGGTCGACCTTTCGACCTGCTCGGGGTGCTGGCTGTCGACGGCCCGGTGCTTTCCCGGACGACGAGTTCGACGGGCAACACCACATGCTCTGCCCCGTCCGGCGGTTGGGGCGCTGACCTGGTCTTTTTGGCTGCGTTGGCGCGGATGGCGGCGATGAGCCCCTGAGCGGCGGCATGACCTTTCCCGGTGAGGTCTTGCCGCACCGTGGTCAGCGGGGGCCGGGAGTTGGACGCGACCGGAGCGTCGTCGAAGCCGATGATCGACAGGTCGCCCGGTACTGCGAGCCCCCGGTCCAGCGCGGCGGCGAGCACGCCGGCGGCGAACCGGTCGGAGAAACACAACACGCCGGTGATGTCCGGGTCGGCGTCCAGCAGCATCGTCAGCGCGGTGTACCCGTCGATCTCCGGCCGGTACGGCGCCTTCGGCTGTTTGATCACCACGGGGGTGACGCCGGCGCTGGCGAGGGCGCCGAGCCAGCCGCGCATTCGTTGCCGGGTGATGAAGGACTCCGGGACGGAAAGTTCGGGAGCGTTGCTTGGTTCTTGCAATCCGTAGGGCTCGGCCATCGCGACCGAGACGATCCCGATCCGCCGATGCCCCAGTGCCAGCAGGTGATCTGCGGCCAGTCGGGCGCCCTCGTGGTCGTCGACGTTGACCGCGGCGACCCCCGGGATGGGTTCCTGGTCCACCAGGACCAACGGCAGACCACGTTTGCGTAGCCAGCCCATCGCCGGCGCGTCGGACTGCCACGTGAACACCAACGTGGCGTCCATCGGCACATCCCGGGCCGGGATCCAGTCACCCTCATCGGTCGTCAGCAGGGCCAGGGACAAACCCGACCCGACCAAGCCGTCCGCGACCGACCCCAGGAATGCCGTGGTCACCTCCTCCGCGAACACGTTGCGCATCATCGTGCTGAACAGCACCCCGACCACGCCGGTCGCGCCCCTGGCCAGTGCGCGGGCCGCCGGATCCGGGCCGACATAGCCGAGATCGTCTGCGACAGCGAGGATCCGAGCCCGCAGTTCCGGTGAGAGCTTGGCCGGACGGGAGTAGGCGTTGGACACCGTCATCCGACTGACCCCCACGGCGTCAGCGATCGTCTGCAGTGTCACCCGGGTCATAGTGAGTTGGTTCCCTTCGCTGCCCGGCACCGCTGATGGCGCACGTCACACGCATTGAACACGACTGTTGGTTGACCGGTAAACCCGCCTTCGCTAGTGTACCGGTATACCAAGTACCGCCACCCCCAACACCAAGGAGAAGTCACCATGTTGTTCACCCCCACCGCCCTGATCCTGGCCGACCATGCCCAGCGGAACCTGTTGACCTCCGCCCGCCTCGACGGCCCAACCACCGCGCCCGCCGCCCGGCAAGCCGCCCGCCGCACCCCGGTCCGGCGGTCGCTGCGGTTCCTGGCCCTGCGCCCAGCCGTCTGATCCGGTCAACCATCGACGCGGCCATTACCTGATGGGGAACAAGCAGATGATTGAGTCTGTCCGATCCCAGGACGACGCGGCAGCGGAGCCGTCGAGTGCGGAATCGGCGCGTCTCACCGCGGCTCGACGAGCCACCGCGGTCGCGTTCGTCGGTACCGGTGTCGTGTTCGCCAGTTGGGTGAGCCGCCTGCCACAGATCCGCGGCCAGTTGCAGCTCAGCGCAGCCGGTCTCGGGATCGTGCTGCTGGCACTGGCCGTCGGGTCGCTGCTGGCGCTGCCCGCCGCCGCGGTCCTGATCCGCCGGTTCGGCACCCGCGGGGTGGTCTCGGTGATGGCAGTGGTGACCGCCGGTGCGGTGATCGTGATCGGGGTGGGCTACCACGCCGGGACCGCGCCGGTCGTCGTCGGGTTGTTCGTGATGGGGTTCGGGCTGGCCGCGTCGAACGTGGGGATGAACGTCCAGGCCGCCGCCGTGGAGCGCCGCGCCGGCCGGGCGATCATGCCGCGGTTCCACGCCGGCTACAGCATCGGAACGGTGAGCGGTGCGCTCCTGGGTGCCGCGCTGATCGCGATCGGGGTCCCGGTGACCGCCCAGCTGACCGCCGTCGCCGTCGTGGTGGCGGTGGCCCTGCTCGTCGCGGCCCGGGCGTTCCTGCCCGACGACACCCACCCCGCCGCCGACCCTGCCGCCGAACCCGCCGGGCAACCGGCACGAAGCGGCGGCCCGCGCCGGAAGCTGGACCGGCGGACGCTGCTCATCGGGGTGGTGGTCCTGGCCTTCGCGTTCGCCGAAGGCGCCGGCAACGACTGGATCGCGGTCGCACTGGTCGACGACCATGACACTTCCGCCGCAGTCGCCTCGCTCGGGTACGCGGCTTTTCTGACGGCGATGACCCTCGGGCGGTGGACCGGCCCCAAGCGGCTCGACCTGTATGGCCGAGTGACCACGATCCGTGTCCTGGCCATAGTTGCTGTGATCGGCATGCTGCTGTTCGTCCTGAGCCCGTGGCCGGGCCTGGCCTTCGCTGGTGTTGTGCTCTGGGGACTGGGCGCCTGCCTGGGATATCCGGTGGGACTCAGCGCGGCCGCGGACGATCCGCGCCTGGCCGCCTTCCGGGTCAGCGTGGTCTCCGGCATCGGCCAGCTCGCGTTCCTGGGCGGCCCGCCGCTGATCGGCCTGCTGGCGTCGACGGGCAGCATCCAGCACGCACTCATCGTCGTTCCCGTCCTCGTCGGCTTCGCGGTCCTGGCCACCGGTGCACTGGCACCCCCGGCCCGAGCGGACCGCGTGCTGGTCACCGGGGGTCCGTCCGCGCAGTAGCACTCCACTGCGCGCACGAAGCGCCGGAACAGCAGGACAAATCCTCAAGCAGAACGCACGCCGACGAACGCTTGAGGATGAAGTGCTGCAGCTTCGGGTCGAGACGACCCGGGTACACCACCAGACCCTCACCAGAACAACCACACAAACAACACCCTCGGGAGAACCTTGATGAGCAGCACCACCCCCGCCTACGCCGCCCCCGGTGCCGGCGAGCCGCTGATTCCCACCACCATCGAGCGCCGAGACGTCGGCGCCAACGACGTCCTCATCGATATCGAGTACGCCGGCATCTGCCACTCCGACATCCACACCGTCACCGGTGAATGGGGCCCGCAGGTCTACCCCCTGACCCCCGGGCACGAGATCTTCGGCCACGTCGCTCAGGTCGGCCCGGGTGTCACCACACACGAGGTCGGTGACCGCGTCGGCGTCGGCTGCATGGTCAACTCCTGCGGCGAATGCACCAACTGCCTGCGCGGCGAGCAGCAGTTCTGCCTCAACGGTGCGGTGTTCACCTACGGCGCCCCCGACCGGGACGGCACCATCACCCAAGGCGGATACGCCACCCGAATAGTCGTCGACGCGGGTTTCGTGCTGTCGGTGCCGGAAGGTATCGACGCCAAGGAGGCAGCGCCGCTGCTGTGTGCGGGAGTGACCACCTACAACCCCCTCAGGTACTGGGGCGCCGGCCCGGGCAAGAAGGTCGCCGTCGTCGGCCTGGGTGGGCTGGGGCACATGGCGGTCAAGATCGCCCACGCCATGGGCGCGGAGGTCACCGTGCTCTCGCAGTCGTTGAAGAAGCTGGAAGACGGGCTGCGCCTCGGTGCCGACCACTACTACGCGACCTCCGACCCGGCCACGTTCGACGCCCTGGCCGGCACCTTCGACATCATCATCAACACCGTCAGTGCCGACCTGGACTACAACGCCTACCTCGGCCTGCTGGACTTGCACGGGGCGATGAGCAACGTCGGGGTCGGGCCGAGCCCGATGACCGTTGCCGGTGGATTGCTGTCCGGGCACAAGTCGCTGACCGGCTCCATGATCGGTGGCATCCCCATCACTCAGGAGATGCTGAACTTCTGCGCCGAGCATCGCATCGGGGCCGACGTCGAAGTCATCACCGCGGACCGGATCAACGAGGCCTACCAGCGGGTGCTGGCCTCCGACGTCCGGTACCGCTTCGTCATCGACACCGCGACTCTCACCGCCTGAACCCAGGTCTGCCTCAACACGCCAGGCCGGTCAGCCCGGGGCGACCGGCCCGGCGTGATCGATCCGAAGCCGGCAGCGGAGCGGCAACTTCGTCGCGATTGAACAGGGCACATTCGGCCGACGTCTTGCCCTGGTCGGCGAGGTGCCGGGTCGACGTGGCCGCTCGACTGCTGTCGCGGGCTTGGCCGACCACCTGGTGGCCGTCGTTGAGCAAGTCACGCCACCGGGAGCACCCCCGTGCCCGGCGGCTGTCAGCTCGTTGGTGACTGACGTGAGGGCGGCCTTATTGATGTCGGCCAGCACCACGGCAGCGCCGGCTTCGGCGAACAGCGGGCGGTGGCCAGGCTCATGCTGGAGCTGCCACCGCTGACCAGGCTCATGCCGGAGCTGGCGCCGCTGACCAGGGCGACCTGGCCGGTGAAGTCGTGGCTCCGATTCATCGGTGACGCCTTTTGCCGCGGTTCAGGCGTGATCTTGGGGAGTTATGTCGTAAGTAAGGGAGCTGGACAGGTCGCGTAAGGCGTCGGCCTGCGCCTGCAGGGAGTTCGTGTCGATGCTGCTACCGACGATGTTCTCGGCGTCAGCCGCAACGGATCGGGTGGCCGCGTTCGGTGCCGACATGGCGGAGAAGTTCCGCCCGGCCGGATTCCGGGCGATGGCAATTGCTTCGGCGGAGGCCGACCTCCGCGATGTACTGCCCCAGGTCGACGTACCCACGGTCATCCTTCACGGCGCGGAGGATGTCCGCGCACCGAGAGAGGTCGCTGACGCCCTCTGTGCGGCCATACCAACATCCCGCATGGTGGTCCTTCCCGAGGTCGGGCACGTCAGTTGCGTTGAAGCATCCGAGCGATTCACCGCCGAGGTTCGTGAATTCCTAGGCGGCATGGAGGAACCCGCGGCCTCCCGGTAGCCGATCCTCGTACGGCCGACGCCGAGGTTCGGCCTTGGGTGACCCCTCGAGGGTGCGTAGAAGGACGCGTCCGACGAACTCCCAGGTGAACAAGCGGCATCTAAAACGTGCATGCAATCTCCGGTCCGCCCGAGAATGCTCATCATGGACAGTCCCAGGCGTCGGCGTGACGGCCGGAACTCGATGGAGCGGAGAGCGTCGCAACTTCCAGCTCGGGTGATCGCACACCGATCACGGTCCCTTCGGGGTTAACCCTTTACCTCAGGCGGCGTCGTCCCCTTCACGGCCCAAGCCAAGGCCGAATAAGAGCGCGGGCCATCGGCTTCGCCGTCGAGGTAGGCCGCCTCGACCGCATCGCGCAACCGGGTGCGCTCCGCCGCACCCAGTGTCGCCACATATTCGGCGCCCGGGCCATCTTTTCCTTCATACGGCGCCCAGTAGTCCGAGAACGAGGCAAACTCCATCCGGATGGAAAGCGCGGTCTCGACGACATCGTTCAACCCGGCGTTGCGCCACGCCTGGCCCAGTTCGCCTGGGCGCGTCATCGGACGCGTGTAGTTCTTCGCGCGTCGCGCTATGGCGTTCGGATCGAGCGCGGCCGCGGTGTCGAAGAACATGCGGTTCGCGACAAAGCCGCCGCGCACATCCCAGACCGCTGCGCCGACGATGCCGCCGGGATTGGCGACGCGCCGCATCTCGGAGATCGCCTGGTCTCCGCGCGGCACGAAATGCAGGACCAGCAGTGAAAGCACCCGGTCGAAACTGTGGTCCGGAAAGGGCAGCGCGCAAGCATCTGCCACATCGAAGACAACGCGCGGGTCTTGGTTGTGACGCCTGGCATGCTCGACATAGGGCTCTGCGATGTCGACGCCCCGCACCCGCGCCGCACCGGATCGCCGGGCCACCGCAAAGGCCAGGTGCCCGGTGCCGCAGCCGACGTCGAGCACCCGGTCTCCCTCGGCGCCGCCGACGAAATCAAGGAAAGGAAGCGCGAGTTGACGGCTCCAGCGGCCCATCAGTTGCTCGTAGCCATCGGCATGCGTGGCCACGAAGGTCGAAGAGGTGTTCATCGGCAGTCTCCACATTGGCCGGGCGCATGGACCCGATGCGCTCGTGACGCGGCCGCAGTCTACCCCTGCGATCCGCCGCGACGGCCGCTTCAGCGCGTCAACGGGTGTGCCGGTCCCGCCGGCCTTGCGCGCAGCGCCCCGGCCGGCTTTGACCTTCGCAAGCGCCGACGGCAATTGCACCGACTTCACCCCGCCGAAGAAAAGCTCGGCCACCATGACGCCGATGGCGTCGTGGTCCAGCTCGCGGTCCGGCTTGAGCCAGGTGAACATCCAGTTGATCATGCCGAAAAGCAGCATCGCCATCGGCTTGCCGAGCCGGCCGGGTCACGCACGCGAGCCATTCGGCAGCGCCCTTCTAGAAGAAATCGATGGACGCGTGATGGCATGGCCCGGAAGGACGGCGCAGTTATCCGCTACCCACGTGCAGCACGCAGCACGGGGTAGGTGCATGCCAATAGGTCGTGTTCGTCGTGAGCCCTTCATCCCCCAAGGGCGGAATATCCTGATGCTGCTGTAAGCGCAGGCGCAGTTGAAGCCCTTCCTCGATCAACGGCGCCAGCTGACTCGGCCGTCGCCGATGCGGCGGATCGCTCGCGCAGACGGTCTTCAGGGGCCTGTGCTCGCCAACACCTCGTCGACCCCGGTCTCCTGTCGCAGCACGTGGTCCTCGACGATGCCAGAGCCATCTCGGGCTTGTCGCTGCACGTAGTGGTGAGCGTCGCCTTCGGCACGCCCCAGGCCGACGCCACCTCGGCCTTGATGCGCCGGCAAAGCCGCGGTGCGCAAAGAGCGGCGTCGTATTGGAAGGATCATTTCCCGCTGGTCGACGGCGCCGGCCGGGTCTGGCTCGCCAGCCATTCGGCAGCGCCCTTCGAGCTATCCGATGCGTCATTGGCATCGTTGTCGGTAGCGATCAAGTTCAGCAACCGTGCCGTCGCACCGGGAGTCAGCCTCCCCGAGATCCGCAACGCCCAGCTCTGCTCGGCGGTGCGCATGGCCGACCGGACCATCCGTAGCACTCGCCCCGAGGTCGGTGGTTCGATCTGCATCCGGCGGAAATGAGCCAGGAGGTGTTCCCTGACCCGTTCAGGTCGGGTCATACCGGAAGACGTTCTCCTCCACGAGGCAGTTCCGGCTACGGACCCCGGCCGATGCCCCGGGGATTGGAACGGGCCGTCCGGTGGCTTTGCCGTCATCGGCGCCCGGCACCGTCGCACTGTCGACCAGTTCGAGACCAGGGCCGTGGGTCACGTTGTGACAGCAACGGGGGTGACGTGCGTGTGGACGCACCGCCAGCGTCGGTCGCGGCGGACGAATACATCTGTCGTCCACTCGTCGGCGTCGAAGGCCGTGCCACCGAAGTGCGCTGTGTTCACCACCCGGGCAACAACCAGGCCGACATCGCCGTACACACGAATGTCGACGTCTCCGACCGCTCGCATGATCGAGTGGGTGAGCGCACCGGAGCGAACCACGTCGAGGAATTGCTGCCTGGTGGTGACACCGTCGGCGTCGATCATCCGCCATTCGAGGTCCATCAATTCGGCGATGCGGTCGGCGTCGTTGGAAACGATCGCAGCAGCGAATTGCGCGGCCGTTTGCTCCAGTTCGATCGAACGATCGCCGGACCCCATCACGTGCTCCCCAGTCTTCTGCGATCGATGATCCTTGGCACCTGACGCGCGGAGGTGCGACCGGTCAGCCGACGTACGCCGCCAGGTGCTCCCCGGTGAGAGTGGAACGGGCAGCCACCAGGTCGGCAGGTGTGCCGGCGAAGACCAGCCTGCCGCCGTCGTGGCCGGCTCCCGGTCCGAGGTCGATGATCCAGTCCGCGTGCGCCATGACCGCCTGATGGTGCTCGATGACGATCACCGACTTACCCGAGTCGACGAGCCGGTCGAGAAGCCTCAGCAGGTTCTCGACATCGGCGAGATGCAGGCCGGTGGTCGGCTCGTCCAGCACATAGACGCTGGAGCCGCCGCTCTTCTCCACCATCCGCGTCGCCAGCTTCAGCCGTTGCCGCTCACCACCGGACAACGTCGTCAGCGGCTGACCCAGACTGAGGTAGCCCAACCCGACGTCGACGAGTCGAGCGAGGATGGTGTGAGCAGCAGGCGTCCGCGCCTCACCAGCTCCGAAGAACTTCTCGGCGTCCGTCACCGACATGGCCAGCACCTCGCTGATGTTCTTGCCGCCGAGGTGGTACTCCAGCACCGAGGCCTGGAACCGCTTGCCCTCGCACTCCTCACACATGGTGGCAACGCCCGCCATCATCGCCAGGTCGGTGTAGATGACACCGGCGCCGTTACAGGTCGGGCACGCACCCTCGGAGTTGGCGCTGAACAGCGCCGGCTTGACCCCGTTGGCCTTGGCGAACGCCTTCCGGATCGGTTCCAGGAGCCCGGTGTAGGTGGCCGGGTTGCTCCGTCGTGAACCCTTGATCGCCGCCTGGTCGACCGTCACCACCCCGTCCCGGCCCGAAACCGAGCCCTGGATCAGCGAACTCTTCCCGGACCCAGCCACACCGGTCAGCACGACCAGCACGCCCAGCGGGATGTCCACATCGACATCGCGCAGATTATGGGTGCTCGCCCCGCGCACCTGCAGGGCCCCTGACGGCGTCCGCACCGACGGCTTGACATGGGCGCGGTAGTCCAGGTGCCGGCCGGTCAGGGTGTCGCTCGCCCGCAACTCCTCAACGGTGCCCTCGAAGACGACCTCGCCGCCGGCGGTTCCTGCCCCCGGGCCCAGATCGACGACGTGGTCGGCGATGGCGATCGCCTCGGGCTTGTGTTCCACCACCAGCACGGTGTTGCCCTTGTCGCGCAACTGCAGCAGCAGGTCGTTCATCCGTTGGATGTCGTGCGGGTGCAGGCCGATCGTGGGCTCGTCGAACACGTACGTGACGTCGGTCAGTGACGAGCCGAGGTGGCGGATCATCTTGATCCGCTGGGCTTCTCCGCCCGACAGTGTTCCGGACGGCCGGTCGAGAGAGAGGTACCCCAAACCGATCTCGACGAAAGAGTCGAGCGTCTGCAGCAGGTTCTCGAGCAGCGGCGCCACCGAACGGTCCTTGACACCGCGCACCCATTCGGCGAGGTCACTGATCTGCATCAGGCACGCGTCGGCGATGCTGATGCCCTTGATCTTGGACGACCGCGCCGTCTCGGACAGCCTGGTGCCGTTGCAGTCGGGGCAGACGGTGAACGTCACCACACGCTCGACGAAGGCCCGGATGTGTGGCTGCATCGCCTCGACATCCTTGGACAGGAAGGACTTCTGGATCTTTGGGATCAATCCCTCGTAGGTGAGGTTGATGCCGTCGACCTTGATCTTGGTCGGTTCCTTGTACAGCAGGTCGTTGAGCTCGCGTTTGGTGAACTTGTTGATCGGCTTGTCCGGATCGAGAAAGCCGGAGCCGCTGAAGATGCGGCCGTACCACCCATCGACGCTGTAGCCGGGGATGGTGAGCGCACCCTCGTGCAGCGACTTGGTGTCGTCGTAGAGCTGGGTCAGATCGAAATCGGTGACCGACCCGCGGCCCTCGCATCGCGGGCACATGCCGCCGAGCACGCTGAAGCTGCGCCGCTCCTTCGTAGTGTTGCCGCCGCGTTCGAAGGTCACCGCGCCCGACCCGCTGATCGACGCGACGTTGAACGAGAACGCCTGCGACGAACCGATGTGCGGCTTGCCGAGCCGGCTGAACAGGATCCGGAGCATCGCATTGGCGTCGGTGGCGGTGCCGACGGTGGAACGGACGTTCGCGCCCATCCGCTCCTGGTCGACGATGATCGCGGTCGTCAAACCGTCCATGACGTCGACATCAGGTCGGGCCAACGTCGGCATGAAGCCCTGCACGAACGCGCTGTAGGTCTCGTTGATCATCCGTTGGGACTCGGCGGCGATCGTGCCGAACACCAGGGAGCTCTTGCCCGATCCGGAGACACCGGTGAAGACCGTCAACCGGCGCTTCGGAAGATCGATGCTGATGTCCTTGAGGTTGTTCTCCCGCGCACCGTGCACCCGGATCAGATCGTGGCTGTCGGCAACGTGTCGCGCAGGCGTCTGCGCACCCGATCTGGTGTCGATGCTCAACGTGTCTCCATTCGTGTGGTGCGGTCTCGCACAGTCGTTTCGCTGTCTATCAGATCGACGGCGCGGGCATACCGAAATAACCGGTCGCACCGAGGGGCCGTCACCGAGGTCAGAGCCACCGCCCGTCCCGCATCAGCTCCCGGTCGGGCAGCTCGTCGACCTCCCGCCACGCCTGGATGCGCAGCGGGGTGACCCGGAACCAACGGTAGGCGGTTGTCAGGGTGCGTGGGTCGAACCCGGTGCGCGTAGCGAAACGATCACCCCGTTCGCGATCCACCCCGTTGATCTCCAGCACCTCGACGGCACCCTCGATCATGCAGACGTCACGGGTGGGGCCCAACCCGAGTCGAACCTCCCTGCCGGCCGCCAGGTTTCGCCCGGTCGGGCTGTCCGCCGGAGTGGCCAGCAGGACCGTTTCGCCATCCCAGTCGAAGGACAACGGCACCAGGTACGGCACGCCATCGCGGGAAGCGGTGGCGACCCACAGGTCGATGTCGTGGGTCAGCCGGTGGTCGGTGTCGAGGCGGCGTTGCACACGGTCGCGGGGTGCCGTGCCGCTCAGCGCAGTTCCTGGATTCGGAGCATGTTGCCCGACGGGTCCCGGAACGCGCAGTCCCGGACGCCGTACGGCTGGTCGGTCGGCTCCTGGATGACCTCGGCCCCGGTCGCCTCCAGCTTCGCGAAGGTGTCGTCGAGGTCGGTGGTGGCCAGGTTGATGGCGAAGTAGCTGCCCTTTGCGATCAGCTCCTGGATGGTGCGCCGCTCGTCGTCGGTCAAGCCGGGGGTGGCGTCCGGTGGGAACAGCACGACGCCGGTGTCCGGTTGTTTGGGCGGTCCCACCGTGATCCAGCGCATCCCTTGATAGCCGACGTCCATCCGGACCTCGAAACCGAGGGCGTCGCGGTAGAAGGCCACCGCTGCGTCGGGGTCGGTCTGCGGGAGATAGCTCTGATGAATGGTGATGTCCATGGCGCTCACGCTAAGTGCGGCTGGGTGCCGGCCGCTTCTCGATTCCTGACCGGTCTGGTGACCTGTTTCGCGACGCACGACGGCATCCCCACCGTCGCTCGCTGCGCCTCCCGGCGGTAGACGCTGGGCGGCATGCCGACGAGTTCGGAGAAACGGGTGCTGAAGGTGCCGAGCGACGAGCAGCCAACCGCGAAACACACGTCGGTCACGCTCATGTCGCCGCAGCGCAGAAGTGCCATGGCACGCTCGATGCGCCGGGTCATCAGGTACGAATACGGCGACTCGCCGAAAGCCAACTTGAATTCCCGGCTCAGGTGCCCGGCCGACATGTTCGCGCCGCGGGCCAGCGCCTCGACGTTGAGCGGCTGCGCGTACTCACGATCGATCCGGTCACGGACCCGGCGCAGCAACGCCAGATCGCGAAGACGCTGCGCGTCGATCGGTCTGCTGGTCACCTGCCAGATCGTGCCACGACCGGTAGGACCTTGGTCCCGCCGCATCGTGTCCAACCCCCCTGGCAGGGGAATGCGAACTGCACTATGCCTGAGGTGACCCCTCTGCCATGGGCTCCACATTGGGAGATGCGACATGACTTCCCCGACAACCACTTCCCCGACGCCACCCTTCCCCACGACACCTTCCCCGGTCCGCCTGCGCGGCCACCTCGACGAACCGTTGAGCCGCGGCCTGTGGCTGGTCAAATGGCTCCTGCTGATCCCGCACCTGATCGTGCTTGCTTTGCTGTGGGTGGCGTTCTGGGTGCTGACCGTCATCGCGTTCTTCGCGATCCTGTTCACCGGCCGGTACCCGCGGCCGCTGTTCGACTTCAACGTCGGCGTGCTCCGATGGACGTGGCGGGTGGCGTACTACGGGTACGGAGCCCTGGGCACGGACCAGTACCCGCCCTTCAGTCTCGAGGAGCATCCGGAGTATCCGGCCACTCTCGACGTCACGTACGCGAAGCACCTGACCAACGGACTCGTGCTGGTCAAGTGGCTCCTGGCGTTGCCGCAGCTGATCATCGTGACCGTCTTCATCGGCGGCAGCACGTATCTCGCCGCGCAGGCAGGTCAATGGCTCTACTCGGGCGGCGGTGGCCTCATCAGCATCCTGGTCTGCTTCGCGGCCATCGCCTTGCTGTTCACCGGCCGGTACCCGCGCGGGCTGTTCGATTTCATCCTCGGTCTGGACCGCTGGGTGCTTCGGGTCGGTGCGTACGTCCTGCTGATGACAGATGAGTACCCGCCGTTCCGGCTGGACGCGGGCGGCGAGGATCCCACCGCGGTCGGCACCTTCGACCGGCTGACGTCGACGGTTCCCGCGCCGGCCGGTCCGCCGGCGGTTCCGCCGGCACAGACCCCGTGGACCGGCGAGTTGCCCCCACCGCCCCCACCGCGGGCACAGGTACGCCGGTGGTCGGCAGGCAGCGTCGCGGCGATTCTCATCGGTTCCCTGCTGGTGCTCGGCGGTCTCGGATCGGCGGCCGGTGGCACCGCGATTTTCGTCGCGGCCGCCGCGACCCGGGCCGACGACGGCAGCTACACCACTGCCACCGAGCAGTTCAGCCGATCCGGGTATGCCATCGAGTTCGGGGCTGCCGAGCTGAACTGGACACAGGCCGGCTGGGCCGCCAACGCCGATTGGCTCGGCCAGGTGCGGGTGACCGCAGACAATGCGTCCTCCGACGTGCCGGTCTTCATAGGGATCGCCCGTACCGCCGATGTCTCCAGGTACCTCGGCGGGGTGCAGACCGACCGGGTGACCGATTTCAGCCTGTTCCCGTTCACGGCGAAATACTCGCCGCACGCCGGCTCCGCCCCGGCGGAACTGCCGATGGACCAGACCTTCTGGGTCGCGCAAGCCTCCGGGTCGGGCGAACAGACGCTGACCTGGGATCCGCAGCCGGGCCGCTGGATCCTCGTGGTGATGAACGCCGACGCCTCGCCCGGGGTCACCGTGGACATGAGCGTCGGCGCGGACCTTCCGGCGCTCATCCCGGTGGCGTGGGCACTGGTCGTCGGCGGCGGGGTGCTGTTGATCATCGGCACGGTCCTGATCGTGGTCGGTTCGGTCAGCGGCCGGCGACGGAACACTCCGCCGCCGATGGTGCCGGGCGCTGCGGACCGCCCCCTGGTGTACAGCTGACGGTTCAATCGGCCACGGTGACCGGTACGCCGAGAAATCGGCCGTACCGGTCGACCGCGTCGGCGAATCGGGTCAGCACCCGTGCCGACAGCGGTTCCAGCGGTGACGGCGTCACGGTCACGCCGGCCGCGGTCTTGCGGCGTCGCCAGGTTCCGACCACCCGCCCGTCCGCGACGATCGTGGACAGGAACATCCCGTTGTTGCCGGGAACGATGGCGCCCGCGTACGCCTCGGGCAGATTGGCCGACCGGTCCCGATAGCCGAGCAGCAATTCGTCGAAGCCGGGCAGTGCCGCGACCGACCCGGCCGGCCGTTCCTCGAGTCCGGGGGCCATCCAGTAGCTCGCTCCGTCGACCACCAGCTCTTCGAGCGCTACCCCGGTCGCGGCCAGCCCGGCCCGCGCGTCCTTCACGGGAAGCTTTGTCCACCAGCAGAAGTCGGCGAGCGTCGCGGGACCATGTCCGGCGAGGTAGCGGCCGACGAACTCCCCCAATGCCTCGTCGCCCTGTAATCGGCGTGGCCGGGCCACCCACTCGTCGAGCAGCACGAAGAGCTGCTCGGTCCCGCGCATCGGGCCCTGGCACAGAAGTCGCTTCTGGTGCAGTGCGCCCAACAGGTGGATACCGCGCTGACCGGCCGTGCTGACACCCGCCTGCTCGAACGCGGTCAGCATGTCCGCGCGGCCGGCCGATCCGCCACCCGCCAGCAGGGAAGTCGCAACGCCGGCCGCGGCTCCGATCGCCGCGTCGTCGATGCCCAGCTGGCGATGGCGGGCGGTCAACGCGCGCAGCGTCCTGGGTGCGGTCAACTCGAGCATCCAGCCGATGTCCTCCGCCGGAACCAGGTGCAGCGTCCCGCGCATCGGCCACGAACGGATGATCTCGCCGCGACCGAGGGCGTCGTCCACGTCCGCCAGAGTCGACCCGGGCACGCGCAGACCGACCGACCACTTCGCTCCGGGGAGGTCCTGCGCCTGCAGGGCGAGCATCCACCGGACGACCTCCGCCGGGTCGGACAACCCGGAACCGCCGATCTGTTGGGCGGCGAGACGCAGCCGGCGCAACCGGCGGGCTTCGTTGGCGGCGAGGGTCACCGGTGCATCGTTGCGCACCGCCCCGACAGCGGACCGGTTGACACCCGCGGGAAGCACCCACGAAAGCACCCCACGAAAGCATAAAGGCCGCCCGACGCGGGAGGCATCGGGCGACCATGGCGGACGATCCCCGGACAGTGCGCCTCTCGGCACGTGGTCGCTCTCGGCGACAAAAGGGGTGGAGCCCGGGGCATGTACCGGGGACCGTCAGTCGGTACAACCGGTGGTGGCACGGACATCTTCCGCTCGTTCCGGTGACGTGCGACACAGCGTTGCATCCGAGGACGGATGCGGGGGGCTTACGCCACGTCCGGAGACATCGGTACTGCCTCCCCACCGACCGGCCGCCGCAGCAGCGCCGGGAGCAGGGCCGCGCCCGGTGGTTGCACCTGGCCGGCCAGCCGGTCGTCGGGGTTGTAGAGCGCACACACCTTGAGCGACAGGCAGCCGCAGCCGATGCAGGAGTCGAGGCGGTCGCGCAATGCCTCGATCGCAGCGATCCGCTCGTTCAGCCGATCCCGCCAGTCCTGGGAGATGCGACGCCAATCGGAGGTTGTCGGGGCATGGTCGACGGGCAGGTGGGCAAGTTCGGCCCTGATCTCGTCAAGAGTGAGGCCGACGTTGCGGGCCGCTCTGATGAAGGCCAACCGCCGCAACACGATTCGTTCGTACCGCCGCTGATTGCCGGAGGTGCGCGCGGCAACGATCAGCTGCTCGCGCTCGTAGTACCGCAACGCCGACGGCGCGAAACCGCTGCGCGCAGCCACGTCCGCGACGGTGAGCATCGTCTTCGGCGGCATGCCGGCAAAGCTAGCTTGACCTCAAGTTGACTTCAACTTTCAGGATGGGACATGGACAACGGTTCGAACTCCATCGACGAAAGGCATTCCATGCCAAGCGCAGTCATCACCGGCGGATCGGCCGGACTCGGCAGGGCGCTCGCGGCCGTCCTGGCCGGAAGAGGTTGGGACCTCACCATCACCGGCCGCAGGGCGGGCCTGCTCGCCGCCGTCGCGCGGGAGCTGTCCGGCGCGGGTGACGTCACGGCGGTGGCCGGCGACGTCGCGGACCCGGCACACCGGCACGACGTGGTCGCCGCGGCTGCGGCCAGCGGGTCGCTCGACCTCCTGGTGAACAACGCCAGCATCCTCGGCCCGACGCCTCTGCTGCCGCTCACCGGCCTCTCCCCCGCTGCCATCGACGAGGTCTTCGCGGTCAACGTCACCGGCCCGGCTGCGCTGAGCACCGCGTTGCTGCCGTGGCTGCGCACCGCGAACGGCGCGGTGCTGAACATCTCGTCCGACGCCGCCGTCGAGCACTACCCGCAGTGGGGCGCGTACGGGGCGAGTAAGGCAGCGCTCGATCACCTGACCCTCACCCTTGCCGTGGAGAACCCCGAGATCAGCTGGTACGCGGTCGATCCCGGTGATATGCGCACCGACCTGCAGCAGGCGGCATTTCCCGGCGAGGACATCGGCGACCGCGCAGACCCCGCTTCGGTGGTGCCTGCGCTTCTCGCATTTCTCGACCGGCGACCACCGAGCGGGAGGTACCGCGCGGCCGACATGGCCGAACCGGCCCGGATGGATCCGCCCGCGACCGTTGCGGGGGCCGGCCGGTGAGCACGGCCCTGGCGACCCCGTCCACCGTCTTTCCCCAGGCCGTGGACCGGACGGCAACCGCACCACCCGAACACCGGGGCCTGACGCGGGACGGCGTCCGGCTCCTGGTCGCCACCGACGACCGAGCCATCGAGCACACC
Organism: uncultured Actinomycetota bacterium; assembly: GCA_963728865.1. Lineage (GTDB taxonomy): Bacteria > Actinomycetota > Actinomycetes > Mycobacteriales > Nakamurellaceae > Nakamurella. Next base: position 702,161 of record CAVSLZ010000003.1, on the reverse strand, counting down.
GTTTTCAGCGCACTGCCGGACCACCTCCACCCTGGTGACGTGGTGGTCATCAACAACTCCGCGACGCTGCCGGCGCAACTCGACGGCAGCCGGCGCGGCGGCCGGCCGGTGATCGTGCATTTTGCGACGGACCTGCGTGACGGCAGCTGGATAATCGAGTTGCGCGGCGCGCCCGATGCCGCGACGCAGGTGCTGGACGCCGACCGGGGCGAGCTGGTCCGCTTGCCCGGCGGCGCGACGCTCCGCCTCCTCGCACCACACAGCGGTCAACGCTCCAGCCCCACCGGCGTCGGCAATCGGCTCTGGCGCGCGCGGATCACCCGAACCGGACCGGTCCTGCCGTACCTGCACCGCTGGGGTCGCCCGATCGCCTACGGCTACCTGCGGCAGCGGTTCCCGCTCACCGACTACCAGACGGTCTTCGCCTCCGAACCAGGAAGTGCCGAGATGCCAAGCGCCGCCAGGCCGTTCACCGCCGACCTGGTGACCGCGCTGATCTCTGCCGGCATCTCACTGCTACCCATCACCCTGCACACCGGCGTGTCCTCGCAGGACGCCGGCGAAGCGCCGCAGTCGGAATGGTTCCGGGTACCTGCCTCGACCGCGTTGGCCGTCACTGCCGCCCGCCGTGCGGGCGGCAGGGTGATCGCCGTCGGCACCACGGTGACCCGCGCGCTGGAGAGCGCGACGGCCGACGACGGGACGATCGCTGCGGCAGCAGGATGGACGAATCTGGTGATCGAGCCGCGGCGCGGGGTCAGGATCGTCGACGGGTTGATCACCGGCTGGCACGACCCGGAGGCGTCCCATCTGCTGCTGGTCGAGGCGGTGGCCGGGACCGAGCTGACCCAACGCGCCTATGACGCGGCCGTCGCAGAGCACTACCTGTGGCACGAGTTCGGTGACGCCGGACTGCTTCTCCGTGCTGCCGGTGACCGGCGGGCACCCTGACCATGATCCGACGGCCGCCGCCCGCGATACCGGCCGCAGTGTCGGAGACGGCTGATAGATTCCGGCGATCCGGTCATCCCGGGGATCAGCCTGCTGAGCGGTAGGTGAACATGTCGGACCCGATCATCGGCTGGCTACGTCGGCACGACCCGGAGTGGTACGCGCTGCGCAAGGCGGTCAAGGTCGCGGTCGTCGTCACCATCGGGGTCGCGATCGGCAGCTACCTGGGCAACGGCCAGTTGACGTTGTTCGCAAGCTTCGGCGGTGTTGCCCTCCTGCTGTTCGCGGACTTCCCAGGTGGCCGCTCGGCCCGGTTGGGTGCGTACATCGGGCTGGTGCTCGTCGGAGCCGTGCTGATCTGCCTGGGCACGTTGGCGTCCAACACGCCGTGGCTGGCGGTCACCGGAATGGCGGTCGCCGGTTTCGTGATCCTGTTTGCCGGCGTCCTGAGCGCTGCGGCGGCCGGGGCCACCCGCGCGGCGCTGCTCACCTTCATCCTGCCGGTCACCGTTCCGGGGACCGCAACGGACATGGTGTTCCGGCTCGGCGGATGGTTCCTCGCGGCTGCCATGGCCGTTCCCGTGGCCATCCTGGTCTGGCCACCGGCGGACCACCGGAAGCTCCGCCGCCGGGGAGCCGAGGCCTGCGCCGCGTTGGCTGCCCAGTTGACGACCCGGGTGAACGGCGACACCAATGCGCCGAAGGCCGATACCGAAGCGCCGGAGGCACATACCGAGGCGCCGGACGCAGACGCCGCCGCCCAGCGGGCGATCATTGGGTTGCGTCGTCAATTCCGGAGCACCACCTGCCGCCCGGTCGGCCTCACGTCCGGCAGCCGCGTCCTCATGCAGCTGACCGACCGCCTCGAGTGGCTGCACTCGGTGGCCCTGCGGATACCTGCCGGCTCACGCAACCACTGGCCGAGTCACACCGTGGAGCTCGTCGGGTCGTGCGCGGCCGTCCTCACCGCCAGCGGGCAGGTGTTGGCGTCGGCGGACAGTCGTCCGGGTCACCAGGCCAGGCAGGTACTGGCCGGCGCACTCCGGGAATTGGAGCACCACCGGGCGCGGGTCAGCGTGTTCCTCGAGGTCGTCGCCGAGGGCGCCCAACTGGGATCTGCGACCGGATCGGCACCGGGATCTGCGCCGTCGGGGTCTGACGATCCGTCGCTGCGACCGGCGGTTGCCCACGAACTGGCGTACACAACCATGCTGGCGGGATCGACCGTTGCCGTCTCGGCGGCGGCCGACGCACGACCGCTGCTGGACCGGCTGCTGGGCCGCCGGCTCCCCGGCACCCTCGACGGGCCGGTCGCCGCGGCGCACCGGATCGCGGCCGGTCACATCACCCGGCGGTCGGTGTGGTTCCAGAACAGCCTGCGCGGTGCGCTGGGGCTGGCGTTCGCGGTCTTCCTGGCCGAGATCACCCAGATCCAGCACGGCTTCTGGGTGGTGCTCGGCGCGATGTCCGTGCTGCGCACGACCGCGCTGACCACCGGCTCCACGGCGCTGCGGGCCCTGCTCGGCACGCTCGCCGGATTCGTGGTCGGCGCCGTCATCATGCTGGCGGTCGGCACCACCGCCTGGCACCTGTGGGTACTGCTGCCGCTGTCGGTGTTGATCGCGGGCTACCTGCCCGAGGCCGTCTCGTTCATCGCCGGGCAGGCCGCATTCACCGTGATGGTGGTGGTCCTGTTCAACATCATCGAGCCGGTCGGCTGGTCGGTCGGACTGGTCCGCATCGAGGACGTCGCTTTGGGCTGTCTGGCCGGCATGGTGTCCGGCATCCTGCTCTGGCCGCGGGGGGCAGCCGCGCAGATCCGGGCCGCGCTGTGCGATCACTACCGGAGGTCGGCCGATGCGCTCGAGGCAGCCGTGGACCGGCTGACCGGTCGGGCGGGCGGGGATTCCGCCGCGCTCGGTCGGGCGATTGCCGATGCCCGGGCGGCGAGTCTGCGACTGGACGATGTGCTGCGCGAGTACCTGTTCGAGCGGGGCACCAAGTCGGTGCCGGTCGCCGAGCTCACCGCATTGACCAACGGGGCGGTCCGGGTCCGGCTCGCCGCCGAAGCGGTGGCCGGGATGACGAACCCACTTCCGTCGGTGCCGCCGACCTTCCCGTCGGTCACCGCCGCAGGCTCACCGGACGGCCCGCCGTCCGCCGGAGATGAACGCGACGCGGCGACTACGGCCGACTCCCCATCCGCCGGCGCCGCCGGCGCCCTGCTGGACGCCGGCAGCGGCATCGCGGTCTCGGCGACGGAGGCGGCCGAGTGGTACCGCTGCCTCGCCGACGTGCTGAGCCGCGACGCCGATGCGCTGCCTGCCGACACCGACGCCACCGTCGAGCGGAATTATCTCCGCGCTCTGCGCGGGCAGCCTGCCGCGCTCGAGCAGCCGGCCGTGACCGCGCGAGCCAGAACGCTCTGGGCTGCGGCGCTGTTCGTCGACGACGTCGCGCGCCTGGAGGAACGTCTGCGAGCCGACGTCGAGACCATCAACGCCCCGCCCGTCCCGGGAACGGTTCCTGCCGAGATCGACGAGCCCGCCCCTACCGACCGGCGGAGCCCGGTCGGCTCGACGCCATGACGGCGCCGGCGGAGTCCGCGGCGGAACGAGGGTCCCCCGCCCGACGCGGGCCGCCGGCGGTCTTCATCGCCGTCGCCGTTGCTCGTTCTGTTGCTGCTGCACGGTGTTCCGTGGTGGCGGCTGGTGATCGCCCCGGACTGGCCGCTGCCGGTCACCCTTGCCGGTACCGGGCTCGCCGTTGCCGCGCTGATCGCCTTCCCGGTCGCGATGGTGGCCGGGCACGGTCGTCGTCACCGGGACGGCCTCGCCGCGGCGGGTGACGGCTGGCTCGGCGTCGTCTGGCAGCTCTTCAGCTGGACCGTCATCGGCGAATTGGTGGGCCTGGTGCTGTGGGCGGCGGGAGTCGGGTCACCGGAACGTCAGCGCGCCGTCGCGGTGGGCGTGCTGGCTGTCGTCACCGTGCTCAGCTGCTGGGGATTCCGGCAGGCGATGAAAGTGCCACGGATCCGGCGGAGCGAAGTGGTCCTCGACCGGCTCGGCGCAGGGTTGGACGGACTGACGGTCGCGGTGATCGCCGACACCCACTTCGGCCCGATCGACCGGTCCCGCTGGTCCGCGCGACTGGTCGCAGCGGTCAACGACCTGCGGGCGGACGTCGTCGTGCACGCGGGTGACCTCGCCGACGGCTCGGTCGAACGGCGTCGTGCGCAGGTGGCCCCGCTGGCCGGGGTGGTCCCGGTCCTGGAGCGGGTGTACATCACCGGCAACCACGAGTACTTCTCCGGCGCGGCGGAGTGGGTGCAGCACATGGCAGACCTCGGATGGACCGTGCTGCACAACCGCCACGTGACGGTCGAGCGGGCCGGTGATCGGCTGGCGATCGCCGGGATCGACGACCTCACCGCCGGGGGTTCAGGGATACCCGGACATCGGCCGGACCTGCCGGCCGCACTGCGCGACATCCCGTCGGACGTCCCGGTGCTGCTGATCGCCCACCAGCCCAAGCAGGTGCGTCAAGCGATCGAGGCCGGCGTCGACCTGCAGGTGTCCGGGCACACCCACGGCGGTCAGATCTGGCCGTTCCAGCTCATCGTGCGCGCCGAACAGGGTGTGCTGCAGGGTCTTTCGCGGCACGGACCACGCACTCAGCTCTACGTCAGCAGGGGGGCCGGGTTCTGGGGGCCGCCGTTCCGGGTGTTCGCGCCCAGCGAGATCAGCCTGCTCACCCTCCGCTCCGGACCGGTCGGCGCGTGACCCCCGGGGGTGGGCGGCGGCGGAAGGCGTCCCACCCCTACCGATCCGGGGGTTATCCCTACTCCGCTGTCCGCCTGACGCCGTCAAAATGGAGTCATGACAGATACCGGCGGCGCGCAGACGCCACCAGCGTCCCGGTGGGCGTTGCTGGGCATCGCCTGTGCGCTGTTCGGCCTGCGCATCGTCGGCTTCGTCCTCTTCGGCCTGCTGATCGCGTCCATCGCGCTGATGATCATCTGGGTCGGAATCCCGTTGCTGCTCGGGTGCCTGGCACTGCTCCGTGGCTTCGCCCGCGTGCACCGCAGGCTCGCCGGCCGGGTGCTGGGGATCGAGATCGCCGACCCCGCAGGGCCATCGGGTCGCCTGGGCCTGTTCGACACCCTGCGGTTCCGGCTCGGTGACCGGAACACCTGGCGGGAACTCGCGTGGCTGCTCGAGGTGCAGAGCATCGGGTTCGCACTGCAGCTCGCCGCGCTCATCGCGTTTCCCTTCCTGCCGCTGGGCTGGTGGGGGTCACCGCTGCTGCTGCGGACCGACGCCACCACCACCCGGATGCTGATCGGCCCGCAGGACGGCCGGCTCCAGGAACGGATCGGCGAACTCGAGTCCTCCCGGGCGCGCACGGTCGACCACTCCGCTGCCGAACTGCGCCGGATCGAGCGGGACCTGCACGACGGTGCGCAGGCCCAACTGGTCGCCCTGGGGATGAATCTCGGGCTGGCCCAGGAACTCGTCGACAAGGATCCGGCGGCCGCGACGGCACTGATTGCCGAGGCCCGCGCGTCCTCCACGACCGCACTGTCGGAGCTGCGGTCCCTGGTGCGCGGGATCCACCCGCCGGTGCTGGCCGACCGCGGTCTGACCGGCGGAATCGCGGCGCTGGCCCTTGCCCACCCCCGACCAGTGGAGGTCGATGCCGACATCGACGGCCGGCCGCCCGCACCGGTCGAATCCGCGGTCTACTTCGCTGTTGCGGAGGCGCTGACCAACTCTGCGAAGCACGCCGCCGCCGCGCAGAACTCCTGGGTGTGGATGCGGCACGACGGGGCGGTGCTGACGGTGATGGTCGGTGACGACGGCGTCGGCGGCGCGGAGCTGAGCCCCGAGGGTGGTTTGATCGGCATCGAACGCAGGCTGGGGGCCTTCGACGGAACGCTGTCGCTGGCCAGTCCGCTGGGTGGGCCGACCATCGTCACGATGAAGGTGCCGTGCTCGCTCACGGCGGCGGCAACGGCCTGACACCAGCTCCGGACAGCAGGAAAGGTCACCGACGTGCGAGTGGTTCTGGCCGAAGATCTCGCGCTGCTCCGTGACGGGATGATCCGGCTGCTCACGGCCTACGACTTCGATGTCGTAGAGGCGGTGGACAACGGCCCGTCACTGTTGCGGGCATTGACCCTGCACCGGCCGGATGTCGCCGTCGTCGACGTCCGGCTCCCGCCGACGTTCACCGACGAGGGATTGCGCGCCGCGCTGGCCGCGCGCGCGGAGATCCCCGGGCTCCCGGTGCTGGTGGTCAGCCAGTACGTCGAGCAGCTGTACGCACGCGAACTTCTCTCGCAGGGCACCGGCGGGGTGGGCTATCTGCTCAAGGACCGGATCTCGGACGTGACGCAATTCGTCGACGCGATCCGGCGGGTAGCCGCCGGCGGCACAGCGATGGACCCCGAGGTGATCAGTCAGCTGCTCTCCCGCCACCAGGACAGCTCCCCGGTGGCCTTGCTGACCCCCCGCGAACGTGAGGTGCTCTCGCACATGGCCGAGGGTCGTTCGAACGCGGCCATCGCTGCCAAGATGTTCGTCACGGAGAAGGCGGTGGGTAAACACACCGCATCGATCTTCGGCAAGCTGGGCCTGGAGCAGAGCGAGGACGACAACCGCCGGGTGCTGGCCGTACTGACGTACCTGGAGAGCAGCCCGCGGAGCTGAACAGGGCGCCCGGCGGCGGGCCCGTTGCGGCAGGCATCAACCCGATGGAGTGACTGGACGCCGAGTCGCCTCGGGGCGACTGTCCGACGTGGCTCCGGACCGGTCTTGCGACCGCGGTGGTCCACGAAGGCTGTGTATCTGTGAGGCCCGGGGATACGGCGCCCAGCCACGACATCAACGGTAGTCGAACGGCGCCCGCAGACTCGACCGAACCCGCACAGAATGGCTCAAGCTCAACTTGAGGGTTAGGTGGAAATGCAAGGTTTCAACGGATTCGCTCGGCCGAGCGGGCCGCCGCCACCATCTCCGACACCAGCGGCGCGATCTCGGCCGCACCGGCCGACTCGGCCAGCGCCGTCGCGACGTCCTCGGCGGCACAGCGCACCTGGTACAGCCGATCGGCGAGGTCGTCCCGTTCCTGCTGGGTCAGGACGACGGCGTCGGGTGGGATCGCTCCCCGCTCGAGCGCGTTGCGGTTCTCGTAGGCACGCTGCCGGCAGGCCTGGGCGCAATACCTCCGCCGGCGGCCCACCCCGCTGGTGACGGGCAATTCGCGGCCGCACCACAGACAGCGGACCGGGCCCGAACGGGCCCGACGACCCGGCGCGGGAGTCCGCTCGACGGTCAGCGTGCGGACGTCGGAGCCAACGGCGGATGAGGACATCGCCCGACCGTATGCGAGCAGCCGTCCGTCACCGTGACGACATACCGGGGCGGCAGGACCCACGTTCATCCGTACGTCGTGTCAGACTCCTGCCGTGAACGCGTACCTCGACGGCAGCCCACCCAGGGCGTTCGCCCATCGGGGTTGGCACATCGATGATCTCGCGGGTCTGGAGAACACCCTGGCGGCGTTCCAGCGGGCCCACGACGAGGGCTACCGCCACCTGGAGACCGACGTCAGGGCCACCGCCGACGGCGAGCTGGTGGTGTTCCACGACGCACGCCTGGACCGGGTGACGGACGCCTCGGGATCGCTGGGGGCACTGCCGTGGAGCGAGGTCAAAGCGGCGCGGGTGGGCAGCCGGGAGCCGATCCCGCGACTGGCCGACCTGCTGGAGGCGCTGCCGGACGCACGGTTCAACATCGATGCGAAGTCCGACGCAGCCGTCGCACCGCTGGCCGAGCTGATCGACCGGCTGGGCGTCGCGGACCGGGTTTGCGTGGTGTCCTTCTCCGATCGCCGGCTCGCCGCTCTGCGCACCGCGGTCGGGCCGGACACGGCATGGGCGCTCGGGCCCGCCGAGACGTTCCGGCTGTACCGGGCGGGCGTCGTCCGCCGCCCGTTCTCGACGACCGCGGTTGCCGCGCAGGTACCGATGATCTACCGCAGGGTGCCGATCGTCACACCGCGCTTCCTGACGGCAGCCCACTCGGCGGGGCTGGAGGTGCACGTCTGGACGATCGACGATGCGGCCGAGATGCACCGGCTGCTCGACCTCGGAGTGGACGGCATCATGACCGACCGCCCCGACGTCCTGCGTGCGGTGCTGATCGAGCGGGGCGCTTGGCAGTGAGCCGCCACCAGCGCCGATACAGTGCGCGGAATGCACAGAACGGACCCCGCAGCCGGCCCCCCTGCTGACCAGCACGCCGACCCCGCGGATGAGAACTCGGCGTTGTCGGCGGTGCCGGCTGCCGGATCCGGACGGGGTCGCTACGCCGGTGGTGCGGTCAAGTTCTTCCACGGTCCGATGGACTGCGGCAAATCAACCCTTGCGCTGCAACTGCACTACAACCACTCGAGGCAGGGGCGGGTCGGATTGCTGCTGACCCGACTGGACCGCTCCGGCCCGGCGACGATCAGCTCGAGGATCGGCATCAGCAGCGCGGCCATCGAGGTCTCCGACGACCAGGACATCCGCGAGCTCGTGACGCAGCAGTGGTCACGCGGAACCCGGGTCGACTACCTGATCGTCGACGAAGCCCAGTTCTTCACGCCGGAACAGATCGACCAGCTGGCCGTTCTGGCCGACGAGGTGCAGGTCGACGTCTATGCCTTCGGTATCGCCACCGACTTCCGCGGCCGGCTGTTCCCGGGTTCGGCGCGGTTGTTCGAGCTGGCCGACGAGGTGGCCCCGCTGCAGGTGGAGGTGCTGTGCTGGTGCGGTCGCATCGGCCGGTTCAACGCGCGGGTGCTCGACGGCCGTATCGCCCGGGAGGGAGCCACCGTGATGGTGGCCGACACCCGGTCGGGCGACAACGCTGTCGCCCGCTACCAGGTGCTCTGCCGCATGCACCACCGTTCCGGTCAGCTCGGGCCCGACGATGCACGGCAACCGGCCGTCGCCGAGCTGAGGTGACCCGTTACCACGCGGTGGCCGATCGGCGTGCGTGAGGTCGGCGGACGTGGGTACTTCAGTCGTCAACGGCGCTGTCTGTAGTTTTTTCGCCTGACTGCGTCACCTTCGGGTGATTCGTGCGTCCCACTGTTGTCAACGCCACCTGATGAGGGCGTGAGGTGGGAAAGTTCATTCATCCGACAAGGTCGTTAGAGCGGTAGACACTCATAACACCCAGCCGACCGCGTCGCGGGAACGAACCACCGCTGTTCAGCGTTACCCACCGGTAGGGAGCCGATCTGGCTCGTTGTCGGCGTCACACCGGCAAGCGCCGCGCGGGACATCATGCGCGGCAGCACGTACAAGCAGCAGGAAAGGAACATCATGGCCGACCGTGTCCTGCGCGGCAGCCGTCTCGGTTCGACAAGCTACGAGGCCGATCGTAACCACGATCTCGCGCCCCGTCGTACGGCGACCTACCGCTGTCCCCGCGATCACGAATTCACCGTCCCGATGGCCGATGACGCCGAAGTTCCCGCAGTCTGGGACTGCCGGATGCACGGCCTCTCGTCGATGCTGATCGACGGATCGGTCCCCGAGGGCAAGGCCGTCAAGCCGCCGCGCACCCACTGGGACATGCTTCTCGAGCGTCGTTCGATCGAGGAGCTCGAAGAGATCCTCAACGAGCGGTTGAGCGAGCTGAAGAGCCGCCGCACCGCCTCCTGATCCGAAGCCACGCACTCACACACAACGCCGCCCGCCTCCTCCGAGGCCGGCGGCGTTGCGTGTTCGTGGGGCGTGTTCGTGGGGCGTGTTCGTGGGGCGTGTTCGTGGGGCGTGTTCGTGGGGCGTGTTCGTGGGGCGTGTTCGTGGGGCGTGTTCGTGGGGCGTGTTCGGCGTTGCTTGGTGGCAGGGAGTGGATCAGCGGGCAGCCGCCCGATCCTTCCGGCCGATGCCGACCAGCGAGAGCACCTGGTGCCAGCGGTGTGCCGCGCCCCACGCCGTCACCTTCAGCAGCGCCTCACGGACGATTCCACCGCTCATCTTCGACGTGCCGATCTCCCGTTCGGTGAAGGTGATCGGCACCTCGGTGAGCCGGAATCCCGCTTGGACGGCCCGCCAGGCGAGGTCCACCTGGAAGCAGTACCCGTGCGATTCGATCGCCGGCAGCGGCAGGGCCCGCAGCACCTCGGCGCGGTACGCCCGGTAACCGCCGGTGATGTCGTAGATCCGGACGCCCAGCGCGAGCCGCGAGTACAGGTTCCCGCCCCGGGACAGCACCTCACGGCGCTTGGGCCAGTTGACCACCGTCCCGCCCGAGACGTAGCGGGAGCCGATCACCACATCTGCGTGGTTCAGCGCGTCCAGCAGGCGCGGCAGTTGTTCTGGGGCGTGTGAGCCGTCCGCGTCCATCTCCACGAGCACGTCGTAGCCCCGCTCGAGGCCCCAGCCGAAGCCCGCGACGTAGGCCGCTCCCAGTCCCTCCTTGGTAGCGCGGTGCAGGACGTGCACCCGCTCGTCGTCCGCCGCGATCTCGTCCGCCACCTGGCCGGTGCCGTCCGGGCTCCCGTCGTCGGCCACCAGAACGTTGACCGAGGGCACCGCTGTGAGCAGCCGATCCAGGATCAGCGGCAGGTTCTCCCGCTCGTCGTAGGTCGGGATGATCACCAACACGCGGTCGCCGTGCGGGGTGTCGGGCTGTGGACGGGGAGAGGGTGTCGGTGCACTCTCGGGGCTCACTGTGCTGGGTCCTCCGTCGACGTTGCCGGTGCGCTCTGTGCCGCTGGACCGGCCGGGCCCGACGACGTCCGCCTGCGTCGCCGACCACCGGTCACGATGACGGCGGCCAGCGCCAGCGGCGTGGCGATCGCGAGCACCCACTCCAGCGGGCCACCGAGCACCGTACCGGGTGTGGTGGCGGTGATCAGCGGCACACGGGGCGTCATGTACCCAGGGGTGAACAGTGGGATCGACGACTCCACCGTTCCGTCCGGCCGGATGACCGCCGACACGCCGCTGGTCGAGGAGATCAGCACCTCCCGGCCGTGCTCGACCGCACGGACCCGGCTCATCGCCTGCTGCTGGTAGGTCTCGTCGGTGTACCCGAAGGTCGCGTTGTTGGTCTGCACGACCAGGACCTGCGCCCCGCCGTCGACGACGTCTCGGACGAGATCGTCGTAGACCACCTCGAAGCAGATGACGTCACCGACCGCGACGCCGCCGACGTCCAGGTTGCCGGGCGCGTTTCCCGGCAGGAAGGTGCCGCGCAGCAGGTCGACCTTGTCCGAGAAGATCCGGAAGAACGAGCGGTACGGCATGTATTCGCCGAACGGCAGCGGGTGCCGCTTGTCGTAGGTCGCTCCGGGCCCGGTCACCGGGTCCCAGACGATTCCCCGGTTGTACAACTCCCCCGGTGTGTCCGTCTGCACCACCGCGCCGACCAGGACCGGGACGCCGATGTCCGCTGCGGCTGCCGAGATCACCCTGTTCGCGTCGGCGTTGAGGTACGGGTCGATGTCGGTGGAGTTCTCCGGCCAGATGACCAGCGCGGGCTGCGGCGCGCTGCCGGCCCGCACGGCGGCCGCCAGTTCCGCGGTCTGCTTGGCGTGCAGGTCCAGCACCGCCCGGCGCTCGGCGTTGAACTCCAACCCCGGCCGCGGGACGTTGCCCTGGATGACGGCGATGGTCTCGGTCGGCGCGCCGGCGCCGTCCTGCACCGCCGCCCGGCCGGCGACCCCGATCAGGAAGGGCAGCGCGATGAGCGCACCGGTGACCAGCACCGCGGGCAGCTTCCGCGTTGGCCGGTCAGCGTTTGTCCGCCGCCGGCCGGCACGTGTGCTGATGGCCTGAGCGATCGCGAATCCGGCCAGCGCGGTCAGGAACGCCAGTCCCGGCGCACCCAGGACGGCGGCCGCGGGGAGCAGTGGGCCGTCGGGTTGGGAGAAGGCGATGCCACCCCACGGGAAGCCGCCGAACGGGAGCCGCGCGCGGATGGCCTCGCCGGTGATCCAGGCGGCGGCGGCCCAGATCGGCCAGAGCGGTAGCCGACGTGACGCCGCCGCGGCCAGCGCACCGGCCGGCGCGGTGAGTAGCGCCATGGCGACCGACAGTGCGTACCAGGGCAGATCGCCGACATAGACGTTGGTGAAGCTCAGCAGTGGCAGGTAGAACGCAAGCCCGAACACGAATCCGAGACCGAGCCCGGCACGCCAGCCGCGGCCGTCCACCGCCAGTCCCAGCAGTGCGAAGGCCACGATCGCGGCCCACCACCAGGTCGACGGGGCGAACGCCCTGTACAGCGCGAGACCCCCGAGCAGTGCGCTGAACAGCCGCAGGGCACCGCCGCTGAACAGGGTCGCGCGCAGCTGTGCGGCCCGGCCGCCGTCGCCCGCCGCTAGCTGACGACGCAGGCGTCGGAGCGTCCCCACCGGCACCTCTGGGGGGAGGCCGGGCTCCGTACCCAGGGTTGATGATGCCACCGGTTCAGGGTAATGGGCCGCCCGACCGGTGCCCGGTGACCACCCGCGCGTGCGGCGGACGGTGCTCGCCTCGCGCGGGTGGTGCTCCCGCGGGATGGATCATCTGGATCACGCAGGTGCCCCGATCTGACGGTGAGAGGTCCGTCAGCCGGTTTCGGCCCGCGCGGCCGGGTACCGCATCGACCTGAGGCCGAGTGCGGCTGCGCGCTCGTCCTCGGACATGCCGCCCCAGATCCCGTACGGTTCCCGCGCCTGCAGCGCGTGCGTACGGCACTCCGTCAACACGGGGCAGGTGTTGCACACCGCCTTGGCCTGGGCGATACGGCGGCCCTTGGCCGGGTCCCGCTCTGAAGCGGGGTGGAAGAACATCGCAGTGTCCATCCCGCGGCAGGCGCCGAACAATTGCCACTCCCAGTTCTCGACGGTCGGTCCGGGGATACGCCCGATGTCAGCCACGCTCAACACCTCTCAAGTCGTCAACATTGACGACGTCGCCGAGCCGGGGTCACCGCTCGGATCTGGTCAAGAACTCGAGCTGGCCCAATCGACCAACTCGACAACATGCTGGTACTGCTTTCCGGTTGCTCTTGTCATACCTAGTTCGCAGGTCCTGTTGCATGAGGCGAAAGCCCCGAATGTGCCGTTTGCCAGTTCGGCTGCCTGTGCGTGGGTTGCGGATTCGGTCAGTTCTGGATGCAGCAACCCGCGATCGCCGGCGAAGCCGCAGCAGCCCCAGGAGTCCGGGACGGTCACGGATTCGGCCACCGCGGCAGCCACCTCACGCAGCGAGTCGTTGGTGTTCATCCGGGTGGAGGAACACGTCGGGTGCAGGGCCAGCGACGGGAGCTTGCGGGTCAGCTCCAGCTTCGGAAGGACGGTCTGCGCGACGAAGGTGACGCTGTCGACGATCCGCAGTGCGGCATATCGGCTGTCTGCGGCTGCGGTCTCGCTCTCCAGCATCTGCCGGAGCCCCTCGGTACAGGACGACGCGTCGCACACCAGCGGTATCTCGCCGTGTGCTGTTGCCGTCCACAAGGCCGGCAGGACGCGTTCCGCCATGGCGGCGTAACCGGCCTTCATTCCCTTCGATCGCCACGGTGTGCCGCAACACAGGTCCGGCAGGTCCGCGGGGTAGCCCAGGGTGATCCCGGCGCGTTCGCAGATCTGCTGGAACGACTCGCGCACGCCCGGCCCGGCCTCGCTGGGTCCGAACATCGTCCCGACGCAGGCGGTGAAGTAGACAGCATCGGCACCGTGCAGACCCGGGTTCTGGTCCCGTGGCCGTGGGGTCCCGCCGGCGGGCAGGTCCGGTGACCACATAGGCAGGGTGTCGTCGTCGATCACCAGGCGGCCCAGCTTGTTCGGGCCGGCGACGAGCGCGGGCGGCAGCTTGGCGGCGGTGCTCAGCGCGGCCGAAGCGGCCCGTGTGGTGCCGGCCCAGTGCCTCGCGGCGGTGGCCCAGCCCTTGGCGGCGATCGCGCCCACGTTCTCGCCGCGCAGGCGCTTGACCAGATCACCGGTGTTGATCAGCACCGGACACGCGGTCTGGCACATGCCGTCGACCGCGCAGGTGTCGACGGCGTCGTACTCGTACTCCTCCTCGAGCTGCTCGAGGAGCGCGGTGTCCCCGGCTGCCGCCGCTCGCTGCATCTCCCGGCGCAGCACGATCCGCTGACGGGGCGTCGTGGTGACGTCCTTGCTCGGGCAGACCGGTTCGCAGTAGCCGCATTCGACGCAGCGGTCGACCTCCGGCTCGACGGTCGGGGTGACCTTGAGGTGGTTGACGTGCGCGTCCGCGTCATCGCTGATCAGCACGCCCGGGTTGAGCAGCCCCCGTGGATCGCAGAGCTGCTTGACCTGCCGCATGACGTCGTAGAGCTCGTCGCCGTACTGGCGGCGCACGTAGGGCGCCATCATCCTGCCCGTGCCGTGTTCGGCCTTGAGCGAGCCACCGTGCCCGAGGACCAGCTCGACCATGTCCTCGGTGAACCCGAGGAACCGGTCGAGCGGGCCGCCACCGCCGAGCCGCTCGGTGAGCATGAAATGGATGTTGCCGTCCTTGGCATGGCCGAAGATCACGCTGTCCTCGTAGCCGTGCTTCCCGAACAGCGAGGTGAGCTTCTCGCAGGTGTCCAGCAGCGCCGGCACGGGGACGACGATGTCCTCGAGCAACGCGGTGGTGCCCGACGGACGAGCCTCGGCCACCGTGGCGTACAGGCCCTTCCTGGTGTGCCACAACCGGGCCCGTGCCCTGGCGTCGGCCGTCAGCTCGGCGGGGGTGGTGACCGGCAGCCCGGCCAGCACCGGATGGGCCGCGGCGCTGAGATCCGCCACGGCGCCGGCCGAATCGGCCTGGTACTCCACCAGCAGCGCGGCGTGCCGGTCGACGTTGATCTGCCGCAGCGTTGCGTCCGCCTGTGGATCGGCCTGCCCCACCCGGAGCGACGCGGCGTCCAGCAATTCGATGGTCGCCGCGCCGGTCCCCAGGATCGCAGGGAGCGAACCGGTTGCGCCGCTGAGCGTTTCGAACACCAGCAGTCCGGTCATCGCGTGCCGCAGCAGTGGGACGGTGCGCATCACCACCGACGCGACGAAGGCCAGCGTGCCCTCGCTGCCGACCACCAGATGGGCCAGGATCTGGACCGGCGAATCGTGGTCCGTGAATGAGTTGAGCCCGTAGCCCATCGTGTTCTTCATCGAGAACTGCTGCTCGATGGTCCGGACCGACGCCGGATTGGACCGGACCCTGTCGCGAAGCTTCGCGAGTCCCTGGTGCAACTCCGGTTCCAGCGCCCGCAGCCGCTCGTCGGCATCGCCGGCCCCGGTGTCGATGACGGTGCCACTGGGCAGGACGAGGACCATCGAATCGACGGTGTTGTACGTGTTCGCGACGGTGCCGCACGCCATGCCACTGGAGTTGTTCGCGACGACACCGCCCAGCGTGCAGGCGATCTCACTGGCCGGATCGGGACCGAGCTTGCGGCCCAGGCCCGCCAGTCTGGCGTTGACCTGGCGCACCGTGGCGCCCGGACCGATCCTGACCCGGGCTCCCCCGTCCAGGATCTCGATGTCGCGGAAGTTGCGGCGCGTGTCGACCAGCAGGCCGTCGGTGACGCCCTGCCCGCTCAGGCTGGTGCCGCCCGACCGGAAGGTCATCGGCACCCCCTGGGCGGCCGACACCGCGAACAGCCGGCCGATGTCGGCGGCGTCCCTGGGGGTCACCACCACGCTCGGGGTGAGCGCGAAATGCGAGGCGTCGTGGCCCATTGCGAGGCGGTCGGTCGCCCGGTTGCGGATCTGGCCGGGATCGGCCAGGGCAACGCTGAGCGCGAGCAGCAGTGCCGGCGGCGACTCGGCCAGCGTCGAGCCGGCGGGGGCGGGGTGGTTGCGCTTCAGCAAGGTCGTCACGGGCTGACGACCATCCAGCCGAGGACCGGGGTGGACTGCAGGTAGACCAGGACGCACATGCCCAGCAGCAGGCCAAGGCTCCACCAGATCACCTTGCGGAACAGCACGTGCTCCTTGTGCTCCATGCCGACGACGACCGCGGCGATCGCAAGGTTCTGCGGGGAGATCATCTTGCCGAGCACGCCGCCCGAGGTGTTGGCCGCGGCCAGCAGGTACGGGCTGATGCCGGTCTTGGTGGCGGCGGTGGTCTGCAGCAGGCCGAACAGCGAGTTCGCCGAGGTGTCCGAGCCGGTCACTGCGACACCGATCCAGCCCACGACCGGGGACAGGAAGGCGAAGAAGCCACCGGTGGCGGCCAGGGCCAGACCAAGGGTGACGGTCTGCCCGGAGAAGTTCATCACGTAGGCCAGTGCCAGCACCGCGACAACGGTCAGGATGGTCCACTTCAATTGCACGACAACGGCACCCAGCGCGCCGAGCGCACGCGAGACCGACATGCGGTACACAGCCGCCGTCAGGATGCCGGCGATCAGCAGGACTGTGCCACCGGCGGTGAAGACATTGAAGTTGTAGGTGGCGGCGGACAGCGGTTGCCCCTCGCTGTTCAGTACTTCCAGACCCGGCCAAGCGAACTTCCACCCGGAGTGGCTCTCCAGGAAGTCTTTCAGCGGGCCGAACGAGACCAGGGTGAAGAGCGCGACGACGATGAGGTACGGCGCGAATGCGAGCAGCGCCTCGCGCTTGCTGACCGGTCCGGTCTGTCCGGCATCCGCGGATCCGCCGGTTGTGCCGGTGCCTCCGGTGCCTCCGGTGCCGGTCTTCGCGGGCGAGCCGGCGGGAACGACCGGCTCGAGGGCGGCAATGCTCTCCGCGGTGACGACCTCCGACGGCTGCCACACCCGCAGCAGCAGGACGACGGCCAGCGCACCGGCCAGCGCCGCGATGATGTCGGCGACCTGGTAGTTGAAGTAGTTCGAGCTCAGGAACTGGGCCACGCCGAAGGCGACGCCGGCAACCACGGCAGCAAGCCAGGTCTGCCGGACGCCGCGCTTGCCGTCCACCATCAGGACGAGGATCAGCGGCACGAAGATCGCCAGGATGGGCGTCTGCCGTCCGACCATCGCGCCGAGCAGGTTCGGGTCGAGCCCGGTGATCTTGCCCAGTGTGGTGATCGGAACGGCGATCGCACCGAAGGCAACGGGCGCGGTGTTCGCGACCAGTGCGACCCCTGCCGCCTTGATCGGCGTGATGCCGACCGCGATCAGCATGACGGCGGTGACGGCGACCGGCGTGCCGAATCCGGCCAGTGCCTCGAGGAGTGCGCCGAAGCAGAAGGCGATGATGATCGCCTGGATGCGCTGGTCCGGCGAGAGCGACCCGAAGGCCCTGCGAAGAATCAGGTCGTAGCCAGTGAGTTCCGTCATCCGGAAGATCCAGATGGCGGTCAGGACGATCCAGATGATGGGGAAGAGACCGAACGCGGCGCCTTCACTGGCGGCGAGCAGGGCCTGGCCGGCCGGCATTCCGAACGCGAAGATGGCCACCCCGAGCGCGACGACGAGCGATGCGATGCCCGCCTGCCACGCCTTCCATTTCAGCGCCCCGAGCAGAACGAACAACGTCACCAACGGCAGAGCCGCGATGAGCGCGGACAAGGCCAGTGACCCCCCTACCGGGTCAGCTACCTGCTGGAACATCGGCACTCCTTTGTGTCGGCCCTTGACGGGCGTGGGAGTCGCGGCACATTGTGTTCTGCAGCGATTGGTAAGTTGTAAGACAAGTACACATGTCTGTCAACCCCTCAGGGTGATTGAGAGACAAAACGAAACATCCCGGTAGCCTGTGCGGCAACCGCCCTGCGGAGTAGGGCACTTGGTCCTGTCCGGGGCTCGCCGGCAGAGAGGCGCACGGCATGAAGGGACTCAAAACCGTCTCCGTCGTCGACGCGTTGTCCGCGTCGTTGCGGTCACGGGTGCTCGATGGCGACATCGACCCCGGAGTCGGGCTCACCGAGACGGACGTCGCCACCGAGTACGAGGTGTCACGGCCGACGGCCAAAGCGGCGATCACGCACCTGGTGCAAGAGGGACTGTTGCGCCGCGAGGCACATCGCTCGGCGCAGGTGCCCACCCTGTCCCGCGAGGACGTCGAGGACCTGTTCCTGGTGCGGATGCCGCTGGAGCTCGAAGTGGTCCGCCGGATCGCCGGGCAGGCGATCCCGCCGGAGGCCGCGGACGCCGTCCGGGATCTCGCGGCGGTGGCCCCGATCGCGGGTCACAGTCAGTTCGTGGAGGCCGACCTACGGTTCCACCGGGTCCTGGTCAAGGCGGTGGACAGCCCGCGGCTCAGCCGGCTGTATCTGGCGCTGTCCGGGGAGATCCACCTGTCGATGGTGCAGTCCCGGTACGCACTCGGCCGGGACCGGATCGTGGCCGAACACGGCGCCGTCCTGCAGGCCCTGGTCGACGGCGACGCCGAACAGGCGGAGGCTCTCATGCGCTCCCACCTGGAGGGTGCACGGGACGCGCTGGCAGGTCAGTTCGACACTTTGGCGGCCGAACGCCGGGCCTGAGCGGGCCGCGCCCACCACGTCCGCTCTGCGGACAGGTCAGTCCCCGAACAGTCCGGAGTCGAAGACGACGGCCCCGTTGACGACCGTCGCGATCGTGGTGGGCAGCTGCGCCCCCGGAATGACATCGGGCAGCAACGGAACCCTTGACCGCGGGTCTGTCGACCATCGGGCAACGGACGGGTCGGCGGCCGGCCGGACCAGCGGTCCGGCGGCCAGGATCGCCAGGTGCGCAGGCGCACCCACCGAGATGGTGCCGATCCCCCGGTCCGTGCGGCCGGCGGCGCGATGGCCGCCCCTGGTGTGGGCGGTGAAGGCCGCCCGCGGAGAGAGCCCGCTCCCGGGCGTCCGGTGGTGCGTGGCCGCCTGCACCGCCGCCCACGGGTCGGCAGGGGTGACCGGCGCGTCGGACCCGAACGCCAGCGAGACGCCGGCCGCGGCCATCGTCGCGAACGGGTTCATCGCCGCCGCCCGGGCGGCACCCAGGCGGGCGGTGTACAGGCCGTCCGGGCCACCCCAGGCTGCGTCGAACAGCGGCTGCATGCTGGCGACGATGCCGGTCGCGGCAAACGCGGCAATGTCGTCGTCGTCGGGCATCTCGGCGTGTTCGACGCGATGCGCGCACCCGGCCAGCCGTACTGTCGCGTTGTCGCCCAGCCGCCGGACCGCCTCCATCAACGCGGCGCCGACCGCGTGCACGGCATCGTCGCCGATCGCATGGAACCCCGCCTGGACGCCCGCCTGCGTGCACGCCACCAGGTGGTCGGCGATCTGCTGATCGGTCAGATACCGGGCGCCGCGGTTACCCGGATCGTCGTGGTAGTCGCTGCGCAGGGCGGCCGTCCGGGATCCGATGGCGCCGTCGATCACCAGATCGCCGCCCAGCCCGTGCGCGCCGCTCTCGGCCAGCACCGCGAGCGCTTCGGCCGGTTCGGTGACCGCCGTCGCCAGGTAGGCCCGCACCGGGATCGGCCCGCCCACCGCCAGGAGCGCGGCAAGATCACCGCGCCCGGTCTCGTCGGCCGCCGCGCACTCGTGCACCTCGACGATGCCGTTCGCGGCCGCAGCGCGGAGGAAGGCCAACTGCGCGTGTTCGCGTTGCCCACCCGAGAGCTGTTGCCGGGCAACGGCGCGCACCGCCGCATGGGCCTGCCGGCTGACGGGCGACCGGTCGGACCAGCCGGTCAGCGAGCCGCTGTCGGCGACGGCCGCCGCCAGTGCCGAGCTGACCTGCGCCGAGTGCACATCGACCCGGGACAGGTAGGCGGGGCGGTTCCCGACGGCGTCGTCGATCTCGGCGCGGGTGGGTGGACGGCGCTCCGGCCAGCGGGTGTCCTCCCAGCCGTGCCCCCACAGCACGCCCTCGGGGGTCCGGGCGGCGAACGAACGCACGGCGGCCAGGCACTCGGCCAGTGATCGGGTGCCGGACAGATCAAGACCGGTCAGCGCGAGGCCGGCCTCGGTGCTGTGCACGTGTGCGTCGACGAAACCCGGGACGACCAGCGCTCCGTCGAGATCGATGACCCGGTCCGGTGTTCCGGCCACCTGGATCGCGTGCTCTGCGCCGATCCAGCTGATGGTGGAACCGGAGATGGCGATGGCCGTCGCATCCGGGTCCGCGGCGGTGTGGATGCGGCCGTTGTGCAGCAGGGTGAGCGTCATCGCCGTCCAGTCAACCCCACGGTGACCCGGTCACGGCACGCGGCCCTGCGCCCACCCCATCGGGTGGTTGCCCGACATGTCCGTGATATCCGTGCCCTCGCTGTCGGGGCGATCTGTCACAGTAGCCGGGTGAGCATGCCGCCCGACTCCGCCGGCTACGGACAGCCCGGTTTCGAACCGTCCGCCGCGGGCGCTTCCAGCGTCGCGACCAGGCCGCCTTCGGCGTCCGGCCTGAGCACGGCCGAGGTCGCCGAACGGATCGCACTCGGCCAGGTGAACGCCACCAGTCAGGCGTCGTCGCGGTCACTCTGGTTGATCTTCAAGACGAACGTGTTCACCAGGTTCAATGCGATCCTGGGAGCCTTGTTCGTGCTGATCCTGAGCACCGGGTCGCTGGCCGACGGACTGTTCGGCGTGGTGCTGATCGTCAACTCGGCGATCGGCATCGGCCAGGAGTATCTGGCCAAACGCAAACTCGACAGACTGGCGCTGCTCAACTCACCCACCACGCTGGTCGTGCGCGACGGCGTGGTCGTCGAGATCGCCACGGTGGACGTGGTGCTCGACGACCTCATCGAGTTGCGCACCGGCGATCAGGTGCCCGCCGACGGCACCATGCTCTCGACCATCGGCCTGGAGATCGACGAGTCGAACCTCACCGGCGAGGCCGACGCGATCCCGAAGAACGACGGTGACGAGGTCCGTTCGGGGACCACGGTGGTCGCCGGCAGCGGGCGGTTCACGGCCGCCGCCGTCGGTCCTGACTCGTACATCAACAAGATCGCCGCCGAGGCGAAGAAGTTCACGAAAACCCGCTCGGAGATCCAGGAATCGGTCAATCGACTGCTGAAGTACATCACCTGGATCATCGTCATCGCGCTGCCGCTGCAGATCTGGTCGCAGTACCGCGCGATCGGCGACCAGGGCTGGCAGCAGGTCGTCATCCGGTCCACCGGTGGGCTGGTCGGACTGGTGCCGGAGGGGCTGGTCCTGCTGACCTCGGTGGCGTTCCTGCTGGCCGCGGTTCAGCTCACCCGGCAGCAGGTGCTGGTCCAGGAACTGCCCGCCGTGGAAGGGCTCGCCCGGGTCGATGTGGTGTGCCTTGACAAGACCGGCACGCTGACCGTCGGCGACATCGCCTTCGAGGACTGCGAGCCGTGCGCCGACCTGAGCACCGACGAGATCCGTGCGGCACTGGGTGCTCTCGCCGACGATCCCAACGCCAACGGCACGCTCAAGGCGCTCGCGTCCGCCCTCGACGCACCGACCGGTTGGGCCAGGGAGGTGACCATCGCCTTCAACTCCGCCCGAAAATGGAGCGCCGCCTCCTTCACCGACCGGGGCACGTTGATCTTCGGCGCGCCCGACGTGCTGCTGGCCGACGACGACCCGCTGCGCGACCGGGTCAGCGAACTCGCCGCGACCGGCCGGCGGGTGCTGCTGCTGGCCCGCTCGGAATCACCGCTGCACGGGCAGGACCTCCCCGCTGACCTGCGGTCGGTGTCGCTGGTGACGCTCACCGAGCAGGTCCGGCCCGACGCCAAGGACACGCTGCAGTACTTCAAGGAGCAGGGCGTCCAGATCAAGATCATCTCTGGAGACAACCCGACCACCGTCGGTGCCATCGCGCGGAGGGTCGGGCTCGAGCTGGGTCCGGATGCCGTGGTGGACGCCCGCACGATCGGCGACGATCCGGAGGAACTGCGCGACATCGTCGCCCGCACCACCGTTTTCGGAAGGGTGTCGCCGGAGCAGAAGCGGGCCCTGGTCCAAGCGCTGCAGCGCAACGGCAAGGTTGTCGCGATGACCGGGGACGGGGTCAACGACGCTCTCGCGCTCAAGGACGCCGACATCGGGGTGGCCATGGGCAACGGTGCGCAGGCCACCAAGGCGGTTGCCCAGCTGGTGCTGCTGGACGGCCGCTTCTCGCACCTGCCGTCCGTGCTCGCCGAGGGCCGGCGGGTGATCGGCAACGTCGAACGGGTCGCGAACCTGTTCGTGGCCAAGAACGTGATGAGCCTGATTGCCATCATCTCGGCCGCGCTGTTCACGCTGCCGTTCCCCTTCCTGCCGCGCCATCTCACTCTTGTCTCGGCGGTGACGATCGGCATCCCGGCGTTCTTCCTCGCACTCGGGCCCAACAAGCGCCGCTACATCCCTGGTTTCCTCAAACGGGTGCTCCGGTTCGCCGTGCCGTCCGGGGCGGTGGCGGGGCTCGTCGTCCTGATCTCCTACCTGCTGGCCAGGGCCGCGGTCGGCGCTCCCCCGGCGTCGGAATGCCTGGTGCAGACCGAGTCCAAAGCCTCGGCGGCGAACGTCATCTGCTGGCAGCCGTCCTCTGCCGCGACCATCGCACTGCTGGTCACCTCGTTCTGGATCCTGGTGGTGCTCTCGCGGCCGTTCCGGCCGTGGAAGGCGCTGCTGCTGGCATCCATGGTCGCCATCGCAGCGCTGGCGTTCATCACGCCGCTGGGCCAGACCTTCTTCAACTTCTCGCTCACCCCGACGATCTTGTGGCAGTCGCTCGCCGTCGGTGCCGTCGGGGCGGCCGCGATCGAGATCATCTACCGGACCGAGCCGGGGATGCGGGCGGCCACCGCTGATTGAGGCATTGAGCAGCGACCGGGGCCGTCAGTTCTTTTCCCGCTCCTCTTTCAGCCGGTGCGGCACCCGCAGCAGCCGGACGGCGGTGACCAGGACGAGGCCGCCCAGCAGGTTGCCCATCACCGACCATCCGAGTGCGCCGAGCCAGTCCAGGTAGGTGTAGTCGGCCAAACCGGACCAGAGACCGGCGAACATCAGGATCGAGTCCAGCACCGAGTGGAACAGTCCCGCGCCGACCAGTACGAACGAGAACAGGATCGCGGGCACCAGTTGCACACCGAGGTTCTCGGTGGCCTGTTGCATACGGGTCATCAGGGTGATCACCGCCCCGGCCAGCACCGCGAGAAACAGGGACTGCCAGGTAACACCGAGCCGCGCGAAGTGCGAGCCCGATTCGGCAGCGGTCGATCGCAGCTGCGGAAGCGCGGCGATGATCATCCCGGCCATCAGGAAGCCGCCGGCCAGATTCGCGGCAAGGCTGACCGCCCACAGCCGCAACAGCTGTCCGACGCTGCCGTGCCGGGCGGCCACCGCCGTCACCGGCACCAGGAAGTTCTCGGTGAACAACTCGCTGCGGGCCAGCAGCAGCGCGACGAAGCCGACCGTGAACGCAAGCGCCGCCAGCAGCGAGTTCCCTGTCTCGTGCTTGACGAGCAGATACATCAGGACGCCGACGCTGACATCGATACCACCAAGCAATCCGGTGGCCATCAACGGCAGCATCGGCCGGGTGAGCCGCGTCTCCCCCTCCGTGACAAGTCGCTCGAAGGCGTCCTCGATCTCGGGTTCCTCACGGGCACCCGGGGGCGCCACCAGGTCGTCCGAACCGCCTGAAGCTTCTTCGGTCACGCTGCATCACCCGTCTGGTTCCTCACGTCCCCGACCTGATCCTGCCCGAGGCGCTTGCGGCCGCCCCGGATCGGGGCCGCCTGAGCCCGATTCTGCCGTTCTCCAGACCGCCGGCGGCCGCTGACTGCAGCGATGTCGCCTTCTTCTCAGCAGTGCGCGACACGCTCTCGGCGATCAGTTGATCGAGGGCGCGAACCGGACATGCCGGCAGGCATACTCGGCATTATTGTGCGTTCATGAAAATGGGATCGGCTTGCCGAACCCGGTGCCGGGCTGCCCCGGCCGCCTGCTGCCGGCGTGGGCTGTCGCTGCGGAAACCGCGGGCTTCCCCACCCTCGCCACCATCGACCGGATCGCGTGCCCCAACCACGATTCGCTGATCTCGCTGGCCGCAGCGGCGGCGGTCACCGAGCGCATCGAATTGCTGAGCAACATCCTGGTGCTGCCCACCCGGGACCCGGTGCTCGTCGCCAAGGAGGCCGCGACGGTCTCCTCGATCGCTCAGGGCCGTCTCACGCTGGGCATCGGCGTCGGCGGCAGAGAGGACGACTTCACCGGCGTACGAGGACGCCGGCGTGGACGAGTTGATCCTCGACCCGACAGCGAACTCTCGCAGGTGCAGAGGCTGGCGGACCTGGTCCTCTGATCTCGACCGGTTCGCCGATCCGACGCCGCGGCGCGGGTTCCGTTCGTCAGCCGGGGTCGCTGGCACCTTCGGCGGCCGGCGCGGGGTCGGGTACGGCGGCCGGTTTCCGATCGGCATCGGCGGCCGGCCGTCGGTCCGGATCGGCGGCGGCCTGCGCACCGGACGGGCGACCGCCGGGCAGCAGGAAGGCGGCGGCCATCATCAGCACGGCCAGCACCAGTGAGGCCAGGAACACGTCATGGGTGGCGTCCGCCAGCGCCACCGGGTCGGCGACGGCGGTAGCCGAGCCGCCGAGGGTGGCGTTCGCAATCGCGCCGAACACGGCAACGCCGACCGCACTCCCGATCGACCGGAAGAACAGGTTGTTGGCCGTCACCACACCGCGATCTGCCCAGCCGACGCTGCTCTGCGCCGCGATCAACGTCGGACTCGCCACCAGTCCCATGCCCAGCCCGACGACAAAGCAGCAACCGGCCACCGACCAGACGCTCGACGAGCTCCCGAGCAACGCGGTCAGCGAACTCCCGACCACGACCAGCACCGACCCGATCGCCGCGGTCCGGCGGAAGCCCAGGCGGAGGTAGAGCCGGCCGGACAGGGCCGCCGAGATCGGCCAGCCGATGGTCAGGGTGGCCAGCGCGAAGCCGGCCACCAGCGGCCCGGTGCCGAGCACCGTCTGCACGAAGGTCGGCACGTAGGTGGTCAAGCCGAGCAGTACCGCACCGACCAGCAGCGCGATCACCGCACTCGCCATCAGCACGCGCTGGGTGAACACCCACAGCGGCAGGACCGGTTCCGCGGCGCGGCGCTGCACGAGGACGAACAGCAGCAGGAGCACAGCGCCGGACGTCAGCACCGCGATCCCGGTCGGGGAGTTCCAGGCCCAGGCCTGGCCGCCCTCCAGCAGACCCAGGATGATCAGCGTGCAGCCCGCCGTCAGGCAGACGCTGCCCAGATAGTCGATGCGATGCCGGACCTTGGTGACCGATTCGTGGAAGCGGCGGATCAGCATCCACGCGGCCAGCGCACACAGCGGGATGTTCACCAGGAAGATCCAGCGCCAGGTCAGGTACTCGGCGAACAGCCCGCCGAGGGTCGGTCCCACGACGGCCGAGATCCCCCACACGCTGGCCAGGTAGCCCTGCGCCTTCGCCCGCTCGGCGAGCGTGTAGATGTCGCCGGCGATCGTGATGCTCATCGGTTGCACGGCGCCGGCACCGAGGCCCTGGACGGCCCGGAACGCGATCAGCGCCGGCATGCTCCAGGCCACCCCGCACAGGATGCTGCCCAGCAGGAACAGGCCGATCCCGAACAGCATGACCGGCTTGCGGCCGAACATGTCCGCCAGCTTCCCGTACACCGGGACCGAAACTGCTTGCGCGAGTAGATAGACAGAGAACAGCCAGGGGAACTGGGAGAAGCCGCCGAGATCCGCGACGATCGACGGCACCGCGGTCGCGACGATGGTCGAGTCCAGCGCAACCAGCGAGGTGCTCAGCATCAACGAGATGAGGATGGGCCCCCGTTCGGACCTGAACCCGACGGCCGACGTCGGTGCCGCTGCCGTCACGTGCGCGCACCCTCTCACTCGCCGAGCCATCGGTTCCTGGACAAGTTATTCGAACTAACCTTCTCCCGGATCTGTTCCCGACCCGCCGGATTACGACAACAGGTTTGTTGCAACGGGCAGCACGTCAAGGCCGGTGTGCGCGGCGGCGAACGCGAGCTGGTCGGCGTACTCGGCGGCCAGCGCAGTCGCCGGCTTGCCCATCCCGTGACCTGCCCGGGTATCGACC
This sequence comes from uncultured Actinomycetota bacterium, assembly GCA_963728865.1. Taxonomy (GTDB): domain Bacteria; phylum Actinomycetota; class Actinomycetes; order Mycobacteriales; family Nakamurellaceae; genus Nakamurella. Next base: position 676,204 of record CAVSLZ010000003.1, on the reverse strand, counting down.
CGCAGCAGGACCGGTCCCGGGCCGGCCTGGCAGCGCTGCAACTCGGCGCCGAACTTGAGCGAGTGGGCCGGCACCACCCGGTCGTCGTGGTCACCGGTGCAGATCAGCGTCGCTGGATATGCGGTGCCCTGCCGTAGGCGGTGCAGCGGGGAGTACTCCAGCAGGACGGCGAAGTCGTCGGGATCGTCCGGGCTGCCGTACTCGGTGGTCCAGGCCCAACCGATGGTGAACAGGTGGAAGCGCAGCATGTCCAGCACACCGACCGTCGGCAGGGCCGCGGCGAACAGCCCGGGCCGCTGCGTCATCGCCGCGCCGACCAGCAACCCGCCGTTGGACCTGCCGTGGACGGCAAGTTGCCCCGGTGACGTCACCCCGGAGGTGATCAGCTCGTCGGCGCACCCGAAGAGGTCGTCGAAGACCCGCTGCTTGTGGTGCAGCATCCCGGCCTTGTGCCAATCCGCGCCGAACTCGCCGCCGCCGCGCAGGTTCGCCACCGCCAGCACCCCGCCCGCGGCCACCCAGCCGGCGAACAGCGCGGAGAAGGCGGGCAGCACCGGTATGTCGAACCCGCCGTAGCCGTACAGCAGCGCGGGCCGCGGACCCGGCGGCAGATCGGCCCGGCGGAGCACCGTCATCGGTACCGCCACTCCGTCGGCGGACGCGGCCTGTCGGCGGTCCACGGTCACCTCGGGCAGTGCGATCTCCGGGCCCGGTTGCGGCAGCGCGGTGACGCCGATGCTTCCGGACGAGTCGACCTCGGTGCCGGGTCCGGGCCTGTCGCGGCCGTGGTCCGGGTCAGCGAGATCGAGTCGATAGGCGCTGGCCCGCACGGTGAAAGAGGTGACACCGACGAACACCTCGGTGCTGCGGTCACGGGAGTTGACGGCGGTCAACGAGATCGGCACCGGGAGTTGTGGCGCACCGACCGGAGTGCCGTCCCTGCGGACGATCTCCACCCGGTGCGCAGCGTCGGACGACCATGTCAACACGAAGGCGCCGGCCGCGGGGGCGGCATCGACGAGCACGTCGGCGTCGTGCTGGCCGACGATGTCGGTCCACCCCCGGTGCGGTGCCGTGAGGTCCACGGCGACCAGCCGTCCGCGCGGGGCGTCGCGCTCGGTGCGGAGGTACAGCGTGTCGCCGTCGGACCCGACGACGTGGTGCGCATCGACCAACTCGCCGACCACCGTCACACCCGCCTCTTCGACGTCGTGGCGACCTTCCGCGTCGACGGTCAACCGCCTGGCCTCCAGCGTCGTCCGCGAGTCGGTCCCCGGGCTGACGGTGAACACCAGCCAGCGGCCGTCCGGCGAGACCCAGGGATCGGGCATCCACTCGTGCTCGTCGGGCCGGGACCAGACGACCCGGTCCTGGTCAGGGTCGGCGCCGAGCCGGTGCAGCAGGAGCTCGCCGGCGCCCATCGCCGCGGTGAACTCGGCCCCGCTGGGCGCCGGGTAGCGCCAGTACAGGAAGGCCGATCCGTCCGGCAGCCACGTGGGGTCGACCCACTTCGTCCACTCCAGCCGGTCGGGCAGCGGCGCGTCATCCGCGTCCCCGGCGGTTTCCCGCACGTGTACGGTCCGCCAGTCCGAGCCCGCCTCGGAGAGCGCGTAGGCCAGGTACCGGCCGTCCGGGCTCACCCGCGCCGCCGTCATCGCGACGGTGCCGTCGTCGGAGAGCGTATTGGGGTCGAGCAGCAGGGTGGGCGATGCCAGCAGCCGCTCCAGTGACTCCGCGGTGAACAGCTGGTCCTGGTCGAGCTCGCCGGGGTTGGCCACGACGAAGTACCGGCCGCCGCGTTCCCATGGCACCCCGCGACGGGGAGCCGTGAGCAGCGCCGTCACCAGCCCGAGCAGGTCGTCACGCCCGGGCAGCGCCGCGAGATACGGCTGCGAGACGGCATTCTGTGCCTCGACGAATTCCCTGGTGCGCGGCGCGTCGGGGTCCTCGAGGTAGCGGTAGGGGTCGACGATCGGGACGCCGTGCAGGATGTCGGCGGTGTCGTCACGGGTGGTGGCTGGCAGATCGGTGGCCGGGAGATCTGATGGCAGTGTGCGGGTCACCGGCTGATCCCATCATGTCGCCGACCACTCAGGCGCCGGCCTCCGGATCGCCATTGCCGGACATCGCACCGAGTTCGGCGCCCGCGAGTCCCGCATCCTCGCCGTCGAGCACCAGAGGCGGTGTCACCGGCCGGTTCTCGTACGGCGTCGAGAGGACGACGGTGGTGCGGGTGGACAGCCCGGCGGTCGCCCTGATGTGGGCCAGCAGCGCCTCCAGAGCCGCGGGCGACGCCACCCTGACCTTGACGATGTACGACTCGACACCGGCCACCGAATGGCAGGCCTCGATCTCCGACAGCGCCGCCAGCCGTCCGGGATAGTCGTCCGGCGCGGCGGGGTCGATGGGCGTCAGCGACACGAACGCGGTCAGTGGCAGGCCGATCTGCTCGCAGTCGATCTGCGCCGAGTAGCCGCGGATGACGCCGCGCTTCTCCAGCCGCCGCACCCGCTGGTGCACGGCGGAGACCGAGAGTCCGACCCGGTCGGCCAGGTCGGTGTAGCTACAGCGTCCGTCGGCGGCGAGCACCGCCGCGATGCGGGCGTCGAGTTCCTCGAGCATGGTGATCCCCTCAGCCGTCCGTGCCGATTCCATGGCCGATTCCATGGCCGACTCCGTGCCCGACGGCAGTGTCGACGGTCCCGACGACGGTCAGCTCGGTGGTAGCCGTGTTCATCAGCACCGGACCGGAGTCGCCCACCACGACGATGTCCTCGATGCGGACACCGAACCGGCTTGGCAGGTAGATGCCGGGCTCCACCGAGAACGCCATCCCGGGCTCGAGCGGAATGCTGTTCCCGGCCACCATGTACGGGTGCTCGTGCACCTCGAGTCCGATGCCGTGGCCGGTGCGGGTGATGAAGTACTCGCCGTAACCCGCCGCCTCGATGACCTGCCGGGACGCCGCGTCGATCGACTCGGCGGTGACCCCGGGCCGGACGGCGGCAACCCCGGCCGCCTGTGCGCGCCGGACGATTTCGTACACCGCGCGCACGTCCGGGTCGAGGTCCTGTCCGGCGGCGGGCGCGACCACGTAGGTCCGTGTGCAGTCGGAGAAGTATCCCGACGGCATCGGGCCGCCGATGTCGACGACCACCGGGTCGCCCGGTTGGATCACCCGGTCCGAGGCCTCGTGATGCGGGCTGGCGCCGTTCGGTCCGGACCCGACGATGACGAAGTCCGGCCGGGCGTGGCCCTCCGCCACGATGGCGGCGGCGATGTCGGCCGCGACCTCGTTCTCGGTGCGACCCGCCCGCAGCCACTCGCCGACCCGGGCCTGCACCCGGTCGATGGCGGCGCCGGCGGCGGACAGAGCGGCGATCTCGTCCGGGCCCTTGCGCATCCTGAGCTCGGCGATCGCTTCACCCGCAAGAGTCAATGCGGAGCCCGGGACGATGCGCTGCGCGTTCAGGGCATGCACGGCTGGCATGTGGTAATCGACCGCCAGCACGGTCGCATCCGCGGGGATCAGTGCAGCCAGTGCGCCGTAGGGGTCCTCGCCGTCGGTCCAGGTGGTGATCTTGACGTCCAGGTGTTCGACGGCCGTCCCCGCCCAGCCGAGCCGCTCCAGAGTCGGTACCAGCAGGGCGATCTCGCCCGCGGCGGGCACCACCAGGCAGGTCAGCCGTTCGTGCGACCCGACGGAGTGCCCGATGAAGTACTCGAGGTCGGGGCCGGGCGCGATGAGGATGGCGTCGGCGCCGATGATGCCCACCTGTTCGGCGAGCCGCGCGAGCCGATCGGCGAAGGTTGAGACAACTGGATTCTCGGCGACGGCGGCAGCGACGACGGTCTGGTCCAGAGACATGGACCGGAGCCTAGTGCCCACCGCGGGGCTACACGGACGACAGCGGTCAGCGGCCCTCGATCGCCGCGACCAATCTCGCGGCAGAGCCGCCGATGCCGTGCCGGCGGATGAGATCGGACAGCCCGCCGGGGTCCACGGGCTCCCGCGGCAGCCCGTCACCGCTGCCCGGTTCCACCACCACCGGCGCGTCGGACGCGACCCTGACCACCGTAGGCGCCACCTCCAGGTAGGCCCGCGCCGCCCCGAGTTTCGCGCGCATGGTCGCGGTGAGACCGGTCGACCTGCCGTCCAATGCCTCGATCAGACCCTCGACGGACCGGAACCTGTTGATGAGCGTCGCCGCCGTCTTGTCACCGACACCGGGAACCCCGGGCAGGCCGTCCGACGGGTCACCGCGGAGCGCCGCGAAGTCGGCGTAAGCGCCGGCCGGGATGCCGTACCTGCTCGCGACATCGGCGGCCCGGTACACCGCGGCTTTGCTCATCCCGGCTCCGATGTAGCGCACCGAGACCGCCGGGTCGGTGTCCCGCGCGACCTGGAACAGGTCGCGATCCCCGGTGACAACCTCGACGGGGTCCCGTTTCTCGGTCGCCGCGAGGGTGCCGATGACGTCGTCCGCCTCGAAGCCCGGGGCACCCGCGGTGGCGATGCCGATAGCGGCAAGCACATCGAGCAGGATCGGCACCTGCGGCGACAGCTCGTCCGGGACCTGCTCGATGTCGGCGGAGGTGCCCGCGGTCCCGCTGTGCGGTGCCTGGGACGGGCCGTCCGCGACGGGCGATGCGGCCGGGGCGAGGGCCTGTTGCGGGTCCAGCACCCGGTGCGTCTTGTAGGACGGGATCAGCTCCACCCGCCAGGCCGGCCGCCAGTCCAGGTCAAGGCAGGCGATCACCCTGGTCGGCCGGGCATCTGCGATCACCCTGGCAAGGATGTCCAGCGACCCGCGCACCGCGTTGACCGGCCTGCCGTCCGGAGACGTCATCGAGGTCGGCACTGCATAGAACGCGCGGAAATAGATGCCGGCCAGATCGAGCAGCTGCAACATGCAGCGGAACGCTACCGGCACCGGGCTGACAGGGGTCGGTCAGCTCGGCGGGTTGACCTCGTACAGCCCGTCAGCGTCCTTGACGTCCACCGTCACCGTTTGCGGGTTGCCGTCCACCTTGAGGGTGCACTGGAAGCTGGTGCCTGCCTTGACTTCCTGACCGGACGGGCACGAGACATCCGTGACGCCACTGAGGCCGTAGCCGGTCGGCGGTGCACCGGTCAGCACGGTCGTCACGCCCTGGGTGACCTGGCGTTCGTCGAAGACCTTCTTGTTCAGCACACCCGGCCAGACGAACAACACGATCGCGGCCAGCGCGGCCAGCACGACCACCGCGACGATCGCGATGATCAGTCCCTGGTTGGACTTCTTCGGCCGCTGGTCGACGCCGACCGCGGGCGAACTTCCGGCCAGCGGCGCACCGGCCGCGGCCCCGTAACCGCCGTAACCGGGCTGCTGCCCGTACCCGCCGGGCTGCTGGCCGTATGCGGGCTGCCCGTAACCGGCGGGCTGCTGACCGTAGGTGTCCTGGCCGTATCCGGCCGGCTGGCCGTAACCCGGCTGACCGTAAGCGGGCTGCTGGTATCCCTGCTCGTAACCCTGCTGCTCGTACCCCTGCTGCGGCGAGCCGGGCTGTGAATAGCCCTGCTGCGAGTAACCCTGCTGCGAATATCCCTGTTGCCCGTAATCGGCGGGCTGGCCGTACCCCTGCTGACCAGCGGGCGGCTGGCCCGGGTCCTGCGGGGCGGGGTAACCCGGCTGCTGGTAGCCCTGCTGGCCGTAGTCGGCGGGCTGCTGGTAGTTCTGGTAGCCCTGCTGCCCGTATCCGGAACCCTGACCGGGCTGTTGGCTGTAGGCGCCCTGGTCGTGGGAGTGCTGCGAACCGTAGGCAGGCGGCTGTGAGCCGTAAGCCGGCTCGGCGGTGGTCGGTGGCGCTGCCGGCTGAGGTGCGCTCGGCTGTCCGTAGGACTGGCCCGTTCCGTCGTGGCCGAGCCCGCCGCCCTGCCGGTCCTGCTGGCCCTGGTCCCAGCCGCCCGCTGCACCGGACGACGGAACCTGACCCTGGTCACCCTGCGACGGGTGCGGCGGGGCGGCGCTCTGTGGACCCGTGTCGGCTGCCGACGAGCCCGCGTCCGGCGCCATGTCGCCGGGCCGGAAGACTGTGGTGGCGCCCTCGTCGGGCTGCTGCCCGTCCTGTCCGCTGCCGGGCTGACCGCCCTGTGGCGTGCTCATCGCGTCCTCCTACGATCAACCGGTCGTGATCGACGGTCCGCTCATCCGGCCGCCGTCGCGTCTGTGCATGATCCAACCACGACGCCGATCCGCAGGCGCGAAACGCCGCAATCGGATGTTTGTGCCCTGCTGGGGTTCGGCCGGCGCCGTCGCGATCCTGGGGGCATCCGGCGCGGCGCCCTGATACGCGATGTCAGCGGCGCAGGGGCTAGACCGAACCCATCGACACCACGCCCCGGCGGAGCGATCCCACCGCGGACCTGGCAGCGGCGGCGACGGTCGGCGCCGCGACGCCGGCAACCTGGTCGAGCAGGTCGATCACCTGCCGGCACCACCGGACGAAATCGCCGGCGGACAGATCGGTGCCGCCGGCGACCGCGACCGCGAGCGCATCGGCCAGCGAGTTGCCACGACACCAGGCGGCGACTGCGGCCGCGAACCCGGCATCCGGGTCCCGGGTCGAAGGCAGGCCGAGAGCCCTTTCCCTGGCGGTGATCTCAGCCCAGACCCTGGTCGTCGCGAGAAGTGCGTCGGCGGCCGGTCCGGACGGGGCGCGCGCGGTGCCCTGCATCTCGCGACGGGCCTCGAAGACCAGGCTGGACACCACCGCGGCCAGGTCGGAGGCGGTGAGGCCGTCCCACACCCGGCGGCGGAGGCACTCGGCCACCACCAGATCGCTCTCCGACCAGATCCTGGCCAGCATCTTGCCGTCGGCGGTCAGCCGGTCACCGCGCAGGTAGCCGCGCTCCTCGAGCAGGTCGACGATTTCCTCTAGTGCCTGACCGAGCGAGCCGGTCGCGCTGGCCACCCGTGCCGCCAGCGCTTCGTTCTCGGCGCTGAGCCGGCGCCAGCGGCGGCCCCACTGGAGGTGTTCGTCGCGGTCGGCGCAGCCGTGCACCGGGTGGGCGCGAACGGCCTTGCGCAGCACCGTCAGGTCGAACTCCTCCACCGGTTCGCGGCGGGCGCCCCGCCCGGTCGGCCGGATACCCGACGAGGCCAGGGCGGACGCGACGTCGCGACGCACCTTGGGCGACCGGTGGTCGGTGAACTTGCCGAGCCGCAACCGGCCGAGGCTCGGCACCGGGCCGCGGAAGTCGGCGATGGTGAGCCTGCCCGCCCAGTTCCCGGCCGTCACCACGAGCGGCCGGGACGTTCCGTCCGTGGCAACCCCGGGGTCGAGCACGACTGCCAGCCCGGCCCGCCTGCCGGTGGGGACCTCGATGACGTCGCCGCGGCGCAGTTCGGCCATATCGCGCGCCGTCTCGTCGCGCCGCCGGGAGGCACCCGCCTTCGCGAGTTCCTTCTCCGCGGCCGCCAGGTCGCTGATCAGCGCGAGATAGGACGCGGTGTCCCCGAGGTGGCATTGCATTGCGGCGGCGTGCGAGGCGATGGCCTCGTTGTTCCGGGCGACCTGTCGCGCCATGCCGACCACGGTGCCGTTGGCCTGGTACTGCGCGAACGACTGTTCCAGCAGGTCACGAGCGGCGGTGCGGCCGAGCCGATCGACCAGGTTGACCGCCATGTTGTAGCTCGGCCGGAATGAAGAGCGCAGCGGGTAGGTCCGCCGTGATGCGAGACCCGCGACGGCGCGCGGGTCCATCCCCGGCGACCACACCACGACGGCGTGCCCCTCGACATCGATCCCGCGCCGGCCGGCCCGCCCAGTCAGCTGGGTGTACTCCCCCGCGGTCAGGTCGGCGTGCGCCTCGCCGTTGTACTTCGTCAGCTTCTCCAGCACCACCGTCCGGGCCGGCATGTTGATGCCCAGCGCCAGCGTCTCGGTGGCGAACACGGCCTTGACCAGGCCAGCAACGAAGAGCTCCTCGACCGTCTCCTTGAACACCGGCAGCATCCCGGCGTGGTGTGCGGCGATGCCGCGCTCCAGCGCGTCCCGCCAGTCCCAATACCCCAGCACGCCGAGATCGGCCTCGGCCAGGTCGATCGTCCGGCGGTCGACGATCTGCCGGATCTCCTCGCGCTCCTTCTCCGTGGTGAGCCGCATGCCCGACCGGACGCACTGGGTCACCGCGGCGTCGCAGCCGGCCCTGGAGAAGATGAAGGTGATCGCCGGCAGCAGCCCGGCCCCGTCCAGCTTCTCGATGACGTCGACCCGGGCCGGCGGGCGCCAGCGCGGGCCGCCGCGGAATCCGTCGGAGCCGCCGCCCGGGCCACCCCGGCGCTGCGGACGGCCACCGCCGAACCGGTCGGCGATCGCCTCGGCACCCTGCACCGCCTTGACCAGGGCGGGATCGATCCGCAGCCGGGCCGTGGGCGGGTCGCCGGTCGCCGGGTCCGAGCCACCGAAGAGGTCGAACATCCGCTTGCCGACCAGCATGTGCTGCCAGAGCGGGACCGGGCGGATCTCGTCCACCACCACGGTGATGTCGCCGCGCACCTCGGCGAGCCACGCCCCGAACTCCTCTGCGTTGGACACGGTCGCGGACAGTCCCACCAGTTGGACGTCGTCGCGCAGGTGCAGGATGACCTCCTCCCACACCGCGCCGCGGAACTTGTCAGCGAGGTAGTGGATCTCGTCCATCACCACATGGGTCAGGCCGGTGAGGTCCGCGGAGCGCGCGTACAGCATGTTGCGCAGCACTTCTGTGGTCATCACAACGACGGGCGCGTGCGAGTTGATCGACGTGTCGCCGGTCAACAGCCCGACCCGCTCCGGGCCGTACTGGGCGATCAGGTCGGCGAACTTCTGGTTGGACAGCGCCTTGATCGGGGTCGTGTAGAAGCACTTGCCGCCGGTGGTCAGCGCGAGGTGGACGGCGAACTCACCGACGACGGTCTTGCCCGCGCCGGTCGGTGCGCACACCAGGACCCCGTGCCCGTTCTCCAACGCCTCGCACGCCTCGACCTGGAACGGGTCGAGGCTGAAGGGGCGGGTGAGGGTGAACTCGGCGAGGTGCGGGTACCGGCGGCGACTTGCGGAATGCGCGAAACGCTCCGCCGGGGACACGTCCGTTTCGTCCGCCCCACCGTGTCGCGTCACCTGACAAGGGTGTCACAGCCGCGGTCCGGCCCGCGGCAGGCGGGATCCACCCGGCCGGGCGCCGGGTGGATCCCCCGCGGGTCGATCGGTGGTCGGGCCCGCAGCTCAGGCCCGCTGGGGCGTCACACGCCGTGGACCGCCTCGATCCGACCGGAGGCCACCGCGTCGGTGAACGCCTTGTAGTCCTTCTCGTTCTGTTCGGCGTACTTCTCGGAGAAGTCGGCGATGGCCTCCTCGAAGACGTCGTCGGTGCCGAGGTACTCCGCGATGGCCACCGCATCGCCGGACCGGGCATGCGCCCTGGCCAGCGTCCACCCGCAGAGCCGGGCGTAGAAGGTCAGCGCGAAGGCCGACATGTTCTCGATGTCGGCGGACGCCTTCATGTCGCGGAGCTGGCGCCAGTAGTAGTTCCGGTCCGCCTGCAGACCCTTGGACCAGCCGAGGTAGATGTCGCTGGTGGCCTGGATCATTCGCTGGCCCTGGACGACCCGCTCGCCGGGATTGCGGAACCTGCTCTTGGGCAGGTGATCCTCGAGGACCGACTTGGTCGCTTCCTTGACCTGCAGGAAGAGCGGGTCCTGGGCGTCCCTGCCCTGCAGCAGCACGATGTAGCAACGGGTGCCGACGCTTCCGACACCGACCACCTTGCGGGCGACGTCGACCACCTCGAACTTCTCCAGCAGGTGCCGCCGGTCGTCCGGAAGGCTCGCGCGATACTCGCGGAAGAGTGCCCGGACGGCGGTCTCGAGATCGGCGTCCGGAATGTCGTACATCGTTCCCCAGTCCCGGATCGGGACCACGACGGGCGGCTGACTGACGATCCGGTAGCGGCCGTCCACCAGTTCACCGAGTTTTGCCAGCGCCTGCAGGCTGTCCCGGGTGTGCGCCTTGCGCAGTGCCTTCTGGGTGGCATGCAGCGCCCTGAGCTCGTCGGCCTGGGTCGAGGCGGTGAGGGCTTCCAGGGCGGGGTCGCCGCGGACGACCGCCGGCTTGGGCGCCGCGGCCTTCTCGGGCTTCCGTTTGCTGTCCTTGGCGGCCTTGCCCTTGGCCGGTTTGGCTTTCTTTGCCGATTTGGCGTTCTTGGCCTTCTTCGCGTCGACCTTGGCCGTCTTCGGGTCCTTCGCCTTGGCCTTGCTGTCCTTCTTGACGCTCTTCCCCGCACTATTCTTCTTGGCCGACTTCACGCTGGTGATCTCGGCGGCCACGTTGGTCAGCGCGGCCGTCAGGTCGTCCTCCGACATGTGGGCATACCAGAGGTCCATCACACCCATGCCGGCGAACTCGGCCATCGCTTCCCGGTAGACCCGCACCGCCGTCACGGTCGCGGTGCGACCCTCCGCCTCGGTCAGCCCGTTGTTCCGGGCAGCGATGGTGAAGCTCGCAGCCATCCGCTTGACGTCCCACTCGAACGGCCCGGGCAGGGTCTCGTCGAAGTCGTTCAGGTCGAAGACCAGCCGTCGCTCCGGCGAGGCGAACCCGCCGAAGTTCGACAGGTGGGCATCACCGCACAGCTGACAGTCCAACCCGGCGTTCGGCGTATCGGCCAGGTCCGCCGCCATGATCCGGGCGGCGCCGCGATAGAAGGTGAACGGCGACACCATCATCCGGCCGTGCCGCACGGGCACCAGGTCGGGTTCGCGCGCGACGTCCTGGTCGCAGATCAGCTTGACCGGATCGAACCGGTCGGCCGCGGGGACCCAGTCGGCGTGCAGCTCGGGTGGCGTGGCGACCCGGGCGTCGGCGCCCTTGGCGCGGCGGTCGGCGACGGTGGGGTGGGCGATGGTTCGAACGGCCATGTCTGAGGAACTCCTGTCGGTCCGGCGCTGCTGCGGCAGTGCAGCGGAGTATGTCGCGGACCTGCCCATCCCATCTGTGACGGACGTCTTCGGCATCACCCGAAGCGGATGGGAACGGGCACAACGGGTAACTGGCACCAACCGACCGGAAGGTCAGGTTGCGTCGCCCATGTCGGTCGGCGACCGGCGCGGCCCGGTTTCGACCGGCCCCGGCGCACTGATCGGCGCTGCCGCCGGCACCGGCTCGACCTCGGTGTCGACGCCGCCCGGCCGTGCGGTGTCCAGCGGCAGGACCGACGCCTCGTCGTCGCTCAATTCGGCGAGTCGTTCACGCTTGGCCACCCGCTTGTCGTGGACCCTGGTGACCTGCACGGACAGCTCGTACAGCAGCACGAGGGCGACGGCCAGTGCGAGCATCGTGATCGGGTCGTTTCCCGGCACGACGATCCCGGCGAACACCACCATCCCGAAGATCGAATAGCGCCGCCACTGCGCGAGCTTGGCGCTGGAGACGACGCCGATCATGTTGAGCATGATCAACAACAGCGGCAGCTCGAAGGAGACGCCGAAGATGATCAGCATGGCGATCAGGAAAGAGAAGTAGCTGTCCGGCGAGAGTGCCGCGATGGTCGCGTCCCCGCCGAATCCCAGCAGGACGGTCAGGCCCTCCCTGATCACCACGTAGGCGAGCACTGCGCCCAGGACGAACAGCATTCCGCCGAAGCTGACGAACAGGATGGCGTAGCGGCGTTCCTTCGAGTAGAGCGCCGGCGTGACGAACGCCCATAGTTGATAGAGCCAGACCGGGCAGCTGAGCACGGCCCCGGCGATCAACGCGGATTTCAGCTGCAACTCGAGGGCGGAGAACGGGCCGGTGGCCAGCAGCCGGCAATCGTCACCTGTCCCGAAGGTGAGCCGCTCGTCGGCCGGCACGGCACAGTACGGGCCGGTCAGGATTTCCGACAGGCTCGGGAGGCCGATGGCGGGGATGCCGTGGCCGAACCAGATGAAACCGACCACAGTGCCGATGAAGATCCCCAGAACGGCGTAGAACAACCTGCGACGGAACTCGTACAGGTGCTCCATCAACGACATCGTGCCGTCGTCCGGTATGTCCGTCTTCTTCCGGCGCAGCGAGGGAAGCCGCACTCCGGGCAGACGAAGTGGCACGGGCGGGTCTCCTGAATATCGTCGGCTCGGTGATCGGGTGGGTGATCCGGTGGGTGATCCGTGGTGGTCCGAGACGAAGATCCACCGATCGGGCTGTGGACGATCCTACCCAGCGGCCCTAGCCGCCATAAGCCGACAACGCCCCCGTGGCACGCTCCGCGACGGCCGCGGTGAGCTCCGGCCGGTCCTCCAGGACGGCCTCGCCGCCCAGCGAGAGCACCAGTCTGGTCAGCCATTCGTCACCGTTCGCCCGCATCCGGACGCGGAGTGCGCCGAGCGGTTCGGTCAGCTCGGTGACCTCTTCCATCGGGTAGTACTCGGCGACCCAGCGGGCGCCGCCGGTCAGCGTCAGGGTGACTGGCGGGATCTGCGGATCGGGATGAAAGATCCGCTCGGGGATGTCGGAATCGACCCACAGCGTCGCCTGCGCCGGCTCGTCGAGCAGCCGGACCTCCTCGATCCGGTCGACCCGGAAGTGCCTGATGGCGCCGGCGAGGTGGCAGTACGCCTCGAGGTAGGCGTGCCCGTCGGTCACCAGCAGCCGCAATGGATCCACCGTGCGTTCCGTGACGGCGTCCCGGGAAGCGGTGTAGTAGCGGATCCAGATCCGGCGGGTCTCGTCCAGTGCCTGCCGGACCAGGCCGAGGGCCGGCGACGGGTCGGCCGGCACCACCCGCACCGCGTCGGTGGCGTCGGCGGAGGTGCGTGACGGCCCGGCCGCCTGTTCCAGCTTGGCCAGCGCCGAGTGCACCGCCTCGGCATCGACGAGGCCTGGCAGGTCGGACAGGGCTCGCAGGGCCACCGTCAGGGCGAACGCCTCGTCCGCAGTCAACCGGACCGGCCGTTCGATCCCGGCGTCGAAGGCGATGGACACGGTGCCGCCGTCGTCGTCCAGCACGACGTCGATCAGGTCGTCGGGGTAGTAGCCCGGCAGTCCGCACACCATCAGCAGGTTCAGGTCGGCACCGATCTGGTCGGCGCTGACGCCGAACTCGGCGGCCAGTTCGCTGATCGCGACGCCCGGCCGTCGCGCGATGTAAGGGACCAGCGCCAGCATCCTGGCCAGCCGGTCGGTCGCCGTCTCGCTCATGCCGGCCTGTCCTGGAACATCCCGTCGCCGGCGGCGTCCCGTGAATGCTCGCCCGGCGGGCCGTCGCTGCGATGAGGAAGCGCCACGTCCATCGCCGCCGCGGTGCCCTTGAGCAAGCGGACGATCGCGTCCACCAGATCCGCCGGTTCCTCGACCACCACATCCGGTCCGTGCGCGGCGATCCTCCTCGCGGTGTCCCACAGATGACCCAACGGCAGCGTCACCCGGTCCCAACCCGGCGCGTCGGCCGATTCCTGCTCGGTGACGGCCGTCCGCCGCAGGCCCGCCGCACGCCCGGAACGGATCCGGGCGGTGGCCGTTCGGTCGGCGGGTCGCTCGACGCTCGCGGCGACCTCGGCGAGCAGATCGACACCCGCGGGCGGCCGCACCGCCCCCGCCCGGCCGACGGTCTTCACCGGCCCGGAGATGCGCGAGAGCCGGAACGTCCGACGTTCGCCGCGCTTCTCGTCGTGGCCGATGACATACCAGCGGCCGCGGAAGGAGACCAGGCCCCAGGGCTGCACCTTGCGCGGTTCCACCGGTGCCGTCGGGTCCTTGCGGTAGTCGAAGGTGACGGCCCGGCGGGTGCGGACAGCGGAGTAGATCGGCTCGAAGGCCGGGTCACCGGTCCGGACCCGCGGCTGCAGCAGGGTCGCGGCGGTGATCTCGGGTGTGGCCGGGCCGGTGTCGGTGGACCCCCCGGAGTCGGGGACCGCATCGCGGATCTTCCGCAGCGCCCCGGACCCCGCGGTCGCGAGCGCGGTGGTCTCCCACAGCCGCCCGGCCAGCGCCAGCGCTGCGGCCTCCGACGGGCTGAACGACAGCGGCGGCAGAGCGAAATCGACGGGCGGGATCCGGTACCCGTCCTCGCCGGTGGTCGGGGTCTGCACCGGGATACCCAGCTCGCGGAGTTCCTGCTTGTCCCGCTCGAACGTCCGGAAGAACGCCTCGTCGTTCGGCGCGTCGGCGTACCCGGCGACGTGCTCCTTGATCCACATCGCCGTGCGGTAGCGCGGTGAGTTGACCAGGGCGATCACCAGGTTCAGTAGTCGTTCCGCCTTCGCCGTTGCCACCGGACCAGCCTGTCACATCCGTGACAAGCCTTACTGCACACGGACCGCGGGATCGGCCCGACATCGGGATCTCTACATCGCCTCGATCAGCTTGGTGACCCGGTCGTCGTCGGACCGGAACGGATCCTTCAGCAGCACGGTGCGCTGCGCCTGGTCGTTGAGCTTCAGGTGCACCCAGTCCACGGTGTAGTCGCGACCGGCGTCCTGCGCGGCGGCGACGAACTCGCCGCGCAACCGGGCGCGGGTGGTCTGCGGCGGGACTGTGGTCGCCTCGATCACCTGCTCATCGGTGACCACCCGGGCGGCCCGGCCCTTCGCGGCCAGCAGCGAGTGCAGGCCGCGGCCGACCCGGACGTCGTGGTAGGTCAGGTCGAGCTGGGCGATCCGCGGGTGGGTGAGATCCAGGCCGTTCCTGGCGGCGTACGAGTCGATCAGCCGTTTCTTGATCACCCAGTCGATCTCGGTGTCCACCGCGGAGAAGTCCTGCGACTCGACCGCCAGCAGGGTGCGCTTCCAGAGGTCCAGCACCCGCTCGGTGACCGGGTCGTTGCCGCGCTTCTCGACGAACTCGGCTGCGCGCTCGTAGTACTCGGTCTGTGCCTCCAGCGCCGAGATGTCGCCGCCGCCGGCCAGTCGCACCGGCTTGCGGCCGGTGGTGTCGTGCGAGATCTCGCGGATGGCCCGGATCGGGTTCTCGAAGGTGAAGTCCCGCAGCGTGACGCCGGCCTCGATCATCTCCAGCACCAACGCGGCGCTGCCGACCTTGAGCAGGGTGGTCGTCTCGCACATGTTGGAATCCCCGACGATCACGTGCAGCCGTCGGTAGCGTTCGGCGTCCGCGTGGGGCTCGTCCCGGGTGTTGATGATCGGCCTGGACCGGGTGGTGGCGCTGGACACGCCTTCCCAGATGTGGTCGGCGCGCTGAGAGAGGCAGTACGACGCGCCGCGCGGGGACTGCAGGACCTTCCCGGCCCCGGCGATCAACTGGCGGGTGACCAGGAACGGGATCAACCCGTCGGCGATCTTGGCGAACTCGCCACCCCTGGCGATGAGGAAGTTCTCGTGGCAGCCGTAGGAGTTGCCGGCCGAGTCGGTGTTGTTCTTGAACAGGTAGATGTCGCCGCCGATGCCCTCCTCGGCGAGCCGGGCCTCGGCGTCGACGACCAGGTCCTGCAGGATTCGCTCCCCCGCCTTGTCGTGGGCGATCAACGTGGGCAGGTCGTCGCACTCGGCGGTGGCGTACTCGGGGTGTGATCCGACGTCGAGGTAGAGCCGCGACCCGTTACGCAGGAAGACGTTCGACGACCGGCCCCAGGAGACGACGCGGCGGAACAGGTACCTGGCCACCTCGTCCGGGCTCAGCCGGCGCTGACCGTGAAAAGTACAGGTGATCCCGAACTCGGTTTCGATCCCCATGATCCGCCGCTGCATGCGCCGAGACTATGCCCACCGCCGGGCAACACCTTGGGCGACGCGGCTTTCCGGGCGTGGCTGCGGGTCAGACGGCCGCGTTCCCGGGGGCGGGGCGGGCGGCCTCCGGGAATCGCCGGGTCGCATCCCGGATCTCTCCGATGAGCGCCTCGATGACGTCCTCGAGCATCACGACACCGCGCACCGGGGCGGCCGGGGTCGGCTCGGCCGGGACTGCAGTCGTGGCTTCGGGCGTGGCTTCGGGCGTGCGGCCGGTCGCGGTATCGGGGTTCTGCGGCCCGGTTCCGATGCCGCCCTCACCGGCATCATCGGTGGTCTCCGCGGGCACGGCGACGGCGACCTCGGCCAGGTGCGCGCCGATCCGCCGCATCCGGTCCAGCGCCGTCCGCAGGTCGACGTCCGGGACGACGGACGGCAGGGCCCTGATCCGGTCGGTCGGGACCGGCTCGTTCCGCCGTTCAGCGGGGATGTCGACCACATCGCGGATGTGCAGGTAGCCCGAGAACCGGCCGTCCGCCCCGAGAATCGGGAAGCGGGAGAACCCGGTCCGGGCACAGATGCGCTCGACCTCGGCGGCGGTGACACCGGGCCGCACGGACACCACCTCGGAGTCCGGAACCATCACCGAGGTGACGGTGGCGGTGTCGAAATCGAGCGCCGAGGTGATGCGCTGATGTTCCTCGTCGTCGAGCAGGCCCTCCCGTCGCGACTCCGCGACAAGTTCGGCGACCTCCTCGCGGGTGAAGGCGGAGGCAACCTCGTCCTTGGGTTCCCTGCCGGTCAACCGCACGACCGCGTTGGCGAGCCGGTTGAGGGTCCTGATGATCGGGCCGATCGCCTTGGCGATCGCCCGCAGCGCAGGCGCCAGCATCAGCGCCGTCTGTTCGGGGCCTGCGATGGCGATGTTCTTCGGCACCATCTCGCCGAAAGCGACGTGGGCGGACACCACCAGGGTCAGAGCCACCACCAGGGACACCGGGTGCAGCCAGGACTCGGGGACGCCGAGCGAGGCGAAGACGGGTTCCAGCAGGGCCGCGACGGCGGGCTCGCCGAGCGCGCCGAGCAGCACGCCGCACAGCGTGATGCCGAGCTGGGCGCAGGCCATCATCAGCGAGACCTGTTCCATCGCCTTGAGAGTCGACCGGGCCCTGGCACTCGTCACGGCCATCGGTTCGATGATCGTCCGGCGGGCGGCGATCAACGCGAATTCCGCAGCGACGAAGAAGGCGCTCGCTCCGAGCAGGATCACGACGAGACCGAGCAGCAGCCAGTTGGCGGTCATCGGCGTTCCCCGCCGTTCCCGGGCTCCCCGTCGAGGTCGCCGCTGTCCACGCTGACCGCGGACATCACGACGGTCTCGATCCGCCGGCGGGCCAGCCGGTGCACGGTCAGCCGAACCGTGACGGCTCTCGGCAGGTCGTCGGTGGTCTCGGGCTCGATACGCCGGTCGTCGGACCTGCCGACCCGGCCGTCCGGGACTCCGAGCGTCGCGGAGGCGTCCATGGTGGCCGACACCTCGACGGAGTCGTTCTCCTCGGCCATCCGGCCGAGTTTGGCCAGCACCAACCCTGCCACCGTCTCGTAGGCGCCGGAGTCCGGCAGGCGGACACCGGTGATCTCGACGATCTCGTCGGGACGGAGGGTCCCGGGCAGCAGCCAGGTGTCGTCCGACCGGCACTCCGCGCGGCTGTCGACCGGATCGTGTTCGTCCTTGATCTCGCCGACCAGTTCCTCGACGACGTCCTCGAGGGTCAGAATCCCGGCGGTACCGCCGTACTCGTCGGCCACCACGGCCATCTGGAAGCCGCGGGCCCGCAGCTGGTCGAGCAGATCGTCCAGCGGGATCGAGCCGGGGACCACCGGCACCGGCACCATCAGGTGATCGACCGTCACCCCGGCCCGTTCGTCGGGCGGGATCGCGACGGCCCGTTTGAGGTGCACGAGCCCGATGACGTCATCGGTGTCCTCCCCCGTCACCGGGAAGCGGGCGTGCCCGGTCTCGACCGCGGCGACCAGGACGGCGTCGGCGGTGTCGGTGGACTTGACGAAACGGACCCGCACCCTGGGGGTGAGCACGTCGTCGGCGGTCTTACCGCCGAAGGAGATGGACCGCGCGAGCAGACCGGCGGTCGGCTGCTCCAGCGTGCCCTGGGCAGCGGACCGGCGAACCAGCGAATCCAGTTCGACGGCCGACCGGGCGGACCGCAACTCCTCCTGGGGTTCGACACCGATCAGCCGGAGGACGCCGTTCGCGGTGCCGTTCAGCACGACGATCAACGGCTTGAACAGCATCGTCGAGAACCGCATCGGGTTGATGACCGTCTTGGCGGTGTCCAGCGGCTCGGCGATGGCGATGTTCTTGGGCACCAGCTCCCCGAACACCATCGACAACACGGTGGCCACGACCAGTCCGATGATCAGCCCCACCGAGTTCGAGGCGGTGGTCGACAGGCCGATGGCCTCCAGCGGTCCCGCGACGAGCGAGGCCAGCGAGGGCTGCATGACGAAACCGAGTGCGAGCGTCGTGACGGTGATGCCGACCTGTGCGCCGGAGAGCTGGGTGGACAGCGATCGCAGGCCCGTCAGCAGCGATCTCGCGCGGCTGTCACCGTCCGCCGCCTGTTTGGCGACCGTCGCGCGGTCCACCGTGACGAGACTGAATTCCGCGGCAACGTAGAGCGCCGTGCCGGCGATCAACAGCAGGCCGACACCGAGCAGGATCCACTCCGTGATCAAAGCGTCAAACTCCAGAGGGGAATGTGTGCTGGTTCGGCGTGGTCAGCGTTGACGGTAGTCGATGACGCCGGTGTGGCGGTACGTGCGCGCCGCTCCAACCCGGTCCGTCAGGGTTTACAGACCTACCCCGAAACAGCTGAACGGCGCCGGATCGGACCCTCTGCCGCCGAGTCCGGCGATCGCATCGGCGAGGGCGATCGCCGGCGCCGTCCCGCTGCTCAGGCGCTGGTGGTAGGCGACCATGACGGCTTCTGCCGTCTCGTCGGAGATCCGGCTCGTCCCGGCCAGCACGGTCCGCACGCCGCTGCGCAGCAGCGCGGCGACCAAGCCCAGGGGTTCGCTGCCGGGTCGGTCATCGGTGCGGCCGACGTCACAACTCGACAGCACCACCTGGGAGGGCAGCGCCGGGTTCGGTGCGACGTCGTAGCCGTACAGCAGGCCGTCGGCGAGCAGCACGCCGGAGAACAGCGGGTTGTCGGGCTGGTGCTGGCCGTGCGCAGCGATGTGCAGCAGTCCTCCGGCCGGCATCGCGTCCAGGACGGCACCGCCGGTCGCCGCCGGCCCGGTCAGCAGCGCGGTGGGTGTCCGGCCGGCGTGAACACCGGCAACCCGTTCGGCCTCCCTGGTGCCGTGCGGGACGTCCGGTCCCGCCACCGACAGCACGCCCGCGCCACCGGTCGGGCCGTTCATCCCGGCGATCGCTGCCGTCACCGACGGGCTCACCGAGACCGCCCGGCCGGTCAGCCCGGGCAGCAGCGCCCACGGCACGATCGCGGCCGACCCGGCCGCGGCGATGATCACCGGCCCGTCGTCCGCATACCGCTCGAGCGGCGCGACGATGGCGGCCGCGACCCGGTGCAGGCCGGCCCGCAGCGATTCGGCGGCGACCCTGCGCAAAGGTCCGGGGACGCGGTGGTCGGCCAGCACGTTGAGATCGCCGATGATCCGCTGCAACTGCCTCTGCAGGCCGAAATCCGGTTCCATCGGGCGGTAGTGGGCTGCCGCAGCGGTGATCACCAGGGCATGGAACCGGCCGCCACCGCGGAAGGGGGCGACGACGCTGACCCCGGACCCATCTGCGGCAAGAGCCCGTTGCACCGCGGCGAGCGACAGCGGCGCTCTGACCATTCCCGACCCGCCCGCGATCCAGGAACGGGACCGCACCCGGCGCCGCAGCCGGTTCACCTGGTCTTCCAACTTCGGGTCCGCCGAACCGGCCAGCAGGGCCGATCGCGCCCGATAGCTGGTGGTGCGCAGCAGGCTCAACTCCTCGGCCAGCACACCGTCGACCGGCGGCCGGACGGCGGCGAGCCGGGTACTGACGGCTCGCGAGCGTTCCAACCATTGCAGGATGACGGCCGGCGACCGGGTCTGCAGGGCCGTCCGCAACCCGAGCACGGTTAGATCACGGCCGTGCACGGCGGATGCCGCCTGGAGATCCTGGGATCCGAACGTCGCCTGGTAGCGGGCCAACTCGTCGAGCCCACGGCTGATCTGCCCGAACGCGGCCGACTGCCGGCCGCGGGCAAGTTCGAGACGCGCTGCGACCACGCGGGTTTGCAGGTCGGTGGCAAGAGTGGTCAGCTGACCGGCCCCGGCGGTGCCGGTGGCGCCGAGATCCGCGGCGGTGTCGGCCGCGATTGTCGCCGCGGCGGGGTCGCCGGCATCCAGCAGGGCCTGGGCCTGCAGCAGCCTGACGGTTCTGGAGTCCTCGCGAAGTCCAGCTGCCGCAAGGTCGGACGCGAGCCGGTCGGCCCTGCGCGCGTCGCTCGTCGCGAGCCGCTTCGGCGCCGGGCGGAGCGCGCCGCGGACCATGGCCTCGGCCCGCGCCTCCAGGACACTGGCCGCGAGCAGCCCGCGCTCGTGCCTGGCCCCGGTGTACCGCCGGATGGCCCGCCTGGCGGCCGCCCGGGCGGTGCCGGGTTGCCGGGCGATGATGTCGATCTCGGCCCTGACCAGGAGGACATCGGCGAGGTCCACCGTCGAGCGCTCGGCCGCGTAGATCCGTTCCGCGCGGTCGGCGAACTCTCTGGCCTCGGACAGCAGGCCGGCGGCCAGCAGCAGCCTGGCCCGGTCCAGGTACCGGATGGCGGCCCGCACGTCGGGCGCGATCTCGTCGGCGCGGGCCATCTCGTGCAGCGCCCCGGGCAGGTCGCCGCTCACCCAGCGGACCAGCCCGAGGTTGTGGGTGGCGATGGCGGTTCCCGCGGGCGATTCTAGGCTTCTGGAGTACTCACCGGCGAGAGCGGTGTCCGCCTCCGCCTGCGCCAGCCGCGCCTCGCTCAGGTGCAGCATTCCGCGCCAGAGCAGCGCCCGGATCAAATGTGCGCCGGGCCGCCCTTCGGACAGACCCTGCACCGCTGCGTCAAGTTCCTCGAGCGACCGGTCGAGCCTGCCGGTCCTGGCGTAGAGCACCCCGCGGGAGGACCGGACGATCGGCAGCACGGACGGCGCGTGCGTCAGCGCTTCCTCGAGAAGTGCTGCGCCCTCGTCGATCCGGCCGAGTTCGACCTGGGCGTCGGCCATCGTGATGAGGATCCGGGCACGCAGTTGGGCAACCTTGTCCTGGGCCGCCGGGTCCCGCTCTTCGGGTTGGACCTGCAGTTCCTCGAGCGCCCGGGTGGCCAACCGCAGGCCCGTTGCGGGGTGGCCGGAGTCCACCCTCGCCCTGGCCTGCGCCCATCGGACGGCCGGAGACATTCCCCTCGGTGACGCAGCGGTTGGCTGCGCGGACGTCGCCCGTCCGACCGGCGACGACGTCGCACCCGCTTTCTGGGTCACCCGACCAGCATCCTCGCCCCACCGACATCCGGCAGCCACACCGGCGTTGACCGCCGAGCGGTCAAAGACCAGCGCCGAAGCAACTGAACGGGGCGGGCAGTCCCGTTGCCACCGTTGATGCCGCAACCGCCGCGGCCAGCGCCTCGGCGGGCGGCTCGCCGTCAAGCAGCCGCTGGTGGTAGGCCAGCATCGTCGACTCGGCGACCGCATCGGCGACCCGGCTGGTCCCGGTGATGACGGTCGGCACCCCGCTACGGACCAGTGCGGCCACCAGCCCCAACGGCTCGCCGCCGGGCCGGTCGTCGGTCTGCCCGACGTCACAGCTGGACAGCACGACGTGGCCGGGCAGCGTCGGGTTGGGGGCGAGGTCGTAGCCGAAGAGCAGCCCGTCGGCCAGCTTGACGCCGGAGAAGAGCGGGTTTCCTGCTTCGTGGTGCCCATGCGCGGCCACGTGCAACAGCCCGCCGGCGGGGATCGCGTCCAGCACCGCCCGACCGGTTGCCTGCTCGCCGGTCAGCATCGTCGAGCCCGGATGTAGCGCAGCGATCCCGGACGCCTCCTTGTCCCCGTTGGTGACGTCCGGTCCGGCGACCACCAACACTCCGCGCCGAACCGGCTCCAGCACCGGCTGGTTCAGCCCCGCGATGGCCCTGGTCACCGATGACGACACCGCAACGGCCCGGCCCTCCAACGCCGGCAACAGCAACCACGGCACGGTGGCCAGCGGGCCGATGGCGGCGACGAGAAGTGGCCCTGCCGAGCTGATCTCGAGCACCGGGACGAAGGCGTCGGAGAGCCGGCCGAGCGATGCGTCGAGCGACCGGCGGGCGACGGCTTTCAGCCGCTCGGGAATGCGCTCGTCCGCGAGCAGGTCGAGGTCGCCCTGCAACCGGTGCCGGTGCGACTCGACTGCCTCCCGGTCGGCGAGCACCAGATGCGCAGCGCGATCTCTGGTGATCACCAGCGAATGGATCTCGCCGCGCACGACGAACAACGCCACGACCGCGGCGTCGGGGCGCCGCTCGGCGAGGGTTCGCCGGACGCCGGCCAGGGTGGGCGGCCGGTGGGCCCGGCCGGTACCGGACACCGTCCAGGACCGCGCCCTGACCTTGCGCCGCAGTTCGGCGACCTTTCGTTCCGCGACCGGGTCTCGCCGGCCGGCGAGCAGTGCGGCCCTCGCCTGCTCGTCGGCCATCCTGAGCGCGCCGAGCTCCTCGGCCAGGACCGGATCGGCCGGGGGGCGGACGGCCGGGAGTCGGGTGGTGACGGCCCTGGCCCGCTCGAGCCATTGCAGGATGGCGGCCGGTGAGCCGCTGTCCGTGGCGGTCCGCAGCCCGAGCCGGGCCAGTTCGCGGCCATGGACCGCCGCCGCGGACTGCAGGTCCTGGGACCCGAAACGGGCCTGGAAGTCCGCGAGATCGTCGAGGCCGCGGCGGATCTGGCTCAGGCCGGCCGCTGTTCGACCGGTTGCCAGGTCGATCCGGCCCTCGACCAACCGGGTATGCAGTCGAAGTGCCAGCCGGGGACGCACGTTCGGCCCGTCGTGCCGCGTCTCCGATGCCGCCAGCGCCGCCGCGGCGCCGGCCGGATCGGCGGCATCCAGCAGCGCCTCCGCTTGGAGGAGTCTGGCCTCTCTGGCGTCGTCGGGCAGGTCAGCTGCGAGTAGTCGATCCGCCAGTTCCGCCGCGCCTACCGCGTCGCGACGGGCGGCCGCCACCGACGGCTTTCCGCGGCGATTCAACGCACCCGCGCGGCGCTCCAGCAGTTCGATGACCAGCGCAGCGCGTTCGTTCGACCGCGCTGCTGCGATCCTCGCCGCGCGGCGGGCGTGGGCCCTGGCAGCGCGTGGGTCCCCCGTGAGCAGGTCGAGTTCCGCGCGGACCTGCAAAGCTTCTACCAGGTCGGTCGTTGCACGGTTGGCTGTGAACGAGGCGATCGCCTGGTCGATGAACTCCCCCGCCTCGACGCGCAACCCGGCGGACAGCAGCACCCGCGCCCGGTCCATTGCGGAGACACCGGTAGCCGCGGCCGGCATGACTTCGGAGGCCGACGCCATGGTGTCCAGAGCGCCTGGCAGGTTGCCGGACAGGAATCGCACGTACCCGAGGTTGTGCGTCGCCATGAAGAGCACAACGTCGTTTCCCGCCCGGCGGGCAACGGACGCTGCTCCGTCGGTGTCGGCCTGAGCTTCTTGCAGGCGGCCGGCGTTCATGTGCAGCACTCCGCGGTTGAGCAACGTGATCGCGAGCGCCTCTTGCCCGTCGGCTGTCCGGTCGCGTTCAAGCCCTTCTATCGCTTCATCGAAGTACCGAACGGCCTCCGCCGGTTTGCTGCCGAGGAGGAACCCACCCCGATTCGCCTGCACCCGCGGCAGGATCTCCGCGTCGACAGACACTGCCAAGTCGAGTAGGTCCGAGGCCGTGTCGACCTCCCCGACCAGCCACTTCTGGTAGGCCAGGGTCAGCAGGATCCGCGCGTGCAACTCCGTGTCGGCCGGGGTGTCCCGCTGAAGGCGGCGGAGCGCGCGCTCACCCCACCGCACGGCAGCAAGCGGGTGCCCGCGGTCGCCCTCGGCGACCGCCCGCGCCCACAGATCGCGGGGGGACTCCCCGTTCCGGACGGCCCGCGGTGCGGTGCGCCGGCCGTTGCGGTCACCCTTGGTCACCGATCAAGCATCACAGGTTCCGCGCCGGACGGCTGAGCCGCGGGCCGCCACTTCCCTCGATCAGCCGGCGGCGTTGTTGCGCCCAAGCCCGACCAGCGCAGCACGGGCGGCCGACCGCGGAACGTCGCCCTCGACGATTCGAGCGAGGTATTGACCGGCCAGCACGGGGGCAGCAAAACTCGTTCCACTCCAGGTGGAGAACCCAGAGACGAACGAGTCAGGATCAAGCGTTCCGCGGATTGCCGCACTGATCCCTTTGAAAGCGGTGTCCGCGGACCATGAACCCTGGGACGATGTCGGCACCGTCGACACGAGGTTTGCGCCCAACGCCTCCGCGTTGACCCACTCACCGTCGTTGGAGAACAGCGCGACGGATCGGTCGGGGTTCAGGGCCGCGACGCTCGCCAACGGAATGTGCTTACCGTCGAGGAATGCCGGATCGTCGGAGAAGGCCGCCGGATAGCTCCGGCGCTGCGTGGAGTCGTTGCCGGCGGCGCAGAAGATCGCAATACCGAGCGCCGACAGGCTCAGGACCTGCTTGCGCAGGCCTGCGGTGTAGGTGACGTCATCCCCTGTCTCGGCGTAGTAGCCCAGAGACAGCACCAGAGCGTCGATCGAATTCTGGCCGGATGCCTGCGCGACCTGCAATCCGGCCAGAGCGTCCGTCAGCGTCAACTCCGGGACCACGCCGTCGCTGTCCATGATGCGTACGGCGGTGATAGCCGCGTCCGGGCAAATCTGCCGTAACAGGCCCGCGATGAAGGTGCCGTGGCCGGAATGGCTGTCCAGCAGTCCGGTCATGGGGTCCGATATGGCTCCGGCGCCCTCCGGATCGCTCTTCCGGGCGGCTTCAGGATTCGGGTTCGTCCCTATCCAGTCCTGCGAGCCGTCGCTGGTCAGGAATGGCAGGCCGGCCGTGACCGGCTGCGCGTC
Source organism: uncultured Actinomycetota bacterium (assembly GCA_963728865.1). Taxonomy (GTDB): domain Bacteria; phylum Actinomycetota; class Actinomycetes; order Mycobacteriales; family Nakamurellaceae; genus Nakamurella. The sequence goes on along the minus strand of CAVSLZ010000003.1, from coordinate 651,385 downwards.
GAACCATGGATGACCGCCGACACCCGTATCGAACACCACCGCGTGCGGCTGGGGTGCACCTTTGGTGTGCAATGGCGGTGGGAGCACCACCGCAACCGGTCCGCGGCCACCGGAACCGGCCGCCGAATAGCTGGCGATGCCAGACGCCATCCCCTTGGTGTAAGGGTTACCGGCGATGGTGGACATTCCTTTGGTGTACGGATTCCCGAAGATCGTGGCCATCCCCTTGGTGTAGGGGTTTCCGCTGATATCTGCGGCCGCCATCATCAGGTGGTTGAGGCCGACGGCGTTGCTGAGTCGAACCGAATCCGGGTCGGGGTTGTCGACCGCAGCGGCCTGCCTGAGCTCCTGCAGCAACGGCCACACGTCGACGGCCGGCGCGGGCGCGTCAGTCGCGGGAACGAACCGCGCCGGGACGACCAACGGCAGGCGGTACTCCGCAGCGGACCGCAGCAGTCGCGCACGCCGGTCATGATCGGCATCGTCGTTCTCCTGGAAGGGATCGTCGGGCACCCTGCGCAGCGGGATGCGTCGGCCGTCGACCCAGCACCGCGTCCAACGCCGTCAGGAACGTCTGCATCTCGTCGACGGTGTCACCGGTGACCAGCAACGTGTCGCCGACATAGACCGTCGGAGACGGTGCCTGGCCGTTCGTCAACCGCACCGCGGTCGTGGGATCGAGCACTCTGGCGTCGAACCGCACCAGCGGGTCGTCCAGGATGAACGGCCGTTGGTTGCGCCGGTCGTCATCAGTGCGATCATCGCCTGGGGCGCTGTCGGGGCGGTCGGGCTCGGTCGGCTGGTTCACGTGCGCCTCCGGGGCAGGGTCTCCTGCAGTTGATGGGATGGGCGTCCGACGGGCAGCAGCGCCCGCCGATCAATGCTGTCCGGCGGAAGCCCCGCCTGGTGAAGCGATGTCAGGTATCGGCCGGCGAGAACAGGTGCCGCGAAAGACGTGCCGCTCCACACCGAATAGCCGCGGAAGTCGTCCGGATCGAATGACGAGCGCACTGTTCCGCGCGGGCCGCGAATCGTGATTGCCGCCCTGCCGCCGCCTTCGACATACATCGGTGTGGCCGAGACCAGGTTGGCCCCAATCGCTTCCGCGGTGACCCATGGTCCGTCATTCGAGAAAGGTGCGACGGTGCCATCTGCGTTGAGCGCCGCGACCGAGACAACCGGCACGACCTCGTCAGCGGCGAAATCAGGGTCGACGGCGAGTGCGGCGGGGTAGGAGGGCCGGCGGGAGGCATCGTTTCCCGCGGCGGCGAAGACGGCGACCCCCATGGAACCCAGAGCGAGCAGGATGTCCTTCAACCCGGAGGTGTAGCGGATGTCCTCGCCGGTTTCTGCGTAGTAGCCCAGCGACATGACGATGGCATCCGCCCATCCCGGCGCCTCCGACTGCCGGCGCAGGAGCTGCTCGAGCGCGCGGATCAGCTTGTGCTCGGGGACGATCCCGTTCGCCTGCATGACGGTCAGCGCGACGATCTCCGCCTGGGGACAGCCCTGCCGCAGCAGACCCGCGATGAAGGTGCCGTGCCCGGCGTGCGTCGGCAGGGCGCCGAGCAGCGGGTCAACGACGGCCCGGTCCGATCCGCCGTTCGACGCCTTGCCCGGGGCAAGGGTGATGTCCGGGCCGACCGAGGTACCGTCGGCGAAGGCGATCGTCGTGCGGGCGGGCCGCGACCGGAACCACGGGTGGTCCCCGATGCCGGTGTCCAGTACGACCACCCGGGGCCGACGCCCCGAAGCGGGTCCCGTCGCCGCGTCGAGCGGCGGACCGGCGGCCAGCGTGACCGGCCCGTGGCCGTTGCTGCCACTCAGCCCGTACCCGTCCAGCCCGACCCGGCCGTGACCGACTGCAAACGGGTTGCCGCCGACCTGTTCAGCAGAGGTCATCAAATGATTGAGCCCGACGGTTGCCGACAGGTCAGCACCGAGCCGGGATCGCAGTTCCTCGACGATCGCCCACGGATCGGGCGCGCGGGATGCACCAGCCGAAGCAGGAACGATCCGCACTCCCGCCGCGAGAACACCTGAACGACGCCGGCCATCCGTTTCGCCACGATCGGCCGGCTGGACGAGCCAGGAAGGCCCGTCCGGAGCGCAATCGTGGTCCGCCAAGACCTCACGCACTGCGCTGGAGACCGTCTGCACTGTACGGGGATCGGCGGTGGAGACGATCAGGCCTTCGCCGTTGTACGCCGTCGGAGTCCAGGCGTTGTCCGACCGGTTGATGGCTTCACCGCCGAGCACCCGCCCACCGAAGACATCGAGCGCGGTTTCGGCCCTGCTGCCGCCGTTGCGGAGGACGCCGGGGTACGTCATCCGCGCTGGGAGGACGACGTCACAGATGAACAGCCGGCGTGACGACCGCCAGCGTCAGCGACGGGTCCGAGTCCGCCGTCGGGTGCAGCACCAACTGTGCCGGACCCGCCGGGACGTCGTCGAAGACAAAGCGGCCCGACTCGTCGCACTCCGCGGTGAGGAGCGACTCCCCCACCCGCAGTTCGGCGTGCAGCCGGCCGCCGGGCGCCGCCCAGCCGTCCAGCCGGACGGAGCCGTCGCGTTGCGGGTTGACCACCACCATCACGGTGAGGCTGTCGCTGGCGAACGTCACCCGGCGGGCGTGTTCGACAGACCGGGTGCCCGACGCGCCCGAGACGGACAGCTCGGAATCGACCAGGGTGGCGAACTCCGCATCCAGATCCTGCGTGCCCAGGCCGAACAGCACCAGGTCGGGCAGCATCTCCGGCATCGGATCGACCGAGTCGTAGATCGCCAGCAGGTCCGACAGGATCCGCAGATCGGCCCTGTCCATCGGCTCGCCGCCGACGATCAGGTCATCGGCCATCTCGAGCTGGAGATCCGACCCGAAGCCGTCGTCGGCAGAGTCGGCCGCGTTGCCTCTCATCGCCGTCATGTCCAGTCTCCCCCGTCGAGGCGGGAACGCAGCTTTGCCAAGCAGCGCCCGCGAGTTGGACCGATGGAACCCACCGGTATCCCGAGATCCACCGCAATGGCGGCGTAGTCGGGTCGTGGTGCAAAAGCAATGACAGCCAACAACTTCCGGCAGCGCTCCGGCAGTTCGCCGACCAGCGCCCACAACCGCTGCTGCTGATCGGTCAGTACCGCCATCTGCTCGGCCGAAGGAGCGCGCGGCAGATCATCGTCCGTCGGCTCCTCGTTGGACCGTTTGGCGCTGTTCGCCCGCTCCCGCCAGGCCAGCCGCCGCAGGCTCACGGTCAGCCAGCGGACGACGGCCAGCGGATCGCTGACGCTGTCCTTGCTGCGGACCAGGGAGAGGAACGTCTGCTGGACGACGTCTTCGGCCTCGGCGGCGGTCAGCCCGCACTGTCGGGCGGTGTGCCACAGCAAGGGGCTGACCAGTCGGACCAGCGTGTCGATCGCGCCAGGAACGCCCTGCCGGTACTCCTCGAAGGCGGTGCCGGCCCGGACGACCAGATCGCCGACATCCTGCCGACGGCGCAGCGCGGCGGTCTCGGCCGGCACGGGGTCGGAGGCGACGGGGTCGGAGGCGACGTGGTCGGCGGCGACCGGGTCTTGAGTGTCCGCCGATCTCGGTTCCGACTCCCGGCCCGGGACGGCTGCGGTTCCGCCGGGGCGCTGGCCGTGCAACGGCTCGGCGCGTCCACCTCTCGGACCGGCGACTGTACTGCCCTGATTCATTGCGGCCACTCTGACGACCTCCCGCGCTTCTGCAGCCGGCAACCCACCACATCCGGGAGGACGCTCACGACACGATGTGTACGGCGCACGTGTCCTCCAGGATGTGGTCGGTCGTCGAGGCGCTGCTGATGTGCAAACAGCAGCTAAAGGGTGGCACATAACGCCCGGAAACGACCCGCACCCCTCAGTCAGGTCTTTCCGCACATGCTGCAGGAGTGCCGGCGGGTGCGCCTGATACCGGATCGGCGAAGAAAATTCAGCTGGGTTCGGTGACCGGAGGTCACCGCGCGGGCAGACGGTCCCTACTTCGCGGTGTCCTCGCCCGCATCGCCGCCGGGTGCGTCGCTGAGGTGGCCGGCATCGTCGGGCGACCCGCCGGTCGGCTCGAGGTTCTCGTGTGCTGCGGCCTCCGCCTCCGCGACCGTGGGTGCCAGCAGTTCCGCGAGGGCAGCGCCCTGGATGCGACGGAAGGTCCGGCCGGCCACCGTACGGTCGAGCACGGCGACCTCGAGCTGCGCCGGCACCAGTTGCCGCGGCGCATTCTCGCCTGCGGTGCCCAAGGCGGAGACAGCCGCACCGAGCGCCGTGGTGAGGTCCCAGCCTGCCGTGAAAGAGGCCGTCAGCGCAGTGACCACGGGCTCGGTCGTGCCGCCCATTACCACGAAGCGACGTTCGTCGACGATGGATCCGTCGTACGAGATCCGGTAGAGCTGGTCAGGGCCGACCGCTGTGCCGACCCCGCCGGCGCCTGCGCCGGCCACCTCGGCGACGCACAACTCCACCTCGAACGGTTTCTGGTGCTCGGAGAAAATCGAGCCGACGGTCTGTGCGTAGGCGTTGGCGAGCCACCGCCCCGTCACGTCACGGCGGTCGTAGGAGAAGCCGCGTACGTCGGCCAACCGGATGCCGGCCGTCCGCAGGTTCTCGAACTCGTTGTACCGGCCGACCGCCGCGAACCCGATCCGGTCGTAGATCTCGCTGACCTTGTGCAGCGTCGGCGAGTGGTTCTCGGCGACGAACAGCACGCCACCCGAGAAGGTGGTGACCACGACGCTGCGACCCCGGGCGATGCCCTTGCGGGCGTACTCCGAGCGGTCGCGCATGAACTGCTCGGGTGAGGCGTAGATCGGCATCGTCACGGCGGTCGGGCTCCTCGAGCGAACGGTGTCGGGTCGGGACGTGGTCCCGGGATCAGCTGTGGCGGGTCGCGGTCGTTGATGCGCAGGTCGGCCGTCGATGCGGCCGACCGGGGGCTAGCCGCCGGGCTTGAGCAGCCGCCCGGCGACGACGGCCTCGGAGATGGCTCCCACCTGCTCCTCGGTCCAACGGACGGCACCGTCGGCGGTGACGGATACGACGACCGGGAAGATCCGCCGGGTGAGGTCTGGACCACCGGTCGCGCTGTCGTCGTCGGCCGCGTCATATAGCGCCTCGACGGCAGCGCGGACGGCGGTGGCCAGATCGGCGCCAGGCTCATAGCGCTTCTTCAGCGCCGAACGGGCGAACATCGAACCCGATCCGACCGCGTAGTAGTCGTGCTCCTCGTACTTGCCGCCGGCGATGTCGTAGGAGAAGATCCGGCCCGGCCCGGGCGCGGCGGCGGGATCCGCCCCGAAAGCGGCGGCGTCCTCCAGGCCCGCGAACAGCGGTACGACGGCCAGTCCCTGCATGGCCATGCCGAGATTGCCGCGGATCATCGTCGCCAGCCGGTTGGCCTTGCCGTCGAGCGAGAGCCGGACGCCCTCGATCTTCTCGTAATGCTCGAGTTCTAGCCGGAACAGCCGAACCATCTCGACCGCGACGCCCGCCGTGCCGGCGATGCCGATGGCGGAGTGCGAGTCGGCGATGAAGACCTTCTCGATGTCGCGCTGGGCGATGATGTTGCCCATCGTCGCCCGCCGGTCCCCTGCCATCACGACACCGTCGGCGCAGGTCAGCGCGACGATCGTGGTCGCATGCGGTACGGCCGGAGCGGCCTGGGAGGTGCGGTTGCCCGGCAGCAGGTGCGGCTCTGCGACCGTCAGGAACTCGGTGAAGGACCCGTTACCCGGACGCATGTACGCGGCGGGAACGGCCGACACCGGCCACTGACCGACCTGGGAGTCGCGCGTCACTGGCCGCCCTTCTGCACATAGGAACGCACGAAGTCCTCGGCGTTCGACTCGAGGACGTCGTCGATCTCGTCGAGGATGTCGTCGGTCTCGGCCGCGAGCTTCTCCCGGCGCTCCTGGCCGGCACCGCCCGCCGCATCAGCGGCGTCGTCGTCGCCTCCGCCACCCTGTTTGCTGGTCTGTTCCTGGGCCATTTCGTTGTTCTCCGATCAACGGTCGCTGGTGCCGACTTTACCCATCCGCCCCGACACAGCCCCGTTCAGCGCGCCAACGCCTTTCGGTACCGTGATCACCCGAGGTGCCCGGCCTCACTTGCGGGTCAAGGCGTCCACCAGTTCGGTGGCGTCCGCCGCCGCGTCCAGCAGCGCCCCCACATGCGATCTGGTGCCCCTTGTGGGATCCATGGTCGGGATTCGGACGAGCGAGTCGCGGCCGATGTCGAAGATCACCGAATCCCACGACGCGGCGGCGAGCCGGTCGGCGTACTTCGCCACGCAACGGCCGCGGAAATACGCCCTGGTGTCGTCCGGCGGCGCCGTCATGGCCTCGAGCACGGCTTCCTCGGTGACCAGCCGCTTCATCGATCCTCGCGACACGAGCCTGTTGTACAGGCCCTTGTCCATCCGGACATCGGCGTACTGCAGGTCGATCAGCGCGAGCCGGTGCGCTCCCCAGGACAGCGAGTCCCGGCTCCGGTAGCCCTCCAGCAGCCGTAGCTTCGCCGGCCAGTCCAGCTCGTCGGCAAGCAGCATCGGGTCCGTCGCAAGCCGGTCGAGCACGCTGATCCAGCGGTCGAGGACATCCGTCGTCATCGTGTCGACGTCCGAGCCGTACTCCGCGTCGACGTACTTGGCCGCGGCCTCGTGGTAGGCGCGTTGTACGTCGACACCGGTCAACCGGCGGCCGTCGGTGAGGGGCACGGTCGCCTTGAGAGTGGGGTCGTGGGAGATCTGGTGCACCGCCTGAACCGGGTGCGCGAGCTCGACGCCGGGCAGCGGCCAACCTGACTCGATCATCGACAGCACGAGGGCGGCAGTGCCGAGCTTGAGGTAGGTGGCGATCTCCGCGAGGTTGGCGTCACCGATGATGACGTGCAGCCGCCGGTGCTTGTCGGCGTCGGCATGCGGCTCGTCCCGGGTGTTGATGATGCCGCGCTTGAGGGTGGTCTCGAGGCCGACCTCGACCTCGATGTAATCCGAGCGCTGGGCCAGCTGGAAACCCTCCGTCTGACCGGACGGGCCGATGCCGACGCGGCCGGCGCCGGCGAACACCTGCCGGGAGGCGAAGAACGGGACCAGCCCGGCGATGATCGCCGGGAACGGGGTGTCCCGGCTGCAGAGGTAGTTCTCATGCGTGCCGTACGAGGCGCCCTTCCCGTCGACGTTGTTCTTGTACATCTGGATGGGTTTGGACCCCGGCAGCGAGGCCGCCAGCCGGGCAGCGGCCTCCATGACGCGCTCGCCGGCCTTGTCGAACAGCACACCGTCGAGCGGGTTGGTGACCTCCGGCGCGGAGAACTCGGGGTGGGCATGATCCACGTACAGCCGGGCGCCGTTGGACAGGATGACGTTGGCGGCGCCGATGTCGTCGACGTCGGGCTCCTGCGAGCCGAACAGCGCGGACAGGTCGTAGCCGCGGGCGTCCCGCAGCGGCGACTCCACCTCGTAGTCCCAGCGCGGGCGCCGGGCCCGTGGGGCCGCCACCGATGCGGCGTACGCCAGCACCACCTGGGTGGACGAGATGACGGGGTTGACCCCCGGCTCGCCCGGCACGGAGATCCCGTATTCCACCTCGGTGCCCATGATGCGTCGCACAGTCATGGCACCGAATCTAGTGCGGCAGGATCAGTGTCATGAATCCCGCACCAGTGACGTCCGCAACCGTCACCGGCGAGGGCCGGTTCAAACGGCGGCGTAGCGGCTGGCTGCGGTCGTTGACCGGGCGCCGCACGTGGCGCGGCCGCCCACTGAGCGAGTTGCTGTCCATCGACCGCGGCGTCTTGGTCCAGGCCTTCAAGATCGCTCTCTCCGCCGGCCTGTCCTGGGCGGTGGCCATCTGGTTGCTCAGCTCGCCGTCGCCCATCTGGGCGCCGATCACCGCATCGCTGATCGCCCTGCTGACCGTGCGGGCATCGGTCCGGGACGCGCTCGAGAAAGTCTTCGCGGTCTTGATCGGGATCCTGGTGGCGATCTGGCTCGGCAGCCTGATCGGCCTGCATGCCTGGTCGATCGCGGTGATCGTCGGGCTGGGGTTCCTGGTCGGCAAGGTCCTGCGGCTCAACGGCGGAGCGGCCGCGCAGATCCCGATCAACGGGCTGTTCGTCCTCGCGCTCGGCAGCGCGCAGGTCGAGCAGCGGTTCCTGGACACGCTGATCGGCGCCGCGATCGCGGTGGCGGTGAACTTCGCCATCGTACCGCCGAACTACGTCGGTGAGGCCACCCGGTCGGTGTCCTCGTTCGGCGACGGTCTGGTCGAGGTACTGGGCACCATCGCAGGCGGCATCACCGGCCCGTGGACGTCCACCATGGCGGCGGACTGGCTGCGGACGGCGCGCGAGCAGGGCCGGTTCGCCACGGCGGCCGACGGTGACGTCGACAAGGCCACCCAGTCGCTGCACCTGCATCCGGGCCGGTCGTCCTGGGCGAACGCGCTGGACCGCCTGCAGCAGGCGAACGACACCCTGCAGATCGTCGAGGTGCAGGTCCGGACACTGGCCAGGACAGTCCGGGACATCGCGACGAAGGTCCCCGACTGTGACGGCTCGCAGCCGCCGATGCCGATGGCGTCGTCGATGCTGACTGCCGCCGCCGACGCGATCGAGGCCTTCGCGCACACCATGCTGCGGGCGGAGAAAGACGCATCCGCAAAGGTTGTCGGCGGCCCGGCGCGCCGGTCGATCGCGCTCGGCAGGGCGCAGATCGCGGAGATCAACGCGGACCTTGCCGACATGCTGGCGGCCAACCTGGCCCGTGGTGTCTTCCTCGGGGCGATGGTGGTCGAGACGGGTCGCGTCCTCGACGAACTGGAGTCCGGGCTGGACGCCATGCGGCCGCCGACCGAATCGACCGGGCGGGACGAGCCCGCCTGAACCGAGGACAAGTCCCGGCGCCGTCGCACACACCCCGGGTGCACCTCAGTGCCAGGGCAGCTCAGAACGCCCTTTCCAGTACTCGGCCGGATCCAGCGCAGAGCCGGTCAACTCGGCCAGGTCCTCGCCATCCAGGGTGAGGGTGTCGGCCAGCAGGTTCTGCGCCAGCTGCGCGGGTCCGGCGGGGCCGAGCAGCACCCGGTTCGCCCACGGCTGTGCGGCGGCGGCGGCCAGCGCGACCGCGTCCGTCCCGACCTTGTGCCGCTCGGCCAGCGACCGGAGCGCGTCGGGCGGTGCGGTGACCAGCCGGCCGTTGGCCAGCGCCTCCTTCACGATGACAGTCAGTTCCCGGCGGGACGCCTGCGCCAGCGCAGCCCCGGCGCTCGTCTCGAGCAGGTTCCAGGTGGACTGCACCGCGGAGAACAGTGCGGCGCCGCCGCGGGCGACGTCGAGCGCCCGCAGGATCGTCTCGGCCTGCCCCGGACCGGAGGTCGAGAACCCGACCGCGACGCCGGAGTCGCGGAGCCGGGCGAGGACGTCGAGCAGCGGGCCGTCATCGAACAGCGGCGAGTCCGACGTGAGCGAGTGCACCTGATAGAGGTGCACTCTGGGCAGCGTCCGCACGGTCAGGTGCCACTGCCGCTCGAACTGCTGGAGGGAGTGCTCCTTGATCTCGTGAACCTCGGCGTCAGGATTCCAGTCGCCGACGTACGCGTAGCCCCATTTGCTCGAGATCGTGGGGGCGTGCTCGGGCCAGTCCGGATCGGCATCCGCACGGGACCGCCACCACTGCCCGACGAACTCCTCAGCCCGACCGTAGGAGCGGGCGGTGTCGACCCAGTCGATCCCGGCCTCGACGGCGGCGTCAAGAACCGCAGAGGTGTTGCGCCGGAACGCAGCGATGCTGCGATCGGCGGGAAGCTCGGATTCGCTGCCGGTGTTGATGTACGCGGGCCTGCCGAGCACGGCGGTGCCGATCGCCCAACGCGCCCGCCTGCGCACCACCCGCGCTTGACGGCCGGGCAGGGCAATGCCCCCGAACGTCACGGGTGGCCGCCCGTTCGGGGGCATCGCTGCACTGCTTCCGGTCCTACAGGTACTGGCCGGTGTTCGACGCGGTGTCGATCGCCCGTGAGCCCTCGGACTGCTTGCCCGACACCAGGGTGCGGATGTACACGATCCGCTCGCCCTTCTTGCCGGAGATGCGCGCCCAGTCGTCCGGGTTGGTGGTGTTCGGCAGGTCCTCGTTCTCGGCGAACTCGTCGGTGATGGCGTCGAGCAACTGCGCGACCCGCAGGCCGTTGATGCCCGTTTCGATGCGCGCCTTGATCGCGGCCTTCTTCGCCCGGTCGACGATGTTCTGGATCATCGCGCCGGAGTTGAAGTCCTTGAAGTACAGGACCTCCTTGTCGCCGTTGGCGTACGTCACCTCGAGGAAACGGTTCTCGTCCGTCTCGGTGTACATCCGCTCGACGGTGTGTTGGATCATCGCGTTGATGCACTCGCGCCGATCCCCGGCGAATTCGGCCAGGTCCTCGGGGTGGATCGGCAGCTCGGGCAGCAGGTATTTGGTGAAGATGTCCCGCGCGGCCTCGGCGTCCGGGTCGTTCGATCTTGATCTTGACGTCCAGCCGGCCCGGTCGAAGGATCGCCGGATCGATCATGTCCTCGCGGTTGGAGGCGCCGATCACGATGACGTTCTCCAGGCCCTCGACGCCGTCGATCTCGCTGAGCAGCTGCGGGACGATCGTCGTCTCGACATCGGAGGACACACCCGTGCCGCGGGTGCGGAAGACGGAATCCATCTCGTCGAAAAACACGATCACCGGAGTGCCGTCAGAGGCCTTCTCGCGCGCCCGCTGGAAGATCAGCCGGATGGTCCGCTCGGTCTCGCCGACGTACTTGTTGAGCAGTTCCGGGCCCTTGATGTTGAGGAAGTAACTGGTGACCTTTTCCTCGCCGCGGAGCAGCGCCACCTGCTTGGCCAGCGAATTCGCCACGGCCTTCGCGATCAGTGTCTTGCCGCACCCTGGGCGGGCCGTACAGCAGCACACCCTTCGGTGGCCGCAGCTGGTACTCCGCGAACAGGTCGGCGTGCAGGAACGGCAACTCGACCGCATCCCGGATCTGCTCGATCTGTCGGGTCAGCCCGCCGATGTCGCCGTACTCGACGTCCGGAACCTCCTCCAGGACGAGGTCCTCGACCTCCGACTTCGGCACCCGTTCGTAGGCGTATCCGGCCTTGCTGTCGACCAGCAATGAATCACCCGGCTTGAGCGGGATGTCCATCAGCGGTGCGGCCAGGTGGACGACCCGTTCCTCGTCGGCATGACCGACGACCAGGGCCCGGTCACCGTCGAGGACCTCGCGCAGCGAGCAGACCTCGCCCACCACGTCGAAGTGGCCGGCCTCGACCACCGTCAGTGCTTCGTTCAGCCGCACCTGCTGGCCGCGCTTGAGCACGGTGACGTCCACCGTGGGCGAGACGGACAGCCGCATCCGCCGACCGCCGGTGAACACCTCGACGGACCCATCGGGTGCTTCGCCGAGGTAGACGCCGTATCCGCTCGGCGGCTGCGCCAGCCGATCGACTTCTTCCTTCAGCTGGAGCAGCTGGGCCCGGGCATCACGCAGAGTGACGACGAGCTTTTCGTTGCGTTCCGAAAGGGCGTTGATCCGGTTCGCCGATTCGGTCAGTTGCCTCTCGAGCGGCCGGGTGTCGCTCGGTACCAGCGCAAGCCGGCGGCGCAACTGGGCGATCTCGTCGTTGAGCACGCGAATTTGCGCGCTGAGCTGAGCCGGAGTCTGCCGGTAACCATCCTCCGGGCCTGAGCCCGAAGTGTTGTCGACGCCTTCCGGCGAGCCGAACTCGGTCACATTGCCCTCCCCTCACATCGGAGCCTGCAGGATTGAAGCCTACCTGCGGTGACCGACAGACCTTGGGAACCAACAGGGGTCCAGCAGGTGCCGTCGACCGACGAGGTCGGAACTATCCCAGAAGTAACCCACCCGACGGCGGCCCAAACACCCATACCGTGACAAACCTCATTGGGGGTGACGCGAGGCGCCCGGACGCTGTCGGAACGACGATTCAGATCGTTACGCGGGCGATATCCGCCGAACACAGACCGGCGGCTCGCACCGACCACCCGTCACCGGCCGCCCGAAGTGGGACGTCGCTGCGGCCGGGGTGCGACGACTCCGGGGGCGAGCCGGCGAGCGGTGAGCAGGAACGCCGTGTGGCCCATCATCCGGTGTTCGGGCCGGACGGCAAGGCCGACCAGGTGCCACGGCCGGTGCAGCGACTCCCACGCCGCCGGCTCGGTGAAGCCGCCGTGTCCCCTGATGTCCTCGGCGATGCGGGACAGCTGCGTGGTGGTCGGGACGTACACGGTCAGTACGCCACCCGGCACCAGATGGTCGGCCACTGTCGGCAGCACCGACCATGGTTCGAGCATGTCCAGGACGATCCGGTCCACCTGGCCGGCGTGGTCCGCCATGTCACCGACGGTCAGCGACCAGTTCTCCGGGCGGTGCCCGAAGAACCGCTCCACATTGCGGATGGCGTGGTCGGCGTGATCTTGGCGGATCTCGTACGAGATCACCCTGCCCTCGCCGCCAACCGCCCGCAGCAGCGAGCAGGTCAACGCACCTGACCCGGCTCCGGCCTCGAGAACCGTTGCACCCGGGAAGATGTCGCCCCAGTGCACGATCTGTGCCGCGTCCTTCGGATAGATCACCGCTGCCCCGCGCGGCATCGACAGCACGTAATCGGTGAGCAGCGGCCGCAGCGCCAGGTAGGAGGTGCCGCCGGCCGAGGTGATCAGGCTTCCCTCCGGCCTGCCGATCAGACTGTCGTGAGCCAGGGCGCCGCGATGCGTGTGGTACGTCGCCCCCTCCTCCAGTACGACGGTGTACTTGCGTCCCTTCGAGTCGGTCAGCTGGACCCGGTCGCCCGGACCGAAATCGCGATTCACACGTGCTTCTCTCTGCCGCTGGTCTGGTTGCCGCTGGTCTGGTTGCCGCTGGTCTGGTTGCCGCTGGTCTGGTTACCGGGTCCCGGGCGGGTCCTGGTGCAACGGTTGCGCCGCGGCGGGCGCTGAACGCGCGAACTCCCACCAGCGGGTCGGACGCCGCGCGGCCGCAGCGAGGACGTCCTCGCGGTGGAGCAGGCCCCTCGGCATACCGGCCTCGTCGATCAGCAGGAAGGTCGCGGAGCCGACACGACGAACCCGGCCGACGACGGCCGCCGGATCGTCGTCGGCCAGCACGATGGACTCGGGAGGCAGGCGGAAGGACGCCAACGACGCCGGGGCTCCGGGAGCTCGCAGCACCAGCTCCTGCGCAGCCCGGCCGTCGAGCACGCCCCGGGTGACGCCGTCGGGCCCGACCACCAGCACCGCACGGTCGCCGGCAGCCTGCAGCGCAAGGGCGATGGGCGTCTCGCCCGGCAGTTGCACCACGGGGCGGGCGAGCGCGGTCAACGGGAGCCCCGCCGGCCAGCTGGTTCGGGCCCGCCGGCCCCGCTCGGCAACTGCACCGACGGCGACGAACAACGCCATCGCCACGGCGATCCCGGCCGGTAGCAGAGCGTCGGCGCCGTCTCCGATCAGCAGTGCGAGCGCGTAGCCGGTGAGCAGTAGCGAGATGAGATAGCCACCGATCACGGCAACGGTCGTCCCGCTGCGCCGGTTGCCGGTCAGCACCCAGACGGCTGCCCGGAGTACCCGACCGCCGTCGAGTGGCAGCGCGGGAAGGACGTTGAAGGCGGCCACCACCAGGTTGGACAGCGCCAGCAGCGTGACCAGTAACCAGGTGACGGTGCCTGGTTCGGTCAGCTGGACCACCAGCCAGGACAACCCGGCGAGAATGGCGGACACCGCCGGCCCGGCGGCGGCGATGACGGCCTCCTCACGCGGCGACCGGGGCACCCGTTCCAGTTCCGAGACGCCCCCGAGCAGGTACAGCCGGACCCCGACCACGTTCATCCCGAGCAGCCTGGCCGCAAGGCAATGCCCGAGCTCGTGGGCCAGCACACTCGCCCCGAGCAACAGGCCCAGCAGCACCGAAACGGCAACTGCCACGAACGGTCCGGTACCGGGCACCACCTGTGCGATGACCGGAACGCCCAGCGCGCCGATGATCACCACCGACAGCACCCAGGACGGGGCGACGGAGATGGGCACGCCCGCGATGCGGCCGACGACCACACCGTTCGCTGTCCACCGTCGAGCCGCGTCCGCGGTGCCTGGGTCCTTGCCACTCACGTTCGCAGGGTAGTGGCTGCGGCGCGCCGGTAGGCCACCGTGCGCCCTGAGCCGGCCCGATAGTGCTGCCAGCTCCGGTGGCGGGGTCGGTCGGCCGGTATCCCGCTGCGTGCGATCCGCAGGCTCGCCGAGGAAACCGGTGACCGCGTCGACCACCGGTTGCGCGTCGCCGCGCCACGGGAAGTGGTCAACGCCGTCGAGCGAAACGAAGGTGGAATGGGGCATGCGCGGCCACGGCACGAGAAACGGCGCACCAGCGGGCCTGACCGGGGACGATCAAACCCCGGTCGAGAGAGGCAGGGGTGGATGTGCGGGCACGACGGGGCGGCGCGTCACGGCCGCCTGTCGGTGCACCGAACTACCGTTACGCCCATGACCGCAACGATCGCCGACGATCCCGTTGCCCGTCCGGCCGTGCCGGCCGGGGCAATGGTCGACGGGTCGGCGGTCGTCGGGGACGAACCGGTCGAACGGATCCGGCGTCCGCTGGCGTTGTCACCGTCCCGGGCCGGCGACTTCAAGACCTGCCCGCTGCTGTACCGGCTGCGGGCGGTCGACCGGCTCCCTGAGGCACCCAGCGCCCCCGCCGCACGCGGCACGCTGGTGCACAGCGTGCTGGAGCAGATGTTCGGCCGGCCGGCGGAGCAGCGGACCCCGGACCTCACCGCGGCGCTGGTGGCCCCGACCTGGGAACGGATGTCCGCGGAGTACCCGGAGTTGGCCGGGGTGGTCGACCCGGCCGAGATGACCGGCTGGCTCCACTCCGCCGAGGATCTGGTCCGGACCTACTTCTCACTGGAGGACCCCCGGCGGTTCGATCCGGAGGCGTGCGAGCTGGCGCTGGAGATCGAGATCGCCGGCCCGGTGCCGTTGCGCGGATTCATCGACCGGCTCGACCTCGCACCGACCGGTGAGCTGCGCGTCGTCGACTACAAGACCGGGCGGCCACCCGGGCCGGACTTCGAGGCCAGGGCGCTCTACCAGCTGAAGTTCTACGCACTGATGATCTACCGGTTGCGCGGGGTGCTGCCGGCCCAACTCAAGCTCATCTACCTGGCCGACGGGCTGACCTTGCAGTACGCGCCGTCGGAGCAGGAATTGATCAGCTTCGAGTCAGCGGTGGGCGCACTGTGGCGGGCGATCACCCGAGCGCTGGAGACGGGAGATTTTCCGCCACGGCCGAGTTCGATGTGTCAGTGGTGCGCGCACCAGGCGTTGTGTCCTGAGTTCGGTGGGACCCCGCCGCCGTATCCCGGGCCGCCCGGGCAAGCGGTCGTCCCAGGAGTAGGCGTCACGGTGGCCACGGGCTCACAACCGGCACGAGCGGATGTCGCTGGCGAGGATGGCCTTGGCGCCGAGCTCGGCGAGCGCGTCCATCACCGGGTTGACCTCGGCCCGGCGCACCATGGCCCGGACAGCACGCCATGACGGGTCCGCCAACGGAGCCACCGTCGGCGACTCCAGTCCGGGGGTGATGGCCGTCGCCCTGTCCAGCAGGTGTCCCGGGCAGTCGTAGTCCAGCATCAAGTACTGCTGAGCGAACACGACGCCCTGCAGCCGGCTGCACAGCTGCCGGGCCGCGGGGGAGACCTCGGTGCCTCGTCTGGTCAGCAACACGGCCTCGGACTCGCAGATCACGTCACCGAACGCGACGAGCCCATGCTGGCGGAGCGAGCGGCCCGAATCCACGACGTCGGCGATCGCGTCGGCGAGTCCCAGCTGCACCGAGATTTCCACCGCCCCGTCCAGCCGGATGACCTTGGCCTCGATGCCGTGCTCCGCGAGGTCCCGCCGGGCCAGGTGCGGGTACGACGTCGCGATGCGTTTGCCGGCCAGGTCGGCGATGTGCCAGTCGCGGTCGGCCGGTCCGGCATAGCGGAATGTCGAGTAGCCGAAACCGAGCCCGATCAGCTCGTCGACCTCGGCGCCGGAATCGGCCGCGAGGTCCCGGCCGGTGATGCCCAGGTCCAACTCGCCGGAGCCGACGTACACGGCGATGTCCTTGGGGCGGAGGAAGAAGAACTCGACGTCGTTGGCCACGTCCAACACCGTGAGATCCCGCGATTCGTAACGCTGCCGATACCCTGCCTCCCGGAGCATCGACGCTGCCGGCTCGCTCAGCGTGCCCTTGTTGGGCACGGCAACTTTCAACATCAGAACTCCTTCGGGGGCGCCCACCGGGTGTGGGCGGCACTGCGGGTCGCTGGCGGCTGACGGTATGCGGGCGCGCGCGGTTCCCGGACTGCGACGTCAGGGATGGTCGATCGACGCGGGCCCTACAGATGCTCGTAGACCTGCTGCAGGCTGATGCCCCGACCGATCATGATCACCTGAGCGCGGTACAGCAGCTGAGAGATCTCCAACGCGAGGCTGTCGTCGTCCTCGTGTTCCGCTGCGATCCAGACCTCGCCCGCCTCCTCCAGCAACTTCTTCCCCTGCGCATGCACGCCGGCATCCAGCGCCGCGACGGTGCCGGACCCCTCGGGCCGGGTGGTGGCCCGGTCGGTGAGTTCCTCGAACAGGGAATCGAACGTCTTCACGGGATCAGATTGTCGCAGAGCCGACGCGGCCCCCGCGCCGCTGCGTGCCTGCCCGGAGGGCGTGGGACGGACGGGCGCACCGGACGCGCAGCGGATCGGACGCCGGGTCGGCGTCGTGGCGGGCTCGGGCAACCTGACCGGACGTGCCCTTCGAAAGGACCGTCGTGTCGCCCGCCGAACCCACTGACGACGGTGACCGCTCGCCGAGGCACTTGTGGCGGTCGTGACCGCGGCCGTGCTGGTCCGGCGCGCAGGACTCTGGACGTCCATCGCGTCGGCGACGCTGCCCGCGGCAACTGGTCAGATCGGGACAGTCGCCGCGCCGCAACCGTTGTCGCCGCCGAAGCCGGGCGCACCCCTGCGCCGCCGGATCGGCGCCTGGGTCGTGCCGGTGCACGCCGCGGACGGTCCACAGCCCGGTGCGGGTTCGCTGGTGGTGCATGCGCGCACCGACGGGATCACGCTGACTGCCGTGACCGGGTGCGGATCTGGCGCGCGGATCGCGCCGGCCCCGGGGCCGGTGGCCGGCGGGGTAGCGAGGACGCCGGCCCCGGGTCGGAGGGTTCGGCATAGGATCATGCGGCTGTTGCGCTCCACAGCGCGCGTACCGGTTGCTCTGCCGACTGCCCGCTCGACACGGTGAAGACATTCGAGAGAAAGAATCGTTCCGTGATGCGCCCAGACCGGCCCCTCATCGAAAACCCTGACAGCGCACTGCGGATCCGAGGGTTGACAGGTGCCGACTGGGCGGCGGTGGAGGCCATCTACGCCGCAGGAATCGCGACGGGTGAGGCCACCTTCGAGATTGACACGCCGTCGTGGGAGCAGTTCGATTCGGTGAAACTGGCCGCCCATCGCTGGGTCGCTGTCGACATCACCGACGTGATCGTGGGGTGGGCCGCCGTGTCTCCCGTATCGGCTCGGCCGGTCTATCGCGGTGTCGTAGAACACTCCGTCTATGTTCATCCCGACTCGGCCCAACAGGGAGTTGGATCCGCCCTGCTCAGCGCGCTGATCGCGTCGACCGAGGCCGCCGGTATCTGGACGATCCAATCCGGTGTATTCCCGGAGAACCTGGCGAGCCTGAACCTTCACCGTTCACGTGGGTTTCGGGTCATTGGAACCCGTGAGCGTGTGGGCCGACACCGCGGGACCTGGCGTGATGTCGTGCTGATCGAGCGCCGGAGCAGTCACGCGGGTCAGTAGCCGCCACACCCAGACCGGTGACGGCGGGGCCCAAGGGGATCAGATCAGCTTGGACGCCTTCCGGCGCGCCTTGGCCGCCGCCGCGACGGCCGGGTCCGGCTGCGCGGCTGCCCTGGTTGTCGTCGCGCGGGCCGGTCGGGCGGCGGCCTTCGACGCGCCGTTCCTGGCCGCCGCCACGCCGGCGCCGTTGACCGCTTTCCCGTTCGCTGCGCTTTCCTTGGCCGCACCGCCGTTCACGGCCGCACTGTTGCCGGCGCCGCCGTTGACCGCAGCGCTGTTGACCGCAGCGCCGTTGACCGCAGCACCGTTGACCACAGCACCGTTGGCCGCACCACCGATGGCCGCAGCACCGGTGCGGCCGGCGCTCTTCCGGGCCGCCGGTGGCTTCGACGCCCGGGACACGCCGCGACCGGCAAGTACGGGTGCCAGGAACTGCCCGGTGTAGGACTCCGGAACGGCCGCAACCTCTTCCGGTGTGCCCTGGGCGATGACGAGGCCGCCGCCGGAGCCGCCTTCCGGGCCCATGTCGATGACGTGGTCCGCCGTCTTGATGACGTCGAGGTTGTGCTCGATGACGATCACCGTGTTGCCCTTGTCCACCAAGCCGTTCACCACGCCGAGCAGTTTCTCGACGTCCGCGAAGTGCAGTCCCGTGGTGGGCTCGTCGAGCACGTAGACGGTCCGGCCGGTCGACCGCTTCTGCAGTTCCGATGCCAGCTTGACCCGCTGCGCCTCGCCGCCGGAGAGGGTCGGCGCGGGTTGCCCGAGCCGCACGTATCCCAGGCCGACCTCGACCAACGTCTTGAGATGCCGGTGGATGGGCCCGATGGCCTCGAAGAACTCGGCCGCCTCCTCGATGGTGGTGTTCAGGACCTCGGCAATGTTCTTGCCCTTGTAATGGACCTCGAGGGTCTCCCGGTTGAACCGGGCGCCTTTGCACACCTCGCACGGCACGTAGATGTCCGGCAGGAAGTTCATCTCGATCTTGAGCGTTCCGTCGCCGGCGCAGGCCTCGCAGCGACCGCCCTTGACGTTGAACGAGAACCGTCCCTGCTGGTATCCCCGCACCTTCGCCTCGGTGGTGGAGGCGAAGAGCTTGCGGACGTGGTCGAACACGCCGGTGTACGTCGCCGGGTTCGACCGCGGGGTGCGGCCGATCGGCGACTGGTCGACACCGACGACCTTGTCGACCTCGTCCACGCCGGTCACCCTGGTGTGCCGCCCCGGCACCATCCGGGCGCCGTTGATCCGGTTCGCCAGCACGGCATGCAGGATGTCGTTGACCAGGGTCGACTTCCCGGAGCCCGAAACACCGGTCACCGCAATGAGAGTGCCGAGCGGGAAGTCGACCGTCAGGTCCCGCAGGTTGTTCTCCCGGGCGCCCACCACGGTCAGCTTGCGCCGTTTGTTCACCGGCCGCCGGACCATCGGGACGGCGATCTCCCGCCTCCCGGAGATGAAGGCACCGGTGATCGACTCGGCCGACGCCTCGAGGTCGGCGACGGTGCCCGACACGACGACCTTCCCGCCGTGTTCGCCGGCGCCCGGCCCGATGTCGACCACCCAGTCCGCGGTCCTGATGGTGTCCTCGTCGTGCTCGACGACGATCAGCGTGTTGCCCAGATCGCGGAGCCGGGTGAGTGTCTGGATCAACCGATGGTTGTCCCGCTGGTGCAGGCCGATGGACGGCTCGTCCAGGACGTACAGCACACCCACCAGCCCGGATCCGATCTGCGTCGCCAACCGGATGCGTTGCGCCTCACCGCCGGACAGCGTGGCGGCCGGCCGGTTGAGCGAGAGGTAGTCCAACCCGACGTCGAGCAGGAACCCCAGGCGGGCGTCCACCTCCTTCAGCACCCGCTCGGCGATCATCCGGTCGCGTTCGCTGAGTACCAGGCCCGGGAAGAACGCAGCGGCGTCCTTGATCGACATCGCCGACAGCTCGGCGATGTTCCGCCGGCCCAGTTCGGCGTGCTCGATCGTCACGGCCAGGATCTCCGGCTTGAGACGGGTGCCGTGACACACCGGGCACGGGACCTCGCGCATGTAGCCCTCGTACCGCTCGCGGGCGAAGTCCGAGTCGGTCTGCGCCGCACGTCGCTCGAGATACGGGATCACGCCCTCGAACTCGGCGTAGTACGAGCGCTGCCGGTTGTACCGGTTCCGGTACGTGACATGCACCTGCTCGTCGACGCCGTGCAGGACCGCCTTCCGGACATGCGCGGGCAACCTGTCCCACGGGGTGTCCATGGAGAAACCCATCACCTCGGCCAGCCCCTGCAGCAACCGGGTGAAGTACTCGCTGGTGGTGCCCGCGGCCCACGGATGGATCGCGCCGCCACCCAGCGACTGCGAGCCGTCCGGTACCACCAGGTCGGCGTCGACCTCCTTGCGGGTGCCGAGGCCCGTGCATTCCGGGCAGGCGCCGAACGGAGAGTTGAAGGAGAACGACCGTGGTTCCAGCTCGTCCAGTGCCAGCGGGTGGTTGTTGGGGCAGGCCAGCCGCTCGGAGTACCGGCGCTCACGGTGCGGGTCGTCCTCGGGAAGGTCGACGAAGTCAAGGATGACCACACCGTCGGCAAGCCCCAGACCGGTCTCGACGGAGTCGGTGATGCGTTGCTTGGCGGTCTCGCGATTGACCAGGCGGTCCACGACCACCTCGACCGAGTGCTTCTCCTGCTTCTTCAGCTTGGGTGGCTCGGTCAGCTGGTAGACCACGCCGTCGATCCGGACGCGGGAGTACCCCTTGGCCTGCAGATCGTTCAGCAGGTCGACGTACTCGCCCTTGCGCTCGCGGATCACCGGGGCGAGGACCTGGAACCGGGTGCCCTCGGGCATCTCGAGGACCCTGTCCACGATCTGCTGCGGGGTCTGCTTGGAGATCGGCTCGCCGCAGATCGGACAGTGCGGGTGCCCGATCCGGGCGTAGAGCAGCCGAAGGTAGTCGTAGATCTCGGTGATGGTGCCGACCGTCGACCGCGGGTTGCGGGAGGTCGATTTCTGGTCGATCGAGACGGCCGGCGACAGCCCCTCGATGAAGTCCACGTCCGGCTTGTCCATCTGCCCGAGGAACTGCCGGGCATACGAGGACAACGACTCGACGTAACGCCGCTGGCCTTCCGCGAAGATGGTGTCGAAGGCGAGCGACGACTTCCCCGAACCGGACAATCCGGTGAAGACGACCAGCGAGTCGCGCGGCAGGGTGATGTCGACGTTCCGCAAATTGTGTTCGCGGGCGCCTCGCACGATCAGGTGGTCTGTCACGTTGAACCATGCTAGGCGCGTGGTCCGACAGCCCCGCAATCTGCGGCGCCGGGTACCCGACGGGAGGATGACCGGATGAGCATCGACACCCCTCCCCCGGTCCGCTGGGCACTGGCCGGTTACGGCTCCGGCGGACGCATCTTCCATCGGCCGCTGATCGCGTCGGCGACCGGATTGGAGCTGGTGGCGGTGGTGACCGGCAACCCGGAGCGGCAGGCGCAGGTGCGGACGGACGTCCCCGGCGCGACGCCGGTCGGGTCGCTGGCCGAGCTGGCCGAGCTCGGTGTGCAGGGGGTGACCATCACCACACCCAGTGCAACCCATGCGCCCCTCGCGCACGATGCACTGGACCACGGCCTGCACGTCGTGCTGGACAAGCCGTTCGCCCTGACGGCGCCGGACGCCCGGGAACTGGCCGAACACGCGGCAGCGGCGGGCCTGGTGCTGACGCCCTACCAGAACCGCCGCTGGGACAGCGACCTCCGTACGTTGCGCCGCCTGATCGACGACGGCGAGCTGGGCGTGGTTCACCGGTTCACCTCCCGCATCGACCGCTTCAAGCCGGTCAAGGAGAGCTGGCACGGGGGCAGCCCGGAGCAGGGTGGCGGCACCCTGCTCGACCTCGGACCCCACCTGGTCGACCAGGCACTGTTCCTGTTCGGTCCGGTGGCCACAGTGCATGCCGAGCTCCGCACCGTCAGGGCGGGGGCGGGCGCCGAGGACGACATCGAACTGCACCTGCATCACACCGCCGGAGTGCAGTCGACGCTGGCGGCCGGGATGGCGTCGGCCGCTCCCGGTCCGCGACTGCAGGCCAACGGCACCCGCGCCGGCTTCGTCATCGACGGCTTCGACATCCAGGAGGAGCAGTTGAAGGCCGGCGGCACGCCGGCGTCGCTCGGGGACCGCTGGGGTGTGGAGCCCGACTCCGCCTGGGGCACCCTGTTCGACGGGGAGTCGTCGCGCCGCGTGCCGAGCCTGCGGGGCGCCTGGGACCTGTACTACCCCGCGGTCGCCGCGGCCGTCACCGACGGCGTCCCGCCCCCTGTCGACCCCCGGGACGCGGTTGCGACCGCCGCCGTGCTCGACGCCGCCCGCGAGTCGGCCGCCAACGGAACAGTTGTGAGCCTGTAGGTGACGCAAGGACGCAGTGCGGAACGCGAGCCGCCGGGCAACACCGGCGGGGGGCACCGCCTCGTCGCGGACCGGTACCGGCCGGACCGGATGATCGGGCGCGGTTCGCACGGAACGGTGTGGGCCGCCACCGACGAACTGCTGCGCCGCCGGGTCGCGTTGAAGAAGATCGACATCCCGCGCGACATCCCACCCTCGGCCGCCGAGGAACTGCGCGAGCGAACCCTGCGGGAGGCACGGTCGGTCGCCGCGCTGTCCAACCTGCATGTCGTGACGCTGTACGACATCGTCCCGGCGACCGAAACTGGCCCCGTTCTGGTGATGGAGCTGGTCGAGGGCACGACGCTGGCCCAGATCATCGCGCGGTGGGGCAGCCTCGCTCCCCCCGTCGCGGCCACAGTCGGCGTGGCTGTCGCCTCCGCTCTGATGTCCGCACACGCCGTCGGCATCGTGCACCGCGACGTGAAGCCGGGGAACATCCTGATCACCCATCAGGGGATGGTGAAGCTGAGCGATTTCGGCATCGCCCGCAACGTCGACGAGGCGTCCACGACCAGCCCGCGGGTGATCGTCGGCTCACCCGCCTACCTCGCCCCTGAGGTGATCAACGGCCAGCCGGCCGGGCCGGCCTCCGACGCGTGGAGTCTGGGCGCGACCATCTTCGCCTGCGTCGAAGGGCATCCGCCGTTCGACCGCGGGTCGGGCATGGACACCGTCCTGTCGGTCGTCAACGATCCCGTCCCGCCGCGCCCACACGCGGGTCCGCTGGAGCGGGTGATCTCCGGGCTGCTCGTCAAATCCCCCACCCTGCGCATGCCGCTCGATCACGCGTCGGCGCTGCTGCGTGCCGCCGCCGCGGACCCCACCGGGATCAACACCGGTCTCGGCTCCGATCCCCCACCCGTCGGGATGCCCGCCAGCCCGGCCGGCATCGATGCGCCGGCGACCACTGTGCAACTGCCGGGGACTGCCGAGTTGCCCCGGCCGTGACACCACCTACCGTTGGCCCGATGAGCGACGACGCAACCTCCCCGGCGACCAGGCCTGACACCGGCGACTACACCGGTCATGTCGAAGCGCACGGGCGGGCCTCGACCCGCACGCTTCCCGAGATCACCGTCAGCAAGATCTCGGTGGGTCCGATGGACAACAACGCCTATCTGCTGATCTGCCGGCACACCGACGAGGCCGTGCTGATCGACGCCGCCAACGACGCCGACAGGATCCTGGCCCTGCTCGACAGTGCAGCCGGCACACCACCTCTCCGCGCCGTGGTCACCACCCATTCGCACCGCGATCACTGGCAGGCGCTGTCCGTGGTCGGTGAACGAACGGCCGCGACGTTGTACGCCGGCACCGATGACGCCGATGACATCCCCGTCCGGACGGATGTCCGTCTCGCACACGGCGATGCGGTGCCGGTCGGCGACTGCCGCCTCGAGGTGATCGCGCTGCGCGGGCACACCCCCGGCTCGATCGCCCTGCTCTACACCGACCCCGGCGGGAACCCGCACCTGTTCACCGGCGACTCGCTGTTTCCCGGAGGTCCGGGCAAAACGTCGTCACCCGAGAACTTCTCGTCCTTGATGGACGATCTCGAGGTCAGGGTGTTCGACCGGCTCCCCGACGAGACGGTGGTGTACCCGGGACACGGGGACGACACGACGCTCGGCAACGAGCGGCCGCATCTGGGCGAATGGCGCGCCCGGGGCTGGTGAGGCCGGCAGGTGCAGCCCGCGCCCACCGAACTCAGACGGTGACCGGCGCGGCCGGCTCGGCGGGGGCCGGCGCGACGGGCACGTTCGGCCGGCGCAGGCCGACGAACGCGGCGACACCGCCGAGGGCGACCAACGCGGCGGCCAGCAGCAGCCCCGCTTGGTAGCCGCCGAGGAAGGCATCGGTCGGCGTCGACCCACCGGTGAGCAGCACCGACTGCCGGGCTGTCAGTACGGCGCCGATCACGGTGATCCCGAGCAGGCCGGACACCTCCCGGGACGCGTTGAAAATGCCCGACGCCACACCCGCTTCGTCCCGTGGCATCGCATCCAGGACGCTGGAGGTCAGCGGCACCGTGAGACCGCCACCGATTCCGATCACCGCGAAACTCGGCATCAGCGACCAGAATCCGGCATCGGCGCCGAGCAGGCTGACCGACGCGATGCCGCCGGCCATCATCAGCATCGCCACCGCGACAACCCGATGGGCGCCGAGCCGGTGCGACACCCGCTCGGAGATGACCGCGCCGGCCGCTATCAGCAGTGCCATCGGGACGAACGCCGCGCCGGCCTGCGTCGGCGAGAAGCCGAGCACACCCTGCAGGTAGAGGGACGTGAAGAAGTAGATCCCGAACAGGCCGAAGCCCCACATCATCAACGCGATCAGGCCGCCGGTGAACACCCGCTCCCGGAACAGCGACGTGGCCACCATCGGATTCGCGACCCGGCTTTCAAGCTGCACGAACACGATGCCGAGCAGGAGCGCGACCGCGAAGCAGCCGAGGATCACCGGCGACGTCCAGCCCCGGTCCTGGCCCTCGATCAGCCCGAAGGTCAGCGCGAACAGCGCACCCGCGGAGGCCAGCATCCCCGGGATGTCGAGCCGCCGCGGTCCGGAATCCTGACGGGATTCGCGGATCGCCACGGCTGCGAGCGCCAGTGTTCCCAGTCCGACGGGGACATTGATGAAGAAGATCCATCCCCAGCTCAGGTACTCGCTGAGCAGCCCGCCGAGCAGCGGCCCGACCGCCAGTGCGAGCGCGCCAACGGCACTCCAGATGCCCACCGCGGCCGCCCGTTGCCGCCCCTCCGGGAAGGTCGCCGAGATGATCGCCAGAGTCGTCGGCGTGACCAGCGCGGCGCCGACACCCTGCACCGCCCTGCTGATCACCAGGACATCGACAGTTGTCGCGAAGCCGGCGACCAGCGACGCCGCGGTGAAGATGGAGAGCCCGATCACGAACAGGCGCTTGCGTCCCCAGACGTCGGCCAGTCGACCGCCGGCCAGCAACAGGCTGGCGAACACCAGGATGTACGAGCTGACGACCCACTCCAGACCGGAGGTCGTCAGATGCAGGTCCCGCTCGATGGCCGGGATCGCCACATTGATGATGTTGTTGTCGAGATAGGTCATGAAGGTGGCGAGCGCCACCGCCAGCAGTGTCAGACGCGATCGTTCCACGAGGGCTCCTCTACGGTGTACATGTATGCCGTATAGCAAAGCCTTTACGGTGTAGAGTTGTCAACATGAAATCGCCGTCGACTTCTCTGACCCGCCCCGGGGCCCGAACTGGAGCCACCCCGCTGTCCCGCGACGCCGTCATCGATCACGCGCTCGCCTTGGCCGATGTCGACGGGCCCGCAGCGGTGTCGATCCGCCGTATCGCTCAGGATTTCGGCGTCACGCCGATGGCGCTCTACTGGCACGTGAAGAACAAGGACGAACTGCTGGCCGCGATGGGTGATCGGATTCTGGAAAACGTCCGTCTTCCGGACAACGATCCCGACGCCGGCCTAACGGAATTGCACGGCCTGCTGACCGCGCTGGTCGCGGCACTGGACCAGCACCCGGCGTGCACAGCACTGGCGCAGCAGCGCGTGTTGGTCAGCAACCAAGGCCGGATTCTGGCCGAGCGGTCGCTGGACATCCTGCGCCGCAGCGGGTTCGGCGTTCGACAGAGCGCCAACCTCTCGCGCGCCGCGCTGCAGAGTGCCATCATGCTGGTGTCCGGGAGGCCCGGTGCTGAGACCACCACGCCGAAGGACGAACGGGCGGCCGTCCTCGCGCACAAGCGCGCCGCGCTCACCGGACTCCCCGCCGACCGGTTCCCGCACCTGGTGGAGTGCGCCGATGCGCTGACCGATTGCGATGACGAGGCCGCCTATTACGGCGCCGGCATCGACCTGTTCATGGCCGGGGTGACGACACTCGCCGACCGCCGCACGGTGCACCGCTGAGACATTCCTCTCACCGTGTCCGATGCCGGAAGGCGAGCCCGGACAGCGCAACGGACACCGCGAGAATGCCGCAGCACCACGCGATCGCCAGCCACGGGTCATTCCCGACCGGAGTGCCGTTCAGCAGCCCCCGAACACTCTCGATGATCGGGGTGATCGGCTGGTGCGCCGAAAAACCCTGCAGCCACGTCGGCATCGTCGCGATCGGAACGAAAGCGCTGCTGGCGTAGGGCAGGAACATGAGGATGAAGGCGAAGCCGTTGGCCGCCTCCGGAGATCGGGCCAGCAGGCCCACCAGGGCGGCCAACCAGGAGATCGTCACGATGAACAGCAGCAGGATCCCGGCCGCCGCAAGCCAGCCCGCGGGACCGGCCGCCGAACGAAAGCCGATCAGGAACGCCACCCCGAACACCAGCATGGTCGATGCCATGTTGCGGGCGACGCTCGCCACCACATGGCCGGCCAGCAGCGCGGCCCCGCTCACGTCCATCGCCCGGAACCGGTCGATGATCCCGCCCTGCATGTCCTGGCTGACACTGACCGCCGTGCTCGCCGACCCGAAACCCGCACACAGCACCAGCACTCCGGGGACCACGTAGAACACGTACCCGCCACCGGTGTCCAGTGCTCCGCCGAACAGATAGACGAACAGCAGCATCAGGATGACCGGCAGCAGCAACGACGTGATCAGCACGTCGATGTTGCGCCGGCTGAGCCGCAGACCGCGGGCAGCCATGGTCGCCGAGTCACCGAAAAGCTTTGCTACCGAACCGGTGTGATCAGAGGGCCGATCGGGCGCACCAGGGCCGGCCACGAGCGACTCAGACATGGGCCGGCTCCGTTGCAGGAGCAGTGCTGACAGGCCCGGCGCTGACAGGCCCGGTGGTGGCGTGCCCGGTCAGGGCGAGGAACACGTCATCGAGCGTGGCGGTGTGCACGGAGAATCTCGTGATCGTTCGGCCGCCGGGGTCGATCTCGTCCAGCATGCGGCGGACGGCGGGCGCCGAACCGTCGGTGGGCACGCTCACCGAACGCAGGACCCGATCCGAGGAAATGACGCGGGCACCGAGCATCTCCACCGCCCGCCGGTGGTCGGCGTCATCGCGGAGAACCACGTCGAGACGCTGGTCGGCGACCGCCCGCTTGAGGTCGGCCGGTGTGCCGGACGCGACGACCCGGCCGGCGTCGATGACGACAATGCTGTCCGCCAGCTGATCCGCCTCCTCCAGGTACTGAGTGGTCAGCACGATGCCCACCCCGGACCGGACCTGCTCCGCGATCAGCTCCCACATCGCCTGTCTGCTGTGCAGGTCCAGACCCGTCGTCGGCTCGTCGAGGAACAGGACCGAGGGCCGCCCGACCAGCCCGCACGCCAGGTCGAGGCGCCGCCGCATGCCCCCGGAGTAGGTGGCAACGGTGCGCCCGGCCGCGTCGACAAGCGCGAAGCGCTCGAGCATCTCGCGAGCCCGCAGCCGCGAGCGGCGACCCGTGAGACCGGCGAGCCTGCCCATCATCTGGAGGTTTTCGATGCCCGTCTGCAGTTCGTCGATGGCGACGTTCTGGCCGGTCAGGCTGATCCGGCGGCGCACCTCCCGCCGCTCACGGAGAATGTCGAAACCCGCCACCGTTGCCGCACCGGCATCCGGGCGCACCAGGGTGGCCAGGATCCGAACGGTTGTCGTCTTGCCGGCACCGTTCGGGCCGAGCAGGGCCAGCACCGTCCCGCGAGGCACCACCAGGTCGACGTCGTCCAAGACACGCCGGGTGCCGTAGGACTTTCCCAGGCCGTGGGCCTGTACCGCAGTGCCGGTGTCCTCCGCGTCGTGCTTCATGTGTGCTCCCTGCTTCGACGGACGTGCGATCTCTTGTGCGTACGGCGTATTCCAATTGTGCGTACACCGTAAACGCCACGAGGTGTCACTGACAACGGTCCAGGGGCTACAGCATCGGATTCGGCAGAATCCTTGCTCGGCGCACTATTCGAGGACTAGTGCACTTCAGCCGAATCTGGTGTACTGGCTCAAAAGAAAGGCATTCGCACGGAAGTGCACTAGTACACCGGAACGTCAGGAGCCAGGATGATCGAGCCCGCCGGTACCGCCGCCCCCACGGCACGCATCGTTGCGGAGATCACCAGGCGGATCGAGTCCGGCGAACTGCGCCCCGGCGACCGGGTGCCCTCCACCCGCCAGATCACCCGCGAGTGGGGCGTCGCCATGGCCACCGCGACAAGGGCGCTGGCCGTACTGCAGGAACAGGGCCTGGTGCACGCCAGGCCCGGCTTCGGGACCGTGGTGGGTGCGGTCCGCGCGACACCGGCTCGGCCATCATCGGATCCGGCGGACGGGCCGGACCCCCACCCGCTGAGCAGGGAGCGGATCATCGCCGCCGCGACGAAGGTCGCCGACTCGGAGGGATTGGCCGCGCTGTCCATGCGCAGGGTGGCGGCCGAGCTCGGCACCGCGACGATGTCGCTCTACCGGCACGTCAGGAACAAGGATGAGCTGCTGACCCTCATGGTGGAGGCGACCTTCGCCGGCTCTCCCCTGCCGTCGCGTGGCAGCGACCCGAGGGCCACCCTCGAGGCGCTGTGTCGGCTGCAGTGGACCTGCTATCAGCGGCATCCCTGGCTGGCCCAGTGGGTGTCGATGAGTCGACCACAGCTGGTGCCCAGTGCCATGGCGCACACCGAATTGGCCATGGCTGTCCTCGCCGACCTCGGGCTCGCGGTGAACGAGCGACTGCACATGGCGGTGACGTTGGCCAACTACGTCCGCGGCACCGCCGTCAACCTGGAACCGGAAGTGCTGGCGCAGCTGGACACGGGTCTGACCAGCGACGAATGGATGGCCTCCCAGGACAGCGTCATGACCGAGATTGTCGCCACCCACGACTTCCCGATGTTCGCGGAGCTCGCGGCAGATCCCGCGCTCGATCTCACCCTCGATTCGCTGTTCGAGTTCGGCCTGGCCAGGTTGCTGGACGGGCTCGGAGCGCTCGCCGGCCTTGATGACCGGGCCATTGGTGTCGCAAACTGAAGCATTCCTCGTCACTGGATGAATGCGGAGCCGTCTCGGCGTGGAGCCGAGTGAACCATTCCCCACCAGGGCAAGGGCCGCGGACCCGGTGTTCAGGATTCGGTATGGGTTGCTGCCCGCCGGACGATGTCGGGGATGAGCGCCGTTTTGTATCGCGGCAGTGGCGGGTTGCGCTTTTCTGCGCGGCCAGCGGACCGAAGGGGGGCCCTTCGGGTTAGCAGACGGTGCCGGCCGGGGGTGTCTGCCGGGTGGTGAGGTAATCGACGACTGTGCTGACCGCGCAAATTCGCGTATGTGACACCCAGATACGAGCCGTAGGACAGGCCCAGGTAGTTCAACTGTTCGTCACCGACCGCTTCGCGCAGTAGGTCCATGTCTCGGGCCACATTTGCGGTGGACATGTGGTCCTGGATGGCGATGCCCGGTCCGCGCACGCCGCAGCCAGCGCCACATCATTGTCACGCCAGACGGTTCCTCGTCGGCCGTGACCGGGAAGGCGATCGGCTGCGCCACCGCGATGGCCTCGTCGAAGGTCGTGAAACATCGCAACGGGGTGCTTCGCCCAACGCCGCGCGGGTCGAACCCGACCAGGTCGAACCTGGCCCGTAACTCCAACGGCAACGATTTCGCGACGCCCCGGACGAAGTCGACCCCTGACCCGCGGGGTCCACCCGGGTTCAAGAAAAGAGACCGATCCGATGCGCCGGGTCCGAGGCAGGCAGCCGGATCAGCGACAACGACACCGCCGTCCCGAAAGGCCGGTCATAGTCCAACGGCGCAGCCGCCCGCGCGCATTGGAAACCAGCCCGACACGCCGCCCAATTCAAGGTGGGTACCTCCGGTGGATCCACCGGAGGACTTGTCACTGAGGTGGTCTGAGTTGTCGACGTTTCGGTGCTGCCACTGTCAATCGATGTGACTGAGTTTGTAAAACCGGTTGTTGCCGTGGGGCCGGAATTCGTACCTGAGGATGGTGAATGCGCGATTGACAGGACCCTTTGTTGACCGCCGTTCTCGCCGGTATCGGCGCCGTTGGGTACCCCAAATGCCGGCGCCGCGATAACCACAGATATCGATAGCACCGCTGCCGAAGCCGCCATGAGAACCTGAAGTGCGGCTCCTCAGCTGACGAGGAACTGGTTGAACATGAAGTCAGCTGCCGGAATGTAGGTGGACACCCGATAGATATCCGGGCCGATCTCGTCAAGGGTTGTTTCCATGGCGCGCCTCCCAGGGTGTCCGAACTCCGGCTCGGTCATCACATTTCTCCGAAGCGGCACCACCGACAAAGTTCCGCGTCCCGAGGGCGGCTGATATCGCGTGCGGACGCGGACTGACAGGGGTTGGTTTGTCGGGTCGCAGCGCCGAGCGGTCGACAGCCGGCCCAGCCCGACGTGCATCACGGCGCGACCCGTTGCTGGTCCACCGAGCGATGTCGGCCAACGTGTCCCCCAGTCCACTCCGCCGACCGCGAGCCTGTTACTGACGGCGAAGGCACCCTCGAGGCATCGTGCTGCCGGTAGGGGGAAGTGAGCGTGATATTCCGCTACGCTCTGTGCAGGAACGTTGGCCCATGCGGGTACGGCCCTCGGGGGTGTGCGTTGTGCTCGGTGACCCAGGTGTTGCGCCCTCTCGACGGCATTCGTACGCCGTCGTGGACGGACCGGAGCACGCCCTGGAATTGTCCGCCGAGTTCGTGGCCGCCGGCCTGGCCCGCTCGGAGCGGGTCATTCTGGTCGGACTAGCCGACCGGCAGGCCAGCCGGGTCCTGGCCAGGATGCGAGAAGACGGCGTCGAGCCGGTCGGCGCACTACGGGACGGCCAGTTGATCATCGCAGATGAGACGGCGACCACCGCGCTGTACACCATGACGGAGCAACAGCTGACCAACCGGGTCACCGAGCTTGCCGCGACGGCTGTCTCTGACGGGCACACCGGAATCCGGCTGGGCGGCATGCTGCTTGGCCTGGAAACGAGCCCCCATGAACGGTGCCTGAGCCGGCTGGTCCGGGAGCACCCGGTCACCGTGCTGTGCCTGTATCACCCGCGCGCACCCACCGCGGTCCTCTCCGAAGCACACGCTCTGCATGACCACCAGGTGCGGTCCACAGTGGTGTTCGACGACCCCGACCTGCGGATCAGCCTCGCCCCGGGACACAGTGTGCGGCTTGCCGGGCGCATTCACCCCGGCAACCTGGGCCGGGTGCTGTCGATCCTGACCGACGCCGCCCGGACCGGCCGGCCGGCCATCGACGCCGCATCCCTCCGCGACATCGACACGACCAGCCTGCACGCCATCCTCGCCTCCGGTCTCGGGCTCAGCCTGCGCCGCCCCAATCCCCTGGTGCGGCGGCTCACCCGTGAACTGGCCGCGCAACTGAACCGTGCAACGGCGGCCGACACCATGGCCCGCCCCGGAACCCCCGTTCTCGGACACACCGCTGCCGAGGTGGTCACCGAGGTGTGCCGGCGGGTCTTCGGCCCGGCCCGTGCGGGCTGCGCCGAATCCGTGCTGGACTGGGCCGGCATCCAGTGTCACCCCGCCGGCCCGGTCGCCGAGGTCGCCCACCGGCACCAGACCACGCCCGTCACACTGACCAACCGGGTCCGCCTGGTCACCAGCCGCGGCGCCCAGACCCCGCTCAGTCCCGTGCTGCTGCGAGACGCGACCCGGCCGACCCAACCCACCGAGGACCACCTCAGCCGGCAACGAATCGCTGGACTCCTCGGGCTACCGACACCCCGATTGGATTAGCCGGCGGCTGACCCCCGGCACAGCACCCGGAGCTTCCGGCGCCGTTCCCATGGGGGTGTTCGTCTCACGGGTCGTTGCGCGTGATGCTCGTCTTCGGCCGGAGTACTTGGCCGCCATCAACTCTCGTTGGCAGCGGTGCCGGCGTCGGGTTGGTAGGGCGGCGCCACACCCCACCCCCAGCGCGGCACCGGCGCGCGCTCGACCACCGCCGCGCCAGGTTGGGAGTTGGACTGGGCGAGCCGGGTGCCCCATTCCAGGTAGCCCACCAGTGCCGCCCTGAATTCCGGGTCGGCGGGCATACCGGCGTCGTCGGCAGCAAGGCTCATCAGGGACGCGAACCGGAAGCGTTGCTCGCCCGTGATGCCGAGACCGCGGTGGTGGGTCACCATCGCCTCGTAGCCGCCGAGCAGGTCGTCGCGCTCGACCCGGTCGTAGAACGCGTCGATCATGCTGCGGAAGGCGGGCGCACCTCCTGCCACCGTGAACACCGAGATCGCCATGAAGTATGCGCCGGCAAATCAGAACGGCGAGCGGGTGGGAGAAACCCGACAATGCAGCACCCCCCGACCGCCGGATCCACCGGGCCTTCACCGCCCGACACCCCAGATGGTCGCACTCATCCCGCAGGACCGGGAGCACTGCCCGGAAACGGGGGCATCGGCCCAAGGCGTGCGTAAGCTGTTACTTGTCCAGGGCTTCTTGCCTTGGGGGGAGTAGGAGCCATGCCGCTCTCAGAGGGCGAACAGCGCAGACTTGACGAAATCGAGCGCGCGCTACGCAGCGAAGACCCGAACTTTGCCGCGACCATCACGATCAGTCGGGTCAAGCGTCACCGTGCCGTCGTCGCCGGCCTGTGCTTCTTGGTCGGCATGATCGCGCTGGTCGTCGGCCTCGTCACCACGGATGCGTCGCTGTGGGCGGGCATCGTGATCAGCATGCTGGGCGTCGCCGCGATGGGGGCCGGAGCGGTGCTGTACTTCCGTCCCCGTCGGCGCTTCCGCAGATCCTGACGGTTACCGCAAACGCACACCCGGCCGGCGTCTGGCCTGGGGCCGCCGGCTTTCAGGCAGCGAGCAGTGCGTCCAGTTTGGAGAAGGAGCTCTCCCACCCGGCCTTCGCTGATTGCTCCAACTCCGGCATAAAGGGCCCCTGCTGGATGACCACCTTCGTTCCTCCCCCATCGGCGTCATGGAACTCGAACCGCAGCGCCATGGTGGTCGGCTCCTGTACTCCCGGAACACCGATGAACTCCTCGCTGCCGACCAGCAGCTCGTTCTCGATCACCTGAGTGAAACGGCCGTCCATCGGCGAGGTCATCGTCGGGTTGTCGTCCTTGACCATCATGAAACGCTGATGCCCGCCGGGCCGGACGTCGAGGTCAACCGTGTCGGGTGGGACGGAAAACCCGACGGGTCCGAACCATCGGACCAGCAGCTCGGGGTCGGTGAAGGCCTGAAAGACCGTCTCGCGGCTCGCAGCGAAGACCCGCGAGATGATCAGCTCTCCGGTGGCCGAGTGCGTTGTCATCACGCCGGTACCGGTCAGCGTGCTGTCCGGGCTGCTGCTGTCGGTCATGGCAAAGATCCTTCCGTCGGGTGGCTGATTGCTGATGCTTCCAGGCGGCGTTCCCGGTGCGACTGTCGGTGTGCCTTCGTACGGTGTTCCCCATGGCACACGACTTCCAGGTGACCGTCGACTGTTCCGATCCCCATGTCCTGGCGGACTGGTGGGCCGAGGCGCTGGGCTGGACGGTGGAACCCAGCAACGAGGACTTCATCCGCCGGATGATCACAGAGGGGTACGCCGTCGAGGACGACACCAAGACCCACAACGGTGTGCTGGTCTGGAAGGAGGGCCAGGCAATCCGCCCTCCCGACGGACCGGTGACCGGCGCCGAGGGCAGGCGGGTGCTGTTCCAGCTCGTGCCCGAGCCCAAGACCGTCAAGAACCGGCTGCACTTCGACGTGCGGGTCGGACCGGACAAGGTCGACGCCGAGATGGCACGGTTGACAGCGGCCGGCGCGACCTTTCTGCACCGGGGGCAGCAGGGCCCGCAGAGCTGGGTGACCATGGCCGACATCGAGGGCAACGAGTTCTGCCTGACCTGAGCCCGGTTCAGGTGGGTTCCAGCTGCCCGACCAGCCACCGGCTGATCTCCTCACCGGCCAGCACACCGGCCGAGCCGGTGATGCTGACATGCGGGAGCCGCCAGCCCATCTCGGCCAGTTCGCCGTGCGGCGGCCTGATCGCCGCGTTCGCCATGGACAGGAAACCGGCGTCGAGGGCACCGTCACCGGCGGCGACCAGCCGCCCGGCGCCCGCTCTCGACCGGACCTCGGTGATGGCCGCCTCCTTCGTCAGCGCACGGGGCAGCGCGTAGATCTTCCGGCCCTGCATTGACACCACCCAGTTCCGCTCCGCGCACCAGGCGGTCCACTCGGCCAGGAAATCCGCGGGCAGCCGCGCCAGCTCGACAACCAGGTAGCAGAAGAGGTCGTCGGCAACCCGGTTGTGCAGTACCCATGACGGGTCCGCGTGCCGGTGCAGGCCGCCGACGATCTCCACCAGGCCGGCGCCGTCGCCGGCGATCCGCCGTTGCACGGCACTGCGCCATCGGTCATCGGAGTGACCGTCGACGATGATGTGGCCGCCGTTACTGGTCACCGCGTAGGCGGCGGGACCACCGGGCAGCTGCACGCGGTAGTACTGGGCGACCGTCCGGGTCGTCGTCGGGACCAGCACAGCCCGGGTGCCGAGAATTTCCAGCCAGTGCGCGGACTCGTTCGTCAGGAACGACTGCGGTCGGCCGTCCAGCAGTTCGACGCACGTCAACGGCGGGACGTCCGGCGGTGCGAGCATCGCATCGATGGCAGCGCGGGAGTAGATCAGGGTCCGGTCGAGATCGACGGCGACCATCGTGCGGGTCATCAGGCCTCGCCCGGATCGGTCGGCGTCATCCGGCGGACCAATCCCACGCACGAGTACGCCAGTTCGGGCACCACCTCGATCGGCACCCCGCGTTGGTGCGCCAGCATGCGCAGATGCAGGTGATCCGGATGGTCCGCCTCGCGGACGAGGATCCGCCACGGGACGCGGCGGAGCAGCACCCGCGTCGTCTCCCCCACCCCGGGTTTGACGAAGTTGATCGAGTCGATGCCGTACCGGCGGCGGATGTCCTCCACTGCGGCCCAGCCCGCAAAGCTCACCCGACGATCCGACGCCTGCAGGGCCGGGAGCCCTTGCAGCACAGCGGGCCGTACGGCATCGAACTGCGCGCTGACGGCATCGAGCAGCCGGCCGGACACGTCCGCACCCGACAATTCGGCATAGAACTTCGCGCCGTGGAATTCGTCCGGCCCGGTGTACAGCGGGTTCAGCACGGTGCGCGAGACCAGCCCGGACACGGTCGAGTTGAGGCAGGCGGATGCGATGAGGAAGTCGTCACGGGTGCCGAATGTCCGAACGCTGTGGCCCGGATCGGCCAGCACCGCGAGATCGTCGTTGAACCGCGGTCCACCCTCGGCAGCGACAACATCCAGCGCCGCCGTCAGCTCCTTCGCGATCGCGCCCTTCCCGGTCCAGCCGTCGACGAAGACCACCGATGACGGGTCATGGTGTGCCGCAAGGTAATCGAGCGCGACCGTGTCGATCCCCCGGCTGCGGACGATCGAAACCGCGTAGTGCTGCAGGTCGATGCCGTGCGCCCGGCGGGCCCACCTGCGCATCAGGATCCCGATCGGTGTCCCGGCCCGGGCCAATGAGACCAGCACGCTGCCTGGCCCGCGTTCGGCGAGCACCAGTTCGGTCACCGAGCCGACGGCGTGGGCGAGCCGGCCGGCGGTCTCCCTCAGTACCTCTTCGAACAGCTGCTGGTAGGCCTCGTCCGGTTGATACTCGATCGGCAGCGACTCGGCATAGTGCGCGAGGCCGGCCTGGATCGCCGCCTCCCGTTCGCGGACGTCGCCCTCGAGGTCGAGCGTCGACAGGTCGGTCAGCAACCAGCCGACCTCGTCCGGGCGGTAACTCCCGAACTGCGGGCCCCGCAACGGTTCAGGGCTCGACGAGGCTCGATCGGGGTCCCGCACGGTGCTCATGTCCCGGCGGACTGCGGAAGGACGACGCTGACCACCGGCGCGCCGGTCGCGGCGGCGATGGCCGCGGCCGCACCCGTCGGACCTGGTCGCAACGGCCGGTCGTCGACGAGCAGGACGAGATCGGCCTCACCACCCGCGGGGTTGCCCGGCCACCAGGCGTTGTACAGGTGACGCTCGGCGGTCCGGGGCGAGCCGTCGACCGGGGCGCGGAAGTCGATGCGCCTCCGCACCGGGTAACCGGGCCGGTCCACGGCATGCACCGGCGACCGGGTGGTCGACTGGAACGCGGTGCGCCGCTCGGCGGAGCGCAGGCCCGCGGCGATCCGGAGCGGGAGGTACATCAGTTCCTCGGTGCCGATCACCAGCACGGTGGCCGCCGAGCCGACGACCGGAATCAGTGCGGCCACCGCGTCGGACACCGCCGTGTCGAAAGCGGGCCGGTCGGCGGGGTGGAACCCGTGCCGCCCGCCGGTGGGCACGGCATCCGGCCACGGCAGCTCCACCTGCGACAGCTGCCCTGTCCCGGCGAGTGCTGTCCCGGCGAATTCTGTCCCTGGCGGCTCCGATCCGGCCGGCGATTCCCCCGTCATGTCGGCCGAGATCCGCTCGACCGCATCGGGCGGGACCACGACCGCACCTCGGACCAGCGACACCACGTCGATACGGCAGCCGAGACGCTCGGCCACGGCGGCGCGCCGGTCGTCGTCCTCGGCCGATCGCACGTCGACCAGGCCGGCCAGCACGTACCGGTTCCGCGGGGTGATGCCGTGCAGCACCTCGATGACGTTCAACGCCGTCGTGCCGGTGGACAACTCGTCGTCGACCAGGACAACGGTGCCGGCCGTTGCCAGCAGATCCGGTGGGGCCGGCCGGAGCAGATGACCCGTGGCATGCGAGTGCGGCTCGGAGAACTCGGCTGCGACAGGCACGTCGCCGGAGCGGCGCCGGGTGGAGTGCAGGTAGGCCGTCCCCAGCTGGTCGGCGACGAGATGACCCAGTGATGTCGCGGTTTCGGCGAACCCGATGGTCAGGACGTCGTCCGCTGCGGACGGGACGGGCAGCACCCCTAGCAGGGCGTTGGGGTCCGCACCGGACACCGTGGCCCGTGCCGCCCGCGACCAGCGGGCGGGGCCGCGTGCATCGGTTTCACCGGCCAACGTCTGCGCGACCAGGGCGCCGAGCAGCCGCCCGCTCCCCATCACGACCCGGGGATCGACCGGGATGTGTTTGCCCAGCACTGTGGACACCAGCAACTGAGCCCGCCGCGGGTTCTGCCGCAGCGCCATTGCGACCAGCTCGGCCATCGTCACACCGACGGATGACCCACGGTCCGCCGTGGCGATCCCATAGGTGTCGGCCACCCACGAGCTCCCGGCCCGGCTGTCGGTCATCAGGCGTCCTGCAGCGCGGTCATGATGTCGATGTGCGAGATACCTTGCGCAGCAACGCCGAAGACCCGCGCGCGGAGCAGCGTCCGGGCGGCCCAGATGCGGTGCGGCCGTGGCTCGTTCATCTTGTTGCGGTATCCGGAACGGCGCACCCCACCCTCGTCGGCCAACGGATCGAGCACGTCGGCCGCGTCGAGGTACTCCTCATGCGGGACGACGGCCAGCGCGTGCACCGGGGCGATGTGCAAGGGGTGGATCACCGATTTGCCGGTCAGCCCGTTGACCCGGTCGAGCATCGTCTCCCGGATCAGGCCGTCGAGGTCACGGCTCAGCAGATCGCGGCGGAGCCCCGACGCGTGCCGCTCGTCGAACGGGCTCTGCCGCAGCTGCGGCCGCAGGATCCGCTCGTGGTTCGCGAAGTACTCCCACACCGGCCCGGTGATGGCGAAACCCGTGCCGTCAGTACGGCCGAGATGGTTGACCACCTGGGTGATCAGGTCCGCCGCCACCCCGACGTCGTAGATCGAAAAATCCCGGTCCCGCCGGATCCCGAACAGGCCGCACAGGTCGGTCGCGCCGATCCTGACCGTCAGCACCAGATCCCGGTACTCGTCGAGCAGTTCCCGTATGCCGCTCAGCTCGACGTCGCGGGACTCCCGGTAGAGGACCCGTGGAGTCTCCAGCACCGGCATCGCGTAGAGCGGGTGCTCGGACCGCTCCCGCGCATCGGAGACGGCCCGCAGGAATTCCGCGCCGTGCGCAAGGGAGAACTTTGGTATGACGAACCCGCTGACGACCCCGATGTCCTCACCCAGCTCCGCGGTCAGCGCCCTGATGTGGTCCACCGTCCGCACCCTGACGAACAGCTGGCTCTCCGGGGGGTCCTCCAGAAGCCTGCGCAACGTCGCCGCCGTACCGGCCAGCGCCGAAGCGACCGAACCATCCGCGATCGCGTCCTCGAGGTCGATCACCATCGATTTCGCACCCGCTGCCGCCTGCCGGCGGATCGAGCCGGGGAGATCGTCCCGGGTGGCCGGCACATACAGCGTGGCGCCCAGCGCGTGTGCCAGCACCGACCGCTCACTGTTCCGGTCGAAACGCTCGGGTGCCTGATCGAAGAGGACATCACGGACACTTCTCGGCAGATGGTCGAAATGCCGCACGTGCCCCCCTTGCTGTCCGGTGGTGCATCGTCCGCTGTTCGGTTACTGCGACCCGGGGAACTCTGTCATGCCGGCCGGAGTTGGGGTCAAGGATGGTGCGGGGTGGCTGTTGCGGACCCACCGATAGGTTGGAGACTGTTTCCAGCCGGTCGATGACCGCAATTGTCACCACCGGCTCGGTCGACCTCGACCGGCCGGCTGACGCGACCGGACACGAATGCGACCGGCCAACGATGCGACCGGTCGACACGAAAGGGAAACTGCTATGGGCGTGAGTCTCTCCAAGGGCGGCAATGTGTCGCTCACCAAGGCCGCTCCCGGCCTCAAAGCCGTCGCGGTCGGGTTGGGTTGGGACGTCCGGTCGACCACCGGCACCGACTTCGACCTCGACGCGAGCGCGCTGGGGCTAGGCGAGAACAAGAAAATCGTCGGCGACGAGTACTTCGTCTTCTTCAACAACACCAGCTCGCCCGAGGGTGCCATCGTTCATCAGGGCGACAACCTCACCGGCGAGGGCGAGGGCGACGACGAGGTCATCAACGTCGACCTGAGCTCCGTCCCGGCCACCATCGGCTCCATCGTCTTCCCGGTCTCGATCTACGAGGGAGATACGCGCGGCCAGTCCTTCGGCCAGGTCCGCAACGCCTTCATCCGCGTCGTGGACCAGTCATCGGGCACCGAACTGGCGCGCTACGACCTGACCGAAGATGCCTCCACCGAGACCGCCATGGTGTTCGGCGAGCTGTACCGCAACGGTGCGGAGTGGAAGTTCCGCGCCATCGGCCAGGGATACGCCTCCGGGCTCGCGGGCATCGCCCGCGACTTCGGCGTCAACCTCTGACCCGCTCGACCGACGTCGCCGCTCGACACGTCTGACGGCCCACCGGCGCTGCCCTCCACGGGCAGCCACCGGTGGGCCGCGCCGCCTCCCCGGGAAGGGCCGCTATGCACCTGAAGATCTTCATGTGGTCCTACATCGTCACCGCCGCGTCGCTGGTGATCGCGTTCCTCTACGGCAGCTGGTCGGCCGTCCTGCTCTGCGCCATCCTCGGCGTCCTCGAGGTGTCGCTCTCCTTCGACAACGCCGTCATCAACGCGACGGTGCTGGAGCGGATGAGCGACTTCTGGCAGAAGATCTTCCTCACCGTCGGCATCGTCATCGCCGTCTTCGGCATGCGGCTGCTGCTGCCGCTCGTCATCGTGTGGCTGGCGGCCGGGCTGCCGCCGCTCGAGGCGTTCAACCTCGCGATGAACCCGCCGCCGGACGACGCCGCGTATTTCCCGGACGGCTCACCGAGTTACGAGACGCTGCTGACCGACGCGCATCCCATCATCGCGGCGTTCGGCGGCATGTTCCTGTTGATGCTCTTCCTGAGCTGGCTGTTCGAGGAGCGTGAGCACACCTGGCTGAGCTGGCTGGAGAAGCCGCTGGCCAAGGCCGGTCGGCTCGACGCCATGGCCGTGCTGGTCGTCCTGCATCGTCCTGCTGATCGTCTCCGAGACGCTCGCCGAGGACGCCGAGACGGTGCTCTTCTCGGGGCTCTGCGGGCTCGTGACCTATCTGGCGGTGAACGGGCTCGGGACGCTCTTCGAGAACACCGGTGAGGAAGACGGTCCCATCGACTTCGAGCACCCCGACGTGGGGTCGGCGCCGGCTGCGACCGGCACGGCGACCGCGGCGAAGAGCGGTGTGACGCAGCTGGCCAGGGCGACCGGCAAGGCCGGTTTCTTCCTGTTCCTCTACCTGGAGGTGCTGGACGCATCGTTCTCCTTCGACGGCGTCATCGGCGCGTTCGCCATCACCTCGGACCCGATCATCATCGCGCTGGGCCTCGGCCTGATCGGCGCCATGTTCGTCCGGTCGCTGACCGTGTACCTGGTCCGCCAGGGCACGCTGTCCGAGTACGTCTACCTGGAGCACGGCGCACACTGGGCGATCGGCGCCCTCGCGGTGATCCTGATGGTGTCCATCGGCGTGCACATCAGCGAGTTCATCACCGGGCTCCTCGGCGTCGCCTTCATCGGCGCCGCGTTCCTCACCAGCATCCGACGCAATCGAGCCATCGCCGCGAGCGGCGACGAGGTCAGTAAGGTGCATGCCTGATGGGTATCGACTACACCAAGCGGCCCGCGAAGCCGGCCACTCCCCCCGCTGCACCCGCCGGCAGGGGCACCAAGGTGACGCTCACCAAGGGCGCGCCCAAGGTGTCGCTGACGAAGTCCGGCGGGGTGGGCGGCATCGCCAGGGTCAACCTGAACTGGTCCGCGGCCAACACCCCGAACACGCCGCCGGCATCGTCCGGTGGACTTTTCTCCCGGATGAAGGCGGCGGCAGCGGTCACCGTCTCCAAGGGCATCGATCTGGATCTCGGCTGCCTTTACGAGCTCGCCGACGGCCGTAAGGGCGTCATCCAGGCCCTGGGCAACGCCTTCGGATCGCTCGATTCCCCACCCTGGATCGCGCTCGACGGCGACGACCGGACCGGGACGGTCGCCGGCGGCGAGAACATGTCGATCAACCTCGGTCAGCCGGGGCGGTTCAAGCGGGTGCTGATCTTCGCGATGATCTACGAGGGCGCACCCAACTGGGCCGCCGTCGACGGGGTCGTCACGCTGACGCCGGCGAACGGCCAGCCGATCGAGGTCCGCCTCGACGACGAGGGCGTCGGTTCCCGGATGTGCGCAGTGGCGCAGTTGGTGGAATCCGGCGGCGAGCTGACCTTCCAGCGCGAGGTCCGCTACATCGAGGGCGGTCAGCAGGCCTTGGACAAGGCGTACGGCTGGGGCATGAACTGGGCCCGCGGCCGCAAGTAGTCAGCCCTTCTTCACGCGAGGACGGGCGGCACCGCTCGGGTGCCGCCCGTCGTCGCGTTTCTGGACCGCGCTGTCAGAGGTCGAACTCCGCGGCGGCGATCCCCACCGCGTTGCACGCGTCGCGGACCGCCGCCTGCTCCTTGGCATCGAAATTGCCGTCCGCCCCGCCGATGATGATCCCGATCTGGATGACAGCCCTGGCCTGATCGGGTTTGCTGCGCAATTTGCCGATGGTGGCGATGGCCTCGACCTTGCCGAAATCGAAGTCACCGGCCAGCTTGCTGCAATACCAGTCGAACTTCTGCTGCAGCTCGTCCGGCGGGAACACCGACAGCACGGAGTTGCTCCTGATCAGCGACGCCGTCCTCGCCTGTTCGGAGGCATCGATCGAACCGTCGGCGGCCGCGATCAGCGCGCACATCGCCATGCTGCCGTTGGCGAACTCCTTGTTCTTGAACTGGCCGGCCTTGGTGGTCAGCTGGCTGTTCATCTCGCGAGTCTTGGCCTTGAGTGAATCCCAGAACGCCATGCACTTCTCTCCTCGGACAAGTCGGATCGTGCTCGGTGGGTTGGCCCCCGCACGGACAACGTGGATGCGCCGCAACAGGTTCCTTGATCGGGGCTGGGTCGGCGGCCTATCCTGACCGTTCCATGAATCGGTATACCCCGGACCGCGTCGCCGCCATCGGCGACGAACTGATCAAAATCCACACATCGCTGCGGCAGGACCTTGTTGCCCTCCGGGACAGCATGGCTGCAGCGGCCGACTCCGATGCGCTGCCGATCCGCGGCCTGCCCGCGCACTGCCTGGCGTTCTGCTCGGCGGTCACGGTGCATCACACGGACGAGGACAGTTCGATCTTCCCGGAGCTGGCGGCCGAGCTTCCCGAACTGGCCGGCGTCCTTGACGAGATCTCTCACGACCATGTGCTGATCGCGGGGATCCTGCGGCGCGTGCAGGAACTCGTGCAGAACCTCGACCGGAACAACCTACCCCGAGCGCGGGATGAGATCGAAGGCCTGGCAGCAGTTCTCGAGTCGCACTTCCGCTGGGAGGAGCGGCGGATCGTCGGGGCGGCGGGCTGACCGTCAGCGTCCATCACGGGTCAGCTGGATCTCTATTGCTCAGGCCACCAACGGTCCGGCTGGGAGTTGGGCGGACATGTCGAGCGCTTCGGGGCGGAAACCGCGCCATAACTCGGTCCAACTCCTGGCGGCCAGGGCATGCGCCGACGATGGGCTTCTTGTCGCGGCGACTGGTGCTGTGCAGCGGCGTGTCCGCGCGACACGCCGATGTTTCGGCGCCAGAAACGTTCCCGCGGGAACGTTTCTGGGCGCCCGGATCGGTGCGGCCGGGAGTTGGGCGGACTTGTCGAGCGTTGCGGCACGTCAACCGCAGGGGCGAACCGAACAGCGTGGTCGGCCCCTGCGATAGCTACCTGTCACTACCCTCGCGAACGATCAGAGGGACTGCAGCGCAAGCGGAACCAGCTGATCGGCGGTGCGGGCGTTGCCGGGCGTACCGACCGCGGTGAAGGCCCACCCGGCACCTGCCCGGGACAGCCGCGCCATGACGATCGCCGTGTGCGTGCCGGAGCCGCTGAGCTCGTACCGCACCAATTCACGGTCGCGGTCGGCGGAATCGACGATCCGTGCGGTTGCATTCTCGATCTGTGAGAAGTTCTGCCCGCTGAACGAATTCACCACGAAGACGATGTGCGCGACCGTCGGCGGAACCCGCGGCAGGTCGACCATGATCGACTCGTCGTCGCCGTCACCCTTGCCCGTCAAATTGTCCCCGGTGTGCATCAGGGAACCGTCACGGGAGCGCAGATTGCCGTAGTAGACGATCTCCTGGACCTGGTTGTCCCCCGTCAGCAGGATCGCCGATGCGTCGAGGTCGACTGACACCTCTTTCATCTTGCCGAACAGACCCTTCTTCTTGATCGTGTCCCAGCCGAGTCCCATCCTCACCTGGCTCAGGCTGCCTCCGTCCTGCTTGACGAGGCTGACGGTCTGTCCCTTGCTCAGGTTGACGCCCACTGATGTCCTTCCGTTCGGTTGCCGATCATTGATGTCGTCAGCATTCAGAGATTGACGCCGTAGTCCGTCGCAATCCCGGCTAGCCCACTGGAATAGCCCTGACCTATTGCGCGGAACTTCCATTCAGCGCCGTGCCGGTAGAGCTCGCCGAACACCATGGCCGTTTCCGTCGACGCGTCCTCGGTCAGGTCGTACCGGGCCAACTCCGTCTGGTCGGCGGTGTTCACCACGCGGATGAACGCGTTTCGCACCTGGCCGAAGGAGACACCGTTGGTCTCCGCGTCGTACACGGACGCGATGAACACGACCTTGGACAGCGCGGCCGGAAGGGTGTTGATGTCGACGGCGATGACCTCGTCGTCACCGGCCCCGGCGCCGTCCCGGTTGTCGCCCTTGTGTTCGATGGCACCTTCGGGTGACTGCTTCTGGTTGAAGAAGATGAAGTACTGATCCGACAGCACCTTGCCGTCCTCGCCGACACCGAGTGCGCTGGCGTCGAGGTCGAACTTCACCCCTGTCGTGGTCCTGGCGTCCCAGCCCAGGCCGACCGTGATGGCCCCCAGATTCGGCGCGGCCTTGGTCAGCGACAGGTTCCCGCCCTTGACCAGACTGATACTCATCCGCAACTCCTTCGGTGCGCTGCCATTCTCAGATGTGAACCGAACTGTTGAATACCCTACTGTCAGCCGACGTTGACCCCGAAGTCGGTGGCAATTCCGGCAAGTCCGCTCGCGTATCCCTGACCGATGGCCCGGAACTTCCATTCCTGGGCGTTCCGGTAGACCTCGCCGAACACCATGGCGGTTTCCACGGACGCGTCCTCGGTGAGGTCGTACCGCGCAAGCTCGACGTCGTTGGTCAGGTCGAAGACCCGGATGAAGGCGTTGCGTACCTGGCCGAACGACTGCTGGCGACCGTCCGCATCATAGATCGACACCGCGAAGACGATCGAAACCACCTGCGGCGGAACCTGTCTCAGGTTGATGTTGATGACCTCGTCGTCACCCTCACCTTCGCCCGTCAGATTGTCACCCTGATGCTCGATCGACCCGTCCGGCGATTTCAGATTGTTGAAGAAGACGAAATAGTCGTCTCCGAGCACCTTGTGATTGTCCGCCAGCGCGAGCGCGCTGGCGTCCAGGTCGAAATCCTTGCCTGACGTCGACCGAACGTCCCAACCGAGACCGACACCGATCGCGCTGAGGTTCGGGGCCGCTTTGGTGAGGCTGACGTTGCCGCCCTTGCTGAGGCTGACACCCATGGCGTTCC
The DNA here is from genome assembly GCA_963728865.1 of uncultured Actinomycetota bacterium. Taxonomy (GTDB): domain Bacteria; phylum Actinomycetota; class Actinomycetes; order Mycobacteriales; family Nakamurellaceae; genus Nakamurella. The sequence continues at coordinate 606,565 of CAVSLZ010000003.1, read as the reverse complement.
ATCCTTTCTCGCTGCTTCATCATCCTGCATTTCTCGAGTGCATTCCCGCCCGGTTCACCACCGCCGGATCAATCGATCGGCGTGACGTCGTCGAGCCAGCTGATCCGCTCGAAGCCGTACCCCCGGCATGCCTGCATGATGGTCGTGCCGACGAGGTCCATCTCTGATCGCAGCACGAGCTCACCGCGGACGTTGTAGACCGACGCGAGCACCGCAACCGCCGTGGCCGGCGGCATCTCGATCGGCATCTCGATCCGGTCACCGCCGAACGTGTTGACGAGCAGCGTTCCGCCCCAACGCAGCTGGCTGCCGTTGCCGGAGAACGCGTAGACGACCATCCGCTCCAGCTCGTCGACCTGCCGCAGATCCAGTGACAACCGCTCGAATTGCTGACGCGCTGCCAGCAGGATCGGCCTGCGGGTCTCGCCGGGCGGTGCGAACCGGCGGCCCGCGTGGTGCTGGATGGTGGAGGACCGTCCCGAGGTCAACTGGTACGCCGCGCCGAGGCGAAGGTCGCCGACACTGTCCGCAACGGCCGCCTCGAAGGTCAGGGTGCCGACGCCGGACTGCACCCTGGTGAGGGTGACGGTCGGGTTCTGCGCCTGCAGGATGGTCGGGACGCCCGGCGCTGTTCTGGGCTCCACGCGGCGTAGCGGGACCTGCGCCGGTGGGTGGTACCGCGCGGGCGCTGCGGGCGAACCCGCACCAACGGCAGGCGGACCCAGGCGGGACAGCGGGACGGCACCGAGATCGAGCGATGTGCTGGCTCCGGTGGGAGCCGCCGGCGGACCGCCGGCCGGTGCTCCGCCCGGCGCGGGGGAAATCGGAGCCGAGAGGTCCAGCAGATCCGACCCGCCGGACGGCGCTGGCGGGGAGACCGGCGCCGGTCGGGCGGCTGGTACGGGCGCGGGTGCCGAGAGGTCCAACAGCGAGTCGGTCCCGGCCGATGGCGGCTGGCGCACTGTCGAGATGCGACCCGTTGCAGCAGGTTTCGGGTCTGCCTGCGGCACAGCGGGACGCCGGGCGTGGGCGCTGGCGCGACCGGCGACGAACTCGGCGATCGCCGGGTTGACGGCCCGGACCGGCTTCGCCCGGTGCCGGAGGAAGGTCAGATCGGAGCGCTCCGGAGCACGCTCCGGGGCGCTGGCGTCGATGGTCACGGCGATCCCGGCCGCTCACGATCCGCGGCCATCACAGTGGCACCCCGAAATCGGCGGCGATGCCTTTGATCCCGTCGTCGTACCCCTGGCCGATCACCTTGAACTTCCACCCCGTCGGGTGCCGGTACAATTCGCCCAGCAAGATCGCCGTCTCCGACCGCAGGGCCGGCGCCAGATTCTCCGAGCGCACCAGTTCCTGCCCGTTCGACAGGTCCAGCACGCGGATGGAACACTCCCGCAACTGCCCGAGAGTGCGCCGGGCGCCCGGCCCGTCGTTGACGTACAACGCGACCACAATCCGGTCGATGTCCGGTGGGACGTCCCCGAGGTCGACCTCGATCTGCTCGCGGTCATCGCCCAGCGCTTCGGCCAGTTGACTGACGGACAGCTCCGGCGAGGTCAGTTGGTTGAAGAAGACGAAGTACTCGTCGGACGGCGCGCGGCTGTCCTGGTCGCACAGAATGGTTGCGGCCACGAGGTTGTCGGACAGTGCCTGCTCCGTTCCCGCGTTCCACCGCACGCCGAGCACCACGCCGGTCAGACTCGGGATCTCCTGGGTGAGGGCGACATTGGCACCGCGCTTCATCGGCGGCGCCATCAGAAGTCCAGTTCCGAACGGCCGAACTTCGTCCGCAGGAAACTGCCCTGCGCGGCAAGGGCGTTGGCGTCGTGATTCCGTACGGCTGTCAGGACGTCCGACGCCGAGTCGAGAAGGAAATCGAGTTGCTCCTCCAGTGCGGTGCTCGGCGTCCTGCCGTCCCGCGCAGGTTGATCCACCGTCCCGGGATCGAGCGCGAGGTAGGTCCGCAGGGTCGTCGGCAGATAGTCGCGGAGGATCCCGTTGAGCGACACCCGGGCGTGGATGTCCAGGTCCCGGTCACGCGTGCTGTGCAGCACGACGCCGACGGTGTCGGTGATGCGGCGGGCGGCCACCACCGCCGACGCCGGCAACCGACCGGCCGAGGAGTTGATGAACCTGTTGAGCCGGAACAGCTCCGCGGCGAGCTCCGCCGGGCTGTCCGGCTCCGTTGCCGGTTGGGCGGACCCGGGAGTCGACCGCTGCCCCTGATCCTCCTGCGGTCGCCCGAACAACCAGTTCATGACCACGCTGACAACCTCCTCCCCGCCTGTTCCTCGACCTGCCGCACACCGTGCGGCACCGTGCACCGTTGGTGTCCAGATATCAGCCGGACGGCAGCTCCCCCCGCCGCACCCGCTCGAGATACGGCTGCGCACGGGTGATCTGGCTCTGCAGCGCGTCGACGGTCTGCGCCATGCTGTCGACCGCCTGCGCCCGGAAGCTGTCGACGGCGTCCATCGTCTGGAAGACGTTGTCGAACGCGGCCTGCAGTTTCTCGACAGACACCGTCGAGCTGGCCGCCTGCTCGTTGATCTGCGCGCCCTGGATCTTGAGCTGCTCCGAGGTGCGCTGGATCAGGTCGCCGGTTGCCGCGTTGAGGCCGGTGATCTGGTCGAGGACCAGCTTCTGCCGGGCGAGTGCCTGCGACACGATCACGGCGGTGCGCAGCGCGGCGATGGTGGTGGTCTGGGCGCGATCCACACCGCGCATCAGCTCGAGGTTGTTCTTGCGCACCAGGTCCAGCGCCATGTAGCCCTGCACGGCGACGGCCATCTGGGTCATGATGTCCTGCCGCCGCTGCCGGATCGGGAACAGCGCGTCCGACCGCAGGGTGTTCGCCTCCTCGGTACGCCCGGAGGCTTCCAGGATGCCAACCTGGTCGGCGACCGCCTCGTCCAGCGCGCCAGCCAGCTCGTTGTACTCACCGAGCTTGCCCATCAACGCCCACATGTTGGCCTTCTCGACCTCGATGCTGGCGTTGTCCTTGCCGAGCTCGTCCTTGCCGGACGCCAGGGAGCGGACGATGGCGTCGAGCTGGCTCTGCGCGGACTGGTACTTGGCGAAGTAGTTGTCGATCTTGTTCCCGCCGGGGATCCACTTGAGCACCTTCTTGATGCCGGTCAGATCAGCCCGGTTCGGGTCGAGGTCGGTGATCTGCGTCCGCAGCTCGGACAGCGTCTTCGCCACCCGGGTCTGCGCGTCGTGGCCGCCGCCGCCGCGGGCGGCACTCACCGCGGCCGCGGGACGCTCCAGCATCCGGTTCGAGACGTTCGCGGACTCGCGCATCTCCCGCTCGCCGAGCGCGGTGATCGATTCGACCTTACGGGCGAAATCCGGCGAGCGGACGTCCAGTGCGGCCAGCTCCATCGCGAACGACGCGGCACGCGTCTGCAGCTCGGTCTTGCGGGTGTCCGGAACCGCAACCGCTCCGGCGGCCTGCTCCGGGGCGACGACCTGAACCGGCGCCGGCGGGGTCAGCACGAGCGCGCCGCTGGACGCGGCCGGTGCGGGCCCTCCGGTGGCGGCACCGCCGGAGCCGAGATCGAGGTCGGTCATCAGGGGTACTCCTTCACATGGACGGCAGGTCCCCGCCGCGTCACCGGGGCGGAGCACCACCCATCGTAGGTTGCGCGCTGACGGCGGACCCGATGACTGCCCACCCACCGTGGCGGGAACACCCGTCGCTGGGACCGGCGGACCGGTCCTGTCAGGCCCCGGAACGTGATGGAGTAGAGCAATGCGAACGAAACATCGTCGAGCGATCACCGACCGGGCAGAAAGGTGATGGCGCGCATCGACCCGAAGAGCGCTGTCGCAACGGTTTTCGTCGCGGCGATGTTCATCAACATCATCGATGCCACTGTCGTCAACGTCGCCCTGCCGACCATCGCCGCCGATCTCGGCGTGCCGGTGGAGCTGACGGCGACGGTGAACATCGGTTTCCTGGTCGCCGTTGCGGTCGCCATCCCGGTCGCCGGCTGGCTCGGTGACCGGTACGGCGCTCGCGAGGTCTTCCTCGTCTCGGTCGTCCTGTTCACCGCGGCGTCGGCGGCCTGCGGACTCGCGGCTTCAGTGCAACAGCTGGTGGTCTTCCGCATCGTCCAGGGCATCGGTGGCGGTCTCATGACACCCGTCGGCATGTCGATGCTGTACCGGAGTTTCCCGCCCGACGAGCGGGTGCGGCTCAGTCGCATCATCAACGTGCCGATCGCCCTCGCGCCCGCCATCGGCCCGGTGCTCGGCGGACTGCTGGTGCAGAAGGCAAGCTGGCGATGGATTTTCGGGATCAACGTGCCGATCGGCATCGTCGCCGTGGTGTTCACGCTGCTTGCCGTGCCGACGATGGCCCGCAAGACCACGAGCAGGCTGGACTGGCCCGGCTTCGTCCTCGCCTCCATCGGGTTCGCATCGCTGATGTTCGCGGTGTCCGAAGGTGCGACCCGCGGGTGGACGACGCCGTCGATCTGGATCCCGGGCGTCGTCGGGATCGTTCTGCTCGCGCTGCTGGTGGTTGTCGAGGGCCGGGTCGCCGCGCCGATGCTGCGGCTGCGGCTGTTCCGGCTCCGGCTGTTCCGGTCGGCGAACCTGATCACCTTCGCGTCGGCAGCCGGATTCCTCGGCGCGCTGTTCGTCTACCCGCTGATGCTGCAGACCGCGTTCGGATATCCGCCGCTGACGGCGGGCCTGCTGACGTTCCCCGAGGCGCTCGGCATCATGATCGGCACCCAACTCGCCGCCCGGTTGTACCGCGGGGTCGGTCCGCGACGGTTGATCGCCGCCGGTCAGAGCACCGTGGCGCTGGTGCTGTTCGCGCTGGCGTTCGTCGTCAACGAGGACATCCCCGCGGCGGTCCTGATCGGGTTGATGGTCGTGCTGGGGATCGGTCAGGCACATACCTTCATGCCGACCCAGGCCTCTGCGTTCGACACCGTCGGCGCCGACAACACCGGTGCCGCAACCGCTCTGTACAACGCGACCCGCCAGGTCGGTGCCGCCGTGGGGGTCGCCGTCGCGGCCACCGTCATCGCGACCATCGGAATCGGCGCGGCGGTCGGTGACGCCGCGCTGCCGCCGTTCCAGTGGGCGCTGGTCGGCTGTGCCGCGTTCGCCGTGGCCGGCGCGCTCGTGGCGGCAGTGACCGTGCGGGATGTGGATGCTGCGCCCAGTCGTGGGCTGGCGCCGGCGACCCGGTCAACCGGGCCGCAGCCGGCGAGGAAACCGGCCGTCGAGGCACCGGCAGCCGCCGCCGAAACACAGGTACCCGCCGACCCGGGCGGGTCGACGGGTACCTGACGTACTGGACTGGGTCAGACGCCGGGGACCGGCGCGATGTCGCCGACCTTGTCCTTCCCTGCGTTGATCAGGACCAACGACGCCACGATGGCGAGGCCGAAGATGACGGCCGACCACGTGAAGGCGACGCCAAACCCGTGCACCTGGGACGCCGCGACCGCCGCTCCGACGGCTTGCGGAGTCTCGCCCAGCGGTGGGTTGGCAACCAGGAAGGATGCCGTCGCGGTGGCTGCGATGGTGTTCAGCAGGGCCGTACCGATCGACCCGCCGATTTGCTGGGTGGTGTTGACGACCGCGCTCGCCACGCCGGCGTCGTTGTGATCGACACCGACCAGCGCCAGGTTGGTGGTCGACATGAAGATGAAGCCCATGCCGATCGAGATGATCAGCATCGCCGGCAGGATGGTGCCGAGGTAGGTCGTCTCCAGGCTCAGGCGGGAGAGCCACAGCATGCCCAGCATTGCCAGCGCGAGACCGGCGGGCACGACGATGCGCGGCCCGATCCTGATGGTCAGCTGCGAACCGACACCCGCGCCGATGATGACGCCGGCACTGAAGGGCAGGAACGCGAACCCGGCCTGGACCGGCGTGTACAGCAGCACACCCTGCAGGTAGTAGGTCAAGAACAGGAAGACGACGAACAGGCCGGCGCCGACCAGCAGGCCGACGATGTAGGCGCCCGCCCGGTTCCGGTTCTCCACGATGCGCAACGGCAGCAACGGCGCCGACGAGCGCATCTCGACGAGCACAAAGCCGATGAGCAGCACCACTGACGCGGCCATCCAGCCGAGCGTGTTGATCGAACCCCAACCGTGGTCAGCGGGCTGGGTGCAGGCCCAGACCAGCGCTCCCAGGCCCGCGGTCGCAAGCACCGCACCCGGGATGTCGTAGTGCGTCGAACCCTGGACCTTCGATTCGCGGAGCACCGGGATCGCCAGGGCGACAGCCAGGATCGCAACCGGAATGTTCACGAACAGCGTCCAGCGCCATGACGCGTACTCGGTGAGCACACCACCGAGCAGGAGGCCGATGGCCGCGCCACCGCCGGCGATCGCGCCGAAGACGGCGAAGGCCTTGGCGCGTTCCTTCGCCGCGGTGAAGGTGACGGTGACCAGCGACAATGCGGCCGGGGCGAGCATGGCAGCGAACGCGCCCTGGAACGCCCGGGCGATGAACAGCTGCCAGCCGACCTGGGCGGCACCGCCGAAGGCGGACGCGATCGCGAACCCGGACAGCGCGATGATCAGGATCTTCTTACGGCCGACGTAGTCGGCGATCCGGCCGCCGAGCAGCAGCAGGGCGCCGAACGGCAGCGCGTAGGCCGTCACCATCCACTGCCGGTTGGCATCGGAGATGTCGAGCGCGGCCTGTGCCTGTGGCAGGGCGATGTTCACGATGGTCGCGTCCAGGATGACCATCAGCTGGGAAATGCCGATGACGCAGAGCGCGAGCCAACGCTTCGGATCCAGCGAGAGATCGGAGTTCGGGTCCGCGTGACGCAGAGCCTCGATCTCGGCCGGGTCGGGCTTGGCGGCGTGAGCGCCGTAGGTCAGTACTTCCTCGGGCGCCCGTACTTCGTCGGGTGGTGGTGTTGACACAACTACTCCTGGTCCTGCGTGGGCGTGGCCTGCTCCCGGATGGACGCGGCTTCACTGGTAGACGTCGAACAGACGTCAGATCAATCGACGATGCAGTCACCGCGGCGACGCCACTGACGCCGCGTTTCGTGCCCGAAGTATCACCGACCGCACCGACAGTGGGTCAATGAGGTTTTTCCCTCAACGCAACGTCAGGGGAAACCCTGACATTCCGCCTTCTGAAAACCGGCGTTCCGGACCGTCCGGCCTGCCACGATGGGACCCGCCCCAGGTGATCGCCGAGGTCGCGGCGTCGTTCATTCCAGGCGTGCCCGTGACCAGGTCAATCCCGAACTCGTGCTGTCCGTGCTCATCCCGCAACTGCTGTACGCGGCCGCCGCCGACGCATCGGGTGGACAACGCCACGGGCCACCTCGACGAACTACGGGCCGACGACCGGAACCAGGACGGGCGACCAGCCGGAGCAGCTTCAGGAGCCGGACGGCAGGTGACGGCTCCACCAGTCCAGGATCGCCTCGAAGCGCTGCTCCCGGTGCCTCGGCCGGCCGGACCGGGACAGCTCGTGACCCTCCCCCGGGAACAGCAACATCTCGACCTCGGCCCCCCGCGACTTCAGCGCGACGAAGAGCCGCTGCGCCTGTTCCACGGGGCACCGCCAGTCCTGCTCGGAATGGATGATCAGCAACGGCACGCCGATCGAATCCGCCCGCGACAACGGTGACGCCGCCCATTGGCTGTCCCGGTCCGGGCCCACGTAGGCGGCCGCGAAGTAATAGCCGATGTCGCTGGACCCGGCGAAGGAATCCCAGGCGTTGACCGCCCGCTCGCTGATCGCCGCGACGAATCGTTCGGGCGCCCGGGAGCAGAGCAGCGAAGTCATGAAGCCGCCGTAGGAGCCGCCCATCACCCCGACCCGCTCGGCGTCGCATTCCGGGCGCGCGAGCGCCGCATCGAGCAGTGCGAGCAGGTCGTCGACATCGACGGTGCCGAGCGCCCCGACGACGGCGCGGCCGTGCGGCTCTCCATAACCGGCGGACCCTCGCGGATTGCCGAGCACGACGGCGTAACCGGCGGCCGCGTAGACCTGGGCCTCGTCGAACAGTGCGGGGCCGTACGCCGCGTGCGGCCCGCCGTGGACGACGAGCAGCGCCGGGTGCGGTCCGGGTCCGTTCGGTGCGACCAGCCAGCCGTGCACCGGGTAGCCGTCCGGCGCGGTCGCACCGATCTCGATTGCCGGCCGGAGTCCGGACTCGGCCAGCGGCGCGCCGAAATCCGACCGTAGGCGTTCGCCGGTACCGGAACCGTTCGGGCCCACGCCGACCGTCACCACCTCGCCGGCGGTGTCACCGGCGGCGACCACCGCGGCCACGGTGTCACCGCGGCCGGCGAACGACGTGACGACCCGGTCGCCGCCGACCACCACCGGCAGGTCGGCCAGCGCGACCCGGTCACCGTTCGCGGGAACCGCCCGAAGGCCGACCGCCCCACGGTCGAGCACCGCCACGACGACGCGGTCGCCCACCACATGCGGCCGGCCAGGGACACCGTCGGCGTGCACGGACCGGTCATCGGTGAGCCGCCGTGGTCTACCGCCGGTCAGCGGCACTGCCCACAGGCCGACGGTGCGGCCCACCGGGTCGATCCCGGTGAACTCCACTCCGAGGAAATAGACCTCCCCGTTTGCCACGACCGGCTGGGACGCGGACCCGGCGGTGGCGGTGAGCAGCTCGCCCTTCTTCGGCGCCTGTTCGTTGTCGGCGCCGAGATCCGCGGGTACGTCGACGACGGCGATCTCGTCGGTCAGCTCGTCGATGCCGGTCGGCCGGACGTAGATCACCCGTCCATCGTCGGTGAAGGCGGGATCACGAATGCCCGACGGCTCGTCGGTCAGTTGCACCGGCGGCGTCTGCGCGGCGACGTCGAGCACGAACAGTTGCGCGGGCTTGTCGAGCACGAAACCCTCGCCGTCCAACCGGTACGACAGCCGGCTGATCGGGCGGGGCGGCTCGGCAGCGCCGTCAACCTTGTCGTCCGTTCCGTAGCGGCCCCGCTCGGGAACCGGAGCGGTGTAGAGAACCCGATCGCCCCCGGGCGTGAAGACGACGGGGCCCGCGCCCAGCGGGTGCTCGGCGATCCTGTGCGGTTCGCCACCGTCGAGCGGCATCGCGAACAGCTGGGCGGGACCGCTTTCCGCGGCCCGCCGGAAGATCATCAGCCGGCCGTCCGGGCTGATCACCGGATCCGAATCGCGCGGCCCGAGGGTGAGTCCGGTCGGCTGCGATTCGTCGACGGACGCCGTCCCGGCCGGCGGTGCGAACCGGTACAGCTTGCCGCGGTAGAGATTCGCCTCCAGGTCGGGCGCGGCCACCGCGACGACGACGGAGCCGTCGGCGCCCAACGCGGGCCGGCCGGGGACACGGAGCAGGTTCAGGTCGTGTGGATGCACGCGGCGAATCTCTCATCTTCCTGCGGTACGGCGGAGCGCACCCCCCAGGGTTCCGGTCAGGGTTGACCCCAGGTCCGCCGCGGCGGGGGTCTGGCACCCTGGTGGGATGAACGAACAGGCTGTACACGGCGAATGCCGCCCGGGTGCCATCGCGTGAAGGCCCGCCTGAACCGCCTGTTCCGGACCAGGGAACGGAAGATCACCGCCGTCGTCCTGGTCGTCGTGCTGGTCGCCGCAGTGGTGTGGGCGGCATGGCCCGCCTCCGCGCCGACACCGATCGCTACTCGTGACGTCACCATCACCGCGCCCGGCGGCCCGGGTGTCGACGAGCCGGTGCAGCTGGACGCGACCCTGTACCTGCCTGAGCAGATGCCCGCACCGGCGGTCATCATGGCGCACGGTTTCGGCGGTTCCAAGCGGTCCGTCGCCGCCGACGCTCAGGACATGGCCAGGGACGGGTTCGTCGTCCTGGCCTACTCCGCGCGCGGCTTCGGGGCTTCCACCGGCCAGATCGGCCTGGATTCGCTCGACTACGAAATCCCTGACGCCAGGGCAATTGTCGATTGGCTCAGCGATCAGCGCGAGGTCACCCAGGACGGCGAGGGCGACCCCCGGGTGGGTGTCACCGGAGCCTCCTACGGCGGCGCGCTGTCGCTGATGCTGGCCGGGACCGACCCGCGGGTCGACGCCGTTGTCCCGTTGATCACCTGGAACGACCTCGAGCAGTCGCTGTTCCCCAACGCGCAGGCGACGCCCGCCGATCTGGAGGCCGGTACCCCGGCGGCAGCGGCCGGCGTCGACGATGGGGTGTTCAAGAAGTTCTGGGCGTCCACGCTGATGGCATCGATCACCACCGGTGCGGCGCTGTCCGCTTCGCCGACCGGCGTCGCACAGGGCGACAGCGGCGACAGCGGCTTCGTGCGCCGCGGTGGGTCCGGTTCTTCGTCATCGGCCGCCCCGGCACCGGACGCCGAGACCACCGGAAGTGAGCCGGCGGCAGCCCCGACCGGCCAGCAGTCCGGTCAAGCCCTGTCGGCCACCTGCGGCCGGATGCGGGTGGAATTGTGCGCCGGGTACGCCCTGGCCGCGCAGACCGGGCGGATCACCGAGCAGTTCTCCACGTTGCTGGACAAGTCGAGCCCGAAGGCGGTCGTCGGTGACATCACTGCGCCAACGCTGATCGTCCAGGGCGAGCGGGACACCCTGTTCCCGCTCAGCGAGGCTGATGCCAACGCCCGTGCGATCGCCGCGAACGGCGCCACGGTCGCCGTCACCTGGTACAACGGCGGGCACGACGGCGGAAGCCCGGACACCGCCACCCGGGACCGGATCACCGGCTGGTTCCAGCACTACCTGGCCGGTGACGGGCCAGTTCCGTCGGACTCGTTCCGGTACACCGTTGACGGCCCGATTTCCGACACCGGATCGGCCCGCAGCCGGACCTTGGAGGCTCCGACCTACCCGGGGCTGGCCGCCGGCACGACCACCGACCGCGCGCCGATCATGCTGACCGGCGATCCGCAGTTCGCGGTCAATCCACCGGGCGCCTCACCGGCCTCCATCTCCAGCCTGCCGGGGCTGTCCGGGCTCGCGTCGACCGCTCTGTCGACGTTCGCCGGGGGCCTCCCCGGCCAGACGGCCCGCTTCTCCTCGCAGCCGTTCGACGAGCTGACGGTGATCACCGGGACCCCCCGGGTCACCCTTTCCATCAGCAAGGTGCCGATCCCCGGCAGTGTGGAGGGCGTGGGCGGCAGCACGGCGGCGGAGACCGGGGCCGTGCTCTACGGGTCACTCGCGAAGGTCTCCGAAGGCGGCACCCGGACCCTCGCCGGCGGTGCGGTTGCCCCGATCAGGCTGACCGATCTGCCGGCCGACGGGAGCCCGGTGACGGTGACCGTCAACCTGCCGGCGACTGCATTGCAGGTGGAAGCCGGGACGACCATCGAAGTCGCGATGGCGACCACCGACCAGGCCTTCGCCGGTCCCACCGCCCCCGCCGCGTACCGGATCGCCCTTGCGGACGGCGGCGCACTGCAGGGAACCGGCGTGGCGAACGCCGTCAGCACCCCCGAGGTCGCCGGAGTACGCGTCTCGGCGTCGGAGATCCCGGTGGGGCAGCTGATCGGCCTCGGTCTGCTCGCCCTCGTCGCGCTGTTGGGCCTGGTGTTCGGCGGCCGGGTCCGCGCCCGCCGATCGGCCATCGACCCGGCACTGGTCGACGTCCCGCTGTTGATCACCGGTCTGGGCAAGTCCTACCCGGGCGGGGTCAAGGCGGTCACCGATGTCAGCTTCACGGTGCAGGCCGGTCAGGTGCTCGGTCTGCTCGGACCGAACGGCGCCGGCAAGACCACCACGCTGCGGATGGTGATGGGACTGATCGCACCGACCGAGGGCGAGATCAGGGTCTTCGGGCACAAGATCCGCCCTGGTTCCGAGATCCTCTCGCGCATCGGCAGTTTCGTGGAAGGGTCCGGGTTCCTGCCGCACCTGTCCGGCAAGGACAACCTCGACCTGTACTGGAAGGCAACCGGCCGGCCCGCCGCCGACGCCCACATGACCAAGGCCCTGGAGATCGCCGGGCTGGGCAACGCGGTCAACCGGAAGGTCCGCACCTACTCGCAGGGCATGCGTCAACGACTTGCCATCGCCCAGGCCATGCTCGGCCTGCCCGACCTGCTGTTGCTGGACGAACCCACCAACGGTCTCGACCCGCCACAGATCCACGCCATGCGCGAGGTGCTGCGGCGTTACGCGGCCACCGGGCGGACCGTGCTGGTGTCCAGTCATCTGCTGTCGGAGGTCGAGCAGACCTGCAGCCATGTCGTCGTCGTCCACCTGGGCAGGACGATTGCCGCCGGCACCGTTGCCGAGCTGGTGTCGACCTCAGGCGAGATGGTCTTCACCGTCGACGACCAGGAGGCCGCCGCCGCCGTGCTGCGGACCATGGCTGACGACGTCGAACTGACCGAGTCCGGAGTGCAGGCGGACCTCGGTGCGGTCGCCCCGTCCGACGCCGTCGGTGCCCTGGTAACGGCCGGCGTCGCCGTGTCGTCGGCTGCCCCCCGCAACCGGCTCGAGGACGTGTTCCTGGCACTGATCGGTGCCTCGGACGGCTCAGGCGCGGACCCGCCCCGGGACGGCGACGGTTCCGGCGGTTCCGCGGGGAGAGCCCGTTCGGATGACCCCCACGGTCCTGATGGATCAACCTCGGCGGGGTCGTCCCCGTCCGGGGACCGCACCGAGCCGGTTCAGCGAACTCCCGTCAGCAGCAGCGCACAACAGGGAGGCACGGAATGAGCCCGGTGCACCAGGACCACTCGGCTGACGCCGCGGTGGCCGCGATGAGTTCGGTGACCGCGTCCGTACCGGTGGCCGAGGACGGCACTCCGGCCGGTTTCTCCGCGGGCCGGACGCTGCCGGTCAGTGTGGAGCTGAGCCGGCAGCTCCGCCGCCGGCGCACGCAGCTCGCGCTGGGGTTCATGGCGATCCTGCCGGTGATCCTGGTGATCTCGTTCGCGTTCGGCAGCAACAACGGCGGCCGCGGCGCGGTGTCGCTTGTCGATCTGGCGACGTCGGGATCGATCAACTTCGCGATGGTGTCGCTGTTCTTCTCGGCCAGCTTCCTGCTCATCGTGGTGATATCGCTGTTCTTCGGTGACACCATTGCCTCGGAGGCATCGTGGTCCTCGCTGCGCTACCTGCTGGCCATGCCGGTCCCCAGGATCCGGCTGATCCGGCAGAAGGTGCTGGTCGCGGGCCTGCTCTCGCTGCTGGCGTTGGTGATCCTGCCCGTCACGGCGCTCATCATCGGCGGTTTCGCCTATGGCTGGAATCCGCTGTCGACGCCGGTCGGCGAGCAGTTCACGTTCGCGGAAGGGTTGCTCAGGCTCGGCATCATCGTCGGCTACGTGGCACTTCAGCTGACCTGGGTGGCGGGGTTGGCGCTGCTGCTGAGCGTCTCCACCGATGCACCGCTGGGCGCCGTCGGCGGGGCCGTGCTGATCTCGATCCTGTCGCAGATCCTCAACCAGATCGATGCCCTCGGCGACATCCGCAACTGGCTGCCGACGCACTACTCGTTCGCGTGGACCGGCGCACTGGTCGATCCCATCCGATGGGACGACATGATCCGCGGCGGCTTCGCCAGCCTGGCGTACGCCGTCCTGTTCGCCACCCTGGCGGTTCTGCGGTTCCGGCGGAAGGACATCACCAGCTGACCGCGCACACCCTAAAGGGTGAGTAATCGGTCCCGGACCGTCGTAACATCCGACTCGCCCGGTCAGCGGATGTGCCTTCTCAGCCACTGTTGGGTAAATTTCCTGTCAGTCGGAATGCCGCTCCGGTGTCCTCCCAAGTCAGGTAGGCCCGAAAATGTGGGATCGATGGAAGAACGTCATCGTGGGCCGTCCGCCGGCCACCCGCCCGGTACGCGCTGCTGCCCGGCTCCTTGACCTTGCAGCGGTGCCCGCCGTGCCCGTGGGCCACCTGGACGGGTTGCGCGCGGTGAGCCCGCAGCTTCTGGAGAGCTACCTCGGATACCGGGTGGTCCGGGTGGAGCCATTGAACCAGGACCAGACGCCGTCGCTGATTCCCCGCCAGCAGTCGCGCCGCAACGGTGACGCGGGCTGGTGCCTGTTCTTCGAGAGCGGCAGCAGCACAACAGTCCGGTTGAACCCTATCGACGACCCCCGCGCGGTCTTTCCGGTCCTGCAGTCCCGGTTCCGCGCTGAACAGGCCGCCCTGCACGGCTCGCCGAAGCGCGAGGAGCTGACGCTGAACGCGGTCTGCGAGGTTGCCGGCGCGCCGTACGAGACGTATTACCAGGGCAATGTGCTCAGCTCGCGCGGTGGCGTCCACGAGGCCCTGGTGACCGCCCGCTCGCCCGCCGGTCCGCTGTTCCATCAGACGATGGCCGGCGTCGCCGCGCTGGCGCTGCGGATGATCGGCGACTGACCGGCTGGGCGTTGACCGCTTCTACCGAACGGCGGCCACCACCCCGGCCGAGTCCATGTCGCGGATCTCCCTCTTGAGTTCCTGGATCTCGTCGCGCAGCCGACCGGCCAGCTCGAACTGGAGATCCCGTGCCGCGCTCATCATCTGATCGGTGAGTTGCTGGACGAGGTCGGCCAGTTCGTTCCGCGCCATGCCCACTGTGTTGTGCCCGGCGTACACGCCGGACGTCGACCGCCCCGGACCCTTCTCCCCCGCCGCTTTCCGGCCCCGGGAGGAGTTGCGGCCCGATCCGCCTTGCCGGATCGGCGTCGCGCCCTCCACCGAATCCTCGGCCTCGGCGTAGACGCGCTCCAGGATGTCGTTGATCTTCTTCCGCAGCGGGGTCGGGTCGATGCCGTTGGCGAGGTTGTAATCCCGCTGCTTCTGACGCCGCCGTGTGGTCTCGTCGATCGCCCGCGCCATCGACGGGGTGATCTTGTCCGCGTACATGTGCACCTGCCCGTTGACGTTGCGGGCTGCGCGGCCGATGGTCTGGATCAACGAGGTCTCCGAACGCAGGAAGCCCTCCTTGTCCGCGTCGAGGATGGCGACGAGCGAGACCTCGGGCAGGTCCAGACCCTCGCGGAGCAGGTTGATTCCGACGAGCACGTCGTACTCGCCCATCCGGAGTTCCCGCAACAGCTCCACCCGGCGCAGGGTGTCGACCTCGGAGTGCAGGTACCGGACCCTGATCCCCAGTTCGAGCAGGTAGTCGGTCAGGTCCTCGGACATCTTCTTGGTGAGGGTGGTGACCAGCACGCGCTCGTTGGACGCCGTGCGTTGCCGAATCTCGCCGATGAGGTCGTCGATCTGGCCGCGGGTCGGCTTGACGACGATCTCCGGATCGACCAGACCGGTCGGTCGGATGACCTGCTCGACGAACTCGCCGTGCGCGCGGCCCATCTCGTAGGGACCCGGGGTCGCCGAGAGGTACACGGTCTGGCCGATCCGGCTGGCGAACTCTTCCCAGGTCAGCGGCCGGTTGTCGAGCGCGGAGGGCAGCCGGAACCCGTGGTCCACCAGCGTCCGCTTCCGGGACGCGTCTCCCTCGTGCATGGCACCGATCTGTGGCACGGTGACGTGCGACTCGTCGATGACCATGAGGAAATCTTCGGGGAAGTAGTCGATCAGGGTGGCCGGCGCAGAGCCCTGCGGGCGGCCGTCGATGTGCCGCGAATAGTTCTCGATGCCGTTGCAGAAGCCGACCTGGCGCATCATCTCGATGTCGTAGCTGGTGCGCATGCGGAGGCGTTGCGCCTCCAGCAGCTTGCCCTGCTTGTCCATCTCGGCCAGCCGTTCGGCCAGTTCCTGCTCGATGGCCGCAATCGCCTTCTCCATGCGCTCCGGCCCTGCCACGTAGTGCGTGGCAGGGAAGATCCTCAGCGACGGAACTTCACGGACGACATCGCCGGTTAGCGGGTGCAGGTAATACAGCCGCTCGATCTCGTCACCGAAGAACTCAATCCGGATGGCCAGTTCCTCGTACGCCGGGATGATCTCCACGGTGTCGCCGCGCACGCGGAACGACCCGCGGGTGAACGACACGTCGTTGCGGGAGTACTGGATCTCGACCAGCGCGCGCAGCAACGTATCGCGGTCCACGTTGTCGCCGACGGCGACGGGCAGCGACCGATCCATGTAGGACTGCGGCGTACCGAGTCCGTAGATGCACGAGACCGATGCCACCACGATCACGTCCCGGCGGGACAGCAGGGACATCGTGGCGGAGTGCCGCAGCCGTTCGACGTCCGAGTTGATCGACGAGTCCTTCTCGATGTAGGTGTCCGTCTGCGGGACGTACGCCTCCGGCTGGTAGTAGTCGTAGTAGGAGACGAAGTACTCGACGGCGTTGTGCGGGAACAGCTCTCGCAGCTCGTTGGCGAGTTGTGCGGCGAGCGTCTTGTTCGGCGCCATCACCAGCGTCGGTCGCTGCACCTTCTCGATCAGCCAGGCCGTGGTGGCCGACTTGCCGGTGCCGGTCGCACCGAGCAGGACGACGTCCTTCTCCCCGGCCTTCAGCCGCTGTTCGAGCTCCTCGATGGCCGTCGGCTGGTCGCCGGACGGCGAGTAATCACTGACCACTTCGAAGCGCCCGGTGGAGCGCGGGATGTCACCGACGGGCCGATGCTCGGAGACCGCGATGACAGGATGTTCGGTTGCGAAAGCCACGTGTCCACGGTACGCGGAGGGTCCGACAGTCACTTTTCTGCGGCATTTCCCCGCTCCGTCAGGAACCCGGCGACCAGCCTGTCCGCGCCGCCCAGGCAAGTCCGCGCCGGTAGACGGCGTCCAGCCACGGCTCCTTCGCGATCGAATACCCGTCCGAGCTGCTGTCAGCGCAGTGCGCCTCGGCAGCTGCCTGCTTCACCGCGAGATACTCGGCCGCGACGGACGGCTCCGTGATGAGCCAGTCCCGGAACACCAGCGCCCACCGCCAGTTCGGTGCTTCCCTCACCCTTACGTGTAGGTTGAGACTTCTGCCCGGATCAGCGTTGCCATGCAACCTTTTGACCCAGCGGGCCGCCGCATCGTCAGCCGGATCGGGATTCCCACCGTGCGGCGTGTCCTGCTCGAAGCCCGCGGCTGCTGGGAAGCCCGCGGCCGTGAGCCGGGGCGCGAGCCGGTCCGCCGCGTCCAGGTCCGGCACGGTCAACTGCAGGTCGATGACGTCCTTGGCCGGTAGGCCGGGAATCGCGGTCGAGCCGATGTGGTCGACCCTGTTGCCGTCGGCCGCCGCCGCCACACGGGCAGCCAGCCGGCGCGCGTCGGCCGCCCAGGATTCGCGAGGCTCGACCAGCGCCGGCCCGCCGCGCGGCGCCCTTCGCCCGGCCCTGACGTTGCTCTCGAAGGGCAGCAGCCGCTCGATCCACAGGTGGCGAACCGCAGCCGTCAGCTCATCGCGTCCGCCGTGATTGACCAGCATGACGTCGCACAGCTCAGCCCGTTCGTCGTCGCTGAGCTGCGCGGCCATCCTCGCCCTCGCATCCCGCTCGGTGAGTCCCCTGGCGACCAGCCGCTGCACCCTGACCTCCGGGTCGGCGCGGACCCCCACCACCAGGTGGAATGCGGCCGCCGCGGCGGGGGTGGTCAACAGCGGGATGTCGTTGACCACCACGGCATCCGGCGGTGCGGCATCCCGCAACTGGGCGAATCCGGCCCGCACCAACGGGTGGGTGATGGCCTCCAGGCGGGCCCGCGCCCCGTGATCGGAGAACACCACGGCGGCGAGGGCGGCACGATTCACCGACCCGTCAGCGGCGATCACCTCGCTGCCGAACTCGGCCGCCACGGCGGCGAGGCCGGCTGAGCCAGGGGCCACGACTTCCCTTGCCAGCACATCGGAGTCGATGACGACGGCGCCGAGGTCCCGCAGTTCGGCCGCGACCGTCGACTTACCGGACCCGATACCGCCGGTCACCGCAATGGTGATCACTCACGTCCCCGTCTCTGTCGACCCGCCGCGCCGGTGGTCGGGTGTGACGATCCTTGGGGCCGACACGCGCCGCGGTTCCGGTTCGCCGCACAGCCTGGCACGTAGCGTCTGAGCGAGCAGAGTCAGCCTTCCCTGCACGGCACCCACTGCGCCCGGGCGGCGGCTCAGGACCGAATCGAGGAACACCGTGACCGCAGTCAGCACCGCCAGAGTCGTCCAGCTCGAGGGTGGCAGGCACCGGCTGGGCCGGCCCGGCCTCATCCCGGTGGGCGTGCTGGCCACCGTCGTACGGCGCGGCTTCTTCGCCTGGTTCCGTGCCGGGAAGCACCGCCGGCCGGTCGCCAAGGTCGCGGGCATCCGGACTGCCCGGGCCGTCCCGGCAGCGGTCTAGCCCCTGCGCAAGCCGCGCCGACGGCGCGTGCCGCCGGCGCCATCCCGGCTCAGCCCTTCAGCACTCTCGCGAGGGCCGCTTCCGCCAGCACCGGCAGACCCTTCTCCAGCGCGGCCGGTGAGATCTTGGCGGATGTCGCGATCGCCAGGGTCCAGTCGTCGTACGGCATGATGATCAGCCCGCCGTCGCGGATCGCCACCGTCGCCGGGTACCCGCTGACAGTGACCTCGGAGATCTTTGCGTTGTTGTCGGTCTCGTTCTGGACGGTGACGTCCACCTGCGCCTGGGCTGCGGCAGCGTCGGTGTACTGGGTGAGCGCCATCGAGAAGGCGCCGCTCTTCTTGTCCCCGCTGAGGCCGTACAGGCACCTGATCCGGCCGGTCTGTCCGGCATCGGTGTTGAGCTCCGCCACGGTGATCTTGAGCCGGTCGTTGGGGATGTCGGTCTTGAAGATCTTCTTGACGTCACCCGCGCTCACGATGGAAGCGCAGTCGACCTTGAGCGGATCGACCTTCTTGAACGGCGCCGGCTTGGTCGAACTCGGGGCCGACGACGCCGGTGCGGAAGACGACGCCGGCGCCGAACCGGCCGCACTGCTCCCGCTGGCCGGCGCACCGCTCGCACCGGATTCCGGGGCGCCGCTCGACACCGTGACAACGGCGGTGACAGTCCGCCGTTCGCCCGCGGTGTCGGACCCACATCCGGAAATGAGCAGCAGTGCGGCGGCCACAGCCGCCCCGACCATACGGTGACGTCGCATGCGTTCACCGTAATGTCCGCCGCGCTCGCGCAGAGCCAGAACGCCGCGCGTCCCGCGGCGTGTCAGGTCACAAAATGCCAACGGGGCCGTCACCTGATCGGTGACGGCCCCGTGGACCTGGAACTGCTGCCCATCACGCCACCAGGGTGGCGAGATCAGCGGTGGAGCGTCAGCTCCCGGCCAGACGCTCCCGGAGGGCGGCCAGCTGCTCGTCGTTCACCAGCGAGCCGGACGGGGTCTCG
Organism: uncultured Actinomycetota bacterium; assembly: GCA_963728865.1. Classification (GTDB taxonomy): domain Bacteria; phylum Actinomycetota; class Actinomycetes; order Mycobacteriales; family Nakamurellaceae; genus Nakamurella. The sequence goes on along the minus strand of CAVSLZ010000003.1, from coordinate 587,390 downwards.
GGATCCGCGGGTGCAGCGGTGCCGGACGAGTAGTTGCTCGGCTCGGCAGCTTCCGCGTCGGCCACAGCGGCCGCCGCGATCTGCTTGAGGTGGGACTCGTAGACCGAGTGCGCCTCGGAGTACTGCTTTTCCCACGCCTCGCGCTGTGTGTCGAAACCTTCGAGCCACTCGCCACTCTCGACGTCGAAGCCCTCCGGCGGCACAAAGTTGCCGGACTCGTCGTAGTGATCGACCACGCCGTACTGCGCGCGCACCTCATCGAACTCGGTCTCGGTGGTGATGCCCTCGTTCGCCTGCTTGAGCGACAGCGAGATCCGCCGGCGCTCGAGGTCGATGTCGATGACCCGGACGAAGATCTCGTCGTCCACCGTGACGACCTGCTCAGGGATCTCGACGTGCCGGCCGGCCAACTCGGAGATGTGCACCAGACCCTCGATGCCGTCGTAGACGCGAACAAAGGCGCCGAACGGAACCAGCTTGGTGACCTTGCCGGGGACGACCTGGCCGATGGCGTGGGTCCGGGCGAAGTGACGCCACGGATCCTCCTGCGTCGCCTTCAGCGACAGCGAGACGCGCTCGCGGTCCATGTCGACGTCGAGGACCTCGACGGTGACCTCCTGGCCGACCTCGACAACCTCGCTCGGGTGGTCGATGTGCTTCCAGGACAGCTCGGAGACGTGCACCAGGCCGTCGACGCCGCCGAGATCGACGAACGCACCGAAGTTGACGATCGAGGAGACGACGCCCTTGCGGACCTGACCCTTGCCGAGCTGGTTGAGGAACTCGCTGCGCACCTCGGACTGGGTCTGCTCCAGCCACTGACGGCGGGACAGCACCACGTTGTTGCGGTTCTTGTCGAGCTCGATGATCTTCGCGTCGAGCTGACGGCCGACGTACGGCTGCAGGTCGCGGACGCGGCGCATCTCGACGAGCGAGGCAGGCAGGAACCCGCGCAGGCCGATGTCGAGGATGAGGCCGCCCTTGACGACCTCGATGACCGGTGCCGGAGACGACGCCGTCCTCTTCCTTGATCTTCTCGATCGTCCCCCAGGCGCGCTCGTACTGAGCCCGCTTCTTGGACAGGATGAGGCGGCCTTCCTTGTCCTCCTTCTGGAGGACCAGGGCCTCGACGTGCTCGCCGATCGAGACGACCTCGCTCGGGTCGACATCGTGCTTGATGGACAGCTCGCGCGAGGGAATGACGCCCTCGGTCTTGTAGCCGATGTCGAGCAGGACCTCGTCGCGGTCGACCTTGACGATGGTGCCTTCGACGATGTCGCCATCGTTGAAGTACTTGATCGTCAGATCGATGGCAGCGAGGAAGTCCTCAGCCGACCCGATGTCGTTGATCGCGACCTGCGGGGCGGTGACGGTAGGGGTGGACATGTGGTGGGGTACTCCGGAGGTGGGCTGGTGAGAACCTGGCATCATCCGTGGTGGGTGTGACAGCAGGTCCGGACGGTCGGCACGCGGTGGGCAGATTTCATCCGGGCGACCGATGCCGACGCCCTGGGTGAGGCGATGCTGACGGTGCGCCGAGCCAGAAGTGCGGTTGGCCGGACGAGTGCGGCCTGCTCCATACCGAGACAGCACAGACCCACAGCGCGCACTCCAGACTACGCCATCACCACCCGATCGGGTAAACGGCCGTGGACCGCCCATCGGGGGCCGGTTGACACGGGTCGCGCACGGTGGTGGGAGAGCCTGAGCGCCGTTCTGCGCAGGCTCGGCAATGGTGCCGGACAGCCTGAACCGTCGTCCGGCGGCGGGTGCCACCATGGTGCCGTGCCGCCGAAGGAATCCGTCAACGCTCCCCCGCCCATCGGGACGACCCGGCCCCGCAAGCGCGGCGCGGACCAGCAGGTTTCCAGAGCGGCCAACCGGCGGTGGTGGGATGCCGACGCGGCCGCGTACCACGCCGAACACGGTGAGTTCCTGGGCGACGTCGACCTGGTCTGGTGCCCGGAGAACCTGCGTGAGGCGGACGTTCACCTGCTCGGCGACGTCGCCGGACTTCGCATCCTGGAGGTCGGCTGCGGGTCCGCGCCGTGTGCCCGCTACCTCGCCGACGCCGGTGCCACGGTGGTCGCCTTCGACCTGTCGGCCGGGATGCTCGGCTATGCGCAGGCCGCAGCCAACCGGACCGGCGTGACGGTTCCTCTGGTGCTGGCCGATGTCTGCGAGCTGCCCTTCGCGGACGCGGCGTTCGACGTCGCGTTCTCCGCCTTCGGCGCCATCCCGTTCGTCGCGGACTCGGCGGCGGCGATGCGGGAGGTGGCCCGTGTACTGCGACCGGGCGGCCGGTGGGTGTTCTCCGCGACCCATCCGATGCGGTGGGCTTTCCCGGACGATCCTGGCCCGGCCGGCCTGACGGCGATCCAGTCGTACTTCGACAGATCGCCGTACGTCGAGGTTGACGAGGAAGGGATACCCGCATACGTGGAGCACCACCGGACGATGGGTGACCGGATCCGCGAGCTGGTCGCGGCCGGCTTCGTCGTCGAGGACGTGATCGAGCCGCAGTGGCCGGAGGGTTTCACCGGCGTCTGGGGTCAGTGGTCACCGGAGCGGGGCGAGATCTTTCCGGGGACAGCGGTCTTCGTCAGTCGACTGCCGGGCCGAGCCAAGAGCTCCGGTTGATCACCTGCACCCGTTGGTGGCCGGCGACGCCGATCCTGCGCAACTGCCCGGCCGCACTGACAGTGCCGCCGGTGCTCAGCCCTGCTGGCCGTAACCCTGCTGTCCGTAGCCCTGCTGTCCGTAGCCCTGCTGGCCCGCGCCGGGCTGGCCACGCTGGATCTGGTTGGCCCACCCCCGCAGCTCCGCCAGTTCGCGTTGGATCGGCCACTCCTTGTAGGCGAAGATCAGCAGCATCACGATGTTTGCGATCGGGACGAGCAGGATCAACACCCACCACCCTGAGTAACCGGCTTTGGTGATGATCTTGATGTACGCGATGATGAAGACCAGCCAGATGACGATGCCCGCGATGACCGCGATGACGACGCCGGTTGTGTTGAGCGCAGTGTTGTCCATGTCGAAGCCGCCTTGCGTCTGCGAGCCGGCGCCGACGGCCAGCGATGCACGGAGCGTAACGGACAAGCGGCGATTCGATAGGTATCGCGCTCAGTGCGCCGCCGCGTCCCAATTGAGTCCCGAGCCCACAGACACCTCCAGCGGGACGGCCAGTGGGTAGGCGCCCGCCATTTCCTCTCGCAGGACGGCCGTCATGGCGTCCTGCTCTCCCTCGACCACCTCGCAGACGAGTTCGTCGTGTACCTGCAGCAACATCCGCGAGCGCAGGCCCTCCCGCTCGATCCGGCGCTGCACGTTGAGCATCGCGACCTTGATGATGTCGGCGGCACTGCCCTGGATCGGCGCGTTGAGGGCCGCACGTTCGGCCATCTCGCGCTTCTGCCGGTTGTCGCTGGTCAGATCCGGCACATACCGGCGCCGGCCGAACACCGTCTCGGTGTAGCCGTCGGTCCTGGCCTGGGCGACGGTGCGGCGAAGGTAGTCCCGGACGCCGCCGAACCGCGCGAAGTACGCCTCCATCTGTTCGCGAGCCTCCTCCACGGAGATCTTCAACTGGCCCGAGAGCCCGAATGCGGACAACCCGTAGGCCAGCCCGTAGGACATCGCCTTGATCCGCCGACGCAGTTCGGGGGTGACCTCCTCCGCCGGCACGCCGAAGGCCCTGATCGCGACGGCGGTATGCAGATCCTCGCCCGAGTTGAACGCCTCGATGAGCCCGGCGTCCTCGGAAAGCGTCGCCATGATGCGCATCTCGATCTGCGAGTAGTCGGCCGTCAGCAGCGTCTCGGCGGCCCGCCCGGCAACGAACGCACGGCGGATCTGCCGTCCCTCGTCGGTGCGGATCGGGATGTTCTGCAGGTTCGGCTCGGTGCTCGACAGACGGCCGGTGGCGGCGACGGTCTGCTGGTACGTGGTGTGAATCCGCCCGTCGTCACTGACCGACTTACGGAGCCCTTCGACAGTGGTCTTGAGCCGGGTGACGTCCCGGTGCCTGAGCAGGTGGGTCAGGAACGGGTGACCCGTCTGCTCGTGCAGATTGGCGAGCGCATCGGCGTCGGTGGTGTACCCGGTCTTGGTCCGCTTCGTCTTGGGCATCCCGAGCTCGTCGAACAGCACCACCTGGAGTTGCTTCGGGGAACCGAGGTTGACCTCTTTGCCGATCTCCGCGTACGCCGCCTTCGCGGCGATCTCCGCCTCGGCAGCGAAGGTGGACTGCAGGTCGTCGAGGTACTCGACGTCGACCGCGATGCCGTCGCGCTCCATGACGCCCAGCACAGTCATCACCGGGAGCTCCATGTCGGCCAGCAGGGAGCCCTGGCCGAGCGACTCCAGGTGCTTCTCCAGCGCGTCGGCGAGGTCGATGATTGCCCGTGCCTTCACCATGTCGCGGGTGTCGACATCGCGCTCGGTGGTGGCGTCCTCGTCCGGTATGAGTGACAGCTGCTGCTCGGAGTTGACGCTGTGGTCGGGATCCAGGCTCCGGTGCAGGTAGCGCTGGACGAGGTCGTGCAGATCGAACGTCGCCTGACCCGGCCGTGCGAGGTACGCCGCCAGGGCGGTGTCGCAGGCGACTCCGTCGACCGGCCACCCGTGCTGGGTCAGCGCGTTGATGGCCGGTTTGAGATCGTGACCGACTTTGGTCGGTGTCGGGTCGGCGAACCACTCGGCGAGCGCCGCCTCGTCATCCGGATCGGCGCCGACGGCGTCGACCACCGCGGCCGCACCGTCGGCCGCCGCCAACGCGAGGGTGTGTACGTCACCACCCCCGGGTGCCCAGGTGCCACGGACGTAGATCCCGACCCGTCCGGTGGCGTGCTCGGCCAACCAACCACGGACCGCGCCGGGGGCGAGCCGGGCGCCGGCGACCTCGAAACCCTCGGTGCTGGTCTCGTCCTCCTGGACAAAGGTCTCCAGTAAGCGCTCGCGCAGCACCCGGAACTGCAGGTCGTCGAAGATCCGGTGAACCGCTTCGCGGTCGTAGGGGACGGCCGGGAAATCGGTGGCCGGGTCGGCGTCGATCGGCACCTCCCGGACGAGCTCGGTGAGCCGGCGGTTCATCAGCACGTTCGCCAGGTTCTCCCGCAAGGCGTCGCCGACCTTGCCGCGGACCTCGTCGACCCGGTCGGTCAGGGTGGTGAGGCTGCCGAAGTCGCGGATCCACTTGGCGGCCGTCTTCTCCCCGACCCCCGGGATCCCGGGCAGGTTGTCGGAGGGATCGCCGCGAAGCGCCGCGTAGTCGGGGTACTGCAGCGGCGTGAGCCCGTACTTGGCCTCCACCTCCTCCGGCGTGAACCGGGTCAGCTCCGACACCCCGCGCTTGGGATAGAGAACCGTCACGTCGTCCGAGACCAGTTGCAGCGCATCACGATCGCCGGTGCAGATGCGGACGGTCATGCCTTCGGCGACCGCCCGCATGGTGAGCGTCGCGATGACGTCATCGGCCTCGTAGTTCTCGGCTGTGACGGTCGGGATCCGCAGTGCCCCCAGTACCTCCTTGATCAGCTCGACCTGACCGTTGAACTCCGACGGCGAGGCCGACCGGTTCGCCTTGTATTCGACGAACTCGTCCCTGCGCCAGGTCTGCCGGGAGAGGTCGAACGCCACCGCGACATGCGTCGGCCGCTCGTCCCGCAGCAGGTTGATCAACATCGAGGTGAACCCGTAGACCGCGTTGGTGAACTGTCCGGTGGTGGTGGAGAAGTTCTCTGCCGGCAGCGCGTGGAAAGCCCGGTAGGCGATCGAATGGCCGTCCAGCAGCAACAGCACAGGCCCTGTAGGTGCCTCCACCGGCGCCGGGGCCGCACCGGAACCGCCCCGGCCGGTGGCGCCTCGGGTGGCGGTGCTGCGGGAACGGGTACCTGTCGTCGTTGGACTCACGGGCCCGAGTCTAAGGTCAGGGTCCGACACTGCAGATTCGCCGGATATCCGCACTGACGGTGTCCCGGTTCACTCGGGTCGCGCGTCGCGAGCCGGCCGCGCGACCCTTCCCGGAACAACGTTGGAGACCCGATGACGCCACCGCCCGGTCCCGCAGGCATGCGCGCCCTCGCAGCCCTCCCCCAGCCGGCCGATCCGCGGGCCGTGCTGGAAATCGTGCGCGGAATGCGCGGCGAGCTCGCCGAGAACCTGGGTATCGAGCTGATCGAGTTCACCCGCGAGCGGGTCGTCGCGACGATGCCGGTGGCCGGCAACCGGCAGCCGTTCGGCCTGCTTCACGGCGGCGCCAGCGCGGCCCTGGCGGAGACGATGGGTTCGTTCCATGGGGCGCTGGTCGGTGAGGGAAGAGCCCCGCTGGGGATCGAGCTGAGCTGCAGCCATCACCGCTCCGCCGCCGACGGGATCGTCACCGCGGTGTCCGTACCCATTTCGCTGGGCCGGACCCTGTGCACGTTCGAGATCGTGATCAGCGACGACCAGGACCGTCGCATCTGCACCGCCCGCTTGTCGGTGTTGCTCCGCGACCTCCACGCCTGACCGCCGGCAAGTTCCGCGCGATGATTGCGCCTGCGATCTCCCGATGATCATGGCGAAACTCGCATAGATCTCGGCGTGTCGAGGCCCTTTGGTGCGAGTTTTGCCATGATCAACTCGCACGGACCTCCGTCCCAGCGTTGGGGCAGGGCACTAACCCTGCTGATTTGTCACCGCATCGGAACTTCGTCCACATTCGCGACGCTGCCCCGGTGGGCACCGCTCGACGCGGACAGCGTTGTGCGATGGCCAACGATCGTCCCGTCACCTTCAATGGCGGGAGTATCCGCACGACGCAGCAAATTCAACCGGTCCTTGGCTGGCGCGGCATCGCATCGGCGGTCGCTTCCGGACTGGTCGCACACCCTTGGCGAGGGGTCTACGTCGGAACCGACATCGACCTGCGTTGCCGCCTGCAGGCGTTACAGGTATCTGTCGGGTGTGAATTGATCGCGTGTCATCGCACCGCAGCTGCGCTGCACGGCTTCGGCGTCATCGACGACGGACTCCTACACGTGACGACCGCTGACGGTAGGTCACTCCGTCAGCGCCGCGGAGTCATTCTCCACCAGGCCGTTCCTCGCAGTGCTTCGGTTGTACGGCAGGGATTGTGGTTGACCGACGCCGCCGATACGGCCATCGACGTGGCATGTTCGTCGCGGGAGATCGATGTCCTCGCGGTGCTGGACGCAGCGCTCTCTTGCCGGGCGGTGACTCGAGGCGACGTGATCCAGGCGGCCGATCGAGCGCATCGTCGACGCGGGATCATCGCGGTTCGGCGCTGGACTGCACTGGCCGACGGGCTGTCGGAATCGGCGATGGAGTCCAGGACCCGCTTCCGGGTCCATCAGGCCTCGTTGCCGGCGCCGGAACTCCAGATTGTGGTGCCAGTTGCGGCGGGTGGCTCGCGTCGTCTCGATATGGGTTGGCGACAGCGACGGGTCGGTCTCGAGTACGACGGCGAGGATTTCCATTCCGGCGATGGCTCGCTGAATAAGGATCGCCGACGGCACAACGAATTGACTGACGCCGGCTGGACCATCCTCTACGCCACAGCGAACGACATCTACGTCAGACCTGAGCCGCTGATCGCTGCGCTCCGACGCCTCCTTGGCTGATCTGACAACACCCGGGCGGCTGCACGGTGGTGACAGAGCCCGCCCCGGCGCTAGTTGATCATGACAAAGATCGCAGCCAGCACGGCGTGTCGAGGTCGAAAGCTGCGAGTATTGCCATGATCAACACCGAAACATGGGCGGCAGCGGACGAAAACCCGCTGGGGGGCAGCCCGGCCGGCCTACGCCACGCCCAGGTAGGCCTCTTTGATCGACGGGTCGGCCAGGAGCTCCGGGCCGGGCCCAGACTTGACGACCTCGCCGGTCTCCAGGATGTAGGCGCGGTCGGAGCGGGACAGGGCCTGCTGGGCGTTCTGCTCGACCAGCAGGATCGTCACGCCACTGGCGTTGATCTCGGAGACGATGCGGAAGATCTGCTGGATCATCATCGGCGCCAGTCCCATCGACGGCTCGTCCAGCAACAGCACCCGGGGGCGGGCCATCATCGCCCGACCGATGGCGACCATCTGCTGCTCACCGCCGGACAGGGTCCCGCCCAGTTGGTCGCGGCGTTCCTCGAGGCGCGGGAACAGTTCCAGCACCCTGTCCAGGGTCGCCCGGTACTCCGCCTTGGTCTTGAATTTCCGCCCGTAGTGTCCCATGTCCAGGTTCTCCTGGACCGTCATCCCGGGGAAGACTCCGCGGCCCTCGGGCGCTTGGACGATGCCGGCCAGCACCCGCAGGTGCGCCTTCATCTTCGTGATGTCCTGGCCGTCGAACATGATCGTTCCGCGGGTCAGCGGCCGGATTCCGGAGATGGCCCGCATGGTGGTCGTCTTGCCGGCGCCGTTGGCGCCGATCAACGTCACGAGCTCACCGTCCTCCACGGAGAGCGAGATGCCGTGCAGCGCCTCGATCCGGCCGTAGCCGACGGTCATGTCACGGATCTCAAGCAGTGGCATCGTCGGGAACCCCCAGGTAGGCAGCCACCACGGCGGGATTGTCGCGGATGTCGGTGGGCAGGCCCTCGGCGATCTTCTTGCCGAATTCCAGCACCACGATGCGGTCGGTCACGCCCATCACAAGGCGCATGTCGTGCTCGATCAGCAGCACCGTGTACCCGTCGGACCTGATCTTGCGGATCAGGTCCATCAACGCGGCCTTCTCGGCCGGGTTGAAGCCGGCGGCCGGTTCGTCGAGGCACAGCAGCTTCGGTTCGGTGGCCAGCGCCCGGGCGATCTCCAGCCGGCGCTGGTCGCCGTACGGCAGGTTCCTGGACTTCTCCGTCGCCCGTGCACCGATGCCGACGAATTCCAGCAGGGCCATCCCGCGATCGATCGCGTCCCGTTCCTCGTGGCGGTGGCGGGCAACGCGGAAGGTCGCCCCGGGGACGGACGTCTTGTGCCGGGCGTCCGTGCCGACGACGACGTTCTCGAGTGCGGTCATCTCGGAGAACAGCCGGATGTTCTGGAACGTGCGGGCGATGCCGAGCCGGGTGATCTGATTCCGCTTCAGCTTCCCCAGCACCTGGTTGTCGAACGTCACGGTGCCCGAGGTCGGCCGGTAGACGCCCGTCATCGCGTTGAAGCAGGTGGTCTTGCCGGCGCCATTGGGGCCGATCAGACCAAGGATCTCGCCACGGTTGATGTCGAACGTGACGCTGTCCAGCGCAACCAGCCCGCCGAACCTGACGGTCACGTCCCGCAGCTCGACAAGTGGCTTGCCGAGGGGGGTGTCGATCTCCCGGGTGGGCGCGACGATCTCGGCGACCACCTCCGGGTCGGCCAGTTCGGGATGCACGTCGGCGACATCGACGACCACCGACTCGTCGAGGATCATCGGGCCGACAGGGCCCTCGCCGAACGCCTCCTCCGACATGTGCCGGTATTCCTCGCCGACCTCCGCACCCGCACCAACGGCACCGGGGTCGTGCAGCGAATCGGAATCATCGCGGCTCACTTGGTCACCTCCGGCTGCTCGACGACCCGGCGCCGGCGGGCGGCGACGTACAGCTCACGGCCATAGGTCAGCAGCTTCTGCCGGACCGGTATCAGGCCCTGTGGCCGGAAGATCATCAACACCATCAGCGCGACTCCGAAGAACAGGTACTTGTACTCAGCGATGTCGTCACCGTTGACCGGGATGCCGAGGATCTCCGTTCGTCCGAGGAAGAAGTTCGGCAGGTACACGATGATGAAGGCACCCAGTATGACCCCGAGTTTGTTGCCCTGGCCGCCGAGCACGACGGCGCACAGGAACAGCACCGAGTTGATGACGTTGAAGTTGGTCGGTACCACGAACTGCACCTGGCCGGCGTAGAGCGCACCGGACATGCCGCCGATCATCGCGCCGATGACGAAGGCCCAGAGCTTGAACTTGAACGTCGGCACGCCCATGATCTCGGCCGCGTCCTCGTCCTCCCGGATGGCCACCCAGGCCCGGCCGACGCGCGATCGCTCGAGGTTTCCCACGAACAGCAGCACGACGATGATCAGGAACAGCGACACCCAGTACCACCAGACGCCGGCGTTCAGTGTCTTGCCGACGTTGCCGGCGGAGAACACGCCGAGCGGGAAGTCGTCGGTGACACCGATCCGCGGATACGCCACCTGCGACAGGCCGCGACCACCCCCGGTGATCTCCTCGAGGTTGTCGGCCAGCAGCCGGACGATCTCGCCGAAGCCGAGCGTGACGATCGCCAGGTAGTCCCCCCGCAACCGCAGGGTCGGTGAGCCCAGCAGTAGGCCGGACAGTGCGGTGATCGCCATGGCGATGGGCAGGACCGCCAGCCAGGCCCAGTCCTTCGACAGCCAACCGTCGGGCCCGGTCTGGTTCCACGGGCTGTCCGGGCTGGTCAACAGCGCCACCGTGTAAGCACCGACGGCGTAGAAGCCGACGTATCCCAGGTCGAGGAGGCCCGCCTGGCCGACGACCACGTTGAGGCCGATGGCGATCAGCGCGTACATCCCGAACTGCGCCATGACCGACCCGAAGTTGGTGCCCTCGGTGGTCAGCAGCGGGATGTTCAGCAGCGGCAACAGGGCCAGCACCGCGATGAAGGGGACGCCGACGAGCCACTGGGTGGGCCGCGCCAGCGCATTCCACCAACTGCGGAATCCGTCGCCCACGCCGCCTTTCGGGCGATCCTTGAAGGCTGTGCTCATACCCGCGCCCTCCCCAGGGTCTCGCCGAGAATGCCGGTCGGGCGGAACATCAGGATGCCGATGAGCAGGACGAACGCGACGACGTCACGCCATCCGGTGCCGAAGAGGACCTGACCGTAGTTCTCCATGACCCCGAGGATGAGGCCGCCGAGGAGAGCACCGCGCAGGTTGCCGATACCACCGAGGACGGCGGCGGCGAACGCCTTGATGCCCAGGATGAATCCGCCGGAGTAGATGATCCCGTTCGGCACTCGGAGCGTGTAGAGCAGGGCGGCGGCGCCGGCCAGCAGGCCGCCGAGCAGGAACGTCAGCATGATGACCCGCTCGCGCGAGATACCCATGAGCGTCGCTGTTGTCGGGTCCTGGGCGACTGCCCGGATACCGCGCCCGAACTTGGTGCGGTTCACGAAGGTGTCGGTGCCGAGGGCCAGGATGAACGCCGATATGACGATGATCAGGGTGATGTTCGTGACCGATGCGCCGAGGAACCCGAACACCTCCTGCGGTGCGACCAAGCGGATCGGGATCTGCGCATTCACACCACCCAGCTCGTTGTCGGTCAGCTGCGGGAGGATGTAGTGCACGAATTCCTGGATCACGAACGACGCACCGATGGCGGTGATCAGGAAGACCAGGGACGGCGCGTTGCGTTTTCGCAGCGGACGGTAGGCAATGCGTTCGAGGGCGACAGCGGCTCCGCCGGAGACTGCCATGCCGCCAATCAGCGCGAGCCCGAGATAGACGATGGTCATCACCACGCCCTCGCTGTACACGTTGCCGCTCGGCGAGAAACCGAGGGCCAGCAGCACCGCGTACTGGCCGAACATGCCCAGCATGAAGATCTCGGAGTGGGCGAAGTTGATCAGTCGCAGCACGCCGTAGACGAGGGTGTATCCGACGGCGACCAGCGCGTAGATCGCGCCGTAGGCCAGGCCGTCGATGGTCAACTGCCAGAAATTTGTGACCAGTGCGCCGGTGTTGAAATTGATCGGCGCCATCGCGAGAACATTGCTCGCGTCCACCCAACTACCCATCACATCGTGCTCCTTCAATGGCCGGCCAGCTCAACAGAGCGCGTGCGGTGGTGGACAGCATGAGGGCACCGCGGCCACCCGGCGACCGGACCACACCGACAGGTGTGGACCCGGTCGCCGGACGGACTCGCGGCGGGGAGGTTACTGAACCTGGTACAGCCACGGGTTCGCAACGGCGAGCTCGCCGCTGGAATCCCACTTGTAGGACTTCGCAAGACCTTCACCCTCGTAGGTCTTGAAGTACTCGATCATGCTGGCGCGATCGGTGACATCACCGGAGGCGATGCCGGTGAGCATGATCGTCGCCAGGTCGTACGCGTCCACGGAGTAGACGCCGGGCGCGATGTTGAACGCCTCCTGGTACTGCGCGGCGAAATCTTCCGGCGCCGGCCCGCACGGGCAGGTCAGGATCGCGTCCTTGGAGGCCTCGCCGGCCTGATCGACGAACTGCGGATCGTTGACGCCGTCACCGGCCACGAAGGGCGCGGTGACTCCGGCGTCACGCAGTTGCTGGACGAACGGTGCGGCCTCGGCGTAGTAGCCCGCGTAGTAGACCGCGTCCGGGGTTTCACCCTTGATCAGCTGGATACCGGCCGAGAAGTCCTTGTCGCCGGACTTGACCTTCACGGCGCAATTGCCGTCGGCGGCTTCGCCGAGGGTTTCGGTGACGACCTCGGCAAGGCCGACGCCGTAGTCGGTGTTGTCCTGGACGACACAGACCTTGGTGTAGCCCTGCTCGCCCTTGAGGTAGTTGGCGGTGGCGCCGCCCTGCGAGTTGTCATTGCCCAGACCACGGAAGAAGTTGGTCCAGCCGTTGGTGGTCAGGCCCGGGTTGGTGGCCGATGCGGTGACTGACACCAGTCCGGCCTGGTTGAAGATCGGGCCGGTGGCCTTGGTCTCGCCGGAGAATGCCGGGCCCAGCAGGCCGATGACCGAGGCATCGCCGACAATTTGCGGCGCAACCTGGGTGGCCTTCTGCGGGTCACCCTCGGTGTCGAACTGCTTGATCGAGATCTGACAGTCCGCGTTGGCCTCGTTGAACTGATCGACGGCCAACTGTGCGCCGTTGAGGATGTTGATACCGAGCGCGGCGTTCGGGCCGGTCAGGGCGCCCGCCATGGCGATGTTCTGACCCGCCTCGCACTTCGCCGTGCCATCGCCGGCCGGAAGGACCGGGGTGGTGGCGCTCGCGGCGGGCACGTCGGTGCCCTCCGGAGTGATCTGCTTGAGCGGGGTGATGGCCAGACCACCGGGGGCGGCCGACGCGCTGCCGGAGGCATCTGCGCTACCGGACGCCGCCGACGAGGCGCCACTGGCCGCGGGTGCCGCCGCCGAAGTCGTCGAACTGTCATTGGACTTGGAACCACATGCCGCCAGCGTCAGGGTGGCAATGGCCACCAGGACGAGGGCGGGTCGCATCGAACGTCGATGCACAGGCCACCTCCGAGGATTCTTGTGACCGGGTATTTGCTTACCGGTCGTGCCGACGACGCCGGACACGCCCGGGAACCTATCCCACGGACGGCGTAGGCCCATGCATTTGCGAGGCCTCGTAACCAAAACGCGACGCGCCGGCCACACGCGGCATGACTTCACGACTTGTCCGGTCTGCCACGCATCGCTGACCTGCACCGATCACGGTTCGGTTACTTACCGTCACAGAGCGTCCCTCACTACTCCCGGCAAACCTTTGCCACAACGCACAATCACCCGTAGATCCTCCGGTCGAAGGGAGGCTCTACGGGTGATTTCTTTCCGTGCAGATACAGCAAGCGCACAAAGCGGACAATTGTTAACACCACCGCCATACCGAACCGTTACCGACGGCGCGCCCGAGGTCAGCTTTTCGCTGCCAGGCCCTCGAGCACCGCGCCGGCCACCGCCTGCATCGACGTCCGGCGATCCATCGCCGTCCGCTGGATCCAGCGGAACGCTTCCGGCTCCGTCATCTTCTGATGCGTCATCAGCAAACCCTTCGCCCGGTCGATGATCTTCCGCGCCTCGAGCCGCTGGGTGATGTCCGCGACCTCCGCCCGCAGAGCCGCCGTCTCGGCGTAGCGGGCCACCGCCAGTTCGATGGCGGGCAACAGGTCGGCCTTGGAGAACGGCTTGACGAGGTAGGCCATCGCCCCGGCGTCGCGTGCGCGCTCGATCAGGTCGCGCTGTGAGAAGGCGGTCAGGATGACAACCGGCGCGATCTGTTCGGCGACGATCTCCCCTGCCGCGTCGATTCCGTCGCGTTTGGGCATCTTCACGTCGAGGATCACCAGGTCCGGGCGCAGATCGATCGCCATCGCGACGGCCTGTTCCCCGTCGGCTGCCTGGCCGACGACCTCGAAACCCTCTTCGGACAACATCTCTGCGAGGTCCAGCCTGATCAAAGCCTCGTCTTCGGCGATGAGCACTCGTCTCGGAGTCGTCATCGGCACCCCTCCAGCCATGCCGATGGCCGCGGATCGGCCATTGGTCCCGGCGTCAGCGTAACGGGGCAATGTGTCCCGAAGGCTACGTCCATGGTGTGCCTGGTGTGATCTGAACGGTCACTTCGGGACGCAACCGACATCGTTGTCGCCGCCGTTGCCCAGGGCCGGTCCGGCAGCCGTCTAAGATTGCTCCTGCCCCGGTGACGGGGCCTGCCCCCGTATCCCAATTGGCAGAGGAAGCGGATTCAAATCCCGCACAGTGTGAGTTCGAGTCTCACCGGGGGCACATCGACCGGCCGCGTCGTTTCGGAAGCGTCACCGGCTGTGGCCACCGCCGGTCAACAGCCCGGCGGTCACTCGGTCGCCCGTCGATCGTCGGCCAGCACGAGCCCGGCTCGCAGCGCCCCCGCCGCGTGTGCGACGGATTCCCGGCAGCGCACCGAGATGCCGAGCAGATTTGCGAAACCGTGGATCAGGTCGGGCTCTTTGCGCTGGACGACCCGGACACCGGCGGCCGCCAGCCGACGGCCGAACAACTCGCCCTCGTCCCGCAGCGGATCGAACCCGCCTGTCACCAGGTAGGTCGCCGGCATGCCCGAGAGATCCTCCGCCGAGACGATCGACGCCCGCGGGTCTGCTCGGTCCATCCCCGGCGGCAGGTACTGGTCGGTGAACCACTCGATGTCCCGGTCGGTGAGACCGAACCCGTCGGCGAACAGCTCGCGGGAGGCGGAGCGGCCGGCCGTATCGCAGTGCGGATACAGCAACAGCAGGAAGGCCGGCGCAGGGCGACCGGCACGGACCGCGAGGTGCGCCGTGACGGCGGCCAGGTTGCCGCCCGCGCTGTCGCCGCCCACGGCGATCCGGTTCGGATCGGCGCCTAGTTCCCCGGCATGCCGCCGGGCGTAGTCGAACGCTGCCGCGGCGTCGTCGACGGCGGCCGGGAACGGGTGCTCGGGTGCGAGCCGGTAACCGACGGACAGCACCTGCAGCTCGGCGTGCGCCGCCAGGAATCGGCAGAGCCGATCATGACTGTCCAGGCTGCCGGTGACCCATGCTCCGCCGTGAAAAAAGACCAGCAGCGGCGATCCCGGCGGCAGACCGTCCGGTGTGTAGAGACGCCCGGAAAGCGCATCGCCCATGACGATCTCGCTCGCCGCGACCCCTGCCTCTACCGGGCCGCCGACCAGTGGGCCGCCGACCTCCAATTGCTTGCGCCGGCTCTGCAGCGTCGGCGCCGGTGCGCGGCGCGAGGTGAGGCGTCCGAGCCGGAGCAGGAGTTGCATGTCGGGGTCGAGAGCCTCACCGTCCCGATGGATCTGCCGACCAGCCAGCAGACGGCGCCCCGCGGGCGGCAATGTGTGGAAGACGATCCGGATGGCCCATTTCAGCCGGGTGTTCGAATGGGCAGTTTTCATCGGATCAGAATAGGACTTTCCGGGCGGCCGTCACCCGGAGATAGAGGGTGCCCGGACCGAGGAATCAGGGATGCGGCGCGGACTCGCGGTCGGTCAGCGTCAGCCCCACCCGCAGCGCGCCCGCCGCCTGGGCGACCGCTTCCCGGCAGCGTCCAGAGATGCCGATCATGCTGGCGAAACCATGGATCAGGTCCGGCTCTCTGCGCAGCGTCATCCGGGCACCGGCCTCGCGGAGTCGGTGCGCGAACATCTCGCCCTCGTCTCGCAGCGGGTCGAACCCCGCTGTCACCAGATAGCCGGCCGGCATCCCGGACAGGTCGGGCGCCAGCAGGATCGACGCGCGCGGGTCGCTGCGATCGACGCCGGCCGGCAGGTACTTGTCGCAGAACCAGTCGATGTCGGCCTCGGTGAGGAAGAAACCCTTCGCGAACAGGACCCTGGATGGCGACCGGCGTGCGGCGTCGCAGGCCGGGTAGAACAGCAACAGGAAGGCGGGCGCCGGACGACCGGCCCGCACCGCCAGGTGGGTGACGACCGCCGCCAGGTTGCCGCCGGCGCTGTCCCCGCCCATGGCGATCGCTTCCGGGTCGGCGCCCAGGTCCGCCGCGTTCTCACGCGCAAAGGCGAACGCCGTTGTCACATCGTCGATCGCGGCCGGCAACGGATGCTCCGGGGCCAGCCGGTACGCGACGGACAGCACCCGCACACCGGCCTGTGCCGCCAGAAACCTGCAGAGCGGGTCATGGCTGATGAGACTGCCGTTGACCCAGCCACCGCCGTGCAGGAAGACGAGCAGGCCGGATCCTGGCGGCAGGCCGTCCGGTGTGTACAACCGGGCGTCCAGCCGGCGATTCGGGTCGATGCTCGGGATTGCCAGCCCCCGGACCGTCATGCCCGGCGCGGCGGGGCCGCCGGCGAGCGCTCCGGCGACGTCGAGGTGTTCGCGCCGGCGTTGCAGGGTGACCGCGGGCGTCCCCGCCGTGGTCAGCCGCTCGAGCCGCAGCAGCAACTGCAGGTCAGGGTCGAGGGTCAGGCCGTCCCGCCGGATCGGGCGCCCGGCCAGCACCTTGCGCATCCCAGCCGGCAGCACGCCGAAGATCACCCGCAGCGCCACCTCGAGCGCGATGGTCGACCGCGGCAGCCTCACGGCCGCAGCCTAGAGGCACGGTGTCGTCATTCGCTCCGCGCGGCGCCGGCGGCGTCGGCGTCGGCGTCGGTCGATGCGGCACTGATCCGGCTGATCGACTGCGGCAGGTACACCGACGCGGACGAGGGCTGCAATGCCTGGCAGGTCAACCACTCGCGCGCGGACTGCTCGACCCGGACCGGAACCTCGAACTGCTCCCCCGCCGCCTGCACCCGGACGACGATCAGGCCTGGTTCCGTGCGGGTCGCGCTGACGGGCCGTACGTCGCCGACGGTCAGCCCGGGTATCTCCCTGTGCACGTGTGCCATCGCGGCCTGCTGAGCAGGAGGAAAACCGACCCGGCCGCGCAGGTGATGTTCGACGACGACTCCCCGATCGGCCGCATCCGCCATCGGCGACGCCGAGGATTCGACGACCCGCCCGTACAGCAGGCCCGACGGCAGCACCAGGACGTTGGCCGCGAACCGGTCGCCGCCGACATGGCTGCACTCCCACGCCCGGCCCGGCCGCGCCTCGGCGAGGGCAGCCGCGACCGGCCGACCCCGCATCGCGCAACACACGTCGTGGGTGCCGTGCGCGCAGACGAGGAACACCGGGGCAGGATCGTCGACCGGCGCCGCCAGGTCCCCAACGCCGGTGGGGTCGCCGCCCTCATCGCGCAGCCCGTCGACCTGCAGCGAGAGCAGGTCCGCGTCGTCGTGAAAGGTGCCCCACCGCAGGCGTTCCCGGCCGGGACGGCAATCGGCGAGTCCCCACCGGCGCGGCCCCGCATCCAACGTCCGGCCGGGCCGGCGGATGGCCAGCACCCTGACACCGACCGGATCGAGCCGGGCGATCAACCGATGCGCGACGGAACGGTCGAAACGCGAGTCGACCAGTCCGGCCCGGCCCCACGGGCCCGGCTGCTCGACCAGCAGCAGCCGGCCGGCGGGAAAGGCGGTGCCCAGCATCGGGTCCGCCCGCAGGGCCGATTGCACCGAACACCGCTCGGAGCGATCCGGCGTGGGCGATGCGCCGCTGCTACTCACCTGGGACGGGATCCCGCGGTCCGCCCGCCCCGGCAGCCCCGACACCGACAGCACCGGCACCAGCACCAGCACCAGCACCAGCACCGGCACCGGCACCGGCACCGACCAGAATCCCCTCACGGACCAGCCGCCGCGCCATCACCAACTGCTCGTCCGGCTCCAGCCCAGGGAGACCGTCAGGCCGGAAAACGCTGCCGGACAACGCGTGTCGGAGCGCAGGTGCGACCTCGGCCGGCCATCCGATGGTGGTGTCAAGCACGTCAAGGAGGAAGCGATCACCGCTGGGCCGGACGATCGGCTGCAGACCTGCCCGCAGCACCAGCGGTGTCGACGAGGTGAGCCCGCGCAGCAGGTCGAGTTGTGCGAGCGGCGGCATCGGCGCCGGCCTGCTCTCGCCGGCCTGCCGGCGGCCCACCCGCCCGGCGAGAGCGGTCAGTTCGGCGGTATCGGCGTGTGCGACCGAGGCGGCCAGCCGCGCGGCAGCATCCTTCAGATGTCCGGCCATCGCATCGAGGTCCGTCACATCGAGTCCCACCGGTAGCGAGCGGCGCAGCTCACGGTCGTTGGCGGCACCGGAGATCAGCTCCCGTGCCAGGTCGTAGGCCGTCAGGGTGTGCACGCCGACGGTCAGGTGGATCGACACCTCGCCCTGCGCGACCGCGGAATGCAGGAAACCGCGCGGCAGGTACAGCGAATCGCCCGGTCGCAGCACCGCGTCGATCAACGGCTCCTCGGCGGCCCGGGCCGCGACCTGGGTCTTGCGCTGGTCCCAGGTCTGATGCGGCAACGGATCGGCCAGCACCGGTGCGTGGATCGTCCAGCGCTTGGTCCCGGCGACCTGCAGCACGAAGACGTCGTGGGTGTCGTAGTGGGCTGCGAAGCCCTGGTTCTCCGGCGGGGTGATGTAGGCATTGATCTGCACCGGGTGGCCCAGCTCGGCGGCCAGGGCCGTGCCGAAGTGCATCAGCGGTGGCCAGGTGCGATGCAACGCCTGCAGGACCAGGGTGGCGCCGCCGGCGAGTTGGCCCAGCACCTTGTCGTCCGCGACCTGGTCGGCGATGCCGGCACCGACGCCGCCGGACCGGGTGTACGTCGACGGGGCGAGCACGGTGCCGTTCTTGGCCATCCGGAGGAAGGGGGTGCGCAGACCGTGCTGGGAGATCAACTCGTCCACGGCTGCGATCGAGAGCAGATCGGCGAAGTCCCGTCCGAGCGCGGCGGCGGGCGTCAGGAGCGCGCCGGAACCCCAGTACCGATCGGCGAAGTCGCCGGAATCGATGCCGATGCATCGACGCAGTGCCGGGGTCGCAGCCGGGGTGAGGCGGGGGCGCCCGAGTACGGGCGCCCCCGTTCCGTCAGTCTCGGGCATCAGCTGCCAGCGGCCCCGTCAGCACCGCCGTCGGCGCCACCGTCTGCTCCACCATCCGCGCCACCATCGGCTCCCCCATCAGCACCGCCGTCGTGGACGCCGGCAACGCCGCCCGCGCCACCGTCGGCCGGGCCTTCGGCACCACTGTCAGCACCGCCATCTGCACCGCCGTCGGCTCCACCATCCGCGCCACCATCGGCTCCCCCATCAGCACCGCCGTCCGACACACCGGCAACGCCGTCGGCACCGCCGTCGGCGGGACCTTCGACCGCAGCGGATCCGGTCGTGATGTCGTCGTCACTCAGACTCATCGGCACTCCTTCTCGTTCGTCCCGGGACCACGGCGGCCCACGGTGTGCAGCACCGGTACCCGAACCGGTCGTTGGCCACGCTACTGACTGATCGGCGCAGGTGGGAGCCCGCCCCCAGGCATCGGGAAGATCGTCGGGCAGGACGTCACCGCAGCCGGACGAGACCCTCCTGCACAACGGTCGCCAGCAGTCGGCCCTGCTGGTCGAAGAAGCGCCCGGTACCCAGGCCGCGTGCTCCCGATGCGCTGGGCGAGCTGACGTCGTACAGCACCCAGTCGTCCACCCTGAACGGCCGGTGGAACCACATGGCGTGGTCCAGCGAAGCCATCTGCAAGCGGTCGAACTCGGCCGACAGCGCGTGGGTGGCGAGCACCGAGTAGAGCAGCGTCAGGTCGGAGAGGTAGGCCAGGACGCAGACGTGCAACAACTCGTCGTCAGGCAGCACGCCGTCCGCGCGGAACCACATCTTGTTGTTCGCCTGCGGCTGCGGGCCCGAGAGCCTGGACACCCAGGGCGGGTCGTCGACGTAGCGGATGTCGAACGGCCGCGGGATGCGGCCCCAGACCGCCATCCGCTCCTTGATCGGCGCGATGCGTTCGGCGTAGCCGGCCAGCGCCTCAGGCGCCGGAACCGCCGGCATCGGCACGGCGTGATCGACACCGGGCTCGTCGACCTGGAATGATGCCGACATCGTGAAGATCGGCTTCCCGTGCTGGATGGCGACGACCCTGCGGGTGGTGAAGGACATGCCGTCGCGTACCCGATCCACCTGGTAGACGATCGGCTGCGTCGGGCTGCCGGGCCGCAGAAAATAGGAGTGCAGGGAGTGCACCCGGCGCTCGCTGGGCACTGTGCGACCGGCCGCGATCAGCGCCTGCGCGGCCACCTGCCCACCGAAGACCCGGGCCGGCGAGACCTCCGGGGAGATGCCGCGGTAGAGGTTGTCCTCCAGTCGCTCCAGGTTCAGCAGCGAGACAAGCGCGTCGACGACGGCCTGCCCGCGGGGGACGCCGTCGATGTCGAGAGTGAGGCCAGGCGTGCTGCCGGTGGCGGTCAGATCGTTCACGCCGTTCACCGTATCGGTGCCCTGACCGCCGTCAGCACCCGTCCGGCCGGGATCAATCCCGGTGACCGAGCCGGTGCACCCGGATCAGGTTCGTGGACCCGGAGGTGTTCGGCGGGGATCCGGCGACGATGACGACCGTGTCGCCCTTGGAGTAACCGGGCACCTTCAGCAGCCCGACATCGACCTGATCGACCATCTGGTCGGTGTTCTCCACCGACGGAGTGACGAAGGTCTGGACGCCCCAGGTCAACGAGAGCTGATTGCGGGTCGACTCGATCGGGGTGAACGCCAGCAACGGCAACGGGGTGTGCAAGCGGGCGAGTCGGCGGACCGTGTCGCCCGAGGAGGTGAAGGCCACTAGGGCCTTCGCCTCGAGACGCTCGCCGATGTCGCGCGCGGCATAGGACAGCACGCCGCGCTTGGTACGGGGGACATGGGTCAGCGGCGGGACCGCGACCGACTCGCCCTCGACCGCCTCGATGATCTTCGCCATGGTCTTGACGGCGATGATCGGGTACTTGCCGACCGAGGTCTCGCCCGACAGCATCAGCGCGTCCGCACCGTCCAGCACCGCGTTGGCGACGTCCGAGGCCTCGGCCCTGGTGGGCCGCGAGTGCTCGATCATCGAGTCCAGCATCTGAGTGGCGACAATCACCGGGCGGGCGTTCTCCCTGGCGATCTGCACGGCGCGCTTCTGCACCAGCGGAACCTGCTCCAGCGGGAGTTCGACACCCAGATCGCCGCGGGCCACCATGATCCCGTCGAACGCGAGCACGATCGCCTCGAGATTGGCGACCGCCTCCGGCTTCTCCAGCTTCGCGATGACGGGCAGCCGCGGCACGCCGAGCTCGTCCATCACCTTGTGCACGAGCTCCACGTCCGACGGCGAACGGACGAAGGACAGCGCGATGACGTCGACGCCGAGCGACAGCGCGAACTGCAGGTCGTCGATGTCCTTCTGGCTCATCGCCGGCACGGACACGTTCATCCCGGGCAGCGAGATGCCCTTGTTGTTGGACACCGGCCCGCCCTCGGTGACCGAGCACATCACGTCGTTGTCCCGGACGTGCGTGACGACCAGGCCGACCTTGCCGTCGTCGATCAGCAGCCGGTCGCCGGGGCGGGCGTCCTGCGCCAGCCCCTTGTACGTGGTGGAAACCCTGTCGCGGGTCCCGACGACGTCGTCGACGGTGATGGTCACGTTCTCGCCGGTGTTCCACTCGTGCGGGCCGTCGGAGAACCGGCCGAGACGGATCTTCGGACCCTGTAGGTCGGCCAGGATCGCCAGCGCCTTGCCCGATGCGTGGGCGGCGGCGCGGAGCCGGTCATAGATGACCTTGTGGTCGGCGTAGTCGCCGTGGCTGAAATTCATCCGAGCGACGTTCATCCCGGCATCCAGCAGAGCGGCAATGCCCTCTTCGGACGACGTCGCGGGTCCCATGGTGCAAACGATCTTTGCGCGGCGAGTCATGGCGGCTACTTTAGCGGCTATCTGAACCGATTCTGCGGCCGGCCTCACACCATAGTCACGCCGCAATCACGGAGGTCACCTGAGGAAACACGTTCCGCAGTGGCGTCTCAACGCAGCGCAACTGCGGTCGGCTCCAGCGGATCGGGCAGGAAGGACGAACCGGCCAGGTAGGCGTCGACACCTGCGGCGGCGGACCGGCCTTCGGCGATCGCCCAGACGATCAACGACTGGCCACGGCCCGCGTCACCGGCGACGAAGACCCCGGGCACACTGGTCATGTAGTTCTCGTCACGGACGATGGTGCCGCGCGCCGACATGGCCACACCCAGCCCGTCGAGCAGGCCCTCCCGTTCAGGACCGACGAAACCCAGCGCGATCAGGACCAGGTCGGCCGCGATGTGCGTGTCGGTGCCCTCGGTCGGGATGAAGCCGCCCGGGATCCGCTTGCCCTCGATCAGGTGCAGACCGGTGACGTGACCGTCCTCGCCCTCGATCGAGGTCGAGTTGACGCCGAACACCCGCTCGCCGCCCTCCTCGTGCGCTGCCGAGATGCGCAGCATCAGCGGATAGGTGGGCCACGGTGTCGACGGGTCGCGAGTGGTCGGCGGCTGGACATGGATGTCGAGCTGGGTGACCGACGCAGCCTGCTGCCGCAGCGCGGTGCCATAGCAATCGGCGCCGGTGTCACCGCCGCCGATGATGATGACGTTCTTGCCCTCGGCCGAGATCTCGACGGACTCCCTGGTGCCTTCCAGCACCTGGTTCTGCTGTACCAGGTAATCCATCGCCAGGTGCACACCATCGAGGTGCCGTCCGTCGACGGTGAGCTCGCGCGGGACGGTGGACCCGGTGGCGATGACCACCGCGTCGAAGTCGGACTGCAACTGCTCGACGGTGACGTCCACCCCGACGGCGCAGTCGACGACGAAGGTGACCCCCTCCGCCTCCATCTGGCCGAGCCGGCGGTCGAGCACCTCGCGGGCCATCTTGAACTCGGGGATGCCGTAACGCATCAGGCCGCCGATCCGGGCGTCCCGCTCGTAGACGGTGACGGCATGCCCGGCGCGGGCGAGCTGCTGCGCTGCCGCGAGGCCGGCCGGGCCGGAGCCGACGACGGCCACCGAGCGGCCGGTGGACAGCTCGGGAGGGCGCGGGGTCAGGCCGTACCCGCCGGCGATGGCGTGGTCGGCGATCTCCTGCTCGACCAGCTTGATGGCGACCGGCTCGTCCCCGATACCCAGCACGCAGGCGGCCTCACAGGGCGCGGGGCACAGCCGCCCGGTGAACTCGGGGAAGTTGTTGGTGGCGTGCAGCCGGTCGGAGGCCTCTTCCCACTTCCCGGTCCGCACCAGGTCGTTCCACTCCGGGATGATGTTGCCCAACGGACAGCCCTGATGGCAGAACGGGATTCCACAGTCCATGCAGCGGGCGGCCTGGATCCGGGTGTCCTGGTCGGCGAACGGCTCGTAGACCTCGCCCCAGTCACGCAGCCGCAGCGGCACCGGGCGACGGGGCGGACCCTGCCGCTGGTACTTCAAGAAGCCACTGGGATCAGCCATGGCTGGCCTCCATGATCATCTCGTCGGCGTCGACCCCGCGGGCGGCGGCCTCCGCCCGCAGCGACAGCACCCTGCGGTAGTCGCGCGGCATCACCCTGGAGAACCGCACGGCGGCGATCGGCCAATCGGCCAGAAGTGCTGCGGCGGCACGTGATCCGGTCAGCTTGGCGTGTGAGCTGATCACCTCGCCGAGCCAGAACACCTCGTCCGGATCGAGCGCCTCGAGGTCCACCAGCTCGGGGTTCACCTTGGCCGGTTCCGGATCGAGCAGGTAGGCGATCCCGCCGCTCATACCGGCGCCGACGTTCCGCCCGGTCCGGCCCAGGATGACGACCCGGCCGCCGGTCATGTATT
The DNA here is from genome assembly GCA_963728865.1 of uncultured Actinomycetota bacterium. Classification (GTDB taxonomy): domain Bacteria; phylum Actinomycetota; class Actinomycetes; order Mycobacteriales; family Nakamurellaceae; genus Nakamurella. Next base: position 563,484 of record CAVSLZ010000003.1, on the reverse strand, counting down.
CGCAGGCGTGGTCGCCGGTGCCCTCGACGACCATCAGCGCGCCGGAGTTGCGGACGGCGAACCGTTCGCCGACCCGCCCGCGCAGGTACATCTCGCCCTGACGTCGCGCCGTAGCCGATGGTGTTGCCGGCGATCACCTGGATCTTCACGCCCGGCGCCTGGGACGGGGAGTTCTCGTCCGGGCGGACCACGATCCGGCCCCCTGACAGGCCCTTGCCGACATAGTCGTTGGCGTCACCGAGCAGGTCGATCGAGACCCCGCGCGGCAGGAAGGCGCCCAGCGACTGGCCGGCGGTACCGGTCAGGTTGACCTCGACGGTGTGGTCGGGCAGACCTTCGGGCCCGAACACCCTGGTGACCTCCGAGCCGAGCATGGTGCCGGCGGTCCGGTCCACGTTGCGGATCGGCAGGTCGATGCGAACCCCGCGGGCGTCCTGCAGGGCGGGCGCCGCCAGCTCGATCAACCTCGCGTCCAGTGTCTGCGACAGGTCGTGTTGCGCGGGATGCGTGCAGGAGTAGTCGCTCTCGACGTCGGGGATCTCGAGAAGTGGGGCAAGGTCGAGTCCGCGCGCCCGGTGATGGGCGACGGCATGCGACACGTCCAGCATCTCCGCGTGCCCGACGGCCTCGGCGACGGACCGGAATCCGAGCTCGGCCAGATACTCGCGCACCTGCTGAGCGAGGTACAGGAAGAAGGTCTCGACGAACTCCGGTGTTCCGGTGTAGCGCTGGCGCAGCACCGGGTTCTGGGTGGCGATACCGACCGGGCAGGTGTCGAGGTGACACACCCGCATCATCACGCAACCGGCCACCACCAGCGGCGCGGTGGAGAAACCGAACTCCTCCGCCCCGAGCAGCGCGGCGACCACCACGTCACGGCCGGTCTTCAGACCACCGTCGACCTGCACCTTGACCTGTTCGCGGAGCCTGTTGAGCCGCAGCGTCTGCTGCGTCTCGGCGAGGCCCAGCTCCCACGGCTGACCGGTGTGCTTGAGCGAGGTCAACGCGGCGGCGCCGGTGCCGCCGTCGTTGCCGGCGACGATCACCTTGTCCGCGTGGGCCTTGGTGACGCCGGCCGCGACCGTCCCCACACCAGGTTCGGACACCAGCTTCACCGACACGGCCGCGGCCGGGTTGGCGTTGCGCAGGTCATGGATCAGCTGCTTGAGATCCTCGATCGAGTAGATGTCGTGGTGCGGCGGCGGCGAGATCAGCCCGACGCCCGCGGTGGCGTGCCGGGTCGCGGCGATCCACGGGTACACCTTGCTCCCGGGCAGTTGGCCGCCCTCACCGGGCTTCGCGCCCTGCGCCATCTTGATCTGGATCTCGGCAGAGTTCACCAGGTATGCGCTGGTCACCCCGAACCGGCCGGAAGCGACCTGCTTGATCGCGGACCGGCGCACCGGGTCGAGCAGCCTTTCTATGTCTTCACCTCCCTCGCCAGTATTTGACTTCCCGCCGAGCCTGTTCATCGCGACCGCGAGGGTCTCGTGCGCCTCGATCGAGATGGACCCGTAGGACATCGCCCCGGTGACGAAGCGCTTGACAATCTCCGACGCCGGTTCGACCTCGTCCAGCGGGACGGCAGGGCGCTGCCCGGTGTGCAGGTCGAACAAGCCGCGCAGCGTGCCGCCCTCCCGGGAGAGCTTGTCGACGGCGTCGGTGTAGCGGCGGAACACCTTCTCCTGCTTGCTGCGCGCGGAGTGCTGCAGCAGGTAGACGGTCTCCGGGTTGAACAGGTGGATCTCACCCTCGCGCCGCCACTGGTACTGGCCGCCGGTTTCCAGCCCGCGATGCTCGAGCGCGTGCGGGTTCGGCAGGAAGGCGAGCGCGTGCCGTTCGGCGACGTCACCGGCGATGGTCGCAAGCCCGCTGCCGCCGGTCCGGGTGGCCGATCCGGTGAAGTACTCGTCCAGCACGTCGTTGTCGATGCCGAAGACGGCGAACACCTGCGCGGCGCGGTAGGAGCCGACGGTCGAGATGCCCATCTTGCTCATCACCTTCAGCACCCCCTTGCCGAGGGCGTAGACGGTGTTCTGGATCGCCTTGTGCGGGGTGACGTCGCCCAGCAGGCCGTGCCGCGCCAGGTCCTCCGCGCTCTCCAGCGCGAGGTACGGGTTCACCGCTCCGGCGCCGTAGCCGAGCAACAGCGCGATGTGGTGCACCTCGCGGGCGTCACCGGACTCGACGACCAGCGCCACCTTCGTCCTGGTCTTCTGCCGGACCATGTGCTGGTGGACCGCCGAGGTCAGCAGCAGTGACGGGATGGGCGCGCGTTCCGCGGTGGAATGCCGGTCGGACAGCATGATCACCCGGGCGCCGGCGGCGACCGCCTCGTCGGTCTCGACGCGACATCGCTCGATGGCCGCGGCCAGTGCCTCCGCCCCGCCCGACACGTCGAACAGCCCGGAGACGGTGGCGGACGCGAAACCCGGCAGTTCGCCGTCGGCGTTCATCCGCATCAGCTTGGCAAGGTCGTCGTTGTCGAGCACCGGGAACGGCAGCACGACCTGACGGCAGGACCGCGGCCCGGGCTCGAGCAGGTTCTCCTCGGGGCCGATGACGGACGACAGGGAGGTGACAACGGCCTCCCGGATGGCGTCCAGCGGCGGATTCGTGACCTGCGCGAACAGCTGGCTGAAGTAGTCGAAGATGAGCCGCGGCCGGGTGGACAGCACCGCTTCCGGTGTGTCGGTGCCCATCGAACCGATGCCCTCGGCGCCGCTCGCGGCCATCGGGGTGATCAGCACCCGCAGCTCTTCCTCGGTGTACCCGAAGATCCGCTGCCGGGCCAGCACGCTGCGGTGTGAGACGGTGACGTGCTCGCGGGCGGGCAGGTCGGTCAGCCGGACCAGTCCGGCGTGCACCCACTCGCGATACGGCTGTTCGGTCGCGAGCTCTTCCTTCACCTCGGTGTCGTCCAGGATGCGGCCCTGGTCGGTGTCGACCAGGAACATCCGGCCGGGCTGCAGGCGGCCGCGCTCCAGCACCTTCTCCGGCGGGATCGGCAGCACGCCCGCCTCCGACGCGAGCACCACGGTGTCGTCGGTGGTCAGCCACCATCGGCCGGGGCGGAGCCCGTTGCGGTCCAGGACGGCGCCGAGCAGGGTGCCGTCGGTGAACGTCACACACGCCGGGCCGTCCCACGGCTCGATCAGCGAGGCGTGGAACTCCGCGAACCCACGCAGCTGCGGGTCCATCGTGGCGTTGTTCTCCCAGGCCTCCGGGATCATCATCATCACTGCGTGCGGGAGGGTGCGGCCGCCGAGATGCAGCAGCTCGAGCACCTCGTCGAAGGACGCAGAGTCCGACGCTCCCGGGGTGACGATCGGGAACGCCCGCGCCAGGTCACCGGGGATGAGCTTGGAAGAGAGCATCGCCTCCCGTGCGCGCATCCGGTTCCGGTTGCCGCGGACCGTGTTGATCTCGCCGTTGTGCGCGATGTAGCGGAACGGGTGGGCCAGCGGCCAGGCAGGGAAGGTGTTGGTGGAGAACCGGGAGTGCACGATGGCCAGCGCGCTGATGGTCCGCTCGTCGGTGAGGTCCGGGAAGAACACGGGCAGCTGGGCCGTGGTCAGCATGCCCTTGTAGACGACCGTGCGGCTGGACAGCGACGCGAAGTAGATTGCCGCCCGGCCGTTGTCCAGCACGGCGGTGTCGTGTTCGATGCGCTTGCGAGCGGGGTAGACAGCCCGGTCGAGGTCGAGCCCGGACGGCAGCGTGCCGTCGGCCCGGGCCCGCGCGGTGATGAAGAGCTGCTCGAACGCCGGCATCACGTCCAGCGCCATCTGGCCGACGCCGGAGCGGGCCGGCTGGGTCGGCACGGTGCGCCAGCCGAGCAGGGTCAGCCCCTCCTCACGGACGATGTCGGCCACGATCTGCTTGGCCTCGGCGCGGGCGACGGCGTCCGCGGGCAGGAAGCCGACACCGACGGCGTAGGCCTGGCCGTGCCGGGGGTCGTCGCTCACCGGCAGGTCGAAATCGACGACGGCCCGGAACAACTCGTCGGGAACCTGGATCAGGATGCCGGCCCCGTCGCCCACCGCCGGGTCGGCGCCGGCCGCTCCCCGATGGTCGAGGTTGATCAGCGCCGTCACACCGTCGTTGACGATCGAGTGGCTGCGACGGCCCTTGATGTCGGCGACAGCGGCAACGCCACAGGCGTCACGTTCGAACTGCGGGTCGTACAGCCCTTGGGGGGCGGGTGTTGCCGAGTACTGCACGGCAGACCTCCCGTCGGTAGCGAAAACAGCGGGCGCGCATCCACCGCTGCTGCGGTGTCGTGCACGGTGGACACGTCACAAGGAACCAGTGCGAAAATCCAGAAAACCCGGTGCAGAAGGTGCCGCGTTCCAGCCGGGAGCCGGTCTGTACGCCGCGGAACAACGTCGGTGTAGAGCGACTGGGCCTGCTGTGGCTGACGGTGGGCCACCAGGCCCGAACGGGGCGACGGTGCGCCGACAGCGGGGTTACCGCGAATCGTCACCGTGACCCGCGCTCGATGACCAACGCCGATCACCGGGACGACGATGGCCCAGCGATGCCAAAGTTACCGCACCGGGGCTCCGGACCGATACCAGCAGGTCAGCCCGCAAAAGTGCGTCGCGCCACGTCCGGTTCGCGGTCCGTGGTCACGACGTGCCCCGACCGCCGACCGGTGGGCCCGGTTCGGTCCGTTCGCCCTGCTCTGGACGCCCGGACGGCTCCATTGCGTCACCGTCGCTGCCCGGGTCGGTGCCCGAGGTCGGCTCATCCGGATCCTGCGCGTCCGACGCGTCGGCCTCGGGCGCGACGGGTCTGGTCGACTTCTGCCCGGGCCGGTCCGGGCCCCACACCAACGCGGGGTCCTCACGGCCGACGTGCCTGCGCAGGATCAGGAACAGGACGGCGCCGAGGAACACGATGACCGAGGTGAACACGTTGATCCGCAGCCCGAAGATGTGGTTCGCGGGGTCGATCCGCAGCATCTCGATCCAGGTCCGGCCGAGCGTGTAGCCGGCGACGTAGACCGCGAACGCCCTGCCGCCGCCCAGCCGGAACCGCCGGTCGGCGAGCACCACGACAGCGGCGACCGCGAGGTTCCAGAGGATCTCGTAGAGGAAGGTCGGCTGGTACACGCCGCAGAGCAGTTCGGGGGCGGCCTTGACGTAGTCCGTCGGGAACTCGCAGACCCCGTTGGCCGGGATCGATCCGGTGACGCCGCCCGGGGTGCGGACGAAGACCTCGAGCCCCCACGGCATGGTCGTCTCGGCGCCGAAGAGTTCCTGGTTGAAGTAGTTGCCGAGCCGCCCGATGGCCTGGGCCACGACGATGCCGGGGGCGACCGAGTCGGCATAGGAGGCCAACGGCACCTTGTAGTAGCGACAGCCGATCCAGGCACCGACGGCGCCGAAGGCGATGGCGCCCCAGATCCCGAGACCGCCGTTCCAGATGGCGAGTGCGTTCCAGGGGTTCCGGCCCTCGCCGAAGTACAGCTGGTTGTCGGTGATGACGTGATAGATGCGGCCGCCGATGATGCCGAAGGGCACGGCGAACACCGAGATGTCGGTGACCCGGCCGGGCCTGCCGCCGCGGGCGACGAACCGTTTGTTGCCCCACCAGACGGCAACGATGATCCCGATGATGATGAAGATCGCGTAGGCGCGCAGCGCGATCGGCCCGACGTACCAGACCCCTTGCGGTGGTGAGGGGATCGTGGCCAGGTAATGCGTCACCCCGCCGCCGCCCGACGGATGCCCGATGCCAGCTCGGCGGCCAGATCGGCGACGGCGTCCGGGCCGCCCCGTTCGGCGGCACTGACGAAGGCGGAGCCCACGATGACGGCGTCGGCGAACGCTGCGATCTCTGCGGCCTGCTCACCGGTGCGCACGCCAAGGCCCACCCCGATGGGTAGGTCGGTGATCTCCCGGCAGCGCGCGACCAGCGTCGGCGCGGCGGCGGACACCTGGTTGCGGGCGCCGGTGACGCCCATCGTGGACGCCGCGTACAGGAATCCCCCGGTGCTCCCGGCGGTGCGCGCGATTCGTTCCGGCGATGACGAAGGAGCGACCAGGAAGATCGGGTCGAGCCGTTCGCGGTGTACCGCCGCCAGCCACGGACCGGCCTCGTCGACGATCAGGTCGGGGGTGATCACCCCCGCGCCGCCGGCAGCGGCCAGATCGTGGGCGAAGGCATCGACGCCGTACGCGAGGATCGGATTGAAGTAGGTCATCACGACGGCCCTGCCGCCCGCTTCGGTCACCGTCCTGACGATGCCGAAGACGTCCCGGATCCGGAACCCACCCTCCAGCGCGGTCTGGGCGGCGTGCTGGATCACCGGCCCGTCCAGGACGGGGTCGGAGAACGGCAGCCCGACCTCGACCAGGTCACAGCCGCCGGCGATCATCGCGGCGAGCAGTTCGGCGGAGCCTGCGACGGTCGGGTACCCGGCCGGGAGGTAGCCGACGAGCGCGGCCCGGCCCTCCGCTCTGAGGTCGGCGAACATCGATTCCAGTGTCGAAACCTGGCGCGCCGCAGCGGTCTGCCCGGTCATCGGGTCACCATAGGGTCGATCAGCTGAGCATCGACCGGCTGGATGTCGCCGGCATTGACGTCAACCGGCTGCGGGTCGCCCGGTACGACGTCACCGGTCGCGGCCGTAGGCTCGTCGAGCTTGAACCACCGCATGGCGGTCTCCATGTCCTTGTCACCGCGGCCGGACACGTTGATCAGCACGATCCCGCCGGGCCCGATCTCCCTGGCAAGGTCGACCGCGCCGGCAACGGCGTGCGCGGACTCGATCGCCGGGATGATGCCCTCGGTCCTGGACAGCAGGGCGAAGGCGTCCATCGCGCGGGTGTCGGTGATGGACCGGTACTCGGCGCGGCCGATCTCGGCGAGGTGCGAGTGCTCGGGACCGACGCCGGGGTAGTCCAGCCCTGCTGAGATCGAATGGGATTCGATGATCTGGCCGTCGGCGTCCTGTAGCAGGTACGACCGGGCGCCGTGCAGCACGCCGACCGTGCCGCCACTGATGGTGGAGGCGTGCCGGCCGGTCTCGATGCCGTCGCCGCCCGCCTCCATCCCGACGAGCCGGACACCCGGGTCGTCCAGGAACGCGTGGAAGATGCCGATGGCGTTGGAACCACCGCCGACGCATGCCGCGACGGCGTCGGGCAGCCGCCCGGTCAGCTCGAGCACCTGGGCGCGGGCCTCGAGCCCGATGATCCGCTGGAAATCGCGGACGATCACCGGGAACGGGTGCGGGCCGCCCACCGTGCCGAACAGGTAAAAGGTGTGGTCGACGTTGGTGACCCAGTCCCGGAACGCCTCGTTGATGGCGTCCTTCAGGGTCGATGAACCGGAGTCGACCGCGACCACCTCGGCGCCGAGCAGCCTCATCCGGGCGACATTGAGCGCCTGCCGCTCGGTGTCCACCCGGCCCATGTAGATGCAGCACTCGAGCCCGAGAAGTGCTGCGGCGGTGGCTGTTGCGACACCGTGCTGGCCCGCCCCGGTCTCGGCGATGACCCTGGTCTTGCCCATCCGCTGCGCCAGCAGGGCCTGACCGAGGACGTTGTTGATCTTGTGGCTGCCGGTGTGGTTGAGGTCCTCCCGCTTGAGCAGGATCTGCGCGCCGCCGACCTGCTCGGTCAACCGTTCGGCGACGGAGAGCGGGCTGGGCCGTCCCGCGTAACTGGCCGCCAGGTAGTCGAGCCGGCCGAGGAACTCGGGGTCGCGGCGGGCCTTGCGGTAGCTGTCCGCGACCTCGTCGAGCGCGCCGACGAGTGCTTCGGGCAGCCAGCGCCCGCCGAACGACCCGAAGTAGCCGCGCTCGTCGGGGTCGTGGGTCGTCCCGGCAAGACCGTCGGACGGCCGCGGCAACCCGGCCGACACGCCGGCATCGCGGGCGGGCGTGACGGGGGCAGAACTGACAGACACTCGATCTCCAGACGTTCGTTCCGCAACCCGGCTCAGCGGGACGGGCGCGGGCATGACGGGTGTGAACCGGCCGTCACCAGGTCGGCGACGGCGGCCCGCGGATCACCGCTGGTGACCAGTCCCTCGCCGACGAGAACCGCGTCGGCACCGGCGCCGGCGTATGCCAGCAGATCGTTCGGGCCGCGCACACCCGACTCGGCGACCGTGACGACACCGCTGGGCAGGCCAGGGGCGATCCGGCCGAACACGTCGCGGTCGACGGTCAGCGTGGTCAGGTCCCTGGCGTTGACGCCGATCACCTTGGCGCCCGCGGCCAGCGCCCGGTCCGCCTCCTGCTCGGTGTGCACCTCGACAAGGGCCGTCATGCCCAGTGATTCGATGCGCTCCAGCAGGCCGTGCAGCACGTTCTGTTCCAGCGCCGCGACGATCAGCAGCACCAGGTCCGCGCCGTGCGCCCGCGCCTCGTGCACCTGGTACGGGCTGACGATGAAGTCCTTGCGCAGCACCGGTATGTCGACCGCGGACCGGACGGCATCGAGATCGGCCAGCGAGCCGCCGAACCGCCGACCCTCGGTGAGAACCGAGATCGCCCGCGCCCCGGCATCGGCGTAGATGGCTGCGAGCGCGGCCGGGTCGGCAATGGTGGCGAGCTGGCCGCGGGACGGGCTGGCCCGCTTGACCTCCGCGATGACGCCGACTCCGGGTTCGAGCAGCACGGGAAGGACGTTGCGGACGGCGGGGGCATCGGCACCCATGGCCTTGATCTCGGCGAACGGGAGTTCTGCTTCGCGCGCGGCAAGATCCTCTCGAACGCCGATGAGGATCCCGTCCAGCACGTTCACCCGATCGTCTCCTGTCCGCGTATCTCTTGCCTGCCCGATGCCATCGGCCGGAACCCCGGCCGGTGTTTCACGCTCCCCTACCGGCGGCCCCGCCCGTCAGATCGGGCGGCGCGTTGGGGTCATGGTAACCGTCCCGAGATGTCTGTTCTGACACAGTCCCTGTCGAACCGGCACCGCCGTCGGCACCGGCTCTCGCGCTCGGACCGGCCGTTGCCGTTCCCCCGTCGGCCCAGTTCACGGAATGAGTACCGGCGGTCACGGGGGGTCCGGATGCAGTGTCATCCGAACCGGTGTCGGCCAGCCCGTCTGGGTCGGCACGGGTGATGACGGCGGGTTCGTCGCCGGCACCGTCCGTCGTCGCGGGTGCTTCGGTCGGGTCGGCGCCGGCGTCCAGTGCCTTCCACCAGTCGGCCGGATCAGTGGCTCCCCCGGCGGGTCGGGCCTCGGAGCGCCGGCCGGCCGATCGCTGCGAGCGCTCGTACCTGCTGCCCAGTGGCCGCGCACCCACGCCGGCGATCACCAGAACGCCCGCGACGGTGATCAGCAGGCCGCCGATCATTGCCAGGATGGGACCGGCCGGGCTCAGCCCGGCCTCGCCGACGAGCTCGGCCGGCCGGGTCAACGACCCGGCCAGGCCCGCGGGCGCCGCACCGAGCGAGAGAGCCGACCGGACGGCGATCGTCGCGCCAGCAGCGAACAGCACGATCCCCACCAGCCTGCGCAAGGGACCGGACGTCGCCAGCGCAGCGCCGAGGCCGGCCAGACCGACCAGCGCGAGCGGGATCAGCTCCGGCACGCACGCGGCACCGGAGAGCGTCACGGTGATCGGGCCGGACAGCGCGTCCAGGTACTCCGCCGACCACCACTGCATCCCGGCGGCGACGGCGGCCAAGGCGGCCCCGGCAATCGCGGGCAGGATGACCGCACCGAGCCGGCGACCGCGACTCCGGTCGGGCGCTCCGGCCGCCGGCGCCGCGTCGGCAGTGGGTCGGTCAGTCACAGACCGGCCTCAGCGTGGCGGCCGCGCCCACGGCGGCGATCACCGCGGCCGCCTTGCCCTGGCACTCGGCGTCTTCCGACGCGGCGACCGAATCGGCGACGACCCCCGCCCCGGCTTGGACGTGGGCAGTGCCGTGCGCCACCAGGGCGGTGCGGATGGTGATCGCTGTGTCGGCGTCACCGGCGAAGTCCAGGTAGCCGACGACTCCGCCGTACACGCCGCGGCGGGACGGCTCGAGCTCGTCGATGATCTGCATGGCGCGCGGCTTGGGCGCCCCGGACAGGGTGCCCGCCGGGAAGCACGCCGCGAGTGCGTCGAACGCAGTCCGCTCGGGGGCCAACCGACCGGTCACCGTCGAAACGATGTGCATGACGTGGCTGTAGCGCTCGATGGTGAAGAACTCGACAACCTTCACGCTTCCGGCCGCGCAGACCCGACCGAGATCGTTGCGGCCGAGGTCGACGAGCATGACGTGCTCGCTGCGTTCCTTCGCATCGGCGAGCAGATCCTTGGCGAGCAGGACGTCGTCCTCCTCCGTCGCGCCGCGCGGCCGGGTGCCGGCGATGGGGTGCATCGTCACCAGCCCGTCCCGGACGGTCACCAGCGCCTCCGGCGACGACCCCACGACGGCGATCGGCGCGCCGTCCGGGGTCGGCAACCGGAGCAGATACATGTAGGGGCTCGGATTGGTGGCCCGCAGCACCCGGTAGATATCGAGCGGATCGGCCTCGGTGGCCACGTCGAACCGCTGCGACAGGACGATCTGGAAGGCATCGCCCGCGCGGATGTGTTCTTTCGCGATCTCCACCATCGCCCGGTAGTCGTCCGACCCGACGCGCCGGGCGACCTCGGGCTGCCGGTGCGCGAACACCGCGGCGGGCAGCGAGATCGGTGCCGCCAGTTGAGAACTCATCCGGCCCAGCCGCTTGGCGGCGTCGTCGTAGGCAGCGTCGACCCGTTCGTCGCTGGCGTCCCAGTTCACCGCATTCGCGATCAGCGTGACGGTGCCCTCGTGGTGGTCGAGTGCAGCCAGGTCGGTGGCCAGCAGCATCACGAGTTCCGGCACGTTCAGCTCGTCGGCCGGTCCGGCGCCGTCGACAGCGCCGATCCGCTCCAGCCTGCGGACGATGTCGTAGCCGAGGTAGCCCACCATCCCGCCGGTGAGCGGCGGCAGCCCCTGCAACGGCTCCGTGTGCAGCATCCGCAGTGTCTCGGCCAGCACCTGCAGCGGGTCGCCGTCGGTGGGCAACCCGCGCGGTGGGTCGCCGAGCCAGACCGCCGTGCCGTCCCGTTCGGTCAGCGCCGCAGGCGCCGAGACCCCGACGAACGACCACCTGGACCACGAATGGCCGTTCTCCGCGGACTCCAGCAGGAAGGTCCCGGGCCGGTCGCCGGCCAGCGTCGCGTAGAGCCCGACCGGGGTGATCGCGTCGGCGAGCAGTCGGCGGGTGACCGGGATGACCCGCCGGTCGCGGGCGAGTTCGCGGAATTCCTCCCGCGTCGGCGTGATCGCCCCGAGGGCACCGAGGGCGCCGCGCGGGGGCGCGACCGAGGGGACGGACATGGCGGTCATTGTGCCCGTCGTACGGTGGGCCGGTGAACGCCGTCCCCGACGCCGAATCGACCCCCGACGGCTCCCCTGCCGCAGTTCAGGTGAGCACGGTGGGGACAGACGTCGCCGCCTGGGCCGACCGGCAGAGCGAGGCCGATCTCCGCCGGCGGGGATCGCTCAAGTGGTCCGGCACCGATCCCGGCGTCATCGGGGCGTGGGTGGCCGAGATGGACCTGCCACTGGCGCCCGCGATCGTCCGCGCGCTGCACCGGGCGGCCGACGGCGGGATGACCGGTTACCTCCCCACGCATCTCGACGTCGCTGTCGGCTCGGCGACCGCCGGCTGGCAGGCCGGGTACGGGTGGGAGGTGGATCCCGGCAGCGTGCATCCGGTTGCGTCGGTGGTGGCGGCGCTGCGCATCGTGCTCAACCACCTCACGGACCCGGCCGCTCCGGTCATCCTGCCCACGCCGGCGTACATGCCCTTCCTGACCGTGCCGGGGTCGACCGGCCGGGAGCTGATCACCGTGCCGATGCGGCTGACCGGAGACCGCTGGGAGCTCGACCTGGACGCAATCCGCGCGGTCCTGCGGCCGGGCGCGGTGCTGCTGCTCACCAACCCGCACAACCCGACCGGCAGGGTGTTCAGCAGGGACGAACTGCTCGCGGTCGCCGAGGTCGTCGAGGAAGCCGGCGCGACCGTCTTCGCCGACGAGATCCACGCTCCGCTGGTCTTTCCCGGGCACACCTTCCTCCCGTACGCGGCGCTGACGGCCGAGACGGCGGAGCACACCATCACCGGGACGTCGGCGTCCAAGGGATGGAACGTCGCGGGACTGGGCTGCGCCCAGGTGATCCTGTCCAACGACGCGAGCCGCGACCGCTGGGCGCGGATCGACCCGATGGAGTGGTACGGCGCGACCCCGCTGGGCGCCGTCGCCACCGTTGCCGCCTACACCGAGGGCCGTGCGCACCTGGACGCCGTCGTCGACTACCTGCGCAGGGGTCGAGACCTGTTCGCCCGAGAAGTGTCCACGGCACTGCCGTCCGCGCGGTTTTTCCCCCTCGAGGGCACCTACCTCGGCTGGCTCGACCTGCGTGAGACAGGCTGCGCGCCAGCTGATGTGCCCCAGCGAGCTCAGGTCCGCGGGGTGGACGGCACGTTCTGCGGCACGCCGGGCTTCCTCCGGGTGAACCTGGCGATGCCGCACCATCTGGTTCGGGAGATGGCGGTCCGTCTCGGTGCCTGCGCGAGTGCCGGCTGAGTCCGCCGTGAGCGGTGGCGAGATCGGGGTCGCCGCCCTGGAACGGGTGGCAGCCCGCGGTTGGCAGGGGACGAGTGCAGCTCTGCTCGGGGACTGGTTGTTGCGGGCGGGCGCGGGCTTCACCGGCCGGGCGAACTCCGTCCTGCCTCTGGGGTCTCCCCTTTGCTCGCTGCCCGTGGCGCTCTCACAGGTCGAGGCCTTCTACCGCGAGCATGGGCTGCCTGCGTTGTTCCAGCTGCCCGAGGGTGACGAGACCGCCGACCTGCAGCGGTTTCTCGATGATGCGGGTTGGCCGGTGCTCAACCCGAGCCTGGTGCTGACCGCCGATTGCGCGACGGCCGCTGAACGCTGTCCCCCGGTCGACCGAAGGCGCCGCGCGTCGTTCGCCGACCGGCCCTCCGCGGAGTGGCTGCGGGGGTACCTCTATCGCGGGCAGCCCCTGCCGCCGTCGGCCGTCGCCGTGCTGGAGAACGCGGAATCGGTGGTGTTCGGTTCCCTGGAGGATGCTGCCGGACTGACGGCCGTCGTCCGCGGTGTGCTGACGGACGGCTGGCTGGGCGTCACCGCGCTGACCGTGGACGAATCCCGCCGGAGATCGGGCGCGGGCCGGCAGCTGATGGGGGAACTGCTGCGCTGGGCGGAGGCCCGGGGCGCGGGCGATTGCTATCTACAGGTTGCAGCCGAGAACGAGGCCGCGATCGCGCTCTACGGGCGGCTCGGCTTCACCGAGCACCACCGCTATCACTACCGGCGGTCGCCTGCGGCGCGTCCAGCGTAATGAGCCCGTCGTCGAAGCAGGTCCGGGTGCCGGTGTGGCAGGCGACGCCTGTCTGATCGACCAGGACCAGCAGCGTGTCGCCGTCGCAATCGCGGCGAACCTCGACCACCCGCTGGGTGTTGCCCGATGTTGCGCCCTTGACCCAATACTCCTTCCGGGACCGCGAGAAGTACGTGGCGGAACCCGTTGTCAGGGTCCGTCTCAGGGCTTCTGCGTCCATCCAGGCCACCATCAATACCTCTTTGGTGTCGTACTGCTGGACGACGGCGCAGATCAGTCCTGCGTCGTTGAAGCGGAGGCCGTTCGCAGCTCGAGTCATCTCTCGACCTGCCGCAGGGAGTCCTGCACTGCGATCCTGACCGGGTAGCCGGCTTCCTCGAGTTGCCGCTTCACCGCGTCGATCCGCAACTCGCCGAAGTGGAAGACCGACGCTGCCAGCACCGCATCCGCGCCGGCCGCCACCGCGTCCGGGAAGTGGTCGAGCGCACCGGCGCCGCCGGACGCGATCAACGGCACTCCGACGGCAGCCCTGATCAGCCGGAGCATCTCGGTGTCGAAGCCGTCCTTGGTGCCGTCGGCGTCCATCGAGGTCAGCAGGATCTCGCCGGCGCCGGACGCCTCTGCGAGCTCGGCCCACCGGACTGCGTCGATGCCGGTGCCGCGGCGGCCGCCGTGGGTGGTCACCTCGAACCCCGATGGGCAGCCGGTGGCGTCCCTGCTCACCCGACGGGCGTCGATGGCGATCACCACGCACTGCGAGCCGTAGCGGTTGGCAGCCTCCGACAGGAACCCGGGGCGGGCGACGGCGGCGGAGTTGATGGAGACCTTGTCCGCTCCGGCCCGGAGCAGGGCATCGATGTCGTCGGTGGTCCGCACCCCACCGCCGACAGTCAGCGGGATGAACACCTGCTCGGCGGTCCGCCGGATCATCTCGTAGGCGCTGCTGCGGTTGTCGCTGGTCGCGGTGATGTCGAGGAAGGTCAGCTCGTCGGCACCCTCCTCGTCATACCGGCGGGCCAGCTCGACCGGATCGCCCGCGTCGACCAGGCCGACGAAGTTGACGCCCTTGACCACCCGACCCTCGGACACATCGAGGCACGGGATCACGCGAACAGCGACGGACATCGCACCAGCCTACGAAGTCGCCGGCGATAGCATCCAGCACGGGCGCCCGAACGGTGACGACCTGCTGTCGAAGGGATCGGGATGGCGACGCTGGACCGGGATCCCACGGATGAAGCGCCCGGCGACACCGACCCCGCAGTCAGTGATCCGGCGGACGCGTTCTGCCGGCTGGCATGCCTGGTGTACAGCGACATCGACGGGCCGGAGCGCTGGGCGGCGGCACGGTCGATCCTCGCCGAGCGGCCGGACCTCACCGGCCGGAGCATCGCGGCCGCCGCGGCGGCGGCCGATCCCGCGGCGATCGAACAGCATCTCGCCGAGAATCGGGGCGCCGCCAGGCTGGAGGCGGGGCCACACCGCTGGGCACCGCTGCTGTACCTGGCCTACTCGCGCGTGCAGGTCCCGTCCGAACCCGCCGACCGCGCTGTCGCATGCGCGAGTCTGCTCCTGTCGGCGGGCGCGGACCCGAACGCCGGTTTCCTGTGGCGCGGGCTGACCCCGCCGTTCACGGTGCTCACCGGGGTTTTCGGCGAGGGCGAGCAGGGTCCGGGGAAGCAACCCCGCCACCCGTACGCGCAGGAACTGGCGCGTCTGCTGCTGGAGGCCGGCGCGGATCCGGCCGATCAGCAGACGCTGTACAACCGGATGTTCCGGCCCGATGACAGCCATCTGGTGTTGCTGTTCGAATTCGGACTCGGCCGCACCGGTACAGGGGTCTGGGAGGAGGAGCTCGGCACATCCCTGGAGCCCGCAGTGCGGATCTGGTCCCGTCAGCTGTCCTGGGCGATCGACCACGGATTCGATGACCGGGTGCGGCTGCTGATCGACCACGGAGTTGACGTCACGCGGCCGTTGCCGGACGGCAGCACCGCGGCGAAGCGCGCCATCCGTTCCGGCCGGCGGTCGCTGCTGGCGGACCTGCGGCGGGCGGGCGCGACGATCCCGGAACTCGACGACCTCGACCGACTGGCCGGGCGGTTGCTCGATCCCGCCCACACCGGCTCCGCGGAGCCGGCGCCGGACCCGGACCCGGACGTCCTCGCGGCACTGCGCCGGGACCGGCCGGCGCTGATCCATGGCGCGACAACTCCGTCAGCGGTGGCCGCTGTCGCCGCTGCTGGGTTCGAGGTCGACGCCCGCGCGGACGGCAGCACCGCCCTTCACCGGGCGGCATTTGCCGGTGACATGCTTCTGATAGCAGCACTTCTCGACGCCGGAGCCGACCGGGAAGTGATGGACGATCAGCATCATCAGACCCCGGCGCAGTGGGCTGTGTACGGACGGCAGCATGCGGCATATGCCTTGCTGGGAGGCTCTTGATTCGTCGGTCGAACCGACTCGGGCACCAGCGCAATACCCTTCGGTCCACTCTTCATCACGACCGGCGGTGATAATGCGTCATGACCGTCAATGTGCAGACTGTGGCTCGTCGGGCCATCGGCGTGGGCCGTTTCGCAGCCGGCATCTACACCACCAGGGCGCAGCTGCTGTACCACGGAATGGTGCGCAAGGACCTGCTCAGCAGACTCCAACTCCCGGCAGGACGGGCGGACCCGCACGCCGTGTACGAGCAGATGCGGGCCCAGGGACCGATGCTGCCGACCCGGCTGGGCAACCTCAGCACGACGAGCTACGGAATCTGCCAGCAGGTGTTGCGCAATCGGCTGTTCGGGGTGACGGACCCGACCGCTCCCCGGCCCGGCGAGGACTTGCTGGATCTGTCCCTGCTGGGCCTGAATCCGCCGGACCACACCCGTGTGCGCCGGCTTGCCGGACCGGCGTTCACACCGCGACGAATGGCCGGTTACGAGACATTGGTGGCGGCGTCCATCG
Source organism: uncultured Actinomycetota bacterium (assembly GCA_963728865.1). Classification (GTDB taxonomy): domain Bacteria; phylum Actinomycetota; class Actinomycetes; order Mycobacteriales; family Nakamurellaceae; genus Nakamurella. Next base: position 547,169 of record CAVSLZ010000003.1, on the reverse strand, counting down.
ACCGGCTCCTCGATCGGGTCGCCGGTCGTGGCAGTTTCGACCTGATGTCTGCGTTCGCCTCCCCCCTACCCATCGCGGTGATCACCGAGATGCTGGGACTGTCCGACGATCCCGATCGGCTCCGGTGGTTCGGTGCCACGGCGGCGTCGGCGTTGGACGGGGTTTCCTCCCTGTGGCACGCCGCCCAGCTGTTCGTCGCGGACCGGCAGATGCACGCCATGTTCGACGCACTGCTGGTACGGGCCGCGGAAGATCCCGGTGACGACCTGACATCTGTGCTCGTCGCGCATCAGGGGGACGAGATCACGTCCGACGAACTCGGATCGCTCGTCGCCCTGTTGCTGCTGGCGGGCTTCGAGACAACGGTGAACGCCATCGGCAACGGCGTGCGGGCACTTCTCGGCAATCGTGATCAATGGGAGTTGCTGGTCCAGGACCCCGACCGCGCTGCTTCTGTGGTGGAGGAGGTCCTTCGGTACGACCCGCCCGTCCAGCAGACCGCAAGAGTCCTGCTGCCGACCGCGGGCCCGGTCGAATTGGGCGGCGTCACAGTTCCGCCGGGGCAGTGGATCCTGTTGATGCTGGCGGCCGCCAACCGCGACCCCGATGTGTTCTCCGATCCCGCCCGCTTCGATATCGGCAGGACCAATTCCGCGGAGCACCTGTCTTTCTCCGGTGGAATTCACTATTGCCTTGGAGCAGCGCTGGCGCGGCTGGAATTGACGGCCGCTTTCCGGGCGTTGGCCACCCGGTTCCCGCGCCTCCGCCTGGCCGGGCCGGTGATCATGCGGCCGGGCACGACGCTGCGGGGGCCGCGGTTGTTGCCGGTCCTCACCGGCCGGTCGGCAGCATGACCGGCAAGAGCTCAGGAACCTGAGAGCACACCGAACGCGATGCCCAGGGCAGCAACGCCGGTCGCGGCCAGCGTCCTGACGAGATCGACGCGCAGCAGGCCGCGGTAGGCGTCGGGATCCCACCTCACGCTGAGCCGCCGGTGCAGCGGGACCGCGCCGAATGCCGTGATCCCGATGATCACGGCGACCAGCGCCGCCGCGGCAGCTGCTGCCCATCCGTCGACCGCGACGGGCCGGTCGACCAGCAGCCAGCCGGTGCTGATGACGAGCGCGGCGAACAACGGACCCACGAGCACGCTGATCCGTCGCTGGTGCGCGCGTTCGAAATCCGCGAACGCTGCAGCGGGCACCAGGGACGAACTGCCGGTAGACGACCAGGTGCACCGTCCACCCAAACCCTGCGTAGGCGGCGCCTGCGGCGAGGAAGACTGTCAGCACGATGGGCACCGGTCCATCATGTTGCACCGGTCCGGAGCCGGATGAATGCGGGCACCGTTGCGGCCGGCCCCTGTCGACCGCAGTCGTCGTCACCATCGCACGCGTTCAGGGCGACGCTGGTCCGTGGTCGTGCTGCAGATGGCTGGCGAACCCTGCCGCCTGGGACCGTCTGGTGACACCCAACTTCTCCAGCACATGAGACACATAGTTCTTGATCGTTTTCTCGGCCAGCGACATCCGCTCGCCGATCTGCCGATTGGTCAACCCCTCGCCGATCAGCGCCAGGACGGTTCGCTCCTGCGGCGTCAACTTTCCCAGCGCGCCGGACGGCTTCGCATCGGCACGGAGTCTGTTCATCACTGCTTCTGCGGTCGGTCCGTTGAGCAACGAGCCACCGGCGCCGACCGTGCGGACGGCGCTCACCAGTTCTCTGCCGGTGATGTTCTTGATGGCGTACCCGCCCGCCCCGGCCACGATGGCACTGATCATGGCCTGCTCGTCACTGAACGACGTGAGCATGAGGCAATTGAGCCCGGGCTGCCGGGAGCGCAGTTCCCGGCAGAGCTCCACACCGTTCCCGTCCGGCAGTCGCATGTCCAGCACCGCGATGTCCGGGCGAAGGCTCGTCACCAGATCGAGCGCCTCGGCAACCGAGGAAGCCTCGCCGATCACGGACAGGTCGTTCTGCTGGTCCAGCAGATCGGCGACGCCCCGGCGGACCAGTTCGTGGTCGTCGACCAGGACGACCCGCAGCGCCGGCCACTGCACCGGAGGTGGTGCAGCGACGCTGCCCGAGGCGCCGCTGTTCGATGCCGCCATGCCCGGTGCCGTACTGCTGGGCGCCGTACTGCTCAGTGCCGTACTGCCCGGTGCCGTACTGCTCGGTGCGCCGTCCGTCGCTGCCGGCGCGTCAACCCGCAGGGCCTCGGCCAGCGCGATCGTGAACTGCATGCAACTGCCGTACCGATCCGCGGGCCGTTTCGCCAGCGCCCTGGCCAGCACACGGTCGGCCTTCACCATGTCGGGGTGAACGAACGACAACATCGGCGGCGCGTCGTTCAGGTGCGCGTAGAGCAACGCCGCATGGTCGTCCCGGACGAAAGGTGGCGCGCCGGTGAGACACTCGTGTGCGACACAGCCGAGGGCATACAGATCGGTCCGGGCATCCACCCGCTGACCCTTGATCTGCTCCGGAGAGATATAGGCCATCGTGCCGATCACATATCCGGCCACGGTCAGCCTCGTCATCGACGATGCCTGCCGGGTGAGGCCGAAATCGCCGAGGTAGACGTGCGGCCGCCCGCCGCGGTCGACGGCGCTGGTCAGCAGGACATTCGCCGGCTTGACGTCGCGGTGCACCAGATCGGCTGCATGAGCGGTATCCAGGGCGTCCGCCACAGGCGCGAGTACAGCGATCGTCTCCGCCGCTGTCAGAGCCCCGTGCTCGCGGATCAAGGCAGCAAGGGTCTTCCCGCGCACGAGCCGCATCGCGATGTAGAACAACCCGTCGATGTCGCCCGCGTCGTAGATCGGGACGATGTTCGGGTGGTCGATCGCCGCTGCGAAACGCGCCTCACGGAGAAAGCGTTCGCGGAAATCAGCGCCCTGGGCGAGATCCGCGGCCAGGACCTTCAGTGCCACCGATCGGCCGAGCCGGGTGTCGATGGCGACGTAGACCGAGGACATGCCGCCCCGGTCGAGCAGCGATTCGATGCGGTAGTTCCCGATCAAGGTCCCAGCAGGAAGGAACGGCGACATGCCGCTGGGGCCGCCCCGCGGCGTCAACCCGTCCGTCACCCGTGATCACCCCTGATAGCCGGCGGCCGGGCCTTGCGGACTCCCTCACTCCACGGTGACCCGGACTCCTTGGAACATACCGCCGCAGAATCGCGCGAGTGGGCCTTCGTCGACCAAGATCACCGGGATGACTCAGCACGGCCTGGGTACCGTCTCGGGATGAGCGGCGCAAGCGGGAAGACCCGCAGGGTCACGGTGGTCAACGCGAACTGGGTGGCCGGCGCGCCCGGGGACGACTGGTCCGCCAGTGGAAGCGAAGCGGGATCGTGACCGCCGATCATTGACAGACCGGTGCGCAGAGGAGTTGTCTGCCTGTACTGACTCAGCAGTCGTGTGGGAGCGTACCGACCGCCTCCGGGCCGTCATTGCGCCGAGACTTTCTCTCCGCGCCCAGAATTCGTGAGCCGCCGACCGGGCCGTTGATCCCCTTGTGAATCCGTTCACCCCTGATTCGCCGCTGCAGTACGTCCGCGTTCCCGTGCGTCACAACAAATCAATGCACGTAACAGTTCTCGGCCCCACCGACGGGATACCGACCGTTGCCCTGCACGGGCTCGGCGGCAGCACCGAACAGAATCTTCCTGCGTTGATCGCCGTCGCGGAGTTCTACGGATTGCGCATCTACGCGATCGACCTTCCCAATCACGGTCGAAGCGGCAAAGTCGGCGTGCTGCACTTTCGCGCCCGGCACTTCGCGGATCTGCTCGTCGAAGCGATCAACGAACTGGACGTTCGGCCGACAGTCATCTTCGGCCACTCCTTCGGGGGGCAGTTGGCCGCTCTGGTGACCGAGCGGATGACGGCCGAGCCGCTGCTGCCCATTCTCGTCAATCCGGCGCTGGGCACTCCGTGGGACCTCAAGCTGCGGCTGTGCTGGCAGCGACCGTGGCGGTTTCTCACATTGGTGCAGGAACTGGGCTACGACGACGACAACATCGCCCGCAGCGAGATGTACCACGCCGGTCGGTTGCTCCGGTCGATTGTGGACATGTTCCTGGATCGCCACCTCCGGCCGTACCGCCGGTTGCAGGCCACCCTGGCACTGCTGCTGAACCGCGACACCGCAGGCATTCTCAGCCGGCTGTTGAGCCGCGGCGTGGTGCCGATCATCGTCCAGGGCAGGCTCGACCGGTCCACTCCGGCCGGCGACGGCGCCCACCTGGTGGACGGATTCCACAGCTGGCTGCAGGAAAGCGGGGGCCCAGAGGCATTGGTGGCGGCGCTGGAGAAGAGCTTTCCGCGCGCTTTGCCGCTCTGAGCCCGGGACGTTGGGCCGGTGGGCCGGGTGGTCCGACCAGTCGATCGTCGATCAAACGGTCTCCACGTCGAGCACCCAGACCACCCCGAAGCGATCCCGGAGCATGCCGTACAGGCGTGTGCCCCAAGCGGCGCTGGCAAGGTCCGCCACGATCGTCGCTTCCTCTGCGAGCGCTTTCCATGACGACCGGATCTCCTCGACATCGCTGCCCAGCACCGAAACGCTGGTTGAAGGCGGTGATCGAGCCGCCGAAGACGGACCGGTCGAAGTCCAGTGCGGCACGGGCATTGCCCCGGTGTGTGCCGGTACGCCGTTCCGCGCCAGGACAACGCCGTTCGCGGACGAGCTGCACGATGAGCATGCACACCGACTCGCTTGATGGGCCGCTGTTCGTCCTCAAATCCGTCGGCGCCGACGTCACCGTCGTCGCCCCGCCGGAGCTCAAGGAGCGGGCCGCCGATTGGGTGCACCCGCTTTCTCCGGGCAGGAAGACTGTGACACCGGTGCCTGGAAACAGATTGGTGACACGTCCACGCCTACCATGGTCGAAACGCCGGACGGGCCCGAGGAGGACACCGATGAGCGAACAGCTCCGCAGGGTGTACGCCCTGTTGCGTGCGGGGAACGTGCCATGCGCGCTCGGTTCGACCCCTGCGACCGGCACCCTCCTGCTCGCCGGGACCCCCAACCAGGGCCCCTGGGAAGTCGAACTGAGGGAGACCAGGGGCAAGCTCGTGCTGGTCAACGACCGGGAAGCGGTCCGGATCCCACCGGGCGCCACCGACGCCGCCATCGCCGACGCGGTGAAGTTACGGGTGGTCCAGGCGTGGGCCGAGCAGGGCGACCCGCAGGCGATCGCCGTGATAAGGGCGCTGACCGGCGCCTCCCCCGGGGGCGGGGCGCGACCCGCGCCCGGTTACCATCCCGACTACCGGGACGGCGGTGTGCGCACGATCACCGTGCAGTTCGTCGATCCGATGCAAGTCGTCGGGGACATGTTCGCGGCGGCCACCCGCATGGGCTGGGACATGCTCAAGGGCCGGGTGCCGGGTTACGCGGCCCTGACCTTGTTCAACCCGTGGGTCAGTTACCAGCGGACCTCCCTGCGCCGCTGATCCCGAGCCGCCTGACGGGCGGCCGATCAGGCTGCACGCCCGAGCCATCGGGCTGGACGACCGAGCAGGCCCGCTGTGACGGCGTTCGCCGCCATCTCAGGACGCGACCGCGGCCAGTGCCTGCGGGAGGGTGAAAGCGCCCGCGTACAGAGCCTTCCCGACGATGGAGCCCTCGACACCGATCGGTTCCAGCGCTGCCAGCGCCACCAGGTCGTCGAGGGAGGACACCCCACCGGAGGCCACCACCGGAGCGGCAGTCGCGGCACAGACGTCCCGCAGCAGGTCCAGATTCGGTCCGCGCAACGTGCCGTCCTTGGTGACGTCGGTGACGACATACCGGGCGCAGCCCTGCGAGTCCAGCCTGCTCAGGGCCTCCCAGAGGTCGCCGCCCTCCTCGGTCCAGCCGCGGGCGGCCAGCGTCGTTCCGCGCACGTCCAGCCCCACCGCGATGCGGTCGCCGTACCGGGCGATCACCGACGCGCACCAGTCCGGCTTCTCCAGTGCCGCCGTGCCGATGTTGACCCGGGCACAGCCGGTCGCGAGCGCGGCTGCGAGGGACTCGTCATCCCTGATGCCGCCGGACATCTCGACCTTGATGTCCAGTGTTCCGACCACCTCGGCCAGCAGCGCGGCGTTCGAGCCGCGCCCGAATGCGGCGTCCAGGTCGACCAGATGGACCCACTCCGCGCCGTCCGCCTGCCAGGCGAGCGCGGCGGCCAGCGGTGCCCCGTAGGTGGTTTCGCTGCCTGCCCTGCCCTGCACGAGCCGGACGGCCTGGGCATCGGCGACGTCGACAGCCGGCAAAAGTTCGAATGTCACGGCCGCCTACCCTACGGCCCCGCCGGTACCGGACCGACCGCACGGCACCAGTAGGCGACGGGGTCCCGACCGATCCGGGCGATCACCAGTGTGGCCGCGGCCGTCGTCGGCCCGGACAGCGCGGGCCGCAGCCGTCGGCGCAGCTCGTCCGGAATGACGGGCGTGCCCCGCTGTTTGATCTCGAGCGATCCGACCCGGTCGCGCCGGGCCCACCCGGCGACCGTTTTCTCCCGGTAGGGCGCCGTGTCCAGCACGAGGAATCCGCGCACCCCGGGCGGTAGGGCCGGTCCCGCCAGGTAGGCGAGGTGCGGGTCGAGCAGATGGAGTCCGTGCCGGGTCGCGTACTGCCGCACGAGATGCGCCCGGACGACGGCCGCATCCGGGTCGACCAGGATGTCGCCGGCGGTGACCAGCCCGCTGGTCGCGTCATCGGGGTCGGCGCTGGTGATCGCCCAGTCGGCCGACCCGGTGGACAGCACCGTCGCGCGACGTGGCACGTCGGCCAGTTCCGGCGGCCACAGCACCGCCTCCCGCGCGCCACCGTCGAGCGAGACGATCTCCACCTCCCCCGGCCGCTGGAGCGTGTCGTAGTCGATCCCGGGGGGAAGCCTCAGCACCGGCGGCCGGTCGGCGTGCGCACCGTCGAGATCGGCCACCGACGGCAGCGTGGAGACCGATGTGATCCGTCGTCCGGCACCGTCCCGACGGGCCGGATCGGCGTATCCCAGGAGCCCGCGCGACACTCTGGTCAGGGCATCTGCGATCACGACATGGGCGTCGAGCCCCGAGACCGCAAGGTTGTGCGCGGCCATCAGGGCCCGAACCGGATCGAGGTCGGATCCCAACGGCATCCGGGAGAATTGCCCGGCGGCGAAATCTGCCAGCGCGGCAAGGTCGGCACCGATCGAACAGGTCAGGTCGTGCATGCCGACGGTGGTCAGGCGTCGTGCCCGGTGGGCGGCCACGGTGGCGGGTGTTGCCTGTTGAAGTGCCTCGTCGGTGAGCAGCCATCGTTCCGACCTCGTGCCCAGTTTCGGCGCCGCCCTGCGGCGGAGCCGGACCGTCTCGGCAACCGCGGCAGCATGGTCACCGAGGGTCGCGCGGAGCCGGGTCAGGTCGCGGATCAGGGTGCTGTCGGTGAGCGGCAACGCCGCTGCTCCGGCCAGCGCATCGGTGCCGGCGTCGCTGCGCAGGAAGCGGACGTCGGCCAGGCTGAAGGGGTAGGCCACGGTGGTCGTCGGCCGGTCAGCGACCGACGAACCGCGCTTTCCCGGGTCCGTCGGCCAGGAAGGACGTCATCCCGGCCCGCTGGTCGTCGGTCGCGAAGAGCTCCGCGAACCGGCGGGTCTCCATCTCCAGTCCCGCCGCCAACGGCTCGTCGAAGCCGTCGTCGATCACCCGTTTCGCGGCAGCGAGCGCAGCCGTCGGTCCCTGCGCGAAGTGCCTCGCCCATTCGAGGGCCACGGCCAAGACCCGGTCGGCCGGCACCGACCTGCTCGCCAGCCCCAGCCGGACGGCCTCTGCGCCGTCGACAGGTTGGCCGGTGAAGATCATCTGTTTGGCCATGGTGATCCCGATCAGCCGCGAGAGGCGCTGCGTGCCACCAGCTCCGGGAATGATGCCGAGGGTGATCTCCGGGAGCCCGATCACGGCGTTGTCGGCGACCACCCGAAAGTCGGCTGCCAGCGCGAGTTCACAGCCGCCACCCAGGGCGTAACCGGTGACCGCCGCGATCACCGGCTGCGGCAGCCGGGCGACGGCGGTCACCGCATCGTTGAGAGATCCGATCGGACCGAGGATCTGGGACGAATTGAGCTCTGCCATCTCCTTGATGTCCGCACCGGCAGCGAACGCCCGCTCGCCGCCGTAGATCACCACCGCCCGGATCGCGGGGTCCTGGGCCACCCGGCCGGTGATCTCCAGCAGTTGGTGGTGGATCACCGTGTTGATCGCGTTGACCGGCGGCCGGTCCAACCGGATCACCCCGACGGCACCGTCGATCTCCAGCCGAACGAACTTCGTCATCGACAGCCTTTCGTGGCAGGTTCCGGCACGGACGTCAGCGGGCGAACGCGAAGAACCGGCCAGCCCTGGACTCCAGCCGCAGGCCCATCCCGAAGGTCTCCGAGAGCGCCTCCTCGGTCAGGGTGTCGGCGGTCGGCCCGGCGGCGACGACCCGTCCGCCACGCAGCAGCAGCACGTGGCTGAACGCGGCCGGGATCTCCTCGACATGGTGGGTGACGAGCACCGTCGTGGGCGCGAACGGATCAATGGCCAGCACGGACAGTCGGGCGAGCAGGTCCTCCCTGCCGGCGAGGTCCAGCCCCGCCGCCGGTTCGTCCAGCAGCAACAGTTCCGGGTCGGCCATCAGGGCCCGCGCAGCCAGCGCTCTCTTCCGCTCGCCTTCGGACAGCGTGCCGTAGACGCGGTCGGCGAGCGCTCCTATCCCCATCGCACCGAGCAGGTCCCTGGCCCTGGCGAAGTCGAGTTCGTCGTACTGCTCCCGCCAGCGGCCGACCACGCCGTAGCCGGCCGAGACGACCACATCGATCACCGTTTCGGTCGGCGGCACCCGGCCGGCCAGCGATGCCGACGAAACACCGATCCTGGGCCGGATCTCCGTGACGTCGACGGCACCGAGCCGCTCCCCGAGGATGTGCACGCGACCCGACGTCGGGAACATCTGCGCCGACGCGATCTGCAGCAGCGTCGTCTTCCCGGCCCCGTTGGGCCCGAGGATGACCCACCGCTCGTCGACGTCGACGTTCCAGTTCACCGCATCCAGCAGGACAGCCGGGCCACGGCGGACGGTGACCTCGGTGAGGTGCAGAACGGAGTCCGGACCCGGAAAGATGGACGGCCGCGGCGATGGAGCGGGACTTGTCACGGGCGTCATTGTGACGCACGGCCCGCCGGTCGGGTCGCTCGCCCACCCCTGCGGTGCCACCGGGCGTCGGGCCCACGCGGGGACGCCGGCGACGTGATCAGGGACAATCCACCGCATGCCGCACCCATCAGTGCCGACCGACACCCTCGATCACGGCGGGCTCCCGCCCGATGCGACCACGGCCACCGGCGCTGCACCGGACACCGGACCGGCTCCGGCCGCAGCACCGGATGTGCCGGCGACAGCTGATCTGCACGCTGCGCCCGCGTTGAAGGCGGGACCCGGACAACCGACGCCGACGGCGACGGCACCCCCGAAGAGGAAGAAGTCAGCCGCGAAGAAGAAGCGGAAGACCAAGGACCGGCGGCGCCCCGGGCAGATCGACACGCACGCCGAGCCCCGGGTCGGATCCTCCCCCCACCCCGGCCTGCCGTACCCGCTCGGCGCGACGCCGTACGAGGACGGGACGAACTTCGCGGTGGTCGCCGACGGTGTGCCGGGCATCTCCGACGTCCTGCTCTGCCTGGTGGACGACGACGGCGGCGAGGTCATGCTGCCGATGAGGGAACGCACCTACGGCATCTGGCACACCTTTGTGCCTGATGTCGGCCCCGGCCAGAAGTACGGTTTCCGGGTTCCGGCCAGGGACGGCTCGAAGATTGTGCTCGACCCTTACGCCCGCCAGGTGACGGGCAGCGACTACGACCTCATCGCCGCCGCGGCGCACGGCGTCGAGACCCTGGGCAAGGTGCCGCTCGGCATCGTCGTCGGTGGCGACGGCACCCGGTCACGGTCGCGCCGGCCCTTCGTGCCGTGGGCTCAGACCGTCATCTACGAAGCACACGTGGCCGGCCTGACGAAATTGCATCCCGGCATGCCGGCGGCGTTGCGGGGAACCTTCAAGGGCGTCGCCCACCCCGCGGTGATCGCCCATCTCAAGAGCCTGTCGGTGACGACGCTCGAACTCCTGCCGGTGCAGGTCAGCGCCGCCGAACCCGGGCTGCTCGCAAGCGGCCGCGTGAACTACTGGGGCTACTCCACTCTCGGGTATTTCGCGCCGCACCCGGCATACGCGACCGCACCCGGCCGCGAGGTCGTGGAGTTCGTGGAAATGGTCGACGCCCTGCACGATGCCGGGATCGAGGTTGTCCTCGATGTCGTGTACAACCACACCTGTGAGGGCGGTGTCGGGCTGAGCGTCGACCTGTCCTGGCGCGGTCTGTCGCCGCAGAACTACTACCTGCCCGACGGCCGGGACATCACCGGCACCGGTAACACCCTGAACACCGGCAAGCTGGCCGTCGTCCGGATGGTGACCGACTCGCTGCGCTATTGGGCCGACGAACTGGGCGTGGACGGCTTCCGGTTCGACCTCGCGTCGGTGCTGGCCAGGCCCAACGGCGGGCCGTTCGACCGGAACGCCGCGCTCACCAACGCGATTGCGGCCGACCCTGTGCTGCGCGGGGTCAAGCTCATCGCCGAGCCCTGGGATGCGACCGGCGAGGGCTATGCGGTGGGCGGCTTCGGGCCGACCTGGTCGGAGTGGAACGACCGCTTCCGCGACACCGTCAGGGACTTCTGGCGGGGTGGCCAGGGCATCCGCGACCTCGGGTACCGGTTGTCCGGGTCCTCCGACCTGTTCGCCGCCAACCGCCGGCCGTGGGCGTCGGTCAACTTCATCACCGCGCACGACGGCTTCACGCTCCGCGACCTGGTGTCCTACCAGCACAAGCACAACGAGGCCAACGGCGAGCACAACCGGGACGGCACCGACAACAACCGATCGGCCAACTACGGCATCGAAGGTGACACCGACGATGTGGCGGTGCTGGAGGTGCGGGCTCGGCAGGCACGGAACATGGCCGCCACCCTGCTGCTGTCGACCGGAACCCCGATGATCACCGCGGGCGACGAGCTATGGCGCACCCAGCGTGGCAACAACAACGCCTACTGCCAGGACAACGAGATCAGCTGGATGGACTGGTCCGGAGTAGCCGGCGGCGGGAAGACCGTACCCACGCCGGATCAGCGGCACGCCCGCGACATGCTGACCTTCTTCACCCGCACGCTCGAGATCCGGCGCACCGCACCGGCTCTGCGGCAGGCAGAGTTCTTCGACGGGCGCGCCCCCGGTGGCGGGGACCACCACCCGGACCTCGTCTGGTTCAACCCGAGCGGCGAGCCGATGGCCGGCCACGACTGGTTCGACGGCTCGCTGCGCACCCTGCTGATGTGGATCAACGGCCGTGACGTCCGCGGCTACTCCGCCGGCGGCGACCCGGTGACGGACGACAGCTGGCTGCTCGTGCTGCACGCCGGTGAGGACCCGATCACGCTGGTGCTGCCGGGACCGCCGTGGGGCAACCGGTACTTCCCGGTCCTCGACACCGACTCCCCCACCGGCGCACCGGCCGATCCCGCCGCATTGCCGGTGGAGGTGCCTATCGTGATTCCCGGCCGGACCGTATGGCTGTTGCGCGCCGACCGTACCCGCGCCGCCCTCAACGGTGAGGTTGCGCGCGGGCCGCACGCCGGGTAGCGGTTCTGGGCCGCGCCGAGCGTCCACTGCCACACCAGCAGGGCAGATCCGCTCTGCGCAGCAGTTTCGTGGACAAACGACACTCGACCCGCCGGCGGCCCCCTGAAGGCGCGAAGAAGCGCCTCCGGCGGCACGGGACAACCCGACCGGCCACGACGCACAGCGCGGCCCCGGAAACACGAACCGCCGGGCGGAACCTATGCCGTCGTGACCAGCCCCAGCTCGGCCGACGACGCCAAGAGTTCGTGCTTGGGCAGCACCCGAACGGTGTAGCCGACGGGGCCGGACTGGGTCAGCGGCAGGTTCGCCTCGTACCGGTAGCCGGTGTCCACCACGCCGGTGGAATCCGTTGCCGGCACGAAAACCATGTCCACGGTGGAGATGTCGTGCAGGTGCTCGTTGATGTCGACCCTGCCGGTCACCGACTGCACCTGGACGTCCTCTGGCGTCAGACCGCCGAGGTCGACCTGAGCCCGCAGGGTCATCACGTTGCCGAGCGACGGCTCCGTGCCGATCCCGGAGGTGTCGACGTTGATCACCCGGACACTCGGCCAGGCGGCGCGGATCTGGTCCTTCCAGGCCGCGAGCCCCTTGGCGACCGTCAGGTCCGACGACACCGCCCGCGAGTACACGGACGCGGGGCCGTAGTAGTCGGTGACGTAGTCGCGGACCATCCGGGTCGCCTGCACCCGGGGGCCGAGGTAGGCCAGTGTGTGCCGGACGGTGTCCACCCAGCCGTCGGGCCGACCGGTCTCGTTGCGCCGGTAGAACAGCGGCGCGACCCGCTTCTCCAACAGGTCGTACAGCGCGGCGGCCTCCAGGTCGTCCCGGCGGATGTCGTCACCGACGCCGTCCGCGGTCGGGATGGTCCAGCCGTCGTGGCCGTCGTAGAGCTCGTCCCACCAGCCATCGGAGATGGACAGGTTCAGCCCGCCGTTCAGCGCGGCCTTCATGCCGGACGTCCCGGAGGCCTCCTGCGGCCGGATCGGGTTGTTCAACCAGACGTCGGCACCCGCACAGAGCACCGCGGCCATGCTCATGTCGTAGTCGGGCAGGAACGCGATGCGGTGCCGGATCGTCGGGTCGTCGGTGAAGCGGACCATTTCCTGCATGTACCGCTTGCCGCCGTCGTCGGCGGGATGCGCCTTGCCGGCGATGATGATCTGCACCGGTCGCTCGGGGTCGAGCAGGATCGCCCGCAGCCGGGCGGGATCGCGCAACATCAGCGTGAGTCGCTTGTACGTCGAGACCCGTCTGGCGAACCCGATCGTCAGGATGTCCGGGTCGAGAATCGATTCTGTCCAACCCAGTTCGGCCACCGTCGCGCCGCGCTGCAGGTGCGATCGGCGGACGGTGGCGCGGGCCATCGCGACCAGCCGCTGCCGCAGCTTGTTGCGCAGTTCCCACAGCCGCTCCGCCGAGACAGCATCCGGCGCAGGCCATTCCGATGCCGATGCCAGGTCCTGCCAGTCGGCCATGTCGCCGGCGACGTCGTACATCTCGCGCGCCGCCCAGGTGGGCAGGTGGACACCGTTGGTGACCGAACCGATCGGTACCTCGTCCGCCTCGAAGCCGGGGTACAGCGGGGCGAACATCCGCCGCGAAACCTCGCCGTGCAGCTTGGCGACGCCGTTGGCCCGCTGGGCCAGTCGGAGTCCCATGTGGGCCATGTTGAATCGGCTGGGATCGTTCTCGGACCCGAGCGCCAGCACCTCGTCGACGACGAGGCCGGGAACGAGCCGGGACATGCCGGCGGAGTCGGCGTCCAGGTAATGCCGAACCAGGTCGACCGGGAATCGGTCGATGCCGGCGGGCACCGGGGTGTGGGTGGTGAAGACGGTGCCCGCCCGGACGGTCGACAGCGCCTCGGAGAAGGACAGACCGCTGTCCGCGATCAGCGCCCGGATGCGTTCCAGACCCAGGAATCCCGCGTGGCCCTCGTTCATGTGGAACACCTCGGGCAGTGGGTGCCCGGTCACCGCCGCGTATGCCTGCACGGCCCGGACGCCGCCGATGCCCAGCAGGATCTCCTGCTTGATCCGGTGGTCCTGGTCGCCGCCGTAGAGCTTGTCGGTCGTCGCCCGGAGGAAGTCGTCGTTGGTCTCGTTGTCGGCGTCCAGCAGCAGCAGCGGCACCCGGCCGACCTGGGCCACCCAGATCCTCGCCGTCAGCTGCCGCCCATCCGGCATCGGGACGCTGATCGCCAAGTGCTCACCCTTGCCGTCCAGCACCCGCTCGATCGGCAGACCCTGGGGGTCGTGCGCGGGGTAGTGCTCCTGCTGCCATCCGTCGGCGGACAGCGACTGCCAGAAGTAGCCGAACCGGTAGAGCAGCCCGACACCGATGATCGGCACGCCGAGGTCGGAAGCGGACTTCAGGTGGTCACCGGCGAGGATGCCGAGCCCGCCGGAGTAGTTCGGCAGCACCTCGGTGACGCCGAACTCCATCGAGAAGTACGCGACGGCGGCCGGCAGTGACTGGCCGATGGTGACCTGATGCTGGTACCACCGCGGATCCTGCAGGTAGTGGTCGAGATCGGCTGCCAGGCCGTGCATCCGGGCCAGGAACGACTCGTCCCTGGCGAGCTCCTCCAGCCGGGACACCGAGACGGCGCCGAGCAGTTTGAGCGGGTCTCCCTCGAACCTGGCCCACAGCGCACGGTCGATGTCTGCGAACAGGTCCTGGCTCGCGGGATGCCAGGACCACCTGAGGTTGCGGATGAGAGCACCGAGCGGGTGCAGCTGCGGGGGCAGTTGCGGTCGGACGGTGAATCGTCGGAGAGCCTTCACGGGAGAAATTTAGCGCCTCCGGGGGGCTATCTCCTACACCCCGGGGCCGTCGGAGCGGAAACGATCGATGCCGAACATGCAGGCGGACTCGATTTAGCATGATCAGGTCCGCTGCTCGCGATCCGTCGACGCCACCGGGTCGAAAGTTTACGTTTCCCTGCCGCAGTGCTGCCCAAACGTGGTCGGCGGGGCGTCGGCATCACCGGTACCTTTGGCGCGTGGCCGGCCGACTCGGACTGAATGAACCCGTGCAGAGTGGCCCGTTGCCCTGCTCCGGCAGCCCCTGCGTGACGTCATTCCGCGGTCATCGGTTTACCCCGACGGTGCCAGAGGGAACCCTGCTTCCGTGGCAGTCGCCCTGACGCCATGCCCATCGGTGGACATCGGTGCCGTTCGGAGCTGACCGCGGACGTCGAGACCACGGGGACGGCCCAGCGTAGACCGGCGCACATCACAGGCACAGAGTGCAGAAACCTGCGGGACTGAAACCGCAAGAACAGAACGAGAAAGGTGAGCATGTCCCAGATAGACGGGCAGATGACGGTCCAGGAGCCTGCTGCCAGCCGGTACGGGTCTGCGCGGCCCATTGCAGGCGGCGAGAACGACCAGGAATGGTACAAACGGGCCGTCTTCTACGAGGTGCTCGTCAGGGCGTTCGCCGATTCGAACGGTGACGGCACCGGGGACCTGCGAGGGCTGATCGACAAGCTCGACTACCTGTCCTGGCTCGGCGTCGACTGCCTGTGGCTCCCGCCGTTCTACGACTCGCCGCTCCGCGACGGTGGATACGACATTTCGGACTATCGCAAGGTTCTGCCGGAGTTCGGCAACGTCGAAGACTTCGTCGCCCTGCTCGACGCTGCCCACGAGCGCGGTATCAGGGTCATCACCGACCTCGTCATGAACCACACGTCCGACGCGCACCGCTGGTTCCAGGAATCGCGGAGCCATCCGGACGGGCCCTACGGCGATTACTACGTCTGGCGTGACGACGACACCGGATACCCCGACGCGCGGATCATCTTCGTCGACACCGAGCCCAGCAACTGGACCTTCGACCCGGTGCGCAAGCAGTACTTCTGGCACCGGTTCTTCTCGCACCAGCCGGATCTGAACTTCGAGAATCCCGCCGTCGGCGACGAGATGATCGACATCCTGCGGTTCTGGCTCGATCTCGGCCTCGACGGCTTCCGGCTCGACGCCGTGCCGTACCTGTTCGAGGAGGAGGGCACCAACGGCGAGAACCTGCCCCGGACGCACGACTTCCTCAAGCGCTGCCGCAAGGTGCTGGACACCGAGTACCCGAACGCGATCCTGCTCGCCGAGGCCAACCAGTGGCCGGCCGACGTCGTCGACTACTTCGGCGATCCCGCCGTCGGTGGCGACGAGTGCCACATGTGCTTCCACTTCCCGCTGATGCCGCGGATCTTCATGGCCGCGCGCCGTGAGTCGCGCTTCCCGATCTCGGAGATCCTGGCGCAGACGCCGGCCATCCCGGAGACCGGTCAGTGGGGCATCTTCCTGCGCAACCACGACGAGCTGACGCTCGAGATGGTCAGCGACGAGGACCGCGACTACATGTGGAACGAGTACGCCAAGGATCCCCGGATGAAGGCGAACATCGGGATCCGCCGCCGGCTGGCGACGCTGCTGGACAACGACACCAACCAGCAGGAACTCTTCACCGCGATGCTGCTGAGCCTGCCCGGCTCGCCCGTTCTCTACTACGGCGACGAGATCGGCATGGGCGACAACATCTGGCTCGGTGACCGCGACGGGGTACGCACCCCGATGCAGTGGTCCCCCGACCGCAACGCAGGCTTCTCCCGCTGCGATCCTGCCCGGCTCTACTTGCCGGCCATCATGGACCCGATCTACGGGTTCCAGACCGTCAACGTCGAAGCCCAGATGAACTCGACCGCCTCGCTGCTGCACTGGACCCGCCGGATGATCGAGATCCGTAAGCGCTACGCCGCTTTCGCCGTCGGCCAGTTCACCGACCTCGGCGGGTCCAATCCCACCGTGCTGTCCTACACCCTGCATTTCGACGGCGACTCCGGCGGTATCAATGGCCAGCCGCACACGGTGCTGTGCGTGAACAACCTGTCGCGGTTCCCGCAGCCGGTCGAGCTGGACCTGCGTGATCACGACGGCGCTGTGCCGATCGAGCTCACCGGCCACACGCCGTTCCCGCGGATCGGCCAACTGCCTTATCTGTTGACGTTGCCAGGACACGGTTTCTACTGGCTGGACATCACCGGCCGCCCGGAGGATATGTGAGCACGCACGACATCGGTGCCCCCGACCACGATCTGGTCCCGCTGCTCGTCGAGTACCTGCCGCATCAGCGCTGGTTCTCCGCCAAAGGTCAGCTGCTCGAGCTCAGTGACATCGAACTCAGCGCCCGGACACCGATCGCCCGTGGCCACCACGATTCCGACATCGAGCAGGTCCTGTTCACGGTGCGGACGGCGACCGGCCCGCAGCGCTACCAGCTGTGGATCGGCTGGACGACGCAGCTGTCGGACCAGCTGACCTACGCGACGATCGGCACCATCGAGGGCCTCACCGCCTACGACGCCCTCTCCGACACCGCGGTGGCCCGGTTGCTGCTGGAGGCGATCGACGGCCAGCGCGACTTCGGCAACGGGGTCCGCGCACGCCGGGAGGCGGACGCGAAGATCGACACCCGCCCCGACGGCAGGGTGATCGGCGCCGAGCAGTCCAACACCTCGCTCGTCTACGGGCATTCGGCCATCCTGAAGATGTTCCGCCGGATCGATCCCGGCCCCAACCCCGATGCGGAGATCCACCGCGCGTTGCATGCGGTGGGATCCACGCACATCGCCCAGCCGCTGGGCGAGATCGTCGGTCCGGTCGACGGCGAGGAAACGACCCTCGGCCTGATGACCGAGTTCTTCGCCAACAGCGCTGAGGGTTGGGCGATGGCCACCTCGAGCGTCCGGGACCTGATGAGCGAGGGCGACCTGCGCGCGGACGAGGTGGGCGGTGACTTCGCCGCCGAATCCCACCGGCTCGGCGAGGCGGTGGCGGCCGTGCACAACGACCTCGCCCGCGCCTTCGGCACGGTGGACGCCCCGGTCGACGAACTGGTCAAAATCCTGGACCGCATGCGCGAAGACGCCAATGCCGCTGCCGACCTGGTGCCGTCCCTGGTCGAGCACCGGGAGGCGATCACAGCCGCGTTCGGCCGCGCTGCGGACCACGTCGGCGGGATCACCCTGCAGCGCATCCACGGCGACCTGCATCTGGGACAGGTACTGCGGACGCTGACCGGTTGGAGCGTCATCGATTTCGAGGGTGAACCAGCCAAGCCACTGGAGTTCCGGCGATCGATGCAGAGCCCGCTCAAGGACGTCGCCGGCATGCTCCGCAGCTTCGACTACGCGGCGCGTGGGCTCGTCGTCAACCCGCATTCGGACGCGCAGCACAAGTACCGGGCCGCCGAATGGGCGCAGCGCAACCGGAAGGCATTCTGCGACGGCTACGCGGCGGCGGCGGGAACCGACCCACGCTCGGCCGGTAGCCTTCTTCGAGCTTTCGAACTGGACAAGGCAATCTACGAAGTCGTCTATGAACACGGACACCGGCCGCTGTGGGAAGCCATCCCGCTGCAGGCCGTCGTCGCCCTCATCAACACCGGAGGTTCATCTTGACCACGAACACCCCCGACCAGCCTTCCGGTACCGAGTCGGCGGCGGCCGGCGGCGACGCCCCGGCCACGCCTGCCAAGACCACCAGGGCCCGCAAGCCCGCCGCCGCGAAGTCCGGCGACACACCGGCCGCGACGCGCCGGACGACCAAGCCGAAGGCCGCGGCGGACGACGCGGGCGCCGAGCAGGCCGCCAAGCCCGCCCGCCGCACCGCTGCCGCAAAGGCGCCAGCGGCCAAGGCACCGACGGCCAAGGCGCCCGCAGCGAAGGCGCCGGCCAAGCGAGCCCCCGCCAAGAAGGCCACGGCCAAGGATTCCGGTGACTCGGTGACGACGCCCGTCGCCGCCGGTGCGGTCGACACCCCGCTCGCGCCGGAGACCCCGGCGGAGGTGCCGCCGGTCGATCCGGCTCCCACTGCGCCGACCGCTCCCGAACCGGCGCAGGGCCCGAGCAACGACGACTACGAGAAACTCATCGGGGGTGACACCCACAACCCGCACGGCATTCTCGGGGCGCACCCGCAGGGCGACGGCACCACCGTCGTCCGCACCCTGCGGCACCACGCCCAGAACGTGACCCTGCTGCAGGGCGGCAGGGAGGTCCCGTTCGAGAGCACCTATGGGGGCGTGTTCACCGCCGTCATCGACGGGCCGGTCAGTGACTACCGGGTCCGGGTGGACTACGGCCCGGGCGCCGTCTACGAACTGGACGATCCGTACCGTTGGTTGCCGACGCTGGGTGACATGGACCTCTACCTCATCGGTGAGGGCCGGCACGAGAACCTCTGGGACGTGCTGGGCGCGCACGTGCGGGACTACGACACGCCCGGCGGCACCGTGACGGGCACGTCCTTCGCCGTCTGGGCGCCCAGCGCCCGCGGGGTGCGGGTGACGGGCGACTTCGACCACTGGTCAGGCGCCGGCACCCCGATGCGCTCGCTGGGTTCGTCCGGCGTCTGGGAGCTGTTCGTTCCCGGCGTCGGCGAAGGCACCCGGTACAAGTTCCAGATCCTCGGCCAGGACGGCGTGTGGCGGGAGAAGGCGGACCCGATGGCGTTCGCCGCCGAGGTCCCGCCGGCCACCGCATCGGTGGTCAGCACCACGCGGCACGAGTGGAACGACGCGGAGTGGATGGCGAAGCGCGCCGGCACCGACCAGCTGAGCGGGCCGCTGTCGATCTACGAGATCCACGCCGGTTCGTGGCGGGAGGGCCTGAACTACCGGGAACTCGCGGACGCGCTGATCGAGGAGCTGAGCGACACCGGCTTCACCCACGTCGAGTTCCTGCCGTTGGCGGGCCACCCGTTCGCGCCGTCGTGGGGCTACCAGGTCACCTCGTACTACGCGCCTGACTCGCGGTTCGGGTCGCCGGACGACCTGCGCTACCTGATCGACCGACTGCACCAGGCAGGCGTCGGCGTGATCATGGACTGGGTGCCGGCGCACTTCCCGAAGGACGAGTGGGCGCTCGGCCGGTTCGACGGGACGTCGCTGTACGAGCACGCCGACCCGCGCCGCGGTGAGCAGCCCGACTGGGGCACCTTCGTGTTCGACTTCGGCCGCCGCGAGGTGCGCAACTTCCTCGTCGCGAACGCGCTCTACTGGCTCGAGCAGTATCACATCGACGGGCTCCGGGTCGATGCAGTCGCATCTATGCTGTACTTGGACTATTCCCGCGAGGACGGCCAGTGGCTGCCGAACATCTACGGCGGCAACGAGAACCTCGACGCGGTCGCGTTTCTCCAGGAGACGAACGCCACGGTGGGCAAGCGGGTCCCTGGTGTGCTGATGATCGCCGAGGAATCGACGGCATGGCCGGGCGTCACCAGGCCGACGCACCTGGGCGGCCTTGGCTTCCACCTGAAGTGGAACATGGGCTGGATGCACGACAGCCTCGGGTACATCTCGCGGGATCCGATCTACCGGTCGTGGCACCACAACGAGATGACGTTCTCGCTGATGTATGCCTTCTCGGAACAGTTCGTACTGCCCATCTCCCATGACGAGGTCGTGCACGGGAAGGGCTCGCTGTGGGGCAAGATCCCCGGCGACGAGTGGCAGAAGGCGGCGACGCTGCGGACCTTCCTCGCCCACCAGTGGGCGCACCCCGGCAAGCAGCTGCTGTTCATGGGGCAGGAGCTCGGCAATCCGTGGGAGTGGAACCAGGCGATCCAGCTCCCCTGGCAGTTGCGGGAGTACCCGCTGCACAACGGGATCCGCACCCTGGTCGGCGATCTCAACCGGGTTTACAAGTCCAGTCCGGCGCTGTACACGCAGGACTTCACGCCGGCCGGGTTCACCTGGATCGACGCGAACGACCGCGAGGGCAACGTCCTGGCGTATCTGCGGTGGGGCTCGGACGGATCCGTCGTCGCGTGCATCCTGAACTACTCGCCGCAGCCGCACAGCGGTTACCGGATCGGTCTGCCGTTCGCCGGCGTCTGGCGGGAAGCGGTCAACACCGACTCCGAGCTGTACGGCGGGTCCGGCGCGGGCAACATGGGTGCCGTGATCGCCTCCGATCACCCGTCCCACGGCCAGCCCGCGTCGGCGACGATCACCGTTCCGCCGCTCGGCGCGCTGTGGCTGGTGCCGGAAACCGGTCAGTAGGCTTGCCGGCGTGAAGCCGGTGGTGCACTGATCGAGCGCGAACAGGGACGCCGACCCGACCGGGTCGGCGTCCCTGTGCTGTCCCCAGCCAGTGATCAGCCGGACAATGATCTGGCCGGCAGTGACCAGACCGGCAGTGGCCCGACCGGCAGTCCGCGTCGACACGCCCGGGGAACACGCTCCCGCAGGACCGGGCGCGGCGTGGCCATCACCGTCGCCGTCCTGGCGACGGTCGCCGTCGTCCTCGGCGCCGTCCGGGCGGCCCCGGTGGGGACGGTCGGCGGCACGCCTGTTGCGGCGGAACGGATCGACCTGTCGCTGCCGTCGGTGCCTGTTCTCTCGGTCTCTGCGTTCGGCCCGCCCACCGGTGATCCGCAGGCCGGCAATCCCCAGCAGTCCGCCGCGAGCCTGCTGACCAGTTCCGCGGACGGGGACCGCACGGTGGCCGCGGTGCTCACCGACCTGCAGGACTTCTGGTCCGCTCAACTGTCGGCGGACGGCGGTCCCCGGTTCCGCGCACCGCTCGGCGGATACGTGTCCATGGATTCCAGCGCCCCGACAGGGTCCGCGCTGTGCGTGACGGACCCGTCGCAGGTCATCGGCAACGCGTTCTACTGCCCGCAGGGTGACGGCATCGTGTTCGATTCCTCCGCGCTGGTGCCGGTACTGCTCGGCAGCTACGGAACGGCGGGTTTGGCGGCGGCGTTCGCCCACGAGTTCGGCCACGCGGTGCAGGCGCAGGCGGGGCCCACCCAGCAGGACCGGCTCCGCGACCCCGACCGCTACCCGTCCATCGTGATCGAGGCGCAGGCCGACTGCGCGGCGGGTGCGTTCCTCGCGGCGGCATCCTCCGGCGCCGCCCGGCGGGTGCACGTGCCGCCGTCATCGCTGGTCCGGGCGGTGGCCCCGTTGCTCGACTTCCGGGATCCGGCAACGGTGTCGCCGACGGATCCGACTGCCCACGGCCTCGGCCTGGACCGGCTCGGCTTCGTGCTCACCGGATTCCGGGACGGTGCTGCGGCCTGCCGAGCCATGTCATCCGACACTCTGGAACTCACCCTCGGCCGGGCCGGGGTGACCACCAGCCCACCGTCCACGCTGCCCCGCTTCGACTCGGCGGCCACCGTGCAGATGGCGGCTCAGGGCTCGGTCGCGGGGTTCGTCGACGGGCTCGACGGGCAACCCGCCCTCCGCGCGGCCCAGACGCAGCCCGAGCCCGATGACCTGTCGCGGGCCGGCTCCATCGGCCAGTTCGCCGCGGCCGCAGCGGTCGCCCTGGCCGCCGGCCGCTCGATCACCGGAAGTGAAACGGGAGCAGCCTGTTTCACCGGCGCTTGGACGGCGTCGGTGTTCGGCGAGTCCGGTGTCGACGGACTCGGGTCGTGGCCCACCGACGCTGACGAGGCGATGGACCTCATCCGGTCCCGTCCGGACGCGCAGTTCGACGAACTGGCCGCCTACTCCGACGGCTTCCACCGGGGCTTCGCCGCCTGCCGGTGACCCCCCCGCGGTCACTCGGGGGCCCTGCCGGTGTTGATCATGGCAATACCAACACCTCAGCCAGCGTGTCGGTCGGCGTGTCGTGTTGGTTTCGCCATGATCAACACCGCGGGCGGGGCACGCAGCGGCGGGGTCAAGACGGTGGCAAGGGGCGCGCGGCAGAGCCCGATCAGTACAGCGCGGCGGCCAGCGCCCTGCGCGCCTTGATCACCTGCGGGTCGTCCGGCGGGAACAGCGAGAACAACTCCACCAGGTGCTCTCTCGCAGCTGCCCTGTCGTCGCCCGCCGTGCGCCGGACGGCCTCGATCAGCCGGCCGAACGCACCGTCGACGTCACCCTCGGCCAGCTGTACGTCTGCGGCGTCACGCTGCGCCGGGACGTTCGACGGATCCGCATCGGCCAGCGCGACGGCGTCCGGGGTCAGCTTCTCGACCCGGGCCAGCAGGCCGGTCTGGGCGAGCGCCGCCTTCGCATCGGCGTTACCTGGTTCGACCGCCAGGATCTGCTGGTACGCCAGCTCGGCGGCGGCGTAATCACCTGCTGCCAGCGCCTCCTCGGCGGCAACGAACCGAGGATCCTCCGGCTCGGGCTCAGCCGCTTCGGGCGTCGTTCCGGCCCGGGCCTCCGCCTCCCGGATGCCGGGCAGCTGGTCGCGCAGGGCATCGAGCAGTCCGGTGATCCACGCCCGCACCTGCGGTTCGGGCAGTGCCTGGTTGAAGGCGTCGACCGGTTGGCCCTTGGCCAGTGCGACGACCATCGGGATGGACTGCACGCCGAACGCCTGGGCGATGCGCGGGTTGGCGTCGACGTCGACCTTGGCAAGGATCCAGGCCCCGCCGGCCGCGGCGGCCAATCGTTCCAGGATGGGTGAGAGCTGCTTGCACGGTTCGCACCAGGTCGCCCACAGGTCGATCACGACAGGTACCTCGGCGGAGGCCTGCAGGATCGAACCGAAGGTGGCCTCGTCGACGTCGACGACGAACGGGGAGCGGGGGGTGGCATCGGCGGGTGCCCCGTTCGCCGCACCGGCGGGCTGGCCGGCGGGCGCGGTTGCCCGGTTCTTCAAGGCGGATAGGTCGATGGCACCGGCGAAGGCCGCTGGCATCGCGGCGGCCTGTTGCCGTGGGTCCGGACGGCTCATGCTCTCCATCTTCACATGTGCGTCCGACCGCCCCGCGCCGCCCCGCGCAACCGGCAGCGGTCAGGGGCGGCGGTCAGGGGCGGCGGTCAGGGGCGGCGGTCAGGGGCGGCGGTCAGGGGCGAGGTGCGAGGACCCGATCGATGAGCCTGAAGACTGCCAGCAGCACAGCGGCCACCGCCAGGACGAAGAGGGTGTTGCGCAGGGCGACCGCGAGGCCGATCTCGTCCACGTCGAGGAAGGGATACGGGTACCAGTCCACCAGCGCGCCGCGGACGAACGTGTAGACGATCCAGGCGACCGGCCAGATCAGCGACCAGGCGATCGTCGTGCGATCGATGCGCGGCCGCGGACCGAACAGCAGCCAGCCGAGCAGCGTGGCCCAGGGAGCGATGTAGTGAAATCCGATGGTGGCGGCGAGTTGCCATCCGGTCGGGTGCACGTAGTGGATGAGGATCAGATCGAACACCAAACCGGTGACGGTGATGCCGAGGAGCGCGTCCAGCCGGATGACCCGCCACAACCGGCCGTCCCGCTGCGGATCGATGACGAGTGTCGCGGCGACGATCAACACCAGCAGGTTGCTCTGGATGGTGAAGAAGCTGACGGTCTGGACCAGTCTGGTGCCGATACCGACCGACGCGACGGTGTCGCCGGTGTTCGGGTCCGGTCCGCCGGTGAAGATGAGCCACAGTTGGATGGCCAGGGCGGCAATCACGTCGACAACGATGAGGGCGTTCCAGATCCGCGCCGCCCTGACGGTCCCCCGCCGCGGAATCGCCGGTTCCGTCGACGTGAGTGTCATGAGGCCGGCCTCACCAGGAGTTCGCTGGACCGCGAGTGGCCGGAGCGAGTTGACCGCAGCAGACCGACGCGCCCGCCGGGTCGGGCGGTGATCTCAGATCTAACAGCACCGTTGCCCGGTTCGCGGAGCGGGCGCGACCGTCAGATGCGGGCAGGCTCGGTGTAAGTGCCCCACACACCGCGCAGCGCATCACAGATCTCGCCCAGGGTGGCCTCTGCACGGGCAGCGGCGAGCATTGCGGGAACCATGTTGCCCGTCCCGCGCGCCACCGCGGTCAGTTCGTCGAGCGCGGCCGTCACGGCGGGACCGTCGCGTTCGGTGCGCCGGCGGGCCAGCAGCGCGTTCTGCTGGGTCTCGACATCGCCGGAGATGCGCAGGATCTCGAGGTCCTCGCCGATCCCACCGACCAGGGTGTTGACCCCGACCACCTTCTTCTCGCCCTTCTCCACCGCGATGGTGTAAGCAAACGAGGCATCGGCGATCTCGCCGGTGAAGTAGCCGTCCTCGATGCCGCGCAGGATGCCACTGGTCATCACGCCGACCGGATGCCGGCCCGACGGAACTGCCAGCGCGGCGAGATCTTTGATCCGGTCGAAGATCTGCTCGGCCTCCGCCTCCATCCGGTCGGTCAGCGCCTCGACGTACCAACTCCCGCCGAGCGGATCGGCGACGTTGATCACCCCGGTTTCCTCCATGATCACCTGCTGGGTCCGGAGGGCGATCTGCGCGGACTTCTCGCTGGGCAGCGCAAGCACCTCGTCCAGCGCGTTCGTGTGCAGGGAGTTCGTACCGCCCAGGACGGCGGCGAGCGCCTCCACGGCCGTCCGGGTGACGTTGTTGTCCGGCTGCTGGGCGGTCAGCGAGACGCCGGCGGTCTGGGTGTGGAATCGGAGCCACTGCGCTCGGGAATCGTTGGCGCCGTACACATCCCGCATCCACCGCGCCCAGATGCGCCGGGCCGCCCTGAACTTGGCGATCTCCTCGAAGAAGTCGACGTGCGCATCGAAGAAGAAGCTCAGGCCGGGGGCGAACCTGTTGACGTCCATCCCGCGGGACAGCCCCAACTCGACGTAGCCGAAGCCGTCGGCGAGGGTGTACGCGAGTTCCTGCGCGGCAGTCGACCCGGCCTCCCGGATGTGGTAGCCGGACACCGAAACCGGCTTGTAGTCAGGCATCTGGTCCGTGCAGTACTCGATCAGGTCGCCGATCAGCCGCAGATGCGGCTCGGGCGGGAAGATCCATTCTTTCTGCGCGATGTATTCCTTGAAGATGTCGGTCTGCAGCGTGCCGTTCAGCCGGCGGATGGCCGCGTCCGCGCCGCCCTGCCGCTCGGCAGCGACCAGGTACATGCAGAACACCGGAACCGCGGGACCGGACACCGTCATCGAGGTGGTGACCTCGCCGAGGTCGATGCCGTCGAACAGTGTCTCCATGTCGGCGGCGGAATCGATGGCCACGCCGCAGTGCCCGACCTCACCGAGCGCGCGGGGGTCGTCGGAGTCGCGGCCCATCAGGGTGGGCATGTCGAAGGCGACACTCAGGCCGTTGCCGCCCTCGGCCAGTATCATCTTGTACCGCTCGTTGGTGTCGACCGCGTTCCCGAATCCGGCGAACTGCCGGATGGTCCACGGCTTGCCGCGGTACCCCGTCGCGTGCAGTCCGCGGGTGAAGGGGAACTCGCCCGGCCAGCCGATCCGCTCGAAGTCCGCGATGACGTCACCGTCTGCCGGGCCGTACACCGGATCGAGCGTCATCCCGGACAGCGTGGTGTAGTCGATGTCCCGGACCCGGCCGGCCGCTTCGGCAGCCGCAAAGCGCTGTTCCCACCGCTTGCGACCAGCCTCGATGCTCGACCGCACCGCCTTGTCGTCGGACATGCCGCCACCTCTCCACGATGGGTCTCCGTGACCCGACAACAGGATATCCGATAGTCGGAAATCCGACTATCGGAGCGTTCTGTCCCGATCGGGCCGCCGGATTCGAACCGGTGTGCACTTGCTACGGTGCTGGGATGAGTCCGAACGTCACGGCCCCGGCGTTGCCTTTCGACCCGATCGCCAGGGCGGCGAAGACGTGGGAGGACCGGATCGGTCCCAGCACCGCCATGTCCGCGGTCACCAACATCATGCGGGTGCAACAGATCCTGCAGGCCACGGTCGACGAGAGGCTCAAACCGCACGGCCTGTCCTTCGCTCGCTACGAGGCCCTGGTGCTGCTGTCCTTCTCGCAGCGCGGCTCGTTGCCGATGCGGTTGATGGGCGAGCGGCTGCAGCTGCATCCGACCTCGATCACCAACATCGTCGATCGCCTGGAATCCGACGGACTGGCCCGTCGGCTCCCGCACCCGAGCGACCGGCGCACCACTCTGGTGGAGTTGTCCGACGCCGGCCGTGAGCGGTTGACCAGCGCCACAGCGGCCGTGACCGCCGCCGATTTCGGGTTCGTCGGGCTGGACGACCAGGAACTCGGCCAGCTGTCGGTGCTGTTGACGAAGGTCCGCCGGGCCGCCGGCGACTTCGCCTGACCGGCAGCGACTCCGCCTGACCGGCAGCGACTCCGCCTGACCGGCAGCGACTCCGCCTGACCGGCGGAAGCGTCAGGCGGTATCCCAGCGGAAGACTCTCGTCGCGATCGCGGTGATCGCCACGGCGAACCCGAGCAGGATGACGATCGGCAGGAACGCAGCGGACGGTCCCTCGCCGCGCACCATGACGTCCTTCATGCCCTCCACCAGGTAGCCCATCGGCAGCACCTTCGACACCGTGAGCATCCATTGCGGGGCAGCATCGAGCGGGATGAAGGCGCCGGACAGGAACGCCATCGGCAGGATGATCAGATTCGCCAGGCCGCTGCCGCCCTCAGCGGTCTTCGCCACGGCCCCGACCAACAGACCGACGGCCAGGAACGCCAAAGTGCCGGCGATCACCAGCGGCACCGCCATGTACCAGGATCCGCTGAGCTGCAGGCCCAGGAACGGCAGCATCGAGATCCCGACGAACAGCACCAGTTGGCAGACGGCGACCGCGATGGACACCGAGACCCTCGAACTCACCACCATCGACGTCGAGACCGGAGCCAGCCGAAGCCGGCGGAGCAGCTTCTTCTCGCGCCAGGTGATCAGCGTCAGCGCGGCACCGAACACTGCACCGACAGCGATCCCGTAGCCGATCATCCCCGGCGCGATGTACTGGATGGGCTGCAGCGACTCGTCCTCGACCTGCCCGGTCTGCAGTGAGTACGTCGGCGGAGCGCCGGACACGGCGACGTTGGCCTGGTCGACGAAGGCGGAGAAGACCCCCGCCACCGAGGCCGCGATGGCGGGCTGTGCGGCCGAGACGTCGAGGCGCAGGGTGTCGCCGTCCTGCGTCAGGGCCGCTGCCGCGTCGCCCTTCTGCACCTGTTCGAGCGCGGCATCCATGGTGGTGCCGGGCACCAGTTCGACGGCACTGTCGAGACCGGCTCTGGCTTCGGCGGGCAACTGGTCGATCAGCGGCACCGCCCCGACCTCGACCACGATCGGCCTCGCCGCCTCACCGCCCGAGAAGATGGTGCCGAAGATGATGATGAAGAACAGCGGGAACAGGATGGCGAAGAACAGGCTGACCTTGTCCCGGTAGAAGCCCTTGAGCATGGCCGTGGACAGGCTCGAGAACGCCCTCATATCCGGTACTCCCGCCCGGTGAGCTCCAGGAACACGTCCTCGAGCGTTGCGCCGCGCACCTGCAGTCCGGTCAGCGCATCGGCATCTGCCAGCGCCGCGAGCACCGGAGCGGGCCGACGGGTCTCGATCGTCGTGGAGGCCCGGTCCCCGCTGGCTTCGTCGACGCCGTCGATCGCCCTGGCGGCTTCCACCGACACCGCGCCGGCCTCGACCGAGATACGGACCGGCGCATCGAGGTCGCGCACCAGCTCGGTGGGGGTTCCCAGCTTCAGGATCTTGCCGTTGTCCATGATCGCGACCCGGTCGCACAACTCCTCGGCCTCGTCCATCGAGTGGGTGGTCAGCACCACGGTCTTGCCCCGTTCGTTGATGGCCAGCAACACCTCCCAGAGGTTGCGCTTCGCCTGCGGGTCCAACGGTCCGGTGGGTTCGTCGAGGAAGACCATCTCCGGGTCGTGGATGAGGGCGCAAGCAATCGACAGCCGTTGCGCCTGACCACCGGACAACTTCTCGGCCGGCGTGCGGGCCTTGTCGGTGAGCGCGACGAGCTCGAGCATCTCGTCGACCTTCCGATCCGGAACGCCGTACAGCGCGGCGAAGGTTTCCAGTTGCTCCCTGGTGGTGAGACGTTCGAAGAAGGCCGTTGCCTGGAGCTGGACGCCCAGTTTCTGCAGTAGTGCGGGATTTCGCGGCCACACCGGCTCACCCAGCACGGTCACCGTGCCGGAATCGGCCTCCCGAAGGCCCTCGATGATCTCCAGCAGTGTCGTCTTGCCGGCGCCGTTGGGTCCGAGGATCCCGAAGAATTCGCCGTGTCCGACCGTCAATGAGACGTCGTCGACCGCGGTGAGTGCTCCATAGCGTTTCACGATGTTGGTCACGACGATGGTGTCCGTCATGACCGACACGCTAGTCCTGCGAAGGATCAGACCCGTTGGCGGCCAACCAGTCCAGCACGGTGCCGGCGGCATGATGATGGTCACTGTTCCCGGCCGCGACCATCGAGGCGGCCATTGCCAGCTGTTCCCGGCCGTGCGCCGAGGCGAGCATTGCGTCGACGCGCTCGAGAACGACGGCGTGGACGGCCATCTCGGCCCGCTGCAGCTGCCGGGCGACCGCTCCCCCACTGCTGCGCAAACTCTCCCGGTGCTCGTTGATCGCCGCCAGCACCTCGTCGACCCCGGTTCCGGACGAGGCCGTCGTCGACAGCACCGGCGCTCGCCACAGGCCCGGACCGGCAACGCCGGAGCGGCCCAGCGCGACCATGCCCTTCAGGTCCCGGACGGTGGCGGTCGCCCCTGCGTGGTCGGACTTGTTGACGACCAGGATGTCTGCGATCTCCAGGATTCCCGCCTTCGCGGCCTGGATGCCGTCGCCCATCCCCGGGGCGAGCACCACCAGCACCGAGTCGGCCAGCCGCATGACCGCGATCTCGTTCTGCCCGACGCCGACAGTCTCTACCAGTACCTCGTCGAAGCCGATGCAGGAGAACAGGTCCGCCGCCGCCGGGGCGGCGGCCGACAGCCCACCGAGCTCGCCCCGGCTGGACATCGAGCGGATGTAGACACCGCTGTCCGTGCTGTGGTCGGCCATCCGGACCCGATCGCCGAGCAGGGCACCGCCGCTGAACGGACTGGAAGGGTCGACGGCCAGCACCGCAACCCGTCGCCCCGCCGCCCGGTAGCAGGTGACCATCGCGGTCGTCAGGGTCGATTTGCCGACCCCCGGAGGCCCGGTGACGCCGGTGATCATCGCCCCGCGGCGGCGCCCCACCAGTGCGCCCGCGACCTCGGCCGCCCGCCGGCCGCCACCCTCGATGCGGCTGAGCAGCCGGGCGATGGCCCGCACCGACCCACCGTCCGCGGCCTCGAGCAAGTCCTCGGTGGACGGCCCGGCGGCACCGGCCGTGCCGGCGACGGGGCGGGCAGACATGCGAGGAAACCTAACCCACAGTCGGGCTACGGTGGCTCGATGAGTGTCGACGAACAGACCACCGTGCCGGGCTCCGGCATCTCCATCACCGCGATCGACCACGTCGGTATCGCCGTTCCCGACCTGGCGGCCGCCATCGAATTCCACACCACCGTGCTGGGCGGCGTGCTCGCGCACCAGGAGCGCAACGAGGAACAGGGCGTCGAGGAGGCGATGATCGCCTATGGCGACGGGGCCCAGGTCCAGTTGCTCGCCCCGCTGACCGGCGATTCGACCATCGGCCGTTTCCTCGACCGCAACGGCCCGGGCCTGCAGCAGCTCGCCTACCGGGTGACGGACGTCCGGCAGGCCGCGCAGGATGCCAGGGCGGCCGGCGTGCGGACCCTCTACGACGAGCCGCGACGGGGTACCGGCGGGTCGTCGATCAACTTCCTGCACCCGAAGGACACCGGCGGCGTGCTGGTCGAACTCGTGCAGCCGCCGGCGGCGCACTGAATCGGTGTTGCTGCGCTGACTCGGGCACGGCGGGTGGGACGATAGGCACATGAGTTCCAATGAGTGGCTGCCTGCCCAGGTCCCGTTCGATCTCGTCCGCCGCGGCTTCGCCCCGGACCAGGTCACCGCGCATCTGGAACGGCTCGAGTACGACCTACGGATCGCCACCGCCAACGGTGACGCCACGAACCAGCGGCTGGCCGAGGTGACGGCTCAACTGCAGGCCGCGCAGGGCGAGGTGGACCAGCTGCGAAGCCAGCTCGACAACCTCGCCAGAGAGCCGGTCTCGAT
This sequence comes from uncultured Actinomycetota bacterium, assembly GCA_963728865.1. Taxonomy (GTDB): domain Bacteria; phylum Actinomycetota; class Actinomycetes; order Mycobacteriales; family Nakamurellaceae; genus Nakamurella. The sequence continues at coordinate 516,568 of CAVSLZ010000003.1, read as the reverse complement.
GACCGGTCTGTCCAACCGCATGCAGCGGATGATCCGGCTGGCTGAGGAGGAAGCGGCCGAGATCCGGGCGCGCGCCAACGCCGACGCGGAGAAGGTGACCGCCGCGGCGTCGGCGATGACGGCGGCCACCGCTGCCGAACGGGACCGGTTCGACGCTGAGCGGGAGCGCACCCGTCGCCAGCTCGCCGACCAGGTCCGCGACATGCTGTCCGAGGCCGGCACGGAGGCCGAGAACACCCGTGCGGTTGCCGCTGACGAGTCGCAGGCCGCACTGGCCGCGGCGACCGCCGAGGCGGAACGCCTGCTGCTGGACGCGACCGAGGAGTCCCGCGCAACCCTGACCGCCGCGCGGGACGAGGCCGCCGCGACGTTGACGGCCGCCCGGAACGAGTCGACGGCGACGCTGACGGCCGCCCGCAACGAGGCCACCGCGACCCTCACTGCGGCCCGAACGGAGGCAGAGCAGACCCTGACGTCCGCACGCGACACGGCCGAGGCGCTGACCAGCGCCGCGACCGCCGAGCGGGATCGGCTCGATGCCGAGGGCGCCGCCCGCCGCAAGGCGATCGACGAAGACTTCGAGATCGCCATGAGCTCGCGCCGGGCAGAGGCTCATCAGCGGCTGACCGAGCGGGAGGAGATCTCCGTCGCTGACGCGAAGCAGCGGGTTGCCGAGGCGACTGCCGAGGCCGAGGCCCGGGTCCGTGAGGCGACCGGGCAGGCCGCGGAACTGGTCAGGCGGGCGGCGGCGGAGTCGCACCAGCGGGTCGCCGAGGCAGATGCCGCCGTCGGGGAACTGACGGCGCTGCGCGGGCACGTCCTGGACCAGCTCGCGTCATTGCGCGACCACCTCGCGCAGGTGGACAGGCTGGCGGCGACCGCACCGACACTGCTCGACCCGCCGTCCAGCGAATCGTCCCGTCCGGTGACGTCCGACTTCCCCGTCGACCCCGAGGATCGCCCGACCGGCCTTCCGGACGGCTACGACAAAGAGCGGGGGCCGTGGGACGAGGTGACAGTCGAGTCCGTGCGCGCGGATCTCGGGCGGCCGCAGTCCGATCAGGGCCAGCAGGCGGGCGGCCGCAACGGCAGCGACCCCACCGACGAGTCGAACGACCCTGCGATGCAGGCATTGTCGGAGCAGTTCGACGGCAGCTCCGATGTGCCGCGCGATGTCTCCGAGTCGGACACGGACACCTTCCCGCGGGTCACCGAGTCATCGGGTTCGCCGGTCGCGGGCTCGCAGCCGGCGGGTTCCCAGGCGGACGCAACGGTGCCGGCGCAGCAGCGCAAGGGGATGCGGGCTTTCGCAGAACGCGCCATCGGCGGCCGCTGACAACAGAGGTGAACAGCGGCCCGGCGGGTGTTCCCCGCCGGGCCGCTGTCGTCACACCCGGTCGCCCGCCGACACCACGGCGAAGATCTCGGTGGCCTGCTCGAGGTAGCGGTTGGCCGTCAGCCGGGCGGCGACCAACAGCGTGACGACGCCGACAGCGGGCCCGAGGACGAGTGCCACCCAGCCCCACACCGGGCTGACGGTCAGCGACAGCACCGCGGCGGCGGCGGCGGGCAGTGCGATCAGCAGACCTCCGCCGATCACCCCGAAGCTCGCTGCCGCGGTGCGTCCCTTCTGCCCTGGGACGCTGGACGCGAACAGCGACTTGCGGCTCTGCGGCATCGCGTAGGGCACGGCTGCCGAGAGGTAGCTGGCGGCGGCGAGCCCGCCGAGCAGGGCACCGAGGCAGACGCCGAGCGCGGCCGGAATCTTGTCGTAGTCGTCGTAGAAGATCGCGAGCGCCGCGATGGAAACGATGACGACCCCGATACCGGGGAGCAGGACGGTGATGGCATGGCCGAGCACCTCACCGCGGGCGCGGGTCCGATCGGTGATGGTCTGTAGGTGGAGCCACAGCCCGGACCCCTCGACGCCGTACTGGTTTGCCGCCTGTGAGCCACAGAGGATGGCCCCGAACGCCACCGCGAAGACCGCGCCCGGGCCGCGGACCACCAGGAACGGCCAGACGATGGTGAGTACGGCCAGCATGAGCCACGGCATTCGCCGCATCGGATCTCGCCAGGCGAGCCTGCGGTCGCGACCGGCCACCACCCGCATGGTGCCGTTCACCCCGACGCCCACGGCCGTGTCGTCCGGGCCGCCGCCCGCCGGCGACGAACCGGCGGTGGTCGACGGAACCGTGGTCAGGCTCTTGTCCAGCGCAACCGACCACCACCACCAGGCGAGGGCAAGTGCTGCCGCGGCGATCGCCGCGGAGAGTGCGGCGCGTCCCCATTCGCCGGCGCCGACCTGGCCGGGCAGGGAGGCCAGCGCACCGGGCGGCGTCCACTGGAGAACTGTGGCCGCCCGCTGGACGCCGCTTTGCAGCGCGCTGCCGTCACCGGGGTTGTTGACCACCGCGAGGAAGGCGAGATACAGCACGAAAACCAGTAACCCGACGCCCATGCCGAGGTCGCGTCCGCGCCGGCTGGACATCAGCGCGGACATCGAGGTGGATGCGGCGCGGGACAGGATCACGCACAGCAGCAGCTGGACCGCCGCGCAGACCAGGGCCACAGGCAGCACGGACCACGGCACGCCGATGCCGATGGCGGCGCCGATCAGCACGATCACATTCGCTGCCGGGAAGTACCCGATCAGCGAGCTGACCAGCAGACCGCGCTGCAGCGTCTGAGACCTGATGGGCAGCAGGGCGAATCGCGCCGGATCGACCGTCTCATCCACCCCGAAGGCGACCAGCGGGGTCAGCACCCAGCCGATCAGCTGCACGGTGAAGAGCGTGACGATGATCGGTACGGCGTACTCGGGTACGGCCCGCAGCGAGGCGAGACCGAATGCGGTCAACCCGAGGAAGGCGACCAGCACCACCAGCAGGATGACCATTCCGATCTTGGTCCCACCACGGCTGGCCCGTATCCGGCTGGTGACCAGCCGCCATTTCAGGCCGGCGAAGACCCCAACCACGACAGACCCCCCTCCTGGACGTCGGATGCGCCGACAAGATGCATGAAGGCGTCGTCCAGGCTGGCCGCGTCGCCCCGCACCGCGGCCAGCTCGCCCGCCGCGATGATCCGGCCCTTGGCCATCACAGCGACGTGCGTGCACAGACCCTCCACAAGGGCCATGACATGGGAGGAGAACACCACGGTGCCGCCACCGTGGGTGTAGCGGCTCAGGACGTTGCGGATGATCCGGGCGGACACGGGGTCCACCGCCTCGAGCGGTTCGTCCAGCAGCAGGACTGCGGGCGAGTGCAGCAGCGCGGCGGCCAGGGTGATCTTCTTGCGCATACCGGTCGAGTAGTCGGCGACCAGCTTGTTGCCGGCATCGGTGAGGTCCAGTACCGCGATCAGCTCGGTCGCCCTCGCCTTGACCACGTCGGCCGGCATCCCGCGCAGGCGTCCGAGGTAGCTGAGCAGTTCGGGTCCGGACAGCCGCTCGAACAACCGGAGCCCGTCCGGCAGCACACCCATCCGCGCTTTCGCGGCGGCAGGGTCGGTCCAGACATCCACCCCGGCCACCACCACGCGTCCGGCGTCCGGCCGGAGCAGGCCGGTGACCATGGACAGCGTTGTCGTCTTGCCGGCACCGTTCGGGCCGACCAGGCCGAAGAACGAGCCGGCGGGCACGTCGAGATCGATGTGGTCGACGGCGACCCGGTCCCCGAAGGTTTTCGTGAGGCCGCGTAACGCGAGCGCCTGGCCGGCCACCGATCGGACCAGGTCCCCGGCGCCGGGATAGTTGGGCAGTGGTGCGGCCGCCACTGGTGTTGCGGACAGCGGATTGTCGTTGCTCATGGTCATCGTTTCCCCATGGTCACTACCCTGCCACACAGGGCGGACAGGCTCAGAACTGCCGGCCGAGCCACCCCGTCAAAGCCAAAGTGAAGCCGTCGGGGTCCTCTGCCGGGCTCAGGTGGCCGGCATCCGGCAGCTGCACGATCTCGGCTCCCGGCACCGCCGACGCCATCGCCCGAGCCTCGTCGGGAGGCGTCACGGAGTCGTGCTCACCGACCACCACCAGAACCGGGACTCCGGCCGCGGCCAACTCTGCCGTCGAATCCGGCCGCGCCGCCATCGCCCGCTGCGCCCAGCCGACGGTCGACGCCGGCACCCCTGCCGCGATGGAGGCGAGCGTTTCCCGTACCGGCTCCGGCGCGCCCTTGGCGATCAGCGGTCCGATGGCGTCGAGGCCGGAGGCAATCTCCCCCTCGTCGGCCCGCTCGGCCGCCGCCCTGCGCCGCTCGAGAGCCGCGCCGTCGTCGGCGCTGCTGCGGGTGTCCACCAGGACCACACCGGCGACCCGATCCGGATGTGCGCGCAACATGGCCAGCGCGACGTAGCCGCCCATCGAGACGCCGCCGATGATGGCCCGCTCGATGCCCTGATCGTCCAGGGCCGCCAGCACGTCCTCGGCAAGCAGCGCAAGGTCCGGGTCCGGTGGCGGATCGCCGAGGGCCGGGCCGGAGCCGAACCCCCGCAGGTCCGGGGTCAGCAGGTCGGCGTGCTCGGCGACCCCCGCACGGATCGGATCGAACATCCGTGAATCGAGCGGGAAGGCGTGCAGGAGAACCAGAGGAGGCGTCACGCAGCAGATAGTGCCACCTGGTCTCGGCAGGCAAACATTCCGTGACGGGTGGATCCGTCAGGTGACCGGGACGAACAGCGTGAGCAGCGCCCAACTGACTACGGCGGACGGCAACAGCGAGTCCATCCGGTCCATCACCCCGCCATGCCCGGGCAGCAGGTTGCCCATGTCCTTGACGCCCAGGTCCCGCTTGATCAAGGACTCGGTGAGGTCGCCGGCCGTCGCGACCACGGCGACGGCCGCACCGGTGAGCAGTCCCTTCCACCACTGCCCGTCCAGCAGCAGCCACACGGTCAGCGCCCCACCCAGCATGGCCGCGGCGGTCGATCCCACGAAACCCTCCCACGACTTCTTGGGCGAGATCGTTGGTGCCATCGGGTGTTTGCCGAACAGCACGCCGGCGGCGTAGCCCCCGGTGTCGGAGCAGACCACCATGATCAGGAACGTGATGATCCGGCCGGCCCCATCCGTGGGCACCAGCATCAGCGTGGCAAAGGTGGCGAACAGCCCCAGGTACACGACGGTGAACACCGAAGCGGCGAGGTCGGCGAGATATCCGACCGCACCCTTGCCGAAGCGCCACACCATGCAGACCAGGGCGGTCAGCGCGACGCCGATACCCTGCGCGGCCTGACCATACGGCCAGGCGAGCGCCACCATCGCTGCCGAACCGATGGTGACCGGCAACCAGCTGAGCTGTATGCCGCGGGCGCGGGACAACGTGCCCCGCAGCTCCCAGACGGACGCCGAGACGGCGGCCACGATGATCACGATGAAGGTGGCCCGGTACGTCAACAGGCTGGTGATGGCGAGCGCGCCGAGCACCAGCCCAACACCGATGGCACGCGGCAGATCACGGCCCGCCCTGGACGCGGCGCGGCTCGCGGTGGGCTTTGCGGATGCCCCCGGTTCGACCGGCTCGTCGCTCGGCTCGCCAGATCTGGGGGAATCCATCAGACCTCGAGCAGCTCAGCTTCCTTGTGCTTGACCAACTCGTCGATCTGCGCGACGTACTGGTCGGTCAGCGACTGCAGTTCCTTCTCGGCGCGGTTGACGTCGTCCTCGCCGGCCTCGCCGTCCTTGGACAGCTTGTCCAGGGTGTCCTTCGCCTTGCGGCGAATGTTGCGGATGGAGACCTTCGCCTCCTCGCCCTTGGATCGGGCGGTCTTGCCGAGTTCGCGCCGGCGCTGCTCGGTGAGCTGTGGGAACACCACCCGGATGACGATCCCGTCGGTTCCCGGGTTGACCCCGAGATCGGAGTCGCGGATCGCCTTCTCGATGGCCTGCAGTTGGCCGGCGTCATACGGCTTGATGACCGCCATCCTGGCTTCCGGGATGTTGATGGTGGCCATCTGGGTCAGCGGTGTCGGCGCACCGTAGTAGTCGATGACGACCCGGCCGAACATGTTCGGATTGGCCCGGCCGGTCCGCAGCGTCGCCAGGTCGTCCTTGGCGACGGAGACCGCCTTCTCCATCTTTTCTTCGGCGTCGAAGAGTGTTTCGTCAATCATGTCGTCGTGCGCCTTTCCGAATCCCCACGCGGCGGGGTGTACACCAGGGTGCCGATCGCGGCCCCACGGACAGCTTTCCCGATGTTGCCGTTGGTCAGCAGGTTGAAGACGATGATCGGCATGTCATTGTCCATGCAGAGGCTGAACGCCGTCGCATCGGCGACCTGCAGACCTCGCTCGAGGACCTCGCGGTGGGTGATCTCGGTGAACATCTTCGCGTCCGGCACGACCCTGGGGTCCGCGTCGTAGACGCCGTCGACGGCCTTCGCCATCAAGACGACCTCGGCACCGATCTCCAGCGCACGCTGCGCGGCGGTGGTGTCGGTGGAGAAATACGGCATTCCGACGCCTGCGCCGAAGATCACCACGCGACCCTTTTCCAGGTGTCGGACGGCACGTCGTGGAATGTAGGGCTCGGCGACCTGACCCATCGTGATGGCGGTCTGTACACGGGTGTCAATGTGGTGCTCGCGCTCCAGGAAGTCCTGCAGGGCAAGACAATTCATCACGGTGCCGAGCATGCCCATGTAGTCGGCGCGAGCGCGGTCCATGCCGCGTTCGTGCAGTTCGGCGCCGCGGAAGAAATTCCCGCCGCCGATCACCACGGCGACCTGGACGCCGTCCGCGGCCACTTCGGCGATCTGATCCGCGACGGTCGACACGACGTCGGGGTCTACCCCGACCTCACCGCCGCCGAACATCTCGCCGCCGAGCTTCAGCACGACCCGGCGAAACGGGCGCCGCGGCTGTTGCTGTGCCATTCAGTCCCCGCCCTCGGTCGTTGCTGCCGGATCCCGCGCTGTACCGACCCTAGAGTCAGCTGTCACCGTCCGTGCACCGCGGCCGGCAGAATCGGCCGGCCGCGGCGGACGGGATGCGCAGATCAGGCCGTCCCGACCTCGAAGCGGCTGAAGGCGGTGACGGTGATGCCGGCAGAGCTGAGCAGCGCGCCGACGGTCTTCTTGGAGTCGAGCACCGAGGACTGCTCGGTCAGCACCGTCTCCTTGAAGAACCCGTTGAGCCTGCCCTCGACGATGCGGGCGAGCGCGGCCTCCGGCTTGCCCTCCTCGCGCGCGGTCGCCTCGGCGATGCGCTTCTCGGACTCGACCACATCGGCCGGGATCTCGTCCCGGGTCACGTAGCGGGCCTTGAGCGAGGCGATCTGCATGGCTGCCCCGCGAGCCGCCTCGGCGGCCTCGCCGGTGTCCCCGGTGTACTGGACCAGCACGCCGATCGACGGTGGCAGGTCGGCGGAGCGCTTGTGCAGGTAAACCGTCGTCGGGCCGTCGTACTTGACGACGCGACGCAGCTCGAGCTTCTCGCCGAGCTTCACCGACGCCGCGTTGATCGCGTCGGCGACGGTGCCGGCGCCCAGCGGGGCTGCCAGCACAGCGTCCACACCGGACCCGGCCTCCAGCTGAGCAGCGGCGTTGACGACGCTCTCGGCCAGCTGCTGGAATTCGGCGTTCTTGGCGACGAAGTCGGTCTCGCTGTCGAGCTCGATCAGCGCACCGCCGGCGGAGGCCACCAGGCCCTCCGCCGTCGTCCGCTCGGCGCGCTTGCCGATGTCCTTCGCACCCTTGATGCGAAGCAGCTCGACAGCCTTGTCGAAGTCACCGTCGGACTCGTCGAGAGCCCGCTTGCAGTCCATCATCCCGGCGCCGGTCAGTTCCCGGAGCCGCTTGACATCGGCCGTGCTGATGTTCGCCATGGTCGGCGGTATTCCTTGTCTACTCGGAAGAGAATCAGGTGGCCGCGCTGTTCGCGCGGTCGCACCCGTCGGACGGCGAAGAACGCCGGTGTCAGCTGCTGACGCTGGCCTGCTCGTTCGGGACGATCGCCTCGACACCGGCAGCGGCGTCGGCCTGGACCTGGATGGCGGCGTCGGCGCCGGATTCGGTCTCGCTGATGACCTCGCCGCGAGCCTGCTCGACAGCGTCGCCGGCGACAGCAGACTCGGTCGCGGCCGGGTCGGTGGCGGCGACCACCTCGGCCGCGGGGGCCTCGACGGCAGCGGACTCGGCACCAGACGCCAGCAGCTCGCGCTCCCACTCGGCCAGCGGCTCCTCACCGGCGGCCACAGCGGCGCCACCGGAACGGGCGATCAGGCCCGCAGCAACCGCTTCCGCGATCACCTTGGTCAGCAGCGCGGCGGACCGGATGGCGTCGTCGTTACCCGGGACCGGGTAGTCGACCTCGTCGGGATCGCAGTTGGTGTCCAGCACGGCGACGACCGGGATGTTCAGCTTGCGCGCCTCGCCGACGGCGATGTGCTCCTTCTTGGTGTCCACGATCCAGACGGCCGAGGGGACCTTGGCCATGTCGCGGATGCCGCCGAGGGTCTTGGCCAGCTTGTCCTTCTCGCGGGTCAGCAGCAGCACCTCTTTCTTGGTGCGGCCCTCGAACTCGCCCGAGGTCTCCATCGCCTCGAGGTCCTTGAGGCGCTGCAGGCGCTTGTGCACGGTCTGGAAGTTGGTCAGCATGCCGCCCAGCCAGCGCTGGTTGACGTACGGCATCGAGACGCGGGTCGCCTGTTCGGCGATCGCCTCCTGAGCCTGCCGCTTGGTGCCGATGAACAGGACGGTGCCGCCGTGCGCCACCGTCTCGCGGATGAACTCGTATGCGCGGTCGACGTACTGCAGCGTCTGCTGCAGGTCGATGATGTAGATCCCGTTGCGCTCGGTGAAGATGAAACGCTTCATCTTCGGGTTCCAACGCCGGGTCTGGTGTCCGAAGTGGACACCTGCGTCCAGCATTTGGCGCATGGTGACGACAGCCATGGAAGGCGCGTCCTCTCGGTGCAGGCGTTCGCCGACCCAGCGGGTCTGCGCGGACGCAGTTTCGGTTGTCGCCGCAGGTCGGGTGACCTTTGGCCCTGACGCCTTCCGGGCACACCACCCTCGCGGGACCTACGGTGCACCTCGGGCCGGTGAGCGATCCACGTACGGCAACAAGGCGTGCGAAGTCAGCCCGCTCGCACGGGCTGCCAGACAAGGGTAGCCGATGGCGGCCATCCACAGGTAACGCCTGCACCTCGGCCGCGCTCGCGGGACAGTTGTCCACATTGTCGGCGGTTTCTCCTGCCGCGGGGGGAAGGGCGATCACCCTTCCCCCATGGCTCCGGCATCGACCGCGGTTCCGTCCCGCTACGCCCATCTGTTTCTTGTCGTTCTGCTGCTGTGCTCGGCCGTCTTTCCTGGGGTGTCGGCCGCGGCACCCGCTGCGGCCGGCGCGTTCGTGCTGCCGGTCGCTCCCCCGCCTGTTGTGCTGACCGCCTTTCGCGCGCCCGACACGCGCTACGGACCGGGCCATCGCGGCGTCGACCTTGCCGCAGCTGCCGGTTCGACGGTGCTCGCCGCTGGCCCCGGGCGGGTGGTGTTCGCCGGCACCCTCGCCGGCCGCGGCGTGCTGTCGATCGAGCACGAGGGAGGACTGCGCACCACCTATGAACCAGTGACGGCAACGGTGCGGGCAGGGCGCGCCGTCGCGGCGGGCGAGGTGATCGGCACCCTTCAACCGGGCCACCCGGGATGTGCACCGGCGACCTGCCTGCACTGGGGTGCCCGTCTGCCCGATCGGCTCTACCTCGATCCGATGTCCCTGTTGGGGCCGTGGCAGGTTCGGTTGCTGCCCTGGGGTGGTCGCTGACAGCACGTCGGAGTGGGCGCCGCCAGGCAGTGATGCCACGGAAGGTCAGTTGTCCGTCACCCTTCGTGGCATCGTCGACGAATAACTTAGAAAATTTGTTTGACGGCCATCCGTTTGGGCCATTCGTGCGCTACGGTCCCTACCGGGGGTCAGCGTTGATGTTCGATCGGGTGATATACCCCGATTGGCTCAACGATCGGCTCGCCGCTCTTCGATTCGCGCAGGAGGCCAGAGGTGCAGAGGCAAGCAGCCGTCGTCGGATCTCCGGCGTCCGACACCGCAGCGGGCGGCACCCTTACCACCGTCGTGATCTCCGACGCCGGCGAACCGCTGCAGAGTCTGGTTCGCTCGCCCAACGCGGCAGGTCTGGTCATCGTGGGCGTGGCGCCCTCGGCCACCGCCGCATCCCAGCTCGGTCTGCACGCCGCCGCTGACATCTGCCTGGTCATCGCGCCACTGCTGGTCGGACTGGTCGCGACGATCCGGCGGCTCTCCCGCGAACGGGTGGCCGGCCACATCGTCGTGCTGGCCCACGACGGCGAGGATCACGACGATCTACTGATCCCCGCGCTCGCCTCCGGCGCCGATGGCTGGCTCAGCGCCGATCTTGCGCCGGCGGACCTCGGCCGTTCGCTGCGAAGCGTGGTGGGCGGCGAACCCGGGGTCTCCGCGCCGCAGGTCAGCCAGTTGATTGCAGCCCTGCGGAAGATGAGCCGTCGCGAGGTCACCCTGGAGGACGGCACGACGGCCGGTCTGACCACCCGCGAGCAGCAGATGCTGATGGAACTGGCCGGCGGTACGCCGACCAGGGTGATCGCCCACCGGCTCGCCGTCAGCGAGGGCACGGTCCGCTGGCACTCCGCACGGCTGCTCAAGAAGCTGAACGTCACCTCGCGGGAGGACCTGGCCGCCGTCATGGCCAGGAGCGACATCCCGATCACGCCGGTGCCGAACCCTCCCGAACTGGCGCCGATCCCGCGGACGTCGGACATCAGGTCGCGATCCGATTCGGGCATCGACTGGCGACGGCTCGCCCCGGGCGAGCTCCGGATCGTTCGACTGGTGGCCCAGGGAATGACGAACCGCGAGATCGCGGCACAACTGTTCCTGTCCAAGCACACCGTCGACTCGCACCTCAAGAGCGCCTTCGCCAAGCTGAACATCCGCACCAGGGTCGAACTGACCAGGCTGCTGCTGACGAACGAGCCCGAGGTCCGTACCGGCTGACGTGGTCGGCCCTCCCGCACCACCGTCAGCGTCGGCCGCTGCCGGTGGGAAGTTGGTTGCGCTGGTCGGATCCCTGGGGAAAACCGGCAGGCGGGAATCCGGGGATGGGCATCACCGATTCCACGTCGAGCTGACTCGCTTGCGTCGGCCGGCAAGGAGGCCGGCTCACTGCAGTTCGCGATGATCACCACTATTTGTTGTCGGTTCTGACCAACGCCAACCCTGTCGCAGTTGCCCTGAATCGCGGGGCAGCCCTGATCCCGACGACGACTGTCTCGTTGACGTGCCAAATCGATTGCTCTCTCCGGGTGAAGAAGTTTTGGCACATTGACACCGCCGTCGGCCTACGCCAATCTAATCCTGTCAACGATGCCAAACCGATTGGGCTTCCCATGGACCTCCGCAGGCCGAGCACCATCAAGGATGTTGCATCCTTGGCCGGCGTCTCGACCACGACGGTGTCCCACGTGCTCAACGACGTCCCCGGCAAGCGGATCAACTCCGAGACCCGAAACCGGGTCAAGGTCGCGGCCGACGAACTGTCGTACCGGCCGAATCGGTTGGCGCAGGGGCTGCGACTGCAGCGGACGCACACTTTCGGGTTCGTCAGCGATGCGATCGGGGCGACACCGTATGCCGGGCTGACCATCGCCGGTGCCCAGCAGACCGCGGCGGCGAACGGTTCCCTGTTGATGTTCATGAACTCCGGTCTGGACCCGGAGTTGGCGGACAAGGAGATTCGGGCGCTGCTGGATCGCCGCGTCGACGGCATTGTGTATGCCTCCGACTATCACCGTCGGGTGAGCCTGCCGCCTTCTTTGCGCCGGACGGCGGCGGTCCTGGTGGACGCATTCACCGATGATCTTTCAATTCCTTCGGTCGTTCCCGATGAGTTCGGTGGCGCATTGGCGGCGGTGCGTGATCTTGTGGCGCACGGTCATCTGGAGATCGCCTTCTTGAACAACCAGGAAGACATTCCCGCCACGGGACTGCGTTTGGCAGGCTTCACAAGCGGATTGGCCGAGAACGGTCTCGCGTTCAGGCCAGAACGCGTAAGTGCCGAGGAGCCAACGGCCGCCGGCGGCTACCGAGCGGCCATTGCGCTGCTGGACCGGCCCGACCGGCCCACGGCATTGTTCTGTTTCAACGACAGGATGGCGATGGGTGCCTATCAGGCGGCGGCCGATCTTGGGTTGCGGATCCCGGATGATGTTTCGATCATGGGATTCGACAACCAGGAAATCATCGCCGATGGGCTTCGGCCGGGTCTGACGACGCTGGCTCTTCCGCATTTTGAAATGGGTCAGTGGGCGGTTCAGACGCTCATCGACCTCGTCGGCTCTGACGTGCAGCACTCGATCGGTCAGGCGTTGACCCTGCCGTGCCCACTGATTCGTCGCGCGTCTGTCGGGTCTCCGTACAGCAGTTAGCGGCTATCGGCCAAAGCCTTTCACCACTTGTCATTCGCCCGTTTTCCGCGGGCTTTCCCCTGTCCGGAAGGTCCGGACATCAATGAGTTGGAGGACTCTGTGAAAAGGAGAACTGCCGTGAAACATCGTGATTTCTGGTCGAAGGCGAGGGCTGGCGGAGTCATCGTGGCGTTAGCGGGTGCGCTGGCTTTGACCGGTTGCGCGGGAAAGGGTTCCAGTAGCGCTGGCGATCTGGATGGTACGCAACTGCTCACCATTCCCCGCGAAGACCAGGCGACATTCTCGGAGAACTTCAATCCATTCTCCCCCAGCGCCTCTCCGATGACTCAGCAGGCCATCTACGAGACCATGCTGGTGTTCAACCCGGCGGATGGCTCCACGACTCCCTGGCTCGCGACGGGGTGGACCGTGGCGAAGGACGGGAAGGGCATCGACTTCACCGTCCGCGACGACGTCAAGTGGTCCGACGGTCAACCGATGAGCGCGGAGGACGTGGTCTTCACCTTCGAGCTTCAGAAGAAGTTGTTGGGTGGCTTCGAATATGTGGACGCCGTGACCCTGAAGGACCCGTCGACCGTGTCGTTCACTTTCAACGCGCCGTTCTCTCCCGGCTTGTATGAGATCGGGCAGCAGGTCATTGTCCCGAAGCACATCTGGGCCGGCATCAAGGACGCGGCCAACGAGACGAACCCCAAGCCGGTCGGGACCGGCCCGTACACCGAGGTCAACAACTTCCAGACGCAGTCGTTCCAGCTGCTGCGCAACCCCAACTACTGGCAGCCGGACAAGCAGAAGATCCAGGGGGTCCAGCTGCTCGCCTTCGCCGGCAACGACCCCGCCAACCTGGCCACCACCAATGGCGAGACGGATTGGGCCGACCAATTCATCCCGGACATCAAAAACGCGTTCGTGGCGAAGGATCCCGAGCATCGCAAGTTTTGGTTCCCGCCGCTGGATTCGACGATCAACTGGCAGGTGAACACCACGAAGGCACCCTTCGACAACGTCGATGTCCGCAAGGCGCTCAGCATGGCCATCGATCGCGAGGCGATCGCGTCCGTCGCGATGCAGGGTTACACGCACCCTGCGGACTGCACCGGGCTCACCGACGCGTACGACGACTGGCGCAGCGAGAAGGTCGCCACCGGCTGCGATTGGACGACCCGCGACGTCGACGCCGCGAATGCACTGCTCGACAAGGCCGGCTACCCGCGCGGCGCCGACGGTGTGCGTACCCAGCCGGACGGCTCGAAGTTCGCCTTCAAGATCTCTGTCGGAGCGACCTCATCCGACTGGCTTTCCGTCGCCAACATCATCTCGCAGAACGCCGCCGATATCGGCGTCCAGGTCACAGTGAACTCCCCGGACTGGTCAGCCGTCGTCGCCAGCTATGAGGACGGAAGCTTCGACTCCGGCATCGTGTGGAGCAACGGCGCCCCGACGCCGTACCAGTTCTACGCCGGCACGATGTCCACGGAAACTGTTAAGCCGGTCGGCGAGCAGGCCTTCCAGAACTACCACCGGTTCGGCCTCGCTGAAGCCGACACCCTGCTGACCGACTTCGCGGCGGCCTCCGAGCCTGCCCAGCAAGAAGCCACCATGGACCAGTTGCAAGAACTCTTCGCCGCGAACGCCCCCGTTCTTCCCCTCTTCCCCGGACCGCGCTGGGGCGTTTACAACACCTCACGCTTCACCGGATTCCCCGACCAGGACAACCCCTACGCCACCCTGTCGACCCGATCCCCCACGTCAGTCCTGGTACTGACGACGATCGAGCCGGTCAAGAGCCAGTAGCGAGACCAATTCGCTCATCACCAGCTTGACCCCCAGCGCCACATACGGCCTTGGTGAGCGAGCCCGAACCCGCGCCCGGCGGCTGGTCAAGAACCCAGCCGCCGGGACGGACATCCGGGTATCACCCGTAGCAAGTCACCTACTCAGAACACGCCACAACAGGGTGGTCAATCCGGCGGGGCCCCTGACCGCCGAGCACCAGAAACGGAGCATTCCCATGCGCTTCATCCTTCAGCGTTTGGGGTTCTACCTCGTCGCGTTCTGGGCGTGCGTGACCCTGAACTTCCTCCTCCCACGATTCATGCCCGGCGACCCCATTTCACGGATGATGAGCCAATCGCAGGGTCGGATGTCGCCAGAACAGGTCGAGCAGCTGCAACGGCTGTTCGGGCTCGACGACAGCGGAATACTTGTCCAGTACCTCAACTACTGGGCAAGTGTCTTCACCGGTGAACTGGGTGTGTCGATCTCCCGCTTCCCGACTCCGGTCACCGATGTCATCGCCAGTCAGATCGGCTGGACGTTGCTGCTCGGCGGCTCGGCGCTGATCATCGCCGTCCTGCTGGGTAACTTCCTCGGGATCGTCGCGGCGTGGCGGCGGGGTGGCTTCGTCGATTCCACCCTCCCCCCCATCCTGGTGTTCCTCGGGTCGTTCCCGTATTTCTTCCTCGCCATGGGCGCGCTCTACCTTTTCGGGGTCGTCCTCGGATGGTTCCCACTCCGGCACGCCTTCAGCGCCGGGATGACGCCGGAGTGGTCTGCGGAATTCATCCTCGACGTGGCCTGGCACCTGGTGCTCCCGGTATCCACCATCGTGGTTGTCTCGATCGGCGGCTGGATGCTGGCCATGCGCAACACGATGATCACGACCACGGCCGAGGACTACATCGTCATGGCCGAGGCGAAGGGCCTCAAACCGTCGCGGGTCATGCTGCGGTACGCCGCCCGCAACGCGACGCTCCCAGCTGTCACCAGCGTCGGGATGGCGATCGGTTTCGTCGTCGGTGGCGCCCTGCTCACCGAGGTGGTGTTCGCCTACCCGGGACTGGGTTACCAGTTGCTCACCGCGGTCACGGCACTGGACTACCCCCTGATGCAGGGAATCTTTCTCACCATCACGGTGGCGGTCCTGGTGGCCAACTTCATCGTCGACATCATCTATGTCCGCCTCGACCCGCGTGTCCGGGTCAGCTGAGCCGAGAGGAGGAGTCATCATGTCTGCCACCGACCCTATTGAAGTCCAGTTGCTGACCAACACTGACTTCGAAGCCGCGTCCACCACACCGTCGCCGCAGGAGCCCCAGCGGCAATCGGCGAACAACAAGCGGCGGCCGCGCCGACCCCGTTCGGGTCTCGTCCGCAGCCTGCTACGCAACCGCAAGGCCGTCGTCGGCCTGATCATCCTGGCAGTGTTCTTCCTGACCGCGCTCCTCGCTCCGGTCATCGCGCCGGGAAATCCCTCGTTGATCACGTCGCTGGGGGCGCAACCTCCCTCCTTCGAACACCCGCTGGGTACAACACCCAAGGGACAGGACGTCTTCGACCTGACCGTCTGGGGTTCCCGCAGCTCGTTGTTCGTCGGGTTCACCGTTGGCTTGGCCGCCACCGCAATCGGCATGCTGGTAGGACTGGCTTCCGCGTTCTTCGGCCGCCGCATCGACAACTCGCTTTCGTTGATCACCAACGTGTTCCTCCTGCTTCCCGGCCTGCCGCTCCTCGTCGTCCTCGCGGCCTTTCTCCCGTCCGGCGTCGGCACCGTCATCCTGGTGCTGACCATCACCGGCTGGGCAGGGTCGGCGCGCGTGCTTCGATCGCAGGCGCTGTCCATCCGGGGCAAGGATTTCGTCGCGGCGTCGATCGTCACCGGCGAACGACCGCTTCGGGTGATGTTCCGGGAAATGCTGCCGAACATGGCCTCTCTTGTCATGATCACTCTGATCGGGTCGGTCATCTTCGGGATCGGTGCGCAGGCGGGCCTCGAGTTCCTGGGGCTCGGCGACCCGACCGTGATCAGCTGGGGCACCAACCTGTACTGGGCCTCCAACGATGGAGCGTTGCCATCCGGCTACTGGTGGGTGTTCATACCGTCGGGGCTATGCATCGCTCTCGTCGCGTTCGCGCTCGCCCTGATCAATTACGGGGTCGACGAAGTCAGCAACCCGCGGCTGCGATCCAGCCGGCGGCGCCGCACCAGTCCCGTTGCCGCTACGGAGGTCTCACGATGACGAACACCGGCCCCAGTTCACCCACCGAATCTGCACCCGTGCTGGAGGTTTCCGACCTGTGCGTGGAATACCGCGGCGAGAACCGATCGGTCCGCGCCGTCGACCGGGTCAGCTTCAGCATCGGATCCGGCGAGATCTTCGGGCTCGCCGGCGAATCCGGATGCGGTAAGAGCACGGTCGCCAACGCCATCATGCGACTGTTGCGCGACCCCGCAGTGATCGACGGCGGTTCCATCCGGTTCAAGGGCCGCGACGTGTTGGCAATGGGTTCCGAGGAACTCCGGAAGTTCCGTTGGCGTGACGTGGCAATGGTCTTCCAGTCGGCGATGAATTCCCTCAACCCCGTCAGCACCATCGGGGATCAGATCGCCGACATCTTCATCACGCACGAAGGTCTGTCGAAGAAGCAGGCCTGGGCGCGGTCCAGCGACCTGCTCGGACTGGTGCAGATCGATGCCGGCCGGCTGAAGGCCTACCCCCATCAACTGTCCGGCGGGATGCGTCAGCGCGTGGTCATCGCGATGGCCGCCGCCCTGCGCCCGGCCCTGTTGATCATGGACGAACCGACGACAGCACTCGACGTCGTCGTGCAGCAGGAAATCATGGCCCAGATCGGCGACCTACAGCAGGAACTTGGTTTCTCGATTCTGTTCATCACCCACGACATGTCATTGATGATCGAACTCTCCGACCGGATGGCTGTGATGTATGCGGGCCGGTTCGTCGAAATGGCAGCTGCCAAAGAGCTGTTCACCGACCCCCGACACCCGTACACCAAGGCACTGATCAACGCGTTCCCGCCGCTGCACGGCCCGAACACCCCGTTGGCCGGTCTGGCCGACGGCGTCCGCTTCACCGACATACCCGACCTCCGCGAGGAGTCACCCGACCACTGGGTCGCCCCGGTCCATGGCAATTCCAGCACGATGAAGGGAGAGACCTTATGAGCGGCAAAGGCTATCGTCACAACCTGGCGACTGATACCCCCACCGTCACACCGTCGATCAGCCTCCGCGGACTCACCAAGGACTTCCAGGTCGGCGGGTTGTTCTCCCGCAAGGTCGTGCGGGCCCTCAACGACATCAACCTCGACGTCGACCAAGGCGAGATCATGGCGCTCGTCGGTGAGTCCGGCAGCGGCAAGAGCACTATCGCGCGCTGCATCATCCGCCTCGAGGAACCCACCTCCGGCAAAATCATCGTTGACGGCGTCGACATACTCCGCGAGGAACCCCGCAAGGCATCGATGGCCTACCGCGGCAAGGTCCAGATGGTGTTTCAGGACCCCTTCGGTTCGCTCAACCCCATCCACCGGGTCCGGCACTTCCTGGAACGTTCCATCCGGCTGCACGAACCCGTCGGAAGCAAGGACGCCCTGGAGGAACGACTGGAGGAGCTCATGGCAACGGTCAGGCTGCCGATTGACATGCTGGACTCCCACGCTTTCGAACTGTCCGGCGGGCAACGGCAGCGGGTCGCGATCGCGCGGGCGTTGGCGACGAATCCACAGGTCATCTTGGCTGACGAACCCACCTCCATGCTCGACGTCTCGGTCCGGGTCGGTGTCTTCAACCTGTTGCGTCGGCTGCGGGACGAGCGTGGCATCTCGATGCTGTACATCACCCACGACCTGGCGTCGGCGCGCTACGTCGCGGACCGGACGACGGTGATGTTCGCCGGCGAGCTCGTCGAGAGCGCCCCCTCCATCGATCTCATGGACAACCCCGCCCACCCCTACACCCAGCTCCTCATGTCCGCCGTCCCCGACCCGGACCGGGCCGGCACCTTCGACCCCGTCGAACGGGCCCGCCAACGGTCCGCGGTGCTGAATGCCACGTCCTGCCCGTTCGACGGCGACCCCGACCAGCCCTGCAGCACCACCACGGCCGTCCGACACACGGTGGGTAATGCAGCCGACCGACATTGGGTGCGCTGCCACCTCTATCGACCATCCGCTGAGATCGCTGCACGCGCCCTCGCCGTTGATTCGGAGAACGACAATGACAATAAATAGCACCGCCCTGCGGCAGGGCATCGAGGATTCCGTGGCGACACCCACGACCGACCTGGTTCGCCGTGCCCGGGCCGACCCGCACCGACCGCAATTTCACTTCCTTCCTCCGGCAGGCTGGCTCAACGACCCCAACGGTGTGTCCCAGCGGGACGGGCTGTACCACCTGTTCTACCAATACAACCCGGACGCACCCGTTCACCACCGGATCCACTGGGGCCACGCAACAAGCCTGGACCTGGTCACCTGGACCCACCAACCGATCGCACTCGTCCCCGACGACGACGGCCCCGACATGGACGGCTGCTGGTCCGGCGTTCTGGTCGACGACGACGGCGCACCCGCACTGCTCTACTCGGGGCGCAACTCGGCGAACAAGTTCGAAGTCGGCTGCCTTGCCACCGGCGGCGACGATCTGCGCACCTGGTCCAAGTACGCGCAGAACCCCGTTCTCACCGCCCCGGAGGACCTCGATCTGGTCGCCTTTCGAGACCACTGCGTCTGGCGGGAAAACGGCACCTGGCGGCAACTCGTAGGAGCCGGTATCCGCGACGTCGGCGGAACGGCACTGCTTTTCGAGTCCGACGACCTGCGGCAGTGGCGCTACGTCGGGCCACTGGCCATCGGTGATCTGCACGGTGACGACCAACTGGGCGGCAAGCCCGGAACAGCAACTTGGACCGGGGCCATGTGGGAATGCATCGACCTCTTCCGGGTCGGCGCGGACGGCACGACCTCCCCTCCTGGCGCCCCGGATCAGCCAACCGGAACCGACGTCCTCGTGTTCTCAGCGTGGGACGACGACACGTGCCACACCCTGTACTACACCGGGAGGTATGAACGGGACACTTTCACCCCGCAATCGCTGCACCGCCTCGACCTCGGTGAACGTGCCTTCTACGCGCCACAATCCTTCACGGACGAGGCGGGGCGCCGAATCGTGTTCGGCTGGATCCAGGAAGAACGGCCCGAAAGCGAGAGCATCGCCGCCGGTTGGTCGGGCGTGATGTCCCTACCGAGGGTTGCGACCTGGAACGACGGAGCTCTCGACTTCGCCCCCGCGCCGGAAGTCGCGGCTCTTCGCACGGAATGCATCTCGGTCGTCGACCAGCACACCCCCGTTGAGCTGACTCCTCGGGATCGCCTTGACGGGCCCGGCGGACAACAGCTCGACCTGGAGATTGATCTTCGGCTCCCGCCCGGTACGCAGGCGGACCTCACCGTGCTGTCCAGCGAGACGGAGCGCACTGTCATCCGGGTCGGGCGCTCGGGGAACGACAGAGGACATCTGACGTTGGACCGCTCGGCCGGCAGTCTGAATACCGCTGTTCGATCATCCGGTCGGGACGGGAGCTTTTCGATCGGCGTCGATGACCTCGTCCGCCTCCGCGTGCTCATCGACCATTCGGTGCTGGAGGTCTTCGCCAATGGCCAACCACTCACCGCCCGCATCTACCCAACCCGACCCGAAGATGCTGTGCAGACGGGCATCTCCGTAGCCAGCACGACGGGGCCCGACAGCCCGGTCGTCGTCAAGCGCTTCGAAGCCTGGCACATGCGTTCGATCTGGTCTGCCGCTACCTGAAGCGTCCTTCCCTCGCACCAACACCGGCAGATCATCGATCACTCATCGGGCGGCAGGCCTGCCGTTCGCATGAACCAGCACTCCCAAGAGGGCAACAAGGCACTCACGGATTTCCTCGCCGGGTGACCGTCAGCACCAAGAACAGCGAAACGCCGGCCGCCCGGTTTCCCCGGACGGCCGGCGTTTCTCTGCAGCAGGCTCCGGCTGCCCCCGACACCGGGCGGCCGGAACCATGTCTCATCCGATCGGAATGATCTCGATCGCGCTGATCTTCGCGTTCTCGATCCGGCGGATGAAGTCGATGCTGAGTTGGCCGTCCGCGACCGTCACCGGGAACTGCCTGACGATCGCCCGATCGATACCGCCCGCCTGGGCGAACACGTCGAAGCTGGACAGCACGGTCGTGTTCTCCAATCGGACGTCGAAGGTCCTGGTGTTGGAGGCGGTCTTGTTCAGCTCCGCGAAGTGCAGGCGCACCTGGTAGGTCCCGTTCGGTACGGGAACCTGGAAGCCGAAGGCGCGTGCACCGACCGCGACCACACCGCTCCCGTTCGCTCCGCCGGTCCACTCGGACTGGAACAGTGTGTTGTTCGTGCCCGCCGGAAGCCCGCTGACGGTGTCGTTCTCCGAATACGCGAAGCCGCCGCTCACCCAGCCACTGCACGCCGTGATGGCTGTGCACGCCGTCCAGCCGGTCCCGCTGACCGTCTGGGCGGCACCACCGGTGTTGATCCGGATGGTCGGCCGCGCCGCCGCCGGCCTGGTGGCGTTCACCGTCGCGGACCGGACGGACTCGTTGCCCGACTGGTCGACCGCGGTGACCTGGTAGAACGACGCCACCCCGGCCGGGGCTGCGGTGTGCGCATACGACGTCCCGGTCACCACGGCCGTGTTCACCTTGGTGTAGGTACCGGTGGCCGTCGCGGCGCGATACACGTTGTACCCCGCCAGGTCCGACTCGGTGCGGGCCGCCCAGCCCACCGTGATGCCCGTCGCCGATGCGGTGGCGGTCACCCCCGTCACCTGGACCGGTGCGGTGGTATCCGCCGGGACGATTTCGATGGCGGACACCTTGGCCTGGTTGACCGTCGCCGCGAAGGCGATGTCGACCCGGCCGTCGGTGATCGTCGACCGGTAGCTGCGGACGATCGACGTCATCGGAGCGGCAGCAGCGTTCATGTCGAAGTTGGCCAGTTCCACTGCGCCGCCTTCGATGTTGGCGCTGAAGATCCGCCTGCCGGTGCCGCCGGCGCTGCCGCCATTGGCGCCCCAGTAGATCTCGGCGAAGTGCAGTCGCACGTCGTAGGTCCCGTTGGAGACGGGGATCGAGTAGCTGAACGAGGTGTTGCTCCGCTCCGACTGGTACAGGACGTCATTCGTCGTCCCGGCGATCGGGACCGCGTTGACGAAGGACTTCCCACCGGTGAACGACTGGTCGGCTGCCCACTGGACGCCGCCCAGCGTCACCGCAGGGCCGCCGGCGTTGATCCGCACCGTCGTCGCCGAGGTCGGCGGAGCCGGGCGGGTGGCACTGACCGTCGTCGAACGCACGGATTCGTTGCCCGGGGTGTCCACAGCGGTCAGCTGGTAGAACGACTCCGCGGAAACCGGAGCGGTGGTGTCGGCGTACGTGGTGCCGGTCAGCACCGTGCTGTTCAGCTTGGTGAAGGTGCCCGTCGCCGACGCCGACCGATACACGTTGTACCCGGCCAGATCCGACTCCGTGCGCGCCGACCACCCCAGGTTCACACCCGTGACCACACCGGCCGCCGTCACCCCGGTCACCGCTGCGGGAGCAGTGGTATCCGCCGGGACGATTTCGATGGCCGACACCTTGGCCTGGTTGACCGTCGCCGCGAAGGCGATGTCGACCCGGCCGTCGGTGATCGTCGACCGGTAGCTGCGGACGATCGACGTCATCGGAGCGGCAGCAGCGTTCATGTCGAAGTTGGCCAGTTCCACTGCGCCGCCTTCGATGTTGGCGCTGAAGATCCGCCTGCCGGTGCCGCCGGCGCTGCCGCCATTGGCGCCCCAGTAGATCTCGGCGAAGTGCAGTCGCACGTCGTAGGTCCCGTTGGAGACGGGGATCGAGTAGCTGAACGAGGTGTTGCTCCGCTCCGACTGGTACAGGACGTCATTCGTCGTCCCGGCGATCGGGACCGCGTTGACGAAGGACTTCCCACCGGTGAACGACTGGTCGGCTGCCCACTGGACGCCGCCCACCGTCACCGCCGGACCGCCGGCGTTGATCCGCACCGTCGTCGCCGAGGTCGGCGGAGCCGGGCGGGTGGCACTGACCGTCGTCGAACGCACGGACTCGTTGCCCGAGGTGTCCACAGCGGTCAGCTGGTAGAACGACTCCGCGGAAACCGGAGCGGTGGTATCGGCGTAGGTCGTACCGATCAGCACCGCGGTGTTCAACTTCGTGAAGGTGCCCGTCGCCGACCCCGACCGATACACGTTGTACCCGGCCAGATCCGACTCCGTACGTGCCGACCACCCCACGTTCACACCCGTGACCACACCGGCCGCCGTCACTCCGGTCACCGCTGCGGGAGCAGTGGTATCCGGACGGACCGCGTTCACCGTGGCGGACTTGACCGACTCGTTGCCGGACACATCCACCGCCGTGACCTGGTAGTACGACGGGACGCCCTGCGGCGCCGCGGCGTCGGCGTAGCTGGTGCCGGTCAACGCCGCCGTGTTCAGCTTCGTGAAGGTGCCCGTCGCCGACGCCGACCGATACACGTTGTACCCCGCCAGATCGGCCTCGGTCGACGCCGACCAGCCGACGGTGATGCCGCCGGCGGAAGCCGTCGCCGTGACGCCGGTGAGGACTGCCGGTGCGGTGGAGTCCGGCCGGATGGCGTTCACCGTCGCGGACCTGCCCGACTCGTTGCCGGAAGCGTCGACCGCCGTCAGCTGGTAGTAGGAGGCCACGCCGACCGGGGCGGTCGTGTCGCTGTAGGTCACACCGGTGACCGGTGCGCCGTTCAGCTTGATGAACGTCCCTGCTGCCGACGCCGACCGGTACACGTTGTACCCGGCCAGGTCTGCTTCGGTGCGTGCCGCCCAGCCGAGGTTGATGCCGGTGGCCACACCGGTGGCGCTGACCCCGGTGACCGCCGCGGGTGCGGTGGTGTCCGGGCGGAGTGCGTTCACCGTCGAGGACTTCACGGACTCATTGCCGGAGATGTCCGTGGCCGTCACCTGGTAGTAGGACGTGACGCCCTGCGGCGCCGCGGTGTCGGCGTAGGTGGTGCTGGTGAGCAGCGCGGTGTTCAGCTTCGTGAACGTCCCCGTCGCCGTCGCCGACCGGTACACGCTGTAGCCGGCCAGGTCCGTCGCCGTACTGGCGGACCATCCCAGGTTGACGCCGGTCGTCGCTCCGGCCGCCGTCACCCCGGTCACCGCTGCCGGAGCGCTGGCGTCCACCGGCAGGATCTCGATCGCGGAGATCTTCGCGTTCTCGATCCGCCGGATGAAGTCGATCGTCATCACGCCGTCGGCCACCGTCACCGGGAACTGCCGGACGATCGCCCGGTCGATACCGCCTGCAGCGGTCCAGATGTCGAAGTTCGAGAGCACCGTGGTGTTCTCCAACCTGACGTCGAAGGTCCTGGTGTTGGCGGCGGTCTTGTTCAGTTCGGCGAAGTGCAGCCGGACCTGGTAACTGCCGTTGAGCACCGGCACGGCGAACCCGAAGGCCCTCGATCCGGTGGCCGCGGTACCCGTCCACTCCGACTGGAACACCGTGTTGTTCAGCCCGGCGGGGATGCCGGTGATCGTGTCAGCCTCGGAGTACGGGTTACCACCCGACACCCAGTTGCTGCACGTGGTGAGGGTTGCGCAGGCCGACCAGGTGGTGCTGCCGACGGTCTGTGCGGCGCCGCCTGTGTTGATCCGGATCGGTTGCTGCACGGGCGGTGCCGGCGTGGTGGCCGTCACGGTCGTGGACGGCGCGGAGACGTTCTCCGAGGAGTCCACAGCGGTGACCCGGTAGACGTAGGTCGTTGTGGGAGCCGCCGAGGTGTCCGTGTAGCCGGACGCGGCGACCGGTGCGGCGTTCAGCTTGCTGAACGGACCCGCCGCGGTGGCTGCGCGGTACACGTCGTACCCGACCAGGTCGGTCTCGGCGTTGTCGGCCCAGTCGAGGGCGACCCCTGCCTGGCTTGCCGTCGCGGCGAGCCCGGCCGGCGCTGCCGGTGCGGTCGTGTCCACCGGGCAGCTGCCCTGGCAGAGCACCTCGATGGCGGCGATGGACGGGTAGTCGACCGATGCCCGCAGCGTGAGGTTCACAGTTCCGCCGACCACGGTCACGTTGTCGATGGGCAGCACGGTCGCGGTGTTCACAGCGCCTGCGGCGGCGAAGATGTCGAAGCCCTGACGGACCGTGGCGCCTTCCACGTCGATGGCGAACACCCGGCGGCCGATGGCGTTGTTGCCCGACGCCCGTTCGGCGAAGTGCAGGCGCAGGTCCACCTTGGCCGCACCCCTGGACGGCAGCGCGTAGCTCAGCACCCGCTGGTCCTGGGTGACGTTGCCGACGTTGCCGCGGTAGGTGCGGTAGAGCACATCGTCGTCGGTGCCGGCGATCTCCAGCGGGGTGGTGGTCGCCCCTTCGTTGACCGCCGTTGCCGGTGTGTACCGGCCGGTGTCCGGCGTCCAGATGTTGCCGAGCACGTCGGTGTAGTTGCCCGAACCGGCGACGTCGAGGCGGTACAACGCCTCCCGGGCAGGCGTGGTCGCGGTGATGTTGCCCGCGCTGATCGAAAAGGAATCGAAGGTGGCGACGAACTGCACACCACCCTTGTGCGACACCAGGATCCCGGCCTGCGCCTGCTGGCCGAAGAACTTCCCGACCGCCGCAGCCGGCAGCGTCAACGCCGTCGGCAGGGCGACCCATGCGCCGTCGTTGATCCGGTAAGCCGCGGTGATCGTGCCGCTGGACGGGTCACCGATGAGTGCGAGATCGAGCGAGGTGACGGCTGCCGCCCCTGGGACGGTCACCGTCGAACCGACCGTGACTCCGGTGCCGTTCTGCTCGCCGTAGAACTCGATGCTCGGGACTCCGTTCTTGTTGATGACGGCGACCTTGACGTAGTTGTCCTGGTCCGGACCGAACTGGATGGCTTCCTGCTCGCTGCCGGCGTCGAGCATGGCCACCGACCCGAGCACCCGACCACTGACCGTGAACTGTCCACCCGAGGCGTCGAAGGGCAGCCGCAGCCCATTGACCAGGGTGTTGTCCGCGGCACCGTTGGTGCCGGCGGTCGCCGTGCCGCTGGTGGTCACCGCGAGGGTGCCCGGGGCAGCGGTGTTCACGTCGAGCAGCGCCTTGTTGTAGGAGTTGACGCCCGGCGTGAGATCCAGCTTGTTGGGCTGGGTGGAGCGGAAACCGGTTGTCTGGTCGTCCTTGTCGAGCAGCGTTCCGGCGTAGGTGGTGTCGAAATCGAGCTTCAGGGCAGCGGCACCGGGCAGCAGTGCCGGCGTTGCCGGGTCGGCGGCGAGTTCGGGCTTGATGTTGCTGACCAGGTACACGTTGTCGTTGTAGTCGTAGTTGATTCCGGAGTAATCCATCCCGATCAGGTAGGTGTTCGGGATGATCGCACCGGTCCGATCGCGGGCAGCCCAGGCCCGGACGTGGTGCCCGCACGGTCCTGCGCAACCGTTCGCCGTGTCGGCGGTCTGGTTGTTCCGGGTGGGATCACTCCACTCGCCGTCGATGTTGATGCCGAAGGCCGTTGTGGGGCTGAAGGTCCCGGAGGCGAAGTCGGTCGTCGGGTTGCTCTTGTGCGGCAGGATCGACTGGCCTTCTGCGCCCTGGTGGGTGATCAGGTTCGTCGTCGA
Source organism: uncultured Actinomycetota bacterium (assembly GCA_963728865.1). Lineage (GTDB taxonomy): Bacteria > Actinomycetota > Actinomycetes > Mycobacteriales > Nakamurellaceae > Nakamurella. The sequence continues at coordinate 490,684 of CAVSLZ010000003.1, read as the reverse complement.
GGTAGAGGTCTTGACGTGCCACCTGAACGTCGCGGTGTTGCCCTGGGTGTGGAAGGCCGCCAGCTGGCGGACCGCAACCGGGGTGGCGGTGTTGGCCCGCACCCAATACGGGCTCAGGACCTCGTCGCCGGTGGCGTGCACGAGACCGTTCTCGTTCAACGGCACCCCGTTGGCGGTGATCGACGTGCCGTAGCCGAAGAGCCTGGCGATCTCGGCCATGTCGGGTTCCTGGTTGCCTTCGGACACGCTCTGCCAGAAGCCGGAGAGCTGAACCGGCAGGGTCGGCTCGTCGGCGTCGTCAGAGCTGACGGTCAGCGTTCCGGACCAGAGTCCGGCGCCGGCGCCGTTGCTGGTGGCGGTGAACCGCACCGGAACCTGCAGGACACCGTTGACGGCGATGAATGCCGGCAACGCCTGGTTGTTGACCAGGGCGAACGGTCCGGTCACGGCCAGTCCGGTGACGTTGAGCGGCTCGGTTCCGGTGTTGCGGATCAGCAGAGTGGAGACGTCGTGAACGATGTTGGCCGGGTAGAACGGCCCGGTCACCGGGTCACAGGCCGCGGTATCGCGGCAGGTGGTCCCGGTCTGCGGGCTCTGGATCCGGTTCATCACGAGGCGGTCCGCGAACGGCACACCGTCGTTGTTCTCCAGGGCGATCTCCGCGGTGCTGGTGCCGGCCGCGATGATCGAGAAGTTGCTGACCGCACTGGTGGCGATGTTGCCGGCAACGTCCAGCGCACGCACCTGGATGGTGTGCGCGCCGAGAGTGGTCACCTCGACGGGCTCGGTGTACGCGGTGAAGGCTCCGCCGTCGAGCTTGTACGAGGTGCCCGCCACGCCGCTGCCGGCGTCGCTCGCGACGACCGCGATGGTCGCCTTGTTCTTGAACACGTTGGCGCTGGCCTGCAGGCCGGTCACCGACGCCGACACGGTCGGCGGGGTGGTGTCACCGGTCGAGCTGGGGCGGTCGATGTCCACATACTGCAACTTGGTGTTGGTGCCGCCGATCGCATCGATGGTCAGCCGGCCGTCGGTCACGGTCACCGTTGCGGTGCCCGAGGTCGACGGGTTGGCGCTCGTCGGCACGAAGTTGTTGATGGCGTTCTGGCCCTCGACCTGCACCCGGTGGGTGGAGTCGACGAAATCAGGATCACCGGAGCCGACGGTCACCACATAGGTCCCGTTGGGCACCACGTACTCCCATGCTCCCGGTCCGGTCGGCGACTGGGCCGCGGTGGGCTGCATCAGGATCAGCGTCCGGAGCTTGGCGTCGGTGGTGCCCGCGCGGTCCCGGGTCTGAGCGGTCATGTCCAGCGGTGTACCCGTCCCCGGGATCACCCAGCCTGATCCGGTGGTGGTGGAGAAGGCCGCTCCGGTGTCGGCGGTGTAGCCCGCCGCCGCGGTGGAGGTTGCCGGCTGGAAGTCGATCCGGGCCACCGGCGAGGTCGCCACGCCGGCGGCGGGCCGCGCGTTGCTGATCTCGAAGACGTAGTCCTGGTAGTCGCCGTTCTGAGCGTCCTCGAAGGCGACCAGGTAGGTGTTCGGGATGACGACACCCAACCGGTCCTTGGCCGGATAGGTACGCACGCCCTTCGGAATGTTGGTGTTCAGCCCATTTTGCGTATAGGTGTTGCGGCCGAACGAAATCGACTTCACGTAGAGGCCGAACGACTGGCTGCCGGGGTCGAAGCTGTTCCCGCCGCCGGCGACGATCGCCGGGTTGAGGGTCTGCTCCTGGTCGAGCGCGATGCTGGCCACCTCGTTGAGGATGGGGTCGCCAGCGGGATTGGTGTACCAGCCGAACGGCAGCAGCTCGTCCGGTGAGTACCGGGCGACGGGCTTGATCGTGACAGCGCCGGTGCCGGCCTTGACGAACAGCGGGGCGCTCACCTCGTCGCCGATCAGTGCCGGGTTGGTGCCGAGGATGAGCCCGGTGCCGCCGACATCGATGTTCCGGCCGAGGGTGTCGACGACGGCCTTGAGCGCGGGCTCGTTGTTCCCCTGCTCACCGGTGGTGGCCAGGCCGAACAGTCCGATGTCGTACGTGGCTCGCGCGGCATCGTCCGAGACGACCCGCAGAGCCGCGGCCTGGTAGCCGGTGGCGCTGGACGTCGCGGGATTGAACGTCACGGACACCGTCGCCGTGCCCCCGATCGCCAGCGTCTGCGGGGTACCGGAGACGGTGAACGAGGCCGCATTGGTTCCGGTCGCCGTGATCGACGAGATCACCAGTGGCGAGGTGCCCGAGTTGGTCAGGGTGACGGTCTTGGCCGTTGTGGTGCTGCCCTTGACGGCGCTGAAGACGAGTTCCGCCGGGCTGGCGGTGATCTTTCCGGCGCCGCTGGTGACTGCCGGCTTGACGTTGCGGACGATGATCGCTGCATCCTGGAAGTCCACCGGGGTCAGGACGTCTTCCGGCGCCACGATGTAGGCGTTCGGCTCGACGCTGCCGTCGGCGTTCTTCAGCGGGTAGACCCGGACCTTGTGCGGGTTGGTGGGATCCCATGTGTTCAGCGAGTTCTCGCTGTTGGCGACCCGGTTGGACAGTCCGTGCCAGGTGAAGTCGAAACCGAACGGAGTCTCGAGGTCGTAGTCGCCCGTCCCGATCGGCGTGACGACAGGCAGCACCGTCTGGTTCGACGAGTTGGGGCCGCTGAACAGAGAAGTCTTGTCGGCCGGGTTGGCCGAGGAGTGCACGCCGACGGTGACGACGTTCGGGTTGGCCGTCGGACCGGCCGGCCCGAACAGCGACAGTGCTTCCACGCTGACCACACGGTCGAACGAGGCCTTGGTGAAGGACTCGATCTTGACCTCGTCACCGATCAGCGCGCTGCTGGCCGGCATGTCGTTGTTGGTCTTGTCGGGGTCGCCGACGTCGACCGGGATCTGCAGGGTGTCCAGGATCCACTGCAGGGACGGCTCGTTGGAGCCGCCGAGGCCGTCTGTGCCCAGGCCACGCAGGGTGGTGGAAGCGGTCGGTGTGACCGGGCTGTCGGTGGTCAGCTGCAGGGCGGCGGCGAACGGGCCGGCAACGGTGGGGTTGAAGGTGATCGGGAGCGACACCGACTGGCCCGCGGCGACCGTGGTCGGCAGCGCCGGCCCACCGGAGCGGGCGAAGAGCGCGGCGTTGGCACCGGTCAGCGTCGCGGCGCTGATGGTCAACGGAGCGGACCCGGTGTTCTTGACGACCACGTTCTGGGCCGCGCTGGCCGCGCCGCCCTTGACCTCGGTGAAGACCAGCCGACTGGTCGGCTCGGCCTTGCCGGACCCGCCGCCGCCCTGCGGCTTGAGCAGCTTGATGCCGGTGTTCGCCGGGTTGTCGGTCAGTTCGGTGACGTACAGGTTGCCGTTGCTGATGTCCTGCTCGATGTCCAGCGGCTGCTTGAAGCCGGTGAACCCGGTGATGCCAGTCGTGGCCGCCGACAGGCTGCCGTCGCCGTTCACCGTGAACGAGACGACCTCCTGGTTGGCGCTGTACCGGACGACGATCAGCTTGCCGGTGAGGGCCCCACCGAAGGCGGTGGTGTTGCGGTATTCGATCGTGCCGTTGGCCGACGCGTGCAGGCCGGCGTCATTGACCCCGGCGAGATCGTAGTTCGGATCGGCCTGCTGGCCGAGCGGGTAGGCGTTCACCTTGAACAGCGGATTCCCGGTGTAGCCGTTGGGGTTTCCGGCGTTGAGGACGTACTCGCAACGGGTCGGGTTCGGGTGTCCGTAGTACCTGCCCTTGCTGATCCGGAACACGTAGTCGGTCTCGGCCTGCTGGTTGTTGGCGATGGCGGGTGCCGACGGGGTGGTCGCCGGCGTATCCGGCCGGTTGGCGCACGATGCCGGCAGGGTTGCCGGGGTGGCCGGGGTGGCGCCGCCGGCGGCGGAACCGTTGGTGCCGGTGTAGAGCCGGCCGTTGCTGTGCCACACCAGGTCGTAGGCATTACGAACGCCCGTGGCGTACAGGGTCAGCGGTGCGTCGGCCGCGTAGGGGTTGTAGGTACCGGTGTGTGCCGGGACCCCGCTGCGAGCCGGGGCGTTCACGTCCGGGGTCGCGACATCGATGGGCAGGGTCGACGGCAGCTTGGCCGGGTCGAGTTCCAGGACAGCGGCGCTGAGCAGGTGCTCGGCGCGCTTCCAGGTGCCATCGATGGCGCCCATGGCGTTCATCGAACCCTGGGTGACGTAGAGCTTTCCGTCCTTGATCGCGATGGAGTTGGTCTCGTGATCCTTGAGCGATCGCGGCAGGTTGACCACGACCTCCTGGTAGTTCTCCAGGTTGGGACCGGTCAGCTTGGAGATGGCACCGGTCACGTCCGGTACATCGGATCCGAGGTAGGCGTAGTTGTCGGTGATCCACAGGATCGGGTTGGTCGGGGTCGATGCGGGGTCGAAGGCCAGACCGATGATGGTCCGGTTCGGTGCGCCTTCCCAGCCCCTTGCGGTTGCGTGGGTGCGCACCGTGTTGATGACCTGCTCACCGGACAGCGTGCCGTCGGCGTTGATGTTCCAGCGGTAGATCTGGCCGTAGATGCTGCCTGCGTAGAGCTTTCCGTCGGGTCCGATGACGACAGAGGTGTACGACTTCCCCTTGGAGGCGCCGCTGTCACTCGGATCGAAGGCGACGTTGGTGGTGCCGCCGCCGGTTCCGGCGGAGGTGGTGAAGACGGAGGAGAACGGCAGGAAGGCGCGGCCGCTCTTGTCCTTGACGTCGGCGGTGATCTCGAAACGGTAGAGAGTCTCGGGATCCAGCGGTGCGCTGGCCTGGAACGACACGGTGTCCGCGCCGCCGCTTGTCGCGCCGGTGCCGGCGACGGCCTGGCCGGTGAGGACCTTGGTCAGCTTGACGTGGCCGCCGCCGAGAGTGGCCTCGTCCACGGCGCCGGTCTCGGCGTTGAGCTGGTTGTCGGCGGTGACCGACGCATTGGTGACGACGGCGCCGGCAAGGTTGCCCGGGTTGACCGCCGAGGTGTAGGGCCGCCCTGCGAGATCCAGGCTGTCGATGTCGACGTAGGCGATCTTGGTGTTGGTACCGCCGGCCGGGCTGATGGTCAGCCTGCCGTCGCTGACGACCACGAACCGCGTCACCGTGGCGAACTTGTTGGTGCCGGTCGGGACGAAGGACGCGATGGAGTTCTGGTTTTCCACGTTGATCCAGTTGCTGCTGTCGACAGCGGCGGCGGCGTCACCCACGGCGACGGTCACGGTGTAGGCACCGTTCGGCACAGCCATCTCCCACTTGCCGGGGGTGGTGGTGCCGCCGTTCGTCGTGGCCGCCAGTTGCATGTGCATGAAGGTGGCGAGCCGGAGGTCGGGCTGATTGACCGAGGTGGTGTTGCCGGGGCCGACGACGTTGCGGTTGCGGCCGTTGCCGACCATGTCGATCGGGCTGTTGGAGGTCAGACCCATCCAGCCGTAGGTGTTGCCGGTACCCTGGTTTGCGCCGGTTCGCGGCCCGAAAGCCTGTCCCCAGTCGGCGATGTAGTTGGCCGCCGGGGTGGATGTGGCGTCCTGGAAGTCGATCCGCGCGCTGATCGCGGCCGGCGCCGCGTCGGTCGGGGTCAGCGAAGCCGGGGACGACGCAGCCGATTCGTTGCCCGACTGGTCGACCGCGGTGACGGCGTAGTGGTACGCGGTCCCGTTGGTCAGCTGATTGTTCGTGAAGTTCGTGACGGCAACCAGACCGGTGTTCTGCCGCGCGGCCTCGGTGGTCGGTACGGGCAGGGTGGTGGACCGGTAGACGTTGTAGCCGGCCACGTCGGTGTCCGCGGGCGCGCTCCAGGTCAGGGTCACGGTGCTGTTGCCGGCAGTGCCGGTCAGCCCGGCCGGGGCGGCCGGCGCCGTGGTGTCCGGGGTGACAGGTCCTGCACTGGCGATCTCGGCGTAGTGCAGCTTGGTGTTGGTGCCGCCGACTGCGTCGATGGTCAGCTTGCCGTCGATGACGTCGACGGTGACCGTTCCGGTCTTCTCCTCGACGGCCGCGGTGGCCTGGAACCGGTCGATGGCGGTGACGCCCTCGACCCGGACGGTGTGCTGGCTGTCATAACACGGTGCCGCACAACCGGTCTTGGCTGCGCCGGGCTGATCACCGACGGCCACGGTCACCGTGTACCTGCCATTGGGGACGCCGTACTCCCAGGCTCCGGGAGTGAGCGTGCCGGTGGTGGTGCTGGGAACCGGAACGATGTCGCCGTACTGCAGATGGATCATCCGCTGGTTGAGGTCGCTCACGCCCGCTCGCACCCGCAGCCGGGTGTTGAGCGAGAGGTCGAACGGGGTCGCCGGGTTCTGGCCCAGCGAATCCTGGCGCACCCAGCCCCACCCGCGGGTGGTCGAGTAGGCGGCTCCGGTCTCCTTGGTGTAGCCGGCAACGGCCGCAGCGGAGTCCGGCTGGAAGGAGAACTTCGCGCTCACGCCCGCGGCCGGGAGCGCAGCCGAGACCTGTGCCGACGGGACCGACTCGTTGGAGGCGGTGTCGACGGCGGTGACGACGTAGTAGGAGGTGGCGCCGGCCGGGGCGCTGGTGTCGGTGAACGTCAGTCCGGTCAGCGGTGTGTTCGTCAGCTTGACCCGGGCACCGGTGGCGGTGGCCGAACGGTACACCGTGTAACCGGCGAGATCGGTTGCGGCGCTGGCCGTCCAGGTCAGCGCGACGGTGCCGTTCTGCACGGTTGCGCTCACGCCGGTGACGACCGCAGGCGCGGTGGTGTCGGGGGTCGGGGTGGGCGTCGCGCTGACCGTGGCCGATGCCGCGGAGCTGTTCAGCAGCTGGTCGTAGCTGACCATCGCGTAGTAGTACGTCGTGCCGGCTTCCCGGTCACTGTCGATGAAGGTCCGACCGGCAGTCTTGAGAATGGCGGCAATCAGGTTGTTGTCGTTCGTCACGTCGACCGTCGGGGACAGCGACCGGTAGATCCGGTAGCCGCGGAGGTCAGCCTCGGTGTTGGCGTTCCAGCGCAGTGTCACGCTCTGCACGCCGGCGGTCGCGGTGACGCCGCTCGGTACCGCGGGGGCGGTGGTGTCGGCCGGGGTGGCGTTGACCTCGTTCGAAATGTCGGATTCATTGCTGACCACGTCGAGCGCGGTGATGACGTAGAAGTACTTGCTGCCGTTCACGGCGGTGGTGTCGACGAACGTGGTGCCGACGCCGACAGTGGTTGCCAGGGGCGCGCCCTGCGCACCGGCGGTCGCCGAACGGTAGATCCGGTATCCGGCGAGATCGGCGTCGGCGTTGGCCGTCCAGCTCAGGGTGACCTTCCCGTCGCCGGCCGCCGCGGTCAGCCCGGCGGGCGCCGCAGGTGCGGTTTCGTCGGGCGCGATGGTCGGGGTGGCGCTCTTCTCATCGGACGCGTCGGACTCGTTGCCGTCGCCGTCGACCGCGGTGACGACATAGAAGTACTCGATGTCGTTGAGCACGGGGGTGTCGGTGTACTCCAGGACGTCGCCGGACCCGATCGGGGCGGTCAGAGCAACGGGGCTGGTGGTCGAGCGGTAGACCCGGTACTCGGCCACATCCTCGTCCGCAGGCGCGGTCCAGCGCAGCGACACCGTGGCGTCACCCGGGACGGCGAGCAGGTTGCCTGGCGCGGCGGGCGCGGTGGCGTCGACCGGGGTGGCGTCGACCTTGGTCGATGCGGGCGACTCGTTGCCTGCGGCGTCGACCGCGGTGACGACGTACGACACCTTCGCGCCGTTGGCGAGACCGGTGTGCTGGTAACTGTTCCCGGTCACCGGAGTGGCGGTCAGTTGTGTCGCCGCACTGACGGTGACGGTGTCTCCGGCAGCGCCGTACACGTTGTAACCGGTCACGTCCTCATCGGTGGCGGCCGTCCAGGTGACGGTGTTCTTGCCGTCGCCCGCGTCGGCGGAGACGCCGGTGGGAGCGGCCGGCGCCGTGACGTCGACGCTGTCGATGTCAAGATAGTTGATCTTGGTGTTGGTGCCGTTCGCCGGGTCGACGGTCAGCCGTCCGTCGGTCACCGGGACGGTGACAGTGGCTGTCTTGAACTCGGTTTCGGCGGTGCCCTGGAAGGCGTTGATCGCGGTGACACCCTCGACGACGAGCGTGTGCACGCTGTCGTAGGACGTCGCGCCCGGCTGGTCGCCGGAGCTGACGGTGACCTTGTACGTACCGTCCGGCACGGCCACCTCGTAGGAACCGGAAGCCTTGATCCCGGTGAACGAGCCGGGGATGTCGTCGGCCTGCATGTGCATCAAGCCGCGCTGGCGGACATCGACGTCGAAGCCCGCCCGCACGGCGCGGAGTCGGCCATTGCCGACCAGGCTGAGCGGCGTGTGGCTTCCCTGCGCGACCCAGCCGCGACCGGCGGTGTTGGTCCACGCCTGGCCGTAGTCCTTGGTGAACGGCGCGGCCACGTCGGTGGGCTGATCGACGAAGTTGATTGTCAGCGGCAGCGCGGCCAGGGTCGGCGACGCCTTGTCCGGAGTCGCGGTGACAGAGTCGGACGCCGGGCTCTTCTGGTCGGCGTCGTCGATCGCGACGACCGCATAGCGGTAGGTGGTGTTGTTGGCGGCGGTCGTGTCGACGAAGCTCGAGTCCGCCTTGCCGACGAGGGCGGTGTTCAGTGGCGTGCCGGTTGTCTCGACCGTGGCGCCGGTGCTGCGATACACGTTGTAGCCCTTGAGGTCCGAGTCGGTGTTGTCGGACCAGTCAAGGGTGACCGAGGCGTCGCCGGCGGTCGCGGCCAGGCCGGTTGGCTTGGCCGGCGGTTGGTCCGGGTTGCTCGCGGTGACGGTGATGTAGTCGATCTTCGTGTTGATTCCGCCGATCGCATCGACGGTGAGGAACCCATCGGAGACGGTGACGGTCTTGGTGGCCACCCGGAACCGTGCCGCTCCCGTCGGAGTGCCAGTGATGACAAAGTTGTCGACCGTGTTGACGCCCTCGAGGTTGATCCGGTGCGTGGTCGGGTCGGTGCCGGGAGTGGCGTCGCCGACCGCCAATTCGACGTCGTAACTGCCGTTGGGAACGGCCAGCTGCCAGGCGCCTGCCTCACCGATGTTGGCGAAGCCGGCGACGGTATTGCCCTGCATGTGAATCGGGCTGTCCAGCGGTTCCGACGACCCGGCGAGCCGTGAACGTCCGTTACCGACCAAGCTCAACGGCGTTTCGGTGCCAGGCTTGACCCAGCCGTATCCGCGAACGTTGGCGTAGTTCTGCCCGTAATCACGGGTGAACCCGGCCGGGGTCACGCTGGCCGGGCTCACTCCCGGCGTCTCGGCGAAGTCGAACTTGGCCGGCAATGAAGGCTGGGTCGGGGACGCGTCGTCGATCATCGCGCCGACCATCTCGGCGCCGGCAGCGGTCCCGGTGGCGACCGCGTAGTAGTACACGGTTCCCTTGGCGGCGGTGCTGTCGCTGAAGGTCGAGTCGGTGGTGGTGGCGAACGGGGCCCCCGTCGTGACAACCGGGAGATTCGACGAGCGCCACACTCGGTAGGCCGTCGCGCCGGCGGTGTCGGACCAGTCGAGGTCGATCGCACTGGTGCCCGGGACCGCGGCAAGGTCGGACACCGAAGCGGAGTCGATCGTGACAAAGGCGAGCTTGGTGTTCGTCCCGCCGACCGCGTCGACGGTCAGGTTCCCGTCGGTGACAGTCGCCCAGACCGTGCTGGTCTTGAGCCGGTTGGTCGAACTCGTTCCCGCCGTGCAGCTATTGGTCGTCGCGGCCGGGTACTCGTCGATGGCGCGGACGCCCTCGACGTTGATGACATGCTTCTCGGCATCTTCGCCCTTGTTGGGGTCACCGACGCCGACGGTGACCTGATAGCGGCCGTTCGCCAGGCGGTACTCCCAGGCAACCTTGGTGGGATCGTTCGTCGTGGACGTGGCGGGCGCCTGCATATGGATGAACGTGCGCTGCGGTGCCGGCAGCGCCGTGCAGATGTTCCGGTCCCGGACGTTGATCGGGACGCTATAGGCCACATGGGTTCCGGCGAGGCTGTCCTCTCGAAGCCAGCCGAAACCGGCCGTCTCGTTGTAGGCGCCGCCGATGTCCTTCGTATAGCCCACGGGTGTCGCCGATGCATTCGGTTGAAAGTTGATCTTCGCGCTCAGCGCAGGGGTCGGCTCCGCAGCGACAATCGGCGGGGCCCCCACCACGGCCAGCGGAATCGCGACAAGCAGGGACAACAGCAGGACCGAGATCCGGCTGACGATGCTGGAGCGATGAAGATCGGTGCCGACGGCTTGCGCCACGAAGTCCCCCACGGGTTCGAACAAATAGGGTGCACGCAGAAAAGATGTGCGTGCCTACAGTCCGGTTTGTGAAACGTCTGTGCGTCCCCGACAAAGGGGGTATTGGCGTTGGTTGTTACCAACGCAAGGATCGAGCCTTCAACAAGCCCGAACGAGCGAGGATCGGCCGCTTCGGGGCCAACGGCGCCTAGCAGGTCGACCGGAAGTACCTGGCGCGCAACGGGTTCGGCGCGCCACGAGACAGGTGTGAAGCGTCGATGTGACAACCTTGTCTACATGCGTCCGCATAGAAAGGACCAACGAAATTTCGCAGCGCGAGCTGATGACAAGCGACCTGCTCTCTCGGGCGCGGCCGGCCGAGGTGGTTGATCAGGCGCGCGGATGCGCCTGCCGGTACACGGCGCTGAGCCGCTCCGCGGTGACGTGGGTGTACAGCTGGGTGGTCGCCAGGCTCGCGTGGCCGAGCAGTTCCTGGACCGTGCGGAGATCAGCACCACCTTCCAGCAGGTGGGTCGCGGCGGTGTGTCGCAGGCCGTGCGGGGCGAGCTCCGGGGCGCCCGGCACCGCGGCGGTCCGCCGATGCACCAGGGTCCTGACCGCCCGCTGGTCGATCCGGCCGCCGCGGACACCGACGAACAGCGCGTGACCCGATCCGCTCCTCACGAGGATTCCCCTGCCATGCTCGAGCCAGCCGGTCAGTGCACGGTCGGCGGGCACCCCGAAGGGCACCACCCGTTCCTTGTTGCCCTTGCCCAGCACACGCAACACCCGGCGCCGTCGGTCGATGTCCGCCACATCAAGTCCGGTGAGTTCGGCGACCCGGATGCCGCAGGCGTAGAGCACTTCGAGGATGGCCTGATCGCGAACCGCGACCGCGGCCGCCACCGGGTCACCGGCTTCCGCGGCCTCATCCGGTGAGGAGGCACGGAGCAGTTCAGCCGCCTGGTCCACGCGCAGGACGGACGGCAGCGTCTTGTCCGGCCGCGGCGACGCGAGCCTGGCACCGACGTCGGTCGAGAGCCGCCCGGTGCGCTGCGCCCAGGCGGTGAACGACTTCGCCGACGCCGACCGCCGGCCCATCGACGCCCGAGCGGCACCTGTGGACCGTTGCCGGGCAAGCCAGCTGCGGAGCGCGGCCAGGGTCAGACTGTCGAGGTCTTCGGGCGACTCGCCGCCGGCCAACCGCCCGAGGTGGTCCAGGAGCGAGGCGACGTCAGCCGTGTAGGCGGTGACGGTCGCGGTGGACAGTCCGCGCTCCAGGGAGAGATGGCGCTGATAGGCGTCGAGTGTCGCGACCAACGGCTCGGAGAGCATGCTGCGGCTCTCCGAGGTTGTTCTGCGTGCCCGACCCATGCCCTGACCGTGCGCGGCGAAGCGGCTGTGGTCAAGCCAGCGCGCCGCACGAATCCGGGCGACCCGGTACGGCGGCGGTACGGTGTCCTCGACCGTGGGGGGTCGTCGACATGGGTCTTCTTCGGACGGATGCGGCGCGTGCTCGTGCGCGGTGGTTGCTGGTCGGCGCTGTCGGGCTGCTCGTCGCGGGATGCACCGGGGCCGATGCGCCGTCCGCGCCGGACTCGTCCACCGCCTTCCCTGCCGGTGATGTGTACCCGGTCGTCTCGGTCGCCGACGGTGACACCATCACGGTGTCCGTCGATGGCGTCGACGAACGGGTTCGGTTGATCGGCATCGATTCTCCCGAGTTGCACCGTCCTGTCGAGTGTTTCGGACAGCAGGCAGCGGGTCATGCGACCGAAATGCTGGCCGGTGAGGCGGTGCGGTTGGTCGGCGACCCCACCCAGGACGACCGCGATCGCTACGGCCGGCTGCTCCGGTATGTCGAACTGGCGGACGGGACGGACGTCAACGCCGGCCTGATCCGTGACGGATACGCCTTCGAATACACCTATCACGTGCCTTACGAACGGCAGACACTGTTCCGGCGGTTGGAGTCCGAGGCGCGCTCCGCTCAGGTCGGCTTGTGGTCCCCCGCCACCTGCAACGGACGCGGTGCCGCAGATCCCACCACTGGTGGGCCGGCGAGCACCGCTCAGCCCGTCGCGACACCGATTGACTCGGTCCCGCCCGGCGGCTGCGCAATCAAGGGCAACATCAATCGCCGCGGCGAGCGGATCTACCACCTCCCCGGCGACAGTTCCTATGACGAGACGGTGATCAGCCCATCGAAAGGCGAGCGGTACTTCTGCACCGTCCCCGAGGCAGCGGCGGCCGGTTGGCGCGCCGCCGAACGATGATCATCATGAAGCCGGTCCGGTCGCAGGCGACGGGACGGAGCGGGCACCCATGAGTTCACGGGCCAGCCGGTGCCCGTCGGGAGCACTGATCGTGCGGGCCGGCGAGATCTGCCGGTCGGCGCCGGCGGGGTGACCGGAGAGCACATGTTCTGTTGCCGTGAGGGTGCGGATCGCGATGGCCTCCACGCGGTCCGGGTGTTCCCGGGCGAACTCGGCGTAGATCTCCGGATCGTGCTGGCCGTCGTCGCCGACCAGCAGCCAGCGGACCTGCGGCAGATCCCCGGCGAGTCGCCGGAGGGCCGAGCGCTTGTGCTGGCGCCCGGACCGGAACCAGCCCGTGTTGGTGGGACCCCAGTCGGTCAGCAGCAACGGTCCCTCGGGATAGCGGTGCCGGGAAAGGAACCGGGTCAGGGTGGGGGCGACGTTCCATGCGCCGGTCGACAGGTAGACGACCAGTGCGTCCGGGTGTTCCGCGAGCAACTGGCGGTACAGCTCCGCCATCCCGGGGACGGGAGCCCTGGCCGACTCGCGCAGCACGAAGGTGTTCCATGCGGCGATCAACGGACGGGGCAGGTGAGTGACCAGAACGGTGTCGTCGATGTCGCTCACCATCCCCCAACGGGTCTCGGCCGCGACCACGAAAACCCGGGTCACTGTCGGCCGGCCGTTGGCGGTGCGCAACGGCACGTCGTGCCACCCGGGCGGCAGCTGCACCGGGAGCACAGCATTGAGATAGCCGTCCTCATCGGTCCGCAGACGGTGGGTCCGACCGGCGAGCTCCACCTCCACCTCCAGACCGGCGATGGACGTGGTCAGGAATCGTCGCCATCCGCGCGGTGATTCCTGCCGAACCGACGTCGCGGCGGCGTCCGTCGCATTTTGCCCGGGGACAGGCGAGGTCTCGTCGACCGCCGTCGACGTCACTGTCGTACCGCCACTCGGGGGCCCGTTGGTGGGAACCGGTGGCGCCAGCAGCACCCGGCCGAGGATGCGCACCCAGTCGCTGCTCCCGTACCCGGTGTAGGGAATGATCCGCGGCTGCCAGCCACGCCGCCGGAAGAGGGCGCCCGTCAGCCTGGTCGCCGCTCGGTCCAGGCGTGCGGCGATGTGCGGGCGCTCCGAGCTTCCCGGTCCGGTGTCCGTCATGGTGACAACCTGCCGCACCAGCGCGCTCCCCGCATCAGCGGTTGATCGGGTCCGATGACGGGAACCGTGATGACACAAGCACCTCGCCGCGGAATTGCGGCAGGAAGACCACAAGGAGTTCCCGATGTCCATTTTTCGCCGACTGACGGCCCTGGGCGGCGTCGTTGCTTTCGCCCGCAGCCCACAGGGTCGCCAGCTGATCGACAAGGCCCGGGTGATGGCGTCCGACCCCGCCACTCGCGCCAAGGCCGCCGGCTTCGTCTCGAAGCTCCGCCAGCCCAAGGGCCGCTCCTACTGAGCTGCCGCTTGACCACTGCCGCCGGTCGGCGGGTTCACTGACCTGAGCCCGTCACCGGCGGTTGGTGTCTGCGTTGGGATGCCGTCGTCGAGGTCGGGTATGCGGCCCGTCGTCACCACGGTCTCGGCGATCTCCTGCACGTCGCGGTAGGTGCGGTCGCTCAACCGCAGCAGCAGGCTCATCGCCCGTGACCGGTCCACGTGATGCAGTGCCATCACCACTTCGACAGCGGATGCCATTCGGCGGTCCCGGTGCCGACTTCCGTTCAGGGTCTCCCCCCGGCCGTCGGGCTGATGCCCGAGGCCGAGCCGTTCTCGCACCACCAGCGCCGCAGCGTGGTCGACCATCAACTCGATCAGCGAGGCGTCCGACAAGGTGGGTACGTATCCGTCCCGCCAGCGGCAGTCCACCCTGCCGTGGAAAGGTGCTCCGGCGGAGTCGGGCGCCGGCGGGATGGTCAACGTGACCGAATCCGGTCCGAGCATGGTGCCGCGGGAAGCGAGCGAGCCGTCCTCCAGCAGCGGTGACGGCCGACTCTTGTCCTGCCTGTCCGCCGCCGGGCGTCGAATCCGGTAGGCCTGACCGTTCTCCACCAGGTCGATGACCATGTCGTCGCACACGGCGGGCACGCACACCGCCGCGAGGTGACTGAAGACCATGGCCGGTTCGGCGGAAGGGTCGATGTGCCGAAGTCCGGCCACCGCACGCACCACGTCGATGCGGTCCGGCGTGGTCGTGGGGAGAACCGACCATCGTGCAGTCAGGTCAGGGGAGGTCGGGCGGGTCGCAAAGATGTCCACGGACACGCTCTCCAGACGAACGAAAACCGGCTCAGCTCCGCCAGAGGTGCACAGCGGGTGACGGCGTCGTGGAGGGCTCGACCTTGAACCCGCCCCCCACGGTACCCGGCCGCCGTGTCTCCGGGACGGCGTGTTCCTAGACGGCGGTGTTGGTCGGGGCGATCGTCGACGGTGCCGGAGTCGCGACCACGATCACCTCGTCCTCGACGTAGTTCGGCACCGCGGGTTCCTGCTGCTTCCGGTTACGCGGAAGCAGGCCGAGAACCTTGGCCTGGATGGCCCCCGCCGCGCCCTGCACCGCCGGATGGTCCACGGCCTTCGAACTCAACCGCGCGATCTGCTCGTACCTCTCCCGGCCGGCCTTCGAGCCCGCGACGTAACCGATGACGAAACCGACTGCGATTCTGAACATGGAATATGGCCTTTCGATGAATGCATGCCTGCACTGATGACGGTTCAAGAGTGCCCGGCGGCGTGCGGCGGCAAACCCGCGGGGCATCGAAGGCAGTGGGCATCAGCAGCTGAACAGCGCCCCGATCTAGTGCATGAGCAGTTCCGACTCCGGATAAGCCCGTGCGAGCAATGAACCCCCTCATTGCGTTTTTCATGACCCCTGGGTCAAGGGGTCGCTGACCTGCCGGGACCGGTATCACTCCCCCTGGGCTTGATCCCAGCGAGATGCTCGATGTCAGCGATCAGGTTCCGGCCGGCCACTGGGGGCAGGTCGACTCGTAGGACTGATCGGGAAAGAACTGTTCCCACTCCTCGACGGAGAGGTTTCTCCCTGCCGTCGCGCATGCGCGGTCGACCCACTTGTTCGTTCGCGTGTCCACGGTCCAGGTCCTGCCGTCGGTGGAGGCGATGAGCAGGCCGGTGCTGTCCGGCCGATAGACGATGGAGAAGGTGGCGGTCCGGCTCGGCAGGGGCAGGCTGGCCTGGTACTCCCCGGTGCGGCCGTCCCACAGCCGGATCCGGTCTGCCTGGACGAGGGCGAACTGGCTGCCGTCGGGGGCGAAGGTGGGGCTCGAGCCCCAGGGGGTCTTCGAGTCCGTACCGACGTACTCCTGCTTGTCGACGTCGAGCAGGCGCACCCGCCGGCCGGGCCCGTTCACGACCATGCGGGTGCCGTCGGGTGACATCACCCCGTCGGGGTCCTCGTTCTCCAGCAGCCCGCGCATCGCGGTCGCGAAGAAATCACCGGTCTTCGGGTTCATCCGGTAGAACGACCCGCCCGTGTTGAGGATGAACACGGAGCCATCGACGGGATGAGGCACCAGGACCGGGCCTTCTCCCACGCGGATCTCCGGGTAGACCGGTCGCATCGACTCCCTGCTCAACGTGCGGAGCGAGGTTCCGTCGTGCACGTAGACCTGCTGAGCGTCCGGACTGAAAGCGGCTCCAAGGCCCCGGGCGTGGACCTCGAACGGGTGGCTGCGGGCAGCGATGGAGCCGTCGGAGGCGTTCCACAGCGTGACGGCGTTGTCCGGACCGAAGGAGAGGAGCCAGTGGGCGTCGCGCGACCAGATGAAGGTCTCGTCACGGGTTTGGTGGGGCTCGGCGGTTCGCCGACCGGTCGCAGTGTTTTCGAACCAGAGCGTGCCCGAGCGCGTCCGGGCGACGGTGTGGCCGTCGGGTGCGGGCAGGGACAGCGAGTACTGCTCGGCGGGGGCGCTGCTGTCCTCTCCCAGGGTGAGCTGGCGGCCACCCACGTTCCAGGCCAGCAGGAGCCCCTCGACTCCCACGGTGAACAGTGTCCGGTCGTCGGCCGAGAAGGCCACCGCCAGAGGTCTACCACCGACGAACCGATGGAGCTGGTCTCCGGTTCGGGCGTCCCAGACGACGGCGGTCTGGTCGTCCGATGACGTCGCCATCAGCCGGCCGTCGTGGGAGAACACAACGTCGCGAACGAGGGCCGTGTGACCGGTCAGAGCGGGCCCTCGCTGTCGCAGGTTCGCCGTGTCGTAACGAAGGACGCGACCGTGCATGGCCACGACCAGCGTCGACCCGTCAGGGCTGACGTCCACCGCGTTGGCACCGAGCTCTGCGACCAGCTGGCTTGACGTCGAGGCGATCAGGCGTCCGGAGCCCACGTCGTACGCGCGGATCGGCCGGTCGCCCCGCGTGACGACGTAGAGCAGGTCGCCGTCGGGACTCAGGGCCGAGTGGGCGAAGTTTCGTAGCCGCAGAGTGAACACCGGCCGCGACGGGTCTGCCAGGTCCCACACCATGGTGTCGCCGTACTCGGACGGTTCCAGGCCGGACATGGAAGGCTGCAGCTCGGCGACCATCCGGCTGCCGTCGCGGCTGTATTCGACATCCACGTCGTCCGGGTCGACGTACGCCACGGCCGAGTCCGCGGGGATCCCCCCCGGTTGGACCTGCGACAGCTTCCCGCTCGGCATGTCATAGAGCCGAAGCGGCTGGTCGTCGGCGTTCATGAGGGCAACGGCGAGCTGCTCACCGGCCGGGGAGAAGGCGGCGGAGCCACTCGACCCAGCGGCGTCCAGGAACGGCAGGGGTGCCAGGGTGGCAGCGTCGAAGAGCCGCACGCCTTCGGCGAGGACGACACCGGCGACCAGCGTCCCGTCCGCGCTCACCGAGACCGACGGCATCCAGGCCGTCCCCGGGCGTCCGACCATCTCGCTCACATCCCGCACCCCGGACAGCGCGCCCGCGCGCGTCAGCGCCGCCCCGAGGTTCTCCAGGGCCTGGGCGGACTCGTCGGCCCGTACACCCTCGACACCGAGGAGCAGACCGGTCGCGAGCTTCTCGTGCAGGACACCCTGAGCGCCGGCGCGACGGGCGTCCGCGAGGTTGGCGGCCTGCTCGGCGCGGTCTCTCTCGAGACCGGCCCGGTCAGCCGACCGTACGGCGACCAGCCCGGCGACCAGCGTCATGACCAACAGGACGCCGACACCGGCGAGGGCGCCGCGCAGCCGGCGGTTGACCCTGCGCTCATGCTCGACCCGGGTCTCAGCCGCGCGGACCTCGCTCTCGGCGAGGGCCACGGAGGCGTCGAGGAAGGCCACCTCGACGACATTCAGGTCTGGGTCAGCCCGGTCCCGCCACTCCACCGTGCGGCCGAGCCGGGCACCCCGATAGAGCTCGCTGTGCGGGCGGCCCATCGCGTCCCACGCGTCGGCGGCGCCGGCCAGGTGCCTGAACAGGCGCTGCCCGTCGACGTCGTCGTCGAGCCAACCCCGCAGCCTCGGCCAGACCCGTACCAGCGCCTCGTGCGCGATCTGGACCGTGTCACCGTCGATGCTCACCAGGCGCGCGTCGACCAGCTGTTCCACGAGCCGCTGGTGCTGGTCGTCGGCGGCTACTTTCGCGCGCGGCACCCGCGCCCGCACCGGGTCGCCGTCCTCGGTGGGCACCACCAGCCGCAGCAGCAGCGTCCGGAGGGAACTGCGCTGGGAGGCGTCCATCGCGTCGTACAACCGCTCGGCGGACTTGGACACCGCGGACCTGATCCCGCCGGTTGCCCGGTAGCCATCGACGGTCAGCGTCGGACCCTCGCGCCGTTCCCAGGTCGCTGCAAGCACGTGGGAGAGCAGCGGCAGGGCGGCCGGCTCACCCTCGACGTCACGGACCAGGAGGTCGACCAGCCCCGGCTCGAGCCGCAGCCCGGCGCGACGGGCCGGGCCCTCGATGGCGCTGCGAAGATCCGGCTCGGCCATCGGTCCGAGGAGGTACAGACCCTCCTCGAGGAGTCGCGCGATGTCCGGGTACGGCGCCAGGTCGCCCAGGTGGTCCGCGCGCATGGAGAGCACCAACGCGCCTCCGGCGGCCACGTGTGCCGCCAACGCGGCGAAGTACCGCTCCCTTTCCACTGGGTCCGGGCAGGTGGTGACTGCTTCCTCGGTCTGGTCGACCACCAGGGTCTGTTGTCCTTGACTGCCCAGCTCGCCCAGCGACTCGGTGGGTCGCGACCCTGGTGTGGTCACCAGGACCGGTGTTCCGCTGCGCATCAATGCAGCGACGACTCCTGCCCGGACCAGCGACGACTTTCCGACGCCGGAGGGTCCCACGACCGCCACCAGGCCCGAGTCCCGCAACCTCCGCAGGCATGCGGCGACGTCGGCCTCCCTGCCGAAGAACGAGTCGGCGTCGCCTGAGTCGTAGGGCAGCAGCCCGCGGTAGGGGCAGCCGGCACTGACCTCGCGCTGCACGACCGGGTCCAGAGACGGGTCCTGCCGGAGCACCTGCTGCTCGAGCTCTACCAGCTCGCGGCCAGGATCCAGGCCGAGCTCGTCGACCAGCCTCGTGCGAGCCTGCTTGAGTGCGGCCAGGGCCTCCGCCTGCCGCCCGGCCTGGTGCAGGGCGGTGGCGAGCAACGCCCAGCGCCGCTCGCGGAGCGGAGCCTGCGCGACCAGGGCGCGCGTCTGTTCCAGCACGTCGCGCGCATGGCCGGCGCGGATCTCCGCCTCCACACGCAGCTCCTCGGCGTCCATCCGCAGTCCCGCCAGCCGCGCCGCCTCGACGCGACCCGGTTCCCACTCGTCCAGGTCAGCCAGGGCCCGCCCGCGCCAGAGCTCCAGCGCCTCCCGCACCAGGTAGGAAGCCCGCTCCGGGTCGCCCCCCGCAAAGGCCTCCCGGGCCCGCCCGAAGAGCCGCTCGAAACGCCGGTTGTCCACCTCCGCCTCGTTCACCGTCAAGCGGTAGCCGGCGGCCCCGGACTCGATGGCGGCCGCCCCCAGCCGCTTCCTCAGTCGTACGACGCATCCCTGGACGACCTTCGCCCACGACGCAGGCAGATCGTCACCCCACAGGGCGTCGGCCAACGCCTCGGTGCTGATCGGGTCGCCGGCACGTACGACCAAGGCCGAGAGCACCACCCGGTCACGCGGCCCGAGCCCGTTGCCCTGGCCGTCGACCTCGAGCGGGCCGAGCACGGCGATTCCCACGGTTCCACTGTCGGCGCACGCCTTGAAACCGTCAACCGGACCGATACCCGGCTGATACCGGTCCGACGACGAGGCGATACCGCTGTGGCGCACAACTGCCATCGCGGCCATCGCCGCCCTCGGCCCGTGCAGGCACGGGTCTTGAGACCGATAGGAGGCTCGCGATGAAACCACGACGCACCAGCCAGGCCGGCCCTGCCCGGATCGCCCTGAGCGCTGCTCTCATGCTCGTTCTCCTGGCAGGGTGCACCCCCACTGCGCCGTCGGCCAGCACCTCGCCATCCACGCCGACCCAGACGACAGCGACGCCTGCGACATCTGCGACGTCATCACCCAGCGCGTCACCCATCGACACGGCCAATTGGCCCGTGTACGAGTCGAAGCAGTACGGCCTCACCATCAAGCACCCGCCCGGGTGGGATGTGCGGCCCGCCGAACGCGACTGGACGCTCGAGGCCGACGCCGGACAGCAGGGCAGTGGCGGCCTGGAAATGTTCCTGACGCCTGCTCACGACCTCTACGTGGCCGTGTGGTCGGCGCCGGCAGAGGACACACCGGAGACCCCGGAAGGTGTCGCGGCCTGGGTGGAGGAGTACTGCAAGCTGCGAGGCTGCAGTGGCCTGGATCGGGCCGTGCCGCTGTGTAACGGGACGGACTGCGATGCTGGCCTGCTGGTGACGGATGACGGTTTTGTGCAGGCATACTTCACCGGCGGCAAGCACAAAGGCCGGATCGTCACCGTGGAAGTCGGGCTACCGGAGTGGGCCGAGCCGGTCGCGGAGTTCGGTGGTGCCCGGCGGCTTCTCGAAGGCTTTCTCTCCGGGATGGGTGTTTGCCCCGCCCAGCCGGACCAATCGCAGCCGGGTTGCCCCTGAGGCCGGCCAAGCAAATTCGGCCGCGACGCTTGGCGGTGCCCTGAGCCCGACCGCCCGCGACCCGCGATCCCGCACCCTCCTCGGCTCGAGGACTCGCCGAATCACGGGACGCGCTGATGTTCATGACTACCGACGCCAGGGCGCTATCTGTCACGTCAAGTGAGGCGGGGCCGTCGAGTTCATTCGGAGAGGGCTGGTTGGGGTCGGTTGGTCCGAGCCTTGTCGGGACCGGTCGGTGGGTGGGTCCTCTGCGAGCGTGGTGGCGATTCCAGCCGGCGCTTCTCCCGATCTCGTCGACGATTGTTCGCCCGACGAAATCGCGCTCCGGACTTTCCGGCCAATATACCGACCGGCAATCGCCGCGCACATTAGTGTCGCAAATCACCCATCCTGGACAATAGGTCGGAAACATTGCGGCACAACATCTCCGCTTGGTCACAGGCATTGACAGGTACCTCCTAAACCGGTTTATTACCTACTGAAACGAGGCGACCTCGCTGACCTTCGGCGCTGTTCGTCCGTTCGTGACAGGACGTCAACCATGGCGACGAAGCCGACGATCTCCGACGTTGCCGCGCGCGCCGGCGTGTCGAAGGCTGCGGTCTCGTTCGCCCTGAACAACCGTCCCGGGGTGTCCAGCGGGACACGGGAACGCATCCTGCTCGCGGCGGCCGAACTGGGCTTCACCGCCAATTCCTCGGCGCGGGCCCTGTCCAACCGGCGCTCGGGCAACATCGGCCTGGTGATGGCCCGCACTCACGAGACCCTCAGCGCCGACCCATTTTTCCCCGCGTTCATCGCCGGCATCGAATCCGCCATCGCGCCGTCGGGGCACTTCCTGCTGGTGCGGGTGGTCGCAGACCCGGCTGCGGAGACCGATGCCTACCGCGAGCTCGCACGCACCGGCCGGGTCGACGGTGTCGTCGTCACCGACCTACGGGCGAACGACCAGCGCCCGTCTCTCCTCGACGGGCTCGGCATGCCCGCCGTGACCCTCAACCGTGCGACAGCGCGGTCCAACGCGACCGCGGTGTGCGTCGACGACGGACCCGCTGTTCGCGCAGCGGTTCGCCATCTCGTCGACTTCGGGCACACCGTCATCGGCCACGTCGGCGGTCCGTCGGACTACTTGCACGCCGCACGCCGCCGTGAACTGTGGGCGGAGTGCCTGCGGGACCAGTCCGTCCCGGAAGGGCCTTACATCGAAGCGGACTTCAGCGCAGCCGGCGGCGCGGCGGCGACCGGGTCCATGCTGGGCGCCGAGATTCCGCCGACGGCAATCCTCTTCGCCAACGACCTCATGGCCGTCGCCGGTATCTCCACTGCACGCCGCCGCGGGGTTCGGGTGCCGGACGACCTGTCGGTCGTCGGATTCGACGACAGCGAGTTGTCTGCGTACCTGACGGCACCGCTCACGACGATCCGGACCGATGCGTACGGCTGGGGCCGGGCGGTCGGTGCCGCCCTGCTCGCCAAGGTGGACGGCGCAGTGCTGGACGACGTGGACCTCCCCGCCGCAACTCTGATCATCCGCGAGACCTCCGGTCCCGCCCCCGAGCGCCCGGCGCGCCGTCCGGGACGACGCCGCACCGCGACCCATCCACCCACCCCGCACCGCAGCACCGGCGAACCACCGCGCCGCAATCCCACCAGGACAGCGCCGCGCCGATCAGAAAGGGAACGCCCATGAAACTGTTGTCCCGACCAGGAACCCGCGGCCTGGCCGCCGCCGTACTGGCCGCTGCGCTCGTCGTCACCGCTTGCGGTTCCGACAGTGGCGGCAGTGGTGGTGAGGCTGCCACGGCACGGGGTCCGATCACCATCTGGTACTCGAACAACGCGCAGGAGATCGCCTGGGGTGAGCAGGTGGTCGATGCCTGGAACAAGGAGCATCCGGACGAAAAGGTGACCGCGCAGGAGATCCCGGCCGGCAAGTCGTCCGAGGAGGTCATCGGCGCGGCGATCACCGCCGGTACCGAGCCCTGCCTGATCTACAACACCTCGCCGGCGGCCGTACCCGGCTTCCAGAAGCAGGGCGGGCTGATCAACCTCAGCAGCTTCGCCGACGGTGCGTCCTACATCGAGGAACGCAGCGGGGACGTGGCACAGCAGTACAAGTCACCCGACGGCAACTACTACCAGCTGCCGTGGAAGGCCAATCCGGTGATGATCTTCTACAACAAGGAGATGATGACCAAGGCCGGGGTGGACGCCGAGAAGCCACCGCTCGCGACCTATCAGGAATTCCTCGACACATCGAAGAAGATCGTCGATTCCAAGGCGGCCCAGTACGCGATCTACCCGGCACCCAGCAGCGAGTTCTTCCAGTCATGGTTCGATTTCTACCCCTTGTTCGCCGCGGCAACCGGCGGCAAGCAGTTGGTCGCCGACAGCAAGAGCCAGTTCGCCGGACCGGAAGGCTTTGCGGTAGCGGATTTCTGGAAACAGATGTACACCGACAAGCTGTCCGGGAACGAGACGTACACGGGTGACTCCTTCGCCGACGGCAAGTCCGCGATGGCCATTGTGGGACCGTGGGCGATCGCGGCCTACAAGGACAAGGTGGATTGGGGCGTCGTTCCTGTCCCGACCGCCGAGGGAAAGCCTGCCGACCAGATCCACACCTTCTCCGACGCGAAGAACGTCGGCATGTATGTGTCCTGCACCCAGCAGGCGACTGCCTGGGACTTCATGAAGTTCAGCACCTCGAAGGAGCAGGACGGCCAACTCTTGACGCTGAGCGGGCAGATGCCGCTGCGAAAGGACGTCCCGGGCAGCTATCCCGAGTACTTCAAGGCCAATCCGCAATACACGCTCTTCGCCGAGCAGGCCGCCCGAACCGTCGAGGTACCGAACATCCCGAACTCGGTGGAGATCTGGCAGACGTTCCGGGACGCCTGGACGTCGTCGGTCATCTTCGGCAAGGCCGACGTCCAGCAGTCATTGACGGACGCAGCCGCCGAGGTGGACGGATTGGCCGGCCAGTCGTGACCACCGCGGCCGTCCGATCCTCGGATCGCGCGCCCGCCCCGACCGGGGCGGGCGATGCCCGCCGGAACTCGGTCGTCAGCCGGATCTTCGGCCGCCAGCCGATCGGCATCCTGCTGACCGCGCCGTACGTCGTCTTCATCGGCGTGGTCTTCGCCTTTCCCTTGGGCTTTGCGGTGTGGATGTCGTTGCACGACTACTACTTCACCGCGCCGGGTGTATCGGTGCCGCATCCATTTGTCGGCATCGACAACTACAAGACGGTGCTCGCCGACCCGGCCGTCCTCGCGTCGTTCGTGCACGTCGGCGTCTTCCTGCTGATCAACGTGCCGCTCACCGTCGTGCTGTCCCTGGTGCTGGCCGTCGCCCTGAACAGGGCGATCCGGTTCCGTACCTTCTTCCGTGCGGCGTACTACGTCCCATACGTCACCGCCAGTGTCGCCGTGGCGGCGGTGTGGCTGTTCCTGTTCCGCTCGGACGGGCTGGTGAACCAGATTCTCGGGCCACTCGCGCCCGACCCGTCGTGGTTGGTCAGCTCCACCTGGGCGATGCCGATCATCGCGTTGTTCGTCACTTGGAAGCAGCTGGGCTTCTTCATCCTGCTGTACCTGGCAGCACTGCAGAACGTCCCGAAGGAGCTGTACGAGTCGGCTTCCGTCGACGGGGCGGGCGCCTGGCGCAGTTTCCGGTCCGTCACGGTCCCTGGCGTTCGCCCGGCCACCGCGCTGGTCCTGCTGCTGGCCATCATCACCGGCGCGAATCTGTTCACCGAGCCGTACCTGCTCACTGGCGGTGGCGGCCCGGACGGCGCCTCCACCACCCCGGTGCTGCTGATGTACCAGCTCGGGATCCAGCAGGGTAAACCCGACATCGCCTCTGCCATCGGCGTTGTGCTGGTCATCATGGTGCTGATCATCGCGCTGGCCACCCGCCGGCTCAACGAGAGTCGGTCGTCGTGACCTCCGGAATCACCCCGCCCGGGACCAACCCCGCTGCTGCCACCCCGCCGTCGGCCGTCCCACCGACCGGACAACCGGCGGAGCCGAACGCTGCCGCAGCTCAGCCCGACATCGCTGTGGGCGCGCCGATGTCGAAGGGCCGCGCCGCGGTCGTCATGGTCATCCTTTTCGTCGGCGCACTGATATTCCTCTTTCCCTTCTACTACATGCTGATGGGGTCGCTGCAGACATCGCCGAACACGTCGCTGTCCGGGGCCTTCCCACAGCCCGCCAACATCACGTTCCAGAATTACATCCAGATCAACGCGACGTTGAATCTCGGGCAGTCGCTGCTCAATTCCGGCATCTTCACCGGCGGGGTGCTGCTGTGCACCGTCGTCTTCGGGGTGCTGGCGGGGTACGCGCTGGCCATGCTGCAATTCCGGGGCAAGGGCACGGTTTTCCTGACCATGCTGCTCGTCCTGGTGGTGCCGTTCCAGTTGCTGATGGTGCCGCTGTACGTGTTGATCGCCCGTGACTACGGTTTGGGTGACAGCTACCTCGGAATGATCCTGCCTTTCGCCATCAACTCCACCGCGGTGTTCATCTTCCGGCAGTACTTCCTCCAGCTTCCGGCAGAGCTGTTCCAGGCGGCCCGCATCGACGGTGCCGGCGAACTGCGAACACTGTGGTCGATTGCGCTTCCGCTGGTCCGACCTGCGCTGCTGACGGCGGTCCTGCTCACCTTCATCGGCCCGTGGAACGAGTTCCTGTGGCCATTCCTGATCACCAAGGACCAATCGAAACAGCCGCTTGCCGTCTCGCTGGCCAATTACATCACCACGGTCCAGACCACCACGACGGCCAATCCCTACGGCGCGATCCTGGCCGGCGCCTGCGTGCTTGCCATTCCCGCTGTCGGCTTGTTCCTGCTGTTTCAACGTCATTTCGTCTCGACCGATCTCGGCTCGGGCGTGAAGGGGTAGGCCCCGTGCATTCTGTACTCCCGACCACGGTCCCCTACGCGGTCCGGCGGCTGGGCCTGATCATGACGCCCGACCCGGACGACCCGAATGAGGTCGACGGCGTTCTCAACCCCGGCACCGCGCGGGACGCCGACGGCACCCTGTATCTGCTCCCCCGGCTCGTCGCCGCCGGGAACCGGTCCAGGGTCGGGCTTGCCAGGATGGTCATCAGGGACGGCGTGCCCGTCGGTGTCGAACGCGAGGGTGTCGTTCTCGCGCCCGACGCCGGCTGGGAGCGGGCGCGCACGCATGGCGGCGTGGAAGATCCCCGGATCACCTGGATCCCGGACCTGGGTGCCCATGTGATGACCTACGTCGCCTACGGTCCGCTCGGGCCTCGAACCGCGCTGGCCGTGGCGACCGATGTGCGAAACTGGAAACGGCTGGGCCCGGTGCAGTTCGGGTACCAGCCGGCGCTCGACATCGACCTCAACCATTTCACCAACAAGGATGTCGTCTTCTTTCCCGAGCCGGTTCCCGGGCCCGACGGCCGGCTGTGCTTCGCGGCGCTGCACCGCCCCACCTGGGACCTGGATCTGGTCGGCCCCGGGATCGGGACCTATCTTCCGGCTGGGTTGACCGACGATCGGCCGGGTATCTGGCTCTCGTCGGTGCCGGTCGAGGAAGTGCTCGCCGACATCACCGCGCTCACCAGGCTGCGCGACCATCGGCTCGTCGCGATGCCGGAGTTCGCCTTCGAGGAATTGAAGATCGGTGCAGGTCCCCCTCCGCTGCGGATTCCCGAAGGCTGGCTGCTGTTGCACCACGGCGTCACCGGCAAGCTACTGCCCGGGGTCGACCACCAACCCCTGGTCAACTACGCCGCCGGCGCGATGATCCTGTCCGCCGACGACCCGGGTGTCGTGGTCGCCCGCACCAGCAGCCCGCTGCTGACGGCCGAATTGACCGAGGAACGCAGCGGCATCGTGCCCAACGTCGTCTTTCCCACCGCCGTCGAGCAGATCGACGGGCGGCAGTTCGTGTTCTACGGCATGGCCGATTCCCGTATCGGGGTGGCCGAACTCGACCGCATTCAGGAGGACTCGTGAGAAGAAACGGAACGCTGGCCGGCAGGGCGATGGGCGTCGCCCTCTCCCTGACGCTGGCGGTCACGCTGGTGGGCCCGGTCGGGCAGGCCGCCGGGCAGGTTGCCGGCCCCGCCCACCCGAGCACGCCACTCACCAATCTCACGCACCTGGACTTCCTCACCGAGCAGGTCGCCGTCCAGGACACAGCCGCGCACAGCACGTACCGGCTCGCGCAGGAGCCGACCGTCGGTGTGCTGTGGGTGTACGCCGATGCTCGCGACGGCGGCACGTTCCAGCGGGTCGGCGGCGGTCCCTACGATGCGGCGACCAACACCTACAGTCAGGGCGCCTACGACGCGGACGACATCTCCAGGGCCGCGGTCGTGTATCTGCGTCAATGGCGTGCCACCGGTGACGAGGCGGCGAAGGAGCAGGCCTACCAACAACTCCGTGGACTGACCTACCTGCAGACGCTCACCGGGCCCAAGGCCGGGGAGGTCGTGCTCTGGATGCAGCCGGACGGCACCCTCAACCCCTCACCGACCCCCGTCGAGCTACCGGACCCGTCGGATTCCGACGCCTCCTACTGGCTGGCACGCACGCTCTGGGCGCTGGGTGAGGGATACGCCGCATTCAAGGACGTCGACGCCCACTTCGCCCAGTTCCTCAGGGCGAGGATGGATCTCGCGGTCACGGCGTTGCGCAGGGACGTGCTCGTCCGCTACGGCACCTACCAGGTGATCCACGGCGTGCGGGTACCGAACTGGCTGATCGTCGATGGCGCGGACGCCAGCTCGGAAGCGGTGCTGGGGCTGGCTGCGTACGTCGCCGCGTCAGGTGACAATGCCGCCCGTATCGCGCTCCGTCAGCTGTCGGTCGGTATCGCAAAGATGTCCGCGGGCTCGGTACGTGGCTGGCCGTACCGGGCGATCCTGCCGTGGGCGCTGTCCAGGTCGGATTGGCACGCCTGGGGCGCGAACATGCCGGCGGCTCTCGCCGCGGCGAGCAGGGTGCTGGGTGATCGCGCCCTGCTCCGGACGGCGGTGGCCGACACGGCT
The DNA here is from genome assembly GCA_963728865.1 of uncultured Actinomycetota bacterium. Lineage (GTDB taxonomy): Bacteria > Actinomycetota > Actinomycetes > Mycobacteriales > Nakamurellaceae > Nakamurella. The sequence goes on along the minus strand of CAVSLZ010000003.1, from coordinate 463,160 downwards.
GGCTTCACCCCACAACTGCTCACCTCTACCGGCCCGGTGAACGGCCTCCTGCCCACTCCAGGAGATCGCGTCCAGATCGCCTACGGCGCGGACGCCCGGGTTCAGGGCCTGGCAGCGGTCGGAGCCGCCGCTCACCGCCCCGGTATCAGCACTGTGGCCGGAATTGCGGCCGGCTGGTTCTTCGGTCAGAACGCTGCGGGCGTCCCGGTCTACGACCCGGCGACCGGCGTCACCTACGACGGTGTGCAGCCCGACGGGACGGTCAACCGCAACTCCGGCGCGGAATCCACCATCCACGGTCTGCTCACCATGCAGGTGCTCGATGCCCGGCCCGAGTTGGCCGAACTCGCCCGGGCGTCGGCGTCGATCCGAGCGCGGGACGGACTCGAGGTTCTCGAGGCGGAGGATGCCCGGTTGACGGCCGGTGCGGTGATCACCACTCCGACGGACGCCTGGACGGGCGAGTCGCTGTGGAGCGGTGGCAAATACGTTTCCGCGGCGTCGGGCAGCACCGTCAGCTGGCGGTTGCCGAAGAGCACGCAGCCCCGGCTGGTCCAGCCGGTGGTGGGATTGCGCCAGGGCTCGCCCGCGCGCAGCACCGTGTTCGCGGATCGGGTCAGGCTGGGCACGATCCGGTACGGCGCGGTCGGTGCGCAGGGCAACGCTCCATCGCCGATCGAGTTGCTGCCGATCGATCTTCGCCGGGATGCCACGGCCAGGGCCAGCACTGTTTCGGTCCGGACAACCGGCGGCACAGGACTTCTCGATGCGCTGATGGTGATGCCGGAGGTCGCCACGCTGCTGAGCGACGGGGCAGGACACCACACCGCCCTCCTGACGTCGAAGTCGGCCACCCCCGAGCGCCGCAGGGTCGATCTCGGCGGCACCGGCGCTGCGTCCATCGCCGCCTACGACAGGTCAGGACGTCTGATCACCCTGACGACGAGCGGGTCCGCCGATCCCTGGGTGCGCATCGAGTCAGGTGGGTTCACCGTGCTGACCCGCTAGCGCACGCCGGTTTGCCGCACCGAAATGGGTGCTGGACCCGATGGGCGGCAGGTCGGCGGCCGGGCATGCTCGATGTGGGAGCGGTACTCGAGGCATCCATGCCGGAACGGAAGAAGCCATGTTCAAGAGCATCATCTGGGCGACCGATGGGTCAGAATCGACCGGCGCACTCCTTCCGCTGGTCACAGAAATCGCAGCGGAATCGGACGCGAAACTGATTGTCGCCCACGTGCAGAATCATGTGTTCGTCGGGGCTCGGTTGGCTCCCAGTCGTGATCATCAGCCACACGACGCCGTCCTCCGGCGAACCGTGGATGATCTGATCCGGGATGGCGTCAACGCCGAACTCGCGCTGACCGACTCGCTCGGCATCCACCCTGCGCGGGTATTGGCTGATCTCGCGATGGAAACCGGTGCCGACGTCATCATCGCCGCCGGCCGACGAGCCGGGGGTGCCGGTCGACGTCGGCTCCACAGTTTCGTCGATATCTTGTTGTCGGTGACGCCCTGCCCGGTGCTGGTCATCCCGAGGACCTAGCCACCACACCGGCCCCGCCAACAGTGAACCCTCTGGAGATGCGTCATTTTCACTCGTTCAGATCTCGCCGCTCTGCTTGCCGACCCATCGCCTCTGGCGGTCTCGATTTTCCTGCCCACCCACGTCCGCGGCAGCGAAGTACGCCAGGACCCGATCCGGCTCAAGAACCTGACCGGCCAGGCCCACGAGGAATTGCTGGCAACAGGTTTGCAGATCGCCGAGGCGGATTCCTTTCTGGCTCCTGCCGTCGAACTGATCGATGATCAGATCTTCTGGCAGCATCAGGACCAGGGATTGGCGCTGTTCCTACGCGCCGGGAATGCGCAACGGTTCAAGGTTCCCATTCCGCTTGACGAAAAGGTTGTCGTCGGTAAAGGCTTCCACATCAGACCCTTGTTGCCGATACTCGAGGCCGACGGCGCTTTTTGCGTGCTGACCATCACCGCAGGCAAGGTGCGTCTTTTCGACGCTTCGCGATTCGCGATGACCGAGACCGACTATCCCGACCTACCGAACAGCGTGTCCGATGACCTCGCCGAGGCCGACTACCAGAATCCCGTCCAGGCGAGCCCGGTCGCCAGGCCGCACACCGGTTCGATCAGTATCGGGAACGCCCAGGTATATGGGGACAGTCCGGCCGAGTGGCGAAAGGGTCGGCTCGTGGAGTTCGTACGGCGTGTGGCGACAGCCATCGAGCAACGACTGGCGGCCGACCCGGTGCCGGTCGTGCTGGTTGCGGATGCGGAGATCGGTGGTCAGTTCCGTAAGGCCAGCTCGTTGGGACCGTCCCTGGCCGGAGTTGTCGAGCGCGACCCCGAGTCATTGGACACCCGGCAACTGCACCAGGCTGCGTACGAGGTGATGCAGCAACGTTTGGACGCAGGACGAGCACAAGCGGTGGAACGCTGCGAAGCGCTCGTGGGTAGCAACGATCCGCGCGCGACGACGAGCGTGGAGGCGGTGGTCAGAGCTGCCTTTCAGGGCCGTGTCGACACCCTGCTACTCCGTCAGGATGCGACCGTTCCCGGGCGATACGACGCATCTGATGACCGGCTCGTCCTCGGCGACGGGGACGATACGGACGACCTGCTGGAATCAGCGGCGGCGCAAACGCTGCAGCACGGCGGAGTCGTTCACCTGATCTCGGAGGACCAGCTGCCCGGACCGGAACAGGCCGCCGCCGTCCTGCGCTACTGAGCGCTCTCCGCGCGGCAGGTCGGCGGCTCCCATCGGCATGGTGCCTCGCCGCAAAGGGTGGTCAGTCGGTGACCACTCACCGGTTGACGCGCAGGTCCACCGGTCGCAACCAGGGTGCCCCCCTGATGCGCGGACCACCGACCGGATGACTAACTACGCCTCGACCCGCTACCGGGCGGGGCCGTGATCGAACGAGCACCGGGTACTGACCTGGTGGCCTTCGAGGGGTGGCCACGTTCTTGGGCCCCGCCCGGATGATCCAGGTCGACCCTGCACGCCCGGCGACCGGCAGCACCGACCGCTCAGTCCGCCGGATCCAGGTCGGAGAGCGGAGAGCGTCCCGCCGGCCTTTTCCGCCCGTCCAATGCCAGCGCCAGCTCGGCTCGGGAGCGCACCCCCAGCCTCCGGTAGATGTTGCTGAGGTGGAATTCGATCGTCTTCTGGCTCAGGAACAGCGCACTGGCCGCCTCCCTGTTCGTGGCTCCGTCCGCCACCGTGGCAGCGACCTGGTATTCCTGTGGCGTCAGCAGGTCGGTGACATGCCGGACCGGTCCAGGTGCGCCACCGCCCAGCGCCGCGATCTCCTGAGATGCGCGCTGCGCCCATGCATCGGCCCCGAGATGCGCGAAGGTCTCCCACGCCAGCGAAAGCTGGTCGCGTGCGTCCCTGCGCCGTCGATGCCGCCGCAGTCTCTCGCCGAAGCACAGCCGGGTCCGGGCGAGCTCGAACGGCCGCAGGTTCGGCCCACCGTGCAGTCCGATGGCACGGGAGAAACTGTCCTCCCAACTCGCATCGGTGGCCAGGATGCCCTCGCAGCGCGCCAGCAGTGCGCGGTTCAGGGTGGTCGCGCTGGGATGGGCCGCGTTGCGCATGACCTGCAGCGTCTCGGCGGAGTAGACGTTCTGTCCGCACCGGGTTTCGGCTTCGATCAATTCGGCCGCCCATTGGAGGTGACCCAACTCGACCAACCCGAACTGCCGAGACAACCGTCCGCAGGTTTCCAGTGGCTGCACCGCGTCCGCCGGACGACCCAGGCTCAGCTCCAGCAGTCCGAGCATGCTGTGTCCCTGCGCCTCGAGGAACCTGGTGCCCATCGCCGACGATTCCCGGATCACCGAGACGATGTGCGCCCGTGCCCGCTCCAGGCCGCGCGCGGCGTCGATCTGGGCGATCATCACAACGGCGTTCGGCCAGACGTGCGCCTGACCGCTGTCCGCGGCCAGCGCCGCAGCTTCCGTTGCGTGCGCGTAGCCGGTGTCCCAGTTTCCCGTCCGATATGCCGTCGTCGCCGACATCGCCAGCGCGAACGGCAGGATCCCGATGGCCCCCCGTTGGCGGGCAGCCGCAATGGCACGCTCGAGCAGCGGCGCCGAGTCCGTGAAGGAATTGATCAACGTGTAGGCGGTGCCCAGATAGACGAGCGGCTCCAGCAGCTGGCTGTTCGGGTCCGGCACGTCGAAGACCCGTCGGGAGCTGTCCAACTGCGGTCGGGCGTCCGTGCCCGCGCCCTGCAGGGCATGCACCGTCCCCAGGATGAGGTCGGCCATAGCCTCTGTCACCGGACCGCCCGGCACGGCGGCGATGAGGTTGCCGGCTGACACCGCCCGCTCCATGTCGCCGGCGAGCACCGCTGAGAACGCCGCGTCAACCGAGATGCGGACCGCCAGGTCCGGGCTGACGTGCCGGATGGCCTCCGCCTGTCGTTCGAGCTCGCGGGCCGCGCCAGGAGGGTCCCCTGCCGCACTGCGGAGCTTTCCTCGCAGGTGGGCGATCTGCGCGGTCTGAACATCGGACGTGAGGGTCTCGCCATCGAGCCTGCTGAGCAGCTTCAGACTCTCCGCCGGCAGCCCCGCCGCCAGACCGGCCTCCGCCGCAGCGAGCAGTCGCCGTGTCCGGCCATCGCCGGGTTCACTCAGCTCCGCCGCGCGTTGGCTGATCAAACATGCTGCCGCGTAACCGGTTCGCGCCGCGGCTGCCTTCGCCTGCTCCTCGAGCAGTGCCGCAACGGTCTCATCGGCGCCGACCGTGGCGTCGGCGAGATGCCACACCCTGGCATCGGCGTCGGTGCGCCGCGACGACTGCCGCAACGCCTCGGCACAGGCCGCATGAGCGGCTCTCCGGTTGCTGGGGCTGGCAAGTTGGATCACCGCGGAACGCACCAGCGGGTGCCGCATGGTCACGCTGGGCCCGTCGAGGCCCAGCAACCCGGCGTCCTCGGCGCCCTCCAGTTCCTGAACCGACAGGTCCGCCGCCTGCAGCGCCCGGTGCAGAACCGAGAGGTCGGTGTCGTCGAGCATCGCCGCTATCAGCAGGGCCTGCCGCTGCGCCGCGGTCATGGTCGACATCGCCTGTCCGTAGGCCGCTGTCAGGACCGGACCGACCGGTGCCGGCTGCGACCGGTGCGCCTGGACGTCGAGTTCCGCAGACGGCAGGTAGGTCGGTAGGTCGAGGATGGCGAGCGGGTTGCCGCCGGTTGCACGCACCAACCAGCCGAGAACTTCGTCGTTCACGGTGATACCCCGATCGAGCATCAGGGCGCGGGCCGCCTCGACGTCGAGCCCCGCTATCTCCAAGCTGGGCAGGTCGGACCAGGCCGGCGTGGAGTCGGGTTGTGGGCGGGCCGCGAGGATGACGACGAGGTGGTCGTGCAGCAGCCGTCGTTGGGCGAACATCAGCGCCTGCAGGGACGCCGCGTCGAGCCATTGGGCATCGTCGATCAGCACGACCACTGGGGTGTCCGCCGCCGCCGCTGCGAGCAGGCCCAGGGTCCCGGCGTAGACGGGAAACGCGTCCGGACCTGCCGAAGGACCGATGGCCAGCGCCGCATCGATAGCAGCGGACTGCATCGGCGGCAGCAACCCGGACCATTCGAGAATTGGCGTCAAAACCTGAGCCAATCCCGCATACGGAATTCCTTCCTCGGCCGGTGATCCCGTCGCACGCAGGATTCGGAGTCCGGCGGCCCGATCGGCGGCAAATTGCAGCAGCGTTGTCTTTCCGATTCCGGCCGGACCGATCAGCGCCAATGACCCGCCGTCCCCACGACGCACGGCCGACAGCAGTTCCTCGAGCCGCGCGCAGGCAGCCGCCTGCCCGACGATCATGGCGTCACCCTAGGGCACAGACGGTGGCAGGACCGGAATCGGCGCTGTCGGCCATCCGTCACACCATCGAGAACCGGTGCACCCGTTCGTGGTCTTTCACCCGTTCGCCGGTGCGATCTACACTCAGCGTCACAAGTATCTTTTAGACAGGAGTCGATGATGATGGCTGGCATCCCTTTCCCGGTCGTCGCCACCCATGACATCTCCAAGGGGTGTTCACCAGTCATCAGAAAAGGCACTCCGGGAGAGATAACGGGCGTCAGCAATGCCACGCCGTCGCATTACACGGTGACTTTCTGGCCCTCCGAACTCAAGGGCGAAGCGGTCACCCTGGACTACCTGACACGGACCGATCTCAAGGAAGCGTGACCCACAGATCACCCCACGGTCGCGAGGCCGGTGATCAATCCTTCGATGACCTCGAGAACGCGGCAGCCTGGGTTGCGCTGACGGCATAGCCGGCCGATCCCGGCATTGCCGCGGAGCTGATGGGAATTGCCTCACTCGGCAAGCAGACCCTCAGCGCCGTCCGGGTCGCGGTGAGCTCGCTGATCGGCGCGGCCATGGCCTGCACGGCCTGCCGCAGCCTGTCGGGCGGGTGGGCCGCGTAGCCCACGACGATCCCCGGCGTGCCCGGTCGGATCCGATGCCAGGACAGCGGCTGCACGAGAATACCTGCAGCGCGCAATCTCTCGGCCAGCAATGCGTCGTCAAGATGCGCTGCGGCGGGGAAGGTCACGACCACATGCAGGCCGGCGGCAACACCCTCGATCCGAGCATTCGGCACGTGACGGCTCAGCGCCTCCACGACCGCGTCCCGGCGGACACGCTGCCGGCCCCGGACGGCCCTGATGTGCCGGTCGTACGCACCGCTGGAGATCAGCTCCGCCAGGACCAGCTGACCGAGGGCGGGACTGCCCAGATCGCTGTTGTATCTGGCGCGCACGAGGTCGTCGTAGAGATGCGCGGGCGGCACCAACCAGCCCAAGCGAAGTCCAGGGGCCAGGGTTTTCGAGGTGCTGCCGGTGTGTGCGACGTGGCCGGCGCCGACGCCTGCAGGGCGGGGACCGGCGCGCGGTCGTACCGGTGCTCGGCGTCGTAGTCGTCCTCGATGATCAGGCCGTCGGCGCGGCGGGCCCACTCGATGACCTCGCGCCGTCGCTCCGGCGCGAGGACCGCCCCGATCGGGAACTGGTGGGCGGGTGTGAGCAGCGCTACCCGCAGGTTGGAGCCGATCAACTCGGCCGTGTCCATCCCGTGCGCGTCGACCGGCACGGGCACCGGGTCGAGGCCCCAATGCGCCATCTCCTCCCGTGCCCCGCGAGAACCCGGGTCCTCGACGGCGATCCGCCGGACCCCGCGCCGATGCAGCGTCTGCGCGACAAGTGCCAGCGCCTGCGCAACTCCCGCGACCACGATGATCTGGTCCGGCTCGACCCGCAGTCCCCGGGTGCGGGCGAGCCATCCGGCGAGCTGGCCCCGCAGCTCAGCAGAGCCGCGGGGGTCTCCATAGCCCAGGTCCGACGTCCGTACCGACTGCAGGACAGCACGTTCCGCCTGCAGCCACGCCGTGCGCGGGAACGCGGCGAGGTCCGGCAGACCGGGAGAAAGATCGACACCCACGTCGGGCGGCCCGGCAGCCTGCGCTCCGGGAGCAACCGTAGGTTGCCTGGTCACCGACGCCACGATGGTGCCCGATCCCGTCCTGGTCAGCAGCAAACCCTCGTCGACCAGCCGCTGGTAGGCCTGCACGACGACACCTCGCGACACACCCAGGTCAGTGGACAGCGTCCGGCTGGGCGGGAGTTCCGTACGCGCCGGCAGACGCCCGTCGGCCACAGCTGAGCGGAGCTCCTTGACCAGCCAGTCGGTCAGCCCCCGCTGGGGCGCCCCCGACCGGTGCAGCTGCAGAAAATCGGTCCCTGCGTTACTCATAGGGCACCTCATTGGTCCATGTCATCGAGCGTGAAGTGGTTCTTCTCATCGAACCAATCTGCGCTCAGTCTTGCAGGCGTGCGCAATTACCCTCCGGCCGACCGCGTCGGCACCCCCGCTGCTTTCTCCCCGGAAAGACCGGTTCTCCCGGCACCGCGGAAGACCGGGCCTGCGGTCCCGAACGGGGCTGTCTTCACCGGAGCTGTCCTGACCGGTGCTTCGGCCATGGTGTTCGTCGGCGGCAGCGTCGCGATCTCCGCCGTCCTGGTCGGCGGGCCGATGTTCAGCGCACAGGCACTCAGATACTTCGCCGCGTGCCTGTTGCTGGTGGCATTCGCAAGTGTCGCCGGACGCCGCGTGCGGCGACCGCGGGGCCGGGAGTGGTGCTGGCTGTTCGGTGTGGTGATCACGGGACTGGTGATCTTCAATCTCGCCCTGGTGCAGGGTGCCCGGCATGCCGAACCCGCTGTCCTAGGGGTGGCTGTCGCGTGCGTCCCGTTGGTTCTCGGCATTGCCGGTCCGCTGCTCGAGGGCCAACGGCCCCGACCCGCGCTGCTGGTGGCGGCGTTGGTCGTCACCTGCGGCGCCGCGCTGGTGACGGGAGTCGGCCGCACCGATGCGGTTGGCCTTGTGTGGGCAGCGACGGTGCTGGGCTGCGAGGTCGGTTTCACGCTGTTCGCGGTTCCGCTGCTCGGCCGGCACGGCGCCTGGGGCGTCTCGGTGCATGCCACCTGGATGGCCGCAGTGGCTTTCGCGTGCCTCGGCCTCGTCTCCGAAGGTCCCGCCGCCATCACCGACCTGCGCGGGCAGGACTGGTTGGCGATCGGTTATCTGGCGGTCTGCGTCACCGCCATTGCTTTCGTGTTGTGGTATTCGAGCGTCGGAGCACTCGGGGCGGGTCGTGCCGGCCTGCTCACCGGCGTTGCCCCCGTCGCCGCCGCGCTCGTGGGACTGGCACTCGGGGCGCCCGCCCCCGGCCCACTGGTGTGGTGCGGCATCGCCGTCGTCGTCATCGGCTTGTACCTCGGAACTCGGCGCCCCGGACCATCTGCCGAGTGACATGCCAGCAGGGAATCCGGGTATTGCCGGGGTGTCTTTCCCTGCCGGTACGACAGTCGGAGGCCGTGACGTGGCGGTGAAGCCGGTCTAGAGCTGCCGGTCCACCTGGGCGACGTCGATCAGCGTCAGCGCCGCCTGGATACGGACGATCGTGTCCGGCCTGCCGAGCTCGATACCGGACAGCGATTCAATCCGCTGCAGCCGCTGGGTCACGGTGTTGGGGTGCACATGGAGCGCCCGCGCGGTGGCGCCCCTGCTCTGGCGACTGTCCAGGTAGCACCGCAGCGTGCCGAGCAGGTCGGAACCACGTTGCTCATCGTGCCGTCGGATCGCTGCCAGGGTGCGGTCGGCAAAGGCCAGCAGCTGGTCGGCGTCGTCGAGTTGCAGAAGCAGGCCCGCGACGCCGAGATCCTCCAGCGTGACGGTGCCATCGGTTCGCCCGGAACGTGTTGCGATTTCCAGGGCACCGCGGGCAGTCCGGTATGCCTCGGGATAGTTGCGGTGGCCGGACTCGGACACGGCCACGGTCGCGCCGACGACGTCGGGGACTGACGTCATCGCGCGACGGACGATGTCACCCGCTTGCCGGGCGAACAATCCGCCGGCCGGCTCCTCCTCGCCGGTCGGCCAGAGGGTCACCAGCAGCCCCCGGTACATCGCCACCAGGGGGCGCGGGCGGCGCCTCGCGGCCACCTCGGCCACAGCCGTCAGCGCGCGCTGTTCCAGATGTGACAGTCGCTGTGCGTCAGCACTTCTCGGCAATCCGACGATCGCGACATGGCGGAGCGACAAGTCGTGACCCAGCCGTTCCGCTCGCTCCAGCAGTGTCCGGGAGGACAGGTCGGCGCCGGTCAGGATGTCGGCGAGGAGCTCACCGCGCAGGCGGTGTTCGACTTCGACCGCGGTTCGCAAGCGCATGATTTCCAGTGACAGCACGATTCGGGCGTGCTCGACCGCACGGTGATCGGTTGCGGACAGCTCTGAATCCCCCAGCGCCAACCACACCCGGCCGACCGGATCGTTTTCGAGCAGCACCGTCCAGACCAGGAAGTCGATCGATCCCGACCGGCCCACTTCCCGGGCGGCGAGCGTTCCACCGTCTATCGGGGTCGCCGATCTGATGTCCGCGCCGGGCTGCCGCTCGAGCGCACCGTTCTCCCCGAGCACCGCGTTGCGGACGTCCTCGATCAGCACGGGCCTGGACACCAATTCCGACAGTGCGGTGGCAATCCCCTGCACTCCCCCACCGCGGAGCGCGACCGTGAGCAACTGCTGGTGGATCTGCTCCGATGCGGTCAGCAGTTCCGCCTGCCGGCGCAGCGATTCGTTCAGCGTCTGGAGCTGATCGACCAACCTCGCGGAGGTCAGCGCGATGGCCGCATGGTTGGCCAGCAGGGTGAGCCTTTCGATCTGCTGGTCGGTGAAGTCGTGCACGCCGGCGTGATACCCGTTCAGCGTCCCGAGCACCTCGCCGCCGGCGATCAAGGGCACCGACACCATGGCCCGGTAGCCCTGTTCGCGGGCAACCCCGCCCCACGGGGTGAACTCCGGCTCGCTCCTGATGTCCCGGATGGCGACGGCGCGTCCGGTCCTGAACGCCCTGCTGGACGGCGCCTGCGAGGCGTCGCCCGTTGTCAACCGCACGGGCCGGTCCGCGTTGACCCGAGCCACATACTCCGAGGAGAGCCCGCTCCAGCCGGTGATCACCAGGTTGCGCAGGTCTGCGTCGGGTAGCAGCACCGCGCAGAAGTCAAATGACAGAAGGGATCTCGCGCTCTGCGCCACCAGATCGAGGACCTGCGGCAACGACCGGGAAGAACTGACCGCCTCGGTCAATGCGTCGACCGCTGCCAGCCAGCGTCGCAGTTCGCCCAGAGCCTCCTCCTCGAGTCCCGGGGCAGCCATCAGGGCAGGCTCTCACACGATGTGTCAAAAGCGCCATAGATACGACTCAACTATGTGCCTAGAGACATAGAACCTGGTCGCTCGCCGCTGAATACTCGACGAATCCCGATCACCGCAGCAGCACACAGCCGGTGGCATCACGGGGATCAGCAAGGTCCACTCCGGTCGAAGGGCGCTCCAATGACGGACACCAGCACCGCACCAACCGCCACCACGGTTTCCCGCACCACGTCCGAGACCGGCTCGGTCAATGGATCGCGCACCGGGGCCGACCTGCGCGCCATCATCAACCCGGCGACCGGCGAGGTGCTCGCCCGCCTCCGTGACCAAGGCGCGGCCGATGTCGATGACGCGGTCGCAGCGGCCCGCGCAGCTTTCGAGTCGGGCCCGTGGCCGGAGATGACCCGCACCGATCGGGCACGGCTGCTGCTCCGGTTCGCCGACGCCATCGAGGCCGACAGCGCACGGCTGTACGAGTTGGAGACCAGGAACAACGGCCGGCCGATCACCGAGACCCGCGCACAGCTGTCCAGGGTGCCGGAGTGGTTCAGGTACAACGCCGCCCTCCTGGCGACCCAGCGGGACGCAGTGCTTCCCAGCGACGGACCGTACCTCACCTACCAACGACGCACACCGCTCGGGGTCTGCGGCATCATCACGCCGTTCAACCACCCGATGCTCATCCTCGCGCGCAGCCTTTCCGCGGCCCTGGCCACCGGCAACACCGTGGTGGTCAAGCCCTCCGAACTCACCCCGCTCACCACCCTGGCTCTGGTCGAGATCCTGTATGCCGCAGGTCTTCCGGACAATGTGGTGACGGTGGTGACCGGCGGTCGGGAGGCGGGTGAACGCCTCACCCGCCATCCCGACGTCGCCAAGATCACTCTCACCGGGGGCACCGAGGCCGGCAGGTCCGCTGCGATCGCGACCGCGTCACGCTTCGCCAGGGTGACCGCAGAACTCGGCGGCAAGACCCCGATCCTTGTCTTCGACGACATCGATCCCGTTGTCGCCGCTGAGGGCGCATCCTTCGCCGCCTTCGTCGCTGCGGGTCAGTCCTGCGTCGCCGGCTCCCGATTCCTGGTGCAGCGCGGCATCTATGACGCCTTCGTGGCGGCGCTGAGCGCCAGGGCTTCCGCCATCCGGATCGGTGATCCCGCCTCACCCACCACTCAACTGGGCCCACTGATCAGCTCGGTGCAGCGGGAGAAGGTGCAGCGCCTGATCGACATCGGGGTCGCCGAAGGTGCCCGGCTGACCGCCGGCGGGGGCATCCCCCGGCTCCCCGCCCCACTGGACAACGGCTTCTACCTGGAGCCGACCGTGCTGGCCGGCGCCACCAACGGGATGCGCGTCTCCCAGGAGGAGATCTTCGGGCCCGTCGCGGTCGTCGTGCCGTTCGACACCGAAAAGGAAGCGGTGGCCATGGCGAACGACAACCGTTTCGCGCTCGGCGCCGGCGTCTGGACCAGGAACCTCGCGCGCGGGCACCGGGTCGCCGACGGGATCACCGCCGGAATGGTCTGGGTCAACGATCACCACCGTCTCGAACCGTCACTCCCGTGGGGTGGTGTCAAGGAGTCCGGCACCGGGAAGGACGCCGGCTCAGAGTCTTTCGACGACTTCACCTGGATCAAGACAGTTGTCGTGCGCACCGCCGAGGACGACGTCGACTGGTATGGCCAGGCAGATCCGGGCCGGCTGAACTAGCACGTCACAGCGACCCCAACGAACCACCACTCGCCACACCGAGGGCCTGGCGCCCTGCCGCAGTTCCCTGTTGTGTCGATGGCGGCTGCGAGACGCAGGCGCGGAACAAAGGAGTTTTTCGATGACCGCTGACCTCTCTCGCGCTCCCGCCGGGGGCTGGCGAACAGAGATCACCCGCATGCAGTGGCTGGTCCTGCTCGGGACCACACTCGGCTGGGCCCTGGACGGCTTCGCCGGCAGCCTGTACGCCCTGGTCCTCGGTCCGGCCATGACCGAATTGCTGCCGAACAGCGACATCACCGTCGCCCCCGCCAATATCGGACTGTACGGCGGGCTCACGGTGGCACTGTTCCTGGCCGGTTGGGCCACCGGCGGCATCCTCTTCGGGATGCTCGCCGACTACTTCGGCCGCACCCGGGTGCTGTCCATCGGCATCCTCACCTACGCGGTCTTCACCGCGGCCGCGGCCTTCGCCGATACCTGGTGGCAGCTCGGCATTCTCCGGTTCATCGCCGGGCTCGGATCCGGCGTCGAAGCGCCCGTCGGCGCCGCGCTGATCGCCGAGGTCTGGCGGAACCGCTACCGCGCCAAGGCCTGCGGCGTGATGATGTCCGGCTACGCCGCCGGCTTCTTCATCGCGGCTCTGGCCTATGCGGTGCTCGGCACCCACGGCTGGCGGCTGATGCTCGCCCTGGCGGTGCTGCCGGCGATCCTCGTCTGGTTCATCCGTCGCTACGTCCCGGAACCCCCGGAGATCACCACCGCGATCTCCGCCCGTCGGGCACGCAAGCAGCAGGGGCAACAGTCCGAACAGGACCGCTTCGTACTACGCAGACTGCTGACGCCGCCATTCCTGCGCAGCACCCTGATCTGCACCGCGCTGGCCACCGGGTCGCTGATCGCCTTCTGGAGCGTGTCCACCTGGTACCCGCAGATCATCCGGCTCGCCGCCGCCGCCGACTCGCTGTCCATCGACCAGGGCAACCACCGGGTGGCAATGGCATCGCTGCTGTTCAACGCCGGCGGAGTTGTCGGCTACGCCTCGTGGGGTTTCATCGCCGACGCCATCGGACGGCGAAAGGCTTTCGCCATCAGCTTCCTGATCTCAGCGGTCAGCGTGGTGTACCTGTTCCCGTTCGAACGCAGCTACACCGAGTTCCTGGCCGCGATGCCGGTCATCGGGTTCGGGCTATTCGGTGCGCTGTCCGGAACCTTCGTCTACGGCCCCGAGATCTTCCCGCCCAGTGTGCGGGCCACCGGCATGGCGCTGGCCAACAGCGTCGGCCGCTACGTCACCGCGGCAGGGCCGCTGATCGCCGGCGTCATCGCGGTCTCCTGGTTCGGTGGCAACCTCGGGATGGCCACCACCAGCGTCGCCGCGTTCGGTCTGATCGCCCTGGTCGGGCTCGCCTTCGCTCCCGAGACCCGCGGCACAGCACTTCCCACCGATCCGATCCACACCGATCCGATCGCCACCGATTCGGTCCACCCCGATTCCGTCGATTCCACCGGCGACGCAGCCCGGCCCGTCTCGGCAGCCACCGCAAAGGAGAGCCACTCATGAGCGCCGACGGCCTGCACACCTACACCTTGCACAACTACGACGGAGCCCGCGCCATCGTCATCGGCGGCTCCATCGGCGGCCTGACGACCGCGTTGCTGCTGCGCGATCTCGGCTTCGACGTGACGATCTTCGAGCGGACCCCCACCGTGCTGGACGGCCGCGGCAGCGGGATCGTCCTGCAACCGGACACCCTGCGCTGGTTCACCGAGCGGAGCACCCAGAACCCGGCCCGGCTGTCCACCTCCACCCGCTGGGTGCAGTACCTGGACGGCGCCGACGAGATCGTGCACCGGGAGGAGCGGACCTGGAGCTACACCGCGTGGGGGACCTTCTACCGCGCATTGTTGGACGACTTCGGTGGGCAGAATTACGTTCTCGGCGAGTTCGCGGCCGGTTTCGAACAGAACGAGCAGTCCGCGACGGTCCGGTTCGTCAGCGGCAGGAGCGAGACCGCTGATCTGGTGGTGTTCGCCGACGGCATCACGTCGATGGGACGCACCCGGATCGACCCGAGCGCCACCATGACGTACTCCGGGTACGTCGGCTGGCGCGGCACGGTCCCCGAACACATCCTCTCGCCGCACGCCAGGGTCACTCTGGCGGACGCGATCAGCTACACCGTGGTTCCGCAGTCGCACATCACCATGTACCCGATTCCGGGAGAGCACGGCGTCGGTCCGCGGGACCGGCTGATGAATTACGTCTGGTACCGCAACGTCGCCGCGGGGCCCGAACTGGCCGAGATGCTGGTGGACAAGCGCGGCTTCACCGGCCCGGTGTCCGTCCATCCGGGGCAGGTGCAGGATCGCTACGTGGACGAGATGCGGGCCGCGGCCGCTGAGCTGTTCGGGCCGGCGATCGCCGAGGTGGTCACCTCGACAGTCACGCCGTATGTGCAGGTGGTGCAGGACGTGCGGTCGTCGAAGATGACCGACGGGCGCGTCGCGCTGATCGGGGACGCGGCCTGCGCCGCCCGGCCGCACGCCGCCGCCGGCACCGCCAAGGCCGCCGCCGACGGCTGGGCACTGCACGACGCCCTGCAGCAGGCCGACGGAGACATCCGGGCGGCGCTGCGCAAGTGGGAGCCGGCCCAGCTAGCCCTGTCAGCGGCACTGCTGGACCGGGTGGTGGACATGGGTGAACGCGCCCAGTTCCGTGGCACCTGGACCCCGGGTGATCCCAGCCTCCGCTTCGGCCTGTACGCACCCGGACGATGATCACCGTGCCCACGACACCAGGAGACATCATGGCGCCCAGTACCTTTCTCGCCGACCTGCCGCTCGCCGGCACCCTGGTCGGCACCGACCACAATGGCTGGAGCACCGAGCTCCGCGCAGAGTTCGAGGCGCACGCCCACGACGGCCACGTCGGCTCGCGGCTGCTGAGCCAGACCCCGCGGGCCAGGGTGTGGGAGATCCGGCTCGCCCCGGGCGAGCGCTGGCACGCGCACCGGCACGTACTCGACTACTTCTGGACCGCGATCAACGCGGGCACCAGCCGTCAGCACACGCATGACGGCACCACCCGGGACGTCAGCTATCAGGCAGGGGAAACCCGGTACTTCCACTTTGCCGCCGGGGAGTACCTGTTGCACGACATCGAGAACGTCGGCGACAGCGAGTTGATCTTCACCACGGTCGAGCACCTGGACAGCGAGAACCCCGCACTCGAGCTGGATGCGGCGAGCTCATGATCGAGCGACTGGCCGACGGCGTCGTCGACGTCCACGCCCATTGGCTGCCCGAGGAACTGTTCGATCTGCCACCAGGCGCCCCGTACGGCCCGCTGCGGAACCGCGACGGCGAACTGTTCCTGGGCGAGGTTCCGCTGTCCATCTCGGCAACCGCGATGAGCGATGTCGGCGCCATCCGGGCGGACATGCGCGATGCAGGTGTCGGTGTCCGCGTGCTCTCGGCACCACCGTTCGCTTTCGCGGTGAGCGGCAGCGATTCCGTCCACTACGTGGGTGCTTTCAACGACGCGCTCGCCGAGGTGGTCGGTGAATCGGACGGGACGTTGGTCGGTCTGGGCATGGTCTCGCTCGAGGACCCCGACACGAGCCGGGCCCAGCTGACGGCGCTCGCGGCGACACCGGGCATCGCGGGTGTCGCCGTCCCCCCGCTCGTCGCCGGCCGCTCGGTGGACGGCGGAGTGCTGCGGGAGATCGTTGGCACTGCGGCGGCTCTCGACCTCGCCGTCCTGGTCCACCCGATGCAGCTGCCCCGACCGGAATGGTCCGAGCACTACCTGGCGAATCTGATCGGCAACCCGACGGAAACCGCCACCGCCGTCGCCGCGACACTTCTCGGCGGTGTCATCGAGGAATTACCGCTACTGCGAATCTGTTTCGTGCATGGTGGGGGTAGCGGGCCGGGACTGCTGGGGCGTTGGGAACACGGCTGGAATGCCCGGGCCGACGTTCGCGCCCACGCCAAGCGGGCGCCGCGAGAGGGGTTCAGGGAGTTGTTCTTCGACACAGTCACCCATGACACGGATCAATTGCGCCTGCTGGTGGCGCTCGCCGGCGCGCAACGGGTGGTCTGCGGCAGCGACTACCCCTTCGACATGGCCCAGCAGCAACCGGTCCGTTTCGCCACCGACGATCACACCGATGGTCACCTCCGATCGCACACGCTGAGCGCGAACGGCCGCGCGTTCCTGGGCCGATGAGCCGCACCGATAGCCCCGAAAGGCACTGATGACCATGACGTCCCTGTTCGATCCGATCACGCTGCGCGGGCTCACCGCCCGCAACCGGATCTGGCTGTCCCCGATGTGCCAGTACAGCGTGGAACTCGAGGACGGTGTGCCGACCGACTGGCATCTGGTCCACCTCGGGTCCCGTGCCGTCGGCGGTTTCGGGCTCATCATCACCGAGTCGACGGCGGTCACACCGGAAGGCCGGATCAGCCCGCAGGACACCGGGCTGTGGAATGACGAGCAGGTCAGGGCATGGCGGCGGATCGTCGACTTCGTGCACGAACAGGACACCAAGATCGGAGTGCAACTCGGTCATGCCGGGCGCAAGTCGTCGACGTACGCGCCCTGGCGCGGTACCGGTTCGGTCCCGGCCGACCAGGGTGGATGGGATGCGCACGCACCGTCGGCGGTCGCCTTCGGCACCTACGCCGAGCCTGCGGAGTTGACCGTCGAGCAGATCGGCGACATCGTTGTCGCCTTCGGCGACGCTGCCCGCCGCGCCGACGATGCGGGATTCGATCTCATCGAGATCCACGGAGCCCACGGGTATCTGGCTCACCAGTTCCTGTCACCGCTGTCGAACCGGCGCACGGACGATTACGGCGGGAGCTTCGAGAACCGCAGTCGGTTCCTGCTGGAAGCGGTGGACGCCGTGCGCGCGAACTGGCCGGAGGACAAACCGCTGGTCGTGCGGTTGTCGGCCACCGACTGGGTCGACGGCGGATGGACGATCCAGGACACCACAGAACTCGGCTCCGTGCTGGCAGCCAAGGGCGTCGACCTGATCGACGTCTCCTCCGGCGGCCTGGACCCGCGCCAAAAGATCACCGTCGAACCCGGCTACCAGGTGCCGTTCGCCCGTGACGTGCGGACGAAGGCAGGTATCGCCACCGGGGCCGTCGGCCTGATCAGCGAGCCGGCTCAGGCGCAGCAGATCCTGGACGAGGGGTCGGCCGACCTCGTGCTGCTGGCGCGGGCCGGACTGCGCGAACCGGCGTGGCCACTGCGCGCGGCGCACGAGTTGGGCGTCCCGGCGGCACAGGCGCCGTACCCGGCGCAATACACCCGCGGCGCCTGGCGCTGAGCCAGGTATAACGGCTGGCACGGCGGCGTGCACGGCAGCAATGATGGCTGCCATGTCGCCGGCGCCGGTCACCATCGACACCGACCTGGTGCGTTCGCTGATCCGCGTCCAATTCCCGCACTGGGGGCACCTTCGTATCGAGCCGGTGGTACCGGGCGGCTGGGATCACCGGACCTTCCGGCTCGGCGACGACATGCTGGTGCGGTTGCCCAGCGCCGAGGGTTACGCGGTGCAGGTCGCGAAAGAGCAGCGATGGTTGCCGGCGCTGGCCCCGCAGCTCCCGGTGCCGATCCCGGAGCCGATCGGTCTCGGTGAGCCGGGGCCCGGCTATCCCTTCCCGTGGTCGGTCTACCGGTGGCTGGCGGGCCGCACGGTCCTGGAGGCTGCCGATGTCGATCTGAACGCTCTCGCCGTCGAACTGGCCGGGTTCCTCCGCGCGCTCTACCGGGTGGATCCCGCCGACGGCCCCGGCCCCGGCCTGCACACCGGCTACCGCGGCGGCCAGCTCTCCTGGTACGACGCCGAGACCCGCGAGTCCATCGATGCTCTCGCCGACCTTGTCGATCCGGTCGTCGCAACCCGGATCTGGCAGGCCGCCCTCGACGCGCCGTTCGAGGGCCCCCCGGTGTGGTTCCACGGTGACGTCGCGCCGGGCAATGTGTTGATCAGGAACGGACGACTCGGCGCGGTGATCGACTTCGGCTGCGCCGGCGTCGGCGACCCGGCCTGCGATCTGGTCATCGGCTGGACGCTGCTGGACTCCGACGCCCGGGAGCTGTTCCGCGCCACCCTCGCACCGGATGCCGCCCGCTGGGCCAGGGGACGCGGCTGGGCGCTGTGGAAGGCATTGATCACCCAACGCGACACCCGAGGAAGGCACACGCTGGCGGGCCATGACCTGCGCACCGCGGAGGCGTCACGCGTCCTCACCGCGCTACTGGCCGGGCCGTCGCGCTGACTGGATCCCCGGCCAGAGCCGTCAGCAGGCGTTCCATGGTGGCGAGCATGCCCACCAGCTCATCGGCTCCGATGTCGCGGGTGATCCGGTCCGCCCACTGAACCTGGTCGGCGTGGATGGCGCGAACCGCATCCAACCCGGCAGGGGTGGCGGCCAGCAGCATGGCGCGCCGATGCGCCGGGTTGGACCGGTATTCGGCGAGTCCCTGGTCGACCAGCAGATCGGCGAGCCGTTGCACGCTCTGCCGGGTCAGCCCCATGGCACGGGCAACGCCGGACACGGTGAGCGGCTCACGCAGCACCGCGCCGAGCACCTGCCAGCGCGCCGCGGTGAGACCGGCCGGACGCGACAACACCTCCGCCGCCGCGAGGAATCGCCCGTTCAGTGCGAAGGTGGCCAGCACGATCTCCGTCAGGGCGTCGCCCGCCGCGGTGCGGCCGGAGACCGGGCCTGCCTCGGTGACCCTGATGGTCACGCCGATGCCGCCTGCATCAGCCGCGGGAACCATGACGGGTCGCCGGTACCGAACAGCCCGGTCCAGGCCTCCAGCACCGCCGGGGTGTAGACGTCGAGTGTCTCGAAGATTGCTGCGGCGAACTGGACCGGATAGAGCGCGCCGGCGGTGATCACCCCGCGGTCGGTGACAGCGGGCTCGTCGACGTAATGAGCGCGGCCGGCGTAATCGCTGGAAGCCAGATATTCGGCCGCGTTGCTGGTGTGTCGCCGGTCGTCGAGCAGGCCCTCGCGAGCGAGCCCGAGAGTGGCTCCGCAGATCGCTGCCACCGGTACTCCTGCCTTGACGAACACGGTTGCGGCGGCGGCCATCTCGCCGTTCCCGCCGCTCTCCCAGACCGGTGCGCCGGGCAGGATCAGCATTGCACTCGCGGCGGGATCGAGGTCGTCAAGAGTGACGTCGGGAAGTATCCGCACGCCTCCCATGGTGGTGATCGGCGCTGCGGAGACCGCGACGGTCCGGACGGCGTAGCGGCCGGGCCGGCGTTGGTGCTCCGGATCGTTGAGGTGGGCGACCGCGTGGCCGGTCTCCCAGTCGGTCAGCCCGTCGTAGACGGCGAGATGCACGTAAGAGGTCATGTCAGTATCCTGTCGTGTTGACAGCAAGGTGTCAATCGTCAAGGTCCTGTCGGTGGTCCCCGCTACCGTCGTGCACGTCGTTCGGAACAGGAGGGCCCATGTTGATCGCGGTCACCACACCCACCGGCAACGTCGGCCGGCATGTCACCGCCCTACTCCTGCGGGCGGGGCTCCACCCCCGGCTGCTGGTGCGTGATCCGGACCGATTGGAGGACCAGGTGCGAGATGCCGCCGACGTCGTGCAGGTCGATCAGCGCGACGGTGACGCGATGGTCGAGGCGACCGCGGGCGTCGACGGGCTCTTCTGGGTGAGCCCGCAGGTTGATCGGGAGGATCCGATCGCGGGGTACAGCCAGCTGGGGCAGAACCTGGCGCGGGCGGTGACCCACAATGCCATTCCGCGTACGGTCTTCCAGAGCAGCGTCGGTGCCGAGAAGCGACAGGGCGCGGGCGAGATCGACGGACTGGCCAGGACGGAGGAATTCCTCGACGCGACCGGTGGGAATGTGCTGCATCTGCGGTGCGGATACTTCTTCACCAACCTGCTCTTCGACCTGGACGCCATCCGCGCGGGCGTCATCCCCATTGTGCTGCCGCTCGACCACCCGTTCGCCTGGGTCGCACCGCGCGACATCGCCGAAGTCGCGGTGACCCGGCTACTGGCGGCCGATTTCGTGGGCCGACAAGTGCAGGCGGTACACGGCCCCCGTGATCTCAGCTGGCGGCAGGTGACGGAGATCCTCACCGCTGCAACAGGAGTCAGTGTGCGCGCCGAGCAGATCGCCGATGATGATATGCGCGGAATGCTGTCGAACGCCGGGTTCGGCGCGAAGGCGATCGACGCGCTGGTCGGAATGTCAACGGGCCTGCGGGACGGGTTGACTGCGGAACAACCACGAACCGTTCGGACGTCGACGCCGACTCCGTTGGGCGGATGGGCGTTCGATCATCTTCGACCGCTTCTCAGCCGGCAGGGAGGCTCTCCCTGAGGCGGACGCTCAGGCAGGTGACACTGGCCTCGAGCTTCTCGAATTAGGAGATGTCCACCAGGATCGGCGTGTTGCCGCGGTCGGCGAGCAATTCCGCCGTGCGCGGCGCGCTGGTCGAGAGCAACACCAGGTCACCGCCGAGCAGGATCATCGTGTCCTCGATCAACGGCGCGTCGGCGCAGTCCCTGGCGGGCTCGACCTCGATCGCCGGCCAGCCGTTGGCCTCGAAGGCGGCGACGTAGCCGGCCCACTGGCGCTCGGCCTCTTCCGGGTCGACCGGTGAGCGGTCGATGTGGGTGGCGCCCTGTTCCCAAGGGGCGCCCCATCCGGAACAACGTCGGCATTCGACCGTTCAGCGCACTACCGTCGAGGGGTGGAAAGACGACTGATGGGTGGCGTGGTGGTTCTCGCCGTCCTGATGATCGCCGTCGTCGCGCCCAACTGGTCCCAGCGCCGGATCGCCGGCGAAGCGGTGGCGGTGGTGATTGCCGGGCCGCCCGCGGTCGGCGACTGCGTGACCTCCGTGCCCGACATGAGGGTACTGCGAGATGGGGGGAGCTACCGCGGAAACGGCGTCTGGGATGAGGGCAGTTCCGATTCCGGATGGGAGAACGGCATCGACTACCCGAGCACGGTATTCGGGTCCTGCGACGGGCACATCATGGGCGAGGTGTCGTCGGTTCATCTTGCGGCCGGCGCCCCGGACCGGATACCGATGATCGACTACCAGACCAGTTCGTCCCAGTGCGCGTTGGAGAGCATCGCCTACACCGGATCGATCCCGCCGGTCGTCGACGGTTCGGCGGATCGGCCGAGCATCGTCTGGACGCCGGCGATCAACTTCCAGAACACCCCCGTCGGTCCCACCGCCATCCAGCGCCTCGTGGGTCAGGACTGGTCCGCATGCGTCATCGGTGCGCCGACCGGCAAGCCGTATGTCGGACGGCTGGCAGGGGTCCTGGATTCGGGCGTGCTGCCCTCCGACTTCGGAAACTGCTGGCTGACCGACCAGCTCGACGACTCTGAGCAGGTGGGTTGCGACCAACCACACGCGGTTGAGTTACTCGGTACGACCGCTCTGGGCAGCGCCGCGTACACCGCCGCGGAGGTGCAGAAGTCCTGCGTGACCTACGCCGGCCGCACGTTGCGCTCGGACGAACCAACGCGCGGCGGCGCGATTCGCTTCGAAATACTCGACTTCAGTGACACGGTCAGCGTTGTCGAACCATCCGCCGGCGTTCTTCGTGATACCTACATCACGTGCATCGCCACCGGGCAGGACGACGTCCGGCTCGACGGCAGCCTGATCGGCCTGGGAAACCGCCCTCTGCCGACGCGCTGACGGCTTCTCCTGTCAGATGGGCCTACAGGTCCCGAACCAGGAAGACCGGGAACTGGTCGGCGATCCGGTCGAACTGGGACAGCGCCTCGTGTCGATCGATCGGCAGATGCGCCCGGGCCCCGGGGGCTACCGCCAGGTAGTCGCGGAGGATGGGGCCGCGGAGATCAACGGCCACATCCTCGAGGCGAACGTCCCTGCGCACGCCTCGTTCCAGCACTGCCCGGCCACCTGCCGCGTGGACGTTGCGAACCCAGTTGGCGCCGGGACCGAGCATCGACACCAGATAGCGCTCGCCGTCATGCTCCACCAGGACGAGCGGGAACGTGATGATCTTCCCCGAGTTTCGCCCGCGGACGTGCAGCGTCACGGCCTCGCTCGGCGACAAAAGCCCCTTCGAATACTGCAGAGCTCCCACGCTGTTCATCTGCCGCGCAAGCCAGTTCGGGTGCCCGCCGCGGTACATCCAGCGCTTCACCGGATACAGCCAGCGGAAGCTCAGGTGCACGGGAAAGTCCAACGCAACCTCCTCGGACCGGCAAACCGGGCTCGGTGGCATCCTGGCCCAGGTATCGGAGGCTGCGACAGGGCAGGAAGTCACGACCTGGCGGTTGCCCCGCCACTATCGACCCTGCGCAGGAAACTGCTCCCCGCGCGATCGATCACCAACGCCACGCCGCTCAGGCCGGCGTCGATGTCGTCCATCAGGATCTCGACGCGCCCGCGCAATTCGTCCACGGTTCGAGCGACTGCAGGCGAAGCGGCGGCCACATCGTCCAGCTCACCCAGCAGGTCATCCAGATCCGCCAGATCCCGCTGCTTCTCGAACCGGGTGTCCGAAAGCCACTGCTCGCTGATCTGTTCGAATCGGTCCTCGATCTCGGTCAGCGTCATCATCACTTCACCGATCTGGTTGGGCGGACAGGGTCGGGTAGAACCGGAGCGGCCATCACCTGCGACACGGCACGGCCGAAGATGCGGTGCTGACCCCTCGTCAGCGCTGGCTCCTCACGAGCTGCAGGAGTTATGAGTGCCGCCGGCGCGCGACATGACGCGGGCCGGGTCGGCGCACGGCCACGGCGAGTTGATGCAATCTGCCGAAGCGGGAGGTGAGCCTTGAACGGCAGATCGCGCCGACTCAGACGGTCCGGCGCATCCGCGTTCTCATGCTGACCGCTGTGAGGACGGCCAGCGTCACCAGCAACCCCGGGACGATGAGGTAGGCAGCGCGGAGACCGAAGGCGTCGGAGAGTGCGGCCAGCAGGAACGGGGCTCCGCCGATTGCGATACCCGACGCCAGAGCACCGCGGGCCGCAGCACGGTCTCGGTCGTGCGGCCAAGCGGCGATCAATCGCGCCAGGGCTGCCGGGTACAGCAGTGCGACGCCGCCGCCGGCGACAAGCAGGCCGATCGCCGCCCCGATGGCGCTCGGAGAGGCCCAGAACGCGGCGAAGCCGATCATCGCCACGGCGGACGCCGTGAGGATGACGGCCAGCGGATGACGACCCGCGGTGAGCCGGGATGACGCGGACCGCACCACTGCCATGCCGAGCAGGAACATGGCCGCGAGCACGGGGGCCGCGGCCGCCCCTACGTCGTGCCATTCGCCAAAAGCGTCAGCGGCCCAGAAGACCAGACAAAACTCCACACTGATGGCCAGTACCAGCACGATCCAGCGCGGAAGCAGCCGGCCCGCCTCCAGTCCTGCTCCGGGAGAAAGCTCGGAGTGCGCACCGACAGCGCCCGAGGTCTGTTCCCAATCCCGGCGTTGGAACATCAGGATGACGAGAAGGGCCACGGCCACCGGCAGCACTGGCAGCAGGTACCCGGCTGCCCATCCGACACCCAGAGCGATGGCACCGGCGACGGCGGCGGGCGCCAGCAGGCTGGCGAAACTGCTGACAGCGTTGGCCTCGCCCAGGACGGCGGTGGTGAAGCGCGGATGACGGGCGCCGAGGGCCGCCGGCACGAGTTGGATCACGAGGGCCGACGCCAACCCGAGCAACGCCGCGCCGATCAGCGTCAGAACCCGGACCGACGACGCCAGCAGCAGGGCGCCGGCGATCTGCCCGGTGATGGCGGCGACGAGCCCGAACCGGTGGCCGATCCGCCGCACGAACGGACCGCCGAACACCCCGGTGATGATCAACGCCACCGCGAAAAGACTGGGATAGAAGGCAACTTCAGCACGCGTCACACCGAGTTGCTCCTGCAGCGGGGCGAGGATCGAGCCGATGCCGTTGAGCAGGAAACCCAGCATGCCCAGCGCGGCATACAGCACCAAGGTCAACCGGTTCCGGACCAGCTCGGCCGGCGATGTGCCACCAGGCGGCGCTTTGTCCAGTCGCTTCACAAAGAGCTATGGTAGACCCGTGACGGCAGCCCCCGAGAAGTCGCCCACTCGGGCGATGACCTCGCTGTCCAGGGCGCTGACCCTTGCCCACACCCGTCGCGTGGCGCTTCGTCGTGATCTGACCGAACGGCTCGGGTTGACCCGTACCGCCACGGGCCTGGTCCTTCGCGAGCTGGAGAACCTGTCCTTGATCCGAACGGGGTCGACGACTCGGACCGACGTCGGTGTCCCGTCGACCGGGCGCCCGTCACATACCGTGGAGATACATCCCGATGCCCCAACAGTTCTCGCGGTGCAGGTTCAGGCGACCTCGGTCCTGGTCACGTCGGCGCGACTGGGTGGGACCCTCGGGACGATCGACGAGATCCCGCTGCCCGAGCGCACCACCCCACAGTCCGTCCTGAGCCTGGTTGCCGAACTCGTGTCGGCGCGGCTCGCCACCACGGATCGCCCGCCGTTCGCGGTCGGCCTGGCACTGCCGTCCGCGGTCGGTTCCGACGGGACGGCACTGGCCGCGCACCACCTCGGATGGCCACGGTCGGTGCCTGCCCGGCACATGCTCTCCGGACTGCTCGCCGGCGCCGGTCACGCCGATGTCGGAGTGCAGATCGGCAATGACGCCAACCTGGCAGCTCTCGCGGAATCCCGGCACGGCGCGGGCCAGGGAGCGGCGCAGATGCTCTACGCCATGACGGCCCAGATCGGGGTGGGCGGTGGCCTCGTCATCGACGGCCGCCTGCATCTGGGAAGCACGGGCTACGCCCTCGAGGTGGGACATACTCCCGTACCACCGGGCGATCGGCCCTGCCGGTGCGGGAACCGCGGCTGCCTCGAGGTCGAAGCCGACCCCGTCGCGCTCCTGGACGCGGCTGGAGTCCGCGGCACAGCACCGACTCTCGATGCTGCGCGGCTGGTCATCAGCCGGCGTTCGGTCGACGCGAAGGCGCGCGCGGCCGTCGACCTCATCACCGGGCGACTGGCGCGCGGACTGGCCTCGCTGATCAACATCCTCGATCCCGACCGGGTGGTCCTCGGCGGTCTGCATGCCGAGATCCTCAGAGCCGAAGAGGAGCAGCTCCGCACGGGCATCAACAGGCATTCGTTTCTCGGCCAGGCCGCACAGGTCCAGCTACGGACCGCCGATATCGCTGCAGCATCACTCGTGGGCGCCGCCGAAATCGCCCTGCAGCCCCTTCTCGACGATCCTCGTCTGCTGGTGTGAACCCCCCGGCACTCCGACATCGCCGATGCTGCAGACTTGATCAGGTCCAAAAAAGTCGACTATGTTCCCCCGCGTGACGTCGGACTTCGAGGCCCAGTTGCGCGGGGTCGCCCTGCGCGTCACCCGGCCCCGGTTGGCTGTGCTGGCGGCGTTGCGCGATCACCCGCACATCGACACCGACGCAGTGTTCTCGCTCGTTCGTGCCGATCTCCCCGCTGTTTCCCGGCAGGCCGTCTATGACGTGTTGCACGCTCTCACCGGGGCCGGTCTCGTCCGGCGCATCGAGCCGGCCGGTGCGACCGCTCGCTATGAGTCGCGGGTGGGAGACAACCATCACCATCTCGTGTGCCGCTCCTGCGGCGCGATCGCCGACGTCGAGTGCGCCGTCGGCCATGCCCCTTGTCTCACCGCCTCGCACGACCACGGTTACCTGGTCGACGAGGTGGAGGTCGTCTACTGGGGCACCTGCACCAACTGCATGACCACAGGCATTTCCCGGCAATCCGCCCGTTCGGAAGGAAATCTATGAGTGACACCCACAACGACGTTTCGGCCAGTGCTCAAGGCGTCGATGAGATGACCGCGGCCGGCTGCCCGGTCGCACACGACTCGGCGACTGCGCACGGCAGTGAGAGTGAGAATCCCGCGATCGACTCGCCGACACCGAAGACCGGTGGTCGCCCCCACACCAACCGGGACTGGTGGCCCAACCAGCTCGACCTGTCGGTGTTGCACGCTCACTCATCCAAGAGCAACCCGCTCGGCGAGAGCTTCAGCTACGCCAAGGAGTTCGAGAAGCTCGACGTCGAAGAGCTCAAGCGCGACATCACCCAGGTACTCACCACTTCCCAGGACTGGTGGCCGGCCGACTTCGGTCACTACGGCGGTCTGATGATCCGGATGAGCTGGCATGCCGCGGGCACCTACCGTATCGGTGACGGACGCGGCGGCGCCGGTGACGGCGGCCAGCGGTTCGCACCCCTGAACAGCTGGCCGGACAACGCGAACCTCGACAAGGCCCGCCGACTGATGTGGCCGGTGAAACAGAAGTACGGTCAGCGGATTTCGTGGGCCGACCTGCTGGTGCTCGCCGGTAATGTCGCGCTGGAATCGATGGGCTTCAAGACCTTCGGCTTCGGCTTCGGCCGGGTGGACGTCTGGGAACCGGAGGAGATCTTCTGGGGTCCGGAGGACGCCTGGCTCGGTGACGAGCGGTATGTCTCCGACGACTCGATGGCGGAGGAAGTCGGCGCGACGGAGATGGGACTCATCTACGTCAACCCTGAAGGGCCCCGCGGCAGCGGGGACTTCCGCGCGGCGGCTCATTTCATCCGGGAGACCTTCGCCCGGATGGCAATGAACGACGAGGAGACGGTCGCCCTCATCGCCGGTGGCCACACCTTCGGCAAGACGCACGGCGCGGCCCCCGCCGACGACCACATCGGCCCGGAGCCCGAAGGCGCTCCGCTGGAGACGCAGGGTCTCGGCTGGCTCAGCACCAATGGCAGCGGCAAGGGCGCCGACACGATCACCAGCGGCCTGGAGGTCACCTGGACCGACAGGCCGACGCAGTGGAGCAACCGCTTCTTCGAGATCCTCTTCGGCTACGAGTGGGAACTCGCCACGAGCCCGGGCGGCGCCAAGCAATGGGTCGCCAAGGATGCCGACGAGATCATTCCGGACGCGTACGACCCGGCCCGGAAGCACAAGCCGACGATGCTCACGACCGATCTGTCCCTGCGGTTCGACCCGGTGTACGAGCCGATCTCCCGCCGCTTCCTGGAGAACCCGGATCAGTTCGCGCTGGCCTTCGCCAAGGCCTGGTACAAGCTGCTGCACCGCGACATGGGTCCCGTCACCCGCTTCATGGGGCCCTGGGTCGCCGAGCCTCAGCTGTGGCAGGACCCGGTGCCCGCAGTCGATCACCAACTGGTGAGCGACGCCGATGTCGCCACCCTCAAGGCGAAAGTGTTGGAGTCCGGACTGACGACCGCACAGTTGGTCTCGACCGCCTGGGCATCCGCCGCCAGCTTCCGGTCGACCGACAAGCGCGGCGGCGCAAACGGCGCCAGGATCCGTCTGGAGCCGCAACGCAGCTGGGAGATCAACCAGCCCGATCAATTGGCCGGAGTCCTGGACAGCCTCGAGAGCATCCGGCGTGAGTTCAACTCGGCAGGGGGAGCGAAGATCTCGCTGGCCGACCTGATCGTGCTGGCCGGTTCTGCGGCCGTGGAGCATGCGGCGAAGGCGGCCGGCGTGAATACCACCGTGCCGTTCCGCCCTGGTCGCACGGACGCCAGTCAGGAGCAGACCGACGCGGAGTCGTTCGCGGTGCTCGAACCGCGCGCAGACGGGTTCCGCAACTACCTGTCCGCCGGCGAGAAGCTGCAGCCGGAGACCCTTCTCGTCGACCGCGCCTACATGCTGAACCTGACCGCCCCGGAGATGACGGTCCTGGTCGGCGGCCTGCGCGCGCTCGGCAACTCCGTCGGCGGCACCCGACACGGGGTCCTGACCGACCGGCCGGGCGTGCTCACCAACGACTTTTTCGCCAACCTCCTCTCCCCCGGCACCAGGTGGAAGGCATCCGAGTCGGAGGAGAACGTCTACGAGATCCGCGACGTCGCGACCGACGAGGTGAAGTGGACCGCCACCGCGGTCGACCTCGTCTTCGGTTCCAACTCCCAACTGCGGGCCCTTGCGGAGGTGTACGCCAGCCAGGACGCGCACGAGAAGTTCGTGGCCGACTTCACCAGGGCGTGGACGAAGGTCATGGAATTGGACCGCTTCGATCTGTCCTGACCCGGCCCGGAACGGTCAACTCGGAACGGTCAACTCGGAACAGTCCAACTCGGAACGGTCAACTCGAAACAGGGCTGTCAGTATCTCGGCGCTCGCGGTGCTCCGGTTGTGCCGGAGCACCGCGGGGGCGTGTGCGGGCCGATGACGGCAGGGCACACTGATCCGGACAGAGCCCTGCCAATTGCCCGAAGAGCGGATGACCTCGTGGACCAACCGGAATCAGCCCACGTCCTCAGCGTCAATGTTGGACAACCCCGGCCCGTGTCCACGGGCCGGCGGCCCGTCGAAACCGCCATCTGGAAGCAACCCGTCGTGGGGCCGGTGCGAGTCCGCGGCGTCAACGTCGATGGAGATACGCAGGCCGACAGGTCGGTGCACGGTGGACCCGATAAGGCGGTCTACGCCTACGCCGTCGAGGAAATCCGTGACTGGGAAGCCGATCTCGGCCGTGGCCTGGACGGTGCACCGTTCGGCGAGAATCTCACCACCGAAGGCATCGACGTATCGGGCGCTCTGGTCGGGCAACGGTGGCGGATCGGCACCACCCTGTTGGAAGTGGCACAGCCCAGACTGCCCTGTTTCAAGCTGGCCATCCGGATGGACGACCCCACATTCGTCCGGCGGTTCGCACAGGCGTCACGACCCGGTGCCTATCTGCGCATCATCGAGGAAGGCACACTCCAAGCGGGTGACGAGATAGCGGTGACCCACGAACCGGACCACGGCGTCACCATGCGTCTCGTCTTCGATGCCGTGCTGCGGGACCGCAGCCTGATACCCCAAGCGCTGCAGGCACCCCAGCTGCCCGATCACCTTCGGGACTGGATGATCAGAATCAGGTAGCGCTCCGGCGGCCGCGCGCTCCGACTTGCCGGCCGGGATGCGACAGCACCCCGGGACAGTCGGTCAGGCCAGGTCGGCGGCGAGAGCGGCGCCGCCTGCGGTGAGCAGCGGCACGGCACGCTCGACGGTTTCAGGTGTCATCCGACCGGCCGGGCCGGACACCGACAAGGCGAGGTGCGCGCGGACCCCGGGAACGGCAACCGCAACGCAGCGCACACCCAGTTCCTGCTCACCGTCGTCGATGGCGTAGCCGTGCTCAGCGGACCAGGCGAGCTGCTCGGCGAACGTCTCGGGGTCGGTGATGGTGTGTTCGGTATGACGTGGCATTCCCGTGCGCTGCAACAGGTTCCGCACCTCGGCGGGCGGCATGCCGGCCATGATGGCCTTGCCGACCGCGGTGCAGTGCGGCAGAACGCGCCGGCCGACCTCGGTGAACATCCTCATCGAGTGCCTCGAAGGGACCTGCGAGATATAGACGATCTGGTCGCCGTCCAGCGATGCCAGGTTGGCGGTTTCGCCGAGTTCGTCGACCAGCCGGGTGAGGTGCGGCCGGGCGATGACGCTGAGCATGGTGGACGAACTCTCGGCCAGCAGCAGAATCCGGGGCCCGAGCGCGTACTGCCGGGACGGTTCCTGGCGCAGATACCCGAGATCGACCAGGGTGCGGGCCAACCTGTGGATCGTCGGCAGCGGCAGCCTGGACTCGGCGGCCAGTGCGGACAGGCCCATCACCCCGCCGTTCGCGGCCAGCGCCTCCAGGATGGTGAATGCTCGCTCGATCGACTGCACCCCACCGGACGATCGCTGCTTGCCCGCTTCGGCCGCCACCACGGCGTCGAACTCGGTGGATCCCTCGGTGACGGCCATGGTGCCGAACCCTTCTGCGCAGTCGCCGGTGCAGCGGCTTTTCCGGATGTCGGAATCATACGGTCGCCAGGCGGTCAATTCCTGTCCACCCCACCTTGACTTCCGCAGAGTGGACACTAGTATCCACTCTACAGAACGATTCTTCCGTCAGGCAGAAACAGCATGGCCGCCGCCGTCCTACCACCACCGCCGTCCTGAAAGGTTGACCTCCTTCGTGACACCTACCCATGCAACCACCGCGCCCGGCCTGATCGTTTCCACGGAGATCGACATCCCTGGCGGGGAAACGATTCTCACCACCGAGGCGCTGGACTTCGTCGCCGAGCTGCAGGCCCGGTTCGGCCGCCGACGGAACGAGTTGCTGCAACGGCGCACACTCCGACGCGACGAGGTGTCCCGGACGCACCGGATGGACTTCCTGCCGGAGACGGCGGACATCAGGGCGGCCGACTGGTCGGTGGCACCGGCCCCGGCCGACCTGCTCGACCGGCGGGTCGAGATGACCGGGCCCACCGACCGCAAGATGACGATCAACGCGCTCAATTCCGGGGCCAAGGTCTGGCTGGCCGACATGGAGGACGCCAGCACCCCGCACTGGCGCAACGTCGTCGGCGGTCAGGTCAACCTCTACGACGCAGTACGCCCGCTGGTCGACTTCGGCCTCTACTTCTTCCACAACGCCGCCGAGCTACTCGAACGTGGCTCCGGTCCGTACTTCTACCTGCCGAAGATGGAAAGCCACCTTGAAGCCCGGCTGTGGAACGACATCTTCACCTTCGCCCAGCAACGCCTTGGGATCCCCCACGGCACGATTCGGGCAACGGTGCTCATCGAGACGATCCCGGCCGCCTTCGAGATGGACGAGATCCTCTACGAGCTGCGCGATCATGCCTCCGGCTTGAACGCAGGTCGATGGGATTACCTGTTCAGCATCATCAAATACTTCCGCGACTCAGGACCGTCCTTCGTGCTCCCCGACAGGAACGCCGTGAAGATGACCGCCCCGTTCATGCGCGCCTACGCCCAACTGCTGGTCAAGACATGTCACCGGCGGGGCGCCTTCGCCATCGGCGGTATGTCCGCCTTCATCCCCAGCCGCCGCGACCCGGTGGTGAACAAGGTCGCCTTCGCGCAGGTGAGGGCTGACAAGGAACGCGAGGCCGGCGACGGTTTCGACGGGTCCTGGGTCGCGCATCCGGACCTCGTCCCGGTGTGCCGCGAAGTCTTCGACGCGGTGCTCGGTGACCGGCCCAACCAGCTGGGTCGGCAACGGCCGGACGTCGACGTCAGCGCCGATGACCTGCTGGACATCACGTCCACACCGGGCGCCATCACCGCTGCCGGGCTGGCCGGGAACGTCAACGTGGCGGTGCTCTACCTCGCCTCCTGGCTGCGCGGGGGTGGCGCCGTCGCGATCAACAATCTGATGGAAGACGCTGCCACCGCGGAGATCTCGCGTTCGCAAATATGGCAATGGGTGTACAACGGCTCAGTGCTCGAGGATGGCCGGACGGTGACCACAGAACTGGTCCGGCAGGTGGTGGCCGACGAACTGGCCGAGATTCGGCAGGGAATCGGCGAAGACGCGTTCGCCGCCGGCATGTTCGGTCAGGCCGGAACCCTCTTCGAGGCCGTCTCGCTGGACGACAGCTACGCCGAGTTCCTCACGCTGCCCGCCTACGAGGTGATCCGCTGATGCCGCACCGGGTCGGCACTGCAAGGGTGATCGCGTGAGCTTCTTCGAGGACATCGCGAGCAGGATGGACGACCGGCTGGCATCGGCCGACGCGCGGCTGGCCGAGCTGTATCCCGGTGACCGCGGTGTCCGTCAGCCCGTGCACACGGTGTACGTCCCCGCCGACCGGTTCACCGCGGACCTCGCGCAGGACTGGGGCCGCCAGGCACGGGCGGCGCTGAACGCTGACGGCGGGACTGCGGAGGAGTTGGCCGCGGCCATCGGCGCAGACCCTGCGGATGTCGCAGCCGTCTACGACCGGTTGGTCGGCAAGCTCGAGTCCGAGCCGATCGAGGACCTGCGGATCGACTTCGAGGACGGCTACGGCTCGCGTCCCGACGCCGAGGAGGACGAGACCGCGATCAACACCGCCCGCAACCTGCGGCGTGCCGTCGAGACGGGGACGGCACCACCGTTCTTCGGCATCAGGTTCAAGAATCTGGAACGGCCCACCCGTCGGCGCGGTCTGCGGACACTGGACATCTTCGTCTGTGAGCTGGCCGGTTCCGGTGGGTTACCCGAGGGGTTCGTCCTCACCCTGCCCAAGGTGACCTCCGTCGACCAGGTCGAGGCGATGGTCGAGATCGCGACCGAACTCGAGGCAGCCCACGGCCTTTCGGCCGGTCGCGTGAAGTTCGAAATCCAGATCGAGACACCGCAGTCCATCCTCGGACCGGACGGCCGGGCGCTGGTCGCGCCGATGATCCATGCGGCAGGACCCCGGGTCACCGGACTGCACTACGGCACCTACGACTACTCGGCGTCCTGCGGGATCGCCGCCGAATATCAGAGCATGGAGCATCCGGCCGCCGACCACGCGAAGGCGGTGATGCAGGTGGCCGCGGCAGGCACCGGCGTGCACGTCAGCGACGGTTCCACGAACGTGCTGCCGGTGGGCGACCGGGCGGCCGTCCAGGCGGCCTGGCGGCTGCACGCAAGGCTGGTCAGGCGCTCCCTGGAGCGTGGGATCTACCAGGGCTGGGACATGCACCCGGCGCAACTCCCCACCCGGTATGTCGCGGTCTATCTGTTCTACCGCAGCGGTCTGCCGTCCGCGATCGACCGGCTCCGGGCCTATGTCCAGCGGACGGACTCCGGGTATCTCGACGAACCGGCAACCGCCGTCGCGCTGTCCGGCTTCATCGTGCGTGCCATCGAATGCGGCGCCGTCGACCAGACGGAGATCACCGCTCGCACCGGTCTGGACCGACCACAGCTGGACGTCCTGGCCCGCCGCAAGGCGGCGGCAGCGACCTGACCACCGCAGGTCTCGCCGGAACTCCGGCATCACCCCTGTCGCGGCGTAACCTCTGACCGTGCGTCTCGTCGCTGAATTCACCACCGAGCCCTACCGCGGTGAGGGCACCCCGCCGGCACACGCCCAGCGGGCCTGGGACGTCATCGAGGACGCCGGCCTGGAAGGCGAGTTCGGTCCCCTCGGCACCCAGTTCGCCGGACCGGTCGACGAGGTGCTCGACACCCTGCGCGCCGTTCTCGGTGCAGCCCTCGACGCCGGCGCCACCAGGGTGA
Source organism: uncultured Actinomycetota bacterium (assembly GCA_963728865.1). Classification (GTDB taxonomy): domain Bacteria; phylum Actinomycetota; class Actinomycetes; order Mycobacteriales; family Nakamurellaceae; genus Nakamurella. The sequence continues at coordinate 429,626 of CAVSLZ010000003.1, read as the reverse complement.
CGATCCAACTGACACCACAAGCGTGACCGTGGAATCGACGCACCCGTTGCTGGTGGCGGTCCAGCAGCTGGTGAGCCGGATCGGTGGCACCGTCGTCGCACCGGCCGACCTCCGGGACGGGGATGTCCCGCTCGAGTGGGACGGCCTGCTCGTAGCCGGGATCCGCTTGCCCGCAACGGATTCGGTCGTCGATGCGGCCGATGCCAGCGCACAGAACCGCGCCGCCGACACGGATACCGCTGGGCTGGACGGGATCATCGAGGACATCGAGCGTTCCTTCGGCGGCCCGCTGACCGAGCTTTCCCGCGAGCATAAGCAGCGGGCGGTGCGGATGTTCGAGGAGTCCGGCGCCTTCTCTTACCGGAAGTCGGTGGAGGCGGTCGCCGCCGCGCTGGGCGTCAGCAGGTTCACCGTCTACAACTACCTGAACCGGGACCGCGAGTAGGCAGGTCGATCGGCTTCGTGGCCCGGCCGACACACGCTACGATCCTTCGGAAAATCGACTTCAACAAACTGTTGACGTGGTGTGCGTCACCCTCTATATTTCGATCTGCGGAAGAAAGATTCCGCATTGGATCGGCTCAATGGAGAGCGAGACGTACCAGATGAGCGCCATCACCACCCACGTCCTGGACGCCGCACTCGGTCGCCCGGCCGCCGGGGTACCGGTTCGGCTCGAACACCTGGACCCCGGCACCGGCCATCGCGAGGGAACGGCGCCGACAAGCGTCTCGGGCGTCACCGACTCCGACGGGCGGGTCGGCTCCCTCGGGCCCGACCACATCGAACGCGGGAACTACCGACTGACGTTCGACACCGCGACCTACTTCCAGCAGACCGGACAGACCGGTTTCTACCCCACCGTCACCGTGACCTTCACGGTGATCGACCCCGCTCGGCACTACCACGTCCCGGTCCTGCTGAGCCCCTTCGCCTACTCGACCTACCAAGGGAGCTGACGAGAATGACCATCGTCCTGGGTGACAACCAGTACGGGAAAGCCGAGAACCGCCTGGTTCGCGTCTACCGAGACACCGCACGTCACGAGATCCGCGACCTGAATGTGTCCTCCGCCCTTCGCGGGGACTTCCGGGACGCGCACGTCACCGGCGATCAGCAGGCGATCCTGCCGACCGACACCCAGAAGAACACGGTATTCGCGTTCGCCAAGGAAAAGGGTGTGCGGTCGATCGAGGAATTCGCGCTCACCCTCGGCGATCACTTCATCCACCAGACCCCCAAGGCGACCGGCGCCAGGGTCGAGATCGAGGAGTACACGTGGGACCGGATCTCGATCGATGGCTCCCCGCACGACCATGCCTTCGTCCGCAACGGCGGCGAAACCCGCACCACTGTGGTGACCGTCGAGGGCCGCGGTGAGGACCGGATTGCCTGGGTGGTCTCCGGTCTCAAGGACCTGGTGGTGGCCAAGACCACCGGTTCGGAGTTCTGGGGGTACCTGAAGGACGAGTACACCACGCTCAAGGAGACCAACGACCGCATCCTGGCCACGTCACTGGTCGCCCGCTGGCGTTACGACACACTGGATGTCGACTTCGACAAGTCCTACGAACAGATCCGGGCCATGCTGCTCAAGCGGTTCGCCGAGGTGCACAGCTACGCGCTCCAGCAGACGCTGTACGCCATGGGCGAGTCGGTACTCGAGGACTTCCCGCAGGTCGCGCAGATCAAGTTCAGCGCGCCGAACAAGCACCACTTCCTGGTCGACCTGTCGCCGTTCGACCTCGAGAACCCGGGCGAGGTCTTCGTCGCGGCCGACCGGCCCTACGGCTTGATCGAGGCCACCGTCGAGCGCGACGACGCCACCGCGCCGGGGTCCGCCTGGAACACCGTTCCCGGATTCTGCTGAGGCACAAGGACAGTGATGCGACTCTCCCGCCGGCGTGACAGGAGCGCGGCAGACCCGGTCGCGGTGGTGCCGAACGTGCTCTTCAACCACATCCGCAGTCGGGGATCATCCGCGCCGTCGGTCATCGCCGCCGCGCCGGACCAACGGGGCAACCTCCCAGAGACCCCCGGTCACTGACCGGTCAACGGTCGGAAGCACACTCACCCGCAGTCAACGAAGACGGCCGTTCGGGCCAGCACCGAATCCCGCTGAAAATTCTCGCCCTAAGGGGTCACCATGACGTCTCGCACCAAATCCCCGACGAGTCGGAAGAAGTCGATCAAGCATCCGGTCGACCAGATGCTGCCGATTCCCAAACTTGGCATCTACGGCCTGCAACACGTGCTGGCGTTCTATGCCGGTGCGGTGGTGGTGCCGATCCTGCTGGCCTCGGCCATCGGGCTCACCCAGGAGCAGTTGATCCACCTGATCAACGCGGACCTGTTCACCTGCGGTATCGCGTCCATCATCCAGTCCATCGGATTTTGGAAGATCGGCGTCAGACTTCCGTTGCTGCAGGGCGTGACGTTCACCGCGGTGTCCCCGATGATCGCCATCGCGATGGCGGCCGGCGGCGGAACCGAAGGGCTGCTGTACATCTACGGCGCGGTGATCGTCGCCGGATTGTTCACCTTCTTCATCGCGCCCTACTTCGCCAAGCTGATCCGATTCTTCCCACCGGTCGTCACCGGCACGGTCATCACCATCATCGGCATCGCCCTGCTGCCGGTCGCTGCGCTGGACGCGGTCGGCGGCGGGGCCAACCCGGACCCGACCAGCAGCAAGAACCTGGCCTACGCCATGGGCACGCTCGCGGTCATCGTGATCATCCAGCGGGTGTTCAAGGGCTTCATGGCAACGGTGGCGGTGTTGGCAGGTTTGGTGATCGGTACCGCGGTCGCCTTCTTCCTGGGTGACGCCAGCTTCAGCAGCGTCGGCACGTCGGAGTGGTTCGGTGTGACCACGCCGTTCTTCTTCGGCATCCCCAAGTTCTCGGCTGCTGCGATCATCTCGATGATCGTGGTCATGCTGATCACCGCGGTGGAGACCACCGGCGACGTCTTCGCCACCGGGGAGATCGTCGAGAAGCGGGTCGGTGCAGAGGATGTCTCCAAGGCACTGCGGGCCGACGGCCTGTCCACGTTCATCGGCGGGGTGCTGAACTCCTTCCCGTACACCTGCTTCGCGGAGAACGTCGGGCTGGTCCGGTTGACTCGGGTGAAGAGCCGTTATGTGGTCGCCGCTGCCGGTGTCTTCATGATCCTGATCGGCCTGATCCCGAAGGCCGGTGCGCTGGTCGCCAGCGTTCCGCCGCCGGTGCTCGGCGGCGCGGCCATCGCGATGTTCGCGACCGTCGCCGTTGTCGGTATCCAGACCCTGGCGCGGGTCGACTTCCACGATCACCGCAACGTCGTCATCGTCGGGACCAGCATCGGTCTGGCCATGTTCGTCACGGTGCAACCCGATGTGGCGAAGGCCGTTCCGGAGTGGGCACAGATCATCTTCGGCAGCGGCATCACCCTGGGCAGCCTGACCGCCATCCTGTTGAACCTGGTCTTCCACCACGTGGGCAAGAACTTCGGACCGGCGGTGGCCGGCACCCCGGGCACCGGCGTGATCCGGCTGGACCAGGTCAACGAGATGAGCCGGGAAACCTTTGTGGAGACCTTCGGCCGACTGTTCCAGGGCCCGACCTGGGTGGTGGAGCGGGCCTACGACCAGCGCCCGTTCAGCGACACCCACGACCTGCGGATGGCTTTCCAGGAATCGCTGTTCTCGGCCGACCGGACCGAGCAGCGCGACCTGCTGTCGTTCTACCCCGACCTCGGCAGCGACGCCGTCGAGGGCGAGACACGCAGCGAGGAATCCGAACGGGACCAGGGTTCGGTCGGCCTGACGATGCTCAACGACGAGGACCACGAGGAATTCGCGCATCTCACCGAGGCCTACCGGGACCGCTTCGGCATCCCGCTGATCGTCTCTGTGCGGGACGTGGACAAGCGCGACGAGATCCTGACGACCGGCTGGGAGCGGATGCAGAACGCGCCGACCCAGGAGCACGCGGCCGCGATCATCGAGGTGGCCAAGATCGCCAACCACCGGTTCGACGACCTGGTCGCCGACGCCAGCCCCATCCTGGGTGCCAGGGCGGTGCGGATGGAGGCTGCGCCGTTGTCCGGTCCGAGCCCGCACACCGCCGACAGCGGCCGGCCCAGTGCTGGTCTGGTGCGGTTCAACCAGCAGTCCGAAGCCGACGCCAGGGCAACCCTGCGGACCTGCCTGGATGTGCCGCGCTGGGTGGACGATGTCCTGACCGGCCGTCCGTACGACTCGGCACCGTCGGTGCTGCACCGGGCACGGACCGCCGCGGCGTCCTTCTCCGACGAGGAGATCGAGACCGCGCTGTCCCGGCATCCCAGGATCGGCGAACGGGCGCACGCCGGTCACGACGCCGAGTTCTCAGCCAGGGAGCAGGCCGCCGTCGGCGACGCCGATCCGACCGTGACCGAGGCGATCCGGGCCGGGAACGCGGAGTATGAGAACCGGTTCGATCGGGTGTTCCTCATCCGCGCGGCCGGCCGACCGGCCACCGAGATCCTCAGCGAGCTCCGTCGCCGGCTGAACAACACCCCCGCCGCGGAGCGGGCCGAAGTGGTCACCCAATTGCGGGAGATCGCGCTCACCCGACTGGAGAAGGTGCTGGCCTGATGACGCAAAGCCACGGCCTCCTCGTCCTGGACGGCGCCCACGTCGTCACGATGGACGCGGCCCGTTCCGAACATGCCGGCGGCCACGTGGTGATCACCGACAAAACGATCGCCGCCGTGGCCTCGGGACCGGCGCCCCGGGACATCCCCGGCGCCGAGTACGTCGATGCCACCGGATGCCTGGTCACCCCCGGCCTGGTGAACACCCACCACCACCTGTACCAATGGATCACCAGGGGCCAGGCGGTCGACGACACCCTGTTCGGCTGGCTGACCACCCTGTACCCGGTGTGGGGGCGGATCGACGCCGACCTGGTGCACACCGCGGCGACCGGTGGGCTGGCCTGGCTCGCCGGGACCGGTTGCACCACCACCACCGACCACCACTACGTCTTCCCGCATGACGGCGGCGACGTCCTGCACGCGGAGATCAGCGCCGCGTCCAGGGTGGGGTTGCGGTTCCACCCCACCCGCGGATCGATGGACCTGGGGCAGAGCAAAGGTGGACTGCCACCGGACAATGTCGTTGAAGACATCGACGCTATTCTGACCGCGACCGCGGCGGCGATCGACAAGTACCATGACGCGTCGTTCGATTCGATGGTGCGGATCGGTGTCGCACCGTGCTCCCCGTTCTCGGTGACCGGCGACCTGCTGCGGCAGGCCGCGGAACTGGCTCGGGCCAAGGGTGTTCGGATGCATACCCACCTGTGCGAGACACTCGACGAGGAGGAGTTCTGCCGGGAGTCGTTCGGCTGCTCCCCCGTCGAGTACGCCGGGTCCCTCGGCTGGCTGGGACCCGATGTCTGGCTGGCACACGCGGTGCACCTGTCAGACGCGGCGATCGCCGAATTGGCCGCCACCGGCACCTCGGTGGCGCACTGCCCGACGTCCAACGCCCGGCTCGGCGCGGGCATCTGCCGGAGCCGGGACCTGCGCGACGCCGGCGTCGCGGTGGGGCTCGGCGTCGACGGCGCCGCGTCCAACGAGGCCTGCTCACTGCTGGAGGAGGTCCGGCACGCGCTGCTGTTCGCCAGGGCGAAGGGCGGCCCGCGCGCCCTCACGGTGCGCGACTCGCTGGAGATGGCCACGATGGGCGGCGCCCGCGTCCTCGGGCGGGAGAACGAGATCGGCTCGCTGGAGGCCGGAAAGCTGGCCGATCTGGCGGTGTGGCGGCTGGACACGCTGGCGCACATCGACATCGCCGACCCGGTCGCCGCCCTGGTGCTCGGTGCGCCGCCGCCGCTGGAACGTCTTGTCGTCAACGGCCGGACGGTGCTCGAGCGGGATCGTCTGCTCACCGTCGACGTCGACGCCCTGACCCGGGAAGTCGGCGCGGCCGGGAAGACCTTGCTGGCCAGAGCAGGCTGATGAACAAGCATCAGAGCCTGACCACCGCACCACAGAACTGCACCACAGATCGAGAGGGAGTTTCGTGAACGGGGAACCTCACCTGAAGGTCAACGGCACGGCGCACGAGCTCGGCGATGTCGGCGGTCACGTGACCCTGCTGGACTGGCTGCGGGGCAGCGGCTTCACCGGCAGCAAGGAAGGCTGCGCTGAGGGCGAATGCGGTGCCTGCGCCGTGCTGGTCTCCCGCCCCGACGGCGACGGCCGTTCCCGCTGGACTGCGATCAACGCGTGCCTGGTGCCGGCCGCCGGCCTGGACAACCAGGAGGTGATCACCGCGGAAGGACTCGGTGCACCGGACGACCTGCACCCGGTCCAGCGCGAGATGGCGAACCGTGGCGGGTCTCAATGTGGCTACTGCACACCAGGTTTCATCTGCTCGATGGCCTCGGAGTTCTACCGGCCGGGGCGCTCCAACGGGTCCGGCAACGCCGCCGCCACCCGGGCCGGTGTTGCCGGCAGCGTCAGCCACGACCTGCCGCCAACGGGGAATCCGAACGGCACCGAACGGGTCGCCGAGGTGGAACCCGATGGCAGCGGGTCAGCCGCGGAGCGTTCCCTCGGACCGTCGGCCGTCGACCCGACGGCACCGGGCCACGCACCCGACCATGAGCACGGGCCGAACGGCTTCGACCTGCACTCGCTGTCCGGGAACCTGTGCCGGTGCACCGGCTACCGGCCGATCCGGGACGCCGCCTACGCCCTGGGCGAGCCGGCCATCGACGACCCGCTGTTCGCCCGCCTTGCCCGCCCGGCACCGGTCCCGGCGGCGACCCGGATCACCAGCAACGAGGGCACCTATGTCCGCCCGACCGACCTGGCGGAGGTGTTGCGACTGCTCGCCGAGACGCCGTCCGCACTGCTGGTGGCCGGCTCCACCGACTGGGGGGTGGAGCTGAACATCCGGCACCGAAGGTCGCCGCTCTCGATCGGCATCGACCGGCTCGCCGAGCTGCGGCAACTGGTCGTCGGGGACGACTCGATCGACATCGGTGCCGCGCTGACCCTCACGGAGATCGAACGTGGCCTGGCGGGGCGGATCCCGCTGCTGGCCCAGATGCTGCCGCAGTTCGCGTCCCGACTGATCCGCAACGGCGCCACCCTCGGCGGCAACCTCGGCACCGGCTCCCCGATCGGTGACAGCCCACCTGCGCTGCTGGCGCTGAACGCCTCGCTCGTGCTCGCCTCGAACGACGGTGAGCGCGAGGTGCCGCTGGCCGAGTACTTCACCGGTTACCGCACGTCGGTGCGGCGGCCGGGGGAACTGATCAAGGTGATCCGCATTCCCACCCCGGTCGCGCCGATCAGCGCGTTCCACAAGATCGCCAAGCGACGGTTCGACGACATCTCCAGTGTCGCGGTTGGTTTCGCGCTCCGCCTCGAGGAGGGCCCCGGTCAGGACGGGTCGGTGGTCGGTGACATCACGATCGGGCTCGGTGGGGTGGCCGCCACCCCGCTGCGAGCTAGGGGCACCGAGGCCGCCTTGGCCGGACAACCGTGGACGTCCGAGGTGGTGGCTGCCGCCGCCGACATCCTCGCCGCGGAGGGCACCCCGATCAGCGATCACCGGGCCAGCGCCGCCTACCGGGCGGCCATGCTGGGTGAGTCCCTGCGCAAGTTCCACGCCCAGAATCCAGCACCCCCCAACCCGGTAGGACAGTTCCAGGAGGCCGGACAGCGATGAGCAAGGCACACGGCCCGTTGGCCGATCGGCCCAACAACCCGAAGGTCGGGTTGGAGATCCCGCACGAGAGCGCCGCCCTGCACGTGACCGGAAAGGCTCTCTACACCGACGATCTGGTGGCCAGGACAAAGGATGCGCTGTTCGCGTGGCCGCTGCAGGCACCACACGCCCACGCCCGGGTCAGCCGACTGGACGTGGATCCCGCCTATGCCGTGCCCGGCGTGGTCCGGGTGCTTACGGCCGAAGACATCCCGGGAGTGAACGACGCCGGCGTCAAGCACGACGAGCCGCTGTTCCCCACCGAGGTGATGTTCTACGGCCACGCGGTGGTCTGGGTGCTCGGCGAGACGGTCGACGCGGCCCGGCAGGGCGCCGACGCCATCGAGATCGAGTACACCTCACTGCCGTCACTGCTCTCGTTGACCGAGGCCATCGAAGCCGAGAGTTTCCAGGGCACCCCGCGGACCGTCTCCCGTGGTGACATCGACGCCGGTTTCGCCTCGGCCGCCACGACCTTCGAGGGTGAGTTCGAGTTCGGCGGGCAGGAGCACTTCTACCTGGAGACGAACGCGGCCCTGGCGCTGGTGGACGAGAACGGACAGATCTTCGTCCAGTCCAGCACCCAGCACCCGTCCGAGACGCAGGAGATCGTCGCGCACGTGCTGGGTCTGGCCAGCCATCACGTCACCGTGCAGTGCCTGCGGATGGGCGGTGGCTTCGGCGGGAAGGAAATGCAGCCGCACGGCTTCGCCGCCATCGCGGCGCTGGGCGCGACCCTCACCGGCCGGCCGGTGCTGTTGCGACTCAACCGAACCCAGGACATCACGATGACCGGGAAGCGGCACCCATTCCACTCCGTGTGGAAGGTGGGCTTCGATGCAGATCACCGGCTGTGCGCGCTCACCGCCACCCTGACCAGTGACGGCGGGTGGAGCCTGGATCTGTCCGAACCGGTCCTGGCCCGCGCTCTGTGTCACATCGACAACGCCTACTGGGTGCCGAACATCGTCGTGCACGGCCGGATCGCCAGGACCAACAAGACCTCACAGACAGCGTTCCGCGGCTTCGGCGGACCGCAAGGCATGATCGTCATGGAGGACATCCTGGGACGGTGTGCCCCGCTGCTGGGCATCCCGGCGGACGAGTTGCGGCGGCGGAACTTCTATCAGCCGGGACAGGCGACCCCCTACGGGCAGCCGGTGCGGCACGCGGAACGGCTGGCCGACATCTGGTCGATCCTGCACGAGCGCAGTGACTTCGCCCGCCGGCAGGCAGCGGTCGCGGCGTTCAACGACACGCATCCGGACACCAAACGGGCGTTGGCCATGACACCGGTGAAGTTCGGCATCTCGTTCAACCTGACGGCCTTCAACCAGGCCGGCGCGCTGGTCCATGTCTACAAGGACGGCTCGGTGCTGATCAACCACGGCGGAACCGAGATGGGACAAGGCCTGCACACCAAGATGATCCAGGTCGCGGCCACCGCTCTCGGGGTGCCGCTCGAGTACGTCCGGCTCGCCCCCACTCGGACCGACAAGGTGCCCAACACCTCCGCAACGGCGGCCAGCTCAGGCGCGGACATCAACGGCGGCGCCATCAAGAACGCCTGCGATCAGATCCGCGGGCGACTGAACATCGTCGCCGCGGGCAAGCTGGGAATCCACCCCGACGACGTGCGGTACGTCGACGGCGTGATCACCGGGATCGGCTTCCACGACAAGCAGATCCGGTGGGCGGAACTGGTGCACGACGCCTACTTCCAGCGGGTGCAGCTGTGGGCCGCCGGCTTCTACCGCACGGCCGGCCTGCACTGGGATGCCGGGCGGATGCAGGGTGAACCGTTCAAGTACTACGCCTACGGGGCCTCGGTGTCCGAGATCGAGGTGGACGGCTTCACCGGCGCCTACCGGTTGCTGCGCGCCGACATCGTGCACGACGTCGGCGACAGCCTGTCGCCGCTGATCGACATCGGTCAGATCGAGGGAGGTTTCGTCCAGGGTGCCGGCTGGCTGACCCTGGAGGAGTTGCGCTGGGATACCACCGACGGTCCCCATCGCGGCCGGCTGAGTACCCAGGCGGCCAGCACCTACAAGATCCCGAGCTTCTCGGAGATGCCGGAGCAGTTCAATGTCCACCTGTATGACCGGGCGACGGAATCCGGCGTGGTGTACGGCTCCAAGGCGGTGGGCGAACCGCCGCTGATGCACGCGTTCAGTGTGCGAGAAGCGTTGCGGCAGGCGGCCGCGGCCTTCGGGCCGCCCGGCTGGTCGGTCGATCTGGGCTGCCCGTCAACCCCGGAGGCGGTGTACTGGGCGGTGCGGACTGCGAAGGACGGACTGGCCGCGGATCCCCGCGCGAATGGTGGTCGATCGGGTGCATCCTCGACGCCCGCTGTGCTGACGGGGGTGTGAGCAGTGGACTGGCTCAGCGCCGTCGAGCAATTGCGCCGGGACGCGCTGCCCGGGGTGCTCGTCACGGTCGTGACAGTCCGCGGTCATGCACCTCGGGATGCCGGGGCGAAGATGGTCGTCGGCGCAGACCACAGTTGGGGCAGCGTCGGCGGCGGCAATCTCGAGGAGGCCACCCTGCGTCGCGCCCGTGAGCTGATCGCCTCCGCCGCAACGGTTCCGGAGACACAGGAGTTCAGGCTGAACGAGCACGCGCGGAACGAACACGGCCGCCAGTGTTGTGGCGGGGAGGTCACCCTGCTGCTCGAACCGCTGCCGGCCCGTCCGGTGGTCGCTGTGTTCGGCATCGGACACGTCGGTGACGAACTCGCGAGAATCCTTTCCCGGCTCGAGATTGCCTTGCATCTGGTTGACTCCCGCGCCGACCAGGTGGATGAGTTCCGGCTGGCCGGCGTCACCGAGGGCGTTGCCGACGTGACGGTGCACCACGCGCTGCTCGGCGAGCAGGTGCTGGAACGGCTACCCCGCGGCGCCCACGTGCTGATCATGACGCACGACCACGCGGAGGATTTTGCGTTGTGCGACACCGCTGTGCGGTTACCGCACCTCGGCAGCATCGGGCTGATCGGATCCAGTTCGAAGTGGACCGGCTTCCGGCGCCGGCTCCGCGCGGCAGGCCATGCCGACGCGGTGATCGATCGGATCACCTCCCCGATCGGCGTGCCCGGGATTGCCGGCAAGCAGCCGGCGGTGATCGCGGTCAGCGTCGCCTGCTCGCTGGTGCTGTTGATGCAACACCAGCAGAGCGCGCTTCCGAACCGGTCCGCTACGACGGACTCCGAGCCCAATGCCTCCGTCGCCGCCGGCTGACCCCGCCGAGTCGAGCGGAACCGATGCCGCGGTGCGGCATCAGCTCGGACGCGCATCCCGCTCCGAGGACCCGAACGTCAGGACAACCAGATGACACTGTTTCGCGCCACCATCATGGACACCACCGGCGACCCGTTCACCGGGGATCCCGCGGATTCTCTCGTCGCCGATCAGGACGGCGGCCTGCTCGTCCGGGACGGGACCATTGTGGCCCGTGGTGCTTTCGCGACGCTGCGGGCCGCCCATCCGCAGGAACCGGTGACCGCACTGACCGGCGGGCTGTTGCTGCCCGGGTTCGTGGACACCCACGTGCACTATCCGCAGATCCGGGCCATCGGCGGGCTGGGCATGCCACTGCTCGACTGGCTGGAGCGCTGCGCGCTGCCCGAGGAGAGCCGGCTCGTCGAACCCGCATACGCGGGCGCGGTCGCCGACGAGTTCCTGGACGGCTTGCTCAGCTGCGGAACGACCAGCGCCCTGGTGTTCGGCTCGCACTTCGCGTCCGCCATGGACGTGTTGTTCGCCGGCGCACTGCGACGGGGCATGAACGTCACCTCCGGGCTGGTCCTCAGCGACCGGATCCTGCGCCCGGACCTGCTCTGCTCGCCCGAGCAGGGTCTCACCGAGAGCCGGGCACTGATGCAGCGATGGCACGGCCGCGGCAGGCTGAGATACGCCGTCACGCCACGGTTCTCCCTCTCTGCGTCGGAGGACCTGCTGGCGGCGTGTGGCGACCTGATGCGAGGCGCGCGCATTGGTGGCGGCGACATCCAAGGCGGTGACATCCAAGGCGGCGACCTCATGTTCACCTCGCACATCAACGAGAACCTCGCCGAGGTGGCGACCGTCGCCGGGCTGTTCCCGGGGAGCCGCGACTATCTGGACACCTACGACAAACACGGGCTGGTCACCGACCGCTCTGTGCTCGCGCACAACGTGCACGCCTCCGATGCCGAACTCGAGGTGCTCGGCGCGAACGGGGCCTTCGTGGCGCACTGCCCGACCAGCAACTCTGCGCTGGGCAGCGGGCTCTTCCCGCTGCGCCGCCACCTGGAGCATGGAGTGCGTGTCGCGCTCGGCTCGGATGTCGGTGCGGGCACGGGGCTTTTCATGCCGAAGGAGGCCCTACAGGCCTACTTCATGCAGCAACTCCTGGGCGTCGACGGGTGGCAGCTGGGCCCGGTTCACCTGCTCCACCTGGCGACCGCTGCGGGTGCCACGGCTCTCGGGATCGCCGATCGGGTCGGCGATTTCACTCCCGGGAAGGAGTTCGACGCGGTCTGGCTACGCCCCGCGGCCGGTAGTACGTACGGGGTCAACCTGGCCCACGCGGCCGACGCCGTCGATGCGCTGGCGCGCACCTTCGCTCTGGCCACCCCGGCCGATGTAGCGGCGGTCTGGTTGCGCGGAGAGCTGGTCTCGGGACCTGACGCCTGACGGCGAACCGACCCCTTGACCCACCCTGACACCAGCCACTAGTCTCTTTCATAGAGCAGAACTACTATTCCGCTATACGAAACTGTTGATCGATGGAGATCCTTCTGATGAGCCACTCACTGCGGTACGAGGTCAACTGCTCGATCCTGTTCACCGAGCTGCCACTGCTGGAGCGACCTGCGGCGGCCAAGGCGGCCGGGTTCGATGCGGTGGAGTTCTGGTGGCCGTTCGCCGTTGCGGAGCCGGAGGATTCCGAGGTGGACGCTTTCGTCCGTGCGATGAAGGACGCCGGGGTCTCCCTGGTCGGACTGAACTTCTTCGCCGGTGACATGCCTGCTGGTGACCGCGGCCTGGTCTCCTGGCCGGCCCGCTCTGCCGAGTTCCGGGCGAACATCCCGGTGGTCGCGGCGATCGGAGAACGGTTGGGCTGTAGGGCTTTCAACGCGCTGTACGGGAACCGGGTCGACGATGCCCCGGTTGCCGAGCTGGACGAGCTGGGCACCGAGAACCTCGCACTGGCCGCACAGGGGGTCGCCCACATCGGCGGCACCGTGCTGGTGGAACCTGTCAGCGGTTCACCCCGCTACCCACTGCTCACCGCGGCCGATGTGGCGACGGTGATCGGCCGGGTCACCGCTGACGGTGGGCCGACCAACATCGGGCTGCTCGCCGACCTGTACCACCTCGCGGTCAACGGTGACGACGTGGACAGGGTCATCGCCGACCACACGGGGGCACCGAACGGCATCGCGCACGTGCAGATCGCGGACTCCCCCGGCCGCGGTGCGCCGGGCACCGGTGAGCTCCCGCTGGAGCGTCAGCTCACCGATCTCCAGGCGCGCGGCTACCAGGGTTGGGTCGGCCTGGAATACAAGGCATCTCCGGAACACGCCGACAGCGCAGCCAGTTTCGCCTGGTTGCCCCGGTCCCGCCGGTCGGTCGACGAAGCTGCGGCGCGCTGAGTCCCCGATCGTCACAGCCGCCAACCGTCACAGCCGCCGACCGTCCGCAACCTCGTCGGCACCACCTCGACACACCTGAACAGGAGCAACGCATGACCTCCATCGCCTTCATCGGTCTGGGCATCATGGGCAGCCCGATGGCCGTCCATCTGGCAAAGGCCGGCCACGACGTCGTCGGCTACAACCGATCCCCGGAGAAGACGGTGCCACTCGTCGAGGCCGGGGGGCGCGCCGCCGGCTCGGTGGCCGAGGCCGTCTCGGGCGCGGAGGTCATCGCCGTGATGGTGCCCGACTCCCCCGACGTCCGCGACGTGCTGGCCGGCTCAGCGGACGCGGCCGGCGTCTTCGATGCGGCGAAGCCAGGCGCGCTGATCATCGACTTCTCCAGCATCCGTCCCGATGTCACCGTGGAGCTCGCCGAACAAGCAGTCGAGCGCGGCTTCCGGCTCATCGACGCACCGGTGTCCGGTGGCGAGGGGGGCGCCATCAACGCCGCGCTGTCGATCATGGTCGGCGGCACGGCGGAGGATTTCGCCGAGGCCGAGCCCATCCTGCAGGCTGTCGGGAAGACCATCGTGCACGTCGGACGCAACGGTTCCGGGCAGACGGTCAAGGCCGCGAACCAGCTGATCGTCGCCGCGAACATCCAGGTACTCGCCGAGGCGGTGATCTTCCTCGAGGCCTACGGGGTCGACACCTCCGCGGCGCTGAAGGTACTCGGTGGGGGGCTCGCCGGGTCGAAGGTACTGGACCAGAAGGGCGAAAAGATGCTCGCCCGATCGTTCGATCCCGGCTTCCGGATCGAGCTGCACCACAAGGATCTCGGCATCGTCACCTCGGCCGCCAGGGAGGCCGGCGTCGTCATTCCGGTCGGTGGCCTGCTGGCGCAGCTGATGGCCTCCGCGAAGGCAGTGGGCGACGGTGGCCTGGACCATTCCGCTCTGCTCCGGGGCGTGGAGCGCCTCTCCGGCCGCTAGCGACCACCGCGCGGCCACCTCCTTCTCCTGTCTTGATTCGAAAGGTCAACTGTCATGCCACGTATGACCGCAGCACGCGCCGCGGTGGAGATACTCCGCCTGGAGGGCGTCACAAACGTCTTCGGGTTGCCCGGCGCCGCCATCAACCCGGTGTACCGCGCGATGCGCGACCAGGGCGAGATCTCGCACACCCTGGCGCGGCATGTCGAGGGTGCCTCGCACATGGCCGAGGGCTACACCCGGGCCGCCCCCGGAAACATCGGGGTGTGCATCGGCACGTCCGGCCCGGCCGGCACCGACATGATCACCGGGCTGTACTCCGCGTCCGCTGACTCCATCCCGATCCTGTGCATCACCGGTCAGGCACCGGTGGAGCGGCTGCACAAGGAGGATTTCCAGGCGATCGACATTTCTGCCATCGCGTCCTCGGTCACCAAGATGGCGATGACCGTGCTGGAGCCCGCCCAGGTCCCCGGGGCGTTCCAGCAGGCGTTCCACCTGATGCGATCTGGCCGTCCCGGGCCGGTGCTGATCGACCTGCCGATGGACGTCCAGATGACCGAGATCGAATTCGATCCGGACACCTACCAGCCACTTCCGGTCTACAAGCCGGCCGCGAGCCGGGCCCAGGTGGAGAAGGCCCTCGACCTGCTGGCTGCCGCGGAACGCCCGCTGATCGTCGCCGGTGGCGGCATCATCAACGCCGACGCCGCCGACCTGCTGGTCGAGTTCGCCGAGCTGACCGGGGTCCCGGTCATCCCCACCCTGATGGGCTGGGGCGCCATTCCGGACAACCATCCGCTGATGGCCGGCATGGTCGGTCTGCAGACCTCGCACCGCTACGGCAACGCGACGATGCTCGAGTCCGACTTCGTGCTCGGTATCGGAAACCGTTGGGCCAACAGGCATACCGGTGCCCTGGACGTCTACACGGCAGGCCGGAAGTTCGTGCATGTGGACATCGAGCCGACGCAGATCGGACGCGTGTTCGCCCCCGACTACGGCATCGTCTCGGACGCCAAGGCTGCGTTGGAACTGTTCGTTCAGGTGGCCCGCGAGCGCAGCGGTGCCCACGAACTGCCCGACTACGGCGTGTGGGCCAAGGAATGTCAGGTCCGAAAGAGCACCCTGCAGCGCCGCACCCACTTCGAGAACGTGCCGATCAAGCCGCAGCGGGTGTACGAGGAGATGAACAGGGCGTTCGACGAGAACACCCGCTACGTCAGCACCATCGGGCTGTCCCAGATCGCAGGCGCGCAGTTCCTGCATGTGTTCCATCCCCGGAACTGGATCAACTGCGGCCAGGCCGGACCGCTGGGCTGGACCCTGCCGGCCGCGCTCGGGGTGGCCACCGCCGACCCGGACGCGACGGTCGTCGCGCTGTCCGGCGACTATGACTTCCAGTTCATGATCGAAGAACTGGCGGTCGGGGCGCAGTTCCAGCGGCCCTACATCCACGTCGTGGTGAACAATGCCTACCTGGGCCTTATCCGGCAGTCGCAGCGCGGTTTCGAGATGGATTTCCAGGTGCAACTCTCGTTCGAGAACGTCAACTCGCCCGAGCTGGGTGGCTACGGCGTCGACCACGTCAAGGTGGCCGAGGGGTTGGGCTGCAAGGCGATCCGGGTCTTCGAACCCGACCAGATCGCGCCGGCACTGGAGAAGGCCAAGGCGATGATGCACGAGTTCCGGGTGCCGGTTGTCGTCGAGGTCATCCTGGAGCGCGTCACCAACATCTCCATGGGCGGCGCCGACATCGCGAATGTCGTGGAGTTCGAGGACCTGGCCGAGCGCGGCGAGGACGCCCCCACCGCGATCTCGATGCTGGACTGAGCCTGATCCGATGACCTCTCTTCCCGGCACCCGCAACGAAGCAGCGCACGCCCCGGGCAGCAGCACAGGTCTGCCCAGCGGCGGCAGACGTGTCCTGATCGCCTCGGACAAGTTCAAGGGTTCCCTCACGGCTGCCCAGGTCGGTGCCGCCGTCGGCACCGGGCTGCGGCGGGTGCTGCCGGACCTCGATGTCGTCGTGGTCCCGGTGGCCGACGGGGGTGACGGCACTCTCGCGGCCGCGTTCGCGGCCGGGTACCTGCGGGTGTCGGTGTCAGCGGCCGGGCCGACCGGCGAGCGGGTCGACACCTGTTACGCCAGGCTCGGTGACGTTGCGGTGGTCGAGCTCGCAGATGTCTCCGGACTCTCGCAACTGCCCGGCGGGCGGCTCGCACCAATGACCGCCGGTTCGAGGGGTACCGGCGAGGTCATCGCCGCGGCGCTGGACGCCGGCTGCCGGCGGGTCGTGGTCGGCATCGGCGGCAGTGCCGGCACAGACGGTGGGGCGGGCATGGCCCGCGCCCTCGGTGCCAGGCTCTTCGGTGCCGAAGGTCGCGAGATCGCCGACGGCGGAGCCGCACTCGCCGACCTCGATCGGATCGATCTGAGCGCGTTGCATCCCGGGCTGGCCGGTGCCGAGATCGTGGTGGCCTGCGATGTGGACAACCCGCTGACCGGCCCTCGGGGCGCAGCCGCGGTCTACGGCCCGCAAAAGGGGGCGCACGGTCGGGACGTCGTCGTGCTGGATGCCGCGGTCGGTCATTGGGCTGATGCCGTCGCAGCGGCCACCGGTTCCGATCTCCGCGATTCCCCCGGGGCCGGTGCGGCGGGCGGCGTCGGGTTCGCCGCGCTGGCGTTGCTCGGCGCGTCGCTGCGCCCCGGGATCGATCTCGTGCTCGACCTGGTCGGCTTCCACGATCAGCTGCAGGGAGCGGAGCTTGTCATCACCGGTGAGGGCTCCCTGGACGAACAGACCCTGCACGGCAAGGCGCCGGCCGGCGTGGCGACAGCGGCGGCTGCCGCCGGCATCCCGGTGGTGGCGGTCTGCGGACGAAAACTGCTGTCGGTCGATCAACTTCGCGCGGCCGGCATCGTTGCCGCCTACAGCCTTCTCGACATCGACCCGGACCCGGCGCGCTGCATGAGCGACGCCGGGCCGCTGCTGGAACGACTCGCCGAGCGAATCGCCGCCGACCAACTGGGCGCATCTTCAGGGGTGGTACAGCGATGACCGACACCTACGCCACGGCCGTCTCCTGAGCAGAGCAGACGCATGAGGACCAACGACTTCCGCCCGCTACCCGATCTGGCCTCCCGGACCCTGGCCGGCAGTGTGGTGTACGCCAACGACGAACTCTTCGCCGAGCGGGAGAACCTGATCAAGCCGGAACCGGCGGTGTTCTCGACCGAGAGCTTCGGGCACAAGAGCAAGATCTACGACGGCTGGGAGACCCGGCGGCGGCGCGAGGCCGGATTCGACTACGCGATCGTGCGGCTCGGTGTACCAGGGATCATCCACGGCGTCGTCGTCGACACAGCGTGGTTCAAGGGCAATTATCCGCCGCACGTCTCCGTCGAGGCGACCAGCATCGAAGGTTCCCCACCGTCCCAGAATTGGAATCGGCCGGCTGGGTCACCCTGCGGGGAAGTCGGAGGTCAAGGGAGACAGCGAGAATCCGTTCGACGTCAACGACCGGCACCGCTATACCCATGTCCGGCTGACGATCTACCCGGACGGCGGTGTCGCCCGATTTCGGGTGCACGGCGATCCGGTACCCGATCCGCGGCTGTTGACCGGCACCATCGACCTGGCCGACCTGCAGTTCGGCCGGTTGGGGCGCGCTGTACGGGATCGATGCCACGACAGCAGATCTCGACGACGCCGCTGCCTGGGTGCAGATCGTGCCGAAGACCAGGCTGCAGCCCGACACCCGGCACTTCTTCGGCGCCGCCAGCAAGCTCCCGTTGACCCACGTCCGGCTGGACGTCTTTCCCGACGGCGGACTGGCCCGGCTCCGGATCAACGGCGAGATCGACGACGCCACACTCGGTGAGCTGACCGCGGTCTGGCAGGACAGCCTCCCCGACGTGCACTTCCGAGCGGCGTCCGCGGCCGACCTCTGATCGTCAGCGGATCGCGGATCGCGGATCGCGGATCGCGCCAGGTGGGCAGTGGCGATTGTCCGTATGCCATCTGATCGTTACGCTCGCGTAGTGATTGCGGGAGCGTCGCCACAGGTCGTTCCGCCGGCCGGCGGGAAGCGTGCACGCGTGGTGGCGTGCCTGGGCAACGTCGTGGAGTGGTACGACTTCGCGCTGTACACCGGCCTCGCGACCGTGTTGACGCAGGTGCTGACACCCGGCGGATGGGACGGATTCCTCACGGTGTTCGCCGTCTTCGCCGTGTCCTGCCTGTTCCGACCGGTCGGTTCGTTGCTCATCGGGATGCGGGCCGACCGTTGGGGCCGGCGCCCCACCCTTGCAGCGACCATCCTGCTGATGTCCGCCTCCACTGCAGCGATCGGAGCTCTGCCCCCGTGGGCGGTGATCGGCGTCGCTGCGCCGTTGTGCCTGCTCGCCCTGCGTGCGTTGCAGGCATTCTCGGCCGGCGGCGAGATCGGCGTATCGGTCGCCTACCTGACGGAGCTGAGTCGCCCGGGCGAACGCGGGCGATACGGCCAGTGGTACATCGCGACGGTGGCCGCGGGATTCGCGGCCGGGCTCGGCGTCTCCGCGCTCCTCGCCGCGCTGCTCGATCCGACCGAGCTGCAGGCCTGGGGATGGCGGATTCCGTTCCTGTTGGCACTGCCGCTCGGCGCCGTCGGCGTGTACCTGCGCAGCCGTCAGGTGGAGTCCCCGCTCTTTCGCGCCGCGGAACAGCCGGTTCGCCCGCTGCATCTGCTGACCGAGAATCTTCCGACGGTGCGGCGGTGCTTTCTCATCGCAGGGTCCTACAGCGCGTCGTTCACGGTGTGGTTCCTGTTCCTGCCCAGCTACCTGACCGGAACCGGTGCCACCTCGCTGGTGGCGGCTCTCCTTTCGGCGCTGGCCGGATTGCTGACCATTGCCGTGACCGCGCCGGTGTTCGGCCGGTTGTCCGACGCCATCGGTCGGCGACCGGTGTTGATCGCCGCCGCCGCGGCACTGGCTGTCGCGGCCGTCCCGCTGTATCGGTGGATGAGCAGCGGGTCGATGCTGGCGGGCATCTCCGGAAGTGTGCTGATGGGGACGATCATCGGGGCGTACGTGTTGCCGGCATTCCTTGCCGAGCAGTTCCGGACCGCGGTCCGCGCCACCGGCATCGGACTTGCCTATGGGATCAGCAGTGCCGTTGTTGGCGGCACGGCTCCGTTGGTCGCCGCTCTGCTGAGCCGCGATGCGCACCCGGCGGCCGTCCCCGCCTATCTCGCCGTGTGGGCGGTGGCGGCGCTGGTCGCCATCGTCCGCTCGCCAGAGACAGCTCCAGCCGCGAAGCCCTTCACAGAGCCAGATCTGGTCGTGCCGCGGGAGCCATCCGAGCGAAGCTCCGGGCCGGGACGGTGAGCCCCCGCTCCTGATAGGACCGGGCTGTTCTCATCCTTTTTGTGTCATTCGCGGTCCCGCGGTGGTCGGGCACAGTCGTCCGGAGTTGTCCGAGACGGAGGAGCCGTGATGGTGGATCGCTTGGGTGCACGTCGAGGAAGTCTGCCGATTCCGGATCGCCAACACCTGGGGTTGACGACCTACGACGCGAAGGACCCTGACACCACGTTCCCCCCGATCGAGCCACTGTTGCCGCCGGAGGGAGCACCCAACGTCCTGATCGTCCTGCTCGACGACGTGGGCTACGGTGCCGGCAGTCCGTTCGGCGGGCCCGCCCAGATGCCCACCGCGGAACGCCTGCAGGGCGGCGGGCTCACCTACAACCGTTTCCACACGACCGCACTCTGTGCCCCAACCCGCGCCGCATTGCTCAGCGGCCGGAATCACCATTCTGTCGGGATGGGCCTGATCACCGAGACAGCAACGGCGGCACCGGGTTCGAGCGGTTTGCGACCCAACACCAAGGCCGCATTGGCAATGACCCTGAAACTCAACGGGTACTCGACCGCCCAGTTCGGCAAGTGCCACGAGGTGCCCCCTTGGCAGACCTCGCCGATCGGCCCGTTCGACGCGTGGCCGACGGGTGGTGGCGGGTTCGAACATTTCTATGGCTTCATCGGCGGGGAGAACAACCAGTACTACCCGGCCCTGTACGACGGGACGGCCCCGATCGAGCCCGAGAAGACGCCCGAGCAGGGTTACCACCTGACCGAGGATCTGACGGACCAGGCCATCGACTGGATCCGTACCCAGAAGGCGCTTGCCCCGGATAAGCCCTTCTTCGTCTACTTCGCTCCGGGCGCCACCCACGCCCCGCACCACGTGCCGCTGGAATGGGCGGACAAATACGCGGGCAAGTTCGCCGCCGGGTGGGACGCGGAGCGCGAGGCGATCATCGCCCGGCAGAAGCAGCTCGGAGTGGTGCCCCAAGACGCCGAACTGACCGCACGGCCCGAGGTAATCCCGGCCTGGGCGGACATGGACGAGTCGCTGAAACCCGTGCTGGAACGGCAGATGGAGATCTACGCCGGATTCCTGGAACACACCGATTACCACGTCGGCCGGCTGATCGACACCGTCGAGAGCATCGGCGCCCTGGACAACACGCTGGTGTACTACATCATCGGTGACAACGGGGCGTCGGCCGAGGGCACGGTCAACGGTGCGTTCAATGAAATGGCGAACTTCAACGGAATGTCCGCCATCGAGACACCTGAATTCATGGAATCGGTCAAGGACAAACTCGGCACGGTGGACGCCTACAACCACTACGCCGTCGGCTGGGCGTGGGCGATGTGCACTCCCTACCAGTGGACCAAACAGGTCGCCTCGCATTGGGGCGGCACCCGCAACGGCACCATCGTGCACTGGCCCGCCGGGATCGCCGCCAAGGGTGGCCTCCGTTCGCAGTTCTGCCACGTCATCGACGTTGCTCCCACCATTCTCGAAGCGGCCGGACTTCCCGAGCCGGACTTCGTCAACGGGGTGCAGCAATCGCCGATCGAGGGCACCAGCATGGTGTACACCTTCGAGGCACCCGATGCTCCAGAACGTCACGACCTGCAGTACTTCGAGATGGCCGGCAACCGCGGCATCTATTTCAAGGGCTGGAGCGCCGTCACCCAACACAGCATTCCCTGGTTACCGGCGGCCGCGGTGCCTGCGTTGGACGACGACGTGTGGGAGCTCTACGACGGCAATGTCGACTGGTCCCAAGCTCGGGACCTTGCCGCAGCGCAGCCGGAGCGGCTCGCGAAACTGCAACGGCTGTGGCTGATCGAAGCCGTCAAGTACAACGTGCTGCCGATCGACGACCGCCGGTTCGAACGACTCAACGCGACCATCGCCGGCCGACCGCAGCTGATCACCGGCACCAGCCAGGTGCTGTTCGCCGGAATGAAACGGCTCAGCGAAGGCAGTGTCATCGACATCAAGAACCGGTCGTTCAGCGTGACCGCGTCGATCGACACGTCCGGCGACGGCCCCGCCGATGGGGTGCTGATCGCGCAGGGTGGACGGTTCGGTGGCTGGGCTTTCTACCTCAAACAGAACCGGGTGAAATTCGTATACAACGTCCTCGGCATGCGGGAATTCATCGTCGAGGCGAGCGGGGACCTTCCCGCCGGGAAACACCAGGTCCGTGCCGAGTTCACCTATGACGGCGGTGGCCTCGCCAAGGGTGGCACCGTCACGCTGTATTACGACGGCACCGGTGTCGGCACAGGCCGGGTCGAGGTGACCCAGCCGCTGATTTTCTCCGCGGACGAAACCACTGATATCGGCAACGACTACGGCATGCCGGTCAGCATGGACTACGCAGGTGCCAGCCGGTTCAACGGACGCATCGATGTTGTGCAGATCGACGTCGGGGACGATGACCACTCGCACCTGATCGACCCCGAACAGGTCGCCATGGTGGCGATCTCACGACAGTGACCGGCAGCCGCGAAGTCCATCCTGCGTTGGGCGCCGGCGGAGTTGAACGGCGCCGATGACTCACAGCGGGTTCAGCTCGCGGGCCCGATCAACGGCTGTCCGGCGGGTTGTGGCATCGAGCTTTCGGTACATGGCACGTCGATGGGATTTGACGGTGTTGACAGTGACAAAGAGATCGTTGGCGATCTCCCCGGCCGCGAAGCCGTCGCCGTGGCGACAATCGGAATGTGGTGGGCAGCAGACCTTCGGTGAAATCGAGGTGACCGGCGATTCCATCCCGGTTGTGTGAGGCCCGAAGATGCGGTGCCGTGGGAACGTCGGTGGCGAAGGACGAGCCAGACCCCCACGGCCGGAGTGATCGCGGATGACAGCGTTGAACTATGAAATCCGGGTAGAGGGAATTGTGCCCCCCGAGGTGCTCGAAGAGATCGAAGGCGTCCATGTGGCAACGCAACCCGTTGGCACGATCTTGCGCGGAACCGTGACGGATCAGGCTGCGCTGCACGGGGTGATCAACCGACTGCAGAGCCTCGGGCTCGAACTTGTCGAGATTCGCAGACTGCCCCGAGGGCCGGCCGGGGCGTCGCACCTATCGACGGCCTCGCACAGCCATGGAGAAACCGTTCGCATCAGTGCGAGCCCGGACCGGGCAGATGGCGTTGATCCGGGATAGACGACCGGGACTCTATCGCGAGCTGTGGCGGGGGGCCGCATCGATCAACCCGAGCTGGGCGAACAGCGGAATGAGACCCTCCTGATGTGGCCCCGCGGCGATATGGTCAGCCACGGTCATCACCCGTGGATCGCTCCCCTCGATGGCGACGGGCGTACCGGCGAATTCGAGCATCTCGATGTCGTTCAGTCCGTCCCCGACCGCGACGACATCATCCCGCTCGATTCCGAAGTGATCGATGACCGTTTGAATCCCGAGTGCTTTGTTGATGTGTGACAGGTAGAGCTCACCTGCGGAATCCCCCATGTCGGGAATCGAACTGGGCAGCGCACCGATCTCGGGTCCGATCTGTTCGGCGATGGTTGTGACGGGTGCCGGGGACTCGAAGCAGGTGATCTTGCTGAAGGAAGCGCCGGTCAGGTGGTCCGACATGCGCAGCACGTCCAGGATGTCCCGGGGCCCCTCTCGTTCCAGCTGATCGTCGGACCGCAGATGCACGAGCAGCAAGGCAGCCAGCCGCCGGTCGACACCGAGCGGGCCGTACACCGCCTCCGGCGCCTCCAGCAGGTACGCGACGTCGTGCTCGTCCAGCAGGGTCACCACCTGCGCAGCCAAACCCCGAGGGAACCGGTGATCGGCCAACACTTCTCCGTCGATCTCGACGTAACCGCCGGCCGCCGCGACCAACCCGTCCAACTCGGCCAGCACGGCCGGATCGATCATCGAGCGCGGCCTTCCGGTGCACAGGAAGACCCGGTGACCCGCCGCGCGCACCGCGCGCACCGCGCTGACGTGGCCGTCCGGTACGACTCCGTGGTCCGCGTAGGTACCGTCGAAATCGAGAAAGACGGCCCGATTCCCGGTGGTTGTTCGCTCGTTCGCCCCAGCTTGCACGCCTCGAGACGCTACCTGCTGCGACGGTTCACCTGTGGCCGCGCGATCGATGACCGGGCGACGTCACCGGCTCGGTCGCCGGTCCTCGTGGCCGATATGGCTCAGCTGACGCCAGATGACCACCACGAAGACGGCCGAACCGACGAAGGCGAACCAGAAGGGCGCGGTGACGCCGAAATGCTGGGCGAGCACACCGCCGATCCCCGACCCGATCACCAGACCGCCGTAGGTGCCGACCATGTTGACGCTGCCCACCCGGCCCTGCAGATGCGTCGGCACCACCCGCTGACGAATGGTGATCGAGGTGGTTCCCCAGATGAAGGCGTGTGCGCCGAACGCCAGGAAGACCGGCACCGCGACCCATGCGGTGGTGGTCAGCGCCAACGCGAGATGCGTCAGCGTCTCGACGATGAGCCCGGCGCGCATGATGTTGCCCAGGCTGACCCGGCGGGTGATCCAGCCGTAGCTTGCGGTACCCAGCAGGCCACCGGCCGCCATCACGGTGGTCAGCAGACCGAATCCGATGTCGCCGAGTCCGAGCCGTTGCGAGGCGTAGAGCACCAGGACCGACCAGGCCGCGCCGAAGGTGATGTTGAAGATGAAGATCGTCAGCACCAAGGTCCGCACCGCCGGGTGATGAATCACCCAACGGAAGCCTTCCGCGATGTCCTGGTGCAGGCGGCTCTCCCGGCGGTCGGCAACGGCATTCGCCGGCAGCACAACCCGGGAGACCAGCACCGCGCCCAGCCCGACCACCAGCGCCTCCGCACCGAACGGCCACGCAGACCCGATGACGAACAGCGCCGCACCCAGCGGCGGGCCGGCCAGTTGATTGAAGGTGATCATTCCCGTCTGCAGCCGAGAATTGGCGATCGCCAGATCATCTCGGGCCACGAGCATCGGCAGCAGGGTCTGGGTGCTGGTATCGGCGAAGACCTCGGCGGTGGACAGCACGAACAGCGCCGCCAGCACGACACCGATGGATCCTCTGCCGGTGACGATCGCGAGCACGAGCACGGCCAGCATGCCCACCCGCGCAAGGTTCACCAGAACGACGATCCGGAGCCTGTTGTGCCGGTCGGTCACGGCGCCCGCAATCGGCGCGAAGAGCAGCGGCGGCAGCCACTGGAACGTCGCTGCCAGCGCAACCAGGACTGCATCGTCGGTGAGTGACGCCACCAGCAATGGACCCGCCGCCAGTGCGAACCCGTCGCCCAGGTTGCTCAGCCACGATGACGGCAACAGCCAGCGGAACCCGACGCCCAATCGGGACGGGGCCACCAACTCGGCCAGTCGACTCACAATCGGAAGAGCCTAATGGTGTGCGCCAGACGGATGGCTACCATTTCTGCTGATCGGCAGAAAGCCGCCGACACTCCACCACCGAACACCTTTCGCATTCGGCGGGCCAGGTACCGTCGCGGGCATGGCTCTCATCACCCGCACCTATCTGGCCGACGACCTCGACGGTTCCGAGGACGACGTCAGCAGGGTGACGTTCAACCTCGACGGCACCGACTACGAAATCGATCTCAGCGCCACCAATGCGGAGCGTCTCCGTGCGAAGTTGGCGAAGTTCGTGGACGCGGCGTCGCCGGTCAAGCCCGTCAAGGCCCGCCCGGTGAAGCGTGGCGCAAAGGCGCCCGTGGCCCGGCCGAGCCGCGACCAGACGCAGGCCGTCCGGGAGTGGGCACGTAGCAACGGATTCGAGATTTCCAACCGCGGCCGTATCTCGAAGTCGATTCAGGAAGCGTTCGACGCGGCGCACTGAGCGGAGCCGTCGGTCGGTGTGGATCTCAGCAGTCGAACACCGACCAGCAGATGTCGTTGCGCAGCCGTTGGTCGTCCAACACCAGTGCACGGATCGCCACCGGAAGCTGGTCACGCTGCCAGTGGCACTCACGTCGTCCTGCAGCCTCGCCATCGCCATCCGCCGCGGCCCGTACGGCCTTGATCGCGTAGGCAGCCGCGCCGAGTTCGTGCGCGGCGACGTGCGCAACCGCACCGGCCTGCCCCGCTGCGTAAGCGGCATGCCGTGCGGGACCCCGCAAGTCCCTGGCCGCCCCCATCGCATGGCCGCCGGCCGCGCGGGACTGGGTCATCGTGACCTCGCCGCGTACCCAGGCGCGGGCGTGCTCGATCGCCTGACGCGGCCGCGAATCAGCCGGACGAGCCGATTCGAAAAGGGGCAGAACGTGTTCTGCACACGCCGCGGCCCAGAGCGTGAGGTGATGGTGATCCGCGTCGGTGAGGGTGCCACCGCGGCGGATCGTCACGAAGCGAGGGTCGCGGACCTTCGGCAGGATCATGTCGGCACTTGTATCACGCTGAGTCTGCGTCACCCTGAGCCGACGACAGGGCCGGTCGCGGCTGCACCGGATTTGCGGGCGGCCCGGCGGCGCGCTGTTGGACCGCGCGGGCCTAGGACGCGGGGCATGGGAACACAGCGACCTGCTCTGAAGATTCCCGTGAATGCCGCGCGATAACATTTCTGCCGCGGTTGATGCACCGAATCCCGAACATCCCCATTCATCCCGGCGCTGCTGACGTCGAGCACCCTGCCGGGTTGAGCCGACATGCTCTCCTAGGCTGCCGGTGTGGCTGACACCCGGGTTTTCGACGCCTACGCCGCCCGGGCGGAGGAGTACGCCGCCCTGTTCGGGACGGTGGATGCCGTGCATCCGGAAGACCGCGCATTCGTCCTGCAGTGGGCCTGCTCCGTGGCCGGGCCGGTCGTGGATGCAGGATGCGGCCCGGGGCAATGGACGGCTCTCTTGAATGGCGTCGGCGTCGACGCGTTCGGTGTCGACCCGACCACGAGCTTCGTGGAAATGGCACGAAAGAATTTCCCCAAGTCAACATTCCGGACCGGCACCTTCGACGACCTCGGTGTCACGGACGGATCGCTCGGCGGCGTACTCGCCTGGTTTTCGCTCATCCACCTCGAACCCGCGGAACTGGACACTGCGCTGACGGCTCTCGTCCGGGGACTCGGCCCGGACGGGAGCCTGCTGATCGGGTTCTTCGACGGGCCGGCCGGTGAACCGTTCGACCACGCCGTGACGACGGCCTGGTGGTGGTCGACAGGAGAGCTGAGCCGACGCCTGAACGGTCTCGGCCTCACCCTGACCGCGACCCATGCCAGACGGTCGGCCGATCATCGCCCGCTCGGAGCACTCATCGCCCAGCGACGGAGCACGTGAAGGTCGCGCTATTGTCGAGCCGCCGAACGATCTGTCCCGGCCCCGGTCCAGCCGTCTGCACAGAAACGGGGATCGCCGATGTCGGGCTCACCAAGGCAATTGGCGCCGTCATTGTCCGTCCCCCGCCCGGGACGAGCGTGAAATCATGCTGATCTATTCGATGAGCGTGTCTGCGGACGGGTTCATCTCCGACCGCGCCGGCGGGTTCGGGTGGTCGGTCCCGAATGAGGAGCAATTCCGGTTCCATACCGACGAGATACGCGAGCTCGGCGTCCATCTGTGCGGCCGCAGGCTGTACGAGACGATGCTGCCGTGGGAGACGGACCCGTCGATGCGAGACGACGAGGACGGGGCGGCGTTCGCCGATATCTGGTCTGCGATCCCAAAGGTGGTCTTCAGCCGCACACTCGACAGTGTTCAAGGCAACGCACGGCTGGCCGAGGCATCGATCGCCGAGGAGGTCGCTGCGGCATTCCGCGCGACCGACAAGCACATCTCGATCGGCGGCGCCGGCCTGGCCGCGCAAGCGATTGAACTCGACCTCCTCGACGAGCTGCGCATGTTCCGGAATCCGGTCGTCGTCGGTGGCGGGACGCCCTTCCTGCCGGCGGTCACCCGTGACATTGCGCTGGAATTGGTCGACACCAGGACCTTCGGATCGCGGGTGATCTATGAGTGCTACCGGCGAGTCCGCGATCAGTCGCACTGACCGTTCCCCGACCATCGTGGCGGTGCCCGGGCTCGGGCTCTCGGTCGCCGTCGCGCGGCAGCACCGCATCGACAACACGCTGGCCGATGTGACCTGTCCGGTGCCGGTCGTCCAGGGGCGACACGACGCGATCTGCCCGGCCGACTGGCGGCGTCCAACGGACGGGGGACCTGCGCTCGGCGATCCCCTAGGGGGCGCATCGCGATCCCCGGGCACAACCTTGGGGGAACAACTCAATGTCAGGACGTCGCACCGCTCGTAGTGTCCGACCGAGTCAGTCAGGATGGGGCCGCGACGCAACGGTCCAGGACGAAAGGCCCACCCTCATGACCGCACCAACGGTTCGCCGGCCCGGGCTCGTGACGGTGGTTGTCGTGCTGACCGTCATCGGCGGCATCGGCTCGATCATCGCCGGGATCATCGCGGTCACGGCGACCGGAGTTGCCTGGGCAGGCATCCTGTTCATCGTTCTCGGCCTCATCTACCTCGCGGTGGCGAAGGGTTTGGCCGACGGCAACAACACAGCCCGGCTCATCGTCGCCGTGGTGTCCGTCATTCAAATCGGGTCGGCCGTCCTCACGTGGATCAGCTCCGACAACAATCAAACGCGGAACTCGGCGTTGGGCTCCGCCATCGTCAGCCTGGTCATCCTGCTGATCCTGTATTCGCCGAGAGCGAATGCATTCTTCGGCTCCCGGTCGAACTGACCCCTGCCGCGCGGATCGCTCGTGACACCGGCGAATGAGAGATCCGGCGTTTAGGCTCGGCCGGATGCGACCGGATCCGGGGAGGCCGAGCATGACGCGTCGAGGTCACCGCAGCCCAGGGGCGACGAACATCAGGCAGATCGCCGCAAGCGGATGCGTGGTCCTGCTGCTTGCCGGGTGCACCACGGGCACCGTTACAGATCAAGCAGGTGTCAGCTCGTCGACCGCATCGACGACGGCACCGGCCGACGGGCAGACGGACCAATTCACCCCGGCACTGATGACGGTGCCGTCGACACCCCGCTGGTTCACCGGTACCGATGCCACGGTGCACCTGGTCTATGAACTGCACCTGACCAATGCATTCCCGGTCGCCTCCACCATCACGGAGGTCGCCGTCAGAGATGCGGGAACGGGCACGGTCCTGCAGACCTTGACCGCTGACCGGCTCACCGCAGCCATGTCCGTCCTCACCGACAGCAGCGCACCGACCACCGAACTCGCGCCGTCGACGGTGGGCGTCCTCTGGATGGACGTCCCCCTGGACGACCCCGCAGCAGTGCCCGCCCGCATCGACCACCGGCTCACCGTGAGCGTGCCGCCGGATCTGCCCGTGCCCGAATCCATCACGTCCGAGGGCGCCGCCGCCGACGTCGACACCAACCCGCCCACCGTCATCGGACCACCGCTGGAAGGTGCCGGTTGGTTCGCGGTGGGCAGCTGCTGCGATGGCCCGCACCGCCGGACCGCCCAACCGGTCAACAACGGATCGTGGGTAGCGCAACGATTCGCCATTGATTTCAACAAGATCAACCAGCAGGGGTTCCTGGTGGTCGGAGACAAGGCGAAGAACGAGAGCTGGCCGACCTACGACCAACCGGTGCTGGCCATTGCCGACGCGAAGGTTGCGGCCGCACAGGATGGCTACCCGGACCAGATTCCCGAGGCGGCAAAGCCTGTCACACTCGAGCAGGCAAACGGCAATTTCGTCATCCTCGAACTGGCGGACGGCCGTTACGCGTTCTATGCGCACTTGAAACCCGGATCCGTCCGGGTCAAGAAGGGAGACAGCGTGACCAAGGCCCAGGACATAGCCCGCACCGGAAATTCGGGCAGCTCCACCGGGCCGCACCTGCACTTCCAACTGATGGACCGGCCGTCCGCGCTGGTCGCCGACGGCCTGCCGTACGAATTCGACAATTTCGCCCTGACCGGACGCGGCCCCGCGCTCGCCGACCTGATGGCCAACGATCCGGCCACCACTCCGATCGAGATCGACACCACAGGCTCCGGCCCCCGCACCGACCAGCTGCCGCTCAGCGCAGACATCGTGCAGTTCCCGACTCCCTGAACCGATCGTCCCCACTCAGGCCGTGCGCCCGACGAGACCGGATTCGTACGCGAAGATGACGAGCTGAGCCCGATCGCGAGCGTGCAGTTTGGTCATGGCGCGGTTGACGTGGGTTTTGGCGGTCGCCGAGCTGATCACCATTCGGTGACCGATCTCGCTGTCGGACAGTCCTTGTGCGACAAGTGCAACGGCTTCACTCTCCCGGTTGGTCAATCCTCTCAGGTCAGCGCCGCCGCGGGCCACGGTCGGCCTGCTGACGTAGGTCTCGATCAGTTTGCGGGTGATGGACGGCGCGAGCAGGGCATCACCCCGCGCGGCAACGCGAACTGCGTGGAGGAAGTCCTCCGGAACGATGTCCTTGACCAGGAATCCGGCGGCGCCGGCGCGGAGGGCCTGGAAAACATACTCGTCGATCCCGTAGTTGGTCAGGATGACGACCTGCACCGCAGCCAGTGCCGGGTCCGCGGCGATGCCCCGGGTCACCTCGATGCCGTCGACGACCGGCATCTGAATATCGACGAGCGCGACGGCAGGCAGGTGTTCCCTCGCCAGCTCGAGCGCCTGGCGGCCGTCCGAAGCCTCTGCCACCACCTGGATGTCGTCCTCGGCCTCGAGCAGGGCACGGAATCCGCTACGGATCAGGGGCTGATCGTCGACCAGCAGCACGCGGATCATGTCGGCCGCACCGGAAGTTCGGCGTGCACGCTGAAACCGCCCTCACTGCGCGGTGCCGCGTGCAACTGTCCGCCAAGGGCGGTCACCCTTTCACGCATGCCGAGCAGCCCGACGCCGGGCGCTGGTGCGGCGTCCGACCTGGCTGTTCCGTCGTCATCGACCTGGATGACGAGAGCGTCGGGACGGTAATCGAGGTGTACCGACGCAATCGATGCGGCGGCGTGCCGGGTGATGTTCGTCAGCGATTCCTGAACGATCCGGTAGGCGGTGCGGTCCACCGCCGTCGGAACACCGGACCGGTCCCCGTCGATGGTCAGATGTGTTTCCAGACCGGCACTGTGGGTCTGGCGCACGAGGGCCGGGAGGCTGTCGAGTCCCGGCGCCGGTGTCTCGTCGTGCCGGAGCGCCTCCAGGGTCAACCGCAATTCCCTCGTCGCTTCCCGACCCGCCTCGAGAATGGCCAGCAGGGACTCCGGCACCGGCGTTCCCTGTTTGCGAGCCAGATGAACGGCGACTTCCGCCTGCACCTTGATGACCGAGATCTGGTGGGTGAGCGAGTCGTGCAGCTCGCGCGCGATGCGCAGCCGCTCCTCGTCCGCCCGGCGGAGAGCCGCCTCTTCACGAGTGCGCTCAGCCTCTGCGACCCGGCGTTCGGCCTGCCGCAGGGCTTCACCCGCCGCACCAGCGGCGACCAGCCAGGCCAGCGGCAGGATGTCCCGCGATTGCATGAGCACGTCAGCCAAGGACCAACCCTGATGCGCTGCCCAGAAGGCGAACGGAACGGCAATCAGCATGACCACCGATGCGGTGACGGCGGCCACCCGATGTCCTGTCCGGAATGCGCCGTACACCGCTACCAGATAGGCGATGGCAGGGACGTCGACACCGACGGCGACGTAGCCCAGCACGCATGATCCGGTGACAGCGAGCACCGACACCGATGCCCACCGGCCGGCAGCCAGGGCCAGACCGGATATGACGACCAGCCCGACACCCAGAAGTTCGAGGGTGCCCGAGAATGGCGCAGTGATCAGCAACGCCGCTGTCACAGCCGCGGCAACCGCCCAGTCGACGACGCCTGAACGTCTCTTGGCCACATTCTCACGATAGCCAGTCACCGGCGTCATCGCGTCCACCGCTGGGATGATCATTCGCCTACCGCTGTAGCGGTACGTTCGGCGCCTTCACCGCGTGCGCGGTAGCCCGGGTACGGCGCGGGTGCCGTTCGAATTGTCGGCGTCTGCCGGACGACGAGTGATGGGTCCGTCGGAAAGGATCGATGACATCCAATCCGACGGAGAAAGGGACATGCCATGTCCGTGCGCAGAGTAGGCACAATGGTCGCGTTTCTCATCGCATTCCTTGCGCTTGTCTCACCGGCAGCTGCCGACACCGCACTACAGCAGGCCGACACCCCTGCCTACACGCTGACCGCGGGCCGGCTCTGGTCCCTGGTCGCAATCGCGCTCGGGCTGATCGGGTTGGTCACGGGCGTGGCGGCAGGAGCCCGCATTCTTGGTGGTCCCAGTACTCAGCGGAGGAATGCCATCCTGGCCCTGGTGGCCGCGCTGGCCTGCTCGGTGATCGGCGGAACCGTCGTGCTGTTCGCCGACGGTGGTCCCGGCAGCGGGTCGGGAATCGTCGGTGGATTCCTCGCCGTCCTGATCGGATTGGTCGCGATAGGGCTCGGGCGTCGCGCCTTGAAACGGTCGCACCGAACCGATCAACCGGTCGGGATCAGGTCTTGAGCCTCAGCTGACGCCAGTCCGCCGAGCGGGCCGATCAGAGCGCGAATGCCGCGCCGACGAGCGTTGTGAAGCCCGCCTTGCGGGTTGTCTCGGTCAGCCCTGACGCGGATATCACCCGGACCCACTTCGCGGCTGCCACCCGGACCTGCTCCGCGGCGGCGGATCTCGAGGCCGGAAGCCGTTCGTCCAACACCCGGGATTGACCTTCGGTTTGATGGACGACTCACCGAGCGACGTCGAGCGGGCGGTCGGATTCGTCGAAGACGTGGGCCGCCGTCATGGTCTAGGGAATCCGATCCAGATGACCGTTGCCACCAGTGACGGTTCGTCGATCTGGGCGTTCCGGTACTCCAGCGCAGGACAGTCGGGGTCGCTGTTCTATTCCACCGACGTGGTGACCCTTCGCCGGCAGCATCCGGAAATGCCTGCGTTGCGGACGCTCAGCGATGAGGCAAGCCTGGTGGTCTCGGAGCCACTGGGAGATCTCGAGGGAGCCTGGAACGAGGTGCCCGAGGCATCGTGGGGTGTTGTCAAAGCAGGCCAGGACGAACTCCATCCGTTCCGGCCCGCTCCGCAGGGATAGTGGTCCAGGTCGTCGCGGGATCACTGGCCGGCGGGGCGGCGTGACCCCAGGATGCAGAACTCGTTGCCCTCCGGGTCCGCCAGGACCACCCACGACTGGCTGCGTTGCCCCACATCGGCCCTGGTGGCGCCGAGTGCCAGGAACCGCTGCACCTCGGAATTCTGGTTGTCCGGTCTAAAGTCGAGATGCAGCCGGTTCTTGACCGTCTTTAGTTCGGGCACGACACCGAAGATCAACCCCGGCAAACGGTCCTCAGTGGGCCGGATCTCCACCTCGTCGGGGGCCTCACTCCAATAGGTCCATCCCAACGCGTCCGCCCACCACCGCCCGAGAGTCAGCGGATCCGCGCAATCGATGACGACCTGTTCCCACTCCACCGGCATCACCGAAGCTTAAGTCCGCAGCGGAGGTCTCGAGAAAGCCGACAACTGAAGACCGCCCGTGCCCTCGTGACGCCCTGGCGCAGGGTCGGTGCTTCCCGTCCGTCGGAGTGAAGTCATCCTGCGCGAACAACCGGTGTGGTGGCCGGAGTTCGATGTCGGGCCAGCCCTACCGCGCTGAGCGTCGCGGGCTGCGACGATGACCAGGTGGCTCGGTCAACGCTGGCAGTGAACGCGGACGATTCATGTCCCGCGTCTGCTACTGGCATGGGCAGCGAATGGCGTCATCCGGCAACGGCGCAATCTGTTGGTTGAACCCGGCCGTTTCAGGCGACAACGCGACGCATGGTTGCATATCGCTGCCTTGGCGCTCGACAGCACCGCACAAGATGAGATGTTCGAGGCGGTCGCGGCCCAGGCGGCGGCTTGGTCCAACGCAGACGGTGCAACCCTGATCCGCTTCGAAGGCGGGGGCTACTACACCGTCGTCGGCAGTTGCGCAGGTGTCTCACCGGTCGGCACCCGGATCGCGATGGCCGAGGGAGCCGAGGGCCCGATCGCGGAGATACTCCGGAGCGCGCAGGCACCACAGCCCGGTCTCGACAGCAAGCAGATGGAAGCCGGACTGCCCGACGTCTGCGCCGGACCGGCGAGCGTCGGTATCCCGGTCGTTGTCGACGACCGCCTGTGGGGCGTCCTGGAAGTGATGACGGGTGATTCCCCACTTGGGCCGACAGCCGTCCGGCGGCTCCAGCATTTCTCCACGTTGGTCGCACGTTCGGTCGCGCATGCGAATGCGCGCGCGGAGCTGAGAGTACTGGTTGCGGAACGCGCCTTCCTTCGCCGCATCCACGCGGTCGCCGGACGTGGTGGAACCGGTGCAGACGTGCTCGCAGCAATCGCGGCGGAAGGGTCGGCGTGGCTCGACGGGCTCTCGACCACGCTGGTACGGCTGGAGGACGACGGGAGCTCAACCGTGGTGGCATCCAGCGACCACGCCCGCGAGATGACTGATGACGATAGAACGCACGACCCTGAACTGATCGACGCCGAACTGATCGACGCCGAACTGATCGACGAAGTCGTACGATCCGTGATGGCCAGTTGCGTCGACGACGCTGCTCAGTCGCCGGTCGATGAACGCCGCGTGCGCGCCGCCGTGGGCGTCCCACTGTCGATGGCGGGCCGGATCTGGGGCGTCTTCATCGCAGCATCGCCGTGGCGAGCGATTCCACCGGACGCCGAGCACCGGCTCGCCCGGTTCGCCGAGGCCGTCACGCCGACGATCCTTTCAGCGCAAGCCCGCACGCAGTTGGCCCAGGAGCAGGCCGCGCTGCGCCGGGTCGCCGAGATTGCCGCCCGCGACGCTCCCACGGGAGAGATCCTGGCCGCCGTCGCGCTCGGGGCCTCGACCGTGACCAACGTCGAGTACAGCGGACTGTTTCGCCACAATCCCGACGGCTCCAGCGAGATCGTCGCCCTGCACGGCGCACCCGAGGGCTACTTCGTCGGCATGCGGGCGCCGGGCGACGGTGACGGCAAGGTACTGGGTTCCCTCCGATCGGGTCAGCACGCGCGGGTGGACGATCTGAGCTCGGTACCGGGCAGCTGGCCCGAGATTGCGACCCGGTCGGGATTCACCACGGGCGTCGGGGTACCCATCTTCATCAACGGCGCACTGTGGGGCGCCCTCTTCGCGGCGGGGCGACAAAGGTTGTCGGCCGCGACCGAGGAGCAGCTGACCAGATTCGCCGAGCTGGCCGGCATCGCCATGTCCGCCGCCCAGGCGCGCAGCGCCGTGCGCACGCTCGCGGAGACGCAGGCAGCTCTGGGTCGCGTTGCCGGACTGGTCGCCCGCGGCGCGGCCCTGGACGAGGTCTTCACGGCCGTGGCAACCGGGGCCTCGCATCTCGTGGAGGACGTCGCCGCAGTCCTGGTCCAGTTCGACAGTGACGGCAGCTTCATCGCGGTTGCAGCAGCAAACAGCACTCTGGCCGTCGGCTTTCGCAGTCAACCACATGAAGGCGCACTGCTCAGCGACCTCGCCCGGACCGGCAGTCCCGCACCGCTCGAGAGCTTCCAGCGCAGACCTTCGACCGACGCTCCCCCGCAGCCGGGGATCGGTCCGACCGTCGCAGCCCCGATCACCGTCGAGGGCCGGCTGTGGGGGGCGCTGACTCTCAGCAGGCGGCAGTGGCCGGTGCCGGAAGACATCGATCAGCGGTTGCGCAAGTTTGCCGAATTGGCCGGTGCCGCCATCGCAAACGCCCAGAACAAGGCGAACCTGACGGCCTCCCGTGCGCGCGTGGTGGCCTCCGCCGACGAGGCCCGACGTCGCCTGCAACGCGACGTGCACGACACCGCCCAGCAGCGACTGGTGCACACCATCCTCACGCTCAAGCTGGCCCGGCATGCAATCGCCACCGGCAGACCACCGGATGCGCTGGTCGAGGAGGCGCTGTTCAATGCCGAGCGGGCCAGCAGCGAACTGCGCGATATCGTCCGCGGGATCCTTCCGGCAGCACTGACCCGAGGGGGTTTGCGTCTCGGTCTCGAGTCGCTGATCGCGGACCTGGCGCTGCGGGTGGATCTTCAGGTGACCGCGCCGAGATTCTCAACCGGCACGGAGCAGACCGCCTACCTCATCGTGGCCGAGGCACTGACGAACGTCGTCAAGCACTCCCAGGCCCAGCGAGCCGCGGTCTCAGTCGCGATGGAGGGCAACACACTTCTCATCGAGGTCCGCGACGACGGCATCGGGGGTGCGAACCCCAGCCGTGGCACCGGGCTGATCGGGCTCGCCGACCGGGTCGAAGCCGTCGACGGCGTTCTCACCATCGCCAGCCCGCCAGGTGTCGGCACCACCCTTCTGGTACGCCTCCCCGTACACGGGCCGCCGCCCGCCCACCAGTGAGGGTGGATCGTCCCCCACCCTGCTGCGTCCGCGTCAGGAACTGACGCCCACATCGCCGAAGGTAGTGCCTGCCAACGGCTCCGGAATCGGGATCTCCGCATGGATCGCGGTTCCGAGGCCGGCGGAGCTGGTCACCGTCAACGTGCCGTCGCTGGCTTCGACCCGGTCGAACAAGCCGGTGAGTCCGGTACCACCCGCCGGATCCGCGCCACCGACGCCGTTGTCGCGCACATCGATGACCAACGTCCGGTGCTCGACATGGACATCGACCATTGCCCGATTCGCGTGAGAATGCTTGGCCACGTTGGTCATCGCCTCAGCCACCAGGAAATAGGCGGTGGTCTCGATATGCGCCGGGAGGCGGGGCGCGACGACCGTGAGGTCGACGGGCAGGGCGAGATCGGCCAGCAGCGACTCCAGCCCGCTGCGCAGTCCGCCGCGCGTCAGCGCAGCGGGCAGAATTCCACGGACGATGTCACGCAACTCGCTGTTGGCACGTTCGGCATGGCCCAGTCCCTCTCGCAACAGCGCAGACGCGGGGTCTTCGGCGGACAGCAGGTCGCGCGCCAGCTTCAGCGCGATGATGGTGTGTACCAACCGTTGCTGCGCGCCGTCGTGGACATCGCGTTGCAGGCGTCGGCGGGTTTCGTCGGCGGTGGCCACCACCCGCGCACGGGATGCGGTGAGCTTGGCCCTGTTCTCGGCGTTGGCAATGGCAGCCGCGACGAGTTCCGCGAACGGGGTGAGCCGCTCCTCACTTCCCTCGGGCAACGGTGTGTCCGGGGTGCTGGCGGTGAGCGCCCCCCAGACGCGGCCCTCGACGACGACGGGAACGGCGACGCCGGCGCCGACGCCGACCGCGACGGCGATCTCCGCCAGCGAGGTCCCCTCGAAAGTGTCGGCCCGACTAGGCCGAGCGGTGCGACGGACTGCGCCCAGATTGTTTTCGTCGTCGATCGGCACGCCCAGTCCCAGCGGTACGGGACTGTTGCAGGCCGCGACGACCACCGCACTGTCTGCCTCGAACCGCAACAGCGCTCCGGACAGGTTCCCCAACAGGGTCGACGCTTCGGTGGCGGCCGCGCGGAAGATCTCGTCGAGGACCGCTCCGCGCGCGACCAGTTCTGCGACGCGACGCAGCGCAGCCTGCTCCTCGGCGAGCAACGTCAGTTCCTGGCGTGCATCGGCGGCGGAGACCGCGGTCGCGGCCAGTTCGGCGAAGTTCGCCAGGTGTTGTTCGATCGGGCGCGGGAAAGCCTCGCCCCGCCCCACCGCGACCAGGGCGCCCCATAGTGCGCCGCGGATGACGATCGGAACGGCGGCGCTGGCGGTGAATCCGTGACGTGCGGCAAGTTGCGGCCAGACGCCGGACATTTCGGCGAGATTGTCGATGCGCGCCGGTCGCGCCGTGCGCCAGACACGTTGCACCGCACCGTCGCCGGTCCCTGGTGAGCGCATCCCGACTGCGACACCGTCGGGTGCCCCGTCCAGTGCGAGGATCTGGCTGCTGCCCTCCGGGCCGTATCGGAGCAAGGTCGTGAACTCGACGCCGGTCAGCGCCGCAGCCTCGCTGGCAACAGCCTGCAACACCTGTTCGGCCGGTGCGTTGTGCGCGGCGAGTTCGGCCACCCGACGCAGAGCTGCCTGCTCGTCGGCGAGGTCCCGGAGCGTCTGGCGGGCTTCGGTGGTCGCGATGGCGGTGCCTGCCAGTTCGGCGAAGTGGGCCAGGTGCTCCTCGATGTCCTGCCGGAAGCCCCGCTGGCGTCCGAGAACGATCAACGCACCCCAGAGTTCGCCACGGATGACGATCGGCACGCCGGCGCTCGTCGTGAAGCCGTGGGCGTGCGCCAGCTGGGGCCAGCGGCCGTCCATCTGAGAAAGATCGTCGATCAGCGCCGCTCGTCCCGTGCGCCACACCCGTTGCGCCGCGCCGTCACCCGTGCCCGGTGCCTGCATCCCGATGACGAAATCGGCGGGAGCGCGGTCCAGAGCCACGATCTGGCTTGCACCGTGTCGATCGGCGTAGCGGACCACCATCCCGAACTCCACGCCGGCGAGCACGGAAGTTTCTCTGGCGACGACCGAAAGAACCTCTTCCGCGCGCGCGTCACGGGCGGCCAGCTCGGCGACCCGTCGCAGCGCGGCCTGTTCGGCGGCCAGATCCTGCAGTTGTCCGCGGGCCTCACCGTTGACCACCGCCACGGCCACGATCCCGACGAACTGCCGCAGGCCGTGTTCGATGGTGGTCACGAGCCGGTGATCGGTGCTCGTCGCGCTCAGCACGCCCCACAACCGGACACCGACGATGATCGGCACGCCGACCTCGGAAGAGCCACCGTCATGATCACGACCGTCGGTTCCGTCGATCCGTCCGGTTCGTTCGGCGGCGTCGATCCGTGCGGGCCGCCTGGTTCGCCGGATCTCTGCGAACAGACTTCCCTCCTCGATGCTGAGCCGGGCGCCGAACGGCATCGGACCGCCGCTGGTCGCGACCACGGTGTAGTCCGGTGCCTCGTCGAACCGGATCAGGGTGGTCGGCTCGTCGATCAGGCCGGCTGCCTCGGCGGTCAGCGTGTCGAACACCTCAGCCTGGCCGACCCCGCGCGCCACCAATTCGGCGACCCGGCGCAAAGCGGCCTGCTCCTCGGCCA
Source organism: uncultured Actinomycetota bacterium (assembly GCA_963728865.1). GTDB lineage: Bacteria > Actinomycetota > Actinomycetes > Mycobacteriales > Nakamurellaceae > Nakamurella. The sequence goes on along the minus strand of CAVSLZ010000003.1, from coordinate 390,925 downwards.
GCGCCAGCAGTTCGCCACGGGCCTGGGCACCGGCGATCGCCGCCGCACCGGTGTCCGCGATGAGCGACAGACGCCGTTCGGCCGCGGGCGGCAGCGCCGTCTCCATGGAACTCGCCACCAGGACACCCCAGGGCCGGCTGCCGACCGCAACCGAGACTCCCACCGACGCGCGCAGCCCGACCTGCGTGGCCAGTCCATTGCCGGGGGGCTTGCCGTAATCGTCGATGCGCGCGGGTTGACCGGTGCGTTGCACCTGTGCCGCAACGCCGCCAGGATCAACGATGACCCTTCTACCGGCGCGGGGAACAGCCGCGTCGATGCCGTGGAGTGCGAGCAGGTCCGCCGAGTCCTCGTCGACGAACCGCATCAGAAAGGTCGGCAGGCCATCGATCAGCGCGGAAGCCGACCTGGCAATGGCGGCGAACACCTCCGGCGGCTGCGCACCGGCGGCCGCGAGTTCGGCGATCTCCAGCAGTTCGGCTTGCTCCCGTGCCCGTTCCCGCAGCTCGTCGTTGGCTTGCGCGTTCGCCAGGGCGGTGGACGCCAACTGGGTGAAAGCTGTGATGCCATCCTCGATGTCGTCCGCAAATGGCTCATTCTGAGTTGAACCCAGCAGGCTGACGCCCCACACCTTGCCGTCCAGCATGATCGGGACTCCGACGCACCACTGCAGGTCCTTCGTCCGCGCCGACCGGTCGAGTGATCCGCGCAGCGGCCATCCATTCGCCCCGAACCGGAGGGCGCGGCCGCTGTCGCGTACCGCCCGGATATCGTCGTGCAACAGCAGTCGTTGGCCAATGGCAGCCGGGTCATCGATCAGGTCCGACACCGCGACTACCTCAGCGGTGTCGGCGGTTTCGAAACGCATCATCAGGCTGACATCCACACCGGCGAACTCCGCGATCACCTGGTTGATCACCGCGACCAGGTCCTGCTCCGACCCGCCGACGGCGACCTGTGTTGCGACCCGTCCCAGGGCGGCCTGCCGGTGCGCTATCCGTGCCGCCTCCGCGCGCGACGGAACTTCAGCGACCGGAGTCCGGTCGGTGGGAGCCGGCGAGTAGTAGCTGTGCAGGGAACTGATCAGACCGCCGCGCAACCTGAGCACCTCACAGGTCACACCGTCCAGCCGCCATGGCACGCCCGGCCGGTCCGGACGCGAAGGGTCCGGCACCAGTTCCGCCGTCGGGTTGAGGAGCTGGAACTCTGAGACGACGGCGTTCGGCGACTCGGCGACGACTCTGCGATTGGCCACGGTGACGCCGGGATAGGCCTGCGCGATGCCGCTGAGGTAGGCGCGAGCGACCAACCGCCCACGCAGCACACCGGTGTCGGTGAGGACCTCGACGTCCTCCTCGAGAGTCTCGACCCAGGCATCGAAGTCGCGCGCGTTGAACGTCTCGTAGTACCGGTCGACGACCGAGTCCCGCGCCGCGGTGGTGCCCGACGGTGGGCCGCCGGCCGCAACTCCCGGCGCGTCCGCAGGCGGGTGACCGGGCAGACGAGCCGGATCGGTGCGGGCCTGCGGCCGTGTCACCGGCTCTCCCGCGAATGCAGATACGCGATGGCGGCCAGCACCCGCCGGTGCTCGGTGTCCGCGGCGGGGATACCCAGCTTGCGGAAGATCGCCGTCACGTGCTTCTCCACCGCCGCCTGACTCATCAGGAGTGATCTCGAGATCCCCAGGTTCGACAGGCCCTGCGCAATCGCGGCGAGAACGCTTCGCTCCCGCGGCGTCAGGGGGTACAGCGCGTCACCCGGTGCCGGACGCCCGAGCATCCGGGCCACGACCTCGGGGTCGAGCGCGCTACCACCTCCGGCCACCCGGTGCACGGCGTCGAGAAAGACGGCGACATCCCCCACCCGCTCCTTGAGCAGGTACCCGACGCCTTCCGGGCGATCGCCGATCAGGTCGATCACGAAACTCGGCTCGCAGTACTGGGACAGGATCAGGACGCCGGTGCGGGGCAGCTGCCGTCGTACTTCGATGGCCGCGACCAGTCCGTCGTCCTCGTGCCGCGGCGGCATGCGCACGTCGAAGATCGCGACGTCCGGCCGGAAGGCCAGCACCTCGCGCAACAACTCCTGCGCATCACCGGACTGCGCCACCACGTCGAGCCCGGCGCCGACCAGAATCCGGACGATTCCCTCCCGCAGCAGCACATCGTCCTCACCGATGCACACCCGGAGCGCCCGCGCCGGCCGTTCCGACGGCACGGTCGGGTCCATCGGTTCGTTCAGGCCCATCCGCTCAACCCCGGTCCATCCAGCCGCGGAGTTCAGCACTGGAGAGTTCATCCTTCGGCACGAACCCCCACGCTCCCACCCTCCTGGCAGCGGTGGCATTCGACGGGTCGGAATCCGAGGAGATCAGGACGACGCGGACCGGCCACGGTAGGGCGACCAGTTGTTCGGTCAGCGCAAACCCGTCACCGTCGGGAAGACCGATGTCGACCAGCGCTGTGTCGGGCCGCAGCTCCGCGGCCCGTGTCAACGCCTCGGCGACGCTTCCGGCGAGGCCGACCACGGTATGACCCCAGCCGACGACGACCCGGGACGCGAGGTCACGGAAATCCGCATCGTCATCGACGATCAATACCGAATGCGCCACCAATCGAGGATCGCACGGACGCCCCTGCCCGAGGGTAGGGCTGGCCGGAAATGTTTTTCTGGCGAGCGGGCCTACTGGGCTCGTGTCCCGCGTTGGAACCTCATGGGGTCAACACACCGACCAGGGAGGCATCTCAATGGCGACAATCTCAGTAGGACAGCAGAATTCACAGCCGATCGAACTGTACGTCGAGGACAACGGCGACGGCAGGCCGGTGGTCCTGCTTCACGGATGGCCGCTGGACAGCCGGTCGTGGGAGCCGCAATTCCACCCGCTGATCTCCGCCGGGTACCGCGTGATCACCTACGACCGGCGGGGTTTCGGTCGGTCGAGCCGCCCCACGGTGGGGTACGACTGGGACACCCTGGCCGCGGACCTCGACCAGGTGATGACGCAGCTCGACCTGCGCGACGCGACCGTTGTCGGGCTGTCCCTCGGCACCGGTGAGCTGGCCAGGTACATCGGGACCACCGGCACCGAGCGACTGCGTAGTTGCGTGTTCATCGAAACCCTCGCACCGTCCTTCGCCAAGTCCGAGGCCAACCCGCAGGGTGTCGACGCCGCGGGCGTTGCCGGCGTGCAGAGCGCCATCCTGGACGACCGCTACACCTGGCTGAACGGCCTGATCAACGACTTCCTCAACCTGGAGGACTACCAGGGTAAACGGGTCAGCGAAGCCACGGTGCGGGCGCTGTGGAACGCCGGCGCAGAAGCAGGCGCATATGCGACCTGGGCGTGCCCGCCCGGTTGGCTGTCTGATTTCAGCGATGACATCACCCATATCGACGTGCCGACGCTGATCATCCATGGAACCGCCGACCGCATCCTGCCGATCGATGGACAGGGTCGACGCCTGCACGCCGCGCTGCCGGATGCGACCTACATCGAGATCGACGGCGGACCACACCTGGGGGTGGTGACCCACGCCGAGGAGGTCAACAGCGCGCTGCTGACGTTCCTCGCCGACGCCGGCGCCGCCATTCCCACCTCGTCAAGCTGATCACCCGTGTTCGCCGGATTCACCGAACAGCTCGTGCCGACCGACCGAGGGTCGGTGTTCGCCCGGGTGGGCGGTGACGGTCCCCCGCTGCTGCTGTTGCACGGATACCCGCAGACCCATCTCATGTGGCATGCCGCCGCGGGCCTGCTGGCGGAACAGCACACGGTCGTCGTCGTCGACCTGCCCGGTTACGGCGCATCGTTCCGCCCCACGCCGGAGCCGGATCATGCGCCCCATTCCAAACGAGCCCTCGCCGTCGACCTCGTTCAGGTGATGCGGGAACTCGGTCACGAGAGCTGGGCGGTGGCGGGCCACGATCGGGGTGGGCGGATCGCGTACCGGATGGCGTTGGACCATCCCACCCGGGTCACCGCAGCCGCGGCCTTCGATGTGGTGCCGACCGGGGATGTGTGGGCGCGGGCCGACGCCCAGCTCTCGCTGCTGTACTGGCACTGGTCTTTTCTGGCGCAACCGGCCCCCCTCCCGGAGCGGCTCATCAATGCCGATCCCGGCGCGTTCTTCGACCACCACGTACGGGCGCTGGGCATCGGCAAGACTCCGGACCGCTATCCCGAGGCGCTCGTCTCCGCATATCGGGAGCTGCTGGACGACCCGAGCACCGTCGAGGCGATCTGCGAGGACTATCGGGCCGGCGCCACCCTCGACCGGATGCACGACGACGCAGACCTGGGTACACGACGCATCCAGTGTCCGCTCCTGCTGCTGTGGAGCAGCCGTGGTGCGCTGCCGCGGCTCTACGGTGACGTGCTCGAGGTATGGCGACCCTGGGCGGAGAACATCACCGGTCGCGGCGTCGATGCCACACATTTCCTGGTCGAGGACCAACCGGAGGAAGTCTCCAGGGAGATCCTGGCGCTGCTCTCCGCTGGTCGTTCGGACGCACTTTCCCCCTTATCTGGATCGTCGAGAGGCTCATCATGACAACGAATGTCGATTCATCGAACCGGAAGGACGACCTGACCGCCGGCCTGCAGCGCACGGAAATTCAGCGCCACGATTCCTCGATCCCCGGGCGCATCATCGTGCAGGTGCGGACGGAGATCCCCGTCGGAGTGTCATCCGGATGGCACGTCCATCCCGGCGAAGAAGTCGGGTACATCGTCGAGGGCTCGGTTCAGATGGAGATCAAGGACCAACCCACGCTCCAACTGCAGGCAGGTGACGGATTCCTGATTCCCCCGGGTGTTCCGCACAATGCATTGGACCTGGGACCCGGCACCGGCCAGATGCTGTCCACCTACATCGTCGATCCGAACGAACCGCTCGCTTCCTTCACCCACTGACGAAGCCGCCACAACTACCCGACCTGGCGGGCTCGTTCGGAGAAGAATGGCGTCTCGTTCGGCACCACGTCGAACACCAGGCCCGAGGGGTCCTGCATCACCACCCACGTCCGGCCTTCAGCGATTTTCACTGCGCCGAGGCCGGTCAACCGCTCGACCTCAGCGTCCACATCGTCGGTCTCGATATCCAGATGAAAGCGCGCCGCGCCGCTGCCGATGCTCTGCAGTCCCACCCACGACAACGAAGCCGGATCAGGCAGAGCTGCGAACTCCGGATGATCCTCGACCTGGCGCGCCTCGGTCAGCAGTGCGGCCGCCCAGAAGTCACGCGTTGCAGCAAACGTGTCGGCCGGTGCATCGACAACAACTTCCCGCAGCAGAATCCTGTGCATGCCGAGCAGTACTACCCAACCGCGGCACTGACCACAACACGGATCGCTCAACGTTCAGCTGACTGTTGTCAGCCGGGTGTCGGAGTACCGGAGGTGGTTTGCGCCTGAGTTATCGACACAGATTGATCTTGGTATCAGACATCATCTCCTGGGGTCCGTTGACCGAGCGAGGAGGATCTGGCCATGGACGAGGAAGGTCGGTCGAGCGCACCGAGCAGTGCGCCGCCCTCGACGACAGCCGTGCGCCGGCCCGGGTCGACCCGCACCGCGCGCAGGGGCGTCAGGTCGATCATCAGGCCGCCGTCGGGCACGGCGTGACCCGCGGCGCTGTGTCCACCGCATTTGATGCCGATCTCCAGGCCGTGTTCGGTCGCCGTCCGGATTGCCGTCACGACGTCCCGAACACTCGAGCACCGCACGATCACCCGTGGTTGTCGGTCGACGACGGCGTTCCAGACCGTCCGGGCGCGGTTGTACCCCGGTTGCCGGGCAACAGCACCGATCTGTCGAGTGAGCCGGAAAGTTCTTGTGTTGCAGCGTCCATCATCGTCGGACCGCGATGTTGCCGGGGAGTCATCGGTCGGATGATCCGCTGAGCCCCCGGGTGACGCCGATCGCAGATGGAGTCGATACCGAGCGGCGAAGTAACGACAATGAGAAGCTCGCACCTCCACCATCGAAGCGCGGGAAAGGTGCGAGGGATGACGGAGCGGGTCGACGACGAACAGCGTCCACCGGAAGACGCACTCGCAGACGGTGTCCAGGCCCGCCGTGGTGCTGGCTCCCCCGTCGCCAGAGCACTGCGGGAACTCGGCGCTGTTGACCGGGCCGTCTACCGTGCCGTCGCGGATACACCGACGCCACTGCTCGACGCTCACGTGCGCCGGCTCTCGAATGCGGCGAACTACTCCCGTCTGTGGTTGGGAATATCCGCCGCTGTCGCGGTCGTCGGCGGGAAACGCGGACGCCGAGCCGCGTTGGAAGGTGTCCTGGCGATCGGTGCCACCTCAGCAGCCGTCAATCTCGGGATCAAGCCGATCGCCTCGCGGAAACGGCCCGAACGGGCATCGGCCGGCTCGTCCGATGCCCGGTTCGTATCGATGCCGAAGTCCACGTCGTTCCCGTCCGGACACTCCGCTTCGGCCTTCGCGTTCGCCTACGCGGTGGGCCGGCACGTGCCCGCGCTGGCGGTGCCGATCCGGTTGCTCGCCGGCGGGGTGGCTTATTCCAGAGTGCACACCGGTGTGCACTACCCGGGTGATGTTGCCATCGGATCCATTCTCGGAGCCGGCACCGCAGCCATTGTGGCGGCCACGTCGGACGGTTTACGCCGGTCGCGGCAGAACACCGAATAGACAGGCAGGACGAACACCGGCGGCGCTCGGCCATGCTGCAAGGGTCGATCACTGGGCTCGCCCACCTGGAGCCGCGCCGGCACGTTCAGTTCATCACCGACCTGGACGACGTCAGGAGGCCCGGCGTCACGACACCACAGTGAACGTGGCCTTCTGATCTGCCTCGGCGCTGTTCCCGACATAGACCTCGATTGTTCCGGTTTCCACAATGAACCTGGCCTGATTGTCGAAGAAGCCGACGTCAGCGGTGCTGACGGTGAACCGCACCGTCTTCTCCTCGCCCGGCTCCAGCGTGACCCGGCGGAATCCGCGCAACCGACGCACCGGTTGAGAGATGGAGGCCACCGGATCGTGCAGGTAGAGCTGAACGACCTCGTCACCGGCGACGGAGCCGGTGTTCCGGACGTCGACCGTCACCTCGATCCGGCCGCCGCGCCGCTTCATCCGGTTGGAGCTGAGCCGCGGCGCGCTGATGGTGAATGTCGAGTAGCTCAACCCGAAGCCGAAGGTGTACAGCGGCCCGCTCGGCAGGTCGAGATACTTGGAAGTGTATTTGTTGTTCGGGTCCGCCGGCCGTCCGGTGTTCAGGTGGTTGTAGTAGATCGGGATCTGACCCACCGCCCGGGGGAACGACACGGGCAACTTTCCGCCCGGGTTCACCTTGCCGTACAGGATGTCTGCAACAGCGTTCCCGCCTTCGACTCCCGGGGCCCATGCCTCCAGGATCGCGGCCGCCGTGTCGTGTGTCGACTGCAATGTCAGCGGCCGGCCGTTGATCAGCACCACGGCAACCGGCTTTCCGGCACCGACAACCGCTGCGAGAAGGCCCTCCTGCACACCTGGCAGGTCGATGTTGCTGCGGGCGGACGCCTCCCCGCTCATCGCCGCGCTCTCACCGAGCGCGAGGACGACCACGTCCGCGGCCCCCGCTGCAGCCGCGGCCGCAGCGAACCCACTGGTGTCGTCGGACTCGATCTCGCAACCCTGGGTGTAACTGACCGCGGACGGATCCGCGGCCGCCGCCCTGATGCCGTCCAGAACAGTGACCGGCGGGGTGGTGCCCGCGCCGGTTCCCAGCCCCGACCAGGTGCCGTTGAGGTCGTAGGTCGCGGTTGCCAACGGGCCGATCACCGCGACCCTGGCGGCCCTGGGCAAGGGCAGCACGGCGTTCTCGTTCTTCATGAGGACCATCGACCTGCTTGCCGCGACCCGGGCTTTCGCCCGCGCCGCCGGGGAGACGCTGACCACCTCTCTGGATTCATCGACGTAGGGATGGTCGAAAAGGCCGAGTGCGAACTTCACCCGCAAGATCCTGCGGACCGCGTCGTCGATCTCCCGCCGGGTGACACGCCCCTGATCCAGCAGGGACCGGCCGAAGTCCACGTAATTGGTGGACACCATTTCCATGTCGACCCCGGCCGTAAGACCCGCCGCTGCTGCATCAGCACCGTCGCCCGCCACTCCGTGCATGATCAGTTCCTGGATGCCGGTGTAGTCGCTCACGACGAATCCGTCGAAGCCATAGGCGCCTTTGAGGATGGCGCGGAGCGTGTAGGAATTGGCATGCGCCGGCACTCCAGAAATGGCGTTGAACGCCGCCATCACCGTCGCCACACCTGCCTCCACCGAAGCCTTGAACGGCGGGAGATACTGGTTGTTCAGTTCCTGGACAGAGACATCCACGGTGTTGTAATCGCGGCCGCCCTCGGCACCACCGTAGGCGACGTAATGCTTCGCGCACGCGGCCAGCTTGTCGCGGGCAGAATAGTCGTCTCCCTGATATCCACGTACCTTGGCGACCGCCATCTGGGTGTTGAGGTACGGGTCCTCGCCACTACCCTCGGCGATCCGCCCCCAACGCGGTTCGTGCGTGACATCCATCATCGGCGAATACGTCCACGTGATGCCGCTGCGGCGGGCTTCCGCCGCAGAGACCACTGCGTCGGTCTTTGCCACGCCCGGGTCGAAGCTCGAGGCCTGTCCCAACGGGATCGGGAAGTTGGTGGTGTATCCGTGAATGACGTCCAAGCCGAAGATCAGCGGTATCCGCAGCCGGGTCTCCTGAACCGACAGCCGTTGCAGCTGGTTGAGTGTGGCGGCGCCGACCACCGAGAAGACCCCACCGCAGGGCGCTCCGGTGGCCAGCGACGCCGTCGCCAATTCCGGCGTACTCAGCAGTTGCAGCTGACCCAGCTTCTCGTCCAACGTCATCCTGCTCAGTAGTCGCTCAATCCTTCGGTCGGTACGCGACCGTCCCGCCGAGGTCACCGGAGCCGCGTGCTGGGTGGTGGTGGCAACAGCGCCGGGGGCGGCCAGCACGGACGTCGAGAGTGCCGCCCCGACGGCGGTTCCGCCGAGGCCGACCAGTGCCGAGCGACGGGACATCTGATGATCAGTCATCGTTGACTCCTCCCAGCGGAGTGCCGGCCGGGGCGACTGGCAACGAGTCGATTTTGCTCGCGCGGGTTGCGGGCGGCATGACGATCGGATCAATTCGCCCGTCCGCGTCATTAGTCCGGTTTCGCACGCTTCCGGGCAGCTGTGTGTGCCTCACTCGAACAGAGTCCGACGAGGTGTTCGGCAGTGCTCAAGAGTGCCGACCCGTCGCCTCCGCGGCGTCGATGATGACATCGGCGACCCGCTTCGGCTTGGAGATCATGATGACGTGGGAGCCCTTGAGCATGGTGATCTCGGCGCCCGCCCGTTGAGCCATGGACACAAGGACGTCGCTCCCGGCGGCCTTGTCGCCGGTGGCAATCACCGCCCAGCTCGGCAGCGATTTCCATGCCGCCGGGCCCGACGCTTCGGAGAACGCCGCGTCGGCGGTCGGCCGCTGCGTGATCGCCATCAGCCGGGTCTGCCGAGCAGGGAGGTCGGCGGCGAACACTGCGCGGAATTTGGCGGGGTCGATCGAGTACTCGACAGCGGTTTGCGAGCCGACCGCCGTGGGGTAGTTCGTCGATACCAGAGCGGTATCCAGGACGCTGTCCTTCGATCCGGCCTCGACATCGATCAATCGCTCACCTTCGTCCGGCGCAAACCCGGAGACATACACCAAGCCAACGACGTTGCTCGCGCCGACGGCGGCGTTGGTGATCACGGCCCCTCCGTAGGAGTGGCCCACCAGCAACACCGGCCCGTCGACCTGGCTGAGAAAGCTGTGCAGATAAGCCGAGTCAGCGCTGAGACCGCGTAGCGGATTGGCCGGTGCGATGACCGGATAGCCCTTTCGGGTCAGCCGCTCAGCGACACCGTTCCAGCCGGACGCGTCGGCGAACGCTCCGTGGACGAGAACGATGGTCGGCTTCGGCGCGGGGCGTACCGCGGTCTGCGCCGAGGCGCTGACGGCAAACACTCCAGCCGAGGCGAGGACGGTCACGAGCAGGGATATCAGGACCCTGCGAACGGCGTTGCTGGAATTGCGGGACTGTGACATCAGTGGCTCCTTTGGCAGGTGGGTGTGGGGCGTGGACCTATCAGCTGTTGAGAAAGGTCAACAGGTCTTTGTTGAATTCCTGCTCGTGGGCACCGGTGAGCCCGTGGGGGGCACCGGGATAGATCTTGAGGGTGGCGTTCGGCACGATCTTGGATGACTTGAGGGCCGCTGCCTCGATCGGGACGATCTGGTCGTCATCTCCGTGGAGGATGAGGGTAGGGACGTCGATCCTCTTGAGGTCCTCGGTGAGATCTGTCTCAGAGAAGGCCTTCACGCAGTCGTAGGCGCCTTTGAGGCCGACTGTCATCGACATCAGCCAGAATGCGTCCCTTGCTCCTGCCGAAACCACCGACCCGTCCCGATTGGCTCCGTAGAACGGGTACGCCAGGTCGCGGTAGTACTGGGATCGATCGGTGAGCAGGCCGTTGCGGATCTCGTCGAACGGCGCGATGGGCAACCCTTCAGGGTTGGCGTCAGTCTTCAACATCAGGGGTGGGATCGCGGAGAGCAGGACAACCTTTGCCACTCGCGCTGTTCCGTGGCGCCCGATGTACCGGGTGACTTCTCCGCCGCCCGTGGAGTGACCCACCAGCACGACGTCCTCGAGGTCCAGCGACTCGATGACTGCGGCCAAGTCGTCGGCGTAATGGTCCAGATCATTGCCGCTCCACGGCTGGCTGGAACGGCCACCGCCGCGGCGGTCGTGCGCGACCGCCCGGAAACCCTGAGACGCCACGAAGTTGGCGGGGCCGTCCCACACATCCGAGGTCAGGGGCCACCCGTGGCTGAAGACGACCGGTTGCCCGCTCCCCCAATCCTTGTAGTAGATGTCGATGTCGTGGCCGTTTACCTGACCGACGGTGACTTTTGGCATGGGGCTTGCCCTCCTGTTGGTCCCTGACGGGAACTGGTTGTGTCCGAGGCGCTTTCAGCCTCGCAATTACCGGGACGGACGACATCCCCACTGGCCCGACATGTGAGGGGGGCTGCCCGGATTTCACATGTCCGGACAGCCCTACCCCGGACAATCGTCTCGATGCCCTGGCTGCTGGCAGAAGGGTTGGAGGTGTGCGTGTCTCATGTGGCCGCAGCGAATGCGGCGGAAGGGTTCAGGGCGTGAGCAGAGCGTAGGAACGCCCGTCGAGCGGCAGCTTCGCGCTCAACTTGGTCCCACCTCCGGCAGGGCTGGTCACCCTCAAGGATCCGTTGCCGGCTTCCACCCGGTCGAGTAGTCCGGTCAGGCCGGATCCGTTGCCGGGGTCCGCACCACCTACGCCGTCATCTTCGATATGGATGATCAAGGTCGAATTTTCGACCTTGACGTCCACGGTCGCGCGGTTCGCATGCGCGTGTTTCACGACATTGGTGATGGCCTCGGCAACGATGAAGTACGCGGTTGTTTCTATCTGAGGTGAGAGCCTCGGGGCGCCCACCGTGAGCTCGACCGGTAACGCGAGGTCGAGCAGGAGCGACTCCAGGCCGCTGCGCAGGCCGCCGCGGGTCAGTGAAGCGGGCAGGATGCCGTGGACGATATCCCGAAGTTCTTTGCTCGCCCGTTCGGCATTGCTCAGGGCTTCGTTCACCAACTCGTTGGTGGGCCGGCCCTCCAACGCAGCGTCCCGTGCCATCTTCAAAACGATGATGGTGTGCACCAGTCGTTGTTGGGCACCGTCGTGGACGTCTCGTTGGATCCGCCGACGGGTCTCGTCGGCGGTGGCGATGACGCGCGCGCGGGAGGCGGTGAGCTTCGCTTTGTTCTCGGCATTCACGACGGCGACGGCCGTCAGCTCGGCGAAGGGTGTCAGCTGTTCCTCGATGCCGGCCGGGAACGGTGCCCCCGAGGTGGCCACTGTGACGGCACCCCAGGCGTGCCCTTCGACGGTGACCGGCACTGTGACCACCCCGTCGCCCGCGTACACGGGAATTCCGGCCGGGACGCTCGGGTCCGTGGGGCGGTGGAGATCGGGTTCGAGGTCGGGACCGGGACCGACGGGCACTCGCCGCTCGCGGGGAGTCGAATCGTTCGTACTGGCGACAACAGTGGCATCCGCGGCCTGCTCGTAACGCAGCAGTGTCGCGGCCGCATTCCCCAGCAGCGAGGAGGTCTCGGTCGTGACGGCGTTGAAGATCTGATCCAACTCGACACTGCGGGCGACGAGCTCTGCCACCCGCCGCACCGCGGCTTGTTCGGCCGCGAGCCGCCTGAGCCCCTGACGTGCGTCGGCTGCGGACACCGCCGTTGCCGCCAAGTCAGCGAAGTTGGCCAGGTGCTCCTCGATGGGCATGGGGAAAGCCTCGGCCCGTCCGACCACGACCACTGCGCCCCAGAGCTGTCCGTGCAGGACGACCGGCACCGCTGCGCTCGCATCGAACCCTTTACTGTGCGCCAGCAGCGGCCAGACTCCCGTCATCTCGGCGAGCTTGTCCACCCTCGCGGGTCGTCCGGTCCGCCAGACACGCTGCACGGCACCATCACCCGTGCCGGGCGAACGCATACCGACCGTAATGCCTTCCGGAGCTCCGGCCGCGGCCACGATGACGGTGCTGCCATCGCGGCCGTAGCGCAACAGGGTGGCGAAGTCGACGCCGGCCAACGCCGACGCTTCTGCGGCCACAGCCGCAAGAACGTCCTCGGCCGGTGCCTCGTGCGCGGCAAGTTCGGCGACGCGTCGAAGCGCGGCCTGCTCGTCAGCCAGCAACCTGAGCTCCTGCCGTGCGTTGGCGGCGCCGATGGCCGTCGCAGCCAGATCGGCGAAATTCACCAGGTGCTCCTCGACGGCCGGCGGGACGGGGTCGTCGCGACCGCAGACGATCAAGGCACCCCACAGCATGCCGTGAATGACGATCGGCACGCCGGCACTGGCCTTGAATCCGCGCTCGTGGGCCAACCCGGGCCACAGACCGGTCATCTCGCCGAGGTCGTCCACCCGCGCCACCCGGCCGGTGCCCCAGACACGTTGAACCGCACTTTCTCCCGCACCCGGCGCCCGCATGCCGACCGCGAAATTGTCAGGGGCACCATTGAGCGCGACAACGCGGTTGGCACCATCGATGCCCTCGTACTGCAGCACCATTCCGAACTCGACACCCGCAAGTCCGGACGCCTCTACCGCCACTGCCTGCAAAACCTGTTCTGCTGGAGCGTCGTGGGCGGCCAGTTCGGCAACCCTGCGGAGTGCGGCTTGTTCATCGGCGAAATCCTTGAGCCGTCCTCGTGCGTCGGCGTTCGCGACGGCAACGGCCATGAGGCCCCCGAACTGTTGCAGGCTCTGTTCTGCGGTCGTCAGCAACCGGCGACCGGCGGTTGCCGCACTCAGCACACCCCACAGCCGAACGCCGACAATGATCGGCACGCCCACGCTGGAGGTGAGACCATCAAGGTGGTAATTGCGGTATTCGGGTTCCTCGACGAAACGCTCTACCCTTGCTGAACTTCGCGTCCGAAGGACCTCCGACACCACGCTTCCGTCGTCCGTCGGCAGCTCGATACGGGAACCGATCGCCTCCATATCGCAGCTGCTTGCGACCACTGTGTAGGAGTTGGCTTCGTCGAGCCGAATCAGCGTGGTGTCCTCGTCGATGATCCTCGCCGCCTCCGCGCAGACGACGTCGTATATCTGGTTGTCCTTCGGCGCTCGTGCGATGACTTCCGCGACTCGCCGAAGAGCCGCCTGTTTCTCGGCAAGTGCCCGAAGCTCAGCGCGCGCTTGAGCACCCGCGATGGCCGTGGCGACGGTTCCGGCGAACTGCATGAGCCGACTTTCGATGTCGGCCGGCAGCGGTCCGTCCATCGACGTCGCGGCCAGGATTCCCCACAACTGACCGTGCACCGATATCGGCACTCCGGCGGAAGCACGGAGTTTGGCGATGTCATTGGCAAATCGGTTGCCCGGCGCATCTCGGTAGTTGTCGATGCGGGCGGGCCGGCCGGTGCGTTGAACCTGCGCCGTGACGCTGGCCGGGTCGATCAGCAGCCTTTCGCCGGTCGCCGGAATACCTGGGCCACTGAACGCGAGGACGTCCGCCACCTCGGAGTCGACGAACCGCATCAAGGTGGTCAGCTGACCGTTCAGCACTTTGGATGCTGATCGCACGACTGCGGCGAAGACCTCCATCGGGTCCGCGCCGGCCGCCGCGACTTCCGCGACATGAAGAAGCTCCGTTTGCTCGCGCGCTCGTTCCCGCAATTCGTCAGTGGCTTGCGCATTGGCCAGTGCGGTGGACGCCAACTGGGTGAAAGCGACGATGCCGTCCTCGATGTCGTCGGCAAACGACTCATCCTGACTCGAGCCGAGCAGACTGATCCCCCAGACCCTGCCGTGCAGCATGATCGGGACACCGACACACCACCGAAGTTTCTCCCCGGGCGCCGAGTAGATGGGCAAATTCTGAAGGGGCCATCCATGCGCACCGAACCGCAGCGTCCGCCCGCTGTCCCGTACCGCCCGAATGTCATCGGAGATGACCAACCGTTCACCGATGGAGACAGGGCCATCCACGAAGCCTGACACCGCGAAAATCACCGCTGTGTCGTCGGGTTCCAGACGCATCATCAGGCTGACGTCGACACCGGCGAACTCCGCGATCACTTCGTTGATCACCGCAGCGAGGTCTCGCTCCGTGGCGCCGCCGGCAACCTGGGTGGCGACCCGCCCCAGAGCGGCCTGCCGGTGGGCTATTCGGGCTGCCTCTGCTCTCGACGGCACCAAGGCGATCGGGGTTCGGTCGGTGACAGCCGGGGAGTAGTAACTGTGCAGCGAGACCAACCGGTTCCCCCGCACCCGGAGGACCTCACAGGTCACTCCGCCCAAATGCCACGGCACGGACGGTTCAGTGGGACTCGAACCATGAGCCTCTGCACCCGCTATCGGGTTGGCGAGGTGGAATTCCGATACCACCGCGTCGCTGGAAGCGGCGACAACCCTACGGGAGGAGACAGTGACCCCGGGATAAGCCTGCAGGATGCCGCTCATGTAGGCGAGGGCCGCCTGCGGCCCCCGCATCACGCCCGCATCGACAATGACATCCACGTCCTCTGCAAGGGTCTCCAGCCACGCATCGAAATCCCGGGCGTTGAACGCGGCGTAGTAACGATCAGCCAGTGTCAGCGGATCACGCTCGCCGGTGTCCGGCAGCTCGGTCATCGACGTGCGCGGCGCTGCAGGCGGGACAGCACTGCCAACACCCCGAGGTGATCGCCATCGGCAACAGGACAGTCCAACGTGCGCATCATCGCCGTCATCCACATCAGCCCCTCACATGCCACCGGGCCAGGATTTCACGGACATGGGAGGCATGAGGTAGGGCTGACCGGAAACTTCGCCGGCAGAGATCGGGCTAGCCCTACCCCTTTTATGGCGGGCCAGATCGTCAATCAGTGCGGTGAACGGCATCGTCAACACCACTGATCCGAACCGTCCACGATCGACGGCAGCTTCGACGGAGAAGGGCAGAGCAAGGGTGGCCGTGGAGCCACCGGACATCACCATCCCAACGGAGGCGCACAGTGACCCACTCATCAACGACAAGCAAGCCGACCATCGTGCTGGTGCACGGCGCGTTCGCGGAATCCGCCAGCTGGAACGGCGTCATCAGCGGACTCATCGACGACGGGTACCCGGTGCTGGCTGTGGCAAACCCCCTGCGAGGGGTCAGCAGCGACGCCGCCTACTTGTCCAGCGTGCTCGACAATGTCGACGGGGACGTCGTTCTCGTCGCCCATTCCTACGGGGGAATGGTGACCAGCAACGTCACCAGCGACCGCGTCCGGGCCTTGGTCTTCGTCGGCGCATTCGCTCCCGACGTCGGCGACAGCGCCGCCACCCTGTCGGCGCGCTTTCCGGGAAGCACTCTGGCCGACACCCTGCGGTCCGTCTCCCTGCCGGACGGAGCAACGGACCTGTACATCCGCGCCGACCGCTATCACGGCCAGTTCGCGGCCGACTCCTCGGCCGCTGACGCGGCGGTGATGGCCGCGACACAACGGCCCATCACCCAGTCCGGCCTCGAAGAACAGTCCGCAGACGCGGCGTGGCGGCGGTTGCCGTCGTGGTTCCTGTTCGGTGCAGAGGACCGGAACATTCCCGCCGCTGTGCACCGATTCATGGCCGAACGCGCCGAGTCCCGACGCACGGTAGAACTCGCCGGCGGCTCGCACACGGTCGCCATTCCCGAGGCGGCCACTGTTGTGGGCCTGATCGAGGAAGCGGCGACGTCTGTCACGTCCAACAGCATGTCCGCGCACCGCTGAGCGCCGATCCGAAGCCGGCGCCAGCCTTTCAACGGGAATGACCCCCAGCTGGACCGAACGCCCTGGTTCCACTCGACTCGTCACCGAAGGAGAACTGCGTTGCCAACCACACTCGTCGATACAGCGCCGCTGTCCTCGGCGGCCACCGAGCCGTGATTTCCCCCGACCGGCAGCGGGCGTCCGTCACCGCGGAACCCATCGAGCACCCCGGCGACGGGCGCCATCAGCTCCGTTTCCGAAGTCGCACTCGAGCCCGGGTCCGGCACCGCCTCACCGCCAACCTCTTCGGCATCCCCCTGGGCCTCGCCGGACTGGCCCAATGCTGGACCATTTCACACGGGCTGGATGCCGCGCCCGGGTGGCCCGCCAACGTTTTGTGGCTGATCACGGCTGCCGTTTGGCTGTTCATCGCCATGGCCTATTTCGGTCGGCACCGCCGTCCGGCCGACCTGGCGCGGGAGTTGGCCGATCCCACCTTCGGGCCATTTGTGGCGGTGTCGGCGATTGTGCCGATGATGCTCGGCGCCGCCCTCGCCAGGTATCTACCCACGGCCGGGCATGCGGTGTTCTACGTCGCGTTGGTGTTGACCCTGCTCGCCGGGGGATGGCTGTCCGGCCAGTGGATCCTGTCGGACACTGCGCTGGTTCAGTGGCATCCCGGCTACTTCTTGCCAACCGTCGGCGGAGGATTGATCGCGGTCGGCGTGAGCGCCGGCTTTGACAACAGGCAACTGGCACAGTTGCTGTTCGGGTACGGCTTCGTGTGTTGGATTGTGCTGGGCTCGATCATCCTGACCAGACTGTTCACCCAGCCGGCGTTGCCGGTGGCGTTGCGCCCCACCCTCGCCATCGAGATGGCGCCGCCTGTCGTCGCCGGCCTCGCCTGGTTCTCGATCAACGGTGGGCGGGTCGACCAGATCGCGCTTGCCCTCGCGGGCTATGCCGTGCTCATGGCGATGGTCCAGGTACGCCTGATCCCGTTCTATCGCACGGTGCCGTTCGGACCCGGATGGTGGGCATACTCCTTCCCCTTCGCCGCCACGGCCGCGTACATCATCAAGTGGCTGGCCGCTGAGAACGTTGCCTCGGCGCGAGTGTGGACCTGGGCGCTGCTCCTGGTGGCGACAATCGGTGTCGGGATACTCGTCGGCCGCACCATCGCAGCTCTGATCGGTCATCGTTTCCTGCAGGCGCTACCGCCACCGGTGTACCCGGAGCAACCCTCAACGGGGTCACGTCCCACCGAGCGCCCGGTCCACGCTCCCCCCACGGCCGGTACTTCGTGATGACAGGCTCGGCAGGAGGAACAGCGGGTGACAGCCGTCATCGTGGCATTCGGGTCGGCCCTCATGACACTCGCCGGTGGATTGGCCGCACTTCGCGCCGATCGCTATCGCCACCTCGTCCTGGGCCTGGCAGCTGGTCTCATGCTCGGGGTCGTTGGCTTCGAACTGTTACCCGAGTCGTTGCAGCAGAACAGGACAGACGTGATGTCCACGCCCGTGCCCCTCCTGCTGTTCGTCGGCGGCTTTCTGCTTCTGCACGTCGTGGAGCGTTCACTCGCGCTGCACCGCGGACATGAAAGCGCATACCGGAGTCACCGGCACGAGCACGCTGCAGGCACGATCGCCGCGTCTGCCCTTGTCGCGCACAGCGTCCTGGACGGCTTTGCATTGGGTGTCGCGTTTCAGGTCGACGTGCAGATCGGCGTCGCCGTCTCGATCGCGGTCATCGCCCACGACTTCGCTGACGGCTTCAACACCTACACACTGACCACCCTGTACGGCAATGACCGGCGTCGGGGCCTGCTCCTGCTCGGCGCCGACGCGGCGGCACCGATTATCGGTGCGACCTTGTCGCTGGCCGTCACCATCTCGCCATCCGTGCTGGGCGCATACCTCGGGTTCTTCGCGGGTGTCCTGATGTATCTGGCAACCGCTGACGTGCTGCCCGAGGCGCATGCGAGGCACCCGTCTGCACTGACCCTGGCCACAACGGTGGCCGGTGCCGCGTTGCTGCTGGCCGTGGTCTGGATCGGCGGATGATCTCGATACGCGAGATGAGCCAGCGGGCAGTGGTTCTCGGACACCCGACGACATCGATCGCCCCCATACACCGCATGTGCCAAACAAGGAGCCGAACATGGGACTACTGGACGGCAGGACAGCTCTGGTCACGGGCGCGACCAGCGGAATCGGTCTCGCCGCCGCGCAACGGTTGGCCGCCGAGGGAGCACACGTCATCATCACCGGGCGGCGGCCGGACGCCCAGGATACCGCCGCAGCGTCCATCTCCGGCAATACAGCCGCAGACGTGATCGCCGTCGCCGGCGATGTCAGCTCCGATGCCGATCTGGATCACGTCATGGATGTGATCGCCGAACGGGGGGCCGGCCTGGACGTGCTGTTCACCAACGCCGGGGGCGGGGAGTTCGGCAAACTGAGCGACATCACACGCGAGCATTACCACCACACGTTCGAACGCAATGTCGCCGGCACCTTGTTCACGGTGCAAAAAGCGTTGCGGGTACTCAACGATCGAGCCTCGATCATCCTGTCCGGCTCGACCTCTGCCACCCGGAGTAGCGCTGCATTCGGTGTTTACGCCGCCTCAAAGGCAGCGATTCGATCGTTTGGGCGAACCTGGGCGGCCGAACTGGCAGGCCGCGGGATCCGGGTCAACACCCTCGTGCCCGGCCCGGTGGAGACGCCCGGCCTCGTCGGCCTTGCGGCGACACCGGAAGACGGACGGAAGATGCTGCAGAAATTCGCCTCCGAGATCCCTCTCGGCCGGGTAGGGAAACCCATGGAAATCGCGAATGCCGTGGCCTTCCTCGCCTCCGATGAGGCAAGTTTCATCACCGGCATCGAAATGTTCGTCGACGGCGGCGTCAACCAGGTCTGACCCGAAGACTGCTGGTCTTCGCCCGACAGATGGCGGGCTATGCGTCGTACTCACGGCCAAGAACGGCGGCGCCGGGCAATTCACGATCAAGCAACTCCCGATAACGGACGCAGCCCCGCATGAAGCGCGGCCACGGGGGCACGGCAAGCATGGTGCCGGCCTCCACATGCGAGACGACGGCCGTGCAGTGCGGCAGGACCAAGGCCTGCGGTAGGTAGGACGCAATCAGCACGCTGGGAGGCTGCGGACCGGCGCGACCAGTTCCAAGTTGTCGTGGATGACGACGTCCGGTCTGCGGTCGGTCACCATCGGCACCAGGTCACTGGCGCGCCCAACGGCTGCCGCGCCGAACAGGAACTCCACGAATTGAACAGAATCCTCACCCGTCCAGTGAACCGTAAACGGCCTTGTCAATGCTATCCATCAATGCCAGGTTCCCGCCGAACAGGCTGCGTGGCAACAGGTATGACGCCCGGAGTCAAGGCCGAGCGCACCGAACGGATTCGCCGGTGAGCGCGCCGCCTCGGTGGCTGCCCGGGCGAACAGCGGTACTCCCGCCCGGGCCCGAGTCGGTCAGGCAGCGAGCGCTTTACCTGCTTCGCGTGCCGAGTCGAGAGCCCCCTGATGAAGCGACGCGGCCAGGTCGGTGAAAGGGTCAAGCGCGGGGTTGACCCCGACCAGCGTGAACTCCCGCTCCACCACGGTCAGGTCGGCGGCCCAGACATCACCGATGATGCGGCGGAGGTAGCTGGTGGAGTGATCCCAGCCCTCGCGTGGCGTGCCTGCTCCGTAGGCACCGCCGCGCACCGTGCAGAGCACCACCTTCTTGCCCACCAGCAGACCCGGACCGCCGGGCGCGGCGCGCGGATCGGTGATGATCAGGTCGACCCAGGCCTTGAAGTGCTGCGAGACACCGAAGTTGTACAGCGGTACTGCCAGCAGGATGGCGTCCGCTGCGAGCAACTCGTCGACCAGGGCTGCGGCGAGTGCGACGGCCGACTTCTGCTCCGGCGTGCGTTCGCCCTCCGGCACCCAGGCCGCGGCGACCGCATGCGGCCACGCGTCGGAAGGTAGGACGTCGACACCGATGTGCCGGCGCTCCACCGTGTCTCCGGGGTGACTGGAAAGCCACTCGGCCTCCACGGTGTCGGCGATCTCGCGACTGGCCGATCCCGCCACCCGGATGCTGGCGTCCAAACGGAACAACGTCATGTCTTCTCCCTCGACAAAGTGGGCAACCCCGGACTTCAAGGCTGAAGTCAGCGTGCACCACTTCATGCTTGAAGTCAACACGAGCGGCCGATACCGTGTGTGGATGACCGAAGCCCTGCTGCCGGGTGTACCGGCCGTCGTCGACCCGGAGCCCGAGTGGCTGACAGAGCAGGAAACCGAGGCATGGATGGGCGTCGCGACCATCGCGATGCAATTGACCGGGGTACTGGACACCCAACTGCAGCGCGATTCCGGCATCGGGTTCTACGAATACTCGGTGATGTCCTGGCTGTCGATGTCGCCCGAACGAACCCTCCGCATGAGCAAACTGGCGGAGTTGACCAGAGGATCACTGTCCAGGCTGTCCAACGTCGTCAAACGCCTCGAACAACGCGAACTCGTCCGCCGCGCACCTGATCCTTCAAATGGGCGTTACACCAACGCTTTCCTCACCCAGAAGGGCTGGGACTGCGTTGTGAGGGCCGCCCCCGGGCACGTGAACACTGTTCGGCAATTCATCTTCGACCCGCTCTCCGCCGAGCAGGTCGAGGAACTCCGCGCCATCGGCTGTCTCATCGCAGAACGCATTCGTTGCGCCACCCCGCCGGCCTCCGACCAGCCCGATCCCATCACCGGTCAAGGCGATTGTTGAGCGGATCACGTCAAATCGAACGGCGCCTCCACAGGAATGGCCTGATCCTTTCTGGCCGCGGTGACAGCCGCCCGGACGCGAGCGTGTCGTCGACCCCCCACGGGGCGCCGACGCGCATGAGGAAGGCGCCGTCCCAGCGGGCCGCCCGCCGCAGCGGGCCGCGACCCGGCCAGGTGCCACCCGCCCACACCGGTACCCGTGGCTGCTGCGCGGTGGTGGCCAGCACACGGCCGCGAAATCCGGGCCGGACAACCGGTAATGCGGCCCGCTGTGGGTGACCGGCTCACCGGTCCAGAGCCTGGCCAGTACCTCCAACTGCTCGTCGAGCATCGCCGCCCGCACCCCGGCGTTCGCCTCCTCGCCGCAGTAGTCGTATTCGTACGGAAAGGCGCCGCTGCCGACACCGAGCACGAGCCGCCCCGACTGAGGCGATCCAGCGTGACGGTCTGGCGGGCGAGCACAACAGGTCGTTGGCGTGGCAGCGGCGTCACGAGGGTGCCGAGCCGAATGGTCGAGGTCGCCAAAGCCGCCGCCGTCAGCGCCACCCACGGGTCGACCACATCGATCGGGCCGGGCCCAAACGGGAAGACGTGGTCCCACAGGAAGAAACCGTCCCAGCCGGCGCTTTCGGCCGACGCCGCCCAGTCCGCTACCCGGCGGGCATCCA
Organism: uncultured Actinomycetota bacterium; assembly: GCA_963728865.1. Classification (GTDB taxonomy): domain Bacteria; phylum Actinomycetota; class Actinomycetes; order Mycobacteriales; family Nakamurellaceae; genus Nakamurella. The sequence goes on along the minus strand of CAVSLZ010000003.1, from coordinate 369,142 downwards.
GACCGTGCCCGAAGTTCGGCATGCTCAGGCCCATTCGCATTCGCATCCGCATCCGCGACACGCTGGACCAGACCGCCGATCAAGGGCGGGAGTGTGAGTGCCTGCCGACCCGCCGCCGGAAACTCGTCCTCGTCGCCTGTCACCACTGGACCCACTGCTGGTCCGTGCGATGTCCCCTGTGTCCACCGATCGGTGGACACCGGGATCAACCGGTTCATCAGGGGATCAGTGGATGTCGTCTTCGCGCTGCAGATAGCAAAGTTGGTGTTATTCGGGAGCGCAGAACTCCACACCGCCATCGCAGGAGGAAACCATGCGAGCATTTTCCAAGGCAATTGTGACCGGGCTGGGTATTGCCGCAATTTCGCTGACCGCGGTCCGCATCTCGTCAGCGGAACCGGCGAATGCGGTGATCGCGTCGACGACAAAGGGGGTCGTCACGTCCCTCACGACGTCACATACGCACCCGCTGCTGTCAGCGCCGCAGACTGCCACCCTGCATAAGGGAACCCCTGTCGAAGTGCGCTGCTGGGTGAACGGCCAGGTGGTCGGGGGCAGCGACAAGTGGTTCATGTTGGCCGGCGGGTTGGGATTTGGTCCACGCGCGGCGATCCAACCGGAGGCGACTGTGCCGGCCTGTGTATGAGCGGGTGAACCGCCGACCGAGCTGAGGACCAAGGTCGTGGTGCTCGGCTTGACGCGGGTCCCGGCGGCGAAGATTCGGGTGGCCACATGAGACCGATGTTGGACAGAATGGGAACCAGGCGGGTACCCGATCCCGGGGCCGGCAGCGGGAGGATGGAATGCGCAGACTCGTCTATTTTGTCGCGACCACGCTCGACGGTTTCATTGCTGCCCCTGACCGTGGCGATCCGACCGGGCAGTCGTTCTTCCCCATCACCAATGATCTTGTCAGCTTCATCGTCGAGCATTACCCGGAGACGATGCCCGCACCAGCGCGAAAAGCCATGGGCATCAGCGGTGAGGGACGGCAGTTCGACACAGTCGTCGAGGGCCGGGTGTCCTACGAGATCGGGCTCGCGGCCGGTCTCACCGACGCGTATCCGCATCTTCGTCACCTCGTGTTCTCGACGACGCTCGCGACATTGCCCGATCCACGTGTCGAGCTCGTTCGCAACGATCCGTGCCGCCGTATCCGCGAGCTGAAGGCGGAGGATGGTCTGGACATCTGGCTTGTCGGCGGCGGAACGTTGGCGCACGCGCTGCTTTCCGAGATCGATCGGCTGGTGCTCAAGGTCAACCCGTCAGTGATCGGTGTGGGAGTGCCGATGTTCGAGGGTTCGTTCCAGCCACACTCTTTCCGTCCGGGAGGCGAGCTCCTGCTGGACGGCGGCGTGCGCTTCCTGACCTACGACCGCGCCTGACCGTCGAAGCAGCGTCGGCGCCCACCGACGGTGCACCTCAGTCGGGCGCCAGCATCCAGGCAGTCGACCCGAACTCCAGCCGGCTGTCCGTCAAGGTGACCAAACCCCGGCGAACTGCCGCACCGACGACCTGATGACGGCGTGGCACAAGGAGCTGCCCATATGCGCCACCGCATTGACTCAGACAGAGCGGGGTCTCCAGGGCTGGTGCTCGTGCGCCAGCCAGACAAGCTCGGGGTTGAGCGCACGCACCAGGAGCTGGCCTTCCGTTCGCGGCTCGTCGAGTTCGCCGAACCACACTGCCATGTCGCCGCCGATGACGGTCAGAGGCCCGCCATTGTCGATCACGACAACCTGGGAGCCGCGGGTGTGGCCCGGCGCCGGGACAAGTCGTAGCCCGGGAAGCAGCTCGAGCTCGCCGTCGACCGGCACGAACATCACGCCGGGTGGATCGACCCACTCGCGGATGGTGTACTCGTCCTGGCTGCGGGCGTCCTCCAGTTCGCGGCGCTGAACGTAGATCGGCTTGCCGGCGAAGAGATGATTGCCCCCGCAGTGGTCGAAGTGCAGGTGGGTGTTGACCACGATGTCGATGCCGGTGAGATCGAATTCCTGCTCGTTGAGCGGCCGCAGACGGGGATCCATATCGGCCACCAACGGGTGCAAGGCCGTCAAGCCGGTGTCGACCAGGATGCGGGCGTCAGGGTGGTCGACGACGTGGACGTAGACCGGCATCCGTTCGTCCTCGGCGAGCAGGTCGGCCACGAAGATCGGGGTAACTGTGATGGCGGCGGGCGCACTCATCTGGAACCGCCTGTCGCGTAGTCCTGAACGTGTAATTCGCCACGGTGCTGCGCAACGTGAGGCCAATGGCGTGGTCGTCGATCGGGCTGGAGTTCGTCGGTCACGGAGTTCATGGTGTGTATGACGGCGACCGGGACACAAACTCATCACTGCCACAGATCAGGACTCCGATGGCGGCGGTCCAGGTCCGCCAGTGTTCGGCGTTCTCCGGCGTGAGGTGAACGTCGAAGTCTCCGGCAGTCGTCGTGGTGGCCACGTGACCGTGCTGCAGCCAATAGAACAGGTTGCCGATGGTGTTGTCCGGCTTGGCGACCTATCCGTCCAGCGACATGATCGGCCGTGCAACACCTTTGCCCATGATCACTCCTTGATCGATGTCAGACGGTGGCAGGAGGCGGTCGATCCGGCACACAAGCGGGGCCGGCTTCCCGCACTGCAAAGTCGCCCCGCGTTCGGCCGCTTACCGAAGCACGCGATATTCGAGGTGCGTCGCCGCAGGCGTGATCGACGCACTCTTGCGCTCCAGGGCGATCGCCCTATCGAGCCTGCCGAACAGCGGTGTACCCGAGCCGATCAGGCCGGCGACCACATGCAGGTGGATCTCGTCGACCAGACCGAGCGGCAGCGCTTGCTGCATGACGGTCGCGCCGAACAGGTACACGAGCTTCTGCCGCAGCGCGCCGCGCCTGATCGATGGCGCTCGCCACGCCATCGTTCGCGAACGTGAACACATTGGGATTCGACCGAGCCGGCGCGTGATGGGTGACCACGAAGCACGGGACATCGCCCACCGGTCCTGCTCCGCCCCAGCCGCCGTCACCTTCGTTTTTCTCGAATGATGTGCGACCCATGACGACCGCACCGACGCCGTCCACCAACCGCTGCAGAATGGCACGATCATCGTCGGTGGCGGCGTCACCGAACCAGTCGTGAAGCATCTCGGCGCCATCACCGAACGGGTTTTCGCGGCTGTCATTGGGACCGGTCACAAACCCGTCGAGTGACACGGACATATCGGCGACCACGAGTGCCATGGCTTGCTCCTGACTGGTTCCTGCAATGCCGGTTGCCGGCGCATCTGGTACTCCGCGGCCTGCTGGACTCTGTTGTGACTCCGGCTGTGTCGTGAACTCATCCTCGTGGACGTCAACCTCGTGGTCACGTCGCTGGATCGCTTCAGTTCGCACGTGGAACAGCTTGGCGGCACGCCTCGGTGACGATCTGCGACCATGAGCCGGTGACCGATCGACCGCGGAGACGAGGCCAGGCGCTGGTGGTCGGCGCATCCAGCGACATCGGCAGCGATTGCGGTGAGCATGGGACGCTTGGGCTACGACCTCAGCCTCTGGGGACGCGACGGCGCCCGTTTGACCAGCACGGGGGACCGCCCGGTCGACAAGCGAATCCTGAGGACCGACGCAAGGCCGACGCACGCAGGTCGACGCCCGACATCGCGTGCGGCACAGAACTTTCGCTCAGTCATCCAGCAGACCTGCACCTTGGCGTGATTGACATGATCCGCTCTCTCCGCGACCGCGCGCGGAAGTATCGCGCCGATACGGCACTGCGCAGGGCCCTGGCTCACGCAGACCCTCGGCAGCGTCACGATTTTGCTGGCCGATCGAGATGGCGGAAACGCACCCTTCTCGGCCCGTTGAGCAGCCGGAATCGCCATCTCGAACGCTGGAAGTGTGAGGGTCAGGAGAGCCGGGTGGTGAGCCACGCCATTGCGGTGTCTTCGGCTTGGTCGGGCGGGCAGATCACGTCGGGCACCACACCGGTTCCCTCCCAGTTGCTGCCACTGACAGCATCAAGTGGTGTTCCCTCCGGGATCAGGGCAACAACCGATGGGGCGACCCTGATCGGTGTCACATGGTCGGCGGCACCGGGTGTCCGCTGCCCGAACAGCCTGATGCGCCCCCGGGTCTGCAGATGATAGGCAAGCGCCTCACCGCTGGAATACGTGCCCGGGCCGACCAGGACGGCGACGGGCACCCCGGTCGGCAGATGCGACGAACCCAGCGATCCCGACGTCCACCACTGCCGATCCGGGCGGTCCCGATACCGCACCGTTGACAGCAGTTCGATCCCGTTGCCCAGTACGAACTCGGCGACGACAGCGAGGCTCGACGGCGCCCCTCCCCCATTGCCGCGCAGATCCAGGATCAACCCCTCGACACCACGGAGGACGGCGAAAGCGCCGTGCAGATACGCGCCAGCCACCGTGATGTCGTCGAAACCGTCGATGCGGAGCAATCCACAGCCGCTCGGGTAACGCTCCAACCGGCTGACGAACCCCGCCCGGCGCTGAACAAGCAGTTTCGGCACCGGGGGCCACCCGACGATCTCGACGTCGGGCCGGGCGGGGGTGGTCAGTTCGAGGGTCAGATGACGGGCCGTCCGGTGACAGACCGCCTCGACAGCACGCACGGTCTGTTCCGTGATCGGGCCCCGGTCGCCCTGGTGATCGGAGTCCCATGTCATCGACTGCAGGTCCAGCACCAACTGGTCCGCGCGATCACGGTCCGGAACAAGTCGTTGCACCCACCGGACGATGCCGGCGATCAGCACTGCCCGGTTCTCCGGGGCCTCGGCGTCGACATCGGGGAGGTCATCTGGGATCGGGATCCTCACGCGACCGGCCCGGAAAGCCCCGCCGTGCCATTCCGACGGGCGCGAGCGTGTCGCTCAGAAAGCGAGCCGTGGTGCCCTTCGTAGAACCTGCTGCCGGTATATCGGTGTGAGGCTCCATCCACATCGAAAGACACGACGGGAACGATACCGACGGTTACCAGTGGCTGCCGCCCCCAGGGTCAGCATCATCTGTCACGCCACCGCTCTCATCGATGTCGCAATGACTACCGCCCCCAGTAGGCATGCCTGACTCACCCAGCCGTCCGCCAGGTCGACCGGGATCATCGAGCAATGGGTCGGCAGGTTTCTTGCGAATGGGTCGGTTGACATTGACACAGTGTCAAGGTCTTGAGTGGGACCTGAGGGAGGCAACCATGATGAGCCGGGACGAGAAGCCAAGCCCAACGTCGAGCCTGCGGAGGGATCTCGCCGATCCACGGTCGTCCGTGCGACTCCGTGCCGCACTATCGGCCGGCACGAGCCCACATCGGGGATATGTAGACGTGCTGGTCGAGCGCTGCGGAGTGGAGCCGGACTTCTATGTCCGGGACATGTTGACCTGGGCTCTGACGCGGCACCCGATCGACCTCACTCTGCCCAGGCTGCGCCAGCAACTCCGTGTTGATGCGGCGCAGCCTCGAAGCCAGGCGTTGCACACGCTGTCCAAGATCGGCGACAAGGAGGCGTGGTCGGCGATCACCAGCGGTCTACTCCGTGACCAGGATCCGGATGTGGCCCGAAGTGCGTGGCGAGCCGCCGTCGCCCTCGTTCCCGCGGGGAGTGAGGGCGCGCTGGCCCAGGAGCTCGCTTCGCAACTCGGTCGTGGCCCGCGGGACGTTCAACTCAGCTTGAGCCGGGCGTTCGCCGCTCTCGGTGAAGCAGGACGGGCGGCGCTCGATGAAGCGTCGCGTGTGGGCAACGCCGGCGGTCGAGCGCACGCGGTTGCGACGCTGCGGCTGATTGATCATCCAGAAGAAGATTTCGACATCGCAGTGCACGACGCGCAGCGCTTTCTTGCGCTGACCCGCTCACCTCTGGTCGACCCGTCTCATGCAGATCGGTGAGTTGTCCCGGTTGGCCGGTATCAGCGCGAGGATGCTGCGGCACTACGACGCGATCGGGCTGGTGTCCCCCACAAGGACTTTGAGCAACGGCTACCGGACCTACACGCACGCGGACATTGCACGGTTGTTCCGGGTGGAAAGCCTGAGAACCCTGGGCCTTTCACTGAAGGCAATACAGCAGACGATGACCGCGGAAGAGGTTCCGCCGAGTGACCTGTTCGACGAGCTCATAGCCGGCACCCAGGCACGCATCGACCGTGAGCAAGCACTGCTCAGGCGCTTGATCAGCGTCCGTGACAGTGATGCGACTTCCTGGAATGAGGTCCTGGACTTGGTCGCCCTGATGCAGCACCTGGTGTCACCAGATCCATCACGTCGACAGAGCGCCGCGCTGTCGGCCCCTCCGAGCATTCCTGCAGGCGCCCTCGTCGACACTCTCATGAACGAGGATGACCCCAACGTCGCCGGCGCGCTGCAATGGAACCTGGCCCGGTCGATCCACACCGCCCTGCCACAACTGGTCGCTGCCCTACAGGCTCCGGACCCGCAGACCCGCCGCCGCGCCATCGACACCATCATCAAGGTGCAGCCCGACGATCTGAAGGATGTGCTGACCCAAGCACTTCGGAGCCCGGATCACGTCGTGCGTGAACGCGCAGCATCAGCGCTGGGCAGCCGGGGCGACAAGGATGGGGTCCTCGAGTTGATCGACATGGTCGTGAGGGGCGCCGACGACGTGGAGGCCGCGGACCTACTGGGCCGCCTGGCGGTTGAGCACGACCTTGGCGACCACATCACCGAACACATCGTCGGCAGGCTTGCGCGTGCGGAGGAAGTCCGCGGGTCGCGCTCACGGCTCACCCAGGCGTTGGCCGAGATGCCCGGGACAAAAGCCGATCTCGCTCTCACTGAATTGACCCGCGACCCAGACCCGACCGTCTCCATGACGGCGCGATACATCGTGAGCCGACGACCGTAGCGCGAAGCAGCCTGACCCCGCGCCGCCGTCGACCACCCCCAGGGCGACAGCGCAGCCAAGCCGACTTGCCAACCGGCAGGGACTGGACATAAAGGAACGCATGACAGAGATCGGAACGGATTGGCGGGTGCTCGACGGTTTTGCGACGGCATGGTTTGACGCGCCTTCGCTGATCGACGGCGCTGCGCTGGCTGGGCGCATCGTGGAATCATCGGACGGGAGCATGGTCGATCTGCGGCCGACAGGCGTGCGGGTGCGCCTCGACTCGGACGAGCACGCCGCGGCGGTGTCGGCGGCCGCGCGCGATCTTGGGCTCACCGCGAACCCTGCGGTGCTGCAGCAGCTGAGCGTCGTCGTCGAATCCACCAACCCCTCTGCGGTGATGCGATTCTGGCAGCACGCGCTGGACTACGCGCCCGGGCCCGACGACGGTGTGGTCGATCCGTTGCGGCGCGGTCCCGCAATGCGGACCAGGCGATCGACCGAGCCACGGCCGTTGCGGAACCGGATCCACCTCGACGTGGTGAGGCCGGCCGCGGCGGTCGAGCAGGCGGATGTCGGTGCGGCGTCAGGCCCCTACGGAGTCTGTCACATCGACCCCGACGGCAACGAGGTCGACCTGGTGCCGGGCGCCGGGCTCGGCGAGGCAGCCGGGACAGCCGACTGGCAGGCAGTGTTCAGCGCGATGGCCTGCTACCGCGTCACCTCCGCGACCCAGCAGCGCGACCTGGCCGCGGCAGCAGCAGCACTGGCCGACGACACCGGCTTCCCACTGCTGGTGGACCTCCGCCCGGGGCTGGTGATCCTGGACAGCGGCAAGGACCAATGGGAAAACGATGCCCACGGCCTCGAACTCGACTTCACCGATCTCGCCGCGAACCTCCAGACCGCTGCCCGCCAGATCGGGGCCAGCGCGGACCCGGGGCTGGCGCGCTACGTTCAGCTCTTCCTCGACGCCGCCGACGTCGCGGCGGTCAGCGCTTTCTGGGTCGCCGCGCTCGGATACAGCCACGACAGGCGAGCCGGGGTCAGCGACATCCACGATCCGCGGCGATTGAACCCGGTGCTGGTATTCCAGGAGCTCGACGCTTCGGACACGGAGCGGCGCCGGCAGCGCAACCGCATCCACGTCGAGCTCGTCGTGCCGCAGGACCTCGCACAGGCGCGCCTCAGCGCCGCCGTCACGGCCGGTGGCCGGCTCATCGACGAAGCGGAGGATCGCTGGCAGGTCGCCGACCCCGAAGGCAACGAATTGACGATCGTCAGCGGGGTGTGAGCTCGGCAGCATTGTCGGCGAGCGCGGTTTCGAGTATCGCCAAACCGGAATCGAGTTCGCTCTCGCTGACGGTCAGCGGCGGGGCGATGCGGAAGATGCCGCCCATTCCCGGCAGCTGAACGATGTTCATGTGCAGGCCGTACCGCAGGCAGGATTCGGTGACCACCTGACCGAGTTTGTCGGCCGGCTCCTTGCTGGCGCGGTCGGTGACCAGTTCGATGCCCTGCATCAGGCCGCGTCCGCGAACGTCACCGATCACCTCGAACCGGGACTGCAGGTCCAGCAGGCCCTTTCGCAGGCGTCGGCCCAGCAGTTCCGCGCGCTCGACCAACCCGTCCCGCTGGATCACCCGCAGCACCGTGCCCGCTACCGCGGCCGCCAGCGGATCCGAGACGTGTGTGGTGAAGAAAAGGAAACCACTGGCGTGACAATGCTCTTCGATCTCGTCACTCGTCACCACGGCGGCAACTGGGAGGCCTGCGCCGAGGGTTTTCGACAAGGTGAGGATGTCCGGCGTGACCCCGTCCCGCTCGAACGCATACATGGTTCCGGTCCTGCCCAGGCCGGTTTGTGCCTCGTCCAGGATCAGCAGCATCCCGCGTTCGGCGCACTTGTCCCGCAGTGCCGCGAGGTACCCCGGCGGTAGGTCGATGATCCCGCCACTGGACAGGATGGGTTCCACGATGCAGGCTGCCAGCGACCCGACGGACTGAGCGTCCACCATCGCGAATCCGTAATCGAGTTCGGCCCGCCAGTCGTAGCCACCGTCCGCGTGCCGAAAGGGTGATCGGTAGGCATTGGGTGTGGGCAGGGACAGATTACCGGGAATGGCCGGTCCATAGCCGCGTCGACCCGAGCTGTAAGTGGCCCCCGATGCACCCGATGTCATGCCGTGCCAGGACCGGTCGAAGGACACGACTTCGAAGTTCCCTGTGTAGAGCTTGGCCAGTTTGAGGGCGGCCTCGTTCGACTCGGCTCCGGTGGACAGCAGCAGCACCTTGCTCAACGTTTCCGGGAGGGTGGCGGCCAGCGACAAGGCGGTGTCGACCACCGGCCGACTCAGCATGCCGCTGTACAGATGATCCAGCGATCGCACCGAAGCGCTGACAGTTTCGACGATGTCGGGGTGACCGTGACCGAGAACCGCGCTCATCTGACCGGAGGTGAAGTCCAGGATGGCTCGGCCCTGCTCGTCGTAGACGTAGGACCCCTCCGCCCTGGCGATGATCCGCGGGCTGAAGGTGGTCCCGTAACGGATGAGGTGACGATCGGCGGCGGCCCAGAATGTCGCATCGGTCATGGCGCCGAGGCTAGCGGTCGCGCGCCCCAGCCCGCCCGTGAACGCGGCATACGCAAGTCGGTGAACAGAAGCATTGGCGTGAATCGGTCATGCGTCGTGGTGAGGAATCGGCGCGGGTCCGATGCAACCATTACTGACCGTCCAAGAAAGCACACCGGCAGCGCAGGTCATGGTCAGGGTCAGCCCTCCGCCTCGGGCGGAAGGTGGGCGGCGGGGAATCGCATCGCCATCGCCGAGGCGATCTCGAGGTGGCGCCGCAGGAACGCGCGTTCGTCGAGCCGTTTGCGGCGCAGCCAGCTGGTGACCTCGTCGTTGCACTTGCTGGCGTTGCAGGACCCGCACGCCGGCGCGATGTTGCTCAGCGTGTACCGCCCGCCGCGGGACAGCGGCTGCACGCAGTCCCGTTGCAGGGCCGTTCCGGTGGCGCCGCAGTACGCACAGCTGCCCCACGCCTCCAGCAGGGCCGTCCACTGCTCCACGGTCAGGTCATGCTCGACAAGCGCCATCCGTCGTTTGCGTTTGCGCGCGGCCCTGGCCACGCGGCTCCGGTTGACGGCCATCCGCCCACCGTAGGAAACCGCGGGCCGTGTTCCGGGCAAACACACCGTTGCGCCGCGGCGGAACCAACGCTGATCCTGTGATGTCGCGGTCTCCGCAGGCACACGGGAACAATCTTCTTTGTCCAGTTCAGTGGGTTTACCTCGGGTTTGGGGAGCGTCGACGCCTTGGCTTGGTTCTCGTCGGTGCCGCGGTGCTGGTCGTCCTGGTGTCCGCGGCACTACGGCCACGTCGGGTGGCCGGGTCACCGCAGGCCGTAGCGGCGCCGGGTCCGCCGAACGTGGGTGATCGTGTCCCCGACCCAGTGAACCCAGCGAGCTGGCCGACGACCCCATTCGTCCACCCCGAGTTGCATTTTCAGACATGTTCTGGATTGAGGTAAGGCGAGATTGTCGCCATTCTGAGGGGCAGCTCTCCTTTGATCTGTGTCCGCAACTGAACTGTGTCCGCAACGCATCAGGATGTGTCCGGGCGGCATCCAGGGTGTCAGGTTCGGTGCGCTCACCCGGGTCGGGTGATGTCAGCGAGCACCGCCAAGATCACGCTGTCCAGGCATAGATGTCCAGTTTCAGCGACGACCGGACTCCGGGAATGGAGACACGATGACAACGATTCCTGCTGGTGCTCACGTTTCGGTCGGGCAGTCCCGGCGGGCGCGGCGCGAGGTGGCTGCGCACCACGTCGGCGACGCGTGCTCGTCAGATGTCGTCCGGGTCCCCCGGGTGGTGATCCTGCTCGGCGTCGCACTGCTGGCGCTGGTGGTGATGGATGTTGTGTTGGCTCTCGTCGAGCTCATGTGACGTGGCATCTAGCGGATCTTTTTCTCATCACGATGAAGAATTGTATTCGTAGCAGCCGCCGGGCGACGGCCGGCCCGTTGACCATCACGATGGCAGTGAATGGGGAAGCCGTCGCGACAGGGACTGTCCAGGTCAGTGCGCCGCTGCTGTTCACGACCAACGATCGCCTCGACATCGGCATCTGCCTCGGCGGACCTGTATCGATGGACTAGTACGACCGGGCACCATTCCCGTTCAACGGATCGATCAACACCGTCAACGTCCGGTACCTCACGTAGAACCCCGGTGAACTTCGGCCGTGCCGATCGATTGCCACGACCGAGCCGGTCCGCACATCTATGCTGCAGCCCACGACAGAACACGAGCAGGACGGATTCGGCGCTGTGTTGACGGTCAAGGGAATGGTGCTGGTACCCGGCGGTACGGACACGATCGGCAGCCTCGACTTCTACGCCGAGGAGCGGCCGCTGCACGACGTCTCAGTCGCTGACGTGTGGATGGACGAGCATCCGGTGACCAACGCGCAGTTCCGTAGGTTCGTCAAGGACACCGGGCATGTGACAGTTGCCGAACGACCACCCGATCCGGACGACTTCCATGGGGCAGACCCCGCCGACCTGGTCCCCGGGTCGCAAGTGTTCGTCGGAACCACCGGGCCGGTGCCGTTGGACGACTGGACCAGGTGGTGGGCCTGGGTTCCCGGAGCGTACTGGCGCCAGCCGGAAGGGCCCGGCAGTACCCTTCACGGTCGGGATTTGCACCCGGTCGTCCACATCGGGTTCGAAGACGCTCTCGCATACGCCCGCTGGTCGGGAAAGTCGCTGCCCACCGAAGAAGAATGGGAACACGCCGCCCGCGGTGGTCTCGCCCGAGCGACGTATCCGTGGGGCGACGAATTCACGCCAGCGGGACGCGTCATGGCCAATACCTGGAACGGTCAATTCCCCTACCAGAATCTCGCCCCGACGGGCGCGGACCGGACGTCACCGGTCAAGAAGTTCCCACCGAATGGGTACGGCTTGTTCGACGTCGTGGGCAACGTGTGGGAATGGACCAGAACACCTTGGTCCGACACTCATGCGCTCTTCAGTTCTGGCCAGCCCAGCTGTTGCACACCCGAACGACCCGCGCTGACCGAACAGGACCGGTACGTCACAAAAGGTGGCTCGCATCTGTGCGCAGCGTCCTATTGCCACCGTTACCGTCCCGCGGCCAGACAGGGTCACACCATACGCAGCGCGACGACCCACCTCGGCTTCCGCTGCGTCAAAATGGCGTGATCAGGCATCTCTATCATGTCTCTACTCGACCGTTGAACAACCTGCGTCGGGTGGAAAAGACCGCTCCAGAGACCGCCATTCTGATGATGATGCTTCCGTTCGGGGCAGATCAGCTGATCGTGGTGTGTCGATCACGATCCTGAACACCGTCGGCATCGTGGTCGTGTATCTGTTCGTCCTCATGTGGAGGCTGGCTGTGTCGCCGGCGGGAAGCCAGGCATCAGTTGATGCGTCTGAATTAATAGGTGCCTCCCCCCGACGTTGGCCTGACGCAAGGCCTCACCGCATGGCGGGCAGCGCGCGTCGACAGGGATTACAGGCCGGGGCTGGAGTGCATCAGGCCGCCATCAACGAAGATAGAGGTTCCGTTGATGTAACTGCCGCCGTCTCCGGCGAGAAAAGCCACCACGCTGGCGATCTCCTCCGGCTGTGCCATTCTGCCGAGCGGGATGGCCGCATCCAGCACCTTCATCGCAGCGGGGTCGTTCATCGTTGCGGTGTTGATGGGTGTGGCAACAGCGCCCGGCCCGACGTTCACGATCCGAATGCCCTGGGGACCGAGTTCCTGACCCGCTGTGCGGGTCAGCATTCGCACCCCTCCTTTGGACAGGCAGTAGGCGGTGTTGCCGGGCATCGGCCAGTCCTCGTGCACGGAGCTCATGTTGATGATGCTGCCGCCCCCACCCTGCGCGATCATCTGTCTGGCCGCGATCTGAGTTCCGAAGAATGCGCTCTTGAGGTTGACGTTCATCACGAAGTCGTACTGCGCCTCGGTGGTGTCCAGCGTGTTGGTGCGGGTTTCGACCCCAGCGTTGTTCACCATGATGTCCAATCGGCCGAACCGTTTCACTGCGGTGTCCACCAGCCTCTGAAGGTCCGCGACCTTGCTGACGTCGGCGTCGACGCCGATCACCTGGTCCTCGCCGAGGGCGGCCAGTTGCTTCTCCAGCAATTCGGTCGCTTCAGGATGGGAGACGTAGTCGATGACGACGCAGGCGCCCTGCGCTGCCAGTTCGAGGACGACTGCCTTCCCGATGCCGCTGTTTCCGCCGGTGACGATGGCGACCTTGCCGTTGAGGCTCATACCTGCTCCTGATGTTGTCCGATAAAGGGTGTGTTGACAGACATTTGTTGACACTTGGCACCGTGGTCGCGCACAGAGTCAGCCGAGCCGCTCGATCAGGTGATCGCCGACGCGAAGCGCGTTGGCCTGCGCGGTGAGTGACGGGTTCACCGCGCCGATGCTGGGGAAGAAGCTGGTATCGACGACGTACATGTTGTCCAGTTCATGAGCTCTGCAGTTGCTGTCCAGGACCGAGGTGGCCGGGTCGGTGCCGAATCGGACGGTGCCGGCCTGGTGGGCGACCCCGGCGATCGGGATCTCGTTCTTCATGTAGGCGTTGCGCGGGATCAGGTGGTGCGGGTTCAACCCGAGGTGGTTCAGATTCTTCTTCACCCGGCGGTACAGCTCGTCCAAGGGCTTGGTGTTGTTGGGGGTGTAACTCAGTACGATGTTCCCGTCCGCGCCGACCGTGACCCGGTTGTCCGGCAGCGGGAGATCCTCGGTGGACAACCAGAAGTCGACCGCGTGCTTGGCGACATCGCCCAGGGCGAAGGTAGGGGCGAGCAGGGTTTCCAGGGGTTTCTCCCCCCGGTACATCGGCGCGGAGCTCTTGCCGACCATCTGCACATTCCCCATCGGGTACTGGAAGTCCTGGTCGCCGAAGTAGAAGTCGTTGACTGCCAACGTCTTCTGGAACCGGGTGGTGTTCTCTTCCGTGGACACCGCGAGAAACGCCAGACTGTTGTGGTAGAGGTAGTTCCGGCCGACCTGGTCCGACCCGTTCGCCAATCCGTTGGGGTGCTTGTCGTTCGCGCTGGTCAGCAGCAGTTTCGCGGAGTTCGCGGCACCGGCGGACACCACGACGATGTCGGCGCTGAATCGCTGCTCCTTCACCGTCGACCTGCGCCACCACGCTGGTACACGGAACGGCCGGCTGTCATCGGTGTCCAACCGGATCACGCGGAGCGTTCCGCAGCAACGTCACGTTCGGTGCTCCAGCGCCGGTCGGACCGCGATGACTTCGGCGTCGGACTTGGCATGAACCAGGCAAGGGAACCCGTCGCACGTCGCGCAACGGATACACCGGCTGTACGCCGGGTCCACTTCGTTCAGCATGATGCCGCACGGGGCGTGGAAGGGATGCAGCCCGACCCGGGTGAGATCGTCGAAGAGTTGCTGGATTCGGGGCTCGTTGCTCACCGGCGGGAACGGGTACGGTGCGCTGTAGGGCGGTTCCTCGGAGTCCTCACCGCGTGCGCCGTGGACCTGATACAGCTGCTCCGCCTGGGTGTAATAGGGCTCGAAATCCTGGTAGGACAACGGCCACGCCGGGGAGATGCCGTCGAAGTGCTTCAACTCGCCGAAGTCTCTTCTCCCGCAATCGGTACAACGCGGCCCCGTAGAGTTTGGTCGCCCCGCCCACGTTGTAGTGGATCTGCGGTTGGAAGCTCTTGCCGTCCTTGTCGAACCAGGTGTCCTTCGACACGTATCGGTTGTCGACGAAGACCGCTGTGGCGTCCCAGTTCTCCACCTCCCGAGGCAGCCAGTCACCACGTTCGAGGATGAGGACCCGCTTCCCGGACGGTGCCAGCCGATGCGCAAGCGTGCCGCCCCCGGCGCCGGAGCCGATGATGATGACGTCGTAATTTTCGGCTTCACGGTGCTGGGTCATCGGTGCCTCCAGGACGGCTGCGGGGTCGGGTGGCCTGTTTGCGTGGCGGAGTCATCGGTTGGCTGGTTGTCGGTGTGATGTCGGGACGGTCGGCTGTGGTGTCGGCCCAGGCGATCCGGCCCGGGGTGGCTACCACCGAGTTCGAGATCCGCGGGCCGGGCGTGGTGGAAGTAGTCGTCGGCCCAGTTGAGGAAGGCGTCGACGCGGCTGTGTGTCCCGCTGAGCAGGATCGCGTGCAGGCCGAGCCAGGCGGCGAACGCGATGGGCCCCTCGACCTGGTGCCGGTGCGCGCCGACTTCGGCGACCGCGGCGTTACGGCCGATCATCGCCATGATGCCCTTGTCGTGATAGTGGAAGGGCTTCGGCGTCCTGCCCTCGATGGTGGCCCAGATGTTCCGGCCGGCCCACCGACCGGACTGCTGGGCCACCGACCCCAGCTGCGGCAGCGCGCGGCCTCCGGGCCCGGGAATGTTGGCGACATCGCCCACCGCGTAGACACCCGGGAAACCCGGCACGGACAAATCCGCCGCGGTGTCGATCCGCCCACCCCGACCCGGTGTCGCCCCGGTCGATGCTGAGATCGCCGCTGCCGCTTCACCTCCGCCCCAGATGACGGTACGAGTGGGAATCTCGGTGCCGTCCGACAACAGCACGGCGTCCGGGCGAACCCCGGTCACGGCGACGCCGAACGTCACCTTCACGCCGTGGTCGGTGAGCCGGCGCAACGCGTACTGGTGGGACTTGTCGGAGAACGGGTTGAGCAGGGCGTGGCCGTGATCGACCAGGTGCACAGCAGCGTTGTCACCGAGCGTGTTGGCCTCCCGCAGGGCAGTGAGGAGTTCGGCGATCGCCCCGGCGGTTTCCACGCCCGTGGGTCCGCCGCCGACGATGACGACGTTGAGCGGGTCGGGCGCCGGGTCCGGATCGCAGTGCACTCGTAACTGCTCGTGCAGGTGCAGGCGGAGTCGCTCGGCGTCGGACACCGAATACAAGGGAAACGAATGCTCGCCGGCGCCCGGGACGCCGAAGAAGTTGGGTTGGGCTCCGGCCGCGAGGACGAGATAGTCGGCGGCGATCACGCTGCCGTCCGCGGTCGACACCTCCCGGGCGGCGAAATCGATGGCCGTGACGTCGTCTTGCAGAACGGTCACCGATGGGTGGTCGGCAAAGACCACCTTCAAGGGTCGGGCGATGTCCTCGGCGGGGAGTTGTGAACTGGCGACCTGGTAGAGCAGCGGCTGGAATTGCAGGTAATTGTTCTTGTCGATGAGCGTCACGTCCAGGTGGTGTGTGCCCAGTTCCTGCGCGCAGGCGACCCCGGCCATACCACCGCCGATGACCACAGCTGTCGGCATGCCATCTCCTCCGATTTGCGTTCGACCGTCGTCGGTGTAAATCCTCGGCTGATCGATTTCTCTATTCAGGAACTGGCAGTCGCCTCAGATGACGGCGTGGTGGCCCGTTCCGGCGGTCCGACCACGCGTGCCCGGAAGACCCAGAACGTCCAACCCTGGTAGACCAGGACCAACGGCACGAACACCGCCGCCACGATTGTGGTGATCTTCAGCGAGTAAGGGCTGGACGCCGAATTCTGCACCGTCAGCGTGTTCGCCGCGTCGGTGGTGGAGATCAGCAAAGCCGGGTACAGGTTGGCGAAGATGGCCGCGATGCTTCCGCCGACGGCGACCGCCGTGGCCGCGAACGCCCGCCCCGAACCTGGTGTCGCGTACGCCGCTCCCGCGGCCAGCAGCACAGCCAGCACCGGGATCACCAACGCGATGGCGCCGACCGGACCGGGCCTGGCCAGCAGGTAGGTCCACACGACGAACCCAACGACCAGGACAACCGCCGGAATCGCCAACCGGCGTTTGACCCCCACCGCTCGACGCAGGACCACTCCGGTGCTGCGGATACCGAGGAACGTCGCACCGTGGAACAGACAGAGCGTGAGCATGGTGAGCCCGACGAACAAGCCGTAGGGGCTCAAAACGTCCAGGTACGACCCGGTGAAGTTGCCGGCGCCGTCAATCGGCAATCCGGCGAGCAGATCGCCCAGGCCGACACCGAACAGGAACGGCGCCAGGACCGACCCCACGGTCAGGGTGCCCGACCATGTGGAGCGCCACCGCCTCGAGTCGCGTTTGCCGCGGAATTCGAAGGACACCCCGCGGACGATCAATGCCGCGAGCACCAACCACAACGCCAGGTACAAGGCGGAGAACCAGCTGGCGTACCAGGGTGGGAAGGTGGCGAACATGGCGGCGCCGGCCACGACGAGCCACACCTCGTTGCCGTCCCAGAACGGTCCGATGGTGTTGATCGCGACCCTGCGTTCGGTGTCGGTGCGCCCGACGACGGTGTGCAGTGCGCCGACGCCGAAATCGAAACCTTCCAGGACGAAAAAGCCGGTCCAGAAGAACGCGATGACCACGAACCACACGTCGGGAAGGTTCATGTCCGCCGCCTCAGTAGGTCAGGGCGGCCAGCGACGGGCCGCTCCGGTCGGTGTCGTCATCGGTGGTGGGTGGCGGGGGCTCGTCCGGGATGCCTCGGTGGGCGTGCCTGGCCATCAGCACCACCGCGATCACGCCCAGCGTCGTGTACAGCACAACCACGATGCCCAGGCTGATCGCGACCTCGGTCGCACTACCGGAACCCGACAGGCCGTCCTTGGTGAGCATCAGCCCCTGCACGATCCAGGGCTGGCGGCCGTTCTCGGTCAGCAACCAGCCGGCCGTCGCCATGATGAACGGTGCCAGGATCGACCAGGTGCAGACCCGGAGGAAGAACTTGGCCGACGAGTCGAACTTCTTTCGCCACAACAGGAAAGCGCCCCACAGCCCGATCACCAACCCGAGCACGGCGAGGTAGGCCATCGCTCGCATCGACCAGTACTGGATGAACACGTTCGGCACGTAATACCCGGGCCCGAACTGCTGGTTGTACTGGGTGTTCAACGGGGCAAGACCCTGCACCTCACCGTCCCAGGTACCGGTGGCCAGCACCGACAACAGGTGCGGAATTTCGATGATCTTGGTCGGGGTCTCGTCCTGGTTGTACCCACCGATCTGGAACACCGAGAACGAACACGGCTGGCACGTGTCCCAGTTCGCCTCCGCGGCGGCGATCTTCATCGGCTGATACGTCGTCTCGTTGATGCCCAGTCGACCACCGATCGGGAACTGCAGGACCGACGCCACAGCCAGCACCAGCAACCCGAGCTTCGCGGTGCCGCGGAACAGCTCCACCTGGTGCCCCCGACGCAAGTGCCACGCGGACACCGCCAGCATCACCGCGCCACCGAAGATCAGCGCGACCATCAGCACGTGCACATAACCCCAGACGAACACCGGGTTGGTGAAGACATCCGCGATCGACGTCAACTGCGCCCGACCCGTGGCCGGGTCGATGGTGTACCCCCGCGGGTTCTGCATCCAGGAGTTCGCGGCGATGATGAACAACGCCGACAGGCACGCGCCCACCGGGATCATCCACGCCGTGAACAGGTGCACCCGCTTCGGCAGGATGCTCCACCCGAACAGCCACAAACCCAGGAACGTGGACTCCAGGAAGAACGCGGCCAACCCCTCCATCGCCAACGGGGCCCCGAACACATCACCGACGAAGCGCGAATACTGCGACCAATCCAACCCGAACTGGAACTCCTGCACCAACCCGGTGACCACCCCCACCGCGATGCTGATCAGCATCAGCGACCCAAAAAACTTCGTCAGTCGGCGTAGTTCCGGATCGCCCGATCGGTGCCAGCGGGTGTGCAGCACCGCCACCAGAATCGCCAACCCCATCGTCACCGGCACGAAGAAGAAGTGGTAAATACTCGTCGTGGCAAATTGGATCCGCGCGAGGTCCAACTGATCCATGACGGCGACTCCTCAATGTCGAAGTGAACGAGACGACCAGGTGCGCCGCGGGTGACCAGGCGCCCTTTACGAAGGACCGATGCCTTCAGATACGTGCTTGTTCACAGCGACATCTCCTCGATCCGTTCGGCCACGATGATGCGCCCGGCAGCCTCGATCAGTGCAAGATGCGAAAAGGCCTGCGGGAAGTTGCCCAGGTGACGCGCCGATACGACGTCGAATTCTTCGGCGTACAGCCCCAAAGGCGAGGCGACCTTGAGCAGTCGTTCCAGCATGTCAGTGGCCTTCTTCATTTCGCCGACGATGGCGAGTGCGGACACCAACCAGAAGGAGCAGATCAGGAAGGTGCCTTCCTTCCCGGACAGCCCGTCGTCGGTCTCGGTCGTCCGGTACCGCAGCACGAAATCGTTCTCCGTCAGATTGTCGGCAATCGCCATCACGCTGGTATGCAGTCGTGGGTCCGTGCCCGGGAGAAACCCGAAGATCGCGGCCAGCAGCGTCGATGCGTCCAGCGAGTCCGTCTCGTAGTGCTGACGCAGGACACCGTCGGCGGTCAGCCCATTCTCCAGGATGTCGGCCTTGATCTCCTCGGCCACTGCGGCCCAGTTCGATTGCAGGTCCGGTTCCCCGCGGATGCCTGCCAACTCCGCCGCCCGATCCATCGCGACCCAGCACATCAACTTGGAGGACACGTAGTGCTGCGGTTTCCCGCGGGCCTCCCAGATCCCCTGGTCGGGGTCCCGCCACACCTGGATCGCGCACTCGGCCTGGGCCTTGACCAGTGGCCAGAGCCTGCGCGGCAGGCGGTCGCTTCGTCGTGTGTGCAGCAGCACCGAGTCCAGCACGGCGCCGAAGACGTCGTTCTGGCGTTGGTCGAAGGCCCCATTTCCTAGTCGGACCGGCCGTGCGCCCTCATACCCGGACAGCTCCTCACGGGTGCTCTCGGTCAGGTCCCGACGGCCGTCGATTCCGTACATGATCTGCAGGGACCCGTCCTCGTTGGGTTCCACGTCGGCGACGAACTGCATGAACTCGTCGGCTTCCCAATCGAGGTTCAGCATGTGCAGGGCCTGCAGGGTGAACGTGGTGTCCCGCATCCACGTGTACCGGTAGTCCCAGTTCCTCTCTCCGCCAGGCGATTCGGGCAGTGACGTGGTCAACGCGGCCACCGTTGCACCCGTCGGCATGTACGTCAGACCCTTGATGGTCAAGGCCGAACGTTCCAGGTTCCAGCGCAACCGGTGGTCCGGGATCCGAGCCCGCGCCAGCCACTGCCGCCAGAACTTCACTGTCGTCACCAGACGACGGGCAGCATCCTCGTTGTCGGTCGGGCCCTCCATTCCGGTGGACCACGACAGCGCGCAGAACGCGCTGTCTCCCTCTTGGAGGACGTGCCGTCCGCGGACGGAGCTGCCCTCCACACCCAAGGCCAAGTCGGACCGCAACCGCAGCGTCTGTCCAGCTCCGACCGCGTCCACAGTGTGTGCGTCCCCGCCCTGCACCGTCCATGTCGCCGGGCTTCGGCCGTAATCGAAGGCCGGCTCGCACACCAGTTCCACCTCGACCGATCCCACCAAACACGTCGCGGTGCGCACCAGAACATGCTCAGCGTCATAGTCGGCCGGTGGCCTCGTATGTGGGGTGGTGTCGTCCAGCACGCCGGTACGGGGGGCCATGGTCAGCGCGTCGCGGATCTCCACCCACCCACCGGAGGTGTGCCAGGTCGTGACCAACACATTCGTCCCGGGCTCGTAATGACGGTGCGTCGGCACGTTGATGCCGTACGGCGCAAACCTGAAATATCCCGCACCCCGGTCAAGGAGGTTGCCGAAAGCGCTGGGGCTGTCGAACCTCGGCACACACAACCAGTCCACCGAACCATCCGGGGCCACCAATGCACCGGTGTGACAGTTCGACAAGAACGCGTACTCCGCGATCGGTGGAAAAGGTGAACTGTGGACCCTTGACACCCGCCACCCCCTTGTTGGTGAACGCTCGGTTTCCTGCTCGTGCATCGGATGGCCGTTCGTACCGCGATCACCGTGATCAGCAATGCGGCTGCGTCCAGGCGCGGCGCCGTTGTCGCACCGCAAGCCTGCGCGACCCGGCCGCCGTGACAAACCACCCGACACGGGTGATTTGGGCTTGGAGCGGACTACGGGTGCGTGGTCCCTCATCAGTGGCAGAGCCTCTTCACCCTCCCGGTGATTCGCTGCAATGATGAGGTGTCCCCCGCTTCGATGGCGGTGGCCATGTGCTGGTGGAGCGGGGTGTCACCGGGACCGATGCCAGCAGGCCGCCGTGGATCGTCGGGCACGCCGGCGTATCAGTCCTTCGCTTCGAAGGTGGTCTGTCGCCGGAGCAAGTCGGTCCCAGGGCCGGTCAGTCCGCTCAGCACGATCATCCGACCCGTCAACAAGAGCAGCAACATTCCTATGGGACCACGGATCTCGGGCCCGTCGCCGCGGATCCATTCCGCATCGGTGCCAACCAGGCGGTAGCCGTGTAGCCTTCGGCGAGCCCAAAACGGCCAGCCCATGGTCCAGACCCGCTCCGCACCTGCCGTAGCTGCGTCTGTCGGCATCGGTCGGTCCAGCCCCAGCGGGATAGCGATGTCCTGGCCGTGAACCAGGATGTCGAAGGACAGGTTGGCGACGCTCGTGACGGCCGGCAGGCGGCGGGAGTCGGCAGTGCGCCGAAGGATCTCCACGATGTCGAGGCTCGGTCGACGGGCGTACCGCACCGCGAGATCGCGGTTGAGCCGATTGAAGTTACCGCCCGCCCGGACAGCCCCGGCGATCATCGGCAGCACACCCGGCGCATGGGGAACCATCGCGATGTGTGCGGCCACCTCCCGGACGCTCCAACCCGTGCACAACGAAGGCTGCGCCCACTGCTGGCCTGTCAGCGGCTCGAGCAGGTCGGCCAAGCTCCGACGCTCGGAGCCGATTTGCAACCACATCGTTTCGACGTCCATGTCTGCCTCCGGCAGCACAGCGGAAGGTTCGGCAACTCAGTTTGGTACAGTTATCTGACGAAATATAGTCCGGTTCTCTGACGACTGCAAGGGCGGAAGAGCTGTGGTGAATCGTCAGACCACCAACCACGACGGCGGCGAGCTCAACCTCGGCCTGCTCCTCTTCGTCCCGTACCGAGCCCTGGAGAGTCGCGTGTTCGCCGCCATCCAGGCAGCCGGGTTTGCCGATCTGACCATCGCACAGGCCCGCGTCTTCCAGAGAATTGGACCCGACGGCACGAGGCTCACCGAACTGGCGCAGGCTGCACAGGTCACCAAACAGACGGCCGGCTTCTTGGTCGACCAACTCGAGAAGGCCGGCTACGTCGAACGAGTCCCGGATCCGTCGGACGCCCGGGCGCGGCTGATCCGGGTCACGACCCGTGGCTCGGACGCCGTAGCCGTCGGAGCACAGGTAATAGCCGAGATCGAAGCCGAGTGGACCGAGCATCTCGGCCGCAAGAATGTCGCACAACTTCGCGCAACACTGAACGCACTTCGGGACATCACCGATCCCTTCCGATAGTCGTCGTACACCGATAGCACCTCGATCTCGAACCCTCGCTGGCCAACGAGAGCATCACCTCCTCGAACCTCAGGAGAAGAGTGCGAGGCGCGGCTCGCGACCTACAGGTCAGCCCTGGCGGTGACAGCACGAAGTAGGTGACCATCGACCATGCGCATCGTCGTCATCGGTGATCAATGTCCCGTGTTGCCAGGCGTGACCGTCGGCGTGCAACGTGGGAAGGAGGTGGAGCAGGAGTTCCGCGCCGACGGCTCAGTTGTGACATGGGTGCTGGACGCCCGGAAGGTCGGCGCAGACATTCGCGGCCCGTACGTGCATGGCCGGCCGGGGAACCGATTCCTCTACCTGTCCTGGCAAAGACACGGCCAAGGCATGTTCCGCCGGGCGAAGCTGATGCTGAACGCGGTCACCGAGGCTGAACTGGAAAAGGCGGACCAGCATGGCCTGACGGCTCGTCTATCTCTGGTGATGCCCGACGGCACCCCGGTGTGTGCCGCCGTTTCCCCGCCAAGAATTCAGTGGTCGACACCGGCGCATGAAGCGTATTGAACGCAGCAACACCAGCACGGCCGGCGATTCGGCAAGCAACGCCTACTCTACGGTCGGAGCAGTCTTTTCCTGTCAGAACTGTCCATAACGTCCTTTCCTAAGGTCAACAGCATCAGACCTGGGCAAGCAACAGGCGCACCGGGGTTCCGTACCTGCGTTATCGGGTTGCCGAGAGAGACTGGCCGTGGTGCAGCAGCCGGTGACGCCATTAATGTCATCGACCCTTCCGGCGTGCCGGAGTCGCACCAGAGGTACCGTCACCGGCGTCGCGGGGTCCGGTCCCCGTCTGCATCAGCACCCCTACCCGGACACCTTCGTGCATGTCTGCGGCACGGTGCACTTCTGGGTCGGTGACACCGACTTGACAGGACTTCTCCCGCCTACGTCCGTCAAGTGCCCACACCACTGATGATCGGGGCCGACCGATCATCGGGCTCAACGACCCAGGAGCTCGTAGGTACGTCCGTTGATGATCACCAAGACCGGTTGTGTGGGGTCGAGGTCACGGGGGACTGTGACGGTACTCGTCGTGGCTGACATGTCGGCCGTGCAACTCATTGCGGTGCGCCCGGGGGAAGCGGGGACGCCGGGGTACGGCCGGGATGTGTGAAGTACCAGTCGTTGGTCACCGGCGCTGATCACCTCATCGACGACGTCAGGACACGTCTGCGACCCGTAGGTGGTGACGAACAACGTGTACCGCGTACTGGCCCACACGAATGTGACTGGCGGTACGAATTGCGACCCGACTTCTCCGGTCTCAGCCGTGAGACCGGACCAACGCCGGTGGACGGTGGACCGGTGAGTGTCTGGTACGGCGCGTAGGTCGGGGTCTCCACCGACTGAGGTTGCAGGCGGGCCAGTGAGATCTCGTGCACCAGTCGCTGGTCAAACGGCGAACAAATTGGCACGGACGCCAATGGAGGCACGCTGGCGGGCAGTCCCAAGGCTGGACGTCGGACCAGCTCAGTCGACGCTGTTTGAAACACCGAACAGAGGGACGCTGTACGCGCAGTTGATCACTCTGCCGGGGTCCGATGTCGACCGCGCACTGACTTTCTACGCCGACCGGCTCAGTTTCACGCGCTGGCGGTTGCGTGGGTGTGCCTCTGTCATGGAATTTGCTGCTCGGCGATGAGAACCAGCAACATGCCGGGTCAACCTTCGTGAACACTGTGTGCTGACCGGAGAGGGGTGATGTGGTGGCAACTGGAATCTTTGCCGGCATTCCCGTCGGTGATTACGCGAGAGCGCTCGAGTGGTATCGCCGGCTCTTGGACGCTGAACCGTCGTTCTATCCCAACGATGCCGAGGCCGTGTGGAGGTTGGCCGAAGATGTTTTCGTCTACATCATCGTGGACCAACGCCGGGTCGGTGGCGCGGTCAACATGATCTGGTTCGACGACCCGGCCGCCGTCGTGGCCGGCATCAAGTCACGAGGGCTGGAACCGACGGAGATCGAAAGGCACGATCCAGTACGGAAGTACGTTTTTCATGACCCTGACGGCAATGAGATCGGTATCGGTGGCAACGTCTCCGGGACCGACTGACCGCTCGCCCGTGCGGTCGGCAGCCCGGTTCCGCATTCGAAGAAGATCGACCTGGCGAAACGAGCCATACTCTCGACAGGAAGGACAGGGACATGACGGCCACCTACACCTGGGACGTCTTTTCCACCCTGGACGGCTACGGCTCATACGGCCCGGCCGGTGACTGGGGAGGCTATTGGAGCAAACAGGGCCCTGAACTGCTCCAGCACCGCGCCGCACTGTTCGACACCGAACAGCGGATGGTCTTCGGCGCAACGACCTTCCGAGAGACCGCCGCGATCATGACCTCTGGTCTGGATCCCAACTCACTCGACGAGTGGAACGTTCGGACGATGCGGATGCCGGCAACGGTCATCTCCTCGACCCTCAAAGACACCCTCGGCTGGCCCGACGCAGTCATCGTGAGCGGTGACGCCGTGGACATCGTCACCCGTCTCAAACAAGACTCGGACGTCCCACTGCGCTCCCTGGCCAGTCTGTCGCTGAACCGGACCCTCATGGCAGCCGGTCTCGTGGACCGGCTTCAAGTGACGATTTTTCCCGTCATTTCCGGCAGTACCGGTACAAGCCCCATTCTGAAAGGCGCGGCGGACTTCGACCTCGAGTTGCTCGACAGCCGCACGTTGGACAGCCATATCCAGGAACTTGTCTACCGGCCCAGCCTTCACTGAGGCCGAACCGGCGACAGTCGGCGCTCGGCTCTTCCCTTCGCAACGAGTGCGGGGAATGTAACCGCAGGTGCCTGGTGGTCTGTCATTGGAGTTGTTTTCCGGTTGGCTTTGGTCAGGATCTGTTCCGCGGTTTTGGTCCGGACGAACGGGTGGGATCGGTCGTTCCAGCCGTTGATGAAGCCGCGGATCTAATGCCGATGAGTTCGCTGACGGAGGTGACGGTGCCTCGATGGATAGCCAGTCTTTCGATGATGCCGAACCACACCTCGACAAGATTCATCCAGGAAGCGGAGGTCGGGGTGAGGTGAACTCCGACCCTCGGGTTCTCCGCCGGCCAGGTCTTGATCTCGACGCGTTTGTGGGCGGCGTGGTTGTCATCACCGGGTGCAGTTCCTGGTTGGGGTAGCTCTTGGCGACCTGCTTGAGGAACCGCAGGAACTCCTGGTGCCGGTGCCGCGGCTGGCACAACCCGGTCACCAGACCGGTCGCGATGTCCAGCGCCGCGAACAGGGTGGTGATGGTGTGCCGGACGTAGTCATGGGTGCGTTTTTCTTGAACGTCTCCGACCGCCACGGCTGAACCCCCCCGCCTCCCGCTGTGACAGTCCCGCCCGGATCGACGACAAACGAGCCCACTCCGCCAACCGCTGCCGATCCCCGGACCGCAACGCCAAGGCCGTTACTCGCATGCACCATTGCCAAATTACTTGCGACACGCCGCACTAGACGTCAGCTGGTCAGCCGCCGCCGTTCCCAGCCCACTTCGATGTGCTGACGCATGGCCTGCTCGGCCTGTTCCTCGTGGCCGGCACTGATCGCGGCATAGATGGCGTCGAGTTCGGCCATGGTCCGGTGCATGGCGTCCTTCGGGTTGTGCCCGAGGTACCGCGGGCTCTGCAGCGCGCGCTGGTACAAGGCCCGCGTGATGTTGTGTGCCAGCCGGTTGCCCGACGCCTGCATCAGCGCGAAGTGGAAATCCACATCCGCCTGATAGAAGGCGGTCTCGTCGCTCATCAGGTCTCGCATGGACGCGAGAATGTCCCGTAGCCCGGCCAGCTGGGCGTCGGTGTGTCTGCGGGCGACCGCACCCGCCATCATCGCCTCCAGACTCGCCCGGACCGCGCTGAGATCGCTCAGGATGCCGCTGGAGACGTCGTCCTCGACCAAGGCGGAAAGGACCTGGGCGTCGAGCATTCGCCAGGATGTCTGGTCCAGCACCTGGGTCCCCCGGCCCTGGCCGACGACGACCAGGCCCTTCTCCTGCAGCCGCTTGACCGACTCCCGGATCACCGTCCGGCTGACGCCGAAGCGTTCGGCCAGGGGTCCCTCGGGGGGGAGCAGATCACCTGGCTGGAACTCCCCCGTCACAATCAGCTCGACCAACTGCTGCACGACCGCCGTCCCCAGCCGGGACGAGAGCTGCGGTCGGGTCGGCGGCACTGCAGCTGGGTCGGAACCGGAGGCGATCATCCGGCCCATCATTCCACCGGAGCTGACGCTCACTCTTGCTCAGACCCCGCTTGCCGACCGACCGGATCCGACGAGGTCGATCGGGTCGGCGCCGGGACGGTGTCCGGCACGTCGTCCTCGGGCAGCAGGCGCAGTCCCGCCCGGCGGGGGCGCAAATGCGGGCCCGAGCTGCCGGTCCACCCGACCGAGTCCGTCTCCTGCTCGAACCGGTCTACCTGGAGGGTGATGCCGTTGCCGGGGGTGTCTCCCAGCACCCGGCCCCCGTCGACGATCTCCTGATCGACGTCGACCCCGAGCGGCCAGCTGAGGTCCTGCACCTCGGTGCTCAGCAGGTTGGGCAATGCCGCGGACGCCGCGGCGACCGCGTAGGTCAGCCCGATCGGACTGACGGGGAGGTCGTACGCGTGGGCCAGGGCTCCGACCCGGAGCAGGTTGGTGATGCCCCAGGCAGCGTTGGGTTGCACCACATCGACCGCGTCCCCATCGATGAGGGCGCGGATCTGCTCCAGTCCGGTCAGGTTCTCGCCGCTGGCCACACCGGCGGCCACCTGCTGGCGCACGGCAGCCATTCCCCGGATATCCCATCGGCGGACCGGTTCCTCGATCCAGGCCAGGTCGAACTCGGCCTCCAGCGCCCGGACGTGGCGGACGGCCTGGGACCGGTGCCAGGACTCATTGGCGTCGAGCATCAAGCCGGGATGAGAGGTGCGGGCACCCAGCACGTCTCGAAGAATGCCCAGCCGTCGCCGGTCGCGTTCCAGATGCCGGCCGCCCTTGAGCTTGGCCGCGCCGAACCCGCTGTCGGCGAACCGCTGGTAGAGGTCGGCGACGGCGTCGTCGTCCAGACCTGCCTCCAGTCCCGAGGCGTAACCGGGGATGAAGCGGTCGCGGGCACCGAGCAGTCGCCAGAGCGGTTCGTCGGCGAGCTTTGCCTTGAGGTCCCAGAGCGCCATGTCGACGGTTCCGATGGTCGCAAAAACCGAACCGTGGTGGCCGAGCTTGAACGCCGCGTCCAGCATCCGGTCGTACAGGCCGGTGACGCTGCGCGGATCCTCGCCCTCGAGAACCGGGAGAACCATGTCGATGTCGGGATGCGAGCCGAGTCCGACGCCCTCGACCCCGTCGCTGCTGGTGATGACCAGTACGTCCTGCCGGGTGCTCGTACCCAGGCTGATGCCGTTGACGTCACCGACCGGGCGTCCCCACTCGTGACGAGTGCGGTGTGAGCGGTATCCGGTGATCTTCATCCCTTGGTTCCCCCTGCTGTCATTCCCGTGACGAGGAACCGTTGGGAGAAAAGGAAGACCACGAGGACCGGGAGCACGCTGACCACGGTGGCCAGGGCCAGCGTGGGCAGTTGGACCGACTGGGAACCCGCCGCACTCGGATTGAACGCTGGGGTGGACGCGAGCAGGGTCGACAGGCCCACCTGCATCGGATAGTCGTCGCTGCTGGGCAGCATGACGAATGGCAGGAAGTAGTTGTTCCAGTTCTGCACGAACGAGAAGAACGCCACCAGCGCCACGACCGGGGCGGCCAAGGGCAGCGCCACCCGGCGGAACACCTGGAATTCGTTGCAGCCGTCCAGGCGCGCTGCCTCCAACAGGTTGGCCGGAATGCTCGTCGAGAAATAGATGAACGTCAGGTACACGCCGAACGGAAAGAATGAGAACGGCAGGATGACCGCCAGCGGGTTCCCGACGAGGCCGACCGCATTCATCTCCAAGAAAACCGGCAGCACCAACGCAGTATTCGGCATCAGCATGACGACCAGCGTCAGCACCAGCAGCAGTTTGCGCCCGCGAAACTTGATCAGCGCCAACGCATATCCGGCCGGAATCGAGATCAGCAGCGTCAGCACGAGCGCGCCGACGGCGTAATACACAGAATTGGCGAACCAGCCGGCCACCGCGCCGTCCTGGAAACTGGTGAGCTGATCCCAGTTCTCCGCAAGACCGGAAAACGAGCCCGGAGCGAAAGGCCCTGTGCGCTGCAACTCCCCGCCCGACTTCGTCATCGCGATCAACACCCAGATGAGGGGCACCACGAAGAACAGGACGAAGACGGTCAGCACCACCGTGGCGATACCCCGGCGGCTCCAGCCCGCGAGGTCGGTCGACCGCTCGCGGCGACCGGCCGATCCGGACGGCGTCGGCCGATGCCGAAGAGCGAGAGTGTTCACGCTTCCTCCGTGTCGAAAAGGCCGCCGCGCCAGACGAAGACCGCGGACAGCGCCAAGGCGACGACCAGCAGCATGACGGCGATGGCCGCCGACCCGTTGAAGTCCCGCTGATTGAAGGCGTAGAGGTACGCGAGCTGGTTGATCGAATAGTCGTTGGGCACCTGGCCGTTGCTGGCCTGGGAGAGCATCGTCGGCTCGACGAAGATCTGCGTCCCGGCGGCCAACGACAGCACCGCCATGTAGGCGATCCACTTGCGCAGCATTGGCAGTTGGATCTTCAGTGCAGTCTGAACGGGTCCGGCGCCGTCCACCCGCGCGGCCTCCATCACCTCGACGGGGATGTTGTTCAGTGCCCCGAACATCACCACGATCCAGCCGCCGGCGCCGGCCCAGAAGGCGATCAGGGCGAAGACAACCGGCAGGCCGTCAGGCGCAATGGTGGCCGAGAAAGTGTCGTAGCCGAAAAACTGGAGCAACGGGGCGAACGGACTCGCGGCCGGGTTGAGCATGAACAGCCACAGCAGCACGCTGGACGCGCCGGCCAGTGCACCCGGCAGGTAGTAGACCAGCCGCAGCGTGCCGTTCAGCCAGCGCACCGAGACGGCATGCACCATCAGCGCCAGCAGCACGACGAACACCAGCAGCGAGACCAACCACAAGGCCACGAACAACGCCACGTGCAGGACCGCCGGCGGGAACCGGAAGTCGTCCAGCACCCGGGCAAAGTTGGCGGTTCCCGCAAAACCGCCCGCCGGGGTCGAGACCGACAGGATCACGGCGTAGACCGCCGGTCCGACCCCGAAGACGATGACGAACAGGATGTAGGGCGCGATGAACAGGTACCCGGCGGACCGCGAGAGTCGCGGTCGCCGGGCGGGCCGCAGCCCTGCCCCCGACGGCAGGACGGCGGCTCGCGAATCCGTCGGCGAGGTCACTGGCTGACGGTGTAGCCGTTGACCTTGGCCTCGTTCTCGATGGCCGTCTGCCAGGCCGGCAGGGTATCGAGAACGGAGCCGCCGGAGGTGATCGCCGGGGTGACGGTCTTGGACCAGATCGCCTCCTGGCTGAAGGACGGCGCTCCCCAGCCGTCCCAGATTTCCGTCGCAGCAGTGGTCAGTGCGTCCAACGGCGTAGCGAAGTACCCCTCGCTCGCCTGCTTCTCCAGCCACTTCGTGGCGGCCGGGGCGTGCGCCGGGTAACCGGGCGCCTGATCGACCTGGTACTCGTCCGCGGTCGTCACGAACTGCACGAACTCCGATGCGGCCTTGGTGTTCGTCGAATGGCTGGAGACGAACCACGTGCCGCCACCGACGTTGCCGGTCACCGCGGTGTCCGATCCCCAGGCCATCGGGGCGCCGATGCCGATCTGTCCCTTGGGCGCGTTGAGCGACTCGGGGTTGTTGAACAGCGCGCCGCCGTACCATGCGGGGCCCGGGAGCATGAGCACCTTGCCGGTGTTCTGCTGCAGGAACTCAGGGGCGAAGACGCTCAGGGTGGACAGGTACTTGTTCTTCACGCCGTCGTCGATGAGGCTCGCGACCTTCTTGCACTGCTCGGACGTGGCGTTGACGGTGATCGCGGTCGGGCCGGTCACCCCACCGGCCTGGCACTTGCCGGGCCACATGTAGATCTCGCCGGAGAACGCGTCACCGACGGTGCCGATGATGTAGCCGGGGTGCTCCTTGGCGACCTTCTGGCCGAGTGCCTGGTACTCCTCCCAGGTGGTGGGCACGGTGTAGCCGAACTCATCCATCAGGGACTTGTCGTACCAGAGCACCTCCTGGGCCAGGTCGTTGCGCAGGCAGTAGACCTTGCCTTCGACGGTGCACGGGTTCAGCGCGCCCTGGGTGAAGTTCTTCAGCACGTCGTCCGGTACGACACCCTCGTTGAGGACGGCGGCGAACGGCTGCTGACCACCGGCGGACTGGCTGGCCCAGGAGGCGTCGTTGTTCTGGGTCGAGAAGACGACGTCCGGCCAGCCGTTCCCGGCCTGGTCGAACAGCGCCATCTTGGTCTTGAAGGAGCCGGAGCCGTTGGCCGAACCGTCGTAGGTCTCGACCTTCACCGGGATCTCCGGGTGGGCCTCCTGGAAGGCCTCAACGTGCCGGGGCCCGGGAGGCGTCGACCCAGACGGTGATGGGGCTGTCGGCGGACTGCTCGGCGGTGGTGGCCGGGGCGGCGGTTCCCGAGCCCGAGGCGCAGCCGTTGGCGAGCAGCACCAGCAGGCTGCCGGCGGCCGCGGCGGCCAACCGGTAACGGGATCGCCACACCGGCGTGGTGGGGGTGATGGAGGGTGACATCGCTGGCTCTCCTTGGTTCGGCATCGTGGACAACGACCATTCGGCGTCAGGACAAGAACGTCATACGTCATACCTTTAATCAAGACTTTCGAGTCGATCACTTTGGATCGTTCGATTCATGGCTGCTGCGAACGGGTGTCGGCGACATCCGGCCGCAGGAGGCCGCGCGCGATGAGGGCGTCCCACAGGTGCGCCCAGCCACCAGCGGGAGGCGCCGCCGCCAACAGGTCGACGTTTCGGTGGACCTGTTCGGGGGTGCGCATGCCGAGAGTCACGTCGACGACTTTGGGATGCGACAGCGGGAACGCCACGGCTGCGGCAGGCAGCGTCACGCCGTGCTCCGCGCAGACTGCGGCGATGGCTCGCGCCCGTTCCAGCAGTTCCACCGGCGCCTGCTGATACTCGAAATGGGCGTCGTCCGGGACGATCTCGGCGGCCAGAATGCCCGAGTTGAAGACCCCCACAGCCACGACGGCCTTGCCGGTGGACCGTGCCGCCGGCAGAAGGTCGTCCAACGCCCCCTGGTCCAGCAGGGTGAACCGGCCCGCCAGCATGACCAGGTCGACGTCGGTCTCCCGCAGGAAACGGGCCAGCACGGCCGCGTCGTTCATCCCAACGCCCACCGCGCCGACCACGCCCTGCTCCCGCAGGTCGACCAGCGCGGGAATCGCCTCGCGGGAGGCCTGCTCCCAGTGGTCGTGCGGGTCGTGCACATACAAGATGTCGAAGCGGTCCAACCCGTTGCGCCGCAACGATTCCTCGACGCTGCGCAGCACCCCTTCCCGGCTGTAGTCCAGTCGTCGCCGCAGGTCGCCGGGCACGTCGAAGCCGTCGTCGTCCCGGTCCAGCGGCGGCTCTCGCGGCTCGAGCAGGCGCCCCACCTTGGTGGAGACGACGAACTCGTCCCGGGGACGCCGGTGCAGCGCCGCGCCGAGTCGGCGTTCGGACAATCCCAGCCCGTAGTGCGGTGCCGTGTCGAAGTACCGCACCCCGCGATCCCAGGCGACATCAACGGTGGCATGGGCGGTCTCGTCGTCGATGGCCCGGTAGAGATTACCGATCACCGAGCCCCCGAAGCCCAGTTCGGTGAGCTGGACCGCGGTGCCGGGTATGCGCCTGCGGGCCAGGCTCACCGGTCGCTCCCGACGGTGGAGGTGAGCGGAACAGGGTTCTCCAGGGAGTGCACGAGCCGAAGCGGTTGCGGCCCTGAGGTTCCACCGCCTTGGTCGACGAAGTGGTCGACGTACCCGCCGATCACCTGCTGCCAGCGGTGGTTGGCCGGATCGTCGCCCAGGACTGCGATCGCAGCGTGGTAGTCGTCGCAGTCGACGAGGTGGAACCGGGTCAGTCCGCTACGCCAGATCGACCAGTCGCGGATGCCGACGCGGGTGAAGGCGGCGCGCAGATCGTCGGGGATACGGGCATGGTCCCGGTCGTAGTCGTCCTGGCAGCCGGGCTTGAGGACGGAATGGAGGGCGACGATCACGAGGTGCTCCTTCGGGCTTCGGCGGCGGCCAAACGGCCGGTATCCAGTCGGTAGATGCGGGTGGCGGTGCCGCCGAGCAGGGCGGCCCGCTCGGCGGGCGTCGTGGGGGCGAGGAGCTGCTCGGTTATCGTCCAGGTCCTTGGGTAGCCGCCGAACAGCACACTGATCGGCCAGTCGCCGCCGTACATCAGCCGGTCCGGCCCGAAACAGTCCATCGCGTGCTCGAAAGCGGGTCTGACATCGTCGACCCCCCAACCCTTCTCACTCACCGCGGCTGAATACAGACCCGACACCTTCGCGGTGACCAACGGGTTCTCCGCCGCCGCGGCCAGCAGCCGCTTCCAGGTCTCCCAGGCCGCGTCGCCCTGACCGAACGGTGGCTTACCCAGATGGTCCAGCACGATCCGCAGGTCTGGTACTTTCTCGGACAACCGGGGCAGGTGGGCCAGGTGCTCCAGCCGTGACGTCACCAGATCGAAGCAGGCGCCGGCCTTCTCGAGCACCCGAAGCCCGCCGAGCACGTCGGGCCGGAGTATGAGATCGGGGTCGGGGTGATCGTGGATCAGATTGCGGACACCCACGACGACCGGGTTCTCGCTCAGCTCCGCCCACTGCTGGGCCGCTGCTTCGGCGTCGTCCAGTGGCACCCAGGCGACCACGCCAACGATCGCGGGGAACCCTGCGGCGATCGCCAGCATCGCGTCGGTGTCGGCGCGGTGGTCGCCGGATTGCACGAGCACCGTGCCCTGCACTCCCGTGGCCCGCAGCAGCGGCGTCAGGTGCTCGGGGCCGAAGCGGCGGTTGATCGGGGCGAGGTCATCGGTCAGCCACGGGTAGGACACCCGGTCGGGGGACCAGAAGTGTTGGTGCGCATCGATGATCATGATCAACTCCTGTCAACGTTGGGCGTGGGCGGTGCCGCCGTCGGCCAGTGCGCGGACCTCGGCGAGGCTGGCTACGCAGGTGTCGCCGGGGGTGGTCATGGTGAGCGCGCCGGCCGCGACGCCCAGGCCCAGCGCCCGTCCCAGCTCGGCCGCGGTGAGGTCGGCACCGGCGGCCCGGGCGGTCAGGACGCCGTCGAGCACGCCTGCGGCGAGGGCGTCGCCGCTGCCGATGCGGTCCAGGACGGCGACACCGTCGTACCGGGCGCCGACGACGGCACCGGCCGTGGGGCTCCAGGCGGCTGCGCTCCAGTCGTTGACGCCGGCCGAGACGACCCGGCGCCAGGAACTGACCAGCAGGGGCGCCAGCCGGTCGGTCGGGTCGGGCCAGCCGCGGCCGAGGGCGTCGAGAGCGGCCGAGACGTCCTGTGGTGCGGCCAGTTCCGGTTGGCGGACGACCGCGAGGTCGACCGGGAGGAGCAGCTGCAGCGCGCCCAGGACGACATCGGACAGCCCGGCCAGGTGCAGGTCGACGGCGTGTGCTGCAGCCGCGCCGCCCCGGGTCCGCCACAGGCTGGGCCGGTGGTTGACGTCGTAGGAGGTGCCGACCCCGAGCCGGCGCGCCGCACGCAATGCTTCCTCCGCGACCCGGGTTGTGCTCTGCGACAGCCCCGCGAAGACCCCGCCGGTGTGCAACCAGGTGACGCCGTCGAGCACCGTGTCCCAGTCGATGTCGCCCGGCGCCAGCCGGGACGCCGCCGTGCCGGCGCGATCGCTAATCCCCCGGGCACCGCGCACCCCGAACCCGCGCTCGACGAAGTTCAGACCCGTTCGCGCCCCGCCCGCCGGATCCACCCACACCACCCGGTCGACGTCGACGCCGCCCGCCCGGATCAGGCCGGCGACCAGCTGCCCGACCGGGTCGTCGACCAGAGCGGTCACCAGCCCGGCGCGACGCCCGAACGTCGAGGCCAGCGCGCGCACGGCGTTGTACTCCCCGCCGCCCTCCCAGACCGCGAACGATCGCGCCGTTGCGATCCGGCCCTCGCCGGGATCCATTCGCAGCATCACCTCGCCCAGCGCGAGCACGTCCGGTCCGGCCGTCTCCCGCGACGCGCTCGGATTCACGGGCGGGCCGCCCGGCAGGCGATGACGGCGGCGGCGACGCGTGCGGTGAGGGCGGCGGTGGCTGCGGAATCGGGCCCCGTCACGTCGACCACCAGGGCGGCCGGCACGCACCAGCTCCCGCCGACGCCGGCAACCGACGTCAGGACCAGGTACTCCCCCAGGTCGGCCTCTGCGATGCCACCGGTCGGGACGAACTGCACGTCGGGTAACGGCCCGGCCAACCCGGCCAGCAAGGCGGTCCCGCCGGCCGCACCGGCCGGGAACACCTTCATCAGCCGGTACCCGGCACGGCGGGCCCGTTGCACCTCGGTGGCCGTCGCCACTCCGGGTACCGCCGGTACCCCCAGCATTGCCGCCCGCACGGCGACGTCGGGGTCGAAGCCCGGGCTGATCACGAAGGCCGCACCCGCGGATCGGGCGGCGTCGACCTGATCGGGCTCGACGACGGTGCCGGCACCGACCAGCAGGTCGCGGTTGGCCGTCATCTCGGCCAGCACCCGCAGCGCCGAGGGTGTTCTCAGCACCACCTCCGCGACGGTCAGGCCTCCATCGATCAGCGCCCCGGCCAGGGCAGCGCCGTCGGTGTGCTCGCCGACCACCACCACGGGCAGCAGGGGGCAACGGGCCAGGGCGGTGCGGAGGCGTTGGCTGTCAACGGGATTCGCAGTATCGACGACACCACCCGGGCCACGGTCGACGAAGTCCGGCGGCGGCGTCATCGACCGAGCCAGCCGCCGTCGACCGGCAGCACGACGCCGTGCACGTACTCGGCCGCCGGGCTGCACAGGAAAACCACGGCTCCGGCGATGTCATCGGCACGACCCCACCGCCCGGCGGGAATGCGTTCCAGGATGGCTCGCGACCGGACCGGGTCCTCCCGAAGGGCTGCTGTGTTGTCGGTGGCGATGTAACCCGGGGCGACGGCGTTGACGCCCACTCCGGAGGCGCTCCACTCGTTGGCAAGGGCCTTGGTCAGTCCGGCGATGCCGTGCTTGGCGGCCGTGTAGGCGGGCACGGTGACGCCGCCCTGGAAACTCAGCAGGGATGCCGTGAAGACGATGCGCCCGAAGCCGCGGGCGAGCATGGCCGCCCCCACCGCCTGGGCCAGCGCGAACTGGCTGGTCAGGTCGACCTCGACGACATGGTCCCAGTCCGCCAGCGCGTGCTCGGCGGCCGGGGTCCGCCGGATGGTGCCGCCATTGGCGACCAGCAGGTCGACCCCGCGACCGGCGAGATCGGCGCCCAACTCCTGCACTGCATGCCGGTCCGCCAAATCGCAGGCCAGCGAGGTGAACTCGCGACCGGTGGCGGTTACCGCCGAGGCGACCTCGGGGCCGGGCCCCTGCGTCGAGATGCCGATGACGTCGGCTCCGGCCCGGGCCAGGGCCACGGCCACGGCCGCGCCGATTCCCCGACTGGCGCCGGTCACCGCAGCGATCCGCCCGGTGAGGTCGAACGGGCCGCTCATCGCAGGCCCCGGGCCTGGCAGTCGACCAGCACCTTCATCGCGCCGCCGGCGGACAACAGGTCGAACGCATCGGCCACCCGATCCAGCGGCACCACGTCGCTGATCAGCCGCTGCACCGGGACGGCCCCGGAGGCGACCAACTGCACCGCCTCGTCGAAGTCCTGCTGCTGATAGAGACGGGCACCCAGCAGTTCCAGCTCGCGCCAGAAGAAGCAGTGCAGGTCGACCGAGCGCCGCTCGGCGTGGATGCCGACCTGACAGAGCCGGCCACGCACGGCCAGCACGGAGACTGCGGTGTCCAGACCGCCCTGCGAACCGGACACCTCGAACGCCACCTGCGCGCCGGCCCCGCCAGTGAGATCCCCCACGGCTGCGAAAAAGTCGTCCTCCCGAGGGTCGAGCACCGACAGACCCAGTTCGGCGGCAAGTGCACGTCGGGTGGCGTCCAGCTCCACCAGCACCACTTGTCCACCGCGGCGGGCGGCCACCAAGCCGATCAGCAGACCCACCGGTCCACCTCCGACGACGACAGCACACTCCCCCGCCGCCAACCGAGACCGGTGGACGTCGTGGACCGCGACCGCAGTCGGTTCTAGTAGCGCCGCGCTGCGGAAGTCCAGGTCGTCCGGCAGGGCAATCAGGGTGGTGGCCGGCGCGATCCATCGCTGCGCCAGCGCACCCGCCGAGTCGATCCCCAGGAAGTCGAGGTGCTCACACACGTGCTGGTGCCCGGCCCGACAGGCCGCGCAGGTTCCGTCGGAGCGCAACGGCATGACCGTCACCGCAACACCTACCGACCATCCGGTCACGCCGTCGCCGACCGCGGTGACGCGCCCGGCGGTCTCGTGTCCGATCACCGCGGGAACGGTGACGCGCGCGTCCATGTGGCCCGCTGCGATATGCAGGTCGGTGCCGCAGATGCCGGTGAAGGCCGGGGCGATCTCGACCTCGCCGCTGCCGGGTGGTCGGAGGGGCATCCGGGCGACCTCGAAGCGCTGATCGCCGACCTACCGCGCCGCGGCGTATCCAGGTGTCGTCATGTCGTCCTTCTCCTCGGCCAGATCACACGTTCACAACACCATACATATGACGTATGACGTTTGAGAAGAGTCTTGGTCGAGATCTGACGCCGAACTCGCCGAAACTCCCTGGCCATTACTTCGCGGTCAGTAAGGCATGCCGAGGACGTCGGCGCGTGATTGCCTGGGGGGTCATTTCTCACCGGCGCGGCGGTTCGGTCGGTAGGTGGCGGATCGCAGTGCTGCGGCCCACTCTTGGTCGCCGTACGGACCGGACCGGTGGATGGTGCGGATCACCGCCCGCTGCTCTTCGGTGTCGAGCCGGCCGAACGGGCTGAACAGCGCCGACGCGGCGGGGTCGTGCGGGTCGCAGACCCAGCGGCGGGCCACCGCGACGGCACCGCCCGCGTCGTCCACGTGTCGCAGCGCCTCCCGGGACGCTGCCGGGTCGATGAAATCGGGGACCACGACCGGTGCGCCGGTCACGTCCGCGACAGCGTCCCACGCCAGGCCGCGGGACGCGGTGCGGCCGACAGGGCCGCTGCGGGCTATCAGGGTCTCCGCCGCTGCGCCCGCGGTGTGGGGCGGGAACTCCCTGCCGCTCAGCGGGTCGGCGGGATCCGGCGGTCCCCATCCGGGCCGAGCGGCTCGGTGGAGACCGTTCGCACTTTGCGGGGCAACCCGGGGGTCGGGCGGCGCCGCGGCAAACGGGCCGACCGGATCTCAGTGGCCAACCGGTCCGTTTCCGCCGGCGACAAAGCGCCCGCTGCGGTTCTTGGCGTCCTGCAACCTGTTCCGGTACTCGCGCAGCGCCGCCAGGTCCGCGGAGGAGCTCGTGCCGGCGACGCGGCGCGCCGCGATGTGGTAAGCGATCCGGTGGATCCAGCCACCCGGATTGGTCAAATGAGGCCGTCTGTCGGCGGCTCGCACGGTCCGCCCGTTCAGCGACTGCTGCGGGTCGGCCGCGCCGCGCCGCCGGGCCAGGGTCGCGGAGAACTCCACCGCCGTGTGCTGCAACAGTTCCTCGGCGTCCACCCCCAGCCGGTTCCCCCAGCGGCGGGCCGACGCGCTGAACCGGTCGAACAGCTCCCGCCCCGCCGCCGCGTCGGTGCGCTCCAGCAGGTCCGTTCCTGGGTCGGTGTGCCGAGACGTCGCGAACCGGCCACCGGTCGGGACACCGGCAGGCACTCGCGACGGCGTGCGGGCAGCCCAGTATGAGGCGTGCAATCCGGGACTTCGATCGAATCCCGGGAAACCCCAAGGCGTGAGTGCTCGAGTGGGATCTCGACTACTTCGTGGTGCGAGTCCATCCACCGGTCGGACCTGCCGCGGGTCCCAAATGGCCAACCACTGCTCACTCGGACTTGGTCGGCGGCATCGACAAAACTCCAGCCTCGTCGATGTCAGCTTCACGGACGCGGCTGGATCGGGCGCGCCTGCCGATGAAGTCCGTCGAGCCTGTTCGCGGGTTCTATTCCGATTCGTTCAAGGGCGTCACCAGGCCGTTCTGGAGCGCATAGAGGCTGGCTCCGACCCGGTTGGTCGCGCCGATCTTGTGGTACGTCCGTTCAACGTGGTTGCGGACGGTCTTCTCGCTCAGGACCAACTGGTTGGCGATCTCCCGATTCGTGAACCCGCGGGAGACCAGGCCGAGGACCTCATGTTCTCGCGGGGTGAGGAGGTCATC
The DNA here is from genome assembly GCA_963728865.1 of uncultured Actinomycetota bacterium. GTDB lineage: Bacteria > Actinomycetota > Actinomycetes > Mycobacteriales > Nakamurellaceae > Nakamurella. Next base: position 330,514 of record CAVSLZ010000003.1, on the reverse strand, counting down.
GCGCCGAAGCCTCGATGTCCGGTGCCCGGAGACAACGAGGACCGCATCAACACACTCGGGGTCCAGTAGGCCCGACCTGCTCCTGCTACGCAGCCGCTCCATGGCTTGTTTGGGAGACATGGCCTGACGGTAGGGTCGTGGCTCCAGGGCCGATTGGTAGGCGACCGTTGCCGCCAGGATGCGTTCGCTGCGCCCGAGCATCGATCCCCCGAGGCCGAGCGGGTACCCAGTGCCGTCAAGGTGCTCATGGTGCGCGCGGGCGATGGTGCGCACCGGGCTCAGCCCCGGGATCCGGTCCAGAACGCGCTCTGTCAAGTAAGGGTGCATTCGCACTCGCTCCCATTCGGACGGGCTCAGGTCCCTGGGCTCGGACCACACCTGGTTGGAGACGCCGAGCCGGCCGAGGTCGTGCAGATGCGCTGCTCGGCGGAGCGTGCGGACGTCCCCGATGGCCATTCCCAGCGACTTGCCGGCCGCTGCTGAAAGCGTGGCCACGGCCCGTGAGTGACCCAGGGTGAAGGGGCACTTGAGGTCGACGAAGTCGCCGATCGCGCACACTAGTTGGTCGAAACCTTCGTCGGTGAGCCGGACTTCCTGGTCGGGCGCCTGGACGAGCGCGTCGCCCCACACATCGCCGTCCGGGGCCGGCGCAAACAATCCCTCGGGCGCGGTCAGCACGGCGTCGACCACGGCCGGGTCGAATTGGCCGCCGCGCCGGCTGCTGGCCATCGCGATCACCGCCTCCAGCCCGTATAACCGGTGGTGCACCTCCGCTACGTCGGCGAACTGGGCGACTTTCATCTCGATGGGAATCTGGCTCCCAGAGGCGCCGGACGGCAGCCCCCGGCCGTCATAGCGTTCGAAGGTGAAGGCAAGTGTGGTCGCGACCTCCGGCGCGAGGCCGATGTGCTGCGTTAGTGCTGCTGCCGAAGCGCAGTGCGAGTGGATCAGTGTGGCGAGTTGGCCGCGTGCGTCCTGGAACAGCGTGCCCAACACCTTCAGCCGCTGCGTAAAGGCTTCGCCCTTGGCAACATTTCCGAGCAGAAACCGCAGGTAGGGCAGGCCGGACCAGTCGACGAGGTAGGCCTCGCGCCGGACTGCGATGTCATCGCCGAACCAGCGGGCGTACTCCTGGGAGTCGGCATGGCACCCGATCCACATCACCAAAGTGGTGTAGAAAACGGTGCCGCGCTGCTCAGGATTCAGGCCGAGCCGGTCGGACAACCGGCAGGCGATCGTTGCTGAGCGCAGCATGTGCTCGGCGGGCTGCCCCAGACCGAGGTCAATGGCAACTGAGAGCCCGGCCAGAACCTCGACACGCCGAGGGAGAACCCCGGCGACCGGTCTGCCCGAACCCTTCATGGGCCGATTCTGCTCCTCTTGACAGCGCTGGTCGCCGCTCGAAGGTTCGCAACGCCGTGCGCCCGCGTGCTGGACACATACGGGCGTGCGTGCGTCGGCGCTGATCGGGCCACGCTCCTAGTTCCGACCGGTCAGGGCCGGATCTCGAGGACCATGTTGAAGGGTGTTTGTGCGACGGAGGTGAATCGAGTGAAGCCGCTCGTTGTGACAACGTCGCGGATCCGGGTGGGCCCAGCCTGGGTGCCCAGGGCCAAGCCGACCCGTTGGGCCAGCGACGACGGCGTGCACAACAGGGTGGAGAACCCGTAGTAGGCCCGCCCGACCGGATTGAGGTTGTCACTGACGCTGTCGCCTGCCATTGGCTCGACGACCATCCAGGTGCCCTCGGGCGCAAGGGCGGCAAGGACGTGCCGGGCAGCGCCGACCGGGTCTCCCATGTCGTGCAACGCATCGAACGTAGTCACCAGGTCGAACCCGGCACCAGGGAACTGGGTCGCGGTGGCAAGCTCGAACCGCACCCGATCGCCCACTCCGGCATCGATGGCCCGCGCCCAGGCTGTCGCGATGGAGGCTTCGTGGTAGTCGAACCCGGTGAAGGTGGAGTTCGGGAACGCCTGGGCCATGATCACCGTGGAGGCTCCGTGCCCACACCCCACGTCGGCGACCGTCGCGCCACGCTCGAGCTTCTCCACGACGCCGTCCAGTGCCGGTAGCCACTCGCCGACCAGGTGTGCGTTGTACATGGTGCGGAAGAACCTCTCGCAGCCGTTGTGAACGTCGGCGTGGTGTTCGTGCCAGCCCAGCCCGTCCTGGTTGCGGGCCGCCAGGAGCACATCGTCGATGTCGTGAGTCGTGCCCAGTGCGATTTGGAAGAAGCCGGGCAGGTATGCCGGGCTGCTCGGGTCGGTGAGGGCGGCCGCGTGCTCGGGCGGCAACGTGTAGTGGAAGGTCGTGGCGTCGTACTCGACGTAGCCACCGGCGGCTTGGGCGTTGAGCCATTCCCGGGCGTAGGGCTCGCCAGTTCCGGTGGCGGCAGCCAACTGCGCCGGTGTGACCGGTCCCGCGGCCATTGTGGTGTAGTAGCCCAGCTTGTCGCCGAGAACGACCAGGGCCGTGTTCAAGGTGGCGCCGACCTCGTCGACGGCTTTGAAAACGAACGCCATGAGCTTGTCGGGGTCGATGGTGGGTGCCCGCTGCAGATCGATCATGATCTTTCCTCTCGGTGGTGTCTGCTGCTGTGCCGACAGTGGTGAAAGTTAGTGGGGGTCGTTGTCAAACGTGCTTCATCGCTGGGGGTCTCGACGTCGGGACCGGTGCCGTGAACCGGGCCTGACCGGCGAAGAACAGCCCCCGCTGTGGAAGCCAGAAGTCGCCGAGACGCGTCTGCTCGCGCAACGGAGCAAGGGCGCCCATATACACGCCTTCCAGCTCGGCGTGGCCGCCGACCACTCGCCACACGCGATGTGGCGCTGCTTTGAAGCCTTGGCCGTTGGGAGTGCGCCCGTGCAATCTGATCCGCCCCGAGCGCAGGAACCCGACGGCCATCGATCCCATCGGGCCGAGCACGGCATCGCTGTTCCAGGCCCACTGCGGCATGGCTCCGCCCATCGATGTCATCGCTCGGGTGGCCGGTGTCGCACCGAGCCTGAGCCGCCACGACAGGCGGACTCCCATACTCAGGTCCACGGTCCAGTCGTCTGTCCAGGTCACCTCGATGGCAGGAACCTGCTCCACAGCAGTCACCGAGCCGAAATAGCGGGGGCAGCTCGCGTCTGGATCAGTAGTGGTGAAAATCGTCCAGCGTTCCGTTGGGTCGCGGTGCCAGATCGCCCGGTACGGCTTGCCCAATGAGCTTGCCAGCATGTCGCGAAAGGCGAGGTAGTGCCCACCTGAGAACGGCACACCCATCGCGCCGTACCCCGTGAAGCGCTCGTCCGACCCACTGGCGAGTCGCGGGTTCGGTTGGATGGTGGAAACCGCTTGTCGTGGTGTCGAAGCCATGACCCAAGCGTCGGCCGGGATCCCCCACTGCGCATGGGCAATCCGCCTCAAGTTGTTGTCAGGCCCGCCAATCGTGCAGAGTCGCGAGGTGTTGCCATTCAGGTCAGCAAGCGGCCGGCTGGAAATACGGCGATCAGTTCGAGGCCGATGACGCGCATTTACGGGTTGACGGGTGAATTATTCGTGGTCCGAGGGTTGACGCAGGTCAGGGTCGAGGCGATCGTCAAGTTTCTGGCCCACCTTTGCCACGGTTGTGTCGGTGGAGGGTCGACTACTGAAACATCACGGTGGCCGGTCGTCGCCTCCGCAAACGGAGCTTCGGCGCGTGCCCTGATGGGGGCGAAAGTAGTGCCATCGCACGCCCGACGACCTTGTGTGGCACGCCAGAGGCGATCACCGATCCCGGCCATCCTCCGATTCCGGTTCCATGCGATCCTCGGCTCGCACCTGTGAGTGTCCCGCGAGCAGTGGTAGCGGGCTCCTGCGCCGTCGTCGGCCTGGTCGGCGTTGGTACACGCTGTGTAGTCGTTCGTCGCGTCGAGATGACGACAGCCCGGGTCATCGCTCGGGACCTGGAGGAACGTTACCCAGGCGATCTGCATCAGGGGGCCGGAGCCACTCGCGTTGCCCGGCGTTGCCGGGCGATGATGGCATGACGCTGCGCGGAGCGGGTGCCAAGGCGCCGTACGGACAGCGGACCCATCTGACGGCCGGGCCCGATTGGTCCGCATCACCGCCCGCGGCGCCCGCACCATCCCGGTCAGCGTCGAGGTCATCGCCGACATCGAGTCGGAGTGGAGAGCCCACCTCGGCGCTGACCACATGGCCCACCATCGGAGAACTCTGACAGCGCTGCGCGAGATCACCGACCCCTACCGATGAATCACTCGCGGCCAAGGAGGCGCGAAAGGTCCGTCCCGTGCGGCGTCCAGCAAGCAAAAGGTGCCGCACCCGCCACAAAGATCGCTCTCAACTTGCAGATGTTCAATCCTGCGAATCTGGCAGCGAACGCTGCACAGCGCACAAGCTGGGACATCGACGGTGCGGTCCCACATACCCAACGGCAATCGGGACGCCGGCGGATCCACCCCGCGACCTCCGCGTCCATGATTGTCATCGTTCCGCGCGGGATCCATCAACGGGACATCAAGGTGCTGTCGCAGAACGAAGATGATCAAGGTAGCGACAGCCCTCTGACAAACCTCCGACGTCCTGTTTGCGGCGTTCGGCTTGCGGTCCACTCTCCCGCGTGGGTGCCCCACAAGTGCGAATTGGCCTCTGGTGAACGTGTCGCTGCGACGCGAGGCTCCCCTGCTGACTCGATAACGATGATGACGGCGAGGTCGAGGATCGAGCCGCCCGTGGCCGATTGCGGTTTCGGCTTGCGAGGACGTGATCGAAGATGCTCGCCTGGGGCCGACCTCGTCGAATAGCCTCGTTGGTGTGAGTAACGACGACTTGGAAGCGACGCTGGTCAGCATCGAACGCAGGGGCTGGGACTCGCTGTGCGACGGCACGGGCGGAGGTTTCTACGGCTCCCTGATGACCGATGATGCGGTGATGGTGCTGGCTAACGGGGCGGTCATGGATCGCGAGGCCGTCGTTGAGTCGCTCAGGCAGGCGCCTCCGTGGCGGACGTACGAAATTGACGAGGTCCGCCTCATTCGCAGCGGCTCGGACAGCGCCACGCTTGTTTACCTGGGCAGCGCGTATCGAGAGGGCGATGAGCCTGCCTTTACCGGCGTCATGTCGAGTGTGTACAGGCACCGCGACGATGCCTGGCACCTCGCCCTCTACCAGCAAACCCCGATTCTGCGCACTGACTGATCGTTCGAGCGATGCCGTACGCGGATCCCAAACCGGGACCGGCGGGGGATTGCCGGTACGAAGTAAACCGGTGGTACGGGAGGTACAGGGCAACGGCAGGACCGATGCGAAATTTGGCTATCGGCGGTCGTTTTGGGTCCGGGGCCGCGTGCTCATGCTCGATCTCACGCGGGAGGACCGGTGGCCGGCGACAAGGAGCCACCGGCCACCGAAAACCGTCAGGCCTTGAACTCGATGCTGCCGGACACACACGTCATCCTGGTTCGGGCGCAGTCTGGTTCTCCGCCAGGGTCTGCGAGGTGCGGCTACGTCGACTGGACCCGGTTGGCGAGGTGGTTGAGCGCCACTGCCCAGCCTGCCTCACCAGGCGACCCGGCAGGGATGCCGTGGTGGGTGAGCTCGACGGTGGTGCGTCCGCCGTCCTCGTAGAGCTGGACCTCGACCCGGGTCTCCGGATGCGCCTGGTCGGCCATCGCCTCGGTGTAGACGAGCCGCGTCGGTTTCGTCACCTCGACGAACTCACCGGTGAAGCGCATCGTCATCGGGCCGCGCGGGGTCTCGACAGCCATGACGACCAGGCGACGGCCGCCCGGCTGCACGTCCCAATGGGTCACCTCCACGGTGGCGCCGTCCGGGCCGTACCACGCGGCGAACTCCCCTGGGTCGGTCCACATCCGCCACACCTCGTCGCGGGGGGCATCGAAGGTTCGCGACAACCGGACGGCCTTCTCAGTGTTCTGCGTCATCGCGTTTCCATTCTTTCCCGGTGGATCGAGTCAGGTGCGCGTCGAGCCGGTCCAAGCGAGCGATCCAGGTTGCGCGACATGCCGACGCCCAGCTCAATGCGACATCGAGCGCTTTGGTGTCGAGCACGCACGGTCGGAACTGCGCGCGCCGGCCGCGCCGGATGAGCCCAGCCTCCTGGAGCACCTTCAGGTGCTTGGAGACTGCGGGCAGGGTGAGATCGAACGGCTCGGCGAGTTCATTGACCGTGGCCTCTCCCTCGGCCAGCCGCGACAGGATCGCCCGCCTGGTCGTGTTCGCCAGCGCAGCGAACGTCGCGTCCAACCGCTCTTCGACCGCCGAAGTCATGGATGCACTTTCCGTGGTAGTTATTTAACCAGACGGCAAATTACTACGGCCGGCCCAGCCTGTCCAGTACGGGAACGGCCCGGGCAGCGCGGTGATGGTCCCCAGGTGCAGACTGGTTCGGCGGTTGCTGCCCCTGAGGTCAGGAGGGTCCGTCGGCTGTGTTGAGCGGAGGCGGCCGGCGATGCTGGAAGGGCGCAACCGCAGCGCCAACGTGCCATCCGGATCCGCATGGGCGTCGACTTTTGACTCGTCGAGCAAACCGCCGCCGATCCCCGGACCGCAACGAAAGGGCCGCTACTCGCATGCATGCTTGTCCCAAGCATCACCATCAAACTACTGACGACACGCCGCACTAGGTCGACGACCGAACGACGAATTTGTCGGCCGGTACCGACCATGGCTCACAGCGGCTTGGCAGCCAGAGGGAGCGTCAGTCCCGGTCCGTAATCCGGTTGTCACGGGACTACTATTCGATGACGCGCAACCGCATACCAGTGAACGCGACGATGAACCCGCCCGACAGGAATGGCAGCGACTCAATTTGTCACCCCTCAGGAGGCAAACGGTAAAGGGAGGTCGGCCGTGTCAAACGGGTTGACGATCTCCGACGTCCCGGGCGATGTGAAGTCGGTGGTGCAGCGGTTAACAGCGGACCTGACACACCGCGGTGTCGAGGTCTTCGCAACCATCGACCACGCCACTGGGGCCCGAGCACGGGCCTGCAGTTGGCAGATGAGGTGTTGCTCGTTTTCGGTAACCCTGCCGTTGGAACGATTCTCCTTGAGCGCGACCCGCTTGTCGGTATAGACCTGCCACTGCGGATGCTGGTGTGGTCACAAAACGGGACAACCCGGGTCGCCTACGAGGATCCGCTTGTCCTCGGGTCACGATACTCACTGGAGGGCACGGAGAACACCGTGGCCATACTGCGTTCGCTGCTGGAGCACCTGATTGCCGGGTTGGCCACCGATCCAACCCGCGGCTGAGCCGGTGTCCTCTGCTGCGGTGCCAGTACTTGGGTAGGTTCGAGCGGGACGTTTCACCGCCGTTGAGATTGGGAATGCCGTGGTCGAACCTTAACAACGCTAACCAGTGAGTTTCAACTGTGTGCGGTCAACAAATGTCTCGATCTTGCGCACGATTGCTTTGTGTTCAAAGTCGGACGGGACGGCCCTCAGTCGACCGCAGCCCGTCGTATCCGCCTCCAGAGCCCACCGTCCCGGGTGGTCATGCCGTGTAGTTCCAGGACGGCCAGCGACCCGAGCACTTCATTGGGGAGGAGCCCGGACTCGGTGACAAGTTGTTCTAACGAGGTCGTCTCGCTTGTCGGCAGCGCGTCGTAGACCCTGGCGGTGACCAGGTCCAGCCCGTCCGTCGGGTGTCTCGGGTCCGAACCAGGCACCGGCTCCACCCGATTGCGACCGGCCCCGTTCGGGGTGCCCCGGCCCAACGCGGCCACCACGTCACCGGCGTTGGTGACCAACTGCGCGAACCGATCGGCCAGCAAAATGTGACAACCGACCGACATCGCCGAGGTCACCGGACCCGGGACCGCCATCACCAACCGTCCCAGCTGCTCGGCGGCCGCCGCCGTGCTCAACGTCCCCGACCGGCGACCCGCCTCGACCACCACCGTCCCGGCCCCGAACGCGGCGATCAGCCGGTTCCGCACCAGGAACCGGTGCCGGGCGGGCGTCGTCCCCGGCGGGTACTCACTGACCACCGAGCCACATCCGGCGATTGCGTCCAGCAATTCCCGGTTCGCCTCGGGATACGCCCGGTCGATCCCACACGCCAGGACCGCCACCGTCACCGGCATGCCTGGCGGAGCAATGCCTCCCATCGAACCCGCCCTCGCCACCTGCAACGCCGCCCGGTGCGCCGCCGTGTCGATCCCGAACGCCGCACCCGAGATGATCGACAGGCCGCGGGACGCCAACTCGTGCGCCATCTCCCCGGCAACCCGCTGCCCGTACGCGCTGCTCGCCCGCGACCCGACCATCGTCACACCACGCCCGGGCAAGCCGGTCAGCCCGCGACCACGCACATACAAGCCGAATGGCGGCCCCGCACCCCGTACCCCGCGGACCACTGCACCGGCGAATGAAGAAACCGCGTCCACCGGCCACTCGGCATCGGTCTCGCCGATCACCCGCGCTCCACACCGTGCGGCCACCGCGACATCCTGCTCCGCCAGCGACACCAGCTCTCCGGCAGCGACATTCGCCGTCCGGGCCGCCGTCGCCGACACCACCGCACGCGGCGCCCGCCGCGCCAGCACCGCCTCCCACGCCTTGACCGCACCGACACGGTGCACGAACAACGACAACACGACGCTGGGCGGCTCGCACACCCGCAGCAACCCGGCCAACGCCACCGCGACCTCAGAACCCCTCCCGGTCATGGTGTCTCCCCGCAGCGCAACGCCAAAGCCACCGCAACATCCGCCGCCGACGGTTGCTCCCGACCGGCCAGGTCCGCGCCCGTCAACGCCAACCGCAACACCCGGTCATACCCGCGGCCGGTCAACCGGCCCGACCGCACCGCACCATCGAGCAGCGCCGCCTCACCACGCCCGGGCCGCCACGACCGGCGCACCACAGCGCCCGGCACCTCCGACGAACACCGCCACGGCGTCCCCCGCCACCGGCGCGCCGACCTCTCCCGGGCCAGCAACACCCGTCCCCGCACAAGCGCACTCGACTCCCCCACCGCCCCGTCGGAAGTCAGCGAGACAGGGTCCAGCGCTGCCAGATCCACCCGGATGTCGACGCGATCCAGCAACGGCCCCGACAACCGGCCCAGATACCGCCGCCGCACCCCCGACGGACAACAGCAATCCACATCCCGCGACGCCGCGCACGGACACGGATTCGCCGCAATGATCAACTGGAACCGCGCCGGATACCGCACCGCCCCGGACGCCCGTGCCAACAACACCACCCCCGACTCCATCGGCTGACGCAACGCATCCAAAACCGTCGGGCGAAACTCCGGGGCTTCGTCGAGGAAGAGCACCCCGCGGTGGGCGAGACTGATGCTGCCGGGACGGATGTGGGCCGACCCGCCGCCGACCACCGCGGCGAGTGATGCCGAGTGATGCGGGTCGACGAACGGTGGCCGGGTGATCAGCGGGGTGTCGTCATCCAGGGTGCCGGCGACGGAGTGCACGGCCGTCACCTCGAGCGCCTGCTCACCGTTCAACATCGGCAACACACCGGGAAGCCGATTGGCCAGCATCGTCTTTCCCGAACCCGGTGGGCCGATCATCGCGAGGTGATGACCTCCGGCCGCGGCGAATTCCAACGCCAGCCTGGCCTCCGGCTGGCCCAGTACATCCGCCAAGTCGGGAATCGCGGTGTCTTCGACCGGTCGAACAGCGACACCGGTCACCAGAGCATTCACATCACCCTGCAGGCTCGCCACCAGATCCCGCAGATTCGCCACCCCCCAGACCGCCATCCCGGTCGCCAGGGCCGCCTCGGCGAGATTGGCCAGCGGAACGATCGCACGTTCCCGACCCGCCGCCCGGGCGGCAAGCAACGCCGGCAACACACCGCGCACCGGCCGGACCTGACCGTCCAACCCGAGCTCACCGATCAACACCGTCTCCCCCGCCGCCGTGGCCACCACCCCCGCTGCCGCCAACACCGCCACCGCCAGCGCGATGTCATACCCAGCACCCCGCTTGGGCAACGCCGCCGGCGACAACGCCAACGTGATCCGCCGGTCCGGCCACTTGTGCCCGGAATTCACCACCGCCGCCCGGATCCGATCCCGCGCCTGGGTCACCGCCGCATCACCCATGCCGATCACCGTCGTCCCCGGCAGACCCGCCGCCAGATCCGCCTCCACCGCTATCAAGTAACCGGTGATCCCATTCAGAGCAACCGCCCACGTCCGCGCCAACGTCATACCCACACCCTGCGACCCCACCGGCACCGCCAATCCCAGCCGCCTAGAAATGTGGACAACCCATCGCATGGGGACAACCCAAAATCGGCCGCGAGGCGACGTGTGTGGGAGCCGGCTAAAGCCAAGACCGCTGCACGGCAGCATCTTTTGCCTGGACGGAACCTGTCACACTGAGAGTTCCCAACCGGTGTCCGACCAGCGCCGGCAGGCTCACTCCGACGGCGGCGTTGGAAATCGTTGCAGTGGGGTGCGATCGCCCACCGACCAACGATGACCGAATGGATCGGTGAAGCCACCCTGACGATGCAGCCCCCACGGAGTATCGTGCGCGCTGACCGGTTCCAGGTCGGTCGCGCCAGCGTCTGCGGCCCGTTGGATCAATTCATTCGGTTCATCGACGAAAACCTCGATCCGGGTCGTCGTCATTCCGACGGCTGCCGGGCTCTGCTCGTGATCTTTGCCGGGCACGGCTTCGTGGACGAAGAACGGGGCGCCATCGAGGTCGAGCCCGGCAACGCCGCCAAGGTCCCACAACCGGACGGCACCAAGCGCCGACGTGTACCAACTCACCGCTGCGTCAGCGTCGGACACGATCAACATCACCGAAATGGTGGGGCGGGCGGTGGCGCTGCTCATGGTCATCGAGGATGGCACCGGTGACCGATGACCGCGAGTTGGATCTGGCGGGCTCCGCCGCTCCATCGGACTATCCCAGCGCCCCCCGGCCTGACCGTTCCCGGCGCGGGACAGGGTGCGGACGGTCCAGGAGCCGGGTGCGGCGTAGAAGCGGAAGTCTCCGCCGTCGGCATTCCGACATCCCCGCAAGGCCGGCGCCGATAGCACCACTGTTGCCGTGATGGCGCGGCGATCGACGAGCCGTTGCACGAGAAGGCCTAGCAATCAAGCAATCCCGGCTGCGTCGAGCGGCAGTTCGGTCGGGAGTGCGGGGCCGGACACCATTCCGGCGGCGATCGAACCGGTCCAGCCGATCAGTACCGTCAACCCGAGGGTGAGCCAGTAGCGGCGGAAGGCCTTGTCGGTCTTCGGTCCCTGCGCCGTAGCGGCCTCGAAGGTCTGGTCGATGAGCAGGGCCGGCCCGACGATGCGGACCCATCGTGGTTGGTGGCGGAAGCGTGCCGCATCGCAGCTGACGGCGGTGCGACTGGCAGCGGGTCAGGCGCGCACCGCCGCCCGGTGGTCACGGGAAGTGATCAGCGTTGCGCGCAGCGGTCAACACCGCAGTTTCGTGTCGGTGGAAATGAGCAATGTCGCGATGGTTGTGGCCATGTCCGGTGACCCGGACGCCGCGCAGCGAATGCTCGCATCCTCAGCTCAGGAGATCAGCGAGGGGCCGGCGGCACGTCGGCCGCGACGCAGCTGGGAGGCCCGCGCGTCGGCGTGGACTCTCGCGGCGCAGGGATCGTTGTCAGCGGCTGCGGAGATGCTCGTCGCTGCCGCAACCCCAGCTGCCGAACGCGGCCAGTGGCCGACCGCGGCGACGTTGTGGCACGTCGCCGTCCGGCTGGGTGCCACACAGCACGCGGTCGAGGGACTCGACACCGCCGAGTTGGCCGGGCTTGTCAGGGGCCCGGACGCCCGGCCTCGCGGTGGGCAACACGGTCGATCCGTTGAGCCCGCGGGAGCGCGAGATCGCAGCCATGGCAACACGGAGGAAACGGAGCCGGGACATCGCCGATTCCCTGGTGGTGTCCCTCCGGACTGCGGACAGCCACCTGCAAGCCCTCTCCGGCAAGCTCGGTATCACCGGGCGGCGGGAACTGGCCGATGCGCTGCGTTCGACCTGAGACGGGGAACCGGTCTGTGCCGGCGGATCACACCGTGAGGTCCTGGTTGCCGGCGACGATCAATCCCCGCACTTCGAATTCACGGCCCTTCGGGGCCTCCATTCCCTCGGCCCCGGGGATCCCTGCCGCCACCTTTGGCCAGATCTCCAGGTTGAAATGGTCGAACGCTTCCTTGGATCTCCAGATCTCGACGATCTCGAAACCGGCGTCGGTCTGCCGCGCAATGTGCGCGACAAGCCCGACATCGTCACCGCCGACGACCGCTCGGATCGATGCGTGGGTGGCGTCGTACATCTCGATCGGTGCCGGCACGTCGAATATGACGTTGTAGGTCATCGCAAACACTCCCAGATGGTGGCCGACCGGCAGGGCCCAGGTCCGGATGTGCATTGATTCTGGCCTTGCCCCTCCAATTCAGCAACCACACACCGGCAGGCTGATCAGAAAGTTCGCCCAGTCGTGGCCGTTGATCCCGTCCGGCGCAGCAGATCGGTCCCGCGACACGACATGTTGGGGTCCCCGCCGACCGCCGCCCCGACATGTACGGTTCTGGCGTCGAAGGTTCCGCCCGGGATTCTGAATCCCGGGCGGAGGCAAGAGGGAACCCGGTGCGAACCCGGGACTGCCCCGCAGCGGTGAGTGGGAACGAAGGCCGTCATCAAGCACTGGACGCCCCAGGTGTCCGGGAAGCGACGGCCGGTAGGTGATCGGCATACGTGCCGGTCGTGCCCGCGAGTCCGAAGACCTGCCTTCGATGCGCGTGCCGTCGGCACGCGGCGTCGGTGTGCCCCGTGGGAGGGTCGCTGCGGAATCGGGCTCGCCGCCGTCGGCGTCGGGCCGGTCCGTTCCTCCCCCCGGTCGCGCCGCTTCAGTCGGCTCGCGAGGAGAGAGCAAATGACCCAGACACTGACCGGAACAGCGCCACCGGAACCCGTCAGCGCCCATGGGATGCGGGTGGCACGCCGCAACGGCAGCGTCGCCGATTTCGATGCCGGCCGCATCGCCGTGGCCCTCACCAAGGCCTTCCTGGCTGTACAGGGGGAGTCCGCCGGCCGTTCGTCCAGGCTGCGCGCCGAAGTCACTGAGATGACCGACGCAGTCACCACAACCCTGCTGCGCCGTTACGGCGACACCGGTCGGACGGTGGACCTCGAAGAGGTTCAGGATCAGGTCGAACTGGCGCTGATGCGCGGCGGTCACGCCCCGGTGGCCCGTGCGTACATCCTCTACCGCGAGGAGCACCGTAAGGTGCGTGCCGACCGGCACGCCGGCACGTCAACTCCGGGCCCGCACTTGATCACGGTGCTCGCCGAGGATGGCTCCCGTTCTCCACTGGACGAGGCAAGGCTGCGGCGCATCATCGCGGAGGCGTGCGCGGATCTGCCGGAGGTGGACGAGGCCGCCGTCCTGGCCGGCACCAGAACGGCGCTCTACGAGGGCATCTCCGCCAAAGAACTCGGCCTCGCCCCGATCATGGCCGCCAGGGCGCTGGTGGAAACCGAGCCCGACTACTCCCAGGTCGCTGCCCGACTGCTGGCCGACACCCTCCGGCAGGAGGCGCTGACCCACCTGACCGGACACCCGGAAACGCCGACCGCCGCCGAGATGACGGACCTCTACCCGGGCTACTTCACCCGGTACATCAACCACGGAATCGAACTCGGACAACTGGATCCGGTTCTCGCGGAATTCGACCTCCGCCGGATCGGAACCGCACTGGATGCACAGCGGGACAACCAGTTCACCTTCCTGGGACTGCAGACCCTCTACGACCGGTACTTCATGCACGATCACGGCATCAGATACGAATTGCCACAGGCCTTTTTCATGCGTGTGGCGATGGGTCTCGCGGTACGGGAGATCGACCGGGAGGGCCGGGCGATCGAGTTCTACCGGCTGCTGTCCAGCTTCGACTTCATGTGCTCCACACCCACGCTGTTCAATGCCGGCTCCGCCCGCCCGCAGTTGTCCTCGTGTTTCCTCACCACCGTCGACGACGACCTCGACGGCATCTTCTCCTCCATCAAGGACAACGCCCTGCTGGCCAAATACTCTGGTGGCCTTGGCAACGACTGGACACCGGTCCGCGCGATCGGTGCACACATCAAGGGCACGAACGGTCTTTCGTCCGGAGTGGTGCCGTTCCTCAAGATCGCGAACGACACGGCGGTCGCGGTGAATCAGGGCGGCAAGCGCAAGGGCGCGGTCTGCGCGTACCTGGAGACCTGGCACGCCGACATCGAGGAATTCCTCGATCTCCGGAAGAACACCGGCGACGACCGGCGGCGCACCCACGACATGAACACCGCGCACTGGGTTCCCGACGAGTTCATGCGCCGGGTCCGCGCAGGCGGAACCTGGACGCTGTTCTCCCCCGACGAGGTCCCGGACCTGCACGACCTGTACGGCAACGCCTTCGCCGAGCGCTACGCGCAGTACGAGGCGGCCGCCGACCGCGGCGAGATCCGGGTGCATCGCCGGGTCGACGCCGTCCAGTTGTGGCGGCGCATGCTGACCACGCTGTTCGAAACCGGGCACCCATGGATCACCTTCAAGGACGCCTGCAATCTGCGCTCGCCACAGCAGCACATCGGCGTCGTGCATTCGTCGAACCTGTGCACCGAGATCACCCTGAACACCAGGGCCGGCGCGGACGCGGAGACAGCGGTGTGCAACCTGGGCTCGGTGAACCTGGCCGCCCACGTCACCGCCGAGGGACTCGACACCCAACGACTGCGGCGCACTGTCACCACCGCGGTGCGGATGCTGGACAACGTCATCGACATCAACATGTACACGATCACCTCGGCCCGCCGATCCAATCTGCGGCACCGCCCCGTCGGGCTCGGGCTGATGGGTTTCGCCGACGCGCTGTACACCCTCGGCGTGCCGTATGCCTCCGATGCGGCAGTCGAGTTCGCGGATACCTCGATGGAAGAGCTTTCCTACTGGGCGATCTCAGCCTCCGCCGACCTCGCCGCCGAACGTGGACGGTACCCGTCCTTCGAAGGCTCATTGTGGTCGCGCGGCATCCTGCCGATCGACTCCATCCAGATCCTGGCGCAGCATCGGCAACGGACCGACGGCGGCACCGACCTGGACCAGGACACCACCAGCCGGCTGGACTGGGACACCGTGCGGACGCGGGTCCGCGACGTCGGTATGCGCAACTCCAATGTGCTGGCAATCGCCCCGACAGCGACGATCTCGAACATCATCGGGGTCGCCCAGTCCATCGAACCCACGTACCGCAACCTTTTCGTCAAATCGAACATGAGTGGCGACTTCACCGTCGTCAACGACCATCTGGTCCGGGTGCTCAAGGAGCGCGACCTGTGGGACGAGGTGATGGTCGCCGACCTCAAGTACTTCGACGGCTCGCTGATGCCGATCGACCGCATTCCCGCCGATGTCAAGGAGCTGTTCGCGACCGCATTCGAGATCGACGGATCCTGGCTGATCAAGGCGGCGTCCCGGCGGCAGAAGTGGATCGACCAGGCGCAGTCGCTGAACCTGTACGTCACCGCCCCGAACGGCCGGAAGCTCGACCTGCTGTATCAATCGGCCTGGGAGAGCGGCTGCAAGACCACCTATTACCTGCGGTCCGCGGCAGCGAGCCATGTGGAGAAATCCACCCTGCAGGGCACCGACGGCAAGCTCAACGCCGTCGCTCCCACCTTCGATGTCGCCGCCGGCAAAGCGCAGGCGTGCGCCATCGACAACCCCGACTGCGAAGCCTGCCAGTAATCCGTCACCACCGCGAAAGGCACCATCATGAGCACCCTCACCATTCCCATCGACACCGCAGGCGGCCGGGTTTCGGTCAGCGAGAAACGCATGATCAATGCCCGCGCCGACGTCAACCAACTGCTCCCGCTGAAGTACACCTGGGCGTGGGAGAAATACCTCGCCGGCTGCAACAACCACTGGATGCCGACCGAGGTCTCCATGCAGGCGGACATCGCACTGTGGAAGAGCCCGACCGGGCTCACCGACGCCGAGCGAACAATGCTCAAGCGGAATCTCGGGTTCTTCGCGACCGCCGAATCCCTGGTGGCCAACAACATCGTCCTCGCCGTGTACCGGCAACTGACGAATCCGGAATGCCGACAGTACCTGCTGCGGCAGGCCTTCGAAGAAGCCGTGCACACCCACACGTTCCAGTACATCTGCACCTCGCTCGGCCTCGACCAGGGCGAGTTGTTCAACATGTACCGGGAGGTCCCGTCGATCACCGAGAAGGACGCCTGGGCACTGCAATTCACCCAGACCCTGGAGGATCCGAACTTCCGCACCGGCACCCCGGAGGCGGACCAGGCATTCCTGCGTGACCTGGTCGCCTTCTACGTCATCTTCGAGGGAATGTGGTTCTACACCGGCTTCGCGCAGATCCTCTCGCTCGGCCGGCGGAACAAGATGGTCGGAATCGCCGAGCAATACCAGTACATTCTGCGGGACGAATCGATCCACCTCAATTTCGGCATCGACGTCATCAACCAGATCAAGATCGAGAACCCACATCTCTGGACCGCCGAATTCCAGGCCGAGGTACGGCAGATGCTCGGCACCGCCTGCGAACTCGAGATCGTCTACGGCCGGGACACGATGCCGACCGGCATGCTGGGGTTGTCCGCTGACCAATGCGAGACCTACATGCACTTCATCACCAATCGCCGGTGCGCCCAGATCGGCCTGGCCCCGCTGTACCCGGCCACCGAGAATCCGTTCCCGTGGATGAGCGAGATGATGGATCTGAAGAAGGAGAAGAACTTCTTCGAGACCAGGGTGATCGAGTACCAGACCGGTGGGGGCCTGGTCTGGGAGTGAGGCGGCGGACGGCCGACGCCGGTGCCCCTGGCCGGGTAGCCGCCCGACCACGTACGGTGGGCGAAAATTGAGGGAGTCCACCATGGTCCGTCGTCGCACCGTGTCCGCGTTGCTCGCGTTCGGCCTGGCGGTGTCCTCCGTCGGTCTCACCACCGGCGCGGCCCGCCAAGCCGAGCCTGTACGGACGGTCGCCGTCGCGGCCGCACCGGTGCTGTCGGTGTCCACCGTGCTCAGCGGGCTGCAGAATCCATGGGACCTCGCCTTCACCCCCGGCGGCGGGATGCTGTTCACCGAACGTCCCGGCCCGATCAAGTTCCGGATCGCGAGTACGGGCGTGGTACGCCAGTTGGCGAGGCCCGCCGACGTCGTCGCGCAGGGCGAGGGCGGCATGATGGGCGTCGCCGTCGACCCGGGGTTCTCGTCCAACCGGCGCGTCTATACCTGCTTCATGTCCAACCGCAGCGGTTCCCTGGACATCCGGCTGGTGCGGTGGCGGATGAACGACGCGGTGACCGCTCTGACCGAACGGGCCGACATCGTCACCGGCATCCCGGTCAGTTCCGGACGCCATTCCGGCTGCAGGCCCCGGTTCGGGCCGGACGGGCGCATCTGGATAGGGACCGGTGACGCGGCCACACCGACGGTTCCGCAGAACCCCAAGTCGCTGGGCGGCAAGGTACTTCGCGTCGATGCGACCGGTCATTGGCTGCCGGGGAACGCGCCGGCGCCGTTCGATCCGCGGATCTATACCTACGGGCACCGCAACGTGCAGGGCATCGCATTCAGTCCGGGCGGTAAGGCGTTTTCGATCGAGCACGGCACCGGGCGTGACGACGAGGTGAACCGGCTCTACACGGGCAGGAACTACGGCTGGGATCCGCGACCGTTGTCCGGCCCGCTTTTCTACGATGAGTCACGGCCGATGACGGATCTCACCCGCTATCCGTCGGCCGTCCGCGCCGCCTGGTCGTCGGGCAATCCCACGATCGCGCCGTCCGGTGGCACTTTCCTGTCCGGCGCCCGCTGGGGCAGTTGGCAGCGCTGCCTGGCGATGGCCGTCCTGAAGGACCAGCATCTACGCATCATGTGCTTCAACGGTGACGGCACCGCCGTCACGACGCAGACCAGGGTGATCACCAACCAGGGGAGGCTGCGCGTGGCGGTCCTGAACAGGAACGGCGACCTGTACATGGCCACCGACGCCAATCCCGGGAAGATCTTGCGGGTCAGGGCGGGCGGCTGATTGTTTGGCCCCCTAGCATCGCGGGTAATCCGCCCGAAGGAGAGGAGCCCGCGTGGACCTGACCAGCGATCCGCCTGACGACAGTCGGCGCAGCGTGCGTTCCACCCTCCTGGGCTGGCCCGTGTTCCGCCAACTGGTCGGCAGGGACTCGACGGGCCGGGGCGCGGCCGTGACCTCCGCCCACACCCGCGCGCTGACCCCGCGCACCGCCACGGCGGACCGGGTGGTGCAAAGTGTCTGCCCGTACTGCGCTGTCGGCTGCGGGCAGCGGGTCTTCGTCAAGGACGAGAAGGTCATCCAGATCGAGGGCGACCCCGATTCGCCCGTCTCTCGCGGCCGGCTCTGCCCCAAGGGCTCTGCCAGCGAGCAGCTGATCAACAGCCCCACCAGGCAGACGGCCATGCTGTACCGCCGGCCCTACGCCACCGAGTGGGAGCCACTGGACCTCGAGACGGCGACCGACATGATCGCCGACCGGATGGTGGACACCCGGGCCCGCACCTGGCAGGACCGGGACGAGCAGGGCCACAAGCTCAATCGGACGATGGGCATCGCCGGGCTGGGCGGCGCCACCCTGGACAACGAAGAGAACTACCTGATCAAGAAGCTGTTCACCGCCATCGGCGCCGTGCAGATCGAGAATCAGGCCCGTATTTGACACAGTGCCACCGTCCCCAGTTTGGGGGCCTCGTTCGGACGTGGCGGCGCCACGGGCTTCCTGCAGGACCTGGAGAATGCTGACTGCATCGTCATCCAGGGATCCAACATGGCCGAGTGCCATCCTGTGGGATTCCAGTGGGTGATGGCAGCCAAGAAGCGCGGTGCGACGATCATCCACGTGGACCCGCGGTTCACCCGGACATCAGCGGTGTCGGACATGCACGTCCCGCTACGGGCGGGCAGCGACATCGTGTTCCTCGGCGGGATCGTCAACTACATCCTCAATACCGGGACCTACTTCCACGACTACGTTCTCGCCTACACGAACGCCTCGGTCATCCTGCGGGAAGATTTCGCCGACGTCGACGACCTCGGCGGTGTCTTCTCCGGCTACGACCCCGAATCGGGCACCTACGACACGAAGACCTGGAACTACGAGGGCGCGGAACCGGAGACCTCCGCCGCCTCCGGCGAAGAGGAATCGCTCCGCAACTCCGCCCGCGACTCCGGCGAGAGCGAGGAGTCGGAGAAGTCACGCGGGGCCGGCCACGAGCTCGGCGGCCATGGTGCGAACATGCCGTTCGGCGAAGTGCACCGGGACCCCACGCTGCAGCACCCGCGCTCGGTTTTCCAGGTCCTCAAGCGGCACTACGCCCGGTACACCCCGGAGATGGTGCAAGAGGTCTGCGGCGTTCCGCCCGAGCAGTTCCTGAAGGTGTGCGAGGCGGTGACGAAGAACAGCGGTCGAGAGCGGACGACCGCCTGGGTGTACTCCGTGGGCTGGACGCACCACAGCGTCGGCGTGCAGTACATCCGCGGTTCGGCCATCATCCAGCTGTTGCTGGGCAACATGGGCCGGCCGGGTGGAGGGATCATGGCGCTGCGCGGGCACGCCAGCATTCAGGGCTCCACCGACATCCCGACCCTGTTCAACCTGCTGCCGGGGTATCTCCCGATGCCGAAAGCGGACTCCCACGAAACACTGCAGAACTACCTCGCGACGATTGCCTCGCCCCAGCAGAAGGGGTTCTGGACCGCCGCAGATGCGTACACCGCGAGCCTGCTGAAGGCGTACTGGGGTGACGCGGCGACCCCGGAGAACGATTTCTGCTTTGACTACCTCCCCAAGCTCTCCGGCGACCACGGGACATACCAGACCGTGATGGACATGCTCGAAGACAAGGTCGAGGGCTACTTCGTGCTCGGGCAGAATCCCGCGGTCGGATCGGCGCACGGAAAGATGCAGCGGCTCGGCATGTCCCACTTGAAGTGGCTGGTGGTCAGGGATCTCAACCTGATCGAGTCAGCGACGTTCTGGAAGGACGGACCCGAGATCGAGACCGGGGAGCTGCGCACCGAGGACATCGGCACGGAGGTCTTCTTCTTCCCGGCCGCCTCGCACGTGGAGAAGGAAGGCACCTT
Source organism: uncultured Actinomycetota bacterium (assembly GCA_963728865.1). GTDB lineage: Bacteria > Actinomycetota > Actinomycetes > Mycobacteriales > Nakamurellaceae > Nakamurella. Next base: position 310,360 of record CAVSLZ010000003.1, on the reverse strand, counting down.
CACCCAGACGCACCGGATGCTGCAATGGCGGCACAAGGCGGTCAATCCGCCGGGCGACTGCCAGAGCGAACTGGAGTTCTTCTACACGTTGGGCCGCAAGATCCGCGAGCGCCTGGCGGGCTCGACACTCGAGCGGGACCGGCCGATCCTTGACCTGACGTGGGACTACCCGGTCGACGAGCACGGCGAGCCGGACGGCGACGCCGTGCTGCGGGAGATCAACGGCTACCACCTGACCGGCGAGAAGGCGGGGCAGTTGCTGAACTCCTTCACCGAGATGAAGGCCGACGGGTCGACGTCCGGCGGCTGCTGGATCTACACCGGCGTGTATGCCGATGGTGTCAACCAGGCCGACCGCCGCAAGCCCGGGAAGGACCAGAACTGGGTCGCGGGTGAATGGGGCTGGGCATGGCCGGCCAACCGGCGCACACTCTACAACCGGGCGTCCGCCGACCCGGAAGGTCGCCCGTGGAGCGAGCGGAAGGCCTATGTGTGGTGGGATGCCGCCGCCGGGAAATGGACAGGCCACGACGTCCCCGATTTCGTCGCCGACAAGGATCCCGGCTACCGGCCCCCGCCGGGCGCCAGCGGCCCCGACGGCCTGGCCGGCGACGACCCGTTCATCATGCAGGCCGACGGCAAGGGCTGGCTCTTCGCACCGACCGGATTGTTGGACGGCCCGCTGCCGTCGCACTACGAGCCGCAGGAATCTCCGGTCCCGAATCCGCTGTACTCGCAGCAGTCCAATCCGACGCGACAGGTGTTCCGCCGCAAGGACAATCTGCAGAACCCGTCGGGTGACGAGGTCGGAGCCGACATCTTCCCGTACGTGTTCACCACCTACCGGCTGACCGAGCACCACACGGCGGGCGGGATGAGCCGATGGCTGCCCTACCTGGCCGAACTGCAGCCTGAGTTCTTCTGCGAGATCTCTCCTGAACTGGCCGTCGAATGCGGACTGGAGAACCTCGGCTGGGCAACGATCGTCACCGCTCGGACCGCGATCGAGGCCCGGGTTCTGGTGACCGACCGAGTGGTGCCGTTGCGGGTGGGCGGCAGGACCATCCACCAGGTCGGGCTGCCGTATCACTGGGGTGTCGGCGACAACGCCCTGGTGTCAGGTGATTCCGCGAACGATCTGTTCGGCGTCACCCTCGACCCGAACGTGCACATCCAGGAATCCAAGGTGGCCTCCTGCGATATCCGACCCGGACGGCGGCCGAAGGGTCCTGCGCTGCTGCGGTTCGTGGAGGAGTATCGGCGGCGGGCCGGGATCGACGTCTTCACCGGCAACGAACTGCGCACCGGCGACCCCGGCTCGGGCGGCGCTTCGGCCTTGAGAGAGACGATGCGGACAGACGCGGCGATGGGAGAGACCCCGTGACACTCCTCGGGCCGAAGGACCCCGCGCAGGGCACAGGCTGGGAGGACCCGCCGCCCCGCAAGGGGTTCTTCACCGATACATCTGTCTGCATCGGCTGCAAGGCGTGTGAGGTCGCCTGCAAGGAATGGAACGGGGTGCCTGAGGACGGGCTCGACTTCCTCGGTACGTCCTACGACAACACCGGGGCCCTGGGCGCGAGCACCTGGCGGCACGTGGCTTTCATCGAACAGCCGCGCAAGCTCGGCCGGCAGGACATCAACTTGCCGCTCTATCCTGTCGGTCCGTCGGCTTCCGCCCCGGCGGTTGACCTCGGGATGCCGGGCTTCGACCTGCCCGGCGCCACCGCGGATCCCGAGTCACGTACGGACTTTCGCTGGCTGATGTCGTCGGATGTGTGCAAACACTGCACCCACGCCGCCTGCCTGGACGTCTGCCCGACGGGCGCGCTGTTCCGCACCGAGTTCGGCACCGTCGTCGTCCAGGACGACGTCTGCAACGGCTGCGGCTACTGCGTCCCTGCCTGCCCGTTCGGCGTGATCGACCGCCGGATCGGCGACGAGAACACCAAGAACGTCGGCATCGCACAGAAATGCACCCTGTGCTACGACCGGATCGGTGACGGCCAGATGCCCGCCTGCGCGCAGGCCTGCCCCACCGAGTCCATCCAATTCGGTGACGTCGACGAACTGCGTGAACGCGCCGCGGCCCGGCTCGCGACGCTGCACGAGAACGGTGTGCCAGAGGCGCGGCTGTACGGGGAGAACCCGAACGACGGCGTCGGCGGCTCCGGCGCGTTCTTCCTGCTGCTCGACGAGCCCGAGGTGTATGGGCTGCCGCCGGATCCGGTGGTGACCACTGCGCACATCAAGGAGATGTGGCACATGGCGGTCGGCGCCGCGGCGGCGCTGCTGGTAGGCGGAGCGATGTCCTTCTTCGGGCGACGGCGATGACCGCGCCGGTCAAGCGCCGGCGCGGCGGTCGGGGCCGCCGGGAGGAACCGGTCGTCCCGGACGCCACCTTCACCTCCTACTACGGCCGTCCGATCCTCAAGGCCTCCCCGTGGGAGGCCGACATCCCTGCCTACCTCTTCCTGGGCGGGGTGGCCGCCGGGTCCTCGATCCTGGCTGCGGGGGCCGAACTGACCGGGCGGACGTCGCTGCAACGGACCGGCCGGCTCGGTGCCCTCATCGCGATCACCGGCAGCTTCGTCGCCCTGGTGCACGACCTCGGCCGGCCGGCGCGGTTCGTCAACATGCTGCGGGTGGCGAAGCGTACGTCGCCGATGTCGGTGGGCACCTGGATCCTGTCGCTCTACGGACCGTTGGCCGGCGCGGCGGGGGTCAACGAGTTCCGACACCTGATCCCCCGCCGGTTCTCCGGGATCCTGCGACTGCTTGACTTCGTCGACCGCCCGGTGGGCCTGGCCGCCGCGATCACCGCGCCGCCGGTCGCGTCGTACACCGCGGTGCTGCTCGCCGGCACCGCGACACCCACCTGGCACGAGGCCAGGCGCCAGTTGCCCTTCGTGTTCGTCGGGTCCGCGGCCGCCGCCTCCGGTGGGCTCGGGATGATCGCCGCCACGGTGTCCGACGCCGGCCCCGCCCGCAGCTTCGCGATCGGCGGCGTGGCACTGGAAATGGTCGCGGCGCACCGGATGGAGTCCAAGCTCGGCATCGTCGCGGAGCCGCTGCACAACGGGAAGGCCGGGACGCTGATGCGGGCCAGCCGGTTGCTCAGCGCGGTCGGTGCGGTCGGCGCGCTGTTCGCCGGTCGCAGCCGGGTGGTTGCCGCCCTGTCCGGCGCGGCGCTGATGGCGGGCTCCGCGTGCACCCGGTTCGGCATCTTCGAGGCGGGTCAGGAATCTGCTCGGGACCCCAAGTACACCGTGGTCCCCCAGCGCGAACGCCTGCAGCGCAACGAGAAAGCGTCTACCGCACCTCGATGACGGACGATCGGCGGGCCACCGTCTCGCCGATCACCGGAGAACCAGGGACCTCCCCCACCACCAGCAGACCGCCGCTGGTCTGGGCGTCAGCGAGCAGCAGCAACTCCGTCTCGTCGACGGCCGATGACAGGTGCGGCCGCACCCAGTCCAGGTTTCGCCGGGTGCCGCCACTGATGTAACCCGTCGCTGCGGACTCCCGGGCGCCGTCGAGGTACGGCACCGCGGCGGCATCGATGACGGCGGTCGTGCCGGAGGCCCGCATCATCTTGTAGAGGTGGCCGAGCAGGCCGAACCCGGTGACGTCGGTGGCCGCCGTGACTCCGGCGGCCAGCGCGTCCCGGCTCGCGACGTCGTTGAGCCGCACCATGCTGTCGATGGCGTGCGGGAAGACCTCGCCCGTCGACTTGTGCCGGTTGTTGAGTACGCCCACCCCGATCGGCTTCGTCAGGCTGATCGGCAGGCCAGGCTGCGCCGCGTCGTTGCGCATCAACCGGCCGGGGTCGGCGAACCCGGTGACGGCCATCCCGTACTTCGGCTCCGGATCGTCGATGCTGTGCCCGCCGCCGACAACGCAACCCGCTGCACGTGCAACATCCAGTCCACCGCGCAGCACCTCGCGTAACAGTTCGGTGGGCAGCACGTCCCTCGGCCAGCCGACCAGATTGACCGCGACCACCGGACGGCCGCCCATCGCGTAGACATCGGAGAGTGCGTTGGCGGCGGCAATCCGACCCCAGTCGTAGGCGTCGTCGACGACCGGGGTGAAGAAATCCGCGGTGCTGACCACGGCGAGCCCATCGGCGATCTGGACCACAGCCGCGTCGTCGCCGTTCTCCAGTCCGACGAGCACCGTGTCGGGTTCGGCGCGCAGTAACCCGCCGACGATGGCCTCGAGCTCACCCGGCGGGATCTTGCACGCGCACCCACCACCGTGCGCGTACTGGGTCAGCCGGTATCCCGTCGAAGTGCCCGTCATGCCGGGAGGGTAGCCGCAACGTTGGGCGGCGAAACGTCGGCTAGCGTGACCGGCGGAGGCGTACAGGCGCCTGGTGGCCCTCCCGGTCTTCAAAACCGGTGAAGCCGAGCATCTCGGCTTGGCGGGTTCGATTCCCGTCCGCCTCCGCCACACGACACTGGGACCGACTTCCGGGAGCAGCGATGAGGACGGACCCGCGGCGGGCGGTGCCCCGCACCGACGTCATACTCGCGGACCCCCGACTCGTCGCCGCGACGGGCCGGCTGGGTGCCAGCATCGTTCGCAGCGCGGTGACCGGCGCGCAGGAACGGGCGCGCCAGGGCATCATCCCGCCGACGGCGGTGGCCGACGCGGCCGTGGCCGCACTGCCCGCGAACAGTACGACGCTCAGCGCCGTGATCAATGCGACAGGCGTTGTGCTGCACACCAATCTGGGCCGCGCCCCGCTCTCTGCGGCCGCCAGGCAGGCCGTCGACATCGCGTCCGGCTACCTCGATGTCGAGTTCGACCTCGAGCAGGGCCGGCGCGCCCCGCGCGGCCGCGGCACCGTCGCGGCGCTGACCGCAGCGGTGCCGGGCGCGGAACGGGCCATGGCGGTGAACAACGGCGCGGCCGCCCTCGTCCTGGCCACAACGGCGCTCGCCGCCGGCCGCGAGGTGCTCATCAGCCGGGGTGAGATGGTCGAGATCGGCGCCGGGTTCCGGCTCGCGGACCTGATCACCTCGACCGGTGTGCGAATCCGCGAGGTCGGGTCGACGAACCGCACCTCGGCAGCCGACTACACGATCGGCCCGGACACCGCGGCCATCGTCAAAATCCACCCCAGCAACTTCCAGGTCCGCGGCTTCACCTCCTCGGTGCCGATCGGCGAGCTGGCCCGCCTGCCGGTGCCGGTGATCGCCGACGTCGGCAGCGGGTTGCTGCAGCCGGACCCGCTGCTGCCCGACGAGCCCGACGTGGTGGGAGCGCTGTCCGCCGGCGCGACCGTCGTCACCTGCAGCGGCGACAAACTGCTCGGCGGTCCGCAGGCCGGGCTGGTCTTCGGAACCGCCGCCGCGGTCGACGCCATCCGCACCCACCCGCTGGCCCGGGCATTCCGGATCGACAAGCTGACCGTGGCGGCACTGGAAGCGACGCTCCGCGGGCCGACCCCGCCCGCCCACGACTACCTGCACGCCGACCCGCGGCGGCTGCGGGAACGCTGCGATCAGCTGGCCCGCGCGACCGATGGGACGGTGGTGCCCAGCGCCGGAGCGGTCGGCGGCGGCGCCGCCCCCGATGTCGTCCTGGAGGGCTGGGCCGTCGCGTTGCCCGACCATCTCGCCCGGCCGCTCCGCACCGGGCGCCCGCCCGTGGTCGGCAGGGTTGAAAAGGGGAATCTGCTGATCGATCTGCGGTGTGTGCCGGAAGACGCGGACATCGACGTCATCGCGGCGGTCAAGGCCGCACAGGCCCTCTGACGTGCGCGTCATCGCGACGGCGGGCCACGTCGACCACGGGAAGTCGACTCTCGTTCGTGCGCTGACCGCGATGGAACCCGACCGCTGGGCCGAGGAACGCCGGCGCGGCATGACGATCGACCTCGGCTACGCGTGGACCACGCTGCCGTCCGGCGACACGTTCGCCTTCGTCGACGTGCCGGGGCACCAGCGCTTCATCGGCAACATGCTGGCCGGCCTCGGTCCGGCGCCCGCGGTGATGATGACGGTGGCCGCCGACGAGGGCTGGCGGGAGCAGAGCACCGAGCACCTTGCCGCGGCCGACGCGCTGCGAATCAGGCACGGACTCGTCGTCGTCACCCGCGCCGACCTGGCCGATCCCGGTGCGGCGCTGACCGAGTCGCGGCGCCGAGTGGCGGACAGCTCGCTCGCCGGGGTGGAGGCCGTCGCCGTTTCGGGGCGAACCGGTGCGGGCCTTGACGACCTGCGGGCGGCCCTCGGGCGGCTGGCGGCCACCCTGCCGGAGCCGGTGACGACCGGCCGGGTACGGCTCTGGATCGACCGCTCGTTCACCATCCGGGGATCCGGCACCGTCGTCACCGGAACCCTCGGGACCGGCACAGTCTCGGTCGGTGACGACGTCGAACTCAACGGCCGGCGGGCGCGAATCCGCGGCCTGCAGAGCCTGGGTGCCGACCGGTCCACGGTGCCGGCCGTCGCCCGGGTCGCCGTCAACCTTCGCGGGGTGCCGCGCGAGGCGGCCGGCCGCGGCGACGCGCTGCTCACCCCCGGCGGGTGGCGGTCCACCTCGGTGATCGACGTCCGTTTCGAGCAGGACTGCACCGACCTGTCCGCCGAGCTCGTGCTGTACGTCGGCACCGCCGCGGTGCCGGCACGGCTGCGGCCGCTGGACGAGCGGACCGCGCGGCTGACCCTCGGCCAACCGCTGCCCTTACAGACCGCCGACCGGGCCATCCTCTCCGACCGCAGCCGCTATCACCTGCCGCGCGGGGTAGTCGTGCTGGATCCGGATCCACTGCCGCTGCGCCGGCGGGGCGCGGCCGCTGCACGCGCCACCCAACTCGCGGAGATCGACGGCGTGCCCAGGCTGGCCGATCAGCTCGGCTGGCGGGGTGCCGTCCGGGCGTCCGACCTGACGGCCTGGGGCGTCGCCGTCGACCCACCCGCCGGCACCCCGACAGTCGGCGACTGGTTCATCGCGCCCCGGCAGTGGGCGGGCTGGATCGAGGCGCTGCGCAGCGCCGTGCAGGTCCGGCAAGCGAGCACACCGCGCGACCCGTACCTCGCCCCGGAGGCGGCTGTCACCGCCGTCGGGCTGCCGGACCGCGCGCTGATCCCAGCGCTGGCAGCCGCCGCCGGGTTGCAGGTGAGCAGATCGGGGATCGGCGAGGCCGGCCGTGCACCGTCCATGGGCGATGCCGAAGCCGCCCTGTCGGAGGTCGAGACCGCCTTGCGCGCAACACCTTTCACGGCACCGGACAGAACTGAGCTGGACCGGCTGCGACTCGGCAACCGAGAACTGGCCACCGCGGCCGCGATCGGCCGGCTGCTACGCCTGCAGCCGGACCTGGTCCTGCTGCCCGACGCGCCCGCGCGTGCGATGCGGGTGCTCGCCGCACTCCCCCAGCCGTTCACCACCAGTCAGGCCAGGCAGGCCCTGGGCAGCACCCGTCGGGTGGTGATCCCGCTGCTCGAGCACCTGGACGGCCGGGGGTGGACCGAGCGGCTGGACACCGATCACCGGCGGGTGGTCGGTTCGAGGTCGACGAACAGCGCCCGGTGATCGGACAGCGGCAGCTCGGGCGCGCCGCTGCCCACCTCCTCGCCGATCGATCCGCGCAGCACGATGTGGTCCAACTGCCGGCCCGCCGGTTCCACCGGGAACGTCGGGTGCGCGGCCAGTGACCGGTAACCGGTGATCGCGGCCGGCCGCGGCGGCGTCATGGTGAAATCCCCCATCAGCACGACCGGCTCGTTGAACGCGGCGAGGTCCCTGCGGATGCGGGTCAACCGCAGGCGGCTCCACCCCGGCACGAACGACAGGTGGGTGTTCGCCACGGCGACCGGACCGCCGGGCGTCTCGAACTGCCCGACCACCACCGCGCGCGGTTCCTCGTGCACCACGAGCACCTTCCGCGGTGCGGTCAGGTACATCGGGAACCGGATCGGGATCCGCGGCAGCCGTAGCACCTGCCAGCTGGTGGTCGGATACCGGGACAGCAGCGCGATCCCGTACGACGCCGTTCCGGGCAGTTCGGAACCGGTGGGTGAGATCGGCGAGTTGCGACCGAGGCTGGTCGCGGTCGACCTCCTGGAGCGCGAGGATGTCCGGGTCGAGCGTGCGTACCGCCTCCCGTAACCGGTCGATGTTGACCTGCCCGTCCGGAAAGCGCCCATGACGTTGATCTGGTGGTGGACGAGGACGACGTCGAGAAGGCCGCCGCCACGCTCGATGACGGAGCGGTCCTGCGATGTCGGCCAGCTGATCGCGCCGGTGCGGGCGGTCCGGGAGCAGCTGGACTGGCCGCGCATCCGCGTCGAGAATGCCGACAACTATTTCGCCGCAGCGTTTCTCGTGCTGACGGAAAAGCTGGGCATCGCAGAGCCGGCCACCGCTGACGAGCAGCGATGACCGGCTCTGACGTGCTTGCGATGACCTACTCGGTCGCTGCGCGACCCGCCTCCAGCCGGGCAACCGGCACCCGGAACGGTGAGCAGGACACGTAGTCGAGTCCGGCGCCGTGGAAGAAGTGGATCGACTCGGGATCGCCGCCGTGCTCACCGCAGACCCCGAGCTTGATGCCGGGCTTCACCGCACGGCCCTGCTCGACCGCCATCTTGACCAGCTTGCCGACGCCGTTGGCGTCGATGGTCTCGAACGGCGACACCGTGAAGATGCCCTTGTCCATGTACTCGACGAACATGGTGGCCTCGACGTCGTCACGGGAGAATCCCCACGTCGTCTGGGTGAGGTCGTTCGTGCCGAAGGAGAAGAAGTCGGCACTGGCGGCGATGTGATCGGCCGTCAGAGCGGCGCGCGGCAACTCGATCATGGTGCCGATCGGGATGGTGAGCGAAATGCCCGCCTCCGAGGTCAGCTTCTTGATCAGCGCCTCGGCCTCGTCCCGGACGATGTCCAGTTCCCGGACGGAACCGACCAGCGGGACCATGATCTCGACCTTGGGATCCTTGCCGGCCTTCTTCTGCGCGATGGCCGCCTCGGTGATGGCGCGGATCTGCAGAGCGGGCAGACCGGGGGTGAGCAGCCCGAGCCGCACACCGCGCAGGCCCAGCATCGGGTTGGCCTCGTGCAATCTGTTGACAGCGGCCAGCAAGCGGGTGTCGGCATCGACCTGCGGTCCCTTGTCGCCGTGATCTGTCTCCAGCGCCACCCGGACGGAGAGCTCGGTCAGGTCGGGCAGGAACTCGTGCAGCGGCGGGTCGAGCAGCCGGATGGTGACCGGCAGGCCGTCCATCGCGTCCAGGATCTCGATGAAGTCCTGCCGCTGGAGCGGCAACAGGGCCTCCAGCGCGGTGTCCCGGTCCTCGAGATTGTTTGCCAGGATGAGCGTCTCGATCAGCTCACGACGCTCGCCGAGGAACATGTGCTCGGTCCGGCACAGGCCGATGCCGGCGGCGCCGAGCTTGCGTGCACGGATGGCGTCCTCGGGGGTGTCGGCGTTCGCCCGCACACCGAGTCGACGGACGGCGTCCGCGTGGGTCAGCAGCCGGTCGACAGCATTGACCAGAGCCGAGGTCTCCTCGTCCGCACCTTCGACGGAGGAAATACCTTCCTCGATGTAGCGCTCGACCGGCGAGGGAACGACCGGCATTGCGCCCACGTAGATCTCGCCCGTTGAGCCATCGATGCTGACCTGGTCGCCTTCATGGATCACGGTCTTGCCGACGGTGATCGTCTTGGTGGCGACGTCGATGTCAAGTTCTTCGGCACCGCAGACGCAGGTCTTGCCCATGCCGCGGGCGACGACCGCGGCGTGCGAGGTCTTTCCACCGCGGGCGGTGAGAATGCCGTTCGCCGCGATCATCCCGCCGAGGTCGTCAGGGTTGGTTTCCCGGCGCACCAGCAGCACCTGCTCGCCCCGGCCGGCCCACTCCACCGCGCTGGCGGAAGTGAATACGACCCGGCCCACGGCCGCGCCCGGGGAGGCCGCCATGCCGCGGGTGAGCAGCGTGCGCTTGGCCTTGCGGTCGAACTGCGGGAACATCAGCAGGGCGAGCTGCGCACCGGTGACCCGCTGCAGCGCCTCGTCCATGGTGATGAGGTGCTCGTCGACCAGGGTGCTGGCGATGCGGAACGCCGCGGCCGGCGTGCGCTTGCCGACCCGGGTCTGCAGCATCCAGAGCTTGCCGCGCTCCACGGTGAACTCGACGTCGCACAGGTCCCGGTAGTGGGTTTCCAGACGGCGCATGCAGGTCATCAATTCGCCGTGCGACTTGGGGTCGATCCGCTCGAGGTCATCCAGGCTCAGGGTGTTGCGAATGCCGGAAACGACGTCCTCGCCCTGTGCGTTCTCCAGGTAATCGCCGTATTCACCGGTCTTGCCGGTCGCCGGGTCGCGGGTGAAAGCGACGCCGGTGCCGCTGGTCTCGCCCCAGTTGCCGAACACCATGGTGCAGATGTTGACGGCGGTGCCGAGGTCCTGCGGAATACGTTCCCGGCGGCGGTACAGCCGTGCGCGGTCGGTGTTCCAGGAATTGAAGACAGCGGTGATGGAATTGTCCAGCTGCTCGCGTGGATCCTGCGGGAATTCCTTGCCGGAGAACGACTGGATCTCGCTCTTGTACAGCGTGACAAGGCCTTTCAGGCCGTCCACACTGAGATCGACGTCGCTGGTGACGCCCTGGGTGGACTTCGCCTTGTCCAGCGCATCGGCGAAGACCTCGCCTGGCATGTCGAGAACGGTCTTGCCGTACATCATCAGCAGCCGGCGGTAGGAATCCCAGGCGAAACGCTCGTCATTGCTCTCCTCCGCCAGACCCTTGACGCTCTCGTCGTTGAGGCCGATGTTGAGGACTGTTTCCATCATGCCGGGCATCGAGAACTTCGCCCCGGAGCGAACGCTCACCAGAAGGGGATTGTGCCGGCCACCGAGTCTACGGCCGACGACGTCCTCGAGGTGGCGCAGCGCCATGGTGACCTGGACGCGCAGTTTGCCCGGCTCGGTACCCAATTCCAGGTATTCCCTGCAGGCCTCGGTGCTGATGATGAATCCGGGCGGCACGGGCAGGCCCAGTCGCGTCATCTCGGCAAGGTTCGCGCCCTTGCCACCGAGAAGATCTTTTTGATCTTTGTTCCCCTGGGTGAAATCGTAGACGTACTGGGTCATCTTCCTTGGGCTCCTTTGCCTGCGAGCCCCTTTGCGGGCTCGGTCATCCGCGGACACATCTGGAGGATGGCGCAGCGGGCGCATGTGCGGGCAGGGCCGTAGGTCCCATCACGACAGGGACTTAGCGGAGCGGGACCAAGGTCCCGCGAGCAGGGACCGAAGGGTTCTTACGGTGGCGTACTAATCGACGGTGCAATGGTCCGGTCGACAAGTTCAACGGTATTCCGTAGGTTCCCAGTCCCAGCACGGCCGACGCCCGGTCGTAGGGGCTGGGACCCACGGCTAAAAAGCTTCCGGGCGATGCTCGACGGTCGGCTCCTCCCCCGGCCGCCAGAGCACCCCGACGACGTCGAACCGCATGCGCGGGTAACCGCGGATGTGCGGTTGCGACAGCCACAGCAGACCGAGCCGCCGCAGCTTGCGTCGCTTGCCCTGGGTCACCGCCTCGAACGGGGAGCCGTATCCCTCACCGCTGCGCGTCTTGACCTCGCAGAAGATGACCACCGCCCCGGGCTCTGAACGATCCGCCGCGACGATGTCCAACTCGCCCTCGGAGCACCGCCAGTTCCGTTCCAGCACCACCAGGCCCGCGCGTTCCAGCACGCCGACCGCGACGTCCTCGCCGCGCCTGCCCAGTTCGTCCTTCGCCGCCATCCGCTCACTCTGCGGCCTGCGTGGCACCGCTCGCCGTGGCCGAACCGGATTGTGGACAACTCAGCCGGCCAGCAACCACTTCTCGAACGAGGGGTTGCACAGGCACACCGGCGAGCGCTTCTCCCGGATGAGGTCGATCGCCCCGCGCGCGGTCATCCCGTCGAGCATCAACGCGCGGGCCACCACCAGGCTGGACCGGTTGAGGCCGGCCTGGCAGTGCACGAGCGTCGGCCCGTCGGCCCTGCAGGCGTTGACCCAGCCGGCGATGCCGTCCACCTGGCCGAAGCTCTGGTCGATGCTGTCGTACATCCGCACCTCGAGCTTGCTGCCCAGATCGTGGCGCACCGTGTAGTGCTCCCACGGGTACAGCGACACCAGATGACGGATGAATCGCGGCAGCACGAGATCGTCCTCGCAGCCACCCAACCACAGATCCGGCGCCACCTCGCTGATGAACGGCACGTCGAACGGCAGCAGCCCGTGCGCGGACACCCCGACCAGGCGTTGGCGCTGCGGGTCGACGGCCATGTCGATCCGTGTCGGGTCGGTCATGCCAGAAACTCTTTCAGCCCGGCCAGCAGGCGGTCCACGTCGGACCGGTCGGAGTACGGCGCAAGGCCGATCCGCAGGCCCCCGCCGTCGCCCAGGCCCAGGAAGCGGGAGGCCTCCAATGCGTAGAACGACCCGGCCGGTACGTACACGTCGAGCATGCCGAGGAACTCATAGGCCTTGGTGGCATCCCGGTCGGCGAAGGTGACCAGCAGCGTCGGCGTCCGGCGGGCGGCGCGGGAGTGCAGCAGGACACCCGGCAGTCCCGCCAGCCCGTCCTCGATCACCGCGCGCAGACCGTCCTCATGCTCCTCGACGGCGGCCATCGCGGTGAGCACCCGGTGCCGGCGATGCCCACCCGTGGTCCCGGCGAGGCCGGCGAGGAAGTCGACGGCGGCCGTCGTGCCGGCCAGCAGTTCGTAGGGCAGGGTGCCGAGCTCGAACCGCTCGGGCACGTGACTGCTGGAGGGCAGAAGCTTGTCGGGCCGCAGCGTCTCGAGGATGTCGGGCCGGCCAGCCAGCACGCCGCAGTGCGGACCGAGGAACTTGTAGGGCGAGCAGGCGTAGAAGTCGGCTCCGAGCTCGGCGACGTCCACCCCGGCGTGCGCCGTCAGATGCACGCCGTCCACGTAGGTCAGCGCTCCGGCCCGGTGCGCGAGCGCCGAGATCTCGGCGACCGCCGGCCGGGTGCCGATCAGGTTGGACGCCCCGGTGACCGCGACCAGCCGGGTGTTCCCGGACAGCACGGCGGCCACGTTCTCGACCGGCAACTCGCCTGATGCGGCGTCGAACTCGGCCCATCGGACCGTCGCTCCCACCGACTCGGCGGCGATCACCCACGGCCGGATGTTGGCGTCGTGGTCGAGCCGGGAGACCACGATCTCGTCACCCGGTCCCCAGTCCGCCGCCAGCGTCCTGGACAGATCGAAAGTCAACTGGGTCATGCTGCGGCCGAAGACGATCCCGTGGGGATCGGCGCCGAGCATGTCGGCCATCGCGGTGCGGGCATCAGCGACAACGTTGTCAGCACGTCGTTCCGCGGGCGTGACCAGGCCTCGGTTGGAGAGGCCGGCCGTCAGCGTGTCGCGGATCGCGTCTGCGACCGTGTCCGGCACCTGCGAACCGCCGGGACCGTCGAAATGCGCCGCCCCGAGACCCAGCGCCGGGAAATGCGCGCGCAGCGCCGCGACGTCGTACGTACCGGCCGTCATCCGAACGGATTGTCTTCAGGCAGCCGCAGCTCTGGCTTGTCCAGCTCCTCGACGTTGACGTCCTTGAACGTCACCACCCGGACGTTCTTCACGAAGCGGGCGGGCCGGTACATGTCCCACACCCAGGCGTCCGACATCCGCAGCTCGAAGTACATGTCACCGTCGGGGTTGCGCACCTGCAGATCGACCGCGTTGCACAGGTAGAACCTGCGCTCTGTCTCCACCACGTACGAGAACTGGCCGACGATGTCCCGGTACTCCCGGTACAGCTGCAGCTCCATCTCGGTCTCGTACTGTTCGAGGTCCTCTGCGCTCATCGTGTCATCTCAGCACAGAACAGGACCGGTTCCCCGCCCGGCAGCCGCCAGCTGCGCCGATGCACCGGCGACGGGCCATGCAGCCGCAGTGCCATCAGGTGCTCAGGGGTGCCATACCCCTTGTTGACCTCGAACCCGTACCTCGGGTGCACCGGCGCCAGCTCGACCAGCAGCCGATCCCGCTCGGTCTTGGCGAGCACGCTGGCGCCGGCCACGGCCGCGCAGGTGAGGTCGGCCTTGATCTTCACGTGCACCAGCGGCTCGGCCGGCCCTCGCGGGGGCTGAGTCAGCTCGAACAGCGGCGGGTCGTCACACGGCTGCGCCACCGCCGTCGGGCTGCTGAGGTAGTTGTGGTTGCCGTCCAGCAGCACCGCGTCCACCGGGCCGGACAGCGCCGCCAGTGCGCGCCGGCCGGCCGTGCGCAGGGCTTCGATGATGCCGATCGTGTCGATCTCGGCCGGGCTCGCGTGGCCGACGGCGTACTCGGTGACCCAGCGGCGTACCGGCCTGACCAGCTTCTCCCTGGCGGCCGGGGTGAGCAGCTTGGAATCCGCGAGGCCGGGCGGCACCCGGCCGATGGTCGGGGTGATCACCACGACCCCGACGGTGACGGGGCCGGCCAGCGCCCCGCGGCCGACCTCGTCCATGGCGGCGAGCCGGGTGACGCCACTGCGGAGCAACGCCTTCTCGAATCGAAGACTGGGCCGCTGCATCAGTGCACTCTCATCACTCAGCGGGGTTGTCCGGATCGATGTCGGGGTTGCCGATGGTGCCCCATCGGGACGGCGGCATGACGATCACGATGGCCTTGCCGATGACGTTGTCGACCGGGATCGGGCCCTGGCAACTGGCTTCGCTGCCCGGCGGGAAGCCCTGGCATCCGTAGGAGGAGTCGGCCGAGTCAGATCGGTGGTCGCCCATCACCCACAACTGACCGTCGGGCACGGTGACAGGTCCAAAGCACCGGCGGGACAGCTGGGCGTCGGTGGTCGAGCAATCCAGTTCGCCGGCCACAAAGGGCAGCGGCTCGTAGATGTAGGGCTCGTCCAGTGATCGCCCGTCGACGGTGACGTTGCCGTCCGCGTCGCAGCACATGACCGTCTGACCGCCGACAGCGATGACCCGCTTGACGTAATCCTTCTCGTTCGGCGGTGCGATCCCGATCACCGACCCCAGCGCCTGCATGGCCTGCCCGAACCAGCTGGACGGGCCGGCGATGCTGGTCTCGGGCGCCCAGGTCGGCGGGCCGGCGAAGACGACGACGTCACCCGGTTGAGGGTCTCGGAAGTCGTAGACCACCTTGTTCGCCAAGATACGGTCGCCGCCGCTGGCCGCGCCGTGCAACGTCTGTTCCATCGATCCCGACGGGACGTAGTACACCTTCGCGACGAAGGTCTGGATCAGGAAGGTCAGCCCGAAGGCGATGACGATCAGGATCGGCAGTTCAATCCAGAACGGTCGTTTCTGACCGGCGCGTCGGCGTTTGCCCTGTGAAGTCGGCTCTTCGGCCTCGTCCGGTTCGTTCTCGCTCATCCCGCTCAGGCTACGGTCCGCCGCTGGGGCGGACCGGCGCCGATCAGCGACCCTGCCGCTTTTCCTTGATCTTGGCGGCCTTGCCGCGCAGATCGCGCAGGTAGTAGAGCTTGGCCCGACGAACGTCGCCGCGGGTCACCAGCTCGATCCGGTCCAGGTTCGGGGAGTGCACGGGGAAGGTGCGCTCGACGCCGACGCCGAAGCTGATCTTGCGAACGGTGAACGTCTCGCGAATGCCGCCGCCCTGGCGACGGATGACGTGACCGGCGAAGACCTGGATCCGGGAGCGGGTGCCCTCGATGACCTTCACATGCACCTTGACCGTGTCACCGGGACGGAAGTCCGGGATGTCGGACCGCAGGGATGCGGCGTCGAGCGCGTCAAGGGTGTTCATGTCGGTGTCTTCCTTCATTTCATCAGTCACTGTCAACAGAATCGCGCAGCGTTGTTCGAGTGCAGGGCCGCGCAGGTATGGTCGCCCGAAACGGCAACCGGTCCATTGTGCCAGACGGCACCCTCTATCAAGAAACCGGCGGCGATCAAGAACCCGGCGGTAGCAGGTCAGGCCTGTTCTGCCGGGTGCGACGCAGCGATTCGGCCCGCCGATAGGCGGCCACCGCGCCATGGTCACCGCTGGTCAGCACGGCCGGGACGGCGATCCCCCGGTAGAGCGGCGGACGGGTGTAGCTGGGCGCTTCGAGCAGGTCGGTGAGTTCACCGGAGAACGAGTCGTCGGTGGCCGAACCCGGGTTGCCGAGCACGCCCGGCAGCAGTCGGGTGATCGCCTCGATCATCACCATCGCCGCCACCTCTCCGCCGGCGAGAACGTAGTCGCCGATGGACATTTCCAGCACCGGCATCCTGGTCGCCGCATCGTCGAACACCCGCTGGTCGATGCCCTCGTACCGGCCGCAGGCGAACACCAGATGCTCCGCGCGGGACAGTTCGTCCGCCGTCGCCTGGGTGAACCGCCGACCGGCCGGCGTCGGGACGATCAGCGTCGGATGGGTGTCCGGGCCTGCCACCGCGTCGAGAGCACGCCCCCAGACGTCCGGTTTCATCACCATTCCCGGGCCGCCGCCGTACGGCGAATCGTCGACGGTGCGGTGCCGGTCGGTGGTGAAATCGCGCAGGTCGCGCACGTCCAGCGCAATGGTGCCGTCACCGATCGCCCTGCCCAGCAACGATTCCCGTAGCGGGTCGAGGTATCCGGGAAAGATGGTGACGACGCTGATCAGCACTGGTGCCCGATCATTGGGACGCGAACATGCCGTCCGGCGGGTCGACCACCAGCCGGCCCGCCTCCAGGTCGACGACCGGCACGATCGCCGAGACGAACGGCACGAGTTCCTCGGATCCGTCGGTCCTGGTCACCACCAGCACCGGGGCCGCCGGTGGATGCCACACATCCACCACCCGGCCGAGTTCGGTGCCATCGCTGTCCACCACCGCGAGCCCGACCAACTGGTGGTCGTAGAACTCGTCGGGATCGTCAGGTATCGGCAACGTTGATGCGTCCAGGGTCAGCAACGTGCCGCGCAGCGCCTCCGCGGCGTCGCGATCCGTCACGCCCTCGAAGCCGATCACCAGGACCGGACCTGACCGGCGCATGCCGGTGACCGCCAACGGCCCCCGCGATGCCGGATCGGTGCCCAGCACGGAACCCGCGGCGAAGCGATCGTCAGGATCATCGGTGGTGACCTGCACCGTCACTTCGCCGCGCAGACCGTGCGGGCGGCCGATCCGGCCGACGACAACCTCCACGCGGGAATCCGCTGTCAGCGGTCCGTGTCGACGACGTCGACCCGGATGCCCCGCCCGCCGACCGCGGACATCACGGTACGGAGCGCGGTCGCGGTACGGCCGGCCCTGCCGATGACCTTGCCGAGATCGTCGGGATGAACCCTGATCTGCAGCGTGCGGCCACGGCGGCCGGTCGTCAGCTCGACGCTGACGTCGTCCTCGTTGTCGACGATGCCCCGGACCAGGTGCTCCAGGGCGTCCTCGAGCACGCTCACGACGCGTCGGTGCTCTCGGTGGCCGGCGCGGCTTCCGGTGCCGCCTCGACGGCGGCGGCCTCTGCGGCCGGCGCGGTCCGCTTCTTCTTCGGGGTGGTGGCGGACGAGTTGTCGTCACTGCCGACGGAGGCCATCGCGGCGTCGTACAGTGCGCGCTTGTCGGCCTTCGGCTCGGCAACCCGCAGGGTGCCCTCGGTACCGGGCAGGCCCTTGAACTTCTGCCAGTCGCCGGTCACCTTGAGCAGCGCCTGCACCGACTCGGTCGGCTGCGCGCCGACGCCGAGCCAGTACTGCGCCCGATCGGAGTCGATCTGGATGACGCTGGGATCGGCCTTCGGGTGATAGAGCCCGATGTTCTCGATCGCCCGGCCGTTGCGGCGGGTGCGGGCGTCGGCGACGACGATGCGGTAGAACGGCTCGCGGATCTTTCCGAAACGGGCGAGCTTGATCTTGACAGCCACGGTGGTGGAGTACTCCTTGCAGGTCTGAATGGGCGGGCGTCGTGGTCCCGCGTGGGGCAGCGGGTCCGGACGCACCAATGGCGGCCGCGCCCGGAGAGAGGGGCCGGACGGCAGCCGTAACCGAGCCATTCTGTCACACCTACCTGGGCCGGACGACCTTCCCTGCTCTGACCACCGCGGCGGGGTGGTGAAGGACGCCCAGATCCTCGGCCGGATCGTCGGCGTAGACGGTCAGGTCGGCGGCCGCGCCGGTGTCGTAGATCGGCAGCCGCATCCACTCGCGCGCGCTGTGCGAGGTGGCGAAGAGTGCCTGCCGGGCACCGAGCAGCTCGCCCAGCGCCTGCACCTCGTCCGCCACCCGGCCGTGCTCGACGAAGCCGCCGGCGTCGGTGCCCGCATGCACGCGGATGCCCGCCTCCACCGCTGACCTGACCATGTCACCGTTGCGCGAGTGCAGGTCCCGCATGTGCTTGGCGTAGGCCGGGTACTTGCCGGCGGCGTCGGCGAACGAAGGGAAGTTGGCGATGTTGATCAGCGTCGGGACCAGGTGCACCCCGCGCTCCGCCGCGACCGCGATCGTGTCGTCGGTCAGGCCGGTGCCGTGCTCGATGCAGTCGACACCTGCGGCCAGCAACCCGGGCAGGGCGTCCTCGCCGAACACGTGGGTGGTCACCCTTGCCCCGCCGGCATGCGCCACCGCCACCGCCTCGGCCAGCACGTCGTCGGGCCAGAGCGGTGCGAGGTCGCCGACGGAACGGTCGATCCAGTCACCGACGATCTTGATCCATTGGCCGCTGCCGTACCGGAGTTGCCGGCCGACCTCGCCGGGCAGGTCCGCCGGATCCTCCAGGTCGACACCCAGCTCGCGGATGTACCGGCGGGCGCGAGCGATGTGCCGGCCCGCCCTGACCAGCACCGGGAGGTCGTCCCGGTCGACCAGCGAGCTGGTGTCCAGCGGCGAACCGCAGTCCCGCAGCGCCAGCGCACCGGCGTCGAGATTGGTCCTGGCCTGCTCCTCCGCCTCGTCGAGGGTTGCCGCACCCTCGGGGGAATATCCGACATGGCAGTGTGCGTCGACGAACCCGGGCAGCACATAGCCGGTCAGCTCGACGGCATCAACAATCGGCCCGTCGGTGAACCGGCCGTTCACCGCCCACAGATCGACCCGCTCGCCGGTGCCGGGGTCAGTGCCGCTGATATGGAGGCCGGTGGCGTGGAGGGCGGTCATCTCACTTCTTCGGGAACTTGAGCTGCGAGGGATCGAAGCCCGGCGGCAGTTGGTCGAGCCCGAATCCGCCCGGCGCGGCGGCCGGACCGGCGCCCAGGCCCGGCGGCAGGGCGCCCATCCCAGGGAAGCCCGCCGGCATGCCCTTGACCTTCGGCGGCGTGGGTCCGCGGCCGGTCGAGCGCTTGCCCTTGCGACCCTTCGCCGCCTTCCGGTTCGACGGCCGGGCACCGGGCAACCCGAACCGGCCCGCCATCGAGGACATCATCTTGCGGGCCTCGAAGAACCGGTCGACGAGCGCGTTGACCTGGGCGACGGTCGACCCCGAACCACGGGCGATCCGCTGCCGCCGGGAGGCGTTGATGATCTTCGGCTCGGCCCGCTCGGCCGGCGTCATCGACTGGATGATGGCGGCGGTGCGGTCGATGTCGCGGTCGTCGACGTTCGCGAGCGCTTCCTTCATCTGCCCGGCGCCCGGCAGCATGCCGAGCAGTCCGCCGATCGGGCCCATCTTGCGGATCATCATCATCTGCTGGAGGAAGTCCTCCAAAGTGAAGTCGTTGCCGGCCATCTTGGCGGCCATGGCCTCGGCCTGGTCGGCCTCGAAGTGCTGCTCGGCCTGCTCGATCAGGGTGAGCATGTCGCCCATGCCGAGGATCCGGGACGCCATCCGGTCGGGGTGGAAGGTGTCGAAGTCGGCGAGCTTCTCACCCGTGGAGGCGAACATGATCGGCCGGCCGGTGACCTGCCGCACCGACAGCGCCGCGCCACCGCGGGCGTCACCGTCGAGCTTGGTGAGCACGACGCCGGTGAAGCCGACACCGTCCCGGAACGCCTCGGCCGTCGCGACGGCGTCCTGACCGATCATCGCGTCGACGACGAACAGGATCTCGTTCGGGTTGACGGCGTCCCGGATGTCGATGGCCTGCTGCATCATCTCGGAGTCGACACCGAGGCGGCCCGCGGTGTCGACGATGACGATGTCGTGCACCCTGACCTTGGCGTGCGAGATGCCATCCCTCGCAACGGCCACCGGATCACCGACACCATTGCCCGGCTCCGGGGCGAAGACCTGGACACCGGCCTGCTGACCGACGATCTGCAACTGCTGGACGGCGTTGGGGCGCTGCAGGTCGGACGCCACGAGTAGCGGCGTGTGCCCCTGGTTCTTCAGCCAGAGCGCCAGCTTGCCGGCCAGCGTCGTCTTGCCCGCGCCCTGCAGACCGGCCAGCATGATGACGGTCGGGGGGTTCTTGGCGAAGGTCAGCCGGCGGGTCTCGCCGCCGAGGATGCCGATGAGCTCCTCGTTGACGATCTTGATCACCTGCTGGGCAGGGTTGAGCGCCGCCGAGACGTCGGCGCCGGTGGCCCGCTCCTTGATCCGGGCGACGAACGAGCGCACGACGGGCAGTGCCACGTCGGCCTCGAGCAGTGCGATGCGGATCTCGCGACAGGTGGCATCGATGTCGGCCGGGGTCAGCCGGCCCTTGCCGCGCAGGTTGGTGAAGACCGTGGAAAGCCGGTCGGACAGGGTTTCGAACACGAAAGAAGCCTCACTGCCGTTGACGGGGAACGGGAACTGACCGTCATTCTCCCTCCTGCGCAAATCGCGCCCAGCACTGTTGTGGAACTGCACCAATCAGTAGTACAACTACTACATGTCGTCACACACCTTGGAGCAAACGACAGCGGTGCAGGTGACCGACCTGCGGATGCGGTACGGCGCGAACGACGTCCTGCACGGGGTGAACTTCACCATCGGGCGGGGTGAGGTGCTGGTGCTGCTCGGCCCGAACGGCGCGGGCAAGACCACCACGATCGAGATTCTCGAGGGTTTCCGCCGGCCTTCGGACGGGACGGTCAGCGTGCTCGGCGTCGATCCGCTCACCGCGGACGAGCACTGGCGGGCGCGCATCGGTGTCGTGCTGCAGTCCTGGCGCGACCACGGCCGCTGGCGGGTGCGCGAGTTGCTCGAACACCTCGGTTCGTTCTACGCGCCGTACTCCGAACCCGGACGTCGACGCCCCTACCCCACCGACGAGCTGATCGAGACCGTCGGCCTCAGCGAGCACCGGAACAAGAAGGTGTCCATGCTGTCCGGC
Source organism: uncultured Actinomycetota bacterium (assembly GCA_963728865.1). Taxonomy (GTDB): domain Bacteria; phylum Actinomycetota; class Actinomycetes; order Mycobacteriales; family Nakamurellaceae; genus Nakamurella. The sequence continues at coordinate 289,177 of CAVSLZ010000003.1, read as the reverse complement.
GGGCAACGGAGGCGGCTGGACGTCGCGATCGGCATCGTCGGGCGACCCGAGCTGTTGTTCCTGGACGAGCCCACCGCAGGCTTCGACCCCGCTGCCCGGCGCGATTTCCACGACCTGGTGCACCGACTGTCGGACCTGCAGGACACCACCATCCTGCTCACCACGCACGACCTGGACGAGGCGGAGAAACTGGCGGATCGCATCCTGATCCTGAACCACGGCCGAATCGTCGCCAACGGCAGCGCCGAGGAACTGGCCCATCAGGCGGCGGGCAGCGCCGAGGTGCGCTGGACGCAGGACGGGACCCGGCAGGTGCATTCGACAGTGGACCCGACGGATTTCGTCAGGGAACTGTTCGCCCAGGAGGGGGCGGCCGGCACCATCTCCCAGCTCGAGGTGCAGCAGCCCAGCCTGGAAGCCACCTATTTGACAATGGTTGCGCAGCAGGAGGTCTCGTCATGAGCAAGGACAGGACGGCGGTCCTGCATGCAGCGGCGTGCGGTGCCCACCGCGGTCGGGTGGAGTTCATGAACAGTATGCGGGCGGGTCAGGACATCGCGTACTACGTGATCGTCTCGCTGATCCTGCTGGTGGTGCTGTTCCTCAACCGGAACACCATGGTCGAGGGCACCGACGTCTCGGTGGCGACCTTCATGCTGCCCGGCCTGCTGGCCCTCCAGGTGGTGTTCGCCGGCGCCTACGGCATCGCCACCGTGCTGGTCACCGAACGCGAGGACGGCACGCTGCTGCGGCTCAAGTCGGTGCCCTACGGACTGGTCGGCTATGTTGCCGGCCAGTTGGTCAGGGTGTGCCTGGAGATTGCCTTCAGCCTCGTCATCGTGCTGATCCCGGCGGCCTTCTTCGTGCCCAACCTCATGTCGGACGGGTTTTTCGCAGCACTCGGCGCCGTCGGGTACCTGGTGCTCGGGCTGCTGGCGGTCCTGCCGCTCGGTTTCATCGTCGGGTCGGTGTTCAAGAACCCGCGATCGGTCGGCGGCTGGGGACTGCTGGTGATGGGCGCGATCGTTTGGGTGTCCGGCATCTTCGCCCCGCTCGCGACCATGGCCTGGTGGGTGCAGGTGCTGGGTCAGCTGACCCCGACGTACTGGCTGGGCCTGGGCCTACGCTCCACCCTGCTGCCCGAGTCCGCCGCTGTCGTCGAGATCGACGGTAGCTGGCGGACCCTGCTGACCATCGTCGTGCTGACCGTGTGGGCGATCGCCGGCATGCTGCTCGCTCCCCGTCTGCTCCGCCGGATGGCCCGCCGTGAATCCGGGTCCAGCGTGGCGGCCCGCCGGGAGAAGGCCCTGCAGCGTGTCTGATGTGCTCTACAACCGGATCGCCGTGCTCCGTGCGGAACGCGGGATCACCCGCCGCCAGCTCGCCCAAGCGGTCGGTGTGCACTACCAGACGGTGGGTTACCTGGAGCGGAACGAGTACAGCCCGAGCCTGTACCTGGCGCTGCGGATCGCGGAGTTCTTCGGGGTCCCGGTCGAGTTGATCTTCTCCACACGGCCGTTCCTGAGGATCGGCGAGAACCCTCAGGCCAGCGCCTGAGCCACCGCCGCCGCGACCTCCCTGGCCCGGGCCGGGGACAGCCGGGACCCGTCCGCGTCCTGCACGTAGAACACGTCGACGACGTCGGCGCCCATGGTGTGCACCCGGGCGGAGGCGACGCTCATGCCCAGGGCGGTCAGTGCCGATGCCACCGAGTACAGCAGTCCGGGAACGTCGTGGGCGCGGACCTCCAGCACCGCGGAGGTCTCGGACGCGCCGTCCACCACCAGCACCTCCGGCGGGGCGGCCGGGCCACGACGGGCCGGCGTCACCCGCTTGGCGAGCCGAGCGCCGACGTCGAGACTGCCGTCCAGTGCCCTGATCAGGTCGGCCCGCAGGGTGGCGGCGGCCGGCGCGTCACCGAACTGCGGGGCGACGGTCCAAGCCTGCACGCCGGTGCTGTCGATGGTGCGCACGGCGGCGGTCCGGACCGTCATCCGGTGCAGGGTCAGCACGCCCGCCGCGGCGGCCAGCAGACCCGGCCGGTCCGGGGCGGCGATCGTGACCCGCAGGGCACCGGGGATCTGCTCGATGACGATCCCGACCCCGCCGTTCTCCACGAGCTGCCGCTCCACCTCGGTGATCGCCGGCGGCTGCGCCGGTTCCTGGCCGGCGAGGGCGCGGCGTACCCGGGAGACCAGGTGACCGATCTGCCCTGCGCGCCAGGTGGTCCAGGCGTTCGGTCCCGCCGCCCGGGCGTCTGCCTCGGACAGCGCGTACAGCAACTCCAGGGTGGGCAGGTCGCGCACCGCCTCGACGATGACTGCGATGGTCGCGGGGTCGTCCGGGTCGCGGCGGGCGACCGAATCACCCAGCAGCAGGTGGTGTCGGATGAGCCCGGAAATGACGTGAATGTCGTCGTCCGGGACGCCCATCCGCTGCAGCCAGCCGACCGATATCTCCGCGCCGGCCACCGAGTGATCGGGGTAGTCGTCACCGTGGCCCTTGCCGATGTCGTGCAGGATCGAGGCCAGCAGCAGCAGGTCCGGCCGGGACACCCGGCGGACGAGACTGGCTGCCACCACGGCGGTTTCCATCAGATGCCGGTCCACCGTGAAGCGGTGGATCGGGTCCCGCTGCGGCTTGCTGCGGAGTCGCTCCCAGCCGGGCAGCAGCGCGGCGATCAGGCCCGCCTGGTCCAGGTCCTCCCACGCGCCGATCATCGGCGCGCCCGACCCCAACAACGCCAGGAATGCCTCGAGGGCGATCGGCGGCCACGGAAACGGCAGCGGCGGGCAGGATTTCGCCAGCCGCAGCACCGTCGCGGGCGACACCGGGAGTCCGGCCTGCGCCGCCGCGGCGGCGGCCCGCACGACCAGGGTGGGATCGGTGGCCGGGTTGACGGCCCTGGCGAGGACCGCCTCGCCCTCCTGCTCGACGATCCCGTCCGCGAGCGGCGTGCGTTCGACCTTGCGAACCAGTCGGCCGCCGAGGTCGGTGATCGCCCCCTGTGGGCGGCTCAGTGCCCTGGCCACCCGGTGCCAGGTCAGGTCGCTGGCGTGATCCACCGTCCTGGCGATGCCGGCGACGTGCCGGAGCAGCACGTCGCGGTCGTCCAGCCCGAGCACCTCGGCGACGGCGTCCTGGTCCTGCAGTTGCAGCCGGTCGGTGCTGCGGCCGGTGAGCGTCTGCACGACGTCACGGACGTCCAGTAGCGCCGAGCGGGCCTCCTCGAGGCCGTGGTGCGGGCAGTCCGCCACCCATGAAGCGGCAACTGCCCGCATGACGACGAGGTCGCGCAGTCCCCCGCGCGACTCCTTGAGATCCGGGGTGGTGGCGAAGGCCAGTTCACCCGAGCGCTCGGCCCGTTCCTGGCAAGAGGCCTTCAGCGCCTCCAACCGGTTCACGGCATCCGAGCGCCAGTCCGCGAGAACCCTGCGGTGCAGCGTCACGGCCAGCTCGGGATCACCCGCGATGTGCCGCAGGTCGAGCATCCCCAACATGGCCGGCAGGTCGGTGCGGGCGACCTGCCGCGCACCGCCGACCGACCGGACCGAATGGTCGAGCCGGATCTTGGAGTCCCAGATCGGATACCACAGCCGCTCGGCGAGCATTCCGGCGTACGACGCCGGGGTCTCGGTCGAGTGCAGCAGCACCAGGTCAAGGTCGGAGAACGGTGACAGCTCACCGCGGCCGTAGCCGCCCACCGCGACGAGCGCGACCCCACCGACGTTGACTCCGGCGTCCTGGGCCAGCTCGGCGAGCCAGCCGTCGGTGAGCCTGGCCAACGCCCGCCGCCGAGCCGGACCGGGAAGTCCGGTCCGGCTCAGCAGCTGGGCTCGCAATTCGGCGAAGCCGCCCGCCGTCCCCACAGGCGAATTCGGCATCCTGCTACAGGGCTTCCTGACCGCGCTCGCCGGTCCGCACCCGCACAACGGTCTCGACCGGAACGGACCAGACCTTGCCGTCACCGATCTTGCCGGTGCGCGCCGCCCGGACGATGACGTCGACGACGTCATCGCCGTCCTCGTCGTCGACGAGGATCTCCAGCCGCACCTTGGGAAGCAGTTCCACCGTGTACTCGGCGCCGCGGTAGACCTCGGTGTGGCCGCGCTGGCGGCCGTAGCCCGATGACTCCGAGACGGTCATGCCCTGCACACCGAAGGCCAGCAGTGCAGCCCGGACCTCGTCGAGTTTGAACGGCTTGATGACGGCGGTTACCAACTTCATGCTTTGACCTCCTGGGTACGGGTCTGGCTGGTCAGGACACCGGACATGCCGCCGTTACCCGACTGCGGTTCGATGTCGTAGGCACTCTCGCCGTGGGTCGTCACGTCGACGCCCTCCGTCTCGTGCTCTTCCGGAATGCGCCAGCCCATCGTGTACTTCAGTGCCAGACCGATGATCAGGGTGATCACGCCGGACATCAGGACGGCGATCAGCGCGACGACCGTCTGGGTGGCGAGCTGGGTGGCCCCGCCGCCGTAGAACAGACCGTCGAGCGCCCCGTCGGGAGCCCAGGTGGATGTCGTCGCGACACCGTCGGCGTCCCGCGGGACGTTGGCGAAGAAACCGATCAGGATCGTGCCGACCAGACCGCCGACGAGGTGCACGCCGACCACGTCGAGCGAATCGTCGTAGCCGAACTTGTACTTGAGACCGACGGCCAGGGCACACAGTGCACCCGCGATCAGGCCGATGAACATCGCACCGACCACGTCGACCGCCGCAGCCGCCGGGGTGATGGCGACCAGGCCGGCAACCACGCCGGACGCGGCACCGAGGCTGGTGGCGTGGTGGTCGCGGATGCGCTCCACGATCAGCCAGCCGAGAGCGGCCACGCAGGTGGCGACGAGGGTGTTGACCCACGCCTGACCGGCAGTGCCGTCAGCCGCGAACTCCGAGCCTGCGTTGAACCCGAACCAGCCGAACCACAGGAGCGCGGCGCCAAGCATGACGAACGGCAGGTTGTGCGGCTTCATCGGGTCCTTGGCGAAACCCTTCCGCTTGCCGACGATCAGGGCGAGCATGAAGCCCGCCATACCGGCGTTGATGTGCACCACGGTGCCGCCGGCGAAGTCGATGGGAGTGGACAGCCACTCCGCGATCTGGCCGCCGCCCGAGAGGAACCCGCCGCCCCAGACCGCGTGCGCGATCGGGCCGTAGACCAGGGTCACCCAGAGGCCGGAGAAGACGAGCCAGGTGCCGAACCGCGCACGGTCGGCGATCGCGCCGCTGATCAGCGCAACGGTGATGATCGCGAACGTCGCCTGGTAGCCGACGGCCACCATCGCGGGCACGCCGGACGCGGCCATCAGGCTGCTCTCGTCGGTCAGTCCCTTGAGTGCGAAGTACTCGAAGGGATTACCGATGAGGCCGCCGAGAGCCGGCTCGCCGAAGGTCTCCGAGTACCCCCAGAGCATCCAGATCGGGCCGACGATCGCGAGCGCGCCGAAGCTCATCATCATCATGTTCAGGACGGACTTCGACCGCGTCATACCGCCGTAGAAGAACGCCAGAGCCGGGGTCATGAGGAGCACCAGAGAGGCCGCGGCGAGCATCCAGGCGGTGTTGCCGGTGTCTAATTCGAAGGGTTCCATCAAGCCTCCAGGCTTTAGGAGAGGAGATCAGGTCAGCCGCAAGCAGCGCGACGGGCAGCTGACCCAGTGACCTTCGAAGGTTCGCCTGGAAGTATTTCGATCGGCACTCGCCGAGGTTTCGCCGTTGTGAACTCGGACCTTTTTGTGTTTCCGGCACGTTTCGTTTCTGTCGATAGCGTGTGACATCCAGTTACTACGCGTCGCCAAGCAGGGCGTCGACGAAGGCTGCCGGCTCGAACGGCGCCAGATCGTCCGCACCCTCCCCCAGCCCGACCAGCTTGACCGGGACGTTCAAAGTGCGTTGCACCGCAACCACGATCCCGCCCTTGGCGGTGCCGTCGAGCTTGGTCAGCACGATGCCGGTGATGTCGACGACGTCGGCGAACACGGTCGCCTGCACCAGCCCGTTCTGCCCGGTGGTGGCGTCCAGGACGAGCAAAATTTCGTCTACTTCCGCTTGTTTTTCCACGACCCGCTTGATCTTGCCGAGCTCGTCCATCAGGCCGCTCTTGGTGTGCAGCCGGCCCGCCGTGTCGATCAGCACGGCATCCGCGCCGTCGGCGATGCCCCGTTTGACGGCCTCGAAAGCGACCGACGCGGGGTCGGTGCCGGCGTCGGCCCGCACGACGACGGCACCGGCCCGCTCACCCCAGGTCGAGAGCTGCTCGGCGGCCGCGGCCCGGAAGGTGTCCGCAGCACCGAGCACGACATGCCGCCCGTCCGCGACGAGCACCCTGGCCAGCTTGCCGGTGGTGGTGGTCTTGCCGGTCCCGTTGACGCCGACGATCAGCAGCACCGACGGACGCCCGTCGTGCGGCAGCGCCCGGACCGAGCGGTCCATGTCCGGACCGACGGCGTCGATCAGCACCCGGCGCAGCAGTGCACGTGCGCTGGCGGCGTCGGTGACGCCGTGCGCCGCCACCTCAGCGCGGAGCCGCTCGGTGATCTCGACCGCGGCACCGGCGCCCAGGTCGGCCATCAGCAGGGTGTCCTCGACATCGGTCCAGGAGTCCTCGTCGAGCGTCCCGGCGCCGAGCAGACCCAGCAGCGAGCGACCGAACGCGTTCTGTGAACGGGAGAGACGGCCGCGGAGCCGGTTGAGCCGACCCGCGGTGGGTTCGATCTCCTCCTGCTCCGGGAGGGCTTCCGGCAGATCGATGTCGACGATCGTCCGGGTCGGCGAGTCGCGCGGGATGGCGGCGTCGTCACCGACACCGGGCTGGCCGTCGGTCTCGGTGCGCTCAGGCTGAAGTTCAGGGTGAGCCTTTTGCTCGGGCTCGGGCTCAGGCTCGGGCTCGGGCTTGGGCTCTGGCTCTGGTGCTGGTACTGGTGCGGGCTCCGGCGCAGGTTCGGGCTCCGGTGCAGGTACCGGCTCCTCGACCGGGACCACCGGGAAGGGCATGGTGGGCGGCGGCGCGAGCGGCTTGGTGATGACGGTTGGCGGTTGGTCCGTTGGGACGGTCGGCGCGGTCGGCCGGGGCTCGGTCGCTGTCCCCGATCCGCCACCGCCTGAGGAGAACGAGATGGACCCGCCGGCCTTGTAGCCGCCCTTCGGCGGCTGCCCCTCGGTGACCGGCTTCGGCGGCGGCACCGCGTCACGCAGGGAGACGCGGCGCTTGCGCGCCAGCACCGCCCCGGTACCGAAGGCGATAGCGAGGACGACGACAACGGCGATGACGATCCAGATCCAAGTTGGCACGCGGCAATCCTGACAGATCAGCCGCCGTCGAAGATCCGGTCCACTACCTTGCGCGCCCTTCGCGTCGCCCGGCGGTAGTCGTCGACGAACTCGCCGGGGTCGCCGCCGGCGGGGTAGCCGAGTGCCCGAGCGACCGCGGCGAGCTCTCGTCCCTGCCGCGGGATCTGGTCGTCGGGCTTGCCCCGCACCAGGGTCAGCGCGTTGCGGGTGCGCGACGCGGTGAGCCAGCCGTTGGTCAGCCTGGCCGCGTCTCCGTCGGTGATCAGGCCCGCCTTCGCCGCCGCCTCGATGGCCGGCAGGGTGGCCGGTGTGCGGAGACCGTCCACCTCTCTCGCGTGCTGCAGCTGCAGGAGCTGGACGGTCCACTCGATGTCGGCCAGGCCACCCCTGCCCAGCTTCGTGTGGGTGGTGGGATCGGCCCCCCTGGGCAGCCGTTCCGCGTCCACCCGCGCCTTGATCCGCCGGATCTCGACCACATCGCGCTGGGACAACCCGCCCTCCGGGTAACGGAAGTCGTCGACCGCGGTGATGAAGTCGCGGCCGAGGTCGGGATCGCCCGCCACCGGCCGGGCACGCAGCAGCGCCTGCCGCTCCCAGGCCACCGCGACCTTGGCCCAGTAGCCGCGGTACGACTCCAGGGATCTGACCAGAGGACCGTTCTTACCCTCCGGACGGAGGTTGGCGTCGATCTCCAGCGGCGGGTCGGGGGTGGGCATGCCGAGCAACCGGATCATCAGGTCGGCGGCAGCCGCCGCGTCGCCGCGGGCGAGTTGATCGTCCTCGCCCGGCAACGGTTCCATGACGAAAATCACGTCGGCGTCGGAGGAGTAGCCGAGTTCCGCGCCGCCGAGCCGGCCCATCCCGATGACGGCGAGCCGGGCCCGGAAACCACCGCGCTCGGTGGTGATCTGCTTCACCGCGGCCTCGTAGGCGACCGAGATGCTGCTCTCCGCGACACTCGTCAGGCCGCGGGCGATGTTGGTCACCGAGATCGACCCGAGCAGGTCCCCGCAGGCGAGCCGGAGCATCTCGTGCCGCCGCGCCGACCGGGCGGCATCCACCGCTTCCCGGCTGCTCGTCGCCCGCTGGCACCTCGCGAGCAGGGCCGCCGCAACGGTTTCCGGTTCGGGCGCGAGCAGGGCGGCGTCGTCCGCCAGCAGCCGGAGCACCTCCGGCGCCCTGGCGAGCAGACTGGCGATCAGCCGCGACCCGCCGAGCAGGGTGGCGAGCCGCTCGGCCACCGAGCCCTCGTCTCGCAGCAATCTCAGATACCAGGGGGTGTCGGCGAGCGCCTCGGACACCTGCCGGTAGGACAGCAGGCCGCCGTCGGGGTCGGGGCTGGACGAGAAGTAGTCGAGCAGCACCGGCAGCAACGTCCGCTGGATCGCCGCGCGTCGACTCACACCGAGGCTCAGCGCGGCCAGGTGACGCATCGCGGCTTCGGGCGCGGCGAACCCCAGGGCGGCGAGCCGGGCGGTGGCGGCCTGCGGCGACAGCCGGGTCTCGTCCTCGCCCACGGCGGCGATCGCATGCAGCAGCGGGCGGTAGAAGAGCTTCTCGTGCAGCCTGCGGACGGTGCTCGCATGCCGGATCCGCTCGGCGACGAAGACCTCGCCTGCGCTCGACGGTCCGGTCGCCGTGTACCCGTCGGTGCGGGCCAGCCACTCGAGATCCGCCGGGTCCTCCGGGAGCAGGTGGGTGCGCCGCAACCGCTGCAATTGCAGACGGTGCTCGGCCCTGCGAAGGAACGTGTAGGCCGCGGCCATCTCCGCGCCGTCGGTCCGTCCGACGTAACCGCCCCTGATCAGCGACCGAAGGCCCATCAGGGTGCCCGGCAGCCGCAGGCCCGGATCGGTCCTGCCGTGCACCAATTGCAGCAACTGCACCGCGAACTCGACATCCCGCAGGCCGCCGGCGCCGAGCTTGAGTTCCCGGGCCCGCTGCCGTTCGGGAATGTTCTCCTCGACCCGCCGGCGCATCGCCTGCACATCGTCGACGAAGGACTCCCGCCCGGCGGCCGACCAGACACCGGGGCGGTGATGTCCAGGAACCGCTGGCCGAGGTCGGGGTCACCCGCGGCCGGACGGGCCTTGAGCAGCGCCTGGAACTCCCAGGTGTGCGCCCAGCGCTGGTAGTAGTTGGCCATCGACGCCGGGGTGCGGACCAGTGCCCCCGCCTTGCCCTCCGGGCGGAGCGCCGCATCCACCTCCCAGGCCGCCGACCCGCAGATCCGCATCACGCCGGACGCCAGTGCGCTTGCTGTGGCGAGCATCGCGGTGTCGTCGGCCGGCTCGGGTCCGGGGTGGTCGGCGGCGAAGATGACGTCCACGTCGGAGAGGTAGTTCAGCTCCTTGGCGCCGCACTTGCCCATCGCGATGACCGAGAGTCTGGTGGGCGCCGCGCTCGCCGGTAACTCGGCCGCCGCCACGGCAAGTCCGGCCTGCAGAGTGGCGTCGGCGAGTTCGGTCAGCGCCTGGCAGACAGCGGGCAGCGCCGTCGTGGGCATCGATGTCTCGACGGCCGGGGCCGCGTCGTGGGCGGCCACCACCAGGAGTTGAGACCGATAGGCGCGGCGCAGCGCGGCAATGGCCTTCCCGCCCGTGATCGTCGCCCGGGCCCCCTCGGTTCCGGTGCACAGGGGTTGATCCAGATCGATGCCCACGGCCGAGAACAGCACCACCCTGGCGTCTTTCGGGTCCAGCAGGTACTCAGCAGGTGCCTCGGGAACCAGCGAGTGCCAATCCTGCGGCCAGGTCGCGAGATGCTCAGACAACACCGTGGACGCGCCGAGCAGCGCGATCAACCGGCCGCGAAACCTCGGTTGGCTACGCAGTGTCTCGAGAAGCTCGTCGCCGTCGTCGGCAGCCTCGAGCAGCCGGGCGAGCCCGTGCACCGCGAGTTCGGGACGGCCGGACCGTGACAGTGCGATCAGGATGTCCTCGCTGCCGGGCAACGGCCCCGTCTGTCCGAACAAACCCACGACGCCGAGGTCGGTCCGCACCCGCTCGGTGTCGGGAAGCCCGAACCGGGCGGGCGTTCTGGCTGCCGGCCTGCTCATCGGTTCACGTCTCGATCGCCACCACCGGCAGCAGTGTGCGGGACGGGCCCTTGCCCTGCCTGATGAAATCGACGAACCGGTGCGCGAACTCCCGCCACACCTCTCCCATCGTCTCCTCCGCGTCATCCAGCGCCGGGCCGAGACGCCCTGTCAGCGCGACGTTTTCCTTGCGCGCCCAGGTGCGCACGTCCTCGGCGCTCGGCTCGATGTGGAACTGCAGGGCCCATGCCGCGGTGCCCTGCCGCCAGGCCTGGTTCGGGTAGCCCATGGAGGACAGCAGCAGGACAGCGCCGGGCGGGAGGGTCGGGACGACGTCGTCGTGGTAGTGCATGACGTCGGGGGTCATCGGCAGGTCGGCGAACAGCGGGTCCGACATGGCCGCGTCCCGTTTCGCCGCCAGGTACGCGCCGATCTCGGCCCCGTTCGCGCCTTTCTGGACGGAACCGCCAGCGGCGGCGGCGAGCAGTTGGGCGCCGAGACAGATTCCCAGCGTGGGTGTCTCGGAGGCGATCGCGGAGGACAGCAGCGCTCGGGTGGCCGGCAGCCATGGCGCCCGCTCGTCGTCACGGGCGCCCATCTCGCCGCCCATGCTGATCACCGCGTCGAACCCGTCGAGGGTTGCGGGGATCTCGTCACCGGCGTGCGGACGGCGAACGGTCAGCTCCACGCCCGTCTCCGTCAGCCACGCCCCGAGCCGCAGCAACGGGTCGTCAGGGTCGTGTTCGATGACGAGGATCCGGGTCATGGCTTCTCCTGGGCAGCGTCGTCGTGAGAATCGGCGTCGGCGAGCTCCACGATGACCGGCGCGTGGTCTGAGGGAAGTTTGCCCTTGCGTTCCTCCCGGTCGATGACTGCCCCGGTGACCCGGGCGGCCAGGGCCGGACTGGCGAGGGCGAAATCGATCCGCATTCCGCGGCGTTTCTGGAACGCCAGGCGGGTGTAGTCCCAGTACGTGTAGACGCCGGGCCCCGGGTGCAGCGGGCGGACGACGTCGGTGAAGCCGGCATCCACCAGGTTGAAGAACGCCTGCCGCTCGGGTGGCGTCACATGTGTGGAGCCGCGGTAGTAGTCGACGCTCCAGATGTCGTCGTCCGTCGGCGCGATGTTGAAGTCGCCGCACAGCGCGATCTGCGCGTTCGGATCGGCGGCGAGTTCCTTGGCGCCGTAGTCGTGCAGCGCCCCCAGCCACGCGAGTTTGTAGTCGTAGTGCGGGTCGCCGATCGCCCGGCCGTTGGGCACGTAGAGGCTCCACACCCGGATGCTCCCGCAGAGCACGCCGATCGCCCGGGCCTCAGCCTCCGCCGGGTCGCCGAACCCGGGTACGCCGGGTACTCCGATCCGGATGTCGTCGATGCCGACCCTGGAGATCACCCCGACGCCGTTCCACTGGTTGGTTCCGTGGTGGGCGACCTCGTAGCCCAGCGCGTGGATCCGGTCGAGCGGGAACTTTTCGTCGGGGACCTTGGTCTCCTGGATGGCCAGGATGTCGACGTCGCTGCGCTCGAGCCAGGCGACCAGCCGGTCGATCCGGGCACGGACCGAATTGATGTTCCAAGTGGCGAGTCTCATCCGGTCAGCCCAGCACAGGTGCGGGCGGCGGGGCCGGGACGAAGAAGGCCACGGTCCACTCCGGTCGGGACTCGCCGTCGATCCGGGCGCGCCAGAGCAGTACCTGGCCGGGTGGCAGCGGAAGGCCGGTGTTGAAGTAGAGCACCACATGCGAGCGGGTGGGCAGGGCGCGGCGGGGCACCCCGCTGCCGCGGAAGTTGGGTTCTTCGATCTGCAGGGTCTGGCCGAACCGCATGACCCTCGAGCCGCCGGGACCGGCGGCCGATTCGGTGAGTTCCAGCGGGGTGCCGTTCTCCCGCTCCAGGACCACCTCGAACGCGTACTGCTCGTTGAACAGCTCCGGCGGGAAGGTCAGGCTGACGACCAGGGCGAACGCCGCGGTGACGCCGGTGGCGTGGTCGCGGCCGATGAGTTGCAGGCCACCACCGACCATCTGGAGCTTTCCGAGCTGATCGGCGACGGCGAAGTCGGCCAGTATCAACGACACTGACGCCTGCTCGAAGACCTCGCTCATGGCGTCGATCGTGCCAGACAACGGTCATCGGAAATCCCGCGAGGGCGTGGTGGCGACAAGATCCACCGCGGCGATCCGGTCGGCGACGATCGAGATCGACCCGCCGGCCCGTTCGACGACGCCGCGGATCACCAGCGACGGCGATCCACGGGCGATCCGCCGATAGCGGGACCACAACCCGATCGAGCAGATGACGTTGACCATCCCGGTTTCGTCCTCGAGGTTGATGAAGATGACTCCCGATGCGGTGGCCGGCCGTTGCCGGTGGGTGACCACCCCGGCGACCAGCACCCTGGTCCCGTGCTCGACGGAATGCAGGTCGACAGCGGTGCGAACCCCCCACTCGGCGAGCCTCTCCCGGGAGAACTCGGTGGGGTAGGACTCCGGCGAGATCCCGGTCGCCCAGATGTCGGCGATGGTCAGTTCGATGTCGCTCATCCCCGGTAGCACGGGGGCGTCCAGCCCGACGGTGCTGCCCGGCAGGGTGCCGGCGATCGGTCCGGCCGCCGCACCGGCGGCCCACAGCGCCCGCCGCCGGTCCTTACCGGCTCTTGCCTGCATCCCGGTGAGCACGTCCAGCGCCCCCGCCGTCGCAAGCGCCTCGGCCTGGGGGGTGGTGAGGGTAACGGCCCTGGTCAGTTCGTCCAGCGTCCGGTACCCCGATTCGGGTCGCCGCGCGATGATCTGCTCGGCGATCTCGGTACCGATGGTCCGGATGCCGCCGAGGCCGAGCCGCACGGCAGGTGCCCCGTCCGCCCCCGGTTCCAGGTCGGCGTGCACCCCGGACTCGTTGATGTCGGGGCGGCGCACCGTCACCCCGTGCCGGCGGGCGTCGGCCACCAACGATTGCGGTGAGTAGAAACCCATCGGCTGCGCGCGGAGCAGGGCGGCGCAGAACGCGGCCGGGTGGTGCAGCTTGAGCCAGGATGAATAAAAGACCAGCGCCGCGAAGGACAGCGCGTGCGACTCGGCGAACCCGAAGTTGGCGAACGCGAGCAGCCGCTCGTAGATGCGGTCGGCCACGTCCCCGACGAGGCCGTGCCGGGTCCGCATCCCGTCGTACAACCGGCCCTTGAGCTTCTCCATCTTCGCGCTGGATCGTTTGGCGCCCATGGCTCTTCGGAGCTGGTCGGCCTCCCCCGCGTCGAACCCGGCGACATCGACGGCAAGCTGCATGAGTTGCTCCTGGAACAGCGGGATGCCCAGGGTCTTCTCCAGTGAGCGCTTCATCACCGGATGTTCGTAGGTCACCGGTTCCTCACCGTTGCGGCGCCGGATGTAGGGGTGAACGGAGCCGCCCTGGATCGGCCCGGGGCGGATCAGCGCCACCTCGACCACCAGATCGTAGAAGGTGCGGGGCTTGAGCCGGGGCAGGGTCGCCATCTGGGCACGTGACTCGACCTGGAACACGCCGACCGAATCGGCGCGGCGGAGCATCTCGTACACCGCCGGTTCCTCCAGGTCGAGCTGCGCGAAATCGACGTCGATCCCCTGGTGCTCGCGGACCAGATCGACCGCGTAGTGCAGCGCCGAGAGCATGCCGAGCCCGAGCAGGTCGAATTTCACCAGGCCCATTGCCGCGCAATCGTCCTTGTCCCATTGCAGCACCGACCGGTTCTCCATGCGCCCCCATTCCACCGGGCAGACCTGGGCAACCGGGCGATCACAGATCACCATTCCGCCGGAATGGATACCGAGGTGCCGGGGGAAATCCTGGATCTGTCCCGCCAGGTCGAGGACGTCGGCCGGAATGGTGTGTTCGGTGATCTGTTGCGCGGCCAGCGGTGTCCACCCGTCGAGCTGTTTGGAATAGGCGTCCTGTTGGCCGGGTGAATGACCGAGCGCCTTGGCCATGTCGCGCACCGCCATCCGGGGGCGAAAGGTGTTGACATTGGCCACCTGCGCCGCGTATTCGCGACCGTAGCGCTCGTAGACGTACTGGATGACCTCCTCGCGGCGGTCGGATTCGATGTCGATGTCAATGTCCGGCGGGCCGTCCCGTTCGGGTGCCAGGAACCGTTCGAACAACAATTGATAGCGCACCGCGTCGACGGCAGTGATGCCGAGCGCATAACACACGGCCGAATTGGCCGCGGATCCTCTACCCTGACAGAAGATGTTCGCCGTTCGACAGAAATCGACGATGTCGTGCACGATCAGGAAATACCCGGGAAAGTTCAGATCGGCGATGATCTTCAATTCCTTCTCGATCTGCTGGTACGCATCGGGTCTTTCCTCCGGTGGTCCGTACCGGTTCGCCGCACCGGCGAGCGTGAGTTGCCGCAGATGCGAGTTCTCGTCGTGCCCGGGCGGGACGTCGTAGGGCGGTAACTGCGGGGCGACCAGGTGCAGGTCGAACGAGTACTCCCGGCCGATCGCGGCCGCGGTCGACACAGCCGTCGGGTAGCGGGCGAACAGCGCGGCCATCTCGGCGCCGGACCGCAGGTGGGCGCCGGGACCCGGCGGCAGGAACGGGTCCGCCTCGTCCAGGCTGCGGCGGCCGCGGACGGCCGCCATGGCCGCGGCCACCCGGCTCGACCCGGGATCGGCGTAGTGCGCACCGGTGGTGGCGACCACCGGCAATCCCAGCTGCCGGGCGAGGTCGGCAAGCGCGTCGTTGTCCTCGTCATCGGTGGGCAGGAACTGCGTGCTGAGCTCGACGACGACGTTGGCCCGGCCGAAACGGTCCATCAGCTCGCAGATCTCGGTCCGCGCGGCCGCCGGACCGTGCCTGGCCAGTGCGCGCCGCACCCTCCCCTTGCGACAGCCGGTGAGGATCAGCCAGTGATCCTGGGAGGACTCGGCGAGCACGTCGAGGTCGTAGATCGGCCGGCCCTTCTCGCCGCCGTTCAGCTGAGCACGGCTGATCTGCGCGGACAGCCTGTTGTAACCCTCCTGCCCCTTGGCCAGCACCAGCAGGTGATCGCCTACCGGGTCGGCGATACCCATCTGCGGCTCCGGGAGACCGAACGACAATTCGGCGCCGTACAGCGTTCGCAGCGGGGTGTCTGCGGCGGCCTCGGCGAACCTGACGATGCCGTAGAGGCCGTCATGGTCGGTGATGGCCAGCGCGTCCAACCCGAGCCGGAGCGCCTCGGCCACCAGCAGTTCCGGGGTGGAGGCGCCGTCGAGGAAGCTGAAGGCCGAGTGGCAGTGCAGTTCTGCGAAAGGCACCCGGGTGGCCGGATCCACCGGGGCGGCGGTTTCCACCGTCGGCCGTTGCCGTCGCTGTGAGCTGGGGTATTCGATCGGCGGGCCGTCGGGATCGGGCTCGGGTCGGTCGTGACCCAGAGGGCGCAGTGGCCCGACCGGACCCCTGCCGGGAAGGGGCGGACGGCCCGACAGCGCTCGTTCCAGTTCGCTCCACGGAACGATGGGGTTGGACCAGCCCATCAGTCGTACACCCCCTCGATCTGCCAGCCGCCGGGGGTGGATCGGGCGAGGACGGCGATCCCGTCGTCGGTGACGAGTTGCACGCGGGCGCTGGTCGGCCGGCGGTCCGTCGTCCACCACCGCTCATCGAGCAGCCACGGACCCGCCCATGCGTCGATCCGATGCGGCGTGCCCTTCACCAGCCATGCCGGCGATCCGGTCAGCACACCGCGACCGGTGAGCTGCACGAGCCGACCGGCATCGTCGAGGACGGTGATCTCCGAAGAATCCGAGATGATCACCTTGGCCGGTGACGGGGCGGGCAGGGAACCGGGCCAGGGATCGGCCGGGTTGCTGGCGCCCACCTTCTCGTCACCCCAGGGCACCAGGGTCACCCGGTCCGCCGGGCTCCGGCCGCCCGACCGGACCGGCGCAAGCACCGACTCGGGTCCGAGCAGACCCTGCACCCGGGCGAAGGCCCAACCGGCCCGCTGGTCGTCCTGACCGTCCGACCCCCACAGGCCGTACTGGATGCGGCCGGCGCCGATCGCCTCGATCGGCTCGAGCTTGAGCCGGGCGATGGCTCCCGGGCCACCCGCGACGGAGGCGGTGCGACCGGCGGTGAGCCAGCCGTCGAGTTGCCAGCGCAACCTGTCTGCGGTGGCGGCCGCGGTGAGCGGTGCCGCGCACCGCCAGATCCGGGTGAGAACCGCATCCCGCTCGGTGACGGCGGTGATGGCCAACCGGGTGCAGGCCAGTCCGGCGTCGGCCAGCGTGGCGTGGAACCGTTCGGCCAGTGCCCTGGCCGCGAAGGCCGCCGTGTCCACCCGCTCCAACGGCGGGTCGCAGACCTGTTCCACCGTCAGCTCCTGCGGTAACTGCCTGCGGGACATTCCCCGCTCGGCCACCCCGCGGGCCAGTCGATGGGCCTGCACACCGTCGGCCCCGAACCTGGTGGCGACCTTGCCCTCCGGGAGTGCGGCGAAGGCACCGGCGGTGGTGATGCCCAGCCGGATGAGCAGGTCGGTCAACGCCGCCCGCTCGGGTGGGCTGATCGCCGGATCCCGGGCCAGGTCGGTGATCGGCAGCGGAGCGCAGAACTCGGCCGACCGACCCGGGGGGACGATGGCCCCGCGGTGAGCGGCCATCACCGCCACCGCCAACGCATCGGCGATCCCGACCGAGCACTCGATGTCCAACGCCTCGACGACGTCGACAATGCGCTCTGCTGCTGCGATCTCACTACCGAAGTAGCGGCCCGGGCCACGTGCCGAGCAGGCGACGACTCCGGACCGGAGGATCTCGACACCCGGCGCGATGGACTCGACGGCAGCGGCCACCGGCTCGAACAGCCGACCGTCGCGATCATGATCGACCTGCGCGATGAGCAGATCCGGGCACCGGGACTGGGCATCCCGGCGTCGTTGCCCGACGGTGATGCCCTCGGCCCGAGCCGCCGTCGTGCAGGCCTGCACCCGGTTGGCATGGAAGACCGCGACCGGGTCACTCGCCGGCCGACCCGCCTGCCGGGCGGCCGCCACCGCCGGCCAATCGGGGCACCAGACGACAAGGGTGCGGGTGGTCATGGTGTGTTTGATGCTTGGCAGAAGACCCCGACGGAGTCGGCGAGGCTGAAACGTTCTCCGCGCCAGCCGGGTCGGATCAGGTCGGGAGGAAGCGATTCACCCAGCGGTGCCCCGGCCGGGAGTTCCGGGTTCGCCGGGACCGCGGTGCTGTCCTTCCGGCGGAAGATCCACCCGGTGCTGTCCGGGACCGGGGCGACGGTGAACCCGTCCTCATGGACCGACATGTGATGAGCCCGGCACAGCAGCACCAGGTTGTCCAGGTCGGTGCGCCCACCGAACAACCAGTGCACCAGATGATGGGCTTCCAAGTGCCGGATCCGGTGACACCCCGGGAACCGGCACCCACCGTCGCGGATCCGCAACGCCCGCCGCAACGCCGGAGAGATCTTCCGGGTCTTCCGCCCCAACCGCAGCTGCTCACCCGGGACCGCCGCATTGATCAACGCCACCAACGCCGCATCACACGCGATCCGCTGCGCCGTGGCCCGGTCCACCCCCGGCCCGTGCTCGACCCGGCACACCCCCACCGGGTCGTCTGATGCCCCGGTCAACACCGCGGTGTCGGCGTGCAGCACCAGCAGGTGCCGGTCATCCCCGGAACTGTCCACCGGGCCAGCTGCCAACGAGTTCTGCGCCATCGCCATCAGCGAATCCGGTTCCGACCCCGCGGCACCATCGGCCTGTTCCAGGGCCGCGACCAGAACCGCCCCCTCATCCGCCGGTAACCGCGCGGTCAACACCAACATCCCATCCTCATCGAAGAACCACCGCGCCCGCCGCCGCTGCTGCTGACTGGTGCCGGTGCCGTCGACCTTGCGGTACGCCCGGACCAACCGCTCCAACTGCGAGGCCGTATGCACCAGCGCCTGCTCCACCAGGGTCGCCTCCGGGACCCGGTCGGCGACCCTGGTCGCCGCCCGCACCTTCGAATACGACAACCGCCCCGCCGCGAACGCCGCATCCAACAACGGCAACCCGGTCAACGCCGACGCAACCCGCACGTACTCCCGGGCCGCACCCGGCGCCACCGAACACGCCCACGCCAACCAATGCGCACACGACTTGATCCCCCACTGCGCCCACCCCTTACGCCGGTCGAACTCCGCGACCAACCGCAACCACTCACCCGTCGACGCCGCCAACCGACCAGCAAAAGAACAGATCCGAGACTCCAGATCCGCCAACGGCACAGCACCCGGCTCATCAACCGGCATCACCGGAACACCCCGCCCCACCACGCCCGGGAACGGGGACACCGGTACCGGCGAGGATGCGGATGTAGGTAAGGGTGAAGTGGAGAGTGAGGGTGCGAGCGAGCGTGGAACTTCCGATTGACGACGCTGTGGGGCGCTCTGCCACATCAGCGTCAGATCGCTGTCACCATCACCGTCGTCGCCCATTGCGTCGTCCATCGCGCTGAACTCCATCTGCCAACCCCTGACTCAATCGAACACATGTTCGAGAGTAGCCCACGGCACCGACAGGCACCGAAACAAGCGATCACAGCAGCGCCAGAGGCGACAGGAAGCCCGCAGAAACGTTCCCGCGGGAACGTTTCTAGCGCGAGAACGCCGAGCTCAGTGCTGCCAGGCGTACAGATCGCGGAGCAGGGAGATCTCCGCGCCGTGATGGATGACCTCGCGGTTGATGTGCAGGACCAGCGCGGCCATCGGGTCCTGCTCGAAGCCGTACTCGCCGCTGGGTTGCTGCAACCCATCGGCGTCGAGCGACCGAACGCCGGCGATCCAGTCCGCGTACATGCTGTCGATGCGATCGAGGGCATCGGCGGCAGTGGACGGATAGTCGTAGGAGTCGTAACCGACGGCGGGACCGCCGAAGTGCTGGGCCAGCCGGGCACCGAAGACGCCGACCAACAGGTGGCCTATCCGCCAGGCAATGGTGGTCACCGGCGCCGGAGATGGCTCGGGCATGGTGAAGTCGATGATGTGGTCCCCGGAACCGGCGGCGACCTCCGCGACACCCTGCCCGCGAGGACGGATGCTCCACATCCCGGGAACGGGCTCCCAGAAGTACTCGTCGTCATCGAGTCCATCCCACCGCGGGCGCAGGTGGTTCTCCCAGTGCCAGCTCAGTTGCTTGTCGAGCTCATCGGTCCAGTTCATGTCGACCTCCTGTCGTTGTCAGCCCACGTGGGCCACCGGTTCGTAGGTTCCCGGTCGAACCTGCGCCGGATCCACCGCCGCGGCGACTTCGATGCTGGTCCGCCCGGCGCGCAACAACAAAGCGGCCTGTCCGGCGCGACCGGCCGCCGCCCCCCGACCGCCGACCTCGACGACGAGCTCGCGATCCCGGAGCCGGCCGTGCCCTCGACCCAGTCCGGTCCAGCCCACCCAGCGGGCGGTGAGAACGAGATCGGCGCCCGGCCACGGCCCCATCACCAGCAGCACAGCACCACGCTGGCGGAGCCGCCCGGTGAGCACCCGCTGCCGGGACGGGGTGGGTCGCGCGGTGGCCGGGAGCGCGACGGCGATCATGTCCACCCCGTCCACCAGGATCGACAACACTTGCAGCACATCAGGTCCCGGCTCTGGGATGACGGCAATACGGTCCAGGTCGATGCCGAATTCGGTGGCCGCCAGCAGGCCGATGCCGGGCATTCCGACCAGCGCCGACCAGGCGTCCTGCGGACCGGACAGCAGCGTGAACAGCAGACTGGTGGCACCCTGGCCGAGGACGCTGACCACCGAGCCGCGGGCCAGACCACCGCGAGGCAGAACGGCGGCGAGCGGTGCGGCGACGGGTAACACGGCTCCGGTCTCCGGGATCGCCGCGTCCATTCGATGACGCAACTCCTGGAGCACCTGGTTGCGTTGATCGAACATGTGTTCGAGACTAGAGCGTGGCCACCCAGCGTCGCAAGACCTCGGCGCCGGCGTCACCCGACTTCTCCGGGTGGAACTGGGTCGCCGACAGCGGGCCGTTCTCGACGGCTGCCACGAACCGGTCGCCGCCGTGCTCCGCCCAGGTCACCACCGGTGCGCTGAACCGCCCGTAGACCTCGAGTTCCCAGCGGCGGACGGCGTAGGAATGCACGAAGTAGTACCTGGTCCGCGGGTCCAGCCCGTCGAACAGCACTGATCCCTCGCCGGGCTGCACGGTGTTCCAGCCCATGTGCGGGACGATCGGCGCCTGCAGTCGCTCAACGGTGCCGGGCCACTCCCCGACCCCGTCGGTCTCGACGCCGTGCTCCACCCCGCGGTCGAACAGGATCTGCATCCCGACGCAGATGCCCAGCACCGGACGGCCGCCGGCCACCCGCCGATCGATGATCCGCTGTCCCCGGACCGCCGACAGCCCGGTCATGCATGCCTCGTACGCGCCCACCCCGGGGACGACCAATCCGTCGGCGTTCAGTGCGGCGTCGAAATCGTCGGTCACCACGACATCGGCACCGGTCCGGCGCAGCGCCCGCTCCGCGGAGGCGAGATTGCCGGACCCGTAGTCCAGCACGACGACACCGCTCACGACTCCCCGATCAGCCACAGGATGCCGCCGACGATGCACCCGGCGGCGAAGACACCCAGCACAACAGCCGCCGGCATCGACTTCTTCCGCAGCGCCAGCACCCCGCCCACCAGGAACCCGCCGAGGGCGAGCAGCAGGATCGGCAGGAACTGGCTCACAGCACTCCCTTGGTCGACGGGATGCCCTGCACCCGCGGGTCCGGTTCCACCGCCTGCCGCAGCGCCCTGGCGATCGCCTTGTACTGCGCCTCGCAGATGTGGTGCGGATCGCGACCGTAGATCACCCGCACGTGCAGCGCGATACGGGCGTGGAAGGCCAGCGAATCGAAGACGTGCCGGTTCAGCACCACCGGGTAGTTGTTGCCGACGGTGAACCCCAGGACCGAATCGGGCTCCCCGGTGTGCACGGAGAACGGCCGGCCGGAGACGTCCACGGCGGCGTGCGCCAGCGTCTCGTCCATCGGGATGAAGGCGTCACCGAACCGCCGGATGCCTGCCTTGTCGCCGAGCGCCTGACCGATGGCCTGGCCGAGCACGATCGCGGTGTCCTCGACGGTGTGATGCGCGTCGATGTCGACGTCGCCGACGGACCGCACCGTCAGGTCGAAGCTGCCGTGCACCCCGAACGCGGTCAGCATGTGGTCGTAGAACCTGACGCCGGTGGAGATCTCCACCTGCCCGGTGCCGTCCAGGTCGAGGTCGACCAGCACCGACGACTCGCTCGTCGTGCGCTCGATTCGGGACCGACGTTCGCCGACCATCACGCCATCTCCTTGAGCCTGGAACTCACGTTCAGCAGCACATCGTTCTCCGCATCGGTCCCGATGGTCGCCCGCAGGTAACCGGGAATTCCCATGTCCCGCAACAACACTCCGGCGTCGAGGTACTGCCGCCACGTCGCCGCCGCGTCGTCGAAGCGACCGAACAGCAGGAAGTTCGCGTCGGATTCGACGACATCGAAGCCATGATCGACGAGGACCGAAGACACCCGACGGCGCTCCGCGACGAGATGCGCGACCGAGGCCAACGTGTCGTCGGCGTGCCGCAGCGCGGCGGACGCGGCCGCCTGGGTCAGCGTGGAGAGGTGATACGGCAGGCGCACCAGCAGCAATGCGTCGATGACGGCCGGTGCGGCCGCCAGATAGCCGAGCCTGCCGCCCGCGAATGCGAACGCCTTCGACATGGTGCGCACGACGATCAACTGCGCAGGGAACTGGTCGATCAGCCCGATGGCGCTGGGCCGATCGGAGAATTCCGCGTACGCCTCGTCGACCACCACGATGCCGGGTGCCGCGCGAACCAGGGTCCGGATGTCCTGCAGCGGAAGGGATCCGCCGGTCGGATTGTTCGGGCTGGTGATGAACAGCACGTCGGGTGCCCGCTCCGCGATCATCGCGGCGGCGGCGGGGACGTCGACGCTGAAGTCGTCGCGGCGCGGGCAGGACAGCCACGTGGTCCGGGTGCCGGAGGCGATGATCGGATGCATGGAGTACGACGGCTCGAAACCGAGCGCGCTGCGGCCGGGGCCGGCGAAGGCCTGCAGCACCTGCAGGAGGATCTCGTTGGAACCGTTGGCGGCCCAGACATTCGCACTGGACAGTTCGAGTCCGGTCGACCGGGACAGGTAGTGCGCCAACTGTTCCCGCAGCGCGACCGCGTCCCGGTCCGGGTACCGGTTGAGATCGGCGGCGACGGCGGCAACGGAGGCGGCGAGGTCGGCCACCAGCGCGGCCGATGGCGGGTAGGGGTTCTCGTTGGTGTTGATCCGCACCGGGACGTCCAGCTGCGGCGCCCCGTACGGCGACTTGCCCACGAGATCGGCACGCAGCGGCAGCTCCGCCAGCGTGACGCCGTACCCGATCACGACCCCACCGGGAAACGCGCCGACACCGCTTCGCCGTGCGCCGGCAGGTCCTCGGCGTCGGACAACGCGAGCACGTGCGGGGCGACCGCGGCCAGCGCGTCACGGGAATAATCGATCACCTGCATCTGCCGCAGGAACGTCATGGCACTGAGCCCGGCGGTGAAGCGCGCCGAGCCACCGGTGGGCAGGACATGGTTCGAGCCGGCGCAGTAATCGCCCAGCGACACCGGCGAATAGGAACCGACGAAGACCGCACCGGCGTTGCTGATCCGGCCGGCGACCGCGGCGGCATCACGCGTCTGGATCTCCAGGTGCTCAGCGGCGTAGGCGTCGGCAACAGCGATCGCGTCGTCGATCGACGCGACGAGCACCGTCCCGGATTGTGGCCCCGACAGGGCCTCGCCAACGCGATCGTGGTGCTTGGTCAGCGGAACCCGTTGCGCCAGAAGCGCATCGACCGCATCGGCCAGCGCGTCGGACGTGGTGATCAGCACAGAGGCGGCAACCGGGTCGTGCTCGGCCTGCGAGATCAGGTCCGCGGCAACATGCACCGGGTCGGCGGAATCGTCGGCCACGACGGCGATCTCGGTCGGGCCAGCCTCCGAGTCGATCGCGACGGTACCGCGCAGCAGTCGTTTGGCGGCTGTCACGTAGACGTTGCCCGGCCCGGTGATGACGTCCACCGGCTCGATCGGTCTGCCGTCGACATCGACCGCACCCAGCGCAAGCAGTGCGATCCCCTGGGCACCACCGGCCGCGTACACCTCGTCGACACCCAGCAGCGCGCAGGCCGCCAGCACGTTCGGATCGGGCCAGCCGTCGTTGTCCCGCTGCGGCGGCGAGGTCACCGCGATCGCCCGGACACCGGCCACCTGCGCCGGCACCACGTTCATCACCACGCTCGACGGGTACAGCGCGAGGCCACCGGGGACGTACAGACCGACCCGGCGCACCGGGACCCAGCGCTGGGTGACGGTCCCGCCGGGAGCGATGTCGGTGACCCGCTCGACGGGCAGCTGGGCGGCATGACCCACGCGGGCGCGGGCGATGGATTCGGTGAGTGCAGCCAGGACCGCCGGGGAGACCGACTCCAGCGCGCCGGCGAGAACGTCGGCCGGAACCCGCAGCGAGCGGGGCCGCACACCATCGAACCGCTCGGCCGCGTCCAGTACGGCCGCGGCTCCCCGCACGCGAACGTCCTGGATCAGGGGTTCGACGGAGGATGCGGCGGCTCCGATGTTCACGGCCGCCCGCGGCAGCACGGCGCGTAGGTCGCCGAGTCCGGAGCGAAGGTCGATCCGCTGCAGCATGGGTTCAGGGTAAGGGCTGGGCGACCAGGTCCAGACCCAGGTCCAACGCGGGCGCGGAGTGGGTCAACGCGCCCACCGCCAGGAAGTCGACGCCGGTCGCGGCCACCTCGCCGGCCCGATCCAGGGTGAGCCCACCGGAGGCCTCGAGGAGTACCGGCCGGCCCGACGAACGCACGACCGAAACGGCCTCGACCGTGTCGACCGTCGAGAAGTTGTCCAGCAGAACGAGTTCGGCGCCGGCTGCGATGGCTTCCGTCAGCTGGTCCAGGTTGTCGACCTCGACCTCGAGCGGGATAGAGGGATTGAGCGACCGCACCGCTTCGATGGCTGCGCGGACAGAGCCGGCGGCCTCGACATGGTTGTCCTTGATGAGAGCAGCGTCACCCAGGCTCATCCGGTGATTCACCCCGCCGCCGCAGCGCACCGCGTACTTCTCCAGCAGCCGCAGACCGGGCAGGGTCTTGCGGGTGTCCCGGATCCGCGCACCGGTGCCGGCGACGGCGTCCACCCACGCACGGGTGGCCGTCGCGATGCCGGACAAATGGGTCAGCAGGTTCAGCGCCGTTCGCTCGGCCGTCAGGATGCCGGCGGTCGGGCCGGCCACCGCGAGGGCGGGAACGCCGGGAGTCAGCCGGCCGCCCTCGGCCACCAACTGCTCGAACTCGGCGGTGAACGAGACCGTTTCGAACACGGCCATTGCCACCGGCCCACCGGCCAGTACGCCGGCCGACCGCGGGGTGATGTTGGCCAACCGCAACTGGTCTGCGGGAACGGTGGCGGCGGTGGTGACGTCGGGGCCGTCCCGCAGGTCCTCGGACAGGGCACGGTCGATCAGCGCGGCGACCTCTTCGGCCGCGAGCCCGGCCTCGGCGAGCGCGAGACGGGTCTGTTCGGTCAGGCCCATGCCACGGCCGTCCGAAGGTCCGCCACGTCGGTGCTGATCAGGCCGTCAACGGCGCGGACCAGCACCGACCGCTCCCACACCGGCAGGCTCTCCGGGTGGTCGTTACGGACATGGCAGCCGCGAGATTCGGCCCGCACCTCGGCGCCGGCCAGCAACGCCGCTCCGGCGAGGGAGAGGTTGGCCGTCTCGACGGACCACCGGTCGGCGACGGTGGTCGGCACTGCTCCCACCCGGGTCGCGGTGGACTGCGCCGCGAGCAAACCGACCAGGTCGCGGCCGATGCCCGCCGCCCGGCTCATGGTGGCCTGCAACTCGGTCCGGCCGGCCGGGTCCGCCCCGGGGACCGGGGTGAGGATCAGCTCCGCCGGGCGGGAACGGGCAAGCAGCACGTCGGCGCCGATCGCTGCCGCGGCACGTTCGCCCATCACCAGGCCCTCCAGCAACGAGTTCGACGCCAGCCGGTTCGCGCCGTGCAGGCCCGTGCGAGCCACCTCGCCGACCGCAAACAACCCGGGCACGGTGCTCCGGCCGTCCAGGTCCGTCAGGATGCCGCCGCAGTGATAGTGCGCGGCGGGGGCCACCGGAATGGGCCGACGAGACGGATCGACGCCGGCCACCGCGCAGGCGGCCGACACGGTCGGGAACCGGCGGGCGAACACGTCCGCGGCGATCCCGGTCGCATCCAGGTAGACATGATCGCCAATGCCGCCGGGCGCCAGTCCCATCCGGCGAGAGATGGCCAGTGACACCACATCTCGCGGAGCAAGGTCGGCCAGCGGGTGGACGCCCGGCATGATCCGGGCGCCGGCGCCGTCGATCAGCACAGCGCCCTCGCCGCGCACCGCCTCGGTGATCAGCGGGCGGTGCCCGAGATCGCCGGGGCCCGTCCAGAGCACCGTCGGGTGGAACTGGAAGAACTCGGTGTCGGCCAGGGCGGCACCCGCACGCAGCGCCATCGCGAGTCCGTCACCGGTGGCGACACCGGGATTGGTGGTGGCCGCGTACAGGTGACCGGCGCCGCCGGTCGCCAGCACGACCGCGTCGCAGCGGATCAATCCGACGGTCCCGTCCGGGGAGAGGACGGATAGTCCACGCGCCCGGCCGGACCCGTCGAGCACCACGTCCAGCGCCTGGTGACCGGCGAGGACCGACGGCAGGCCGCGGACGGCGAGCAGCGCACGTTCGATCTCCGCGCCGGTCGCATCACCGCCCGCGTGGATGACCCTGTTGGCGGAGTGCCCGCCCTCCCGGGTACGCAGCAGGCCGTCGGGTCCGGCATCGAACCGGGCGCCGTGATCCATCAACCCCTGCACCGCGTCCGGGCCTTCGGTGAGGATGAGGTCGACCGCGACAGGGTCGGACAGTCCCGCGCCGGCGACCAGCGTGTCCTCGATGTGGTGGGTGACCGAGTCGCCCGGGTCCCGCTCGTCACGGACGACGGCGACGCCGCCCTGCGCCCACTGGGTGCTGGCCTCTTCGGGCTGCCCCTTGGTGATCAGCAGGACAGAAAGGCCCTCGGCCGCGGTGGACAGTGCGGCGGTCAGCCCGGCCACGCCGGTACCGACGACGACCACGTCGGCCTCGGCCTCCCAGGACGGCAGCAGGGCGCCGGCAGCTGCGCTCAGCGGTGTCATTCGCCGCCGCCGCTCTGCCCGATTGCGATCATCCGTTCCACCGCACCGCGCGCACGGGCGGCGATGTCGGGGGCGACCACCACCTCGTCGCGCATCTCCAGCAGCGAGGTCAGCAACTTGGCCGGGGTGATCATCTTCATGTACTTGCACGACGCGCGTTCGTTGACGGCGCGGAAGTCGACGCCGGGAGCGGCCTTCCGCAGCTGGTGGATCATCCCGATTTCGGTGGCCACCAGCACCTGTCGCGACGTGCTGACCAGTGCGGCGTCGACCATCTGGCCGGTGGAAAGGATCTTCACCCGGTTCGCGGGGACGGCACCGGCGGTGGCCAGGTACAGCGCGCTGGTCGCGCAGCCGCACTCCGGGTGGATGTAGAGATCGGCGTCGGGGTGCGCCTTCGCCTGTGCGCTCAGTTGCGCGCCGTTGATACCGGCGTGCACGTGGCACTCACCGCCCCAGACGGAGATGTTGTCCCGGCCGAGGACCCGGCGGACGTGCGCGCCGAGGAATTGGTCGGGCCCGAACAGCACGGGGGTGTCGGCCGGGATGGACCTGACCACGTCGACAGCGTTGGACGAGGTGCAGCAGATGTCGGTCTCGGCCTTCACCTCCGCGGTGGTGTTGACGTAGGAAACGACGACAGCGCCGGGGTTCTCGGCCTTCCAGGCCCGCAGCTGATCGGCGGTCAGCGAATCGGCCAGCGAGCAGCCGGCGTTCGCGTCCGGGATCAGCACGGTCTTCTCCGGGGACAGGATCTTGGCGGTCTCCGCCATGAAGTGCACGCCGCAGAACACGATGGTGGATTCCGGCGCGGTGGCCGCGATGCGGGACAGGGCGAGCGAGTCGCCGACGTGGTGGGCGACGTCCTGGATCTCCGGGACCTGGTAGTTGTGCGCGAGGATCACCGCGTCCCGCTGCGCTGCGAGTTCGCGGACCTGTCGAGCCCATTCGGCGAGGTCGCCGGGTGCGCCCGTCAGTACTGGTGCGGTCATGGAAGCCCTTCCTGGGCGAAGCCGAGGTTTTCGACTTACAATCGATAACGTGGCCAATGGTAGCAGTTCCGCAGTCGAGGTGCTGGCAGCTGTTTTCACCGTCCGACCCGACAGCGACGGACAGCCGTCGCTGCAGGTGCTGTTGTGGCAGCGCGCCAGGGAGCCGGACGCGGGCCGGTGGGCACTGCCCGGCGGCACCGTTCTGGGCGACGAGGACGTCGACGCGTCCGCGTCCCGGCAACTGGCGGAGAAGGTCGACCTCGCCCGGGTGGCGCACCTGGAGCAGATCGGGGTGTTCTCCGATCCGGGGCGAGTCCCGGGAGCACGGGTGATGGCCACCGGTTTCCTGGGCCTGGTCCCGCTGGGCGCCGACCCGCACCTCCCGGAGGACACTCGGTGGCATCCGGTGGGCGACCTACCGCCGACCGCGCTCGATCATGGGCTGATCGTCGACCGGGCCTACCGGCGGCTGCAGGCGAAGTTGTCGTACACCAACATCGGGTTCGCACTGGCGCCGGCCGAATTCACCATCGCCGAGCTCAGGCGGGTGTATGCGACCGCCCTGGAGCACGACGTCGACCCGACCAACTTGCAGCGCATCCTGACCAGGCGCGGGATGCTGGAGCCGACCGGCACCACCGCAGCGTCCGGCCCCACCGGGGGGCGGCCCGCCGCGATGTACCGGTTCACCATCGGCGAGCTCCGGGTCACTGATCCGTTCGCGGCGTTCCGACCCCCCCTCTGAAATCGACCGGTGTGACACCGAGGTCGGGCCGATCGAGCGTGGGCTGCCCGTTCCAGGCGACCAGGAACGTGTAGACCGCGGCGGCGAGTGCGGGTTGGGCGAGGACCACCAGGATGGTGCCGGTGGTCGGCGGCGCGGTGACGATGGAGTCCGCCGTGCTCGGACCCACCGTCGCAGGATCGGTCCCGGGTGCCAGGAGAATGCCTGTCCCCCAGGCGATCAGCGCCCCGAGCAGCGATCCACCGACCAACGCGACGAGTGCCTGCCAGCCACGGACCGCCCGCACCTGCCACAGCGCGACCGCGAGCACGATGCCGATCACGGCGCCGGACAGTGCGAAGACGGCCACGTCGACGAAGTGGTAGGTCGAGGTCGTGGGCAATCCCCCGTACCGGCCGTCGGCCAGCACTTTGTACGGGATGCCCGGGGCGAGGAACGCCCAGAGCACGCCCTGCAGGACGCCGATCAGCGCGCACGCCCCGAGGATGGCGAGGACGGCGCGTCTCATGCCAGACAGTCTGCCCCGAGCAGTGCCTTCAGATCACCCATCAGCGCCGAGGTCGGTGTCACCCGTAGCCCGTCGTCCAGCTTCAGGGTGGTGGCCCTGGCGCCGTTGAGGAGCTTCAGGTGCACGGCCGTGGTGCCTGGGTGCGCCTGCAGGACGTCACGCAGCCGGTCGACCACCGGCGGGGTGCAGCGCGACGCGTTGATGCTGACCTGCACCGGGCCCTTCCCGGCCGATGCCGACAGATCCGGTACGACGACCTGCTGCACGTGCAGGGAGAGCCGGTCCTCCGACCGCGCGACCCGGGCCTTCACCAGCACGATCGCGTCCTCCGCGAGCAGCAGCGAGCAGTCCAGGTAGACCTTCGGGAAAAAGGCGACCTCGACGCCGCCGGCCAGGTCCTCCAGGGTCGCTGATGCCCACGGGTCGCCCTTCTTGGTCAGCCGCCGCTGCAGGCCGGTGAGGATGCCGCCGACGGTCACCACAGCCCGGTCGGGGACCGTGCCGTCCAGGATGTCCGGGATCGAGGCGTCCGACTGCGACGACAGGATGTGCTCGACCCCGGCCAGTGGATGACCGGAGACGTACAGCCCGAGCATCTCCCGCTCGAAACCGAGGCGCAGTTTGGTGTCCCACTCGGTGTCCGGGACGCTGCCGCGGAACGAGCCGCCCTTCTCCTCCTGGCTCATCTCGCCGAACAGGTCGAACTGGCCGATCGCCTCCGCCCGCTTCAACCCGAGGACCTCGTCGATCGCCCGGGCGTGCTCCATGAGCAGGCCCTTGCGCGGGTGCGACAGGGAATCGAAGGCGCCGGCCTTGATCAGCGACTCGACCACCTTCTTGTTGCAGGCGACCTGGTCGACCTTCTCCAGGAAGTCGTAGAAGTCGGTGTACGACCCCTTCTCCTTGCGGCAGGCCACGATCGAGGCGACCACCCCGGTGCCGACGTTGCGGACCGCTGACAGCCCGAACCGGATGTCGGTGCCCACCGGGGCGAAGTCGCGGACGGAGGTGTTGACGTCCGGCGGCAGCACCTTGATGCCCATCGACCGGCACTCGGCCAGGTAGATGGCCATCTTGTCCTTGTCGTCGCCGACACTGGTCAGCAGCGCGGCCATGTACTCGGCCGGATAGTTGGCCTTGAGATACGCCGTCCAGTAGGAGATCAGCCCGTACGCGGCGGAGTGCGCCTTGTTGAAGGCGTAGTCGGAGAACGGCAGGAGGATGTCCCACAGCGTCTTGACCGCGGCTTTCGAATACCCGCGCTCGGCCATGCCTCCGGAGAACTTCTCGAACTGGGCGTCCAGTTCGGCCTTCTTCTTCTTGCCCATCGCCCGACGCAGCAGGTCCGCGGCACCGAGCGAGTATCCGGCGACGTGCTGCGCGATCGCCATGACCTGCTCTTGGTAGACGATGAGACCGTAGGTGTCGCCCAAAATGTCGGCCAACGCATCCGCCAATTCTGCGTGGATCGGGATGACCGGCTTGCGCTTGTTCTTGCGGTCGGCGTACTCGTTGTGCGAGTTCGCGCCCATCGGGCCGGGCCGGTACAGCGCGCCGACGGCGGAGATGTCCTCGAAATTATCGGGGCGCATCGACCGCAGCAGGGCGCGCATCGGGCCGCCGTCGAGCTGGAAGACGCCGAGGGTGTCGCCGCGGGCCAGCAGGGCGAAGGTCTTCTGGTCGTCGAGGGCCAGGTCCTCCAGCACGACCGTCTCGCCGCGGTTGGCCCTGATGTTGATCAGCGCGTCGTCCAGGACCGTGAGGTTGCGCAGTCCCAGGAAGTCCATCTTGATCAACCCGAGCTTCTCGCACGTCGGGTAGTCGAACTGGGTGATCACGGCGCCGTCCTGCTCGCGCTTCATGATCGGGATGAGGTCGAGCAACGGCTCTGACGACATGATCACGCCGGCCGCGTGCACACCCCATTGTCGCTTGAGACCCTCGAGCCCGCGGGCGGTATCGACGACCTTGCGCACATCGGGGTCGGTCTCGACGAGTGCCCGGAACTCGCCTGCCTCGTTGTACCGGGGGTCGGACGGCTCGAACATCTTGGCCAGCGAGACGTCCTTGCCCATCACCGGCGCCGGCATCACCTTGGTGATCCGGTCGCCGACCGAGAACGGCATGCCCAGCACCCGGGCGGAGTCCTTGACGGCCTGCTTGGCCTTGATGGTGCCGTAGGTGACGATCTGCGCGACCCGGTCGTCGCCGTACTTCTCCGTGACGTAGCGAATGACGTCACCACGCCGACGTTCGTCGAAGTCCACGTCGAAGTCGGGCATCGAGACACGGTCCGGGTTGAGGAAGCGCTCGAAGATCAGCCCGTGCTGCAACGGGTTCAGGTCGGTGATCCGCATGGCGTACGCGACCATCGAGCCAGCGCCGGACCCGCGGCCGGGGCCGACCCGGATCCCGTTGTCCTTGGCCCAGTTGATGAAGTCGGCGACCACCAGGAAGTAGCCGGGGAAGTTCATCTGGGTGATGACGCCGACCTCGAAGTCGGCCTGCTTCTGCACCTCTGGCGGGATGCCGTCGGGGAACCGTGCGGTGAGGCCGCGGCCGACCTCCTTGACGAACCAGGTCTGCTCGGTCTCCCCCGCCGGCACCGGGAACCGCGGCATGTAGGACGACGATTCGTCGAAGTCGACAGAACACCGCTCGGCGATCAGCAGGGTGTTGTCGCATGCCTCGCGCAGCTGGTACTTGCCGTCCCACAGCGCACGCATCTCGGCCGGCGACTTGAGGTAGAAGTCACGGGCGTCGAACTTGAAGCGGTTCGGGTCGTCCAGCGTCTTGCCGGACTGCACGCAGAGCAGCGCCTCGTGGGTGTCGGCGTCGGACGCGTCGGTGTAGTGCAGATCGTTGGTGGCGACCATCGGCAGCTGCAGGTCTTTGGCCAGCCGGAGCAATCCGTCCCGGACCCTGGTTTCGATGGACAGCCCGTGGTCCATCAGCTCGAGGAAGTAGTTCTCCCTACCGAAAATGTCCCTGAACTCCGCTGCGGAGGCACGCGCCTTGGCGTAATCGCCGATCCGCAGCCAGGTCTGCACCTCGCCGGACGGGCAGCCGGTGGTGGCGATGATGCCGTCCGAGTACTGGGCGAGCAGCTCGCGATCGGCGCGCGGCTTGTAGAAGAAACCCTCCAGCGACGCCCTGGAGGCCAGCCGGAAAAGGTTGTGCATGCCCGCCGTGGACTCGGACAGCAGGGTGATGTGCGTGTACGCGCCGGCGCCGGAGACGTCGTCATCGCCGCCGTCGGCCCAGCGCACCCTGGTGCGCTCGAACCGCGACGTGTTCGGCGTGAGATAGGCCTCCATGCCGATGATGGGGTTGACCCCGGCGGCCTTCGCCTGGCGGTAGAAGTCGTGCGCCCCGAAGACATTGCCGTGGTCGGTCATCGCCAGCGCGGGCATGCCCATCTCGGCAGTGCGCTCGAACAGCTTGCCGAGCCGGGCCGCCCCGTCGAGCATGGAGTACTCGGTGTGCACGTGCAGGTGAACGAACGAATCAGTAGTGGACACCGAGCCCCTTCCACATAGGCAGGCTCGTTTCTATCACTGATTCCCGACAGCCCCGGGCGCGTCGGTCCCCGCGAGTTCAGCTCCCGCCGTTGCAGTACTTCTCTGCGTACAGCCGGACGTCGTGCCGCTCAGGGGCGAGCTCGGTGATCAGCTGCTGCACGTGCAGCTTGACCTGCTGTGCCTCGCTGTTGGTCTCGCCGACCAGGTGCTCGGCGAGCCGGTCCAGCTCGTGTACCGCATCTCCCGTCGCCACGTCGTGGTGCCGCGCGGCCTGCTCGACCGTGCTGACCCACTTCTCATAGTTGTTCTCGTTCACCGTGATCTCCTCGTAGCCGACGCTTCGTCTTCGGGCTGACGACGCTGTCAAGCTCCAGGTCCATGCTGGTTGAGCGCGCATGGACCAAACAAGGGACGAAAGGCCTGTTACGGCTTGTAGCGCTTCCGGCCGACCAGGAAGCCGGCGAGCAGGCCGCCGACGGCCGCGATGGTCAGCGCCACCCAGAGTGCGATGGTGGCGCTGAAGAAGACGAACGAGACCTCGACCTGATCCCGGTTGATCGCGATGAACACCACGACCAGCGCGGCGATGACCAGACCGCCGACCGCCCTGCCGCTGATCCCGCTCTTGTTTGCGGGAGCGGCGCCCCCCGGATACTCGGTCATCTACAGATACCGCCTCACCTGAACAATGTGGACCGGCTCGGACTCCGGGCCGAGCCAACTCCAGTTGTGCTGGGACCAGTGCCAGGTCGCACCGGTGACAAGATCGTGCGCTTCGAACGAATCATCCCATCCGAGACCGATGTCCGGCATGTTGAGATGGAACCAGGATGACTGGTTCTGGTGCGGCTCGAGGTTCGCCACGACGATGATGGTGTCGTTGCCGCGACTCTTGGAGAACACCATCACGTTGGAGTTCTCGGCGTTGTGGAAGCGCAGGTTCCGCAGCCAGTGCAGCGCAGGATGCTCGCGGCGGATCCGGTTGATCAACGACAGGTACGGGGCGATCGACTGCCCCGCCTTGGGTCCGTACTCGTCGTAGTCCTCCCAGTGCCGGTCCTTGAACTCGTACTTCTCGTTGTCCAGCTGCTCCTGGACGCCCGGCCGCGGCTCGCTCTCCATCAGTTCGTAACCGGCGTAGATGCCGTAGGTCGGCACCAGGGTGGCCGCCAACGCCGCCCGCAGCTTCCAGGCGGCCCGGCCGCCGGTCTGCATGTACGGGGTCAGGATGTCGTGGGTGGTCGGCCAGAAACTCGGCCGCATGTAGTGCGCGGAGTCCCGGGCGAGCTCCTGGCAGTAGTCCTCCAGCTCCCACTTCTGGTTGCGCCACGCGTAGTAGGTGTACGACTGCTGGAAGCCGATCTTGCCCAGCCCGTGCATCATCGCCGGCCTGGTGAACGCCTCGGCGAGCCAGATCACCTCCGGATGATCAAGGGCGACGTCACCGATCAGCCACTCCCAGAACTCCACCGGCTTGGTGTGCGGGTTGTCCACGCGGAAGATCTTGACGCCGTGGTCGATCCAGACCTGGACGACCCGGCGGACCTCCGCGTAGATCCCCTCGGGATCGTTGTCGAAATTCAGCGGGTAGATGTCCTGGTACTTCTTCGGCGGATTCTCGGCATAGGCGATCGTGCCGTCGTTGCGGGTGGTGAACCACTCCGGATGGCTGGTCACCCAGGGATGGTCGGGCGCGCACTGCAGCGCCAGGTCCAGGGCGACCTCGAGCCCCAGCTCGCCGGCGCGAGCGACGAAGTAGTCGAAGTCGTCGAACGTGCCCAGTTCCGGGTGGATGGCGTCGTGCCCGCCGTCGGCCGACCCGATCGCGTATGGCGAGCCCGGATCGTGCTCACCGACCACCAGGGTGTTGTTGGGGCCTTTGCGGTTGATGGTGCCGATCGGGTGCACCGGCGTGAGATAGATGACGTCGAAACCCATCCCGACGACGGCATTCAGCCGCTCGGCGGCGGTGCGCAGCGTCCCGCTCTGCCAGAGCCCGGTGCTCTCGTCGAAACGGGCACCCTCCGACCGCGGGAAGAACTCGTACCACGCGCCGTACAGTGCCCGCTCGCGCTCGACGAGCCAGGGGTAGTCCGGGCTCGGTGTGACGTAGTCGCGCAGCGGCCTGGCTTCCAGTTCGTTCACCACCCACGGCGAGATGCCTGCGCCCAGGCGGTTTCCCGGCGAATGGTCGCGGTTGCGGAGCTTGCCGATGGCGTCCAGCAGTGGGGCCTGCTGCTCCGGGGTCCGGTCCACCTCGGCGATCGCCCGCTCGAGAACTCTGGCGCCCTCCTCGAGCATCATCTCGGTGTCGACGTCGGCCGCCACCTTGATCGCGGCGTCGTGGTGCCAGGTGCCGTAGGCATCCGACCAGCCCTCCACCCGGTAGGACCACCGGCCCGTGGTGGGCGCGCTCACGGTCGCCGTCCAGTGGTCCAGACCCGGATTGACGCACGTCATCGGCAGGTACGTCGTGGCGCCGTCAGGGGCGGTGAGCACCACCGTCGCGTTCACCGCGTCGTGGCCCTCCCGGTACACCGTCGCGGTGACGTCGAACTCCTCGTCGACCACCGACTTGGACGGCCGGGTGCCTTCGTCGACGGTCGGGAAGACGTCGGCCACCGGGATCCGCCCCAGCTTGCGCGACCCGGCGGTGGGTGGGATCCGTGGTGGTGCGGCCGGTGCCTTCTTGGCGGGGGCGCGACGGGCTGGCTTCTTCGGAGTGGCTGCGGCTTTAGGAGCAATGGTCACGCGAAGACGGTACCCAAGAGCAGATCAGCCGCTGCGCGCCGCCCGGTACCTGCGGATCAGCTCATTGGTGGAACTGTCGTGCTGCAGGTCGGGCTCCTGCGCCGACTGCAATTCGGGGATGACGCGCTGGGCCAGTTGCTTACCGAGTTCGACACCCCACTGGTCGAAGGACCCGATCGACCAGACCGCTCCCTGGGTGAACACGCTGTGTTCGTACAGCGCCACCAGCTGGCCGAGGACATACGGCGTCAGGCGGTCGATCAGGAAGGTCGACGACGGTCGGTTTCCCTCGAAAACCTTGAAGGGCACGAGGTTCTCGGGGGTTCCCTCGGCGCGCACCTGCTCGGCGGTCTTGCCGAAGGCGAGCGCCTCGCCCTGCGCGAACACATTCGACGTCAGGTAGTCGTGGTGGTCGCCCAGCGGATTGAGCGAGTGGGCGAAGGCGATGAAATCGACCGGGATGGTCAGCGTGCCCTGGTGGATGAGCTGGTAGAAGGAGTGCTGGCCGTTCGTTCCCGGCTCACCCCAGTAGACCGGAGAGGTCGGGTAGTCGACGCGGGTGCCATCGAGCGTGACGTGCTTGCCGTTGGACTCCATCGTCAACTGTTGCAGGTAGGCCGGGAACCGGTTGAGGTACTGGTCGTACGGCAGCACCGCCTGGGTCTGCGCGTCGAAGAAGCTCGTGTAGTAAAAGGTCAGCAGGCCCATCAGGACGGGCAGGTTGTGTTCGAGCGGCGCCGTCCGGAAGTGCGTGTCGACGGCATGCGAGCCGGCCAGCAGCTGGTCGAAATTGTCCGGTCCGATGGCGATCATCGTGGACAGTCCGATGGCGGACTCCATCGAATAGCGGCCGCCGACCCAGTTCCAGAAACCGAACATGTTCGCGGTGTCGATGCCGAACGCGGACACCGCTTCGGCGTTGGTGGAGACCGCCACGAAGTGCTTGGCCACGGCCGCATCGTCGCCGAGCGCAGCGAGCACCCAGTCGCGC
This sequence comes from uncultured Actinomycetota bacterium, assembly GCA_963728865.1. GTDB lineage: Bacteria > Actinomycetota > Actinomycetes > Mycobacteriales > Nakamurellaceae > Nakamurella. Next base: position 253,077 of record CAVSLZ010000003.1, on the reverse strand, counting down.
GCCGATCCGGCGTTCGTCATCGTCTCGAGCGTCGTGAACGTCTTGGAGGAGATGATGAACAGCGTCTCCGCCGGGTCGAGACCGTGGGTCTTCTCGGCGAAATCGGTGCCGTCGACGTTGGAGACGAAGCGGAAGTCCAGGTCGCGCTGGCTGTAGTGCCGCAGCGCCTCGTAGGCCATCACCGGGCCCAGGTCCGAGCCACCGATGCCGATGTTGACGACCGTCCTGATGCGCTTGCCGGTGTGTCCCTTCCACTCGCCGGATCGGATGCGATCGGCGAACGCCCGCATCCGGTCGAGCACCTCGTGGACATCGGGGACGACGTCATGACTGTCGGTCTCGATCACCTCGCCGGTCGGCGCACGGAGCGCCACGTGCAGCACCGCGCGGTCCTCGGTGATGTTGATGTGCTCACCGTCGAACATCTTTTCCCGCAACTCGACGAACCCGGATTCCTGCGCGAGATCGACCAGCAGCGCGATGGTCTCGGCCGTCACCCGGTGCTTGGAGTAGTCCAGGTAGATGCCGTCGGCCTCCAGGGTCAGCGTCGTCCCACGGGTGGGATCGGTCGCGAACAGTTCCTTGAGGGTCAGGTCGCGCACGCTCTCGACATGCTGTTCGAGAGCCCGGTACGCCCCGCGTCGGCGCAGAGGTGTCGTCATGCGCGAGAACCTACCCGGACAGCACCTCGAGCGCGTGGGCGAGGTCGGCCGGGTACGGGCTGGTGAACTCCACCCGGCGACCGTCCTCCGGGTGTGCGAAGGCCAGCGTGCGGGCGTGCAGCCACTGCCGGGTCAGTCCCAGCCTGGCGGCCAGCGTGGGGTCGGCGCCGTAGGTGCGATCGCCGACGCACGGGTGCCGGGTGGCGGCGAAGTGCACCCGGATCTGGTGCGTGCGACCGGTTTCCAGATGAATCCGGAGCAGGCTGGCCGACGGGAACGCCTCCAGGGTCTCGTAGTGGGTGATGCTCTCCCGGCCGCCTGCGACCACCGCGAACTTCCAGTCCGACGACGGATGGCGGCCGATCGGGGCGTCGATGGTCCCGGAACTGGGATCGGGATGCCCTTGGACCACGGCGTGATAGATCTTCTCCACGGTGCGGTCCCGGAACGCGTCCTTGAGCATCGAGTACGCCCGCTCGCTGAGCGCCACCACCATCACGCCGGTGGTGCCGACGTCGAGCCGGTGCACGATCCCCTGCCGTTCCTCGGCCCCTGAGGTGCTGGTCCGGATCCCCATCCCGGCCAGCGCGCCGAGCACGGTCGGACCTGTCCAGCCGGGGCTCGGGTGTGCTGCGACCCCGACGGGTTTGTCCACCACGGCGATGTCTGCGTCGCGGTACAGGATCGTCAGGCCGTCGACGGTTTGCGGGACCACCGTCGCCGGCCGCTCGGGCTCGGGCAGGGTGATCTCCAGCCAGCTGTCCGGCGTCAGGCGCAACGAGCGGATCGCGGCGGACCCGTCGACCAGCACCCCGCCGGCGTCGATCATCGCGGCGACACTGGTGCGGCTGATGCCGAGCAGCTTGGCGAGCCCGGCGTCGACCCGCATACCGGCCAGGCCGTCGGGAACGGGCAGTCTGCGTACCTCAGGCACTCTTGGCCTTCCTGGTGGAGGTGCCGTCGAAGTCGATACCGAGCAGCGCGGTGACGACGAGGCTGATCCCGCCGATGGTGATGGCCGAGTCGGCCACGTTGAAGACCGGGAAGTACTCGGCGTTGGGGCCGAAGACCGAGACGAAGTCGACGACATGACCCTGCAGGAAGCCCGGCGCCCGGAAGATCCGGTCGATCAGATTGCCGATGGCTCCGCCGAGCACCAGGCCCAGCGACACCGCCCACGGGGTCGATCGGAGCCGCGGCGCCATCCGGATGATGACGATGACGACGCCGATCGCGACGAGCGCGAGCAGCCATGTCATCCCGGTTGCGAGCGAGAAGGCTGCGCCGGGGTTGCGGATCAACGACAGGTAGACCAGCCCGCCGAGCAGCCGAACCGGCTGGTTCGGCTGCACGGTCGCCACGATGACGATCTTGCTGATCAGATCGAGGACGACGACCGTCGTCGCGATCGCTGCGAGCAGACCCACCTTGCGGGGTTGGAGGGGTTCGGTCACTGTCCCATTGTCCCCGGATTGCCCCGCTCGCCGAACCAGCCCGCCAGCGCGCCGCCCCTCCCGACCGCCCGCAACCGCCGTTCGGTGGCGGCGCGAACCCGCTCCGGAGCGACGATCAGCAGCTGATCGCCCGACTGCAGCCGCACGCTCTGGGTCACCGCCACCGGCTCCCCGTCCCGCAGCAACAGCCCGATCGTCGAGGGCGCGGGCAACCGCAGTTGCGAGACGTACACGCCGTGCATCCGCGAGTCCAGCGGGATGGTCACCTGCAGGACGTGCGCGTTCATCTCGTCCAGCGGCGCCGCTTCGAGCTGGATCTCCAACGGCTGACCGCCCTGGATCACCCGGAGCAAGCGGGCGACGAACGGCAGGCTGGTGCCCTGCAGCAGGGTGAAGATCACCACCACCACGACGATGACGTCCAGCAGCTTCTCCGCCGACGGCACCCCGTTCAGGAGCGGGATGGTGGCCAGCACGATGGGGACCGCGCCGCGCAGCCCGGACCAGGACAGGAACGCCTGGTCGCGCCATGGCACCCGGAACGGCACGGCGGCCGCCAGCACCGACAGCGGCCTGGCGACGAGCAGCAGCATCAGCCCGATCGCGAGCCCGGGCAGCAGCGCGGCCGGCAGCCTGCTCGGCTCGACATAGAGCCCGAGCATCACGAACAGGCCGATCTGGGCCAGCCAGCCGAGCCCTTCGGCGAACGACAGCGTCGACGCCCGGTGCGGCAGCCGGGAGTTGCCCAGGATCACTGCGGCGACGTAGGTGGCCAGGAAACCGGAAGCGTGCGCCACGGTGCCCATCGCGTAGGCGCCGCCGATCAGCGCGATGGTGGCCAGCGGGTACAGGCCGGCGGCCGGCAGTGCCTCCCGACGGAGCAACCAGGCGCCCGCGAAGCCGATCGCCGCACCGACCACCGCACCGATGACCAATTCGTAGACGACCAGCAACGGGTCGATCCAGGTGATCTCGGTACTGCTGGCGAGCAGCACCACCGCGATGACCACCGGCGCGTCGTTCAGCCCGGACTCCAACTCCAACGCCGCGGACAGCCGCGGTTTGACGCCGATGCCGCGGAGTACCGAGAACACCGCCGCGGCGTCGGTACTGGAGAGCACAGCACCCCACAACAACGAGGTCCGCCAGTCATACCCCAGGAGCAGGTGCACGCCCGCGCCGGCCACGGCGATCGAGACCACGACTGAAACCGTGGCCAGCGAGATGCCCAGGCCCAGTGCCGGACGGACGTTGTCCCACCGGGTCGTCAGACCGCCCTCGGCCAGGATGAACACCAGCGCGACGAACCCGAGTTGCTCGGTGAGCAGGGGGTTGTCCAGGTCGATGATGCCGAAACTGTCGACGCCCAGGACCATCCCGATGCCCAGGTACAGCAGCAGTGACGGCATCCCGAGCCGGCTGGACAGCCGCACCGCGATCAGCGCGAGCAACAGCACGAGGGAGGCGATCCCGAAGGCGCCCTCGGGTGTGTTCAGGCTCAGGTCCATCTGTCAGCGACGCAGCGCCGGCGTCATGCCGAGCGCGCTCAGGACCTCGATCGTCGCCTTCGAGCGATTGAACGTGTAGAAGTGCAGGCACGGCGCGCCGGCGGCGAGCAGCTCCTCACTCATCCGCACGGCGTGCGCCATTCCCACGGCCCGGCCGGCGGCAGGGTCGTCCTTGACCTGCCGCAGTTCCTCCGCGAGGTCGGCCGGGACCCGCTGACCGGAGAGCTCGTGGATCCGCATCAGCCGGACGTACGAGGTGATCGGCATGATGCCCGGCAGGAGCGGCACGTCGACCCCGGCGGCCGTCACCCGGTCGCGCAGCCGGCAGTAGTCCTCGGCGGAGAACAGCATCTGGGTGATCGCATAGTCGGCGCCGGCCTTGATCTTCGCCACCAGGAATGCAGTGTCCGAGTCCAGGTCTGCCGACCGCGGATGCTTGTCCGGGTAGGCGGCGACACCCACCGAGAAGCTGCCGAGCGAGCGGGTCAGCCGGACCAGCTCGCTGGTGTACTGCAGGCCTTGCGGGTGCGCGACCCATTCGCCGAGCGGATCACCGGGCGGATCACCGCGCAGAGCCAGGATGTTGCGCACCCCCACCGAGGCGTAGGCGCCGATCACCTGACGCAACTCGGCGACCGAGTGGCCGACGGCGGTCAGATGTGCGACCGGGACCAGCGTTGTCTCTTCGGCGATCCGCTGGGTGACCCGGATGGTCCGCTCCCGCTTCGACCCGCCGGCCCCGTAGGTCACCGACACGAATGCGGGCCGCAGGGGTTCGAGCCGCCGGACCGCCGTCCACAGGACGTCCTCGTCCGCGTCGGTGCGGGGTGGCATGAACTCCACCGAGAAGTGCGGTCCCGGGGCAGCGAGCTGTTCCGAGACTGTTGGCATTGGCGGAGCTTAACCGGGCCCGATCACGTTCGGATGAACCGACCTCGCGCAAACTGGACGGGTGAACCCGGACCGCTTGCAGGAAGTTCTCGCCACCGAGCTCGCGGTGCGCCGCGCCGAGCTGCTCTCGATCGACCCACGACTGGCCGACAGCGTCGATCTGCTGATCGCGTTCGTGACCGAGGGCGGCAAACGGATCCGGCCCGAGTTCCTGTTCTGTGGCTGGTCAGCGGCCTGCGGTGGTGACGACGATGCTGCCCTCCTGAACGTCGCGGCGGCGCTGGAACTGATCCAGGCCTGCGCGCTGATCCACGACGACATCATCGACAGGTCCGAGCGCCGGCGCGGCCGGCCGGCCACCCATCGCGCGCTGGCCAAGCTGCACGCCGACGCCGGACTCGCCGGCAACTCCGAGCACTTCGGGGTGTCGGCCGCCCTCCTCCTCGGTGATTTCGCGCTGGCCTGGGCGGACGACCTCTTCGCCGCGGGGGCTCAGTCGCTCGGCGCACTGGACCGCGCATTGCCGATCTGGCGCTCGATGCGCACCGAGGTGCTGGGCGGGCAGTTGCTCGATCTGCTGGTGACGGCTTCGATCGGCCGTGATCCGGTCGATCAGGCTTCGGATGCGTTGCGCATCAACAGGTTCAAGACCGCCGCCTACACCGTCGAGCGCCCGCTGCAGCTGGGCGCGGTGCTGGCCGGGGCGGACCCGGAAACCGTCGCAGCCCTGCGCACCTATGGAGCGGACATCGGGGTGGCCTTCCAGCTGCGCGACGACCTGCTCGGGGTGTTCGGCGATCCCGCGGTGACCGGGAAGCCCGCCGGTGACGACCTGCTCGAGGGCAAGCGCACCCTGCTGCTGGCCACCGCCAGGGCCGCCCTGACCGGCGACCCGCTGCTGACCGAGCTGGACGCGGGGATCGGCACGCCCGGCGCCGACCCGGGACGGCTGGCGGCGATCATCGACGGCACCGGTGCCGTCGACCGTCAGGAGGAGCACATCCGGGAACTGGTCGGCACCGGCCTGGCGGCGATCGGCGGGGTCGACGAGACCGCCCGACGGAGGCTGACCGAGTTGGCGCACGCCGCCACGGCGCGGCGTCGATAGCTGTCAGAATCCGGCGACCTGCGCCCTGCGGTGCACCTCCCGCCCGCGGTTCTCCCGCAGCGCGTCGATCGGTGCCCCGGGCAGCGAGTCGTCGGCGGTGTACAGCCAGTTGATGATCTCCTCGTCCTGGAAACCGCCGTCGGTGAGCAGGGTGATCGTCGCCGGCAGCCCCTTGATCACCAGGCCGTCCTGGATGAACTCCGCCGGGACGCGCAGCACCCCCTGCACCCGGACGGAGAGCAACTGGCGCTCCCTGATCAGCTGGTGGACCTTGGTGACCAGCATTCCGAGTTGATCGGCGATCTGTGGAACCGGCACATACGTTGGTGATGTCGACACGGGTGTCAGCGTGCCATCTCCCGGCCACCCTTGAGAACCGCGCGGACATCGGCCAGCGCGCCGACGCCGGCCCGCAGGTCACCGTCCACGATCAGGATGTCGGCGTCATACCCCTTGCACAGCATGCCTTTCCGGTCAGCCAACCCGCAGGCGCTGGCGGCGATCGAGGTCGATGCGGCGAGCGCCTGGGCCGGCGTGGCGCCCGCGTCCACGAAGAACTCCGCCGAGACGCGGAGGTTGCCGTGAGCCATGAACGGATTGATCCCGGAGTCCGCACCGGTGACGAAGGTGACCCCGGCGTCGCGCATCCGAGCCACCATGGCCAACCGGATGGCCCGGACGCCCTCCGGGGTGGTGCCCATCCGTTTCATCATGTCCCGGATGGCCTGTGGCGCCTTGTCGATGGCGTCGGCCGGGGGCGAGCCGAACGCGCCGCCCACGACGATCCCGCTGCGGACCATCGTGTCCAGCGCGTCGTCGCCGATGTCCACGCCCGTAGGGGTCAGGCAGCTGCAGTGCTCGATGCCGTCGACGCCCACCTCGATCGCCTGCAGCACGGCCGGGAGGCCGTGCGCGTGCGCGGTGACCGGCAACCCGGCGGCGTGGCTGCGATCGACCAGGAAACGGAGGCCCTCGGTGCTGAACTGGGTGTGCAGCACGTCGGTGCCGGGTGTCGTCATCCCGCCGCTCGCCATCACCTTGACGACGTCGACGCGGCGCTCGGCCCGCTCGTCGATCATCCGGGCGAGCGACGCCCGGTCGGCCACCTCGCCGCCCATGTAATGGCAGTGCCCGCCCGGACTGGTCAACGGCGGTCCCGACCCCAGAATGGTCGGCTCGGCATCGGACTGCGCGTTGTCCCTGCGCTCGACGGCGCAGTACGTCCGGTCCCCCAGGTCGCGCACCGTGGTGACCCCGGCGGCCAGCTGGCGGCGTAGCGATTCGGTGATCACAGCGTCGATCTCCTCCGCGGTGAACCCTGCGACCTTGTCGAGCGCGCCGAACGTGCTGTCGGCGACCAGGTGTACGTGGGTGTCGATGAGGCCCGGGAGCACGGTGCCGTCCCGGACCTCGCGGACGTCGATGTGGTCGGGCAGGTCGGGGAAGCCGTCCTCGACGCCGACGATCCGGCCGTGGTCGACCACAACCGTGGCGCCCCCGGTGGCGAAGTGCTCACCGTCGAACAATCGTGACGTTCTGATCGCCAACATCGGTCCGGAGTACTCCGGACCCACGGCTCCGTCAACCTAGAATCGGCAACTGTGGACCCCTACTTCGGCCTGACGAGCGGCACGGTGCTCGACAGCCGGTACCGGGTCGGGGCGCTGATCGCCCGGGGCGGCATGTCGATGGTCTACCGCGGCGTCGACACCAGGCTGGACCGCCCGGTCGCGATCAAGGTGATGAGCCCGCAGTACGTCACCGACCAGGCATTCCTCACCCGGTTCGAGCGGGAAGCGCGGCTGGCGGCCTCCCTGGGACACAGCGGCGTGGTGGCGGTCTACGACCAGGGCCGGGACGGCGACCTGGTGTTCCTGGTGATGGAACTGGTCGACGGCGGAACGCTGCGCGACCTGCTGCGCGAGCAGGGGTCGCTGTCTGTTCCGGTGACGCTGTCCGTGCTCGAACCACTGCTCGCCGCGCTGGGTGCGGCGCATGCCGCCGGGCTGGTGCACCGGGACGTCAAGCCGGAGAACGTGCTGATCTCCTCCCGCGGCGAGGTGAAGATCGCCGACTTCGGACTGGTCAGGGCGGTGACGTCACAGACCATGGCCACCGGTGACGTCATCCTCGGCACTGTCGCCTACCTCTCGCCCGAACAGGTCGCCACCGGCGCCGCCGACCCGCGATCCGACGTCTACGCGACCGGGGTGATGGCCTATGAAATGCTCACCGGCACAACACCTTTTGCTGGTGACACGCCGATGTCGGTGGCCTACCAGCACGTCCATTCCGATGTGCCGCCGCCCGCCCAGAAGGCGATCGGGACGCCGCAGGCGCTGGACGAGCTGATCGTCGCGGCGACCAGGCGTGACCCCGGGGCCCGCCCGCGGGACGCGTCGGCCTTCCTCGCGGCACTGGTCGGTGTGCGATCCCAACTGGGACTGCGAAGGGTGCCGGTGCCCGTTCCGCACCGTCCCGCGGTACTCGCCGGGGTGACCGGTACCCGGGTGTTTGCCGGGCCGCCGCCGACCGCGCCGGCACCCGGACCTGTCCCCGCACCGGTACCGGCCCCGTTCCGCCCGTCACCCGCGCCGACCGCACCGACCGCGGCGGCCCCCAGGCCGGTGGACGCGGCGTCGCTGCGACGACGCCGCTGGCTGATCGCGATCCTGGTGATCCTGCTGCTGGGGATCAGCGCGGCCGCCGGCGGCTGGTGGCTCGGCGGCCGTTGGGCGGCGACGCCCGCTGCCGTCGGCCTCACCCAGACGCAGGCGGAGGCGCTCATCCGGGACGCCGGGCTGGTCCCGCGGGTCAGCACCGGACACCAGAACACGGTGCCCGCCGGGGTCGTCGCCAGTTCCGAGCCGGACGCCGGCTCGCGGCAGCTCCGCGGGTCCGAGGTCGACCTGCTGGTGTCCAGCGGGCGGCCCGAGGTGCCGTCGATCGCCCCCGGCATGGACCCGGTTGCCGCGTCCGCGGCGGTGAAGGCGGCCGAACTGACGGCCATCGTCGGCGCCGGCAAGGCCTACGACGACACGGTTCCAGTCGGCGCCGTCGTCCGCACCGACCCCAACGCCGGGACCGCCCTGCCGGTCGGCGGCCGCGTCACGCTGGTGCTCTCGGCCGGACCGGCCCCGTTGAAGATCCCCGACGTCACCGGAAAGTCGGCCGAGGACGCCGAGAACAAGCTCAAGGTCGCTGGTTTCGCCCTGGGACCGCGGCAGCGGACCTTCGATCCGGTCGCCGAACCCGGTGCGGTGCTGGGCTCGACGCCCCGCGCCGGAACGACGGTGCCCAAGGGCAGCACGGTCTCGCTCAAGGTGGCCGACGCGCTGACCGTGCCTGACGTACGCGGGACCCCCACCGAGGATGCCGCCGCAGCACTGGAGCAGGCGGGTTTCACCGTCACCGTCGGCAGTCCGGCGTTCGACGCCGACATCGACGCCGGCGACATCCTGCGAACCGATCCGGGTCCGGGTACCAGGATCGACCCGAACGACGCCGCGATCTTCCTGGTGCCGTCCAACGCCGTCGCAGTCCCCGATTTGACCGGCGGCACAGTTAGCGCAGGCGGAGCAACAGGTTGCGGCGCTGGGCCTCTCGCTCAGTGTCAGCGCGCTGTTCGGCGCCGAGGATGCGACCGTGTGGGATCAGAGCCCCGGCGCGGGCGGCCGGGTGGAGCCGGGTGGCACGGTCAGCGTTTCGGCGTTCCCATAGCGGTTTCGGGTCAGCGTCAGCCGCGGAGCATCTCCGCCACCAGGAACGCCAGCTCCAGCGACTGCTGGGTGTTCAGCCGCGGGTCGCAGGCCGTTTCGTAGCGGCCGGCCAGGTCGGCGTCGGAGATTTCCTGCGCGCCGCCCAGGCACTCCGTGACGTCCTCACCGGTCAGCTCGACGTGGATGCCGCCGGGGTGCGTGCCCAGTTCGCGGTGCACCTCGAAGAACCCCTGCACCTCGTCGACGATACGATCGAAATGCCTTGTCTTGTAACCGGTCGACGCCTCGTGGGTGTTGCCGTGCATCGGATCGCACTGCCAGATCACCTGGTGTCCCGACGCCTGCACCTTCTCGATGATCGGCGGCAGCACGTCCCGGACGGCGCCGTTGCCCATCCGGGAGATCAACGTCAGCCGGCCCGGCTGGTTGCGCGGGTCGAGCAGCTCGACGTACTCGACGGCCTGTTCGGGGGTGGTGCCGGGGCCGATCTTGAGCCCGATCGGGTTGGATAGCAACTGGGCGAACGCGATGTGCGCGCCGTCCAGCTGGCGGGTGCGCTCGCCGACCCACAGGAAGTGACCGGACAGGTCGTACAGCCGCGGCTCGTCGTGCCGGGTGTCCAGTCGCAGCATGGCGCGCTCGTAGTCCAGCAGCAGCGCCTCGTGGGAGGCGAAAATGTCTACCTGGTGCAGGGAGTGACTGTCAACGCCGCAGGCCGACATGAACCGCATCGCGCGGTCGATCTCGCCGGCCACCCGCTCGTACCGCTCCCCCGCCCTGGAGGTCAGCACGAACTCCTGGTTCCACTCGTGCACCCGGGCCAGGTCGCCCATCCCGGTGCTCGTCACGGCCCTGACCAGGTTCATCGCTGCCGAGGAGTTCGCGTACGCCCGCACCATCCGGGACGGGTCGGCGACGCGCGCCTCCGGGGTGGTCGCCAGCGAGTTGATGATGTCGCCGCGGTAGGACGGCAGTCCGAGTGAGTCGGTGCCCGACGAACGCGGTTTGGCGTACTGGCCGGCGATCCGGGCGACCTTGACGACCGGCATCGAGGCGCCGTAGGTGAGCACCACCGCCATCTGGAGCAGGGTCCGAATGTTACCCCTGATGTGCGGTTCGGTGTTGTCGACGTAGGTTTCCGCGCAGTCGCCGCCCTGCAGCAGGAACGCCTCGCCGCGGGCGACGGCGGCCAGCTGATTCGCCAGGTTGTCCACCTCGGCGGGCACCGTTACCGGTGGCACGGCCTCCAGCACCGCGCGCACCGCAAGTACCTGCTCGGGATTCGGCCACTCCGGCTGCTGCGCAGCGGGCCGCGCCAGCGCGTCATCGAGGCGGTCGCGAAGCTCCTGCGGCAGCGGCGGAAGGCTAGGCAGGATGTCAGCCGGGATGTCGATCGTCCAGTTCACGGGGACCAGCCTAGGCCGAAAAGCGAGCAGCTCAGGCAGGGTCCGTCCGTGAGCGCATCCTGCCGGTCGGCGCCTTTACCGGCAGGCCAGATGATCCCGGACGATCGGACGACCGCAGGCGTCCAGCGAGCCGCCCGACAACGCCTGCTCCGCCGGCACCTGCTGCTGCTGGACAACCGGTTGCGGCGGGGCGACGGAACTGCCGTTGTCGGTGGTGATCGCGATGACCGACAGGACGGCGGCAGCGGCGGCCACCCCGATGGCGATGACGGGCAGCATCCGCCCGCGAGGCTGCCCGGGCGCTGCGACGGTCCCGGTCGACGAGGCCGGGATGGCGGTGGTCTGGCTCATCATGCTCAACTCCTTTTCTTGCCCCGGACGCGGCGCGGGGGCGTGTGGGTGTTGTCAGTGACGGTGCCGTCGGGCGGTATTCCCTCGCGGTCCGGAGCGGTTTCCGCCCGGTATTCGTGCCGTTGACTGCTTTTGCGGGCGCGTCGACACTTGGCTGGTGCACATCGGGTTCCTCGGTCCGTTGCGCGTCGACGGCGACACCTCGATCCGGCCACGAACGAGAACCGTCCTGGCGGCGCTCGGTGTGGAGCGGGGCGAGGTGGTCAGCCCGGCCCAACTGGCTCAGGCCGTCTGGGGCGATGACCCGCCCACGTCGTGGCCGAAGCAGGTGCAGATCTGCGTGTGGGACCTGCGCCGGATGCTCGGCGCCGGCGTCGTGCAGACGACCGACGGCGGCTACCGCCTCGCCGTCGGGCAGGAGCTCGACGTCGAGTACTTCGAATCGCTCCTCGGCCGCGCCCACGAGCTCGCCGCGATCGGCCAGCCGGAGCGAGCCGCGTCGACGTTGTGCGCCGCGCTCGACCTGTGGCGGGGCCGCCCGTTCGAAGATCTCGGCGACTGGGCGCCGGGGAAGATCGAGGTCGCCCGGCTGGAGGAACTGCGCCGCACCGCGCAGGAGGACCTGATCGAAGCCCGGCTGGCCGCCGGCGAACACCGGGATGTCGTCGCGGAGGCCGAGGCGCGGGTCGCCGAGGAGCCGCTGCGCGAGCGTCGGTGGGCTCTGCTGGCGCTGGCCCAGTACCGCTCCGGCAACCAGGGTGAGTCGCTCAGAACGCTGCGGCGGGCGCGGCAGACACTGATCACCGAGCTCGGCCTGGATCCGGGCTCCGAGCTCGTTGCCCTGGAGACGGCCATTCTCGGGCAGGACGCCGCCCTGCTGGCAGGCGAGCACGCCGTCGGATCCGCGCACTGCCCGTACCAGGGGCTCGCCGCTTACGACATCGATGACACAGATGCGTTCTTCGGCCGTGACGCCGACGTGACGGCGTGTCTGAACCGGCTGGACCAGGTCCGGATGCTGGTCCTCGCCGGGCCCTCCGGATGCGGGAAGTCCTCGCTCGCGCGGGCCGGCGTGGCGTCCGCCCTGCGCCGCCGCGGCTCGACGGTCGTCGTGGTCGTTCCGGGTGCCGATCCGGACACCGCCCTGTCAACGGCACTCGCGTCGACGCCCGGTGACGCAGTCCTCGTTGTCGACCAGATGGAGGAAGTGTTCGCCGGACCGCGCCCGCCCGCGGACGTGCGGGCCTTCTGTATCCGGCTGGCCGACCACGCGGTCGAACGCGGACAGGTGATCATCACCATCCGCGCCGACCATCTCGGCGATCTCGGCATCGAACCGGGCCTGGCCCGGCTGGTCGAGGAGGGGCTGTACCTGGTCGTTCCGCTCCGCGGACCGGAGCTGCGGGCAACCATCGAGGGGCCGGCGGCGGCAGCAGGGTTACGGCTCGAGCCAGGTCTGGTCGAGCTGCTCGTCCGCGAGGCCGAGGACGAGCCCGGCGCGCTTCCGCTGCTGTCACACGCACTGGTCCAGACCTGGGAGCGACGTGACGGGCGTGTGTTGACCGTCGACGGCTACCTCGCGGCCGGTGAGATCCACGGAGCCGTCGCCCGGTCCGCCGAGCAGCTGTACCAGAGCCTGCCGGCCGACGAGCAGGCCAGGCTAAGGGCGCTGATGTTGCGGCTGGTGGTGCCGTCCGGCACAGGGGCGCCGATTCGGGCACACCTCAACGTCAGTGGACTTCCGGTGGCCGGCGGGATCGACCGGACGCTCGAACTGCTGGTGCGGGCCAGGCTGGTGACCGCCGGCGACAACGAGGTGCAACTCGCGCACGAGGCGGTGGCGGCGGCCTGGCCCCGGCTGCGGACCTGGGTGGACGAGGACGCCGCCGGTTTGCGGCTCGTGCAGCACCTGTCCCGGTCGGCCGCCGAATGGGACAGCCTGGGCCGCCCGGGCAGTGAGCTGTACCGCGGCGCACGGCTGGCGGCGGCGGCGGAGTGGCGCACCCGGTCAGCGCCGCAGCTGACCGCCACCGAAGCCGCCTTCCTCGACGCCAGCATCGCCGAAGAGGAAACCGAGCATCGCGCACTGGCCCAGGAGGCGGAACGCCAGGCCCGGCAGAACCGCCGGTTGCGACGCGCACTCGGCGGGGTCGCGGTGCTGCTCGTGCTCACCCTGGTGGCCGGCGCCGTCGCTATCGGGCAACGCCAGCAGGCGCAGACCGAGCGCCGGGAGGCGTCAATCACCGCACTCACCAGCGAAGCCTCGAGCCTTCGGAACTCACGCCGCGACCTCGCAGCACTGCTGGCGGTCGAGGCGCACCGGCTTCGGCCGGACAGCTCCTCGGAGGCGGCCCTGTTCGGCACCTTCACCGCTTCGCCCGGAGTCGAGCGGATCGTGCACACAGGGTTTCCCCTGGTCCTCACCGTGGGAAATGCCGAGTACCTGCCGGACGGCACGACGGTGGCCATCGGCGACGCCTACGGCAGTGTGCATCTGCAGGACATGTCGACCGGCGAGATCAGTGCGCTGCCGCGGCTTTCGGACCGCGCCGGCTGGCCGGTGTTCGACGTGGCGGCCGACGGCCGGTATATCGCCGCGGCCTGGCGACCGGCGTTCGAACCGGAAACGGGTGTCGTCACGGTCTGGGACCTGGTGACCGGCGCACAGCGATTCCCGCCGGTCACCGTGGACTTCCGCATCGGTGACATCGCCATCGCCGCCGACGGATCCACCCTCGCGGTCAGCGGCGGCGAACAGGGCCGCGTGCAGATCCGGGACAGCAGCACCGGCGCCCTACGCGCCGAGTTGCCCACCCTCGGTCGTCCCGACGATGCGCTCAACGTCGTCGTGACCGCAGCGCTCGAGTTCCTGCCGAACGGCCGGCTCCTGGTCGGATCGCAGGCGGGGCCGATCAGGGTCATCGATCCGGCCAGCCGCGCAGAGGTCGACCGCATCAAGGCCGCGCAGGCGACGTCCGACGGATACATCCTGTCGGCCGACGGCGGCCGGACGATCATCGCGGGCGGGTATCGGTCCACCGCCAGCTTCGACCTCGTAACGGGCGCTCAGCGCTGGAAAGTCGATCAGATGTCGTGCAACACGACGACCATCGCCGAGCGGACGGGCGTCCTGCTCTGCGGTGAGTGGTCCGGGCGGGTCACCGCCTTCGACCTCGCCACGGGCGTCGAGGTGGGCCGCCGGTTCGACTCGCAACTCGGCAGCGTCTGCGCTGTCGCGGTGAACCCGGCCGGTGACCGTTTCGTCGAGGTATCCGGCTGCCAGGCCGGTGACGTGACACTCGTGGAGTGGCGCCTCGACGGCGGCGGCCCGGTCAGCCGACTGCTCGAGAAGACGCCGGGTTCGACGTACATCCAGGGGTTCGACCGGAACGATCTCGTCGCCGAATACCCGGACAAGCAGGGCGATCCGGCCGTCACCCGCCGCATCGATCCGCAGACCGGGAAGACGGCCACCTTCCCCGGAGTCTTCGGGCTGCTGCCGACCGATGACCCCGACATCGCCGTCGCCATCTACGACGACGGCAAAGCCCCGGCAGGACTGGGCCTCTACAACCTGTCCCGGCGAGCGCCCGCCGGTCCGGTCATCAACCCTGGTGACTCGCCCGACGGAGTGTGGTCGAACGGTCGGGAGGTCGTCGCGGCGTGCTGCTGGGACAGGCCACAGAAAACGCAGACGTTCGACCTGCACTCAGGCGAACGCACAGCCTGGGCATACCCGGACGATGAACTCTCGAGCGACATGGTGCTGGTCGGGGACCAGGCGTACGTGTCCTGGATGACGCAGAACAACCTCGGCGGCTACACGATCCAGCGACGGGACGTCCGAACCGGAGAGGTGACGGCCACCAGCCCCGGCGGCTTCTCGAGGGTTGGGGCCAATGGTGGCCGGGTCATCGCGTCGACTGTCGACGGGGTCATCACCGAGCTCGACCCGGACTCCCTGCAACCGACCGGCCCGCCCTTCCCCGGTACCAACGGGTCGATGGACATGCTCGCGATCGACGCTGCCGGCCAACGGCTGCTCGCCCTGGCCGGCGATCGAACGCTGCGCCTGTACGACATCCCGACGCGCACGCCGTTGGGCGACCCTATCGACCGCAGAACGGGCGAGGGAAACGCCGCGCTCCGCGGCGACGGGTTGCTGGCAGCCGTGGTGACCGACGCGGGAGTCGTCACCTGGGACCTCGACCCGGCGCACTGGGAAACCGGAGCCTGCGAGCTGGCCGGCCGCAACCTCACGCGCGACGAGTGGGACCGCTATATCGGCGACCTCGCCCCCTATTCGGCGACGTGCCCGCACTACCCGGCCGGGTAGGGGTCAGGCGGGGTTCTTCCGCGCATCGAGCGCGTCCTGCGCCACCCGCCACCTCGCGTAGGCCAACCGGGCGTCAGCCAGAGCGTCGTGCCGGTCGGCGCCCGGACCCGGAATGGGCGGCGATCCGGCCGCCTCCCAGTGCTGACGGATCTCCCGGGTCAGCCGGGGGACGTCCCGCGGGAGGTCGGGCATCGCACCCCACAGCTGGGCCAGCACGACGTGGTCGTAGGCCGCGAACCAGGCCCAGAGTTCGACGGGTTCCCCCGGCGCGGACAGGAAGGCGTAGAGCTCGTCACGGATCGACGACCGCGACCGCCACGCCTTGTCGGCGGGCGAGGGCAGCTTGTCCAACACGTGCCGGCGGACCCACTGGTTCGCCTTTCCCGGGTCGAACTCCGTGGAGACGGCGTAGAACTCGCGGCCGTCCTCGGCGATCACCCCGATCGAGACGAGCTCGATCGTCCGACCGTCCTCGAGGAACTCGCAGTCGTAGAAGTACCGGGCGACCAACTCCGGTCAGCCGGCCTTGGTGCCGGGCAGCCGGGTGACGGTGCCGGGGCCACGCCCCTCCGCTGCCACCGGCGGCTGTCCCGCCTCGACGGCGGCGGCATCGGCCTTGACCTTGGCGGCATAGACGTCGACGTACTCCTGACCGCCGAGTTCCATCAGGCGGTACATGATCTCGTCGGTCATCGACCGCTCGACGAACCTGTCGCCGGCCATGCCCTCGTAGCGGGAGAAGTCCAGCGGCCGGCCGACGATCATCGCGATCCGCCGCGGCCGCCACATCTTCGATCCGATCGGGTTCACCTTGTCGGTGCCGATCATCACCAGCGGGATGACGGGGACACCGGCCTCGAGAGCCATCCGGGCCACGCCGGTCTTGCCCTTGTACAGGCGGCCGTCGGGCGAGCGGGTACCTTCGGGGTAGATACCGAGGATGTGCCCCTCCTTCAGCAGCCGGACGCCGGTGTCCAGCGCCGCGCGGGCCGCCGAGGCTCCGCTGCGATCCACCGGGACCTGCCCCATACCGCTGAAGAACGCCTTCTTGAGCGCCCCCTTGATGCCCTTCTCGGTGAAGTACTCCGCCTTGGCGAGGTAGGTGACCCGGCGTTTGATGTGCAGCGGGGTGAAGAAGGAGTCGGCCACGGACACATGGTTGCCGGCCAGGATCGCCGCGCCGTGCTCCGGGATGTACTCCGCGCCGATGACCTTGCAGGGGAAGAAGAGTCGGAGAAGAGGCCCCAACAGGACGTACTTCATCAGTTTGTAGAGCACGCGGGAAGGCCCCTTAGCTCGCCGGTCACGATTGCGACAACCGTACGCCGCTGCGCAACCCGGCGCCCCCACCGCCACGCGTGCGACCATGGACTCCATGCACGTGACAGCTCGGGAGCGTAGATGACCGACCTTCCCCCCGACCGTGGGCGAACGGCCTTTCGCCACGACGGCAACGACGTCGGCGTCCTGCTCATCCACGGATTCACCGGTGCGCCGGGTTCGATGCGCCCGTGGGCCGACCACCTCGTGGCGGAGGGCTACACCGTTTCGCTGCCGCTGCTCCCCGGCCACGGCACGAAGTGGCAGGACGCCAACCGGACGACGTTCGACGACTGGCTCGCCGCCGTCACCTCCGAACTGCAACGGCTGACCGAACGCTGCCGCTCGGTCGTGGTCGGTGGGCTGTCGATGGGCGGAACCCTGACCCTGCGGCTGGCCGAGCTCTATCCCGACGCGATGGCGGGCATCATGCTGGTCAATCCGTCTGTCCTGACCCTGCACTGGGAGGCCAGGCTGCTGCCGGTGCTGCACCGGGTGCTGCCGATGTTTCCCCCGATCAAGGGCGACATCGCCAAGCCGGGGACGGTCGAGCCCGGCTACACCCGGCTACCGGTCAAGGCCATGCACTCGCTCTGGCGCGCCTGGCCCGTCGTCCGGCAGGACCTGGACAAGGTGACCGCGCCCGTGCTGCTGCTGCACTCGCGGGTCGACCACACCGTCGAGCCGATCAACTCGCAGATCGTCCGGGAAGGCCTGCGGTCCACCGACGTCACCGACATCGAACTCGAACGCAGCTATCACGTCGCCACGCTGGACTACGACGCCGAGTTGATCTTCAGCTCGTCGGTGGAGTTCATCGAGAAGGTCACCGCGGGTCTGCCGTGACGACCGCACCGGGAGAAGGCGAAGACTTCTCGAACCAGGACGAGCAGCCTGGGCAGGCGTGGCGCAGCCACCCCTCCGACGCCGATGTCGACGCGGCGTTCGCGCAGATCATCTCGGGTCTCATGGTCGAGGGCGGACCCGGACGGCACCCATCGGCAGGTGGGTCGGCCGCTGGACTCGACGACCCGCCTGTCGCACCTCCCCGCCCCCCGGAACGCGGCGAGACGAGTGCCGAACGGGCCAGGCGCCGCGAACTGCGCAGGCTGGAGAGGGCCGAAGAGGTCGCCGCGTTCGCTGCCCGGCAGGCCGAGGTGGAAGCCGAGAGAGAAGCCGACGAAGCGCATTTCACGCCGCCGGATCCGCCGCCGCTACCGCGTCCCAAGGGCCGCACGATCGGCGCGGTGCTGATGATCGTCGTCGGGATCGTGCTGCTGGCGAAGCCCGGCCTGCTGGCGATCGGCCCCGACCTGGTGCTGGTGATGGCCGCCGCGCTGTTGCTCGGCGGTGCCACGCTGCTGCTGACCGGTATCTGGCGCCGGCGGGGCGCGGACGACGGGGACGACGGCGCGATCGTGTGACCCTGTGGCGACCGGTCAGTGACCGGCGGCCAGCAGCGCCGCGCCAAGGATGCCGGCCCGGTCGCCGAACCGGGCCAGTTCGACCCTGGGCACGGGGCGGTGCCCGGCGCCGGTGATCGACCCGGCGAACTCGGATACGGCCAACGGCAGGAACATTCCCGCCGCGCTGGCGACTCCCCCGCCGATCACGATCATCTCGGGATCGAGGACGTCGGTGACCAGAGCCAGCCCGACCGAAAGCCAGTGCCCCAGATCGTCCATCGCCGCCAATGCGGCGGGGTCCCCCTCGGTGGCCGCGATGGCCACCATCGTCCCGGTCAGCGCGCCGGGGTCGTCGCCGCTGAGCTGACGCAGCACCGGGGCATCGCCGGTGGACATCAGGTTCCGCGCGGTCTCGGCGAGCGCCGTCCCGGAGCAGTACCGCTCCCAGCATCCGCGCTTGCCGCACGGGCAGGCCCGGCCGTCCGGCACGACTGTCAGATGGCCGAGTTCGGGTGCGACACCGTGTGCGCCGCGGTAGATCTCACCGTCGATGATCAGGCCGGCGCCGATGCCCGTACCGAGCGCGATCAGCAACGCGATGGACGCGCCGGCCGACGCCCCGCGGTGGTACTCGGCCCAGGCGGCGGAGTTGACGTCGTGGTCCATCACCACCGGCAGTTGCACCCTGGAGGAGATTCGCTCCGGCACATCGGCGTCACGCCAGGCCAGGTGCGGGGCGAACATCACCTTCTGCCGGTCGCGGCTGATGAACCCGGCCACCGCCAGACCCACCGCGGAGACCGGATGGGTGCCGGCGAGCTTTCCGATCAGCGTGACGAGGCAATCCTCGGTCTCCCGCTCGGTGTGCGGGGTGGCGTCCCGGAGCGATGCGTGGATCTCGCCGTCGGCGTCGATGACGGCGGCGCGCACCGACGTTCCGCCGATGTCGATACCGATCGTCGCCGGAACGCCCTTGCCGCTCATGAGATGTCGATGTGTTCGAGACCCCCGCGACGCGGTGGGGGCGGCCCGGGATCAGGCCGGGGCGGGTCGGTGGCGGCTCCGCCGTCGGGCTCCGGGATCAGTGATCGCAACGTCCGGACGATCAGCAGTGCCCCGTCGACGAGTCGCGCCGTGGCCTCCGGCCGCTCCCCGCGGAGCACCGCGACGAACCGGCACAGCGGGCACGCCGTGCAGGAAGCGCCCGGCACCGACCCGCACTCCGGGCATCGACCCGCGGCTTCGGTGGGCTCCCCGGCCGCACCCTCGGCCGGTTTCATCGACGACAGCCGGTCCGCAACAACGTCCAGCAGCATGGCGGCTTCCTGGGCCAGCGGCCCGACGGCGGGTTGCTCCGGCGGCTGCTCGCCGGTCAACCGGCACCGACCAGGGTCGACGCTGCCAGATTCGCGGGCCAGAGGTCCGGGTCGGCCGCGAAGTCGATGATCAACCTGCCCTGCTGGAAGCTCGCCCCCTCGGTGCTGCAGCGCTGCAACACCGACGGCAGAGCGATCCGGCGACGGACGTCGCCGACCGTCACGACGAGATCGGTTCCGGACCGGGACAGCGCGATGTCGCCGCGTTCCACCAACGGCAACGGCAACGAGAGCTGGTACCACCCGTCGGATCCGCTCACCTGGATTCCGAGCGACGTCGCACCTCCCGACATCGGATCGACGTCTGCGAACATGCCTGACGCAAGCTCCGAAAGGCGCTGCACGCCAATGGGTTCCACCGGACTCTGGGCCACCCGCCGGATCGGCACACCGGCGAACGACTCGAGGACCTGGGTCATCGTCTCCCGCTGTCCCTCGCGCTGCCGGCGCAGGAACTCCCCGCCGACCCCCTGCGGCAGCAGCCGGTTGACGGTGACCGCCTCGACCCGGAAGCCGTGCAGCGAGAGCGCGGTGAACAGCCGCCTGGCCTCGGCGACGACGACGCGCTCCGGCGTCAGCACGAGCCGCACACCCGTCACCGCCGGGTCGGCCAGCAACGCGCGGGCCGCCATCAGCTCTGCCAGCAGATCGCCCATCGCATCCCTGACCGTCGCACTGGGCCCGGCGCCCGGCGAACCGGTGAACGACGCCGCGATGGTGCGCAGCACCCGCTGCGGTGCACCCAGCAGACGCTGCGCGTAGAAACCGATCGTCTCCGGCAACGCCAGCAGGCGCAGTGTCTCGCCGGTGGGCGCGCAGTCGACGACGATGACGTCGAACTCCCCGGACTCGGCGAGCCGGCGCAACTCGAGCAGGGCGACGATCTCCTCGGCCCCCGGCAGCACCGTCAGCTCCTCGGCCTGCACCTCGGCCATCCCGCGGGCGGCCAGCACGCCGACCAGGTAGCTGCGGATGTGCGACCAGCTCTGCTCGAAGCGGCCCCTGGTGTCGACCTGGGCCGCCCACAGACCCTGCATCCCGGGGACGGGTGTGGGGTCGGCGTGCACCGGGACGCCCAGCACGTCCGCTATGGAGTGCGCCGGGTCGGTCGACAACAGCAGCGTCCGCGCGCCTCCGGTGGCACAGGCGATGGCGGTGGCCGCCGAAATGGTGGTCTTGCCGACGCCGCCCTTGCCGGTGTGCAGGGCGATCCTCATCCGCCCTCGACCCTCTTGCGCAACTCCTTGAGCGCGGTGTCCAGGATGACCCGCTCGGCCTTCCGGCGCAGGACTCCGACCATCGGCAGCATGAGGTCGACCGCCAGGGTGTACGTGACCTCGGTGCCCTGGGCGGTCGTCCGCAGCACGTACGACCCTTCCTGAGACTTCTGGAACTGTCCCGACACCAGGGTCCAGGAGACCGACATCCCGTCATCGGGCCAGGTGTAAGCCAGCTCGTAGGTGTCCTTCACCAGACCTGCGTCCAGGCTGAAGCGCACCTGATTCGCGCGCTTACCGTCCCCAGGATCGGTGATCTCGACGGCCTTGACCGCCCCCGTCCAGTGCGGATATGCCTCGAAATCCGCGATCACATCCATGATCTCTTCGGGTTCGGCAGCCATGGTCAATGTCTGCGAGGAGGGTGTGGCCATGGAGGAAGGCTACCCACGTCGTTGACGCTCGGCTGCACACCTCCCGGCAGCGCGTTGACCGGCGCGGACCTTCAGCTCAGCAGAACTTCGAACGGTTCGGGAAAGCGTTGGAAGTGGCCCACATTCACGCATTCGGTGAACCGGTGACGGGTGCGCCGGGCGATCGGCTGGTGGACGTGACCGAACACCGCCATCTTCGGGCCGTGCTCCTCGATGGACTCCCGCAACCCCGGCCCGAACATCTCGAGCCGTCCGGGCACAACGTCGTACCGCAGCCGGGCCAGCCCGGGCGGCACGTGTGAACAGAGGATGTCGACCGGGCCAACGGCACGGACCGCGGCGGCGAAATCCTCGGCCGACCGTATCAACGGCTGCCAGACGGAACTGGGCGGGCGGAACGGCTGGCCGGGCCGCGAAGACCCACCTGCGACGAAACCGAGCCGTCGACCGGCGATCTCGACCACCTCGCCGTCGAGGTAGGGAAGCTCGTTGCCGGCGACCTCGTTCCAGACCGCAGCCACGTCGACATTGCCCAGAGTCAGCAGCGCATCCGGGCCGACGGCGTCCAGCACCTCCCGGTACCTGGTGGCGACAACGTCGGTCAGGGTGCCGACCGGGTCGGGAACGCCGGCCCACAGGCGGTGATTCAGCTCGCGCAGCGCCGCGAAGTCGCCGGCCAGCCGCAGCGCGATGAACTCGTTCACCCGCCGCTCACCGAAGACCCGGCCCAGGATGCCCGCCGACGCGTCGTGATAATCGACGTAGTCGAGCAGGTCGCCGAGCACGACCAGCTGCTCGGAGCGGCGGGCGACGTCGGCCAGGCCGTCGATGTTGCCGTGGATGTCAGAGACGAACGAGAGCCGCACAACTCGCCAGGGTAAGCGGACTCAGCGGTTGACCTTATGGCCGGTCGGATTCGGGCCGGCCGCGGCGAGCGGGACGACCTTGATCGGGACGCCCGGCATCGACGCGTGCAGCACCTTGCCGTCGCCGACGTACATGCCGACGTGCGACACCGGTGAGTAGAAGGTGACCAGGTCGCCGGGCTGCAACTGGTCGAGCGGGATCTCCGGCAGTGCGTCGGCCTGGGCCGCGCTGTTGCGCGGGATCTCCACGCCGGCCTGGCGCCATGCCCACATCATCAGGCTCGAGCAGTCGAAGCTGTCCGGTCCCTCGGCCGCCCACACATACGGCAGGCCCTGCCTGCTCAGGGCCGCCTCGACCGCGATACCGGCCTGCGTGCTCGGTGCGTGCCTGGCCGCCCATGCGGAGAACTCCGGCCCGGTCGCGACGGGGGCCACGTCGTCGGCGAGACCGCTGCGATCGCGCTGCGCCGCCTGCTCGGCCTGCCTGGTCTGTGCTGCTGCATCGAGGTTCGCGGCCTCGGCACCGGCGACGGCGGCACTGACGTCCGCGGTCGAGAGCCGGGCGTACGCGAGCTGGTAGCCGGCGATCTCCTTGTCGAGCTTCACCTTGCCGGTGTCCAGTGCGACCCTGGCGGCCTTGGCATCTGCCGTTGCCTTGTCGGCGGCCTTCTTCGCCCGCTCGGCCTGATCCTGTGCGGACTGTGCCGTGGCGCGCGCCTTGTCGGCCGCGGTGCGGGCGGCCAGCGCACCGGTGAGCGTGTTCTGCTGGTCTGTCGCGACCTGGCTCAGGGAACTCGCCTGGTCGAGGTAGTCCTCCGGCGACGCGGCGGTGAGCAGCACGGACAGATCGGTCAGCCGCGCTCCCTGGAAGCTGGCGTTCGCGAAGGAGTCGACCTTGCGCTGGTAGGAGGCGACGACCGCGTCCGCCTCGGCGACCTTGCGTTGTTCGCCGGCCGTCCGGTCCGCGGCCGCCTTCACCTTCGCGCCGGCCGCGGCAGCGTCCTTCTTGGCGGCTGTGACGGCTGCCTCGGCGGCCAGCACCTGCTCGTTGTAGGCCTCCGAACGCCGAGCGGCGTCGAGCCAGGCCTGCTTGGCCTCCTCGGCGGTGTTCGGTGCTGCCGGGGTGGCGGGCGCGGTCGGGGCGGGTGCCGTCGGGGCGGCGGGCGCTGCGGGTGCCGGTTCTGCGGCGGCGGGCAGCGCGGCCCCCATGCCGAGGACGACGGCCGACAGCAGAATCGCGCTGGACGTGCGGAAGGCGCGCAGGGAGTACCTACTGTGGTGCGTCCTCACGGAGGGTGGGCCTTTCTTCCTTCGCCGCCGACCGGGTTAGCTGACGGATTCGGGCCAGGAAGTAGCCCTACCCCCGTCGGTCGGCGCAGGCCGGCCGGCGGGCGATTCACCCCACTGCAATCTGGGTCCCCGGTTCGAGGCCGCGCAGGAGCGCGGCAGCATCGATTAGGCAGTGACCAAGGGGGCGCCCTCATGGCGATCCGCAATCCAAGGTCACGATGAGGTTACGATCCCGCATCGGCAGCGGGCAATACCCGAATGGGCCTTGAGCGTTCTCGAGTGGCGTGCCTCGTGATGATTGAGCACGAAACGATCACGGTTTGTGACTGATCTCACCGCTCGATCGTGTATCGGTCAGGACGACAACAGGGTGGCCAGCCGGTTGGCTGACCGGTCCCAGTTCCATTCCCTGCCGACCCAGGCGCGACCGTTGGCGCCCCACTCGGCCGCTCTGTCGCGGTCAGTGAGCAGCGAGGTAGTCGCGTCGGCCACCGCGGCGACGTCCCGGCCGTCGACGACCAGCCCGGTCACGCCCTGCCGGACCGTTTCCGGCGCCCCGCCCGAGCTCCCGGCGATCACCGGCAGTCCGCTGGCGGATGCTTCCAGGAACACCAGTCCCAGGCCCTCCACGTCCAGTCCTGAACCTCGCGTCCGGCACGGCATCACGAAGACGTCACCGGCCGTGTAATGGCCGGGCAGTTCGGGCCACGGCACCCGGCCGGCGAAGACGACCCGCTCGGTGAGCGCCAGCCGGTGCACCAGGCTCCGGAGCCGCCCGCCGTTCGGTCCGTCCCCGACGATCAGCAGCCGGGCGTCCGGCACCCGTCGCGCGATGGCGGGCAGCGCGCGGATGAGGGTGTCGTGACCCTTGCGGGCGACCAGCCGGGACACCGAGACCAACAGCGGCGCGTCGCCGAACCCGTACCTGTCGCGGACCGCCTGCCGGGCCGCGGGATCGGGCCGGAAGGTGTCCACCCGGACGCCGGGCGGCAGGTACTCCAGCGCTGCGCAGGGCCCGAGCGCGGCGGAGATCCGCCGGCGGGCGTAGTGACTGACGAACGTCAGGACGTCATTGGCCCGGCCGATCCTGCGCAGTGCCTGCCTGCCCACCGGGACCATCGACCAGCCGACCTCGTGTCCGTGCGTGCTGGCCACCGTCCGGACGACGCCCTCGGGCCGCAGCGCCGGCGTCAGCAGACCGAGGGGGGCCGCCGCTCCGTACCAGACCGCACCGATCCGGTGTTCCCGGACGAGTTCGACGGCCCTGCGCCGGACGTCGCCGCCCGGCAACATCAACGGACCGGGATGCCGATAGATCCGAAACGGTTGCCGCGCATCAAATTCCGCGGCACCGGACCAGTGCGGGGCGTAAACGACCAGCGAATCGGTCGGCAGCCGTTCCGCCAGAGATTGAACGTAGGACTGGATCCCACCCGCCCGCGGCGGGAAGTCGTTGGTCACCAGCAACGTTCGCCGCACGGAGTGCAGAGTAACCCCGGGCGGCCGGACCGCGGGTCAGCCGACCCGGTGGCCCGTCGGGTTCGGGCCCGCCCCTTCGACCGAGGTGATGTAGACCGGGCGGGACTCGGTGGAGGCGTGGATGACCTGGCCCCCGCCGATGTACATCGCCACGTGGCTGACCGGTGAGTAGTAGGTGACGAGATCGCCCGGCTGCAGCTCGCTCAATGACACCTGCGGCAAGCCGGCCTGTCCACCGGAGGTCCGCGGGATGGTGACGCCCGCCTGCGCCCACGCCCATGAGGTCAGACCGGAGCAGTCGAATGCGCTCGGACCGGCCGCCCCGTACACGTAGGCCGATCCTTCCTTGGACAGGGCGGCGGCGACCGCGGCCGACGCGGCAGAGTTGCCGGACGGTGCGGCGGGTGCCGGCGCAGGGGCCTCGGAGGAAGGCTCGGCCGCCGGTGCCTCGGCGGGGGCCGCGGCGGCCGGGGCCGCGGCGGGGGCCTCTTCGACGGGAGCGCGATCGGCACGGTCGGCGCGGTCGGCGGCGACGGGGGCTTCGGCTGCTGCCTGCTCGGCCGCTGCGGCTTCCGCGGCTGCGGCTGCGGCTGCTGCGGCTTCCTCGTTCGCGCGGCGTTCGGCCTCTTCGGCCGCCTGCCGCTCCTGCTCCGACAGCGACTCGTACAGCTCCTTGTACCTGGCCGCCTCGGCGTCCAGGGTCGCCTTCTGTGCGGTGGCGTCGGTGGTTGCCTTGGCGGCGGCGGCCCGTGATGCGTCGGCGTCAGTCTTGGCCTTTTCGGCCGTGGCCTGCGACGCGGCGGCATCCGTCTGGGCCTGCGTGGCGGCGTCCTTTGCGGCTTGCGCGGCGTCGAGCGTGACCTGGGTATCGGCGGCGACCCGGTCGAGGGAGCTGACCTGGTCGAGCAGGTCGTCGGCGGAGTCAGCAGTCAGCAAGGCCGACATCTGGCTGAGCCGCGCGCCGCGGAAGCTGGCATTGGCGAAGGCGTCGACCTTCTCGCGGTAGGCGGCCGCGGCCCGGTCGGCGTCGGCGGAGCGCTGCTTCGCCTTCTCGGCTGCAGCGGCCGCGGCGGTGACCTGCTTGCCCGCGGCGGATGCAGCCGTGACAGCGGCCTTCTCGGCCTCCTGCGCGACCAGCACCTGTTCGTTGAGCTCGCCGGCCCGACGTGCACTGTCCAGATAGGCCTGCTGGGCCTCGTCGGACGTCACCGGCGTCTCGGGTTCGGCCATGGCTGAGCCGCTCCACAGGAGACTGAACGTCAATGCGGCGGCTGTGCCGAGCGCAATTCCCCTCGTACGCCACCGCGCCGGTCGACGCGCAGCAGAACGAGAGCCGAGATCACTGGTCGCCAAGGCAGGCGTACCTTCCTTTTCGCCGCCTACCGGGTTAGCTGACGGATTCGGGCCAGGAAGTAGCCCTACCCCGGGACGTGCTGCGCGCAGCACACCACCGGGGATTCACCCCACAAACGAAACCTGGTTCCCCGGTTCGGCGCACTGCGTCGATTCGGCGGTGACCCCGCGGACCACCCGATTGGTGTTCACGATCCAAGGTCTCGGACAGGTTACGAGAAGGACACGCTCGAGTCCAGTACGCATGAGAAAGTTCTGCACAAAGCCTGTTCAACGGCTTCCGAACAGATGGTAGAACAGCCGCTGAACTGGGCAAACAGCATCCCGTGTTGGATGGGACACACAGGTTGCGCGAAAGGGACGACCGTCACATCGTGTAACGCTCTACATCCGGCTTGTCACCCTGCGGCGCGATTGCCGCGTGGTCGCCCCCTGATGACCTGGTCCTGACCGATGAAGGTCGGCACCATCCGCAGTGGCGGGACGAGGCCGGAGTCGGCCAGCACCCCGAGGGCCGCACGCTCGGTTTCGTCCCATTCCACGCCGTCGGGCGTACTGCCCAGCAGGGCGGTCACCACGCATCCGCCGCAGGCAGGTCCCCTGACGGCGCAGGTATCGCAGTCGATGTGCATGACGTCGGTTCCTTCCAGTCGCACCCTGGTGGTTTGGCCCACTCCTCGCACGGTAGGTGCGGGCACCGACAGTCCCCTTTTCCTGCGTGGCTAGCCGCCGGCACTCCCACCGGCGAAGACCGCGAGCAACACCGGCGAGCCTGCTGTCCGGGCGCCGTCAGAAGCCGCACGGTCGGCGACCTCCCGGTCGGAGGTCACCACGATCACCACCCGGCCGGACGGTTCCGCCCTGACCAGGTCGCCGATCACCGTGTCGGCGAGCACCCCCGGAGGCGAGAACAGCACCCGGACCCCCCTGGCGGGGGGCCGCGCCGTCGATACCGCCGCGCCGTCGAAGACCACTGTCACCTCCGCCGACGTGCGGGCGGCGAACGCACTCAGGGAGCGGGCCAACCGGTCCCGCTGTTCGGACAGGGACAGATCGGGAAAGCCGGTCTTGGTCACGTTGTAACCGTCGACAATGAGGTGTGCCCCCGGCAGACCGGCCCACGCGGTCAGTCTCGCCGGGTCGGCGGTGCGCTCCGCGTCGGCGGACATCCTCGGTAGACCGGCGGCCACCACGTCGGCCGGAGCCGGTCCACCTCCGATGAGATCCCATTCCCGGCGCAGTCCCGACGCCGCACCCTCCAGCGCACCCAGCAGGAGTTCGAGGCGGCGGTCCGACGCCGCGCGCTGTTCGCCGGCGGATCGGCGCAGCCGCTCGATCTCCCTGGCCGCGGTATCGGCCCTGGCGGTGGCCGCGTCGGCCCGCTGCTGCCACACCGCAGCTTCGGTGCGGGCGCTGTCCCGCTCGACGGCCGCCTCGGCCACCGTTGCCGCCGCCGCCGCGGTCTCCGAATGCATGTGCTGCTGCAGTTCGCGGATCCGGACCCCCTGCTCGCGCAGCCGCAGCCGTAGCCGTTCGGCCTCGTCCGACCGCTCACCGTCGGTCGGGGGCCGGGCACGCAGCTCCGCGGTCGCGCGGTCGAGCCTGCCGGACAGTGATCTCACTTCCTGTTCGAGCTCGACAACCCTTGCCCTGGAACTACCTTCGCGTGCCGCGTCCCGGACAGCGGCGAGCAGTTCCTCCTCGTCCGGAAGCCGCAGTAGGTAGGCCCTTGCCGCCGCGCCGACGGGGTCGGTGGCCGCCGCTCGTTCGGCGACCAGTGCGCGGAACGCCGGGTCGTTCTGCACCGCCTGCCCGAGCGCGGCCGCGGCGAGCTTGGCGCGTTTGGCCGGCGCGAACCGGGCGACCCTGACCAGCGATGACGGCACCGCCGCCGGGTCCGCCGCGCCGAGCGCCTGCGCCGCCCACTCGACGATCCGCTGGCGGACCGAATCCGGTAGTTCCGTCGTCGGGCGGGCAGCCGGATCCCCGGGTTCGACGGCGCGTCCGGTGGTGCTCACGCCGCCATCCTGACAGCAGGACGGCGGCCGGCCCCGGCGCGCCACCCCTGCACTGTCGTACTGGCGTTCTACGGTTCGCCTCATGTCATTGTTCGTGGAATCCGGGCGGCTTGTCGGGGCGCCGGCCGGTCCCCCATGGGCGGCCGGCTTCGACCGGCTTCGCGGAGCCGAACCGATTGTCCGGCCCGGCATCTCGACGCAGCGCAGCTTCGACGAGCTGGGCGAGCCGCTGCGTGAGGTCACCTTCGTGGTGGTCGACCTCGAGACGACCGGCGGCTCGAGCAGGACGGAGTCGATCACCGAGATCGGTGCTGTCAAGGTGCGCGGCGGGGAGGTCCTCGGCGAATTCGCGACCCTGGTGGACCCCGGCCGCAGCATTCCGCCGCAGATCACCATGCTGACCGGGATCACCGACGCCATGGTCTACGACGCCCCGCGGATCGGCGCCGTGCTGCCGGCATTCCTGGAGTTCA
This sequence comes from uncultured Actinomycetota bacterium, assembly GCA_963728865.1. Lineage (GTDB taxonomy): Bacteria > Actinomycetota > Actinomycetes > Mycobacteriales > Nakamurellaceae > Nakamurella. The sequence goes on along the minus strand of CAVSLZ010000003.1, from coordinate 224,410 downwards.
TCCGCGGTTCCGTGCTGGTCGCGCACAACGCCGGGTTCGACGTCGGGTTCCTGAAGGCGGCCTGCGCCGGGCTCGGCCTGCCGTGGCCCGGACCGGCGGTGGTCGACACCGTGCGCCTGGCCCGCAAGGTACTGACCCGCGCCGAGGCGCCGAGCGTCCGGCTGTCCGCGCTGGCTGCGCTGCTCGGCGCCAGGGTCGCCCCGGACCATCGCGCGCTGACCGACGCAAGGGCGACCGTCGATGTCCTGCACGCGTTGTTCGAGCGTCTCGGATCCCTTGGCGTGCACAGCCTCTCGGAACTGCGGGACGCCGGCCGTGACGTCGCGCCGGAGCGCAGGCGGAAGCGCCGACTCGCCGATCACCTGCCGCCGACGCCGGGCGTCTACCTGTTCCGCGGGCCGGGTGACGAGGTGCTGTACGTCGGGACGTCGGGCAACCTGCACCAGCGGGTGCGCTCCTACTTCTCCGCGGCCGAGACCCGGAACCGGATCAAGCACATGGTGACGCTGGCCGAGCGGGTGGACCACGTCGAATGCGCACACGCCCTCGAAGCGCACATCCGTGAGCAGCGGCTGATCGCGATCCACCAGCCGCCGTACAACCGGCGCTCGCGCAAACCGGGTGGCGGTTGTTGGGTGACGCTGACCGACGAACCGTTCCCACGGCTGAGCATCGTGCGGTCACCACCGGACCGGACGGCCACCTGCCTCGGTCCGTTTCCGTCCCGGCAGGCCGCGCAGACGGCGGTGGAGGCACTGCAGGACGCCGTGCCCATCCGGCGCTGCACCGCCAGGATCCGGCGGGTCGATCCCGACGGAAGTCCCTGCGCCCTCGCCGAACTCGGCCGGTGCGGCGCCCCCTGCGCCGGATCGGAGAGCACCGATCACTACGCCGGCCACATCCGCAGGATCGCCGCGCTGGTCGACGGGCTCTCCGACGAGGTCCTGGCCGTGCTGCGCTCGCGGCTGAACGAACTGTCGTACACCGGCCGGTTCGACCAGGCGGCACTGACCCGCGATCGCCTCTCGGCACTGGCTTCCGCCGTCGACCGCCGCCAGCGGTTGGGTGCACTGGCCGGCATCGGCGAGGTGGTCGCCGCCCGGCCGGACGAGCTGGGCGGCTGGGACCTGACGGTCATCCGCTACGGGCGCTTCGCCGCGGCCGGCCGGGCCCGCCGCGGCGTGGACCCCATGCCGATCGTGGAACTGCTGGTCGCATCGGCCGAGACGGTGCTGCCGGGACCGGGGCCCCTTCCGGCGGCGTCCGCGGAGGAGACCACCACCCTGCTCCGGTGGGTCGAGCGGCCGGGTGCGCGCCTGGTCCGGACGACCGAAGCGTGGTCCAGCCCGGCGGCGGGCGCCGGCCGCTGGCGCTCGTTCATGAAGGCGGCCGAACTGGCCCGTCACACGGTCTCCTGAGGCGCTCCTGATGCGGGGGTGGCATAGCATCGTGCTCCGCCGATTTCCCCGGCGGACGTCGAGAGAGGTCGCGGGCCATGGTGACGGCAATTGTGCTCATCGATGTCGAGGCCGACCGGATCCCGGAAGCGGCACAGGCGATCGCCGATCTGACCGGAGTCGATCAGGTCTACTCCTGCGCAGGAGATGTGGACCTGGTGGCGATCGTCCGGGTGGCCGACCACGAGGCGGTCGCCGACCTGGTGCCTGGCCACATCTCAAAGGTCGCCGGAGTGCTGCGGACCGTCACCCACATCGCCTTCCGCGAGTACTCGCAACGCGACGCCGACGATGCCTTCTCCATCGGGATGCAGTCCTGACCATCCGCCCGGTCAGGTCAGCCCGCCGCTGACGCGAGCGCGCGCCCGGCGACCACCCACCGCTCGAGAACATCGGCGGCGGCACCGGAGTCCAGCGCTTCGCGGGCCCGCGTCACGCCGGTTCGCAGGTCGGACAGCAGATCTCCGGTCAAACCGGCATGTGCGGCGAGACCGGCGGCCGCGTTGAGCACGACCGCGTCCCGCACCGGCCCGCCGCGCCCGGCGAACAGTTCCCGGGCCACCGCCACGTTCTGCGCCACGTCGCCGCCGCGCAGATCAGCCGGTTCGGAGCGTTCGATACCGATATCCCGTGGGTCGACGCCGAGCTGCCGGACCGCGCCGCCGCGCACCTCCCACACCGTTGACGTCGTCGTGGTGGTGAGTTCGTCCAGACCGTCGTCGCCGCGGAACAGCAGGACGTCCGACCCGCGGAGGGCGAACACCTCCGCCATCACCGGTGCCATCCGGAGGTTGCCGCAGCCGATGGCGCCCGCCGCCGGCTGCGCGGGGTTGGTCAGCGGGCCGAGGAAGTTGAAGACCGTCGGGATGCCCAGCTCGCGGCGGGCGGCGCCCGCGTGCCGGAAGGACGGGTGGAACACCGGGGCGAAGCAGAATCCGATGCCGACCTCGGTCACCGTTGTCGCCACCGCCGCCGCGGGCAGCGAAATCGCAACCCCCAGGCCCTCAAGGAGGTCGGCTGCACCGCATTTGCTGGAGGCGGCCCGATTGCCGTGCTTCACGACCGGTGCTCCCGCGCCGGCCATCACCACGGCGGCCATGGTGGAGATGTTGACGGTGTTCGCCCGGTCGCCACCGGTGCCGACGATGTCCACGGCACGACCAGGCACGGTGACCCGCACCGCGTGGGACAGCATGCTGTCGACCAGTCCGGCGACCTCGACCGCTGTCTCGCCCTTGGCGCGGAGCGCGACGGCGAAACCGGCCAGCTGAGCGGACGTCGCCTCACCCGCCATGATCGTGTCCATCACCCAGCCGGTGTCGGCGGCGTCGAGGTTCTCGCCCGCTAGCAAGGTGCTCAGCAGGGCCGGCCAGGACCTCGCCCCACTCACCGCGGGTGAGGTTCGGTGACCGCGGGGATCAACCCGGCGGCCCGCCGGCGCAGCAGTCCGGCAATGCAGTCGGCCGCCGTCACGGGATCCAGCGGATGCACCAGGATCTCGTCCGCACCCGCCCAGGTGGCCAGCCAGCGATCGTCCGCCCGGCGGACCACGATCACCACCGGCGGCACGACCTCCGCCTCCTGGTGGATCTGCCGGCTGATGCCGATGCCGCCCGTCGGCTGCGCCTCGCCGTCGAGGATCAGCACGTCGGCCAGTTGCCCCTGGGTCGCCGTCATCACCTCATGGACGGCGGAGCATTCGAGGTAGTCGACCCTGCCGACATCCGGCGCCGGCCGCCGGCCGATCGCAGTGATGATCCGCTCCCGGACCTCGGGACGATGGCTGTAGACCAACAGCACGGGTTTGCTCACGCCGCTGATGCTAGTGCCCCGACTCCCGACGGTCCCTGCGCGGCTTGTTTCGACAAGCCGTCGAAACCGCCGCGAACGCCCTGACCTGCAACGATCGTGTCGTTGGCGTTCCCGCGACCCGCCCGGGTCGCACCCGCAGGCGCATGATCACCGATGGCAGTCCATAATCCATCTGTGACGACAGCGACCAGCCCCACGGGCCCCTCCGCGATCAGCAGCAGGATCCACACGCTGAACCGCCCGAACATGGTCAGCGTCGGCGTGATCGTGTGGCTCTCCAGCGAGCTGATGTTCTTCGCCGGTCTGTTCGGCATCTACTTCACGGTGCGAGCGCAGGCGGCTGAATGGCCGCCGCCGCCGGCGGAACTCAACGTTCCCTACGCCCTGGTCTTCACGATCATCCTGGTGGCGTCGTCGTTCACGTGTCAGTTCGGCGTGTTCGCCGCGGAGCGCGGTGACGTCTTCTCGCTGCGCCGCTGGTATCTGCTCACGCTCCTGCTGGGCACGATCTTCGTGCTCGGCCAGGCCAACGAGTACCGGATCATGATCACCGAGCACGAGACGACGCTCGCGTCATCCCCGTTCGGCACCGTGTTCTTCCTGACCACCGGGTTCCACGGACTGCACGTGATCGGTGGCCTGCTGGCCTTCGTGCTGCTGATCGCCAGGACCAAGATCTCCAAGTTCACGCCGGCGCAAGCGACCAGCGCCATCGTGGTGTCCTATTACTGGCACTTCGTCGACGTTGTCTGGATCGGTCTCTTCGCCACCATCTACATCATTCAGTGAGAACTCTTCGCATCCGCCGCCGGAACTTCTACAGTAGTTAGAAGTACGGCCGACCGGCATTCCCGCGGAGCACGCCGCACAGCACCACCGCGACGTCCCGCACCCGCCAGCCGCAGCTACCGAGCACGAGGTGTCAGAAAGAATGTCGGTCAACGACACACCGCCCACGGGCGGCCGATCACGAGCGCTGCGTCGGACGAAGGCGGTGCGCCGGATCACGGGTGCGCTCGCGCTGATGTTCGCGCTCACCACGGTCGCCTTCGCCTACAGCGCCTTCACGTCGAGCAGCAACGAGGCGGTCGCCTCCGACGTGGACGCGGCGCTGGCTGCCCAGGGCCAGTCGCTGTACCAGAACTCCTGCATCAGCTGCCACGGCGCGAACCTCCAAGGCGTCGTCGGTCGCGGACCATCGTTGGTCGGTGTCGGCGAGGCCGCAACCTACTTCCAGGTCTCCACCGGACGGATGCCGGCGGCCATCAACGGCGCGCAGATCCAGCGCAAGGAGCCGGTCTTCAACGCAGAGCAGACCGACGCGCTGGCGGCGTATATCCAGCAGAACGGCGGCGGCCCGGTCATCCCCGAGGGCGACCTTCGGGCACCGGAGCAAATCGCCCGCGGCGGCGAGTTGTTCCGGCTCAACTGCGCGTCCTGCCACAACTTCACCGGTCAGGGCGGCGCACTGTCGCAGGGCAAGTACGCGCCCAACCTCGACCCCGCAACGGATCGGCAGATTTGGGGCGCGATGCTCAGCGGCCCGCAGAACATGCCGGTGTTCGGCGACAACCAGCTCACACCCGACGAGAAGCGGGCGATCGTCACCTATATCCAGAACAACAAGGAGACGATCGATCCGGGCGGCTACACCGCCGGCGGCTTCGGTCCCGCGCCCGAAGGACTGATCGCCTTCCTGGTCGGCATGGGCGCCATCGTCGCGGCGACGCTGTGGATGGGATCGAAGGCATGAGCGGCAACCCGAACCTGCAGATCCCCGACGCGGCCGAACGCGCGAAGATGTCGCGGGAGGAGCTCAGTGCCCTCGGCATGGCGCTGGACGGGGTCGAGCTCGCCGAGTACGGCGAGCGCTATGTACCCGGCTCGCCCGCCGAGAAGCGCGCCGAACGGTCCGTCGCGATCTGGTTCCTGCTCGCGGCGCTGTTCGCTGTCATCTTCATCGTTGCCTTCATCTGGTGGCCGAGCGAGTGGGTGCCGGCGGAGTCGGACGGCCAGCTGGCATACGCGCTCTACACACCGATCATCGGCGCGACCCTCGGGCTGACCGTGCTGTGCTTCGGCATCGGCATCGTCGCGCTGGCGAAGAAGGTCATGCCGCACGAGGTCGCCGTCCAGCAGCGGCATGTCGGGCTGTCCGACGAGGTGGACCGAGCGACGCTCGCCGCCCAAGTTCTGGACACCGGAGACAAGGCCGGCGTCAAGCGTCGCGGAGTGATCAAGGGTTCCCTGTTGCTCGCCGGCGGTGGCCTTGGTGTCGCCGCCGTCGTCCCGATCCTCGGTGGGTTCATCAAGAACCCATGGGCCGAGCGTGCCGATTCCCCGCTCTGGGTGACGCCGTGGGCTCCGGCGGCCGACGGAACCAAGGTGCGGATGGTGCAGATCGACGGAACGCCGGTCCGCCCTGAAGATCTGGATGCCGGCTCGATGGCCACCGTCTTCCCGGGTGTTCCGGGCGGCGCCAAGGCATCGGACGCCGCGGTGATGCTCTTCCGGCTGCGGTCCGATTCCGTCGTTCGCATCCGGGACGGCCAGCAGGGCTTCCAGTTCGGCGACTACTACGCCTACTCGAAGATCTGCACACACGTCGGTTGCCCGGTGTCGCTGTACGAACAGCAGACCGGCCGGGTGCTGTGCCCGTGCCACCAATCTCAGTTCAATGTGTACGAGGGAATGTTCCCCGTGTTCGGACCCGCGGCCCGCCCGCTCCCCCAGCTCCCGATCGAGCTGGACGAAGAGGGCTACTTCGTCGCCGCCCGTGATTTCGTCGAAGCAGTCGGTCCCGGTTTCTGGGAAAATGGCAAGTTTCCCGCGTGGTATTCCGAACCCAAGGAGGCAAGCGGATGAGCCGCCTCACCACCCCCACCAAGGCGTCAGCCGGCCCGTCCGTTGTGCAGAAGGCACTCGACGGCGCCGACATCCGCTACCACGGTGCCCGTCCGCTGCGGACGGCCCTCAACAAGGTCTTCCCGAGCCACTGGTCGTTCATGCTCGGCGAGGCCGCCCTGTACTCGTTCATCGTCGTGCTGCTGTCCGGCGTCTACCTGTCGCTGTTCTTCGACCCGTCGATGGCGGAGACCGTCTACCAGGGTGTGTACGAGAAGCTCCGCGGCGTCCCGATGTCGATGGCCTATGCGTCGACCTTGGACATCTCGTTCGAGGTGCGCGGCGGCCTGCTGATCCGGCAGATCCACCACTGGGCGGCGCTGCTGTTCATCTTCTCGATGCTGATCCACATGATGCGGATCTTCTTCACCGGCGCATTCCGCAAGCCGCGTGAGGCGAACTGGGTCATCGGCGTGTTGCTGCTGGTGCTGGGCATGGCCGAGGGTTTCCTGGGCTACTCGCTGCCGGACGATCTGCTGTCCGGCACCGGCCTGCGTGCCGTCAGCGCCTTCATCCTGTCGATCCCGGTAATCGGTACCTGGACTCACTGGGCCGTCTTCGGCGGCGACTATCCGGGCGAAATCATCATTCCCCGTTTCTATTCGCTGCACATCGTGCTGCTGCCCGGGATAATCCTCGCGCTGGTCGGCGTCCACGTCGCCCTGGTGTGGTTCCAGAAGCACACCCAGTTCCCGGCGCCGCAAGCCACCGAGAACAATGTCATCGGCCTGAGGGTGCTGCCGTCGTTCGCGGCCAAGGGCGGCGGTTTCTTCGCCGTCGTCTTCGGCATCGTCATCATGATGAGCGGCCTGTTCCAGATCAATCCGGTATGGAACCTCGGTCCCTACAATCCCTCTCAGGTGTCCGCGGGCGTCCAGCCGGACTTCTACATGGGCTTCCTCGATGGGATGGTCCGAGTTTGGCCCGACTGGGAAGTGCGAAACCTATTCGGGCATTACATGATCCCGTCGGTCTTCTTCCCGTCCATAGCCGGCGCGACGCTGCTGATGATCATCGTCATCGCATATCCATGGATAGAGAAGGCATTCACCAAGGACAACGCGGTGCACAACCTGCTGCAGCGTCCACGCGACGTTCCGGTCCGCACCGCGCTCGGCGCGGCGTTCATGGCCTTCTACATCGTCAACCTGATCAACGGCGCGAACGACCTCTTCGCGTTCAAGCTGGACATCTCGTTGAACCTCATGACCTGGATCGGCCGGATCGGATCCATCCTCGGCCCGGTGATCGCCTACATCGTGACGTACCGGCTCTGCCTGGGTCTGCAGCACTCCGACCGTGCCGTTCTCGAGCACGGCATCGAGACGGGCATCCTCAAGCGGCTGCCGAGCGGTGAGTTCATCGAGGTTCACCAGCCGCTGGGCCCGGTGGACGATCACGGACACCCGATTCCGCTGGCCTACCAGGGCGCTTCGGTCCCCAAGCGGATGAACCAGCTCGGATCGGCGGGCGTCGCGGTTCCCGGACTGCTCAGGCCGGCGGACGAGACCGGGACAATCGCCTACGATGACGAGCTCCATCCGGTACCCGAGATCGAGGCCGCCACGAAGCGGTAGTTTCACTCGGTTCACAGCAACGACTCTGCCCCGCCACGACCATCGTGGTGGGGCAGAGTCGTCTCTGCACTTCTGTGGCCCTGCGGGTCGCCGTCACCGTGAAACCCTCACGAACCCCGCTGCACCGAGGCTGACAGATGTGTGAGCCCGGGGCGGCCGTATGTCGGACGCTCAGGATCAGCTTCGGCGCATGTCCGGGCGGTGCAGGACAGGATGGCTGAGGTGACGTACCGGGTGTCGCACGATCGGTCGCCGCGAGGTGCTGTCCTGAGCCGCGTCGCCGACACCGGCAGACCGGGTCCCCTCACATCTGACATCGACGCTGAGGGCGCAAGCACAAAAGCTGGTCCGGCAGACAGCCGGACCAGCTCTGTGGGCTTTCGATCAGTGGTGCGCGGGCCTGCGGTGGTACTCGAACACCAGGCCGCAAACAGCGAACAGCAGGAAGCCGACACCGATGGTCACCAGCCACCAGAGCAGGTAGGCAAGTGCAAAGGCGGTCGTGGCCGTGGCGAGCGCACACGCGAACGGCCAATAGGAACCCGGTGAGAAGAAACCGATGTCGCCGGCGCCGTCGGACACCTCGGCGTCATCGTTGTCCTCCGGTCGAGGCTCCTCGAGCCGCCGGGAGACGAAACGGAGGAAGGTGCCGACGATCAGCGTCAACCCGGCGGTCAGGAACAGCGCCGTGATTCCCACCGGTTCGTTCGGTGACAGGAACAGGTACACGACGGCGGCGAGCAGGAAGAACGCGGTGAGCGCGAGGAAGATCCAGGTTTCAACCTGCATCCCGCGCTCGGCCGCGACCGGTTTCTCCGGCAGCGTCTGCTGGTCGCCGGTGCTGCCCGAGTCGTGACGGGGGGCCATCAGTTGCCTCCTGAACTGGCCGAGCCGGAGGGCTCGGACGGTCCCTTGTTGAGCCGGTCAGGGTTCAACGGGTAGGTGGTGGTGGCCAGCGGCGCGCAGAGCTCACCGCAGGTCGGGTCCGCGGTGCCGACGGCACGCAGCGCATCGGCGGATGAGAACGGCTGCCCCGTGACGGGATTCGTCTGCTGGCGGAGGTCCAGGTAGGCGGTGTAGATGTTCTCCGGCACCGCGCGGACCTCGAACTGCATTGCGCTGTGGTAGGTCCCGCACAGCTCGGCGCAGCGGCCGACGAAGGCACCCGTGGATTCGATGGTGTTCTGGAAGATGTTGTTGGACTGGTTCGCGGCGGGGTCCGGGAAGACATCCCGTTTCATCAGGAAGTCGATCGTCCAGAACGAGTGGATGACGTCCTTGGACTGCAGTTGGTACTGGATCAGCTGGTTGACCGGCAGGACGAGAATGGGAATTTCCTCGCTGGTGCCGATGGTGTGCACCTCACCGCCGCCGGGAACCGAGGTGCCCGGGTAGCCGAAGTCCCAGTTCCATTTGAACGCCGTGACGTCGACGACGACGTCGGGATCGGCCTTCGTCTCGATCGCGAAGTTCTCGGTGGTGACGGTGAAATAGAACAGCACGCCCACCATCAGGAACGGAACGGCGGTGTAGACGAGTTCGAGCGGGAGATTCTCTTTGGTTTGCTTGGGGTACAGCGGACCGTTCTTGCGCTTGCGGTAGACGATGAACGCCCAGAACATCAGACCCCACACACCTGCGCCGACAAGCAGCGCGGCGGTGAACGAACCCGACCAGAACTCCCGCATGCGATGGGCCTGCGGGGTGATGCCATCCGGCCAGCCGTAGTTGGGCAGGTCGGCGACGGAACAGCCGCTGATCAGCACCAAGGCCAGGCCCAGCAGTCCGGCCAGCGTCAGCCGCCGTCGTGCGCGAGACCGTGTCACGTGCGCCCTTTCTCTCGCCTGCGTACCGCCGTCATGCAAAGGGCAGGGCCCGATGACCGCGGCACCTGTCCCCGACTCCGGAAGATTACCTCGCCGGGTGGCGGCGCACCCGGCCGGGGCCCGGCAATTTCTACAGAACGTCGGTGTTCACCCTGATGCGGCCGACGGCGTGAACAGCGGGTCGCGCGGCCGGGCGGGCCGGAGGACCGGCAATACTGGCTGTCGTTGACGGCAGGGCGGTCGTGGAAGGTCAGGACAGCCGGCGAACAGTTCCGGGATCGGGACAGGATGGTGGGCACCTCGTGTGCGGATTGATGGGTTTCGTCTCGGCAACGGGACAGGCGGAGTCGCGGGTCGACGCGATCGCGGCCGGCATGGTGTGCGCGCGGCACCGCGGCCCGGACGAGTCCGGAACCTGGAGCGACGGCGACGTCGTCTTCGGCTTCAACCGGCTGTCGATCATCGACATCGAACACTCGCACCAACCGCTCCGATGGGGCCCGCCGGAATCGCCCGACCGCTACGCCCTGGTCTTCAACGGCGAGATCTACAACTACATCGAACTGCGGGAAGAGCTTGCTACGCAGCACGGTGCCCAGTTCCGCACTGAAGGCGACGGCGAGGCGATCGTCGCTGCCTTCCACCACTGGGGGCCCGAGGCCGTCGCACGGCTGCGCGGGATGTTCGCCTTTCTGATCTGGGACACCCAGGACCGGGTGCTGTTCGCGGCTCGTGACCCGTTCGGTATCAAACCGTTGTTCGTCGCGCAGACACCGGACGGCGTCGGCTTCGCCTCCGAGGCCAAAGGACTGCGCGAGCTGACCGGCCGGGCCAGGGTGAATGTGCCGGCGCTGCAGCACTACCTCGTCCTGCAGTACGTCCCCGAGCCGGCCACGATGGATTCGGCCATCCGGAAGATCGAGTCCGGCACCCATGTGACGGTGCGCCCCGGCCGGCCGATGGTCAACAAGCGGTACTTCCACCCGGTCTTCGCCGGGCGTCCGGCGATCTCCGACGCCGAGCGGTCCGCGCTGTACCAGCGGATCGCGGCCGTGATGGACGACTCGGTCGCCAAGCACATGCGCGCGGACGTGACGGTCGGCGCCTTCCTGTCCGGTGGCATCGACTCGACCGCGATCGCCGCGCTGGCCAAGCGCTACAACCCCGACCTGATCACCTTCACCACCGGGTTCGAGCAGAGCGGGTTCTCTGAGGTTGATACCGCCGTCGCGTCCGCTGAGGCGATCGGCGTCCGGCATGTCATCCGAACGGTCTCCGAGCAGGAATTGACCCAGACGCTGCCGCTGATCATCTGGTACCTGGACGACCCGGTGGCCGACCCGGCCCTGGTACCGCTGTATTTCGTCGCCAACGAGGCGCGCAAGCACGTCAAGGTGGTGCTGTCCGGGGAGGGGGCCGACGAACTGTTCGGCGGGTACAACATCTACCGCGAGCCGTCCAGCCTGCGCGGGATCACCGGGTTGCCGGACGGTATGCGGAAGGGCCTCGCCGCAGTCGGACGTGCTCTGCCACAAGGCTTCCGCGGCCAGGACATGTTGCGCCGCGGCTCCCTCGAACTGGAGGACCGGTATTACGGCAACGCGCGGATCTTCCGGGAGGAGCAGCTCGCCGGACTGCTCAAGACCTACGATCCGCAGCGCTCCTTCCGGGACGTGACCGACCCGGTCTACGGGCTCAGCAAGGAAACCGATCCCATCGCCCGCATGCAGCACGTCGACCTGTTCACCTGGCTGCGCGGCGACATCCTGGTCAAGGCCGACAAGATGACGATGGCGAACTCGCTGGAGCTGCGTGTGCCGTTCCTGGACACCGAGGTGTTCGAGGTGGCCAGGACGGTGCCGGCCGACCAGAAGGTCACCAAGCAGACCACCAAGCTCGCGCTGCGCAGGGCGATGGAGCTGATCGTGCCGCCGCACGTGCTGCACCGCCGCAAGTTGGGTTTCCCGGTGCCGATCCGGCACTTCCTGGCCGGCGATTCCTACGAATGGGCACGCAACATCATCACGACCGCGCACACCGACGAGTACCTCGATCCCTCTGCGGTGCTGGCCATGCTCGACGCGCACCGGGCCGGCGAAGCGGACCACTCGAGGCGGATCTGGACCATCCTGGTCTTCCAGCTGTGGCACGAGATCTTCGTGACCGGCGCGGTCACACCGGTCGTGCCGGAACCGGCCTATCCCGTCCGCCTGTAGATCAGCGGCAGGCGGTCACCAGCCGACGGCGTGGCTGATCTCTGCCGCGGCGTCCTCGCCGTAGGCGTCGGCCAGCCGCACCCGGGCGACGTCCGAGTCGAGTTGGTACTCCTGGGTTCCGACGGTCTCCAGGGTGAGAGTGGCCATCAGCGATCCGAGCTGGGCCGAGCGTTCCAACGAGAGGTTCAGCGCGCTGCCGGCCAGGAACCCGGCCCGGAAGGCGTCACCCACGCCTGTCGGGTCGGTCTTCGACTTCTCCGGAAGGGCATGCACCGCCAGCCGGCTGCCGTCTGCGGCGATGATCTCGACGCCCTTCGACCCCAGCGTGGTCACCCGGAAGCCCACCGCCTCGCTGATCTTCTCCTCCGACCATCCCGTCTTCGAACGGAGCAGGCCGAGCTCGTAGTCGTTGGTGAACAGCATGCTGGCGCCTGTCACCAGCGAGGCGACCTCGGGTCCGTCCATCCTGGCCAACTGCTGCGACGGGTCGGCGGCGAACCGGTAGCCGCGTTCGCGGCACTCCTCGGAGTGCCGGACCATCGCCTCGGGATCGTCGGCGGCGATCACCACCAGGTCCAACCCGCCGTAGGCCCGGGCGATCGGCTCCAGCTCGATCTCGCGGGCGCGCGCCATGGCGCCGGCATAGAACGAGGCGATCTGGTTCATGTCGTTGTCGGTGGTGCAGACGAAACGCGCGGTCTGCACGTCGTCACACAGGTGCACCTTGGAGGTGTCCACACCGTGCCGGGACAGCCAGCTCTGGTAGTCGGCGAAGTCGACGCCCGCCGCGCCGACCAGCACCGGGCGCAGCCCGAGCTTCGCCATCCCGAAACAGATGTTCGGTGCGACTCCCCCGCGTCGTACGACCAGATCGTCGACCAGGAAAGAGAGCGAGACCCGGTGCAGCTGGTCCGGCAGCAACGAGTCCTGGAACCTGCCAGGGAAGTGCATCAGATGATCGGTTGCGATGGATCCGGAGACGGCGATCGGCATGTGAGGCTCTCTTCGCTCTGTTTCGGGGCCGGGGTGAACCCTACCGGCCCTCGTACGGATCCCGGACACCACGAAACCCCCGGCAGTTCACCGGGGGTTTCGTGGGCGATCGGACGATCAGTGGAAGGAGTCTCCACAGGCGCAGGAGTTCTGCGCGTTGGGGTTGTCGATGGTGAAGCCCTGCTTCTCGATGGTGTCGACGAAATCGATGACGGCCCCGTCGAGGTACGGCTTGGACATCCGGTCGACCGCGAGCCCGATGCCGTCGAACGTGACGAGCGCGTCACCGTCGAGGGTGCGGTCGTCGAAGAACAGCTCGTACCGCAGGCCGGAGCAGCCACCCGGCTGGACAGCGATCCGGAGCACCATGTCGCTGCTGCCGTCACGCTCCAGCAGGGCCTTGGCCTTCGCGGCGGCCGTTTCCGACAGCGTCACGCCGTGCGCCGGCGCCTGGACCTCGGTGGCGCTGGCGGTGTCAGCAACGCTCATCTGTTACTCCCTGTATGAGGTGGGGCCGTGTTCGGCCGCTGGATGTGTCGGACTCTGTCTGACCGGGTGGCGAAGACCATGCCGGAATCGGTTCGGCGACCACTCCTCTTCGATGATGCCATGCGCAACGCTCAGTGGGGAGTACCCGCAGCCCGACGTGACAAAGAACCTGCCCGCATGGGGCGGTATTCCGACCGGCGGATGCCGCTTCGGGCTGCTCTGCCGGCCTTCCCCCGTCCTCTAGGCTGCGACTGTGAGTTTCCTGCGCCGCAAACCCGCTGACGACACCGAGCAACCGACCGAGGTGACCGCCCCTGCCGAGGAGGCCGCCCCGACGGCGGGAAAGGGCCGTCCGACCCCGAAGCGGCGGGAGGCCGAGGGTCGGCGCGGCCCGGTGCCGCCGCCGCCGATGACGCAGCGGGAAGCCATCAAACGCTCGAAGGTCCAGGGCAAGAGCCTGACCAAGGAAGAGAAGCGGGCGCTGGCGAGGGTCAACCGCGAACGCATGATGAGCGGCGACGACAAATACGTCCTGCCACGGGACAAGGGCAAGGTAAGGGCCTACGTCCGGGACCTGGTGGACACCCGCCGCAACGTGGCGGGGATCCTGCTGCCGATCGCGGTGCTCTCGTTCGTCATCCTGTTGATCCCGTTGCCGCTCCTGCAGACCTACGGTCCGCTGGTCCTGCTGGTGGCCATCTTCGCCGCCATCATCGACTCGGTCATCTTCGGGCGTCAGCTGGCCGCCAAGGTCCGGCAGAAGTTCCCGAACGGCGACAACTCCGGACTGTCGACCAAGGGCGGGTCCCTCGGTTTCTATGCGTTCAACCGCGCCTGCCTGATCCGCCGCTGGCGGGTGCCGCGTCCGCGCGTCGGGCCCGGCGACGCGGTCGACTGACAGCGGGGTCGGATGGACGACGATCTGCAGCGGGCGGCCGCAGCGAACGCCGACGCGGTGGTCAGGCGGTTCTTCAACACCGAAGGGCGGCTGACGACGCTGCCGGCCAAGCAGTCCCGGCAACTCGCCGTCTACGACCTGATCGCCCAGCGCTTCATCCCCGGCGTCCGGTATACCGAGGTCGAGGTCAACCGCGAGCTGATGGCGATCTACGACGACTACGTCACGCTGCGTAGAGGCCTGATCGACTTCGGCCTGATGGACCGGTCTGACGGGCAGTACTGGCGCAGTGGGGGTTCCGTGCCCATCGGCGTCGGTGCGACCGATCCCTCCGCAGTCACGGGGGCCATCACGGGGGCCATCACGGGGGGCAGCATGTCGACGATCCGGACGGCACCGTCCCCGCGCGGTGCGGCACGCCGGGAGGCCATCCTCACCGCGGCCGCCCAGCTGTTCGCCGAGAGCGGTTATGCGGCGGTCGGAATGGACGACATCGGCGCCGCGGCGGGAGTCACCGGGCCCGCCATCTACCGGCATTTCGGCGCCAAGGCCTCGGTCCTGACGGCGGTCTTCGGCAGGGTGATCGACGCTGTCACCACCGAACCCGACGGGGATCTCGCCGGGGAAGCCGACGACGACCCGCAGATGTTGCTGCGCAGGCTGATCCACACCTACGCGATCGCCGTGTCGGGACGCCGGCGCCTGATGGCCGTGTTCATCCGCGAGGTGCATCACCTCCCGTCGGAGGATCGCGAGCTGCTGGTGGCGCGGCAACGGGCGCTCGTCGGGCGGTGGCGCACGCTGCTCGCACAGGTGCACCCGGACTGGCACCCGGAACGGATCCGGACAGCGGTCCACGGCGCGTTCGGCATGTTGAACGCCGTGGGGACGTTCCAGTCGCCGTTGTCGGACCAGGAGCTGGCGGGCCAGCTGAGCGCTCTGGCGAGCACCGCCCTGGAGTTGTGAGCGGCCGACGACTCAGCGCGGCGGGTGCCCTTCTCCGGTGACGGCGTCCAGCAGGTCGCGTGCGGTCTTGAGCAGCGTGCGCTGATCGGAGTCAGCCCGGCGGTGCAGTTCGTCCTGCGCTTCCGGCGCCGCGTGTCCCATCGCGATGAGAACGCCGATGGCCTGGTTGATGTCGCTGAAATCGCCGAGGCTGCTGGAGCCTTCCCGGCCCACCGGACCGGTCGCCAGCAGGTGCCCGTCAAGGACGGCCTGACCGTAGAGCGTGAACATCCACCGGGCGTCGTCGGCGAGGTCGCGGAAGGCACCCGGGGTCGAGGCGAAGAAGACCACGTTGCCACCCCGGCCGGGCGCCCCCGAAGGGACCAGCGGCAGCCAGAGTGAGGCGCAGACATCCCCGGCCACAGCAGCGGTGAGAAAGGTGAAGGTGACCGGAGTTCGATCGACCTGCAACGTCATCGACAGGCCCAGGTAGGACGGAACGACCGCGAGGAGGTCATCGGTCAGCACGCCGAGTACGGCCCCCAGGTCGAGGACCGGGTCACCGAGCGCCTCGGTCAGGACATCGAGATCGTCGGCGAGTGAATGTGGGAAGTCCACGGCCTGCCCCCTCGCAGCGCCCGATGCGCTGGATGTGCATGCCCGGAAAGAAGTCGCAAGAACGTGCGACGTCGCTGACGGAGAACGGGAAACCGGGTCGGGACCCGATTGACCGAGACTCCGGCGTCAATGACCGTTTCCGATGAATTGCTCACCCGCCGGCAAGGCCGCTTTTCTGCCTCGATGATCATTATTCGATTTCGCGATGAGGACCGGGCCGGCCTGTTTCCTGCACCACCGCGATGGCGATGTCAGTTACGGAACGCTGTTGCTCAGCGCTCATCTGCCGCAGCCTTTCGAGTGCGTCCCCGGCAGTCGCCCCGTGCTGGAAGCGGAGCACTCCGATCGCCTGATCGATGAGCACCCGGTTGTTCAACCCCGCATGCAATTCGTTGGCCAACCTGATGGTCTGCTCGAAGACCTGCGCATGCTGTACCGCAACGGTCGCCGACACCGCGAAGGTCTCCCCCAGCTCCTGCGCCCTGGCGGTGAACGCATTCGGCGGGTGCGCATACACGTTCATGGCGCCGAGGATCTTCGTCGGCGTCCGCAAGGGCAGCGACAGTGCACTGTGTACGCCCAGTTCGGCTGCGCGAGGACCGAAGTGGGGCCACCGCAGATCCTTCTCGAGCTGCCCTGACCGCTTGGTCCTGCCGGTCGCCGCGGCGCTGATGCAGGGCCCTTCACCCATGCTGTACTGGATGTTGTCGATCGCCCGGACGAACGGCTCGCTCTTGACGATCAGGTCGGCCCGGTCGAGTTCGAGCAGCGTCAGGCCCGCCCCGTCCGCCCCGGGAATGGCCCAGACGGCGAGTTTTGCGACCTGGGTGAGCATTCTGGTGAGATCCAGAGTCGCGGTGGAGAGCTCGGTCAACGCGGTCAGACTCGCGCTCAGGGCTTCGTCCTCGGTCGCTGTTCGATCGCGATCAATGGCGCGCTGTTTTCGGGCATCGTCATCGGGCCGGTATTCGTCCGCCACCACTGCCCCCCTCGAAATCGCACGCGTGAACGTCACGGCGTGTCTCCCCAGAGTAGCCCTCATTACCGAGGAAAAGGACTCTGCCGAGCAAGATCAATTACCCAGAGCAAAAGAGAAATTCGCGTGTACCCCCAGCCAGAGCCACCAGGGGAAAAGGGTTCACGACGGCACACGGATGGTCCCGCTGGGTGACGACGACGAGGGGGCGATGGGCCGTTGGTCCGGCTCGTCCTTAGGCTTGCCGGCGACGGCAGCTGCCACGGTGCGAACGGAGCGAACGGATGACAGAGGCGCCGCGTCCGGGACCGCCACCACGGCTGCACTTTCGGGGGCCGTCGCCTGCCGTCCGCAAGTTCCTGGCCACCGAGTCCGCGGGGTCGGTGTTCCTGCTGGCCGGTACCGTCCTGGCGCTGGTCTGGGCGAACTCGCGGTGGTCGGAGAGTTATCACCACCTGTGGGAGACGCCCGCCGGCTTCGGGATCGGCGGCCTGGTCTTCGAGACCGACCTGCACCACTGGGTCAACGACGCGGCCATGGCCGTGTTCTTCTGCGTGATCGGTCTGGAGATCACGCGGGAGATCGCGCAGGGCGAGCTGCAGGATCGCCGGTCGGTCGCCGTGCCCGCGATCGGTGCGATCGGCGGGTTGCTGGTGCCGATCCTGATCTATCTGATGATCAACCCGTCCGGTGAGGCCGCACGCGGTTGGGGTGTCGTGATGTCCACCGACACCGCATTCGTCCTCGGCATTCTCGCGTTGTTCGGCCCACGCTGCCCGGACCGGATCCGGGTCTTCCTGCTCACCCTGGCGATCGTGGACGACATCGGGGCCATCACCTTGATGGCCATCTTCTACACCGCCGAATTGTCGTTTCCCGCCCTCGCGGCGTCGGCGGTGCTGCTGGGGGCGCTGTTCGCGCTGCGCTGGATCGGCATCTGGCGGCTCTACCCCTATGTCCTGGTAGGTATTGCGCTGTGGTTCGCGGTGTACCTCTCGGGCGTGCACGCGACGCTGGCCGGTGTGGCTGTCGGCCTGCTCATTCCGGCGGTCCCGCCGACCCGGGAGGTCGTCGATCGCATCACACCGTACGGGCGGGCGCTGCGCGAATCGCCGAACGCCGAACGGGCCCAACTGGCCATGCTCGCGGTGAAATCGACCGTCCCGGCCAACGACCGGTTGCAGCAGACCCTGCACCCGTGGACGGCCTACGTGGTGGTTCCGGTGTTCGCGCTGGCCAATGCCGGGGTGGCGCTGGACGGGCAGGCGCTTGCCGAGGCCATGGGGTCGTCGATCACCATCGGCGTTGCGGTCGCCCTGGTGGTGGGAAACACGGTCGGCATCACCGGAGCATCGGCGTTGACCTTGAGGCTCGGCTGGGGGGTGTTGCCGGGCGGTGTCCGGTACTCGCACCTGCTCGGCGCGGCCATGCTCGCCGGCATCGGATTCACGATCTCGCTGTTCGTCTCGGAGCTCGCCTTCACCGACGACGCCCTCATCCAGCAGGCCAAGATCGGCATCCTGGCCGGCTCGCTGATCGCCGCCGTGCTCGGGTCAGTGACGCTGCGGGTGCTCGGCAACCGGTTCCCGATGTGCTCGCCCGGTTCGGTGGAATCAGAACTGGTGCTGCCGCCGAGGCCGTGGCGGGCGCCGGCGCCCCGCGTCGGTCGCGCGCTGACCGGATCCGGATAATGGCGCGGTGAGTGAATCCCCGACCGAAGACCCGCAACCGGTCGATGCCGATGCAACAGCGGATGCCGTCGACGGCGACATCCCCCGCCAGGACGGACTTGTCGATCATGTCCGCGGCTCTCTCGGCGCCCCGATCACCCTGCTGGAGTACGGCGACTTCGAGTGCCCGTACTGCGCGGCAGCGGGGCCGGTGCTCGACGAGGTGGTGGCGGGATCGGACGGCCAGGTCCGGCTGATCTTCCGCAACTTCCCGCTGTACACCATCCATCCGTACGCGCTCACCGCCGCGCTGGCCGCCGAGGCAGCTGCCGCGCAAGGTGCCTTCTGGCCGATGCACGACCTGCTCCTCGCCCAGCAGGCCCGGCTGACCGATTGGGACCTGTCCGTCTATGCCAAGAAGCTCGGGCTCGACCCGTCGAGGGTGGTCGGCGACGCGGCCCAGCGGTACGGCGACAAGGTCGAGGCGGATTTCGAGGCCGGCGTGCGCGCCGGAGTCCGCGGTACGCCCACCGTGTTCATCAACGGCAGGCTGTACGAGGGGCGCTTCGACATCACCGCGCTGCGGCGGGCCATCGGCTCGGTCTCGGTCTGAGGCGGACCCAGGTTCGCGCGACCGCCGGGTCAGGCACGCCGTGGCGCGCGCTCCACGTGAGCGAACTCGGCGATCGCCGCGAAGCCCAACCCGCGGTAGACAGCGTTCGCCGGCGGGTAGTCGGCGTCGGCGAACAGCGTCACTTCGTCGGCGCCCAGCGAACGCGCCGAATGCACCGCAGCAGCGGTCGCGGCCGCACCGTATCCCCGCCGGCGGTGCTCGGGTGGGGTGTATACCGGCGCGATCCGGGACACACCGTTGCGGACGGCGGAGTGCCCGGCGAGCGCGACCGGTCGACTATCGACGCACCACAGCACCGTCAGTTGTCCCCGCTCGGCGTGGCCCAGCACCATCGAGCGGTCCGGCGCGGGCACACCGCGGGCGACGCCGGTCTCCCGGCCGAACTCGTCGAACCAGCGGGCCAGCAGGTCCAGTTCGGCGTCATCGGTGAGGACGGCAGCCCGCGCGGAACCGGGCACGCCTATCGGCTCGATCAGTGACGCGAGCCGATAGAACAGTGTCGACATCCGGATGCTCCAGCCGGCACCGGTGTGCCGGCTCCAGGATTCGGCCAGCGCCAGCACCGTGGAGCGCCGGCCGCTGAAACCGTCGACGGGTTCACCTGTCCCGGTGAGGGCGACGACCAGGGTGTCGAGCACCGCACCGGCGTCGGTCAGGGCCGGATCGAGCACCACCAGCGCAGGGTGCCCCGGGGTCCGCATCGCTGCCAGCACCACCACCCCGCCGGCCCGCACCGCCACCATCAGCGGCGTGCCACCCGGATACGGCTGGACCCGGTGACCGGCCAGCACGTGCGACACCATGGTCGCCCCGATCGGATCGCGCGCCACCAGCGGCGCGATCGCGTCTGCGAACCGCGCCGGGTCAGCGAACACCTCCGCGGTGGACACCAGGTGACCGGTTCAGAGCGAGAGGTACCGCTTGAGTTCCTGCGGGGTGACCTGCCGGCGGTACGCCTCCCACTCGGCCCGTTTGTTGCGCAGGAAGAAATCGAACACGTGCTCGCCCAGCGCCTCGGCCACCAGCTCGGAGCCCTCCATCACGGCCAGGGCGGATTCCAGCGAGGTCGGCAGCTTCTGGTAGCCCATCGCCCGTCGCTCCACCTCGGACAGCGACCACACGTTGTCCTCGGCGGGGGCCGGCAGTTCGTACTCCTCGCGAATCCCCTTGAGCCCGGCAGCGATGACGACCGTGTACATCAGGTAGGGATTGCACGCCGAGTCGGGAAGCCGGAACTCGAGCCGCTGGCTGGAGGACTTGCCCGGCGAGTAGTTCGGCACCCTGACCAGGGCCGACCTGTTGGCCGTGCCCCAGGACGCTGTGGTGGGCGCCTCGTCACCGACCACGAGCCGCTTGTAGGAGTTGACCCATTGACAGGACACCGCGGTGATCTCCGGCGCGTGCTTGATCACGCCGGCCAGGAAGGCCTTCCCGGTGGCCGACAACTGGAACTCGTCATCCGGGCTGTGGAATGCGTTCGTCTCGCCGTCGAACAGCGAGAAGTGCGTGTGCATCGCCGAACCGGGCTGGTCGACGAGCGGCTTGGGCATGAACGAGGCCTTCACTCCCTGGGTGAGGGCGACCTCCTTCACGACGTACCGGAAGGACATGATGTTGTCCGCCATCGTCAGCGCGTCGGCGTACCGCAGGTCGATCTCCTGCTGTCCGGGCGCACCCTCGTGGTGGGAGAACTCCACGGAAATGCCCATCGCCTCGAGCGTCTCGATGGCCCGCCGGCGGAAGTGCGGGGCGGCGTCGTGGGACGCCTGGTCGAAGAAGCCGCCCTGGTCGGCCGGTACCGGCACCGAACCGTCGTCGGGGAGGTCCTTGAACAGGAAGAACTCGATCTCGGGGTGCACATAGCAGGTGAAACCCATCGACGCCGCGTCACCCATCGCCCGGCGGAGCACATGCCGCGGGTCCGCCCATGACGGTGAGCCGTCGGGCATGGTGATGTCGCAGAACATCCGCGCCGAGTACACCCGGCCGCCGTCGGCCTCCCACGGCAGCACCTGGAACGTCGACGGGTCCGGCCGGGCAACCATGTCGGATTCGAACACCCGGGCGAAACCTTCGATGGCGGATCCGTCGAACCCGATGCCCTCGCTGAACGCGCCCTCGAGTTCGGCCGGCGCGACGGCAACCGACTTCAGGAACCCGAGCACATCGGTGAACCACAGCCGGACGAAGCGAATGTCGCGTTCCTCGAGGGTGCGGAGGACGAACTGCTGCTGACGGTCCATGGCATCACCTTATGAGGGCCTTGTTGCTCGGCGGTTGCCGCACCCGTGAATCAGCGTCCGCGGCGACCCGTGACGTACCGTGTCCCGATGCCCGAAGCCGCCCCTGTGATCCCTGCTGCCCGCACGAAAGCGGTCCTTGCCGGGGCGGTGGAACAGGGCCCGGTGGTCACCCCCGATCACGTCCAGCTGTGGTACACCGACCCGCACCGTGAGCTGTCCGGCGTACGACTCGAAGTGGACTGGGTACTGGGCGACGTCGACCCCGAGTATGTCCCGGTCGACGGCGGGTGGACGCTCACCCTCCCCCGGCTGGACGCCTGGCGGCTGGAGTACCAGCTGACAACCCGGGTCGGCGGCGAGTACAGCTGGATGTGCGACCCGCTCAATCCACTGCGGGTGCCCAACCCGTTCGGCGAGAAGTCGGAGATCCGGTTCCCCGACTACCGTGAGCCGAACTGGCTGCTGACCGAGCCGGCGGGACCGCTGCGACCCGTCATCACCACCGATGGCCGGCTGGAAACTGCTGTGCCGGTTCAGCTCTGGTCGCCGCCAGGGTTGTCCGCCGACACCTCGGCACCACTGCTGCTGGTGCACGACGGCAGCGACATGGCCAACCGCGGCTCACTGCTTCGCTGGGCAACCACCATCTCCCGGGAGCTGCCGATCCGGGTGGCGCTGCTCGACCCGCCGCAGGGACTTCGTGACGACTGGTATGCGGCCAACCCGGACTATGCCGACCACATCGCAGACGTCGTCGTCCCCGCGATCACCGCGCTGGTGCTGACCGGGCCGGTGATCGGCCTCGGGGCGAGCCTGGGCGCGCTCAGCATGCTGGTCATCCAGCGCAGACGGCCGGGGTCGGTCAGCGCATTGGCGCTGCAATCCGGTTCGTTCTTCACCCACGCCCTGGACTCCCAGGAGAGTTCCTTCGGCCACTTCGAGCAGATCTGCGTCGCGGTGCAGGACATCGCGGCCGGCCCCGACCCAGCAGCCGCGCGCCCACCCAGGCCGGTGCCGGTGCTCATGACCTGCGGAGCCATCGAGGAGAACCTGGGGAACAACCGGGAGATGGCGCAGGTGCTGAGCCGGCAGGGCCACCCGGTCACCTTCCGCACGGTGCCGGACGCACACACCATGATCGGCTGGCGGGACGCCTGGTTCCCGGCCCTGGACGAGTTGATCGCGGGCCTGCGATGACCCGCACCGAATACCACCGGATCGACGCACCATCGCTCGGCGGCTCCGCCGAGATCGCCGTCCACGGGCACTGGGGGCGGCCGGTGATCTGGTTCCCGTCGGAGGCCGGCCAGCCATGGGACTTCGAGGCCAATGGGATGCTCGATGCCGTCCGCCCAGCGATCGACGACGGCCGGATCACGGTCTTCTGTGTGCCGTCCTTCGACAACTCGTCGTGGTCGGCATCCTGGATGCCGCTCACCGACCGCGCGCGCAACCATCGGCGCTACGAGGACTGGATCATCTGGCAGGTCGTCCCGTTCATCCGCGACAAGTGCGGCGGCCGGGACGACATCGCCACATCTGGACCGTCCATGGGCGCGTTCCACGCGGTGCTGTTCGCCCTGCGCCACCCGCATGTGTTCGCGAGAGCCGTTGCGCTGTCCGGCAGTTACGACCCGTGGACGTGGCGGGCCTGGGGGCCGGCCGACGACGAGACCTATTACACGAACCCGATGCAGTTTCTCCCGGGCGCCCACGGTGGGCACCTGGACTACCTGCGCAGCCGGCTCGCCCTCACCCTGGTTGTCGGCAGCGGCATGTGGGAGGACACCACCGGCGCCAACGCCTCGACACGGGCCCTTGCGTCGGTGCTCGCGGACAAGGGCATTCCGCACGAGCTCTACGTGTGGGGCCACGAGTGGCCGCACGACTGGCCCAGCTGGCGCGCGCAGGCGGCGATCTACCTTCCCGCCCTCGGCTGATCCGGCCCACGACGGACCCGGGTTCGCGGTCGTTCTGAGTCCGGGCAAAGATCTCTCCATGACGGCGCCACGACGAGACTCCGCGACCCACATGATCGGGCTCCTGCTCGGCACAGAGAAGGACTGGCCGATCGCCTTCGAGACGCTGACCAGGCGGCTCGAACCGGTGACCCACCAGGGGATCCCGCACCACGTGCGGACCGAGCGACTGACCATCGAACCGTTCGACCTGCGCGCCCCGGTGCGGTCCGACGTGGTCATCGACCGGCTGGCCTGGTGGTACTACCACCCGCGTGAGTGGCTGAAGAAGGCGGCGCTGGTCAACGACACGTACGTGATCAACAACCCGTTCACGTTCCAGGCGATGGAGAAGCACTCTGCGTACTGCGCCATGATGCGGCTCGGTTTCGACATCCCGGAGACCGTGCTGGTGCCGTACAAGAACCCTGTCGACCACGAGAAGTGGGCGTACACCGCGGAGACCTACAACCTGCCGTTCGACCTCGACCAGGTGGCCTCGATGGTCGGCTTTCCGCTGTACATGAAACCGTTCGACGGCGGCGCCTGGCGAGGGGTGTCCCGGGTGGACGACACGGCGGCGCTCCATGAGGCCTATGACGAGTCCGGCCAGATGCTGATGCACCTGCAGGCCGCCTCGGAGTACGACTCGTTCGCCCGCTCCCTGACCATCGGCCCGGAAACCAAGATCATGCGGTTCCGGCCGGAACTGCCCATGCACGACCGCTACGAGGTGGCACACAACTTCCTCCCGCCCGAGGCGGGGATGGAGATCCTGACGCTGTCCCGCACCATCAACGCGTTCTTCCGCTGGGAGTTCAACTCCTGCGAATCGCTCGTCAGCGGAACCAGTGTCAAGCCGATCGACTATGCCAACGCCTGCCCCGACATCGCCATCACCTCGCTGCACTACTACTTCCCGTGGGCCATCACCCAGCTTGTCTCCTGGTCGGTGTTCTGCGCGGTCACCGGGCGCAAGCCGCAGGTCGACACGAACACCCGGGCCTGGTTCGACGTCGCCGACGACCCCGATCTCAACTGGTCGGACAAGCTCGGCCGGTACGCGCTGATGGCGGACCGGTACTTCGAGGCGGACACCTACCGCGAGTTCTGCTCCACCGCGCTCGCCTCGCTGCCGGAGATCGTCTACGACTGGATCAGCTCGGCAGACTTCGACGGTCTCCTGGTGGACACCGTCAGGGCCACCTATCCGCGGCACGAGCAGGAGAAGTTCCTCGCCCACTTCCGTGGGCTGCTCGGCCTGTGGGTGGCGGACCAGGGCTGACCCGGCACCGCACCCCGGGCGCTCAACTGCAGGTCGCCCCGTCAGCGGGCAGCGCCAGCGTCGTCAGATAGGCGGTTCCGATGTCGTCGACGCAGGTGCTGCCGATGCCCAGATACGCCGTGTGGTTGGTTCCTTCGACGGTCAGCAGCGACGCGTCGAGCGCCTTCGCCAGGTTGACGCCGGCCTGGTACGGCGTGGCGGGATCCTTGGTGGTCGAGATGACCAGCAACCTCGGCAGGCCGTCCACCTGCGGCAGGTGCGGCTCCGAGGTCGGGGGCACCGGCCAGAAATCGCACGGATCCTTGGTCGCCCGCGCCGGGTCTCCCGAAGAGGTGAAAGGCGCTGCGGCGGCGTACTTCTCGGCGAGCTGCTGGGCCAGGTCGGCCGGCACCGTCCGCGATCCGTCGATGCAGCCGATCGCCAGGAACGCATCGAGCGAGTTGGAGTAGGTGCCGTCGGGCGCCCGGCCGTCGTAGGTGTCGGCGAGCGACATCAAGCCCGAGCCGTCCCCGTTCGAGAGATCGGTCAGTGCGGTGGACAGCGTTTCCCACAGGCTGTTCGAGTACAGCGCCTGCGAGGTGCCCGTGTTCGCGTCCGCGAAGGTCAGGACGCGGCCATCGGCCAGTTTCACCGGACGGTCCAGCAGCGGACGGACCAACTCCTGGTACGCCTCGGTGGCCCGCTCGGGATTCGTCCCGAGCGCGCAGCTCTCCTGGTCGGCACACCACGCCGCGAAATCCTCGAACGCCTTCTGGAAACCCTCGCCCTGGGCCACCGTCTCGGCCAGCGGATCGGCCTCGGGATCGATGGCGCCGTCCAGGATCATGGCGCGGACGTTCTTCGGGAACTGCTCTGCGTAGGCGGTGCCGATACTGGTGCCGTACGACCACCCGATGTAGGTGAGCTTCTCGTCGCCGACCGCGGCCCGCAGCACGTCGAGATCCTTCGCCACGTCACGGGTCCCGACATTGCCCAGCAGGGTGGCACCGTCGATGCCCTGAGCTCTGCCGGACAACGCGACGCAGCCCTCGGCGATCTTCTTCGCCTCCGCGTTCGCCGCATCGACCTCGGCCTGGGTGCGGGTACGCAGGGTGACGGCCCGGGCGGCGTCCCGCTCGGCGTCGGTCTGGCAGCGGATCTCCGGTGTGGAGGAACCGACCCCGCGCGGGTCGAAGCCGACGAAGTCGAATCGCTTGTTCAGTTCCGCGGCGATCCCGTACGCCCCGAACTGCCCGGCGAACTCCACTCCCGAGCCGCCCGGCCCACCGGGGTTCGTGATCACCGAGCCGATGCGTTGCGCCTGGTCAGTCGCCGGCTTCCGGAGCACCTTGACGCTGATCGTCTCGCCGTCCGGCTCGTCGTACACCAGCGGAACGGTGAGGTCGGCGCACTGCAGCGAGGCCGAGCGGTAGAACGTGGTCTCCTCGGACGTCGCCAACTCGGCGCACGAGCCCCAGTCCAGTTGTTGTCCGTAGTACCGCTCGAGTCCGGCCGGGACCGCGGCGGGTGTGTCGGCGGCCGACGGTCCCTGCGCAGAACTGGACGCCGCCGGCCCGCCGGTCGCCGATCCCACCGGACCGGCCGTCACCGCGGTTCCGCTGACGCTGCTGGAACAGCCGACCAACAACACGACCAGGACAGCGCCGGTCAGACCTGCGATGACAGAGATCCGCCGGGGCCGGTGGTGAAGGATGCTGGGCACGGTCCGATCATGCCATCGGGACCTGTCCGGCCCGGTGACGCGAACCGGTGCGACCGACGATGTCGAGAACGGCACGTCCCGGACGACGCAAGGGTGAAGGCCGCCCGACCGGGCGGCCACAGCACACGAGGAGACGGCCATGCAGTATCTGGCGATGATCAAGTTCGACGAGTCCATGCCGTTCGGCCCGCCGCCGCCGGCGCTGTTCGAGGCGATGGGGGCGTTCGCCCAGGAGGGTGCGGTCAACGGCACCCTGGTCGAGCAGGCGGGTCTGGGCCCCAGCGAGATGGGGGCGATCGTCTCCCTGGCCGACGGCTCCATCACCGCGACGGACGGGCCGTTCGCGGAGGCCAAGGAACTGATCGGCGGGTACGCGGTGATCGATGTCCGGTCCAAGTCCGAGGCGGTCGAACTGGCCCGCCGGCTGATGCAGGTTCACCTCGACACCTGGCCCGGATGGGAAGGCAGCTGCGAGGTCCGGCCGATCCTGCGGGAGTCGTCGGACTCCGGTTCGTGATCGGAACGGCCCGCCGCAGGAATTCCGTCGAGGCGATCGAGGCCGTGTGGCGGCTGGAATCCACCAGGTTGATCGCCGGCCTCGTCCGCATGGTCAGGGACGTCGCCCTGGCCGAGGACGTGGCCCAGGATGCGCTGGTCGCAGCCCTGGCCCAGTGGCCGGAGTCCGGTATCCCGAAGAACCCCGCGGCCTGGCTGATGACGATCGCCAAACGGCGGGCGATCGATCAGTTCCGACGTCATGAGCGGCGCGACAGCATCTACGCCGCAGTCGCTCTCGAGGTGGAGGCAGGCGCCGTGACCCACGACTTCAGCATGATGGTCGATCATGTCGAGGACGACGTGCTGCGACTGATGTTCGTGTGCTGCCATCCGGCGCTCACGGTCGACGCACGGACCACGCTGACACTGAGGCTGGTCGGCGGGCTCAGCACGCGGGAGATCGCGCGGTCGTTCCTGACCTCGGAGGCAACCGTCGCGCAGCGGGTGGTGCGGGCGAAACGGCAGCTCGCCGCCGCCGGTGCGGCGCTGGAGGAACCCTCCGGCGACGAGCGGGCCGAACGGCTCTCGGCGGTCCTCGCCGTGGTCTATCTGCTCTACAACGAGGGGTACTCGGCCACGATCGGCGAGGACTGGATGCGGCCGGCGCTGTGCGACGAGGCCATCAGGCTGGGCCGAATCCTGACGGCACTGCTGCCGAAGAACGCCGAAGTGCACGGCCTGTCGGCGCTGATGGAGCTGCAGTCCGCCAGGGCAGGGGCACGCGTCGGTCCCGGAGGCGAACCGGTGCTGCTGCTGGATCAGGACCGCAGTAGATGGGACGCCGGCCATCTGGGGCGCGGCCTGCGCGCGCTGGCGCAGTCCGAGTCGCTGATCGGCGTGGTGCCGCCGGCGAAGCCGGGTCCGTACGCGATCCAGGCGGCGATCGCCGCCTGCCACGCCCGGGCCGCCACCGCCGACGCGACCGATTGGGTCCGGATCGCCGCGCTGTACCGGGATCTCGCCGCGATCACCCGGTCGCCGGTGGTGGAGCTCAACCGGGCCGTCGCGCTGGGCATGGCCTACGGCCCCGCCGCCGGCCTGACGCTCGCCGACCAGTTGCGGGACCTGCCCGCGATGCGCGGGTACCACTTGCTGCCGAGCGTTCGCGGCGACCTGCTCGACCGGCTCGGACGGCACGGCGAGGCGGCAGCGGAGTTCGACCGGGCGGCGTCGATGACCGGCAACGACCGGGAACGCCGTCTGCTGCGGGACCGGGCCGCGCTGGCCGCGACAGCGGCGGTCATCCGGTGAGCACGCCGCCGACGGACCGCTTCTTCGACGTCGCCACCGGCGGTGACCTGCAGCTGCAACTGCAGATGGCCGGCGTGGACTTCCTGCTGCTGCGGCAGTTCGGGTACCGCGATCCGCACTACCCGGACCGGCCGTTCATCATCCCGCGGGACCAGGCCACGTTCCGGACCGACCTGGCGTCGATCCCGTGGTTCTTCGGCTGGCTGATCCCCGGCCTCGGCACCC
Source organism: uncultured Actinomycetota bacterium (assembly GCA_963728865.1). GTDB lineage: Bacteria > Actinomycetota > Actinomycetes > Mycobacteriales > Nakamurellaceae > Nakamurella. The sequence continues at coordinate 196,173 of CAVSLZ010000003.1, read as the reverse complement.
ATCTACCGGCGATCCTGGTGCACGACGCCCTGGTGCTCGAGCCGGGCGAGCCGCCGGCGCACGACGGCCCTTCCGTCGACCGGGAGGAGGCCGACCGGATCCTCCGGGACGCCATGGGAAGCCTGGGCACGCCGGTGCTGCGGCGCTGGTTGATCTGGACGGGCGTCACGCTGGCGACGGCAGTGACCACCCTGCGGCCGCGCTGGTACTGGGCGCCGGTCGTCGTCGGAACCCTGCTCGCCGTGGCGGTTCTCGGGGTGCTGGCGACGCTCGACCTGTTCGATCTCGGGGTGCGGTTGCCGTGGATGGGAGAACGTCCGTGGTGGCAGGAACTCCTCCTCGGCGCCGTCTTCGCGGTCCTGATCCCGGCGGCGCTGTCGGTGCTGTGGGGCCGCCTGTGGCGCGCAGGGGTGATCGCCGGTGTCAGCCTCGCACTGCTCTTACACGTGACCGCGGCGGTGATCGTCGTCTACGGCGTCTACTGGCTGCTCGAGCGCGTCGCCTCCGCCCGCGAGGGCAGCACGCCCAGCGTGCGCCGTAACCGGCACCGGATGCACCGTCAGCGCAGTTCGCCGGCCAGCTGATCCGGAGCGACCTGGACCGACGGGACGGCTGCCCGCGATTCGTGCAGGGCGAGTGCGGTGACGGCGCCGACCACCAGCGCCGCGCCGACCCATTGGCCGGCCAGCAGGTGTGCGTCGAGGAAGGCGACCCCGACGACGGCGGCCGTCAGCGGGTACGCCAGTTCGGCGAGGGTGGCTCTGGATGCCGCGGTCCGGCGCAGCCCCACGTAGTAGAGCCACATCGCCAACAGGCCAGGGATCAACGCGATACCGGCCACCGACACCGTGCTCCGCAGATCGGGCACCCACAGCGGCGACCCTGTGGCCAGCACGATGATCAGGGCGGCGGGCAGGCCGAAGGCGAACCGCAGGGTGGTCAGTTCGACAGCGGTCAGCCGGGTGGCGACCAACCGGCCGAGGACCGTCCCGGCCGCCCACAGGGTGGCCGCGCCCAGCGCGAGAAGTGCGACGGCGATCTCGTCGACGCCGATGGACAGCGGATCGGGAAACGCCAGCAGCCAGGCGCCGATCAGGGCCGGCACCGCGAACCAGGCGAAGGAGGGGCGGAGCCGTTCGTGCAACACGATCGCCGCACCGACGATCGCGATCACCGGTTGGAACTTCTGGATGACGGCCGGGGTGACCGGATCGCCGAACCGGAAGGACAACGTGAACAACGTGGTTGCGACCGCTGAGGCACCGACCCCGATGGCAACCACAGCGAGCCTGCCGCGCAGGTCCAGCCGCGCGAACGCTCGCAGCGCCCGCGGCAGGAACGGCAGCAGCACCAGCACCAGGACCGCGTGTTCGGCGAAGACGATGGTCGGCGCAGACACCTGCCGGGCCAGCGGCAGGCGCAGCAACGCGTCGGTGCCCCACAGTGCGGCGGCGAGTGCGACGACCCAGGTCAGGTCACGCGCACGGGGGTAAGGCGGGTCGGCGAGTCTCACCTGACCGTCAGCGCGATCAGCGGTCCCGCCATTCCCGATCCTCGGCGTTCTTTCGCGCCTCCCGCTCCCGGATGATCTCCAGGGCGTTGGCGGCCTCTTCTGCGGTGGGGAACGGGCCGAGCAGATCCTTGGCCTTGCTCTCCCCCTCGCCCTCCACCTGGCCGGTGCTGATGTTGTAGTAGAAGGCCTTGGATCGGCCGATCTCGTCTCCCATGCGTGCAGCGTGCCACCTGCCCCGGCAGGGGGCACGGTCAGCCCACCGGACGCACCGCGAATCGATGGGTGGCCGGGTCGGCGGACATCAACTCCACCCGGATCACCGATCCCTCGACCAACCCGTGGGGGTCGCAGTGCGCACGGACCGGGGGCTCGTGCAGCACCACGATCGCGCGCTCCCGCTCCGCCTCGATCTGCAGGACGGTGGCGGTGAACACCTCGCCCTCCCGACCGTGCAACACGAACACCGAGACCGCCGCGGAGCAGGCCTTCACCAACTCCGACGCCTTGCGGTCCGCCGCCGCCATCGTCTTGGGCAACTCCGGCAGAGCCGAGCGTGTCCAGTCCGGCAGGGGCTCGCCGGCGTGCAGGGCGAGGCAGACCTCGGTGGCGTAGCGGTCGGCGAGCCGGCGCAGCGGGGCGGTGACGTGCGCGTATGGCGCGCCGACACCGCCGTGCGTGCGACGCTCCGGCGGCTCACCGTCGAAGGGTGTGTAGCCCGCGCCGCGCAGCAGCCGTACTGCGTCCTCCAGGAAGGCGGCGTCCAGCGGTTTCGACCCGTCCAGCGAGGCGATGACGTCGCCGGCGGGCACGTCGTCGGGCCAGCTGATACCCAGTGCGGCCGTCGCCGTGCGCAGCGCCCTGACCTGTGACGCGGACGGCTCGGGGAGCGTCCGGAGCAGGCCGACTCCGCCCCGCACCATCAGCGACGCCGCGCACATTCCAGTCAGCAGGCTGACCTCCGCGTTGTACTTCTCCACCGGAAGGACGGCGCGGAGCTCCAGCGTCCAGTGCCCGTCGGGACCGGTGACGATCTCGGCATCCGGGATGTCCAGGCTGATCGCATGCCGCTCCCGCGCGCGTTGCAGGCGAAGGACACCGATCTCGGGTAGCAACCCGATCGCCGGATGCAGGGTGCCGGCGTCGGCGTCCGCCTGCACGCCCGGGTAGTCGAGTTGCGCGACGGACCTGACGACACTCCGCCGGACGTCGACATCGGTTGGCTCACCTCGTTTGTCGAGCCGAATCGTCCACAGCACGGCGGGCCGCTCGCGCCCCGGGAGAAGGCTCGCGGCGCCCTCGGACAGCTCGACGGGATGCAGCGGCGTGTTGCCGTCCGGGCTGTACAGCGTCGCGCCGCGTCGCCACGTCTCAGCCGCGAGCGGTCCGCCCTCGCGGACGAAGGACGACACGTCGGCGATCGCGTAGCTGACGAGGTAGCCGTCAGCGTCCCGCTCGAGGTGCACGGCCTGGTCGAGGTCCCGGGAGCCGGGCGGGTCGACGGTGACGAACGGCAGGTCACTCCGGTGCACGGGCACCGGCGGGTCGGCCGCAGCGGCGGTGGCTTCGGCGACCGCGTCGGCGGGATATCCGTCCGGGATTCCGAGTTCGCGGCGGACCGCGTCGAAGTCGATGGCGGCGGGCGGGACGACGGTGCGGACGGGCATCACGCCAGGCTAAGCAGTCAGCGACCGGTGCCGCCGCAGCGGGTCACCGGCATGTGCGACGATTCGTCGCTGTCGACCGCCCCGTCCACCGCCCATGCCTCGGCATCCGCACCCGAAGGGACTCCTGGTGGCCCTGCTCCGCTGCGACTTCTTCTCCGACGTTCTCGCGCTGAGCACGTCGATGACCGTGATCCTGCCGCAGGCGACGACCGCGCAGATCGGGCTGACCAGCCGCGACACGGTGGGTGATCCCCCGGTGCTCTACCTGCTGCACGGGCTCAGCGACGACGACACCACCTGGCTCCGCCGGACGTCGATCGAACGGTATGTGGCGGCGGTCGGGCTGGCCGTGGTGATGCCCCAGGTACACCGCAGCTTCTACACCGACGAAGCCCACGGCAGTCGCTACTGGACATTCCTGTCGGAGGAACTGCCGGCGGTGGTGTCCCGGTTCTTTCGCGTCTCGCAGGACCGTCAGAATACGTTCGTCGCGGGACTGTCGATGGGAGGCTACGGAGCACTCAAGTGGGCGCTGCGCGAGCCGGGACGATTCGCGGCCGCAGCAAGCATGTCGGGCGCGCTCGATGTGGCGGCACTGCAACAGCTCGAAAAACTGCGCTCTGATGTCGATGACCGGGTGTTCGGCGGGCGCTCCGTCGCAGGCACACCCGATGACCTGTTCTGGCTGATCGACCGGTTCGACCCGGCCGATGCTCTGGCCCTGTCGGTGAGTTGTGGGACCGAGGACCCACTGGTGGAGTCGAATCGGCGATGTGTGGCGGCGCTGCGGGCAAAGAACATTGCCGTTGACAGCAGCTTCAGTCCCGGCACGCACGAGTGGGGCTATTGGGACCGCGAGATCGAGCGATTGGTCGGCTGGCTTCCGTTGGAGATCGACGGCCGAGCGGGGCAGGCCGGCTGAAGAAGCCGGCCTGCCTGCTGGTCATGCCGCAATGCGCAGGTGCTGAAAGCCCCTGTCGGTCAACCGGGGTCGACCGATGGGCCGCAGTTGCACCAACCCCTTCACCACCAGTGCTCGCAACGTCCAGATCACGTCCTGGTCGTCGAGCAGGTGTGGTTCCAACGTGCCCAGAACGATCCCCCGCTGGACCCGATCCTCCGCCACCGCGTGCAGCACCTCCGCCTGACGTGCGGTCAGAGGGTAGTGCCGCGTGTTCCTTCGTGGACTGCTGCTCATGGTGAGCCTCCTTGGTCTGATGCTCGTCCAGTACCCCATTTTGCACCCCCGAAACGGGTGACCGGCACTGAAACGGGCGAATTTCGCCGCTTTTTTTTCCAGTCTGCTCCTCAGTGCCCGAAAGATGGGTACAGAACCGCCATGCGCATCGTCATCGTGGGGGCCAGCGGGAACGTCGGGACGGCCCTGCTCAGGCTGCTGGCCAGCGGTTCCGTCAAGTTCAGGAGCCGAAAGAACTCTTCGGTTGATCCGACGTTGAATGTGATCGGGGTCACTCGACGGACGCCGCCGCGCGACACGCCGTACGACATCGCCCGCTGGCACTCGGTCGACATCTCGGCCCCCGCGGCGGCGAACCGGCTGGTCGGGGTCTTCGACGGCGCGGACGCGGTCGTCAACCTGGCCTGGGGGTTCCAGCCGACGCACGACGCCGATCGGCTCGAGCGGGTCGGGGTGGGCGGCCTGCGGGCCGTGGCGCAGGCATCGGCCCGTGCGGGCGTCGGCCAACTGATCCACATGTCGTCGGTAGGCGCCTACCGGCGGGCCGAACGCGGGCGGCGGGTGGATGAGAGCTGGCCGACCGACGGGGTGCCGTCATCGGTGTACAGCAGGCACAAGGCGGCCGCGGAGCGCATCCTCGACGACTTCCAGAGCGGCCCGGGCGTCGGCACCGTGGTCACCCGGTTCCGGCCCGGCATCGTGCTGCAGCGCGATGCTGCCAGTGCGCTGCTGCGCTACGGCGTGCCCGGTTACGTGCCCTCCCGCTTGATCACCGCACTGCCGCTGCTGCCACTCGACCGCAGCCTGACGGTCCCCGTGGTGCACGCCGACGACCTTGCCGCCGCGGTGCTGGCGGCCGTGGATCGGCGAGCCGGAGGGGCGTTCAACATCGCCGCCGAGCCGTTGATCACCCGCGACGACATCGCCGCCGCCCTGGGCAGCCGCCCGGTGCAGTTCCCGGCGCCTGCATTGCGCGCGGTCGTCGCCGCCACCTGGCATGCGCACCTGCAGCGGATCGACGCCGGCTGGATCGACCTGGCGTTCGCGGTGCCGGCCCTGGACACCACCCGGGCCCGAACCGTACTGGGCTGGGAGCCGGCGGTCGACGCGCGCGACGCGCTCCGCGAGGTGGTGGCGGGGATGCGCGATGCCGCGAGCACGAGGAGCCCGGTGCTCCGCCGCCGGACTGTCCTCGGGTCGCTCGCGGAGTTGGTGAGACAGGGCCCGATCACCCGCCGGCCGCTCCCCTGAGACGACCGGCGGGGCGGTGCCCCAGGTGGACTACAGCGAGACCCGCTCGTTCTCGCCACCGTCGTAGGGCTCGCCGGTGACCTTCGCCTTGACGAAGCTGATCACCGACGCGATCCGGCCCCCCGGGGTGTCCCAGTACTCGGCACTGTCGGCGGTGACCTTGATCAGCACCACGCTCGGATCCTCGGGCCCCTGCGGCATCCACGCCTCCACCCAGGTATTCCACAGCTCCTTCGCCTTCGCCCGGTCCTCCACCACACTGGCGGTGCCGCACAACGAAATCCAGGTGTCGTTCGATGTCAGGGTGACGTTCACCTCGGGGCTTGCGGCGATGTGCCTGACCTTTCGGGAATCCCGCTCGGCGAAGAACCACAGGTCGCCGTCGAACTCGACATCCTGCTGTGCCATCGGGCGGCTGATGAAATGCCCATCGGCGTCCACCGTGGTCAGCATCCCGATCCGGATGTCCTTGGCCAGCTCGGCAACCTTTGTCACATCAGAACTCTGGGCAGACATGTTCCACTCCTTCATCTCTGGACGGGGTGACGACGGTCGGAACGGATGCACTCATCCGGAACGCCAGTCGTCACTGGTGATGTGGGACCCGGCCTGCGGTCCCATCAACAGCATGCCACCGTCCACCGGCCAGGAGGCGCCGTTCCCGTAGCTTGCGGCGGGTGGCGCGAGAAAGGCAACCACGGCCGCGATCTCACGCGTCCCCCGGCCTGCAGACCGGCACACCCAGCCGGTGCGTGGTGTGCGGATCCTCGTCGGTCAGGTTCGTCATCGGGTGGCGATCTCGCCCGGCGCGACACAATTGGCGGTGATCCCGTACGGCGCCAACTCCAGCGCAATCGTCTTCACCAGACCGCCCAAGCCGTGCTTCGCCCCGTCGTACGCGGCACTCCCCACCGGCGCCCGGTGCTCGTGCACACTGGTCACCGCGACGATCCGGCCGCCGTTGCCCGCGGCCACCATCTGCCGGGCCGCCCGGCGAGATCGTCGACGACGTCGCCGCACGCCTCGAGCCGGTGGTGTCCAGGTGAGCCACCACGGCCCGCCGGCCGCGCTCGCGGACCTCCTTCGCGGTGACGATTGCTCGGCTGGGTCGAAGGTCATGTTCCTGTTCTTCCCCGGACGACCGGCGATCAACCGCCCGCGACCGCCTTCGGCACCGTCGGCGGCGCGCCCCGTCTCCCGAAAGGACCGATCGCAAGATCGCAGGTACGCTCGGCCGTCCCGGCCCCGGTCGGCGGCCCGACACCATCTCACCTGCAGATTCTTCCGGTGACGGGCTCCGCTGCCGAAGACCGGTTTCGCTGGAGATGGGTAATCGGTCAACGGAGACCGGGAGGAGATCGCGTGGCCATCGCACACGACATCGGACATGACATGGCGTTCAACGACACCACCGGAGTGGGCGGCACGGCCCGGCAGGTGACCGTTGCCCGTCAGGAATTCCGCGTCGACATCAGGAGCGGCACGGGCACCGGGACACCGCTGCTGATGTACGGCGGCATCGGCGCGGGTCTTGAGCTGTTCCAGCCGTTGGTCGACGCGATCGACCCCGCCATCGAGGTCATCCGGGTTGACACCCCCGGCGTCGGCGGCTCGCCGGCCGGGCTCCGCCCGTATTCGTTCCCCGAACTGGCCTGGATGATGTCCCGGTTGCTCGATCAACTGGGGTACGGCCAGGTCGATGTGCTGGGCTACTCGTGGGGCGGGGCGCTGGCGCAGCAGTTCGCGCTCCAGCACGCCTCTCGATGCCGACGGCTGGTCTTGCTCAGCACGAGCACGGGCACCCTCTCGGTACCTGGCGACGTGCGCGCTCTGGCCGGCCTGATGATGCCGCCGGACATGCAGATCCCCGGCCTCACGCTGCGCCCGGAGACGCTGTTCCGCACCACGGGCCGCGAGCGCAGATCGGACTTGGGAACGCTGCTCGCCGCACTGCAGGGTGACGGCACCGGTCGCGGGTACCTGCATCAACTCGCGGCGCTGGGAACCTGGACCAGCCTGCCTTTCCTGCCGCTGCTGTCCCAGCCGGTGCTGGTGATGAGCGGTGACGACGATCCGATCGTCCCGTCGTCGAACGCGCGACTGATGGCCAAGCTCCTTCCCGATGCGACGCTCGAGATGTTCCATGGCGGGCACATGGAGATCATCAGCTCGGCGGACAAGCTGGGCTGGACGGTTTCTCGCTTCCTCGCCCCGGTCCCCCCGGTCTGAGCAGGCGGCCGGGCGCCGGTCAGACCGGCCAGCCGTCCGGTCCCGCCGACCCGGCCGGGTACTCCTCCAGGGGCACCTCACCGGCGCGCCACGCGGCCAACACCGGGTCGACGATGCGCCAGCATTCCTGCGCGGTGTCGCCGCGGACCGACAGCAGCGGATCGTCGGCGAAGACACCCGCCAGCACCTCGCCGTAGGCGGGTAGCCGACCGCCGTTGAAGTCCGCGGACAGCGCGATCCGGTCCAATCCGAACGGGTCGTCAGGTCCGTTGATGTTCAGGTCCAACGACATCCGGTCGGGGCCCATCGAGATCCTCAGCCGCGTGGGCAGCTCTTCCCCGTGCAGCCCGGGCAGCACCCGGGGCACCTTCTTGAAGGTGATGACGATCTCCTTCCGGGACGCGGCGACCGCCTTGCCCGACCGCAGCCGGAACGGGACACCCGCCCAGCGCCAGGTATCGACCTCGAGGGTGACCTCGGCCAGGGTCTCGGTGTTCCGCGCCGGATCCACCCCCTGTTCGTCGGCGTACGCCGGGAGCTGGCGCCCATCGATCACTCCCGCGGTGTAGCGGGCCCGCCGGCCCGCGCCGGCCGGGTCGCCGCCCCAGACCCGGGTTGCCCGTACCACTTCCGCCTTCCGATCGCGGAGATCGCCCGCGGCCAGACTCGCGGGTGGGTCCATCGCGATCAGGGCGAGCACCTGCAGCAGATGCGACTGGATCATGTCGACGAGTGCGCCGGCGCCGTCGTAGTACCTGGCCCTGTTCTCCAGCGCGAGCGCCTCGTCGAACACGATGTCGACCTTCTCCACATGGTCGGCACTCCACATCGGCTCGAACAGCCGGTTGCTGAAGCGCAGGCCCAGCAGGTTCAGCACGGTGGACTTGCCCAGGAAATGATCCACCCGGTAGATCTGGTTCTCCGGGACCAGCCGGCCGATGACCGCGTTCAGTGCCGCCGCACCGGCTTCGTCGGTGCCGAAGGGTTTCTCGAGCACCAGCTCGGTGCCTGCGGGCAGCTCCAGTTCGCCCAGCGCCTCGCAGGCCAGCGCGGTGATCCGGGGCGGCAGGGCGAAATAGATGGCCGGCGCACCGGCCACGCAGGCGTCCAGCAATCGTTGCAGCTCAACGGCTTTGGTCACGTCGGCCGGAACATAGACGGTGCGGGCGACGATGTCGTCGATCTCGGGGCCGGTTGCCGACACCGTCGCGAAGGACTCGGCAACGCGGTTGCGCCAGGTTGCGTCATCCCAGTTCTCCGACCCGGACCCCACCAGCAGCAGGTCCTCGGGACGGTCGGGGCTGCACAGCAGCCTCCCCAGCGCGGGCAGCAGCAGCCGCCCGGCCAGGTCGCCACTGGCACCGAGCACCAACAGTGATCGCGGGCCTGTCGTCATGGGACCACCTCCGTGATTCAGCGACGCCCGACCAGGAGTTCGATCCGGTCGATCAGCGTCTCGAGTGATTCCTCGAATTCGTCGGCACTGTGGTCCTGGGACAGTTCGGGCTCCAGGGCGCTCAGCAGCGGGTACCCGGAAAGGTCGGCCGGATCGCTGCGACCCGGGCCCTCCTCCTCGACCGGACCGATGTCCGCCCCGTGCGCCGACACCTCGAGCAGCAGATGACCGAGCAGGAAGCTGGAGAACGACCGGTACGTCGCCACCGCGTCGACATCGTTGAATCCGCAATCCCGCAACGTCTGCAGGAAGGACTCCATCCAGCGCAGGCTGCGCAACGGCGGGCGCACCCACGGCGCGGCGGGTGGGCGTGTGGCGATCAACGGGAACACCTGCGGGTGGGCCAGGGCGATGCGCCGCACCCCGTGCGCCAGCCGCTGTAGGTACTCCTGCCACTGCGGATGGCTCAGGTGCACGTCCGGATCCCCGTAAAGCTCGTCGATCACGGTCTCCACGATCCCGTCCAGCAGGGCTTCGCGGCCGGGAATGTAGTGGTACAGCGCCATGCCCTCGACACCGAGATGGGCGCCCAGCCGGCGCATCGTGAGGTACCGCAGGCCGTGCTCGTCGATCAGACCGATCGCAGCACCGAGAATCCTCTGCCGGTCCAGCGAACCGCGTCCGGTTCCCGGCTCGCCAGGCTGCAGCACCGCGGCCGCCGCGCCGCGCGCCTCCGGGGTGTCCGGATCCATCGGGGTGGAGCGCATTGCACCTCCCAGATCGCTTCAGCGGCACCGACTCGTCAGGAGCCGCACCATGCCGCGGGACCCGCCTCCGGGGCCAGGTCCGCCAGCACGCCGGTCTCTACGAGCTGCAGTGCGAGCTTCGCGAGTTTGACGTTCTGCGCCTGAGAGTACCTGCGCAGCAACGCGAACGACTGTTCGGCCGTGAGCTGATAGCGCTCCATCAGGATGCCCTGTGCCTGACCGATCAAGTTCCGCCCGTCGATCGCCCTCCACAGGTTCTGCTCCATCCGGGAGTGTGCAGCCACCACCGAGACGTGGGCGCCGAGGATGCGCGCGCGTTCGATGTCCGGGGCATCGAAGGCATACGGATCCCGGCCGTACAACGTCATGGCACCGAGCCGGGTATCGGTGAAGAGCGGGACGGCCACGGTGGCGGAGATTCCCATCTGCACCACCAGCGGTGACCACCGCGGCCACCGGTCGTCAGCGGTCACGTCGTCGGCGACATGCAGATCCACGGATCGCAGGGCGTCCCAACCCGGCCCCTCGCTGAGCTCCATCTGGTGATTGTCCGCCAACCGCGCCAGCGGGTCGGACGATGCCGCGGCCACCGGGATGTCGCCCGTCCCGAGCAGCGTGATGGACGCCGCGTGCCAGGGTCCCTGTGCGGCTGCCGTTCGCGCCATCACCTCGAAGGCCTCAGCGGAGCTGCGGCGTGCCAGTGCTTCGCGCATCGACTCGGCGATCGCCGCCAACGGCAGGTCGAAGACCCCGAGCCCCACGGACTGCCATCGCTCCGACATGATCACCTCGCTTCGAAAGGCTGACGGGATCAGTTTACAACGTAAACCAGTTCCGTCGATCCTTCTTCGCGTGTCGGCGTCAGCCCTTCACGTCACCGCGCTCGGGATCGACCTCGAGCCGGTCGGCCAGTGGCGCGTCGTCAGAGCGGTGCTGCGACTGCTCGTCGCTGCTTGCCGGCCCAGCCGACCGGCCGCCCGTCGAGGATTCCCCGGGCGGCCGATCGGCTGCGGTGCCGTTCTGATCCGTCATCGATCAGATGTCGCGGCGGCCGTCGTTCGTGGTCGAGGTGGTGACGTCGTCGTCGACCTCGATCTGCTCCTTGCGGACGTCGCCGGTGACGGTCTCCTGCTCGGTGACGGTCTCGGTGCCCAGCCGAACCCGCTCCACCGGAACCGCCTCGGTCTGGACGACCGGACGCTCGGCATGCAGCACGACCTCGTGCTCCTCCTCGGTGATCTCGCCGCCGGAGCTAGCCGCGCCGCGGTTCGCCTCGGTGATCGGTTCGCGCTCGACCCGCACCTCCTCGCGGGTCACCGGCACCTGTACCGACTGCTGCTCGGTGACGACGTACTTGCGCAGCCGCGCGCGACCGGCGGCGACCTGCTCGGTGCCGACCCGTAGGTGCTCTTCCGACCTGGTCATCGCATCGTCGGTGTTCGGGCCCGAGGTGTCATATCCCTCGCCGCGGGTCCGGCCGGCGTCGATGTCACCGGTGCGGTCGACGTCCACGTCGGTGGTCCGGTCGTCGTCGGTGGTCCGCCCGTCGTCGGCGGTGCCACCACCGGCGCCGAGGTAACGGTCGTAGTAGGCGTACAGCGCCTCCTGCTCGTCGACGTCCAGGTGGCTGGCATCGGCGACGTCGGGGGCGTCCTTGACGATGCTCTTGTCGAAGGGCAGGACCAGCGCGTCACCGTTGAAGCTCGAGCCGGCCAGCGGTGCGAAGTGCTCCTTGGTACCGAAAAGGCCTGTGTTCACGGTGATCCAGTCCGGCTGGCCGGTCTCGTCGTTCAGGTAGACCTGTCCGACGGATCCGATCTTGTCACCCTGCGGATCGACGGCGTTCCTGCCGATGTAGGCGTCGGGGCCCGTTGCGTTGGTCATCGATTCTCCTTTTCTGGGGAACCCGCCGGAACGGCGGGATGTGTCTACCCATCGCCCCGTGGCGATGAGGGTTGGTACACGAGAAATGCTGGCTCAGAAGATGTTTCCAAGCTTGCTGCCCAGTTGGCCGAGCAGTTGCTGCGGATCGATACCGAACTTCGACAGCAGATCCGAGTGCTGGTCGGTGTCCACCTGGTCGGGCAATTCGGATGAGGCCTGGTCGGCCTTGTCCCCCTGGCCGCGATCGCGGAGGAGCTGAAGGATCTGGTCCTTGCTGATGTTCACGCGCTCTCCCTTCGGCATTGGCCTGACAGCGCTGGAGGCGCCGTCGCATCTCAAACTCTTCATTGCCCTGGCACTTTGCGATGTAAACCGGCGGAGCCGGATTTTCTCGACCACCAGCCAATGCCGGCCCGCCGGCCGCCCCGAGCTCCGGACACCCTGCTCCACAAGGCGTTTACCTCGCTCGGCGTCGGGTACACGCCAACGCGACGACGCCCGAGGAGGCACACCATGAGCCATCCCTATACACCACCGGCACGCTCGGAAGAGCCAGCCGAAAGTGGACAATCTTCAGTTACGGCAGCAAATCATCAAGTAGATCGACCGACTTCCGCCGACGACCGGACAATGGACCTGCGAACGGCGGACGACATGCGCGCCAGGGCGGAATTCGACCAGGACTTCGACGACCAGGACCGGCTGCGGAGCCAGACCGGCCCGACTCCCGCTGCCTACCGCGGGGACCGCTCCGCCGATCCGACGGTCCGGACGACAGAGTCCCGGTACGGCGATTCCCCCTTCGATGACGGGCACTTGGTCAACGATCCGACGGTCCGTACCGACCCCGCCCGCAGCGACCCCGCGGGGGCGACGGCGCGATTCGCGACCGCCGGAGCGCCCCCGGTCGCGGGTGAGACCACCGAACGCGCGATGCCGGCCACGGTGTTGCCCGACCGGCAGACAGTTGCCGCCCGGGAGAAGGAACACTTCGGCGGGATGTCCTTCGGCTCAGGCTTCTTCGGTTGGCTGACGGCGACGGGTATGGCAGTGCTGCTGATCACGATCGTGGCGGCCGCGGGCGTCGCGTTGGGCGTCACCTCGAACGACGTCGTCCAGGAATCGCAGACCGATACCGGATCCGCGCAGACCGTCGGTCTGGTCGGCGCGATCCTGCTGCTGGTCATTCTGTTGGTCGCCTACTACTGCGGTGGGTACGTGGCGGGCCGGATGGCCCGGTTCAGCGGCGCGAAGCAGGGTTTGGCCGTGTGGCTGTGGGCGCTGGTCACCACGGCCGTCATCGCCGCGGTCGGCGCCATCGCGGGATCCCAGTACAACGTGCTCGCCCAACTCAACCTGCCCCGCATCCCGGTCGACGAGGGCAGCGTGACGACGGTGGGACTGATCGCCATCGGAGCCGCCGTGCTGGTTGCGCTGATCGGCGCCGTGCTCGGCGGGATCGCCGGGACCCGGTTCCACCGCAAGGTCGACGCGGTCGGTTTCCAGGAGGACGGCCGAATCCGCTGATCCGGCCGATAGAGGCAGCGCCCGGTCACCGCACCGGCTCCGCGATGCCCGCGTTCGTCTTCTTCGCCTCGCAGGAGTCGAGCTACATCACTGCCGAGGTGCTCGGGGTGACCGGCGGTAAGCCGGTTCACTGACCTCCGGCACCCGCGTGTGGCGTCGTCACCCTGGAGCGTCGCTCCCGATCGCCCGGGACAGACCGGGTAAACTTCTCGATCACAGTGCATCCGGGCCCGCTCTTCGACCGGTATCGGCAAGGAGAACGCAGTCCGCGACGGCGCGGGTGGGCATCATCGATACGGAAGCCCTGTCATGGCAGAGGGTCATCCGACGAGATCCGGGAGCGGCGATCGAGGACTGGTGGGAGCACCGCAGGTCAGCGACTGTGCCGACCGAGCCGTCGGCGATCGCGGTGGACCGCTCCTGCGGCCCTGGTGACGACACGACGGTGAGGCTGGAGAAGCGATGACGGCGGTACAGAGCGCACCTGCTTCGGAACGAACCGAGGCTCCCGGGGTGACTGCCCTGCATTCCACCTCGGGTTCGGCGGCGACGAGCACCCTGGTCGTGGAGAAGGCCCTGCTCGCTGCACTGGACGTCTTGCCGGAGCCGGTTCGGACCGGCTGCCATCGCGTCGTCGACGCGGGTGGCAAACGGCTGCGACCGGATCTCGTCCTGCGCTGCGCGGACATCGGCCCACTCGGCGCCACGGCGGCACTGTCCGCGGCGGTCGCCGTCGAGCTGCTGCACAGCGCGTCGCTGGTGCACGACGACCTGCTGGACGACTCCGACACCCGGCGCGGCGTGCTGGCCGTCCACCGGCACGAGGGCATGGGGACGGCCGTCATCGCCGGCGACGCCATGATCGCCCTGAGCTGGCGGACCATCGCCGCCACCGGCGCGGAGAACGTCGACGACCTGGCCGGCGCGCTCGCCGAGATGTGTGAGGGCCAGGCGCTGGAGGAACGGCTCCGATTCGATCCCTCGGCGTCGGCGGACGACGTGCTGCGGGTGTCGGAACTCAAGACCGGCGCCCTGCTCAAGGCGGCCTGCCGGATCGGCGCCCGGGTGGGTGGCTGCTCGGAGGAGCAGGTCGGGTCGCTCGGCGACTACGGCTCCGACTTCGGTGTCGCGCTCCAGCTGATGGACGACGTGCTCGACCTGGTCGCCGACCAGGCGGCACTGGGCAAGCCGATCGGTGCGGATTTCCGGGCCGGCACCGTGACAATGCCGACCGTCTACACCCTGGAGACGGGCGGCGCGGGCGCCGCGCTCAGGCTGCGATCGCTGCTGCGTCCCGGCGTGCCTTCGGAGGCACTGGACGAGGCCGAGACGATCGTCCTCGGGTCCGGTTCGATCAGCCGCACCGTCGACCTCGCCTGTGTCCTCGCACGCCGTGCCGGCCGCTCGGCGGCCGCCGCCGGTGCACCGGCTGAGCTGGTCTCCATGCCTGAGCGGTACGTTCGCCGGCAGATCGAGACCAAAGTGGCCGCCGCCCATCAGGGGCTGCTGCCCCGGTCCGAAGTGGATTGGGAGAACGAGCGGGTTGGCTGATGCAGCATCTTCAGCACGCGCAGCACTGAACTCTGCCGGTGAGCAGGCGCTCGGTATCGCACTGGACCAACTCGTCAGGCACAACCTCCGCGGCATCTGGGTCCGCGGCGACCTGCCGACCGGCCCCGCTGTCTGGACGACCAACCACCACACCTGGTGGGATTTCTTCGCTGCGGCCGGCGCGCTGCGGGCCACCGGCCGCAAGGACGTCGCGGTGCTGGTGGACGCGGCAACGATGAGCCGCCCGGGTGCCCTCCGGCTGGCCGGCGTCATCCTGACGACGCAACTGCGCACTGCCCTGGCCGGGCTTGTCAATGGCGGCGTCCTGGTGGTGTTCCCGGAGGGCGAGCTCCGTCCAGCCGGTCCGGTCGGTCCGGCGCGCCCGGGGGCCCGCTGGTTGGCCGACCGTAGCGGTGCCCAGCTGCTCGTGGTCGCCACCCGTGTGCTGCTGCGGGGCAACCAGGCCCCTGAGGCATACCTGGACATCGCCCCCGCCGTCGATACCGCAGATGACCCGCACGCAGTGCTCTCGGCGGGGGTGGAGCGGCTGGACGCCGAGCTCGCCGCCGCCGACCCGATGGTCCCGTTGCCCGGCTTCCGGCAGGTCGTGAGCGGGGTCCGCAGCTGGAACGAGCGGTTCGGCGGAGCGATGGTCCGGTGATCCGCCTCTTCGCGGTGTTTCCCCGACTCGTCGTCGCCTTCCTCGGGATGAAGCTGATCATCCTGCTGGCGAACGTGCGGTGGTTCCCGGTGCTCCGAGCGCGACCCACCCCGTTTCGGCGCGAGCCGGACGGCCCGGCGCTCGATGTGACGGTGCTGCTCCCGATGCGCAACGAGGCCGACCGGTTACCCGGCACCCTTCCCGGGCTGCTCGCCGGCGGAGCCGCGCACCTGATCTTCCTGGACGACGAATCGACCGACGACTCCGCGGAGATCGTCCGGCGCGCGGCGGCCGGCCGACCTCCCGGGGCAAGCCCGAGCGTGACGGTGCTGGCCGGTGCGCCGAGGCCGGACGGCTGGACCGGGAAGACGTGGGCGTGCGCGCAACTGGCCGACCACACCGACGCAGAGCTGCTGCTGTTCTGCGACGTGGACGTGGAGCTCGGGCCGGGCGCGATCACCGCCGTCGTCGAGGAGATGGAAAGGCAGCAGGCCGATGTGTTCTCGGTGTTCCCTCGGGAACGCACCGTCAGCTGGGCGGAGCGTCTGCTGGTCCCGTTGATCGACGACGTGGTGCTGTGCCTGCTGCCCTTCGGGTTGCTGCGGGCGCCAGCCCCGTCCGCGGCCACCGCCTGCGGCGCGCTGCTCGCTTTCCGGCGTACCGCCTACGACACGGTCGGCGGCTTTGCGGCCGTGCGCACCGAACTGGTGGAAGACGTTGCCATGGCGCGGTTGTCGCGCCGTCGCGGGTTGCGGCTCGGACTCGCGCTCGGCGGTGACCTGCTGGCGGTGCGGATGTGCGTCGGCTACCGCGGGGTGATCGACGGTCTCGGCCGGGGCCTCACGGCCACGGCCGGCGGAAGCCGCGGCCTGGTGATTGCCGGATACGCGTGGCATCTCGCGGCGTACACGCTGCCGATGGCGGGGCTCGGGAGGTCGTGGTGGTGGCGCGGTGCGGCGCTGCTCGCGGTGGCGGAACGGCTGCTGGTCGAGTCCAAGACCGGTGGCCGGGACTGGCCCGCGGCGATGGCTGTCGCCGCCTCCCCGGTGGCCGCGCTCCCCGTCGTCGCGCGCGCCATGCGCCGCCGACAGACCTGGCGTGGGCGGGTCTACGGATGAGCACCTTCTCAGCCAGGTCTGCCGCTCCGCCGCAACTGCCGTCACCGTCGACCCGGCCGCCGTTCGGTCACCTCTCGCGGTGGACCTCGAACGGACTGGCACTGCTCGAGGAGGGCGCCCGGCTCGGACCGGTGTTCGGCCTGCGGCTCTGGCGCCGTGCCGTGGTCGGCTACTCCCCCGCCTGGAACCGCTTCGTCCTGAGCGACCTGCAAACCTTCCGCAGTCGTGGCAGCCTCAGTCAACTCTCGCCGTACCTGTCGGCCGGGCTCGTCGCGACGGATGCGCCGGAGCACCGCGGCCGGCGGGCGCTGGTCAACCCGTCCTTCCACCGCAAGGAGGTGACGAGGCGGTTCGCCGAGCAGTTCGCCGAGGTGGCCCAGCGGTACCGCCCGCAGGGCCCGTTCGACGCGGTGTCCTTCTCCTCCGACCTCGTTCGCGAGATGATCATGGTTGCGTTCCTCGGCCCGCAGTTCCCTCGAGCGGTGCTGAAGTCCTACGTCGCACCGCTGGACGGCCCGATGCCACAACCGTTGCTGCGTAGGCCGTTCCGGGTTCGACGGATGGAGCGGGCACTGCGCGAGGCCTTCGCCGACCCCGACCCGTCGACCCTGTCCCCGCTGTTCGCGTCGCTGCCGGGCGGCGTCGAGGAGGCCAGGGTGGCAGTGGCCGCGGCGTACGACACCACCGCGCACGCCATGGCTTTCGCACTCTGGGAACTGGCCGCCCGGCCCGAGCTGAACGTGCCCGACGCTGCTGCCGGCGTGGTCCACGAGGCGCTGCGGCTCTATCCGTCGGGCTGGATCGGCAGCCGGGTCGCCACCGAGGACACCGAATTCGACGGGTACCCGATCCCGGCCGGCCGGTTGGTGCTGTACAGCCCGTACCTGACGCACCGGAGCGGCGAGCTGTGGCCGGACCCCTTGACGTTCCGGCCCGAGCGATTCGGTGAGCCGCTTCCGGCCTGGGGCTACATCCCCTTCGCGGCCGGCGAGCGGACCTGCCTGGGCGGACCACTCGCCACCGCGATGCTGCGTGCCGCCGTCACCTCGTTCGCCGGTTCGGACCTGACCCGGATCGACGAGCGGGTGGGCGTCCGCGGCGGGCTGACGCTGACCCCGCAGAAGCCGGTGATGCTGCGATGCAGCACCTGACCTACCTGGCGGTGATGGCCGCCTGCCTCATCGGAACCCTGCCGTTGGAGTTCTTCCTCAAGGCCAGGGTGTACGGCCGGTTCTCCAGGGCGGCGCTGGCGATCGCGCCGGTGGCCGCCGTCTTCCTGATCTGGGACTACCTGGCCATCCAGGCCGGCTGGTGGTGGTTCGACCCGGAGTACATCACCGGGATCTTCGTCGGTGCGCTGCCCATCGAGGAGATCACCTTCTTCGTCGCGATCCCGATCTGCGGGATCCTGACGCTCGAGGCGGTCAGGCATCTCAAGCCCGACTGGGCCGACCCCCGCCGCCGGGAGCGCGACCGGGGGACGGTGGAGGGACCGTGACCCCGGGCGTCTACACCTGGGCCTCGTTGACCGCCATCGTGGTGGCGGTCGTCGTCGACCTGTTCGTGCTGCGGACCGGGTTGCTGCGCACCCGGCTCTTCTGGGCCAGCTACGGCATCGTGCTGTTCTTCCAGTTCATCGTGAACGGGATCCTCACCGGCCTGAACATCGTGCAGTACAGCCCGGACGTCATCCTCGGGATCAGGGTGGTCTATGCGCCGCTGGAGGACATCGGTTTCGGTTTCGGGTTGGTGACGCTCGTCCTCAGCTGCTGGGTGTGGTTGGGACGCCGCGATCCCGACCGATCCGGCGCCTGACGCGGCTTCCTACCCCGGTCAGCGCCCCGGTCAGCACGGTGCCCGCGGCGATCCGCGACCGGCGCCGCCGGGTGACCCGGATCCGCGGCCCGAACACCTGATAGTCGGCCTGCTCCACCGCCGTCAGGATGTCGCCGTACAGCTGGAACGCCACCCGGACGCAGCCGCGCGCCCCAGGGGCGAGCATGGCGATCCCGGGCTCAGCCCGCTGGTAGATCCCCCTGGTGCGGTCGATCTCGAAAGCCAGCAGCGCCCTGATGTCGTCGTCGACGACTCCCTGCTCCAGCCGTGCCCGGTCGACGCCGAACTTCCGCAACGATTGCTGCGGCAGGTAGATGCGGCCCAGCCGGAGGTCCTCGCCGACGTCCCTGATGAAGTTGCTGAGCTGGAAGGCGATGCCCAGATCCGCCGCGTAGGGCGCCGCCTGATCCCTGGGTACGACGGTGCCCATGATGGGCAGCACCATCAGCCCGATGACCGCCGCGCTGCCCCAGACGTAGGTGTGCAGGTCCTCGAACGTGTCGTACTCGGTGACCGTCAGGTCCATCTGCATGCTGGTGAGGAAATCCTCGAACAGCTGCGGGCCCAGGTCGTACCGGCGGGCCGTGTCCAGCGCCGCCCGCACCGAGGGCTCCGCGGCCCGATCCGGATCGTGGAACTCGTCGATGAGGCGCTGCAGGCCGACCCGTTTGGCCTCGACCGTCACACCGGGGGTGACGTCGTCGACGATGTCGTCGGCGGTCCTGGCAAACCCGTACAACGCATGGATGGCCGGCCGGCGCCCGGCAGGCAGGAATCGGGTCGCCAGGAAGTAGGTCCGGCCGTGCTCACGGGCCAGTTCCCGGCAATGCAGGTAATCAGCCCGCAACCGCGGATCGGTGATGCCGGCCGCCGTGAGATCGCTGTCCGGGCTCACCGTCGTCCACCGCTCATGACGATCAACATATCGGCCGTTGCGCCCGGTTCAGGCACCCCTGCCCGCGAGTCCGGTGATCCGCTCCGCCGCGAGCCGCCCGGACACCAGCACCATGGGCACGCCGACGCCCGGCTGGGTGTTGGCGCCGCAGAACACCAGGTTCTCGATGTTCCGGTCCAGCGTCGGCTGCCGCAGCGGCCCGGTCTGCGGCACGTGGTGGCTCGCCGAGAAGGGGGCCCCGGCCGCGATTCCCATCCGCAGCCAGTCCTCCGGCGTGACCAGCCGCTCGACCTCGATGGCGTCGCCGAATCCCGTCATACCGCGGGATTCCATGGTGGCGATCATCTCGTCGCGGTACCGCGGTCCGAAAGTGTCCCAGTCGATGTTCCGGCCGCTCACCGTGTTCGGTGCCGGGAACAGCACGTAATAGGTCTGCTTGCCGTCCGGTGCCAGTGAATCGTCCGTGGACGAGGGATTGCTGACCAGGAAGGAAGGATCGGACATCACCTCGCCGCGGTGGATGATCTCGTCGAAGGTGCGGTCCCACGCGGTGCCGAAGTCCATCGTGTGGTGGGCCAGCTGGTCGTAGGTCGCTGTCGAACCGACGTGCAACAGCACGCAGGACGGCGAGTAGTTCAGCCGCTTGACCCGGCGGGGCGTGTGCTCCGGGGCGAGCAGGTGCCGGTAGGCCATCGGCAGATCGGCGTTGACGACGATCACGTCGGCGGTGAGCCGCTCGCCGTCCGCCATCACGACACCGGTGGCCCGGCCACCACTCACCTCGATCCGCGACACAGCACTGTCGTAACGGATATCGACGCCGTGATCGGCGGCCGCGGCGGCCATGGCGACGGGCAGCGCGTGCATGCCGCCGCGCGGCAGGAACACCCCGCGGACGCAGTCCATGTAGGCGATGACGGCGTAGATCCCCAGCGCCTCCTGCGGGGCGAGCCCGGCATACATGGCCTGGAACGAGAAGATTCGGCGCAATCGCGGGTCCTGGAGGTAGCTCCCGACCAGCGACGGCAGCTTGCGGACTGCGCCCATCGTCAGCAACCGGATGGCGTCCGGTCGCACGACATCGGTGACGCTGTCGAGGTTCCGGTCGATGAAGCCGGGCATCTCGATGTCGTACAGGCGGCCCAGGTAAGCCACCAGCCGCTGGTACCCGTCGGCGTCGGCACGTCCGCAGGTGCGCTCGATCTCGCTGGTCATCGCCTCGGCGTCGGTGTGCACGTCGATGACCGAGCCGTCCGGGAACCGGGCCCGGTACGCCGGGTCGACCTGGATCAGTTCGAGCCGGTCGGCCATCTTCTCGCCCACGCACGCGAAGGCGTCCTCGATCAGTTCGGGCATCGTCAGCACGGTCGGCCCGGTGTCGAACCGGTACCCGTCGATCTCCAGCCGACCGGCGCGGCCACCGGGCGCAGACTCACGCTCGAGGACGGTGACCTTCCGACCAGCCCCGGCGAGTCGCAGGGCGGCGGACAACCCGCCGAGACCGGCACCGATGATGATCACGGAGTCGGTTCGGCCCGGAACAGTGCGCATGGGTTCCGGTGTACACGACAAACCGCCCGTCCCGGCGTCACCTCGCTGTCATCAAGGTCACGGATCGTGGTGCATCCGTCTAGGACCGTCCGCTGGGGGTATCAACCAGGTATCCCCCGATGCGGAACACCTGTTCCGGGGGAACAAGTCCCGGCGTCCCGGGCACCGTGGCCCCGGTCATCCCGGGTCGACGGAAAAACAGAGCGCACTCACAGAAGGGCACAACCATGACTGCCTCCCGCTCCTCGGGCACCCCGACAGACACCCGGCGCCGTCATCCGGTCCAGCTCGCGGCAACCGTGGTGGGAATCGTCTTCCTGCTGGTCGGCATCGCCGGCTTCATCCCGGGCGTGACCAGCAACTTCGACCAGCTCACCTTCGCCGGTCACGAATCGGACGCGCTGCTGCTGGGCATCTTCCAGGTGTCGATCCTGCACAACATCGTGCACATCCTGTTCGGCATCGCCGGGCTGGCCGCCGCACGGACGTTCAATTCGGCGCGCGGATACCTGATCATCGGTGGCTTCATCTACCTCGCACTGTTCCTCTACGGGCTGCTGATCGACACCGACAGCTCGGCGAACTTCGTGCCGGTGAACAACGCCGACAACTGGCTGCATCTGATCCTCGGCGTCGGAATGATCGCACTCGGCGCACTGCTGGGCCGCCGTCCGGCGACGGTGCGGACCAACGCCGACGTCCGCTGACCCCGCTGCACGACACGAGCGCCCGCCTCCTCGCCGGGGCGGGCGCTCGCTGTAGATAGGTCGGGACAACGTCCGTTGCTAGAGGACACCTTCCGCCGACGTTGCACCGTCGCAGCGGATGTTGCAGCGACCTGCAGGGTCTGGGCCGCGGCGGCTCAGGCCGCGAGCACCCGCTGCAGCTTCTGGGTGATCGCACGCAGCGCTCGGGAGACCTGCATCTGACTGATCCCGAGTTCGGCACCGATCCGCGATTGCGACCAGCCGTTGTCGAAACGCATTCGCACGATGCACCTCTCGTGCTCGGTCAGCGTCGTCAGCAGGCGCTCTGTTGTCGCCCGGTCCTCGGCGCGGCGCAGCGCCTGGTCCTCGAAGCCCAAACTCTCGGCGATCGTCGAGTCAGAACCGTGCGGTTCGTCGGTGGAGCGCGGGTGGCACAGCAGGGTCGATGACCGCGCCTCGGCAAGGTCGTCCGGCGAGACACCGGTCAGCTCCGACAACTCCGCCGACGTCGGATAACTCCCGTGCCGTTCCCAGTAGTGCTCTCGGGCCTGTTCGATGACGGCGCGCAATTCGGAGATCCGCCGAGGCGGCCGAACCAGCGCCAGGTGATCGCGGAAGTACCGCTTGATCTCCCCGACGATGGTCGGGACGGCGAATTGCAGGAAATCCTCGCTGCGGCCGGGAATCCAGCGGTCGACGGCCTTCACCAGACCCAGGCAGGCCAACTGCCGAAGATCTGACCGGTCGACGCCGCGACCGCTGTACCGGGCAGCGAGCGACCAGGCCACCGGCAGGTAGGTCATCACCACTTCCCGCCGGCGCTCCAGGCGCTCGACCGGGTCCTCGCACTCGGCGAGCCCGTCGAGCAGCGCCCGCATGTCACGGGCCCGCTCGTCCGACGGGGCTGATGCGAAACGGTGGGATTGGCTGTTCCGCGCAACAACAACGGAACCGGAAGCCTGGGAATTGTCCTCGGACACCGACGTCTCCTGAGATATCAGGGATCATCCGGCACCTTGTTCGGACCAGAAGTCCATCACATCAGACGGAATGGACTTTGACAACTGTCTGGGGCGGGACGACGACGGGTACAGCCCTCTGTGTCGTGCCCGGCCGCCCGGCCGCACGACGACCGTCAGGAGGGTTCCATGTCGCTTCAGCGCAGCTCCGCGTCGTCGGAGGGGCGGGCCGTGGTCAGCAGGCGGGTCGACGCACCTGCTCGGGCGGTCTGGGAGGTGCTGTCGGACGGCTGGCTCTATGCGTCCTGGGTGGTCGGTGCCTCCCGGGTCAGGGACGTCGACCCCGGCTGGCCCGCGCAGGGCAGCCGCATCCGGCACTCTTTCGGCGTGTGGCCGGCCGTGATCAACGACGACACCGTGATACTTGCGGTTGACGAGCAGGAGATGCTGTTGAGGGCGTGTGGGCGGCCCGCGGGCGAGGCGGAGGTGCGTCTGGTGATCACACCGGACGCCGCCGAGCGGAGCACGGTCAGCATCGTCGAAGATGTGACGGCAGGACCGGGACGCCTCGTCCCGCAATTCGTTCGGCAGTGGATGATCGCACCGCGCAACGTCGAGGCGCTGCGCAGGCTTTCGCTCATCGCCGAGGGGCGCTACCGACAGGTCACAGTGACAGGAGAATGATGAATTCACCGGAACGCTCGACGGGACAGACGTCCGAGTCGGCGAGCAGGCCCGAGGAACATTCGCACGAGAAGAAGCCGGTGAGCCGGGCGATCTTCATCGCCGCCATGCTGGGAACCGTCGTCGTGGCCATGGTCGCCGGCTTCCTGATCACCATCGCGGCGGGCCGGGTGCCCGAGGATCGACCGCGCGATCATCCCGTATCGACGGAGAACTCGTCCATCCTCGGTCCGCCCGGAGACAACTCGAACGGCTGAGCGCGAGCGGTGGCGTGCCGCACACCTGTTCGGCGCCACGGTTCACCATGATCGGTTCGGGGTATCAACCGGGAGTAACAGACACCCGAGCCACCCGTGAGGACCGACGATGACGTCGACGCTGCCCGATATCGCACTCCCGATCAAGACTCTGCCTTCCACCACCGCTGTCCGCCCACTGTCGCCCACCGGACTGCCCGGCGTCGCCATGCCGGTACCCGTCCAGCGCGGGCCGCTGAGCCGGCTGATCGTCGGCGCGCTCACCGGGAGCGACCTGGACACCGCAGGTGCTATCAGGTTCGCGAGCGCCGCGGCGCCGAACGGCGTCCTTCGCGACGAGGACCTGCAGATCTCCCTGTTCATGCTGTACGAACTGCACTACCGGGGCCTTGTCGGCGTCAGCGACGACCGCGAGTGGGATCCGGGTCTGCTCGCCGTCAGGCGCGTCCTCGAGGACCGGTTCGAGTCTGAGATCAGGGCGGCGACCACGGTTCCCGATGTCCCCGCGGACGGCGACATCGCGTCCGCACTGTTCGCCCTGACAGCCCCGCAGCCCGGTCCGGGGCTGTCCAACTTCCTGGCCCGCAAGGCGACCCTCGAACAGTTCAGGGAATTCCTGACCCATCGGTCGATCTACCACCTCAAGGAAGCGGACCCGCACACCTGGGCCATCCCGCGGCTGTCCGGGTCCGTCAAGGCAGCAATGGTGGAGATCCAGGCCGACGAGTACGGCGGTGGCCGTACCGAACGGATGCACGCCAGCCTCTTCGCCCGGACGATGCGGGCGCTCGGCCTGGACGACAACTACGGGCGGTACATAGATCTCGTGCCCGCCGCGGTCCTTGCCGGTGTCAACGCGATGTCGTTGTTCGGCCTCAACCGGCGATTGCTCGGAGCGGTCGTCGGCCATCTGGCGGCCTTCGAGATGACCTCGTCGCTGCCGAACCGGCTGTACGGCAGCGGGTTGCGGCGGCTGGGTTACGACGCCAACGCGACGCTCTTCTTCGACGAGCACGTCGAGGCTGACGCCGTTCACGAGCAGATCGCCGGCCACGATCTCGCCGGCGGGCTGGCCAGGAGCGATCCGGCGCGGGCTCGGGACATCCTCTTCGGCGCCGCGGCCGGGCAGATGCTCGACGATCTCGCCGCCGACCACCTGCTCTCGTCCTGGAAGGCCGGCCGGACGTCACTGAGCACGGGGCGGCAGTGACAGTGGATTCGGGTCGGTTGGCGGGCGTGGTGACCGGTGTGGTCGCTGCCCGACACGAGCTGGTGGTGGTCGCCGACGACGACGTCCGGTACGGCCGGGAAGAGATGCGGGACATGGCGTTCCGGCTCGGTGACGCACACCTCGTCAGGCCGCAGAACGTCTTCCGCCCGTTGCCGTGGCATGCCCGCAGTGCCTGCATCGCCTCCGGCGGGTACGACGGCGACGCCCTGTTCGAGAATCTGCAATTGATCCGTACGCTGCTGGTCGCCGAGGCGCTGCTGCTGCACCGGCCGGTCCGCCGCGAGCGTGCCGACACGTTGGGGCTGGCGGCATGAGTGCGCCGGAGGGGACCGCCGGTGAACCGGTGGTCATCACGGTGTGCCCGAACGGCCCGTTGCTGGTACGAGGTCCGGTGTCCATCGTCGACGACAACGGTGACGAGCTTCCCCGGAACCGGCCGACCATCGCGCTGTGCCGGTGCGGCAAATCGCGACTGGCGCCGCTCTGCGACGGGACCCACAAGCTGCTGCGGAACCGGGCCGAGCCGGCCGGCTGACCCACCCAGCTCAGTCGCCCCGGTCGGTGTGCAGCTCCTCCAGCAGCACCAACAATTCGGGCATCAGTTCGCGCGCCAGGAAACCGACAGTGCCGGTCCGGGCGGCGAGCCAGTGCCCGGCGTGCATTGTCGGAAACGTTCTCGTCGGGGATGACGTTGTGACGACGCCGCGCTGGACGAGCCCGAGGTGCGGGCTGAGAACCAGTCGCCCGGACCACTTCTCGGAGGCGCCGGGGACGTCGCTGAGCACGCGGAGGGCGAATGCACCCAGCACGACCTTGGTCCTGCCGGGAACCTCCGTCGCCAATCTCTCGAGCAGCGCATCGGCCGAGGACACCCTCTTCGCGGGCAGTCGCCAGTTCCGCGGGACGTCTTCGGTGAGTTCCGGACCTCCGACGCATCCGTTGCGCCCGCCGGATCGTCAGCGCGCGAGGGCATCCCGCTCCCCCGGGTGCTCGGTGACCGGAACACCCTCGGCCTGAAGGTGCTCGTCGGCGTTGAAGGCGTCGGCGGTCCAGAAGGTCGCATCCCCGGTTCGGACCAGCCTGGTCACCGAGGCATTGCGGACGGACCCGGGCGCGGCCACGGCGAGCAGATCGGCCTCACGCATTCCCTCGCACACGTACCGGAAGATCAGGATCATCGCGTCGTGACAGACGAGCAGCACCCGGTCCGGGACGTCGGAGCGCTCGAGATCCAGCATCACAGACCGCACCCGCAGTGCGAGATCGGCCCACGACTCACCGCCCGGTGGGCGGTAGTAGAACTTCCCGAGCCACTGCCGGCGGGCCGCCTCTTCCGGCAGCCTGGTTTTCACGCCGTGGGTGGTGAGCAGGTCGAGGATGCCCAACTCCCTGTCCCGCAAACGTTCGTCGATCCGCACCCGCATGGTCCCTGCAGGGTCGGCCAGTCCGCCGGACTGCAGCGCCACTTCCGCCGTCTGCACGGCGCGAACATAGGGAGAGCTCCACACCGTCTGCGGTGCGGTCCCGGGGTCGAGGCGGCCGAGCCACACCCCCAGCGCGGCGGCCTGTTCCTGCCCTGTCGGGCTCAACGGCACGTCTGCGTCGCGCATGCCGACCGGGATCACCTCGGCCCCGGTGGCATCGGCCTCCGATGCCGCAACGTTGCCGAGACTCTCACCATGACGGACCAGCCACAACTCCGACGCACCCATGGTGTTCGACGCTATAGGACACCGCCTCAGGACGGCAAAGCCCTACGCCGCAACGCATCTCTCGTCACGGGGATGGTGGTCCGTTCGCAACGATCGTCCGGATTCGCCTGCCTCGTCGGTGTCGGCGGCCGCCACCAGTGGGCAATCGATCCAGCGTTGTGGGCTCTCGGCGTCACCTGTGGCTGCGCTTTCGTGGAGACTGCTCGGTGGGGTGTCCGCCACAGTCCTGGGATCGGTGGTGCGCCCAAGGCCTGGCCGGTTGAAAAAACAGCCGGTCGGGCCGACCCATCCCCGGACAGGAGAACGCGATGGCCGACGCCGGTACCCATGGCAGCACCGATCCTGCGATCCCCGACAGGCCTGACCGACGGCCTGAGATCCCCGACACCATGGTCGAGACCCGTTCCGACCTGCTGCCCGAGGAACTCGCCGTCGGCAGCGACGACCCGCAGGCCCAGGCCGAGGCGATTCTCGAGGAATCAGAGGAGCGGGTCACCGATCCGGACGCGGGCATCTGACCCCGATCGCTGCTTGAAACCACGCCCGCGGGGAACCTGAGTAAAGGTGTCCTGGCGAGAAGCGCTGGGCGGCAGGATCGCGGAGGTGTCGCCGGTGCATGCGCGTTCCCGGCGACGCCGGTCCCCGAGCGATGGCTGACGACCGAACCGTCCATGCGCTGCCGGTCACGGCCCGATTCGAGCCGGAGCCGGATGGCAGCCGGGGCTCCGGGCAGACCTTGGGTGCCGGGTCCGTGCTCGACGATCGGTACCGGCTCGACTCGCTGGTGGGACTCGGCGGGACCGCCACCGTCTTTCGGGCAACCGACCTGTTGCTTGACCGCCTGGTCGCCGTCAAGGTGTTCCATCCGCACTTCACCGATCCGGCGATGGTGGCGCGGCAACGCCAGGAGATGCAGATCGTCGCCGCCCTGCGGCACCCGAATCTGATCCTGCTGCACGACGCGCGCAGCGGATCCGCCGGCTCCGGTCCGGCGTATCTGATCCTCGAATTCGTGGACGGGCCGACCCTGGGCGAACGCCTGCAGGGACCGCCCTTGACGCCGGCCGAGGTCGCCCACATCGGCTCCGGTGTTGCCGCCGCCCTGCAGGCGATGCATGCCAGGGGGCTGGTCCACCGTGACGTCAAGCCCGGCAACATCCTGCTCACCGGCGACGGTGACGCCAAGCTGAGCGACTTCGGTATCGCCCGAATGCTGGACGCCGACCGGGTGACCAACTCAGCCGACGTGGTCGGGACCGCGCCGTACCTGAGCCCTGAGCAGGCCAGCAGTGCCGACGTCGGGCCGGCCGCCGACGTCTACGCCCTGGGTCTGGTGTTGCTGGAATGCCTCAAGGGGCACCGCGAGTACCCGGGCCCGGCCGTCGAGTCGGCGGTCGCCCGACTCCTGCGGGACCCGGCGGTGCCGCCGGATCTGCCGGTCGGCTGGCCGGCGCTGCTCGCGTCGATGACGGCCTTCGAGGCCGCCGACCGGCCCGCCGCCGATGACGTTGTGGCGGCGCTGGGGGCGCTGGAACGACCGGCCGGGCCGCCGGCCCCGGTGGCGGGTGATCCGGTCCCGGGACGCCGCCATCGGCGGTCCGTCCTTGTCGCCGTGGGTGCCGCCCTGCTGGTCACCGGGCTCACGACGGCCGGCGTCCTCCTCTCGAGCGATCCCCCGCCGGCAA
This sequence comes from uncultured Actinomycetota bacterium, assembly GCA_963728865.1. GTDB lineage: Bacteria > Actinomycetota > Actinomycetes > Mycobacteriales > Nakamurellaceae > Nakamurella. The sequence goes on along the minus strand of CAVSLZ010000003.1, from coordinate 167,897 downwards.
AGAGCCCGCCCGGCGCCGGCGCACCCGCGGTGCCGTCGGCGGTGCCGTCGGCGGTGCCGTCGGCGGTGCCGTCGGCGGTCTCGTCGGCGGTGCTCGTCGGCGGTCTCGTCGGCGGTGTCGTCCAGTCCCGCCGGTTCAGTGGCGGCGAGCTCCCCGCGGGCCGCCACCCCGCCGGTCCGGGCGACCACACCGACCACCCCGGCCCGCGCAGCACCAGCCCCCGCGCCATCCGCTGCGACCCAGACCCGTGCCGCCGCTGTGAGCACACCGGAACCCACACCGGAACCACACCGGAACCGCAGCAGACCGCCGCCCCCGCGGGTGATCCCAACCCCGGGAACGGAAACGGAAACAGCGGGAACGGAAACAGCGGGAACGGGAACAATGGCAACGGGAACAATGGCAACGGGAATGGGAACGGCGGAGGCAACGGGAACGGGAACGGGAACGGCGGAGAACGGAAACAACAAGGGCGGCAACGGCAACCGGGGTGGCTGACGGCCACGACGTCATTCCGGGAAGTCGATCACCACTTCGCCGTCCGGGGATCGGCGCGGCGTCGGCCCGAAGGTGCCGAGCAAAGTCATCGCCCGCTCGTTGCTCGCCGAGATCTGGGTGATGATCCGCCTCGCCGGCCGCGGCCGGTACTCCGCCAGCAGATCCGCCAGCACCCTGCCGAGTCCGCTGCCCTGGTACTCGTCGGCGACCGTGATGGCGACATCAAGGCTCTCGCGGTCATGCGGGTAGCGCAGGATCCGGCCGATTCCGACGAGATCGCCGTGGCCTCCGGTGACCGGGGAGGTGAACGCGGCGAACGCGACGTGGTCGACGCCGTCGACCGCGTCGACCAGCTGCCGCAGGGCCGCAGCGTTCAAGAGCCGCGTCGGTGACCCGAACCGGGCCCGGACCGATTCCTCCGACAGTCGGAGGAAAGCGTCAGCCAGGGCGGGACCGTCGCCGCGCCGAAGAGGTCGGACCAACACCCGCCGGCCGTCCCGGAGCGGTACAACACGCTCGGCAGGTCCGTCTTCGCTCAGTGTGCGTCCTCGGCCGTCTTGATCAGCAGGTCGTCGATCATCGTCTGTCGGAACGGCAGCGAACCGGTCTCGACGACCGATGCTGCCACGTCCCGCAGTTTGCTGTTGGCGTGCTGGCTGGACCGCACCAGCAACTGTGAATCCCTGCTTCGCGGTGAGCTGGTAGGACGCCATGACGATCCCGACGGCGGTGCCGATCGAACGGTTGCTCTCCAGCGCGCTGCGGATCTGCTCAGCACGCTGTTCCGCGTCGCCCACGGCCTTCTCCCGCAGCTGATGCAACTCGTGGTTCGACCGAACCCTGGCCAACAGCTCCCGCGAGGAGAACGGCTTGGTGATGTAGTCGTCGGCGCCGGCGGCCAGCCCGTTGCCCGCGGCGTCGGCGCCGCCGCGCGCCGTCAGGATGATGATCGGTACGCGCGACGTCGGCTCGGCCTCTCGCAGGTCACCGACGAGATCGAGCCCGCTGCGACCCGGCAGCATGATGTCGGTGACGATCACGTCGAACGGCCTCGCCGTCGATTCGGTTGTCGCCAGCAGCCCGTCCTCGGCGGTCGCGACGGCGTCCACCGCCCAGCCGTCGCCGCTCAGCAGGCGGGTGAGGTATCCGCGCAGGTCTGCGTCGTCCTCGACCACCAGCACCTTGGGCCGCTGCCCATCGGACGCGGTCTGCTGACGGGGCAGGCCGTCCGTACTCCTGTTGATCGGCACCGCGTTCAGCGGCAGGGTCAGCGTGACGGTGGTTCCCTCGCCCGGCGTGCTGGAGAGATCGATATGGCCGCCGTTCACCCGCACCAGGTCGGCAACAATCGCCAGCCCGATCCCGCTGCCCTGCTCCGCCCGCGTCCCGTTGCCGCGGTAGAAGCGGTCGAACACCCTGCTCTGCTGGTCCTGCGCGATGCCCGGGCCGGTATCGGCGACGGTGAGCTCCGCGGCGGTGCCCGTTGACCGCAGGGTGATCCCGACCTGGCCGCTGCTCGTGTACTTCACCGCATTGGACAGCAGGTTCGTCACGACCGTCGACCACATTGCCCGGTCGAGCAGAGCGGTGACGGGGGAATCGGGCACGTCGACCGACAAGGTCAGGCCGGCATGCTGCGCCGTCGAACGGAACATGCTGGCGACATCCGCCGTCAGCCCGGCGAGGTCGATCGGGACCGGATCCGGATCCAGTGCCGCAGCGTCGGCCCCGGAGAAATCGAGCAGTGCGTCGACCATCCGGCGAAGCCGCTCGGCAGCGCGGAGAGCGGCCTGCAGGTCCTCCCGTTCCAGGCCGGAGCGGGCGTCCGTGTCCAGCAGGTCCTGCAAGGGGGCGAGCAGCAGCGTCAGCGGGGTTCGTAATTCATGGCTGACGTTCTGGAAGAACTCCATCTTCGCCCTGTCGAGGTCGGCCATTGCCTGCACCCGTGCACGTTCCGCCTCGTAGGCGACCGCGTCCGTCAGCGCCACCCGGATCTGCCGCGCGACGACGGTGAAGAACGACCGGTACTCGTTATCCAGCGCGCGGTACGGATTCACTCCCAGGATGAGGGCTCCGACCGGATCGGAGCGACCGCCGACGGTCAACGGTTGCACCACAGCGGAGTCAGGGTGCAGCGGGCCGAGCGGCCCGGCCTCGAACGCACGCGGGAACATCGCCCGGAGGCCGGTGACCTCTTCCGGCTTCCCCACAGCCAGCACCCGGCGGAGGATCCCGGCGGGGTCGCCGGCGACGTCGGTGAGCCCGGTGACGCAGCCGTCGGGCGCGAGCCCGTAGGCGGCCACCCGCTCCGGCGGGCCGCCGTCCCGCGGCTTCAGGAAGGCGACCGCGAACGGCACGCTCTCCCTGGTACGGCCGATGATCTCGAGCGCCGCGACACAGGTGTCCGCGGCGCTGCCCGTCGCGGTCACCGACAGCGCGCCGAGTTCACGCACCATGCGCATCCGGCGCTCGTTGAGGATCTTCCCGGTGCTCTCGTGGGAGACCGTCAGCATGCCGACGATGGTGCCGTCGCCCTCGACGATGGGGCTCTGCGAGAACGTGAAGTAACACTCCTCCGGATATCCGTTGCGGTTAAGAATGGTGCGCTCATCCTCGACTGCCACCGTGCGACCCTCGATGACGACGCTCTCGACCAGCGGACGGACCAGTTCCCACCTCTCGGGCCACGCCGCCACCAGGCCCGCACCGAAGCTGGCGGGATGCCGACCGCCGATCAGCCCGGCGAACGCGTCGTTGTAGATGGCGACGAGTTCAGGACCCCAGTTGACGGAGATCGGGAAGGACGAGCTCAACGCCATCCTGACGGTGCCGCGCAGCAACTGGGGCCAGGACTGCGTCGGTCCCAGCGGTGTGCTCGACCAGTCCATCGATCGGCCGAGCCGGCGAACGTCGCCGGGACCGTCGAACAGCGAATCGGCATCGTCGCCCATGGCGGCCACCACCTATCCCGGTCTCGTCGATGGGACCCGTTCACACCAGATCCACGGCCCATCGTAGGTCGCGACCGACTATGGCCGGTGGTACAGAACGGTACAACGGACCCGCCGTCAACAATCCGCCCAAACCGGCCGGTCGTCCAGTCATGCTCGCCCGGTCAACGGCTGCCGCCTGGCTGCCCGTAGCCCAGTTCGGCGGCCGTCTGACGTGCGCCGTCGTCGATCGGCACCGCGATCACGGCCGTCCCGTAGGCGCAGATCTCGGTCCAGGTGTCGCCGATGTCGGAGGTGTCGAACCGCATGCAGATGATGGCGTTGCCGCCCCTGCCCTTGGCCGAGTCGAAGAGCCGGGTCATGGCCTCGTTGCGGCTCTCGGTGAGCTGTTTGGTCATGCCCTGCAGCTCACCGCCGAACATCGACTTGAAGCCGGCGCCCATCTGGGCGAAGGCGTTCCGCGACCGCACCGTCAGGCCGAAGACCTCCCCGCAGACCCGCTGGATCTGCCAGCCCGGGATCTCGTTGGTGGTGACTACCAGCATGCGCACTCCTTCAGTAGGTGACAGTGAGTTGCATTCTGTTTCACTCGGTCACGATCCGCAGGCAACGCCGCGCCTCAGGTCGCGTCGTCTCTGCCCGCCGGCGCCTCGAGATCGCCGTCCGTCGGGGCCGAACGCTCTGACTCCGGCCGGGACTCCGGCTCGGGGATCTGCTCCGTGGCCAACGGCGCGGGAGGGTCCGGGATGGGCAGCACCTGCGCGGTGTCCAGCGCCCGGCGCAGCTCGGCAAGCCGCGCCGTCAGGGCTGCGATCAGTTCCATGTCGGTCGCCTCGGCGAGTGCTCGCTGCTCGATCAGCGGCTGCGGAACAACCTTGACCGGTTCCGGGTGGGCGGCGATGAAGTCCGACAGCTTGGCCTGGCCCGCCCGCAGCCGCGCGCGTTTTCCCTTCTCATAGTCCCGCAGTGTCTTGACGTGCACCCCGAGCAGGTCGGCGAGTTGTTGCTGGGTCATCCCTGCACGGTTGCGTGCAGCCTTCACTTCGCCCGGTTCTGGCATGCACGCGATGGTAAGGGGCAGTCGACGCGTCGCGGCGCAGCGGCAGCGGTGCGGTCCCGCGGGATGTCGGGCAGGAAGGTGGATGAGCCGGCCTGTAAGCCGGGTTCTGTTCCCGGGCGCCTTGCGGCGATCCCGTTCGGCGACCATCCATCTCGGCGTACCGTCGCCGGCACGCTCACGCGGTCCACCCGCAGGCTCGGGCGGGCCGCCCTCGAACGCCTGCGCACCGCCAACCCGTTGGGATTGACGGCTTTTCGACCTTGCTCCGGGTGGGGTTTGCCGAGCCGTCCCGGTCACCCGGGGCGCTGGTGGTCTCTTACACCACCGTTTCACCCTGACCGGCACACCCGAAGGTGACCGGCGGTCTGTTCTCTGTGGCACTTTCCCGCGGCTCGCGCCGGGTTGCCGTTGACAACCACCCTGCCCTGTGGAGCCCGGACTTTCCTCGACGGTCCCCCCTTGCGATGGGGGACCGACGCGGCCGCCCGGCCGACTCATCCGCAGGTCATCCTACGACCGCGCTGGTCGCTCACGTACCGTCGCTGCGTGAAACACGGGGCCCGACGGCGATGACGCCGGCGGTGGCGACCGTCGCCGGTGGTGTGCTGTTGCTGGCCGTTCTCGCGTTCGCCATCGTGCGCCCGCGCGGCCTGCCGGAGGCGGTGGCGGCGGTCCCGGCCGCCCTCATCGCTCTGGTCCTCGGGCTGATCGGTCCGCAGGCCGCGCTCGACGGAGTTCTCGACCTCGCGCCGACCATCGGCTTCCTGGCGGCGATCCTGGTGATCGCCCACCTGGTGGAGGCGGACGGGGTGTTCCGCTGGTTGGGGACCGTGCTCGCGGACCGCAGTCGCGGTGCCCCGCAACGGCTGCTGACCCTGGTGTTCGGTGCGGCGGCCATCACCACGGCCGTGCTCAGTTTGGACGCCACGGTGGTGCTGCTGACCCCGGTCATCCTGACCACCGTGCGCCGACTGGGCGTGCGCGGCGCCCCGCCGGTCTACGCGACGGCGCATCTGTCGAACAGCGCTTCGCTGCTGCTGCCGGTCTCCAACCTGACAAACCTGTTGGCGTTCAACGCCTCCGGGCTGACCTTCCTGGGGTTCGCCGGCCTGATGGCCGGGCCGTGGCTGATCTGCATCGCCGTCGAGTACGTCACCTTCCGGTGGTTTTTTCGCTCCGAGTTGGCCGAGACGCCAGAGCCGCGGGCGAGAACCGTTGTGTCCCTTCCCGTTCCGTGGACCTCGTTGATCGTCCTGGGTTTCATCCTCGCCGGCCTCGCCGTTGCTCCGGCGCTGAACCTCGAGTCATGGGTGGTCGCGGCTGTCGGTGCGGTCGCGCTGGCGGTGCGGGCGTTGCGGCTGCGGCAGGTGACGGTGCGGAGCATCGCCACCCAGACCAACCCGCTGTTCCTGATCTTCGTGGCCGCGCTCGCCGTCGTGGTGGATGCCGCAACCGGACACGGCCTGCAGGCGGCGCTGGCCGCCGTCCTGCCCATCGGTACGTCGCTGCCGTCGCTGATCGCACTCGCCGTCATCGCCGCCGTGCTGGCGAACCTGATCAACAACCTGCCTGCCACCCTGGTCCTGCTGGCCGCGCTCGGGACGATGCCGACCGCGGGTGCCGTGCTGGCCGTGCTGATCGGGGTGAACGTCGGACCGAACCTGACCTACACGGGATCGCTGGCCACGCTGCTCTGGCGCCGCGTGCTACACAGCAAGGGGCACCGGCCCTCGCTGCGGCGGTTCACCGTTCTCGGGCTGCTCACCGTCCCGGCGTGCCTGCTACTCGGCACGACCGCACTCTGGGCCGCTCTCGCCGTGAGTTGACCGGGCTCCCGGTGCTCGGGCCAGTGCGGCCAGCACCTGTTCGTCGGTGGTCTGGCCGAAGTCGTCGTAGCCCTGGTGGACCGCGGTGAACAGCGCCGGAGTGAGCGCGCAGACCACTTCGACATCATCGCCCCAGGCGCCGTCCCGCTGCTGCGGACCGACCGGGACCGCCACCACCAGTTTCGCCGGCCGGTGCCGGTGGACGGCGGCGACGGCCGCCCGCATCGTGGCGCCGGTCGCCAATCCGTCGTCGACGACGATGACCACCTTGCCGTCCACGGCCACCGGCGGCCGGTTGCCCCGGTAGCCGGCGGTCCGCCTGCGCAATTCGATCAGCTCCTCCCGGTAGATCCGGTCGAAGTCGGCGGGGGTGACCGAGAGCCGATCGAGAATCTGCGGATTGGTCACCATCTCGACGGTCGTGCCGACGTCGGCGATGGCACCCATGGCGAGCTCCGGCCGTCCCGGGGCACCGAGCTTCCGCACCACGAGCACGTCCAGCGGCGCGCCGAGCGCCCGCGCCACTTCGGCGGCCACCGGCACGCCACCGCGCGGCAGCCCCAACACCACCACGTCGTCCCGGCCGGCGTAGCCGGTCAGCAGGGACGCGAGGTGGCGGCCGGCCTGTACGCGGTCGGCGAACCTCCTCGGGGTCGACCAAAGCGCCACTCGACCAGTCAATCCCCGTTGGGGCTGACCGGCAAACGGGAACTCAGCCGACCAGGTGACCGGTGTCGTTGACGGCCCAGACCATCACCGCGCCGCCCTCCTCGACGGTGAACCCGGACAGTGACGCGGTATCGATCCGCACCCGGTAAGCGACGGTGGAGTCCACGCCGAGCGCGGCCGCCAGGATCATCTTGGCCGGAGCCGCGTGCGTGACCAGCACCACCGCAGCGCCCGGGTACCGCGTTGTCGCGTCCCGCACGACGGGTTCCACCCGCTCCCGGATGGCGGTGAAGGACTCACCGCCTGGCGGCGCCGCGTCGGGATCCGACCGCCAGGATGCGAACTCCCCTGGCCACTGCGCCGCGATCTGGTCGGCCCGGAATCCGGTCCAGTCCCCGAGCAGGCCGTCGATCAGCCGCTCGTCGGTGACCACCGGAGCGCCGACCTCGCCGGCAATCGACGCGGCCGTGTCGGCGCAGCGCAGCAGCGGCGAGCTCAGCACCACCGCCGGGGACAGCGCGCTGACCCGTTTCGCGACAGCCGTTGCCTGCCTCCTTCCACGTTCGGTCAGCGGCACGTCCCGCCGGCCGGCGAAACGCAACTCCGCTCCCCAGGTGGTCTGGCCGTGCCGTACCACCACGATCCGGGTCGGCCCCGCGGTGCCGGGCCGTGGCAACACCGCCGCCGGCGCGGCGGCGACCGGATCCTCGCCCGGGGGCTCCGCGGACGGACCGGTCCAGCTGGTCCCGTCCCGGGCGGCGTCCATCGCCTCGTTGGCGAGCCTGTCGGCGTGCGCGTTCTGCGCCCGCGGCACCCACTCGAAATCCACCCGGTCGAACCCGGCCACCAGGGCCGCAGCACGGTTGGCCAACGGCTTCATGTCAGGGTGCTTGACCTTCCACCGCCCGGACATCTGCTCGACCACGAGCTTGGAGTCCAGCCGGGCGGTGACGCGCGACGCGCCGAGTTCCTTCGCGGCCTCGAGCCCGGCGATCAGGCCGGAGTACTCCGCGACATTGTTGGTCGAGATACCCAGTGCGGCAGCGCGTTCGTCCAGCACCGCGCCATCAAGGGACAGCACGACGGCGCCGTAACCGGCAGGCCCAGGGTTGCCCCGCGACCCACCGTCCGCCTGCACGATGACTTCACGGACCGCCATCACGAACGGATGAGGATCGCGCCACATTCCGAGCAGCGGACGACGTCCTCGACGCCCGCCGCCCAGATCGCACCGAGCGCGCTCCGGTCGAGATCCATCCGGCACGCCTCACATCGCGAGCCGTTCAGCGCAGCGGCCGCCACCCGGCCGCGGGCCCTGATCTGTTCGTACAGGCCGATCAGCTCGGGCGGCATCCCGTCGACCAGTGAGGCCCGTTCGGCAACGGCGCGCCGGAGTTCGTCGTCGATGTCGGCGAACGCATCGTCGCGCCGCCGCTCCGCGGCTCCGAGTTCCGCACGGGCGGCTGCAAGGTCCGACTCCGCGGTCGCCAGCACCGCGTCGGCCACCTCCCGGCGCTCCATCAGCTCCAGCGCCTCGTCCTCGAGCGTCGACTGCCGGCGGGCCAGCGACACGACCTCGTGCTGGATGTTCTCCAGGTCCTTGGCCGGCGCGGTGCCGGACGCCAGCCGGTCCGCATCGCGCTTGGCTCTCGCCCGGACCGCGTCGATCTCGTTGTCCAACTTCCTGGCCGCCCGGTCGAGGTCGCCGATCTCGGCCTGCGCGAGCAGGCCCGCATTGCGCAACTCGTCGACCCGCGCGCTGCCCGCGGTGATCTGCGCGAGTTCGGGCAATGTCCGGCGGCGGTGCTCGGCTGCCGACCTGACCTGGTCGAGGCGCGCGACGTCCAGCAGCCGTCGCTGGACGAAGGGATCAGCTTTCGGGGGCACGGGCACCATCCTGTCAGCCGGTGGCCGGCCCGGGCGAACCGGCGTGCAGCGTCCAGGGGTCGGTCCGGGTGTGCGACACGACCGTGCTGATCGCCGGCAACCGGGCGCCGAGCAGCGTGGCCGCGGCCGGAACCCACGGCCATTCCCCCGCCCAGTGCGCGACCTCGACGACGGCGGGAGCGCCGGGAGCCGCGACGAACTCGGCGACGACGTGGTGCCGTAGGTCGCTGGTCAGGTAGACGTCCACCCCGGCGGACCGGGCGTCGCCGAGGAACCCGTCGCCGGCGCCGCCACAGATCGCGACCGTGGACACCTCCCGGTCCGGGTCACCGGCCGCCCGGACGCCGCCGACCGTCGCTGGAATGGCGCCGGCGACGCGATCGAGAAAGGCGCCCAGCGCGAGGGTCTGCGGCAGCCGGCCGACCCGGCCGCTCCCGGTGACGGCCCCGGGTGCATGCGGCACCAGCGGCCGCAGGTCCGCCAGCCCGAGAGCGGCGGCCAGCGCGTCGTTGACACCGCCGGTCGCGGCGTCGGCGTTGGTGTGTGCGGCGTAGTGGGCGACGCCGGCGCGGATCATCCGGTGGATCAACGCCCCCTTGGCCGTGGGCGTGGCAACCGTCTGCACCGGCCGGAACAGCAGGGGGTGATGGGTGAGCAGCAACTGCGCGCCGGCGCTGATCGCCTCGTCCACCGTCACGGTGTCGGCGTCCACCGCGACCAGCACGGTGTGCACCGCGACCGACGGGTCGCCGCAGGTCAGCCCGATCCCGGTGTCCCAGTCCTCGGCGAGTGCTGGCGGGTAGGCGGTCTCCAGCACGTCGAGCACGTCCTGCAGTCGGATCACGGGTGCCCCTTCCGGACGCCGGCCGCGCTGACCGGTCGCGCGGCGTCCCAGTCTGTCAGCCCGGTGGACAATGGGCCGGTGAGGTCCGAAACCCGACGCCCGTCCGAGTCCAGTGCCAATTTCCATGTCTGCGTGGTCTGCTCAGGCAACATCTGCCGTTCCCCGATCGGCGAGCAGGTGTTGCGTGCCGCGCTCGCCGATGCCGGGCTGGCCGATCGGGTTCTGGTCAGCAGCGCGGGCACGGGCGACTGGCACGTCGGCCAGGGCGCCAACACCCGCGCGGTCCGCGTCCTGACGGCCGCCGGATACCCGGAGCACCGGCACGTCGCCCGGATGATCAGCAGGACCGACCTCGCCGGTATCGACCTCGTGCTGGCGGCCGACCGTGGGCACCTGGCCGACCTGCGTTCGATGACCGACGACCCCGACAAAGTCGTGTTGCTGCGGTCTTTCGACCCCGATGCCGACGATGACGAGGTGCCCGACCCGTACTACGGTCCGGATTCCGGCTTCGACGAGGTGCTCGCGATGACGGTGGCAGCCGCGCCAGGGATCGTCGCGGAGATCCGCCGCCGGCTGGACGATCCCGCGCTGGACGATCGCCCGTGACGACCACCCCCGCCCGGCCGGACGCCGCCGCGCCCACCCGCGGCCGGTTCGCGTTCCTGCTGAGCCCCGGCTGGGTCGCCGCCATCCTGGCCGCCGTCGCGTTCGCTACGACGTGCTTTCTGCTCCTGGCGCCCTGGCAGTTCGCCCGGCACTCCGAACGCTCCGCGCAGAACGCGGCCATCGAGGCGGCCCTGGCGGCGCAGCCGGTTCCCGTCGCGGAACTGATGAACGCGGCCGGCCAACCGCCGCAGAGCGCGCTCTGGCGGGTGGTCACCGCCAGCGGCACGTTCGACGCCGAGCGGCAGGTGCAGGTCCGGCTCCGGCAGGACTCGAACGGCAACCCGGTCTCCGAGGTCGTCACCCCGTTCCGGCTCGACAGCGGGCAGTTGCTGCTGGTCGACCGCGGCTATGTCTCGTTCACCGACGTCCGCAATGGCGTGCCGATCCCCGAGCCGCCGGCCGGCCGGGTGACGATCAGCGGCCGCGTGCAGGCCGAACAGGTCGACCCGCTCAACCGGCAGCCGCTGGCCGTCGAAGACCGGATCGAGGCGTACTCGATCAACGTCGGCGCGGTGACCAGTCCGGCAACCGGCGGGCCGGTGCCGGACGCCGAGTTCCTGCAGGGCTACGTCCAGCTGACCGGCGGAAGTCCCGGTGTGCTCACGCCCATCGACCTGCCGCAGACCGACGCCGGGCCGTTCCTGTCGTACGCCCTGCAGTGGGAGGCGTTCGGCGCCATCGCCCTGATCGGCATCGGCATCTTCGTGTACCGGGAGGTCGCCGCCCCGCGACCACCGGACGATCGAGTCGATGAGGGGGGCGACGATCCCCAGGCCGGCCGGCGATCCCGGGAACGGTTCGACCGCTCCCGGCTGTACGACGAGTGAGCTGCTCGACGCCGCAGGCCGAGTGGAACGATCGGGCCGCCGCCGCCGAGCACGCGGTGCTGACCCGGTCGGTCCGCCGATTGTGGTGTCTGCCGGGCACCAGGCTCGGCGTCATCTCCTGGCCGGCCGGATGGGGGCACCGGCTGTTCCTCGGCTGGAACTACTGGTGGCAGGCACACCTGCTGGACTGTGTCGTCGACGCTGCGGTCCGCGACCCCGGCACCGACCGCATGCCGCTCGCCACCCGCATCGCCAGGGGAATCCGGCTGGCCAACGCAGGCCGGTGGACGAACTCGTACTACGACGACATGGCGTGGCTGGCGCTCGCACTGCAACGGTCGGATCTGCTTCTCGGCACCGACAACCGCCGGGCCGTGCAGCGGCTCGCCGCGACGATCCACGACGGGTGGTCGGACGCCGAGGGCGGCGGCGTGCCGTGGCGGCTCGGCGACGTGTTCAAGAACGTCCCGGCCAACGGGCCGGCCGCGATCCTGGCCGCGCGGACCGGGGATTCCCACCGTGCGATCGAGACCGCCGACTGGATCGACGCCCGGCTCCGCGACCCGGCGACCGGCCTGATCTGGGACGGCCTGCGGCCCGACCCCACTGGCGGCACCTTGTTCGAGCGGACCGTCTACACCTACTGCCAGGGCGTGGTGCTGGGCGCCGATACCGAACTCTCCGCCCGCACGGCCGGCGACGGCGAGCGGTTCGTCGCGCGGGTGTGCCGGCTGGTCGATGCGGTCCACGCCCGGCTGTCCACCGACAAGGTGCTGCACGGACACGCCGGCGGCGATTCCGGACTGTTCGGCGGCATCCTGGTTCGGTATCTGGCGCTGGTGGCCGACCGGCTCCCGGGCACCGATGACGCGGCGGAACGGGCGCGGCGGGTGTCGCGCGAACTGGTCCTCGCGTCGGCTGAAGCGGCCTGGCGCAACGCCGCCACTGTCGGACCCGATACCAAGTCGGCCGGTCCGGTCTTCGGGCCGGAATGGGCCCGTCCCGCGGTTCTCCCGGCGCCCGGATGGCCACCGGAGCGAGACCTGTCGGTGCAGCTCTCGGGCTGGATGCTGATGGAGGCCGCGGCGGCGATGTCGTCGGTGCGAACCGACCCGATCGGCTAGCCTTCGGCGATGCGTGTCGGTGTCGTCGTGCTGCCCCAGTACCGCTGGCCCGAAGCCCGGGCGCGGTGGAAGTCCTTGGAGGACAGGGGCTTCGCACACGGGTGGACGTACGACCATCTGGCTTGGCGGGACCTGGCCGAGCAGCCGTGGTTCGGGACGGTCCCGACCCTGACCGCCGCGGCGGCCGTCACCCACACCCTCCGGCTGGGCACCTGGGTGTCCTCGCCGAACTTCCGCCATCCGGTCACGCTGGCGAAGGACCTGATGACCATCGAGGACATCTCGGCGGGTCGCCTACTGGCGGGCATCGGCGCCGGCGGTATCGGCTGGGATGCCACCGTTCTCGGCCGGTCGATGCTGACGCCCGGGCAGCGCGTCGACCGCCTGACCGAGTTCGTCACGCTGCTCGACCTGCTGCTGACCCAACCCGAGACGTCATGGCGGGGCGAGTACTTCACCGCCGACCGGGCGAGGATGATCCCCGCTGGGAGCAGGTCACGGATCCCGCTCATCGTCGCCGCCAACGGCCGTCGCACCATCCAGATCGCGGCCGGCCGCGGGGACGCCTGGGCGACAACGGGTCCGGAGGCCACGGACAGCACCGCCGACCTGTGGTGGGCAGCGGTCGAGGAGCTGGTGCGACGGTTCGAGAGCGCCGCGACGGGCGCCGGCCGCGACGCTGCGGCGATCGACAGGTATCTCAACCTTGACTCCGCACCGATCCTGTCGATCAGCAGCATGGACGCCTTCACCGACGCCGCCGGCCGGGCCGCGGCGCTCGGCTTCACCGACGTGATCGTGCACTGGCCACGACCGGACGGCGTCTACGCCGGCGACGACGCCATCCTCGACAGGATCGCCGATCGGCTGACCGGCGGCGAGCTGACGCCCGGCTGACGCCGAACCCGCGGCTCAGCGGGGCTGGATCCCGCGTCTGGTCGCCGGGTCCGGCGGGTCGATGCCGCCCGCGAGGATCACCGCAGCCGCCCCGATCGCCAGCACGCCGCCCAGCGCCGTCAGCCACGGCCCGAGGCCCACCGACACGTCGCCGGCCTCGAAGACGCCGGCGTCACCCGGGTCGATCGCGCGGTACAGCCCCCACCCGGTGCCCATCAGCCCGCACAGCACCAGCAGGGCGGCGGTGACCCGATGCGGCCGCCGGCCGCCGCCGACCGCGGCGACGGCGATCGCTGCGATGACGGCCAGCGCACCGAACAGCAGGCCCAGCAGTCCGGGCCGATAGGTGGCAGCACCGTCGAGGACCTCGTTCAGGTTGGTGCCGGCGATCTCGCTGTCGCCGCTGATCGACCCCCAGCCGCTGATCGTGGTGGTGCCGCCATCCTCGGTTCCGGTGCCAATCCACGGCAGCAGCGAGGAGGCCATCATCAGCAGCCCGCCGGTCCCGCCGACCGCGGCCACCCATCGGCGGGCGGCCGCGGCGGACCGTCGGCTGCGCACCGGGTCAGTCGGGAACGACGTCGATCAGCACCTTGCCGACGATCGACCCCTCCACCGCGGCGTGCGCCTCGGCCGCCTTGTCCAGTGGGAAGTGGTGCAGCGGCATCCCGGCCTCGGCGCCGACCCGGACAGCGCCGGCGGCGACCGCGGCGGACACCGCATCCACCGCACGCGCCTTGACGTCGGCCGGCGCGGTGTAGACGAGCACGAACTGCCACCGGGCGTTGGGCGCCATCAGCGCCCGCACCGGGAGCGTGAGCTCCGCACCGCCGTCGTCGGCGTACACGGCCACCGACCCGTGCAGCGCGATCACGGCCGCGTCGATCGCGGCGTTGGCCGCGGAGACCTCGACGACGGTGTTGACGCCGTGCGGCGCCAGTTTGCGGACCTCCTCGACGACATCCTGTCGGCGGTAGTCGATGACATGGTCGGCACCGGCGGCGACCGCGGCCTGCGCCTTGGCCGCATTGCTGACCGTGGCGATCACGGTCGCATCACTCCAGCGGGCCAGCTGGATCGCCGCATTGCCGACCGCGCCGGCCCCGCCGGCGACGAGCACCACGCGGTCCTGCAGCGTGCCGGGGCCGAGTTGCAGCGGACCGTCCTCGGTGACGGTCAGGCACCGGTGCGCCGTCAGGAAGGGGATGCCCAGGGCGGCGCCGAGGTCGAAGGTCGCGCCGTCCGGAAGCGGGACGGCTTGTCCCACCGGCACCACGGCCTGTTCCGCAGTGGTGCCCTGCGGCCGCCGGAACGCGGCCTCCCAGATCCACACCCGCTGGCCCAGCAGTGCCTCATCGACGCCGTTGCCGACCGCGTCGACGATGCCGGCGCCGTCCTGGCCGGGCACCTGCGGCGGGTCGACGACCGCCCCAGCCGTCGACCCGCGCCGGGACTTCCAGTCCGTCGGGTTGACGCCGGAACGGTGCACCAGCACCCGCACCTCCCCCGGACCCGGCAGTGGGGTGGGTCGATCCACCAGGGTCAGGACATCAGGATCCCCGTTGCGGGTGTATTCGACGGCTCGCACGCGACGACGGTAACCCCGCTCCGGGCCGTGCCGGCAGGCGGGTCGATACGCTCGGCCGGTGCCCATTCAGCTCGCGGTCGTGCTCCGGCTCGACGGTGTGGTGCACCCCGCTGACCTGGCCGTGCAGTCGTTCGCCAGGCACGTCGCCGAGGCACTGCCGGCCGACGGGGCGCGCGACGTGATCGCCGGGATGCGCGGCTACCTGGAGCACGCCCCCGGGGCGACGGGGCCGCGCGACGCCGAGGACGGCGACCAGGCGGTGGACATGCTGGCCGCTGCCGCAGGCGTCCCGCGGGCGCGGATCGAAGCGGCCAGACTCGCCTCCCGGCACGATCTGGCGTCGACCGGGTGGCTGCTCGAGCCGTCGGACGGGCTCGCGGAACTGCTGGAGTCGCTGCGCGGCGCACTGGTCGTCGTCCTGACCACCGCTCGTGATCCGGCCGCCGCCGCGGTCCTCGATGCCTGCGAGCTGACCGACCGCGTCGATCTGGTCACCGACGGTCCGGTGACCTCGGTGTTGCCCGCGGTGCTGCAGCGGATCGGTGCGACAACGGCCCCGGAGCGGCTGCTGATGATCGGCACCCGCTGGGCGGGCGAACTGGCCGCCGCGCAGGCCGCGGGAGCCGCCACCGGAATGATCGACCGGTTCGACCGGAACCTCGGCACGCCGACCTGGCGGTCAGCCGACCTTGCCGGGCTGGTGGAGCCGGCACGAAATTGGTGCGCAGCGGTGATGGGCACAGCAGACAGCGGAGGTAGACCGTGAACGCCACTGACCGGCCGGACGCCCGGCACGCCGACTGGCTGACCCCTGACGGCCTCCCGCCCGACACGCCGACGCACACCGTCGCGCACCTGTCGGACACACATCTGACGTCGCGCGGCGTCCGCTACAACGGGGTGCTCGACGCCGACGCCGCGCTGCACCGCGCCGTCGCGGTCCTGCGGGAGGCGATCGACGGCGGCCGACGGTTCGATGCCGTCGTGCTGTCCGGCGATCTCGCCGACACCGGTGACCCGGACGCGTACCGGCGACTGTCCGCGGCCATCGGGTCCATCGGCCCGGCGGCCGCGCCGCCGCTGCCCGTGTTCGCCACCGGCAATCACGACATCCGGACCGAGTTTCACCGACACTTGCTGCAGCGCAACGACACCGGGCCGGTCCTACAGGTCCATGAGGTGCGGGGGCTGCGCATCGTCGTGCTCGATTCCACCGTCCCCGGCGCCGGCCACGGCCGCCTGCAACCGGATCACCTCGATGCCCTGACCCGGGAACTCCGGCGGCCGGCGGAGGCTGGCACGCTGCTGGTGCTGCACCACGCGCCGGTGCCACCGCCGTCGCCGCTGCTGAGCTACTTCGCACTCGAGACCGCGTCCCGGCAGGCCCTCGCCGAGGCGATCGCCGGGACCGACGTGCGGCTCATCCTGGCCGGACACCACCACATCGCCCGCTCGGCGATGCTCGGCGCGGTCCCGGTGGCGGTCGCCGGGTCCACCGCCATCCGCACCGACCCACTGGCGGGCGCCGGTCACGAGCGGACGTTTGCGAGCGGTTCGTTCGACCTCGTCGAGGTGTACCCGGACACGGCGGTGGTCTCGGTGATACCCGTCGACGGAGCGAGCACGGTGTTCGACCTGGATGCTCCGGGGTGCGCGCAGGTGATCGCCGCCCACCCGATCGAAGGTGTGCTCAGCGAGCCTGGTGCACCGTCTGCCGGCCGGTCACCGAGTAGGTCCTGATCCGAATCCAGAAGGTCCGCTCGATCAGGTCGGCCCAGGGCCACACGCCGAGCAGGTTCAGCCGTTCGACGTCCGCTGGGTCTTCGACCGTCACCGCGACCCCGCGCACCATCACGCTCCAGCCGGCCCGCCGGTCGACGTCGTAGCCGTCGACCTCGAAGGCCACCGGGAGTTCCCGGTCGGCCGCCAGCAGCTTCGACCCGGTCGCGGTCCGGAAGATGACCGACTCGCCGTCCATGCCGTGGTTGACCGGCAGGATCACCGGGTCGCCCTGCGACACGAAGGCAACCCTGCCCACCCTGGCCGCGGCCAGCCTGCGCAGGCATTCCTCCCGCGGCAATACGGCAAGGCCCGAATGATCCAGTGGCAAAGAAGTCGTCACGGTGTGTTCCTCTCCGGTTCACTGCTGATGCGCTTTGTCAGTCCTCTGCTGACGATGACGCCCGCGCCGCCCGACGGACAGGGCCGAAGGGCCCGGCTTCGCTGCGCGAAGGGAACGGGGGCTTTCGACACGAGCAGGGCACAATTCGCCGCGCGACGATTGGCTCACAGGCCCGCGGGGTAAGGTGAGGATGGTTCGGGTATTCGCCGATTCCGAAAATGCAGTCATCCCTGGCACTTTCAACGAATCGGCGGCACGAATGCGACAAGCGCACCACCATCCGGGTCTACTGCAGGCCGACGGTCGCCGTCCGCGAACGCACCGCTCCCCCGGATCTGCGCTGATCGCCCTCTCGTCTGATCACCCCAGCTCCAGCCAGACACCTGCGTGCGCTGAACACAGCAGCCGCCAGGAGAACGGTGCGGGCGCCACCTGGCCATGAGGCTGCGGGGAGTGACGAACACTCCCCGGTGAAATAGTCGCGGAATCCCGGCGATACCGATCGCGATGAAATCTGCCCACCCATACCCGGCTTCACAGATGTCGTTCCGATGCCCGGTATCCCCACCCACACGCACGTGAGGCGACCATGAGCACCGCGATCTCCAGCACCAGAACCCGTAAGCCCCGCGCACCCAGACCGCCCACCGAGTACTCGGTTCTGCTCGACAAGGTTCAGACGGCCGGCCTGATGAAGCGCCGATACGGCTACTACGCCGTCAAGTCGTCGCTGATGATCCTGGCGACCGCAGGCATCGTCGTCGGGATGATCCTGCTCGGCAACACCTGGCTGCAGCTGCTGCTCGCCGCTGCGCTCGGGCTCGTCGTGGCGCACTTCGGGTTCCTCGGCCACGACGCTGCGCACCGGCAGATCTTCCAGTCGAACAAGGCGAACCAGCGGGCCGGCCTGGTGCTGGGCACACTCTTCAGTGGCATGAGCCTGACGTGGTGGAACGGCAAGCACAACAAGCACCACAACGCCCCGAACCAGATCGGCAAGGATCCGGACATCGCGCCGTCGGTGCTGCACTTCTATCCGGCGGAGAACAAGCAGAGCAAGTCCAGGATCCTGATCTTCCTGCGCCAGCGGCAGGGCTGGTGGTTCTTCCCGCTGTTGACGCTGGAAGGCGTCAACCTGCACGCCCAGTCGATCATCACCAGCTTCACCCGGCGATCGGGCAAACGGCAGCCCGTCGAGATGACGATCCTGCTGATCCGCTGGGCCGCGTACCTGTCACTGGTCTTCCTGGTGCTGGACCTCGGCAAGGCCGCCGCATTCCTCGGCCTGCAGCTCGCCGTGGTCGGGGTCTACCTCGGATGCACCTTCGCTCCCAATCACAAGGGCATGCCGATCCTGCCGGCCGACGCCAAGGTCGACTTCCTTCGCCGCCAGGTGCTGATGAGCCGCAACATCATCAGCAACCGGTTCACCACCTTCGCCATGGGCGGCTTGAACTACCAGATCGAGCACCACTTGTTCCCGAGCATGCCGCGGCCGAACCTTCGTCGCGCGCAGGCCATCATCAAGCCGTTCTGCAACGACAACTCGGTCACCTACACCGAGACCACGCTGCGGAAGTCCTACGCCATCGTCGTGCGCTACCTGAACATGGTCGGCCTCCGCGGCGGCGACCCGTTCACCTGCCCGCTGGTCGCCACCATGCGCCCCAGGATCTGACTGAACACTGCTCAGCCGAACACTGCTCAGCCGAACACTGCTCAGCCGAACACTGCGGTGGGCAGGGCCGGAACGGCCAACACCAGCCAGGCTCCGGCCAGCAGGCAGGGACCGAACGGGATCGCGGACGTCATCGTCAGCCGCCGGGAGACCAGCCCCGCGGCCGCGATGGCCGCTCCGAGGACGAACGCGAGGGTGACCGCCAGCAGCGCGGCCGCCACCGACACGTATCCGGTCGCGAGGCCCAGCGATGTCATCAGCTTGACGTCACCCCGGCCGATCGCCCGCGGCGCCGCGGCGGCGACCAGCCAGAACGCGAGGGTGAGCACGCCCGCGACGGTGGCCGCGACCAGAAGACTCCCCGCGGCCGGGGACCCCAGCTCGATCGCCACCAGCAGGGTGGCGGTGATCGGGACGGCGGGCAGCGTCACCGCGTCCGGCAACCGGTGACGGACCAGGTCGACTGCGCTCAGGGTGACCCCGAGCCAGCCGATCCACACCACCAGCGGCAGCGTCGGTGACGCCCAGGACAGGCCGACACCGAGACCGGTGATCGCGGCGGTGGACGCTTCGAGGACGCCGCGCCGGACGCGTACACCGCGGCGCAGCCGACCGAGTAGCAGCCTGATTCCGGCGCCCGCCGCACCACCCGCGAGCACACCGGTCAGCGCTGCTGCGACGTCGGGTCCGGTGGGCACCGCCCGACGGTCTCACGCCCGGTCGGTATCGCCCCGATTTGTCCCCATCACACCGGCCCCGTTACGCAAGCCCCTTCACACAGGGAGCGGCAGATCGGTGCGTGCCGCATCCCGCAGCCCCCGCCGCATCGCGGCGATCGGCGCGGGCAACCCCGTCATCAGTTCGAACTGCCGAAAAGCCTGATGCAGCAACAAATCCAGCCCGGTGACGGTGATCCGGCCGGGTCGCCCGGCCGCCGCCAGCGGGGTGGGCCACGGATGATAGACGACGTCGAGCACCACCGGCACCCCGCTGAGCAGATCGGCGAACACATCCGCCGCGCCCGCGGGGACCGTCGAGACGACCAGGTCCGCCTCGACCGCCGCCCGCCCGATCGCCGGCGCATCCCAGCCGATCGCCATTGCCGGCAGGGCCAGTCGCCCCGCGAGATCGAGCACCCCGGAAGTGCTCCGGGACCGCCGGCCTGCCGCCACGAGCCGGTCGACTCCGAGCTCGCCGAGTGCGGCGACCACCGCGGCGGCCGTCCCGCCGCCGCCCAGCATCAGCACACTGCGCGGTGCGCCGGCCCCGGCCGCCCGCAGAGCGCCCAGCACGCCGTCGACGTCGGTGTTCTCCGCGAGCCACCGCGTGCCGGGCCGGTACAGCGTGTTCGCGACGCCCAGCGCGAGCACGCGCGCACTGCACTCGTCCGCGACCGCCGCCGCGGCGGCCTTGCCCGGCATCGTCACGGAGAAGCCGGCCCATTCGGGTCCCGCGCCACCCACCAGCCCGGGGAGCGCCTCGGCGTCGCAGTCGATGGCGTCGTAGCGCCAACCGGCCAGCCCGGATGCCGCGTAACCGGCCCGGTGCAGCGCCGGTGACAGCGAATGGGCTACCGGGGATCCGAGAACTGCTGCGCGGTGCCGCTCAGCCGAAGACACCGGCCGCCCTCGCCTTGTCGACGCATGCCTGGTGCTCCTTGTCGGTGACGCTGAAGCACGACTCGCCCTTGGCATTCGCCTTCACGAAGAACAGCCAGGAACCGTCGGCCGGATCGAGGGCTGCCGCGATGGCGTCCGGGCCAGGGGACGAGATCGGCGTCGGCGGCAGGCCCTTGACGGCGTAGGTGTTGTAGGGGCTGCGGTTCGCGCGTTCCTTGGCGGTGGTCGCAATGGAGGCACGGTCCAGCGCGTAATTCACGGTCGAGTCGAACTGCAGCTTCATCGGGACGTCGAGCCGGTTGTAGATCACCCGGGAGACCTTCGGCATGTCGCTGACGATCGATTCCCGCTCGATGAGCGAGGCGATGATCGCCGCCTGATACGGCGTGATGTCGCGGTTCGCGGCATCGGCGATGATGTCGGTGCCGTTCCACAGCGCGGCCGAGGCGCTGACGACGGCCTTCAGAGCGCCTTCCGGCGTCGATCCCGGGGGGATGTCGAAATCGCCCGGCAGGATGATGCCCTCGAGCCGCTTCCGCGGATCGGGCGCCGCACGGACTTCGTCAGCTGCCCACTCGACGACGCCCAGGGTGGCCGGATCGGCCGTCTCGGCGACCTTCCACAGCTCGTCGGCGGTGAAGCAGTCCTGCTGCCCGTTCAGCGGGACGCAGGCCGCGCGGGTGATCTCCGAGATGTAGCCGGGCACGACGGCCGCCGGAGCATCGGGATCGGTGGACACCGCAGTGACGTCCGCCAGCTGACGGCCGGGGATCAACCTGACCTGGCCGACGCGATTCTCCTTGGCCACCAACGCATCTGCCGTCGCCTGCGCCGAGGCGTTCTTCCGCACCTTGTAGTAACCCGGTCGCAGTGCCTGCACGTCCGCGTCCAGTGCGGCCTGTCGCTGGAAGGCCTCGGCACTGGCCACCACCCCGGCATCGGTGAGGGTCTTGGCGATGTCCTCCAGGTCGTCGCCGCCCTGCACCCTGATCACCACCTCGGTGTCGCCCGGTCCCGCATAGTCGGGCACCACGTCGGCCGTGGAACGCCAGAGCACGAAGCCCGCGACCAGACCGGCCACGATGAACACCAGCACGACCACCGCGAACACCAGCCACCGGCGATGGCGCCGGGTGGCCTTCGCCGGGTCCTCCACCGCAACTGTCCGCTGCGGCATGGACGGGTGCGAATCGGCGTCCTCCGGTGACCCGGCCAGTGCGGCCCGCAGTTCCTGGACGTCCAGCTCGCCGGTCTCACCTTCGCCCCGGCCGAACAGTCCCAGGTGGTCGCTCACCGGCCGCCACCGGCCAGGTTGTCGAGCCGGTTCTGCAGGATCCGGATCGCGGCAACCTGGTCCACGACCTTGCGGCGGGCCCTCCCCCGGACCCCGGCTTCGGAGAGCTGCCGGTCGGCCGACACCGTGGTCAGCCGCTCGTCGACGTAGACGACCGGGACGGGGGCGATCCGGGCGGCGAGCGCGGTGCCGTAAGCGCGGGCGGCGACGACGGCAGGTCCGTCAGTTCCCCGCAGCGTCTTCGGCAGACCGACCACCACTTCCACCACCTCGTGTTCCTCGACCAGTGCGGCGAGTGCCGCGAGGTCCGCGTCGCCCTTCGCGTTCCGCGCCAGGGTGGCAACCGGAGTCGCCAGGAGCCCGTGTGGATCGCTCATCGCAACTCCCACGCGAACCGTACCGACGTCAACCCCCAGCCGCACGCCTTTGCCGGGCGTGTGGTGGTTTCTGCCGGTATCAATCATCGCGGTTCCATCATCGCGGCTCCATCATCCCTCTGGACGTCCTTTCGGGGACGCAGCCGCACCGCCGGGGTTGCGTTCAACCGCGTCCGGCGCCCAGCGCAGCCCGCAGGGCGTCCACGGCCGCCGGGATGCCGTCCGGCCGGCTGCCGGCCCCCTGCGCCATGTCCTTCTTCCCGCCGCCGCGACCCTCGATGGCGGGCAGGAACACCTTGGCCAGGTCACCCGCGGCCCAGCCGGCGGACACTGCGGAGCCGGTCAACGCCACTGCGAAGGCGACGCTGCCGTCGGACGGCGCGAACAGCGCGACCACCCCGGGGCGACCGCCCAGCCGGCCCTTCACGTCGGTGGCGAGACTGCGGATCTCACCCGGCGCTGTTCCCGGCGGCGCGGTCGCGGCGACCAGCACGACCCCGCCGACGTCGGATGCGCCGTCGACCAGGGTGGCCGCCGACGCCGACAGTGCAGCGGACCGCAGCGTGGACAGTTCCTTCTCCGCCACCCGCAGCCGCTCCAGCAGTGCCTCGATGCGACCGGGCAGTTCGGCCGGTTGCACCTTCAGTGAGCTCGCCAGCTGGGAGACCAGAGTGCGCTCGGCCGCGAGCCGGTGGAAGGCCTCGATGCCGACCGCCGCCTCGATGCGGCGCAGTCCCGATCCGACGGACGACTCCGCGGTGATCGCCACCGGCCCGATCTGCGACGAGTGCTCGACGTGGGTGCCGCCGCACAGCTCGACCGACCACGGCCCGCCGATCTCGACGATCCGGACCGTCTCATCGTAGGTCTCGCCGAACAGGGCGATGGCGCCCATCGCCTGCGCCTCGGCCTGCGAGCCGTACAGCACCCGCACCGGCAGGTCCTGCCGGACCGCCCGGTTGGTGACGTCCTCCAGCTCGCTGCGGGTCTCCGCGGACAGCGCCTGGTTCCAGGCGAAGTCGAGCCGCAGGTATCCCGGTTTGTTGTAGGACCCGGATTGCAGCGCCTCGGGACCGAGCACCTGGCGCAGCGCGGCGTGCACCACGTGCGTACCGGAGTGCGCCTGCCGCGCACCCAGTCGCCACTCGGGGTCGACCTTGGCCAGCACCGGGGCGCCCTCGGTGAACTCGCCGTCGGTGATCCGGACGCGGTGCACGATCAGCCGCTTGTCGACCTTCTGCACGTCCAGCACCTCGGCCGAGGCCCCGTTGCCCAGGATGACGCCGGCGTCCGAGTCCTGGCCGCCGGACTCGGCGTAGAGCGGCGTCCGGTCCAGCACCAGCTCGATCTCGTCCCCCACCGACGCCGCCGTGACCCGCTCGCCGTCCCGGATCAGGCCGCGGACGGTGGCCTCGGACTCGAGTTCGGAGTAACCCGTGAACTCGGTGCGGCCGGCCTCGAGCAGCGGCCGGTAGACGCTGAGGTCTGCCAGCTTGCCTTTTCGCGCCTTGGCGTCGGCGCGGGCGCGTTGCCGCTGCTCCTCCATCAACCGGCGGAATTCCTCGGTGTCGACGCTCAGCCCGGCCTCGGCGGCCATCTCCAGCGTCAGGTCGATCGGGAAACCCTGGGTGTCGTGCAGCAGGAAGGCGGTCGAACCCGCGACGACCGAACTGCCGGCCTCCTTCGTCTCGATCGCGGCGACGTCGAAGAGCTTGGAGCCGGATGCAATGGTGCGCAGGAAAGCCTGCTCCTCCTTGACCGCGACCCGCTGGATCCGCTCGAAATCGGTGGCCAGCTCCGGGTAGGACGGGCTCATCAGCTCGCTGACGGTTTGCGTCAGCCCGGGCATCACCGGGTCCATCACGCCGAGCAGCCGGGCGCTGCGCACGGTGCGACGCAGCAACCGGCGCAGCACGTAGCCCGCGGCCCTCGTTGCCCGGGGACACCCCGTCGGAGATCAGCATCATCGACGACCGGCTGTGGTCGGCGATGATCCGCATCCGGACGTCCGCGCCGTGCTCGGCGCCGTAGGTCAACCCGGACAGCGCCTCCATCCGGCCGATGATGGGACGGAGAAGGTCTGTCTCGTAGACGTTGTCGACGCCCTGCAGCAGGAAAGCGAGACGTTCGACACCGAGGCCGGTGTCGATGTTCTGCTGTGGGAGCGGCCCCAGGATGGGGAAATCGTCCTTCTTTCCCGACCCGGCGGAATCGCCCCGCATGTCCTGCATGAAGACCAGGTTCCAGATCTCCAGATAGCGGTCCTCGTCGGCGATGGGCCCGCCCTCGATGCCGAACTCCGGCCCGCGGTCGTAGTAGATCTCCGAACACGGTCCGCACGGGCCGGCGACGCCCATCGACCAGAAGTTGTCGGCCATCCCCCGGCGCTGGATGCGGTCGGGCGATACGCCGGCCACCTTCTCCCACAGTTCGGCGGCGTCGTGGTCGGTCTCGTACACCGTCACCCACAGCCGGTCCGGGTCCAGGGCGAACCCGCCGTCGTCCAGCGACCCGGTGAGCAGCGCCCAAGCGTGCTCGATCGCGCCTTCCTTGAAGTAGTCGCCGAAGGAGAAGTTGCCGGCCATCTGGAAAAAGGTGTTGTGCCGCTGGGACACTCCCACGTTCTCGATGTCGAGCGTCCGCACGCACTTCTGCACGCTCGTCGCCCGCGGGAACGGCGGAGTCACCTGACCCAGGAAATAGGGCTTGAACGGCACCATACCGGCCACCGTGAACAGCAGCGTCGGATCCTCACTGATCAGCGATGCCGACGGCACCACGGTGTGGCCGGTTCTCTCGAAGTAGCCGAGAAAACGGCGGCGGATCTCGTGGGTCTGCATGGGTCCTCGCTGACGGGGTTTTCACGGAAGAGAGATGCACGGAAGAGAGAAGAACGACCGCCGGGTCGGTCAAGCCGAACGGCGGGCGGCACGCGGGGCGTCGCGACGCTCGGCGGCGGGGCGGGTCGGCGGTGCGCCCGGTGCCCGGGGTTCGACCGGCGCCGGCACGGCGGGCCCGATCGCCTCCGGGCCGACCAGCATGACCGCCCCGGTCGAACTGTCGATCAGCGGCCGATAGCTCGCCCTGCGGTTGATGGCGCCCTGTCGCACGTCGGCGGCGAAGGCGCCGACGGCGTTGCCCAGTTCGGCGATCGCGTCGGCGATGTCCGCGGCGATCGCGGACGGCGTCACCTTCGCCTTCAACGCCTCCCGTGCGGCTTCTTTCGCCCTGCGGGTTCGCCTGGTGGCCGCGACGCCGAGCGCAACGCCCGCGCCGAAGTAGTAGATGCGCTTCACGGCTGCCGTCATCCCTTTCGGTGGGCCCTACGCGTGCGGGTCGATCCCGGGTCGCCCGGACCGGGACGCGCGAGCGTTCAGGGAAGGTTACCCGGCCCGCCCGGATCCGAGGATCGACCTCCGGGCGGGCCGGGATGAACCGAACGAAGGCGTACCGCGTGTCTTCATCAGGTGTGGACCGGTACGGATCGGACGATGGGAGATGATCACCGCATGTTCGGAGAGATCAACGGGTTGCCCGTGCACGTGCTGGTGGTGCACGCCGTCATCGTGCTGATCCCGCTGGCCGCCCTGCTGACCGTGCTGTCGGCGGTATGGCCGGCCGCCCGCCGCCGACTGGGCGTCATCACGCCACTCGCCGCACTCGTAGCCCTCGGTGCCGCCTTCGCCGCGAAGGAGGCCGGCGAATGGCTGCAGGCCCGGGTGCCGAGCAGCCCGCTCATTGCCGAGCACACCGATCTCGGCGGCAACATGTTCCTGTTCGCGGTGGGGTTGTTCGTCGCGGCACTGCTCGCCTGGGGCGTACCGGCCCTGCTCGCCCGGCGGTCGGGTCAGCCGCCGGCACCGTGGATCGGGGTGGTCGTCGCGATCGTCGCCGTGGTGCTGTCCGGTGCGGCCGTCTTCCAGGTCTATCGGGTCGGCGAGTCCGGCTCCAAGGCGGTGTGGACGGGCTCGTTCTGTGCTGAACCGATCGCGGCGGACGGCAGTTGCCCGGCGACCGGCTGAGTCTTGCGCCCTACCGACCCAGCAGGTCCCTGGTCATGGCCGCGGTGAGCCAGCTCCGGTAGCGCTCGGGTGACCATCCCCGTTCGACGACCAACCGCAGGTACGGGCCGGCATCCATGGCCAGCCAGCACAGGTCGGCCGCCTCCGCCCCGGTGAGCCCTTCTCGCAGGGTGCCGATGGATTCCAGGTGGGCGACGAAAGCGCGGGCACCGGCGAGCTTGTTGCGGTCCGCGATCTGCTGCAGCTCGGCCGCCTGTGCATCGACATGTGCTGCGGCGGCCAGCACGCCGGCCACCTGCGCAGCCCGAACCGCGGTTCCGGTGATCATCACGGTCCAGAGCCGGACGGCTTCGACAGGATCGGCGGTCGCGAGGATTTCCTGGACTTCCGACCGCTCCTCCATCGTGACCGGTTCGTCGTCTCCGACCAGCGCCCAGTCGTAGGCGTCCTTCAGGAGCGCGAGTTTTCCGCCCCCTGACGCGAAAACGGTCTTACGGCTGACGCCGGCGGCCGCAGCGATCTCGTCGATCGTCGTTGCCGCGAAGCCCTTTGCGACGAACAGCCGGCCGGCGGCGTCGACGATCGCCCGCCGGGTGGCCCGGGCCTGCCCGTCCCGCACCGCGGACAGATATCTGCGCTTGGACAAATGTCTTGACGGCACCGCTCGCGACTCCCATTCTGGACACGTCAATTCGCTACACCGACGGTAACACGAATGAGGGCGGAGACCATGAAGGTGGCGATCATCGGAGCCGGGCCGACGGGTCTGCTGATGGGAATGGGCCTCGCCAGGCGGGGTCACCGGGTGGTCGCCGTCGATCGCGACGAGGGTCCGTCGGCGGACGGAACCTGGGCCCGGAAAGGCGTCATGCAGTTCCACCACGCGCATGCCTTCCGCGGCCAAGTGCTGGAATTGCTCACCCTCGAGGCACCGGCGGCGCGGCAGGCATGGATCGAGGCCGGCGCCGAACCGATCGAGATCTCCGCGCCTGACGGACGTGTCGTCGCGGCGGGTGTCCGGTCGCGCCGCATGACGTTCGAATCCGCGCTGCGATCCGCCGCTCTCCGGCAACCCGGACTGTCCATCCTGCGCGGGCACGTCGATCACGTGCTGGTCGGCGCCGGCCCCCATGGCCGGGCTCGCGGCCTGTCGGTCGGCGGCGCCGAACTGGAGGCCGACCTCGTGCTGGACGCCTCCGGGCGGTCGGGCCGCGTCTGCAGGTCCTTGCGGTCCGCACCGCAGATCGGCGGGGACTGCGGTATCGCCTATGTCGACCGGCAGTACCAACTCCGCGAAGGCTTCCCGACACCACCGCTGGACAACCCGATCGCCTGGCAGGGCAACTACGACGGGTACCTGGTCATCGTCTTCATCCACGAACGCGGCATCTTCTCCGCGCTGATCGTCCGGTCCACCAGTGACCGCTCGCTCGTGCCGCTGCGGCACAATTCAGCCTTCGCCGCGGCCGCGGCGGCCATCCCGGGGCTTGCCGCGTGGACCGATCCGACGGTCGCCCGCCCGCTGACGGACGTCCTGCCGGGCGGTGCCCTGCTCAATGTCTACCGCTCCCAGCGGGCGGCCGACGGCGAACTCGCGTCACCCGGCCTGGTCTCCGTCGGCGACGCCGTCTGCACCACCACGCCGAACTTCGGGCGGGGCGTCACCACATCCTTTCTGCAGGCGGCGGAGCTGCTCCGGCTGATCGACGAGCACGGCTCCGACGGCGCGACGATCGGCGAGTACTTCGACTCCTGGTGCGAGACGAACATGCGGCCCTGGGTCGAGGACCACGTCCGGATGGACGTCGCGCAGAACAGCCGCTGGGCCGGCGAGGACATCGATCTGACGACGAAACTGCCTTCGGACCTCATCATGTCCGCGGCCCAGCGGGACCCGTCGATCGGCCCCGCACTTGGCCCCTACCTGACGATGCGCGGCCTGCCGTCGTGCCTGGACGCCGTCGAACCGAAGGCCAAGGCGGTGTACGCGGGTGGCTGGCGCCAGGGGCTGCACCCCGGACCCGGACGGGCGGAGCTCGCGGACATCGCACTGCGCGCCGCCCCAGTCGGGACTTTGGGCCCTGGTTCCCGGCCTGGCCGCGTTGAATGCTGACCCTCACGGTCCGACGCTCAGTGAGGATGGCGATGGCTCGATCGGCGACAAGCACCGGCTCTGCCGAAAGCGGCCTTGACCTGCACTCCCTCGATCGCGCCGAGTGCCTGAGGCTGCTGGAACAGGGCGTCATCGGTCGTGTCGTGTACACCGCCGGGGCCATGCCCGCCGCCCAGCCGGTCAACTACGCCATGGACGGCGACGAGATCATCTTCCGCACCGAGGGCGGGACCAAGATGGAGCTGGCCGTCACGAACGCCGTCGTCGCCTTCGAGATCGACGAGATCGACGTCGCCAGCCGCAGTGGCTGGAGCGTCCTGGCGGTCGGCGAGGCGTATCACATCAGCAATCCGGATCGGCTCAGCTCGCTCCAGGAACGCATCCCGCCGCCGTGGGCCGCAGGACGGTCGGTGTACACCATCGCCATCCCGACCACCCAGCTGACCGGCCGCCGGCTGCGGAGCGCGGACGCGACCCCCGGCGAGTGAACGACCGGCGGTGATCCGTAGCACGGACCCGCAGCATGGTCTTGCGCTGCCACCCCTCCCCCGCCGTACCCTGTAACTGCGTCGAATCGAATCGATTCGTGTGACCTGGGTCATGCTCGGCGCGATCACTCAACCGGCCGGGACGACGGGCGTCAACCTCCGTCCAGGCAAGCCGAACCGAACAGGAAGGTCATCCGGAGTGTCCATCGGAGAAACCACCACGAACGAGGTCTTCACCGACCTGATCGCCCCGCTGACCGCCCACAACCCGCAGGCCGCGGCCGCCGACGACTGGCGCCGTACCGCCGTGGTGTACCAGGTGTACCCGCGGTCCTTCGCCGATGCGAACGGCGACGGGATCGGCGACCTTCCGGGCGTCGCCTCTCGACTCGACGCGCTGGCCGACCTGGGGGTCGACGCCGTCTGGCTCTCGCCCTTCTACACCTCGCCGCAGGCGGACGCCGGATACGACGTCGCGGACTACCGCAACGTCGACCCGGTCTTCGGCACGCTGGCCGATTTCGACGCGCTGCTGGAGAAGGCCCACGGGCTCGGCCTCAAGGTGATCGTCGACCTCGTGCCCAACCACTCCTCCGACGAGCACCCCTGGTTCCAGGCGGCGCTGGCCGCTGCACCCGGTTCCCCCGAGCGGGCCCGGTACATCTTCCGCGACGGCCGCGGCGAGAACGGCGAACTGCCGCCGAACAACTGGGAGTCCTGCTTCCGTGGACCGGCCTGGACCCGTACCACCAACCCGGACGGCACGCCCGGCCAGTGGTACCTGCACCTGTTCGACACCAAGCAGCCGGACTGGGACTGGGAGAACCCCGAGGTCCGCGAGGAGTTCCTGTCGGTGCTGAAGTTCTGGCTCGACCGCGGCGCCGACGGGTTCCGCGTGGACGTCGCGCATGCACTGATCAAGGCGCCCGGCCTGCCGGACACCGACCCGCGGGTCGACGCCGGCCCCGACGCCGACCCCGAGGGCTTCTTCCAGACCGGCCCCATGTGGGACCAGGACCGGGTACACGAGGTGTACCGCTCGTGGCGCGCGCTGCTCGACGGCTACACCCCCGACCGGATCCTGGTCGCCGAGGCCTGGGTCCAGCCGCTGTCAAGGCTCGCCCGGTACGTCCGTGACGACGAGATGCACCAGGCCTTCAACTTCGACTACCTCGAGACGGAGTGGGACGCCGCCGCCCTGCACCGGACCATCGACACCTCGATGGCCGCGAACGAGGCGGTCGGTGCGCCGACCACCTGGGTGCTGTCCAATCACGATGTGGTGCGCCATGTCTCGCGCCTGGGCCTGCCGTCGAAGGGTCCGCGGCCGAACGGCATCAGGGCCGACGACCCGCAGCCGGACTACCACTTCGGGCTCCGGCGGGCCAAGGCGTCCAGCCTGATGATGCTCGGTCTGCCGGGCTCGGCCTACCTGTACCAGGGCGAGGAACTGGGTCTGCCCGACCACACTGCAATGGACGACGACCTCCGTCAGGACCCGACCTGGTGGCGCTCGGAGTACACCGAGGCCGGCCGCGACGGCTGCCGGGTGCCGCTGCCCTGGGAAGCCGATGCGCCCGGAATGGGCTTCGGCCCGACCGGTGCCACCTGGCTGCCGCAGCCGGCCGAGTACGCCGATCTGGCCCGCGACCGGCAACTCGCCGCGGACGGCTCGACGCTGAGCATGTACCAGTCGGCGCTCGCCCTGCGCCGGGCGTTCAAGCTCGGAGCCGGCTCGCTGCAGTGGCTGCAAGGTCTGGGTGCCGACGTCATCGGCTACGTCAACGGGGAGGTCACCGTCGTGTCCAACATGGGCGAGGGACCGGAGCCGCTGCCGTCCGGCGAGGTGCTGATGTCCTCCGACGAGCTGCCCGGCGACGGGACGCTGCCGGCGGACGTCACGGTGTGGCTGGTCTGAGCACGGTGCTGACGACCCCGCGGCTGCGGTTGCGGCCGCTGACCCGCGGGGACGCAGCGGCGCTGTCGGAGTACCGGTCGGACCCCGCCGTCGCCCGATATCAGCCGTGGACGGTGCCGTTCACCGTGCAGGACGCCGAGAACCTCATCATCGCGCTGGTGGAATCGGACCCGATGACGCCGGGCTGGTTCCAGTACGGCATCGAACGCCGGGCCGACGCGACACTGATCGGCGACCTGGGAGTGCACCTGCACGAGAACGGCATGCAGGCCGAGATCGGCTTCACTCTGGCGGCGTCCGAGCAGGGACAGGGGTACGGCAGCGAGGCTGTCCGCCGCATCCTTGCTCACCTGCTCGGAGAGCGGCAACTGCACAAGGTCTCCGCCGAGTGCGACGCCCGCAACGACGCGTCGTCCCGCCTGCTGACCAGGACGGGGTTCACCCTCGAGGGGCGACTGCGCTCGCAGACGTTCCTCAAGGGCGAGTGGACCGACGACCTGTGGTTCGGCATGCTGGCCGGCGAGTGGCCGCCCGGTGGATCCAAGCAGCCGAGATCAGGGCAGTAACAACAGTTTGCCCGTCGTCCGGCGCCCGGCGAGGGCCTCCTGCGCCGCCGCCGCGTCCGAGAGCGGGTAACGGCCTCCGATCAGCACGTGCAGCGACCCGTCGGCAACCCATCCGAACAGGTCGGCCGCCCGGCCGAGCAGCTCCGCGCGGTCGAGGACGAAGTGATCGACGGTGGGCCTGGTGAGCTTGAGCGAGCCGCCCTTGTTGAGCCGCTGGATGTCGAAGGGCGGGACCTGGCCGCTGGCGCCGCCGAACAGCACCATGGTGCCGCGCATCGCCAACGAATCCAGCGAGCCGTCGAAGGTCGCCGCGCCCACCCCGTCGTACACGGCGGCCACTCCCCTGCCGCCGGTCAACTGCCGCACCCTCGCCGGGAAGTCGTCATAGCCGACGATCACCTCGTCGGCGCCGGCACCGCGGGAGAGCGCAGCCTTCGCCTCGGTGGAGACTGTGGTGATCACCCGCGCGCCGAGTTTCTTGGCGAGCTGGGTGAGCAGCAGGCCGACGCCGCCCGCGCCGGCGTGGATCAGCACCGTGTCGTCGGGCCCGATGCGGAAGACGTCGGTCGCGAGCGCATGCGCCGTCAGACCCTGTAACGCCAGGGCGGCCGCCTGCTCGTCGGAGAGCGCGTCCGGGACCGGGATCAGCTTGGCCACCGGCCCGACGGTCACCTCGGCGTAGGACCGCGGGACCTGCAGCCAGGTCACCCGGTCGCCCACAGCGAGTTCCGTGACGTCCGGGCCGAGGGCGATCACCTGACCGGCGCCCTCCCTGCCCGGCACCATCGGCAGCGGCATCGGGTAGACGCCCTCCCGGTGGTAGATGTCGATGAAGTTCACCCCGGCGGCCGCGACCTGGATCGCCACCTCGCCCGGACCCGGCTCGGGAGCCGCGATCTCGGTGTACTGCAGCACCTCGGGACCGCCGGTCCGCTCCAGCTGAACGGCCCTGATCTTTCCTGCGTCGGTCATCGTCACGCCTCTCCGTCATCCTCGATCCGCTCATCCCCGATCACTGGTCAGGTTCCCCGCGAATCGTTCGCCGCAACTTCGGCACCCGCTCGGCCAGCGTGCGTTCAGCGCCGTAGCCGGTCGGACTGTAGTAGTCCCGGCCGACCAGCTCGTCGGGCGGGTACTGCTGCGGCACAACGGCTCCCGGCCGGTCGTGCGGGTAGATGTAGCTCTGCGCGTTGCCGAGTTTGGCCGCACCGGGGTAGTGCCCGTCGCGCAGCGCCGGCGGCACCGAACCGGCCTTGCCGTCCCGGACGTCCGCCATCGCCGCGTCGATCGCCCGGATGACGGCGTTCGATTTCGGCGCCGTGGCGAGGTGGATGGTCGCCTGCGCGAGGGCGATGCGCGCCTCCGGCAGGCCCACCAGCTGCACGACCTGGGCGGCGGCCACGGCCACCGGCAGTGCGGTCGGATCGGCCATCCCGACGTCCTCGGAGGCGTGGATCATCAGCCGCCTGGCGATGAACCGCGGGTCCTCCCCCGCCTCCAGCATCCGGGCGAGGTAGTGCACCGCCGCATCGACGTCGCTGCCGCGGATCGACTTGATGAACGCGCTCGTGACGTCGTAGTGCTGGTCGCCGGACCTGTCGTAACGGACGGCCGCCCGGTTCACCGCCCGTTCCACGGCGGCCAGGTCGATGACGTCCGGCTGCCCGTCCGCGGACGCGTCGGCGACCTCTCGCACGGAGTCGGCCGCGGCTTCGAGGGCGGTCAGCGCGCGCCTGGCGTCGCCACCGGCCAGCGCGACCAGGTGCGCCCTGGCCTCGTCGGTGATCTCGAAGGCGCCGGCCAGGCCGCGCTCGTCGGTCACCGCCCGATCGACCAGGGATGCGACATCGGCGTCGGTCAGCGGCTGCAGCTGCAGCACCAGCGAACGGGACAGCAGCGGCGAGACCACGGAGAAGAACGGGTTCTCGGTGGTCGCCGCGATCAGCACGATGGTCCGGTCCTCGACCGCACCGAGCAGCGAATCCTGCTGGGTGCGGGAGAACCGGTGCACCTCGTCGATGAACAGCACGGTCTGCTCACCGGTCGACCGCAGCCGGGCGGTGGCGTCCGCGATCACCGCCCTGACCTCCTTGACACCCGCGGAGACGGCGGACAGCTGCGCGAAGTGCCGGCCCGTCGACCCGGCGACCAGCGTTGCCAGGGTGGTCTTGCCGGTCCCGGGCGGGCCGTACAGGAGCATCGATGACGGCGACCCGCCCTGCACCAGCCGGCGCAGCGGCGCGCCTGGACCCAGCAGGTGGGCCTGGCCGGCGACCTCGTCGAGGGACCTCGGCCGCATCCGGGCGGCCAGCGGCGCATGCGGGTCGACGGGGCGGTCCGGCGACCAGTCGGCGGTGCCGGGCCGGGTTGCGTGCGGCTGCTCGGCGGTACCGCCCACCGTGAAAAGGCCTGGCTCCGTCGGGCTCACCGCGCCGACGCTACCGGTCGGGCGCACGGAAGTAGGCTGCGGTGCCATGGAGATCCTGCGCTACGCCGCCTTCACCGATCGCCCCGATGGCGGCAACCCGGCGGGCATCGTGCTGGCGGCCGACGGGCTCGACGAGGGCGAGATGCAGCGCATCGCAGCCGATGTCGGATTCTCCGAGACGGCATTTCTCACCCCGACCGGGCCGGAGACGGCGACCGTGCGGTACTTCGCCCCGATCGCCGAGGTCGCGTTCTGCGGGCACGCGACCATCGCGGCCGCGGTCGCCAGGGCGGAACGGATCGGTCCCGGCCGGCTGACCCTCGAGTCCGTGGCCGGCCCGATCGTGGTCACCACTACGCAGACCGCCGACGGGATTCAAGCCACCCTGGTCAGCGTGCCGCCGGTGGTCAGCGAGATATCGGACGAGGTGACGACGGAACTGCTCGCCGCACTGCGGTTGACGCCGGCCGACCTCGACCCGGCGCTCCCGGTCCGCGTGTCGTACTCGGGGAACCATCACCCGATCGTCGGTGTGCCGCTCGACGTGCTGGACCGGCTCGATCACGACCAGCCGCGGCTCGCCGCACTGATGGCCGCGAACGGTTGGGGTGCGACGGTGGCCGTGGTCAGCCGCACCGGCGACACCGACTTCGAGGCGCGCAACCCGTTCCCGCCCGGCGGTGTGCGGGAGGACCCGGCGACCGGTTCGGCCGCCGCAGCGCTGGGCGGGTATCTCCGCGCCCTCGGCCTGGTCGAGCCACCCGTGACGGTGACGGTGCGGCAGGGCAGGCACATCGGCCGGCCGGGGGTGCTGATCGTCGACATCCCCGCGGGGAACGGCGGCATCGCGGTGTCCGGCGGCGCGGTGCCGCTACCTGACATTCGCCTGCCCTGACCTCAGACCGTCGCATTGACCTCGGCCGGGGCGTTGCTCGCGGCGACCAGTCGGTGCACGAGTCGCATCTTCTCCAGCACGGCCGGCTGCAGCACGAACGGGTAGAGATCCTTGTGGCCCATCGACCGGTTGATCATGTTCAGCGACCAGACCAGCGGCAGCCAGAGCGCGATCATCCGGTCGAAGCCCGCGTTGCCGGCCAGCGGCTGGGTCGCGGTCGCACCGGCCGGCGCGAAGCCAAAAGCTGCTGCGGTGTCGATGGTGTCGCGGATGTGCAGGTAGTGCGCGAAGGTCTCCGCCCAGTCCTCGGCGGGGTGCATGGTCGCGTAGGAGGAGACGTAGTTCTGCTCCCAGCCCTGCGGTGCGCCCTGCGAGTAGTGCCGGTCGATGGCGGCCTGGTAGTCCGCATCCGGGTCGCCGAAGAGCTGCTCGAAGTCTTCCCGGGCAGGTCCGGACTCGGCCAGCACGATGTAGTAGTAGTGGCCCGTCTCGTGCCGGAAGTGCCCCAGCAGGGTCCGGTAGGGCTCGTCCATCGAGACCCGCAGCTGCTCGCGGTGCACGTCGTCACCCTCGGCGAGATCAAGGGTGATGACGCCCTCGTCGTGCCCGGTGATGACCGGCTGCTGGGCGCTGGAGAGCAGGTCGAAGGTCAGGCCGCGGTCCGGGTCCTCTGTGCGGTCGCTGATCGGCAGGCCGAGGTCGACCAGCTCGACCACAAGCCTGCGCTTCGCGGCCTCCGCCTCGGCGAAGGCCAGCAGGGCGGGATCACCGTCGGCCGGCCGGGTCCGGGTCAACGAGCAGGACCGGCACAGCGGAGGTCCTCCGGCGGGCACCAGCCAGTTGCAGCCGGCGACGTGCTTGTTCGCGCACACCTGGCGAGGCGGGGCCAGTGTGGTCAGCCTGTCGGGCCCGAGCACCGCGAACTCGCGCTGGACGGGGTCGAAGCCGAGCGCGTTGCCGCAGCTCAGGCACAGCGAGTTCTCGAAGGCCAGTCGTTGGCCGCAGTGGGGGCAGGCAAAGTCACGCATGGAAAGTCCTCAGCGTCGGGGGTGGTGGGCCTCGCCCGGTTCCGGGGGCACGACGGCGTCAAGGCTGAACCGACTTTACTGCCCTGCCCGGCTCGCGCCGGACCTTCGCGCTGACCCGGTCGTCGCTCAGCGGTTTACATGCCCGATGGCCGGCGAGCCAAACGCAAGGAACATCACTGTCAGTCCAGCGGCGCTGTCAATCCAACGGCGCCACGTCGACCGAGACGTCCATCTTGCGGGTCTTGGCGTCGGTGTAGATGACCCCGCGCAGCGGCGGGACGTCGTCGTAATCCCGCCCCCACGCCAGCACGGTGTACCGCTCGTCGGCGAGTGTGTCGTTGGTGGGGTCGAAGCCGAGCCAACTGCCGTCGGCGAGCCGGATTGCCGCCCAGGCGTGGCTGGCGTCCGCACCGATCAGCCGCTCCTTGCCCGGCGGCGGGTAGGTGGCCAGGTACCCGGAGACGTACCGGCAGGCAAGCCCGACGGAGCGGGCACAGCCGATGGCCAGGTGCGCGAAGTCCTGGCATACGCCGGCCCTGGCCTCGAGCACGTCCATCACGGTGGAGGACACCGACGTCGCGCCGTGCCGGTAGGTGAACTCCGTGAAGATGCGGTGGGTCAGGTCCGCCACCGCCTCGAGGATCGGCCGACCCGGCTCGAACGAGACGTCCGCGTAGTCGCGGATCTGCTCGGGCATCCGCACCAACGGCGAGGCGAGGGTGAACTCGACCGCCGCCGGCTCGCTGCCGCCCGCCGGCCGTGCCTTCTCCCATGGCAGCGCCGCGACCCGTTCGTCGAGTGGTGGCGGTGACACCTCGACATCGGACCGGCCGGTCACCACCAGTTCGGTGTGCGCGTCGGTGACGTGGAAGTAGGAGTTCGCGTTGCCGTACCCGTCGACGCTGTGCGCAATGTCGGACGGTCGCGGTTCGACACTGAGGTGGTGCTGCAGGCAGCGCTGCCCCGGCAGATCGCGCGGGTGCAGGTAGCCGCGGCCGAACGACGTGCCGACCTCGTCGGAGTAGCGGTACACCGTGCGGTGCTCGATGCGGTAGCGACGGGTCACCGGATTCCCTCCCCTGCGACACCGAGCGGCTGCATCGGCGCGGGGTGCCAGAAGTGTTGTGCGGCAATGGCTTCGGCGATCCCGCGGAGGGCGTCGTGGGTGCTGTCCAGCAGCTCGAGCAGATCCGGCAGCCGGCCTTCGGCGTCCGCGTTGACCAGGTCGGCGGGACGCACCCGGCGAAGCCGTCCCTCCAGGTCCTCCAGCCGGCGCTGTGGCCGGGAGGTGCCCGAGGAGTCCGGCAACGCGCGGAGATCGGCCCTGGCCTGGGCGACCTGGTACGCGAGCGAACGGGGATTGCCCGCGTCGAGCATCAGCAGCTCCAGCATGGTGGCGATCTGGATGCGGCCGCGGTACCGGCGCCGGTACGTCACCCCGGACTCGCCGGCCGCCAGCACCGACTCGACCACCAGCGAGTCGACGGCGGAGCTGTGCGAGCGGGTGAGCGTCGCCCGGAGCAGGGCCGTCAACTGCTGGCCGCGTTCCAGCCTGCGCCCGAGATCCATGAAGTACCAACCTGGATCGCGGACCATGTTCTCGCTGGCCAACCCGGACAGCGCCAGCATGCTCGACAGCACCGCGGCCTGGGTCGACGAGAGAGTCAGCCCGCCGCCGTCGCCGGGTGCGTCGGCGAGCGCGGCGAGCGCGCGGTCCGTCGCCCCCAGCACCAGCCAGGTGTCGCCGGAGAGCTGGTCGCGGACCGATCGAGCCGCCTCCCGCAGGCCCGACAGCGACTGCGCGACGGTGCCTTCCTCGGTGGCATCGACCATCAGGTCGCGGATGTGCGGCAGCGGTTCGGCACCCGGCCGGGCCGCGCCGGTGCCGGACACCTCGGTCACGGCGGAGAGCAGCACCGGGACACAGCCCGCCCCCGGGTGCTCCGGACGGAACCGGAACTCGTCCACCCGCTCCCGGGTGACGATCAGCAGCCTGGTCAGATCCTCGGTGCGTTCGGCGTACCGGCCGAGCCAGAACATGTCCTCCAGCACCCGGGGGGATGACGCCGCGTCGGGACGTTCGGGCTGCACCAGCGGACCCTCGTAGAGCCAGACCCGGCCGTCGACGCGGTCGGCGGCGTCCGGCCGTCCGGACCGCACCCAGACGTCCTTCGCGACGCTGCTCCGGCGCCGGACGCCCATCGGTTCGGTGTCCTGCACCCGGCCAAGGGAGCCGGGCATCGCCACGTACCCGGAGCCGTGCGCCACGGTGAACAACCGCATGCTGACCTGCCCGGCCACCAGCCCGTTGGGCGTGGCCATCGGCGCCTCGGAGAACGGCGCCGCCTGCTGGCCGACCCAACGGGTCGGCTCGGCCGTCAAGCGGTCCCGCCACCGGTCCCGCTCGGCGCGGGTCAGCAGTGCCGGGAACACCGACTTCCCCCGGCCGACGGGCCGCAGCACCATCTGGTCGAGATGGCTGAGCACGTGCGACCGGTCTGCGTCGGTGCCGCACCAGTAGGTCGGCAACGACGCCAGCTTGAGCGATTCACCGAGCACGGCGCGCGCGAGCTTCGGCAGAAACGGTGCCAGGCCCGGGTTCTCGAGAACGCCACTGCCCAGGGTGTTCACCACGGTGACGGTGCCCCGCCGGCAGGCTTCTGTCAGCCCGACGACACCGAGCCTGGATGCGGGGTTGAGGTCCAGCGGGTCGGACCACGCCGCGTCGACCCGGCGGACCACGACGTCGACCGGTTCGAAGCGGCCCATCGAGCGCATCCACAGCCTGCCCCTGCGGATCGTCAGGTCGGCGCTCTCCACCAGCGGCACGCCCAGCAGGGAGGCCAGCATCGCCTGGTCGAACGCGGTCTCCGAGTGAGTACCCGGGGTCAGCACGACGATCCGCGGGTCCTCAGCCTCGCTCGGCGCGACCGACGCGAGCGCGGACCGCATGGTGTGGAAGTAGGCGGCCAGCCCGCGCGGGGCGCTGCGCCGGAAAACGTCCGGCAGCACCCTGGACACCACACGCCGATCCGCCATCGCGTAGCCGGCGCCGGACGGCGCCTGGGTACGGTCACCGATCGCATGGAACGCGCCGGACCCGGTCCGGCAGACGTCGACGGCGTGGAAGAACAGCTGGTGGGCGCCGGGGATGGTGATGCCGTGCGCCGGCCGCAGGTAATCGGGGTGCTGGAACACCAGCTCAGGTGGCAGCAGCCCGTTCGCGACGAGCCGGCCCGGCCCGTAGATGTCGGTGAGCACCTCGTCGAGCAGCCGCGAACGCTGGATCAGCCCGGCCTCCAGCGCGGTCCACTCGGCATCCTCGACGACCAGCGGCAACGGATCGAGCTGCCAGCGTTCCGGCGGAGCGGGCGCGGCGTGCGGATCGGCGCTGACGTCGGTGACCGGGGTGTAGGTGACGCCGTCATCCTCGAGCAGGCGTTCCACCCGGCC
Organism: uncultured Actinomycetota bacterium; assembly: GCA_963728865.1. GTDB lineage: Bacteria > Actinomycetota > Actinomycetes > Mycobacteriales > Nakamurellaceae > Nakamurella. Next base: position 129,056 of record CAVSLZ010000003.1, on the reverse strand, counting down.
GGCCAATCGGTTCAGGCCCGGCTCGCCGATGGTGTCCAACTCGGCGGCGAGGTCCGACCAGCCGGGCAGCAGGCCGCCGTTGATCCCCGTCATCTCGTCGTAGCGGCGATGCTCGCCCGACGGCGGGGTGAGGATGCCGCTGCGGGCCAGGTACGCCTCGACCAGCGACACCCGGCCGGCCACCGCGGGGTCGGCGGACGCGGTCATCGCGCCTCCGATGTGGTGATCGCCCGTGCCCGCCGCAGGTCCAGGATGCCGACCGGCCCTGCGTCGACGGCCAGCAACGCCGAGCGCTCGCGGAGCCGCGCGATGTCGATCGAGCCCTGACCGGAACCGGCCGGGTCGAACCGTCTGGTCCGCCGCGCCTCGGCCTCCATGGCGTTGACGGGCGGCCTTTCGTACGACCTGCCGCCGGGGTGCGACACCCGGTAGGTCGCACCGCCGAGCGAGACGCCACCGGTCGGGTCGACCACGTCGAACACCAGCGGCGAATCCGGCGGAATGGTCGGATGCAGCGAGCTCGGCGGCGCCCAGGCGCGGTACCGGACGCCGGCGACCTGCAGCCCTGGGACCGCCGTCGGCTGCAGCGGAACGGGAAAACCGTTGCAGGTGAGCATGACCCGACCCGCCGACGCGCCGGTCAGGCTCACCTGCAGCCGCTCGACCGACGAGTCGACGTACCGCGCGGTCCCACCGGCCGTCGCCTCCTCGCCCAGCACGTGCCATGGCTCGATCGCCCAGCGCAGCTCCAACTCCAGCTCTCCGACCGTCACATTGCCCAGCCGCGGGAAACGGAACTCGAAGAACGGATCCAGCCAGCTGGTCTTGAACTCGATGCCGTGCGCGCGAAGATCGGCGGCGACCTCCGCGATGTCGGCGATCACGTGATGCGGCAACAGGTACCGCCCGTGCAGATCGTCGCCGTGCCGCAGCAGCGGCGCGCGCAGCGGTTCGTCCCAGAACCGGGACACCAGCGACCGGACGAGAAGTGCCTGCACCAGCGCCATCTGAGCATGCGGGGGCATCTCGAAGCCGCGGAGCTCGAGCAGTCCCAGCCGGCCGCGGGCGGAATCGGGGCTGTACAACTTGTCGACGCAGAACTCCGCGCGGTGGGTGTTGCCGGTGATGTCGGTCAACAGGTGCCGCAGCGCCCGGTCGACCACCCACGGTGAGACGGCGCCGTCATCCCCGGTCTGCCGGCGGATCTCGGCGAACGCGATCTCCAGCTCGTACAGCGTCTCCGCCCGGCCCTCGTCAGCGCGCGGTGCCTGCGACGTCGGCCCGATGAACTGGCCGGAGAACAGGTAGGACAGCGACGGGTGGCGCTGCCAGTGGGTGAGCAGCGACACCAGCAGGTCGGGCCTGCGCAACAGCGGCGAATCGGCCGGTGTCCGGCCGCCGATGGTGATGTGGTTGCCGCCGCCGGTGCCGCGGTGGCTGCCGTCGACGGCGAACGTCTCGGTGCCGAGCCGGCTCTGCCTGGCCTGCTCGTACAGGGTGCCGATGACGGCCACCTGCTCGTCCCAGCTCGCCAGCGGCTGGATGTTGACCTCGATGACGCCGGGGTCGGGGGTCACCGACAGGGTCTGCAGCCGTGGGTCGGTCGGCGGTCCGTAACCCTCCAGCAACACCGGGCCACCGGTGGCCGCGGCGGCCCGTTCCACCAGGCCGACCAGCTCGACCCACGGATCCAGTTCCTCGATCGGCGGCAGGAACACATACAGCAACCCGTCCCTGACCTCGGCCACCAGCGCGGTCACCGGTGCGCCGTCGGCGGACACCACGACGGCGTGCTGCGTCGTCCCGACCGGGAGTGGAGGGCGGGGGGCCAGTGGATCGGCCTCACCGGTGGGCTCGGGCGGCTCCCAGGAAATCGCGTCCAGCGGGAGCCGGAGCCCGGCCGGCGAATCACCGGGCAGCAGCACCAGCCGGCCGCGGCGAAGGCGCCAGTCGGCGCTGCCCCACCCCACCTGCGGTGCGGCCAGCCTGTGCAGCGGCAGGACGAACGCTGTCGGGTCCGTCACCGACCGGTCCAGCTCGGCCAGCCGGGCGGCCCTGGCGTCGGGGGTGTCGTCGGTCAGATCGCCAGTGACCGGGTCACCGGCCGGCAACCGTACCTGCTGCGCCAGGCGGCCGAGTGCGTCCTCGTACGCCGGCCGGACCTGCCCTGCCGGCAACCCGAACCCGTCGGCGACCGCCTTCGCAAACCGGCCCGCTTCCGCAGTCGTCGCGGTTGCTGCGGTCGACGGCCGGGCGGCGCCCGGATCGGCCAGCAGCGCCGGGTCGGCCCACAGTGGCAGGCCGTCGGCCCGCCAGTGCAGGGCAATCTGCCAGCGGGGCAACGGTTCTCCCGGATACCACTTGCCCTGCCCGCGGTGCACGATCCCGGCGGGCGCGTAGATCGCTCGCAGCCGCTCGGCGAGCACGCCGGCGCGGTCGCGTTTCTGTGGGCCGTCCGCGTCCGTCGTCCACTCGGCCGCGGTGCCGTCGTCGATCGAGACGAAGGTGGGTTCGCCGCCCATCGTCAGCCGGACGTCACCCGCCTCCAGCCGCTTGTCGACCAGCGCACCCACCTGCTGCACCTCGGCCCACTGTTGCGGGCTGTACGGCAGGGTGACCCGCGGATCCTGATGGATCCGCCGCACCAGGTTGGAGTACTCCAGGGTGGTCTGCGCGATGCCCGTCGAGCCGGTGATCGCGGCGGCGGTGGTGGGGTGCGGGGTGGCCGAGAGCGGGATGTGACCCTCCCCGGCGAACAGGCCCGACGTCGGGTCCATCCCGATCCAGCCGGCCCCTGGGATGTACACCTCTGCCCAGGCGTGCAGGTCGGTGAAGTCCGCCGACGGCCCGGACGGCCCGTCCAGGGATGCGATGTCCGACGTCAGCTGCACCAGGTAGCCGGACACGAACCGGGCGGCGAGCCCCAACCTGCGCAACAGCGAGACCAGCAACCAGGCGGAATCCCGGCAGGAGCCGATTGCCGTGGTCAGGGTGTGATCCGGCGTCTGCACGCCCGGTTCCATCCGGACCGAGTAACCGACCCGCTGCTGGACGCACGCGTTGAGCTGCACGAGGAAATCGACGATGGGCGTGTTCGGCCAGATCTCGAACTCGTCCAGCCACCGCCGGACCTCGGGCCCTGGACCCGAGCCTGGAGCACCCTCGTCCACCGGCCGCAGATAGGGCTCCAGGTCGGCGGCCAGGTCCGCCGGGTAGGCGAAGCCGTAGTGCTCGGCGTACTCCTCGATGAAGAAGTCGAACGGGTTGACGACGGTCAGGTCCGCGACCAACCCGACCGTGATGGACAGTTCGGTGGCGCGCTCCGGGAAGACCAGCCGGGCCATGAAGTTGCCGAACGGATCCTGCTGCCAGTTGATGAAGTGGTCGGCCGGCTCGACCGTCAGCGAGTACGACTCGATCCGGGTCCGCGAGTGCGGCGCCGGCCGGAGCCGCACCACATGCGGATGGATGGTGACCAACCGATCGAAGCGGTAGGTCGTGCGGTGCTCCAGGGCCACCTTGATCGCCACACTGATCCCCTCCAGAGTCGGAACTGCCGAACACCCGCATCGGTAGTGCCGCGTTCAGGGATGCCGTTGGTCGCACACTCTATTCAGCCCGTGTTTCCGGCTTGGTACATCGGGGGCGGAACGGACGACCGGGGCCAGATGTATTCATCGGCGGTGGTCGCGGCTGCCACGCTCGTGAGTTCTTCGCCGGGCGTCCTGATCGCCACCCTGCTCGTCGTCAACCTGATCGTCGTCGGTACCTTCGGCGGTGCGTGGTGGCTGCTGCGTCCCATCCGTCCGCGCTTTCCCGCGGCGGAACCGACCACGATCAGCCGGCTGACGTCGCCGCCGCCGGTCCCTGTGGCGATCACCGGCGTGGTCGCGGCCGGTCGCGACGGGCCGGTGACCTCACCGCTGAGCCGGGAGAGCTGCGCGTGGTACCGGCTGAACTCGTTCCGGCGTCGCGAGAGCCTGGACACGTCCGTCCGCTACGAGAAGGTCAGCGAGCTGATCAGCGACGGCGACGTCGTGATCAGCGACGGAACCGGGTCGGCGACGCTGTCCATGGCCGACGTCGAGCACTACGGCCAGCCTGCCGGCCGGCCAGCAGGAGATCAGGCGTCGATCCCGACAGACCGCCCGGCTGATGCTCGGGCTGGGCATGAGGACGGTGGCTCTGCTCAACGCGGTCGTGCTGTGGGCTGCTGACGGCTGATTCTCAGGCGGGCGGCGCCGGTTTCGGCGGAATGAAGTCGACCCCGGCCTCCTTGCGCTGCAGAGCGGTGATCGGCGCCGGCGCGCTGGTGAGCGGGTCGAAACCGCCGCCGGACTTGGGGAACGCGATCACCTCGCGCAACGACGTCGCCCCGGCCAACAGCATGACGATCCGGTCCCAGCCGAACGCGATGCCGCCGTGCGGCGGCGCACCGAACGCGAAGGCGTCCAGCAGGAAGCCGAACTTCTCCTGCTGCTCCTCCTTTGTCAGGCCCATCACCGCGAAGACCCGCCCCTGGATGTCGGCGCGGTGGATACGGATCGACCCGCCGCCGATCTCGTTGCCGTTGCAGACGATGTCGTAGGCGTAGGCCAGCGCGGAACCCGGGTCGGTGTCGAAGGTCTCGAGCGATTCGGGCTTGGGTGCGGTGAACGCGTGGTGCACCGCGGTCCAGGTGCTGCCCGCGCCGCCGACCGACACGTCATCGGTTTCGTCGGTGCGCTCGAAGAGCGGAGCGTCGACCACCCAGCAGAAGGCCCAGGCGCTCTCGTCGATCAGACCGCCGCGCTTGCCGATCTCCACCCGGGCGGCACCGAGCAGTTCCTGACTTCCCCGGCGCGCACCGGCGGCGAAGAACACCGCGTCGCCGGGTTCGGCACCGACAGCCTCGGCGAGACCAGCCCTTTCGTCGTCGGAGATGTTCTTGGCGACCGGGCCACCCAGCGTCCCGTCGTCAGCGATGGTGACGTACGCCAGCCCCCTGGCCCCGCGCTGCTTGGCCCACTCCTGCCAGGCGTCGAAGCCGCGCCGGGGCGTGCTCGCGCCGCCCTTCTGCACGACGGCACCGACGTACGGCGCCTGGAACACCCGGAACGGCGTGCTGGCGAAATATCCTGTCAGCTCGGTGATCTCGAGGTCGAAGCGGAGGTCCGGCTTGTCCGACCCGTACCGATTCATCGCGTCGGTGAAGGTGATCCGCGGGATCGGCGTGCTCAGCTCGTGCCCGATCAGCCGCCACAGCGCCGCGATGACGTCCTCGGCAACCGCGAGCACGTCGTCCTGGTCGACGAACGACATCTCGACGTCGAGCTGGGTGAACTCGGGCTGCCGGTCGGCGCGGAAATCCTCGTCCCGATAACAGCGGGCGATCTGGTAGTAGCGCTCCATCCCGGCGACCATCAGCAGCTGTTTGAACAGCTGCGGGGACTGCGGCAGCGCATACCAGGACCCGGGCTTGAGGCGCGCCGGGACCAGGAAGTCGCGGGCGCCCTCGGGGGTCGACCGGGTGAGGGTGGGGGTCTCGATCTCGACGAACTCGCGCGCGTCCAGCACCGCCCGTGCCGCACCGTTGACCGCGGACCGGAGCCGTAGCGCGGCGGCCGGGCCGGACCGGCGCAGGTCCAGGTAGCGGTACTTGAGCCGGGTCTCCTCGCCGACCGAGATCGAGTCGTCGATCTGGAACGGCAGCGGCGCGGACTCGGACAGCACCTCCAGGTCGGTGGCCTCGACTTCGATCGCCCCCGTCGGCAGCTCCGGGTTCTCGTTGCCCTCCGGCCGGATCGCGACGGTCCCGGTCACCTGGACGCAGAACTCGCTGCGCAGTGCATGGGCCGCGGCGAGCACGTCACCGGAGTGGAAGACGACCTGGGCCACGCCCGAGGCGTCCCGCAGGTCGATGAAGATGACGCCGCCGTGATCGCGCCGGCGCGCCACCCACCCGGCAAGGGTGACGGTGGCGCCGTCGTCGGTGGGACGCAGGGAGCCGGCAGTTCGATCGCGGAGCACAGGGATTCCTCTGGAAGGGGACGGAGGGACCCGGCGATCCTACGGCCGTGCTGAGGCAGGCTTTCTGCCTCACCACTCTGGTTGCGCTCTGTCATCGGCGTTTAACGGTGTGTCGCCAGGGAATCTCCTGCGGTCGCCTGTACGTTTCGGGCGATTTGCGTTTGGTTCGACCGGAACTGACTTCGCCCAGGAGGCGTACTCAAGAGTCGTCGCACTGCCCTCCAAGCGCTCCTCACCGCGGCACTCGTCGTAGGCGGGTCCCTCCTCGGCGTCCCCCCGCCCTGGCCGACGACGCGACCTACGCGTTCGATGCCGGCGAAGCATGTGCGTTCCCGCTGACCGTGACCACGTCCGGCGAACTCAAGGGACCCTCGGGGCGACTGAGCGCCAGCGGGTCCCGCGAACTGACGGCCGGACGCGGTCGCACCTTGCGGTTCGTCAACACAGCATCCGGGGCCGACTTCGAGGTCGCGGCCCTGACCGGGCACAACGTCCTGATCCTGTTCCCCACCGATGTCCCGGCCGGCCCGTCGACCACCCTGTACGTCGGCCAGGTTGTCATCTCACGGATGCTGCGAGCAACTTCACGATTCTGAAGACCAGCGGGCGGAGCATTGATATCTGCAAGGTCCTGAGCTGAAAACGTTCCCGCGGGAACGTTTCTGGCGCCGAAACACCGGCGCGTCCCGCAGACACGCCGGCACACGCGGCACTAGTTGCCGACTTACACCCCCGCATTTCCCCTGCCAACGGGTTTGACCGACCTATCACGCTCCAGGACCACCGACATCTGCCAACTGCTGACCTGACCGACACTCAGCGCGAGCGTTCCCACCAGTCCAGCACCCGCAGGGCGCGCAGGGTGGTCCACCGACTGGGTCCCGGCTTCTCCATCACGAACCAGGTTCGACCCGAGTAGCCGCGGTAGCGCGGCCAGAGACCGTCGGGCCGGCGGGCACTCTGGACCACGCCGATGGCATCCGACAGCGGGTCGTCCGCGGGCGCACCGGCTGCTCGGAAGTGTTCCAGGCCGCGCAGGACGTCGAAATGCCACTGCGGCGGGAACGGGAATCGGGTCATCGCCGGGTTGACCACCTCACCGGTGCGGTGCGATCGGTACAACCGGTGGTCGAGGAAGAACTGTCGGCCCGCCGCCATCGCACCCGAGACGTCCACAGCACCGCCCTGGTAGCACAGCAACGCGTCGAGAACCGAGATCGTGGTGTGGAACGACCCGTGCCGCGACCCGTCCCTCTCGGAACGGCAGTTCCAGCCGCCGTCGGGGAGCTGATGCGCCAGCAGCCACCGGACGGCCGGATCGACTCGGGCATCGGAATACCGGAACGACGCGGCCAGCAGCACGAACATGCCCGTGATGCACGCCTCCGGGAGCCGGGCGGACTTCGAGATGTTCAGGCCGCCGGAGAAGTAGCCTGCTCCGTCCCACAGCTGCCGGCAGCCGGCCAGTGCCTGGGGATCGCCGGTCGGCAGGCCGAGCCAGTGCAACAGCAGCAGGGTGTACGTCGTCGACGTCCACTTGGGGCTGTACAGCGCCCCGTCCCACCGGCCGTCGGAATCCTGAATGGCGAGTAGCGCCGCGCCCCAGCCCTTTTCCGCGACCAGGGCGCGCTCCGCCGCCACGTCCACAGGGGATGCGCCGGTCAGATCGCGCAGCACCTGCCAGCGGATCGCCGGGTCGCCTTGCAGCAGCCAGGACACCACCCGCTCACGGTCGGGAGAGGTGCTAACGGGCGACCCGACCCTGCAGGGCGTACGCCCCCGCGATGAGTTCCATCGACCGGCGCTTGGCCGCTGCTCCGTGTGCCCGGGTGGAGATCAGCATCTCCTGCACCCCGAACCGGACCGCCAACTCATCCAGGCCCCGGGCCACACTGTCGGCGGTGCCGACCACCTCGGTGCTGCCCATCGCCCGTATCAGGTCGCGTTCGGCGGGACTGTACGGGTACGCCGCCGCCTGCTCGGGGGTTGGGATCTCCTGCAGCCGACCGGATCTCAGCAGCACCATGGACAGCGCCCCGGCCCTGGCCTCGTACGCCGCAGCCTCCTCGGTGTCCGCCGCGAGGGCCGTCACACCGATCATCGCGTACGGCTCGGTCAGGGTGTGCGACGGCCGGAACAACGAGCGGTACAGATCCAGGGCCGCGTCGGTGTTGCCACCGGCGCCGGCGAAATGGTGCGCGAAGGCGAACGGCAGTCCGAGCCGGGCCGCCAGCCGTGCCCCGTAGTCCGACGAGCCCAGGATGTACACCGGAACGGGAGAGGCCGGTGTCGTGCGGATCCGGGAGAACGGGTGATCGTCCGGGAAGTCGCCGTTCATGAAGTGCTGGAGCTCCGCGAGTTGCTCGGCGAAGTCGGACCCGGCTCCGTCCATCTTGCGGCGCAGCGCATATGCGGTCAGCTGGTCGCTGCCCGGAGCACGACCCAAGCCGAGGTCGATCCGCCCCGGATGCAGTGCTTCCAGGGTTCCGAACTGCTCTGCCACCACCATCGGCGCATGGTTGGGCAGCATGACGCCGCCGGACCCCACCCGGATGGTGCTGGTCCTGGACGCGATGTGCGCCAGCAGCACGGCCGGCGCCGACGAGGCGACCGCCGGCATCCCGTGGTGTTCCGCGACCCAGAACCGGTGGTAGCCCAGCTGTTCCGCGTGCACGGCGAGGTCGGTGGTGGTGGCCAGCGCCTCGCCGACCGAGCTGCCTACCCCGACCCCGGCCAGTTCCAGTACCGACAGCCGGAAATCCCGCCGTCCGGAGTCTTTGTGAAATGGTGCTCTTTCGCTTGTCGTCGTCACCCGTGCGTCCTCTCGTTGACCTTCTCTGAGGTCCAACCGGGCGGTGCGATGGGCTGTTCCCCGGCGATCGAGCGCCGGCGGGTCAGACGTCGAGCAGCGGATGCGGCGAACCGTGGTCCTCGGCGGGCCTGCGCTGGTAGGCCTGCACGTGCTCGGCCAGACCCGAGAGCCGTTCTGCGCGCTGCTCCTTGCCGCCAGACTTGGTCACCCAGTCGACGTAGACCCGCTGGTCGTCGGGCCGCAGCGCTTCGAACGCCGCCAGCGCCGCATCGTCGGCCTGCAGAACGGCCGCCATGTCGTCCGGTACCGCAACACCCCGTGCAGTGATCATCGTCGAATCCCATCCAGAAGGTCCAGTGCAGCTCGAAACACACTCCGCTGCCATCCTGCCCCCCGCCGCGTGCGCCTGCCAGGTCAGATCACCCCGTTGTCGCGACCTCGGCCGCACGCTCCTCGAAGAACGTTCGTTCGGCGGCCGTCCGGGCGCATCCGGCAGCGTTGCACCATTCCTGTGCGGCCTCCCGGCCCCGGCCCAGCCGCGCGAGGAACTGCGCGCGCGCACCAAAGGCATACGGGTAGCGCTCCAGGCCGCCGAGGGCGAGCACCTCATCGAGATCGGCGAGCCCTTTCTCGGGACCCACCAGGTAACTCACCGCGACGGACCGGCCGACGGCCACCGTGGCCGACGGTTCGATCTCCAGCAGCAACCCGTACAGCTCCACAACACTGGCCCAATCGGTGGTTTCCAGGGAGGTCGCCTTGGCGTGTTCGGCGGCGATCTCGGCCTGCAGACTCATCGGACCGGGGTGGCGGCCAGGGGGGTGGCGGCCAGCGGGCGAGTCGCGCACCAGCGCCAGGCCACGCTCGATCAGAACCGGATTCCACCGCCCCCGGTCGGCGTCAGCGAGTAGCACCTGCCGGCCGTCGTCGCCGATCCGGCCCCCGGCGCGTCCCCGGGTGAGCAGTATCAGCGCCAGCAATGCGGTGAACTCTGCGTCGGCCGGCCGCAGCGCGTGCAGCGCCGTCGCCAGGTACTGCGCGCGATCGGCCAGGTCGTCGTCGGTCAGTTCCTGACCACTGGCCGCGGTGTGGCCCAGGGTGAACGAAAGGTGAACGACCCGCCGGACGGCCGGCAGCCGGGCATCGACCGTCGCGTCGTCGGGCAGATCGAGCGCCGGCCCGGCGGCTGCCAATTTCTTCTTCGCCCTCGTCAACCGGGCGGCCATGGTCGCGACCGGGAGCAGGAAGGCGGCGGCAATCGCGGCAGTCGGCACACCGCAGGCGAGTCGCAACGTCAGCGCGATCTGGTCCTCGACGGAGATCCGAGGGTCACAGCACAGCACCACAAGGCGGAGGTCCTCGTCGCCGATCACCCCGATCTCTGTGCCGATGTCGGCTGCGTCGCCCGCGGCGCGGAGGCTGCCGGCCGACCGGATCACCGCCCGGCGCGCCGCCTGCGCGGTCCGGATCCGGTCGATGGCCCGCCGCTTGGCCGCCGTGATGAGCCAGGCCTCGACCGATTCGGGAACCCCGCGCTCCGGCCAGGTCTGCAGCGCGAGCAGGAACGCGTCCGCCGTCGCCTCTTCCGCGATGTCCAGGTCCCGGACCGATCGCAGGGTGACGGCGAGGACCCGGCCGGAGAGTTCCCGCTGCGCCCGCGCCGCCACCTCGGCGATCGCCGGAGGAACCACGGTCAGCCGCCGATCTCCCAGATCGGACGCAACTCGACGTACCCGTACGGCGCCGGGCAGCGTTTGGCCAGCTCCAGGGCCGTGGCATCGTCGGCCGCCTCCACGAGGTAGTAGCCGCCGACGACTTCCTTGAGTTCGGGCAACGGATTGTCGATGCTGTGCACCTCGGCCGTCCGGGTTCCGCGCAGATAGCTGGCGGTGGACGTCGGCTGCAGCGCCTCCCCGCCCAGCATCGTGGCACCGGCCTCCGCCACCTCCTTGGCGAACGCGTTGTGCTGCTGCATCGATTCGGCGTAGGCCGCCTCGCCGGCCTCCGCGTACGCGGTCTCCCGCTCGACGATCACCATCAGGTACTTGGGCATGCGCTCTCCTCGTCAGTGCTCCGAAGGGTCGCCCGCTGCGACGCCGTCATCGATCCAGACGGAGCAGCCGACGACGTTTCGACAACGACAGTGATCTTTCTCCGGAACGGCCACGTGGGCGACCTCACTTTCGGATGATCGTCGCCGTCGGTTACGATGAGACGTTCTTGGAGTGTGTCGCGCCGCTCTCGACGACGGATTTCTCATCATTCGGGACTGCGACAGGAACCCGCCAACCGGGCCGGTTCCCGACGCTCCTGTCCACGATGATTGGTTTTGATGTCCTCCGCTGCTGCTCTTGATCCGACCATGCTCGCAACTGAATCGATCAACTCCGAGTTGATCACCACCGAACTCCCCGCCGACCAGGTGATCGTCGACGAGGAAATGGCTGAGTCAGGCCCCCGTTTCACCGACCTCGACCTCCCGTCGCCGCTGCTCCGCGCCGCCGCCGACCTCGGCTTCGACATCCCGACCGCGATTCAGGCGGCGGCCATCCCGGCGCTGCTGGCGGGTCGCGACATCACCGGCGTCGCGCAGACCGGAACCGGCAAGACCGCCGCGTTCGGTATGCCACTGCTGGCCTCCATCGAGCCGCGGCGCGGCGTGCAGGCACTGGTCCTGACCCCGACCCGTGAGCTCGCGGTGCAGGTCGCCGAGGCGATCAGCACGTTCGCCGCGCACCTCCCCGCCGTCCAGGTGGTGCCCATCTACGGCGGCGCGAGCTTCCTGCCGCAGCGCGCCGCCCTGCGTGCCGGAGCGCAGGTCGTCGTGGGCACTCCCGGCCGGATCATCGACCACCTCGAGCGCGGCACGCTCGACCTGTCCGGGCTGAAGTTCCTGGTCCTGGACGAGGCCGACGAGATGCTGCGGATGGGCTTCGCGGAGGACGTCGACCGCATCCTGACCGACGCCCCGGGCGAGCGGCAGACAGCCCTGTTCTCCGCGACGATGCCGCCGGCGATCCGGAACATCGCCCGCAAGCACCTGTCCGACCCGGTGGACATCGCCGTGTCCCGGCAGTCGTCGACGGTCGACGCCGTCCGGCAGACCTACGCCATCGTTCCGTTCCGGGACAAGGTGGACGCCCTGACCCGCATCCTGCAGGTCTCCGACGGCGATGCCACCATCGTGTTCGTCCGCACCAAGGACGCCTGCGACCAGGTCGGCGCCGATCTGCTGGCGCGCGGGGTTTCTGCCGCCGCCATGAACGGCGACGTCCCGCAGAAGGAGCGCGAGCGCATCATCGAACGACTGCGTGACGGTCGTCTCGACGTGCTGGTCGCCACCGACGTCGCCGCCCGCGGGCTGGATGTCGAGCGGGTCGACCTGGTGGTGAACTTCGACGCACCGAGCGAGCCCGAGGCGTACGTGCACCGCATCGGCCGGACGGGCCGCGCGGGCCGCACCGGCAACGCGCTGACGTTCTTCACCCCTCGCGAGATCGGCCGGCTGCGGGCGATCGAGCGGGCCACCCGCAACACCCTCGAGCAGATCACGCCGCCGACCGCCGCCGACGTGGCGGCGCACAAGGCGACCAGGGTGCTGGAGAAGGCCGTGGAGCGGCTCGGCGGTGGATCGCTCGCGCACTACCGGCAGGCGGTCGCCACGTTCCTCTCCGAGCAGGACCTGACCGCCGGCGAGTTGGCGGCAACCCTGCTGGCACTGGCCGCCGGTGACGACGGCTCGGTCGCCGAGCATCGTCAGTCCACCCCGTCCTTCGCCCCGGAGCGGGACGAGCGCGGCCCCGCACGGTCCACCGACCGCGGCGCTAGGCGTCGCGATCCGATCGGTCCGCGGTACCGCGTGGCGGTCGGCCACACACACGGTGTGCGGCCCGGCGGCATCGTCGGCGCCATCACCGCCGAGGGCGGCTTGAACGGTAAGGACCTCGGCCGGATCGACATCTACGACACCTTCTCCACCGTCGAGATCGCCGGCCAGCTGTCACCCGCCGTCGTCGGCCGGATTTCCGCGGCCAAGGTCAGCGGGCAGTCGCTGCGAATGGAGCTGGACTCCGGGGACTACGACGGCCGTCGCGCCGGCGTGCCCAGGTCGGCCCCGAGCGGACCGCGCCGGACCGGCCCGACCCGCAACGGCGAACGGCACGGCAGCGACCGTCACGGCAGCACGCGCGAGCGGCGATCGTTCGCACGCTGAACTACCGCACTGACCAAACGGGCCGGTGACCTTCCAGGTCACCGGCCCGCTGGCATGATGTCCCGATGACCACACCGGCCCGTTTCGACCGGGACGCGCTGGAGTTCGCCAGAGCGGTCACCTTCTTCGACGCGATCTTCGCCTTCGCCGTCACGCTGCTGATCACCACCGTCGACGACTTCTCGCCCGACGCCTGGTCCAGCCTCGACGCGCTGTGGGAGACCAACGGGCCGTCGCTGCTGGCCTTCGTGATCAGCTTCATCGTGGTGGTCTCGTTCTGGCGGGCCAACCACCGCGAGGTGACCAGCTTCGAGGCTTTGGACGGACGCGGCATTTTGCTCAACTGCGCGGTGATGTTCGGGGTCGTGCTCATCCCGTTCACCACCGAGGCACTCGGCAAGCTCGACCTCCCGCTCCCGGTGGCCGTCTACGCGGTGGTGATCTCCGGGACTTATCTCATGCAGTTCATCGTCGTGTTCGACGCCGACCGACGTGGCCTGCGCGGCACCCGGATGAGCCAGCGCGAGAGGCGGTGGGCGCTGCTGGGTGCCGCGATCCTGCCGGTGGTCTTCCTCGGCTCGATACCGGTCGCCTACCTGGTGTCCCCGAGTTGGGCGCAACGGTGCTGGATCATCCTGGCGGTGATCTATCCCGTCGTCGGGAGGTTGGAGCAGCGTTCCGGGCCGGCGAGAACCGGTGATGGGACACCCGCGATGGGGAACACACCGGCATGACCCCGATCCGGGTGGCCATCGCCACTCCCCTGCCCGCCGACCTCCGGCACCTGATCACCGACGTCGATCCCGGCATCGAACTGCTCGTTGACGACGACCTGCTGCCGCCGATGCGACACCCCGGGGATCACGACGGTGACCCCGCATTCCGCCGGACTCCCGACCAGCAAGCCGCTTTCGACGCCCTGCTGGCCGAAGCCGATGTGCTGTACGGCATCCCGGACACCAAATCCGAGGCGCTGGCCCCCGCGGTGCGGGCGAATCCGAGACTGCGCTGGGTGCACACGATGGCCGCCGGCGGCGGCGCCCAGGTGAAGGCCGCCGGGTTGACCGCCGAGGAACTCGACCGCGTGCGGTTCACCACCTCGGCCGGCGTGCACGGCGGGACGCTGGCCGAGTTCGCGCTGTTCGGGGTGCTGGCCGGCGCCAAGGACCTACCGGGGCTGCAGCGCCAGCAGGCGCGCCGCGTTTGGCCGGGCCGCCGGCCGATGCGTCAGCTCGGCGAGCAGACCGTACTGGTGGTCGGACTCGGCGGTATCGGCACCGAAACCGCCCGGCTGCTCAAGGCTTTCGGCGCGACCGTGCTCGGAGTGAAACGCACTGTTGAACCCGTCGACAACGTCGACGAGGTGTACGGCACCGACGGCCTGGCAGAGGCCATCAGCCGGGCCGATGCCGTCGTCGTCACCCTGCCCGGCACCGATGCGACCACCGGGCTGATCGACAGGACGGTGCTCGACGCCGCCCGGCCCGGGCTGGTGGTGGTCAACGTCGGACGCGGCACCGTCATCGACGAGCCGGCCTTGGTCGACGCCCTGCGGTCGGGCCAGGTGGGCTCCGCATACCTCGACGTGTTCGAGGTCGAGCCGCTGCCGGCGGACTCTCCGCTGTGGGACCTGCCGAACGTGCTCGTGTCACCGCACACGGCCGCGCTGAACGAAGCGGAGGACCGCCGGATCGCGGAGTTGTTCGCGGACAACCTCCGCCGCTTCCTCGCCGACGAGCCGCTGCGAAACGTGATGGACACCAGAGACTTCTACTGATGCCGGCATCGATGTCCATCAGGGTCCGACTGGCGTGCGGCATCGCCTCCGGGCCGGTCTTCGTCACCGTCACCGTTGCGCAGATCATCGGCCGCCGGGGGTTCGATCTGCGGCGGCACGGGATCAGCCTGCTCAGCCTCGGCGACCGGGGTTGGCTGCAGATCACCAACTTCGTCGTCGCCGGCGCCCTGTCCTTCGCCTTCGCCGGCGGCGTCCGCAGGGTGCTGGCCGGCGAGCCGTCCGCGGCCGCCGCGCCGGTGCTGATCTCCGGGTACGGGCTCGGACTGGTCGTCACCGGGCTGTTCCTTGTCGATCCGGGTGAGGGTTTCCCGCCCGGCACGGCGTCCGGATCGCCGCTGCTCAGCTGGCACGGCGCCGTCCATGCGGTGGCCCCGCCCGCCGCGTTCGCGGCCCTGGCCGGGACCTGCCTGCTGTTCGCCGGACGCTTCGCCCGCAACGGAAGACCGGGCGCGGCCGCTTACTCGCTGCTCACCGCGGTTCTCGCGGTGGGCCTGGTCTTTTGGCCGGGACCGGGCGGGAGCATCCGTTCCGCCCTCGCGGTGCTCGTCACGTCAGCGTGGCTGACGGCGGTCGCCGCCGAGCTGATGAGCGAATCGGATGCCCGATCTGATGCTGATGGGCCGTCCCGGGACTAGAGTCCGCTCCGTGGCGATACGAGTCGTCTTCGCCGAGGACAACTACCTCGTCCGGGAAGGCACGTCCGCGCTGCTCGCCGAGGTCGACGAGATCGACCTGGTCGGGGTGGTCGCCGAGCCGCAGGCGCTGCTCCGGTCCGTCGGGGAACTGCAGCCGGACGCCGTCCTCACCGACATCCGGATGCCGCCGACCTTCACCTCGGAGGGCATCGACGCCGCGAAACGCATCCGGATCGACCACCCGTCGGTGGGTGTCGTCGTGCTGTCCCAGTACGCCGAGGACGACCTCGCCTTCGAGTTGCTCTCCGACGGTGTCGCCGGTCTGGGTTATCTGCTGAAAGAACGCGTCTCGCAGGTCGACGAACTGGTCCGGGCCCTACAGGACGTGTGCCGGGGCGGCTCCGCGCTGGACCCGAAGATCGTCGAAGGCTTGATGTTCCGGCGCTCACGGGAGGCGACGTCGCCGCTGCACCACCTGACCGAACGGGAGCGCGAGGTGCTGGCCGAGATGGCCGCCGGGCGGAACAACGCCGCCATCGCGAAGGCGCTGTACATGAGCGACCGGGCGGTGGAGAAGCACATCGGCGTGGTGTTCCAGAAGCTCGGCCTGGTGGAGGAGGGCGAGGTCAACCGGCGGGTGATGGCCGTCCTGGCGTTCCTCGATGCCGGTGGTGCCGGGCAGCGCCGGTGACGTTTGGTCAGCTGAGCCACTGCGAGGTCGTGCCGACAATCCTGCTGCCGTCCAGATCCGCGATCTTCGCCCCGACGAAAGCCCTGACCCCGTCAGAGGTTTGAACACGGAAGGCCGGCGTGTCCGCGTTCAGCGTGGAAACGATCACGTCGGCGACATCGGCGGGGCTCTGCGCCGCGGCGAAAGCGCCCGCGGTGCGGCGCAGGTACGACGTCAGGGCGTCCGCGTACGGCCCGGCTTCGGCGATCAACCGGTCGGCGTCGAGCCCGACGTTGGCGACGAACTCGCTGGCCACCGCACCCGGCTCCACGACACTCACCGCAACCCCGACCGCAGCCGCGACCGGCGCGAGCGATTCCATGAAACCCTCGACCGCGAACTTGGCGGCGCAGTATGCCTCGTTGAACGGCTGCCCGACGACACCGCCGACGCTGGTCACGGTGATCGCCCGTCCCCCGCTCGCCCGCAGGTACGGCAGCGCGGCGCGGGTGACGTTCAGGACACCGAAGAAATTGACCTCCATCACCGAGCGGACGTCGTCGATGCTCTCCAATTCCAGGGTGCCGACATGGCCGGACCCGGCGTTGTTGACCACCGCGTCGAGCATCCCGAGATCGTCGATCACCCCAGAGACGCAGGACACCACCGATGACGGGTCGACAACGTCCATCGGCCGGATATCGATCCGCTCCAGCACACCCGCCGCATCTGCGGCGGTCTGCAGGGTCTCCGAGCGGCGGGTGTCACGCATGGTGGCGATGACCCGCCAACCGGCTGTGGCGGCAGCGACCGCGGTGTACGCGCCGATGCCGGACGAGGTCCCCGAGATCAGCACTGTCCTGGTGGTGGGCACGGTACGACCGTACGCTGGGCGGGTGTCAGCTGCGGACCGACCGGCACGCGTGCAGGACGTGCACGAGATCGCTGCGGGGATGCCGCATGTCACCGTCACCACCGGCCCTGCCGGCAATCCGGTCTACGCGGTCGGCGGCAAGTCGTTCGTCTTCTTCCGTACCCCCCGACCCGACGCCGTCGATCCCGAGACGGGTGAGCGGTTCACCGACGTCATCGTGATCTGGGCGCCGTCCGAGGAGGACAAGCGGGCGCTCGTCTCCGACCGGCACACGCCGTTCTTCAGCACCCCGCATTTCAACGGTCACCTGTCGGTGCTGCTGCGGGCGAGTCGCGTCGCGGAGTTGACCGTCGCCGAATTGGCCGAGGTGATCGAGGACGCCTGGCTGTCCCGGGCATCGGCGCGCCGCGCGAAGGACTGGCTGGCGGCGCACCCCACCGACTGACCGGTCGGGTGGGGTGAGCACACCCCAACGGGGGATCCAGCCCCACCCCGATCGGTGGAATTGCCCTCCGTGATACCGGGAAATACACGCCGGAAAATGGCGGTCCTGACCCGGATAAATGGTCGGTCAGCGCCCTGACCTGCGGCTTTTCAATTTCATAACGTCATCTGTGCGCTGACAACCACGTCGCGACCTGATCACCGGGAAGCCGCAGATGACCACCATTGAACTGCACCGGACCCGCACCGTCCCGGCCGTCCGGAACGATCTGCCGGCGGGCCACACCGCCAAGGTCGCGATGGTCGCGGCCACCGCGTCGGTGCCACCGATCACGATGCTGCACCTGAGCGCCACCGGGCCGTTGGAGCCCGCGGGTTGGACGATCAGCGACTACGTCGTCACGGTCCCGAACGGCATCCCGCTCTACGCGATGACGGCCGGCGCGATGGCCGTCGGCGGCGGCGCGCTCGCCAGGTCACTGCGGTCGCGGGCGGCGAGCGGTGCGCTCCGGTTGCTGCTGATCATCTGGGCTGCCGCCGTGCTGGCCACCGCGATCTTCCCGACGAACATGCCGGGGACGCCCGAGAACACCTCCTCCGTCATCCATCTCGTCGCCGGGGCCGTGGTGTTCGCGCTGCTGCCCGCTGCCGGGTTGCTGCTCGTGCGGGAATTGCGCCGCGCAGGGAACGCCACGCTCACGGTCCCGCTGACCGTCACGGCGGCCGTCGGTGCCGTCCTGAGCACCGCGCTCATCGCGAACCGACTGCCGGCCGTCATCGGGATGCCGGAGTTGATGCTGCCGCCGGGAATCCTGCAGCGGGCCGCCGGAGCGGTGCAGATCCTGCTGCTGGCTCTCGCTGCGGCAGCGGTGCTGCGGTCCGCCCGAGAATCCGCCCGAGCATCTGCTCAGTGATCGCCGGAGGTGGACCGCGGCCGGGCACCGTGTTCGTCGCGCATCGCGTCGGAGTGCACGAGCCCGAGTTCGCGTTCCATCTCCTCCAGCGGGATGCCCTTGGTCTCGGGCATGACCTTGATGACCCACACCAGCTGACCGACCATGCAGAGGGCGAACAGCAGGAACGCCGCGCCGCCGCCCAACGCGGAGGCGATCCCGGGGAAGGACCAGGAGACGACCGCCGCGAACACCCAGTGCGTGAGGCTGCCGAAGGACTGGCCACGACCGCGGATGCGGTTCGGGAAGATCTCGGAGATGAAAACCCAGATGACGGCACCCTGACCGAAGGCGTGCGAGGCGATGAAGAGCATGATGCCGACCAGCACCAGCGCACTGGAGACGCCGCTGAAGTTCCCGTTGAAGACGAAGAACACCACGGCCAGCCCACCCAGGCTGATCAGATATCCGATCGAGCCCACCAACATCAACCTCCGGCGGCCGATCCGGTCGATCACCGTGAGCGCGGCCATCGTGGCGATCAGGTTGACCCCACCGACGGCGACACTCTCGAGGAAGGCGGCGTTCTCACCCGCGCCCGCCATTCGGAACACGTCGGGTGCGTAGTACAGAACCGCGTTGATGCCCGACAGCTGGTTGAACGCCGCGATGGCGAAGGCGAGCAGGATCACCTTGCGGTGATCGCGGGTGAAGAACTTTACCGACGGCGCGTTCTCCGCGGCACGCAGCGAGGTGGACACCTCTTCCAGTTCCTGCTCGGCCTCGGCGTCGCTGGAGGTGAGGCGGCGGATCGTCGCCTCACCGTCCGCCTCCCTGCCCACGGACAACAACCACCGCGGGCTCTCCGGAACCGTCAGCAACAACAGCAGGAAGATGGCCGCCGGCACCGCCATCACACCGAACATCCAGCGCCAGGCGGTTTCATCCGGAAGTACCTGAGCGATGACGTAATTGGACATATAGGCCAAGAGGATACCGAGCACGATATTGAATTGGACAAGCCCGACAAGCCGACCACGCAATCGGGGCGGCGACACTTCCGCGGTATAGATCGGAGCCGTGACCGACGCCGCACCGACACCGATGCCGCCGACGAACCGGAACAGCATGAAAAGCGTGAGATTCGGTGCCAGAGCACTTCCCAGCGCGCCGATCAGATACAGGACGCCAATGACGTAGAGCACTTTCTTCCGGCCGAAGAGGTCGACCGGCCGGCCCGCCGCCAGAGCGCCGACGATGGTGCCGATCAGCGCGGTGGCGACGGTGAACCCGAGCATGAAACCGCTGATGCCGAAGACTCTTTCGAGATCCGCTGTGGTCCCGGAGATCACCGCGGTGTCGAACCCGAAGATCAACCCACCGAGGGCCGCGACAATGGCGCTACGCAATACCAGACTGTTCACGCGGCGAACCGTACTGCCTCGCCCGACCCGCGGCGCACCTGAAGGGTTGTTCATCGGCACGCCGCGGGAAACATTACTCGAATGCAGCTATGGGCAATTCAGCGCGTGACGGACAGGACGGGCCGCGATGCGCCGAAGGAGTGATTACGGCAGCGCCTCGCAGGCAATGCGGTCGTTGTCGGCGTCGAGCCGGGCGAAATCACCGTAGTAAGCAAGTAATTGTCGAAGAAGGCATGAGCCTGAGCCTGGTGGCGAAGTCGTCGCAGTCGCGGTCCGACGGACGCGGCGGGAGCCGTCGTCGATGTGCCCAGGGCAACGCTCGTCACCTGCACACGCGCGGCCTTCGACAGTTTCGTGATCCGGGCCGCGCTTGCGCCACTCGGCCGGAGGAGGATCCTGATCCAATGGTGCGCGCGCGCAGCCTCGGCCTGCTCACCGGCACCGTGATGGCGGGGCTGGTGATCCTCACCTACCTGTTGATCGTGCCCGTCGGGGGCGCCCTGCTCGGCCGCCCGGGGACACCCGGGCTCTGGCTGTCGGTGGTCGCAACGGCTGTCGTGGCCATTGCCTTCGAACCCGTGAGAAACGTTGTCCGTTCAAAGCTCTCACATCTGCTCGATGTCGACGACACGTCGCCGTACCAGGTGTTGGCGGGGTTCAGTACCTCGGTCACCGGTCGCTATCCCGTGGAGGACCTTCCGATGCGGATGGCCGCCGTGCTCGCCAGCGGAACCGGAGCGAGCAGGGCGGAAGTATGGCTGTCGGTCAACGGCGCACTGGAAATGGCCGCCAGTTGGCCACCGGGTGCGGAGACACCCACCGACGGCAGGCGACACAGCCTGCCCGTCCGGGAGCGGGGCGAACTGCTCGGCACGTTGACGGTGACCGTCGACGACGACCACGAGTTGTCACCGGTCGAGGAACGGCTCTTCGCGGGTCTGGCCGCGCAGTCCGGGCTGGTCCTCCGGGTCGCCGGACTGCGTGCGGAACTCGAGCAGGAACTGCGTGAACTCGACCGCCGCACCAACGAACTTCGGCTGGCCCGGCGGAATCTCGTCAGCCGGCAGGACGCCGAGCGGCAACGACTGGAGCGCAACATCCACGACGGGGCCCAGCAGCAGGTGCTGGCCCTGCTCGTCAACCTGCGGCTCGCCCAGACGCTGGCGTCGCGCGCCCCGGAACGGGCGGCAGCCCTGCTGACCGCGCAGGCCGGGGCAGCAACGGCCACCATCGACACCCTGACCGTGCTGTCCCGTGGGCTCTACCCTCGCCTGCTGACCGAGTCGGGACCCGTCTCGGCCCTCACTGCGGCGGTCGCAGACGGCCCGGTGCCGGTCCGGGTGGCCAGCCCGGACCTTCCCCGCTACCCCGCCGAGATCGAGGCGGCCGTCTACTTTTGTTGCCTGGAGGCGGTACAGAACGCCACCAAGCATTCCGGTGCCCGGCACATCGCCATCGACATCGTCCGCGGGCTGGGAGTTCTCGAGCTGACCATCACCGACGACGGCCACGGCTTCGACGCGCTCGGAGCTCCGGCGGGCGGCCTGGCCAACATCCGCGACCGGGTCGAGGCGGTGCACGGCGAGCTGTCCGTCGAATCGGGACCGGCGGGCACCACCGTCACGGCACGGGTTCCCGCGAAAGAGGCCGCTGTCGCGGCCGGTACGCACTGACATGCGAAGGCTGGGGTGGGCGCTGTTCGGCCTCTCCTGTGCGGTCTTCGTCCTGCAGGGTGCCCTGCTCGCCGCGTCGACGAATTCGCTGATCTCACACAAGGTGCTGGTCGATCAGGCCTTCCCGCTCGTCGGGTTGGGCGCTGTGATCGGAGCGGGGATCGGTGTACTGATCATTTCCCGCTACCCCGGGAACGTGATCGGGTGGTTGTTCATCATCGGGCAGCTGGGCAGCGTCATCGGTCTGTCGGCGGACGCCTTCACCGTCCTGGTGGCCGATGGCACCGTCGACGCCCGGCTGGCCGGACAGGTCTGCGGCTATCTGAAATCGATGTTCGACGGGACCTACACGATGGTGTTCCTGGCCGTCATCTTCATGATCGCTCCCGATGGCCGGCCGCTGTCCCCGCGCTGGCGATACGCCATTGCACTTCCGATCGCCGCGTTGGCCCTGCGGCTCGCGATCCTGTTCTCCCAACCGGCGAGTGATCTGATCCCCGGTGCGAAGGTCGAACCCAGCGGCCCGGCCATCGCCCTGCTGTTGGCCGATGTTCTCATGGTGTTGTTGTCGTTCTTGCTGGGCGCGGTGGCGCTGATCCGCCGGATGAAGAAGGCGACAGGGGCACACCGCGCCCAGCTCCGCTGGATCCTGACCTCCGCGGTCGTGGTCGGGATCGCCCTGCTGGCCTACATCGTCGGGGCCCTTCTGGCGCCGCCAGTCCCCTGGGTCCTGGCCGAGATGCTCTACCTGGCTTACATTTTCGTCTGGGTCGCGGTGGGTATCGCCATCCTCCGCTACCGGCTCTACGACATCGACATCATCCTGAGCAGAGCGATCGTGCTCGGCGTGCTGGCCGCTTTCGTCACCCTCGGATACATCGTGGTGGTGGTGCTGATCAGCTGGCTGGTCACGGCGACCGGCCTCCCTGGCGCATCGCTGTACTGGCCGTCGCTGGTCGCGACGGCCCTGGTGGCCGCGGCTTTCCAACCGCTGCGCCGGCACGTCCTGCGACTGGCCGACCAACTGGTGTACGGCAGGCGGGCGGCTCCGTATGAGGCGCTCGCGACGCTCAGCCGGCGACTCGCGGACAGCCCATCGCCGGACGAGCTTCCGTCCAGGGTGGCCGAGGCGGTCGGCCGCGCGGTGGGGGCCCAGCACGTGCGGGTGAGCGTGCGCCGGCCGGATGTGTGCTCACTGGTCACCGGTGCCGGGTGGCCTGCGGAGCCGGTTTCCGCCGGCGTCACCGAGCCTGACCTGGTGCTGCCGATCAAGGACCTCGACGAGGCGGTCGGATCCATCGAGATCACGATGCCGCCGGGCAGTTCCCTGCGCACCGCCGAGCGACGGCTGATCGAGGACGTCTCGGCGCAGGCCGGGATGGCGTTCCGCAACGCCCTGCTCGAAGCGGAACTCGCGGCGCGGGTCGCGGAGAGCGAGCGCCGGTCTGGCGAACTGGCGGCGTCCCGCCGACGCCTCGTGGGCGCGGAGGACGAGGCGCGGGCGCGCCTCGCGGACGCGATCCGTCGCCGGGTCGTCCCTCATCTGACGGCGGTCGATGCCGAGCTGGGCGGGCGGCCGGATGTCGCGACGGTCGACCTCGATCGGTTGATCGCGCAAACCGAGTGCGCCCTGGAGGAGCTGCGGGAGGTGTGCCGGGGGGTGTTCCCCGCGCTGCTGGAACGGCGGGGGCTGGTGCCCGCGGTGACGTCGTACCTGTCCTCTGCTGATCGGTCCCCTGCTCCCGTCCTCGAGGTGGACGGTGCGGCCGCCGGGCGGCTCGACCCGGCGGTCGAAGCGGCCGGTTATGCCTTCGTCGCGGAGGTCTCGACCGCGGGCCTACCCCGCTCCATTAGCCTCGGCGTGCACGACGAGAGCCTGGTGATCAGCGTGGACATGGCCGGCGACACGGCGAACGAGCAGCGGTGGCAGCACGCGCGAGACCGGGTGGCGGCCCTGGACGGGGAGATCCGGCTGAACAACGACGGCGGCAGCGGCGTGCAGCTTCAGGCCGTCATCCCGCTACCCCCGGACCGGCGGCGCGACACGACGGCCGCCCACTCCGCCGCCAGCCGGTCGGGTCCGAACGACGACTTGGGCACATAGGCGGCCGCGCCGCAGTCGTCTGTGAGATCCGCGAACTCGGCCTCGTCGTACGAAGACAGCAGGATGACCGCGATGTCCGGGTGGTCATCCCGCAGCCGCCGGCTGGCCTCGACGCCGTCGATGCCGGGCAGGTTGACGTCCATCAGGATGAGGTCCGGGCGCACAGCAGGCACGGCGGCCAGACCGTCCTCGGCGGAACCGAGGGCACCGACGACCTCGAACGACTCGGTGGCCTCCACCACCGCTTCCGCGGCAAGCCGGAACGGCGACTGGTCATCCACGATCAGCACCCGAACCATCTCGCCCTCCTCTCCGCACACGGTCCGTGCACGAGCGGAAGGGCGGAATGCGGTCAGCCGCACTCCGCCCGGGGGTTACCCCCACATCCGCCCGCACATCGGTCAGCCGATCCGGTTCCGACTGGTTCCGACGAACACCAACGCGCCGCCGACGATCATCGCAGCGCCGCCGACGACGACAATGGTGAGCCAGATTCCGGTCGAGTCGGGCAGCGACGCACCGATCTCCGCCGACGTCAGGATCCCGGCGGACCCATCGGCGTTCATCACGACGACCTCGTAACGACCGTCCGCGATCGCCCAGCTCAGCTCCGCCTGGTTCGACGACTCGGACGACGCCACCCAGAACGACTGGTCACCGGGCGCCTGCGCCACGGCCGATCCGTCTGTGCGGGTGGTGCTCAACCGGTACGGCGACAGGTTCAGGTCATCGACCCGTTCGGTGGCCACCCCGGCCAGGTACCGGTCCACCTCCACGCTCGGTCCGACCCCGACGAAAACCCCCTGTTGGCCGACATTCTCGGCCCACAGGTGCAGTGTCGGCGATCCGGTGATCGCGCGGAAGTCGTCGACGTCGTCGATCAGGCCCAGGTCGGCGGCGACCGCCGATGTCGGTGATGTGATCGGGTGCTGGCCGGAGCTGACGGCCTGGCCGGCACCGAACAGGGCCAGCAGGGCGGCACCGGACACCGCCGTCAGGAATCCGGAGACGAGCAGGACGACACCCACGATCATCGCGGCGGCGCCGCCGCGGGCGGTGTTCCGGCGTGGTGCGGGCGGTGCGGTGAACGTTGTGGTGGTGGACATGACGTGCTCCTTCGTTCGGTTGACCCGCGGAATGCGGTACGACCATGACGGTAGGAATTCGGCAGGCGCGTCACGATGGCGTTGACCGCTCGACGGCCGGCGCACGGGCGCACGGCTCGCGGTGGTCAGCCCCCCGAGACCCGGGGGGTCAACCCTCCGGGGCGTTAGCCGATCCTTATCGAGAAGAGCTTCCGGGACCGGCCTACCGTTGAACCGTGAATCTCCACAAAAGCCCCGATGGGGCACCGCCCGACCCGTCGCTCGGAGCGCACGCGGACGAGCCACACAGACTCGGTCTGGCCGGCCGATTGAACTGGCTGCGCGCCGGGGTGCTGGGTGCGAACGACGGCATCGTCTCGACCGCCGGCCTGGTGGTCGGCGTCGCAGCGGCCACCACGGACCGCGGCGTCATCGCGACGGCGGGCATTGCGGGCCTGGTGGCCGGTGCCGTGTCGATGGCGCTCGGCGAATACGTGTCCGTCAGCACCCAGCGGGACACCGAGAAGGCACTGCTGGAAAAGGAGCGCCGGGAACTCCTGGACAGCCCGGAAGAGGAGTTCGCCGAACTCGTCGGCATGTACCGGGACAAGGGCCTCACCGAGAGCACGGCCACCCTGGTCGCGTCCGAACTGACCGAGCGGGACGCGTTCGCCGCACATGTCGACATCGAGCTGGGCATCGACCCCGACGAGCTGACGAACCCGTGGCATGCCGCCTTCGCCTCCGCGGTCGCGTTCACCCTGGGGTCGGTGCTCCCGCTGTTGGCCATCCTGCTGCCACCGGCGAGCGCCCGGATCCCCACCACGTTCGTCGCGGTGCTGCTGGCGCTCGCCCTCACCGGCACGATCAGCGCGCGACTCGGCGGGGCCGGTCAGGCCAAAGCCATCGTCCGGATCGTGCTCGGCGGCGCACTGGCCATGGTCGTGACGTACGGCATCGGTCAGCTGCTCGGCGCCACCGGAATCTGACGGCTCAAAACAGCGTCGGCGCTGCTGCCGGCAGGCTGCCGGCCGGGAATTGGGCGGCCCGATCCCCCGGCACCCCGCGGACGGGGTTGTCGCCGCCGGCGAGCTCACCACCGGCCGACGGCCCGAGCCCGAATTGCCTGCTGATCGTCCGCACCCGCTCGGTCAGCGCCTTTCGGTAGTCCGCCGGCAGGTTCGACCCCCTGGAGTACAGCTGGCGGTAACGGTCGGTCAGGTCGGGTCGATTCTCGGCCAGCCAGCGGAAGAACCACTGCCTGGCACCCGGCCGCAGGTGCAGGCCGATGCCGCTCACCCCGGTGGCGCCGGCCTCCGCGAGTTCGGCCATCAGCGCGGTGATCTGTTCGGGTGTGTCGGTCAGGTACGGCAGCAGCGGCGCGATGAACACCCCGCACGGCAACCCGGCGTCCCGGATCCGGCGCACGAGTTCGAGCCGGGCGCGCGGTGTGGGCGTGCCGGGCTCCAGGGTTGCCTGCAGATCCGGCTCCAGCAGCGCGAGCGAGACCCCTATCCCCACCGGTACCGCCTGACCCGCGGCGGCGAGCAGCGGGAGATCCCTGGACAGCACGGTTCCCTTGGTGAGGATCGAGAGCGGTGTCCCGCTGTCCGCGAGGGCGGAAATGATGCCGGGCATCAGCCGGTAGCGGCCCTCGGCGCGCTGGTAGGGGTCGGTGTTGGTGCCCATCGCGACATGCTCGCGGCACCATCTCGGCGCCGAGACCTCCTTGCGCAGAACGTCCCCGATGTTCACCTTGACGACGATCTGGCTGTCGAAGTCCTGGCCGGTGTCGAATTCCAGGTAGGAATGCGTCTTGCGGGCGAAGCAGTAGACGCACCCATGGGTGCAGCCGCGGTACGGGTTGATGGTCCAGCCGAACGGCATCGGCGAATGACCCGGGACCTTGTTCAGCGCCGACTTGCTGTGCACCTCGTGAAACGTCACGCCGGCGAAATCCGGGGTCCGGACGGTGCGGACCAGCCCGGCGAGCCGGCCCATTCCCGGCAACGCAGACGCGTCCTCGATCTCGAGCGCCCTGCTCTCCCATCGCATCCCGGTAGTCGAACACATGTTCGGCTCCGGTGCAATCCGCCGACGGCGTAACGGCGACACCCCCGCGCCGCCAGATCGCGTCGTTCAATGGATTCATGGACGAGGCACTGGACGCGTACTCGCGGGTCGTCACCGGCGTTGCGCAGGCCCTCATCCCACACGTCGCCGCGGTGACGGTCCGGGGTGACGGGCGGGGCCGGTCGGGGGAAGGTTCCGGCTCGGCGGTCCTGTTCGCACCGGCCGGGTACCTGCTGACCAATGCCCATGTGGTCGGCGGTGCCACCGGCGGCTGGGCGGAGTTCGCCGACGGCAGCCGGACGGCGATCGACATCACCGGGTCGGACCCGCTCTCCGATCTTGCGGTCATCCGCGCCACCGACGACATCCCCACCGGGACAGTCGATCTCGGCAACGCCGACGACCTGCAGGTCGGCCAGCTGGTGGTCGCGGTCGGCAATCCGCTCGGGCTGGCCGGTTCGGTCACGGCGGGGGTGGTCAGCGGCCTGGGCCGGTCGTTGCCGACCCGATCCGGGCGGGCCGGTCGGGTGATCGAGGACGTCATCCAGACCGACGCGGCGCTCAATCCGGGTAACTCCGGTGGTGCGCTGGCCGACTCGTCGGGCCGGGTGGTCGGCATCAACACGGCGGTGGCCGGTGTCGGCCTCGGGCTGGCCGTGCCGATCAACGCGACGACGCGGCGGATCATCACCGCCCTGATGACTCAGGGCCGGGTGCGTCGCGCCTACCTGGGCCTGGTCAGCAGGCCTTCCCCACTGCCGCCGGAACTCGCCGCGAAGACCGGGCGCAGGACGGGCTTGCGGGTCGTCGAAGTGATCAGCGGATCACCGGCGGACCGCGCCGGGCTGACCGGCGGCGACCTGCTGCTCACCGCCGCCCGGCTGCCGGTGACCGATGCGCAGAGCCTGCAGCGACTGCTCTTCGACGACGCCATCGGACGACCGCTGCCGATCACGGTCTGGCGGCGCGGCGCGATGGTGGACGTGATCACCGCGCCCGTGGAGCTGACCAACGTCGACGCCGGCTGAGCGGCTCAACCCTGCAGGACGGCACGCACCGCGGCGACGACATCTTCGCTCGGGCAAGGGTTCTGCTCGCCGCTGGTCAGGTTCCGGACGACGACCGTGTCGGATTCCAGCTCGCGTTCGCCCACCACCAGGGCCACCCTCGCCCCCGAGGCATCGGCGGCCTTCATCGCCGTCTTGAGGGCACGGCCGCCGTAGGCCATATCGGTGCGGATCCCCGCTCGCCGCAGTTCCCCGGCCAGCCCGGCCAGCCGCAGCGAGGCCTGCTCGCCCATCGGGACGCCGTAGACGTCGCACCTGCTGAGCGTGCCGACCTGGACTCCCTCGGCCTGGGCCGCCAGCAAGGTGCGGTCAACACCCAGCCCGAAACCGATGCCGGACAACGACTGTCCGCCGAGTTCGGCCATCAGCCCGTCGTAGCGGCCGCCGCCGCCCATGCCCGACTGGGCGCCGAGTCCGGGGTGCACGAACTCGAAGGTGGTGCGGGTGTAGTAGTCCAGCCCGCGCACCATCCGCGGGTTCAGCACGTAGCCGACGCCGAGAGCATCCAGGACGCCGCGGACGCGCGCGAAGTGCTCGCGGCAGGCGTCACACAGGTGGTCCATCATCAACGGAGCGTCGGCCAGCAGCGCCTGCATCGACGGCCTCTTGTCGTCCAGCACGCGCAGCGGGTTCTGCCGGGCGCGGATCGCGGTGGCCTCGTCGAGGTCGAGTCCGGCCAGGAACGCGGTCAGCCGCTCCCGGTAGGCGGGCCGGCAGGTGGCGTCGCCCAGCGAGGTGAGGTCGAGCCGGAACCCGGACAGCCCGACGTCCCGGAAACCTTCGTCCGCGACGGCGATCACCTCTGCGTCCAGCGCCGGATCGTCGCTGCCGACCGCCTCGACGCCGACCTGCTGCAGCTGCCGGTAGCGCCCCGCCTGCGGGCGTTCGTAGCGGAAGAACGGGCCCGCGTACACGAGCTTCACCGGCAGCGGCCCCCGGTCGAGGCCGTGTTCGATGACCGCCCGCATCACCCCTGCGGTGCCTTCAGGTCGCAGGGTGACGGAGCGGCCGCCGCGGTCGGCGAAGGTGTACATCTCTTTCGAAACCACGTCGGTGGACTCGCCGACGCCCCGGGCGAACAGGGTCGTGTCCTCGAACACCGGCAGCTCGATCGGCGAGTAGCCGGCCCGGTCGGCCGCCGCGATGAGCGTGTTGCGCACGGCCGCAAAGCTTCTCGAGACGGGCGGGTAGTAATCGGGGACGCCCTTCGGCGCGTAGAACTCGACCATGTCAGTTCGTCCCGGACCCGCCCAGTGCGTGCCTGGCCTGGGCCAGCGCGGCCGGCGTCAGGAACGGATTCCCGGCCCGTTCGGCGCCGATCGTGCTCGACGGACCGTGCCCCGGTAGCACCACCGTTCCGTCCGGCCGGCTCAGCAACCGGTCGGCGATGGAGACCAACTGCTGCGACGTCGAGCCGCCGGGCAGGTCGGTGCGGCCGATCGAACCTGCGAACAGGGTGTCGCCGGTGAGCAGGACCTCAGGACGATCGCCGTCAGCCGCCACCCGGATCGCCACCGAGCCACCGGTGTGACCGGGGATGTGATCGACGGTCAGCGGCAGGTCGGCCAGCTCGGGATCCTGCAGATCGTGGAACGGGAGCACCGTCGACGGCCGGAGCCCGTCCATCGGTCGGCCCGCCAGCAACGAGCGCAGCTCCGGCGACAGCGCCGCGAGCGGGTCGTCCAGCATGTAGTCGTCAGCGGGATGGATGTAGGCGGGGATGTCGGCCCACCGGCAGACGTCGCCGGTCGATGCGGTGTGGTCCAGGTGCCCGTGGGTCAAGAAGACCGCCACCGGCTGCAGACGGTGCTCGGCGACGAGCTCCTGGAGCCCCGCCAACGCGTCCTGACCCGGATCGACGACGACGCACGGGGTGCCGGGACCGGCCGCGAGCACGTAGCAGTTCGCCTGGAACGAGCCGGCCGGAAACCCTGCGATCAACACCGGCCCACCCTATCGTCGGGGCCGGACGCAGATGTCACACAGCGCGTTCACACCGATTCCTACGGGAGCCTATCGCGCTGTCACCTAGACTCCGGCCGGGTTCCGCCTTGTCGCGCGGAGCCCGATCTGATCGCGGGAGGACCAGGCGTGCCCACCAACCAGCAACGTCGCGAAGCGGCGAAGCGCAAGCTGCAACGTCAGCTTGCACGACGTGAAGAACTCGACCGCGCCCGCCGGCAACGGCTGGTGATCATCGGTGTGGTCGCCGCCGTGCTGGTCATCTCCGGCGGCATCTGGCTGTTCGTCACCAGGGGCGACAGCGACACCGCGTCGGACGCGACGACGGACACCTCCGCCTCCGAGTCGGCGGCGCCGACGACGCCGTGCTCCTACCCCGCCTCCGGGACGGCTGCCAAGGAGGTCAGCGCGCCGACCAACCTCGAACCGTTGAATACGGGCACCGTCGAATCCACCATCGTGCTCAACGGGAAGGACGTTCCGGTCAGCCTCGACCGGGCCGCCGCGCCGTGCGGGGTCAACTCGTTCCTGTCGCTGGCCTCGCAGGGCTTCTACGACAACACCGACTGCCACCGGCTGACGGTCAGCGACCAGCTCAACATCCTGCAATGCGGTGATCCCACCGGACAGGGCAACGGCGGCCCCGGCTACAGCTTCGCGACAGAGGCGCCGACAGACGGCAATTACCCGGTCGGCACCGTTGCGCTGGCCAATGCGGGCGCCGACACCAACGGGTCGCAGTTCTTCATCGTCTACGGCGACACCACGCTCTCACCGGAGTACACGATCATCGGCAAGGTCACCGGGGAGGGGATGCAGGTCGTCGACGGGATCGCCGCGAAGGGCGTCGAGAAGGGCGCCCAGGAGGGTCCCCCGGTCGAGAAGGCCACCATCTCGAAGGTGACGGTCCCGGCCGACGCCCTGGAGGGCACCGGCACCTACGAGTCCGCGACCCCGTCGGCGGAGCCCGGCGGATCGGGCGAGGTCATCGCGACCGATGCCCCGGTGAGCGAGGCGCCCGCCACCGAGTCTCCCGCCACACAAGCTCCCGCGACCAGCAGCGGCGGGGCCGGCTGACATGACGGTTCTCAAGATCAACGCCATCACCGTGCCGGCCGACAGCGGCGACGAACTCGCGAAGCGGTTCGCCGCGCGGGCCGGCGCGATCGACAACCAGGACGGCTTCGAGGGTTTCGAATTGCTGCAGCCGACCGACGAGCGGACGACCTGGCTGGTGATCACCCGGTGGCGGGACGAGGAGTCCTTCCAGAAATGGGTGTCGTCACCGGCGTTCGCGCACGGGCACCGTTCGGCGGCCGAGCGGCAGGGCGGCGACGCACCTCCCCCGGTTGCGGTCAGCAGTGAGCTGTGGTCCTACCAGGTGGCAGGCGGGTCGGCCGGCTGAAGCGGTCATCGGCATACCCGCAGGGGTATCGTCGGCACGGTCCCGCCACATTCGCGATCGAGGAGGACGACATGGTGCAACTGGCGCCCGAGAACCTGGGGGCCGTGGTCAACCGGCTGCGCCGCGCCCAGGGCCAGATCGGCGGCATCCTGAAGATGATCGAGGACGGCCGCGACTGTCAGGACGTCGTCACCCAGCTTGCGGCGGTCAGCAAGGCACTGGACCGGGCCGGCTTCGCGGTCATCGCCGCCGGCCTGAAGCAGTGCCTGCTCGAATCCGGCGGGGTCGACACGCTGGACACCAAGACGATGGAGAAGCTCTTCCTGTCGCTGGCCTGATCAGATCTGCCCGAACAGCTGCTGCTTGCGGATCTCGAACTCCGCATCGGAGACCGCCCCGGCCCGGTGCAGGGCGCGGAGTTCGGCGAGTTCCTCCAGGGGATCCCGCTGCACCGCGGGGCCGTCGGGCGGCTGCGCGGTCGCCTGCCGGATGGCCTCGCCCAGCGTCTCGGCCTGATTGCCCAGGATCTGGTCGACCTTCAGCCCACCGTCGTCCGCGCCGATCTCCAGCACGCCGAGCCCGCGATGCCGGCGCCAGCTGACGCTGCTGATCCCGGAGACCCGGACCGAGCGCACGATCGAACGGTCGGCGGCCTTCGGGACGAACAGCAGCCTCCCGGACGTGAGCGTCAGCAACCCGATGGCGCCGTCCAGGCGCGCTTCGACCAGCGCGATCACCCGCTCGTCCGGGTCCAGCAGCTCACCGAGGGCGGGGATCCCGGTGTCGGTCTGCTTCCCGAACGCGGTCCGGTCGGCGGCCTGGATCAGGTCCTCGCGGACGCCGTGGTTCCGTAGCCGCTCGGTGAGGGTCGGGATCTTGAACCACCGGCCGAGTGGATTGCTCATCGGCCCGAGTATCGCCGATCAGTGCGTCAGGTACACCTTCAGCCCGCTGATGGCCGCACCGACGACGGCCATCCCGATACCGATTCCGAGGTCAAAGAACGCCTGATCAGGCATCGGATGCGGCGTCGCCGGGAGGGTTCTACCCGTTTGCACTAGTCACCCGGCTATCGGCGCGCGTCACCGAGGCGCACACTGGAGATGTTACGGAGGGCGACTAAATGGTGACGCACAGTCCCAATGATGCCGGGCCGGCGGGGGGAGGACAGCGGTAGCGACCCGTTTTGCCGACGCCCGGCTGTTCATTGTCGACGACAACCCGTTGAACGTCGCGCTGCTCGTCGCCGTCTTCACCCGGGAGGGATACCGGAATCTGTCCACCGAATTGGATTCCCGGCGGGTGTCGGCGAGACTGCCCGAGGTCGACCCCGACCTGGTCGTGCTGGACCTGCACATGCCGCACCTGGACGGCTTCGAAGTGCTGCGGCAGATACGGGAATTTGCCCCGCTCGAAGCCCTCCCGGTGATCGTGCTGACCGCTGACAGCACCGTCGCGGCCGGTGATCGGGCGCTCGAGGGCGGCGCGCAGGATTTCATCACCAAACCCTTCTCCAACGGTGAGGTGCTGATCAGGGCGCGAAATCTGCTGCATTCGCGGTTTCTCTACACCACATTGCGCACCTCGATCCATCTCCACCGGGAGTCCGCGCAACAGCGGCGGGTGCTGGCCGACGAGCTCAGCTCGGAGCAGCAGAGCGGTGCCCGCCTGCGTGTGCTGAACACCGTGAAAGACACTCTGCTGCAGACGGTGTCGCACGATGTGCGGAATCCGCTGTGGGCCCTGCAGGTGCTGACCGACGTGCTCGAGGAGGATGCGCAGGAGCGAACTACCGCTCGATGCCGCGAGACGGCTGGAGATCATCGAGAAGATCGGGATGAACGCCCGCCGGATCGACCGGCTCCTCGGCGACGTCCTGGACTCCGATCCGATGCGTGCCTTGGACGAGCGGCAGATCCGTTGTGATGTCGGCGATGTCGTCCGCCGGGTGCTCGCCGAAGTGGACCTCGGCAGGGACCACCCGGTGAAGACGGATCTCGGGTCGTTCCAGGCGACCATCGATCCGGTCCACCTGGAGCGCATCGTCGAGAACATGCTGAACAACGCGCACCGAGCACCTGAAGGCGGGAACCCCGGTGTGGATCCGCGTCGGACCGCTCGAGGACGGCGTGGTCATCATGGTGGAGGACACAGGTCCGGGGGTTTCACCGGAGACAGCCCGAGCGAATCTTCCAGCCGTTCCGGCGCGGTGCGGATTCAGCGGGACACGGTCTGGGCCTTGGCCTCTACCTGGTGTCCAGGTTCGCCGAGCTACACGGCGGGCGGGCGTGGGCGCAGGACAGGCAGGGCGGCGGGTCCTCCTTCCGGGTCTATCTCCCGTCCGGGGCGGCGATCCAGTGACCGATCCGGATCAGTTCGCCGCGGCCCAGATGGCTGCCATCGTGCGGTCCTCCCACGACGCCATCATCGGCAAGGATCTGCAGGGCAGGATCACGACCTGGAATCCGGGAGCGGAGCGCCTCTACGGCTACACCGCGGAAGAGATCATCGGACGGCACAGCACCGGAGCTCTCCTTCGAGGAGGACCGGGCCGGCGAGTCGGGGATGCAGGCGCGCATCGTCGCCGGCGAGCATGTTCAGATCGCCCAGGCCAGACGCAGGCACCAGAGCAGTTCCGCGCTCATCGTGTCGCTGTCGGTTTCGCCGATCGTGACAGACGAGGGTCAGATCGTCGGAATGGCAACGTCATCGCGCGATGTCCACGAACTGGTGCTTGCCGAGTCGCGCTTCAAGGGAATGCTGGAAGCCGCCCCCGACGCAATGGTCACGGTCGACGGCGATGGCACCATCACGCTGGTCAACCACCAGGTGGAGAAATTGTTCGGGTACACCACCGCCGAGTTGATCGGCCGAAATGTGGACGTGCTCGTGCCCTCGGATGCCCGGGCAGAACACCCCGATCTGCGTGGCGCCTACGCCCGCAACCCGACGAACCGCGCGATGGGTGCGAACAACATCCAGCTGTCGGCGCAGCGGAAGGACGGATCGACTTTCCCCGCGGACATCAGCCTCGGCTCCGTTCGCATCGGCGGTTCCCTCGTCGTCACGGCTGCGGTGCGGGACGTCTCCGAACGGATCGCGGTGCAGCGGGCATTGGCGGAGAGTGAGGCGAATTTCCGTCAACTCACCGAGAGCGTCGAAGTGGCCTTCGTGCTCCGGGCGCTGGACCCGCCGAAGTTCCTGTATGTCAGTCCCTGGTTCAAGAAGATCTACGGCTACGACCCCATGGCAGAGGGCATCACCCCACACGAGACCATGCGCCGCCTGCACCCCGACGACGTCGAACGCGTAGAGCAGGAATACTGGCGGACGGCGCGTACCGGCGGTGCGGCCCAGACCGAGTACCGGATCGTCCGTGCGGATGGCGAGATCCGCTGGGTGCGTGCGACGACGGGTCCGGTACGCGATGCGGACGGTATCGTCCGCCGGTCGGCCGGGACCGTCGAAGACATCACTGCCCGCAAACTCGCTGAAACCGCGATGCGCGAGGCCCACGCGGTGGCGGAAACCGCGAATGCGGCCAAAAACGAATTCCTGTCCAGGATGAGCCATGAACTGCGGACCCCGCTCAATGCCGTCCTCGGATTCGCGCAGCTGCTGGAGCTGGACGAACTCACCACCGGGCAGAGCGATGCGGTGCAGTACATCCTGCGCGGGGGTAGGCACCTGCTGGGGCTGATCGATGACGTCCTGGACATCACCAAGATCGAGACCGACCGGCTCGACGTCTCGATGGAGCCGGTGGAGATCACGGATCTGGTGGCGGAGGCCGTCGAGCTGATGCGCCCGATGGCCGACGCCGGGGACATCACGGTGCGTTTCCTCGAGCGGGATGGCCCACGGCGGTACGTGCATGCGGATCGACGGCGGCTCAGGCAGGTGTTGCTGAACTTGCTGTCCAACGCGATCAAGTACAACCTGCGCGGTGGTTCGGTCGAGCTCGGTTTTCAGTGCGTGACCGAGGACATGCTCGACATCCTGGTCAGGGACACCGGCCGGGGGATCCGTCACGAGGATCTGCCACGGCTCTTCACCCCCTTCGACCGTTTGGGTGCGCAGGCCATCGGGATCGAGGGAACCGGTGTGGGGCTTGCTCTTTCGCATCGGTTGATGGCCAACATGGGCGGCTCACTCCGGGCCATTTCGGAGCTCAACGTCGGCTCCACGTTCATCGCGTCGATCCCGACCGCGAGACCGCTCCCGCTGGAGGGGGATCCCGAGGGCACCGGGGAAGGCGCGAACGACGGTGGCCGCGCTGCGACCGGCCCGGTGCTCGAGCCGATCCGACTCCTGCTGTACGTCGAGGACAACGACTCGAATGTGGAGTTGATGATCTCGCTGTTGAGCAGGCGGCCGACCTGGCGGATGGTGGTTGCCCGGACCGGCGCCGCGGGACTGGCTGCCGTGCAGGCGGAGATCCCGGACCTCGTGCTGCTGGACGTCCACCTCCCCGACATGGACGGCATCGAAGTCCTTGGCAGTCTCCTGTCCGATCCTGGTGTCCTGGAATTGCCCGTTGTCGTCGTCAGCGCCGACGCGAATCCGCATCAAATTCAGCGACTGCTGCTGGCCGGGGCACACGAATACCTCACCAAACCGCTGGATGTCAGCAAGATCCTTGCGCTGCTGGACTTCTACGAGCGGCGCGGGCGGCGCAGCGGCGCGAGTGGTGGGCGGGCGTGACGACAGATCCCGCGGGGGCGGAGGGGTTGCTCCGGATTGCGGAGTCGATGGGCGTGGGCATCAGCCTGTTGCGGCTCGATCCGCCCGGCTATGTCTACGCGAACCCGGCATTCCGGGACTTCGTCGCGGACGCTGGGCGACTCGATGTGCCGGTAGGAGGACGACCACCGGGGGAGTTCGACGAGGCGGGTTTGTTGCGGTGCGCCATCGACCGGATGATCGCCGACCAATCGGTGACCTTGAGCGAAATGCGGCTGACCACGCCGACCGGTCCGGACCGCTGGGTGCGCATGACGACCACCCCGGTCGGCAGCGCGGCGGGTGCCGCGGTCGAAATGTCGATGACGCTCGAGGACATCACCGCGCTCAAGGATGTCGAGACCGCACTGCGCGATAGCCAGCAGTTTCTCGTCCAGATGGCCGGCAGTATCGACATCGGCTTCGTCATGAAGGAAATCTCCGATCAGCGCCTCGCGTACGTCAGCCCGGGATTCCTCAGGATCTTCGGCTTCGACCCGGCGGGCCCGGCACCTGATTTCGTTGCGCTGCGGTTGCTCGTCCATCCCGACGATCGCGGCGTCCTTGCCGCTGCCGTCGTCATGGCCGAGGCCGGTCACGCCGTGCAACGCGACCTTCGGATCACCAGCACCGACGGCCACCCGCGTTGGGTCCGGTTCACCTGCAGTCCCATCAGGGATTCCGACGGCACAGTCGTTCGGCTGGCCGCATCCGCAGAGGACTTCACGACGGAGAAGAACGCGGAGCTTGCACTGATGGAGAGCGAGGGCCGCTTCCGCCGCATAGCCAATGCCATCGATGTCGGGATCAGCCTGCGTCAGCTCGAACCTGCACGGTTCCTGTACGTCAATGCCAGGTACATCGACATCGCCGGCTTTGACCCGACTGTCATCGGGGCCGACTCCGTGAACTCCGCGCTGGATCGCATACACCCCGACGACCGTGACGGTGTGCTCGCGGAGTATTGGGAGCGCGCAAAAAACGGGCACTCGGCGCAGGCAGAGATGCGTATTCTGCAACCATCCGGTGGAATCCGGTGGCTGCGGGTGACCAGCCATCCGGTGCCTGTCGAACCCGGCGCGCCCGGACTGGCCGCCAACACCGTCGAGGACATCACCGAGCGGAAGTTTGCCGAGGATGCGCTGAACTCGGCCCGACGGGAGGCGGAAGCGGCGAACCTCGCCAAGAGTGAGTTCCTCTCGCGGATGAGTCACGAATTGCGGACCCCCCTGAACGCGGTCCTCGGATTCGCGCAGCTGCTCGAGGGGGAGGTCCCACCCGGTCGACAGTCGGACGCCGTTGGCTACATCCTCCGCGGCGGCCGGCACCTACTGGAGATGATCAATGATCTGCTGGACATCTCGCGTATCGAGACCGATAGCTTCGAATTGTCCGTCGAACCGCTGGAAATCTTCGATGTGCTGGGTGATGCCATCGAACTGATGCGTCCCTCCGCCGACGCCGGTGGCATAGCGATCGTCTGCGGCTCGCACCGATCAGCCAGTCCGCTCATCGTGCTGGCCGACCGTCGCCGGTTGTGCCAGGTCCTGCTCAATCTGCTGTCGAACGCCGTCAAATACAACCGACGGAATGGTCGGGTGGAGATCCAGTGCCGATTCGATTCGCCGGGACTGGTTTCTGTAGCAATCAGCGATACAGGAATCGGAATTAGCGCCGACGACCTCCCTCGGCTGTTCGGTCAGTTCGACCGACTGGGGCAGGGATCCTCGACCATCGAGGGGACCGGAATCGGGTTGGCCCTGTCGAAGCGGCTGGTGTCCCTGATGGGTGGACAACTGGACGCTGCCTCGACCGAGGGACAAGGCAGTGTCTTCACCGTCCGGATGCCGATCGCTCCGACGGACGGCAACGGCTCTGGTCAGCTCGCGGCCCCAGGGCCGAAGCTGCTGTATATCGAGGACAACCAGGCGAGCGTCGAACTCGTCCGTCGGATCCTCGGCAAACGTCCGACATGGTCGTTCCACCATGGATCGGACGGTGCGGGTGGACTCGAACTGGCGGCCACCCTCGACCCGCAACTGATCATCCTGGATGTCCATCTGCCGGACATGAGCGGCGTCGACTTCCTCTGCGCCCTGGCGGACCGGGAAGGAACCAGTCTGATACCCGTTTTCGCGGTGAGCGCCGACGCGAGTCGGCGTCAGCTGGATGAGCTGCGGGCGAGCGGCGCCAAGGGCTTTCTGCGCAAACCGTTCGGCGTCAGTGAGGTGCTGTCGATTCTGGACGCCCATACCCCCCGGGCCTGAGCAGCGTCAGTTGGGTGACTGCAGCAGCAGCCACGGTGAGACCTCCTTTGCGCTCGTCGGAACGGCGCCCGGCTTGTCGCCCTGCGTCCAGTACTTCGCCTGCCACCCGACGCCGTCGAGCAGCATTCTGCTGCCCGCGACGGAGACCGCAGTCGGGCTCCATGCAGGGACGGCGGTGATGTCCGGACACACTGCGCGGTACCGGAACTTGTTCCGGTGGTCGACCCGTATCTCGGCGAAGTCCCTTGGGTCGTACCGGACGGTGACCGGCGCGGTGCGGGCGGTGGGCGTCAACCACGTAGGAAAGCAAGCACCGCCAGCACTCGACGATTGTCATCCGGGACCTGGTATGGCGCGAGCTTGGAGAAGACTCCACGCAAGTAGGCCTCGACCGTCTTCGGGCTCAGGCGCAGGCGATCGCAGATTGCCTGGTTGGACCGGCCTTCCGCCATCACCGACAAAACATCTCGCTCCCGGTCCGTCAAGTCGCCCAACGGATTCCGGACGCGTTGGCGACCCACCAGCAGGGCGAGCACCGACGGATCGAGCACCAGGCCGCCCGATGAAAATCGACGCAGTGCATCGGTCATTTCGTCGACATCGGACCGACGGGCGGACGTACGTGGACGCGGACGGTCGCCAGGTCTTGTTGCCCGAGGCCGATCCCGAACGATCCGTTGCGCTGATGGAGAGCGACGGACTCCCGGTTGCCGCGCTCCTCTACGACAGTTCGCTCGATGCTGATCCGGAACTGATCGACGCCGTCGGCGCGGCGGCCAGCCGGAACGGCAGCTGGTCATCGACAATCAGAACTCGGATCATGGTCGGCCTCCTCCTTGGCATGATCACCCCCATCGCCGCCGGCCAGCAGGAGGCTGACCGCACACAGCGATGGGGTTGGCACCCTGAACACGACGTGAGCGGCACCGGACCATGGGTCCGGTGCCGCTCGCGTTACTGCTGGTACCGCTCAGCGCTGTTTGTTGCTCCGTATCCCGACCACGACCAGCGCCCCACCGATGATCATCGCGGCTCCACCCACACCCAGCACGGTGAACCACAAGCCGCTCGAATCGGGTAAGGCGGTACCGACCTCGGCGGCGGTCACAAACCCGGGAGACCCGTCCGCGTTCATCAGCACGATCTGGTAGTTCCCGTCGGTGAGCCGCCAGGTGAGTTCCGCTTCATTGGACGATTCTGACGATGCCACCCAGAAGCTCTGCTCACCCGGTGCCGTGGCCACCGCAGAACCGGCAGTGGCGCGAGTGTCCATCCGGAACGGCGACAGTTCGAGATCTGTGATCCGTTCGGTCGGCACCCCGGCGAGGTAGCGCTCGACATCCTCCGCCGGGCCGACCCCCACGAAGACGCCGTCACCGTTGATGTTCACCGCGGACAACGAGAGGGTGGGTGAACCGGTGATGCCCCGATAGTCGTCGATGTTGCTGATCTGACCCAGATCCGTGACCAGAGCGGATGATTCCGTCGACATCGGATGCTGTCCGGAGCTGAAGAACTGTCCGCTCCCGAACAGGGCGAGCAGCGCCGCGCCGGACAGCGCCGTCAGGAAACCGAGAACCAGCAGCACAGCGCCGATCACGATTGCCCCGACTCCACGCTTGGCGACGACGGGTCGCTGCGGTGGCGGTGCCGGATATTCCCCTGCCGGCGGCATCGGCGGATCGAAGGAAGTGTTCGTTGCAGTCATGGCGCCCTCCAAGAGGCGAGACGGATTCCGTTGCACCGTGTTCGGGTCAACAGGTTCCGACGTTGACCGGAACACCACTGACAGTAGGAATTCCGCGAGCCGCCCACGATGGCGGTGGCCGCCCGACTGGCGGTGGTGTGACGCTGATCGGCGGGGGGTAGCACCCTGCGCTGCAGGGGTGCTGCCCCCCAGGGCCACCCGAAGCATTCAGACGAGCGTCGGAGTCCCTGACCAACCACAGCCGGCGGGACCCTGTGACCGCCGGGCCGCTCCCCACATCACCACCCTGCCAGCAGGGCAACTCTTGAATGGATTCCCCGGGGTTTCTTGCGGCCGGGTCCGGCGGACACCGGCGCTTCGAGAACCGAATCGCTACCCGGCCCGTACACCTCGACCAGCGATTGACCAACGGAGTCTTGACGATGACGGGGTCTTGCTCGGGCTAAGGATGAAGTGTGGAGTGGATCAGGTCATTGCCGTTCCGCCGGAGTTCCGGTTGCCGTGCAGCTCAACGCCTGCGACATCACAGCCAATGGACTCGACATCCCCCAATTTCAGAGCCAGACCGGCTCAGGTCGCGTGGCGGCATCGTTCGTTCGGCCGCCGGACCTGGTTGACATCCGGATTGATACTGGGGAACTCCTTGCCACCCTCCCCGACACCGGCTATCGCGTCGATGCGCGAACCTCCACCGGCCGGACCCACATCGAACTCCATGAGCAGTCCGACGCGCAACAGTTGATTCGAGCGCGTATCGGCACTGGAAATATCAAGCTGGCTTCGTACTGAAACCTGGAACCGGGGTTTTCACCGAGCCGCCTGCGCCTGAGTGAAGGCGTTCCCAAAAACGGGAGAGGCGTACCACCAGACCGGGACTCACCGCCCGGACCGACCGCCTTTGGCGCGACAGAATCGTTCGGCGACCTGCAGGGTCCCCCCGCTGGGCACCACCCCGCCCGCAACCCGATTGCGCGGCGGATACGGCGGATCGGCGCCCCATATTCTCGCGGGTCCAAAACCGGCACAACGGCGCATCACAACGGCGCTACCCGTACGCCTCGATTCCGAGCCGGATCGCCAGCGCGACGCCGGCCGCGCCGATCAGATACCGGAGCAGGGTCGCCGGAGCACGCCGGACGACCATCGGCCCCACCCTCGACCCGATCAGGCAACCGATGCCCAGCGGGATGGCCGCCGCCCAGTTGACCGGCGCCAGGACGATGAACAGCACGGCGGCGATCGTGTTGGCCACACCGAGCAGCACGTTCTTGTAGGCATTCGCCCTGGCCAGTACCGCGTGTGTCGTCCGCAACAGCAGAGCCAGCAGCAACACCCCCGCCGCTGCGCCGAAGTAGCCGCCGTAGACGGCGATCAGCAGGATCGCGAGCGATTCGAGCACCCGGGCCCGCAGCGTCGGATCCACCGGCCCGGCGGACTCGGGAGGCGGCGGCCGGCGCGGGATCAGGATGGTCAGCGAGGACAGGCCGAGCAGCCACGGCACGACCTTCTGGAAGCCCTCGGCGGGCGTCGAGAGCAGCAGCACCGCACCGAGAATGCCGCCCAGCGCCGCCACCGGCATCAGCGCCCGGAGCCGCCGGCCCTGGCCCTTCAGTTCCGGCCTGGACCCCAGCACGGAGCCGACGCCGGCGAAGACCAGCGCGACGGTGTTCGTCACGTTGGCCGACACCGGCGACAGCCCGACGGCGAGCAGCGCCGGGTAGGTGACGAGCGACGCGAGCCCGGCGATGCTGCCGGTCAGGCCGCCGAGGACACCGGCGCCGACCAGCAGGGCGAATTCCAGCGGGGACACCTGAGAGATCTTCTCAGGCGCTGGTCACCCGGTAGACGTCGTAGACACCCTCGACGCCGCGCACCGAGCGCAGCAGGTGACCGAGGTGCTTGGGGTCGGCCATTTCGAACGAGAATCGCGAGATCGCCATCCCGTCCTTGGACATCGACAGGTTCGCCGACAGGATGTTGACCTTCACGTCGGCCAGCGTCTTCGTGATGTCCGAGAGCAACCTTGCCCGGTCCAGCGCCTCGACCTGGATCGTCACCAGGAAGACCGAGGCGGACGTCGGATCCCAGGTGACGTCGACCAGCCGCGCCTTCTCCTCGCGCAGCGAGGCAGCATTGGTGCAGTCCACCCGATGGACGGACACCGCGCCGCCCTTGGTGATGAACCCGAGGATGAGGTCGCCCGGTACGGGCGTGCAACACCGGGCGAGCTTCACCTGGATGTCGCTGATGCCCTTGACCAGTACGCCGGCGTCGCCGGTCGGCCGGCTGCGGCGGCGCGCCACCGAGGGTGCGGACCGCTCCGCGACCTGGTCGCCGGCCTCCTCCTCACCGCCGAGGTAGGACACCACCTTGCCGACGAGAGTTGCTGCGGAGACATGGTTCTCACCGACGGCGGCGTACAGCGCCGCGATGTCCCGGTAACCGAGGTCGTGCCCGATGGCGGCCATCGCGTCGTGCGACACCAGCCGCTGCACCGGCAGTCCGGCCCGCCGGGCCGCCTTGGCGATGGCCTCCTTGCCGAGCTCGACCGCCTCCTCGCGGCGGGACTTGGCGAAGTACTGCCGGATCTTCGTCTTGGCGCGCGACGACGCGACGAAGCTCAGCCAATCCCGGCTCGGGCCCTGGGTGGGAGCCTTGGAGGTGAAGATCTCGACGAACTGGCCGTTCGACAGCGTGCGCTCCAACGGCACCAGCCGACCGTC
Source organism: uncultured Actinomycetota bacterium (assembly GCA_963728865.1). Classification (GTDB taxonomy): domain Bacteria; phylum Actinomycetota; class Actinomycetes; order Mycobacteriales; family Nakamurellaceae; genus Nakamurella. The sequence goes on along the minus strand of CAVSLZ010000003.1, from coordinate 86,495 downwards.
GACCTTCGCCCCGATGCACTTGTGGCCGACCTCGGTGTGCACCGCGTAGGCGAAGTCCACCGGTGTCGAACCCGCCGGCAGCGTCTGGATGTCGCCCTTGGGGGTGAAGACGAAGATCTCACTGTGCGCCATCTCGTAGCGCAGGTTGTCCAGGAACTCGCCGGCGTCTCCGGCTTCCCGCTGCCAATCGAGCAGTTGCCGCATCCACGCCATCTCGTCCACCGACGCGCCCGCACCGGTGTGCGTGCCGCGGGTCTCCTTGTAGCGCCAGTGGGAGGCGATGCCGTACTCGGCGGTGTGGTGCATGTCGTAGGTGCGGATCTGCACCTCGAGCGGCTTGCCCTCCGGCCCGATGACCGTGGTGTGCAGTGACTGGTACACCCCGTACCGCGGCTGCGCGACGTAGTCCTTGAACCGGCCCGGCATCGGCGCCCAGAGCGCGTGCACCACACCCATCGCGGCATAACACTCGCGCACGTTGCCGACGAGGATGCGCACCGCGACCAGGTCGTGGATCTCGTCGAACTCACGACCTCGGGCCTGCATCTTCTGGTAGATGGAGTAGTAGTGCTTGCCGCGGCCGACCACCTGGCAGGCGATCTTGGCCGCCGACAATTCGGTTTCGAGCTGGCTGGTCACCGCCGCCAGATAGGTGTCCCGGGAGGGTGCCCGATCGGCCACCAGCCGGACGATCTCGTCATACCGCTTGGAGTGCAGGATCGAGAACGCCAGGTCCTCGAGTTCCCACTTGACGGTGGCCATCCCGAGCCGGTGGGCCAGCGGCGCCATCACCTCGAGGGTCTCCCGCGCCTTGCGGGCCTGCTTGTCCGGCGGCAGGAACCGCATCGTGCGCATGTTGTGCAGCCGGTCGGCCAGTTTGATGACGAGCACCCGGGGGTCCTTGGCCATCGCGATGATCATCTTGCGGATGGTCTCCGCCTCGGCAGCGTCACCGAAGTGCACCTTGTCCAGCTTGGTGACGCCGTCGACCAGGTGCGCAACCTCGTCGCCGAACTCTTTCGTGACGTCGGTCAGCATGTACGGCGTGTCCTCGACGGTGTCGTGCAGCAGCGCCGCGACCAGCGTGGTGGTGTCCATCCCCAGGTCCGCCAGGATGGTGGCCACCGCCAGCGGGTGCGTGATGTAGGGGTCACCGGACTTACGGAACTGGTTGGTGTGCGCCTTCTCCGCGACCTCGTACGCGCGTTGCAGCAGCTTCGTGTCGGCCTTGGGATGCAGCCCGCGATGGACGGCGAACAACGGCTCCAGCACGGTGCGGGTGGGCGTCGCGTTTGGCCTTTGACCACTCATCCGGCGGGTCAGCCGGGCGCGCACCCGGCGGCTTGCCGACGGCGTCGGGACGTCGGGCGGCGACTCGGCCTCGGCGGCCGGCGCAGGCGCGGGATCCTCGGTGCCGACCGGGTCGGGTTCTGCCGTGACGATGCCCGCCCGGGGTGCTGCGCCCTCCGGCACGTCCCCACCCTCGGGGCGCGCCTGAGCGAACCGGCCTTCGACGTCCGAACTCATGGGCACCCCCTTCGGGCAGCGCTGTACCTACAGACGGGTCAATCGAGCATAACGCCGTGGCCCCGCCCGTCCTTCCCCGTGCGTCCCGATGGCCCATTTGCCCGTCGCCCGGCCCGAATCGGCGCGACAGGTATCAGCGGTGTCACCGGAGGTGACGCCGCTGCGGCAGAAGTTCCTTCGCCGCACTCGTCACTGAACGTGACCCAGTTTTGTGCTCTCGACCCATCATCAGCCGTCAGACCACCACAATGTTGAGCACCGAGTCAGATGTCTGCGATTTTTACGGCCAATTTCCGGAGGAAAATGCTCGTCGGCGTGAATAAATGGAGCACCCGTCGCTCTGCGACGCTCCACGTTGCCTCGCGTGACACACTCGAACGATGGGCGACATCACTTCCGACGATGCTGAAGTGAATGGTGCTGTTGCCGTCAGATCCGACGGGGACACCCTGTCCGGGCGTCGTATTTCCGAATTGCTCGGCGAGGTTCACGAACGCATTGACGAGGTCATCGGGGCGACCCGCGAACAAATGAATGTGCTGTTGACCTCGATGATGGCGGTGTCCTCCGGCCTGGAACTGGACGCCACGCTCAGTCAACTCACCAGAGCGGCGATCGAGCTGGTCGATGCCGGCTACGGCGCACTGGGCGTCTTCGGACCGGGCGGTGAGCTGAGCGATTTCATCTTCATCCTCGGTGACGCCCCCGAACAGCTGGGCCGTGGCGATGTGCTCGCCGACGAGGCGAAGCAGGCCCTGCTGGACGATCTGGCCGCCCATCCGTTCTCCGCGGGCTTCACGTCGAGCATCTCCTCCACCCGCCGCTACCTGGGTGTTCCGGTGTTCGCGAGGGGTGAGATCTTCGGAAGGCTCTACCTGACCGAGAAGGACACCGGTGAGGGGCTGACCGCCGACGACGAGATCGTGGTGCGGGCACTGGCCGCCGCCGCCGGTATCGCGGTGGAGAACTCGCGGCTGTACGAAACCGGGCGGCGTCACCGCCGGTGGTCCTCCGCCGTCGAGCAGGTCACCACGGCACTGCTCAGTGGCGGCGATTCACAGCAGGCGCTGCGGCTGGTCGCCACCCACGCCCGCCAGCTGACCGGTGCGGACTACACCTTCGTCGCCCTGCCGGACGACCTGGAGGAACCACCTCCCCCTGACGACGACCCCTCGCTGGCCATCCCGCCGTCCCTGCGGGTCACCGTCGCGGTCGGGACCGAAGCGGAGGGCGCGATCGGGCGGCGGATCCCCATCTCGGGCTCGACGGCCGGCGCCGTGTTCGCCGACCGGCAGGCCCGTTCCGTCCCTGAACTCGCCTACGACCTGTCCGAGGGTCTGGGCATCGACTTCGGGCCGGCGCTGGCGCTGCCGCTGGGGCTCGGTGACGACCGGTTGGCCGGCGTGCTGCTCACCGTGCGCCGGCCGGGTGCGCTCACCTTCGACGACCTCGAACTGCAGATGGTGTCGTTGTTCGCGGGGCAGGCGATGCTGGCCCTGGAACGGACGACGAACCAGGCGTCACTGCGCGAACTCGAGGCACTGGCCGAACGGGACCGGATCGCCCAGGACCTGCACGACCACGTCATCCAGCGACTGTTCGCCGTCGGGCTCGCGATGGAGACCACGCATCAGCTCTCCAATGCCCCGTCGGTGACCCGCCGGCTCGGCGACCACGTCGACCAGGTGTATCAGGTGATCGACGAAATCCGTTCCGCCATCTTCGATCTGCAGACCCAACCGGCACACAGCCAGCTGCGGACGACGCTGCACCAGGTGATCACCGACCTGACCGCGGACAGCTCGCTGCAAACCACCGTCCGGATGGCCGGCCCGCTCAACGCACTGCCGGACGAACTGGTGAAACACGTCCGTGCCGTGGTCAGGGAGGCCGTCAGCAATGTCGTCCGGCACGCCGACGCGGGCGATCTCGCCGTGACCATCTCGGTCGGCGACCGTGTCGTCATCGACGTCACCGACGACGGAGTCGGGATTGCGGACACCGTCGCCACCAGCGGCCTGCACAACCTGCAGATCCGGGCGAAGGCGGTCGGCGGGACCTGCACGGTCGGCCGTATGGAGACCGGTGGGACGAAACTGCTGTGGGCCGCTCCGCTGACCCGGGTCGCGGTCTAACATTCGGCCCCATGAGCCAACACGTGTACGGAGTCACCGAGATCGTCGGGACCTCACCGGACGGCGTCGACGCCGCCATCGAGGTGGGGGTGGCGCGGGCTTCGGCCACGCTGCGCGGCCTCGACTGGTTCGAGGTGACGGAGATCCGCGGGCACATCCACGAGGGCCGCGTCGGCCACTACCAGGTGAGCATGAAGGTCGGCTTCCGGATGGACGCGTAGGGCCCGATCGGGTGGGAAACGGAGCACGCCCGTCCGTATGCGAGTAGGTTCGCCGCGATCGGGGTTTCCGGAGCGGGGAGGCTGAAACCTGTGCCCATGTTCATGATCGAGCGGCGCTACGCGGAAGAATTCACCCCTGACGCGGACGGTGCCGCGCAGGTGCGGTTGATCAACGACGACGAGGACGTGCGCTGGCTGTATTCATTCCTGTCGGCGGACAAGCGGAAGAGTTTCTGCCTTTACGAGGCCGATTCCGCAGAGGCGATCAGGCGCGCCGCGATCCGCTGCGGACTGCCCGCGGACGTCGTCGTCGAGGTCGGGAACAAGGTGCTGCCGGACGGGTCACTGCAGCCGGTTGCGGGCTGACGGTCCGCTCACCGACCGGTCATCGAGCAGGCCGTGCGCGGCGGCGAACATCGCCGCCTGAGTTCTGTTCCCGGCCCCTGTTTTCATCAGGATGCTCCGCACATGATTCGCGGCGGTGTTCTCGCTGATCGCCAGGCGCTGCGCGATCCGGCGGTTGCTGGAGCCGTCAGCCAGCAGGCGCAGGACCTCGGTCTCCCTGGCCGTCAGTCCACCGGCAGCGGGCGACTGGACCTCGGGCCGGGCCTCGTCGAGCAGTCGCTGCACCCTCACCAGGCCGTGTTGGTCACACAGCCGCTGGGCGATGGCGTGTTGCTGGTCCGCGCGACCGGAACGGTCGCCGACGCGGTGCAGGTGAGCGACTTCCGCGGCCAGCGTGGTGGCCACGTGTACTGGCGAACCCATCCGGGCGTCCATCTCGAATGCCGTCGCGAAGTGGCTTGCGGCACTGGAGATTCCGAGCAACGACTCGAGGGCGCCAATCTGCCGATCCGCGCTGCCGACCATGGCGAGAAACTCCCCGCCCATCATATTCAGGCCCGCGTACTCCAGCGCCAACGGATGCAACCGCCGGGCGGCGTCGCGGTCGGCCAACCAGACGGCGGCCTCGGACAGCAGTGACAGCACCAGCGGCCAGGTCGCGGAGACCCTCAGCATGCTCAGGTCCCGGTCGAGCAGTGCATCCAGCAGTCGCTGAGCGGGCCCTTTGAGCCGGAGTTCGCAATACAACCCGAGCAAACCCGGCGCCCAGTTCGCGTCGGTGCGCTCGTCCCCGCTGATCAAAGCGCGCACCCTTTCCAGTCCGCCGTTCTCCCGTCGGACCATGAAGCTCTGCAGGCTCGACGCGCCCTCGGCGTCGTGGCCCGGCTCGAAGTCCCGGCCGAAATCCTCGGCTTCGGTGGCGATGCGCAAGGCGGCGTCGAATTCTGCACGCAGGAAGTGGACTCCGAATGTCACGCAGGATGCGACCCATTCCCAGAAGGCCTGCCCGGTCACCTTTGCGGTCCTGGCCAGGTCGTTGTGAGCGGCCGTCAGACCGGCGGCGTCGCCCTGGACGTAGCAGATCGCCGCGCGGTGGTAAGCGGCCGGCCCGAGGTGCCGCAGATCCCGGATCCGCTCGGCGAGCACGGTGACTTCCGTTGCCCGCGCTAGCTTCTCGGGCAGAGCGTCCGGGGCGACTGCGGTCTGCAGGCCGATCTGCAGCGCCGCCGCGAGCAGCCTGTCGTCGCCGGTCCCCCTGGCCAGATGTGTCGCATGCTCGCCCAAGGCGCGGGAACGGTCCACCTCGGCGGTGAAAGCGTAGGCCCTGCCCAACGCGGCCAACCCCCGGATGGACAGGGGGTCGTGATCGTCGAGCGCCACGCCGTGCAGCGCGTCCGTCAACAGTTCGACACTCCGCTCGCCCGGTTGACCACTGCGCCAGGAGGCCGCCTCGTAGCCGATCGCCGCACGCAGCCGGTCGGTACCCGTTGCGGTGGCGGCCACCGCTTCGTTGAGTTCACGGGCGCGGCCGAGCCGGGACGAGCGCAGGTAGCCGCGAGCCGCTCGCAGGCGTAGCTCGTCGCGGACGGCGGGTTCCGTCGCCATGCCCGCCGCCCGCTCGAACAGCCGGGCCGCATCGCCGTGCGCGAGGGCCGCCTCGGCCTCATCGGCCGCCGCCGCCAGGTAGTGCACGGCCTTGTCGGCGAACCCCAGCGCCGCCGCCTTGGCGTAGTGGTGCGCCAGCCGCTGGACCCGCAGGTCGGCAGCCGGCATTCCTTCGAGAACCTGCGCCACACAGGCGTTGTCCCTGGCCTCCTGGAGGTCGCCCAGCAACTCCAGCACCGCCTGTCGGGCAAGACCGTGCGGGAACCGGTACCTGCCGTCGGAGCCGCGCACCGGCTCGACCAGGCCGAGCGCCCCGGCCGCTTCCAACCCGGCGAACGTCAGGGCCGGCGAGTCGGCGCGCCCGTCGGCGGCCCGCACCGTCGCCAGCAGGGGGACGCTGAACTCCTCACCGATCACCGCGGCGACCTCGACGGTCCGCCGGTGCTCGGGTGGCAGCCCGGACAGCCGCTGGGACACCGTGTGCCGCAGCGACTCCGGCGCCTGAGGGTCCAGATGAGCGAGGACGGCGAGGCCGCCGCGGCCGGACAGATCACGCCACACTTCACGGATGAGGAACGGATTGCCGCCGGTCAGGTCACGCAGCATCGCGGCGGCACCGCGGACGCGGCGACCCTTCGATCCGGCGAGATCGCCCAGATAATTGGTGATCTCGTCGGTACTGAGGCCGTCCAGGTCGATCCGGTGGACGCCGTCGAGCCGGTACAGCTGCGCGACGGTGGCAACCAGGCCGGCCGAACGATCCGGTGCACCGGTGCGCTGGGTCGCGATGATCAGCACCGCGGAGTCGGTCGTCCTGGCGACCAGGTGGTGCAGCAACTGGAGCGCTCCGTCACCGGCCCAGTGCACGTCCTCCAACACCAGCACGACCGGCCGCGCGGCAGCCGCCGCGACCACCACTTCGGCGCACGCCTCGAACAATTGGCGCGCGAACTGGTGGTCGCCGGTGTCCGGCATCCCCTGATGCATGCTCGGCCGGGCGAGACCGGCCAGGATTCGCAGTGACTCGAGGTACCGGTCACCGGAGACGTCGGGACGGCCCGGACCGGCGACCGACAGCGAACCGTCGGCAATGGCATCGGCGACGACGGTGAGCGGTCCCACGAAGGGCTGGTACGGCGCACCGAGGGCAGATACGCACGTACCCAGCAGAACGGCCGCGCCCTGTGCGGAGAGTTCTGTTGCCGCCTCCGCCACCAGACGGGACTTGCCGACGCCGGGCTCGCCGCCCACGAAGACCGCCTGACGGATGCCCCGGGAGGCGAGCGCCCACGCCTCCCGGAGCGCGGCGGACTCGTGCTGCCGTCCGACGAACGGCGGTTGCGACGCCTGCGCCCAGCGGGCGGGCGGTCCGGGGCAGTCCCAGCCGGCCATCGGGCCGACGCTACTCGGGAGCCCAGCGGCCGTCGATGGTCAGAAATGACCATGCGGAGGCTCCCGCGGAGTGCGATTTCTGGTCATGTCGTGGTCCGGCGCCCGCGGGACGCTCGTCCGATTGGGGTCCGCCACCGGGGCGGTCCCTGTTCGGAGGTGAGATCCCTATGCGCCCACAGGCTCGTCTTGTCCTGGTGTTGTCGCTCATGGCGACGATGCTGGTCCCGGTGTCGGGCCCGGTCAGCGCAGGCGGTCAGGCGCGGTCCGGCCCCGCTGGGTCCACCGCCGTGTTGGACTGGAACGCGACAGCAACCACGGCCGCCGCTGCCTGCGGCCTGACCGACGCTCCACCGATCGAGGCCCGGCTGTACGCGATGACGCAGATCGCTGTCCATGACGCCCTCAATGCCATCGACCGGCGTTCAGAGCCGTATGCGTACCGTCCGCGAATCGTGCGGCACGGCGCCTCTGCGCCGGCCGCCGTCGCGGCGGCCGCGAGCACGGTCCTGAACGCGGGGCTGGCCTGCAGCGCCGGGCTCGATGTCGTCGCAAAGGCCCGCACCGCTGCGCTCGCGGCAATCCCGACATCGGCTGCCAAGACGGCAGGCGTGCAGGTGGGCAGGTCGGCATCCATGGCGATCCTGCACAAGCGCAGCCACGACAGGTCGGCGGCGCAGATCGCGCAGCCGACCAGCCCGTTCCCGCAGAGCTCCGAGCCCGGCGTGTGGCGGTACACCCCCGGACCCGACGGAAAGACGCTGCTGGAGTTCGCCTTCCTGCCGAAGTGGGGCACCGTCACGCCCTTCGCCCTCCGTAACAGCGAGCAGTTCGAGCCGAGCGGTCCGTACCCGCTGCGCAGTCGCGCCTATGCCAGGGACTTCAACGAGGTGAGGGCCCTGGGTGGCACGACGTCAACTCTGCGAACCGCCGAGCAGACCGAGATCGCCCGCTTCTGGGTGGGTAGCGCACCGACCCAGTGGAACAACATCGCCAACACCGTCTCCCGGTCGAAGGCGCACCGTGACCTGTGGACCGACGGCCGGCTGTTCGCCCTGATGAACATGGCGATGACCGACGGCTACATCGCCAGCTTCGACACCAAGTACGAGGTGTTGTTCTGGCGGCCGGTGACAGCGATCCGAGCCGGCGCGACAGACGGCAACCCGTGGACGACGGCAGACAAGACCTGGACGCCGCTCGAATACACCCCGCCGATCCCCGACTACGAATCAGCGCACGCTGTCGAAGGTGGGGCGGCCGCCGCCGTACTCGCTCGGTTCTTCGGTGACCGGACCCCGTTCAGCAACTGCAGTCCGTGGCTGCCTGATCCCAGCACGGCATGCGGTGGGGCGGTACGCCACTTCCGCAGCTTCTCGCAGGCCGCGGACGAGAACGCGGCGTCACGCGTGTACGTCGGGTTCCACTTCCGCAAGGCCGCCGACGACGGCAACCGCCGCGGTGACCGGATCGGGAACTTCACCGCGCGGACCGCGTTGAAGGTGCTCCACAAGTAGCCGGGGGTGGCGGGAGGCGGCGTTCAGCCCAGCAGGCGAACGCGGAGGCGCCGGACCACTCCGTCGTCGATCCCGATCGCATCGAGGTATCCCTCGAACGAGCCGAACGCCGCATCCGCCGCATCCCAGGCTGCCTGCAGGTAACTCGCGTCGACGCCCAGAATCTGGTCGTCGGCGCGCAGTGCATCGTCGCCGTAGCGCTCGAGCATCCAGGTCCGCAGCGATTCGACGGCGGTGTTGCTGAGCAGATAGTCGGCCAGCACCGCGTCCCGGTCGACGCCGACCGCCGTCAGCAAGGTCGCGATCGCCCATCCGGTCCGGTCCTTGCCGGCCGCGCAGTGCACCAGGACTCCGCCGCCTCCTCGATCACCACCACCATCGGCCACCGTGCGCAGCAGCGAGGCGACGGACTCACGGGCGGGGGCAAGCGTGGGGATCGCCGCGTAATAGGCCTTCAGCCGTTCTCCCCCGGACCACGGCTGTCCGTCCGTCTCGGCTTCTTCTTGCACCTCGTGTGCAAGCGCCTCGTCCTCCTCCGGATGGAACGGGGCAACCCTGACCGTCACGCTCGCCGGGACCCGGTCCGCGCCGTCCCGGGCGATCTCACGATGACCACGCAGGTCGAAGACGTCGGCGATGCGCAGCTTGTCGAGGGCCTCGAGGCCGGCGTCGTCGAGCTGCGCGAGGGCGGCGGACCGGAAGACGATGCCGGGTCGGATCGGGCCGTCAGGTGTCGGGATCCCAGCAAGGTCCCGGAAGTTCCATGTCCCCGGGATGGCCAGGGCGTGCTCAGCTGTCACCGGCCGCTCGCTCACCAGCTGGTCAACGCTGTGACGGTCAGTCCGGGCAGCGCCGCCCGGCCGCCGAGATCGGTCAACTCCATCGCGACCGCAACGCCGGCGACGTCCGCCCCCGCGCGTCGCAGCAACCGGCAGGCGGCGGCAGCGGTCCCGCCGGTTGCCAGGACGTCGTCGATCACCAGCACCCTGGCCCCGGGGGGCACATCGTCGGGATGCAGTTCGAGCCGGGCGCTTCCGTACTCCAGCTGGTAGGACTCGGACAGCACCGAGCCCGGCAACTTGCCCGGCTTGCGAATCGCCAGCACACCGGTTCCGGCGACGATTGCCGCGGCGGCCCCGAGCAGGAATCCGCGTGATTCCAACCCGGCGATCAGGGTGGCGTCCGGTGCCGCCGCGGCGAGCGCACGGGCCACCGACTCGAGAGCGACCGGGTCGGCCAGCACCGGGGTCAGATCCCGGAAGAGCACTCCCGGTTGCGGGAAGTCCTGCTGGAGCCGGACCAGCCGGTTGATCTCAGCAGCGGCATCGGGCACCTGTCACCGGCTCCGCTTGCCCGTGGGACGCGACCCGCCGGAGCGTCCACCCTTGCCACTCGGCCGCGACCCGCCTGAAGACGCGGGCTTCGGCGCAGGCCGGACCGGCTTCACGCCCGGCTTGGGTGCGGCGCCGGGGGTCAGCTGACCTGCGGTCGCCTGGGTGCTGCCGACAGCGGGCTGCCGCCGCATCGATCCGGGAGGTGTCGATCCGGGAGGAGCGACCCGGCCGGTCGGGACCGGCCCGGTACCGGCGACCCTGCGCAGCGGGTCACCGTCGGCGTCGACGATCAGGCCCTCCGCCTTCCGCTTGGCGGTCACCCGGGCGGTGTGCGCCTTGATCGCCGGGTCGCGGAGCTTGAGGTCGACGGCGATCGGAACGGCGATGAACACCGAGGAGTACGCGCCGACCAGCATGCCGATGAGCATGACCAGCGACAGGTCCTTGAGTGTCCCGGAGCCGAGGATGACGACGCCCGCGACGAGCAGCCCGGCGACCGGCAACAGCGCGATCAACGAGGTGTTGATCGAGCGCATCAGCGTCTGGTTGACCGCGAGGTTGGCCGCCTCCGGGTAGGTCCTGCGGTTCAGCGATGTCAGGCCCTTGGTGTTCTCCTGCATCTTGTCGTAGACGACAACCGTGTCGTAGAGCGAGAAGCCGAGGATGGTGAGCAGCCCGATGACGGTGGCCGGCGTGACCTCGAAGCCGCTCAGCGAGTAGATCCCGGCCGTGATGATGACGTCGTGCAGCACGGACACGACGGCGCCGGCGGCCATCCTCTTCTCGTACCTGATCCAGAGGAACGCGGCGACCGCGACGAGGAACACCAGCACGGCGAGCAGGGCCCGCTGGGAGATCTCCGAACCCCACGTCTCCGACACCGCGGAGTTGGAGACACCGCCCTCAGGCGCGTACTCGGCGTTGATCGCGGCCTTGGCGGCGACCACCTGGTCCGGCGACAGCGTCGCGGAACTGATCTGGATCTGACTGCCGACGGTCTGCACGGAATCCGGCTGGACACCGGTTGCCGAGGTCACCACCTGGGCCACCTGGCTGGTCGAGATCTCCGCGCCGCTGTCCGGCTGGAACTGCAGCGTGGTGCCGCCGGCAAAGTCGATGCCGAACTGGAACCCACGGAAGATGATCAACAGCAACGACCCGATGACGAGTGCACCGGACACCGCGTAGTACATCTTGCGGTGGCCGAGGATGTTGAACGCACCCGTGCCGGTGGACAGCCGGGTCAGCACCCCCGCCTGCCTGCCGTACTGCTTGTCCATCGTCGCGACGTTCGCGGGTGTTGCTGCCGTCGCTTCGGTCGGGGGCGCTTCGGTCGGGGGCGCTTCGGTCGGGGGCGCTTCGGTCGGGGGCGCTCCGGTCGGGGTCGCCTTCTGCTGGTCGTCGGTCGTCATACCGACACCCCCTTGGTGTCCGCTGGGTCGATCCGGGAACCGCTGAGTCTCGCGTTGGCCGCGCGTTGCTGGGCACCGGCCTTGGCCACGCTGCCCAGGCCCGACCATCGCGTGGAGGTGAAGATCGGCGAGCCGGCCGCGAGATGCACCAGCGGGTGCGTCACCAGGAACACCACGACGAGGTCGAGCACGGTGGACAGCCCCAGGGTGAACGCGAAGCCCTTCACCTCGCCGACCGCGAGGACGTACAGGATGGCCGCGGACAGGAAGGAGACGGCGTCCGCGGAAAGGATCGTCCGCTTGGCGCGTTGCCACCCGCGCGGCACCGCGGACCGGAACGTCCGGCCCTCCCTGACCTCGTCCTTGATGCGTTCGAAGTAGATGACGAACGAGTCTGCCGTGATGCCGATCGCAACGATCAGACCGGCGACGCCGGCCATGTCCAGGCTGTAGTTGATCCACCTGCCGAGCAGCACCAGGATCGCGTACACCAGGCCGAAGGACAGGACGAGCGACAGGATGGTGATGACGCCGAGCAGTCGGTAGTACAGCAGGCAGTAGATGACGACCAGCAGCAGCCCGATACCGCCGGCGATCAACCCGGCCTTGAGGTATTCCAGGCCCAGTTGGGCGCTGACACTGACGGTCTCGGCCCGGTCGAACGCCAGCGGCAGCGCGCCGAACTTGAGCGAGTTGGCCAAACCGGCGGCCGATTCCTGGGTGAACGATCCGGAGATCTCGGTGCCGGGCGTGGTGATCGGACCGTTGATCCGCGGCGCCGAGATGACCTGGCCGTCGAGTGTCATCGCGGTCAGCTTGCCGACGTTCTGGGTGGTGTACGACGACCAGGTCGAGTAGCCGTCCGCCTTGAAGGTCATGTTGACGACCCAGCCGGCGCCCTGGGTGCTCTGACCGGAGGTCGCGGTATCGATCTGGGTGCCGGCGATCAGTGTCTTGTCGAGCAGGTAGATCGCAGTGCCGTCGTCCGCGCAGGCGATCAGCGGCTTGTTCGGGTCGTCGAGCCCGCGGTACGGCTCGAGATCGGCGCAGCTGAGTCCGGGCAGGGCCGTGGTCGCGGCCGAGATCCAGGCGCTGACCGCGGCCTCATCGGTGCCGAGGGGCTGCGTCGGCAGGTCGGGGTTGCTGCCGGCCGGCCAAGCGGGTGCGGCGGCAGCGGTGCCGGAGGCGGCGGTGCCCGACGCGGTGGCCGCCGTGCTGCCGGCGGCAGCCGACGCTGCAGGAGTGGACGCAGCAGGCTCGCCGGCCGGTGTGGACGGTGCGGGACTGCCGCTCGGCGCGGCGACCGCGGCCTGCGGCGCGCGCAGCCCCGGCGCGGGCGAGCTGGCCGGGGCGGTGGTGGCTGCCTGACTGCCGCTGCCCGGTGCGACGGTGGCGGATTCGCCCGGTACCGCACTGGGCGTGGGTGTCGGGGTGTCGCCGATCGCCGGGACGGTGGTCTCGGACGCCGATGCGCCCGACCCGCTGGACGGCGCTGCGGAGGTACTGGCCGCCGGTGGGACGAAGCCGGCCGGGTAGCTGATCACCGGGTTACCGCTGGCGTCGCTCACCACCGGGCGGATGTTCATCTGCGCGGTCCGTGTCAGCGAGTTCAGGTCCTGCGTCCCGGGAACAGTGATGACGAGCTGCCGTGCGCCGTCGATCTGGATCTCGGCGCCGGCCACACCGGAGCCGTTGACCCGGCTCTCCATGATCGACCGAGCCTGCTGCATCTGTTGCCGCGTCGGGTCCGATCCGTCCTGGGTGCGGGCGGTGAGGGTGATCCGGGTACCGCCCTGCAGGTCGATCCCGAGCTTGGGGGTGTTGGACCCGGGGGTCAGGAAGACGAGCCCGTAGAGCACACCGGTGATGCCGATGAACGTCCAGATCAATCGCCAGGGCCTGAACTGCCCAGCAGGTGTCGCCACGTCGCGCCTATCTTCTCTGCTCGTCACACGACAAGAGGCCCCCGGTGATCGTGTGAGCTGATCAACTGAGCTGATTCAGCCGAACTCGGTCACCACGGGCCGCGCCGCATGCAACAGGGGCGATCGTCACGCCCCCCACATGATGATGCCCCGACCCTGGACGGGCCGGGGCAGTCCCACAGCTTAGTTGAGGTCCTTGGACTTACGGTCCGTCACGGTGGTATCGGTCGGGTCAAGATCTTCCGCGTCGATGACGTCCGGGTCGTCCGAGCTGTCCACCAGCTCGTAGTCGTCTGTCTGGCCGGGAACGATGATCTCGCGGACGGCGGCGCGGACCCAGGTGGTGCGCAGGCCCGGTGCGATCTCGAGCTCGATCGTGTCGTCGGCGATGGCGGTCACGGTGCCGTGCAGGCCGGAGGTCGTCATCACCCGGGCGCCGGGAACCAGCGAGTCGTGCATCTGCTTCGTGGCTGCGGCCACCCTCTTCTGCTTCTTCATGCTGAAGTACATCAATCCGCCCAGTCCCGCAAACATCAGGATGGGCAGCAGCATCTGTTCCATGGTTCTCCTCGGTCTCGAGTCCGTCGACGTCACCGGTCCGGTGACGTCCGTGCCCACGCTCGCAGGGCGGTGCGGCGCGCGATCGTCATCTCGTTCGCAGGTACACCTTCGCAACTGCCCCGCAACCAGAACGAGGCAGAGCCGCCGGAGGTTCCACGGCCCGTCCGACCACGGTGGCACGTCACGTGACCCAGGGCAAGGTTACCCGTCGAAGAGCGTGTCGCCTGCCGTCGAACCCGCCGGCCCGCCCATCTTCAGGCCAAGATGGGCCCACGCCGCCGGCGTCGCGATCCTGCCCTGCCGGGTCCTGGCAAGCATCCCCACCCGGACCAGGAACGGCTCGCAGACCTCCTCGACGGTCGACGACTCCTCGCCGACCGCCACCGCCAGGGTGGTCAGCCCGACGGGCCCGCCGCCGAACGAGCGGCACAGTGCGCCGAGCACGGAGCGGTCGAGTCGGTCCAGTCCGAGTTCGTCGACGTCGTACACCGCGAGCGCGGCACGTGCGATGTCCCTGGTGATCGATCCGTCCGCCCTGACCTGGGCGTAGTCGCGGACCCGGCGGAGCAGCCGGTTGGCGATTCGCGGCGTCCCCCTGGACCGGCGGGCGATCTCGGTCGCTCCGTCCGGCCGCAGTTCGATGCCGAGGATGGCGGCGCTGCGGGTGATCACCGTGGTCAGCTCGTCGGCCGAGTAGAACTCCATGTGCGCCGTGAAGCCGAACCGGTCACGCAGCGGGCTGGTCAGCTGCCCCGAACGGGTGGTGGCACCCACCAGGGTGAACGGCGCGATCTCCAACGGGATGGAGGTGGCGCCCGGTCCCTTGCCGACCATCACGTCCACCCGGAAGTCCTCCATGGCCAGGTACAGCATCTCCTCGGCCGGCCGGGAGATGCGGTGGATCTCGTCGATGAACAGCACGTCGCCCTCGACCAGGTTCGACAGGATCGCGGCCAGATCGCCGGCCCGCTCGAGCGCAGGGCCCGAGGTCAACCGCAGCGCCGCACCCATCTCGGCGGCGATGATCATCGACAGCGAGGTCTTGCCCAGACCCGGCGGGCCGGCGAGCAGCACGTGGTCCGGCGCGGTGCCGCGCAGCTTCGCGCCGGACAGCACCAGCCCCAGCTGCTCCCGTACCCGCACCTGACCGACGAATTCGTCCAGCGACCGTGGCCGCAGCGACGCCTCGACATCGGTGTCCGCAGCCGTCTCGGCAGCCGTGACAACGCCCTCGAACGTCAGGTCGTCATCGGCTTCACGCTCTGCCGCATCTCCCCCGCCGGGCAGCGACGCGGCACTCACCTGGTACGCCCCAGCAGCGCCAGTGCCCTGCGCAGCAGGACGCCGACATCGCCGTCGCTGACGGCGGGATCCTCGACGTCCTCGGCCACCGCGCCGGTGGCGTCCTCGGCCTGTTTCGCCGTGAAACCAAGCCCGACAAGGGCTTCGACCAACTTGTCCCGCCATGGCAGGCCGCTGCCGGCAGCGCCGCCCGCCGTTCCGGCCGGCGATCCGGCGAGCGCACCCACCTTGTCCTTCAGTTCCAGCACGAGCCGTTCGGCGCCCTTCTTGCCGATGCCCGGCGCCCTGGTCAGCATGGCGGTGTCGCCGGAACCGAGGGCACGACGCAGCTGTTCGGGATCCAGGACGGCGAGCAGCGCGAGGGCGATCTTCGGCCCCACCCCGGACACCGACTGCACCAGCTCGAAGAGCTCCTTGGCCTCGTCGGAGCCGAAACCGAACAGGGTGAGCGAGTCCTCCCGGACGACGAGCGTGGTGGACAGCCTGGCCTGCTCACCGCGGCGCAGGCCGGCCAGCGTCGCCGGTGTGGTGCGCACGGCCAGCCCGACTCCGCCGACCTCGATCACCGCGTGGTCCAGGTGCACCGACAGCACCTGGCCGCGGACGGAGCTGATCACGGCGCCATCCTCGCCTTCGCCGCGGCGGCGAGCAGCTTGCTCTGCATGGGAGAGCGCCACAGATGGCACAGCGCCAGGGCCAATGCGTCGGCGGCGTCGGCCGGCCTGGGTGATTCGGGCAGCCGCAGCAGCCGGGTGATCATCGCGGTGACCTGCGCCTTGTCCGCGTTGCCGTTGCCGGAGACGGCCGCCTTGACCTCGCTGGGGGTGTGCCAGGCGACCGGGATGGATCGGCGCGCCGCGGCCAGGGCGACCACCCCGGATGCCTGCGCGGTGCCCATCACGGTGCGGACGTTGTGCTGGCTGAACATCCGCTCGATCGCGACGGTGTCCGGCAGCAGCCGGTCCATCATCGCCTCCACCTGTTCGGCGATGGTGAGCAGCCGTTCGGCGAGGTCCGTCCCCGGGGCGGTCCGGACGACGACCACCTCGATCATCTGCGGTCGCTGCCCCGGACCGCCGTCGACCACCCCGATGCCGCACCTGGTCAGGCCGGGGTCGACGCCGAGCACTCGCACGCGACCTCCTACCCGAACACCTGTACGTTCGCGTCACGCTACCGGCCGGGGCGGCGCGCCTCCGCGAGGCACGCCACGGCCCCGACTACTCGTTGTCCAGTTGCTCCGCGATGTCGTCGGAGATGTCGGCGTTGGTGTAGACGTTCTGCACGTCGTCAAGGTCCTCGATGACGTCCACCAGCTTGACCACCTTGCGGGCCCCGTCGACGTCCAGCGGCACGCTGACCGACGCGATGAACGTCGGGTCGGCGGAGTCGTACTCGATGCCGGCCTCCGTGACGGCGGTGCGCACCTTGACCAGGTCCGCGGCCTCGGAGATCACCTCGAACGCGTCGCCGAGATCGTTGATCTCGTCGGCGCCGGCGTCCAGCACCGCCAGCATCAGGTCGTCCTCGGCCAGCTCCGCGCCCGCGGTCTCCTTGGGCACGATGACGACACCCTTGCGGCTGAACAGGTACGCGACGCTGCCCGGATCGGCCATCGACCCGCCGTTACGGGTCACCGCGACGCGCACCTCCGAGGCGGCGCGGTTCCGGTTGTCCGTCAGGCACTCGATCATGATGGCGACCCCGTTCGGGCCGTAGCCCTCATAGGTGATCGCCTGGTAGTCGACGCCGCCGGCCTCGGCGCCCGACCCGCGCTTGGTCGCCCGGTCGATGTTCTCGTTCGGAACCGAGGACTTCTTCGCCTTCTGGATCGCGTCGAACAGCGTCGGGTTGCCGTCCGGGTCGCCGCCGCCGGTGCGCGCGGCCACCTCGATGTTCTTGATCAACTTCGCGAAGAGCTTGCCCCGCTTGGCGTCCTTGGCCGCCTTCTGGTGCTTGGTCGTCGCCCATTTGGAGTGGCCGCTCATCGTCCTGCAGAACCCCTCTACGTCATGCTGCCGTTTCGTCCCGACAGACGATCCTACGGTGCCGGCGGGGTCAGGATTGCTGCACGATCTCCAGGAACAGGGCGTGCAGGCGATCGTCGCCGCTGACCTCCGGGTGGAACGAGGTCGCCAGGACGTTGCGCTGCCGCACGGCCACCGGATGGCCGCCGACACCGGCCAGCACCGTCACGTCGGGACCGGTGCGCTCCACCCACGGCGCCCGGATGAAGACCGCGTGCACCGGTCCGCCCGGGACGCCCAGCACCTCGAGATCGGTCTCGAACGAATCCACCTGGCGACCGAATGCGTTGCGCCGCACCGTGATGTCGATCGCGCCCAGCGGACGCTGGTCGGCCCTGCCGTCGAGGATCCCGCCGGCCAGCACGATCATCCCGGCGCACGATCCGAACGCTGGCAGTCCGTCCGCCAGCCGCTCGTGCAGGGGCTCGCGCAGCTCGAAGACGTCCAGCAGCCGGCAGATGGTGGTGGACTCGCCACCGGGGATGACGATGCCGTCGAGGTCGCCGAGTTCACTCGCCCGGCGAACCGGTCTGGCCGTCACACCCAGGCCGCCGAGCGCGACCAGGTGCTCACGGACATCCCCCTGCAGTGCCAGAACCCCCACCACCGGGTCGGATCGGCTCATCGAGCGGTCCGATCGACCGAGCGCCCGAGGCGCATCAACCGCCCGGCTTCCACGACATCAGCACCACGACGACCACCAGCAGCAGCGAGGTCACGCCGGAGCCGATGGCGATCCGCCGGTAGTCCGGCCTGCTGAGCTCCTGCGCCGCCGGGTCCTGCAGATGCTCTGCGGCACTGCGCAGCGCTGGCACGACGGCCAGCAATGTCAGGCCGAGCGCCAGGACGTACAGGATGATCGAGATCAGCACCCAGGGCGTGCTGACGGAGGTGTCGTGGTCGGACACCCCGAGGATGCCGAAGCCGAGCACCGCGACGAGCAGCGAGAGCAGGCTGAAGATGTAGGTCGACTTCGTCAGCACCGCGACCTGGGCGCCCTGCCCGGCGCGGACCGAGCGCATCGCGGTCATCGGCAGGATCGCCATCGGGCCGACGATGAACACGGCGCCCACGACGTGCAGGGCGGACAACACGGCTTCCATGGCGCCGACCCTATCGAGGGCACCCGTCCGGCTTCTCATCTCACCCGCGCGGGCGGTATCTGGACCCGGGTCGGCGCCTCTTCCCCTGTGCTGCCGGGAGGGTCCCGGCGCAGAAGGGGGGCGGACATGTCCGCACGTCAGGAACTGCTGATCACCGATCTCGACAACGCCGCATGGGAGTCGACCGTCGAGGTCGCCGACGACGAGCTGCGCGCCGTTGCGGGTTCGCTGCGGATGCAGGGCACCGTGAGCACCTGTCATCAGAGCGGCGGCTACGACTGCGACTGACCGTCGCGAGCAACCGATCGCGGGGCGGCACCGGCACGTCCGGTGCCGCCTCGCGGGCCCGCGGCCGTCCGAGCAGGGAGACATCCAATGATCCTGATCCTGACCGGCGACGGCGATGTGCACGCCGACGAGGTGTGCGACGTGCTGACCGCCAGGGGCGTGCCGTTCGCGCGGTTCGACCCGGCATGCTTCCCGCGCGAGGCGACCGTGGCGGTCCGGATCAGCGCCTCGGGTGCGCTCTCCGGTGAGCTGCGTCAACCGGGTCGCGGACCGGCGGGACCTACGACAGCCGTTGCGCTGCAGGACATCGACGCGGTCTGGTGGCGCCGCCCCGGCACTCCGGTTGCACACAGTTCACTCTCGGGCACCTCGGCGGGTGCGTTCGCCGAACACGAAGCCGCGGCGGCACTGTCGGATCTCTGGGAGCTGCTCGACGTCCCGTTCATCCCGGCGACACCCGACGGCCTGACGCACGCCGGACGCAAGGCCCGGCAGCTGCGGATCGCCGGCCGGCTCGGATTCGACCTGCCGGACACGCTGATCGGAAACGATCCCGACCGCTTCCTCACCTTCCATCGCCGGCGCCGGGCCGCCGTGATCACCAAGCGGGTCGGCAGCGGGCAGCGGATGGCCGCGGCGGACGGCGAGACGATCATCCGGTATGCCGATCCGGTCCGGCCGCGGGATCTCGCCCGGCTGCAGGACATCGAGCTCTGCCCGTTCATCGCGCAGGAACAGGTCGCCAAGGACGTCGAGCTGCGGGTCACCGTGGTCGGTGACCGGGTGTTCGCCGCCGCCATCCACTCGCAGGAGGCCCACCACACCCGCAACGACTGGCGCCGTTACGACAGTGCCCGCACCCCCATGCAGCCCATCGCGCTGCCCGCCGAGGTTGCGGACCGCTGCCGCTCCCTGCTCCGGGAGCTCGACCTGCTGTACGGGGCCATCGATCTCGTGCTGACGCCGGACGGCCGGTATGTGTTCCTGGAGATCAATCCCAACGGTCAGTACCTCTGGATCGAACACGACACCGGCCTGCCGATCAGCGCCGCCATCGCCGACCTGCTCACCCACGCCGGCCGCACCCTGGAGTCCAGCCGATGACCGCATCCGCCCTCGCAGCCGCGATCGACGAAACCGCCGGAACATCGAACGGTCTCGTCGCAGAGGTGCTGGGAATCCTGCGCCGCGCTACGCCCGACAGCGCCGGCGAGGCGTGGCTCCGCGAGCGGCTCGACAGCCTGCGGCGCACCGAACCCGCCACCCGGTTCACCCTGCTGGTCGACCGCGAGGCGTACGACAACCGTTTGTCCTTCGACGTTCTCATCCGTGAGCCGGCGGGCCGCACGGTCTCCGTGTCGATCACCGACGATGGCCTCCCCTGGCCGCTCCGCGGCGTCGCCCGGGCAACCGAATTCGACCTGCTCCGGGTGAACACGGTGACGATGCCGATCCAGGAGGCCTTCTCGAGCATCGACGCGATGTTCGACGACCGGCACATCCTGAGATCGCTGATCGACGCCTGCCTGCTCGGCGAGGCCATCGACGCCGAGGGGATCGAGATCCATCCGGGCGAGCTGCAATCGGCTGCCGATTCCTTCCGCGCCGCCCGTGGCCTGTTCTCCGCGGAGTCGACGAACCACTGGCTGCGGGAGCGCAGCCTGAGCCCCGAGCAGTTCGGTCAGCTCGTCGAGCAGCAGGCCAAGATCAGCGCCCTCCGCAGCATCATCGTCGGCGACCGGGTCGACGCCGTGTCGGCCGGAGCAGCGTGCGGCACCGCGCCGACGTTCCTCCAGGTGTCCTGGGTGCAGGTCCCAGCCGGGGCGGACCGGGCGGACTCGGACGCTGCCCAGGTGCTTGCCCGAGATCCGCTGCTGGCCATCGTCACCGCCCGGCGTGAGCAGCGCAGGGCCGGACTGGAGCGATGGCGGTCCGCCGATGTGCCGGAGCGGTTCAGTGCGGTGCTCGACGCGCCGGTCGGCACCGTCGTCCGGGCGACCGACGGACCGCCCGCACTGGCGGTGGTGGTGGACCGTGACGAGCCACAGGATGCGGAGGCGGCCCGGGAGCGGCTCGCGCGCCGGGTGTTCGACGAATGGCTCGCCGAGCGACGGCGATCGGCCGACATCCAATGGTTCTGGGGCAACGAGCGGCGGACCGCACAGGCGGTGCCACAGCCATGACCGGCGCGCCGCGCACCCGGTGGAAGCGCGTCCCCGTCGTCCTGCAGGCGACCGCAACGGACTGCGGCCCGGCCTGCCTGACGATGGTGCTCCGCAGTGCGGGCGCCGCCGTCACCCTCGACGCGGTGCGGGAGGACATGGGCGTCGGCCGGGACGGCGTCACCGCCTACGACCTGCGCGCGGAGGCCCGCCGTCACGGCCTTGACTGCAAGGCCGTCCGGACCGGCATCGAGGGTCTCCGGTCCTTGCCGCTGCCGCTGATCGCGCACTGGGAGGACAACCATTTCCTGGTGGTCGAGCGGGTCGGCCGCCGGACGGTCAGCGTCGTCGATCCCGCCATCGGGCGCCGGACGTTCACGCTGTCGGAATTCGGGCAGGGGTACCGGGAGATTGCGCTGGCCTTCCGGGGCAGGCCGACCGACGCGGCTGTTGCACCCGGCGAGCCGCCATCCGGCGCCGACTCGGTGTGGCGCAGCATGATCCGACCCGCACTCACCGGGCACCGGCGGGTCCTGGCCGCGTTGCTCGTGACGTCGGCGCTGTTGCTGCTGGCCGGGCTGGCCGTCCCGATCGTCACGGCCACCATCGTCGGGGGGGTCGCGGCGGGCACGGCGGCCGGATCGGGTGCCGGCTGGGTCGTGGTGGTCGCCGCCGTGACAGCCGCGGTCGGAGTGATCGCGCTGATCCGCGGGCTGGCAGGTGCGCACCTGCAGCGGATCGTCGGCGGCGCACTGCCGCGGGATCTGCTCGAGCGGCTGCTGTCAGCGCCGCTGCGGTTCTTCGACCACCGCGGCACCGGGGAGATCGTGTCCCGGCTGACCGCCACCGACGTCGTCCGTGACGCGCTCGCCACCCGGCTGGTGGGTGCGGTGCTGGACGCTGTGCTGGCCGCTGTGTACCTGGTGCTGCTGGCGGTCATCGATCCGAAACTGGCCCTGTTCACGGTCTGCCTGGCCGCTGTGCAACTCCTGGTCGTCGGGGCGCTCGCCGTCAGGGGCCGGCGGCTCCGCAGGGAGGAACTGCTCGCGGAGGCCCGCAGCACCAGCTGGTTGGTGGAATCGGTCCGTGGCATGGAGTGGGTCAAGGCCGCCGGCGCGGAGGGGATGCTGCGCCGCCGCTGGGCCGACCTGCACGGGCGGCGGCTGGTCGCGCTGAGCCGGGCGTCCCGGACGAGCGCCCTCGCCGAGGCGGTGGCCGACGCGTTCCGGATCGGCGGACCGGTCGCACTCCTGCTGGCCGCCGTTCCGGCCGCGACCGGACCTGCCCTGCCGCTGGTCGGCACCGGCCCGGGCGCCGTCGTCGGCCTCGCCGCGCTGGGTGCCGCGGTGCTGCTGCCGCTGGGCTCGCTGGCCGGCCACCTCCGCGCGATCTCCGAGCTCGGTTCGGTCGTCGAGCACCTCACCGACCTCGCACAGGCGCCCGCCGAACAGCCGTCATCCCGGCCCGCCGCACCACCGGTGCGGGGCGGGATCGTCCTACGGGCAGTGTCCTTCCGGCACACCCACCGGTCTGCGTGGATCCTGCGGGACATCTCGGTGCAGATCCCGGAGGGCGGCAAGCTCGCCATCGTGGGCGCGTCGGGGTCCGGCAAGTCGACCCTGGCGAAGCTGATCTGCGGGCTGTACGCGCCGACCGAGGGTGCCGTGCTGATCGACGGGAGGCCGCTGCAGTCCTTCGATCTGCCCTCGGTC
Source organism: uncultured Actinomycetota bacterium (assembly GCA_963728865.1). Lineage (GTDB taxonomy): Bacteria > Actinomycetota > Actinomycetes > Mycobacteriales > Nakamurellaceae > Nakamurella. Next base: position 63,930 of record CAVSLZ010000003.1, on the reverse strand, counting down.
CGCCGGCAGATGGGGGTCGTCCTGCAGGATCCGTTCCTGTTGTCCGGGACGGTGGCCGATGCCATCGCGCTGCGCTCCCCCGCCGCTCCGCTCCCGGCCATCAGGGAAGCCGCGCGATTGGCCGGTGTCCATGACGAGATCCTGGACCTGCCCCGCGGCTACCAGACGTGGCTCGCCGAGGGTGGCTCCGGTCTGTCCGGCGGCCAACGGCAGCGGCTGGCGCTCGCCCGCGCCCTGCTGGACAAGCCTGCGGTGCTCGTCCTGGACGAGGCGACCTCACACCTGGACGCGACGACGGAAGCGGTCGTCGAGACCAACCTGCACCAACTCGGGATGACCAGGATCGTTGTCGCGCACCGGCTCTCTACAGTTCAGGACGCCGATCACGTTCTCGTCCTGGATGCCGGCCGGGTCGTGGAACAGGGCAGCCCGTCCCAGTTGTCGGCCAGCGGCGGCCGGTACGCGGCGTTGGCCGCGGCGCAGCAGCCGGCGACTTCTAGCGCCCCTCAGCCTCGGTGAACGGTGCGTCGCCGGTCGTCGTGAGTGCCGGTTCCGAACGCTCGGTCGACCGCACCTGCAGACGGGGCAGCAGCACGTGCAGCAGCGGCCCGATGGACAACGCGTAGAGCACCGTGCCGACCCCGACCACACCGCCGAGGATCCATCCGATACCCAGCACACTGAGCTCGATCGTGGTCCGTACCGATCGGATGGAGCCGACCCCGCGGGCCACCAGGCCGGTCATCAGCCCGTCGCGTGGGCCAGGTCCGAGTCCGGCGCCGATGTACAGCGCACCGGCCACCGCATTGCCGACGATGGCGAGGGCCAGCACCACGATGCGCACCGTCAGGTTCTCGAACTCCGGGAGCACCGCCAGGGCGGCGTCGGTGGTGAACCCGATGATCGCGGCGTTGGCGATGGTGCCGATACCGGGCCGCTGGCGCAGCGGGATCCAGAGCAGCAGAACGACCACCGAGATGATCGTGATCACCGTTCCGTAGGACAACGGGACCCACCGGTTGACCAGTGCCGTCAGACCCTGGTGGAACACGTCCCACGGGTCGAGGCCAAGGACGGCCCTGACCATCATCGCCATGGTGACGCCGTACAGCAGGAGCCCGACGAGCAGCTGGCTGAATCGGCGCACGCGACGGTCGGTCGGGATGGGAGCTAACAAGCGCATGAGAGCCACTCTGTCGAGATCTGGTCTGTACATCCAGTACCAGTTGCGAGAAAGTGGCTTCATGAGGCAGTCCAATGGCTGAGACCACCCGCATCTCCGCGACCACTCTGGCCCGCCGGCTCGGCCCGCTCCCACCGGATCGCGGATTACCGGCCTATCGGGCACTCGCCGACCGGATCCGTGCCGCGGTGTTGGACGGCCGGCTGACCGTGGCCACCGGACTGCCCAGTGAACGCGAACTGGCGGCCGGATTGAAGCTGTCCCGCACCACGGTCGGTGCCGCGTACGGGCTGCTCCGCGAGCAGGGTTGGCTGGATTCGCGGCGCGGCTCGGGGAGCCGGCTCCGGCTTCCCGACGGTGATCACCAGCCGGTTCCGTTCGCCGTCGGGCAGCCGGCCGCTGCGTTCCCGCGGCCCGCGGCGACGGGCAGTGCCCGCATCTTCGGGTGGCAGGACGGCGTGGGCCGGCAGCATCCAGGAGACGCCGGCGACGGCCTTCCCGCCGTGATCGACCTCACGACGGCCTGCCTTCCAGCACCGGCCGACGCACTCTCCGCCGCGGTGGCGTCCGCCGTGACCCGGCTACCCCGTTACCTCGGCGGTGACGGCTACCTGCCGTTCGGGCTGCCGGTACTGCGGGACACGATCGCCGCGCGGTACTCGGCGGCCGGTGTACCGACCACGGCCGAGCAGATCCTGGTCACCTCGGGCGCACAGCATGCATTCACGCTGATCGTCGGGGAGCTGTCGGCGGCGGGCGACCGGGTGCTGATCGAGTGCCCGACGTACCCGGTCGCGCTGGATGCCCTGCGCGCGCACCGGCGGGTGCCGGCCCCGGTCGGGATGGCGGAGCAGGCGGGCCCTGGCGACACCGGCAGTCCTTGGGACATCGATCTTTTCGCGGCGACGATGCGGCAGATCGCACCACGGCTCGGGTACCTGATCCCGGACTTCCAGAACCCGACCGGCGCGCTGATGGACGAGCGGACCCGGGAATCGATGGTCGCCGCCGCGCGGGCCGCCCGGACCGTGCTGCTCTCCGACGAGTCCTTCCGCGACGTGCCGTTCCCGGGCACACCGGCGCTCCCCCCGCCGCTCGCGGCGTTCGAGGACGATGCCAGCGGGACCCGGGTGCTGTCCATCGGGTCGGTCTCGAAATCGCTGTGGGGCGGCCTCCGGGTGGGCTGGATCCGTGCGGCACCGGCGCTGGTCCAGCGGTTGGCAGCGGCCAGGGCTCTCGGCGACATGTCCGGGCCGGTCCTTGACCAGTTGGTGGTCACGGAGTTGCTCGGCGATCCTGACGCCGCGCTCGCCGTGCAACGGTCCCGGTTGGCGACCGGCGCGGCCGCACTGCAGGCGGCTCTGGCCAGGGACCTGCCCGACTGGGAGCAGTCCCGACCGACCGGGGGCACCTTCCTCTGGGTGCGGCTACCCGGACCGTACGCAACCGAACTCGCGCAGCTGGCGCCGTCGGCCGGTGTCCGGATCGCGCCGGGTCCACGGTTCGGCCCGGACGGCACCATGGCCTCCTACCTCCGGCTCCCGTTCACCTCGTCACCGGAACGGCTGGCCGCCGCCGTGCGCAGGCTGGCGACCGCGGACGCACAGGCTGCCGCGGGTGCCCGTTCGTCGCTGCCCGGCTGGCTCGCCTGAGCCGTCATTGCGGTGAACCGGCCGGCGCGGCGGTTACCCTCGCCGGGTGGACTGGAGCCTGCGGGTGTGCAGCCGGCGCGGTCACGAGACGTACGCGCCCGACGAACCAGCCCTCGCCGAGCGGCTCAGGGCCGGGACCGCGGCCGGCGAGACCTGGCGCTGCCTGCGGTGCGGCGACTTCGTCCTCGGTCCGCCGAAAGGCTCGGGTCCCGCTGAAAACGCCCCTGAGGTCCCGCGGGGGCGGTTGCTCCGGGACCGGACGATCATGCGTCTGCTGGCGGCCGAACGGGTCGCCCGCGGACTGGTCCTGATCTTCGTCGCGGGGCTGGTGCTCTACTTCCGCGAGTCCCATGCGGCGCTCGAGCGCGCCTTCGACAACGAGCTCAGCCTGTTCCGGCCGCTGGCCGAGCAGGTCGGCTGGGATCTGGACAGATCCGAGGTGCTGCACGGCATCTCGCGAGTCTTCGCCTTCACCCCGCAGACCCTGGTGTGGATCGCCATCGGGCTGTGCGCCTACGCCGGGCTGCTGTTCGTCGAGTCCTACGGGCTGTGGCGGGTCCGGCGGTGGGGTGAGTACTTCTCGGTGGTCGTCACCAGCGTCTTCCTGCCCTGGGAGATCTATGAGGTGACGGAGAAGTTCACCGCGCTGAAGCTCCTGCTGCTGCTCGTCAACATCGCCGCCGTGCTCTGGCTGGTCTGGTCCAAGCGGCTGTTCGGGGTGCGGGGCGGGGGCGCCGCCTACCGGGCCGAGCACAGCGCGGAGAGCCTGCTGACCGTGGAGCGTTCGGCGCTGGCGGAATCCGACCCAGTGCCACACGAGCAGGGGCTGTCGCCCGCTGGGCCGTCCTGAACCCTGCTCAGCCGGCAGTCGACGTCGCGCCTGCGCGCGGGCGAAGGTGCGGCTCGAGTTCGGCCATGATGGCCGTTCGCGGCTTGGCGCCCATGAACCGGGCGACCACCTCGCCGCCGACGAACAATGCCAGGGTCGGCATGCCGAGCACCTCGTACTTCAGCGTGGTGACCGGATTGCTGTCCACGTCGAGCGACACGACCCGGAGCCGATCGACCTCGTCGGTGGCGATGCGGTCCAGCACCGGTGCGATCATCACGCACGGCGGGCACCAGGCGGCGGTGAAGTCGACGAGCACCGGCAGTTCGCTCGTCAGGACGTCCCGGGCGAACGCGGCGTCGGTGGTCGTGGTGAGTGACATGTGTTCTCCTCGTTGATCTCTCGGGTAGTTTCGAATACTTGTCATCGGTTGACCTCGGCGATGAGCCGGTCCCGTGGGTCGGCCCGTTCCCCGCACTCGCACTGCAGGGTGACGCTCACCCGGCCGCCGCAGCCGCGGTGCCGGTAGATGATCTCGGGCAGCACACCCGGGGCCAGGTGACGCTCCCCCCAGTCGGACAGCGCCGCGAGCACGGGCAGCAGGTCGACGCCGGCGTCGGTGAGGGTGTATTCGGTGCGCGATCTGGATCCGGGCAGCTGATAGCTCCGGGTGCCGAGGATCCCGGCTGCCGTCAGCCGGCGCAGCCGGTCGGACAGCACGGCCCGCGGAGCCCCGATGACCGTCTGGATCTCGTCGAACCGCCGCAGTCCCAGGGACACCTCGCGGACGACGAGCAGCGCCCACCGTTCCCCCACGACTTCGAGGACGTCACTCAGATTGTCGACCACAGTACTGAGTCTAGATGGTGAATCCAGCTCTGTCAGCCGTAATCCCCCGGTGAGCAGTGGCTGCCTCTCCGCTACCAGCCGCGCTGGGCCAGCCGGTGCGGAACAGGGATGTCGTCGACGTTGATGCCGACCATCGCCTCGCCGAGCCCGCGGGACACCTTGGCGATGACGTCGGGGTCGTCGTAGAAGGTGGTCGCCTTGACGATCGCCTCTGCGCGCGCCGCCGGATCGCCGGACTTGAAGATTCCGGACCCGACGAAGACGCCCTCGGCCCCCAACTGCATCATCATCGCCGCGTCGGCGGGGGTGGCGATGCCGCCGGCGGTGAACATCACGACGGGAAGTTTGCCCAGCGCAGCGACCTCCGCGACCAGGTCGTACGGAGCCTGCAGCTCCTTGGCGGCGGCGTACAGCTCGTCGGGCGACAGGGACGTCAGCCGCCGGATCTCGCCGCCGATGGTGCGCATATGCGTCACAGCGTTCGAGACGTCACCGGTGCCCGCCTCGCCCTTGGATCGGATCATGGCCGCACCCTCGGTGATCCGCCGGAGCGCCTCGCCCAGGTTGGTCGCGCCGCAGACGAACGGCGCCGTGAACGCCCACTTGTCGATGTGGTGCGAGTAGTCCGCCGGGGTCAGCACCTCGGACTCGTCGATGTAGTCGACTCCCAGCGACTGCAGCACCTGGGCCTCGACGAAGTGCCCGATCCTTGCCTTGGCCATCACCGGGATGGACACCGCGGCGATGATGCCGTCGATCATGTCCGGGTCGCTCATGCGGGACACGCCACCCTGCGCGCGGATGTCGGCCGGCACCCGCTCGAGCGCCATCACCGCGACCGCGCCGGCGTCCTCGGCGATCTTCGCCTGCTCGGCGGTGACGACGTCCATGATCACCCCACCCTTGAGCATCTCGGCCATCCCGCGCTTGACCCGCGCGGTGCCGGTGGTGGTCAGGGATGCGGTGCTGCTGGTATCGGTACTGCTGGTATCGGTACTGCTGGTATCGGTACTGCTGGTATCGGTACTGCTGGTATCGGTACTGCTGGTATCGGTACTGCTGGTATCGGACTGCTTGCTCTGGTCGGCGGACACGGCGGAGCTCCTCGGACGAACGGCGCCGCAGGCGGATGGCCAACAGCGATCAAACGGTGGCAGGGAGGGGTGCGCGCGTCGCCGCGAGATGTCGGCATCGCGCCGTGGCAACGCGCGGCGCATCGGCTTCCTGAGCCGAATCGTACTCGGGCGACAGTGCCGGAAAATCCCGTCCGGTCGTCAGGAGATCTCTTCGGACGCGACGGGCGGCACCAGCGCCACCCAGGTCTTGCCGGGCTTGAGCAGGACCGGCTTCCCCGCCCCGTCCAGGTATTGGGTCGGCTGGTCGGCCGCGGGCCTTGACCAGTTGCCGGTGATGCGGTGCCCGTCCCGGAACAGCTCGAAGGTGCCGGAGCCGACCGTGTGCGAGATGAAGGACGGCGAGCCGACGGAATCGACGGTCCCGTCGGGTTCGAACCCGACGCTCTGGAACAGCACGTTGTCCGCGACGATCGGCGCGCCGGACGCGTCCGACTGCTCCGAGCCGTCCCGCAGCAGCCGGTAACGGCCGTCGGCGAAGGCGAATTCGGTCCGTGCGGCCTGGTACTGCACCGCCAATGAGGTCGCGGCCGGCGCGGCCGCCACCCGCGGATCGTCCGCGGCGAAACGGAGCCCGATGTCGTACGGAGCCGTCAGCTCCGGATGGGCCGCGGCGATCTCCTGCAGATCGGCGTGCAGGTTGTAGGTGCCGCCGGCAGCGTCCGAGCGCCAGAAACCGGCGGCGCCGGAATCCTCCGAGACCGCGACGGCCGGAGTGGCGGCCAGCGCGTTCAGTGGTCCGTCCGCCCCACCGGAGAAGACCAATGCGGGCGTCCCGAACACCGGCAGCAGCTCGGCGTCGGTCGACCGCACGCTGCGCACGGCGCCGACCTCACCCGGCACCGTCGTGTGATAAACGGCCATCAGCCGGGTCAAGCCGCCCTCGACCTGCTCGACGTACACCAGATCCGCTTCGGCGACATTGAACTGCGGCAGTCCCGCGGCGGTGTTGTCGATCTTGACCGCGATCACCGGACCGGTCAGCAACGGACCACCGGTGAGCGGATTGCTGGTCAGCGTGGGTGGCGGTTTCGCCGTGGGTTTGGGCGACGGCTTGGCTGAAGGCTTCGGGGAGGGCGATGGCGGCGTCGGTGTCGGGCCGGCGGCCGCCGACGTGACGGGCGGCGCGGAGGACACCGCGGCGTCCTCACCGCTCGAGCAGCCGGCCGGGGCGAGCAGCGCGAACGCCAGCAGCACCGTCGCCGCAAGGCGAGATCTCACGGTTCCTCCCGGCGCCGCAGACCTCGGGAATGGACATGTGCGCCGTCAGCACGCTAACCCGACCGGGTACCGTTGACGCCGGACCCGCCCGAAGACGAGCCGAGGTATCGGTCGATCAGTCGATCGGGGTGGCGCTGGCCGGGGCCGCCCCGGCCCGGAGCGCGTCCCGGGCCTCGGGCAGGCGTGCGGCCAGTTCGAGCGGATAGATCGCCTCGTCGCTGGCTGCCAGCGCCTCGAGCGTCCACCACCGGTCGCCGGTCAGTGTGCGGTGCTCGACCTCGGTGCGGCCGGAGCCGTCCAGTGGTCTGGTCGCCGGCTCGATGTCCGGCGCCGCGACCATGGTGCGCGCCCCCGACCCGGCAGGCTGGTGCGGACCCGCCGGTGACCCGTCGCCGACGGCCGGCGGCTGACCGGCCGGACCCGGATCGGCGCGCCCCGGCAACCGGGCGGCGAAGTAGAACTCGGTCTGCTGATAGTCCTGGCCGATGAACGTGAACCGGGCCACGCGGCGCCAGATCGGGCCGACGAGGTCCGCGTCCGGCACCCTGATTCCGGTCTCCTCCGCCAGCTCGCGCAGTGCGGTGGCGCGAATGTCCTCGCCGTCCTCGACGCCGCCGCCAGGTGTGTGCCACCAGTGGGAGGCCACCTGGGGGTCCGTGCCGGAGAGCAGCAGAACCCGATCGTGGTCGTCCAGCAGGACGACCCGGGCAGCCGTGCGGTGCACCATCGCCGTCCGGTGCGGGAACTCCGCGATCTCGAAGTACTCGGGCATCGCGGCCCGGCCGGCCAGCCGGAACACCCGGGTGAACCAGACACCCCGTAGTGCCCGGGTGTCCCGGACCGCGTCGTTGTAGAAACGGCGGGCGAGCAGCACCCGCTCGCTGGCATCGGCCAACTCGGCCGCGAGATCCGGCTCGGTCGCCGGCGGCATCGTTGCCAGCGCCCGCGAGAGGTCGTTCTCGGCGTCCGCCCGGTGATCGCGGCCCATGTTGTCAGCCAGGTCGGCAAGCCTGCGCAGTTCATCGGACTGTGGATGGCCCAACCCGCCGGCAACGGCGACGGCTCTGGTGGCGACGATGCGCCGGGCGAGCGCTCCCTCGAGCGCTGACCAGGCCGCCTCGGTCCGGACGTGCAGCCGGTCGAGGCGGTTCGCGGTGATCCACAGGCGGAGTGCGGCGAACAGCAGCAGCGCGACGAGGATGACGACGACAACCGTGGTCATGCCACCGACCCCCGTTCCCCGTGCTGTCCGTCCCCCGCAGGGTGATGACAGGTCGACATTCCGGACTTCGGTCAAGCGTCCCACGGCGGTGGGCCGGCGACATCAGGGCAACCACCCGGTCACCCGCGGGAATTCACAACGGTAAGGGACGAATCGGTGCGGCCGAAATCGCCGTGACGCCGGCCACAGCGCCCGGCGGCATGCAGGCCCGTCAGTCGGCCTCGACGACGGCCCTGGGGTCGGCCGCGACCACCGTCTCATAGACCTTCACCACGGTGGCGGCGACGACCGGCCAGTCGTAGGCGGCCACCACCCGTCGGCCCTGCGCGGAGAGCACCGCCCGTCGACCGGAGTCGTCCAGCACGGTGCCGAGCGAGCGGGCCAGCGCCGGCGAGTCCCCGATGGGCGTCAGCACCCCGGCGATCCCGCCGTCGAGCACCCGGCGGAACGCATCGAGATCGCTGGCCACCACGGGTGTTCCGGCACTCATCGCCTCGGTCAGGATGATACCGAAGCTCTCGCCGCCGGTGTTCGGAGCGCAGTACACGTCCAGCGACTTGAGCATCGACGCCTTTTCTGCGTCACTCACCCTGCCGAGGAAACGCAGCGTGTGCCGCAGGTCCGGACCGGCCAGCTCCCACAGATCCTTCTCGTCGCCGCTGCCGGCCACCAGCAGTTGCAGATCGGGCCGGACCGGCGCGAGCAGCCGCAGCGCGTCGAGCAGCACCACCATGCCCTTGCGGGGCTCGTCGAACCGGCCGATGAACCCGACGGTGCCACCGCTGCGGGGGTACCCCGGCAGCGGCTCGGCGCGTGAAAAGTACTGCACGTCAACGCCGTTGGGAATGATCACGGCGTCACCGCCGAGATGCTCGACCTGCACCTGGCGGGCCAGTTCGCTCACTGCGATCCGTCCGGTGATCTTCTCCAGAAACGGCTGCAGGACCCCCTGAAAGGCGGCGAGCATTCGGGATCGCGGATTGGCCGTGTGGAATGTCGCGACGATGGGACCGTCGGCGACCATCAGTGCGATCATCGACAGGCTGGGCGCGACCGGCTCGTGCACGTGCAGGACGTCGAACTTGCCGGCCCTGATCCACTTCCGGACCTTGGTGTAGGACACCGGGCCGAACGAGAGCCTGGCCACCGAGCCGTTGTAGGGAATCGGCATGCTGCGGCCGGACGGGACCAGGAACTCCGGGAACTCGACGGTCGCGTCGCTGTCGTCCCCGGGCGCCAGGACGGACACCTGGTGTCCCATCCCGATCAGCGTGCGGGCGAGATCGGCGACGTGCGCCTGCACGCCGCCGGGGATGTCGAACGAGTACGGACACACGAGGCCGACCCTCATCCCGTCGCCCGGGCCTTGCGGTCATCGAGGTCGGAACGCCACAGCGGCTGCAGCATGTGCCAGTCCGCGGGGTGCTCGGCGATCCCGCGTTCGAACACCTCGGCCACCAATTGGGTGCCGCCCCGGACCTGCTCGGCGAGCCGGCTACCCGGGATCGTCACCGGCGGGTGGATGTGGATCGACCAGCCCGTGTCGGTGAAGCTCAGGTTCGTCGGGCACAGGTAACTACCGGTCAGTGCCGCCAGCATCGCCGGCCCCGGCGGCATGGTGGCCGTCTGGCCGAAGAAGTCGACCGGGACCCCGCTGCGGGACAGGTCCCGGTCGCCCACCAGCGGAACGATGCGGCCGGCCCTGAGCCGTTCCTTGAGCACGGTCGAGGGGTTGAGGCCGCCGGTCAGCGGCAGGATCTCCATCCCCAGCGACTCCCGGTAGGCGACGAACTTCTCGTACAGCGACTCGGGCTTCAGCCGCTCGGCGACGGTCGTCATCGAGCCCCAACGGCGGGCCACCCAGAGCCCGGCGGCGTCCCAGTTACCGGAATGGGTGATCGGCAGCAGGATGCCGCGTCCCTCGGCGACCGCCCGGTCGATGTGCTCGGCCCCGATGGCGCCGGCCTCCAGTTGCTCGAAGACGTCGTCGTGATCCATCGCAGGCAGCCGGAACGTCTCCTTCCAGTACCTGGCGTAGGAGCGCATCCCGGCGTGTGTGACCGCGGCCAGGGACGCCGGCGTCGACTGCTCGCCGAGTACCCGGTGCAGGTTCCTGGCCAGCTGCACGACGCTCGGCCCGCGCCGACGGAATGCCAGATCGGCGGCCTGCCGGAACAACCCGTCCGCCACCGGTTCGGGCAGCGACTTCACCACCGACCAGCCCGCGGCGAAGCCGAGGTCTGTGATCCGCAGGGTCGCCGCACTCATCGATACCGCACTCATCGATGCCGCACTCATCGATACCGGCTCACAGATCTGTCCGGGTCACAGGGCCGGTCGGCCCGTGCCGCGGTTCGAGTCCGTGTCCGCGGCGGCCTTCACCGCGGCTCGCCGAACCTGGACCAGCCGCTGCACCACCGTGACCGCGCCGGCCACCGCCAGCAGCCAGAGGCAGATGTCCAGTGCGTACGGCACGCCGAGACCGGCCAGGCCTGCGCCGACCAGGCCCAGGACGTTGCGTTCGGCGCGCTCCGCGAGGGCGCCGCCGATCATCAGGCCCACCGAATCGGCGCGTGCCTTGACATAGGAGATGACCTGGCCGGTGACCAGGCAGATCAGCGCGACGGCACCGAGCACCCGCTGCCCCGAGGAGAACGCGTAGAAGGCCAGGGCTCCGAACAGCGCCCCGTCGGCGATCCGGTCGCATGACGCGTCCAGCACGACCCCGAAATCGGTGCCGTACCCACGCGCCCTGGCCATCGCACCGTCGACCAGATCGGCCAGCACGAACACCGTCACGACCATCGTCCCGGCGAACAGGTAACCGGGCGCCAGCAGGGCGACCGATCCGGCGACCACCCCGATGGTGCCGATCACGGTGACCAGGTCGGGACTCATCCCGGCACGCAGCAACCCTCTGCCGATCGGGTCGGTGACCTTGGACACCGACGACCGGGCCAGGGAGTTGAGCATCGGGATCCGTCCGGTCGGGGTCGTGAACGCCAGTCGGCAGTCGGTCGACGAAAGGGCAGGTAGAGGTCAACGATAGCGGCGGCAGCCTCTGCTGCCGTTCACCCGGCGCGCCGAGCGAACGGGAGTGCTGCACGGGACTGCCGTGCGCGGCCGCTACCAGGCGTCCGCGAGCAACCGGCGGGTGTCGGCGAGCAACTGGGGCAGCACCTTCGTCTGGCCCACCACGGGCATGAAATTGGAGTCGCCGCCCCATCGCGGGACGACGTGCTGGTGCAGGTGCTCGGCGATACCGGCGCCGGCCGCGGAGCCGGCATTGATGCCCAGGTTGAACCCGTGCGGTGCGCTGACAGTTCGCACCGTCCGCAGCGCGTGCCGGGTGAAATCGCTGAACTCGGCCAGTTCGTCGGCGTTCAGGTCGGTGTAATCAGGCATGTGCCGCAGCGGCACCACCATCAGGTGGCCGGGGTTGTACGGGAACAGGTTGAGCACCGCGTAAACCCACTGACCGCGGGCGACGATCAGACCATCCTCGTCGGGCAGGGTCGGGATCCGGCAGAAGGGGCAGCCTGCGACGTCTCCGCCGGACTCCTTCGTCTTCGAGCTCATCGCGGCGGTCCGGTCCTCGCCCGACCCGCCCGTGACGTACGCCATCCGGTGCGGGGTCCACAGCCGCTGCAGGTGGTCGGGGACCCCGATGCCGTCCTGCGGCACCAGCTCCGGTCCGTCAGCCACCGGTCGACTCGAGTCCGTGAACGGGCGGCACCAACCCCGCGAACCCCTCGGCCGTCGGCGATACGTTCGACCGGCCGCGAATCCAGCCGTCTATCGCGTCGACGGCGGCGGCGACCGGCACGCCGTTCACCTGGGTGCCGTCCCGGAACCGGAACGACACCGCGCCACCGGCGGCGTCCTTCTCCCCCGCGAGCAGCAGGAACGGGACCTTCTGTGTGGTGTGGGTGCGGATCTTCTTCTGCATCCGGTCACCTGAATGGTCGACCTCTGCCCTGATCCCCCGGCCGCGCAGCTCGCTGACGACCGCCTCGAGGTGGTCGCCGAAGGCGTCGGCGACCGGGATGCCGACGACCTGGACGGGCGAGAGCCACGCCGGGAACGCACCCGCGTAGTGCTCGGTCAGGACGCCGAAGAACCGTTCGATGGAACCGAAAAGGGCGCGATGGATCATCACCGGGCGCTGCTTGCTGCCGTCGGGCGCGGTGTATTCCAGCTCGAAGCGTTCCGGCAGGTTGAAGTCCAGCTGAATGGTGGACATCTGCCAGGTACGGCCGAGCGCGTCCTTGGCCTGTACGGAGATCTTCGGTCCGTAGAACGCCGCCCCGCCCGGGTCGTCGACCAGGTGCAGGCCGGACGCCGCGGACACCTCGGCGAGGGTCTCGGTGGCGACCCGCCAGTTCTCGTCGGTGCCGACATACTTCTCCTCGTTGCGGGTGGACAACTCGAGGTAGAAGTCGTCGAGGCCGTAGTCGGCCAGCAGGTCGAGGACGAAGCGGAGCAGGCTGGTCAGCTCATCGGCCATCTGTTCGCGCGTGCAGAAGATGTGCGCGTCATCTTGCGTCATCCCGCGGACCCGGGTGAGACCGTGGATCACGCCGGACTTCTCGTACCGGTAGACGGTGCCGAACTCGAACATCCGCAGCGGCAGCTCACGATAGGAGCGACCCCTCGACCTGAAGATCAGGTCGTGCATCGGGCAGTTCATCGGCTTGAGGTAGTAGTCCTGGCCGGGCTTGCGAACTTCGCCGTCGGGCCCGAGTTCGGCGTCCAGGTGCATCGGCGGGAACATACCGTCGGCGTACCAGTCCAGATGCCCGGACACCTCGAACAGGCGAGCCTTGGTGATGTGCGGGGTGTTGACGAAGGAGTAGCCCGCCGCGAGATGCTTGGCCCGGCTGTAATCCTCCATCTCCTTGCGGATGATGCCGCCGCGCGGGTGGAAGACCGCGAGACCGGAGCCGATCTCGTCCGGGAAGGAGAAAAGGTCCAGCTCGGTACCGAGCCGGCGGTGGTCGCGGCGTTCGGCCTCAGCGATCCAGTCGAGGTGCGCCTGCATGGCCTCCGCCGACTCCCACGCGGTGCCGTAGATCCGCTGGAGTTGCGGGTTCTTCTCACTCCCCCGCCAGTACGCGGCGGCGGACCTGGTGAGTGCGAAGGCGGGAATGTAACGGGTGGTCGGAAGGTGCGGACCACGGCAGAGGTCACTCCAGACCCGCTCGCCGGAGTGCGCGTGCAGGTTGTCGTAGATCGTCAGCTCACCGGCGCCGACCTCGACGCTCTCCTCGGCACTTGCTCCGGTGCCGCCCGATGCCCCCTTGAGATCGATCAGCTCGAGCTTGTACGGCTCGGCCGCCAGTTCCGATCGGGCCTCCTCGGCGTCCACCACCCGGCGGGAAAACCGCTGACCCGACTTGATGATCTTCCGCATTCGCTTGTCGAGATCGGCCAGATCCTGTGGCGTGAAGGGCCTCTCGACATCGAAGTCGTAGTAGAAGCCGTCCTTGATCGGTGGGCCGATGCCGAGCTTGGCGTCCGGAAACGCCTGCTGCACGGCCTGCGCGAGGACGTGCGCGGCGGAGTGCCGGATGACGGCCCGGCCGTCCGCGGAGTCCGCCGGGACCGGCTCGACCTGTGCGTCGGCCGACGGCGACCACGCGAGATCGCGCAACTGGCCGGTGTCGTCGCGAACGACGACAACGGTTTCTGGACCGCTGGTCGGCAACCCGGCCTCCCGGACGGCAGCCCCGGCGGTCGTCCCTGCCGGCACCTTCACGCTCGGCACGGGCGCGGCGGAGGGAGGGCTGGACACGGGTTCTCCTAGGAGGTCGAGGTGTGGTCGGGCTCGCACCGCCGACGGTGCGGCAGGCTCGCTCGACACGAACACCCGATGCTAGCCGGGGCACCCGGTACCGTTCGCCAGCAGGCGAGTGCAGCGACCGACGGCAGCAGGAATGCCCCGACCTGGGCCGGCGTAGACCCTCTGACCTGCAACGATGTGGTGGGCGATACTGGGATCGAACCAGTGACCTCTTCGGTGTGAACGAAGCGCTCTCCCGCTGAGCTAATCGCCCGGGAGCGGCTGGTGCCTTCCGAGCAGTGGCCACCATACCCGATCACCGACGTGGGCTTCACCGCCTCCTTTTCGCGGCACTTAGGCCGAACGGGTGAACTATTCGGAGGCGCGTGACCGACTTTGGTTTCGCCCGTCATCACTCTGAGAGGGAACGGCCTGAGACCAGAAGCGCGGATATCGGCCCCGCCGCGCACAGGCCGCCGGACGGCGGAAACGACATGCCACAGCACAGCCCGGAACATCATCGGGTCACCACCGCTGCGACTGAGATGCTCCTGATCTCCGACGCCGCGCTTCCGGCGGTCAACGCCGAACTGCGCTACCACTGCGACGATCCGTTCGCGGTGCAGATGCTGCTGTCCGTCGACCAGAGCCCGGTCATCACCTGGGTCTTCGGCCGCGAACTGCTGATCGACGGAGTCTCGATGCCGGCCGGGATCGGCGACGTCCAGGTGTTCCCCACCCGGGACGGCGTCATCATCGAGCTTCGCTCGGGAATTGTCTCCGCCCGGTTGCTCGCCCACAGCCCCGATCTCGCCGAGTTCGGCGCGCGGTGCATCGCACAGGTTCCACTCGGCGAAGAGATGAATCACTACGACTTCGACGCAGACCTCCGGTCGCTGCCGGTACACGACTCCTTCGAGGCCTGACCACGACTTCCGGGGCGGCGCGACCGGCCGCCACGGGCTCCGGCGGGTGACCGCCTGCGCCAGCCGACAACTCCCCCGCCGACACGTTGTGGAGGCGGAACTGTCGGGCCCATCGAGGGGTTGGGTGGCCGACAAGGCCCTGGCCAGGTGGTACACCGATGAGATTGGTTGAGCTCTGGCCGGTTTGGTCAGCGCGTCCCCGTTCGGATACAGTTGCCGAGCCGCTCAGCCCTCAGGGGCCGGGCAAGGCATGCGGACGTAGCGCAGTTGGTAGCGCATCACCTTGCCAAGGTGAGGGTCGCGGGTTCGAATCCCGTCGTCCGCTCGAAGAGGTCCAGGCCGTCACCTGGGTTGCCTCCGCGGTGGGATGGCCGAGAGGCGAGGCAACGGCCTGCAAAGCCGTGTACACGGGTTCGAATCCCGTTCCCACCTCGCAGCACGGCCGTTCTCCTGATCGAAGACCGATCGGGTCGGAATGGTGAAGGGCGATTAGCTCAGCGGGAGAGCGCTTCCCTGACACGGAAGAGGTCACTGGTTCAATCCCAGTATCGCCCACCAGTTTCACGCAGTTCGGCGAGCTGACCCTTGCCGCCGCGTCGAGACACTCCCGTCCACGACCCCGGAGCCGTCCAGCAGACGTTCGTACGGCTGCAACGCGTCGCGCCTCCTGCTTCCCCCGCCCTGCTGCAGTGATGATGGACTCACATCGTCGTGCCCACGTCATGAGGTTCCCGCAATCCGCTCATGGTCAGGGATGGCCCGGGCCGCCGGTCCAGCGAGCGAAAAGGACAGCATGCGCGCACCGAGGTTGCTCCTGTCGGCGATCCATCGGTTCGCGGGGACCAGAGTCGTCGAGACCGTCACGCTGGTCCGGACCGCCGAGGACAGTCATGTCCTCACCTTGAGTGTCAGCGTGTCGCCGCTGCGGAAGGACGACGTCTACCACGTGTACCACCGTGAGAACGGCGTGCTGGCGTTCCACCGCTCGTACACCCGCGGCGACGTCATCACGTGGCCCAACGGCCGCCATCCGGGTCGCTACCAGTACCCCGATCCGGAGGCTGCCGCGCAGGAGGATTACCGGGTCACCGTGGAGTCGCTCACCGCTGAGGGTTACCTGCCGACCGACAACTGACCCTCGGGACTGCCCGACGAAATTTTGTTAACCGGAGTAAAGTCAGAGAAAAGCCCCGCCCTCCTTCTAAGGGCGGGGCTTTTCCGTGTCGCGCGGCGACTGCCGGAGTCGTACCGGGTCCTCGCCTGGCAATGGTCCGTTTCCCGCGATCGCCGGTGCCGAAACTTCTCTCCGCGATGTCAGTGCTGCGCGCCCGGCCATGGCCCACCCGAACGCATCTCAGCGTCACCCCATCGAGGCGATCAGCACGTGAGTGAGGTCAGCATCTTCGCCGATACGCACAGTCTCGTCGCAAACGGTGGCAATAACGGGTGATCATCACCTGGTAGCCGAGTGAGATGGTCACGTAAAGAACTTGTGACCGGAAATACTTGCCAGGCGCCGGGGGGCGTGGGATGCACCGAACAAGGGGGTTCTTGATGCGACGGCATGTTTTGCTCGGGGCGGTCGTGATGGTGGCGGGGATGGGCTCGGCGGGGTGCTCGTCGTCGCCGGCGGAGGAGGAAGCGGCCAGGCCAGCGACGGTCACGACGTCGGTGGTGGTGACATCGACCGCCCTTCGGACGATTCCGACGACAGTGCCAACCACCGTCACGGTGCCCACCACCGCGACGGCGACGAAGACCGCGGTCAGCACCGCCTCGGTGACGCTCACGGTGACCGAGACCGGCCCGCCGGAGCCCGCCGCGGCAGTCGAACCGCAGACCTCACGACGAAGTGGGCATAGTCGGCAGGTACGGCGATGCCGAAGGTCGTGCAGACGGCGTCGACGTCACGCCAGTTGTTGTCGTCAGGCTGATAGTCGGTGTGGGAGCTGACCGGTACTCGGGGCTGATGGTCCTCACCTCCCGACCCAGGATCGAGCCCCGGCCGGATCGGGCGGCGACCGGAACTACGTCCTCCGTACGGTCGGGCGGTCCGCAGCGGCCGGCGGCGTCTCCCAGGACGAAGTTCCAGGGCTTGGCGTCATCGCCCGGTACCGGGTGGTAGCCGAGGTCGGTGAGCAACGGGACGGCGATGCCGAGATCTCGCTCGTCGAGCTAGATGTCGATGTGCGCATGGGCCCGCACCGGACGGTCAGGCGGCGGAGGCAACCTTGGAGTCTTCGGCGGCGTACCCGGCGAGGAGTTCACGCTCACGATCCTTCTTCGGGAACATGAAGAACACCAACGTGGCCCCGAGCAGGACGATGACGATGCCCGCCGCGTAGGCCAGCGTCTCGCCGTCCAGGAACGACTGCTTGGCCGCCGCGATGATCTGGGTCGCGTACTCGGGGTACCGGTCGGCCATCGACGACGCGCTCGCGAACGACTTCTGCAGTTCGGTCTGGACGGTCGCACTGACCTCGGACGCTTCCGGCGACGCGGCGATCGCGGATGCGAACGCCGCGGCGTACCCGGCCGTCAGTGCCGCTCCCAGCAGCGACTGCATCACGGCGCCGCCGAGATCACGCTGCAGGTCCGCCGTGCCCGAGGCCATTCCGGCCCGCGAGACCGGCACCGAGCCGGTCAGCGAGTGCGATGCGGGGGTGCCGGCGAAGCCCACCCCGACTCCGACCAGCATGAACGCGAGACACACGGGCCAGAACGGGATGCCCTCCTTCCAGAGCAGCAGCGCGGCGATGAGTCCGAGCAGGCAGAAGGCGTAGCCGACCAGCAGGGTGAACCGGGCTCCCCTGGCACCGATCATCCTGGCCGAGAGAGGCGCGACGACCACCATCGCGGCCGCCGCGGGGAGCATCGCCGAGCCCGCCTCCAGCGTCGTGTATCCCAGGACGTTCTGCAGGAACTGCTGGCCGACGAACATCGCCGCCATCAGCGTCCCGAAGACGATGATGCCGGCGATCGCTGCGACCCAGAAGATCCGCCGGCCGGCGATGTGCAGGTCGAACAGCGGAGACGCCGCCCGCTTCTGCCGCACCACGAATCCGATCGTGGCGATCAGCGCCAGCAATCCCAGGCCGAGCGCCATCGAGCCGCCGCCGGGGACCGCGGCGAAGTTGATGGCCAGTACGAGGGCCGCGACCAAGATCACCGACAGCACTCCCCCGATGTTGTCGACCGGGTCTGTTGTCTCGTTGACGTGGGCCGGCACCAGGGCCACGGCCATGACCAGTGCGACGACGGCCAGCGGCACCGTCACCAGGAACACCGACTTCCAGCTGAAGTGCTCCATCAACCAGCCGGACAACAGCGATCCGAGCGCCGCGGTCGCGCCGCCGACGGCCGACCACAGCGCGATCGCCTTGGTCCTGGCCGGGCCCTGCCACAGTGCGGTGATCAGCGCCAGGGTCGTCGGATACGCCATACCGGCGGCCAGCCCGCCGAGCAATCGGGCCCCGAAGAGAACTTCGATCGACGGTGCGAAGCCGGCGAGCAGGCACGCCGGGACGGTGACGATCATGCCCAGCACCAGGAGCAGCTTGCGGCCGTAACGGTCGCCAACCGCGCCCAGATACAGCACGGAAGCGGCCAGGCCGAGGGAGAATCCGACGGCGACGAGATTGAGTTCGGTCTGGCTCGCGTCGAAGGCCTTGCCGATGTCCGGGAGCGCAACATTGGCGACGGCCAGGTTGAGGTTGGCGACGGTGGCCACCAGGATGAGGGCGACGAGCACCCACACCGACCGGTTGCCCGACTCGTCGGAACCGGCGGCCTTCCGCTGCCCGGCTCCGCCGCGTACCGGCGCGCGTTCGTCAGGCACGAGACCCCCCAGTTGCTCGTCCCGCATGCCGAACGCGGGCTCGCGCTGATTGTGCCGCAGAGTCGATCGCGATGCGCAGTCAAACGGTTACACAAAGTAGTCTCACCGCGAGCACCGATTTCGGAAGCAATCAGGTGACGCAGTTGACAGAGGACACCACCCTTTCGGGCGACTAGCGTCGCTGCGTTGCCTCCAGCACACTCTCCCTACGCCCGGCGGGGAAACCCGCCGGGCGTGCCACTGTCCCGGGCGACCGCACCGGTGGGGACGGGCTACATCTTCTGGCGAGCGAGGACCTTCCGCTGCACCTGGCGCTCGGCGACGAAGGACACGAACGGGATGGTCCCCGCGACGAGGACCCACAGGGTGCCCAGCGGCGACCAGCGGTCCTTGTACGCGAGATCGAACGCGATGATCACGTAGACGACGAAGAGGGCACCGTGGATCGGGCCCCAGATGGCGACGGCCGCACCCATGTCGAACGCGTACTTCAGGACCATCGCGGCGCACAGCAGGAGCAGGCCCCAGCCGACCACGAAAGCGGCCACCCTGTACCTCCGGAACGCCGCCATGATCTTCGGCGGCACCACGGGCGCTCCGTTCCCTCTCCGGCCGGGCACGGCCCCGGCAGCGGCAGCTCCGGGCGGGTCGGTCACTTCACCGGTGGGATCAACGGGCACGGCGGCGGTCCTCCTCTGCCAGGGCTGCCAGCGCCTGGTTGTAAGCAGTCAATTCGGGATCTTCGTCGTCGTCCTCGCCCACCGTGGCGACGGAGATGGTGATGCCCAGGCTCGGTCGCTGCAGGTCGCCGCGCGACTTCCGCGATCGGGTCGCTGTGGGCTCGTGAGGATCGGGATCAGAGTCACTGTTCACGGCACTCTCATCACGCAGCTGCCGCGGCTCGCCGGACGCCACGGGCAGGTCCGGCTGCC
This sequence comes from uncultured Actinomycetota bacterium, assembly GCA_963728865.1. Classification (GTDB taxonomy): domain Bacteria; phylum Actinomycetota; class Actinomycetes; order Mycobacteriales; family Nakamurellaceae; genus Nakamurella. The sequence continues at coordinate 44,363 of CAVSLZ010000003.1, read as the reverse complement.
CTGTTTCTTGTAGTCGGGACGTTCCCTCGTCGAGCAGGGCGCGGAGGCCCCGTTCGGTGTCCTCGTCGTCCTCCTCGTCCTTGAGAACCTCGAGGTGCAGGAAACGCACCCACATGTAGACGAAGGCGGCGCCGAACGCCGGCCAGAGCAGGGCGTACCCGAAGTTCTGGGCGGTGCCGCTGGTCTCCTGCGTGCGTTCCCACTGCCACCAGCCGAGCCGCAGACAGGTCAGGACAGCGGCGAAGACCAGCAGGTGCCCGGCCATCCAGCCGGGCCGCAGGAATCGACGGTCCACACCCAGAACGGTACCGCCGCATCCCCGGGCACAGGTACCGCCACCGCATCTGTCAGGCGCGCATCTGTCAGGCGCGCATCTGTCAGGCGGGCGTCCGTCACGCCTGGATCAGCCGGTGGGTCGTGCCGCGCACAGCCTGACCCCGCACCCGGCGCCGGCCAGTACCGCGAGAGTCCCGGCCCCGGTGACGTCCGCCAGATCGGTCGGGAGATCGACATCACGGCGCAGACCCGACGTCACGGGCAGGTCCAGCGACACAGCACCCGCTGCCACATGCCGGGCGAGGGACCCCGCTCCGTAGCGGGGCCGCAGTCGGCCGACGGTGGAGGCCGCGAGCAGCGTGGTCCCGGTGCCCTGCCGGTCGGCCACGACCGCGACGCCGTGCGGGCCGGCGGCCAGCAACGCGTCGTCCAACTCCTCCGGAACAAGGGACGGCAGGTCTCCCGGCAGCACCGCCACCGGCCCCTTCCAGGGCACGGCCCCAAGGCCGTCGACGATCGACTCGTTCAAGCCGGCGAGTCCGGTGAGCAGCGTCCGGACCCCGGCGATCCGGGACAACTCCCGGGCGTCGGCGGGGTCCTCCGCGACGACGAGCACCGTCCGCACCCGGCGGGCCGCGGCCGCGGCCGCAACGGTGTCCTGGGCCATCGCGACGGCGAGGCGCCGCCTCAGCACCGGGTCCACCTCGAGACGGCTCTTGCCCCGGGCACTCGACTTCAACGGCACGACGATCGTCCAACGACCGGACCTGGGTGACGGCTGCACCGGGCCATTGTCACCGTCACCGATGACGGCACCGAATCGGGTGCGTGAACCCTGCCGCCGATCAGCTGCCGGCGATGCGCTTCCGCTCGGTGTCGATGTCGAATCCGCGGGCGGGTACTGCGGATCAAGGTTCTCCAGCGTTTCGGCGAGCAGCGCCGCTACTGCCCAGTTCCGGTACCACTTCCGGTCCGACAGGATGACGTGCCAGGGGTGCAGAGACGGTGTTGCAGCGGGTCAGCGCGTCCGAATACGCCTCCTGGTAGGCGTCGCAGAACCGGAATTCGTCGACGTCGCCGGGGTTGTACTTCCAGCACTTGGTGGGGTCATCGAGCCGCGCCGGCAGGCGCTCGGACTGAGCCTTCTTCGACACGTGCGGGAAGCACTTGACCAGGGTCACCTGCTGGTCGGCGAGCCGGCGCTCGAACTCGTTGATCGCGTCGTACCGCGCCGACCAGACTCCTGGAGCCCGTCCTCGGCGTCCGACTTGGAGCTCGGTCCGATCGGCGCCGAATCGGTGGGGATCTGGGTGATGTCGACGGTGCCGGCCGGGGCGGCGAACGCGATGTGCGGGGCGGTCGCCTCGTCAGCTGAGTTCTTGGCCATGTCCCACCCAAGCACGCCCGACCCGGCCGCGTGCGGCGAAACCGTTGCCTGTGCGGCTTGTGACGCCCGGATCTCCTGCCGGTTGGGGTATTCGTCGTAGGCTGTCGTTTTCCGGCGGCGGACAGGACCTGGCGCACCGGACCTCCGCGAAAGGCTCATCGTGACCGCAACGCACCCGACGACCCACCGGTCGGCACCCGTTTCCGACGCATCCGCAAGCGGCGCGCAGGACCCGCAGACGTTCCTCGCCCTGGACGACCTGTGGTGCGCGCACAACTACCACCCGCTGCCGGTGGTGATCGCGTCCGCGGAGGGCGCCTGGGTCACCGATGTGGCCGGCCAGCGCTACCTCGACATGCTCGCCGGGTACTCGGCGCTGAACTTCGGCCACGGCCACCCGGCGCTGATCGCGGCGGCCGTGGAGCAGATGCACAAGGTCACGCTCACCTCACGGGCGTTCCACCACGACCAGCTCGGGCCGTTCTGTGAGGAGCTCGCTGCGCTGACCGGCACTCAGATGGTGCTCCCGATGAACTCCGGCGCCGAGGCCGTCGAGTCCGCGATCAAGGTGGCCCGCAAGTGGTCGTACACGGTCAAGGGCGTTCCCGAGAACCGGGCCCAGATCATCACCGCCGGCGGCAACTTCCACGGGCGGACGCTGACCATCGTCTCGTTCTCCGACGACTCCGTCGCGCATGACGACTACGGCCCTTACACACCCGGATTCCTGACGGTGAAGTACGGCGACCTGCAGGCGATGGAGGCCGCGATCACCCCGGATACCGCGGCGATCCTGCTGGAGCCGATCCAGGGCGAGGCCGGCGTGCTCGTGCCGCCGGCCGGCTACCTCGCCGGGGTGCGGCGGCTCTGCGACCAGCACAACGTGCTGTTCATCGCCGACGAGATCCAGTCCGGACTCGGCCGCACCGGCTCCACCCTGGCGCTCGACCAGGAGGGTGTGCGGGCGGACCTCTACACCCTGGGCAAGGCGCTCGGCGGCGGCATCATGCCGGTGTCTGCCGTGGTCGGCCGGCGTGACGTGCTGGGCGTCCTGCAGCCAGGCCAGCACGGGTCGACCTTCGGCGGCAATCCGCTGGCCTGCGCCATCGGCCGGGCGGTGGTCGCGCTGCTGCAGACCAATGAGATGCAGACCCGGTCCGCCGAGCTCGGCGCGCACCTGCATGCCAGGCTCGGCGCGCTGGTCGGTGACGGCGGGCTCGCCGAGGTCCGCGGTCGGGGCCTGTGGGCGGGCGCCGAGCTGGCGCCCCGAATCGGGCTGGGCCGGCCGATCAGTGAGGAGCTGGCCCGGCGCGGGATCCTGGTCAAGGAAACCCACGAGACGACGCTGCGTTTCGCGCCGCCGATCGTGATCACCCGTGACGAGATCGACCACGCCGTCGACACGCTGGCAGCTGTGCTGGCCGAACGCTGACCTGCCGGCCGTTACGGCGAGTGGGCCTCAGCTGCCTTCGCGGGCCAGGGCCAGGATCCGGGATGTCGCCCGGAGGTACTTCTTGCGGTACCCGCCGCGGAGCATCTCGGGCGTGAAGATCTGGTCCAGCGGCACCCCGGACGCGCGCACCGGGATCGACCTGTCGTAGATCCTGTCGATCAGCACCACCCAGCGCAGCGCGGCGGCCTGACCCTCCAACGGCCGCACGGCACGCAGGTGCACCGTGCCGATGCCGTCCACCAGCCGGCCGTACTTCGACGGGTGGAGATCGGTCAACCGCGCGGTGACGGCGTCGAACGAGTCCAGGCTCGCCGGCGCCGTGCTGCCCTCGACCGCCGTGCGGGCGGCGATGACCAGCTCGTGGTCGGTCAAGGGCGGCGGCGCCTCGGCAAGTCCGGCGTGCCGGTAGTCCGGGCCGTCGACCCGCAGGGTGTCGAAACGTGCTGCCAGCGCATGGATCTCGCGGCGGAAGTCCTCGGCCGCGAACCTGCCCTCACCGAGTTTGCCGGGCAGCGTGTTGGACGTCGCGGCCAGGTGCACACCGGACTCGGAGAGCTCGCCGAGCAGCCGTGTCATCAGCATGGTGTCGCCGGGGTCGTCGAGTTCGAACTCGTCGACGGCCAGCAGACGGTGTCCGCTCAACCGGCGCACGGTCTCACCGAACCCCAGCGCCCCGACGAGATGGGTGTACTCGACGAAGGTGCCGTACGCCTTGGGCCCTGGGACGGCGTGCCAGAGCGAGGCCAGCAGGTGGGTCTTGCCCACGCCGAAGCCGCCGTCCAGGTAGTACCCGCCACCGGCCGGCGTCGCCTTCCGGAACAAGCCCTTGCGCGGCGGGGAGGCGATGCGCGCCGCGAACTCGGACAACGCCACCACCGCGGCGCGCTGACTCGGTTCGTCAGGCGCGGGAATGTAGGTCTCGAATCGGACCGCGTCGAACCGGGGCGGCGGCACCAGCCCGGTGATCAACTCATCCGGGCCGATGACGGGATCGCGGTCGACCAGCTGGATCACGGACACGAGGATTGAGACTAGAGCCGGCCGGACGTCACTCCGAACCGCCTCCCGGATCGGCGTGGTACGGATGGGGGGTGCTCCCGGAGACCCCGACACCCGATGACGTCCCCGACCTCCGCATCGACCGCTCCGCCGGACCCGCGGTGGGCGAGTTGCCGAGCGGGCCCGGCGCGGACGACGAACTCGCAGCGCAGTACGCGTGGCCGCCACTCCCGGACCCCGGCACCGACGGGACCCCGGCCGGTCCACGGCATGCCGACCGCAGGGTGGTCCGGGCGAACATGATCGCGTCGCTGGACGGCGGCGCCACCCTGAACGGCCGATCGGGTGGGCTCGGTAATGCCGCCGACGAGCATCTCTTCGCCCTGTTGCGGGACCTGGCCGACGTCGTCCTGGTCGGCGCGGGCACCGTGCGCGCCGAGGGTTACGGCGGCATCAGGTTCCCGCCGGAGCGGACGGCGCGGCGCCTGCGCTGGGGTTTCGGCGCCGAGCCGCCGCCGATCGCGGTCGTCACCGGCCGGGGGCTCGACCTGGGGTCGCTGTTGTTCGTCGACACCATCACGCCGCCCATCGTGATCACCACGGAACAGGGCGCCGGCACCGTCCCGGACGGTGTCAGGGTCATCGTCGCCGGCACCGACCGGATCGATCTCGCCGTTGCCATCGACGCGCTCGCCCGGTCGGGGCTCCGGCGGATCCACTGCGAGGGCGGGCCGGCCCTGCTGGCCGCCCTGGCCGCCGGCGGCCTGCTGGACGAGTACTGCCTGACGATCGCACCGCTGATGCTCGGCTCACGCGCCGCTCCGGTCCTGCCGGTCGAACTGCGGGATCCGCTGAGCTGGCAGCTGGTCACCGCCGCCGTGTCCGGCGACCATCTGTTCACCCGGTATCGGAAGACCCAGCGGTGAGGACCCGGCGGAGCACGGGCAGCCGGAACCGCGGACGGGCCGTCGCGTCGCTGGGCGCAGTGTCATTGGCCGCGGTGGGCATGTTGCTGGCGGGGTGCACACTCGGCCCGTCGGAGCGGCCGCCGCTGGCCACCTTCGGCGCGGCGCCGTCCACCGGCGCGACGACGGTGCCGGAGAGCACCCCGGTGGGGCCGGGAGGAACGGGCCGGCAGGCCGATCCGATCAGCTGGGAGCCGTGCAGCGATGTGAGTCCGGTGGACCGGGAGAGCGGGCTGAGGTTCACCGTCGATTGCGCCGCCGTGCTGGTCGACCGCACCGGAGTCAGCTTCACCGACCAGGCGATCCATGTGGCCAGGGCACGCGCGGCGGGCGTCGCCGAGGACGCGCCGACGGTCGTGGTGCTGTCCGGTCCGCCCGGCGCGAACGGCCGGGACCGGGTCGCTGCCGTGGCGGCGGGACTGTCGGAGGCGGTTCGGGAACACTTCGCGGTGGTGACCGTCGACCTCGCCGGTACCGGGCAGTCGGCGCCCATCGACTGCCTCTCCGGCTACGACACGGCGTCCCTGGCCAGTCTCGGTGCGGACCCGGCGGCACCCGGGGCTGCGAAGGCCATCGCGGAGCTGTCCCGGTCGTTGACCTTCGAGTGCGGCGATCTGGCCGGGCCTGAGCTGTCTGTGGTGAACAGCACGACCGCCGCGGACGATCTCGACGCACTCCGCTCGGCGCTCGGCCAGGAGAGGTTGGCGCTCATCGGGCAGGGCTTCGGCGCCACCCTGGGAGCGGTGTACGCGGATCGCTACCCGGGCCGCGTTGAAGCCGCCGTGCTGGACGCACCGAACGATCCGCTGGATGAGATGGACGTCACCGCAACGGATGTCGCGAACTCCGCGGAGCTGGCGCTGGACGACTTCGCGGCCCGTTGCCCGTCGTTCAGCGGCGGATGCCCGCTCGGCGCAGATCCGCGGGCGACCGTCGAACAGGCGATCAGCACGCTGGACGCCCGGCCAGGTGCCGGGCCGGGCGCGGGCAGCACGAACGGCGGCAGCGTGTTGCTGACATTGCTGCTGACGCTCGGCGACCCGGACAGCTGGCCCGCTCTGGCCTCAGCCATCGCCGCTGCCGCTGACGGCAACCCCGCCCCCATCGGCCAACTGCTGGAATCGGCGTTGGGGCTGCAGCAGGGCGCGACCTGGCTCAACGCAGCGATCATCTACGGCTGCAACGACGGCGCCCTGCGGATCTCCCCCGACCAGCTGTCGGCAGCGGTGGAGAAGGCACGGGCCACGGCACCTCTGTTCGGTCCGTACACCGTCGGGCTCACCGGTCTCTGCTCGTCCTGGCCGGCGGCGGAGGCCGCATTGGGCGCCGTCAAGGCGGCAGGTGCCGCACCGATCCTGGTGACCGGGTCCGTGCGGGACCCGCTTGCGCCGTACGAACAGGTGAGATCACTGAGTGGGCAGCTCGCGTCCGCGACCCTGATCAGCTGGCAGTCCGGCCGGCACGGCAGTTATCCCGCGAGTGCCTGCGTCAGTGCGGCCGTCGACGCCTACCTGCTGAAGCAGGAGCTGCCCGGCGTGGGGACGCTCTGCCCACCGTGACCTGCCGGCGGGTACCCGCATAGGGCGGACGGCGTGGTGCGGGTCCGCTGTCGGTGGCCGGTCGTAGTGTGCCCGGCATGACCGCGTCGACGACCGCCGCCGGTCCCGCCGAGTTCCGGCGGGCCGTCGCCCGGCTGGACGTCGCCCGGGTGCGCACGGAGGTCGAGCTCGGGCCGTTGCCGGCCCCCGCGAGATTGGCGCCGTGGAGCCATGCCCTGTCCGCAACGCTCTATCCCGCGGGGAGCGACGAGGAAATGGCGTCCGGGCGGATGATCCTGCTGTTCGATCCGGACGGGGTCGACGCATGGGGCGGTTCCCTGCGGGTTGTGGTGTTCGCCACCTGCGAGCTGGACACCGAGATAGCGGTGGATCCCCTGCTACCGGAAGTCGCGTGGAGCTGGCTGACGGAGTCGCTGGACGCGTCGGGGGCCGGATACAGCGCTCTGGGCGGCACCGTGACGGCCACCTCGTCGACCAGATTCGGCGACATCGCAGGCCCGCAACGCGCCGACGACCTGGAAGTGCGGGCGTCGTGGACGGCGGACGAGCGTACGGATCTCCACCTGCAGGCCTTCGCGGGGTTCCTGTCGGTCGCAGCCGGACTGCCGCCAGAAGGAGTGACTCTTCTCCAGGGGCCCGATCCGTCCGGAGTCAGGTGAGATAGATCGGACGAAATGGACTGGTCGTTTCGGGTGCTTGACCACGGACGGCCGTAGGGCAGACACTAGCTGTGACAACGGAACGACTCGTACCCCGGAGCGGCCAGCAGGCACCACGGTGGACCGCCGGCCGATCCGGGACATTGTGACGCCGGGCTTCGGTCCGGCCGGTTGGAGGAACGTCCCGTGAGCAACTCGGCTGTTGGCGTGAGCGGCGGGGCACTCGGCACCAGCCCGCCGCGACTCTCGGAGGATGGCCTGACCGCCGGTCTGCTGCCGGCGCAGCGCTCCCCCCTGCGTGATGGCCCGATCACCCCGCTGCGGATGGCGACCATTCTGGTCGTCGATCCGGACCGCAGCACCCGCGATCCGCTGCGGACGAGCCTGACCGAGATCGGCCTCGGCCGGATCATCGAGGCGTCGTCCGTCGCCGGTGTCGAAGACCTCGTCGGCCGCCAGGTCGCGGGCGACCTGGCCCTGGTGAGCCTTGCCCTCGGCGGTGACGCCGGCCGCGTCGTCCACGTCCTTCGGGAGTCTGGCTGGCCGCGGGTCATCGCGCTGGCACCGACGGCCGATATCGGCCCGGTCATCGACGCCGTCGGCGCGGGTGTGAGCGGTGTGCTGATCGGCCGCCGGGCCAATCCCTCCGCGTCCAGCATTCCGAGCAGCATCCACGAGCTGTCGAGCCGGGAGATCGAGGTCATCCGGCTGGTCGCCGACGGCCGGTCCAACAAGTGGATCGGCGAGCAGCTGTCACTCTCGGCGCTCACCGTGAAGAGCCATCTCGCCCGGATCGGCCGCAAGCTGGGCACCGGCGACAGGGCGCACATGGTGGCGCTGGCGATGCGTGCCGGAGTCATTTCCTGAACAACGGCGCCGCACCGCACGGTGGCGGAGGCGACTTCCGTCGTCGCGGCGCGATAGGTTCCGCTGATGTCCGACACCGGTGATCGACACGTTGGCGTGTCCGACGTCCCGCCGGACGACACGTCGGACGACAGCCAGCGATCGACCGAGGGTGCCGACGAGCCGGTGAACGGGGTTGTCGACGACCCCGCTCCGGCCGCGGTTCCACTGCTGATCCCGAGCGGACCGGTTGCCGGTCCGATCGTCGACCACACCGAGCTGCGCGAGTGGGCCACCTGGCTGGGAGAACCCGGCGGCCCCGTCGCGATCGATGCGGAGCGGGCCTCCGGCTTCCGGTACGGCTCCCGGGCCTACCTCGTCCAGCTGCGCCGGCCCGATGTCGGCACCGCCCTGATCGACCCCATCCCGCTCGGTGATCTGAGTGTGCTGGACGAGCCGCTCGCCGGGTCGGAGTGGGTGCTGCACGCCGCCAACCAGGACCTGCCCTGCCTGGCCGAGGTCGGCATCCGCCCCCGCAGGCTCTTCGACACCGAACTGGCGGGCCGGCTGGCCGGATTGCCGAGGGTCGGCCTCGGTCCGCTCGTCGAGCAGATGCTCGGTTTCCACCTTCGCAAGGGGCACGGCGCCGCGGATTGGTCGACCCGCCCGCTGCCGCAGGAGTGGCTGACGTACGCCGCTCTCGATGTCGAGGTGCTGGTCGAACTGCGCGACGCGATGGAGGCCGAGCTCGTCCGTCAGGGCAAGCTCGAATGGGCACACCAGGAGTTCGCGGCGATCCTGACCACCCCGCCGAGCCCGCCACGGGTCGATCCGTGGCGCCGCACGTCGGGTATGCACCGGATCACCGATCGGAGGGCGCTCGCCGTCATCCGCGAACTGTGGACCGCCCGCGACGCGCTCGCCCGTCGGCGCGATGTCGCCCCGCACCGGATCCTGCCGGATTCCGCGATCATCGCGGGCGCGGTCAGCAAGCCCGCGACGGCCGCGGCACTCACGGCACTGCCGGTCTTCTCCGGGCGGATGCAGCGGCGGAGCGCGGCTATCTGGCTGTCCGCGATCGGCCGTGCGCTGGCGCTGCCCGCCGAGGAACTCCCCGTCGTCCGGCCGCCGGGCGACGGGCCGCCGCCACCGGCCAAGTGGGCCTCGCGCGATCCGGCGGCCGCGGCGCGGTTGCAGGCTGCGCGTGCCGCGCTGGCCGAGCTGTCCGAACGGGTCGGCACGCCCGTCGAAAACCTCGTCTCACCTGATGTCGTGCGACGGATCCTGTGGTCGCCACCCGCGGACTCCACGGGAATCGCACAGGCTCTCGCGGACCGTGGCAGCCGTCCGTGGCAGATCGAACTGACCGCACCATTGCTCGCGGCAGCACTGGATGCAGGTGTCGTGGGTGCTCCGGCAGGTCAAGTTACTGGCCAGTAACATCGGGGGTACGATGTCCCGATGGCCCCTCGACGTGCTGAGGGTGTGTCCGGCCCGAGAGAACTCCGTGGCAGGGACGACAGCACCCGTTCGCCGTTCCGAGCAGCCACCGTTCATGCCCGGCAGACGAGAGGGAGCAGTCCGTGAGTGCAGCGGCAGCAGTTTCATCGGGAACGATTCCAGCGGGACCGGCGGCAGGGCCGGCCGGCGAACGCCCACCGGCGCCCCGCGCCCGCACGCTCCGTGACGTTGTCTTCGTCGAGGGTGTGCGGACCCCGTTCGGCAAGGCCGGCGAGAAGGGCCAGTACTGGCAGACCCGCGCCGACGACCTCATGGTCAAGGTGATCCGCGAACTCCTCCGGCGTCAACCGGGGTTGCCGCCCGAGCGGATCGACGAGGTCGCCATCGCGGCCGCCACCCAGACCGGCGACCAGGGCCTGACGATCGGCCGGACCGCCGGAATCCTTGCCGGGCTACCGAAATCCGTGCCGGGCTTCGCGATCGACCGGATGTGCGCCGGGGCGATGACGGCCGTCACGACGGTCGCCTCCGGCATCGCCGTCGGCGCCTACGACGTCGTCATCGCCGGCGGTGTGGAGCACATGGGCCACCATCCGATGGCCGAAGGCGCCGACCCCAACCCGCGGTTCGTCGCCGACAAGCTGGTCGACCCGTCCGCGCTGATGATGGGCTCCACCGCGGAAAACCTGCACGACCGCTACCCGCAGCTGACAAAGCAACGTGCCGACGCCTACGCCGTCGCGAGCCAGGAGAAGTACGCCAAGGCGCTCGCCAACGGCAAGATCGCGCCCGACCTGGTGCCGGTCGCCACCCGCTCCGAACAGGGCTGGGGACTCGCCGGAGCCGACGAATTGCCGCGCCCGGGAACGACTCTCGACGGCCTCGAGGACCTTCGCACGCCGTTCCGGCCGCACGGCCGGGTCACCGCGGGCAATGCCTCCGGGCTGACCGACGGCGCCACCGGCTGCCTGCTGGTGGCCTCCGACGTCGCCGAGGAACTCGGGTTGCCGGTGCGGATGCGGATGGTCGCCTTCGCCTTCGCCGGTGTCGAACCGGAAACCATGGGCACCGGTCCCATCCCGGCCACCGAGAAGGCCCTGGGTCGAGCGGGTCTCAGGATCGACGACATCGGGCTGATCGAGATCAACGAGGCGTTCGCCGTTCAGGTGCTCGCCTTCACCGACCATTTCGGGTTGGCCGATGACGACGAGCGGGTGAACCCGTACGGCGGCGCCATCGCCATGGGCCACCCGTTGGCATCCTCGGGCGTGCGGTTGATGACCCAGCTCGCCCGGGAGTTCGAGGAGCGGCCCGATGTGCGGTACGGGCTGACCACGTTGTGCGTCGGCCTGGGCATGGGCGGCACAGTCATCTGGGAGAACCCGCACTTCACCCCTACGAGCGACACAGCAGCAGCCACCGAGACCGCCGGGAGCGATCTGTGAGCACCATCGAGAAGGCCCGCAGCGCAGCGGATTCCGCGACTGCGAATCCCACCGAGGCGGCGCCCGAGGTCGTCACCCACGCCCTGACCCGGCTGATCGACGTCCCGGCGCCGAACGCCCCGGCGGGGAGCCGGCGGGTCGCGCTGATCACACTGGACAACGGGCGCGACCACACCCGGCCGAGCACCCTGGGCCCGCTGGGTCTTGCCAGCCTGGACGCGGCCATCACCGCCGCTGTCGACGCCGCCCCCGACGCCATCGCGATCACCGGGAAGCCGTTCATCTTCGCAGTCGGCGCCGACCTGTCGCAGGCCGGCATGGTCGCGGACCGGGACAGCGCGGCGGAGATCGGCGCGCTGGGGCACCGGGTGTTCCGTCGGCTGGGCACGTCGGGCATCCCGACCTTCGCCTTCGTCAACGGCGCGGCCCTCGGCGGTGGCGTCGAACTCGCGCTGCACTGCGACTACCGGACCCTTGCGGCCAACGCGGCGATGATGGCGCTGCCCGAAGTCTTCCTCGGCATCCTGCCCGGATGGGGCGGCACCCAACTGCTCCCCCGGATCACCGGGCCGGACAACGCGGTGACCGTGATCGTCGAGAATGCGCTCAACCAGAACCGGATGCTGAAGCCCAAGGACGCGTTGCGGCTCGGAGTCGTCGACGTCGTGCTCGATGCCGCGGACTACCTCGAGCAGTCCCTGGGCTGGCTCGCCGGGGTCCTGGACGGCTCGATCAGCGTGCCGCGCAACGAGTTCGGCGGCGCCACCGACGACGAGTGGGCGGCCGCGCTCGAGCGCGGGAAGATCATCGCCGACATGCGGACGCACGGCGCGGCACCGGCCCCGTACCGCGCGCTGGAGATGATCGCGCTCTCGCGGACCACCGACCTGGAGACCGGCTTCGCCGCCGAACGCGCGGCCCTGGTGGACCTCATCATGAGCCAGGAGTTCAGGGCCGGCGTCTACGCGTTCAACCTGGTGCAGAAACGCGCCCGCAAGCCTGCCGGCGCCCCCGATCCGCGCACTGCCCGGAAGGTGACCAAGGTCGGCGTCATCGGCGCCGGGCTGATGGCCGGGCAGTTGGCCCTGCTGTTCGCCAGGAACCTGCATGTGCCGGTCGTGCTGACCGATGTCGACCAGGCCAGGCTCGACAAGGGGCTGGCCGCCGTCCGCAGGGACATCGGGACCCTGGCTTCCAAGAAGCGCATCAATCAGGACGAGGCCAACCGGCTCAGCGCACTGATCACCGGCTCGCTGGACTACGCGGCCTTCGCCGACGCGGAGTTCGTCGTCGAGGCGGTGTTCGAGGAACTGGGGGTCAAGAAGCAGGTCTTCGCCGAACTCGAGAAGCACGTCCGGCCGGAGACAGTGCTGGCGTCGAACACCTCGTCGCTGTCGATCACCGAGATGGCAGCGGACCTCGAGCACCCCGAGCGGGTCGTCGGGTTCCACTTCTTCAACCCGGTCGCGGTGATGCCCCTGCTGGAGATCGTCCGCGGCGAGCAGACCGATGATTCCACCCTGGCAACGGCTTTCGCCCTTGCCAAGCCGCTGAAGAAGGGGCCGATCCTGGTCAAGGACGCTACCGGCTTCGTCGTCAACCGGCTGCTGCTGCGCAGCATGGGCGAGGTGCTCGCGGCCATCGACGAGGGCACGCCCAGCGATGTCGCCGACGGTGCACTCGGAGCGCTCGGCATGCCGATGAGCCCGCTGATGCTCACCCAGCTGACCGGACCGGCAGTGGCGTTGCATGTCCAGGAGACGCTGCACGACGCGTTCGGCGACCGGTTCCCGGTGTCGGACAATCTGCGGCGGATCGTCGAGGGCCAGCATCGAACGCTGCTCAGCTGGGATGACGCGGGGCGGCAGGTTCTCGACCCGGAGATCGCGGCGTTGCTCGTCCAGGGCGACCACCCGTCGACCGCCGAGCAGGTGCTGGACCGGGTGCTCGTCGCGCTCGCCCAGGAGGCACGGCTGATGCTCGACGAGGGCGTCGTCGCGGATGCGGCGGACCTCGACCTCGGGGTGATCACCGGAGCGGGCTGGCCGTTCTGGCTCGGCGGGATCACGCCATACCTGGACCGGACCGGCGTGTCCGAGCGGGCAACCGGCCGGCGCTTCGCTGCGCCAGGAGTGGCCACCCTGCCCGTTTGACCCCTGGTAATACGAACGTAACGCGCCGCCGAGTCCACTGATTCGGCGGTGCGTTCCCTCGTTCGGGTGATCTTCGACGGTTTGTAGAGTGAGTGGGCCAACAGAACGTCATCAAAGGTGCTGGTTATCAGTCATGCTCATGACGGCGGAGCAGTTGTCCGCTGACCACCACTCCCGCGAAACGAAGGTGCCGACATGACGACGTCCGCTCAGACTCCCGCCCCGACCGAAGCCCCGACCGCCACACCGAGCGCCATGGCCGTCACCGCCCCGTCCTCCTTCGCCACGGTCGTCAGCACAGCCTTCGTCAGCAATCCCCGCCGGACCCGTGGCCTTGACGCCGCGATGCTCACACTGCCGGTCAGGCCGTCAGTGATGGTGGGCAACCCGCGGCGCACCCGCGGCATCGACGCCGGCCTGCTGGCCGGCTGACCGCACCGAGCAGCGCGGTCGACCTGCACTTGCGTGGTCCGCGATCAGGACGGCGGCCGGACGCTGACCGGCTCAGCGGCGCAGATGTGCAGCAATTCGTCGTAGCTCGTGGGAAAGACCGTGTGCGGCGTTCCACCTGCCGCCCAGACCACCGGGTAGTCGCGGAGCGCGACGTCGACCAGGGTGCGCACCGGGGCCGGATGACCAACGGGCGCGACCCCGCCGATCGACTGACCGGTGGCCGCCCTCACCTGCTCGGGTGTCGCCCGGCGGACCGCGTCCACTCCGAGAAGTGTTGCAACGTAGGCGGTGTCCACGCGGTGTCCGCCACTGGTCAGGATCAGCAGCGGAACGTCGTCGGCCATGAACACCAGACTGTTCGCGATGGCCCCGACCTCGCAGTCCAGCGCCGCGGCCGCCAGCGCGGCAGTCCGCGCCGAATCGGCCAATTCCCGCACCGCTCCCGCGACGCCGGCGTCCGCGAGCGCGCGACCGACGGCCGCCACATTCGGGTGCATCTGTGATCTCCTCGCGATCGATACCCCGGCCCGGCAGCTGGTGCCCACCGCTTGCCCGGTCAACTTCTACCGGAACGACCGGCCGGACCGGCCACCGCCCCACTGGCAGATGCGGAAACGGCCACGCCCGTTGACCCGGTAGTCGAGCTCGAGGTCTCGCACCCTGACGATCACCCGGTAGCCGTCCACCACCGCCTGGGTGTACGAGCGACCCGGTTCCGGGCAGCCCAGCGATCCGTCGTTCCACCGCACGGACGCGGCGGACAGCACCTCGACCTCGTCCGGCGCGATCTTCACCTCGTCCGGCGCGATCTTCACCTCGTCAGTCGCGATCTTCACCTCGTCAGTCGCGATCTTCACCGACCGTGCCCGGACCTGCCCGGCGGCGTCGGCGACGATGGCCGCCAGGATGTCCGGCGGAACGGCGGCGGAGGACGTCATCTGCCTGCTCTCGGGCGCTGGATGGGGGCCGGATCCACCCTATGGTGCGGGAAGCGGGCGGGCGTAGCCTCTGCCGGACACCACCGACCGGCATCCTTGAGGAACGAACCAGAGGCGATCAGCGTGAATACGTCCGAACTCCTGCTCGACGCCTTCGACCGGGTCACCCAGACGGCCCGCAGAGCGGTCGAGGGCATCGCGGCCGACGACCTCACCTTCCGCGCCGACCCCGACGCCAACACCATCAGCTGGCTGGTCTGGCACCTGGCCCGGGTCAACGACGACCACGTCGCTGACGCCTTCGACAGCGAGCAGGTCTGGACCTCCCAGGGCTGGTACGACCGCTTCGGCCCGCCGTTCGACCGCGCGGAGACCGGCTACGGCCAGAGCACCGAGGACGTCGGCCGGGTGACAGCGCCCGCGGACCTCCTGATCGGCTACCTGGACGCGGTCCACGAGGCCACCGCCGCGCACCTGCGCGGCGTCACCGATGCCGATCTCGACCGGATCGTCGACACCGCCTGGGACCCGCCGGTGACGCTCGGGGTGCGGTTGGTCAGCGTGATCTCCGACGGGCTGCAGCACGCCGGGCAGGCCGCCTTCGTCCGTGGGATCGCCGAACGTCGCTGACCGGATGCTGGCGATTCTCCGCCTTCGTCCCCGCCGATCTCGCCGATCTCGCCGATCTCGCCGAGAAGACCGTGACTGCACAGCATCCGCACTATCCGGCGGCCGCCCCGGCGGAGCCCGCCGCCGTGGAACCGGCGCCGTCTGCGACCCCGTCGCCGGACAGTTCGAGGTAGGCGCGACCGCGGGCCGACAGCTCGTACCCCACCTCGAGACTGTGGGTCAGCCCCAGTTCCTTGAACTTGCGCACGTCCAGCTTGAACGGCTTGGTCTCCCGGCCGAGCGACGCCGCCAGGTCGGGTGCCCGAACGGCGGACCGCGCCGCGATCAGCCGCAGGATCTCCCTGGTCCACGGCCCGGTCCTGCGGCCACGGTCCATCCGGTCGAGCGCGGCCCTGATCGTCGCGACATCGGAGGCGGAGGGCAGGGTGTCGCGCAACTCGACGCGTTCGTCGGGCCGGTCGAACGTCACCTGGATGCGATAGAGCCGGGATCCCCTGCCCCGCTCGTTGGCCTTGCGCAATTGCGCCAGCGAGGCCATCCCGGCGCCGATGGCGTCCGCCTCGGTGAGCGCGGTCTCGTCGGCCGGCTCCACCGAGACGAACCTGATCACCCCCGCGGGCGTCCGCTGGGTGCCGCCGGGCCGGACCCGGGGCGCGTCCCACCGGCGGAAGACCGCCGTCACCGCACCGTCCCTGATGCCCTCGGCCACCCCGCGTCCCAGCAGCATGGGGCCTCCATCAGGTCGTCGGATGACGCAGCGCGCCGGCATCTTTCCGGACAGCACTGTTCCGCACCGGGAAGTGCGCCGCAACGGCTGTCAGGCGTTCTGCCCGGGCCCGGTGGGTATCCGCACCGTCACCTGCAGACCGCCGCCGGCCACCGGCACCGCGCCGACGGTGCCGTCGTGCGCGGCGACCACGGCCCTGACGATGGAGAGCCCCAGACCCGTGCCGCGGTGGCCGACCCGGGCGCGTTGCCCCTGCCGGAACGGCTCGAACAGCTCGGTGAGCGCTGCGGATTCGATCAGCGGGCCGCTCGAGGCCACCTCCAGCACTCCCGCGCCATCATCTGTGGCGGTGCGGATCCGGATCCAGCCGGCGCGGATGTTGTGCCGCACCGCGTTCTCGACCAGGTTGCCGATCAGCCGCTCGAGCAGCGCCGGGTCGCCCCGCACCACCGCCGGGCCGCTCTGCACGGTCAGGGTCAGTTCCCGCTCGGTCAGTTCGGCGTGCACGGCATCCAGCGCGGGCCCGATCAGGTCGGCCAGATCGACGGCCTGGTGCACCGACACACCGCGGGCCTGGGTCCTGGCAAGCACCAGCAACGACGTCAGCAACCGGTTCGCCCGGTCCGTCGCCTCCAGCACCACCCCACCCATCCGGCGCAGGTCCTCGGCGTCCGCGGCCGGGTCGGCCATCGTCACCTCGACCTCCGTCCGGATCACCGCCAGCGGCGTCCGCAGCTCGTGTGATGCATTCGCCACGAACCGGCGCTCCGCGTCGAACGCCGCCTGCAACCGGCCGAGCATGTCGTCGAAGGTGTCGGCGAGGTCGGCGACCTCGTCGCGCGGCCCGGTCAACCGGATCCGCTGGTCCAGCGAGGACTCGGACAACGCGCGGGCGGTCCTGGTCAGAGTCGACAGCGGGCGCAGCGTGCGGCCGATCAGGATCCAGGACAGGGCCGCTCCCGCGAGCACCTGGAGCGGGAAGGCGATCAGCCCGACGATCAGCACGGTGCGCCGGCCCTGGGCGGCGATCTCGGCGGCCGCCTGGGAGGCGTCCATCACCTGGTCGCCGATCAGCACTGTCGTGCCGGCCGGGAACTGCGGCAACGCAGCCACCACCCGTCCGACCACCAGGTAGGACAGCGCCAACAGCAGGGCACCGATCAGCGCCAGCAGTGCCGTGGACAGCAGGGTCAGCCGCAGGCGCAGGCCCTGCCTGATCGGGGGCCGGATGGGCGGCCGGCCGGCTGCGGACCGGGGGCCGGGAGACGCAGTGGCCGGCACCGCCGACGTCATGCAATCGCGACGCGGTACCCGGCGCCGACCACGGTGTCGATGACCGCTGGCTCGCCCAGCTTGCGCCGCAGGGTCATCATCGTCACCCGCACCGTGGTGGTGAACGGATCCGCGTTCTCGTCCCACACGCGCTCGAGCAACTCCTCGCTGGACACCACCGAGCCGCGTGCGGCCAGCAGCACCTCGAGGACGCCGAACTCCTTGCGGGTCAGGTCGACCGGCCGACCCGCTCGGCTGACCGTGTGCCGGGCCGGGTCGAGTTCGACGTCACCCACCCGCAGCACCGGCGGCACCGCGGGGGTCGCCCGCCGGCCGAGAGCGCGCACCCTGGCGACCAATTCGGGGAATGCGAACGGCTTGGACAGGTAGTCATCGGCACCGAGCGACAGCCCGTCCACCCGGTCGTCGACGCCGGCCGACGCGGTGAGCATCAGCACCCTGGTCAGGTCGCCGGCGGCGAGGATCTCGGCCAGCAGATCGTCGCCGTGCATCTCCGGCAGGTCGCGGTCGAGGACCACGACGTCGTACCGGGTGAACGTCGACTTGTGGTGGCCCTCCAGTCCGTCGTACGCGACGTCGACCGCCATCCCCTCGGCACGCAGCCCACGGGCGATCGCGTCGGCGAGCCGCCGCGCGTCCTCCACCACCAGCACCCGCATCGCGGTCTCTCCGAACTCGCTCAGCCGGCCGCGCCGGGCTCCCGGTCGCCGGAGAGCCGGTCGGCGGGAGCACCGGACTCGTGGCTGCTCCGGGCGATCTCCTCGGTGATGCCGCGGGCGACCGCCTGGGCCGTCAGTCCGAGGTCGCCGAGCAGTTCGGCCCGCGGACCGGGCTCGAGGAAGTTCTGCGGGATGCCCAGCACCTGCACCGGGACACCACTACCGGCGAGCACGTCGGTCACTGCCGCTCCGACGCCACCCGATCGGCCGCCGTCCTCGACGGTGACGACCAGCCGGTGCTGCGCGGCCAGCGCGCTGATCTCCGGCGGCACCGGAAGCGCCCAGCGCGGATCGACGACCGTGACGCCGATGCCCTGCGCGGCGAGCCGATCGGCCGCCTCCACCGCGAGGCCGCCGAACGCGCCGACCCCGACCAGCAGCACATCGGTGTCCTGCCCGTCCCGCGGTTCGGCCAGGATGTCCACCCCGGCGGTGCCGTCCCGCAGGACAGCGTCCGGCTCGAGCAGCTCAGCACCGTCCGGCAGCAGCCGGAAACGCCGCAGCGCAGGCACTGTCGCGGGCACGGCACCCTTCGGGAAGCGCACCACGGTCGGTCCGTCGGTGACGTCCAACGCCTCCGACAGTTCCTCGGCCAGCGTCGCCGCATCCCGCGGGGCGGCCATCCGGAGGCCGGGGATCATCGCCGCGAGCGACATGTCCCACATGCCGTGGTGGCTGGGGCCGTCCTCGCCGGTGACCCCGGCCCGATCGAGCACGACAGTGACGCCCAGCCTGTGCAGGGCGCAGTCCATCAGCAACTGGTCGAGCGCCCGGTTCAGGAAGGTGGCATAGACCGCGACGACGGGGTGCATGCCGCCCATCGCGAGGCCGGCGGCCGACGTCATCGCGTGCTGTTCGGCGATGCCGACGTCGAAGAAACGATCCGGGAAGGCTGTCGCGAACGGGGTCAGTCCGGTCGGCCCGCACATCGCGGCGGTGATCGCGACGACGTCCGGTCGCTCCGCACCGGCAACCACCATCTCGCGGCCGAACACATGGGTCCAGGTGTTGGTGGTCGCCGCGACCGGTTTGCCGGTGGACGGATCGAAAGCGGGCGGGGAGTGCATCTGCTCGGCGTCGTCGGATTCGGCCGGCGGGTAGCCCTCGCCCTTGCGGGTGACGCAGTGCACCAGCACCGGACCCCGGAAATCCCGGGCGGCGAGCAGGGCCAACCGCAGCGCCTCGACGTCGTGCCCGTCGATCGGGCCGAGGTACTTCAGACCCAGGTCGGCGAACATCGTCTGGGGTAGCAGCCAGTCCTTGACTGCCGACTTCGCGGCGTGCAGGGCCGAGTACAGCGGGCGACCGACGACCGGAGCCCGCGGCAGGGTGTTCTTCACCCGGCCGAGCATCCGCTCGTACCCCGGGCGCAACCGCATCGCGGCCAGCCGCTGGGCCATCCCGCCGGTGGTCGGCGCGTACGACCGTCCGTTGTCGTTCAGCACGATCACCAGCGGGCGGTGCTGGGCGCCGGCGATGTTGTTCAGCGCCTCCCAGGCCATGCCGCCGGTCAGCGCGCCGTCACCGATGACGGCCACAACGGTCCGGTCGTGTTCCTGCCGCAGGGACAGCGCCTTCGCCAGGCCGTCCGCATAGGACAGCGACGTCGAGGCGTGCGAGTTCTCGATCCAGTCGTGCTCGGACTCGGCCCGGCTCGGATACCCGGACAGGCCGTTGCGGGTGCGCAGCGCGTCGAACCGGTCGGCCCGGCCGGTGAGGATCTTGTGGACATAGGCCTGGTGGCCGGTGTCGAACAGGATCGGGTCCTTGGGCGAGTCGAAGACCATGTGCAGCGCCATCGTCAGTTCGACGACACCCAGATTCGGTCCCAGGTGCCCGCCGCGCTTGGACGTCTGCGCGACCAGGAACTCGCGGATGGTGGCGGCGAGGGCGGTGCGCTGCTCGTCCGTCATCGCCCGCAACCGGCCAGGCGACAGCGATCCCAGATCGACCTGCGCGTCGGCGGTGACCGGCGACTGCGGAATCTGCCCTGTCGCGGGGCCCTGCTGAGTCACCGACGCCTCCCACTGCTGTCCTGTGCCGCGTACCAAACGGAGCGCGATCGCGGTCTGCCGAACGCACGATCCGGGTCTGCCGAGCGGCAGGCGGACCACGAGCCGACGGTGGCATCCCACCCGCCGACGTTACCGTCCCCCGGGCTCGCCGTGCCGTCGGCACGACCACTGGACGCCCGATGAGCCGTCCGGGTTGAGCGCCGACGTAGCCTGTCTGCCATCGAATCCACGGGTCTGCGCCAACATCGGGCCCTAGGCGGCCTCGCCATCGCATACCCCGACCGCATCAACAGCAAGATCAACTAGAAACCGACCGCGACTTGCACAGAAGTCTTGACAAGCTCAACCAGCAGCGACGCCGTTGACGAGAATCAGAAGCTCACAACCAATTTCGCCCCCCCAACGGGGAGCGTCAGATCCCCTTGGCAGAGCCGAGACCTCTCCGGCTCACGGCTCGGCGCCGGCGTCTTCGACCCGCTGAATCCCCACACCGTCAACACCAGTACCGGCCACGCACGGACAGCGCGCGGGAGCTTCGGCGGCACGGTGCGAGAGTCGGCTACCCAAGAAGATCGTCGTCGCTGCGATAAGCGCAGCCCCTCCGCTGCGTAAGGGAGCCCGACCGAATCGAACCGCAACAGTCGGGTGCGCGGTTGGGTCTCTGGGCAGACTCGATGCCGAAGGAGGAAATCCGTGATCGCTGTCCTGAACCGAGTCATCGATCTGATTGAAGGCAACCTCACCGAGGAGATCAACCTCGCCAGCCTGACGGGCGACCTCGGCACAACGGAGTACCACGTTCGCAGGATGTTCTCGTCGCTGGCCGGCATGCCGTTGTCCGAGTACATCCGGCGACGGCGGATGACCGTTGCCGCGGCCGACGTCCTCAGAGACCGCGACCTGTTGCGGACCGCGGTGCGCTACGGATACAGCTCCACCGAAGCGTTCAACCGCGCCTTCCGAGCGGTACATGGCATCACCCCCGGCGAAGCGCGGCGAAACGGTGGCCCCCTTCGTACACAACCACAGCTCAGGTTCCGCCTGACAATAGAAGGGAACACCACGATGGATACCCGCATCGCCGATCAACCGGCCTTCCGGCTCATCGGACACGCTGCTCGCGTACCGCTCATTCACCACGGCCCCAATCCGCACATCGAAGCGCATATCGCCGCCCTGCCCGAAGCGGAGCACCCGCGCCTCAAGGCACTGAGCAATACCGAACCGGCAGGACTGCTTCAGGTGAGCGCCGATGTTGATCCCGACTACACCGAGGGCAGCGAGCTGACCTACCTGCACGGCGTCGCTGTCAGCGAAGCAACGCCGGTGCCCGCGGATCTCGACGTGATCGAGGTCCCACCCGGTGCATGGGCGGTCTTCCGTACCACCGGACCGTACCCAGCGGCCCTGCAATCCACCTGGGCGGCGACGGCCTCTGACTGGTTCCCCTCCAACCCCTGGCGGCTGAGGCCTGGCCCGTCGGTCGTGGCCATTCTCGACCGCTCGGCCGACTTCAGCACGCAACCTCGGAGCTATGGCTGCCCGTCGAACGCGCCTGACGAAAGCAGTGACGGACAGGCGGTCAGAAATCCAGTCGTGGTCCCCAGTAAGACGCGCCGGCACGGGAATCTGGTGCCGTAGAGCGATCGGTGGCCGGTGACAGATTTCGGACGCCAGCTCCGGCGCGATACCAAGCCCGACCGTCTTGATCCGTAGGACACCCCTACTAGCCTGACGATATGACCGCAGTCGCCAGCGCCACGACCTCCGTGTCCGCATGAAGGCCGTCGTCCGCGAGCGCTACGGGTCGCCCGATGTCATGCGCCTCGAGGAGGTCGCGGTGCCCACACCGCACACCGGGCAGGTGCTGGTACGCATCGTCGCGACTTCGATCAACCTCAGTGACTGGGAGGGCCTGCGTGGCTGGCCGGCATACGCACGCTTCCGAGGGTTCGGGCTGTTCCGGCCCTCGCGCCGCATCCTGGGATCCGACATCGCGGGCGTCGTCGTGTCTGTCGGCGGCGGCGTCACTCGGTTTCGGGAGGGCGATGCCGTGTACGGCGACATCTTGGCGATGACGGGCGGTTTCGCCGAGTACGCCGTGGCATCGGAAGAGATGCTCGCACTGAAGCCCGCGCAGCTGTCGTTCGCCGCGGCTTCGACCCTGCCCCAGTCTGGCGCGATCGCTATACAGGCGATCACGCGCGCCACGCCCGGAGCACGGATGTTGATCAATGGTGCGGGGGGAGGGACCGGGGCGTTCGCGCTCCAGCTCGCCGCCGCGCGCGGGCTGCACGTCACCGCAGTCGACAACGCGGGCAAACTCGACTTCATGCGATCACTCGGCGCAGCCGCAGTCATCGACTACCGCGCCGATGACTACACCCGAACCGGACCGTACGACCTCATCGTGGATCTCGTCGCGCGCCGCTCGGTGTTCGCCTACCGCCGAGCCCTCGCCCGCGGTGGCACCTACCTCATCGTCGGCGGGACACTGCGCGCGCTGCTGCGGGTCCTGACCATTGGCGCGGCGATCGGCGTTCTGACGGGCAGGACGCTGAGGGTACTCGCCGTCAAACAGGGCCCGTCGCACTTCGCTGCGCTGGCCGATCACAGCGTCGCGGGCGAGGTGCGAATCTGCATCGATCGATTGTTTCCACTCGAGCAGGTTCCCGAGGCGCTCGCGTACGTCGGCGGGGGTCGGGCGCTCGGCAAGGTCGTCGTGCTGATCGATCCATCTGCCGATTCGGCGTGATCGTGGATCGGTAGCCCCGGGACCGCACCGTCCGGACCGCTGATCTCGAATCGGTCGAGGTCCACGAGTGACCGCCAGCGAGAAACCGCACCCCCTCATTCTGGCGGCTGCCGTGACCTCACGATCGACGCGTCCGGCCGGAGGACTCCCGACGGGGCGTCGTCACTGCCGGCGGTGTGATCTGCCGCTGGCGTTCGGCGACCTGCTGGAGATCGACATCGCACCCGTGGGAAGTGACGAGGCCCGCCTGCAGCGGAAGGTCGCTGGCAAACCGTTTGAGCGCTCGTAACATCGGGTCAAAGCGGTGAGCCGAAGCGAATGATGTTGCCGTCGAGGTCGACCATCACGCCTTCTCGCTTTCCCCATGGTGTGTCCTCGAGCGATCGGACGTTCACACCCGCGTCCTGCAACTCGGCGGCGAGCGCGTCGCATCATCCACGAACAGATAGGCGGTCGTCGGCGACCTCGTTCGTCCGGTGGGGACAGTGCAGGTCGAGGTCGACGGTGTCGTGTCGGGCGAAACCGTGCCCACCGGGGGCACTATCTCCGGTGAGCACGCTCGTTGTGAAACCGTGGCGCGCGTAATGCGATAGCGACGCGTCGCTGACGGGAAAAGTAGGAGCGAACTGCTGCATGGCGATCGGCCGCCTGGTGGACTCGGGTTCAGGCAGGCCTGGATAGTGCGCGGGCAGCGAGGACGCGGCTGGGCGGCCGGCACTGACTGAGTCAGATCACCGGCGAGAAATACGAACAGGGGCGTCGTCGCGCAAGGGATCGGCTTGCGGACCATGGTTGGCGTCGAACACGTCGGCGTGATCTCGTTCGGCCTGACGTCCGGACATAAGCTTCTTTGGTGCACTCCAAAGTCAGGCTCCGCCTGTACGGACAGGTCAGCGACAAGCCGGCACTGGACTGGAGCCGGGTCAACGAGCAGCTAGAACGAGCGGGCACCTATTGGGTCATCGCGCTGACGGCCGGTCATCCACATCCTCGCCCTGTGTGGGGAGTCTGGGAAGGTCAGCGATTGTTCTTGAGTATCGGTACGCCGTCGACGGTGCGAGCCTTGACCGCCGACCCAAGAGTCACCGTGCACCTCGACAGCGGCACGGACGTCGTGATCATCGAAGGCCGAACCGTCGACCGGACCCGCATTGATCATGCGATCGAGACGTACAACCGAAAGTACGACTGGTCTTACGACGTCGAGGCCCACGGCCCGTTGACCGTCATCCTGCCGAGCACGGTCCTGGCCTGGCGCACAACGGGGTGGGCAGGACGCGACGGTTTTCAGCAGACGGGCCGGTGGGAGTTTCGATAAGTCAGGGGTCGCGACCGACTGTGCGTGCTGTGACCGCCGGTCATCGCCGGTTGAGGATCCCTCCACGGGACGCCTTGGATCCCTCGAGCCGTGTCCCACTTCCTTGGAACTGGGATACAGCCGTTGCGCTGCGCGCGGCGGGACTCCATGCCGTGTCAGCGCCGGTCGAAGAGTTCCGTTTCCATGGCGGCGGACAAAACTTTGGGACGGCATGGGGGCCGAAGGAAGGTCAACACCCGCGGGGTTCGGAGCGTCTCGCGGCTCAGGACCGGTTCTCCAAGGGCAGATCCTCTGGTCAGGCCGACTCGTCGGCCAGCAGGCCGTGGTGCATTGCGTACAGGCTCGCGGACACGCGGCTGGACGCACCAGTTTTGGTGTAGATGTGCTCGATGTGGTTGCGGGTGGTTTTTGCCGTGATCACCAGTTGTGCCGAGATCTCCTTAGTGGACAGCCCCCGGGCCAATAACCGGAGGACCTCGATTTCGCGGATTGTGAGACCGGCCGGCCCGGCCGGGCGCCGTGCGACGGTGTGCCCGGCCGCGCGGAGTACCGCGTCGACCGCGTCCAGATCCAGCCGACCAGAGCTCACCTCGGCGCGCATCTCGCCCGCGGCGATCTCGGCCGTTAGAGCCGGCCGGTGCGGCCGTGGTTCGCGCATTGACCGGTAAGCGTCGGCCGCGCCGAGGATGCGCGCGGGATGAGGGATCGCGGCGCCGGACAGTCCTCGCGGGTAGCCGGAGCCGTCGAGCCGCTCGCGGTGCAGGACCGCGATCGCCCCGAGCGGCGCAAGTGCCGGTGACTGGTGCACCATCCGGTCGGTCAGATAAGGGTGCATCCGGACCCGCTCCCACTCACCCGCCCCAAGTGGTCCAGGTTTGTCCCAGATGGCGTTCGACACACCGAGCCGGCCAAATCCGTGCACCAGACCCGCCCGCCGCAAGATCTGGACCTCATTGGCGGGAAGCCCGAGCAGTGATCCCGCGTCCGCCGCAAGTTCCGCGACGGCCCGGCCGTGCCCGAGCATGTAGGGCGACTTCAGGTCGACGAAATCGGCGATGGCCAGCAACGCCTGGTCGAACTCGTCTTCCGAGAGCCGGACACACAGCGACGGCTCCGACGCGATCACATCGTCCCAGGTGCGGGCAGAGTCCAATCCATGGAGGATCTCGTCGGCGCAGGCGCACAACGTCGCCGACAACCGCGGGTCGAACTGCGCACCGGCCCGCTTGCGGGCCAACGCGGTCGCCGCGGGGACTCCGCCGATGCGGTGTGCCACTTCGGTGAACTCGGCGAGCTGCGCCAACCTGGAAGCTATCGGCACGTCCTCGCCGCGAAGTGTCCCGGGCCAGCCCCGACCGTCCCATTGCTCGTAGGACGACCCGACGGCCTCCTGTACGGCACCGGGCAGGCCGAGACGTTGAGCAAACCCGCGCGCAAGCGCAGCGTGCTGCTCGATCATGCCGCCGACCTCGCGGTACCCGCGAATGGCGAAGCCCAGGCCGATCCGCGCGCGCCGCAGACCCTGGGAACCGTTGCCCACCAACCGCAACGACATCGCCGCGCCGCGTAGCCCGTGGATGTCATGGACGTACTTGTCCGACTTCAACGCGATATCGTCGCCGAACCATTTGGCCTGTTCGTGCGCGTCGGCGTGACAGCCGACGTTGACAAGCAAGGCGGTGTAATAGACCACGGAGCGTTCCTGCTCGTCTAGGTCCAGGTGCTCGGCCAACCGCAACGCGATCACGCACTGGCGCAGCACGTGTTCCATCGGCTGCCCGAAGCCCAGATCCACGCCCAGCGACAGCGCCGCGACGAGCTCCGCCAGGCGCACCCGGCCAGCTACCGCCTCGCGCGCGACCATCATTCGTCGACGGTATTCGCCAAACGGACATTCGCCCAGGCCGGACAGTCAGTCGGCCATCTATCAGCTCGCGAGGAAGTCGAGAACAATCGCTGCGGTCAGGGCCGGCTTCTCCATCGGCAGAGAATGGGAGGCGCCGGGTACCACCGCGAGCCGGGCGTTCGGCAGCGCACGGCGGACGGCCTCGGCGTGCTCGACGGTGCACAGATCGTCGTCGCCAATCATCACCAACGTTGGCGCGTTGATATCGGCAAGCTCGTCGAGCTCCATGTTCGGCTCGACTTTGTACAGTGCGAACAGCTTCTCCGCCACGACGTCGAAGTGCGCCGGCCCGTCAGGCGAAGTCGCCGCGTATAGCACTTCCAGCATTGGCGGCAGCATCTGCTTGGTCAGCCCGTGGCTGAGGGCCGCCCGCATCTCGTCGGGAAGCCCGTCGACGTTGACCGGCTGACCGATCATGACCAGCCTGCGAGCCAGATCTGGACGCATCCGTGCTACCAACAACGCGACGACCGCACCGTCGCTCCAGCCGACGAGGTGCGCCCCCGTCACGCCGACCGCATCGAGGAAGGCGATCGTGTCGGCGGCCATCGCGGCGTAGGCGATGGGACCTTCCACATCGGCAGTGCGGCCATGCCCGCGGCGCTCAGGCGTGTAGACCGTTTGGTGCTCAGCGAGTCCCGGCGTCAGCCCATCGAAGGTTTCCACGGTGCAAAATCCGCCATGCAAAAGCACCAGCGGATCACCCGAGCCGTGCACCTCGTAATAGGTTCGGGTCTCGCCAGCATCAACGAACGTACCGCCGTTGCGCTCTGCAGACATGACGGGCGTAAGTCGGTCATCGATGGTCATGGCCGACAGCCTCGTCCGCGGCGGCCCGTTCCTCGTGAGGCAAATGCCCCATCTTCAAGGCCCCAGGGCGGCCGACGTCGCCGGCGGCCAAGCTGCCCACGAGGCCTCCTCATCAAGTCACCGTCGCCGGCCAGCACGGAGTCTCAGTTCGGTGCGCCGGTCGCCGGTCGCCGTGCTACGGCGCTACAGGAGTGTGCCGAGCCCGGCGGGACCATGGCTTCGTATCCCTGATCTGGTCCTGAACCACCCAGCCCCGTCGCGGCCTCAGCACGCCGGACGCGCAACGCGGCCCATCACCAGGTCACCTTGATCTGTAGGAACCCGACAAGGACTCGCAACCTTGGGAACTGGGACAGTCCTGGCCAGTGAGCGGAGCCGACGGCGTTGGTGCTCGCCCGAATGTCCCAGAGGCTAGAACCAAAACCATGTCCCGAGCACTCTGCTACAGAGTCAAGCATCGGTGTGGTTCAGCGATGGTGCCGGACACCCGCCGGATTCCACCGCCAAGTAGGCCGCTGTCTCGAATGACGAACCTCGAACAGGAAGTCAACGTTGCTGTCCCAGGGTTGTCGCTGTCTTGATCATCTTCGTTCCGCACGGGATCGGCACCCGGCGAGGGTGACCGCACAGGATCGTCACCAGCGTGGGATTCGCGATCAGGGCGAGCTGAACCAAGTACTGATGACCGGAGTCGGCCCTCGACGCTTGCGCCAGGTGTGCGAGCGCTGCAGGGTCACCTTCCTCAAGGTCCTCTGATCACCTGCGAGCGGTGACGCGGGGCCCGACAGCGACGAGGACCTCCGCTCTGTCCCCAACCCGGACGCACGACTGGGCTTCCGCTTGGTCGACCTCAGCCTGGAGACGGGCGATCCGCTGACGGATTCGATGCTGACGTCATGCGTCGGGGCGCAGCTCTCTGGCGCTTCGCCATCATGGGCAGGGCCGCCGGCCAGGTGGCAACAGAGACCAAGTCACTTCAGGTCAGAGTCACATCGTGGGACCGCTGCGCCTGTCTCTGGAAGCGCGTCGTGCGGACGGTCGGTCGTCGTCGTCGAGCTGCGGCCGACCATGTTGAGCTCCGACGCCCTGCTCAGTCTTGGTCAGCGGCAGTGAGGGGGTGGTCGTGCCGACTCGGCGACGACCACCCGCTGCACGTCTGGTTGTCGCGGCTGGGTATCGGGCGTGCTCTCGCGCGGTGGACCTCAGTCGACGCAAGTGGTGCCGCTGATCAGGCGCAGGCGCAGGCGTGTGGCGTCGGTGGTGCCTTGCCTGCGCCGGCCGCTACGTCCTCGTGGCGACGACCACATATCTCGACGGGCGTGGCTGGTCGATCACCCGGACGCTGACGAAGCCGGCCGCAGCGATCCGGTCGAGCAGTTGCCGTTGGGTGATGGCGGCGCAGCCGACGGCCTCCTCGTGGAGCCGAAGGCCCGCGAGTCGTCGGTGGACCGGGTCCGACCGGTAGGAGCCGATGTCGTCGGGGTACGGCAACTCGGATACGACGAGCCCGCCGCCGGGACGAAGAGCGCGGTAGGTGCGGCACAGCACCTGGTGTTGCCTGTTCGGGCCGCCCGTTTCGTGCAGGACCAGGTTCATCGTCGCCAGGTCGTGAAGGTCGCGATCATCGAGGTCGGCCGCATCGAGCGCGCGCAGGTGGATCCGGCCGGCGAGCGCCTCTCCCTTCACTCGGCGACGCGCCAGCGCCAGGCTCGGGCCGTCGGACTCAACGGCGTGGACGGTGGCGGCGGGGAACGCGGTCGCGAGGCGCACTGCCAGCACACCAGACCCGGCGCCGAGGTCGATCGCCGACCCGCCGTCCTCGAGCCGGGCGCGGACCTCGGGCAGCTGCGGGAGGGCGTGCTCGACGATCATCGACGCATCGGGCGTCGTGCTGTCGGCCAGTGCCGCCAGGATCTCGTCGCCGTGCTCGCTGCGCGGCCAGATCTTTCCCGTCCGAAGCAGCTCGGGGTAGCGCCGGTAGTCCTCGCCGAGCGCGCTGGCCAGGCGGAACCGGCCACCCACGTACGTCGGCGCAGTCGACTCAAGGAGCAACCGCTCCATGTGCGGGGCGAGCTGGTAGCCGCCGTCTGCGGTGAGGTCGAGGAAGCCTTGCGCGTACGCGCCGCAGGTCCATGCGGCGACGTACCGCGGAGCCAGGTCGTGCTCCTGGGCAAGGTCGACGTCCCCGCATCCGGGCCGCGCGGCAATGGCCGCGAACAACCCGCTGCGGACCCCGATCGCGGCGATCTCCGTCGCCTGGTGGCCGAGCAGCATCCCGGCCAGCCGGTCGGACGCGCACTGCTCGCCAGTCATCGGTGTTCCCCCGGCGTCCTCGACCACGTCGCGGCCGCCGGAGCCCGACCCGTCATGCCGCATCGATGAGTCGAAGTCCACGCGCGGCCCGCGCGACCCACCATTGAATGCTGTTCCACGGGGGATCGCAGCGGGGGTCGTACTCGTCCTCGCCCAGCGCCCAGGGGCTAGCCACCATCGCGACGACGGCGGCGATGCAGATGTCGAGCTGGTCGTCCCACCACGACCACGACGCGTCGGGGCCGAGCTCGGTGGCCAGCATCTCGCGGTAGGTCGCCATCGCCTCGTCGGGGTGCAGCGGGCCACCGCTCCCCCCGTGCAAGAAGAACACGAGGTCGTAGGCAGGTGGTGCCACGGTCGGCTGCCAGTCGATGGCGATGGCCCGGCTTCCGTCCCAGGCAACGTTGGCACTCCGCAGATCGCCGTGCGACAGCGTGGTCGGGTAGCCATCGAGTGCCTTCAGGATCGGGCTCGGGTCGTCGGCGAGGGTCTGGAGGTCCCGGGCGACGCCCGGGTCCACGACACTCGCGAGGCGGTCCCATCCTTCGGGAAAGGTCGCCACCAGGTCGATGTCCGGCACCACTCCACCCAGCGACGTCAGCATGGTCGCGCTGATGCGGGTCAGGAGTCGCTCCAGCGGGCAGATCACCGCCCCGAGGTCACCGATCGGGGGATCCTCCCAGAACGCCGCGTGCATCGCGGCCATCGCCCGGAGCACGCCCCGCGCTCGCTCGGGGGTCACGGGAACCTCGTCGGGGAGGAAGTGGCGGGTGAGGTCGTCCATGAGCAGGGCCGCGCCGTCGGCGAACCGGGCCGCACCCCGTACCGCGTGCCCCATCGCGGGTGGAAGCCGGTCCAGGACGCCGCACTCCCAGATCGCGATCTCCCGCCCCCAGGTGTCCTCGGTCGCGATCGCATGCCAATCCCGTGACCAGCGAATGAGCTTGAGGACCGCCGCGGGCGTCGCCTCGTCGTCGACGAAGACCTCCCGGAAATCCGCCTCGGTCGTGGAAACCCCGAGCGTCGTCATCGGCGCGAGCGCGACCGAGTCCACGGGCCTGCCCAGCAGTCCGGCCAGCTCCGTCGGCTCGAGCATCGACTCCACGCTCTGGTACGTCACGCGTGCACCCATCTCCCACTCCCTCCGCCGTTGTGGTCGGGCGGTCCCGTCCCGAGGTCCCCACGATGGCGGACCAGCGACGGAGAGCACACTGGGTCGCGCCTCAGATCTCGCCTCAGATCCATCTCAGAGGCGCCCCGAAGTGTCGCGACCGCCGTCCGGGGCGAGTCCCGCACCATGAGCGACCAGGACCGCCTGCGTACGGCTCTCCACATCGAGCTTGCGCATGGTGTTGGACAGGTGGACCGACACGGTCTTGGGTGAGATGAACAGGTGCTCGCCCACCTGCTTGTTCGACCACCCGCGGGCGACCAGCGCCAGCACCTCGCGCTCACGACCAGTGAGGTCCGGCAGCACCTGCAGGTCGTGATTGCCGTCGTCCACGCCAGGGAGGCGGATCCGCAGCCCACGAGCCAGCCCCTCCGACTCCTTTCGTGGCGCGGTCATCCCCATCTCCACGAATCCCCGCCACGCCGTGAGCACGTCCCGCTCGCATGCCGGCGAGGAGGCGCTGTCCGCCGCTGCGCAGGCAGTGGCGCGCCTCAGCCGGGCGATCGCCGCGTACGAGGGAGAGCCCTGCGTCTCGAAGTGCGTCACGACCGGGTCCCACAGTGCGGGGTCGGGTGAGCCGGCGAGTACCGCCCGCTGGGCCTGCGTGCGCCGCAGGCACGCCTCCGCCCACGACCTGATCGGTGCGTCGTCGCGGAGCCATCCCACGTAGCGGACCAACCGTCGGACCCAGCCGTCGACGATCGTCAGAAGGTCGGTGTCCAACGGCCGGTTGTCGGCGGCTGTCGCGACAGCGTCGACCAACCTCGCCATGGCCCACGGCCACGCCCGGTCGACCGGGGCATCGCCCGTCGTACTCGCCGAGGCGATGATCAGCTCACGCGGTGCGGCTCCGATCGCCGCCCGACTGGCCGCGAGCTCCGCGGCGTACCACAGCCGTCGGTAGCCCGCGGTCGCCGCGGTGAACGCCAGCTCTGCGCGCTCAAGAGCCTCGGTGAGACGTCCGGACCACCGGAGCGTGTCCCCAGCCGCCCACACCGCCCACATCGTGGCGTGGTGCCGCCCGCGGAAGTCGCGCAGGTCCAGCTCGTCGACGCGGGCGACAGCGCGGTCGAGGTGGCCGGCCCAGGCGTGCGCATGAATCGCGATCGACGACATGATCAGCCACCAGAGCGACTGCGTGTCCGTGGACGGTCCCGCCGTCGCCTGCCACCGCGCGACGGCGGACTCGAGCTCATCGTGGTGACCAGTGAGGTACGCCTGCTGGGCGGCCCAGTAGGTCGCGAGCCCGGGCGTGATCGCACCCGCCCGGCCGGTCGCAGCGAGCGCGGCGAGCGCCGCCGCAGCCCGACTCGCGCGGTCGGCCAGGTAGAGACCGATGGTCTCGATGTCGGCCGTCAGTACCGTCGCCTCGACGTCGACGTCGCCAGCTGCCCGCGCGGCGGCCAAGGCCACGTCGAAGTCGGTGGCGATGTCGTCGAGGTCCCAGGCACCCTCGAACCCCTCGCTCGCGCGGGTCACAGCGGCCCCGTGGGCCACGAGTGCCAACGCTCGCGCCGCGGAGCCCTCCTCGTCGTGACGGGCGAGCTCGCGGGTGGCCACGTCGAGCGCCTCATGCACATGACCGAAGCGGATGAGCACCAACGTCTGCAGCAGACTCGCCTCAGCCCTCGCTCGGGGGTCACGGGCCGCATCGGCCTCCCGGATCGCGGCAACCCCGAGCTCACGAACATCGGGGGCGTCGAGCTCCCACGCCACTCTGGTCGCCGCGAGCAGCAGCGCACCGCGGGTGGTGCCCGTCAGCGCCCGGGGGTCGTCCGCCACCTCCCACAACTCGATCGCCCGCCGCAGGTGTCGCAGCGCCACGGCACCAGCGAAGGCGTTCTCCGCCTCACGCGCAGCCAGCACCGATGCCACCAGGCAACGGGACGGTTCCCCGGCCTCCCACCAGTGGTGCGCCACCTGGCCCTGCGCCCCCGCCCGGCCGGCCGCCGCCAGGTCGGGAGCGGCCTCCAGCGCCGCAGCGGCCGCGGCGTGGGCGGCGACCCGCTCCTCGGGCAGCAGTCCCTCCAGCGCCACCTCCCGCAGCAGCGCGTGCCGGAACGCGTACGCAGCCCCGTCGACCAGCAGCACGCCGTCGTCCAGCGCCGACCGCAGCGCCGACCGGACGGCAGCGCGGTGGAGGCTCGTCACCGAGGAGAGCAGCGTCGGGTCGATGTTCGCACCAAGAACGGCTGCCTCTCCGAGCAACCGCTGCGCGTCGAGGGGCAACCGCTCGAGCCGCAGCGACAGCACCTCTTCGAGGGACGGCGGCAGACCACCGTCCGCCCCGACCTCGGCCATCTCCTCGGCGAAGAACGGGTTGCCGCCCGCCCGCTCGGCGATGGCCCGCATGTCCCGGCCGTCCGGGTTGCCGGTCGACCGCGCGAGGTGTGCCGCCAGCGCTCCGAGCTCGAGTGGTCCGAGGTCCACCCGAACCACCTCGGGCCGCCGCACAACCTCGGCGAGCACGGGACGCAGCGGGTGCCGGCGGTCCAGGTCGTCGGTGCGGACGGTGGCCAGCACGAGCAGCCGCTCGTCGTACAGCCGCGACGACAGGTGGAGCAGGAGGTCTCGCGTCGTCACGTCCGCCCAGTGCAGGTCCTCGAGCACCAGCAGCACCGGCGCCTCGTCCCCGAGCCTGCGGAGCAGTCGGTGGAAGGAGACGAGCACCTGCGCCGCCGATCCCGCCTCGAGACCGGCTGTGTCGATCGCCAGCTCCGGCACCAAGCGCGCGAGTCGCAGCGCCGGTCCCTCCAGCAGCGCAGCCAGCTTGTCATCGCCGCGGTCGCGGCCGAGCTGCCGCAGCACCTGGGCGACGGGCGCGAGCATCGCCGCACCTTCGGACAGCTCGACGCACGCCCCGGCCAACACCGTCCAACCGTCGCCCCGTGCGCGAGCCGCGACCTCCCGGACGAAGCGCGTCTTGCCGATGCCGGCGTCCCCGGCCACGACCACGGCACCGGGTGCCCCCTCAGCCGCACGGCCGAGCCGGTCCGTGACCGTCGACAACTCGTCGTCGCGACCGACCACTCGGGTCGAGGCAACCACGTCATCCGCCCTTCGCCGTCACCGCCGACGAAGCACGCCGACCGGGTGTCCTGACAAAGAGTCTTCCCCGCGGTGGTCGGCGCTGCAACGGTACGCCGGCCTGAGGCGCCACCTCCTGGTGGCCGGTCCGGGGTCCCGAGACCCTAGTCCGGGAGGTCAGGGGCGTGCTTCGAGGATGAGGTTGGTCGGGGTCGAGGCCGCCTGACGCACGTGGGTGAAACCGGCGTCTTGCAGGATGCTCCGGAGTGTCGGTTCGCCGGCCTGGGCGCCGAGGGCGGTGCCCGTGTCCCCCGCAAGCGAGTTGGGCACGCACAGCGCGAGCGAGGCGTGGTAGAACAGCGCGGCCAGCGGGTTCTCGGCGATGTTGGTGTCGCGGTCGTCCAGCGCCATCGGCTCGACCAGCATCACGGTGCCGCCCTCGGCCAGGTGGTGACGCGCGTGGCGGAGCGCGCCAACAGGATCATCCATGTCGTGGAGACAGTCGAAGAAGCAGATCAGGTCGTGGGTGCCGTCGTACCCCGTCGCGGTGTTGACCTGGAGGTCCACTCGGCCATCCACACCCGCCTCGACGACCCGGGCGCGAGCGACCTCGACCGACCCGTCGTGGGAGTCGACGCCCGTGAAGGTGGCGTGCGGGAACGCTTGCGCCATGGCGACGATGGAGGCACCGTGACCGCAGCCGACGTCGGCAACACGTCCGCCCGCGGCGAGCGTGTCCACCACCCCGTCGAGCGCGGGGAGCCACTCGGTGGCCAGGAACGCGCGGTAGCCGGGTCGGAAGAACCACTCGGTGCCCGCGAACAGGTAGTGGCTGTGCTCGCCCCAGAGCAGGCCGCCGTCGCCGAGGAACGCCTCGACAACCTTGGGGAACCCGATGAACATCGCGCCGAAGCTGTTCATCGAGCGGGCCATGAAGGCCGGAGACTCGTCGTTCGCCAGAACCACTGCGTGGACGTCCGGAAGCACGTACTGGTCGGTCGCGGCAAGGCGTGAGAGGAGCCCGGCGGCGGTCTGCCCGTCGAGCCACTCACGCACGAGCCGAGGGTGGCAGCCGGTCACCTCGGCGAGCTGCTCATGGCTGGTCGGCCCGTTGCCTGCCAAGGCCCGGTACAGGCCGAGCTCGTCGCCGAGCCACACGCCCAAGCAGGTAGCGGCGCCGCTCATCACCCCCACCATGTGGCCGGCGAACGCCTCCAGCGCGTCGGGGTCGATGGGATCGTCGCCGACGTTGGTGTCCGTGTCGTACTCAGTAACGCTCATCATGCTCCCCTGTCTCGTGGCGCGTGTATGGATCGCGGCGGTGGATCACCGGCCCGGCCGGCGGGCTGCAGGCGGGCTGGCCGTGTCACTGCATCGTTCGCCTGGGGACCAGCTCGGCGCATGGGGTCAAGCCTTAGATGTGCCCTCATACGCCCGCCTCGTACGTCGATGCGGCTCGTCGTTCGAGTCCCGCCTCCGGTCAGCGGCGTGGCGCGGGGGTGCAGGCTGCGAGGTCCGCGGTCCCGGCTGGGATAGTTCTGCCGAGCGTCCCGGTTGACGAACCGCAATCGGGTGTCAATGTCCGAGGTCATCTGCACAGCTGTCCGAGGTCGCCTGCACGGGGTATTCGATCTTGTCCGCGGCGTGAGCGGTCGGGCAGCGGATCGGCCGTCATGCGGTTCGGCACCGGCGTGCGATAGGAACGGGCAACTGCGGCTGATCTTTGCAGGCAGATCAGCAAAGCTGGCACGCCGTCAGCTCGCCGTGCCCGCCGATGAGGGCGGGAACCGCCCACTGACCGTTGATCTTCTCGACGATGATGTGCCGGCGTACCTGGGCGTTCTCAGCGATCACCGCGACGGTGTCACCCCGGTTCAGAACCTTCCGCACCCGGATGTCTTTGTTGTCGCTTAGCCGAGATAGAACAAGCGGCACAACGGGATGGCTCATTGGCATTCTTGCTCTTTGATCATCCTGGCCGCCGTCCGCCCTGGTTTCGTCGACGAATAGACAGGGAACCGACTGCCGTAGCACCCGCGCCCGGAGTCTTGAGCACGGTCAATCGGGACTGGCGCTGACTCCCGTTGGGTGGCGATTTTGGTGGTGCCGGTAGAGGGTGGCACGGCTCCAACCCACTAACGCCGCGGCTTGGGCGGCCGTTTTCCCGGCTTCGCGGGCTTGGCTGACGATCCTGAGTTTGTCGTTGATCACAGTCGGGTCGCTGTGGGGCCGGCCGAAGCGGGTGCCGGCGGCGCGGGATGTTGCGATGCCGGCGTTGACCCGCTCGACGATGAGCTCGCGTTCGTACTCGGCGAGGGTGGCCAGCATGTTCAGCATCAGCCGACCGGTCGAGGTTGCGGGGTCGATGCCGTCCGAGATGGACCGCACTGAGATGCCTGCGTCCCGAAGGCCGTTCACGGTGTTGAGCACGTCGATGAGGGAGCGGCCGAGGCGGTCGATTCGCCAGACAACGACGGTGTCGCCTGTCTCTGCGTAGTCGAGTAGTCGCCTCATCCCGGGCCGGGTCGCGGCGGTCTTGCTGCCGGAGGTGACGTCCGAGAAGATGTCCCGCTGTTGGACGCCGTCAGCGACGAGGGCGTCCCGCTGTAGCTGTGCGTCCTGGGTTGCGGTGCTGACCCGGGTGTAACCGAGAAGCCTCATCCGCACAGTATGCCTCGAAAACCCCTCGGACTGGGCGTGAGACACTAAGAGCGATGAGATGA
Source organism: uncultured Actinomycetota bacterium (assembly GCA_963728865.1). Lineage (GTDB taxonomy): Bacteria > Actinomycetota > Actinomycetes > Mycobacteriales > Nakamurellaceae > Nakamurella. The sequence continues at coordinate 8,362 of CAVSLZ010000003.1, read as the reverse complement.
CTTTCCGAGACGGCCAATCGACTCCATTCAAGCGGCGGCGGATCAGCCAGGGCAGCGGTGGATTGGTGTCTCGATAATCAAAAGGTTTTCGAGACACTGAAAACGAAGGCCGCGGTGACCGGACGACTGGGTACGGTCGTTCGTGGCCCGCTAGTGCCGGCTCGACAACACGAGGGGAAGCGGATCGATGCTCAGACCGGCCGCCGAGGCTTCACAAGTGGATTGGCTGCTGCGGGTTTCATCATCAGAGCCGCTGGTGGTGCAGTCGTACGTGTCGGCCGGTTTCGAGGCCTACGCCCGTGTCCTCAATCCCGCCAACGGTTTCGACGGAGCTCCGGTCCGCTGGTCCAAAATCGCTCGGGAAGTAGGCGTTGAGCTCACGGCGGAGACCCAGTGGAGCGACCTGGCCTTCAACCTTCGAGACGACGGTGAGTTGATCAACCTGGATGCCCCAGATTGGAGCCCGGACCCGGGGATGGCACGTGCGCTGACATCCGTTCTCGAGCCCTACACCGCAACCCCGCAGGACTGTTACTTCCTGGTCTGGGACGGGTACGCATCGGCGTCCGACTATTTCGCCGGGCTGAAAGCACCGAAAATCGCGATGTCGCAGCACCGGTCCTTGTTCCTGCTGGCAGGTTCGCTCCAGGACGCTTGCACACCGTTCATCGAGGATGATCGGCGGTTGCCGAACTGGTGGTGGCCAGCTGGTCACGAGTGGTGCGTGGGCAACGACATCTATGCCCGGAGCGTGTTTGTCGGCGGCAGCCAGGAATGCATCGACGGGGTGCTGTCGCACCCTGAACTGGAGGCCATTTCGATCTCGCCCTACAGCAGGGTCTACGAAGAACTGGAATAGCGCGGTCCTGCGGTCGCTGGCCCCAGGGGAGTCTGTGTCGCGACCGTCGTACCGTTGCGACCCCGGCCGTGAACTATTCGGGTGGTGGCCGCTATAGGTGATCAGGATTGTCGAAGGTGATCGTCAGGGTGCTGGAATACGCGGACGAGGAACCCGTCACCTGGGGTGTCTCGATCGGGTCAGTTCCTGTTGGCCAGACGCGGAGGGCGCGGAATCGGTATCCGTCCTGATCGGCAGGTTCCCAATCCAGGTTGACCAGCTGTCCGGCGGTGAGCTCCTTGTAGCCGGGGATCATGACATTGCCGAAGTGGGCCCAGCAGCCGCCGGGTGTCTCCGGTGAGTCGATGACACCCCAACCTTGTTCGCTGAACCAGCTGCGCACGGAACCAGTAGTGGTCATTGGCCCATTCTGACCGCTTCCGTTCTGTCACGGAAGTCATTGCCTTGCAACTGATGTGTCCGGTAGTAGGGTGTGATGCCCAGTTCGGCCAGGATGGTGTGGACCTGGTTGATGCTGGCCTCGTCTGTTCCGCCCAGGGTGCAGAGGTGGTAGAGCATGGCGGCGGACTTCGGGTCACGTTTCGCTTCGGCGACCGCTTCCTCGAAGGCGATCCAAACCTTTGTCCACGTATCGGTGGCCGCCGGCATTGCTGTTGATGCGTCGTCGAAGACCGGCTGCGCTGGTGGGGGCCTGAAGAGTGCACCGTGCACACCCGGGGGTCGGATAGTGCCGCTCTCGATCAGAGTGATCGCGGTGGCCGCGGCTTCGAGCAACATCTGCTGGACTGGCCAGGTGAGCATCTCGTATGGCCGCCAACGGTTTTGGCCGCCGCGGAGCGGGAGCCCGGTCTCGGCCCAAACCTTCCGGAGGGCCAATGCCTGTGTGCGGGCTTGTGACGGCGGGGTGTTCACCTCGTCGAGCAGGGTGCGCATCAGCCGGAACCACTCGCCGGCGGCGATCCGCCGGCCGGCCAGGTCAACTTGGCCGACGGTCAATGCCAGCCAGGTTCGCCGATCCATGTCCACCACGGATCGCGCGGCCGCCCGCGGTCGGACGATGTCCCCGGCTTCCCAGTGCCCGAATGATCCGGGCACCCCGTAGTAGGGCTCCAGCAGGCACTGATGATGAGGGCAGCTGAGCATCAGCGGGATCTGCGACATCAGATCCAAACCTGGGTCTGTGCTGGCCTGACAGACCGGGCACGCCCGGCGCAAAGGCCCCGGTGACATCCACGGCCGCCAGTTCCGCACCACGCGGATGGGTGCCCTCTCAGGGTTCAGCAGCACGGAATGCTGTCGGACGTAGGTGTCGAATGCGTCCTCGTCCTCGTCCTGGTTGTCGATGTCCGAAGACGGCTGCACAGATCTGTCCGAGTACGACTGCACGCGGTGTTCGGCGGCGGCCGATCGGAGGTTTACAGCCCGGTCCGGACCAGTGACCATCGAAAGGACTGGCCAGCCCAAGCTGATCCTCTCCGGCGCAACTCGGCTAGGCACCGGCGCCGGCCTGCTACGAATGCCAGATCCGTATCGCCAAAGATTTACCCTCGGAGCCATGGTGCGAGACCGTTAAGCACCACACCCAAGACATGACAGGGCGTCGGCTTACGGGAACGGTGAAATTTTATCGCGTTGCCCGTGCGCTGGACCGCCCGCAACAACTGATGACGCTGTCGGCGGCCCTGCAAGCGCGGCACGGACTGCCGGCCGAGAGTGTCGCCGGCGCGGCAGCTACGTCGACCACCATCACCACGATTCCGACGGTCGCCACAGTAGAGGAGCGTTCTGACCCGCGTGCCGTGTCTGCGGCACGGCGGGATGGGCCGGTTGTTCACCGGGGTGCGGGCACCGTCGACGCTGGGCACGTTCCTGCGCTCGTTCCGGTTCGGTCATGTCCGGCAGCTCGACGCGGTCGGCTCCCGGTTCCTGACCGGCCTGACCCGCCACGCCCCGCTGGTCAGCACCGGCGCGGACGTGACGTTCGTCGATATCGACGACACCGTCCGAGCAGACCTACGGGTACGCCAAGCAGGGCGCCGGTTACGGGTACACCGGCATCAAGGGATTGAATGCATTCCTGGCCACCGCGTCCACCGCGTCGTCGGCGCCGGTGATCGTCGCGACCAGGCTGCGGAAAGGATCAGCGAACTCCGCCAGGGGCGCCGCCCGGCTGGTCGCCGACGCCCTGGTCACCACCAGGTCGTGCGGGGTGACCGGGTCTGGTGGTGCTCCGGGCGGACAGCGCGTTCTACGGCCGGGACGTGATCGCCGCCGCCCGCCGGGCCGGGGCCCGGTTCTCCATCACCGCCCGCAAGGACAACGCCGTCACCGCGGCGATCGAGCCGATCCCCGACAACGCCTGGACCACCATCCGGTACCCGAAAGCGGTGTTCGACGACAGAACTCCAGCGGTGGGTGTCCGACGCCGAGGTCGCCGAGACCTGTTTCACCGCCTTCACTTCCAGCGGCAAGGCCGGCAGGTCACCGCCCGGTTGATCGTCCGCCGGGTCCGCGACGCCAACCCCGACCACACGGTGCAGAACGCGCAGGGCGAGTTGTTCCGGGTCTGGCGGCACCACGCCGTGTTCACCGATTCACCCCGGCCGATGCTGGCCGCGGAGGCCGACCACCGCCGGCACGCAGTGATCGAACAGGTCATCGCCGACCTGAAGAACGGGCCGCTGGCGCACCTGCCGTCCGGGTCGTTCGCGGCGAACTCCGCGTGGCTGGTGCTGGCCGCGATGGCGTTCAACCTCACCCGCGCGGTCGGCGCCCTCGCCGGCCGGTTCCACGCCAAAGCCGTCACCGCGACCATCCGAACCCAGCTGATCACCGTGGCCGCCCAGATCACCCGCTCCGCCCGCCGCGCCACCCTGCGACTGCCCAACCGGTGGCCCTGGGCCAACGCCTGGCAGCGCCTGTTCACCGCAGCGATCGGCCCACCACCCACGACCTGACCATCGACCACCGCCGCGCAGGCCCTGAACCAGTTTCAGATACGGAGACACCCGGACCAGCCGGGAGCTGAAAACTGCCCCACCCCGGAAACACCAGGCTCAAGATCAACTACCCGGACCCAAGATCACCGGCGGTGCATCCGGGCTAAGCTACAAGGCTTGTTCACATAAGGTGGCGCCGGCGGGCTCGTACCGGCCACGTCGCCGATCCACGTCATCGATCACTCATCGCCCGTCATGCCGCACTCTCAAGCGGGCTGACCCCGCCGGGCGAGCACCGGTCAGTAGTTGCTGTCCACCCGCAACGCATCGGCCGGCAGCCGGCGGTCGATGACGTCGCGGGCGATGTCGTCCACGGTGCGACCGACGGCGAATGCGCGCCCGCGGAGCAACGCCAACGCATCAGGCGCCGTGACCTCCAGCGCGACGTTCAAAAACCCCAACGCAATAATCACCGCGTTGCGGGATTCCGCCGACGGGCCGTCCAACCACGCGGGCCCAGGGCCCAGCAGGGAGAACTCGACAACACTGTCCGTCCGCAGGATCCGTTCCACCTCGCTCACAACGGTGTCCGCGTCCGTGACGTCCAGCCCCGCCATGTCAGCGGAGCTGTGGAACATCAAATCGATGGTCCCAGCGCCCTGAAGGCGCAGCGGCAACGGGATCGCGGTGACCGCACGGAACGGGTCCTCGTGACCAACCCGGCGTGAAACTGCGGCCACCGTTGCGCTATCAACGACTCGGTCGCCATCACCGAGCGGGACAAGTGGTGCGCGTCCAGACATGGGCCCTCCCCAGCGGTGAACTGCAACCGTTCCGCGACCGCCGCATCGTCGTCGCTGGCACCGACCGGAACCCGCAGGCCGGACCCGCCGAACATACTGATGCCGACGCCGGCGACCGGAAGAACGTGTGCGCATGCCACGGCCAACCGGACCGGCAGCAACTCCGGGGCAGTGAAATCACCGGAACCGGCATGGGCATACGCGGCCGCGAACCGCTCCACGATCTTCATCGCAGCACCATCCCGGGCCTCGAACGCAACCAACCGATGGTTACAGGGTTACCCAGCTGTCAGCTGCTTCACGCACGAGCGGCACAGCGAGGTATTGCCTCCATCCAGTGCAAGGCAACGCCCGGTAACGCGTCGACCCGCGGCATCTGGGCTGGAAGTATCAATACGATCCTTTACTCGCTATGTCGCATGACCCGTGTACGGATGCTTTGGAGAGGCAGTTAGCTACACGGGTCATGAGACACATCGAGGCCGGTGACTGGGCGGGTGAAGTAGAGGTCGGACGCGCGGGCGGGTCAGTGCCCTGACGAGCACTGACTCGGGATTCCACTACGACGCCTCGCCAACCGCGAGTGCGCGACGTCAACGGTCAGTGATCAGCTGACCTGCATGGTGGGGATAACTCTCGCCCGACTTCCTGCTGGTCCCGAGGAACATCCCGTGGAAGCTTGGCACCGTCCCCCGGTAGCTTGCTCTCGTGGCACTCATCCGCTTCCTCGATGGCAAGCAGCGCGGCAAGACCACGACCGTCGATGATGCGGCGATCAGCGGCGAGGGCCGGTACCGGTTCAAGAAGCGCGAGCTTACGAAGTCCGGTGGCCGGAAGTACTACCTCAAGGCCGTCGCAAAGCAGCGTTGGGCCGACAAGAAGGTTCCGGAGTGGACAGCTGCACTCGATGACGATCTGGCCGACTGACTTCACCGCACAAAGCTGCAGCCGGTTGAGCGGATTCCGCGGCTGCGCCGCGCCGCCGGCTATGGGGTCGGAGCCCGTCCCTGTCCGAGTTGACGAGCAAGGTCATCGACCCGTCGGGGATGTCGTCGCGAACCAGGCGCATGCGTGCGATGCCGCCGATGCCGCGTTCTGAGGGTTCGTCGGTGTCCCAATAATTGACGAGGGTGTCGTCGACGGGTTGGACCTGCGCCTCCCGGCCGAGGACGATGACCCGGTCAAACCCGCTGATGAGCTCGTCGGGAGCTGTTTCGGTACTTGATCGGTGATGTCGACGCCGACCTCGAGCAGCGACTCCGCTGACAGGGCATTGATGGCGGCACCGGGGGCGGTACCGGCGGATTCCACGGTGACGGTGTCCCCGGCGGCCTTGCGCATGAGGCCGGCGGCCATCTGTGATTTGCCGCCGTTCTTGACGCAGACGAACAGCACCGACGGCTGGGTCGGGGCGGTCATGCCTGCGGCCCGGTGGGTAGGAGTTCACCGATCAGTGTTTGTACCCGGCCGCGGATGTCGTCGCGGACGCGGCGAACGGTGTCGATGCCTTTCCCGGCGGGGTCCTCCAGTTCCCAGTCCTCGTATCGCTTCCCGGGGAAGATCGGGCAGGCATCACCGCAGCCCATGGTGATGACCACGTCGGAGGCCTGCACGGATTCGGTGGTGAGGATTTTCGGGGTTGGGGTGGAGATGTCGATGCCCTCTTCGGCCATGGCTTGGATCGCGACCGGGTTGACCTGAGTTCCGGGTTGAGATCCGGCGGAGCGGACCTCGATCCGTCCGTCGGCGAGCGCGGCGAGATATCCGGCGGCCATCTGGGAGCGGCCGGCGTTGTGGACGCAGACGAACAACACGGTGGGCTTGCGCAGTGTTTCGGTCACGATGAGAGCACTTCCTTCTCGGGTCTATAGGTGTTGCAGAGCAACGAGTTTGGCAGCTTCCTGGGTGCTGGTCCAGGCTTGACAGGCGATTTGGACGGCGTCCCAGGGGCTGCCGAGCGGTGGCGTGTAGGACAGGTCGAGGTCGCTGACCTGGTCGACGGTCATGTCGTTGAACAATGCCGCGGCGTAGGTGTCGACGCGTTTGGAGATCTCGGCACCCAGGCGCCCGATCAGTTGCGCGCCGAGGAGCCGGCCGCTGGCGACATCACCGGTGACGGACAGGGTGATGGGGTCGCGCCCGGGTAGTAGGCCTTGTGGTCGTCCGCGACGCTGGTGACGGTGACCGGTTCCCAGCCGTGCCCGGCGGACCGGGCTTCGTGGTCACGCAGCCCGGTCCGGCAGCGACCAGGTCGAAGACCTTCACCACTTGGGTGCCGACGCTGCCGGCGAACTGGCGGTGCCCGCCGATCGCGCTTTCCCCGGCGACGCGGCCCGGTTTGTGCGCGGTGGTGCCCAGCGGGAGCCAGACCGGGCCGAGCAGACGATGGTGAGTGACGACGCAGTCCCCGGCGGCGAAGACGCCGGGCAGGCTGGTCTGCATGTGCCTGTCCACCGTGATGGCGCCCTTGACGCCGAGGGCAGCGCCGGCCGTCGCGGCCAGTGCGGTGTCAGGGCGGGCCCCAACGACGACCAGCACCAGGTCCACTGTTCGGGTGAATTGCCCGGTGGGTGCGCTGGCTTCGACCTGGAGGGCACCGGTCGAGTGGCGGGAGATCCGGTTGACGGTCGTGGACGTTGCCACCTGCACTTCGTGGGTTTCCAATTCGGTGTGCACGAGCCGGCCGAGGTGCGGATCAACGGTGGGCAGGACTTCCGGGAGTGCCTCGATCTGGGTGACCTGGATACCCAGGGTCGTCAGGCTTTCGGCCATTTCCAGGCCGATGTATCCGGCTCCGATCACCACCGCCGTCTTCGGGTGACGTGTTCTGATGGATTCGGCGACCGCGAAGGTGTCACCCATGGAATGCAGCAGGTGCACCCCGTCGCCCGGACCCAATGCGTCCGGCCCGGTCAGGCCGGTGATCGGGGGCCGGGCGGACACCGCCCCGGTTCCGATGACCAGGGCGTCAAAGGGCAGCTCGGAGGTGCCACCGCCCGGGTTCTGCACGATCAGCCGGCGGGCGGTGACGTCGATATCGGCGGCCAGGGTATTCAGGCGCAGGGCCATGCCGGTGGCCTCCAGGTCGGCGGTGGTGCGGTGGGCGAGGTTCTGCCAGTGCCCGACCTCCCCGGACAGGTAGTACGGGATCCCGCAGATCGAGAAGTTGGGGAACGCGTCGGCGACGACCACGGTCACGTCCCAACCCGGGTCCAGCGCTCGAGCGCGCAGGGCTGCCGCTATACCCGCGTCACTGCCTCCGACGGCGATCAGATGCCTGCCAGACACGGTGTTCAGTGCTCCCTGTTCGACGAGGCCTCGGCGGTAACTTCCGAGGGTTCAGTCTCAGCAGCCCGGTCCGGGTGAGTGTCGGAAGCCGGGAAAGCGCGACGACCATACCCACCCCGACTGCCGCACCAATGATCTGCGCGCCGACGTAGAGCGGAACCGACGACGGAGCGATCCCGGCGAAGGTGTCGGAAAAGACCCGGCCCACCGTTACGGCGGGGTCCGCGAACGAGGTCGAGGAGGTGAACCAGTAGGCGGCGCCGATGTAGGCGCCGACCGCCGCCGCGGATAGAGCGTGCCGCCCGGTCCGGGCCAGCAGGAAGATCAACGCAACAAGACCGGCGGTGGCGACGATCTCGCCGATCCCGTGCCCGGTCGTCGCCCGGTCGGTGCCCGAGATCTGCACCGCCGGGAGATCGAACATCGCATTCGCCAGGACCGCCCCGGCGATGCCACCGACAACCTGGGCACCC
>CAVSLZ010000002.1:0-82370 GCA_963728865.1 uncultured Actinomycetota bacterium | reverse complement strand
AGCGGGGGCAGGATTCGAACCTGCGACCTCTGGGTTATGAGCCCAGCGAGCTACCGAGCTGCTCCACCCCGCGTCGTTGTGGTGACACCACTGTAACAAGCTGATGTCACCACAACCAAATCGGTTACGCCACAACGGATGTGACGTGAACGACAGCGGGTCTAGACCCGCGCCGCCCGATCTGGGCCTTTCGAAACACTACCCGCCGGCCGACGGCACCGGCGCCAGGCTGGCGCTGTTCCCGGCGTTGGCCTGGTCCGCCAACGTCAGATACGCATTGACCGCGTCCTCGAGCCGCTGGGTGGCGGCACCGATCTCACTGAGATTCTGAGACGCCTTGGCAGCGTCCAGGTTGGCGGAAGCAGTATCCAATGCCGCCAGCGCAGCAGCGAGGTCGACCGGTGGCGCCTGCGCCTGGGTGCTCGGCGGCGTCGCCCCGGACTGGGGCGGCGTCGTGGGCAGCGGCGCGCCTGGGTCGCTGCCGTCCGTCGGCGCAGCAACCGGCGCGGTTTCTGCCGCCTGGGTCAGCGCCTGTTCCAGCGTCGTCCCGACCCCAACCCGTCCGGCGTACCAGACGAGCACCCGGTTCAGCTGTGGGAACGAGGTCGTCGACGCCTGTCCCTGGATGTAGAAGGGCTCGACATACAGCAGGCCGTCGTTCACCGGGAGCGTCAGCAGGTTGCCGAAGATCACCCGCGCGCCACCCTGCTGGGTGGACAACGTGACGAGGCTACTGACCTCCTGGGTTGTTCGGAACAGCTGTTGAACCTGTGTCGGACCGGGCGTCTGGGTCGCCGTGGGTAGTCGCAGGACCGTGAGTTGCCCGTAGTTCTCCGGATCGGAGGACGCCGACACGTAGGCGCTCATGAACTCACGCTGGAAACCGGTGAGCACGCTGGTCAGCTCGAATTTCGGGGTGTCCGAACCGGGCAGCTTGACCTGCAGGTAGTACGGCGGCTGCGGCGCCTGGATGGCCTCACTGACCGTCGGGTCGTTCGGCACGCGCCAGAAGCCCGAGCTCTGGAAGAAGTCGACCGGATCATCGACGTGGTAGCGCACCAGCAGCGATCGTTGGACCTCGAACAAATCCTGCGGGTAGCGGAAGTGCGCCTGCAGGTCCGGCGACACGTCACCGGCCGGCTTCACCAGACCCGGGAACACGCCCTCCCATGCCTTCAGCACCGGATCGGGCGTGTCCGCTTTCACCTCGTACAGGGTCACCGTGCCGTCGTACGCATCGACCGTTGCCTTGACCGAGTTGCGGATGTAGCTGACCTGGGTGTTCGCCTGGCCGGTCGCGCCGCGGGCCGCCAGCGAGTTGTTCGTGGCGTCCGACAGGGTCACCGCCTGGGCGTAGGGATAGTTCGTCGCCGTTGTATAGGCATCCACGATCCAGACGATCCGGCCGTCGACCACGGCCGGGTAGGCCTTGGTATCAGTGGTCAGGAACGGTGCCGCCTTCTGCACCCGGGTCAGCGGATCGCGATAGTACATGATCTTGGATTCTGCGTTGATCTCGGAGGAGAACAGGAAATTCGCCTCGCCGTACTCGGTCGCGAAGACCGCTCTCTGGAACAGGTTTCCGATCGACACACCGCCCTGGCCGGTGTAGGTGTAGCGGGTTGTCTCGGTGTCGTACTCGCGAGCGACGCCACCCTCCGCGGCACCGACGATGGCGTAGTCCGTCGTCAACTGCCCGTAATAGGTGCGCGGCTGGTCAACCGGAATCGGATTGGTCGTCTGGCCGATGCTGGCGATGTCGGACACGTTGTAGTCCGGGTAACCGTTGTTCACCTTGTTCGCCGGCGCGGCCACGAAACCGTCGCCGTGGGTGAACACCATGTGCTCGTTGATCCAGTTCTTCTGCGCGTCGTTGAGGCCGTCCGCGTTCAGCTCGCGGGCCGCGACCACATAGTCCTGGGTGACCCCATTGACGGTGTAGCGGTCCATCGCCAGCTGGTCCGGGAACCCGTAGAAGTTCCGAAGCTGCTGCTGCTGGGTGAACGTCGGCGAGAGCACGTTCGGGTCCAGCAGCCGGGCGTTCGGCAGCGTGTCGGTGTCGCTGATGATGTCCCGTGGATCCCCCGCCAGCACGGCCGGGTAGTCGACGTAATTGATCTGGTCGTCCCGGATCTGGTACGCGGTGCGGGTCGCCTCGATGTTGCGGGCGATGTACTCGGGCTCCCGGTTGATGCCGTTCGGGTTGACGACCACCTGCTGCAGCACCAGCGGCCAGACGCCACCGATCAGCACGCTGGACAGCACCAGCAGGCCGAGCGCGATCGCCGGCAGCTTGATGGAACGGGTGAAGGCGCCGACGACAAACCCGATTGCGCAGATCGCGGCGATGAGCATAAGGATGAGCTTGGCCGGCAGCACCGCGTTGATGTCGGTGTAGGAGGCGCCGGTGAAGGTGCCGCCGCGGTTGGAGAACAGCAGTTCGTAGCGGTCGTACCAGTACTGCACGGCCTTCAGCAGGACGAAAGCCGCTACCAGCAGGGAGAGCTGGAGGGTGGCCTGCGGGGTGATCTTCCGGCCGGGCCCGCTGAGCCGCAGGCCGCCGAAAAGGTACTGCACGACGGCGACGGCGATGAAGCAGATCGCGATGATGACGAAGAGCCAGCCGAGCACCATCTGGATCATCGGCAGGGTGAACACGTAGAAGCCGACATCGTTGCCGAACTGCGGGTCCGTGGTGCCGAAGTCGCCGCCGTTGAGCCACAGCTGGACGGTGGCCCAGTTGGACTGCGCGGACAGCCCGCAGATCAGGGCGACCAGACCGGAGATGCTGAACAGGAACAATTTCGGCCGGGTGCTGACGATCGTCCGGTACGGGGCCAGCGGGTCGATCTCGTTGCTCGGCACGAAAACCGGCCGGGACCGGTAGGCGATGTACAGCGATCCGAGGACGAGCCCGCCGCCGACCACCGCCGCGATCAGGAACAGGATGATGCGGCTGATCGCCTGGGTGGTGAAGACCTCGCGGAATCCGACCTCGCCGTACCACAGCCAGTCGACGTAGATCCCGACGAACTGGAACCACAGGATCGCAAGAACAGCGAGGCTGACCAGCGCGATCAGCACCCGCCTGGCGCGTCGGGACATGGTGGGCAAACCAACGGGGGGCCGCATGGCCACTGGTGAACTCCTCGGGTCGAAACTTCGGTGCAGAACCAGCGCGCGCAGTGCACACACCGCATCGCGGACGCTCTCGTGGGGACCTCAGCCTGACCGGCCCCCGCCCACTCAACTGTAGGCACCGCTCAGAGGTTCCCTGGCCGACAGGTCGAACGAAACGGGATGTTGTCCTGCTTTGCCGTCGAAGTGGACCATTCGGACCGGCGAGAGGTCTGTGAGCCGCGTGCGAAGATCATCCGCGTGAGCACGCCGGATTGGTGGGAGGACCCCGACCTCGCGGTCGCCGTTGCCGAGGTCGAGGAGTTCGCGGCGTCGGCGGGCTGGGATGCCCCGCCGCAACTGTTCGCACTGGTCGCCACCGCCGACCTGATGGCCGCTCAACCCGACCTCGCTCCGTCGCTGGGTGCGGCCGTGTACACGCCGATCGCGCAGGAATCGCTTCCGGAGGGCGAACTCTCGGAGGCCCTCGCCCAGATCTCCTGGCCGGCCGAGGTGGCCGGCTGCGTCCTGGTCCAGGAGATCGTGGTGCTGCCGCCCGATGCAGGCGCCGACCTCTCAGACGATCCAGCGGAGGCCGCCGACCAGGCCGCCAGGCATCCGGAGCGGGCGGAGGCGCGACTCGTTGCCGGTGTGCTCCGGGATGCGAAGGGCGGCGCCTGCCTGATGCGGATGCGCGGCGAGCACGACGACGCACCGCTGCGCGGCGGCGACCTCGCGCCCAACCTGATCACCGCGCTGCACTTGACGTTCGAGGAATGAACCCGGGCGTCGGGTACGTCAGCAGCCCGCCGGGGTACCGCCCGCCTTCAGCGTCTCCAGTGCGTCAACCGCCTCTTCGACCGTGCCGACCTTCACCAGCTGGAGGCCGTCGGGCACCTGCGTCACCGCCTCGGCGCAGTTGTCGGCCGGCACCAGGAAAACGGTCGCCCCAGCTTCTCTCGCGGTGATCAGTTTGAGCAGCACACTGCCGATCCCGCCGACCTTTCCGTCCGCGTCCATGGTTCCGGTCCCGGCGATGAACCGGCCGCCGGTCAGGTCGTCATCGGTGAGCTTGTCGATGATCCCGAGGGTGAACATCAGTCCGGCAGACGGCCCGCCGATGCGTTCGAGGGCGATCGACGTGGTGAACGGCGCCACCGGCCGTTCCACCGCGCCCACCCCGAGGAAGCCCTGTGGACCGACCGACTCGTTGCCGCCCAGGGTCACCTTCGCGGTGACCTCCTTCTCGTCGCGGAGCACCTTCACGGCCACCACCTGACCGGGCGAGGTGTCCTTCAATGCGGCTTGCAGCGAGGCAAAATCGGTGACCGGGGTGTCGTCGATCGCGGTGATGCGGTCCTGCGGCTGCAGCACGCCGGCGCTCGGAGACCCGTCGGCGATCTCCCCCACGTACGTCACGCTCGGGTAGTCCAGGAAGCGCAGTGAGGCGATCTCGGCGGCCGACTGTGAGTCCCGGAAGTCCTGCGCGTCCCGCTCCCTCACCTCTTCAACGGTCTTGTCGGGCGGGTAGTAGTCCTCCCTGGGTGCGAGCGCATACCGGCCGGTCGCCCACAGACCGAGCGCCTCGAAGAGCGGCACGTTGTCGGTGATCGAGACCGTGGTCATGTTGAGGTGACCGCCGCCCGTCTCGTCCCTGGTCGCCAAGGCCGGGATGTCCTTGCCGCTGAAGGTGATCATCTCGGTGCCGTCGACCGCACCGAGGGTGTCGTAGGTCACGCCCGGTCCCACGGCGACGTACGGGATCGGTATCACCGCTGCGGCTACGACCAGCACCGCGGTCAGGGATGACCCGACCAGCACGGTGCGGCCGCGCAGCGTCATGCGCGAGAACCAGGACATGGGCCCGAGCGTAGGGGGTACCCCGATGGGAGGACCGCCGCGAAAGTCGGGGCGTCCGATGTGAACCGTTCGCCGTGGGCGATCAGGCGCCGGCTGAGTCCCTACGGTGAGGTGTTGTTCAGTACCGTGGCCCTATGACGAATCTGCCGTTCGGCTTCAACCCTCCAGGTGACGACGACCCTGAGGGCAAGCCCGGTCAGGGCCCCGGGGCAGGTGGTTTCGACCTCAATCAACTTGGATCGATGCTCTCGCAGCTCGGCCAGATGATGTCCCAGGCCGGAGCATCTGGAGCGTCCAGCGGCCCGGTCAACTACGAGCTCGCCCGGCAGCTGGCCACCTCCCAGTTGCCCGCCTCGCATCCCGCCTCCTCCATCGATGTGGCGAAGGTGGCCGACGCCATCAAACTCGCCGAAGTGTGGCTCGACGGCGCCACATCGATGCCCGCCGGTGCCCGCACGTCGACGGCGTGGACGCCTCGGCAGTGGGTCGACGCGACCATGCCGATGTGGGAGAAGCTCTGCTCGCCTATTGCAGAACAGGTCTCCCGGGCGTGGATCGACGGCCTCCCCGACCAGGCCAAGGCGCAGGCCGGTCCGCTGCTGGCGATGATGGGCTCGATGGGCGGCATGGCCTTCGGGTCGCAGATCGGCCAGGGCCTCGCCCAGTTGGCCAACGAGGTCCTGACCTCGACCGACGTCGGCCTGCCCCTCGGTCCCGACGGCACCGCCGCGCTGCTGCCCCGGTCGATCGCCGAGTTCGGGTCGGGCCTCGATCTTCCCGAGGACCAGGTCCGGCTGTATCTGGCCGTCCGCGAGGCAGCGCATCACCGCCTCTATGCGGGCACGCCGTGGCTCAAGGCCAGGGTCATCTCGCTGATCACCGACTACGCGAAGGCCATCTCGGTGGACTTCTCCGCCGTCGAACAGCTCGCGTCCTCGCTGGACCCATCGGATCCGTCGAGCATCGAGGCCGCACTTGGCCAGGGCATGTTCGAGCCGAAGATCACGCCGGGCCAGGAAGCCGCGATGGCTCAGCTGGAGACGTTGCTCGCCCTCGTCGAGGGCTGGGTCGACACGGTGGTCGCGGATGCGGTCGGCGATCGGTTGCCGGGCGGGCCGGCGCTCCGCGAGACCCTGCGCCGCCGCCGGGCCACCGGTGGTCCTGCCGAGCAGACCTTCGCCACCCTGATCGGGCTGGAGTTGCGGCCGCGCCGACTGCGGGTGGCGGCCGACCTGTGGCGGGAGGTCACCGCGTCACGCGGCATCGAGGGCCGGGACGCGCTGTGGGCGCACCCCGATCTGCTGCCGTCGCTCGCCGACCTGGATGACCCCGCCGGCTTCATCGCGCGGGACAAGGAGTTCAGCGCACTGCTGGAGGGGCTCGGCGACATCGAGACGGAGTTGCTGGGCGCACCCGGTCCGAGCGATGCCGAATCCCCGACCGTCGCCCCCGAGCCCGACGCCACAAAGCCCGACACCACCAAGCCCGACGCCAAGCCCGATGACGAAGGACCGGCACCGCGAGCGGTGTGAAGTCCCCGGGAGCGATGAAACGGCCGGCGGCCCCTGACGGGTTCAGGGGCCGCCGGCCGTTCGCTGTCAACCCGCTCAGACAGCGCTGGACGGGCTCCACAGGTTGATGCCCGAATCCACGGCGTGCCCCTCGATCACATTGAGCTCGTCGGTGTCGAACGCCAGGTGCTCGATCGCCGCAACGTTGTCCTCCAACTGCTGCACCGACGATGCGCCGACCAGCACCGACGTCACCCGCTCGTCCCGCAGCGCCCAGGACAGCGCCATCTGCGCGAGCGACTGACCGCGTCCCTTGGCGATGTCGTTCAGCGCCCTGATGTGGTCAAGCGCCTCGTCGGTCAGCAGGTCCTTCGACAGCGAGCCGCCGCGGGACGCCCGGGAATCCGCGGGAATCCCGTCGAGGTACCGGTCGGTGAGCATGCCCTGCGCGAGCGGGGAGAAGGCGATGCAGCCGACCCCCAACTCACCCAGGGTGTCCAGCAGGGCGTCCTCGATCCAGCGATTGAGCATCGAGTACGACGGCTGGTGGATCAGCAGCGGTGTCCCCATCTCCGCAAGGATCGCGGCGGCCCGCCTGGTCCGCTCCGGCGAGTACGACGAGATCCCGGCATAGAGGGCGCGGCCGGACGCCACCGCGGTGTGCAGCGCTCCCATCGTCTCCTCGAGCGGGGTATCCGGGTCGGCGCGGTGCGAGTAGAAGATGTCGACGTAGTCCAGGCCCATCCTTGCCAGCGACGCGTCGAGGGAGGCCAGCAGGTACTTGCGCGAACCCAGGTCCCCGTACGGGCCCGGCCACATGTCGTAGCCGGCCTTGGTGGAGATCACCAATTCGTCGCGGTAGGGCTTGAAATCCTCGGCCATCAGCCGGCCGAAGTTGGTCTCGGCCGATCCGTAGGGCGGGCCGTAGTTGTTGGCCAGGTCGAAGTGCGTCACGCCGAGGTCGAACGCGCGCCGCAGGACGGCGCGCTGGCGGTCCAGCGGGTCGACGTCACCGAAGTTCTGCCACAACCCGAGGGACACCGCCGGGAGGTGCAACCCGCTCTTTCCGCTGCGGCGGTAGGGCATGGATTCGTATCGTTTCGGCTCCGCGAGGTAGACCATCGCGCCAGTTTGCCAGCACCCGATCGAGCGGTGCAGACCCGCGGGGCGGCAATGCCTGCGCATCCGGGGACGAATCGCCCAGTCGAACATTTACCCCGTGGCTGAGCGGGGAATCCGCGTTTCCACGCTCAGCGACGGGTACGGTGAGCGCCGGTCCGGTCGAAGGATCACTGGCCACGGGCTGTGAAATGCGGTCCCGGAGTGCGCACGCGCCCGGTCCCCACGACGAAAGGAAGGCCAATGGCCGAGACATACAACGGTTACTGCGTCAAATGCAAGGAGAAGCGGGACTTCGAGGGTGAAGTTGCCGAGACCAACGGTCGCAGGATGGCCAAGGGCATCTGTCCGGTCTGCGGAACCAAGATGAACCGGATCCTCGGCAAGGCCTGATCAACCATCTGGCACCCCCGTCTGCAGGCAGCTGTCGGCACGCAACAGTCTGTGGGAACCGTCGGCACGCAACAGTCTGTGGGAACCGTCGGTAGGCAACCGCCTGTGGACAACCGCCTGTGGACAACCCGCGGGCGGGAGGGGCTCGGTGCTGCACCCTGTTCCGGGTGAGCAGCATCGTGACGCAAACAGCATCGGCGCAGCACGTGCCGGGTCAGGTGGACCTGTCCCGGAGGTATGCGCTCCCGTTCGGCACCCGGGTTCTCGAGCGGGAACCCGGCAGTGTCCAGATCGGCACGGACGCGCCGCGCTGCGTCGTGGTGCGCAATGCACCCGACGGCGCGGTGCGGATCCTGTCCTCGATGGACGGATCGACGGCAATTCGAGACGTGCTGGCCGGCCAGCAGGCCGACCCGGAAGACTGGCGGCGCCTGCTAGACCAGCTCCTGGTGGCCGGTGTGCTGGTCCCCACCGAGGCCGCGACCGGCGCGGCGGCGCTGACAGTCGGCGCGCACCTGGCCGATGAGCGCGCTGCACTCACCCACCGCCATGGCCACACCGCCGCCACCCGCATCCTGCAGGCCAGGGATGACGCGCTGGTCGTCATCCGTGGGACGGCGCCCTCGACGCATCCCATCACCGCCCATCTCGCCGCTGCCGGTATCGGACACCTGCATCACGAGCGCCTGACGCCCGGCGAGTGGTTGCCTGCCTCCGCGGGCCAGCACCTCGCCGTTGCGACCGTGGGCGACCGGCCGCCGGATTTCACCGCGGAGCTCCGTGCGCGCTACCCGACGCTGCGGGTGCACACGCCCGCGGCGCACCAGCATCCGACACTCGTGGTGATGGTCGGCGGCATCGTGCCGGACCTTGCCGTGGCTGCCGGGTACTCACGGGACAGCATTCCGCACCTCTCCGTGGCGACGGGGATGGCGCGCACCGTCGTCGGGCCGCTCGTCCTCCCCGGGCGCTCCAGTTGCCTGTCCTGCGTGCACCGCCACCGGACGGCCGCCGACCCCGCCTGGCCGACCCTGGCCAGTCAACTCACCGGCGCACCGCACCAGGTCCCGGTCTTCCTGCTGACGGCCGCGGCCTGCCTCGCCGTCGGGCAGGTGCTCGAGCACGTGGACGGCATCTGCCGGCCGAGCACCGTCGACGGCACCCTCGAATGGCGTCAGGGCGACCCGACGGCGCGCCGGCGGAGTTGGTCACAGCACGCCGAATGTGGCTGCCGCACACTGAGCCTGCGGTAACGGGGCGCCGGGGCAGTTCACGTCGCGGACGGCGCGGACACGCGATCGACCCGGCCCGGCCCGGACTTTGTCACAATGGTGCGGTGTCCGACATCCCCAGAGGTGCCCTGAGCCGAACGGCTCGGCTGGCAAGCCTGCCGCTGTCCGCAGCCGGCCGGGCGACAGTGGGACTCGGGCAGCGTCTCGCCGGCCGCGACCGGGACGAGATCTCCACCGAATTGCAGCGCCGCACCGCCGAGCAGGTTTTCGAGGTGCTCGGCACCCTCAAGGGCGGCGCGATGAAATTCGGCCAGGCGCTGAGCGTCTACGAGGCCGCCATTCCCGACGAGTACGCCGCCCCGTACCGGGAGGCGCTGACCAAGCTGCAGAACGCCGCGCCGCCAATGCCGCCGGCGACCGTGCACCGCCTGATGGCCCAGCAGTTCGGAACCGGTTGGACCACCCGCTTCCAGGATTTCGACGACACCGCCGCCGCGGCGGCGAGCATCGGCCAGGTGCACCGCGGGGTGTGGCGGGACGGCCGCGAGGTTGCCGTCAAATTGCAGTACCCGGGCGCCGACGCGGCGCTGCGAGCGGATCTCGACCAGCTTTTCCGGGTGTCGCCGCTGATCGGTGTCGTCATTCCCGGCTTGCAGATCCGGCCGCTGCTGGCCGAATTGCGTGACCGGATCCTGGAGGAGCTGGATTACGCGCAGGAGGCCGACAATCAGCGCGCATTCGCCGCCGCCTATGCGGGCACCGATGGTTTCCTGGTTCCGCGGGTGGTCGCCAGCGCACCGAAGGTGATCATCTCGGAATGGGTCGACGGCACCTCGCTCGGCAAGATCATCACCGGCGGGACGACCGAGCAGCGCAACCGCGCGGGCTCACTGCTGACCGAGTTGCACTTCGGCGCCCCCGAGATGGTCGGGCTGCTGCACGCCGACCCGCACCCGGGCAACTACATGCTCACCGATGACGGCCGGCTTGCCGTCATCGATTTCGGGTCCGTGGCGCGACTGCCCGACGGCGCCCCGCCGATCATCGGGCGGGTCACCCGACTGGCGTTGGACGGCCGGGCCGACGACGTCCTGGAGGCGCTGCGCGAGGAAGGGTTCGTGCCCGCCGATTACTACCCCGACCCGCAGCAGCTGATGGATTACGTGGTGCCCTTCATCGAACCGTTGCGCCACGAGACATTTCACTTCACCCGCAGCTGGATGCAGGAGCAGGCAGCCCGGATGTCGAACTTCTCCAGCGAGGAGTCGAAGATGGCCCGCCGGCTCAACCTCCCGCCGTCATACCTGTTGATCCACCGGGTGACCTTCGGGTCCATCGGGGTGCTCTGCCAGCTCGACGCGCGGGCGCCGTTCCGGGAGATGGTCGATCGTTACCTCCCCGGCTTCTCCGACGACGACTGAGCTCTCGGCCGCCGGTCCGTGTGCCCGGTAGGTCACCACCATTCCTGGTCGAGTCGGGACTCGATCCCGCGAAGGTTTTCCCGGGCACAACGGTCGCAGATCCAGACCGGTCCCCGGTGCGGGTCGAGTTCCCTGACCCAGGTGATCGGGGCCGCGGCCACCGTCGTGCCGCACATCGAACAGCTCGCCGGCCCTGATGGGTCGAGATGTGAGGATGGGTCGGCCATCCCGGCACGATATCCCGCCGGCCGCCGTGGCCCGGGGACGCCGAGGCCCCCGATCCGCATTCGGATCGGGGGCCTCGGTACCGCGCTCGATGAATGCGCCTGTCGAGTCGCGTCAGGAGCGAGCAGCCTTGGCCGCCCGGTCCAGCGCGCGGGCGCGCCGGACGCGGCGGGTCATTTCTGCGTCCCGCTGGATCTCGCGCATTCGATCGCGAGCGAGATCTTCGATCATTGAACTCATGTCATTCCTCCGTGGGAGCAGCACTCCGGTCACCCGTTGTGCAGAAAGTGTGGTGGATGTGAGGTTTCGCGAGTTTCGCTGTGCGGCAACGTTTCTCGCGAACCGGATGGTGGGGTCCGACCGGCTGGGCCGGTCGACCCCGGTGCGGGTGAGGGAGCGGTTGAATCTGCTCCGGGCCGAACCGGGCCCGTGGGACGCGGTCATGCTGCGATCTTCCGCGGCCGTCCCCGTGGACGCTTGCGGGCGATCACGACTCCGTGGTCGAAGATCTCGCCACCCCAGACCCCCCAGGGCTCGCCCCGTTCGAGGGCCGCGGCCAGGCACTGTTCGCGGATCGGGCAGTCGGCGCACAGCGCCTTGGCCTTCTCCAGTTCGTCGGGACGTTCGGCGAAGAACAGATCCGGGTCACCGGTGTGGCAGGGCAGGTTGTCGATGAAAGTGGTCTCTGGTAGTTCGAGCAGTTGCATCACGGGTGTCTCTTCTCCGTGAGAGGAATGGATGGTGAACAGAAGCTGGATCGGCCCCGCCTGGGGTTCGGAGTCCGGTGACGGTGCTGGAGATACACAACGGCCGCGAATTCGTCCCTTTGGGCGAATCGCGGCCGGAGGCGAGCGGCTGACCGGCCGTCAGGCCTGTAGCTGCACTCCGGACCGCGAAGGGGCCGTACGGTCGCCGAAGACGACGATGAGCCCCGTACGCGGACGCGCCATCACGGCGTCGGCGCCATGCCACGCGGGATCCGCGACGCCGGCACCGAGCCAACCGCTGGTGTTCTTCAGATTGGACATTCGGCACCTCCTCTGCGTCCGAACCCCGCCTGGGCGGAGGGGCTGCGCGGCGGGCGTTCTCGCCTACCGCGATTCTGTCTGGCTTCCGATCTCAGCTGCTGAGCTCACCCTGCCGACCTTGTGAGGGCCGAACTGCTCGGGTGACGCACCAACCGCCGATGACATTAGGGCGGGTGAGGATCGCCGCGCAACAGAATTAAAGGAGAAAATCGGGAAACTTTGGAAGAACCCCTCGTGACCACCCGAACGGAGGAATCCGCACGCTCAGCGGGTGCTCCCGACGATGCCGAGAACGTCCTTGCCGTAGGCATCGAGCTTGGCCCGGCCGATGCCCGGAATCGAGAGCAGTCCGGCGTTGTCCGTCGGCCGGCGCTCGGCGATCGCGAGCAGGGTCGCGTCGGAGAACACGACGAACGCCGGAACCGACGCCTCGGTCGATCTGGCTTTCCGCCAGCTGCGCAATGCGTCGACCAGGTCGGGATCGGCCGCGGACGGGCAATCAGCGCATCGGCCGACCTTCACCTGTGCAGGGGCCAGCAGCCGGGCGCCGCACACCCGGCAGCGTCCCGGTGCACCGTGCTGACCCGGCGTCGCTGAGTCCGGTGCGATGCCGGTCAGGAAACGGCTGCGGCGCCGGGTCTTGCGGCCGCCCTGCGTCCGGGAAAGCGCCCAGGACAGCGCCAACCTCGTCCGCGCCCTGGTGACGCCGACGTAGAACAGCCGGCGTTCCTCCTCGATCTCGTCGGGGGTCTCTGCATGCTGGATGGGCAGCGTCCCGTCGGTGAGCCCGACCAGGAAGACCGCGTCCCACTCCAGGCCCTTGGCGGCATGCAGCGAGGCCAGGGTCACCCCCTCCACGGTCGGGGCGTGCTGGGCCTCCGCCCGCTGATCGAGTTCGGCGGCCAGCATGCCCAGCGTTGCGGCGGGATCGACGTCGGCGAGCTCTTCGGCCACCGTCACGATGGCGGACAGCGAATCCCACTTGTCGCGCAGCGCGCCGGCGGCCGGCGGTTGGTCGCTGAGCCCGATGGTGCCGAGCAGGCTGCGCACCGTCGGGACCAGCGGCAGTCCGGTACCGGGTCGGCCGTCCGCGGCCGGATCGACAGCCGCACCGGACGCACCGACGTCCCCACCAGCGCCTGCATCCGCGCCCGCATCGGCCTGGCTGCGCGCCGCGTTGCGCAGCAGCGCCAGCGCCTGCCGCACCTCGGCCCTGGCGAAGAACCGTTCACCGCCGCGGACCACGTACGGAACACCCTGCGCGGTCAAGGCGGCCTCATACACCTCCGACTGGGCGTTGATCCGGTACAGCACGGCGATGCCGGAGGCAGGTTGACCGCCCTCGATCAGCGCGGCGGCGGCCGCGGCGACCGAGGTCGCCTCGGTCTGCTCGTCCGGGTGTTCGGTGAAGGTGCTCTCCGGCCCATCGGGAAGTGCCGCCACCAGTCGCAGCCGGTACTTCGCGGCCCGCCCGCTGGAACCGGCGATGATCCGGTTCGCCAACGAGACCACCTGCGGCGTGGACCGGTAGTCGCGTTCCAGGCGGACGACTGTCGAGTTCGGGAACCGGCGCTCGAAACCCAGCAGGTAGCCGGGCGATGCCCCGGCGAAGGAGTAAATCGTCTGGTTGGCGTCTCCGACCACCGTCAGCTGGTCGCGGCCGCCCAACCAGGCGTCCAGCGTTCGCTGCTGCAGCGGGGTGACGTCCTGATACTCGTCGACGACGAAACACCGGTAGCGCGAGCGGAACTCACGGGCCACCGCCTCGTCGTCCTCCAGCACGGCGCAGGTGTGCAGCAGCAGGTCGTCGAAGTCGAGCTGTTCGGCCTCCTGCTTGACCGCCTCGTAACCCGCGAAGACCTTGGCCACCGTCTCCGCAGGCAGCGGGGTGTCCCGCTGGTGCTTGGCGACCGCGGCGAGATAGTCGTTCGGACCCGCGAGAGTCGCCTTGCTCCACTCGATCTCGCCGGCCAGGTCACGCAGGGTGGCGGCGTCGGTGCCGGCGTTGGCCCGCCGGGCGGCGATGGCGACCAGCCGCAGCTTGTGTTCCAGGACCGGCCAGAGCGGGCCGCCGACCGACCGCGGCCAGAAGTACCGCAGTTGCTTCAGCGCGGCGGAGTGGAACGTCCTGGCCTGCACGCCCGGCACGCCGAGCGAGCGCAGGCGCAGCCGCATCTCGCCGGCGGCCCTGGTGGTGAAGGTGACCGCGAGCACCTCGGACGAAGCATGGCTACCGGTACCGACCAGGTGCGCGATCCGGTGCGTGATGGTGCGGGTCTTGCCCGTTCCGGCGCCCGCCAGCACGCACACCGGGCCCGACGGGGCCAGCACAGCGGCTCGTTGACCTTCGTCCAGCCCGGCCAGTGCATCCTTCATCACCGGAGCATTTTCGCACAGGTGTCCCGGCCGTCCGGCGCAATGAGGACAACTCCGCGCGGCCCAGGTCCACCCGCTCGGAGCGTCAACTCCGGGCGGCCCAACCCTCGATCATCCGGCGGGCGATCGAGACCTGGCCGGGCAGGATGACCGCAGGGTCGGCATCGGTGCTGCCGGTCAGCCACGCGTCCTTCGCTGAGGGATTCTCGGCCTCGGCTGCGAGCACCGCACGGATCTCGTCGCGGTGGTACCACCGCGCCTCCTCGATCTCGCCGTCCCGCGGCACCATCGGCGCGGCCCGCTCGGCGCGCGCTTCGAACCCGATCATCAGCGACCGCGGGAACGGCCACGGCTGGGACCCGAGATAGCCGACCCCGTTGACGTGCAGGCCGACCTCCTCCAGTACCTCGCGCACCACCGTGCCCTCCAGCGACTCGCCCGCCTCCACGAATCCGGCCAGCACCGACACCCGTCCGGCCGGCCAGATCGGTTGCCGGGCAAGGACGATCGAATCGATGCCGTCGTGGACCAGTACGATGACGGCAGGGTCCGTCCGCGGGAACTCCTGATGGTCGTTCGGGCAGATCCGTGACCAGCCGGCCGGCGTCGGGGTGTTCGGCTCACCGCACCGCGGGCAGTGCCCGGCCGCCGCGTGCCAGCTCAGCAACGCGGTGGCGGTGGTCAGCAGGCCGGCGTCGGCGTCGGGCAGCAGCGCTCCCCACTCCCGCAGCCCGCCGCCATGGTCGACATCGCCGGGCACCGCCCAGTGGTCGACCCCCGCGACCGCGCCCAGCAGCACCGCATCGACCGGTGGCACCCCGCCGAGGGAGAGCGCGGCTCGGGTGTCCAGCCGTGCGGTCGCCGGGTCGATCGCCGCCCGGCCGCGCTGATCGACGGTCAGCACCCTGGCCCGCGGCCACTCCCGCTCGATCCGGGCGGGTTCGCGCAGATCCTCGGAACGGTCGGCGTTCCCGCGCGACAGCAGCGGCGTGTCGATACGGAAGCTCGGCGTCAGCGCCGGGGCAGTGGCGGGGATCGCCTCGTACCGTGTGCTCACGCGAAGTCCACTTCGCCGAGGCCGCGCAACTGCGACTCGAGGACGCCGACGTCGCCGACGACCACACCGGTGAATCGGGCCGGGGCGAGCATGTCGGCGGCGGCCGCCGCGACCTCGTCGACCGTCACCGCCGCCAGCGCCACCGGATGGTGCTTCAGCCACGACTCGTCGAGCCCGGTGCCGGCGAGCATGGACAGCGTGGAGGCCAGACCGGACTGGGTCGACAGCGACGTGGCCAGGGTGCCGAGCGCGTAGTTGCGGGCGGACTCCACCTCGTCGGCGGTCGGCGACACCAGGCTGATCCTGCCGAGCTCGTAGCGGGCTTCGAGCAGCGCGGGTGCGGTGGACGGTGTGGTCGTGTCGAACGCGATCGACACCGCCGCCGATTGCGGCCAGAACTCGAGCGACGACCGCGCGCTGTAGGTGTAGCCCTTGTCCTCGCGGATGTTCTCCACGAGGCGGGACGAGAAGTAGCCCCCGTACACGAGATTCGCCAGCTGATGCGCCGGGTAGCGGGGGTCGTCCCGGGTGACGGCGGCACCCGAAAGCCGGATCTGGGATTGCACGGCCCCCGGCCGGTGGTGCGCGAGCAGAGTGTCACCGACCACCGCGGGCGGCGGCTTCAGGCCGCGGGCGGTGACCGCCGGGTCGGCGGACCAGCCGGCCAGCGCGGCGCCGGCGACGTCGACGGCCTTGGTGGGGCTCAGATCGCCGACCAGCACCAGGGTGGATCCGCGCGGGACCAGGCTGCGTTCGTGCAACCGGCGCAACACCGCGGGACCGACGGCGGCGACCAGTTCGGGATCGGGAGTGTCCCAGGCGGCGGGATGCTCCCCGAAGCGTCGTTCCTGCAGAAAGCGGTGCGCCACCGACGAGGGCTGGGTGGCCGAGATCGCCAGGTGCTCGACCAGCCGTTCGCGCTCCCCGACCACGTCGGACCGGCGGTACGCGGCGTCGGTCAGGCAGTCCGCCAGCACCGCCAGCAGCACCGGCAGGCCGGTGGAGAGCACCGAACCGGTGATCATCAGCCGCTGCGGGTCGACGGAGGCGTCGAGATGGCCACCCACCAGGGCGAGTTCGGCATCCACCTGCTCGCGGTCCCGGGATCCGGTGCCCAGCAGCATCGTGGCGGCCAGCATTTCTGCCCGCGCCGCGTGCACCCGGCTGGTCCCGCCGAACGGGACCCGCAGCCGTACCTCGACCAGCGGGCTGCGCGGCTTGCGGGCGGCGATCACCGTCAGGCCGCTGTCCAGTTCGGCGCGTTGCAGGGACGGAGCCCGGATCTTCCCGGTCAGGCTCATCGGCGGCACCGGCCGGGCACCGATCGCGGTGCGGCCGATCTCTTCCGCGCTGCGGGGGCTCATCAGCGGTCCCCCGCCGGGACGACGCGG
The DNA here is from genome assembly GCA_963728865.1 of uncultured Actinomycetota bacterium. Lineage (GTDB taxonomy): Bacteria > Actinomycetota > Actinomycetes > Mycobacteriales > Nakamurellaceae > Nakamurella. Next base: position 65,640 of record CAVSLZ010000002.1, on the reverse strand, counting down.
AGGATTGCGCAGCGTCCGGGGTCCAGCGATCTGGCGGCTGCCGCGACGTCGTCGGCCGTCACGGCGTTGAGCAGATCCGGCAGTTCGCCCAGCAGTTCCGCGCGGCCGTGCAGCAGTTCGAGTGAACCCAGCGAGCGGGTGCGACTGGCCACGCTGTCGTTGTCGCGGTACAGGGCCGAGGCGAACCGGGCGCGGGCACGCTGCATCTCTAGCTCTCCGGGACCCTCCGCACCGAGCAGAGCGATCTGCTCGGCAGCGGCGTCGATCACGGTGGACGCCGGCACATCGGACGGATGCAGCGCACCGAGCACGAAGACGTCGGGATCACGGGAGTCCAACGGACCACCGAGCAACCCAGGACTGGCCCAGATGTCCGTCGCCAACGAGCGTTTCGCGACCAGAGAGCTCTGCAGTCGGGAGGATTCGCCCTCGGTCAGCAGGCCGGCGAGAACGACGAAGGACAGGTACCCCGGCAGGTCCGCGACCGGGTCCGGGAGCCGCCAGCCGACGGCCAGGGCCGGCGTCGGAGCGTGCTGATCGATCACCTCGCCCTCGAGGACGGAGGTCGGCCACGGCTCGTCGAAGGACGGCCGGATCGGCGCCGGCCGGAACGGGATGTCACCGAAATGCCGCGTCACGAGTTCGGCGGCGAGATCGACATCGACATCGCCGCACACCGTCAGCACCGCGTTGGCCGGGCTGTAGTAGGTCTCGAAGAATTCGGCACAATCTGCGACGGTGGCGGCCTGAAGGTCGACGAAGTCGCCATATCCGTTGTGCGCATTGGCGAACGAGTCGAACAGGATCGCAGGCAGCTGAATCCAGGGGAAGCCGCCGTAGGGCCGGTTGAGGACGTTCAGCCGGATCTCCTCGCTCACCACGTCGACCTGATTGGTGAGGTTCTCGCCGGTGATCTTGGGGGCGCGCATCCGGTCTGCCTCGAGGAACAGCGCGCGTTCGAGCGCACCGGCGGGCACGACCTCGAAGTAGTCGGTGTAGTCGGTGTGCGTGGAACCGTTGAAGACGCCGCCGGAGGATTGCACGAGACGGAAGTGCTCGAGCTTGGGCAGCGACTCGCTGCCCTGGAACATCAGGTGCTCGAAGAGGTGCGCAAACCCGGTTCGGCCCTGGGGTTCCGACCGGAATCCGACGTCGTAGTGGACGGAGACGCCGACCACGCCGGCGCCCCGGTCCGGTGCGAACACCACCCGCAGGCCGTTGTCCAGTTTGCGGCGCTCGACGGGGTAGTCGGCACGCGGGATCCGCTGAACCGATCTGCGGGCGCGGGGGGCGGGTACCGAAGGGGTCGGCCTGGTGGCAGTGGGCACGCGGCCCACCCTAACCGCGCGGCCGACGGCCGACGGCCGCACGGTGTCGGTGCGGGCCGACGTTCGGCGAGGGCGTCAGCCTGAAACGCTGCGGTGGGTGAACAACTCGTCGTGCAGGCTCGCCGCAAGAGTCGACGAGAAGGGGAAGTTCAGCTCCACAGCGGACCGTCGGCGGCCCGCCACGGCAAGGACGGCGACACGGTCCCCGGTCTCGTCGTCCGGACGGTCCCCCGCGCCGGAGGGACAGGCGGACACCAACTCGACAACCCGCTCCGGTGCGGGATCAGCTGCGAAATCACCTGCTGCGTCGACGATCTCGTGGTCCACCAGGTGTCGCGCGGTCCCGACGGCGCGGTGCCGGTTCGGCCGCCGCCTGCTGTCGATCCAGACCGCCAGGCCGGCGCCGAGCGCGAGCAGGGCAGCGATCGCGACACCGAGCGGCAACAGACCCGCCCCTGCCGACGGTGCGGTACCGGCGAGAACGACCCGCGCCGGATCGGTGGAGGCGAACTGCACCGAAAGTTGTTGCCCCTCCTGATACCCACAGGCGTCCAGAGTGGCGCGGACGACCCCGCCCGACGTCGGCGAGGCCGGATCCAGGACGTCGACCAGGGTCCTGCCGGTCCCGTCGGTGCACGCGAGCGAAGAGACGACGACCGCGGAGGCGGCCACCGGGTCCTGGCTGTCCGCGACCCGTCCCCGATCACCCAGCAGTGCCCCCGCTCCGAGGACGATCAGCACGACGACGGTCCAGACGACAACGGCCACCGGCACCCGCGAGCGGGCCGCCCCCCTGGCATGTCTCCCCATACACGCATAATGGCATAAAGGCCAACATCGGGACGGCCGTTTTAACAAGCACGGAACATTGGGCGCGTCGCGGCGTGACGGTGAGTGACCGCTTTCACTCAGCCCGCTACCTCGTCCGTGCCGCTGCCGGCGGAATTGACCATCAGTTGTCGAAACCGAGTTTGCGCAGCTGTCGGGGGTCGCGTTGCCAGTCTTTGGCAACCGCCACGTGCAGATCGAGATAGACCCTTGTCCCGAGCAGTGGCTCGATCTGCAGCCGGGCCCGTCTCCCCACGTCGGCGAGCCGGGAACCCTTGTGCCCCAGCACGATCGCCTTCTGCGAGTCGCGCTCGACGAAGATCGTGACGAACACCCGGGTCAGGTCGGATCTGGATGCGCCGTCGGACCCGGGGGGCACGATCTCGGTGACCAGCGCCGCGAGGGAATGCGGCAGCTCCTCGCGTACCCCGTCCAGGGCGGCTTCCCGCACCAACTCGGCTATCCGGGTGTCCATCGGCTCGTCGGTGACCTCGGCGTCGGGATACAGCCGGCCGCTCGACGGTAGTCGTGCGATGAGCAGATCGGCCAGCAATTCGACCTGGTCGCCGGCCACCGCGGACACCGGCACGATCTCCGCGAAATCTGCGAGGGCGGACACCGCCAGCAATTGCTCGGCGATCCGTTGCCGGGACACCTTGTCGGTCTTGGTCAGGATGCCGATCACCGGGGTGCCGGCGGCCTGCTCCTTCAGCTCCGCCGCGATCCGGCGGTCACCGGGCCCGACAGCCTCATCGGCAGGCAGGCAGAAGCCGATGACATCGACGTCGGACCACACGGTCCGGACGAGGTCGCCCAACCGCTCGCCGAGCAGTGTCCGCGGCCTGTGCATGCCCGGCGTGTCGACGATGACCAGCTGCGCGTCGGGCCGGGTCAGGATCCCCCGCACCGCCCGCCGGGTGGTCTGCGGTTTGTCCGAGGTGATGGCGATCTTCTCGCCGACCATGGCGTTGAGCAGCGTCGACTTGCCCGCGTTGGGCCGTCCGACGAAGCAGGCGAATCCGGATCGGTGGTCAGCGCTCACCGCGCGGTCCTGGAACGGACGGTGCCGTCCACCGCTGCGAGCACCGCAACCGGGGTGCCGAGATCGGCGGCTGCGGCGCGGGAATCGGGGTCCAACTGATCGGCGTCGCCGACCACAGCCACCGCTTCCAGGCCGGTGGCACCGGACGACACGGCGGCGGCGACCGCGGCCTGCACCGCCGTCAGCCGCAGCGACGGCAGGGCGACCGAGGCGGCCGCGTAGGTCCGGCCGTCGTCGTCGCGGACGGCCGCACCCTCCGCTGCGCCGGCCCTGGCGCGTGCACCCCGGGCGAGGGTGACCAGTTTGGCGTCCTCCGCGTCGAGTTCCGGCACGGCGTCCTGCTGTTGTTGGCTGGTCATCTGCTGACGGTCCGATCCTCGATGGCGGGCGGCGTGCGGGGTTCGGCAGCGGCGTCGACCTGAGGCGCGTCGACCTGAGGCGCGTCAGCGACCTGAGGCGCGTCGACCTGAGGCGCGTCGACCTGACGATTCGATGCCGCGCCGTTGCTCACGACGTCCACACCGGTGGCCTTCGACGACTGTTTCCCGGCCTTGTTCCCGCCCCCGTTCGGACTCACGGCCGTGCCGCCGTCGGGGGCCTCCAGATCGGCTCTGTCCGCCGCCCTGTCTCTGTCCGCCGCCTTGTCTCTGTCCGCCGCCTTGTCTCTGTCTGCCGCCGCCTTGTCTCTGTCTGCGGCCGCCTTCTGTGCGCGGCGGGCCTTCTCGGCCCGGGCCGCAGCCTTGGCCGCCTTCTTCGCGGCGTCGGCCTTCTCGGACTTCTGCCGCTTCTCCGCGTCGGCCTTCTCGGATTTCTCCCGGCGTTCGGCCCGTTCCACCTTTTCCTCGCGGTCGGCCCGGTCGGCCCGCTCGGCGCGGTCGGCCTCGCGTTCGGCGGCCTCCTGCGCGGCCTCCTCGCCGCGTTCCTCGGCGGTGAGCCGGCGGACCAACAGGGTCTGCACCCGCGGCCGACCCCGACGGTCCAGGCCCGGTTCGCCGAGAAGGTGCAGGTCGTTGATCGTGGCCTCCGAGCCGGGCAACGGCACCCGGCCCAGGAGCTGCGCGAGCAATCCGCCGACGGTGTCGACGTCCTCATCGGGGAGTTCGACGTCGAACAGCTCGCCGAGGTCCTCGACCGAGAGGCGGGCCGAGACGCGGTACCGGCCGTCCGGCAGCGGTTCGATCGGGGCAGGGGTGTCGGCGTCGTACTCGTCGGTGATCTCGCCGACGATCTCCTCGAGCAGGTCCTCGATGGTGACGATCCCGGCCAGCCCGCCGTACTCGTCGACGACGAGAGCGAAGTGGGTGCGGTCGCGCTGCATCTCGCGCAGGAGAGCATCGACGTTCTTGCTCTCCGGGACGAACACAGGCACCCGCATCAGCTCGGTCAGCGGCGGTCCGCTCTCCCCGGGGGCGAGCGACAATGCCCGGGCGATCATGTCCTTGATGTAGACGACACCGACGACGTCGTCGACGTCCTCGCCAACCACGGGGATCCGAGAGAAGCCGGACCTGGTGGCCAGGTGAAGTGCCTGCAGCAGGGTCTTGTCGCGCTCGATCCAGACCACCTCGGTCCGCGGAACCATCACCTCGCGGACGATGGTGTCGCCGAGATCGAAGACGCTCTGCAGCATCTCGCGTTCGGTTTCCTCGACAACCCCGCTGCTGCCGGCGATGTCGACCAGCTCGCGCAGTTCGACGTCCGAGGAGAACGGGCCCTCCCGGAAGCCGCGGCCGGGGGTGATCGCGTTGCCGATCAGGATCAGCAGTGAGGCCACCGGAGACAGCACCTTGGCCAGTCCCCTTGTCGGCCCGGCCAGTGCCAGCCCGACGGTGTAGGGGTGCTGGCGGCCCAGTGTCCTGGGCAGCACCCCGATGGCGACGTAGGTGACCACCACCATCACCACCACCAACGCCAGCCCGACCCACAGCTTGAAGCCCCAGATGCTCAGTGCCACCTTGGCGGCCATCACCGTCGCGGTGATCTCCGCTGCGGTCCGCAACAGCAGCAACAGGTTGGTGTAGCGGGGCCGGTCGTCGGTGATCCGGTGCAGCGAGGCGGCGCCGCGCCTGCCCTCACGGTCCAACTCCTCGACGCGAGCGGGTGAGACCGTGGTGATTGCCGCGTCCGCTGCCGCCAGCACGCCTGCGATCGGGACGAGTGCGGCGGCGAGGACGAGCAACAACACATCCATGCTGTCCACCTGCGGTTCAGCCCCGCCCGCTCGACTCGGTACCGGGCTCCGACCGGGCGTCGGCCAGTCCGACGGTGTCCAGCACGGCGGCGTCGACGGCGGCCAGCCTCGCCGCCCGGGCCACCGCGAGACGCTGATCCCGCCAGGTGTCGAGCAATTCGTTCTGCAGCCGGAACATCTCGCGTTCGTCAGCCGGCTCGGCGTGGTCATAGCCCAACAGGTGCAGCACACCGTGCACGGTGAGCAGGTGCAGCTCGTCGTCGAGTGAGTGACCCGCCTGCTCGGCCTGGCTCCCGGCGACGGCCGGGCAGAGCACCACATCGCCGAGCAGTGCCGGCCCTGGACCCGCCTCGTCCGGACGCCTGGCAGTGTCCAGTTCGTCCATCGGAAAGCTCATGACGTCGGTCGGGCCGGGCTCGTCCATCCACTTCACGTGCAGCTCTGTCATCGCCTCGACGTCGACCAGCAGGATCGACAGTTCCGCGAGTGCGTTGATCCGCATCCGGTCGAGGACGTACCGCGCGACCGACACCATCGCGAGCTCGTCGACGGCAACGCCGGATTCGTTCGCGACCTCGATGGTCATCGACCGGACTCCCTGTGGTGCCCACCGGGCGGCCTGCCCAGCCGGCGCTGCTGCCGGTCGGGTGCTGTGTGACCGGTGCCGTCCGCGGAATTCTCGGCGTCCCACCGTTCGTAGGCGTCGACGATCCGGCCCACCAGTCGGTGCCGCACGACATCGGTCGACGTCAGGACGGAGAACAGCACATCGTCGACGTCATCCAGGATTTCCCGGACCACCTGCAATCCGGAGCGCTGACCGCCTGGGAGGTCGACCTGCGTGACGTCACCGGTGACGACGATCTTGGAACCGAACCCGAGCCGGGTCAGGAACATCTTCATCTGCTCGGGCGTGGTGTTCTGCGCCTCGTCGAGAATGATGAACGCGTCGTTGAGCGTCCGGCCACGCATGTACGCGAGCGGGGCGACCTCGATCGTCCCGGCGGCCATCAGCCGCGGGATCGATTCCGGATCCAGCATGTCGTGCAGCGCGTCGTAGAGCGGGCGCAGGTAGGGATCGATCTTGTCGGACAGCGTCCCGGGCAGAAAACCCAGCCGCTCGCCGGCTTCGACGGCCGGCCGGGTGAGGATGATCCTGGTCACCTGCTTGGCCTGCAGTGCCTGAACGGCTTTTGCCATCGCCAGGTACGTCTTGCCGGTGCCGGCGGGGCCGATCCCGAAAACGATGGTGTGCTGGTCGATGCCGTCGACGTAGCGCTTCTGGTTCAGCGTCTTCGGGCGAATTGTCCGGCCGCGGCGCGAGATGATGTTCAGCCCGAGGACCTGCGACGGAGAATCGGTGGCGCCGTCCGGATTCGCCAGCATTCCGATGGTCCGCCGGACGGCATCGGGAGTGATGACCGACCCTGATTCCTGCAGCGCAAGCAATTCACGCAACGTGCGCTCGGCGAAAGCGACGTCCTCGGCGCTGCCGCGCAACGTGATCCGATTACCGCGAACATGGATATCGGCCGCGAGATTTTCCTCCAGCAGCCGCAGCAACGAGTCGCGCGACCCCAGCAGGCCCATCATCTGGCGTTCGTCGGCGACAACGAGGGTCGATTCGCCGACGGTTCGTTCGCTCGTCCGGGCAGACAGCTCGGCCGCGCTGGGCACCGTGTTGGCGGTGCTGACCTGGCTGTTTGCCGCCCTGGACGGGTCGGAGGAACTGACGGGAGTCAGGTTGTCGACGGTGGGGTGATCACCGCGAGGGAGGTCGGACCGCGCTGCGGCCGACGGGGAATCCGGCACCTGTTGCACTGCCTACTTTCGCTGGTTGTCTGCCGCCGATTGCCTGACGGGTGCGTACCCATCGATTCTACCGTCGGCAACGGCGCAGCAGACCAGCTCATTCCGGCGCGGCCGGCCCTCGGTCAGCCTGCCTCGCTGAATTTCCTGCCGCCCAGCAGGTGCAGATGGGCGTGGAAGACCGTTTGCCCCGCCCCCGCACCGGTGTTGGAGAGCAGCCGGTACCCCGACTCCCCGATGCCCTCGGCATGGGCGACCGCCCTGGCGGTCAGCACCAGCGCGGCGAGCGCATGCGGGTTGTCCGCGGCCACCTCGGCGGCGTTGTCGTAATGGTTCGTCGGCACCAGGAGGATGTGCACCGGCGCCTGCGGGTGGATGTCGCGAAAGGCCACCACCTGATCGTCGCGATGGACCTCGTCGGCCGGGATCTCGCCGGTGACGATCTTGCAGAACAGGCAGTCGTCGCGCGTGTACGGCATGCCGGTCAACCTATCGAGCGCGACCGCCCATTGCCCGCTCGCCCTCCGCCACAGGAATTCATCAGGCGTTGACATGCTGCCCGACGGGGATCTACCCTTCCGCTCAGAACTCATCACTCGATGAATTAAGGGGACAGGAGTGTCGTGGACGCCGCGATCGCCATCACGAATCTGACCGTCGAGCGTGGCGGCCGGAGGGTGCTGAACCAGTTGAGCTGCGCCATCCCGGCGGGCCGGATCACCGGCTTGCTGGGGCCGTCCGGCGCGGGGAAGTCAACGTTGATCAGAGCCGTGGTCGGAGTGCAGATCGTCCGGTCCGGATCGGTCACGGTGCTCGGCCGGCCGGCCGGTTCAGCCGCCCTGCGCGCCGAAGTCGGGTACGTCACCCAGGCGCCGTCGGTGTACCCGGACCTGACAGTGCTCGAGAACGCCCGCTACTTCGCCACTCTCGCCGGCGCAACGGCCGCATCCGCCCTCGCCGCCGTCGAGCAGGTGGGACTCGGAGCCGCCAGGAATCAACTGGTCGGCACGCTGTCCGGCGGCCAGCGGTCCAGGGCATCTCTCGCCTGCGCCGTCGTCGGAGATCCGAAGGTGCTCGTGCTCGACGAACCGACGGTGGGCCAGGACCCGGTTCTACGGGAGGAACTCTGGGACTCGTTCCGGGAGCGGGCAAACAATGGCACCACGGTCCTGGTGTCGTCCCATGTCATGGACGAGGCCAACCGCTGCGACCGGCTGCTGCTGATCCGCGACGGCGGGTTGCTCGCCGACGAAACCCCCGAACAGGTGAAAGAACGCGCCGGCACGAATGATCTGGACCAGGCCTTTCTGGAGCTCATCAGGCAAGGAGCCACCTCATGAAGATCCATGTGCTGGGCGCATCGATCGCCCGCATCCTGGGGCAACTGCGCCACGACCCTCGCACGATCGGGATGTTGATCGTCGTGCCGGTCGTGCTGATGGGCCTGATCTATGCAATGTTCGACGGCTCCGGGCCGGTGCTGGACAGCGTCCTGTTGATCATGTTGGGACTGTTCCCCTTCGTCATCATGTTCCTGATCACCAGCATCGCCATGCTGCGGGAACGAACATCCGGCACCCTGGAACGGCTGATGACGACGCGCACCGGAAAAGCGGACCTGCTGTTCGGCTACGGAATAGCCTTCGGATCCGCCGCCGCCGTCCAGGCATGCGTCGCCGCCGCCTGCGCGTACCTGCTCTACGGGCTGACGACCGCAGGCAGCGCAGGACTGGTCGTGCTCGTCGCCATCATGACCGCACTGCTGGGCGTCGGACTCGGCCTGCTGTGCTCGGCCTTCGCACGCACGGAATTCCAGGCAGTCCAACTACTGCCGGTCGTCGTCATCCCGCAGATCCTGCTGTGTGGCCTCTTCGTGCCACGCGACGCAATGGCCGGCTGGCTGCAGGCCATCTCCGACGTGCTGCCGCTCAGTTATGCGGTCGAGGCGTTACAGCAGGTCGGGGCCAACCCCGAACCAACGGCGACGTTCTGGCTGGATCTGGTCGTTGTGGGTGGCTGTGTGATCCTTGGACTGGCCCTCGCGGCGGCAACCCTGCGCCGGCGCACTGCTTGACCCCGGCGCTGCACTGCGCGTGTCGCCGGTGACGACATCCGGAGGACGCCGATGGCCGACGGGGCCGCAGCCGACCGCGCCACAGCCGGTGGGCGCGCGAAGACCGGCCGGCGACCAGGAAATCCGGACACTCGGCAGGTGATCCTCGACGCCGCCCGAAGGACCTTCGCCGAACTGGGCTTCGCCGGAGCGTCGGTGCGGCGGATCGCCACCTCGGCCGGCGTCGATCCCGCTCTGGTGCATCACTACTTCGGGACCAAGGACAAGTTGTTCCTTGCCACCGTCGAGATTCCCGTCGACCTGCCCGCCTTGTTGCGCAGCATCAGTGAACAGGGAAAGGACGGTCTCGGTATCCGACTGGTCACCACGATGGTGTCGGTGTGGGAGTCGCCGGCCGGTGCAGGTCTGCCGGCGGCTCTGCGCGCCGCCCTTGCCGACCCCGCCCGGGCAAAGATGTTCCGCGAGTTCCTGGTGCCGCGCATTGTCGGTCCACTGATCGGCCCCCTCGGCCTGCCGCCTGATGAGGTGGATCTTCGAACCGGCCTGCTGATGACACAGATCCTCGGCGTGATCACCGGCCGCTACCTGTTGGCGGTGGAGCCGCTCGCGTCACTTCCCGCCGACAAGCTCGCGGCCAATGTCGGCGCCACCATCCAGCGCTATCTGACCGGGCCGCTCAGCGAGGGCGACAAGACCACAGGGTCTTCCCCTGGACAGAATCAGGGTGTTCCCGGATAGATAGTCGCACTATCGGATAGTGCTACTATCTGCCTGTGCGGATGAAGGAATTGAGCGAGACCAGCGGAGTCCCGATCCCCACCATCAAGTTCTATCTGCGGGAACGGCTCCTCCCGGCCGGTGATCGCACCCACCCCAATCAAGCGGAGTACTCGGAAGACCACCTCCGACGCATCCGGCTCGTCCGGGCACTCATCGACATCGGTGGCATGAGCGTCGCGTCCGCCCGTGCCGTCACCGCGGTGCTCGACGTTCCGGGTCGGAGCGTGCACAGCGTGCTCGGCCTGGTCCAGCACGCCATGGCAGCGCCAGCCGAGCCCGCGGACAACGACCAGTTCCGGGCGGCTCGGACAACGATCGACGACCTTGTGGACAGGCTCGGCTGGCAGGTCTCGAGCACCAACCCCGGGCGGGATGGTGCCGCTGCCGTCCTGACCACGCTTGCGTCGCTCGATCAACCCACCCTCGCCGGAATTCTCGAGCCCTACGCGAGGGCGGCCGAGATCGCTGCCGCAGCCGACCTCGCCGCGGTGGCGCAGTCCGGTACGACCGGGAAGGCGGACGCCATGGTCGAGACCGCCGTCATCGGAATGGTCGTGGGAGAAACCCTCACTCTGCAACTGCGCCGGATGGCACAGGAAAACGCTTCAGTGCAACGACTGTCGTCACGACACGAAAGCCGCCCCACTTCTACGCCGACTTCCACGGAGCAACGTCATGATCATTGACCGCACGCCCGACACGGCCGCCGCCCTGGCATCCGGCGTTCGCGCCCACCGTCCGCTGTTCGTTCTGGCCACTGCGATGGCGGTGCTCGCCGCGGTGGCAGCCGTCGGCCTGATCGTCGACGGTCGGACGATCACCGGACTGCCGTTGTGGGCAAAGCCGCTGAAGTTCGCGTTGTCGGTGGGCATCTACAGCGTCACCTTCAGCTGGCTGATCGGTCAGCTCCGCCGCGGCCGTCGAGTCGCGTGGTGGGCCGGGACGATCGCAGCCGTGCTGCTGGGCGTGGAGATGGTGATCATCGTCGGTCAGGCGCTGCGCAGCATGACAAGTCACTTCAACGTCGGCACCGCTTTCGACAGTGCGATGTTCAGTGTGATGGGCGCGTCGATCGCGGTCGTCTGGGCCGCGACCCTGGTCATCAGTGTTGTGCTGTTCGCCAGTCCCGGACCAGATCCGGCTCGAAACCTGGCGATACTGGCCGGTGCGGTGATCTCCGTGGCCGGCATGGCGTTGGGCTTTCTGATGACCATCCCGACCGCGGACCAATTGCAGGAGTTCCAGGGCATCGCCGGCGCCCATACCGTCGGCCTGCCCGATGGCGGACCGGGCTTGCCATTGCTGGGTTGGAGCACCGTCGGCGGTGACCTGCGCATCCCGCATTTCGTCGGAATGCACGCGCTGCAATTCCTGCCGGTGTTGTTGATAGTGCTCGAGCTGGCCTCGCGGCGCGTTGCGGTCCTCCGTGACAGCACGCTGCGCGCACAGCTGGTCGGTCTGGCCGCGGTCGGGTATGCCGCGGTCGTCGCCCTTGTCACCTGGCAAGCGCTGCGCGGTCAATCGATCGTGCAGCCGGATCTGCTGACCGGGATTGCGTTCGGCGGGATCATCGCGGCGGTCGCGGTTCCGGCCGTTGTGCTGCTGGCGCGGGCAGTACGGGAAGACCAGTCGGCGGCAGACCTGCCGGTCGGAGCTGTGACCCGATGACCGAGGCGTTGTTCGGGCTGACGTTCACGGTCGCGGCGCCATTCTGGGCGTTGATGATCCTGCTGCCGAAGTGGCGGTGGACGCAGCGGGTCACCGCTTCACCGCTCATCGTTGTGCCACCGTTGGTCATCTATCTGATGGTGATGATCCCGATTCTCCCGGCGTTCTGGGCGGCGGTCAGCACCCCGGATCTGGCGGTGCTGCAACAGGTTTTGAGTACTCCGAACGGTGCCGCAACGGTATGGGCGCAGCTGATCGCGTTCGACCTGTTCATCGGGAGGTGGATGTACCGGGACAGTCGGTCACGCGGCATCAGTCCGTGGCTCGTCAGTCCGATCTTGTTCCTGACGATCTTTCTCTCACCGGTCGGTCTGCTCGCCTACTTCGTCGTCCGGGCCGTTGCCGTCGTGCGACAGGGAGACTCACGGTCGACGTGGACGGACGCGCTGGTCGTTCGGACGCCGACTGCTCGCTGACGCACCCGGGCGGCGGGAACTGTCAGACCGTCGGCCTGTCACATCTGGCGCCCGGCCGGTGTCCTGGACACCGAACGGCCCGGCGCGGTGCGGGGTCCGCGAAGAGGAGGCACCACACGCCATGAGCAACACCTACCTGGTCACCGGGGGAACCGGGACACTCGGACGGGCACTGGTCCAGCGGCTGCGCACCACCGGCGGCGACGTCCGGATCCTGAGCAGGCGGCCCGGCCCCGGCCACGTCGTCGGGGACCTGCGGACCGGCGAAGGCATCGAAGGCGCGGTCGCGGGGGCGCACGTCATCCTGCATGCCGCCACCGGGGCGCGCGGCGACGCCGACCTGACCCGCAGGCTGATCGACGCCGCCCGGCGAACCGGCGACGACCCGCACCTGATCTACATCTCGATCGTCGGCATCGACCACATCCCGCTGTCCTACTACCGGTCCAAGCTCGCGTCCGGGGCGCTGATCGAAGCGTCCGGCCTGCGGTGGACGATTCTGCGGGCGACGCAGTTTCACGACCTTATCGCCGGGATGAGCCGCGTCCTGGCGCACAGCCCGGTGTTCCCCGTACTGGCGTCCACCAGCTTCCAGCCGATCGACGTCCGCGACGTGAGCGAGCGCCTGGTGGAGCTCGCTGATGGTCCTGCCCTACAGCACGTCCCGGACATGGGTGGTCCCGAGGTCCTGTCGATGCGCGAACTCGCGACGGCCTGGTTGGCGGCGGCAGCCAAGCGACGGACGGTGCTGTCGATCAAGGCTCCGGGCCGGATCGCGGCGGCGTTGCGGCAGGGCTGGAACGTGACGCCCGACCATCGCGACGGGCGCATCACATTCGGGGAGTACCTCCGCGAGCACACCGCTGCGGGCCGGTCATGACGGCGCGCCGAGCGGTCCGGGTCCTGCTCGTGGTGCTCGCCGTGGCGCAGGGCACGGTCGGCGGTTGGGCGTTGTTCGCGCCGGAGAGCTTCTACCGCGACTTCCCGGGCGGCGGTCGCGGTTGGGTGGCGCTTCCACGCCCTGCATCTCGAGGTTTCCCGGAGCCGGACGCGGTCACCCAGACGGCCGCCACGATCGCCCAGGTGGTGCTGGTGGTGGTGGCACTGCTGCTGAGTACCCGGCTGCCACACCGACTTTCGGCGCAGCCAGGGCTTCGCGAAGACCGGGCGGCTCAGACCATTCGCAGGAGCTGATCGCGGCAGGCCGCCCAGGCCGGGTGCCGGACGTCGATCAGCTCGAAATGGCCGATGCCGGGCAGCTGGATCAATCGGGTCGGATCACCGGCCCGCAGCGCCGCCTCGACGTATCGCTCGGACTGCCGCAGTGGCACCGTGTCGTCGGCATCGCCATGCACGCAGACCACCCGCGCACCGTCACCGACCTGGGCCAGCGGGGACGCGTGGTGGTAGCGCTGCGGCAGCGAGCGGGCCTCGCCTTCCATCAGGGCGATGACGGCGCCGTCGCCGAGGCGTTCGTCCGCGGCGGACACCAGGTCCAGCAGACCTGCCTGGGTCACCGCGCCGACGACCGGCACGTGCGATTCGCCCGGACCGACAGAACCGGCCGTTCCCGCGCGGAGCGAGCCACGGTGGGCCAGCCAGGCGGCGAGGTGCCCGCCGGCGGAATGGCCGATGGCGGCGACCCGATCAAGCTCGAGCCTGCCGTCCGCCGCACGCTGTCCGGGTCCGGCCAGCGAGTCGACGGCACGGGCGACGTCGGCGAGCGTGGTCGGCCAGCCGCCGCCCTCACCGACCCTGCGGTACTCGATCACGGCGGCGGCCACCCCGAACCGGGTCAGATCGCGGCCGAGCGGCTCCGCCAGTTCCTTGCCATATGCCGCGCGCCAGTAACCGCCGTGGATGACGACAGCGACCGAGAGGTGGTTGCCGGTCGGCAGGTACAGCTGAACCGTCTGGCTGGGATGAGGTCCGTAGGCGTAGTCGACGGTGTCGATCTTCATCGGCCGGCACGCATCATGGCCACCCCGGCGCTGCCGGTCATGTCCACCTGCCGGTCAGCACACCCAGCGCACCGAGCGCAACGGCCCCGGCCGTCGACGTCCGCAGCACCTGCGGGCCCAGCCGAACGGGCACGCCACCGGCCGCGGTGAACATCGTCAGTTCCTCCTCGGTCAGGCCGCCTTCGGGCCCGACAATCAGTACCACGTCACCGCTGCCGGGGATCGCCACGGTCCGCAGCGGGGCCGCTGCCGCGTCGTGCAGGATGAGGGCAGCATCACTCGCCCGCACCAGATCGGCGACGGTTCGGGTCGAGGCCAGGTCGGCGACCGGTGGCACGAACGGCCGGCGGGACTGTTTCGCGGCCTCCCGGGCGGCCGCCCGCCAGCGTTCGGCACCCTTCGCGGTCTGCTCCGGCGACTTCCAGCGCGCCACGCAGCGTTGCGCGGCCCAGGGCAGCACCCGGTCGACTCCGGCCTCGGTGGCCAGCTCGACGGCACGTTCGCCGCGGTCGCCCTTGGGCAGCGCCTGGACGAGCGTCACCCGCACGGCCGGCGGCTCGACGACGGTCGGCGGCCCGACCTCGACCGTCAGTTCGGCACGCCGCACCTCGGTCACGACCGCATCCGCGAGCACTCCGTTGCCGTCCGTCAGGACCAGGCTCTCGCCCGCGCGCAGCCGCTTCACGGTGGCGGCATGCCGGCCCTCCGGCCCGGTCAGCAGGTAGGGGCCCGCCGGCGGCACCCGATCGACCAGGAAGTACGGCCGGCTGCCGGGTTCGCGATGAACCTGCCCGCTGTCGGACCCTTCACCGCCGGAGTCGCTGTCGGTGGGTCCGGCGTTCACTTCCCGACGAAGGAATCGCGGATTCGGGAGAAGAACCCCCCGTTGTGAGCCCGGGCCGCAAGTTCCGGTTGCTCCTCGCCGCGCAATGCGGCGAGTTCACGCAGGAGATCGGCCTGCCTGCCGTCCACCTTGGTGGGCGTCACCACCTCGATGTGCACGTGCAGGTTCCCGATCCCGGTGCCCCGTAGCCGCGGCATGCCCTGCCCGCGCAGGGTCAGCACGGTCGCCGACTGCGTGCCCGGCTGGATGTCGAGATCCTCGACACCGTGCAGGGTCTGCAGGCCCATCGAGGTGCCGAGCGCGGCCGCCGTCATCGGCACGTGGACCGTGCAGTGCAGGTCGATGCCGTCCCGGGTGAACCGCTCGTGCTGCAGCTCCTGGACCTCGACGTACAGGTCGCCGGGGGCGCCGCCGCCGGGGCCGACCTCGCCCTGGCCGGCCAACCGGACCCGGATGCCGTCGCCGACACCCGCCGGGATGTTGGCCCGCACGGTCCGGCGTGCACGGACCCTGCCCTCGCCGCTGCACTGTCGGCACGGTTCGGGGATCACCTCGCCGAAGCCGCGGCAGACCGGGCACGGCCGGGACGTCACGACCTGGCCGAGCAGTGACCGCTGGATCTGCTGGATCTCGCCGGACCCCTTGCACATGTCGCAGGTCGCGGGACTGGTGCCCTCGGCGCAACCGGAACCGTGGCAGACCGAGCACAGCGTCGCGGTGTCGACCGCGAGATCCTTCGCCACACCGGTCGCGCACTCCTCGAGCGTCAGCTCGACCGGGATCAGCGCGTCATCGCCCTGCCGCACCCGGGAACGCGGGCCGCGGGAACGAGCGCCGCCACCTCCGCCGCCGAAGAAGGCGTCCATGATGTCGCCCAGGCCCATACCGCCGAACGGATCGCCCATCCCGCCGGGCGCGCCCTGCCCGCCGCCGCCACCGCCGAGCGGGTCGCCACCGAGGTCGACCACCTGCCGCTTGGCGGGGTCCGAGAGGACCTCGTACGCCGCGGTGACGTCCTTGAATTTCTGCTGTGCGGCCGGATCGGGATTGACGTCGGGATGCAACTCCCGTGCCAGCTTGCGGTAGGCCCGCTTGATCTCGTCCGCGGACGCGCCCTTGGCCACGCCCAGCAGGCCGTAATAGTCCCGTGCCACCCTCTGCACCAGTTGCCTTCCCGCGGGCTACCACCCGCACCTGCTCCATCCACCCGCCGCGCGGGTGACGTCATGCCATTCGGTCTGTGCTGTCGTTCAGTGGTGCCGCACCTCAGTGTTCGCTCTTGCCGAGCGTTCTGGAAATCAGCGGCCGGCGACGATCTCGCCGACATAGCGGGCAACAGCGCGGACGGCCGCCATCGTCCCCGGATAGTCCATCCGCGTCGGACCGACGACCGCCAGGCCACCCATCAGTGTGGTGCCGCTGCCGTAACCGGCCGACACCAGGGCGGACGTCGAGAGGTTGACGTCGGCGTTCTCCCGGCCGATCGACACCATCACCGCGTCCGGGGTCTCCAGCGCCGCGAGCAACTTGAGCAACGTCACCTGCTCGTCGAGCGCTTCGAGGACGCCGTGCAGGCTGGCCGGTTGGTCGGCCCAGGCACCCGTCGCGTGTGACGTACCGGACAGCACCAGCCGCTCCTCCGGGTGCTCGACCAGTGCGTCGAGCAGCACACTGACCGACGGCACCACGACGTGCCGGACGGCCGGATCGGCCATCGCGGCCAGCGAGCTGACGGCGGTCGCGGCGTCCGCCAGCCGGCGGCCGGAGATCTGACTGGCCAGCAGCGAGCGCAGCGTGGTCAGCGCTTCATCGGTGATGTCGTCCTCGAGCTCGACCAGCCGCTGCTCGACCCGGCCGGTGTCGGTGATCACCACCAGCAGGAGCCGACGCCGGTCCAGTGCCACCGCTTCGACGTGCCGGACCAGCGAGCGGGACAGCGTCGGGTACTGGACCACCGCCACCTGGCGAGTCAGCTGGGCCAGCAGGCGCACCGAGCGACGCAGCACGTCCTCGAGGTCGACCGCCTCGGACAGGAAGGCCTGGATCGCCTTTCGCTCGCCAGAGGACATCGGCTTGACCTGCGAGAGCCGGTCGACGAACAGCCGGTAGCCCTTGTCGGTCGGGATCCGACCCGCCGAGGTGTGCGGCTGAGCGATGTAGCCCTCGTCCTCGAGCACCGCCATGTCGTTGCGAATGGTGGCCGGCGAGACACCGAGCTGGTGCCGATCGACCAATGACTTCGACCCGACCGGTTCGCGCGTCGCGACGTAGTCGGAGACGATCGCGCGGAGAACCTCGAAACGCCTGTCGTCCGCCGTCATGATCACCTCCAGTTTTCGGATACTCCCACGGTGTGCCGCTTCCCTGCTCACGGGAAACGGCAGCACGACGTGCTGGCTGGCACTCGCACTGCCCGCCTGCCAAGTGTAATCGTCGCGGCGCCGGTGCCGTCTGCATCAGAACGCGCCAGGGACGACACCGCACGGACAACACCGCACCACAACCCCGCAGCGACGAGGCCGCGGTGCCAACCGTCGCCCGAGCGCCGCCGACCGATACCCTGACACCGGCAGATGCGACGAAGGGTCCGAAAATGATCTTCAAGGACGTGCGAGACGGGCGGCCTTACCCGGACCACGGCCTGTCGATGCGCGACTGGGCCCGGATCCCACCGCGGCAGATCCGGATGGACGAACTCGTCACCACCAAGCGCGAACTCCGGCTGGACGCGCTGCTCGACGAGGACTCCACCTTCTACGGCGACCTGTTCGGGCACGCCGTGCTGTGGCAGGGGCAGATCTACCTCGAGGACGGACTGCATCGCGCACTACGGGCGGCCTTGCAGCAGCGAACCGTCATCCACGTTCGCATCTACAACTACGACGCTGTACTCGCCGGCGGCTCGGCCGATCTGGCAGCCCACCCGAACGTGCAACACGATCGCCCGCCGGGCCGGCAGCCCGCCGCTCGGCGCTGATCCGCCGCCCGTTTCCCTAGCCGGCGGCCTGCTGAGCCGACTACAGCGACTACTGCGCCAACTGCAGCGCCAGACCGTCCGCCAGCAGGCGCCCGCGCAGCGTCAGGATCGCCCGACCACCTGTCAGCTGCACTGCGTCGAACAGACCGTCGCCGGTGGCCGCGCGAGCCGCCTCCCGACCGGCGGCCGACAGGGACTCGACGGCGACGCCGCCGACCAGCCGCAGCCGGAGCAGGATGTCCTCCAGTCGACGCGCATCCGGGCCCAGCACCTCGCGGGCGAACCCGGGGCTGCGGCCGGCCGATGAGGCGGCCGCGTACGCGGCGGGGTGCTTGACGTTCCACCACCGCACGCCCCCGACGTGTGAATGCGCTCCCGGCCCGATCCCCCACCAGTCGGCGCCGGTCCAGTAGGCGAGGTTGTGCCGGCAGCGGGCGGCCTCGTCCGCGGCCCAGTTCGACACCTCGTACCAGCCGAGCCCCGCGGCGGTCAGCGCCTCCTCTGCCTGCAGGTACCGGTCGGCGAGAACGTCCTCGTCCGGCATCGGCAGGACACCGGACCGGACCTGCCGGGCCATCCGGGTCCCGGGCTCGACGATCAGCGAGTACGCCGAGACGTGGTCGACGCCGCTGCCGACAGCGGCGGCCAGCGAGTCGGCGAACTCCTGGTCGGTCTCGCCGGGGGTGCCGTAGATGAGATCGAGGTTGACGTGCTCGAAGCCCGCGGCGCGGGCCCAGCCGACGACGTCCAGCGCCCGGCCGGTGGTGTGGGTCCGGTCGAGGATCTTCAGCACCCGCGCCGAGGACGACTGCATGCCCAGCGAGAGCCGCGTATACCCGGCCGCCCGCAGCGCCGACAGCAGCGCCGGATCGGTCGACTCGGGGTTGGCCTCGGTGGTCACCTCCGCGTCCGGCGCGAGCCCGATGCGGTCGTCGATGGCGCTCAGCAGGGTGCGCAGCGGTCCAGCGCCGACCAGCGACGGAGTTCCGCCGCCGACGAAAACCGTGGAGACCGGCCGGTCAGCGCCCTGCGCTGTCAGCACCTTGCCGGCAAGGTCGATCTCCGCCAAGGCCGCACCGAGCCAGGACTCCGGCGAGGCCGCCGAGCCCAGTTCGCCCGCGGTGTAGGTGTTGAAGTCGCAATACCCGCAACGGGTCGCGCAGAACGGGACGTGCAGATACAAGGACAGGCTCCGGTCCGCCATCCCCGTGTAGGCCTGATCGGGCAGCGACCCGTCCGGCGGGACGGGGTCGCCTTCGGGCAGGGTGGACGGCACCCTTTCATTCTGAACCCGCCCGGAGGACCCGATGACCGAAGCGCCGGACCGCCCCCCCGCCGCCGGAGCCGCCGGAGCGCTGGTGCGGCTGGAGGTGAGCGACGCCGTGGCCACCATCACGCTCGATTCGCCCACCAACCGCAACGCGTTGTCGGCCGCGGTCCGCGAGCAGTTGATCGGTGCGCTGGATGTCGCCGCGTCCGACGCCGCCGTCCGGGTCATCGTGCTCACCCATCGAGGCCCGGTGTTCTGCGCGGGGATGGACCTCAAGGAGGAGGCGCACGCCGCACCTGGCCGGCAGGGCGTCCGGGAACTCCCCGCGATCCTGCAGCGGATCTCCCGCTGCCCGAAGCCGGTGCTGGCCCGGGTGGCCGGTCCCGCCCGGGCCGGAGGAATCGGCATCATGGCCGCCGCCGACATCGTGGTGGCCGCTCCGTCGGCGACGTTCGCCTTCTCCGAGGTGCGGATCGGGCTGATCCCGGCGGTCATCACGGTTCCCGTCCTGCACCGGGTCGGCGTCACCGCCGCGCGCGAGTTGTTGCTCACCGGCGAGGTTTTCGGTGCGGAGCGGGCCCGTGAGATCGGTCTGGTCAACGCGGTCAGCGACGATCTGGACGCCGCCGTGGCCGGTTATCTGCAGGCGCTGCTGGCCGGAGGACCCACCGCACTGTCCGGCACCAAGGCGCTGCTGGGTGCCCAACTCGACGATTCCGACGCCAGGTATGCACGGCTGCTGGAGGTGTCCGCGGCGCAGTTCATCACCGAGGAGGCCCGGGAGGGTGCGCTGTCCTTCACCGAGAAGCGGCCGCCCGGCTGGGTCAGCGGCTGACCGCGACCAGCAGCGCGACGACGATCATCGCGACGAGGGCGATCGTCATCCAGCGCCGGGTCAGGACCGGCAGCGGGCGGCGGCTCACCGGTCAGCCGCGGGGGTGCTGACCGGCGCACTGACGGTTGCGGCGACCGTTGCGTCGACCAGGGATCCCGCAGGCTGGTCACGGCGGCTGTGCCAGGCCAGCACCGCCTCGACCATCCGGTCGATCATCCCGGCCAGGAAATAGCAGAGCGGACCGAGGACGCCGAGCAGCAGGACGACCTGAATCCAGTACGACTGCCCGGCTACCCAGGACTCGACGGCGTCGATGACGTCGAGGACGGTTTGCCAGATCACCTCGCCAGGCTATCGGCCCCGCGGCGCCGGCACTCCGCTTCGTGAAAGTCGGGCCGTCCGGGAGAGGATCAGCCGGATCGCCCCGCTGCGCTGGAGGATGCCGATGGACACCGGACCCGCCGCCGCTCGTACGCCGGTCCCGACCGGCCCGCTGCGGCATGTGGCGAGCAGTGCGCACTGGCTGCTCCGCGGACTTTTGACGGTGCATCCATCAGCCCTGGACGCCACCCGCCCGACGAGCTACCGGCTGCACCATGCCGAGCACGGGGGCCTGTCCTTCGACGGCGCAGACGTCATCGGCGGGTCGTGGATTCCGTTGACGGTCGACCCGCTGGGTTTGCCGGCCGACGTCGGCACTGCCTGGCCGCATCTCGCCGGCTCCCTCGGACTGCGCCCGACGGAGGATCTGAGCCGTGAGCGGGTCTCGGAGATCCTCACCGGCCAGCTGGTCGTCGCCGGATACGACGAATCGGGCGGGTTCGCGCATGCGACCGGGGTCCAGATCCCTGGCGTGCTGGACGATCTCTACGCCGGCGCGGTGCGGCGGGAGCTCGGGGTGCGATGGGCGTCCGGTCGCCCGGTCCTGTCGGTGTGGGCGCCGACCGCGAAGACCGTCACGCTGCTGATCCGTGCCCCCGGGGCGTGCGACGAGTCCGCGCTGGCGATGGGCCGCGATCAGGACGGTGTATGGACGGTGCAGGGCGGTCCGGACTGGGACGGGGCCAACTATCGGTACGCCGTGGAGGTGTACGTGCCTGCGACCGGAGCGGTGGAACGCAACATCGTCACCGACCCCTATAGCGTGGCGTTGACCACCAACTCGACCGCATCGGTGATCGCCGACCTGACGTCACCATCGCTGATGCCGGAGGATTGGACGGGCCTGGTCAAGCCCGCGCCCGGCCACCCGGTGGATTCGACGATCTACGAACTGCACGTCCGCGACTTCTCCATCGGGGACGCGTCGCTTCCCGATACGATTCGCGGGAGCTACCTAGCCTTCACCGAACCGGACAGCCCCGGGATGAGACACCTTGCTCGGCTTGCCGATGCGGGCCTGAACACCGTCCACCTGCTGCCGGTTTTCGATATCGCCACCATCGAAGAGGACCGTTCGGCGCAGCAGAACCCCGACTGCGACCTGCCGGCCCTGCCACCCGACAGCGACCGGCAGCAGTCCTGTGTCGCCGCCGTCGCCGACACCGACGGGTTCAACTGGGGGTACGACCCGCTGCACTACTCCGCACCCGAAGGGTCGTACGCGACGGATCCCGATGGCGCCGGGCGCACCCTGGAATTCCGCCGGATGGTGGCCGCGCTCAACGGCATCGGACTGCGGGTGGTGCTGGACGTCGTCTACAACCACACGGCCGCGTCCGGCCAGGACCCGAAATCCGTGCTGGACCGGGTCGTTCCCGGCTACTACCACCGGCTCTCGGCCACCGGCGCACAGGAGACGTCCACCTGTTGCGCCAACACCGCGACCGAGCACGCGATGATGGGCAAGCTGATGACCGATTCGGTGCTCAGCTGGGCGCGGCACTACAAGGTGGACGGTTTCCGGTTCGACTTGATGGGCCACCACAGCAAGCAGAACATGCTCGACGTGCGCGCCGCGCTGAACACCCTGACGCCGGCCCGGGACGGCATCGACGGCAGCAGGATCATCCTCTACGGCGAGGGCTGGAACTTCGGCGAGGTCGCCGACAACGCCCGGTTCGAACAGGCCACCCAGATGAACATGGCCGGCACCGGTATCGCCACCTTCTCCGACCGACTGCGGGACGCCGTCCGCGGCGGCGGGCCGTTCGACGACGACCCGCGGGTGCAGGGCTTCGGCTCGAGCCTCGCCACTGACCCCAACGGCTCACCGGCCAACGGCACTCCCGGCGAGCAGTTGGCCCGACTCCTGCACGACCAGGACCTCATCAAGGTCGGGTTGACCGGGAACCTCGCCGGCTACGCGTTTGTCGACGCGTCTGGCGCCACGGTGACCGGAGCGCAGGTCGACTACAACGGTGCGCCGGCGGGGTATGCGACGGAGCCGTCGGACGTGATGACCTACGTCGACGCGCACGACAACGAAACGCTCTTCGACACACTGCTTCTCAAGCTCCCCGTGAACGCTTCGATGGCCGACCGGGTCCGGATGAACACGGTGTGCCTCGCGACAACGGCGCTCGGCCAGGGGCCGATGCTCTGGCACGCCGGGACCGACCTGTTGCGGTCGAAGTCGCTGGACCGCAACAGTTTCAACTCCGGTGACTGGTTCAACCGGATCGACTGGACCGGGCAGCAGAACACGTTCGGCTCCGGCCTGCCACCGTGGGCCGAGAACGGCTCGAAGTGGAACCACCAGCGGCCCTTGCTCGCCGCCATCGAGCCGCCGTCCCCGGCAGACATGGCCGCCGCCGCGGCCGCGGCCAGGGAGTTGCTCGCACTGCGCTTCTCGACACCGCTGTTCAGGTTGGGCTCGGCGGAGCTGATCGGGCAGAAGGTCTCGTTCCCCACCGGTGGGCCCGCACAGACGCCGGGCGTCATCGTCATGGTCATCGACGACACGGCCGGAAAGGACGTCGATCCCGCCCTCGACCGGGTCGTGGTGATCTTCAACGCGTCTCCGGCTCAGCAGCCCGTACCGGTCGGCACCGCGGAACTGCTGCGGCTCAGCCCTGTCCAGGCCCGCGGGTCGGACCCTGTGCTGCGCGACGGGGTTGCGATCGACGGACCCGGCGGGACGGTGACGGTCCCGGGGCGGAGCGTGGCCGTGCTCGTCCAGCCGCAGGCCTGAGGCGGCCGGTCCAAGGCCACCGGTCTGGGGCCACTGGTCTGAGGCCACCGGTCTGAGTCCACCGGTACGGCAGGAGTGTGCGACCTGAGCCGGCCGGGGTGGCAGTCGAGAGGCGCCGACCGATCTGCTCGGTCTAGCGTGTCGCTCATGCTGGCCGTGTACGCCTCCGAACCCCACTCCGACGACCCCCTCGAAGGGGCACAGGTCGGCGAGCGACCCGAACCCGACGTCCCCGACGGTTGGGAGCGGGTCCGGGTCCGCGCCGCCTCACTGAACCGGCACGATCTGTGGACGTTGCGCGGTGTCGGCATCAAGCCCGACCAGTTCCCGATGATCCTCGGCTGCGACGGCGCCGGCGTCACCGAAGACGGCCGGAACGTCGTGCTGTACCCGATCATCGGCACGCCAGGGTTTTCCGGGGACGAGACCATGGACCCGGGTCGAACCCTGCTGACCGAGAAGTACCAGGGCACGTTCGCCGAATACGTGACGGTCCCCCGCCGCAATGTGCTGCCGATGCCGGACACGCTGTCGCACGAACAGGCCGCCGCGCTGGGCACCACCTACCTGACGGCGTACCGGATGCTGGTCACCCGCAGCGGTCTGCCGGCCGGGTCGACCATCCTCGTCCAGGGCGCCAGCGGCGGCGTCTCCACCGCACTGATCCAGCTGGGCCGGGCGATCGGGATGCGGGTCTGGGTGACCTCCCGCTCCGAGGAAGGCCGAGCGAGGGCCGCCGATCTCGGGGCGCACCAGGTCTTCGAGCAGGGCGCCCGGTTACCCGAAAGGGTCGACGGCGTCTTCGAATCCGTCGGCAAGACGACCTGGTCGCACTCGATGCGCGCCGTCCGGCCGGGCGGCGTCATCGTCTGCTGCGGAGCAACGGCCGGAGCCGATCCGTCGGCCGACCTGCAGCGGCTGTTCTTCCTGCAGATCTCCGTGATCGGCTCCACCATGGGCACCCTTGACGAGTTCCGCCGGCTCATCGCGTTCTGTGACGCCACCGGGGTGCGGCCGGTGGTCGACCGAACCTTCTCGCTGAGCGAGGGAAGGGACGCCCTGGAACTGCTGGAGAACGGCACGCCAGGCAAGCTCATCCTGACGGTGCCCGCTTGAGAAAGGTCAGCCTGACAGCGCCTGCTGGAGTGCCCGCCCGACGGGTGCACGCCTGCCTGGTGCCCGCCTGATTGGTGAACCCCTGACTGGTGAACGCCTCGCAGTGCGCCAGGAGGACCTGCCCGGCGATAGTCAGCCGAAGATCTCGTCGAAGAAGTTCTGCATCGCCGTCCACGACCGGCGCTCGGCGGCGGGCTGATAGGCGGCTCCGTGCTCGGGCATGTTCACATCCGGTTGGGTGAACGCGTGCAGTGCGCCGCCGTACCGCACGAGCTGCCAGTCGACCTGCGGAGCTCCCCGCATCTCGTTCTCGAAAGCCAGCACCTGATCGTCGCCCACCACCGGATCCGAGGCGCCGGACAGCACGAGCACCTTGGCAGTGATGTTCGCGGCGTCACCCGGGTCCGCCGTGCTCAGGGCGGCATGGAAGGTCACGACGCCGGCAATGTCAGCGCCGCTCCTGGCCAATTCCAGTGCGACGTACCCGCCGAAGCAGTAGCCGATCACCGCTGTCCGCCGCGGGTCGACCAGCGGGTGTGCCCGCAATTCCTCCAATCCCGCCGCCACCCGTGCCCTGGTCAGCGCAGGATCTCGGTAGTACCCGCCGGCCACGACGGGGGCCTCCGCCGGGCCCGGGCGGACGTCGGCGCCGTAGATGTCGGCGGCCAGCGCGACGTACCCCAGCCGGGCCAGCATTTGGGCGCGCACCCGGACGTACTCGCCGATCCCGCCCCAGTCGTGGACGACCAGCACACCCGGGCGAAGGAGCGGGCTCGCGACGTCAGCAGCGACGTAGCCCTGCAGCGCGGTGCCGTCGAGAACGTAATCCAGCGGGCCGACCTCGATCATCGACCCGGCGGGCAGCGGTGTGCGATCCAGCAGTGCGGCGTGGGCGGCGGACAACGCAGGCTCGGTCATGACGCGATCCTTCCATCGCGCGCGTCATCAACCCGCGCTGCGCGGACAGGAGCGCTCGTCCACAGCAGTGCTCGTCCACAGCAGTGCTCGTCCACAGCAGCGCTCGTCCACAGCAGCGCTTGTCCACAGCAGCGCTCGCCTACAGCAGGGCGGCGATGAGCATGCGGTCGATCGTGGTCAGAAAAGCGACCACCCGCGGCGCGCACCAGAGGATCCCGGCCCCGATCAGCGCCAGCACCGCCATGCTCGCCCAGCCGTCGACGAAGAAGTCAGGCCACCACTGCATCCCGCGGTGCAGCGAGCCGTCGGACGCCGCCTGCTCCGGCAGGTAGCCGTGCCAGCCCGGGTACGCCAGCGCGCCCAGACCCGCGGCGTAGAACGCGACAGCGACCGCGAACGTGACCGGCGCCAGCGCCAGCTTGATCACGAAATAGCCCAGCGCCCGCCACCCGACGCCGTCCCGCAGCACGGCGGCCAGCGCACTGATCGGCCCGGTCCGGCGCGGCTCCCGCCAGCCGGGCGCGGCGCTCGGGAGGCCGAGCAGGGCGAGCGCCATGGTCCGCTGCACCAGCCCGCCGAACCTGGCCACGAGCAGGCCCAAGGCGAGAAGTGGAACGCCCACATAGATGACCGCCAGGCCGAGCCCGACGGCGAGCAGTGTCACCGGCAGCACGAAGAACAGGATCGACGGAACGAGATCGATCACCGCGTAGAGGAGTTCGGCCCACGAACGTCGTGAGCGGAGGCCAACGCCCTGCGTGGCGGGCGGTCGTGCGGCGTCGGAAGGACCAGAGGCAACCGATGGGTGCTGGTGATCGGGCCAGGCGAATGCTGTCGTCATATCCCCATGCTGTCCGTCGGCGCAGGTCCGCACCCGCCGCCCAGCACGCCGATCCGGGTAGGGCTAGGCCCCCTTTGTCGGACCGATCCCGCGGTGACGCCCCCTCGCTCTCGTGGCCTGTCCCCTGCTCGAGCTTCAGCATGCGGAACCCGCACTCGGATCGAGCAGCGCGACGCGCCGGGAGCAAGGGGGGGCGGCCGATGATTTCAGCGGCAGACTCGGGTCGGCACGTGCGTGGGTCGACCGGCTCGCAACGGTGACAGGAGGACACCATGGGACCAGTGGTCGCGCAGGCGTCGATGTCGCTCGACGGCTACATCGCGAAGGCCGACAACACCATCGGGCGATTGTTCGACTGGTATCAGAGCGGTGACGTCGTCGTCCCGACGGCCGAACCCGGAATGACATTTCATCTCACGCCCGACAGTGCCGAATACTGGCGCGAATGGACGGCCGGTCTGGGCGCGATCGTCTGCGGCCGAACGCTTTTCGACATCACCGATGGATGGGCCGGGCGGCACCCGTTGGACGCGCCGGTCGTCGTGGTCACCCACAGACCGCCGACGGAGTGGGTGGGCAAGCACCAGGCGGCGCCCTTCGAGTTCGTGACCGTCGGGGTTGCGGCCGCGATCACCCGCGCCCAGCAGATTGCCGGCGAGCGGACCGTCGCTGTCGCCGCGGGCACCATCGCCGCCCAGGCCCTGGCGCTCGGCCTGCTCGACGTGGTGGCGATCGATCTGGTGCCGGTCGTCATGGGCGGCGGCCGTCCGTTCTTTCCCGGGCTCTCGGTCGAGGATGTCCCGCTGGGCGACCCGGAGGTCTGTATCCCGAGCGAACGGGTGACGCACCTACGGATGCCGGTGCTGCGAACCGACAGCAGCTGACGCCCGACCGTCGACCCGTCCGGCAGCCGCTACTTCTTCTCCCGGCCGCCCGCCGATCCTGCCGGTTCGCTGGAGAGTGCGGCGATGAAGGCCTCCTGGGGCACCTCGACCCGGCCGACCATCTTCATCCGCTTCTTGCCTTCTTTTTGCTTCTCCAGCAGCTTGCGCTTGCGGGTGATGTCGCCGCCGTAGCACTTCGCGAGAACGTCCTTGCGCATCGCACGGATCGTCTCGCGGGCGATCACCCTGGACCCGACGGCGGCCTGGATCGGCACCTCGAACTGCTGTCGCGGGATCAGCTCGCGGAGCTTTGCCGTCATGGAAACCCCGTAGCCGTACGCGGAGTCCCGATGCACGATCGCCGAGAACGCGTCGACGGGTTCGCCCTGCAGCAGGATGTCGACCTTCACCAGGTCCGCCGGCTGCATGCCGATCTCCTCGTAATCCAGCGACGCGTAGCCGCGGGTGCGCGATTTCAGCGCGTCGAAGAAGTCGAAGATGATCTCGCCCAGGGGGAGCGTATAGCGGAGCTCCACGCGGGTCTCGGACAGATAGTCCATGCCGCCCAACGTGCCTCGCCGGGACTGGCACAACTCCATGATCGCCCCGATGTACTCGCTCGGGGTGATGATCGTGCATTTCACGATCGGCTCGCTGATGGTGGAGATCTTGCCCGCGGGCCAGTCGGACGGGTTGGTGACGACGTGCTCGGTGCCGTCCTCCATCACGATGTTGTAGACGACGTTGGGCGCAGTGGAGATCAGGTCGAGGCCGAACTCCCGCTCCAGCCGATCACGGGTGATCTCCAGGTGCAGCAGCCCGAGATAGCCGCAGCGGTACCCGAAACCGAGCGCGGCGGAGGTCTCCGGCTCGTAGGTCAGCGCGGCGTCGTTGAGCCGCAGCTTGTCCAGCGCATCGCGGAGCAGCGGGTACTCGGATCCGTCCAGCGGGTACAGCCCGGAATAGACCATCGGCCGCGGTTCGCGGTAGCCGCTGAGCGGAACGGTGGCGCCCTTGGACGCCGACGTGATGGTGTCGCCGACCTTGGACTGCCGGACGTCCTTCACCCCGGTGATCAGGTACCCCACCTCGCCGACACCGAGGCCGACGGTGGGGATGGGCTCCGGGGAGATGACGCCGACCTCGAGCAGCTCGTGCGTTGCCCGGGTGGACATCATCTGGATCCGCTCGCGCGGGGTGATCTTGCCGTCGATGACCCGGATGTAGGTGATCACGCCGCGGTAGATGTCGTAGACCGAGTCGAAGATCATCGCCCGGGCGGGAGCCGTCGGGTCGCCGACCGGATGCGGAATCTCAGCGACCACCTTGTCGAGCAGCTCCTTGACGCCGGCCCCGGTCTTACCGGACACCCGCAGCACGTCCTCCGGCGAGCCGCCGACGATGTGCGCGATCTCCTCCGCGTACCGCTCGGGCTGGGCTGCCGGCAAGTCGATCTTGTTCAGCACGGGGATGACGTGCAGGTCGTTCTCCAGCGCCAGGTACAGGTTGGCCAGGGTCTGCGCCTCGATGCCCTGCGCGGCGTCGACCAGCAGCACGGCGCCCTCGCAGGCGGCCAGCGATCGGGAGACCTCATAGGTGAAGTCGACGTGCCCGGGGGTGTCGATGAGGTTCAGCACATGGTCGGTGGGCACGCCGTCGACGCCCGGTGCGGCCCACGGCAGCCGCACGGCCTGCGACTTGATGGTGATCCCGCGCTCGCGCTCGATGTCCATCCGGTCGAGGTACTGGGCGCGCATGTCGCGACCTTCGACCACCCCGGTCAGCTGCAGCATGCGGTCCGCCAGGGTCGATTTGCCGTGGTCGATGTGCGCGATGATGCAGAAGTTCCGGATCAGCTCCGGTGGGGTGAACGTGCGGTGTGCACGCGAGGCGAGGCTTCCAGAGGTCACAGGAGTCTTTCTTGGCAGGACGAGCGGTCCCCTCATCGTCCCACGCGGCAGTACACATCGAGGCCGCACCGGTGTCGGCACCCACCCGGTGGCATGCCGGAGCACCGACTCGATGCACGAGTAGAGTCATCAATTGATGCCCATCCTGATGCGGAGACGCGACAATGCGAACCACCCTGTCCCTGGATGACGACCTTCTGGCCGACGCGCAGCGACTGACCGGCATCACGGAGAAGACAGCCTTGGTGCGAGAAGCACTACGTGCGCTGATCGAACGCGAAAGCGCTCGCCGGCTTGCTCGACTGGGGGGCAGCGAGCCGAACATCACGGGAACCCCTCGGCGGCGCTCCGGCCCCCCGTGATCCTCGCCGACACCTCCGTCTGGGTCGACCACCTCCGGCGCGGCGATGCGGGCCTGGCGCGTCTTCTCGAGGCCGGTGCGCTGCTGTGCCACCCCTGGGTGGTCGGCGAGCTCGCGCTGGTTTGGCTCGACGGCCGTGACGAGATCCTCGGTCTGCTTGCCCGGTTGCCCACCTGCACGGTCGCGTCGCCGACCGAGGTACTCATGCTCGTCGATCGATTCCGGCTGATGGGCCGTGGCATCGGCTATGTCGACGTTCAGCTTCTCGCAGCGACGAAGCTGACGCCGGACGCCACCTTGTGGACGCGCGACAGGAAACTATCCGCCGCCGCGACGGATCTCGGTGTCGCGGCCGATCCCGCGCTGATCGGGACGGACAGCTGATCGACCCTGGCGCGAGCGAACCCCGGCCGGGACGGGCGTGTGGTGGCTGGCACAGTTGGCGCATGTCTGACGCCGGAATCTCCCACCCGACCAATTCCCCGTCCGCCGGCACCCTGTCCACCCACGCGGCGATCGCCATCACGGGGGCACACGTCGTACCCGTCGACGGCGCGCCGTTCGACGGCACGGTGCTGCTGCACGGCGGCCGGATCGCCGCCATGGGCAGGGACGTCACGATCCCGGCAGACGTCACGGTCATCGAGGCACGTGGAAAGTGGCTGCTGCCTGGATTCCTCGACGCGCACACCCACCTCGGGGTGCACGAGGAGGGTGAGGGATGGGCCGGTAACGACACCAACGAACTGACCGATCCGGTCACTGCGGCGGTCCGCGCCCTCGACGCGATCAACCCCGCCGAAACGGGATTCGACGATGCACTCAGCGGCGGGGTGACCGCGGTCAACGTCAACCCCGGGTCCGGCAACCCGATCGGCGGGCTCACCGTCGCGATCCACACCCACGGCCGGACGGTCGACGAGATGGTGCTCCGCTCCCCGTCCGGGCTGAAGTCCGCGCTCGGGGAGAACCCGAAGCGGGTGTACAGCGAGAAGAAGCAGAACCCGTCGACGCGACTGGGCACGGCGGCGGTGATCAGAGCCGCGTTCGTGGAGGCGCAGAACTACCTCGACAAACACGATCACGCCGAACCCGGCAAGCCGCCGCCAGGGCGCAACCTGACGTCGGAGGCGCTGGCCGCGGTCCTACGCGGAACCATCCCGTGGCGGCAGCACTGCCACCGTGCGGACGACATCGCGACCGCCGTGCGGATCGCCGACGAGTTCGGCTACCGGCTCATCATCGACCATGGAACCGAGGCGCATCTGATTGCAGATGTGCTGGCGCAGAAGAACATTCCGGTACTGATCGGGCCGCTGTTCACCTCCCGCTCGAAGGTGGAGCTGCGGCAGCGGTCGATGGCCAACCCGGGCAGGCTGGCCGCAGCCGGGGTGGAGATCTCGATCATCACCGACCACCCGGTGGTGCCGATCCACTTCCTGGTCCATCAGGCAACCCTGGCGGTGAAGGAGGGTCTCGACCCGGAAACTGCGCTCCGCGCGCTGACGATCAATCCGGCGCGGGTGATGGGCCTCGACACCCGGCTCGGCTCGCTGGCCGTGGGCAAGGACGCCGACGTGGTGCTGTGGAGCGGTGACCCGCTGGACGTGATGCAGCGGGCGCTGCGGGTCTTCATCGCGGGGCGCGAGGTCTACACCTACGACGAGGCGACGCGCACCGGTCAGGTGGCCGCGCGATGACGGCGGAGCAGCCCGGCACCTCGGGACTGGACCGCGCACAGGTCCTCTCGATGGCCAGGGCACTGGCCGACCTGATCGACACCGCGCGCACGGAGGTGTCCGGCGGCGCGCCGTCGCCACTGGTGTCCGCGCTGTCCGAACACCTCGGGGTGGACGCCCGGCAGGCGACCATCGTCAGCCATCACTGGGCGCCGTGGGAACACGTGTCGCTGCATCGGGGAGTGGCCGCTCACCTGTCCGCGGTCACCCCCGATGCGGAGTGGATCGGCCTGCCGGGCGGGCCCATGCGGATGCACAACGATCTGCCGTCACTGCTGCAGATGGACCCGGCGGCGCGGTTGACCACCGCCGATTACCTCTTGCTGCCGAT
This sequence comes from uncultured Actinomycetota bacterium, assembly GCA_963728865.1. Taxonomy (GTDB): domain Bacteria; phylum Actinomycetota; class Actinomycetes; order Mycobacteriales; family Nakamurellaceae; genus Nakamurella. The sequence goes on along the minus strand of CAVSLZ010000002.1, from coordinate 34,324 downwards.
CAGCCCGACGGACACCCAGGACGTCGTGTCCAGCGGGCTGGTGCGCACTACGGACGTCGCAGGCAACCCTGTGGTGATCGTGATGCGCGAGACTCAGATGGCAGGCCCGCCGCAGATGTCGGTCGAGTTGATGGCCGCAAACCGCGGCGTCGCCTCCGGCCTCCTCACCCGTCTGCAGGAATTGGTCGCGGAGCACGACATCCTGCGCGGGCAGGTGCTGTCGTTCACCGTCAACGAGCATCAGGGCAACCAGATGGTCAGTTTCCTGCCGCGGCCCTCGGTCGCGGCGTCGGACGTCATTCTCCCGCCGAACGTGCTGCCGACCATCGAAAAGCACGTCTCCGGACCGGCCGAGCGTGCGGAGCGGCTGCTGCAACTCGGCATCCATCTCAAGCGCGGGGTCCTGCTGCACGGTCCGCCCGGCACCGGGAAGACGCACACCGTTCGCTACCTGATGGGGCGTCTCGAGGAGAGCACGGTCATCGTCCTGACCGGCAACGGCCTGATGTTCATCGACCAGGCGGCAGCGCTGGCCCGCCGGCTCGCACCCAGTGTGGTGGTGGTCGAGGACGTCGACCTGATCGCGCAGGACCGGTCGTTCTCGCCGATGGGGAACCCGGTGCTGTTCAGCCTGCTGGATGCGATGGACGGGGTCGCCGCGGACGCCGATGTGACGTTCGTACTGACCACCAACCGGGCCACCATGCTGGAAGAGGCTCTCGTGCAGCGGCCCGGGCGGATCGACCTCGCGGTCGAGATACCGCGGCCGGACGCCGACGGCCGACGGCAACTGGCCGAGCTCTACCGCGGCGGCGCCACCGTCAGCGCCGACGTCGAGCCGTTGATCGCGGCGACCGAGGGCGCGACCGCGTCGGCGATCAAGGAACTGATGCGCCGGGCGGTCCTGCGCGCGTTGGACAGTGATCCGTCGGCGGACCCGCCTGTCGTGGACGACGACGTGCTCGCGGCGGTCCTGCTGGACTTCGTCTCGGAGACGCAGGCGCTGAGCAGGTCCCTGCTCGGTGCCGGCGGTGAGCCCGGGGACGACGCCGTAGGCCCGGAAGGCCCGGAGGCCCGGAGTGGTTCGGTGGCCCCGTCGGCCCGGTGCCCGGCATCGCCCCGGCTGCGTTCGTGCATCGCACCATGCCGGGCAGCTACGGGGGAGGCTGGTCGGCGGGCTGACCGCGTCGGCGTGTCCAGTGCCGGGCAGCGGATGGCTCACGTCGCGGCGGACCGGCCCACCCGCAACGCCCACAGCACCAGCGGCACCTGCAACGGCAACCGGGCGAACAGCACAGCCCGATACCAGAGCGGTCGCCGCCGCGATCGCACCGTCATCGAGATGTTGGCCGGGAAGACGGCGACGAACAGCGCCGCGCTCGCCGGCCCGCCCCAACGGCGGGTGGCGGGATGGGCGAGCAGCGACGCGCAGACGAGCTCCGCGACACCGCTGATCGCGACCAGCTCGGCGGGGCGCGGGAGCGCCTTGGGGACGATGGCCACGAACGGCCCCGGACGGACGAAGTGCATGATGCCGGAGCCCGCGAGCAGCGCGACCAGGAACAGTCGCACCTTCGGGACGCTGATCTCGGTGCCGGACAGGACGCGGAGAAGGTGCATGTGCCCATGGTGCAGTGCGCGGGCCGGATAGCGTGACGGGGACATGCTGACGAAACCCGGCCGCCGCACTGCGGCCGCCCGGACTCCGCTGGCCATCGCGATGGTGCTGGTCCTGCTCGGCGCCGCCGGGTGTACGTCCTCGGGCTCTGCGTTTCCAGTGCCCTCAACCGCTGCGCCGTCAACCGCTGCGCCGTCAACCGCTGCGCCGTCAACCGCTGCGCCGTCACCTGGCCCGGCGACAACGACACTGTCCGCTCCGTCGCTCGCCACCTCGCCGGCCGGCGCATCCGTACCTTGGACAGACATGGGCCTGACCGGAGTCAACGATCCGACGTGCAGTTCCGAGCAACGACCGGTTGTCCTGCTGCACGGCACTCTGGCGACAGCGCAGGGCGATTTCACCGTCCTGGCGCCCGCGCTTCAGGCGAGCGGGCGCTGCGTCTTCACCCTCGACTACGGGATGGGCGGTGTTCGCTCGGTACGCAGCTCGGCGAAGAAGGTGACCGCCTTCATCGACGGGGTCCTCGAATCGACCGGCGCCGAGCAGGTCGACGTCATCGGGTACTCGCAGGGCGGCCTGGTGCTGCGCACCGCCCTGCGGCTCGAAGGCCTCGCTCCACGGGTGGCGGTCGCGGTGCTGATCGCCCCGACGTTCCACGGCAGCACCTCCCCGCTGCTGACCGCGCTGCCGCCTGCCCTCTGCCCGGCGTGCGCCGATCAGGCTGCCGGGTCGGCACTGCTGCAGGAGCTGGACGCGGGCGGTGATCTCGACGGCGATGTCCGCTATGCGGTGCTCTCCAGTGAGCTGGACACGATAGTCACGCCGGTATCTACGCAGGCACCCGTCGGTCCCTCGGACCGGGTCACCTCGCTGATCGTGCAGGATCGGTGCCCCGACTCCCGGCTGGACCATCTTGGTCTGCGAACCGATCCCGGCGTCGTGTCGTGGGTGATCCACGCGCTCGACTCCGACGGGTCTCCGGATCCGGCGGCGTTCACCTGCGGCTGACCCAGGACGGCGGAGGCGGCCCGCGCGCGACGGCGGATTTGGGCGCGACTGTGTGCAGCTGGTAACCTCAAAGGTCGTGTGCGCCGCACTGGCGCACGCCTCATGTGCATCATTCCCCCGACGAAATGAAGGCAATCCGGCGTGGCCAATATCAAGTCCCAGATCAAGCGCATTCGTACCAACGAGGCTGCGCGCCTGCGCAACAAGTCGGTCAAGTCTGCGCTGAAGACGGCCGTCCGCCGCGTGCGTGCAGCCGCCGATTCCGGCGACAAGGCCGCCGCGCAGACCGAGCTCGCCGTTGCCTCGCGCAGCCTGGACAAGGCAGCGTCCAAGGGCGTCATCCACGCGAACCAGGCCGCGAACCGCAAGTCCGCGCTCGCCCAGCTGGTCAACCAGCTCTGACCGCCGGGCGCTGAGCGCGGCGCCCGCGTCACCGAGCAGTACCAACGCCGTCCGGTCGACCGCCGGGCGGCTTTTTGGTATCACCAGTGGCTGTGGTCAGGCTGCTTCCAGCAGCAGCTGATCAGCCGTCAGCGGCGCTTGCGCGCAGCAACGAGGTCGAGCACCGCCCGTTCCAGGGCGTACTCGGGATCAACCGCCGCGCCCTTGACGTCGGCGTTGAGCTGCGCCACCACCGCCATCCCGACGACCAGGCCGTCAGGCGTCCAGCCGCGTCCAGCCGTCCGGGCCTTGTCGACCTTCCACGGCGGCATACCCAGTTGCGATGCCAGCGCGTACGAATTCCCGCCGCGGGCACCGGACACCCTCGCGATGGTCCGCACGCCGTCGGCCAGGGCGTCGGCGATCAGTACCGGTGCCACCCCGACACCCATTGCCCAGCGCAGGGATTCGAGGGAGGCCGGCAGGTCGCCGGCCATCACCGAGTCGGCAACGGTGAAGCCGGTCACCTCCGCCCTGCCGCGGTGATACCGGTGGACCGCCGTCTCGTCGACCATCCCGCCGGTGTCGGCCACCATCTGACTGGCTGCCGATGCGAGTTCGCGCAGGTCAGCGCCGACCGCGTCGACCAGCGCCGCAACAGCATCCGGTGTCGTCGTCCCACCCGCCTTGCGGATCTCGGAACGGACGAAGTCGATGCGCTCCGCGAGCCGGGTGATCTTGTTGCAGACCACGACCGCGGCGCCTGCTGTGGTCAGCGCGTCGACGATCGGCTTGTTCCGCGCACCGCCGGCATGGTGCACCAGCAGCGTCACTCCTTCGACGGGATCCGCGCAGTACCCGATCAGCGCGGTAGCCACGTCCTTCGCCGCTTCCTGCGCCCCGCGGATGACGACCACCCTCGGCTCGGCGAACAGGCTCGGCGCGACCAGGTCCCAGAACTCACCTGCCGACAACCCGGCCCCGACGGCATCGCGGCGCTCGGCCCCCGGCTCGACCCGCCTCGCGGCCGCGGTGGCTCGCCAGATCGCGCGGTCGACGAGCAGCATCTCGTCGCCCGTGATGAGCGTCAGAGCCGATGGTTCGGCACGACTGTTCTGTCTGCCGGCCGTCATGCGCTCATCGTGCCAGGCCACCCCGACACCGCGATCCGCGCGTCCACCGCCCCTCATCCGCCGTCGGTAGGCTGCCAATCCCGCGCCCGGCGCAGTTCCCGGACGCCGCATCCGCTCACCGCTGTTCACACCTCTGCCGCCACACCGAAGGACGCCCGTGCCATCCGTCGCTCCCGCCCGTCCATCCCGTCCCTCCACAGCTCGTCGCTCACGAGCGCACCGCAGCGCGGCTCGCACCGCGATCGCGCCCGTGATCGCCGCGACGGTCCTCCTGCTGGCGGGATGCGGCTCGACCGCATCCCCCACCGCGTCCCCGTCGCCGCCCGCCGGCAGCGTGGCCTGCGACTACCTGCCGGGTGAACGGGCCGCGGCCAGGCAGGTCGAGCCGCCGCCGGCGATCGAATCGGCAACGGGCACGGCGACGGCGACCATCGAGTTGACCGGCGGTCCGGTCGTCGTCGATCTGGACAGGGCGACCGCACCGTGCACGGTCGGCAGCTTCGTGCACCTGGCGGAGAGCGGTTACTTCGACGACACCCCGTGCCATCGGCTGACGGCCTCGCCGTCGCTGTCGGTGCTGCAGTGCGGCGACCCCTCCGGAACAGGTGGCGGTGGGCCCGGCTATCGGTTCGCCGACGAGACGACGCCCGACATGACCTATCCCGCAGGCACTGTCGCGATGGCCAACGCGGGTCCGGACACCAACGGATCGCAGTTCTTCCTGGTGTACGCCGACTCCAGCCTGCCGCCCGATTACACGGTGTTCGGCACCATCACCGAGGGGCTCGACGTCATCACGGGCATTGCGGCGCAGGGCATCACCGGCTCCGGGAATGCCACCGCGCCGGTCCAGCCGGTCACCATCTCGACGGTGTCCATCGCCGGGTGACCCCGGTGTCCATCGCCGGGTGACCCCGGTGTCCATCGCCGAGTGACCCCGAATGCCGAACGGGAGCCGCTCGGAGGCAGCGCTGCGGTGCGCTACCATCACCGGACAACTTCATCCCCACTCATCCAGAGGGGCAGAGGGATACGGCCCGACGAAGCCCCGGCAACCACTGTCGATGATCACCATCTCGTGACGGCATCAGCCTGAGCGAGGCCGATCGACAGTAGGTGCCACATCCGTCCCGCAGCAGCGGGGAAGATGAGAGAAAGGCCTCGCCATGACTACTGTCCTGTCCACACCTGCGCCCACCGGCGGCATCGACACGCCCGGCACCGGGACATCGGGTCCCGACCTCGGTCCCGCGGTCGCGTTGTCCTGCCGGGAGTGCGGGCACCGCATCGATCTCGGCCCGTTCTACGCCTGTACCGAGTGTTTCGGGCCACTCGAGGTGGCCTATGAATTCACCCTGTCCGGCGCCGCTCTGAAGGACAAGATCGAGTCCGGCCCGGACAACATCTGGCGGTACGCGCCGCTGTTGCCCGTTCCGGCGGGCGTCGCCGGCACCCGCAACATGAACCCGGGCTCCACCAAGCTGATCAGGGCGGACAACCTCGCCCGCGAGCTCGGCATGAAGACCCTGTGGGTGAAGGACGACTCGGGAAACCCCACCCACTCGTTCAAGGACCGGGTGGTCGCCGTCGCGCTGGCCGCCGCTCAGCAGCTGGGCTTCTCCGTCCTGGCCTGCCCGTCGACGGGCAACCTCGCCAACGCGGTGGCCGCTGCCGCCGCCAGGGCCGGGATCCGTTCGGTGGTACTGGTTCCCAGCAACCTCGAGCAGCAGAAGATCCTGACCACCGCCGCCTACGGCGGCACGCTGGTCGCCGTCGAGGGCAACTACGACGACATCAACCGGCTGGCCGGGCAGATCGCCGCCGAGCAGGAGGACTGGGCGTTCGTCAACGTCAACGTCCGGCCCTACTACGCCGAGGGCTCGAAGACCCTCGGCTACGAGGTCGCCGAGCAGCTCGGCTGGAGACTGCCGCAGCAGGTCGTCATCCCGATCGCGTCCGGTGCCCAGTTGGTGAAGGTGGACAAGGGGTTCACCGAGCTGGCCGAGCTCGGGCTGGTGGAAGCCACGCCCTACAAGGTGTTCGGCGCGCAGGCGACCGGCTGCTCCCCCGTGTCGGCGGCCTTCAAGGCCGGCGAGGACACCGTGAAGCCGGTGCGGCCCGACACCATCGCCAAGTCGCTCGCGATCGGCAATCCCGCCGATGGCCCGTACGTTCTGGACGTCACCCGGCGCACCGGCGGCGCCGTCGAGGACGTCAGCGATGACGAGGTGATCGACGCCATCAAGCTGCTGGCCCGGACCGAGGGGATCTTCGCCGAAACCGCGGGCGGGGTGACGATCGCGGTGCTGCGCAAACTCCTCGCCACCGGTCAGCTCGACCCGGACGCCGAAACCGTCGTCTTCAACACCGGTGACGGCCTGAAAACCCTTGATGCGATTGCCGGTTCGGTCGGCCCGACCGCGACCATCGCGCCGACGCTGGCCGCCTTCGAGCAGGCCGGGCTGGCATGAGCGCCGCCGGGCAACCGGCGTCCTCTGCGCCGCCGGTGACGGTGCGGGTGCCGACGATCCTGCGTGCCTACACCGGCGGCGCGTCCACCGTGATGGTCGACGCCGGAACAGGTCGCAGCGTCGGCGATCTCATCACCAGGCTGGAGAGCGAGTACCCGGGCATCCGCGCCCGGGTGCTGGACGAGGCCGGCCAGATCCGTCGCTTCGTCAACATCTATGTCGATGACGAGGACGTCCGGTTCGGTGAGGGTCTGCAGACCGATGTCCCACCCGGGACGACACTCTCGATCATTCCCGCGGTGGCCGGCGGCTGAACCCTGACAGGTTCAGCGGTCAGCTGCTCAGCCGCAGCGAGCCGGCGTGGCCACCGGCCTGGTCGGTCAGGTCGATGCCGAACAGGGTGTGCAGGGCCTGCAGGTAGTCGGCGCCGTCGCCGGTCCGTGCCAGTTCGCCGGCGCGCATCGTCGGGGTGTGCAGCAGCGACTGGGTGACCCTGTGCAGAGCCAGTTCGACGTCGGCGGCCACCTCGGCCGGGTACTTCGCCCGCAGTCGGGTCATCTCCTTCTCCACCGCAACCGAGACATGCTGGCGGAGCGCGACAATGGCCGGGTCGAGGCGGCGGACCGCCATCCGGTCCTCGAAGGCCGCCACTGCGGCGATCACGATGTCCTGCGCGTCGCCGACGGCGGCGACGTGGGCGGGATCGACCTGCTCGGAGACCGTGTTCAGGTCGATCACCCGGATCCCGGGAACCGCTCGGGCCGCCGCCGAGACGTCGGAGTGCAGAGCGAGATCGATCACCGGCAGCGGCGTGTCACGCCGCGACACCGCGCTGGTCAGGACCTCTTCGGACAACGTGTCGGCGGAGGTGCCGCTGCAGGTGACGACCAGATCAGCGCTCGCCGCCGCCGCGGCCAGGTCTTCGATCTCGATGGGAACCGCACCGTGCCGATCGGCGAACCCGCTGGCCCGGCCGCTCGGCGAGAACACCGAGAGCCTGCTGCAACCGCGGGACCGTAGTTCGGCGGCGACCACCCGCGCGTAGGCGCCGGTGCCGACGACCAGGGCGGACGCGCCGTCCAGCGGCACGGTGTGCCCGGCGAGATCAAGGGCCACCGACGCGATGGACCGGCCTGCGGCACCGACACCGGTGTCCGTGGCAACCTGCTTCGCGGTGCGGGCGGCGGATTGGAACAGCAGATTGATGGCCGGTGACGCGGTCCCTGCGGCCTGCGCGTCGCGCAGCGCTCTGGCGATCTGACCGCCGATCTCCGCCTCGCCGACGACCATCGAGTCCAAACCCGAGGCCACGGTGAACAGGTGCGCCACCACCGGCGCCCCGACCCGGACCTTGAGCAACCCACTGACCTCGTCGGCCGGGATGCCCGATGCCCCCGAGACCGCGGTGGTCACCTCGTCGATGGCGTCGTGGAAGCGAACCGCGTCGAGGTAGATCTCCAGCCGGTTGCAGGTCGACAGGACGACGACACCGTCGACCGGTGAATCCTCGTGGTGCACCAGCGACACCAAGGCCCGGCCGAGAACATCCGAGCCGCTCGTGAGCCGGTCCAGTTGCGTCAGCCCCAGGTCGTGATGGCTGGCGCCGAGAACCATGAGCATGGGTGAATGATATGGGTGCGGAGGGTGACAGCGTTACGAAGGCCAGCCTAACCTTGGCCATCCACAGTGACCTGACCTGCGGAGATACCGGGACGTGAGCTGGGTCGCTTCCCGCCGGCCGAGCTGCCGGGCGCGACCCGGCGACGTCGGGTGACACGATGGACGCATCATGACTGCCATTTCCTCTACCGGTCCCGCCGATCGAACGTCGGTGACGCCCGCCCCGCGCACCGGTCCCGGGTTGCCGGACACCCACCCGCTCCGGGACGGCCGGACGACCGGTTCCGCGCTGCTCGCTGCGTACCGCGGCGAGCGACCACCAACCAGGCCGGTGTGGTTCATGCGGCAGGCGGGACGATCGCTGCCGGAGTACCGCGAGGCACGCGGCGGCACCGGCATGCTCGAGGCCTGCCTGACGCCGGACCTCGCCGCCGAGATCACCCTGCAACCGGTACGTCGGCACGGGGTCGACGCAGCGATCCTGTTCAGCGACATCGTGGTTCCGCTGAAGCTGGCGGGCATCGACGTGGAGATCGTCCCCGGGACCGGCCCGGTGGTGGCGCACCCGATCCGCACCGCGGCCGATGTCGCCGCGCTCCCGCAGCTGGATCCGTCGGCGCTGCGGCCGATCATCGACGCCGCGGCCGCCACTGTGGGCGCGCTCGACGGCACGCCGCTGATCGGGTTCGCCGGTGCACCTTTCACCCTGGCGTCCTACCTGGTGGAAGGCGGTCCCAGCAGGGAACATCTGCGCACCAAGGCGCTGATGCACGGCGAACCGGCGACCTGGGACGCGCTGGCCGGCTGGGTCGCCGGCATCACCCACGCGTTCTTACGCGCCCAGGCGCTGGCCGGCGCGTCCGCAGTGCAGTTGTTCGACTCGTGGGCAGGTGCACTGTCGCTGCCGGACTACCTCCGCTACGTTGTTCCGCATTCTCGGGCGGTGCTCGCCGGGGTGGCCGATCTCGGCATTCCCCGGGTCCACTTCGGGGTCGGCACCGGGGAACTCCTGGTCGCAATGCGCGACGCCGGCGCCGACGTCATGGGCATCGATCACCGCGTGCCTCTTGACACCGCGAACGACCGGCTCGGCGGACGAACACCGTTGCAGGGCAACATCGATCCGGCCCTGCTGTTCGCGGGCAGCACCGCGTTGCATGCGGCCGCCGCGGACGTGATCCGCCGCGGCGCAGCGGCACCGGGGCATGTCGTGAACCTCGGCCACGGTGTCCCACCGGAGACCGACCCGGACGTGCTCACCCGACTCGTCGAATTCATCCACGGCTACCCCGCCGACGCGACTCGGTGACCCCGACCGGCACCCCGGAGGCCGTCCCGGCCCTGGTGATCGGCGGCGGGGTCGGCGGGCTCGTCACGGCCCTCGGGGTGGCCCGCGCGGGTCACCGGCCAGTCGTCGTCGAAGCCGGAGTCACCTGCGGTGGCGTGCTGTCGGCGCACCGGGTCGGCGGCCTCATCCTGGACGCAGGCGCGGAGTCGTTCGCCACTGCCCGGCCGTCGGTCGCCAACCTGCTGACCGAACTCGGCCTGGCCGATCGGATGACCGTGCCCAACCCGGCCGGTGCCTGGGTTCGGCACCGCGGCGGATCCGCGCCGCTGCCGGCGATGGCGCTGCTCGGCATTCCTGGCCGGCCGTGGGCGGGTGACGTCCGGCGGGTCATCGGCACCGCCGGTGCCGCACGCGCTCTCCTCGACGCCGTGCTCCCCGGTGGATCCGGCCTGCCGCCCGGCTCGACGCTCGGAGCGGTGGTGCGCTCGCGAATGGGCGCACGGGTGCTCGACCGACTCGTCGAACCGGTGGCCGGCGGCGTGTATGCCGCCGACCCCGACCGGTTGGACGTGACGACGGTCGCCCCGATGCTCGACCGCTCGCTGCGGGAGTCGGGCTCCCTGGCCGGGGCGGTGCGGTTGTTGCGCGGCGGCGGCGAGCGCGCCGGATCGGCCGTCGCGACGCTGACCGGCGGGTTGCACACCTTGGTTCCAGCCCTCGTCCGGGCCGTGCAGGCCGCCGGCGGCGAGGTCCGCACCGGTACCGGCGTCAGTGGCCTCGAGCAGACCGACGCGGGGTGGCGGGTGCGGTTGACCGGTGGCACGGACATCACGGCCGGCGCCGTCGTCCTCGCTGTGCCGGCCCCGACCGCCGCCGCACTGCTCGGCACCACATCGGTTGCGCCATTCGCCCTCCCGGTCCTGAACGCGCCGATCTCACCGGTGCTGATCTGCACCCTGGTCGTCGACGATTCGCGGCTCGACACCGCACCGCGCGGTACCGGCGTCCTGATCTCGGCGCACGCGCGGGGAGTTCAAGCGAAGGCACTCACCCATGCAACGGCGAAGTGGCCCTGGCTGGCGGACAGCGCCGGACCGGGACGGCATGTGCTGCGGCTGTCCTACGGCCGCGGCGGGGCGCTGCCCGACGAGGACGCGCTGCCGGCGATCGCGCTCGCGGACGCGGCTGAGTTGCTCGGTGTGCCGCTCACCGCCTCGGCACTCGTCGACTCCGCGGTCGTCCGCTGGACTTCCGCTCTACCGGCGCCGCGCCCCGGTCACGCCGAGGCCGTTCGTGCCCTCAGGAGCGCGGCCCGCCCGCTCGGGCTCGCCGTCGTCGGCGCGTCGGTGGCCGGCAGCGGCCTGGCCGGTGTGGTGGCCGATGCGACGTTGCAGGCTTCCTGCCTCGTTGCGGACCTCGACGCTGTGTCGGGGATCGCGGCCGCTTCGCCGCCCGTGGCCCCCGAGTCCGACCGGCGGTGAGGGAGTATGGAGTGGTGACCAATGAGACCACCGACCCCGCGAGCAGCCCCGGCGCTGAGCCGGCCCATCCGACCGAAGCCGCTCCACGGACGAGACCGACGGCGCGCCAGATCAATGCGCAGATCGTCTATACGGCGTTCGCCGTGTACTCGCGGACCGGTGACCTGGATGCGCCGCGCGAGAAGGCCACCGCCGAACTGGTCGACCTGGTCGCCGACCTCACCGAGCAGGGCGTCACGGTGCGCGGCTTCTACGACGTATCGGCGCTGCGGGCGGACGCCGACCTGATGGTGTGGTGGCACGCGCCCATCGCCGAGGCGCTGCAGGCCGCGGCCCGTTCCCTGCGCCGGACCGCCGTCGGCAGGACCCTGTCCCCGACCTGGTCCGCGATGGGCCTGCACCGCCCGGCGGAGTTCAACAAGGGCCACGTCCCGGCCTTCCTGGCCGGGGCAGGTGCCAAGAACTGGGCCACGGTGTACCCGTTCGTCCGGTCCTACGAGTGGTACCTGCTGCCCGATGCCGAGCGCCGCGGGATGCTCGTCGAGCACGGAATGATGGGTCGCGAGTACGACCAGGTGCTCTCGAACACCGTCGCGGCGTTCGCCCTTGGCGACTACGAATGGCTGCTGGCGCTCGAGGCCGACGAGCTGCACGACACCGTCGACCTGATGCGCCACCTGCGCGCGTCCGGCGCGAGGATGCATGTCCGGGAGGAGACCCCGTTCTTCTCCGGCCGCCGGGTGGACGAGGCCGGGGTCGTCGAGGTGCTGGCGTGACGCCGACCGTCACGGCGGGGTCGGGCAAGGCCGCCGAGGCCACCGATCCACGCCGCGAGGGGTACGACGCCGTCCTGCTCGCCGGCTTCGGCGGACCTGAGGGTCCCGACGACGTGATGCCGTTCCTGCGCAACGTGACCCGCGGCCGGGGCATCCCGGAAGAACGACTCGTGGAGGTCTCCCACCACTACCAGGCCCTTGGTGGTGCCTCCCCGATCAACGAGCAGAATCGCGCGCTGCAGGCGGCCCTGCGGGATGAGCTGGAGCGCCGCGGCGTCGATCTGCCGGTGTTCTGGGGAAACCGCAACTGGGCGCCGTACCTGCCGGACGTCATCACCCAGGCCCACAGCGAAGGCGCGGTCCGGCTGCTCGGCCTGTCCACCTCCGCGTACTCCTCCTACTCGTCGTGCCGGCAGTACCGCGAGGACTTCGGGATGGCACTGGCGGCAACGGATCTCGTCGGATCTGTGCGCATCGACAAGGTGCGCCCCTACTTCGATCGACCGGGATTCCGGCAGCCCTTCGTCGACGGCACCGTCACCGCCCTGCGGGATGCCGCGGCGGCCGGTCTCGGTACCGGCGACCTGCAGATCGTCTTCACCACCCACTCCATCCCGCTGACGATGGCGGACACGTCCGGGTCCGCGGACCTGGGCGACCACGGAGCGGGCGGGGCCTACGTCACCCAGCACCTGGCGGTGGCGGCCGCCGTCATCGCCGCCGTGGGCGCCGAGTTCGGCAGCACACCGGACTGGCAGCTGGCCTACCAGTCACGCTCGGGGCCGCCGTCGGTGCCCTGGCTCGATCCCGACATCAACGACGTGATCGCCGATCTCGCCGCTGCGGGCCGCCGCGGCGTGATCGTCGTGCCGATCGGGTTCGTGTCCGACCACGTTGAAGTGGTGTGGGACCTGGACAACGAGGCGGCGGAGACCGCGGCCGAGCACGACCTGTTCTTCGCCCGGGTCCGGACGCCCGGCACTGATCCGCGCTTCGTCCGCGAACTCGCCGACCTCGTCGAGGAGCGGTTGGGTACCCGCACCGCCACCCCGCAGGTGCTCGCCGGCGCCGCCCAGCGGCCCGACTTTTGCGCCACCCGCTGTTGTGTCAACTCCAGAGTGACCAAGCCGACGACCGCCGCGGTCGACTCGGCCGCAGACTGGGCGGCCAACCCGGACACCGCCGCGGTGGACCGGGAACGATTGGCGGCGTCCGGCATTCGCGGGACGTCGGGGTGAGCCGGTGACCGACAGGGTCCTGCGCGTCGGTACCCGGGGCAGTGCGTTGGCGTTGGCGCAATCCGGTGCCGTCGCGGCGCGGATCGCCGAGAGGGCCGACGCGGACTGGGAACTGGTCCGGATCAGGACCGAGGGTGACGTCAACACCGGACCACTCGCCGCGATCGGCGGTACCGGCGTCTTCGTCACCGCGGTCCGCACCGCACTTGCAGCCGGCCGGGTCGACGCCATCGTCCATTCGTTCAAGGACCTGCCCACTGCCCCGGCCGACGGTTTGGTGCTGGCCGCGGTGCCCGGCCGCGAGGACCCGTCCGACGCCTTGTGCGCGCGGGACGGGCTCACACTGGAAACACTGCCGGTCGGAGCACAGGTCGGTACCGGATCGCCCCGGCGGACCGCCCAACTGCTGCAGCACCGCCCTGATCTGAAGGTCGTCGCCGTTCGCGGTAACGTCGACACCCGGCTGCGGATGGTGTCCGACGGAGTGCTGGACGCGGTCGTGCTCGCCGCCGCCGGTCTCGCCAGACTCGAGCGGTCAGGTGCGATCACCCAGACCTTCACCCCCGACCAGATGCTGCCTGCTCCGGCCCAGGGTGCACTCGCCGTCGAGTGCCGTGCCGGAACCGACACCGACTGGTACGGAACGGCTGTCGCATCCCTGGACTGCGCCGACAGCAGGGCGGCCGCGGCCGCGGAGCGCGCCATGCTCAGCAGGCTCGAGGCAGGCTGCATCGCCCCGGTCGGTGCATATGCGCAGGTGTCCGGCGACAGGCTCCGGTTGACCGGCGCCGTGATCGCGGTGGACGGCACGGCCGCCGTCCGCGGCGAACTAGCGGGGCCGACCGGTGAAGCGGCCGCACTGGGCACCTCGCTCGCTCTCGACCTGCTGTCCCGGGGTGCTGCGGGGCTGCTGGGAGCAGCGCGGTGAACCACTCTTCTCCACGTGCCGACGCGGATTTCCCGCCGGCTCCGACGGCGACCGGCCCGCTCGCCCCCGGCCCGCTGGCCCCCGGCCCGCTGGCCGGCTGGCGGGTGCTGGTGCCGCGGCCGCCCGAGCGGTCCACCGAACTGGTGGACCTGCTGACCGCCGCCGGGGCCACACCTGTTGCCGTCCCGCTGATCTCGATCGAGCCCGCCGAGGACGACGGCGCTTTGGACCTGCGACTGGTCGCCCTGGCCAGCGGTGAGTACGCCTGGCTAGGGTTCACCTCGGCAGCGGCGGTGGACGCGGTGCTGCGACGCGCTGGACAGCTCGGACTCCACCCGGCGGTACCGGCCGACACCCGGGTCGCGGCCGTCGGTCCGGCAACCGGGGCGCGCCTACGAGCCGCAGGGTTGCCGGTCGACCTGCAGCCACCCACGGGCGGCTCGGCCGACGCACTGGCCGCCATCTGGCCGCATCCGTCCGGCGACGCCGCGGTGCTGTTGCCCCGTTCCGACATCGCCGCTCCAGCGCTCCCCAGGGCTCTGTCGGCGATGGGGTACCGGGTCGATGCCGTCACCGCCTACCGCACAGTGGTGCAACCGGTCCCGCAGGCGCAGGCCGCCGAACTGTCGGCCGGGGCGTTCGACGCGGTGTTGTTCACCTCACCGAGCACCGTGCAGGCGCTCAATACCGTGCCGCTCCCACCGTCGACCGTGTTGTGCGCGATCGGCCGCCCGACCACCGCCGCGGCGGTGGCCGCCGGGAGGCCGGTGCACCTGACGGCGGCCGGACCGACCGCTCCATCGCTCGTCGACGCATTGGTGAGGTTCGCCGCCGACCATCCCCGCAACGTGAAAGCGTGATCTCCCGATGACCCCAGCCTTCCCCGTCACCCGGCCCCGCCGGCTGCGCCGCACCCCGGCGATCCGCCGGCTGGTCGCCGAGACTCGTTTGCATGCTGCCGATCTGGTGCTGCCCATGTTCGTCAAGGAGTCGCTGCGTGAGCCAGTTCCGCTCACTTCGATGCCGGGGGTAGTGCAGCACACCAGGGACTCGCTGAAAGCGGCTGCTGTCGAGGCGGTCTCCGCCGGAGTCGGCGGGCTGATGCTGTTCGGCATCCCGGCGACGCGTGACGCCATCGGCTCGCAGGCCACCGCTCCGGAAGGCATCCTCAACGTCGCCCTGTCCGACCTGCGGTCCGAGATCGGAGCGGACACCGTCCTGATGGCCGACCTGTGCCTGGACGAGTTCACCGACCACGGGCACTGCGGAGTCCTGACCGCATCCGGTGCGGTGGACAACGACGCGACGCTGCAGCGATACCGCGAGATGGCTGTCGCACTCGCTGAATCCGGCGCGGACATGGTCGGCACCTCCGGGATGATGGACGGCCAGGTAGGGGCCGTCCGCGCGGCGCTGGACGAGGTTCAGCTGATCGACACGTCGGTGTTCGCGTACGCGGCGAAGTACGCGTCGGCGTTCTACGGGCCGTTCCGTGAGGCGGTCGATTCCGCCCTGGTTGGCGACCGCCGCAGCTATCAGCAGGACCCGGCGAACCGGCGTGAATCGGCCCGCGAGGTCGCACTGGACATCGCCGAGGGCGCAGATCTGGTGATGGTGAAGCCGGCCATGTCCTACCTCGACGTGTTGTCCGATGTCGCCGCATCGGTGTCCGTTCCCGTTGCCGCGTATCAAGTCTCGGGCGAGTACGCGATGATCTCCGCCGCGGCCGCGAACGGTTGGATCGACCGGGACAGGGCAGTCACGGAGTCGCTGAGCTCGATCAAACGCGCCGGTGCGCAGATCATCCTGACCTATTGGGCCGCCGAGATCGCCGGCAAACTCTCTGCCGGCCAGGAACTGTGATGACCGTGCCCTCAACCCTGCCCTCTGGAGAGTCCACCCGATGACCGACACCAACAGCGCCGCACTCTTCGAGCGGGCACTGGCCGTGACCCCCGGCGGCGTCAACTCCCCGGTGCGCGCGTTCCGCTCGGTGGGCGGAACCCCGCGGTTCATGACCTCCGGCAAGGGCGCCACCATCACCGACGCCGATGGGAACAATTACGTCGACCTCGTCGGGTCGTGGGGCCCGATGATTCTGGGTCACGCCCATCCCGCTGTGCTGGAGGCGGTCTCGAGCGCTGTGACGCGCGGTCTGTCCTTCGGCACCCCCGGCGAGGGTGAGGTGCTGCTGGCCGAGGAGATCGTCGAGCGAGTGGCGCCCGTCGAACAGCTCCGGCTGGTTTCCTCCGGCACCGAGGCGACGATGTCTGCCATCCGACTGGCCCGCGGCTTCGCCCAGCGGTCCAAGATCATCAAATTCGCCGGGTGCTACCACGGGCATGTCGATGCGTTGTTGGCGTCCGCGGGCTCCGGCGTTGCGACGTTCGCACTGCCCGATTCCGCGGGCGTCACCGCCGCCACGACGGCCGAGGTGGTCGTCCTGCCCTACAACGACCTCGACGCGGTTGAAGCGGCGTTCGCGGCCCATCCGGGTGAGATCGCTGCCGTGATCACCGAAGCGGCGCCCGCCAACATGGGCGTGGTCACGCCCGAGCCGGGGTTCAACGCCGGCCTGGCCCGGCTGGCGCACGCCGACGGGGCCCTGCTGATCACGGACGAGGTGATGACGGGGTTCCGGGTGAGCCGATCCGGGATGTTCGGCCTCGACGGAGCCGTCGAGGGATGGCGCCCCGACCTGATGACGTTCGGGAAGGTGATCGGCGGCGGTCTGCCGGTCGGCGCCTTCGGCGGTCGCGCCGACATCATGCAGCACCTCGCCCCGATCGGACCGGTGTACCAGGCGGGGACGCTGTCCGGGAACCCGATCGCCACCGCTGCCGGCCTCGCCACCCTGCGGGCCTGCGACGACGAGGTGTACCGGCACCTGGACAGGACGGCGGAGACGGTGGGGCAACTGGCGTCCGACGCCCTGCAGCACGCCGGTGTTCCGCATCGGCTGCAGCGCGCCGGGAACCTGTTCTCGATCTTTTTCGCCGAGCACCAGGTGAGCAACTACGACCAGGCACGCGGCCAGTCCGTCGCCGCCTACGCCGCCTTCTTCCACGGCATGCTCGACGCCGGTGTCTATCTGCCGCCGTCCGCGTTCGAAGCGTGGTTCGTCTCTGCCGCCCACGACGACGAGGCGCTGGAGCGCATCGGCGCGGCCCTGCCGGGCGCGGCCGAGGCGGCGGCAGCGGCGCTGGGCTGACTCCCCGCCGAGCACGTCAGGGGCGATCGGGAACCTCAAGTGCTCTGGACCGCGCGGCCGAGCACACCGATCCCAAACCCGACGGTTCAAGCGCTAACCACCGTGCCGATGATCGTCCGGATCGAGGCTGTGATGATCGAGGCTGTGATGATCGCGGCGCGATGCTGAAACGAACTCGGTGAGAACGGTGTGCAGGTGCTGCACCTGGTCCGAAAGGTCTTTTACCTGCGCCCGGGTGGCCGCTTGGCCGGCTTCTTCCGCGGCTGCGACCCGTTCGATCAACCACGAGCCGATGATCGCGGTGACCGTTCCGAGCAACGCGATCCCGCACACCATCATCGCCACGGCGATACAGCGCCCCTCGAAGGTGACCGGGCTCAGGTCGCCGTAGCCAACGGTCGTGATCGTCACGCAGGCCCACCACAGAGCGCCACCGAATGTGGTGATGTCCGCGCCCGGCGCGTTTCGTTCGGCGTCGAGGACGGCGAGTGCGGCCACGAACACCAGAAGAGTCGTTGATGCGGCCGCGTACACGACGACCCGACCCCGCAGCGCAGTGCCGGCCGCGCGCTGAAAGACGGTGAACAGCGTCAGCAGTCGGATGAGTCGCAACGGCCGAAGGACGGGTAATGCCACGACAAGCAGGGACAGGATGTTCCGGAAGAACCAGCGCCGTCGGTCACCGACCAGAGTAAGGCGAGCGACGTAGTCGACGGCGAACACCAGCCAGGACCCCAAGACGATGACCTGACTGAAGACGAGGGCCGCGCCTTCTGGCTGGCCGAGGACCTGCCAGGCATACGCGGCCGCGAACAGCACTGCAACCCCGACCAGGGGCCACTCCATCGCCCGATTCCACCGCTGATACGCCGTGTTCTCTGCAGTCTCAGTTTCGATTGTCGCCACGACGGCAGAATCGCATATGGACCGCTCTCGAACTTGCCGGTGTTGCCCGCACGGCGGCCAGCATCAATCCGCGCAACGATTTGCCGGGCCGGGCGGGCACGTCGACCATGGGCGCAACATCACAACCGAACACGGGTCACGGTGCCTGTCGGGCTTTCACTGGCGTCCATTTCGAGTCGCCAGTGCCGGGCCATCTCCGATGCGATCGCGTGTGACCGAGACGCAATAGGTCAAGGTGCAGGCCGAAGGGAACCTCAGGCGACGCGGATTTGCGCGACGAGAATTCCGGCTGATGCAGTGGCGATCCGTCTCAACGGGAACCGACGTCACCCGGAGTGGGTTCTACCGCTTCCATCTTCGCCTGCCGTGCGCGACCCGTTGACCCGCGAGGGTCCCCGACATCTCCGCGGGGTCGTGCAGACTCGGAAGGTGCGCAATTGGGTATTGGTGTCAGCGGCCGCTGCTCCGGTGGCGCTGATCGGCGGGTGGACCCTTGCGGCGTCACGGCAATCGGGCGGGTTCGACCAGGTCCGCGACACCATCAGCGCGCTCGCCGCCCAGGGCGCCGATGACAGCTGGATCATGACAACGGGCCTTTTCGTGCTCGGTGCGTGCCACCTCGTGACGGCTGCCGGGCTGACCGAGGCCACTCCCGCCGGCCGACTCATGTTGGCTCTGGGCGGCGCGGCCACCGTCGTGGTGGCTGCTTCTCCGCAGCCTGCGGCCGCGCACATCCCCGCCGCCGCCGTCGGTTTCGGTGCACTGGCATTGTGGCCGGCGTTGTCCGCGCTGCCCGACCGCCGAAGCGGTATCGCTGCGTCCGGGGTGATGCTCGCGCTGCTGATCTGGCTCGGGGTGGAACTGCGGGACGGGAACTTCCTGGGGCTGAGCGAACGACTGCTGGCCGGGTTCCAGTCGTTGTGGCCGCTGTTCGTGGTGCTGACGGTCGTTCGGGCCCGGCGGCGCGGGTCAGTCCCGTGACGCAGCCCTGCGCTGACACATGCCTGGCGCGAGCCCGTTTGCAGTCCGCCGCATGTCGACGAACCGCGCGGGCACCGGGAAGGTAGACAACGCGCGAATGCGCGTACTCTCCCCCGATGTCGGTGGCCGGTGGGAGGATCGGAGACATGCCTCCCCGCCGCCGTGCTGCCGCCCCGCCCCCGATCGACGTCGAAGCGGTACGGACCAAACTCGCCGAGGGAAAGATCGTGCGGGTAGGCATCACCCGATCCGCACAGTTCCCTGACGGTGGCACCGGACGGATCCGGCATGTCGGTAACCCGGAGGTGGACGGTGACGAATACGTCCAGGTCGAGCTGAGCCTCAACGGCACCCGGGACATCCTGCCCTTCACCCCGGCCGACCTCACGCCCGCTGTGAGAGGCCGCCCGCCGGCACAGTTTCCGGTCGCATCGGCACGATCAGCGGCCGCACGTCCCGCCCCTGACAGCGGCCCCCGGCCCCCAACGGCTGAACACGCCGATCGAGCCGGAGCCGGCGTGAACCGGCCCTCCTCCGATGGGGCAACAGGGCCTCCGCCCGCTGTTCGCCCTGCAGAGGTTGCGAACGCGCAAGGCGAACCCGGACAACCCGCGCCGGTCGAGCGGAGCTCGCCGCGACAGACGGTGCCCGCGCCCAAGCCCAGACCGGCCAAGGGCGCCCGCCGAACGCCCCCGGTCTCCATCACAGTGGCAACGACAGCGTCAGAGCCCGTTGAATGGAGGATCGAGGCCCGGGTCGGGACGAAGGTCGCGGTGCGATCGGCAGTGGTGTCGCCGGCGCGGGTCTGGGAGTTCGTGCGTCTCCTCGACAACGAGGCGCTCACTCAGGCCGTCGGCACCATCCTCGACGAGCAGCGCACTGCTGCGCAGGCCAGAGCGGACGCCCTGGCGGCGGAACTGGCACAGGTCCGGGCGGAACTCGACGCGTTGCCAGAAGCACGCCGATAACTCCGCTGCCCGGTGACCGCGCCACGGTCGAGGCGGCGGCCGACAGAACTGCACCACGGGAAGTGCTGTCCTGTCATCGGTGTGGTCCGTCGATCAGGTGGTCCGTCGATCGGGTGATCCGTCAATCGGGTGGTCCGCTCGCACCTCGATTCGCCGTGGACAGCTCTCCGTCGGTGACTCCGACGGAGACGTCGCCCTGGCTGTCCGTGCGCAGAACAGCTGCCACGCCAGCACGATCGAGCATCGTCAGAGCACGGTCGCTCGGATGGCCGTAGTTGTTGCCGACGCCCACTGAGATCACCGCGACCGCGGGTGAGACAGCCGTGACGAATTCGGCGAGCAACTTCGAGGAGCCATGGTGCGGCACCTTGAGGACGTCGGCTGCCAGATCGGCATCGGAATTCAACAGTGCCTGCTGCGCTTCGATCTCGATGTCTCCGGTCAACAGCATTCGCTTCCCTCCCAGGGCGGCCATCATCACCACGGAGTCGTTGTTCGGGTCCGAGTCCGTGCCGCGGAACTCCCGCGCCGGCGCAAGCACCGCCAGGTGTAGCTCACCGGCCGACCATTGCTCGCCCGGTGAGAACTGCACCATCGGTATGCCGAGTGCACCTGCCTCCTGCTGGACCCTCGCCCACGCCTGGGTCGGCTCCCGCCCCGGTCCCACCGCGATGGTCCCGACTGTCCTTCCCTGCAGCACTCCTTCGAGTCCGTCGATGTGATCGGCGTGCAGGTGCGTCAGCACCAACAGCGGGATCGTGTCGACACCCAACCGGTCCAGGCAGGCGTTCATCGGGCCGGGATCAGGCCCGGTATCGACCACGACGGCAGCGCCCGGCTGCCCTGTCGACAGCACGATGGCGTCGCCTTGCCCGACCTCGCAGGCAGTCACCAACCAGCCAGTGGCCGGCCAGCCGGGTGAGACGAACCGGGTGGGAATGAAGACGACCAGCGCACCGGCCGCGGCCGCCGCCATGACTGTTCGAATTCTGCTGTGGCGCAGCAGCATCAGCACCGACATGCTGAGCAAGGCCAGCGTCAACGCGCCGGTGGGGGTCCCCGGCCACGGCACGGTGGCATTGGGCCACGCCGCCAGGTGGTGCGCCGTACCAGCGACCCACCTCAGCAGCGGTGCCGTCAGCTGAGCGAAAGCCCCAGCCGCCCAGGGGAACCACGGTCCCGTCAGTGCACACAGCACCCCCAGCACCAGGGCTGGGGCCATCACGGGTGCCACCACCAGGTTGGCAAGGACGCCGACGGCGGAGATCGAATCGCTGATCAGCACGATGATCGGCATCGTGACGATCTGCGCGGCAACCGGCACCGTGAGGACATCCGCCCAGCCGCGGGGAACACCCCGCCGCTGGAGCGCTTCCGACCACGGTGGCGCCAGCAACACCAGCCCGCCGGTTGCCACGACGGACAGCGCAAACCCAACCGACAGCGCCAATTCCGGCTGGGTCAGCAGCAACCCGATGACCGCTGTTGCCAGCGCCGGCACCGCTGTTCGTCTCCGTCCACTGAGCAGCGCCAGCATGCCGATCCCGCCCATCAGGGCCGCCCGCAGCACCGACGGCTGGGGACCGACGAGGATGACGAGGGCGACCATCGTGGCGACCCCACCGAGCGCAGCAAGCCGCGGACCTGCGCGCCGCAGAACGACGACGACGATGCCGCAGAGAATCGCGAAATGGGAGCCCGACACCGCCAGCAGATGGCTGAGACCGGTTGTCTTTGCGTCGGCGTCCAGCCGGTCGTTGATGCCGCCGGTGTCACCGACGACCAGTCCGCGCAGCAACCCACCCTCGTCTTCGCGCAACGCGGCGGCGTTGGACATCAGGTCGGTCCTGATCGCACCTGCCACGACGAACCACCGCGGAGCACCGTCGATCAGGTCCGGCGGGTCCCGTGCCCGGATCATGATGACCGGAAGGCCGCCCAGCGGCACCATCCGAAGTCGGCCGACCACTGAAACTCTCTGTCCCGGAATGAGTGCCGACCAGTCAGCCCCTACGCCCTCGATGGTGATCGTCGTGTGCGACGTCCACGTCACACCGGCCACGATGGCCGTTTCCACCGTGGCCCCGAACCGCCATCTGGTGTGCGCACCAGCCGCCGATTGGTCGCCCTGCGGCGCTTCGCTCTGATCTGACAGCGGGAAGGCCGGCTGCAGGGATTCCGGGAATCGCGCGATCGTCACGACGAGCAGAGCCCAGGAGCCGTTTTCCGCGGACGTCCGGAGTGGATCGCTATCGCGCTCCGCCACCCGGAAAGTGGTCAGCACCAGCGCGGCTGACAGGCAGGCCAGCGATGCGACCGCCCCGTAGCGCCAGCGTCGATCCAGTCGCACCGTTGCTGCCAGGGCCACGGCGGCGACACCTGCTGCCCACCATGCCGTCCCGGGTGCCAGCCAGGCGGTCAGCGCTCCCGCCCACACCGCCAGCGCTGGTGGGACGAGGCGCAGGTCCACCGGCGGAATGACCTGATCGTCCATCCATCGGTGCCGCACCGCGCCGCCTCGGGTCACACGGTCACCAGTGGCGAGATCTGCGCGAAACGGGACGGCCCGATACCGCTGATCTCCTGCAGTTGGTCGATGCTGGTGAAGGTCCCGTTCGCGTCCCGCCAGGCCAGGATGTTCTGCGCCATCACAGGTCCCACGCCGGGCAGGGAATCCAGGGCAGCCTCGTCCGCGGTGTTGAGGTTGACGAGCGACGAACCAGGTGCGTCCGCAGACTCACGTACGACACCGCCGGTCGTGACTCCCCCGCCGGGCGCAGCTGCGGCGGTGGGCGAATCGCTGAGCACGATGGAGTCGCCGTCAGCCAGCTTCGCGGCGAGGTTCATTCCCGTCAGGTCGGCGTCAGCGGTCGCCCCGCCCGCCGCGGCAATGGCATCGGCAACCCGGGCTCCGGGCGGCACCGTGACCAGGCCGGCCTTTCTGACCAGACCTGTTACCGAGACGACGATCTCGGTCGCGGCAGCCGTCTCAACAGCTGAGGCGGCGGGCTCCCCAGCAGCCGACCGACCCGGGGCTGACGCAGTCTCGGCGGGTGGGTCCGTGCCGCCGGACAGTCCGACGACCGTGGCCGCTGACGCTGCCATCGGCACAGGTACCGGTTCTGGCTGGTTGCGCCAGACGCCGACCGCGGTCACGACGGCGGCGAGCGCGGCGATCATCAGCAGGATCAGTGCGCCCCGACGCCCCGGGTCGACGCGTGCATCCCGAAGGGGCTCCGGCACCCACAGTTCGGCGAAACGACCCCACTGGCGGCCCAGCCGCGGCGCACGAACAGCTCTACGTCGGACATTCGTGGTGGGGTCGGCTTCTCGATCACCGTCGCCCGTGTCGTCCCGCGCGGAGTCTTCCTCGGTGTGGCCAACGGCCGACGCGGAGGACCTCGCGGACGCCGCGCTATCCGGGTCGGGCTCGGACGCGAGTTCATCGGCTTCGCAGCCAACCGGGCCGCCCACTGCCGGACCACCCAGTGCAAGCGAGTCGGGTACCCATCCACCGGTGACCTGTCGCTTGTCGACTGGCCGCACGGCAGGCGGATCACCCGTCAGCGCATGTATCGATCCGGTGTCGGGCGGAGGTGACGAGGGCGGAACGCGGCGCTGATCCGGGTCGGCAACCAGATCCGCCCGCAACGCTTCTTCTGTGCGATAGACCCAAGCAGGTCGTTGCTCCTCGTCCGCGCGGTGGTGGCGACCGACCGTGGTGTCAACTCGATCAGCAACCGGTGGCTGGACGTCCGGCACCGACGCTCCGACGAGGGCGGGACCCGCCGGAGCCCTTCCTGATTCCGAAAAATCGATGCCAGCCGTGACTGTCGGCAACGTGATCGCTTCCGGCGGTCGGCGCAGTGGGGCAAGACGGTTCAGTGGATCAGGGCGGGGGCGCACGTCACGACGGTAAGGAGCGGCCCGTGTGCGGTACCGGCACCGCTGCGGATTGTGTATGGAACGCCGTATGGGGACAGATCGGCGCGGTCAGTGAGGTCAGAACTGGCCGCTGTCCGGATTGGTCACGAAACCGTCCCACCGTACGAAGTTTCAGGCCTCGAGCATCCGACGCAGACCCCGGCGATATCGGTTTCAGCAGCAGTCAGGTCAGAATGCGCATTGGCTTTTCGATGATGCGGAGGAAGGTCCGCAGCCATTCCGCGGCCAAGCGCCCATCGATGGCTCGGTGGTCCACCGAGAGGGTGACCCGAAGGATGGTGCCGATCTCGATCTGGCTGTCGACAACGATGGGTTGTGTGTGGCCGCGCCGACCGCGAGGATGGCGGACTGTGGTGGGTTGATGATGGCGCCGAAGTCCTCGGTGCCGAACATGCCGAGGTTGGTGACGGACATCGCGCCACCGTCGAGTTCGTCCTGCTTGAGTTTGCCGGCGTCGGCGCGCCGCACGAAGTCCTTGATCTGTGCGGAGATCGAACTCACGGTCGACGTGTCAACGCTGCGCAGGGTCGGGGTGACCAGGCCGCGCTCGGACGCGACGGCCACGGAGATGTCGACGTGCTTGAACTGACGTAACGCGTCCGGCGTCCAGATCACGTTCATCTCGGGGATCGAGATGTGCGCCTGAGCAGCCGCTTTGATGACCAGGTCATTGATCGAGAGCTTCGCCGGGCTGTCCTGGTTGAGTTCGTTGCGCAGCGCGAGCAGCTTGTCCACCTGAGCGGATCCGTTGAGGTAGAAGTGCGGGACCGTCTGTTTGCTCTCGGTCAGCCGGGCAGCGATCAGCCGACGCACCCTGGGGTGCGGCTGATCGACGTAGCCTCCGGCTGCACTCCCCGACCCGCCGGCCGCCGGGTCGCGGCCGCCGGGTCGGCGGCCGAAGGCGCGGGGGCGGTGACTGCCGGGGTGGATGGTGGGCTGGCCGGAGCGGTCTCGCGTTCGGCGATCGCGGCTTCGACGTCGCTGCGGCGGACCCGGCCGCCGGGTCCGGAGCCGGGGCTCAGCTCGCTGAGCGTCAGTCCGGCATCCCGAGCGAGGCTGCGTGCCAGAGGGCTGGAGAAGATGCGGGCGACGTCGCCATCCCCCGTTCGGTCCACCGCACCATTTCCTGCTCCGCCCACCGCGGCGGTCCCCGTTGCACCGGCCCCGACTGGTGCGTTGTGTCCCGATGGTTCGGCCGAGCCCTCGGGTTCGGCGGGTTCAGCGACGCCGTCGGTGACCGCCGCGGCGTCATCCACTCCAGCTGGTTCGTTGTCAGCGGCGGTTTCGGCCGGAGTCGACGGCGCCTGGACGCCGAGGTCGGTGAGCATGGCCGACAGGTCACCACCCGTCTCACCGGGAGTACCGAGGAGGGCGATCGGGTCGCCCGCTGCCACCTCGGCGCCCGCCGTGACCAGTAGCTTGAGGATGACGCCGTCCGCTTCGGCATCCAGATCCACGGTTGCTTTGTCGGTCTCGATTTCGGCCAGTTTGTCCTGGGCTGTGTAGGTCGCGCTTTCGGTGACCGACCAGGAGGCCAGCACGGCCTTGGTGCCGCCGGCCGCGACCTCCGGCATGCGCAGCAGTTGAGCCATTTCCTTGTCCTCCTACTTCGTGATTTCGGTGAGAGTTGCCACGACTTCGGCGTCTTGGGCGATGGCGGCTCGCTCCAATACCTTGCTGATGCTCGGCGATGCCTCACCGCCGGTAATCCGTTGAATCGGTTGGTCGAGCCAATCGAAGAAGCGCCGCTGGATTTCGTCGCCCAGCCAACTGCCGTAGGAGGTGCCCAGGGCGCCCTGCTCGGCGATGACCACGTTGCCGGTCTTGCGGATGCTGGCGCCGATGGTGTCCCAGTCGATGCTGGCCCGATCCAGCCACCGCAGATCAATCACCTCGGCGTCGACCGTGCCGAGCTCGTCGACGGCCTTGAGGACGTAATGGGTCATGGCCAGGTAGGTCAGGACAGTGATATCCGCGCCTTGGCGGCGCACTGCGGCCTTTCCGACCGGCAGGCAGTAGTCGAGGTCGTCGACCGGGGCCGGCCCGGTCGAGTTGTACAGATCGACGTGCTCGAGGACGACCACAGGGTCCTGACAACGCAGGGCACTGTTCATCAGACCTACGTAGTCGAAGGGGGTTGACGGGGCAACGATGCGCCACCCGGGGGCTGTCGCGAATACCCCGGCGGGGTCCATGGAGTGCTGGGAGCCGTATCCGGTACCCATCGCGATCTTGCTGCGCAGGACGAACGGCACCTGATCCTCACCACCGAACATGTGCCGGGCCTTGCCGATCTGGTTGAACAGTTGGTCTGCCGCGACCCACATGAAGTCCGCGTACATGAACTCGACGATCGGCCGGAAGCGACCGTCCATCGCGATCCCCCCACCCAGCCCCGTGAAGGCGTTCTCGGCGATCGGGGTGCCCAGGATGCGGTCCGGGAAGCGCTCCTTCAGACCGCGGGTAGCGCCGTTGGTGCCGCCGTTGAGCCGGTGCACGTCCTCCCCCATCACGAGAACCCGCGGATCGGTCTCCATCTGCCGGCCCAGCACCGCGGCGATTGCCTCGATGAATTTCCGTTCTTCGAGTTCGCCGGTGTAGTCCGCTACGTCGGCAAGCGGAGCGTCGGCGAATTCCGACAGATCCCCGCGAACGCCGACATCGACGAACTTCGGGTCCGGCCATTCGGCGGCCTTGATACGCCGCTCCCCCGGCTTTCCATCCGGTACTGGTTCGACCAGTACGTCGCGGATCTCCGCCATCACCCCGGCGGCCTGCCGGGCGAACGCATCCAGCTCCTCCCGGGTCAGGATCTCCCGCCGGACCAGGTGGCCCACGACCTGGTCGATCGGATCACGGGCCCGCCATTGCTTCTCTTCGGCCTTGCTGCGGTAGCCGAACGCACTGCCCGGGAAGGCGCCGTTCTGGTGGAAGTACCGGTAGACGTCCGCCTCGACCACGGTGGGACCGTTGCCGCCCCGCATGTGAGCCAGTGCCTCCTGCATTGTCAGGTACACAGCCAGCGGGTTCATCCCGTCGACCTTCCAACTGGCGATGCCGAACCCGGGGCCACGAGCCGAAAGCCTTGCCTCGCCAGTGACCTCGTGCACGTTGGTGGAGACCGCGTACTGGTTGTTCTCGATGAAGAAGCAGATCGGCAGCTTCCACGCTGCGGCCAGGTTGAAGGTTTCCAGGGTGGAGCCGATGTTGGCGGCGCCGTCGCCGAAGTAGGTCACCGCGACCGCGTCGGTGCCGGCCTGCCGATGAGCCCATGCAGATCCAGCGGCCAGCGGAACTCCGCCGCCGACGATCGCGTTGGTGCCGATCGCGCCGGCCGGCTTCCACTGCAGGTGCATCGAGCCGCCCCGACCGTGACTGTAACCGCGCTGCAGGCCACAGATCTCGGCCAGACTGCGGAGCAATTGGTCCCGGATCTCATGGCTGATCGGCTCGCGCGGGTCGATACCCTTGGGGGCCAGGTGACCGAGCACCTTGGCCAGGAACTGGTGGTGGCCGCGGTGGGTTCCGTTGACCGTGTCCTGGCTGGTCAGCCCGATCACCGAGCCGACCGCGCCACCCTCCTGGCCGATGCTGGAGTGCGCCGGCCCGTGGATGAGGCCCGCAGTCGACAGTTCGAGCACGGTTTCCTCGAACGACCGGACCAGCACGAGCTGGCTGTACATGGCCACCAACAGATCTCGGTCGGCGACCTCCCAGTCGGCCTCTGTGACGTCGAGTTCGACCCACGGTGCTTGCGGCGACAGTGAATGGCGGGCAGTCATCAGGAATCCTTCGCAGTCGATTGGTCGGATGGCGCGGTGCGACGATGGAAGAAGGCTTTGCCGTGCGGGTAGGAGACGAGCTCGAACTGCATCCCCCACGGAGACAGGAAGTAGATCCAGCGCTGACCTTCGTGGTGCCCGGAACTGACCACCGGCTCACCCAGCACCGTCACTTCCGGGCGGCCTCGGAGATACCTGACGGCGTCGTCCAGATCGTCGACGTACAGCGCGACATGATGGCCACCCAGATCACTGTTACGCGGCCAGACGGTGCGTTGATCGGGTGCCGAGTACTCGAAGACCTCGAAAACGGCTTGGGTACCGCAGCTGAAGAAGTAGATCTGGCCGATGGTCGCCCGCGGATGGACATTGAGTGTCCGCATCATCCAGTCGCCATCCGGGTCGGGATCAGCCTTCCCTCCGAGCTCGTACAGGAAGGTGCAGCCGAGCACTTCGACGAAGAAATGCCGCGCTTGATCGAGATCCGGTACGGTGACACCGATGTGGTCCACGCCGGTCAAGCCCGGCAGGCCCGGTGATGACATGCGGTGACCTCCTTGACTGTGGGACAGCACTCCGGGGTTCGGGTACGCGAGACCGTCCGGCCAGTAGAGTTGCTTGCGTCGGCGTGGAGCCATCAGCGACGGGGACGTGGCGATGGCTACAGATCGACGGCGATGTACTGGGTTTCGAGGAATTCATGGATGCCGGCGAAGCCGCCCTCCCGTCCGAGCCCGGACTCCTTCATGCCGCCGAACGGCGCCGCCGGGTCTGAGGCGACGCCACGGTTGACCGCAACCATGCCCGATTCCAACCGGCGGGCAACAGAAATGCCCTCAGCCCGGTCCTTGGCGAACACGTAGGAGATCAGGCCGTATTCGGTGTCGTTGGCCATCTCGACCGCCTGCTCTGTGCTGTCCACCGCGACGATCGGCGCGACAGGTCCGAAGATCTCCTCGCGGGTCAGCGTCTGCCCGTGCTGCACGCCCCGCACGACGTAGGGCGGCAGGAATGCACCGCTGTCGGGAGCTGTACCGGCCGCGGAGGGCCGGCCACCCTCATCCTCGGCTCGCTGGATCAGGTTCAGGACCTTGTCCCGTTCGCGGGTGCTGACCAGTGCGCCGAGGTCGTTGGCGGGGTCGATACCGGGGCCGATCGACAGGCCGGCCAAGGCCTGCTCGAAGGCGTCGCTGAACTCGGTGACCAGCGAGCCGTGGACGTAGAACCGGTTTGCCGCGGTGCAGGCCGATCCGCCGTTGCGCATCTTGGCCACCATCGCACCGGCGACCGCCTCCCCGACATCGGCGCCCTGAAGGACCAGCAGCGGCGCATTGCCGCCGAGTTCCATGGAGGACGGCAGCGCCCGCTTGGCCGTCTGCCCGAGAAGGATCTTGCCGACGGCCGTCGAACCGGTGAACGACAACGTGCCGACTCGCCGGTCGGCCAGCACGGCCTCGGACACCGGCCCAGGGTCGGAGGTGGGGATCACGTTGACCACGCCGGCGGGCGCTCCGGCGCGGCGCAGCACCTCGGCCACCCACAGTGCGGTGAGCGGGGTTTCGGCGGCCGGCTTGAGTATCGCGGTGCAGCCGGCGGCCAGCGCGGGAGCGAGCTTGCGGGTCGCCATGGCCGCCGGGAAGTTCCACGGCGTGATCATGTAGGCGACGCCCATCGGGCGGTGGTCGACGACGATTGTCTTGTCCCCGGCCGGGGCCATTCGGAAGTCACCGGGAACTCGGCAGGCCTCCTCGCTGAACCAGCGGAAGAACTCGGCCGCATAGGCGGCTTCGCCGCGGGCGTCGTTCCAAGACTTGCCGTTCTCCAAGACGATCAGTCGGGTGCACTCGTCGATCTCGGCGGTCATGATCTCGAACGCAGTGCGGAGGATCTCCGCCCGGGTCCGGGGAGCGGCCGCCGCCCATGGATCAAAGGCAGTGTGGGCGGCGGTGACGGCATCAAGGGCGTCGGCGACCGTCGCGTCGGCGATCCCGGCCAGCAGGTGGTTGTTCGCGGGGTTGAACACCTCCAGCGTGCGGGCGGTGGAGCGCCATTGGCCGTCGATGAGCAGCCCGGTGGGCACATCGGTGACGCCGGCGGGCAGCGTAGCCGCGGTCATTGGATCACCATGCCGCCGTCGATCATCAGCAACTGACCGGTCATGTAGTCACTCTCGGAACTGGCCAGGAAAGCAGCCGTGCCGACGACATCCTCCGGGTAGGAATACCGCTTCATCAAGATCATGTTCTCGGCCAGCGAATCCATCGACTTTCCGGGCTGGTCGAACTTGCCGATGGCGACGAGGTCCTTGTCGAGCTGCTCCCACAGCTCGGTGCGGACGACACCGGGGCCGTAGCCGTTCACTGTGATGTTGTGCTCGATCAGCGCCTTCGCGCCACCCTTGATCAGCGCCAGGACCGCGTGCTTGGAGGCGCCGTACACGACCACGTCGTCGAACACCTCACGGGACAGGATCGAACCGACGTTGATGATCTTGTAGGGATGTTCCTGCGGGCCTTGGGCTTTCATCTGTCGGGCAGCGGCCTGCATGCAGTTCAGGGTGCCCCAGGCGTTGACATCCATGATCCGCTGCCAATTCTCGCGGGTGATGTCCAAGAAGAACAGGGGCTTGTTGATGCCGGCGTTGTTCAGCAGCACATTGATGCTGCCGAATTGCTCGACGGTGTGGGCGACGGCAGCAGCCGCATCCTCCTCGCTGCTCACGTCGAGCTTGACGTGGGTCGCCTTGCCGCCCTTGGCGTTGATCTCCTTGGCGACCTGGGCGACGCCCTCGGTGTTCACATCGGCCAGGCACACCTTGGCGCCCTGCTCTGCGTAGTACTGGCCCACGGCGGCGCCCATGCCCTGGGCGGCACCGGTGATGAGAACATTCTTTCCGGCAAGTCGGGTGGTATCCATCGAGGATCCTTTCGTGGCTCGGGTTTTCGTTTCGAATTCGGGGTGGTTCAGTACGGGTTGGCGACGAACAGTTCATCCGCCGGGAACAGCGTGATCACCTTGGGTCCGCTCTCGGTGATCACGATCTCCTCCTCGATACGGGCGGCGGACAGGCCGTCGGATGCCGGGCAGTAGGTCTCCAGCGCGAAGACCATGCCGACCTGCAATTCCACCGGTTCCTTCATGGAGTTCAGCCGGGAGATGATCGGCCGCTCGTGCAGGCCAAGCCCCAGGCCGTGCGCGAACTGCAGGCCGAAGGCCTCCAGTTCGCTGCCGAAGCCGATGTCCCGCGCCGTGGGCAACAGGGCGGCGACTTCGTCGGTACCGACTCCGGCCCGGATGCCCGCGATGCCGCGGTCCATCCATTCCCGGGCCTTGGTGTAGGCGTCGCGCTGCGACGGGGTCGCCTTACCGACGGCGAACGTCCGGTAGTAGCAGGTCCGATAGCCGTTGTAGGAGTGGATGATGTCGAAGAACGCCTGGTCGCCGGGGCGGATCAGCCGGTCGGTGAAGTTGTGCGGGTGCGGATTGCACCGTTCGCCGGAGATCGCGTTGACCGCCTCGACCTGGTCCGACCCCATCTCGTAGAGCCGCTGGTTGGCCAAGGCGACGATCTGGTTCTCTCGAATGCCCGGCTTGAGGACCTCGACGATGTCCTGGTACACGCCATCGACCATCGCCGCGGCCTGGTTCAGCAGCACGATCTCATCCGGCGACTTGATGCACCGGGCGTCCAGCATCGACTGCTGCGCATCCACGACACGCAGGCCCTGCCGCTGCATCTCGAAAAGGAACGGGGGTTCGACGATGTCGATCCCGATCGGCTGGCCGCCGACCCCGGCGTCGACGAGCAGTGACTTGATCTCCTTCACCGCCGCTTCCATCAGCCCCACCGTCGGCGCGACTGCCCCACGGAAGCCCAGGAACCCGGCGCGGTAATTTTCTTCCGGGACCCACTTCGAGTGCAGCTTGTGGTGTTTCACCGCGGAGCCGAAATCCCACAGCACCGGGTCGCTGTCGCGGGTGAGCAGGGCGTACCTGATCATCTTGTCGCCCAGCGCCCCGCCGATCCAGGTCGAGGTGGTGTAGCGGATGTTGTAGAAGTCGAAGAGCAGGAAGGCGCCGCATTCGCTGGCGTTCAACGCGTCCTTCGCCCGGTTGAGGCGGTGCCGGCGCAGCCGGTCGAAGTCGACGCGGGCCTCGTAGTCCACGCCCATGTGGCCGGGAGCGGACAGGGTGATCTCACCGGGCGGGGCGAGTGTCTCCGTAGGGGGGATGGTGATCGTCACGTGATTCCTCCGAGTAAGTGATCGGTGGGAGTGAGCTGTTGTGCGCCGAACCCGGCACCACCCCGCACCCGTGCGGGTTGGCGGACTGTCACCAGTTCGGTGCGACGGTCGGGTCGCCGGCGTTGTCCGAGGTCACCTTGACCGACGGCATGAACTCGTCGGAGACCTGCTCACCCGAGAGCACCTTGTTGGCCAGGATGATCGCGTGCTCGCCGTCCCAGGCCGAGGACTGGAACACGGTTCCGTCCAGCTCACCGGACTCCACCAGTGGGTTGCCGAGCTTGGTGTTGCCGATGGAGGTGATGTACAGCGACTCGGGGTCGATGTTGCGCGACTTCAAGGCGGCAATCGCGCCGGCGACCATCGTGTCGTCCGCGGCGTAGATGCCCTGGACGTTGGATGCCCCGACCGAAGTCAACATCTCGGAGGTGACGGTCTGAGATTCGTCCTTGTTCCAGTTGCCGGGCTGCGCCGCCAGTATCTTCACGTTCGGGCACGTGCTGCTGATCGTGTCTTTGAAGCCCTGGGCTCGGTTGATCGCGGTGGTGTTGCCGGTCAGGCCATCGATCTGCAGGATGTTGACCGGCTCGCCCGCAGCGAGCTCGCACATGATCTCGGCCGACGCGGCGCCCTGGCCGACGGTGTCGGGACCGGAGTACCCAACGGTCAGCGACTTGTCGGCGTCGTTGACGGGTGAGTTGGTGATAGTGACCGGGATGTCCGCTGCCTTCGCCCGTTCCAGGCAGGGTCGCACGGCGTCCGCCACTGCCGGCCACAGGATGATCAGGTCCGGGCTGGCAGCGACAGCGACCTGGCAGTCACTGGCCTGCCTGTCCGCGTCGTACTGGGAGTTGGTGATGGTCAGGTCGATGCCCTCCTTTTCCGCCTCGGACTGCATGGCCTTGAGATACTCGGTTCCGTAGGGCTGGTCGGTGCCCTGCGGCAGCAGGGCGTAGACCTTCTTGCCGTCAGCGGCGCCTCCCGACTCCGAGGAGTCCGAGGAACAACTGGCGACCAGAGCGGCCGCGGCGACCAGAGCGACAGTTGCGGCGGAGATGCGTGTGATGCGCATTGATGGGTCCTTTCGGTCGTCAGGACGACGAGGTGGAGTTGGGAGGGGTGAGATCGGGCTCCGATCCTCGGGCCCGGAGGCCGGCCAGGAACGTGCGGAAGGAAGCGCCCGCGGAGCGCAGGCTTGCCGGGTCGGTCATGACCGCCAAGAGCAGTACCGCGCCGATGAAGATTTGCTGGATGTCGACCTGAACCCCGGACAGGGTCAGTCCGACCTCCAGGATGGCCAGCGCAGAGGCCCCGATCAGGGTGCCGAGGATGGTCCCTCGGCCACCGGTGAGGGCGACGCCGCCGATGATGGCCGCTGCGATGCTCGAGAGCAGGATGGTCGAACCTGACGTCGGATCGGCGGCGGTGCGCTCCATGGTGTCGATGACACCGGCCATCGCCGCGATGAACGCACACAGCATGAAGCCGGTGACCAGCCGACGGTTGACCGGGATACCCGCGTCCCGTGCCGCCTGCCGGTTCCCGCCGACGGCGTAGTTCTCCCGTCCGGCGGCAACCCGGGTCAGGAACAGCAGCAGCAGCACGAACACGACCGTGAACAGCACAATCCGTGGAGTGATCGGACCCAGGAACGGCAAGCCGAACCTGATCGCCGTCGAGATGTCCTCCGTTTGCAGAGGTATCGGCTGGGCATCTGACACCACGAGGGCCAGGCCGCTGAGTACGAAGAGCATGCCCAAGGTGGCGATGAACGAGTTGATGCCGACCTTGACGACGAAGAATGCGTTGATCGCGCCGATGACCAGCCCGGTGGCCAGGGCTGCCACGATGCCGAGGAACAGGGTCGGCATTTTGGCCATCACCACACCGGACAGCACGACCGTGCTGGCCACACTCAGATCCAGCTCGCCCATGATGAGCACCACCGTCAGGCCGACTGCCACCAGGCCGATCAACGCCACCCTGCTCAGGGTGACCCCGTAGGCCTGGAACACCAGCGGCTCGGACACCAGTGCCACGAGGACGACAATCGCCAGCAGGATCGCGCCCCGCCACTCGGTGCGACGCTTGAGCGCCTTGATCCACCGCTCCGAACGGGACTGTTGTTGCTGCTCGCCGAAAACGAGGTTCTGGGAAGTCATTTGCTCACCCGCCGGGCTATAGCGTCCACCGACACGGCGAACACGATGAGGGAACCGATCACCACTTGCTGCCAGCCGTAGCTGAGGTTCTTCAGCACCAGGATGTTGGTCAGCACACTGACGAAGATCACACCGAGCAGCGTCCGCAGAACGCTGCCCCGGCCGCCGAACACGCTCGTC
>CAVSLZ010000001.1:0-932657 GCA_963728865.1 uncultured Actinomycetota bacterium | reverse complement strand
GATCCGGTTCCTGGTGGCCGCCACGATCGCCTATAACGTGATCGAGGCGGTGGTGGCGATCACCGCCGGCACTATCGCGTCGTCGTCTGCGTTGGTCGGGTTCGGGTTGGATTCGGTGATCGAGGTGGCGTCCGCCGCCGCGGTGGCCTGGCAGTTCTCCGGTGCCGATCACCAATCGCGGGAACGGACCTCGCTGCGGGTGATCGCGGTCTCGTTCTTCGTGTTGGCCGCTTATGTGAGCGTGGACGCGGTGTGGTCGCTGTTCGGCGGCGATCAGGCGCAGCATTCCACCGTAGGGTTGGTGCTGGCCGGGTTGAGCCTGCTGATCATGCCGGGGCTGTCCTCTGCCGAGCGGCGGGCCGGACGGGAACTCGGTTCTCGGTCCGCGGTGGCTGATTCCCAGCAGACCTTGCTGTGCACGTATCTGTCCGGGGTGCTGCTGGTCGGTTTGGCGCTCAACTCGCTGTTCGGGTGGTCCTGGGCCGACCCGCTCGCCGCGCTGGTCATCGCGGCCGTTGCCGTCAAGGAGGGACGGGATGCTTGGAAGGGCGATGCCTGCTGCGCTCCGACATCGGTTCCGGAGTCACAACGCCTCGCCACGCCTTTTTCAGGAACGACCGATCCAAACGTAGAGGCTGACTTCTCTCACATCCAGCGTCAGAACGTGCCCGCAGACCCGCCCCCACCCCCACCACGCGGGCGCTTGTGCAGCCCACTTCGGAAAATGACAGCTGCAGGGGCGATTCACGCTGACCCTGGAATGCGGTGGTTTCGACACGGGTCGGCCGGTGTACTAGACCTGATGGCATATCGGCGTAGGGCGGTAGGCCTGCGCCGCCGGATCCACCAGCACGCTCGGAGGCCGATGTGCCGGCACCGCAACCACTGTCGCGGAGGCGACTGTTCGCTCTCGGGCCCGCCCTGGCCCTCGTCGCCGGCTGCTCATCCGGCACGCCCGCCGAGGGCCCGGTGCCGACCGGCGGGACCAGCGCAGCCACGGCCACGGCCTCGACCGCGGTGCCGACGTCTGCAGCGGATCCGGTGGCCCTGGCCGGCGAGTGGCACGGCACGATCGACATTCCCGGGCAACCCCTGGAGATCGGCCTCACCTTCACCGAGGACGGCGGCGTCCCGGCCGGCACCATAGACATCCCGGCGCAGTCGGTCGCAGATGCGCCGCTCGCGGACGTCACGCGCACGGGAGCAGCAGTGAATTTCACCATCGCCGGCATCCCGGGCGAACCGACCTTCGACGGAACGCTGGAGGCCGGCGGTTTCACCGGAAAATTCACCCAGGCCGGTGCCGAGTTCCCGTTCTCGGTGATCCCGGGACCGCTGCCCGAGCCGGAGCGACCGCAAGAGCCACAGCCGCCGTTCCCCTACGTCACCGAGGACGTCACGGTCGCGGCCGGTGCGGTGACCCTGGCTGGAACGCTGACCCGGCCAGAGGGCCCCGGCCCGTTCACGGCCGTGCTGCTGATCACCGGCAGCGGTCCGCAGGACCGCGACGAGACCCTGGCCGGCCACCGGCCCTTCCTGCTGTTGGCCGACACGCTGACCCGGGCGGGGTACGCGGTCCTTCGGCTCGACGACCGGGGCGTCGGCGATTCCACCGGCGACCTGCAGAGCAGCACCTACCAGGATCTGACAGCCGACGCCGCAGCTGCCGTCGACATGCTGCAGGCCCGGTCCGACGTGGATCGGGTGGGTCTGCTCGGCCACAGCGAGGGCGGCTACCTCGCGCCCCTGGTGGCTCAGCAGGACCCGGACATCGCGTTCGTCGTGCTGATGGCTGGTCCGGCGGTGCCCGGAGACCAGGTCGTGGAACGGCAGCAGCAGACCCTGTTGGCCGCGTCTGGTGTTCCCCAGGAGCAGATCGACGCGGCAGTCACGGCCGCCCGCGAGCGAACGGAACTGCTGCGGGCCCAGGACTTCGCCGGCGCCACCGCGGCCACCCGCGCGTACTTGGAGGCCCAGGGACTGTCGCCGGAGCAGATCGATGCCCAGCTGCCGGGCCTGGTCTCGCCCTACATGCGCTCGTTCCTGGTGCACGACCCGGCGCCATCGCTGGCCGCGCTGACCGCGCCCGTGCTGGCTGTCTACGGCGGAAAGGATTTGCAGGTGCCCGCCGACCAGAGCGTTCCCCCGCTGACCGACCTGCTCGGGGCCAATCAGGATGCCACCATCACCACGATTCCTGAGTTGAACCACCTGATGCAGCCGGCAGTCACCGGGTTGCCGGGCGAGTACCAGTCCATCGAGACAACCTTGAGCACGGAGTTCCTCGACCTGATCACTCAGTGGCTGGCCGCGCGCAACCCGACCGGGTGAGTACCGCGCGCGCCGCCCCGGCCGGATCCACCGCGATGACACGGGTCCGCCGGTGTGGCCGCCGCGCTGTTGACCCTTTGCGCGGCCCGCGGACTTGGTGAGCCGCCACCTCGGCGGGTACCAGGAGCGCGCGAGTCAGGTGGGCGCCCCGGCGATCGCCGCGATCAATTCGATCACTGTCCCCACCCTCGAGCGACCGGGAGTTGCTCAGATCTGGGCCTTACGAGCCCTCCGAACACAGTGACCGTCCGGGGTGACAGTTGGTTGGTTGGCTGGCATCCATTCGCCCATGATCGATGGCCTGACTCTGGTGTTTCTGGGTTCGGGTACCTGTCGCAGATTGACGCGCTTGTTCTTCGACAAAGCCGTGTACGCCAGAGCGTGTCGGGGCGTCGTGCACGTTGTTCGCATACTGGCATGGCGGAGGTCAAGCTCTCCCAGGTACTGGGTGAAAGTGCCTGACGGGAAGGTGGTCTCGGTGCACCAAAGGATGCTGACCAACTCCAGCAACGGGTCACGACCCTCGAACAGCAGCTGGCCGACACCGCTGCTGACCTTGCTTCCCGCGACGAGGACCTCACCGCAGCCCGCAACGCCAACCGGGACCTGATGGCGCAACTCAACCACGGCAATCGTCGAGCAGTTCGGCCCGAAGCTGAGAGACCACGCCGGTTCCCGCGAACCTGGCAATGGCACCATGGTGCGCGGCGTCACAGGGCGCCCGATCGATGAGAGGTAGTTGCACCTATGCCGGAGACCACCGAACCAACAGGCCCGACCGATGGGGAATCCGCGGTTGTCGTGGCTGGTGTTGTCACCGATGGCGCCCACACACTGTTCGTCGCGGACTTCAATGATGACGACGCGGCCTGGGCGGCCTATCAGGAACTCAAGTCGTTGGAGGACGGTGCCACGGTCGCGATCGACGGGGTCGTTG
This sequence comes from uncultured Actinomycetota bacterium, assembly GCA_963728865.1. Taxonomy (GTDB): domain Bacteria; phylum Actinomycetota; class Actinomycetes; order Mycobacteriales; family Nakamurellaceae; genus Nakamurella. The sequence continues at coordinate 929,389 of CAVSLZ010000001.1, read as the reverse complement.
TTGTGAAGCGCGACGCGGGCGGCGAATTGGAGGTGCAGAAGGCCACTGACCACAGCACGAGGTCAGGACTCAAGTGGGGGGCGGTCGGCGGCATCGTGCTCGGGGTGATCTTTCCACCCTCGATCATTGGGAGTGCGGCGGTGTTGGGGGCGGCCGGCGCGGCGGGCGGCAAGCTGCGGGAGCGTCACCATCGCAAGGAGTTGGCCGACCGGCTGTACGGTGCGATCGCACCCGGGCATTCTGGGATCGTCGCGCTGGTCTCCGACCCGGGTGCCGTGAAGATCCGCAAGGCCCTGGGCAGGGCGAACGCGATTGTCGAGTCCGCGGTCGACGACGTCGCCGCGCGAGACTTCAAGGCAGCCGCAGCGCCAACCGGGAACTGATGGCGCAACTCAATCACCGTAATTCGTTGAGCAGTGAGGGATCTCGGATCTGACGTGGCGCATTTCTGTGGGCCCGCCATCGTGACCCTTCCACGCCCCCGAGCCTCAACACCTACCCGTTGGCAGACGTGAGTGGCCTCCGGGTTCAGTGCTGTTCATCATGGGCAAGCGCTCCTTCGGCCAGCGCCGGGAAGTAGTGCAGGCAGATGTGCGGCTGGAAGTTCCGCAACGCCAGGTCACGGGCTCTCCGCCTCGGGATCGGCGATCGTGGTCCGTTTGACGACACCACGGCGGACGCCGACCAGACCCATCCGGGCCATCAACCGCTCCACCGTGCAGCGGGCCACCGGGATCCCTTCACGGTTCAGCTGCAACCACACCTTCCGCGCGCCGTACACGGCGAAGTTCTGCTCGTAGACGCGGCGGATCTGCGGTTTCAGGTCCTCGTCGCGGATCTCACGACGACCGGCGGACCACAGCGTCGTCGGAGGTCGATGGGGCGATCTTCACGCCGTGCTCGGTGAGAACCGCGCAGATCGACTCGTACCCCACCGCAAGCCATCACCGACCCGGGAGTACTCGTGCTCGTTGATGAATCGGACGATCACCGCTGTGGCCGGTCGAGTTCAGCCGCGAAGAAACCGAGGCAGCTTTCAGAATCGCGTTGGCCCGTTTCAGCTCGGCGACCTCACGCCTGAGCCGGCGGGACCTCCACCGATTCCTCCGACGACATCCCCTGCCGGGCACCCGCGTCGACTTCCGCCTGACGTACCCACTTGCGGACCGTCTCCGCCGTTCCGACCACGAGGAGCTCAGCGACCCGGCCCATCGCCGCCCACTCCGACTCCTGCTCCGGCATGATCTCAGCGACCATCCGAACCGCCCGCTCCTTCAGCTCAGGCGGGTAACTCCTGGTGCTGTTCCCTGGCATGCCTCCAACCTTCCCAAGGTTCGAAGTCTCCGGACACCCCGGGGCGGTTCAGTTCACGGACACTTCGGGGTTGAGCCGGGCTCGGCTGGTGATTGGTCCCGGTCGTCGACTTCGACGCACCCACCCTGGGCGGGACGAGTTGTCCAAATGAAACAGCCGTGCGCACGTAGTGTAGTCAGTTCGTCACGCAACGCTGAGAAGAGTGAAGTCTTCCGCTCCGCCGATGGAAGTCCGCGCGTGGCGTTGCCCGGATGGCTCCGGGCCAGACAACCTGAAGATTCACGCATCCGCCGAAAAGGGACCATCCCGTTCACGGCCGAGACGAGGCGTGAAGGCGGAGGATGTCCGGTGACCACGTCCGACGTCCCGTTGACTGCGCCGACCCTGCCGAACGGTGACGGACTGTACCCTCAGCCGCCGGGGACGCCGGGGACGGCAGGGTTGCCGCCCACCGGCACCGCAGCGCACCGGATCGGCTCTGGTGATGGCGTGTCCGGCTCGCGCTGGCGCCGGCCGGACGTCATCGTCGCCGCGATCTTCGTCGCGGTCATCGCAGCCAGCGGCTACCTGGTGTCGTACATCGCCGGGCCGGACTCGCTGGAGGCGTCCTGGGTCAACAATCTCGCCCAGCTGGTGATGGCCGTCTTCGCGACCCTCGCTGCCGCGATGGTGGTGCGCCGGCACACCCGGGCCCAACGGCGAGCGTGGTTGCTGGTGACCATCGCGTGCGGCTCCTGGGCGATCGGTCAGCTGTACTGGTCCTACCTGGAGCTGGTGCAGGCGGTCGATGTCCCGGAAGTCTCGGCGGCCGACTTCTTCTTCCTCGCGTTCACCGCGTTGATGGCCGTCGCCGTCTGGCCGTCGGACGGCCGGCACACCGACCAGATCCGGACGCTGCTCGACGCGTTCATCATCGGCAGCTCGCTGTTCGTGATCACCTGGGTGACGTCGGTCGGTGCGCTGGCCGAGGCGGCCAGCGGGACCGACCGGCTGGGCACGTTCATCAATCTCGCCTACCCGTGCGGTGATGTCGTTGTGCTGACGATGGTGATCCTGGGTGCCAGCAGGCGGGTCGGTGAGGGGCGGTCCAGTCTGGCCGCGGTGGCCGCCGCGATGGCGCTGATTGCCGTGTCCGATGGTTTCTACGCATACGGCACGGCGTCCGGTGACTTCGCAGCCGGATCAATCACCACGCTGGGCTGGACAGCCGGCTTCGGATTGATCGGTTGCGCGGCGGTGGCCAGCCGGGACCGGCGGTCACCCGACGAGCAGGTACGCAGCATGCTGACGGACCCGACCGGTGCCTTCCCGGAGCGGTCCCGGCGGGCCAGCTCGCTGCCCTACGTGCCGTTGGCCATCGCCCTCGTCGTGGTCGGCGCCGCCCGGCTGGGGGGCGGTGTCGATCGGGTTGCCGGCGTCATCGTGATCGTCACGTTCATCGGTGTGCTGCTGCGCCAGTACCTCACCATCCGCGACAACCAGGCGCTGACACGGCATCTGGAGAATCGTGAACGCGAGCTGCAGCGGCAGGCGTTCGCCGACCAGTTGACCGGCCTGCCGAATCGCGCGCTGTTCACCGACCGCGTCACGCACGCCCTGGAGCTGCACCGCCGGAGCCTGAGGCCGCTGGCTCTGCTGTTCATCGATCTCGACGACTTCAAGGCGGTCAACGACACGCTCGGACACCCCGTCGGTGACGAGCTGGTGATCCGGGTGGCCGAGCGGTTGCGGGGAGCCATGCGGACCAGCGACACGGTCGCGCGGTTCGGCGGCGACGAGTTCGCTGTGCTGATCGAGGGCGACCTCGATGCCGTGACGGTTGGCGCGCGGATCGTCGAAGCGCTGGGCACACCCTTCAATCTGCGCCGCGACGAGCTGTCCATCGGCGCGAGTATCGGCATTGCCGAGGTGCTGGACAGCCAGCTGACGCCGACGTTGGACGAGTTGTTCTCCCGGGCCGACATCGCGATGTACGCCGCGAAGCGGGCCGGCAAGGGCCAGTTGGCGATCTACGACCCGTCGATGGTGCTGCCGGAGGCAGCCGACCTGCATTACCGGCCGTTGTTGATCGAGGCGATGAAATCCGGCGCCATCGAGTGCGTCTACCAACCGATCATCGACCTGCACACCGGTCGGGTGCACTCGGCGGAGGCACTCGCCCGATGGCGGGTAGGCGGCGAGACGGTGCCGCAGGATTACTTCATCAAGCTCGCCGGTCGACTCGGTCTGCTGCCAGATCTCACTGACCTGATGCTGAACAGGGCATGCGGCCAACTTGCCGAGTGGTCATTGCGGTGCCGCCGACCGGATCTGCGGATCGGCGTCAACGTACCCCCTGGCCTGATGACGGATCGGGACTTCCCGCGGCGGGTGGCTGCGATCCTGCGGCGGCACGGCCTCGGGCCGGACCGGTTGATCCTGGAGATCACCGAAGACGCTCTGCTCGGCGAGACTGCGCTGGCGCAGCAGGTCGCGGAGCGATTCCGGAAGATGGGTGTCCAGCTCTGGCTGGACGATTTCGGCACCGGATACTCGTCGCTGCTGAGCCTGCGTCAGATGTCGCTGCAGGCCGTGAAGATCGACATCGCGTTCGTGGCGAACATCCACACCGATCCGTCGGCCGAACGGTTCCTGCGGGCGTTGCTGGCGCTCGGGCGCGATCTCGACCTGCTGGTCACCGCGGAAGGTGTCGAGCTGGTGGAGCAGGCCGACATCCTGCGGCAACTCGGCTGCCAGCTCGTCCAGGGTTTCCTGTACGCGCGGCCGGCACCGGCCGCGGAACTCGACGCGCTGATCGCATACGGCACGCAGCCGACTAGCGGTGGCCCGGATGACGATGTTGCCCTTGATAACGATGTCGCCAACGGCACACCCCAGATGCCCCTTCCGGCAGCGCGGGAATAGGTCACCTGCGTCTACCGTTGGTACTACATGGCCGGCCCTGGATGCGATGGTGGTTTACTGCCGACAGACGGTGTGCTTTTGCGCGCGGCAGTCGAGCTTGGGCGATGCGGGAGGTTCGATTCCTCCCGACGGCACCATTATTTCTGGTGGGGGTCTGACAACCCCGGGCGCTGACCCCATGCCCTGGCCATTCCTACAGCGTGCCGCCAGTTGGCCGCCTCCGCTGCCCGTCGTGCGGGATCCACCTTCGGCCGCCACTCGCCGGCCCGGTGCCAATGGCTGCGCAACACTTGGCGGTCGGGCCAATAGCCCTGCGCCAGTCCCGCCGCGTACGCCGCGCCCAACGCGACCGTCTCGGCCATCATCGGCCGCACCACAGGGATGTCGAGCGCATCGGCGACCAACTGCATGAGCAGGTTGTCCGCCGTCATGCCGCCGTCGACGGCCAACGACTGGGCCGGGACACCGGCGTCGGCGTTCATCGCCTCGAGAACGTCCATGGTCTGCCACGCCGTCGCCTCCAGGACGGCCCGGGCGATGTGCGCCTTGGTGACGAAGGACGTCAAGCCGACGAGCACCCCCTGTGCGGCGGTGTCCCAGTACGGGGCGAACAGGCCGGAGAAGGCCGGTACCAGGTAGCAGCCACCGTTGTCCGGAACGCTGGCGGCCAGGGTCTCGATCTCGGCCGGCGAACGGATCAACCCGAGGTTGTCCCTGCACCATTGCACGAGCCCGCCGGCAACGGCGACGGCTCCCTCCAGCGCGTAGACGGCCGGTTCGCCCTCCACCTTGTGCGCGACCGTGGTGATGAGACCGTGCGTGGAGCGGACGATCTCGGTCCCGGTGTTGAGCAGTAGGAAGCTGCCCGTGCCGAACGTGCATTTCGCCTCGCCCGCCTCGAAGGCCGTCTGCCCGAAGAGCGATGCCTGTTGGTCGCCGATCACCGCCCCGATCGGGATGCCCGGCAGCGGGTCGACGGTGGTGCCGATCCGGCCGATGCTGGGCACGATCCGCGGCAGCATCGCCCGCGGGACGCCGAAAGCGCTGAGTAGGCCGTCATCCCAGTCCAGCGTCTCCAGATCCATCAGCATCGTCCGGCTGGCATTGGTCACGTCCGTGACGTGCAGCCCTTCCGCACCACCGGCGCCGGTCCCGCCGGTGAGGTTCCAGGTGATCCAGCTGTCCATGGTGCCGAAGAGCAGCTCGCCCCGTTCGGCGGCCGGCCGGAGCGTCGGGTCGCTGTCCAGTAACCACCGCAGTTTCGAGCCCGAGAAGTACGCCGCCATCGGCAGTCCGGTGGTGGCAAGGACTGCGTCGGTGTCGATCTCGCGGGCCATCCGCTCGAGCAGCCCGCGTGTCCTGGTGTCCTGCCAGACGATGGCCCGGCCCGCCGGCACGCCGGTCCTGCGGTTCCACACCACCGTCGTCTCACGTTGATTGGTGACCCCGAGCGCGACCACCTGGCGCGGTTCCACACCCGCTTCCGCCAATGCCTGCGGCACGATTCTCCGCACGATGGACCAGATCTCGGCCGCATCGTGCTCGACCCAACCCGGCCGCGGGAAGTACTGGTGGTGTTCGCGCTGGGCGATCGAGACGAGCCGGCCCTGCCGGTCGAACAGCATGCAGCGGGTGGACGTCGTGCCCTGGTCGAGCGCGGCGACGTACGTGGCGTTCACCAGTCCCGCCCGTGCCCGAGCTCACGGGAGATGGACCGCCCGGCCCTGGTCACCTGGCTGACCAGTGCGGTGCGTGGCCGCGATCGCTCGTCGCACATCCGGTCGACCGAGCCCTCGATACCCACCACCGCCACCACATACCCTCCGCGGTCCCGGATGGGTGCGGCGATACCTGCCACGCCCGGCTGCTCCTCACCGACCGACCCGCCCCAGCCCTCGTCCCTGATTGCCGCCAATTCTCTTTGCAACGCGACCTTGTCGGTGATCGTCCGGCTGGTCAGCGGCGGCAGTTGACGGTGCGCGATGCTGCGTGCGGCCCCAGGATCGAAGGCCAGCAGTACTTTTCCCAGGGCACTGGCGTGCAGCGGCACCACCGATCCGGTGACCAGCACCTGGTTGCCGCCGTCACCGCGAAAGACATGATGGGCGACCACGGCTCTGCCGTTCGTGAAGGCGGCGACCCTGGCCGATTCCCCGGTCCGCGCGGCGAGCGCGTCGGTCCAGTTCAGGGCCTTCGACCGCAGCTCGTTGGAATCCAACCGTGTCCAGCCGAACCGGAAGACCTCGGTGGCGACCCGGTACGGGCCGGATGCGCGGTCCTGTTCGACGAAGCCGACATCCTCGAGCGTCCGGATGATGCCGTGCACGGTGCCCTTGGCCAGTCCGAGCGCTGCGGCGATCTGGGACAGGCCGACGGGTTCGTCCTCTTCGGCGAGCAGACGCAGGATCGCGGCGGCTCGCTCCACGGACTGCACGCTGCCGGGCACCAGCCCAGGCTAGCCGCCCGTCCGCGGGTCGTCGCACCGTGATCACCTGTCATCCGCGCTTGTCGGGCGCGCTGCGCGTTCGGCATTGCCGAACGATGCCGGTTGTGGGCGTCGAAGATCCGCGGATACGGTCGCGTGCCGATGATTGCTGGGCAATGATGTGAACCGGCGCAAGGAGGCGGTGGGATGCGGTGTTCGCGGTCCGCGGGCATGACTATTTCTCTCGCGCTCTCTCCGCGCGCCCGCACGTCGTCATCCCCTGGTGGCGGACGGTCAGCAGCCGACAACCCACCGCAGACACAGGCGCCGCGCGAACGCGGATGACCCGTCAGGAACAGTTGGCCCCCCAGCGACAACGATTCGGTAGGAGCGTGACGGATGAGTTTCACGACAACGCAGATGAGCCCGCAGACTCGGCAGCAGGCCCTCGACGAGATGGCTTCGGGTGAACTGGACGTTCTGGTCATCGGCGCCGGCGTCGTGGGTGCCGGAGCCGCACTCGATGCCGCCAGCCGAGGTCTGACCGTCGGCCTTGTCGAGGCCCGGGATCTTGCTGCCGGTACGTCGAGCCGCTCGTCCAAATTGGTGCACGGCGGGCTGCGCTACCTCAAGCAGCTCAATTTCTCCCTCGTGTTCGAGGCACTGCGGGAACGTTCGTTGATCCTGGATGTGCTGTGCCCGCATCTGGCGAAGCCGGTCGAGTTCATTTATCCGCTGGAACGAAAAGGGATCGACCGTGGTTACGTGGGCCTCGGAATCGGCGTCTACGACGTTCTCGGCGCCGGTAAGGGCGTGCCGTCGCACCACAAGCACATGAGCAAGTCCAAGACCCTGGAGAGTTTCCCCGACGGAAAGAAGGGACATATCCAGGGAGCCATCAAGTTCTACGAGGGCCAATTGGATGACGCCCGGCACACCATGATGATCGCCCGGACGGCGGCCGCCTACGGCGCGCACGTCGCGACGAGTGCCCGGGTCGTCGGGCTGCTGCGCGACGGCGACCGAGTCATCGGCGCAACGGTGCGGGACCTGGAATCCGGCAAGGAAATCGCTGTCAAAGCGAAGCAGACGGTCAACGCGACCGGTGTCTGGACCGACGACATCCAGAAGATGATCGGCGGAAAGGGCCAATTCCGGGTGCAGGCATCAAAAGGCGTGCACATCGTCATCCCGCGGGATCGGATCAAATCCAAGACCGGCTTGATCACCGAGACCGAGAAGAGCCTGCTGTTCATCATCCCGTGCCCGTGGAGTGATGACTTCTGGGTGATCGGCACCACCGACACACCGTGGAGCCTGGACCTCGCGCACCCGGCGGCGAGCAGCTCGGACATCGATTACATCCTCGAGCACGCGAATGCGTTGCTGGAAAAGCCGCTCACCCGTGACGATGTCGTCGGTGTGTACGCGGGGCTGCGTCCGCTGCTGGCCGGCGAGTCGGATCAGACCAGCAAGCTTTCGCGGGAGCACGCCGTCATCTCGCCGGTGCCCGGCCTGGTCATCGTGGCGGGCGGGAAGTACACGACCTACCGGGTGATGGCCGAGGACGCCGTGAACGAGGCCGCCAAGGGTCTGCCCGGAAAGGTGCAGAAGTCGATCACCGACAAGGTCCCGCTGATCGGCGCCGACGGGTACAAACCGCTGTGGGCGACCAGGGCGAGACTTGCCGAGCGGACCGGATTGGATCTTCCCCGGATCGAGCACCTGTTGGGCCGGTACGGCAGTGCCGTCAGCGAGTTGCTGGACATGATCGAGGCCGATCCCGATCTCGGCCAACCACTCTCGACCGCGCCGAAGTACCTCAAGGTCGAGGCCAAGTACGCCGTCTCGCACGAGGGGGCGCTACACCTGGACGACATCCTCGCCCGCCGCACCAGGATCTCGATCGACACCTGGGACCGGGGTGAAGCCGCCGCCCAGGAGGTGGCCGATCTTGTCGCTCCGTTGCTCGGCTGGGACGCCGCGGCGGTGGCCGACGAAGTGGAGCACTACCGGGCAAGGGTGGCCGCTGAGCGAGAGTCGCAGGTGCAGCCCGACGATCGCACCGCCGACGCCGCACGGCTCGGTGCACCCGACGTCCGGGTCGGCGCCGGGTGATCATCTTCGGAGCGCGGATCGCCTCGTCACGGTGCAATAACAGCGACGCGTCATCCGTGACGCACGTCACCGAAGTGGCGTAGGTTCCACGGGGATTGGCATGATCAATGCCCGTTTTTCCGGTATCGGCGCCGATGCTGGATGGTTCTCTCTAGGAGGTCAGCGTTGGAACTCTCGAATGGAGACATCTTCGTCTCCGAAGTGACCGGCACGGCAATGCTGCTGTTGCTCGGCTGCGGCGTGGTGGCCACGGCCATCCTCAAAGGCAGTAAGGGCGAGGGCGGCGGGTGGCTGCTGATCAACTTCGGCTGGGGTCTCGCGGTCTTCATGGGCGTGTATGTCGCGTTCCGCAGCGGCGCGCATTTGAACCCCGCGGTGACGCTGGCGTTGACCATCACCGGTGACATCACGTTCGCTCAGTCGCTGGTCTACTACGCGGCGGAATTGATCGGAGCCTTCATCGGCGCCATCATCGCGTGGCTGGCGTTCAAGGATCATTTCGACGCCGAAGAGGATGCCGGCAAGAAGCTGGCAGTGTTCTCCACCGGCCCGGCCATCCGCAGCTACGGCTGGAACACGGTCACCGAGGTGATCGGCACCTTCGTGCTGATCTTCCTCATCCTGATCTCCGGCGGCACGCCGTCCGGTCTGGGCCCGCTGTTCGTGGCGCTCGTCGTCCTCGGCATCGGTGCCTCGCTCGGTGGTCCGACCGGGTACGCGATCAACCCGGCCCGTGACCTCGGCCCGCGGATCGCGCACGCCATCCTGCCGATCAAGGGCAAGGGCGGATCCGACTGGAGCTATGCGTGGGTCCCGGTTGTCGGACCCATGATCGGCGGCGCGCTCGGCGCACTGGCGTACCTCGCACTGGGTGGCTCCGACCTGTTCATCGGCGTCGTCTGATTTGTTCAGAGAATCAGCTCCACCGGGGCTCCGGCCCCTGCTGGGCGGCACGGCCGGGCGATGAGAGCATCACCGGCCGCGCCGCGGCTCCACGTCACGTTCGAAGATGCACTGACGAAAGGGTGTAAGCGCAGATGAGTGAAAAGTACGTCGCAGCAATCGATCAGGGAACGACATCGACCAGGTGCATGGTGTTCAACCGTGAGGGTCGGGTTGTCTCCGTCGATCAGCGGGAGCACGAGCAGATCTTCCCCCGGGCGGGTTGGGTCGAGCACAACGCGATCGAGATCTGGGAGAACACCAGAGCTGTCGCCGCAGCCGCGCTCGGCAAGGTCGATCTCTCCGAGTCCGACATCGCGGCGGTCGGCATCACCAACCAGCGGGAAACCGCGCTGGTCTGGGATCGCACCACCGGCAAGCCGGTCTACAACGCGATCGTCTGGCAGGACACCCGTACCGACGCGATCGTGCACGAACTCGGTGATCTCGGTGGCGGCGCCGACCGTTACAAGGCAAAGGTCGGGCTGCCGCTGGCGACGTACTTCTCCGGGCCAAAGGTGAAGTGGATTCTCGACAACGTCGAGGGCGCCCGGGCGAAGGCCGAGGCGGGTGACCTGATCTTCGGCAACATGGATACCTGGACACTCTGGAACATGACCGGCGGAGTCGACGGTGGGTTGCACGTCACCGAACCGACCAACGCCTCCCGCACGATGCTGATGGATCTCGACACCCTCTCCTGGGATGCCGATATCGCCAAGGACATGGGCATTCCGCTGTCCATGCTGCCGGAGATCCGGTCGTCCTCCGAGGTGTACGGCAACGGCCGGCCGAGGGGCTCGTTCAACGGCGTACCCATCGCGGGCATCCTCGGCGACCAGCAGGCAGCCACCTTCGGGCAGGCCTGTCTGTCCAAGGGCGAGGCCAAGAACACCTACGGCACCGGCAACTTCATGCTGCTCAACACCGGCACGGAGAAGGTTCCCTCGAAGAACGGCCTGCTGACCACGGTTTGCTACAAGATCGGCGACAAGCCGACCGTGTACGCCCTGGAAGGCTCCATCGCGGTGTCCGGATCGCTGGTCCAGTGGCTGCGGGACAACCTCGGCCTGATCAGTTCAGCACCGGAGATCGAAACCCTCGCCGCGACCGTCAAGGACAACGGCGGCTGCTACTTCGTCCCCGCCTTCTCCGGTCTGTTCGCGCCGTACTGGCGTGACGACGCCCGCGGCGCGATCGTCGGCCTGACCCGGTACGTCAACAAGGGACACATCGCCCGGGCCGTCCTCGAGGCGACCGCCTTCCAGACCAAAGAGGTGCTGGACGCCATGAATGCCGACTCGGGTGTGGACCTGACGGCGCTGAAGGTGGACGGCGGCATGGTGCAGAACGAGCACCTCATGCAGTTCCAGGCGGATCTGCTCGGCGTTCCGGTCATCCGGCCGGTCGTCGCCGAGACGACCGCACTCGGTGCCGCCTACGCGGCCGGTCTGGCTGTCGGGTTCTGGGAGACCGAGGACGACATCCGGACGAACTGGGCGGAGTCCAAGCGTTGGGAGCCGCAGATGTCCGAGGAGACCAGGGCCAAGATCTACCGCAAGTGGAAGAAGGCCGTCACCAAGACCTTCGACTGGGTCGACTCGGACGACATCGTCGAGGACTGAGATCGTCGGCACACCGCAACCCCGGGCCGGACGCAGCAGCGTCCGGCCCGGGGTTGTTTGTCACCCGAAGTCGATCACCCGTCGACGAGATCTCTGGCGCGGCAGAGCACCTCGTCCAGCATGGCCGGCGTCAGGCGTCCGGTGAAGGTGTTCTGCTGGCTGACGTGATAGCAGCCCAGCACCGTCAACCGGCGGCCGTCGGGATGGGACAGGGCGAGCTCCGCGGCGTGCCGGAAGACCGGACGGGGCCGAGGGATGGTCCAGCCCGCGTCGCCGAGCGCCCTGAGCAGCGCCGCCCAGCCGATCGCCCCCAGGGTGACCGCAACTCGGACCGTCGGGGCCAGCAGTTCCAGTTCCCGCTCGAGATAGGTCGAGCAGGTGCGCAATTCGTCCGGTGTCGGCTTGTTGGCCGGCGGTGCGCAGTGCACGGGTGCGGTGATCCGCACACCGGCCAACGTCAGGCCGTCGTCGATGTGCCGCGCCACCGGCTGGGACGCGAAGCCCGTCCGGTGCAGCGCGGCGAAGAGCACATCGCCGCTGCGGTCCCCGGTGAACATCCGGCCGGTGCGGTTGGCGCCGTGCGCGGCAGGAGCCAGCCCGACGATGAGCACCGCGGCGTCGTCCGGCCCGAGTCCGGGAACCGGTCGTCCCCAGTAGGTATCGTCGCGGAACGACAGGCGCTTGACCGCTGCGACCTCTTCCCGCCAGGCCACCAGCCGCGGGCAGGCGCGGCAGCCGGTGATCAGCGCGTCGAGCTCTGGGATGCTGCAGGCACCCCCGGCGACCACTCGCACCGACGCCTCGTCCGGGAGTGGGCCGTCGGTCACGGCCCAACGGTAGAGCTCAGAAGGCGGACTCCGCCACGTCCATCAGCGACAGGTCCGCGTTCTCGATGATCGCCCGCCGTGCGGTGAGCTCGGGCAGCACGTTCCTGGCGAACCAGTGCGACACCGCGAGTTTCCCGGCGTAGAAGTCGGCGTCCCTGGGGGACGCGCCGTCGTCGAGGGCGGTCTGCGCGACCGTGGCCTGCCTCAGAAGCAGGTAGCCGATCATCAGGTCGCCGACGCTCATCAGCAGGCTGACCGCGTGCTCGCCGACCTTGTAGACCGATTCCGGCTCGTCGACAGAGGCCATCGCGTAGCCGACCAGCGCCCCGACCATCGCCTGCACATCGGCCAGTGCCGTGCCCAGCAGCGCCAACTCCTCCTTGTTGCGTCCGTCGGTGTTCTCCGACAGGGAGGAGGTGATGAAGCTGTTGATCTCACCGGCCACGGTGCCCAGCGCGGCGCCGCCGTCCTTGACGATCTTGCGGAAGAAGAAGTCCTGCGCCTGGATCGCTGTCGTGCCCTCGTACAGGGTGTCGATCTTTGCGTCCCGGATGTACTGCTCGATCGGGTAGTCCTGGGTGTAGCCGGATCCGCCGAAGACCTGCAGCGAGAGGGCCAGATTGTCGTACGCCCGCTCCGAGCCGACACCCTTGACGATCGGCAGCAGCAGGTCGTTGACCCGCTGGGCGACGACGAGCTCGTCGGCGGTCAACTCGCCGCCGGCGATCCGGTCCTGCCAGCCGGCGGCGTACAGGTACACGGCGCGCAGGCCCTCCGCGTACGCCTTCTGCTTCATCAGGATCCGGCGCACGTCCGGGTGGTGGATGATCGTCACCCGCGGTGCGGTCTTGTCGCCGGCCCGGGTGAGGTCGGCGCTCTGCACGCGTTGCTTGGCGTACTCCAGGGCGTTGAGGTAGCCGGTCGACAGGGTCGCGATGGCCTTGGTGCCGACCATCATCCGGGCGTACTCGATCACCTGGAACATCTGCGCGATGCCGTCGTGCTTGTCGCCCAACAGGTATCCGACCGCGGGCGTCCCGTGGATGCCGAAACTGAGCTCGCAGGTGGTCGAGACCTTCAGCCCCATCTTGTGTTCTACGCCGGTGACGAAGGCGCCGTTGCGCTCGCCGAGTTCTCCCGTCTCCGGGTCGAAATGGAACTTGGGCACGATGAAGAGGCTCAGACCCTTGGTTCCGGGCCGGTTCTCGATGCCCGGTCCCTCGGGTCGGGCCAGCACGAGATGGATGATGTTGTCGGTGAGGTCGTGCTCGGCCGAGGTGATGAACCGCTTGACGCCCTCGAGGTGCCAGCTGCCGTCGGGCTGCAGGATCGCCTTCGTGCGGCCGGCTCCGACGTCACTGCCCGCGTCCGGCTCCGTGAGCACCATGGTGGAGCCCCACTGCTTGTCGATCATGGTCTGGGCCATCTGCTGCTGCACGGGGGTGCCGTTCTTGTGCACCACGGCCGCGAAGTTCGGGCCGCCGGAGTACATGAACAGGGCAGGGTTCGCGCCGAGCATCAGCTCGGCGGCCGCCCAGCGCAGGCTCGGTGAGGCGCCGTAGCCACCGAGTTCGGTGGGCAGTTCGAGCCGGTACCACTCGCCGTCCATGATCGCCTGGAACGACTTCTTGAACGACTCGGGCATGGTGACGCTGAACGTGGCCGGGTCGTAGACCGGCGGGTTGCGATCGGCGTCGACGAACGACGCGGCGACCGGCCCGGTCGCGACGTTCTGCAGTTCCTGCAGCACGCCGCGGGCGGTGTCGGCGTCCATCTCCGTGAACGGCCCGCTGCCCATTCGCTCGCCGGCGCCGAGCACCTCGAACAGGTTGAACTCGAGATCCCTGACGTTGGAACGGTAATGGCTCATGGCCGATGCTCCTTGAACGGTGGTGGTGCCCGCCGGCGGGACAGAGGATGTGCGGTCGATGTGCGGTCGATGCGGGTGGCAATCCGGCCCCGGCGACAGTCGATGCGTCGCAGCGGCAGGTTAACCCAGGTTATTACTGGCCAGTAACTTACGCAAGGAGGGGGCGCAGTTCGTTCCCGAACGGTGACTCTTCGGTCTCTCCGCGCCGGGGTCGCTCGGACTCGCTCGTGCGTGGTCAGTCGTTCGAGAGGGCTCAGTCGTTCGAGAGGGCTCAGTCGTTCGAGAGGGCTCAGTCGTTCGAGAGGGCTCAGCCGGCGGCCAGCATCTGTTCCCGGACCACCCGGCGCAGCACCTTTCCGATGATCGAGCGAGGCAGCTCGGGGACCGCGACGATGGTGCGCGGCACCTTGTAGGCGGTCAACTGTTCGCGGCAGAAATTGCGGAGCGCCTCGACGTCGAGTTCCGCGCCCTCGGTCAGGATCACCGCAGCGGCCACGGACTCCCCTTGGCCCTCGCTCGGCAATCCGACAACGGCGACGTCGTTGACGTCGGGGTGCATCCGCAGCACCACCTCGACCTCCGACGGGGCGACGTTGAAGCCTCCGGTGATGATGAGTTCCTTGAGCCTGTCGATGATCTCGACGAAACCGTCGGCGGACACCCGGACCTCGTCACCGGTGCGGAGCCACCCGCCGGCGAGCAGCACCTCGGCTGTCTCGTCCGGCCGGTTCCAGTACCCGGAGAAGACCTGTGGCCCGCGAACCAGCAGTTCGCCGGGCTCGTCGAAACCCCGGTCCACGGTCGGGTCGGACGGGTCGACGACCCGGATCTCGGTGCTCGGGAACGGGACACCCACGGTGCCGGGGCGCCTGCTCGGTCCGATCGGATTCCCGAGAACGATGGGTGATGACTCCGTCATGCCGTAGCCCTCGACCAGGTAGCCGCCGCTTGCCTTCTCCCAGTGTTCGACCGTGGAGACGGGCAGGCTCATCGCACCCGAAATAGCGAACCGGACGCTGCGCAGGCTGACGTTGCGCTTCGCGGCCGCGGCGGTGAGCCGCTCGTAGATCGGCGGGACGGCGGGCAGGAACGTCGCGGGGGCATGCTTCATGGCGTCGAGCACCAGGTCCTCGTCGAACTTGGGCAGCATCACCAGGCGGGCGCCCATGCACATCGCGAAGGTCAGGCACAGGGTGAGCCCGTAGGCATGGAACATCGGCAGGATGCCGTAGAAGATCTCCTCGCCCGGGCGCATGCTCGGCACCCACGCCTGGCCCTGGGCGGCGTTGGCCCTGAGGTTGAGATGGGTCAGCATCGCACCCTTCGGGGTTCCCGTCGTGCCGCTCGTGTACTGCAGGACCGCGATGTCCGAAAGGGCCGGCGCCCGGTGTGTCTTCGGGAGTCTGCGGGCGGTGACGACGTCCCGCCACGGCACCGCCCCCGGCGGGATCCGACCGGCGGTCAGCGCGGATCTCGCGTCCCGGGCCTTGCTCACCGGCAGTCGGAGGGCGAGTCTCTTGGTCAGCGGCATGGCGGCCGGCAGGTCGACCGCGATCACCGTGCGGACGCCCATGTCGGGCGGGAACGCCAGGACGGTGGCGGCGAGCTTGTCCCAGACGACGGCAATCGTGGCGCCGTGATCGGCGAACTGATGGCGCAGTTCGTGCTCGGTGTAGAGCGGATTGTGTTCCACCACAACGGCTCCCAGTCGGAGCACCGCGTAGAACGCGACGACATGCTGCGGGCAGTTCGGCAGCACGATGGCGACCCGGTCGCCCGTGCGCACGCCGCGTGAACGGAGCCCGTTCGCGGCGCGCTCGATCTGCTCGCCGAGCCGCTCGTAGCTGGTGGTGGCCCCGAAGAAGTCGACCGCGATGTGCTGCCCGTACCGGTGTACCGACTCCTGGATCATCTCCACCAGGGTCTGGGACGGCGGCACGATCTGCGCCGGGACCCCCGGCGCGTAGGACGACAGCCAGGGCTTCGTTGCAAAGACGCTCACCCGTCCATCATGTCCTGTTGCTCCGCCTGCATCTCTGCGGATTCAGGGAGTGGTGGTCGCAGCCTTCTTCGGCCGCGTACCCGTGGTGCGACCCGCCCGCCGTGCGCGGTAGGCGGCGACCGCGGCGCGGTTGCCGCAGCTGCCGTCGCAGAACCGTTTCGACCGGTTCTTCGACAGGTCGACGACGACGTCGTCACACGTGGGGGATTCGCAGATGCGCAGCCGGCTCAACTCCTCGCTGCGGACCACGTCCACGATCGCCATCGCGGCCTCCACCGCCATGCGGGAGGCGAGCGGCGCGGCCGCGGGGGTGGCGTGCAGGTGGTACGGCCACTCGTCGTGCTTGACGAGCTGAGGCAATGCCCCGGCCTCCCGCAGCAGCTCGTTGACGATGCGGACGACCTCGTCCTCGTCGGACAGCCAGATCTGCCGGAGCCGGGGCCGCAGGTCGCGGACCTGCTGCAGCTCCTCGTCGTCACCGGTGAGCTGGCCGGTCCACCCCCAGGTGCGCACGAACTCCCGGAGGGCGGCTACGTCGGGGAGGGCCTCATGATCGGGATCGAGCACGTCCTTCGTGTTGACCAGGGCGGCCGCAGCGGCGAGGGCGACTTCGGTGTCATGAGCAAAAAGCATGTTGACTCCTGTCGCCGGGCAACCGTAGTGTCATCATCATAAAGCTTCATGACTGATGACACCCGCGACGATCGCGTCGCCGTCGATCCAGGAGGGCCGCGTGCTGAACCAGCCCGTCACTCGTGTCGGTTTCATCCTCGCCCTGCTCTCGGCGGCCACGTTCGGCACATCGGGGACCTTTGCCAGCGCCCTGATCGACGCCGGTTGGTCGCCGGGTGCGGCGGTCACCGTACGGATCAGTGTGGCGGCCCTGCTGCTCGCCATCCCGGCCGTCGTGCTGCTGCGCGGGCGGTGGAAGGTGCTGTGGCGCAACGCCGGAATGGTGACCGTCTACGGACTGGTCGCCGTCGCCGGATGCCAGGTCGCGTACTTCAATGCCGTCCAGCATCTGTCGGTGGGCGTCGCGCTGTTGCTGGAGTACATGGGCGTGGTGCTGATCGTCGGCTGGCTCTGGCTGCGAACAGGTCAGCCGCCGCGCCGGCTGACCATCGCCGGGTCGATTGCCGCGGTTCTCGGCCTGGTCCTCGTCCT
The DNA here is from genome assembly GCA_963728865.1 of uncultured Actinomycetota bacterium. Taxonomy (GTDB): domain Bacteria; phylum Actinomycetota; class Actinomycetes; order Mycobacteriales; family Nakamurellaceae; genus Nakamurella. The sequence goes on along the minus strand of CAVSLZ010000001.1, from coordinate 912,198 downwards.
CGACCTGACGGGGGAGACCAAGATCGATTTCGTAGGCGTCATGTGGGGACTGGGGGCTGCCGTCGGCCTGGCACTGTTCTTCATCCTGTCCGCCAGCAGCGACGGCGAGCTGCCGCCGGTGGCGATGGCCAGTGGCGGGATGACGATCGGTGCGGTGGCACTGCTGATCCTGGGCGCGGTCGGTGCCCTGCCGATGGCGGCGAACACCGACGACGTCGACTTCGCCGGTCACCAGGTCAGCTGGTTGGTGCCCGTCGTGGGGCTGTCCCTGGTGGCTGCCGCGATCGCATACGTACTGGGTATCTCCGCAACACGCCGGCTCGGCTCGAAGCTCGCGTCGTTCGTCGGCCTGACCGAGGTGCTGTTCGCGGTGTTGTTCGCCTGGCTGCTGCTCGGCGAATTGCCGACGGTGGTGCAGCTGGTGGGCGGCGCCTTCATCGTTCTCGGGGTGGCGCTGGTCCGGATCGACGAACTGCGGATGCCCGTCGCGGCGCCGCAGTCCGCTGACGTCAGTCCGTGACCCGCTGCAGGAATTCGTTGATGTGGCTGATCACACCGGCCGGATCGTCGGAAATCGGCACATGGTTGAGGCCGGGCATCAGCGTGAGCTCGGCGTGTGCGATCAGCGGGAGGTAGCGGAGTACCTGGCTGGTGATCGGATCGGCGGTGCCCTGCAGGAACAGCACCGGCTGATCGATGGTGTGCAGGTGGGTGGCCACGTCGAACATGCCCACCCAGTTCACGGCGTCGTAGGCCGGAGCGGCGGCAAACCCGGTGAGCAGTGCGCGAGCGTCGGACGGCGGGAGCTGCCACGGCAGGCTCCGGTTGCCGGAAAAGAAGAACATCCGGCCGACCGGGGTCCTGCTCAGTTGATCAGCGGCAGGCGCAAGGGCCATCGCAACACCGCGGCCGGCCAGCAGGCCGAAGTAGCCGCCCATCCGCTCCAACGGCGTGCCGAGCCCGTCGGGGCCGATGGCTATCACCGAACGGACCCGCGGTGAGCGGGCCAGGTCGAGCGCGACGCGCGCACCGAGGGAGTACCCGGCGACGTCATAGCGATCGACGCCCTCCTGATCGAGAGTTGCCTGCACGGCGGCCGCGAGGTTCGCGGCGGTCGGCGGGACCTGGGGGGCCAGTGCCGGGGACTCGCCGAAGCCCGGCAGGTCGATCGCGATGACGTCGCGGTCGGCCGCCAGTGCGTCGATCACCGGCCGCCAACCGACGTGCGACTCACCCATACCGTGCAGCAGGACCAAGGGATCGCCCGATCCCACCCGGTGGACGAAGAGCCGCGGTGGAACGGCAGTGCGTCCGGTGGGTGTGGTGGTCGAGGTGATCGTCATCGGTGGGTCCTCCAGGGGTCGGGTCGGCAGGGTGGTCATTGCTCGGGTTCCGCGCGCCCCATCAGGGCCGGGAAACGGCGACGCCGGTGCAGACGGGCGAACCCGCCTGCACCGGCGTCGGCGCGAAATGCTGTGCAGCTGAGTAACTCTCCAGCTGTTGGAACTGAGACCGGCGAAATTACTCGCTGTCGGCGCTGACCAGCCGCTCGACGAGCTCGTCGACGTTGCCCGACTTCGGCAGGCCACGCTCGGCCAGCAGGTCGGCCAGCTCGGCCTTGGTCAGGTTCTCGTAGGGCTCGCGAGCCTTCGCGTGCGCGGCCTTGGCCTCGGCGCGCTCGGCGGCGCGGGCCTGACGGGCCTGCTCCTTTTCGGCCTGCTCGACCTGGTCGGCGAGCTCCTGCTCGGCCTGCTCGGCCTGCTCGACGATGTCCTGGTTGATCCGGTCGGCCTGCTCGGCCTGCTCGGCGACGAAATGCTCGGCCTTCTCGGCCTGCTCGACGACAACACCGGCAACGGCGTCGGTCTGCTCGACGACGACGCTGCTGACCCGCTCGGCCTGGTCGCGAACGACGCCGGTCAGGTTGGTGACCAGCTCGGCCCACTTGGTGGCCAGGTCGCGGTTCAGGTCGACCGACTTCTGCACGTACTCGAAGTAGCGCTCGATCGGCTGGACGATGTCGACGGTCGGCAGCTTGGTGACGGCGGTGGCCTGGTCGACGACGGTCTTCGCGCTGCGCTTCCACGCCTCGACGGACCGGTCGGTGACCTCGCGCGCCTGGCTGGCGGCAGTCTTGTAGGTATCGGCGGTGGTGGTCATGACACTCCTTCTCTGATGCGGCTTGCCCTGAACGGCGAGCTGTGGCCGCGTCGGGATGTTGACCTTCTTGGTCAGGGATGAGGTGCTCGGTTCCTGCACCTGTTAGCAACGTTAGCAAGCTCCGGTGCTAATTAGCTAACGGGTTCGGTGTGATGATGGGCGCGGCACGTCATTGTTTGGGTTCCGGGGCGGTGGTAAGCAGCGTCCCGTCCCGACCAGGACCCCGGCGCAACACGCGGCTTTGCGTGGAGCGCCGGGGCACCGGTCGGTGCGATGGTGATGCGCGGGACTTCCAACGACGGGAGGGCTTCCGGTGGCGCTGGGACACAGTCCGGTTCGGAACGCGACCCTCCGGCCGGACCCCGGGTGGCGGCAGGCCGTCACCGGCGGCCTGCTGCTCTGGGCGGTGGCCCGCACAGCGGTCGCCACGATCGGCCTGCTGGTCCTCTGGCTGCGTCAGGGTCCATCGGTGTCGGACCGCGCGGGGCTCGCCGCCGTCGACACAGCCGGCGACGGATTCTTCGCGGTGCTGCACCACTGGGACAGCAACTACCTCTTCAGGATCGCCTCCGACGGCTATTTCGCGCCCGGCTCCGACGCCGGGATGCCCGGCTTCTTCCCCGGATACCCACTCGTCGCCAGGACGCTGTCCGACCTCGTCATACCGGGCGGGCCGACCCTCGCCGTCGCGCTGTGGGCGGTGAGCTCACTTGCGTCACTGGTCGCGGCGATCGTGCTGTGGCGGATCGTGGCGATCTCCAGCGCCGACAGGCTCGCGCCGATGGCCACCCTGCTGTTCGTCGCCGGCCCGTACTCGGTGTTCCTCTACGCCAACTATTCGGAATCGCTGTTCCTCGCATTCGCGACCGCTGCCTGGTACTGCGGGCTGCGCGATCGCTGGCTGCTCGCGGGCCTGTGGTGCGGGTTGGCGACGGCCACCCGGATCAACGGGATCTTCCTCCTCACCGCGCTGCTGGTGATGTTCGTGATCAGCCGCCGCCGCCAACAGCTGCCCGTCGTCGCTCCGGTACTCGGCTGGGTGCCGCTCGCTGCCTCCGGCGTCATCGGCTATTTCGCCTACCTGGCGGTCCGGACCGGGGATGTCGTGGCGTGGCAGACCGCTCAGCACTCCGGCTGGGGCAGGCAGTTCAGTTGGCCCTGGGAGGCGCTGTACCGCACGGGTGGCCAGATGGTGTTCGGCGACACCCTGGACCGCCGGCTCGCCTTCACCCTCGACGTCGTGTTCGCCGTGCTGCTCGTGGTGGCGGTCGCGTACTGGATCAGGACGCGGGAATGGCCGTCGGCGACCTACGCCGGCCTCACCCTGCTGGCCCTGACGACGTCACTCACGTTCGTCTCGCTGGCCCGGAACTCGCTCACCGTCTTCCCGCTGCTGATCCTGATCGCCGGGGTGGTGATCCGGTCGCGGCGCAACGGGGTTCGCGCGGCGGTGATGGCGGCATGGTTCGGGCTGTTCCTGCTGAACACCGCGCTGTTTGCGTGCGGATACTGGGTGGACTGAGAGTCCGCTGAAAGATGCTGCGCAGGGCCGAGAACCGAATTCGTGAAACGCCCGTACCGAAAGGTGCCGCCCGCCCGGGCGGGTGAGGCACATCGGATCGGAGATCGCACCATGCAAGAGAGCAAACATTTCTGGCGCCGCAAGGCCGGCCCCGTGCTGGCGACGGCTGTGTTCGCCGGCGGAGTGATGATCGCCGCTGCCGGACCCGCGAATGCCGCCACCACGGCTACTTTCGCCGCCGGCGTACTGACGGTCAGCGGAGACGGTGCCGACAACGCGATCACCATCAGCCGGAACGCCGCCGGCGGAATCCGGCTCAACGGGGGAGCGATCCCGGTCGCGGGCGGGAACCCGACGGTGGCCAACACCGCCCGGATCCAGGTCTTCGGCCTGGCCGGCAACGACGTCATCACCATCAATGAGGCGAGCGGTGCGCTGCCGAGCGCCAACCTGTTCGGCGGTGGCGGCAATGACACGCTGACCGGCGGCTCCGGCACCGATCAGCTATTCGGCGAGAGCGGCAACGACACACTGCTCGGCAAGGGCGGCACCGACCTGCTCTTCGGTGGTGCCGCAAACGACACCATCACCGGCGGCGACGGCGACGACCAGGCGTTCGGTCAGGGTGAGGACGACCGGATCACGTGGGGCCCGGGCGACGACACAGATCTCAACGAGGGCGGCCCCGGAATCGACACCGTCGAGGTCAACGGCGGCAACGGGGCGGAGCAGTTCACCGCGACGGCCAACGGCACCCGCGTCCGTTTCGATCGCCTCACCCCGGCGCCGTTCTCGCTCGACATGGGAACCTCTGAGAAGCTGTTGCTCAACGCGAACGGCGGTGACGACACCTTCAGTGCGACCGGTAATCTCGCCGCGCTGATCGCGATCACCGTCGACGGTGGCGCGGGCGCCGACAATCTCCGCGGCTCCAACGGTGTCGATGTGTTGCTCGGCGGTGCGGGGAACGACGTCATCGACGGGAACCAAGGTAACGACATCGGGTTCCTCGGGACCGGCGACGATACGTTCCAGTGGGATCCGGGTGACGGCAGCGACGTCGTCGAAGGGCAGGACGGGAACGACACGATGCTCTTCAACGGCGCCAACATCGCCGAGAGGTTCGACATCACCGCGAACGGCGGGCGGGTGCGTTTGTTCCGCAACATCGCCTCCATCACCATGGACGCCAACGACCTCGAGGCAATCGACGTCAAGACACTGGGCGGCGCCGACACAGTTGCGGTTGGTGATGTCAGCGGAACCGATCTGGTGCGGGTCAACACCGATCTCGCAACGCCAGCGGGCGATGACGGCGCCGTGGACAACGTGACGGTCACCGCCACGCAGGGCGACGACGTGGTGACCGTGAACGGCCAGGCGGGCACCGCCAACGTGGGCGGGCTGGCCGCCACGACCACGGTGACCGGAGCGGCCCCCGGCAGCGACCAGGTCACCGTGAACGCGCAGGCCGGTGACGATGTGATCGACGCCGCCGGCACCGCCGCCAGTTCGGCGCGGCTCTTCCTGAACGGTCAAGCGGGCGACGACGTCATCATCGGCGGGCTGGGCGCCGACACCATCACCGGCGGCGTTGGTGACGACGTCCTGCTGGGCGGGCCGGGTGCCGACGTGATCGACGGCGGTGACGGCGACGACGTGGAGATCAACAGCCGGGTCGCAGCTTCCGCGAGGTCGAAATCCGCTCCCAGCGGCCAACAGTGGCTGGACTCGCACGCGAGCACGGTCGACGGCAAGACGGTGCTGGATCTCGGCGACCGGACCGTCACCCTGCCGCAGGCGCAACTGGGCCAGCTGTAGTCCGACGGCTGTCGTCCGCAGTTACCCATCCCCGTCACGGCTCTCGGCCGGGACGGGGATGGTCCGCTGTCGCGGGTCAATGTCGGGAAACCCGAGCCCCCCGAGGTCCGAGCAACAGGAGCTGCGTCGGTGCAACACCCCCGGACGTTGCGCCGTCGCCGCTGCGGTTGGTTGGAAATACACCTACCGGGCCTGGGCTCCGCTGACGCCGGACCTGCCCGGCGTCATCGATGCCGCACTATCGGATCAGGGTCGTGACGAACCTTTCCACGGCGTCGGCATCGGCACAGAACAGGAACAACGACGGCTCGATCAGCTCCACTTCCAGGACGCAGAACCGGCCGGCGTCATCCCGTACCAGATCGACCCGGGCGTAGGTAGGTGTCCCGAACCGCTGCGAGACCATGTCGACAGCGGCCTGTGCGACCTCGATCTGATCCGCGGTGGCGACGTGTTCGGAGTTGGTCTCCGCGGCGAACAGGTCGTCGACTATTCCCGCACGCGGCAGGGTGACCCGCTTGTTGGCGGCATGACTGAACTGTCCTCCGAAGAAGAGCAGCGGCCATTCGCCCTCGGTCGCAACCGATGTCACAAAGGGCTGGATCAGAGCGGTCTGGCCCGACGCGTGGAGTCGGCCGACATGCGCGGCGGCGGCGGCGTGCTGGTCCGCCCCGTACGACGACGCGTCCCGGCTGCCCGCCCCGACCGCCGGCTTGACGACGAAGTCCCCCGCCGGGAACGATGCCGCCGAACCCGGCTCGAGGAACGTCGTCGGGGTGATGGGCACCCCGGCCGCCGAGAGTTCGGCGAGGTAGCGCTTGTCCAGGTTCCACCGCACCGTTGCCAGCGGATTCACCAGATCGCTGACGGGGTCGACCGTCTCGAGCCAGGACAGGAATTCGGGCAGCCGCTGTGGGTAGTCCCAGGCCGATCGCAGCACGACCCGGTCGAAGCGGGACCAGTCGGTCGCCGGGTCATCCCAGTCGACGACGTCGACCGCGACGCCGCTGTGCTGCAGGGCGGCCAGCGCGAGCGGCTCGTCCTCGTCGCGTCCGCGCGCTTCCCGGGCGGTCACCCACGCCAACGTCCCGATCACCCGGACACGGTAAGACCCTGGCCGGCCCTGGCTGCGCGCGGGTACCCCGCCCTGAGCAAGACCCGCGAGCGAGACCGCCGGCGGGACAGCGAGTGAGACCCCGAGCGAGACCGCGGACGGCAGACCTCAGCCGCTCGCGATCGCCTCGAGCAGCTCGGCAACCGATCGCGCAGAGTGGCCCGAGACGAACGTGTCGACGTGCGGCAGCGCGGCCGCCATGCCGCCCGTCAGCGGCGCGAAACCGGGAGCGGCCTTTCGCGGGTTGACCCAGATCACCCGGTAGGCGAGCCGGGACAACCGCTGCATCTGCTCGCCGAGCAGCGCCGGATCGGTCCGCTCCCAGCCGTCGGACACGATGACGACAACCGCTCCCCGGGCGAGCCCGCGGCGGCCGTCCGTGTCCAGGAAGTCCTTGACGGCGCCGCCGATCCGGGTGCCGCCCGAGGCATCCGGCGACAGCGCCATCGCCCGTGCGATCGCGTCCTCCCGCCGGCCGCGGCCGAGCGCCCGGGTGACCGGGTGCAGCTGGGTGGCGAAGACGTAGGCGTGGGCGCGGGCGCCGAGAACGGCACCCTGCAGAATGCGCAGGTAGACCCGCGAGTACGCCTGCATCGAGCCCGACACGTCGGCGAGCAGAACGATCTTGCGCGGGGTCGTGCCCCGCCGTCGATGGCTCCAGCGGATCGGGTCGCCGCCGGTGCGGCACGCGGCCCGCAGGGTCCGGCGCATGTCCAGCGATCGCCCCGAGCGACGGGTCGGCTCCCAGCGGGACGGCCGGACCGGGGCCACGACCTGCATCCGCGCGATGATCTTCGCCAGCTCCGCGAGCTCGTCGGCGTCGCAGTCGGCGAAGTCCCTGTCCCGCAACAACTCCGTCTCGGACGCGATCGCCAGTACGGTCGGTGCGCCGTCGTCGCCGGACGGCTCGTCATCGTTGCGGTCGGCTGCCGCCGCGGCGGCCTGCTGCTGCGGAGTGTCGCCGTCGCGCTCGGCGGGCGGGTCCGGCTGCCGCTGTCCGGCCCCGCTCGGCGTCCCCGGCTCGGTATGGGCGGTGAGTGAGTTGGCGGGGTCACCGCGGAAGTCGGCTACGTCCACCAGGCCACGGAACACCTGGGCGAACACCGCGTCGAAGACGTCGAGGTGGTCCGGGCGGTCCAGCAGGGTGACCCGGGCGAGCCAGTACAGCTCGTCCACGCAGGTAGGCGCGGCGACGACCGTTGCCTCCGCCCACCAGGAGATCCGTTGCACCGGAACAGCAATGCCCGCTGCACCGAGCAGGGCCGCGAACTCTGCACACACCGTCGCGAGGTCGTCGGCCGGCTCGTCGACCAGCCGGCCGGGTAGCCCGATCAACGGCGACGGGTTCCCTCCCACAGCCAACTCACTCACCCACGACCCAGCCAAGGCCGGCGCCGACGGCGACCTCCCGGTCCTCGCGGTACTTCAGTACCGAGCCGAGAGTGGCTGCCGCGGCGGTCACGTCGAGTTGCGGATAGCCCAGCACGTGCAGCGCCTGCACCCAGTCGATCACCTCTGCGGTGCCGGGCGACTTCTGCAGGTCGAGCGTGCGCAGCCGACCGGTGGCCGACGAGGCCTGCGCCGCGATCGCCTCCGTCGCGCCGGGTACCCGCTCGCGGACGATGGCCACCACCCTGGCAAGGTCGGGATGGTCGATCCAGTGATAGAGGCAGCGCCGCTTGAGTGCGTCGTGCAGGTCCCTGGTGCGGTTCGAGGTGAGGATCGCGATCGGCGGGACCGCGGCGGTGATGGTGCCGATCTCGGGGACGGTGATCGACCGCTCGGCCAGCAATTCGAGCAGGAACGCCTCGAAATGTTCGTCTGCGCGGTCGATCTCGTCGATCAGCAACACGGCTGGCAGCGGGCCGGGGTGCTCGACCGCCCGCAACAGCGGCCGCTCGATCAAGTAGTCGCGGCGGAAGAGGTCGTCCGCGCCGAGGGCGTCGCCTTTGGCCTCGGAGAGCCGGATGGCCAGCAGTTGCCGCGGGTAATTCCACTCGTATGCGGCCTCGGCGATGTCGATGCCCTCGTAGCACTGCAGCCGGATCAGCGGTGTCCCGAGCGCGGCGGCGACGGCCTTCGCGGCCGAGGTCTTGCCGACTCCGGCCTCGCCCTCCAGCAGCAGCGGCTGGCCGAGCCGCACCGAACAGAACAGCGCCGTCGCCAGCCCGTCATCGGCGAGATAGCCCGCACCGGCGAGTACGTCGCGCAAGGCGGGCACGTCGGGAACGATCGCGGACAGGTCGGCCGGTAGGGTCACGATTCAGCGTACCCAGCGGGGTGCGTGGCGAAGGTGCGCAGGCAGCCGGCCCCGCAGAAGTACCACCGGCGTCCCTCGTGGTCCAAATGCAGGCTTGTCTCGACGGCGGCCACCGTCATCCCGCACACCGGGTCGAGAGCGGTCCCAGCAGTCGACGTGCCAGCAGTCGACGTCACAGGTGCCGGCCGGCCGCCGTTCATGGCCGGCAGCTCACTTTCCTCGGTGGCCGCGAGGAAGCCGGCTCGCGCCGACACCACCTCGGCCAGGATCGACAGTGCTATCTCCGATGCCGTTCTCGCCCCGATGTCCAACCCTGCCGGGCTGCGCACACGCTCCGACGGCGGACCGGCCAGGTCCGGTCGGGCAGAGGCCAGATCGGCCAGTACACCGGCCGCCCTCTTCCGGCTGGCGACCAGCGCCACGTACGGCACTCCGGCATCCAGGGCGGCGGCGAGGGTCTCGACCTCCTCCCGGCCGTGCGAGGCGACGACCACCGCCGTTGCTCCGCCGATACCCGAAGGATCGACGTCACCGGCCCGGTACCCGAGTTCGACGGCGAGCCGGCGGACCGCTCCGGCAATCGGGCCCGCCCCGTGCACCTGGACCAGCGGCGGAGGCACCACCGGATCCAGGAAGATCTCCAGTGTCCCGCCGGACAGGCACGGGTTGTGCACCGTGCGTGTACCGGCTGCCGGAGACCTGTCGACCGTGCCCACCGACTGCTCGTCGGTGGGCGTGATGCGCAGCAACAGCGGCTGTCTAGAGTCGAGCAGCAGCAGACTCTGTGCGCGCACGGTGCTCTCCGCGCACGTCCCGCCGACGAACCCCTCGATCGAACCGTCGGCATGGATGATGGCCTCGTCACCGGCCTTCGCGGACGTCGGCCGCTCGGCCGACACCACGCGTGCCCTGACGAAGGGCACACCCTGTTCGCGCAACTGCGTTGCGCGGACGTCCAGTTCGGCGTTGCTCACCGGGCAACCCGGGGCGGCCGGTGACGGCCGATCAGGGTGGAGTACCCGGGCGTCATGTGACCGCCAGATCGGTGCGCATCGGCGTGCCCTGCATGGCCATCCAGACGTTGGCCGGCGTCAGCGGCATGTCCGCGTGCCGGATACCGAACGGGGCGATGGCGTCCAGCACCGAGTTCACCACGGCCGGCGGAGAGCCGACCGTGGCGGATTCACCGACGCCTTTGAGGCCCAGCGGGTGGTGCGGCGACGGCGTGACCGTCTCACCGAGCTCCCAGCTGGGACATTCCATCGATGTCGGCAGCAGGTAGTCCATGAACGAACCGCCAACGCAATTGCCGTCCTCGTCGAAGGCGATCAGCTGCATCAGGGCCATCCCGATGCCGTCCGCGAGACCACCGTGCACCTGGCCCTCGACGATCATCGGGTTGATCCGCGGGCCGCAGTCGTCCACTGCGATGAACCGGCGGACCTTGACCACCCCGGTGCCAGGATCGACGTCGGTGACGCAGATGTAGGCGCCGAACGGGTAGGTGAGGTTCGGCGGGTCGTACACGACGGAGGCGTCGAGATGGCCCTCCACGCCCTCGGGAAGGGTCAGCGTCCCGTGGCTGAGCATGGCGATCTCGGCGATGGTGCGGCCCTGTTCGGAGTCGCCCTTCACCTGCCAGCGGCCGTGATCCCACTCCAGATCCTCGGCGCTGACCTCCAGGGATGCCGCGGCGATGATCTTCGCCTTCTGCCTGACCCGCTGGGCCACGATGGCCGCCGCGGCACCGGACACCGGCGTCGAGCGGGACCCATAGGTGCCCAACCCGAACGGCGTGTTGTCGGTGTCGCCGTGGATCACCTCGATGTCCTCCGGCGGTATTCCCAGCTCTTCCGAGACGATCTGCGCGAACGTCGTCTCGTGTCCCTGGCCCTGCGTCTGCACCGAGAGCCGCACCTGCGCCTTGCCGGTCGGGTGCACCCGCAGCTCGCAGCCGTCTGCCATACCCAGGCCGAGGATGTCCATGTGTTTACGCGGCCCCGCGCCGACACCTTCGGTGAAGAAGGAGATTCCGATGCCCATCAGCTCACCGCGGGCACGTTTCTCGGCCTGCTCACGGCGGAGCTCGTCATACCCGGCCATCTCCATCGCCAGCTTCAGCGCCCGCGGGTACTCGCCGGAGTCGTACTCCCAGCCGGTCTTCGAGACGTATGGGAACTGCTCCGGTCGCAGCAGATTCTTCAGCCGCAGTTCGGCCGGGTCCATCTTCAGCTCGGCCGCGAGGATGTCGACCATCCGCTCGACGAGGTAGACGGCCTCGGTGATCCGGAACGAGCAGGCATAGGCGACGCCGCCCGGCGCCTTGTTCGTATACACGCCCTTGACGCTGCAGTACGCCGCCTGCAAGTCGTAGCTGCCGGTGAAGATGTGGAAGAAACCAGCCGGGAACTTGGTGGGTTGCGCGGTGCCGTTGAAGGCGCCGTGGTCCGCCAGCACGTCGACCTTCAGGCCGAGGATGGTGCCGTCCTTCGTCGCGGCGATGCTGCCGGTCATGTGGTAGTCCCGGGCGAAAGACGTCGCCATCAGGTTCTCGCTGCGGTCCTCCATCCACTTGACCGGCTTCCCGGTGACGATCGAGCCGACGACCGCCAGCACGTACCCGGGGTAGATCCCGACCTTGTTGCCGAAGCCGCCGCCGATGTCGGGCGAGATGATCTGGATCTTGTGCTCGGGGATACCGGCGACCAGCGCATAGATCGTGCGATGCGCGTGCGGTGCCTGATTGGTCGAGTAGACCAGCAGCTTTCCGGTCACCGGGTCCATGTAGGCGACGGTGCCGCAGGTCTCCATCGGCGCGGGATGCACTCGGGGATAGAGCATCTCCTGGGTGACGACCACCTCCGCGCCGTCGAAGACCCGCGCGGTCTCCTCCGCGGATCCCGATTCCCAGTCGAAGATGTGGTTGTCGGTCTTGCCCTCGATGTCGTCCCGGATGACCGGGGCGTCCGGGTCCAGCGCCCGTTTGGCGTCCACCACCGGGGCGAGCGGCTCGTAATCGACCTCGATCAGTTCCAAGGCGTCGCGGGCGATGTACTTGGTGTCGGCGACGACGTACGCGACCTCCTGGTGCTGGAAACGCACCTTGTCTGTGGCCAGCACCGCCTGCACATCCGCGGACAGCGTCGGCATCCAGGCCAGTCCGAGCCCCGTCAGCGTCTCGCCGGTGATCACCGCGTGCACGCCGGGAAGTGCTGCGGCGGCGGTGGTGTCGATGGAGCGGATGCGGGCATGCGCATACGGGCTGCGCAGGATCGCCGAGTGCAGCATGCCGGGCATCGTCACGTCGTCGACGTACTTGCCTTGTCCGCGAAGGAATCTCGCGTCCTCCTTGCGAGGCATCCGGCCGAAGCCGATCGGGTTGCCGGCGGCGCTGATCCGGGGCGAGCGCTCGACCGCCGACCGGGTGAGCGGTGCGTCGGGGATGGTGGCCGTCATGCCGGTACCTCCTGGCTGGGCTCGGCGACCACGGTGCTGGCGCCGTTGGTGGCGGGATCGGCGGCGGCCTGCCCGGAGGGCTGCGACGGATGGCCCGCGGCGGCGCGAACGGCGCGGACGATGTTCTCGTAGCCGGTGCACCGGCACATCTGGCCGGAGATCGCCTCGCGGATCGTCTGCTCGTCGGGATCGGGGTTGTGGTCGAGCAGGTGCCGCGCGGTCATCATCATTCCCGGCGTGCAGAACCCGCACTGCAGGCCGTGCTCGCTCATGAATCCCTCCTGCACGGGATCCAGCTTTCCGTTCGTCGCGAGCCCCTCGACCGTGCGCACCCGATGACCGTCGGCCATCGCCGCCAGCACCGTGCAGGTCTTCACCGGCTCCTCGTCAAGCCACGCGACACACGTTCCACACTGCGAGGTGTCGCATCCCCAGTGGGTGCCGGTCAGCCGCCTGGTCTCCCGGAGGTAGTGAACGAGCAGCAGTCGCGGCTCGATCTCGTCGGTGTGCTCGACCCCGTTGACGGTGATCTTCACCTGCATGTCAGATCCTTCCCTGGGCCCGCGCCGCGGCACGTCGCAGCGCGCGTCGGGTGAGCTCGTCGGCCAAGTGCTTCTTGTAGAGAACGGGCCCGCGCTGGTCGGCGCTGGGGTTGCTGGCCGCTGCGGTCAGTCGCGCGGTCTCGACGATGCTGTCCTCAGAGAGCACCCTGCCGCGGATGTACTCCTCGGCGTCCGGGGCGCAGCCGTGGTCGGCGCCCAGCGCCGCCAGCCCGATGCCCACGTCGGCGACCGTGTCGCCGTCCAGCACGACGAAGGCTCCGACGGAGGCGACCGCCCAGTCGCCGGCCCGCCGCTCGACCTTCTCGTACGCGCTGCCGGCTCCCGGCCGGATCGGCAGCCGCACCTCCACCAGCATCTCGGCGTCATCGAGGATCGTGTTGTAGGGGCCGTCGGTGAACCCCCGCGCCGGAACGACTCTCGTTCCGTCCCTGGACTGCAGGACCAGATCGGCCCGCACTGCGGCGGCCACCGCCGACAGATCCTCCGCCGGGTCGGCCTGGCAGAGCGAGCCGCCGACCGTGCCGCGATTGCGGACGATCGGGTCGGCGATCACCCGCTCGGCGTCGTGCAGGATCGCGTAGTGCTCGCCGATCACCGCGGACGCCAGGATGCTGCGGTGCCGGGTCATCGCGCCGATCGCCAGGTGGGGTGGTGGCCCGCCGGGTGGGCTGTCGGTGACCGCGCGGATGTAGTCCAGTTCGGTGAGGTCGTTGATGTCGATGACGCGTTCGGGTTGGGCGATCCGCAGTCTCATCATCGGGATCAGGCTGTGTCCGCCGGCCAGCAGGCTCGAGTCCGGGCCGTACCGCTCCAGTAGTTCGAGGGCTTCCTGGACGCTGTGCGCCCTGGCGTAGTCGACAGGAGCGGGTGTCTGCATGGAGGACCTTTCGCCGTTCGGAGCTGCAGCTGCCTGTCCCGGTCGGCAGATCGATTCGATACACCGGCATGGACTGGGCCTGCTTGGGTGAATCGAGGGCGAGGTCTGCACGACGGTGGGACGGACCTTTGCCGCCAGTGTGCGCCCGTTTGTCATTCGTGACAACAATCACGATCCACCCATACCCGACAGCGTTGTCTCCGAGCGCGCCGCCGCGAGAAGCGTTGTCCGCTGCTTGTTTCCGGAACGGACCCGATCCGGTTGTCAGATGCACCAACGGGTGAGTCGATCGCTCTCCGGGGTTGCGACGGTGTCGCAACGACGACTCGTCCCTCTGCCACCGCACCGTGGTGCTCCGGCGGCGGGGCGAACCGCGTTGGGGTGGGCCAGTGTGTTGGCGGACCCGTCCCATGCAACGACTGTGCGAGCAGCGCAATCCGCGCCAGGTACCGGCGCACTGAGCGAGCTGTGGATGTTGCTGCCCACGCGAACTCGCCGGGACGTACGGTGGATGTGCAGTCAACGGGGAGGCGCGATGACCGAGCACGAGAACGAGACCGTCAAGCCGGAAGCGGATCCGCCCACGAAGGACCCGCGTGGCGGCGAACCGAACACGGCGGAGCACAACGAATCCGACACCTTCACACTGGCCGGCCCCGGATCCGATCCGGCCGGTCCGGCGGTGTGGCCGGTGGGGCCGGACCCGACGCCGTCGCTACCGGCCGACCCCCCGGGTGTCGCGCCTGATTACGACAAGTACGGAGTGCCGTCGCTGGATTTCGTCCGCAACAAGATCGAGGGTCGTTACGCCGCCTCCGCCGGCGCCGCGGAACTCGCTCAACAGACCTGGGAGGCGACGTCCGCCCAGGAGCGGGCGGCCGAACGGGAGAAATCAGCGCAGGAGGCCCTGGAGCGCATCCGGCAATCGCTGCGGGACAACAAATAGTCCTGACCGTGCTCGCGCTCGCCCAAACGCCCGAAGGGTATTGCCTGCAGCGGATGGACGACGCCGGGCGGCCGATCGGGTCGCGGATCGATGGCGCGTCAGCGGCGGACCTGGCCGAGTGGGTGCAGCTGGATGAGCGCTGGCTCTGGGACAGCACGGCGACGATCTACCCGGATCTGCTGGCCGCGGGGCTTCGCATCGAGCGCTGCCACGACGTCACCGCCAGCGAACGGATCCTGCTCGGCCGGGCCGGAACGTTCGGGGCTCCGAGCTCGGCCGCCGCCGTCCATGCGCGAGCGACGGGGGCCGAGGTACCGCCGGACCCGGAACCCGTGGTGCACATCGAGCCGACGCTGTTCGAGCCGGACGCTCTCGACAGCGCCCGGCCGTCGGCGGACCCGATCGAGGTGTTGCGGGTGGCCGTGGCCGATCAGCGGGAGCGGGCGGGCGACAACCGGGCGCTCGGCCTGCTGCTGGCCGCGGAATCCGCCTCGACGCTGGCGGCGGTAGAAATGAGTGCGGTCGGGCTCCCATGGCGAGCGGACATCCATCAGAACCGACTCACCGAGATGCTCGGCCCACGGCCGGCGGTGGGTGAGCGTCCGCTGAGGCTGGTCGAGTTGGCGGCCGAGATCTCCGCCGCCTTCGGCTTCCCCGTCAACCCGGATTCGGTCGTGGATCTCCGCGCCGCGTTCCGGCGGGCCGGATTCGACATCGACAGCACCCGGTCGTGGGTGCTCAAGGACGTCGACCACCCGGCGGTTCCTGCGGTGCTGCACTACAAGGAGCTGGCCCGGCTGAACTCGGCGAACGGCTGGAACTGGCTCGACGAATGGGCCAGGGACGGGCGGTTCCGCCCCGAGTACATCCCCGGCGGGGTGGTGTCAGGGCGGTGGGCCACCCGGGGCGGCGGCGCATTGCAGATCCCCAAGGCGCTCCGGCGCGCGGTCGTCGCCGACCCCGGCCACCGGCTGGTCGTCGCCGACGCCGCCCAGCTCGAGCCGCGGATCCTCGCTGCGATCTCGGCAGACCCTGCGCTGCAGGCGATCTCGGCGGACATCGACCTGTACACGGCGCTGGCCGATGACGGGTTCGGTGGTGACCGGGGCAGCGCGAAGGTGGCCATGCTCGGTGCGATGTACGGCGCGACCTCCGGCGAGGCAGGCCGGTTGGTCGCCACTCTGCGCCGGCGGTACCCCGCCGCGATGGCCTGCGTCGAGGACGCTGCCCGGCGTGGCGAGGCGGGCGGCGTCGTGCACTCCGTGCTGGGCCGGGCGTGCCCGCCGCCCGGCCCCGGCTGGCGGGAGGTCGTCGAGATCGGGTCACAACAGGATGCGACGGATGCCGAGCGGCGCCGCGCGGACCAGGTGACCAGGGACCGCGGCCGGTTCACCCGCAACTTCGTCGTCCAGGGCTCGGCCGCCGACTGGGCGTCGGTGTGGCTGTCCGGCCTGCGCCGCGACCTTCGCGCAGTGCCTGGCGCCGAGCTGGTGTTCTTCCAGCACGACGAGCTGATCGTGCACGTCCCGGCCGGCAGCGCCAGTGAGGTTGCGGACCTCACCGTCGCGGCGGCCGAGGCGGCCCGCACACTGGTCTTTCCCGGCGCCTCCGTGCTCACCCCGGTGCGCCCGGTCGTGGTCGACTGTTATGCCTCTGCAAAACAGGGCCCGTAGCTCGGCGGCCCAGTAGCCCAGGACGGAACCGGTATGCGCATCCCCACCGACCAGGCCAGCGAGATGTTCGGCAACGCCCGGGTCGCTCGGCTGGCGACGGTCGGTCCGGCGCTCGTGCCACACCTGGTGCCGGTGACGTTCGCCGTCATCGCAGCACAGGACAATGAAGCGCCGGCCGGCGAGGCACCGGCCGGCGAGGCACCGGCCGGCGAGGCACCGGCCGGCGAGGCACCGGCCGAGGGATCACCGGCCGCCGAACTGACGACCGCCCATCCCGACCGGCCGTCGTCCTCGTCGCAGATGATCGTCTTCGCCGTCGACCACAAGCCGAAATCGACCTCGGCGTTGCGCCGGCTGGACAACATCGCGGCGAACCCGCATGTCTGCTTCCTGGTCGACCGTTATGACGACGATTGGGAGCAGCTCTGGTGGGTGCGTGCCGATGCCCGCGCCGCGGTGCTCGAAGGGACCGAGCGCCGGCGCGCACTGGCCGCCTTGACCGCGAGATACCCGCAGTACGAGCAGGTTCCGCCGACGGGTGTGGTGGTGGGGTCCACTGTCACCCGCTGGACCGGCTGGCGGGCCGTCCGCCGCTGAGCGAACCGTCTGCAGCGGCGCCACGTCGATGGAGACCTCTACGGCCCCCGGTCGCCCCGCCCACGCGCGTCGCAGGCCCCGGGGTCGAGTCGTCGATTGCGGCTCCATGGGGCGCCGTTTCGCGACCGGAATCGACATCTGGATCCGGGTGGACGCGGTGCGAGGTGCGGAAGTGGCGATGTGGGGCGGGGCGCGGAGTGCAGGGTGATGAGGTCGAGTCGGCAGGAGTCAGTGCAATCGGCGGGCGCGCAGCACGAGGTCGTCGGTGTGGTGCGCTCCTGCGCCGCCGTCGGGTGCGATCCGGGGCCGTTCCTCATCCACCTCGACCTGCCAGGCGTCGTCCAGCAGCGCGGCGACCATCGAGGGCCAGACGTAATCGGCCGGGTCGAAAGCGCCGTCCTCGGGGATGTGCGTGTCCATTCCGGCGTGATGCACCAGCAGGAGCACGCCACCGGGTGCCACCGCCTCAAGCAGTGCTCGCTCGGCGGCAGCGTCGGGAGTGCGTAGCAGCGCCGGGTACTGCGCTGACACCAGGTCGAAAGACTCAGGCGGAAGTCCAGCCTCTGCCAGGCCGGCATGCACCCAGTGGATCGCGACGCCGGCGTCCTCGGCATGCCGGGCCGCCCGCTCCAGCGCCACCCCCGACACCTCGAGCGCCGTCACCTCCCACCCTCCGGCCGCGAGCCAGATGGCGTCTGCGCCCTCACCGCAGCCGACGTCGAGGACCCGCCCAGCCGCGAGCCCGGCCACCTCCGCCACCAGGGCGCCGTTGGGCTGTCCGCTCCACAGCTGATCCCGGTCGAGGTAGCGGCTGTCCCACTCGGCCTGTACTGCGGGATCTCCGACGTACCCGCCGTCGAGAAGCGGAGCGACGGACATGGGCGATGGTGCCTCGGTGTCATGGTTCACCCGGCAACTGTCGCCCATCGCGTCCGGGTGGTGCGAATCCTGTTGCCGGTTCGGCAACATCCCGCGAGAGCAGAAGGCGATCTGGAGAGCGGGCGACGAGAATCGAACTCGCGCTATCAGCTTGGGAAGCTGAAGTTCTGCCACTGAACTACGCCCGCATCGGCCCGGTCACTATACCCAAGGGCGCGGGTGCCCCGGCGCGACCGCACGCGGCAACGGCCTGGCGGCAACTGCAGCCGAGGACACGGGCAGGCCGTCACCTCGTCAGGCGGCGGGACGGTTCAGCTCGTCGACGTGCGTCAGGGTGTGGTGCTCGAGGTCCGTGGCGTCCACCGTCGCGCTCACCAGGGGCACGCCGTCCAGGAAGCGGTGCTGCAGGTGCAGCGCGCAGTCCACACCCTGTCCGCAGGCCGGGCAGGGCAGGGTCACGTAGGTCTGCGGAGCCCGATCCTGCGATTCCGGAACCCACAGGCACTGGTGGCGTTCGAAGCCCGCGCGTTTGCCGTGCAAATAGGCCAACGGCAGGCCGACCAGCAGGACCGTCGCGAACACAATCTCGACCATGGCGTGTCCCTTCGTCCGTGCGAGCACGGCGCTGCCGGGATCGCAGGCCACATTGACTTTTGTTCAGTGAACCTCAGCGTGGCCGAAAGGGACGCAGTTACACAACGCGACCTACGTCACTCTGTGTGTACGCCGCCGGATGCAGCGACGACCGGCCACCACGTCGAGTGCCATGTCAGCAGGGGAAACAGGCTCCCCAACAACCGATTTCCCTGCAGGAGTGGCTCTCGACTCCTGCGGGCCGACGACAGGACCACGGGCGAGTGGATGCCGGACCCGATCGGGTCGATTCGAGCCACGCCCCCAACCGCCCGGCACGACCACGGCCTGCCCGAGCCACAAGGGCAGCCGCATTAGGGTCTATCCATGCTGCTGTCCGACCGCGACCTGCTCGCCGAGATCGACGCCGGGTCCCTCGGGTTGGACCCGTTCGACGCCTCGCTGATCCAGCCGTCCAGTATCGACGTCCGGCTGGACCGGTACTTCCGGGTCTTCAACAACTCCCGCTACACGCACATCGATCCCAAGGTGCAGCAGGACGACCTCACCACGCTGGTCGAGGTGGACGGCGACGACGCGTTCGTCCTGCACCCCGGCGAGTTCGTCCTCGGCTCGACCTTCGAGGGTGTCTCGTTGTCCGACTCGCTCGCGGGGCGTCTGGAGGGGAAGTCGTCACTCGGCCGGCTCGGGCTTCTGACGCACTCCACCGCGGGATTCATCGACCCGGGCTTCAGCGGTCACATCACCCTGGAGCTCTCGAACGTCGCCAACCTGCCGATCACCCTGTGGCCGGGCATGAAGATCGGTCAGTTGTGCCTGTTCCGGCTCACCTCGCCTGCGATGCACCCGTACGGGTCGGCGGAGTATGGCTCGCGCTACCAGGGGCAGCGCGGGCCGACCCCGTCGCGGGCGCACCTGAACTTCCGGCAGGACGACACCCGCCGCTGACCCGAGAGGTCAGCGGGGGAAGCTGCCGGCGCTGAAACGAGAGGTCAGCAAGGAGAGCCGCCCCGCTGACCCGAGAGGTCAGCCGAGGGAGCCGCTCAACCGATGGGCGTCACGGAGATGTCCTCCACCGTGGCCTTCCCGGAGCCGAAGACCGACACGGCATCGTCACCCTGCGCCGGAAACACCAGCGTGCTGAGCACGACGTCGCCGGCGAACACCTCAACGACCGATCCGTCGGCGACGATCCGTACCGGGAGCTTCCCGTCGACCAGGCTGACCGGCGCCGCGGAGTTCGCCGAGAAGGTGTCGGTGAAATCGGCCTTCCCGGCGGTGCTGCGGTCCACCTGCAGGACGCCTGACTCGGTGAAGTAGGAGATCCGGGTTCCGCGCTGGCCGGTGGTCGAGCCGAGAACGGTCACACCGACGGCGCTGGCGTCACCGGGAA
This sequence comes from uncultured Actinomycetota bacterium, assembly GCA_963728865.1. Taxonomy (GTDB): domain Bacteria; phylum Actinomycetota; class Actinomycetes; order Mycobacteriales; family Nakamurellaceae; genus Nakamurella. The sequence goes on along the minus strand of CAVSLZ010000001.1, from coordinate 892,343 downwards.
TCAGGGTGGCCTGCACGGTCAGCGACGTGCCGTTGGCCTCGCTGTCGAGCTTGCGGTTGCCGCTGGTGACGACGGAGTCCTCGGTGACCGCGGGGCCCTTCGCGTCCAACGCGGTCGCGGTCTCGGCCGGCAGTTGTTGCGTCAGGCGCGGGATACCGCCGACAGTCTCCAAGGTCAGCTCACGGGGCAGGGACATCGCTCCGCGCCACGCTCCCGTGGGGGTCGAGGCGGCATAGTCCTGATTGCCCAGCGCTCCGAGGGCGATGCGCCGGCCGTCGGGAGCGTCGTTGTACGTGGTCGCCGCCCACAGGTCCGGCCCCCAGTCGAGCCAGGAGAAGTTCTCCGTCGCCTGGACCGCACCCACGCCGGCCGGGCCGGTGTGCTCGGGCCGGAACGAGGTGCCGTCGAAGGATCCGACGAAGTACTGGACGCCGGATCCGCCGGCGACCGCGCCCTGCGTGGTGCTGACCAGCATCACCCACTTGACGTCATCGGCGTTGCCGTCCAGCGGGAGGGGGAAGAGGTCGGGGCTGTGCCAGCTCCCCGCCTGGGTTCCGGCGTTGCCGAAGACGCTGACCGGCTCCCAGGACCGCAGGTCGTAGGAGCGGTACAGCTGGACGCGGTGCCCGTCGGGGTTGGCCGCCGTCATCACCCAGTAGTCGCCTGCGTCGTAGCGGAAGACCTTCGGGTCCTGCAGTCCCCAGGTGCCGTCTACGGTCCCGTTGCGCTGCCACGTCGTTCCGCTGTCGGTGCTGTATGCCGTCCTGATGGAGGTCTCACTGCCGGCGGTGGTGGAGTACACGGCCACCCACGGGGCGTTGTTGCCGTCGCCGAATCCCGAGTCGCCTTCGGTGTCCACCGCGATCGAGCCGGTCAGGACCTCGTCATCGCCGGCCGGCAGGGCCACCGGCTGATCGGTCCAGGTGACGAGGTCGGTGCTGGTGGCGTGCGCCCAGTCCGACGGTGCGGTGTCCGCCGCGTCGGCCGCGGCCTGGTGACGGTAAAACGCGTGGTACGTGCCGTCCTGGTACACCAGTCCGCCCGGCGCCCCGGCAATGCCGGACTTCGGGGCGAGATGGGCGACCGGATGCCAGCGCTCGGTATCCGGCACAGCGGGCGCGCTGGTGGCGGTGGCGGACGAGGGCGTCCACGAGGGGGATGCCGGGGCGGAGGCGGCCGAGCCGGTCGGCGACGCTGTCGCGCCCGCCCCCGGAGTGGCCGATTCGCCGGCGGTCCCGCAGCCGGCAAGGAAGAGGGACGCTGCGGCGGATGCCGCGAACAGTCCCCGAGAACGGGAAGTCAGCACAGGAGTAACCACTTTCGGAAAGGGGTAGGCCACGTCGCGCCGGATCGCTGTCCGGTCGTGGCGTCGTCGCCCTTCCGTGGCCCTCAGTGTCGGATCAAGCTGTCGGATTCAAGCTGTCGGATTCAAGCTGTCGGAATCATGGCCGTGCTCTGCCGATGTTTCGCATCGGCAGTCACCTAGACGGTATGCGCCCCAGGTGGGTTCCGCGAAAGCTGACTGAGGTGCGCGATGTCACTCGGCGGGCCTCAACTGCGACGACGCCGGAGCGAACGCGGATGATGTGATCATCGGCACGGGCGACCGGTCCGCCGGCCGTAAGTTACCGGCCAGTAACCTTGTCGTATCGTTCGACCGGTCAGCGACCGTATGACCCTGCAGCATGACGAGAGGAACCCCCCGATGACGTGGTGGTCGCTGACCCTCGGAGTGATTGCGGTCGGGTTCATCGTTGTGGGCTTCGGGATGTTGATCCGGGCCGGTGTGCAGATCTATCGGCATGTCCGGTTGGGTCAGCCGGATCCGCACCGGGCGGCGCCGGTCGGGCAGCGCCTGGCGACGTTGCTGAAGGAGTCGCTGGGTCATACCCGGATGCTCAAGTGGGGCGTCGTCGGGGCTGCCCACTGGTTCGTCATGATCGGTTTCGGGGCCCTGTTCCTGACGCTGGTAGAAGCGGTGGGGGAGACGTTCTCGCCGTCATTCGAGATCCCGTGGCTCGGGAGCCTTTCCTGGTACGGGCTTTTCGTCGAGTTGATCGCGCTGACGACGGTGCTCGGGATCGGGACGCTGATCGTCATCCGGCAGCGCCAGCATCCCCGCCGGGTGGGCATCAAGTCCCGCTTCGCCGGCTCGAACTTCGCCCAGGCGTACTTCGTCGAGCTGATCATCCTGTCGATCGGCATCTGCATCTTCGGCATCCGCGGTTTCAAGTCCGCCAACGGGCTGCTGCCCTACCCGGCGTGGGCGGCGCCGATCTCCACCTGGCTGGGCAGCTGGCTGCCGGCGTGGCTGTGGGCGGTCAGCGTGGTCGCGCTGATCAAGGTCATCATCTCGATGGTGTGGGCGATCGTCGTCGCGCGGAACCTGTCGATGGGTGTGGCCTGGCACCGGTTCCTGGCGTTCTTCAACATCTACTTCAAGCGGGAGGATTCGGGTCGGACGGCGCTCGGCGCGCTCAAGCCGATGCTGTCCGGCGGTGAGGTGCTCGACCTGGACGAGGCCGATCCGGAGAAGGACACGTTCGGTGTCGGACGGGTGGAGGACTTCTCCTGGAAGGGCTGGCTGGACTTCTCCACCTGCACCGAGTGCGGTCGCTGCCAGTCGCAGTGCCCGGCGTGGAACACGGCGAAGCCGTTGTCGCCGAAGCTGCTGGTGCTGTCGCTGCGGGACCACTCGTTCGCCAAGGCCCCGTACCTGCGGGCCGGCGGCGGGATCGACCCGGCAACCGGCGAGGAGAAGCTGTCCGAGTCCGATCTCGCGGCCTACGCCCACACCGACCCGCTCGGGATGCTGGAGGCGCAGCGACCGCTGATCGGCGGGCCGGAGATCGACGATCAGGGCCGCAACATCGGCGGCATCATCGACCCCGAGGTGCTGTGGGACTGCACCAGTTGCGGGGCGTGCGTCGAGCAGTGCCCGGTGGACATCGAGCATGTCGACCACATCGTCGACATGCGCCGCTACCAGGTGATGATCGAATCGGAGTTCCCGTCCGAGCTGGGCGGGTTGTTCCGGAACCTGGAGAACAAGGGCAACCCGTGGGGGCAGAACCAGAAGGACCGGATGGAGTGGGCGAAAGACCTGCCGTTCGAGGTCCCGGTCGTCACCGACACCATCGACCCGGACCACGAGTACCTGTTCTGGGTGGGGTGCGCGGGGGCGTTCGACGACCGTGGTAAGAAGACGACACGCGCCGTGGCCGAGCTGATGCACATGGCCGCGGTCGGGTTCGCGGTGCTGGGCACGGGCGAGACCTGCACCGGTGACCCCGCCCGCCGGGCCGGGAACGAGTTCCTGTTCCAGATGCTCGCGCAGGCCACCGTGGAAACCATCAACACCGCGTTCGGTGACCGGGCCACCCGCAAGATCGTCGTCACCTGCCCGCACTGCTTCAACACGCTGGGCAACGAGTACGGCGACCTCGGCGGGCAGTACGAAGTCATCCACCACACCCAGCTGCTGAACCGCCTGGTCCGGGATCGCCGGCTGATCGTGCAGAAGCCCGCCGACCGCGCCGCCAAGAAGGACGTCACCTACCACGACCCGTGCTACCTCGGCCGGCACAACAAGGTCTACACACCACCGCGGGAACTGATCGAAGCATCAGGGGTGACGCTCACCGAGATGCCCCGGAACAGCGCGCGGGCGCTGTGCTGCGGCGCCGGCGGCGCCCGGATGTGGATGGAAGAGAAAATCGGCAAGCGGATCAACCTCGAACGCACCGACGAAGCGCTCGACACCGGAGCCGAGAAGATCCTCACCGGCTGCCCGTTCTGCAAGGTCATGCTCACCGACGGCCTCACCGCTCGGCAGGGCGAGACAGCGACCGACACCGGCAGGGACATCGCCGACGTCGAGGTGCTCGACGTCGCGCAGATGCTGCTCGCCGGCGTCAAGGGCGAACGCTGACCGACTGCGTCAGACCAGTGCGTCAGACCCGAGCGCGGGGTGAGCCCTGGGTGCTCAGGGCTGTCGACAGCGCATCCAGGGCCGACGGCACGACGGTGAAATACGCCCAGACGCCACGCTTCTCGCGGGTCAGCAACCCGGCGTCGGTCAGCACCTTGAGGTGATGGGAGACCGTCGGCTGGCTCAGCCCGAGCGGGTCGGTGAGATCACAGACGCACGCCTCCCCACCCTCGTGGGCGGCGATCAGGGACAGCAGCCGGAGCCGCGCCGGGTCGGCGAGCGCCTTCAGGGTGTGCGCCAGCGCGACGGCGTCATCGGGGCTGAGTGATTCGCGGACGACCGGCGCGCAGCAGACAACATCGACAAGCGGCAGTGCGGCGGGCGTCATACGACCAGTATGCCGTAGACATTGACAGTCGTCGATGGCCGGACTTCAATGAAGGCCAGACATAGACGTTCGTCGATATCTCGAGGTGGCCATGACCATGTCGGACCAGGACATCCGCGAAGAGGTTCGAGATCGTTACGCGGCAGCGGCACTCACCGTCGTCGCCGGCAACGGGGCGAGCTGTTGCGGTCCTCGCGTCACTCGGCTGCGGCAACCCGCTGGCGGTCGCGGATCTACGCGAGGGTGAGCGGGTCCTCGATCTCGGTTCCGGTGGCGGGATCGACGTCCTGCTGTCCGCGAAGCGGGTCGGCGCCACCGGTTTCGCCTACGGCCTGGACATGACCGACCAGATGCTGGCGCTCGCCCGCGCGAACGCGGCGCAGGCCGGCGCGAACAACCTCGAGTTCGTCAAGGGCGCCATCGAGGACATCCCCCTGCCGGACGGATCCATCGACGTGGTGATCTCGAACTGCGTCATCAACCTGTCGACCGACAAGCCCGCCGTCATCGCGGAGATGTTCCGGGTGCTGACACCCGGTGGGCGGCTGGGCATCTCCGACGTCGTGGCCGAGGACGACCTGTCGCCCGCCGACCGGGCCGAACGAGGCTCGTACGTCGGCTGCATCGCCGGTGCGCTGTCCCGCAGCGAGTACCTGGACGGCCTGACGGCGGCCGGCTTCACCGACCCGGAGGTCGTCTTCACCCACGAGGCGGCACCGGGTATGCACGGCGCCATCGTCCGGGCCGTCAAGCCGATCGGCTGAGTTCCGACCGAACGAGGGGTCGGCCGGTGCGCGCTCGGGGATGATCGGGACATGCTCCGCTCCGATGTTGCCGTTCTCGTCTACGACGGCGACTGTGCCTTCTGTCAGCGTTGCATCGATGTCGGGACCAAGGTGCTGCCGGATTCGTTCCGGGCCGAGCCGTTCCAGTTCCTGCCGCTCGCGGACCTCGGGCTGACGACGCAGCAGGCGGCCGGCAAGGTGTGGTGGGTGCAACCCAGCGCACCACCCCGAGGCGGCCACCGCGCCGTCGCCGCCCTGCTGCAGGTCCAGAACCGTTGGTGGTGGGGAACTCTCGGATGGGTCATCGACCGGCCGCCGGTGTCCTACCTCGCCGCCTGGATCTACGCCGTCGTGGCCCGGAACCGGCATCGGCTGCCCGGTGGCACCGCACAGTGCCGGATGCCCGCCGGTCGCTGATCCCGGGTCAGTCGGGCACCGGTGTGGGATGCTGCTCGGGGGCGGGCGGGGACGTGATGGTCACCATCGCGGTCGGCCCGATGACAGGGGTGTGACCGATGACGGTGAACCGAAGTCGTCGCTGTGCGGCTGTTGTGCTGGCCGGCGTGCTCGTCGCCATCGGATTGCTGGGAACGCCACTCCCCTCCGCGCGGGCGGCGACGACGGCCGGTGCCGTGACGGTCGCAGCTGTGACCACCGGCGCTGTGACCACTGGTGCCGTGACGGCCGCCCCACCGGTCGACGACCCTGGTGACCCGGTCCCCATTCCGCCCGGACTGACCTCGCTCGCCGAGCGGGGACCGGTCGAGGTGATCATGGCCGTCGACCCTGCCGTGGCCGTACCGACGCGGATGGCCGCTGAGAAGGCGGACGTGCTGGATGCCGCGGGACCCGGCGTCAGCACCGTCCGCACCTACGACCAGCTCCCTGTCGAGCTCGTCCGGGCCGATTCGGCCGAGGCCCTGCGCTCGCTCGCGGCGACACCCGGCGTCCTCTCGCTGACCGTGCCGCGAAGGTACCGGCTGACGGCTGATCCCGACCTGACGGTGATCCGGCAGCCGGAGGCGCAGGCCGCGGGCTTCACCGGTGCGGGCTTCTCCGTCGCCGTCATCGATTCGGGCGTCGACGAGCGCCGGCCAGGGGTCGGAGCGGCGTTCGCCGACTGCTCCGGTGGCATCGGCACCGGCAGCTGCCGGATCGCCCGCTACACCGACGTCGCCGGCTCGGGTCTGCGCGACTCCGATCCCGATGGCCATGGCACCAACGTCTCGGCGATCGTCGCGAAGACGGCGCCGGCTGCCCAGCTGTACGTCTACGGCGTCTTCGACGGCGATTTCGCGACTGACGAGGACGTCCTGAAGGCCTTGAACGACGTGGCTCTCAACGGTCCTGCCCGCAAGACCCGGGCCGTCAACCTGAGCCTGGGCGACAGCACGTTCCACACCTCGCCGTGCACCACCTCCGGGTACGCCGGCGTGTTCGGCCGGCTCCGGTCGCTGGGCATCATCCCGGTCGTATCGGCGGGCAATTCCGGCTACGACGCCGGAGACCGGGCCCGACAGGGCGTCTCGAGCCCGGCGTGCACCCCGGGAGCGGTCAGTGTCGGCGCGACGTACCCCGTTTCGGGCGGCGCTGCGATCAGCTGGGGCTTCGACCTGTGCACGGACGCCCGACCCGCGGCCGATACCGTGGCGTGCTTCTCACAAACCGGTCCGACGCTCTCGATTCTCGCGCCGGGAGTGGAGGTCAAGGCTGCGGGGATCACCGAATCCGGGACGTCGCAAGCAGCACCGCACGTTGCCGGCGCCGTCGCAGACGTTGCGAGCGCCGACCCCGTGCTCAACCCTGACCGGATCACCGATCTGCTGATCGGGACCGGGGCGGCGATCACCGATCCGCGGGACGGAAAGGTGCGCCGCCGCCTCGACATCGCCGCGGCCACCGGCGCCGCCGCGGCGGCCCGGCAGGTCACCGCTGCCGGCGCCTTCGTCGCGCTGCCGGCCCACCGGACGCTCGACACCCGGCAGTCGGGAGGGGCGCTGGCCGGTGGGTCCACCCGGTCGGTCCGCGTCGCCGGGGTGAGCGGGGTACCGCGGACGGGTGTGGCAGCGGTCCTGGTCAACGTGACCGCTGTGACACCGACCACCAGGGGCTACCTGACGGCGTGGGCGGCCGGAGCGGCGAAACCCGCAGTGTCACAGCTGAGTTTCGCGCCCGGCCAGAACACCGCCGTCACCATGGTTGTCAAGGTCGGGACGGGCGGCGTGATCCAGTTGTTCGGCGGACTGTCCGGCCGCACGCATGTCCTGGTGGACGTCGCCGGGTACTTTCGCGCCGGCACTCCGGTGCTCGGCGGCACCTTCGCCACCGTGACGCCGTCGCGGATCCTCGACACCCGCACCTCAGGCGGTCCGGTGGCCGGGACCGGAACGCGCACCGTGCAGGTCGCCGGCCGGGGTGGCATCCCGGCGGGGGCGAGCGCGGTGGTGGCCACGCTCACGGCGGTGTCTCCGACGTCCTCGGGTCATCTCGATGCCTGGGGCGGCGGCGCCCAGCCGAAGGTGTCGATCCTCAACTTCTCGGCGGGGCAGAACCGGTCCAACATGGTGATGATCCCGATACCGGCCGGTCAGCTCAAGGTGTTCAACGCGACCAGCCGACCGGTCCATCTACTGCTGGATGTGGCCGGTTACTACCTGGCGGGCACAGCCACCGCACCCGGGACGTTCGTTGCCCTGCCGACACCGGTGAGGTTGGTCGACACCCGCAGGACCACCGGCGCCGTTGCGCGCGGGAGCACCACCGGAGTGACGATTGCCGGGCGAGCGGGTATTCCGGCGACGGCGGTGTCCGCGGTCGCCGGGACTGTGACGGCGGTGCTGCCGGCAGCCGGTGGACATCTGATCGTGTGGCCATTCGGGCCGTCCAAGGCGGCGGTGTCGAACGTCAACTTCGCGGCCGGCCAGACGATCGCCAACTCTTTCGTCTCCCGGCTGGGCTCCGAGGGTCGGCTGGCCGTTTTCAACGGGTCCGTCGGGTCCACGCAATTCCTGGTCGACGCCGTCGGGTACTACCGGGGACCCTGAGCAACCCGACCCAGCAGTTCCGCGAGCTGACGTCGCTCCGCGTCGGTCAGTACATCGAACATCCCCGCGCCGGCCTGCGCACGGGCCTTCGACATCTCCTGCTGTACGGCCAGCCCGCGCCCGGTCAGCGACACGAGGACCGAGCGCCGATTTGACGGGTCGACCGTCCGGAGCACCATCCCGGTCGACTCGAGGGCGTCGACCAAACCGGTGGCCGAACGCGGCACCACCCCGAGAGTCGCGGCCAGCTCACCCATCCGCATGGGCTCGGCGGCCTTGGCGATGATCCGCAGCGCGCGGCTCTGCGCCGGTGTCAGATCCAGCGGCAGGGTCTCCGTGGCGGCCCGCCGGATGCGATGGGCCACGCGCATCACCCGCTCGGTCAGTTCAGCCGCGCTGACCTCTTCGGCGCTCACTTCTGCGGCGTCGCTCATCGGCGGTCCTGAATCTGGTGCCATCGCTTCCACTTCCTGTGACGCACTGCATAACGGCGGCTATGGTGAGGCAACCTCACAATGAGGCATACTCACTGTATCAACGTCAGAGAGGAGGCGCCATATGTCCTCACCCATCACAGACCCGGCGCCCTTTTCCACCGGCCGGCCCGCCCGGCCCGCCGTCCCATCAACGGACAAGTCCGCAGCACCAGATACCCGTCCCACCGCCAAGGTCCCGGCCGAGCCCGGCCGCCCCGGTGAGCTCCGCCGCATCGTCGGCCTTTTCTCCGAGCATCGCGCCCGGCTGGTCGTCGTCGCCGTCCTGATCGTCGCGTCGGCCCTGATCTCGGTCGCCTCGCCCTTCCTGTTGCGTGAGATGCTCGATGTCTCCCTGCCCACCCGGAACACCGTGCTGACCGCGCTCCTCGCCGGTGGCATGGTGGCCATCGCGATCAGCACCACAGCGCTCGATGTCGTGCAGTCCCGGCAGTCGACCATCGTCGGCCAGTCGGTGATGCACAGGCTGCGCACGGCGGTGTACACGCACCTGCAGCGACTTTCGTTGGGCTTCTACACCCGGACCCGTACCGGCGAGATCCAATCCCGGATCGCCGGCGACATCGGATCCATGCAGGCCACCGTAACCAGTACGGTGACCAGCGTCGTGTCGTCCGGGACCACCGTCATCGCAACGCTTGTCGCCATGCTCGCGCTGGACTGGAAGCTGACCCTCGTCTCCCTCGTCCTGGTGCCGATCTTCGTGCTGATCTCCAGGAAGGTCGGCGGCATGCGCCGGGCGATTGCCACCACCCGCCAGGAGCGGATGGCCGATCTGTCCAGTCAGGTGTCGGAGTCCCTGTCGGTCTCCGGCATCCTGCTCACCAAGACGATGGGCCGCAGCGGCGCGCTCGGCGAACGGTTCGCCAGTACTTCCGCGGACCTGGCCGAGCTCGAGGTCCGGTCCGCGATGACGGGCCGCTGGCGCCAGTCCAGCATCGGCATCATCGTCTCGATCCTCCCGGCGGCCATCTACCTGGCCGCGGGAATCAGCATCGCCGGTACGACCGATCCCGTCTCGATCGGCACCCTGGTCGCCTTCACCGCCCTGCAAGCGCAGCTGTTCCGGCCGATGGTCTCGCTGCTGCGCACGGGCGTCGACATGCAGACGTCGCTCGCGATGTTCCGGCGGGTGTTCGACTACCTCGACCAGTCGGTCGACATCGACGAGCCGACCGTGCCGCGTGCGCTGCCCACCGGCCGGGGCGAGTTGCGGTTCTCCGACGTGACTTTCAGCTACCCGGGCACTGGAACGGACACGTTGTCGCGGGTCGACCTGACGGTCCCGGCGGGCTCCCATGTGGCTGTCGTCGGGTCCACCGGTTCGGGCAAGACAACGCTGGGATACCTCGCCGCACGGCTCTACGACCCGACCGGTGGGGCGGTGCTGCTGGACGGGACCGATCTGCGCGAGCTCGGCCTGACCGATCTCGCGTCCGTGGTCGGTGTCGTGTCACAGGAGGCCTACCTGCTGCATGCGTCCATCGCGGACAACCTGCGCTTCGGGCGCGACGACGCCACCGACGAGGAGATCGAGGAGGCAGCACGTGCTGCGCAGATCCACGACCTGATCACCTCGCTGCCGCAGGGTTACGACACCGTGGTCGGTGAACGCGGCTACCGGTTCTCCGGGGGCGAGAAGCAGCGGCTGGCCATCGCCCGGATGATCCTGCGCAATCCGCCCGTGCTGGTGCTCGACGAGGCCACCAGCGCGCTGGACACCAGGACGGAGGCGGCCGTCACCGCCACGCTCGCCGACCTGTCCGAGGGCAGGACGACTCTGACCATCGCGCACCGGCTCTCGACCGTCCGGGACGCCGACATGATCGTCGTGATGGACCGCGGACGCATCGTCGAGAGCGGCTCGCACGATGAACTGATGGCGGCCGGTGGTCGCTACGCAGCGCTCGTCCGCCGCGACGTTCTCACCGCGAACGCCACCCCCACCGCCCTGCCCGGTGATGGCGTGCCTGCGCCGGAATACGCCGCTCTGGCCGCCTGACGACGGCGATGAGCTCCACCGCTCAGGGTCATCCCGGAGGGGTGGAGCGTTGCGGTCTGCGACAGTGATCGGGTGGAGATGGGAATCCTCGGGCCGCTCGAGGTGCGGACGCGCGGCCGTGCCGTGCCGATCACCGGGTCCCGGCTGAGGGCCCTGATCACCCGGCTGGCTCTGGACGCGCCGTCGGTGGTGTCCACGGATGCGCTCGTCGCCGCGGTCTGGCCGGCTGGTCCCCCCGCGGAGCCGATCAACGCACTGCAGTCGTTGATCTCCCGGATCAGGAAGGCGACCGGCGAACCCACTGTGGTGCAGCAGGTTCCGGGCGGGTACCGGCTGGCGGTCGATCGCGCCGACGTCGATGTCTCTGTCTTCGAGGATCTGATCGCTGCCGGTCGTCGGGAACTCCGCAGCGGCGAGCTCCCTGCGGCGCGGACCACCTTCGGCAGCGCCCTGTCACTGTGGCGCGGGGCGGCCCTGGCCGATGCGGGCGACGCCTCGTACGCCGTTGCGCCGGCCAGCAGGCTCACCGAGCTACAGCGGGAGGCGAGGGCCGATCTGATCGAGTCCGAACTCCGGCTCGGCAGAGCGGTCGACGTCCTGACCGACATCGAGGCGCTCGCGGCGGCCAACCCGTTACGGGAACGGTTCACGGCCCTGCTGATCCGTGCACTGGTGTCGACCGGGCGCACTGCGGAGGCGCTGGCCGCCTACCAACGGCTGCGGCAGCAGCTCGCCGACGAACTGGGCGTCGACCCGGGAGCCGAGCTGCAGGAGCTTCACCTCGCGGTTCTCCGCGGCGAGATGCTCCCGGGCGGTGCCGATCTCGCCGCCGGCGACCATGGGGTGGAGCGTGGGCCGGCCCACCGTCGCAGCAATGTGCGAGCCGCCTTGACCAGCTTCATCGGCCGCGAGGACGAGGTCAGCCGGGTGACCACGCTGCTCGGCACCGCGAGATTGGTCACTGTCGTCGGGCCTGGCGGGGCGGGCAAGACAAGGCTGGCCACCGAGATCGCCAGGCAATGGCTGCCGCGCCGGTCGGACGGGGTGTGGATGGTCGAACTCGCACCCGTCTCGGACGAGACAGCCGTCGCACAGGCCATGCTCGGGGCGCTCGGACAGCTCGACACCCGTGCGGTGGACCGGCGGGCGGATCGTCACGTGCGCCCCTCGTCGGAGCAGTTGCTCGACGTGCTCGCCGACTCCGACTGCCTGCTCGTGGTGGACAATTGCGAGCACCTGATCGGGCCGATCGCGGCGCTGGTCGACCAGGTGCTGGCTCGGTGTCCCGATGTGCTGATCGTCGCGACCAGCCGGGAGCCGCTCGGGATCGGCGGGGAGGCACTCTGCGTCCTGCCACCGCTCGGGCTGCCGCCGGTCGGCGTCGCCGCGGAGGACGCGATCGGATACCAGTCGGTGCAGCTGTTCGTCGACCGCGCACAGGCGGTCAGTGCCGGATTCACCCTCGACGCGGGCGCGGTCGGCCCCGTCTGCGACATCGTCCGCCGGCTCGACGGATTGCCGCTGGCCATCGAGCTGGCCGCCGCCAAGTTGCGCGTGATGCCGGTCGCGGAGATCGCCGCCCGGTTGTCCGACCGGTTCAGGTTGCTGACGGGTGGGAGCCGCACCGCCCTGCCGCGGCACCGGACACTGCGGGCCGTTGTGGAGTGGAGTTGGGACCTCCTCTCGCCGAACGAGCGGCTCCTGGCGGAACGGCTTGCCGTGTTCCCCGCGGGGGCGACGCTCGTCTCGGCGGTCGCGGTGTGCGCCGACGATCGGCTTCCCGGTGAGGCCATCAGCGACCTGTTGTCGTCGCTGGTCGACAAGTCGCTGTTGGTGATCATCGACGGCCGTCCGACCCGCTACCGGATGCTCGAGACTATCCGCGAGTACGGCGTCGACAGGCTGGCGGAGCGGGGGGAGGCGACGGCCGCCCGCACCGCACATGCCCGGCACTTCGCCGCTGTCACCGAGCAGGCGGACCCGGTGTTGCGGCAGGCAGGGCAATTGGCCGCGATCGCCACCCTGGTGGCCGAGCGGGACAACATCCTGGCCGCGCTGGCTTTTCTCGCCGACTCGGAGGACCCCGCCGATCGCGCCGCGTCGCTCGACCTGGTGCTGTCGCTGACCTGGTTCTGGACGATGATCGGCGGGGCCAACTCGGACGCCGCCGAGTGGCTCGGCCGGGCGCTCGCCGCGACCGAGGGCACGGACCATCCGGGCCGGGTGTGGGCGAGCGCGGCCAGAGCGGTCACCTCGATGTTCGGCGGCGCCGCCGAAATCACGGACGTACCGAAGCTGCAGGCCGAACTGGCCGCGCTTGCGGGAGAACTCGGCGCGGCCGGCCCACCGCCGATTTCGTCGCTGGCTGTGCTGGAACCGATGCTGGCCTACTTCGGGGGCGACATCCCGACCGCGGAGGCGGCGATGGAGCGGATCCTCCGGTCGCCGGACCGGTGGCTGCGCGGCGCAGCCAGGATCAACCGTGCCTGGTTCGCCGAAAATGAGGGCGACATCCCATCCTGGCGGGCCGACGTCGATGCGGCCTATGACGATTTCGACCGGATCGGCGACCGGTGGGGACTGTCCTCCGTGCTGTCCGCCAGGGCGACGTTGCGCGCACAGGACGGTGACCTCGCCGGCGCCATCGCCGACAACGAACTCGCCTGGAAATTAGCGGGCGAACTCGGGTCCACCGACGACACCCTGCTGGTGCAGGTACGGCTGGCAGGTCTGTACCTGCGGGCCGGCGAGGTGACGACAGCCAGGCGGATCATCGACGGGGTCAGGGAACAGTTCGCGGGGCATTCGCACGGGCTCGAGCGCGGGATGTTCGTCGACGGGGTGCTGCTCGCCGTCGAACTGATGGGTGGAGACCTGGTCACAGCCAGTGAGCTGGCGGCCGAGCTTCGGGTACGGCTCGCGAGCCAGCCACCGGGGATCCTGTTGTCCCATGCGGCGGCCGTCGTCGGTGCCACCACCGCAGCGGTCGCTCTGCGCTGCGGGGACCTCGAGTTGGCGTCCGCCGACCTGGCCGGCAGCTACCCGCTGGCGATCACCACTGGTGACATGCCGATCGTTGCAGCGGTCGGGGTGAGCGTGGCATCCCTTGCCTCCGCGCTCGGCCGGCCGACCGACGCAGCCGAGATCCTCGGTGCGTCCGCTCGGCTGCGCGGCAGCGTCGACCGCTCCGATCCGTTGGTCGCCGAGCTCACCGAACATCTCCGGGACGAGTTGGGGGATGGCTTCGACGCTGCTTTCGATGCCGGCCGGGCGCTGGACCGGCCGTCGGCGATCGATCGGATCGACCCGGACCTGCTGGTGGCCGACCACTGACCGTCAGCCTGCTCCCATCCCCGCCGCGACGAACAACGATCGCACCGCGGCGGTGTAGTCCTCCGACGCCGGCCGGTGCGCCAGCGCCTGCTGCACGACGAAGCCCTGCACCAGGGACAGCAGCACCGGAGCCAGCTGGGCGGCCGGGACCGGGAGCCCGTTGCCCGCTGCGGCCCAGCGCTCGAGCATCCCGGTGACGATGGTCCGCAGGTCGGTCAGGATCTCGCCGGCCAGGGTGATCAACGCCGGGTTACGGGTGGCCTCACCCCAGACGGCGAGCAGTAACGGGAAGATGTCCGCCGGTGCCTGCTCCTGGGCGAACACCGGCTGCCGGACCAGGTAGGCGGCGATCTCGGCAGGGGCCGGCGGTGGCTCCTCGGCGGCGAAGTCGGCCAGCCTGCCCCGGATTCCGCTGAAGACCTGGGTGCCGACGGCAACGATGATGTCGTCCTTGGACCGGAAGTAGAGGTAGACCGCACCGGCCGACAGACCGGCCTCCCGGATCACGTCTGCCATCGACGTGCTGTGGAAGCCATTGCGGGAGAAGCACTTCCACGCCGCGACGAGGATCTGCTCGCGACGGTCCTCACGATGTTGATCCGTGACCCTTGGCATGGCACCACCATAAACCGAATATTCGTTCTTGACGAGTCGACGAGTCAGGTGCATCCTCGTACAAAACGAACGATCCTTCTCGGAAAGGAACAGACGATGACCGTCCCAGGCATCGATCAGCAGCAGGGGCCGACGCTCGACCTCGCGCCCAGCACGCCGCGACTCCCGGCCGACAGTGCCCACCCCCAGGCCCGGAAGGCCGTCGGTCTCGTCCTCGCCCTCACCGCCGGCCTCTCGCTGGTGCTCGCGCTGTTTGTCGGTGTGGCGGTGAATTCCGGACCCAACGGGATCCGGCTTGCGGTCGCCGGACCGCCCGCGGCGGTCGAGCAGATCCAGGCCGGGCTCTCGCAATCCGCCGGACCGGACTCCTTCGAGGTCACGGTGGTCGGCGACGAGTCGGCCGCCCGGTCAGCACTCGCCGACCGATCGGCGGACGGCGCGATCGTCGTCGGGCCCGACGGTCCGACACTGCTCACCGCCGGCGCCGGATCACCGGCCGTCACCCAGCTCCTGACGTCGGCGGCGGCACAGATGGGTAGGACACCGGCCGCCGGACCGGCAGTGGTCGACGTCGTGCCGTTGCCGTCGACGGACAACCGGGGTGTCGGGCTCGCTGCCGGTTCGTTCCCGATGATCATCGCCGGTCTCGCGCTCGGTGTGGCCTCGGCGCTGGCCCTGCGCAGCCGCTGGTGGGTGATCGGCACCGCCGCTGCAGGAGCGCTTGCGATCGGTCTGAGTTTCGCCGGAATCCTTTCCTGGCTCGGCGTCTCGGCCGGCAATTACTGGGCGGAGGCCTCCGCGATCTCGTTGACCGTCGCGGCGTCAGCGCTGGTGGTGGCGGGAGTGGTCCGGTTGGTCGGTCCGGCAGGGGCGGGTCTGGGTGCATTGCTGCTGGTCATCGTCGGCAACCCGCTGTCCGGCATCACCACCTCGCCGCGCCTGTTGCCCGCCCCGTGGGGCGAGCTCGGCCAGTGGCTGCCGACCGGCGCCGGCGGAACCCTGCTCCGGACGGCCGCGTACTTCCCGGAAGCTTCGGTCTGGGCACCGGTGCTGATCCTGCTCAGCTGGGCAGCTCTCGGGGCGGTCGCGGTCATCGTCGGCCGCCGGGCCGGTCATCAGTCGCACATCGCGGCGACAGCCTGACAGCAGAACGGCACCGGAACCCATCCTGGGTTCCGGTGCCGTTTCGTGTGTTTGTCGAGAGGTCAGGCGCGGCGACGGTACCCGCGCAGGGCCAGCGGCACGAACACGACCAGCAGGATCGCCATCCAGACCAGCGTCCACATCAGGCTGTCGGCGACCGGGCCGCCGATCATCAGGCCGCGGACGGTGGTGACCAGCTGCGAGATCGGGTTGACGTTGACGAAGGTCTGCAGCCAACTCGGCATGGTGTCGGGGTTGACGTAGGTGTTGCTGGCGAACGAGAGCGGCAGCACGATCAGGAACATGATGCCCTGCACGGCTCCGGAGGTCCGGGCCTTCATCCCGACGAACACCGAGATCCAGCAGAAGCACAGTGCGAACGCGATGGAGATGCCGACCCCGGCGGCCGCCGCCAGCGGGGTGGTCTCGATCCGGAACCCCATCAGCATGCCGAAGCCCAGCGTCACGACGCACAGGATCAGGTACCGGCCGATGTCGGCGATCACTGCGCCGACGAGCGGCACCGAGCGGCCGATCGGCAGTGACCGGAACCGGTCGAAGACGCCCTTCTCGATGTCGGCGTTGAGGTTCTGGCCCAACGCGACCCCGGCCATGGCGATGCTCTGCCCGAGCAGCCCGGGCAGCAGGAACTGCAGGTAGTCCGCCTGGGTCCCGCCAATCGCGCCGCCGAACACGTAGGTGAACAGCAGCAGGAAGATGATCGGCTGCAGCGTGACGTCGATCAGCGCTTCCGGTGTGCGCCACATCTTGATCAGGCTGCGCTTGGCCAGTGCGACGACGTGGCGTGGATAGGAATTCGATGCCGAGCCGGTCGCCGGTGGTGCCGGGGCTGCCGGTGGGCCGGGGGGGCCGATGTGGTGACGGCCGGGTCGACCGCGGTGATGTCGCTCATGCTGCTTCCTCCGTTCGGATGTCTGATGGTGTGGAACCCTGCGATGCGCCGTTGCCGGTCAACGTCATGAACACCTCGTCGAGAGTCGGCAGGTGCAGCGAGAGCTCCGTCACCGCAATGCCTTCGGCCGCGAGCCGGCCGACGGTTGCGGCCAGTGCGGACTCGCCGCTGACGGCCACCGTCAGCTCGTCCCGCCCGGTGGGTTGCGGCTCCGTGCGGCCGATCTCGGCCAGGATCGAGGCAACGTCGGCCAGCCGATCGCGATCGGCCGGTTTGACCCGGATGCGTTGGCCACCGATCTTCCGCTTCAACCCGTCCGGGGTGTCGTGCGCGATGACCTTGCCCTTGTCGATGACGCTGATCTCGTCGGCCAGGGCGTCGGCCTCCTCGAGGTACTGGGTGGTCAGCAGCACGGTGGATCCGTCGCCGACAAGCCGCCGGACGACCTCCCACATGTCCTCCCGCTTGACGGGATCGAGCCCGGTCGTCGGCTCGTCGAGGAAGATCACCCGGGGCCGGCCGACCAGGCTCGCGGCCAGGTCGAGCCGGCGGCGCATACCGCCGGAATAAGTCTTCGCGCGGCGCTGCGCAGCGTCGGCGAGCCCGAACCATTCGAGCAGTTCGGCTGCTCGTGACCGCGCGTCACGGCTGCTGAGGTTCAGCAGTTGTCCGATCAGCATCAGGTTCTGGGTGCCCGTCAGGTCCTCGTCGACGGACGCGTACTGGCCGGTCAGGCCGATGGTCCGGCGCACCGCGCCAGCATCCTTGACGACGTCGTAGCCGTCGATCGTCGCCCGGCCCGCGTCGGCGCGGAGCAGGGTGGCCAGCACTCGCACAGCGGTGGTCTTGCCGGCCCCGTTGGGGCCCAGCACGCCGAGCACGGTGCCCTCGCGGGCGGCGAGGTCGACACCGTCAAGTGCCTGGGTCGTACCGAAACGCTTCGTCAGCCCTTCGGCTTCGATGATGTTGCTCATGGGACTTCTCCTCGGCTCATGTCGTGAGTCCGAGAGTGCGCCGGGGTGCTGTCAGGGCGCGCACACGGCGCTGAGATGCCATGTCAGCGCCGTGCCGGTGCCCGCTCGCACGCGGCCGGCCGCTGCCGGTCAGCCGTCGGAGTCGGCGCGCGCCTCGTCCCGATCGGATCCGCGGAACACCAGCGGATGAGCCTCCGGCGCCAGGTGATCGCGTTGCCACTGCAATTCCCGGTCCATCGCGGCGTGGTCGTCGGGGACCGACTGGGCGATGGCCGCAACGGCGTAGGCGGCGGCGTGCCGGGCGTGCCCGCCCAGTCGGGCGACACCGCAGGCCCCCCCGGCCGCGCGTGCCGCCGATCGTGCCGCGCGGTTGTCCGCCAGTCGCGCGGCTTCCTGGGCATCAAGGGCCAGCAACTGCGCAGCGCGGACGTCGATCTCTCCCCTCGACCATGCCCTTGCTCCCTCGATGGCCGCTCGGGGCCGGAGGTCGTCGGGGTACTCCTTTTCGAACAGTGGCAGCACGCGTTCCGCGCAGTCACTGGCCCACTGCGCGAGCAGGCCCCTGCTGTCCTCATCCATGGTCAGCGCGCTCACCTGGCGTTCCACGCCCGAGAGTGTTTCACCCGCTGCCCCCATCTTCTACGCTCGCACCTTCTACGCTCGCATCTTCTACTTTTGGTGCACGAATCGGTCATTCGGTCCAAGGGGGTTGGATGAGTCAGAGCTCGCTGCTGTCCCTGCTGCTGGTGATGGTTGTCGCCGCGATAGCACCGATCGTCACCCGCCTCGTGCCGGGGCGCCCCCCGCAGGTGCTTTTCCTGATCGTCGGTGGCGTCCTCATCGGGCCGCATGTGCTGGGTTTCGCGGACTCCGCAACCATCGAGTTGCTGGCCGGGCTGGGGCTGGGATTCCTCTTCCTCCTTGCCGGCCATGAGCTGGATCCCGCGTTGCTGCGGCAGAAGGCGGGCAAGCAGGCGATGGTCGCCTGGACGATCAGCGCCGGTATAGCTGGCGCCGTCATCGGTGGCCTGGAACTCATCGGTTTCGTGCACGCGTTCGTGCCATTGTCGATCGCCCTGACGACCACCGCGCTCGGCACGCTGCTGCCCATCCTGCGGGAACAGAACATGCTGGCCGGCAGGTTCGGCCGCTTCATCTTCGCGGCCGGCGCCGTCGGCGAACTGTTCCCGATCCTGGCAATCTCGTTGTTCCTCGGCGCATACCGGACATGGTGGGAAGCATTGATCATCGCCTCGATCGCAGCGCTCGCCTTCGTCCTGGCATGGCTCGCCAAATTGGTGTCCCGGACGCGGGTCGCGGCGATCATCGGCGAGAACCGCCACGCCACATCACAGTCCACGCTACGCATCACGGTGGTGCTGCTGGTCGGATTGCTGCTGATCACCCAGGAGTTCGGCATCGAGGCTGCGCTCGGGGCGTTCTTCGCCGGCATGGTCCTGCGGCGCACGTCGGCAGGCAATGTCAACCACGAATTCGAGCAGAAACTGGACGCAGTCGGCTACGGCTTCTTCATCCCCGTCTTCTTCGTGAGTTCGGGAATGGCGCTCGACGTGGTGTCTATCGTCGAGAACCCACTGCGGCTGCTGGTCTTCTTCGTGCTGCTCCTGGTGGTGCGTGGCGCACCGGCAATCCTGGTCTACCGGAGAACCCTTTCGATGCGGGAGCGGGTGCAGATGATGTTCCTCACCGCCACGGCGCTGCCACTGTTGGTCGCGCTGTCGACCATCGGGATGAGCGCCGGCGTGATGCTGCCGGAAAATGCGGCCGCACTCGTCGGGGCGGGCGTGCTGTCCGTGGCCGTCTTCCCGATGATCGCCACTCGCATCCACCGCCCCGTCGACGCGACGGGCGCCGACGAGACGCCTCCCGCCGAGGCTGCCCGCGGGTGACCGAGGCTGTGCGTGATCGCCGCTGGTCGACCCTGCGGGGCGATCTGTTCGGCCGGCCACCGTCGAGTTCTTCACACGTGACATGCCGCCGAAGTGGCTGGAGGAGTCCGGGTAAGCCAGGCCTGGCCCCTGATGCTGTCCATAGCGCCGACTCACGCCTGTGACGCCGCCAACCTCGACCTGGCACCCGGAGTCCGGCGCGGTGGACACGGCAGCTGGCGGACCTGCTGCTGCTCAGTGGTGATTCTCGGTTCTCGCGACCTGGTCGGCGAGGTCAGCCGGTGCCAGGTTCGCGTGCCCGAAGGCGTCGTTGAGCGGCAGTGCGACATGCAGGTCGGTTCCGACGCACACCTCGAGAGTCCCTGAGCGCAAGGAGAAGTCCAGCACGTGCCCGCCGCGTGCCCGGTCGGCGTCGAGGAAGTGCACATGACCACCCGGCACACCGATGCCCTGCTCGTACAACGGTGTGCGGAAACCCGCGACGACGCCGATGACGTCGGCGAAATCGATGACCGGCTCGTTCTTCGTCGCCGCCGTCAACGGAGGGTAGGGCTTCGACTGCCGCGCGGCCGTCCGCGTACGGACACGGTGGAAGTCGCCGGTCACCCTGATCGCATAGAGGTAGTTCTCGGAGCCGACCAGCTCACCGACGATGTCGGACACCTCGGTGCGCGAACTGTCCGCCGGCAGGCTCACGCGGTAGGCCGGCTCGAACGTGGTCACCACGGCGAACGGCGTCCGCGCTTCGGGGGAGGCGATCGACGCCGCGCCATTCCCGCGCAGCTGATGACAGGTCCCATCGAGGACGACCATTTCGCCATCCAGTGCGTTGAACGTGCCGAGACCGAAGTCACCGTGCCGCAACAACTCCCGGACCGTCATCTCTCCGTCGTACACGCCGTCGAGCAGTGCGCTCATCAGGCTGGTCTGGTACACCGTGCGGCGCCGGCGGACCGACCGGACCGACCGGACCGCTCGATCTCCCGATTCGTCCATGGTGATGTCATTGTGGTCGCTGACCCCGCGCGAAGCCCGCAGCCGCGCCGCTCGAACCTGGGTCGGTCGGCATTCGGATGGCGCGGCCGGCGGTCGGTGCATCGCGCGCGTGTGGCAGCGGGCGGCGGTGCGTCAGCGTCGGCGGCGGACGACCGCGACAATGCCGAAAACAGCAGCCAGCCCGAGCGCCGCCGCGATCCGGCCGACCGGCATTCGCGCAGTCACAGTGGACGCGAGGAGCCGGACGGAGCCGAAACCGACTGCGCTGCTTCCGGTCACCAGTTTGCCGAGCCGGGAGCCGGCCCCGTCACCGAGCCGGACGAGAACACCGTCCGGCCCGGTGACGTCGACCGTGACTCCGGCGTCATGCAGGGCGTCAGCAACCCGGCCGAGCGCCCGCGGACCGTTCACCCGGCCGACACCTGCCGGCAGTGCGGCATGGTCGATCGACGACCAGAAACGCAAGGGCTGGTCGGTGTGCAGGATCAGCGACCGACCGTCCCCGACGAGATGCGCCCGCTGACCATCGGTCTCGATCCTCAGGTCGGCGAAGACGGCGAGCTTCGCACTGCCTGTGGCACGCGCGGACCCGCCGGGCGCAAGGGCTGTCATGCCGCCGTGGCGCCCTCCGCGGTGGTGATGCGCAGGGTGCCGTTCAGCCGCCAGGTTGCCCGCGGCGCCTGCGGTCCCGTCTCGCGGGGCACCTCGACCAGCATGTCGACGAACTCGTAGTTGATGGCCGCGCCGCGCTCGGTCAGGTAGGTCCAGAGTTCGCGGGCCAGGTCGGCGAAGGATGACGGCTGCTGCGGCACTGCACGAAGATCGGTCACGATGTGCTCCTCGGATTGTGCTCGTCGTCGGGCGGGAGGCCCGAGGATCAGACAGAGCAGTTACCGCTGAACGGGGTCGGCCGGATGCGATGTGCGGCATTTCCCTCGCGAACGGTCGTGCGGGCGACCTCATCAGACTGTCTCCGCTCTCGCCGCCCACGCCTCGCTCATGCTGGAGCGTGAGGTCGGGGTAGGCGGCAAGAGCGGCGCGCAGTTTCGCGAGCAACCGTGGCGCTGCGCCACAACCTCGACTGAACCTGTGGCTTGCGTTTGACGGTGTTTCGCCGCGTCGGTGCCAGGGAGAGGCTCAGCCAGCGCGGTCAGCTGGCCGCGGTTTTGCGTGGACGGCCCCGCCGGGCAGCCGGCCGGGCAGGTTCCGGCGTCGGGTCGGCCGAGGGGTCGGATTCCGGCTCGGTCTCGACGGCCGGCGTCTCGGCTGCGGCACGGGCTGGTCCGGTCGAACGGGCCGGCCGGTCGCGCCACTTCAGCTCGATCTCGACTTCCGTTTCGTCACCGTCGATCTCGATCTCGAGCTCCCACTCGATCTGGTCGCCGATCCCGATCTTGAGCGAGTCGCCGCCGGACTCGAGTTCGACCTCGGAGCCTGCAGCGAGGGCATGACCCCACTCCAGCAGTCGTTCGGCGACCTCCTGCCGTGAGAGCAGGGCCTTCCTCTTGAACTCGACCTTCGGCACGATGCGGTCCTCTCCGGGTGTTCGGGGCTTGATCTGTGGACGGTGATGTTCGCGGCGCTGTTTCTGGTCTTGATCATGGGGCTCAGCACACGATCTTGGGCGTGTCGCCGGCGAGTCGTGTGCTGGGCTCCATGATCAACAGTCGGCGCGGGTTGTGGGTTGTGGGTTGCGGGTTGCGGGTGGCGGGTGCGGGGACGGGGGACGGGGTCAGCCGGCGTGGACCGGGTCGACGGTGCGTCCGACGGCCAGCCGCCACAGCCGGTCCCACTGGATTCTGGTCTTCGGCCGGGGAACCCCGGGGCGGTCGCGGGGGAGGCGGACCCGCAGTGCCCTGGGCCGCACCGTGCAGTACACGGGTGTCGGCACCATCAGCGCTTCGCCGTCCACCCCGACGGGGATCTCGGCGGCGTCCGCGTCGACGACCGCTTCCGGGCCGGTCAGTACCCGGACCGTCTGGCCGTTGGTGCGGCGGAGCAGGCCGACTGCCATCGCGGCGCTGTCCACCCGCCCCGCGACCACCCCGAGCACCCCCTGGTCGAGCCGGTTGCGGCGGCCGAGGTCGATCAGCCGCCCGGATCCGTACGGGTTGTTGCTCACCAGGATCGCCTGCGTCCGGTCGATCGTGCTGTCGCCAACCCGGACCGACAACGCAGCGGCGTCGGGCGTGAGCAGGTCCGGCAACATCGACAGGATCGTGCCTTCCTTGTGGTCCCGGTACTCCGGGCTCTGCACGATCTGCGCGTACGCACCGAACGAGGCGTTGTTGACGAACGGCCGGTCGCCGATCATGCCGAGATCGACGCGCACCTCCACCCCGTTCCGGAGCCCGTCCAGGCAGGTGGAGGGATCGTCCCGGTCGAGTCCGAGGTCGAGGGCGAAGTGATTTCGGGTTCCCGCGCTGACCACCAGGAACGGCAGGTCGTGCTGGGCCGCGATACCCGCGACCAGGGCCTGGGTGCCGTCACCGCCGGCCACCCCGAGCAGGTCCGCCCCGCGGGCGACCGCGTCGCGCACCAGCGCGGCGACGTCGACATGGCCTGGACCCTCGAGCAGGGCCACCTCGGCTCCCAGTGCTTCGGCTTTCTCCCGCAGGCCGAAGCGAACGACCTTGCCCCCGCCGGAGCGGGGGTTCATCACGAAGAACGGTCGCTGAGCGTCCGGCACGGCGACCGCGGGCATCCAGGCCTCTTCGTCTTCGTCGACGGCCCAGTGCGCCGCTGCGAGTGCTGCGGCCAGCAGTGCCAACGTCAGGATCGCCACCAGGATGACGTCGGCGGCGGCGTAGCTCCAGATGAGCGCCACCACGGCGAGCGCGGCCACGGCGATGCCCGCCCACCTGGCGACCCCGCGGCGCGCCAGGAACCAGAACATGCCGACCAGCAGCAACGCCGAGGCGACCAGTCCGGTGACCACGAGGAACACACCGGTGTAGCCGGCGGAGGCGAAGACCAGGATGGCTGCAGCGGCGACCAGGATCAGCGCGGTCCTGGCGGCCCATCGCTTGGCGCGAGGTGGCTCGGTAGTGGTCACCGTGCTGACGCTACGAGCCGGCCGCGTCCTGCCGCATCAACCGTTTCAGGTGATTCGCCACATCCGTGGCGCCCAGATCGCGTCACTGAGGAGGTCATGGGAGTCACGCAGGACGTCATGGGAGGGGTCAGAAGCGGCCGCCGCCACCGCTCACACTGCCGCCCCCGCCACCGCCGCCGCCGAAGCCACCACCGAATCCCCCGCCGCCGAATCCGCCGCCCCAGCCGCCGCCGCCGTGGCCGCCGCGGCCGGAGTTGAGCACCGAACTCAGGATGATGCCGCCGAGCAGCGCGCCGTTGATCCCGCCGCCGCGTTGTGATCCGCCGCCGCCCCAGCCTCCGACGTCCTGCTGTGCGATATCGGCGGCTTCCCGGGCGAGGGTCGCCGCCTGCTGCGCTTCGGTGAGCGCGGTGCCGGCGTCGGACCCGGCCGCGGCCTCGGCAGCCGCCAGATGTCGCTTTGCCTCCGCGAGCCGGGTTCTGGCCTGACTGCCGATCGCGCCGCGCCGGGTCGAGATGAAGTCGTCCGCGGACGACACTTCGGCGCGCGCGGTGGCCAGCGCCTGAGCGAGCCCGGCCTGTGCCCGCTGTTCACGCTGCTGGGCATCCCTGGTGGCGGCGAGGATCGTGTCGAGCGCCTCGTCGGCCTCCTGCACCTTGTGCAGAGCGGTCAGCGGATCCGCAGCGCCTTGCGGCGACCGGGCGACGCCCAGCAGCGCCTGTATCTGGTCCAGTTGCGCCCCTAGGGCGGGACCCGAGGGACCTGCGCCCGCCTCGGACAGTGCCCGGCGGGCAGCGGCCAGTTCCTGGTCGACCGCGGTGCAGGCGGCGGGCAGTTGGCTCGCGGCAGCAGCCAGATCGGCCGCCGTTCGCTCGACCGCGTCGAGCAGGGTGGTGGCCTGCCCGACGGCCTCTTGCGCCGCACCGGCTGCGAGCACGGCGGGCGCACCGGGTTGAACCGGCGGCTGCCGAACGGCCGGCTGAGCAGCGTCCGGAACGACCTGCAGATCGGGCGAGGTGTCCTCGGCCCGCGTTGATCCGGCTTGCGTTGATCCGGCGCGGGTGGGTGCGTCCGGCGACGCGACGGGGGTCGGCAATGTCGCCGGACCGGCCGGCGGCTCGGCCAGCTGTTGCGCCTCCTGAAGACTGGTGCGGGCGAACGTCAACCGGGTCGTCGCCTCCCGCACGTTCCCGGCGACGGTCGTCAGGGCGCCGGGCGCGTACTGCTGCTGCAGTGATTCCAGCGTCGCACCGACACCGGCCAGCCGGGCCTGCTGGGTTTCGATGGCCCCCGGCAGCTCTGACAGAACCTGCGGCAAGCGGGACCGCAGATCGCGGAGCTCGTCGAACCGGTCGCTTTCCGCGTCGAGTGCTGCGGACGCCTGGGCGCAGCGCTGCAGGATCTCGTTCATCATCGAGCGCTTGGTCAGGTCGTCCTCGGGGATCTCGTCGTCGACGCGCTGCCGGATCTCGAAGGCGGCCGTGAGTGACTCCCGCGCCGCGTTGAACGCCGTCCGGAAACGGGCGACCGCTTCCGGGCCGAAATCCGACTCCGCTGCTGACAGCTCGAATTCGCTTGCACGCACGGCATTGTCGGTGTCGATCAGGGCCTGAACGCTGCGGGCCGACAGCTGGTCGAGCGGTTCGGCAGGTTCACCCCGGCTGCCGGGCCCGACCCCACCGGCCTGTTCCTGAGCCTTGCGACGGGATCGGCGGGAGACCAGATAGGCACCGCCACCCACGACGACCAACCCGCCGGCGACCCACCACCAGATGGACGAACCGCCGCTGAGTGCCTCCCGGTAGCCGTTGGCCGCGGCAATGGCAGCGCCGGCCCAGTCGCTCTCGACGAGCTGCGGGCGGATGTCGTTCTGATCCACGTCGGCCAGTTGACTACTGCTCAGCTTGAAGTTCGGCGGGACCTGGACGCTGTAGGCGCGGCCGTCGGTGGCGATGGCCAGCAACATGTCGTTGGCGCCGAAACCTGACAGGGCGTACGTCTCCCGTGCCCAGTCGTCCCCGTCGGTCGGGTCATCGAAATTGGCGACGTAGACCACGAAGAGGTTGATGTTCTGCTCGCTGGAGAGCTGGCTGAGGGCGGCCTGGACGTCCGCCTGATCGCTGCCGCTCAGCGCGCCGGCCCGATCGGTGATCGGCGACGGCACCCGGAACGGGGGCTCGGCGGCCGCGACGGTGGGCAACAGGACGGTGGCCAGCACGGCAACAATGCCCGCCAGTCCGGCCCATCGGGTTCGTACAGTCGTCATCTTCGGTCCTTCCCCG
The DNA here is from genome assembly GCA_963728865.1 of uncultured Actinomycetota bacterium. Taxonomy (GTDB): domain Bacteria; phylum Actinomycetota; class Actinomycetes; order Mycobacteriales; family Nakamurellaceae; genus Nakamurella. The sequence goes on along the minus strand of CAVSLZ010000001.1, from coordinate 866,478 downwards.
TCCGGAGCGCGCTGCCCGACCCTACCGAGCCGGCCGTGCGGAGGTGACCGTCCGGGCGGCGGCGAGGTCGTGGCTACCCGGCCGGGAAGGTGGCCTCAGGCCTGACGGTTGGCGGGGGCGAAACCGTGCGCCCGCGAGCTCTCCTCCGCGCGGATGACGTGGGTGACGGCGTTGATCAGGGCCAGGTGGGTGAACGCCTGCGGGAAGTTGCCGAGGTGCCGGCCGGTGATCGGGTCCAGTTCCTCCGCGTAGAGCCCGAGGACCGAGGCGTGTGACAGCAGCCGCTCGCACAGCGCCCGCGCGCGCTCGAGCTCTCCGATCTCGACCAGTGCCGACACCAGCCAGAACGAGCAGATGGTGAAGGTGCCCTCTTCGCCGGCCAGACCGTCGTCGGTTTCCTCGACCCGGTAGCGCAGCACGAGGCCCTCGTGGGTCAGCTCCTCGGCGATGGCGAGCACCGTCGCCCGGATCCGGTGATCGTCCGGCGGCAGGAAACGGACCAGGGGAGCCAGCAGCAGCGAGGCATCGAGCGCCGTCGAGCCGTACCGCTGAACGAGCACGCCGCGCTCGTCGACACCGTTCGCCAGGATGTCGGCATGGATCTCGTCCGCGACGGTCTGCCACTTGTCGGCGATCGCCGGTGAGTCGTGCAACCTGGCCAGCCGGACGCCGCGGTCCAGGGCAACCCAGCACATGATCTTGGAGGCGGTGAAGTGCTGCGGCTCGCCGCGGACCTCCCAGATCCCCCGGTCGGGCGCGCGCCAGTGCGCCGCCGCCTGCTCGACCTGGGCGATGACGATCGGCCAGAGTTCCTCAGGCATCTGCTCGCGTGACCGGGTGTGCAGGTAGATCGAGTCGAGCAGCGCGCCCCAGACATCGTGCTGCTGCTGGTTGTAGGCGCCGTTCCCGATCCGCACCGGGCTGGCGTCGTCGTAACCGCTGAGGTGATCGAGCACGGCCTCGTCCAGCCGCCGCTCGCCCCCGACGCCGTACATGATCTGCAGGTCGTTCGGGTTGTCCCGGCAGACGTCGTGGATGAAGAAGAAGAAGTCGTTCGCCTCACGGTCGAAACCGAGGGTGTACAGCCCCCAGAGGGCGAACGTCGAATCCCGGATCCAGGTGTAGCGGTAGTCCCAGTTGCGCACCCCGCCCGGCGTCTCCGGCAGCGACGTGGTGGCTGCGGCGAGCAGCGCGCCGGTGGGCGCGTAGGACAGCCCCTTGAGGGCGAGCGCCGAACTCTGCAGGTAAGAGCGCCACGGGTGATCCGGGAACGTGCCCTGGCTGAGCCACTGCCGCCAGTACTCGCAGGTGCGTTCCATCCACTCCGAGGCCTGGGCGGTGTCCGCGGGCGGCGGCAACTCGGAGAAGGCGAGTGCGACGTAGTGCACGTCACCGCGCTTCATCTTGGTGCGGGCCATCGCCGTCCGGCCCTCCAGCCCGATCCGCAGCGAACTCGAGAGCTTCAGCGCCGGTTGGCCTTTCGCGCTGGCGACGACATCGCAGTACCCGGAGCCCGGGTACTGCCACTTTGCCCCCTTGCGGGCGTAGTCGAACACCGGCTCGCAGCTCATCTGCAGGTCGACGTTGCCGTAGATGCAGGTGATGGTGCGCAGCAGCACGTGCGCCGCGTCGAAATCGGTCGGTGAGCGGCGATGCGTCTTCGAGCGCTGGTCGGTGTTGTGCCAGGGCGCCATGATCAGCGCGTCGCAGACGACCAGCCAGCCGGTCGGGGTCTGCCAGGTGGTTTCCAGCACGAGAGTGCCGGGCAGGTAGCGCCGCGCCGCCGGTACCGCCACGCCGAACGGCGCGACCCGGAACGACCCGCCGGCGCGGTCCAGCAGGGCGGTGAACACGCTGGGCGAGTCGGGTCGCGGCACGCACATCCATTCGATGGCACCGGACGGGGCGATCAGGCAGTTGGACTCGCAGTCGGACAGGAATGCGTAGTCACCGATGCCAGGGAAGTTGCCGGCGCCGTGCACGGCCGGATGCTGGGGCGCCAGGCTCGTCGAGACCACCGGACGCCGCGCCGCGGCCTTGCCGTTCATCGCGAACGGATCCGGGGCGTCGTCGAGGGGAGCGAGGGGCGCACCATCCGATGTTCGGGCCGCGGAGTTCTGGCCGTTGATGTCGACGGAGTCCGTATCGGTCACAACAACATTCTCAGTCATGGAAGGCGGTCCCGTGTGGCGACGAGATCACGTCGTGATGACAGTCCGGCGATTCTGACCTGCCGGGACCCACGATCAGCCGCCGGCGGGTGACGTCGCGGGCGCCGGAGCAGGTGTCGAGTCGGGCGGTGTCGATGCCGGTGTCGATGCCGGTGTCGGTGCATCAGGTGCGGCTGTCGGCGGGTTCTGGTCCGGGCTGCTGACCGCTGGAGACACGGGATCGGAGGTGTCCGTGGGCGGGGTGCCGGCGGCCGCCGGCAAATCCGTTGACGCGGTGGATCTCGGCTGTGTCGGCTCCGCCGGTGACGGGGCGACGCCGGCCAACCGGGACAGCGTGGAGCTCGAAGTGACGTCACGGCAGGCGATCTGCGTGTTGCCCTTCAGGCCGATTCCGTAGACGCAGATCCTGCTGGGGCCGGCGGGGATACCCACGGTGGTCCGGTAGCCGTGGTTCCCGGTGATCCGATAGGCGATGTTGACATCGGGACGAGCCAGATTGGCGGTGATCGCCTTACCGGTGGAATTGACGTAGATGTGCACCCTGATCGAGGTGGTCGCCTGCATGTCGTCGAATGCCCATCCGGCGAGCGTGGCCGTCCGGCCGGAAATGGAAAGGCTGTCGACCCGGCCGACCGGCCGTTCGTAGCGCATCACCACGGTGCGGCAGCCCAGCGAAGGGTTCGTGTAGGGCGGTGCAACGTTGAGAGCAACCGCGCACACGGTGTTGTCACCGCGTCCACCGCCCGGCAGCGTGCCGCTGTACCCCGTGAATCCACCGGCCCACGGGTTGCGGCGCTCGACGTCGGCCCTCGGCCCTCCGGTGGTGAGAGTGGCAGTGCGGACCACCTTGTCGGGGCCGACCACGGTGAACCTGACCTGTACAGCCGCCCGGGGTGACGCCGGATCGGCAGCCCAGCCCCTGACGGCGATCGTGTCCGGCCCGCTCTGCGCCGCGAGGTCGAACGCGCCTCTCGGACCGGGTATGGCGACGTCGCGGCAGCCCAGCAGGCGGTCCGCCGTCCCACGACCGACATTGACCGCTGTCACGCAGAACGAGTGCGCTCCCGGTCCCGTCCACGGCAGGGAGGCGATGAAACCGAAGGTGCCGACGACGTTGTAGATCCGGTTGACGTCCGACCGGCTCTGATTCGCGAACATCGACGTCGATGTGGTCCCGAACGGCCCGCGGTCGGTGATCTTGATGGTGGTCAGTCCGTTGATGGCGTCGGGCTCGATGGCCCAGCCGGCGACCCTCACCCGGGTCCCGGAGATCGCCACCTGGTCGAGGTGGCCGAAGGGATTGCGACCCGCCTCGCCGAGGGCCGTGTTGGTGGGAATGCTGGTGCAGGCCAGGGCTCCGCCGCCGCCGCCCGGATACCAGGGCAACGTGATCGACGGGGCGTCCTGGTTGTCCGTGACGTACTTGGTCGCCGGGGCCTCCCATTGCGCGTAGAGGGTCGGATAGTTGCTGCCCTGTACCGCATTTGCGGCGTAGGTGAGCGACATGGACTGCCAGCCGGCCACGTCGAGCAGGCCGCGGGTCGGCGCGGCACTCTTGTCGCCTCCGAAGAACGCCATGGCCTCCCATCGCGGATCGAGCAGTCGCTGGATGACACCCTCGGGGTCGGTCGTCCCGGTGCTGGCGCCGTAGTTGCCCCAGCCGTAGGACGGTCGCTGCTGGTAGAGCCCCACCGAGTCGGTGTCGTGGGCGCCGTCCCGGGAGCCGAACATGTCGTGCGGGTATTTGAGGGACAGCCTGGTGACGTTCATCCAGTACGCGCGGCCGGGCACCGGCCAGGACGCGGACTGTGTGCTGGAGCCGTCGTTGGCCAGGTTGCGGATCGACGATTCCTGGAACATCACCATGACGGCGATGATCTGGCCCTTGACCGGGACGCCCATGGCCTTCGCGACGCCGATGGTGGTCCGGACCGCGGACCGACCCGAGGAGGCGGCGGGAACGGCGGCGCCGCTCTGACCGACCGAGCAGGACGCCGCTGCAGCAGCGCGCTGGCCGGGCGCCGCCGTGGCCGTGGCCGTGGCGCTGACGGACGCAGCGGCCAGCGCGGCGACGATGGCAAACAGCAGAAGGCGTCGGCGCGCGGTTCCCTTATCGCGGCCATTTCGGACGGTCATCGATGTCCCCGTTCTGCGAATGAGCGGTCGAGACTGCGTCAGGTCAGCACTGCGAAGTGCTGCGATAGCAGCGACCCTCCCCCGGTGTCGTCAGGACACCGTCTCCCCGCTCGTAGCATAGCGTGCTCGGGTGATTGCTGTCCGTAACAAGCCGATAGATAGTTCTGACCGGGAATGTTCGTCGCGACCGTGCGGTTGGACTGATCAGTAAAGTTGAGTCGGTCAGACTCAGGTCAGTTGACACGGTCCGGCGACGCAGGCATTGTGGCGTCAGAACACAGAGATGTGCCGGTCCGGTCGACCTGATGGGGCCGATCGGATTTCATGCGCGGTACCAACCGGTCCGCGCCACAAGGAAGACCCGCCGAGCGATTCCCGGCGGGGTAGCAGCTGGAGGATTGCATGTCGCGTGCCGTCGGTATCGACCTCGGTACCACCAACTCGGTCGTCGCCGTTCTTGAAGGTGGCGAGCCGACCGTCATCGCCAACGCCGAAGGCGCCCGCACCACCCCGTCCATCGTCGCCTTCGCCAAGAACGGCGAGGTGCTGGTCGGTGAGGTCGCCAAGCGTCAGGCGGTCACCAACGTCGACCGGACCATCCGTTCGGTCAAGCGTCACATGGGCACCAACTGGACCGTCGACATCGACGGCAAGTCGTATACCGCGCAGGAGATCAGCGCACGCGTGCTCGGCAAGCTCAAGCGCGACGCCGAGTCGTACCTGGGTGAGCCGGTCATCGACGCCGTGATCACCGTGCCCGCGTACTTCAACGACGCCCAGCGGCAGTCCACCAAGGAGGCCGGTGAGATCGCGGGCCTCAACGTGCTGCGCATCGTCAACGAGCCGACCGCGGCCGCCCTGGCCTACGGGCTGGACAAGGGTGAGAAGGAGCAGACCATCCTGGTCTTCGACCTCGGTGGCGGCACCTTCGACGTGTCCCTGCTGGAGATCGGCGACGGTGTCGTCGAGGTCAAGGCCACCGCCGGTGACAACAAGCTCGGCGGCGACGACTGGGACGAGCGCGTCGTCAAGTACCTGGTCGACAAGTTCAAGCTGGCCAATGGCATCGACCTGACCAAGGACAAGATGGCCATGCAGCGGATCCGTGAGGCCTCCGAGAAGGCCAAGATCGAGCTGTCGTCCTCCCAGCAGACCTCCATCAACCTGCCGTACATCACGGTGGATGCGGAGAAGAACCCGCTGTTCCTGGACGAGTCGCTGTCCCGGTCGGAGTTCCAGAAGATCACCTCTGACCTGCTCGACCGGACCCGCAACCCGTTCCACCAGGTGATCAAGGACGCCGGCGTCAAGGTTGCCGACATCGATCACGTCGTGATGGTCGGCGGCTCCACCCGGATGCCCGCCGTGACCGAGTTGGTCAAGGAGCTGACCGGGGGCCGGGAGCCCAACAAGGGTGTCAACCCGGACGAGGTCGTCGCCGTCGGCGCGGCCCTGCAGGCCGGTGTGCTGCGCGGCGAGGTCAAGGACGTGTTGTTGCTGGACGTCACCCCGCTGTCCCTGGGTATCGAGACCAAGGGCGGGATCATGACCAAGCTGATCGAGCGCAACACCACCATCCCGACCAAGCGGTCCGAGATCTTCACCACGGCCGAGGACAATCAGCCGTCCGTGCAGATCCAGGTCTTCCAGGGTGAGCGCGAGATCGCGGCCTACAACAAGAAGCTCGGCATGTTCGAGCTGACCGGGCTGCCGCCGGCACCGCGCAACGTGCCGCAGATCGAGGTGACCTTCGACATCGACGCGAACGGCATCGTGCACGTGTCCGCCAAGGATCTGGGCACCGGCAAGTCGCAGTCGATGACGATCACCGGCGGCTCCGCGCTGCCCAAGGACGACATCGACCGGATGATGCGCGAGGCCGAGGCCCACGCGGAGGAGGACAAGGCCCGCCGTGAGGAGGCCGAGGTCCGCAATCAGGCCGAGGCGCTGGTCTACCAGACCGAGAAGTTCATCAAGGACAACGACGAGAAGCTGCCGGAGGAGCCCAAGGAGCGCGTCAAGAATTCGATCACCAAGGTGAACGAGGCGCTCAAGGGCACCGACATCCCGGCGCTGAAGTCCGCCGTCGAGGAGCTCGCCAACGAGTCGCAGCAGCTCGGTTCCGCGCTGTACGCGCAGACCCAGGCCGACGCGGCCGGCGGTGCAGGTCCTTCCGCCGATGGCAGTGCCGACGGTTCCTCCTCGCAGGATGAGGAGATCGTCGACGCCGAGATCGTGGACGAGGCTGAGAAGAAGTGAGCGGATTCGGCGCCGAGAGCGCGCGCGGCGAGGAGCCGGAACCGGTGATCCGGGACAACCGCCGGATCGATCCGGACACCGGCCGGCCACGGCAGCCGGGAACGGGCCCGACCGATGCGTCGAGCCCTTTCCCGGGGGCGGGGCGGCACGCAGCCCCGGACCCGGCGAACCCCAACGACGCGGCCCAGCCGTTGTCGGTGGACCTCAGTGCTGCCGAGCTCGACCTGGCCCGGCAGGAAGCGGCGGAGCGCACGGCCGATCTGCAGCGGGTGACGGCGGAGTACGCCAACTACCGCAAGCGGGTCGACCGCGACCGCGAGTCGGTCGTAGCGGCGGCGAAGGCCAGCGTCGTACTCGAACTGCTCACCGTGCTCGACGATCTCGATCGGGCGCGGGCGCATGGCGACCTGGTCGGTTCCTTCGGGGCGGTCGCCGACCGGCTGACCGGGGCGTTGACGAAGTTGGGACTGGCGCCGTTCGGCGCGGAGGGCGACCAGTTCGACCCTGCCGTGCATGAGGCGGTGCAGTTCAGTACCTCGGCCGACGTGGCGGTGCCGACGGTGACGGCCGTGTTCCGCAGCGGCTACACGCTGGGGGACCGGCTGGTCCGCCCGGCAGTCGTGGTGGTGACCGGTCCGGAGCACGAGAGTGCGGCGGCCGAGCAGCCCGCGGCAGAGCAGGCGGCTGACGCGTCCGTCGAGACCGGCACCACGGGCAGTTGACCCGGCAGGCAGCTGACGGGCGGTTTCCGCCCGTCAGCTGTGCCGCGTCAGCGGTCCCGCACCATCGAGCAGTCGGCCAACCAACGAGCGGCAGGCAGTGAGACCAGACCGAGTGACAGCAGTATCGACACCAGCACCGGCGCTGACAGCACCGGCTACAGCGGCAATGAGAGTGAGGGGAGGTTCCGGGTGAGCGCCAAGGACTATTACGAGAAGGACTTCTACAAAGAGCTGGGCGTGACCAAGAGCGCGACCAGCGCCGAGATCAAGAAGGCCTACCGCAAGCTGGCCCGGGATCTGCACCCCGACAAGAACCCCGGCAACAAGTTGTCGGAGGACAAGTTCAAGGCCATCTCCGAGGCGTACGACGTGCTCTCGGACGACGCCAAGCGAAAGGAGTACGACGAGGCCAGGGATCTGATGGCGTCGGGCGCATTCCGCGGCTTCGGCGGACCGGCCGGCGGCAACCCCACTGGCACCGGCGGTTTCGATGTCGGTGACATCTTCCGCAACGCCGGTGGCGCAGGCGGAGCCGGTGGCCTCGGCGATCTGTTCGGCGGCCTGTTCAACAGGGCAGGAACCGGTTCGGCCCGGCCGCCGCGTGCACGCCGCGGCGCGGACGTCGAGACCGAGGTCCGGTTGTCGTTCAACGATGCGGTCACCGGTGTGACGGTGCCGCTGGGCATCACCGAACGCACGACGTGCCCGACCTGTCACGGTGTCGGGGCACGGCCGGGGACCTCACCGCGGGATTGCCCGGTCTGCAACGGGACCGGCCTGACCACCCGCAACCAGGGTTCGTTCGCGTTCTCGGAGCCGTGCGCCAACTGCCACGGAACCGGGTCGGTGATCGACGACCCGTGCCCCACCTGCCACGGTGAGCGCACCGTCGTGCACAACCGCCGGCTGACAACCCGTATCCCGGCAGGCGTTTCGGACGGCCAGCGAATCCGGCTCGCCGGCAAGGGTGAACCCGGACCGGGCGGTGGTCCCGCCGGTGACCTGTTCGTCGTCGTGCACGTCTCGCCGCACGAGTTGTTCGGGCGCAGCGGCGACAACCTCACGCTGACGGTCCCGGTGACGTTCCCCGAGCTCGCGCTCGGAACGACGTTGACCGTTCCCACGTTGACCTCGGCAGTCCGCCTGCGGGTGGCCGCAGGGACCAGCAACGGGCGCAAGTTCCGCGTCAAGGGTTCCGGAGTGCAGCGGAAGGACGCCGTCGGCGACCTGATCGTCACGGTGGAAGTTGCGGTGCCGCAGAAGCTCTCGGCCGAAGCCAAGACCGCGCTGGAGGCCTTCGCCGCGGCGCAGACGTCCGATCCGCGTGAGGCGATCACCCGTGCGCTGCGTGCGCGGGACGGTGCCGCGTCAGCGGGTGCGGCGGCTGGGAGCACGGCATGACCGGCCCCGGCCCGCGTGGACCCGTCGGTGGCAATCCTGCTGGCGGGAGTGCGTCGGGTGGCACTTCTCCGGGTGGCACTTCTCCGGGTGGCACTTCTCCGGGTGGCACAGCGTCCGCGGGCTCAGCTTCGGGGAGCGCGGCTTCGCCGGGTGGACCCGTCGGTGGCGCGTCCACCGGCGGTCAGCACGGCTCCCGCGGCTTCGAGATGGACGCACCGTTGTTCGTCATCTCGGTGGCCGCTCAGCTCGCCGGAATGCACGCCCAGACCCTGCGTTCCTACGACCGCGAGGGTCTGGTCTCGCCGGGTAGGACCACCGGAGGCGGCCGCCGGTATTCGCAGCGGGACATCGAGCTGCTGCGCGAGGTGCAGCGGCTGAGCCAGGACGAGGGCGTGAACCGCGCCGGTATCCGGCGCATCATCGAACTGGAAGCGCTGGTGGACGTTCTGCGCGAACAACTCGCCGAGGCGACCACCGAGATCGCTTCCCTGCGCGCCGATCTCATGGAAGCGCGGATGGATGCGGCGAATGCGGCGGCCAACGCCATCGCCGGTCTGCGCCGCGACGTCGTGCCGTGGCGCGAGCCGAACACGGCCCTGGTGGCCTGGCGGCGTCAGCGCCGGAGCTGATCTGGGCCGCAGGCCCGGAATCTCAGCGAGATGGGGACTTCGGCCATACCGGCCGGCCCCGCTCGGTGTGATGCCGGAAGTTGCCGACGTGTGACCTTCGGGAGGGAACGAATCAGCAGCTGGGCTGCCCGACCATGATCGTCCCGCCCCCCGCCCCCCGCCCCCCGCCGCCATCGCCGTAGCCGTACGACGGGCTCTTGTTGACCGGTCCACCGTCTGCTCATGGTGAACACCGATGCGCTCCGGGCCGGTGTCGGCCTACCGTCGGCTCAGGCTCGGAGCAGGTCGGCAGAGGGAGCGCGCAATGGGCGAGATTGTTCCGTTTCGACGCCGGCCGCACGGCCATGGCGCCGCAGACCGTACCGATCCCCGTGCCGATCGCCTTGGCACTGAACGGCTTGCCGTGCGGCCGGCGACTTCGGCCGCAAGGCCGGGGGACAGGCCCGGGCGGGAACCGCTCTGGCGTGAGGTGACCGGCGCGGTGCTGAAACAGGAAAGGCACCGTCAGCGAAAAACCCTCGCCCAGGTCGCCGAACGCGCCGGGATGTCCGTGCAGTACCTCTCGGAACTGGAGCGCGGTCGGAAAGAGGCGTCCTCCGAGATGCTTGCCGCTGCCTGCGGATCCCTCGGGCTCAGCCTGTCCGATTTTCTGCAGCGGTCGGCCGCCGTGATGTCCTCGCCTGTCGCCCGACCCGGCGGCCCGGTCCTGTTGGCCGCCTGACCGCCGGCTTCAAGCTCGTCGTCCGGGATCGAACCGGACTCCGAACCCGTCTGCGGTGCAACACAACTCGTCAGGACCAGCTGCGCTCGAGTAGCGCGCCATCCGCGTGGAGCACATCCAGGCGGTGGACGGTCGGCTCGGTCGAGGGCCGATTGCCACCGAACGCTCGGTCGACGGCGGGATGGATGCGCTCCTCGAACGCGTCAGCGCAGGCCTGTTCCGACTCCCAGACGTCGATGTACCGCAGCTTGCCGTCCGGTTGGCGGACACACAGGTGCAGTATCTGCCCCGCAAGCGGCTCTGGGCCGAGGTTGTCCATGATGCGGCGGTACAGGTCCTCGCCGATCGGGACGTCCTGGATGTAGGCATAGACCACGGCGGGTTGCCTCCTGTAGATTGATCCGAACTGGCTTCGGATGAATAAGGTGAAGGTACGACCGATGGATGACGGCGTCAAGAGTGAGGTTGCCGGCAGGCGCGCCTACCGGTCGCCGCGGCGTACGCGTCAGGCCGCCGAAACTCGTCTTGCGATCCTTGCCGCTGCCAGGGAGTTGTTCGTGCTCGGCGGCTACTCGGCGACCACCGTGTCCGAGATCGCCAGCCGCGCAGAGGTTTCCGTCGATACGGTGTATGCAACGGTGGGCCGGAAGCCGGCTCTGCTGCGGGAGTTGGTCGAGACGGCGATCTCCGGCACCGACCAGGCGGTCCCGGCTGAACAGCGCGACTACGTCCGCCGCATGCGCTCGGCGGACGGCGCCAGCGAGAAACTGGCCCTGTATGCCACCGCGATCGCCGAGATCCAGCAGCGACTGGCGCCGGTCTTCCTTGCCCTCCGGGATGCCGCCGTCACTGATGTGGACTGCGCCGCCCTGTGGAGCGAGATCGCGCAGCGCCGCGCGGCGAACATGCTCCTGCTGGCGGGCGATTTGCGGAACACCGGCGAGGTCCGCACCGATCTGTCGGATCAGCAGGTCGCCGACGTGATCTGGACGATGAATTCTTCCGAGTACTGGGACCTGCTGGTGCGCGAACGCGGCTGGGATTCCGCGCAGTTCGCAGCGTGGCTCCAGGACGCGTGGGTTCGTCTGCTGCTGAACCCCCCGCGCTGAGACAGCCGCAGTTGCGCGGTGTTGGCCCGGAATGTCGCGATAGAGCGGGGCGTTCCGCCGCCCGGGCCAATGAGATCACACTGCCGAGTGTGCGGTCGAGGGGCAGCGAAGAGTCCTCGTAGCGAGGCTGACCCGAACGGGGTATCGCCACGGCCTGCGTTCCCATCCAGACTACGGGGGCGGCTCTACCTCACCCCCCAAGGTGGAGCTGCCGCACGCCTGGCCGGCCTCTCTCCGGGACTCCGGCCAGGCGTGCACCCTTCGGCACTCATCCCGGCGCCGGCGTCAGTGAACAGCTGGTCCGAGCGAGCGACTGTCCATCAGCACCTCCGTTGCGACGCGCTCACCCGGCGATCGCCCTCGTCGGCCGGGCACCGACCGGAACCCTGTTGCTGATGATGTGGTCGGCCAGTCCGTACTCGATCGCCTGCTGCGCCGTGAAGATTTTGTCCCGGTCGGTGTCAGCCCGGAGCGTCGCGACGTCCTGCCCGGTGTGCAGGCTCAACACCTCCTCCATCTCCGCCCGCACCCGGAGGACCTCCTTGGCCTGCAGGGAGAGATCCGAGATGGTGCCCTGGCCGCCGGTCGAGGGTTGATGCAGCAGCACCCTGGTGTGCGGGAGGACCGCGCGGCGTCCGGCCGCACCGGCAGCCAGGATCACCGCGGCGGCCGACGCTGCCTGTCCGACGCAGGTGGTGGCCACCGGCGCCCTGACGAACTGCATGGTGTCGTAGATCGCGGTCATCGCCGACATCGAGCCGCCCGGCGAGTTGATGTACAGCCCGATCTCGCGATCCGCGTCGTCGGATTCGAGGAAGAGCAACTGGGCGACGATGACATTGGCGACATCATCATCGATCTCGGTGCCCAGGTAGATGATCCGGTCGGACAGCAGTCGGCTGTAGACGTCGACGATCCGTTCGCCCGACGGGGTCTTCTCGACGACGGTCGGCACGGTGTAGTGGCCCATCGGTCAGCCCAACCCGATCCGCTGCCGGTCGCCGGCCGGGCGGACGTCCGCCACCGACTCCAGCACGCCGTCGATGAACCCGTAGTCCAGTGCCTGGGGCGCCGTGAACCACCTGTCCCGGTCGGCGTCACGGGCGATGGTCTCCAGGCTCTGACCGGTGTGCTCGGCGATCAGCCGCGTCATGAGAGCTTTGGTGTATTCGAGGTTCTCGGCCTGGATCTCGATGTCGACTGCGGTGCCGCGGATGCCGGCCGATCCCTGGTGCATGAGGATTCGCGCATTCGGCAGCGCGAACCGCTTGCCCTTGGTGCCGGCGGACAGCAGGAACTGTCCCATGCTCGCCGCGATCCCCATCGCGAGTGTGCTGACGTCGTTGGGGATCAGCCGCATCGTGTCGTAGATGGCGAGCCCGGCGGACACCGATCCGCCGGGAGAGTTGATGTACAGGCTGATGTCACGTCGCTGGTCCTCGGCGGACAGCAGCAGCAGTTGGGCGCAGATCCGGTTGGCCACCGGGTCGTCGACCTCCTGGCCCAGCACGACTATCCGCTGGTGCAACAGCCTGGTGGCCAGCTGGTCGTCGAACGGTCCGCCCTGTGGTGCCTCTGCCCGCAATTCACTGGTGCGCATGGCGCTCCCCTTTCGTCGGCATGCCGCCACCCCGGTCTTCGGTGGGGGCATGCCTCGACGATGCGTCAGCTGCAGTGTTGAGCGCCCGCGTTTCTGCCTGCGGTTGATCTGCTCGCGGTTGATCTGCCTGCGGTTGATCGGATGAAAGCGAAACGGGACGTGCGCCTGAGCGCACGTCCTGTTCCGTACCGTCCCGAACATCGGCACGAAGGGCTTGTTCCTCGTTCGAGCCGATCATGAATGTCGGCGTCGGCGGCTTACTTGATGACCAAGAGGCGCTGCTTCTGCGTACCGACGTTGCCGGCAGCATCAGCGGCGGAGACGACGACGGAGTGATCGCCGACCTTGAGGGTCTGTGACGTGACGGACCAGGTCCGCGTCGGCGACACCACAACCTTCTGAGCCAGCCCGTCGACGGCCACGCTGATGGTGCTACCGGCCGGCACATTGACCCGGCCGCTGATGGTCGGCGTGGTGGACTTGGTGGACGTTGCCGAGCCGCCGTCGATGACGATCGACGGGGCGATGGTGTCGACGGTGAGGGTCTGCCGCGCGCTGCGCACGGTGCCGGCCGCATCACGCACGCTGGCCAGGACCGGGTAAACGGTGGACTTCAGTGCGCCGGCGGTCACGGACCATGTTCCCGCCGCGTTCACCGTGCCGGTCAGCTTCTGACCGGTGAGCGTCACGGTGACCGTGGTGCCGAACGCTGCGTCGGTGCGGCCGGTGATCGTCGGGGTCGGGTTGTTCGACAGCCTCGACGCACCACCATCGATGGACAGCACCGGGATCACGGTGAGGCGCTGCTGCTGGGTGCCGACGTTGCCGGCGGCATCGGTGGCCGAGACAACCACTGTGTGGGCGCCGGCTTTCAGGCTCTGTGACATCACCGACCAGGTCCGGGTCGGCGACACGACAACCTCGTGAGCAACGTCGTCGACGACGACCTTCGCGGTGCTACCGGCCGGCACGTTGACGCGTCCGCTGATCTTCGGGGTGGCCAGGCTCGTCGACACCGCTGACCCCCCGTCGATCACGATCGCCGGGGCGATGGTGTCGACGGTGACGGTCTGGGACGAGGTCACCTTGATGCCATTGGACGTCGAGACGGAGGCGACGATCTTGTGGCTCCCCTCGGTCAGGGCCGCCGGCACCACGCTCCAGGTCCCCGAGCGGGAAATCGCGCTCGTGAGGATCTGCCCACCGACTGAGACAGTCGCGGTGCGGCCGGCGACCCCGGTCGAGGTACCGCTGATGGTGGGCTTCGTCAGGTTGGTGAGAACCGTTGCGCCGCCGTTGATGGTGACCTCCGGCGCGTTGGTGATGACCGGTTCGACGGTCGCCGCGGCGACGTTCCCGATCAGGTGCGTGCCGACGGTCGAACCAGAGGATGCGGTGAAACCGAACTGGTAGGTCGCAGGGGCGGCGTCGGTCATCTTGTACTGCAGGACCTGCTTGAGGGCGGCGTCCGGGGTGAACGCCGTGTACACGGTCACCGTCGGGTACTGCTCGGGTGAGACGGTGACCCGGAACGTGCGGGCCATGGCGGTGGTGACGACGCTGGGGTCGGCGACGGTGACGTGCAGATTTTGCGTGGCTGTCGGTAGGTTCGCCGCGCTCAGGTAGCAGTAACCCTTCGTGCCCGTGCCAGGGCCGCGCAGCACCACTGAGTTCGGTTGCGGCGTCAGCGATTGGCCGGTCGCGCATCCGGTGCCGCGGCCGTCGCCGGAGGTCGCGAAGGATCCATGGACGTCCAGCCCGACACCCAGGTAGGCGCCGGTGACGCCGTTCGGTGCGGGCGGCTGGTTCGTGTTCTGCGCGTAACCCAGCGAACCGCCCTGCGCGCCGGTGGCGGTGATGCTCGCCGCGCCGTCAGCGATGAAGAAGGTGAGGCCGTCGCCGCCGTACTTGGACGTGCCGTACTGCCACTGGTCGAACGTCACGTCAAGGCCGAGAGCCGATGTGGACGGTTTGGTGTACACCGCACCGCCCTTGCGGTACCCGGTGGAATCGGTGAGCTGCAAATATCCCGTCGGGGCCTTCACCGACGGCGACCCGACCCGCAGAGCACACACACCGAGCGACGACGCCTTGACCGAAGGATCCACGGATGCACCGGTCAGGCAGCCATCACCCAACGCCCGCCACGAGGCGTCGGTCACCGTCGAACCGGTGAACGACTCCGCGGCAACGGCCGAACCCGCCGCAGCGGCCGCGACGGTCTGAGCGGAAGCCGGGGCGACGCCGGCGACGAGCACACCGAACGCGACCACCGCCGGCACCATGACACCCACGATCAGGTGCTTGACGGCGGACCTGCCGCG
The DNA here is from genome assembly GCA_963728865.1 of uncultured Actinomycetota bacterium. GTDB lineage: Bacteria > Actinomycetota > Actinomycetes > Mycobacteriales > Nakamurellaceae > Nakamurella. The sequence continues at coordinate 851,406 of CAVSLZ010000001.1, read as the reverse complement.
ATCTGCGGCCACAATAGTGAAAGGCACGGTATTCCCCTTGCATCGCAGGGTGTCCAGGACACCTGTCGGACCGCGTAGCTGCGGCACCGGACTCCACGATGCAGGGCACACACAGTGCTGCCGATCTGCACATCATCAGGGTTTGATCAAGCTCGGCCGTTCACCGCAGAAACCGCCTGTGGGCCGGACCGTGGACCGGTCGATTCGTCAGACTCTCGCCTCGGTGGTCGCCCCACCGACCCAGGCCCGAGCGGCGTCGAAGTTCCGCCGCGCCTCGGCGCCGAGCACGGCACTCCGGTCGCGGACCCCGGCTGCGACGTCGGCACGTTGCTCGATCACCGCCTCGAGCCGCTCGGCCAGCTCCGAGACCGGGAACGGCTTGTTGATGTCCGTGGTCCACGCCGCCAGGCCGAGCATGGCCGCGAGCTCGCGGACCTTGACGTCGTAGGCCAGAACGTAGGACGGCACGCCGAGGACCGACGCCATCACGATGGCGTGCAGGCGCTCACTGACGAGCAGGTCGCAGCTGCGGATCAGCCGGGCCGCGGCGGTGTGGGTGCGGAGTTCATGCTGGTGCATGGTGATGCCCGGGATCCTGGCAGCGAACGCGGCGAGGATCTCGCCGTCGTCGTGCTGCTTGAATCCGACCTGCATCGGCAGCGCGTGCAGCTCCATGGGATGGACGGTGTGCACCCGCTGGAGGGCTGCCGCGAGGCGGTCGAGGAACAGCTCCCAGTTGTCGGGGTTCTCGATGTCGTAATTGAGGTTCAGTGCAACACGCAGTGGGCCGGTGGCTGTTGTTGCGGCCGCGATGTTCTCGGCCTTCCCGCCGAGCAACCACTCCGGGTCGGCAGAGAAGACGGCGTCCGTCGCACGCAGCGGGCTCAACCCCAGTGTCTGGCAAGTGGCCAGTGATTTCTCGTCCCGGACGGTGACCTCGTCGACCTGCGACAGGATCAGCTTCGCGAGGCGGTGGCCGCCCTTGCTGCGCAGCGGTCCGACGCCGATGTTGAACATCGCGATCGGCTTGCGGGCGATCCAGCGGGTGAACGTCACGATGGCCAGGATCATCAGCAGGGTCGCGTAGCGATTCCGGCCGGTGGACGCGTACAGCTCCTTGATGATCGAACCGCCGCCGAAGCACAACCGGTCGCATCGGCGCAGATCCCGCAACAATTGCACCCGGTCCTTGGTGGTGTCGATGACCTCGACATCGAACCGACCGGCGAGTTGCTTGCGGGTGAAGTCGGGGTCGTAGCTGTTCACCACATAATGATGTTCGGCCCCGAGTTGGGTGAGAAACGTTTCCAGCAGCAACTCGTCGCCGATGTTGTACTGGCCGTGTGTCCCGAGGAACACGATCCTGCGCGGGGTGATGGTCATTGTCCTGCCTCCATCGGTGATCTGTTGCCGCCGGGTTGGTCATGGTCGGGCTCGTCGTCATCGGCTTGCTGCGGGTCGTCGTCCTCGGTGGCGCGGCGCGACCGCCAGCGGACCAGCAGCGCGCTGAGCATCAGCAGGAGCCCGGTCGCAGCGAGGCCCAGCCAGGTTTCGCCGACCCCGCCGCCCGTTCCCGGCGAAAGGTCTTTCACGTCGGCGGCGGCCAGTGCGAGCAATTCGTCCTGGGTCAGATCAGCGTGGGCCGGGTTGGCGGCGGGATCGACGTAACCGTCTGTTGTTCCTGCGGTTTCGGTGCGCTCCGAGCACTCCAGCTTGTTCGGGTCGGTGATCGGGGTGACGTTGGCCGGCAGCGTGAGAGTTTGGTAGGTCGCCTCGGGAATCATCATCATCCCCTCGACGAGCATGGGGTTGCCATCGGTCTTGTCGACGGAGAACGTGTGTGCGCCGGCCTTGGCGTCGACGACACCGAGGTCCTGATAGGAATAGCCGAAATTGACCGGGACCAGGCTATCGGGGATCGCAGTCTCGATCTCGGCTACTGACATCGACGATGTGTCGACCGGCTTCCGGTCCGGCTTGTAGACGTCCGCTGTGTTGAAGAATTGCACGTCCCCGGCCGGCGGGCGCAATTCGAACGACTTGTCGTAGGAGAGCGTGGGCGAGGTTATCCGCACGGAGTTCGCGGTATCCGCGGTACGCATGAGCACCCGGTACCGTCCGGCGGTCTTGACCTTGACCGGGATGTTGAACTGCGTCGCCCTGGGCACGCCGATGAGGGAGCCGCGCAGGGTCCCGAAAACACCTGGGGTGATGATGTTGGTGCGATTCCATTTGGTGTTCGAAAAGAGCAGGAACGAACGGAACATCGGCGAGAGATAGTAACTGGATGCCACGATATTGGGGTTGAAGGCGAACATTCGGGTATCCGGCGGCGAGACCGCCGTCGGATGGTCCAGGAGGTACAGATCGATGGCGGAGGTGTGCACATCGTCGGTCAGCAGCTGGATCGGCGCACCCGGCACGGCTTTTGCCGCATCGTAATAGGGTGTGTACTCGAACTTGTAGCAACGACTCAGGTTGCGTCGGTGGAAGACGAGGTTGAGGTAGCTCTGCCAGCTCGAGTCGACCAGCAGCGTGGGGCGGTTCGGCTTCGCCTGGTCGGTGATCTCATAGAGGGCGTAACTGTCGTTCTCGAACCGGAGCGCGACGTCATCCGCGAGGCGTTTGAGCCCGGGTTCGACGAAGCTCTCGACATTGGGCAGATACTCGGCGCCGACCCCACCGTTGTCGTGGATCTTACGGTTGACGACGATGTAACGCACCCCGATATCCCGTGCCTCGTTGATCCACCAGTCCTGTTTATAGTAGAGACCGCGGAGGATCAGGAAAAATTCGAACTTGTTCTTCACGTCGCCGGTGAGGCCGTAATAGAAGCTCGGTTTGTCGAGGTAATAGATGAAGAACTTGTCGATGAACTTGTGATCGATGCCGTTCTCGTCGCCCACGAGCTTGGCGGTTTCGGTCGGGGGGATCACCACGGTCTTGCCCTCGGGCAGCCCGTTGAGGGCATGCTTGAGCTCCTTGAGATCGCCGAGTGGAAAGGGCGAGAGAAAATTGGCCATATCCCCGGAGGCGAAAACGGAGCGGTACGGGTTGCTCGACCAGAAGGGCATGAAGAAGACCGATGCGATGCACACGGTGGCGAGCAGTCGCAGGACAAGCCCGCTACGCCCGGCCACCTTGCCCGGTTTGCGCGGCCGCCGCGGGGGCCGCGGTCGGGCAGGGAAACGGAACCTGAGCCGCGAACTCAGGTGCGCGGTCGACCGGCCGATGATTCCGCGGACCGGTACTGCGCGCCGTGGGATGGGGGATGCGGAGAAGGCACGGGCCCAGCTGCCGCCGACCAGATCGATCAGATACGCGAGCGTCAGCGACATCACCAGCGGCGCCAGCATGAACAGGATGAGTTGGAATCGGTGCGGGAACCGCAGCACCTGGACGATGGTGCCTGCCACCGTCACGACGAGGTTGCCGATGGTGGAGTGGCTGGCGTTGGCCGCGATCGCGATGTTGGCAAGGGTTCGGTGGAACGTGGGAAACCACAGCGGTTGCGCGTAACCGATGGTTGCCCAGAGCGCAAAGGCAATCGCGACGTAGATGACGCCGAGCAATTGCCGGTGCGGTCGGGTGGCGAACAGTCGGCGGCGGATGGGCGGCACGGCCAGTGGGGCGAAAAGCAACACCGTATACAGGGCGTCGGGATATCGGGGAACTTTGGCCAGGTAGTCCCCGAAGAGAATCTTATCCGTGATACCGGCGAGGTCCCAGGACAGCAGGTGCAGCCAAGACACCGACGCATCCTGGATGAAATAGAAGTCACCCGGCACCGTGTCGCTGAGGTTGGTCACCCCCGCCAACGCGACGTACTTGACGAACAGCGCGTACGGAATCAGGGTGATCAGGCCATACAGCACGCCGGCCGAAATGCAACGGCCGATGACCGTCCCCGCCCCATGGCGGATCGCCGAGCGCACCCTGCGCCAGCGCCCGGACTGAAGAATCAGCCGCCGCACCCGCCCCGGCAGTAGTCGGACTCTGGCCGGACCGCCCCGGCGAATCCATCGGCCGATCTCGCCGATCGACAGCGTCACAACGGTGATGCCGAAGAACAGGCTGAACAGGATCAGGTAGTGGATCGCCGGGTTGAAAAGGGTGGCCAGGCTGGACAGCACCATGTAGCGCTTCCACTTGCGGCCCGCGAACAGCAGGGCATAGAGCATCCACATCGCTGAAATGGTCATCAGCACCAGGCCGAGAATCAGTGTGTAGAAATGGGTGATCTTCGAGTACACCATGATCAGATAGATCAGGGTGACCGGGAACACGGTGGCCAGGTAGATCGCCTGGGAGGACAGGGTGGTGAATACCTTGTCCATGAATCGGGCCACGGTCAGATACACCACCCAGAAAAGGGTCGGGATGACCAGCAGGATGGCAAACGGGAGGACTTTGTAGTACCGCAGCCAGGTGGTGAGGAAGGCGTAGCGAACGCGGAACTCGTAGCCGTTGACCAGTTCGTTGAATTCGCCTGCCGCTTGCTCCAGCAGCTGGCTGCGCGGGTTGAAGAAGGGCACCAGCTCGTCGCCCGCGATGACAGCGTCGCCGTTGAGAACGGACGGAATGGCCGTGAGAACGTCGCGGAACACCACGAACGAGCCGATGTAGAAGAACGCCCCCGCCACGAGCGCGATCGTCCGCGGCCTGAGGCCCTTCCCGCCCTCGGGTCGGGTGGGCGCCTCGACCGGTGCGGTCGGCGTGTCCGAGGAGTCCAGCGGCGACAACGACGTTGACGGCTCGGTCTGCGACGTCATGACCGGAACGAAGTCGTCGTCATCACTCCGCGATTCCGGTCCTCGCCGTCGCGACGTTCGCCACCTTCTGGAATCGTGCGGCACCGTGGTAGGGCGCAAAATGACTGATCACCACTGCCGCCAACAGCAGGCTCATCGCCACCAGCTGAGCACCGATGAGTTGGGCCATGCTGTTGTGCCATAACAGCAACAGGACGATCTGCACGACGGCGCCGGCGAGCACGATCCAGGACTCCCTGATCCTGCCGGTCGCGAGATGCTGGCTCGCGATGAGGCAGCTAACGGCGAACAGGGTGGTCGCGAGGGCATAGACAGCAAGCGGGCCGCTCAATCCGCTGTATTCCGGCCCCAGCACGACACCCAAAACGGGGCCGCCGAAGAGCAACGCACCCACGACGCACACCGTGCCGATACCCACGACAGCGATGACGCCACCGACCAGGACCCGCTGGCCTGACTCACCTTTGGCATGACGCACCGCGACGACGGGGAAGACCACCGTGGCAACGGACCAGGACAGGAAGAACACTGCCCGGCCGATCAGGGCCACCGCCGAGTAGAGGCCGGCGTCATAGGGCGACAGGCTGGCCTTGGCGATCAGCACGTCACTGTTGTTGATGATCATCTGACCGACCAGGAGGACGGACACGAACGCCGCATAGGCGCGCACGCCTGCGCGCTCGGCGGTATCCGGGCCAACTGCAGCCCGGCCCTGGCCATCGGTGCCTGGCGCCCGCGAATGGCTCGGACGGAAGAACATCACGGTTGCCCACGCCGCCATCAACGACAACGCCAGTCCGGCGGTGGCGCCGTTCACTCCCATGCCGAGTAGGACCAGTCCGGCGCCCACCGACACCCGGACCGCCATCTCCACCAGGAAGGTGACCGCCAGCGGGACGAATCGGAACCTGCCCTGGAGCGTCCCTCTTCCGATCGCGCATTGAAAGTAGAACGGGATGCCGGCGGCCAGGATCACGAACGGCCAAGCGGATTCCGTGTGGAAGATCTCGCGCCACCAGGGCGAGCCTGCGGCCACGACCGCGGCGATCACAATTCCGATGACAAGGGCAACGCGGCGCAGCCAGTGCGACAGCCGCTCGGCCCCGTCGACGTCACCTGCGGCGTCACGAATCCCGATGAAGCGGGCGGTGACCAGCGCGAAACACACCGAGATCGAGGCGAAGGTCAACATCAGCGTGACCATCAGAGTGGCGTCGGCGAACTCGGCCGGAGAAAGCCAGCGTCCCAGGAGCAGGTTCAGGAGGTAGTTGCCTGCGTTGGTCACGATCAGGGAAATGGCGAGGACCGTGCCCCCGGCCACTAGTTGGCGTCCGCCCGTGGCCGAAACGCCGGCATCGTTGTTCGGCCCAGCGGGCCCTGTTGACGTCGCCATCACTTGTCCGGACCCATCTGAATTCTTCCCGCCCGGTCACAATGGCAGCGCCGGGAACCGCCCGTCTTCACCCGGACACGTGCACGACCTATTCCCCATGGATAACACCCGTCGGCTATTGGCTGAAGATCCGACAGTATTTCGCCCTTCGAGTGTAGCAACTGTTCACGAAGGAACGTCACTAACCGACCGGCGGTACGGTCTGACGGCATTCCCCGGAAATCGAACGGAAACCCCTGCACGGGAGAGGACTCGAGATTGTCACGCTCAGTGGCATTCGCGAGCATTGGTCGGCCAAGCTCGCGATGAACAACCCTGTCGAGTAGATGGTGATGTAGATCCGGTCAGAATAGGCAACTGCATGTTCGGGGCTGGTGTCCTCCCGAGTCCTGCTGCGTTGCCAGCCAGTCAGCGGCCGCCCGGTGCGCTCGATCTGAGGAGGACATCCACCGATCGAACGCATGAGCCAATGCTGGGGGTTTCGCGCCGAGGGCCTGGGATCCCACCGCCGGCAGGACGACGCCAACTCCGGCAGACCGAGCATGGCACTGGACGATCCAAGGCTGTGGGCCTGATCGCGCATCGCCGCCCGGTGGTCAGCATGAATGCGGCCTGCATGGTGGCCTGTTGCCCGGGCAGTTCCGAGAGGAGGATCGCGAGCGTCTCCCACAGGAACTGCTCATCGCCCAGTCCGTGAGCCGCTGGCTGTCCAGGACGGGTGGCATAGGTTGATCATGCCTGCCAGATAGTGCCGCCGACGAGTCCTTGTCAGATCTTGACGGTTGCCAGAGTGGAACCTCGTCCTCATTCGCTGTCATCGGTACGTGATCCGAAATAGCAGTTGTCGTGAGGACCGTCACGATCATGAGCGGAAATGGTGGCGGGCCATGGTGTCGCCCTTCTTCGGGCGCTGACGTCGATCAGGTCGACCGGGCGGTGCCACCGCGGTGTCGGCGTAGACATCGTCGATCATCGGCAGGTCGAGGGTGAACGTGGTGCCTTCCCCGACGGTGCTGGCCACCCGGATCTCGCCCCCGTGCGCGGCAGCGATCGCCTTGCTGATCGTCAGGCCGAGACCTACTCCTGGGATGGCATTCTTGGTGGCGGTGGTTGCCCGGAAGAACCGGGAGAAGAGCCTGTCCATCTCGTCCGCGGGGATCCCGATGCCGGTATCGCTGACGCACACCAGTGCGCGCGTTTCTGGGCCGTCCTCTCCGCCGCCGATCCCCAGGGTGACGGCGACCCGCCCGCCGGAGGGGGTGAACTTGACCGCATTGGACACCAGGTTGTCGACGGCCTGACCCAGCCGGACAGGGTCGCCCCAGACCCGGATGGCATCGGTGGACTCCGCGAGCCGGACACGCACGTCCCGGGTTGCCGCCACGGGGGTCGCCGTCTCGACCGCGTTGGCGAGCACGCTGTGCAGGTCAACCGATTGTTCCTGCAACTGGAACCGCCCGGATTCCACTTGCGCGGTGAACAGCAGATCCGAGACCAGTCGGAGCAGCCGGTTGGCATTGCGCTCGACGATGACCAGATACCTGTGCTGTTCCTCGGACAGCGGGTTCTCCTCGTCGTCGGAAATCAGTTCCAGATAGCCGAGAATGGAACTGAGGGGTGTTCGTAGTTCGTGCGAGATCAGGTTGACGAATTCGTCCCTGGTCTTTGCCTGCTCGCGTTCGTCGGTGACATCGGTGGCGACAAAAAGGAACCCGTCAACGTCCTCGCCGGCGTCCCGTTTGGCGGTGACGGCCACTTGGACGCGTTTCTCGGAGCCGTCCCCGGTGACATAGGTCCAGTCCCCCAGTCTCGGAAACCCGTGTCTCACTCCAGCCGTCAGAACGCGGAACGCTGCGCTGTCGGCGTTCGGGCGCACCGCCGGAGTGTCCTGGATGACCGGGCCGTCCTCGGCGCTGGTCAACTCGTCGGAGCGGTGGAACTGGGTGATCGAGCGACCGATCGCGTCGTGTGCCGCCACTTTCAGCATCTTCTGGGCACCGGCATTGAAGACCTCGATCCTGCCGGTGCGGTCGGTGGCGATGATCGACTGCTCGGTGACCGCGTTGATCACGCTGGACAGCTGACCGGACGACTCGCGCAGCAACGCGGATGCGGCGGCCGACATGGCTGCCTGGTCCTCGGCGGCCAGCAGCAACTGTTGTTGTTCCCGTTGCAGTTTCTGGACGGCCCTGACCCGGGATCGGAGTCGACAGGTCAATTCATTGGCGGACAGGCAGACCAGCCCGAGTATGACCGGGCCGAAGATGATACGGCTCCATTGACCGTCCGCGAGGGCGGTCGGATTGCCCACCAACGGCAGCAGCAGCGCAGCCACTGTCACGGGCGCGCCGATCAGCATCGGCAGCCGGCCTGGCTCGACGCCGAGGGAGAGCACCGGCAGCACCATCATGATGGTGAAGATCGACGTCTGTCCGCCGGTCCCGGCGCGCAACAGCCCGATAGCGAGGATGTCAATGAGCGGGATGATCATCGCCGCTCGCGGGGGCACGTACGGAGCACGAAGGACGAACGCCCCGCCGGTTGCCGCCAGGGCAAGCATGTTGGCAATCAGGACCTCGGTGACCGTGGTGACGGAGACGCCCGGGATGAACAACAGCAGCTGGGAAAGCAGAAAGACGGCCGCCGTGCACAATTGGCGTTCCAACACGGAGTTGGAGTCGATGGCGAAGCCCTGAATGAGTCCGACCATCCGATTCCGGCGATGTGCCGACGGATCGTTGGCGGCCGTGGACAAGGCATCTGCCGGAATGGTCGCGGCCGTCACAGGACACGCGCTGCGGCGAGCAGTTCCTCGATCTGACCGGCCAGTGATCGCGGGCTGAACGGCTTGTGCACGTAAAGGTCCGCGCCGGCGTCCGAGCCGGCACGGATCGCATCCTGATGAACCGCCGCGGACAGCAGCATCACCCGGGTATGTGCGGTGGCCGGGTCCATTCGCAACGAGCGGCAGACTTCGAGCCCGGTCAGTTCTGGCATCGCCACGTCGAGGATCGCCAGGTCTGGCCGTATGGCCCTGATTGCCTGCAGTGCTGCGGCGCCGTTGGAGACGGTCGCTTCGATCGACGCACCCGCCCGCCGAGCGGCGACGCCGACCAGGAGCCTGATATCGGCGTCGTCGTCGGCGATCACGACCGTCGGCGGCGAACCCGGTGAGGGGGCCGTCATTGCCGCGCCCGGGCCGCGCTGATCGTTGCGATCAGAGTCTCGATGTGGGCCCTGGTCACGGGTTTCGGTAGGACGGCGTCGGCATCGGGGTAGTCGTCGACGTCAAGCACGGACGTGATCGCGATCGGGCAGCGCGGATATCGTTCGCGCAGCAGGTGCGCGAGCTGCCAACCGTCCATACCCGGAAGTCGCAGGTCGACGACCATCAGATCCAGGGCGAGGTCGGCAGGTAAAGCCAACGCCCGTTCGGCATCGTGCACCGCAATCACAGAACAACCAGCCCGGTGGAAGTACGTCGTCAGCAGTGACAATTGGTCCGGTTCGTCGTCCACGATGAGCGCGGTGAACGCCGGTTGGGTCACGTCGGCGGCTGCTGTTCCGGCTGACGCGGCTGTGCGTTGCTGGTGGTTGCCGGCGGTCGGGTCGCCATCGACCGCCCTGCCGTCCCTTCCGGAGCCGTCGGTCCCAGTGCTCACAGCGCCAACCACCATCGTCCAACCCCCTGCCGGGCGCCCGCGAGGACGCCGCACATCGCTACCCCCCGGCGTCTTCAGCTTACTGTAAGCATACGGCCGAGTACGGAGAGTGAAAGGCTTCGAATAACCAGTGCCCGATGATCGGTCCCCGAACTTTCACGGATGGTGGGGCAGCAACTGGGACGCGTTCATGAAGGGTGACCGGTCTCGCTCAACCGCTCAACACCACCGTCACCGCCGCAGGTGCCTGGTCTCTGACCGCCCCAGCGCTGAAGTCCGCCAGATACACCCTTGCGGCCAGCGTGGGTGATGTAACCGGCAACACCCGGACCGCGCACCAGGCCCTCACTGTCGACTTGGTCGCGCCGTCCATCGTGATCGACGGCGGTTCGGCCATGTCGACCAAGGCAGCTGCACCGAAGATCACGGTCGAGTCGATGTGCCGGCAGGCAGCAAATGCTGGTGGTCGTCGACGGTGTTATTCATGAGGTTGTCGTCGTCTCGGCCACCGACGCGGCCGGCAACGTCGGCACGCAGCGGCAGCGCCTCACCATCATCGGCTGACCTGTCAGTCCGCAGCGGACAACAAGCGAAGAGCCGGGCCCTTCTGCTGAAACCCTCGGGCAACGGTTACACCCGACTGGGGACCAGCGTTAGTGCCAGGTCCACGGCCAACCGGCGATGGTCACTGCCCCGGTTGGCCTGCACCTCCGCACCCAACACCGACACCGCATCGTTGACCAGCACATGATCAAGGCGCATCACAGGGAAGACCGGGCCGTCCCACTGCGGCCAGGTTGCGCCGATCCCGTCGGCCGCGTCCGAATACGCGTCACGCATGCCGCTGGCGAGCAGGGCCTGCATGGGAGCGTGATCCTTGGTCGCGTTGAAATCGCCGGCCATGATGAGAGGCCCTGAGACCTCCGCCGGCAGCTGGGCCAGCAGGTCGAACTGTGTGCGCCACCGGCGGGCCTGCGACTCGTTGATCGGCGCGACCGGGTGCACGTTGACCAGCACGACGGTGCCCGCGGCGGTGACCATATTCGCCCGGGTCATCGGCGAACCGGCCTCGTCGAAGGCCCCGCCGTCGCTGATCGGGAACTTCGACAGGATCGCGGAGCCGTGGAAACCTGGCTTGGCATCGAGGATCTGGTGAGGATACTCGTCGAGCAGCCCGGCGTGGGTGATGTCGGCCAAGTGCTCGGGGGTGAATTCCTGCAGGGCCAGCACGTCGGCGTCGGTGGCCAGGAGATCATGGGCCAGTGCCTCGACCTCGGTGTTCGTCAGCAACATGTTGGCGGTGACCAGTCGAAAGGTGACCGCGCCTGCCACCGGTGTCCGCGGCTGCCCCGATTCGTAGGCCTCGCTCAGCCAGACGACGTTTCCGATCGACAGCACCACCGCGACGGCGGCCAGAGAACGCCGGCGCGTCAGGGCCGCGGCGACGGCGAGCGGGTAGGCGGGCAGCAGGAGCCACATCCCGATCCCCTGAACACCGATCAGCTGAGGCTGGCTCTCCGACCGCACCAGCCGGATCAGCGCCACCCCCGACATACCCGCCGCCAAGACCCATCCTCCGACGAGGGCCGTTCGGCCGATCACCCTGCGGGCCAAACCCATCAATTCCACACCCTCGCTGCTGTCACGGTGCTTTTTAGCCAATTCTCCATGGATGTCATGAAGGCCCCGGCTCCTGCGACGCAAGCGAGCTCAGACAGGTGCGGAGAGCTCGGGTGCTCACCGGCTTGGCGAGATAGGCGTCGACGCCGTCCGGGTCAGCACTGCCGTGATCTGCCTTGTCCACTATTCCGGTGACCAACACGAAATGCGGCCTGTGGGGAATCGAGCGGAGCTGCTGGAAGAGCTGCAGCCCGGTCCCGCCTGGCATCGAATAGTCCGAGAAGACGACCGAGAAATGCTGCTCGGCAACGAGTGCAACGGCGGGCGCCAGGTCATCGGCCTCGACAACCGTAAGTCCAAGCCCACGCAGCATGTGGGCAAGGACCAGCCGGGAGACCGTGTCGTCGTCGACAACGAGCGCCGGAGCGACCGGATCATCGGACGATCCCGCCGTCATGCGTCCGACCGGCTGGAAACCATCCGGAACACCTCGTCGAATTGGGTCAGTTGGAAAACCCGCAACGCGCTCCGGTCCGATGGCGAGATCAGGATGACATCCCCGCCCAATCGCTGGGCTTCGCGTCGCCCGCGGATCAGCGCGGCGAGGCCGGCGCTGTCGATAAAGGTCACGTCGGCCAGATCGACGACGATGAGGCCGGCGCCGGCCAGTTGCACCCGGGTGAGTTCCCCTCTGACTTTCGGCGCCTCGACGGCATCGAGCCGCCCGGTGAGAACAATCGCGGCGGAGGTGGACGCCGGCGAAGGGGTGACCGCTCCGTTGCTGTCGGTCGAAATCACGCGGGTCGTGATCGTCACGGCCCGGCTCGTGTCAGGAACCGGGCGCAGCTGGTGGCTGGTCATGATCGTTTTCCCTGTTTGTCGAGTGCACGGTCGAATCGGAGCGAGCAGATATTTGTGTCGCCCTGTCGCGTGAAGTGCAGGTCATCGGCGAGTTTCCCGACGATGACCAGGCCGTAACCCCTGATCTGCGGTACGCCGGGGACGGGTGTGGCAATCGATGCCGGGTCAAAGCCCTCGCCCCGGTCTCGAATCTGGATGCGTATCGCAGCCGCGTCGACCTCGCCGTCGATGATCACATCGCCCCGGCGGGGAAGGTGTTGCGGCCCATAGGCATGGTCGATGACGTTCATACACACCTCATGCACGGCCAACTCGAGTTTGGCCTGGAACGTGGCCGCCTCGTCCCCGGTGGCTGCCAGTAGCCCGTGCAGCCAGTCGGGCAGTTCCCTGACCGCCAGGGCGTCGGCGGCGATGGCGAGCCTCGACCTCACCACGTCGACGGTCGGTTCGGGTTCGTCCGGTTGAACTGGGGTCACGTGCCCGCCCTCAGGAGCACAAGGGTGCGGTCGTCGGATGGTGGCGTGCCCTGGGCGTACTGCGCCACATCGGTGATCATCTGCGCACCCATGTCGGGTAGCGACAGGTCGCTGTACTCGAGGACCCGGCGCTCGAACCGCTCGTAGCCGTACATCGCACCGGCGGGATCCTCCTGTTCGGTCAGGCCGTCCGACCCGAGAATCAACGTCGAGCCGAGTTCGAAAGGTATGCACTGGGTGCGACCCCTGGCACCGGGCACAACCCCGACCGGTGGCGTGGACGGCCGCAGGGTCGCCGTCCGCCGTTGGGCGATCGAGAGCACCGGCGAGTGACCGGCGTTGCACAGATTCAGCACGCCGCTGCCCGGCCGGTAGGACCCCAGCACCATGGTGACGAACAGGCCGACCGCAGACAGGTAGCCGAACAGTTCGTCGCCAACGGTGGCCAGCGCGCTGGCCGGGTCGTCCTCGGGATGGGTGTGAAACGCCACTCGGGCCGCGCTCACCGCCCTGGTCATCACGATGGCCGCCGGCAATCCCTTGCCGGCGACGTCCCCGACGGCGAACCACAAAACCCCGTCGAGGACGTCAAAGACGTAGAAGTCGCCACCGGAAAGCTGAGCCGGAGCGGTCTTCGCGAAAACAGCGACCCCACCCAGGATCGGCGGAACCGCCGGCAGGATCGCCTGGGCGAGGCTGGAGGCCATCTGGTGGTCGCGCTCGATCGCCGCCCGCTGCATCCCTTCGCGGTGCATCCGGGTGAGGGTCATCAGCTTCTCGGTGGCCGCGACGATGGCGTCGACCAGTTGCAGGTCGCCCGTCGAGTAATGCCGCCCGGAGTTCCTGGTGAGCCCCAGGGCGGCCGGGCCGTCCGCGTCCTGCAAGGCGGCGACAACGGCTGCACCGGAGGAGAAGTCAACCGGGCACGGCTGGCCGGCCGGTCCCAGAGGCAGGTCGACCAGCAGGCCGCCCAGTTCGGCCACGTTACGTGCAGCGCCAACGACCAGGCTCGAATCGCCACGGCGTAGAACGGCGCTGTCGGAATCGGTCAGTTCCAGCGCTTCGCCGAGCATGAGGGTGAGTGCGGTGTTGTCCTCGAGCGAATCGATCGGCACCTCGATCAACGCCCGCAGTGCCGCCATCCGGTCCTGGGTCGCCACCAGGGCCGCCGTCAGTCGGTCCTCCGATTCGAGGAGCATGCCGACCCTGCGGGAGAGCTCAGCCACGGAGGTGGGCTCGACCCGCAAGTCAGCGCCCATCGCTCACAGCGGTGGCCGGGACACCGCTCGACTCGGTGGTGAACACCGGTCCCAGCGCGGTCAACTCGAGGATCACCCGGACCGGATCGGACACGTCGACCAGCACCAGGTCACCGCCGTGCGCGGTCGCGGTCCGTTGTACCTTCAACAATTCGGCCAGCGCACTGGAGTCGACGAAGACAACGTTTGCCAGGTCGACGCGGATCACCGATCCGTCGTCAGCCAACAGCGGCTCGACTGCGAGCCGGAAGGCGTTGACCTCGTGCGCGTCGAAGCGGCCGGCAAGGTTGACCAGATGCTTGCCGGCGCCTGTCTCTGTGCGGATTCTCATCGGTCTCCTACGAGTTGAACGGGTGTTGGTGGGCGGCCGTCAGTTGATGACGGGCGATGGCCCTCGCAACCGAGGAAGCGCCGTCGACCGTGTAGTGGCCGCGCAGGTCATTGACTCGGATCTTGACCAGGTCGACGACGAATTGGGCGGAGACCTTCGCAGCATCGACCGTGGATCCGGGTGCGTCGATCCACTCGACGGGAACCTCGGCAACCCGAAGACCCATCTTGCCGCTCAGGTACAGAACCTCGAGGTCGAACGAGAACCCCTCGACGATCTGCAACTCGAACAGGGTGCGGGCGGCCTCCGCAGTGAAAAGCTTGAAGCCGCATTGAGTATCCGAGATCTTGACGCCGAACCCGAAGGACACCACCGTGCGCAGACTCCGGCTGAGAAACTTTCGGAGCATGCTCTTACCGGTGACTGCCGCACCGGCCACCGCACGGGATCCGACGGCGACGTCGTAGCCGTCCCTGAGTTCGGTGAGCAATCCGTCGAACTGCTCGATCGGCGTCGACTGGTCGGCATCGGCGAAGAGGACGTATTCGCCTTCGGCTGCGAGCATTCCGCGGCGTACCGCGTTTCCCTTTCCCCGGTTGCGATCGGCCACCAGTACGCGCATGTTCGGAAACCGCAGATCCCGCAGCAATTCCACCGTCGTGTCCGTGGATCCGTCGTCTGCGATGATGAGCTCCCAAGGCTCGTCACGGGAACTCATATGGGTGGCGATCGCCCCGACAGTGGGCAGGATGCGCCACTCCTCGTTGTAGGCGGGAATCACCACCGATATCTTCGGCTTCTCCGTCAACGGCCGGCTGATCCAGGTTCGATAGGCCTCATAGGTCTCGGAATTCATCGTGTCCCCACTCTTGGTGGCTGCACCGTGGGATGGTGTCGGCTCGGCCCAACAATCACGCCGCGGGGGCGCTGTCGGCCGTTCATTTCCGCGCCACCCGGCTGAGCTTGCTGCGATCGAGCACCCGCCGGATGTGCACGAGGTGCCAGTGCACCACTTCGGACATCGGAATACCCGAAGCGGCCGCGAAATTGGTGCGGCCCAGCGAGACCCGTAGTTCCGGGTCGTCGAGGACCTTGGCCAATGCATCTGCCAGGCTCTCGGTGTCTCCAGGGGTGAAGTAGACGCCCTGAAAGCCCTCCTCCTCGATGATGTCCACGAGGTCGCCGATCCGCGGCAGGACCGCCGCCCGGCCGTACTCGCCGGCCTGATGCAGCACACCGGAACTGCCGGTGGTGGACGTGTAGGGGAAAGCAACGACCGTCGAGGAACTGAACAGCGGTGCGACCTCATTCTCGGCGACGTAACCGGTCAGCACCAATCCGGGCAGATCTGCGTACTGCGTTGCCACTCCGGCCATGTATCCGGCGGAGTTCGGGCTGTCACTCCCGGCCAGCACCAACTCGAGATCGGGGTATCCGCGGTCGATGAGTTCCCGGTAGGCGTCCACCAGCATGTCGACGGTCTTGTAGGTTCCCCACTTCCCGAAAGCCATGATGCGCCGGGGACCGCAGGGCACCGAGAAGGATGGAACGGCAACCTCTTCGAAGCTGCCGTGCGGCGCGAGCAGCACATTCTTGGCGCCGTAGCTGTCCCTGACATACTCGACGTACCGCGGGATGGTCAACGCGACCAGATCAGCCGTCAGCAGGGCGCGGGTCAGCATCCGCCCCGCCAGCTGCATCAACCTGGCACTCAGTGCGGACCCGGCAAAGCCGGCGTCCTGCATGTCCACATTGTCGGCCAGGTTGTGCAGGATGACGATCGTCGGCACCCGGGCCAGCCGAAGAAGCAAAGGGCTCAGCAAGCCCAACCCGCCTGCGATACGACGATCGCCGAACGTCGCGAACTGCAGGTTCAGAACCACCGCGTCCGGCTTGGCCTTGCGGACGGTGCGGACGATGCGGAGCAGGTTGCCAATGCTGTTGAATCGCCAGCAGGGAATCACCTTCACCTTCGGCAACGGTTCAGGCTCGCCGGCGTCGGTCTCATCGGCGAACAGCACCACCTGCTCGACCTCCGGCTCGTTCGCCAGGTGCTTCACCAGGTGAAAACCGAACTCGTTCAGACTGTTCCGCCCGGGCGGGAACGCAGAGATCACTCCAATCCGCAGCGGGGGATGAGTCCCGCGAATGGTGGCCGCTGAAGCGCCATTCGTGCTCACCGCGGTCATATCCCGTTCACCGAACTCGGAACAAGGTCGGGAAATCGTCCGCAAAGGCGGCCGGCTGGCGATCCTGGATGGCCAGTGCCCCTGTCAGGTCGGCATCGATCATGTACCTCTGGGCTGGTGCGTACCGCACGGCGCCTCCCCCATGTCGTGACAGATAAGACCGGACTCGGGAGCGCTACCCCAGCGATCCCGAAACTCCGCCGCCCCTGTGCCGCACGAGGATGGCACAGGGCTCAGTGTTAGACTCAGCGTAGCCGAGAAGTTACTCTCGGTTGGCGTGTCTGAGGGCGGGCAGGGCCTTGAACCCTGGACGGACCGTCACTCTTTCTTGAATTGATACTTTTTCTACTCGATACCCGCCTTTTTCAACCCGTCCGTGGCGACCGGAGTTGTCCTGTCCTACTTTTCGCTACCTAAAAGCATCCACGTGAGCGGTTTTCAGCGCGAAGGTCTCGTCTTTGCTTCCCGTGGAGTGATCCTGGCCGATTGCGGCCAGGGTGCCGGATGAGCGACTTCATCATGACTGTTGACGGTGGCCGGGTCTGAGTTCACTGCCCGGAGATGAGACCCCCAGGGCCGCCGGCCGTCATGATGGATGTTCACATGCCGGAAATGGACGGCCTGGAAGCGACCCGACGCATCCGGCTTCTCGGTGATGCAATTCGTCAGCCAACGATCATCGCACTGACCGCGAGCGCAACCGCCGCCGACCGCGACGTGCGAGGAGATCGGCATGGACGGTTACCTGACCAAGCCGCTGCGTGGCCATGAACTCGGCGCGGCGCTGCTCGAACAGAGCCTTTCACTGCCACGGGAGCCGTGGGGCGCCACGGAAAGCAGGTAAGTGCACGCCGCGCGCTGTTGGTCGACGGCAGCGCAGAGTTCATTCGTCGGCATCCGGCTTCTCGAGCGATGGTGACGCGGTGACGGTCGCCAGGGACGGCGGTGCGGTGGTTGACCTTGCCAACTCCGGTACGCCGGAACTGATGCTGCTGAGAGCAGAGCATTCGCCGAATCTGTCTCCCCTACGCTAACTGCGGTGGCTGAAATTCGACGGAAACCCCCCTGTCGAGTCGGTCCCTCACTCATGGTCAACGTCGGTGGATTCCGACAGCCGCGTTTCCGGCGGCTGATCCAGCCGTCATCACCGCGAAAACTCCCACACTCCCGAAGGTTAGTCACGAAATGGCAGCGCAGTTTGCCGAGGTGGCGTCGCGGCACGCGAAAGGCGAGGGCGGACAACGGATCCTGGCCGGCGGAGTGCTGGCCGTCGTCGGTCTCGGGGCCGCCTGCACGCTCGCGGCGCTGTTCGCCGGCGGCCCGGTGCTCGGTGTGGTCCCCCGAATACGCCGGTCTCAGCGTTCCGCTTGCGGTGTATGCGTTGGCCACCACCATGTTCGCGGTGGCGAACCTGATCGCGAGCCATCACCTGGCGGCCCATCGGCTGCGGCAGTCGTGGGTGATCCTGGCGGGCGCGGTCCTCCAGACCTGCCTGCTGCTGATGATGCACGGCTCGATGGCACAGTTGATTGCCGCGCAGTTGCTGGCGATGAGCCTGCTGCTGATCGCGGTGGTCGCCGGCCACTTGCTACCAGCGCGGGTGGATGTCCGCCCGCAGTCGCTTGTCGTAGACGGTGCGGACGGCGTCGGCGAAGCCCTCCGGTAGCTCGGACCGGCCTGCATCGGCGTTGGAGCGCGCCTGCGAGGGGTTGCGGGCGCCGGGGATGACGGTGGTGACACCCGGCTGCTCGATGATCCACCGGACGGCCGCCTGCGGGAGCGGGACGCCGTCGGGCAGTGCCGCGGTCAGGTCGGCGACCGCCGCCAGGCCGGTCTCGAAGTCGACGCCCGAGAAGGTCTCACCGACGTCGAACGCGGCGCCGGACCGGTTGTAGTTGCGGTGATCGTCCGCCGCGAACGTCGTGCTGGACGAATACTTGCCGGACAGCAGGCCACTGGCGAGTGGCACCCGGGCGACGATCCCGACACCGGCCTCGGCGGCGGCCGGCAGCACCTCGTCGAGAGGCTTGAGCCGGAACGCGTTCAGGATGATCTGCACACTGACCACGCCGGGACGGGCGATCGCGGTCAGCGCCTCGGCACACGTCTCCACCGAGACCCCGTACCCGGCAAGGGCTCCCTCGCTCTGCAGAGCGTCGAGGACGTCGAAGACGGCGTCGTCGGAGAACGTCGCGGTGGGCGGGCAGTGCAACTGGACCAGGTCCAGGGTGTCGACACCGAGATTGCGGCGCGAGCGGTCGACCCAGCCGCGCAGGTTCTGCTCCGTGAACGTCTCGGGCGCGAACGGATCCGCCCTGCGGCCGATCTTGGTGGCCACCATGATGTCGTCCGCGTCCGAGCCGATGGCACTGAGGAACCGGCCGATCAGCTGCTCGCTGCGCCCGTCGCCGTAGACGTCGGCCGTGTCGAAGAAGCGGACGCCGGAATCCGCAGCGCCCTGAAGGACCGCGAGGGCGTCGTTCTCGGTCACTTCTCCCCAGTCTGCTCCGAGCTGCCAGCAGCCCAGTCCGACAACCGAGGCGGAGGAGTGGGCGGCGCCGGAACGGGCCAGGCGGGGGAAGGAGCGCAGCTCCAGGTCGGTGTTCATCGGGAGGGTCACGCCAGCACCGTACCCACCACGGGAACGCTCACACGCCGCGCGGAGCTCTTCTCGACGTCCTCACGGAACGATGATGACGTGCAACGTCCGCGGCCCGTGCACGCCCTCGACCCGCTCGAGTTCGATGTCGCTGGTGGCGGACGGGCCGGCGATCATCGTCAACGGGGCCGTCGGCTCCAGGATGCCGATGGCCTCGGCCACCGTCTCGACGACCTGCTCCGCGGTCAGCACGATGATGTGCCGGTCCGGCACCAGGGTGATCGCCCTGCGGCCCTGTCCGGGACCGCCGTCGAGGATGATCGTCCCGCTCATCGCGATGGCCACCCGCGCGGTGGTGACAACCGCGTCGACAGCGTCGAGCTCCTGGGGCGTCAGGGTGTCGGGCTCGGAATCGGTGATCACCCGGCGCCCGCCGCGCCCACAGGCGTCGGCGATCTGCGGGTCCAGCCCGGGGCCGATGACGATCGCGTCCATGCCTCGCAGGGCGGAGTCGACGGCATCGGGGAGACCCGCGAGGTCCACCCGGTCGACCAGTGCCTTGTAGTCGACCAACCGGTCGGTCAGCAGCTCCAGTGCCTGCTCGCTGCCGGCCGCACGGGTGCCGCTGCGGAGGTAGTCGCGGGGAACCGGCGGGGGAGGTTCGGCGTCGTCGGCGAGCGCGGCCTTGATCCGGCCGAGCACGACGTCACGGCCGCTCATGTCTGGTCCACGGTCGGTGCGGTCGGTGCGGTCGGTGCGGTCGGTGCGGTCGGTGCACCCGGTGCGGAGGGATCGGTGTGGTCGTTCTTCCACCAGTCGCGGAAGGTCTGCGCCGGCGGCGCCGGGAGATCCCGGCTGGTGGTCCAGGCGGACAGCGGCGGCGGCAGGTGTCGGATCCGCTTCTTGCGGCCGCCGAACACCCGGCCCAGCGCAAGGCCCTTTTCCGCTGCCGCGAAACGCTTCTCGTCGCTCATCACCCAGGCGGCCGCCTTCATCGCCGCGTCCCACCCACCGGGGATGGTCCGGTCGCGGTCGTTGTCCACGGCCCTGCCGCGGAGCTCCACCAGCAGGCTGGGGATGTCGATCTTCACCGGGCAGACGTCGTAGCAGGCCCCGCACAACGAGGACGCGTACGGCAGCGACGAATTCGGGTCGCCGTGCCCTTCCATACCGGTCAGCTGTGGGGTGAGGATGGCGCCGATGGGGCCGGGGTAGACCGACCCGTAGGCGTGTCCGCCGGTGCGCTCGTACACCGGGCAGACGTTCAGGCAGGCCGAACACCGGATGCAGTGCAGCGCAGCGCGTCCCACCTCGTCGGCGAGGGCTTTGGTGCGGCCGTTGTCGAGCAGGACGAGGTGGAATTCCTGCGGTCCGTCACCGGGGTGCACGCCCGTCCACAGCGATGTGTAGGGGTTCATCCGTTCGCCGGTCGACGATCTCGGCAGCAGTTGCAGGAAGACCTCGAGGTCGGTGAAGGTGGGCAGCAGTTTCTCGATACCCATGACGGTGATCAGCGTCTGCGGCAGGGTCAGGCACATCCGGCCGTTGCCCTCCGACTCGAGGACGCAGAGCGTCCCGGTGTCGGCGATCCCGAAGTTGGCGCCGGACACCGCAACCCGGGCGGTGAGGAATTTCTTCCGCAGATGCTCGCGCGCAGCCATCGCCAGCCGGCGCGGGTCGTCGGTGAGATCAGCTGGCGCGTCGTCCATCTCGGCGAGAAAGATGTCACGGACCTGGGTGCGGTTCTTGTGGATCGCCGGAACCAGGATGTGCGAGGGCTTGTCGTGACCGAGCTGGACGATCAACTCCGCAAGGTCGGTCTCGACCGCGGCGATGCCGTTTTCCTCCAGGTACTCGTTGAGCCCGATCTCCTGCGTCGCCATCGACTTGACCTTGACGATCTCGGTGGCCCCGGTGGCCTTCACGAGTTCGGTGACGATGCGGTTGGCCTCCTCCGCGTCGGCCGCCCAGTGAACCACCCCGCCCCGCGCCGTCACGTTGGTCTCGAGTTGTTCGAGCAGCTCCGGCATCCGGGCCATCACGTCGGCTTTGATCGCCGATCCTGCGTCCCGCAACGCTTCCCAGTCCGGCATCTCGTTGACCACCAGTGCCCGCTTGGCGCGGATGGTGGACGTGGCGTGGGCCAGGTTACGTCGCAGTTGATCGTTGGCCAGCTCGCGACGGGCGGCCTTGGGGAACGACTCGGTCCCGCGCAGTGGTGATTCGGCGGGACCGTGGCCCCGCCGGGGCACGCCGAGGAAGGTCGTCATGCCGGGTTCTCCTTGGTCGATGCCAGGATGGTGGCGAGGTGCACTGTGCGGGCGGGGCTGTCGGCCCGGGTGAGCCCGCCGTTGATGTGCATCAGGCATGACGAGTCACCGGCCGAGCACACCTCCGCGCCGGTGGAGAGCACGTTCGTGATCTTGTCGGCGAGCATCGCCGACGACGTCCCGCTGTTCTTGAGCGCGAAGGTGCCGCCGAAGCCGCAGCAGGTGTCGGCCTGTGGCAACTCGACCAGGTCGATGCCGTCCACCGCACGCAGCAGCGACAGCGGTTTGTCACCGACCCGCAGCATCCGCAGCGAGTGGCAGGTCGGGTGGTAGGTGACCCGATGCGGGTAGTAGGCACCGACATCGGTCAACCCCAGCACGTCGACGAGCAGTTCCGAGAGCTCGTACGTGCGGTCCGACAGCGCCGTCGCCCGGTCGGCCAGGGCGGTGTCGCCGACCCGTCGGGCGACCATCGCCTGCTGGTGACGGATCGACCCGACGCACGAGCCCGATGGCGCGACCGCGACGTCGAAGTCGACATCCGAGAAGGCGTCCACGTGATGCCGGACCACACCGACCGCCTCGTTCAGATAGCCGGTGTTGACGTGCATCTGGCCACAGCAGACCTGCGCGGGCGGAAAGACGACCTCGTGCCCGAGTCGCTCCAGCAGTGCGACCGTCGCTTTCGGAACGTCGGGGAAGAGCGCGTCACCGAGGCAGGTGGCGATGAGTGCGATCCGCATGTGGCCTCCCATCTTTCGGCGCCGGGCGCGGACGCCATTGTGCGGCCTGCGGGGCATCGACGCTCGACCCGTCCCCGGATGGCCCATCGCCGACACGCTTGACACGAGGGTGACACGCTTGACACCTCAACAGTCGCGGAGTTGGCTGGGGTTGCTGAGCACCCAGCCTGCAGGGAACAGCCCCGCCGCCGAACGATTGCCGCGGAGCTGTCGAAGATGTCTTCGCTGCCCTGTTCTCCCCGTGGGAGACACCCACCCGACTCACACGCGCGCCGGCGACTGCTCGGGGGCGCCGGCAGCGTGCTGTCATCGGGCTCCATGACCACCGCACCGGCCGGGCCGCAGAGCTCAGCCGGTGCGGGTTCCTCCGGTGCCGTCTGGATCAGCGCGACCTGAATGGGTGCCGTTCCTCATGGATGGCTGCTGTCTGTCTGGGAGCGGTCGCGTCACCGCTCCAGCGACGCCACCAGATCACCGTCTTCGATCCGGTCCCAGACATCGGAGAACTCGTCGAAGGCACCGTGCGCCAACGCCTGTTCGAAGGCGTGCAGCCGGCCGAAGATGAAGCCCGCCACCCCGTCCGTCTCGTCCTCGAGGGCCAGCGACGCGAGCAACGCGGTCGCGAACCGGGCGTCCTGGAATTCGCCGAGCGTCTCCTGGATCTCCTCCAGGGCCGACGCGAACACCACTGCGTCCGAGCCGAGCGCCTCGATCGCGGCCTCGGTCGCGTAGCGGAGCGTCTTCGCGGACTTGCGCACGTCGTGGATCGCGGTGACGTTGTCCGGGTCGCTCAGCGCACCGTCGGTCTGCTCGCGCAGGCCGAGCCAGGCGGCTCCGATCAGCGCGGGAAGTTCGGTGGACGCCTGCCGGCCACCCCGGCGGGACAGCGGCGGGTCCATCGCCACGCCGTCGAGATCACGCAGCATCTGCAGGTACTCGGGTGTGTCGATGTAGATCTGCACCTCGGTGGCGGCGGCCGTCAGTCTCCGGTCGCACGCGTCGGCCAGCCGGACCCGCGCGGCGGCCGCGTAGTCCTCCGGTTCCTCGATCAGCTGGGCGATCAGCCGGCGACGGGCGACGTCGATGTCCCGCGCGGTGCTCAGCACCGACCCGAACGAGCGCAACGCCGTCCGCAGAACAGGGATGGACTCCCCTTCGAGCAGCGGCGCGTAGACCGTGAGGATGGCGCGAATCCGGCGGGCCGCGGACCGTGCGTCATGCAGCGCGTCGGGCGCGCGTGACCTGCCGTCCCGCAGACCGCGGTCGGCGGTGATCAACTGATCGAGTTGGCGGCCCAGCGAGCCGATCACGACCGCGCCCGCCGCCTTGCTCCGCCGGGACGCAGCCGGGACGTATCCCACCGCCCGGGCCAGCTTCGACGCCGACGACGCCCGACCCGCGCCCGCCGATATCAGTACCTCAACAGTGGCGGCGAGCTGCTCGCGGGTGCCCTCGACGATCTCGGCCTCCAGTTCGCGCCAGGCAGTGGACTCCGCCGGGCTGTCGATCAGGCGGGTCGCGGTGACGTGGTCGTCGGCCACTTCGATCAGGGTCCTGCCGTCGTCATCGAGCAGATGCCGCACCGTTCGGTCGTTCTCGACCCGGGCCACCGGAATCAGGTCGCGACCGCGGGCGGTGCCCCGCACGATGGTCGCCAACTCGGCCGGTACATCACCCGGCTCGCCCGCCGCCAGCGGCAGCTGGACCTCTGTCCTGGCGTTCTGGGCCGTATCGATGGGGGCCGGGAGCTTCAGGTGCCAGCCGGCGTCCGGGCCGCCGGTGCGCCGGCGCAGGGTCAGCTTCGACCGCAGCAAATCCAGGCAAACCGTGTCGTAGTACGTGGCGTCAAGGTGGAATGTGCGCGGGTCGGTGACACTCACGATGCCGACAGTGGTCAACCGGCGCCGACCGGCCAGTGCCGGCAACGGCACATCGGGCCCGATCTCGAGCTTCGTCTCGATCTCGGCCTGCCTGGTCGCGGACCCGGCGGTGCCGTCCGCGCCGCCGCCGGTGAGCCCGACGGAGATCGCCCCCACCAGTTCCGCGGCCGATACGGCGGCGGACTGCTGGGCGTTCTTCTTCTGACGGGCGGCCATGGCGTTGTTGTTACTCGGTGGCGACGGTCCTGGCCAGTCGGGCTCGCCGCAGGCAGGCCGGCAATATCCGGGTCGGTGCTGGTCGGGGTACCCGACCGGTCGCGGCGGCCGCGCTGGGGTGCGCTGCCGTGCGATGGGCGGCGTGCTGCTCGCCGGCCCGGAACCCGTTCAGAGGACACGCGCCGGAGGTGCCGTCGACCCCCGGACCTGCAGGGTGGGTTCGATCAGTTGCAGGGCAGCCGCGATCGGCGGATCGGCGATCCTGCGGAGCAGGGCCTGCGCAGCCCGCCGGCCGACCTCGACGCTCGCGTTGTCGACGCTGGTGAGCCAGACGTGACGGACCTGCGCCAATGACGTGTTGTCGTACCCGACGATGGACAGGTCGTCGGGAATGCGCAGGCCGAGCTGCTGGGCGGCGGACATCGCGCCGATCCCGGCGATGTCGTTGACAGCGAAGATGGCACTCGGCGGATCCGGCCGGCCCAGCAGGCGGATCGCCGCCCGATAGCCGCCCTCTTCGGTGAGATCGCAGTTCTCCAGCTGGGCGCGGTCGCCGAGGTTGTGGTCCCGCATCGTCTGCAGGTAGCTCTGCCTGCGCAGCAGCGCGACCGCACCGATCGAGCCGCCGAGGTGGGCGATGTCGCGGTGCCCGAGATGGATCAGGTGTTCCACCGCGAGGCGGGTGCCGGCCTTGTCGTCGTTGGCGACCACGTCGACGTCCGGCAGGGTGATGTCCCGGCTGGCCGCGGCCACCGTCGGGACCCGGGCCGCCACTTCGGCAAACACCGGTGACGCCGCCATGCTGCCCACCAGAACGAGCCCGTCCACCTGCATGTCGACGAATCCGCGGAGCAGGTCGTCACTGGTACTGCGGTCGCGACGGCCGTCCGCGAGCACGGTGCGCAGGCCGTCGTCGTGCAGGCCCGATGTCAGACCCTCGAGGCAGTCGACGAACCACGGGTTGCGCAGGTCGTTCAACAACACGCCGACCGTGTTCGTGCGTCGCTCGGTGAGTTGCCGGGCGATCATATTGGGCCGGTATCCCAGTGCGCTGATGGCGTTCTCGACCGCTTGCCGCCGTTCCTTGCTGACCTTGGGTGAGCCCCGAAGAACCAGTGACACCAACGATTTCGACACGCCGGCCCGCTCGGCGACCGTGCGGATGGTCGCTGGACGAGCGGCTGGTCCGTCCATCGGGATCCTCGTCGCGAGTCATGGCCCTGCTGTTCTGTGGACCGGGAAAGTTGGACCGGTACATCGTAGCGGCCGCATGGCCATTGAGCCTGACAGAGATCGCTCCTGCGGCACTTCTTGACAATGCGCAGCGCGGTCGCGAGTATCAGGTCTATTGGACCGGTCCAGCGGATCGCCTGGGCCATCGAGAAGGAGCTTCGCCGTGCAGACCATCCCCGTTCTCACTGCCGCTGTACCTGTTGCCCCGTGACGGGCTCCGCGGAGGAGTCGCGACGACGGCCGATCGGGGTCGCGGTGGCCGGCTTCGGTTGGATGGGCCGCGTGCACAGTCAGGCCTACGTACGGCTGCTGCATCACTTCCCCGGCCTGACGCTCAGCCCCACGATGGTGGCCGTTGCCGACGAGGTACCCGGCCGGGCGGCCGAGGCTGCGGCCCAGTTCGGCTTCACGAAAGCCACCCAGGACTGGCGTGACATCGCCGCGAACCCCGACGTGCAGGCCGTCAGCATCGCCGCGCCGAATTTCCTGCACCGGGAGATCGGTGTCGCGATGGCGAGGGCGGGCAAACACATCTGGATCGAGAAGCCCGTCGGCCTCACCACGGCCGACGCCACAGCGGTTGCCGATGCGGTCCGCGCCGCCGGGGTGCAATCGACGGTGGGGTTCAACTACCGCAACGCGCCGGCCGTGGTGGCGGCCGGTGAGTTGATCGCCTCGGGCGAGCTAGGCGCGGTCACGCACGTCGACATCAAGATGTTGAGCGATTACGCCGCGCACCCGGAGGGGGCGCTGAGCTGGCGGTACGAGCGGGAGCGCGGCGGTAGCGGCGTGCTCGGCGATCTCGCCTCGCACGGCGTCGACCTCGCCCGCCATCTGCTCGGGGAGATCTCTGCGCTGGTGGCCGACACCGCAACCTTCATCACCGAGCGAGCGAGGCCCACCGCGGCCACCAGCGGACATGGACTGGCCACCGGCGGCGTGCCCGGACCGGTCGAGAACGAGGACTATGCGTCCGCGCTGTTGCGGTTCGCCTCCGGTGCACGCGGGACGCTGGAAGCCAGTCGGGTGGCCGTCGGCGAGCAGAATCACTACGGCTTCGACATCCACGGGACGAAGGGCGCCATCTCCTGGGACTTCCGCCGGATGAATGAACTACGGGTCGGACATGGCACCGTCTACCAGGACCAATCGCTCAGCACCGTCTTCGTCGGGCCCAGGCACGGCGCCTATGGCGCATTCCAACCAGGCTCGGCGAACAGCATGGGATACGACGATCTCAAGGTCATCGAGGCATTCAACTTCTTCCGCTCGATCGAGACCGGGCAGCCGCAGGGCAGCACCATCGCCGATGCCGTGCGCAGCGCCGAGGCGCTCGACGCGATGGCCGAGTCGGTGTCCGCCGGGACCTGGGTGACCCTGCGAAGACCGTGATTGTCGCCTCTATCCCCGGCGCACGCGTCACGCGTCACCGGGGACCGTTCGCGGTCATCGCCGACGACTGGGTCGACGCCGTGGTGCTGTCGGTTGCCCATTGCCGGCGGCGCTGCTCACGGCTGGTGCGGGTTGCTTCCAGCGGGTGTGCGTTCCTCGCGCTGTCGGTTGAGCAAGGCGTAGGCGGGGCGAGGTTCGCTGCGTGTCCCGAGTCGGTCGAACGGCGCGATGGCTCAGACGCCCGACGCGGCCAGCGCCGTCGTTGTCAACTCAGACTTGAGCGGAATACACTCAACTTTAGTGCGTTGCATCATGCAGATACCTGCGTAGGCTCGTCATGCCGACGTGGACCCCTTTGCATTCGCCCGCTGAGAAAGGCATCCCACCGCCGTGAACCTGGAGAAGCTGACCACCAAGAGCCGCGAAGTCCTCGCCGCGGCCATTTCCGCCGCGACCACGGCGGGTCATTCCTCGGTCGAGCCCGCCCACCTGCTGACCGCATCGCTCGTCACCCAGGGCTCGACTGCGCCCGGTCTGCTCAGGGCCGTCGGCGCCGACCCCGCTGTCGTCCGGCAACGCTCCGACGCGATCTTGGCCCGTCTGCCGCGGGTCAGTGGCAGCACCGTCGCCCAGCCGGGCCTGTCCCGCGCCGTCGTCAACGTGATCACCGGCGCGGAGCAGATCATGTCGTCCGCCGGTGACGAGTACATCTCGACCGAGCACCTGCTCGCCGCACTGGCCCGCCCGGGCACCGACGTCGGCGACCTGCTCACTGGTCTCGGTGCGACCTCCGAAGCGCTGATCGAGGCCTTCCCCGTCGTGCGCGGCGGTGACCGCAAGGTGACTTCCCCGGACCCGGAGGGCAGCTACCAGGCGCTGGAGAAGTACGGCGTCGACCTCACCGAGCGTGCCCGCGAGGGCAAGATCGACCCCGTCATCGGGCGGGACTCAGAGATCCGGCGAGTCGTCCAGGTGTTGTCCCGCCGGACCAAGAACAACCCGGTGCTGATCGGCGAGCCCGGCGTCGGAAAGACCGCCGTCGTCGAGGGTCTCGCGCAGCGGATGGTCGCCGGCGACGTCCCAGAGTCGTTGCGGAACAAGCGGCTGATCTCGCTCGACATGGGCTCCATGCTCGCCGGCGCCAAGTACCGCGGGGAGTTCGAGGAGCGGCTCAAGGCCGTTCTCGAGGAGATCAAGGGCTCCGACGGACAGGTCGTCACGTTCATCGACGAGCTGCACACCGTCGTCGGTGCCGGCGCCACCGGTGAGGGCGCGATGGACGCGTCCAACATGCTCAAGCCGATGCTGGCCCGAGGTGAGCTCAGGATGGTCGGTGCCACGACCCTGGAGGAGTACCGCAAGCACATCGAGAAGGACGCCGCACTCGAGCGACGCTTCCAGCAGGTGTTCGTGGGTGAGCCCAGTGTCGAGGACACGGTCGGCATCCTGCGCGGTATCAAGGAGCGTTACGAGGCCCATCACGGTGTCCGGATCGCGGACTCGGCGTTGGTCGCCGCCGCGACGCTGTCCGACCGCTATATCACCAGCAGGTTCCTGCCGGACAAGGCCATCGATCTGATCGACGAGGCCGCATCCCGGCTCCGGATGGAGATCGACTCCCGGCCCGTCGAGATCGACGAGCTGCAGCGGGTTGTCGATCGCCTGACGATGGAAGAGCTTGCGCTGGAGAAGGAGTCGGATCCCGCATCGGTCGAGCGGTTGGGCCGGCTGCGCCGCGACCTCGCCGACAAGAGCGAGCAGCTGTCCGCGCTGACCGCCCGCTGGGAGCAGGAGAAGTCGGGCCTGAACCGGGTCGGTGAGATGAAGAAGGAGCTCGACGAGCTGCGCATGCAGGCCGAGAGGTTCCAGCGCGAGGGTGACCTGGCGAAGGCCTCCGAGCTGCTGTACGCGCGGATTCCCGCGCTGGAACGCGAACTCTCGCAGGCCATCTCGGCCGAGCGGGAGGCCGACGTGCAGGAGGCCCCGATGGTCAGCGAGGAGGTCGGCCCTGACGACATCGCGACCGTCATCGCCGCGTGGACCGGCATTCCCGCCGGTCGACTGCTCGAGGGCGAGACCGAGAAGCTGCTCCGGATGGAGTTGGAACTGGGTAGGCGGGTCATCGGTCAGCGGGAAGCCGTCGCGGCCGTCAGCGATGCCGTGCGCCGTTCGCGTGCCGGGATCGCAGACCCCGACCGGCCGACCGGGTCGTTCCTGTTCATCGGCCCGACCGGCGTCGGCAAGACCGAGCTGGCCAAGGCGCTGGCCGACTTCCTGTTCGACGACCCACGGGCAATGGTCCGGATCGACATGAGCGAGTACTCGGAGAAGCACTCCGTGGCAAGGCTTGTCGGCGCGCCTCCCGGGTACGTCGGGTATGACGAGGGCGGCCAGCTGACGGAGGCGGTCCGCCGCCGGCCGTACTCGGTGATCCTGCTGGACGAGGTGGAGAAGGCGCATCCCGATGTCTTCGACATCCTGCTGCAGGTTCTCGACGACGGAAGGTTGACCGACGGCCAGGGTCGTACGGTCGACTTCCGGAACACCCTGCTGATCCTGACGTCCAACCTGGGCAGCCAGGCGCTGATGGATCAGAGCATGTCGGAGGAGCAGCGCAAGAACACCGTCATGTCGGTCGTGCGGGTGGCATTCAAGCCCGAGTTCCTCAATCGGCTCGACGACATCGTGTTCTTCCACGCGCTGGACACCGAGCAGCTCGGCGCCATCGTCGACATCCAGATCCGGGCCCTGAGCCGCCGGTTGGCGGCTCGCAGGCTCACTCTCGAGGTGTCGCCGGAAGCGCGGGACTGGCTGGCCATCGGCGGTTTCGACCCGCTGTACGGAGCCCGGCCGTTGCGCCGGCTGATCCAGTCGGCCATCGGTGACCAGCTCGCCAAGGAGTTGCTCGCCGGGCGGATCAGGGACGGCCAGACCGTCCTGGTCGACGTCAACGACGACGACCCCGCCGCGCTCACGGTGCGGCCCGCGGACGCCGATGCGGCCGCGCCCACACCGCTGACCGTCTGAGACCGGCACGGCAGAACGGCCCGTTCAGCACCTGCTGAACGGGCCGTTGCTGTACTGCCGTTGCTGTACTGCCGAAGCTGTGTTGCGGAAGCTGTGTTGCCGTTGCTGGGCGCGGAAGCGCGAGGATCACATCTCGATGGCTTCGTAGACCTCGACAGCGCCGCCGGAGGTCAGCACCGGGCAGCCCTTGGCGAGCGCCGTTGCCGCGTCGAGGGAGTCGGCCCCGACGACGCTGAATCCGGTGATGGCCGAGGTCGCGGAACCGGACACCGCGCCGTCCGCGCCGACCGCGGTGGAGGCGCCGAACGGGTTACCGCCCTCGATCAGCGCGCTGCCGAGCTCGCCGAACCAGGCGCCCCAGGCCTGCATCACCTGTTCCTGCTCCTGCGGGGTCTGGGCCATGGTGCCGCCGGTGTAGAGGTACACGAACTTCGCCATCAGGTGCTCCCTTGAGTCTGCCGGTCATCGGAATGTGGCCGGTCTGCTGGTCTGACACCACCCAGACGGAGCCCGGCGGACGGAATCGACAGCGACTGGCGAGATTTCTTTCGTCGACACCGCGGCTCACGGCAACGTGTTGACAGCCGCTGCCCGTCGCGGTCCGACGGAACACACAGCATCGGCACAGCTGCGCGGATGACCGTGAGATCCATGAGCCAGGACAACCTTCGTTCCGTGGGCACCCCCGAACCCGCAGCAGTTCCGCCGGCCGACCAGGAGCCGACCGGCCAGCAGTCCCAGGATCACATGCGTGCCGGTCAGCACGCCGATCCGCCGGCCCCTACCGGGCGGACCTTCGCGGGTCACCAGCCGTACCCGGGCCGGCCCTTCGCCGGTCAACAGTCCACCACCGGTCAGTGGCCGTATCCCGGTCAGCGATCCGGCGCGGGTCAGCCCCCGTATCCGGAGCAGCCGTTTGCCGGCCGGCGGAGCACGACGGCGACCATGCCGGTCGCGCCGCCGAAGCGCCGCAGGAACTCGCTCATCGCAGCGTCGACCATTGCCGTCGCGCTGGTGGCCGGATTCGGTGGCGGCGCTCTCGCATCCAGCCTCAACGACAACTCGTCAGGGACGGTGGCGAGCGCGTTGGCCACCACCGGAACCTCGCCGGTCGTCTCGACGGTGAAGCCGGCAACGTCGGGCACGGTCGAGCAGGTGGCGGACGCGATCCTGCCCTCGGTGGTCTCCGTGCTCTCGAGCTCGTCCAGTTCCCAGGGAGAGGGCTCAGGGATCGTCCTGTCTGCCGACGGGCTGATCCTGACGAACAACCACGTCATCAGCGGCGCCACGGATCTGCAGGTGCAGTTCAACGACGGGACCACGGCGAAGGCAACGGTGGTCGGCGCGGACACCGTCGACGATCTCGCCGTGATCAAGGCAGAAGAGGTATCCGGGCTGACGCCCGCGACGCTCGGATCCTCCGCCGATCTGCAGGTCGGGCAGGAGGTCATCGCCGTCGGCTCTCCGCTCGGGCTGTCCGCAACGGTCACCTCGGGCATCGTGTCGGCACTGAACCGGCCGGTCGCCACCTCGGACGTTCAGCAACAGCAACCCCAGCAGCTGCCAGGGTTCGGTCAGGATCAGCAGCAGCAATCGCAGAATGCGACCCAGGCGACCGTCATCAATGCGATCCAGACGGATGCGGCGATCAATCCGGGCAACTCCGGAGGTCCGCTGGTCGACATGAGCGGCAAGGTCATCGGAATCAACTCCGCCATCGCGTCGCTGTCGTCGGGCAGCAGCGGGGAGTCGGGATCGATCGGCGTCGGGTTCGCCATCCCGGTCGACCAGGCCAAGCGGATCGCGGACGAGATCGTCAAGACCGGCAGGGCCTCGCACGCCGTCCTCGGCGCATCGGTCGCGGATGCCACCATCGACGGCAACGCCCTGCTCACCTCGGGAGCGAAGATCAGTCAGCTGACCTCGGGGGGCGGGGCGGAGGCCGCGGGACTCCGGGTCGGTGACGTCATCACCAAAGTCGGTGAGCAACAGGTCGAGTCCTCGGACGCACTGGTTGCGGCCATCCGGTCGCAGCCGCCGAACGGGACGGTGGCGATCAGCTACACGCGCGGGTCGGATACCGCGACCGTGTCCGTCACACTCGGTTCCTCGTCCGACTGAGCGGCCGCCCGTCGGCGGGCGGTGGCAGCTCGCCTCCAACACTTCATCACAGCGGTGCCGGGTGGACCTGCGTCCACCCGGCACTGACGCGTTGGGCCACCGTGACGACGCCGTGCCGTCGACACCGTGGACAACAACGCCGTGACCACAAGGCTGTGACTTCGACGCCGGTGAACTTGTGCGGTGACTGCACGCGACGCCGTGACAACCGCGATCAGGTGGCAATTTGACGCCGATCCCGACCTCACCCCCGCGGGATGACGCCCTTCTGGCCCACCGCCCGCAAAATGGACAACGCGTAGTGATGGCACAAATCGCATCCGATCAGCAAGATGAACGGTGTCGGGTGGTCGGCGCGGCTGGTAGGGAGAGCCGCCGGCCGCGATCGGTGGGTATGGGAGATCGAGCCGGGAGGTGTGATGGTCGTCGTCCGCGACGTCACAGATTCCTCCATGGCGTTCGACGACCACGGCGGCCGCCGTGAGCCGCTGCGCGCGGCGCTCTCCTGGGCGGTCGGCACCGCATGGTGGGCGACCGGGCCGATCAGGTTCGGCGGACGGGTAGCCCTGCGCGCGGCCGACGCCGCGGTCACCGAGATCACCCGGCGTGGCAGGCCGCTGCTGACCAACCCGCCGGCCGCCGGGCCGGCGACCGAAGGACCGGTCGAGCCGCTGATCCGCGCGGTGCTGCGGCCGCTGGTGGTGCGTGTCGTGGACGTCGCGCTCACCGAGCTCGACGTCACGCAGCTCGTCCTGCAGTACGTCGACCTCGACGCGGTCGCCGCGAAGCTCGACGTGCAGGCGGTGGTCGAGCGGGTCGACGTCGATGCGGTGGTGAACCGGGTCGACCTGGACGCGATTGCGGCGAAGCTGGACGTCGAGGCGGTGATCGACCGCGTTGATCTGGATGCGATCGCGGCCAGATTGAACGTGGAGGCGGTGATCGATCGGGTCGATCTTGATCGGGTGGTGTCCCGGGTCGATTTGGATGCGGCTGTGGCGCGGGTGGCGTTGGACCGGATCATCGATCGGATCGACATCGACGGGATCGTTGCGGGGGTGGATCTGCAGGCTGTGATCGATCGGATCGACATCGACGGGATCGTTGCCGGGGTGGATCTGCAAGCGGTCATCGACCGGATCGACATCGCTTCCATCGTCGCGCTTGTGGACCCGGATCCGGTCGTGTCCCGGGTGGACTTCGACGCCGCGCTGGCGAAGATCGACATGATCGGGATCGCGCAACAGGTGGTCGACGGCATCAATCTGCCCGGCATCATCCGGGATTCCACCGGATCGCTCGCCTCCGAGGCGGTGCACGGCGTCCGGGTGCAGGGTCAACTCGCGGACGACGCGGTCGGTCAGCTCGTCGGCCGGGTCTTCCGCCGCCGGGCCAGCACGATTGACGGGTTCCCATCAGAATGACGAAACCCGCCTCCACTCCCGATCTCGCCGACCATCACCACCGACCGGCCGGCATCGTGACGCGAGCCGCCGCGATGGGTATCGACGTCGCGATGGTGGTGGTGATCGGTTCGATCCTCTATCTCACCGCCGCCGGCGCCAGGTTCGTTTGGTCGCCGACGACCTTCACCTGGCCGGATGTGCCGTTCTTCCTGACGTTGACCGTGCAGTTCTGCATCGCCGTCGTGTACCTGACCTTCTGCTGGGCGATGACCGGACGCAGCTACGGCGACTCGTTGCTCGGCCTGCGGGTGTTGTCACGATTCGGGCAGATACCGGGCTGGACGCTGTCCTTTCTCCGTGCCGTCTTCTGCACCTTCTTCCCTGTCGGGTTGTTCTGGGTCGTCCTGAGCCCGGAGCGGCGGTCGATCCAGGATGTCGTACTCCGGACGGTCGTCGTCTACGACTGGCGCGGTGCCGAGTAGGAAGCGGTGCCGCCCAGGGCAGTTCACCCTCCGTCAGCAGCCCCCGGAGGCCGCGGCCCGGTGCGCTGCCCGGTCGGGTCGAGGGCCCTGATCAGCAGCGTCAACGTCCTGCGGAACTCGACGATGTCGACTCCTGCAGCGTCGAGGATGTCGTCGGTGAGCCGCTCCCCGGTATCGAACATCTCACCCAGCAGGCCCGCTCCGGTCTCGGTCAGTTCGACGACCCGGCGCCGCCGGTCGGTCGGGTCCGAGCGGCGGAGGACGTGTCCGGTGGACTCCAGGTGGGCGATGGTCCGGCCGATCGTCTGCTCGGTGACGTGCTGATCGCCGGCCAGGTCGCGTTGACTTGTCGGCCCACGGCCCAGGGTGGTCAGCACGATGAGACCGGCGTGACTGACTCCGTGCTCCCGCAACCTGGTGTTCCAGGTGTGCTCGACCAGGCGGGCGGCGGTGCCCAGCAGCCGGCCCGTCACCCACTCGTCCCGGTCCTTCTCGGGTGCCATGCGCCTCCCTCCGCTGAACCGTCGATCCCGCCGCCGGTTCCCGGCGAGGCGTGCGGACAGCCGGTCGGAGTCGACGGTACCTGTGGCACGATGGCGAAATGCTCAGCATGCTGAGCATCCGTTTCGCCCGCTATGGCAGTAGTCCTTGACGTCACGCTGTCATCCGGCGACGACGTAGCGCCGAACAACCGATCACGACAGAACGGAACCCGTCATGCCCACCGGGTCGAACGACACCACCGACAGCCCCATCGAGTCGAGTCCCACCGATCCGAGCCAGCCCGACGCTCCGACAGAACAGGCCGGGGGAGCCCATCGAGCCGAAGACGCGGCGGCCGACCCGACGGCTGCCCCGAAGCCGTCCCGGCGGACCGCTGTGCTCCGTGCCGTCGCCATTCTGGCGGTCGTGTTCGCCTGGCTGGGAATTGCGGGCGTCGGCGGGCCGGCGGTCGGCTCACTGTCGACGGTGCAGTCCAACGATCAGGAGACGTTCCTGCCGGACGGCGCCGAGTCGGTCAAGGCATCCGATGCCGCGGCACAGTTCGACGACTCCGGTGAGCTGCCGGCGTTCGTGATCTTCGAGACCGCCGGCGAACCGGCGACCCCTGAGCAGCTGGCGTCCTGGCAGGCCTTCACCCAGTCACTGGCCGGGCAGCCGGTCGACCCCGCCGACGCCGCCCTCGGAGTCATCGGCGACTTCTACGTCGACAGTCCGGCTGCGGGGCAGCCGGTTCCGGTGCCGTTCATCCCGTCTCAGGACGGACAGGCCGCACTGGTGCTGGTGCCGCTCTCGGCCGACAAGGTCACGGCCGTGGACTCGCAGGGCGAGAACCCGCTCGGTTCCGTCATCGACGGGATCAGGGCGGCCGCCGAATCGTCCGCCGCCGGTGGGACGGTGCACATCGCCGGGCCGGCCGGCCTGATCGCCGACCTGGGCGCGGCCTTCGCGGGTATCGACGGCCTGCTGCTCATCGTCACGCTCTCCGCAGTGCTGATCATCCTGGTGCTGGTGTACCGGGCGATTGCGCTGCCGTTCGTCGTGTTGTTCACCTCGATCAGCGCTCTCGCGCTGGCCGGTGGTGTCGTCTACCTGCTGGCCAAGAACGACGTGCTGCCGCTGAACGGGCAGAGCCAGGGCATCCTGTTCATCCTCGTCGTCGGTGCGGCGACGGACTACGGGTTGCTGCTGGTCTCGCGTTATCGCGAGGAACTGACCAGGGTCGAGTCGAAATGGACGGCCATGGTGCGTGCCTGGCGCGCGTGCCTCGAACCGATCGCGGCCAGCGCCGGAACCGTGATCATCGGCCTGCTCTGCCTGTTGTTGTCGAACCTGAACTCCAACCGCTCGCTCGGCCCGGTCGGCGCCATCGGCATCGCTGCTGCCTTCATCGCGGCGATGACGCTGCTCCCGGCACTGCTGATGGCCGGCCGGTGGCTGTTCTGGCCGCGCATCCCGCACGTGGTCGAGCACGACGCCGAAGGGCACGCGGTCCGGACCAAGGGCAAGGCCGGCCTGTGGGAGCGCATCTCCGTGCTGGTCGCCCGCCGCCCGCGCCGGACCTGGGCGATCACCGCCGTCGCGTTGGCATTGGCCTGCCTGCTCGTGCCGACGCTGAAGGCCTCCGGAACAGCGCAGACCGACGTCTTCCTGACCGAAGTCGATTCCATCGCCGGCCAGCAGGCACTGTCCGAGCACTTCCCCGGTGGTTCGGGCAATCCGGTGGTGATCATCGCGCCGGAAGCCGCGGCCGAGCAGGCGGTCAGCACCGTCGCCGGCATCGACGGCATATCCGGTGAGCCGACCGTCGTCACCGAGGCCGGTGCCGGGCCACAGGCTGCCGGCGCACCGCCGCTGGTGGTCAACGGCGAGGTCCAGATTCAGGCGACGCTCGACGCGGCCGCCGACAGCGAGGCGGCAGAGAACACCGTCCGCGCCGTCCGGGACGCGGTGCACGCCATCCCCGAGTTCGGCGACACCATCCTGGTCGGTGGCAACACCGCCATCCAGATCGACACGGTCGACACATCGGCGAGCGACCTGCGGCTGATCATCCCGGTGGTCCTGGGTGCCGTGCTGCTGGTGCTGATCCTGCTCCTGCGGTCGCTGATCGCCGCGTTGTTGCTGGTGGTGGCGACGGTGCTGTCCTTCGGGGCGGCGCTGGGTGTGTCGGCCTTCGTCTTCAACAACATCTTCAACTTCCCCGGAGCGGACCCGGCGGTGCCGCTGTTCGCTTTCGTCTTCCTCGTCGCGCTCGGCATCGACTACTCGATTTTCCTGATGACGCGGGCCAGGGAGGAGGTCGCCTTCTACGGCCCACACGACGGCGTCATGCGCGGTCTGCGGCTGACCGGTGGGGTGATCACCAGTGCGGGTGTCGTCCTCGCGGCCACTTTCGCGGCGCTGGCCGTGTTGCCGATCCTCTTCCTCGCCCAGATCGCGTTCATCGTGGCGTTCGGCGTCCTGCTGGACACGTTCGTCGTCCGTACCTTGCTGGTTCCGGCGGCGGCCATCGACATGGGCTGGTTCACCTGGTGGCCGATCCGTCCACGTCCGACCAAGCACCAGATCGAGCACCGCGGGCCGGCGAAGATCCCCACCAGGGTCTGACCCGGACAGCTGCGCACAGCAGCGCCTGGCGGCTCCGACCGACCCTGCCCCGCAGGGACCTTTGCCTCTGGCCAGGCTCTGGCCGTGGGCCAGACCCTGGTACCAGGAATTCGAGGAAAAGGTCACCAGAGGAGTCAGCACATGACCGGCATTCGGCAGCCCATCGTTGTCGTCGGGATCGACGGTTCGATCGAATCGATGGTGGCCGCGCGATGGGCCGCTGACGAGGCGGCCCGGCGTCAGCTGACGCTGCGTCTGCTGCATGCCTACAGCACCGCGCCGCTCATCGGTGTGCCCGCGTACGGCGTGCCGTCCGACCTCAACGAGGGGCTGATGGAGGTCGGCGGCGACGCGCTGGCCAACGCTGTCACCGAGATCGAGAAGACCCATCCCGGGATCGGTTTCACCGCGGAGCTGGTGAAGTCCGACCCGCGGTCCGCGTTGGTCGAGGCATCCCGCACCGCGACGCTGACCGTCGTCGGTCGCAGCGGTGGCGGCCGGATCCCGGAGGTCGTGCTCGGATCGGTCGCGCTGCACGTCGCCGCGCACGGTCGGTCGCCGGTGGTCGTGATCTCGCCGAAGACGCCACCGCGGCTGAACGGCCCCGTCATCCTCGGGGTCAGCGGATCGGGCAACAGTGAGGAAGCGGTGGCGTTCGCCTTCGACGAAGCCGCCGTCCGGCACACCCGGCTCGACGCGGTGCTGTCCTGGGACGACCTGGCGATGCGCGGCTTCGCCCGCGCCGAGCCCGAGTTGATCAGCATGGAAGACGACGAGGAACACGTCGTCCTCGCCGAGCAACTCTCCGGCTGGCGGGAGAAGTACCCGGACGTCGAGGTGCGGCAGATCGTCGTGCGCGGCAAGCCGGCCGAGGGAATGCTCCAGTACGGTGCCGACCTGCCCGACGATGCGCAGCCACAGTTGTTCGTCGTCGGCAGCCGCGGCCGCGGCGGCCTGGCCGGGCTGCTGCTCGGGTCGACCAGCCAGCGGCTGATCTGCCACTCGCAGTGGCCGGTGGCCGTCGTCCGGAAGGACACCTTCGCCTGATCGGCGCGAGAGCCACAGAACCGCAAGGATGACGCGCCCCCGACGGTGGTCGGGGGCGCGTCGATTTCCACTGCCGCCGATCAGGGACAACCGGCGACGAATGGCAGCCCGCACGCCGCACCCCTCACCCGGCGCCGGGATCGCTCTGGCCCGCGACCGCCCCGTCGGGCGCCGCCACCAGCGGCCACCGACAACGAGTCAGCGACCACATCAGGGGTTCGGACCACGCTGCGACACGGATGGGTACTGTCCGACAGTTTTTTCCCGCCCAGCCCACCATCGGGGCATGTCCGGGCGCCGAAAGGCTCAGACGTCGCGAATCCTCCCCCGATCGGCGCTCATGGTCTGACTTCGGTGAGAGGAACCTTGCGGGCGCGTTCGGTTGTCCGGCCCGGACTGTGTCGCTCAGTACGGCGGGGTGCCCCAGACGAACACGCCGTCGCCCACCGAGAGAGTGTCGAAGAAGGTCTCCGATGCGTCCCAGGACAGGTGGATGCAGCCGTGTGACTGGTCGGAGAGGCTGCCTTCATGGAAGGCGATCCCGTTGTCGAAGAACACCGAGTTGGGCATCGGGGCATCGTTGAAGATGCTCGACCTGTGATCCTTGTCCAGCCAGAAAACGGAGAACATGCCGGTGCCCGTCCGATGGCCCTCCCGGCCTGACGTCATCGGAACCGGCCCGTAGGTGATCTTGCCGGCCGATTGCAGCCAGGCCTGCTCGTTGGTCAGATCCACGCAGGCGGAGGCCGCGGCGGGGCACGGATTGTTCGCCTGGGCGGCGGCCGCCCCGGCCTGGTTCGGGTTCACCGGCGGCGCAGTGACGGTCATCGTCGCGGCCGCGGTGTTGGGGTCGAAGCGGACGTCACCGGCGTAGGCCACCTCGACCTGGTGATCGCCGGCGGTGACCGCCTTGACCGTGCCGGTGATGAGACCGTCCTCGCTGAGCGAGGTGTCGGCGACTGCCGTCCCGTCGACGCTGATGGTGGCCTTGCCGCCCGGGCTCTGCGGGGTGCCGATCACATCGACGGTGATCGTGGCGTCCGCACCGGGGAGCAGACCCTCCGTCCAGTCGATCGCGATGTCGACGTTGGTCTTCGTCGTCGTGACCGGGAGGTCGACCTTCGCCGCACCGACCTTCGCGTTGCCGTCATAGCGGACCGTGTAGGTCTTGCTGCCAGGGTCGGCGGTGTTCAGGAAGCCGAGCGAAACGGTCCCGGTTGCGTCGGTGTCACCCTCGACGAGGACGGCGCTGCCGTCGAGAACGGCGACATGGCCGGAGAGGTCCACGCCGGCTTTCGGGGACTTCGCGGTCACGGTGAACGACGACTGGTCGCCATAGCGGATCGAACCCGCACCGACCGACGCGGTCACGGTTGCGGCTGCCTTGGCGGGCGCGGCCGGCTTGGCCGGCGAGCTGGGGGTCGGGCTGGGGGTCGGCGACTTCGACGCGGGGGCCGATGTCGTCGTCACCGCGGGAGCACGCGCCGCCGTCGGTGGCGGGGGAGTCGGCGATGGGGTGGTCGTCACCGCAGGCACCGCGATCGTGCTGCCGACGACCTGGCCGACGGATTGCAGTCCGGCAGCGCCGCCACCGTCCGCAGGACCACATGCTGCAAGAACAACGCACAATGCGGCCGCGGCAATGCCGCCGGCGCTCGTGCCCCACCGTCTGACAGACATCAGCTGGCCCCCATCCTCACCGCAGGCCGCCTGACGCAGGACCTGTGCTCCTGTGACGTGCGGCGCGCCGGTCCGTTCCCTGCCGCGCAGCGGTGTCCTCCCCGGTGATACGGACGCTACCGCCTCTCCCGTCCGTCGCTCCTGTCGAATTGCCCGTCGCAGCCGCCACGCGCTGCGCGTATGCACCCCGCCACGTCGGTCGGCGCGAGCGGACACCGGGCCCCGGGGGTCGAGTGACGTTTCAGCAGCGAACCGGGAGGCTGACGGCCGATTCTTCCTGTACAGACGTCACTCGACGCGCAGCAACCGCGTCGGGCCTGGCAACGCGGCTGTCCGCCGCCACCCCACATCGGGCCTGCCCAGCACGCTGTGCAGGCTCGAGTGCAGGGCTCAGTGCCGCAGACCCAGGCGGTTGTGCAGCCGGCGGAGCGGCGCGGGAGCCCACCAGTTCCATTCGCCCAGCAGCGTCATCGTCGCCGGCACCAGCAGGCAGCGGACCAGGGTCGCATCGACCGCGACCGCAACGGCCAGCGCGACACCGGTCTGCTTGATCACCAGCAGCTCTCCTGCCACGAAGCCGGAGAACACCAGCACGACGATCAGCGCGGCGGAGGTGATGATCCGGCCCGATCGCTGCAGGCCGGCGACGACGGCATCGTTGTTGGTCATCCCCTCGTCGCGGAACTCCTTGATCCGGCTCAGCAGGAAGACCTCGTAGTCCATGGCCAGGCCGAAGCCCAGCGCGATCACCAGGATGGGAATGATGGTCTCGATGCCGCCGGTCGACTGGAATCCGAGCAGTGCCTCGCCATTGCCGTCCTGGAACACCCACACCAGCACCCCGAGGGACGCTCCGAGCGACACGATGTTGATCAACAGGGCCTTGATCGGCACCAGGATCGAACCGGTCAACAGGAAGAGCAGCACAAACGTGGCCAGGATGACGACCGCCATCGCCCTCGGCGCCTGGGTCGCCAACGCATGGGTGAAGTCGATCAACGCGGCCGTCTGGCCGGTGACCCAGATCGGGTAATCCGGTCTGCTGTCCCGGATGTCGGCGACCACATCCTTGGCCGGCGCGCTGCCCGGGTCGGGGTCGGCCATGAACACGTTGACCACTGCATGTGTCTCGCCGACGGGGCGGGGCGGGGCAACCAGTTCCACGCCGTCCATCCCGGCGATCTCCGCGGCCAGCGGTGCCATTTGCTCGGCCGTGGCCTCCCCGACGACCTGGATGGTCGGGATGCCCGACGCCGGGTACTGCTCAGCGAGGGTGTCGAAGAACTGCCGGTCCGGCGCGGACGGGGGCAGCAACTGGGCTCCGGAACTGCGCAATTCCAGCCGCAGCACGGGCGCCGCCAGGATGCCGAGCACGAGCAGCACCCCGCCGACCACCAGCCATGGGCGGCGTTGTGTCCAGGTCGCCAACCGGGAGAAGAAACCGACCTCCGGCGCGACGTCACCGAAACGTTTCGTCAGCGACCGCAATCCCGGGGTGCGGCTGAGCAGTCCGGGCTTGACCATGCGGGTGCCGGAGAGTGCCAGCAGGGCCGGTACCAACGTCATGGCGACGAGCAACGCGATGACGACGACACTCACCCCGGCAGCGCCGACC
Organism: uncultured Actinomycetota bacterium; assembly: GCA_963728865.1. GTDB lineage: Bacteria > Actinomycetota > Actinomycetes > Mycobacteriales > Nakamurellaceae > Nakamurella. The sequence goes on along the minus strand of CAVSLZ010000001.1, from coordinate 810,021 downwards.
GCGCGCAGGATCCGGGCCTCGAACAGCAGCAGGCCGGACAGGCTGATGGCCACGGTGATGCCGGAGAACAACACCGTCCGGCCGGCCGTGGCCATGGTCCCGACCAGCGCCTCGGAGCGGGCGGCCCTCGTCGAGCGGGTGGTGTTCGCCGCGAGTTTCTCGCGCAGTTCCTCACGGTACCGGGAGACGATCAGCAGCCCGTAGTCGATGCACAGCCCGAGCGCCAGCACGGTCACGACGTTGACCACGGCGGCATCGAGGTCGATCAGGTAGGAAAACGCGAGCAGGGCGGCCAGCGCGCCGCCGATCGAGGCGATCGCGCCCATGATCGGCATTCCGGCCGCCAGGAATCCGCCGAACACCAGCACCATCACCAGCAGGCTGACCGGGAGCGCGATGAGCTCGCCGCGGACCAGGTCCTTCTCCACCTGCCCGGTGATGGCGTCGAACAGCAACGTGCCGCCGCCGACCTGACCGTCAGCGCCGGGCACCAGGCCGCTGATCTCGGCGGACAGTCCCGTGAGCCGGTCCTGGACCGCCGTCAGGGAGGAGTCTTCGACATCTCCCGGGAGGTCGGGCTCCAGGGTGACCGATACGAGAAATCCGTTGCCGTCCTTGGCCACCAGCGCAGCGCCGGCCGGCGACGCCGGCCCGCCGGGCACGGCCAGCGGATCCACCACCTGCGCAACACCGGGGATGGCGAGGAGGTCGGTGCGGGCGGCCGTCAGCGGGTCGGCCAGCACTGGATCGGTGACTGCGGCGCCCTTCACGAGGAGGCTCACCGAAGGCCCCGTCGTGCTGGCGGCGTTGAGGATCTCCCGGCCCGTCGAGGATTCGCTGGAGACCGTCGCCTCACCCGCGTTGAGCCGGGCGAACAGTCCATCGCCGAAGGTGCCGGTGGCCGCGGCGAAGCCCGCGATGGTGAGGACGATCCACACCAGCACGATGAGGCCCGGTCGGGCGGCGATGGCTCGCCCCAGCGCACGCAGCACCCGGTGATGGTGACGCAGATCGGTTCCCACGACCGAGCGGGGGTCCGATCACGCAGCGAAGCCGTTCCGGACCGCCACCCGTCAGCGCGGAGCCGGCCGACGGGGCGGCGGCCTTCCGGCTCAACGAGTTCGCCCTGCACTCCTGGGACGTCAGGGTGATCCGCGACCCGACGGCGACGGTGGCGCCCGAGGCGGTCGAGAACCTACTGGACGTCTCGTCGTTCATGTTCGGCTGGATCACAAGCCGGTGCTGGGCCGAACGGTGCTGCCGCAGTGCAGGTATCCGGAGATATCTCGCTGGACGATCTGCGCAGGGTGTTCCCGGGCTACTGATCCCGGTAGTCCTCCTCGGCCGGTACCGGAATCGCCTGCTCCAGAACGTCAGCCTCATCGGCGTCGATGTTGTCCACCACCGAACCGGCGATGCGGGCGGTGTCGGTGCCGTCCTGATCGTCGCTCTGGTCACCATCGACCGGGAGCAGTTGTTCGAGCCGATCCGCGTCGGGTGTCTCGAGGCCGCGGTCGTCGCTGGCAGTCATGGCAGAACCTTTCCGGTGTCCGGGCAGTACACGACGATCGTGCCCCCCCGCCGGCGGCAGGGCGCACCCGGGATGGTGTCGGGCAGCGCAGAGCCGGACCACCGGCGTCCTACGCTGAGACCGCACGCGACGCGGGTGTGTGGACAAATGGTGCGGTCCCTCACGTTTGTGGGATCACGCCGATCGCCGGGCGGCTGGGCGGTCCTATGATCCCCGGATGGGCACACTCGACGACGAGGGTCCGGTGCGGCTCGCCGGCGCCACAGCAGTGACCGAACGCGACTGGGAAACTGCCGCTGCAGCCGTCCTGCGGCGGGCCGGTCGACTGCCCGATGACGCCGCCGCCGATGGGGCGTGGGAGGCCCTGGCAGTCACCACCGTCGAAGGACTGACGGTGCCGCCGCTGGGAACAGCAACACGACTGGCCGACCGCGGCGGGCCACCGTTTCCCGCGTCGGCAGTCCTGCCGCGCAACCGCGCCGGCAATGTCGAGGTCGGCTGGGACATCCGTTCGCTGCTCGCCGATCCCGACCCGGCGCAGGCGGCCGCCTCCGCGCTCGCCGACCTGGAGAACGGCGCCACGTCACTATGGCTGACCGTCGGCGGCCCGGGGACGGCACCGGCCGATCTGCCTGCGGCCCTGGACGGCGTCTTCCTCGAGATGGTGCCAGTCGTGTTGTCCGCTGCGGGCGACGTGACGGACCTGCAGGCCGCCATCGAACTGGCCGAGTTGTACCGGCGGCGCGATGTCCGCCCGGATCCGGGGAGTTGCCTCGGTGCCGATCCGGTCGGCCGCTCGGTCCGCTCGGGTGAAGTTGCCACCGCGCGGGCCGATCTGGATATCGCGGTCGCCGAGATCGTGCCTCTTGCGACCGGCTTGGGCGTGCGTGCGCTGGCCGTCGACGGCACTGCGGCCCACGGAGCGGGCGCCGGTGACGCAGCCGAGGTGGGATACTGCCTGGCTGTCGGCGTCGAATACCTCCGGGCGCTGGAAGCAGCAGACGTGCCCGTGGCGACCGCGCTCGAGCTGATCGAGTTCCGGCTCGCGGCGACCGACGAGCAGTTCCCGACGATCGCGAAATTCCGTGCGGCACGGGGGCTCTGGCAGCGGGTGGCCGAACTCTCCGGGGTCGGCGCGGCACGGCAGTTCCAGCACGCCGTGACGTCATTCCCGATGCTGACCCGCTACGACCCGTGGGTGAATCTGCTGCGGACCACGGTGGCCGCCTTCGCGGCCGGCGTCGGCGGCGCGGACGCCATCACCGTGCTGCCGTTCGACACCCGGCTCGGGGTGCCCGACAACCTGGGCCGCCGGATGGCGAGGAACACCTCCTCGTTGCTCATCTCCGAATCGCATGTCGCCGCCGTCGCCGATCCCGCCGCCGGTTCGTATGCGGTCGAGATCCTCACTGCGGAGTTCGCGGCTGCCGCCTGGGCGGAGTTCCAGAGCATCGAGCGCGCCGGCGGCGTGCTGGCCGCGCTGGCCGACGGTTCAGTGCAGGAGCGGTGGTCGGCGACCGCCGCCGAACGCGCCTCCCGGATCGCCACGCGCCGGACGGCCATCACCGGCGTCAGCGAATTCCCGCATCTGCGGGAGACCCTGCCGGTGCGGCGTTCCACCGATCTCGACGACGCGATCGGTGCCTCCTGGGCGGAGCCGTTCGAGTCGATGCGCGATGCGCCGGCGGCGGTACCGGTCTTCCTCGCCACCCTGGGCAGTGTCGCCGAGCATGCCGCACGGGCCGGATTCGCGGCGAACCTGTTCGCCGCCGGTGGGGTGGAGACGGTGACGGCCGGGCGCACCGAGGGCGTCGACGATGTCGTCGCAGCATTCCGTGAGACTGGTTGCCCCGCGGCCTGTCTCGCAGGATCGGACAAGGCCTACGCGGACCGCGGCGTCGCAGTCGTGGAGGCGCTGCGCGCCGCGGGAGCGCAATGGGTCGTACTTGCAGGGCGGCCCAGGGGCGCAGTGGGCGAGAGCATTGATGATCATGTCGCGGCGGGTGATGACGTCCTGGAGTTCCTCCGGCGGACCCGCGGGCATCTCGAGGAAGCACAGGTGGGCCGATGAGCGTTCCGCGCAGTTTCGCCGACTTCCCGCTGTATGACACCGCTTCGGGTGGGGCCGCTTCGGGTGGGGCCGCTCCTGATGGGCACGCTTCGAACGGAGAGGCCGCGGGCGGGGCAGCCGCGGACTCGTCCGTACCCAGAGGTGAGCCGTGGCTCGCGCCGGAAGGCATTGCGGTGCAAACGGTCTACACCGCCGATGACCTCGGCGGCCTGGACGCCCTGGACACCTATCCCGGTCTGACGCCGTTCCTGCGCGGGCCTTACCCGACGATGTACACGACCCAGCCGTGGACGATCCGGCAGTACGCGGGCTTCTCCACGGCACAGGAATCGAACGCGTTCTACCGGCGCAACCTCGCCGCCGGGCAGAAGGGCCTCTCGGTCGCCTTCGACCTGCCCACCCACCGCGGCTACGACTCGGACCACCCCCGGGTGTCCGGAGACGTGGGGATGGCCGGGGTGGCGATCGACTCCATCTACGACATGCGGCAGCTGTTCGAGAACATCCCGCTCGGCTCGACCAGCGTATCGATGACGATGAACGGCGCCGTCCTGCCGGTGCTGGCCCTCTACATCATCGCCGCCGAGGAGCAGGGCGTTCCGCCGGAGAAACTCGCCGGCACGATCCAGAACGACATCCTCAAAGAGTTCATGGTCCGCAACACCTACATCTACCCGCCGCTGCCGTCGATGCGGATCATCTCCGACATCTTCTCCTTCACCGCGGCGAGGATGCCCAAGTTCAACTCGATCTCGATCTCCGGCTACCACATCCAGGAAGCCGGGGCGACCGCCGACCTGGAACTCGCCTACACCCTCGCCGATGGGTTGGAGTATCTGCGGGCCGGCGCCGCGGCCGGCCTGGACATCGATGCCTTCGCGCCCCGGTTGAGCTTCTTCTGGGCGATCGGGATGAACTTCTTCATGGAGGTCGCCAAGATGCGGGCCGCCCGGGCGATCTGGGCCCGGCTGGTCGGCAATCAGGGCGCGAAGAACCCGAAATCACTGTCCCTGCGCACTCATTCGCAGACCTCGGGGTGGTCGCTGACGGCGCAGGACCCGTTCAACAACGTCGCCCGGACCTGCATCGAGGCGATGGCGGCGACGCAGGGTCACACCCAGTCGCTGCACACCAATGCCCTGGATGAGGCGATCGCGCTGCCGACCGACTTCTCCGCGCGGATCGCCCGGAACACCCAGCTCCTGCTGCAGCAGGAGTCCGGGACCACGGCGATCATCGACCCGTGGGGAGGCTCGTACTTTGTGGAAAAGCTCACCCACGATCTGGCCGAACGGGCCTGGCAGCACATCCAGGAAGTGGAGGCGGCCGGCGGGATGGCCAAGGCCATCGAAGCCGGAATTCCGAAGCTGCGGATCGAGGAAGCGGCTGCCCGTACGCAGGCTCGCATCGATTCCGGCAGCCAGGCCGTGATCGGCATCAACTCGTACCGGACCGACGACGCGGACGAACTCGAGGTGCTCAAGGTCGACAACCGGGCTGTCCGGGCCGCGCAGATCGCGAAACTCGAGCAACTGCGCAGCGAGCGGGATCCCGCCGCGGTCAGCCGGGCGCTGGACGCGTTGACCGCCGCCGGGGCGGCCGCGGGTGACACCACCACTGGTGGCGACCTCTCCAACAACCTCTTGGCACTTGCGGTGGACGCCGCGCGCGCGAAGGCGACGGTCGGCGAGATCTCCGACGCCCTGGAGAAGGTCTTCGGCCGGCACACCGCGGTGATCCGTACGATCTCGGGCGTGTACCGGGCAGAGGCAGGCGAGTCACCGTTGATCAAGCAGGTTCTCGAGGCGACGGACGCCTTCGCCGAGGCGGAGGGCCGGCGGCCACGGATCCTGGTGGCCAAGATGGGCCAGGACGGGCACGATCGCGGGCAGAAGGTGATCGTCAGCGCCTTCTCCGACCTCGGGTTCGACGTCGACGTCGGCCCGCTGTTCTCGACTCCGGAGGAGGTCGCCCAGCAGGCGGTGGACGCCGACGTACACGTCGTCGGGGTGAACTCGCTGGCTGCCGGCCATCTCACCCTGGTGCCCGCGCTGAAGGCGGCGCTGGCGGATCTGGGCCGTCCGGACATCATGATCGTGGTGGGCGGCGTCATCCCACCCGGTGACATCCCGGAATTGCGGGAGGCAGGCGCGGCCGCGGTGTTCGGGCCCGGCACGGTGATCGCCGAGGCCGCGCTGGATCTGCTCCGGGAGCTGTCCGCGACGCTGCAGCACTGAGCGCAGAGATGCCCGGCGTCGGATCGACGCCGGGCATCTCTCAACTCCGCTGGGGTCAGCTGCGGAACAACACCCGGTTCGGCAGCATCGGCCGGCCGAAGGTCGACGCCATGACACCTGCGACGCACAGGTACCACGCCATCCCCGCGGCCACCAGGCCCAGGATCCCGCCTGCGGTGGTCAGTGCCGTGCTGGCAGCCATCGCTCCGGCGGCGAGCAGTACGAAGACAACGGCGACGACGGCGAACAGCCCGGCGAGTACGGCGGTGGTGCGCAGCGCCGCGGCGAGCATCAGCATGGTGAAGATCGCCCAGGCGATCAGGTACCAGCCGGCTGCCACACCGTGGTGCTCCTTCGGGATGCCCTCCGCGAAGAAGGTCAGGTAGGCCCAGAACGACAGCCAGAATGCGCCGTACGAACTGAACACCGTTGCGCCGAAGACGTTGCCCTTCTTGAACTCCCACATCCCGGCCAGCAACTGCGCGACGCCGCCGTAGGCGAGTGCGACACCCAGCATCACGGGCTCGGCGTCCTTCGGGAGGATGCCGGCGTTGACCAGGCTCAGCAAGAACGTGGTCAAGGCGAAAGCCGCGAGGCCGAGCGGCGCCGGATCAGCAATCATCCGGATCTGCTGGGACGCGAGCTCACGGGACACGGCGACCGCGCCGGCGGTGGGGTCGCCGGTGTCGGCCAGGACGTCGCGGCCGACGTCGGGTGCTGCGGGTTCTCGGATGGTGGTGGTCATGGGGTACTCGTTTCCTGTGGTGGTGACTTTGGTGGTGCGGTGAAACTCTCGGGTGTGATCAGCGGAAGGCGTTGATGCCCGTGATGGCCCGCCCGACGATCAACGACTGGATGGAGTCGGTGCCCTCGTAGGTGTAGACGGCCTCGATGTCGGCGTGGTGCCGGGCGACGTGGTGGTCCAGCAAAATGCCGTTGCCGCCCAGGATGTCGCGCGCCATCGCGCAGACTCGGCGGGCGGCGTCGCCGGTGTTCAACTTGGCCAGCGCCGCATGCTCGATCGAGACTCGTCCCTCCGCCTGCAGTTGCGACATCCTGGTGCACATCAGCTGCATCCCGGTGATGTCGCTGAGCATGTGCGAGAGCTTGTCCTGGATGAGCTGGAACCGGGCGAGCGGCCGGCCGAACTGCTCCCGCCGCAGCGAGTAGGTCAGTGCTGCCTCATAGGCGGCCACCGCGTGACCCAGCGCTTCCCAGGCGACGGTCTGCCGGGACTTGGCGAGCACGTAGTTGGTGTCGTCCCAGCTGCGGGCCTTGGCCAGTCGCGCACCCACCGGCACCCGAACGCCGTCGAGCCGTATCTGCGCCTGCCACACCCCTCGGTTGGCAGCCTTCCCGACGATCTTGCGTGCGTGATAGCCCGGCACCGGGTGCTCGGCGCCGTCCGGATGTTCGACGACAAATGCGCCCACCTGGCCGTCGTCGTCACGGGCCCACACGATGACGATGTCCGCCACCGTTCCGTTGCCGATCCAGCGCTTCTCGCCGGTCAGCACCCACTCGTCGCCGTCCCGGTGGGCGCGGGTCTCGAGTGCGACCACATCGGAGCCGTGGCGCGGCTCGGTCAGCGCGAACGCGCCGAGCACCTCGCAGCGCGCCATCCGCGGCAGGTACTGCGCGCGCTGCTCCTCCGACCCGACCATCGCGATGGTCGTCATCGCGAGGCCGGAATGCACGGCGTTGAGGGTGGCGATGCTGCCGTCACCACGTGCGAGTTCGGCGGCGATCACCCCTTCGGCGAGGAACGACAGCCCGGGACAGCCGTCGCCGACGATCGATGCGCCGGCGATGCCGAGTGCCGCGTATCCAGGAACGAGTTCCACCGGGAACTCGGCACGCTCCCAGTAATCGGCGGCCGCCGGGGCGACGACGGTGTCGCACCAGAGCCGCACCCGATCGCGTATCTCCCGCTCGCGGTCGGTGAGCAGTTCGTCGAGGCTGTAGAAATCCGTACCCCGGGAAAGAGCCAGGTCGTCGCCATTCGGGAATTCAATCCCTTGTGATGCATGGGCATCCATCGGAGCCATTTCTGGGCTGCTTTCGATCATCGTGCCGGTCATCACTGAATCCTGCTTTCATGTCCGGCCCACTCGGCCTGGCGCAGCAGATCCTTACGGATCTTGCCCGTCGAGGTCCTGGGCAGTTCGAGAACGAAGTCCACTGTCTTGGGAGCCTTGAATTTCGCGATGTGTTCCTTCACATGACCGATCAATTCGTCCTGGCCCGCGAGATGGCCGGCGGCCAGCACCACGAAGGCCTTCGGGCGTTCGCCCCACCGTTCGTCCGGGATCGCGATCACCGCGACGTCGGCCACCGCGGGGTGGGTTGCCAGCGCGTGCTCCACCTCGACGGTGGAGATGTTCTCGCCGCCGGAGATCACGATGTCCTTGGCGCGGTCGAGCAGCCGGATGTAGCCGTCGGGATAGCGGACGCCCAGATCGCCGGAATGGAACCAGCCGCCCTTGAAGGCTGTCGCAGTCCCCTCAGGATCGCGGAAGTACTCCTTCATGACGGTGTTGCCGCGCATGACGATCTCGCCCATGGTGACACCGTCGGCGGGGACGTCCACGAGTTCGTCGGAGTGTCCGTACGACAGCACGACCCGTGCATCGTCGGCGGTGATCATCCCGACCCCCTGCCGGGCCATCAGCCTCGAGCGTTCGGCGACACCGAGGTCGTGCCAGGAGTCCTGCGGCTCACACACGGTGTACGGGCCGTAGGTTTCGGTCAGGCCGTAGACGTGCACGACGGTGACGTTGAGCTCGGCGAAGTCGGCGATGATCGATGGGCTGGGCGGTGCGCCCGCGGTGGTGACCGTCAGCGCCTGCCGCAGCGGATGCGACAGGGTGGATTCCTTCATCATCATCAGAACTGTTGGTGCGCCTGCCATGTGGGTGACGCCGGCGCGGTCGATGGCGCGCCAGATGTCGTCGGCCTTGACCGCTCGGAGGCAGACGTGGGTGCCCGCGACAGCGGTCAGCGCCCACGTCGTGCACCACCCGTTGCAGTGGAACATCGGCAGCGTCCACAGGTACTTGGAACCGTCGACGAAGCCCTGATGGATGACCTCGCCGAGGGAGTTGAGATATGCGCCACGGTGGGTGTAGACGACGCCCTTCGGCTGACCCGTCGTGCCGGATGTGTAGTTCAGGCTGATGGCGGCGTCTTCGTCGTCGACCGCGTGATCGATCGGTGCGTCGCTGCCGGCAGCCAGCAATTCGAGGTACCCGGTCGTGAACGCCAGTTCGACGTCCCGCCCGCTTTCCGCGGGAAGGGTGATGACCTCGCGCAGGGTCGTGATGGCCGCGAGCTTCTCGCGAGCCGGCTCGACCAGGGGTGCGTCGGCGAGCAGGAGCACGGCGCCCGAATGCTCGATGATCGCGGCGATCTCCTCGGGAGAGAGTCGCGTGTTGATCGTGACGAGCACGCCGCCGGCCAAAGGCACGGCGAAGTGACCGACCAGGACCTCGGCGCAGTTGGGCGCGAGGTAGGCGACCCGGTCGCCGGGCTGGAGCCCTCTGGCCTTGAGTGCGTTGGCCAGTCGGACGGTTTGCGCTGCCATCGCCGCGTACGTGAACGATCGGGTCCCGTCGATGATCGCGGTCCGATCCGGATGAACTGATGATGCGCGCTGCAGAAAACGCAGCGGCGTGAGAGGATTCTTCATAATTTCTCGGCCACCTCGGGTTTGCGACGTCATTGTTGCGCCTCGTTGAACCTACGCTGTTAGCAAGGCTCAAAACGAGAAAACCTCGTACAGGAATGCACAAGGGTCGAAAGTACTGTCTGTTCGAGTTGACAAATGTCGCCATACCGTTAGTCTTGCTTCCTGACGTTTCTCCGGATTACCGAATCTGTCGATCGTGGCGATCCTCTGGTTCCTGGGTCTCCTGGCAGGATCCATCGTGTTGGGCTGGCTGTCCGACCGATCGGACGGAAGCGTTGTGCTGGTTGCGGTCTGGCACGCTGGATTCAACATGGTCAGCGGCACGGCGGCCGCCGCCGGAGTGCTCGCCGCCGTCACGACAACCGCGGTGATGATCCTCGCAGCAGTGCTGGTCGCCGCCGAGGGGATAGCCCGCAGGAGAGCGCGGCCATCCGTCCTGGGTCCGCGCTGAGACGGCGCGTGGTACGAACCGGGAACGGGCTGAGGTGCGCACGAAGGCTGCGATGTGATCTTTCCGACGGCGACAAGGTGTCGGGACCTTGGGCCCTTGGCTGGTCGGCGGCGCGCGCTGAAGGTGGAAGGTGACCCGGCAGGAGTGGAGGCGCGCGATGACCACGGTTCTCGTCGCCTGTGCCGGCAAGATGGGCGGCACCCGGGAGATCGGCATCGCGATCGGCGAGGAGCTGCATGCGTCGGGCCTGACCGTGAAAGTCGGTGACGCGCGGGAGGTGTTCGATCTCGACGGGTTCGACGCCGTCGTGATCGGCAGCGCGCTGTACACCGGCCGGTGGCGTCCCGAGGCGGTGCGCCTGCTCGAGAGGGTGACCGCGCTCCGTCGTCCGATCCGGGTCTTCCTGTTCCAGTCGGGCCCGTGCGGGCCGGATGCCCAAACCCGGCAGGTGCCCGTTCCCAAGCGAGTCGGCAAGCTGGCCGCCGCGCCCGGTGTCGGCCTGCCGGTGACCTTCGGTGGGCGCCTCGAACCGGCAACGGCGCGCGGTTTCCTGGCGAAGAAGATGGCCGAAGGACCGACCGCGGGTGATTTCCGCGATTTCCACCGCATCCGTCAGTACGCCAGAACCATTGCTACCGAACTGATGTCGGTAGAAGCCGTCGACATTTGAGGACCTGAACTGCCATGACCATCACGTCCGGGGCAAAGCCGCCCGTTCAGCCCTACGCAGCCGGCGGTATCGACGCCGTCCGCACCGACGGTGGTCTGGTCCACATCCGGCCGGTCGAGCCGGGCGACCGCGACGCGCTGCTCGACCTGCACACCGGGGTGTCCGAGCGATCGCGGTATCTGCGGTTCTTCTCCTTCAGCCGGACGTCGGCGATCGCCTACGTCAAGCTGCTGGTCCAGCCCGCGAGCGATCAGCACATGGCGCTCTGCGCCTGGATCGACGGGCAACTCGTCGGGGTGGCGGCGTTCGAACGGATCACCGACGGCACGGCGGAAGTGGCGTTGCTGGTGGCCGACGAGCACCACCACCAGGGCATCGGCACGCTGCTGCTGGAGCACCTGGCCGCCGCTGCCCGCAGGGTCGGGATCCGTGAGTTCGACGCCGAGGTGCTGGCCGAGAACGGCCCGGCCGTACAGGTTCTGCACGATCTCGGCTTCCACGTCGGGCTCCGGATGGAGGGCTCGACCGAGCTCATCGTGATGGACCTGGCTCCCGACGACCGCGCCCTGCAGGCCATGGACATCAGGGAGCAGGCTGCCGGCGGGGCCAGCCTCCGGCACATCCTGGCGCCGTCGTCGGTGGCCGTGATCGGTGCCGGGGAACGACGCGGAGGTGTCGGGCACCAGGTGCTGCGGAACATCGTCGAGGGCGGTTTCACCGGAACGGTGTACGCCGTCAACCCCCACCATCACTCGATTCTCGGGGTGCCGTGCGTGCCGACCGCCAGACAACTGCCGGAGGCGGTCGACCTCGCTGTCGTTGCCGTCGCGCCGAAGTTCGTTCCCGACGTGGTGCGGGATTGCGGTGAGCGCGGCGTCAGCGGTCTCCTGCTGCTGACCTCCGGGTACAGCGAAACCGGCGAGGCAGGCAGGGCACGGCAGCGCGAGGTGGTCGGAATCGCCCGCCGGTACGGCATGCGGCTGGTCGGGCCCAACTGCCTCGGTGTCCAGAACACCGATCCGGCCGTGCGACTCAATGCGACCTTCGCCGCGCTGCCCGGACTCGAGGGGCCGCTCGGTCTCATCTCGCAGTCCGGGGCGCTGGGAATCGCGGTCATCGCGGCCGCCGCCCGTTGGGGAACCGGTATCTCCCAATTCGTCTCGGTCGGCAACAAGTCGGATGTCAGCAGCAACGATCTCCTGCTGGACTGGCAGGACGACGAACGGACCCGGGTCATCGCGCTGTACCTGGAGTCCTTCGGCAACCCGCGCAAGTTCGCCCGGATCGCCCGGTCCGTCTCGATCCGCAAGCCGATCATCGCCATCAAGGCGGGCCGGTCTGCCGCGGGGCGGCTGGCCGGGCAGTCCCACACGGCGGCGGCCGCCTCCTCGGATGTGGTGGTCGACGCGTTGTTCACCCAGGCCGGGGTGCTGCGGGTGGACACGATGCAGCAGATGCTCGACGTCGCCAGGGTGCTCAGCGACCAACCGCTGCCGCGCGGGCCACGGGTGGTCGTCATCGGCAACTCCGGTGGACCGGGCATCCTCGCTGCGGACGCCGCGGAGAGCGCCGGCCTGACGCTGGTTGCGCTGGGGCCGGACACTGCCCGGCTGCTGAAAGAGGCGGTGCCGACCGCGGCTTCCTGCCAGAATCCGGTCGATCTCGGCGCCGGAGCGACCGTCGAGGGCGTCGGCCGGGCGGTGCGACTGGTGCTCGCGCAACCCGACGTCGATGCCGTGATGACCGTGTTCACCGACATTCCGGTCACCGACTCCCAAGAACTCCTCGAGCAGATCGGCGCCGCTGCGGCGGCGTCGGGCAAGCCGGTCGTGGCGACCAGGGTGGGTGCGGTTCCGGCCTCCTTCCCGATCGCCGGTTCGGCGCAGTCCCTGCCGGTCTTCACTTTCCCGGAGCCGGCTGCGGCGGCCCTCGCGCTGTCCGTCCGGTACGCCGGCATGAGATCCGCGGAGCAGTTCCCGATCGTCCGCCCCGCGGGCATCGACGCCACCGCCGCCCGCAGGTTGGTCACCCGCGCGCTCGCCGCGGGGGATACCTGGCTCGGCGCCGAAGACATTGGACGCCTGCTCGGGTACTACGGCCTCCCCGTCTGCCCACAACGTGTCGTCAGCACCGCGGACGCCGCGGCGAGCGCTGCCGCAGAACTCGGTTATCCGCTCGCGGTGAAGGTGGCGGTCGGCGGTATCCACAAGACCGATGTCGGCGGAGTCCGCCTGCGGTTGGAGAGCGAGGCCGACGTACGGCAGGCTTTCGCGGAACTGGCGCTGCTGTGCCCAGGCAGTCCGTCGATCCTGCTGCAGCCGATGCAGTCCGCGGGCACCGAGGTGATCGTCGGCGCCATCCAGGATGCGCTGTTCGGACCCGCCGTGATGATCGGCGCGGGCGGCGTGCTGGCGGACCTGATCGCCGACCGCGCTTTCCGGCTGGCGCCGCTGACCGGCGCGGACGCATCGAGCATGATCTCCGCGCTCAGAACTGCCAGGTTGTTCGACGGCTATCGCGGCGCGCCGACCGTCTCCAGGTCTGCGCTCGCCGACCTGCTGGTCCGGGTCGGGGCGCTGGCAGATGACCTTTCGGAGGTTGCCGAACTCGACCTCAACCCGGTGATCTGCCGCGGCGACCAGCTCGTGGTCGTGGACGCCAGGATCAGGGTGGCGGCCGCTCCGGCGAAGCCTGATCCGGCATTGCGGCAGCTTCGCTGAAGGCAATCGGCCATTTTTCGAGCGCCCGGTCATCCGACGGATCCCGACTTTAGGCGGTATACCGTCGTTCACCGATGTGATTGACTCGACGCGTCCAACGCATCCTCAGCGGTAGAGACCTACGGAAACAGACAATTTACGTCGCGAATAGGTTGCGAAGACTAGTGAGGCGCCCATGTCGGAGGATCCGGGTCTGGCACCGGTCGATGACCCAACGGCGGATGACAGCGAATCCCTGACGGATTCGTCGGCGGTGGCGCCGCTGACCTTTCCCGATCTGCCGCGCCTGGAACTGGATCAGCTGCTGAGCCAACTGATCGACCGTGCGAACGAGGTCATGGGGACCCAGGGCCGGCTGCGCGGACTGCTGCATGCCAACCAGATGATCGTCGGGCACCTCGCGCTGCCCGTGGTGCTGCGCCGCATCGCCGAGGCCGCCCGCGAACTCATCGGCGCGCGGTACGCGGCGCTCGGCGTCATCGCGCCGGACGGGTATCTGTCCGAGTTCATCCACGTCGGGATGGAACCCGGCACGGTGGAGCGGATCGGCCGGCTGCCGCAGGGCAAGGGCCTCCTGGGTGCGCTCATCGACGAGCCGCGGGCGATCCGGTTGGACTACATCTCCGATGATCCTCGCTCGTCGGGCTTCCCGAAGAACCATCCCCCGATGACGAACTTCCTCGGGGTTCCGATCCTCGTACGCGACGAGGTCTTCGGGAACCTGTACCTGACCGAGAGCACGAGGGGCGAGTTCACCGAGGACGACGAGGCGCTGGCGATGTCGCTCGCGGCTACGGCGGGCGTCGCCATTGAAAACGCCCGCCTGTTCGAGGCGGCCCGTACCCGTCAGGAGTGGCTGCAGGCGACAGCGGCGATCACTCGGCAACTGTTGTCGGACGATCCGGGCGACCCTCTGCGGTTGATCGCCGAGCGGACCAGGGAGATCGCGAAGGCGGACCTGGTCACCGTGGTCCGGCCCACCGACACCGGGGGTGCCGAACTGAAGATCGATGTTGCCGTCGGGACCGGCGCGCCGGAGCTGGTCGGCCTGCGGTTGCCGATCGACGGCTCGCTGTCCGGACAGGTGTTCACCACCGGCGCGGCGCTGCGGATGTCGGGCCCGAGCAACCAGCGCGGCTTGGCGATGGCGTTGTCCGCTGAACTGGAACTCGGCCCGGTGTTGGTGGTGCCGCTCGGTGGGTCGGTGCGGATGCACGGTGTGCTCACCGTCGCCCGGGTGTCCGGCCGGCCCGCCTTCACCGCTGAGGACCTCGACATGGCGAGCGGCTTCGCCAATCAAGCAGCCGTCGCGGTCGAGCTGGCGGACGCTCGGGATGAGAAGCAGCGGGCAGCAATGCTCGATGAGCGCGAGCGGATCGCAGCGGACCTGCACGATCACGTCATCCAGTCGTTGTTCGCGGCGGGGCTGACGTTGCAGGCGGTTGCCGGCCGCCTCGATCCTGGGCCCTCGACCGACCGCATCCTGTCCACCATCAACGGGCTGGACGACACCATCCGGCAGATCCGGACGTCCATCTTCCAGCTGAGCCAACCACCGCAAACCGGAGAGCCGAGTCTGCGCTCGCGCGTCCTGGACGCCGTCGCTGACGTGACACCCGGATTGGGCTTCGAGCCGGGGGTCAGGTTCTCCGGACCGATCGAGGATGTTCCCGGCGGTGAACTGTCCGACGACGTGGTGGCCGTCCTGCACGAGGCGATGAGCAACGTCGCCAGGCACGCCGGGGCGAGCACCGTTTCTGCGGACATCATTGCGGCGGTCGACCGTCTGACGATCGAGATCCGGGACAACGGCCGGGGAATGGGCGAGAGCACCAGGCGCAGCGGATTGGCCAATCTCCGGCGTCGCGCGGAGCGTCACGGGGGTTCCATGGACCTGCTGCCGGTGGAGCCGTCCGGGACCAGACTTCGCTGGTCAGTGCCTGTTTCGCGATAGTCACGACCCGCCCGGTCGGGCCCCTACGGGACCTTCGGCACTTGCTGCCCCCTGGTGCTGAAGGCGCATCCTGAGAGGAGGAAATCACAACAATTGCGCACACTCGATGCGCTGGGGAGATCGCTATGGCTGCCATTGCAGAGCTGATGGACCTGACCGCGCTCGACCGCCTCGAGTGCCTGCGCCTGCTCGCCGCGGGTGGTATCGGGCGGGTGGTCTGCACTGACGGTGCACTCCCGACAGCCGAGCCGGTCAGTTATGTGCTCGATCGCGAGGAGATCATCTTCCGCGCCGAGGTGGGTGGCCGGCTGGCGACCGCCGCACGGAACGCTGTCGTGGCCTTCCAAGCCGACGATTTCGAGGCGGAGACCGGCATCGGGTGGAGTGTGCTCGGGGTCGGCAGGGCCTACGAGGTATCAGGCGCCCGGCGGCTCGCCGAACTGAGCAACCCCGACAACCTCGGAGGCCCGTCGGGACACCGTTCACAGATCATCGCGGTGCCGCTCTGGCGACTGAGTGGGCGGCGGTTGCTGGTGAGCGGTCAGCACCGGGAGAGCGTCGGATCGGCCTGAGGCGGGCATTTCCGCACCGACGAGTGAGCGAGTGCTACGGCCGGCAGAGGTTGTTGGCCAGTGGCTCCGGGTCTATGGTCCGGTTGACGCACGTCGTCCGGGACCCCGACGCCGTTCACAAGCGTTGCGCCCCAACTTCTCCGCGGCCGGTCGAGCCCGATGGGCGGGCGACCGGAGCGGGTGCGCCCCCTGCCCCGGATATGGAGGCAACCGATGACTGGTCCCGCACGACGCCCACCGGCCCACACGGTCACGGCCGGACACCCGATCGCCGGCTGGGACGTTGCCGACGAACCTGATGCCGAACGTGCGCGCGAGCTGTGGAAATCGCTGGCGCGTGCACGCAAATCCGCATCGCCGGGGGCGGTGTCGGCAGCAGAGGACGCCGTGTTCCGGCTGTATCTGCCGATGGCCAGGTCCTTGGCGGCCCGCACGACCGCCGGATCGGTCTTCGGAACCACCCCGGAACAGGTCGCCGAACTCGGTTTGGCCCAGGCGGTCCTGGCCTGGCGCAAACCCGACGGTGACGGCTTTGCCGCGGTTGCGCGGCGGTGCATCAACGGCCGGTTGGGCGGCCTGACCGCTGAGGCGATCGTCCGCAGGGGTCCGCTCGGCGGCAACCTCCCGCGTCAGCATGTCCGGCCGAGCGGCGGCCCTCCGTTGCCGGACGAGCGCACGAACGACGTCGAGGTGGCCATGCTGGATCGCTGCGGCGTCATCGTGTCGGTCAACGACGCCTGGCGTGCCTTCAGCGCGGCCAACGGCGGCAACAGCAGGCGGACCGGGGTCGGGGTGTCCTACCTGTCGGTGTGTGACGCCGCGGCCGGTGACCCGTACGCCGACCAGGTCGCGGCCGCCATCAGGCAGGCGGCGGCCGGAGATCTCCCCGGCCCGCTGTCCGTGTTGGTTCCGTGCCATTCGCCGACCCGCCGCCGCTGGTACGACGTCCTGGTCTCCCCCCGGTGGAACAGGCGGTTCCGTCCCGTCGGCGTCGCCGTCACCGTGAGCCTGCAGCACAGCTCTGTCATCTGACCCGGGTCAGTGCGCGGACTCCAGGTCCAGCAGGGTCCGCTTGGCCGCGGGGCCGCCGACATAGCCGCCGGCCGTGCCGTCGGACCGGACGACCCGGTGACACGGCACGACGACCGGCAGCGGGTTCGTCGCGCATGCAGTGCCCACCGCACGGACCGCACGCGGGCGACCGGTGGCCGCGGCGACGGTGGTGTAGCTCTCGGTCCTCCCGTAGCCGATCTCCGTCAGGTGGGCCAGGACGCTTCGGCGAAATCCGGTTGCCAGTCGCAGATCGAGCGGAAGGTCGAAGGCAGTTCGGGCTCCGGAGAAGTACTCCGACAGTTGCCGTGCCGGCCCGTCCAGCCTGCCGGGGGCCAGCAGGATGCGCGGGCTCACCTTGCCGGCCAGCGCGACCAGCACGGCGTCGTGATCCTCCCGGTCGTAGGCCACTCGGACCAACCCGGCCCCGGTTGTGGCGAGAAGCAATGTGCCGACTGGTGTCTCGATCGTCCGGTAGGCGATGTCGAGCATCCCGGAAGCGGCCGCCGCGCCCACCAGCGAATCCCGCAGCCGGCTGAGCGCGGCGGGGTTCGTGTCGAGCAGGGTGGCCGCCATGTCGGCGGGCAGGTCGGGGACGGTCATCGGGTCGTGGTCAATCATCGGGTCGTGGTCAATCATCGAGGCTCTCCAGTGGTGTTCGGGGCATAGCTTCTACGAAGGGTCTTGACCCCGTCGGCGGCGGCGCGACGAGCGGCATCGGTGGTCCCGCCGATGATCTCGGCGACCGCACGGTGGGGTAGCCCGGCCAGGAAGTGGTAGGCGACCGCCTGTCGCTGGCGGTCGGGCAGGGCCGCGACATCGGCCCAGAGCTGCGGGTCGTCGCGGCCGGGGAGCCCCGTCGTGGAGTGCTGATCGGGTGGCTGATCGACCGGCAGTGCCGCTCGTGCACGGTCCCTGGTGATGTCGATCGCCTTGCGATGCGCGATCGTCACCAGCCATGCCTGGACGTTCGCGTCGGCAGGCAGATCGGGGTACGCGCGCAGCGCGGAGAGGAAGGTTTCCGACCATGCATCGTCGGCATCGCCCGGCCCGACCACCGCACGGCAGACCCTCAGCACGGTCGCCCCATGTCGGTCGACGATGCGCTCGAACGGCTCCTTGGTCACGTCAGGAAGACGCTGCAGGAACCGGGAACGTGAGATCGGACATCGGTACAGCCTGCAGACCGCTGACGCGAGGCGTGCGCCCGGGTGGCGATCGGCGTCATCGCGCGGTCGTCGTCACGCCGCGGTGAGAACGGGATCGACGGGTGCGGCGCCGTCCACGGCGACGACCAGCCCGACCCGCACAGATCCGCCGGCCGCCAGTTCGGCTGCCCAGTCGGCACCGGTGCAGCTCACCCGATCGCCCGCCGCGGTACACGTCATGCCCCACGACGAGGACACCGCGACGGCGTGCGGATCCGGCCAACTCAGCGTCCAGCCATGGACGGGCCGATCCGCCGCGGTGAGCACGATCTCCGCGACGTATCCCGTTGCCCACTGGTTCTGCAATTCCCACCTGGCGCCCATCCGGGAAGCGGCGGGCGGCGTCGCTGTATCGGTCGGTGCCGGGGTGGTCGGCGTGCTCGCCGGCGGGCTGGTCAGAGGCAGCGGCGCCGGGGGCCGCGGGCCGGTCGTCGGTGTCGGTGATGTCCCGGCCGTGACCGGCGGCAGCGCAGGGGTTGCCCGGGGTTCGAGCAGCGGTGCAAGCGCATCGAGTTTGGCTTGCTGCGGCGTCCGCCAATCGTCGGACACCAGTCCGCCCGTGTCGCCGCTGTTGGGGTTGTAGGACCAGTAGGCGAAGCTGACCTTCCGGTCGTCGATGTATCGGACCAGCGTGTCCAGCCAGGCCCGGTCGGAGTCGGTGGCCAGTGTGGTGCCGAACTCGCCCAGCAGCACGGGGGCGATCTCCTGCTGTCGCAGGTAGCCCCAGTTCCGGTCCCACATCGCCGGCAGGTTGCCGGGATAGTCGCTTGCCGCGAACCAGGTCTGCGCGAAGACGCTGGCCGGATAGTCGTGCGGCGAGTAGACCAGCTGATGCGGCACGGCAAGCTCGATCGGGTGCGCAGCGGCGTCAGCGAGTCCGCCGCCCCACCAGGTCGATCCGCCGGTGTGTTGCCGTTCAACGCCCTCGACGAAGATGAGCCAGTGGGGGTTGACCGCAAGGACGGCGTTGCCGGCCCGGGTTGCGGCGGCCGCCCAGTCGGTCGCCGGGTCGTCGCAACCCCAGCAGGCAGACCCGTGCGGCTCGTTGTGCAGATCCGCGCCGATGACGGTCGGGCGCTCACGGTAGCGCTCCGCCAACGACACCCAGTCCGAAATCCATTGCTGCTCCGGGAATCGGTCGGTGTACCAGAGCTCGGATTGGGATCCGGAGTCCGGGCGGTGCCGGTCGAGGATGACCTGCAGGTTCCGTGCGGCAGCGGCGTCGACCACCCGATCCATGATCTGCAGGGGGCTGAGCTGCTGCAGGTCCGGGTTCACCCGGCCGTCGACCCCCGATACCGATGACGCGGACCCGGCGAGGCATTCCGAGGAGTACGGAAGCCTGATGGCCGTGAAACCGAAAGATGCGATCTGATCCATCGCCTGATCGAGCGAAATCTGCCACAAGCCGTGCGGAGCGCAGTTCGACGTCTCCATTCCGAACCAATTCACCGCCCTGACGATGACCTCATCACCTGTTTCAGTGACAATTCTGGAACCGTCCGTGTGTAACCACGCATTATCGGCAGGGGCAGCGGCGTCCGTGGGCCCGGCATATGCGGGCAGCCCGACGACGAGCAGGACGGCGACCAGGATTCCGATCACTGTGGTAGACCGGCTGGGTCGCAACATGTCTCGGCTCGATCTGCCGATACTCTCGGGCAGCGGACCGCCCGATTGCGGCGTCATTCTCATGAGCCCAGGTTATGCTTTTTCCGGTGACACATGAAATTGCCGGTCGCCGCCGGTGACAGTTGACGGGGGACGTCATTTTCCAGGCACAGCGAAGTTTCTGCAGTAAGGGTCGGGTTCGACGCGGCGTCGCGCTTGCCGCGTTGATCGGGTCGACCTCGCTGCTCATCGCCTGCACCAGCCGGCCGGCGGCGTCCGAAACCGCGCCGGTGTCAGCCTCGTCGAGTGCGCTGATCGCAATGGGCACGATCCCCGCCGTCCCGAACGATCTCGCCGACAACAGCGTGAGCCACCCGCTCGAGGTGCCCGGTGAGGCCTTCGGGTTGACCGTCGACTACTGGACCTCCTATGACGCGGCGAAGTGGCAGACGCTGCAGCCGAAGTCGGTCAATCTGTCGGTTCACCTGAAGCCGACAGGAGACGGATCCGCGGCACCGGAGGTGCTGATGGGCGGCTTCGGGGCGGTCGCGACCCTGACCGCGGCGATGCCCGGGCTGGACGGCCTGCCGATTGCGGAGAGTTTCGACCATTCCGCCTCTCTCCCGGGTTACCTGATCACGAAGGACGTCCCCTTCGACGCCGTCGTGCCGATCGAGGGATACAGCACTGCCCTGCTCGATCGATGGCGGGCGCTGGCCGGCGACCAGCCGCTCACCGAACAGGGGCTGGTCGACGCCGGGGTGAACGGCAACCGGCTCACCTTCACCTACCGGGTGCTGGTGAAGAACGCCGGTGACCGCGGGTACCACCTGAGGGTCGTCCAGGACACGCTGACCGTTCCGCAGGCCGCTCCCCCATCGGCATCTCCGGAAGACTCCGCCGCTCCCTCGCCTGCGGGAACAACGGGCCCGGCACCGACGAGCGGCTGACCGGCGTCCTGCCGCGCGGCTGATCAGGGCCGGACGGGCCGACTGGCCGACTGGCCGACTGGCCGACTGGCCGACGGGACGTTCGACGGGCTCGGCTACGGTGCCGTCATGCCGACAGCCCTCGTCACCGGAGCAACCTCCGGAATCGGTTACGCCTTCACCCGTGCACTGGCCCGATCCGGACACCGCCTGGTGCTCGTGGCCCGGGACCCGGAGCGGCTCGAGCAACGACGGGTGGAGCTCGGCTCGCTCGGTGCACCCGAGGTCGAGGTGATCGTCGCCGATCTGACCGACCGGCAGCAGCGGCAGCGGGTCGCCGATCGACTCCAGGACCCCGGCGCCGAACCGGTCGACCTCCTGATCAACAACGCCGGTGGCACCCTGGGCGTCGAGTTCCTGCAGGCCTCCGAGGCGGATCTGATCAATCAGGTGGAACTCAATGCGGTAGCGGTGATGTCGCTGACCCATGCCGCGCTGCCCGGCATGCTTGCCCGTGGTCGGGGCGGCATCATCAACGTTGCGTCCACTGCCGGCCTCGTCCCGGGGCGCGGTTCCACCTACGGCGCGACCAAAGCGTTCGTCATCTCGATGAGCGAGGCGCTGGCGACCTCACTGCGGGGAAGCGGTGTTCGGGTCCAGGCCCTGTGTCCGGGTTTCGTCCGCACCGAGTTCCACCAACGGGCGAACATCGACATGTCGAAGACGCCGGGATGGGCCTACGTCGACGACGACAAGCTCGTTGCGGACTCACTGGCGGATCTGCGCGCGAACCGTCCGCTGTCGATCCCTGGTGCGCTGTACAAGACGATCTACGTGCTGACCAAGGTCGCGCCGCGCAGCCTGATCCGATCGGCAGCGTCGAGGGTCAACGCCCGCGGCCGCACCTGACGCGGTTCGGTCAGGGCAGCAGGACGATCTTGCCCGTGGCCGTGTGCGACTCGGCCAGTTGGAAAGCCGCCACCGCGTCGGCGAGAGGGAACGTCGCAGCGATCTTCGGCGTCAGTACGCCGTCCTCCAGCAGCTGTAGAACGGCCGTCAGGTCGGCGTGCTGGCGACGGCGGAAAGAGCCGATGGAGATCAGGTGTCCGGCCCAGAAGTTGTAGAAGTTCGCATGACGCCGATTGGGTAGCACGTTCCAGCTGTAGATGCGGGCGAGCATGCCGAGAAACATGAGGACCATGGAATTGTCGTCGTCGAGCTTGGACGCGCTGCCGTAACCGACAAGAGTGCCGCCGGGTGCGAGCAAAGCGAATGATGTACGGAAGCTGTCCGGTCCGAGGTGGTCGAAGACCGCGTCCACGCCGGTGGGTGCGAGCTCACGAACCCGCGTCGGCATGTCCGGGTCGCGATAGTCGACCGGCTCGACCCCGTGTGCGCGCAGGCTTGCATGATGTCTCCGAGCAGCCGTGCCGATCACCCGGATGCCCTGGTGAATGGCCAGTTGCGCGAGGATGGTGCCCACTCCGCCGCTGGCGCCATGAACCAGGATGGTCTGGCCGCGCCGCACCCGGGCGCTGCGATGCAGCATCTGATACGCCGTGATGCCGTTGACCACAAGGGCTTCCACCTCCGCAACATCGAGCTCGGCCGGGACGGGCACCAGGTCCGCTGACTGGACGACGGCGTAGGTCGCCCAGCCGCCGGTCTTGGTGGCCGCGGCGACCCGGCTTCCGACCAGTGCCGCATCGTTGTCGTCGCCGACGGCGACGACGGTGCCCACCAGGTCGTAACCGGGCACGAAGGGAAACTTCGGTTGACCGGGGTAACGGCCGCGGCGCATGCCCTGTTCGGCAAAGGAGATCCCGGTGGCGTTCACCCGAACCAGTGCCTGGCCCGACTCTGGCGGCGGGAGCTGTCGACGGCGGATCTGCAGCTCCGTCGGCTCCACGATTCCGGGCAGCACCACTTCTGTTGCTGTGACGCCTTCGGTGGATGTCATGGGGACTCCTGTAATTGGTGAAGTGAACTAGCGACAGTTATAGACTATAACCGTCGTATGCTTCATTCACCAAGAGGGGAGGGATGGGACGTTGAATCAGCCGACCGAAGGACCACGGGCGCGTTATCGCAAGCAGGTGCGAGCCGAAGTTCAAGTCAGGGCGTGGGAGCAGATCGAGCGCGACGGGGTGTCCGCACTGTCGCTGAAAGCAATCGCGACCGAGATGGGGATGACAGCGCCGGCGCTCTATCGCTATTACGACGGCCGGGACGCGCTGCTCACCGAGTTGATCCTGAGTGCGTACCAGGAACTGGCGGAATCCATCGAGGGCGCGACCGATGGCGACAGCAGAAACCCGGTCCGCCGGTTGGCCGGCATCGCCGGGGCCATGCGCAGATGGGCAACGGCTCACCCGCAGCGATATCTGCTGCTCTACGGCACGCCCGTGCCCGGGTATCACGCGCCAGACGACGCCACCGAACTGGCCCGCCGGATCTTTGCGCCCATCGTGGCGGCCTTCGAGCTGGCGGCGAGTGGCCGGAAGGACCTCGAGCGGTCACCATTCCAGCGATCGATGACCTTCTGGACCCGGCTGCACGGAGTACTGAGCCTGGAACTGGCGGGACACTTCGTCGGCATGCCGGTTGACGCGGCCGCCTTGTACGACGATGAAATCCGCTCAGCGGTGACCACTCCCGCCTGAGGCGGTCAGGTGGTGCCAGTCGCCCCCATTGCGCGGCCCATGCGTCGTTTCGCAGCCGTCCCAGAAGACAGCAACGCCGCCGGTCCCGGCCCGCGATGGCGGTCGGGACCGGCGGCGTCAGGCTGCAATCAGCTGCCGAAGGCGTCCTTGGCGGCGTCCTTGGCGTCGTCGCCCGACTGCTTCACGTTGGCCTTGGCCTGGTCGGCCTGGCCACGAGCCTCCAGGCTCTCGTTGTCGGTCGCCTTGCCGGTGGCTTCCTTCACCTTTCCGACGGCTTCCTCGCCTGCGTGCTTGATCTTGTCGCCCATGGCCATGATGTGTCCCTCCTGATCGTCTTCGGGACGCCGACCCGACATGGCAAGCGTCCCTGTTGAGGTTCCCGTCAGAAGCCGCCTCAAACATCGGTTTTGTACTGCGGAAGCTGGGTACAGATGGTTCCGAAGCGGGCCGTACCGCGGCCTGTTGAGAGGAGGCGTCACATGGCCACCCTGTTGTGGATCATCGCGGTCGTCCTGGTGATCGCCGGGATCTTCGCGATCGTGCGGAAGCAGTTGATCTGGGGGATCGTGCTGATCGTCGTCGGCCTGCTCGTCGGGCCGGGCGGCGTGAGCATCTTCACCTGACCGGCGCCCGGCGGCCGGCGCGAGGACCGAACGCGCCTGGCGGCCGGCCCCTGGGGCGTGGGTCGTCCTGGTGCAGCGCTCGAGCGTGATGTGCCACGCTGACCGGCGTGACCGAGAACGATGACTCCGCGCAGCCAGGTCCGGATGACCCCCCGGTGCCCGACGGCGCCGCGCTCGCAAGACTCGCCGAACTGGTCAACCAGTTGGCTGTCGTGCACGGGCGGGTGACCCTCTCGTCAGGGCGGCTCGCCGACTACTACGTCGACCTCCGGCGGGTGACACTGCACCACGAGGCCGGTCCGCTGATCGGAATCCTCTTACGGCAATTGACGTCCGACTGGTCGTTCGCGGCGGCCGGCGGTCTGACGCTCGGTGCCGATCCGGTCGCGACAGCGATGATGCACGCGCCCGGGCCGCCCGTGGACGCGTTCGTCGTCCGCAAGGAAGCCAAGGCGCACGGTCTGCAACGCCGGATCGAAGGTCCGGACGTGACGGGCCGCCGGGTCCTGGTCGTGGAGGACACCACCACAACGGGTGCGTCGCCGCTGGCCGCGGTCCAGGCTCTGCGCGAGGCAGGGGCGGACGTCGTCGGTGTCGCGACGATCGTCGACCGCGGTACGGGGGCTGACCGGGTGCTCGCCGACGCCGGCCTGACCTACAGATACCTGCTCGGCTCGGCAGACCTGGGTCTGCCGCCGATGTGACCAGCGGACCCAGCGGACCTTCCTCCGGCGGGGCCGATGACAGGGCCGATGGCGGGGCCGAACCGGGCCCGACCGAATGGCCGTCGATCGGCCCCGCGGTCGGCGTCGGCCCGCACCCGTTGCCCTGGCCGCAGGATGTGCGCTACGACCCCGCCCTGCTGGCCGAGGGTGACACCCGCAATGTTGTCGACAAGTACCGGTACTGGCGCCGGGAAGCGATCGTGGCCGACCTGGACACCCGCCGCCATCGCCTGCATGTCGCGATCGAGAACTTCGGGCACGATCTCAACATCGGCACAGTGGTGCGGACGGCCAACGCCTTCGCGGTCGCCGCGGTGCACATCGTCGGCCGGCGACGGTGGAACCGGCGCGGCGCGATGGTCACCGACCGCTACCAGCACATCGAGCACCATCCGGATGTGCCGTCGGTGATGGCCTTCGCAGCGAAGACCGGACTCACCGTGGTCGCGGTGGACAACCTGCCGGGGGCGGTGCCGATCGAGACCACACGACTCCCCGCCGACTGCCTGCTGCTGTTCGGTCAGGAATCGGCCGGGCTGACGGACGCAGCCCGCTCCGGTTCAGCCCTGACGGTGTCCATCGCGCAATTCGGCTCCACCCGGTCGATCAACGCCGGGGTTGCCGCCGGAATCGCCATGCACACGTGGATCCGTCAGCACGCGGACCTGGGGGCGGCATGGCAACCGTCCGCGGCCGGGACCGGCTGAACGGGGAACGCGCGAGGGCAAATCTTCTCTCCGTGTGCAACACCGCTCCATCGTTCGGTACTTAACTCCGTGAAATATCACCGGATCGGCCCCGTAACGATCGAGGTAGCGCCGACGACATGGTGAGTAAGGGGGACTACACAGAGCCCGGCCCGCGCAGGCGAGTCGGGCTCTGTGCTGTTTCGGTAGATTGCCCCGGTGACCGTGGACCTGCAGACCATCCAGAGCACGGCGCCCTGGGTGCTCATCGCCATCGGCGTCATCGGGATCGTCGCCGCGATCATGATCAAGAAGATCGTCGGCAAGATCATCGCCCTGGTCCTGGCCGCCGTGTTGATCTTCATCGGCTGGCAGCAGCGTCAGAAGGTCATCGACTTCGCGAACAGCGTGAAGGACTCCACCTGCTCGACGTCGACGACCTTTGTCGGGGTCGAGGTCTCACTGCCGGATTCCTGGTGCGACCCAACCTGACCGCCAAGTTTCGTGCTGCGCGGGCTCGCTGCGAGTCTTTGATTGATCGGCCGCTCGACCCGGTGTGGAGGGCGGTCAGTTGCGGAGCGTCAGTCGAGCGCGGTTTCGGTCGCGCCGGAAGCGGCGGTTCCGGCCGGCCCGCTGCGACGGCGGTGCATCCAGTGCGCGATCGCCGGAACAGCGCTGAACAGCACGACGATGACGACGGCGGCAAGAACGATCAGGTCCACGTTCTCGGCGATGAAGTCGATCTGGCCGAGGTAGTAGCCGGCCACAGTGACGGAGCCGACCCACAGCACGCCGCCGATGGCGGAGTACAGGGTGTAGATCCTCGGGTTCATCCGCGAGGCACCGGCCATCACCGTCGCCACCGTGCGGACGACCGGCACGAAGCGCGCCAGCACGATGGTGATCTTGCCGTACTTGGCGAAGAAGGCCTCGGACTTCTCGATGTACTCGTGCTTGAGGAACTTGGCGTCCGGCCGGGAGAAGACGGGCGGCCCGATCTTCCAGCCGATGGCGAAGCCCACCATGTTGCCGACGAAGGCGGCCAGCGAGACGAGCGCGACGAAGACCCAGAGGTTGGCGTCGATGGCGCCGGATGCGATCAACAGGCCCGACACGAACAGCAGCGTGTCGCCGGGTAGGAAGAAGCCGAGGAGGATGCCGCACTCCGCGAAGATGATCAACATGATGCCCAGCACGGCCCACGTGCCCATGGCGTTGATCAGGTTCGACGGGTCGAGCCATCCGGGCAGGAGCGCTAGCTGAGTGGTCACGGGTTCCAAGGGTATCGGGTGGATTCGCCACTTCCGGTGTGATCGGGTGCCGATGAGACAGTTCGCACCCGCACGCAACCTCCGTCGTCCGGCCGATCCGAGGGCGGCGTTGTCCCTTGTCGAGTGACCTCTGCGCAGGGAGATTTGGCTGTCAGCAGACCGCTTTCCCTGCTGGGGCGGCAATCGACGCGCAAGCAGCTGGTCAGTTTGCGAACGGAACCGGGTGGTCGTGAAGGCCGATCAGCGACCCGGTCAGGGGCTGGTCGGCGGTGGTGAGGTAGCAGAGCACGCTGACCGACCGGTCGAGCTTCGAGTCGTACATCCGCTGCGGGGAGGTCTGGATCAGCAGGCGGCCGCCGTCGGTCGGGTCGGCGCGTCCCGTCGCCGCAACGGCCAGCCGGGTGCAGGAATCCCGCAGTTCGCCGGTGGTCACCGCGGTGTTCTCCCGGATGACCCCCGCCGAGAGCAGTTCGGACAAATGCGGCCGGCCGCAGTCGACCGACTCGACAGCCGGGGTGACGACCGCGGCGTACCAGCAGGTGCCGAAGTTGTCCGGGAGCCGCCCGCCGCTCAGCGCCCCGGCCAGCGAGCCCGCGTACCGGCGGTCGACCGGCGGTGCCGCGACGCAGGCTGCCCATCGCTGTCCGTCAGCCCGTTGCAGCGTCGACGGGTAGACCCAGGTGGTGCGCACGTTGACCGTCATCTTCCAGGTCACAGGTCCTTCAGCGCCGCCGTCCGGCATGTCCACCGGCAGCGTGGCCTCCGCCGACGACCCGGCGGACCGCAGACCTGCGTACGCCAGCGCCGAGAGCCGGCAATTGATCCCGCTGTCGTCCACGGCCCCCTCGAGATCGGCCGGTTCGCCGTCCGCAGTGATGGTCAGGATCACCTCGCCGGCAACCGATCCGCTCCCGCACGACACGACAGTGGGTCCCAATGGGCCCAGGGCCGGAGCGCGTGCCGACTCGGGTTCGGCGGGCGTAGTCGAACGCAGACCGATGGGTGCGGCGTTGAGAGCCGCGGGCCGCTCGCGCAGGCAATCGCCCAGCTGCGGAGCAGGTTGCGGTGCGGCAGCCGTCGCCGACCCGGGGGTCCGGAGGCCGCCCAGCACGGGGACGGTCATCGCCCCACAGAGCACGATGACGACCAACAGCGCTCCGATGAGCCGCCGATCCATACAACCAAGGTAGGCCCGCCGGTCGAATTCAGCTGCTGTCCCAGCCGTTCTGCTTCCGGAGCCGCCCGGAGTCAGAGCAGCAAGGACACAAATCCTGCCGCGATCCCGATCAGCAGCCCGACGATCGCAGCCAGCAACAGCAATTGGCCGGTGGTGAGCCTCCGACGTGATTCGGCGGACGAGGCGGACGGCGAGCCGGGCACAGCGCCCGATGCGGTGCCCGGCGTCCCGGAACGGCCGGCGTCTCCACCGGCCATCAATCGCAACGCCTGGGACAGCACCTGCTCGGCGTGCGAGTCCTCGGAGGCGCCCCCCGGGGCCTTCCGACCGGCGGAGGCTGCAGGCTGACCGGTGCCGCCCCGGTCGCCGGTGGGGTCGTCGCTCACGAATGTGTCGTCCGCATGATGTCGCCCAGCTTGGCGACCGCGCGGCTCGCGGTGGATTTGACCGTGCCCTTGGAAAGCCCTGTGGTTTCGGCGATCTCGGCCTCGGACAGGCCGCCGTAATACCGCAGGACCAGGACCTCGCGTTGTCGCGGAGCGAGATCACCCAGCGCCGTCACGACCGCCTGGTGCTCGGTTGACAGCATGGCGAGCGATTCCGCCGACCGTGCGGTGCCGGGATCCGGCGGAACGTAAGCCCGGGCGGTGCGCCGGCGGCGGAGCATCGACCGCGAGCCGTTGACCACCGCGGTCCGCAGGTAGCCGATGGCCGCATTCCGGTCGCGCAGGCCACCCCAGTTCCGGTAGAGGCCGGCGAAGGCTTCCTGCACCACGTCCTCGGCGCTGGCCATGTCGTCCACCAGCAGGATCGCCAGCCGGACCATCTGCATGCGATGCGTGCGGTACAGATCGTCGATGGTGATCGGCGCGGGAGCGGGTTCGTCACTGTGATCGGTGACGTACGCGGGGTTGAGACTCGCGAGAGTGCCGAGGGTGCGCTCGACCTCGGACTCCGGTTCGACCCGTTCCGTCATCCTGCGGTCGCTCCGTTCGTCAGGCCAGGCGATGGCTGAGGGCGATGCACGTCCCGTTGGACAACACCCTCCGCACGATCCTGGCACGGACCGGCCGGGGGCGGGGACCGCCGCCGCGCGAAGCTTCTGCGCAGGGTCACATGGATCGTTCGGGACGGAGTCATCCCACGGATGGCACTGGTCGTCGCTCCGTTGGCGTCATGGGTGGGTTACTCAATCGTTACGCCCAGGACGCACTCTGCACTT
The DNA here is from genome assembly GCA_963728865.1 of uncultured Actinomycetota bacterium. Taxonomy (GTDB): domain Bacteria; phylum Actinomycetota; class Actinomycetes; order Mycobacteriales; family Nakamurellaceae; genus Nakamurella. The sequence goes on along the minus strand of CAVSLZ010000001.1, from coordinate 780,962 downwards.
GCGAAAAACCGTTGAAAACGCTTCCATTCCTTTGGTGTGTGAGCGCCCTCACATGCCTACACCTGAGAAACGGAGGTCGGCCGAGTGACCTACAGACCGGCAAAGAAGTTCACGGCGACCATCGTCGGTGTCAGCGCCATCGCGCTGGTACTGACGGCGTGCGGTAGCAGTTCCGACAGTGGCAGTTCCAGTCCCAGTTCGGCTCCGGCGGCGACGAGCGCCGCCGATTCCGCTGCGTCCAGTGCGGATTCCAGCGCACCCGATGCGTCCGGAGCCTCCGGCAGCGCCGGTGCGGGCGGCAGCGCGAAGCCAGCGTCGATCGAGTGGTGCGACACCCTCAAGTCGACCTACGGCGACCTGGCAGGCAAGTCGGTCGGGGTGTACTCGACCATCGTCGCGCCTGAGGATCAGCCGTACATCGACGCGTTCAAGCCGTTCACCGAGTGCACCGGCGCAGCTGTGAACTACGAAGGCTCGAAGGAGTTCGAGGCCCAGGTCATCGTCCGCATCCAGAGCGGGAACCCGCCGGACGTCGCGATCTTCCCGCAGCCCGGTCTGCTCAGCCAGATCGTCAACTCGACCGGTGCCGTCAAGCCGCTTGCCGAGGACACCAAGACTCTGGGCAACGAGTACTTCCCCGAAGACTGGATGAACTACGGCTCCGTCAACGGGATCCAGTTCGCGGTCCCGAACAATGCCGACTTCAAGTCGCTGGTGTGGTACTCGCCGAAGACCTTCGAGGAGAAGGGCTACGAGGTTCCCACCACGTGGGAGGAGCTCACCGCGCTGACCGAGAAGATCGCCGCGACCGGTGAGAAGCCGTGGTGCATCGGCATCAAGTCGGGTGAGGCCACCGGCTGGCAGATCACCGACTGGCTGGAGGAGTACGTGCTCCGTCTTGCCGGCCCGGACGTCTACGACCAGTGGGTCAGCCACGAGGTCAAGTTCAGCGACCCGCCGATCGCCGACGCCCTCAAGCAGGTCGGCGACCTGATCAAGAACCCGGAGTACGTCAACGCCGGTCTGGGTAACGTCGCGACGATCGCTTCGACTGAGTTCAACGACGTGGCACCACTGCTGCTCAATGGCGAGTGCACGATGTCCCGCCAGGCCGCCAACTTCGACTCGAACTTCAAGGGCAAGGAAATCGGCCCGGACGGAGACATCAACGCGTTCTACTTCCCACCGATCACGACCGACTTCGGCCAGGTCGTGCTCGGCGGCGGCACCTTCTGGGCGGCCTTCGCCGATCGTCCCGAGGTGGCCGCGTTCATGTACTACCTGGCAACCCCGGACTTCGCCAACACCCGCGCGAAGGCCGGCAGCTGGATCTCCGCCAACCTCGGCCTGGAGGCCTCCAGCGTTGCAAGCCCGGTGCAGCAGACCGCGCTGACCGTGCTGCAGAACCCGGACACGGTGTTCCGTTTCGACGCTTCCGATCTGATGCCGGCTGCGGTCGGGTCGGACGCGGAGTGGAAGCAGTTCACCGCATGGATCACCGGTCAGGACGATGCGACAACCCTGGCCAACATCGATGCCGCCTGGCCCGCAAGCTGACGGTATGACCACCGACGCCTGACCCGTGGTGGGTGCGGTGGACCGGCTCCGGCCGGTCCGCCGCACCCACCACGTGGTCAGCGTCAGAACGCAGGAAAGGGAGCTGCAGTGGACTGGTTTCTGAGGCCTGAGTCGATCTTCGACAAGTTCCTCGTGATGATCGTGGCGATCGTGCTGTTCGTCGCGATCATGTCGCTGATCCTGTGGATCATCGACCGCCCGAATGTGCCCAACTGGTTGGTTGTCGTCGGGTTCCTGGGACCGGTGACCATTGCGTTGGCCATTGGCCTTTTCTACCCGGCGCTGAGTACGGCGTACCGGTCATTCCAGGTCTCGGAGGCGGCGGTCGGGCCTGACGGGCAGCCGGTGATCAATCCGCAGACGGGTCAGCGAGCCAGCGAGCTGGTCTTCAGTTTGGCCAACTACACGAAGGTGTTCACCGACCCGGGCTTTCAGAAGGTCCTGATCAACACCGTGTGGTGGGTTGTGCTGGTTCCCGTTCTCGCCACCGGTTTCGGCCTGATCTACGCGGTGCTCGTCGACCGCACCCGCGGGGAGAAGCTCGCCAAGGCGCTTGTCTTCCTGCCGATGGCAATCTCGATGGTCGGCGCATCGATCATCTGGAAATTCATGTACGAGTACCGGCAGGCTGGCTCGCCGCAGATCGGCCTGCTCAACCAGGTATTGGTGTGGCTCGGGCTGAGCCCGTATCAATTCATCATCACCGATCCGTGGAACACGTTCTTCCTCATCGCGGTCATGATCTGGATCAACGCCGGGTTTGCCATGACGGTGCTGTCGGCCGCTATCAAGTCGGTCCCCGACGACATCGTCGAGGCCGCGCAGATCGACGGGGCCACCGGATTCAAGCTGTTCCGCAAGGTCACCGTGCCGACGATCCGTCCCGCCGTTGTCGTCGTGCTGACCACCATCGCGATGGGCTCCCTGAAAGCGTTCGACATCGTCAGGACAATGACCGGCGGCAACTTCGGGACGTCCGTGGTGGCGAACGAGTTCTACACCCAGTCCTTCCGCCAGGGTGAGGCCGGCATCGGGGTCGGTGCCGCGCTCGCGGTCATCCTGTTCATCATCATCGTCCCGGTGATCGTCTACAACGTTCGGCAGATGCGGCTTTCGGAGGAAATGCGATGAGCATGTCGGGTAGTGCTGTCGAGCTGCCGATCACCACTGATGCGACACCAGAGGAACGGCTCACCCCGAGACAGCTGAAGAAGCAACTCCGGCTGCAGGACGCGAAGACCAAGCTGTCGTCACCGTGGGCGTCCGGCATCGCGATCATCCTCGCGATCCTGTGGACGATCCCCACCTTCGGCCTGTTCGTGACGTCGTTCCGGCCGCCGGAAGAGATTCAGACCTCTGGCTGGTGGACCTTCTTCGCCAATCCAGGAATCACCTTCGAGAACTACACCAATGCGTGGTCGAACTCGGCCGGCGGGCTGGGCAACTTCTTCATCAACTCGTTCGTGATCGTGTTTCCTGCGGTGATCATCCCGATCAGCCTGGCGCTGCTCGCGGCGTACTGCTTCGCCTGGGTGGAGTTCCCGTTCAGGAACGCACTGTTCGTCGCCGTGTTCGCCCTGCAGATCGTCCCGATCCAGGTCACCCTGATCCCCCTGCAGACCATCTTCGTCAGCTTCGGCCTGCAGAACTCGTTCTGGCCGGTGTGGATCTCGCACACCATCTTCGGGCTCCCGTTGGCAATCTTCCTGCTGCACAACTTCATGAAGGAAGTTCCTGCTTCCATCGTGGAGGCGGCCAGGGTGGACGGTGCCGGGCACGTCAAGATTTTCTTCGTCGTGCTCATGCCACTGCTCGTCCCGGCCATCGCCGCGTTCGGGATCTTCCAGTTCCTGTGGGTGTGGAACGACCTGCTGGTCGCGACGGTGTTCGCGCCGTCACCGAACCTGCGACCCATCACGGCAGCTGTCGCGGAACTGTCCGGTACGAAGGGCTCCCAGTGGGAGCTGCTCTCGGCCGGTGCCTTCATCTCCATCGTGGTGCCGTTGGCAGTCTTCATAGGACTCCAGCGCTACTTCGTCCGTGGCCTCCTGGCCGGAGGCGTGAAGGGCTGATGTCGGCCGGATCGGAGTGAGTTCGGTGTCCGGTCCCGGTGTCGAGCCCGCCGGCATCGTCGAGGTTGCGGCGTTGTCGGGATTCTCGCCCGCAACCGTGTCGCGGGCACTCCGGGGACTCCCCGGGGTGTCCGCGACGACACGGCTTGCCGTCGAGCAGGCGGCGAGTGCGCTCGGGTACTTCCCCTCCCCATCTGCGGCGGCCCTGACGACCGGCAGAACCAACGCCATCGGCGTCATCGCCCCGTGGGTGTCCCGCTGGTTCTTCTCGGCCGTCGTCGAAGGCGCCCAGGAAGTGCTCAGTGCGCAGGGCTACGACCTGCTGCTCTACCCCATCGGCGTGGCCGGGGGCCGTCGGGCGGGTGGGCTGGACACCCGGTCGCTGAACAAGCGGGTCGACGGCCTGCTCGCCCTGAACGTCCCGCTGGCCGACAAGTCGATCGTCTCGATCCGTGATCTCCGCGTTCCGGTCGTCACCGTGGGCACCGTCGTGGAGGGCATGTCCGGCGTGCTGGTCGACAACGTCGAGGTCGGCCGGCTCGCGACCCAGCACCTGCTCGACCTGGGTCACCGCCGCATCGCTTTCTTCGGCGACGACCTGGACGAACTGCACGGATTCACCGCCGCCGTCGACCGGCACCGCGGATACGACTTGACGTTGCAGAACGCCGGCGTCGAGCCCGACCCGTCCCTTGTCGAGCGCACCGGGTTCTCCACCGACGGTGGCGAGGCCGCGCTACACCGCCTGTTCGGCGACCATCGCAACGGCCGGGAACTGCCGACCGCCATCTTCGCCGTCAGCGACGAGGTGGCGATGGGGGTGCTGTACGCCGCCCGCGAGCACGGGCTCAAGATCCCGCGGGATCTGTCGGTGATCGGCGTGGACGGGCACGACTTCGCCTACCTGTTCGACCTGACGACGATCAGCCAGCCGGTCCGTGACCAGGGGCGGATCGCCGCCCGGTTACTGCTCGAGCAGGTCAACACCACCCCGCCGCGCCCGCCGTCGGTCGTCTCGGTCGGGTCCGGGCTGATTCGCCGCGGGACGACCGGGCCGGTCCGGGTCGTCACCCGACCGGCTACGAAACCGGCGGGTAAACGGCCGCCGAAACCCGCCGTCGTCGAAGACGAGGGTGAACGGGAGATGAACGAGCGAGTCGTCCGGGCAAATCCCTGATCCTGCAGAAGTTCTCGCGTGGGCGCTCCGGCCGGCAGGGGAGGACCGGCCTAAACCACCGCAAAACTGCGCCATGCGGAATACTGTGCCGCGGGCTGGCCCGTTTCTGCGGGTACCGGGCCCGGACGCCGCCCCATCGGTAATCAACAGCCGGCCGCCCCGCCGGGTCAACGTCAGTGGAAGGACCAACAGACATGCCCCTCGCAACCCCGGAGACCTACGCAGCGATGCTCGATCGCGCGAAGGAGGGCGGTTTCGCCTACCCGGCGATCAACATCACCTCCTCGATCACCATCAACGCCGCTCTGCGCGGCTTCGCCGAGGCAGGCAGCGACGGCATCATCCAGGCATCGACCGGCGGAGCCGAGTTCGCCTCCGGGACCAAGGTCAAGGACATGGTCACCGGGGCGGTCGCACTGGCCGAGTACACCAAGGTGGTGGCCGACAGGTACGGCATCACGGTGGCACTGCACACCGATCACTGCCCGAAGGACAAGCTCGACACCTACGTCAAGCCGCTCATCGCGATCTCGACCGAGCGGGTCAAGGCCGGCGGCCTGCCGCTGTTCCAGTCGCACATGTGGGATGGCTCCGCTGTGCCGCTTGACGAGAACCTGAAGATCGCTCAGGAACTGCTGGAGCTGACCAAGGCGGCGAACATCATCCTCGAGATCGAGGTGGGCGTCGTCGGCGGTGAGGAGGACGGCGTCGTCGCGGAGATCAACGAGAAGCTGTACACGACCCCTGCGGACTTCATCGCCACCCTCGACGCGCTGGGTCTGCCGGAGAACAACTCCTACATCGTCGCCGCCACCTTCGGCAACGTGCACGGCGTCTACAAGCCGGGCGGCGTGACGCTCCGGCCGAAGGTCCTCAAGGACGGCCAGGCAGCCCTCGCCGAGAAGCTCGGTCTCGCGGCCGGTTCGAAGCCGTTCTCGCTGGTGTTCCACGGCGGTTCCGGTTCGTCGGCGGAGGAGATCGCGGAAGCGGTGTCCTACGGCGTGATCAAGATGAACGTCGACACCGACACCCAGTACGCCTTCACCCGGCCGCTCGCCGACCACTTCTTCAAGCACTACGACGGTGTCCTGAAGATCGACGGCGAGGTCGGTAACAAGAAGGCCTACGACCCCCGCGCGTACAACAAGCTCGGCGAGATCGCCATGGGCGACCGCGTTGTCGAGGCGTGTCAGCAGCTGGGTTCAGCCGGCAAGTCGCTGTCTGCCTGATTCCCACCCGTCCCGGCCCACCGCCGGTAACGGGGCTCCGACACCACTCCGACGGCGCCCGGCCGGGTCACGGCCGGGCGCCGTCGGCGTCTGTGCGTCGGTGTACCGCAGGGACGGCGGGTGCTGTCGGGACGGCGGGTGCTGTTGCAGCGCCGGGTGCTGTCGGGACGGCGGGTGCTGTCGGGACGGCGGGCGGTCGCCGCGCTGGCCGGCTCCATCGTTGGCCGGCCACGCCGTCGCGAGGTCGCCAGCACCGAGCCGACGATCACCAGCGGGAAACCGACCGCCATGCCGATGGTCAGCGGCTCGTCGAGCAACAACACGCCCAGGGTGATGGCCACCGCGGGGTTGATGTAGGTGATGACGGTCGCCCGCGCCGGCCCGGCCTCCGCGATGAGCGCGAAGAACACCAGGAACGCCACGGCCGTACAGACGACGGCGAGTCCGACGATGGACCACACTGCCGGGGCGGTGATGCTGTCCGGCCACACGGGCACACTGAACGGTGCGTAGATCACGCTGGCCACGATCAGCGAAGCGGCGATGACGCCCATCGGGGGGAGGTCCGCCAGCTTGCGGTTGATGATGATCGGTCCGATCGCGTATCCCACCGCGACCAGCAGCAGGGCGCCCGCCGCCGCCAGATCGTCGACCCGGATATCCAGTCCGACGAGCGCGGCAACCCCGGCGAACCCGATCGCCAGCCCGGTGATCCGGCGGCCGTCGAGCCGGTCCTGGCCGGACAGCGTCAGGACGATCGCCGCGATCATCGGCACCACGGCGATGAGCAGCCCCGCCGTGGAGCTGTTCAGCCGCGTCTCAGCGTGCCCGAGAAGCAGCCAGGGACCGCTGATCTCGATCACCGTGTACAGCAGCAGCCACTTCCACCGCCGGAAGACCGGCATCAACTGGCGCCGGTAGAGCACGATCGGGAGCAGCAGCACGGACGCGATGAAGGTGCGGCCGAACGCGACGATCAGTGGGTCGACGTCCGTCACCGCAACCTTGATCAGCAGATACGGGATGCCCCAGATCATGCTGAGCGCGGAGAACAGCACCCAACCACGTCTCGTCATGTGTTCCCTGTCCTCGGTGCTCTGCTCGTCGTCTTCGTGGTGCAGACCGGAGTTCCCGCCGGTTCGCATCGCTGGGGCTCGTGACTCATTCGAAACATGGGCCCTCATGTGAACGCAGGGGACCTGCTCCATTCGAACGCCGGCCCGGCCGCGTTCGAGCACTGCTTCCTTCGAACACTGCTTGGTTCGAACTGTGCTTCATTCGAACACCGTGCCGCGGCGGTCGCTTCCGCTACCGCGGTCGCAACCGGCGAGAAGTTCTGTACGGGACCGTGCAGTTCGGCTGATTCTTCTCCGATGTGGGGGCGGCTCCGGTCGGGCTCGGCTGGTGCTGGTGCGGCGTCTGCGGATCGGGGCCGTCGATCGGGCACTGTCGGGGCACCGCTCGCGGGGCCGTCTTGTGGCGCCGTTTGCCGCCCGTTTCGTGACTCACTCGGCGTGTCGGCGCTACCAGCACACATTAGAGGGACAGTATGTATGTGCTGGGACTCTTGTGACAGTTGTGACTGGTGAACTACGGTGAGCTCGGGTCCCGTCCATCGAGGCCCGCCTGACGGCGTGGCTCCCCGCTCCGCTCCAGTCCGGCGTGCGCACGCGAGCAATGGTCGAGCGGGGCGCAACTGGTCGCGATGTCGTGCAAGGGGAAGAGGCATCGCAACCGATACCGGCTTCGGCATGCCCGCCGCCGGCATCGCACGCACGCCCTTGATGAGCGCGCGCTGTGACGGCGACCGGGGAAGGGCGCCTGTGCGGCGTGCTCTGGCCATCGCGGCCACCATCGCGACCATGTTCACCTCTGGGATTCTGCTGTTCGCAGGTTCGGCGGCGGCCGATCCCTCGTCCAACGACTGGTACCGGCTCCGCATGTGCGAGTCGACGAATCGCTACAACATCAACACCGGGAACGGCTACTACGGCGCCTATCAATTCGACCTGTCCACGTGGCGTTCGGTCGGCGGCAGCGGATACCCGCATCAGGCGTCGGCCGCCGAGCAGGACTACAGGGCGCTGATCCTCTATCGCAACCGCGGGTGGGGACCGTGGGTCTGCGCGCGCCTGGCCGGGCTGAGCGAGGACTCCGACGCACGCAGTCGGGTCGCCCCGCCGGTGCCGGGCAATCAGGGACGCCCCGGTGGGAGCGAGGGAACTCCCGCGCCGGCCCCGTCCGGCGGCGCGCCGGCCTACCCCGGACGCCAGTTCGCCGAGGGTGACTCGTCGGAAGCGTTGAAGGCCTGGCAGAAGCAGATGGGCAAACGCGGGTACGGGCTGACCGGTACCGGGTTCTTCGGGCCCAAGACCAAGGCGGCCGTCCTTGATCTGCAGGCCAAGGCGGGTCTCAACGTGGTCGGCTACATCGGGCCGAAGACCTGGGCAGCAGCGTGGTCCTCCAGCGCCAAGCCGTCCGCCCCGGCACCCAAGCCGGCAGCGCCGAAACCCGCTGCGCCGAAACCCGCTGCGCCGAAACCCGCTGCACCGAAGCCGGCGGCACCGGCGACGAACCAGTCCTGCGGGGTGGGCCGTGAAACGGCACCCGCCTTGCCGGCGCGGCAGTTCGTCGAGGGCGACACGGATGCCAAGCTGCAGTGCTTCCAGAAGCAGCTCGGCAGCAGGGGCTACGGACTGGTCGGGACCGGTTTCTACGGTCCCGCCACCAAGGCGGCCGTCGTGAAGCTCCAGAAGCGCAACGGCATCAATCCGTCGGGCATCGTGGGCGCGCGGACGTGGGTGGCCGCATGGGAAGGAAAGTAGCTCGTTGGGACCATCGACGGCACGTTAGGTAACGCTTTCCCCAAGTCGAATGAGATCTGTAACACGTTCGCCGCGGGCGACGACGTCATCGATAGGAACTTGATCGGTTCCGCTGGCGCCCGCCGGTGCGATGCACGTGCAGGCGGTGCACAGAGAGGCCCGGAGCATGCCGCTCCGGGCCTCTCTGCATGTCCGGGCCCAACCCGCCGGCCGCATGTTTCGGGGAGCTCACATCTCCCGTCGGCGCGGACGATTGGGTCGCCCGGACGACAATTTCCTCACCGTCGGCCGTCTCTATTTGGCCTGATCGTCCAGACGTCGGGTATGTGTCGGGAGCCGACGCGCGGTTGCTGTCGTGAAGCTCGGCATTCGAAGGGTGTGCGGTCATGAGAAGACACCTGCTCGTCGTCCTGCTGGTGATCGCGGGGATGGTGGCGCCGGCCAACGGTGCCTCAGCGGCTGGATGGAGCGCCAACACCTACCACCCCTGGCTGAACAGCTGGCACGAGACGATGGTGGTCTGGACGCCCACAACGCTGGAGATGTGGATGAACGGCAAGCGCTCCGGCGCCACCAGCGGTGCCAACGTACCGACCGCGAGCCTGCAAGAGTGATCCAAAGCGGAACCGCCTCCTGGACGGCGCCCTGCGCGACGTGCAGCGTGAAGGTCAACATCGACGTCCTCCGGATCGACCGGTACCAGGCCTGACGAATCTCGGAGCACGGTCGCAACGACGGACAGCTCTGGCGACTGCTCAGCCAGCCGCGGCGAAGACCGACGGCAGGACCAGCAGCATCGTCATCGACCAGGTGCAGTGGGTGAGGATGGGCCCGAGGATGCCGCCCGTCGCCCGACGTTGCAGGCCGAGCAGCACACCCAGCATGACGGCGGCGAACACCAGCATCACATTGCCGGTGGCGAGGGTGGTCAGCGCGTAGATGGCGGTCGAGATCGCGACCGGGTGGCGGGTGCCGATCGACGCGAAGAGGGCGCCCCGGAAGAAGATCTCCTCGGCGATGCCGTTCATCAGCGTGACCAGCGCGACCAGCGGCAGCGAGCCGTACCGCGCGTACGCGAGCACGTTCTCGGTGAGGTCCCGCAGTGGCTCGATCTCCCGGACGATCACCGACCCGACGATGAAGACGGCGGCCGTGGCCAGGCCGAAGAGGATCGGGATCAGGATGGGGCGGCGCAATTCGCCTCGGAAGTTGATACGCCCCAAATGCAGGGGACCCGATGCGAAACCGCCGATCACCCAGGTGAAGGCGAGCGCGATGGTCAGCGGGTAGAACCACTGGCTGCCCGGCGGCACATTGAGCGAGACGCCCAGCAGCGTCGCCCCGATCACCAGGGTGACACCGACGACGATCCGCCGGCGCAGGAATTGGGCATCGGTCTGTCGGTGGTCGCGTTCGACCTTGTCGACCAGCACCGGGCGCAGCGCGCTCTCCAGGCGCTCGGGCCAGATCCTCATCGGTGCGGAATGTCCTGCCCGGGGCGGGGGTCATCCGCCCCCTGGTGGTGGGGAAGGTCCTTGCCGGAGGCCGTGCCGTTCCCGGAGCTGCTGTGCCTTGTCGGGCTGCTGTGCCTTGTCGGGCTGCTGTGCCTTGTCGGGCTGCTGTGCCTTGTCGGGCTGCTGTGCCTTGTCGGGCTGCTGTGCCTTGTCGGACTGCTCTGCGTTTTCCGACTGCTCTGCCGCTCGCTCGGTGAGGGCCAGTCGGACGGCGTCGTCGTAGCTCATCAGATCGCCGGGCAGCAGCTGCGCGATCCGGTCGTCCGCCACCACGACCTCGTTGTTCATCGAATCGACGAGGTTCCGGGCGGTCGACAGGTCGACGTCGGTCACCAGTGACAACCACATCGAGGACAGCCGGGGAGTGAGCAGCGGAATCGGCACGATCGGCGGGGTACGCCCGTTCTGGATCTGCGCGGCCCGCCGCATCATGTCCACGTAGCGGAGCACCTCGGGCCCGCCGACCTCGAAGACCTCCCCGATGGCTTCCGGCCGGTCCAGCACACCGACCAGATACCGGATCACATCGGGCAGCGCGATCGGCTGCGTCTTGGTGTTGACCCACTTCGGGGTGACCATCGCAGGCAGGTGGTCAACCAGCTGACGGGTGATCTCCCACGAGATGCCGCCGTGCCCGACGACGACAGCGGCGCGCAGCACCGTCACCGGCACCCCACCCAAGCCGAGCAGTTGTTCGACGTCGCGTCGCGAGCGCAGATGTGCCGAGAGGTTGTCGTCCAGATCGCCGAGCCCACCGAGGTAGATGATCTGCCGGACACCTGCGTCGGCGGCCGCATGGCCGAATGCCGTCGCAGCCTCGGCGTCCCGCTGCTCGAAGTCGTCGGTGTCCAGTGAGTGCACGAGATAGTAGGCGGCGTCCATGCCCTGCAACGCTTCTCGCAGGCTGTCCTTGTCTCCGACGTCACCGAAGACTGGTTCGCCGGCGCCGTGATAGGTGTCCGGATGACGCGTCATCGCCCGTACCCGGTGACCCTGCTCGAGGAGGGCGGGCACCAGGCGCGATCCGACGAATCCGGACGCGCCCGTGACGAGCACTGAAATGGCCATGATGTTCCTACCGCCCCGCCTGGTCGGTCGGATGCCCTCCGACGTCATGCAATGGCTCACACGTCTGCTGAGCATAGGTCGCGGTTCCGGCCGGAAACCGGTGCCGTTGCCCGTGCGCAGCAATCCCGGTGTTGGCCGACCCGGTCGGCGCACCCGCCGTAGGGGTGCGCGACAGGCGGCAACTGACCCCGGTTGTTGTGCACACAGCGGCTTTCCATCCACATCCGCAGGGTGCTGCGGGCCTTCGCCGGCTGACCACGACACCCTCTGGTCATACCGATCGTCGGCATCCGCGGCGGCCGGCCGGAAACGAAGGAGAGCGTCAGATGAGCGAATTGACCATCGACACAACTCGGATCGCGCAGGCGGGGGCCGGTGTCTCGGACGTGGGTAACGCTCTGGGTACCGAGATCGGGACGATGCACGACCTGCTGGCGCAGATCCGGGCCGGCTGGCAGTCCAGTGAGGCGGCGCCCCGGTTCGCCAGGGCGATGGAGGTGCATCTTGCGGATGCCGCGACTCTGCGGACTGCGCTGCTGACGCAGGCCAATGCGTTGACGACGGCGGCGGGCCGCTTCGCGCAGACCGAAATGGCTGTGGCGGATGCTGTTCCGGCGGTCGGCTGATGGCCACCATCGCTGTCAGCTATGCGGCCATGGCGGGCGGTTCCGATGGGCTGGTCGCCACCTGGAACCGGATCGAGGGGCTGCTCGCGCAACTGGATGCGACGGTGCTCACGACCGCCGACATGTCGGCCGAGACGCTGATCGCCTACCGCGCGTTGAAGGCACGGTGGGATGCAACAGCGGAACACCGGCAGAGCGTGCTGCACGGCCTTGCCACCCTGGTCCGGAGCGCCGGTGAGCAGTACCGGCAGGTGGATGCAGCGATGGCTGCGCAGTTCGGCTGATCCGCGGGTCGGGCCGTGCATGCGCGGAGCGCGTGACAGAGTCGGGGTCGGGCGGAAAGGCGTGCCTTGACGGGGTGGCAGGATCGCCGCATGAGTTCATCGAATCTGCTCGGCCCGCCGCCCGTCCACCTGCCCGTCGATCCGGCGGCCGCCGAGCTGGCGGCGGGTGAGGCGGTCGATCAGGTGGTGCGCCGGCGGCCCGTATCCTCGCTCGCCTGGGCCGTACTGGCTGAGGCCGCCCTGGACCGTGGGGATGACGTCGCCGCCTACGCCTACGCCAGGGTCGGGTACCACCGTGGTCTGGATGCGTTGCGCCGCAACGGTTGGAAGGGTGCTGGGCCGATCCCGTGGACTCACGAACCGAATCAGGGCTTCCTGCGCGCACTTTCGGCATTGGGACAGGCTGCCGCACTGTTCGAGGAGTCCGACGAGGTGGCACGGGTGCAGGCCTTCCTCATCGACGCCGATCCACAGATCCCCGCCGAGCTGCTGCCCTGACGGTCCCTCAGGGCAGGCCGCGCACCAGCCGCAGCGGCTGGGTGTGTTTGTAGAACGTCCACCGATCCATCTTCCTGGCGTACGGGACGCCGTCCCGGACCACATCGGCGGCGGTGGTGCCGATTTGCACCGCACGCCCGAGCGTGGTCGTCGACCTCCTGCCGACACCGAGGAACCGCCGGTGGATCACCGTGACGGCCAGGCCTTTCGCCGGGTCCGGTTCCACCTCCAGCCGGTCGGCGGGACCGCCGAGCACACGGTGCTGGTCGACGTAGACCGTGCCGTTGACGGGCTGCAGCGAACCGGCGGCGACCAGCACACCGCCGACGTCGTCACGGACCAGCGGGACCGGATCCACCTCGCCCGTGCGCGCCAGGTCGACGGCGGCAACCGCGTGCGGCAGCCCCCACAGGGCGGTCATCGGTGTCCGAGACGGCGCTGCGTAGGCCATCTCGACCGATTCAAGCAGGTCCCTGCGCAGCAGCCGCTGGGCGACGGCGGCGAGATCGGCATCATCGCCGATGACCAGAACCCGCCCGGTCAACAGTCGGTCGATCTCCTTCCCGGGCCGGCGCCCCACGTAGCGCACCGGGAGGGGCGCGCACGCGGCGACGATGCCGTCGATGGCGGCGGCGACCCTGGGCGGATCCTGGGGCCCGTCAGCTGCGGCGATGTCGTCGCCACTCCGCGCGATTCGGCAGCACAACACGGTGAGCGCTGACCCCTCCGTCACCGACTACCCTTCCCTCTGGCGTTCGACCCGCCGCGGCCGGAGGTGTCCGGATTCGGCGGCACGTGGTCTTGGATACACACGTGGCTGCTGAAGCCACGTGATCTTTGTTGCAACGGCGATCGGAGTGTGCCATGTCGGTGATGGTGCTGATCGGCGCCCAGTGGGGCGACGAGGGCAAGGGCAAGGCCACCGATCTCTACGGCGACCGGGTGCAGTGGGTGGTGCGGTACCAGGGCGGCAACAACGCCGGTCACACGGTCGTCCTGCCCGACGGCCAGAAGTTCGCGCTGCACCTCATCCCGTCCGGCATCCTCAGCCCCGGAGTGATGAACGTGATCGGCAACGGAGTCGTCATCGATCCCGGGGTGCTGCTCACCGAACTCGGGGGGCTGGACGAACGCGGCGTGGACACCTCGCGGCTGTTGATCTCGCACGACGCGCACCTGATCATGCCGTACCACGTCGCCATCGATAAGGTCTCCGAGCGCTACCTCGGCAAGGCGAAGATCGGCACCACCGGTCGAGGCATCGGACCCGCCTACGGGGACAAGGTCGCCCGGCTCGGTGTCCGCGTGCAGGATCTGCTCGACCCGTCGATCCTCGGCCAGAAGGTCGAGGCCGCGCTCGACATCAAGAACCAGATGCTGGTCAAGATCTACAACCGCAAGGCGCTGGACGCGGGCCGGATCGTCGACGAGGTCCTGGAGCAGGCCGAGGGCTTCAAGCACCGGATCGCCGACACCAGGCTCGAGCTCGGCCGGGCGGTCGAACGGGGCGACAACATCCTGCTCGAGGGCTCGCAGGGAACCCTGCTCGACGTCGACCACGGCACCTACCCGTACGTCACGTCCTCGAACCCGACGGCCGGCGGTGCGGCGGTCGGGGCGGGCATCGGGCCGACCGCGATCACCTCGGTGCTGGGCATCCTCAAGGCCTATACGACGAGGGTCGGGTCCGGGCCCTTCCCGACGGAATTGCACGACGAGTGGGGTGAGTACCTGCGCAAGACCGGCGGCGAGGTCGGTGTGACCACCGGCCGGCTCCGCCGGTGCGGCTGGTTCGACGCCGTCATCGCGCGGTACGCCTCCCGGGTCAACGGGATCACCGACTTCTTCCTCACCAAGCTCGACGTGCTGTCCTCGCTCGAAGAGGTCCCGATCTGCGTGGCCTACGACGTGGACGGCCAACGATTCGACGAGATGCCGCCCACTCAAACGGGTTTCCATCACTCCCGGCCGGTGTACGAGATGATGCCAGGCTGGTTCGAGGACATCTCCGGGTGTCGCACGTTCGAGGAGTTGCCGGCGAACGCACAGGCCTATGTCCGCCGGGTGCAGGAGCTGTCCGGTTCGCGCGTCTCGTCGATCGGGGTGGGCCCGGGCCGCGAGCAGACAATCGTCGTGCACGACGTGCTGGCCGGAGCTGCCGGCTGAGCCATCTGCTGGAAAGCTGCGTGCCTGGGACCCGCTGGCGTTGCGGGTCCGCGGCCAGCAGCAGAGCGGGGATCGTCATGGCGGACTGGGACGGCCGGGGTTACGAGCAGATCAGCGCTCTGCAGCGCGAACTGGCCGGCAGGGCGCTGTCCGGTCTGGTGCTCGACGGGGACGAGCAGGTCCTCGACGTCGGATGCGGCGACGGCTACGTCACCCGGTCCATCGCGGCCCGGCTGCCGCACGGCTCGGTCGTCGGCGTGGACGCCTCGCCGCGGATGATCGAGACCGCCCTCTCCCGGCCCGATCCCCCCCGCGCGGAACTGCGTTTCGAGGTCGGCGACGTCCTGGATCTGCCGTACCGGTACCAGTTCGACCTCGTGGTGTCCTTCAACATGCTGCACTGGGTGGCCGATCAGCAGGCCGCGTTGTCCGCCGTCGCAAGGGCCACCCGGACGCATGGCCGGGTGGTCCTCCAGCAGGTCTGTGATGGCCCGCGGCAGAGCGTGGAGCAGCTCGCCATGGCGGTCTGCGAGCGGCCGCGGTGGCGGTCGGCGTTCGCCGATTTCCCGGCCCCGTTTCTGCATGTCGACCCGGAGCAGTACCCGGCGATCGCGGAATCGGGCGGCCTGCAGGTGATCGAGTTGACCGTCAGCGACGTCAGCTGGGATTTCGGTTCGCCCGAGGCCTTCACCCGCTGGTGCGCCGTCGGATTCGCGGACTGGACCGCCCGGTTGCCTGCCGACGAGGTCGGCCCATGGGTGGACGAGGTCGTCGAGAGCTACCAGTCATCTGTCGGCGCTCCCGGATTGTTCCGGTTCCTGCAGTTGCACGCCGAGCTGACCCCGCTGGCCTGAGCTCGACCAGCTGACCTGACCGTGCGCTGACCCTCCTTGACCGTGCGACCTGACCGCCGGCCGGGGCGCTTCAGTTCCAGGACACCCGCACCTGCTGACGCCAGTGGCCCAGCGCGTCCACGGTGCCGTTCTCGGCGATGTCGTCGCCACGGTTCCACAGTCCGAGATAAATCCCGGCGGCGCTGCCGGTCAACACCGAGTGGGCGTCGTGATCGGCCCCGGCGACCACCACCGGCGGCTGGTCGGACACCCGGATCGTCCAGGACACGTCGGCATCGGTCGGCGCGATCGATACTGTGAACGGCTCGTCGGTGCGCAGCCTGCTGCTCCGTCGCGGGACGAAACCGGTGATCAGCTCATCGATCCCGTCCACCGCGAGGTCCGTGCCGATGCCCGCCTCAGCAGTGGAGGGGATCCGGCCGAGCCGGGCGGCGAGTGCGTCGACGCGGTGGATCGTCGCTTCGTGAGCCTGTCGGCGGGCCCAGAAATGCCGCGGCGATGGAGCGTTCCTGAGGAAGACGAACGCGGCGAGATCCGGCGGCGCCGACTCGAGGGCCGTGGCCAGCGTGGCGGCGCCGCCACGGAACCACGCCAGCAGGTCCCCTTCGGACGCGCTGAACAGCTTCGCCTCCTCTGCCTCGTCGGGCAGCCGGGTCCTCGCCTGCGCGACGATCGTCGCGGCCCACCGCTGGACACCGCCGAGGTGCTCGAGAAGCTCCCGAACCGTCCAATCAGGGCAGGTGGGGACCCGGTCGGAGAGCAGCACCCGGTGCGCCTCTTCGGCGAGAGCCGCGGACTCGGTGCGCAGCACCATCACGAGGTCGTCGACGGGAAGGAGTCCGGGCATGCGGGCAAGGGTGACATGAGCGGTGCGTCGGCGGCCACCCGTGGGTCGACGGGACCGGACCGATACTCTGCCCGACGTGCGCATCCTCGTCATCGGCTCAGGGGCACGCGAGCACGCCCTGCTCCGGGCGCTGCAGCGTGATCCCGTTGTCGACGAGTTGCACATCGCACCCGGCAACGCGGGAACGGCGGCGCTGGCGACTGCCCACGACGTCGACAGCGCCGACCCGGGATCGATCGCCCGGCTCGCGGAGAAGGTCCGGCCGGATCTGACCGTCATCGGGCCCGAGGTGCCGCTGGTCAACGGGGCGGCCGACGAACTGCGGGCCAGGGGTTTCGCGGTGTTCGGGCCGAGCGCGGCCGCGGCCCGGATCGAGGGGTCGAAGGCCTTCGCCAAGGATGTGATGGCCGCCGCCGGCGTGCCGACCGCCGCCGCCGTCAGCGTCACCGAGGTGCGGGGCATCGAGGCCGCGCTGACCACCTGCGGCTCGCCCTATGTCGTCAAGGACGACGGCCTGGCGGCAGGGAAGGGCGTCGTCGTCACCAAGGACAGGGCCGCGGCCCGGGCGCACGCGGTCGCCGTGCTCGAATCCGGCCACCCGGTACTGGTGGAGGAGTACCTGGCCGGGCCCGAGGTGTCGCTGTTCGCCATCTGCGACGGCACCCAGGCGGTCCCGCTGCTGCCTGCCCAGGACTTCAAGCGGGTGGGCGACGACGACGCCGGCCCGAACACCGGGGGGATGGGCGCCTACGCCCCGCTGCCGTGGGCACCCAGCGGGCTCGTCAACCGCGTCCAGCGGACGGTGCTGGATCCAGTACTGGCCGAGATGGCCCGTCGCGGAGCACCTTTCGCGGGCCTGCTGTACGCGGGGCTGGTGCTGACGTCGACCGGCCCGAAGGTCATCGAGTTCAACTGCCGCTTCGGTGACCCGGAGACCCAGGTCGTTCTGGAACTACTCGACACCCCGCTCGGGTCGCTGCTCGCGGCGGCCGCCGCCGGGCAGTTGGACACCGGCAACCCGCTCGCCTGGCGGGGCGCAGCGGCGGTGACCGTCGTGATCGCCGCAGAGAACTACCCGGGTCCGCCCGTCACGGGCGACGCGATCACGGGAGCCGATGCCGACGGAATCCTGCACGCCGGCACCAGGATCGCCGACGACGGCACCGTGGTGTCCGCGGGTGGCAGGGTGTTGTCGGTGGTGGCGACGGGCTCGGATCTGACGTCGGCGCGGCGGAAGGCGTACGAACTGGTCGACCGGGTGCAGTTGCGAGGCTCGCATCACCGCACCGACATCGCTGCCGCCGCGGCCGAAGGCCGGGTCCTGGTGCCCGGCACTGCCTGACGTGCCCGGCCGGCTGTGACACACGCTGTGGGCGCCGGAGGGGGACCGGTGCCGTTCCGGCCGTCGGACCGGTCGGCGGTCGCGCCCTTCTACGTGATGCGGGTGCTCGCCGCCGCCGCCAGGAGGGCAGAGCGCGGGGAGCCGCTGTTCAACCTCGCTGCCGGGCAGCCGTCCACGCCCGCGCCGCAGCCGGTGCTGGCCGCCGCGCACCGATCGCTCGACGAGCACATCCTCGGTTACACCGAAACCCCGGGCATCGCCCCGCTCCGGGCGGCGATCGCCGCGCATTACCTGCGGCGCTACGGCCTCGACGTCGATCCGGCGGACGTGGTCGTCACGACCGGATCATCCGGCGGGTTCCTGCTGGCGTTCCTCTCGGCGTTCGATGTCGGCAGCCGGGTAGGGCTCGCGCGGCCCGGCTACCCCGCGTACCGCAACATCCTGCACGCGCTCGGCTGCGAGGTCGTCGACCTGCCGTGCGGTCCGGCGACGAGATACCAGCCAACGGCAGAGATGATCGACGGGCTCGGCCTGGACGGGCTGATCGTCGCCAGCCCGGCGAACCCGACCGGCACGATGCTGGCCCCGCCCGAACTGGCGGCGCTGGCCGAGCACTGCGCAGGCACCGGTGTGCGGCTGATCTCCGACGAGATCTACCACGGCATCACCTATACAGGGCAGACGACGTCGAGCTGGGCCACCGACCGGAGCGGGTTCGTGGTCAATTCCTTCAGCAAGTACTTCTCGATGACGGGGTGGAGGATCGGCTGGCTGCTGGTGCCGCGTGACCTGACCGACGTCGTCGACGCACTGGCCGGCAATCTCGCCATCTGCCCGCCGGCGCCCGCCCAGTACGCGGCACTCGGGGCGTTCGACGGGTATGACGAATGCGACAGCCACGTCACCCGGTACGCCACCAACCGCGCGCTGCTGCTGAACGGCCTGCGTCGGCTGGGCATCGACCGGTTGGCACCGGCCGACGGGGCCTTCTACGTCTACGCCGACATCTCGCACCTGACCGACGATTCCGCTGTGTTCGCGGCGAAACTGCTGGCGGAGGCGGGTGTCGCGGCCGCGCCGGGCGTCGACTTCGACCAGGTCGACGGACATCGCTTCCTGCGCTTCTCCTTTGCCGGGTCCACGGCGGCGATCGACGGTGCGCTGACCGCGCTGGAGAACTTCCTGCGCTGAGCGCGACCCCGGAACACCGCGCCACCCGAGACCGCGCCACCCGAGACCGCGCCACCCGAGACCGCGCCACCCGAGACCGCGCCACCCGACCCCCCGACCGCGCCACCCGACATCGCCCCACCCGACATCGCCCCACCCGACATCGCGCCACCGGGAACACCGGCTGGCCGTCCCCCGTTGCCACAAGGGGAGCACTTCGGTGGGACGAGGGGGAAACCCCTACCGGAAATTCAGGGTTCACACCCGAGGTGCGTTCCCGGCAGGAAGAGGACAGTAGACATCAACACGGGCCGGTCGGTCGGTGTCCGGCAGTTCCGGTACAGCAGGAGGAAGACAATGGACAAGTTTCTGAAGATCGTCGGCATCGTGGTGGTCGCCTGGATCGCGCTCAGCCTGATCGGATGGGTCATCGGGGCGGTGTTCTCCGGGCTCTTCTGGATCGCGCTCATCGCGGGCGGCGTCTGGGTCGGCGTTGCCATCGCCAACAAGAAGAACCGCGACCAGGTGGGCTACCGCCGGTGACGTTCGGCACCGGCCCGACGGCCAGGTGCTGCCAGATGTAACGCTGCCGACCGGTTACCTGACGGCGGGGTCCGCGTTCCTCACGGAACGCGGACCCCGCCGTTTCGTTGACCCGGGCTCGTCGATCGCCTACGGTGCCTCGACGATCCGGCCGTCCACCACGGGTGCGACCGGGGAGTTGTCGGCCACCCAGTCGATCGCGACGTCCAGCAGTGCATCGCCCGGCTGCTGCACGTCGGTCCCCTGAGTAAGGGCCGTGTATCCGTCGCCGCCGGTGTACATGAAGTCGTTCGTCACGATGCGGACGGTGTCCGTCGGGCCGATCGGCGTCTCAGGGCCGCCAGGTCCGTTCGGTGTCTTCCACATTCCGGTGATCGCGGGCGTCGTTCCGGTGCAGCTGTAGGTGATCCTCAACCCTGAGACCTGGGGAAAGCGGCCGGTGTTGATCAACGCGTCGCAGGCGGGGGAGACCCCGTTGAGCAGCGCCGCCTCGAGCTGCGATCCCGTCAGCGTGAGGGTCACCGTCCGGTTGCCGAACGGCAGCACGGCGAACATCTCGCCCCAGGTGATCTCGCCCGGCTGCTCCCCGGCACTCGGCGGGGTGATGAGCAGGTCCTGCCGGAGCCCACCGGAGTTCGTCAAGGCGGCATCGACGCCCGGGTACTTCTGGCGCATCGCATCGCTGATCATGTTGCCCATCGCGGATTCCTCGAGCCGGGTCGGAGCCCGCAGGATGTCGATGCTCTGGGTCCCGATCACCTGGTTCCGCAACACGGCCGTCTGGGCGTTCGCGTCGTCGACGATCGCTTGGACGTCTGGTCGCTGCGGGACGCCGAGCGTCGTTGCGATCCGGGTCGAGCCGCCCGCCCAGTTGACGTCACCGCCCTTCACCATCAACTGCAACACGGAATAGCTCGCGCCGGCGTTGATGCCTTCCGTCACCAGAATCTTCCCGACCATCAGGTTGGACACCCGGTGGGTGTGCCCGGCGATGACGGCGTCCACTGTGGTGTTCTGCAAGGCCTGGGTGATGCCGACGATGGGCCCTTCCCACGGGGTTGGTGGGGTGCCGTCGACAGCGTTGGTTCCCTGTGCGGTGCCCTCGTGGATGACCACGATCTGCACCCGTATGCCCTTGCGGCGCAGCCGTTCCGATTCGGCCTTGATCCGCTCCGCCGCGGGCAGGAACGTCAGCCCCGCTGTGGCCCCGGC
This sequence comes from uncultured Actinomycetota bacterium, assembly GCA_963728865.1. Taxonomy (GTDB): domain Bacteria; phylum Actinomycetota; class Actinomycetes; order Mycobacteriales; family Nakamurellaceae; genus Nakamurella. The sequence continues at coordinate 759,957 of CAVSLZ010000001.1, read as the reverse complement.
CGAGACCAGCTCGGGGGTGTCCTCGAGACCGGCGCCGATGACGCCCACCTTGACGCCCCTGACGGTGAACACCGCCGATGGCTGCACCCAGGACGGCGCACGACCGGTCTCGGAATCCACGATGTTGGTGGCCAGGAACGGGAAGTCCGCTTGTGCCTGCTGCTCCATCAGCCGTTCGATGCCGTAGTCGAACTCGTGGTTGCCGTAGGACGTCGCATCGAGGCCCCAGGCGTTCTCGACGTCGATTGCCGGCTTGTCCTCGAGCAGTGCCGAGTTGGCCGGGGACGCGCCGACGTTGTCGCCACCGGCGAGCAGTAGCGCCGGCTTCGGCAGCGCCGCGGCGTCCTCGTCGAAGAGGGTCGCCAGGGTGGACGCGCCGCCTACGGTGATGTTTCTCCCATCGATGGGGGTGCTGGTGGGTTCCAGTTGTCCGTGGAAGTCGTTCAGGCCCAGGACGGTCAACGGGGTGACCGAACGCCCGTTCCGCAGCACGTCGAGCAGCACCCGCCCCTGGCTCTGCTGGGGCAGCGGCACTCCGAGCAAGTACGCGATGGTGGGCGCGATGTCGATCGTGCGAACTCCGCTGACCCGCTTGCGGGAGATGGCGTCACCGCCGGCCAGGAAGGTCGCCCGCATGTTGACGTTGGCGGACAGGTTCTGAACGTCGGGGACGTAGCCGTGCTGGCCGAAGAAAGCCGATCGGGCCACGAGGGTGCCCGGTGTCGCGGCGTCGAACTGGTACGGCGGGTAGGCGAACGCCACCACGTCACCGGTGCGGGTCGGGTGCGCCATGTTGGCGGTCGAACCCGCGCCGTTCGGGATGTACCGGGCCTCGGCTTTGCTGTAGACGCGGTCCATCACCTTCCAACCCTCGGGCTGCCCGTCACCGGTCCAATCGTTGGGGTCCGCGACGGCCAGGTAGGCCTCCTTGATCGCCGCGACGGTCGTCGCCTCGTCCGCAATCGCCACCTGCTGAAGATCAGCGTTGACTGGATCCCGGCCCGCCAGGTTGAGGTAGATCTGCACCGTCCCACCCGCCCAGCACGCCTTGGCCTTACCGATGGTCTCCCCTGTGGCCGGCCGGCAATTCGACGTCTGCGGCTTGGACAGCAGGCCGAGGTCGACGAGCACCTTGCTGGCGTCGACCGCGGCGAACTGGGGCGCGAACCCGTGATCCGACGACACGAAGGTGGTCTCGTGACGGAGTTTGCGCTGGACCAGCGACAGCATCGAGTCGGCGCCCTGGTAGGCCCGGCGGATGAACGCCTCCCGCTGGGCGACCCGACCGTCCGGCGTCCCGTTCACCTGCACGTCGTCGTACGCGGGATTGCGTTGTCCGTTCGGGAGTCGTTTCGAGACGAGCCCGAGGAACTGGTGCTGGAATTCGTCGGTGACGGGGTAGCCGACCAGGGCCAGGTCGGGCTTGTAGGTGTCCATGATGTAGGTCGCGAGCGGGCGGGCGCTCTTCTCCCAGTACAGGCCCTGCTCGACATACGTTTCCTCGCTGACGATCCCGGCCTCGAGAACCGCGAAATCGGCTGCCGTGGAACTCGGGAACTTCTGCGCCACGTACTCCGCGAAGTCACCGGTGAAGCCTGAGGCACCCGGCCAGGTCGGCCAGCTGGCGTTCGCCCGCGCCACCGAGGTGTGGAAGAGCCGCACCTGCGACAGGTCCGGGCGGAGCCGTTCCACCTTGAGCAGGAACCCCGCGGTCAGGCCGTCGAGCGCGCCGCCCTGGACTGCCACCTTGACGTCGGCGAGCTGGCCCTGCCGCAGGTCGGCCACCTTGTCGGCGCCGTCCTTGGTGCGGGAGAAGAACACCCGGTTGTAATTGGTGCGGCCGTCATTCGTGCTGTCGTAGAGGTACGCATTCAGGCCGTACTTGTCGGTGCCGGCGTCCAGAATCCGGAGCCGCATCTGTTGCGCCGGGCTGTAACTCGTCGGGACGCCGGTCCAACCGGTGGCAGGCGTGGGCTCCGCCTCCGGGAAGGGGGCGTTGCCGGCGAACCCGTCGGGGTGGTCGAACTGCAGACCGAACGACGTGGTGAACGCCGCGTCGTCGGTGGAGGAAATGTAGTTGGTGGCGACGCCACGGCCGGACAGAGTCGTCCGGAAGTCCAGGGTCGGCCCGTTGATGGTTCCGCCGCGGCCGCCCGCCCACTCGATCTGCGCGACCTTGAGCCCGCCCCGCTCGGCCGACTGCGCGATGGTCTCTGCCTGCAGGACGCCCGCATCGAAGGCGGAGGTCCGGCTGGTGAACGGCTGTCCGTTGATGTGGAACGTGTTGTTGGTCGATCCGGTCACAGCCGGCCAGGCACCGGTCGCCAGGCTGAACCAGCCCGCACCGGTGTTCGGCGGGGCCTGGGTGAGCAGCCCACCGCCGGTGGCCGACGCACCCTTGCGGAGCAATTCGCGCATCGCCGGGAGCGAGCCGCGCTGGGCGTACCGCTCGACGATGTCCTGCCGCATGCCGTCCGCGGCGAAGAACAGCACCGGATCGGGTCGGTGGTGTCCGGGCGTGGAGCCGGTGACCGTGGCCGGAGCGGGCGGCGCGGCCGCCCCTGCCACCGGGATCGTGCCGACGGTCGTCACCACCAGCACGGTGCACACGATGAGGGTGAGAAGTGAACGGGCGGACCGATTGCTCACAGGGCCTCCAGTGCCGACGAGCCGCGCACCGAGCATGGCGCATGCTCAACCAAGCACCACCGGGAGCTACCGTCAACGGTCGAATGTGGCACTCGTCACAGCGAGTCCCGATCGCCTGGTTTTCCTAGAGCGTGACCCGTTCGGACCAGTCCGTCGTCACTGGTTGCTGAAGGCGGCCGACCAGAAGTCGGTGAAGACCGGCGGCGGCTGGGGTGAGGTCCACGCCTGATTCGTCAGGAGGATCGCGGTCACCCCGGACACCGGATCCGTCCACCACGACGTTCCCAGGCCGCCGTCCCAGCCGTAACTGCCGGCATGACGACCGCCGGCCTCGTCGCGCTCACGCACCCCCATCCCCAGTCCCCATCCCATTCCGTCGTCGTCGATCGGGCCGACCTGGGGGGTCGTCATCGCCCGGACGGCGGAGGCGCTGAGAATCCGTCGCTCGCCGGCAACGCCCCCGGCAGCCAGCATCGCGGCGAAGGCCGCTACATCGCCGACGGTGGAGACGAGCCCGTCACCGGCGTCCGGAAAGGCCGGCGCCGTCGCCCACTGACCGTCCGCCGGGTCGTACACCTGCGGGGCGCCGCCATCCTCGGCGGGCGTCCACAGCGGCCCCAACCGGTCCGCTGCCTGCTGCGGGACCCCGAACCCGGTGCTGCTCATGCCGAGCGGGGTCAGCAGGCGATCCTCGAGCAGTTCGGGCAGCGGCCGGTTGGCGGCCCTGGCGGCCAGAACACCCAACACACCGGCGCCCGTGTGGTACAGCCAGCGCTCACCCGGCTGGTACGCCAGCGGAAGGGTGCCGAGCCGGCGCATCCACTCGTCGGGCTCCGGGTTCTGTTGTGGCGCAGGCGGTCCCATCGGCAGCCCGGCCTCCGCCGCCGCTGCCATCGACGGGCTCGGCCACGGCGCCGAGAAGTCCATGCCCAGCCCCAACCGGAACTCGAACACATCGCGCACGGTGATCGGGCGGCGGGCCGGCACGGTGTCGGTCACCGATCCGGCGGGATCAGTCATCACCCGCCGGTTGGCCAGTTCGGGCAGCAGATCCTCGACGGAGTCGTCCAACGCGAGGGTGCCGTCGTCGACGAGCGTCATCGCCAGCGCTGCGACGATCGGCTTGGTCGTGGAGGACAACCGGAACACCGTGTGCGCATCGATGTCCCCGCCGCCCGGGCCGGCCGTGCCCGCGTGGTCGCTGACCGACCCGTCGGCGTCCACGACCGCCCACACCGCACCGGGCGGGTCGCCCGCCTCGACGTGTTTGACCACCGTTTGCCTGACGGCCGCGTGCCTGACCCTGGTTCCCGTCGTCATACCTACTCCCGACCCGAGCTATTCGATGGGCAGCGAGCGGCCGCCCGATGTTCGGACCGCCGCGACGCGGCGAACTCACCGGTGGCGAGCCGGACCACCACGTAGCCTTGAGCCCGATATGACGACGGTGCCCGGTGCGCAGGATCTGTCGGAGAAGTCCGCGTTGGCGGCCATCGCCGCGGCGGCCGCCGAGGACGCGGGACTCGGCGACGCGGAGCTGCTGGGCGATTTCCTGCCCGTATTGCTCGCCGCCGTGACGGCGGGCAACGGGCTCAGCCGCAGGAACGTTGCATCTTTCCGGGACGCCGGGCGTAAGGCGGCTGCTCGCGGCGTCGCTCTCCGGCCCGTGCTCGACCTCTTTCTCTCCGCTGCATGGCGACTGTGGTCCCACCTTCCGCCGGTCGCCCAGGCCTCTGTCGACCCACCGGCGGTGGTCAGGGCCGGGGAGCTGATGTTGCGCGCCGCGGACGATGTGGTCGGCGCGCTCACCGAGGGGTATCAGCTGGCGCGGCGCCAGCTGGTCGCCGCTCAGGCCGCGGCCCGCCGCGAGTTCGTCGACGACCTTCTGCTCGGCGGCATCCAGGGCTTGGCCGGTCTCGTCGAACGAGCGGCGTCATTCGGTCTCACCCTCGCCGGCCCGCACGCCGTGGTCGTCGTCGAGGCACAGCAACCGTTCACCGATTCGGCACCGCTGACCGCGATGCTGGAGCGCTCGATCCTGGGCAGCAAGGCAGATGCGGACGCGCTGGTCACCACCAAGGAGGGCTCCCTGGTGGTGATCTTCGCGGCCCCCGACCGCGGGGCCGTCGACCAGGTCGTCACCGGTCTGACCGGCAGCCTCCCTGCGATCGGCGGCGGTACCGGCGTGCAGCTGCGCCGGACGGCCGAGGTCGGTGACTGGCGCATCGGTGTGGGACGGCCCCACCAGGGGCCCGGGGGGGTGCGGTTGTCCTACGAGCAGGCTCGCGAGGCTCTGCGACTGGGCGGACGGCTCGGCGCCAGCGGTCGGGTGTTCGACGCGGCCGATTTCATGGTGCAGCGTGTCCTGGTCCGCGACGAGGCGGCGATGCGTGAGCTGGTGGACGCCGTGCTGACCCCGCTGACCAGCGCGAGGGGCGGCGCCGAGCAACTGCTGAAGACGCTCGAGGCCTATTTCGCCGCGGGCGGCAACGCCTCGCTCGGCGCCCGGTCGCTGCATCTGTCGGTCCGGGCCTTCACCTACCGGTTGGAACGGATCGCGCAACTGACGGGCCGGGATCCGGTCGAACCCGCGCAACGCTTCGAACTGCAGGCCGCCGTTACCGGGGCACGGTTGTTGGGCTGGCCGGATCTCCCCTGAATAGGGTTTCTTTGCCGGACCTCGGCAGGATCATGCGCTGAAGACAGCGCGATAGTGCCGTGGATCGGCAGCCCATCAGTCGGCACAGTGGAGAAGTCGAGGCGGTCCGCCCCGACACATCAGGCATTCCATCTTCCCTCGAGGACACTCGTGACAGTTCCGTTCTGGGCCTGGGCCGCATTCGCTGCCGTGGTCGTGATCATGTTGACCATCGATCTGCTGGCCCATCGGGGCGAGCACATCATCAAGTTCAAGGAAGCGGCGATCTGGAGCGCCGTCTGGGTCGGCCTGTCGCTGGTCTTCGCCGTCGTCGTCTTCTTCACTCTCGGCGCCGAGGCCGGTGTTCAGTTCACCACCGCCTGGCTGCTCGAAAAGTCACTGAGCGTCGACAACCTCTTCGTCTTCGCGTTGATCTTCGCCTACTTCAAGGTCCCCCGCGAGTACCAGCACCGGGTGCTGTTCTACGGCGTCATCGGCGCGCTGATCTTCCGCGGTATCTTCCTCGCGCTCGGTGTCGCCATCGTCTCCACCTTCACGGCGGTCCTGTTCGTCTTCGGCGCCATTCTCATCTACAGCGCCTACAAGCTCATCAAGGACGACGACGAGAGCATCGATCCGGGCAAGAGTTTCGCCGTGCGCCTGCTCCGCAAGATCGTCCCGGTGTCGGACGAGTATCGCGGCACGAAGTTCTTCTACAAGGAAGCCGGCAAGCGCATTGCCACCCCGCTGTTCGCCGTCGTGGTCGCCATCGAGGCCGCCGACCTGATCTTCGCCGTCGACAGCGTTCCCGCGGTGCTCGCGGTCAGCGACAACACCTTCATCATCTACTCCAGCAACGCCTTTGCAATCCTGGGTCTGCGTGCGCTCTACTTCCTGCTCGCCGGCATGCTCAAGAAGTTCCACTACCTCGGCAAAGGCCTGGCCTTCATCCTTGCGTTCATCGGCGTCAAGCTGTTCCTGCAGGCCGGACACAAGGTCATCTCGACCTCGATCCCGGAAATCCCGTCACTGGTCTCGCTGGCCGTCATCGTCATCGCACTGACCGTCTCGATCATCGCGTCGCTGCGCAACCCGCTGCCCGACGACGACTCCGAGGGCCCACAGGAATTGGCCCCACAGGAATTGGCCCCACAGAAATTGGCATCCCCAGGGGCGGATCTGGCATCCCCAGGGGCGGATCTGGCCGCCCCAGCCGCCGGCCAGCGCTCCGACGGCGTGACCGTCGACGCGGACGACCCGGCCGGGGTGCATCACACGGAGTCCGACGCGGAACCGGTGGGCCGGGTTTCCGGTCACGACCGGCGTTAGCGCCAGGCGCACCGAAGACGCGGGCACCAGTCAGTGATGCCGTAGTGGCACCCGGGATCAGCCGGGTGCCACTACGGCGTTCCGGGTCGTCAGCCGTGCTCGTCGATGAACGTCATCACCTCGTCGAACTTCGCCGACGCCATCCCGACCCGGCAGTCCGCGGCGCCGTAATACAACCGGAGCACGCCCTTCGCGGTGTCGTGGATCAGCCCGCACGGGAAGACCACGCCGGGAACGTCGCCGCTGAGTTCGTATTCTTCGGACGGGCCGAGGACCCATTCGTCACACCGCTTCAGGACGTCAGCGGGGTTGTCCAGGTCGAGCAGTGCCAGTCCGACCCTGTACAGCTCACCGGCCACCGTCCTGCGGACGCCGTGGTAGACCACCAACCAGCCCCGGTCCGTCTCGATCGGCGGGGGCCCCACGCCGATCCGCGCGGAATCCCACCATCCGCCGGGCCGGGCGCCGAAGACCGGCTCCGGCGTTCCCCAGCTGTGCAGATCGGCCGACCGGGACATCCAGACATCGGCGCGTCCGCCGGTCACCGCCGCCGGCCGGTGGAACAGTACAAACTCGCCGTTGATCCGCCGCGGCAGCAGCGAGGCGTTCTTGTCCTCCGGGACGCACACAACACCCAGGTGCTCTACCGACGCGAAGTCGGTGGTGGTGGCCAGGGCGACAGCCGGCCCGGCGGCGCCGAACACCGTGTACGCAATCACCCAGGCGTCCAGTTCGTCGACCCGGGTGATCCTGGGGTCCTCGAGACCCCATTCCTCCTCGGGGTGGTCCGGCCGTGGCGCCAACAGCGGCTCGTCGTCGACAACCCAGTTGGAGACGCCGTCACGCGACCTGGCGACGGTGAGATGGCTGAAGCCGCGGCGGTCCTCCACCCGGCAGAGCAGTACCGTCTCGTTCCCGACCATGGTGGCGCCGGCGTTCATCACGGCATTGATGCGATACGGCCAGCGTTCCGGCGAGAGCAGCGGGTTGCCGCGCGCACGCGCGAACAAGCCGTCACCGACCACGACGCCCGAGGACTTGTTCATATACGGCAAGGTAGTCGCGCACCATGCGTTCGGCGCTGAACCGCGCGGCAGCGGTGGCGTGGCACCTGCCGCGATCCAGGTCGCCGACGGCATCGACGGCGGCGACCGCGGCGGTCGCGTCGTCGACCAGGAAGCCAGTCACGCCCTCGTCGACCACCTCCGGCATCGAGCCGAGCCGGTAGGCGACAACCGGTGTGCCGCAAGCCATCGACTCGACGACGGACAGCCCGAACGGCTCCGCGAAGGCGATCGGGTGCAGCAGCGCGTGCGCCGAGCCGAGCACGGCGGCGCGCCGGTCCGGCTGGACGGATCCCAGGTAGACAACGCTGTCGTCATCGATGTGCGGTTCCACCCGGTCGTGGAAGTACTCGGCGTCCTGGACGATGCCGCAGATCACCAGCCGGCGACCGGCGAGCCGGGCGATCTCGATCGCCTCGGCGGTGCCCTTCTCCGGGGAGATCCGGCCGAGGATGACCAGATCCTCGCCGCCGGCCGCCGAGAACGGCAGCAGGTCGAGGTCGATGCCGTGATAGATCGTCGCGGCGTACCGCAGGTCGGCGACCCTGTCGGCATCGGAGATGGAGACGAGCGAGGAACGTCCGGTCGACTCGGCGAACCGGTAGGCGGGCAGGATCGCGCGGTTGGAGAAGCCGTGCACGGTCGTCACCATCGGCGCGGCGCAGACTTCGATGAAGCTCAGCGGCAGCCAGTCGAGGTTGTTGTGCACCAGGTCGAATTCCGCCGACCGGTGCAGCACGTGAGCCACGTGCAGGGCCTCCGCGACCCGGCCGTCGACCTCCGGGTGGTCCGCGTAGGGCACCGCCGTCACGCTGTCCAACGTCGCCGAGGTGATGGAGTCGGCCGACGCGAACAGGGTGACGTCGACGCCGAGCGCGACCAGCCCCTCGGTGATCAGGCTGGTGACCTGCTCCCACGGCCCGTAGTGCACAGGCGGCGTTCGCCAGGCAACCGGCGCCAGCATGGCGACCTTCACCCGGTGCGCCCGGCGTTCGGGAGGCCGTCGGACATCACGGTTGGGGCAGGGAGGACTGGAGTCCCGCCGCCTCCAGAGCCAGCAGCGCCTGGAAGAAAGCCAGGGTGGACTCGGCGCCCTCGTTGTCGTTCAGGCTGCTCGCGGACAGCCCGTCGTGGCAGCCACCGGTCGCGAAGTCGTAGACGGGCTCGCCCAGCCGGTTGCGGCCGAGGAACCACTCGAAGGCACGGACCGCGCGGGCGCCGTGCGATCGCTGCTCGGTGGCCGTCAATGCATCGGTCAGGGCCTCGACGAGTGCCGCGGCGTCCAGCGCCTGCTCGTCACCGTCCCGCGGAGCGGCGTGTGGGCTGTCCTTGGTGCGATGCCAGCTGTTGCCGACCAGTCGCACCGCGGGACCGTCCAGCAGGCACTGGGCGCCGTACCACTCCAGCGCTTCCAGGCCACCGGCCAGCATGTCCGTCCTGCCAAGCCGGTGACCGGCTGCGATCAGGGCCTGCGGAAGCCTGGCGTTGTCGTAGGTCAGGCTCTCCTCGAACCACTGCCAGTCGGGCGTGCTGAACCGGGTGTAGAAGCCCGTCAACCGTTCGGCGAGGACCTCCAGCAACCGCTGCAGTCGAGGCGTGAGCGAGCCGAGCGGGGGCCGGGTCAGGCCGATGATCGAGAACGCCATCGTGCGCATGCTGTCCGTCTGCTCGACGGTGTCCGCCATCTCTTCGAGCAGCCGGAGGCTCGGAGCGGCGACGGCTCGCGGCGGGTGCGCGGCGAGCACCGCACCGAGCGCCCACACGGTTCGACCGAGGTGGTCGCCGCTGTGTGGCTCGTCCAGCCAGCGCCGGTCGTAGGCCATGAAGTTGTGCATGCCGCCGGCCTTGGGATCCCAGGCGTACCGCAGGAAGCTCAGCCCGACCGTGACCATCCGACTGAACGTCCGGTCGTCGGACTCCCGGTCCAGGCCCAGCGCGACAATCAGCAGCCGCGCCATGTCGTCGACGCAGTAGCCGCTGGCCCGGTTCGGGACGACTCCGTCCGCGTGCTGAACGATGCCGACGTCGTCCACCAGGGTGAGCAGATGATCGGACCGGATCGAGGGCGATGACGCCACTCGGCCGGGTCCGACGCCGCCCTCGGCGGGGACGCCGAGTCCCTGGGCGTGGCGCAGCACGTCCACGGTCAGCGCGCCGACCGCGGGCCAGCTGAGGCCGGCGCCCACCCGGCGTGCCTCCCGTGCCGCTGCCGCCAGCTGCTCGGGGTTGTCCAGCAGTTGCAGCACGCCGCCGGCGAAGGCGGTCGGGTCGTCGAACGGGACCAGGACGCCCGCCCCGGAGGCGAGCAGGTCCTCCGCGTAGAAGTACGGGGTCGACACCACGGGGCAGCCGGCCACCACCGCGAAGGTCAGCGCACCGGAGACGATCTGCTCGCGCGAGCGGTACGGGGTGAGGTACAGGTCGGTGGAGGACAGCAGGTACGCCAGTTCCTCCATGTCCAGGAACCGGTCCAGGAACTGGACGTGGTGCTCCAGCCCGCGGTCGCGGACGAGCCGTTCCAGCGACAACCGGTACCGCTCGCCCTCGTCCTTGACTACCTCGGGATGGGTCTGCCCGGCGACGAGGTAGAGCACCTCCGGGTGCAGCGGGACGATGTCGGACAGCGCGGCGATCGCGGTCTCGATGCCCTTGCCGGCGGAGATCAGCCCGAAGGTCGACAGCACCGTTCGGCCCTCCAGGTGGGCCATCGTGCGGCCGGTGACAGGGGTCCCGGCCGCCGCCGCTGCCTCGTCGGCGGCGCGGATGACATCCGGCAGCAGAACCTTCGGTGCGCCGTGCGGGACGACGCGGACCCGCCCGGCCGGCGCGATACCGGCGTCGACGACCATGCTGCGGGCCGTCTCGGTGAACACGCTGACCAGCGCCGCCCCGTGGCACAGCGTGCCCAGCACGGATGCCTGCTCGGTGGTCGGCTCGGACAGCACGGTGTGCAGAGTGACGACGTACGGCTGGTTCAGGTCCTTCACCAGGGACAGCACGTAGGACCCGGCCTCGCCGCCGAAGATGCCGTATTCGTGCTCGATCAGCACGACGTCGGTGCCGCGCCCGTCGAGCAGTGCCGGCACTGCGACGTAATCGGCCCTGACGTCCTGTCTGATCACCGACAGGACCTCGGGTTCCTGGATCGCGTGGTGGTCGCGGATGATCGACAGGACGTCTACCTCGATCGTCGGGTCGGCCTCCAACAACGCCGAGCGGAGATCACGCGAGAAGGTTCCGATACCGCACGGGCGCGGCGGGTAGGTCGAGACCAGGGCGATACGCGTGGTCATCTCTCGATCCCGATCGACATGTACATGGCCTCTTCCGGGGCGGGTGATGCGTGGCATGGCGGTTCCCCGGGGCAGGCTGGTTCAACCACCGGCAGCCGCGGATCGTCCCGTCATCGGGGTGAGCGTGTCGTACTGAAATCGACTCGGGGCGGCGACGACATCGGGAGGCGACATCGTGTGGCGCAAGGGCAGGCTCGCACTGTTCCGGCGAGCTGTGGCGAACCAGGGGCCAGCGGGGATCCGGCCAGTGCGAGCCACCGACGAGACATCGTCGACCCGGTCCGCACGGCCCTGCAGCCAGGCCGAGAATATCAGCCGCGCGAGGTCCTTCGAACCGCCGCGACCTCGGTCAACGGGTTGAACGGGGTGCGGTCGGGGAACTGCTCCCGAGAGCACTCTGCGGGGCACCGCTCAACACCACTCGTCGTCAGCCGGCCTTGCGCCGCCGTTCTTCGCCCGGAGGTTTGCCGCATGTCCGACGTCGACCGCGCCACCCAGTCATCTGACGGCTCCTCGGTCGGCTCCTCGGTCCACTCCGCGGTCGGCTCCTCGGTGGGCACCGAATCGGCCGGAGGCGCCGCGGAGGTCAGCCCGTCGGGTCGGCAGCCCGGAAAGGAATCGGCACCAGAGGCCAGCAAGGGCAGTCCGACCGACGGCAGGCCCGTCGTGAGCAAGGTGATCGCCGCACCCGCCGACGTCGTCTGGTCGGTGCTCGCCGACGGCTGGCAGTACGCGACCTGGGTGGTCGGGGCGTCCCGCATCCGTGAAGTCGACCGCGACTGGCCGGCCGAGGGCAGCCGGATTCACCACTCCGTCGGCCTCTGGCCGCTGCTGATCGACGACAGCACCGACGTGGTGCGGTCCGAGCCCGAACGCGAACTGGTGCTGAAGGCCAGGGGATGGCCGATCGGCGAGGCGCACATCTCCATCACGCTCACCCCGGAGCGCGCCGAACACACGACGGTCAGCATCACCGAGGACGCCACCGCCGGCCCAGGCCGGGCCATCCCGGCACCCGTCCGGCAGCTGGCCATCGGACCCCGGAATGTGGAGACCCTGCGCCGCCTGGCGTTGATCGCCGAGGGCCGCTACCGGCTCCGGCTGGAGCAGGCGCTGCCGGGTGGGTCCACCGGGCAGTGAGGCGCCTGACCGCTCTGTCCTGCCCCTCGCTGTCCAGTGCCACGTGTGAAGGGTCCCTTGAGCCGTTCAGACTTGAAAGTCCCTGCTGACGTGACAATCGGCGTGCCCCGACCGGGTGCGGTGCCCGGTGCGCCGTGCCTTGTGCCCCGTGCGGTTACCCGGAGCCCGGTGCGCCCGAGCGCGTTCTGGTGCGGCCGGGCAACTGAGCGGCAAGCGCGTCGGTCAAGACTTCACCGACGGGAGCAACCTCGCCCACGCCGTCCTGTTCAGTTGACGCCGGACCGCGCCGACGCGGCTGTTCGCGCCGAGCGCGGAGAGCGCGGCGTTCCAGCCGCAGGCGCCGTGCACACCGCCGCCGGGGTGTGCGGAGGCGCTGGCCAGGTAGAGGCCGGGGATCGGCGTCTCCGGTCGACCGGTGCCGGGAACCGGCCGGAAGAAGAGTTGCTGGTGGATGCCCGCCGTGCCGCCGTTGGTCGCGCCCTGCACGATGTTGGCGTCGGACTCCTCCAGGCCGGCCGGGGTTTGCAGGTTTTTGGCCAGGATGCTCGAAGAGAAGCCCGGCGCGAGCAGTTCGATCGAGTCCTGCACCCGCAGGGCGTGCTGCTCCATCTGTTCGGTCGACCACTCGACGCCCTGCGGGACGTGCGTATAAGCCCACGCTGATTCCGTGCCGGCCGGTGACCGGGTCGGGTCGGTCGTCGTCATCTGTCCGAACAGCACGAACGGCTTGCGCGGCAACCGCCCGCAGGTCAGATCAGCGGCGTAGTCGACGAATCCGTTGCCGTCCACCCCGAGGTGCACGGTGCCCGCCCCCCTGGCGCCCTCAGCACCCCAGGGCACCGGTGAATTCAGCGCCCAGTTGATCTTGAGCGTGCCGTAGTCCCACTGGAAGCGGTCGAGTTCGTGCTGCATCCCCGCGGGCAGGCGCTGCAGCCCGACAAGATCCCGGTACAACGACGGCGCGGAGACATCGGCCAGTACCGCGTTCCGCGCATGCACCAGCGTGCCGTCTGCGCACCGGACACCGGTGGCCCTGCCGCCCCTCATCTCGATGGACGTCACCGCGGTGCCGGTCCGGAGTTGGCCGCCGCCGGCGACGAATCGGGAGTGCATCGCGCCCGACAACCGTCCGGCACCGCCCTTCGGTACCGGAAACCCGACATCCTGGCCGAGCATGGCAAGCAGCCAGCCGAAGACACCGCTGCCGGCGGCGTCCGGGCCGAGGTCGCTGTGCAGGGCGTTCCCGGTCAGCAGCAGCCCGGCGCCCTCGCCGCGGAAGTTCTCCTGGGCCAGGCGGCGGACGGGCAGCACGGCCAGCCGTGCCAGATCGATGGTGCCGGCCGTGCCGAGCCTGCGCAGCAGTGACAGTGCCGACTTCACCGGCGGGAAGGGGGTGAACAGCGCGTCCAGCAACGGGTCCCGGATGCGCTGCCAGTGCGCGAACATGTCGAGCCATGCCTGGCCGTCACCGGCGGCGAACGAGTCCATGCTCTGGGCGGTGGTGTTGGGGTCGGTCGAGAGCACCGCCGCCCGGCCGTCGTCGAGGGCATGCGTCAGGACGTCGGGCGCCTGGATCCATTCCAGCCCGTGCGCGGACAATTCCAGATCCCTGATGACGGGCGATGCAGCAGCCAACGGGTAGAAGGCGCTGAACAGGTCGTTGCAGAAACCCGGTGCAGTCACCTCCGCGCTGCGCACTGCGCCACCGACCGTGTCCTGGGCCTCGATGACCAGGACATCCCAGCCGGCATCGACCAGTGCGTTGGCCGCGACCAGGCCGTTGGGACCGGAACCGATGACGACCGCATCGACGGTTGTGGTGGGATTCACGGGTACCCCTTCGTGTCGGACCGGCGTTGCTCCGGCCGGCCCCTCATCGGCCATGGGGCGTGTACCCCGCGCGGGGCGCACTCACGCCGGAGCAACGCCGTCCGGTCGGTGATCTGGGCGACCCCGAGCCTTCAAACGATCGATCGCGAGAAGAGCGCCAGTCGGTCGCCGACGCGGGCCGTTCGGGGCGACCGATCATCCGAATGGTCGGCGACCTTCTGCTCCTCGTCAGGTTCTGTGTCCTGTTGATCGAGCGGTGTGGATTGCGGATAACCGTCTGTACCAACCACACGTGGCGAGGATGAACAGCAGGAATTGCAGGTATTCGGACCGCCAGTTCTCAGTGTGACGTCCGTCAGAACGTTGTGGTCGCGGAACCGGTTTCATGGCTTCGTCGTTCCAGCGCCTCGATGATGGGGTCGCCTCATGACTGCGGGCTCATCGACCCAGCAAGCCGATGACGATGAAATAGCCGAGTCCGACCGCAATGGCTGCCAGATACGTCCAGAGGCGGCACGCATGATGATGTCGTGGGCCGTCCCGGCGGTCGAGAAATCCGAGCGACCCTGCCCGCGTTTCGGCATCGGGGCTCAATGCAGCGCAGTATGTGGCGCGAGCACCGCGACGGCGAGAGCCAAGCTCTTGCCGCCTTTTTTCGCGAATCGCGACGGATCAGCGGTGCGTGCGTTACGGGGTCACGAGACTTCCGGCTCTTCCGGCTCAAAGGTGTCCGGCTCGCCGTCAGCGCCGATACCGACACCGTCCGGTGCATCGGGCACGTCGCCGTTCTGATCAGGATCGTTGGGCTCTACGGGCTGGCTCATCGTGAGTTTTCCCTGCTCTTGGCGTTGACAGTGTTCTCGCGGGTCGGTGCCGGTCGATTGTCAGAAGACTGCTGCTCGTCGGCGCTCCGACCGGCAGTATGCCTGAGGCGCTCGCCTTGCTGGATGTCCTCCTGTTCCTTCTCGGCTTTCTTGTCGATCGTCGTGGTGTCGCGCGGTGGCAACTGGATTTCGCGCTCGGCTGGAATGCCGGCCTGGAGTTGCCGGCCGCGTTCCATCTCTGCGTCCAGTTCGGCACCGAACAGCAGCGCCAGGTTGGTGATCCACAGCCACAGCAGGAAGATGATCACGCCACCCAACGAGCCGTAGGTCTTGTTGTAGTTCGAGAACTGCGACACGTAGAAACCGAATGCGGCCGAGGCGATCACCCAAGTGAGGATCGCAACAACAGCGCCGATGCTGATCCAGCGGAACTTCGGCTGCTTCACATTCGGCGTCGCGTAGTAAAGAATCGCGACCACCAACGCCGCGATCGCCGCAAGAACCGGCCATTTCACGATGTTCCACACCGTCACGGCCGTGTCGCCCAAGCCGATCGCTTCGCCGACGGCGCGCGACAGCGGACCGGTGACCACCAGACCGATCGCAACCAGACCGGCCAGGATGACGGCGATCAGCGTGATGACGATCATCAAGGGACGGAGCTTCCAGAAGGGCCGACCCTCCTCGATCTCGTACACCCGGTTCATCGCACGACCGAACGCTCCGACATACGCCGACGCCGACCACAACGCACCCGCGAGTCCGAGGACGAACCCAAGGCCGGCAGCCGAGTTCTGGGTCAGATCCTCCAGTGGCCCACGGATGGTCTCGGCTACCGATCCGGCCCCGACGTCGTCCAGGATTCCGACCAGCGACTGCGTGGTTCCCGCCTGCCCGATGAGGCCGAGCAGTGACACCAACGCCAGCAACGCCGGGAACAGGGCCAACACCGCGTAGTAGGTGAGCGCGGCGGCCAGATCAATGCACTCGTCCTTCGTGAATTCGCGCACTGATTTACGCATCACGTATTTCCAGGACGGTTTTCGCAATTCAGCCGGATTGTCCGGTTTATTAGAAGATGTGGCTGCCTGACGGTTTCTGTCCGCCTTCAACTCTCGGGTTGATCGGGCTGTCTGCTCGGCCATCTATGCCCCTCATCACTTGATGTCGTGTCGCTCTCGCTGATCCCGCTGGGGTGAGACTCCTTGTCCAGCAGCAGCTTGCCGCCCGTGTCGGGCGTTCGGATCGAACATGGTTGAGTTGCCCGATTGCGGACCGGCCAAACACCCCTGGTGTATTCGTCACGGAAATACACTGAGTGGTCACTTTCCGCCGTTGGCACGAATCCTGATGGTTGTCTTCGATTCAGAGCCCACAGCCAGGGTACTAAGAGTTTCGCGGGGCGGCGACACGGCTGCCCCAGTCGATCCGGCACATCCCATGAAGAGAGGAACGGATCAAATGAGCGAAGGATTCTCGACGACATCGACCAGCGGGTCGACGTACCCGTCGGCACCGCTGGAGTCGCACCCTGCCGATGACGGCGTGAGGCCGACCGGCAACGGAGCGGAGAGCCCCACCACCGGGGCCGCGAAGCAGCAGGCCGGCGAGGTTGCGCAAACTACAAAGGACTCGGCGACCCAGGTCGCGGGCACCGTCAAGGAGCAGACCGGCGCCGTCACTGCCGAGGTGGGCAACCAGGCCCGGCAATTGTTCGACCAGGCCAGGACCGAGGTCAGCGATCAGGCCGCGACCCAGCAGCAGCGGGTGGCAGGCGGCCTGCATTCGCTGGCCGACGAGGTGCAGAGCCTGCTGAACGGGCAGCCCAAGGAAGGCGTAGCCACCGACGTCGCACGGATGGCATCCGACAAGGCGCACGAGATCGCGGACTGGCTCGACCGTCGCGACCCCGCAAGCCTTGTCGAGGAGGTCAAGTCGTTCGCCCGGCATCGCCCGGGCGCGTACCTGGCCATTGCCTTGGGCGCCGGTATCCTCGCCGGCCGATTGGCCAAGGGGCTCAGCGCCTCCAACAGCAGCACCCAACAGGTCACCGATAGTGGCCGCTCAACCTATCCGCCACGCCCGGTGACTGGCGACACCGGCTACGGCGCGGTCGGCACCGCTGGTTACGCGGCCGGCTACGGCCAGGACGACACCTTGTTGACCGGCAGTGATGTTCCTGCGGTGCAGGCCATTCCGCCGGTGGAGGGCTACGGCACGACCGGCTCCGGAACCGCTGGGTACGGCACGACGACAGGGGCCGTCGGCGGCACACAGGGGGATCTGACCCGATGAGTTCGCCGACGGAAACGGGCAGGCACCCGTCGGATCCGATGGGAGTGAGTGAACGTTCGCTCGGCGAACTGATCTCCGAGGTCACCCAGGACATGTCCACCTTGCTCCGCCAAGAAGTGGACCTGGCCAAGGCCGAGGTCCAGCAGTCGGCTTCCAGGGCCGGCAAGGGCGCCGGGATGCTTTCCGGCGCAGCGGTTGCCGGTTACTTCGTGCTGCTGTTCTTGTCCGTCGCCCTGTGGTGGGCGATCGGTTCCGCGACGGGCCTTGGCTGGTCCGCGCTGATCGTCGCGGTGATCTGGGCCGTGATCGCACTGATCCTCGTCCAGGTCGGGCGCAAGGAACTGCGGAGTGTCCGCGGCATGCCGAAGACGACCGCAACGGTCAAGAAGATCCCTGACGCACTCAAAGGAAACGAGGACCGAGCATGACCAACGATCCGGAACAGATCCGTCGTGAGATCGAACGGACGCGCACGGACCTGAGCGAGAACGTCAATGCGCTCGGCGAAAAAGTCAATCCGTCGAGCATCGCTCGCCGGCAGACCGACCGGGTGCGGGGAGCCGCAGTCTCGGTGAAGGAGTCGATCATGGGGTCAGCTTCCGATGCGGGTGACACCGGGCACCGAGCGGTCGGTGCCGTGAGTGACACGATCTCCGATGCGCCCAGCACTGTCGCGAGCCGGGCGAAGGGTAATCCGCTCGCCGCCGGGCTGATCGCTTTCGGTGCGGGACTGCTGGTCTCGTCGCTGATCCCGGCCAGCCGGAAGGAGCAGGAGGCTGCGCAGGCGATCAAGGACCAGGCGGAGCCCGTGGTCAACAAGCTGACCGACGCCGCCAAGGAGGTCGCCGGCAATCTTCAGGAGCCCGCTCAGCAGGCGGTCGAAGAGGTCAAGTCGACCGCGACCGATGCTGCTCAGACGGTCAAGGAGGAAGGCACCTCCGCGGCCCAGGACGTGAAGGGCCAGGCTGCCGACTCCAAGGACCGAGTCCAGCAGAGCGCCACCAACTGACCGTCGCCTGACTTCGGCTCCGGCAGTTCCTTGTCGTGGCCGGCGGTGAAGTGACACGGTGAAGTGACACGGTGAAAGGCCCGGGAAGCAGCAGCTTCCCGGGCCTTTTGCTGTTCGGGCCGGTCGGGGCCGAGCGCCGTGCCGCGCGGCGCCGACGGACGCCAGACCAGCGGCCCTCACTCGACCCGCCTGCGCGTTGCTCATGCTGCAGGCTGAGCAACCAGCACGCTGCTCGAGCAAAGCGCTCCGCGGCATGATGATCGGTGCGACGGGTGCCTTGGCGGCACCGGGCGCCCGCGGTACGCAAGCGGCTGATCGGCGGCCGCTCCGCCGCCCGATCAGCCTGAGACCTCAGGACAGGAAGAAGCGGACCATCTCGGCGGAGGCGTCCGGCCCCTGCGGGTCGGTGTAGCTGCCGACCGGGTTGCCGCCGAACCAGGCATGACCGCCGTCGTGAACGGCCCAGTGCTCCGCGATGACGATGCCGTCGGCGCTGGTGTGCACGGTCCTGGTATACGGACGGGCGCGGTCGCCGCCGCGACCGCTGGTCGTCGACGACCTGACGGGACCAGACCGTGCGGCCGCGGATGTGTTTGCGGCGACGAGCTTCTCAGCACTGATCGGCGCGACGGTGGAGTCTCCCGTGCCGTGGAAGGCGATGACCCGGGCCGAGCCGGCGGGGGAGGGGTTGCCTCCGGACCGCATGGCGGCGAACGCCGAGGGGACGTCCTGGGCGCTGCGGTACCCGAGGCCGGAGTGCACACCGGCGGCCGCGTACAGCCCCGGGTGTGTCGCTGCCATCACGGCGGCCATCGCCCCGCCGGCGGACAGTCCGGCGACGTAGACGCGAGCGGGGTCGATCGACTGCTCCCGCATGACGGCGCGGGTGATCCCGGCGATGATCGCGGGCTCACCGGCTCCTGATTGCTGGTCCTCCGGACGGAACCAGTTCCAGTACCCCTGCGGATTCGCCGAGCGTGCCTGCTCCGGATACGCGACCAGGAATGTGTGCTGCTCGGCCAATGCGTTCATGCCTGTTCCGGCCGCGAAATCAGCGGCGTTCTGGGTGCCGCCGTGCAACATCACGATCAACGGAACCGGCTGACCGTGATAACCCGTGGGGATGTACAGGTCGTAGTTCCTGGAGCCGGACGGCTCGCTGTGCGAGAGGTGGCGGACCTCCCCGCCCGCGGCAGCCGCTGCCGCCGCTGCTGCAGAGCTGGGTCCGCTGTCGGAACCGGGCAGGCGAAGACCCTGCAGACCGTTGGCGAGGCCGGCCAGCGGTCCGGCGCCACCGTCGCCGAGCATCCCGCTCGGGCGGGGCAGATTCTTCAGTGCAGCAGCGATCCGATCGCGCGTCCGCGTACTCCCGGTCGGCGCACCTCCGGCAACACCCCCGTCCGGGACGTCTCCGCCGCGCACACCCCCGTCCTGGAGATTCCCGCCGGGGACGAAACCGCCGGAGGCCGCCGCGCCGGGGACACCACCCGGGAGATTCCCCCGCCCGCCGGCGCGGCCCCGCGCGGGAACCCAGGGACCGCCGGTCAGTCCCAGCTGGGCGAGAATGCCTGTCGGATCAGGAAGATCCGGGTTGAGTCCGGCACGGCCTCCCGGCCCGGAGATGCCGACGGATTCGGTCGTCCGCCGGATCAGTGCGATTGCCCGGTCGAGGGCCGCCTGTCGGTCGGTGGTGTCGTGGTTCGGGGATGGACGCTCCCCGCCGGCGTACTGCTGGTGGGTCGGGATTTCGCGGGTCGAGCGGGATGCGGGCATGGCTGTACTCCAGAGGTGTTGTGCGCGTTGAGTCCTCAGGCCGAAGGCATGAGGGGTCGAGCGGTGCCGCAGGCGTCGCGGTACCGCGGAAGAGGCGGTCGGTCAGACGGTTCGGTGGGCCAGTGCGGCCTTGACGGCGCGCGGGGCCCGGAATGCTCCGAGTACTTCGACGGACTCGATGGTGGCAAGTGCCAGTTCGGGTGAGACGTCGTTGGCGATGCTGCCCAGACCGAGAACCCGCAGGTGCACCGTGCGGCCCTGGTCGCGCAGCGCCTCCAACTGGGCGCGGTCATATTGCACGGTCCCGAGCGCGAGGGTCCGTCGCTCGACGGTGTCCCGTACTGCGCCGGAACGGGTTTCGAGCTGACGGCGGATGGCGGTCCTGATGAAGTCGGTGCGGTTCGCGTAGAAACCCTCGCCGACCAGCAGGTCGATCTCACCGAGGTCGACGAGGCCGAGGTTGATGGTGATCTTCTCGGACTTCTCGATCTCGGCCATGGGGGTCCACCTTTCCGCCGTCTGCATCACTGTATCACCATCCAGTGGGATGGTGCACGGATGGTCCGACGGCGTGCGGCGAAGGACTGTGCGGTCTGGCCGGCATGGTGGGTTCAACCGGCCAGACCTGCGGAGCGGCGTCGTCCGGACGATGCGGCCCCTTACCCGTTCGGGTTCCCCTCTTATGCACCTGTCAACCTGAGGGCGGGTCGCGCCGGTCGCGCTATCCCGCTGTTTCGCCATGCTCACCGACGGGTATCGATCGGTCGAGAGGTACGGATCGAAAGGGACCGATCGAAAAGTACCGATGGAAAGTACGGCTCGAAAAATACGTCTCGAAAAGTGTGGCGGGACAACGGGCCCGGCCACCGAGGGTGACGCGAGAGAAGGACCAGATGACCTCAGCGGTGAAACCACTTGCGGTAGTGACGGGTGCGTCCGGCGGCATCGGATACCACCTGGCGGAGGAATTCGTCGCCGCGGATTTCGACGTCCTGATCTGCGCGGAGGACGCGGGCGTGATCGATGCGGCCAAGACGCTCTCCCGCCCGCTCGCCCCGGTTCGTGCGGTGCGGGCCGACCTGGCCACCTATGCGGGTGTCGAGGAGTTGCTGGCCGTCATCAGGTCGACCCAGCGCGCGGTGGACGCGGTGGCGATCAACGCGGGCGTGGGCAACGCCGGGCCGTTCGTCGAGACGCCGCTCGAGGCTGACCTGAACCTGGTGGAGCTGAACGTCGCGTCGGTCGTGCATCTCACCAAGGGTCTGCTGCCGGACATGGTGGCCAAGGGCCAGGGCCGCCTGCTGTTCACCGCGTCGGTCGCCAGCACCATGCCCGGCCCCTTCTATGCGACGTACGCGGCATCGAAGGCCTTCGTGCTGTCGTTCGCGGAGGCGATTCGTCATGAGGTCAAGGACAGCGGTGTGACGGTGACCGCATTGATGCCCGGCCCGACGGACACCGAATTCTTCGACCGCGCAGGCATGCAGGACACCCCGGCCGGCCAGGGTCCGAAGGCGGACCCGGCAAAGGTCGCCCATCAGGGCTTCACGGCGCTGATGGGCGGCCAGGATCACGTGGTCGCCGGATCGGTGATGAACAAGCTGCAGACGGCCGCCGCAAAGATCCTGCCGGAGAAGGTCAATGCCGCGCTGCACGCGAAGATGACCTCACCCGGCGGGCACTAGCAGCGGGGCGGGGGGAAGGGCGATTCGTGCCACGCCTGCGTCGCACCCATCCCGGGCAGAAGGGACTGACCCGGCGTCGGAGCGGGCGCGGTTGGACCTACCTGGACGCCGATGGTGCGGTCGTCACCGACAAGGCCGTCCGGCGGCGCATCGAGGCCCTGGTGATACCGCCTGCATGGCAACAGGTGTGGATCACGCCGTACGCCAATGGGCATCTGCAGGCGGTCGGCACCGACGCGGCGGGACGCCGTCAGTACCTGTATCACCCCGACTGGCAGGCGAACCGGAACAGGGTGAAGCACAGCCGGGTGCTGGAGTTGGGAGCGGCGCTGCCCAAGGCGAGAAACATCGTGGCCGAGCATCTCTCGCTGTCCTCGACGAGCCGGCAGCGGGTGCTCGGTATCGCGTTCCGGCTGCTGGACCGCGGCCACTTCCGGATCGGCGGGCAGATCTATGCCGAGACGAACGGCTCGTACGGTCTGTCGACGCTGCGCCGCGACCATGTGCGCCGGCAGCGCGGGACGCTGGTGTTCGATTACGTTGCCAAGTCCGGTATCCCGCGGACGGAGATCATCGAGGACCCCGTGCTGCTGGAGGTCATGCAGTCGTTGCTCCGGCGCCGCAGCGGCGAACTGGACGCGCTGTTGGTGTACCGGGAAGGGCGCGAGTGGCGGCGGGTCACCAGCGAGGACATCAACGCCTATGTCAAGCAGGTCGTCGGATTAGATGTATCGGCCAAGGACTTTCGCACCTGGCACGGCACGGTTCTCGCCGCCGTGGCGATGGCCGACGAGCATCTCCACCACCCGGCCGACAAAGGTTGGAGCAGGACCGCATTGGACAAGGCGGTCCGGCGCTCCGTCCAGGCGGTTGCCGAGAACCTGGGGAACACACCCACTGTGTGCCGGGGCTCGTACATCAACCCGCGCACCATCGAGCTCTTCCGTGAGGGCACGACGATCGCCCCTGCCGTCACCCGGGTCCAGCGCGGGATGGCCCGTGGTACGACGTCCGACGGGCGCATCCCGCCGGAGCGGCTGCCGGTCATCGGGGCCGCACCGAGCATCGAACGCGCCGTGCTGAAGCTGCTGACCGACTGAACGGCACGCCGGAAGGACAGGCCGTCTTGGTGCGCCGGGTCGCGGACCGGCATCGCCGGGCAGGGTCAGCGGAGAGGACTCGCCGGTTGACGTCTTCGGCTGCCGCTGTCGGCCCGCTGCCGGCGTCCTGTCCTGCGGTGAAGGTGTAACTCATACGGTCCGTATCTCTGTGCGCTCTACCGGCTGCGCTCGCCCGGACCTGCGGGCACTCCCCACGACGCTACTCGACCAAACGTCGTCATTCGTCGCAGTCAGCCGGTCGTCCGGGGGACGAAATGAACAGGCCGCGGTAGGGACGGCGGTTGCCGCACGTGGTCCAGCGCACGGCTCGGTGTGTTTTCCCCGCACCGTCCGGGGTACTGAAAGGAAGGACCAATTGCCTGTGCGAAAGGATTGTCGTGACCCTCGTCGAGAAGTTCGCCACCATGTACGCCTCTTTTCGCGACGAGACCATGGCCCCGGAACTGGTCCCGGTCGAGCTGGCGCGGGCATGCGTGGCGGTGCTGCCGGTCGCCGGCGCCGGGATCAGCATGTTCAGCGGCACCGACATCCGCGTGCCGGTCGGGGCGAGCGACGACGACGCGGCCCGGGCGGAGCGACTGCAGTTCACCGCGGACGAGGGACCGTGCCTCGACGCCCATCGGTCGGCCTCGCCGGTGCTCGCGACCGAACCCGTCCTCGCGGAGCGCTGGCCGGACTTTCATCGACGGCTGCTGTCGGCCACCCCTTTCCGGTCGATTCTGGCCTTTCCGCTCCGTGGCGCGCTGGGCGGAGTCGGGTCGGTCGATCTGTATTTCACCGGCGCCGAGGACGCGCGCGGCCTCGACCTCGCTGACGTCGCGGCGGTCTCCGCCGAGGTCACGAGCAGCTTGCTCGATGACGATGTGTTCGCCGAGACGTCGCCGGATCCGTTGTGGTTGGACGGTCCCGGAGCGGTCGGCCGCAACGAGGTCCTCATCGCGATGGGAATGGTCAGCGTCGCCCACGACGTCCCTGCTCCCCGCGCGTTGGCGAAACTGCGCCGGTATGCACTTGCCCATGACGACACCGTCGACCAGATCGCCGCGGAAGTGGTCCGACGTCGCATTCCCGTGTCCGAGTTGACCGAGGCAAACAGATGACCCCCGGTGTCACGCGCGTCGCCGCTGGACATCATCCGGGGCCGCCGGGGATTTCGTCACCGCAGCCCTGGACCACAGAGGGAGCGTGATCAGAATGGACGCGCGACAGCTGATGGCGCCGGCGCTGAAGTGTCTGGACGAGTCGGACAGCGTCGTGCTGGCCGCGCGACGGATGCGGGCGCTGGGCGTCTCGTCGGTTCCGGTGGCGGGCGCGCACAACGACTTCATCGGCATGGTGTTCGAGCGCGACATCGTCGAGCACTGCGTCGCGGCGGCGGCCGATCCTCGCGAGATGTGTGTCGGCGCGTTGGTGCAGGGTTCTCAGCCCGCCGTCGAGGTGGACCGGGTCGCTGACGCCGCGGTTCTGAGCCTGGTGCTGCGTCAGCCGTTGGGCATGCTCCCGGTGCTGGACGGTGGCGTTCTGGTCGGGGTGATCACACTCGCCGGGATCGCTGCTCACCTGATCGACGACGACGCGGACGATGCCACCGTCGGTCACCTGTGGTGGCCGACCCGGGAGTCCGGCGAGCCGTTCTGGAGTTGAACCGTAACGCTCAGCCGTCGGTGTCGGCATCGGCGAACGTGTACCGCCTGGCGATGATGTCTTCGGCCACCCGTTGAACGGTGCGATTCTGCGCAAAGGCCGCCGCCCGCAGCTGCGCGAGTGCCTCCGGGATCGAGACATTGAGCTGCACGGCGACCATGCCCGTTGCCTGCGGTATCTCCCCTCGTCCGAAAAGGGGGGTCGGGTGCGTGGGTGTCGGTGACAGCTGGACCGAGGCGAGTTCCTGCAGCACAACGCGAACGATGTCGTCGACGATGAGCAGGGCGGTCGCCGTCTGCGCTTCGTCCAGCGAACCTGCCGTTTCTCGGTACAGCTCCAGGATGCCGAAGGGAACGGCGCCCACCTGCAGGGGAAATGCGAAAACCGCGGCGGCACCTGCTGAGACGGCTTCACGGGCGTATCCGGGCCACCGTTCTGCGGACTCCGCACTCAACAGATCCGGTGCCATGACCGGAAACCGGTGGCGAAAGGCATCAATGCACGGACCCTCACCGAGGACGAATTGCAGGTCGTCCAGCCGGGTGATGACGTCGTCGGTGGCGTAGACCATCTCCCGGTGGTTGGCGCCACTCCGCACCACCACCGATGCACCCTGCACCGGCAGGATCCGCAAGCACAGCTCGCACAACCCTCTGGTGTGGCTGGTCACCGAGAACAGCAGTGCCTCCTCGTGATCGTCCGCGCCGGGTCCGTCGTCGTCCGCCGTCACGTGCACCACCCCGCTTCAGATCGCCGCTGATCTGTCGATTCAACTCCCCGTGCGGGGCGGCCGTCGAACCCGGTCGCCCGTTTGGCACTGAATCGGTGCCGCGGGGTGCGCCGGCACGGGCGCTCTCCACGCTCTTGTCGGTGGGCGCGCCTACTCTGCAGACATGAGCGACCTCTTCCAGAATGACACACCGACATTTCCGACACCGCCATTTCCGACACCGACATTTCCGACAATGCTTCCAGCGCAACGGAAACAGCCGACGGACAGGATCAAACGGACACCATTGGCGGTGCCCGGCCCGATCCGTCCAGCGCGGCAAGCAAGGATCCCGACGAGTGGGTGACTGGCGACGAGCCGATGACCGGTCCGCAGCGCAGCTACCTGGACACCCTGGCGAGGGAAGCCGGCGAAGAACTGCCGGGCAACCTGACCAAGGCAGAAGCCTCGCAGCACATCGACCGGCTGCAGGGCCAGACGGGTCGTGGGACGCAGTCGGCGCGCTGAATGCACGGGGGCGCGATGCCGGCCGATGCCGGGCCAATGCTGTTCCGATGCATGCGGAATGACGGCGAACCGGCACGTGCTGCACCGGTTTGGGCTCCAGCCCTACGGGAACGGGAACACTGCGACCGCGGTCTCGGCACGCCGCCGGGCCGTGGTCGCCGCCGTCATACCGCTTTCGGAAGGACCATCATGACGATGCCGGAATCCAACGAGCCGTTGTCCCCCGACCGGCCGCCGGTCCCTTTGGAACCGCCACCGCCCACCGAGCCCGGCCCGGTCAATCCCGATCCCGGCCAGCCGTTCCCGAGTCCCGGGCCGGTCTCACCGGATCCGACTGCACCGGATCCGACCCGACCGTCGATCTGAGAACCGCCCTGCCGCAACGATCATCTGGCCGCGGCGGCGATACCTGATCGCGGCGGCGATACCCGAACGCTGCGGCGAGCAACCCGGGCATGGATGAACCGGCAGCGATCAGCTGGCCCGTTGCGCCGACTGGAACGCTGACGGCGCCGGCTCGGCGTCAACCGTCCCGGTCGTCAGCACGGGCAGCTTCCGGGCCGCCGCGTCGATGACCTCATCGACGGAGATCGCTTCCAGCACAGGGTCCACATTTTCGTCGTGCGGATCCCCGAGATAACCACGGTCGCCCTTCCACAGCACGCGGTGCCTGTCGAGGTCGATCCGCGGTCCCCACCAACGGGGCGGGGTGGGGCCGAACAGCAGCACCGACGGGGTCCGCAGGGCGGTGGCCAGGTGGGCGATCCCGGTATCGCCGCAGATGAGCAATTGCGCCCGGGCAATGAGTTCCGTGAGCCCGAACAGGTCGCGGGTTCCGGCGTCCACCCGCACAGACCCTTGTCGGGCACCGGTGTGCTGCACGGCTCGCTCGGCAATCCCCTGGCACAGTGCTATTTCCGCCGGTCCACCGCTGATCACCACTTGACGGCCCTGCCGGGCGAGTTCAGCAGCCACCATGGACCACCGGTCGGCCGGCCACCGTCGCGACCCACTCGCGGCCCCCGGGTGCAGGACGATGTCGTGCCCCCGCTCGGCCCGGTTCGGCAGCCAGAGGTCGGTGGCGTCACAATGGCCACCGGCTTCGATGATCAACCTGCGCCAGCGATCGACCTCGTGCTCGTCGTGCCGCCACTCGGGGCCGGACAGATGCGTGGCCAGCGGGCATCGGTAGGCGACCAGCTCTGCGGGTGCCGTCATCTCGAGCACCCGGTGGCTGCGCGGGCCGCTCCCGTGCAGGTTGACGGCGAGGTGGCCGCCCGCACCCAGCCAACCCTTCGGGGGCCAGTTCAGCGGCGCGAGACCGTCGGTGACCAGCACCTCGTCGACGACGCCGAGGCCGCGCAGCCAGCCGCCGATCGGCGCCGAGGACGCCAGCACCAGGCAGCGGTCCGGCCAGGCGCGCCGGATGCCACGCAACGCGGGGATGCCGGTGAGGGCGTCTCCGACGCCCAGCGCGCGGAGCACGAGCACCGCATCGGCGCTGTCGATACAGGGTGCCGGGGTGAGGTCGGCGGCCGTCATCCCGCCGGCGGCGGGGCCACTGGCGGCGGCCTGCCCCGCCGCGGGCGCAACGCCCGCCCGCTGATCCTGACCGTATTCGACGATCACGGCCAGGAGCTCTCGCCCGACGCCATCACGAGCATCTCGCGGATTTCACTGCCGACCGGCTGGCGCAGCGCTGTCAGGACGGCGTTGGCGGTGTTCGCGGGATCGTCGAGATCCGCGTCCGGGCCTGGCTTGTACTGCTCGGTGCGGCCGTCGAAGAAGGCCGTTCGCATGCCGCCGGGAATCAGCAGCGTGACGCCGACCCGCCCGGCCAGCTCGGCGGCCAGCGCGTGGGTGAAACCGCGTACTGCGAACTTGGAGGCGCAGTAGGCCGTCGCGTCGCTGACGCCCTTGAGTCCGAGGGTGGATGCGACGGTGACGACGGTGCCGCGGCTCTTCTCGAGGTACGGCAGCGCCGCCCTGATCACCGCGACGGTGCCGAACAGGTTGACCCTGACGACCTTTTCCCAGTCCTCGGTGTCGATGTCGAGGAGCTGGCCGCAGGCGTCCGTGCCTGCGGCCGTGACCACGGCATCGGGTGCGCCGACGCTCTCGACGAGTGTGGAGACGGCGGCCGCCGCCGCCGCGGAGTCGGAGAGATCAGCCAGGGCATAGGGCACGTCACCGGTAGGAGCGACCCGGTCGATGACGGCGGGAGTGCCGCCGGCCGCGGCGACCGCAGCGACGACGGCGGCGCCCAGACCGCTGGAGCCTCCGGTCACATAGACGGTGCCGATGGTCCGGGGTGCACCGGGTCGGGTGCTCTCGGCGGTGGGATGGGTGGTCATGGGGGTTGTCATGGTTCCTCTCACGCTGGTTGTTCGGATTGCGAGCGTGAACGCTCGATGATGCTGGTGGTCGATCGGCCGGTCAGGTAGGGCAGGAAGACCACCCGCCCACCGCCGGCCTGCACGGTGGCGGCCTCGGGAAGTTCGGTGCCGCCGTAATCCCCGCCCTTGGCCCAGATGTCGGGCCGGAGCTGCTCCAGCGCGGTCCGC
The DNA here is from genome assembly GCA_963728865.1 of uncultured Actinomycetota bacterium. Classification (GTDB taxonomy): domain Bacteria; phylum Actinomycetota; class Actinomycetes; order Mycobacteriales; family Nakamurellaceae; genus Nakamurella. The sequence continues at coordinate 731,862 of CAVSLZ010000001.1, read as the reverse complement.
GGGTCGTCGTCGTCGAAGATCACAACCGCGTCGACGCAGTCGAACGCCTCCAGGACCCTGGCCCGGTCTGCGGCCTCGATCAACGGGCGTTCCGGGCCCTTCAGCCGGGCGACAGACGCGTCGGAGTTGATCAGCACGACCAGCGCGTCACCCAGCCTGCGGGCTGCCTGCAGGGTGGCGACGTGGCCGGCGTGCACGATGTCGAAGCACCCGCCGGTGGCCACCAGGGTCCGGCCGCCGGCACGGAGCCGTCTGGCGAGCCCGTCCAGCCGGTCGGTCGCCGGATTGTCATCGGGGACAGATTGTTCCGACATCGGGCCGTCCGGCATCCGGAACGACCCGGTGCCTCCGTCGGCGACCCAGGCGGACGCGTCACGGACCCCGCTCGCCGCGGCCTCGGACGTCAGGTCACCGAACGCGAGCCGGACAGCGGCGGTCGCGGCGAAACGATCACCGGCGCCGCAGGAATCGCCACCCCGGACGATCGGGGCGGGCAGGAACTGCGCCTCGTGGTCGGTGCTGGCCAGGAAGGCGCCGTCGGACCCCGCCGTGACGCACACGGCGTCCGCGGACCAGGCGGTGCGCAGCCTCAGCGCCACGAGGTCCGGGTGGGGGGAGTCGCCACCACCGTTCAGCGCCCGGTCCGCGGCGGTCGCCTCGGAGAGGTTCGGCGTGACCAGGGTGGCTCGGCGAACCGGACGCCCGCCCCTGGGATGCGGATCCCAGACCATCCGGACGCGGGATGCGGCGCTGGTCAACAGGTCCCGCATCCGATGGTCGGTGGTGGTGCCCGCGCCGTAGTCGGCGACCAGCACGGCGTCCGCGGTGGCGAGCGCCGAGCTGATCCGTTCGACCGGGAGATCTGTGGGCCGGCCGGGGCCGCCGTCGTCGATCCGCAGCAGGGACTGCCCGCTGCTGCGGACCCTGGTCTTGCGCCTCGTCGGCCCCTGGTGCCCGACCGCGATCAGCTCGACGTGCGGTTCGAGCAGCGCCCGGAGGCGTGCCCCGCCGTCATCGTCCGCGATCGGCGCGACCAGCGTGACCCGCGCGCCGGAGCCAGCCGCGAGTAGAGCGGCAAGCCCTGCGCCGCCCGGTGTCTCGCGCAGCGAGCTGACGTCCAGGACCGGTACCGGCGCGTCGGGCGCGAGTCGCTCGGCGGTGCCAACGAGGTCCCGGTCGAGGACCACGTCGCCGACGACGACCACATGCGGCCGGCCGGTGGAGCGGGGAGCCCTGGCCGTCATCCGGTGAGCTCCGAGTCCAGTGCCGCGGTGTGCAGCTCGTGCCGTCCGGTGCGCAGCTGCCGCGGGCCGGACGGCTCCGACACACTCTCGCGGAGCGCGGTGTTCAGCACTCCCCGATCCGAGACGGCGGCATCGACCACCGCGCACAGTCCGTGCACGGCAATCAGATGGACCGCCTGGATGGCGGCGGTGGACGGCGCGCGGACCAGGACGGCGTCGTCACAGCGGGTGCTGAGCGGGTTCGGCCCCGGCCCGGTCATCGCCCAGGTGACGATGCCGGCCTCCCGGGCGCGGTCGGCCGCGTGCAGCACGTTCGGGCTGCGCCCGGAGGCGGAGAGCAACAGCAGCACATCGCCCGGCCGGCCGTGCGCCTCGACCTGCCGGGCGAACATCTCCTCGGCGCCGTAATCGTTGACGATCGCTGTCAGGCTTGATGTCTCGGCACTGAGGCAGATGGCGGACAGGCCGCGCCGCTCCTTCAGGAACCGGCCGACGAGCTCGGCCGTCAGATGCTGCGCCTCCGCGGCGCTACCCCCGTTGCCCGCGGCGAGCAGCCGGCCGCCCCGGGCGAAGATGTCCGCCAGCTGGTTTCCCCAGCTCTGCAGCCGCGGCCAGTCCCTGCGCAGGCCGGTCATCGCGACCCTGACCTCGCGTTCGTGCTCTTCCATCCAGTTGCTGGCGGCCATCATGCGGACACCTCCGAGCGGTGATCGGCGGCGACCACGGAGCGGTAGACCCGGTCGGTCGCCGCCGACACCGAGGCCCAGTCGTAGAGCGAGAGCGCGCGTTTGCGGGCCGCGCGGCCGTATCCGGCGCGACGGTCGGGGTCGGCGAGCAGATCGCCGATCGCCCGCGCGGTGGCGGCGGGATCCCGGGGCGGGACGAGCGTGCCGGTCCGGCCGTCGGCGATGGTGTCGAGCAGACCGCCGACCGCGGATCCGACGACGGCGGTGCCACAGGCGGCGGCCTCGATCGGCACGATGCCGAACGGCTCGTACCAGGGCGTGCAGACCACCAGGTCGGACGCCCTGATCAGGGCCGGCATCTGCTCGTGCCCGACGCTGCCGAGCAACTCGACGCGCTCCGCCATGCCGAGTTCGGTGGCCAGCGCGACCAGCCGCCGAGCCTCGGGATCAGTTCCCAGCAGAGACTTCTCGGGGCCGCCGGCAATCAGCAGGCGCACGCTGGGAAGGGCGGCGACCGCCTCGATGACGGTGTCGACCCCCTTGCGTTCCACGAGTCGCCCGACGCAGAGCACCGTCCCGGCGGACCCGCCCGGCACCGGTGTGTCGGCGCGGCCGCGCGGGCTGAACAGGGTGGTGTCCACGCCGCACGGCACCACCCGGACGGCGTCGGCGGGCACGCCCATCCGCCGCAGTTCCTGCACCTCGTCGGTGCAGGTCGCGATCACCCGGTCGACACTGCGCCCGATGTGCGGCTCCGCGTGGCGCCGCTCGGCAGGGCTGGTGTCGCGGTCGCGCTGGTGCCGTCGTTTCACGGTGCCCAGCGCGTGAAACGTGTGCACCAACGGCACCGGGACGGCGTCGGCCGCCTCGAGAGCCGCGATGCCCGACATCCAGAAATGGCTGTGCACCAGGTCCGGAACGCCGTCCTGCAGCCAGGAGTCGGCCATCCAGCGGCCGAAGCCGGTCATGTACGGCAGCAGGTCGTCCTTCGCGATGTGCTCGGCCGGACCGGCGGGCACATGCACCACTTCCGCGCGCGGTCCCAGGGCCACCCGTTCCGGCAGGTCCGCCGCGTCCCGGCGGGTGTACACCCGGACGCGGTGGCCGCGGGCGGCCAGGCCCAGCGCGAGGGCAGCGACGTGTACGTTCTGCCCGCCCGCATCGACGCCACCCAGTGCGGCCAGCGGGCTGGCGTGCTCGGACACCATGGCGATCCTCATCCGGTCACCTCCTTCAAGACGTGCTGCCAATCGGTCAGGAAACGGTCGAGTCCGAAGGCGGCCAGCGCGTGCCGGCGAGCCGCGGCTCCGCGTTCCGCCGCTTCGGCGGGGTCGGCGAGCCATCGCCGCGCGGTGGCGGCGAGAACGGCGGGATCGGAGCTGAGCACGCCGGCGTCCGGCGGGACCGCTTCGGGCGCTGCGGTGACCGGAAGCGCGATCACCGGCATACCGATCGTCATCGCCTCGATCAGGGACAGACCGAGGCTGGTCCACCGGTACGGATGCAGGTACACCCGGTTGGTGGCCAGCAGCGAATGCATCCGTTGCTGCGGGACGTCGTCGTGCAGGTGACCGGCCGATCCGGGCAGCAACTCGGCGAGCGCCGCCATCCCCATGCCGTAGACCTCCAGCGGGACGTCGTGAGAGAGCTGTTGCACCAGATCGGTTCCCGCGACACGCCACCGGCGCACCGGTTCGTTGACGACGACCGCGACCCGCGCCGACTCCCCGGTGTAGAGGTGGCCGGGGTCCGCGATCCCGTGCTCGACGACGGTCGTCGGCGCGACGCCGCAGTCCCACATCAACCGGTTGAAAGCGGTGACGTGGACGACGGTGATGTCCGACCGCTCCGACATCGGGTGCCGGCTGCCGGCGGCGGTCCCGCCGGGGGCGTTGTGCTCGACGTAGACAGCCGGGACATCGATGCCGGCCCGGAGCCCGGTCCAGCGCTGCAACAGCTCGAGGTCGGCCGGGCGCTGCAGCACGACCACGTCGATCCCACCGTCGGTTGCAGCGTCCCGCAACTGTTCCGGTGTGAGCTCCACAGCATTCGGCGGCCAGTCCCAGGTCTGTGCCCGGCCCCGGCCGTCCGGGCCGCGATCCGGCAGCACCGGTATCAGGTACTGGTCGGTGCCGGCGACGAACGAAGTTGTCCAGGAGCCGTGCACATGCCAGATCAGCACTCTCATCCGACCACCCCCGCGACGGCAAGCGCGGTCAGCCGATCGACGGCCGCGACCACGTCGTCACCCGAGATCTGGCCCAGGCACGGGTGTCCGGGCAACGGACAGTCCCGGGCCCTGGAGTCCCGGCAACCGGCGAGCTGATTGCCGAGCTGGACCGTCGGCACTCCGTACGGGCGCCACCACTCCGACGGCACGACGGGCGAGAAGAGCGAGACGACGGGTGTGCCGACCGCTGCGGCCAAGTGCGCCGGCCCGGTGTTGCCCACGACGACACACGCGGCATCGGCGAGCACCCGTGCCAGCTGGGGCAGGTCGGTGCGCCCCGACAGGTCGATCGCGGTCACTCCGGCAGCGAGCCCGGCCAGTTCGCGCTCGCCCGGCCCGCCGGTCACGACGACCGGCCAGCCGGCCCGGGACAGTGCCCCGACCAGCCCGGCCGCGTGTTCGGCGGTCAACGCGCGGGACGGCACGGAGGCGCCCGGATGGACGACAATGTACGGCTTGATGGCGACCGGATTATGCTGCGGCAGCGGCTGTTTCACCTTCAGCCGGCCGTCGTCACCGGCCGGCAGCCGGCCACCCGCGGCACTGGCCAGGTCGAGCGCGGCCTCCACCTCGTGGCCGTCGCGCCGGTGATGACGGACATCGAGCAGCGAGCCCGGATAGTCGACGCTGGTGGCGGCGACGAACGGGATGCGGGCCATCCGCGCGAGCAGCGCCATCGGCAGCGGGCTCTGGTGGAAGGAGGTGAAGATGACCGCCTTCGAGTAGTGCCGGCGGCGCAGGCGGGAAACCAGCGCCCGGATGGCGCCCTGGCTGACATCGGACGGCGCGAAGCCGGTCCACGGCGCGTCGAAGACCAGCACGTCCTGGATGGACGGCAGCAGTTCGGCGGCCGCGCGGCCGGCCGGTGACACCAGCATGTCCAGACGGTCGGCGGTGTGGGCGAGTGACCGGACGGCGGGACCGGTGATCAGCACATCGCCGTCGCTGTCCAGGCGAACAGCCAGGACCCGCTTCATGCCGCGACCCGTTCCGCGGGACGAGCGGCGGTCGCCGGTTCCCCGGCGCCACAGCGAACGGCGGTTGCCGTGGCCACCGCCGCCCGAAGGGAGGTGGCGACAAGGTCGGCGCGGTCGATCTCCGCGGCCAGCGTCACCGGTGTCGGCACCAGGACCCCGGTCGCTCCAGCGGCCCGCGCCGCGAGCATGTCCGCCTCGATGTCGCCGATCACCGCGCACTCGAACGGGGCGACGCCCAGCGTTGCGGCAGCGCGAAGAACCATGCCGCCCATGGGTTTACGGCAGACGCAGCCGTCCTCCGGGCCATGCGGGCAGACCTCCCACACGTCGAACGGTCCCAGCTCGTTCTCGATCCGCCGGTTGACCGCGGCCACGTCGTCGGCGGTCAGCAGCCCGCGGGCGATGCCCGACTGGTTGCTGATGACGCCGACCCGGATGCCGGCGGAGCGCAGCGTTTCCAGCACGTCGCGGGCGCCGTCGACGACCCGCACCTTGTCGGGGTCGCCGTTGTACGGCACGTCATGAACCAGAGTGCCGTCCCGGTCGAAGAGCACCGCGGCGATCGGTACCGGCCAGGCCGGTGCCGAGAAGCCTTGTCGAGCAATGCCTGTCAGTCGGTGGCGCACCGCGGCGAACGGGATGACCGCGCTGGTGGCGGCCATCCGGCGGAGCTCGGCCGGCCAGACCTGGTCGCCCGGACGGGGGCCGGGAGCCAGCCGCCGGCGCAGGAAGTCGGCCGTCAGCAGGGACCAGCCTGCAGCGAGCGCGGCGGCCGTCCGCGGTCGCCTGCCGAGCGCGGCGGTCAGCGCGCCGGCTGCTGCCGCGACAGTGGCGACGTGCCAGCGGAATCGGCCGCGGCCGGTGGCGGCGGCCACGCGCCAGTCCCGGCCGTACAGGGCCCGCAGCAGTGCGTCATCGGCTGCCCCTGCCTGCAGCCGGACGGAGACCAGGTCGTCGGCGGGCCTGACCGGATGCGTGGTCAGCCTGCTGCCCCTGGTCAGCCGCCAGCCGGCCCGCTGCACCCGCAGCGCCAGGTCGGCATCCTCCCGATAGGCCCTGGGAAAGCGTTCGTCGAAGCCGTGCACCGACTCCAGTGCCGTCCGCCGGTACACCATGTCGGCCGTGATCCAGGCGGCGTCCTGCAGACCGGCGGTGTTCCGCTCCCAGTCGGTGGGCCGGCGCCAGTCCGGGAGCGGCACGACGAGTTCGGCCTGGATGCCGCCGACGGTGTCCGCTGCCAGCTCGATGTCGGCGGCCAGACACTCGGCCCAGTCCTCCGCGACCTCGACATCGTCGTCCAGGAAGGCGATCCACGGTGACGGTGCGGACCGCCAACCGGCGTTGCGGGCCGCCGCCGGTCCGCGGCCCCCCGACCGGACGACCTGCACCGGCCACGGCAGTGCGGGCGACGCTCCAGCGGGGATCCGCAGCGGGGCATTGTCCGGGGCTTCGAACGGCCGGTCGTCGACGAGAACGACCTGCTCGGGCATCGGACCGCGAACCGATGCCACGACCAGGCCCGCCAGCAACCGTTCCAGGGACGGCCTGCCGATGGTCGGGATGACGATCGAGTAGCTGTTCTCCGTCACCCGGAAGCCGTCCCGAAGAGCGTTCCGCGGCGTACCAGGTGCGGCCCGAGAACCAGCAGGTCGACCGGTGCCGAGCCGAACAATTCCAGCGCGTCCCGCGGGTCGTCGACCATCGGCCGGCCCGCGGTGTTCAGGCTGGTGTTGATGACGATGGGAAGGCCTGTCCTGGAACGGAACTCGCGCAGCATCGACGCCAACCGGGGCTGGGTCGCCGCGTCGACCGTCTGGATCCGGGCGGTGCCGTCGACGTGCACGGCAGCCGGGATGCGCTCCCGCCACTGCGGCGCGACCTCGTGCACGAACAGCATGAACGGACTGGGAATCGGTCCGCCGGAGAAGATCTCAGCTGCGTCCTCCAGCAGCACCATCGGGGCCACCGGGCGGAACTGCTCCCTGCCCTTGACGTCGTTGAGCCGCTCCAGGTTCTCGGCGCGTCCGGGATGCGCGAGCAGCGACCGGTGGCCCAGTGCCCGCGGACCGAACTCGCTGCGACCGTCGAACCAGGCGATCACGCCGTCTCCGGCCAGCACGTCAGCCACCTCGCCGGACAGGTCGTCCGGGGTACTGAACGGGACATTGGCGGCGCGCAACCACGCTGCGAGGTCGTCGTCGCGCCACCCACGGCCCAGGGCGGCCGTTGTCATCGTCGACGCCGGTTCGTCGTTGTCGGCCGACACCTGCAATGCGGCACCCAGTGCCGTCCCGGCGTCCCCGGCGGCGGGCTGCACCCAGACGTCCTCGAATCCGGTGTCGCGCCAGATGCGCGAATTGGCAACGCAGTTCAGTGCCGTGCCGCCGGCCATCGTGAGCACCTTCTCGCCGGTCTGGTCGTACAGCCACGAGGCGAGGTCGACCAGCACCTCTTCCAGTCGGTGCTGCACCGAACACGCGAGGTCGGCGTCGTCGCCGCCCCAGGTGCCGTCGTCGATGCGCGGCGCCGACCACTTCGACCAGTCGGGCACCTCGGCGACGAAGCCGCCGTTCCCGTCCGCGTAGATGGACTCACGGAGTTCTTCGAGGAACCGCGGGCGGCCGTAGGAGGCCAGCGCCATCACCTTGTACTCATCGCTGCTGCGCAGGAAGCCCAGGTGCTCGGTCAGCGATTCGTACAACAGCCCCAGGGAGTGCGGAAGTTCCTGCGAGGCAAGGATCTCCAGTCGCCCGTCGACATACCGGCCGCCGAGGTGCGAAGCCCGCTCGCCGCGACCGTCGAGGACCAGGACGGCACTGCTGCGGTGCGGTGCGGCCAGCCCGGCCGATGCCGCGTGCGCGACGTGGTGCGGGACGAATCGCACGGCCTCGCGATCCAGCCCGGGAAGAGCGGTCGCCAGGAATCCGGGGGCGTTCTCGGCATAGGTGACGCGCAGGTGGTCCCACGGATCGGACAGACCCATGGCGTCAGCGGGTTTCGCGAGAGCCGGGTCGAAGGAGTAGGCGACCGCGTCGATGTCCTGCGGACACAGGCCGGCCTCCGAGAGGCACCACCGCATCGCTGCTTCCGGGAGTTCCCAGGCGGAGAACGGAACCGGCCGCTTGCCGTGCTTGCGCCGGCTGAAGCGTTCCTCTTCGGCCGCTGCCACGATCTCGCCGTCGATGACCAGGGCGGCCGACGGGTCGTGGAAGATGGCATTGACACCGAGCACGCGCATGCGTCGAACCTCGTGTGGGACGAACCGTGAAGCGCTGCTTTTTAACACTCCGGTAGCCATGTAGCCCGGCTCATCGCGGTTCAAACCGTCGAGCAGGCGCCGTGCACCCGCTCTTTGGCGATCCGATGGGCAGCGCTGCTTTCGAGCTGTGAGTAACCGGCCACAGCCGGTGAGGGACCGCGGCAGGTCAGCGTCGCAGCCAGGTGTCCTTGGAGCCGCCGCCGCGCGAGGAGTTGACCAGCAGGCCGTCCGATTCGAGGGCCACCCGGCTCAGCGCCACGTCCGGAATGGTGACCGCCCCGTCGGGACCGGCGAGTGCGAACGCGCGCAGATCGACATGACGTGGGCGCAGCCCTTCCGGTGTCAAAGTCGGATGGGAAGAGAACCTGATCACCTCCTGAGCGATGAACCGTTCAGGGGCGGCGGCGACCTCGGCGCGCATCAGCGCGATCTGCTGCTCGGTCAGGTCGGGGCCGATCATCACCCCGGCACCGCCGGACCCGTCGACGGGCTTGACCACCAGTTCGTGCAGTCGGTCCCGGACACCGGCGTACTGGTTCGGATCCGCCAGCACCCAGGTGCCGACGTCACCGATCAGCGGATCCTCCGTCAGGTAATAGCCGATCATCGTGTGCACGAACGCGTACATCGCCTTGTCATCCGCCACGCCGTTGCCCGGCACGTTGACCAGCGACACCGAACCCGCCGCCGCAGCCTCGGCCAGCATCGCATTGACACCGGGTGACGCCGCGGGGCCGGCGACGATCTCGTCATCGCCGAGCCGGCGATACAGCACGTCGAGACCGACCGCGCGGCCATCGATCTCGGCCGTCACCCCGTCGGCGTCACCCCGCAGGTCGGCCGGCGTGACCACCGGCACCCCCATCGCGTCGGCGAGCAACCGGTGCTCGTACCAGGCGGAGTTCTCCGGCCCGTCGGACAACACCGCCACCCGCGGGGTGGACCGTGCGCACCGTGGCGGTGCCGACGCGGACAATGCCTCGTGCAGGGCAAGGCCAACGGTCTCCGGAGACAGCAGGTTCTGCCACGGGTGCAGCATCGGCAGCGCCGCGGCGGCGGTCCGCCGATTGGCCACCGCATATCCCAGGCCGGACGGAACCCGCAGGTTGTCCTCGAGGACGACCCACTTGCCGGACGGGGCGTGCAGCAGGTCGAAGCCGAGGACGACGGCCCGCGGCCGTCCACCCGGAGCCAGGTCGCGGGCGGCCGGCAGGAAACCCGGACAGTTGTGCACCACGTCCGCCGAGATCACGCCGTCGCGGACGATCCGCGCCTCGCCGTACACATCGGCGAGAAAGGCGTTGAGCGCTCGTGTTCGCTGTCGCAGCCCGGCGCCGATGGTGGCCCAGTCCGCCGCGGAGAGGACCCGTGGGACCGGATCGAGCGGGAAGGGCTGCTCGCGGAGTTCGCCGTCGACGTCGGCGATGAAGGAGATGCCTTCGGTGACCCGCACCCGGTCCAGCTCCGTCGCTGCAGCGCGCAGCTTGTCGATGCCGGCGCTCTCCAGCGCGTCGACGATGTCCCGATACCCCTCTCGCACCCGGCCGTCCGGGGCGACGGCCTCGTCCAGCGGTCCGGCGGGGTAACCCACGAGGATCGCGGGGTGGTCGGTGTCCGCCGGGTCGACGGTCACTGGAGCCACCTGGCGTGCCACTCGACGATCGACCGGGTCGAGGAGATGCGGCCGTCGCGCCCGACGATCGTGTGCCCTTCGCCGGGCAACAACAGTAATTCGGTGGGCACGCCGGCGGCCATCAGCGCGACGTGTGCCCGGACGGATTCGCCCACCGGGACATTCGTGTCCTGCTCGCCGTGCACGAGCAGTGTCGGACCCTGGACAAGGTGCAGGGAGTGCAGGGGTGAGAGATCGGTCAGCATCGCCCTGTCCGTTTCCGGATCGCCGTACTCGGTGACCGACGCCGCCGCCATCCACGGTTCCGTTTCGCGGAAGAAGCCGAGCAGGTCCGACATCCCGGCGTGGCTCGAGCCGGACGCGAACAGCTCCGGCCAGCGGGTCAGTGCGATCAGCGCCAGGTAGCCGCCGTAGGACCAGCCGTGCACGCCGATCTGGCGCGGATGGGCGATGCCGGCGGCGATCAGGAAGGCCACCGTCGCCGGAACATCCTGGAAGGACGATTCGCGGCGGGCCAGGTCGTCCATCGCGGTGAACGCGCCGCCGAAACCGGTGGAGCCGCGGACGTTCGGCGCGAAGACCGTGATGCCGACGGCCGCCAGCGACTGGATCAGGATCGAGAACGCCGGCCGTTCCTGACTTTCCGGGCCGCCGTGCAGGAGCACGACGGTCGGTCCCGGCGCGGTGACACCTTTCGGCCGGTAGAGCAGACCCTGCAGGGCCAGCCCGTCGAGCGAGCGGTAGGTGATCGAGTCCGGCACCACCAACCATTCCGGATCGAGTTCCGGGACAGGGAGACCGGTGATCCGTCGCGGGATCTCCGGCTTCCTGCCCGGCTCGCCCGGATGGAACAGGTCGACGTGATAGAGGCTGCGCGGGGCGACAGGTTCGGTGAGCTCGAGGATCCCGGACCTGCTGTCGCGGGGAATGGACCAGCCCGGTATCACCCGGTCGCCGATGTCCACCCGGTACCGCACCCGCCGGGCCGTTTCCAGGTTGTCAGCGCCGGCGGCCGGGAGGACGGCCATCTCGATCTCGCTGACGCCGCACACGTTCCAGATCAGCAGCGCCTCGAGATCCCCGCCGGCGGGATCCGCGCCGGCGCCGGTCGGGGCGCCGCGCAGGATGGCATAGGACTCGAGGTCGGCGTCCTCCCGCGCGGCCAGGATCCGCAACTGCCCCGGCCCGCCGTCGGGGAGCAGGGGAACGACGCCCAGCGCGGCCCGATCGCGTCCGGCGGAGGTTCGCAGGTACACAGCGGTGCCATCCGGGGAGAACCTGCCCTCCTCTGCGAGATCCGTTCCCGGCTCGGGGAAGTCGGCCGCCAGCAGGCGCATCGGCGGGGCAGGGGCTGCGGTGTCGATGTCGCGGGTCCAGTCGCCGGGCAGGTCGCCCAGGACGAGGTGTCGGCGCCCGCGGGTGCCTCGCCGGGCCAGGAACCGCCGCCCGTCGGGGGACACCGACGTGACGGTGTGGAACCCGCCCCTGGTCACGATCCGGACGGTGCCCGAAGTGACGTCGACCAGGCAGACGTCCGCGTCCGGGCCGGTGCCGTCGGCCATCGTGAAGGCGTAGGTGTGCGGGATGCTCGTCCAGCAGCCGGCGAAAACCGTTGCGCGTGGCTCGGTTCCGGCGAGCACCTTGGCGTCGGCGCCGTCCGGCCGGATGACGTGCAGCTCGGCGCGGATCAGCCCGTTCGGCGAAACCAGGTAGGTCAGCCATTCACCGTCCGGGGACCACGCGACGGACACCACCTCCTGGTCGGGCAGCGAGACGGTCCGTGGGACGGCGTCGGCATGTTCGCCGGAAGCGTCGAGCTGGGCGACCTCGAGGCGCGGAAGTCCGGATCGATCGGTGACGTAGGCGATGCGACGCCCGTCCGGGGACAGCGAAGGGCACCACGCTCCGACGACGCCCGCGATCTCCTCGACGATCGCCGCGATATCGGGTCTCGTCGACCGTTCCGGAACCGACGGGAACGAGCTGTCGAGCACAGTGTCAGCCGATCCCATGCTTCTGCAGCCACATTTCGAGCAGCCCGAGCTGCCAGAGCTGGTTGGAACCGAGTGTCGTGCGGTGCGCGTTCGGCGCGTCCAGCAGCATCTTCACGTACTCCGGCCGGAAGAGGTCGCGCTCCCTGGCGGCCGGTGCGGTCAATGCCTCCCGGACCCGATCCAGGTACGGCCCCTCGAGGTTGATGATCGCCGGTACCGGGAAGTGCCCCTTCTTTCGGTCGATGATGGCCGCCGGCAGGACCTTGCGGGAGGCTTCCTTGAGTACACCCTTCCCGCCGTGCGCCAGTTTCAACTCAGGCGGACAGGCGGCGGCGAGTTCGGCGAATTCGTGGTCCAGGAACGGTGTCCGCGCTTCCAATCCCCAGGCCATGGTCATGTTGTCGACCCGCTTGACCGGGTCGTCGACCAGCATGATCTGGGAGTCGAGCCGGAGCACCTTGTCCAGTGCGGTGGTGGCGCCGGGCCGGGAGAGGTGCTCCCGCACGAAGTCCCGGCTGGGGTCGCCGGGCGTCAACCACCGCGGTTGCAGGATGCCGGCCAGGGTGCGGTGATCGCGGTCGAAGAAGTGCGCGGCGTACACCTCCAGCGCCTGCTCCGGCGGTATGCCGTCGAGCGGCGGATACCAGTCGTAACCGGCCAGCAGTTCGTCGGCGCCCTGGCCGGACTGGACCACGGTGACGTGCTTGGACACCGCCTCCGACAGCAGGTAGAACGCGATGCAGTCGTGGCTCACCATCGGCTCGCTCATCGCCTGCACAGCGCCGTCCAGGCCGTCCAGCACGACCCCGGATGGCATCAGGAGCTGGTGGTGGTCGGTGTCGAACTCCTTCGCGACGATGTCGGAGAACTCGAACTCGTCGCCTTCCCGGTCGCCCACCCGCTCGAACCCGATGCTGAACGTCTGAAGGCCGTGCTGACCGGCATCGGCCAGCAGGGCGACGATGACGCTCGAGTCGATACCGCCGGAGAGCAGCACCCCGACCGGTACATCGGCCACCATCCGGCGCTGGACCGCGGTCTGCAGGGTTTCCAGGGTGAGCTGCTGCCAGTCGTCCTCGGTCAGTCCGGCGTAGGCCTCCTGCCGTGCGTGGGAAGGCGACCAATACGTCAGATCGGTTGTCCGGCCGTCGGGTTCCACCGTCCGGACGGTGGCCGGCGGCAGCTTCCGGACACCGGACAGGATCGTCAGCGGCGCCGGAACGACGGCGTGGAAGGTCATGTAGTGGTTCAGCGCGACCGGGTCGATGGAGGTGTCGATGTCACCTGCGGCGAGCAGCGCCGGCAACGACGAGGCGAAACGCAACCGGTTCGCCGTGTGCGACAGGTACATCGGCTTGATGCCGAGGCGGTCCCGGCCGAGGATCAACCGGCCAGTGTCCTGCTCGAGGATCGCGAAGGCGAACATCCCGAAAAAGTGGTCGACGCAGCGCACCCCCCAGCGGTGGTACGCCTTGGCCAGCACCTCGGTGTCCGAGGTGGAGAAGAACCGGTAGCCGTAGCCCCGCAGTTCATCGCGCAGTTGCTTGTAGTTGTAGATGCAGCCGTTGAAGACCGTCACGAACCGCAGTTCGGTGTCCACCATCGGCTGGGCGCCGGTCTTGGAGAGGTCGATGATCGCGAGCCGGCGGTGTGCCAGCGCGACCGGTCCCTCGTGCCACAGGCCGTGCCCGTCCGGTCCGCGGGGCTCCATGACGGCGGAGATGCAGGCGACGGCCGGAACATCGGCGGCGCCGCCGTCGAACCTGAACTCACCGCTCAGTCCGCACACGATGTCCCCTTTTCCTCGAACCGTGACCGCCTCAACGCGATGCCGACGTCGCGGTGGGTCGAAGCTACACGGTGCATGTTTCGCGGATTTAACCTGCGGAACCGGTCATCTCGTCTCTTTCGGCATCATCCAGGTCCTCCCGGTCGTCCCGGTCGTCCCGGTCGTGGTGGATGGCACCGGCGTCACCGTCCTGGCTTCCGATCCCCGGCAGTCGCCCGGTGCTGACCAATTCCTCGGCAAGAACGGCCAGCTTGCGATTGTGATGTTGCGAGTAGCGGCGGAGCACCGCGAAGGCGGAGTCAGGCGTCAGTCCGAACCGCTCCATCAGAATGCCCTGAGCCTGACCGATCAGGTTCCGCGAGTCGATCGCCTGCCAGAGGTTCTGCTCCGTGCGCGAGTACGCCAGCACGACCGAGGCGTGCGCGGCGACGATCCGCGCCGCCTCGACGTCGCTGTGGTCATACGTGCGGAGCTGCAGCGAGTACAGGTTCAGCGCGCCGAGGGCACTGTCGGTGAACAGGTGCACCGCCAGGATCCCGGTGATCCCGAGTTCCGCCGCCCGCGCCGCCCACCGCGGCCATCGGCCGTCCGCGATCAGGTCCGGAACGACGAAAAGGCCGTCGGTCCACACCGCGTCAAGGCACGGGCCCTCGTCCAGCTCGTACTGCAGGCTGTCGGCCGCCCTGACCAGATCGTTCGACGAGGCAACCGTCGTCAGCGACCGGTTCCGCCCCAGCAGGGTGATGGAGGCCGCGTCGCACGGCCCCGACTCGGTCGCCATCTCGATGGCCGCGATCGTCGGATCGACGGCGGACCTGCGGGCGGCGGCACGCCGCACCGCCTCGGCGAGCGCCGTCGCGGAAGTCCTTTCCGGCTGCTCGGCAGGCGTGCTCATCGGGAACCCCCAATCGGTGGTCGATCATCGCCGACCGTTCTTCGCCGACCCCTGAGAGTGATCCCCGGAGCCCGATGATGCAAGGCAGCGCCCTCCTGGCGGCCACCGCACAGGACCGGCAGGCGCACGAACGGTGGCAGCGAAAAGAGCCACCGATGGACGAATCCATCGGTGGCCCCACCACCGGCGATCAGCCGGCGGTTATCTGGAACTGTCAGCTGGCCGGCGGGGTCAGCACGGTGTCGATGAGATAGACGGTCGCGTTCTTGGTCTTCACGCCGCCGCAGATCACCTTGGCGCCGTTGACCTCGAGGTTGTCACCGGAGCCGGTGACGGTGAGCTCGGCACCATTCGCTGTGACGTGGGTGCCGACGACATCGGTCGGCGAGAGCTGGCCGGGGACGACGTGGTAGGTCAGGATGCCGCTGAGCAGCGTCGCGTCGGTGGTGAGCTTCGTCATCGTCGCCGCGTCGATCTTCTTGAAGGCATCGTCGACGGGTGCGAAGACGGTGAACTCACCGTTGTTCAGGGTCGTGACGAGGTCGACGTCCTTGTTCACCTTGCCGGAGACGGCTGCGGTCAGGGTGGTCAGGATGGGGTTGTTCGACGCTGCGGTGGCCACCGGATCCTGTGCCATTCCGTCCACCGAGCCGGCGCCGGTCGGGACGGCCTTGGCGTAATCGGCACATCCCGCGCCGACCAGGGCGGGAGCGGCCATCTCGCCGGAGGACATGGCGTCGGACGACATCGCTTCGGACTCCATCGCCTCGGACGACATGTCGCCCGACTCCATGGCTTCGGAGGTCATTGCGTCGGAGGTCATCGCCTCGGACGTCATCGCTTCCGAGCTTGCCGCCGAGCCGGCGGCGGAGGTGCTGCTCGATGCGGTGGTCGAGTTGGACCCGCAGGCGGCCAGGGTCAGGGCCAGTGCGGCACCTGCGACCAGGGTGAGGGCGCGCTTCATCATCATGTGTGCTCCTTGGAGAGAGTCGGCACCGAGAGTCGGCGCCGGTGGTGAGGCTTGTTTGCTCACAGGTTGTGGCTGCACCGAGTCACGATGCAGATACTGCTTGTTACTACCGACCGATTGCGTCCGACGGCCGGGTTGTGTGACGCGGGTTTTCGGTGTGCGCGACTGCGTCAGGCGGTCACGGTCACCGATCGGGAATCCCATCCCGTCGCGCCGTCCGGCATCACCCCCTGCACCTGATCGGTCTGCGGCCCCGTGGGGTCGACCGCCCGGCACCGGATGGTGTGGGTGCCGCTGGTGGTCGCGTCCCACTCGTAGACCCACTGCCGCCAGGTGTCGACGCTGACATCGCCGGAGAGGGTGGCGTCCTGCCACTCGCCGTCGTCGATCTGCACCTGGACACCGGTGACACCGCGATGCTGGGCCCACGCCACACCGGCGACGGCGACCTTGCCCTTCGAGACCTGCTCGAAGCTCTTGGGCACGTCGATCCGCGACGACGTCTTGATCGGCGCCGTGGCGGACCACCCGCGGTCGGTCCAGTAGGCGTTCTGATCGGCGAAGTTGGTCACCTCGAGGTCGACGACCCACTTGGTGGCCGAGACGTACCCATAGAGCCCGGGAACGACCATCCGGACCGGGAAACCATGCTCGACGGGCAGCGGCTCGCCGTTCATCCCGAACGCCAGCAGGGCGTCCCGGTCGTCGGTCAGCGCCTCGATGGGCGTGGTGACGGTGAACCCGTCGACGCTGGTGGACAGCACACAGTCGAACCCGGCCTGCGGGCCGGCCATCGCCAGCACGTCGGCGATCCGGACGCCCTGCCAGCGGGCGTTCCCCGCCAGGTCGCCACCGATCTCGTTCGAGACACAGGTCAGCGTGATCATCCGCTCGATCGTCGGCATGGCCACGAGGTCGTCGTAGGTGAGCGTGATCTGCTGGTCGACCACCGCCGTGGATCCGCAGCTGCCAGTCGTCGGTGGTGACCCGCGGTACCGCGAAGGCGGTGTCGACGCGGTAGAACTCGGCGTTGTCGGTGACGAAGGGCGTGATGCCGGGGACGTCCAGCCTGATGGCCGCGACGTCGACCTTCTCGACCTCGACAGGTGTGGGCAGGGCGACCCGGTCGCGGCTGGCGGCCACCTCGGCCGAGCTCGGGATCCAGCGGGTCAGTGCGCCGGCCGCGACGGCGACCAGGGCGCCGATCCCGGCGATCTTGAAGAACTGCCGGCGACTTGCCGTCGCGGAACCGGCCCGACCCATCGGATGCGACGCACCGGTCAGCAGCGCTTTCGGGTTGTCGTCGGTGGTCGGGGCGGTATCGGTTTCCGGGCCGACGGTGCCGGTGCCGGTGCCGGTGCCGGTGACTACGGCCGCGGCCGGCGATGCAGCAGCGGGGTCGAGCTGGCGCCGGAAGACGACCACCAGGAAGTAGATTCCGGCCGCGCCGCCGATCAGGATCGGCAGCACATCGATGACCGAGGCGCCGGTCCGGCTGAGGACGGCAGCGGCGGTGACCAGGATCAGCGCGCCGGTGATGGCGACGGCAAGCCTCGGGCTGCGTCTGCCGATGATGCCGATGACGACCGCGACCACCACCAGGGTGATCCCCATTCCTGCGGTCAGGGCGTTCTTGTCGTTCTCACCGAAGGTCCGGATGGCGAATTCCTTGAGCCACTCCGGAGTGAACTGGATGAAGGTCTGGCCGAGCGAGAAGATCGGCGCGGATGGCGTGTTCAGCAGGCCGAACCACTGGCCCAGGGCCGCCAGCAGCTCTGCCAGTCCGATCGCGATGCCCATGGCGATGACGCCGACCAGTGCCGCCGCGGCGATTCCGGGCCGCCAGGGCTGCCGGTCCTCCGGGGCACCGGTGCCCGACGCGGGGCCGGGACGCTCGGTGCTGGGGGGCGTTGATCGGGTCATGCCAGGGATTCGCGCTCCGGCAGCCTCCGGATGGGCCGAACGTGGAAAAACTTTCACGGGCTGCTGCGGAGTCGGCTCGGTCACGCTTTCATCGTCCGCCTCCCACGGGCGGATCTACCGGTGTGTCACCGTTTCGTAAGGAACGGTCCGTTGATCGGTGGCCGGCCCTACCTGTGCCGTCACAAGATCATCACGAGCAATAAGCCATCCGGGGCGGGCTCCGTACCGAATCACCACCACAGAGCACCCGCCCGGTGAACCTTCGAGCCGGGCCGAAAGGATGAGCCGATGCCTCCCCCGGAGTCCTCCTGGCAGGACCGGTCCGCGCCGGGAACGGCGCGGCGGTCACTGTCCGCTGTTCCCGACCCGCCGACCGGCCTGCCCACCGCGGCCGAAGACCTTCTCCGCCTGACCGCGATGGGTCGTCAGGACGCCTTCGAACGGCTCTACGACACGTTCGGCGCCCGGGTGTTCGGCCTGGCCAGGCGGATCGTCCGCGACCCGAGCCAGGCCGAGGAGGTCGCCCAGGAGGTCTTCCTCGAGATCTGGCGCCGGGCAAGCCGTTTCGACGCCGGGAGGGGTTCGGCAACCTCCTGGATCATGACGTTGACGCATGCCCGGTCGGTCGACCGGGTGCGGTCCGCACAGGCATCCGCCGACCGCGACGCCAAGGTGGCACACGCCTCCATCGAGCGGGACGTCGACTCGGTCGTCGAAGCGGTGGAGTCGGCGTTCGAGCGGACCGCCGTCCGCCGCTGCCTCAAGACGCTGACCGAGCTGCAACGCGAATCGGTCAACCTCGCCTACTACAGCGGCTACACCTACCGCGAGGTGGCGGAACTGCTGACGGTTCCGCTGCCGACGATCAAGACCAGGCTGCGGGACGGCCTCATCCGGCTGCGCGACTGCCTGGGGGTGGCGTCATGACCGCTGATCCGCACCTGGACACCGCAGCCTTCGCACTGCACGCCGTGCCGGCCGACGAGGTGACCGAGGTCAGCGATCACCTCGACTCCTGCGAATCTTGCTCGGCAGAGCTGGTCGGTTTCCTGGAGACCGCCGCACTGCTCGGCTCCGCCGCCGCCGAGGTACCGCCCGCATCCCTGCGGCAGGCGATCATGTCCCGCATTGCCGTCACAGCGCAGCTGCCGCCGCTGACCAGTCAGTCACCCGCCCGGCCCGCGGCGCAGGACAGCGAACCGCCATCCTCCGCACCGGAACCACCGGTCGCACCTGGCCCGCCAACGGGCGAGAGATCGGAGAGGCCGCGCGGACGGCACGCCGCCGAGGACAAGGGCGATGAAAACGTCGTCAGGCTCGAGTGGTACCGGCGGCCCGCAGCGCTGATCGCGGCCGCAGTTGCCGCGGTGGTGATCGGCGCCGGAACGATCGTCGCCGTCAACCGGACGGGCGACGACAACGAGGCCGCACCCACCCCGGAGCAATGCATCGCCCAGGCCGCGGACCGGACCCAGATCACCCCGGCCACCGGCCGCGGATCGGTCAGTTACGCGCCGTCCTGCGGGGCCGCCCTGGTGGACGTCTCCGGCCTGCCGGCTCTGCCCTCGGACCGCACATACCAGCTGTGGGCGATCGCGGGCGAGCAGCCGCGTTCGCTCGGTGTGCTCCCGGAGGCCTCGGCCGGCCAGCAGCAGATCGTCGCGGCGCAGACGCAGGCCGGCGAGAACGTTGTCGCCATCACCGCGGAGCCGGCCGGTGGGTCCGCACAGCCGACCCTGCCGATCCTCTGGCAGGCGACGCTGGCGTCGTGATCCGGCGCGGTCGACCCGGTCCGCTCCTGGCTGGGTCGATCGGGTGTGCTCGCCGAGCGGGCCCGGGCCGGGTGTCCCAAGATTCGGGGGATGCCCGACCTTGCCCGGATCCGGAGGACACCCGCACGATGAGAGCCTGTCAGCAGCACCGTGGAGGGCCAGCCGGCCGGCCGAAGGTGTGGGCTGCACGGGCCGCCCGATGAAGGTCGCCGCGCTCGTTGTCGGATGCGACGACTACCCCGGCGTACGCCGTGCCACCGGCCCCGAAGCAGGTTGGGGAAGCGCAGTTCTGGACGCGCTGGCGATGCGCGATTGGCTGCTGACCGAGGGCGGTGTCGCGCCGTCGGACCTGCGGATGCTGGTGAGCGCCGCACCCGGGACGACGCTGCCGGACGATGTCCGTGTCGACGGCCCGGCGGACCACGATCGGCTCGCCGCGGAGATCGATCGCCTTCTCGGTAGCTGCTCCGGCGACCGGCTGTACGTCTACATCGCCGCACGCGGATGTCCGTCCACCCCCGCGACGTATGTGGCCCAGCCGCTGATCCTGCTGCCGGTGGCGGACTCCGGGAACAACCCGGCCGCCGAAGTCGGGGTCGCGGTCGAGGAACTCGCCGGATGCCTGGCCCAGGTGGACTTCCGTGCGGTGGTGACCATCATCGACGCCGATCGCGGTGCGCCCGGTCCGGCCGGCCCGGCACCGGCGGTGCGCTCCCTGGAGCGCACCGCCGAGCCGAGGAGACGCGCGGGCACGGCGATGCAGTTCCGGCTCGAGACGTTCCCACCCGCCCGGATCCACGGGCCGGCCGCCCCCCTGAAGACCGGTCGCTTGACGGCGGCGCTGCTCGCCGCGCTGAGTGTGGACGGTCCCGGCAGCGGCCCGGTGGGCGATCGGGCGGGCGGCGTTCGGTGGTCCTCGCTGGAGCCGTACCTGACGTCGGTGCTGCCCGGCGCCCCGTTCGTGGCCGGCCCGAACCCGTCGCTGGTCCTCGCACCGTTGGCGGCGGTCGCCGGCCGGAACGGCTCACGCGCGGCGCCGGTGCAGGGATCGGCGGCCTATGGGGATGTGCATCTGCACTCGCCGGACCCGACCGCGATGCTGATCATCGAGGATGGGTCCGGGGCGAGGTGCGCGGTCGGGGTCGGCTCGATCGCCGGGCGGCTGCCGGTCGGTGCTTACACGGCGGTGCTGGCGGACCCATGCGGCCGGGACCCGCGTGTCCCGCTGACGGTCCGGCCGGATTCGCTCACCGAACTCACCCTCGGGCCGCGTCCGCGGGCCGACGGCTTCCGGGTCACCGGGCATCGCAGCCTGACCTGGTCGTCGCCGGCTGCGCAACTGGCACTGGCGACGTCCGGGGTGTGGGCGCGGGGACACCGGTCCTTCCTGCTGATCGGCGGGGCCGCGTCGGTGCCGTCCGCGGAGCTGTTGCTCGACGGGTTCCCTGACCGTTTCGCCTCGCACGGGGTCCTGCCGGCCGACGACGGCGAGTCCGGCTCCACCGGCTGGTGGGTGGCGGCGCCGGTGCATGGGCCTTGGCACACCGTCGGTCTCGGCGAGCATCGGATCACCGTTCCCGCGGCCCCCGATTCGGTGTCATCGGTCGCGATCACCGCCGAGGCGACGACCGTCGCGTTGTTCGACACCACTCATCCGGAGCCGGCGGAGATCGCCGCGCAGGACAGGGTGCAGGAGTACCTGGCAGTCGCACGGCTGGGAGCCGCCGACCTCACGTCGAGGTCCTCGGTGCAGACCGGCCAGCGGTGGCCATGGGGGGCCAGCGCGGCAGTCCGTCGGTTGATCGACCGGACGCGGTCATCACCGCCGGCCGGTGGGTCAAGGGGTGGTCTTGCGGCCGCCGGTGACCTTCCCTCGATGTCTGTCGACGGGAATGGTGCGGCCGGCACCGGGCAGGTCCCGGCGCCGCCCTACGAATTCCGCGCGGACGTGCCGCCCGGCCTCTTGCGGCTGCTCGTCGGCAGTGGCCCGTGGGCGGTATGGCTGGACTGGCCGCCTGCCGATCCGTCCTTCGGGGCCGCGGGACTGCGGTCCGGGCTGGGAGCCGGCTGACGCCGGCTGCGTAACAGCCGGTCCGTCAACCTGAGTCCATCAACCGCAGTCCATCAACCGCAGTCCGTCAGCCGGCGGCCGTGGTGCCGGCGCAACCTCGGGCGCCAGCTCTCTCGGCGGTGGCCCGGATTCGACGATGATCATCGCGGCGAGCATCAGCCCGCCACCGACCGCCATCCGCCAGGTGAGCGCCTCGTGCAGGAAGAGGATCGAGAACAGTGCCGCCCAGGCCGGTTCGGTGGCCATCGTGATCGCCGCACGTGACGGAGCGAGGTGGGCCTGCGCCCAGGACTGCACGATCATCGCTACCGCTCCGGAGACCACGGCCATGTACAGGATCGCCAGCCAGTCGAAACCCGTACTCGGCAGAATGATCCCGCCGTCGACGACGAACGCCGCCAACACGCTGACCAGCGCGGTCACGGTGAGCTGCACGGTCGCCAGTCCCAGTGCCTCCCGGGCGTCGGACCAGGCGCTCAGTCCGATGATGTGCACGGCGTAGATCAGCGCCGATGCCAGGGTGATCGCCTCGCCGAAGCCGATCGACAGCCCGTTGAGTCCCAGCAGGGCGAGCCCGACGGTGGCGATGCCCGCGCTCAGCCACACCCGCCCGCCGATCCGGCTGCGCAGCAGCAGCGCCGCGCACAGCGGCGTCAGCACGACGTACATGCCGGTGATGAAGCCCGAGATGCTCGCCGGGGTGTACTGCAGGCCCACGGTCTGCAGCAGCTGCGCGACGCCGTAGGCCATCCCGAGCCAGAGCCCGCGCACCAGGGACCTGCGGGACAACCGGCGCAGCGCAGGGAAGAAGACGACGATCATCAGCACGGCGGCGAGGGAGAACCGGACGGCCAGGAAATTCACCGCCGTCATCCGGTCCAGCAGGGCCTTGGTCAGCGGGAAGCTGGAGCCCCACGCGGCGGCGACGGCGAGCAGCCCGAACAGCGCCCACCCGGTGGCGCGGGTGGACATCGACAGGGGCGCGGGCACGACTGTTGATGGTGCCCGACAACGCGCCGGGCGGTACCGGCGGGACGTCCGTGCAACCATCCACCGGACACGGTCCGTCCAACCATCACAGCGGGAGGCTCGGTGAGTCCGGAGGAGGAGGCGGAATTCTCCGCGTACGTCACCGCACGCCGTGATCGGGTGCGGCGGACGGCCTACCTGCTGTGCGGTGACTGGCACCGGGCCGACGACCTCACGCAGATTGCCTTCGTCAAGCTCTACGGAGCCTGGCTACAGATCCGTGACCGAGCCGCGCTCGATGCCTTCGTGCGGAAGTGCCTGGTCAGGGCGACGGTCGACGAGTCGCGCCGGCCCTGGCGGCGGGAGCGGGCGGTCGAGGCATTGCCGGAGGTGTCGGACGAGAGCTTCACCGGGGACATCGCGTCCGGGGTGGTCGACCGGCAGCTGATGCGTCAGGCGCTGGAGGAGGTGCCGCCGGGTCAACGGGCGGTGCTGGTACTGCGGTACTACGAGGGAATGGACGTCGCGGGCACCGCGACGGCGCTGGAATGTTCGGAGGGCAACGTGAAGTCGCAGACCGCCCGTGGTCTCGCGGCGCTCAAGGCCGCGCTGGCCCGGCTCGGCACGGCAACGTCGGGTGGTGAATGACGGTGCGGGACGGACAGGGAGACGACCCCGAAGCACAGACGCTTGCCGGTCTGCTCGCCGATCTGGCAGACGACCCGGGGGCCCCACCCAGCACCGTGACGGCGGCATCCGTCATCGCCGCGGCCCGGGCCGGCCAGGCCGGTCAGGGTGAGCGGCCGGCCGAGAATGAACCTCGGCGCGGGTTGCGGGTGATCGGCGGCGGTGCCGCCGGTACCCCCCGGCGCCGCACCGGGCTGATCGCCCTGGTCGCCGCGGCGTCGGTGGCGGCGGTCGCGGCGGTGGTCATCCCGCTGACCCTGAACCCCGGATCCACCACCACATCGGCGGAGAGCGCTCGGGAGACCGTCGCAGCCGCGGCACAGTCGGCCACCGGATCGGACGAGGCGGCGATGCAGGCGGCTCCCGCGCCGCCTGCGGCGGATCTGTCCGCCCCAGCGGCGTCCGACGTCGGTTCGGGCAGCGCGGATTCGGGCAGCGCAAATTCGGATGCGGCTGGGAGCGCCGCGGGCAGTGCCGAGGCGCAGGCGGACGCCGCCGCGCCGGGGGCGACCACGGCAGATTCCTGCTGGCCGGTATTGGATCCCACGGCCGCCGCGGCCCTGACGTCGGCCCTGCCTGCCGGGGCGTTCGGGAAGCCGCAGCCGTTGCTGCAGGCCTGCGGCCCGGACCCGGTCGCCGGGGCGAGTCTCTCCGGCACCAGTCCGGGCACCGAACTGGTGGTGCGGGTGTCGAAGACCGCGGCCGGAGCCTGCGCGCGCGCATCGGGCGAGGCGGGCAGCCGATGCGTCGCGGCAGGTGGGGGTCAGTCGGCTGAGGGCGAGTATGTCGGCACGGATGCGGCCGGCGCTGTCACGGCCTTCGCCTACGGCGGCGGCTTGGAAGTGGCCGTGGGTGGCCCGACCGCGTCCGCTGGTGTGCCGGCGGCCCCCGCCGGCCTGACCACCGCGCAGTTGCAGTCCGCCGCCGGGGCGCTGCTCGACGCGATCGGGTAGCGGGTGATCGCCGCACCACTGCGCACGGCGCGGCTGGAGCTGGAACCGCTGCGCGTCGATCATGCCGACGAGATGGCCGTGGTGCTGGGCGATCCCGCTCTGTATGCCTTCACCGGCGGCGAGCCACCCGGCGTCGACGAGCTCCAGCGCCGTTATGCCCGGCAGGTGACCGGCCGGTCGGCGGACGGCGGCGAGTGCTGGCTGAACTGGATCCTGCGCGGCCGCCATGACGGACGCGCGGTGGGATACGTACAGGCCACCGTCACGGCGGAGGAGGGCTGGACGACGGCGGACGTCGCGTGGGTGGTCGCCACCGGAGCGCAGGGCCGCGGCGTTGCCGGAGAGGCCGCCGCCGCGATGATCGAATGGCTCGGCGCGCGAGGGGTCGACGTCATCACGGCGCACGTGCATCCCGAGCACGCGGCGTCGGCAGCGGTCGCGCGGCGGGTGGGCCTCGCGCCGACCCCGGACACCGTCGACGGCGAGGTCCGGTGGATCCTGAAGCGATGACATCGTTGACCAACTGGTCCGGCAACTACCGTTATCAGGCGCCCCGGCTCCATCGGCCGGGCTCTGTTGCCGAGTTGCAGGAGATCGTCGCCGGCGCGGAGCACGCCAAGGCGCTGGGCAGCCGGCACTGCTTCAACGACATCGCCGACACCCCGGGCGATCTCATCGACACCACCGGGCTTCCCGACGACATCCGGATCGATGCGGGAGCGGGCGGGACTGGCACCGTCACGGTGTCCGGTTCCGTCAACTACGGCCGGCTCGCCACCGCCCTGCAGGCACGGTCCCTGGCGCTGCCGAACCTGGCATCGTTGCCGCACATCAGCGTCGCCGGGGCGGTCGCCACCGGCACCCACGGATCGGGTGTGCGGAATCAGGCGCTCGGCGGCGCGGTGCGCGCGCTGGAATTCGTGCTGGCGGACGGCGAGTTGCGGACGCTGACCCGCGGCGACGAGTTCTTCGACGGTGCGGTCGTCTCCCTCGGCGCGCTCGGCATCGTCAGCCGGGTGACCCTGGACGTCGAACCGACATTCGACGTCCGCCAGGACGTCTTCGAGGACCTCCCGTGGTCGGCGTTGGAGGAACACATCGCCGACATCGTGTCCTCGGCCTACAGCGTCAGCCTGTTCACCGACCTGCAGGGTGACTCCGTGACGCAGGTCTGGTGCAAGACCAGAATGGGCGAGAACGACTCCGGGTCAGCGGTTTTCGATTCCGCAGGCCGGGTCCGGGAATCGTTCTTCGGTGCGACTCCGGCGACGGTGGCCCGGCATCCGCTGCCCGGTCTGCCCGGTGACGTCTGCACGGGTCAGTTCGGCATCGCCGGCCCCTGGCACGACCGGCTGCCGCATTTCCAGCTGGACTTCACCCCGAGCAACGGCGACGAGGTGCAGACCGAGTACCTGGTCGCCCGGGACCGCGCATCCGAGGTGGTCGCCACGCTGCGCACGATGGCCCCACGGATCGCCCCGCTGCTGCAGGTCTGCGAGATCCGTACCGTGGCAGCCGACGATCTCTGGTTGAGCCCCGCCTACGGCCGCGACACCGTCGCGTTCCACTTCACCTGGCGACGCGAGCAACCGGCGGTGGAGGCATTGCTGGTCGACATCGAGGCTGCCATCGCGGACTGCGACCCGCGCCCGCACTGGGGCAAACTGTTTGCCGCCGACGCTGCCGCGCTGGCCACCGCCTACCCCCGCCTCACCGACTTCCGGGCGCTGGCCACCGAATTGGATCCAACAGGGGTCTTCCGCAACCCGTATCTGGATCGGTTGGTGTTCACCGGCTGACCGATCACCGGTTCACCTTGGTGGCACTGCCTGCCCGGTAGATCAGCCGGACCGAACGCGATCCGCCACCTTCATTGAGGTCGTTGCTTGTGTGCTGGTTCCGGCCACGGGTTGTACGGGGCAGCAGCCGGAGGTGACCGGTTCCTCGGGGCCGACGTGCCCGAACCGGGTGCCCCGTCGGCCGCGGCTTCGTCCGGTGCGGCGGCGGAGTTGCAGAGGCAGATTGACCTGTACATCAGTCCCGGCGGCCGTATGACGAACTCGTCAACAGCATCCTGGTGAACGTCGACGGGAAAGACGTGGCCTCCCATCACGGTGCCGGGTCGGGCCCGGAGGCAGCGCACAACGTCTACTCCGTGACCAAGAGCGTGATCTCGATGTTGGTCGGCATCGACATCGGTGAGGGCCGGATCCGCTCCGTCGACGCAACCCTTGCTGAATTGCTGCCGCAGTACGCCCCTGAGATGGCCTCGGGCGCCGGTGATGTCACTCTCGAGCAAGTGCTGACGATGACCGGCGGTTTCGGTGAGGACGAGCGGTCACCGGCGGTACGGCGCGGACGTGGACTGGACCGCGCTCACGGTCGGGACGGATCTGTCGCAGCCGCCCGGGGAGGGTTTCCTGGATTCGAGCCCCGGTGCGCACCTGTTGTCGGCGATCCTGGTCCGTGCCACCAAAATGTCCGTTCTCGACTGAGCACGGATCAAGCTGTTCGACCCGCTCGGTATCTCCACCGTCCCGGCGGAGGAGCCGGTCTCGTCCGTGCCTGACCTGCCGGAGCACGACGTGAGGTCCGGTTCGGTTGGGCGACCGATCCACAGGGACTCCATTTGGGGATGGCCGACCTGAGGATCACCGCCGCGGACATGATCACGCTCGGCAGGTTGTACCTGCAGCAGGGCGTGTAGGACGGGTCCTCGATCTCGACCTGGTCGTGGCAGTGTCCTGCCAGGACGCCCCCGCTTCTTTCGATTCAGTCGATTTCATCGAGATGATCAACCGACAGCTGTTCCCGGTGCTCACCGGCTGACAGGTCGCCCGACCGATCGAGCTGCTTTCAGCGCGCTGTGTCGCGCAGATTGCGGAGTATTTTCTGGCCTTCCGCAGAGCGCTTGCTTCAGGACTCGGTGTCGCGCCACCCAGCGAGACATGAGAGCGGTGGTACTAGCTCAATGGACTGACGCCACCCATGAAGGGTCGATCGTTACGGGGGAAGTCTGCGCTGGGCCCTTCCTTCATCTTTCCGCAGCTGATGCATTCGCGGAACTGGTACTGCCGGTTCTCCGGGTTGTCCTGGTTGACTGTGCGGAAGTGATGGCGCCCTAGCCTGCATGACCAGGTCTTCGTCGGAGCGAGGACTTCGTCCCCCTCCGCGGCCTGCAAGGCGGAGCGCAGGTTGATCGCCCCGGCCAGCGCGCTGGCAGCCTCCGCAACCTGTCGGATCCAGGGCAGCCCGACGATCTCGGCCCGGTACTCATCCCTCCATCGATCCCGGGACTTCGCGGGTAGCGGAAGCACACTCAATGCGATCAGCCCCGCCGCGATCGGGGTAGGAGCACGGATGAATCCCGGTGGCAACTCGTTCACGACGTCCCCCCGAGCGGACGCAAGCGGCCCAACGGGCGAGCACTTCGAGCGTAAGCCTGCGCGAGCGAGGCGCGGGCGAGGGCCAATCCGTGCTCGCTGATCCGGTAGTAACGGCGCCGCGGACGTCCCACCTCCAGCGGATCAACGTTCTCCCAGGCGCTCTCCACCCATCCCAGAACTTCTAGCCGGGCCAGGATCGGATGCAAGGTGCCACTGGGCAGTCCGGCCTCTGCGGACAACTCCATTCCGTAACGCTCAGCCGCAGGGTCCTGGATCAAGGCGCGGAGCACCGCCTGTGTCGCCAGAGTCATCCTGGGCATTTCCGTACCCATACGTTTTACTCTACCTAGGGGAGCAAGAGGTCGAAGCAAACGTCCGCCCCGCTCCGGTCGAACGTCCGCTGCACCTCGGAGCCGCCTGTGGGCCCCGATAAGGACGGCAGGACCCCTGGTGCCCGTGATCGGAGTGGCGCGGGCTCAGCCCGACAGCAGCAACGCCACGGTCAGCACGATGATCACCGCGCTCGACACGAGCCCGGTGACGAGCCGGCCGGTGCGTCCGGTGAGCACCCTGCCCAGCGCCACCCCGCCGCAGACGAGCACCAGTTGCCAGCTGGCCGACGCGAGAAAGGCGGCGATGACGAAGACCGCCGACGCGCCGGCGCTGCCGAGGCTGTTGGCCTTGCTGCCGAGCACCAGTGCGCTGAAATACAGCACGGTGACCGGGTTGAGCAGCGTGATGCCCAGCAGTGACGAGTACGCCCGGCCGGCCGTCATGCGACCTGGCTTGTTCGGCCCGAGCTCTCCGGAACGGTGATCGCGGATCGCGGTCCAGGCGATGCGGGTGGCCAGAACGAGCAAGACGACAGCGGACGCCCAGCGCAGCGGGGTGGCGAGACGGGTGATCACACCGGTCAACGCCGCCCCGCCCACAACGGCGAGCAACGCGTAGAGACCGTCCGCGCTCGCTACCCCCAGCGCCCCCGCCGCGCCCACCCGAGCGGAGGTGCGCGCGGTGAGAGACACCAGGTAGGTGGCCACCGCGCCGACCGGAATGGCGATGCCGTAGCCGGCCAGCAGGCCCGCGACCAACGCGGAGGTCATGTGCGCCGTGGGCTGCGGCCGGTCCTGCGGCACTGTTGCCGCCGCGCCTTGGACGAAGCGGCGGTGGTGTTGGCAGTGGGCGCGGGCATGCCGAGATCGTGACGGGTCCACATCCTGCGGGCAACCGCGGCCGGTGCCCGGTTTCGACCGAATCAGGCACCGGTCGATTCGGGACGAGGTTCTTGTGGTCTTCGCCCGCCGCCCGGCTGGGACAATCGACCGGTGAGCAAACGTGCGGTGGAGAACGTGCTGGCCCAGCGGTACGCGTCACCGGAGATGGTGGCGATCTGGTCGCCGGAGGACAAGATCATCGCCGAGCGACTGCTGTGGCTCTCCGTCCTCCGGGCCCAGACGGCGCTCGGCGTGCAGATCGAGGACGACGTCATCGCCGCCTACGAGGCGGTGGTGGATCAGGTGGACCTCGCGTCCATCGCCGCCCGGGAGCGAATCACCAGGCACGACGTCAAGGCGCGGATCGAGGAGTTCAACGCGCTGGCCGGTCACCAGCACGTTCACAAGGGCATGACCAGCCGCGACCTGACCGAGAACATCGAGCAGTGGCAGATCCTCACCTCCCTGCAGTTGGTGCGCGACCGGTGCGTCGCGGTGTTGGACGGGCTCGGCCGCCGCGCCGCGGAGTTCTCCGACCTCGTGATGGCCGGACGTTCGCACAACGTCCCGGCGCAGGCCACCACGCTGGGGAAGCGATTCGCCTCGGCCGCCGATGAGGTGCTGCAGGCCTATCACCGGGTCTCCGACCTGCTGGACAGGTATCCGCTGCGCGGTATCAAGGGACCGGTCGGGACTGCACAGGACATGCTGGATCTTCTCGGCTCCGCCGAAGCGGTCGCCCAACTGGAACAAGCTGTGGTGCAGGAGTTCTCGCCGTCCGGCGCGGTCTTCGCCAGTGTCGGGCAGGTGTACCCGCGGTCGCTCGACTACGAGGTCGTCTCGGCACTCGCGCAGCTGGCGGCGGGGCCTTCCTCGCTCGCCACCACGATCAGGCTGATGGCGGGCGCGGAGCTGGCGACCGAGGGCTTCCGGCCGGGGCAGGTCGGATCCTCGGCGATGCCGCACAAGATGAACGCCAGGTCCTGCGAGCGGGTGTGCGGGCTGACGGTCGTCATCCGCGGTTATGCCTCGATGGCCGGGGAACTGGCCGGGTCGCAGTGGAACGAGGGCGACGTCTCCTGCTCCGTGGTGCGGCGGGTGGCACTGCCGGACGCCTTCTACGCGATGGACGGCCTCTTCGAGACCTTCCTGACCGTGCTGGACGACTTCGGCGCCTACCCGGCCGTCATCGACCGCGAACTCGAGCGGTACCTGCCGTTCCTGGCCACCACCAAAGTGCTGATCGCCGCGGTCCGGGCGGGTGTCGGCCGGGAAACCGCGCACGAGGCGATCAAGGAACATGCCGTCGCCGTCGCCCTTGCCATGCGTGAGAAGGGTCAGGCCGACAACGATCTATTGGACCGGTTGGCGTCGGATGATCGGCTGCCGCTGACCCGCACCGATCTTGACGCGCTGCTCGCCGATCCGTTGTCGTTCACCGGACTGGCGGGCCAGCAGGTGACGCGGGTGTTGGAGCGGATCGCCGAGGTGGTGGCTGCCCATCCGGAGGCAGCGGGCTACCGGCCGGGCGCCATTCTCTGACCCGACCGGCCTGACCTGACGGCTCCTGACGCGATCACTGCTGTGACCACGTGCCCCGCGACCGTTCCGGGCGGGGATCTGGGCCTGATCACCGCAGCGCTGGACCCGGCCGACCATGACCGCATGCTGTGCGGAAACGCCCTCGCCCTGTACCGGCCGGCAGCCGCATCGCTTTCTGTGATCGATGTCGACCATTGATCGCCGAAGATCATCCGTTCGTGGAGGGGGCAACTCGGGTGTGATGATTGCCGCAATCTTCTCGTGCAGGGACATGTGCAGTAGGGTTTTGCCAACACCGCTCTTGGTCAGGCCCGCACGGGTCACGTCTCATCAGTCGCATTACCGCTCCAGCGGAGTCGTCGCCGAAGAAATCATCAGTCCGGCCCGGGGTCGTTCGGTCGCCGACCGCGCGAGGCCGGACTGAACAAGAAAACGTCGGCGTTTTCCGCAACAATCCTGCTGTTGACAACCCTGCTGTGACAGGGGCTCTGCCTGCATCGGTTCCATGAACAGGCACTGCCGCTGTCGGCGACACGACCCTGTTGGCGACATCGACTCCCGGCGCCAGCGCCGGTTAGGGGAGGAAGAATGACCGACCAAGGTCCGGTATTCACCGCGGTTCAGGAAGATGCCACATCCTTCTGTATGGATTGGCCAGTGTTCCAGGGTAATGGTTCAACCGAAAGACAATTCCGTGGCGCGGTCTTCGTGCTTGATTGCGGGGGTATCCGGGTCAGCGATACCCCGATGGAGGCGCCCAGCGATGAGGCCGCCGACGAGGCGCTCCACCAGATCGGATGGGTCCGCTGCGGCAATTGGCAACGCGACGGATTCGGCCGGCAATCTGCTCCGGTGATGGCGGTCCGGGTGCAGGCGCAGGCGACGCGCGGCGACTCCTGGGACGACGTGCGAGCGGAGCGCATCGGGTCGCTGGTCGACGAGACGGTTTTCCACCTGTCCTGAGCTCGCCACCATGTGAGAGTCATCGGCCCTGACATCACGAATCCCCCTTCCGCCACTGGCGGAAGGGGGATTCGTCTGTCCTACTCGGTGCACCGCACGCAATCTCTGCCGGGGCAGAGCGATGGGGGCGGACGAAGCCGAAGGGATGGACGGACGGCGCCATCCACCCCTTCAGGTCTTGCCGGTGATCCGGCTGTGACTACTTGACCAGCCCGCGAGCCTGGCTGACCGAGGCGTCGACCATGTCGGTGACGGCCTTGGCGTTGCGCCGGGTCAGGTCGCTGATCGAGTCGTTCTTCATGGCGTCGACGAACTGGATCGTCGCGTCGAGGTAGCGCTGCACGGCCTGCTGGTAGGTGTCCAGCGACTGGCTGGCGACCTGGGCGAACTGGGTGGTGAAGGACTCGCTCCACTCGCGGCTCTTCACTTCGGCCTTCTTGATCTCCTCCGCGTAGACGGCGGTCAGCTCCTGGGTCTTCGCCTCTGCGTTCTTGACCTCTTCGGCGAAGGTCTCCATGAGCTCCTGCGTCTTGGCTTCGGCCTTCTTGACCTCGGCGGTGATCGTCTCGGTCAGCTCGGCAATCCGCGCCTCGGCGGACTTGACGACGGGTGCCAGTGCATCTGCGGTGCGGTGCACCATGTCGCTCGCGGCGGCTGTCGCCTTCGCAACGGTGTCGTTGACCTGGGCAACCGCTGCCTCGGTGGCGGCGGTGCCGTTCTGCGCGGCCTTGGTGGCGGTAGCCATGTGGACTCCTTCAACGTCAGACGGTGCCGGGAACCCGGCGCCTGTTAGCAAGATTAGCGCAGATTCTTGCTAACCCAGCTAACGCGAAGGTGTGATCGTGCCCACTGGACAGAAGGACCTTGCCGTCAGGAGCGCGACGCAGTCGCCGCTCGTTGCCGGCGGAGCAGCACAACGGCCAGGGTCGACGCCGTACTGAACAGCGAAGACACCGCCGCCGGCCGGTTCGCCAATCGGTGACCCAGCAGGTGGTCGATCGAGATCCTTCCGGGCCCGAGAAGTGCCAGGGCGCCGGCCGCGACACCGAGCACGGCGGGTACCTCGAAGCCGCCCTTGATCGACCGGCCGGTGTGTGCGGCGGCGTCCGCGCTGGCAGTTGCGGTCAGCGCCATGCTGCTCGCGGCCGCAGCGCCCGCCGCCGGGGTCGCCAGGCCGAGAATCAGCATGACGCCACCCACCGCCTGGCCGAGCCCAGAAGCGAGGCCGGCGCGCCGCCCGCCGGTCGTCGTCGCGATCTCCGGGTCTGCCGCCGCTTCCGAGGCGGTCGCCCGGCCGCGGTACCAGATCTGGATCTTCTGATATCCGTCGAGGGCGAGAACGCCACCGACACCTACTCGGACGACCAGTCGGAACAGATCGCTGGGCAGGGACGCCATAGGTGGGCTCCTTCGCTCTCGGGATGCCCGTCATCCTGCACCGGGGCCGAATGTGCCGCTGTGTCGGGGGTCACGCTGACTGCGGTAGGTGTGCACGGGTTACCCGGTGGGTGTCCATGCGCGACCACGTTCCGCGCCCCGCGGGCCGATCGACCTCTCGAGGACACCCGCCGATCGGGCCGGATCGATCATTCGGCGCAGTGATGTTTGACCGACCGTGCTGCTGGATACCAACGCTCAGCAAGCGGGCGATTCCTGTCTGTCTGCTCACGGCCATGATCCAACTCGGCCGTGGACCACACACTCCTAGGGAGAATGCACCATGCTCGGTCTCATCATCAGCCTGCTCGTCGTCGGGCTCATCGCCGGCGCTGTTGCGCGACTGCTCGTACCGGGAAAGCAGGACCTGTCGATCCCGATGACCATCGTCATCGGCATCATCGGGTCGTTCGTCGGTGGATTCCTCGGCTACCTGCTGTTCCGCAGCGACTCGCAGGACGGGTTCTTCCAGCCGTCCGGGATCATCGGTTCCATCATCGGCGCGGTCATCGTGCTGCTGCTGTGGATCAAGTTCGGTGGGCGTTCACGCATCCGCTCCTGATCTGTGATTGCGAGCGGTGCGCCCGAGAGTGCTCCGCAACGCGACAATCCTGAAAGAGCCCCGGTCGACTAGGCCGGGGCTCTTTTGCGTCGCTCGTGAGATTCGATGACATTGCAGCACGGACAGTCGGTTCCGCGGCAACGCAGTATTGAGACCCACTGGCGGGCAGGCTTTCTCGGTCCCTCTGACAATTGCCGTTGAGTGCGCGCACCTCTCCGCCATCCCGCCGCGTGGTGCGCTGTGTCGCGGTGACGGGATTGTCGATACCGTGTGATCCACCAGTTGCTCGCGTGACAATCACACCGCCTTCCTCCCGGATTGTGGTGTCAACCGGAAGGAATGCCATGTCCTCGCCCCAGGAACAATTCGCTGCGGCAGTCCGCTCGACGCAGGCCCAGGCCGTCGATGCGGTCGAGACGTGGACGCGCATCACCCAGGACGCATTCGGCAAGGTCTCCGACGTCCCCGCCGCTGCGCCGAAGCCCGATCAGGTGATCGACCAGGTTTTCGACTTCGCCGAGAAGATGCTCGAAGGTCAGCGCGATTTCGCGAAGCGGATGCTGGGCATGAGCGAGCGGGTCGGCGAGGCTGCCAGGGATGAACTCGAATCGGCGGGACAAACCGTCCGCGGTCAGGTCGAGGCCGGGACGGAGGCCGCCCGGCATCAGGCCGAGGCGATCAGGGAACAGGCCGAGGCGGTCCGCGAACAGATCGAGGCCCGCACGGAGGCCGCTCGTCGGCAGGCCGAGTCCATCCTCGAAGGAGCGCGGGAACGTGCCGAGGCGGCCAGCAAGGCGGCGCGCGAGCAGGCGGAGGCCGTTCTGCAGGTCGCTCGTCAGCAGGCGGAGGCGATCCTCGAGGCAGCTCGCGAGCAGGCCGCGGTGGTGAGCAAGCCGCTCGCCGGTCTCGCTGCGACCGCCACCACCTCAGCTGCCGACGCCGTGCCGGCGTCCTTCAAGCCGGCGGCGCCCGCCGCCGCAACGTCGGCACCGAAGGCCGACACCGCCAAGGCGTTCGCCGAGAAGGCGTTCGAGGCCGAGAAGGCGGAGGCCGAGAAGGCGGAGGCCGAGAAGGCGGAGGCCGAAGTGAAGGCGACAACCGCTGCCGGGCAGGACAAGCCGGTGCAGGACGAGCCCGCCGCCGACAAGCCCGCCGCCGACAAGCCCGCCGCCCCCAAGCCCGCCGCCGAGCAGGCCGCGCCGGCTCGTAAGGCGGCGAAGAAGGCGGACGCGTACGAGGGCTGGACGAAGCCGCAACTGCAGGAAGAACTCGTCAAGCGCGGGCTGCCCAAGTCCGGGAACGTCGCCGAACTGCGCGAGCGGCTCGCGACGGGCTGATCGCTCGGCTCACCGGAGCGGGCGTCAGCCGCTGGCGGGAGTCTCCGCTGCCGAAGGGACCGTCGCCCCCGGCGCCGGGGCCTCCGTCGTCGGCGGCGCGGTGGGTTCCGACGTCGTCGGGGTCGTCTCCGTCGTCGGGGTGGTCTCGGTCGTGGGGGTCGTCTCCGTGGTCGTCGGAGTGGTTTCCGTGGTCGTCGGCGTTGTCTCCGTGGTCGGCGTCGTCTCGGTGGTCGGCGGGGTCGAGATCTCGGTCGTCCGTTCGGTGGTGGTCACCACCGACGGGCCCACCTGGCTGCTGGTGGCCGGGGTCGTCGTCACCTGCGGGGGTGTGGTGCCGCTGTTCTGCTGGAGCAGTGCGACGATCCCGACGATGATCCCGGCGGTGACGGCCAGGATCAGCAGGGTGATGAGGAAGGTCCGGCCGGCCGAGGGTTTCGGCTTCTGCGCGGGTGGCGGTGCGATGACCGGAACCGGTTGCGGCAGTGTGGCTGTCGCCGGTGGTGGAGCCGCGACGACCTCTGCCCGGCCGGTCAGCGCCGCCTCGACCTCGGCTGCCGTCGGCCGCCTTGCGGGCTCCGATTGGGTCATCGCGCGCAGCAGCGTGGGCCACGAACCCGGCAGGGTCGGTGGAACGACGGGATCGCGCAGCAGCCGCGCCACCGCGGATTCCACCGCGCTGCCCGGGTACTCGCGCCGCCCGGTGAGGCTCTCCAGCAACACCAACCCGAGCGCGTACACATCTGTCGGCGGCCCTACCTGGGCACCCCGTGCCTGCTCGGGGCTCAGGTACGCGGCGGTTCCGATGACGTCCGCGGCCGACGTCAGGCGTTCGGCTTCCAGCTCGCGGGCGATACCGAAGTCGCTGAGCTTCACTTCCCCGGTCCGGGAGATCAGGATGTTCGCCGGCTTGATGTCGCGGTGCACCAACCCGTAGCTGTGGACGGCGGCGAGCGCGCCCGCGACAGCAGCGCCGACCCTTGCCACATCGGCGGGCGGCATCCCGTTCGGGGTGATCCGGTTGGCCAGCGTGCCGCCCTGGACGAGTTCCATCACCAGGTAGGTCAGGTCGTCGTCACCGGCTCCAGGTCCGTGGTCGACGCCCAGCCGTGCGTCGTACACGGTGACCAGATGCGGGTGGTGGAGTTTGGCCAGCACCTGCATCTCGGTGCGCTGACGGGCGACGGTGGTGGCGTCACCGATGCCGCGGTGGAACACCTTCACCGCGACCGAGCGGCCGAGCAATTCGTCGGTCGCCCGGTACACCTCGGCGGTGGCGCCGCGGCCGAGCAACTCCTCCAACCGGTAGCGGTTGTCCAGCACGATCCCGGGGACGATGTCCGGCGTCGGATCGGTGCCCGATCCCGGCCCGGTCGTCGGGTCGGAGCCCTGCGTCGCTGTGGGGTCGAATTCCTGCGTGGCGGTGGGGTCGAAGGCCTGGGTCGCGGGCGGTTCGGACTCCTGGGGTCCGATCGGTCCGTAGGCCTGCGTCGCTCCGGGGTCCGACGCGGCGTCGCCAGCAGGTTCGTCGTCGTCGGCTCCCACGCGGATCACACTAGACGGTTGCTCCCGGGCGGCCGGGGGACCTGCCGGTGGCTGTGATGGACTGGTCGACTGTTGAGAGGAGATCCGATGCCCGAATCGGAGTTCACCCGGGGGAGCGCGCAGTTGCAGGACAGCAACAACCCGCTGCTCGAGCCGTCCGGCCTGCCGTTCGCCCTGCCGCCGTTCGACCGGATCACCGATCGGCACTTCGCGGAGGGATTCGAGGCCGGAATGGCCGAGCACCGCGCCGAGGTCGACGCCATCATCGCCAACGCCGACCCGGCCACGTTCGAGAACACCATCGTTGCGCTGGAGCGGGCCGGGCAGACCCTGCAGCGGGTGTCGGCGGTCTTCTTCAACCTGACCTCGACGGACTCCACCGATGCGCTGCGCGCCATCGAGTCGCAGTACGCCCCGCTGCTGACGGCGCACTCGGACTCGGTGAAGCTGGATCCCCGCCTTTTCGCACGGGTGGCGGCCGTCTTCGAGGACGAGCAAGGAGAGCCCGCCCTCGATGACGAGTCGGCCATGCTGGTCCGGCGTTACCACCTCGACTTCGTCCTGGCCGGGGCCGGTCTGGACGATGACGGGCGTACCCGGCTGGCCGAATTGAACCAGCGCCTCTCAACCCTTTCCACCCGCTTCCAGCAGAACCTGCTACAGGCGACCGAGGCGGCGGTCGTGCTGCTCGACTCGGCCGACGATCTGGACGGCGCGAGTCCCGACGCGGTGGCAGCGGCCGCCGGTGCAGCTGCGGCGCGCGGGCACGCCGGCAAGTACGCGATCACCCTGGTGCTCCCGACCAGGCAGCCGCTGCTGACCGTCCTGCGCAACCGTGACGTCCGCCGCCGGCTGTTCGAGGCATCGACGACCAGGGCGAGCGCGGGAGAGCACGACAACGGGCCGGTCGCGATCGAGATCGCCACGGTCCGCGCCGAGCGGGCCAGGCTGCTCGGGTTCGCCACCCACGCCGACGCCAAGGTGGCTGACCAGACGGTCAAGACCAGCGTGGCGATCGACGAGTTCCTGGCGAAGCTGGTCGGCCCGGCGATGGCCAACGCCGATGCCGAGGCCGAACTGCTCGCCGAGGTGGCGGCGAAGGACGGCGTCGAGTTGGAGCCGTGGGACTGGGCCTACTACTCCGAGCGGGTCCGCGCCGAGCGCTACGACGTCGACACCACTGCCCTGCGGCCTTATTTCGATCTCGAGCGGGTGCTGCGGGACGGTGTCTTCGCGACCGCTCGTCAGCTGTACGGCATCGAACTCCTGCCCCGCACCGACCTCGCCGGCTACCACCCCGACGTCCGGGTGTGGGAGGTACGGAACGCCGACGGCTCGACGATCGGCCTCTTCCTCGGCGACTACTTCGCGCGGGAGGGCAAGCGCGGCGGCGCCTGGATGACGAACTTCGTCGACCAGTCGTTCCTGTTCGATCTCGCCCCGGTGGTGGTCAACGTGCTGAACGTGCCACGCCCGCCGGACGGCGAACCCGCTCTTTTGACCCTCGACGAGGTGCGCACCCTGTTCCACGAGTTCGGGCACGCGCTGCACGGACTGTTCTCCCAGGTCCGCTATCCCAGACTGTCGGGCACCGACGTCCCACGGGATTTCGTCGAGTTCCCCAGCCAGGTCAACGAGATGTGGATCCTCTGGCCGGACATCCTCGAGCAGTACGCACGGCACGTGGACACCGGTGAGCCGCTGTCCGCCGACGTCGTCGCCAAGATCCGCGCCGCCGAGCAGTGGGGCGAGGGCTTTGGCACCACCGAGTATCTCGCTGCCACGGTGCTGGACCAGGGGTGGCATCGCATCGCGCCGGACACGGTGGTCACCGACGTCCAAGACTTCGAACGGCAGATCCTGGCCGACGCCGGGATTCGTCATCCGCTCGTCCCGCCGCGGTATCGGACCACCTACTTCCAGCACATCTTCTCCGGCGGGTATTCGGCCGGCTACTACTCCTACATCTGGTCCGAGGTGCTCGACGCGGAGACCGTCGAATGGTTCAAGGAGAACGGCGGTCTGCGCCGGGAGAACGGGGACCTCTTCCGCCGAAGGCTGTTGTCCGTCGGCGGCTCGGTGGACTCGATGGCCGCCTTCCGGTCGGTGCGCGGACGGGACGCGCGGATCGAGCCGCTGCTGCGCCGCCGCGGGCTGGACGGCGCGGCATGACGGGCGCGGCATGAACGGCACTCCCGATCCCGGCAGAGCTCCCCGCCGCGGCAACGGTACGCAGGCCATCGGCGGTGCCGCGCTGAGCGACTACCGGCACCTGGCGTCCGGCAAGGTCCGCGACCTGTACGAGGTCGACGACGACCTGTTGCTGATGGTTGCCTCCGACCGCATCAGCGCCTACGACCACGTGTTGCCCAACCCGATCCCGGACAAGGGCCGGGTGCTCACCGCGATGAGCGTCTTCTGGTTCGACCTGCTGGCCGACCTGGTGCCGAACCATGTTGTCGCCGTTGACGATCCGCGCATCCCCCGGGAGGCGACCGGCAGGGCGCTGCTGGTCCGCCGGCTGGACATGCTGCCGGTGGAATGCGTCGCGCGGGGATTTCTGACCGGGTCCGGCATGGCCGATTACCGACGGACCGGCGCGGTCTGCGGCATCGCCCTGCCGGCCGGTCTCATCGAGGCCTCGCGACTGCCCGAGCCGATCTTCACTCCCGCGACGAAGGCCGAGATCGGCGAGCACGACGAGAACGTCTCCTTCGAGGCGGTCGTGACGACGGTGGGGGCTGAACGGGCCGAGCAACTGCGGGCGCTCACCCTTGCGCTGTATTCCAGGGCCGCCGATCATGCGGCGAGTCGCGGACTGCTGCTGGCCGACACCAAGGTGGAGTTCGGGATGCTGGGCAAGGCCATGGTGCTCGGCGACGAGGTGTTGACACCCGACTCGTCAAGGTTCTGGCCGGCCGACGGGTACCAGCCCGGCAGGGTGCAGCCGTCGTTCGACAAGCAGTACGTGCGGGACTGGCTGACGTCGCCGGCGTCGGGCTGGGATCGCGCGTCCGACGCACCACCGCCCGCCCTGCCCGACGAGGTGGTCGACGCGACGCGGGCGCGCTACATCGAGGCGTACGAACGCATCTCGGGCCGTTCGTTCGCGGATTGGCCGGGCTGACCGTCATCGGCTGACCATGCGGTTGCCCGTGGCGGAACGTGCCGGATCAGTGGCCGGCACCGGCCAACTGCAGCCCGACGACTCCCGCGATGATCAGCGCGATGGAGCCGATGGTCACCGCCGACACCGGATCGTCGAAGGCCACCATGCCGACGACGGCCGTCAGGACCGCACCGATGCCGACCCACACGGCATACGCGGGCCCGACGGGCAGTGTCCGGAGCGCGAACATCAGACCGGCCATCGACGCGATCAGCAGCACCACGAACGACACCGACGGCCACAGCTTCGACAGTCCGTCGGAGGCCTTCAGGGACAGTGCCCAGCCTGCTTCCAGGACACCGGACACCACCAGTACGAACCAGGCCACGAGTCGTCCTCCTCCGGGTCACCGAGAAAAGGCCATTCAACCCGCGCACATGGCCGATCGCAGTGCCGCAGCGCCGGGGGCCCATGCCGTGTCTCACCCCCAACGGGTGAGGCCGGACACTGTGACAGGCCGCTCTGGAAGCACTTTCGGCGTTCTGGTCGCCCGGTCTCATCCCTTGCGAATGGTGCCGACAGCGGTGCGACCGAGCACGCTGGGGAGGTAGATTGCTCGACCCGCGAAGGAGATTCCCATGGTCACCGACCAACGCACCAGCAGTCCTCCGAGCAGCGTCGCGGTTGGCCTGACCGTCTTCGCCGGCGCGCTCATGATCATGATCGGGGTGTTCCATGCCATCCAGGGCCTGGTCGCCCTGTTCAACGACGAGTTCTACGTCGTCGGCCAGAAGTGGACCTTCGAGTTCGACATCACGGCGTGGGGCTGGGTCCACCTGATCGGCGGCATCGTGATCGCGCTCGCCGGCTTCGCGCTCTTCACCGGCGCCGTGTGGGCGCGGGTGGTCGGAGTCATCGTGGTGGGGATCAGTGCTGTGCTGAACTTCATGTGGCTGCCGTACTACCCACTGTGGTCGATCCTGATCATCGCACTCGACATCTTCGTGATCTGGGCGCTGACCGCGCACGGTCGCGACGTCGCCAGGGTGTGAACGGCTCGGCGGGTGGGCGACTGTGACGCCCACCTGCCGTCTTACATCAGGTCTTTGCGCAGTCCGCTACGGAGATTCCGGTCGGGTGGGGCCACCGGAATCTCCGTAGCTGTGTGCTGTGCCGTCTCAGCTCTTGGCCGATTCGACCTCCGGGCTGAAGTCGGCGCTGGTGTCGGACAACGGCGCCGTCGGGCCCTCGCCGGTGCCGGTCGCCCCGCCCCAGGTCCAGTCCCGGACCGAGGGGATGTCGTCGCCGTACTGGCGGGTGTACCGCCGTGCGGCCGCTCGCGCGTCCACCATCTCCTGACGCAGCAGCGCCGCCGACGACTGCAGCGACGGCACCCGGTCGATCACATCGATCACCAGATGGAACCGGTCCATGTCGTTCATCATCACCATGTCGAACGGCGTGGAGGTGGTGCCTTCCTCCTTGTAGCCGCGCACGTGGATGTTGGCGTGGTTGGTCCGGCGGTAGGTGAGCCGGTGGATCAGCGTCGGGTACCCGTGATAGGCGAACACCACCGGCTTGTCGACGGTGAACAGGGTGTCGAAGTCGCGGGCCGACAGCCCGTGCGGGTGCTCGCTCTTGTCCTGCAGCCGCATCAGGTCGACCACGTTGACGAACCGGATCTTCAACTCCGGCAGCCGTTCCCGCAGGATGCTGACGGCTGCGAGCGCCTCCAGTGTCGGCACGTCGCCGGCGCAGGCGATCACCACGTCGGGGTAGCCGTTGTCGTTGGACGCCCAGTCCCAGATTCCCAGGCCGCGGGCGCAGTGGTCGCCCGCCTCGTCCGGCGTCAGCCAGTCGAAGGACGGCTGCTTTGCGGCGACGATCACGTTGACGTAGTTCACCGACGCAAGGCAGTGCTCGGTGGTCGACAGCAGGGTGTTGGTGTCCGGCGGGAAGTAGACCCGGACGACTTCCGCCTTCTTGTTGATCACGTGGTCGACGAAGCCGGGATCCTGGTGCGAGAAGCCGTTGTGATCCTGTCGCCAGACGTGCGAGGTCAGCAGGTAGTTGAGCGACGGAATGGGACGCCGCCAGCCGATCTCACGGGTCACCTTCAGCCACTTGGCGTGCTGGTTGAACATCGAGTCGACCAGGTGGATGAACGCCTCGTAACAGGAGAACAAGCCGTGCCGGCCGGTCAGCAGGTAGCCCTCCAGGATGCCCTGGCAGGTGTGCTCGGACAGGATCTCGACGACCCTGCCGGTGTGCGCCAGGTGCTCGTCGATCGGCAGGATCTCGCCCTGCCAGACCTTGTCCGTGACGGCGTAGACCGCATCCAGCCGGTTCGAGGCCGTCTCGTCAGGGCCGACGATCCGGAAGTTCTCCCGGTTGTCGGTCATCACGTCGAGCAGGTACTGGCCCATCACCCTGGTGGGTTCGTGGATCGATGCGCCGGGTGCGGTCACCTCGACGCCTCGTTCACGGAAGTCCCGCAGCACCAGCGGTTTCATCAACAGTCCACCGTTGGCGTGCGGATTGGCGCTCATCCGGCGGTCGCCGGTCGGCGCGAGCGCACTGATCGAGTCGATCACCTTTCCGCTGTCGTCGAACAATTCGTCCGGCCGGTAGGACTCCATCCACTCCTGCAGCAGCTTGCGATGGTCGTCGTTGTCCTTGGTGCCGGTCAGCGGGACCTGATGCGACCGCCAGGTGCCTTCGTACTGCAGGCCGTCGATCATCTTGGGCCCGGTCCAGCCCTTCGGCGTGACCAGCAGGATCATCGGCCACGGGCGTCGTTCCGTCTCGCCGCGTTCGCGCACACCGGCCTGGATGTCCCGGATACGGGCGAGCACCGCGTCCATGGTGGTGGCCATCGTCTCGTGCAGGATCTGCGGGTCGTCGCCCTCGACGGTGAAGACCTCGTGGCCGTAACCGGTGAGCAGCGCCTCGAGTTCAGGACGGGTGATCCGGGCCGGAAT
Source organism: uncultured Actinomycetota bacterium (assembly GCA_963728865.1). Taxonomy (GTDB): domain Bacteria; phylum Actinomycetota; class Actinomycetes; order Mycobacteriales; family Nakamurellaceae; genus Nakamurella. The sequence continues at coordinate 689,737 of CAVSLZ010000001.1, read as the reverse complement.
GGTGGGGTTGGCGATCTTCCAGCCGTTCAGATGCAGGATCGGCAGCACCGCGCCGTCGTGCAGCGGATCGATGAACTTGTTGGCATGCCAGGACGCCGCCAGCGGGCCGGTCTCGAACTCGCCGTCACCCACCACCGCGGCGACCACCAGGTCGGGGTTGTCGAATGCGGCGCCGTAGGCGTGCGACAGCACATAGCCGAGTTCGCCGCCTTCGTGGATCGATCCCGGTGTCTCGGGCGCGACGTGGCTGGGGATTCCGCCGGGGAAGGAGAACTGGCGGAAAAGCTTGCGGATTCCGTCCTCGTCAGCAGTGATCCGCGGGTACACCTCGCTGTAGGTGCCGTCCAGGTAGGCGCTCGCGACGGCGGCCGGGCCGCCGTGTCCCGGACCGGCCAGGAAGATGGCATTGACGTCCTGCTCGCGGATGATGCGGTTCAGGTGCGCGTAGATGAAGTTCAGCCCGGGGGTCGTGCCCCAGTGGCCCAGCAGCCTGGGTTTGACGTCGTCGGACGCGAGATCCCGCCGCAGCAGAGGGTTGTCGAGCAGATAGATCTGGCCGACGGCCAGATAATTGGCGGCCCGCCACCAGGCGTGCAGGTCGGCGAGCTGTTGGGGCGAGAGCGTTGCCGTGCTGGTCACTGAATGGTTCTGGACTGCCGTATCGGTCACAAAGAACTCCTCGTGCGGGTGAGCACGTCGCGGCGAGCCCGGGACGTCACACCTCAGCTTGTCCTACCCGGGTGTCCAAAAGAAGACGCAGAGGCATCCGGGGGGTGCCGTCAGCGGCCGGCCTCCCGCTGGGTGACGGCGGTCCGCACCTTGTCGGGGTTCCTGACGAGGTAGACGGCGGCGACCCGGTCGCCCTCGATCTCCACTGTCGCCACAGTGTCCAGGACGTCGTCGTAGTAGAGCAGTGCGCCCGGCCGGCCGTTGACCATCGCCGGTTCCGTGCGCGCGACCGGCGGGTGTTCACCGGCCATCATCTTGGCGCGCAAACCGATGAGCAGTCTCGCGACATGGTCGGCGGTGACCACCGGACGCGTCGCCGCCTTCACCTTGCCGCCGCCGTCGGACAGCAGCACGACGTCGGGGGCCAGCACGTCCATCAATCCCTGCAGGTCCCCGGTGGAGGCCGCGATCATGAAGCGCTGCGCGACCTGCGGCACGTCCGCAGTGCTTTCGGTGGGGCGTGGTCGCCGGGCCCGCACATGCGACCGGGCCCGGTGCGCGATCTGCCTGACCGCGGCAGGCGACTTGCCGACGGCGGCGGCGATCTCGTCGTGCGCGAAGCCGAACACCTCGTGCAGCACGAACACCGCCCGCTCGTCGGGTGTCAGGCTCTGCACCACGAGCATCATCGCCATCGACACCGACTCGGCGAGGACGACGTCCTCGGCGATGTCCGGAGCGGTGACCAGCGGCTCGGGAAGCCATGGGCCGACGTACTCCTCACGCAACCGGGACCTGCTGCGGACCCTGTTCAGGGCCTGCCGGGTGGCGATCCGGGCGAGGTAGGCGCGCGGCGCCCGGACTGCCGACCGTTGCCCGTCCGGGAGCGCCGCCCAGCGCAGGTAACTCTCCTGCACCACGTCCTCGGCGTCGGCCACCGAGCCGGTGATCTCGTACGCGACAGTGAAGAGCAGGCCGCGGTGTTCGGCAAACTCCTCGGTGCCACCGGTGAGCGGCGGGTCGTCCAGGTCCGTCACGGTGCCTCCCGTTGCTGACCGCTCGGGCCGGGTCGCGTCGTCGCCTGCGGCACCCGGCAGGACTCGGAAAAGCCCTGCGACGCCAGGCCGAGTGCGGCGTTGAACCGCGAACGCAGATTCTCCACAGCCACCATCATCGTCAGCTCGACAAGAGCAGCATCCCCGATGTCCTGCCGGAGCGCCTCCACCAGCTGATCGGTGACGGTGGGCGGGGTGGCGGTCATCGCCTCCGCGTACTCGAGCACCCGCCGTTCCACCGGGCTGAACACCTCCGCGGTCCGCCACTGCGGCACGGCGGCGATCTTCACCGTGTCCAGCCCCTTGGAATGTGCTTCGTGGTAACCGAAGTCGACGCACCAGCTGCACTCGATGGCCACGGCGGATGCCATCTCGGCCAGCGCCTTGAGCTGGGGATCGAGCGCCTTCCAGCGGGCGACGGACATCTCGAACCGTGCGTCGGCGACCAGGACGCGACGGTTGTGCGCCATCGCGAGCAGGTTGTCGGGCACCTGACCGAACCGGCGCTTGGCGTAGCCGGCGACCAACCGGTCGAAGAGTCCCTGCGGCTCGGTCAGCGGGATGCGTGCCCGCGCGCTCCTGACGTCACGGGGGACGGCGGGACCCGGAATGGCCGCGGCCGGGCTCGACGCCGGGTTGGCGGTGGGGGAGGTGTGAGTGGAAGCGGTATCTGTCATGACCACAAGACACCGCAGGCCCGGTGAATGTGACAGGTGCCCTGTTTCTGGCGCACGAGATATGGCGGCCCGGGGTTGGAGCAGGCAAGCGTGAAGGGTGCCCGCCGGTGGAACGGCGGGCACCCCTTCGCGGGTATTTCAGCGGGTCAGCCGCTCAGGGGATCAGGTGGTCGCGCTGTTCGGGCGACGCGTCGCCGGGGCGCCCGGAAGTGCCGCCCTGCTGCTTCTGTCCGCGGCGGCGCTGCTGCCGTCGGCGCTGAGCGGCCACGCGGGACACCACGGGAGTCCAGCGGCCGCGATGACCTCGCTCGGTCTGCACCTGCTGGCCGCCGCCGTCTGGGTCGGCGGGCTGCTGGCCCTGGTGCTGCACCTGCGCAGGTTCCCGTCGGATCTGCGGTCGGCACTGCCCGGCTTCAGCACCGTTGCACTGCTCTGCCTGGTCGCCGTCGGGGCGTCCGGCCTCGTGGAGAGCGTCCTCATGCTGGACGGCTGGGCCGCACTGGTGAACACTGGACGCGGCCAGTTGATCATCGCCAAGACTCTTGCGATCGTCCTGATGGCCGCGATCGGGCACTGCCACCGTCGCCACACCCTCGGAGCCGCAGCCAGCGGTCGCCTCTGTCCACTGGTCCGCCTCGCCGGTGCCGAACTCGCGGTGATGGCGGCGACGATCGGCATCGCAGTGGTGTTGTCGACGACGGGATGACGCGGGGCTCCGCACGCCGTGAGTTCTTCCGTCACCCGGGAAGCGAGGGAGAGCCCGTGATTCGCGTCCTGATCGTCGACGACCACCATCTGGTCAGGCACTGGGTTGCCGGCATGCTGCGCGCGGCGGGCGGCATCGACGTCGTCGGTGAATGCGCCGACGGCAGTGAGGTCTCGGCGCTCGCCGGTGCGGTACGGCCCGATGTGGTGATCATGGACTCGCGGATGCCGGTGATGTCCGGAACCGAGGCCACCAGGGCGCTGGTGGCCGGCGGCTCCGCGTCCAGGGTGCTGATGCTGACCGGATCGACGAGCCCGACCCTGGCCAGGGCCGCCGCCGAGGCCGGGGCGTCCGGCTATCTGGTGAAGGACGGCAACTCTGATGTCCTGGTCGATGCCGTGCGTACCGTCGCCGCCGGCGGCACGGTGTGGCCTGCCACTGCGTCCTGACCCAGCCGGCCGCCGTGTGCCGTCCCCTGCCCGACGTCAGACGGACACCAGCCCCTTCCGGGGTGCCAGCAGGAAGGCACAGAGGTAGAGCGCGGCGACCAGCAGCAGCAGGTTCCGGTAGCCCGTCAGCAGCGCCAGGTATTCGAGGCAGCCACCGAGCATCGCGCCCAGCAGGTTCAGCCCGAACGCCGCCTGAGAGTCGTCCGAGGCGCCGAACCGCTTGGAGAAGGCGACGTTGGCCAGGTAGATCGGGATGAAGGCGAGCAGGATCGCCACCAGCAGGCGCGGCAGGAACGGCATGGTCAGCAGCCACGACGGTTCGATGAAATAGGACACGGCCAGGGACACAGCGATCCCGCCGAACACCACCGGCAAGGGCGGTGTTCGGAATCTTCGGGTGGTCTCGACCGCCGCGAGCACGATGATGAGCACTCCACCGAAGACCAGCGCGTTGACCAGCCACGTCGTGCCGAACAGCAGGGCGAAGGTGGCGATGTTCTTCGTCTCCAGCAGCAGGAACGCCGCACCCATGAAGAACAGGTCGGCGTACGGTCGCATCGCCTTGAACGGGCCGCCCAGGATGCGGACGGCGATCACCGAGATCAGCAGGATGCCACCCAGCGTCCACAGGTAGAGCGACGGGATGGAGCCGCCCTGGTAGTAGAGGAACGGCCGGTCGTCGGTGGCGGGCGCGATGACGTCGCCGGCCGGCGAGTAGGGCACACCGCAGGACTGGTTCGACTCCTCGAGCGCCGCCGTCACCACCGCCTGGCCGCCGCCGACCTTGTCGACACACGGCTGGTGACCGAAGGCGGCCGCCGCGGTGCCGGCCAGCCGGTCGATCAGCCAGTCCTCGCGGTAGTAGTTGTACATCGAGAAGGAGCCGTCCGGCGTCAGGTGTTCAGCGGCGGCCTGCAGCGCCTGCTCGGTGAACAGGAAGCTCTCCAGCCGGATCTGCGACGCCCCGGTCACCAGCGCCAGCGAGTCCGGCAGCGCGAACAGGATCAGGTCGTACTTGGTGTCCGTGGTCTCCAGGAAGGCCCGCCCGTCGTTGACGTGCCGGGTCACCCGCGGATCGGCGTAGGGGTTGTCCGGGTTCTTCTCGGCACCGATGTCCATGATCCGCGGGTCGATGTCGACCGCGTCGATGTGCTTGGCGCCCTTGCTCAATGCGATGGCCACATCCGAGCCGGAACCGGCCCCGATGATCAGCACGTTGTTCAGCGGATTCTCGGGCGACCGCTCGTACGGCAGCCCGTACTGCGGTTCTTCCAGCAGTCGCTGCTCCGCGGACCGCATGATCTGGTGCGGGACACCGTTCACCGAGATGTCGGTCAGGGAGAGCCCGCCGACGATGCGGTCCTCGGTGGAGATCTTGTAGTACGGCGACCAGGAGATGCCGGGGGTGAGCGTCTCCATCACGAGCACCACGATCATCGCCGCGCCGGAGACCAGGGCCAGGTAGCGCTGCCACTTCCCGATCAGCACTACGAATCCGATGGTGACGATGACGCCCCACACCACCGACGGTGCGCGCAGGAACGACATCAAAGTGAACAGCCCGATGCCGATCAGCGAGCCGACCAGGTCCCACCGGTAGGAGGTCAACGGCCGCAGGTGGGCGAAGCACCGACCGACCACCTCGGACGGCCCGGCGAGGCACGCCGCCACGAGCACGAAGATCACCGGCAGGACCAGCCAGGCGGGCGGGCCGGTGGTGCTGAGCGAGGTGAAGTAGATGACCTGGTCGCCCACCGCCCGGTCGATGGTGACCGGTTCCAGGAAGGTGAAGATCACCAGCAACGCCAGGATCACCGGTGTGGCGGGAAGTATCGACCACGAGCGCCGGGAGATGAGGAAGCCGAGCCCGATGCCCAGGAACGACCCCAGCAGGACGAAGTTGGAGAAGTAGCTCAGGTGCACGATGTTCGCGCCGAGCCACCGGATCAGTGCCAGTTCCAGGAACAGCATCAACGCGCTGCCCAGGACCAGTCTGCGCACCACCGCATAGTCCGGGCGTTCGGGCTCCGACTCGACCGGTACCCGCCATGAGCGACGCGCCGGTGTCACCGTGGCAGAGCCCGCAGGCTCGGTGGTGGGTTGCCCTTGACCGTCGGCCATGTCCTACCTCCGCCCGGCCGGAGGTCGGCCGGCTCGTGCAATGTGGGTGTTCCGGGGTGGTTGCCGATCCGTCTGACGGCGGATCGGCGGGTGACAGCGGATCGTCAGAGCACTTCGAAGTGGCCGTCGTCCAGGTTCAGCCACCGGGTGTCGGGTGGGCCGAGCCTGGTCAACAGTCCGTAGACGATGTCGGTGCTGGCCATCACCTTCTCGTGGATGGGGATGGCCACCGCCGGATGGACGGCACGGAAGTACTCGATCGCTTCCTTGACCGCCATCCATGGAGCGGAGGTCGGCAGGGCCAGGATCTCCACCGGCCGGCCGATGTCGGTGAGGCTGTCGCCGGGGTGCAGCAGGCGTCCCCCGACGAGGTAACAGGCGTTGCTGATCACCGGGATGTCGCGGTGGATCACGGCGTGGTCGCCTGCCCACACCTCCACCCGGGTGCCCACGTCGAGCACGTCCCCGGTCCGCACGGCAGTGGCTTCGATGCCCGCGTCGGCCAGCACCCCGACGGAGCCGCTGTCCGCGTAGAGCGCCGCATCCGGGTTGGCCCGCAGCACGCCGGTGAGCCGCCTCGTGTCGACATGGTCGGGGTGCTGATGGGTGATCAGCACCGCGGTCAGACCGGACAGGGTCTCGAACCCCTGCGAGAAGGTCCCCGGGTCGATCAGGATGCTCGCCGACCCGTCGACGACGTGCAGGCAGGAATGCCCGTACTTGGAGATCTTCATTCGTGAACCTTCCGTCCTGGCCGCGCCAGGGTCAACCGTCCGATACGACCGGCAGAACCGCTGCCCCGGCTCCGGCCAAGGGTCAGGCTACGTCTCCCGGAGGGTGCTCAAGTGCAGCGACCGGCCGTCGGTGCGCGGTGTCCCGGCCGGCGGCGGTCAGTTCAACAGCAGCCAGGCGGCCAGGAAACCGAGCGAGTTCGTCGCCCAGTGCAGCAGCATCGTCGTCTTGATGCCCTTGCCCAGCCGGGCGATCAGGCACAGCGCGACGCCTGCGACGATCATCGCCAGCACCGCGAGAGTCGTTGTCAGCACGACGTTGTGACCGATCGCTCCGCCGACCGCGGCATTGGCGTCACCGATGCCGATGGACGGCAGGATGTGCCACAGACCGAACAGGGTCGACGCGCCGAGCACCGGACCCCAGCTCCACCGGATCGCCGGCGACACCCCCATCAGTGCCGGGAGCACGCCCCGGAAGGCGACCTCCTCGAGCACGACCGTGCCCAGCGGAATCTGGATCAGCACGACGAAGAGCATCTGCGCGGTGTCGGCGTCGCCGATCCTGGTGTCGATGAAGGCGCTCTGGGTCGCCGGCACGATCATCCCGAGGGCGAACAGCAGCGCGGTCCCGCCGGCGAGCAACAGGCCGACCCCGACCGGCCGGTGCCAGTGCCGGATGCCGAGCCCGACCGCCACCGGACCGGCGCCGCCGCGGTAGGCAATGCCGAGCAGCACGAAGGCCATGGTCAGGTTCCAGGGCACGTACGCCCAGGCCGGCAACACCCGGTTCGACATCACATTGCTGACGGCCAGCACCGCGATCGCGCAGGCCAGCGCCACCAGCCGGCGGCGGCGCGCGCGTGATCCCGGCACGCGACGAACCTGCAACGCCGAACCCATGCTCCTATCGTCTACCTGCGGGTGATCCGACGCCCTGGCTGCGCGTGTGTCCGGCCCTGGTTGCGCTCTTGACCAGCCCAGACGAGGAAGATGGGGGTAGCGACGTCAGCGGGGGAGGGAGCGCGATGGCCACCGGAACGCGGCGCGTCACGCGCGATCCCTATGCCGACTTCCTGAGGGCGTTTTCGCTGCTCGTCGTCATCATGTGGCACTGGTGCTTCACGATCCTGGTGTGGGGGGATCAGGGGCCCTATGCGACCAGCCCGCTCGGGTTCACCTCCGGGCTGTGGATCGCCACCTGGCTGCTGCAGGTGCTGCCGGTGTTCTTCTACATCGGCGCCTACGTGCACCTGAAGTCCTGGGAGCGGGCCGCCGCCCGCGGCGAAAGGCTGTGGCGTTTCGCCCTCCGGCAGGCGCGGTCGCTGGCCATCCCGTCGGCAGCGCTGCTGGTCACCTGGGTCATCCTGGGCGTCGTCGTCGGCATCGTCTTCGACCTGACCTGGATGGGTCAGGCGGTGCTGATGGTGCTGTCCCCGCTGTGGTTCGTGTTCTCCTACCTCATCTTCATCTGCCTGATGCCGATCACCGTCTGGCTGCACCGCCGGTACGACGCGCTGGTGCTGGTGGTCCTCGCGGGACTCGCCGTGATCGTCGACATCCTCCGGTTCCGGTACGGGCTGCCCGGTGTCGAGTGGCTGAACATGGTCTTCGTCTGGGGATTCGCCTTCCAGCTCGGCTACTTCCACGGCCGGATCTCCGGGGTCGATTCAGCGCCCCGGTTCTCCGACGGCCGGCTGGACTGGGCCTACCAGTCCGGCCGGTCCCGGCAGCAGGGCCGGATCATGGCAACCGCCGGACTCTTCGCGCTGATCGGGCTGGTCTTCTCCGGGCTCTACCCCGGATCCATGGTCGGGGTACCCGGCGAGGACTCGAACATGGCGCCGCCGACGGTGTGCATTGTGGCGCTGACCGTCTTCCAGGTCGGGTTCGCCGAGCTGGTCCGGCCGGCGGTGCTGCATGCGCTGGGCCGGGGCGGCACCTTTGCCCGGGCCACCACGGTGTTCACCCGCTTCGCGTTGCCGTTGTTCCTGTTCCACACCACCGGGATGGCGCTGTCCCGGGCCGTCGAGTGGTCCATCTTCGGGACCCAGGTCGAGGGCATCGAACCCACCATGACGTGGTGGTTGCTGCGCCCGGTGGCCATCATCGGCCCGCTGCTCGCGACACTCCCGGTGATGTACCTGTTCGGTCGGCGTTGGCAGACCCAGACCACCGACCCGCCGCCCCGGATCTTGCCGATCGAGGACGAGCAGGTCGGTGACGGTGGCGACGGGCCGGTGCTCCGGCCGGCCAACTGACAAAGCGCGTCGGGTGAACCGCTCCCTCCCCGGTGGCGTGGTGAAAACGCCGATTGTGGGGGGGAGCGGTTCACCCGACGGCAGCTCGCCTGCCGGTTTCAGCGACAAGAAGCGTCAGGTGCGGATCAGGGCGCCCTCGTGGGTGAGGACCTCGGCGTCGGGATCGTCAAACCACACCCCGCCGTTGCCCAGGTAGCGGAAGCTCACTTCGGTGCCGCGCGGGACCTCGACGGTCACGCTACGGGTGCCGTTGCTGCGGCGCACCAGTCGGTGCACCCCCGGCTTCCAGTCATTGAAGGATCCGACGGCCGAGACGGGGCCGTCGTGGATGTCGTCGGGCAGGACGAACTGAATCTTTGCGGTGACAGGGGTGGCTCGCTGGATCTTTACGGTCACTGTGTTTCCATCGGGTTGTCGGGCGCTGCCTCATGACAGCCAGCGGAGACTGTAAGGCAGCAGGGCGCGGCGGCCGACGAGCCGCGCTCAAATGGGACGAACGTTCACCCCGGTGTAACAGTCGGCCCCACCGCAGAGCCCTACTACGGAGCCGCCCGTCAGAGTCCTCGTTCAGAGCTGGACCCGCAGGTGGTGCCGCTCGTCCTCCGAGAAGATCACTCTGGCCTTCCCGCCCTGACCCAGCACCGCGACCGCCCTGCCGGGGAACGCGGACAGCGTGGCGCCGGTCCACGCACCGGCCGACCGTTCGGCGAGGAAGAACTTCTGGTTGACACCGGCACCGATCGTCCAGCCGACGAAGACCTTGCCGGCCGACGCGCCGATCTTGGGGCCGACGCCGCGTGAGCCGAAGGTGTGACTGACGAAGCTGCCCGAAGCGTTGTCGGCCTGCACGATCCTGCCGTCCCGCTGCCACGCCACGTAGGTCGTGCCGCCGACGGTGATGCTGTCGGCGCGATCATTGGTGAACCCGGCCGAGGCAAGAGTCGAGGACGTCCAACCGGTGCCGGTGTTCCTGGCGATCCTGAGGTCGGACTGGCCCGGCACCGCCGGTGTCGACGTCCTGGTCCAGATCATCGTCAGTCGGCCACCGGAGTAGCCCAGTGTCGGCTCGCCGTCGTCGATCGAACTCGCGGTATGGGTGATCCGGGTCGCCGGCTCGACGCCGAGCAGGGTGTGCCGCTGGAACAGTTCGGTCTGCGCGAACTCCCCGCCGGGGCCGACCTGCTGGCTCCACACTGCCCACCACTTCCCTGCCGATGCGACGACATCGGCCGTGAACGGTGCAACGCCCGACGCGGTGGCGAGCAGCGTCACTGCCGAGTAGCTCCCGGTGCTCCGCAGTCTCTTGCCGATCTTCAGATCGTTGCCCTGGGTGAAGACGACGTACAGCGCATCGACACCGTCCCAGGCGGTGGCCAGCACCTTCCCGGTGTACGGGCTCGGGTCCCGGACGATCACCCCGGGCGGTTGCTGGGAGAAGTAGGTGATGGCACCGTCGCCGATACCGCCGGTGCACGGACTGAAGCCCATCGTGGTTCCGTCCGGGGCGATGGAGGCCGCCATCGGGCCGGGGATGCAGTTGACGACGATCTCGTCCGGGCCGAACGGCCCGACGGCGCCGGCCGGTGCCGCCGCGCCGAGCAGCGCGGTGGCGCACATCGAGGCGCAGAGCGAGAGGGAAAGCAGGAGCCGACGCATGATGACCGCCTTGGTCGAGGGGCGAACGGCAGATGCCGCTGACCGCTAGGAGCGCACCGTCGGCCGGGCGATACCCCGGCCCGCGATAAGCTGACAGGCGGTCGGATGCGCTGGAGCATGCGGTGCGAGACCGCGCCGCAGGCGTCGCCTGCAGGTCCGTTCCGACCTGACCGGCCACCTGAGCATCCGAACCGCAGAATCCGAACCGCAGAATCCGAACCCGCTGGGAGCACCGCCGTGGCGCGCGTGGCAGTCGACGTTGTCATCAAACCCGAGATCCTCGACCCGCAGGGCAAGGCGATTCTCGCGGCCCTGGCCCGGACCGGGCACACCGGTGTGCAGTCCGTGCGGCAGGGCAAGCACTTCGACCTCGAGGTGGACGACACCGTCTCCGACGAGGATCTGGAGGAGCTGGCAGGGACGCTGCTGGCGAACCCCGTCATCGAGACCTGGACGGTGACCCGCCTCGGCACCGTCCAGGAGCCGGCCCAGGCAGCGCCCGAGGCGGCGCTGTGAGCTGGAACTCGGTGATCGCCAGGGGCGACATCGGCCCGGCGGCGTCCGAGGCCGGTACCGGCGACACCGGCCCGCGGATCGGTGTCATCACATTTCCGGGAACGCTCGATGATGTCGACGCCGCCCGTGCCGTGCTGTATAGCGAGGCGGAGCCGGTCGCCCTCTGGCACGCGGACACCGACCTGCGAGGCGTCGACGCCGTGGTGGTCCCCGGCGGTTTCTCCTACGGCGACTACCTGCGGGCCGGTGCGATCGCCGCACAGGCACCGATCATGAGGTCCGTCATCGAGGCCGCCCGCGGTGGACTGCCCGTGCTGGGGATCTGCAACGGATTCCAGGTGCTGTGCGAGGCCGGGCTGTTGCCCGGTGCCCTGATCCGGAACGCCAGCCTGCGGTTCATCTGCCGAGATCAATGGTTGCGGGTCGAGAACACCGGCACCGCCTGGACGTCCCGGTTCGAGCCGGGCGCCGAGATCCTGGTGCCGATGAAGAACGCGGAGGGCTGCTTCGTCGCGTCGGACACGGTGCTGGACGAGTTGGAGGGCGAGGGCCGGGTGCTGTTCCGCTACGTCGGGGACGGGCCGACTCAGGGCAACCCCAACGGAGCGATGCGGGACATCGCCGGGATCTGCTCGGCGGACGGCCGGATCGCCGGCCTGATGCCGCACCCTGAGCACGCGATCGACGCGCTGACCGGGCCGACCGACGACGGGCTCGGATTGTTCTACTCGATCCGGGACTGGATAGGCGCCGCGTCCGGCGCGCAGGTTTCCGGTGGCGCCGCGCAGACCGCCGGGGTCTCCCGGTGACCGACCACATGGCGCATCCCACCGCTGCCGACCTGCTGGACATCACCGACCCGATCGGCGCCGTCGACCTGGTCGATCTGGATCAGGAATTGGACACCGTCTCCCATGCGGCTGCGACACCCGATGTGGCGCAACCCTTTCGCGAGCTGGGACTCAAGGACGACGAGTACGCGCGCATCCGGGAGATCCTCGGCCGCCGGCCCACCGCCGCGGAGCTCGCGATGTACTCCGTCATGTGGTCGGAGCACTGCTCGTACAAGTCGTCGAAGGTGCACCTGGCGTACTTCGGCGAGACGACGACCGACGAGATGCGTTCCAAGATGCTGGCCGGCATCGGCGAGAACGCCGGCGTGGTCGACATCGGTGACGGTTGGGCGGTCACCTTCAAGATCGAATCGCACAACCACCCGTCGTTCGTCGAGCCGTACCAGGGCGCGGCGACCGGTGTCGGCGGAATTGTCCGGGACATCCTCGCGATGGGTGCCCGACCCGTCGCCGTGATGGACCAGCTGCGGTTCGGACCGGCGGATGCCGCCGATTCCCAACGGGTGGTGCCAGGGGTGGTGGCCGGGGTCTCCGGCTACGGGAACTCGCTCGGCCTGCCCAACATCGGCGGCGAGGTCATCTTCGACCCCTCCTACGCGGGCAACCCGCTGGTCAACGCCGCCTGCATCGGTGTCCTGCGCGCGGAGGACCTGCAGACCGCGCACGCGTCCGGCGTCGGCAACAAGGTCATCCTCTACGGCTCGCGGACCGGACTGGACGGTATCGGCGGCGTCTCCGTCCTCGCCTCGGCGACCTTCGCCGGCAGCGAGGGGGAGGACAGCATCGGCGGCAATGGGTCGGACCCTGCAAGCAGGTCCTCCGTGCGGCGCAAACTGCCGTCGGTCCAGGTCGGCGACCCGTTCGCGGAGAAGGTGCTGATCGAGTGCACCCTGGAGGTCTTCCACGCCGGTCTTGTCGTCGGTATCCAGGACCTCGGCGGAGCAGGATTGTCCTGTGCCACATCGGAACTCGCATCGGCCGGTGACGGCGGGATGCACATCGTGCTGGACAATGTGCCGCTGCGCGCCGAGGGAATGACGCCCGCCGAGATCCTGTCCAGTGAATCGCAGGAGCGAATGTGTGCCGTCGTCACGCCCGACAAGGTCGACGACTTCCTGGCCGTCTGCGAGAAGTGGGAGGTGCAGGCGGACGTCATCGGTGAGGTCACCGAGTCCGGGCGGCTGACGATCGAGTTCCAGGGTGAGACGGTGCTGGACGTGCCGCCTCGCTCGGTCGCTCATGACGGGCCGGTCTACCACCGGCCCATTGCCCGGCCCGACTTCCAGGATGCGTTGCAGGCCAACACGTCCGCCTCTCTCGAACGACCGACGGTCGACCAGCTCGGGGACCTGATCCTGACCATGATCGCGTCACCGAACCTGTGTTCGCGGGCCTGGGTGACCGACCAGTACGACCGGTACGTTCGCGGCAACACGGTGCTCGCCCAGCCCGCCGACGCCGGCATCATCCGGGTCGCCGAAACCGAGGACGGCCCCGAACGCGGCCTCGCGATGGCCACCGACTGCAACGGCCGGTACACGATGCTCGACCCCTACGCCGGCGGTCAGTTGGCACTTGCCGAGGCCTACCGGAACGTCGTCACCACCGGGGCCGCTCCGCTCGCGGTCACCGACTGCCTGAACTTCGGCAATCCCGAGGACCCGTCGGTGATGTGGCAGCTCCAGGAGGCCATCCACGGGATCGCCGACGGGTGCGCGCAGCTCGGGATCCCCGTCACCGGAGGCAATGTCAGCCTGTACAACCAAACGGCCGGGGTGAACATCCTGCCCACCCCGGTGATCGGCGTGCTCGGCGTCATCGACGACGTCCGGCGGCGCACCATCCCCGGGATCGGTCAGGACACCGGCGAGACCCTGCTGCTGCTCGGCACGACCCGGGACGAGTTCGACGGTTCCGCGTGGGCCGATGTCGTGCACGGACATCTCGGTGGCCGGCCGCCGGTGGTCGACCTGGAGGCCGAACGCAAGCTCGGGGACATCCTGATCGCCGGTTCCCGCGACGGCATGGTGTCCGCAGCTCACGACATCTCCGAGGGCGGGCTGGCGCAGGCGGTCGCGGAGATGTGCCTGTCGGGTGAGACCGGCGCGCGGATCGTCCTCCCCGAGGGTGCCGACCCGTTCGTCTGGCTGTTCTCCGAGTCGACCGCACGGGTGGTCGTCGCGGTGCCCCGCACCGAGGAGCTCCGCTTCACCGAGATGTGCACCGTCCGCCGTCAGCCCTGGATGAAGATCGGTGTGGTCGACGCCGGCGACACCGGGGCGGCCGACGAGCAGTTCGTCGACATCCAGGACGTCGCCCGGTTGTCGCTGGCGGATCTGCGTACGGCCTGGGCAGGCACGCTGCCCGCCCTGTTCGGCTGACCGGTTGTCAGCAGTCGATGCGCGCCGCGGCGTCGCCGGAGTCTTTCAGCCACTTGCCGTAGGCGCCGTTGCCGGCGGCGGTGACCGCCGCGCAGACCTCGCTCTGCAACGTCCCGCCGACCCGGTAGACGGCATAGATCGGATCACCCGCCTCGGTGGCCTGGGTGAGCGATGCACACGACTGGTCGGTCCGCAGGTACGCGGCGCCGGGGTTCGCGTCCAGCGCTTCCTGGACCTCCGCGGCGTAGACGGCCGGATCGACGGCGGAGAACAGCACCACGATTCCGGTGCCGTCGCAGGCGGGTCGGGTCATCGGCACGGACAGCCCGAGGTCGCCGGTGACGGTCCCCCCGGAAGCCGCCCTCGCGGTGGACGCCGACGTCGGGGTCGATGGAGCGCCCGGCGCTGCCGCAGCGCCCGGTTCCGCGGTGCCGAGGTTCCGGCCGTCCTGGGTGATCTTCTGGCCCGTCTCGCCCCGCCACACGACGAAGCTGCGCCCGTCCGTCAGCTCGCACCGGCCGATCGATCCGTCGTCGAGTTGCCGGCCCGCCTCGCTCGGCGGGAAGTTGCTGAAGTTGCACAGGGCGCCGTCGGGCAGGGTGGCGAACAGCAGCTGCCCCTCAGTCGGGCCGGTCCAGGATTCGTACTGCTGCCAGGTCCTCAGCGCCTCCGGGCAGCCGGTAGCGCCGTCGGGGACGTCCAGCCAGGCGGGGCCCGTCCCGAACTTACCCAGCTCGAAGGTGCAGTTATTCGGGTCGGTGCCGGGCGATGGGTCAGCCGGCCCGTTTCCGACCGCGCAGACCTTCGCCGAAGGGGTCTTCTTGTCCCGGTAGGCCACGACATCGGCGAGCCCGCCGACCTCGGGTCGGCCGACCTTGGTCCAGGCCACCAGATCGGCGCTCCGGTAGAGGTCGGCCGGCCGCTCGCCGGCGGTCAACGGGGCATCCGAACCGACGGCCAGCCACCCGCGATCACCGCTGCAGGTCAGGTTGTCCAGCACCGCACCGGTGGGGGTGGCGTCGACTCGGGTCCAGGACCTCAGGTCGACGCTGCTCGAGGCGACCAGGGTGGAGGTGGGCGGGGTCTGGAAGTAATTGAGGCGACCGCCGATCCGTCCCCAGCTCTCGCCGTTCCATGACACCGCGCCGACCGGGGTGAACTCCTCCGCGCCGGAATCCACCCACGAGGTTCCGTCCTTGCTGACGCCCAGGACCTGCACGAAGCTGTCGCCCAGCTCGGCCACACCGGACACCACCCAGCCGTCGTTCCCGAAAGCTATTCCGAAGACGCTCATCCGGCCCCCGTCCGGGAGGTCCGCGGTGTGTTCCTCCCGCTGCCAGGTCCGGCCGTCGGTGGTCGTCCAGGCGACGAACCGGAACGTGTTGTCGACGGTCCGCCCACTCGGGGGCTGGGCCGGGTCGCCGACCGCGATCCACTTCCCGTCGCCGTAGGCGATGCCCCGCGCGCCGGTCGGGCCGCCCTTCAGCTCGGTCCAGCTCTCCCCATCCGCGGTGATGGCGACGGTCTCGCCGACGGCGATGACGGTCTCGCTGCCGGCTGCCAACGCCCGGATCGCGGTCGAGGGGGTGAAGTCGGTCGACCAGTTGACGCCGTCCGGGCTGCTGACGATCGAGCCCGACATCGTGCCGGTCGCGGCATCGACCGGCCCGGCGATGCCCAGCAGCAGGGGCTCGTCCGTTGGGGGAGACGTCGATGCGGCGGCAGTGCTGGATTTCTCGCTCCGCTCCACGACGTCGACGGGCTCCACCGTCGGTGGCACGGGTGTCGAGGTGGGCTGGACCGGAGCCGCGGTCGTCCCGGCCTCGCCCGGCCGCAGCAGCACGAAGCCCACCACGACGCCGGCGATGACCAGGGCGGCAACCACGAACGCCGCGACGATGGCCTTCCGCCTGCGTCGGTCGTCGTCGGTGGTCGGATCGCTGCTCGCGTCGGTCACGCCGGTACCCACATTCGTTCGAGGTTTGGTGCACGGCGCTGGCGCGCGGAGCGGGGTGAGCTGACCGTAAGGGACGTATGTGACGATTGGGTTAGAAATCACTCCAACGAGTGGCGGGTGATCCATGCGGCGTCACCGACCCGTCGCCGCACGGTGGTTGCGCACACCGCTCGTTCGGGCCGTCCCGCGGTGCACGGTGTCGCCCCAGGCCGGATCGATCAAGCCTTTCCCTGTCGGATAGGGTGACCGCGGTGCGCCGGGAAGTCTGGTCGGCAAGTGGTTGAGCCGACAACCCGAACCGACGAGAGGGGCCTCCGATGGCCGTGACCCGCCCTGCGCTGTTCTCACCCGGCACGTGGGCGGAAGACGGCCGCGTTGCCCAACTGCTCCGCAAGGAGACGGTCGGCGGCGCCCTGCTGCTGCTGGCCACCGTCATCGCGCTGATCTGGGCAAACACCGGAATCTCCGACAGCTACTTCACCCTGCGGGACACGACGTTCGGACCGTCAGCACTGCATCTGGACCTGACGATCGCCGAGTGGGCGGGCGACGGGCTGCTGGCGATCTTCTTCTTCGTCGCGGGCCTCGAGCTCAAACGCGAATTCGTTGCCGGCGACCTGCGGGATCCGCAGCGCGCGGTTGTTCCGGTCGCGGCGGCCGTCGGCGGCATGATCGTGCCGGCGGTGCTCTACCTGGCCATCGCCGGCGGCACCGGCGCGAAGGGCTGGGCGATCCCGACCGCAACCGACATCGCTTTCGCACTGGCGGTTCTCGCCGTCATCTCGACCCACCTGCCGACCGCACTGCGGACGTTCCTGCTCACCCTCGCGGTGGTCGACGACCTGCTCGCGATCACCATCATCGCGCTGTTCTACACCTCCGATCTCCAGCCGCTCTGGCTGCTGCTGTCGCTGGTTCCGCTGGCCATCTTCACCCTGCTGGTGCAGCGCCGGATCAGTGCATGGTGGTTGCTGTTGCCGCTGGCATTCCTGACCTGGGCGCTGGTGCACTCCTCCGGCGTGCACGCCACGGTGGCCGGTGTGCTGCTCGGCTTCGCGGTCCCGGTGCGGGCCCGGAAGGTGATCGGCGAGGACGATGGCCGGCCGGGGATGGCGGAGCACTTCGAGCACCTGTGGCGCCCGATCTCGGCCGGCGTCGCCGTGCCGATCTTCGCGCTGTTCTCGGCCGGTGTCGCCATCGGCGGTCTGGCCGGGCTGCAGTCCGCGCTGACCGACCCCATCGCGATCGGCATCATCGCCGGGCTCGTCCTGGGCAAGCCGGTGGGCATCCTCGTCGCCACGTTCCTGACGTCCAAACTGACCGGACGCTCGCTGCAGAAGGGCCTCACCTGGCCGGATCTCACGGGCGTCGCGATCCTCGGCGGCATCGGCTTCACCGTCTCGCTGCTCATCGGCGAACTCGCGTTCGGCGGCAGTTCGGAGGCCGACGACCACGTGAAGATCGCGGTACTGGCGGGCTCCGTCGCGGCCGCAGTGCTGGCCGGGATCCTGCTCCGGCTCCGTAATCGCCGGTACCGCATGATGTATCAGGAAGAGCAGTTGGACACCGACCACGACGGCATTCCCGACATCTACCAGCGGGACGAGACCTGACGAAGGTCGTACCTCTGGCGAGCCCTGGCCCGATCGGCCGCGCCCCGCCGATCTCCGCTACCGCGGCGAGAAAAACGTCATGGCGATGATCATGGCGGAATCATCCCGGGCTGCGGTGTCGTAGGGCGCTCGGCCGCGGCCAGCACGGACCGCACCCCGTCAGCGGCCAACCCGTGCCAACGCCGGGCGTAGCGGAGCATCGGGTGCCCGCCCCGCTCGATCAACACGGATTCCACCTGCGCGCCGGCCCGGACCGCGCGGGCGAGCCAGGCCCGCGTCGACGGCTCCGGGATGGTCCGGTCACGGGTGCCCTGGACCACGAACAGCGGGACACCCTCGAGGCCGTCGACGGCATCGTCGGCCACCAGCCACGGTGCCAGGCCGACCGCGCCGACCGCCGCCCGCTCGGTGCGCACCGTCTGCATCGCGACCCGGCCCCCGAGCGAGTGACCGACCAGTACCACCGGGAGGCCGGGGTGCCGGCGGGCGATCTCCGCGACCGCCCAGCGCGCGTCCCGCAGCACCACCGCCCCATCGGTGTTCCAGCCGCGGATCGAGAACCTCAACCGGTGGACGGCGGCGTCCGGCACCAGGCGGGCGATCGTCCGTGCCACCGGCACCAGGCGGAGGGCGGCGACGCTGAGCTGGCCGACACGCATCGATGAATCGACCGAGCCGCCGTGCAACACCAGAACGGCCGATGTGGGGCTGAAAGGTGACGACGTGGTCAGCAGTCGCGCGCCGTGACGGGTGATGCTCACCACTGCAGTATCACGGTCGAAGCGCACCATCACGGCGGCACCGCCCATCCCCGTCGGATCCCCTGAGCGCCCCCGGGCCGGTGCACCGCGGCTATCGCGCAGGGGCGCGCAACCGGGCAAAGCCGGGTCGTCCCGCGCTCTAGGGTGGTGCGTGATGGCCAGACGAGTCACCCGCGACCAGGTTGCCGCCGCGCTGCTGCAGGCCGCCGGCCCGCTCGACGCGGCACACACCCGGACGGCGGTGCTGGCGACGCTGCGCTGGCTCGCCCAGACCTATCCGGGCCGGTCGGTGGAGATCAGGGTGCCACCACAGGGGGCGGTGCAGGCGTTCGCCGGACCCACGCACACTCGCGGGACACCGCCCAATGTGGTCGAGACAAACGCTGCGACGTGGCTGGCGCTGGCCAGCGGAACGCTCGCCTGGGCCGACGCGGTGGCTGACGGGCGGGTCGTCGCGAGCGGTACCCGGGCCGACCTGTCGGCCGTGCTGCCGATCGACCCCGACGCGTCCGGTGCGGGGGCCGGCGGCGACTGACCGGGCGCGGGCGCGCTCGCGGACCGCCCGGATTGCCACGCTGAGCAGGTACAGTGGGGTACCGCTGATCCCCTGGCATGATCCGCCCGCAGAGGAGCACGGTTTTCGTGGTCAATGGTCCGTCGCTGGAAAACATGACCGGCGCGATCCACAGTCAAACCCTCCTACCGATGCCGACCGTCAGACGGTCCGGCGCGCCCGCGGTCGGGGCTGATCAGGCACATCTCTTCGATCCCGAGCAGGACCCGTCGCCGCGCGAGGAGTGCGGCGTCTTCGGTGTCTGGGCCCCCGGTGAAGAGGTGGCGAAACTCAGTTACTACGGGCTCTACGCCCTGCAGCACCGTGGCCAGGAGGCGGCCGGCATCGCGGTCGCAGACGGTTCGCAGATCGTCGTCTTCAAGGACCTCGGCCTGGTCTCGCAGGTGTTCGACGAGCAGACGCTGTCCTCGCTGAACGGGCACATCGCTGTTGGCCACTGCCGGTACTCGACGACGGGCTCGGGAACCTGGGAGAACGCCCAGCCGACGTTCGCCATCACCGACGTCGGGTCCGGCATCGCGCTCGGCCACAACGGCAACCTGGTGAACACCGTCGAACTGGCGGCCAAGGTCGCATCCCTGCCTGGCAAGGCGGGCCGCGGCAAGTGCTCCACCGACTCCGACGTCATCACCCGCCTGCTGGCCGCGAAATCCGCCGACTCGGGTCTCGAGGCCGCGGCCATGGAGCTGCTGCCGGAACTGCAGGGCGCCTTCAGCATGGTGTTCTGCGACGAGCACACGCTGTACGCCGCCCGGGACCCGCACGGGGTCCGGCCGCTGGTGCTCGGGCGGCTGGATCGCGGCTGGGTGATCGCGTCCGAGACCGCCGCGCTGGACATCGTCGGTGCCTCCTTCGTCCGCGAGGTCGAGCCCGGGGAACTGCTGGCGATCGACGCCGACGGCCTGCGCAGCGAGCACTTCGCACCGCCGACGCCGAAGGGCTGCATTTTCGAGTACGTGTACCTGGCCCGCCCGGACACCACCATCTCCGGCCGCGGCGTGCAGGCGACAAGGGTGGAGATCGGCCGCCGGCTCGCCGCCGAGGCGCCGATCGAGGCCGACCTGGTCATCCCGACGCCGGAATCCGGCACCCCCGCGGCCATCGGGTACGCCCAGGCGTCCGGGATCCCCTACGGCCAGGGCCTGGTCAAGAACGCCTACGTCGGGCGCACCTTCATCCAGCCGTCGCAGACCATCCGGCAGCTCGGTATTCGGCTCAAACTGAACCCACTGCGTGACGTCATCCGCGGGAAACGCCTTGTGGTGGTCGACGATTCGATCGTCCGGGGCAACACCCAGCGGGCCCTGGTACGAATGCTGCGGGAGGCCGGCGCGGTCGAGGTGCACGTCCGGATCGCGTCGCCGCCGGTGCGCTGGCCGTGCTTCTACGGCATCGACTTCGCGTCCCGGGCAGAGCTGATCGCCAACGCGGGTGACGTCGAAGCCATCCGCCGGTCCATCGGTGCCGACACCCTGTCCTATGTGTCGCTCGAAGCGCTGATCTCCTCGACCGAACAGCCGAAGAACCGGCTCTGTGCGGCCTGTTTCACCGGTGACTACCCGATCCCGATCCCGGCCCAGGTGGGCAAGCACGTCCTCGAGGGCATCGCCAGGGGCGTCGCCACCCCGGCGCAGGTGAACGGCCGATCGGCGTCCGACCCGCTGCTGCGCAGCCCGCTCGACGGGCACGCCAGGGGAGTGGCCGGAGACGCCGCGCCGGTGACGGCGGCCGGATACGGCGCAGAGGACGCGCTGACCAGACCATGAGACGAGTAGCTGCATGAGTAACGGACGTCATTCCATCGGCACCGGGGCCACCTACGCCGGTTCGGGTGTCTCCATCGCGGCGGGCGAACAGGCCGTCGACCTGATGAAACCCTTCACCCGGCGCACCCACCGGCCGGAGGTGATCGGCGGTATCGGCGGTTTCGCCTCGCTGTTCCGGCTGCCCCTGCACCGGTACCGCGAGCCGGTGCTGGCATCGTCCACCGACGGTGTCGGCACGAAGTCGGCCATCGCGCAGGCGATGGACGTGCACGGCACGATCGGCATCGACCTCGTCGCGATGGTCGTCGACGACCTGGTCGCCTGCGGCGCCGAACCGCTGTTCATGCAGGACTACATCGCCTGCGGCAAGCTCGAGCCGCAGCGCATCGCCGACCTGGTCTCCGGGATCGCCGATGGTTGTGTGCTGGCCGGCTGTGCCCTGGTCGGAGGTGAGACCGCCGAGCATCCGGGCCTGATGGAGCCCGACGACTACGACCTCGCCGGCACCGCTGTCGGAGTGGTGGAGGCGGATGCGATTCTCGGTCCCGACCGGATCCGACCGGGCGACGTCGTCCTCGGTCTGGGGTCCTCCGGGCTGCACTCCAACGGATACTCACTGGTCCGGCACGTGCTGCTGGACATCGCCAGGCTCCCGCTGGACGGCCATGTCGAGGAGTTCGGCCGCACCCTCGGCGAGGAACTGCTCGAGCCGTGCCGGATCTACGCCCTGGAC
Organism: uncultured Actinomycetota bacterium; assembly: GCA_963728865.1. Classification (GTDB taxonomy): domain Bacteria; phylum Actinomycetota; class Actinomycetes; order Mycobacteriales; family Nakamurellaceae; genus Nakamurella. The sequence goes on along the minus strand of CAVSLZ010000001.1, from coordinate 668,257 downwards.
TGCCTGGCGCTGACCAGGGAGACCGACGTCCACGCCTACGCGCACATCACCGGCGGCGGCTTGGCGAACAACCTGGCCAGGGTGATCCCGGACGGTCTGACCGCTGCGCTGGATCGCCGGGCCTGGAATCCGCTGCCCGTCTTCGGCTACATCTCCTCACACGGGCGGGTGTCCCGGGAGGAGATGGAGAAGGCGTTCAACATGGGCATCGGGATGGTCGCGGTGCTGCCCGCCGATGACGTCGACCGCGCGATGGCGATGCTGACCGCCCGGCATCTGTGGAGTGTCGTGCTGGGCACCGTCGAGGAGTCGGGCGACCGGACCGAGCGGGTCACGCTGTGCGGGGATCATCCCCGGTTCTGACCTGCGCCCCGTCAGGACCGGAGGTGTCCGCTTCCTGCGAGACCATGGGCCGATGGGAACCTCTGTGCCGTCCGTCATGGCACGGCGCATGGTTCATCACGGCCAGTGGCGGCCGACGGCAGCGACACCGGGCGGCACTCCGTGCTGGCCAGGTCCAGCGCCGTGCTGGCTGCGGCGGTGGAGGGCGGTCAGCACCGCACCCGCCTGGAACTGACGGAGGCGCTGGAAGCAGCCGGCATCCCGGCGGGCGGCGGGAGGCTCGTGTTCATGCTGATCCACGCCGAGTACGACGAGGTGTTGGTGAGCGGCGCTATGCGCGGGAAACAGCACACCTACGCGGCTTTCGACGAGCGGGTGCCTGACGGTCCGGACTTCGACGAAGACGAGGCGTTGGCGGAGCTGGCCCGGCGGTTCGTGGCCACCCGCGCCCCGGTGACGGCCAAGGACCTGGCGAGCTGGGCATCGCTGACCCTAGGTCAGGTACGCCGCGGGCTCTCGGCGATTGAAAATGACTGCCTCGTCGAGGAAGTGGACGGCCTGACGATGTGGTCGCCTGCCGCTTCTTTACCCGAAGCCGTTGTGCCGCAGCAGGATTCGCCGACGGTCGACCTGTTGCAGGGGTACGACGAACTCGTGATGTCGTACAGCGAAAGCCGTCGCATGCTGGCGCCCAGCGGGGTGCTGCCGGTGGGTGACTACGTGTCCCACCTGCACGTGCTGCTGATCGACGGGGCGCTGGCCGGGCATTGGCGCCACCAGCTGAGCGGCGCCGGCGCAGTGATCGAGGTCCAGCTCCGCCGGCCCATCACGGCACCGGAGACGGCGGCTCTGACGCAGGCGGTGTCGCGGTACGGGGAGTACCTCGGAATGCCGACCACGCTGGCCGACCCGGTGCTCATGGTCTGACGGCCCACCGGACGACCCGCCGTCGCCTCCGGCGGGCGTGCGTCCGAGCTGGTCGAGATGGCGATTCCGGTCCGTTTTCCTGCTCGGGAAGGACCGAAACCGCCACTTCGAGCACGTGGTGCGGGCACATGCAACCGCTCGGGGCCCTGCGTCCGTCTCACCGTTGACAGCTGGGAGGCAGCCATGCCACGAATCCGATCCGATCTCGTCACGGTCATCTGTCTGGCGCTGGGGCTGGGCCTGGCTGGATGTGCGGCGCGGGCCCCGGATCGGACTGCGGCGCCCGGCGCTGATTCGGCAGCCTCTCCGGCACCGATGACCAGTTCCCCTGCACCCGCGGCCGACCCATCGGAACTGCGCGGGATCACCTGGCTGATGACCTCGGCCGTGGTCGACGGCAAGACGGTGGCGGTTCCGGGGGCGTTCGAGGGCAACGGCGGGCTGACCCTCACGATCGGGGACGGCACCCTCGGCGGCTACGACGGCTGCAACTGGTTCAGCGGGTCCGCGACAGAGGTCAGCGGCACCATCACACCCAAGGACGGCGACACCATGACCACCGCCCGGGGCTGCTCGCCGGGTTCGCGGCTGACCGACGCGTACACCGGCTTCCTGCGCAGTCCCTTCCCGTGGACGATCGGCAGCGGGGCGTTGAGAATCGGCAGCGATGGCGCCACTCATTTCGACTTCGTCCCGTTCCCCGAAGGATTCCCGTCGGAACTCGCCGGCGAGAGCTACCCGACGATCGCGGAGGGCACGGACGGCGGCCTTCGGTACCGCATCTACCTGTCACGCAACACCCCGGGCCAGGATCTGTGCCTGAGCATGGAGTTCCGCAACGAGCCTGGGCAGAACCAGCAGCCGGTGTTCGCCTGCCGGTCCACCGACACAGCGCGGCAGTACGTCGTCAACCCGACTGACTTCCACAGCAGCTCCATCGAGGACCGAGGATTGGTGCTCAGCGCCGTGCCGTCCGGGACGGCGACCCGGATTGTCGTGAAACAGAAGTCGGGTGAATCGATGGAGCTGACCCTGACGCCTGTTTCCGGCACGGACTATGTGGCGTTCCACGGTTTCATCCCCGACCCGCAACGCGGAGACAGCGTGCTGTTCTACGACGGGAACGGCAAGCAGATAGATCCGACCTGGGAGCCGTACTGGTAGCTGAGCCAAAACTTCCGGCGCCGCTCTCAGGCGGAGAACGACCCACCCTGCCCGGGCAAGGGGCACGGACGGCCCTGCAGCACCGTGCGCGTCGAGTGCCATGACAGCAGGGACTTTCGCGCTGCCGCGGCCCCAGCGCCCTGCTCCTGTGGCAGTGGGCAAAGGGTGGCGGGCTGGTGAGCGCCGATCGGTGCAGCGAAACCAGGACCGCCCGCGCACGCCCACATGGAGGGGCGCTCAGCACTGTTGCGCGCCTACATGGCGGGGCACGTGGCACCGTTCGCCCGGCGAATGGTTACGGTGGACTGATGCTGATTGCCGAAGATCTGCTGCTGCTCGCAACGGACGACGCCAGCGGCAAGACCACGGTGTCGTCCACCCAACTCGACCCGGCGCTGGCCGGCGCTGTGCTGATGGAACTGGTGATGCTCGGCAGGGTCAACCTCGAGGGTGACGACCGGAAGGCGAAGGTCGTCGTCATGAACGCCGCCCCGACGGGTGATCCGGTGCTCGATGCCGCGTTGCAGAGTCTCACCGACAAGGGCCCGGTGAAGCCGTCACAGGCCATCAGCGTCCTGGGCAAGGGCCTGCGCGACCGGTTGAACGGCTCCCTGGAGAAGCGCGGAATCCTGCGCCGCGAATCCGGCAAGGTGCTCGGTTTGTTCCCGACCACCCGCTGGCCTGCGCAGGACGCCGGCTTCGAGGCGCGAGTCCGGGTAGCGGTCGGCGCGGCACTGGTGATGGGCGTCGAACCCGATGGCAGGACCGCGGCGATCATCTCAGTCCTCACCGCAGCGGACATGCTGAGGACGGTCGTCGACAAGCCCGACCTCAAGGTCGCGAAGGCCCGCGGCAAGGAGATCGGCGAGGGGAACTGGGCCAGTGACGGCGTGCGGAAGGTGATCCGGGAAGCTCAAACAGCGATCACCACCGCAGTCATGGTCAGCACCACCATGGCCGCCTCGAGCTGAACCCGGTCGCCGACCCCGGATGAGACAGGCCGGGCGGGGATATAGGCCGGGCGACGTCACGAACCGGCACCGTCACCGCCCGCGGTAGCGGTCCCGCCCGGTGCCGACAGCCTGCTGGCAGCGACCGACGACGCGGCCAGCGAGACGATCGCGACGACCACGATCGCGGTGCCCGCTCCCCAGAGGTCCGCCAATGGGCCGGCGATCAACGATCCGACGGCGATGGCACCGACGTTGAGTTGGTCGTAGACCCCGAACACCCTGGCGACCAGTTCATCCGGCGCAGCACGCTGCAGCAGCGTCACCGACATCACCTCGGCGATCAGGGTGGCCGCGCCGGCGATGGCGACGAGGGTGACCGTCAGCGGCAGCCAGCCGACGATGCCCACCAGACCGGTGCAGACCGCGAAGACCGTCATCACCGAGAACAGCAGCGGCGCGGGTCGCGTGTGCGCGGCCATCCGGTTGACGACGGCCATCGCACCCAACGCGCCGATCGACAGTCCGGCGTTCAACCAGCCGACGGTCCCGGTGCCGCCCAGCACCCGCTCGGCCAGCAGCACCATCGCGACAACGAGGTAGCCGTAGAGGAAGTTGTCGATGACCGCCACCGTCATGGGCCGGCGGACCGGCGCGCGCAACGCGACCACCCGGAGCCCGTCCAGTAGCGCGGACGCCGACACCGGGACCGCCGCGGGTCGCGGTAACCGAACCCGGACCGACAGCCCGGCCGCGACGACGAACAGCACGGCGGCGACGGCGGTGGCCAGCGCGGGTCCGCTGCCGGACAGCAGCAGCAACCCGAGCACTCCCGGCCCCGCGATCCAGGTGGCGTTCTCGACGCCGGTCACCAGTGCGTTGGCAGCCGGAAGCTGTTCGTCCGCAACGCATTCCGGTGTCGCTGCGGCCAGCGCGGGATAGGACGGGGTGGCCAGCACGGCCGTCCCGGCGGCCACCGCCGCCAGGACCGGGACCGGCCAGTGCGCCAGCAGCGCGGTGGCCAGCAGGACCGCGCAGCCCGCCCGCGACACGAAGGACACCGTCAGCACCAGGCTCCGCGAGTACCGGTCCGCGAGCAGGCCCGCATACCCGGAGAACACCACGTACGGCGCGAATCCGAGTGCCACGGTCAGCGACACCCAGACACCGGACGACGTGCGGGCCAGCACCTCGATGCCGACGGCCAGGGTCAGGACGAGTTGCGCAACGGTGCCCGCGCCATGGCCGGCCAGCAGCAACCGGAACCGGCGCTCGCGCAGGGCTGACCGGAAGGTCGGTGTGCTGGCGTCGGTGGCGGTGTCGACGGGTTCGGTCATCCCAGCGGTCCGAACTCTTCGCGCAATGGCGGGAAGCCGTTGAACCCGACCGACGAGTAGGTCGAGGTGTAGGCGCCCGCGGACAGGAAGCGGAGCCGGTCGCCGGGGCGCAGATCCAGCGGCAACAGGTACCGATGACGCTGATAGAGCACATCGAGGCTGTCGCAGGTGGGCCCGGCGAGGATGGTCTCGCCGACCGCGCCGGGTAGCGGCTCGCCGTCCCGCAGAACCTGCAGGCGGTACAGGATGCTCTCGCCGTAGGCCTCGACCAGACCGGTGAACAGACCCGCGTCGAGATAGACCCATCGGGTACGGGCGCGCTCGGAGACCAGCACGACCTCGGTCTCCAATACTCCGGCATCGGCGACCAGGTGACGTCCGGGTTCGGCCATCAGCTGTGGCCGGTCGTCGCCGAAGTGCCGGTACACGGCGTCCTCGATCGCGAGCCCGTAGGCGGAGATCGGCGGTGCGTCGGTCAGCAGGTGTGCCGGGAACCCGCCGCCGATGTCCACGACGGCCAGGTCCGCCCCGTTGCGCCGCAAACCCCGCCGCAACTGGGCGGCCAGGGCTAGCGGCGCGTCCCAGGCGTTCGGGTCCCGTTGTTGACTGCCGACGTGGAATGCGACGCCGAGCCGGTGACCGGCCCGGTGCGCGGCAGCGAGCAGCGCCGCCGCCTCGGCCGGTGGGCAGCCGAACTTCCCGCCCAGCGCCCAGTCGGCGCCGGCTCCGGTGGTGGCGAGCCGCACCAGCACCGTCGAACCGGGCGCGGCGGCGGTGATCTTCGTCAGCTCCGCGGCGCAGTCCAGGGTGAACGTGCCGACACCGCGGCCGACGGCGTAGACGATGTCCGCAGACTTCTTGATCGTGTTCCCGTAGGAGAGATCCTCGGGCAGGCCGCCGGCTGCGAGGACGGCGTCGACCTCTCCGGGGCTGGCGACGTCCCATCGGCAGCCCAGTGCGGCGAGGGTGCGCAGGATCGGTGCCGCCGGATTGGCCTTGACCGCGAAGTGCACTGCGACATCCGGCAGCGCTGACCGGAGGCCGACGAAACGCTGCCGGACCACGGCGGTGTCGATGCGCAGCACGGGGGTGACCGGTGCGGGTGAGCCCGCGGTTCCCACCGTCACCTCGTCGGACTCTTCGAGCAGCACAGTCGGCGTCACATTTCCCCCTGATCCGGACATGGGGCCAGCGGTCTCGGGTGATGTCGTCCCCGATGTCCGGAGCGGGCGACAACGCGCCCTGATACCCGACCGCTTCCGGCGGTCCGGCGCGCACACTGACCACCGGCAATTCGCGCTGCACCGGCCGGGTTGCTTTTCGAAGGGAGAACCGCGTGGACATCCGGTTTGTCGAGACTCCGTCCGCCCCCGGGTCCGCCGTGGGGGTGACCGATCACCGGCTCGAGGACCTGCCGGAGCTGCTGACCCGGGACGACGGCATCGTCTGGGTGGATGTCCAGTCCTGGGATGACGAGGCTGCCGTGACGCTGACCGAGGTGTTCTGCTTCCACCCGCTGGCGATCAGGGACTGCCAGGAACGCAATCAGGTGCCCAAGGTGCACGTGTACGGCGATCATCTGTTCCTGGTGTTGCACGCACCGTTCGCCGGCAAGTCGGGCCATGTGCACTACATCGAGCTCGACCAGTTCGTCGGCCGGAACTACCTGGTCACCGTGCACGGTCCGCTCAATCCGGCGGTCGATCCGCAGGTGGCGACCGTCGAGGTGCAATCGCTGCTGAACCGGCTGGCCTCCGGGCGGCTGCGGCCGGAGCAGGCGTACGAGCTGTCGCATGCGATGGTGTCGGCGTTGACCGGCAGGCTCCGCAACTACACCGCCGTGCTCACCCAGGAGGTCTGGAAGCTCGAGCAACGGGTCACGGCAGGCCATCTCGGGAACCCCGAGGAATTTCTGGAGGAGATGTTCCGGGCGAGGCATGGGCTGTTGACGGTGGAGACGATGGCCGGTCTGAGTCGCGAGGTCTACGCACGGATGGCCAAGATCCAGGCCTTCGGACCGGGCCGGGGCGACGAGCTGGTCGACGACAGCGTGGATCAGTTCGACCGGCTACGGGCAATGTCGCACGGCCAGAAGGACTACCTGGTCGGCACCATCGAGTTCTATCAGGCGCGGACCAACACCAAGATGACGATCGCCGCCGAGCGGCTGGCGGTGATCGCGGCCGTGACGCTGCCGATCACCGCGTTGTCCTCGATCCTCGGGATGAACGTGATCGTGAACGACGAGACGCACTACGGCCAGCTGGCAGTCGCGCTCGTCACCATGCTGATCATGTCGGTCACCCTGCTGATCTGGGCCAAACGCAAGGGCTGGTGGTAGCGGGTCAGCCGTTCGCGGCGATCTGCCGCAACCGCTCCAGCCGCCCGGACTCGTACTCGGCGAACCAACTGTCCGCGGCGAGCAGCTCCACCGCGGCCGCCGCGTGATCCGCGGCATCCTCGCGGCGCCCGGTCGCCAGGAGCAGCTCGGTGAGTTCTTCCTCGACGTACCCGTCGGCAGGGCCGTGGGCGGCCAGCCGCTGCTGGATCTCGAGCGCTTCGTCGAACCTGGCCAGTGACCGAAGGGCACGCGCGACGGCCCAGCGGGCCACCCGTACCTGGTCGATGGTGCCGTGCACGGAGTACGCGGCCAGCGCGGCCTCGAACTCCTCCAAGGCAGCGGCGTAGTCGCCGGCGTCGTGCCGCGCCCACCCGGCGTTGTTGTGCAGCGATCCTGCCCAGCGTTGGGTGCGCGGGTCCTGGGAGCGCCCGACGGCACGCAGCGCCTGTACCGTCCAGTCGTCGGCCCGGGCGCGATCCGTGATGGCCAGCATGTGCGCGGCATCGACCTCGAGGAAGTCCTCGCCGGCGGCGCGAGCCGCACCGAGGGCGTCGATGAAGTGTTCCGTGGCCGCTGCCGGGCTGCCCGACGAATTCAGCAAACGGCCGCGCTCGAGGGAGAGCCGGATGCCGACGACCGGGTCGGCGCAGCCGCGCAGTGCGACGACGTCCAGCAGGGCGCGGGCATCGTCGAAGCGGTCCTGCAGGCCCAGCGCCCTGGCCAGCTGAGTGGTCAGCTCAGCGTGTTCGGTGCTGTCGCCTGGGGCACGGTCCAGCGCGTTGCGCAGTCGCTGCTCCGACCCGGCGGGATCAGCGAAGTCCCACAGCGCATCCAGAGCCGCCGGATCCAGTCGTTGCGAACCCTGCGCAGCGGACGACCCGGCCGCCGGCTCACTGGTGAATGTCATCGACGAACTCCGGCCGTCGGGGTGATCACGACATCACCGCGACGGCCGCACAGGAGCTTCTATCGGCGTCGGGACGGCGCGACGTAATCAGCCGGCTCGTCGTCGATCTCTTCGACGTACTTCGAGTACAGGGCGATGGGATCGTCATCATCGTCGTCGTCATCGACAACGGGTGGAGGTGGCGGCTGATACACCGCCCCGCCGGTCAACTCGCGCTGCAAGGCGTTGACGTCGATCGACGAGGTGTGGTACTTGAGCTCCCGTGCGACCTTCGTTTGCTTAGCCTTCTGACGGCCACGCCCCATGGCGGACCCCCTTGCAGTAAGAAGCGGGGCGGCCGAGAAACGGCGGCCCCGGAATCAGGTGTGTTTCGTGGTGTCAACAGTACAGGCTCGATGGTGCGCTTCCCACACCCACCCGACGGGCAGAACGGTGAACCGTCGTCCCGCTGCGGGTGGCACGGCCATCGTATGCGGTCGCCGATCAGAACACGCCAGGAGCGATCTGCACTGTGCCGACCGGCACACCACCGCCCAGCACGGTGCCCGTCCCGAGCTCGTCGAGCAGGGCGGACGCGGTGCTGTCGGAGGCGGAGCTGTCAGCGGCGTCGCCAGTCTCGGGGAAGCCCACCCCCAGCAGGCGGAGGGCGCCGATCAGCACGGGCATCCGGGCCCGGTCGCCGCCGTCGGTGATCTTCACCGCGACGCACCTGCCGTCCGGCAGCGCCGCGCAGTGCACCCCCTCGGCGCCGCCCTTGACGAGCAGTCCGGGAAACGCCCGCATCAGCCGGGTGTCCTCCCGGCCGGTCCCGCCGACCATCTCAGGGTGCGCGCGCATCGCATCGGACACGGTGCGCTCCGGGGTGCCGGCGGCGGCTGCGGTGACGGCGCCGAAGCCGCGCGCGAGGGCCAGCAGGGAGATGGCGAACAGCGGGGCGCCGCAGCCGTCGATCCCCACGGCTGAGGGTGCCTCCCCGGTGAGCCGGGTGATCTCCTGCGCGACCTGCCGCTGCAGTGGATGGTCAGCCTCGACGTATCCGTCGATGGGCCAGCCGCCGGCGATGCTGGCGGTCAGCATGCCGGCGTGCTTGCCGGAGCAGTTCATGTAGACGCGACGTGCCAAGGAATCGGCGGGGCCGTCGCCGGCCAGCAGGACCGCCAGTCGTGCGGCGTCGTTCATCGGCAGCGCGGTCGGGCAGCGCAGGTCGTCCTCGGTGACGCCGGCCCGGCTCAGCATCGCGAGCGCGCGGTCGACGTGCATCGGCTCACCCGAATGTGAGGCCGATGCCAGCGCCAGGTCGGCGCCCGCCAGGTCGGCGCCGCTGTTCAACATGGCCACGGACTGGAAGGGCTTGCTCGACGAACGCGGAAAGATCGGGCTCTCGACATCGCCGGTCCGGTGCAGGACCGATCCGTCGGCGTCGGTGATCACGACGGCGCCGTAGTGCGATCCCTCATGGAATCCGGAGCGGTAGACGCGGACGAGTTCGGTCGGGACGGTGGACAAGGCTGTGGCTCCTGGCGGGGCTCGGCGGGGCGGCGTGGTGGTCGTGTCGAAAGTGGCGTAGCTGTGCTGTGGGCAGCGACAGGGTCAGCTGACGACTGCGACCGCGTGCGGGTCAGGCATCGGACAACAATGCCAGCAACACCGCGGGATCGATGTTCCCGCCGGACAGCACTGCCACCGTGCGGCCGCCGGGCAACAGTTCGGGATGGTGCAGGTAGGCGGCCGCTGCGACGGCGCCGCTGGGCTCGGCGACCAGCCTCGCCTCGAGCAGCAACCGGCGGGTGGCGTCGGCGATCTCGTCCTCGCTGACCGTCACGATGTCGTGTACCTGGGTCGAGATGTGCTGCCACGGCAGCTCTCCCACGCTGAAGGTACGGAGTCCGTCGGCCATCGTGCGCGCCGTCTGCGCAGGCGTCCACGGGATCCGCCGGCCGGCCCGGAAGGACTCGGCAGCGTCACCGGCGAGTTCCGGCTCCACGCCGACAACCTTGACGTGCGGGAGCAGTGCCGTCATCGCTGCCGCGATTCCGGAGATCAGCCCGCCGCCGGATACCGGGACGAGCACTGTGCTGACGTCGGGCGCGTCCTGCGCGATCTCCAGCCCGACGGTGCCCTGGCCCGAGATGACGTCAGGGTGGTCGAACGGCGGGATCAGCGCCTTGCCGGTCTCCTGCGCGAGCTCCAAGGGCCGGCTGAACCGCTGCTCGACCGGGACCAGCTCGACCGTTGCGCCCAGGTCCCTGGTCGCCTGCACCTTGCGGACGGGTGCGTTGTCGGGAATGACGATGTGCGCATCGATGCCGAAGGCCCGCGCCGTGTAGGCGACGGCCTGCGCGTGGTTCCCGGACGAGTGCGCCAGCACGCCTCGGGCGCGGAGCTCCGGATCGAGCCGTGAGATCGCCGTCACCGCGCCCCGGATCTTGAAGGCGCCGATCGGCTGCAGGTTCTCCGGCTTGATCCACAACCCTGACCACGGCGAGGCCAGCAGCGGTGTGCGGACGGCATAGGGCCGGATCAGCTCGGCGGCGTCGAGGATCTGCTCGAGAGTGACCATCTGTGGCGTCATCGGGATCAGTGACGCCGGATCTGGCTCAGCGCCCGGCGATCGATCGCCGACAGCGGGGTCGCGGTGTCGGCGGCGTCCAGCGCATCCGCGGGATCGACCGCCGCATCGATCGTGCCGGCGAGCACCGGGGTGCCGACATCGACGGTGCGCTTCACCAGCGCGAGCGCGATGGGCCCGTCCTCGTAGTGGTGCGCCACGGTCCCGACCCGGCCCACCACCCTGCCGCCCGGGCCGATGACGGGCTGTCCGGTCTCCGGGAGTGCCTCGATGGAGCCGTCCAGGTTGAGCATCACGAGCCGGCGCGGCGGGCGGCCGAGGTTGTGCACCCTGGCGACGGTCTCCTGCCCGCGGTAGCACCCCTTGTCCAGGTGCACGGCGGTGGCCAGCCAGGACACCTCGTTGGGAATGGTGCGGTCGTCAGTGTCGACGCCCCACCGCGGCCGGCGGGTGGGGATCCGCAGCGCGTCCGCAGCCCAGCTCCCGGCCGGAACGGCACCGGCGGCGATGACAGAGCCTGCCAGAGCAGCGATCTGGTCCCGCGGGACGAGCAGGTCGAGACCGCCGTCGTCGGACGGCCGCACGAAGCCACCCACGGCCAGCGGCGCGGCACGGCCAGCATCCAGGTCGGCCGCCGCAACGGTCAGCAACCGCTCCGCGACGGTCCGCGCCTGCGGGCCGGCGAGTGTCAGCAATCCGAACGCCCGGGAGCCGTCGGTGACCTCGACCTTCGACCAGAACCGCATGCCGTCCAGGTAAGCCAGCAGCCCGACGCCCGCGCCGGGCTCGGTGTCCAGGTAGGCGGTGCCGTCCAGTTCGGTGATCGAGAAGTGGTGCTCGACATGGCCTTGCGGCGACAGCACAAGGGCCTGCGTGCTCTGGCCGTCACTCATCGAGCTGATGAACTGGCTCGTCAGGGTGTGCAGCCAGGTCAGCCGGTCGTCGCCGGTGACGGTGATGACCGACCGGTTCGAGCGGTCGAACAGCGCCGCGGACGACACGGCGGCTCGCTGCTCCTCCATCGGGTCGCCGTAATGCCATGCAACGCCCGCGTCCAGACCGGTTGCACTCACCGCTCCGGGCAGCTGCAGCAGAGGTGAGTGATACGGGACAGGGGCCAGCGGTGTTGCCATGCCCCCATGGTAGTTAGCGCGAGTTGTGGCCCGGAAATCGCGAGAAATGAGGCGCAGGTCACATTCCACGAGCGGTCGTCGATTGGTTGACCTGCCCACCGACCGGCACAATTGCGCCTCATGGTGGTCGGCGACAGTGACGTCTCCGTTGCCGCGGCGGCATCGGTCGCCGGGCGGCGGCGCTCGCCCGTGTTCAACGGACACGGCGTCACGCCGTTCGTCGAACTCGACCGCTCGGCCTGGGCGGCACTGGCCGCGTCCACACCGCTGCCGCTCTCCGGCGAGGAGGTCGAGCGGCTCCGTGGTCTGGGCGATCCGATCGACCTCGACGAGGTGGAGAACATCTACCTGCCGCTCTCCCGGCTGCTGAACATGTACGTCGGCGGTACCGGGGCGCTGCACCAGGTCACCACCACCTTCCTCGGCGAGCGCACCGAGCGGACCCCCTTCGTCATCGGGGTCGGCGGCTCGGTAGCGGTCGGGAAGTCGACGACCGCCAGGGTGCTGGCCGAGATGCTGGGCCGTTGGCCCGACACACCCCGCGTCGAACTGGTCACCACCGACGGTTTCCTGTATCCCAACCAGATCCTGCAGCAGCGGAACCTGATGGAGCGCAAGGGGTTTCCGGAGTCGTACGACCGGAGGGCGCTGCTCAGGTTCGTCGCGGAGGTGAAGTCCGGGGCGGCCGAGGTGCGCGCCCCGAGATACGACCACCTGACCTACGACATCCTCCCCGACGACCAGGTGATCGTCCGGCGGCCGGATGTGTTGATCCTCGAAGGGCTCAATGTTCTGCAGCCGGCCAGCCTGGATCAAACGGGCCGCAGTGCGCTGGCGTTGTCCGACTTCTTCGACTTCTCGATCTATGTCGACGCGCACCCGGTCGATATCCGGCGGTGGTACGTCGAGCGATTCCTCCGATTGCGGGAAACCGCGTTCGCCGACCCCGGCTCCTATTTCCGCCGGTATGCCGGGTTGACCGACGGCGAGGCGGTGGAAATGGCCAACGGCATCTGGTCGTCCATCAACGAGCCGAACCTGGTCGAGAACATCCTGCCCACCAGGGGCCGGGCGACGCTGGTGATGACAAAAGGCCCGGACCACGCCGTGTCCAGGATCAGGCTGCGCAAGCTCTGACCACAGCTTCCGGTCCGGCGCGGAGCCGCGGCGGGTGGCCCGGTCCGGATCGCCTACCGTGTGCACCGTGACGGACCATCCTGCGCCGCTGGTGGCGCTGCTGGACGGAAGCCTGCTCGATCCCGAGGAACCGTTGCTGCGCCCGGACGATCTCGGGGTGCTGCGCGGCGAGGGGGTGTTCGAGACGACTCTGGTGGTGGACGGCGTCCCGCGGGATCTCGATGATCACCTGGCGAGGCTCGCGATCTCCGCTGAGATGACCGGAATGGTCGTCCCCGGGCCGGATGAATGGCGTCGGGCGGCCATGGCCGTTGTCCAGGCGTGGGACGGCGGCCGGCAGATGGTGATCCGGTTGGTGGCCAGTCGCGGTCCGGAGTCGGCGTCGACGCCGGTCTGTTATGCGCTCGGCGCTGCGCTGTCGCCGATGAGCATCCGGCAGCGGGTGAGCGGTGTGCGTGTCCTGCTGCTGAACCGGGGTTTCACCGCGGAGAGTGCGGAGGCCGCACCGTGGCTGCTGGCCGGCGCCAAGACGCTGTCCTATGGCGTGAACATGGCTGCGCTACGGCACGCGACCGCGAATGCCGCCGATGACGTGATCTTCCTCGGCTCGGACGGCGCGGTCCTGGAGGCGCCGACGGCTTCGGTGGTGGTCGCCCGCGGACGCACCCTGCTCACCCCGCCGAGCGCCGGGATCCTCGACGGCATCACCGTGCGGCGGCTGTTCCGGGACGCCGGTGCCGCCGGCTGGTTCACCGACACCGCAGTACTGACCGCGGCGGACCTGCATGCCGCCGATGGGGTGTGGCTCGCCTCCAGTGCGAGACTGCTGGCGCCCGTCATCGCGATCGACGGAATCGAGCGGTCCGACGGCGGCCTGACCGCGGAATTGTCGGCACTGCTCGCAGGTTCCATCCTGATCAGCCCTTGACGGTCTGATCAGCCTTTGACGGCGCCTGCGCTCGCACAGCGGACGAAGTATCGCTGGAAGATGAAGAACGCGATGGCGACCGGAATCGTCATCAAAAGTGCCGCCGCCATTTTCAGCGGGAATTGCGTCCCGGCCCCGAGTTGACCGCTGACCAGGTGGCGACACCGGACGTCCAGGTGTTCAGGTCAGGGCTCTGTCGCGAAACGATGAAGTGCGGCAGTTCGTGAAGCCACTGACGCATGATGAAAACGCCTGCGGCATCTGCGATCAGCGGGATGATCATGCCGAAGTAAGTGTTGAAGATGCCCAGCTGGACGAGAACGAGATACTTGGGGATCAGCAGCACCACGCCGGGCACGGCCAGCAGAGCGATGAAGAGTGCCGACATCGCCGACCGGCCGGCGAAGTGCAGCCGGGCGAGCGCGTACCCGGCCAGCGAATCGAAGAACACCCGCCCGATGGTGACGAAGAACGTGACGATCACCGAGTTCATGAACCACAGCGGGAAGTCGCGGGACGCCAGGTTCCGGTACGCGTCCAGCGTCAAGTCGGCGGCCCGGCCGGCGTCGATGTCGTTGAGGCAGCGCCGTGGTTCCGGCACGGACAGGCCGGCGGCGCTCACCGTGCCCGCCCAGCCCGAGAGCCTGTCGTTTCCCACATCGGAATCCTCGGGCCAGCCGACGAAACCGATTCGTCGGTGTCCGGAGTCGAGCAGGTGTCGGGTGGCCGCCCTGGTGCCGGCAGCCCCGTCGACGTCTACCCAGGAGTGTCCGTTGGCACCGTCCCATGGACGGCCGAACGTCACGAAGGGAACGGCTGGCGCGCCGAGATGTCTGGTGCGCCGGTCACCGGAGTGGGCATACGTGAGCACGAGTCCGTCGACGTTCCATCTGTCGAGAAGCTCGTCATAGGAATCGATCTCGCGCTCGTCGTCGCCGGCCGTGTACAGGATCACCCGGTAGTCGGCGGCCGCGGCAGCCTCGGTCATGGCGTGCAGGAAGCGGTCGAAGACGGTGGGTTCAGGCGCCTGGTGGATGCGCAGCCCGAGCAACTGCGAACGCCGGGTACGGAGCTGCTGGGCCGCGAGGTGGGGACGGTAGGAGAGTTCGGCGATGGCCGCCCTCACCCGGAGGTCGAGATTGCCTGCCCAGCAGCATGAATCGATCTGGACGGTTCTGGTGTTGCCGCGGAATGGCCGCTCGTCGTCGGCGCGCGGTCGGAGGTCACGGTTTCCTGGTCCCTCTCCGTCCGCGACCGGGATGCCGTCGTGGTGCCTGCGCGGTCCGCGCCCGCGGCCGTCCCGTCGGTGCTCGAAGGCGATCACCGGCTGGGACCGCTGGTCAGCAGGTCCGTCGCCGATCTGCAGGCCTTGCGAATGGCTCTCCCCGGGGCGCCGGCGGACGAGTTCGGTTCCCTACCCGGCGTCCTGCCGGCCGCAGGCCTGGGCGGCGGCAGGTGTGATCGTCATGCTGCAGGCGTTTCTCGGTCCTGATCCCGACGTGCCGAACGGCGTCGTCCGGCTCAGCCCCACGCCCTCCGTCGGCGCCCTGTCGGTATCCGGGCCGTTCTCAGGGGGCAGTGAGTCAGCGGGTTCCGCGAACCGCGGCCAGCACCAGCGCGGTGACGGCACTGGGATGGCTGACCATGACGGCATGCGAACTGCGGATCTCCACCGTCTTCGCGTGCGCGCGCTTGGCCATCGCGCGCTCGGCCTCCGGCGGAATGGCCTTGTCCTTGCCGGCGACCAGGTACCAGGACGGGATCGTCTTCCAGGCCGGCACGCCGGACGGTGTCACCAGTGACGTGATGGTCGCCGGTCGCTGGGTGGCAGCCATCACGGCGGCGGTGGCCGCGGGGACGTCGGCAGCGAAGATCGCCCTGAACGACGACAGCTTGATGTAGGCGTCCAAGTCACCGGCCGGCGGCGGTGCGGCCGGAACGCCGGGGATCGGCCGCGGTTCGATGTTTGCCAGCAGGTTCGAGGTCCCGCCGCCGAGACTGTTTGCTGCGTCGACCGTCTCGCCCTCGTCGAGGGCGTACGCGGCGACATACACCAATGCCTTGACGTTCGGGTTTCCGGTTGCGGCGTTCGTGATCACCGCGCCGCCGTAGGAGTGCCCGACGAGAACGACCGGCCCGGCGATCGTACTGAGAAAGGTTCTGAGCGAGTCGGCGTCGGTCGTCAGGCCGCGCAGCGGATTCGCCGGCGCCAGCACCGGATACCCGGCGCGCTGGAGGTCGGTGATGCTGCCGGCAAAGCCGGAGGCGTCCGCGAACGCCCCATGCACGAAAACGATCGTCGGTGTGGCGCCGGATCCGTGGCCGCCGGTCGCGGCCGAGCGCGAGACATCCGGTGCGGCAGCACCGGTGGCACTCGACGCACTCGGAAGGGCGAGCGAGAGCAGCAGTGTGACAGCGAGGGCGATCGCGGCGATCGCTCCTCGACGTCTGCGCCGGGGTGGGGGGTCGCCGAAAAGATGGTCTGTCATGTCAGTCTCCAGGGATGCGTGGGCCGGAAGGCAGGGGTCGGGGGTCAGGGGTCGGGATGTCGGATGGCGTTGCGCGCGACGTCAGCTGAAACGCTTGACGAATCCGAGTGCGAGTTCGGCGACTTCCCGCCAACCGTGGTCGATCGTGAGTGAGTGCCCGCGGCCAGGCACCTCGACCAGTTCGGTGACGTCCGTGCTGTGCTTGGCGAGATACTTCTGGGTCGCGTGGGTGATGGCGAGCGGGACGGTGTTGTCATTGTCGCCTGCGATGATGAGGATGGGCCCGCGTTCGGGATTCTTGACGTCCACCCTGGTCTCGCCGCCGAATGGATTGAAGTTCGCTACGGCGGCCTGGAACAGCGGTGCACCAGAGGCCGGAACGTGATACGTCTCGTACAGCTCCTTGGTTTCGGCTTCGTCCAGGTTGTTGGCCCAGCCGAAGGTGAATTGCTCCAGCGTCAGCGAAATTGCCCGGCCCCGGTTCGCCGGATTACCCAGAACTGGTGACGCGGACTTCAATGCGCTCAGCGGGAGCGGCAGAACCCCCTTGAAGGGGGCGTTGTCGATGGCAACCGTCGCGAATGACGAGCCCTCGCCGGCGATCTTCAATGAGATCAACCCGCCGAAGGAATGGCCGATCACGGCGGGCTTCTTGGTGAGAAGCGAAATTGCGTGCAGGTAATGGTCGGTGACGTCCTGGACCATCTTGTGGGCGAACACGTCAGGATTCTGATACGCCTCCTCGAGGGTTGCCGGATCATCCGGCCAACCCGGGGCGATGGTCGTATAGCCCTGACCCTCGAAGAAGTCGCGCCACTGCTGCCAGCTGCTGGACAGCAGCCACAGGCCGTGGACGAAGGCGACCGGGGTGAGACCCGAATCGTTGGCGCGCTCGATTTCGGCGAGCTCACGGTCGGTCAGGGACGGGGTGGCGGCTTCTGTCATGGTGACCCTTTCTGGGAACGGTGATGGTGGCGCCCTGGGCCGTCCGGGCACCGCTCGACCGTAGGTCGGGGACCGCGCGTCGAATCTCCGATTCGTGCATCGTTGTGTGCTCAGCACGCAGGAGCTCAGCGCGCGGGAGTTGTCCGCGGTTCCGTCGCCGCGCTGTCCAGCCGTGCGATGGCCCGCCATTCACGCGGCGACATCCCATATGCCTGGCGGAATGTCCGGGCGAAGTGGGCGGTGTCCACGAATCCGCACCCTCGAGCCACGGCGGCGATGGTGTGCATCCGGGAGTCGGGGCGGGCGAGGTCGCGGCGGGCGGCGTCCAATCGCTGGGCGATGATCCACTGACCGAGAGGCTGCTGGTTCGTCCTGGACCAGACGTTGTACAGCTGCCGCAGCGAGATGTGGTGGTCGTGGGCGATCCGGGACGGGGTCAGATCCTGATCCCGCAGATGGGCCTCGAGGTGCAGCCTGATTCGCAGTCCCAGACTGTCGGTGATCGAGACATGTTGTCGCACGTGGTCTTCGGTAGAACTGATGACCAGCGCGCGAACCAGTTCGGTCGCAGCGTTGCCGAGCATGCCCCAGGCCGGACCCACCGGTTCCGCGGCAAGGGTCGAGTTGAGCCGCAGGATGTTGTCGCGGACCAATGAATACACCGGACTCGACGCTATCCGGCCCACCGCAGCGTGCACCCGGTCGATCGGCAATCCGAGGGCGGCGTGATCGAGATTGAGCGAGAAGGTCTCACCCCCGCCGATTCGGTTGAATTCGTACGGAACCGCGTGATCGGTGAGAACCATTGCAGGGTCGCGCGTCTCGACCTGTTCATCGTGCCGGCCCTGCGCGTAGGTCCATCGACCGGGACCGAGCACTGTCACGGCTATGCGCTCCGGGGCCACCGCGCGAACCTGGCGAGGGGTCCTGGTCAGGCACACCCCGGAGCCGTCCCGGTGCATCAGCGTGGTACCGCCACCCAGCGGCCACAGCTCGATGCGGGCGAACACCTCCTCGACCGGAGGCTCGTGAGTGAGCCGTGCGGGTATCCCGGACAGCTGCATGGCGTGCTCGACGGCATCGGCGCGCTCCCGCGCCGGCAGCAGGTCGGTGTCCAGGATGACGGTCACGGTGGCCGACCTCCTTCCGATGTCCTGCGGTGCCGGCGTGCTTCGTCCGGATCGACACCCGTCGTCGGAATGACGGTAATTGGGCTTCGGCGCCGCGTACAGGCCCTGGAGTGCAGAGCACTGCGTTCGTCGTTCGGATCTGAGCCGCGTTCACCCCGGCGGATCCGGGGCGCCAACGGCGGATGCCCACGCGATCTTCCTGCACCGTGGGAACAGGAAGCTGCACGCTCAACACACTCCGTCAGGCTCCGAGTGCCTACCGTCAGTTCCCTTCGGTAGCGCAGGGCGGGGGGGTCGGGGTGCTGCACGACACCGGCAACGGCCGCGGACGGGTCGTCTTCGTGCCTGGAACCTGGGTGCATTCGCGGTCCTGGGCCGCCTGGCAGGAGCACTTCGATCGCAACGGCTATGACAGCCTGGTCTCCCGTTGGCCCGGCGAGAACGGCCCTGCCGAGGGGCACCGACGCCCCCCGCCTCTGAAGACGCGGGTGTCCCTGAGCACCCTGGTCGACAGGCTTGACGGTCTGCTGACGGACGCGGAGCCGGGGCGGATCCTCGTCGGCCACGGGATCGGCGCCGTCGTCGTGCAGATCCTGCTCGGTCGCGGGTACTCCGCCGGTGCAGCCATCGCCATCGCACCGCCGGCTGTCGGCTGGGTCCGGCGTTCTGCGGCTCTCGGCCATCTCGCAACCGAACTGCGCTGGCGCGCGGCGGATGTCCGGCGACCGGGGGCGCTGTCGCTCCGGGCATTCACCCTGGCCTACGCGAACGCCTGCCCGCCCGGCGAGGCCGTCGATCTCTACCGCCGGTTCGTCATCCCCTCGACGATCTGGCCACTGATCAGAGCCTCGGCCACCTGGCGTGATCCGGCCGTACGCGCGCGATCCGCCGGCCGGGCGCCACTGTTGTTGATCAGCGGTGGTCGGGACAGGCTCTGCCCCGAGCGGGTCGTGCGGGGGTGGGAACGGTTCGGCCGCCGGAACTTTCCCGATGACGACACCGACCATCACGTCTTCCCGCGCCGCGGGCACAGCCTGACCTTCGACGCCGGTTGGGAAGCCGTCGCCGACTACTGCCTGGACTGGCTCAGCACGCACGACATCTGAGTCACCGTCGGTGCTGTGATGCTCGGACGACGAAAAGCGTCGGCGGTGGCGGGTGCCTCGGGCAAAATAACGACCATGCGCCCGTTCGAAATTCCGGCCAACCTGGCCGGATGGATCGAGCAGCACGAGCCGCCGGGGTCGGCAGCGCACGCCTGGCTCGCCGACCTGGCCGGCGTCGTCAGCATGATCACCCGGCACTGGGACCTCCGGCCCGGCCGCCCGTATCAGCCGGGCGGTGTCACCGCGTGGGTTGCGCCGGCGCGCGACCCCGTCGGTCGGCGGGTGGTGCTCAAGATCGTCCGGCAGACGGCGGTGTCGCTGGAGGATGAGGGGCTGCACGAAGCCGACGGCCTGCGGGTGTGGGCGGGTGACGGTACCGTTCGGCTGCTCGATTCCGCCGTCATCGGCTCGAGCCGTGCGTTGTTGCTCGAGGAATGTCACCCGGGAACGGTTCTCGTAGACGTCATGCCCGCCCGCCGAACAGGACGAGACGGTGGCGCGCCCTTCTGCGTCGGCTGTGGGTGCAGCCGCCGGCCGGGCACCCGTTCCGGTCGCTGGCCGGCATGTGCAGCTGGTGGGCCGATTCGTTCGAGGCCAGGTTCGCGGCGGCGCTGGCGAGTCCCGATGCGCCAGGCCGGGCCGACCTGCTCGACCCGGGTCTGGCTCGGGACGGCATCCAGATGTTCCGGCAGTTGCCGCTCGACGCACCATCGGAGGTGCTGCTGTGCACCGACCTGCACGCCGGGAACATCCTCGCCGCGCAGCGCGAACCGTGGCTGGTGATCGACCCGAAGCCCTACGTCGGCGACCCAACGTACGACCCTGTGCAACACATGCTCAACTGCCCGGATCGGCTGGCCGGGGATGCGCGAGGGTTCGTCCGGCGGATGGCCGCACTTCTCGATCTGAACCCGGAGCGCTTGCGGGACTGGCTGTTTGCCCGGTGCGTGCAGGAATCGGTCGGCTCGCCGATCCTGACGGCGGCGGCCCGCGACCTGGCGCGGTGACTGCTCACCCACCCAGCCTGGTGAGCGCATCACCAGCCCGTCGTTGCCTGATCTCCGCGCGGCGAAGCTGCACCCGGGCCTCATCGACGGCCTTCCGGGCGTCCGCGACCTGCTCCTCGAGTTCGCGTAACCGGTCCACGCGGGTCTGCTCCTCGTCGGCCGCGAGCAGGTAGGCCTCCTCCGCATCGTCCGCGGCCCGCCGCGCCTCGTCGATGCGGGCCCGTTTCGCCTCCTCGGCGGCCGCTTCCCGCTGAGCCTTCTCCTCGGCCTTGCGATGCGCCTCCTGCTCTGCAGCCTGCCGCCGGGACTCCTCACGCTCCTCGCGCGACATGCCTTTTGTCGAAGCGCCGGGCGTGGACGTGCGTTGTGGGCCAGACTTTGTCGCCCCACCGCCGGCTCTGGTGCCGTCGGTCCCGCGCGATGCGCGGCCGCCCGTCCCGCCCACCAGTGTGAGATCCGGGGACCCGACGGATCCGAAACCCTCCCACCGGGCAGGCTTCACCAGCGTGCCGTCGGCGACCTGGGCGGCGATGCTCTCCTCGGCCAACGCCGCGGTCAACGTCGAGACCACCTCGTCGCGGACCGCGGAGCTGGGCGAGGCGTCGCCGATGGCCTCGAAGGCCCGGCGGGTGAGATCGTTCACCAACCGCCGGCGATGCTTGGTGAGTTCACGGATCTGCCGGGGGTCGACGGTGCGCTCGGCCTCGCGGAGACGCTCGCCGAGCTCCACCAGTTCGGCGATGCCGTCCGGGTCGGAACGGGCGAGCGAGTTGACCGCGTAGGCCGACCGGGTCGGCTTGCGCAGCGCGGCGATCAGCTTCGCAGTCGCCGGGTCTCCCGACTTCTTGGCCTCGGCGGCCAGCTCACCCCGGCGGGGCAGGAACGCGTCGGGATCCGCCGAGTACAGCTCGTCCGTCGCGTCGCGGAGCGCGTCGTCGGTCTGGGCCACCTGCTCATCCTCGCCCAGGGGCCCTGGCCTCGGCCCGCCGGTACTGGTCAACCGCCGGTTTCTCGGTCCGGGTTTCTCGGTCGGCGTTCTGTTCCGTGTATCGCAGTCAGCGCTTCGCCGTCAGTGTTCCTCGGCCAGCAATCCGCGGCGGTGCGCCACTGCGACGGCCTGGGCGCGACCGCTGACGCCGAGCTTGGCGAGCACGTTGGACATGTGCACGCTGACCGTCTTGCCGCTGATGTACAGGCGCTCGCCCACCTGACGATTCGTCATGCCGGTGGCAACCAGGCGCAGCACCGCCTCCTCGCGGTCGGTCAGGACCCCGACGGTCGGCCGGCTGCCGGGCAGTTCGAGCCTGGCCCGGCGGCCGAGGTCCCGGATCGCGTCAACGAGCGGACGTGCCCCCATCTCGACTGCTTCCGCCAGTGCCGCCAATGCCTCCGACTGCGCCTGCTGGTGGTCACCTGCGGCGGCCAGCGCCGACGCACGCCGCCAACGGCTGCGCGCGACCTCGTACCGGTAGCCGTAGTCGAATTCGCGGGCGACCTCCTCCCACCGGGCGGGGTCGTCGTCGCCGATGAGCCGGCCGTGCTCTGCCCGGGCTCGCGCCATCCAGGCCCTGCCCTCCGGGCCGAGTCGCCCCCCTCGTGGGCGCCCCCGCCGCGCGGTCTCGATCGTCCGCTCGAGCAGGACCCCGCCGAGAGCGATGTCCGGTGACGGGTCGCCGCCGGCGAGCCGCGTCTGTTCTGCCCTGTCGGCCAGGGCGGTCAGGCCGAGCGCGGAGAGCCAGATTCCGCCGAGGAAGTAGTCGTTCCAGGCGCCTTCCATGAACTCGATCACCTGCAGGGTCAGGTCGACGGCCGCCTGCTGGTCGCCCGCCCAGGTCAGCGCGTCGATCGTGCAGCCGCCGGAGATGAGGGCGGCCATCGGGTCCCGCCGCCAGTCGGCCTTGACCGCGCGGCCCCTGGCGATCACATCCGCGTCACCCCGCGCCGCGGCGGCGTACAGGTCGACCACCGACAAGATCCAGGTGGCGGATTCCGGCACCCAGTCCACGTCCGGGGGAGCGGGAGCGAGATCGCCGGACACGTAACGGATGAGCGACCGGAAAATCAGCATGCCGACGCCGTATCCGGTCCACAGCACGCCGGTCGTCCGGGCGCGCTCGATGCCGTCGTCGCAGATCTCGGCCGCCTCCTTCAGCGAGCCCGCGTAATACCGATTGGCCACCAGGTTGTGCACACTGCGCAGCTCGGTGATGAGGTCGCCGGTGCTCCTCGCTGTTTCCAGGGCGCCGCGGAGTAGCGCGCCCGCCCGGTCGGCATCGTCGACGTAGAGCACCGCCAATGTGGTGAGTGCATCTGCCTCGGCGTCGGACACCCCGAGCAGTCGGGACTCGGTGATGGCGCGTTCCGCGGTGCGCCGTGCCTCGTCGTCGAGGTCGGTGTTGAGGGCCGACCTGGCATGCGCGGCCAGCAATCGCGCGCGGTCCGGCGACGGCGCGTCGGCGTCCAGCACCTCCAGCGCACGGTTCGCCAGGGCCAGCGCCTCCCGCGCATGGTCTTCGTCGATGAGGTAGGTGACCGCGGCCGGGGTCAGCCCGGCGGCGCGGACCGGGTCGGCTTTGGCCAGCGCGGACCGGGCGAGCGCGGCGGCGCGGGCAGGTTGACCGGCCCTGCTGGCGGCGGCTGCGGCGGCCATGGCGACCTCGATCCGGTCCTGGCCCGCCAGGCGTGCGGCATCGGGGACCGCGTCCCACAACTGCAGCACCGTCTCGAGGTGCCGAAGTTCCTCCACCGGGGCAAGCACGTCGGCCGCCTCCCGGGCCGCGGCATGGGACGCCGCGAGCGCGGCCGGCAACTCGTGGCTGCGCAGCGCGTGGTGCGCGATCTGCGCGGGTGAGCCCAGCGATGGATCGGCGGTCAGCTGACGCAGATAGGCGCGGTGCAGGGAGGCGAGTTCGCCGGGCAGCAGGTCGGCGTACACCGCCTCGGCCAGCAACGCGTGCCGGAAAGCGATCCACCGCGATTCCTCGGCCGCGAGCACGTGATGGGTGACGGCCTCACGCAGCGCGGCATCGAACGTCGCGGGGTCGGGGAAACTCGGATCCTGCGAGGCCACCGCCCACAACAGCGGCTCCGAGACCCTGCGGCCCGCCACCGAGGCGATCCGGGCGAGAGTCTGCACGGATGGCTCGAGTCGCTCCAGACGTCCGTGCAGCACGTCGGCCAACGAGCCGGGCAGTGCGGCGGCGTCGGAACCGGATTCGAGCAGCTCCTGGGCGAAGTAGGCGTTGCCCTCCGACCGTGCGAGAACTCGCTGCAGGGCCGATTCCGGCAGCGCGTGACCGGTGACCGCCTCGCCGAACTCGGCGAGCTCGTCATGGTTGAAGGGAGGCAATTCGAGATGGTCGACCTTGGGGTGACGCAACAGCTCGGCCAGGACAGGACGCAGCGGGTGACGGCGATGTAGGTCGTCCGTCCGATAGGTGCCGACCACCAGCAGATGCTCGTTGCGCAGCCTCGCCAACAGGAACCGGAGCACGTCACGGCTCGACGGGTCCGCCCAGTGCAGGTCCTCCACCATCAGCACCAGGGGGCGATCAGGGGCGCCGACCGCGCCCAGCACCGCGGCCACGCCGTCGAACAATTGCAGACGGGCGGCCTGGTTCTCGGGGCCGACCGACGCTTCGGCCATGCCGCCGTCGAGCAACCTGCCCAACGCCGGCCGGGCCTCGATCGCCCGCTCGACCGTATCGGTGGTGCCCCGCAGTTGGCCGAGGATGTCGGTGAACGGGAGGTACGGCAGACCCACGTCGCCGAGGTCGATGCAGTGGCCGGTGACGACCAAAGCGCCTCCGGCGGAGGCGATCTCCGCCATCCGGGCCAGCAACCGGGTCTTCCCGACGCCTGCGTCGCCGGAGATCAGCAGGGCTCCGGGCTCGCCGGCCCGGGCACGGGTGAGCGCCAGTTCGAACTGCCCCACCTGCTCGGAGCGAGCGACGAACGGCGCACCGGCCGCGGACCGAGCCACGGTGTCCATAGTGTCAGTTGGCACCGACACCGCAGCTCGGTTCGCTCCGGGTGATGGCTGGGCGGCTTCCGCCCGCATCGGTGAAGCGGGTCTCGGCGTCCGTCATGGTGCTCGGGCCTCTGTCTGTCAGGTTGCTGAGGCCTGTGTCCGTCATGCGGCTCGTGACGGTGTCGGTCACGCCGCGTGCGCCGGCCGCCCTAGCGTGGCGAAGGCGGAACGCTCCGCTCGCTGGGCGGAACGCCGCCGGTTGGTGCGCGCCGTGCTGCGGGCCGCACGGCGATTGGTGGCGCGCAGGACCCCGATCCTCACCTGCTGCTGGCGGTAACCGAGTTCGGCGTCAATTGCCGGTCCCCAGGACATGCTCATCGGGCTCTCCCTCGAAACGTCGGCGAACCGGTTGCTCGTCGTCGTAAGAGCAACAGTGCTGCTGAGCACCCAGTCCCGGCATCGGGCGAGCGAGCACCCTTCCGCACCGGAATGCCTCAGATGGCGGGTCTGAGGTGGTCTGAGGTGCCTCAGATCGGGCCCGGGATGGCGCCCCGGCGCCGCGCCGGGGTCGTGCCGCGCCGGGGTCGACGCCCCCCGCTGATGCTGCAGCGTGAGGAAGGCGTCCACCCGGGAGAGCGGGCGGCCAGCAAGACCAACCACAGCCGTGCGCCCAACCCGAGCCGTCAGTCGATCGGGACGGCCGAGGTGTGCCAAATCCGGTCGATGTAGTCGCGGATGGACCGGTCGCTGGAGAAGAAGCCCGAGCGCGCCACGTTCAGGATCGCGCTGCGGGTCCAGGCCTGCTGATCCCGGTAGGCGACGTCGACAGCGTCCTGCGCTTCGATGTAGGCCTTGTAGTCGGCCAGCGCCATGTACTGGTCATGGTGCAGCAGCGAGTCCACCAGCTGGGCGAAGGCGCCGCGGTCGCCCGCGGAGAACTCGCCGGAGGAGATCGCGTCCATCGCCCGGCGCAGCGTCGGGTCGGACTCGTAGTAGGTGTGCGGCCGGTAGCCGGCGGTGGCGGTGGCGGTGACCTCCGGTTCGGTCATCCCGAAGAGGAAGAAATTCTCCTTGCCGACCAGATCCCGGATCTCGACGTTCGCGCCGTCCAGGGTGCCGATGGTCAGCGCCCCGTTCAGCGCCAGCTTCATGTTGCCGGTGCCCGACGCCTCCTTGCCGGCCAGCGAGATCTGCTCGGACAGGTCCGCAGCGGGGATCAGCGTCTCGGCCAGGGTGACGTTGTAGTTCGCCGGGAACGCGATGCTCAGCCGGCCGGCCACCAACGGGTCCGCCTCCAGCACCTTCGCGACGGCGTTGATCAGCGCGATCGTCGTCTTCGCCATCCGGTACCCGGGTGCGGCCTTGGCGCCGAACAGCACCACCCGGGGCTGGATATCGATTTCCGGGTTGTCCTGGATGCGCTGGTAGAGCGTGATGACGTGCAGCAGCTTCAGCGTCTGCCGCTTGTACTCGTGCAGCCGCTTGACCATCACGTCGAAGATTGCGCTGGGATCGAGAATGATGCCGTCGCGGCGCTCGAGCAGACTGGCCAGCCGCACCTTGTTCGCGCCCTTGATCGCTGCGAACGCGCGGACGAAGGCGTCGTCGTCGGCGTACGGCTCCAGGTCCTGGAGGCGGTCGAGGTCTCGCACCCACCCGTCACCGATGGTGGCGGTGATCAGCCTCGACAGGCCCGGGTTGGCCAGCCTGACGAACCGCCGCGGGGTGACGCCGTTGGTGACATTGGTGAACTTCTCCGGCCAGTAGGCCGCGAAGTCGGAGAGCACCTGGTCGCGCAGCAGCTCACTGTGCAGTTCCGCAACGCCGTTGACCATCGAGCCTGCGACGGTCGCGAGGTAGGCCATCCGGACGGCCTGGAACGGGTACTCCTGGATGATCGACATCCGCCGCGCGCGGAACTCCTCCGTCGGGTAGGCGGCCCGGACCTCTGCGAGGAAGTCCTCGTTGATCTTGAAGATGATCTCGAGGTGCCGCGGCAGCAGCCGGCCGAGCAGGCTCACTGGCCACACCTCGAGCGCCTCCGGCAGCAGCGTGTGGCAGGTGTACGCGAAGCATCGCTTGGTGATGGCCCACGCCTCGTCCCATTCCATCTGCCGCTCGTCGACCAGGATCCGCATCAGCTCGGGGATCGCGATCACCGGGTGGGTGTCGTTGAGCTGGAAGATCACCCGGTCGGGGAGCTCGTGCATGTCGAAGTCGCGGGGCAGCGTGTGGTCGAGGAAGTCGCGCAGCGAGCACGCTGCGAAGAAGTACTGCTGCTGCAGGCGGAGTTCCTTGCCCTGCGGGGTGGAGTCTTCCGGGTACAGCACCTTGGAGATGTTCTCGGCGAAGGCCTGGGAGCGGACCGCCTCGAGGTAGTCGCCGGCGTTGAACACCGTGAGGTCGAAGGCCTGGGTGGCCCGTGCGCTCCACAACCGCAGGGTGTTGACGTTGCCGATGCCGTATCCCGGGACCATGTAGTTGTAGGGGATACCGCGGACCTCCCAGCCGTGGTTCCACCGCGACCGGATCACACCGTCGGTGTCCACGTACTGCTCGGTGCTGCCGCCGAACCGCACGGTGACGGCCATCTCGGGGTGCGGGAACTCCCACGGCGAGCCGTTGGTGAGCCAGGAGTCAGGCTGCTCCACCTGGGCGCCGTCCACGAAAGTCTGCCGGAAGATGCCGTACTCGTAACGGATCCCGTACCCGACCGCCGGTACGCCCAGGGTCGCGAGGGAGTCGATGAAGCAGGCGGCGAGCCGGCCCAGGCCGCCGTTGCCGAGCCCGGGCTCGACCTCAGCGTCACGCAGGCTGTCCAGATTCAGGCCCAGCGATTCCATGGACTTCGCCGCGACGTCGCTGAGCCCGGCGGCGAGCAGCGCGTTGTCCAGCTGCCGGCCGAGGAGGTACTCGGCGGACAGGTAGGCAACCGCCTTGGCGTTCGCGTCGAGTTGGGTGTTCAGCGTGTCGAGCCAGCGGGACATCAGCTGTTGGCGGACGGTCTTCGCCAACGCCATATAGAGGTCGTGCGTCGTTGCCCGGACCAGGGCGACGCCCTGCCCGAACTGCAGTTCCTCGAGGAACTGTCTGGTGAAGGTCTCCACGTCGGTGAGGTCGACCTGGACGATGTGCTTGGAGGCGGTCACGGACGGATACTAGCCAGGGTTGGTGGAAGAGTCTCCGCGTCAAAAGTCCCGTGAAATCCCGAATGTCCGTGCTGTCCGAACCTGGCGACGGTCAGCCGGCGATGCGGCCGTACCGTTCGGCCGCCCGGGCCCGTGCCTTGGCTGCCTCGACATCGCGGTCCTTGGCCGGCGCCGTCGTCACCAGGTCCTCCAGGAGATGCCGGGTGATGTGCGCGATCTCCTCCACGGCGCGGTCGAAGACCGCCTGGTTCGCCGCGGACGGCTTCGTGCTGCCGCTGACCTTGCGCACGTACTGCAGCGCGGCGGCGTGCACCTCGTCATTGGTGGCGGGCGGGTCGAAGTTGTGCAGGGTTCGAATGTTGCGACACATACCTACCAGCGTCGTCATCGCGGGCATTGCACGCAAGACCCGGAGCGACCTTCGAGGGTGCACGATCGTCAGCCGCTCACCAGGTCATTACTCTCGGAAAGGTTGACGTTCGGTCGTCGAGAGGATCATTCATGGAAATCGGATTACACATCGCGGATTTCACGTATCCCGACGGACCGGCCGGGTTGCGCGGCGATCTTGACCGCATCGTGACGACCGCCGAACAGGTCGGCTTCACCAAGGTGAGCGTGATGGACCATCTGTGGCAGATCGGCCTGCTCGGCCCGCCGGAGCACGAGATGCTCGAGGCCTACACAACTCTCGGCTATCTCGCCGCTCGTACCTCGACCGTGGAATTGGTGTCCTGGGTCACGGCGGTGACCTACCGCCAGCCGGGGATGCTGGCCAAGTTGGTCAGCACGTTGGACGTGCTCTCCGGCGGGCGGGCGTGGCTGGGCATCGGCGCCGCCTGGAACGAGGAGGAGGCCACCGGCCTCGGTCTTGAATTCCCGCCGACCGCGGAGCGGTTCGAGCGACTCGAGGAGACGCTGCAGATCTGCCTGCAGATGTGGAGTGATCAGGACGGGCCGTACGACGGCCGGCACTACCAGCTGGGCCGCACGCTGAACTCGCCGCAGCCACTGCACAAGCCGCACCCGTCGATCCTGATCGGCGGGTCGGGCGAGAAGAAGACGCTCCGCCTGGTCGCCAAATATGCGCAGGCCTGCAATTTGTTCCCGAGCCCGGAACTGGAGCACAAGCTCGACGTGCTGCGCGGGCACTGCGAACGGGAGGGCCGGAACTACGACGACATCGAGAAGACCGTGATGTGTCCCCTCGACCCGGGCGAAAAGGGCGAGAACGTCGACGCGATTCTGCAGTCCCTACAGGGTTTCTCGAAGTTGGGCATCACGCATGCGCACGGCATCGTGCCGCGGCTGTGGGCCATCGACCCGCTCACCACACTTGGCCGTGAGGTGATCCCCGTCATCGCGAAGTGGTGAACATCGGGCCCCCGCCGGTGGCGCGACTACGCCGGTCGGGGGCTCGGTGATGCCGTGACCGGCCGGGTCCGGTTCAATACCCGCATGGATCCACGCGCAGGACAGCCTGCTCAGGCCAGCGATCTCATCGATGTCGACGCCGTGCTGGCGGCCTACGAGGACCTGCACCCCGATGTCTCGAATCCCGACCAGCGGGTGGTGTTCGGCACCTCCGGCCACCGCGGTTCGAGTCTGGACACCGCTTTCAACCGTGACCACATCCTCGCGATCACCCAGGCGATCTGCGAGTACCGCGCGGACCAGGGCACCGATGGGCCGTTGTTCATCGGCGCGGACACGCACGCACTGTCCGGGCCGGCCACCGCCACCGCCCTGGAGGTGCTGGCTGCGAACGGCGTCACCGTCATGCTCGATGCGGCGGACGGGTACACCCCGACGCCCGCGGTCTCGCACGCGATCCTGAAGGCCAACCGGAAGCGCACGACCAGGCTGGCCGACGGCATCGTCGTCACCCCGAGCCACAACCCGCCCCGGGACGGCGGGTTCAAGTACAACCCGCCCAACGGCGGCCCAGCCGACAGTGATGCAACGTCGGTCATCGCCGCCCGGGCCAACGACATCCTGGCCGGCGGCCTCACCGACGTGAAGCGGATGAACTACCAGGCCGCGAAGGACGCGGACACCACCGGCTACTACGACTTCGTCGGCGGGTACGTCGGCGACCTGGAGAACGTGCTGGACATCGCCGCCATCCGCGACGCCGGGGTGCACATCGGGGCCGACCCGCTGGGTGGGGCGTCGGTGGCGTACTGGGCGGCGATCGCCGAACGGCTGCACCTGGACCTGACGGTGCTCAACAAGGTCGTCGACCCGACCTGGTCGTTCATGACGCTGGACTGGGACGGCAAGATCCGGATGGACTGCTCGTCCCCGAACGTGATGGCCTCCGTGGTCACGAAGGTGCGCGAGGGCGGCGGCTACGCGGTGGCCACCGGCAACGACGCCGACGCAGACCGGCACGGGATCGTGACGCCGGACGCCGGGCTGATGAACCCGAACCACTACCTGGCCGTGGCCATCGACTACCTCTACAGCCACCGCCCGGAGTGGGGCGCCGACATGGGCGTCGGCAAGACCCTGGTGTCGTCGTCGATGATCGACCGGGTGGTGGACCAACTCGGTCGCCGGCTGGTCGAGGTGCCCGTCGGTTTCAAGTGGTTCGTCCCCGGGCTGATCGACGGCTCCATCGGCTTCGGCGGTGAGGAGTCGGCCGGCGCGTCGTTCCTGCGCAAGCGCGGGACCGTCTGGACGACGGACAAGGACGGCATCCTGCTGGCTCTGCTGGCATCGGAGATCACCGCCGTCACCGGCAAGTCACCGAGCGAGCGGTACAAGGAACTGACTGGTCAGTTCGGCGACCCGGCGTACGCACGGGTCGACGCGCCGGCGACCAAGGCGGAGAAGGCCAAGCTCGCGAAGCTCTCGCCGGAGGACGTGAAGGCCGACTCGCTGGCCGGTGAACCGATCACCGCCAGGCTGGTGACGGCGCCCGGGAACGGAGCCGCCATCGGCGGTCTCAAGGTGACGACGGAGAACGCGTGGTTCGCCGCGCGGCCGTCCGGCACCGAGGACGTCTACAAGATCTACGCGGAATCGTTCAACGGGCCCGAGCACCTCAAGCAGGTCCAGGAGGAGGCCCGCGAGGTGGTCTCGGCGGCGCTGGCCGGCTAGCAGGGTCAGCCCGCACCCGCGGCGGACCCGACCCGGCGCAGGAAACGGCGGGTCCGCGGGTCGACCGGATCGCCCAGCGCCCTGTTAGGTCGGGCCGGTCATACGGTGCCCGCGCCGTAGACGACACCCAGGATGGAGACGCGCCGTAGACCAGGATCAGCGACGCACATCCCCAGAACAACGCCGGTGACGGCAACCAGCTCAGCCGCAGGGTCCCGATCACCGCGGCGACGGTGCTCAGCCGGCGACGCGTTCCAACGCAGCAGAGGCGTGAGGGGCCAGCTCGACATCGGAATGCGCCCGTTCCTCGACGTAGGCGAGCCTGCCGTCCGGGGTGATGCCGTACAACCTTGTGGTGCCGACGACGGGTGGCGCGGTCGGTGTCCGCCAGCCGACGTCCGTCGACAGTGCCCAGCTGGCAACCGATCTCGGCTGACCGTAGAAGACTTCGATGCGGCCCTCGGAGTGTGCGACGAGGAATTCGATGGAGCCGTCGGGTTGTGGACGCCAGAAGCCGAGTTCCCGGCTCGCCGGGCCCGCAACCGTCCCGTCGGGGTCCAGCAGCCAGCTGATCGATTCGTACCGGAGGAAGGGCCGGCCGTCGTGCGAGATGGTGATCTGCTGGCCGAACTGTGGGTCCTTGGCGCCGGGGTCGTTCCCGAACAGCCCGGTGCCGCGCCAGACGCCGACGAGCGGCAGCAGCGAAAGGCAGTCGGGATGCAGGCCTGGACGGGCGCGAACGTTGGCCGTGTCCGCCGGAATGGGCGGCGCCTCGACGTCGCCGATGTCGAGGCCACGGGTCGCTTCGGCACGCAGTTCCGCGGCGGCGACCGCTTCGGTGCCGCTGGTCGGCACCGGGACGTATTCACCGGCGGTGCGCTCGGCGCTGACCAGTCCGGCGATCTCGTCGGCTGTTGGGCCGGTGTGCCGCGTGGGATCGGGCCGGTCGGTCACTTGTCCTCGTGCACCAGCCGGTAGACGACATAGAACGCGAACCAGGTGACGAGCAGCGCCACCAGGATGAGCAGTCCGGTATAGAAGATCTCCACGGTCCAAGCCTAGCGTGGGCAACCGTCGCGCGACCCGTGGTGGCGAGCACGTCACATGTGCAGGTCCGGGCATGGCAGCGGCCGGCCCCGAGGGGAGCCGGCCGCAGCTGGAGGGGGTGTCAGGCCAGCACGATGTCGAGCTGGTTGACGCCGTGGCGGACATCGCCGCTGGCCTGACCGTTCCCGGCGCGGGACAGTGCGCGGACGGTCCAGGAGCCGGGTGCGGCGTAGAAGCGGAAGTCTCCGCCGTCGGAGGTCACGACCTCAGCGGTGAACTCGCCGGTGGAATCCAGCAGCCGGACGAAGGCGCCGCCGACCGGGTCGGAGCCGTTGAGGACCCGGCCCTGGACGACCGACTGGTCACCGACGTCGGTGCCGGCCGGCAGTGCCGAGGTCTGTTCTGGTGCTGCGCAGGACATATCTGTTCCTTTCAAGACACGCGGTTGTGGTCGGTGACCGGGGATGACAACAGGCAGCCGGCTCAAGCACCGACCTCGACCGGAACGCCCACCAGGGAGCCGTATTCGGTCCAGGAGCCGTCGTAGTTCTTGACGTTGCGCTTGCCCAGGATCTCGGTCAGCACGAACCAGGTGTGACTCGAGCGCTCACCGATGCGGCAGTAGGCGATGGTGTCCTTGTCGTCCTGCAGCCCGACGGAGGCGTACAGCTCGGTCAGCTCGGCGTCGGACTTGAAGGTGCCGTCCTCGTTCGCGGCCTTCGACCACGGCACGTTCAGCGCGGTCGGGATGTGACCGGCGCGCTGCGCGGCCTCCTGCGGAAGGTGGGCAGGGGCGAAGAGCTTGCCGGAGAACTCGTCGGGGGAGCGGACGTCGACCAGGTTCTGGGTACCGATCGCGGCGACCACCTCGTCACGCAGCGCGCGGATGGACAGGTCCTGGTCCTTGGCGGTGTAGCTGGTCTCGACCCGGTCGGGAACCTCGGTGACCAGTGCGCGGCCGTCCAGCTCCCACTTCTTGCGCCCGCCGTCGATCAGCTTGACGTCCTGGTGGCCGTACAGCTTGAAGTACCAGTAGGCGTACGCGGCGAACCAGTTGTTGTTCCCGCCGTACAGCACGACCGTGTCGTCGTTGTTGATTCCCTTCGCGGACAGCAGCTTCTCGAAGCCGGCCTTGTCGACGAAGTCGCGGCGGACGGGGTCCTGCAGTTCGGTCTTCCAGTTGATCTTCACGGCACCCGGGATGTGTCCCGTGTCGTAGGCGGCCGTGTCCTCGTCGACCTCGACGAAGACAAGGCCGGGTGTCGACAGATTCTGCTCTGCCCATTCGGTGGTGACGAGGGAATCCTCGCGGCTCATGCTGTGCTCCTAGCGGTGTTGACCTGAGCGCCCTGGCGGCGACGGGGAGAGGACGTCCGGACAGGTCCGGATCTGCTTCTGCTGGGGAACAGGGTCGAAGCCCTGGGCCGGACCGGCACACACCCGCACACGGCGGGAAGGCGGATCGGGCTGGACGGGTGCTGCTGTGACCGTCAGGTCAGCAGGCGAATGGGCACCCAGAGGTGACGCAACAGAGCGCGCTACCGACACGGACGAGGTCGACGGCGCGC
The DNA here is from genome assembly GCA_963728865.1 of uncultured Actinomycetota bacterium. Classification (GTDB taxonomy): domain Bacteria; phylum Actinomycetota; class Actinomycetes; order Mycobacteriales; family Nakamurellaceae; genus Nakamurella. The sequence goes on along the minus strand of CAVSLZ010000001.1, from coordinate 635,006 downwards.
CGACTGGTCAGCATCGGGCCCATGCGACAACGGTAGCAGGACCCGTCCACCCCTTCTGACCAGCGACGGAGGGACGTCGGACGGCTACCTGACGTGGTCACCGGGCGGGTCCGTGCCGGATGACCGAGCCGCCCCGCCGAGGAACGGTGGCGGTCAGCCGTCGTGCGGCACGATGACCAGGGGGCAGGTGGGCCGTCGCAGCAGGCCGATGGCAACGGACCCGATCACCAGCCGGCCCAGTCCGCTGTGCCGTAGCCCGCCGTGCAGGGCGCCGGTGTTCCCGCGCGAGCCCACGATGACCATGTCCGCCGCCTCGGCCAATTCGGCGAGCACCTCGACGGCGTTCCCGAGTTGCACGGTGGTCTGGACGACAGCCGCCGGGTGCGAGCGGCGCAATTCCCCCACCATCTGTGCCTGACCCGCCGCTGCGCCGTCCTCGAGCAGGCCGGCAGCCTCCGGCGACGTCGCTCTGGTGTCCCTTGGGTAGCGCCAGGTGGTCGCCAGCATCAGCTTCGCGGCTCGCAGCGTGGCCTCTTCAGCGGCGAACCGGACCGCGGCGTCGCTGGACGCACCGTCATACCCGACGACGATGCGCCCGTTGGGCGGCTCGGGCACGGAGCGGACCACGCACAGCGCTGCCTTCGTCCGCACCGCCAGCTGGCCGGACAGCGACGGGTTCAGCGTCTCGCGCCAGCCGCCGTATCCCTGGCCGGCCACCACCAGCAGGTCGACCCGGTCGGAGATGTTCACCAACACCTGGGTGGCGTTGCCCTCGATCACCAACACCTCGAGATCCGCCTGCGGCGCGAATCGGCGGATCGCCTCGCGGACGTCCTGCACATACTCGTTCGCGACGGTGTGGGACAACCTGGCGGCGGCGGACGAGGAGTACCGGGTCGCGATGGGGCTGGCGATGACCGCGGTCACGGTGGCGCGGTGCAGGGCGGCGGTGTCAAGCGCCCAGCGCAGCGCCTGCAGGCTCGCCTCGGAGCCGTCAACCCCCACGGCAACGGTGTCGAACATCGCCTACCCGTCCTCGGTCGGTCCGACAGGGCGACTACCAGCGGTGAAGTGACCGTACTGGCGAGGGCGACCGGTGACACGGTGCCGATGGGGGCTAATCGGGGGTCATTGCAGGTCCGCGAGCGCGACAGGGCCGGTGGTGGCGGTGACGACCACATCAGATCCTTCGACGGTGACATCGGCCGTCGTGATCCGCACCGGCAGGCCGGTCAGCTGGAAGGACCTGCTCAGTCCGCCCGCGAATGCGTCGGCGGCCGCAGTGAGGGCCGGCGGGACATCCAGTCCCGCGGCCGCCAGCGATCGGATCGAGATGGTCAGCGTTTCGTCCCTGACGGTGACCAGGGCCGTTCCGGTGAGGGGTACCTGCTGGCCGAGAAGTGGGACCGTCGCCGCGACGGCGACCGATCCGTCGGCGGCCGCGGACAGCGTCAGGCCGGGTTGTCCCAGCGCCGCCGCCAGCGAGCTCAGTGGTATGAGCGCCTGCAGCCGGGTCGACTGCGCCGTCAACCCGGACGTGTCCTGGTTGATCAGGTCCCCGGGCGGGAGTGCCACCTGGGCGAGGCTTGCGACCGCCCTGATCCCGGGGATTTCGGCGTTGTCCACCCGCCGGGCCGTGACGATCACCTGCGGGTATTCACCGGTGGCGGCATGCCAGAGAAAAGGAAATCCCTCGATGGAGACATCGGGTGTGGTGACCATTCGCAATTCGGCCTGCACCGCCGTCGCCGCGCGGGACTCGGCGTAGGCGCGGGCGCCGAAGTCGGCCGCGACCAGCAGGGCCGCCAGGATGACCAGGCCGATCAGCAGCTTGCGCACCCGGCCAGTGTGGCAGGGCGTCGCCGACACGTCGTTCCGCCAACGTTGTCGCCAGGGCCCGCGATTGACTGTGACATCAGGCGCAGCGGCCGCACACGGCAGAGGCGGTGTTACAGCGCCGTCACACGCACATGATAATTCCGACTCTGGTTCAGAAAGAACAACGGGCTTGGAGAAACGGAGAGCCAGGACCCCCTGGCTTCCGCACGCAGCATGATCGCCGCTCTGCCGACGTTAGACTTCGCTCGTCGGTGACCCGCGCGGATGAGTGAGGAGACACATGGAACTCCTGCTGCTGACCACCGACCCGACGCCGGCGTCGGTGTTGCCCGCTGTCGATCTGCTGCCCGTGAAGATCCGGTCGGCACCTCCGGAGGCGGCGTCACTGGTGACCTCGGGTCCCTACGACCTGCTGCTGCTCGACGCCAGGCACGATTTGGCCGCCGCCCGGACCCTGTGCCGGCTGCTGGGAGCCGACGGCCTGGCCGTTTCGATCCTGGCGATCGTCACCGAAGGCGGAATGGTGGCCATCGGTCCGGAGTGGGGCGTCTCGGACGTGGTGCTCTCGTCCGCCGGGCCGGCGGAGGTGCACGCGCGGCTGCGGCTGCTGGCTGCCCGGACGACGAGTTCTGCCAACTCCGGGATGATCAGCCTGGGTGACCTGACGATCGAGGAGGACACCTACACGGCGCGGCTGCGCGGGCGCCCGCTCGAGTTGACCTACAAGGAGTTCGAGCTGCTGAAGTTCCTGGCCCAGCACCCCGGCCGGGTGTTCACCCGTGAGCAGCTCGTCACCGAGGTGTGGGGTTACGACTTCTTCGGCGGCACAAGGACTGTCGATGTCCACGTGCGCCGGCTGCGGGCCAAGCTCGGGGCCGAGCACGAGGCGTTGATCGGCACCGTTCGCAATGTCGGCTACAAGATGGTCCCGCCGTCCCGGACTGTGCTGCGGGACGAGTCTGCCGGCACTCCGGCGTGACACCGCCTGTCCTGCCCGCCCCGGCGTCATGGGGGCAGGGGACGGACCTGGCGCCCGGTATCCGCGATCTGGTCGCCCGCGCGGTGGCGATCGACGGCGTCGCCGCGGTGTCCGGGCACGTGCTGGATGCCCTTGATGCCGGTTCGGCGGACTGGTTCCCGCTGTTGGACGCCGCAGCCGGCGGGCCGGCGGGCTCGAACCTTGCCGGAATCGCGGTGGCGGTCGCGCGCGACCCGGCGGAGGTGGTGGTGGATCCGGCGGTGCGCGGCCGTGGCCACGGGACCGGGCTCGTGCGGGCAGCGCTGGACAGGCAGGGTGCCGTCTGGGCCTACGGCGACCTGCCGGCCGCCGGTGCGATCGCCCGGCGACTGGGCCTGGCCCGGGTGCGGGTGTTGCTGCAGATGCGGCTCGCCGTCGACTCGACCGGCGCCGGGGACACCACCCGGGAGGCGGCACAGGACGCGGAACTGCCGGCGGGTGTGCGGTTGCGGACCTTCGTTCCGGGCCGGGACGAGGAGTCGTTCCTGGCCGTGAACGCCAGGGCGTTCGCCTGGCATCCGGAGCAGGGCCGGCTGGATCTCGCAGGCCTGCGGGCCGAGATGGCCCAGAGCTGGTTCGATCCCGATGGCTTCTTCCTTGCCGTCGCGCAGGACGACCCAGACCGGGTGCTCGGCTTCCACTGGACCAAGATCCACCAGGACGACCCCACGCCCGGCCCCGGTGGTCCGTCGATACCGCTCGGTGAGGTGTACGTCATCGGGGTCGATCCTGTCGCGGGCATCCGGGGGCTCGGAACCCCGCTCACCACGGCAGGTCTCGGACATCTGCGCGACCGCGGGGTCCGTACCGTGATGCTGTACGTCGAGGGGGACAACGACCGGGCGCTGCGGTTGTACGAGCGATTCGGCTTCCGTGTGCACGTGACGAACACCGTCTACGCGCGGCCGGCGGCGTCTGCGCGATGACCCACGAAGCTCGATGAACGCCGCTGTCGCCGGGCGCAGGCGGCGGGTGCGGCAGGAGCTACCGGTACTGGGCGCGATCGCCTTCGGCGGTGCGATGGGCGCCCTGCTGCGCTATGAGGCCGGATTGATCTGGCCGACCGCACCGGGCAGCTTCCCGGCCACGACCTTGACGGTGAACCTGCTGGGCTGCCTGGTCATCGGAGTGTTCCTGGTGGTGGTCACCGAGGTCTGGACGGCGCATCGGCTGCTTCGGCCGTTCTTCGGCACCGGTGTGCTGGGCGGCTTCACCACGTTCTCCACCTACAGCCTGGATATCGTCAACCTGATCAGGCTCGGCCAACCGGCCGAGGCGTTGCTCTACCTGCTCCTGACGGCCGTCGGCGCACTGCTCGCGGTCGCGCTCGGCATGGTCGGCGCCCGCGTGCTGCTGTCCTCCAGGAGGTCGCCATGAACCACGCAACGACCGATGCTCCGGCCGCCGCGCTCCGGCTGACGATCTTCATCGGTGACTCGGACCGCTGGCACCACCGGCCGCTCTGCTCGGAGATCGTGCACCGGGCACACGTCGCAGGCCTGGCCGGCGCGAGTGTGTTCCGCGGCATCGAAGGGTTCGGTGCGTCGTCGGTCGTGCACACCTCGCGGCTGCTCAGCATGTCAGGCGACATGCCGGTTGCGGTGGTCATCGTCGATGCCGCCGACAAGGTCCGCGCCTTTCTGCCACAGCTGGACGAGCTGATCACCGAGGGCCTGGTGATCCTGGACGACGTCACGGTGCTGCGGTACGTCGGCCGGGAGCACTGACGTGGCCGCGGAGTACGTCCTGGTGGCGGCGGGCGGAGCCGTGGGAGCGCCGCTGCGGTACCTGACCGACCGGATGGTGCAGCGCCGGCACGACTCGCTGTTCCCCTGGGGGACATTCACGGTCAACGTCGTCGGGTCGCTGGTACTCGGCCTGCTGGCCGGGGCTGCGCTCGTCGGCGCGTCCTCGTCCGAGCTCGGACTGCTGCTCGGGGTGGGCTTCTGCGGCGCCCTGACCACCTACTCGACACTGTCCTACGAGACCGCGTCGCTCATCGAACAACGTGCGCTGCTCTATGCGGCGGCCAATGTGCTCGGCACGGTGTTGGCCGGCCTGCTGGCAGTGACCGCCGGTTACCTCGTCACCGCGGCGCTGACCAGCTGATCACCGACCGCCCGATCCGCCGGTGAAGGACGAACCCCAGCAGATGGGGCGAATCGGCCTCCCATGCTGAAGGCTGTGGTCGATCACCGTTGGTGAAGTCGGGTCCTGAACCGCTTCCGGGTCGGTGCACGGTCGAGGAGGCACCTGATGACGGCTGCGAACACGGGCGTGGTGATCGCCGGGGTGGACGGATCCAGAGCCGCTCGGTACGCGGCGCACTGGGCTGCGACCGACGCGGTCCGGCGTGGGGTCCCGCTGCGTCTGGTCCACGCGCTGGCGCACCCCGAGCCGGCGAGCTACCCGGCTCCCGCCCTGGTCCAGCCGGCGGTCACCGAGAAGATGCGGACATGGGCCGGTCACATGCTCTCGGCGACGGCCTCCGAGCTGACCGACGAGCATCCTGAGTTGGTCGTCCAGACCGCCGCTCATGACGGCACCCCGTGGGCGGTCCTGGTGGGCGAATCGGAGGGCGCCATCCTCACCGTTGTCGGCTCACACGGCGGCGGCAGGCTGGCCGACGCGATCTTCGGTTCCGTCGCGTCCCGGCTGGCGTCGCACGGTCACGGCTGTGTGGTGATCGTGCACCCACCGGCGCCCGGGGGGCGGAAATCACGGCGATCGGGCTCCGATGAGCCACCCAACCCGGCGGTGCGGCCCCACCCGGCGAGCACGGGGCCGATCGTCGTCGGCATCGACGGCTCCCCCGAAGCCGACGCGGCGGTGTCCTTTGCCTTCCTCGAGGCGCGGATCCGGTCGACACCACTGGTGGCCATCCACACCTGGAACGACAACCCGCTGGAACATGCTTTCGGGCACTACCCGCTGGCCATCGACGCCGATGTGGTGCACGCGGAGGAGTGCCGGCGGCTGGCGGATCATCTCGCCCGCTGGGTGGCCCACTTTCCCGACGTCCGGCTGGAGCAGCGCGTCCTGCGCGGGCGCCCGGCAGCAACGCTGCTGTCGTACCTGGCCGCCGCCCCGGACGGCGCTCCGCAGCTGTTGATCGTCGGAAACCGCGGGCGCGGTGGTTTCGCCAGCATGCTGCTCGGGTCGACCAGCATGGCGATGGTCGCCCATGCGGACTGCCCGGTCGCGGTTGTCCGCGGCCCACAGGTCGCGTCCGACTCCGTCTGAGCTCCTCCTTCGGCACCCTCCCGCGGCGCCCCCGGCAGCGAACGCGTAGGCCTTTTGTCCGTTCGATGCCGGCTGTTCATCTGAGGTTCGTCTGCCCGGCACTCCGTGTGGAGATGCTCGTTGCGGTGGCGCGGCTTCTTGCCGCGCCGCGGAACGAGGAGGCGTCGGATGGAAATGTCCTACCCGGAGATCGTGGTGGCCGGTCTCGACGGATCGGACGCGTCCGCGGCCGCTGCACGGTGGGCGGCCGAGGACGCGCTACGCCGGTCGGTACCGCTGCGCCTGGTTCACGTCATGACGCCGAGTCCGGACGGCGGTTATCTCGAGCCGCAACTGGTGGCGTCCCGGGTGAGTGACGCCACCCGGCGATGGACCCGAACGCTGCTGCGCACGGCACGGTCTGCCCTGCTCGCGGACTACCCCGGTGTGCAGGTGGAAACTGTCAGCCATGTCGGATCCCCCCTGACGGTGCTGCTGAAGGAATCCCGGCGTGCCTCGGTCACCGTGGTCGGCACGTCCGGCGGCGGCCGGATCTCGGACGCGGTGTTCGGCTCCGTCGGCTCGAAGCTCGCAGCCCTCGCGAGGGGTCGGGTGGTGTTCGTGCCGGCTCCGGGCGCGGAGGCACACGAGCCCTCCCCGTGGGCCGCGGCGGACGGTCCGGTCGTCGTCGGCATCGACGGCTCGGCCAGGACCGAGCCGGCCATCGCCTTCGCCTTCCAGGAAGCGGCCATCCGCAACTCACTGCTGGTCGCGGTGCACGTCGGGAACGGCGCGGCGCCGCCTGCGGGGAGCGCCCTGGACCGGAGTGCCGAGGACGACGGCGACGCCGAACGACACCGGCGGTTGGTGGAACTCACCACGCGATGGGCAGCGAAGTATCCGACGGTGCCGGTGCGCTCGGTGGTGCTGCACGGTCGGCCCATTCGCACTCTCATGCGCTACCTCTCCGATGCGCCGAACGGCCGCCCGCAGTTGGCCGTCGTTGGCAGCCGTCCGCACGGCCCGCTCGCGACGGTGTTCACCGGTAGCACCGGGCTTTCGCTCGTCCGGCAGGCGAGGTGCCCTGTCGCCGTGGTCCAGGGGGAGCCGATTTCCGCATTTGTCTCCACATGAGCGATACCGATCCGGGTGTCGGTGGTCATCATCACGGCACTGTTCTTCGACTTCACGAACGGCTTCCACGACAGCGCGAACGCCATGGCGACCTCGGTGGCCACCCGGGCGCTGACCCCGAAAAGGGCCGTTCTGATCGCAGCGGTGCTCAATGTGGTCGGTGCATTCCTGTCCACCGAGGTGGCGAAGACGATATCCGGGGGCATCGTCGACGACAGCCTCGTCACCCCGACCATGATCTTCGCCGGACTGGTCGGCGCCATCTTGTGGAACCTGGCCACCTTTTTCCTGTACAAGATGATCACAAAGGCGGAGCGCGAGCCGGCGGCCGGTTGGTTCCGGCAGGCCCAAACGATCTCCGCCTCCATGGTCGCACTGGCCCATGGAACCTCCGACGGCCAACGCTGACCGGCGGCAACGGCAACACCACCAGGACGGTCCGCCCGGCCGCCCGGCTCGCCGGATACGCCTGCGTCGGGGTCTCCGGCCTGCTCGTCCTCTCCGGCCTTTATCTCATTATTCCCCAGTTCCACTGAGCCTGGATGAGCACATGAGCGCAGCCAGTACGAGTGTCGACAGCCGATCGATCGGCGATGTCGGCGGGCGGCTGCGCCCACAGCTGACGCCACCGGGGCAGCTCCGACCAGAGCAGCCCCGACCCGAGCAACCAGGACCGGAGCATTCCGGACCCGGGCAGCCCCGACCCGAACAGCTTCGACCTGAGCAGCCTCGAGCGGCACAGCCACTGTCGGGTGGACTGCGCGCCGCCGGTCGGCTGCTCGTGCTGCTCGCGTGCGGTGACGACGAGGCGTCGATCCTGCGCGCCGGCTGGGTAGGGCAGTCCATGGACCTCGAACACCGGTGTGATCTGGGCGAGGTGCTGTACGTGGCCGGCCGCGCCGCCCCGGATGTGATCGTCGTCGGCACCGTTGGGGGCGGGCTGCGGGTGGCCGACTTCCTGCGGATCCTGCGCCAGGTGGACTGCCGGACGCCCGTCATCGTCGGGATGCCCGACACTCCGTCGGGGATGCCCGACGGGACCCCGGCGGGCGCGACGGCAGTGCTCCCGCTGCCGCTGGCCGCCTCTGCGGTGCTGCAGGCCGTCGAAGCATCTGTCGGGGACCGGACGGCCTTCCGTGCGCAGCCGATGGCGCTCGACCTCGGCCGGTTGCGGGTGGACGGCTCGGGGCCGCGGATCTGGATCGATGGCGCGGAGTGGGTCATTCCGCCGATGGAGTTCCTGTTGCTCCGGTATCTGGCCGAACGGCACGGCCAGATCATCTCCCGTGACGAGCTCGTGTCTGCCGCGTGGGGCGATCCGGTCGCCCCCCACAGCAACAGCCTCTCCGTGCACATCGCCCGCCTGCGCCGACGGTTTTGCGACAGCACCGGAGAGGCCTGGATCCGGCCGGTGCGCGGCTTCGGCTATCAGTTGGCGGTCTCGTCCCGGCGGAGGCCTTCTCCTCCTCGGCAGCGGCGCGGCGGGAGCACCATCCCGGCGTAGCGGTCGGCGCCCTCTCTCGGCAATGCAGGCTCTTCGAGCGCCGTGGGCCACCTCACCGAACCGGCACCGCCCGGTTCATTCTCCGTTCACTTTGGCGGGGTCTGCTGTCCATACGGGGCCTCTAGCGTCCAGTCCTGGCGGTCATCACCTGTTGATTCGCCGTGCCCGGACGGGCGCACCATCCAGAAGATGTTTTCCGAGCAACGGAGGTTTGTGCGTGAAGATCACGCGAATGGGCGGCTTGATCGCCCTGCTGGCGGCTGGGGCGCTGACCCTGAGTGCATGCGGTAGTGACGACAACACGACCACCGACACGACGTCGGCCGCTGCCACATCCGCAGCGGAGGGTGCCGGGTCGGCATCGTCGGCAGCCGGGTCAGCAATGACGTCCGCGGGGTCGGCCGCCAGTTCGGCTGCCGGCGGAGGCGACACCACCTTCGAGGGAGCCGGATTCGCCTGTGCAACCGGTGAACTCCGGTCCTCCGGCTCGACCGCTCAGGGCAAGGTCATGGAGCAATGGATTGCCGACTTCAACAGCAAGTGCGGAGCGAACCTGAACGCCTACGGCGGCGGCGGTTCCGGCAAGGGTGTGCAGGACTTCATCGGTGACCAGGTCGACTTTGCCGGCTCGGACTCTGCGCTGAAGGAGGACCAAGCGGCGACAGCGAAGGCGGACCGCTGCGACGGTAACGCCGCGCTCGATCTTCCGATGGTCACCGGGCCGATCGCCCTGGCCTACAACATCCCCGGTGTCGACAGCCTGACCCTCACCCCCGAGGTGCTGGCCGGCATCTATGCCGGAACCATCACCGAGTGGAACGCCCCGGAGATCGCAGCAGTGAATCCCGGTGTCACCCTTCCCGCGCTAGCAATCCAGGCCGTCCACCGCGCCGAGGATTCCGGCACGACCGAGAACTTCACCAAATACCTGAAGGCCGCCGCCGCTGATGCGTGGACCTTCGAGCCGGCCAAGGCCTGGGCCGCGCCCGGTGGGGTCGCCGCGCAGGGCAGTGACGGCGTCTCGAAGCAGGTCGCCAGCACCCCCGGTTCCATCGGCTACGTCGAGTGGGGCTTCGCGGTGGACGACGGGCTGAACGTTGCCAAGATCGACAACGGCGGCGGCGCCGTCGAGCTGACGGCGGAATCGGCCGGTAAGGCCGTTGCTGCGGCGGACGTTGTCGGCAGCGGTCAGGATCTGGCACTGAAGCTCGACTACGCAACCCAGGAGCCGGGCGTTTACCCCGTCGTCCTGGTCACGTACGAGATCGTCTGCTCCGCCGGCAACGGCGACAAGGGCGAGCTCCTCAAGTCGTTCCTCGGGTACACCGCCACCGATGGTCAGGCGAGCCTCGAGGAACTGGGTGCGGCTCCGCTGCCCGCTGAGATCCAGACCAAGGTGATCGCTGCAGCCCAGACGATCAGCAGCTGACAACAGCTACTGATCGAGTCGAGACCGCGTCGTGACGGCAACTGCCGCCCTCCCAATCGTCCGGCCGGGGAACTTTCCCCGGCCGGACGGCCCGGTGCCGTTTCACCGATTTGTCCATTTCGGTTCAACCTCTCTGCTTTCCCCGCCGGATCGGTCACTATGAGCGGCATGACGATCGGCGATCCCCCCGCAGGCCAGAAACCGGTCGAGGAGACATGGCCAACCCGACAGATGCGTTTCCCCAGGATGCAGACCCGACCAACTCGCGCTCCACAGGTGCGGCCCCGATGACGGACGACCGGTTCGAGGTCGCCGCCCTTGGCGTTCCCGGTGCACTGCCCGTCGGCCCTGGCGACCCGGACAGCGAAGATCGGGTCGACGGGCCCGGGTCGAGAACGCCCGACGGTCGCCCGGAGGCCGGCATCACCGGCCGTTCGGTCCGGTTGGGCGACAGGGTGTTCAAGGGACTGGCCGCCGGTTCGGGCGGGCTGCTGCTCGTCGTCATGGCGGCCATCGCCGGGTTCCTGATCTGGAAGGCGATCCCGGCGTTCACCAACAACACCGGCAACCTGTTCACCACCCAGACCTGGAACCCGCAGGGCGACCCGCCGGTCTTCGGGATGGCCGCGGTGTTCTTCGGAACCGTGGTGGCCGCCTTCATCGCCATGATCGTCGGCGTTCCGATCGCCATCGGGATCGCCCTGTTCATCTCGCACTACGCCAACCGGCGGCTGGCCACCACGCTGGGCGGACTCGTCGACCTGCTGGCCGCGGTCCCGTCGCTTGTGTTCGGCATGTGGGGGCTGTATTTCCTGATCCCGCAGACCCAGGGATTCCAGAAATGGCTGTCGGACTACTTCGGCTGGATCCCGATCTTCAACAACACGACGGCGACCACCGTCGGCCAGTTCGGCAAATCGCTGCTGATTGCCGGCATCGTGCTGGCCATCATGATCATCCCGATCGTCTCTGCGGTCTGCCGCGAAGTCTTCCTGCAGGTTCCGAGGGAGACCATCGACGCGGCCTGGGCGCTCGGTGCAACCAAGTGGGAGATGATCCGCACCGCGGTGCTCCCATTCGGCCGGCCGGGAATGATCTCCGCAGCCATGCTGGGTCTCGGCCGTGCCCTGGGCGAGACCATCGCCGTTGCCCTGGTGTTGAATTCCGGCTTCAGCATCAATTGGCACCTCACCGAGCCCGGGGGCGACACCTTCGCCTCGACTATCGCGCTGAAATTCGGTGAGGCCGGCGGTTCGCCGACGGCCATCGCAGCACTCATCGCCGCCGGGCTGTTCCTGTTCGTCATCACCCTGGTTGTCAACTCGATCGCCCGCGTGGTCATCGCCCGCCGCAAGGAGTTCACGCTATGAGCGAGCAGCACCAAGGGCCGAGCGGCACCGTCGCGGTCGCAGCACCACCGGGGAAACCGGCGGCGACGTCCGAACTCGTCGGAGCCAGATTGCCGCAGTGGGCGCCGCTCGCTGCCGGCGCGGTCGGCGCGCTGGTGGCGTTCGGTCTCAAGGTCGTCCTCGGCTGGACGGGTTGGTACACCTGGTTCTTCTCCGCCGCTGTGCTGTTCGTGATAGCCCTCACCGCCTGGTCGTTCGCGGTGGAGGGCCGGCGGCGGGCGAAGGACCGTTTCGCGTCGACCCTGATCTATGCGTCGTTCGTTGCCGCGATCGTGCCGCTGGTGCTGATCCTCGGCTATATCGCGGTGAAGGGCTTCCCGGTACTCAGCGCGAACTTCTTCCTGCGGTCGATGAACGGGGTGACCAGCCGGCAGGAGGGAGGCGGGCTGTATCACGCGCTGATCGGGACCCTCGAGATCGTGGGGATCGCGGCGGTGATCGCGCTTCCCATTGGCATCTTCACCGCGATCTACCTGGTGGAGTACGGCCGGGGAACGTTCGCCAAAGCGGTGACGTTCTTCGTCGACGTGATGACCGGTGTTCCGTCCATCGTCGCCGGGTTGTTCGTGTACACATTTCTGCTGCTCGGTTTCGGGATGCGTCCCTTCGGCGCAGCGGGGGCCATCGCGCTGGCCATCCTGATGGTGCCGGTGTCCGTCCGTGCCTCGGAGGAGATGCTCAAGCTGGTGCCTCGTGATCTGCGCGAGGCGTCGTACGCACTCGGAGTCCCGAAGTGGCGCACGATCATCAAAGTCGTTTTGCCCACTGCGATGTCGGGCTTGATCACCTCTGCACTGCTGGCGATCGCCAGGGTCGCCGGCGAGACGGCCCCGCTGATCCTCCTGGTTGGTTACACGGCGTCGATCAATACCGATCCCTTCAGTGGGGACCAGGCCACCTTGCCGATGATGGTCTGGGACCAACTCGGGAAACGGTCCGGCACCACCTCGAACGCGTTCACCGAGGGCCGCGCATGGGGCGCCGCGTTGACGCTCGTCCTGCTGGTGCTGTTCCTCAACATCGGCGCCCGGTTGCTGGCCAAACTCGCACAGCCCAAGAGCCGATGACTGGCACAGCACGCCGTCCGACCATTGCGTCCGGCAGCACCGTATCCGGCAGCACCGACCAGCACGAGCGACAAGGAATCTGAAACATGGCCAAGCGCATCGACGTCGAGGACGTCAACGTTTTCTACGGCGACTTCCTGGCGGTCGAGGGTGCCTCGATCAACATCGCACCGCTGTCCGTCACCGCGTTGATCGGTCCATCAGGCTGTGGGAAATCAACCTTCATCCGCATCCTGAACCGCATGCACGAGGTGATCCCGGGCGGCCGGGTGAGCGGGAAGGTGATGCTCGACGGTGAGGATCTCTACGGGCCCGGCGTCGACCCGGTCAACGTCCGGCGCACGGTCGGCATGGTCTTCCAGAAGGCGAATCCGTTCCCGACGATGTCCATCTACGACAACGTCATCGCGGGGTACAAGATCGCCGGGACCCGGAAGAACAAGAGCGAGTTCGACGACATCGTCGAGCGTTCACTGCGCGGGGCGAACCTGTGGGAAGAGGTCAAGCAACGGCTGAACCGGCCCGGTGCGGGCCTGTCCGGCGGCCAGCAGCAGCGGCTGTGCATTGCGAGGGCAATCGCCGTCGAACCATCGGTGCTGCTGATGGACGAACCGTGCTCAGCGCTCGACCCGATCTCCACGTTGGCCATCGAGGACCTGATCAGCGAGCTCAAGACGCGCTACACCATCGTGATTGTCACGCACAACATGCAGCAGGCAGCCCGGGTGTCCGACCGCACCGCATTCTTCAACCTGGCCGGCGTCGGCCAGCCGGGCCGGCTGGTCGAATACGACGACACCGCCAAGATCTTCTCGAATCCGGTGCAGAAGTCCACCGAGGACTACATTTCGGGGCGGTTCGGCTGACCGCTCCACTGCGGTCGCATTTCCTGGCGGCCGGTTGGCCTGTTGTTCATGGTCTGTTCACCTTCCGTTCGTTTTCACTGGCGACGCTATGCCCCACGGCCGGAGGGGTGAGCCGGCCGACGAACTGAAGGAGCGCTGTGCTGTTCTCACCCGCGGTCTGTGACAGTTGTGGGGTTGTTTTCGCCTCCAGCGAGGTGGTGGCGGAGCGCCGCGGCGAACCTGCGAGTTATCGCTCATCGGCGGGACCGTGCCCGCGGTGCGGCGGCCGGGGCAGCATCCCGCGTTGGATCTTCGCCTTCCACGCTGCGGCGGCAGCCGCCCGTGATCAGGCGTCGGACTCCGAAAACGCCGCCGTCTACGTCGCCGCCAGGCAATTGCTCGCGCCGGAGGGGCACGTCACTGGCGGGGAAGTCACCACCGCAGCGGCGCTACCGGCGGCGCTGACGGGCGCGTGGCGCGGGGTTGCGGCGCTCCTGTGGCGGATACCGCGGCCGGAGTGGGACGCGGCGCTGGTCATGGTGTGCCGCATGCTCGAGCCGGTGGTCGAGCGCTACGACGGATTCGGTGACGGGAGCGCCGGCACCGTCACAGCCAGTGCCGAGACCGGAAGACCCGGTGCAGGACTATCCCCAATGTCAGCATGAGCGCGATCGCGAACGGGTAGCCGTAGGACCATTGCAGTTCCGGCATCGCGGCGAAATTCATTCCGTACACGGTGCCGACCAGGGTCGGCGCAAAAAGGATCGCCGCCCACGCCGAGATCTTCTTGACCTCCTCGTTCTGGGCGTAGCTCGCCTCGGTCAGCGAGCGCATCTCCTCGTTCTGCTGCTGCGCGACCAGGGTGGCGTTGACCGAGAGCGCACTGGTCAGCAGAGCGCGGTAGGCATCGGCCCGGTCCGCCAGATGCTGGACGTGGTCGGCCACATCGCCGAGGTGGTGCTGAAGCTCGACGTCAACTCCGTATTTGTCGAAGCCGCCTGCCAACCCGTCCAGGATGTCGCGCAGCGCATGCGTGGCCCGCTGGAATTCGATCACCTCGCCGGTCAGTTCGTAGATGCGGCGGGAGACATCCGGATCCCGCTCGAAGAGCTGGTTCTCGATCTCGTCGATGTCGTTCTGCAGGCCGGCGACGACGGGGATGTACTCGTCGACGACCTCGTCGAGAATGGCGTACAACACCGCTTCGGTACCGAGGCGCAGCAATTTAGGCGTGGTTTCCAGCCGCCGCCTGACCTTCGCGAGGTCGGGACATTCGGCCCGCCGGATCGTGATGACGAAATTGCGACCCACAAAGATGTGGAGTTCGCCGAATTCGACCTTCTCCGCGTCGTCGAGATATCGCGCCGGCCGGACGACGACGAACAGGGTCTCACCGTAGCGCTCCATCTTGGGCCGCTGATGCGCCATGATCGCGTCTTCGACGGGGAGTTCATGGAGATCGAATTCGTCTGCGATGGCAAGGATCTCGCCCTCCTCGGGGCGATAGAGGCCGATCCAGGCCATTCCGTGGCTCCGCGTGAAGCTCTCGCGGGTTTCGTGCGTCGGCAATGCCTGCGGAGCGCGCTGACCATCGACATAGACAGCCTTGTCGATCAAGGTCATGGTGTCGCCCCTGTGGTGGACCGCACGAACAATGGGCGCCCAGTGTCGCACCGCCCTGTCCGGTTCGACCCCGCGTTCATCCATTGTTCGCGCGGGCCGGCCCGGGTGTTCACATTGCCGAACAGGTGACTCCTGCGCGCCGAGGTCAGCTCTCGGGCGCGGTTGTCAGTGCCGGCGTGGTGTCGCCACCGACGTTCTCACCGGTCACCAGGAAGACCACCCGGCGGGCGACCGAGACGGCGTGGTCGGCGAAGCGCTCGTAGAACCGGGCGAGCAGTGCGATGTCGACGGCGGGACCGACCCCGTGTCGCCATGCCGGGTCGAGCAGGGCGACGAACAGCTCCTTCTGCAGATCGTCCATCAGGTCGTCCTCGACCTCTAGCTGACGAGCCAGTTCGACGTCGCGCTCGCGCAGGACAACACCGGCCTGGTCGGCAAGGTGGACGCCGACCCGGCCCATCCGTTCGATGATCGGCCGCACTTCGGCGGGTACCGCGTGCAGGGGGTGACGACGCCGGGCGGCTTTCGCGACATGCATCGCGAGAGCCCCCATCCGCTGCAGATCGGCGACGATCCAGATGGCAGAGATGACCGTCCGGAGGTCGGAGGCGACCGGGGCCTCCAGGGCGAGCAACTCGAAGGCCACTTTTTCGGCGTTCGACCGCATCTGGTCGAGCTGGACGTCGGAGGCGATGACCTGCTCGGCGATCGTCAGGTCGGCATCGAGGACGGCCTTGGTGGCATCGCGCAACAGGTCGCTGGCGACCTGACACATGGCGGATCCATGTTCACCCAGGTCGGCGAGCCGGAGGTGGTAGGCCTGTCTCATGGTGTCAACGATAGTTGGCCCCGCTCGATCTGCTGAAACGCAATCGGTGAACGGCCGGTGAACGGCTGGCGTCCATTGCCGGGAGGCCGCTGATCAGGCGCAGAGTTCCTGACCGGCGTTGATCGACGGCAGTTCCCCGGAGGTCAGCGTGGGCGGCTCGCCGCTGGTGGCGGCCGCGGAACCGGTGGCAACCGTCCCGGTCACCTCGGACCCGGCGGTCACCGGTGAGATGGTCCCGTCCCACGCCTCGCCCAGCAGCAGCCGAACCTTCTTGCCGAGCCCGTCGGTGGGCACCAGTTCGGCGCCCTCGACGGTGGCCGCGACCGTGAGCGCAGCAGCGAGGTTTTTCGGGTCGTATTCGACGGTGACCTCGGGACGGACGTCGCCGTCCGGCGCCTGCAGGTCGGCGTCGGTGACGACGAAGCCCGTGTCGTTCAGCAGCGCCATGGCTTCCGTCGCCACCCCGGACCGGCCGCTGACGTTCACCACCGTCAGGTCGACCGAGGCCGGATCGACGGTGGTGGCCGAATCCGGGGTGCTGATGGGAGCGGTGGACGTTGCCGGCGAGCTCTCGGTCGGGGAGGCCGACGCGGCCGGTGTCTCGGCGGTCGACGGCTCACCGGGCAGCCGCCGGTCGTTGGTCAATGCGTCGAAGACCGCGGGTGCCTTGGTCTCGTCGACGTCGAGGGCATCGGGGTTGCTCGCGCTCGGCACGGTCGGCAGCGTGAAGAAGGTGACCCTGCTCGGGTCCAGGCTGCCGAACGACTGGGCCAGCGCGACGAGGTCGTCGATGCTCACATTGTCGGTGAACGTGTTCGTCACGAAAGCCTGCAGGAACGCGTCCAGCGTCACCGGGTTCAGCAGCGTCCCGGCACTGGTGACCTGCTGCAGGATCGCGGACAGCACGATCTGCTGACGGCGGATGCGGGCCAGGTCGGAGTCCGTGTCGCCCTTGACCTTTCGAGCCCGGACCAGGCTCAGCGCCTGATCGCCCTTGATCTTCTGCACGCCGCCGTCGGCGACCACCACGCCCAGTTCGGCGTCGTCGATCCGGCCGCAGACGTTGACCGTCACGCCGCCCAGGGCGTCCACCATGTTCTGGAAACCGGCGAAGTCGATGCCGATCACCCGGTCGATCCGCAGCCCGGTCAGGTCCTGGATCGCGCGCACCGAGCACTGCGGGCCACCGACGGAATACGCCGAGTTGATGTGCCAGCGGTCGCCGGGCTGTACCGGGTAGTTCTCCTCGGAGAGCTTTCCGGTCTTGGCGTCCCAGCTCTTGCAGGTCGGCGCATCGATCATGGTGTCCCTGGGGATGGACAGCACCGTCACGTGCTGCCGGTCGCCGGAGACGTGCGCGATCATCTGGGTGTCGGAGTTGGCGACGTCGTCGCTGGTGCTGTCGTCGACGCCGCCGGCCGCGGTGTTGGCCGCGCCCACCCTGGTGTCGGAGCCCAGCAGCAGGATGTTCTCCGGCTTGTAGGAGGTGTTCGAGTCGGCAGGGGGAGGAGTCGCTGTCGCGGTCACGATGTTGGTGTCGTCGGAGACGATGGCCT
The DNA here is from genome assembly GCA_963728865.1 of uncultured Actinomycetota bacterium. Lineage (GTDB taxonomy): Bacteria > Actinomycetota > Actinomycetes > Mycobacteriales > Nakamurellaceae > Nakamurella. The sequence continues at coordinate 617,531 of CAVSLZ010000001.1, read as the reverse complement.
GCACACTGCGGGAGATGATGCCGGAGTCGGCCCTGGACTTGATCGCCCATTCCCACCCGGTCCCGGTCAGCACGAGGATCGCGACCAGTGCGACGGCGATCCGACCGGCGATCAGCAGTCGATGGTGTTCCGGGGCCCGGTGGCGGGGGGTGGGATCGGTAACTGTGGTCGGGTCGTCCCCGGGGCCGTTCTCGGTGGTGGGGTCGCGCGGTTCGTCCGTCACGCGACCTCCCCGTCTCCGCACTGTCGTGGTGCCTGGTCTTACTGCCTTGTCGTACTGCCGTCAGGTGCACGAGAACTCGCCGTTCGACCGCCGGTGTGTGCATGCGTGCGCATGCGGTCCACGTTCACCGCTGCCCGTTGCCGATCGTACGGACAGTGCTGATCTGGCCAGAATGTATCCCGGGCGGCGTAGCGGTCGACCCCGGATGGGTAGCTCTGGCCGGAGAAGTACCCCGTGCAACCCGAATGACGCCATTCGTACGGCTTCACCCGGATGACGCAGAGCAGCCGTCGGGGTTCAGCTGACGCACACCGCTGTGAGCAATGCCTCACCGTCGTGCACGCCGAGGTGCAGAGTGGTGAGGTCCGTGCCGGTGATCCGATCGCCGGTGTAGATCCGGATCAGGCTGGGGAGTGCGTACACCGTCCCGGCCAGCGTGCCGTCGGTGGGTGCCCACTCCGGCGCCGGGCGCAGCGCCGGGTAGACCGGCTCGAAGCGCAGCGTGCTGGTCGCCGTCGGGCACTTGTCCAGGGCGGCCGCGGAACCCGGATCGACCAGGGACTTCAGCACGTCCTGCTGCTCGGCGACCGCGCCGGCCGCCGTGCGATTGAACCGATCGACGGTGGTCCTGATGGCATCGAGGTCGCCGACGGGAACGCCCGACGCGACGGCGCCGCTCGGCGTGGACCCGGCCCCGGTGCATCCGGCGCCCAGCACGACGGTCACCGCCAGCACTGCGGCGCACAGCGCGACCCGGCGGCGGTCAGCCGCCGCCGTCATCCAACTCCGCCCCCTCCGGCACCACCTCGGAGTCCGGATCGTCCAGCCAGCCGTACGGCAGCACCACCTTGCGCTGCGGCGAACCCTGCCGCCCGCGCGGTCCGTCACCGGCGGACGGAAACGGTTGATCCAGGTCCAGCCCGGCGAGCAGGTCGTCGAGTTCGTCCAGCGTCGACACCATGCCGAGCAGCCGCCGCGGCTCCGAGCCGACCGCGAAACCCTTGAGATACCAGGCGATGTGCTTGCGCAGATCCCGCATCCCACGGTCCGGTCCCATTTCCTGGCACAACAGCTCTGCGTGCCGCCGGAGAATCACCGCGACCGCACGGAGGTCCGGCGGGGTGGGCGCCGGCCTGCCGTCGAAAGCCGCCGCCAGTTCGGCGAACAGCCACGGGCGGCCTTGGCAGCCCCGACCGACGACGACGCCGTCACATCCCGTCGCCGCCATCATCGCGACTGCATCGGAGGCAGCGAAGATGTCGCCGTTGCCGAGCACCGGGATGCCGGTGACCAACTGCTTCAACGTGCCGATGGAGTCCCAGTCGGCCTTCCCCGAGTAGTGCTGGATAGCGGTCCGGCCATGCAGTGCGACAGCGGCGACCCCGCAGTCCTCGGCGATCCGTCCGGCATCCCGGTAGGTGACGTGCTCCGGGTCGATACCGATCCGCATCTTGACCGTCACCGGGACACCGGCAGGTGCGGCGGTTCGCACGGCTGTCCGGACGATCGATTCGAAGAGCTTGCGCTTGTACGGCAGGGCCGACCCACCGCCCTTGCGGGTGACCTTGGGAACCGGGCAGCCGAAATTCAGGTCGATGTGATCGGCCAGATCCTCCTCGATGACGATCCGCACGGCCTGCCCCACCACCACCGGGTCCACCCCGTAGAGCTGGACCGACCGCGGGTGCTCGTCGGCCCCGAACCGGATCATCTCCCTCGTCTTGGGATCACCGGCGACCAGCGCGCGGGTGGTGATCATCTCGCAGACGTACAGCCCCGCGCCGAAGCCCCGGCACAGCGAACGGAACGACGAATTCGTGATACCGGCCATCGGCGCGAGCACGACGGGGGGCCAGACCGGGTAGGGGCCGATGGCGAGGGTGCCCGCCCGGGCCGGTGCGATCGAGGGACTCACCCGACCATTGTCCCCGGTGCGGGGCGCGCTTCGTGCCGCTCGGCGCGCTGTGCCTGTCGAACCGTTCGGGACGGGTGGCAGGGTGTCCGCCATGAGCACCCCTCTCACCCTCGGCCGGCTCGACGCCGCGCCAGCTGCGGAGCGCCCCGAGCTCCTCGCCCCGCCGGTGCACACGGCGCTGGACGGCTGGACCGGAACGGTCTCCGTGGCGCCGATCGATCCGGCGCTGGCGGATACGGCTGCGTTCTGCGAGGCCTACGACGTCGCGCCGGCCGCCTCGGCCAACTGCGTCGTGGTCACCGGCAAACGCGCCGGCGAGCAGCGCTGGGCGGCCGCGGTCGTACTGGCGACCACCAGAGCCGACGTCAACGGTGTGGTGCGACGGCGGATGGACGTCCGCAAGGTCTCGTTCGCCGCCATGGACGAGGCCGTCCGGATCACCGGCATGGAGTACGGCGGGATCACCCCGATCGGCCTGCCGTCCGGCTGGCCGATCCTGGTCGATGCGGCGGTCGCCGCGGCGGGGCCGGTGGTGATCGGCTCGGGGCTCCGCGGCTCGAAGATCATCCTGGACGGTGCGGACCTGGGCCGGCTGCCCGGTGCCGAGGTGATCGAGGGCCTGGCGACGCCGGTGTGATCGACCGGCTTGATCTCACGCTCTGATCGCGCGCTGTGATCGCGCGCTGTGATCGCGCGCTGTGATCGCGCGCCCTGATCGCGTGGCCCGACCCGTACCGGCAGTACCTGGTGTGAGTCGTGCGCTGTCCCCTTAAGGTCCGCGATGAGGCCCAGTCAGCCCGCAACAATGCCTGCGGATCGGCGACCACTTCAGGAGAACACCATGTCCCTCGTCCGGGTACACAACTTTTCGGTTTCCCTCGACGGCTTCGGCACCGGCGAGGGCCAGCAACTCGACGCTCCGTTCGGTCATGCGGGCACCCGGCTGCTGGAATGGGCATTCGAGACGCGCACCTTCCGCGAGATGGGCATCCACGGGGAGTCGGAGGGATCCTTCGGTGTCGACGAGGCGTTCGCCAGCAGGTGGGCGCCCGGAATCGGCGTGGAGATCATGGGGCGCAACAAGTTCGGCCCGGTGCGTGGTCCGTGGGAGGACGAGGAATGGAAGGGCTGGTGGGGCGACAACCCTGTCTTCCACACCCCTGTCGTCGTGCTGACCCACCACCCGCGACCGGTGCTCGAGATGGAGGGCGGAACGACCTTCCATTTCGTCGACGCCGACCCCGCCTCCGCGCTCGAGCGGGCCCGCGCCCTGGCCGGTGGCCTCGACGTCCGGATCGGTGGCGGCGCGAGCACCATTCGACAGTTCCTCGAGGCCGATCTGATCGACCACATGCACGTCGTCCTCGTACCGATCGTCCTTGGCCGCGGCGAACGGCTCTGGGATGGACTCGAAGGACTAGAAGAACGGTTCGACATCGAAGCGACCCCTTCGCCGCAAGGGGTCGTGCATCTGGTCTTCACCCGCCGCGCGGCCGGGTAGGCGCACGCACAGGCCCGTTGCGAAGCCGGTCGAGATGGCGGTTGCGGCTGCGATTGCGCGTTTGCAGGGACCGGAATCGCCATCTGGATCGTCAGGCGTCGCGCACTGCCGGCAGCACCTCTTCGGCGATCAGCGCGATGTGCTCGAGATCGGACAGGTCGAGCACCTGCAGGTAGCTTCGCTGGACCCCGGCGGCCCCCCACCTGCCGATGGTGTCGATCACCTCCTGGACCGTTCCGGCGAACGGGCTGCTGCGGGCCTCCTCCGGTTCCCGGCCGATCGCGGCGGCCCGCCGCTGGAACTCGGCCTCGTCCCGACCGACACACACCGGGTGCGCCGTCGAATAGACCAGCGATTCCGGGTCGCGCCCGGCCTGCTCGCACGCCCCGTGCACGCGACCGAACTGCGCTGTCGTGCTGTCCAGATCGACGAAGCCCACGTTGAACTCGTCGGCGAACCTGGCGGCCAGCGCGGGTGTCTTCTTCGGTCCGTGACCACCGACGATGATCGGCACCCGCGGCGTGCCGTCGGCCGCCTTCTGAACGGGTTTGGGCAGGCCCGGAGCACCGGCCAGCGCGTACTGCGGTCCGCTGTGGTCGAACGTCCCGCCCGCCGGGGTCGCCCACAGACCGGTGATCACCTCGAGCTGCTCGGTGAGCCGGTCGAACCGATCCCCGAACGACCGGCCGAAGTCGATCCCGTAGGCGGTGTGCTCCTGTTCGAACCAGCCGGTTCCCAGGCCGAGTTCGACTCGCCCACCCGAGATGTCGTCGATCTGCGCGACGGCGATGGCCGTCATCGACGGGTGCCGGAACGTCGCCGAGGTGACCAGCGTCCCCAATCGGATGTCCGGGACGACCGCGGCGATCGCGCCGAGGTTCACGAAGGAATCCGATGGGCCCGGCAACCCGGTCCCGTCGCCCATCCGCAGCAGGTGGTCGGAGCGGAAGAAGGCGGAGAAGCCACCGTCCCTGGTGGCGCGGGCGACGGCCAGCAGGTCCGCATGTGAGGCGCCCTGCTGCGGCTCGGTGAAGATTCGGAGATCCATACCCGCCAGGTTGCCAGCATCGATCCCGGACAAACGGCCCGGCCCTCCCGACTGTGGCAGGCTCCGCTCTCATGGAGAGCACGACGTCGATCCCGTGGCAGCAGGGCTGGTGGTTGAACCGGCCTCCCCATGTCGCGATCAACCGTGGCCGGCTCGTCATGCGGGCAGCCGAGGGGAGCGACGCATGGCGGACGACCTCCTACGGCTTCGTCCACGACAACGCGCACGCCCTGCTCAGCGACCTCCCGGACGGGTGGGCGGTCCAGACGTCTTTCATCGCCGACTTCGACCAGCAGTTCGACCAGGCCGGCATCATGGTCAGGATCGACGAGAGTCGATGGACCAAAGGCGGTCTCGAGTTCTGCGACGGATCGTTGCAGGCGTCGGTCGTCGTCACCGACGGGAGGTCCGACTGGTCGGTGGCCTGGGTGCCCGAATGGGCGGGCAGCGAGGTCACGCTGCGGGTCAGCCGGTCCGGTGACGCGCTGACCTTCCGGACCAGGCGGGAGGCCGAGCCGTGGCGGTTCCTCAGGTTGGCCCCGATCGACCCGGACGCCGTCGCCTATGCGGGACCGTACTGCTGCGCGCCGTCCCGTGACGGGCTCGCCGTGACGTTCACCCGCTGGGAGGCGGGACCGGCCGACCGGGCCCTGCACGACGACTGATCTGATGGCCCGATGACTTCCGCCGCCGATCACCCCGCTGCTGGTCCCGCCGGCGCTGATTCCCATGGCGCTGATTCCCATGGCGCTGGTTCCCATGGCGCTGATTCCCATGGGCCGTTCGACACCGCCGCACTGCTCGACCTCGCGATGCGGGGCGCCAGAGCCGCCGGGATGGAATTGATGAGCCGCTACGGCGTGATCCAGGGGCTGGACACGAAATCGTCGCTGACCGACCCCGTCTCGGACGCGGACCGCGCTGCTGAACAGATCCTGGTGGACCTGATCACCGGCGAGCGGCCGGACGACGGACTGCTCGGTGAAGAGGGCGCGAGCCGGGTCTCACGCTCGGGTCTGCGATGGGTGATCGACCCGCTCGACGGAACGGTGAACTACCTCTACCAGCTGGACAACTTCTCGGTGAGCGTCGCCGTCGAGGACGGGGACGGACCGCTGGTCGGTGTTGTGCACAACCCGACCAACGGGCGGACGTACCACGCCGTCCGTGGTGAGGGCGCGGCCGTGGACGGCTGGCCGCTGCGGGTCAACGACCCGGTGCCGATGTCGGGTGCGCTGATCGCGACAGGCTTCGGGTACGACGCCGAGCGGCGCCGGGCGCAGGGCGCGCTGATCGCCACCTTGCTGCCGCAGCTCCGTGACATCCGGCGGATCGGCTCGGCCGCGCTGGACCTGTGTGCCGTGGCGTCCGGCGCGGTGGACGGCTACTTCGAGGAAGGCGTCAAGGCCTGGGATGTCGCGGCCGGTGGCCTCATCGCGCGGGAAGCGGGCGCCCGGTACACCGTCGTCACGCCGACGGGTGCCGAGACGGGTTGCCTGGCCGCCGGTCCGGCCTTGTTCGAGGAACTGTTGACCACGTTGGGCGGTCGGGGCGAGTCCTGACGGGTCGGCAGTCGACCTGATCGGCCCGCCGGTCGAGGGTGTTGCCGGCCCGGGCAGCGGGTACAGCAGGCGGACACGCCCGTTGTTGCCGCGAAGGAGACCTGATGCCCCCGAAGCGCCACCAGGACCAGTCCGCCCCCGCCGTCAAGAGCCCGACGGGCAGGACGTCGAAGGCCACCGGCCTGCTGCCCGACGACCCGCGCAGTCAGGCGGGCGAATTCCTGACCACTGCGCAGGGTGTCCGGCTGCCCGATACCGACCACTCGCTCAAGGCAGGCCCGCGCGGACCGTCACTGCTCGAGGACTTCCACCTTCGCGAGAAGATCACCCACTTCGATCACGAGCGCATTCCCGAACGCGTCGTGCACGCTCGAGGCGCAGCGGCGCACGGCGTGTTCGTGTCCTACGGCAATGCCGCCTCCGTGACGAAGGCGCCGTTCCTGGCGGAGAAGGGCATCGAGACACCCGTTTTCGTGCGGTTCTCCACGGTCCTCGGGTCCCGTGGGTCCGCCGACACCGTGCGCGACGTCCGGGGTTTCGCGGTGAAGTTCTACACCGCCGAGGGGAATATGGACCTGGTCGGCAACAACATGCCGGTTTTCTTCATCCAGGACGGAATCAAGTTTCCTGACGTCATCCACGCGGGCAAGCCGCATCCGGATCGGGAGATCCCGCAGGCGCAGACCGCGCACGACACATTCTGGGATTTTGTCTCGCTGCACACGGAGGCCACCCACCATGTCATCTGGGCGATGTCGGATCGCGGTATCCCGCGCTCCTATCGCACGATGGAGGGCTTCGGCGTCCACACGTTCCGGCTGGTCAACGCGCAAGGTGCCAGCTCGCTGGTGAAGTTCCACTGGAAGCCGATGGCGGGAGTGCACTCGCTGGTCTGGGAGGAGGCCCAGATCGCCGCCGGCGCCGACCCCGACTTCCACCGCCGGGACATGGCCGACGGTATCGAGAACGGCGCCTACCTGGAATGGGAACTGGGTATTCAGATAATGCCGGACAGCGAGGACGAAACGTTCGAGGGTATCGATCTGCTGGACCCGACGAAGATCGTTCCCGAGGAACTGGCCCCGGTGCAGCGGATCGGGAAACTGACGCTCAACCGCAATCCCACCAACTATTTCGCCGAGACCGAGCAGGTCGCATTCCACACCGGCAATCTGGTTCCAGGGATCGAGGTGACCAATGATCCGCTGATGCAGGCCAGGCTCTTCTCCTACCTCGACACACAACTCACCCGGCTGGGTGGGCCGAACTTCACCCAACTCCCCATCAACTGCCCGCACGCAGCGGTCAACGACAACCTGCGGGACGGCATGCATCAGACCGCCATTCACCAGGGTTTGGCCCCCTACCTGCCGAACAGCATCGACGCGACACCGCAGGTCGCCTCGGAGAAGGACGGGGGCTACGTGCAGACGCCGCGGACGATCGCCGGACGGGCGGTTCGGGAGAACCCCGTTTCGTTCGGCGACCACTTCACGCAGGCGCGGATGTTCTGGCTCAGCATGTCACCGGTCGAACAGCTCCATATCGTCGAGGCATACACCTTCGAGCTTGGCAAGGTGTTCGAGAAGACCGTGAAGGAGCGCACTCTCGGAGTGCTGGCGCAGATCGACGCTGCGCTGTGCGAGCAGGTGGCCGCCGGGCTCGGATTACCGGCCCCGGCAGGTCAGCCGGCGAAGGTCGTGCATCCGTCGCCGGCGTTGTCGCAGATCCCGGCAACGCCGGGGCCAGCGACGGGCAGGGTGATCGGGGTGGCCGCGGGGCCCGGCGCAGACCTTGCCGGCATCGAATCGCTGCGGACCGCCTTGGAGGCCGCAGGCGCCGTGCTCCGCGTCATCGCACCGTCCGGTGGCGAACTGTCCGTCGGCCGGCGGACGGTCGTCGTCGACCGGACTCTGCTGACCACCCGGTCGATCGAATTCGACGGCGTCCTGGTGGCGGACGGGGTCGACCTACGCGACATCAAGCTGTCCCTCCTGCTGCAGGAGGCGTTCCGGCACTGCAAGCCGGTCGGTGCGTGGGGCAGCGGCGCGGACGCGTTGCGCACCGCCGGGATCGATCTCGATGCGCCGGGCATTCTGGTGACGCCAAAGATGAACAAGTCGGCGGCGGGCGCGGTGCTGACGGCGCTGGGTTCCCACCGGGTGTGGGCGCGCGCGGAAGTGGTGATGGCCGGGGCCTGATGGCGAACGGCGACCCCGTTCCGCCGCCGGGGGCTCGGCGGTCGCCGCGGGAAGGGAGGCAACCCGACCCGTGGCGGCTGTCCGATGGAGCCACAACCACCACACGTCCCGGCCGAAGGACTCGCCCAGCAGCGCCAGCGCCGCCAGCAGCAGCACCACTGCTGCGTGGGGCAGGATCTGCGCCGCCGCGACCGTCAGCACTACCCCCTGGACGGCGGCGACCACCTTCCGCCAGGGGCGGGGCGGCAGGGATGCGCGCATCCATGGTGCGAGCACTCCGACCGCAACGAAGAGATACCGGGCGACGCCGATCATCAGCACCCAGGCACCGAAGGACTGCGATACGAAGACACTCAGCACCAGGATCAGGAACGCGTCCACCTCCATGTCGAACCGGGCGCCCAACGCGGACACCGTCCCGGTCCGTCGCGCGACCTGCCCGTCGACGCCGTCGAGGAGCAGTGCGACTGCGCACAGTGCCACCAGCACCGGCATCAGCACAGGCACCGCTGCCTGCGTCGCAGCCCCGGCAGATGCCGCCGAACCCGCGGGTTCCATCGACGCCGCAACCAGTGCGGCGATGCCACCCACCAGGGTGGCCCGGGTCAGGGTGACGGCGTTCGCCGGACCCAGGGCGGTGCAGCCGTTCCGGTGCAGCGCGCGGGCGAGAAGACCGTTGGTCACCGATCCGACCAGGATGCCGACCACCCATCCGGCCGTCCCGATCCCGACGGTCGCCGCAAGGACGCCGAGTAACGCCAGTTGGGCCGCCATGCCGATGAGGGAGCCGCGTTGAACCGTCCGCACCCCTGCCTCCGTATCTATCGAGTAGGTATCTATCGAGTAGGTATCTATCGGGTAGGTGTCTTATCGGGTAGGTGTCAATCGAGTATGTGTGTATCGACCGGGTGTCCATCGAGTAGGCGTCGATCCGGATGGTCTCTCCAAGACGGTGGTTGTCGAGACAGCGTTGGTGGGATCGGCGATGCCGGGTTGGTGCCCTGTGTCGATGCCTACGCACGTACCACGACGAATACGGGCGTGCGGTTCATGTCCGGCGGTGAAAGGGTGTTCCGGTGTCGGGTGTCGCACGCGCGTTCTGGCTGCGGGAACCCGGCGTCGGCGAGATCCGGAGCGCCGCGTTGCTTGACGCGGGTCCGGACGACGTCCTGGTCCGGACGCTGTACTCCGGCGTGAGCCGCGGCACCGAGACGCTGGTGTTCCGGGGCGGCGTGCCGGCCGGTCAGTACGCCGCCATGCGGGCGCCGTTCCAGGAGGGTGACTTTCCCGGGCCGGTCAAGTACGGCTACCTGAACGTCGGTGTCGTCGAGCACGGGCCGGCTCGGTTGTCGGGGCGCACGGTGTTCTGCCTCTACCCGCACCAGACCAGTTACGTGGTGCCATCCTCCGCGGTCCTCCCGGTGCCGGACGGGGTCCCTGCCCGTCGTGCCGTGCTGGCCGGAACCGTCGAGACGGCAGTCAACGCGCTGTGGGACGCAGCACCGCTGATCGGAGACCGGGTCACGGTCGTCGGGGCCGGGATGGTCGGCTGCTGCCTCGCGGTCCTGCTCACCCGGTTCCCGGGCGTCGACGTCACCGTGGTCGACGTCGACGCGAGCAGGGAACGATTGGTGTCGGGCCTCGGGGCGAGGTTCGCCGGTCCGGCCGACGCGGAGGGCAATCGCGACCTCGTGCTGCACACCAGTGCGACGTCGTCGGGGCTGCAGTGCGCGCTGGACCTGCTGGCCGACGAGGGCACCGTCATCGATCTGAGCTGGTACGGCGACACGGCGGTGCAGGTGTCGTTGGGTGGCCGCTTTCATTCCGGCCGGCTGGCCATCCGGTCCAGCCAGGTCGGCATGGTGTCGCCCGCGCGGCGGGCGAGCCGCAGTTTCACCGACCGGCTCGGGCTGGCCCTCGAACTGCTCCGGGATCCTGCCTTCGACGCGCTGCTGACCGGTTCATCGCCGTTCGAGGACCTGCCGGAGGTGATGGCGGCCCTGTCCGACGCGCGGCTTACGGCCCTGTGCCACACCATCGACTACACCGATCCGTCGGACGGCACCGCGGACAGCGCTGGCTCCGGTGGCCCGCGATGACGACGGTGCGGGATGACGACAGTGCGCGATGACGACAGTGCGCGATGACGACGGTGCGCGATGACGACGGTGCGCGATGACGACAGTGGGGGTGCTGCGATGTTCAGCGTGACGGTTCGCGACCACATGATGATCGCCCACAGCTTCCGCGGCGTGGTCTTCGGTCCGGCGCAGCGGCTGCACGGCGCGACGTACGTGGTCGACGCCACCTTCAAGGGTGACACCCTCGACAGCGACAACATTCTCGTCGACATCGGCCGGGCGGCCGAGGTGCTGAAGCTGATCGTCGGCGAGCTGAGCTATCGAAACCTCGACGAGCTGGACGAGTTCGCCGGCATCAACACGTCGACGGAGGCCCTTGCCCGGGTGGTCGCCGATCGGCTGGCCGAAAGGATCGGGGCCGGCGAGCTCGGGCCCGGCGCGCGGGCATTGGACGCGATCGCCGTCACGCTGCACGAATCGCATGTCGCCTCGGCCGGTTACGAGCGATCGCTGTGAACGCCGGGCCGCTGCGTCGACCGGCCGGGCCGGGTGCGGTGCAGCTCGTGGTCCCCGAAGGCATCTGCGATCCCGCGCAGCCCAGCGGTGGGAACGTCTACGACCGCCGGGTGTCCCGGGGGCTGGCCGGCCTCGGATGGTCGGTTCGGGTCCGGGAGGTGCCGGGTCGCTGGCCGTCGCCGGACGCCGCGGCGCTGGCCGCGCTGGCCGAGGCCGTGTCCGAGGTCGCCGACGGCGGTGTCGCGCTCGTCGACGGTCTGATCGCGTCGACGGCACCCGGGGTACTGGTGCCGGAGGCCGCCCGCATTGCGCTGGTCGTCCTTGTCCACCTGCCGCTGGGTGCCGCCGCGACGGCCGACGAGCCGCCCGGCGCGCACGCAAGGGAAGGTGCCGTACTGGCGGCCGCCGCGGCCGTGGTGACGACGAGTGGTTGGACCAGGGACCGGCTGGTGAGTCGCTACCCGCTGCCGCCCGACCGGGTGCATGTCGCCCAACCGGGCGCGGACCCGGCGGACCCCGCCACGGCAACGGTTGACGGTGGGCGGCTGCTCTGCGTCGCCGCGGTGACACCACTCAAAGGGCATGACGTGCTGGTCGCGGCGCTCGCGACGATCACCGACCTCGGCTGGGGCTGTGTCTGCGTCGGGCCGGTCGATCGCGACGACGCCTTCGCCGATCGCATCGGCCGGGAGGTGGAAACCACGGGCGTCACGGACCGGCTGCGGCTGACCGGCCCGCTGCACGGAGCTGACCTCGAACAGGCCTACGCCGCCAGTGATCTGCTGGTCGTCGCCTCCCGGATGGAGACTTACGGGATGGCCGTCACGGAGGCCCTGGCCCGTGGGATACCGGTGATCGCAACGGATGTCGGTGGGGTTCGCGAGGCCATCGGTGCCGCCGCGGACGGCAGCGTGCCGGGACTGCTGGTGCCGCCCGACAGCCCGGAGGCGCTCGCAGCGGCCCTTCGCCGTTGGCTCTGTGAACCGGCCCTGCGGCGCCGCCTGCAGGCTTCGGCCGCCGGGCGACGGCGTCATCTGCGGACCTGGACGGACGCGTCGGCCGACATCTCGCAGGTCCTGATGGCGGTGTCGGCATGACCACCCGCGCCGCGAACCTGAGCGTGGACTGGCTGTCCCTGCGTGAGCCTGCCGACGCGCAGGCCCGGTCGGTCGACCTTGTCGAACGGGTCCGCCGGTGGCTGCTGCCGGACCGGCCCACGGTGATCCACGATCTCGGGTGCGGCACCGGGTCGATGGGGCGCTGGCTGGCGCCGCAGCTGAGCGGCCGTCAGCACTGGGTGCTGTACGACCGCGAGCCCGGATTGCTGTCCGTCGCGGACTCCGGCCTGCCCACCATCGGCACTGGTGGGGAGCAGATCTGGAGCGAGACCAGGTTGGCGGACATCACCAGGCTCGACGACGGCCGGCTCGACGGCGCGTCCCTCATCACCGCGTCAGCGTTGCTGGACATGCTCACGGCGGACGAACTCGACCGCGTCGTCACAGCCTGCCTGCGGGCGGGATGCCCTGTGCTGCTGACGCTCTCGGTCACCGGTCAGGTCGAGCTCGCGCCGCCGGACCCGCTGGACGCGGCGATCGTGGACGCGTTCAACGCACATCAACGCCGCCGTACGGACAGCGGCACTCTGCTCGGTCCGGATGCGGTCGCGATGGCGGCGGAGGCCTTCCGGCGGGCGGGCGCGACCGTCATCGGCCGGGACAGCCCATGGCGGCTCGACGCCTCGCATGCTCCGCTGCTCGCGGAGTGGTTCGCCGGTTGGGTACGGGCGGCCTGCGAGCAGGATCCCTCGCTCACCGCCGTTGCCACCGACTACGCGGGCCGCCGCGCCGCGGAGGCCGCCGACGGGGCGCTCCGTGCCACCGTGTGGCACCGCGACCTGCTCGTGCTGCCCACCCTCGACGAGCGGAGCGCGGCGGCGGTCGCACCGGGGGAGCTCGAGCGATGACGCCCCGACAGTGGACAGGCCTGAAGCTGCTCGGCGGCGGCGCGATGCTGCTGCTGCTGGGCTGGCGGCTCGGCAGCGGGCCGGTGGTCGACGGTCTACGGACCATCGACGGCCGGACACTGGCAGCGGGCAGCGGCATCGCCGTGCTCACCACGGTCTGCTGCGCGTGGCGATGGCGGCTGGTGGCCCGCGGCCTGGGCGTCGCACTCTCGCTGCCGGCGGCCGTTGCCGCGTACTACCGATCCCAGTTCCTCAACGTCACGGTGCCGGGCGGTGTCGTCGGCGACGTGCACCGGGGATTGCTGCACGGGCGGGACGCCGGTGACATCCTCCGGGGCCTGCGCGCGGTCGGCTGGGAGCGATCCGCTGGTCAGGTCGTCCAGGTCCTGGTCACGGTCGCGGTGCTCGTCGCGCTGCCGTCACCGGTGCGCTCGCTGATGCCGGTGTTCCTCGTCATCGCCGGCACGGCGGGCGTCATCCTGGTCGCGGTACTGGTCCTGCCGGCCCGGCGGCGCGGCGGATCCGCCCGATGGACGCGCTGGGTCCGGACGGCCAGGTCGGACATCCGTTCCGCACTTGTCGCCCGGCAGGCGTGGCCCGGCATCGTCATCACATCCGCCCTGGTCGTCGCCGGTCACGGAGCCACCTTCCTGATCGCCGCCCGGACCGCCGGCTCGACGGAATCGTTGGACCGGATGGTTCCGCTGGCCGCCCTGGTGATGCTCGCAATGGCCGTCCCGGTCAACGTGGGAGGCTGGGGTCCGCGCGAAGGGGTCGCGGCCTGGGCGTTCGGATCTGCCGGAATGGGTGCCGCGCAGGGCTTCTCGACCGCTGTGGTGTACGGCGTGATCGTCCTGGTGGCCAGCCTGCCCGGAGCGGCGGTGTTGGCGGTCACCGCCCTGCGGCGCTCGAAACAGGTGGCCGGTGGCTGACCGCCCGTACACACTGCTGAGCTGCGGCATGTCGATCGACGGCTACGTGGGCGGCCCGACCGACCGGCGGCTGATGCTGTCCAATGCCGCCGACTTCGACCGGGTGGACGCGGTCCGGGCGTCCAGCGACGCCATCCTGGTCGGGGCCGCCACGGTCCGCAACGACAATCCGCGGCTGCTCGTGCGGACCGACACCAGACGCGAGGAGCGGGTGGCGCGGGGCCTGCGGCCGACTCCGATCAAGGTGACTGTCACCCGCGAGGCGCAGCTCGATCCCTGCGCGAACTTCTTCGCCATGGGGGAGACCGACAAACTCGTCTACTGCCCGACCGGCATCGTCGCGGACGCGTGCCGGCGGTTGGGGCCGGTCGCGACCGTCGTCGACGGCGGTCCGTCCGTGGACCTGGGCCGGGTCAGCAAGGACCTCTGGAAACGCGGCGTCCGGCGGCTCATGGTGGAGGGCGGCGGCACGGTCCTCACCCAGTTCCTGACCGCGGATCTCGCCGACGAACTTCACCTGGTCGTCGCGCCGTTCTTCGTCGGCGACTCGAGGGCCCGCAGGTTCGTTGGTGACGGCCGCTTCCCGTGGAACGCCGATCGTCGCGCGACGCTGGCCGAGGTCAGGCAGATCGACGACGTTGTACTGCTCAGGTACGCCTTGTCGGCACGCTTCACCCCCTGACCTCCTTTTCTGTTCGTCAGCGCCGGCCCGCGATGATGTCCCGGTAGCGCACGAAGGATGCCCGTGGGTGGCGGTCCAGGGCGTCGTCGACCCGGACCAGCCCGGAGTGCCGGGTGAAGCCCTCGGTCCACTCCCAGGAGTCGAGCAGCGACGAATGGAAGTAGCCGCGGACATCGCAGCCCTGTCCGATCGCCGCGTCCAGGGCGGCGAGATGGCTTTCGAGATAGGCGATCCGGTCGAGATCAGGGTGTGGCCGGTCGCCGGTGATGATGTCGCCGAACGCGCCACCCGTCGAGATCACGAACACGGGGGGCAGCGCGGGATACCGCCGGGTGAGCGTCAGCACTGCGGTTGTCAGGGATGCGGCTTCGACCGGCCAACCCGCCTCCGTCACCTCGGCGGTTGCCGGGACCTCCAGTGTGAAAGGGATGCGCGAATTCTCCGGGGCGGCCGCGACCGTTGTCGGGTGCGCGTAGCTCATCGCATAGAAGTCCAACGGTGCCGCGATCGCGTCGAGGTCACCGTCGAGGACGGTGTCCGTTGCTGCACCGGGCATGTCGAGCACTGAGCGCGGGTACGAGCCCAGCAGGACAGGGTCGGCGAACTGCCTGTTGTGGTAGGCGTCGTACCAGCGCGCGGCCGCGCGGTCGGCGCCGGAGGGCCGGGCCGGTCGCACGACGGTGTGCTGATTGAGGATGCCGACGGCGCCTGTTGCGACAGACCGGAGCACGGCGGTGGCCCGCCCGTGGGCGAGCAATTGATGGTGCGCGGCCTGGAAGGCGCCGCCGAGCAACGTCAGACCGGGTGCGTCGATGCCCACCGCGTACCCGTAGGCCGTCGGGAGCAGCGGTTCGTCCACGGTGGTCCAGGCGGCAACCCGGTCACCGAAGGCGGTCGCCGCCAGCAGGGCGTACTCGGCGAAGGCGTCGACGGTGGACCTGGTCAG
The DNA here is from genome assembly GCA_963728865.1 of uncultured Actinomycetota bacterium. GTDB lineage: Bacteria > Actinomycetota > Actinomycetes > Mycobacteriales > Nakamurellaceae > Nakamurella. Next base: position 601,958 of record CAVSLZ010000001.1, on the reverse strand, counting down.
CCACCCACCCTGTTCCATGGTTTCCAACGGCATGTCGGTGTGGTGCAGGCCGACGAACGGTGCGATCCCCCGTTCGAGCAGTCCATCGATCAACCGGTCGTAGAACCCGATGCCGCCCGGGTTGGCCGCACCCGTGCCCCGCGGCTGGATCCGCGACCAGGACAGCGTGAACCGGTATGCCGAGGCGCCCAACTCGGCGAGCAGATCCAGGTCCCGTTCCCAGCGGTGATAATGGTCGACGGCGGTCGAGGGGTTGCTGCCGTCGGCGATCCGGCCGGGCACCGCACCGAAGACGTCCCAGATCGAGGGTGTTCGGCCGTCGAGCGCCGACGCGCCCTCGATCTGACCGGCTGACGTCGCCGTGCCGAGCAGGAAGCCGGGCGGAAGCCTCGCGTTCCGACCGGGCGGCCCGGTCATCCGCCGGGCAGGTACACGTCGGTCAGTTCCGCACCCGCGTCCGGCAGGTCGGCCCAGCTCGAGGTCGTCCCCAGCACGGCGATGGCGCCGGCCGTGAAGTGCCGCAGATCGTCGAAGGAAGGACGTTCCGTGGGGTCGTCGGGGGACGTATCGGGGGCCGGCTCCGCAGTAGCAGCGATGGCCGCCAGTTGGGCCGCCGTCGCCGGGATGCCGGGCGCGTGTCCGACCACCAGAACCGTCTGGGCCGCGGTCGGTAGCTGGGTGAGCAGTCCGATGATGTCGCCGGTCCCGCCGCCGTAGAGGTCCTCGGCGAACTGAACAGGGGCGTCGATGCCGGTCGCGGCCAGCGTCTGCCTGGTCCGGGTGGCGGTCGAGCACAGCACCGCATCGACCGCAGGCAGGGTCCGGGACATCCAGGCACCGGCGGCGGCTGCGTCGCTCCGGCCCCCCGAGGTCAGTGGGCGGTCGTGGTCACGCGTACCGCCCTGGTGCCCTGCGGTTGCGTGGCGCATCAGGATCAGCGTGCGGGATTCGGCCAATTCGGGCTCCGTGGGTCGGGTCGGGTGGTTCCGGGTGGGGCGTGCGCCGATGGTGTCAGATCCCTGCAGGTCCGCGAGCCGGGTCCAGCGGGCCGGTACCGGTGACGGCGCAGGCCCGACCGGCCGATGAGCGATCCTGGGGGGACGGCTACGGTGTTGAGCGAAATCGCGCAACGCCGTTGCTGTTCGATCACGATCACGAGCACAAGTACGAGAAAACTTGAGCGTTCGTTTGAATCGGCGTGCGGCTTGTGGTGTTATGGGGTTCTGGTCCAGAAGAGGCGCCAGGAAAGTTCCTGAAGTTCCAGGGAGATTCCTGTGCCACCTGACGATCTTGATTCGGCCAGCTTCGCCGGCACCGCGACCCTTCCTCCCCGGCGTGCCCCGGGAAGCCCCACCATCGCCTCCGCTCCGACCGGCGACCGCGCCCAGCGGGTCCGCGAGCTGCTCGAACGGTCCGCGGAGTGCACCGATCCGACCGAACAGCAGCAGTACCGCCGCTCCGTCGTCACCGAGTACCTCCCGGTTGCGCGATCGCTGGCATCGCGGTATGCGGGCCGTGGCGTCGAACGCAACGATCTCGAACAACTCGCGTTTCTCGGCTTGGTGAAAGCTGTCCGTAGATGGCAGCCGGGCCGCAGCGAGGATTTCTTGCAGTTCGCTGTACCGACAATTGTCGGTGAGATCAAGCGATACTTCCGCGACCATTCCTGGTTGGTGCGGCCACCGCGCCGGATCCAGGAATTGCGGGCGGCCATCAACGAGGCCGAGCAGACCTACCGGCATGCCGACGGGACGGGCCCGAGCGAGTCCGAACTGGCCGCTGCGACCGGTGTGTCGTCCCGCGACATCGGCGAGGCGCGAGCGGCCGCCGCGTGTTGCCGGCCCAGGTCGCTGGACGAGGGACAGGGCATCGGGCTGGCCCTTGCGCTCGGCTGGGGCGACGAGGATCCGGAGCTTCGCCGGGTCGAGGACAGGGTGACCGTGCAGCGTCTGCTGGCCACGCTGACCGACCGCGAGCGCGAGGTTGTCCGGATGCGCTTCGAGAACGGTTGGTCGCAGTCCCGGATCGGTGCCGAGATCGGCGTCAGCCAGATGCAGGTTTCTCGCTGGCTGCGGACGATCGCCGAGAAGCTGCGGAGCTCGATCGAGATGTGACCGCGCGGCCGGCCGGCCGCAGGGTCAGCCGGCCAACGGTGACCCGGTTGGTCCGTCGGGTCCGTCGGCCGGCGTATCCGGTGTCACGACGGTCCGCGGGGCGGACTTGGCTCCCTCTGCCTCTGCGGGCAGGCGCCCGGTGCGGATCAATTCCCCGGCGACCTCGTGGAGCTTGATGTTGTGCTGTTGCGAGTAGCGGCGCAGCACCGAGAACGACTTCTCCGACGACAACTTGAACCGCTCCATCAGCATCCCCTGCGCCTGACCGATCAGGTGCCGCGAGTCGATCGCACGCCAGAGGTCCCGCTCCGAGCGCAACTTGGCCAACGCCACCGAGGCATGAGCCGCGACCACCCGTGCGACCTCGACTTCGTCGCTGGAGAAGTCGTCCTTGGATTCGTAGTACAGGTTCAGCGCACCCAGCACCCGGGCATCGGTGAACAGGTGAATGCTGAGGGCACTGCCCAGACCCAGATCGGCGACGGCCGGCCCCCAGCGGGGCCACCGGGCGTCCCTGCGGGTGTCGACGATCAGGTAGGCCCCACCGTTCTCGGCCGCACGCAGGCAGGGCCCTTCGTCCAGGGAGTACTGCAACTGGTCGGCCTGCTCGACAAGGCCCCCGGAGCTGGCTGTGGTCTCAACGCCGCCATCGGCGCGGACCAGCGTCACGCTGGCGCCGGTGCACCCACAGCTCGCAACCGCCAGATCGACGACCGACTGCAGGGCCGCCTGGACCTCAGAGTTCCCGGCCACCTTTCGTGCTGCCTCGGCCAACTGCGATTCCGACGCAGCCTCGGCATCGGCCGCGCCGGGCACACCGCCCGCGCCGTCCGTGTCGGGCCCCATATCGAACGAAGTCACAGGTTCTCCCTCATATCACCGAGCATCATCCAGCATTGTCCCCCCGTTTCGAGCCCGTACGTCCGTTTGCGGCGGGACGCGGGTATATGTCAACGTGTGTACACGTATCAACATGTCGTCGGATGCGGCATCTTCCAGGATTCCGTCGTGTGAAGCGGATGGTGCAGCTCATGCTGGTCGAAGAGGAGTTCCCCCTCCGGCAGTCGTTGCCCGCCCGAACGGAGGACGACGACCTCGGGGGAGTGGCCGACATGTTCAAGCTCCTCGGCGACCCGACACGGTGCCGGATCCTGTATGCACTGCTCACCGAACCGGACCTCCGGGTTCAGGACATCGCCACCGGCACCGGCACCTCACGGACGACGGTCTCCGCCGCACTCAGGCTGTTGAGAACGGCCGGTGTGGTGGTCGGCCGGCGCGAGGGCAGGACCGTGCACTACCGGGTCGCCGACGAGCACGTCGCGGAGTTGCTGACCGTGGCGTGGCAGCACACCGCCCACGCCGAGAGTGACGCCGGCATCGATTCGCCGACCGACATCCCTGCCGACCGTGATGATCACACCGACGGCGATGGTCATCTTCGTGCCACCTCCGATGGCGGTGCGGTGCTGTGATCGGGCACCAGCACGGCGGCCCCGGACACGGTGACGACGGCGATCGCGGCGGGCACGGCGACGCAGCGGCGCCGCACTCGGCCGCCCGATTCCGTGGCCGGCTGGCGATCACCTTCGCGCTGACCGCGGCGTTCTTCGTGGTCGAACTGGTCGTCGGTCTGATCGCCGGTTCGCTGGCGCTGATCGCCGACGCGGGCCACATGGCCACCGACGTACTGGCGCTGGGTGCCTCCCTGGTCGCCACCCAGCTCGCGACCCGTCCGGATGGATCCGGCCGACGCACCTACGGCCGCTACCGCGCCGAGGTCTTCGCCGCGGGCTTCGCGGTCCTGCTGATGGTGGGAGTCGGGGCCTTCATCGTCGTTGAATCGATGTCGCGGGTGGGCGGTGATCCGGAGGTCGCCTCGACGCCGATGGTGGTGGTCGGGCTGATCGGCCTGCTGGTCAACGGCGTCGGGCTGATCCTGCTGCGGACGGGGTCGAAACAGTCGATCAACATCAAGGGTGCCTACCTCGAGGTCCTCGGCGACGCGGCCGGATCGGTCGGTGTGTTGGTGGCGGGCCTGCTGATCCGCTGGACCGGATCGTCGGTCTGGGACTTGGTGGTTGCCGTCATCATCGGGGCATTCGTCCTGGTCAGAGCGGTCAGCCTTGGCCGGTCCGTGCTCAGGGTGCTCGGCCAGCACACCCCGGAGGGCATCGATCCGGCGGCCGTCGAGGCGGATCTGGCCGCGGTCCCCGGTGTGCTCGCGGTGCATGATCTGCACCTGTGGGCGCTGACTTCCGGCATGAACGTCGCGACCGCGCACCTGGTCTCCGCACCGGACGCCGACAACCATGGTGTGCTCGACGCCGCCACCTTGGTGCTGGCCAGCGTCCACCACATCGATCACGCCACCCTGCAGGTCGAACCCGAGGACCACAGCTCCTGCGGGGAGACCGCCTGGTAGCTCGCCCGCCTGGCGGTTCCCCGGCCTGGCGGCTCGGCGGCCCGGTGGCTCGGCCGCCTGGTGGCTCAGCCGCCTGGTGGCTAGCCGCGCGGGGGCAGCAGTGAGCGGTCGGTGTTGGCGCCGTTGCGATCCTGCGGACGCCGGTTGCGGGATCGCACGGACCCCGGATCGGGGTTGTCCGCGTTGGCCTTGATGACCACGATCCGGTCGCCGGGCTGGAACACCTTGACCCCGCCCGAGTCGAACCGGTGCGAGACACCGTTGCGGATCACGGTGAGCACGATCTCGCCGCGCGCGGTCAATCTGGACGGGGCCAGACCGACGTCCTCGGGCTTCACCTGTCGCTCAGCGATCTGTAGTCCCGCGACCGGTTCCAGAAGATCCTCGATGACCTCGCCGGCGTTCGGCGCGATGATGGCCAGGCCGAGCAATCGGCCCGCAGATTCGGCTGTCGGAATGACGACGTCGGCGCCCCCTTGGCGAAGGATCTCGATGTTCTGCTCCTCGCGGGCCGCCGCAGCGATTGTCGCGTTGGGCGCCAGTCGGCGTGCGGTGAGCGTGACCAGCACATTCGTGTCGTCGCGGTCTGCCGCGACGATGATCCGGTCGGCGTTCGAGACAGCGGCCTGCCGCAGCACGTCCTGTCGGCGGGCGTCGCCGAGGACGGCGACGCACCCATCGCCGGTGGCCGCTTTGATGTTGGCGCCGTCGGAGTCCACGACGACGATGTGGTCTGCCGGGTAACCCTGGTCTATCAACGCCGACACCGCGGATCGGCCCTTGCTGCCATACCCGATGACGACGGTGTGCTTCTTCACGCGCTTCCTCCAGCGGTTGGTGCGGAACTGCTGGCGGCTGCGTTCGGTCAACACTTCGATGGTCGTCCCGATCAGCACGATCAGGAACAGGAACCGCAGCGGGGTGATGATCAAGACGTTGGTCAACCGGGCGGACTCGGTGACCGGAGAAATGTCGCCGTACCCCGTAGTGGAGAGTGAGACGGTCGCGTAGTACAGAGCATCAAGGTAGGTGTCGACCGTGCCGTCGAGATCTTTGTAGTCGGCGCGTTCGAGGTAGACCAGCGTCGTGGTGACGAAGACGCACAGCAGGGCGATGAAGATCCTGACGCCGATGGCGCGAACCGGACCGCTTTCCTTCGCCGGCAGTGCCAGCCGCGGGTTCTCGTTCGCCACAAAGCGGCACCCTACGCCGGGGCCGACAGCGACCGAGCATCGAAGCCGCGCCGGTCGTCGGCGAGTGTCCGGCGGACGGCCCGCTGTGGGCGACGATCAGTTGCCGGCGGGCGACGATCAGTTGCCCGGACGCTCACGGTCGGCCAGGAAGGCCTCGAACTGGGCGCCGAGCTCGTCGGCGGTGGGCAGCGGGGCCGACTGGGCGAGCAGTCCACGCCCGGTGGCCGAAACGTACGCGTCGTACTGCTGCTCCAGCGCGTGGACGATCTCGGCGACTTCGGTGTTCTCCTCGACCTGCTTCGCGAGTTCGGCTCGCACCGTCGCAGCCGCCTCGTCCAGGCCGCTCGTCGGGAGCAGCAGACCGGTCGCGTCAGCGGTGGCCTGGATGAGCGTCCGCGCCGTCTCCGGGTAATCCGAGCGTGCGATGTAGTGCGGGACGTGCGCGGCGAAGCCGATGGTGTCCCGGCCGGCCTGGCCGAACCGGTACTCGAGCAGCCCGACGGCGTGACCGGGGACGGCGATGATGCCGAGCCAGTCCTCCTGCTCGGGCAGCAGACCGGGCCGGGTGGCGTGTGATGACATGCCGGTCGGACGGGTGTGCGGCACACCCATCGGGATGGCCATCAACCCGACGGTCAGCCGCACCGCGAAACGGTCGACGACCTGTCCGACGGCGGCGACGAACCGCTCCCACTGGGTGTCCGGCTCCGGTCCGGAGAGCAGCAGGAACGGCGTGCCGTCGGTGTCGGACAACTGATGGACGACGAGCTCCGGCGCCGCGTAGTCGGTGAAGGCGTTGGATTGGTAGGTCAGTGTCGGCCTGCGGGCTCGGTAGTCGATGAGCTGATCGACGTCGAAGGTGCCGACCACGGTGTGCTCCAGGGTCGACAGCAGGTGGTCGACGGCGAGCTTGACGCCGGAACCGGCATCGATGTACCCGTCGAGCGCAATGATCAGCACCGGCTCGGCCAGTTGCTCGATTTCGGCACGCTCCAGGTGCAGCTCGTACAGCTCGCCCGGTTCGCCGGTCATCGTGTCCGTCCTGATCGTCGTAGCTCGTGCTGCTGGTGCGTCCACCGTGCTGGTGTCGCGCCGCTGGGCTCTTCCATGGTCACCCCGCACTCCACTGCTGGCAACGCAGGGGTGACGGGAGTCATTCCCCGCTGACCCCTTCCGGTCATCCGAAGACGATCGTGCGAAGCCCGTCCCGCAGCACCCTGTTCTGCAGGTGGTAGCTCAAACCCTTGGCCAGCACGGCTTTCTCGATGTCCCTGCCCAGCCTGACCATGTCGGCGGGTGAGTCGGCATGGTCCACCCGGATCACGTCCTGCTCGATGATCGGCCCGGCGTCCAGTTCCGCGCTGACGTAGTGGCATGTCGCGCCGATCATCTTGACCCCGCGAACGTAGGCCTGGTGGTACGGCCGGGCACCGCGGAAGGACGGCAGGAAGCCATGGTGGATGTTGATCAGCCGGCCGTCCCAGGCCTCGCACAGGTCCTGCGGGATCACCTGCATGTACCGGGCCAGCACGATGGCGTCGGGCGAGTGTGCATCGACCTCGCGACGGATCTTGGCGAATGCGGCTGTCTTGCCGGCGTCGTCACGGGGCACCGGGATGTGCCGGAAGGGCAGCCCGAAGAGCGTCGCGACCGGTTCCAGGTCCGGATGGTTGCCGATGACGACGGCGATGTCGGCAGGCATCTCGCCGGAGTGCCAGCGCGCGAGCAGTTCGTAGAGGCAGTGGCCTTCCTTCGAGACCAGCAGCACGACGGTCTTCCGGTCGGTGCTGTCGTTGACCTGCCAGCTGTCGGCGTCCAGCGCCCCGGCGATCACCGAGAATTGCCGTCGTAGGTCGTCGATGCCGAATTCCACCGAATTGGCGCGGATCTCCTGACGCGTGAAGAACCGGCCCGATTCGTCATCCGAGTGGTAGGCAGCCTCGGTGATCCAGCCGCCGATCTCGGCCAGGAAGGTAGTGATCCGCGCGACGATGCCGGTGCGGTCCGGACAGCTCAGGGTGATCACGAACCGGTGATCGTCCGGCAGGCGGTCGTTGGCGCTCACGGGGTGCCATGCTGCCATGCCGTCGACCGGTCACCTGCTCATCGGTCCGTCCAGGTAGGCCCACGCCTGCCCCGCACGGCTCGTGCGGAGCTGCGGCGGCGCACCGGTCAGTCGGTGACCAGATGCTCGCGGGTGTAGTTCTCCTCGTTGGCCAGCAGGTGCCCGATCTGCTCGGCGATGACCGCCTCGATCTTCGACCCGAACAGCGGGATCGGCACCGTGGCCTCGCCCTTCACCACAAGGGTCGAGTGCTCGCCGTTCGGGGTCAGCGTCATGGTGCCCTTGATGGACGCCGGGGCACCCTTCACCACCAGGGAGAAGTCTGCGGTGAAACCGTCACCGTCGACGTGCCAGTCCTCCGTCCGCTCCGTGACCGGGTCGCCCTGCATCATCGAGGCGACCATCGACGGCAGGATCGACGCGGGGATGGACTGACGGGTGACCAGCCGGACGCCGTCGACGGTGCTGTCCACGTCGATGACCTGAGCGTCGGGCGCACCGGAATCTTCCAGCCGTCCCGCGATGAAGTCGGGATCGTTGAACAACGCGAACACGTCGTTGACGGGAGCGTCGTAATGCTGGGTCACATTCACCGGAGTAGGCACCACGAGATCATCACCGGACGGTGGGTCCCAACGCAACCTTCGGGGGGTCCGGGTGAGTTGCATCGAGGTCGGGTCGCACCGTTCACGCGGGCGCGCAGATTGTCTGTTTCTACCTGCCGGATCGGACCGGAGAGGTTACGGTCGGAGCGATCGACGGCCGCTCGAACCGGGGCGGCAGTCCGCCCGTGCCGCCCGCAGCCCGAGGAGCCCGTTTCGTGTCCCGTCACCCGCTCGACTCGCTCAGCACCGAGGAGTTCCGCCGCACCACCGATGCGCTGAGGGCAGCCGGCCGGCTGACCCCGTCGCGACGTTTCGCCTCCATCACGCTCGACGAGCCCGCCAAGGCCGACGTGCTGGCCTGGAACGAGGGAGATCCGATCGTCCGCCGGTCGCTGTCGGTGTTGTGGGACCGGACTGACAACAAGACCTATGAGGCGGTCGTCGCGCTGTCCGAGGACGGCGCCGCTGCCGATGCGGTGCTGTCGTTCGACCACATCCCTGGCGTCACCCCGAACTTCACCGTCGACGAGTGGCATGACTGCGAGGTCGCGATGAAGGCGGACTCGCGGGTCGTGGAGGCTCTGGCCGAGCGCGGCATCACCGACCTCGATCTGGTGCTGATCGACGTCTGGACGTACGGCAAGGCGCTGATGCCGGAGAAGTACCGCGACCGGCGGCTGGGGTGGGCGGACATCTGGGTGCGCTCCAGCCCGACCGGCAACCCGTACGCGAACCCGGTGTCGGGCATGAAGCTGATCGTCGACATGAACACGATGGAACTGTTGGAGATCGACCGGGCGGACGTCGTTGCGTCACCGGCTCAGGTGATGGGCGAGTACGAGCCCGATCTGGTGCCGGGGCAGACGCAGCGGACCGACATCAAGCCGCTGGAGATCACCCAGCCGGACGGGCCGTCGTTCGAGGTCGACGGCAACGTGATCCGGTGGCAGAACTGGGAGTTCCGGCTGGCCTTCAACTACCGCGAGGGCCCGGTCATCCATCAGGTCAAGTACAACGACCACGGCACCGAACGGGACATCGCGTACCGCATGTCCTTCGCCGAGATGATCGTTCCCTACCGCGATCCCAGCTTCGATCACTACCGCCGCACCGCCTACGACATCGGCGAGTGGGGTCTGGGCTATATGACGACCTCGCTGGCGCTGGGCTGCGACTGCCTGGGCGAGATCCGTTACGTGGATGCCGTTCTCCCGGACAGCCTGGGCGAGCCGTCGACCATCGCCAATGCGATCTGCCTGCACGAGGAGGACAACGCGATCCTCTGGAAACACATCGATTCGATCAACGGCCGCGCCGAGGTGCGCCGCGCCCGGCGGATGGTGGTCTCGATCCACGCCACGGTCGCGAACTACGAGTACATCGTCTACTGGCGCTTCTACCAGGACGGCAACATCGAGTGCGAGGTCCGCGCGACCGGCATCATGGTCACCACGCCGATCCCCGAGGGAGACCCCGCACCACCCACCGGCACGGTGGTGGATCAGCGCACCTATGCGCCCTATCACCAGCATTTTCTCGTGGCGCGGCTCGACATGGACGTGGACGGCAGGACCAACACGGTGCTGGAGGTCGACTCCGAGGCCGCCCCGCTCGGACCCGAGAACCCCTACGGCCTCGCGATTGTCACCAAGGCGACGCCGATCGAGTCGGAGTCGCAGTCGGCACGTGACTTCAACTGGGACACCCAGCGGGGCTGGAAGGTCGTCAATCCCGGCAAGCTCAACGGCCTGGGCACGCCGGTCGGTTACAAGCTGGTCCCCGGCGCGGCTTTCCCGGTCATGATGGACCCGTCGACCCCGCAGTACAAACGAGCCCCGGTGATGGGGCACACGCTGTGGGTGACCCGGCATCATGATGACGAGAAGTGGCCCGCCGGAACGTATCCGACGCAGAGTGACGCCGATGACGGCCTGACGAGGTGGATCTCGGATGACGAGTCGCTGGTCAACACCGACATCGTGCTCTGGTACGTCTTCGGCATCCACCACATCACCAGGCCCGAGGAGTGGCCCGTGATGCCGGTGGACACGGTGTCGTTCTGGCTCAAGCCGTTCGGTTTCTTCGACCGGAACCCCTCGCTCGACGTGCCGCCCCAGCCCGGTCACGGTGGCCACTCGGTCTCCGCGGGTGGTCATGGCGACGCGGTGGGCGAGGGCACGTCGCTGGGCACCGCCGGTCCGGGGCCGAGCTGCCACTGAGGTTCAGCTGTGGGCTTCGCGTGTGGCGTCAAGGGAAACTTGACAACCGAGCTTACGTCAAGGCAGCCTTGACGGTGTGAACAGAGACTTCGCGTGTCCCCAGATGTCCACGGCGCTCGCCGCCATCCCGCAGCACCCGACCATCCCCGTACAGGCGCCGGCCCCGGCGATCGAGCACACCCGCCGGATCCCGGTCACGGTGTACGGCATCAACGAACCGACCCCCGGGTGGCGCTGGAAGGCGTTGTTCGATGCGACGTGGCCGGCGTACCGGGCGTGGTATCTCAGCGAGGGTGCGGCTGCCCGGCCGGACCTCGCGACCGCGACCGCACAACTCGAGCGCTACATGCCGGAGTTGATGCCGACCTATCGCCGGCTCGTCGGGCTCGCGGGTGGCGATGAGGTCGCCGCCCGGATGTTGACGATGTGGAACGCGCCGGCCTTCCTGCCCGCGTGCTCGCAGGCCGTCGTCACCGGGCCCACCCCGGCGCTGTGCCGCAATTACGACTACAGCCCCGACCTGTGGGAGTGCACCGTCTACTCCAGCGCCTTCACCGGCCGCCGGGTGATCGGCACCGGTGACTGCCTGTGGGGGCTGCTCGACGGGATGAACGATGCCGGGCTCGCGGTGTCGCTGACGTTCGGCGGTCGCCCGGGTGCCGGTCCTGGATTCGCGATCCCGATCGTCGTGCGGTACTTGCTCGAGGTGGCGAGCACCGTGCAGCAGGCCCGGGAACTGTTGCGCACCATCCCCATTGCCATGTCCTACAACCTGACGATGGTGGACGCGAGTGGCGATGCGTGCACCGCGTTCGTCGCGCCGGGGCAGCCGCCTGAGTTCAGCGCCGTGCCCGTCGCCACCAATCATCACGGGGTCGTGCCCGAATACCCGGAACGTGCTGCGTCGCTGCGCAGTGTGCCGCGACTGGACCGGCTCACCGACCTGGTGACCCAGGCTCCGAATCCGGACGACCTCGCCCGTGCCTTCGTCAGCGACCCGCTCTACAACCGGGAGTACTCGCGCGCGTTCGGCACCCTGTACACCGCGCTCTACCGGCCCACCCAGGGAACGGTCGACTACGTCTGGCCGGACGGGTCATGGCGGCGAAGGTTCGACGACCCCGACGCGATCCAAACGGTGGTGCTGATCGGCGACTGACTGGCAAGGTGGCTGCGTGACGTCTGACAGCACCGGCGATGCCGGCCCCGCGCTTGCCGATCTCGAACGCACGGCGGCGGACGCGGTGCGTGCGCTGGCCGAGCGGGCCGACCCCGAGGCGTTCCAGGCGCTGCTCCGGCTCAGTGCGCTGGTCGGTGAGTCCCTCGGGGTGAACGCGAGGGCCCTTGCGGTGTCCGGGTCCTGGGCGAAGGTCGCTGAGGTGGCAGGGACGTCACGGCAGGCCGCCTGGTCCAGGTGGAGCGCCCCGAACCCATGACCCGCCGTCTGTCACCCGCTCGAGCACGCGGGTGGCAGACGGACCGAGGTCAGAACGTCGTCACACCAGCGATGCGCACTGACCGAGAGCATGCCTGCCCACGACGTTGACGCTGCCGGGGACGAAGCCACCGGAGACTCCCGGGGTCAGCCCCTTGCAGATGAGGTTGCGCCCGACCGTGTTCCGGACGATATAGACGCCTGGGGCATCCGGGTGCACGTCGGTCACCGCGATGTTGGTGAGCGTCACGTTCCGGCCGACGTGGTTGAAGAGCACGCCGAGCCAGTCCGTCGTCTGCCCGCTAAGTGTCAGGTTGCCCTTGATCGTGGTGTTCTTGATCGACCAGGGAATCGTGGAGCCCCCGCCGGTGAGCGTGACGTTTCCCTTGACGGTCATTCCGTTCAGCAGAACGGCGGCCGCGCCGGTGGCGGTGATGTTCCCTTTGACGGTGATGGTGGAGTGTCCCTCCGGCTCGACGGTGCACTCATGCGCCGAATTGCCTGTGTACGAGGGCGGCTGACAGCCCAGGCCCACCAGCGAGCCCGAAGCGCCGGTGACGTTGCGTCCGACGGTGATCGTCGACGGCGCACTTTGTGCGTCCAGCACCCCCATGAGCACAACCTTTCTCGAGAGGCCCACCACCGGGCCGATCGGGAAACGGTTTACACCTAGAAGTGCCTGTTGCGAAGTCCTTTTTTCAAGACGCGAAGTCCGGTGCCGCCATTGGTATCAGCGGCTCACGAGCAGGGTGATCGGCGCCGAGTTTGATCCGGCCGAACGTCTCGGCGCACAGCTTCCGTAGTGCGCACCGGTCACCTGCACAGCGCAGACTCAGCCGTCCCTACCAGGATGTCGACGGTGACGTCCAGACCCAGTTGCCGGCCTGTGTAGAGCTGATCGAACGCGTCGAAGCCGCAGATCATCCAGAGCACGTCGGTGGCCCGCTCGACGCTGATGCCGTCCCGCAGTTGCCCGTCCTCAGCCAACCGTGAGGCGACGTGCGCCATCCCGCCGGCACGCTCGGCCTCCATTTTCTCGACGGCCCCGCCCACCGACCCAGGGTCGAGCTGGGCCATGGAGTGCAGCACCCGGTAGATGTCCCGGTCCCGCGCGTACATCGCGCTGGCCGCGGTGATACCCGCCCGAAGGTGCTGGCGCGCATCAGGATTCGCCACTGCCTCGGTGAGCTCCGGCAGACCGGTCCGGGCCCAGAGGTCGTCGACGAATGCGTCGAACAGTCCCGCCCGTGACCCGAAGACCGAGTAGATCGTCGAGCGCGCGACCCGCGCCAACCGGGCGACCCGATCCAGGCTGACGGGCTCCGTCGGAGCATCCCGCAGGCAGGAGGCCACGGCGTCGAGGATCCTGCGACGGGTCTGCTCGGCACTCTCGGCACGAAGTCGCTGCCGGTAGGCGCGGGTGGTCGTCATCCGCCCAGTCTAGTTTCAGAAAACAGGTTGTCTTTCGAACAACACCTCGTATTCTGAACTACATGTTGTTCACTGAAATGACCGGCGGTCACCGCTCCGACCGGGTTGTCATCGTCGGCGCCGGACCGGCCGGCCTCACCGCGGCGATCACCTTGGCGCGGCTCGGCGTCCGCTGCCTCGTGGTGGACCGGCGCGAGTCGCCCTCAACCCTCCCGCGGGCCACCGTGCTGAGCCTGCGCACCATGGAGCTGCTGCGTCGGTGGGGCCTGGACGAACGGGCCCTCGACGGCGGGCATGACGTCGAGTGGCTGTTGTCGCTCAGCCCGACCCTGCGCGAGGTGGCCGGAGGAGACCGGATCGAGGTCGGCTATCCGACGTCGGCGCAGAGCGCAATGATCAGTCCGTGCCGACCGGCGTGCGTGCCGCAGGACCATTTCCAACAAGTGCTGCTGGGCCATCTGCGAACGCTGCCGGCGGCCGAGGTGCGACTCGGGGTGGACCTCACGGACGTCACCCAGGATGGGACGGGGTGTCGGGTGGTCCTGCGCGACCGGACCACCGGCGAAGTCAGCACCCGGCACGCCCCCTTCGTGCTCGCGGCGGACGGCGCACACAGCGCCGTGCGGGCCCTGGCAGGTATCGCCATGCCGACAACCGGCAGCCTGAACGAAGCGCTCAGCGTCGTGGTGCACGCCCCGCTCTGGGCCGTCGTCGGGCCGTACCGGTACGGCATCTACGGGGTCGGCGGCCCCGAGGCGCCGGGGACCTTCCTGCCCGCCGGTCGGCCGGACCGCTGGGTGTACAGCTTCAGCTGGGACCCCGCCAGGGAGAGCCTCGCCGACTACCCCGCCGACCGTCTCGCGGGCCAGGTCCGGTTCGCGGCCGGCATCCCGGCACTCGACGTGAGAGTCATTCGGGTGGGGGCGTTCTCGTTCGTCGCCGGTCTCGCGGATGGCTACCGGAAGGGTCGAATCTTCCTGCTCGGGGACGCCGCCCACCGGGTCACCCCGCGCGGGGGCACCGGGCTCAACACGGCCGTCGCCGACGGCTTCGACCTCGGGTGGAAGCTGGGCTGGGTGATGCGCGGGTGGGCGGCCGAGTCGTTGCTGGAGAGCTACGAGGCAGAACGCCGACCGGTCGCCGAGCACAACCTGCGGCGATCGCTCGATCCGGCAGGCAGCCGACGTCGAGCTGCGGAGGAGGTGCACGTCGACCTCGGGCCACGGATCCCGCATGTCTGGCTGCCACGGCACCCCGGAAACTCCGGCGGACTGCACAACGCGTCGACCCTTGACCTGGTGACGGACGGGCTGACGGTGATCACCACCGGCGATGACGACGCGACGCAACGGTTCTCGATGCCCAAGGCCGTCGCCGGCGGCCCACCGGTCACCGTGCGCAGGGTCGACCGGATGACCCTGCGAGCCGTGGGCGCCGGCCGGGCCGATGGGGTCGCGCTCCGGCCGGACGGCGTTCCGCTCGGTCAGCTCGCCTTCGAGATCCGGGCCGATCTGGCGGCGGCTGCCGCTTCTATCGCGGCGGCCGACCGCGCTGCCTCGTCAGCGGCCGGCTGATCGGTCGCCGGTGCGTCGGCCTCCGCTGCGGCGGACGCCGCAGGCATGATCGGCGACGGTCGCCCGCTCCGGGTGACGCCCTGCGGCAGTTCGGTTCCCGCACGCTCGAACGTGATGATCCGGTGCGCCCGGTTGTTGGAGAACCATACAGCGCGTGCCCAGTTGTACATCGTGCCCAACCGGTTGCCCCAGCCGATCAGGTAGGCGACGTGGATGAAGCCCCACATCAAGTAGGCGATGAAGCCGGTGAACTTGAGCCCGAACGCGTCGGCCACCGCGGCCTTGTGGCCGATGGTCGCCATGCTGCCCTTGTCGAAATACTGGAACGGCGCGGGCACCGGTTCCCCGGCGATCCGCGACCCGATCAATTCACCGACGTAGGTGCCTTCCTGCATGGCCGGCTGGGCAACGCCGGGAAGTTTGTTCAGCGAGACCATGTCGCCGATCGCAAACACCTCCGGGTGGCCGGGGAGGCTGCAGTCGGGATTGACCGAGACCCGGCCCGCCCGGTCAAGCTCGGCGCCGGTCTTCTCGGCGAGCAACGTGGCCAACGGCGACGCCTGCACCCCTGCGGCCCAGATGCGGGTCCGGGCGCGAATGGTCTCCATACCGTTTGGGCCCTTGACGGTGATCGATTCATGGTCCATGTCGACGGCGAGGGTGTCGACCCGCACCTCGACGCCCATCTTCTCCAGCTGACGCTTGGTGTACTTCTGAAGTTTCGGTGCAAACGGCGGCAGCACCGTCGGTGCCCCTTCGAGCAACAGGATGCGGGCCTCGTTGGTGTTCACCGAGCGGTACTCCTCCGGCAGCACCTTGTGCGCCAGTTCGGAGAGCTGCCCGGCCAGTTCGACCCCCGTCGGCCCTGCGCCGATGACGACGAACGTCAACCACTCCGCTCGCTCCTGCGGATCCGTTGCCAGCTCGGCCATCTCGAACTTGGAGAGAATGCCGTCCCGGAGGTAGCGGGCGTCCTCGACGGTCTTCATCCCGGGTGCGAACTCGGCGAACTGGTCCTTCCCGAAGTACGAATGGGACGCCCCGGCCGCGACCACCAGCGAGTCGTAGGGCAGGTCGACCGGCCTGCCGTCGGGTGCGGACGCACGGACCACCTTGTTGTCGATGTCGATGTCGTGCACTTCTGCCAGCAGGGCCCGCGCATTCTTCTGCTTGCGGATCACGCTGCGCAGCGCTGGGGCGATCAGCCCGGGCGACATGATGCCGGCCGCAACCTGATACAGCAGTGGCTGGAAGAGATGGTGGTTGGTGCGATCCGCGATGGTGACGTCCACCGGCGCCTTGGCCAGCGCACGTGCGACATTGAGGCCGCCGAATCCGCCGCCGATCACGACAACTTTGTGCCGATCGTTCGCCATGTATGCCTCCTGGGCTCACCTCCATCATGCTGATTCCTGCACCGGCATGAGAAGACCTGGCGTGCGATTTTTCACTCAGCGGGTCCGGGAATAACCCGCACGGCTCAACGATGGGGGCCGTACGTGCGCGTATCTATTCGCCGGTGAGTTCCTCGAGTTGTTCGCCCGCGGTCCTGTTGCCTCTCTCGGCCAGCCTGCGCAATTCCTGCAGGTTGTCCAATTCAACGGCGAGTTGGATCAATTCGTCGGTCGCCGTGTTGTTGCCGCGGTCGGACAGCCGCCGGAGTTCGCCGATGTCGCCGCGCTCGCCGGCGAGTTGGATCAGTTCGTCCGCCGCGTCCGAGCTGCCCCGGTCGGCGAGGCGGCGCAACTCGTCCTGGTCGCCCAGCTCGCCCGCGAGCTGGACCAGTTCATCGAGCGCATCGCGGTCACCGCTGTCGGCGCGCACCCGCAGGGCGAGAAGTTCCGGATCGGTCATGGCGTATCGCCTTTCGATCGTTGTGCAGCAGCCCGCCGGCCGGCGACTCCCGGCGGCGTCAACCGGCCGAGCCGGGGAGTGCGCGGGTTTGCCTGAGCCGGTCCCGATGCACCAGCCATTCGTCCTTCAGCGCGGGAAGCCGCCCGCTGAGGAACTCCGGCCAGCGCGACCATCTCCTCGAGCGGCGCCCGTCGCTCCGGTGACGCATCGGCAAGTAAGTGCCAGACCCTCCCGGAACACCGCGGCATGCTCGAGATGAATGGCGGCGTCGAAGTTCTGCGGCTGCTGGCTCGCCACATTGACGCTGACCCGGTCGACCCGCTCGCCCGCGACCCGGGTACGGCGCGCGACGCCGTAACCCTCCAGGAGCTTCACCGCACCGGTGATGGCGCTGCGGCTCGCGAGAAGGGCATCACCGAGTTCGTCGATCGTCTGTTGCGGCGGATCGCAGACCAGGAGGTAGCCGAGTAGCCGACCGGCCATCGGCGGGAAGGAGTATTGACGAGCATAGAACCGGCCGACGTGGTCGGCGAAGGTCAACTCCGCGTCGGTGGACATCGGTGAACCATAACAGAAACGGCTGAAATGACACTCATGTGTGTCATCTCAGCCGCTCTGTAGGGGCATCAGCGAGGCTGCTTCAGCGAGGCGGCCTCAGAGCTTGATGCCCACGTACTTGGTCTCCAGGTACTCCTCGATGCCCTCCGTGCCGCCCTCGCGGCCGAGGCCGGACGCCTTGACGCCGCCGAACGGCGCGGCCGGGTTCGAGACGATGCCCTGGTTGATGCCGACCATGCCGGTCTCCAGGCGTTCTGCGACAGTCAGTGCGCGGGTGAGGTTCTCGGTGAAGGCATAGGCGACAAGACCGAACTCGGTGTCGTTGGCCTTGGCGATGCCCTCGTCATCGGTGCTGAAGGTGATCACCGGCGCGACCGGCCCGAAGATCTCCTCGCGGAACACCTTGGCGCTGGTCGGCACACCGGTCAGCACGGTGGGCGGGTAGAAGTGGCCGGGGCCGTCGATGGCGGTGCCTCCGGTGACGATGGTGGCGCCCTTGTCGACCGCGTCGGCGACCAGTTCGGTGACCTTGTCGACGGCGGCGGAATCGACCAGCGGGCCGACGGTGACGCCGTCGTCGATGCCCCGGCCGATGCTCATTGCGCCCATCCGCTCGGCCAGTCGCGCGGAGAACTCCTCGGCGACGGACTCGTGCACGATGAACCGGTTCGCCGCTGTGCAGGCCTCGCCGATGTTGCGCATCTTCGCCAGCATCGCGCCGTCGACCGCCTTGTCGAGATCGGCGTCGCCGAAGACCAGGAACGGGGCGTTGCCGCCCAGTTCCATCGACACCTTCAGCACCTGCTGCGCGGACTGCTCGATGAGCTTCTGGCCGACCGCGGTGGAGCCGGTGAAGGTCAGCTTGCGCAGTCTCGGGTCGGCGATGATCGGGCCCGACACGGCGCCGGAGTGGCTGGTGGTGATGACGTTGAGCACACCGTCCGGAAGTCCCGCCTCGATCAGCACGGCGGCGAGAGCCAGTGTGGTGAGCGGGGTCTGGGCGGCGGGCTTGATGACGACCGTGCAGCCGGCAGCCAGCGCCGGGCCGATCTTGCGGGTTCCCATCGCCAGCGGGAAGTTCCACGGCGTGATCGCGTACACCGGACCGACCGGCTGCTTCATCGTCAGCAGCCGGGTGCCGCCGGACGGTGCGACAGAGAAACGACCGGCGATCCGGACGGCCTCCTCGGAGAACCAGCGGAAGAACTCGGCGCCGTAGGTGACCTCGCCGCGCGCCTCGGCCAGCGGCTTGCCCATCTCCAGGGTCATCAGCAGGGCGATGTCCTCGGAGCGTTCGGTGAGAAGTTCGAAGGCCTTGCGCAGGATCTCGCCACGGACGCGTGGGTCGGTGGCGGCCCAGTCGGCAGCGGCCGCGACAGCCGCGTCGAGTGCCTCGATGCCCTGCTCGGGGGAGGCGTCGGCCACGGAGGCGATGACCTCACCGTTCGAGGGATCCTCCACCGGCACCGTCTCGTCGGTGGAGATCCACTTGCCGCCGATCAGCAGCCCCTTCGGTACCGCGTTCAGTACCCGCGAGATCTGCTCGTCCGTCACACCCATGGCGTCTTTCCTCTCAAGGCTTCGTTACAGCTGAACTCGGGTCTTTTCAAGGCGAACGGCGTCAGGACGCCAGCGTGTCGATGACCTGCTCGAGAACGTCCAGGCCCTCGCTGAGCAACTCCTGCGGGATCACCAGCGGGGGCAGGAAACGCAGCACGTTGCCGTAGGTACCCGCGGTCAGCACGACGACACCCTGGGCGTGGCAGGCCTTTGCGATGGCGCCGGCGAGCGCGGGATCGGGATCGCTCGTCCCGGGCTTGACCAGTTCCATGGCGATCATCGCGCCGCGGCCGCGGATGTCGCCGATGACGTCGTGGCGGGCCTGCACGGCGCGCAGCCGCTGGAGCATGGTGGTCTCGATGGCCCGCGCGGCGCCGGCCAGGTCGAGTTCGCGCATCGTGCGGATGGCACCGAGTGCGGCCGCGCAGGCGATCGGGTTGCCGCCGTAGGTGCCGCCGAGCCCGCCGGTGTGCACGGCGTCCATCAGTTCGGCGCGACCGGTGACGGCGGCCAGCGGCAGGCCGCCGGCGATGCCCTTGGCGGTGGTGATCAGGTCGGGCACGACGCCGTCGTGCTCGGAGGCGAACCATGCTCCGGTCCGGCAGAACCCCGTCTGGATCTCGTCGGCGATCAGCAGCGCGCCGTTGTCGGTGCACCATGACGCGATGGCGGGCAGGAAGCCTTCGGCCGGCACGATGAAGCCGCCCTCGCCCTGGATCGGTTCGATCAGGACGGCCGCGACGTTGGATGCGCCGACCTGGGTGGTGATGATGTCGATGGCCCGCTGTGCGGCCTGCGCCCCGGTGATGTCGCCGTCCCGGTACGGGTAGGACATCGGCACCCGGTACACCTCCGCGGCGAACGGACCGAAGCCCTCCTTGTAGGGCATGTTCTTGGCGGTCAGGGCCATCGTCAGGTTCGTTCGGCCGTGGTAGGCGTGGTCGAACACCACGATCGCGGTCCGTCCGGTGGCGTGCCGGGCGATCTTGACCGCGTTCTCGACGGCTTCCGAGCCGGAGTTGAACAGCGCCGACTTCTTGGCATGGTTACCCGGGGTGACGGCGGCGAGCTGCTCGCAGACCTCCACGTAGCCCTCGTACGGGGTGACCATGAAACAGGTGTGGGTGAAGGCGCGGACCTGATCGGTGACGGCCTCGACGACGTGTGGCGCGGAGTTGCCGACGCTGACCACCGCGATGCCCGAGCCCAGGTCGATCAGCGAGTTGCCGTCGACATCCACCAGGACGCCACCGCCGGCCCGCTCGATGAACACCGGGAAGGTGGTTCCGACGCCGTGGGAGACCGCGGCCTGACGGCGGGCGAACAGTTCCTTGGATCGGGGACCGGGCAGTTCGGTGACCAGACGGCGTTCCTGAACCAGATCCTGCAGCGCGACAGTCATGGGGTAGGGCTCCTCTCGACGGTAAGACATCAGCGTCGTCCACCGGCGGTCGACGCGAAATAGCAGATATGGCACGTTAGGCTGTCGCAACATGGACAGATTGTCACCGGATCGGAGCAGCCGTGCCGTTGACGATCGGTGACCTGATTTGTACTCCTGAACTGGGCCTACGGCTGCTCACCGAGAACACCAGGGTCGACCGGGCGATCACCTGGGTGCACGTCAGCGAGCTCCGGGACCCGACGCCGTTCCTGACGGGTGGTGAGCTGCTGCTGACCACTGGCATCGTCACAGGCTCCGGCGGTGGCGCCGGTGACTTCGTCGAGGAGTATGTGCGGCGGCTCGCCGAGGCTGACGTGGTCGGGCTCGGATTCGGGATCGGCCTGAGCCACCAGGAGGTTCCGGCGGACCTGGTGGTGGCGGCGGCGCGGCGCGGGCTGCCACTGCTCGAGGTCGCCAGGAACACGCCGTTCATCGCGATCAGCCGCGCGGTGTCCCGTGCGCTGGCCGCCGACGAGTACGCCGCGGTGACGAAGACGTTCACCGCGCAGCAGGCGCTGACCCGTGCCGCGCTCTCGGCGGCCGGGCCGGACCGGCTGGTGCGGCAGCTTGCCCAGCAGGTCGGTGCCTGGGTAGCGCTGTGCGATCGGGCCGGCGCGGTCGTCGCTGCCCATCCGGACATCGCCGGCAGCCGGCTGACCGCGGTGCGTTCGGAGGTGGCGGTTCTTGCCGCGCACCGCGGCCCGGTCGGTTCCGCGTTCGACGTCGGGCCCGACGTCGTCGCTCTGCAGTCCGTCGGCGCCGGACCACGGGGTCGGGGATTTCTGGCAGTCGGC
Source organism: uncultured Actinomycetota bacterium (assembly GCA_963728865.1). Lineage (GTDB taxonomy): Bacteria > Actinomycetota > Actinomycetes > Mycobacteriales > Nakamurellaceae > Nakamurella. The sequence goes on along the minus strand of CAVSLZ010000001.1, from coordinate 580,687 downwards.
CGGCCGGGCGGCCTGACCGCCGCGCAGCGTCATCTGGTGAACGCCGCCGTCATGCTGCTGACGATCATGCTCGAGCAGTCGCGCAGCACCGACGCCGCGCTCGATCAGGTCAGGTCAGCCCTGATGCGTCTGGTGTTATCCGGTCGCAGTGACCTCGCCGGTCCGATCGCGGAGGCGATCTCCGCGCCGTTGCCGGCAGGACCACTCACTGTGCTCGTCGCGACCGGTGACGGTGCCACCCGGGTAGGCCCGGACGACCCGTCGGTGAGTTTCGGCGGCCCGGTTCTCGCCGCGGTCGTCGACGGCGAGCTCATCGCCCTCGTCGGCGGCGATCCGGCGGCTGTCGCCGAGGCCGCAGCAGTTCTGGCTGTTGATCCAGACGTGGTGATCGGGCTGGCCGGACCGGTCGACTTCGCCGACATCCCGGCCGGCTACCGGCAGGCCCAGCAGGCGGCGGACTTCGGGCGCCGGCACGGTAGACCGGTGACCGGCTTCGCCGAGATCTCGATGCCGGGGATCACCGGAATGCTCGGCCGCGACCAGGCGCTCGCGTTCGCCGGATCCCTGCTGCAACCGCTGGTGGAGCACGACAAGGTGGGTCGCGGTGACCTTGTCGTGTCGTTGCGGACCTGGTTGGCGCATCACGGCCAGTGGGATCCGTCGGCCGCTGCTCTCGGGGTACACCGGCACACCCTGCGACACCGGGTCAGAACAGCCGAGGAATTGCTGGGCCGCAGCTTCGATTCCCCCGGCACCCGCGGTGAACTGTGGCTCGCCCTCGAAGTTCTCGACTCCGCACTGCCGGATCTCGACTGAGCCGCTGCCCCGAGGGCACGCCGGCCGGTCAAGTCCGCGGTTGCCCGCTGTTGGACCAGCCACCCGATGCCGAACCGGTCTCTGCATCACACGAACCAGTGACCCGGACTTCACGACGTCAGGGCGCCGACGAACTGGGTCCAGCGATCGCGATCCACGAATCCGTAGTGGCCGGCGCCCGGCCAGACATGCGCGCGTGCGTCGGGCAGGCTCGCGGCGACGTGCCTGGGCATTTCTGGCGAGATGATGTCGTCGGCGTCGCCGTAGAAGACGTCAAAGTGCTGACGCACGTCACCGAGCTCGAAACCCCAATTCCACAACGCCAACGTCATCTCGTACACCCCCTCCTCGTCCTGAACCATTCCGGCCGCGAAGTTCGCCTCGAACATTTCGCGCTGCGCGGGGTCGTCCAGGAACGTTCGGGCGTCGGATTGGTCGTCTTCGGCCAGTGATTCCACGAAGGAGCCGAGGTCCTTCTTCGCCTTGTTGATGTCGGCCTTGTAGGCCCACTTGATCACGTGGTGGAAGTGGCGCAGCTTCACGATGAGCTTGAGGTCCTTCATGACCAGCATCTTGGCGAAGCCCTCGCGATCGAACGGCCCCACCGGCGAGGCCAGCACTCCGCGAGTGACCCGATCGGGCAGATGGAACGCAACCGCCAGGGTGTGCGGGCCGCCACCGGAATGGCCGGCAACCGCGAAGGTGTCGAGGCCGAGTCGATCGGCCAACTGCTCCATGTCGGCGCCCCAATCGATCATCCGGCGCCCCTTCTGCGGGGTAGAGCCACCGACACCGGGCTGGTCCGCCGCGATCATCCGCACGCCGAGCAACCTCGTGAGCCCTTCGTCCGGGTTGCGGATCAGCCGCGAATCGGACAGTCCGTGGCTGAAGATCACCGGCATCCCGTCGGGATCGCCGTAGGTGTCGTAGGTCAGCTCCCGCCCGTCGGCAAGTGTCAGCGATTCCATCCGTACCTCCCGCTCGACTCGACGGCCCGGCGGCGGCCGTCGCCGATCAACCCACTGCGGATGATTGCAGACCGGCTCGGGAGTGTCTCGTCTTCCACGTTTCCGCGCTCGCTCTGCCAACGGTGGCGCGCTGGTGGGGCCACCGGGTCGCCGGTGTAGACGGATCGCTCTACCGCTCCCGTTCGGAGCCGGTCGGGCCGCCGGCAATCTGGACCGATGAACGGGTGCGCAGCACCTGCTACCAGACCTCGTGGCGTCGCACGAACACGTAAAGAGCTGTGAACCACAGAAATGCGATCAGCATGCCACCGAAAGCGACGCTCCACTTGTCGAACCACGGCTCGAGCGCAGCCGCACGATCCGGGAGGCCCAACCGGCGCCGGCTCCAACCAGGGCTGCCCGAAATCGGCGTACTCCTCCAGAACGGCCACACCGTGGGTCAGCGTTGCGCTGACCAGCACGGTGGCGGCGGCTGCACCATAGAGAGCAGCTCTCATCAATCGAGCACATCTCGCGGATACAGCGTTCAACCGCGCCTCGGTTCCCCGCAGGTAAAAGCCAATCATCAAACCGGTGAAGGAAGTACAGCTGCCATCCGAGGTAGGGGTTGTTTCCGTGCCCACCACACTGCGAGGATGATCACCGATAAGAGGGGGACCGGTCTGTACCGCAGAAGCAGCAGCGCCAGCGGTGCCGCGAGCATGAAGACGGCGTCATTATTGAGCAGGTCGGCCCAACCGTAGATGTAGTGCAAACTGACGATGCGCCAGATGAGGGCGCCGATTTCGGTCGTACTGTCGGGACCCGCTTTCGCTCCGACACCGTCAACGCTATGTCCCCATAAAGTGAAGAACAGCGTGAGGGAAATCGAACATACATACAAGAAATCACTGCGGAACCAGATCTTCCGACACGCCGGGATCCACCGACCGGTTCGAAACTGCCTGCCCCGAATGTGGCCGACCAACAATCCGGAGATGATGAAGAAACCTTCCGCTGCTGATGCCCACAGCTGTCCCCGACCGGTCACGATACCGAACACGTTGGGAAATCGGCCGACGTGGTCGACGACGATGATGAGGAGAAGAAGACCCCTTATCAGGTCGAGCGTCTCGATCCGCGCTTCCGGGAAGCGCACTGCCGGGGTCGGCCACCAGTTCTGGCCCCTCCGCCAGCCATTTCTTCGCAATGTGAACAGTTTCGATCGGCTGATAGCACGGCAGCAGTGACGTATTCACCCGCCATCGTCGACTTCGGGCGCGGATTGCTGACGGATCCTCCTCAATGCCGCACCGGTAGATCGTGATCGGATCATGGCGTTTGTGCTCGCCGGCGGAGTGGCAGGCTTGGGTTCGGGCTTGTCCTGGGTGTCGCCATTGGACCGGGCCAGTCGGTGGGTGAGGGAGTGGGCTGGTCGGAGTACGCCGGCTTGCGACCTGCGCGTACGTTCCGTGCGCGGCTCAAGATCACGCAGTCCGGTGGCAGCACCAAGGGATGAGATGCGATCTCTTTCCCACTTCAACATATAGCGCACCCCGGGGCTTGCGGCAAGACCCCGGTGGTGGCGCAGAATCGCCGATCGTGCCGTAGATCCGCGGATTCCGGCACGCACCCGATGCAGCGACAGAGCGATTTCCAGTCCGGAGCTGATGACGTGAACCCGTTGTCCACCAGTGTCTTCCACCTCCCCGACCACCTCAGCCGGAAAGCCGAACCGGCCCTCATCGCCGGCGACGAAGCCCATTTTGCCGCGATCTTCGACAGCCTCGAGCGCTCGATCGCGGAACTCTCCGATCGGCTCGGTGCCGAGCGCAGGACGCGCGGCGGCGCGGGCCAGGAGGCGATGGAAAGGGACCAGCAGATCCACCGGTTGACCGGCCGGCTGCGCACGCTCCGGCGATTCGGTGCGGACCTGTGCCTCGGGCGCATCGTCGGTGAAGCCGATGCCGGTCCGGTCTACATCGGGCGACTCGGGCTCACCGACAACGCCGGTCGCCAGTTGCTGATCGACTGGCGCGCCCCGGCCGCCGCGCCGTTCTTCGGCGCGACCCACGCCAACCCCATGGGTCTGGTGAGCCGCCGCAGGTACCGCTGGACCCGGGGCCGGATCACCGATTTCTGGGACGAGGTGTTCACGGAGCATGCGCTGAGCCAGGGAATGGAATCCGCCGCCGCGCTCGACGACGAGTCCGCCTTCATCGCCAGCCTGGGCCGCAGTCGATCGAGCCGGATGCAGGATGTGCTCGGCACTATCGCCGCCGAACAGGATGCGATCATCCGCGCCGGCTCGCACGGCGCGCTCGTCGTCGACGGCGGGCCTGGGACGGGGAAGACGGTGGTCGCGCTGCATCGCGCCGCGTACCTGCTGTACTCCGACCCGCGGTTGGGGCATCAGCGCGGTGGCCTGCTGTTCATCGGTCCGCACCAGCCGTACCTGTCGTACGTTGCCGACGTTCTGCCCAGCCTCGGCGAGGAGGGGGTACGGACCTGCACCCTGCGGGATCTGATCGCCGAGGGCGCCGACGCGGGAGTGGAGGCCCACGCGAATGTCGCGGCCCTCAAGGCGTCCGCCGACATGGTGACGGCGATCGAGACAGCTGTCCGGTTCTACGAGGAGCCGCCGACCAGTGGAATGACGGTCGAGACGCCCTGGGCAGACATCCGGCTCAGGGCTGACGACTGGGCTGAGGCGTTCGGCGCAGTGCAGCCCGGCACCCCGCACAACGAGGCGCGTGAGCAGATCTGGGACGAGCTGCTGACTATCCTGACCGACCGGTACGACGGCGACGCCCCGGTCGAGGACGTGCGAAAAGCCCTGCGGCGCAACGTGGAACTCACCGCGACGCTGCACCGGGCGTGGCCGCTGATCGAGGCGGGCGAGCTGGTCGGCGACCTGTGGACTGTGCCCGCCTACCTGCGGCTGAGCGCTCCGTGGCTCGCCCCCGCTGACATCCGGCTGCTGCAGCGCGAGGATCCGCGCGCCTGGACCGTGTCGGATCTGCCGCTGCTGGACGCGGCCCGACAACGGCTCGGCGATCCGGAGGCGGCGGCCGTGCACCGTCGCCGGAAGGCCGCCGTCGCCGCCCGGCAGGAGTCGATGACCCAAGTCGTCGAGCACCTGATCGAATCCGACGACTCCGAGATGGCCGTCATGTCGATGCTGCGGGGGAAGGATCTGCAGAACAGTCTCGTCGACGACAGCGTGCTTCCCGCAGCAGATGTCGATCGGTTCGCCGGCCAGTTCGCGCACATCGTCGTCGACGAGGCGCAGGAACTCACCGACGCCGAATGGCAGATGCTGCTGCTCCGCTGCCCGTCCCGGAGCTTCACCATTGTCGGTGACCGCGCGCAGGCCAGGCACGGGTTCACCGAGTCGTGGCAGGAAAGGCTGGAGCGGGTGGGGCTGGAGCCGATCGGGTCGGGCCGGATCCGGAAGGCCCGGCTGAGCATCAACTACCGGACACCGGAGGAGATCATGAAGGAAGCCGAGCCGGTCATCCGCGCCGTGCTCCCGGACGCCAACGTGCCGAGCTCCATCCGCAGCAACGGCCTTCCCGTCGGATACGGGACCGTGCCAGAACTGGCCCGGATCCTGGACTCCTGGCTCACCCGGCACGAGGAAGGAACCGCCAGCGTCATCGGCGCTGCCGGGATCGACCCGGCTGCCCTGCCGTCGAGCTCCCGCGTCCGGTCGATGTCCCCGGAACTCGCGAAGGGACTCGAGTTCGACCTGGTCGTCCTCATTGATCCCGAGTCGTTCGGGTCCGGCATCGAAGGGGTCGTGGACCGCTATGTCGCGATGACCAGGGCGACGCAGCAACTGGTGATCCTCACCAGCTCCTGACCCCCGTGAGGAAGCACCGCCGGAGCCGTGCCCGATCGGGCAGGGTGCCGTGTCCGGAGGTCGTCCCCGGCGACCCTGTCGCACCGGTGATCACCGTTCCTACGCTCCTGTGGGGAGGCTCCGGGCATGGGTGAGCAGCGTCAGTTCCGGCAGGCGCCGTCGGTCCGGGAGCGAACACGCCCGCTGCAGGGGGAATCGAGACATTCTGATCAGCAGCGCATATCGCATCTGGATCGACCCTTGAAGCCCGACGACGTGGCCAGCCTGCAGCGCTCGGCGGGCAATCGGGCAGTGACCCGGTTGCTGGGCAGATGGGGCGCAAACCTCCCGCTTCAGCGTCAACCTGTTCGGGAGCTGCCGCCAATGACCAAGCGGTGGGTGGAAGACAACAAACAGTGGGAGGAAAAGCAGAAGCACGGGGGGGAAGCGGTGATGCACCGCACGACCACCATCGAGGCAACGGGCTGGGCGGAGGTCGGGCCGGCTCCACCGCGGATCAGCTACCGGCGCGAGGTCGAACTGGAGACGGTCGACGGCATCACCGTTTACCTGGACATCAGGGGAACGGTCAAGCTGCAGCCGGGTATGACGCTGCCGGCCGACGAGGCGGCCGCGTTGGCGCTGCGCGGCCGCGAGGTGCTGAGCCAACGGACCCTGCGGGTCGACGGTGGGGACGTCATCTCCGTCAACGAGTATTCGCCGCACACTGTCGGCGGACTTTCGTTCGGGGCCGTGGCGAAGGCCGTCATGCCGGATTATGCGCAATTGCCGCTCACCCCGGCACAGCAGGAAGCCGCGATCCTCGCCATGCTGCGACGGCTGCCACGCCGGCCGAGAACCGCGGCCACCGAGGCCCCTTCGGCCGGCGATGACCGGAGCACGGCAGGCATCGCCGCCGATGTCGCGACGGACTTCCTCCCCTTCATCGGGGAGCTGAAGGACCTCTACCGGGCGGTCACCGGTAGGGATCCGGTGACCGGGGAGAAACTGAAGTGGTGGGAGCGCGCGCTGGCGTTCCTCGGCGCCATCCCGATCATCGGGAAGCTCGGGAAGATGGTCGGCAAGGGCATCCGGTTCCTGGCCAAGGGGTTCGGGTGGCTGGGCGGCAAAGGTGCAGCGTTCGGCGCCTGGGTCGCCGAGAAGTTCTCCGGCTGGCTGCACTCCCGGAAGGCGAAGAGACTTGAGAAGGCACAGGCAAAGGCCAAGCAGTTGGGGGCCGCCGAGGACGAGATCCGGCGGCTTGCCGAGGCCCGCCGACTGGCGTTCACCGTCTCGCCCACCCTCGCCGAGGTACAGCGGCTGGTCCCCCCGGGTATGGACTGGCAGAGCTGGGGAGTCGCTGTCTTCGGCCGGGGCCAAAGAGGCGCGGATGCCATGATGGGCACCCGCAACGCTCAGCAGTTGCTCGCCATCGGTGTCAACAGAGACGTGGCTCAGGCGCTGCTGAACTGGTACCGGGCAGGCGGGCCGGGGGTCGGCGGTGCCACCCGACCGGCACGGATGGCATTGCTCGTCGAGATCATCGGCCTGTTCTGACCTCATGCGGGAAGCTTGCGTCGACTTCCGCCTTGAGCCTTCCGGCACTGTGATCAGCAGCGATCTGTTCGCTGGATCGACCACCGGACGAACTCTGTACATCGTCGCGCGACCGTCCTGATCGAAGCCGGCCAGGACGGCGCTGCGAAACTCGGGGAGCAGGCGGGCTGCGTGGCCGTCTGCGTCACCCGCATCGGATTCGACGCGGGTCGGGCCCCGACTCGGCGTCACGCAGGCTGCAGGACCACCCCGAACGTGGAATCAGCGTCGTCGAACCGCCGCACCCATTGCCGATCCGGCCAGCGAAGTTCGACCGTGCCCGCCGCCGGCCGGTACAGGGCCGTGTAGACCGTTCCGAACGCGCGCCAGAAATGCGTCGAGTAGAGCGGCGGTTCGAGGAAGGCCGCCGCAAGTCGATCCGGCCTCGGATCACCGGAGACCAATTGCAGTAGGCGTTCTCGTCGCGGAACGCTGGCGTACCGCTCCGCATGCTCGATGCTGTCGGGGACCTCACCGCGATGGTTGGTCGCGACCGGTGACGTGCTGAACTCCGCGGCCCGGCCCGGCCCCACATATGCCGTCAGCACCTGGCTGTCGGCGTCCACCACGGTCAGGTTGTACGCCATCGCCACCGGCATCCGGGACAGGATCTCCCTTGCCTCTTCCGTGGTGGTCGCGACCTCCAGCAGGTACCGGACGACCAGTGACACCGCGAAACCAGGACCCGATCCCCGCCGCCCGCCGAAACTGAGCGAGACCACCAGTCCGTCGGCGTTCATCCCGTCCAGCAGCCCCCACAGACAATCGCTGTTCCCGATCACCGGGCGACCGGTGAATCGGCTGGACAGCACCACCCGCTCCCACAGCTCCGGTGAATAGTCGTAGTTGCGGCACAGTGCGATCTCCGGCACGGTCACCACCGCCTGCGAACAGCCGGGCAGAAACCGCGGCGGATCCCACAGGGTCAGCATCCTGGCAGACACCTCGTCCGCGCCGGCGGCCTCCGCGAGTTCCACCATTCGCCGGTACGTCGGCACCAGTTCGGGCATGTGCCGCTCGAGCATCCCGGTGGCGTGTTCGACCGTCGGCCGGCGGCGGACGTCCCGCTGCAGGTACCAGGTCCGGTATCCGGGCCAGGTCGCGGCGAACAGTTGCTGCCACCGCGCCCCCGGAACCGGTTCGTTGATGCCGTACACGGTGAGCGGGATGGGTGCTTCGGCATCGAACGGGGGCCGCCGCGGGAACGGGTCGAGCGCCCGGCGACGTCCACCCTGCGTCATCGCCGCATTCTCCCGTCCTCCGGCGACCGCCTCCGCCGGGTGGCTCGTTCTGCCGCTGAGCTTCCGAAGCGGACCGCGGCATTGATCCCGGGTGGCCATCTTGCCGCATTTGCGCTGCTGCGGGATGCTCAGCGCACCCACGATCACCTCGAGCGAGTCGATGACACGGAGATTCCATGGTCGAGCAGCAGTCGTCCGAAGCATCCAGCGACACGTCGCGGCGGCCGTTGCACGGCATCGCTGAAATCCGACACTTCTTCCGCACCAACACCACTCCGATCTTCTTCGTCGGCGCGACGTCGTTCAATCTGCTGGGTCTGGACCGCTGGGTGCGCAATTTCGACTACATCACCTACTACGACGCCTGGGAGGGGGCGCACCCGAGGGTGTTCACCCCGCAGGACAAGCCCTATATCGAATTCTCCAGCGGAGAGCAGATCAACAACTACCTGTTGCTGCATCCCGAGGTGCGGGCGCACATGCAGCGCGCCGGCGGGCGCCCGAAGGTGGCGATGGTGTTCTTCGACGAGGAGACCGAAAAGATCTGCACGGAATTGGGTTACGACCTGATCCTGCCCTCGGCGGCGCTGCGCGAACATCTCGATTCCAAGATCGTCACCACCCGGCTCGGGGACGAGGCGGGGGCGCCCAGCGTGCCGAACATCCTGACCTCCGTCGACTCGTGGGACCAGCTCGTCGAGCAGACGACGGCCGCGGGGCTCGGCACCGACGTGGTGCTGCAGACGCCGTACGGGGACAGCGGCAAGACAACGTTCTTCCTCACCTCGAAGGCCGACTGGGACAAGTACGCCGACGACATCGTCGGTCAGCAGCAGAAGATCATGAAACGAATCAACCACAGGGCGATCGCCGTGGAGGCGGTGCTCACCCGGCACGGCACGGTGGTCGGGCCATTCATGACCGAGCTGACCGGGCACCCGGAGCTGACCCCGTACAAGGGCGGCTGGTGCGGCAACGAGATGTTCCCGGATGCCCTTTCCGGTGCGCGGCGGGTCAAGGCCAACCAGCTGGTGCGCCGGCTCGGGGATCGGCTGGCAGGGGAGGGCTACCGCGGCTTCTTCGAGGTGGATGTGCTCGTGGACACCGATGCGGACGAGGTCTACCTGGGTGAGTTGAACCCCAGGATCAGCGGCGCGTCCTCCATCACCAATGTCACCGCCGGCGCGTATTCGGACATGCCGCTGTTCCTTTTCCATCTGCTCGAGTACATGGGTGTCGATTACATCCTCGATGTCGACGAGATCAATCGCCGGTGGGAGGATCTGGCCTCCGTCGACCTGTGGAGCCAGATGATCATCAAGGAAACCGGTTCCGCCGTCGAGGAGATCACCGCTGCCGCGCGTACGGGGCAGTGGTACTTCGATTCTGCCGGCGAATTGCGTTTCCGGCGGGCCGCGTTGGATTGGCACCAATTGCAGAACGAGGACGAGTGCTTCTTCCTGCGCATCTACGGGCCGGGCGACTACCGTTGGAAGGGCGCCGATCTCGGAGTGCTGGTCACGAAGGGTCGGCTGCAGACCGAGGAGCCGGAGGACTCCGGCCTGGCCAGCGCACTGGTCGGCGCGGCGTCCACCACGCCGGTCGACGTTGCGGCCGTGGCCGAGGCTGTTGTCGAGGAGGGCAAGGAACCGCCGGCAGGGATCGATCTGGTGTCCGAGCACGAATCCGATGCCGCGCCGCAGAATGCCCCGGCCACCGCCGGTGGTCCGTCGGTGGCAGGGGCATCCCGACTCACCCCGCGTGCCATCCGGTTGATCCAGGCGATCCGCGCGCAGTACGCGGGCATTCCGGCGGCGGCGGACTTCACAGCGCCCGTGTCACCGGTCGGTATCAAGTCCGGCGGCTGAGGAACTCACCCGCCCGTCCGGGTCCCGATCTTCACCGGCGGTGATCCGGACCGCACAGAACTTTAGGGTTACCCCCATGAGTTCTCCCCGCGGTACGCCGGCGCAGGACCTCAGCGTTCGCCTCGCCGGAACGAGATCCGTTGTCGCCGTGGCGCTGCTGTTCGCCGTGAACGGGCTGGTCATCGGTGGGTACGGCGGAGTGCTGCCATCCATCCGGGAACGGCTGGCCATCGACGCGACGTCGATCGCGATCCTGCTGTTCACCGCCGGACTGGCCGGGATTCTGTCGATGCAGATCGGTGGCCGGCTGTCCGACTCGATCGGTGCGCGGCAGGTCGCGCTGACCGGCCTCCCGTTCCTCATCGCGGCTGCGGTGACGTTCGCCTTCGCCACCACGTTTCCCGTCGCGATTGCGGGAGCCGTGCTGCTGGGACTGGGCAACGGCTCCATCGACGTCTCCATGAACGCCATCGGGGTCCAGGTGGAGGGCGCCCGCAAACGGCCGATCATGAGCACGTTCCACGCCCTGTGGTCGGTGGGCGGTTTCATCGGTGCCGGCTGCGTGCTGCTGATGGCCACGGTGCTGGGTCTGACCGGCGCCGCGATCGTGCTGCCGATGCTGCTGTTCGTCGCCGCGGTGGCCGCCGTTGCCTTCGTGGTCCTGCTGCGGATCACGCCGCCGACGGCGGTGGTCCCGCACAGTGTCGACGGTGTTCGGGTCAAGATCCCGCCGATCGCGTGGGTGCTGGCGATCATGGCCTTGGCCTTCGGCCTGTCCGAGGGCACCGCCACAGACTGGGCGGCCCTGCACGTCACCGAGGTCGCGCAGGTCGACTCGACGACCGGTTCACTGGGCCTCGTCGCCGTCAGCGGCTTCATGGTCGTCATCCGGCTGATCGGCGATCGGCTGGTCGCCCGGTTCGGCCGGCGGGCCGTGGTCCGCTTCGGCGGGCTGTGCGCCGCGATCGGCTACGGCACAGTCGCTCTGGTCAGCGGCCTACCCATGCTGCTGGTCGGCTGGGCGCTGGTCGGGCTGGGTGTCGGGATGATCGCGCCACAGGTGTACGCGGTCGCCGGGCATGTCGGCGGCGGCCGGGTACTCGCTGTCGTCGTCACCTTCGGGTACGCCGCCTTCCTGGCCGGCCCGGCGATCGTCGGCTTCCTGGTGAACCACCTCGGGCTGCACCACACGATGGCGGTCCCGGCTGTTCTCTGCCTCGGCATCGTGGCCCTGGCGGCGACCATGCCGAAGCAGGACGCCGACCTCGCGCCGGCCGACTGAGCCAGGGGGTCGCGGAGACCGGGGGCGGTCAGCCCAGGCTCAGCTGGAAGCCGATCGAATCGATTGCGGCCAGCGTGTCCAGCAGCCGGCCGACGTCCTGCGGGAGCGGCCACGACGACAGCTTCACCGCAACCAGCCGTCTGGCCGGCTCCACCCAGATCAGCTGACCATGGATACCCAGACACAGCAACACGTCCCGCCCGGCATAGGGCAACCAGAACTGATTGCGGTACCCGCCCCCTGGAAGCCAGGAGTTGTTGCCGGAGGCCGCGAACTTCTCCCGCGTGTCCGGTGCTGCGGTGTAGCTGTCGGTGATCCACCCGGCCGGCACGATCTGCTGGCCGTTCGCCGTACCGCCGTCGAGCAGCATCTGGCCGAACCGGCCGAGATCGCGCAGCGTCGCCGCCAGCCCGCCGTCGTGGAACACCGCGCCGGCGGGGTCGATGGCGGCGTCCATGTCCTGCTCGGTGCCGATCCGTGACCAGATCAGGCTGGACAGCAGTTCGGGCATCCGGATCCCGGACGCCCGCTCACACACCCAGCCGAGGATGTCCGTCTCGCAGGAGCGGTACTCGAAGGCCGTACCGTGCGACCGATTCGCCGCCAGCGTGGTCAGGTACTCGTACATCGACGTGGGCAGGCCGGGCCGGGACCGCGGTGCCCAGCCGATGACCTCCTCGAGTACCCGGACCTCCGCCTCCGGATCGAGGTACTCCTCGGAGAAGGCGACCCCGGACCGCATGTCGAGCACGTCGCGGACCGTGGCGCCGCGGTACCCGGAGCCGGCGAGTTCGGGGACGTAGTGGTCGACCGCGGCGGTGACGTCGATGGCACCCGCGTCGGCCAGCACCCCGACCACGCAGCCGATCAGCGATTTGCTGACCGACATCAACATGTGGGTGCGGTCGGCCGGCATGCCGCCCGGGTACAGCTCGGTCACCAGGTGTCCGTCCCGGAGCACCATGAACCCGTCGGTGTAGGAGTCGTCGAGGATCTGCGCCACGGAACCGGACGTGCCGTCGAACCGCCACACCACCTGCTCCAGGTCGACGCCGTTGCCGATGAAAAGCGGCCGTGGCCCGGCGGCTTCCCGGGCGACCCGCGCCGTGGGGACGACCTCCCGCATGTGCTGGAACGTCCACCGGTTGTACGGCGCGTTCTGCCAGTTGGTCAGCGACCAGCGGTCGGCGACGGCCGGCGGGAAGCCGATCATGGTCATGGCAGGGCTGCTCCAACTCGCGGGACGGCTGACGGCCGTGAAGGGGGCACCGGGCGGCTCCGATCGAGGGCCGATCAGAGGTAGGGACGTTACCCGGAACGCCGACCCGGTGAGGGTCGGCGGAGTGCACCCCCAACCCGTCGTAAAGTCTGGATCCATGAGCGAGACCACCGGGCAAAAGACGCCGGACCAGCCCGCGTCCGAACAGCGTGAGCACCGCAAGCCGCACAGCCACATCGTCACCGACGGAATAGAGCGGGCCGCGGCGCGCGGCATGTTGCGGGCGGTCGGCATGGGTGATGACGACTGGCGCAAGCCGCAGATCGGCGTCGCCAGCTCCTGGAATGAGATCACTCCGTGCAACCTGTCGCTCGACCGGCTGGCGAAGGCCGCGAAGCAGGGCGTGCACGAGGCCGACGGCTACCCCCTGGAGTTCGGCACCATCTCGGTGTCCGACGGCATCTCGATGGGCCATGGCGGCATGCACTATTCGTTGGTCAGCAGGGAGATCATCGCCGACTCGGTGGAGACGGTGTTCCGCGCGGAGCAGCTCGACGGCGGGGTCCTGCTGGCCGGCTGTGACAAGTCGCTGCCCGGGATGCTGATGGCCGCCGCCCGATTGGACGTTTCCGCGGTATTCCTTTATGCCGGTTCGACGCTGCCCGGGAAGCTGGACGGCGAGACGGTCACCATCATCGATGCGTTCGAGGGCACCGGGGCCTGCCTGGCCGGCAAGATCACCCGTGACCGGCTCACCGAGATCGAGAAGGCCATCTGCCCCGGCGAGGGCGCCTGCGGCGGCATGTACACGGCGAACACCATGGCGTCGGCAGCCGAGGCGTTGGGCATGTCACTTCCGGGCAGCGCCGCACCGCCCGCGCCGGACGCCCGCCGGGACGCCTTCGCGGTCCGCTCCGGGGAGGCCGCGGTGGCACTGGTCGACGCCGGCATCACCGCCCGCCACATCCTGACCAAGAAGGCGTTCGAGAACGCCATCACCGTCGTGATGGCCCTCGGTGGCTCGACCAACGCCGTTCTCCACCTGCTGGCGATCGCCCATGAGGCAGGAGTGGAGCTGGGACTCGACGACTTCAACCGGATCGGCGACCGGACCCCGCACCTGGCCGACGTGAAGCCGTTCGGCCGGTACGTGATGACCGACGTCGACCGGATCGGCGGGATCCCGGTGGTGATGAAGGCGCTGCTCGATGCCGGGTTGCTGCACGGTGATGCGCTCACCGTCACCGGGCGGACGCTGGCGGAGAACCTCGCCGAGCTGGACCCGCCCGCGCTCGACGGAGACGTGCTGCACACCATGGCCGACCCGATCCACCGCACCGGCGGCATCTCGGTGCTCCTCGGTTCACTCGCGCCGGAAGGGGCGGTGGTGAAGAGCGCCGGCTTCGACGCCGAGGTGTGGGAAGGACCAGCCAGGGTGTTCGACGGCGAGCAGGGCGCGATGGACGCCGTGTCCGACGGGACGCTCAAGCCGGGTGACGTCATCGTCATCCGCTGGGAGGGCCCCAAGGGCGGCCCGGGGATGCGCGAGATGCTGGCTGTCACCGGCGCGATCAAGGGAGCGGGCCTGGGCAAGGACGTGCTGCTGCTGACCGACGGCCGGTTCTCCGGCGGGACCACCGGGTTGTGCATCGGCCATGTCGCGCCGGAGGCGGCGAACGGCGGGCCGATCGCCCTGGTGCAGGACGGGGACCTCATCCGGCTGGACATGGTGTCCAAGAAGCTGGACCTGCTGGTCGATGACGCCGAGCTGGCCGCCCGCCGTGCCGCGTGGACGCCACATCCGCAGAACCTGAATCACGGCGTGCTGGGCAAATACGCGAAACTGGTCGGGTCGGCGGCCAAGGGTGCGGTCTGTTTCTGAGCTGTCTTCCTGGGACCCTGCCGCTGTCAGTGCAGCGTGCTGACGGCCCGAACAGGGCCGTACGGCCGGGGGAGCGGTGCGGCGTGTCGTTCGGCGGCATGGGCACCGTTCAGGGCGGCTATCTCGCGACTGACCTCCTGCCGGGCCAGATCGGCGGCCGCGGAGAGGCGTTGCGCGCGGATGCTGATCTGCCGTTCCAACGCCGCTGCTCTGGCGTGGGCGTCTTCGACGATCGCGGCCGCATCGAGCCTGGCACGCTCGATCAGCGCGCTGCACTCGGCGAGCATCTGAGCACGCTGCTCCTCGGCCCCGGCGATGAGCTCGTCGGCGTGACGCCGGCCCTCCGCCTCGACATCGACGGCGAATTCGGCGACGTCGGTGGGAACCGAATCGTCCGCCTCCAGGCATGCACGCAACAGGTCGACCTGCTGGCTGCAGGCGAGCCAGCCGTTGGACAAGGCGTCGACGACGGCTGCGCAGTGCTCCTGGAATCGGTCGACCTCCTGCGGATCATAGCCGCGGCCGAAGGGCTCGGTGACTCCGAATCGGACGGACCTGATCGCAGCCGCGGTCCCGCCGGCGGCGCTACGGCGCGACCGGGGCAAGGACGTGACCATCGTTGCTCCTCGACAGTGGGGCTGGCAGTGGGGCGGGGCAGTGCGACCTGACAGTGGGTTTCACCGGGGCGGATACCGCTGTTCTCGCTGATTGTTGACCATGGATCGTGTCCGGTCGAGCGTTTGGTGCACATAGGACGAAAATGACCAAGCAGACACGATTTAGCACCACGTTCCGTTGCCGGTGGATCCTCGTCGGGCGGCCGGCGCGATACCGGGGCGGCCGTTCAGTCGGTAAAGACGTCGTCCCGGACGTCGGTCGAGCGGTCCGCCTCGTCGGTGCCCGATCGTTGGTAGGGCACGCCGTCCCAGTCGACACCCCGATTCCGCCCCGGCTGCCCGGCCACCCGCGCCGTCGACCCGGTCGACCGGCCGAGCTGCGGTGCGGGTCGGCCGTTCACCTTGATGCTGCCGCCGGACTTGGTGCCGCCGGACCTGGTGCTCCGTCGCGGCTTTCGCGGGAGATCCCTGGCGGCTTCGACCGCCAGCGGATGCGCCTTGCCGTATTCCTCGGCGACCCGGTCCAGCAGACCCTCCAGAAAGGCTTCCATCTGGGTGCGGGTGGCATCGCGAAGGGTGCGGAGGTAAGCGGTCTGCGCATCCAGTTCCTGCTGGGCCGCGACGGCGCTCATGGTGAGATCGGCGAGCCGCTGCTCGGTCTCACGTTCCAGCGCCTCCGAGCGGGCGACCGCGTCCCGGTACACAGAGCGCGCCTTGTCCTCGGTTTCCTGCTCGAGGATCGCGGCATTGCGGCGGGCGTCCTCGTACAGATCGCGGGCCTCCGCCATCACCGTTGCGCTGTACCCGTCCGCCTCCGCGATGGTCTTGTCCGCCGTTCGTTGAGCTGTCGTCAGCACGTTCATCGCGTTGGAGACGTCCCTGCTGCGGCCGCTGCGTTCCACCTGAGCCTGCAGATCCTCGATCTGCTGGGTGGCGGTGCGGAGCCGTCCGCGGAGGTGGTCGACCGCGGCGGCGCAGCGGGTGACGAACGAATCCACCTCGTGCTGGTCGTAGCCGCGGCCGAACGCCGTCGACATCGCGAACGTGGTGGTGCGCAGATCCGCACCCGTCAGCACGTCGAGATCAACCTGGGCGTCAGTGTTCTCGGTCATCAATTTCCTCTCGGGTCGAACGGGTACGCCGCGCCGAATTCCTCGAAGGTGATGTCCCCGGCCGGGATGCCGGAGGCGACCAACTCGGTCACCGTTGCCTGCACCATCGGCGGTGAGCCGCAGACGAAGACGTCGTGCCCGGCCCAGTCGCCGTCGGCGGTGGCCACCTGACCGACCGGGCCGCGAGGCCCGCGCCAGCGGATGTCGTCGGACACCGCGGTCACCACTGTCAGCCACGGATGGCGGTCCGCCAGCAGTTCCAGGTCCTTGCGGTCGTAGATCTCCCTCGTCGATCGCGCTCCCACGTAGAGGTGTGTCGGGCGTCCACCGTTGCGGGCGAGTTCGTCGATCATCGCCTTCATCGGTGCCAGCCCGGTCCCGCCGGCGATCATCAGCACGGGCCGGTCCGAGCCGGGGTCGAGCACCATCCGGCCGAACGGTGGGCCGAGGCGGAGCTGGTCGCCCGCTGCGGCGGTACGGACCAGTGCCGTGGAGACCGGGCCTCCGTTGACCAGCCTGGCATGCAATTCGATGACCAGTCCACCGGGCGCGGTGGCGGGTGTGTACAGGCGCCATTCGCGGGGCCGGAGGTCCGTCGGCTCGACAGAGAAGGACTGGCCGGCACGGTAGGGATGCGGTGTGACGGTGCGAACCGTCAGGACGGCGATGTCGAATGTCCGCGCGTCGACGTCGATGACCTCGGCATCCCACCACGCGGGCTCGGATTCCCCGACCTTGTCGGCGCCCGCGACCATGGTGTCGGCCACGATGCCGTACGCGGCCGTCCAGTCACGCTGCAGCCGGTCGTTCCAGGCGCTGCCGCTGAAATGACGCAACGTATGGATCAGTGCTTCGCCGACCGCGGGGTAGTGCTCGGCCACGGTGCCGAACTTGCGGTGATCACGGCCCAGGTCCTCCAGGTACGGCACCAGAGCGCCGAGATCGTCGACGTCGGTCACGATGCGGCCCAGCGCCCGGACCAGCCGATCACGCTGCCGGGTCATGGCGGGTGGGAACATCGAACGCGTCTCGGGGTACCGCAGGAACAGGTAGCTGTAGAAGTGATGCGCAACCTCGTCCCCGCCGTGGGCGGCGACCTCGGCGAAGTTCAGCTTCAACCCCGCGGTGTCGATGGCAGCCTGCTCGGCCGCCGGGCCCGCGGTTGCCGACGGGTCCGGATCGATGGCGGCCACCCCGCTCTCACGCCGTCACGATGGACGAGCGCAACGGCGCCAGGGCGGCGACGACGGCCGTGATGGTCTCGTCGGAGGCACCGGCCGCCGTCAGGGTCGCACCGAGGTGGCCAACCACCGCGTCGAAGGCGGTGTCGGTGATGGCGAGGGCGCCGTGCGCGTCCGCCATACCGCGACCGGCGTACGGACGCGGGCCACCCGCGGCCGCGGAGAGCATGGCCGACTGGTGCCGGCGGAGAGCAGCCATGTCAACGCCGGCGAAGTATGCCGCCAGCGTCGGATCAGAGGTCACCCGCTCGTAGAACCCGTCGACCGCCCCCGCGATGCCCTCGTCGGCGCCGAGCTTTTCGTACAGGGTCGTGGTCGAGCTGGTCACGGTTCGCTCCTCGGGGCGGTCGTCGGTGATCGGTCTTCGGTGATCACTGCCGGGGAGCGTAGCGGTCGGATGCGTCAGGACGAAAGGGACAAAGCCCCCTTGTTCGCCACCGATGGTGTGACGCACGTCAAGGTACGGGCGCCGAAGATGACACACCGTCATCGAATGCCGAAGCACTGCGCCACGGCCGAGCGCGAAGTATCGGCGCGGCCACGGCGCCTCCGAGCGTTCCGGACGGCCCATCCGCGTAGCGGGAACCGCACCCCGTTCGGGCGCAATTCGACCGGCCTCGAGACGGGCCATCTCGCTACCGGATGCGCGATCGTCGGGTGCCCTTCATGCGATCGTGTCGGCGACGTGCGGCGGAGTCACTGCGCGTCAGTAAAGATGACAACGCTGCCCGGCGAGGTGCCTGTATGGACGTTTCGTGCGGTTAGTCTGATGACGCCAGGGGGGACTTGGCTTCCGCACCATCAGCGATATCGAAGCCCGAGGTCGACGCCCGTGAACCCGTCCTGGATTCCGTTCGGCCTGATCGGAATCCTTTCCTGGTCGGTGTGGTTCATCCGGCGCTATCTGTCCCATCACCATTACCGCGAGATCGTCAATGAGTTTCGTTGCAGCACATCACTTGTTGTTCCGGTCTTCCGCGAGGACGCCGACGTCCTCGAGCGATGCCTGCGCACCTGGCTCGCCGAAGGGCCAGACGAGATCATTCTGGTTGTCGACGATCTGGATTCGCTGTTGCTGGACCGGCTGAATGGCCTGAAGCTGCCGACAGTGCGGGTGGTCCCCTGGCGGCACACGGGCAAGCGCGGCGCCCTCGGTCGCGGGGTTGCCTTGGCGACCATGGAGGTCGTCATCTTTTCTGACTCGGACACATCCTGGCGCCCAGGGCTTCTCGCCGCCCTGATGATGCCGTTCGCGGACGCCCGGGTCGGCGGGGTGGGCAGTCGCCAGCATGTGCATATGCCCTCCAGCGATCTCTGCCGCCGGGTCGCGTACTGGATGCTGAACACCCGGTACCTGGACTACGTCCCGGCGATGTCCCGCGGTGGGGGCGTGGCATGCCTGTCGGGCCGGACCGCCGCGTACCGCAAGTCGGCCATCGAGCCGTTGATGGGGCCCCTGGAGCACGAAGTGTTCCTGGGGCGCGAGTGCGTCGCCGGTGACGACGGTCGGCTCACCTGGTTGGTGCTGGCAGCCGGATACCGGACAGTTCATCAAGCGTCGGCACATGCCGATTCGATGTTCCCCGACTCGTGGCGCGCTTTCGTCAAGCAGCGGATCCGGTGGAGCCGCAACTCCTATCGCTGCTACCTGACGGCCTTGGCCCACGGGTGGTTGTGGCATCGGCCGCTGATCACCCAGGTCACCGTGCTGCAGAATCTGCTGACCCCGTTGACGATGGGTGCCGCCGTCTACTACCTCCTGCGATGGACGACGATCGGCTGGCAGTTCCTGCTCCTCGCGACGCTGTGGGCGGTCGCCGGCCGGACACTGCGCGGCCTGTCGCACCTGCGGGAGAATCCGCGGGAGATCACGCTGGCACCGTTGATGGCTCTCGTGACGGCGCTCATCGCGTTGCCCGTCAAGCTCTCCGCCGCCGTGACGATGAACCGGCAGGGCTGGTTGACCCGGGTCGCCGGAGATCGCGTCCAGGGACAGCACGAGATCGTTCCGGCGCCGACCCGACCGACCGAGCACCATGCTTGACGTCGGGCCGGCAGGTCATCACCTCCCCGGTCGGCCTACAGGTCACTCCGTCGCCCATGCGCTGAGCGGCCGCCGGCTCGTCGTCGCGACGGCGCTCGCGCTGTTGGTACCGACGGTCCTGGGCATCACGGCATTGCAGTATCAACGTCCCGATCCGCCCCCGCCGGACGTCGGCCCGAGCTTCGAGGTACTGGCCCAGGTGCCGAACCCGGCCTCGCGGTCGGCGCTGGGCAGTGGTCGGGTGGCGCACCGGCTGGCGTTGAAACTGTCAGCCCCGGCACTGCTGGATCCCGTCCTGACGCGGGCTGCCGAGCCCGTCTCGCTGCCCACTCTCGCCTTGACCGGTGCTGCCGTTCCCGACGCCCTCCCCACCCTCGCCCTGGCGGTCAGGGCCCGTCCCTATTCCTTGCGGGAGCTGAGGACGTCGGAGCCGGCCGCCTTCGCCGGGCTCGACGGAGGTCCCGCCAACGACGGACCCGTGGTGCTGAACGCGAACCTGCTGGTTCCGGTCGGCGCGGCATTGGTGATCGACGGGCGCACGCCGGACGTGCGGCTGAGGAGTTCGGCCGGGGGATTCGCGACCATCATCTCCCGCGGCACGGTGACAGTCTCCGGGACTGCTGCGCGCCCGGTCCGGATCTCCTCCTGGGATCCGGCCGCGCGCGCAGTCGATCGGGACACGTCGGACGGGCGATCCTTCGTCCTGCAGAGCGGTGGCCGGATGGATGTACGGCACGGCGTCTTCGAATCACTCGGGTTCGACGTCGGAGTGACCTCGGGGGTGGCCTGGAGCGGTACAGGTGGTCGCGGGACCGCCAGGGAGCCGGTCGAAGCCAGGGGAAATGTCTCCGACTCGACATTCCTCAACAATCACTTCGGCGCCTACACCCGGGTCGCCGACGGAATGCGATGGCGGGGCAACACCTTCGCGGGCAATGACGAGTACGGGTTCGATCCGCACGACTTCAGCAACAACTTCGTTGTGGAGGGCAACACCGCCTTCGGCAACGGAAAGCACGGTTTCATCTTCTCCAGGGGCTGTGGCAACAATGTCCTGCGGCACAACGTGGCGCACGACAACGCCGGTCACGGCTTCATGATCGACGATGGTCGCTCCACCCCGACCGGGGATGCCAAGATGCGGGTCGATGGTTCGAACGGCAACCTCGTCGTCGAGAACTACGCGTTCGCCAACAATGGCAACGGCGTCGAGATCGAAGGTGGGACCGGCAACGTCGTCGCCAACAACCGGCTACTGGGCAACTATGTGGGTGTGCGCATCAAGGACGAGGCATCTGTGACGGTGCGGGCGAATTCGCTGAGGAACAATCTCCGGTACGGCATCGACGTGCGGAATTCCGGTGGCTCGATCCAGGTCACCGACAACGTCATCGCCGGCAGTTGGGGGGCGGTCAACCTGGCGACAAGGGGCACGGCGGTTCTCGACGGGAACGTCACCTCGGGGGTCTCGGCGGATCTGGTCGTGGAAGGCACCGCCATCCGGGATACGTCATGGACAGAGCGGCTGGGCGCATTCCTTCACTGGAATCCACTGCTGTTGCTGTGGAGCCTGGTGCTGGGAGTGCCGGTTCTGGTTGCCATCCTCCGTCTCGTGTCCGGCCGGACCAGGGCGGGACGGCTCCGGATCCCGGCCGGATGACCAGCGCCCGAGGGGTTCGCCGCGGCCGGTCGCAACGGCGCGGCCGCGCCGCCCTGGTCGGCTTCGTCGCAGCTGTGCTGGCTGCATGCTCGCCGGGCGGCACAGATTCTGCCGGGCCGGCCACCGTCGCCAACGGCGCGGAATCGGCGGCCTCCACCGACGATCGCCCGGTCGACTGCCCGGTTCCCACCGTGCAGGTGGATACGGCCGCCGCGCTGCGCGACACCCTGGCCCGGGTGGCGCCGGGGGACGTCATCGGCCTCGCCGACGGCGTCTACGACGGCGAGTTCATCGGCACGGCAGTGGGCACGGCCGAGGCGCCCATCTGGATGTGCGGGAGCAGGGCGGCCGTGCTGCGCGGAACCGGGGTCGGCGAAGGCACCGTGCTGCGCCTGGCGCAGACGTCGCACTGGCGATTGGTCGGGTTCAGTCTCACCCGCGGACAGAAGGGCCTGGTCGCCGACGGGGTCGGTTCGAGTGTCTTCCAGGACCTTGCGGTCTCCGAGATCGGCGACGAGGCCCTGCATCTGCGGTCCGGGAGCAGCAGGAACGTGGTCCGCGGGTTGACGATCTCCGGCACCGGTCTGCGCGTTGCGAAGTTCGGGGAGGGCATCTACGTGGGCAGCGCGGAGAGCAACTGGTGCCGGATCTCGAACTGTGAACCAGACCGTAGCGACGACAACGTGCTGATCGGTAACACCATCACCGACACCACCGCGGAGGCGATAGACATCAAGGAGGGCACGTCCGGAGGTGTCCTGCGCGACAACGTCTTCGACGGCTCCGGCCTCCGGGGCTCCGCGGATTCCTGGGTCGATGTGAAGGGCAACAACTGGCTGGTGCAGAACAATCGCGGTACGTCGGCGCGGGTCTCCGGGTTCCAGGTTCACGAAGTGGTGGCAGGCTGGGGCACCGGCAATGTCTTCGACGGCAACGTCGCGGACGTCCGGGGTTCCGGTTACGGTTTCGAGCTGCGGCCCGTCGGCGACAACCGGGTCAGCTGTTCGAATGTCGCCATCGCCGCGGCCTCGGGTCTGACGAACACGACCTGCCGCTGAGCCATGTTGCTCAGCCCGGTTCGGCGCCGAAGGCGCCGGACGGGACCTCCGTCTCGTCGTCCAGGATCGCGCGGACGATGCGCCGGGCCACGTCGACCGGATCCGAGCCGGTCGGCAGCCGGGGCGACTGCCCGGCGATCGGCCGCTGCGCAAGACCCGTCTCGGTGTGCGCGGGCCGCACGTCGACCACCCGGATCCGACGCCGCCGCAACTCAGCGGCCGCTGCACGGTCGAACGCGGTCACGCCCGCCTTGGTGGCGCTGTAGGCGGCCATCCCCTTCATCGGCTGCTCGGCGACGACGGCGCTGATGTTCAGCAGGAACCCGCCGGCCGGCAGGTTCCTTGCGGCCGCGCGGGCGACCCGGATCGGCGCCATCAGGTTCACCAGCATCAACTGGTCAAGGACGTCGTCGTCGAGGTCGGCCAGATCACCGAAGGCAACGACGCCCGCGGCGAACACGACGCCGGTCAGCGGTCGCGTCTCCGCCGCCAGTACGAACAGTTCGGCGGGGAAGTCCGGGTCGACCAGGTCTCCGACGGCGGTCGCGAGCACTGCGTCGCCGGACTGTGCCGACCGGGCGGCCGACCGGGCGGCCGACCGGTCGGCCGACAGGGCGGTCGACAGGGTGGCCAGCCGCTCTGCCGAACGCCCGGACAAGGTCAGCGCAGCCCCGTTCGCGACCAGCTCCCGGCTCACGGCCGTGCCGAGGCCGCCCGTCGCGCCGATCACCAGGACATGGGCACCGTCGAGATCCGTCATGCCACCACGATGCCATCGGCGTGCCCGGGCGGAGGACGTCAGGTACTGACCCGGTTCCGGCCGTCCTTCTTCGCGTTGTACAGCGCCGAGTCCGCCCGGCCGATGCAGGAGGTCAGTGCCTCACCCGGGATCCAGGTGGTGTGGCCGATGGAGCAAGAGAGGCCCGCGGGCACGCTGAGTCGGACCCGGTCGAGGATGTCCGCCGCCTCCGCCTGCGTGCAGTCGGGGAGGGCAACGACGAACTCCTCGCCACCCCACCGCGCGAAGACATCCTGCTTGCGCAGGCAGCGGGCCGCGGCATCGGCGAATTCGGCGAGCAGCGCGTCCCCCGCCACGTGACCGAAGTGGTCGTTGAACGCCTTGAAGTGATCGAGATCGACGACAGCCACGGCCAGCGGCTCTCCGGTGAGCTGCGCCAGGTCCATCAGGGTGTGCAGTTCACGGTCCCAGGCGCGCCGGTTCAACGAGCCCGTCAACGGGTCGGTGTTCGCCGATCGCTCGAGTTCCCGGTGCAGCCGCGCAGCCCTCAGGGAGGCACCAGCCTCGTCGGCGACGACCTCGACCACCCGCACCGCGCGATCACCGAGATCATCGATGCGGTGCCGCCATCCCACGACGATGACCGCCTCCACCCGCCCCTGGACGGTCACCGGTTGCCACAGTGCGCCGACCACGTGGCCGCACGCCATGAGCCCGGGATGGACCCGCGGGTCGCCGGTGATGTCCGGGATGAAGGCCCGTTCGCCCGACCGCCACACCTCGGCGGTCATCGAGGTTTCGTCCAGCGACAGTGAACGCCCGAGGAGGTCCCCGCCGTCGGCGGCCGTCACCTGCAGGCTGCCGTCACCGGCCGCCTCGATCATCAACACGGAGTCAGCGCCCGACAGCGAGCGGATCGTCGCCGCCACCAACGGTCGGGGGTCGTCACCGGATTGCACGCACTTGGCCACCGCCGCCACGGCGGCGAGATCGTTGCGGCTGTGCAGCAGTGCCAGCTCCGCGGCCTTGCGGGCAGTTGAGTCCTGCGCAACGCCGAGCACCCAGCGAGTTCCGGCCGGCCCGGCCATCGGCGCCCGATCGAGGCACAACCAGCGGATCTCGCCGTCCATCCGCACGAACCGCAATTCCTGGCGGGTCGGCCGACCGGTCAGGAGGTATTCGCGTCCCGCGACGATGAAGTCCGCCCGGTCGTCGGGATGGACGAAGTCCACCGGTCTGGCTCCGATCAGCGCCGCCGGTTCGACGCCCATCAGCGCACCGAGCGCGTCGTTGACGTCCACCAGGCGGCCGTTTTCGTCGCCGATGCCCATCGGGGCCGGACTGTCCGAGAACACAGTGTGGAAGCGCTCTTCGGACGAACGCAGAGCATCGTCGGTCGCGGCCGCGCCGGTCACGTCGCGGACCTCCACCAGCACCGCCGGTTCGCCGTGATCGACGATTGCCGCCAGGCTGAACTCCACGGTCAGCTCGACCCCGCTCAAGGTCCGCATCGGTGAACGCCGCGACAGGATCGGCGCGCCGCCGGAGATGACGGACAACAATCCCGCCGTGGCAGCCGCTCTCCGGTCCTCGGACACGATGTCCAGGCAGGTGCGGCCGTGCAGGGACGCCGCGTCGTCGGCGTCCAGCAGGGCGACCAGCCGCGGATTCACGTATCGGAACCGCGCCTGCCCGTCCAGCACCGCAACGGCGACCGGGGAATGCTCGATCAGGGTCTGCCAGCGCTGTTCGGCTTCGTGATGGGCCTGACGTGCCGCGGCGAGGTCGGTGAGCGTCGACGCCAGCAGGGCGTTGCGCCGCTGCAGGACGATGCGGTCGGCACCGATGCGGGCCAGCGTGCGCACATCATCGAGCTGTTGTGTGGTGGGCACCGTCTGGGCGGTGCCGTAGGCGGTCAGTGACCCGACGGTCTCGCCGTCCGTGGTGAGTAGCGGGACCTCGGCAACAGGTGCCCGGTCCGCATGTGATCCGGGTCGGACGGCTTGTGGGTCGGCATCGATCCGGTTGGGTGTGTTCCGTTTGGTTTCGGTCCGGTCGGTGTCGGTCCGGTCGGTGTCGATCCGGTCGGTCTCGGGATCGGGCGGGTGGCTGGCGGTGGTGCCGTCGGTCAGCCGGATCTCCGCCCGCGGGAGCTGAAGGGTTCGCGCGGCCAGGGCGGCGAGCTCTTGCAGCATCACGATCAGGACCGCGGAATCGTGTTCGGCTGACGTCCCGTCCGGACCATGTGCCACGACACCCGTCCCGCCGATGAGATTTTCTTGCAACCCCATCAACCTAGCCGATCGGCCGAAATGTCGCCTTTCGTTCACTGGCCGTCACAATGCCGGCTGCGGTCGGGTCGGGTGCATGGCCTCGGGCCTCGATGTCGGTGGAGATGTCCCTGACGGCGGGGGTGCTGGCAGGGTGTGCCGATGGTCCTGCACATCTCCGCCGAGCAGCGCCGCGCCCGGTTGGGGGTGCGTCACGGGCTCGCCGCGCGCGTCACGGATCGAAGCCCCGCGGCGATCGCCGAGCGTGTGCTGGCGCTGCATGCCACCGATCCGGCGTCGGTCTACCTGTCGGTCGGCGCCCGTTCCGCCGATCTCGGGCCCGCGGAAGTCGCTGCGGCCCTGTACGACGATCGCACCCTGATCCGGA
Source organism: uncultured Actinomycetota bacterium (assembly GCA_963728865.1). Lineage (GTDB taxonomy): Bacteria > Actinomycetota > Actinomycetes > Mycobacteriales > Nakamurellaceae > Nakamurella. The sequence continues at coordinate 554,863 of CAVSLZ010000001.1, read as the reverse complement.
TGCTCGGGATGCGCCGGACGATGTTCGTGGTGCCCACGTCCATTGCGCCGACGGTCCAGTACGCGGCGAGCATCGCGGTGGCTGCGAGGTTGCGCGCCGCGCTGGTGAAGGACCTCGGCGCGGTGGTCGAGGAACCGGACAGCTGGCTGGCAGACGTCGAGGATGCCGTCGTGCAGGTACTCCGCGGAGCGGGCGGCGCGACCACCACGGCCCTGACGGCCGCCGAACCGCGCCTTCGGACGCAGCTCGTCTACGCGGAAGGAAAGTCCTACGGCGGTCCGGCCGCCATCAGCGGTCGGGTGCTGAACCTGCTCTCCGCACAGGGTCGGATCGTCCGGGGACGATCGTCAGGGCCGTGGACCGGCAGTCGTTACGAATGGGCGCCGATCGAGCAGTGGCTGCCGGGCGGCTTCGTCCCGCTGCCGGTGGAGCACGCCCGCACCGCACTGGTCGCCGCCTGGTTGGCCCGTTTCGGGCCGGCCACCGTCGCGGACATCGTCTGGTGGACCGGCTGGAACCAGGGTGACACCCGCCGTGCCCTGTCCGCTCTGGAGATCGAGCAGGTCGACCTGGACGGCGAGCCTGGCGTTGTCCTGGCGGCCGACACCGAGCGGCTCCCCGAGGCCGAGCCTTGGGTGGCACTGCTGCCCGCCCTCGATCCCACGCCGATGGGCTGGTCGGCGCGCGGGTGGTACCTGGATCCAGACCGCAGGGCCGCACTGTTCGACCGGACCGGCAACATCGGGCCGACGGTGTGGTCGAACGGGAGGGTGGTCGGCGGCTGGGCACAACACCCCGACGGTCGGGTGGTCTGGCGGGTCCTGCAGGACGTCGGCGCGACCGCCCTGTCCGCGATCGCCGCCGAGGCAGCCCGCCTGCAGGCCTGGATCGGCGACGCACGGGTCATCCCGAAGTTCCGGACGCCGCTGGAGCGGGAGCTGGTTTCCCCGTGACACCGGCCACCGGGCACGATGGGCCGATGGGCACAGTCGCCGCCGGCTCGCGGGGGGAGCAGCTGATGGCCGAACTGGTCTCCCGGGCCGGTCGCGAGGACCCCTATCCGGTGTACGCGGCGCTCCGTGCGGAGGCGCCGGTGGCCGTCGCCGGAGACGGTTCGCTGCTGCTCACCCGGTACCGGGACTGCTGGGCCGCGCTGCGGGATCCCGCGATCGGGCACGGCGATCCGGCGTCGCTGGAGACGGTCGGCGGGATCACCGACTGGCGTGATCACCTGTCGTTGTGGCAGTTCCAGACCAGCATGCTGGCCCTGGATCCGCCGTCGCACACCCGGTTGCGCAGGCTGGTCAGTGATGCGTTCACTCCGCGTCGGGTGGCAGCCCTGCGTGGCACGATCGAGACGACGACCGGTCGGCTGATGGACGATCTGGCCGACGGGGCGGATTTCATCGCCGGGTTCGCGTTCCCGCTGCCGATCGCCGTGATCGGCGAACTGCTCGGTGTCCCGGCAGTCGACCAGCCACAGTTCCAGCACCTCGCGAAGGACTGGACCCAGGTGCTCGACGTCACCACGCCGCGGATCCTGACCAGGGCCGACGCCGCGGCCGGCGAGATCCGGCACTACCTCTCATGTCTGGTCGATGAGCGACGCCGAGATCCGCGCGACGACCTGTTGAGTGCGCTGATCGCCGGCGAGGGGGTCGACCGGCTGCAGGGCGACGAACTGCTCACGATGGCGGCGCTGCTGTTCGCTGCGGGATTCGAGACAGCGACCCACCTGCTCGGCAACGGTCTGGTCACGCTGCTCCGGCATCCGGCCGAGCTCGACCGGTGGCGCCGATCGACGGAGTTGGCCCCCTCGGCGGTCGACGAGCTGTTGCGGTACGACAGCTCCGTCCAGATCGCCCGACGAGTCGCCTTGCGGGACACCAGCATCGGCGGAACTGACGTCCCCGCGGGGCGGACGATCATCGTCTGTCTGGGCGCCGCCAACCGCGATCCGGAGCGTTATCCCGATCCGGACCGGCTCGACCTCGGGCGGTCAGATGGAGCGCCGTTGTCGTTCGGCGCGGGTGTCCATTACTGCCTGGGTGCGTTACTTGCCCGGCTGGAGGGTCAGGTGGCGTTCCCCGCGCTGATCGAACGGTTCCCCGATCTGCGGGTCGGCGGGAGCCTGCGTCACCGGGCAAGCATGACCGTGCGAGGCTATTCGCGGATCCCGGTCTCGCTGGGCGGCCCCCGGATGACCGGCGGCCCCGGATGACCGGTGACCTGGAATGACCGACCGGGAAGTGCAGTCCGGCAACGGTTCTGCCGTCACGGCGTTCGACCCTGCCGCCCCACCGCCGACCGGCCCACGCATCATGAGCCAGTTCTGGCAGAACCTGGCTTTCCTGCACTGGTTCGTCCCGCCTGCGATGGCCGAACCCATGATGCCCGAGGGGGCGCGACCGGATGTGGTGCTGCACGGGCGTTTCCAGGGGCTGACGCCGGTGGCGCTGGTTCCGTTCAGGATGGTCGGCGCCGGTTTCGGCAACCGGCCGGCGATCCCGTACTTCGGCACGTTCTGGGAAACCAATGTCCGGCTGTATTCGATCGATGCCACCGGCCGGCGCGGCGTCGTCTTCTGCAGCCTGGACGCGTCAAGGTTGTCGGTCGTCCTCGGCGCGCGCTGGACACTGGGGCTGCCGTACCGGTTCTCGCGGATGCGCGGCTATGCACGCGTGCGCGACGGGCGGTCCGAGTTCGGCTGGACCACGACGACGCGTTGGCCTTCGCCGGCCGGGGTGAGCAGTCGGGTGGTCGTCAGGGTCGGTGATCCGTTGCCCGCCGATGACCACCTCGCCCAGTTCCTCACCGCACGCTGGGGGCTGCACACCGCGGTGTTCGGCAGAACGATGTATGTGCCCAATCACCATGCGCCGTGGACACTTCGCGCGGCGGAGGTGCTGTTGCTCGACGACGGGCTGCTCGCGGCGGCCGGTTTCCCGACACTGGCCGAACGGCCGCCCGACCACGTGAGTTTCGGCGAGGGGGTCCGAACGACGTTCGGGCTCCCTCGACTGGACTGATCCGGAGGCTCTGTCGAATTGCAGTCGGGGCTGCACAGAGCGACGCCGCCACACCCCTCGGGACTGTGGCGGCGTCGGGTCTTGCCCCGTGCCTGGTGACGGCCTCCGGATCGTCCAACTCCCGATCAGGTTGTCTCGAGAATTGTCTCGATCAGCCGCTGAAACCGTGGTAGTGCATCACGTGCTTGATTCGGGTGTAGTCCTCGAACCCGTACATCGACAAGTCCTTGCCGTAGCCGGATTTCTTGAAGCCGCCGTGTGGCATCTCGGCGATCAGTGGGATGTGCGCGTTGATCCAGACGCAGCCGAAGTCCATCTGGGCCGTCATCCGCGCGGCGGTGTCGACGTTCGACGTCCACACCGACGACGCGAGCCCGTACTCGGTGCCGTTCGCGTAACCCAGCGCCTCGTCCTCTGTGATGAACTCCTGCACAGTGATCACCGGGCCGAAGACCTCCGTCTGGACGATCTCGTCGCTCTGCTGGACGCCCGCGACCACGGTCGGTTCGAAGTAGTAGCCCGGCCGGTCCAGGGTGTGACCGCCGGCGGTGATGTCGGCGGTTCCCGAGGCCCGTTCCACCAGTCCGGCGATGTGCGCGAGCTGGTTGGCATTGTTGATCGAGCCGTACAGCACGTCGGCGTCGGGTGAGCCGGTCTTGGTTTCCTTGGCGGCTGCGCTCAGCGCCGCGACGAACTCCTTGTACACACCTGATTGAGCGATGACTCTCGTTGCCGCGGTGCAGTCCTGCCCGCCGTTGAAGTAGCCGGCGGTCGAGATGCCTTCGACGGCCGCCTCGATGTCGGCGTCGTTGAAGACGACCACCGGTGCCTTGCCGCCGAGTTCGAGGTGCGCGCGGGTGACGTTCTTCGCGGCAGCGGTCGCCACCGCGATCCCGGCGCCGGTCGACCCGGTGATGGACACCAGCGCCGGAGCAGGGTGGCCGGTCAGCGCCGCCCCGGTGTCCCGGTCGCCGCAGATGACGTTCACAACGCCCGGCGGGTAGAACTCCTGCAGCGCCTTGGCCATCCACACCGAGCTCGCCGGCGTCGTGTCGGACGGCTTGAGAACGACGGAACAGCCGGCGGCGAGCGCGGGCGCCAGCTTCCAGATGGCCATCATCATCGGGTAGTTCCACGGTGCCACCTGGCCGACGACGCCGACCGGTTCCCGGCGGATCGAGGACGTGTGCCCGCGCATGTACTCGCCCGACGAGCGACCCTCCAGCACCCGGGCGGCGCCCGCGAAGAACCGCACCTGGTCCACCATCGGGCCGATTTCCTCCGACATCGTCAGCGCGGTCGGCTTCCCGGTGTCCTGCACCTCGACGGCGACCAGCTCCTCGGCGTTGGCCTCGAGATGGTCGGCGAACTTCAGCAAGGCGAGTTGCCGCTCGCCGGGCGTGGCCCACCGCCAGGTCTTGTATGCCTCGGTTGCCGCGGCGTAGGCGCGGTCGACGTCAACCCGGCCGGAGAGTGGCGACGTGGCGTACACGGCACCCGTACTGGGATCGATGACGTCCATCGTGGCGCCGTCGGCCGCCGGCACCGACTCGCCGTTGACGATGTTCTCCAGCACGGTCTTGTCGCTCATTGCCTGTCGGCACCTTTCGTCGGTTGCTCGGGTCGTCGGTTGCTCGGGTCGTCGGTTGCTCGGGTCGCCGGTTGCTCGGGTCGCCGGTTGCTCGGGTCGGGGAATTCGTTCGCTCTTGTTTGGACGATAAACCCGCCGGGGTCAGCCCGCTTCCGCCGCTGTGCTGTGCAGCACTCCGACCGGACACTCGGCGTGGGCCAGCAGTTGCTGGCTCACCGAACCCATCACCAGACCGCGGAATCCACCCTTGCCGCGGCCGCCGAATGCGAGCAGCACGCTGCCTCTGGACTGCTCGACCAATACGGCACCGGGGCGCCCGTCGGCCTCCCAGAAGGAAACCGGTGTCTCCGGGTACTCCTGCGCCAGCAGCACCAGCGGAGCCCAGAACGCGATGGCCGGTGAACCGACCGGCGAGTGCACCGGATCCACCCTGCTGATCGTCGGCGCACCCCGCTTGTTGTGCACGGTGATGGCGGCGACCCCGCACCCGAGGGCCGCCGCGTGACGAAAAGCCAACGCCGCAGCGGCATTGGACTCGATCGAGCCGTCGAATGCGACGACGACCTCACCGGCATGCGGCGACGGGCCCTCGGTGGCGGCATCGCCAGGCCGGCGGCCGTGCAGCACCACCACCGGGCACTTGGCGTACGGCACCACATGCAGGGTGGTCGAGCCCACGAGCAGACCGGTGAAGCCGTCCCAGCCGCGCGACCCGATCACCAACAGGTCCGCTGTCTCCGAGGCCAGCAGCAGCGTCTGGACCGGTGGCTCGGGAAAGGTCGCCCCCCGGACGTCGAGCTCCGGGTGCTGCTCCTTGATCTCGGCGACCGTCGCCTGGATGGGTCCGCTCAGGTTTCCCTCGCTCGCGGAGACCACGACATCGCCCTCGGCATCGGGCCGGGCGAACAGCACCGTCAGCGGGACACCGTAGAGCGCAGCGGTGTCGGCGGCCCACTCGAGCGCCAGGTGGCTCGACGGCGATCCGTCAATGCCGGCGACGATCCCGTCGACGTCGGGCAGGAGTCCGGTCTGTGTCCCGGTCTGCCCAGCGGAGCTCTGGACATCGGGGAGTGGATCAACCATCGTCGGTCACCATCACAATCCGTCGGCTCCGACATACTTTTCGCCTGAGCTGCCAACTGTCGACGGCTAGTTTACTGTGAGCGACGGTGATTTTGACCACTTCTGCGAGCCTTTGCGAGGTTTGACAAATGACGATCGAGGGCTCACCAACCGGTTCCGGCGGCGTGGACCGTCCTGGGCTACCCGGCGCCGGCGGGCAACGGCACCACCCGCAGGTCGAGAAAGGGCTTGCCGGAAACTCTGTCGGGCTGCTGGGGGGCACTGTCCTCGGTATCTCGTGTGTGGCACCCGCTTACACGCTCACGGCCACCATCGGTCTTGTCGCTGCGGTGGCCGGGGTCAAGATGCCGATCATCTTCATCGCCGGATTCATCCCGATGTTGTTCGCTGCGTATGCGTATCGCGAATTCAACAAGGTCGACCCGGACTGCGGCACGTCGTTCACCTGGACCACCAGGGCCTTCGGCCCGTACGTCGGCTGGCTGGGCGGTTGGGCCGCAATTCTCGCGACGATCATCGTGCTGGCGAACCTTGCCGGAATCGGTGTCCAGTTCTTCTATCAGCTCCTGGGCAGCATCTTCAGCAACCCGGACCTCGGGGCGCTCTGGGAGAACCGCTTCATCAACGTCCTGACCTGCCTGGCTTTCCTGTTGATGGCCACCGCGATCGCCTACCGCGGGATCACGACGACGGAGAAGGTGCAGTTCGTCCTGGTCTTCTTCCAGCTGGGTGTGCTGATCTTGTTCTCCGTGATGGCACTGTCCAAGTCCGGGAGCTCGGACACCGGACTCTCGTTCTCCTGGGACTGGTTCAACCCGTTCACCGGGCTCAGCATGACCGCGCTCGTCGCAGGGTTGTCGGCGTCGATCTTCTCGTTCTGGGGGTGGGACAGCGCCCTGACGGTGAACGAGGAGTCCAAGGGTTCGGACAAGACCCCCGGTCGAGCGGCGCTGCTCGCGGTGGTGTCGATCCTTCTCACCTACCTGCTTGTCTCGATCTCGACGCTGATGTACGCCGGCGACGGAGCCGAAGGCCTCGGCCTGGGGAACGAGGAGATCTCCGACAACGTGTTCGGCGCACTCGCCGAGCCGGTGATGGGTACGCCGTGGAACAACCTGCTGTTCCTCGCCGTGCTGGCTTCATCGGCGGCCAGCCTGATGACGACGTTCCTGCCCACCACCCGGACGATGCTCGGGATGGCGGCATACGGCGCACTTCCGAAGCGGTTCGCCAGCATCCACCCGAAGTACCTGACCCCCGGCTACGGCACCGTCGTCGCGGGCATCATCGCCGGCACGTTCTACGCGGTGTTGACCTTCGTCTCGGAGGCGGTGCTGTTCGACACGATCCTCTCGCTCGGCCTGATGATCTGCTTCTACTACGGGCTGACCGCGATCGGGTGCGTGTGGTACTTCCGGAAAGAGCTGTTCACGAGCTTCTACAACTTCATCTTCAAGTTCCTGTTCCCGTTCCTGGGCGGGTTGGGGCTGTGGTTCGTCTTCTTCGTGACGATCAAGGACAGCGCCGATCCGGAGTACTCGGGGTCGAGCATCTTCGGGGTGGGGACCGTGCTGGTGCTCGGCCTGGGCCTGATTCTGTCCGGGGTGGTCGTCATGCTGATCATCCGCGCGCGCCAGCCGGCGTTCTTCCGGGGCGAGACGCTCCGCCGGGACACCCCCTCCCTGATCATTCCGGAGTAGGTCCCTCGCGGTCCTTGGCGCGCCCCGCCCCGCCGGTCCGCACCAGGACCCGCAGTGCCTCCGGCCCCTCCTGGTGAGGCGTCCACTGTCACACCAGCAGGGTCCTGGGGCCGGATCTGCCTGCACAAACGACACTCGACAGGGTCGGGGCGGTGTGGTGAAGCCCGAGCGGCGAACCGCACCGCCCCGACCGCTCCGTACCCTGTGCTGGTGTCGAATCCCGTTCGCCTGTCCGACCTGACCACGCTGCGGCTGGGCGGGCCGGCGCCCGACCTTCGCACGGCCGAGACGGCTGCCGAGGTCGCGGAGGCCGTCGGCGGCGCGGACCGGGCAGGCTCCGGGGTTCTGGTCCTCGGCGGTGGATCGAACCTGGTGATCGCCGACGAGGGCATCGAGATTCCGGTGGTCAAGGTCGCGATCCCCGGCATCAGCATCCGCGCGGAGTCGGACGGCAGTGCACTGGTGACCGTCGGCGCCGGTGAGGACTGGGACGGCGTCGTCGCCGAGCTGACGGCGCAGGGGTTCGGGGAACTCGCACCGCTGTCCGGCATCCCGGGATCCACCGGAGCCACCCCGGTGCAGAACGTCGGCGCGTACGGCACGGAGATCGCGGAAGTGCTGACGGGCGTCACCGTCTACGACCGCGCCACCGGAGACGTCACCGAAGTCCCCGCCGCCGACCTGCACCTGAGCTACCGCAATTCCACGCTGCGGGGCACGAACCGCGCGGTCATCGTGGACATCACCATGCGGCTCACCCGAGTGCCGGTCGTCGTCCGTTACGGCGAGCTGGCCAGGACCCTCGGCGTCGCACCGGGGGAGTCGGCGTCGCCATCGGCGGTCCGCGAGGCAGTCCTGGGGCTCCGGCGCAGCAAGGGCATGGTCCTCGACCCGGACGACCCCGACACCTACAGCGCCGGTTCGTTCTTCACCAACCCGATCCTCGATCCCACGGCCGCCGCGCTCGTGGACAAGCACATCCATGACAGGCTCGGCCCGACCGCGACCTACCCGTCGTACCCGGTGGCCGGCTCGGACGCGGTGAAGTTGTCAGCTGCGTGGCTGATCGAGCGCGCCGGTTTCTCGAAGGGCCACCAGGGACCCGGCGGGCGGGTCGCGTTGTCCGGCAAGCACACCCTCGCGCTGACCAACCGCGGCGGCAGCACCCGCGATCTCCTCGCGCTCGCCGGCGAGATCAGGGACGGCGTGCGCACCGCGTTCGGCGTCACACTGCATCCTGAGCCGGTGCTGGTGGGAGTGTCGCTCGACGACTGACGATGCGTCGCCCGGGTGGTCGGCCCGGCATGATCAGCACCTCGTCACGAGAACCTCACGTGCTCGGCCTACGGTGGTCTGGTCGGAACACGACGCGGCACACGTGCCGGAACATCGCTCGAGCACAACCAACAAGAACCCGCAGCACTCCGGCGCCGGCAGGTGCGGGCGCGCTCAGGAAGGGGCCATCACGGTGCGACGCTCGCCCATCGGGGGACTGCGTGGCCGGACCGCCGCAGCAGTCGCCCTTGCCCTGTCCACCCTGTTGCTGATCGCCGGTTGTGCGGGCTCGCAGGCAGATGTCGTCGTCACGGTGACCTCGACAGCGGCCCCGGTGGTCACCGTCTCGGGCATCGACCAGTCGCAGGCCGCAGCCAGCAGTTCCCCCGCACTGTCCAGTCAGGTCCGGGTGGCGTCGAAGCCGAAGTTCGGCTCCAAGAACATCGCCCCCAACGATCCGGTGACCGTCACCGTCTTCTCGGCCACCATCAAGGACATCTCGGTGACCGCCGACGACGGCGTCGAAGTCGATGGGAAGATCTCCGACGACAAGGCGACCTGGACGCTCGCCCAGCGGCTGGCGTACAACACGAAGTACACCTTCAACGGCACCGCCGTCGACGCGGCCGGACAGGAGTCGCCGTTCAGCGGCTCGCTCACCACCGTCAAGCCCAAGAAGACCATCCGGGCGTCGTTCCAGATCCCCAGCGGCACGACAGTGGGGGTGGCCGCCCCGGTGATCATCACCTTCGCCGAGCCGGTCGAGGACAAGGCCGCCGCCCAGGAGACCTTCAAGCTGAAAACCGACAAGGGCGAGATCGAGGGCTCCTGGGGGTGGCTGCAGGACGAGGACATCCAGGGCAGCGGTGTCGAGCAGTCGATCGTTCACTTCCGGCCAGCCGAGTACTGGCCCGCCAACACCAAGGTGCACGTCGAGGCGGACCTTGCCGGGGTGAAACTGGGCGCCGATGCCTGGGGCCGGGAGGACATCGTCACCGACTTCAAGGTGGGCCGGTCGCAGATCGTGAAGGCCGACGTCAAGAGCTTCCGCATGGTCGTGCTGGTCGACGGGAAGGTGACCAAGAACTACCCGGTGTCCTACGGCAAGGAGTCGGTGCCCGGCCGGAACACGGTGAGCGGCATCCACGTCGTGACGGAGAAATTCCCCGAGTTCGAGATGTGCAACCCGGAGTTCGACTACTGCAACGTCAAGGAGAAGTGGGCCGTCCGGATCAACAACAACGGCGAGTTCATCCATGAGAATCCCTTGACCACACCGTTTCTCGGTAAGGCGAACGTCTCGCACGGGTGCGTCAACATGGGTGTCGGGGATGCGGAGGACTATTACAAGTCGGCGATGTACGGCGATCCGGTCGAAGTGACCAATACCGGCACGCCGATGACGGAGGCGGACTACATCTACGACTGGATCTACTCCTACGACGACTGGCAGACGCTGTCCGCGCTGTAGCCACGCGTATCTTTGCGGTGATCATGGGGACACAGTGGGCGGACGCGCGCGCGTCGAACGGGAAGGTGCCGGAACGCATCCGGCGCCTCGCCGCCATCTCGCTGCACACATCCCCGCTGGCGCAGCCCGGCACCGGTGACGCAGGCGGGATGAACGTCTACGTCGATCAGACCGCACGTCGGCTCGCGGCCAGGGGCGTCGAGGTGGAGATCTTCACCAGGGCGACATCATCGGATCAGCCGCCGGTCGCCGAGCTGGTACCCGGAGTGCTGGTCAGGCACATCGTCGCCGGCCCCTTCGAGGGCCTTGAGAAGGAGGAGTTGCCCGGCCAGCTCTGTTCCTTCGCGGCGGGGGTGATGCGGGCCGAGGCGCGGAGCGCGCCCGGGCACTACGACGTCGTCCACTCCCACTACTGGCTCTCCGGCCAGGTCGGCTACCTCGCGCGGGACCGGTGGGGCGTGCCACTGGTGCACACCGCCCACACATTGGCCAAGGTGAAGAACGCCGCACTGGCGCAGGACGACGACCCGGAACCGCGCGGTCGGCTGATCGGCGAGGAGCAGGTGGTCGCCGAGGCCGACCGGTTGATCGCGAACACCGGCGCCGAGAAGAACGAACTGGTGACGCTCTACGGCGCGGACCCCGATCGCGTCGACGTGGTCCCGCCCGGCGTCGACACCGACGTGTTCAGCCCTGGCGACAAGTTGGCCGCGCGCCGGGCCACCGGTCTGGAACCGGATGAGCTGGTGATCGTGTTCGCCGGCCGCATCCAGCCGCTGAAGGGCCCGGACGTGGTGGTCAAGGCTGTCGAACGGCTGGTGGCGCTGTACCCGGACCGACGGTGGCGCGCGGTGATCGTCGGCGGCGAATCGGGCACCGGCAGGCGTTCGGGACACCGCCTCGACGAGCTGGCCGTGCGGCTCGGCGTCGACGGGAACCTCGACTTCCGGCCCCCGATCCCGGCGTCGGGTCTGGTCGAGCTGTACCGGGCTGCCGACGTCGTGGCGGTGCCCAGCTACAACGAGTCGTTCGGCCTGGTGGCCCTCGAAGCGCAGGCGTCGGGCACGCCGGTCGTGGCGGCGGCCGTCGGTGGCTTGACCGTGGCCGTCGCCGACGGGATCAGCGGTCTGCTGGTCGGCGACCACGATCCGCAGACCTGGGCCGACGCGATCGCGAGCGTCGTGCTCGACCCCGCCCGGCGCGCTGCGCTGTCAGCCGGCGCCCCGCGGCAGGCGGCACGCTTCTCCTGGGAGGTCACGGTGGACGGCCTGCTCGACAGCTACCGGCGCGCGCTGCACGGAGCCCGCGTCGACGGGATGTCGCTGCCGAACGCAGACCCGCGGCTGCTCCGCACGGTCCAGGGCTGACGGCGGCTGTGACTGCTGACGAACTGGGTGCGGCGCTGGAGACGCTGGGCGTCCCGGTGACCAGGGACTCCGCGGACGCCTTCCTCGTCACGCTCGCCGGGGAACGCCGGCACCGGACGCTGGTCTGGCTGGTCGTCGGCGCCCATCACGTGCTGGTCGAGTCCTTCGTCTGCCGGGCTCCCGACGAGAATGCCGAAGAGGTCTACCGCTACCTGCTCCAGCGCAACGCGAAGCTGCGGTCGGTCGCCTACGCGCTGGACATGGACGGCGACATCCACCTCGTGGGGCGGCTGGACCGGCGGAGCCTGTCGTCGGAAGAGCTCGACACGGTGCTCGGCGTCGTCCTTCAAACGGCCGATGCCGACTTCAATCCGATCCTCGAGCGGGGCTTCGCCGGTGCGATCCGGCGGGAGTGGGCCTGGCGTACGTCGCGCGGCGAATCGGTCCGCAATCTCGCGGCTTTCCGGCATCTCGTCGCCGACCCGAGCAACTGAGCACGGCGAAAGACTCCTTCGGAGGAGTTCTGTGGGCGTTGTGACGAAGCGGCCGCGTCCGCTGGGTTCAACATCACCCGTCAGGGAAAGAAAAACCCTTCCGGGGCAATGCTTCCCGGCACGTACAGTAACTACGATCAATATCACAGTCGGTGCTGACGTCTAGTATCGTCGGACCGGCAGAGCTGGTTGAGGCGGCCGGCTTCAACAGTGGGGGATTGTCCGTGGGCGGGCCGCAATCACGAGCACGAAGAGTGCTGGTGTGCGCCGCAAAACTGCTTACGATCACCGTGTCCGCCGCCGTCGTCACCACGATGGCCGTCGCGACCGGTGCGGCCGCCGATCCGCCTCCCGCCGGGGTCGCCGCGGCTTCGTCCAGTGCCACCGCCACCGCACCGACCACACCCCCGGTGTGCCTGCCGGGGCAGGAGCCGACGACGCAATCGGGCTCCGGAACTCCGGCCCCGCTCGGCAATCTGGAGGGTCTGCCGGCCGATCTGAAGGACGGCGGAACCTTCGGCGGTGTCACCCTCGACGGCGGCCAGACCGAGATGGCGGCCATCATCATCGCGGTCGGCAAACAGATGGGCATCACCCGGCGCGGTATCGAGATCGGCCTCTCGGTCGCCACCGAGCAGTCCAGTCTGCGGCCGGAAGCACTGAACAAGGACTGGCTGGGTCTGTTCCAGCAGAACCCCGTCACCTATACGCAGTACCGCCGCACCGAACCGGGCGGCGCCTCGTGGATGTTCTACGACCAGTTGCTGAAACAGGTCCCGGACTACGACACCGACCCGAGGGCGAACTACGAGATCGGCGACGTCGTCCAGAAGACCACGACGGGTGAGCGGTTCGCGCGTTACCAGGACATGGCCACCGACCTCGCCGACCGGCTGATGGACCCGGTCGTGCTGCAGCAGGACGACGTCACCTGCACCCCTGCGCCCGCCACGGCGGCGGCGACCGGATCGGCTTTCGACGCCGGCAGCATCGTCTCCGACTCGGTGTTCTACAACTCGGCCGCGATGACGGTCGATCAGATTCGGATCTTCCTGCGGGCCGAGGGCGAGGGTTGCACCGGTCCCTACTGCCTCAAGAACCTCGAGGTCAGCACCCCCGACCTGCCTGCCGACCGCTACTGCGCGGCCTACCAGGGCGGTCTGAACGAGGACGCGGCGACGGTGATCGCCAAGGTGTCCGTGGCCTGCCGGATCAACCCGCAGGTCATGCTGGTGACGCTGCAGAAGGAATCGGCCCTGCTCAACAGGACCGACCCGAGCGCCTCGACCTACAACGCGGCGTGGGGGTGGCACTGCCCCGATACCGGGCCCGGCGGATCCGCGAACTGCGACCCGGCCTACGCAGGCTTCTTCAACCAGGGCTACGGCATGGCCAAGCAGTGGGCCCGCTATCGGCTCGATCCGGAGAAGTACAACTACCGCGCCGGGCAGACGGTCGACATCATGTGGAACGTCGCCGAGACCGGCTGCGGATCGGCCCCGGTGAGCATCAAGAACACCGCGACGGCCTCGCTCTACAACTACACGCCGTACCAGCCCAACGCCGCAGCACTGGCCGCCTACCCCGGCGTCGGGGACCGCTGCTCCGCCTACGGCAACCGGAACTTCTTCTACCTGTTCCGCAAGTACTTCGGATCCACCGGTGGTGGTGCGTCGACCACCACCTCATCGTCCGTGCTCTCGGCCGGCAAGACGGTGACGATCCCGAAGAGCCCGTACGTCTCCGCGGCGCTCGCCGGTCAGAAGATCACCGCGCCGAACGCGGCGGTGGCAGCAGGTCTGGCCGCCGGCTTCAGTGCCCTGGGCCTGCCGTACGTCTGGGGCGGCGGCGGTTCCGGCGCCGGACCCAACAACGGCTGCTCGCGTGGCGGCGGCGACTACAACAGCTGCGGTACCGAGATCGGATTCGACTGCTCCGGGCTGACGGCGTACGTGCTGGGCATGGCCGGCTACCGCACCCCGGGCGACTCCGGGTCCCAGCGGGGCTCGGGTACGTCGATCAGCTGGGCGCAGGCGCTGCCCGGCGACATCGTCGGTTTCCCCGGCCACGTCGCGATCTACCTCGGCACCTTCGGCGGCCGGCCGTACATCCTCGAGGCGTCGTGGGTCGGCACCCCGATCCACATCGTTCCGCTGACCCGGACCGACTTCGACGACCGGGTTCACCGGTACTGGACCGGCCCCGCCGTGAGCTCTCCGAAGGTCGCCGACTTCAGCTCGATCGTGACGGGCGGCTCGGGTCTGCCGCTGGTGTCCTACGACGGCACCGGTTCGAACTTCACCGATTCGTCGAGCAGCGTCACCATCGGCGAGCGCGCCTACGAAGCGACCATCCCGCGGATCCGGCCCCGGCCGTGGCCCGCCCCCGTGATGATGCCTCCGGCCGTCGTGCAGCCCTCACCGTCGACGTCCGCACCAGCGCCGCCGACGACCAGGCCGGCGACGCCGGTCACGCCGACCACCAAGCCGGTGACGCCGACCAAGCCGACGGCCAAACCGGCACCGCCGGCTTCGAAGCCGCCCACCTCGAGGCCGTCGACATCTACGAAGCCCAAGCCGCCGACGACGACGACGTCCCCCGCACCGACCACGACGACGCCGAAGACGACGACGAAGCCGACCCCGGCCACCAGTACGGCCACCAGCTCGACGACCAGTCCGACGACCAGTCCGACGACCAGTCCGACGCCGACAACGGCGAGCTCGACCACGAGCGCTGTGACGCCAACGACGGACACCTCGTCGACCGACTCGTCCGACACCGGGTCTTCGAGCAACGACTCATCCACAACGGGGACGTCCGGCACGGGGGCCGGGAGCACGTCGTCATCGACAAGTGCGTCGATCACGGCGTTGTCGGTCACCGGGTCGGTGATCACCGGGCTGTCGATCTCCGGGCTGACGATCACCGCGACCGGCACCGACCCGTCGCCGACCTCGACTGCTGCCGAGACGACGTCGGCGATGCCCTCGGCAGCCTCGACGCCAACCGTTCCGGCGCCGACCGTGTCGACGGCCACCGATCCGCCGACGGACGCGACGACGCCGACTCCGTGAGCCGGCCACTCCGCGTCGGCTGAAACGTTCCCTGCATTTCGGCTCGTGCGTGGGTCCATCGCACGGCAACGGTCCACTCGCCACCCGCCGATACCCCGGCCCGTCGCGACACCCGCCCGTCGTCACGCCCGCACGGCGGCGTACCCGGCGGTTGCGCAATCGTGACCTCGCTCCGTGCATCCCTGGAGCCCCCGGCTGCCGTCATGCCCACCAGACGGTGCGGACGCGCCGCGGATCCGGCAGGGAGCAGACCATGAGCGCATCGTTGGTTCATCGAACGTCACGGTGCATCGTCGCGGTGCTGGCCGGCGGTGCGGTGCTGGCCGGCGGTGCGCTGCTGGCCGGTTGCACGGCGGGCACCGGCACGGCCAGCAGTGAAAGCGCCGCGCAGGCAACCGTCGCGGCCGCGGAGGGGCCGGCAGGCCGCGACGCAGCCGAATTCAGCGTCGAGTCCGCAGATGCTGCCGGGCAACCCGCGGCGCCGGACGGCGCCCCACAACCCGCGGCCGGACAGCCCGCGGCCGGCGGCCCGCAGGGATCCCCCGATCTCGCCGCGATGGCTGCTGCCGACGGCAAGGTGATCCGGACGGCCGACCTCTCCGTTCGACTCGACGTCGGGCCCGTCCCCACGACCGGCGATGAGATGGCCGACCGGGATGCCGCCGCCGCTGCCCGTGCTGCCGCAGTGGCCGAAGCCGCCGGCTCGGCGCGTCAGATCGCCACCGCCGCAGGTGGTTTCCAGGCCTCGGCCGAGGGCGGTGGGTCGACGTTCGCCATCAGCCTGCGGGTGCCGACCGATCGGTACGACGCCGTTCTGGGCAAGCTGTCCGCGCTCGGCGAGGTGACCCAGCGAACCGAGAGCAGCGAGGACGTCACCGCCCGATCGGCCGATGTGGACAGCAGGGTGAAGAGCATGACGGCCAGTGTCGCAAGGGTGCGGGCGCTGCTGGCTGAGGCGACCGGCATCGGCGACGTCATCGCCATCGAGGCGGAACTCGCGGCACGGGAGGCGGACCTGGAGTCGCTCCAGCAGCAGAAGGCCGCGCTCGACGGGCAGGTCGCCTTCTCCACCATCGGGCTCAGCCTGACCGCCGTATCGGCCGATGACGCACCGCCGCCGGCCCAGGTGGACACCGGCTTTGTCGCCGGCATCACGGCAGGCTGGTCGTCGCTGCTGGACTTCCTCTCCTGGAGCGGCGGTGTGGTCGGGACACTGCTGCCCTTCCTGCCGTTCGCCGTGGCCGTCGGTGCGCTGCTCTGGTGGTTCTCGCGGCGACTGGCCAGGAATCGCTCGGCGGCGAGCCGGACGACCCGGAACCCGGAGACCGGAGACGAGGCGCCTGACACAGCTCCCATGGCGGAGCCCGAACCGGTCGGCGCCGGTCAGCGCTGATACGGGGCTGCCTGCCGCAGGGAGGGCGAGCCGAACAGCGCCTCCGGGACGCCGCACCCCGACAGGTGATCGCCGTCGGACTACGGAACAATGCCGACATGACCACGACCTTGATCCTGTTGCGCCACGGCGAAAGCACCTGGAACGCGTTGAACCAGTTCACCGGCTGGGTTGACGTGCCTCTGTCGGAGAAGGGCACCGCGGAGGCCATCCGCGGCGGTTCCCTGCTCACCGAGGCCGGTGTGCTGCCGGACGTCCTGCACACGTCCCTGCTCCGTCGGGCGATCACCACGGCCAATCTGGCGCTCGACGCGGCCGATCGGCACTGGATCCCGGTCCGCCGCTCATGGCGGCTCAACGAACGGCACTACGGCGACCTGCAGGGCAAGAACAAGAAGCAGACCCTCGAGCAGTACGGCGAGGAGCAGTTCATGCTGTGGCGTCGCTCCTACGACACGCCGCCGCCGCCCATCAGCGACACCAACGAGTACTCGCAGGCGGACGACCCGCGGTACGCAGATCTGGGCGACGCGAACCCGAAGACGGAGTGCCTGGCCGACGTTGTCGTGCGGATGGAGTCCTACCTGTACGGGCCGATCTTCGACGACCTCAAGGCCGGGAAGACTGTCCTGGTGGCCGCGCACGGGAACTCGCTGCGGGCGGTGGTCAAGATGCTCGACGGGATCAGCGACGAGGCGATCGCCAAGGTGAACCTGCCGACCGGGATCCCGCTGCGGTACGACCTGGATGACGACTTCAAGCCGGTGAACGCCGGCGGCACCTACCTCGACCCGGACGCGGCCGCGGCCGCGATCACCGCCGTGGCGAACCAGGGCAGGTAACGGACCAGGTCAGGACCGAACGAGGCCGGTCACTGCCTGCAGGTAGCCGCCGGGTGAACGTTGGATGAACACCCCGGCGTACTGCGGCGCTTTCCGCAGTCCGAACGGCGGAGCGTTCCCGGCCGTGCTCGTCACGGACCTACCATCACGGTGTGTCGAGTCTGGGGTATGTCGCCGCCTTCCTGGGTGGCGCTGTACTCGGTTGGCTCGTCTACTACCTGGTGGACCGTCGCGAGGACCCCTACGCGCTGCCGTCGCCGGTCGCGGCCAAACCGCTCGAGGCGGAGGTGCTGAGGTACTCGAGCACCGGCTACCTGGTGATGGATGTGGCCGGCCGGCCGCTGCTCTACAACCATCGGGCCGGCGCGCTGGGTGTGCTGCACGCCGGCATCGTCGACGGGAGGATTCT
Source organism: uncultured Actinomycetota bacterium (assembly GCA_963728865.1). GTDB lineage: Bacteria > Actinomycetota > Actinomycetes > Mycobacteriales > Nakamurellaceae > Nakamurella. The sequence continues at coordinate 537,132 of CAVSLZ010000001.1, read as the reverse complement.
CGCCGCCGCCGCCCGCTGCGCCGTCTCCGGGGAGCGCATCGAGGTCGAGGTCGAGCAGGTCAGCAGCAGCGCATCGCTGACCGCGCCGCGCACGACGCCGAGCGTCCTCGCGGTGGTCCAGCTGATCGGCGCTGATCGTGTCCTCGTCTCGGCGACCGACGAATCCGCCGCCCAGCGGATGGAGGCGGCGCGGCGCGATTTCGTCGCAAACGTCTCCCATGAACTGAAGACACCGGTGGCCGCCATGGGCCTGCTCGCCGAGGCGACGGTCGACGCTGCGGACGATCCGGAGCAGGTTCGCCGGTTCGCCGGAAAGCTGCAGGCCGAATCCGTACGGCTCGGTGCGCTGGTCGGTGAACTCATCGCGCTGTCCCGCCTGCAGGGTGCCGATCCGCTGCCTGATCTGGCCGTCGTCGAGGTGGACGCCGTCGTCGACGAGACGATTGCCCGGGTGGCCACCGCCGCCGAGGGCTCCGGAGTCCGGGTGATCAGCGACAAGCCCTCCGGCCTGCTGGTGCGCGGCGACCGCGCTCTGCTGGTGACCGCCCTGACGAATCTGGTCGACAACGCGATCAGCTACTCGGCGGCCGGCACCCAGGTGTCCATCAGCCGGGGCGTGGCCGAGGGTTTCGTCCAGATCGCCGTCACCGACAGGGGTGTCGGCATCGCACCGGAATACACCGAGCGGGTCTTCGAGCGGTTCTTCCGCATCGACCCCGCCCGCTCGCGGGCCACTGGCGGTACCGGGCTCGGGCTCGCGATCGTCAAGCACGTCGCTGCCAATCACGGAGGGTCGGCGACCGTCTGGAGCCGTCCGGGGACCGGCTCGACCTTCACCCTTCGGCTCCCGGCGCTCGAGGCGCCCAGCGGCACTCCGGCGATCGTCGACGCCTCGGCCACCCCGACCCCTACCGCACCCCCCAATACAGCCGAACCAGCCTCAAGAGGAGTTTCGTGACCAAGGTTCTGATCGTCGAGGACGAGGAGTCGATGGCCGATCCGCTGGCCTTCCTGCTCCGTCGAGAGGGTTTCAGCACGGAGATCGCCACCAACGGACCGGACGCCCTGGTCGCCTACGACCGCAATGGGGCCGACATCGTGTTGCTGGACGTGATGCTTCCCGGGATGAGCGGTACCGAGGTCTGCAAGCAGCTCCGGGTCCGCGGGGCTGTCCCGGTGATCATGCTGACGGCACGCGACAGCGAGATCGACAAGGTGGTCGGACTCGAACTCGGTGCCGACGACTACATCACCAAGCCGTACTCGACGCGCGAGCTCATCGCAAGGATCCGCGCGGTGCTGCGTCGCGGCACAGACGCGGAGGAGGCGTCGTCGCCGATCCTGCAGGCCGGTCCGGTACGAATGGACACCGACCGGCATGTGGTCAGCGTGCACGGCGTTCAGGCGTCCCTGCCGCTCAAGGAATTTGATCTGCTGGAATACCTGATCCGCAATGCGGGTCGGGTGCTCACCAGGGGACAGCTGATCGACCGGGTATGGGGATCGGATTACGTCGGCGACACGAAGACACTGGATGTCCACGTCAAGCGGCTCAGAGCCAAGATAGAGCCCGATCCTGCAGCCCCGCGCTACCTGATCACGGTTCGCGGCCTCGGGTACAAACTGGAGGCGTGAGCGCCCGCAGGTAGCGTTGGCTCCTCGGGTCCGTCGAATTCGGCGGAGAGCGAGCGCGAGAGGCAGGACCGTGAGCGGATACGCCGACGACGCCGAATTGGGCGTTCCACCGACGACCGCTGCAGGGATCGGCGCTGCGCGACCCACCGGAAGTAGCCCCATCATCAGAATTCCATCGATCAAGGTCGGAATGTCGACCGCCGCGGTTTATCCGGAGGGTACGGCCGAGGCCTTCGCCCTCGCCGCGGAGCTGGGTTACGACGGCGTCGAGGTGATGGTGCAGACGGAGGCGCTCAGCCAGGACGCCGACCAACTCGCCGGTCTGGTCGACGAGTTCGGTATTCCGGTGCTCTCGGTGCATTCGCCCTGTCTGCTGGTCACCGCACGGGTGTGGTCCACCGACCCATTGGTGAAACTTGCCCGCTCGGTCGACATGGCCGAGCGGCTCGGCGCCGACACCGTCGTCGTGCATCCTCCATTTGTGTGGCAGCGAGCTGCCGCAGCCATCTTCGCTCCGTCAATTGCCGAACTCCAGGCACGCACTTCCGTGCGGATCGCAGTGGAGAACATGTTCCCGGTCAAGGTCCGCGGCGCGATCGTGAATAGCTACCGTCCGCACTGGAATCCGGTGTCCGCCGGCCACCGCTGGTACACGCTCGACCTTTCGCATACCGCAACCTCCGGGACGGACGCCCTCGAACTGGCTGCGACGATGGGTGACCGGTTGGGGCATCTTCACCTGGCCGACGGTTCCGGCTCGGCGAGGGACGAACACCTGGTCCCGGGTCGGGGCGGGCAACCGTGCGGTGAAATTCTGGAAATGTTGGCGCAGAACGACTTTGGCGGCTCCGTGGTGGTCGAGATTTCCACTCGGGGAGTTGATCGTGGCCAGCGGGAGGAGGACCTGGCGCAGGCCCTGTCCTTTGCGCGCTTACACCTGGCCGCCGCTGTCTGACCCACAGCGGGTAATTGAACAAACAAGTTCGGCTATTGTTGGTGCAATCAGGTTCTCTTCCTCAAGTGAGGGGTTACCCTGGTAGCGCGCCGGAGTTCCAGCGCGAGCCGGTCGATCGGGAGACGTAGCTGACACCCACCCCAGCCAGGAGTCCTGCACCACAGGGCTTTCGCTGCGGGGTGCCGGTCGAGGTGATGTCATCGATGCGCCGGTATGCACATAATGCATCGCACACCAGAAAGGCACAGCGAGATGGCACAGCAGACCACAGTCACCCTGACCGATGATCTGGACGGGGGCAAGGCCGCGGAAACTGTCTCCTTCGGGCTCGACGGCCGTGTCTACGAGATCGATCTGAGCAAGAAGAACGCGGCGGCACTGCGCAAGGCTCTCGGCGAATACACGGCGTCGGCGCGTCGTGTGCGCTCCGGTCGCCCCGTCGTGAAGGCTTCCCGCGCCGCGTCCGAGCGTGTCGACGCCAAAGCGATCCGGGAATGGGCTCAGGAACAGGGTTACAAGGTTTCCGCCCGTGGCCGTGTTCCGTCCGACATCGTCGAGCGTTTCCAGGAAGCGAACGGCTGATCGAGCGCACTGCCGGTGTATTGCCGGCCGCTTGTTCTATTTGTCCGTTTGAGAGAGAGCAATTCCGATCGTGAACAACGCTGACTCCAGTACGGCCCCGGTGTCCACCGACAGCGCGTCTTCGGGCGTCGCCGAGGAGCCGTGGTGGAAGCAGGCCGTCGTTTATCAGATCTACCCGCGTAGTTTCGCGGATTCCGACGGGGACGGGATCGGCGATCTGCGGGGGATCATCGGAAGGCTGGACTACCTCGCTGAACTCGGGGTCGACGTCCTGTGGCTCTCGCCGATCTACCCCTCGCCGCAGGACGACAACGGCTACGACATCAGTGACTACACCGATATCGAGCCCACCTTCGGCACTCTCGATGATTTCGACGCTCTCATCGAGGGCGTCCATCGGCGCGGTATGAAACTCGTCATGGACCTGGTGGTCAATCACACCTCCGATGAGCACCCATGGTACGTGGAATCGCGGTCGAACACCGACAACCCGAAGAGGGATTGGTATTGGTGGCGACCGGCACGTCCGGGAATGGATCCAGGTGCTCCCGGGGCAGAGCCCACAAACTGGGTCTCGTTCTTCAGCGGATCGGCCTGGGAATTCGACGAGGCCACCGGTGAATATTACCTGCACCTGTTCTCCCGGAAGCAGCCGGACTTGAACTGGGAGAATCCTGCGGTCCGTTCCGCGGTGTACGAGATGATGCGGTGGTGGCTCGACAAAGGCGTCGACGGCTTCCGCATGGACGTCATCAACATGATCTCCAAGGACACCTCGCTCCCAGACGGTTCGACCTTGCACGGTGGCGTCTACGGGGACGGGTCCGCGCATTTCCTGAGCGGCCCGCGTATTCACGAATTCCTGCAGGAAATGAATTCCGAGGTCTTTGCCGGCAGCCCGAAAGTCCTGCTGACGGTCGGCGAGATGAAGGGGGTCACGGTCGAGGATGCTGTTCTGTTCACCGATCCCGCGCGCGGCGAGGTGAACATGGTGTTCCAGTTCGAGCATGTTGAGCTGGATTCCGGCCCGGGCGGCAAGTGGGATGTCCGCCCGCTGCAGCTGCTCGACCTGAAGGCCAGCCTGGGCAGGTGGCAGGCCGGGTTGGCCGCCGCCGGCTGGAACAGTCTGTACTTGGACAATCACGATCAGCCGCGGGCGGTGTCCCGATTCGGCGATGACGGCGAATTCCGGGTGCAGTCCGCAAAAATGCTCGCCTCCGTCCTTCACCTGCACCGCGGAACGCCGTATGTCTATCAGGGCGAGGAACTCGGCATGACCAATGTGCCGTTCGGCGGACCCGACGAGTTCCGGGACATCGAATCGGTGAATCATTACGCCTCGGCGATCGCGGCCGGAGACGACCCAGAACAGGTGCTGGCTTCGTTGCGCCTCCGCAGCAGGGACAACGCACGAACACCGATGCAGTGGGACCGAACCCGGTCAGCGGGTTTCACCGCTGGTGAGCCGTGGATTCCCGTCAATCCCAACTATTCGGAGATCAACGCCGCCGATCAGCTCGGCGATCCTGATTCGGTGCTCGCTCATTTCAGGGCGGTCATTGCGCTGCGGCATTCCGATCCCGTCGTGGCACACGGCGATTTCCACATGCTGCTGGCGGAGGATCCCCAGGTCTACGCGTTCACCCGCAGCTGGCAAGCCAATACTCTGCTGGTGCTGGGCAACTTCTCCGGCGATTCGGTCCGGGCTGCCGTGCCGGACGAGGCCGGCTGGGCGGCCGCGGAGCTGGTGCTGGCGAACTACCCGGCAGAGTCCGGCGACACGATCGTGCTCCGCCCATGGGAGAGCCGCATCTATCGTCGGCGCGGGAGTGACGAGGCCGGGCCCCGTACCATCGTCGGGTGAGCCTGCAGCTGTACGACACCGCCACCAGAACCGTTCGGCCCTTCGAGCCGCTTCGTCCCGGTGTGGTTTCGCTGTACAACTGCGGCGCAACGGTCCAGTGGCATCCTCACATCGGGCACCTTCGTGGAGCCGGTGTGGTGTACGACGTCTTGCGGCGCTGGCTCGAGTTCAGCGGCTTCGAGGTGCTGCACGTCCGGAACGTCACCGACATCGACGACAAGATCCTCGCGAAGGCGGCCGAAGCCGGCCGTCCCTGGTGGGAATGGGCAGCGACCCATGAGCGGAGTTTCGACGACGCCTACGACGCACTCGGTTGCCTGCGCCCGGCGATCGAGCCGCGGGCGACGGGCCACATTCCGCAGATCATCGAGATGATCACCGAGCTCATCGCCAAGGGCCACGCCTACGCGGCGAATGGTGACGTCTATTTCGCCGTTCGTACCCAGCCGGATTACGGGTTTCTGTCAGGACAGCGGATCGGCGAGATGGTGCAGGGCGAGACGGAGGCTGGCGGGAAGCGTGATTCCGCCGATTTCACCCTCTGGAAAGCCGCCAAACCCGGCGAGCCGTTCTGGTCGTCACCCTGGGGCCCCGGCCGTCCAGGGTGGCACATCGAATGCTCTGCAATGGCGCGGACGTATCTCGGTCCGGTCTTCGACATCCACGGTGGCGGGCTCGATCTGGTGTTCCCGCACCACGAGAACGAGGCCGCTCAGTCGCACGGGATCGGTGACGGATTCGCCCGCTACTGGATGCATTCGCATTGGGTCACGATGCAGGGCGAGAAGATGTCGAAGTCGCTGGGCAACATCTTGTCGGTTCCCGCCATCACTGAGCACACGCGTCCGATTGCGCTGCGCTATTACCTGATCAGCGTTCACTATCGCTCGTCCATCGAGTACTCCCGCGAATCCCTGGACAATGCGGCGAAGGCCTTCGATCGTATCGAGGCATTCCTGCACCGGGTGGCGGATCAGGACCGATCCGGATCCGGTGCGGAGGTGCCGCTCGGTGACGTGCCGGCCGCGTTCCGCGACGCGATGGACGACGATCTCGGGGTGCCGCGCGCGCTCGCCGTCGTGCACGACCAGGTCCGGGCGGGCAATGCGGCGCTGGCAGCCGGGAACGCGGAGCTCGCGGTCGAGATCGGCTCGTCTGTCCGGGCGATGATGGCTGTCCTGGGGCTCGATCCGTGGTCCGCTCCGTGGGCAGGTGCGGCCACATCCGCCGGCGGTCAGGATCGCCGGCTGATGGAGGCCACCGGGAAGCTGATCGACGAATTGCTGACCGAGCGTGCCGCCGCCCGTGCCGAGCGGGACTTCGCCAGGGCGGACGCCATCCGGGTGCGGCTCGCGGAAGCGGGCTTCGCCATCGAGGACACCAGGGACGGACCGATCTGGTCGGTGGCGCAGCCGGCAGAGAAATGATCCGCGCCGGCGGCTGAGCCCGCGGGGTTCGGTCGACCGGAATGGCATTCCGGTGCGCGAATGATGATGGTGAGTTCTCAAGTGGAGGCGTGATGGCAGGCAATTCCCAGCGGCGGGGCGCAATGCGCAAGCCGGGCACGAAGAAGGGTGCCGTTGTCGGCTCGGGCGGGCAGTCCCGCCGAGCGGTGCAGGGCAGGGGCCCGACCCCACCCGCCGAGATCCGCAAGGGGCATCCCGCCGCACGGCGGGCCGCGGCCGCCTCGAAACGCGACGGCCGGGATGGGCCGACCCGCAAGCCGCCCGCCCGGGGCAAGGGCGAATTGCCCGAGACGGTGGTCGGGCGGAACCCCGTGGTGGAAGCCCTGCGCGCGGGGGTCCCGGCGACTGCGCTGTACGTGGCGACGGGACTTGCCGCCGACGAAAGGGTGAACGAGGCCATCGCCGGTGCAGGCGACCGAGGTATCGCCCTGCTCGAGGTGGCCCGCCCTGAACTGGACCGGCTCACCGGAAACGCCATTCACCAGGGTCTGGCCCTGGTCGTTCCCCCGTACCAGTACGCACATCCGTCCGACCTGCTCGCCCGGGCCAAGGACTCCGGACGGCCGCCCTTGATCGTGGCGGTCGACGGTGTGACCGATCCGCGGAATCTCGGTGCCATCGTCCGGTCGGCTGCGGCCTTCGGAGCACACGGTGTCGTCGTGCCCGAGCGGCGCAGCGCGGGTATGACGGCATCCGCCTGGCGCACGTCGGCGGGCACGGCCGCGCGTATCCGAGTGGCCCGTTGCACGAACCTCGTCCGGACGCTCAAGGACTACGCAGAGCAGGGCCTGATGATCGCGGGCCTGGACGCCGACGGGACCACGGACACCGACACCTTCGAGCTGGCCACTTCGCCGCTGGTCATCGTCGTCGGGTCGGAGGGCCGCGGCCTTGCCAGACTGACCCGCACGGTCTGCGACGTCACGGTGTCCATTCCGATGGCGCGGTCGGTCGAGTCGTTGAACGCTTCGGTGGCCGCCGGAGTGGTGCTCGCCGAGGTGGCCAGGCGCCGGCGTGTGGCGGCCAACGGCTGACTTGTCAACCGGCAACTGGGCTAGCATGATGAGAGCGATTCTCACTTCAGCGTCTGGGAGCCCTGCCCGTCATGACCCGCCGTGCCACCCTCTCCGAGGCCGGGACCCCGCCCGGTGGTGGAGTCGTGCCATCGGCAGGAGCTGCTCCGCTCACTGATCTGCGCATCCGGCCAGCTGCTGTGCGGACCAGGGACGCGTGCCTCGCCTACGGCGACAGGGTGCTCTGGGACGGGCTGGACCTGGACATCGCCCAAGGCGAGTTCGTCGCCATTCTCGGGTCGAACGGATCAGGGAAGACAAGCCTGCTCAAGGTGCTCCTCGGCGAGCAGCACCTGACCCGAGGCCAGGCCTGGATCGCGGGTGAGCCGGTGCGGCGCGGCTCCACCGCCGTCGGCTACGTCCCGCAGCGGGTGGCGATCGACGAGGGAACGATGATCCGGGCGCGGGATCTCGTCCGGATGGGTCTTGACGGGCATCGCTGGGGGTTGCCGATCGGCCGTTCCGCGTCCCGTCATGCCGTGCGGTCACGGATCGATGCTCTGCTCGCCTCCGTGGACGCCGCCGACCTCGCCGACGCTCCGGTCGCCATGCTGTCCGGCGGTGAGTTGCAGCGCGTCCGGGTCGCCTCGGCGCTGGCGTCCGACCCGTCGATCCTGCTGTGCGACGAGCCGCTCGCCGCGCTCGATCTGCGTCACCAGCAGGAGGTCGCCGCCCTGCTCGACCGGCGGCGCCGCGACCACGGCACGGCGGTGCTGTTCGTCACCCACGACATCAACGCGGTCCTCGACTACGTCGACAAGGTGCTCTACCTGGCGGGTGGCCAGTTCCGGTTGGGGACGCCCGACGAGGTGCTCACCTCCGCGGGCCTGACGGAGCTCTACGGAGCACCCGTCGAGGTGGTCAGGGCGCAGGGCCGGGTGATCGTGGTGGCGTCCAACGATCCGAGCACCGGCTACCACCTGGCCGAGAACGACCACAGCGGCGGGGATCACGGCGAGAGCGATCGCACCGGCCGGTTCGGGAAGGTCCGGCCGTGACGGACCTCTGGGGCAAGATGTTCAACTTCGCCAACTACGGCGAACTACTGGCGCTGTTTCACAATTCGATCATCGCCGGGGCGCTGCTGGGGGTGATCGGGGGGCTGATCGGCGTCTTCGTGATGATGCGCGATCTCACCTTCGCGGTGCACGGCATCAGCGAGTTGTCCTTCGCCGGAGCGTCTTTCGCACTGCTGGTCGGGTTCAATGTCGTCATCGGGTCGATCTTCGGGTCGCTGATCGCGGCCCTGCTGATCGGCATCCTCGGGGTCCGGGCGCGTGAACGGTCGTCCATCATCGGGGTCCTCATGCCCTTCGGCCTCGGCCTCGGCGTGCTGTTCCTCGCGCTCTACCCCGGACGGACGGCGAACAAGTTCGGCGGCCTGGTCGGCCAGATAGTCGCGGTCGACGACCCGCAGCTGCTGTGGATGCTGAGCGTGAGCGTCGTCGTCTCGGTCGCGCTCGCGATCCTCTGGCGCCCCTTGATGTTCGCCACCGTCGACCCTGAGATCGCTGCCGCCAGGGGAGTTCCGGTGCGCGCGCTGTCGCCGATCTTCATGATCATCCTGGGCCTGACGGTGGCCATGGCGGTGCAGGTGGTCGGGGCGCTGCTGGTGCTCGCCCTGCTGGTGACGCCCGCCGCCGCCGCGATGCGGGTGACGGCGTCGGCCCTGTGGGTGCCCGTGCTGTCGGTGCTGTTCGCCACCGTGTCGGTCGTCGGCGGGATCATGATCGCGCTGGGCGGGAGCCTGCCGATCAGCCCATACGTCACGACCATCTCGTTCATGATCTATGTGGTGTGCCGGATCGTCGGCGCCCGTCGGTTGCGCCGGGGTTGGGCGCCCCGGCCCGCACGCGAGCCGGTCGCGGTCTGAGCCGGCTCCGGACCGTTTGGCCCGGAGCGCTTCCAGTGGGGCAGCGTGCGCGCCACCCGACCGGTATCGCCCGCCCCCCGCACCGCCCCCCACCCGGCCGGGTGTCGTTTCTGCAGGGAGATCGGGGCCCGAGACCCTGCTGGTGTGGCAGTGGACGCCGCGGTCCGGGCGCCGGGATCCGGGGGTGGGGCTGCGGGGTGGGAGTGACGGCGGGGCAGGTGGCAACGCGCTCCGCGCATGCACGTGGGCGCGCCATGGTGTCGCCGCGCAGCCCGGAAAAGAGCCGGAAACAGCTGCAGGGGCGGCCCGGGCTTCCGGGCCGCCCCTGCAGCGGACTACTTCATCACATCAAGCAGGTCAGTCCTTCACGTACGCAGAGCTCCCGGAGGCCGGGATGTCATGCCTGACGCTGGGAGACGAATCCGCAAGGACAGCCGAGGACGACCGGAACCGCTGGCCGGTGTTCGGGTCGAACACGTGCATGTGGTCGTTGTCGGTCACGGTGGCACGAACGGTCGAGCCGTTCTGCGGGTGCACCCGGGCGTCAGTCCGGATGACCATCCGACCGCCGTCCGGGGTGTGTCCGTGCACGAAGGAGTCCGCGCCGAGTTCCTCGACGAGATCGATGGTGACCGGCAGGCCCTGATCGCCCAGCGTCAGGTTCTCGGGGCGAACGCCGAACACGACCTCCTTGAGGTTCTTCTCCGAGGCCTCGGCCATCAGCTCACGGGGCAGCGGCACGACGGTCTCGCCGAGCTTGGCGCCCTCTGCGACCAGCGGCAGCGTCAGCAGGTTCATCGACGGCGAACCCATGAAGCCGGCGACGAAGACGTTGTTGGGCTTGTCGTACAGGGTCCGCGGGGTGTCGCACTGCTGCAGGATGCCGTCCTTGAGCACCGCCACGCGGTGTCCCATCGTCATGGCCTCGACCTGGTCGTGGGTGACGTACACGGTGGTGGTGCCGAGCCGGGACTGCAGCTCGGCGATGTTCGCGCGGGTCTCCACCCGGAGCTTCGCGTCCAGGTTGGAGAGCGGCTCGTCCATCAGGAAGACGGACGGTTCGCGGACGATCGCCCGGCCCATCGCGACACGCTGCCGCTGGCCACCGGAGAGCGCCTTGGGCTTGCGGTCCAGGTACTTCTCCAAATCGAGCAGCCCGGCGGCCTCGCGCACCTTGGTGGCGATCTCGGACTTGTTGACGCCGCGGAGCTTGAGTGCGAAGCCCATGTTCTCGGCGACCGTCATGTGCGGGTACAGCGCATACGACTGGAAGACCATCGCGATGTCGCGGTTCTTCGGCGGCACGTGCGTGACGTCGCGGCCGCCGATGATGATGCGGCCCTCGTTGATGTCCTCGAGGCCGGCGAGCATCCGGAGTGCGGTGGACTTGCCGGAACCGGAGGGGCCGACGAGGACGAGGAACTCGCCGTCGGGGATGTCCAGGTTCAAGCTGTCGACCGCGCGGACGGGCGGGTCGCCCGCGTAAATCCGTGAGGCGTCCTCGTACTTGACGTCAGCCATTGTCACGTCCTTCCGTTGGCCGCCGTTGCGGGGCCAGAGGTGGGCGGGCCCGCGTTGTCGCAAGGCTCGTCAGCCGGTGTCGGCGTTGTGTACGTCTCGACGATAGAACACCCCGCCGCCGATGTGAAGGGCTCGGGAAAACGTTTACCACGCCTGTCCGCACTGTCCGTTTTACGCATCACGCCTCGACCGGCCGGTGTGCGCGCCCCTTGAAGAGCGGATGAACTCGGAGCGGATACCGTGTGACCGTGGAACGATCATCCCGCTCGCGACCGCCAGCAACATTGGCGTCCTTGGCCGCTGAGCTGGGCATCTCCCGGACCACGGTTTCCAACGCGTACAACCGCCCGGACCAGCTGTCCCCGCAGCTCCGGGCCAGGGTGATGGAAGCTGCTCGGCAGATGGGTTATCCGGGGCCCGACCCGGTCGCGCGGTCGCTGCGGACCCGGAAAGCCGGCGCGGTCGGGCTGTTGCTCACCGAGCAGGTCTCGTACGCCTTCCGCGACCCGGGGGCGGTCGCCTTCCTCGAGGGTCTGACGCTGGAGTGCGACGAGGCCCGGGTCGGCCTGCTGCTCGTCCCCGCGCGCCCCGACGCGGAGGACGTGCTCGGTGTGGCCGGTGCCGCGGTCGACGGATTCGTCGTCTACTCCATGCCCGATGACGATCCCCACCTCGCCGCCGCGCTGGCCAGGCCGGTGCCCTCCGTCATCTGCGACCAACCAGGCATCCCCGGCGCCGACCTCGTCGGTATCGACGATGCGGCAGCCATCCGGGGCGTGGCCGACCACCTCATCGCCCTCGGGCACCGCCGGATCGGCGTCATCACGATGCGTCTCGGGCGCGCCAAACTCGACGGTCCGGTCTCCATCGAGCGGCAGCAGGCAGCCCACTACCACGTGCAGCGCAACCGTCTCTCGGGTCTGCGCGACGCCTTCTCCTCCGCCGGCGTCGCCTGGGATCGCATTCCGGTGGTGGAGCGGTTCGAACACTCCGTCGAGGCCGGCGCGTCCGCGGCCGCCGAGGTGCTCTCGCTGGATCCCGGTATCACCGCGTTGATCGCCACCTCGGACGTCCTCGCACTCGGGGCGATCGAGGAACTCACCAGGCGCCGGCAACGGGTGCCCGAGGACGTGTCGGTCACCGGGTTCGACGGGATCCGCGGCGCCATCGACGCGCAGTTGACGACCGTCGTCCAGCCCGTCGTGGACAAGGGCCGGCAGGCGGGCCGGATGCTGCTCAACCCGGAACGCAAGACGCAGGGCCGGCGCATCATGCTCGGCACGACCTTCCTGCCGGGCCGGACCACCGCCCCGCCCCGCATCTGACACCGACCGATCTTCACGGAAGATCCGGGTCGACGGCCGCAACGCCGGAGACAAGGACCGTCTCCGTCCAGCGGAATTCCCGCGATCCGCGCGACCGAGGGTGTCGATTCCGCCGCCCCGCTTCGTATAGAGGGTGAGCGCGGGATGTCCGATCCCGCACACGGGAAAGGAATGCCATGAAGCAGTACCTGCTCAGCGTCCAGCAACCTGACGGAGATCCGCCGCCACCCGAGGTGCTGGGGCCGATGATGCGCGATCTGGAAGAGCTCAACAACGACATCCGCGCCGCCGGCGGCTGGGTCTTCGCCGGTGGACTGCACCCAGTGGGTAGTGCGACGGTCGTGCGCTCCCGCAGCGGCGAGGTGGTGCTGACCGACGGCCCGTACACCGAGGGCAAGGAGCACGTCGGCGGAATCACGATCGTCGAGGCGGCCGATCTGGATACGGTGCTGGGATGGGCCGCCAGGATGGCCACCGTGACGACGCTGCCCATCGAGGTGCGGCCGTTCCAGGGCGGCGAGCACCCCTGAGCCAGACCCGTGGCGAGGCATCGGGTCCGGCGATCGAACGCCTGTTCCGGACCGAGAACGGTCGCGTCGTGGCTGTTCTCGTCCGGATGCTCGGCGACATCGACCTCGCGGAGGAGGCGGTGCAGGATGCCTTCGCCGCGGCGGTGCAGCGCTGGCCGGTCACCGGGCTGCCTGCGAGCCCGGTGGGCTGGATCATCACCACGGCGCGGAACCGGGCGATCGACCGACTTCGTCGTGAGTCGATCCGCGACGTCCGGCAGGTCGAGGCCGCGCGGCTGCTCGGGCTGGACGTGAGCCTGGACGGAAGCCCAGCCCGGAGCACACACGGACGACTGGACGGACGCCTCGACGGGAGCGGGACCACCGGCCGGTGGGCGGCCCCGATCGAGGCCGGGCAGCTCGCGGATACCGGAGTGGAGGATGTCGTGCCCGACGACCGGCTCCGGCTCATCTTCACCTGCTGCCACCCGGCGCTCGCCGTCGACGCACGCGTTGCGTTGACACTCAGGCTGCTCGGTGGGCTGTCGACGGCGGAGATCGCCGCGGCGTTCCTGGTGTCGGAGGCAACGATGGCGCAGCGTCTGGTGCGGGCAAAGGGCAAGATCCGGGACGCCGGGATCCCGTACCGGGTACCGGCCGATGCGGCGCTTCCCGATCGGCTCCCGGCGGTGTTGGCCGTCGTTTACCTGATCTTCAACGAGGGCTACGCGGCCAGTTCGGGTGATCGGCTGGTGCGCGACGATCTGTGCGCCGAGGCGATCCGGCTGGGCCGGCTGCTCGCCGACCTGATGCCGGACGAACCCGAGGTGCTCGGACTCCTTGCCCTGATGCTGCTGATCGACGCGCGACGTGCCGCCAGGATCACTGCCGGTGGGGATCTGGTGCTGCTCGCCGACCAGGACCGCGGCAGGTGGGACGCCGGTGCGATCGCGGAGGGTCAGCATCTGGTGCGGCGGTGCCTGCTCCGCAATCGGCCGGGTCCCTATCAGATCCAGGCGGCGATCAATGCGGTGCACAGCGATGCGCGCACGGTCCAGAACACCGACTGGGCACAGATTCTGACCCTGTACGACCAGCTGATGGCGGTCGCGCCCAGCGAGATGGTGGCGCTGCACCGTGCCGTGGCGGTAGCCGAGGTGCGCGGCCCTGAGGCCGCACTGGCCGTTGTCGACGGGCTCGACGCCGGGGCGACGCGGCTCCATCGTCATCACCTGTATCACGCCATACGCGCGGACCTGCTCAGGCGATGTCATCGTGACGGCGAGGCGCTCGACGCCTACGCCGCCGCCATCGCCATGGCCGGCAACGGCGCCGAGCGATCGTTTCTCGAGCAGGCCAGGGCAGCCGTGCTGAAAAACCCCGGCAAAGGCCGTCGACGGGATGGTCATGCCTGAGATCAACCGGTGATGATCGACAATTCGGTCATGACCGACCCTGACAGCACAGCGGCGAGCGATCCCGGCCACCCGGTCCGGTCCGATCAGTTGCCGGCCCCGCTTTCTTCGCCGGCGCCCAGCGGCCCCGGTGCGGCGAGTGACCGCAGCGAACCCACCCCGGGCGCGCCGCCCGGTCGCTACAGCCTCCCCCGGGCTTTGATCATCACTCTGGGGCTCGCGGCGGGCGTCGTCGTCGCCGTCGGGATGCGCGCGATCCCCGGCATCATCGGTCCGGTTTTCATGGCAGTGGTGTTGACCATCACGGTGAACCCTGTCCGCGGCTGGCTGCTGCGGCGCGGTGCCAACCGAGCGGTCGCCTCCCTGGGGGTGTTCCTCACGGTGCTCGCGATCGTGGTCGGGTTGTTCGCGGCGACGGTCGTCGGGGTGGTGCAGTTGGCCACCCTGTTGCCGCAGTACTCCGACCAGATCCAGCAGGAACTGAGCGGTCTGCAGTCCTGGCTGGCCGGGATGGGTGTCAGCTCGGCGGACATCCAATCGGCGCTGAGCGGGGTCAGCAGCAGTCAGATCGCCGCGGTCGCCGAAGGACTCCTGTCCAGCCTGTCGAGCATCGTCTCCTTCGTGCTGTTGATGATCGTCGTGCTGATCTTCCTGGCGGTGGACGGCGCGATCTTCGGCGAACGGATGGCCAAAGTGCGTCCCGGACGAGAGGCCGTGCTGGATGCGATGGACGTCTTCGCGCGTGGCACCCGCAAGTATTTCGGGGTGGCCACCGTGTTCGGCGGAATCGTTGCGGTGCTGGACGGGGTGGCATTGCTGATCCTGGGGATCCCGGCAGCCGGGCTGTGGGCGCTGGTCGCGTTCGTGACGAACTACATTCCGAACGTCGGTTTCATCATCGGCCTGGTCCCGCCCGCAATTCTCGGGTTACTGGTGGGCGGGCCAAGTCTGGCCATCGCCGTGATCGTGGTGTACTGCGTGCTGAATTTCATCATCCAATCGGTGCTGCAGCCGAAATTCGTCGGCGACGCGGTCGGTTTGACCACGACTGTCAGTTTCCTGTCCTTGATCGTCTGGGCGTATGTCCTCGGGCCGATCGGCGCCATCCTGGCGATCCCGGCGAGCCTTTTCTTCAAGGCGCTGCTGGTCGATATGGACCCCGACGCTCGATGGCTCGGACTGTTCCTGGGCGACAAACCGGTGTTCAAGGATCGGAAGTCGAGAACTGCTGCCCCCCCGGCCATCTCCCCCCCGTCGACCGTCGACCGGTCCGCCACCGCAGAGGGCGGCTGAATCCCGACCGCGCGTGTCGCGCTCCAGTCGATGCGCGGTCTGCGAATCGGCTGTCTGCGTCGTGCAACCCGCCGGCCACCGACCACCGTCCTGCTGGTAACCGCGTCTCCAGGAGGACTCATGAGGAAGTCTCTGTCCATCACGACCGTCGTTGCCGCCGGGGTACTGGTGCTTGCCGGCTGTTCGGGAGCCGGCCAGGAGCAGGGCCCTGGTCCCGCCGCATCGTCGGCGCCGGTCGTTGCCGCTGCCGGACTCACCTCGTTGAGCGGCGCGGCCGCGGCGGACTCCGGCCGGAACACGATCACCGCGCAGGGCACCGGGAAGGTCCTCGGCACGCCGGACATCGCCACCATTGGGCTGGGTGTCGAGACCAACGCCGCGTCGGCCAAGGATGCGCTCGACCAGAACAACAAGATCGCCACGGACCTGATCACCGTGCTGAAGGACAACGGGGTGGCGGCCGAGGATCTGCAGACGAGCCAGCTGTCGGTCAACCCGGTCTACGACGACAAGTCGACGATCACCGGCTATCAGGTCACCAACCTGGTGACTGTCACATTGCGCGACATCCCGGGAGCGGGCGCCCTGATCGACCTGGCCGGCCGCACCGCAGGCAA
This sequence comes from uncultured Actinomycetota bacterium, assembly GCA_963728865.1. GTDB lineage: Bacteria > Actinomycetota > Actinomycetes > Mycobacteriales > Nakamurellaceae > Nakamurella. The sequence goes on along the minus strand of CAVSLZ010000001.1, from coordinate 521,004 downwards.
CTCCGCCCGGGTCCAGCAGCTCTCCTTCTCCATCGGAGACGACAGCGCACTGAAGGCCACGGCGCGGGCGGATGCGGTGAAACAGGCGCAGGCGCAGGCCAAGCAGATGGCCGACGCTGCCGGCGTCCAGCTCGGGGGGATCCACTCCATCACCGAGGTACCCACTGACAGCGCGATCCCGTATCCGATGGCGACCGCCGACAGCGCCGCATCGGCCCCATCGGTGCCGATCGAGCCCGGCAGCCAGGAGCTCGACGTCGTCGTGCAGGTGGTCTACGACATCGCTCAGTGATCTCCCGATCCGCGGAGATCCTCGAGGCGAGCACCGCAGAAGCCCCGCCCTTGGCCGCAGAAGCCCCGTCCTCGGCGGAGGACGGGGCTTCCTTGCGGGGCCGGGTCGGCCGGCGGCGTGCCGGTCGACCCCAACCTCTGCCTTCCCGGTACCCGGGGGATCGGCGGAGAAACCCGCTGCGCCGGATCCGGGGCGAATTCCACCCCTAGGGGTGGGAAGGCGCAGTGCCGCAGCGACTCCCGCTCGTACCGCCCTGTCGACTGAACCCCATCCTTGCGCCGGCCGGTGGACATATCGACCGGTGCTATAGCGCGCTTCAGTGGATGACGAGCGAGGACTCAGGTCCAGGTGAACGTCAGCCGCGTTCGGCGGATTCGGCGTCTTCGACGTCGCCGTATCGGGTTGGCCCTTCAGGAACAGGTACCAGTAGTCGGCGGCCACGAACAGCAGCGCGCCGACGCGGAGCCTGCGATCAGGACCAGGACGAGGCCGAGGGTGAAGGCGATGCCGGTGAACAGTGTCGGCAGGTCCCCAGATGTCCGGCGACAGTCCGGAGGACACGGTGATCTCCACGAGGCCGCCGAACGCGATGTAGGCACCGCCGAGGAAGGAGCTGACCGGCACCTCGTCCCAGCGCCGGGCACCTTCTTTCGTGCCGACCCCGACGGCGACGTCGGCGACTTCATGCGGTTCCCGCGCGGACATCTGACCTCCGGGTACTGGCAGCAACGGCGTCGACAACAGGGCCATCGGGGCCGAGTCACCGGCCCAGGATGGCCCGGCACGCCCTATGGATTCCGGGGCGCGGATCACCGAAACACGACGCGGGTCGGGCCCGATCGTCCGTGCCCGGATCGCTATTCGCCGGTGAGGCCGTCCACCGATTCCCGGATGAGGTCCGCGTGGCCGTTGTGCCGCGCGTATTCCTCGATCAGATGAACCAGGATCCAGCGCAGGCTCGGTGCCGTGCCGTCCGGCCAAGGACGGTCGGCGAGACGGCCGGGGCCACCATCGGCCAGTGCCTGGCTGACCAGGGTGCGGGACCGGTCCACCGTTTCCTGCCACAGCGCCGTGAGCTGCTCGGGGGAGTCGTCAACCGCGGAATGCCAATCCCAGTCCTCATCGGCCGACCAGTCCACGGTGTCCCAGGGTGGCTCGGGATCCCGGTCGTGCAGCATGCGGGAACACCAGTGGTGCTCGACATAGGCGAGGTGTTTCAGCATGCCGCCGAGAGTCATCGACGAGACGCCGATGGTGGTGTTCAGCCCGGCGGCGTCGAGGCCGGCGCACTTCCACCCGAAGGTGGCGCGCTGGTAGTCGAGAAAGCCGAGCAGGGTGGCGGTTTCGTCGGCGGACAGCGGAGGCTCCGGGCGGCCGTACTCGTCATGGTCGGTCATCGGGGCCGAGCCTATGGTGCCCACCTGGTCTCCGCCATGGAGTTGTCAGCTGGTGCCCTCGGTCGGCGGGCGCCGCGCGCAGAACCTCGGCACCGTCCCCCTGCGGCTCGCCCGGGGTCACCCCCGCGGACCGCCGGTGCGGAGCGTGCTGACCCGCACGTCGTCGAACTGGGCGGTGAATGTGCCCTCGGTCGCTGGTTGCTGGCCCATGGCGACCAGGCCGATCCGTGCGTCCGCGCCCAGCGTGTGGGTCCAGGCGCCGCCGCGCACCCAGTGCCGGCCGTCCTGACTGGTGTAGGCGGTGTACCGCGTGGTGTCGCCGAGCGCCGCCGCACGGTCCTTCCCGCGCAGTGTCTCGACGACGATGCGGAGGTGGGTCCAGTCCGCCGACGGCGGTCCGACGACGCTGTTGCCGTAACGGGCCCACCCGTCCGGAACCGGGAACTGTTCCTTGGCGAACTCTGTCTGCCGGGTGTTCCAGATGGACGTGTTGGTCAGTTTGACGAAGTTGTTGTCGTCGCCGTAGACGATGATGCCGGCCTGCGCAAAGTTGAAGCAGCATCCCGCGTCCGGCACATCCACCCGGACCTTCGCCTCGAAGACGTAGTCCCCGCGCGGTTGGTTGCGGAGCAGCACCGATGCGGTGTTGTCGTCCTGATAGAGCTCGGCCTTCTGGATCGGCAACGTCAGCACGCCGTTCGTGACGCTGTACGAACCCACTGCCGGCGGGCGCACCCAGGACCAGGCCGGGTCGAGCCCGTCGTTGAAGTCGTCGGAGTAGCGGGACTGCAGCTTCCCGGGAAGTTGCGGCCGGACCGGTGTCGTCCGGTACCTGCTGTCCTGACCCGGCTGCGCGGCCGGCGCCGGCATCCGGGTATCTGACGCCCATCGGCCGCCGCGGACGGTCGGCCAGCCGTGCACCCAGTCGATGGGATCGAGCAGCGCGGGCCGCTTGGTGAAGCCGGGGTCGGTCTCGAAGAAGGGGTCCTCACGGTCGACGGCGTGGTACATCGTCCACCACTGACCGTCGAAATCCTTGAAGACACTGTTGTGTCCGGTGCCGACCCAGCGGTTGCCGTTCATGCTGATCACCGGGGTTCCGCCGGTCAGCGGATCTGTCAGCGAGTTGCCCTCGCGGTCGAGGTAGGGGCCCTCGATCGACTTCGACCTACCGACGAAGACGCTGTACCCCGTGAGCGCTCCGTTGCAGCAGTTGGCTGCCGAGACGAACAGGTAGTAGTAGCCGTCGCGCTTGACGACATTCGCGCCCTCGTACTTGTTGTCGATGGCGACCATGGTCGGGTCGCCGCCGACCGTGGCGCCGGTGGCGGTGAGGGTCAGGTCGTCGACGTAGATCCCGCCGTAGTAGCTGCCGTAGAACAGGTGACCGGTAGCGCCGATGGTGTCCCCGGGTACCTCGGGATCGAAGGTCCACAGGAAGTTGCAACCCTCGCCGCCGCTGCGTGGGCCGACGACGGGTGCGTCGGAGAACGTCCACGGCCCGGTCGGGGTCGGTCCGGTCGCGACGCCGATCGCGTTGTCGCTGTCACAGCCCGGTACGCCACTGACCGCGTCGGCCGTGTCGGTGACCACGAACGTCATGTAGTACTGGCGAAAGGTGCTGGAATACACGACGTCCGGTGCCCACAGCGCCGCTGTTGGTGCCGCCCACGTCGGCAGCGAGTCGAACGCATCGCCGACGTAGGTCCAGTTGACCAGGTCCAGCGAGCGCATTGTCGGGATGCGGTGGAAGCGCAGATCGCCTGCCGCATCGAGATCCTCGTCGTTCAGCGGGTCCGTCGTGCAGTACATGTACCAGTACCGATCGCCCTTCTGCTGCCCCCGCAGGACGGTCGGGTCGGCGCAACTCTCGACGGCACCGTCGCCCGGGATGGTGGGCAGGATGGGATTCTGGTAGCTGCCCGGGCTGCGCCCGTGACCCGCCGAGCCGTTTGCTGCGCTGCTGGTTTCACCCGCGACGGCGCTGCCGGCGGCCGCCGGGAGACCGGCGGCGAGCATGCCCACCAGCATCGCGATCACCACGGCCCCGATCACCACGGCCCCGATCACCACCACGATCCGAGCCTTCGTGTTTCGGTGTGCTCCCGCAAACGCATTCATCGCTGCCTCCGGCCCGGTGGTGCTCTGGTCTGCTGAACCGCGGCACCGATGGAACGGGCGGCAGTGAGAGCCTGTATATCCCGTCGAAACAACGTTGTAAACGGATGGCAACCAAATACTTTCCAACGTTGTACTGACGTCCGCTTTACCCGGTTTGTGGAAGAGCGAAATGATTGCGGCTGAGCGGTTCGGCACTTTCATCACCCATGGGCGCATTGCCGTGTTCCATAGGAGATGGGCAGTCAGTCGCCCGCTTCGGCCTCCACTTCGGCCAACAGCGCCGACCCGGTGACAACGGTGTCGGCGAAGTGCCGGTGCATCCACTCCAGGTGGTCGTGTCGGCTGCGCATGATCCGCAGGGTGTCCCAGTTCGGGAAGGTCTGCTGCAGCACGTGTTCCTGCATCAGCCGGGCGTCGACCTCGTAGACGTGCTCGAAAGTGGTGATCGCGACGTCGCTGACCGGAGTACCGGCCGGTGGCGTGTACTGCTCCAGATAGCGGAATTCAGCGGCGGCCGAGGGGCCGGTGGGTTGCCCGTTCGTCATCAGCGCCTCCCGTCATACGCACGGTCGAGCAGGTATTTGCCCGGATTCATGATGTTGTTCGGGTCGAGCGCCCGTTTGACGTCGAGCATCACCTCGAAGCCACGGCCGAGTTCGTCCGGGAGAAGATCGACCTCGCCTTCCCGGCAGGAGCCGTGGCATGCGCTCATGGAGCCGTTGTGAGCGATGGCGACCGCAGCGATCTTCCGCTTGGCGTCCACCCAGGCCGCCCATGCGCGATCGTCCAGTCGCTGCTCCCAGATGCCGACGTCGATCTCGGTGAGGTAGTCGACGCCGGTGTTGGCGGAGGTGTAGGCGAACATGCCCCAGTCGTCGAAGACGTCGGTCTTCCGCCGGAGGTCGGCGAGAATGGCATGCCATTCCCGGCTCACGGACGGCACCTGGGAGAAGTTGATCGCGGCGTCCTCGCAGTGCCAGGACATCGGGATGACCTGGCCGTCCTTGGTCCGGCCGTGCAGGGGGGTGGCGTAGCGGTCGTGCCGCGCCGCCCAGTCGCCCTCGGAGATCTCGTCTCCGAGATAGCGCGCGCCGTGCTCCTTCGCGATCCGGAACAGTCGCTTGCCGCCGACCCGGACCTCGTCCTCGTAGCCGTACAGCACCGAGCAGACCAGCGCCCGGACGTCGGCCGGCTGCGGGATGTAGGCCTCGTCGTCGCGCCGCAGGTAGGCAACCTTGTGTTCGTCGAACAGGACGGCCCCGGCGAAGGTCGCGACGCCTGCGCGGGCCAGCGCACCGGTGCAGGCATGCGCATCCTGGTAGTTGTCGAATGCCCAGAACGGGGACAGCTCCGCTTCGGGCTTCGGATACAGCTTGAGCGTGGCCTTCGTCGCGATGCCGAGCGTGCCCTGATGACCCATGAACAGGTGCTTGAGCTGGTAGCCGCTGGACGACTTGCTGATCTTGCCGCCGATGCCGTCGCCGACGTGCAGGATCTCGCCGGTCGGCAGGACGTGGTCGAAACTCAATACCAGGTCTCGGGTATGGCCGTAGCGTGCGCCGATCAGCGACCAGCCGCTGGTGCCGATCCGGCCGCCGACCAGCGAGCACGGGTACGACGCGGGGTCGTCCGGGTAGAACAGCCCGTGCGGCGCGAGTCGCTCGTTCAGCTTGAGCATGTTGATGCCGGTGCCGACAGTGACGGTGCGGTTCACCAGGTCGATCTCGTGGATCTGATTCATCTTCTTGACGTCGATGACGATGCCGCGGCGCATCGGGACGGCACCGTCCGTCAACCCGGTGCCGCCGTCCCGTGGCACCACGGGCACCCCGAGCTCGTTGGCGATCCGGACCACCCCGGCCACCTGTTCGGTCGACGTGGGCAGCACCACGAGGTCGGGCAGTCGCTCGGACCAGCGGTGTACGGGGAAGGGTGCGGGCACCCTGGCCCGGTTGTACCGATCCGTTTTGGCGGTGAGGATCTGCTCCCGCGGCAGCACCGTCAGCAGGGCGGTGACGACGCTGTCCAACCTGTCTGCGTCCATCGGTGGCGGCCGCAACGGGTCGCTGCCGATGCTCTCCAGTCCGACGCCTGCCAGGTTCGTTGTGGGTTCCGAGGTCGACGTCATCGGTCAGGAACCTCCGCAACCACAACCGCCGGCGTGCCCGCCGTCGCCACTGCTGCTGGAGCCGTTGCACGAACCACCACAGCCGCCGGCACCGTCGCGGCAGCTGCCCCGGGTACGCCGGGCGCGGCCCGGAACCCCGGTCCGCTCCTGGGCGAGTCGCCGGTCGCCGACATCGCCCCGCGATCCGCCGACGGCGATACCGAGGGACTGGGCGAACAGCTCGTGCAGGTCGATGACGTCGATGTCCTGCGCGTCGCCGGCCTCGCTGAGTGGGCGTTCCGACCAGGGGCAGGCACTCACCAGGGTGTCGACGTCCAGTTCCACCGCGCGCTCCAGCCGCAGTGCGCTGATCCTGGCGGTGAGCTCGGGCTTCTCGACAGGCAGGCCGCCGCCACCGCCGGAGCAGTACGACCATTGGGTCACCCGGTCGACATCCTCGAAGCGGAGCCCCGGAATCGCCCGCAGCAATTCCCGCGGCTCCTGCCAGATTCCCTTCCGCTTGTTCAGCCTGCAGGGGTCGTGGTAAGTGATGGCCCGATCCACCGGCACGGTCGGGGTCAGCCGTCCCTCGCGGAGCAGCGACGCGAGAAGATCGAGCACCAGGACGATCTCGATGTCGAACTCATGGCCAAAATACTTCGGATAATCCTCGGTGAACGAAATGTAGTCGTGCGGGTCGAGCACGAGAACCCGCCGTGTCCCGGTGGCCCGCCAATTGTCGAGATTGTGCCGGGCGAACCGCTGGGCCTGGTCGACGTACCCCATTTCGGCGGCCGGCCCGCCGCAGCACCACTGGTCCTGCATGAGCCCGAACTCGTAGCCCGCAAGCTGCAGCATCTGAGCGACAGCGCGCGGCACCGAGGTGCGGTAGAAGGCGGCCTCGCAGTCGACGAACAGCACAGTCTCGCCGCCGATCGGGATGTCGAGCCCGTCGGCCCAGTTGCGGACCCGCTCCTGTGCGACCGGGACTTCGCCGAGCACCGGCTCGTGGGTGACCAGGTCGGTGCGTTCGTTCCACACCTTCCAGTTCGGTTGGTGTACCCCGCTCTCGACGGCCAGCGCCCGCACGGCCTTGACGACGTCGACGGTCCTGGTGCGGAACCGGTAGAAGTCGCCGGTGAACAGCGTGTTGGGACAACGCAGCTCGCAGGCCCCGCACTGCGTGCAGTTCACGTAATCGGCTGCCACGTCGGCGATGTCGAGTTCGCCACGTTCCATCGCGATGACGTTGGCGTGGAAGGCGGTCGGCGTCCAGGACTCGTTGCGCTCGACCTGGGTGACCGGGCAGACCTCGCGGCAGAATTTGTGCCCCGAGGAGAAGCAGTTGTAGGACGCATTGCGCCACTGCTCCACGAACGCCCGGGTGCGCGGCTCGGCCAAGGGCACCGGAACCGGCCCGGCAAGCGTCTCCGGGAAGGCGGCGAGTTCGGCTGGATTGGCCGGCGAACCGGGCGTGAACGGAACGGACAGCGCGTCGGGCGCAGGCGATCGATCGGGCTGGACCTGGGTCATCGATGCTCCTGGGTGCCGGGAGGGTGACGCAAGAAGAGTTGCCAGAACCCTAACCCGAGAAAGCTATGGCTTCAATGGTTAAGGTGACCGCAGGGTGTGGTGGGAGGATTCCTCACGGGGACTCGGACCGTCCCGCGCGGCGTGTATCGAAGCAGCGTGTATCGATCGAGCGGCGCGTAGGGAAGCGGCGAGTATGGAAGCAGCGTGTACAGAAGCGGCGCGTCTCGAGGAGGACACGTGCAGGTGCTCAGCGGCGACGCGTGGCGCGCCGTGTTCGCGCCGCTCGACGACGGGGCGCTGCGGAGCGAGGCGGTCGTCCGGCGGGTGGGCAGTGCGATCGCGCTCGGCCTGCTCGGCGACGGGGAGCAGCTCCCGGCGGAGACGGAACTCGCGACGATGCTGAACGTCTCGACGGTCACGCTGCGCGAAGCACTCGCCGAACTGCGCAATCTCGGGCTGGTGCAGACCCGCCGCGGTCGCGGCGGCGGAAGCTTCGTCCGGTCCAGCGAGGACGCCCTCGGCGCCCTCGCCGATGCTCGGCTCGCCGCGCTCGGGACCACCGACCTGCGGGAACTCGGCGACGTTCATGCGGCGGTCGCTGCCGGGGCCGCCCGGCTCGCGGCCACCAGGGCCTCACAGCGCGAGATCGCACGGCTGCGCGACATCGTCGACCGGTTGGCGGCAGCGGAGTCGGTCACCGCCCAACGGCGGATCGACGGGCGTTTTTACATCGAGGTCGCCGCCTGCGCGCAATCCGTCCGGCTGACGATGCTGGAAATGGACCTGCACGTCGAGCTGGGGCAATTGCCGTGGCCGCCGAGCCGCACGCCGAAGCTGCGGGGCAGCATCGTGGCGAGTCATCGCGCGGTGATCGACGCCCTCGAGTCCCGGGACGCCGATCTCGCGCGGGCGCTCACCGAGGAGCACATCGAGACCCGGACGCTGTGGTCGATCGACCTGCACCTGCAGGCCATGCGCCGCCGCATCCGCAGTGACGCCCGAACAGCACAGCGGCCGTCCGCCGGGGTCACCCCATGACACGCGCGCAGGACGGTCGTCCACGGGGCGGTCGCACGCCGTCGGCGGACCGCGACCGCACCGCGGCCGGCATCTGCGGCGCTGTTGCCGCCGTGGTGGAGCAGGTGTTCGGGACAGTGCAGCTCGTTCGTGCGGCCACTGTCGGCGCGCTCGACGATGAACCGGTCACCGTGGCCGACCGGATCGATGCCGTCGTCCGGGAGCTGCTGCTGGAGCCGGCGCAGCCGGCGATCGGCCTCGGCGTGGTCTTTCATCCCGACGAGCTCGGTGGGCAGGCCGCGGACCGGCCGGGAAGCGTTGACGTGCAACAGCTTCGCTGGTGGCAGGTCGACCCTACTGCGGGTTCGCTGCAGTTGCTCAGCCCCGACCTGCGGCCGTCAAGCCTCGGTTACTACGACTACCTGGCCGCCGACTGGTTCGACGTGCCCCGGCGGACCGGGCGGCGGCACGTCGTCGGTCCGTACATCGACCTGAACGGCACCGGTCAGTACCTGTTGACGCTCACCGGTCCGGTGACGGTGGGGGGTCGATTCGTCGGCGTGGTCGGCGCCGACGTCCCGGTCCGCAGGCTCGAGGCCCTCCTGATGACGGTGGGCGGAGCCGTGCCCGGCCCGTACGTGCTCCTGAACGACGAACGCCGGGTGGTGCTGTCGACATCGCCACGGTGGCTCGTCGGGGCGATGGATCACCTCCGCGAAGGCGAACCCGATGCGCTGAACGCAGGTCGACCGGTGGCCGGTGTGCCCTGGACCCTGCACCTGATCGGTCCCGGCACCTGATCGGTCCCGGCACCTGATCGGTCCCGGCACCTGATCGGTCCCGGCACCTGATCGGCTCGGAGTCATCCGGCTGACAACAGGGTCTTGCCCTATGACATCTACCTCTATAGGTTTTCTCCCATCGCGCGAGGGCCGGTTCCGTCCGGATGCCGACCACTGCTGCACCGCCCGCTGAGGAGACCCGGTGAGCCCTTCACCATCACCGAACGGCAACCCTGCCGACGAGGCACAACTCGCCGCACTGGGGTACACCGAGGAGTTCCACCGCAGCATGGGGCTGTGGTCGAACATGGCGCTCGGATTCACCTATCTCTCGCCGCTGGTCGGCGTCTATTCGCTGTTCGCGTACAGCCTTTCGGTCGGCGGTCCGCCGTCGATCTGGTGGCTTGTCATCGTCGGCGCCGGCCAATTGCTGGTGGCGCTCGTGTTCGGCGAGGTCGTCTCGCAATACCCGCTCGCAGGCGGGATCTATCCGTGGACCAGGCGGCTGTGGAACCGCAAATTCGCCTGGATCGTCTCGTGGGTTTACATCTGGGCGATCATTGTGACGATCACCGCCGTCGCCGAATTCGGCAGCGGCTTCGTCGCCGCTCTGCTCGGTATCGAAGCGACCCCGGCGATCACCCTGCTGATCGTCGTCGGACTGCTGCTGGTGGCGTTGGTGATCAACTACAGCGGTACCAGGATGCTCGCCCGCATTGCCCGGATCGGGCTCGCCGCGGAGTTGATCGGCGTCGTCGCGCTCGGCCTGTACCTGGTGATATTCAAGCGGCAGCAACCGTTCTCGGTATTCTTCGACAGCCTGGGAGCCGGTGGTGAGCAGGCCTATCTGGTGACGTTCCTGGCGGCGGCGCTCAGCGGTCTGTTCCTGTTCTACGGGTTCGAGGCCTGCGGTGATGTCGCCGAGGAGGTCAACGACCCCACCCGGCGCATCCCGGTCGCGATGATCCTGACGATCGTTGTCGGTGGCGTCTCGGGATTCCTGTCCTATGCCGGTTACGTGCTGGCAGCACCGGACCTGCAGGCGATCGTCGACGGTGAGGAGGCCGACCCGATCCCGTCGATCCTGCAGGCAACGCTCGGCACCGCCGGATCGAAGATCTTCCTGGTGGTCACCGTCGTGGCCTTCATCTCCTGCGTGCTCTCCCTGCAGGCTGCCGGCAGCCGACTGCTGTACGCCTTCGCCCGCGACCGGATGCTGCCCGCAAGTCCCTGGCTGGCAAAGGTTTCCGACAAGCACGCGGTGCCGACCAACGCGCTCACCGTTGTCTGCGTGGTCCCGCTGCTGATCGCCCTGTTCGTGTTCTGGCGTCCGGACACCCTGGCCAGGGTCACGGCGTTCGCCGTGCTCGGCATCTACATCGCCTTCCAGGCCGTGGTGCTGGCGGCGCTGCGCCAGCGGCTGCGCGGCTGGCGACCAGCCGGCCTGTGGAACCTCGGAAGCTGGGGCCTGCTGGTCAACATCCTGGCGCTCGGCTACGGCATCTTCGCCATTTTCCTGTTGCTGCAGCCGGCCGAGGCCGACACCTTCCTCGACCGGTGGATCGTGGCGATCGGTGTCTGCATCGTCGGTGTCACCGGACTGCTGTACCTGTTCCTCGCCCGCCCCGACCGTCATTCCAAAGATGTCCCGCAGGGCGACGCCATCGAGGTGGCGGATCAACTCCGCCGGCTCAGAGCCGACGCCGCCCGAACCCCCCGTGAGGAGATCCGATGAAGTTCAGCTACGTCATGCTCCCCGATTACCCGCTGGAGGAATCGCTGCAGGCGATCCGGCTGGCGGACGAACTGGGCTTCTACGCCTGTTACGCGGCGGACGAGACGTGGCACAAGGATCTCTGGCTGCTGTTTGCCGCCGCGGCCCAGCAGACCAGCCAGATCCGTTTCGGGCCCAGCGTTTCCGCCGTCGTGCTGCGGGAACCGACGCTCATCGCACAGGCGGCCGCGACGCTGGACGAGCTGACCGGCGGGCGGGCGGAGGTGGTGCTCTCCAGCGGGAACTTCGGGCTGCTGAGTCAGTACGGCATCGACTGGTCGAAGACCAAGCCGCTGTCCAGGGTGATCGAGGGCGTACACGTGATCCGGACCCTGCTGGATGACGGCGCCATCACTTTCGACGGCGAGTTCTTCCAGTACAACGGGCTCTTCACCTTCGCCCGCCCGGTGCAGGACCGGCTGCCGGTGAAGATGGGCGCCATGCGCGGGCCACGGTCGTTCGAGGCTTCCGCCGAATTCTCCGACGGCTGCCACCACGCGCTCAGCTACACCCGTGAGGCCTACGACTATGCCGCCGAACACCTCCGGATCGGTGCCGAGAAGGCCGGAAAGGACTGGCGCACGCTGGATTTCGGTGCCTGGGTGGTGCTGTCCGTCGGTCGCGACTCGGCGGCCGCGAAGGATGCGGCCCGCAGCATGGTCGGCATCTATGCGTCGTCGATGCCGGCCGAGCAGCTCGAGCGCAACGGCGTTGACCCGGCGAGCCTGAAGCCGATCATCGACGCCATCGGCGGCGGAGATCTCGCCAGGGGTATCGAACTCACGACGCCGGAGATCGCCGAGAAACTCTCATTCGCAGGCACGCCGGAAGAGGTGACGGCCAAGATCAAGGAGATCGAGCCGGCCGGCGTCAACCACCTCATCGCAGCCATCACCGATGCGTCGCTGGTCAAAGCCTTCACCGGACGGTCGATCCCCGGCGTCGCGACGGTCGACGAGCAACTCCGGCTGCTGCACGACGAGGTCATGCCGGCGTTCGCCTGACGGCGCCGCGGGAACCGCGAGAAGTCAGGTCCCGCAGAACGTCTGGTAAGCGCCGAAGTCCACCGGCGCACCCCCGGCGTAGCGCTCGAAATCCGGGCGCGCGTCGTACGGGGAGCCGATCGCCTCCAGCAGCCGGCCGAGCGGTTCGAGGTCGCCGTCGGTGGCGGCGGCGAGCGCCTCCTCGACCAGGTGATTGCGCGCGATGTAGACGGGGTTGACCCGATCCATCGCCTGCGCGTCCGGCGCGAGGGCCCGCCAGCGTTCCAGCCATCCGTCGACAGCGGCGAGGTCCAGGAACAGGCCGCGGGCAGGCTCGGCGTCACCCCGCGCAGCAGTCGCGAGATGCCGGAACAGGGAGGTGTAGTCGACGGGGTTGCTCTGCAGCAGGGTGATCAGCTCTCGGACAATTGACGACGCGACCTCTACGTCGAGCCCTTCCGGCAGCCCGAGTTTGGTCCGCATCCCGGCGGACCAGGCGTCGGAGTACAGCTTCCCGAACGCGCCCAGCGATTCGACCGCAAGCTCCACCGCCCGCTGCTGGTCGTCGTCGATCAGCGGCAGCAGTGCCTCGGCCAGCCGGGCGAGGTTCCACTCCGCGGCGACCGGCTGGTTGCCGTAGGCGTATCGCCCGCCGGTGTCGATCGAGCTGTAGACCGTTGCAGGGTCGAACGTCTCCATGAAGGCGCAGGGCCCGTAGTCGATGGTCTCGCCGGAAATCGTCATGTTGTCGGTGTTCATCACGCCGTGGATGAAGCCCACGAGCATCCACTGCGCGACGAGCGACGCCTGCGCGGCGACGACAGCATCGAACAGAGCCAGCGCTGGCAGTGGGGCCTCGGCGGCGGCCGGGTGATGAAGGGTGATCGCATGGTCGGTCAGCCGGCGGAGCAGGGCCACGTCGCCGGTGGCGGCGGCGTACTGGAAGCTGCCCACCCGCAGATGGCTGCTGGCCACCCGGGCCAGCACTGCGCCGGGCTGGACGGTCTCGCGATGAACGTCGCGACCGGTGGCCACCACGGCCAGCGACCGGGTCGTCGGGATACCGAGGGCATGCATCGCCTCGCTGACGACATACTCGCGCAGCATCGGCCCGACCACCGCCAGCCCGTCTCCACCCCGCGAGAACGGCGTCCGCCCGGAGCCTTTCAGGTGCAGATCGTGGAGTCGGCCGTCCGTGCCGGTGATCTCGCCGAGCAACAGCGCGCGACCGTCGCCGAGCCGGGGAGAGTAGCCACCGAACTGGTGGCCGGCGTAGGCCTGCGCGACCGGGGTCGCGTCACCGGGCAGGACGTTCCCTACGAGCAGGCGCACGCCATCGTCGGTCCGCAGCCAGCCGGGATCCAGACCGAGGTCGGTCGCCAGCGGCTCGTTCAGCACCAGCAACAGTGGGTCGGCCACCTCCGCGGCCTGCCACGGCAGCGACAGTTCCGGGAGTTCACGGGCGAAACTGTTGCCGAGGCTGATGGTCGGGGGGAGGACGACAGTCACGTCATCGAGGGTACGTGGCCCGTTACCGTCGCTACCGGTTGTGCCCCGCCCTGCGGAATTGCGGACGCCGGTTTCTGGGTTGGTCCGGTGACGCGTCGGTTGGTCCGGTGACGCGTCAGCAGGGTTTCCGCGTCCGCTACGGCAGGTTTTCCCTGCTCATGTGGCAGTGACCGCGTCGAGAACGTCCGTCCGCGAGGGCAAACCGGAAAATGGCCCCGCGCACACCGGCCCATTGGACAGGAGCGGGGAGCAGCCGTTTGACCCGCCCCCGACGACGAGTCGAAACCTGGGGTGCTCCCCACGTCCTGACAATTCCCTCAGCCGGGCGTTCGAAACAGATCCGACAAAGACGCCTCAGCTCCCCGAGGTCTGCGCCTTCGCAACGGGCCCTGACGTGCCGGCGGCGTGCTGCGATCGTCGCTTCTGCGCGCGGCGGCGGTTGTCGGCCAGCACGTGTAGCACGTCGGCGACGCGGCTCGGATCGGCGATCCGGACGTCGGCAGCGGTCCGGCCGGCTCCGACCTTGATCCCGACGTCACCCTTCTCCAGCACTCCGAAGGCGTTCTCGTCGGTGATGTCGTCACCGATGTAGACCGTCGCCGTGGCGTGGTTGGCCTTCATCAGGGCCTTCAGCGCGCGGCCCTTGTTGGTGGTCACGACCGTCAGCTCGAGCACCATCTTGCCGCGCAGCAGGTGGACCCCCGGCCAGCTCGCCGGGTTCTCCTCGATCTGCGTGGTGACGGCCGCGGCCTCGGCCGGGTCCATCCCACGTAGGTGCACCGCGATGCCGGTGGGCTTGGGTTCGAGACGGACACCCCGGTACTCCGCGGTGATCTGCTGCAACTCCAGGCGCAGACGGTTGAGCCGCTTGGCGTCCTCCGGGGTGAGCGCCGCGAGCTCGTCGCGGTCCTCCGCGGAGGTCTCCGCGCCGTGCGATCCGACCAGGTGGACCCGCTCCACGGGGCCCAGCAGGTTCTCCAGATCGGCGAGTGCACGGCCCGAGACCACGGCGACGATGGTTCCCGGTGTCACGGTCAGCGCATGCAGCGCCTCCATGGATTCGGGCAGCGGGCGGGCGGCCGCCGGGTCGTCGACGATCGGCGCCAGGCAGCCGTCGAAATCGGTGGCGACCAGCAGCCGACCGGTCTCGCTGACCTCGGCGATGGCCGCGGTGACATCTCCGGGCAGCCGTGACATCGCGTCGGCGACATGATCTCTGGTTTGTTCCAGGGCGGACAGGAACGCCGCCGCCCAGCGGTCGACATCGTGCGTGAGCACCTGCCGGCGCAGGGAGCGCATGCGCCGCCGGGCCTCGACCGTCGGCATGGTCAACGCCGACCGAAGGCCGTTCTTCACACCGTCCGTGTCGTACGGGTTGACCAGCAGACCGGCCCTCAATTCCTTGGCCGCGCCGGTGAACTCGGAGAGCAGCAGCACGCCGCCGCCGTCGACCCGGCAGGCGACGTACTCCTTGGCGACCAGGTTCATCCCGTCGCGCAGTGGTGTCACCGTCATGACATCGGCGGCCACGTAGAACGCGGCCAGCTCCTCACGGGGGAGGGACTGGTGCAGGTAGTGCACGGCGGGGTGGCCGATCTTGCCGTAGTCGCCGTTCAGCGAGCCGACCTGTTGCTCGATGGCTTCCCGCATCCGCTTGTACGACCCCAGCCGTTCCCTGCTCGGGGTGGCGATCTGCACCATCACGGCGTTTTCGACCGCCGGGTCGCCCTCGGCCAGCAACTCACCGTAGGCGCGCAGCCGGACGTCGATGCCCTTGGTGTAATCGAGCCGGTCGACGCCCAGGATGATCTTGCTCGGGTGGCCGAGATCGTCCCGCAGCTTCTTGGCGGCATCGTGGATGCGCGGAGTTGCGGCGAGCGCCGACTGCTCCGCCGAGTCGATGGAGATGGGGTAGGCGCCGGCCTTGATGGTTCGCCCGTCGTGCTCGATCGTGCCACCGGTGGTGACCGCCCCGGTCAGCGACTTGGCCAGCCGGGCGAAGTTCCGCGCCCCGCCCGGCAGCTGGAAGCCGATCAGGTCGGCGCCGAGCAGGCCGTTCACGATCTGGGTCCGCCACGGGAGCCGCATGAACAGCTCGACCGGCGGGAACGGGATGTGCAGGAAGAAGCCGATCCGGACGTCCGGGCGGAGACGCCGCAGGAACTGCGGAACAAGTTGCAGCTGGTAGTCGTGCACCCAGACCGTCGCACCCGGTGCGGCGAGCTCGGCCGCCTCCTCGGCGAACCGGGCGTTCACCTTCTGATAGGCCTCCCACCACTCGCGGTGGAACTGGGACTCGACAACCGCGTCGTGATACAGCGGCCACAGAGTCTCGTTGGAGAAGCCCTCGTAGTAATCATCGACCTCCTGTGCGGAGAGCGTCACGGGGTGCAGGCTCAGGCCGTCGGTGGTGGTCGGCTCGAGGGTCACGTCCGCGGTGCCTGGCCAGCCGATCCAGGCTCCGTGCCGGCGGGACAGGATCGGCGCGAGTGCCGTCACCAGACCGCCGGGAGCCTGGCGGGCCTTGGTGCTGCCGTCCGGCATCTTCTCCATGTCGAACGGCAGCCGGTTGGCCACGACCACCATTTGCACCTGGCCGCTGATCGAGCCGTCCTCGACGGCGGCCGAGTCGCCTGCTTCCTGTGCTCGGTCCCCGTTGGAGTTGCCGTTGTTGCGACCGTCGGCCGCGTCCGTGTCGATCGAGTCCACCTCGGTCGATGCGGTCTCGACGGAAGCGGTGTCAACGGACTCGGTGTCGGTCCCCGTGCTCACGCCGAGCATCCGATCGTCAGCGGCAGCGCAGAAGTCGGTGGTGCGGCGGAGATGGTGCGGGACTGTGGGTTGGCGGTCGACACAGGCTCACCTTATCGGCAGCTCACGACACCCCGAGCAGCCCAGCGTGACAACCTTGTCACCTCGGGTGAGTACCTGTCGGCATGTCCGGCTGCCCACCGGCCGTCACCTGTCGGGCGTCCGGCGCTCAGTGTCCGAACGGGTCGGGATCCTTACCGGGCTGCCAGGTCAAGCCCGGGACGCCCCAGCCGTTCGCCTTGACGGCCTTGCGGGCGGCGCGCGCGTTCTTGCCGATCAACCGGTCCAGATACACGTAGCCATCCAGGTGATCGACCTCGTGCTGAAGGCATCTCGCGAAGAACCCGGTGCCCTCCACCACGATCGGCTCACCGGCCCGGTCGACGCCGGTGACCTTCGCCCAGTCGGCCCGCCCGGTCGGAAAGCTCTCCCCGGGCACGGAGAGGCAGCCCTCCGAGTCGTCCTCCGGGTCGGGCATGTTCGTGGGCACCTGGGAGGTCTCGATGACCGGGTTGACGACATACCCCTTGCGCCTGGTGCCGTGGTCGGGGCAGTCGTAGACGAACACCCGCCGGTCGTCGCCGATCTGATTCGCCGCCAGTCCGGCGCCATAGGCAGCCTCGTTGGTCTCGAGGAGGTCTTCGATCAGCATGTCGAGTTCGGGGGTGGAGAACTCGGTGACGGGACGGGTCGGGCGGTGCAGGACCGGCTCTCCGCAGATCACGATGGGTCGGATGGTCATCCGAACAGGGTACGGACCGGGTCCCCGATGTCCGTTGCTGAGGTCGGGATCACAGTGTCGCTGCAGTGCTGTCGCTGCGGTGCTGTCGCTGCGGTGCCGGACAGGGGTAGTGTCCCGGCAGTCAGGTGAGGCTAGCCTTACCTGAATCGCCGTCACCATCCATCGCGCACCGATGCGGAAGAGCGTCCAAGGAGGCAGCATGCTCGCGACGTTCGTCATCGGGCTGCGCGAGGGACTCGAGGCCGCGCTGATCATCGGGATCATCGCGGCCTTCCTGAAGCAAAGTGATCGGGCCGACGCACTGCGCAAGGTGTGGGCGGGCGTCGCGGTCGCGGTCGCGGTGTGCCTGGCCGTCGGGATCTCGCTGCAGCTGCTCAGCGCCGGGCTGCCGCAGCGCGAGCAGGAGATGCTCGAGTGCGTCGTCGCGGCCGTCGCGGTGGTGATGGTCAGCTACATGGTGCTCTGGATGCGGGCGCACTCCCGCGGGTTGCGCAAGGACCTGCAGACGGCGACCGGTAGTGCGCTGGCCAGCGGCTCGGCGGGCGCGCTGGTCGTGATGGCATTCCTGGCCGTCATCCGTGAGGGATTCGAGACGGCCGTCTTCCTGCTGGCCGCCTTCCAATCCGCCATCTCTCCCGTCCAGGCCGTGATCGGCGTGCTGCTCGGCGTCGGCGTCGCGGTGGGGCTCGGCTATCTGGTCTATCGGGGCGGCGTGCAGCTGAACCTGTCCAGGTTCTTCCGGATCACCGGTGTGGTGCTGGTGCTGGTGGCCGCGGGGCTGGTGATGAGCACCCTGCGCGCCGCTTACGAGGCCGGCTGGCTGACCCTCGGGCAACAGACGATGCTCGACCTGTCCGCCCTCGCCCGTCCGGGTTCGGTCCAGGAATCGCTGCTGACCGGGATGCTCGGCATCCGGTCGACCCTGCCGGTGGTCGAGGTCGTCGCGTACGTCCTCTATGCGGTGCCGATGCTGCTGCTCGTCCTGTGGCCGGCGAAGCGAACGCCGTCCCGCGCGGTTCTCGGGCGGCTGCTGGTCGGCACCGCGGTCGCCGCGCTGGCCGTCGCAGGCCTGCTGGCAGTGGTCGCGCCCGCGGCTCCCGGTGTCGATACCTCCCAGCAGGGACCGTTCGAGCTGCGTGCTGCGGGGGCTGGTCCTGCCCTGGTGACGGTCGGCCCCGATGCGACGACCGCGTCACTCGAGCTGACCGGTGCCGGTTCGTCCGTCGGCAGTCCACAGACCCTCACCGGAACCGTCCAGTCGGGCAGCGCCGTCCTCACCGGCCCAGCCGTGACGTCCGCGGTCGACGCCACCGCGGCCGGCCTTCCGACGTCCCTGTCCGCGACCGAACTTGCCGCGCAGAACGGCGGCCGGTTGCCGGTCGGAGTCCGTTCGACCGGCGCCAGGGAGAGTTTCGACGTCGCCTACCTCGACGCCGTCACCCCGACGGTTCGGGTGGACGGTGCCACCGGAATCGTGACCGCGATCGACCTCCGGCTGGTGCGGACGTTGCAGGTCACCGTCCCCGGTCGGGGCGTCGTGCAGGCGGGTGTCGTCGTGGACGAGCGGGTCGGTGCCACCGACGCCGCACTCGCCGCGGGCGCGCAGCGGCTGGCGGCCTTCGATGCCGACCGTGACCGCCATCAGGTCGTCGGACAGGTCGTCCCGGCCCTGCTGGTGGTGTTCGCGATCGTCCTGCTGGCGTTCGGGTTGCCGAAACTGGTTCGACGTCAACCGGTCTCGCTCGCTTCCGGCAGGGCCACACCGATCCCCCCGGACCCGTCGCCCACGAACCGGATCGATCAGCCCCTGGCACTGTCCCGACCGCCGTCGGGCTGACCTGCCATTCCGCCCTCACCCCGACCGGCCGGCGCCCGCACTTCCGCAGGTGTGATCGCCGGCCGGTGCACGCCATCCGCCCTCACTGCACGTCACCTCTGGAGAGACCCATGACCACACCGCTCCGCCGCGCCCGGCCGGCCATTTTGCTGACGGCCGGCGCCCTGCTGCTGGCCGGCTGTGGTTCCGCCGCGCCGGCCGCGTCGAGCCCGTCCGAGTCCTCGGCATCCGCGGCGTCGGCCGCTGGCGATGCGTCGGCCGCGGCGGGCGACGGTCAGGTGAACATCACCGTCACCGAAGCCGGCGGGTGCGCGGCCAGCCCGGACACGGTGCCTGCCGGGCAGGTCACCTTCGTGATCACCAACGTCGACGCGCTGAGCGTCACCGAGGTCGAACTGGTCGCCGACCAGCGCATCGTCGGTGAGCGGGAGAACCTCGCCCCCGGCTTCGATTCGACCTTCTCGGCCCGCCTGGACGGCGGCAGCTACGAGGTGTATTGCCCAGGCGCGACCAGCGAGCGAACGCCGTTCACCGTCACCGGGGAGGCAGCCGCCCAGTCGGCCGATCTGACCGCGTTGCTGGACACCGCCACCGCCGACTACGCCACCTACGTCGACGACCAGATCGCGTTTCTGCTGGTGCCGGTCAAGGAACTGGCCGCGGCGCTCGAGGCCGGGGATCTCGCCGCCGCGCAGGCCGCCTACATCAAGGCAAGGCCGTTCTACGAGCGGATCGAACCGGTCGCCGAGTCGTTCCCCGAGCTCGACCCGGCGATCGACCTGCGGGCCGGTGACGTCGAGACCGGCACGGAGTGGACCGGCTTCCACCCCATCGAGCAGGGCCTGTTCGAAAAAAAGAGCACCGCAGGGCTCGCCGAGCTCGGTGAACGGTTGGTCGTCGACATCGAGAGCCTGCAGACGGAGGCCGCAAAACTGTCCGCCGCGACCGCAGCCGGCACCGCCGGTGGGTACCAGGCGTTCGAGATCGCCAACGGATCGGCCACCCTGCTCGACGAGGTGCTGGCGTCCAAGATCACCGGTGAGGAAGAGGCGTACTCGAGGATCGACCTGCTCGATTTCGAGGCCAATGTCGAAGGCTCCCTGCAGGCGTTCGCGACGCTGAAGCCGGCCCTTGACCAGATCGACCCCACCCTGGTGCCGCAGATCTCCGCCGCCTTCGACGCGCTCACCGCCGTGCTCGACGGCTACCGCGACCCCGCCGCACCCGGCGGTTGGACGCCGTACGACCAGCTGACCGCGCAGGACAAGAAGAAGCTCACGGACGCGCTGCTCGTCGTGCAGGAGCCGCTGTCGGCGATCTCCGCGAAGATCACGAACTGACGGCCATGGAACCCGCTGACACAGAGAATCGGGGGCCTTCCCGACGGCGGTTCCTCGGCGGGGCGGCAGCCGCCGGAGTCGGGCTCGCCGCCGGCGTCGGGGTGGCGGCCGGCTACGGCATCCGCACCGCTGACGGTGGATCGGCGCCGACCGTCGACGCGGCCACGGCAAGAGCACAGAACATGGTGCCGTTCTACGGCCCCCG
The DNA here is from genome assembly GCA_963728865.1 of uncultured Actinomycetota bacterium. Taxonomy (GTDB): domain Bacteria; phylum Actinomycetota; class Actinomycetes; order Mycobacteriales; family Nakamurellaceae; genus Nakamurella. The sequence continues at coordinate 500,554 of CAVSLZ010000001.1, read as the reverse complement.
GCAGGCCGGCATCACCACCGCCCAGCAGGAACGGCTGATGTTCGCCGCGCTCGACGTCACGACCACCGATGTCGACGAGCTGCAGCGGATGCTCGGCCGGTGGGCGGCGATGGCCGCCCGGCTGACCGCGGGCAAGCAGGTCAGCGATTCACCGATCCGGCCCGAACAGCCACCCTTCGACACCGGCGAGTCGATGGACCTCGGGCCGCACTCGCTGACCATCACCGTGGGATTCGGTCCGTCCCTGTTCGACGACAGGTTCGGGTTGGCGGACCGGATGCCGGCCGAGCTGGCCCCGTTCGGGACGATGCCCGGCGATGCGGTGATGAAGCGCGCGCTGTCCGACGGTGACCTCTGCATCCAGGCCTGCGCCGACGACCCGCAGGTGGTCTTCCACGCCATCCGCAACATGGTGCGGGCGGCCAGGGGAACGGCCGTGCTCAAGTGGTCTCAGCTGGGGTTCGGCCGCGCCTCGGCGACCGGCGCCGGGCAGTCGACCCCGCGCAACCTGATGGGTTTCAAGGACGGCACCAACAACATCCACGCCGACGACACCGCCGCGCTGGACGAACAGGTCTGGGTTCCGGCCGGCGGCGTCGCCTCGCCGACCGGTTGGATGGCCGGCGGCTCCTACCTGGTCGCCAGGAAGATCAGGATGGAGATCGAGAGCTGGGACACCGACCCGCTCACCGATCAGGAGCGGATCTTCGCGCGGCACAAGGCGACCGGTGCGCCGCTGACCGGCGGGGAGGAGTTCACCCCGGTCGACTACGCGGCCGTCGACGCCACAGGTGCGCCCGTCGTCGACATGAACGCGCACATCCGGCTCGCCTCACCGGAGCAGAACGGTGGCGTGCGACTGCTCCGCCGCGGCTACAACTACACCGACGGCCAGGATCCGGACACCGGGAAGCTGGCCGCCGGGCTGTTCTTCATCGCCTTCCAGCGCGACCCGCAGAAGCAGTTCAAGGCGCTGCAGACCCGGCTCGGCCGATCCGACCTGCTCAACGAGTACATCGCGCACATCGGCGGCGGGCTGTGGGCCTGCCCGCCGGGCGTCAGCGCGCCCGGCGATTGGTTCGGGCGCTCTCTGTTCCGCTGACGCGCGCGTAGCACGGTGGCGCCCGGGCAGGCGTCGACGCCAGGGCTCCGCCGCCCGACCGCCGCCGCTGCGGCGTCGCTGCGACCGCGCAATCGGGGCGGACGGGTCCTCGCAACGCGGTCCCGCCATCGGCCTGACACGTTCGGGGCAATCGGCGAACACCAATGGGCCGAACGAGTGTAATCCCGATTACCCTGTGGTAGAAAGACCGAAGGGGTGCGTACATCATGCCCCGGTATAGCCCATCCGGCTCACGTCAGAGTTCGAATCGTGACTGTGAGCGCGGACGCTGACCGGAGTATTGGCATCCCGGCGGCCCGAGAGCCTCTCGGTCGTCCCTCCAACGAAGGGGACCAGCGTGTCGCAGGCTTACGACGCACGGTCGCAGCAGGCGTTCGCCGCTGCCGTGTGCCGGGTGATGCGTGAATCGCGACGCCGGCAAAAGCTCACCCAGGCCGAAGTGGCCCAGCGGACCGGCGGCCTTGTCAGCAAGGCTGCCCTCGCGAATTACGAAACCGGCCACCGATCCCTGCGGGTGGACGTGCTGTGGGTGATCGCCGGCGCGCTCGGGGAGGATCTCGGCACGCTGCTCGGCGCGGCTGAGCAGGGTGTCGCGCTTCGCCCGAGCGCCGGAACCAGCGGATCCATCACGGTGGACGTGTCCGAGGTGATGGCCACCAACGACCCACGGCTGGCCCCGGTCAAACGGTGGTTCGAGTTCCGCACCAACGGAGCGTCATCGGCGATGACGCTGGACGACGGCGCCATTGCCGCCCTTGCGTCGTTGATGAATGTCACACCCCTGGAATGCCGGCGGATTCTCATCTCCACCATCCGCGGCGTCCGTCACTCACCGCTGCCCGCTCAGGCGCGCTGACCGACGCCGCGGCCCGGGCCAAAATTTCCGGTGGTCCGTTCGGGTGACATGATGTCCTCGATTGCAGCGTCCGGCCCTCTCGTGCGTCCCAAGGATCGGTGACCCCGATCAGGACAATGGTCCTGAGCGGAGAAGTCCGCCGGATGTCGAGCGCGAGGGACAGGTGTGAAGGATCTGACGGGCAACAATGCTGCGGAGCCGGCCGGAGGGCCGCACGCCGCTGACCAACCGACCGATCGGATCCGGAGCGCGGAACTGGATGTCGAGTCGACCCAGCGCATTCGCACCGCGGAACACGGTGACGACGAACGCACCGAACTCATCGACGTCAGCGGCCTCGATCCAGGTGGTCGGCCGGCGGGGGATGTGCCGCCTCCGGTAGAGCCATCGGGCAGCGAACGGGCTGGCGGCCCCCGCGGCCGTTCGCCGCGATTGGTCGCGGCTGTCATCGCCGGCGCCGTCCTGGTGGTCCTTGCGGTCGTGTACCTCGTCGACGTCCTCAGCACGAGTGGCGAGATCGAGCGCAACACCTCGATCGCCGGTGTCGACGTCGGCGGCATGACCCCGGCCGAGGCGACTGCAGCACTGACAGCGCAGGCGATCCCCGCCTACAACAGGCCCGTGACGGTCGACGTCCATGGCGAGCCCACTCCGATCGATCCCGAGGCCGCCGGTCTGACGGCCGACGTCGCTGCCACCGTTGAGGAGGTCGGCGTGCGGTCGGCGAGCCCGATCGCCCGGGTGTCCTCGCTCTTCATGTCCACTGACGTGCCGTTGGCCGTGACGACCGACGCCGCCGCGTTGTCGACGTTCCTGGAGGGCATCGCCGACAAGACGGACGTTGCACCGGTCGAGGGCCAAGTGGCCATCGAGGGAACCACCGTCCGGACGGTCGAGCCTGTCACCGGTCGCACCCTCGAGGTCGAGCCGGCGGTTGACGCCGTTGCCTCCGCGTGGGCGGCGGGCGGCCCGTCCGCGGTGAACGGCCTCGTGCTGCCGGTCACCGACGCTCCGGTTCGGGCCAGCTCCGCGAAGGTCGACGCGGCCGCCGCGGAGGCGAGCAAGATACTGTCCGCCCCGGTCCGGCTGGTCGCCGAGGGTGCCAGGGTCCAGGTGCCCGTCGCCGGTATCGCGGCAGCGACCACGGTCGCGCCGGACGATGCCGACGGGTTCACCGTCGCGGTCGACGTGGCCAAGGTGCGTGCGCCGCACACCGCGCCCGTCGAGGCGACGCAGGCCGCGCCGAAGGACGCCGTCATCGCGATCCAGAACGGTGCCCCGGTGATCACGCCCAGCACCGCGGGCCGCACGGTCGACTGGAAAGCCACCGAGGCGGCCATCGGAACCGCGCTGCGCGGCGACGACCGGGACGCGACGGTCGTCTACGCGACCTCGCAACCGTCGTTCACCACCGAGAAGGCCAAGGCGCTGGGGATCAAGGAGGTCATCGGTGAGTTCACCACCGGCGGCTTCGCGTCGGCGTCCGGGGAGAACATCCGGGTGGTCGCGGAGAAGGTCAACGGGGCGGTCGTCGCACCGGGTGCCACCTTCGGGCTCAACGAATTCACCGGTCCCCGCGGGGTGGAGCAGGGCTATGTGGAGGCCGCGGTGATCCAGGAGGGAGCGCTCGCGAAGGCGGTCGGCGGCGGCATCAGCCAGTTCGCCACGACGCTCTACAACGCCGCGTACTTCGCCGGGATGGGCGACGTCACGCACACCCCGCACTCCTTCTACATCAGCCGCTACCCACCCGGCCGCGAGGCGACCGTGTACGACGGCGAGATCGAGCTGGCGTTCTCCAACGACTATCCGACGGGAGTCCTCATCCAGACGATCTTCACCGACTCGGACATCACCGTCCGGCTGTGGGGAACCAAGCAGGTCGAGGTCGAGTCGGTGACCGGCGAGCGCTTCGACATCACCCCGCCGCAGGTCGTCGTCAAGCCGGCCGGCTCGGAGTGCATCGCGTCCGGGGGTTCGAACGGGTTCTCCATCGTCGATACCCGGATCATCCGCGACCTGACCGGCAAGGAAATCCGCCGGGAGGACTTCACCACCGTCTACAACGGCCAGCAGAACGTCGTCTGCTCGGCGGCGGCCGCACCGACGGACACCGCTTCGGGCGCTCCGGCGGCCGGCACCGGTACGGGCGGCTGAGCCCGGTCCGGGAGCTGAACGGTGCGGCTCCCGGTTCCGGCTACGCTGATCCACGCCGGGCGTTGACCCGGTAGGCCCGGTTCGCCTGGCCCGCCGCCGTGGCGCAATTGGTAGCGCACCCGACTTGTAATCGGGCGGTTAGGGGTTCAAGTCCCCTCGGCGGCTCTGAAACCTGTGTTACTCAGGCACAGCCGTCATTCGGCGGCTCAGCGTGCTTCGGCCCAGGTGGTGGGAACGTCACCGCCACCCTCGAGGGTGATACGGCTGCCAACCTGGGCGAGCAACGGGACCGGCGCGATCGGCCCGGCGAACAATGCCTGGCCGAGCCCGAAACCCGTCGCCTTCCGGAGCAGCGGCGCCGGTACTGCCGAGAACATCTCCTCAAGATCGGCGATGTCGCCCGCACCGTTCATCCTCATCAGGATCAGGTTGTCGCACTGCGACACCACGTTGGGGTGCACCTTGTTGGGTCGCTGGCTCGCGACGAACAGGTGCAGCCCGAACTTGCGGCCCTCGCCTGCGATCAACGCGCCGTATTCGGCCGTCCTGCGCAGCAGCGGGTTCGAGGTCTCGGCGGGGAAGATGTTGTGCGCCTCGTCGACGGCGAGGAGCATCGGGGTCCGCTCACGTCGGTGCGCCCAGCGATTGCCCAGCAGCACCAGTGACACGGCCGTACGTTCGTCGGGCCGGGTCAGGCTGCCGACGTCCAGAACCAGGCACCGCGGTAGCTCGCCGGGGTGGTCGCGCAGCAGGGACGGCTCCCCGTCCCGCCGCCACAGGTCCCAGGTGTCCAGGCCGAGGTTCCGGATGCGCTGCGCGAGGTGTTCGGATTCGGGGCGGCCGGCGGCCACCGCGGCCAGTTCGTGGATCGAGTAGGGCGCGGCCAGGGTTGCGGCCACCTGTCGGAGCTGGGCGTAGTCGTCCATGTCGTGGATCGGGTGCAGTTGCAGCAGCAGCGCCTGTACGTCGAGGTCGAAGTCGCTGAAGTCCGCGCAGAGGATCATGTCGGCGCCCTGCCCCCGGGCGCCGGCGACACGGACCGACCGGGCCAGTTCCCGGTACCTGTTCCCCTCCGGTGAGGTATCGGCCGGGTCGGCGACCGCACCGAGGTGCACGTGATCGGAGTTCGGGTCGATGACGATCAGCGGCAGGCCGGTGTTGGCCAACAGGCGCTCGAACAGCACGCCGGTGGTGTAGGTCTTGCCAGAACCGGATTGTCCGCACATGAATGTGTGGCGGCCGAAACCCTTCGCCCGGAGCCGGGCCGGGACGCCACCGGACTGCCGGTAGGAGCCAACGACGATGGTCGGGTGGTCCCCGTCCAGTCCGGCGGCCACGCTCGCCAACTGGGCCTCGGTCGCGGCCCGCAATGGGATCTCGCCGAACGGACCTGAGGAGCCGGGTTCCGAACCGATGGGAGTGAAGCGATCAGCGTGGAGTTGTCCCAGGATCGCGGCGGATCCGGTGGTCGCGCGCATGATCGCGGTGACGCGAGCTGAGCTCGCGACAGTGCTCAACTCGCCGTCCGCGAGGGCCATCGACAGCTCAGGGCCCGCGCGCTCCACGATGTGCGCGTCCTGGATGTGCAGCACGACCAGCGATCCGTCAGCGTGTTCGGCGACCGCGATGGATCCGGTCTCGATCCCGAGGTCCAACGGCCCGGTCCAGAAGGCCTCGTGGCCGTCGGCCGAGTACGCGACCGACGCCACCGGGAACTGCCGGTACAGCTCGCGCCGCGTCTCGTACAGCCGGGTGTTGTCGATCGTCACGACATGCGCTCCTCGGGCGACTGATCAAATGCTCGGGCAGATGGGCAACACTGCTGTCGTCGGCCGCGGCGACAGCCCGCCGGGCCGCCATCACCAGAGGCGTCCACGGGTGTCGGACCAGGTTATGACCTCCGCCGGTACGGCCCGACGATGGTGCAGCAGAAAAGGCCGGGTACGCCCCTGATCTTGACGGCTACCGTGGAGAAGAGCACAGGAGGGCCGGGGATGAGCGACGGAACGGGCGCGGAAGCGCAGGGCTGCACCGGGCTGGACGGCGCCACCGTGGTCCAGAGGGACGGCACCGTGACCCTGCACGACGTCACCCTGCTCGCCCGCCCCGGCGAGTTGCTGGCCGTTCTCGGGCCGTCCGGCAGCGGCAAGTCGACGTTGCTGCGGGCCATCGCGGGGCTTGCCAAGCTCCAGTCCGGGCGGGTGCTGGTCGCCGGCCGGCCGACCAGTTCCGACCCGGCCCAGCGCGACCTGGCGATGGTCTTCGAGCGGACCCAACTGATGCCACTGCTCGACGTGGCCCGCAACATGGGGTTCGGGCTCTCCACCCGCAAGGTGCCGGCGCCCGAGGTCGAGCGCCGCGTCGACCAGCAGTCCCGACGTCTCCGGGTCGGCAGGCTGCTGCGCCGGATGCCCCATCAGCTGTCCAGCGGAGAGCAGGGTCAGGTCGGGATCGGCCGTGCACTGGTCCGCACCCCGAAGGCATTCCTGCTGGACGAGCCGCTCGCGCACGTCGACATCCACGAGAGGGCGCGCATGCGCAGGGTGATCGCGGAGACCGTCAGGTCCACCAAGGTCAGCACCCTGTACGTCACCCACGACCAGTCCGACGCCCTGGCGATCGGCGATCGGATCGCCGTCCTGAAGGCGGGGCGCCTCGTCCAGGTCGGGACCCCGCGCGAGCTGTACGACATGCCTGCCGACCTGTTCGTTGCCGACTTCATCGGTGATGCGCCGATCGGAGCGCTACCCGGCCGGCTGGTCACCTCCGGCGGTATGGCCGGCTACCAGGTGGGTGAGCGCACGCTGCCGACCTGGCAGCCGGTGCCACCCGAGCTGGCACCGCACCTGGACCGGAACGTCATCCTCGGCCTCCGGCCAGAGGACGTCCGGGAGGCGGACAACCGGTCCAACCCCGATTCCGTCCGGCTCACCGGGCCCGTGCGGGCGATCGGCCGGAACGGCCGGGATGCGTTCCTGACGGTCGAGATCGCCGGCGCGCGACTGGTCGCCAGGTTCCCCGGTCGGACGGCCGCCCGGCTGGGTGACATCGTGACGATCACCGCCGACGCCGGTCGAGCGCACATTTTCGACCGGTCCGGCCGCGCGCTCTACCACCCGCCGACCTGATCCCGGCCGGTGCGCATCTGCAGGCTCGGGATTCCTCGTTCAGGTGTGCAGGCCGCCGTCGGAGTACAGCAGCTGACCGTTGATCCAGCCGCCCTCGGGCGAGCACAGGAACGACACCAGCGACGCGGTGTCAGCGGGAGTGCCCACCCGGCCCAGCGGTGACGCCGCCGCGATCTCCGCCATCTGTTCTGGCGATATCCACCCCGTCTGGACCGGACCCGGGTTGACCAGGTTGGCGGTGATCCGCAGGTCCTGGAGCTCTCGGGCGGCGGCGAGGACGATCCGGTCCAGCGCCCCTTTGCTGGCCCCGTACGGCAGGTTGTCAACAGTGTGATCGCTGGTCAGGGCCACGATCCGGCCGCGGCCCTCCGGACCCTGGAAACGGCGTGCGAACTGGACGATCAGCAGCCAGCCGGCCCTGGAGTTGACGGCGAAGTGCCGATCGAAGCTCTCGACGGTGGTGTCCAGCAGTGACGAGTCCACCGATTCGCAGTGACACATCACCAGGGCGGTGACCGGACCGAGGGCCGCCTCGACGTCATCGAACAGCCGGGCCGGGCTCGCGGGGTCCGTCAGATCCTCCGCCACGGTGACCGTCCGCGCGCCGGCCGCCCGCACGGCACGATTGACGGCCACGGCGTCGTCCTCGCGGGAGCCCCAGGGCATCCGCTCGTCGTAGGGCACCCATCCCGCGGTTGCGACGTCCCAGCCGTCCGAGGCCAGCCTGGTGGCGATGCCGGCACCGATACCGGCGGTCCGGCCGGCCCCGGTGACCAGTGCGACGGGTCGCGCCGTGGACCCGGATCCGGGCGGCGATCCGGAGGGTCCGCTCGGTGGCGTCATCGCGTCTCCTCCGGCTCACGACCGGCCGAATCGGTCGACCGACCGACACACGTTCGCAGCACGAAGTTAACAGCGGCCGGCTTGCCGGCCGCTGGCCGCTATGTCTAGCCTCGTAGTCAGGTCACGCACGTGCACCGGCGCCGAGGTGGACCACCCGGCATCAGGTCAGACACGATTTCGACCTTCCCGTATCACCGTCCGAGCGCTGCCTCCTGAAGGTCAGCCGGACTTCCCCTTCCCGGGCCACCGCCCGATCTGCGCCGTCCCCGACGGCCCCACGACACACCCCTAGGACGACAGATGAGCGCCCCAGTCCCCGCCACCAGAGCGGGACGTTGTGATTGCTGTTCCACCCCCTACCGCGCCGGTACCCCGATCGTCTGGGACTCGGCGGTCGCCGGCTGGGTTCTGGCTGGTCACCGCAGTGCCGCGAGCCGCTGAGAGCCTGCCCGCGGGTCCTTCCAGAGAGCGTGGACTGCCGCTCTGGTAGACCACTTGCATGACGTCCAAGCACCTCGAGCTCGAACGCAAATATGAAGTCGATGCGGCACTGGGATGGGTCGACCTGAGCGGGTTGCCCGGCGTCACCGGTGTCGCCGCACCTGAGACGTTCTCGCTGCGGGCCACCTACTACGACACCGAGCGCCTCGATCTCGCGAGGGCGAAGGTCACCCTGCGGCGACGGACCGGCGGCTCGGACGCGGGCTGGCACCTCAAGCTGCCCGCCGCTGCCGGCGGCCGGCTGGAGCACGCCGAGCCACTGGGCGATGACGGCAGCCCGGTCCCGGCATCACTGGTCGAACTGACGAGGATGTGGACCAGGGGACGGGAGCTGCGGCCGGTCGCCACGTTGAGCACAGAACGGACCGTGTACCGGCTGCTCGGCGACGCCGACTCGGTGCTGGCCGAAGCGGCCGACGACCAGGTCGACGCCGAGGCGTTCGGCACCGACGGCGCCGTCCTGAACTCGTGGCGGGAGTGGGAGATCGAGCTGGTCGACGGGCCGGTGGAACTACTCGACGCCGCCGGTCCGGTGATGCTGGAGGCCGGGGCCGGACCGTCGGCGTCATCGTCGAAACTTGCTCGCGCCCTCGGCGAACAGCTGAGCGCGCTACCGAAGCGGCCGACCATCGATCCGCTGACCACGCACAGTCCGGCCCGTGACGTGGTCCAGGCCCACCTCATCGAGCAGTTCGACGCTCTGCTCGTCCGCGGTGAACAGGCCAGGCATGACCTGCCGGACGGCGTGCACAAGGCGCGGGTGGCGACGCGGCGGCTCCGCAGTGCACTGGCAACGTTCCGGCCGATGCTGGACCGGGAGATCACCGACCCGCTGCGGGACGAGCTCAAGTGGATCGCGGGCGAGCTGGGCGGCGCACGGGACGCCGAGGTGCTGCGCATGCGGCTCTTGGACGAGCTGGCCGCCGAACCGGCCGACCTGGTCCTCGGACCGATCGCTGCCCGCATCGAGGTCGAGCTGCAGAGCGACCACCGCAGAGCCCACGACGAGCTGGTCGAGGCTCTGGACTCCGAGCGCTACTTCGATGTGCTCGACCGGCTGGACGACCTGGTCATCGCACCGCCGTTCACCGAACAGGCGGACGGGCGCGCGGACAAGGTGCTGACCAAGCGGGTCAGGAAGGCATACGACAGGGTCGACAGCCTGGTCGCGCACGGCGCACCGGAGGACCTGCACGAGCGCGACGAGTGGTACCACGAGATCCGCAAGGCAGCGAAGCGGCTGCGGTACGCGGCTGAGTCGGTCGAGTCCGCGTTCGGTGCGCAGGCCGCTGCTCTCGCGGAGGCCGCCGAGGACGTCCAGGAGGTGCTCGGCGAGCACCAGGACAGCGTGGTGGCCCGCGAGGCACTGCGCGGGCTGGGCGTCCGGATGCACCTGGACGGCGACAACGCCTTCACCATCGGCCGGCTGCATGCGCTCGAGCAGGTCCGGGGCGACGCCGCGATCGCCGAGTTCGCCGTGGCCTGGAAGGCGCTGACCCGTAGACAGGTCCGGCGCTGGCTGAAGCGCTGAACCGACCTGTCGAACGACCCGGGTGAGGCGCAGCCTCGGGAAGCGTCAACTCAACCGTCCACCGTCCACCGCCAACCGCCAACCGCCAACGGCCACTGTCCACTGCCACGTGAGCAGGGAAAACGGGCGTCGGCGGGCAGGATTTCCCTGCAGGAGTGGCAGTCGACGGGAGGGACCGGCCGGGGGTAGCCCGCGGCTTGGTGGGGTGGGCATTGGCGGCCCGGACCGGCCGCGCGGGTGCACGTCAGCGCAAACGGGTGCCCACGAACAGCACCCTGGGCGTGCGGTCCTCGGTGGTCTCTTCCCGCACGGAGGTGGCAAGGAAGCCCTCGTCGCCGAGCACCTGCAGCCAGACCGGAACGCTGAACAGGCCGGTCCGGTGCGTCTCGTGGACCGCGTTCACCGTCCCGTCGCTGTCCCGCAGCAGAAACGCGTAGTCGGTTTGCACCCAGCTGTCTGACGGATCCAGGTCCCACGTCCACTCGAGGTAGCGGACACCGCGTCCCGGTGCAGCGCCGGGTTGCCCGGACGTAACGGGGTCGTCGATGCCGCCGTGGTCGCTGTACGGCTCGAACGTCTCGACGGTGGCGTCGGGAACGAAGACTGCCCTCCCGCCCGGACGGCAGTGCTCGAAGGCGGTCCGCACGGCGAGCCGGAGGGCGGCCTCCGTGGTCATGTAGTCGATGGCGTCGTGGATCAGGACGGCGTCGAAAGTCCGGCCCAGACGGACGTCGCGCATGTCGCCCTGGATGTGCTCGCAGTCGGGATTGAGCCGGCGGGACAACGTCAGCATGCCGTCGGAGAGATCAACGAGGGTGAGAGTGAAACGCGGGGTCAGGTGGACGGCGTTGTGCCCGCCTCCGCTGCCCAGTTCGAGCACGGACTCGGCGGGACCGTCGGCGCCCGCCAGCAGGCTGCCCACAAATGCGGCTTCCTCCGCGTACTCCTCAGGGGGCGAGATCAGCGGCCACCACGCCGCGAGGTCGCCGTAGAACCGATGCTCGACCGCGGGTTCCAGCATCCGGCCATGGTGACGCACGATCGGAAATCGGGCACGCCAATTGACCTGGTCGTCCGATCCGCCGTTGTGGCATTTTCCCGCGAATGGTCATGCCCAACGCTGCTGCGCGCGCGTTCATCGCAACCGGCCCGCTCGCGCACCTGGTGACACTGAATGCCGACGGCTGACAGCAGGTGTCGGTGATCTGGACAGGGGTGGACGGCGACGAACTGGTCAGCGGCCACCCTGGACGGCGGCCAGCTGAAGATGCGCCAACATGGCGCGGGACCCGCGGGTGGTGCTGTCCTTCGAAGCGCCCGGCGCCACCGCCATGGGACTTCGGGAGTACATGGTCGTGCACGCGCGGGTGGCGTTGACCGAGGGGAAGGCGCCGGAACTGCTCCACCGGCTGGCGCAGGTGTACATCGGTCCCGGGACGAACTTCCCGCCGATGCCCTCGCCGCCGCCGGGCATCGTCGCCCACTACCGGCCGTCCAAGATCACCGGCGTCGGTCCGTGGTTGGAGTGAACTCGTCCTGACGCGACCGGACCGGGCGTGACGCGGGTCACCCCACCGGACAATGCGGAAACCGTCAACCAATCCGTGTGATCGGCGTCCCACGAGCATGACTGCTCTGATGTACGAAGACCGAACGGCAGAGCATCCGACTGCCGCTTCGACAACCGACGAGCTCCGGCCACCCACCCGCACAGCAACGCTCGCCGCCCAGGCCGTCACTGCCTCGGGCGTCACTGCCTCGGGCGTCACTGCCTGGGGCACCCCGGCCGTCGCGTCTATGGCTGCAACCGCCACCGACCGCGGGTGCGAGGACAACTGCGCGTACTGCTGGGGTCCGGAGACCGACTGAAACCGAGCTCACCTCAACTGGGCGGTAACGCCCGTCCGTCGGCAGAAACCTTCGCCGGTAGCCCGAACCGTTCGAAGAGGTCGGTGTCCAGGAAGTACGTGATACGGGCGATCCGATCGCCGCGCAGGTCCAGTACCTGGATGCCGAACGGCTGGTGCCCGTCGGGCCCTGGGCGGTAGTGCGCGAACGCGGGAGACCCGTTCGCCTGTACCGGGACCAGCACCGACCCGCTGCAGGACGCCCCAGGCCCGAGGTGCCAGCGCCCGATGTCGGCGCTGCCCTGCAGCCAGAGCTGGAACGGCGGCATTGACGCCGTCGCGTCTTCGCGCAACAGGGTGACCAGCGACGTGATGTCGTAGGCCGTGAACGCAGCGACATACCGCGCCAGGAGTTCCTGCTGAGCGCTGTCGACCGGGTCGAAGCTGTCGTCGTCCGCGAGGTCGGCCGTAGCCAGCGTGGCGCGGGCCCGCTGCAGCGCACTGTTGACCGAGGCCACCGTGGTGTCGAGCAGTTGTGACACCTCGACAGCGCTCCAGCGCAACACCTCGCGAAGGATGAGAACGGCGCGTTGCCGGGGTGGCAGATGCTGCAGCGCGGCCATGAACGCCAGCCGCACACTGTCCCGTTCGACCGCGACATCGGCGGGATCACCGCCGCTCAGCACGGACCCGTCGGGCATCGGCTGGATCCACAATGACTCGGCCTTCGGCTCGCCCAGCGATGCCGCGACGGGCGGTGACGACGGCCCGAAGTCCATCGGCAGCGCCCGCCTGTTCCGGCCGTTCAGCAGGTCGAGGCAGACGTTCGTGGCGATCCGGTACAGCCAGGTGCGGAGCGACGACCGGCCGTCGAACCGGGGCAGTGCGCGCCAGGCCCTGACCATCGTCTCCTGGACGGCGTCGTCGGTCTCGAAGGTCGACCCGAGCATCCGGTAGCAGTAGCCGGCGAGCTCGCGGCGGTGATCCTCCAGTCGGCTCTGCAGCTCGGCGGTGCGTGCACGGTCCACCTCCTCCGTCGGATCCGCCGTAGTCGCAGGCAGGGTCCGAGCGGTGGCGAGGTCAGTCATCAGAATGGGCCCTTCCAGCTTGGTGGTGGCGTGTTGCCCACTGTAGGACCGGCCGCCGACAGCCGGTCCCCTCGTCACCCGGCCGGCGTCGTCCGCTTCGGCGCGATCGCCCGGACGGCGGATCAGTAGCCGCGTGAGCTGTCGGCCAATTCGCCGGACCCGGACATCGCTTGCAGGAAATCGGTGCTCGCGACCGGCCGGGAGAACATCGGGAAGTCCTTGCTGATGGCGTTCTCGTGTTCGTCAACGGAGGTGGCCGCGACGCAGTCGGTCAGGGTGTAGACCTGATAACCCTTCTCGTAACCGGTGCGCATCGTGGACTCGACACAGCAGTTGGTCAGGAACCCGCCGAGCGCGATCGTGCTGATGCCCTTCGAGCGCAGGATGAAATCGAGGTTGGTGGAGGCGAAGGCATCGAGGCCTCGTTTGCCCTCGACCAGGATGTCGTCCTCCTGCGGCGTCATCTCATCCACGATCTCCGCGCCCCAGGTGCCCTTGATGAACGAGTTGGATTCCACGACGCCGGCGAGGATCCCGTACGGCTGCTGGGAGATCTCGCCGTAACCACGTGCGAACGAGATCGGGACGTGCACGATGGTCGCTCCCGCGGCACGGGCCTTCTCGACCAGGTCGACGGTGTTCTGCAGCATCCCGGTCTGCTCCATCACGTCGGACACGGCCGCGTGCAGCGTGCCGCCCTCGGAGGTGAAGTCGTTCTGATACTCGATGAGCACCAGCGCGGTGGAAGACGGGGCGACGGTCGGGGAGGCAGTTGTCATGACGAACTCCGCTTCGGTGGGGACTCCGACACTAGGACGCCCGAGGTCGCGGCGCATCTGCTCGCGTGACCCAGCCGACAGCCCAGCGGAACCGAGCCGACAGCCCAGCCGACAGCCCAGCGGAGAGCCGGCGCACGGCAGATGGAAGGCCGGCTGAGGCGCGGTGCAGCAGCGTCAGGGCAGGGTCAGTACGCCGGGTCGCTGACGATCGCGTTGCCCACCTTGCGGACGAAGAAGCTGGCGATGATGAACACGATGCCGCTCATGATTGCCCAGATGGCGACGAGCCAAAGGATGCTCAGGATCCCGGCCGCAGGATTGACCAGCAGAGCGATACCAAAGAGTCCGGCCAACACACCCCAGGCCAGGAACCAGACCCAACCAGAACCGGGCGTCTTCCGCAGCCGCAACCCGGCAGCGATGCCGGCGATCGCCGCGAGGATGGCCCAGATCGCAATGATGTACATGAGCACCTTGCCGACCGTGTCCGGCCAGACGAGCACGACGATGCCGAAGATGATGGCCAGGGCCCCGGAGACGAACGACCACCCGGATGGTTCGCCCGCCTTGCGTTCGGAGAAGCCCTCGAAGATGTTCATGACGCCGTCGACGAAGAGATAGGCGGCGAACAGCACCACGAACACGGTCAGGGTGGCCTGCGGCCAGGCGAACATCAGGATGCCCAGGATCACCAGCAGGATGCCGCGCACCAGCAGCACCCACCAGTACTTGGCAGCGATCGTGCCCATTCCTCGGACCGTGGTCATGACTGTTCTCCCAGCTTCGTCACGGGCGTGCGCAATCCGGCCAAAAGCGGCGAATTCCTGCTGGTGCAAACGGTATCAGCCGCGTGTCGCCGATCTCCTCAGTGACAGAACACGTGTCGGGTACGAGGGGAGCACGGTGACCAGCCCCAACAACGCGGTCAGCAAGGCGTCATCGGGTCGCCGGATCATGCCGATCCGGACTCCGGCCGACGTCGAGAAGGCCGCCCCGGTCACTGATCGAAGCGTCACTGATCGAAGCGTCACGGATCGAAGCGTCACTGATCGAAGCTCTGGGACGCTGGGTAGGGCCGTCGCGGCACTACCTGGGTGGTCGCGGCGCCTCCGATTCGCCGTCGGTCTGGCCACCGTCGACGTGGCCGGCGCGAGGGGCGCCGGCTCCGGAGGCGCCGCCCGCCACACGGCACACCATCCGGCCGACGTCGGCACCGGGCACGCCGCCCGGGGTCGCGTCATCCGGCTCAATCGGATCGTGCAGGAGCAACACCCCGGATCGACGACCCCGCCGCTTACGGCGAGTCGGCACCCTCGTCATCCATGATGTCGTCGGCGTCCAGCGCACCGACACCCATCAGGCTCGAGTCGAGAAACGCCTTCTCGTCGGGCCGGTGGCGCAACACGTTCTCCAGGTAGGACTTGGTCGCGCGCTCCATCGAGACCTCTTGTCCGGCGGCCTGCGAGAGGAACCAGCGGTGTTCCAGGATCTCGTGGAAAACCTCCGCCGGCTCCAGCTTTTCTGCCAGGTCGCGGGGAATCGCCTCGATCACCGGGTCGTACACATCGGTGACGTAGTGGTGCGCGACGGTGTCCTCGTCCACCTCGGTCTGCGGCATCACGGCCTGCGACCGGTACGTGTCCAGATCATTGAGGATGCGGCGTGCCTGGTTCTCCTGCACATCGATGCCGGTGAGCGAGAACAGCCGGCGCCGATGGTGACCGGCGTCCACCACCTGCGTCTGCACCATGACCCGCGGGTCGCCGTCCTTCTCGTTGATCTGGATCTGCGCGACATCGAACCCGAGTTCGTTGAGCTTGCGCAGCCGCTGCTCGATCCGCCACCATTCGTCCTCGCCCATGGTCTGCGGCGCGGTGAGCAGATCCCAGAGCTTTTCGTAGCGCTCGACCACCGACACCGCGGTCTCCAGCGGGTCCACGGCCTCCGACAGCAGGCCGGACATCTGCAGGTCCATCAGTTCGCCGGCCAGGTTGGTCTCGACGATGTCCAGATCCTGCGCCCGCTGCCCGTTCGACAGGCTCTCCCGCATCTCGCCGGTCTCGGCGTCGACCAGGTAGGCGGCGAGCGCTCCCGCGTCCCTGCGGAACAACGTGTTGGACAGTGAGCAGTCCTTCCAGGCGAACCCGACCAGATGCAGCCGGACCAGCAGTTCTGCCAGCGCGTCCAGCAGTTTCGTCTCGAGGTCGGGGTCCAGCCGACGGGAGAACAACGCCCGGTACGGCAGCGAGAACCGCAGGTGCTTGGTGACCAGTGCGGCGTCGAGCGGTTCGCCCTCCGGTGTCATCCGGTTGCCGACCACGCCGATGGCCTGCACCACCGGGATGCCCACCTTGGCCAGCTCGCGCAGCAGTTCGTACTCGTGATCGGCGAGCCCCTGGCTGATCTCCTTGATCGCGTACACGATGCCGCCGATCCGCACGAACCGGACGACGTGCCGCGAGATCCCGCGCGGCAGTGAGACCAGCTTCTCCTTGGGCCACTGCGCCAACGGGGTCGACCACGGGAGCATCAACAGGTCGGTGGGATCGGGGCCGGTGGCGAATTGCATGCGCACCGGGTCAGCCTGACACAGCCTCCGGAACCGGACGACTCCTGGCGGCCGTGTCGGCGCGACCGGTCAGCTGTCCTACCGCCACTGCGCGGCGGCCGCGGCGAGGGCCTCGAACAGTCGCCGGTCCGCCTGGGTCTCGGGGTGCCACTGGACGCCCAGCCGGAAGCGGTCGCCCGGGGTTTCCATCGCCTCCAGCAGGCCGTCGTCAGCGATCGCCACGGCCACGAATCCGGGATGGTCGACAACCGCCTGGTGGTGGTGACAGGCGACCGTCACCGCGTCACCGACGATGCCGGCCAGCCGGGAACCGGGCTCCGTCCGCACTTCGATCGCGCCGTAGATGTCGGGGCCCGGGGAGTGCCGGTCCGACCCGGTGACGTCCGGAACGTGTTGCAGCAGTGAGCCCCCTGCGGTGACGGCCATCAGCTGCATCCCGCGGCAGATACCGAGCACCGGCAGGCCGATGTCGTCGGCGGCGTCCAGCAGGGCCATCTCGGAGACGTCCCGCTCGTCCCGCCAGTTGATCGTCCACGGACCCGGTTCGGCGCTGTACCGCGATGGGTTGACGTCCGAACCGCCCGAGATCACCAGGCCGTCGAGCCGGTCGACGATCGCGGACGCCTGATCGCCGATACCGAGCGGCGGGATCAGCAGCGGAGTGCCCCCGCCGCCGCGCACCGCGTCGGTGTAGGCGGCGGGGAGCAGTGTCGCGTCGACCCGGTCCCAGCGACCCCAGGTCGCCGGCTCGCGGTAGGTGGTGATGCCGATCAGCGGGCGGGTCATGGACGAAGATCTTCGTCCGGCCGCGTCAGGACCGGCGGGCGGGTCCGTCGATCGGGCTGCCGGACGGCCGGCCGACGGCCTGCAACTTCGCGGTGTCGACCGCCGACGGGCGGCGAACAGGTGCCCTTCGGCTGCTGACCGGCAGCCGGTGCGGGCCGGTCCGCTCGGCCGCGATCTCCCGCCGGTCCGAGCTGGGGCGATCCGCTGCCGGCCTGTCGGTCCCCGGCCGTGACGCCCGGCGGAGTGACGGCCGATCGGTGCCGCCCGGTCGGTGGGGGGCGTGGAAAAGGTGGTGCGCCGACTTGACCATCTCGAACGGGTCGACCCGCACGGCCAGCCTGGCCGCCTGGCGGCGTCGCCCGCGTTCGTTGATGTCCAGGTCGCGCAGCACCCGCTCGACCGCCTCCAGCACCGGCTCGCTCAGCTCCCAGCCGTTCTCCTCGGAACCGATGTCGATCAGCTGGAGGTCGTCAATCCGGTCGTGTGCCTCGCTCAGCGCGGCCAGCGCAGCCGTGACCTCCTGCTGGGTCTCGGCGACGGTGTCGGTGCCCTCGGCCTTCGCCAGGTCGCCGAACGCCTCGATCGTCGTCGCGAGGTCCAGCAGCAGGGCGCCGTAGAGCTCGCGCAGCGCCTCACCCCTGCTCGGGTCGACCGTCGGGTTGTAACGGACACCGTCCCGGATCGACCGGAACATGCTCCGGACGGCGACGGTGGTGTGTTCCAGCGCATCGAGGTCGGCACGCAGGGTGTTGCTGATGTCGGGGACGACGAGCGCGCGGGGGTTGAGCCGCCTGCTGTTGGCCGCCTGGTCAAGTTCGGTGTCGATCTTGGGAACGTTGCGGCTCAGTACCCGGGCATCGTCCATCCAGCGCTCGGCCTGCTCCTGGGTGATCGGGTCGCGCAGTTCCGCTGCCGAAGTCCGGAGCAGCCCGGCCAGCTCTGACGCGAACCGTTGGACGGCCTCGGCGGCGGAATCCGATCGCACGGCGGGCGGGAACAACAGGTTGACGGCCACCCCGACGGCGGCGCCGATCAGGGTCTCGCTGATCCGGTCGACGGCTGCCGCTTCCGCGCCGGCCGCCGCCAGCACGAGCATCGCGCTGATCGGTACCTCGAGCGCGTGCGGCCCGAGGCGGAGGATCTGGCCGACCAGGATGGACACGGCGAGCAGGGCGCCGAGGCTCCACCAGCTGAGCCCGACGATGCTGGAGAACGCGACGGCGAGCAGGACACCCGCGGTGACGCTCGCCACCCGCTGGACACCGCTGGTCACGATGTCCTTCAGGGTGATCTCCACGACCAGCAACGCGGTCAGCGGAGCCAGGATCGGGACGGTGCCGGGGAACAGCACCTGGGCGACGGCAAAGGCGGCGACGGCAGCGCCGGTCAGCCGCAGCGCCCGGGACATGGAGGTCCGGCCGCGCTGCCGGAGCCGGACGCGAAGGCTGGTGATCATGCTGTGGAACAGGGGAGCCATTGTCCGTGCTCCTTTCAAGGAGTTGGTCGGTTGGGTCAGGTCGCGCGCAGGTGCCGGGCAGCGTCGTGCTGTCGCTGGCACATAGGTAGGACGCCCCGCGGTTGCGGAGGGTGCGTCAGGCGGGCTGTGAGCTGGCTATCCCTGTGCCGGGTGCGGGGAGTCGCGGTCGACCGCCCGGACCTGCATTCGCAGCGTCCGGTCGCGTTGATCGCGGATCAGCACGGACCGGTACGGTTCCCTCACCGCACTGCGCTGCACCGAGAAGCGCTGCCCTGGAACGAGGACGACGTCGTCATGGATGTGCATCCCGCACTGCGCCGGCTGGCCGAGTCGTACGGCATTGCCACCGATTTCTGGGATTGGCAGGGCCGGCACGTCGACGTCCCCGCCGAGACCATCGTCAAGGTCCTTGCGGCCTTGGACATCGACGCATCCACCCCCGAGGCCGCCGAGCAGGCCGCGCGCGATCAGCACGATGCACCGTGGCGCCGGATGCTGCCGCCGGTCAGGGTGATCCGCGAGGGTGCCGAAGCGACCGTGGATGTGCACGTCCGGCACGGTGACCCGGTATCGGTCTGGATCGAGCTCGAACGCGGCGACGTCCGGTCCGATCTGGAGCAGCTGGAGAACAACACCGGCCCGCGCGAGCTGGGCGGCCGGCTGGTCGGAGAGGCGACGTTCCGGCTTCCTGCCGGGCTGCCGCTGGGCTACCACACGCTGCGGGCATCGGCGCCGGACGCGGAGGCGTCGACCTCGCTGATCGTCACGCCGTCCTGGGTCGGGTTCCCGTCCCGGATGGGGGAGAAGCGGGTGTGGGGCATCGCCACCCAGCTGTACAGCGTGCGGTCGTCACGATCCTGGGGTGTCGGCGACGTCGGCGACCTCGAGGACCTGGCCGTCTGGGGCGGCGCCGACCTCGGGGCCGGGTTCGTGCTGGTGAACCCGATACATGCCGCGGAGCCGGTCGCCCGGATGGAGCCGTCGCCGTACCTGCCGACCACCCGCCGCTTCCGTAACCCGCTGTACCTGCGGGTCGAGCGCATCCCCGAATACGCCGAACTGCCGGCGGCCGGGCTCGCCACGGTCGATCTGCTCCGCACCGACGTGCACGGCCGGCTCGACGATCTGGACCGGATCGACCGGGACGTCGCCTGGACGGCGAAGAGAGCGGCCCTGCAACTGGTGCACGCGGTCCCGCGGTCGGCGGGTCGGGAGATCTCCTACCGCGCCTACCGCGAACGGGAGGGCGCCGGCCTCGAGGACTTCGCCACCTGGTCCGCACTGTTCGAGGAGCACGGCGAGGATTGGCACCAGTGGCCGGCGGAACTTCGGTCGCCGGCGTCACCGGCGGTGCAGGCGTTCCGGGCGGCCAACGAGGACGTCATCGACTTCCACCGCTGGCTGCAGTGGGTGCTCGACGAGCAGCTCGCCGCCGCCCAGGCCGCCGCGCTGCGGGCCGGGATGCCGATCGGCGTCATGCACGATCTCGCGGTCGGCGTGCACCGCTGGGGCTCCGACTCGTGGGGGCTGCAGGACGTGTTCGCCGCGGACATCACGGTCGGTGCCCCGCCGGATGCGTTCAACCAGAACGGGCAGGACTGGCAGCAACCGCCGTGGCGTCCCGACCGGCTGGCCGAGCAGGCGTACGCCCCGTTCCGGGCACTGGTGTCCACGGTGTTCCGGGCGGCGGGCGGGGTGCGGATCGACCACATCATCGGGCTGTTCCGGCTGTGGTGGATCCCGGAGGGCAACGGGCCGACCCAGGGCACCTACCTGCGGTACGACCACGAGGCGCTGATCGGCATCCTCGCCCTCGAGGCGAAGCGGGCCGACGCGCTGGTCGTCGGCGAGGACCTCGGCACCGTCGAGCCGTGGGTGCGCGACTACCTGCGCGAGCGCGGCATTCTCGGTACCTCGATCCTCTGGTTCGAGTTCGAGTTCGACGGCAGCGGTGCGCCGCTCCGGCCCGAATGGTGGCGCGAGTACGCCCTGGCGTCGGTGACCACGCACGACCTCCCGCCCACCGCCGGCTACCTCGCCGGCGACCACGTCAAGCTCCGGCACGAACTCGGGCTGCTCACCCGGACGCTGGAGGACGAACTCGCCGCCGACGACGCCGAGCGCAGTGCCTGGCTGGAGGAGTTGCGCCGCCGCGGCGCCCTGACCGGTGCGGTGACCGACGCGGCCGAAGCGGCCACGCCACCTGACGCGCCCGATGCGACGGACAGCGAGGTGGAGGCGACGGTGCATGCCCTGCACCGGTATCTGACCTGGACGCCGTCGAAGTTGATCAGCGTCGCGCTGTCCGATCTGGTTGGTGAGCGCCGGACCCAGAACCAGCCCGGGACCACCGACGAGTACCCCAACTGGCGGGTGCCGCTGACCGGGCCGGACGGCAAGCTGATGCTCTTGGAGGATGTGATTGCCGGGCCGCGGGCTGCCGCGCTGGCCCGGGTGGTCAACGAGTCTTAGCCGATTCCCGGCAACGAGGGCCGACCGGGCAGGGTTCGAGGAGGACGCAGTGACGTCACCGGCGGGTCGGGCGGTGCACCGGCGCTGGGGGCTGCTCGGAGTGCCGTCCAGTGCCGCCGCGCACTGGCCGGGGATCGAGAAGGCACCTGCCGCGCTGCGCGCCGCGGACCTGGTGAACGCGCTCCGTGCGGCGGGTCTGGCTCTCGTGGACCACGGCGACCTGCCGGTCGCCCGCTGGCGGGCGGCCCGCGCCGACGGGCGGCCGAACAACGTCGGGCAGGTGGTGGATGTCCTGCGCTCCACCGCAACCGGGGTCGGCGCGATCCTGGACGCCGGTGAGCGGCCGCTCGTCCTGGGTGGTGAGTGCACGGTGGTGATCGGCGTCGTGGGCGCCTTTGTCAGCCGAGGTGTGGACGTCGCGCTGGTGTACGTGGACGGCGGCCAGGACCTGATGATTCCCGTCGACCACCCGGAGGAGCCCATCCTGGACGGCACGGGGGTCGCCCACCTGCTCGATCTGCCCGGCACGGTCGCGGAGATCTCAGCGGTCGGCGCCCGGAGGCCGCTGCTCACCGCGGGGCGGGTCGCCTTCGTCGGGTACGCCGACGACGAGGAGGACGTGCACGGGCTGGTGCCCAGCGCGCGGTTCACCGCCGCGCACGTCGCAATCGACCCGGGCGGAACCGCGCGGTCGGCGGTCGGGGCCGTCGGCGCAGGCCCGTTCGTGGTGCACGTGGACGTCGACGTGCTCGACTTCCTGGACACCCCGGCGGCGGACGTGCCGAACTACGGCCGCGGGTTGACGCTGCCGCAGTTGGTTGCGTTGCTGCGCACACTCGTCGCTGATCCCGGCTGCGCAGCCATGACGTTCGTCGAGCACAATCCGGACCATGGGGAGCCCGGCGGCGGCACGACCCGCGCGCTCGTCGCTGCCCTCGCGGAGGTCTTCCGTGCCGACGACGAACCTGCCCCGCAGACCGCCCGGCCGACGACAGGAAAGGCCTGACAGCCGCCATGGAATATCGCAAGCTCGGCTCCACCGGGCTGGATGTCGCCCGGACCTGCCTGGGCTGCGTGAGCTTCGGCGACCCGGCCGGCGGGAACCTTCCGTGGACGATGCCCGAGGACATGCCCGGCCGATGATCGCGCACGCCCTGGAGCAGGGCATCACCTTCTTCGACACCGCGAATTCCTATCGCGACGGCAGCCCGCGGCCTCTCGGCATGGACCACGTTCGTCTCCATGCAGGACCACGACAACCTGTTGCATCGCGAGGAGGAACGCGAGATGCACGGCTGTGCGCCGATCAGGGCATCGGGGTGATCCCGTGGAGTCCGTTGGCCCGGGCTGCTGACCAGGGACTGGGAAGCGGACAGTACGCGGACCGGATCGTCCGGCGGGTCGCCGACATCGCAACCGCCCGCGGGGTTCCCAGGGCGCAGGTCGCGCTCGCCTGGATGCTGTCCAAGCCGGTGGTGACGGCACCGCTCGTCGGCGTCACGAAGATCGGGCAGATCGACGACGCGGTCGCGGCGCTGGACCTGACGCTGACCGACGACGAGATCGCCTCGCTGGAGGAGCCGTACTCACCCCGGCCGATCGCGGGCTTCCAGTGAACCGCTCGCTCTCAGCGGCGGGGACGGTGTCGCGCGACAGCGCGGTGGTGCGCCCCGGTGATCAGCGTCAGCGCCACCTCGGCGGTCCGTTCGCCCGGATTGACGATCGATACCCAGCCCTGCGCGGCGTACAGCGGATGCGGGATGACGGTGTCCAGCGCCGTGTAGTCGACGTCCGCGTGGTGCGCCGCGTGGCCGGCGGGCGGGTAGCCGACCAGTTCCTCGAAAGTCCGGCGGCCGACCGCGATGTTCAGCCGGAAGACACCGTCGCGGTCCAGGTCCGACGCCTCGTCGAAGCCGGTGTAGTTCTTCGTCACGATGGTGACGAACGGCAGACGGTTGTCCGCCGGAATGGTGCGGTCGGGGTCGTAGAAGAAGAAGGAGTCGCCCCAGGCGATCTCGGGCGCACCGGAGTCTGCGGTGACGGTGAGCGCCTCGACACCCGGCAGGCCGGCAACGAACTGGATGATCTCGTCTTCGGTCACGCCGGTCGATGATGCCACCCGAAACGGTCGCGGTCGCCATCCTCGACGACTATCAGCGCGTGGCAACGTCAGTGGTCGATTGGGGGCCGGTGGCCGGCCGCGGGCGGCTGGTGGCATTCGCCGATCACCTGGCCGACCCGGACGCCCTGGTCGAACGGCTGGAGCCGTTCGACGTGGTGGTCGCGATGCGGGAGCGGACCCCGTTCCCGCGCGAGGTTCTTGCCAGGTTGCCCCGGTTGAAGCTGCTCGTCACGACCGGCATGCGGAACAAGGCGATCGACCTGGCAGCTGCGGGCGATCTCGGGATCACCGTCAGCGGAACAGGTCTCGTGGCGGAATCCACCGTCGAACTCGCCTGGGCGCTGATCATGGCCGTGGTCCGCGACCTACCGGGGGAGGACCGCAGGACCAGGGAGGGTGACTGGCAGCGCACCGTTCCGCTGCAGCTGGCAGGGAGCACACTCGGCATCCTGGGGCTGGGCAGGCTCGGGCAACGGGTCGCCGCCATCGCGCGGGTGTTCGGCATGACCGTCATCGCCTGGAGTGAGAACCTGACGGCGGAGGTGGCCGCCGAGCGCGGCGCCGAACTTGTCGGCAAGGCGGAGTTGTTCCGCCGGAGCGACGTCGTCACAGTGCACACGCTGCTGTCGCACCGCACCCGGGGACTGGTCGGTGCCGCGGAGCTGCAGAAGCTGGGCCCGGACGGCTATCTCGTCAACACGTCACGCGGCCCGATTGTCGACGAGCGCGCCCTGGTGGCCGCCCTGCGCGACGGCACGATCGCCGGTGCGGCGCTGGACGTGTTCGACGTCGAACCGCTGCCGAGCGGGCATCCGCTGCTCTCCACCCCGCGGACCATCCTCAGCCCGCATGTCGGGTTCGTGTCCAGGCAGGCGTACGAGGTCGCCTACGGGGACGCCGTGCAGGACATCCTGGGCTGGCTGGACGGGACGCCGGTCAGGGTGCTGGCCGGCCGAGGTTGATCGCCCGCGAACGGTTGCTCAGCTCACCGACACTCAGAGGACTGGGCAGACCCGGCAGCGTCGTTCCCGTTGTTGAACAGGGTCGGTGATCTCGACGGGGAGCTGGTGGATTTCGAGCGGCTCGGCGCGGTCAGCCTGACCGGTGATGCGGACCGGACCAGGGACCTGCTGACCCAGTTGCCGTGGAGCTCGCGCACAACGCCTGGCCCGGATTGACAGGTCACCCTCGTCGGGCTGAGCAGCATCCGCCAGTGATGCCGCAGAACCCGGTTGCCGGCCGGTATGTCCCCACCTTGTGATGGCAGCAAATGCCACCGTCCCGGCTTGACCTATTCATCCCTGCGAGTTCCGGCATGCGGCGGATCGGTCCCTGGCCTCCCACAGGCCGGGAAGCCTTCGCCGGGCATCCCGCCGCGATCCGGTTCTACCACCCTCGGCAACAACGCCGCCGCCCCACGCAACTGGGGCACCACCGCGCTCTGACTGCCCGCGAGTCGCAATGGGCTATGGCAAGCTGGGCGGTCCGACGAATGATGAGGGAGCTTGTTGATGGGCAAGGCGACACCGGGGTTCAACCACCAGATCCCCGCTGAGATCATGACCCCGGAATCGGTGCCAACCCGGATCGGGAACCTGGAGTTCTTCGACGGGTTCCCCACCGCGGCCACCACCCGCACCGTGTACGACAACCTGGACTTCCTCCGCGGCGTGGAGGTGTTCCTGAACTTCATCCCGATGGCATCGCTGGAAGGCCTCCGCCGAGGCCTGACCGGGATGGGATTGACATCGCCGCACAAGGTGATGATCTTTGATGAGTTGATGGACTCGAACCCGCTGTTCCTGACCGGGAACACCGACACCGTCTACGCCATCACCCTGTTCGACCTGGCCGCCGACGGCCCCACCGTGGTCGAGGTGCCACCCCGGTGCGGGCCCGGCACCGTGAACGACGCCTTCTTCCGGTTCGTCATCGACATGGGAGGCCCCGGCCCGGATCGCGGGCAGGGCGGGAAGTACCTCATCGTGCCGACCGACTACGACGGTGAGATCCCTGAGGGCTACTTCGTGGGCCGATCATCGAGCTCGGTCAACCTGCTGGTGCTGCGCGGCCTGCTGGTCGACGGCAAACCGGAAGTCCCGACCAAGAACTTCACCGAAGGACTCAGGATCTACCCGCTGTCCCAGGCCGCCGCACCACCGGCGATGGAATTCCTCAGCGGGTCCGGCACGTCGTTCAACACCGTGCACGCCAACGACTTCACCTTCTACACCGAGATTGCAGAAGTCATCGAACGTGAACCTGTGGACCTGCTCGACCCGGAACTGCGCGGGCTGGCGGCCGGTATCGGCATCCGCAAGGACCGGCCCTTCGCACCCGACCCGAGGATGCAGAAGATCCTGGACGACGCAGCCGCGGTAGGCAACGCCACCGCCCGAGCTATCTCCTTCCAGCCCAGGGACCCCGAGACTTTCCTGTACGAGAACAGCGGGTGGACAACCGGATTCGTCGGCGGGGACTACCAGTGGCTCGACGACGGTGGCATCGGTGGACGGAACCTCGACGCACGTACCCGCTTCTTCTACATGGCCACCGTGAACACCCCGGCGATGGCCATGAAAATGGTCGGGCTCGGATCGCAGTACGCCCTGCTGACCCACGACAGCAACCGCGACGTCCTCGATGGCAGCAGAAACTACCGGCTACGGATCCCCGCGGACGTGCCCGCCAAAGATTTCTGGTCCATCGTCGTCTACGACCCGCAAACCCGGTCCGAACTGCAAACAGCCCAGCCCTACCCCAGCAAGAACAGCCGCCGCGACGCGTTGCAGACCAACCCCGACGGATCAATCGACCTCTACTTCGGCCCCACCAGCCCCGACGGGCAAGAAACCAACTGGACGCAAACCGTCCCCGGCAAGGCATGGTTCACCGTCCTGCGGCTCTACGGCCCCCTCGAACCCTGGTTCGACCAGACCTGGCGGCCAGGTGAACTCGACCCGCTCACCTAATCCCACCCAGTCACCCACCACTCCGCCGCCCAAGACCAACCGATCTTGACCTGACGTCCTGGTCCGATCAGTCCCAATGACGGCACCCGGACATCAATCTGGGCGCCGGAGGTGACACCGGGCCGGGCCCAGGACGCCAGGGTCAGTGTCTTGCCGTATCCGGGCCCGGCTACGGCAAGACCAGTGTCACCGGCTGGGCGACTCAGGGGTCGCCGTTCCTCCAGGCGTGGTCGTCGGACGAAACACGTCGGCACCGCCGGCGGCGACGCCCGCAGGCGCAATGGGCCGATGAACCGTTCACGCACCACGCTCTCCAAGGAAGAACGGCAGGAACCGCGACCACCGGTTCGAGCGAACCGGGCCGCCGGCGCCATCGGTGTTCCTCTCGACGGCGGTTCGATCGAAAACGGGCTTTGGGGTGCACACGGTCCCATCCTGTTCGAATGATCCCGGTCCGCGTCCGTAGTGGAAACGTTCACCGGATGGGAAGCCGTAGACGGGGGCATACAGATGCCGGACTATGAGATTCGCGTGGGCGGCCCGATCGGTCGGGTCGTCGCGTCCTGCCTGCCCGGGTTCAGTACCACCTTGGTACCCCCGGCGACGGTGCTGCGCGGCAGGATCGCCGGCCCGGACGAGCTGCGCCGCATCCTGGACGTCCTCAGCGCGCACGGACTTCCACCGCTCGACATCCAGATCGATGCCGGATGACGACCCTGACCGGCCGCCCGTGGCCTGCCCGGCTGCCGTGCCTCGTTCGGATTGGATGAGGCGAGACACACAGCTGCTGCCCTACGGTCCGCTCAGCCGAATCAACCGCCCCAACGACGTGATGGAGAGCTGATGGCGATCAACGAGTACCCGGCCGGCGAGGCGTTCCCAGGTGTAATCGGGCGGACGACGGACGAGTCCTCCCCGGCCTGGCCTGCGCAGGTCCGGGCAGCGAAGAACGCACCGAATGTGGTGACGATCGTGCTGGATGACACCGGATTCGGTCAGCTGGGGTGTTACGGCAGCCCCATCGAGACCCCGACGTTCGACGCGATCGCCGCAGATGGCCTGCGGTACAACAACATGCACACCACCGCGCTGTGCTCGCCGAGCCGTTCGTGCATCGTCACCGGCCGCAATCACCATGCCAACGGAATGGCCGCGATCACCGAGCTCGCATCCGGGTTCCCCGGATACAACGGTGTCACGCCCATGGAGAACGGGTTCCTGTCGGAGATCCTTCTCGAGAACGGTTACAACACCTACATGGTCGGCAAGTGGCATCTCACGCCGAGCAGCGAGGAGACCGCGGTCGGGCCGTACGACCGCTGGCCGCTGGGCCGCGGATTCCAGAGGTTCTACGGTTTTCTGGGCGGCGACACCAGCCAGTGGTATCCGGAACTGGTGTACGACAACCATCAGGTGGAACCCCCGAAAACCCCGGAGGAGGGCTACCACCTCACTGAAGATCTCATCGACAGGTCGATCGGGTTCATCGCCGACGCCCAGCAGGTCGACCCTGACAAACCGTTCTACCTGCACCTGTGTTTCGGTGCCACCCACGCCCCGCACCACGCCCCGGCGGAATGGGCCGACAAGTACGCCGGGAAGTTCGACGACGGTTGGGACGCCTACCGGGAGTTGACCTTCCGCCGGCAGCAGGAACTTGGCATCACCCCGCCGGACGCCGTGCTGTCCCGGCACGATCCGGACGTCCCGGAGTGGGACTCGCTGTCCCCGGATGCCAGGCGGCTGTCGAGCCGGATGATGGAGGTCTTCGCGGGTTTCCTCAGCCACACGGACCACCATCTGGGCCGGTTGCTCGACTTCCTGCGTGAACTGGGCAAGCTGGACAACACCCTGATCATGGTGATCTCGGACAACGGAGCCAGTGCCGAGGGCGGCCCCACGGGGACGACGAACGAGGCCCAGTTCTTCAACAACGCGCCTGAGCCGCTCGAGGACAGCCTGAAGGTCATCGACGAGATCGGCGGACCGAAGCATTTCAACCACTATCCGTGGGGCTGGACATGGGCCGGCAACACCCCGTTCCGCCGCTGGAAGCGGGAGACCTACCGCGGCGGTGTCAGCGATCCCTTCCTGGTCAGCTGGCCCGACGGCATCACGGCCAAGGGCGATGTCCGTCAGCAGTACGCGCACATCGTCGACATGGTCCCGACCATCCTGGACCTGCTCGGCATCAAGCCGCCCAAGACCATTCGCGGCGTGACCCAGGCACCGTTCCACGGGGTGAGCTTCGCCCACACTATCGAGGACCCGGCCGCCGAGAGCAGCCGGAAGACACAGTATTTCGAGATGCTGGGTCATCGTGCGATCTACCACGACGGGTGGCGCGCGGTCTGCCCGTGGCCGGGGCCGTCGTTCGCCGAGGCGGGTGTCGGGTTCGGTCAGCCGATCAGTGCCGACAGGTTGTCCGAGCTGGACGCAAAGGGCTGGGAGCTGTACCACGTCGACGCTGACTTCGCGGAGAACGACAACGTCGCCGACGAACACCGGGACCGGCTGATCGCGCTCATCGGCACGTGGTACGTCGAGGCCGGCAAGTACGGAGTGCTCCCCATCGACGGCAGCGGCCTGGCCCGGATGGTCGCCGAGAAACCCCTGGTCGCACCGCAGCGGGCGCAGTACCGCTACTACCCCGACACCCAGTCCATCCCGTTCTTCGCCGGACCGCGCGTGCTGAACAGGCCGCACAGCATCACCGCCGAGGTCGATATCCCAGAAAGCGGCGCAGAAGGGGTGCTGCTGTGCCAGGGCACGGCTGCCGGCGGCTATTCGTTGTTCGTCAAGGACGGCAAGCTGCGATACGTGCACAACTACGTCGGCCGCAGCCTTTACGGCGTTGAATCGGAATCGCCTGTGCCGACCGGGAAGCACTCACTGCGGTTCGAATTCGAACCGACCGGTCAGCCAGACCTCTCCGTCGGGAAAGGTGCGCCCGGGCGCCTACAGCTCTACGTGGACAGCGACATGGTCGGAGCTGCGGAAGCGCCGACCACCACCCCGTTCGCCTTCAATCCCGGGGCCCTCACCTGCGGATCCAACCCGGGATCACCTGTGACGCCGGATTACCCGAGCCCCTTCCGGTTCACCGGGCACATCGATCACGTCACGATCGACGTCAGCGGCGAGCTCATCGAGGACCCGGAGGCCGAACTCCGGATACACCTGGCCCGGCAATGAACCCGGCCGCGACGACCCGCTCGGTGCTGTTGCCCGGCGGCGAGTACGCCATGGGCTCGAACGAGTTCTACCCCGACGAGTCGCCGGTGCACCGGGCGCGGGTCGATGCGTTCGAGATCGACCGGTACCCGGTCACCAACGCGGAGTTCGGTGAGTTCGTCGCCGCCACCGGCTACCTCACGGTCGCCGAACGGCCACTGAACCCCGCCGACTACCCCGGCGTCCCCGCCGCCGACCGGGCCCCCGGGGCGCTTGTCTTCATCCCGACCCCAGGGCGTGTCGACCTGCGGGACTTCGCCCAGTGGTGGCGGTGGGTGCCGGGCGCGCGCTGGTCGGAGCCGGCAGGTCCCGGGTCGACACTGGCCGGGAAAGCCGATCACCCGGTCGTGCAGGTCAGCTTCGCCGACGCCGCTGCCTACGCCCGGTGGGCGGGCAAGGACCTGCCGACCGAGGCCGAATGGGAATACGCCGCCCGCGGCGGCCTGGATCAGGCCACCTACACGTGGGGCAACGAGCTGCGACCCGGCGACGAGCTGATGGCCAACACCTGGCAGGGGTACTTCCCGTACGACAACCACGGCGCGAACGGGTGGATCGGTACATCGCCGGTCGGGTCGTTCCCGCCGAACGGGTTCGGCCTGTTAGACATGGCCGGCAACGTCTGGGAATGGACCACCGACTTCTACCACCCGAGGCACGGCGTCATCACCGACTCCTGTTGCGCACCAGGGAATCCGAGGGTCCTCGACCCCGCTGGGAGCGCCGAACCAGGATCAGCCATCCCGCGCCGGGTGCTCAAGGGCGGATCACACCTCTGCGCCCCCGAATACTGCCTGCGGTACCGCCCGGCCGCCCGCTCGCCCCAAGCGGTGGACACCGCCACCAGCCACGTCGGCTTCCGCTGCATTCAGCGGACGTCCCTCACAGTGAGCGACCAAGATGAGGTCTACCTCCGGATTCCAGCCGAGCCATAGCATTCCGATCGCGGCCGTTCCCAACCTTCGTGATCTCGGTGGCTGGGCCACCCCGCTGGCAAGGTGCGCAGCGGCCCGCTCTACCGATCGGCCGGGTTCCATGCTGACCGGCGACGATGCGTCGGCCTTCGGCAACCTCGGCATTCGCTCGGCGAGAAGGAACATCGACCGGCGGTTTTTCATTGCACCACGGGCGCAAGGATCGAAACCGATGATCGAGAAATTCACGTCCATCGGCGGCGACCCCGATCTGTTGACGCCGGTGCTCGGAGTGGCAAAGCCCTACCTTGCCGCAGGAATCATCGAGATGCAGTCCACATTCGGGACTTGAGACCGCTTCTCCGCGCGGCTCGGGTTGGATACGGCCACCATCGAAAACTGGGGAACCTCATACCACGAGGGCACCGCGCTCCTCCTCACCACGGAAGAGCTCGTACAGAATTTGGTTGGTGAGGACGCCGCATGTAACGGGAGTACGCAACGATCGACGGCCGCCGTCTTCGGTTCGCCGCATCCCGCCGGCCCGGCGCACTTCAGCTGATCCCCACCTCACCGCAGCCGATGAGTGTGCTCACCTACAGCGACTGGTGGGACGAGCTGAGCGAACAGTTCGACGTCGTCGCGGTCGACCTCCCCAACCACGGCGGGTCAGACGCCGACCGGACAGTCGCCACCACCATCGAGACCCCCGTCCTCGTCCTCCACGGCGAGCGCGACACCTTCGTCGGGATCGGCAACTCGCGCCGTCTCTCCGAGACCCTTTCCAACAGCGAGTTCCACGTCATCCCTGAGGCCGCGCACTACGCGTGGGTAGACAACTCGGAGCCGTAGCCCTGTTGACCGGACTACTGGACGACACGCCCGGATCGATCTGCTGGTCCGCGAAGGGTTCCGGTACGAGTGAGCGATGGCTGTCATCCAGCAAGTTCGCGATCTGGACTCCATGCTGCCAACGCTGATAGGCGTCGCTCTCAGAGCCGGGCCAGTTCCGGGCGATAGACTCACTTGCTTCATGCAAGCGACCATAGGCAAGATCACTCCTCATTCGCAAGTAGAATGTGGTGATGTCGACCTCGATCTCACAGGCGCCGGCGCCCCGGTCATCGTGTCCGGTCGCCGCGTCACTCGACGTGCTCGGAGACCGGTGGACCCTGGTCGTGCTCCGCGACCTGCTCATCGGCGGGCGCACCCACTTCGCCGACTTCGGCGCCGACGAGTCGATCGCCACCAACACCCTCGCCGAGCGGCTGCAGCGCCTCCGGGACAGCGGCGTCGTCGGCCGGGTCCGAGATCCCGAGGACGGCAGGCGCTGGGTCTACGTTCCCCGGCGCCCTGCCATCGAGCTCATCCCGGTATTGATCGACCTGATGATCTGGGGGATCGCCAACACCCACGTCGAGGTCCCCTCGGACCAGGCGGCTGCGGCCGAGCATCGTGAGGAGCTGATCGCCCAGATCACCGAACAGGCGAAATCCCGGATGGTCGCCTGAGGACCACAGCCCTCCGCACGATCGGCCTCGAGGTCTCGCTAGCACTTCGGCTGCGCGTCGACGCCGAACGTGGGTGCTGACACCCTGGGCTCGATCGCGAGCGCCGTGCACAGCGCGTCGCACAGACGACCGTGCGACCAGTACTCGTGAGGATCGTCACCGCCCAACCCCTTCCGCATCGTGGGGGGCCATGACGTGGTCAAGGACCGCGTCATGGTGAACGGTGTGCAGCGCGCCCGGGGCGCGCATGGTCAAACGTTCCGCAAGCCGAGCCGCTGGCGGCGACGCCGAAGCTGGCTGAACGGTTGACGGCGCGCGTCCCGCAGGTCGGCGTCCGACTCAGGTCGGAACGGTTGCGGGTCTCACAGGCCGATTCCCTGCGGGCATGCCTTCGATCGTGCCCGTTGTGTGCTGCCTTCGACTGCTCGGCGCGGGTGAACTGGAGGGCAGCGGTTGCCACCGTTGCCGGCGATCGGGGCAGTGTCGCGCCGATCCGGCCCAGCACTGGACGCGGATGAGCGCGTTCCAACAGTGCGTACGTTCGCCGGCGATCAAGAGGTGCCGGATCGACCGGTATAGGCCACCACCAGCCTGAACACGGCCCACAGCACGCCCGTGACCGCGGTCGCGATGAGCACCAGGACGAAGTCGGGCTGGAACTGGTCGAGGTTGGCCAGTGGTGAGCCGAACAGACGTGGCACCAGATCAAGGATGACCCATGCCGCGACGAGCGTGGTGAGCAGTGGGAACCACAGGCTGAACCGGCCGGCGATGCCCGACTTGGCGCGTAGCGCGGCGCGGTGACGCCACGCCCAGAACATGGACATCAGGTAGACGATCGGCAGCAGCACCAGGCCGATGAACAGTGCCTTCTGGGGCAGGCGGGAGCCTTCGCCGGCGTAGTCGATACCCAGCCCTGTGGCGGCGATGCCGGTGCGGAGCTCGGTCGTCTCCGCGAAGCCGACTCCACTTACCCCGTTGACGAGCACGACCGCCCCTTTCTTCTGAGCGGGGAGCATCCACGCCAATGACTCGAAACCGGGGCTCGCCCCGGTGTGCCACACACCTCCGTTGCTCTGTTCCACGTACCAGCCGAAGCCGTAGGCCGGCGATGCTGCGCTGGCCGGGCGCATCATCTGCGCCTTGCTTGCGGCGCTGACCACGTCGTCCTGGCCGTTCAGCATCATCTCCATGTAGCGCGCCATGTCGCCGGCGGTCGAGATGATTCCGCCTTGGGCGGCCGTTGCGCGGTCGGTCGGTGTCTGGGCCAGTGCTCGCTTGGTGGCGAACCACGAGGTGTGCCCAGTCGCCATCGAGTCATGGACTTCACCGTCGGCGACGAAGCTGTGCTCCATGCCTACCGGCTCGAGAATGTTGGACGTCACGTAGGCCTGGAACTCCTGCCCGCTCACGACTTCGACCAGGCGGCCAAGAATCTGGTAATTGAGGTTCGAGTACTCAAACCGCTCGCCAGGTCCATAGGCAGGGGTCACGTCGGCGCGTGCGTCGACCGAGCGCTCGAGCACGTCCTTCGCGTTCGTGTGGCCCTCAAGGGATGCGGGGTCACTGTCGTTTCCTTGCAGTGTGGAGAAGCCGCTGGTGTGGCTGAGGAGCTGCCGAATCGTAGCGGCGCCGGCCGGCCTGCCCGAGAAGCCGTCGAGGTACTGCGAGATCTCGGCCTCGAGGTCGATCTCGCCGGCCTCGACGAGCTGCATGACTGCCAGTGCCGTGAAGCTCTTGGAGATCGAGCCGATGACGAATTGAGTGTCCGGTGTGACCTCGGTGTCACCGCCGAGCCTGACCACGCCGCGCTCTCCGGTCGAGGTGGTCTCGCCGTCGGCCACCACGGCGTACGCCAGGCCGGGAACGCCGGAAGCAGGCATCTCGTGATCGATGAAGTCCTCGATCGCTCCGTCGGGTGCACTTCCCGGCACGAGGGAGACGAGGCCGAGAGCAAGGACCGCTAGAAGTTGTCGCAGGGTGTCAGCCTTCCTGAGGTCGTCTGCGGGCATGGGGGTTGTTGCCCGCCCATTCGGGCCGATCGAGCACCGTCATCACTCGCCAACCCGGCCCCGGATGCCGAGCACTCACCGCATCGGGCTGATGCTCGGTTCAGTCAGCATCGCGTTCCAGGACGGTCGTGATGGGGCTGCTGCCTCTCTTTGAACCAGCCACCGCGCACGGTGATGACCTTGTACGTCTTCATGTGATTCCTCCGGTTCGTGAGGGTGAGGGTGGGACCTGGAGGTGGTCAGGTCGCTGTCCTCGGGGAGCGGTCAGTGCGATCCGGCGGTGGCGGTTGGCGTCGCGAAACGGACGACGTTTTCATGATCACGATGGCGGCGGTGACGGCAGTGGCGGCCAGGATCATTCCTCCGATCAGGATGGTGCCGGAGGGTGCAACGATCGATTGGCCGATGAGCGCCTGTGCGGTCAGCAGGACGAGTGTCGAAGCGAAGGTGGCGGAAGCGAGCAGGACGAGCCGCGAACGCCGACGGGCGTCTTGCAGTGCCGGTAGTTTCCAGGCGAGCAGTTCGAGTAGGAGCACGAAGAGAGGTAGCGCCTGGAGGGCGTGCATGCCGACGAAGTGCGGGATCCGCAGGTCGCCTGCGACTGTGCTCCACCCGAACAGCGGGAGCCCGGGGCCACCGTCCGCGAGCCCGACGGTGTGCGCTCCGACGAGACCCGGGTATTCGCTGGACTGGCCGGCCTTGGGACCTGTCATCAGGAAGGCGAGTGCCATCCCGGCCAGGGCGATGAGGGACCCGGCCCGGATGGCCAGAGTGCGGGCCGCATCCCCCAGCGGAGCCCGGAACAGCAACGCGGCCACGACGAAGGTCATCACCCAGACCACCACGATGGACGCGGCCATCGTGTGCCACATCGCTGCGTGGAAGGGGGTGCTCAGGTTGAAGTGACTGCTCTCCCCGACCAGGGCGAACCCGTCGATGATGACCATTTCGATCGCGAGCCCGGTCGCGGAGATCGTGCCCGCAATGCTGGCGATCGTGGCGCGGGTGCCCGACGGGAGTCGTCCGATGAGCCAGGCGAGGGTGAGCGAATAGATACCGATGGACAGGCTGAACTTCAGCGGCTTGAGCCACACTCCGGCGTTGGTGACCTCGCGTGAGTCCAAGAGGACGCCGGCGGTGTGGAGAATCACCAGAACGCCCATCATGGCGGCGAGGACGAGGAGAGGGCGGTGCCAGTGCGCCGGCCGGAGCTCGAACAACGATGGCCCGACCTGAGCGGGAATGGTCGGTGGGCCCGCGGGGGAAGCGGCCGACGCGGCGCGCCTCTCCTGCCGGAGACGACCGCCTTCACGGCGCCGTTGCGGGTTTGGACCGGAAGTGTCGATGCGTTCTTTTCCTTCGTATGTGGCTCTTGGTTTGGCGGGGCGGTCGCGGCCCATCACGAACCGTTGACAATCAAGGCCAAACGGTCCAGCAGGCTCGAGACGTCAACAGGATCCGGATACAACGCCGCGGACTTCTTCACCACCTCTTTCACCTTCACCCGATCCTGGAACCTGCTCTCCTCGAGCTGAACTCCCAGGTTGCTCCGCACCTGGGCTCTGTCCTCGACCAGATCGAAGCCGAACACACTCGTATCCGACCCGAGTCAGGCGTGCGCAACCCAGCGATCGACTCCACTGTCGTGGTCTTTCCAGCTCCTTCGGCCCGAGGATTGCGAAGATCGCCCCTTCCTCCACAGAGAAGGACACGCCATTGACGACGACTCTGTCGTCGTGGCTCTTGACCAGACCAGTTCATCGACCTCGATCGCGGACACACAACTCCCTCCAAAAGGACCGCAAAAAGATCGAACCGATTCAGGGCAAGTCGTCCTTTGCCGTGCGAAGCACGCGCCGATCTCCCGCCATGATGGCCGGGACGGTTTCGATCAAATGGAGCGACCTCGGTCCCGCGGACCGCGGTCGGCCACCGTTGCCGTCCCTCTGCGCTGACCGACGAACCGAACCACCACCCAGGGCCGGTTCGGCTCTGACGGATGTTCACATAACGGTCAGCATCACCAGTCTGAGCATCGCAGCGTCATGCGGTCGGGGACCTTACGATCAACTGACATTTGTTCGAGAAGGAACTGCCCGTCAGGATGCGCGTGCGCGTATCCGACGGAGGCGAAGCCCCGTGCGCTTCCGATCAACACCGCTGGCATTGATCAGTCGAACGCGAGCGGTTCACGTTCCTGGTGCTTTCTCCGTCACGAGGTCGCGTGGTTGATGAGCCGGCGTCGTCAAGCTGTCGGCTGTCCGCGTCAAGACCGTTTCGTCAGGCAGTTGTCAGGCGCTTGAAAGTCAAGGGAAGGTAAACTCCCCGGCAACAGGCGAAGGTACGACTGCGCGTACATGACGGGGAGGACGATGACTGCGGTCGCGAGGGAACTGAACAAGAAGGATTCTGCGAGGTCATCTCGGCATCGGGGTAGCCGGATCGAACAGGATGCCCACATCCATCAGGTTGCCCTGAGTTTGGCCAGGGAGTTCGCACTGGTGCTGCCCTTGGACCTGGTGTCATCAGTTGTCACCCGAGCCTTTCGCGATCTCAACGGTGAGGTACCTGCCGAGTCGCTGCCGGAATTCGTGCATCACGCTGCGCGTCAGCGACTGATTGACGCCAGTGGTGTTGATCCCATGTGCACGGGGCTTCGCCTCCGACTGATGCGCGGCCGCGCATCATGACGGCCGTGATTCCCGGTCCAACGCTCGAGGGCATCCTCAGTGCGGCTTTTGCACTCGGTTCGGCGACCAGGACCGATCTGCTCACCGCGGCGGTCTCCGCCCGCGCACCGACCAGCGTCATCGAGGATCTCCTGCGACTGCCCGAGCGGCACTATCGGAGTCCCGCGGACGTCTCAGCCCACCTCGGCTGATTCGAGAGTTCACTTGGCCGACCGTGCGGCAACGGCGTCCAATTCAAATGCGTTTACTCCGACCGTTCGTCTCCGACCCTCGAGTTCGATTCCGCTGGTCGACCGGTCGGGCCGTGTGTCCATTCCGTCATCACTAGCGAATCCACGCCGGTGAAATTGCCGGCAGGTCAAACGCTAGGTCTGTGGCGGCCACTGTGCTGTAGTGCCCTATTCTTGTCGTGGGCGGCGGCCAGTTGCGGGGGGACGTGATGCTGGGCGCGGACCCGGGCGTTGAATTCGTCTTTGAGGTCGGTGTGCCCGTGGGTCAGGACGTGCCGTTTCAAGTTGGCTTCCTCTGCGAGCCCGACGACCGTAAGCGCACCCGTCGTGCGCAGGGGCCGCCCGGTCATCAGGCGGTCCATTGCAGCCCGAATCTCTCGCCGTTCTTGATCAGCGTCCATCGACGGGGTGACCTTTCGATCGTGGAGGGTGGCCGCGAGGGCCCGTAGGTCGGCGGCGCGGCGGAGGAGGCGGTCGATGATCGGTTGCGGATGGATGCTAGTGGCGACCTTGGCGTCGATGGCGTCGGCCTCGGCGAGCACGGATACCGCACCCCGCCTGCGGCAGCGGGAGCGGTGCGGCCGGACCCCTCCAACGAATGTTAGATCAACGAAGACAATCACCCGGGCCGAACGATGCCGCTTCGGCCCCCGGTCGACGACGCTGACACGGGCTTTGGTTCACTCCCTTGGCCGAGTGTTCTACGCCCGGATATCGGGTTGATGTCCAGCACCAGTGCGGGTCGTCATCCGGATGGCCCGTCATCGTTGAGGAGATGTCGTTGAGCTCGCAAGACGTGCTGCCGTTCCCGCCGACCCCGTCCGCCAGCATCGCCGGCCGGACCATGCAGGAATCGACCTATCAGCAGCGGGTGCAGCCACGGCGGCTACCGGACGACGCCCCGAACATCCTCATCGTGTTGATCGACGACGCCGGCCCCGGCCTGCCCACCACTTTCGGGGGTGAGGTGCGGACCGACACGCTGACCAAGATCCATGACGAAGGCATCGGGTTCAACCGGTTCCACACCACCGCGATGTGCTCACCCACTCGTGCGTCACTGCTGACCGGCCGGAACCATCACCGGATCGGAAACGGGCAGATCGCCGAGCTCGCCAACGACTGGGACGGCTACGCCGGCGAGATCCCCAAGAGCAGTGCCCTGGCCGCCGAGGTGTTGAAGGACTACGGGTACGCCACCGCCGCGTTCGGGAAATGGCACAACACCCCGGCGGTGGAAACAACAGCGGCCGGGCCCTACCACAACTGGCCCACCGGCAACGGTTTCGAATACTTCTACGGGTTCCTGGCCGGTGAAGCTTCTCAGTACGAACCTAACCTGGTCCGGAACACCACCAGCGTGCTGCCGCCGAAGACCCCGGAACAGGGGTACCACCTCAGTGAGGACCTGGCCGACGACGCGATCTCCTGGTTACACCGGCACAAGGCGCTGCAACCGGACAAGCCGTTCTACATGTACTGGGCCAGCGGGTGCCTGCACGGCCCGCACCACGTGATGAAGGAATGGGCCGACCGGTACGCCGGGAAATTCGACGACGGGTGGGACGCCTACCGGGAGCGGGTGTTCCACCGCGCCAAGGAAATGGGCTGGATCCCCCAAGAAGCCCAACTCACCCCACGCGACCCGGCGATGACCGCCTGGGACGACATCCCCGACCACCAACGCCCTTTCCAGACCCGGCTGATGGAGGTCGCCGCCGGCTACGCCGAACACGTCGACGTCCAGGTCGGCCGGTTGGTCGACGAGATCGACCGGCTCGGCTATGCCGACAACACCATGGTGTTCTACATCTGGGGTGACAACGGTTCCTCCGGTGAAGGCCTGGACGGCACCATCAGCGAACTCCTCGCCCAGAACGGCATACCCACCACCGTCGACATGCACATCAAAGCCCTGGACGAGCTCGGCGGCCTGGACGTGCTGGGCTCACCCAAGGTCGAGAACCAGTACCACGCAGCCTGGGCGTGGGCGGGCAGCACCCCCTACAAAGGGTTGAAGCTGCTGGCGTCACACCTGGGTGGCACCCGGAACCCGATGGCCATCCGGTGGCCGGCGAGGATCACCCCGGACGCCACGCCGCGCAGTCAGTTCCACCACTGCAACGACGTCGTCCCGACCATTTACGAGGTCATCGGGATCACCCCGCCCAGGGTGGTGAACGGCATCCAGCAGGACCCGATCGACGGCACCAGCTTCGCCTACACCTTCGACCAGCCCGACGCGGCCGGCCGGTTGAAGACCCAGTACTTCGAGATCATGGGATCCCGGGCGATCTACCACGACGGGTGGATGGCCTCCGCGTTCGGCCCCAGAACACCCTGGATCCAAGGACTCCCGCCCGGCATCCACGACTGGACACCCGACCAGGACATCTGGGAGCTCTACCACCTGGACGAGGACTGGTCCCAGGCGAACGACCTCGCCGCCGAGATGCCAGAGAAACTGGCCCAGCTCAAGGAAACGTTCGCGATCGAGGCCGCCCGGAACAGCGTCTACCCGGTCGGCGGCGGGTTGTGGATCATATCCCTGCACCCGGAACTGCGGATCTCCACTCCATATCGGGAATGGAACTTCACCGGCGACATCACCCGCATGCCGGAGTTCTGCGCACCGGCCCTGGGTAACCGCGCCAACCTCGTCACCATCGACGCCGTGCTGCCCGACAACGCCAGCGGTGTGCTCTACGCGCTCGGTGGGGCCGGCGGGGGCTTGACCTGCTACCTCGATGATGGCTACCTCTGCTACGAGTACAACCTGTTCATCGTCATGCGAGACAAGATCCGATCCGCTCAACGCCTGCCCGCCGGGCCTGCGACCATCACCATCGAAACCGTCTACGCGGAACCCAAACCCGGTGGGCCGCTGACGATCACCATCGCTCGCAACGGGGACACAGTCGCCACCGGCACCGTCCCGATCAGCGCACCGCTGCTGTTCAGCGCCAACGACTGCCTCGACATCGGCACCTGCCTCGGCGGACCCGTCTCACTCGACTACTACGACCGGGCTCCATTCCCCTTCAACGGCACCATCAACAACGTCAACGTCCGCTACATCACCTGACCAAGCAGGTCCGCCGGGAAGGCTCGACGGCCATAGGCAAACCTTCCCGGCCACGTCGCTCACGTCCCTCGGGTTCTCAAGCGCCGTGAGCACACGCAATGAGCCGCAACCCGAGACAATGTACCCGGCCGCCGGTATCGAGGGTGTGGTCGCCAAGGGTGCCGCCACCACGTATCGGGGAGGCGTCCGCGGCTGGCAGAAATCAAGCACCGAACGACCGAGGACGCGGTATCGGGGCCGTGATCGGGCCGGTCACCCGACCGAAAGGCATTGTCGCCGGCCGCTACACCCCGCAGCGGTCAACTGGTCATCGTCGGACGCAGTGTGCCCGTGTCATCGGCTCAATCTGCATCCCTTGGGGCGGTTCTCATCCCCGCAGGGTCGGGGCATCCCCGGGCCGGTGGACCGAACATCCTGCGAGGATTGATAGCGGCCGGCGCCCCGATCACCCACGACGCCCTCGATCGGCAGACCAGCGGCAGGTGTGGGCGCTCCGCCGATCGCTGATCGAGATCGGGCTGCTGCCTCTGCGGAACGAGTCGTTGGAACGGCTGACACCGTACCTCCGCGATGTGGTCGGGAACCTGAAAGTCGAACACCGACAACTTGTATCGACCTACGGGACGTGGTGGGTGCTGCGCCGGGCACGCCGGGAGTTGGAACGAACCGGCCGATTCACTCTGTCGCAGAAGCGTTCGGCGCAGCGACGGCTTTCGGCGGCGGCGGCGTTCCTCGAGTGGCTCGATGATCAGGGGACGACGTTGGCCGGGGTGAAGCAGGCCGAGGTGGACCGGTGGCTCGATGTCGACGATTTCCACCGTGCTGACGTCGCGGACTTTCTGCGGTGGGCAAGAAGACGACGCCAGGGCAGCCGGTGCCCTCGTGCTGCTCCACGGCTTGCATCTCAGCCGCATCCTTGAGCTCACCCATGGGCTCTTCATCGACGACGCTCCGCCACCGGCAAGGAAACGGTCGGTGGAGTATCGGTGACCTTGAGCGGCCCAGAAATTGCGGTGCCGCCATCATTAGCGGCGATTCTGACCCGCTTTCCGGTCATTGGCCCATTCCCGCGGACCAGGCCACTCATCGGCGGCGACCCACCCGGGTGGTTGTTCCCCGGGTTCGCCGCGACCGGACACCTCAACGCAGCGACCATGTCGAAACGATTGAAGGCCCATGGCATACCGGCGCGGCAAGCGCGGAATGCCGCGTTGATCGCGTTGGCCGGGAAACTACCCATATCGCTGGTGAGCGATCTTTTCGGCATCAGCATCTCGACTACGATGCACTGGGCCCGGCACGCCGGCAAAGACTGGAACGCCTACCTTGCCGCCAACCACCGGGGGGCGTTCGGCGACGTCACCACCCGGCTGAATCAGACCGAGGCTTCGATGCCGCCCCGGCTCGACAACACATCGGCGAGCGAGTCGAGTGCACCTGGAACCAGTGTGAAATACGCCCACACCCCGCGCTTGTCCCGGTGCAGCAGGCCCGCATCGACTAGCACCTTCAGGTGGTGCGACACGGTGGGCTGGGACAAACCCAGGGGCTCGGTGAGGTCGCAGACGCACGCCTCGCCCCCCTCATGGGCGGCGATCATCGACAGCAGGCGCAACCGGGCGGGGTCGGCGATCGCCTTCAAAGTCCGGGCGAGATCTGTTGCAGCAGCGGCGCTCAACGGCTCGCGCACCAGCGGGACACAGCACGCGGCGTCCAGCAGCGGCAACGTCATCGGGCGGGTCATCACACCAGTATGCCTGTCGCATTGACATCCGTCGATATCCCGACCAGAATGGAGACATTGATGTTGGTCTATGTGGAGGGGTTTGCCATGACGAGTTCGGACCAGGACATCCGAGATCACGTGCGGGAGCGGTATGCCGCAGCGGCGCTGTCAGTGGTTTCCGGGTCGGCGGCGAGTTGTTGCGGGCCGTCGGATGGGCAGCAGACCAACTTTTGCGGGCCGTCCGATGCGTTGTCGGCGATCAGTGACACCCATGAGGGTGAGATCTTCGGTGCCGCGCTCTACACCCCGGGCGACACGGACGGGCTGCCCGAGGAAGCGGTGATGGCGTCCCTGGGATGCGGAAACCCTTTGGCGGTGGCCGATCTCCGGGAGGGCGATCGGGTTCTGGACCTGGGTTCCGGCGGCGGTATCGACGTGTTGCTGTCCTCCCGCAGGGTCGGCCCGAGCGGGTTCGCCTACGGCCTGGACATGACCGACGAGATGCTCACACTGGCCCGGGCCAATGCGGCCAAGGCCGGTGCCGCCAACGTGGAGTTCGTGAAGGGACAGATCGAGGACATCCCGCTGCCCGATGCTTCGGTCGATGTGGTGATCTCCAACTGTGT
Source organism: uncultured Actinomycetota bacterium (assembly GCA_963728865.1). GTDB lineage: Bacteria > Actinomycetota > Actinomycetes > Mycobacteriales > Nakamurellaceae > Nakamurella. The sequence goes on along the minus strand of CAVSLZ010000001.1, from coordinate 458,275 downwards.
GATCAACTTGTCCACCGACAAGCCGGCGGTTCTCGCCGAGATGTTCCGGGTGCTGACACCCGGTGGGCGGCTGGGGATCTCCGATGTCGTTGCCGAGGACGGCCTGTCCCCGGCGGAGCGCGCCGAACGGGGTTCCTACGTCGGGTGCATCGCCGGAGCCCTGTCCCGCACGGAGTACCTCGACGGGCTGACCGCGGCCGGTTTCACCGATCCGGAGGTGGTGTTCACCCATGAGGCCGCACCCGGGATGCACGGCGCGATCGTCCGCGCGACGAAACCTGTTACGGCACGGTCAGTCACCGCCGTACAGGGCACGAGTGCGTCCTCCGTCGATTCGGGCACCCGGCTCGTCGAGGTCTTCGAGCCGGCGCTGTGCTGCAACACCGGCGTGTGCGGCGAGGACGTCGATCAGGCGCTGGTGACTTTCTCCGCCGATGTGGACTGGGCCGCCGCGAACGGGGCCCGGGTCGAACGTCACAACCTGGCCAACGACCCGCTGACGTTCGCGAACAACGACACCGTCAGGCAGTTCCTGCAACTGTCCGGCTCGGCCGGTCTCCCGCTGGTTCTGGTCGACGGGGTCACCGCCCTGACCGGTTCCTACCCCGACCGCGCCCAATTGGCCCACTGGGCCGGCATCTCCGCCCCGAACGACATCACCGCCCGGACCGAAGCCGACGGGTCCGCAGCGGCCACGATCCCAGCGGGTGTGCAGCTGCTGGGGCTGTCCGACGCCGGATCCTGCTGCAGCACCGACACCTCCACGACCAGCGGGGGCTGTTGCTGATGAACAACACCGGCATCCCTTCCTTCCTGACTGATCCGCCGCGGTTCCTGTTCTTCACCGGCAAAGGCGGCGTGGGAAAGACGAGCATCGCGTGCGCGTCGGCGCTGACACTGGCCGAGGCCGGCAAGCGGGTGCTGCTGGTCAGTACCGACCCTGCCTCCAACGTGGGGCAGGTGTTCGGGCTGAGCATCGGCAACACCATCACCGCGTTGCCGGCCGTGCCCGGATTGTCGGCGTTGGAGATCGACCCGGAGCAGGCCGCGCAGGCCTACCGTGAACGCATCGTCGGCCCGGTCCGTGATGTGCTGCCCGCCGCCGAGATCGCGGCCATCACCGAGCAGCTGTCCGGGTCGTGCACGACGGAAATCGCGTCGTTCAACGAGTTCACCGCGCTGCTCGCCGACGACGAAGGTGGCAGTGAGCGGTTCGACCATGTGCTGTTCGATACCGCGCCGACCGGACACACCATCCGGTTGCTGCAGCTGCCCGGGTCGTGGACGGAGTTCCTCGACGCCGGCGTCGGTGACGCATCGTGCCTGGGCCCGCTGTCCGGTCTGGACAAACAACGCGGTATGTACGCCGCAGCGGTCCGCGCCCTGGCCGATGGCACCCGCAGCCGGCTCGTTCTGGTCGCCCGTCCCCAGACGTCCAGCCTGGACGAGATCGCTCGCACCCACACCGAACTCGACGCGATCGGCCTGCACCGCCAGCACGTTGTGATCAACGGTGTCCTGCCGGCCGCGGGCGATGACGACCCGCTCGCCGCCGGTATCCGGGTGCGCGAACAAGCCGCCATCGCCGATCTCCCGGCGGAGCTCCGCGGGCTGCCGATCGACCAGATCGACCTGAAGGCCGCCAACATGGTCGGGCTCCCCGCTTTGCGGACGCTGTTCACCGCAACCGGCCCGGGCGATGTCGCGGGCATCGAACCCGACCCGTTGCCGGACGCGCCGCTCGCCGAGCTCATCGACGAACTCGCGGCCGCCGGCCACGGCTTGATCATGTGCATGGGCAAGGGCGGGGTCGGTAAGACGACCATCGCCGCCGCCATCGCCGTCGCGCTCGCCGAACGCGGCCACGACGTGCACCTCAGCACCACCGACCCGGCAGCACACCTGACCGCCACCCTGCAGACCAGCGCCGACGGCGGGCGAGGGCCCGCGAACCTGCAGGTATCGCGGATCGACCCCGCCGAGGCCACTCGCGCCTACCGCGATCGGGTGCTGTCCACCAAGGGCGCCGCACTCGACGAGACCGGTCGCGCGGGGCTCGCCGAGGATCTCCGATCCCCGTGCACGGAGGAGGTCGCGGTGTTCCAGGCCTTCAGCCGGATCATCAACGAGTCGACCCGCCGATTCGTGGTGGTCGACACCGCCCCGACCGGGCACACGCTGCTGCTGCTGGACGCCACCGGCTCCTACCACCGCGAGATCGCCCGCCAGCTCGGGAACGGCATCAACTTCACCACTCCGCTGATGCGGCTGCAGGACCCGGTCAACACCAAGATCATCCTGGTCACGCTGGCCGAGCAGACACCGGTGCTCGAGGCGACGTCGTTGCAGGCCGAGCTGCGCCGAGCAGGTATCGAGCCGTGGGCGTGGGTCGTGAACAACTCCCTCGCTGCGGCCCGACCGGACTCACCGCTGCTGCGGCACCGCGCGGCGGCCGAGCGCGAGCAACTCGACACCGTCATCGGTGAATTGGCCAACCGCGTCGCGGTGGTCCCGAGGCTGGTCGACGACCCGGTCGGCGTTGCGGCACTGGCCGAGCTGGCCGACGCCGGTGCGGTCACCGCCCCAGCCTGAGGTGCAAATCGCCCCCCGGTCGAACCCTTCCGGCGTTGTGTGTTTCTGGGGCTTTCACCCCTGCCGGGTGACGTGCAGTTCGTCGAGCAGGGTCCGGACCCGGCGCTCGATCTCGTCGCGGACCGGGCGAACCGCGGCGACGCCCAGACCGGCCGGGTCCTCGAGAACCCATTCCTCATAGCGTTTCCCGGGGAACACCGGGCAGGCATCGCCGCAGCCCATGGTGATCACCACATCCGCGGCGCGGACCGTCTCGTCGGTCCATGGTTTCGGGAATTCCGAGGAGATGTCGATGCCGCGTTCGGCCATCGCCGCAATAGCCGCCGGGTTGACCTCGAAGCCGGGTTCGGAGCCACCGGACCAGGCGACCGCCCGATCACCGGCCAGCGCGGCGAAGAATCCCATCGCCATCTGCGAGCGACCCGCGTTGTGCACGCACAGGAACAGCACGGTGGGTTTGCCGTCATCATGCAAACCCTCGACCTTCGCCAACGCCCGGAGTCGTTGCCGGGCGAACCGTTCGGCCATCAGCGGCAGGAACTTCGTCACGCTCGCCCTCACGGCGAACTGGTCGAACGAGGAATGCAGGAACCGTTCGATCGTCTCGGTGCCGAAGACACCCTCGAAGTCGGTGGCCAACCGGGTTGCCGCGGTCCGCAGTGCGTGTGCCTGATCAAGGCTCAGCGTGCTCCACGTCGGCGTGGTCGGGGTTGGGGTGGTCGGAGTCGTCATCCATTGCCTCCAGAAGGTTCACTGCGGTGGGAAGTTCCGGGACGGTTCGGCGGGGGCTCGGTGATGGTGGCGGCGAGTTGCCCGACCCTGCGGGTGATGTCGGCGTACGCGGTTTCGAAGGCCTCGTCGGTGTCGACCCGGACCGGGTCGGGGATCGACCAGTGCAACCGGTCCCGGGCGGGGTCGAGTTCCTCGTGGACGTTGTCGCAGACCGCGACGACGAGGTCTCCGTCTCGGACGACCTGATCGATGCCGACGGGTTTGACCCGCCCGAGGCGCAATCCGTGCCGGCGGCCGACGGCGGCCGCTCTCGGGTGCACCCGCACGGCGGGGTGGGTGCCCGCAGACGCGGCCGGGACCGGGCTGATCGTGTTCCACCGGGCGGCCGCCAACTGGGAGCGGGCCGAGTTCGCGGTGCACACGAACACCACCCGCGGCCACCTGGCCGAACCGAGAACATCGGCGGCATCGCGTCCGGCGGCCGCCGCTTCCCGGACCAGCGGGTCGTCCAGGCACAACTGCACATAGCTGCGTCGCCGGTCACCCTCGGACCGAACCCGGCGGATCACCCCGGCATCTTCGAGAACCTTGAGGTGATGGGCGAGCAGATTCGTACCCAACCCGAATGCCTCGGCCAACTCACCGGGCGAGGCGTCACCGGGCCCGAGCCTGTCCACGATGCCCAACCGGACAGGCTCACCCAACGCGGCGTGCACCGCGGCCCGCCGCTCCAATTCCACACTCATGCCGTCTCCGTCACTGTTGATCAGCCATCACAGCATCAACTGAACCCGACTAGCTCGAAAGCCATTGAGTCAAGTATGGTTGAGATATGAGTGTTGTCAAGGACGCCGATCCCATCGGGCTGCCACGCCGGTTGTTCGCCGAGGCTTGGTTCACCAGCTCGACGTCGTTCGCCAATCCCGCTGTGACGATCGGCCGGATCTTCACCGACACCTTCGCCGGCATCGCCCCCAGGTCTGTCCCGCTCTACATCGGCGCGCAGATCGTCGGCGCGGCAATCGGTCTCGGTGTGGTCGTCAGTCTCTTCCCCGGAAACCGTGTGACCACAGAACCTGCGCATCAGCCTTCACCGTCCACCTCCACACCGGAGGTCCCCACAGCGCATGAGCCCATGATCGTCGGAACTCCCGGATCCCCGCAGAGGAGCGAACTATGAACCCCCAGAACAAAGCCGGAGCGGCGGTCGAGAACACCGGCCCGGTGCACGACGTGATTGTGGTGGGCTCAGGGCCGGCCGGGTACACCGCCGCGATCTACCTGGCACGGGCCGAGCTCAAGCCAGTGGTGTTCGAGGGTTACTCCTACGGCGGTGCGCTGATGACGACCACCGAGGTGGAGAACTTCCCCGGCTTCCCCGACGGCATCCAAGGCCCGGAACTGATGGCCAAGATGCGCGAGCAGGCCGAACGCTTCGGCGCCGACCTTCGCACCGTCGACGCCGACGGCGTCGACCTGACCGGGCCGGTCAAGACCGTCACCGTCGACGGCGTCACCCACCGGGCCCGCGCCGTGGTGCTGTCCACCGGGTCCGCCGCGCGTTACCTCAACCTGCCCGACGAGCAACGCCTCATCGGCCGCGGCGTCTCGGCCTGCGCGACCTGTGACGGCTTCTTCTTCCGCGACCAGGACATCGTGGTCGTCGGCGGCGGCGACTCCGCGATGGAAGAGGCCACCTTCCTGACCCGCTTCGCCAGGTCCGTGACGATCGTGCACCGCCGCGACGAGTTCCGGGCCAGCGCGATCATGCTGGACCGGGCCCGCAAGGACCCGAAGATCCGGTGGATCACCAACGCCGCGATCACCGCCCTGCACGGCGAGACGAGCGTCACCGGGGTCACCCTCACCGACACCGTCACCGGCGAGCAGACCGAGTTGGCCGCGACCGGCGTGTTCGTCGCGATCGGTCACGACCCGCGGTCGGACCTGTTCCGCGACCAGGTCGCCACCGACGGCGAGGGCTACGTGCTGACCGGGCACGCGGTGGATGCGACGGCGTCCACCGGAACCAGCGTGGAAGGCGTCTTCGCCAGCGGCGACCTCGTCGACCACATCTACCGGCAGGCCATCACCGCCGCCGGCTCCGGCTGCGCCGCAGCCCTGGACGCCCAGCACCACCTCGCATCCCACCCACTCGTGACGGTCGACGGGCCAGTCGCCCACACCACCGATCCCAGTCCCCAGGAGCCCGTTCAGGCATTCGCCGATTCCCTCGGCGTCTGACCCAGACCAACCCCACAATCCAACCAATATCTCAGCGAAGGAGAACCCCATGCCCGACAAGCCCGCTGTGTTGTTCGTCTGCATCCACAACGCCGGCCGATCCCAAATGGCCGCCGGCTACCTCTCAGCCCTCGGCGAAGGTCAGATCGAAGTCCGCTCCGCCGGTTCCATCCCCGGCGACAAGGTCAACCCGGTCGCCGTGCAGGCAATGGCCGAGGAGGGCATCGACATCTCCACCCAGACACCGAAGATCCTGACCACCGAATCCGTCCAGGCCTCCGATGTCGTCATCACCATGGGTTGCGGTGATGCCTGCCCGATCTTCCCCGGCAAGCGCTACGAGGACTGGAAACTCGACGACCCGGCCGGCCAGGGCATCGAGATGGTGCGCACGGTCCGCGACGACATCCGCGGCCGGGTCGAGACCCTCATCGGCGAGCTCCTGCCCGCGAACGCCTGACAACCCATGACCACACCAGCCGCGCCGGCGGTGCTGTTCGTGTGCGTGAAGAACGGCGGCAAGTCCCAGATGGCCGCCGGTCTGATGCGCAGCATCGCCGGCGACCGGGTCACCGTGGACTCCGGCGGGACCGCCCCCGGTCCGGCCATCAACGCACTATCGGTGCAGTCGCTGCTCGAGGTCGGCGTCGACATCACCGATCAGGTACCGAAGGCGATCACCCAGAAAACGATCGACAACGCCGACCTGGTCATCACCCTCGGTCGGGAAGTCCAGCTCGACCCGATACCCGGCACCCAGTTCGAGAACTGGGACACCGACGAACCCTCCGAACGAGGCATCGACGGCATCGAACGAATGCGCCTCGTCCGTGACGACATCAACCGGCGTGTGACGGTCCTCGCTCGGCAGCTTGAGTCCTAGGGGATCGGCGCTGCAGGAGCGTGCGGAGTGAGGGAGCCGACCACCATGACCCGGGTGACACTGCAGACGATCGCCGACGCGGTGGGGGTCAGCCGGATGACGTGTCCAACGCGTTTTCCCGCCCGGGCAAGCTGTCGCCGGAGTTGCGGGGGCGGATCTTGTCCCTCGCAGAGGATCTCGGCTACGTCGGCCCGGACCCGGCGGCTCGTGCGCTGGCCCGCGGAGCGACAGGTGTGGTGGGGGTCCTGTTCAGCACCATGCTGCGCAACGTGTTCGCTGAGGAGGTGACCACCGACGTTCCTCGGCGCCGTCGCGGACGGCTTGGTCGGGTCGGGGCTGTCCCTGACACTGTTGACGCCCGACGACGCGGGCGGGTGGATACCGGTGCGGGATGTGCCGATGGAGACCACCCTGGTCTTCACCGGGAGGTTCGACGCGCCGGCGATGGACTGGCTAGGCAGACGTGGTCTGCCGCTGGTGCTGGTGGACCAGGAACCGATCCCAGGTGTCGCCGCGGTCAAGGTCGACGATCACGGTGGTGCGCGGCTTGCCGCGGAACACCTGCTGGCGCTCATCGTGCGGGACACCACCGGGTCTTCGGCGGCCGGCACATCGCGACGATCGAAAGGGCGTGCCCGGGAGACTCCAGCCGCCCCGCGCCGCCGGGCAGGTTCTCACCAGGAGTAGGCCTGCGGGGCTTCCCCCGGGCCGGGCCAGATCTGGTCCAGTTGCCGCAGGGTGTCCTCGTCCAACTGCACCGACAACGCGCCCAGGTCGGCATGCAGCTCGTCGATCGTCATCGCCCCGACGATCGTGGCGGACACCACCGGGTTGCTCAACAGCCACGCCAACGCCACATCTGCCGGCTTCGCGCCGACCTCCCGGCACAGTTCCTCATAGACTTGGAGCTGGGCACGATGCGCATCGACGCGGGGCAATTGATCCGCCGAGAGCCGCCCCTGCGCTTCGGTTTCCAGCACACCGGTGAGTAGACCCGCGTGCAACGGGCTGTAGGGGATCAGCCCGATACCCAGATGACGCAGCGCGGGAACCACCTCCAGCTCGACCGCCCGCACCGCGAGGTTGTACAGGCTCTGCTCCGAGCTCAGACCCAGGAAATGCCTTGCCGTCGCGGCAGACTGGGCCAGCGCGATGTCCCACGCGGCGAAGTTGCTGCTGCCGACATAGCTGATTTTCCCGTCCCGGACCAGCTGTTCCATCGCCTGCCATATCTCCTCCCAAGGCGTGGCCCGGTCTACGTGGTGCATCTGATACAGGTCGATGTGATCGGTCTGCAACCGACGCAGGCTCGCCTCGCATGCACGCCGGATGTGGTAAGCGGACAACCGGCGGTCGTTCGGGCCCACCCCCATCGGCTGATACACCTTCGTGGCCAGCACGATGTCGTCCCGGTGCCTGCTGCGCTGTAGCCACCGTCCGACGGTTTGTTCCGAGATGCCGTAGCCCTTGGCCATGTCCGGGGACTGCGGGCCGCCGTACACATCGGCGGTGTCGAAAAGCACGATGCCCGCGTCGAACGCGGCGTCCATCACCGCGAAACTGCTCGGCTCGTCCGCCAGGTAACCGAAGTTCATCGTTCCCAGACCGAGCCGGCTGACCAGTAAACCGGACCGACCCAGATGCCCGTAGGTCATCGTCTCGCTCATGCCCGGAGCATAGGGACGATTCACCACCGGCAACATTCCTGATCAGCCCACGTCCAGCCCGATGCGAGTCTTCCTGCGTGCGAGAGCCGAAGTATTCGACAGGTCCGCAATACGAGACGGTGCCGACATACCGAGCCCAACTGGATCCTGACGATGTGCCCATGACCGATCCCCGCTGACGTACCGCTCAATAGTCGAGTCGGAGACCTGCGCCGCCTCGACGTGTCACCGTGACCGCGGCCGTCACTGGGGTTTCGTATCTTCCCTTCAGAGGTAAGAAAGGCTGGTGTTGTCGCCAGGCTCGCTCTCGAAGCCGATCAGCACGCTGGTCGGCGTCCATCGCACCGCTCGACTAACGGCTGGGAGCAGTGCGCCGCGCGGACCGTGCTGCTCGACGACGCCGGTCAGGGAGCTGGCCGGCCCTGGTTGATCGCCCGCGTCCCGTTGCTCAGCTGAACGGCACTCAGCTGAACGGCACCGGGCCGTCAGCCAGGTTGCGCAGGGTGGACGTCAGGGTCCGGACCGGGTCGGTGACCGTGACGGCGCACAGCGCGAACTGTGCCCGGTAGGTGCCCGAGAGGACGCTGTCGAGCGGATAGATGGCCCCCGAGATCGTCAGCTCGCCGGCCGCGGTGGGGTCGGGCATCAGCGTCACGTCCTCCACCAGTTCCTGACAGGACGCCTGGAGTTCCGCGCCGGTCGTCCCCGGCTCGACGGTCATCCAGGCGAACACCTCGGCCCGGTGCGGGGAAAGGCACCTCAGAGGTTCCTTCCCGAGCTCGTCGAAGCAGGCCGAGAGGGTGGCGCTGTCCGTGCCGGGGCGGCGCATCACGTTCCGGACGGGCCCGCTGAACTGCCGGACCACGGTGTTGCCCGCCAATGGGTACACCACGCAGGCGGCCCAGTGCTGACCCGCCGCTCGTTGCCGGGGGCTCGGGTAGACCAGCCGGGTTTCCACCGTGAGTGCCGGCACCCAGGTGCCGGGTTGCGACTTCTCGCCCGGCTGGCCGAGGTAGCCGTTCAGTTCGTCGGAGCATGCTTCGAGTGGGCTGACCGAGCCGGGGCTGACGGTGCCGGCAGCCGCATAGTCAGGGAACACCACCATGACCTCGCCGACCCGGGGTCCGCTGCAGGGCGACAGTCCCGGACTCGGCAGCTGGTTGCCTGGGACCTCCGCTTCGGAGGTGACCTCCAGCTGACAATCACCGACCGACGGCGCCGGGCGAACCGGTGCACCCACCGGCGTGCCTGCGGTGCGCTGCCCGGACAGGCCGGATGCGATCACGACGAGCAGCAGCACCCCGAACAGCACCCCTGCACCGAGCGCCCGCCGGCTCATGGGCGGGAACCTTCAGCAGGGACGCCGGGAGGGTTCACCGAGCGAGCTTAAAGGAGCGCCCGCCGGTTCGAGAGGCATACGGTGATCGCGGCCGGACGCTGCGAACACGTCACCGGCTCTTCTGCTTCACATAGCTCCCGGGTGCGTCCTCGATCGGCGGGAAGTCGGCGTTCCCGAGCTTCCTGCGCGCGCCGACCAGCCGTCCCGAGTGTGCCGTGAGCCAGTCGTTCCATGCCGGCCACCAGCTGCCCGGCACCTGCTCGGCGTTCTCGAACCAGGTATCCGGATCAGCGGTGGGCCGTCCGCCGTCCGCGTGCGCCCAATAATGGCGCTTCTTTTTCTCCGGCGGATTGATGACGCCGGCGATGTGGCCGCTTGCGCCCAGCACGAAAGTGGTGTCGCCGCTGAACATCTGCGTGCAGGCGTAGGCGGACTTCCACGGCACGATGTGGTCCTCCTTGGAGGCGTACAGGAACGTCGGCGCCGTGATCTCGTGCAGGTCGATCGTCTCGCCCAGCTGGACGGTTCCGCCCGGCAGGCACAGCCGGTTCTCCAGGTACGACGCCCGGATGTACCAGCAGAACATCGGCCCGGGGAGGTTCGTGTTGTCCATGTTCCAGTAAAGGAGGTCGAACGGCGGCGGCGGCTTGCCCTTCAGGTAGCCGTTCACGACGTACGGCCAGATCAGGTCGTTGGCCCGCAGGGAGGCGAACAGCTGGGCCATCTCGCTGCCCTTGACCAGGCCGCCGGTGCCGATGGCCGCCTCGCGGGCCGCCACCCCCTGCTCGGTGACGAGCAACCCCATCTCGCCGCCCTCGGTGAAGTCCAGCATCGCGGTGAACAGGGTCATGCTCGATGCCGGGTTCTCGCCGCGCGCCGCCAGTGCGGCGAGCGCCCCGGTCAGCAGGCTCCCGCCGATGCAGAAGCCAAGGGTGTTGACCTGGTCGACCTTGCAGATCTTCTTCGCCGTCTCGATCGCGGGGAGCACTCCGAGGGCGAGATAGTCGTCCCAGACGAGCTTCTGCTGGTCGGGGCCGGCGTTCCGCCAGGACACCATGAACACTGTGTGCCCCTGCGCCACCAGGTACCGGACGACGGAGTTCTCCGGCCGGAGATCGAGGATGTAGTACTTGTTCACACACGGCGGGATGATCACCAGCGGGCGCTCACGCACCTTCGCCGTTGTCGGCGTGTACTGGATCAGCTGGATCAGCTCGTTCTGGAAGACCACACTTCCCGGCGTGATCGCCAGGTTGCCGCCGACCTCGAACGCCGCATCATCGGTCATCGAGACCCGGCCCTTGGCAAGGTCTTCGGTGTACAGCCGCAGCCCTTCGACCAAGCTCGCACCGCCGGTTTCCAGGGCAAGCTGCAGCGCCTCCGGGTTCGTGGCCAGCGTGTTCGACGGGCTGAGCGCGTCGATCACCTGACGCATCGCGAACTCCCATTGGCCCTTGGTCCGCTCGTCCAGCGGAGCGGCATCAAGAGCCCTGCGCAGCAGATCCGTCTGCGTCAGATAGGTCCTGGCCATCGCTGCGTACCGGGGGTCCTTGGCCCATTGCTCACCGGCGAACCGGCGATCGGTGATCGCCGGTTCTGCGGCCGTGCCCGACGTCCACAGGGACGTCCAGGTTGTCGTGAGCTGCGCCAGCGTGTCCAGTTGCCAGGCAGTGGTCCTGGTGACGGCATCCGTCCAGGGCACACCCGCCCGGTCGGCGGTCAGCAGGTCGGTGAACCAACGGGTCGGATCGGAAGTCGAGTGCGCCATAGCGAGATCGTCGTACGCCAGGGCCGAATTGTCCCGATCAGGCACTCGATCAGGCGCACCCGATCAGGCACCCGATCAGGCCCATCCGCATCGGGCTGCTGACGTCCGTGCGGTCAGCTGTGTTGCAGCGAGTGTCCGCCGGACCCGGCAGTGGCATGCGGCAGTTGCAGGTACAGCATCTCGGCCAGCCCGTAGGTCACCACGATGCCCGACATGAAGACCGCGAGCAGGATGTCATTGCCTTCGAACCAGACGGCCGCAATCCCCACGCCGAGCGTGACAACGCCTGCAGACAAGGCGATCCGGTGCCACAGCCCGCTCGCGAAGACAGCCTGCCCGGCCATCGCGGCCGCGATCAGGCCGAGAATCAGGCCGGTTGCCGCCATGCCGCGGGTGTCCTTCAGGAAGGGCATCTCGCCGCGGATCAGATAGCCGATGTACGGCACGACGATGGCGGCGACCAGGAGCGAAGCGATCAGGTTCTTGTAGGAGTTTCTCATGGCATGTCCTTTCTCTCCACCCCTCAGAATGATCCGGCGAGGCACACCGGGATAGAGGCGAAGGTCCCGGCGCCACGTCTTTGGACCTTCGGTCAGAACCGGAAGAGCCCGCGGTGCAGCGTCTCTCGGTGCAACGAACGTTTACCGGCCGGCCGATCCGGTTGTCCCGAACGGAGAGGTCCAATGGCCCTGACGGCGCCATTCGGAGCGATTCACGCTGGTATCAGCAACGACGGTCAGCAAGGCTCATCGCGTGTGCGTAGGAGTCGATGCTCCTTTCCGCACGGTCCTTCGGCACCGCACCTCGGTGATCGCCGACTCCCACCAGCGGCTGGAATTCAGCCGGGCTCCGTCGGCGGGAGTGCCACCCCGCCGCAGGAAAGGACCGGACCGATGACAGTCCACGAAATGCCCATGATGGCAACACCTTCCCGTCACTCTGCGGCACCCCATCCCGTACCGGATCTGGTGCCGAAGCAGGGCCGCCGGCGGCGTACCGGACCGGTGCTGGTCGTCGGCGTCGACGGGTCGGCCAGTGCACGGCACGCTGCACTGTGGGCAGCGCGGGAGGCCGTGCGCCGGCACGCCGCGCTGAAACTGGTCTTCGCCTACTTGCTTCCGGCGGCCGGCTACGCCGGGTACAACCCGTACCCCGCGGACATGCTCGCCACCATGGCCGAAGACGGTCAGGCCGTTATCGACGAGGTCACCGTCGCTGTCCGGACGACGTATCCCGACCTGGACGTGACGACGGAGGTCGTGAACGGCGATCCGGCCACCACCCTGCGGCATGCCGCCGATGGCGCCGTGCTGACGGTCCTCGGCGGCTACCACCGGAGTCGTGTCGCGACCGCCCTCGGCTCGCTGGCGGCGAAGTTGATCGCCCGGAATCCGAGTCCGGTGGCGGTCATTCCGGACGGGGAGGAGCCGGTGACCGGCCCTGTCGTCGTCGGCATCGACGGCTCGCCGGCCAGCGAGGGTGCGATCTCGTTCGCCTTCGAGGCGGCGTCACTGCGGCACGCACCACTGACCGCCGTGCACTGCTGGACCGATCCCGCCGGGATGGGGCCGGTTCCGATGTACACGGCGATGCTTGCCGACCCGGATCCGATCGAAGAATCCGAGCGTGAGCTGCTGTCCGAACGGCTTGCCGGGTGGCGTGAGAGGTATCCGGACGTTGCCGTCGAGCAGGTGCTCACCAGGCAGGGCGCGGCCTTCGCCCTCGGTGACCTGGCCACGACCGCTCAGCTGATGGTGCTCGGAACCCGCGGGCATGCCGGACTGGCGGGCCTGTTGGCCGGGTCGACCGGTCAGACGCTGATCGGGCACAGCTCGGTTCCGGTCGTCATCGTCCGGCCTCCGCGGTAACCCGGACTCCGCAGCAACCCGGACTCCGCAGTAACCCGGCGACCCCATCGCGAACCCGGCAGGGGAGGGACGCAGGTGGTAACCGCTCACCGGCCGGCGGACCCGCACCGGCATCACGGAAGGCCCCTCTCGATCTGGCGTCACCTGCCGGCCAGGGGGCGGGACCGCCTGTAGGCCGCGGACGCGATGGTCGTGGCCGTGCTGTGGGCACTGGCGCAGCCGATTGTCACCACCGGCGGAACTGTGGCAACAGGTCTCGGCGGTCTTGACGCAGCAGGCACGGACCCTCACCGCGACCGTCGCGACGCTGGACGCGGACCCACCGGTCCCGGCGATCGGCGTCTACGGCGTGCCGGTCACGGTCGAGGCTCCGGTTGCCTCGTACCGGCTGGCACCAGAACGCACGCTCCGCAGCGGCACTGTGACCGTCGGGTCCGACACCGGTGACACCGCCGTGGTCGGTGCAACTCAGGTCCCCGTGTGGCTGGACCCGGATGGCAACCCGGCCGACCCGCCGCTCGACTCCGCCCACTCGATCACAGCGGCGGCGGCCAGCCTGGTGGTGGTGAGCGCGGTGGGCGCCTGGTTCATGGTCGGCGTCATCCTGTGGACGGCGTGGCTGGCACTCGCTGGCGGTTGGACCGGCAGCGCGCCGGGGCATGGGATGAGGAATGGGCCCTGGTCGAGCCGCTGGGTTCCGGCCGGTGATGACCGTCTTCGGGACGGGACTTTCGGCCCTGTGGGACAACCTTTCGCGGTTCTTACGATCACCCGCACTCGGAACGATCGAAACAGGGGGATCGGATGGCGCAGCGCCGGAGAGGCCGGGCAGAGCAGGCTTGCCCCGAACATCGGGTTGACCGCGGGATACACCGCGCGTGTCGCTGGCGGCACTGCTCCCCTCGGCATGGGCACCTGGTGTGACCGCGCGCGCGAGGGATCTGATGTCGTCGCCCGCACCGTCTCTGCACCACCGTGAAACCACGGTCGCAGCCGCCCGCAGGCTTCGGGCAGGGGCCGTGGACGCCGTACCAGTGCACGGCGACGGCGGCGAGTTCGTCGGCATGATCACCAGCAAGGCGATCATCGACCAGTGCGTGGCCGGTGCGCTCGACCCGCTTTCCACACCGGCCGGCTCTTTGATCGGTACGCCCGGCCCTTTCGCGCATCCGGATGAGCCGGCGGGCCCGGAGTTGCTCGAGTTGATGCTCGGGCTGCGCATGGCCGTCCTGCCCGTCGTCGAGAACGGCTGCCTGGTGGGCCTTCTGTCGCTGGACGCAGTCGCGGCCGAACTGGTCCCGGACGAAGACGTCGAGCCCGATCTCGCCGAGATCTTCTGGGAGAGCGCGATGGCAGCACAGGCATCTGCGCCCGACACGGGCCGGCGTTTCCTGCGGCGGCGTGATCGAACCCGCCCGGTGTCGTCCCGGCCCTTCGTGCGCCGGAGGCACACAGCCTGATCTCTGGCTGAAGCATCGCGTCGAATGGTGTCGTCGTGGTGTCACACCGATGGGGGTTGACGTCACGCGTCACCCGGTAGATAGTCATGCAATGACTAAAGCCGGGCGTCCTGCGGTGCGGCCCAGCCCGCTGATGCTGATGGTGCTGGTGCTGCTGGCCGAGGCCCCGATGCACCCGTACGAGATGCAGCGCCTGATGCAATGGCGCGGCAAGGACCACGTGGTGCGGGTGCAGCGTGGCTCGCTCTACCCGGCCGTCGAGCGACTGGTCAACGCCGGCCTGATCGAACCGCTGGAAACGGCGCGGGACGGCCGCCGCCCGGAACGGACCGTCTACCAGCTCACCGAAGAAGGTCGCGAGACAGCTGAAACCTGGCTCGTGACGATGATCCGCACCGTCCGGAACGAGTACCCCGATTTTCCCGCGGCACTGTCGTTCCTGCCGATGCTGTCCGCGGGTGACGCCCGCGCGCAGCTCACCGCCCGGCTGCTCAGTCTCGGCAGTGAGATCGCCGCGATGCAGTCGGTCGCCGCCGATCTTCGCGAGAAGTACGACCTGCCCAGACTTTTCACGGTGGAGGACGACTACCGCCTTGCGATGCTGCAGGCCGAACACGCCTGGGTGACGAAAATCGTGGACGAACTTGCCGTCGGCGATCTCTATTGGGACGCGCAGACAATCCGGGACTGGGCCGAGGGGCTGCAGCGCGGGATGGGTTCGTTCCCTGGCATCCCGCGAATGCCCGCGGGCGAGGCCGGCCCACCGCACGGGAAAGGGGTTGCCCGGGACGCCTCCGACGCGGATCGCGATCCGCCTTCCTGACGTGCGCCTTCCGTACGTGCGACACAGAAGGGCCGGCGGTGTGCTGCGAACACACCACCGGCCCGGCGCGGGGCAGATGCCCTGCGCCGCACCGCGTCAGCGGTGATGACCGGGATCCGGCCGAACAGCCGGAACCCGGAGCGGCATCAACCCATCGACAGTGCAAGGAGATGTTCCCATGTCCCGACCCTCGCCCGAATCCCCGGCAACACGTGATCCGGCCGAACCTGCGATTGTCGACCATCCGGTCACCACGGTGACCGGGGTGCCGGTTCACGGCAATCGGCCGGTTCGCCCGACGCTCGTCATCGCGGTGTTCTGCCTCGGCCTGTTCATGACCCTGCTCGACATCACCATCGTCAACATCGCCATTCCCGATCTCGTCACCGACCTGAGCGCCACCCTGGAGACGGTGCTGTGGGTGGGGTCCGCGTACTCGCTGACGTACACGGTGCTGCTGATCACAGCCGGACGGCTCGGCGACATCTACGGCCCACGAGGGCTTTTCCTGGTCGGACTCACCCTCTTCACCATCGCGAGCCTTGCGTCGGGGCTCTCCCAGACCCCCGGTCAGCTGATCGCCTTCCGCGCCCTGCAGGGCGTCGGGGCTGCGCTGCTCGCCCCGCAGGGCCTGCCGCTGATCACCTCGACACTGCCTGTCGAGAAGCGCGGTCCGGCTTTCGCGGCGATCGGCATCATGTCGGGCCTGGGTGTCCTGCTGGGGCCCACGCTGGGCGGGTTCATCGTCACCAATGTCGGCTGGCGGTGGATCTTCTTCCTCAACATCCCGATCGGCATCGCCGCGATCGCGCTGGCGTTCGTCTTCATGCCCGACGTCCGTCCCGGGGTGCGGCACCGGCTCGACGTGCCCGGCGTGCTGCTGCTGACCGCCGGTCTGTTCGGGGTCGTCTTCGGGCTGATCGAGGGTGAGCGGTACAACTGGGGAACCGTTGCCGGGTTCCTGACCATCCCGCTGATCATCGCGATCGGGGTTGTCCTGCTCGGGCTGTTCCTCTGGCGGCAGGTCCGCACCCAGGACGCCGAACCCCTGCTGCCGTTCGCGGTCTTCACCGACCGGAGCTTCACCGTGATGACGCTCGTCCTGCTGGCCATGGGGTTCGCGATGGTGGGCCTGTTCCTGCCGTTGACGATCTACTACCAGTCGGTGCTGGGGCTGTCGGCCGTGGCGGCCGGGCTCGTCATCGGAACCCAGTCGATGGCCATGATGATCACCTCGGGAGTCGTCGGCGGGCTCTCCGGGTCCGGCCGCATCAGCATGAAGTGGGTGCTCCTCAGCGGTCTGCTGCTGTTCGCAGCCGGAATGGCCTACGTCGTCGCGGTGGCCGCTCCGGACTCCGGGCAGTGGGCGTTCGTCCCCGGCCTGGTCGCCGCCGGGATCGGCCTCGGGTGCGTCTGGACGCCGGTGTTCGGGCTGGCGACCCGCGACATGCCGCCCTCCAGAGCGGGTATCGGAGCCGGGGTGCTGGACACCGTGCAGGAGTTCGGTGCGGTGCTGGCCACGGCGGTGCTCGGTGCGCTGCTCGCGAACCGGCTCGGAAGCGCCCTCGTGTCGCAGGCCGAGCTGGTCGCGCAGGGCTTGCCGGCGCCGGCCCGGGAGCCGTTCCTGCAAGGACTGACGACGGTATCCTCCGGCGGGATCGAGGTCGGTGCCGGGCAGGCCGCAGGTGCCGCGCTGCCCGACGGGACACCGCCGCCGGTGGCCGAGCAGCTGCACGCAGCGGCCCAGCAGGTGTTCGCCACGGCCTTCACCGAGGCGATGCGCCCGACGATGCTGGTACCGATCGTGGTGGTGCTGCTGGCCGCGGTCGCCGTGCTGTTCGTCAGGTCGGCTCCAGTGGAGAAGGCTGGGCGCTGACGGCCGGGGGTCGACGGCCCGTCTGTGCATCGGATCAACGCCCTCGGGTCCTGACAGCGTTTGTCTGCGGACGTTGTCAGGACCCAAATCCCGTTGCACCGTTTGGCGCGGCGGGGCGATGGGCATATCGACCGCGTGCAAGCGCCCCAGACTCCCGACCAGGCTTCCAGCACGTTGACCCCGGGTGGCGTGCCCGACAGCTTCCTTTCCGAGCTGCTGGGCGACGCCCGCGCGGTGCAGGACCGGACAGTCGGCCTGCGTCGCCGGATCCACCGGCAACCGGAGATCGGCCTGGACCTGCCGCAGACGAAGCAGGCCATCCTCGACGAGCTCGCCGACCTGGACCTGGAGGTCCGCGAAGCCACCGGAACCAGTGCGGTGCTGGCGATCCTGCACGGCGCCCGACCGGGCCCGACGGTGGTGCTGCGCGGCGACATGGACGCTCTGCCCCTGCACGAGAACACCGGGCTCGACTTCAGCAGCGAGTTGGGTGGCGTCATGCACGCCTGCGGGCACGACACGCACGTCGCGATGTTGGCCTCGGCGGCCCGCGTCCTGGCCGGTCGCCGGGCTCAGCTCGGTGGCCGGGTCGCCTTCTTCTTCCAGCCGGGTGAGGAGGGATTCCACGGAGCCCGGGAGGCGCTGGAGGAGGGGCTGCTGGGCGCAGCCGGCAAGGATGCCGATGGGAACCCGATCGCCGGTGCGTTCGCGCTGCACATCTCCGCCACCTTCCGCAGCGGCGAGATCCACATCCGGCCCGGACCGTTGCTGGCCTCGGCCGACCACTTCGTCGCCCGCGTTCTCGGCCGCGGCGGACACGCGTCAGCGCCGCACGACGCGCTGGACCCGATCCCGATCGCGGCCGAGGTCGTCCTCGCGCTGCAGAGCATGGTGACCCGGCGGGTCAGCATCTTCGATCCGGCGGTGGTCACCGTCGGTCGGATCACTGCCGGGACGACCAACAACATCATTCCCGCCCACGCGGAGCTCGAGGGGACGATGCGGACGTTGTCCGACGCCACCAGGGCAGATGTTCGCCGCCGGATACGGCAGGTGCTCGACGGTGTATCCGCCGCGCACGACACCACCGCGACATTCGAGTTGTTCGAGGGCTACCCGGTGACGGAGAACGACCCGCGAGTGGCGGCGGAGGTGCTCGCGCTGGCGGCCGAGATGCTCGGCGGGGACGCCGCAGTCGAGATGCCGGATCCCATCATGGGTGCCGAGGACTGGTCGTACGTGCTGCAGCAGCACCCCGGTGCGATGGCCTTCATCGGCGCCTGCCCAGCCGACATCGACCTGGCGCACGCCGTCCCGAACCATTCCAACACCGTCGTCTTCGACGAGAAAGCCTTCCCCGCGGGCGTCGCGATGTACGCCGGGATGGCGTTGCGCTGGCTCGCCTGACGGTCCGGCATCTGCGTTGGTGAGCGCCCCGGAGCTCTCGTCCGCGCCCTGAGAAATCATTTCGGCACTCTCCAGGATGCCGGTCGACAGCGCCGGAGGGGCCTTGCACGGTGCGTCTCGCGTCATTCGGCGCGACGATGACGCAGACCATGCCGACGCGAAAGATGCTTGACAGTCGACCTGTTAACGTTCACACTCGTCGTTGGCCATGCTAATTGAGCAGATGTGACGAGGAGTCCGCCAACGGTGGTGTGTCCGCAGCGTCGACGCGGCGACCGTGGATGCAGCCGCTGCGGAGTGGCTGAATGCCCACGCCGAGGAATTCACCCATATGGCTCGGTCGCCATGGAATACCGCTTGCCCGACATGACGAGTGCCAGAACGGCTTTCGCCGGCTGACGCGGTGTCAACAAAGCCCATCAACGGCTGGCTCAGGGCCTCTGAGCAGCCATCGACTCCACCGAAGGAGTGCTTGCATGGTTCACAAACGGGTGATCGCCGCCGCGATCGGCGCGGCTCTCGCTTTGACGGCGGTGGGATGCTCGGCCAGCCGCGGGTCCAACGACGCTGCTTCCGCGCCCGCCGCAGCCGCACCGACGTCCGCAGCCTCGGCGGCCGCCGATTCATCAGGGTCCGCCTCCGAGAGTCCAGCAGCGTCCGCGTCGGGTTCGTCCGCCGCGGCCCCGGCCTCACTCGCCAAGGGAAACGGTGAGCTCATCGGCGTCACCATGCCGACCAGTTCTTCCCAGCGGTGGATCCAGGACGGCGACAACGTCAAGAAGCAGCTCGAGGCCGCTGGTTACAAGGTCGATCTGCAGTACGCGGAGAACGATATTCCCACCCAGGTCAACCAGGTCGACAACCAGATCACCAATGGCGCAAAGGTACTCATCATTGCTTCCATCGATGGCACCGCGTTGACCACCCAATTGCAGAATGCTGCCGACAACGGGATCAAGGTGATCGCCTACGACCGGCTCATCCGCAACAGCCCGAACGTCGACTACTACGCCACCTTTGACAACGAGCAGGTCGGCGTCGATCAGGCGAACTCGCTGCTCGTCGGGCTGGGCCTGCTCAATCAGGACGGCTCCCCGGGGACCGCGACGGGTCCGTTCAACATCGAGTTGTTCGCCGGTTCACCGGATGACAACAACGCCACCTTCTTTTTCAACGGCGCGATGAAGACCCTGCAGCCGTACATCGACAAGGGCACGCTGGTCGTGAAGAGCAAGCAGACCGACTTCCAGACGGTCGCCATCCTGCGCTGGGATCCGGCCACCGCGCAGAACCGCATGGACAACCTGCTGACCAGCACCTACTCGGACGACTCCAAGGTCGACGGCGTCCTGTCGCCCTACGACGGACTGTCACTGGGCATTCTCAGCGCACTCAAGGGTGCCGGTTACGGCACCACCGGTCAGCCGTACCCCATCGTGACCGGGCAGGACGCCGAGGTCGCCTCGGTCAAGTCGATCATTGCGGGTGAGCAGTTCGCCACCATCTTCAAGGACACCCGCGATCTGGCCTCGACCGCCGTCGGGATGGCCGGCGCGGTCCTTCAGGGTGAGACCCCGGAAGTGAACGACACCACCACCTACGACAACGGTGTCAAGGTCGTCCCGACGCAGCTGCTCGACCCGGTGATCGTCTACAAGGACAACTACGAAAAGGTCCTGATCGACTCGGGTTACTACACCGCAGACGACCTGAAGTAACAGCAAACCCGATGGGCGCGTGCGGCAGAGCGCGCCCACCGGGTCGCAGTCCGTCACGGGGACGCTCGCACAATCAACAAGGAACGGTGTTCATCATGGTCGACGACCACATCCTCGAGATGCGATCGATTACCAAGGAATTCCCCGGCGTGAAGGCCCTGCAAGACGTCAGCCTGTCGGTGCGCAGGCAGGAGATCCATGCCATCTGCGGCGAGAACGGTGCCGGGAAGTCGACGCTGATGAAAGTGCTGTCCGGGGTGTACCCGCACGGCAGCTACACCGGTGAAATTCATTTTGACGGCGAATTGTGCGAGTTCTCCGATATTCGGCAGAGCGAGCAGCGCGGCATCGTCATCATTCACCAGGAACTCGCTCTGAGCCCCTACCTGTCGATTGCCGAGAACATCTTCCTCGGCAACGAGCGCTCCCGGCGCGGCCTCATCGACTGGAACGAGACAAATGCCGCCGCGGCCGCCCTGCTGGACCGAGTGGGCCTGCACGAGAACCCGGTGACCCGGGTGATGGACATCGGTGTCGGCAAGCAACAGCTGGTGGAGATCGCCAAGGCACTGTCCAAGGACGTCAAGCTACTCATCCTGGACGAGCCCACCGCAGCGCTCAACGACATCGATTCCGATCACCTGCTGGGTCTGCTGCGGGGACTGAAGGACGAAGGAATCACCTGCATCATCATCTCGCACAAACTGAACGAGATCAAAGCGATCGCCGATTCCACCACCATCATCCGGGACGGTAAATCCATCGAGACCCTGGACATGTCGACCGGGGTCAGCGAGGACCGGATCATCAAGGGCATGGTCGGCCGGGAACTCGACAATCGCTACCCCGACCACACTCCCGCCATCGGTGAAGAATTGCTGCGTATCGAGGACTGGACCGTCCACCACCCGCAACACAACGAGAGAATTGTGGTCGACAAGGCGAATCTCACCATCCGGCGCGGCGAAATCGTTGGACTCGCCGGATTGATGGGCGCGGGTCGGACCGAATTGGCGATGAGCGTTTTCGGGCGCGCCTACGGGGCCGACATCAGCGGGCGACTGTTCAAATCCGGCAGGCAGATCCAGGCCCGATCGGTCCGGGAGGCGATCGACCACGGACTTGCCTACGCCACGGAGGACCGGAAGGTCTACGGCCTGAACCTGATCGACGACATCAAGCGGAACATCTCCGGGGCGGCGCTGGGAAAGCTGGCCTCGGGAGGGTGGGTGGACGACGGCAAGGAATTCGAGGTCGCCAACTCCTACCGCACCAGCATGAACATCAAGGCACCCACCGTGCTGTCGATCGCAGGCAAGCTCAGCGGCGGCAACCAGCAGAAGGTCGTGCTGTCGAAATGGATGTTCTCCGACCCTGATGTGCTGATCCTCGACGAGCCCACCCGCGGGATCGATGTCGGCGCCAAGTACGAGATCTACACCATCATCAACAAACTCGCCGACGAGGGAAAGGGCGTCCTGGTCATCTCGTCCGAACTCCCGGAACTCCTCGGGATCTGCGATCGCATCTACACGCTGTCCGCCGGACACATCACCGGCGAGGTACAGCGGGCCGACGCCACCCAGGAAATCTTGATGCAGTACATGACCCGCGACCAACGGGCACTGACCGATCTGCCCCCCGAGGCGATCGAGGACCTGTCCCAATCCGTGGTACTCCCCGAAGCCGACTTCCCCGAACCCGACCTCCCCGCACCCCGCCTCACCGACGCGACGAAGGACTGACCATGACCACCGACGTCTCCCGCAAAGCCAGCGCCGCCGCGCCGCCGCCGTCGCCGACCAGCAACTTCCTCTCCTCGGCCAAAAGAGGAGTCGGGCAGAGCGGCATCTTCATCGCGTTCCTGGCGATTCTAACGTTGTTTGCGATCCTGACAAAGGGCACAATTCTCACCCCGCAGAACATCTCCAACCTGGTGGTGCAGAACAGTTACATCCTGATCCTGGCCATCGGCATGGTGATCGTCATCATCGCCGGGCACATCGACCTGTCCGTCGGCTCGATCGTCGGGTTCACCGGCGCCCTTGCCGGTGTTTTCGTCGTCCAACAGGGCCTGCCGGTCTGGCTGGGCGTACTGCTCGTCCTGGGAATCGGCGCCCTCGTCGGTGCGTGGCAGGGCTATTGGATCGCCTACTTCGGCATTCCGGCATTCATCGTCACGCTTGCCGGGATGCTCATCTTCCGCGGCGGCACCATGCTGGTGTTGAACAACCAGCAGATCTCCCCGTTCCCCGACGGATTCCGGAACATCTCCGCGGGGTTCGCCGACGGACTGGTCGGCTATATCGACGTGCCGGCATTTCTCGGTGGCGGCGAGGCTGATCTGTTCACCCTGCTCGTCGGCGCGCTGTCGGTGGCGGTGCTGATCTGGACGCAGGCCCGAACGCGGGCCGCCCGGGTGAAGTACCACCAGAGTGTCGGCTCCACCGGCGCTTTCGTCGGCCGGATGGTCGTTGCCGGCATCGCGATCATGTACTTCGTCCTGCAGCTGTCGAAATTCAAGGGCCTGCCGTACGTGCTGTTCATCCTGGCGATCCTCGTGCTGGTGTACTCCGCGGTGATGAACCGGTCGGTGTTCGGTCGTCATGTGTATGCCATTGGCGGGAATCTGCACGCCGCTGAATTGTCCGGTATCAAGGTCAAGTCGGTGACGTTCTGGGTGTTCGTCAACATGGGCGTGCTCGCCGCTCTTGCCGGCATCGTGTTCGCCGCCCGGCTGAACCTGGCGAATCCCACGAACGGGACCGCTTTCGAACTCGACGCCATTGCCGCCGCATTCATCGGCGGCGCCGCGGTGACCGGTGGTGTCGGCCGGGTGATCGGCGCCATCGTCGGCGGTTTGACGGTCGGTGTGCTGAACAACGGCATGTCGATCCTGGGCGTCGACGTCGCCTACCAGCAGGTCATCAAGGGCCTGGTCCTGCTTGGCGCCGTCGCCTTCGACGTCTACAGCAAGCGCCGCTCCGGCGCCAGATGACCGGGTCGTCGAAAGGGCAGTGACCGGAGCATCAGTCGTGCGCGTCGAGTGCCGCCGAGTTCACGACGGCGGTCAGCTCGGAGCATTCATCGGCGACCGCCCGGACCTGGTCGGCCGTCAGACGGCTGATTTGCAGGTCCAGCACAGCGGTGGCCTGTAGCTCGTCGATATGGAGCAGGCTCTGGATCGCTCGTTGGCGGAGTCACGGTCGGGCGCCCCGGCGATCGCCGCAGTGACCTGGGGGTACCGCCGCAGGGCCCTGTCGAGGGCCGTCAGGATGGACAGCCGCAGCCTTGCTGCCTTGCGCGATTCCGGGTGCTCCGTCACCCGCGCAGGGTTGCACGCCGGGCGCCCTTGCGCCTGTTCGATCCCGTCGCGCGCGACGCCGACTGAATGCGCGCCGCCGCGGACCCGATCGGCGGTCGGATCGTCCACTGTCACGCCCGCAGGGGCCTGGGGGCCGGATTCGCCTGCTGGCATGGAAGTCGGCGGGCCGGTCCTGCACGACGCGCTTCGCGGACCTTGTCATGCAAGCGGCTACTTGCCTATAGTCATGGGGGTGGGCGACATCTTCAAAGCCCTCGCCGACCCGACCAGGCGCGCCATCCTCGACGAGCTGACGGACCGGGACGGTCAGACGCTGTTCGAGCTGTGCACCCGCTTGATCGGTCATGGTGTCGGATCGACGCGTCAGGCCGTCTCCCAGCATCTCGACGTCCTCGAGGACGCCGGCCTGATCACCACCCGGCGGCAGGGCCGCTACAAGTTCCACCATCTGGACACCGCGCCGCTGAAGGTCATCGCGCAGCGGTGGTTGACCCGCACCGACTGACCGGACCCAGAAAGGACCATCCATGAGGATCAACCTGGCCAGCGTGCTGGTCGACGACCAGGAGAAGGCGCTCCGCTTCTACACCGAGGTTCTCGGCTTCCAGAAGAAGACCGAGATACCGCTTGGCGAACACCGTTGGCTGACAGTCGTTTCGCCCGACGACCCCAACGGGGTCGAGCTGGTGCTGGAGCCCGACGAGCATCCGGCGGCCAAGCCGTTCAAGAAGGCGCTGATGGTCGACGGCATCCCGTTCACCTCCTTCGCGGTGGCCGACGTGCATGCCGAAACCGAACGGCTCCGCGCCCTCGGCGTGACGTTCACGCAGGAGCCGCTGCAGATGGGCCCGGTCACCACGGCCGTGCTGGACGACACCTGCGGCAACCTCATCCAGATCGCCAGCGTCTGACCCGGTCCGGACCGCCCTCGCCGCCCACGACTGTGACGACTGCCGCTCGCACCGACTACCGTCTCCGGCATCCCCACGACCAACGAAGGCGGCGCGGTGAGCGACGAACTGTTCTACCGCTCCGCCACCGAACTGTCGTCGTTGCTGCGATCCCGGCAGGTCAGCGCGCGCGAAGTGGTGGGCGCGCACCTGGACCGGGTGGAGATGTTCAACCCGAGGGTCAACGCCATCGTCACGCTGACCGCAGAGCGCGCACTCGCACAGGCGGCCGACCAGGACGAGCTCGCGGCCCGCGGTGAGTTCGCCGGACCGCTGCACGGACTTCCGGTGGCGCACAAGGACAATCACCTGACGGTAGGGATCAGGACCACATTCGGGTCCCCGTCCCGGGCAGATTTCGTGCCCGATGACGATGACCTGGTGATCGAGCGGATGAAGGCTGCCGGCGTCATCACCATCGGTAAGACGAACATTCCGGAGTTCGCCGCCGGGGGGCACACGTTCAACGAGGTCTTCGGCGTCACCCGCAATCCGTACGACCTGTCGATGACGGCGGGCGGGTCCTCGGGGGGCGCAGCCGCCGCCCTCGCGGCCGGCATGCACGTGCTTGCCGACGGCAACGACATGGGCGGCTCCCTACGACTGCCCGCCGGGTACTGCAACGTCATCGGGCTGCGGCCCTCGGCCGGCCGGGTGCCGGTCTATCCCGCGACGGACGGATACGCCGGCCTGTCCGTGCAAGGGCCGATGGCCCGGACGGTCGACGACCTGGCCCTGCTGCTGTCCGTCATGGCCGGTCCCGACCGCCGGTCGCCGATCTCACTGGAAGAGCCGGGCCGGTCCTTCGCCGACGTCGGCGAGGGTTCGGTCGCCGGCCTTCGCATCGCCTTCTCGCCCGACCTCGGCGGCGCCGTTGGCGTGGAGGACGAGGTGGCGGAGTCGGTGCGATCGGCGGCCGCGACCTGCGAGACGCACGGCGCGTTCGTCGAGGAGGCCAGTCCCGACTTCACCGGCGCCGACGAGTGCTTCCGCACCCTGCGCGCATGGCAGTTCGAGGCCACCCTCGGCGAGTTCCTCGAAGAGAATTCGTCGACGGTGCGGCCGAGCCTCTACGCGAACATGCTGCTCGGACGTGATCTGGCCGGTCCGGCGATCGGCCGGGCAACCGTGATGCGCACCACGCTGTTCCACCGGATGCGCGAGTTCCTGGACACCTACGACGCGCTGATCCTGCCGGTCGCACCGTTGCCCGCTTTCGATGCCCGGTACCAGTACCCGCCGATCGTGGCGGGCCGGGCGGTGCCTGACTACCTGGGATGGATGCAGACCGTCTGTCACGTGACGGCCACCGGCCATCCCGCCATTGCGATGCCGGCCGGCTTCACCTACTCGGGAACGCCGCTGGGCGTGCAGTTCGTCGGGCGGCACCGGGCCGAGCGGGACCTGCTGGCGCTGGCAAAGGGATTCGAGGCCGCGACGCACTACGCCGACCGGCGCCCGCACATCCACTGACACACAATCACCAATGCACGTTCTCCGGCCCGCGACACCGGCCGATGCGCTGGACCACGCGGCCCCGGCCGTGTTGGATGAGACTTGGAATGACAGACGTGTGATTCGTGTGCCCGGGAACGGGCGTGGGGTTGCAGTTGCGCAGGTCGTTTGCGATCGGCCGATGCTCGTGGGAGGACCTTGATGGAGAACGCCGCGACGTCTGGACACCCGGACGGCAGCCAGCAACCGGGCGGTCAACCCATCGGCACCGGGCTGTCCCGTCGCGACCGCGACATCCTGGCGTTCGAGCGCCAGTGGTGGCAGTACGCGGGGGCCAAGGAGCAGGCGATCAAGGAGATGTTCAGCCTGTCGCCGACCCGGTACTACCAGGTTCTCAACGAGGTCATCGACAACCCCGCCGCCCTCGCCGAGGACCCGCTGCTGGTCCGCCGGTTGCGACGGCTCCGCACCAGCAGGCAGAAGGCCCGCTCCGCCCGCCGGCTGGGCTTCGAGATCTGATCCCCCGTGCTGTCCGGGGGCTTTGAGCGGCTCCGGCGACCCAGCGCGACCCTTCCAGTGCCACGTCAGCAGGGAGATCCGGCCGCAGCACCCTGCTGGTGTGGCACTGGGCGGTTTTACTCGGGTGTGTCACTGGCCGGTGTCACTCGGCGGTGTCACTCGCCGGACAGCGCGCGGACCGCGGCGGTGGTTTCGGCCTCCAGGGCGCGGATCAGCTCGCCAGCCGGCATCACGCGGGCCTGCGGTGCGCCCTGCCCGGCCAGCATCGGCGGCTCGGGGAGGAAGTACCGGGGGAGTGGGTAGTCCGGCGGTCGCACCCCGGACGCCGTCAACCGATCGATCAGCGGCGTCCGGACGGCCCGCGCGTACCGGCCGGTCAGCACCCTGGTGACGGTCGTCGGCCGGTCCAACGCGGCTCGGTATTCAGCACCTGTCGCCGCCTCGGACGTCCGCAGGAACGCCGTCCCCATCTGGACCGCGGCGGCGCCGAGTGCACGTGCGGCGGCGATTCCCCGGCCGTCCATGATGCCGCCGGATGCGAGCACCGGGATCGGCACAGCGTCGACGATCTGTGGGACCAGCGCCATGGTGCCGATCGCGTCCGGGGCGTGCCCAGAGGTGGCGGACGTCAGGAAGGTGCCCCGGTGACCACCGGCCTCGAAGCCTTGCGCCACCACCGCGTCCACCCCCGCCTCGGCGAGCGCCACCGCTTCGGCGACCGTCGTCGCGGTGCCGACGGTGCAGCAGTCCAGCCCGTCCAGCGGCGGGATACCGAAGGTGAAGCTGAGCACAGGAACACGCTCATGTACCACCACGGCCAGCTGGTCGAAGAACTCCACCCGCGGAACCGGCAGAGAAGGCGGCGAAACACCGGTCAGCGCCGCCCATTCCGCCACGCCCCGATCCGAGGGCACGGGTTGCGGTGCGAACAGGTTCACCGCGAAGGGTTGTGCGGTGAACGACCGGACCGTCCGGATCTGCTCACGGAGAGCGTCCGGGCTCAGCATCGCTCCGGCGATCGACCCGAGGGCGCCGGCCTCCGAGACGGCGGCGACCAGCGCGGGCGTCGTCCAGCCGCCGGCCATCGGGGCCTGCACGATCGGCAGCCGCACACCCCACCGCCGGGTCAGGTCGGTGTTCCACCAGTCCATCGAGCGCCTCCCGTCAGGCACCCGCGACGTGCCACCCGTGCCAGGACTGCACGGTGATCCAGCCGTTGACCCGGTCACGGTCGCGCACCGGGTAGGCGTTGCCGGTGTAGTGCCGGGACAACCTGTCGATGCCTGCGAGGCCGGGGTCGGGCGCCAGTTCGAGGACGCCCTGCACGCTGACGTGCTTGTACCAGTCGTTCTCGGCCAGCGCGGTGAGGCTGACCCGCGGATCCTCGCGGAGGTAGCTGAGCCGGCGCCGGCCGGCGTCCATGTTCACCAGGATCCGGCCGTCGTCCTCGAGTAGGTACCAGGTGGCGACCGACACCGGTTGGCCGTCAGGACGGGACGAGGCGATCACCGCCGGGTTCGGCGCGCGGAGGAATTCGAGCGCGGTGTCGGGCAGCGGCGGATTCGCCATCGGATCTCCTCATCGTTCGGAAAAGGGCTCGGGAGGTTCAGCGCAGGCGTCTGTGGCAGACACACCGCGCTGCCACCAAGCGGGTAGCACGACGAAACAGTAGGCAACGGCTCGTCTACGGCTGCCGGCGGCGCCCGACATTCCGCCGGCCCTGGTCCCCCCCGCGGCCCTGACGGTCGATGCCCAGCCTGCGCTGGCGGGGCATCGGGGAGCCGTCCGGCATCCGGCCGGCCACCCGTTGCCGCCGGGGGATGCGCAGCCGTACCCGCCGGCTCGATCGGCGCCGGTGGCTGCGTTCGCGGCCGCGCCACAGCTCGGGATGGTTCTTGAGGTGCTGGTATTTCCAGCCCGCGTAGGGGATGTGCAGCAGGTACACGACCATCCCGATGACGGTGACGATCTCCGGTTCGTAGAACAGCGCCGCGACGCCGAGCACCAGCAGGATCAGCATCGGCACGATCAACTGCGGCGGGAGCCGCACGCTCTTCAGGGCGATCGTCGGGACCCGGGACACCATCAGCAGTCCGATGAAAACGATCCAGATCGCGACGACGCCGGGCCTGGCCCAGAAGCCGTCGTAGCCGAGCCGGACCGTCAGCAGCAGCGGTGCGGTCACCATCAGACCGGCGGCCGGGGTCGGCACCCCGGTGAAGAAGCCTTTCGCCCACGGTTTCGGGTCGGTGTCCTCGAGCAGCGAGTTGAACCTGGCCAGCCGGAGGGCGGCACAGACCGCGAACAGCAGGCAGACGACCCAGCCGTAGCCGCGGCCCTGGTCCCGCAGGATCCAGACGTACATCACCAGGGCGGGTGCGACACCGAAGGAGATGCAGTCCGACAGCGAGTCGAGCTCGGCGCCGATCCTGCTGGTCGAGCGCAGCATCCGGGCGGCGGGTCCGTCGAGCGAGTCCAGGATCGCCGCCGCGGCGATGGCACCGACGGCCACCACCCACTGCTGATTCATCGCGAACGCCACCGACGTCAGACCCGCGCACAACGCCAGAACCGTGATCGCGTTGGGCAGGAACCGCACCCCGGGGACGCCGCCCATCAGGCAGTTGTGATCGATGCAGTGTCGCTGCCGGCCGGGGCGGCGGCGGGGTCGAAGCGAGCCGGGCTGATACGAGCAAGGACGGTTTCGCCGCCGATCGTGCGCTGGCCCTTCCGGATGACCACTTCGGCGCCCGCGGGCAGGTAGGTGTCCACCCTGGAACCGAACCGGATCAGCCCGTAGGTTTCACCGGTCTCGACCGACGAACCGAGGACGGCCTCGGAGACGATGCGCCGGGCGATCAGCCCGGCGATCTGGGTCACCACCACCTCGTCGTCGGCGGGCGTCCGGATCACCAGAGAGTTGCGCTCGTTGACCTCGGAGGCCTTGTCGAGGTCGGCGGAGAGGAACTTGCCCGGCTTGTAGGCGATGCCGGTGATGACACCGTCCACCGGGATGCGCTGGACGTGCACGTCGAAGACGGACAGGAAGATCGACACCCGGGTTCGCGGGGCAGGGGAGACGCCGAGCTCGGCCGGTGGGACGGCCTCCTCGATGAGCGACACCAGCCCGTCGGCCGGTGCGACGACCAGTCCGGTGTCGAGCGGCCGGACCCGGATCGGGGCACGGAAGAACGCGGCGCTCGCGGCGGTCGCGATCACACCCGTTGTTCCGACCACCCGGCCGAGCCGTTTGAGCCCGACTGCGCGGAGCAGTTGCCGTGCGCCGACGGTCCCGGCCGCCGCGCCGAGGACGATCGGCCGGCCGCCGGGGTGGATCGCCGGGATCGTCGAGCGGATCAGCCCGATCAGATGGGATTGGCGTTGGTCGTCCACCATCGCTCGCTGCTCGCCTGCTCTCTGCGACATCACTTCGCACACCGTCAACGGCGGCAGCATGGTCCGCCGGCCCTGATGCGCCGCACCGACCCGCCGCACGTGTTTGCGGACAACCGTAGCCGAGCGGCCGGAGAGCGAAGGGTGGCGCGCAGGTGGGGCGGCCGAATCATGGATCGCGGTCCCGGATCAGTGCATCGATTGCTTCCGCACCAGGGCTGTCTCCTCGTCCGGCTGCGGGTTGCCGACCAACCCGAGCCCGACCAGCCTCACGACGACAGTGGCGGCCAGGTAGAACGTCAGCGGAACCCGACGTCACCGGACCCGGCT
Organism: uncultured Actinomycetota bacterium; assembly: GCA_963728865.1. GTDB lineage: Bacteria > Actinomycetota > Actinomycetes > Mycobacteriales > Nakamurellaceae > Nakamurella. The sequence continues at coordinate 427,926 of CAVSLZ010000001.1, read as the reverse complement.
GTCGGGGCGGGCCGGTGATCGATCGGCCATCTCGTCTCCCGGACGGCAGCTGCGACGACGCTCGGAGCGGAGTGTCCCCGCCGGGTGGCCGATTGCCTGGACACCGCGAAGCTCACCCATTCCGGTGCGAAAGGGTTCAGCGGCCGGGCGCCGGGAACACACCGGGAATGCGGCTGGAACGAGGAAAGGACGTCGCGATGACGACAGAGCTCACGCCGGTGCGGCAGTTCCGCGCCGGGTCTACGCCCGGACGCGGCGCTGCGTGACGCCTGCGCAGCGCGAGTACGTGTTCGCCTTCGATCCGCGGTATCGCCAGGTCGGCCGGTTGTTCGGGGTCGGTCCGGGCAGCGCCCTGGTCACCCTGACGGACGAGGGTTTCTCCGCCCGGTTCGGTCCATGGCGGGTCGCAACGCCGCTGGCGAACATCACCGACGCGACGTTGACCGGTCCCTACGCTGTGCTGAAAACCATTGGTCCTGCGCATCTGTCGCTCAGTGACCGGGGTTTGACCTTCGCCAGCAACGCCAGGCAGGGTGTCTGCCTGCAATTCGCGAACCCGATCACCGGCATCGATCCGTGGGGAAGGATCCGGCACCCCAATCTGACCGTGACGGTCTGCGACGGCGTCGGCCTCATCGAGGCGATCAACGAACGGCGCGACCGCCGCTGATCGCGAGAACCGCGCGAGGGTGACCAGTACGCCGGCGGGCGGCCGCAGGGACAGGATCCCTGCGGCCGCCCGCCGCGCTGCTCCGGCTCTCAGAACGTGCGGATGGCGATCTCCGCCGGCGCTGCCAGCAACCGCTCGATCTCGTCGTCGAGTTTCACCAGCGTGATGGACGCGCCCGCCATGTCCAGCGAGGTGCAGTACTCGCCGACATAGGACCGGCCGACGGTGATCCCGCGCTCGGCGAGCTGCTTGTGGGCGCGCCCGTACAGCAGGTACAGCTCGCTGATCGGCGTCCCGCCGAGACCGTTGATCATCAACGCCACCCGGTCGCCGGACTCGTACGGCAGGTCGCTGACGACCGCCTCCAGCATCTCGTCGATGATGTCGTTGGCCGGCTTGATCTTTGCCCGCCGGCGGCCCGGCTCACCGTGGATGCCGACGCCCATCTCGATCTCGTCGTCGCCCAGTTCGAACAGCGGCGAGCCCTTGGCCGGCGGGGTGCACGCGGTCAGTGCCATGCCCATCGTGCGGGTGACGCTGTTGACCTTCTCGCCGATCCGCACGACCTCGTCGAGGTCGGCACCCTCCTCGGCGGCCGCGCCGACCGCCTTCATCACGAAGAAGTTGCCCGCGACGCCGCGCCGGCCGACGGTGTACGTCGAGTTCTGCACCGAGACGTCATCGTCGATGAACAGTGTGCGGACCAGGATGTCCTCGGCCTCCGCCATCTCCTGGGCCATCTCGAAGGCCATCCGGTCGCCGGTGTAATTGTTGACCAGCAACAGGACGCCCTTGGGCGACGCGACAAGCTTGGTGGTCTCCAGGACGTAGTCCATCGGCGGTGCGGCGAAGACATCGCCGGGACAGGCGGCGTCCAGCATGCCCTTGCCGACCACCATCACGTGCGCCGGTTCGTGACCGGAACCGGAGCCCTGGACGATGGACACCTTGTTCTCGTTCGGTGCATCCGCCCGCATGATGAGGTTGTACTCGGGGACGTATTTCAGCGTGTCCGGGTTGGCCAGGGCGATGCCCTGCAGCATTTCCGGGACGAACTGCTGGGGATCGTTGACGAACTTCTTCACGGCGATTCCTCCACAACGGTGTGAGAGATGGTGATGCCGGACCGGTGGTCCGGCTTGCGTTTCGACCTCCGCGTCGACCGCCCGCTGCGGGCGCATGGCAGCGGATGGCCGACCGAAGGCGTCGATTGTCGGGAGTCCTCAGTCAGCCGGCCACCCGGTGGCGATCTGCTCGGCGATGATGGCCAGCGCCATCGCCCCGGCGTCGACGGACCCGATGCTGCGTTCGCCGGTGTAGCTCGCGCGGCCGCGCATCGCCTGGAGTTCCTTCGTCGCCTCGGCCGCCTCGGCCGTGGTGTCCGCTGTGGCACGGGCGATCTCGGCGGGTGCCTCGCGCCGGCCGACCGCCGCTTCGATGGTGTCGGTGGCCGGGATCAGCGCATCGAGCAGGGTCTTCTCGCCGAGCACGGCCTTTCCGCGGGCGCTGATGCCCTCCGCGGCGGCCCTCAGCATGGCGACCACGTCGGTCCCGGTGAGCTCGCTCTTGCCGGCCGCGACACCGCCCGCGCGCAGGAAGGCGGTGCCCCAGATGGGTCCTGAGGTGCCGCCGATCCGGGACGTGATGACGACCGCGATCTTCTTGAGGAACGTGCCGATGTCCTTACGGTCGTACGTGTCCCAATCCTGCAGCACGATCTCGAAGCCACGCGCGAGGGAGTAACCGAAGTCGCCGTCACCGACGACGGCGTCCAGATCGCCGAACTCCTTCTCGTTGTCGACGGCCGTCCGGGCAATGGTCCGCACCACATACTCGACCTGTTCGAAACTGCTGGCGCTCATCAGTTCTCCTTCGCCGGGTCGGGTTCGTGCGCCTGCTGCTCGCCGGGGACCGGCCTGTCAGGGCGCCGGCGCTCCAGCACCTTCGCGAGGTCGGCAAGTCGCACCGTGCCGCCGGGTCGGATGTCCAGCGGGTCGGCCAGCACGGTGCTCTGCTCGCCGTCCGGGTCGCCCAGGTTCGACACCACGAGTGCGGCACCGGTGAAGTCCTCGTCTGCCGTGTAGGTCGAGACGGTGACAACGCAGGCCAGTCCGGTGCCCAGCGCCGCGCGCAGGCCGTTGCTGCTGTCCTCGACGACGACAGCCTGGTTCGGTTGCAGCGCCAGTTCTTTGACGGCCATCCGGTAGATGGCCGGATCGGGTTTCTTGGCCGGCACGATGTCGCCGGCGAACACCGCGAAGTCCCGGGCACGGTCCACCCCGACGGCGTGCTCGAGGACGGCGCGGACCGCCGGCTCCGCCGACGTGGACGCCACAGCCAATTGCCAACCAGCCGTCGCGGCCTCTTCGACGATGCGTGCGATACCGGGTCTGGCGGGCATCGCGCCCGCCGCGACCATTGATGTATAGGTGGCGGTCTTGTGTTTGTGCCACTGCGCGAGCATCGCGGTGCGCTCCGCCGGATCGGTGGGCAATCCGTTGGCGGCGACGAACTCCGGCGTCAGGATGGAGGCCATTCGTTCCTTGCCGCCGCCGATCAGCACCTTCTCGGCGTATTCCGCGTCGGTCCAGCGCACGGGGATCCCGAAGGCCGCGAACGTCTCGTTGAACGCGGGCAGGTGACCGTAGCGTTCGGTGTCGGCGAGTACACCGTCGCAGTCGAAGATCAGGGCCGGCACCGGCGGCTCACCCGGCCTTGCCGGCGCTGCCGAAGGTGCGCATGAGCGCGGCCGTCATCTGCACGGTGTCTGCCTGGACGGACGCGAAGAGCGATGGCGGGTCCCACTTGTCGCGTTGCTCGGCGTCCCGCAGGAAACCCAGGCTGGATTGCATGAACTGACGCTTCAGGGCCGTCGAGATGTTGACCTTGGCGCAGCCGCGGGCGATCAGGTCGCGGAACTGATCGTCGGTCAGCCCGCTTCCGCCGTGCAGCGCGCACGGCACCCCGGTGGCCTCGACGACGTCGGTGACCCGCTGCGCGTCCAGCGTCGGTGTCGACCGGTACACGCCGTGGGCGTTGCCGATCGCAGGGGCAAAGACGTCCACACCGGTCTCGGTGATGAAACCGACCGACACATCCAGGGTTTGCCGGGCCGACTCGGCATCGGAGCCGATGCCGTCCTCGACGCCGGTGATCGACTCGATCTCGCCCTCGACGTGTGCGCCGTAGCGGCGTGCCTCGGCGACCACCTCGACCGTCTGCCGCTGGTTTTCGGCCACCGGAAGCTGAGAAGCATCGAAAAGCACCGAGTTCCAACCGACCTCGAGGCATTCGGTGATCACTGCGCGGTCGGGGCAGTGGTCCAGGTGCAGGGAGACCGGGACCTCGATGCCGGCCGTCATCGACGTCCACATCGCGTACAGCACCCGGCTGCCGATGGACCGCACGGTCTTCACCGATGTCTGGACGATCAACGGGGAACGCTCCGCGACGGCGGCTTCCAGCACCCCGGCAAGGCTGATGTCGTTGAAGATGTTGATCGCCGGTACCCCGTAACGCTTTTCCAGCGCCGGGTCGACGATGTCCTTGAGCGAAACGACGGGCACGCGCACCTCCTTGTGCGATACGCCCGCCCGGGACGAGCCGTGGCGACACAACGTCACCAGGCGTAGTCAGGGCGGGCCGGCCGGCGCGCATTCGTGCACCGGCCCGCCCGACCGTAGGCCGGTGACAACCGGTCCGAATCGGGAAAATCCCCCGTCACTGGTGGTAGGGATTTCCCTACCCACGGGCCGTGCGGTGGCCGGTCCTCACGCGAGGCGGGCCGGGAAACCGCCGCTGGCGATGGGCGACCAGTGTCGCGGCGTCACCCTGATCAGGCACTTGCCCTGGTCGATCATCGCCTGCCGGTACTCGTCCCAATCCGAGTGCTCTCCGGCGATGCTCCTGAAGTAGTCGACCAGCGGTTCGACCGCCTCGGGCACGTCGATCACCTCGGCGTCGCCGTCGACCTGCACCCATGCGTCGCCGAAGTTGTCCGAGAGCACCAGCACCGATGCGGTGCCGGTGCGCCGAGCATTGCGCGACTTCGCGCGTTCCGGGTAACTGGCAATGACGATCCGGCCGTCCGGGTCGACGCCGCCGGACACCGGGGACGACTGGACGGAGCCGTCGGTCCGGGTGGTCAGCAGGACCATGTTGTGTCGCGGCCTGACGAAGTCCAGCAACTCGTCGATGCCGACTCTGGTGGTGGTGGCGATGGTTCGGGCCACTGTTCTGTCCTCCCGCGGTAGGGGTGTCTGCGCTGTTTCTCGGTTGCCGGAGGTGGTGACGGGCCTCAGGCCGTTTCCCGTCCGGTCATCGTCGCCAGCTCCGTCCGGTTCCGGGCGCCGGCCTTTCGCAGTGCGGCACCGACATGTTTCTCCACGGTCTTCACCGAGATGTGCAGCAGCTCGGCGATCCGCTTGTCGGGCAGCCCCTGTGCGACCAGCGCGCGGACCTCCCGCTCCCGCGGAGTGAGGGCGGGCTGCTCGTCAGCCTCAGCTGCGGGGCCGTCGTAGAGACCGTGCAGCACCTCGTCGGTGAACAGCGCGTCGCCCCGCGCGGCCGCCGTCACCGCCCTGCAGAGTGTCGCCGCGTCGGCGTCGATCATCACCACACCGCGCGCACCTGCTCTGAGCATCTCCCGGACCCGCGGGTCGCCGGCCGTCTGCTCACCGATGACGATGACCGCGGTAGCCGGCGCTCCCGTCCGGGAGGACGTCAGTGATGCTGTCAGGGTTGGCCCGCCGGACGGCAGTGCCACGTCGATCAGCACCACGTCCGGGGTGAGCAGCCGGACGGCCTCGACCACCTCACCGGCATCGGTCACCTCGCCGACCACCTGCACCAGGTCGCCGTGCTCCTGCAACAGCGAGAGCAGGCCCGCGCGGACCAGCGGCCGGTGCTCGGCCACAAGAACGGTCGGTCGTCGAGTCGGTTCCGCCGGGGGTGATCCGCCGTCCGTCGAGCGGAAGGGAATGGCGGCCCGGATGGTGGTTCCCCAGCCGGGCGTCGCGTCGATCTGCACCGTGCCACCGAGAGCCTTTGCCCGTTCGGAGATCTCGGCCAACTCGGGAAGCCCGGGACCGCGCAGGCCGACCCGGCTGCCGTCCGGCCGCGGCACCTCGGCGAGGTCGAAGCCGACGCCGTCGTCCTGGACGAGCAGCACCGCCTCCGCCACGCCGTACACCAGCCCCACCCTCGCCGTGCGCGCATCGGCATGGGCGACGATGTTCGCGATCGCCTGCCTGCCGAGGGCCACGAGCTCGTTCCCGAGCTGACCCGGGAGAGTCCGTCTCGGACCGGCGACGACCAGCCTGATGTCCAGTCCGGTGCGACGCGCCCGGTCGACCTCGGCCTGGATGGCGTCCTCGACCGCCGTGCGGGCGGCGGGACGGGTGGTCGGTGCGCCGGACAGCGGCTGGGTGGTGTGCAGCAGCGCGACCCGAGCCGCCTGCCGAGCCAGGTCGAGGTGACTCGTGTCGGTGACGGCGGTCAGCTCCGGGCGCCCGCCGCCCACCGTGGACGCGCCACCCAGCGCGGACGCCCCGGCCCCGCCGGTCGGCCCGGCCGCGGACCCGTCAGAAGCCACCGTCGGCACCGTCGGGTCTCCCGCGCTGTCAAGGTGCAGCACCACCGACGCCAATGCCCGGGCGACCGAGTCGTGCACGTCCCGGACGACCCGTTCCCGTTCCAGACCGGTTGCCTCCGCACGGGCCAACTCGGCGGCCCGCGCGTGCATCCGGGCGTTGACGATCGCCAACCCGGCATGGCCCGCGAACAGTTCGAGCAGGGTGACGTCGTCGGGCCCGAAGCGCCGGGCGGAGTCCCTGCTGAACACGATGCACGTCCCGATCACCGACCCGGCCCAGCGGATCGGCACCCCGATGGTGCCGTGCAGATCCCGCCGGTCCAGCGGGTCGATGTGCCCGCCGCGCACCTCGGAATACTCGGCGAAGGTCACCGGTCCGCCGGCCCGCAGAATCTCTCCGGTGACCCCCTCGGTCAACGGGAACTCGTTCCCGGAGCGGCAGGAGACGCCGAGGTCGACCTCCTTGCGGTAGCTGCCTGCCTGCTGGTCGACGGTGCAGATCGACCCGCTGTCACAGCCCAGCAGTTCCGCGGCGTGCCGCAAAATCCGGTCGAGCAGCGGACGGAGATCGAACTGGCCGGCAAGATCCTCGACGACGCCGGCGAGGGCCTCGAGCTGGTCGCGGGCGACGCCTGCAGGTGGCTGGGCGATCGTCATCCGGTGCGTCCCCCAAGCTGCCATCGAGCTGAAGTCGAGCTGCCGTCGAGCGTCGTGTCGAGGGTAACCGCCCCGCCCGGGCGACTGCTGCGGTGCGAGGTAAGGCGGCCTGCTCGACTACCTTGACCGTCATGACGATGGCCGCGAACGGCGCGACGCACACCCCTGAGGTCGGCGGTTCGCCGTCGACCAGCGGCGTCGTCATGCCCATCGGCGGAGCCGAGGACAAGATCGGCCGGATGACGGTGCTGCGCGAGGTCGTCCGGTTGGCCGGCGGCTCCGGAGCCCGGATCGTCGTGCTGTCCACGGCGTCCTCGCTGGGTGACGAGATCACCCACGCCTACCTGCAGCTGTTCTCCACCCTCGGTGTGACGGACGTGGTCGGCATCCGCCCGGAGAGCCGTGGTCAGTCCGCGGCACCCGACCTGGTGGCCGCCGTGGACCGGGCGACGGCCGTCTTCATGACCGGCGGCAACCAGGTCAAGCTGGCAACGCTGATCGTCGGCACCCCCCTCGGCGCGGCGATCGTCGCGGCGCACCGGCGGGGCGCGCTGGTGGCCGGCACCTCGGCCGGCGCGAGCATCCTGTCCGCACACATGGTCTCGTTCGGCAGCGGCGGCGCGACGCCGAAGTTCCGGATCGCCCAGGTGTCGCAGGGCCTGGGACTGCTGGCGGACGTGATCGTCGACCAGCACTTCACCCAGCGAAACCGCTTCGGCAGGTTGCTGGCGCTGATCGCGTCGAACCCCGCGCAGCTGGGAATCGGCGTCGACGAGGACACCGCGGCGGTGATCAGGCCGAGCGGCCTGATGGAGGTCAAGGGGCGGGGCGTCGTCACCGTGGTCGACGGTGCGGAGGTCATCACGACCTCCTATACGGCCACCGGCACGCAGCCGCTGATGATGTCCGGCGTCAAGCTGCACACCCTCCCGCGCGGCGCCGTCTTCGACCTCGCGAAGCGGCGTCTGGTGTCAGCACCGGGCCTCCCGGACACCACCGACCAGCCAGCGGTCGCCGTGCCGGCGGACGTGCCTGCCGGCTCGCGCCCGCGGAGCCGGCGGATCGCCGCCGAAGGCGCGCACGAGACCACGTCGGAGCTCCGGCGCCGGCCCGCGTCCACCTGACGGACTGCTGCCTGATGCCCGTCGCCCACGTGGGGGCGTCCTAAAGGACGCTCTTGGCGGGGCCGGAAGAACGAACCTCGTGTTGTTCGCTCGACATTGGGGTCTTTCGGCCTTCTCCTATGTGACCTACGGCGCCAACGATGAAGCCGCGGATCCGGGAGTCTGACGTCATGGAAAGCCCGCCCACCCCGCTGCGCCTTTCCCAGCTCTCAGCTCGGATGTGTCCGGACCGGACAGCCGACCGCGTCACTCCGCCGTCATCCGGCGAATACCACAGCGACGGCGCATTCTCCGCTCCGGTTCTCCCCGAGCAGCGCCCCGCACCTGCAATCGAAGGCCGCGAAATGTCCTGGAAATCTGCCGAGGACATATCCGCGAAAATCCGCCAAGATGGCGTCCGTCACCTACTGACGGGACGAGCGGCCGCCAACCTTGCCGAGTACGGCTACGGCGGGAATGCCTTTGTGCGGTCACTCATCGTCGGCGCGCCACCAGTATCCGGACGAACCATCGTCCCCTGATCCCGGTCCACCCCGCACGTCAACGCCCCAACGAAGGAGCAGTGAAGATGACAACGTCTCAGCAGACGCCGGCGGCCCATGCCGCCAATCCCCCCGACTTCAGCGACCCGACACAGGGCAGCCTCGCCCGGGCGCGGGAGATGGCATCGGAGTCGGTCAAGTCCATCGCCGACCCGGCCCCGCTCGGCCTGGCCTGCTTCGCCCTGACCACATTCCTGCTCAGCATGGTCAACTCCGGGCTGCTGCCGCAGTCCGATGGGCCGGTGGTGTTCGGCGTCGCACTGTTCTACGGCGGCATCGCGCAGATCCTCGCCGGCATGTGGGAATTCAGGAAGGGCAACGTCTTCGGGGCGACCGCCTTCACCTCGTACGGCGCCTTCTGGTTGACGTACTGGGCGTACGCGACGATGTACCTCCCGACCATCCCGGAGGCCGACCGCGGCATCGCGACCGGCTGGTACCTGGTGGCGTGGGGAGTCTTCACCGTCATCATGGTGATCGCGTCGCTGCGCACGACCGTTTTGCTCTGCCGGCCTGTTCACGATCCTTGCGGTCACCTTCTTCCTGCTCGCCTTCGGTGACCTGTCCGGAAGCGCGACCCTGGTCAAGACCGGCGGCTTCTTCGGAATCGTCACCGCCCTGTGGGCCTGGTTGCTGTGCCTCGCCGGTGTCGCGGCGTCCACCTTCGGCCACCCGATCATTCCCAACAGGTCGCTGGCGAAGTAATCCCGGGTTCGAACAGGGACAACAGTTTGCACGACAAACACCGCCCGAGGCTCCGGTCTCGGGTGGTGTTTGTCGTCCGTCATCAGCGATGCAGAAGTCCGGGCAACGATTGATGATCTATTTCGGCTCCGGTCTGCACAGGAATTGGCACCGATCACCACCCGGCTGATACCCGTTTGTTACAAAAGCCCGCGTTGGGTCGCCCGAACAACGGCCTGGAGCCGAGAATCGACACCCAATTTGTCCAGCAGTGCGGCCACATAACCCTTCACCGTGGTTTCCGCGATGAACAGGCGCGCCGAGATCTGCCGATTCGAGCAGCCCTCGGCGAGCAGGTCCAGGACCTCCCGTTCGCGGGGTGACAGCACGATGTGCTCGGTGCGGCCCCGCAGCGTGTTGACCAGGTCGACCGCCAGCGCCTGCGCGACCCGGCTGTCGATCACCCGGTTGCCCGCCGCCAGTTGACGCAGCTTCACCACCAGATCCGCCGGCTCGGCGTCCTTGAGCAGCACGCCGTCGGCGCCGGCGGCCAGGCACTGCCGGAGCAGGTCGATCTCGGCGTACGCCGTCAGGATCCCGATGTGGCCGTTGCGGTTGCGCTCCTTGAGTCTGGCGCAGGAGCTGACCGGTCCCGGCGCTTCGGGGGTGCGCAGATCGAGCAGTACCAGTTGGGGCTGGAAGGTGCTGGCGATCTTGATCGCCTCCGCGGTGGTACCTGCCTCCCGCAGGACGTGATCGCCGAACGCCTCCGTCAGCAGCGAGGCGACACCGCGGCGGGCCAGCGGATGGTCGTCGACGATCAGCACCTTGATCGGGGGGCTCATGAGTCGTATCCCGGGACAGGCAGCGTCAGTCGCTGCACCACGAAGGCGTCGGGGTTCGGGTCGGTGGTCAGCTCGAGCTGACCACCGAGCATTCCGGCCCGGTCGGAGAGCATGCCGAGACCCGACCCGGGCGAACCGGGGCCGACGGTGGTGGACGGCCCGGACTGCTCGGTCGCCCCGCGATCGGCGAGCTCGCCCCACGGCATCTGCAGCAGCAGCACCACTTCGGCGGCGCCCCAGCGCAGGGTCGCCATCACCCGGTCCGACCGGGTGTGCTTGAACGCGTTCCGCAGGCCCTCCCGCAGCCCGTCGATGATCAACTCGGACAGCTCCTGTGCCAGTGCCCGCGGCGTGCCCCGGTGGCTCCACCACACCGGCACCGAGGTGGCGGCGGTGAAAGTGCGGCCTTCGGCCACCAACGCCAGGTCGAGGGCGCGCCGGTCGGGCACCCGGGACAGATCGGCCAGCGTGGCGCGCAGGTCGGAGCGCGCCGCCGCGGCGATGTTCTCGATCTCGGCCAGTCCACTGGTCAGCAGCACGGGGTCGCGGTCCTGCCGGTAGCGGTGCGCCAGCACCCCGACCGTGAACAGGGTCTGGGCGATGGAGTCGTGCAGCCGGCCGGCGATGGTCTGGCGCAGTTGGAGCGCGGACAGTTCCAATTGGCTCGCCCGCGCGGCGATGTGGTGCAGCGCCGTGCCGGCCTCGGTTGCCAGGCCCTCCAGGCGGACAACCGCGATGTCGCCCGGGGTGCCGGTGCTGCGAAGGGCCGCGTAGAGCAGGGCCGAAATCCCGTCCGGGCCGAGGACGGGGACGCACACCATCCCGTGCAGCCCCTCAATATCGACGGCGGCCATGTAGTCCGAGGTGATCATCTGCGAGTGGTGGTAGTCCGCGAGCCGGGCGGGTTCGCCGGTGCGGAGCACCAGGCCGCCGAGTCCGGCCCCCTCCCGGATCCGCAGCGCACGGAACTCCTCCGAGCGCACGCCGCGGTACACCCGCATCGGGAACTGGCCGTCCGCGTCCCGTACCGCGGCGGAGGCGATGTCCATTCCCGTCACCACGCGGGCACGCGACACCAGGGCGCTGACGATGGACTCGACGTCCTCGTGCAGCCCTACGGTGGGTGCGGTCGTAGCAATAGCACAACGATCACGGGTTCCGGCCGCGACTTCCACTCGAAAGGCCTACTTCACACCTCGAGTGTGCTGGTCGGGGCGGTGCCGGCCGGTCATCCGGCGCGGGTGTCCCCGGTAGCGCGGCGGTTCTCGGCGAGGGGCAGAATGCCCAGCATTGTCCGGCTGGTGGGAAGGCGTGCAGATGACAGAGTCGGCAGAGACCGCGACGACGGCCACCGGGTCCCCACCGGCCGGACAGGGGAACGGCGCTGCAGGTAGTGGTCCCGCTGGTGTCGACGGCGCTCCCGCCTCTTCCACCGCCAGCGTTCCCACCGCCAGCGTTCCCACCGCGGGCGCTCCCGCCGCTGAAAGTCCGCCGGCACCGGTCATCGAGCCCGGCCGGCCGGACATCATCATCCGCGAATCGCGGGTCTACCGCGGCCCGAACTACTACTCCTACGAGCCGGCCGTGCACATGGTGGTGGACATCGGCCGGCTCGAGCAGTTCCCGACCGACACCCTGCCCGGCTTCACCGAATCACTGCTCGCGCTGCTGCCCGGACTGCACGACCACCAGTGCTCACGGGGGCGTGACGGCGGCTTCGTCGAGCGCCTCATCGAGGGCACCTGGGCCGGGCACGTCGTCGAGCACGTCGCGCTGGAACTGGAGCGGACGGCCGGTCACGAGATCACCCGCGGAAAGACCAGGTCCACCGGCGAGGAGGGCGTCTACAACGTCATCTTCGGCTACCTGGACGAGACGGTCGCGACGCTGGCCGGCCGGCTCGCGGTACGGCTCGTCAACGTCCTGGTGCCCGGCAACGACCTGTCCACCGACGACCTGGCGTCCTTCGACTTCGAGACCGAGCACGACGACTTCCTCCGCACCTGCCAGCGGGTCGCGTTCGGGCCGTCCACCCAGGCCATCCTGGACGAGGCGATCGCCCGGGACATCCCGTGGCAGCGGCTCAACTCCGGTTCGCTGGTGCAGTTGGGGCATGGCGTCAACCAGCACCGGATCAGGGCGACGATGACGTCGTTGACGTCGTCGCTGGCCGTCGACATCGCCTCCGACAAGGAGCTGACGAACCGGTTGCTGGCCGCGGCCGGCCTGCCGGTACCGACGTCAGAGGTGGTTCGCCGGGCCGACGACGCGGTCCGGATGGCCCGCCGCATCGGCTATCCCGTGGTGCTGAAACCACTGGACGGCAACCACGGCCGGGGTGTGGCGATCAACTTGAACACCGAGGAAGAGGTCCGGGGGGCCTTCGAGGAGGCCTACGACCAGTCCCGGCGCGGCTACGTGCTGGTCGAGTCGTTCATCAGCGGCAAGGACTACCGGGTGCTGGTCGTCGGCGGTCACATGATCGCGATTGCCGAACGGGTGCCGGCGCACGTGATCGGTGACGGCTCGAAAACCGTGGCCGAACTCGTCGAGCAGACCAACGCCGACCCGCGGCGCGGCGTCGGGCACGAAAAGGTCCTGACCCGCATCGAGGTCACCGAGTCCGCTGTCGAGCTGGTCCGCGACCAGGGCTACGAGATGACGGACGTGCCGCCACGCGGCGAGACGGTCAAACTCGCGTTGACCGGCAACATGTCGACCGGCGGCATCTCGATCGACCGCACCTTCGAGGCGCATCCGGACAACGTCGACATCGCCGAGGAGGCTGCCCGGGTGGTCGGCCTGGACATCGCCGGCATCGACTTCCTCTGCCCGGACATCACCCAGCCCGTCCGCGAAACGGGTGGGGCGATCTGCGAGGTCAACGCAGCCCCGGGTTTCCGGATGCATTCGCACCCGACCATCGGCGACCCGCAGTACGTCGCGAAACCGGTGGTGGACCTGATGTTCCCGCCGGGCACCAGCGCGCGGATCCCGATCGTGGCGGTCACCGGGACGAACGGCAAGACGACCTGCAGCCGGATGATCGGGCACATCTTCAAGAACATGGGCCGCAAGGTCGGCATGACCTCCACGGACGGCATCGTCATCGACGACCGGCTCGTCATCAAGTCCGACGCCTCGGGGCCGCGCTCGGCGCGGATGGTGCTGCAGAACCCGCGGGTCGATTTCGCCGTGTTCGAGGTGGCCCGCGGCGGGATCCTGCGGGAGGGGCTGGGGTACTCCCGCAACGATGTCGCCGTCGTGCTGAACGTCGCGCCCGACCACCTCGGCCTGCGCGGCATCGACACCATCGAGCAACTCGCGCAGGTCAAGCAGGTCATCGTCGAGGCCGTCCCGAAGAACGGTGCTGCGGTGCTGAACGCGGACGATCCGCTGGTCAGGGGGATGCGCCGGGCGTCGTCGGGCGAGGTGGTGTGGTTCTCGCTGGTGCCTGACAACCGGATGATCTCCGACCACTGCCGGCGCGGCGGCAAGGCCGTCATCCTCGAACCCGGCGAACTGGGCGACCTCATCGTGCTGGTGCACGGCCGCCGCCGGATGCCCCTCGCCTACACCCACCTGCTGCCGGCGACCTTCGGTGGCAAGGCCATGTTCAACGTCCAGAACGCAATGGCCGCGGCCGGTGCCGCCTACTGCGCGGGCGCACACCTGCACGACATCCGCGCCGGTCTGCGGTCCTTCACGCCGTCCTACTACTCCGCGCCCGGCCGGATGAACATGACCGAGGTCAAGGGCGTCACGGTCATCGTCGACTACTGCCACAACGCGCCCGCGATGGTGGCGCTCGGCGACTTCGTCGACCGGTTCTTCGAGGACGGCGCCACCTGGGAACGGCCGCAGCGCATCGGCGTGATCGCCACCGCGGGCGACCGGCGGGATCAGGACATCGTCGACCTGGGTAGGGAGGCGGCGAAGCACTTCGACCGGATCATCGTCCGGGAGGACGTCCGGCTCCGGGGTCGGGCGCCAGGCGAGACGGCGGGTCTGGTCGTCGAGGGGGCGAAACAGATGCAGTCCGAGGGCTGCCGGCTCAAGCAGACCGAGGTGGTGCTGGACGAGATCGAGGCCACCAGGGTCGGTGTGGAGTGGGCCAATCCCGGTGATCTGGTCGTCGTCTGCGTGGATCGCGCACGGGCTGTCTGGGACGAGCTGCAGGCCCTGGGACACCGCGCGCAGGCCGGCTCGGCGGACGAGTTCGACGACCGGGCCTGACGTGAGCGTGCCGGGACCGGACGACGAACGCCTGGTTCAATCCAGCGCTGACGGCCCTGACCTCAGCGACACCGGGGGAGATCCGGTGTGCTGGGCGCCGCGGGTGTGCCCGGAATGCGGCCTGTTCGTTCCTGTCGAGCCGCCGGCGACGTGCCCGCGCTGCGGGACAACGGTCGGGGTCGACTGACCATGGACAGCTTCTCGACTGCCGACCTCTACGACCGGTACGGGGACCGACTACAGGTCTGCGACACCCAGTTCCGCCACTTCGGCGGCCGCGCGGTGTTCAGCGGCGAGGTGCGAACCGTTCGTTGCTTCCAGGACAACGCCCTGCTGAAGGCGGTCCTGGGTACCCCGGGCAACGGCGGCATCCTCGTCGTCGACGGCGGCGGCTCGGTCCACACGGCGCTCACCGGTGACCTGATTGCCGCCCTGGCGATCGAGAACGGCTGGGCGGGGCTGGTGATCAACGGTGCGATCCGGGACGCGGACGTCCTCGCCGGATTGGACATCGGCATCAAGGCGCTCGGCAGCAACCCGCGCAAGAGCGCCAAGACCGGCGCGGGTGAACAGGACGTCGAGATCGCGTTCGGCGGTGCGACATTCCGGCCCGGCGACCACGCCTGGTGTGACAACGACGGCGTCGTGGTGCTGCCGGGGGGTCTCACCACCTGATCGGGGAGCCCGCACACCGGCACGATCACTCCACCGGCAACGACGCCAGGTCGATGCTCACCTTGATGTCGCCCAGGCCGCGCGCGACCAGGAGCTCACCGCCCGGGGCCAGCTGACGCCACCCTCCTGCCTGCTCGTCCCAGCGCCGCCACATCCGCGGGTCTGTGTCGACCCGAACCACAGCGGTTGCACCGGCAGCGATCTCGACGGCCTGCCAGCCCACCAGCCGCACCGGCTGATCGTGCTCGGCCGGCCGGTAATAGACCTGGACCACCTCGCGACTGGCCCTGGAGCCGATGTTCGTCAGCGTCACCGACACCTCGAATCCCTGCCGGGCGTCGCCGCCGGTGATCGTCGCGGACCGGTAGTCCCAGCTCGAGTACCCGAGCCCGTGCCCCAACCAGAACGCGGGCCTCGGCGCGGCCCCGCCGAAGTGGCCGCGATAGCCGACGGACGTCCCCTCGCTGTAGACGACGTCCCCGTCGACGGGGGTCACCGACCAGGCGGGTGCGAGGCCGTCGTCGGCCGGGAACGTGGTGACCAGCCGGCCGGCGGGTTCGATCGTGCCGAGCAGCGCGGCGGCAATGGCATGACCGCCCTCCTGGCCGGGTAGTCCGGCCCACAGCACGGCGTCGACCTCGTCGAGCCACGGCATGATCACCGGGGTGGCCGAATTGACCACCACGACCGTCCGGGCCGCTCCGTCGGCCACCGCTCTGACCAGGTCGTCCTGCCGGCCGGTCAGGCGCAGCGTCGACTTGTCGACGGCCTCCGTCTCCTGCTCCTCGGTCAACCCCACGACGACCACCGCCACGTCGGCGTCCGCCGCCGCCGCCACGGCCTCGGCGATCACCTCGTCGGCATCCCGCGGGGCCGATCTCGCGATCAGTCCGGCGGTGGCGACGCCGCCCATCGGGCCGGTCTCGTCAGCGGCGACGGTCAGCTCGACCTGCAGCACGCCGGAGTCGTTGAGCGTCACGATCTCTGACCGGGATGGGGGCGCGAGCATATCGTCGCCGAAACCTGTTGAGGACGAGGCGATGTCCCATTCAATCCGCTGATCACCGTTCTGCAGCAGCCACTTTCCCTTGCCGACGACGCCGAGCTCGATGTCGCCCGAACCCGCCAGTTTGCCGCACACCACCACCCGAGCCACCGGCTGCGGGTAGTTGTCGTCGAAGCCGGCCAGGGCGAGCGCGCCGGGCAGGTGCTTCTCCTCGAGCAGCGACCCGTCCGCGCCGTAGATCCAGGCCCGGGTGCCGTCCTCACCGCTCTCCGGATCGGTGACGAAGCCCGGCCGGGCGGGGACGGGCCTGGTCCGTACCTCGACGCCGTCGGTCACCGTGAGGCTGTCGCCGAGCAGCGCGGAAAGTCCCTCTGCGGCGCTCACCTGATACGGCGGGTTGACCTGCGCGGAACCGCCGCCCATGCAGATCGTCTCCACGGCGTGCCGGCCGATCAGCGCAACGTTGGTGCCTGCGGCGATCGGCAGGACGTCGTGCCGGTTGGTCAGCACCGTCATGCCCGCCGCGGCGAGGTCGGTCAGTTGCGCGCGCCGCTCGGCGCTGTCGGGTGTCGGCAGGTCGGCGGGCGGTCGGCGGGCCGGTCGGGTTCCGCACCGAGTGCCCCTACCCGTTCTGCCAGCAGAAGGATCCGGGCGAGGTGGTCGTCGATGACGGACTCGTCGACGTCACCGGTGCGGACTGCCTCGACCAGCGCATCGCCCCACGGGCCGGCCGGACCGGGCATCACCAGATCAAGGCCGCCGTTCGCCGCGGGCGCAGCTGTCTTGGTCGCGAACCAGTCCGACATGATGACGCCGTCGAAACCCCATTCACCCTTGACGATCTCGTTCTGCACATGGTCATGCTCGGTGGCGGCGACACCGTTGACGTCGTTGTAGGCCGCCATGATCGACCAGGGCTGCGCATCCTGGACGGCGATCTCGAACGGCAGCAGATAGAGCTCCCGCAGCGTCGTCTCGTCGACGACGCTGTTCATCGTGTTTCGCGCCGTCTCCGACTCGTTGGCCACCAGATGTTTGAGGCACGCGCCGATACCGCTGCCCTGCAGGCCGCGGACGTAGGCGGCGGCCAGCTTCCCGGTCAGCAGCGGGTCCTCGGAATAGGCCTCGAACAGCCGGCCGCCGAGCAGCGATCGGTGCAGATTGATGGTCGGGCCCAGCACCACATGGATGCCCTGCGCGATCGCCTCCTCGGCCAGCAGGCCACCGACCCGGTGGGCGACGTCCTCGCTCCACGCGGACGCCAGCAGGGTCGCGTTGGGGAACAGCGCAACGGTGCGGCCGCCACTGAACGTGAGCCCCCGGACCCCGGTCGGCCCGTCCGACAGCGCCACCGTCCGCAGGCCGATCGCCGGCTCCGGAGCAAGGGTGAAAACGTCACCGCCGGTCAGCAACCGCACCTTCGCCTCCAGCGGGAGGCGCTCGATCAGCGCGCGGTGTTCAGCGGTGACGCTCGACGTGGGCAGCGGGGAAGGGGAGGGGGTGGACACCTCACGATCGTCGACCCCGAGCGGTCCGTTCGGCAACACGGGGAGCACGGGCCGTCCCCGAGCCCGTGCGGCGCTCAGTTGCTCGTGTGCATCTGCTCCAGGTGGCTGGGCGCGAACTGGGCCAGTGCCATTTGCCGACCGTCCTCGATCTGCTCGGCGGTGGCGGTGCCGGACTCCGTCACCGCGGAAACCCAGCAGGCGATGGAGCCCAGGGAGAACTCTTCGGCCTCCGGCGAACTCGCCGCGGCGACCGGGTCGTCGATGACCTCGCCGTCCATGAACCGCGCGAGCCCCATCAGGGCACCGTCCCAACCTGGTCCGACGAAAAGCGCGCCAGCGCCGGTGCCGGCCATTTCGGTCGGCACCGAGTGCTCAAGGGTGAGCTCGGTGTGGTCACCGTCGGCGGTCAGCTGCACCTGCACCACGCTCGTAGGCCCGCCGAAGGTGACCCGGAGCAGCGCGGGTGGCTCGCACGTCAGGATGTCGCCGCCGGCGTTGCCCTCCAGCTGGAACGATCCGCCGACCCGGAGGTCGCCGGTCAGCGGCAGGAACCAGCGCCGAACCCGTTCCGGGTCGGTCAATGCGCTCCAGACGTCCGCAGCCTCGGCGTCGTACCGCCGCCGGAGCGTCACGCAGTAGGTGTCCGCCGCGGTCTGGTGGTCCGCATTGCTGCGGTGTTCGATGCTGCGGTGTTCGATGCTGCGGTGTTCGATGCTGCGATGGATGGCCGCGAGATGCGCTGCGAGGTCCTTCATCGTTCGTCCTTCCGGTCAGGGGTGGGTGGGCCGGCGGTCGCGTCGTCGGCGGCCTTCCGGCGTTCCCGACGACCCCGCGCCAATTCGGTGGCAAGGGCGTCCAGGTGCTGGCTCCAGAAGCCGCGGAAGCGTTCCAGCCAGACGTCGACTTCCTGCAGGGGTGTGGAGTCGACGGCGTAGAGCCGGCGAACTCCGTCCGCGCGTACGGTGGCGAACCCGCTCTCCCGCAGCACCCGGAGGTGCTGGGAGACGGCGGGTTGCGAGATGCCGAATTCCTGCTGGATCACCGCGGTGAGGGCGCCGGAGGAATGCTCGCCGTCCGCGAGCAGTTCCAGGATCCTGCGCCGGACGGGATCGCCGAGGACGTCGAACGCGTGCACCGGTAGACCGTACCAAAGCTGACTTATATAAGCCAGAACTTAGGTCAAACGATGGCTAACTGGACCCGACGGCCGGGTCGCCTTTGGCGCCCGCGGTCTGCGGTGGCAATGCCGAGGCGGGGTTCCGGGCGGCGAATCCCGCGGCGATCGTGGTGATGGCAATGGTCACCAGCGCGCCGAGAATGATGGCAGGCGCCTCGCCAGGTGCCAGGATCTTGGCCTGGGTTGCCAGGGTGGCGGCCGCGACCGGGACACCGAGTTGTGCACAGGCCATGGCGCCGATGTGCAGTGGTTGCCCGGTGACCCGGGTGGTCAGGTGTGCGAGAGCTGCCCCGACGCCCAGCGCGACGCCCAGCGCGATGAACGAAGGATTGTCGCCGAGGGCCCGGACGTTCAACGAGGCTCCGAGCCAGACGAAGAACAGCGGGCCGAGAAATCCCTCGGTGAGGGCGAACAGCTGTTTGGTCAGCCGGCGCGGTTGACCGATTGCCGCCACCACCAGACCGAAGGCGAAGCCTGCAAGCATGATCGAGACATGCGAGGCGGTGGCAATAGCGCACAGCCCGAACAGGATGGCCAGGCTGACCCGTAGTTCGATGGTGAATTTCCGACGCTCGGACAACCGGTGGACCTTCTTGCGGGAGGCCGTGGCTTTCCATCGGCCGAGCGCCACGAAGAGCAGGCCGGCGGCCCCCACCACGGCGCAGGCCCCCAGCGACTTCTGCAGCACGTTGGTCGGGTTGCTGACCAGTGGCAATGCCACGATGCAGGCGGCGTCGGCAATCGCCACCTGCGGCAGCAGTTCCAGAATGGGCGGTCCACCGAGCTGCAGCGATCCCACGATCGGCAGGATCAGGGCTGCCGAGGAAGACGCCATCAGGACGGCGTAGAGCGGGGCGTTCCCCGTTCCGAAGAGGGCAGCGATCCCGACTCCCAGCGCCACCGCAAATACCGTGACCAGCAGTGCGCGCAGCGTGCCGACCTTGATGCCGCGCCGCAAGATCGGGTCTCGAACGGGAACGTGCGAGCCTGCGACGAACATCACCAGCGCGAAGCCGATGTCTGCAAGGAAAGTGAAGGTCTCATCACTGGCGTCGAGCCAGCCGAAGCCGGTGACGCCGAGGATCATGCCCGCGACGAGTTCGCCGAGCACGATCGGGATGTTCCAACCGGAGCGGATGGACAGCAGAGGGCCGATCAAGCCTGCCGCGGCGATGATGGCCAGCGTTCCGAAGCCCATGTGACCTGCCTTCTGCCTGGACATGCTGTGGGCGGGGCGGTTCGCGCCGGTCCTCGCGCACACTATGCCGATGGAAGTGGACAATGCGCTCATCTTCATCACAACTCATTCCAGGTCCGTGCTCGCAACCCGTCGAAAGAACGGGCTCGTGCAGATGTCTCCGGTGAACGCCGGAGTGGTCGACGGCGCCGTCTGCATCTCCAGCCGGGCTCCGCTGGCGAAGGTCCGCAACATCCGTCGTCACCCTCAGGTGTCAGTGCTGGTCTTCACCGAGCAGTTCTACGGCTCCTGGGTGCAGATCGACGGCCGGGCCGAGATCGTCGATCAGCCCGAGGCGCTGGATCTTTTGGAGACGGTGTACCGGGCCATTGCGGGAGAGCATCCGAACTGGACCGAGTACCGTCAGGCGATGATCCGCGACCAGCGGGTCGTGATCCGCGTTCGCCCGGAACACGCTTCAGGCAGCCTGTGACCGGCGCCTGGAAGCGGTTCGGCGGGATGGATCCGTCCCCGCTGTTGTTGACGAGAGGGCGTCCCTGTGGGCGACGTAGGCGACGCGGCGCTCGCTGACGGCATGGCCGGGCTCGCCGGACTGTCGACGGGGCGGCTGAACCTGGCGGAAACGCAGTCCGCCATCGCCGAGCTGCTGATGCTCGCGGTCGGCAGCGCCGAAGGTGCCGGCGTGACGGTCGACGAGGCCGGCCAACCACGGACCATGGTCGTGGGTTCCGATGCCATCGGGGAGATCGAACGGATCCAGCACTCCATCGGCGAGGGCCCGACGGCGACGGGCGCCAGTGGGCTCAGCTCGGTGGTCTCAGGATCGCTCGGCGGGGACGCCCGTTGGCCACGCTTCGGGCCTCGCGCGGCGCGGCTGGGCCTGCACAGCGTGCTGTCGCTCCCACTGCAGACGCCGAGCGGTGTGCTCGGCGTGATGAACCTCTACGGCGCCCGGAAGGACGCCTTCGGTGAGCGCGCGGTACGGGTCGGTGAACGGTTCGGCACCGCCGCCGCCGTCACCATCGAGAACGCGCAGCTGCTGGCGGAGGCGAACCGGCTCGCCGGGAACCTGCAGGCCGCGCTCATCAGCAGGGCGGTCATCGATCAGGCGCTGGGCATCGTCATGAGCCGTACCGGGTGCACTGCGGACGTGGCCTTCGACCGGCTCCGAACCCGCAGTCAATCCGAGCACATGAAGGTCTCGGCCGTGGCGCAGTCCGTGGTGGATGCAGCGGTCCGGCGGGCGCGCGCGAGGCGCGCCATCGAGAGCCCCCGGGGCAGCTGACCGCGGATCGGCCCTCGAGAAACCGGACTCCGATGCCACAGTCCGGCGCTACAATGCGTTAAAGGCGATAGCTCTGCGTAGGCAAAAACTCGCCCATCAGCAGGGAGTGGCCCGTGGCGATCGTGCTCTCGCCTCCCCGGCTCGGCGGTACCCGCGTCACTGTCGACATCGACCCGGGTGAGGCGTCTGCGTACCTCCGGTCAGGACCCCTGTGGGCCGAGTACGACGTCGACCTGGCCGGTGTGGACCCGTCGTTGTTGTTGCTGCCCGCGCTGGGCGCAGTGCTCCCCGTCGCCTATGCCGCAGGCGTGCCGATCGAGGTCGACACCGTCGACCGTGACTTCGCCTGCGCCGCCGACGAACTGGCACCGGTGTGGTCGGCGATGCACGCCGGCTTCGCCCCGGCAGACCGATTTCGGCTGACCGGGGAGCGGGTCCGGCCGGACCGCGGGTCGACCAGCGGATCGCATGGCCAGACGTCCGCCGACGGACTGCTGCTGTTCTCCGGCGGCCTGGACTGCTCGACCAGCCTGGTCGCCAACAGCGACCGGATCGGCAGCCTGCTGTCCGTGTGGGGGGTCGACGTTCCGCTCGCGGACGGAGGCCGGTGGCAGGTGCTGACAGCGGCAATTGCTGCGAGCCCGTTGACCGCCGGTCGTCGGTTGGTGCAGGTCCGGACCAACTGCCGCGACGTGGTCAGGGGCGCGCGACTCGGGCACGACTTCCTCCAGGACCGGCAGTGGTGGGCACACGCGCACCACGGCATGCAGCTGTTGACGCTGGCTGCCCCAGTTGCGGCGGCCCTGGGCATTCGCACTGTCTACATCGCCGCCAGCCTCACGGCGACCTCGCTGGAACCGTGGGGCAGCACGCCCGCCACCGACGAGCCGGTCCGCTGGACGGGGACCCGGGTTGTGCACGACTGCTTCGGACTCGACCGCCAGCAGAAAACCCGGCTGCTCGCCGAATCCGGGGTGCTCGCAGCGGGTCACCGGCTGGCGGTGTGCTTCCAGCCAACAGGCCGCCCGGCGCGACTGAACTGTGGCCGCTGCGAGAAGTGCCTTCGCACCGCAACGGGTCTCATGGTTGCGGGAGTCGACCCCGGGGACGCAGGCCTGCACATCACGGCCGACCGGTTTGCAGCCTTACAGGCCGAGCCGGCCGGTCGGCGGACGATGACGGCCAATCTTGCATCGTGGCGGGCCGTGCAGTCGGCGATCCCGGACGATCTCGGCGGGACCCGGGCCGCGGGCAGCGAGTACCTGGCGTGGCTCCGGACCGTTGACCTGTCGTTGCCGGCGTCAACGCAGGTCCCCGCCATCGGGTGGATGCGGGAGTTGCGTTACCGCATCAGGCTGTTCGTCGACGTGCTTCCCCGGCCGGTGCGGCGGTGGGTGCGGGTGTCTCGGTCGGCGTGGTGGCACCGACCCCGGATCGGAGCGGGACGGCCACCCGCGTCAACCGGACCGGCTGCTCCGGCCGGACCGGGTGACCAGATTGATCACCAGCAGCAGGCCGAGCGCCCCCAGGCAGGCCACCCCGAAACTGGCCCAATCCCAGCCGAAGTCCCATGCCACCCCGGTGGCCCAGCGGTAGATGAACCCAGCCAGCACGGCGCCGAGGATCCCGGTCACCATGTTGGTCAGACAGCCGCGCCTGCGGTCCCGCAGCACCAGTGAGGCGACCCAGCCGGCGAGCGCGCCGAAGATCACCCAGGACAGCCAGCTCATGGTGTCGTCTCGCCCTCCGGCAGCAGTGCGGTCAATGACGCCAGCGCGCTGGACGGCGCCTGACCGCGACCGACGGCGACGCCGACCAGGTAACACGTCAGCGGGCCGGCGATCCTGGCAACGCCGTGCGCGACGTCCCTGGTCAGGTCCAGCAATTCATTGCGCAGGTCGGCCGGTATGGCGTCAGGCGGGAGGTCGAGGGCTCTGGAGGCCTGCACGATCCAGTCGTCGAGGGTGCTCATCGTTCCGACGCTAGCTCCCGGTCTCCAGGTCAGGTGCAGCCGGCCGGTCGGCCGCCGGGTGGCCGCGCAGCGAACCGGCATGCGCCTTGGCGGTGGGATCGTTGCGGCTCTTGATCAGGCTGGCCACAGTCGTAACGGTCAGTACGACGACAATGACGGCGAGCGACAGGTTGGTGCTGACCTCCGGCACTCCGGACCAGATGCCGTGCGCCCAGTGCAGGGCCAGCTTCACCCCGATGAAGGCCAGGATCAGCGCGAGTCCGGTGGACAGGTAAACCAGCCGATCCAGCAGACCCTTGACCAGGAAGAACAGCGCTCGCAGCCCGAGAAGCGCGAAGGCGTTGGCGACGAACACGATGTACGGCTCCGCGGTGATGCCGAAGACGGCTGGGATGGAATCCAGCGCGAAAAGGATGTCGGTGCTGCCGATCGCGATGAGCACGATGAACAGTGGTGTGGCGAACCGGCGCCCGTCGATCTTGGTGAACAGCCGGCCCTCCTGGTAGTCGTCCGTCACCGGGATTGCCTTGCGGGTGAGCCGCACCAGGGCGTTGTCCTGGATATCGGGGTCCTGGTTGCGGTGCCGGAACAGCTGGATCGCGGTGAAGATCAGCAGGATCCCGAACACCAGGAACATGAAGGCGAACAGTTCGAGCAGCGCGGCACCGAGCACGATGAAGATGGCGCGCAGGATCAGCGCGATGATGATGCCGAAGGTCAGGACCTTGTGCTGATGCTTCTCCGGCACCGCGAACGTCGTCATGATGATCACGAAGACGAACAGGTTGTCGACCGACAGGCTCTTCTCGACGATGTACCCGGCGAAGTACTGGGTGCCGTAGTCGCCGCCGGCGATCATCGTGAACACGACGCCGAAGGCGACCGCCACTGCGATGTAGAACACCGACCACGCCGTCGCCTCCTTGAAGCCGACGGCGTGCGGTCGTGCTGCCGCGAGTATCAGGTCAAGGGCCAGCAGTCCGACGATCAACCCGATGGTGATCACCCAACCGAGGGTGCTGATCTCGAGCATGTTGTCGTCTCCGAACTGTCGTCGGGGCTCACCATTGCCCTCGGGGGTGAATCCGACCTACCAACTGCCGAGCAGCGCGAGCAGTTCCCGCTCGCGCTGATCGGTGAGCCCAGCGTCGCGCGGCCGGTGCAGGCCCTGTGCGCGTTCCCAGCCGAGCAGGTCGGCGAGAAGGTCCCTGCGGGCGCGATGCCGGAGTCCCGAGGCGGCCGCCGCCGCACCCGACCAGCTCGGCCGGTCGCCACCCGCCACCCACAACGGCAACGAATCCGGGCCCGCCCACTGGCCGACGCCGCGGCGCAGCAGCCAGTCCTCCGGCGCGCGCGCCACCGGCCCGGTATGCCCGCCGATCGCACGGGACAACCCGATCCAGTCCTCCAGCGACTGAACGGGCCCGACTCCGTCGTAGGTGCCGGTCCGTCCGGATTCGGCGTTGTCGATCAGCCATCCGGCCAGGTCGCGGGCGTCGATGACCTGCACCGGCAGGTCAGGTGCGTCCGGGACGAGCATCGGGTGATCGGTGTCGCGCGCGGCCCTGGCCACCCAATAGCCGGTGCGCCCCGTGTGGTCGCCGGGTCCGCCGATCAGCCCCGCCCGGGCGATCAGCAGCCGCCCGCCGGCGAGCTCGGCACTCAGTTGCTCGCAGGCCACCTTCGCCTCGCCGTACTCGGCTCGCGTCGCCCCTTCGCCGCGCAGGGCCGGCAGCAGCGGCGTCGACTCGTCCAGCCCTTCCCCCTGGCCGGTGGCGTACACGCTGATCGACGACACGTAGCTCCAGTGGCCGACCCGGTCCCGCAGGGCCGCCAGCGCACCTCCGACCAACCCGGGCTGCCAGGAGACCTCGACGACTGCGTCCCAGTCGCGACGCCGAACAGCGACATAGGCATCGGGGCGTCGACGGTCACCGGCGACGAGTTCCGCGCCGTCGGCAACCTGGCCGCTGGCTCCGCGTGCCAGACAGCTGACCCGGTGACCGCGACCGATCGCCTGCCGGCTGATCTCCCGGCCGAGCCATGCCGTGCCGCCGAGGATCAGCAGGTCCATTGGCTTCCCCGGCCTGCGCCGCCGCCGGGCGGTCGGCGACACTCAGGCATGGTCTTCGTGGTGTCCCTCGAGGTGGTGGTCATGCTCGGTGTAGGTGTTCGACGGCTCCGGCCGTGACCAGGCTTCCGGGCGGACCGGGAACCGGAGGGTGGCGGGATCGGGTCGCGTTCCGGGGCGGGTGACGCTGCCCCCCGCCTGCTCCCGCTTCTTGCTGGCCAGCGCGGCAAGAGTTTCCAGAACCACCCGATGAGCGTTGTTGACGGTGCTCTCCGCCTGGTCGTACGGCGGTGACACCTCGACGACATCCAATGCCACCAAGGGTGTTTCGAGTGCGATCGAACGAACGGCACGGAGCAGGTCGGCCGGGTTCATCCCGCCCGGCTCGGGCGTTCCGGTGCCGGGCGCGAACCCCGGGTCGAGCACGTCGATATCGACCGACAGGTACAGCCAGTCGCAGCCGTCGCCCGCCCTGGCGATCGCGTCCGCGATGACCGGCCGCATGCCGCGGTCCCAGACGTCGTGCATCAGGTGCCAGGTCATCTCCTTCTCGCGCATCCAGTCGAAGACCTCGGGCGGCGGCCAGTACCCACGCAGGCCGACCTGGACGAAATTGCGGCCCCGGATGGCGCCGGACTCGATCAGGCGGCGCATCGGTGTGCCGTGCGAGTGCAGATTGCCCTCGATGCTGTCGGCGGTGTCGGCGTGCGCGTCGAAATGCAGCAGACCCACCTTGCCCCAGCCGTAGCGCCTGGCGACGGCGGTGGCCGCCGGGTAGGTGATGGAGTGATCGCCGCCGATGATCACCGGAAAGGCGTCCGCCCTGAGCACGTCGGCGACTTTGGCCT
The DNA here is from genome assembly GCA_963728865.1 of uncultured Actinomycetota bacterium. GTDB lineage: Bacteria > Actinomycetota > Actinomycetes > Mycobacteriales > Nakamurellaceae > Nakamurella. The sequence goes on along the minus strand of CAVSLZ010000001.1, from coordinate 401,835 downwards.
CGATGTTGCGGTGTGACGGCGGGGTGAGCCCGTGCGGGCAGTAGGCGTCTCCGGCGTCGACCACGTCGAGCCACTCGAAGATGTCCAGCCCGAGGTCGAGGTGGTACGTGCCGGGGTCATAGGCGGCGGAGCGCAGGGCGCGGGGGCCGAAGCGGGCACCCGCCCGGTGAGTGGTGTTGATGTCGAACGGGGCGCCGACGATGGCCGCATCCGGCCGCCGCTCGGCCAGCCCGGCGGCGGTGGCGACCCAATCCCGCGAGCTGAACGTGGGCAAGCCCTGATTGTCGTTGGCATTGTCGGTGTCTCCGCTGCCGCTGCCGCCTGCCATGGTGCCTCCGCCTCGGGCCGGCCGGTCGCCGGCGGGTAGATCCCGGCCGACCGTACTGCCCGGGGCGCGGTGCCGCCGGGAAGGCTGGTGCCCTCGCCGCGTGGATGGTGGGCAACCCGGAGGGCAGCTGATGCGTCCCCGCCTGGTGAGTTCTTCGACGATGCCGCTGCCACGCCTGTCCGATCCGCACCCGGCCGCACCCGATCCGCGCCCTGCGCGCCCGCGGCGCTCGCTCCGGGGTCTTGGCGTCTCTGTGCTGGCAGCGGCGGTTGCCGCCGGGATCGTCTTCGCGCGCTCGATCCCTTCCCTCGACGGCGTCGGCGCCGCATGGACCAGCTTCCTGCCCTGGACCGTGGTGCTGCTCGTGCTGCTCGCGGTGGCAGCTGTCGTCCGCCGCGCCTGGTGGGGTTTGTCGGCCGTGATCGTCGCGGTGATGGTGTGGTCGGCGGTGTTCGTCCCGCAGATGATGTCGGCCCAGGTTCCGGCCGGAGCCTCGGATCTCGTCGTCGCGACGCAGAACATCGGCGCCGCCAGCACGGACCAGGCGGCCGCCGCGCGGGCACTCGTGGGAACCGGCGCCGGACTGGTGGCGGTGCAGGAGATCGTCGGCACGGGTGACGCCACGACCGTGCTGGACGCCGGCTACGGGTACCACGCGCGGGTCAGCACGGTTGGACTGTGGTCGCAATGGCCGATGGACGAGGCGCAGCCGCTGGAACTGGGGCTGAGCTGGGCGAGAGCGTTCCGGGTCGTCGTCCAGCACCCTGCGGGCGACATAGCGGTGTACGCGGTCCACCTGCCATCGGTCCGGCCGGGCGACACCGCCGCGCGGGATCAGGCCGTCGCCGAACTCGCCGTCGCCGTCGCCGATGATCCCTCGGGCCGGGTGCTGGTGATGGGGGACCTGAACACCGCCGGTACCGACCCGGTGTTCGACAGGCTGACCGGAGAACTCGCCGATTCGCGGGAGAAGGTACGCGGTGGATTCGGGTTCACCTGGCCCGCGCAGTTCCCGTTGACCCGGCCCGATCACGTACTCAGCCGCGGTATCGACACGTTGTCCGATCAGGTGCTGGCCGGCGGCGGCAGCGATCACCGCGCCGTGGTGGTCGGGCTCCGCGTCGGTGGTTGATCGGATACTGGTGCGATGGAGCAGCACGTCGTCGACCTCGCCGAGAAGTTCGCGTCGTTCGCGGAGCACTGGTCGCCGAAGGTGGTTGCCCGGCTCAACGACTACGAGATCAAGGTTGTCCGGATCTCCGGGGAGTTCGTCTGGCACACCCATGCCGAGACCGACGAGCTGTTCCTGGTCACCGCCGGGCGGCTGACGATCCAGTTGCGGGACGGAAACGTCACCCTGCTGCCGGGGCAGCTGTTCGTGGTGCCGCGGGGCGTGGAGCATTGCCCGGTCGCTGAGGGCGAGGTACAGGCGGTGCTGATCGAACCGTCGGGTGTGGTGAACACCGGTGACACGGGCGGGCCGCTGACCGCGACGTTCGACGATTCGCTTGCATCACCCGTTCGGTACATTCAGTGAGCGGCTGACGCGATCTTGGGCTTTACGTGCGACTTTCCGGTGTCACTCAATAGATAGAGCTTCTCCCCGTATACGTAGCGTGAGAATCGCAGTAGCGTTCGGGTGATGGGGAATCTGCGTCTGGCCGCCTCGAAGGAGGTACGACCGATCTCCCGCGTGCTCGGCCCGGCCACGATGCCGCCGCGGTGCGGCGTCGAGCATGAGTACCGCGTCATTGCCGACGATGGTCCCGTGGACTTTCGCGAGTTGATCCACACGCTCGATATCCCGGGCCGTCGGCTCGATCCGACCGATGCGAACGCCTACCGCTGCGGCTGGGGTGGCGCGCTGACCGTCGACGGGCGAGAGGCGGAGATCGCCACCCCGCCCATCGCCCTCGAACGCGGGTTCGCCGATCTGGTGGTCGAATCCACCGAACTGGGCCGCGCGTGCCTGCTGCAGGCTCTCCCGTCGGACCTGCGCATCGAGGGCTACTCGACCCACATCAACGTGTCGGTCGCCGAGGACCGTGTGCTGGGCGCGGCCCGGTTGTTCGCGCCGCGCTTCGCCGTCGGCCTCATGCTGCTGATGGATGGGCGGCAGTCTCCCGGTCTGCTGGTGCGCCCACGGCCGGGCCGGCTGGAACTGGGTGGTGAGTTCGTTCGCGGCGACGGCCTGCGAGCAGCGATCCTGATGGCGACCGGTGCGGCACTGGCCTGCAGCCGGCGCGGCGCCGTCATCCGCCGGCTGCCCCCGCGCATCGACGCGGCTAGTGTCCCGGCAGTGGAGCGGTTCGGGACCTACCTGGACCGACGTGCGTTCGGCGCCGACCTCTACGGGCTCGGGCGGAGTTGCCCGCTGCGGACCGTCGACGGCCGGAGCCGCATCGCACAGCAGCACCTCGAGGACTGCTGGCGGGTCGCCAGGGTGCACGTCCGCCGGTTCGCCGCGGAGGAAGACCTGCGGCTCGTCGACGATCTGGTCGCCGGTCGTCTGCCCCTGCCGACTGAGGTCGACGGCCATGAGTGACCCGACGGAATACCTCGACCCACTGCACCCCCGGCAGCGTCCTGGCCTTCGGGTCGAAGCGGAGGTTGCGACCTGGGAGTCGGTCGTCTTCGCGATCAGTGTGGGGTCGGCGGTTCGCTACCTGGAGGTGCCGGCCGCCCAGGTGCCGCCGTTCCTGGAGAAGGTCGACAGCGGCGAGCTGGACGACGAACTCGAGGCGCTCGCGACCACCCGGACCGGCGCCACCCTGAACATGCCCGGCCGGATACGAACGCTCGGGGCGTTCGACCGGCTGGTGCGCGGTGCCGTAGCCCGGGCCGAAAGGGACCCGCTGAGCGGTGAGCTGACCGGACCCGGCTGGCGACCCCGCAAGCGACGGCGTGACGACCGCAGCCGGTCGGACCCCGATCGGCAACCCGATCTGTCGAGCCGGGCCGGCGCTCCGCACGCGCCCACACATCCGCCCGCAGTAACCCCGATGACTGTCGGTTCGGCCGCCGGTCCGGCCGTTGCCCCGGTCGTGAAGGCCGGTTGGTGGTCGAGCCCGGCGGTCGCGGTCGGCGCTGTTGTCGCGGTCGTGGTGGTGGTGGCGGCCGTGGTGTTCGCCGTCGCCCGCCCGGGCACCGACCCGGAGCAGGCCGCGTCCGTCGCGGCACCTCCTGCAGCGACTTCGGCAGCGGTGACCTCGGCCGAAGCGCCCTCAGCACCCGGGACCTCCGCGGCCTCGTCCTCGGATGCCGGGTCGTCGACGGCCGTGACCTCAGCAGCCGGAACCTCCGCAGCCGGAACCTCCGTAGCGGCAACCGCCGCGCCCTCTGCAACTGCCCGCCCGTCCGGAACCGGCTCGGGTGCGCTCGCGGCCAACCCCATCGCCGGCTCGTACTCCGGCGTCCGGACGGTCACCGCGAACAGCGGTCACCCGGAGGTGCCGATCGGTAGGAGCGAACCGCTCGACCTCACGATCGCGGCTGCCTGCGCCGATCCGAACTGCGCGGTGTCGGTGAAGGGCTGGGGGACGGCGGCGGCGGCGGGGTCGACCTTGAAGTTCAGCGGCACCGCAGCCGGACCGTGCCCGGGCAGTCCGGGGATCACCGTCGAGGACGCCTGGACGGTGACGCTCAAGGCCGGCCCGGCCAACGCGTCCGGTGCCGTCGAGTCACTGACGGGCGTGGGCACGCTGACGACGTCGGCGCTGAACGGGTGTAACGGCACGGTTTACCCACTCACCTATTCCTACTCCATGACCAGATCCTGACCCACAGGCTCCGGGACCGATGAGCACCGAAGAGCACGGCTGATCGACATCCACTGCAGCAAACAACGAGGGAGAACTCTGATGGGCGAGAAAGGCAACATGATGGACACCGCCGGTATGGCCGATGTCGGGTCTGGGCTGTCAGGAGGTGCGGGGGTCGCCGGCGGGCTCGGCGGTGACGGTTCGGGCCGTTCCGAGACCGGAATGGTCGGGAGCGTCGCGAGGGCGGTCGATCACGTCCGGACGATGGGCGATCCGGGCGACGCCGGTGTCTCCAAGGATGCAGGCCTTGCGGGACTGCTCCCGACAGGCCAGGACGAGAAGCCGCCCGCCGACCGCTGAGCCTGCTGGATCACACTGTTTGACAGGTGGGGCACCAGAACAGGTTCCTGGCCACCATCGCCGCAGTGAGGATCTCGGTGCCGCAGATCCGGCACGGCTCGCCGGCCCGCCGGTAGACGTAGAACGAGTCGTCCCGGCGTGGCCGTCCGCTCCGCCGTGAGCGGTCCTCGGGCAGGGTGGTGACGATCCGGCCGGCCCGGACGCCGCTGCGGAGCAACACGCACAGGTCCGTCCAGATGGCGTCCCACTCGGCGCGGGTGACCAGCCGGCCCTCCCGGTAGGGATTGATGCGGTGCCGGAACAGCACCTCCGCCCGGTACACGTTGCCGATCCCCGACAGCACGTCCTGGGCCATCAGCAACGCCCCGATCGCGACCTTCGACCGGGTGATGCGGGCCCACGCCCGCTCGGGGTCCGCGTCCGCACGCAACGGGTCCGGCCCGAGCCTGGCCAGCAGGACGTCCCGCTCCGCGCGGGAGATCAGCTCACAGGCGGTCGGCCCACGCAGGTCCGCCCACGCGGTCTCGTTCTCCAGCCGGAGCCGCAGAGCGCCCCGCGGCGGCTGGACCGGCGTGGCGGCGATCGGCATCTTCCCGTAGAGGCCCAGGTGGATGTGCAGCAATCGGTCCGCGGGCCGCTGCTGCCGGAAGATCAGGAACAGATGCTTGCCGTGCGCGTCGGTACGGGTCAGCGTCGCACCGTCCAGCATCCCGGCGCCGTCCGCGAACCGCGGCTGCAGTGTCGACGCGGACACCGGCCGGCGACCGAACGCCCGCAGCAGATCACGGGCAAGTCGATGGATGGTGTGGCCCTCGGGCACCCCGGTTCCCTTCTGCGGGCCGATGGGCCCAGCGCTGCATCCGCCGCATCAGCCGAGCAGCCAGACTTCGACCTGCGCGCCCGCGTCGAGGTGCGTCACGTCCTCTTCCACCACGATCATGCAGTCCGCGCCGGCCAGCCAGGACAACAGGTGCGAGCCCGGGCCACCCCACGGGGCGACGGTCCCTGCGACGGTGTCCAGATGGCCGCGGCGGAACTGGCGTTTGCCGGCGGGCGAGTCCAGAGCGGCGGTGAGCGGGGCCTCGAACACCGGGCGGGTGATGTCGGGGTGGCCCATGGCCGCTCTGATGGCCGGCCGGAGGAACACCTCGAACGACACGTACGAGCTGACCGGGTTGCCGGGCAGCGTCACGATCGGCACGAACCTCCCGTGGGACACCTCGTAGCGGCCCGCACCCTGGGGCATCCCGGGCTGCATCGCCACCTTCGCGAACTCGATGCCCTGCCCGCTGAGCGCGTCCTTGACGACCTCATAGGCGCCGGCGGAGACACCGCCGGACGTCACGATCAGGTCCACTCCCTCGGCTGCCCTGGCCAGTGCCGCGCGGAAGCCGGCGACGTCATCGGCGACGAAGTGCTCGATGGTCGCCTGTGCGCCGACGGCGGTGATCCCGGCGGCCAGCATCGGTGCGTTGGATTCGTAGATCTGCCCAGCTGCGAGCGGCCGGCCCGGTTCGACGAGCTCGCTCCCCGTCGACAGCACCAGCACGTCGAGTGGGCGGCGCACCGGAAGTTCGGCGAAGCCCAGGGCGGCGGCCACCCCGATCTGCGGCGGCCCGATCACCGTGCCGGCGGGCAGGACGATGCTGCCCGCGGTGACGTCCTCGCCTGCCGTTCGGACATGCACACCAGGGGCCGGTGCGCTGTCGACGCGAACCGTGTCGGTACCGCCGTCGGTTCGCTCCACCTGGACGATGACGTCTGCCCCTGCGGGCATCGGCGCGCCGGTCATGATGCGGGCCGCGGTGCCGGGCTGTAACGGTGAAACGTCGGAGCGACCGGCCGGGATGTCCTGCGACACCGGAAGAGTGACAGGCAGCCGTTCGACGTCGGCCGCCCTGACCGCATAGCCGTCCATCGCCGAATTCGCGAACGGTGGCAGGTCGATCGGGGCGATCAGGTCGCTGCCCAGGACCAGTCCCGGCGCCATCAGCAGGGGTACCGGGGTGACGGGGGTGCGGGACAGGAGCCCCGCGATGATCGCAGCGTGCTGCTCAACCGTGCGCATGCCGGTCATGATGCCTGGTGTCACCGGTACCGAGTGACGGAGCGCAATCAACAACGGGCACGACCGAGTGGAACGGTGCTCGGCACCTTGCGGGGAATTGCACCTGAGGTACGGTTTCGACCGGGCGCAGCGGGGATCACGCGCCGCCGTTTGGGGAGGTTCAATGGTGAGTTCTCTGCAGTATTCACTTTGCAGCACAGCAGGTCTGGAGACCGTGACCGACACGCCGGATGCAGCGGCGACAACGCTCGTCAGGCACCTCTCGGAAGTCGCCGGGGATCGTGCCGTTGAGTGGATGATCGCCGGTCCTGGGGGTCGCATCCATCACGGACGGTTCGAACCGTCCGTCGATCAGCTGGCTTCGGCTGCCGTCGCCGACTACGTCGACGCGGTCCACGGCAGGCTGCTGCGGGACGCCGCTCAGCTGATGACGGCGGGACTGATCGCCCGCTGACGGTTGGCGCAGGCGGCCGGCTCTCGCCGGCTCAGGTCGGTTCAGGATGGTTCACTGGTCCAGGCGGTGTGCTCACGCTGTCCGCCGGACCCGCTCGGACACCTCCGCGGGCGTCATCTCCGCCCCGCCGCGGGCGGCGATGTCCGCCGCCATCTCCTCGCGTTGCTCCAGTGCGCACACGGCAACCGCAGATCCCGGCGGCAGCGGCGGCGAGGCCTCGTCCAGCAGGAGCACCAGGCCCGACAGCTCGTCGGGCGACTCGTCGACCTGCACCACGCCCGCCTCGGCGGCACCGGCGCGCCAGATGCGTTCCATCTCACCGGGCTCCCGGCCGCGCTGGTACTTGACCCGGTGCGCGACGACCAACCGGTCGGCTGTCTGCGCGGCCATCGCGCCCATCGCATGGATCGCTTCGTCGGTGCGGTCGCCGGCCGTCCCGAGCACGACGGCGAGGTCGCCACCGGGTAGCCGCAGCGCGTCGGCGACCTCCAGCAGGGAGGCGAGCGACGCCTCGTTGTGGGCCAGATCCAGGAGCACCGCTACCGAGCCGATGCGGTAGACGTTCAGCCGGCCGGCGTTCTGCTCCGCACCGCCGGTGAAGGTCGCCAAACCCGCGCGGACCGCATCCAGCGACACCCCCGCTGCCAGCGCGGCCGCTGTGGCGGCAAGTGCGTTGGAGACGTTCACCCGGGACGCCCCGGCCAGCGTCAGCGGGACATCGGCGACGTCCATCACCACCGTCGGATCCAGGCCCCGGCCGAGAACGACGATCCGCCCGTCGACCACCGTGATCGCCCTTCCGCCGGCTTCCAGTGCCTCGTCCAAGTGGGGGTTTTGGGGGTCGGGGGAGTAGAACCACGGGCGCGCCCTCGACACCAGCCGCATGTCCCTGACCAGCGGGTCGTCGGCGTTGAGCACCGTCCAGCCGCTCGGTTTGGTGATCCGGGCAACGACCGATTTCACCTCCGCCAGCTGCTCCACCGTGTGGACGCCGAGCAATCCCAGATGGTCCGGGCTGATGTTGGTGACCACCGAGACGTCGTTGACTGCGGTGCCCACCCCCCGCAGCAGGATGCCGCCGCGGGCCGTCTCGGTGACGGCAACCTGGACGCGTGGGTCCTCCAGCACCCGCGCGGCGCCGCCCGGGCCTGACCAATCGCCGGTTTCGACCACCTCACCGTCGATGACGATCCCGTCGGTGGACGACCAGCCGGGCGTGCGGCCACCGGCCTTGACCAGGTGCGCGATCAGCCGGGTCGTGGTCGTCTTGCCGTTGGTGCCGGTCACGGCGATCACCGGGATGGTGGGCCGCATCGGACGCACGGTCTCGCCCGGATCGTGGCCCGCGAGTGCCTTGGGTATCTCCGCCAGCGCCGCATTCGGGTCATGGCCCCCGGTGGTGATGGCGGCGAAGGCCTTGGCCGCCTCGAGTCCGAACAGTTCGGCGGTGCCGCGGTGCCGGAACGGGTAGGCGACGATGACGGTGTCGTCGTCGCCGGGACGCGCGACCGCGGCGACCCTGGTACCCAACGCGCCGGCCGCCCGCCGGACGACGGCGGCCCCGAGTTCGGCGGCGGCCAGCGCCCTGGTGTCCGAGTGCGGCAGCCCCACCGTCGGATTGCGGACCCGCAGTGCCCGCTGCCAGGCGACCACGGCCGACGGCTCCGCGCCGAGGACACCCTCGGCGTCCAGCGTCAACTTCACCGCGGGCCGGGCGAAGTACAGGTTCGGCCCGGTCAGGACCCGGAGTTCGACGGGTTGGCCGGCGTCGGGTTCGAGCTGCTGCATGGGTGAACCCTAGGTTCGCGATCGGTCGGCGGCGCGGCCGGGCATCTCGGTTCCGTGGGTGCGTTCGGTGCAGGGGCGAGTCGGTCCCGGTGCTCGCGTGTGCCCGCGGTTACCGTTCGTGATGTGTCGGCCGAACCCGCCGTGACCAGCAACGATGCTGCCGAGCGTCCGGCCGTCCGGGAGCCCGCCCGGGACAGGTGGATCGGCCGTTACCGGCTGGGTCAGATCATCGGCCGCGGCGGCTCGAGCGTGGTGTACCGCGCGGAACCCGACGATGAGGGCCAGGTCGGTGCCAGCCGCCCCGCTGCGGTCGCCGTCAAGGTGGCCCATGCGGACAGGTCCGCCGATGCAGCGTTTCGCCGGCAATTCCTGGACCAGGCACGGGCCACGGTGCTCGTCGACCATCCCGGTGTGCTTCCGGTGGTGGATTCCGGGCAGGACGGCGACCAGCCGTTCGTGGTGATGCCCCATGTCCGTGGCGACGACCTGGCCCGCCGGCTGCAGGCCCGCTCGTTGTCGTTGGGCAGGGTCCTGGCGTTGCTGCGGGAGGTGGCCGACGCCCTCGACGCCATGCACGCCAAGGGTGTGCTGCACCTGGATGTGAAGCCGTCGAACGTACTGGTCGGTCGACACACTGCGGATCCCTCGGCGGACGGTAACGGTGCCGTCGACCGTGCGTTCCTGACCGATCTGGGTCTGTGCCGGTTCCTCTCGGACGGTCCGGCCAGTGGTGCGGCCGATTTCGTCGGCTCGCCGCGCTACGCCTCTCCCGAGCACCTGCGCGGTCGGGTGGTCAAGGCCTCGTCGGACATCTACTCGCTCAGCTGCGTGCTGTTCGCCGTCCTCGCCGGGCGGCCGCCCTACACCGGCGACATCCCGGCCGTCGTCACCGGCCATCTGTCGGGGGTGGTGCCGTCGGTGTCTGTGCTCGCCGCTCTCCCGCGCCGGCTCGACGGGGTGATCCGGCGAGGGATGCATCCCGATCCGGGCTCACGGTTCGTCAGCTGCCGGGACCTGCTGGCCTCGGCGATGGCGGCTCTGGATTCCGGACCGGCCCCTGCCTGACCCGGCTGACGCCGCACCGCCCTGCCTGGACCACACGGCACCGATCGGGCCAGTTACGTTGCACTCTCAAGGCGAGAGTGCTAAACCTGAGTTGGCACTCGGGCTACCTGAGTGCCAGGTCGGTGCGGTGAGAATCCGCCAGGCCCGGGCCACCGATGGTCGCGGGCCTACAGATTCGTCCGTCGCGGGCACCTCCACCGGCCAGCACCATCCCCAAAGCTGAAGACCGAACCACGGTGCCACAACGCCCGCGGGTCCGGCGAATCTGGAGGATCAACACCTCATGTCCAAGCTGATCGCTTTCGACGAGGAAGCGCGTCGTGGCCTCGAGCGCGGGATGAACATCCTCGCCGACGCCGTCCGGGTGACCTTGGGGCCGCGCGGCCGCAACGTCGTCCTGGAGAAGAAGTGGGGCGCGCCCACCATCACCAACGACGGCGTGTCCATCGCCAAGGAAATCGAGCTCGAGGACCCGTACGAGAAGATCGGGGCCGAGCTCGTCAAGGAAGTTGCCAAGAAGACCGACGATGTCGCCGGTGACGGCACCACGACCGCCACCGTGCTGGCCCAGGCGCTGGTGCGCGAGGGTCTGCGCAACGTTGCCGCGGGTGCGAACCCGATGGCGCTGAAGCGGGGCATCGAGAAGGCCGTCGAGGCCATCTCCAACCAGCTTCTGTCCGACGCCAAGGAGGTCGAGACCAAGGAGCAGATCGCTGCCACCGCCTCGATTTCCGCCGCTGACCCGGCCATCGGCGAGCTCATCGCCGAGGCGATGGACAAGGTCGGCAAGGAAGGCGTCATCACCGTCGAGGAGAGCAACACCTTCGGCCTCGAGCTCGAGCTCACCGAGGGCATGCGCTTCGACAAGGGCTACGTATCGCTGTACTTCGCGACCGACGCCGAGCGTCAGGAAGCGGTCCTCGAGGATCCCTACATCCTGCTGTACGGCTCCAAGATCTCGGCCGTCAAGGACCTGCTGCCGCTGCTCGAGAAGATCATCCAGTCGGGCAAGCCGCTGCTGATCATCGCCGAGGACGTCGACGGCGAAGCGCTGGCCACCCTGGTGGTCAACAAGATCCGCGGCACCTTCAAGTCCGTCGCCGTCAAGGCCCCGGGCTTCGGCGACCGCCGCAAGGCCATGCTGCAGGACATCGCGATCCTGACCGGTGGCCAGGTCATCACCGAGGACGTCGGCCTCAAGCTGGAGAACACCGACATCTCGCTGCTGGGCACCGCCCGCAAGGTCGTTGTCACCAAGGACGAGACCACGATCGTCGACGGTGGCGGGGACGCCGACCAGATCGCCGGCCGGGTCACCCAGATCCGCTCCGAGATCGAGAAGTCGGATTCCGATTACGACCGCGAGAAGCTGCAGGAGCGGCTGGCCAAGCTGGCCGGCGGCGTTGCGGTGATCAAGGCCGGAGCTGCCACCGAGGTGGAGCTCAAGGAGCGCAAGCACCGCATCGAGGATGCCGTGCGCAACGCCAAGGCTGCCGTCGAAGAGGGCATCGTCGCTGGCGGCGGTGTCGGGCTCCTGCAGGCCGGCATCAAGGCCCTGGGCACGCTCGAGCTCGTCGGTGACGAGGCAACCGGGGCGAACATCGTCCGGGTCGCCATCGAGGCCCCGCTCAAGCAGATCGCGATCAACGCCGGCCTCGAGGGTGGCGTCGTGGCGGAGAAGGTCAAGGGTCTGCCTTCGGGCGAGGGCCTGGACGCCTCCACCGGCGAGTACAAGGACCTGATCAAGGCCGGGATCATCGATCCCGCCAAGGTCACCCGGTCCGCGCTGCAGAACGCGGCCTCCATCGCCGCGCTGTTCCTGACCACCGAGGCGGTTGTCGCCGACAAGCCGGAGAAGGCCTCGGCCGGTGGCGGCGGCGGAATGCCCGGCGGCGGGGACATGGACTTCTGAGTCCTGCTTGCCAGGGGTCGAGGCGTCAACACTGAGTCCGCCCTTCCAGTTCGGCAGTACGCAGCACAGCTTCATTGCGTGATCACGAGGGCGGTCCCACATAGTGGGGCCGCCCTCGTGGCATTTCCTTGAGCAAGCCGGTCGGGGAGCCGGTTGCCCTCCGGCGGGGCGGCCCCCGGGCGTTCTGGCGGCCCGTTGTGGGCCCCCGACGTGCGAAAACGTCACATCATCGCCGCACTGTCGGTATTGTCTGCTTCTGTCAGTGCCCATCCCGACGACGCGGTGGGCCGTAGGGGACGGGAGGTTCTGACGTGTCCGCCGAGCTCATGCCGGAGTTCTCGTCCGCCTCGACCGGCCCTACTGCCGCGCCCGCCAGTACTGCCGTGCCCGCCACTACTGCCGTGCCCGCCACTACTGCCGTGCCCGCCACTACTGCCGCGCCGGCTGCCGCTGAGAGGTCCGCTTCCGCCACGGCGTCGATCACCGCCCGCGAACTCGTCCAGCGTCCCGCCCCGATCCTGGAACCACCGATCCCCACGGACCTGGAACGGCCACACGGCCATGTCATCCTCTGCGGTCTCGCAGGCATCGGCATGCGGATCGCCGAGCAGTTGCGGCGGGCCGGCGAGCCCGTCACCGTTCTGGAGGAGTACGGCGACCACACCCAGTTGGACGTCGTGACCGGCTGGGGCGCGTCCACGGCCGCGTCCTTCGGCACGTCGTCTGCGACCCTGATCGCGGCTGGCATCCACAGTGCGCGGGCAGTTGTCTGCGTACTGGACGACGAGCTGAAGAACCTCGAGATCGCCATGGTGGCAAGGGAACTGCGTCCCGATGTGCGGGTGGTGACGCAGCTGGGTAACCAGGCGATCGGCCGCGCGATGGCGCGCGGAAACGGGCCGGGCGCCGTGCTGGACGTGGCCAGTCTGGCCGCACCCGCGATCGTCGAGGCCTGCCTGAGCAGGCGCATCCACGAGGTGCCGATCGGCGGCGAGTCGTTCCTGGTGGCGACCCTGCCGGTCCCCCGGGCGGCGACGCTGCGGGCGCTGTACGGCGACCTCGCACCGATCGCCGTGGTGCGCGGCACCGGCGAGGACAGCGACGACCCGATGGTGGTCTGCCCGGACCGTGACCTCTTGGTCGGTCAGGGTGACGTGGCCGCAGTCCTGGGTACCGCCGCGGATTTCCAGACTCACCAGGTTGATCTGCGTGATCACACCGAACGACCCGACGCCCCGCACCGCATCCACGCGCCGGCCCGGCTGATGGCGGTGCTCTCGGGTCTGCTCAAGGATTTCGACCCCGTGTTCTACAAGGCGCTGACCGCGGTGCTGGCGCTGCTCTCGGTGTCGACGGTCCTGCTCTGGCTGACCTACAACCGCCCGGGGATGAGCCTGCTCGATGCCCTGTATTTCAGCACTGAGACGGTCGCGACGGTCGGATACGGAGACTTCAACTTCATCGACCAGTCGCCGTGGCTGCGGATGTGGGCGATCTTCCTGATGGCGGCCGGGGTGACCACCATCGCGATGATGATGGCGTTCCTGTCCGACATGCTGATCAGCCGCCGGCTCAACGACTCCACCGGCCGCCGGCGGGTGCGCGGTATGTCCAGGCACGTCGTCGTCATCGGGTTGGGTGCCTTCGGCATCCGGGTGGCGAGCGCGCTCGTCGATGCGGGCAAGCGGGTGGTGATCATCGAGCGGGACCGGGAAAACCGCTTCCTGGGCGAGGCCCAGGAGCTCAAGCTGCCGGTGATCTTTGGTGACGCGACGCAGCGGTCCACCCTCGATGCCGCCCGGCTGGCGCAGTCGTCCGCGGTGGCGATCATGACCAGCAACGACATGGTCAACATCGAGACCGCCATTGCGGTGCACGATCTCATCGGGTCGCCAATGGCAACGTTCTCCTCGGTGCCGGTGATCACCAGGGTGTTCGACCGGGCGCTCGGCCGGACGACGGCGCGGCGCTTCGGGTTCGACAACGTGCAGTCGACCGAGGAACTGACCGCGCCGTGGTTCGTCGGCGCCGCATTGGGACTCGACGTCCTCGGCTCGTTCTCCATCGCCCAGCGGACGTTCATGGTCAGTCGTCTGACGATCGAGCCTGGCAGCCGGCTTGCCGGCCTGGCCATGGACCAGCTGTCCGCGAACACGAGAGTCGTTGCGCTGACCCGTCATTCGACCGGCGTGATGGAGCATCCGCTGCACCGCACGACCCGTTTCGAGCCGGGTGACCTGGCGTACCTGATCGGGCCGTATGCGGAGTTGCTCGGTGTGCTCAGGCAGGCGCGCCTGCGATAGGACCGATGTGCGGTCGGCACCGTAGGTTGCGGAGCATGCCCAACGACGTGACTGTGAAAGTGATGAACGGCCTGCACCGGGCGGCGATCAAGCTCAGTGGCGGCCGCGTCGGTTGGACTGCCGGCAGGATGCCGGTCCTCGAGCTGACGACGACCGGCCGCAGGACCGGGCGACGGCACGCGGTGATGCTGACGTCGCCGGTTCGCCACGGTGACGCGCTGGTCGTGGTGGCCTCGCGGGGCGGTGACGATCGTTCACCGGCGTGGTTCCTCAATCTCGTCGCTGATCCGGACGTATTGCTGGCAATACAGGGCAAGCAGCCGGTTCGGATGCGCGCAACGGTGGCCGACCCGGAACAGCGAGCCCGGCTGTGGCCACAAGTGACCGCGGACCACCGGAACTACGCCGGCTACCAGCTCAAGACGGAGCGGGAGATCCCGCTGGTGCTGCTCAGGCCTTCGGCATGATGACCCACGCCAGCAGGTAGGCGATCAGGCCGCCACCGCCGAGCAGGGCCAGCACGACGGCGATGATCCGGATCAGGGTCGGGTCGACGTTGAAGTACTCGGCGATGCCGCCGCACACCCCGCCGATCTTCTTGTCGGTGGAGGACAGCGTCAGCCGGCGATACGGCGCGGGATTGTTGGACATAAGGGACAGTCTGCTGCTGCCCGGGGTGGGCGCACACCAGGGGGACCCCCGATTCCGTCCAGGGTCTGCTGGGGCTGGGACCCTGGCTCAGCGCTCGGGTTCTGGGCTCGGTTGTTGGCTCGCTCGGGTTCTGTGCTCGGGTTCTGTGCTCGGGTCTGGGCTCTCAGGTTCCGCACTTCGGTTCTGCGCTCTGGTTGTGCGCTCTTGTTCATTGCCGAGCGATCACTGCCGGCGGGCTCAGGGCAGGTAGTCCTCGATGCCGGACGCGGCTTCCGGCCAGTTCAGTGGACGGAGCCCGGTCGGCGCCGACGGGGCGGCGACGGACATCGCCGAGACCAGCGTCGCCGGCCGGCCGGCCTGAGCGGGCAGGGCCGGGTCGGTGGGTCCGAACAACGAGTCGACGGAGGCCGGCCCGACGGTGCCCATCGCGTCGACGACGCCGGGCCGGGTGAGGCTCCGTTCGGCGCAGGATTCGGTCAGCAGCCTGTCCCAGTTCACCCCGGTCGCGTACCCGTCGAACAGTCGCGTCGAGGGCGGCACCCCGGTTGCTGCAGCCCGTGCGGCAACGCTGACCGCCGCTGGGTAGTCGGAGCCGTAGGCGGGGGTCGCCGTACTGATCAGCACCCGCCCGGCTTCAGCTGCCGCGATCGCCGCCTCGTCCCACGCGGCGGGGTCGTACCCGTCGAGGGTGGTGAGGATCGTGGTGTCGTCCGGGGTGGCGGCCGTCAGGCGGCCGGTGGCGGCCGGATCGGCGAGAGAGAGCACCGAGGTTGCGGGACCCCAATTCGCGAGGTCGGTGTCCTCGCCGGCCGTCCGCACGTCGAGGGTGACACCCCGGTCGTCGGCCCACCAGCGGGCACCAGCGAGGGCGTTGGTCGCCATCGCCAACCCGTCGGTGAGGATGCCGACGGAGCCGCCCTGACTGACCCGATCGATCTGCGCGAGGTATTCCAGGCCGTTGATGGCCAGGACATCCGCGGTCGGACCGATGACGATCGGGCGGTTCAAGCCCAGTTCGGCCGATGATCCGACGGGGGTGAGTGTGGGTAGCTGATCCGACTGGATCCGCGCGTCGAGGTCCGCGGAGCCGGTGACCGACTCGAGTGTGATCAGCCCGAGTGACGACCGGCCGAGTGCGTCGTAGGCGCGGAGAAGGTCGTCCGGCACGCCGCTCTGGCCCGAGATCGACAGCTGCACGAGGCGGCCGCAGAGTCCGCCGGACGTGTTCACGGCCTGCTGCCAGAGCTTGACGCCGGAGATGAATCCGCGGTCCATCGCGGGGTCGACCAGGACGCCGAGAGTGATGGCGCCGGCGTCCACGCCGGGGCCGGTGAGCAGCCCGTCCGGGGTGACTGGGGTGACCGAGACTGTTGTTGTGACAGTCGGAGTCGCCCCGCTGGGCGCGACCGTCGGCGGAGTGGCGTCCGATCGTGAACTGACGTCGCACCCGGCGACGATCAGCAGGGTGACCATTGCGCCGACGATGGCGGTCACGGGACGGTGCCGACGCTTCACCTGACATCGCCGGCGTTGGCGCCGCGCCCGCTGAGTCGGGGGCTCGGGTGGTCGGGCATTCCTCCAGCTTTGCACGCTGATCTTCGTGGGCCTGACCTCGATTGCGCGCACGGCCGGTGGGCTGATGCCGAGACCGGACAGGCGGCCCATAACCCTGTGCGGAGCGCTGAGGTCAGGACACGAACTCCGCGGCCAGCAGGTCCATCAGCAACCCGTCGTGCCAGCCGTCCAGTTCTTCGCCGCTGTCCGGGTGAACGTCCTTCTCGTACCCGCGGAGGATGCCGACAGGTCGGAAGCCGGCGGCGCGGTAGCAGCGGATGGCCGGTTCGTTGTCGGCTGCCGGATCGATCACCAGCCGGTGGTGACCGCGGTCGGCAATGAGGTGGCGGACCATTGTTCGGACGGTGTCCTGCCCGATTCCGCGCCCGTGGACCGCGGGGTCGACGAAGATGTCGACCGATGCGTGCCGGTAGCGGGAGTCGTCCTCCTCGCCGAACTGGACCATGCCGCGCACGATTCCGTTGACGACGATGGCGTAGCGGACGCTCGAGGGGTCGTCGAAAGGCCATGCGTCCGAGGAGGCTTCGTTGCCCCAGCGCGCCCGGACTTCCGGTGTCGCGAGGATCCGGCGAAGGTCGTCGATGTGCTCGGAGCTGACCGGCTGCAGGACGACCTTTTCGCCGTGCAGGTGTTGGTCCCGTTGGTCGTGTTGGTCGTGCTGACCCTGCTGACCCTGCTCTCGTCGTGCTGGTCGTCGGTGCTCACGGTGCCGATTGTCGCCCCTCCAACCTTGGCGCCGCCGCCCTTTTTCGGAGCGGCGACGCCGGGTTGAAGCGGTTCCGTCAGGCGGCGGAGAGCTTGCCGGTCATGTTGTGCGGGTCGAGGATGAACTTCCGCGCGACACCGGAATCGAACTCGGCGTAGCCGCGGGGGGCATCGTCCAGGCTGATGACGGTGGCATTGACCGCGTCACCGATGTGCACCTTGTCGGCCAGGATGGCCTTCATCAGGCCGCGGTGGTACTTCATCACCGGGCACTGGCCGGTGAAGAAGGCGTGCGACTTCGCCCAGCCCAGTCCGAGCCGGATGGAGAGCGACCCGACCTTGGCGGCCTCATCGCCGGCGCCCGGGTCACCGGTCACGTACAGCCCGGGGATGCCCAGTGTCCCGCCCGCAGCGGTGATGTCCATCAGCGAGTTCAACACGGTCGCAGGCGCTTCGGTGGCGGAGTCATGACCGTGCCCGCGCGCCTCGAAGCCGACAGCGTCGACGCCGCAGTCGACTTCGGGGACACCGAGGATCTGCTCGATCTGATCTTTCGGGTCTCCCTTGGAGACGTCGACCGTCTCGCAACCGATCTTGCGGGCCTGCGCGAGGCGCTCCTCGTTGAGGTCGCCGACGATGACGACGGATGCGCCGAGTAGTTGAGCGGAGACGGCCGCCGCGATGCCGACCGGGCCGGCGCCAGCGACGTAGACGGTTGAACCGGTCTTGGTGCCAGCGGTGTAGGCGCCGTGGAATCCGGTCGGGAAGATGTCGGAGAGCATCGTCAAGTCGGTGATCTTCTCCAGCGCCTGGTCCTTGTCGGGGAACACCAACAGGTTCCAGTCGGCGTAAGGCACGAGGACGTATTCAGCCTGACCGCCGACCCAGCCGCCCATATCGACGTAGCCGTAGGCAGAACCCGGCCGATCGGGGTTGACGTTCAGGCAGATGCCGGTCTTGCCTTCTTTGCAGTTGCGACAGCGGCCGCATGCGATGTTGAACGGCACCGAACACAGATCGCCGACCTTGACGAATTCCACGCCGGGACCGACTTCAACGACCTCGCCGGTGATCTCGTGCCCGAGCACGAGGCCTTCGGGGGCTGTGGTGCGACCGCGGACCATGTGCTGGTCGGAGCCGCAGATGTTGGTGGTGACCACCTTGAGGATGGCGCCGTGCGGGACCTGCCGGCCTACGTTGGCCGGATTGACGCCTGGTCCGTCCTTCAACTCGAAGGTTGGATAGTCGATGCTCTCCACTGCGACCTTCATCGGGCCTTGATAAGTGACCGCGCGATTGCCGGACATGAAGCCTCCTCCTCGTTGAGGTGTCGCACCCGGACGGTGCGACCCGGACGCCCGTGAGGACGTCCTCGATTCCCAAGCTACCGGTGAATCTGACTTGGTTGCCCCAGCAAAAACCTTATGGAGCCACGGTTTTCGCATACTTCGTCATGTTTGCCACTGTTCGGGTCGAACAGGCGAAGAGTCGCTTTTTCGCTGGATCGGTCAATGCAGTCGGCCGCGTTCGGGTCCAGGTCGCTCAGAACGGTGGTGTGTCGTGGTCGACCTGGTCGGCCTGGTTGGCGTTGTCGGTGCTGGGGTGTGTTGGCCAGGGGTCGTTGTGGGGGTCCCATTCGGTGGGGCGTTGGTTCAGGTGGTGCTGCAGGAGGAGCATGGCGAGGGTTTCCTCGACGTCGCTGAGGGTGATCGGGGGTGGGCGGAGCAGGGTGGTGGCGGTGCTGGTGATGGTTTCGAGGTGTTCGGTGATTCCGGTGCCGGGGTGGGTCATCCAGAGCTGTGGGGGTGTGGCAGGGCGGGGTGGCTTGGTGTAGTCGTGTCCGGTGGGGCTGGTCCAGTGGATGACGGTGTCGGCGGGGTTGACCCGGGTTTTCCAGGCGGTGTGGTGTTTGAACAGGTGGTGGCGTCGGCAGGCCGGGCTGGTGTTGGCGGTGGTGGTGGGTCCGCCGTGTTCGGGGTGGGTGTGGTCGAAGGGGTCGCGGTGGTCGATGTCGCAGCGCCAGGCGGGTTGCCGGCAGGACGGGAATTGGCAGATGTCGGTCATCGCAGTGAGGTGGTCGCGGAGGTCTTGGCGGGGTCGGTAGGTGAGGTGGCCGGCTGTGCGGGCGGTGCCGGTTGCCGGGTCGGTGATGGTGGTGGTGATGGTGGCGGCGGAGGCGGCGATGCTGCGGGCCAGTCCGGCGGGGATGGCGCCGTATCCGGCGAGGCTGCCGGGGAGTTGGTCGTGCCCGGCCAGGGTGTTCAGGGCGATGGTGACCGTGAGGTGGGGTCGGCGGCCTTGCCGGGTGAAGCCGCGCCCGGCGGTACCGGCGGGTGGGGTACCGGCGGGTGGGGGGCCGGTGGGTGGGGTTCCGGTGATCGGGGTCCCCGGGTTGTGCTGTCCGGGCGTCTCGGGTGTCCCGGGCGTCTCGGCTGTCTCGGGCGTCTTGGGCGCGGTGTCTTGGGTGGTGCTGGCGGGGTCGGTGTGTTCGCGGGGCCGGTGAGTGCTGTTTCGCCGGAGTTGGTGTCGGTCGGGCAGGGGTGGGGGTGTCGGGGTGTGCCGTGGTCGGGCAGGGGGGTGTGGAGGTAGTGGGTGAGGTCGAGGTGTCCGTGGGTGAGGAGTTGGTCGGCGATGTCGACCAGGGCGTCGATGCGGCGGGCGCCGATGCCGCGGTTGTCGCCGGTCACGCCGGCGGTGCCGGTGGCGAGCAGGTCGCTGATCTGGAAGATTTTCACGGCGGCGTCGGCGGGTAGGAACGCTGTGAGGGTGGCCATGGCGTCACGGTGGGCGGTCATGGCCAGGTCGCGGCGGGCGGCGGCGTGCTCGTGCCGGTCCTGGGCGCCGTCGGGGTCGATGGTGATGACGGCCAGGCCGGTGAGTTCGCGCAGTTCGCTGGTGCTCAGGGCACCGGCGGTGGGTAGGACGAGTTGTTGGACGGCGGTGGTGTGGGCGGGGCTGAGGGGTTCGCAGTGCTCGGCGATGACCCGGGCTTTGCCGCGGTCCAGTACCCCGGTCTGCAACGCGTGCAGGGTCGGGGCGAGGACCGTGGTCATGGTGTCGGCGGCGCGGACCCGGATACCGCCGGTGACCGGGGCGATCCGCAGGGCGGCCGCGACTTCGGCGGCGGCCAGGGACGTCGCGGCCTCTGCGAGGTAGGCCTCGATGGTCCCGCTGTCCTGTTCGGTATCGGCGCAGCGGTTCTTCTTGGCCAGTCGGGCGGCCAGGCGGGTCGGGTCGCCGGCGACGAAGGGCACCGCGAACGCGGCCATCAACCGGATTTGCACGGCGGCCAGCAGGGACATGCCTTTCTCCGCGGCCAGGATCGCGTCGATGAGTTCTGGGCCGGTCAGTGTGGTCGGGTCCACACTCGTGAGGGCAGCCAACGACGCGGCACCGGCGGGGCCGTTGGCGTGCCCGGCCCACTGCCCGGTTGGTGTGGGGTCGCTGCCCATGTCTGTCACCACCGTCCGAACGTGTGTACTAATCGTAGGCCATGGGCGCTGTGTACGCAACAGCCGGTCCGGCGTGCCTCGTCGATCTATGGGCACCATCGTCCATGGATCCGTATCCCCGGACTTGCCAGCTGGTCCGGCTCCCTGCTGCTGTTTGCAGGACCTCTGCTCACCCGCCCAATGACCTGGCGGCGTCGTGAACTCACCGGCATGTCAACCCGCGGGCGAAGTCGCGTCAGCTTGTCAGCGGACCCGGTCAGGCAAAACCACGCAAAACAGGGCGCCAGATACTGCATCCCCATCCGGTCCGCCCACCCAGCGGGCAGACTGCTGTTGTGACCGACTCCTTGCATGCCTTCCCCGACGACTGGTCCCGCGCGCTCTGTATCGCGGCCCACCCCGACGACCTCGAGTACGGGACGGCCAGCGCGGTCGCTGCCTGGACGGCGGCCGGGAAGGCGGTGGCGTACCTGCTGGTCACCTCCGGCGAGGCCGGCATCGACTCACTGGACCCGGCGGACTGTGCGCCGATCCGGGAGGCGGAGGAGCGGGCCGGTGCCGCCGAAGTGGGCGTCGACCAGGTGGAGTTCCTCGGCTTCCGGGACGGGGTCGTCGAGTACGGCCTGCCGCTGCGCCGTGCGCTCGCCGGTGGCATCAGGCGCTTCAAGCCCGATCTCGTGGTGACCACCAATCCGGAACCCCGCCCCGCCTGGGGCGGGATCGACCAGGCCGATCATCGTGCCGTGGGCCTGGCGGCCGTCGACGCCGCGCGAGATGCCGGTAACCGCTGGGTGTTTCGGGATATGCTCGACGAGGGCCTGGAACCGTGGAAGGTGCGGTACACCGCAATCGGGATGTCCACCAGGCCCACCCATGCCGTCGACGTCACCGACTCCATCGAGCGCGGCGTGGCGTCACTGCGGGCTCACCAGCGGTATCTCGAGGGCCTCGGCGGAGCCGCCCCGGACCCCGACGAGATGCTGCGCGGGTTCGCTGCAACGGCCGGCGAGCGGTTCGGCGGTCGCCTTGCCGTCAGCTACGAACTGCTGAGCTAGCCGAGCACGAGCAGCCCAACTCGAGCAAGTAGGTGACCTGTAAGGACTCCTGCGGCCGCCTCCCCTGGTGGACATCCAGGGGGTGGACCTACTCGGCCGTCCCCGGAACCGCCGGCCCCAGCAGGTCATCGGCGTCGACGATCCGGTAGGCGTAGCCCTGCTCGGCCAGGAACCGCTGGCGGTGCGCCGCGTAGTCGGTATCCAGCGTGTCCCGGGCGACGATCGAGTAGAAGTGTGCCTGCCGCCCGTCGTCCTTGGGTCGCAGGATCCGGCCCAACCGCTGCGCTTCCTCCTGGCGGGAACCGAACGTGCCCGACACCTGGATGGCGACCGTCGCGTCGGGGAGGTCGATCGAGAAGTTCGCGACCTTGGACACCACCAGCACGGACACCTCGCCGTGCCGGAAGGCGTCGTACAGCCGCTCCCGCTCGGCGTTGCGGGTGGACCCTTGGATGATCGGCGCCTGCAGTTCCTCGCCGAGTTCCTCGAGTTGCTCGAGGTAGGCGCCGATCACCAGCGTCGGCTCACCCGGGTGACGGTCCAGGATCGAGCGGACCACGGGGATCTTGGTCCGCGCGGTGGAGGCGATCTTGTACCGCTCCTCGGGTTCTGCCGTGGCGTACCCGAGACGCTCGGCGTCGGTCAACGTCACCCGCACCTCGGTGCACTCGGCCGGCGCGATCCAGCCCTGTGACTCGATGTCCTTCCACGGCGCGTCATACCGCTTGGGTCCGATCAGCGAAAAGACGTCGCCTTCCCGCCCGTCCTCGCGGACCAGCGTCGCGGTCAACCCGAGCCGTCGGCGGGACTGCAGGTCGGCGGTCATCCGGAACACCGGGGCAGGCAGCAGATGGACCTCGTCATAGATCACCAGGCCCCAGTCGTGCGAGTCGAAGACGTCCAGGTGCTTGTAGACACCGCCGGATTTGCGCGTCATCACCTGGTAGGTGGCGATGGTGACGGGCCGGATCTCCTTGCGTTCACCCGAGTACTCCCCGATCTCCTCCTCGGTCAGCGAGGTGCGGGCGAGCAGCTCCCGACGCCACTGCCGGCCGGACACCGTGTTGGTCACCAGGATCAGCGTCGTCGCACCGGCTTTCGCCATGGCGGCCGCGCCGACCAGCGTCTTCCCGGCGCCACAGGGCAGCACGACGACCCCGGACCCACCGGCCCAGAAACCCTCGACGGCCTGCTCCTGGTAGGGCCTCAGGTGCCAATTCTCGGTATTCAGCTGGATGTCGTGCGCCTCGCCGTCGACGTAGCCGGCCTCGTCGTCAGCGGGCCAACCGACCTTGAGGAGGGCCTGCTTGAGATGGCCGCGCTGTGACGGGTGCACGACGACCGTGTCCGGATCGATGCGGGTGCCCAGCATCGGCGCGATCTTCTTGTGCCGCATGATCTCTTCGAGCACGGCGCGGTCGCGCGAGATCATGATCAGCCCGTGCGCAGGGTGGGTCTGCAGGACCAGCCGCCCGTACCGGCCCATCGTGTCGACGACGTCGACCAGCAGCGCCTGCGGAACGGGGAAACGGGACCAGCGGACCAGGGCGTCGACGACCTGTTCGGCGTCGTGTCCGGCGGCGCGGGCATTCCACAGCGCGAGTGGGGTGATCCGGTAGGTGTGCACATGCTCCGGCGACCGCTCGAGTTCGGCGAACGGTGCGATGTTGGCGCGCGCGGCCGGGGCGTCGGGGTGTCCGATCTCCAGCAGCAGCGTCTTGTCGGATTGCACGATCAGCGGGCCGTCGGTCACGGGCTGGTCCTTCGCGGTTGCAGCTTGCCAGCGCACTACGCGCTGATGCCCCGCTGGTGCGCGGGGCAACCTCTCCAGTGTCCTCCTCTCCGGCACCGGCGGGATCACACCGGACAGCGCGCGGGATTCACTCGAAAACCGGCTCGTGCCGGCCGAGCGGACCGGCGTCGACGGACCAGGACGGGTGGACGCCCTCGATGCTGCCGGGTACCCGTACCCGCAGGGCTGGACCCCACGACGTCCCGACGTTCTCGAACACCCCGTCGGGCCACGACGAACTCCCGGGTGCATCCGCACCGGGAGCAGGGAGGTCCAGCAGAACGTTGGCGGTGGCTACCAGCGAGGTGCTGATGTCGGACGGGATCCCGGAGCGCACCAGATGGGTCACGGCCCGGCAGACAGCGGCGGCCAGCAGGTAACCGGTGGCGTGGTCAAGGGCCTGGGCGGGCAGCGGTGACGGCTCCGAGACCGCGTCGAGATAGGCGATACCGCAGCTCATCTGGACCAGACTGTCGAATCCCCGACGGCCCCGCCACCGCCCGTCGAAGCCGTATGCGTTCAGCCGCGCGGTGATCAGCGACGGGTTCTGCGCGCGCAGCTCCGGTAGTCCGAGGCGGAGGCCGGTCAGCGCGCCGTCGCGCAGCCCGCTGACCACCACGTGTGCCTGTCGGACGAGCGCCAGGAACCGATCGCGGCCGGGACCGGTGCGCAGGTCCAGAGCCGCACAACGTTTGCCCGGGGTGACCTCCGGCAGCAGCGCAGGAACTTCCTCGAACCCCGGTGGATCGATCCGCAGCACCTCGGCCCCGTACGCCGCGAGGAACCGGGTGCAGACCGGTCCGGCGATCACCCTGGTCAGGTCCAGCACCCTGATCCCGGTCAGCGGCAGCCGTGCAGCAGGGAGGGCGACCCCGGCCGTAGGCGCCGGCGTCACCGTCAACCGCTGACGACGGGCAGCCCGACCAGGTTCCGATGCGAACCATTGCGCGGTGCTGTGCAGGACCGCGGCCGGCCCGCCCTCGGCGATGACGGCCGCCTCGAGTTCCGGGCCGCCCCGCGGCCGGACTGCGTCGGCAACGATTTCTCGAGATGTCCCGTGGCCAGGCAGCCGCAGCGCCCGCAGCACCGCCGCCCGGTGGCTCGAGTAGTTGGTGTGCAGCCGGATCCAGCCGTCTGCGGTGCGGTAGTCCCCGGCAATCGGGTCCCAGACCGGCGGCAACCGCCAGCCGTCGGGCCGGAACAGGCGCTCACCGAGGAAGGCCGCACATGCCGCGACCCGGTCAACTCGCACGTCACGAACCCGTTCGCCGGTCCGGGTGGCCAGCAGCTCTGCCGCCGCCAGGGTGGCCGACGCCACCGCATCGGTGGCCAGCGTGGTGACGTCATACCGGGACGGGAGAACGACCGTCGGCCCGGTGATCTCGACGGGAGAAGGACCCAACGCATCAACCGTTCTCGGCCGCAGGAAGCCGCCGGTGCGCGCGACCCACCAGCCAGACCAGACAACCCACCGCCAGGAAGACCGCGATCATGATCCCGACCCACGTCCAGAAGTTGCCGGCCGCCGGATCGAGGAACGGGTAGAGCGGTTTCCCGTTGCGGTCGCGGACGTTGTAGTACACGCCCAGGTAGCCGATCGGCAGGACCAGCCAGCTCAACGCCGTCCACCATGCCTGCCGTATCCGCTCAGGCCCTAACACGACCCAATCGACGACGGCGAGGACGGGCACGATCGCGTGCTCGAGCAGGCTCGAGGTGGCGTCCAGGTTGCCGCTGAGCAACACCTGGTAGATCACCGCCGTGACGATGGCGTACGTCGTCGACGCGCCGCGACACCACGCGAGCGCGCGGCGCCATCCGGGCGCCGTGACGCCCCAGGTGAGCACCGAGGCCGTCGCGGTCAGGGCGACGGTGAGCGTCGTCACCTGGGAGAAGTAGCGCAGCTGACCGAGATCGCCGCCGAGGGCAGCGAGCAGTCCCCACCACGCCAGACCGGCCAGCACGATGCGCCAGACGACCACCGCCACCGGCCTTCTCACCGGCGCGGCTGGATCACCGCGGATCGCTGGGGCATTCATCGGCACCATCCTCGAACTCGTCCTCATATCTGCAGCAACGCTGGCCCATCGTGCGGCCTGTCACACGAACGCGCACGTCAGCGACGCCGTCCGGTAACTTGCCAAAATGCGACGAAAGCGGGTGCCGTCATGAGGATTGTCGTCGTCGGGGCGGGCATCGTCGGTGTCGCCACCGCCCGCCAACTCGCGATCGACCGCCCGGACGCCGAGATCACCGTCGTGGACAAAGAGCAGACGGTCGCCGGGCATCAGACCGGCCACAACAGCGGCGTCATCCACGCCGGGATCTACTACCCGCCGGGATCCCTGAAGGCCCAGCTCTGCCGGCGCGGATCGGGTCTGCTGAAGGAGTTCTGCGCCGACAAGGGCATCCCGTACGAGAACATCGGCAAGCTGGTCGTCGCGCTCGACGCCGACGAGGCCGACCGGCTGGACGAGGTCAAGCGACGTGCCCTGGCGAACGGCGTCGACGACGTCCGGATGATCGGCGCCAGCGAGATCACCGACATCGAACCGTATGTCGAGGGCGTCCGGGCGTTGTACTCCCCGTCGACGGCCATCGTCGACTTCGTTGCCGTGACGCAGGCGATCGCCGACGACCTCGTCGCGCGGGGTGGTGCGGTCAGGACCTCGACACCCGTCACCGGGTTCCGGCAGGAAGCGCACGGCGTGGTCGTGCTCACCGGTTCCGGCGAGATCGTCGCCGACGAGGTGGTGATCTGCGGCGGCCTGCAGTCCGCAAGGCTTGCGGTGCTGGCCGGTGACGATCCCGAACCGGCGATCATCCCGTTCCGGGGCGAGTACTACCGGATCGCGCAGGAGCACGCACATCTGGTGAAGGGTTTGGTCTACCCGGTCCCTGATCCGCGGTACCCGTTCCTCGGCATCCACCTGACCCGCCGGATCGACGGCACCGTCGACATCGGACCGAACGCCGTGCTGGCCCTCGCGCTCGAGGGTTACCAGCGGACCGACGTCTCGGCCGCCGACCTGGCGGCCGTGCTGCGGACCCCGGCCTTCCGCAAACTTGCCAAGACTCATTGGCGGACCGGCGCCAAGGAGATGGTCGGCTCGGTCAGCAAGCGCTACTTCCTGGCGCAGGCCCGCAAATACCTGCCCGCGCTCGCGCTCTCCGACCTCGAGCCTGCACCGGCCGGCGTGCGGGCACAGGCCATCAAGAACGACGGCCAGCTGGTCGACGACTTCTGGATCACCCGCCGGCCTCGGATGACGCTGGTCCGGAACGCACCCTCACCTGCCGCGACGTCGTCGCTGGCGATCGCCCAGCACATCACCCACCAGGTGCTGGACGGCGTGCCGAGCTGAGGCGCGGGCTGAATTGAGTGGCGTGGTCGAGGTCCTCGGCCTCGGAACGCGCGACAGATCGACCCAACTGCAGTTCGCGAACCGCGCAGCGGGCCGCCCTGACCATGACAAGCTGGACCGGTGACCCTTGCCGACCTGCTGCCCACCGCCGACGGCGAGAGTGTCTGGGACGCGGCGCTCGGCGGCGGGGTCGAGCACGAGGCCGACGCCGGCGAGCTCTTCGACATCTTCTCCGCCTGGGCGGCCGACCGCGGCCTGCCGCTGTACCCGCACCAGGAGGAATCGCTGCTGGAGATCGTCGGTGACGCCAATGTCATCGTCGGCACCCCCACCGGGTCCGGGAAGAGCCTGATCGCCACCGCGGCCCTGTTCACCGGGCTGGCCACCGGCCGCCGGTCGTACTACACGGCGCCGATCAAGGCCCTGGTGTCGGAGAAGTTCTTCGACCTGGTCGACATCTTCGGCGCCTCCGCGGTCGGCATGATCACCGGCGACTCCGCGGTCAACGCCGCCGCCCCGATCATCTGCTGCACCGCCGAGATCCTGGCCGGGATAGCGCTCCGCGGCGGGGCAGACTCTGACGCCGGCGTCGTCGTGATGGACGAGTTCCACTACTACGGCGACCCGCAGCGCGGCTGGGCCTGGCAGGTGCCGCTGCTGGAACTGAACCGCGCACAGTTCGTCCTGATGTCGGCCACCCTCGGCGACATGCGGTTCTTCGCCGACGACCTGACGGAGCGCACCGGGCGGCCGACCGCCGTCATCGCCAACGTGCAACGCCCTGTGCCGCTGCACTTCTCGTACACGCTGGTGCCGCTGACGGAGACCCTGCAGGACCTGCTGGCGACCAACCGGGCGCCGGTCTACATCGTGCACTTCACCCAGGCGGCGGCGCTGGAGCGGGCGCAGGCGCTGTCCAGCCTGACCGTCGCCACCCGGGCCGAACGCGACCAGATCGCCGAGGTGATCGCGGATTTCCGGTTCTCGCCCGGGTTCGGCCGTACGCTGTCCCGGCTGGTCCGGCACGGGATCGGCGTGCACCACGCCGGCATGCTGCCCAAGTACCGGCGGCTCGTCGAGAAGCTCGCCCAGTCAGGACTTCTCAAGGTGATTTGCGGTACCGACACCCTCGGCGTCGGCATCAACGTGCCCATCCGCACTGTGTTGCTGACGGCGTTGAGCAAGTACGACGGCCGCCGCACCCGCCAGCTGTCCGCCCGGGAGTTCCACCAGATTGCGGGCCGGGCCGGCCGGGCCGGTTTCGATGTTGCCGGTGACGTCGTCGTGCTGGCGCCGGAACACGTCATCGAGAACGAGCGGGCCGTCGCGAAGGCCGGTGACGACGCAGCGAAGAAGCGGAAGGTGGTGCGCCGCAAGCCACCCGAGGGTTTCGTCAGCTGGTCTGAGACGACGTTCGAGAAGCTGGTCGCCGCCGAACCGGAGCCGCTGACCTCGCACTTCCGGGTGTCGCACGCGATGGTGCTCGGCGTCGTCTCACGTCCCGGTGACGCGTTCAGCTCGATGCGCCGGCTGATCGAGGGCAGCCATGAACCGCGCAGCCGGCAGCTGCGACATGCGTTGCGCGCCATCGCCATCGGCCGCGCCCTGCTCGACGCCGGCATCGTCGAGCGGCTCGACGAACGGGACGAGACGGGCCGCCGGTACCGGTTGACGATGGACCTGCAGCTCGACTTCGCCCTCGATCAGCCGCTGTCGCCGCTGGCCTTGGCCGCGCTGGACATCCTGGACCGGGATGCGGACAGCTATGCGCTGGATGCGGTGTCGTTGATCGAGGCCACCCTCGAAGGGCCGCGACCGGTGCTCAGCGCGCAGCGGTTCAAGGCACGCGGCGAGGCCGTCGCCGCGATGAAGGCGGACGGCATCGAGTACGAGGACCGGATGGCGCTGCTCGAGGACGTCGACTACCCGAAGCCACTGGCCGACCTGATCGAGGTCGCCTACGAGGCCTACCGCAAAGGTGCCCCCTGGGTGGCCGAGTACCAGCCGGAACCGAAGTCGGTGGTCCGGGACATGTACGAGCGGGCGATGACATTCTCCGAGTACGTCGCGTTCTACGGGCTGACCCGCTCGGAGGGTGTGGTGCTGCGGTACTTCGCCGACGCCTATCGGGCGCTCCGCCGGACGGTTCCGACCAGTGCCCGGACCGACGAACTCACCGACATCACCTCCTGGCTCGGCGAACTGGTCCGGGGGGTCGATTCGAGCCTGCTCGACGAGTGGGAGGCGCTGGCGCATCCGGACCTCGACGAGCTCGGCGTCGTCGGTGCAGGCGGGGAGGTCCGCCCGCCGATCGCCGCCCGCGGCGTCACCGCCAACCAGCGCGGCTTCAGTGTGATGGTGCGCAACGCGATGTTCCGCCGGGTGGAGCTTGTCTCGCTCCGGCATTACACCGAGCTGGGCGAGTTGCACGGCACCGATGGCTGGCGGGCGGACCGCTGGGAGGACGCCATGGACGCCTACTGGGACGAGTACGACGACCTCGGCATCGGCGCGACCGCCCGCTCCTCGGCGCTGGTGATCATCAATCGGTCGGACGACACCTGGTCGGTCCGGCAGATCTTCGACGATCCGGCGGGCGACCGGGACTGGGGCATGTCCGCGGACGTCGACCTCGCCGCCTCGGACGAAGCCGGCGAGCCGGTGCTCAGCATCGTCGACGTCGGCCCGCTGACCGGCTGAATCTCAGCCGCAGCTCGTTGCCAGCCAGCCTGCCGCCGCCTCCACCATCTCCGGGCGCGGTGGCCCGGTGATCTCGTGACCGGCGCCGTCGATGGTCACCAATTCGGCGGTACCGCCGGCCGACTGCAGCACGGCGACGCCGTCGGTCGCGGAACTGTACGGGACGACGTCGTCGGCGTTGCCGTGGATGAACAGGACCGGGACCGGCTGCGCGACCACCCATTCCGGTCGGAGGTCACCGGAAACGGAGATCACCGCGCAAGGTCGATCCGTCACCGTCGCGGTCGCCGTCAGTGCTGCGCCGAGCGCCGTCATCGCGCCCGCGGACGTCCCGCCGATGGCCACCCGGGCAGGGTCGACACCCCACTCGGCACCCGGACCACGGAGCCAGTCCACGGCGTTCTGCGCGTCAGCGATGGCGTTCCCGACCACCGCGTTGCGTTCCTGGTCGGTGGCGCTGTCCAGCGCGAACGGTGACCCACTGCCCAGCCGATAATCGATCGAGGCCGCGACGAATCCTCGCCGCGCGAGCGCGGTCCCCCACTCCTGTTCGGCATCGCCGGTGCGGTCGAACTGGGTGAATCCGCCGCCGTGTACCCAGACAATCCCGATCTTGCAGGTCGCCGGGTCGTCGGCCGGTGCGTAGACGTCCGCCAGCAGGCCGGGGGCGTAGCTGACCGTGTCTACTGGCGCCGCTTCGAACAGATCGGTGGTGTACCGGCCGGGCTGGTCATCGGAGCAGGATGTGGGTTTGGACGCCCCGGCGGAGGACGCCCCGGCGGAGGACGCCCCGGCGGAGGACGTCGCGGCCGGGGACGCTGCGGCGGGGGACATGGACGCCCGGGCCGACGCGACCGATGGGCTGCCGGCAGCCGAGATGGACACGTCCGGTGACGTGGGTTGTGAGCAGCCTGCCGTCACCACCCCCAACAGCGCGACGCAGAGCAGGGCAGCCCGGTGGCCCGCCCGCACTGGTCTCATGTCATCCGCCGAGCCAGGTGGGCCGGGCCGACCCGACGCCGCACGCATCGGTCACGATGTGCGGGATCACGCGGGCCGCCACCGAACCGGTGCGCAGGGCCACCCAGCCATGGCCGGTTCCGATCAGTCCGGCGCCGAGCAGCAGAGCGGCCCGTCTGCCGGGCGCAGCCCCGGACGCTCGCAGGGGTGCGAGATGCCAGGCGGCGAAAACCGGCTGCGGGCCCGAGCCATCCGCGCATCCGCTGACGGGGGAACACCTCCGTCGGCACGGCGCGCCACAGCGCGTCCTCGGCCAGTGCAGTGGTGATCGCAATGCCGATCGAGGTGGCAAGGGCGCGAGGGCCGGCCTGTCGGACGTGCGGCAGCAGTTCGGTGGCGATCGCGCCGGCGGGCGGCATGGCCAGGAGCGCGGCGCCCAGGACCCCCCGGCCGGGCAGCGCGGGCGTCGCCGAACGGAAGGCCGCGGTGATGCGACGGGGTCCGCCAATGGCGAGTGCGGCTCCCCAGCAGGTCGCCCGCACGGACATCGCCGACCTCCTCGCGGCCGGCGACAATGCCGACCCCGCGCTGAGGATAGGACCGCGGGTGCCCCCGCCGCCCGAAAGGAGCGCCGCCCGAAAGGAGCGCCGCCCGAAAGGAGCGCCGCCCGAAAGGAGCGCCGCCCAAGAGACGGTCAGGCCGGCGGCGGGAAGATGCCGTTGATCTCGGCCAGGTCGTCCGAGTCCGGCCGGAACGCGGTGGCCGCCGCGGCGTTGGCCCGCACCTGCTCCGGCGTGGTGGCGCCGGCGATCACCGAGGACACCTGCGGCTGGCGCAGCAGCCAGCCGAACGCGACCTCCAGCATGCTGACCCCGCGCTCGTCGGCGAATTTCTGCAGTCCCTCCAGCGCCTCCCACGGGGCGGACTCCAGCAGTTGCGGCTTGATCTCGCGGAGTCTGCTGCCGGCGGGCGCGTCGGAGCGGGTGTACTTCCCGGTCAGCAGGCCGTTCGCCAGCGGGAAGAACGGGAGGATGCCGATCCCGAACTCCTCCGCGGCGGGCACCAGGTCGCGTTCGATCTCCCGGCGCAGGAGCGAGTACTCGTTCTGGGCCGAGATGAACGGGGTTCGGTGCTCGGTGCGGGCCACCCAGTCGGCGTCGGCCAGCTGCCAACCGGCGAAGTTGGAGTGCCCGATGTAGCGCACCTTGCCGTCGCTGACCAGTTCGTCCAGCGCGGCCAGTGTTTCCTCGATCGGCGTCTGCGGGTCGGGCTGATGGAACTGGTAGAGGTCGATCCAGTCGGTGCCAAGGCGCCGGAGCGAGGCCTCGACGGCGGTGCGGATGTAGCGCCGGGACCCACGCGCACCGAAGTCCGGTCCGTTCGCGCCCTGCATGTCCATCCCGAACTTGGTGGCCACGACGACGTCCTGACGCCGCTTGCCGAGGGCCGCGCCGAGCAGTTCCTCGCTGCGCCCGGGCGGATTGCCGTAAATGTCCGCGACGTCGAACAGGGTGATGCCCGCATCGATGGCGGCGTCGACGACAGCCGTTGCGCCATGGAGCGTTTCGGTGGCGGTATGGGCGCGTCCCAGGTTGTTGCAGCCGAGGCCGGCGGGAGAAACCGCAAGCCCGGAACGGCCCAGCCGTCGCAGTGTCGGATCAGTCATGGCCAGCAGGGTACGGCCGACCGGCAGCGGCCCCGCACCCGGCGGCGTGGCACCCTTGATCGATGACCGGGCCGCAGCAGCAGCCGCGCTGGCGCGCGGTGCAGATCGGTCCCGGCGGCGTCCCGGCCGAACACATCGGGATGATCGGCGGCACGGCGCGCGGCACCCCGCCCCGCCGGCTGGACCAACCGTCCGCGGTCTTCGGGGACTTCGACTTCGGCTCCGATGATCCAGGTTCGCCGCACCGGCGGCCGTCCCGGCGGTCGGTGTTCGGGTGGTTCGCGGTCGCGGTGGCCGCCGCCCTGCTGGTCGCCGTGCTGCTCTGGACCGATCCCGGCCAGGCGCCGGGCCAGACGTCGGGAGCCCTTGCGCCGGGGAGCTGCCTGACCTCCAGCGCCGGCCGGGCGGTCGTGGTCGTCGATTGTGCGGCCGGCGACGTCGAGTTCGTGGTGGCGGCAACGTTTCCCGACTCCACCGAGTCGGCCCGGTGTGGGGCCGTGTCCTCCGACCTCACCCTGGTGACCCGGGATCGGGTGGTGCTCTGCCTGAACTACCGGGCCGTCGTCGGTGAATGCCTGTACGCCGGTCGTGCGGACAGCGTCGGCAAGGCCGCCTGCCGGACACCGGGCTCCAACAGCACCCCGACGGGTCTGTTCCGGGTGATCGCCGTCCTCGGCGGCACCGTCGACCCGCGCGGCTGCCCGACCGGCACGATCTCCTCGCTGGTGCACGTGACGACCCCGGAGGTGCTCTGCCTCGGGCTGCCGTGAGCGGCCTGAGTTCGACCGCCGACGTCAGCCGATCTCGTCGTCCGGAACGGCGGCCCGGGACGCGCCGGCCATGCCGGCGTCCTCTTCGTCGGTCACCCGGCGCACCCCGGTGATCCTGTGCAGCACGAAGGTGCGGACTGCCCCGCGCAGCCGGTCGAAGGCGACGACAGCGCCGCTGGACAGCGCGACGGGTTCGATCATCCGGTGCGTGGTGCCGCCGTCGGCGTCGACATAGCCGATCCACAGCGGTGTCCTGTTGTCGACCGCTTCCCGGAGGACCGCGAGGGTGTCGCCGGCCGGCTGTACGTCGCCGTGCGAGTACAGCGCGCCGGTGCGGTCGGCGCTGCGCATCCGGGTGATCAGCGAGTCGAGTTGCTCGTCGGTCAGTTGCGGCGGCTCCCGCCAGTGCTGGTACTGGCGAGCCGGCTGTTTGGTGCGGTGCGGCCGCGAGCGCAAGTCCAGGATTGCGCCGCTGGAGTCCTCGGCCGCCGGCACCAGGCCGCCGGTCCGCAGCTGTGTCATCAGTTCCTGCATGCCGACGGTCGAGATCGCCACCGTCGGCGCGAGTTTGCGCAACGGGATGCCCAGCGAACCCGCCTCGACCACGGCCTGGTCGATCAGCGCCGGATCGTCGCTGCGCAGGTACGTGCTCGCGTTGCCCATCCTCAATACCCCGTACCGGCGGCCGACGTCGTCGATCAGGTAGCTCAGGGCCTGTGGGACCCCGGTCACCGAGTGGGTGGCGAACAGCTCGTGCAGCTCCCCTGTCGAAGCACCGGCGTCGAGCGCCCGCCTGATCGACTGTGGAGTCACCCGGTACACGGTCGCGCTGCCCGCCGATTCGACGTCGGCGACCTGATTGAGGCGCGCGGCCAGCGGTGGGACCAGCCGTCCCGGGGCCACCACCGTCAGATCGGCCTGCACCATGACGTTGTCCACCGGCGCGGGCAACGCCGCCTCCAGTGCGGCCTCGGCGCCGGCGACCGACCCGGCCAGCAACTCGCGACCAGCGGTGGTCAGCGCGGTGAACGCGACCACACCCAGCGCGGTCGCCTCGGCGATGGTCGAGCGCAGCACTGCTTCACGCTGGTCGGCCGGACGCAGCGGCGACCGCCAGCCGAGCCTGGCCGACAGCGCATCGGCATCGAGCCCAGAGCCCGGTGGCAACTCGGCGAGCGCGCCAAGGACGAACCGCCGTTCGGCCGGCCCGCGGATCCAGGACAGCTCGGGCGACAGCGCGTTCAGCACCTTGTCCGAGGCATCCCGGCTGCCCACCCTGGAGGGGTTGCGCCGCAGGTCCAGCCAGACGGCCGCGATCTGCGCCCAGGCGGCCTCGTCCGGCCCCTCCAGGAACTCGTCGGTTTCCGATGTCGGCGTCCAGGACTCGGCCATCCGGCCACGGGAATCCGCCGCGGCGATCAATCCAGCGGCGGCGAGCACCTCGACGTCCATCGCGGTGATCGCCTCATCGGTCCCCATCGCCTTGGCCAGCCGGCGTAGCTCGCGGATGCCCAGCCCACCCGATTTCAGGGCCGGCGGCGGGTTCTGCCCGATCGCCTCCAGCAGCCTCCCGAGCCGGTCGACGGTGGCCAGCGCCTGTCCACCGCCCGTGCCATCGACGGTCGGAACGCCGTGGTCGCGAACGGTGTCCGCGGGCGGCGCGACGTGGATCGGACCCAGCGGCTTGTCCCCGCGAAGCGCGAGCCCGACCTCCCGCGGCAGTTCGACGGTCTCCGGGTCGACCCGGCGCAGCAGGCCCGCAGCGATCAGCGACTTGACCTTGGCGGCGATCGAGGACCGCGAATCCGTGGTGCCGCGCGGCACCCCGCTGGCCAGCCGCTCGAGGATGCCGCGCGCGGACGGGTCGATCCCGGCCAGCGCCTCCTCGGCCTCGGCGACCGTCTGCCCGCCGGGCGAACCCAGACCCGCCGGGTACGGCCCGAGCACCGCCAGCACTGCGGACGGCATCTGGATGGTGGCCGACCCGCG
This sequence comes from uncultured Actinomycetota bacterium, assembly GCA_963728865.1. GTDB lineage: Bacteria > Actinomycetota > Actinomycetes > Mycobacteriales > Nakamurellaceae > Nakamurella. Next base: position 367,116 of record CAVSLZ010000001.1, on the reverse strand, counting down.
GACGAGTGCGAGTCCCTCCAGCTTCTCGAGTGCGGCGCCGAGTGCGTCCGGCGGAACGCCGCTACCCAGCAGGTCCGCCACGTCGGTCCGCGCGACACCGTGCCGGTCCGCGCCCAGCACGGCCAGCGCCTGGAGGACCTGGATGTGGAACTGGTTGAGCGATTCCATCGCCCGCCACACCGACGGCCCGGTGTTCAGCCGCCCCGCCAGCACCGTGAGGTCACCGGGAGCGGGCACCGTCAGGTCCGGCCTCGCGCGCAGCAACGCCGCGAGGGCGGCGTCATCCCGCGCACGCAACCAGTCCAGGGTCGAAGGCATCGCTTCAACCGTAGTGACTCCCGGCGGGGCCCGATGCCGCCGACGTTGCGGGCTGCTGTTGAGCGGATCGGGCCCGATGGGCCAGAATGATCACCGGGGAGGACATCCCGCCCCGTCACCCGGCAGCGCCGGGCGAACACCACGGCCCGGGCCGACGGTCCTGCCGTGATCGCGAGGAGGAAACCGTGGCCGCCGAGCGCAGCAAGGGCGTCGATCCCACCTGGCCGGAAACGCCGGACGGGGAGCACCCGGTGACCGAGCTCAGCACCGATGTCCAGGGCGCGCTGTCGCCGTTCGGCGAGATCGAGTTCCCGCTGAAGTCGGTGCCCTACGTTCATCCGACCACGATCATCAACCGATAGCACCCGGCCCCCCGCCTGCCCGAGGCGGCTGCGCGCTGACCGCGCCGGAGCTGACCGCACGGGAGCCCGCGCGGATCGCCGGACTGCTGCTCGCGGCGGGGTCCGGACGGCGCTACGGGCAACCGAAGGCGTTGGTGGACACCGGCTCGGGGCCCTGGGTGCTTCGGGCCCTCGATGCGTTGCGCTGCTGCGAGGTCCGGCTCGTCGTCGTCGGCGCCGCGGCGGCAGAAGTTGCTGCCCTGCTCCCGCCCGATGTGCTGGTCGTCGACAACCCCGGCCACCCGGAGGGCATGGGCTCGAGCCTCCGCCGTGGTCTCCTGGCGCTGCAACCCGACTGCGATGCGGTGATGGTGTTGCTGGTCGACCTGCCCGGCGTCGGCGTGGCTGTGACCGAGCGACTGGTGCACGCCGCGGGGACACCGGCGAATGCCCGGAGTGCGCTGCTGCGTGCCGCCTACGACGGGGTTCCCGGTCACCCCGTGCTGCTCGGCCGCGACCACTGGCCGGGGGTCATCGCCTCGGCCGCCGGGGACGCCGGCGCCCGCGACTACTTCCGGAACACCGCGCCGCGGCTGGTCGAATGCTCCGACCTCGGGTCCGGGGAGGACGTCGACCTGCCTCCAGGGTGATCCGTCGGTCCGCCCGCAGCGGTCTACGATTCCGGCACACCGGACCCGCGCGGTCCAGCGCCCACCGACCAAGGAGTCCTGAAGATGGCCGTGCCAGGTCCCGGTTACTCGATCACCATGCGGATCGCGGCGCCGCCGTCGGCGTCGGCGGCCGGCGATCTCACGACGGCGGTGGGCCGTGCGGGCGGGGTGATCACCGGTTTCGACGTCGTCGAGTCCACAGCCGACCGGATGGTGGTCGACCTGTCGGCGAACGCCCAGTCGCAGGAGCACGCGGACGAGTTGACCGATTGCGTCAACCTGCTGCCGGGTGTCGAGGTCCGCAAGGTCTCCGACCGGACGTTCCTGGTGCACATCGGCGGCAAGATCGAGGTGACGTCGAAAGTCCCGCTGCGCAACCGCGACGACCTGTCCCGCGCGTACACACCCGGCGTCGCCCGGGTCTGCGAGGCGATCGCCAAGAACCCGGCCGACGCACGGCGGCTGACCATCAAACGGAACACCGTCGCCGTCGTCACCGACGGCACCGCTGTACTTGGCCTTGGCAACATCGGTCCCGCGGCAGCGCTGCCGGTGATGGAGGGAAAGGCGGCACTGTTCAAGAAGTTCGCCGGCGTCGACGCCTGGCCGGTATGTCTGGACACCACAGATACCGAGGAGATCATCCGCACCGTCCAGCTGATCGCGCCGGTCTACGGCGGCATCAACCTGGAGGACATCGCCGCCCCGCGGTGCTTCGAGATCGAGGCACGGCTCCGGGATCTGCTCGACATCCCGGTGTTCCACGATGACCAGCACGGCACCGCCATCGTTGTCGTTGCGGCTCTGCGGAATGCCCTGCGGGTCGTGCACAAGGACATCGCCGACTGCCGGATCGTGGTGTCCGGAGTGGGCGCGGCGGGCAACGCCATCATCAGGTTGCTGCTGCTGCAGAGCCCGGCCGACATCATCGCCTGTGACATCGCCGGCATCGTGCACCGTGACCGGGAAGGGATGGACCCCAGCCTGTCCGCGGTCGCCGACCGCACCAACAAGGCCAACCTCACCGGGACGATCCACGACGCCATCGCCGGTGCCGACGTCTTCATCGGGGTATCGGCGCCGAATGTGATCGACGGGTCCGACGTGGCGAAGATGAACGCGGGCGCCGTCGTCTTCGCGCTGGCCAATCCCGACCCGGAGATCGATCCGCTGGAGGCCCAGGCGCACGCATCTGTCGTCGCGACCGGCCGCTCGGACTTCCCCAACCAGATCAACAATGTGTTGGCTTTCCCCGGCGTGTTCCGTGGGCTGCTGGACGCGCAGGCCACCGCGATCACCGACGCGATGCTGCTGGCGGCCGCCGCCGCGATCGCTGATGTCGTGTCGCACGACCAGTTGAACGCGTCCTACATCGTGCCGAGCGTGTTCGACGAGAACGTCGCCAAGGCCGTCGCCCGGGCCGTGGTCGACGCGTCGCGGACCGCGCGGGCGCACCCCGCCGGCGGTGCGAAGGAATCGGTCCTGCCGTGACCGGCGGCGTGGTCGCGGGTGGCGCCGCCCTGACGCACGTCGACGCGTCAGGCGCCGCCCGGATGGTTGACGTCTCGGAGAAGCAGGCGTCCGCCAGAACCGCGGTGGCGACCGGGATACTGCGCACGACGCCCGAGGTGCTGGCCTTGCTCGCGGATGGCGCGCTGCCCAAGGGCGACGCGCTTGCCACGGCCCGGATCGCCGGCATCATGGGCGCCAAGAGAACCCCTGACCTGGTACCGCTGTGCCACCCGATTGCGCTCTCCGGGGTGGTGATCGACCTGGAGACCGGGACCTCGGAGATTCGGATCTCCGCTACCGTGCGGACCACCGACCGGACCGGGGTGGAGATGGAGGCCCTCACGGCGGTGGCGGTCGCCGGGCTCACCCTGCACGACATGATCAAGGCGGTCGACCCCGCCGCAGTGCTCGACGCGGTCCGGGTGGAGCGCAAGGACGGCGGCAAGACCGGTAGCTGGACGAGACCGGAGGACCGATGACGGTGCCCGATGACGACCCGACAGGTGCGGACAGGACCGCCGAGGTGATCATCGCGTCGACCCGCGCGGCGACCGGGGTCTATCCCGACCGAACCGGACCGATCATCACGGAGTGGTTGCGGCAGAGGGGCTTTCGCGTCGGTGATCCGACGGTGGTGCCGGACGGCCCGGAGGTCACCGCTGCCTTGCGGTCCGCGGTGGGTGCCGACCTGGTGATCACCTCCGGCGGCACGGGGATCTCACCGACGGACCGCACCCCCGAGGCGACCTCGGAGATCTTGGACCGGGAGATCCCCGGGCTGGCCGCTGCCATTCGTGCCGAGGGCAGCGATGCGGTGCCGACCGCGGTGCTGTCCCGTGGGCTGGCCGGTGTGGCCGGCCGGACCCTGGTGGTGAACCTGCCCGGTTCCACCGGCGGTGTCCGGGACGGGTTGGCCGTGCTGGGTCGAGTCGTCGACCACGCGGTGAGCCAACTCAGGGGCGGCGACCACGCGACCGGTGATTCTGCGGCCGGCGGGTCTTGATGCCGGGGCGGGTGGCGCTCAGCCAGGTCACCGAGACCGTGCTCGACCTGGCGGCGCATCTCGGTGCCGTCGACGACCCCGCCGCCGGGGCGACGGTGAGCTTCTCCGGCGTCGTCCGCAACCACGACGGCGGCCGGCAGGTGAACGAACTCGAATACCACGCTCACCCGACCGCCGCGGGGGTGGTGGACGAGGTGGCGGCCGAGATCGCCGCCAGGGACGGTGTTGTGGCCCTCGCCGTGTCGCACAGGGTCGGCCTGCTGAGAGTGGGCGAGGTCGCGCTGGCGGCGGCCGTGTCCGCCGCCCACCGCAGAGAGGCGTTCCAGGCCTGCAGCGATCTGGTCGACGAGGTCAAGCGACGGCTGCCGGTCTGGAAGCGCCAGGTCTTCGACGACGGGTCGGATGAATGGGTCGGGTCGGCGTGATGGCAGGATCGGGCCACACCCACACCCGCACCCACACCCGCGGAACCGGACCCGGACAGACCCCACCGACGAAAGGCAGAGCCGATGACGGAATCGACCCACGAAGCCGAGCTCACCGTTCGGGAAGTGGCCGCCAAGAACAGGTTCGAGATCCTGGTCGACGGGAAGACGGCGGGCTTCACCGTGTACCGGGCGTCCGGGGATCGCTACACGTTCACCCATACCGAGATCGACCCCGCGTACGAGGGCCGGGGGCTCGGCTCGGTGCTGATCAAGCAGACCCTGGACGAGATGCGCTCACGGGGTTTCGCGGTGCTGCCGCAGTGCCCGTTCATCCGCCGGTACATCTCCCGGCACACCGAGTATCTCGACCTCGTCCCGGCCGATGCCAGGGCCAGGTTCAGCCTGCCGGCCTGACCCGGCACCGCGTCGATGGCCAATGACGACGAGGCGCGGCTGGCAGCCTTCCGCGAAGCCTTCGCGGTGTCGGAGATCCAGCACGATCGAGCGCTCTCTGCGGCGATCACCGGGCTCCTGGACGGCCGGTCGGCGACCGAGGCAGTGCTGATCCTGCGGGCGCTCGGACTCGAACCGCACGAGGGTGTGCCGCCCGGCGCATCCGGCGCCTATGTCGTGCCAGGGACCGACATCGACGTCAACGTCAGGCATCTCAAGAAGTCCTGGTTCCAGATCAGCCTGCTGACGGCGGCTCTGCTGTTCAGTATCACCACACCGGCGGGCCTCGGCATCGCGGCGATCGTCGCCCTGCAGGGCAGCCTGCGAAAGATCACCGACGAGGAACTCGAAGTGGTCGCGGCGTTGGGCCGGCTGCTGCGGGAGAAGGACGTGCAGTGGGTCGATCAGGACGAGTTGCTCCGGCGACTGCCGGACGACAAAGGGCCCGAGCACAACAGGCGACTGCTCGCGACGGTCGTCGACAAGGGCTTCGTCAAGAGCAGTGCAGGTCAGCTCGGCCTGAACAGCTGACGACCCGTGCCGTCGTGACGTCGTGCCGGTCGTGAGCGTCTCAGATGACGACGACCGGCTGGTCCGGATGTTCAACTACTGGTCGCTGGTGTCGAACCTGGACGACGATCGGGTGCTGTCCCTGGCAATCACCATCGTGCTGGAACAGCAGGACCTGGCCGGCCAGGCGAGCATGATCCGGCTGCTCGGGCTGGCAGAACCGAGGATCGATGTGTCGGCGGCGACGGAGCCACCCGAACCCGGCACGCCGGACTTCGCGCAGTGGCTGGCCCGGCCGAACCAGGGCCAGCACATCCGCGGGGTCCGGTACGACCTCGGAATGCATGACGCCGCAACCATCCTCATTCTCGCGACCAGGCAGCCCGCCGACCTGGCACGGCTCTTCGCCGTCCGTCAACGACTCGGATCGATCGCCGACAGCGACCTCACAGTCGCCTGCCGGATCGCCCGTCAGATGATCGAGACCGGCAGTGACCGTGCGCCGCTCGGTACGGTGCCGGCAGGCGCTGCCCTGGAGCGGCTGATCGCCGCGGGGATCCTGACGACCGCCGTCGACGGCCTCGTCTTCAGCTGAGCGCGCTGGCGGTGGCGGGCGCTGCCATGGCGGTGGCGGGCGCTGCCGTCGCGGTGGCGGGCGTTGCCGTCGCGGTGGCGGGCGTTGCCGTCGCGGCGACAGTCGATGCGCCGGCAGCGGCGTTCTCGATGACCGCGGTGGCGACCAGCAACATCGGCACCCTGCGGTCCATCGCCGTGCGCTGCAGCCAGCGGAACGCCTGCGGTTCGGTCATCCGCTGCTGGCTCATCAGCAGCCCCTTGGCGCGGTCGATCACCTTGCGCGAGTGGAGGCGCTGCGAGGCGTCGGCCACGTCGGCGCGTAGCTTGGCGGCGTCGGCGTGCCGCGCCATGGCGACTTCGAGCGCGGGCAGCAGTGACGCGGCGGTGAACGGCTTGCTGACGTAGGCCATCGCGCCGACCTGTACCGCCTGGCCGACCAGCTCCGTGTCGGCGAAGGCACTCAGCATGACGACAGGCGCCGGATACCGTTCGGCAATTCCGGCGGCCGCGGTGATGCCGTCGGTCCGGGGCATCTTCACGTCCAGGATCACCACGTCCGGCCGTAGTTCGGCGGCGAGCGCAACCGCCTCGTCACCGTCCCCGGCCTGACCGACGACGTCGAAGCCCTCTTCGGTCAACATCTCGGCGAGATCCATCCGGATGAGCGGCTCGTCCTCGGCGATCAGCACCCGCCGCCGGGCGGTCCGTTCGGCGACCGTGGTCCGCTGTGCCGTTCGCATGCCGCTCATGTCTTCGCTTCCCCCTGATCAGGTTCGGACCGGCGGCCCGAGCGATCCGCCATGCTGGCTGAATCGATACAGCCATTCTCTCACGACCGATCGGCGAATCACCGCCGCAGCAGCAGGTCCATTCCTGCGGCGTGGCACACAACCCGTCCGAGTCCCGCCGGAAGTCGTTACGCAACAGCCTGTTCCGGCCGCAGACAACGCCGGCCTAACATTTCGGGATGTCCGTCACCCCCCATGTTTCCGGCAGATGACGATCTTCGACGGGTTCGCCCTGAGCACGGTCGCCGTCGTCACAGATGTCGACCTGCGGGTGCGGGTCGGCGGCGCCGGTCCGCCGGTCGTGCTGTTGCACGGCCATCCGCGGACGCACACCACCTGGTACGCGGTCGCGCCGCTGCTGGTGTCGGCCGGGTTCACGGTCGTCTGTCCGGACCTGCGCGGGTACGGGCGATCGTCCAAGCCACCGACGACGGAGAACCACGCCCCGTACTCCAAACGTGCGATGGCGGCCGACATCGTTGCCCTGATGAGCACTCTCGGCCATCAGCGGTTCGCGCTCGCCGGCCACGACCGCGGCAGCTACGTGGCGATGAGGCTGGCGCTGGATCACCCGTCGGCGGTGACGGCTCTGGCCCTGCTGGACTGCGTCCCGATCGGCGAGGCCCTGCGGCGGGCCGACGCGCGCTTCGCGACGGCGTGGTGGCACTGGTTCTTCTTCGCCCAGCCGGACAAGCCGGAGCGAGCCATCCTCGCGGACCCGGAGAGGTGGTACGGCGGCGACCCGGCGCGGATGGGGGCGGAGAACCACGCCGACTTCGCCGCCGCCATCTCCGATCCCGCCACCGTCCGGGCGATGCTGGAGGACTACCGCGCGGGACTCGGTGTCGATCGCGCCGCAGACGACGACGATCGCGCGTCGGGCCGGACGATCGGCTGTCCGACGATGGTGCTGTGGTCGACCCGGGACGACCTGGAGGACCTCTACAGCGACGTCCTCAGGATCTGGCGGCCCTGGGCCGACCGGTTGACCGGCGGCCCGATCGAGAGCGGGCATCACATGGCCGAGGACGCTCCGGACGAGCTGGCCGATCGGCTGGCCAGGTTCTTCGCACAGCAGGAGTGACCGGCCCGCCTCCCACCACCCCCACCACCCCCACCACCCCCACCACCCCCAGTGGGCCCCTCAGCGGCTGTTGATCATGACGAAACTCCCGTCGTTCGCGGCGTGTCGGCGGGAAAAGGTGCGAGTTTTGCCATGATCAACACGGGTCTGGGCGCCGGCGGGGGCAGCGCAACACGGGCTTGGGGGCGCAGGCCGGCGTTCACCGCTGGCGGAATCGGCGCCCAAGCAGCCCGCTCCGGGAAGTCAGGTGGCAACCTGCGGGTTGAGCAGTCTGACCACCAGGAGGTGTGCCGATGACGGCAGCAGGCGCGATGGGTGCCCGGCGGATGATGCACCAGGACCGTTCGGTGCTGGAGAAGAAGCTCGCGCCGGGCACCCTGCGCAGGGTCGCGTCGTTCGCCCGGCCGTACCGCAAGGAGCTGGCGGTCTTCCTCCTGCTCACCATCGTGTCCTCGGTGATCGGCGTCGCGACACCGCTGCTGGCCGGCCAGGTGATCAACGAGATCAGCCTCGGCGGCACCGTCCGGATGGTGCTGATCATCGCCGGGGTGATCGCCGGCCTGGCGGTGCTGGACGCGCTGCTGTCGCTGGGCACCCGGTGGTACTCATCGCGCATCGGCGAGGGCTTGATCTTCGACATGCGCACCCAGGTCTTCCAGCACGTGCAGCAGATGTCGCTGGCCTTCTTCACCCGCACGCAGACCGGCGCGCTGGTCAGCAGGCTGAACAACGACGTGATCGGCGCTCAGCAGGCCTTCACCTCCACCCTGTCCGGCATCGTCGCCAACGTCATCGGGCTGATCCTGACCTCGGTGGTGATGTTCACCCTGTCCTGGCAGGTGACAGTGCTGTCGCTGATCCTGCTGCCCATCTTCGTGCTGCCGGCCCGCTGGTTCGGCCGGAAGCTGCAGGCGCTGACCAGGGAGAGTTACGGCCTCAACGCCTCGATGAACACGACCACCACCGAACGGTTCAACGTCTCCGGTGCGCTGCTGGTCACGCTGTTCGGCCGGCCCGAGGTCGAGGCGGCGTCCTTCAGCGACCGGGCGGGACGGGTCCGCGACATCGGCGTGACGACCGCGATGTACGGGCGGGTGTTCATCGTCGCGCTGGGTCTGGTCGCCGCGTTGGCCCAGGCGCTCACCTACGGGCTCGGCGGCACGCTGGCGATCAACGGCTCGCTGGAGCCCGGCGCCGTGGTCTCGCTGGCGCTGCTGCTGTCCAGGCTGTACGGCCCGCTGACGGCGCTGTCCAACGTCCGGGTCGATGTGATGAGCGCCCTGGTGTCGTTCGAACGGGTCTTCGAGGTGCTCGACCTGACGCCGCTGATCACCGAGAAGCCCGACGCGCAGCCGCTCCCGGCCGGGCCGCCAGTCCGATCGAGTTCGACGACGTGCACTTCGCGTATCCCGGCGCCGAGGAGGTGTCGCTGGCATCTCTGGAGGACCTGGCGATACCGGACACCACCCCCCGGCACCCGGTCCTGCACGGTGTCCAGTTCCGTGCCGAACCTGGCCAGTTGGTCGCTCTCGTCGGGCCGTCCGGGGCGGGCAAGACGACCATCTCGCAACTGGTTCCGCGGGTGTACGACGTCGACTCCGGGTCGGTGCGGATCGGCGGCGTGGATGTCCGCGACCTGACGTTGCAGTCCCTGCGTGATGCCATCGGGGTCGTCGCCCAGGACGCGCACCTGTTCCACGACACCATCAGGGGCAACCTGCTGTACGCCCGGCCGGACGCCGACGAGCAGCAGATCATCGAGGCCCTGCGGGCGGCGCAGATCTGGGACCTGGTGGCATCCATGCCGCAGGGCCTGGACACCGTCGTCGGCGACCGTGGCCACCGGCTCTCCGGGGGCGAGAAGCAGCGCATCGCCATCGCCAGGGTGCTGCTGAAGGCGCCGGCGATCGTCATCCTCGACGAGGCGACGGCGCACCTCGACAGCGAATCCGAGGTTGCGGTGCAACGCGCGCTGGCCGCCGCGCTGGAGGGCAGGACCTCGCTGGTCATTGCGCACCGGTTGTCCACCATCCGCAGTGCCGACCAGATCCTGGTGGTGGAGAACGGCCGGGTGGTCCAGTCCGGCGACCACGACGCGCTGATGGCCGAAGGCGGGCTGTACTCCGAGCTCTACCGCACCCAGTTCGAGCGGCAGGGCACCGCGCCGGCGACCGTCGGGGCCATCGCGGTCGATTGATCTCCGAGCGGAGCGCCGGCTCACGACGCGCTAGTTTGGCGGCACCTCGCAGCTGCGGCACCCAAACCAAGGAGAGCCTCGTGGGCACGGTGGTCATGTACAGCTCGGTGTCGGTGGACGGCTTCATCGCGGACGAAAATGACCAGCCCGGACCGCTGTTCGAATGGTTGGTCAGCGGTGATGTCCCGTTGGACGAGAGCGGCGCGGTGAAGGTGTCGCAGACCTCCTTCGACTACATCCGGCCGTATTGGGACCAGATCGGGGTGACGATCGCCGGGCGCCGCGTCTTCGACATGACGGACGGCTGGGAAGGGCGGCCCCCGAGCGGCATCGACCACGTGGTCGTCGTGACGCACCGGCCGGCGCCCGAGGGCTGGGATCCCCAGGCGCCGTTTCACTTCGTCGACGGCGTCGAGGCAGCCGTGGGCAAGGCGCAGGAGCTTGCGGGCGACCGCATCGTCGAGGTCGCCGCGGGCGACGTCGGTGGCCAGGTGCTCGCCGCGGGCCTTGTCGACGAGGTCCGGATGGACGTCGTCCCCGTCGTGCTCGGGTCCGGCAAGCGCTACTTCGGGTCGATCGACGCCCAGTACCTGCTGGAGGATCCTGACGTGGTGATCCAGGGCAACCGGGTGCTCCACCTGCGCTATCGGGTGCGCCGTCGAGCGATCTGAGCGGGTCCGCGACGACTGCGGACCGGTCAGCCGCGGGCGTCGGCGAGGTGGGTCGCAGCGATGCCCACCAGATGGTCCAGGTCGGCCGCGATCGTCGCGAAGGTGAAGCCCTCGGACAGCCGCCGCGCCGCCGTCCGGCCGTCGAAGGTGTGGATGCCCGCGGCGACCCCGGCCTCAGCGGCCGCCTCCCGGACCCGGCGGAGCGCGGCCTCGAACTCGTCGTCCAGTCCGGGATCCGTCGGTGTCCGACCGCCGAGCGCGAGCCGCAGATCCGAGGGGCCGATGTACACGCCGTCGAGGCCCGGCACGGCGCAGATCTCGGCCACGTTCCGTAGTCCGGCAGCGGTCTCGATCATCGCGAACACGAGCACGGCCGCGTCGGCATCCGCGGGTGCAGGTCCGACCCGTAGTGCCGCCCGAGTCGGCCCGAACGAACGTCGGCCGGTCGGTGGGTACCGCGCCGCGTCGACCGCGTCGGCGGCGTCGGCCGCGGTGTCGATCAGCGGCACGATCACCCCACCCGCGCCGGCATCCAGCGCGCGGCCGATCGGGGTCGGGTTGTTCGCCTCCACCCGGACCAACCCGACGGACGTTGCGCCCGCATCGATGGCGGTCAGCCCGTGCAGGATGCCGGAGTAGTCGAGCAGCCCGTGCTGGCCGTCCAGCACGACGTAGTCGTAGCCCAGCCGCGCGACCCGCTCGGTGGCGACCGGTGCGTCCAGCACGACCCAGTAGCCGAGAACGGGCTGCCGGTCGCGGACCCTGCGGGCGAATGCGGAGATGTGCTCAGCGGTCACGGATGTCGTGCTCCTTCGCGGTAACGGGTGGCCGGGTGGGTCGCAGCAACGATCCCAGACGCTTGCCACCGGCCAACCACATGGGTACATTGGTCAAGTAATGAACCCATGCTCCTCGCCGGAGCGACGAGATGAGGTGATCGTGCTCGACGAAGGCGTTCCGCTGTTCCAGCAGATCGCCGATCGCCTGGTCTCCGACATCGTGGACGGTGCGCTGGCCGAAGGTGGACGGGTGCCGTCGGCCAACGAATTCGCCGCGTTCTACCGGATCAACCCGGCGACGGCCGCCAAGGGCATCAACGTCCTGGTCGACGACGGAACGCTCGAGAAACGGCGCGGCATCGGCATGTTCGTCGTTCCCGGTGCCCGCGACCGGCTGATCCAGTTGCGCCGCAAGCAGTTCGCGGAGCAGTACGTCGATCCACTGGTGACCGAGGCGCGGCGGCTGGGCATCGACGACGACACGCTCGTCGAGATGATCCGGCAGCCGCCGGACAACCGGCGTCCGCGAGCCGCGACCGCACCGCACGACCCGACCATCAGGAAAGGCCAATTGCCATGAGCGCACTCGTCGAGATCGACCACGTCAGCCGTCGGTACCGGGGCGGCGTGACGGCACTGGACGACGTCTCCGCCAGCCTCGAGCCGGACACCATCACGGGCCTTCTGGGCCGCAACGGAGCCGGAAAGTCGACGCTCATGCGGGTCGTCACCGGCCAGGAGTTCCTCAGCTCCGGCCGCGTCCGGATCGACGGCCAGGATCCGCTGGAGAACGACGCGGTCCTGCGCCGGATGGTGTTCGTCAAGGAGAGTCAGATCTACCCCGACATCAAGGTGAAACGGGTGCTGCAGGCCGCCTCCTGGTTCTACCCGAACTGGGACGCCGACCTCGCCGCCCGCCTGATGGACGACTTCGCCCTGCCCGCCGAACGGCCGGTGAAGAAGCTGTCCCGGGGAATGCACTCCGCGGTCGGCATTGTGCTCGGCCTCGCGGCCAGGGCCGAGGTGACTCTGTTCGACGAGCCGTATCTCGGCCTCGATGCGGTCGCGCGGCAGATCTTCTACGACCGGTTGCTCGCCGACTACGCAGAACACCCGCGGACGATCCTGCTGTCGACACACCTGATCGACGAGGTGGCGAACCTGCTGGAACACGTCATCGTCATCGACCGCGGTCGCATCGTGGTCGACGCGCCCGCCGACGAACTGCGCGGCGCCGCCCTCACGTTGACCGGCCGGTCCGACGCCGTCGAGGAGTTCGTCCGACACCGCGAGGTCCTCGACCGCGCGCAGCTGGGCGGGATGGCGACCGCCACCGTGGCCGGGCCGCTCGATGACCTGTCGGCGGCCAGGGCACGCGATCTCGATCTGCAGATCACCCCCGTATCCCTGCAGGAATTCGTCGTCCGCACCTCCTCGGACCAGCGCGAAAGGATGACCGCATGAACAGGATCGGCACCGTCGCCCGGCTGCACCTGGTCGATCGCTTCTCCTACACCTGGTTGGTCTGGGGGGTGCTGACCTTCGTCTTCGTCCTGAACGCAGCCCTTTTCGCCGTCATCCCGCAGACCCAGCCGACCGGCAACTTCACCGGCGCGCTGATCACCATCTACATCTTCATGACGGTGATCGGGATCCAGGCCGCCACCCGTTTCCTGCCGTTCGCGTTCACCCTCGGCGTCAGTCGCCGGACGTACTACCTGGGCACCGTCGCGCTGGTCGTCAGCCTCACGGCGATCTACTCGGTGATCCTCACCGGGCTGTGGGGTGTGGAGAAGGCGACCGAGGGCTGGGGCGTGCAGATGAACTTCTTCGGCGTCCCGTGGATTCTCGACGGCCCCTGGTACCAGGTGCTGATCACCAACTTCGTGCTGTTGACGCTGACCTTCCTCACCGGCCTGTGGTGCGGCCTGATTCACCGCCGCTTCGGGCTGGTCGGCACGGTGCTCTTCCTCGGCGCGGTGACGCTGGTGGTCGTCGGGGCGGTCGTGCTGGTCACCTGGGGGCAGTGGTGGTCGGTGGTCGGTGCATTCCTGGCGGACCTCGACATCCTTGCCGCGAGCGGCATCCTCGCGATCGTGGCGGTCCTCGTCGCGCTGGGCGGGTACGCCACCATCCGGCGGGTCACGGTCTGAGAGTGGTCCAGGAAACACCACGGCCGCGATCCCGATCGGGACCGCGGCCGTGGTGGTTGTTCAAGCGGCTCGATCAGGCGGGACCGGGCACCTTGAACGGCAGCTTGGCGCCGGCGCCCTGGGCCGCGAGAGCGGTGAAGTACGTCAGCGCCGCCGTGGTGATCAGGGCGAAGAACACCCCGAACGACGGGCCGTAGGAGATGCCGATGTCACCGAACGCGTCGGAGTAGCCGCCTCCGTAGAAGAACGTCTGCAGCAGCACCAGGATCATCAGCACGAACGAGGCCGCCGCGCCGTAGGCGAGCCACTCCGGCCGCACCTGGCCGGGCTTCAGCACCCCGAAGAGCTGCAGTGCGTAGACGACGCCGACCGCGATGGCGAGCAGCACCGGGATCCACCACCAGAGTGACCAGCCGTTGAGGCCGACCGATCCGATTCCGATGCCGGTGTACTTGACCGACCAGAAGCTGAAGAAGCTCGCGATGAGCGTCAGCAGGGACGCGCCGAGCACGCCCCAACCGGCGATCGTCACCTTGGAGGCGTCGAACGACGGCTTGGCCATGCCGCCGGCCGGCGGGTAGCCCGAACCGCCGGGAGGGCCGTATGCGCCCTGAGTGCCGGCGGGCGGGCCGTAGCCGGGTGGTGCTCCCGGCGGCGGGCCGTATCCGGGAGGCGGGGGATAGGCGCCCTGGCCGGGCGGTGGCTGGTAACCGGGCGGTGGGCCCTGATAGCCAGGCGGCGGACCCTGCTGCTGCGCACCGGGTGGCGGTCCCTGCTGATAGCCGGGCGGAGGTCCCTGCTGGTAACCCGGAGGTGGACCCTGCTGATAGCCGGGCGGCGGCGGTGCCTGCTGGTAGCCCGGCGGCGGGCCGGGCGGCGGCTGGTAGCCGGGCGGGGGCTGGTAACCGGAAGGGGGCGGGTAACCGCCCGGCGGGGGCGGCGCGGAACCGCTCTGGTCGCCGGGGCCGGAGGAGCCGGATGGGCCCCCGGCGTCGGGTGATTCGTCCGGAGGTGAACCTCCGGGAGGGGGCTGGGACACTGCGGACCTCCTGGTCGCGAACGAACGGTCATGACGTGCACAGCCTGCGAGGACGCAGGAGCGCGCGCCAGCAAGCAAACGGTATCCCCGACGCAAGGGCATCGGTAGCGGACACGCTCACGGGCCGACGATCACCGGCTGTCACCGAATCCGATTGCGGTCTCCGGAATGAGTCGGCGGCGGATCAACCGCCGGCAAAAGGCGGCAGCACATCGAGCGCCTGTCCGTCACGGACAGCTGTCGCCGCACCGTGAACAGCCACTTCGTCGAGCAGGAAACTGCACCGTTCGAGGACTGTGGCGAGCGGCGGGCCATGGCGTTCGATCGCCGCCGTGAGCACCGTCGCCACCGTGCAGAACCGATCGGTGCCGGTCGGCAGCGGGATCGTCAATCGCTCCTCGGGCATCCCGGCTGCGGCACGGGCGGCGGCGAAGTAGCGCACCGTCACCTGAAGGACGGGCGGCGCGTGCGTGGCGGGGTCAGCCACCGATCGCGCTCATCGGCCGGTCCGGCTGCAGGAAGGACGGGTCGTTGATCCCATGACCCGGCAGCTTCCCCCAGGTTGCGGTGCGCCACACCGCGGCGATCTCCTCATCGGTGCCGCCCCCGCGCACCAATGCGCGCAGGTCGGTCTCGCTGCGCGAGAACAGGCAGGTGCGGACCTGGCCGTCCGCGGTCAGTCGGGTGCGGTCGCAGTCGCCGCAGAACGGTCGGGTCACCGAGGCGATGATGCCGACCGTGGCGGGCCCGCCGTCCACCTCGAAGAGTTCGGCGGGCGCCCCCAGTCGGGCACCGGGATCCGGCGTCAGGTCGAAGTGCTCGGACAGCGAGGCCTGGATCTCGTCCGCCGTCACCATCCGCTCCCTCGTCCAGGAATGCCCGGCATCCAGCGGCATCTGTTCGATGAACCGGAGGTGGTAGCCGCGGTCGAGGCTGAATCGCAACAGTGCCGGAGCCTCGTGATCGTTGACCCCGCGCATCAGCACGGTGTTGATCTTGACCGGGGCGAGGCCGGCGTCGACCGCCGCCGCCAGCGCATCGAGGACGTCCTGCAGACGGTCGCGTCTGGTCAGCCGGGTGAATGTGTCCCGGTCCAGTGAGTCCAGCGAGATGTTGATCCGGTCCAGCCCGGCCGCGACGAAGTCCGCGGCCCGCCGGGCGAAGCCGATGCCGTTCGTGGTCAGCGACATCTCGGGCCTCGGCGTGAGCCCGCCGACGCGGTCGATCAGCTCGACGATGCCCCTGCGCAGCAACGGTTCTCCGCCGGTGAACCGGATCTCCTCGATGCCCAGGGTGCGGACCGCCACGTCGATGATCCGGACGAGCTCGTCATCGGACAGCAGGTCGTCCCCTGGCAGCCAGTTCAACCCCTCGGCCGGCATGCAGTATGTGCAGCGAAGGTTGCAGCGATCGGTCAGCGAGACGCGGAGGTCCCGCGCCCGACGGCCGAACGAATCGATCAGATGTGGGGAGTCGCCGCGGGCGGCGGACGTCGCGAGTGCACTTCCGGGTACGGACGGCGATCCGGGCGTCGACGCTCCCACCACGGGGATACCGAGCGCGACAGGACTCATCGACTCAGAGTAGCCGCGCACGATGCCGGCAGCGAATGGGTCATAGTGGAAGAAATGCCGAGCGGGAGGTCGCCGTGCGTGAGGTCGTTGCGGAACTGCTGCGCTGGTGGGATGCCGGCGAGACGGTCGGCGTCGGCACGGTGACCGGCACCTTCCGGTCCGCCCCGAGACCGGCCGGGGCGGCGATGCTGGTCGGTCCGGACGGCACCGCCGTCGGCTCCGTCTCCGGTGGTTGCGTCGAGGGGGCGGTCTACGAACTGGCGACCTCGATTCTCACCGGAGAACGCGACGGGCCGGTCCTGCAGCGGTACGGCATCACCGATGACGACGCCTTCACCGTCGGCCTGACCTGTGGCGGCATCATCGACATTTTCGTCGAAGCCCTGTCGCGGCGGAGCTTTCGCGAGTTCGGCGTGCTGGCGGCGTCCATCCTGGCAGGCGAACCGGTCGCGCTGGCGACCATCACCGCCGGCCGATCCGATCAACTCGGTCGGCACCTCGTCGTCTGGGCCGCCGACTCGGCCGGGACGCTGGGCAGCACCCGGATCGACGATGCCCTCCGCGATGACGTCCGCGGCCTGCTCGCCACCGGCCGGACCGCGACGCTGACCTACGGACCGGACGGCCAACGCCGCGGCGAGGGTCTGTCGGTTTTCGTCTCGTGCTTCGCCCCGGCGCCGCGGATGCTCGTTTTCGGGGCCATCGATTTCGCGGCGGCCGTCGCCCGGGTGGGCAGTTTCCTCGGGTACCGGGTGACTGTCTGCGACGCCCGCCCTGTGTTCGCGACCGGCAAGCGGTTCCCGGAGGCCGACGAGGTGATCGTCGACTGGCCGCACCGGTACCTCCGGGCGCAGGTCGATGCCGGCGCACTCGACGGCCGGACCGTCATCTGCGTGCTGACCCACGACCCCAAGTTCGACGTGCCGGTGCTGACCGACGCCCTGCGGTTGCCGGTGGCCTACGTCGGCGCGATGGGCTCCCGAAAGACCCATCTCGACCGCATCGACCGGCTCCGCGAGGCGGGGCTGACCGACGTCGAGCTGAGCCGCCTGTCATCACCGATCGGACTCGATCTGGGGGCGAGAACACCTGAGGAGACGGCGATCTCGATCGCGGCGGAGATCATCGCGCGCCGCTGGGACGGTGCCGGCCGGCCACTGACGGAAACCTCCGGGGCGATCCACCGGCTGCCGATCGCGGAGGCTCCCACGCACCCGATGGGCGCCCCGCCGGCCCGTTGACACAGCCGGAACGTTGATAGGGCCGGAACGTTGACACAGCCTGGCGTCAGATGCCTTCCCGGGCGATGATCCGGCCCTCGTCGGCAGCCAGCCGGAGCTCGGAGTGGTCGCGTTCGTTCACGTCGGCGTAGTGCATGGCGTAGTCGGCGATCGCGCGGTCGAAGGCATCGGACCGGCCCAGGTACGCGGCGATGGCGACCCGGTCGCCGGATCTGGCGTGCGCGCGGGCGAGCGTCTTCCCGCACAACCCGCCGTAGAACGCCATCGTCGCGGCGTCGAGCTGCTCGACCACCACTGAGCCTTTGCCGTCCCTGAGCTGCCGGATGTAAAAGTCGCGGTCCTGGCCGTCGATGCCGTGCACCCGCTGCGAGCCGAGGAAGATGTCGCTCGTCATCTGGGTCAGCCGCTGGCCGTGCACCACGCGCTCGCCCTGGTTCGGGTAGTCCGTCGCGGGCGTCACGTGGTCGGCGAGTACCGACCGGGACGCCTCCTTTGCCTGCAGGATCAGCGGGTCGCCGGGCCCGGCCCCGTCCATCAGGAGGATGTAGGCGCGGGTTCCCACGCTGCCGACGCCGACCACCTTGAAGCCCAGCTGGACGAATGCGTACTGATCGAGCAGGTGCCGTCGGTCCGACTGCAGGCCCCCCCGGTAGTCGGCGATCATCGACCTGATCTGCCCGTACCAGCGTTCGACGTCCTCGCCCCAGGCGGCCAGCAGTTCTTCGCCGGGGATGATCAACGGCGGGTCGTTCCTGAACTGCACCTGCCCGTCGACAGTGACGCAGAGCTTGCGCAGCGCGTCGTTGCTGTCCCGGTACTTCGCCTTGGTCAGGCCCGCATGCAGGTGCCGCTGGGCGGCGGAACCGACCCGCTGCTTGATCTCCTTCAGCAGTGCCGGGATGTCCTGGTGCGAGTACCAGACCTCCAGGTTGCCCAACGGGGCCAGCCGGCGGATCTCCTGTCGGTACTCCGCGGCCGATGCCAGCGCCGCGGCCGCCGCCTTCTTCGGCGAGAAGCCACTGACCAGCGACGCGACCGCGACACTCGCGGCCAGCCGTTTGACATCCCACTCGAACGGTCCCGGATAGGTCTCGTCGAAGTCGTTGATGTCGAAGGCCTGGTTGCGCTC
This sequence comes from uncultured Actinomycetota bacterium, assembly GCA_963728865.1. Lineage (GTDB taxonomy): Bacteria > Actinomycetota > Actinomycetes > Mycobacteriales > Nakamurellaceae > Nakamurella. The sequence goes on along the minus strand of CAVSLZ010000001.1, from coordinate 348,649 downwards.
GGGCGTGGAGTAGAAGCCGAAATTGCTCAGGTGCGCATCTCCGCAGAGTTGCACCATCAGCCCGGAGTGCGGCGTGGAGCCCAGGTCGGCGGCCATCACAGCCGCCGCGCCGCGGAAGAAGGTGAACGGGCTGGCCAGCATCCGTCCGTACCTGATGGGGACGAGTTGCGGCACTCTCGCCGCCGCCTGGGCCTCCAGCACCGCCAGCGGATCGGGTCGGGCGCCGAGCGTCGTCTCGGCGTGTGCCGACAGCGGCACGATATGCCGCAGCGCCTTCCCGGTGGCCGCCCGTTCGTCGCGGGTCGCCCGTTCCGCCCGTATCCGGCGGGCGTACCCGGCGGTCGCCGGAGCTCCCGGCTGGATCAGGGGGGACGCGGGTTCGGTCGTCCGGGTAGGCGCCATGCCGGCGATCAGGCCTGGGGTGCCGCCGCCCCGGTTGCGCCGAGCTCGTGGGCCAGTTCCTTCTCGTCCTCGTCGGTCAGCGAGGTCTTCAGCAGGGTCCCGCCGTACGGCTTCATCCGATCGGCGAACTTGTCCTCGGTGATCTTGGCGGCCATGATCACGACGGCGGCCTTGCCGGGCTCGAGCAGGGACTGGACCTGCGAGCGGAACTCGTCGTTCACGCCCGTCTTGCCGAGCTTGCCGAACAGGGCGCCCATCAGGCCGCCGAGGGCCAGGCCGACGAACGGCACGAAGAACAGCAGGCCGATCAACATGCCCCAGAGCGCACCGGAGGCAGCGCTCATCCCGACGATCTTCTGCGGGGTCTCGACGTGGCTCTTGCCCTCCGCATCGACAGTGACGATGGCCAGGCCTCGAAGGTCGACGACGAAATCGCCTTGCAGCGCCATGACCTCGTTGTAGGCGGCGGTCGCCTTGTCGTGGTCGTCGTAGCCGATGACGATGAGTTCAGACATGCAATTCCTCCTGTGACGGGCGGGAAGCCGGACCTGCGCGGGCGAGGAATGTTCACGTCGATCAGCGCGGGTGGGCAGACACGGCGGCCCGTGTGCCGTGCCTGACGATTCAATCACAACGGCCGCATTGCCCGTCTGCTCCGTTAAGGATGAGATCGGCTCGTTCGCGCGGGTCCGTCCCACCCCGTCCGGGTGATAACGCCGGCTGGGTCCTGAAGCCCCTGTTGCCCGGGTTCCGTTGCGCCGCAGAACATCTGCCCCTGGCCGCCGGCGATCGCTGTCGGCTCGTCGGTGGAAAGTATCAGGCGAAACGATATAGCTCGCGTAGAGTAGTCGACGGTGCACAATGCGTTACTGTCTCGCACCCGTACCCGCCCGAGGTGACGATGTCGTGAACGACTCCGTATGCGATCCCGATCGCGGGAATCGGCGATGACGGAACCAGAACGGCCGCCCATCACCGTCGTCATCGTCGATGACCACCTCCTCGTCGCCGACAGCATCGCCGCGGCGCTCGATGCGATGGACGACATCAGTGTGGTGGACGTCGCCGGGACCTGCGCCGCCGGAGTGGCCTCGGTCGCCCGGCACCGGCCGGCGGTGCTGCTGCTCGACCAGCGTCTGCCCGACGGACTCGGTACAACAATCCTCCCGGAGATGCTCGCGGTCAGTCCGCGGACGAAGGTGCTGATGGTCACCGCCGTGGACAGCGACGACGTGCTGGCCAACGCGATCGAGGCCGGAGCAGCCGGAGTCATCACCAAGGGAAAGCGCGCAGCGAGCCTGGTCAGTGCCGTCCGGGCAGCCGCCAACGATGAAGCGGTGATCACTCCCGACGTCCTGCGCAGGCTGCTGCCCAGACTGGGCCAGCGGGGCCAGCGGGTCAGTGACGGCCTCACCAGCCGTGAGCGCGAGGTTCTCGGACTGCTCGTTGCGGGCAAGAGCACCGCCGAACTCGCGGAGGCGCTGTTCGTTGCGCCTGCCACCGCGCGCAATCACATCCAGTCGATCATGAACAAGCTGGGGGCGCACTCCCGGCTGGAGGCGGTGGCGATCGCCAACGAGCGGACCCAGTGGGGCGAGCGGTCCTAGCCGGCCGGCACGGGTGACTCTGTCCACCCGACCTCGATCATCCGTCGGCAGCGGATGACGGCGGGAAAAGGGACTTAAGTCCCGTCGCTATCTGTAGTGGATCCTGTACCGTATGTAATCGGGGAGCCGGACCCGATCCTTTCAGGACCGATGGGTCGGCGGTTGTGACAGCTGGCAGTTCCATCGTGGATGGGGGATCCTGTGACAAATTTGTTGGACCCGGTATCGACCTGGGTTGCGGTGCAAAGAGTCTCGATCTGCGACGAGCGACCGACCGCCCGTGCGGCGTTGACCAGGGTGGTGACGGGCGCGATGCCCAGTGTCACCGACATCGACTGCTCGGCCGATGGGACGGAGTTGCTGGCGCAGTATGCCGCGCATCCGGCCGGCCTGGTGCTGATCGGCATCAGCCACGGCAAGGCCCGGGGCGTCGAGGCGGTCAACCAGCTGCTCGACCGGTACCCGGCGGCATCGGTGATCGTCTACGGATCGATCGACGACACCAGGCCGCTGGCGTCCGCGATCAGTCACGGAGCGCGCGGCTTCCTGCTCTGGGATGCGAACAACCCGGTGTCGTCACCGGCTCGGCAGCGGGCCTCCACCTTCGGCCGGATGACGCCGATGAACGAGACCGCCAAGGTCACCGCCCGGCTCACCGAGCGCGAACTGCAGATCCTGCGCGGAATGACGCACGGATACTCGAACGGCGAAATCGGCCGGAAGCTCTTCCTGTCCGAGGACACGGTGAAGACGCACGCCCGCAGGCTGTTCCAGAAGCTGGGTGCCCACGACCGGGCGCACGCCGTTGCCCTTGGCCTGCGCAACGACCTGGTCGCCTGACCGCGTCGATCGGACCCGCGTCGATCGGACCCGCGTCGATCGGGACCCGCGTCGATCGGACCCGCGTCGATCGGACCCGCGTCGACGCCGGCCGCTGCCGCGGCCCGTCCTACGCTGACCGGGTGACGAACGGCCCCGAGGTTCCCGAGGCGGGTGAGCGCGATGGAGGCGGTCGCCGCCGGCCGCGCAGTGTGTACGGCGTGGGCAGCGACCCGGACCCGCGCTTCTCGATGGCCAACGAGCGGACCGCGCTGGCCTGGGTGCGCACCGGCCTGGCGTTCGTCGCCGGCGGCATCGCGCTGACCTCTGTTTCCGCCCTGACGGCGCTGCCCGCCTGGGTGGACATCGCCGCGGTGCTGTCCTGTCTGATCGGCGCGGGGACCGCCGTCAATGCGGTGCTCTCCTGGCGCAGCAACGAGCGGGCGTTGCGACAGGGCGACCCGTTGCCCGCACCCCGGGTGTTGCCATGGCTGGTCGGAGCGGTGGTCGTGGCCGCGCTGGTGATCGTCGGTTTCTCGCTGGGACAGGCTTGATGCCCGCCGCAGAGGAGCCGCCGTACGGTGCCGCCCCCGAAAGGACCGCACTCGCCTGGCAGCGATCCGGACTCGGGGTGGTGGTCGGCTGCTTCCTGACCGTGCACAGCTCCGTGCGGCTCGGGGTCATCCCGATCGCGGTCGCGGCAGTCGGCCTGGGTCTGGTGATCACCGTGCTGGCGCTGGCCTTCCCGAGCCGGCGTTTCCTGCGCGGCGATCCGGCCGACTCCTGGCATCTGCTGGCGGCGCTGACGACGGCCGTCGTGGCACTGGCTCTGCTCGGTGCCATCGTGGCTGTCGTCAACCTGCGGTGACCGGCCTGCGGGAGAAGTCCGGCGGCCCGCCCCGCCGATCTGCCGCGAAACGGTCAAGTGTGAGGGACGAGACAGCCTGTCATTGCAGCGCCGGAATGACCTCTTTTTCGAACAATTCGAAACCCGAAGTGTCGTACGCCAGCTCCGGGAAATTGGTGATCGCGTACGTCATTCCCTTGGCCTTCAGGGCGGTCAACTTCTCCACGATCTGCTCGGGAGTACCGACACCTGGCAGTCCAACAAAGCCGCGCATTTCGGCTTCGGCCTTGTCCGGACCGACCATCCTGGTCAGTTTGTCGCGCAGCCAGTCGAGCCGATCGCCGACCTCCTTCTCGTCACGGCCGATCGCGACGTTGTAGTTGGCCGACCGGGTGATCGCGCCGAAGTCCCGGCCGAGGCGTTCACAGTGACCGGCCAGCACCTCTGATTTGTGCTGGAAACCCTCCAGTGTTCCGTCGAAATTCGTGTACTGCGCGAACTGCGCAGCGATCCGCAGGGTCACCTTCTCGCCACCGCCGGCGATCCAGAACGGGATGCCGCCGGGCTGCAGCGGAAGCGGCCGGACGATGGCTCCATCGACCTGATAGACCTTGCCCTGCAACGTGGCCGAGCCGGTTGTCCACGCCTGGTGCATGATCTGCACGCCCTCGTCGAGTGCGCGCAGCCGCTCGCGGGCCGGTGGGAATCCGTAGCCGTAGGCCCGCCACTCGTGCTCGTACCAGCCGGCTCCGATGCCCATCTCCACCCGGCCGCCGGAGATGATGTCGGTCGTCGCCGCCACCTTCGCCAGGTAGGCGGGGTTGCGGTACGCCATGCATGTGCACATCTGACCCAGCCGGATGCGACGCGTGGACGCGGCGAATGCGGCCATCAGCGCCCACGCCTCATGGGTGGCCTCGTCCGAAGGCACCGGCACGGTGTGGAAGTGGTCGTAGACCCACAGCGATTCCCACGGTCCTTCGTCGGCGCGCCGGGCGAGCCGGGACATCGTGGGCCACTGCTCGGCGGGTTCGATCCCGACCAGATCCATGCGCCAGCCCTGCGGGATGAAGACCCCGAATTTCATCGTCATCCGGCCAAAGTAGTCGCAGATTCATGGAGCAGGTCCCGTCGGGTCGGGACCTTCGGCCCGTGTCCGTACGCCTTGTTACAGAAACGATGAACGTGTCGGATTACTTCTGTCACAGTCAGGAGCACCAAATGTCCACCCCCACCCTCGCGCCCACCACGGCCACTCCCGGGGTCAGCACGGTATCTTTCGGTCGTCTCGGCGGCGTCGCCATCGCGGCCCTGCGACTCGCCATGGGATTCGTCTTCATGTGGCCCTTCCTGGACAAGCTTTTCGGGTTGGGCTACGCCACAGCAAGCGACAAGTCGTGGATCAGCGGCGGATCGCCCACCAAGGGCTTCCTGTCGGGTGTCGACGTCGGTCCGTTCGAGTCCGTCTTCCAGAGCTTTGCCGGGGCCTGGTGGGCGAACATCCTCTTCATGGCCGGGCTCTTTGCCATCGGCCTCGCGCTGCTCCTCGGCGTCGCCCTGCGGATCGCAGCAGCAGCCGGCTCACTGTTGCTCGTGTTCATGTGGGCGGCGGCATGGCCGATGGCCCAGTTCACGTCGGCTGGTGAAGCGACTCGTTCAACCAATCCGTTCCTGGATGACCATCTCGTCTACGCAATTGTGTTGATCGTCCTCGCCGTCGTCGGTGCCGGCCGGTTCTTCGGACTTGGTGACTGGTGGGCGAAGGTCACCGGTGACCACGCCTGGCTGCGTTGATCACGTTCTGAACCGAGCAGCTGATCCGAGCAGGACGACCTCAGCACCTGCGATCGAACCATCTGCGCGCGGGCCGATCCACCGGTCTTCCACGGTTGATCTTGCCGCTATATGACCTCAGGGTTGAGGTCGACGAAACTCCCGCATCAGGGTGGCGACACGCCACACCGGCGGGAGTTTCGCCGTTGCTCGGCGGAGTGACGCCGTTGCGCGGCACTGACTTCGTTGGGCGCACACTCTGTTGGTAGGAGCGGCGCCCGCCGCGTTCGTGCAACGATCTGCTGATCGCACGTCACATCGGGACCTAGGTCCCGGGACCTCGGGCCCGCAGCCACTGGGTTGGATCAGAGCCGGCACATGACCATGGAAGGGTGAGCATCGGGATGGTTGAGCAGAGCGACAAGATCACCGTTTATCTGCTCGACGACCACGAGATCGTCCGGTTGGGCCTCAAGGACCTGCTGGAGAGCGACGGCGACATCGAGGTCATCGGCGAATCCGGGTCGGTCGCGCACGCGCAGGCACAGATCCTCGCGTTGCGCCCCCAGGTCGCTGTCCTCGACGGCCGTCTGCCGGACGGGTCGGGTATCGATGTGTGCCGCGAAATCCGCTCCAGGGACCCCAGTATCGCCGCGCTGATCCTCACCTCGTTCGATGACGACGAAGCGCTGTTCGCGGCGATCATGGCGGGCGCCGCGGGGTACGTGCTCAAGCAGATCAGGGGCTCGGACCTCATCGACTCCGTACGCCGGGTCGCCGCCGGGCAGTCGTTGCTCGATCCGGCCGTCACCGCAAGGGTTCTGGAACGGGTCCGCCGGGGGCCGGAGCTGGATCCGGCGCTGGCGCCGCTGACAGATCAGGAACGGCGTGTGCTGTCGCTGATCGGTGAGGGCATGACCAACCGGCAGATCGCCGAGACCATGTTCCTGGCCGAGAAGACCGTCAAGAACTACGTATCCAGCCTGCTGGCCAAGTTGGGCCTGCAACGCCGGACCCAGGCGGCGCTGTTCGCCGCCCGTCACCTGCCCGAGGGGCAGTAGCGACCGGGAAGCAGCAACAGATCAGACGACCGGGACCCGCCACACCAGGCGGGTCCCGCGTTCGATTCCGGGGAACAGGTCGCACGATCCGCCGAGTTCCGCCGCGCGTGCACCCATGTTGGGCAGCCCGTTGCCGGGGGTCACGTCGCCGATGCCGCGCCCGTCGTCGACCACCGTCAGGACCACCTCGTCGGTCACCTCGAGTGTGACCGTCGCCGACGACGCACCCGCATGGCGCCCGACGTTGGAAAGCGATTCCCGCAGAACCGCGAGCAGATGGGGCCGGATGTCATCGGAGACGCCGCTGTGTACCGCGCCGTTGGTCCGCACCTTCGGGTGAAAACCCAGGGCGGGCAGCATCTCCGACACCGTGGCGTCGATGTCGTCACGCAAGTCGGCACTGCGCTGAGGATTGCCGAGCTCGTAGATCGTCCGGCGGATGTCCTTGATCGTCTCGTCCAGCTGGTCCACCGCACTGCTGATCCGATCGTTGACCCGGCCATCACCGGTCAATCTGGTGGTGTTCTCCAACGTCAGCCCGACGGCGAACAGCCGCTGGATCACCAGGTCGTGCAGGTCCCTGCCGATCCGGTCGCGGTCCTCGAAGACCGCCAGCCGGGCCCGGTCGCCCTCGGCGAGCGCCACCTCCAGCGATAGTGCGACCTGCTCGGCGAATCGCTCGGCGCACTCGACGATGCTCTCCGGTACCCGATCGAGACGGTCCGGCGCCCAGCGCAGCCACAGCACACCGGCCACCCGCTCCGTGGCGCCCAGCCGGACCAGCAGGTCGCCGGCCGGGATCGGCGACACGGATGTGCCGGTCGACAGCACGGTCTCCGCGGTGCTGCGGCCGGCCTCCGTCGCGCCGATCGCCCGCACCCCCTTCGACGGGTCGATCATCGAGCCGGCCGCACCGGCAACGCGTAGCGTTCGACCGACGGCCGGCATCAACATCAGCACGGCTCCGTCGGCGTCACCGGCGGCCCGGGCGTGTTCGACGATCACATCGGGAGGGTGCTCGGTTCCGGATTTCCCCAGCAGTTGGGTACTGACCGCCGCGGCCGCCTCCAGCCAACGGCGCCGGTGCGACTGATCCTCGTACAGCCTGGCGTTCTCGATGACGACACCTGCCGCGGTGGCGAAGGCGACCACGAGTTCGGTGTCCTGCTCGGTGAAGGGTCCGCCGCCGATACGTTCGGCCAGGTACAGGTTTCCGAAGACCCGGTCGCCGATCCGGATCGGGGTGCCGAGGAACGACGTCATGACCGGGTGGCCGGGTGGGAACCCGGCGGCCTGCGGATGGCCGTCCAGGTTCTCGATGCGCAGCGGTTCCGGATGATCGATCAGCACCCCGAGGATGCCGTGTCCGGTGGGCAGCGGGCCGATCCGCGCGCGCTGCTCGCTGTCCATCCCATGGGTGACGAACTCGCGGAGCCGGTCGCCGCCGGTCCGCTCGTCGAGGACACCCAGGGCGCCGTAGCGGGCGTTGGACAGCAGGGATGCGGCGTCGACGATCCGCTGCAGGGTCTCGTGAACGTCGAGGTCCGCGGCGATGGACCCGACGGCTTCGAGCACGGCGCGCAGCGACGGCGTCGCGACCTTGACCACTGGCTGAACCACGTCACCTTTCCATCGCATCAGAGCCCCAGCCGGATGGTAACCGGACGGGGTCCGGCACGGCTTGACGAGAGGAGACGCCGATCGGAGCGGCGCTGCGGCCGACCTCAGGTGTCCCCGGCAGACCGGACACGCGATCATGGGCGGGTGACCGAGACCCCCGAAACCTCCCCACCCTCGCTGCAGGCTCCTTCCGTCCCGCCGCCCGCGTGGTCGTTCTTGATGGACATGGACGGCGTCCTCGTGCACGAGGAGCACATCATTCCGGGCGCGGACGAGTTCATCGCTGAACTGACCGCACGAGGGGCGAACTTCGTCGTCGTCACCAACAATCCCATTTACACCCGCCGCGACCTGCGGGCGCGGTTGCTGTCGACGGGCCTGGACATCCCCGAGGACCGCATCTGGACCTCCGCGCTCGCGACGGCCAAGTTCCTCGATTCCCAGCGCCCGGGCGGCAGTGCGTACGTCATCGGGGAGGTCGGCCTGACCACCGCCATGCACGAGGCCGGTTACGTGCTGACCGACCGGAACCCGGACTACGTGGTGCTGGGGGACACCCGTACCTACTCGTTCGAGGCGATCACCACGGCGATCCGGCTCGTCGACGCAGGCGCCCGGTTCGTCAGTACCAACCCGGACCCGACGGGACCCAGCAGGGCGGGGCTGCTCCCCGCGGCCGGCGCCGTCGCGGCCCTGATCGAGAAGGCAACCGGCAAGCAGCCCTACTTCGTCGGCAAGCCCAACCCCCTGATGATGCGTTCGGCACTGCGCGCGATGGGGGCCCATTCCGAGTCGACGTTGATGATCGGCGATCGGATGGACACCGACGTCATCGCCGGCCTGGAAGCCGGGCTGGCCACCATCCTGGTGCTCACCGGCATCTCGACACGGGCCTCGGTCGAGCAGTACCCGTTCCGGCCCAGCCTGGTGATCGACTCGATCGCGGATCTGATCGGCCGGACAGAGGACCCGTTCGGCGGCCGCTGAGAGGGTCCGGACGGCGAGGCGTCAGCGCAGCGGCAGAGCCGAGGCGACGGCAGCCTTCCGCCTCAGCCGGCGCCGGATGAAGCGGAGCACCAGGAGCGCGAGCAGGTAGCCGCACAGCGCACCGAGCGCGTTGGCGACCACGTCGCGCGGCGTCCCGACCCGCTGCGGCATCCGGGCCGCCTGCACCGCCTCGATCGCGACCGATGCCAGCAACGCGGCCGGCACGACGACCCAACGCAGACGTGCCAGTGCGAGCGCACCGAAGAAGCCGATCGGCAGAAACATGACGACGTTCGCGCCGAACTCGACCTTGCCGAAGGTGATCCACAGCGGGAGTCCGTTCATGTGCGCCCGGAGCAGGAACACCTTCAGTGCCCGCTGCCCGTCGGGATCCGGCGGACCCGGCCAGAAGGTGATGACGGCGACGGCGATGCAGAACCCGATCAGCAACGCGATCGAGACGGCCCGAAGTCTGCGCAGCGCCATCTCGCCGGTGGCAGGTGACTCGGGCACCGGCCCATCGTAGGTGGCCGGTCCGCGACGAAGCGGACGAACCGACATCACTCACCCGGTCGGTGGCGCCGTTGCGGTGACCCCTGTCACCCCATCCGTAACATCTCGATCACTGTCCGGCCTCAGGCAGCCTCCGGGGAGTGGCCATCCGGTGTCGGCGCCTTACTCTCGCTGAGTGAGTTTCACCGTCGGCTTCGACCTCGACATGACTTTGATCGACCCCAGAGCGGGGATGATCGAGGTCTTCGACGTGTTGGCTGCGGAATCCGGGATCCCCTTGGACGGGCACGCTTTCGTCACCCGGCTCGGTCCGCCGCTGGCCCAGGAACTGAGCCGTTACCACCTCGACGAGCCGACCATCGCGCATCTCGTCGCGCGGTACCGCGAGCTCACGCCCAGCCTCGTCATCCCGCGCACGGTCGCGCTGCCCGGCGCGGTCGAGGCGGTCGCCGCCGTCACCCGTCGGGGTGGCCGCGCGGTGGTGGTGACGGCCAAGTACGGAGCCAACGCCACCGCCCATCTGGAAGCGCTGGGGATCGAGGTGTCCGCGGTGGTCGGTGACCTCTGGAGCACGGCCAAGGCGTCCGCGCTGCAGGCGATGGGTGCCGAGGTGTTCGTCGGCGACCACCTCGGGGACATCGCGGGAGCGAGGGCTGCCGACGCGCTCGCCGTCGGGGTGGCCACCGGACCGATCAGTGCCGAGGATCTGGAAGCGGCCGGTGCCGACGTCGTCCTGGCCGACCTGACGCAGTTCCCGCAGTGGCTCGAGTCCTACCTGGTCGCCACCGTTCACTGACGGCTGGGCCCTGACTCAGCTGTGCGCGACCAGCCCGACGAGGTTGCCCTCTGAATCACGGATGAAGGCCTGGGTCTCGGTTTTCCAATTGCCGCCGAAGACACCCTCGGTGTCGACGAAGATCTCGTGCGGCTCGCTGACCACCTCGACCCCCGCCGCCCGGAGTGTGTCCAGCCGGTGCGGCAGATCGTCGACCTGCAGGTAGATCATCGCCGGCGGGGCGGCCTCCTCCAGCAGCAACCGGGTACCGCCCAGGTCGAGGAAGACCAGCGGCCCGAACCGGGCGATGAGCGGCATGCCCAGCACGTCGGTATAGAAGGCGGTCGCCCGTTCCAGGTCCGTGACGTGCTGCGCGACCTGGACGACGCCCGGCCGGCCGTTCGACCTGCCGAAGATGCTCATACCGATTGCCCCGTCTCCGGTTCCACAGTTTCTCTCGGTGTCATCCGGGAGTCTCCGGCCCGCGTCGCCCTGCTCGCGGCGCGCTCCGCCCTGGCCGCCCTGCCCGACCGGGCCTCCATGAAGATGCCGAACAACCCGATCCCGAAACCGACCGGGGCGAGCATTGCGGTGAGGTTCAACCACAGCGGAAGATCGTGCGCGCCGGTCGCGAACAGCACCATGATCACGCCGACGGCCAGCAACCCGATGACGAACAGCACTGCTCCCACCGCGATGGGACCGGTCGGAGTGCGGCCCGCTCTCGGGCCGCGGTCGGCGGTACCGGGCGACGGCACCGGTTCAGCAGTTTCTGGCACGGTCCCGAGAGTAGTTCGATCGGTCAGGGAAGGCGTCGTCCACAGGGTCGCGATCCTCACCGTGTCCGTCGGCAATCTCACTGTGCCGGCACGGTGGGCGCCCGATGGCCGCACAGTGGCGGGAGCAGGCAGGCGCGGGCGGGGCGCCGGGTGGCACGGAGCCGGGCGGGGCGCGGCTAAACTGAGGATCGGTGTGCCGGCCCGAAACTCTTGGCCGGCCGGCATTTCGGCGGGATTCCCCGCCAGTGATCAGGACAGGTGAGTTGGGTGCCCAGCGGCAAGATCAAGTGGTACGACGCTGACAAGGGTTTTGGGTTCATCTCCCAGGACGGCGGCGGCGACGACGTGCATGTGCGGTCCTCCGCGCTGCCGTCCGGTGTGGCAACCCTCAAGCCGGGTCAGAAGGTCGAGTTCGGTGTCGCCGACGGTCGCCGCGGTCCGCAGGCTCTGCAGGTGAAGGTGCTGGATGCTCCGCCGTCGATGGTGGCGGCCAACCGCCGGCCCGCCGAGGAGCTGCACGGGCTGGTCGACGACATGATCAAACTGCTGGAGTCGAAGGCCCTGCCGGAGCTGCGCCGCGGCCGCTACCCGGACCGTGCGCTGGGCGGCCGGATCGCTGCCGTGCTGCGCGCCGTCGCCAACGAGCTGGACGCCTGAGCCTGACCATCGAGGATCCGGGCCTTCGCCTGACTCGTTCTGCCGCCTGACAGGGTTTGACGCCTGACTCGTCCTGACGCCTGGCCCGCCGTCACTCGGCGATCTGGTCACTCCGCTCTTCCGGGTCGATCAGCAGCAACCAGCTCCGGGTCACCGCGAAATCGACGCCGCTCTGCTCGCCGCCCATCAGGACGTAGCCGGTCTGCACCTCGACGTAGACCAGCTGGTCCTCTTCGCTGAACGGGCGCAATGTGTACGCGAGCTGGCCGTCAGTGAAGATCTCGGTGCGGCCGTCCGCGAGTTCGCCCGCGGCGTTGCGGTAGCGGAAGTAGACGCCCCACGGGTTGTCGCCCACCGCCCCAGGAACGTTGATCTGTACAGGTTGTCCCGGCCTCAGGCCGAGGCGGGCCGTCTCGGCTTCGGGGGTGTCGACGCAGTTGATCGCCTGGGCCGCGGCGTCGACCTCGCACCAGCGGGTCGGACCGGTCTCCACGGCGGTGCGGTTGCCGTAGAACGTGACGTCCGGCCGCGGAGCCTCACACGCCGCCAGCACCACGCAACAGACGACGACTGCAAGGACGCGCGGCCACCGCCGGCGGGTCGTCGTGGCGGCGGTCGGGATTGGCGTCACGGTTTGTTCCACTTCCGTCGGGCGCCGGCGTCCCGCGCCGGCGGTGGACCGGTAGGTGATGCACCGGCGGGTGGCGGGATGTTCCTGGTCGGCGGTCCGGGTGTCCACGGGCCGTTGGACTGCGGCGGACCTGCCCACTGCTGGGTCGGGGGCGGTTGCTGGCCGGGCGGCGGCCACCCGGGTCCGGTCTGGTAGCCCGCGGGCGGCCCCTGCCAGGGAGCCTGCGTGGTCGGCGGAGTGCCGAGCGGCTGACCTGCGTCCCGGGCAGCAGCACCTTGCTTGCCGCTGCGGCGGAAGTGCCTGGTCAGCCGCGAGTAGTCCAGCCACGGGAACAACGACTTGCCGGATCGGACCAGCCAGCTCTGCGTCAGGCCGATCAGCAGCACCACGGTGATGACGGCGAAACCGATCGAGTACACGCTGTCGTGCCCGAACGACCAGACACCGCCGATCAACAGACCGACCACGCCGCCGAACACCCAGGACAGCTGCAGCACCGTCTCGCTGAGGCCGAAGGCGGAGGCACGGCTGGCCTCCGGTAGTTCGTGCTGGATCACCGAGTCGAGACAGACCTTGGCCAGCGACGACGCCGTCGAACCGACCAGGCCGACGAGCGCCGCGGTGGTGAGACCGGGGATCAGCACAGCCGTCAGCGTGGCGACCGCCGTGGCCGACAGCGACAGGATCGACACGGTCTCCGGCTTGCTGAGCGTCAGCCGGGCGCCCAGCCCATTGCCGACGAAGCCGCCGATCCCCGCCGCGGCGCCGACCGCACCGAGCAGCAGCAGCTGGGTGAAACCGCTCGACTCGGTGTACTCGCTCTTGATGACGAAGGCGATGAACAGTGCCAGGAAGCCCGTCTCGACGCGGATCGTGCCATTCGCCCACAGCGTGGTGGTGACCGACAGCGGGAAGGCCCGTTTCGCCTTCGGGCCGACGCCGTCGACCGGGATCTCGCCTGCGGTCGACTCCACCCAGGACGGGATACGCAGGCACAGCCAGCCGCCGACGATGCTCAGTAAAGCCGTGAAGATCAGCGCCCCGGTGGACCCGAACGCCCAGGACAGCGCGGCGGCGACCGCACCCGCGACGCCGCCGGCGATCAGGCCGAACACCGTCAACCGGGAGTTGGTCTTGACCAGCGTGATGTCCGGCGGGAGCACCCGCGGGGTGATCGCGGCCTTGAGGAGGCTGAACGATTTGGACAGCACCAGCATCCCGAGCGCGCACGGGTACAGCACCCATGAGTCGAAGTTCAGGGCCATGACGACGGCCAGCAGGGCCCGGGCGAAGCTCGATGCGGCCAGCGCGATCCGCCTACCGTGCTGCAGCTTGTCCAGTGCCGGACCGATCAGCGGCGCGATCACCGCGAACGGGGCGACGGTGATCAGCAGGTAGAGCAGTACCTTGCTGGTCGACTCGGCGGTGGCGGCGGCGAAGAACAGGGTGTTGGCCAGCGCGACGGCCAGCGCCGCGTCGACCGCGTAGTTGCCCATCACGGCGTAGGTGAGGTTGGTCAGCCCTGACCGGTCCGCACCGTCCGCCGCCGCGGCGCGCTGAAAGATCTGCACCCCACGGGTTGTCAGCTCGCGGCTGCGGAACGCGGCGACCCTGGTGACCGTCAGCTTGCGCGGGCCGGTCCGGGGTGTGGTCGGCGCACCGGCAGCAGGGTCGGCCGGAGCAGCCTTGTCGGCGTGATCGGCCGGCGCGCCTCCCGGCGTCGCACCGGTTGACGTCGCGGCTCCGACACCGGGCGCTGGGGGCGGCGGTGTCGCAGGCCGCTTGCGGAACGGCTCGCTGTACGGCGGGAGATGGCTGCCGCGCGGCTGCGGTCGGTACTCCGGCTGCTGGTCCGGTTGGTACGCGGGCCGGCGGGGCGGCTGTTGCCCGGTCCGGAGGCTGCTGACGTCGAGGTTCGGGTCGGTCGGCCGCTCGTCGTCGGCGACCCCGCCGGGCGGCTGCGGGGCCGGGTACGGGAAACGCGCGGCATCCGGCCGCCGCGGCAGCTGCGACGTCGGCTGTTCGTCACCAGGTCCAGCAACACCGGGTCGATCACTACCGGCTCGGTCGGTGCTGCGCTGATGATCGGCGCCCGGATCGTGGCGTCGCACTCCAGCTACAGCGTCGCGCGGCGGCCACTGCGGGCCACCGGCGTCGTCGTAGGGAGGAACGGAAGGATCCACGTACTCATCCTGCCCCACCGGATACGGCATGCGATCACCCATTGACCGGCCGGTGCGGCGTGCAGCGGCCCCCCGTGCGGCATCATGAGGTCTGTGAGTTCTCCTACCAGTGCGGCCGACCCCTCCCAGATCGGTCGTGACGACCCAACAGCCGGGCCGGCGGCTGTCGACCAGCACGATCAGCTGCCCGACGACCCGCCCGCGCAGGACCGTCCGCCGGCGGTGGAGTTGACCGATCAGCTGCTGTCGACGGCCCGGGACGCCGCTGTCGAGGAAGCCGGATCCGCCGATCTGGTCGGCGAGTACCTCGGCGCGGTGGCCGACGACGACGTCGCTGTCAGCGCCGCTTTCAGCGCGACCGACAAGGGTTACCGCGGTTGGTACTGGTCGGTGACGCTGGCCGTTGTCGACGCCGACCGGCCGACGGTCAGCGAGGTCGTCCTGCTGCCGGGCCAGGAGGCGCTGCTGGCGCCGCCGTGGGTGCCGTGGGAGCGGCGGATCAGGCCGGGCGACGTCGGTCCGGGCGACCTGTTGCCCACCCCCGCTGACGACATCCGGCTGGTGCCGGGCTATGTCGACTCCGACGATCCGGCCGTCAAGGAGGTCGCGTACGAGTTCGGGTTCGGCCGCGAGCGGGTGCTGAGCCGCGAAGGCAGGGACGACGCGGCGGAGCGCTGGCACGAGGGCAGCTTCGGGCCCAGCGATCCGGTGGCGCTGGCGGCGCCGGCGAACTGCGCCAGCTGTGGCTTCTACGTGCCGCTGGCCGGGCTGCTGGGCACCGCGTTCGGCGCGTGCACCAACGAGTTCTCGCCGGGGGACGGCCGGGTGGTCGATGCCGGGTTCGGCTGTGGCGCCCACTCGCAGACGGTGATCGACGCCCCGATGATCTCGGCGGCGACCGACACGGTGATCGACGAGCTGACCCTCGAGGTCCACCCGAGGTCGCGGCGGCCCGAACTCGACCCCGAGCCGGTCGCCGTTCCGGAGGACGACACGGCTCCCGACATGTTCGCCGAGGTGGACGTGCGCTGGGGAGTGCCGGACCGGGAGCCGGAGTCGGATCCGTCGACCGAAGCCGGTCCCCCCTCCTGACCGCGCCGGGAGCTCATCCTCAGGAGTCCGATGTCTTCGGGCTGACGGAGCTGCGCACAGTGGTGCTCGACGCCTGGTCGGCATCCCCCGCGCGGTTCCGGGAGGACGCCAACGCCGAGGAGGCCCTTGCGGTCGGCGGGTACGCCGGACGTGTGCTGGTCGAACTCGGCTCCAACGCCGTCGATGCCGCAGCCGAACTCGGGGTGCCCGCCCGGATCCGGATCCGGCTGCTGGACGGTGAACTGCGGGTGGCCAATACCGGGGCCCCTCTCACCGCACAGGGCGTCGCCGGCCTGGCCAGTCTCCGCGCCTCCGCCAAACGCGAAACGCACGACTCTGTCGGTCATTTCGGCGTCGGTTTCACGGCTGTGCTTTCCTGGAGTCCGGCGCCCCGGGTGGTGTCGAGCAGCGGCGGCGTGCGTTTCGACGGTGCTGCCACCAGGGTCGCCATCGCCGACCTCGGCAGTCCGTCGCTGGACCGCGAGGTGGTGTTGCGGTCCGGTGCGGTGCCGGTGCTCCGGTTGCCGTGGCCCGTCGATCCGGACGAGCCGGGCCCGCCCGACGGGTACACCACCGAGGTCAGGTTGCCGTTGCGGGACTCCGCGCTGGCCGACGTGCGGCGGTTCCTGGCGGATCCGGCGGCGGCCGAGGACCTTTTCTGGGCGTTGACCGACCTCTCCGAGATCGACCTGCCTGATCGCGTCGTCCGCAGTGGTATCGACGAAGCGGGTTTCACCGTGCTGGACGACGGCCGTTCCCGGACGCGGTACCGCACGGCGGAGCGTTCCGGTCGCATTCCCGCCGCCCTGCTGATGGACCGGCCGATCGAGGAACGCGGCCGCACCCAGTGGCGGATCACCTGGGCGTTGCCTGTCCCCGACGCCCCCGGCGGCGGCCACGGTGACGCTGTCAACCTCGACGCTGTCCTTGCCGCAGGCCCGCGGGCCGACCCTGCCCCCATGACCATCGGGGCGCCGACCCCCACCGACGAACCGCTCACCCTGCCGGCCAGGCTGATCGGCACCTTCCCGGTGGACGACACCCGTCGCCGGCTCGCGGCCGGCCCGCTGCGCGAGCGCCTGCTGGACGAAGCCGCCGATCTCTACCTGGAACTGGTGGCCGGCGCCGACCCACCGGACCGTTGGAAACTGTTGCCCGGCACCGGGTTTCCCGCTGGTCCGGTCGATGCCGCGGTGCGCGAAGCGATCGGCCGCCGGGTGCAGTCGACGCCGCTGCTGTTGACGGCGCTCGGCGACCTCGTCACGCCCGCGGAGGCCTGCTGGCTACCCGGGCTCGGGGCCGACGGCACCGCGCTGTTCGGCCAGGCGATACAGGGCCTGCTCCCGCCGCAACCCCGCGCGGCGGAAGCGGTGTTGCGCGGGCTGGGGGCGCAGCTGCTGAGCTGGTCGCAGGCCAGCGCCGCGATCGCCGTCATCGATCGCCCCCCGGAGTTCTGGTGGCAGGTGTACCAGTCGGTCGCCACCGCCGAACGAGCTCCGCTGACGGAGGACCTGGCCGACATCCCGATTCCGCTCATCGGTGGTCGGCGGGCGCTCGGCGCCCGCGGCTGCCTCCTTCCGGCTGATGACGATGCCGCGGCGGGGAGCCGCGTCGACGCCGAACTCGCCCGCCGGGCCGGCCGTGTCGTCACGGGTCTGCGGATCATCGAACCGGCGGCCGCTCACCCCTACCTGGAACGGCTCGGAGCGCGGCCTGCCGACCCGGACACGCTGCTGGGCGATCCGGCGCTCACCGGCGCGCTGGACCGCATGCTGGCCGATCTGGATGATGCCGATCCGGATCCCGACGACCTTCGGGAACTGGCCCGGGTGGTGCTGGACCTGATCGCGGCCGGCGGCCGGGCATCCCGCGCGGATCAGGGGATGTCCGACCAGGCCGCTGTCGCCGGCGGAGCCACCCCAGGTGCCGTCCTGACCGGCGACCTGGTGCTCACCGATGCTGACGATCAGCCGTGGCCGGCGTCCGAACTGTTGCTGCCCGGAGCGCCTTTGGCGACCGTCCTTGCCGACGACGCCGACCGCCCGGTCGTCGCGGCGGAGTGGCTCGAGCGCTATCCGGCGTGGGTGCTGGTGGCGGCGGGAGTGCGTTCGGGTTTCGCGGTTGTCACCGTCGTCGACCCGTCCGCGGCGGACCGTCCGGCGCTGCCGGACCTGGACGAGTGGCTCGACGGGCCGGGCAGGGACATCGACGCGGCGTCGGTGACCGGCCTGGCGGATCTCGATCTGGTCGACGACGACCGATGGCCCGAAGCCCTGCGGCTCATCGCCTCCGATCGCGAGGCGCGGGCATGCCTGCTGCTCCCCGGTTCGTACTCAGGGTGGTGGCTGGCCCAGCACGCCTGGATCGGCGATCGGCGCCCCGGCTCGTGGCGGCTGCGGTCCGCCCACGATCTCGACGGTCTGTTCGATGTGCTGCCGCTGGATCTCGACGATCAGCTGGCGCGGGCGATCGGTGTGCGGGCCGGGCTCGCCGACGCCGCGGCCGACGATCCGGAGGATCTGCTCGACAGGCTGGCCGACCCGGCCCGGCAGGTTCCGGCAGGCCGGGTGGCCGCGGTGACCGCGGCGGTGGTGGCCGCGCTGTCGACCTACGACGATGTCGACCTGCCGTCCGGGGTCCGCACGTTGACCGGCGACATCGCCGATGCAGCCGGTGCGTCGGTCCTCGACGTCCCGTGGCTCGCACAGGTTCTGCAACCGGCCGCCCTGGTCCCGGGCGGTGCCGATCCGGAACTGGTCGCCAGGGTGTTGGACCTGCCGCTGGCCTCTGCGCGCGCGGCGGAGGTGTCCTCCGCAGAGAACCGGAACCTGCGGCAGGACGGCGGGAAGGAAGCGACGGACCGCATCCGCCGGGCCGCGCGCGCGCTCGGCCTGGATCCCGACACCGTCGACGTCACGGTGCGCCCGGCGCTGCAGGTGGCGGTCGACGGCGGGCGGCCGGTACCGGTGCGATGGTGGGGCGGACAGCCCGGGAACAGCATCCTCACCGACGGCTCGGCCGAGGGCGCAGGACGGGCGGTCGCCTGGGCGGCCGGCTGCTGGCCGCGCCGGCAGCTCGCGGTGGCGGCGGCCGAACAGGACGGGGTGGGCATCGCCGAGAGCAGCTTCGACTGACAGCTGCGATGGGTAGCGACGCGGTCAGATGTTCTCGTCGAGCGCCATCTGGTTGGCGCTGCGCCTGCCGAGCCTGGCCGCCCGGCGCTGCAGCGCGTACACGGAGAGCCCGGTGATGCCGAGCGCGAAGCCGGCCAGGCAGGTCCAGAGCCAGATCATGGCGTCGTTGGCCTGCAGTGTCGGGATGAAGAACAGCAGGATCACCGATGCCACCAACCAGATCACCGTCCCGGGGACGGCGATATGCCAGAGTCCGGTCCGAACGGGCGGGAGGTCGGGTGGGACGTAGGCCGCCGATTCGGGGGTCGAACGGGGCGGTTCCACCTGTTCAGCGTAGCGGGGGAGCAGGGCCCAACGGGGGCGAGCAGCGTGGGAACTCGCCTTCCTCAGCTGTCCGATAAATCCTATTCAGTCGTTTAGTGCCGCAATGAGATAACCTGTATACGTGTCAGACGTCGCCCCCCTCGCCAGTGAGCTCCGTATCGCTGTGCACCGACTTACTCGCCGGTTGCGCCAACAGACGCCCACCGATGGCCTAACCCTCACCCAGCTCTCCGCACTCACGGTGATCTGGCGCGATGGCCCGCTCACGGCAGGGGATCTGGCAGCCAAGGAAAAGGTGCGACCGCCCTCGATCACCCGGGTACTGACCGGGCTCGAGGCCTTGAATCTGGTACAGCGTTTGGAGAATCCACGCGACGGACGGCAGGTGCTGGTCCAGATCACCCCGTTGGGCGCGCACCGGATGGACGAATACGTCCGAGCCCGTGAGTTGTGGCTCGAGCAGCAACTCGCCGATCTTCCGCAGGAGGACCGGGATCTGCTCGGCAAGGCGACGGTACTGATCGATCAGCTCGCGGCCTACCAGGAGCCGGCCGAGCACGCAGGCTGACGCACCACGTGGTTTGACCGCTGACCCTGGTCTCACATGTCCATGCCGCCGTTGACCCCCCAGACCTGACCGGTGATGTAGCCGGACGCGTCAGCGGCCAGGAAATGCACCACCCTGGCGATCTCTTCCGGACGGGCGAACCGTCGCACCGGAATCTGGTCGGTGATCCGCTGGATCACCTTCTCCGGAATCGTGCCGACCATGTCCGTCGCGACGAAACCGGGCGTCACCGTGTTCACGGTGATCCCGACCAAGTTCTCCTCGAGGTTGCCGGTCTTCTGCAGCATGAAGGCGGCCTCCTTCGCGAGGGTCTTGGTCAGCCCGAAGAGCCCCGACTTGGAAGCCGCGTAGTTGGCCTGACCGATGTTGCCGGTCTCGCCGATGATCGAGGAGACGTTCACGATCCGGCCGGTCCCGCGCTCCACCATGTGCCGCAGCGCGGCCTGCGACAGGTAGAACGCGCCCGACAGGTTCACCGCGAGGACCTTCTCCCAATCGGCGTCATCCATGTTCAGCACCGTCTTGTCGGCGGTGATCCCGGCGTTGTTGATCAGGATGTCCAACCGGCCGTGTTCGGCGATCACCTCGGCGATCACTCGGCGGCAGTCGTCCGCGTTGCCGATATTGCCCTGATGGATCGAGCCCGTGACGCCCTCGGCCTGGATCTCGGCGAGAAACCGCTCCGCATGCTCCTTGTCGCGGCCGTAGCCGGCCGCCACCGTCGCGCCCTGGTTGGCCAGGCTCCGGCTGATCGCGGCGCCGATGCCGCGGCTGCCGCCCGTCACGAGCGCGACCCGACCGTTGAGCTTGCTGCCGAAACCAGCGGTGCCGGCGCGGTCGTGTTCTGCTGCCGTCATGGGAGCCCTCCGGGGTGAGTGGTCGTCCGACTGGGGTGGTGGCGCGGCGCGGACCGCGGCGACACGTCGCGCCGATTGTGCCCCAACTGGTGCTCCGCACAGTGGCGGGGGTCACATCTGCTGGTCGACTCCGCGGGGGCGGGCGATCTTTGGGGCGCCGCTGCGGCGCATTCCGGCGTGCGGGAGGATGGGTCACTCATCGGGTCGTCCACGCCCCGCGCGGTCCCCGGTGTGACCGTGCTCGACGTCCATGCCCGACAAAGGAGTCTTTATGCAGCCGTTCGTCCTGAATCGTCACGGCCGGTTGGTGTTCCCGTCGAACTTCACGCCGGACCTCGACTTCTCGGTGATCGAGACCGAGGAGCAACTGGACCAGGTCATCCGGCGTGACTTCGAGACGAAGGCCCCGTCGGGGACCGAGATCGGACTGCGGATCGAGCAGGGACACTACGCCGACCGGGTACATCTCATGCGTGACGTCGCGCTGAACCTTTTCTGGGTCAACCGCTTCGCGATGACCATGTACGACAAGGTGCCGACCAGGTGGCGCGACGTCCCCCGGACCCGCAAGGATCTGTACCTGCCGTTCGTGACCCCCTGGCTGGACAAGGAGACCAAGGTCGGCGCCGTGCAGCGCGCCTACCAGGAACTGCCGGCAGGCACCGACCCCGAGACCGAGGACCGCATCTGGGCGATGCTGTTCGACGTCTTCGGCAACCGCAAGCACCACGCGAGCGCCTTGGAGGCCCTCCGGCCGACGGTTGCGGAGGCGCTCGCCGATCCCAGCCAGCTGACCTTCCGCCTGCAGACCTACGACCCCGACTACCCGACCTATTCCTTCTCCGACATCGTCGACGTTCAGGAGGATGTCGCGGAGCTGGAAGCGCTGCACCGCTGGGCGATGGTGCTGCACAACCAGTACCCGTGGGATCGGGCGGACGTGCAGCTGACGGCGATCAAGGATCTCAAGGACGACGACGTGGTCGTGCTGATGAAGCCCAAGTCGAGCGAGGTCAGCAGGTTCCTGCACAAGGTCACCGAGGGCGCGCCGCGACCGTCGACAGGGACCCGGGTGGCCTCCTTCGCGCCGGAGGTCGTCACCAAGCAACCCATCCGGCCGTACCCGGCGATCGACGTCCGCAAGCAGTTCAAGGTTCTGCCCAAGATCGAGGCGCTGGCCGTCGTGCGCGGCGAAATCCTCTGCTCCAACGATGATCTCATCCGCAACTCGGCGTACTGCTGGTCACCGATGACGGCAGCGGAGATCAGCCAGAAGACCGGCATCGAGACCCGGATGTACAGCGAACGCGGCCTGGACGAGATGGCGCTGGACGCCGCCATCGCCGCGCTGGAACGGTCGGGCCGTGAGCCCGAGGAGATCGGCGCTGTCATCTTCTGCTCATGTACCAACCACCGGTCGATGCCGTCGATGGCGACCTGGCTGTCCGGCCAGCTGGGCATGTTCCAGACGCACATGTCCGCCGACATCACCGCCGCGTGCGCCGGTCTGCCGTACGGCCTCTCCGAGGCCATCAGGCTGCTGCAGGAGGTCGAACGGCCGGTCCTGGTCGTCTGCGGCGAGAAGTTCTCCGACAAGATCGGCACCGTGCGACCGTCACGGATGATCTTCGGTGACGGGGCCGCTGCGTTCGTGGTCGCACCTGCCGCCGAGGGCGAGGACTCCGACATCGACCTGATGAACACGTACGCCAGTGGGCCGGTCAGCCAGGTGAACTCGATCATCTGGCCCAACGCGGCGTTCGACAACAACATCACGGTGTTCGGCCCGGAGGTGAAGGCGCTGGCCGGCCGGTACCTCGAACAGATGATCACCGAGCTCGGTGCGCAGCCGGATCCGCTGGGCCAGAAGGCCAACGCCTGGGAGAGTGTCGAGTTGGTCGTCCCGCACCAGGCGAACAAGACGATGGTGATCGGTTTGGCCGAGAAGGCGGGCCTGTCCGCCGATCTCATCTACTTCGACATCGAGAAGGCCGGAAACACCTCGTCGGCGAGCATCCCGATCGCCATCGCTGACGCCGTCCAGGACGGCAAGATCGACCGGCCGACGAAGATCTTCGCGCCCGGGTTCGGTGCCGGTTCGGTCGGCGGCTACACGGTCATGACCATCGACCCGGCCGTGGTGGTCAGCGAGAGCAAGCGGCACGAGAAGGTGGCCGACGACGACCATCAGGACAGCAGGGAGACCGGTTCGGAAGGCATCGCGACCGCCTTCAGCTGAAAACTCGCAACACTGGTCCATGACAATGCCCGCCCGGTTCGGGTGAACCGGGCGGGCATCGGACTGCGGGGCCGCCCCGTGGGGCGGTGGTGCACCTGGGTCAGGCGAAGATCTCGCCGCCGTTGACGTCGATGACGGCGCCGGTGATGAAGGAAGCGTCCTCCGAGCACAGGAACGCGACGGCTCCGGCGATGTCCTCGGGCTGCCCGGCCCGGCCAAGCGGGTTGCGAGTCAGGGCCTTCTTCGCCTCGTCGGTCATCGCGGCCGTCATCGGTGTCTCGATGAAGCCCGGGCGGATGCCGTTGACCGTGGTCCCGAAGCGTGCGAGCTCGGTGGCGCCGGAGCGTACGAGGCCGACGACGGCGGCCTTTGAGGCGATGTAGTTCATCTGGCCGAGGTTGCCCATCTTGGCGACCAGCGAGGAGATCAGCACGATACGGCCCGGGCCGGGTACCCGCAGGAACGGGGCGGACGCCTTGATGCCCTCGTAGGTGCCGGTGAGGTTGACGGCGATGACCTTGTCCCAGTCGTCGTCGGTCAGCTTGTGGAACATCTTGTCCCGGGTGATGCCGGCGTTGCCGACGTAGGTGTCCAGGCCGCCCATCTTCTCGACGGCTTCGGCCCATGCGCCGTGCAGGCTCGGCCGGTTGGCGACGTCACACGCAATGCCGTAGACCGGGTTTCCGGTCTCTGCCTGGATCTTCTCGGCGGTCTCCTTGGCGCCCGCGCCGTTGAGGTCGAGGACGCTGACGGTCAGTCCCTCGCTGGAAAGGCGTTGCGCGATGGCTGCGCCGATGCCCTGAGCGGCTCCGGTGACGATTGCCTTGCTGACGGTGTACTCCGACACGATGGGACCTCGACTTTTCTGTGGTTGTGGGATGGATTCTGCTGCTGGGACTGCTGGGACTGCTGGGACTGCTGGGACTGCTGGGACTGCTGGGACTGAGCGGTGGCGCTGGAGTGGTGCAGGTGCACGGCCCGCCGGCGGACCGGCGGGCCGAGCGGAGTCACTTGCCGAACACGTAGGTTCCTGGCGCCTCGCCCAGGACCGGATTCGTCTCGCCGCCGAGGGGCGGCGGTTCGACGAGCGCTCCTGAACGCGGCTCCATCCAGCGCGCCCAGTCCTCCCACCACGTCTCCGGGTGGGAAGTCGCCGTCTCCAACCACTTGTCCGGGTTCTCCGGCAGGTCGTCAGAGGCGCCGACGAAGTGCTTCGACTTGGGGTGCGGGGGATTGACGATTCCGGCGATGTGACCGGAATTGGACAAAATGAACCGCACCTTGCCCGCGGGCAGTCTGGCACCGATGTACGAACTGCGCCACGGAGCGATGTGATCCTGCTCGGCGGCCAGGAAGTACAGGTCCTGATCGACCTCGTGCATGTTCAGCTTCTGGCCCGCGATCTCGAGTTCGCCCTTCGCGAGCCTGTTCTCGAGGTAGCACGTACGCAGGTAGAACGAGTGCATCTCGGCCGGCATCCGGGTGGAGTCGGCATTCCAGGACAGCAGATCGAAGGCGGGTGGGTCCTCGCCCTTCATCCAGTTGTTGACGACGTAGTTCCAGATCAGATCGTTGCCACGCAGCAGGTTGAAGGTCTTCGCCATGTTCTCGGCCGGCAGGAAGCCGGTCTTCTTCATGGAGACCTCCAGCTTCGACACCGTCCCCTCGTCGGTGAAGACACCGAGAGCGCCTGGCTCGCTGAAATCCGTCAGCGTGTTGAGGAACGCCGCGGAGTTGATCCGGTCGTCACCGATGGCATCCAGGTACGCGAGCGTGATCATGGTCAGGGTGCCGCCGAGGCAGAGCCCCAGCAGGTTTACCTTCTCCTGGCCGGTGATGTCCCGGATGACGTTCAGCGCCGTGATCGGACCGGACAGCAGATAGTCGTCCATGTGCACGGAGCGCATGGTCTCGTCGGGGTTGCGGTAGCTGATCAAGAACACCGTGTGGCCGTGGTCGACGGCCCACTGCACGAGGCTCCGGCCCGGCGAGAGATCCATGATGTAGTACTTGTTGATCCACGGCGGGCTGAACAGCAGCGGGATCTCGTGCACCTTCTCCGTGGTGGGCTCGTACTGGATGAGCTCCATCAGGTCGTTGCGGAACACCACCTTGCCCGGCGAGGCGGCCATGTTCTTGCCGACCTCGTACACACCCTCGGCAAACTGCTGCGGCTGACCGCCGTTGGTGGCCAGGTCGTGCAGCAGGTTCTGGACACCCTTGGCGACGGACTGGCCGCCGGTTTCCACGGCCCTGCGCATGGCATCGGGGTTGGCCAGGAACGCGTTGGTCGGAGCGAGCGCGTCCACCATCGCCTGGGTGAGGAAGCCGACCTTGAGGCGGGTCTGGTCGTCGACCTTGGCCTTCGCCACCAGTTCCTGCAGCGCCTGCTCCCACAGCAGGTACTCCTGGCGGAGCAGCCAGAATCCCGCGTTGTCCGACCAGGTCTTGTCGGCGAACCGCTTGTCCTTCCCCTCCTTGACCGGGCCGTCCACCTTCGCGCCGCTCGTGCGTGCCCCCGCGGCCAGCATCGCGCGCATCATGCCGGTGGCGTAGTTGGTGCCGACCTGCAGGGCGAGCGTGGGTTCGGAGGCCATCGCCAGAGCCGTCCGGGTGAACGCCGGGATGGCGTCCATCGAGTCGAGCTTGCCCAGCGGCGTCGAGGAGTAGTGCTCCTCGGCCTGGCTCAACACCTCGGCGATCCGACCACGGACGCGTCGGTCGACCTCGTCCCAGGCGGATGTGTCAGCCGGCTTGAGCTGCGGCGGCAGCAGATCCTCGGCGGTGGTGCCGGCAGCTGTGCTGTCGGCGGCGCTGCTACCGGCAGCATTCTTCTTCGTGGTCAAGACGATCTCCTCAGTCCTCGTTGGCGGGGGAGACGTCGGCGGGGGCGCCGCCATTTCGGCGGCCCTTCACTCGGCGTCGTTCGATGGTGACCTCGCGGAAAGCCAGGTACGACTCCTCGAGGGCCTTGCGTTGTTGTGCTGTCAGGTTCGGGTCGGCCCTGATCGCGGTCTCCACTGCCGAGGGGGCAGCGTCCGGGTCGGGTGCCGGCCGCGCGGGCCGCAGCGATTCCGCCGACAGTTGCAGGGCGTCGGCGATGGCGTTCAGTACTTGATCCGACGGGTCCCGTAGGCCACGTTCGATCTGCGAGAGGTAGGGGTTGGAGATGCCGGACATTGCGGCCAATTGACGCATCGGCAGTGCAGCCATCTCTCGCTGCCGACGAATCATCTCCCCGAGCGACAACGATTCTGACCATCCTCTGTTCATGAAAACCAGCCTATGCGTGGCGCTCTCGGAATCCGGCCGGCCGGCCGGGAGGATGCTGATGCTCGGCCGTGGGGTTCGGAGCTCTCGAACGACGCGGCCGTTGATGCGGGTTTCGGTGCGCGGCGGCGGGGTCATGGCCACCGTGATCACCTGCGGATTCAGCGGGGATCAACCGGGCCGTACCGATCGCCCGGTTGCGGGGCGACGGTGCTGGCCGGAGCCTGACCGGCAGCATCGAGAGCTGCCCCTTGCGGGACGGAGGCGGTGCTCATGCCGGATCCTCTTCTCTGAGGTCGGGAGGCGCTCTGCGGTGAACGCCCGTGATCGAAAGTTAGCAGCACCTCAGCTAACGTGCTAAGTTTGACTCGATCCTGTGATCAGCGTCACAGTAACGCGCTCGGGCCGTCGGATTTCTCTTCGTGCGCATCACCTGCCAACCGCTCAGAAGCGTTGCGTCTCAGCTGTTTTCATGTTTGACCGCAGGTGTTCGGGGGATTGCCGTCCGGTTCGATGTGCCGCCGCAGCGGCGTCCGATCTGGTGCTGAGCCGTCCGTCTCCTGCCCGCTGGCCGTTGCCGTGCGGAAACTTCTTGCCCGAACTGCGTTTTCTGCGTGCCGATTGCGACGGCGTGATGTTCGATCTGTGCATGGACATCGACAGATCCGGCCGGTTGACGGGCGCGCAGTGAGCAGCGGCTGGTTGGACGAGCGCGAGCAGGCGGCGTGGCGCGGATGGCTGGACACCTACCGACTGCTGCTCCCGGCACTCGATCGCCAGCTGCAGAACGACTCCCACTCGTCGCTGACGGATTTCGAGGTCCTGGTGCACCTGTCGGAGGCGCCCGAGCGGCGGCTGCGGATGAGCGAGCTGGCCGATCATGCCCTGGCGACGCGCAGTGCAATCACCAGAACCGTCGATCGGCTGGTCGCCAGAGGCTGGGTCCGGCGGATCAGGGTCGACGAGGATCAGCGTGGCTACTTCGCCGACCTGACCGAGCTCGGTGTCACCCAGCTGCGGGAAATGGCGCCTGGCCATGTCGCCACGGTCCGTTCGTGCCTCATCGATCTGCTCGATGATGACGAGTTGGCCGCGTTGCAATCCATCGGGGCGAAGGTACGACGGCAGATGGGTGGATCCCGGGAGGCGTCGTGATGGCGCAACCGGCCCGCTCCCCCGACCGGATGGCGTGGTGAGCGCCTTCGTCGAGATCAGCGATCCGGCGGACCCGCGACTGGACGATTTCCGGGACCTGACCCACGCCGACCGCCGGCCGGACCGGCCGGGCGGTCGTGGCCTGGTCATCGCCGAGGGTGTGGTCGTCGTCCGCAGGCTGCTCGCGTCCCGCTATCCGGTGCGGGCGCTGCTCGGTGTCGCCCGGCGGTCGGCGGAACTGGCTGCGGACCTGGCCGCGGTCACCGCCCCGTTCTATGTGGCGTCATCCGAATTGATGGCCGAGGTCGTCGGGTTCCACCTCAATCGGGGAGTCCTGGCGACCGCAGACCGGGTGCCGTTTCCGCCCGCGGCCGAGCTGATTGCCAGAGCCCGGTCGGTGGCGGTCCTGGAAGGGGTGGGCGATCACGAGAACCTCGGAGCGCTGTTCCGGAACGCTGCCGCTCTCGGGGTCGGCGCCGTGATGTTGGCGGACGGGTGCTCCGACCCCCTCTACCGGCGCAGTGTCCGGGTCTCGATGGGCACGGTGCTGGGCGTTCCGTTCGCACCGCTGCCCTGGCCGGCCGAGGGAGTGAACATCCTGCGGGACAATGGTTTTCAGGTGGTAGCTCTGACGCCCTCCGGCGAGGTGACCATCGGTGCGATGACATGGGGTGCGCGCGTCGCGGTGCTGGTCGGTGCCGAGGGTCCAGGGCTGACGGAGGCCGCGATGCGAGCGGCCGACGTCCGGGTGCGTATTCCCATGGCGAACGGCGTCGACTCGTTGAACGTCGCCACGGCCGCCGCGATCGCCTTTGCCGCGCTGCCGCAGGGGGGAGGTCGCGCCGGTTAGGGGCGGTGCCCCGCGAGGATCGCCTCGGCTGCTCCGCGCAGCGAATCCTGGCATCCGTAATCCACCCAGGTCGCGCCCTGCATCAGGGCCATGCAGTCGGCCGTGCTCTCGTTGGCGGCGGTGGCGGACATCCCGGCGATCGCGCCCATCGCCGCGGCTGACGCGTCGATGCTCCCGTAGACCTGCACCTGCAGCACATGGCTGTACTCGTGGATCATCACCGAGAACCGTTTGTCCGCTGGAACATCCGGGTCGATGTAGACCGTGTGCCCGTTCGTGGCGCCCCAGCCACCGTTTCTCCAGAACTCCCACTGCGCAGCGCCGCCCGGGTCGATCTGCGGTAGGAGGTCGGTCATCCAGTTCCCCGACGACGCCGGCGGCGGTGCGGGCGCATCCGCAGGCGCAGCGGGGGGCTCGGACGCGGGGGGTGCCTCGCCGTCGGCGAGGAAGTCGGCCGAGACCCAGCCGAGCGTCTCCCCGGTCCTCACCGGTACCCACCCGTCGGCTGTCTTGCCGGCGGTCACGGCCGCACCGCTGACGAGCCTGCTGATCACCGTGGTTCCGTCGGTGCCGGGAGCGTCGCGGACGTTGACCTCTGCAACGGCATGCATGACCCGGCCGGTGAGGAGACTGTCGATCGAGGTCGGCACCGGCTGTGCCGCATGGGGTGTGGTTGCCGGCGTGGTCGGGGCGGGTGCCCGTGGTTTGCGGGATTTCGGTGCATGGGTTCGCGGTGCCGCTGTCGTTGCGGCAGGGGAATCTGTCGCCGCCCTTGTCTTCGGGGAGACGGTTGTGGGGGAGGTGGTTGTCGGGGACGTGTCTCTGAGGGAGGTCGTCGTCGGGGGGGTTGTCGTCGGCGAGGTGAGTTCCGGTGTCGTGCGGGATGGGCTGGTCGTCGAGGACGTGGACTCGCCGGCGGCCTTGGTCGTCGAGAGGTCGGTCGCGGTGGGGTCAGGTGTGGCCCCGGAGGCGCCGACGGGGGAGCGGGTGGCTCCGGCGATGAAGAACAACCCGGTGACGATCAGCGCGACCGCTGCTGCGACCGCCAGCCACCGGGAAGCCGGTCGTGAGGCCGCTGACTCGGGTTGCTGTCTCATTTCCGGTCCTCTGTCTGTGGGGGCCGGAGGTCCCCTGGGCCTGTTCGGGGCGCGCGAGTACCCGACCGCTCGTGCGGGTTGCTGAATCAGGTGCGGAGTCGGACGGTCCGGTCCGTGGTGGCGTGCCCACGTCAGGTGCCGGTGTGTAGGCCAAATATGTCACGCTGAGTACTGATGGACTATGCCATTCGTGTAATCGACCACTCATGGGGACGGATGTCCTGCTGAAGTGAACTCTATGTAGTCCGCATGCTCGCTCCGACAGGCATCCTTCACTCGATCGAGGCATGCCGTTGGTGGGGCATCAACGATTCGGTGGGTCCCGATGCTGGTCCTGGTGCTGCCGGCACGTCACGCACGCCGTGCTGCACACTGATCCGGTGAGAGATGCGTCGCGATTCCCGATTGAGGTCGACCAGGTGGCCGGACGGGCCTTCGCTGCGGGGGTCGCGCCGTCCGAACCATGCAGTGACATCGGCGGATGACGGACGACAAGCAGGACCCGGATCTGGACGCCCCTGCCGGGTCGCCCGAGGCGGACCGGCCCACAGCAGGGCTGGTGTACCTCGTCCGGAACCGGCCGCTGGCCGAGGGTGGCGATTCCGATGACGACCACCTCGACGAGGGCCCTGCGGTTCATCACACTTCTGGCCACGACACCGATGTCGCCACCCGGGCGGGCGACGATGCAGGAGAAGATGATGCGCCGGATCTGGCTGGCGGCCGGACGGCCGCCGGCGATGACTGGCCCTGGGTGGTGGAGTGGCGAGCCGGCCGCGAACCGACCCCGTGGGCAACCGGGCTGGCGCTCACCGTGTTCTCCGCGCTGGTCGTCGGGGTTGCGGTGTGGGTGCTCTCTGCCGGGCTCGTCGACCGGCCGATCGTCGCCGTGCTGGTGAATGTGCTGGTGGCCGGAGGGCTGGCGCCGGCGATGTGGCTCTCCAGGGATCTGCCGGTGCTCCGCTGGATCGCGGCGGGGACGTTGGTGGGCATCGTCGGTGGGTGGGTCGCCGCGCTGATGATGCTGCCGATGCCGACGGTGTAGGTGCGAACGGTGTGATCGTGATCCGCGTGATCGCGACCATCGGTGGGCGCCACGGCGTGCCTGTGCTGCTGGTCGACGAGCAGGGTTCACTGACAACGGTTGCCGGCTGGCCCTCAGGAGAGGTCGCGGCGTGATGGACACGCAGATTCTCTGGTCCGCGAGCCGCGCGACCGGCGCGGTCGCATTGCTGCTGTTCACCGCCGTCATGGTGCTGGGTATCGCGACCGCCGGCCGGTCCGGATTGGGTGTGCTCCCGCGAGCGGGAGTACTGCGGCTGCACCGGAACCTTTCGCTCACCGGGCTCGCTTTCCTCGCCTTTGCATGTCGTCACCGCGATTGTCGACGGCTCGACAATGAGCTACTGGGATGTCCTGGTGCCCTTCGCGGCAGGGTACGACCCGTTCTGGATCGGCATCGCCACGGTCGCCGTGGATCTGCTGATCGCGGTCGTCATCACCAGCGCACTGCGCCGCCGGCTGTCTCTGCGGGTGTGGCGTGTCGTCCACATCTCGTCTTACGTCATCTGGCCGCTGGCGCTCGCGCACGGGGTTCGGAGTGTCCGGGGGCGATGGCCGGCAGCTGTGGATGATTGGCCTCGACATCCTGTGCCTTGCAGCGGTAGCCGGTGCAGTGGTGTTCCGGTTGCGGCCGGATACGCATCCCGACACCGTTGCCCGCAAGGCCGGCCGGGCGGCTCATCCGGTTGTCGGCGGAGACCCTCGACGAGGGGCGCTGACCGATGAACCGGCTCGCGTATGACAGCGTCTATCGCACAATCGGTTTCGTCCTCGCTGGTGACCGTCGGTGGGGCTGTGCCCTCGCCGGGGGTCGGGGAGATTATCCAGGGGACTGCGATCAGTGCGATCCTCGGCCCGGCCGGCGTCCGCCCGGTCGGCTGGGCACTCATCGGCGGTCTGGCCGGCAGGTGGGCGGACCTGGCCGCCGTTGGCCAGGTTGGTTGGGACGCAACGGCTCTGGCGGGCGTGGGACTCACCGGGGGTGTCGGATCCATCATTGTGCTGCCGCCCGGCGGATGCCCACTGATCGAAACCGCGCGGATCCTCCGGCACCAGGCCGACGCCGGCGCGAGGCAGTGCGGCCCGTGCATGTTCGGTCTGCCCGCCATCGCAGACGACGTCGCCCGGCTCATCGGCGGTGATCGGGAGGCGATCGCGAGTCTTCGGCGCCGGTTGCCGGTGATCAACGGCCGGGGGGCGTGCAGCCACCCGGACGGCGCCGTCGCCCTTGCCGCCAGCGCGCTGTCGGCGATGGACCGAACCGGCCGCCTGGGTCACCACCTCAGGGGCGCGTGCTCCGCGTCGCCGCCGGTCGTGCCGCTGCACACCCCGCCGGCCGGGCTCGGCATGCCCGGCACCAGGAACCGGGAGATGTGATGAAACCGGTGACAGTCCATGTCGATCCGATTGCGTGCCGTGCACACGGTCTGTGCGCCGAGGAGTTCCCCGAGGGCATCGAGCTGGACGAGTGGGGCTACCCGATCATCCCCACCGGTCGGCGGCCGCGGCGTGTCCGGTGCTGGCGCTGCGGCTGGAGTTGAGTGGGCACTGAAATCTCCCCACCGGACGCAGGAATCGGGCCGGAGTGCGGTTTGGCCGGCGCGAGCGGGGCGGGGCGGGGAATCTCCCCGCCCCGCCCCTCCTCCGGTCCTTGCGGACCGCTCCGCTCAGATGATCCGTTGGGTGAAGGTCGTCGAGGTGACCGGCGTGAACTCGCCGCTACCGGAATAGATCGCCACGACGGTGTGGGTGCCCCGGCTCAGGTCGTTTCGGGTGATTGTCGCCCGCCCACCGGTAAGGGTGACCGTGCCGCTCAGGGCGCCGTCGATCCGGAACTCGACCGTCCCGCCAGGCGTTCCTGCACCTGGCGCCACCGCCGAAACGGTGGCCGTCAGGGTGACAGGCGTGTTCGCCGGGGCCCGGTTACTGCTGCTGGTGACGACCGATCGAGTGCCGGCCATGGCGACCGTTTGGGTGACCGGAGAACTACTGCTGCCCACGTCGTTGGCCGAACCGCTGTAGGCGGCCTCCACCCGGTGTGAACCGACGGTGAGACTGTTCGTGACCAAGGTGGCTCGGCCCTGCGCGTTCACCGGTACCGGATCGCCGGCGTTCGCACCGTCGATCGTGAACTGAACCGTCCCGACAGCGCCCGCTACCACCCGGGCGGTGAACGTCACCGACTGACCGAACTTCGAGGTGGTGCGGTTCGAGCTGAGGGTCGTGGTCGTCGGCCGTTTGTCCACCGCCTGGCTGTAGGTTCCGGTGCTCCCGGCGAAGTCCGACGAGCCGTTGTAAGTGGCCGTGATGTCGTGCGTGCCCACTGTCAACGACGCGGTCTGGTACGTCGCCGCACCCGATACCAGGGTGACCGGGGTCCCGACGTTGACGCCGTCAACCGCGAACTGCACCGTTCCGCTGACAGGCCCCCTCCCGGTTGCCGGTTTGACGGTGGCCCTGAACCTGACCGTTTGACCGTAGGTCGATACCGGCACCCGGTTGCTGGTCACCACGGTGTTGGTTGCCCGCAGTGCCGGCGCCACGGTGACCTCGTTCGACAAGCTGTCACCCGCGGCGTTCCAGGCGACGACCCGGTACGCATAACTCAGTGCCGGATCCGGCGGAGTTGCGCCGAAGGCGGTGACGTTGGCCAGTGCGGTCCCGATCGGCGCATACGCCCCGACGGTTCCGTTGGTCACCGGTGCCCTCTCGATCCGGTAGCCGACTTCCGCGGTGCGGTCCGGATCGGTCCAACTGGCCGGGCTTCCGTAGTCCACCGGCGTTCCGTCCGTCCATGACAGCTTCCCTGCCGCGGCGTCGAAGCTCAGCGCCGGGGCCACCGGGAGTGTCTTTTTCACCTCGACCGACACCGGCCGCATCATGTCCATTTCTTCGTGACTCAGGATGTGGCAGTGCCAGACGTATTCCCAACCCATGTTGACGATCTGGTTGACGATCGGAGCGATGGGGTTGCCATTGGCGTCGGTGTTGTTGAAGCCGGCTTCGGTTCCGTTGGGGCCGTTCTGGGATCCCTTGGCGCCGATGGGCATCATCGGGTTCAGCGGTCGCTCGCTGTCCGGCACGCCGAACGGCACCGTCGGAATGATCGGCCGCACCGCGACGATGGTGTCCTCCAGCGGACTCACCCTGACGGTGTCCTTCCACCCCAGTTCGGTCGGTTCGGGCGGAATGATGATGTTGTCCCAGGTCACCCGGTTGATGACTTGGACGTCATAGAGGTGGAAGTGGATGGGATGGGTATCCACCCCGTTGTGGGTGATCTTCCATATCTGGGTGCCGTCCGTTTCCGAGGAGATCGGCGTCACGTCCAAACTGTTCGGCGTGTCGTCGCCGGGCGTCAGCACCTCGGTCGCCGGGTTGGAGAACGGATAGAGAATGATGTTCTGCAGCAGCGGTGTGGCGCCGGGGGCCTCCAGTCCCATATTCGCCGTCATCCGACCGAACTCGTCGAAGTTGGCCGAGTTCATCTCATCGTGAATGCCCTTGGGTTCCAGCGGTATCGACAGCTGTTCCCCGGCAAGAGTGTCGAACTTGAACGCGTCGCCACCCTGCTGCTGGATCCGGGCGAACCCGTCGCACTTCGCCGACGGGTTCGTCGGGCTGCCGCAGTAGCCGCTACCGGTGAAGCTGGTGCCGTAGGTCGAGTTGTAGGCGGCCTGACCGACGATGATCGGATTGGAGCCGGACTCGAAGACGCCCGAACCATCGCCGTGATGCGCGAATGCAGCGTTCAGCGCGCCCATCCCGTCAGCCTCGGTGCCGGTCCGGTCGAAGGCGATGGCCGGGGTCGTGTTGGACACCTTGACCTGCATGACGGTGCGGGTGTTCGGGCCGTACCCGGGCAGGGTGCTCGGTGCGCCGGCCGGGGAGAGGTCCGGCCCGCCGGTGTAGTAGTCGTAGCTGCTGACCCTGGCCGGGAACGCCGCCGGGGCGTCGTTGTACAGGATCAGAGTCTTTCCTCGGTACTGCGAGAAGTCGACGACGACGTCGGCCCGCTCCGCCGGTGCGAGCAACAGGGAGTGCTTGTCGACGTTACCGACATCGAAGCGCGTCGGGTCGGTGATCCAGGTGGTCGGCTGGGCCGGCACGACGACCGGAGCAGGCAGGAAGCCGCCCTCGGTGCCGATCTGGACCCAGCTCGGTCCGGCAGGGCTCTTGGTGGTGTCCGGCGTCGGGAACACGTTGGGGTCGGTCTGCGCGGCCTCCACCTCGGCGGGCTTGAGCGCAACCTCGCTCAGCGTCCCGGTCGTCGGGTCGGCGACGTACCAGGACAGGTTCCAGAACCGGTCGTTGGCCGCATTCAGGATCCGGTAGCGGTATGCCTTGGGGTCGACGGTCGTCGTCGGATAGGCGGTGCCGTTGACGACGGGTGTGTCGTTGAAGGCCTCCATGCCGACCGAGTTGTTCGGCGTTCCGGGGATCTGGGCCGGCTCGCAGAACGGCTGGACGTCTGGGTCACAGTTGGGATCGAAATAGGGGTTGGCGATCGGTGGGTACTTGGCGTCCTTCGCCGGCGGCCAGAACCATGGGCCGTACATCCAGCGTCCGAACGCGCTCATCCCCGACGGATCGCTGGGGTTCTGGGCGGGCATGTAGACGTGCGGCGTCCACAGGTTGCCCTCACCGCCCCACTTGGCGGCATCCCAGGTCGGATCCTGCTTGGCCATCGTTGCCGCGTCCGGGACGAACGTCTTGTCCTGGATGATCAGCGGAGTGCCCTCACCGACATCGGCAAGCGCGCCACCCGGGGCGATCAGTTTCTTTTCGGTGTCGTCGGTCAACAGATAACCGGCGGCCTGGCCGGCGTACACGTTCAACCGCGTGATGCCCCAGGCGTGGTCGTGGTAGAACATCAGCCGCGCGCTCTGCTGGTTGGTGTAGAAGAACGTCTCGGCGCCCGGACCCGGATCGGGCATGTCAGGAACGTTGCTCACGCTGACACCCTTGGGATAGGCGGTGTTCTCGCCGCTCGGGGTCACCCACTGATGCGGGGTTCCGTCGCTGATCCACGGGGTGATCCCGCCGTGCAGGTGCAGGGTCGCCCGGTTCTCCGAATAGCAGGTGTCGGGCTTGGATGTGTCGGCGCACATCGGGTTGCGCACGCCGTCGGTGACCGAGCCCTGATCGGGCGCCATGTCCATCGGCACGCCGTTGGCGTCCAGTTGCATCATCTCCGGCCCGGGACCCGAACCCATCATCGAGGTGTCGACGGGCAGGAACAGGTCGCCGCTCTCGCCGGTGGGCAGCAGGTTGCGGAACAGGATGCGGACCGGCTTGTCCTTGGTGGCAACGATTGTCGGCCCGAGGTAGTGCGGATCGTCAACCCCGAAGAATCCGGTGATGGGGGTCGCGGCGACGTTCGGATCCAGGTTCGCGTTGGTCAGCTGCGCGTGCTTACCGGGAACGACGCCTGTCGAGACCTGGACATAGCCGCGCAGCAAGGTGGCCGGAAGATCGCTGTGGAACTTCATCCGGTACTGGACCAGGGCGATCTCGTAGTAGTCCGCGCCGGGGTAGGTCGTGGTGTCCGGCACGGCGACCGGGATGTACTGGCCCAGGTCGTTCTGATGGGCCTCGTCCTGTCCTGGCAGGGTGTCGACGAACTTCTTCAGGCCCGGCGTCAGGTAGCCGGAACCGGGGTCGGTGACGGTGACGCCGGTGACGGCGCCCTTGACCGCCACCTCAGCGGTGGCGCTGGCGCCCCTGTCAGTGCCGTCCGTGTCGGTGATGGCGACCGTAGGTGCCGAATCGTAGCCCTGTCCGCCGGATGTCACGTCGATCCGGCTGATGCCGATCGTTGCCGTGACGGTGGCCGGCGTCGGATTGACCTGGTCCGCGTCCAAGATCGCGACGGTCGGTGCGGAGGTGTACCCGGACCCGGGATCCACCACATCGACGCCGGTGACGACACCGCTGGCGTCCATCACCGCGGAACCGGTGGCCGGTACGCCGTCGGGAAGGTCGGGCAGGGAGAACTTGACGATGGGTTGAATGGTGTAGCCGCTGCCGCCCTCGTTCAGGGCGAGGTTGTCGACGCCGCCGCTCGCGACCGCGGTCGCCTCGGCGCCGGGAGTCGGGTTTCCGCCGGTGAGGATGACTTTCGGCGTGGTGAAGCCGAATCCGCTCTCGTGCACGGTGATCGCCGACAGCACGCCGGGTGAGATCTGCGCGGTTGCGGTTGCGGTGGCGGTGGGTGTGACACCACCTGCTGTGATCGTGACCTTCGGCGGAACCGCATACCCGCTGCCGGGACTGGTCACCGTGACCGCCGAGATGGCGCCGGTCTTCGGGTCAACGGTCGCGCTCGCCTCGGCTCCGGTGCCAGGATCGGTGATGGTCGGAGTGACGGTGGCCGCGAAGCTGTAGGTGCGGTCCTGGGAGTACAGCGGGAACCCGGCATCGCTGCCGAGCGCGAGCGTCGCGCCCGGTTGCGGAGGAACAGCTGTACCGGCGGTGCCTGCGGTCGCCGGGGTACTCAAGGTGTCGGGGTTGGTCCCCACACCGGTGTCGACGGGAATGCCCTGGCCGTAGAAGCCGATGACGTCACCGTTTTCGACGGCGACGTCCGGCACGGGATAAGTGTCTACCTCGCCGGACACGACGGTCGGCGGTGCGACCACCAGTTCACCGGCGTCGTAGACGACGGTATAGGCATTCGCCGTGCCGGTCGGTCGAAGGACGTAAGCGTGGAAGAGGTTGCCTGCTGACGGCGTCGGGCTGCCGCCGGTGGTGCCCTGATTCCAGATCTGGAAGTTCTGGAGGGTCCCCGCCGGAAGCTTGGCATTGCCCAGGACAACGAAGACCGGGCCGAGCTCGCCCGGCGGGGTCGCATAGTCCGTCGCGTATGCGCGCTCCCGCAAGGGGTTTCCGTACACCACCGGCGTGGGACTGCCGAGGCCGATGGAGACGATCGCATCGGACAGCACCTGCGGACTGTTCGCCCAGTTCGGGTAGGGACCGAAATAGTGCGGGACCGTGGTCTCATCTGTCGGACTGGTGGGGACGGCCGCGACGGCCAGGGCAGCCCGTTCGGCGCTGCCACCGGGTGGAGCACCGAACACCGGGGTCGCTGCCGTTTGGCAGATCACCACCAGGGCCAGCAGTGCGATGAGCAGTCTCCTGATCATGAACGTCCCTCCCGCTGTGAGATGCCTGTCCGCGGCACTCAACTCTCAGCGAAGAACGGACATTAGGTCCAAAAGGCCTAAACAGGTCACCTGATGGGGTGGTCTTGGCGGAAAGCGCCACTTTGAGTAGTGCCATTGCACCGACGAGTAGCCGACGCGCGCGCTCTCTGGAGTCTGAGATCGTCGGTAGGTAGCGGAGCGTGATCGAGCAATCGATCGGAAAGGCCGGCGCAGTCAGACCAGCGAATCCCGCCACGCATGATGCAGCGATGCATACGCCCCGGACCCGGCGATGAGGTCGGCGGGGCTGCCGTCCTCCGCCACCGAACCGTGCTCCATCACCAGGACGCGGTCGGCGATCGCCACCGTCGACAGCCGGTGCGCGATGATCACCGCTGTGCGACCGTGCAGCACGCTGCGCAGCGCCTGCTGCACGGCACGCTCGGCGGGGATGTCGAGCGACGCGGTGGCTTCGTCGAGGATCAGCACGGCAGGGTCGGCGAGGAAGGCTCTGGCGAACCCGACGAGCTGGCGCTGCCCCGCGGACAGCCGGCCGCCCCTTTTGCGGACGTCGGTGTCGAAACCCTCGGGCAGCATCCGGATGAAGGCGCCCGCACCGATCGCGTCGGCCGCCGCCTCGATCTCCGCCCTGGTCGACGTCGGCCGCCCCAGTGCGATGTTGTCGGCCACGGTGCCGGAGAACAGGAACGATTCCTGGGTCACCATGACGACTCCCCGCCGTAGGTCGGCGGTCCCGATGGTGGAGACGTCGATGCCGTCGAGCAGCACCCGGCCGCCGGTCGGGTCGTAGAACCTGGCCAGCAGCTTCGCCATCGTCGACTTGCCGGCGCCGGTCGCGCCGACCACCGCGACCGTCTGTCCGGCCGGGATCGTCAGGTCCAGCCGCGGCAGGACCGGAAGGGACGGCGTGTACGCGAACGACACTGCCTCGAATCGCACCTCGCCCGCGATGTCCCGGTCGGCGGGAAGGGCAATGGGATCGGTGGGTTCGGGTACGGCGGGCACCTCTTCGAGCAGCCCGGAGATCTTCTCCAGCGCGGCGGCTGCCGACTGGTAGGTGTTGTAGAACATCGCCAGTTCGTCGAGCGGGTCGTACATCCTCCGCACGTACAGCAGGAAGGCGGCGAGCACGCCGACCTCCAGCGTCCCGTCGATCACCTGGATCGCCCCGACCACCATCGTGGCAACCAGACTGAGGTTCCCGAAGAGCCGGACCGCCGGCGTGTACTGGGCGAGCGCGATCAGACCGTCCCCGTTCGCTCGGGCGTTTTCCTCGTTGAAGCCGGCAAAGATCGCCGTGTTCCGGTCTTCCCGGCGGAACGAGAGGACGGCACGTAACCCGTTCATGGTCTCGGTGAACTGCACGATCACCGATGCGATCGCGGACCTGGTGCGCCGGTAGATCCGCCTCGACCGGTTCTGGAACCATCTGGTGGCCAGCAGGATCGGGATGAACGCAGCCAGCGCGATCAGCCCCAGATCCACATCGAGCACCAGCAGCGTGACGCTGATCGCGACGACAGACAGCAGCCCGGACACCAGGCCCTCGAGTCCTTCCGCCGCCAGGTCCCCGAGCGCGTCCAGGTCGCTGGTCATCCGCGAGATCACCTTGCCCGAGGTGTACTTCTCGTGGAACGAGATGCTCAAGGCCTGCGAGTGGTCGAAGACCCGGCCGCGGAGGTCGAGCAGCACCGCCTGCGCGACCTTGGCCGACAACCGGACGAACAGCGCCTTCCCGCCGGCGTTGAGGATGCCCGCCCCCAGGTAGGCAAGGGTGGCGAAGACCAGCGGGCCGGAGTCGCCGGCCACCAGGGCGGGGACCGCCGTGTCGATGCCGTACGCCACCAGCAGCGGTCCGACCAGATAGGCGATCTCGCTGATCACCACGACCGTCGCGGCCAGCAGAGCCCACCAGCGGTGGGGCCGGACCAGTGATCCAAGGAGCCGGCGCGACCGTGCCTGGAGCTTCAGCCCCACTGCCGCCGACGTCTCCGAGGTGTCCTCGGCTGCGACACCGCGCCAGGCGTCGTCCGCCTCGGGATCGAGGATCACCGGGTTCGTGGTGCCGGTCGTCGTCATGACGTCCCCTTCCGGGTCCCGGCCGCGGCGTAAACAGTTTCGGACATGGCGTTCGACGCCGAAAAAGCGTCCTCCCGGCTGGCGAGCAGGTCCTGGTAGGCCTGGACGGTTGCCATCAGCTCGGAGTGGGTCCCGACCGCGGTGATCCGGCCACCCTCGAGCAGCGCAACACGATCGGCCAACTGCACCGTCGAGGCCCGGTGCGCGACGACCAGGGCCGTCGTCCCGGTCAGCACGGACCGCAGGGCCTTCTCCACCTGCGCCTCGGTGTGGATGTCGAGCGCGGAGAGCGGGTCGTCGAGCACCAGGATGGCGGGCCGCCCGACCACGGCGCGGGCCAACGCGAGCCGCTGCCGCTGTCCGCCGGACAGGGACAGGCCCTGCTCACCGATCCGGGTCTCCAGTCCCCAGGGCAACTCGTTGACGAACTCGGCCTGAGCGACCCGCAATGCCTGCTGCACGTCCTCGTCGCTGCCGTCCGGCCGACCCAGCAACACGTTCTCGCGGACCGAAGCGGAGAACAGCGTCGGCTCCTCGAACGCGACTGCGACCTGGCTCCGCAACGAGTCGAGATCGAGTTCGCGGATGTCGATGCCGTCCAGCGTGATGGAGCCGCCGGTCACGTCGTACAGCCTGTTGATCAACGAGGTCAGGACGGTCTTCCCAGAGCCGGTCGCACCCACCAGGGCGAGCGTCTCGCCCGGCCTGATGTCCAGGTTCACGCCGCGCAGCAGGTCCGGGGACCCGGATGCGGCGTCGGGGAAGCGGAACCTGACGTCGGTGAA
Organism: uncultured Actinomycetota bacterium; assembly: GCA_963728865.1. GTDB lineage: Bacteria > Actinomycetota > Actinomycetes > Mycobacteriales > Nakamurellaceae > Nakamurella. The sequence goes on along the minus strand of CAVSLZ010000001.1, from coordinate 308,314 downwards.
CGTCAGCCGGCCGTCGATCCGGGCCCCGATCTGCCGCGGATGCTCCGGGGAGGACACCGTGATCGGCGCGTCGAGCACCTCGAAATAGCGCTGTGAAGCGCTGGCGGCGTCGTTCGACATCGCCAGCAGCCAGCCGATCGAATCGATGGGCCATCGCAGGCCAAGTGCCACCCCGAAGAACGCGACCAGCGTCCCGGCCGACAGTGTCCCGTCCGCTACCTGCCTGACCCCGAGGAACAGGGTGAGAGCCGAACGCGATCTCCGGCACGACGACGATGACCGCCCAGAGTTTGGAGATCACCTTCGCCTTGCCGATCTCGGTGCCGCGCAGTTGCCGTGCAGCCCGGAGAAACCTGTTGCTCTGGTATCCGCTGCGACCGAACGACTTCACGATCCGGATACCCAGCACCGACTCCTCGACCTGGGTCGCGAGATCGCCGACCTGATCCTGCGAGCGGCGGGCGAGCAACTGGTAGCGGGACTCGTAGAAGAAGCACAGCGCGACGAGCGGTACTGCCAGCGCCGCGATGATCAGGCCCGAGTTGCCAGGACAGGGTCAGCAGGATCACCACGCCCACGAGAAGGTCGTGAGGTTGACGATGAGGAAGACCAGTCCGAACGCGATGAACCGGCGGATGGTGGAGAGGTCCGACACCGCCCTGGACATCAACTGCCCGGCCGGCCAGTGGTCGTGGAACGACACCGGAAGCCGTTGCAGGTGTTCGTAGATCGCCGCCCGCATCGTCGCCTCGACCCGCATCGTCGGCCGGGCGGAGAGCATCCGCCGCACCCAAAACAGGCCGGCTTCGAAGATGCCCAGCGCCAGCAGCGCGCCGGCCAGCGGCCAGAGCCCGGCGAGGTCGCCGTTGGCGATCGGCCCGTCGATGATCCGCTGGATCACCAGCGGGAACAGCAGCCCACAGAGCATCGCGATCATCGCGCAGACCGTGCTGCCGGCCAACGCCGGTAAGGCCGGGCGGGCGAAGGGGAGCAGCCGTCGCAGCGATCGGGTTGCGGAGACGCGCGCGGACGCGGCCGGCGTCCGATCCGGGATCGGCACGTCGGTTCGGGGTGACTGGTCGTCGAGACCCGCCTGCGCGGCGGTGGAACTGATCGTCATGGCGTGGCCAGGCTACGTCCGGGGACCGACAGTCTCGACCGGGTTTACCGGCCGGACACGGTTGACCGCCGGGATGTCCGAATACCGGATCCGTCGTCGGGCTGCCCCGAGAACCGTCACGGCGCCTAGGATTTTCCCGTGCTGAACCCGGGAATGGCGGTCGAGATCGCCCGGCGGTTCGACCTCGGTGCAGGCGCCGAGTTGTCAGCGGGCCCGGTGGCCAGGGGAAAGGAGGGGCTGGTCTGGCGGCTCGACACCGTGCGCGGCCGGTGGGCCGTGAAGGAACCCGTGCGGCAGGTTCCTGACGAGCAGGTCGCCGCTGCCGCACTGTTCCAGGAGACGGTCGGCAAGGCCGGAGTGCCGGTGCCGCAGGTGGTCCGGTCGGTGGACGGGACGGTGTTCGCCGCGGTGGGCGGCACCTGGGTGCGGGTGTACGGGTGGGTCGATCTGCTGGCGCCGGACATCGCGGCAGATCCGGTCGCGGTCGGTGAACTCGTCGCGGGGATCCACCGGGTCCGGATGTCTATCGGTGAGGAATTCGTGCCCTGGTACGGCGAAGCGGTTGGTGCGCAGCGGTGGGACGCGCTGGTGACGGACCTCAGACGGGCCAAGGCGCCGTTCGCGGAGGACCTCGCCCAGGTGCGGGACGAGCTCATCGCGCTCGAGGAATGGATCGAACCGCCGGAGAGCCTGCAGACCTGTCACCGCGATCTGTGGGCCGACAACCTTGTCGGGACGCCGTCCGGTGGCCTGTGTGTCATCGATTGGGACAACAGCGGCCTCGCCGATCCGGCTCAGGAACTCTGCTGTGTCCTGTTCGAGTTCGGCGCGGGGAGTCCCGGTCGGGCACGATCACTGTACGAGGCCTACCGTAATGCCGGCGGTCCGGCGAGAGTCGAGCGGCCCGGCCACTTCTCCATGTTGATCGCCGAACTGGGCCATATCTGTGAAATGGCCTGCCGCGACTGGCTGCAGCCCAACCCGAGGTCGCCAGAACGAGCCGACAGTGCCGCCTCGTTCGCGGAATTCGTCGACCGACCGCACCACCGCGACGTGTTGCTGGAGATCCTCGACGCGATCACCTGAGACCGCGGCCCGGCCTGGTCCGGCCCTGCGACAGCGCAGCGGGCGAACCGGCAGGTTCGCGCGAGCCTGCGCCGCCTCAGGCCGGCCCATCGTCGACTGACGGTGTCGTCAACAAGCGTCTGACCCTCCACCAGGCACTTTCGTTCGACACTAAAAGAAACGCCACCCATCAGGGGAGCCGCTGACCCGTTGGGGGTCACATCACGATCCGATTGCACCACTTGACGGTGCTGGACAGGCATGATTGGCTCTGGTTTATACCGAACTGCAACTATGAGCCAGCTCACCGAGGAGTGCGTGCGTTGACGACCGCTGTCCTGAACGGCTCGCTCTCGCACCTTCGCGAGGGCGGGGTGAGCGTGGTGCTGGACAGCACCGGCGGCGGGCTGCCGGCCGTTCTGCACTGGGGTGCCGATCTCGGCGAGCTCTCCGCGACAGCACTACGGGAGACGGCATCCGCTCTCGGAGCCCCGCTCGGCGACAGCGCGATCGATGTTCCGGCGAGGGTCAGCCTGTTGCCCACTCCCGCGGAGGGTTGGGTCGGCACACCGGGTCTGACCGGCAGCCGCACCGGCCGCGACTTCTCGCCCCACTTCACCGTTGTCGACGAAACCGCGCCGACGGCGCACAGTCGCGTCTATACCGCTGTCGACGATGTCGCGCGGCTGGCGCTGACAATAGAGATCGAGCTCGCTCCCGACGGCCTGCTCCGGGTTCGTGCGGCCTGCACCAACACCGGTGGGGACATCTACGCCCTGGGCGGCATGGTCCTCGCTCTGCCGGTGCCGTCCGAGGCCGACGAATTGTTCGACCTGACCGGACGGCATGCACGCGAACGAGTCCCACAGCGCGGCCCGTTCAGGGTGGGCACCCTGCTGCGGGAATCCAGGAAGGGCAAGCCGGGACTGGATGCGTCCTACCTGCTGGCCGCCGGCGTAACCGGTTTCGGATTCACCGCCGGGGAGGTCTGGGCTGTACATGTCGGCTGGTCGGGCAATCAGGTCGCGTACGCCGAACGCAGCTACAACGGCATCCGCCAGCTCGGCGGCGGCGAACTGCTGCTGGCCGGCGAGGTGCAGCTACAACCCGGCCAGACCTACACGATGCCGTGGCTCTACGCGTCCTACGGACAGGGTTTCAACGAGGTCGCATCCCGCTTCCACACCTTTCTGCGGTCGCGTGCAGGGCATCCGCGGCGTCCACGCCCGGTGGTCGTCAACACCTGGGAGGCAGTCTATTTCGACCAGGATCTCTCCCGGCTGACTGCTCTGGCCGAGGCCGGTGCCGAGGTCGGCGCCGAGCGGTTCGTGCTGGACGACGGGTGGTTCCGGCACCGCCGCGACGACACTTCAGGGCTGGGTGACTGGTATGTCGACGAGCAGGTATGGCCCTCCGGTCTCGGACCGCTGATCGACAAGGTCAAGGGCCTGGGAATGGAGTTCGGGCTGTGGGTGGAGCCCGAGATGATCAATCTTGATTCGGATCTCGCCCGCGCGCACCCGGATTGGATCTTCCGTGCGGGAGGTCGCCCGGGCATCCCGAGCCGGAACCAGTACGTCCTGGATCTCGCGCATCCGGATGCCTACGCACACATTGCGTCCCGGCTGCACAGCCTGCTCGACGAGTACGACATCAGCTATCTGAAGTGGGATCACAACCGGATGGTGGTGGAGGCCGGCCACGGCCCGCACGGGCATCCGGGGGTGCACGCGCACACCACAGCCTTGTACCGGCTGCTCGACGAGATCCGGGAACGCCACCCCGGACTGGAGATCGAGACCTGTGCCGCCGGCGGCGGCCGGATCGATCTGGGGATCCTCGAGCGCACGGATCGGGTATGGGCGAGCGACTGCAACGACGCCCTCGAGCGCCAGCAGATCCAGCGGTACACCCAGCTGTTGCTGCCCCCGGAGTTGATGGGCAGTCACGTCGGGCCGACCCAGGCGCACACCACCCGACGCACACAACAGCTCGATTTCCGTGCCGGGACGGCATTTTGGGGTCACTACGGCATCGAGTGGGACCTGACGTCCGCAACAACCGAGGAGCTCGACCGACTCCGGACGTGGGTCGAGTTGCACAAGCGGTTCCGACATTTGCTGCACAGCGGCACCGTGATCGTCGCGGACCATCCTGACCCGGCGATCTGGGTCAACGGTGTCGTCGCCGACGACGGCTCCGAGGCGCTGTTCGGCATCGCGGCCGTCGACCGCTCGATCACCTGGCCCCCCGGCAGGGTTCGGCTGCCCGGGCTACTGCCCGACCGCCGCTACCGCGTCAGCCCCCTTGCTCCGGCGGACCGATACCCGGAGGCCGGACAGCTACCCGCCTGGTGGAGCGAGGGAGTCAGCGCCACCGGCCGGGTGCTGGGGACCGTGGGTATCCAGGTCCCCGCGATGTATCCCGAATACCTGCACCTGCTCCGAGCGACCGTGGAGGAGGGCTCATGACCAGTCCACCACGGTGAACCGGTTGTCCTGGTCGACATGTCGCGACGGTGCCCGCAGGGTGGCCACGGCAGGCGGTCGACAGCCCCGGAGATCGGGTTGGTGGACCCCGAGAATCCGGCAATGCAGTAGGCGCTACTTCGACTCAACAGCTCTCCGATGCGACCCGGAACGCTTTCCGGCGAGCATCACCCGACAGTCTCGACCATCCGTCGAGCACACCAGATGTGGCACGAGAGCGCGGCAGACGCGGCCTCTCCGGCCCGAGAAAAGGAGTAACAGATGACAGCGACGACAAAGATGTCGCGACGCTGGTTGGCGGTGACGGCCGGAGCGGTGATGCTCTTCGCGGCGGCCTGCGGCAGCAGTAGTGACTCCAGTTCCGGCGCGACGGACGGGTCGGCCGCTGGCGGGGGCGGGGACGCCGCGGCCTGCGCGCCGGCCGCGGCCGGCGAGAAGGTGGAGCTCAACTTCTATTCCTGGATCCCTGGCATCGAGAAGGTCGTCGCCACCTGGAATGCCGCGAATCCCGACATCCAGGTCAACGTGGCCACCGGCCCCAGCGGCAATGCCGGTGCTTACCAGAACTTCTCGAACGGCATTCAGGCCGGCAATGCGCCCGATCTGATGCAGATCGAATTCGACAGGTTGCCCAACTTCCGGATCCAGGACGGTCTCGCGAACATTGCGGCGTGCCCCGGGGTTTCCGACTCACAGAGCCAGTTCGTCGATTGGACCTGGTCACAGGCGACCTTCGGTGAGGAGAACGCGGTCTACGCGATCCCGCAGGACACCGGTCCGATGGCACTGTTCTACCGGAAGGACCTGTTCGAGAAGGCCGGCATCCCGGTGCCGACGACGTGGGACGAGTTCAAGACCGCTGCCGAGGCCGTCAAGGCCGAGGGTGCGTTCATCACGAACTTCTCCAGCGGCGACCCGAATCAGTTCGCCGGCTTCGTCTGGCAGAACCAGGGGAAGTGGTTCGACAACACCGGCGACGGCTGGACGGTCGAGCTGACCTCGCAGCCGTCGGCGGACGTCGCCGACTACTGGCAGGGTCTTATCGACGCCAAGCTGGTCTCGTCGGTGAAGAACTTCACCGACGAGTGGAATAAGGCGGCGAACTCCGGCGAGCTCTGGGCCTGGGTCTCGGCGGTCTGGGGAAACCAGACCATCGAGGCGAACGCACCGAGCACCTCAGGGAAGTGGGCAGTGGCGCCGATGCCGCAGTGGACGGCGGGCGGAACAGCCGCCGGTAACTGGGGCGGTTCCACGACGGCAGTGTTCAAGGGCAGCGAGCATCCTGCGGAAGCTGCGAAGTTCGCGCTGTGGCTGAACACCAGCACCGAATCGCTGACCGAATTGAACAGCGAGGGCGGGCTGTACCCGGCGACCACAGCAGGGCAGGAGTTGCCGGCACTGCAGGAGCCGAGCGCGTTCTACGGCGGCCAGGAGATCTTCGCCGTCTTCAACGAGGCCTCTGCGCAGGTCGACCCGAACTTCACCTGGGGCCCGGTGATGAACGAGACCTACAACTCGTTGACCGACGGTTTCGGTGCCGCGCTGAACGGTCAGGGCACGCTCGCCGATGCGCTGGCGGCAGCGCAGACGAAGACGATCGACGCCATGAAGGCACAGTCGATCCCGGTCGTCGAGTAGAACCTGGCGCGCGCCTTCGATGACGGAAGGCGGCTGACAGGGCCGATCAAGCATCGCGCGGCGGGAGTGGATGCCCCACTCCCGCCGCGCGAACCGGATTCCCACCACTTCCATCAGGGCACCCTCGACGAGGAGAGTGACGCTCATGACCACCGCGACTGCAGCGCCCGCGGGCAGCGTCCCGCCGGTCACCGCCAAGAAGAAGCGCGAACCCACCAAACACAAAGGCGCCATTGTCGGCTTCCTGGCTCCCTTTGTGGTGCTCTTCAGCCTGTTCTATGCGATTCCCGTGCTGTACGCGCTCTATCAGTCCTTCTTCAAGACCGAGCGCAAGGGCACCTTCGGCGCGGCGACCACCGTCTTCGGTGGGTTCGACCAGTACCAGCGCGTTTTCTCCTCCGGTGAATTCTGGGCCTCCATCGGCCGGGTGCTGCTGTTGTTCATCGTGCAGGTGCCGATCATGCTCGGTCTGGCCCTGCTGTTCGCGCTGCTGCTCGACTCCACCGTCGCACGCGGCAAGAAGTTCTTCAGATTGGCGATCTTCGCGCCGTACGCGGTCCCCGGTGTCATTGCGGCCATCATGTGGGGCTTTCTGTATGTGCCGTCGCTGTCCCCGTTCGGGATCACCGAGAACGTCGACTTTCTCGGGTCCGGGTTGGTGCTCTGGTCCATCGCCAACGTCATCACCTGGGTCTTCTGCGGCTACAACATGCTGATCATCTTCTCGGCGCTGCAGGCGATTCCGCAGGAGATCTTCGAGGCGGCCCGCACCGACGGTGCCGGTCAATTCCGTATCGCGTGGTCGATCAAGATCCCGATCGTCATGCCCGCCATCATCCTGACGTTCGTGTTCTCCATCATCGGAACCCTGCAGTTGTTCAACGAGCCGCAGGTCTTCCGCACCATCACCAGTTCGGTGTCGAGCAATTACACGCCCAACATGGTCGTGTACTCGACGTCGATCGTGCCGAACTACAACCTGTCCGCGGCCTATTCGGTGGTGCTCGCGCTGTCGACATTCGCCCTGTCGTTCCTCTTCCTCAAGGTCACCCAGAAGCGAGCATTCGCATGAGCAGCGACGTGACATCGATCCCGACGGCGGGTACTCCGAATCAGGGCACCGACGCGAGGGGGCCACGGGAGCGGCCGCTGTCCGTGGTGCTGGCCACCGGCGGCCTGGTGGTGGCCGCGCTGTACTTCCTGATCCCGATCTGGTGGCTGGTGGTCGCCTCCAGCAAGTCCCAGGCGACTCTCGTCACCACCAACGGCCTGTGGTTCGCCCAGCCGTTCCAGCTCTTCTCCAACGTGTCGAACCTCTTCGCGTTCCGGGACGGGCTGTACATCCGATGGCTGCTCAACAGCATCGGATACGCCGTGCTCGGTGCCGGCTTCGGGACGCTGTTCGCGGTGATGGCCGGTTACGCACTCGCCAAGTACGTCTTCCGCGGCCGGGAGCTGGTCTTCAACCTGATCCTCGGCGGTGTCCTGGTGCCGGCGACGGCCCTGGCGCTGCCGTTGTTCCTGATGTTCAGCGAGGTCGGCCTGGTCAACACCTACTGGGCGGTCTTCCTGCCCAGCCTGGTCAGCCCGTTCGGTGTGTACCTCGCCCGGATCTATGCCGCCGCATCGGTGCCCGAACCACTGCTGGAAGCGGCGAGACTGGATGGGGCCAGCGAGTTCCGCGCATTCTTCGTCATCGCGCTCCGGCTGATGAAGCCCGCGTTGGTCACCATCTTCCTGTTCCAGTTCGTGGTCATCTGGAACAACTTCTTCCTGCCCCTGGTCATGCTGTCCAACGAACGGCTGTTCCCGATCACGTTGGGTCTCTACACCTGGAACAGTTCCATCAACCAGGCGCCGGAATTACGGCTGTTCGTCATCGTCGGCAGCATGGTCTCGATCCTGCCGCTGTTGATCGCCTTCCTCGGCCTGCAACGGTTCTGGCAGAGCGGGCTGTCCGCCGGCGGTGTCAAGTAACCCGCACCTCGCGCCCGGTGAACGCCCGCCGGTATGCGTCGGGGGCGAGGTGGCAGTGGCTTCGGAAGGTTGCATAGAAGCTGCTGGTCGAGCCGAACCCGGCCCTGGTGGCGATGTCGCTGGTCGTCGCATCGCCGGAGATGAGCAGGCGCTGTGCCTCGGCGACCCGGCATTGCGCCAGGTAGTGACCGATCGACACGCCGGTGTGCCGACGGAACAGTGCACCGGCGCGACTGGGATGCAGGTGAACCGCGCGTGCGACGTCGGCCAACTGCAGCGGTTCCCGGAAGTGGGTCGAGATGTGGGCGGCGATGGCGGCCGCGTGCCGGTCGGTGCCCTGTGGCAACGAGTCGTCGCCGATGGCGGGGGATGCCCCGGGAAACCGGCTCAGCCGCAGCAGCAGCGCGCGGGCCTCCAGCCTGGCCGCTTCGGTGAGCACCCGGTCGGTGCCGATCTCGCCGGCCCAGGTCGCCATCCTGTCCGCCGACGATTCGGGCGCGGGGCCGGCGATCACGCTGCCGCGCAAAAGATCGGCCGCGAACACATCCGGCAGGGACCAGGCCAGCGCGTCGACCAACGGCACCGTCAGCCAGCGCACCGTCGCAGCTGGGTCGGTGTCGGTCAACCGGTGCGGGATACCGGCCCAGAACACCACAACGGACCGGTCGGGAACCTGCTGTCGCCGTCCGCCGTGTTCGAGCACCACCGCCCCGCCGATGCTCAGCAGCACCTCTACGTCGTCATGCCGATGAGCGGTGGCCATCGCGGGGACGGCGCTGAGCGCGCAGGCGAAGCCGAATTGCTGATGGACGGCACGCAAGCCGCGCGCCGTCGGGCGTGGGGTGATGTCCATCGTCGCCATGCAGTCAGATCCAGGAAGCAAAGTTGCTCATTCCGGAAGTATGCCTGTTTCCGGCTGTCTAGCGTTCTCCTCAGACGGCGCGACGTGCGCCCGTTCCGACCGATGGGAGAACAGAGATGAGCACCTCCGGCAGTTCCAGCAGCGCCGTGATCGCACCCGATGCCGGTTCGTCCGGCTTGCTGACCGACGCGGAGGTCGAGCAGTTCGACCGGGACGGGTACCTGGTGCTGCGTCACCGGATCAATCCGGATCTGCTGCGTCGGTTGCAGGATGCTGCGGTCGACTGGGTGCAGCAGGGACACCGCGCTGCGCCCGGCTCCGCGGGGGATTGGCTGTTCGCCGATCGGCCGTCCGGGCGCGTGATGTACCGGGTCGATTACATCCACGCCAAGGGCCGACCGGAGTCACTGGAGCTGCTCGGCTCACCGGAGGTGCTGGGCATCGCGGAGAGTCTGGCCGGACACAACTTCGTCCCCACCTACGAGTCCATGGTGTTCAAGTCCGCCGGGGACGCGGCGCCGATCCCGTGGCACCAGGACGCCGTCCACCCGCGTAACTTCCGGTTGTTCAATGTCGATGTCTATCTCGACGCGTCGCTGCGGGGCAAGGGCGCACTGTTCGTGGTACCCGGTTCGCAGCGCAGCCGCACCGACGCCTGCGGTCTGGCAGAGACGCACGGGTGGGAGCTGCCCGGCGCCATCGAAGTGGAGATGCAGCCCGGTGACGTGCTGGTGCACGACGACATGATCGTGCACGGATCACCGCCCGCTGTCGGAAATGCGCTGCGCCGCACCGTCTACCTCGAGTTCAGGGCGGCCGAACACATCCTGTCGGAGGGTCCGTGGACGCCGGAGTGGATGGACGCCCGGCTGCGGCTGATCCCGGCCGCGCTGGCCGAACACGCGCAGCACTCGGCACCGGACGACCGGTTCCACTGGCAGATCGATCCGGCGCTCCGGCCACGGCCGGCCGCGGACGCGGCCGCCGAACTGCGAATCGCCCACGAGGTTCACACACCTGGAGAGTGGTGCAGTGCCGGAACGTCATGAGCAGAACGGCCGGCCCGGCTGGCCGACGAGTGGGATCGCCTACGGCGGCGACTACAACCCCGAGCAATGGCCCGAGGAGATCTGGCCGCAGGATGTCGCCCTGATGCGGGAGGCGGGAGTCACGGTGGTCACCGTCGGCGTCTTCTCCTGGGCCCGTCTGCAGCCCGAGCCGTCGTCCTGGGACGACGGCTGGCTGCTCCGCATCCTGGATCTCCTGCACGGCAACGGGATCGACGTCGATCTGGCGACCGCGACGGCGTCACCCCCGCCCTGGCTGGCCAGGCTGCATCCGGAGATTCGCCCGGTGGACGCAGCCGGGACCCGGCTGGAGATCGGTAGCAGGCAGACGTGGTGTCCCAGCTCTCCGGTGTTCCGCGAGTACTCGCTGGATCTCGTCCGGCGGTTGGCGAGCCGTTTCGCGGATCATCCCGCCGTCCGGATGTGGCACGTCTCCAACGAGCTGGGAAATCACAACGCTTACTGCTACTGCGATGTCAGCGTGGATCACTACCGCCGATGGGTGGCCGACCGGTACGGCGACATCGAGACCCTCAACCGGTCGTGGGGGACTGCGTTCTGGAGCCAGCACTATTCGTCGTTCGACGAGATCGGCGTGCCGTCGGCGACCACCGCGTTCGGCAATCCCGGCCAGTTGCTGGACTGGCGCCGGTTCTCCTCCGATGCCCTGCTGGACCAGTACCGGGCGGAAAAGGCTGTGTTGCGTGAGATCTCGCCCGCCATCCCGGTGACGACGAACTTCACCGTGGGAATGGGACCGGGTGAAGTGGGGCCGGGACCGTGTGACTATGCACGGTGGGCGCCCGATCAGGACGTCGTGTCGACCGATCACTACCTGATCGGATTGGGCACCGGCGAGCAGGCGCCGCGGCTGCACCTCGAGTTCAGCGCCGATTTGACCAGGGGACTGGCCGGTGGCGGCCCCTGGTGGCTGATGGAGCATTCGACCAGCGCGGTCAACTGGCAGCCGATCAACCGGGCGAAGGAGCCCGGGGAGATGGAGCGGAACTCGCTCGCCCACCTGGCCAGGGGCGCTGACGCCATCTGCTTCTTCCAGTTCCGGCAGTCGGTGATCGGTGCCGAGAAGTATCACTCCGCGATGCTTCCGCACGCCGGTGCGGATTCACGCCGCTGGCGGGACGTGTGTGCCCTGGGGGAATTGCTGGGCCGGCTCGGTGAGATCGCCGGTTCGCGGGTGGAGGCGCCGACGGCGGTCCTGGTGGACTGGGACTCGGCGTGGGCAGGCCAGCAGGAGGCCAATCCCAGTGCGGCCGTGCAGCATTTCGACGTTGCGATGCTGGCCCACCGGGCGATCAGCCGCACCGGGACGGGCTGCGACGTGATCCCGGTCGGTGCGGAACTCGGCGGCTATCGGGTCATCGTCGTTCCTGCCGTCACCGTGCTGTCGGGCGACACCGCATCCCGGCTGGCCTCGGCGGCCGAGGGCGGCGCCCACGTCCTGGTGACCTACTTCTCGGGCATTGCCGACAGTGACAACCAGGTCGCGACCGGCGGATATCCCGGTGTGCTGCGCGATCTCGTCGGCGCGCGGACGGAGGAGTTCTATCCGCTGGGGCCTGGCATGGCCGCGCGTTGGGACGACGGAACGGTGGCGTCCGGATGGGTCGAGGACACCGTCGCCGCCGCCGGAACCGACGTGCTCGCGCGGTACTCCGACGGCCCGACCGTGGGGTTCGCCGCCCTCACTCGGCGCATGATCGGCGACGGCGCCTTCTGGTACCTGTCCTGCCAGCCGGACGCGGCCGGTATGGCAGCCGTGACGGCCCGGATCCTGCAGGAGTCGGGTGCGGCCGCGGCGGTGCGACTCCCGGCCGACGACGCGGCGGTCCTGGCCGGAGAGGTCGACGTGGTGCGCAGGCGTTCCCCCGACGCGTCGTGGTTGTTCGCCCTCAACCACTCCACTTCGGACGTCGTCCTGCCCGCCTGCGGCGTGGACCTGGTGACGAACCGATCCGTCGACGGTGGCCTGACGCTGCCGGCCGGAGGGTGGGCGGTGGTCCGCGAGGCCGGGTGAACCGGCGGCCCTTCGACGAATCGGCGAATCGGCGCACTAGCGTGGTGCCTCGAAGGCCGGGACTGCACCGCACTTCGGTGGAAGGGAGACGATTCTCACCGTGCTGGTATCGATCGTGCTCGTTGCCGGTCTGTCGATGGTGGCTGTTCTGCTGCGCCATATGTGGAGGCACCGGTCGGGCCGTCTGGCCCGTGGAGTGGGTGCAGCGGGTTCGGCGTACAACGAGCTCTACGGACAGGGCGCGCCTCCCGAGATTCCGATGCCACCTGACCGGTAGCAACGCAGAGCGCTGGGCGAACATCTTCCGTTCGTTGTCAACCGATGAGTTGACTACGCTGAGGCGGTCTGACCCTCGAGCCCAACGTGGGTTGCGACGGTCAACGGAAGGATCATCGTCATGGACATGAAGCTTGAGCTCGTACCGATGCCGGTCACCGACGTCGACCGGGCCAAGGCGTTCTACACCGACAAGGTGGGGTTCACCCTCGACGTCGACGTGCAGCCGTTCGAGGGGATGCGCGTCGTCCAGCTCACGCCGCCCGGCTCCTCCTGCTCGATCGTCATCGGCACCGGCCTGAACGACATCTCCGACATGACACCGGGGACGCAGAAGGGCCTGCATCTGGTGGTGAACGACATCGACAGTGCCCGAGCGGAGCTGATCGGCCGGGGCATCGAGGTCGGCGACGTCCAGGACGTCGGCGGCGGCGTCAAGTACGCCTGGTTCGCCGACCCGGACGGCAACTCGCTGGTGCTGCAGGAGATGGCCTGGCGCACGGGCGAAAAGTTCTGATCTGCAGGCCGCACCGATCATTTCGGCGACGCACCTCGGTCACACTTCCGACCGCAGCTTCGGCTGCCGGAGAGATGAGGAGACCGATGACGCTTCCGAGGATCGTGACCCGAGACGAATGGCTGGCTGCCCGCAAGGATCTGCTGGCGCAGGAGAAGGAACTCACCCGAGTGCGCGACCGGCTCAACAGCGAACGCCGCGAGCTGCCGATGGTCGAGATCGACAAGCCGTACCGCTTCGAAGGACCGGACGGGTCGTTCACCCTGACCGACCTGTTCGAGGGCCGACGTCAGCTGATCGTCTACCACTTCATGTTTCACCCCGAGTGGGAGGACGGCTGCCCGAGCTGCACGGCCGGCACCGACGAGATCTCCCAGGGTTTCCTCGACCACCTGCACATCCGCGACACCTCGTACGCGATGGTGTCCCGCGCACCCCTGGAGAAGCTCCAGGCCTGGAAGGTGAAGCGGGGCTGGGACATCCCGTGGTACTCCTCCTTCGGCACCGACTTCAATACCGACTTCGGGGTCACCATGGACGAATCGGTCGGCGCCGATCAGTTCAACTACCGCACGAAGGCCGAATATGAGGCGTTGGGCGCCGACTTCTTCGCGTCGCCGCAACCGTTCGACATGCCCGGCCGGAGCTGCTTTCTGCGGGTGGACAACCGGATCTTCCACACCTACTCGCAGTACGCGCGTGGACTCGAATCCACCGGCGGTTCGTACTATTTCCTCGACCTCACAGCACTCGGTCGTCAGGAGGAATGGGAGGAACCCAAGGGTCGAAGCGAATCGGCCCGGTCGGCCCGGCCCGACTTTTCCTCCTGAGCAGCCGATTCACCATTCAAGACCGCGGGTTCGGCGGACGACTACAGCCGTGCTACCAGGACATTGTTGTTCGTCAGGTCGGTGATCACCTGCTGCGCAACCTGCACCGCGTTCCGGGCGTCGCTGTGGATGCAGATCGTTCGCACATCGACGTGCAACGAGGTGCCGGACTGCGTACGGACAGCATGGTTCACGACCATGTCCACCGCCCTGTCGGCCACCACAGCAGGTTCCCATTCCGCCTTCTCGCGCTCGAGGACCAATGTCCCGTCGTCGGCGTAATTCAGTTCCGGGAATCCCTCGGTGACCAGTTCCACGCCCTGGTCCTCGACGGCCGATCGGCACCTGTCGTTCAGCAGGAACACACACAGACCCCGGCCGAACTCTGCTGTCGCGGCCGCGACCGCACCCGCAACCTCAGGATCTCGTGAGGCCATCGAATACAGCGCTCCATGCGGTTTCACATGGGTCAGCGTGCCGCCCGCCGCTGTGACAAAAGCTGCCACTGCGCCGATCTGGTAGGTGCAGTAGTCCTGTACCTCGGCCGGGGTCACCGACATCTCGCGACGCCCGAATCCCTGCAGGTCCGGCAATGCGACGTGCGCACCGATATCCAGACCTTTGGAGATGGCGTAGTTGACGGTGGCGCGCATGATCGTCGGATCGCCGGCGTGAAAACCGGCCGCGACATTCACCGACGTGACGATGTCCATCAGGGCGTTGTCGTTGGGCATCCGCCAACGGCCGAAACCCTCGCCGATGTCGCAATTGACGTCGACGGTGAGCGGCTTGACTGCGGTCACCTCATCGACCGTCGACCGAGGCGCTGGCCGGCTGATTCCGGTGTCCGGCAACCTGTTCGAAGCCGTAGGCGACGCGGAACATGGTCGGCTCGTCGTAGGGGCGCGTCAGGATCTCGAGACCGACGGGCAGACCGGAGTCGGTCAGGCCCGCCGGCACCGTGATGGCGGGCATCCAGGTCTGCGAACTGATCACCGTGTTCGTGGGGAAGTTCAACGTGTTCCACAGTCCCGAATCGGTGTCCTCGCGGGTCGGCGGAATGACCTGGCAGGTGGGATACACCAGGGCGCTGAGACCGTTGGTTTCCATGAGGTTGACGATGAGCTTCATGAATTCTTCATGGGCGGTGTACGCCTTGTAGAACTCGAGGTCGTTCAGCGGGTCGTCGGGTCCCTCGGCGAGGGCTTCCAGGAGATCGAGCTTGGGGTGGTACCTGCGAGACTCGATGATCTCGGCGATCGACTTCGCGGGCGCGTCGGGCTTACCCGCGAGCCATCGGTCGATGTCGTATTTCGACTTGATCGTGTACATCGAGGTGCGGACGATCCAGTCGGTCAGGTCGTCAATGGTGACATCGACCAGCTCCGCCCCGCCGGCCGTCAGCTCGGTCAGCGCGGCGGCGATGACCTGGTTGACCGGCGAGGCGTTCGGGTCGTCATCGGAGCCGAAGGCGCTGCGCAGCACTCCGATGCGGAGTCCCTTCAACGCGTCGGGGACGAGGCCGCCGAGGTAGGACGACGGTGCCCGTGACACCCCGTACGCGTAGGTGAGCTCGTCGCTCTCGTCGAAGCCCACCATGACGGAGAACAGCCGCGCGGCGTCCTCCACCGAGTGGGTCATCGGGCCGATGGTGTCCTGAACGCTGACCAGTGGATTGCATCCGGAACGGCTGATCAGGCCAGGCGTCGAGCGGACGCCGACGAGTCCACAGAACGACGACGGCAGCCGCACCGAGCCGCCGCAGTCCGTGCCCAGACCGGCGGCGGCGTACCCGGACGCCACGGCCGTTCCGGTCCCGCTGCTCGAGCCGCCCGGGTCCCGCTGCAGGTCGTACGGATTCTTGGTCAGGCCGGTCCGGGAGGAATAGCTGAACCACGATGTCGCCCAGTCGGGGAGAGTCGTCTTACCCAGGATGACGGCGCCGGCCTCGCGGAGTTTGCTGACGACGGTGGCGTCCTTCTGCGGGCGGTAGTCCGCGAAGATCTCCGAACCGAAAGACGTTGGCATGTCTGCGGTTTCGAGGCAGTCCTTGATCACGATGGGGATGCCGTGCAGAGGGCCCACCGGACGGCCCGACTGGCGGTAGGCAGCGTCGAGCTCGTCTGCTGCCTGTTGCGCACCGGGGTTGATGGTGACCATCGCATTCAGCGTCGGGCCTTGTTGATCGAGTGCATCGATCCTGCGAAGGTAGCCGTCCACGATCTGCCGCACGGTGACCCGACCGGTGAACAGCGCGGACTGGATCTCGGCGATGTCTGCCTTCTCCAGTGCAAGTCCGTTGATGTCCATCGTCTTCCCCTTGGCTCGGCGGATCGCCACCACCGCCGCACAGCGGTTGTAGGAACCGTAAGAGGTGGAACATTCAAAGGTCAAGCCTTTGAAGGATCAAGTTTGAGGAGCTCACTGCTACGGTTCTTGCAGTCGAAGGGAAGACATCCAGCGATGACCGTGACCCCGTCGTTCGTCCCGCAGGCGCTCACCACCAAGGGTGCCGCCGCGCAGATTGCCGACCAACTGCGAGAGGCGATCGCGTCAGGCGTGTGGAACCCCGGGGATCGGCTCCCGCCCGAGTGGCAGCTGGCGCAGACCTACGGCGTCAGCCGGGGGACCGTTCGCGAAGCGCTGAGGCTCGTCGCCGCCAACAACCTGATCAACTCGGTGCGCGGTGCGGCCGGCGGCACCTTCGTCGTCGTTCCCGGTGCCGACACGGTTGCCGGTCAGATCGGTGACTTCATCGTGCTGCGACTGCGCGCCGGTGACCTCTCCGTGGGGGAGGTCAACCACGCACGCCGCCTGCTCGAACGCGAATGCGTCCGTCTTGCGGCGATCAACCGCACCGAGGCGGATCTCGTCGCGATCTGGGCGCCGATCGAACGGGTGGCAGCAGACCCGGCGATGGACACCTCGGCCTGGCTGGCAGCGGACGTCGACTTCCATACCGCCATTGCGGTCGCCGCCAAGAACGGAATCATCGAACTGGCAATGACCGCAGTGCATCTCGTGCGCCCTCGGACCAATACGTTGCTGCTGGACAAACTCGAGAAAGAACCGGTCTGGCAACAGCACGAAGCGATCTACCGGGCCATCGAGCGGCAGGATCCCGACGCCGCGATCTCGGCCTTCGAGGCGCATGTCGACTACCTGGCGTCGGTCCAGGCGTCCAGTTCTTCGCAGGACGCCGTCGACCTGCCCTTGGCCGACCTGTCACCTGACGGACCGCCCCAGCGCTGAGACGGGCGTACTCACCAGGCACGAGCAGGACGGCTCAGGACGGCGCAGCGGGCGTCGGATCAAGCGCCTCAGTGATCGGTGCGGCTGGTTCGCCGCTCGTCGCGCTCCAGTGCGCTGATGCTGTCATCGGTGGCACCGTGATCGGCCGCGCTCTTGGCCTCCGGGTCCATCGCCTCCTCGGGTTCGGTCAACGGCGACGACTGCCAGGTATCGGTGACCTCCGCGAGCCGATCGGTCGAGTCCCCGTCCTGAGGGTTGGCTGCTGTGTCCATCTCGTCCACTCCCGTCACACGCTGACCGATCTGGTCACCGCTGAAGTACCCGCCCTCCGTGGCGCGAAACGACACAGGCCCCCGCCCAGCAGGTCTCGGTCGTCGTGCGGGCCGGTGCTCGGCGTCTTGCGGCGTCCGGGCGGTCAGCCGCCGGGCATCTTCGCCCAGCCAGCCGTACGCCCTGACCAGTTCCTCGAAACAACCGCCGCTGCGCTGCTCATCGTTGTCGTGCTCAGCCGGGGGCGCCGTCGGTCCGCTGGGCCGTCCGCCGGCTCGCGGCCCGATGTCGCTGCAGGTGGCGGACGGTCTGCGCCGGTACTGGGTCGTCGCCGTCGTGGTGTTCGTGGACGTCGTCCTGCGGCACGGGAGCCTGCTCAGGCGTCCGGCCGGACCGCGACGTCCAGTTGATTCCGCAGTGCAATGACGGCCGCCCCGCGCGCCCACTCGGTGAAGGTGAAGGGCGCGATCTCGATCGGGACGTCGGGCAGCGTCCAGTGCTGCACGTCGCGGGCGCGCTCGCGGGTGATCTCGAGCGCCATCGCCGCGAGCGCGACGCCCTCGCCCGACACGATGACCTTCGCCGGTGCCGTCACGGTGGCAATCGTGCCGATCAGGGTGCCCAGCGCTTGTCCGGCCTCCTCGACGACGGTGCGGGCCACCGGCGAACCGTCCCTGGCCATCTGCAGCACCTCGTCGTAGCTGACCCGCCGGCCGGTCGCGGCGGAGACCGCGCCGACGATCGCGGTGGAAGACAGGTACGACCGCACGCAGCCGCGGTGTCCGCGTTCGCACAACGCCCCCCATGGCGTGACGGGCAGGTGCCCGACCTGTCCGCTTCCGCCGTTCGCGCCGTCGATCAGGCGATCGTCCACGACGATGCCGCAACCGACGCCGACCCCGATGGTGACGAGCACGAAATCACTGCACCCGGCGGCGGCGCCGAACCAGTGCTCGGCCGCGGTCAGCGCCCGGACGTCGTTCTCGACCACTGCGGGGAGCCCTGTGCGCTCGCGGATCATCGCGACCAGCGGCACATCGGTCCACTCGAGAAAGGGTGACGTGTGGATGATCTCGGCCCGTGGCGAGACGGGGCCGGCGAGGCTGACGCCCACCGCGCAGAGGGTGTCGTCATCACGGTAGGCGTCGTCGATCACCGTGGCGATGGTGTCGACCACGGTCTGCGGATCGGAGCCGGTCAGCGGAACCGTGCGCTCGGTCAACAGCCGGCCCCGTAGATCGGTGGTCACCGAGTCGAGCTGTCCGGCGGAGAGTTTGATGCCGATCAGGTGGGCCTGGTCGACGTTGACAACCATCGGCTGGGACGGCCGGCCGGTCCGCTGCGGCGAGGTGGTGTCGGACTCGCTCACCAGCTGGGCGTCGACCAGCGACCGGGTGATCCTGGTCAGGCTGGCCGGTGACAGTCCCGACCTCCTGGCGAGGTCGGCGCGGGAGGCCGGGCCATGCACGAGCAGATCCACCAGGACCGATCGGGATGCCTGCGACAACGCCGGGAACGGCGAGCCGACTTTGTGCATGCACGAAAGTATATCCGGGTGGATCTGCCTGCAACCCGTGTTCGGTTCGGCGGACCGCCGGTCACTGGTCCCGGCGAGCGCCCTGTGCGGGACGGACCAACCGGGCCACCGGGGCGGTGAAGCCGCGGTCCGCGAAGGCCTCCATGACGGCCGTCGTCACGGCGTCGACACGGTCGCTCGGGACCAGCGCGATCGCCGAGCCGCCGAACCCACCGCCGGTCATCCGTGCGCCGATCGCGCCGGCCGCAAGAGCGGACTCCACCGCGACATCCAGTTCTTCGCTGGACACCTCGTAGTCGTCGCGCAGCGATCGGTGCGATGCGGTGAGCAGGGGACCGATGGCCGGCACGTCGCCGGCCCGCAACTTCTCGACGGTCCTGGCCACCCGGTCGTTCTCGGTGACGACGTGGCGCACCCGTCGCTGCAGCACCTCGTCGCCCAACCGATCCAGCGCTGTCGGCAGGTCGTCGATCGTGACGTCCCGCAGCCAACGGACACCGAGGATACCGGCGGCCTTTTCGCACGACTCGCGTCGGCGGCCGTACTCCCCGTCGGCCAGCGAGTGCGCGACCCGGGTGTCGATCACCAGCACCTCGTGCCCGTGCGCGGCGGGGTCGAACGGGATGTGCTCGACGGTGCCGGCC
Organism: uncultured Actinomycetota bacterium; assembly: GCA_963728865.1. Classification (GTDB taxonomy): domain Bacteria; phylum Actinomycetota; class Actinomycetes; order Mycobacteriales; family Nakamurellaceae; genus Nakamurella. The sequence goes on along the minus strand of CAVSLZ010000001.1, from coordinate 288,735 downwards.
TTGGTATCGAACAACAGGACCGACCCTTTCAGGCCGGCCGAGGACGCGGTCTGGTCCATCGGACCACACGGAACACCGACGAAATCGTTCTCCGCCTGCTGTGCGAGGCCGGCGATCTGCATGACGTCCAGATCCACCCCGGACAGCGATGACGCGGTCAACGCCGTCACGCTCTCGATGGCCGCTGACGACGACAGCCCGGCACCCGAGGGCACCTGGGAGTCCAGCGCGAGATCGAATCCGCCGATCTGATGGCCCGCCCTGCGGAGCGTCCAGATGGCGCCCAGCAAGTAGCCGGCCCAGGATCTCGCGACCGCAGAATCCGGCGAGAGATCCTGCACATCAAGGGTGATGATCTCACCGGGTCGTTGCGCCGAGGTGACCCGGATGGTGCCGTCCTGATTGGCGGCGGCGGCCAGGTGGGCCCGTGCGTCGATGGCGAAGGGCAGCACGAGTCCGCCGCTGTAGTCGGTGTGCTCGCCGATCAGGTTGACCCGCCCTGGTGCCGAGAACAGGGCATCTGGTTCACGGGAGAAGGTGGCGCGGAACAGGTCTGCGGCGCTCATCGTGCGCTGCCGATCCCCGGTGCGGAGCCCGTCTGGTCGCCGCCGGCGAACTCCCAGGCGTCCGAAACCATGTCGGCCAGGGTGAGTTCCGGTGTCCAGCCGAGGCGCTGCGCCGCCCGCTCGCCGGATGCCACCAGCCGGGTCGGGTCACCGGCACGGCGCGGGCCGACGGAGACGGGCACCGGGCGACCGGTGACCTCTTCGATGGTGGCCAGCACGTCACGCACGCTGAATCCGCTGCCACTGCCGAGGTTGCAGATCAGGTGCTCGCCGGATGTCGCGGCGGACAGTGCGAGGACATGTGCCCGGGCCAGATCCTTGACGTGGACGTAGTCCCGGATGGGGGTGCCGTCAGGGGTCGGCCAGTCGTCGCCGTAGATGGTCAGCGCGGGGCGCCGTCCGGCGACCGCATCCAGCGCGATCGGGATCAGATGTGTCTCGGTGCCGTGCCGCTCCCCGGCGCCGAAGGCGGCGCCCGCGACGTTGAAGTACCGCAACGACACCGCGGCGAGATCGGTGGCCGCGCACTCGCCGGTGATCATCATGTCGACGGCGAGCTTGGTGGCGCCGTAGGTGTTGGTCGGCCGGGTCGCGGCGTCCTCGGTGATCGGCACCGTGTCCGGCTCGCCGTAGGTCGCTGCCGTCGAGGAGAAGACCAGGGTCGGCACCCGGTTCTCCGCGATCGCGTCCAGCAGTGCCCGCGTTCCACAGACGTTGGTCCGCCAGTACTGCGACGGCTTCTCGACCGACTCACCGACCAGCGACTTGGCAGCGAAATGCAACACCGCATCGAAACCGCCGCGACCGAGAACGCTTCTCGCCTCGGTGATGTCGCGCTGCACCAGTTCTGCCTCGGGCGGCACAGAATCAGCGTGCCCGGTGGAGCAGTCGTCGAGCACGACCACCTCGTTGCCCTCGGCCAGCAACTGCCGGGTGACGACCGAGCCGATGTAGCCGGCGCCGCCGACCACCAACGCCTTCATCGGGCCACCGTCGCCACGTCGCGCAACCGGGCCGCGGCGGTTTCCGGGGTGATGTCGTTCACGAACGCTCCCATTGCTGATTCAGAACCGGCGAGGTACTTCAGCTTTCCGACGGCCCGTCGGATGGTGAAGACCTCGAGATGCAGCCGGAAGTCTTCCGGCTCTGCGTGGACGGGAGCCTGGTGCACTCCGGTGATGGCCGGCAGTGTGTCCTCGAAGACCCCTTCCATCCTGCGGATGACGTCGAGGTACAACTCGGCCAGGTCGGCGCGCTCCTTCTCGTCCAGCGCGGGAAGGTCCCTGACCTGCCGGCGCGGATAGAGGTGCACCTCCACGGGCCAGCGGGCCGCGAACGGTACGAACGCCACCCACGAGTCGTTCTGGCTGACGATGCGCGAACCGTCCGCCAGTTCGCCGTTCAGCAGGTCCTCGAACAGATTGCCGCCGGTGGATTCCCGGTAGGCGCGCACGGAGCGGATGGCCGCGGCGCTCTTCGGGGTGACGAACGGGTAGCCGTAGATCTGCCCGTGCGGATGCGCCAGCGTCACGCCGATCTCGACGCCCCGGTTCTCGAAACAGAACACCTGCTCCACGCCCGGCAGGGCGGACAGCGCGGCGGTCCGGTCAGCCCACGCCTCGATGACGGTCCGCATCCGGGACACCGGGAGGCTGGACAGCGTCGTGTTGTGGTCGGAGGTGAAGCACACGACCTCGCACCGGCCGTTTCCCGCTCGGGTGTCGAACAGCCCTCCGTCGGCCGCGATGGGACCGTCGCCGGCGAAGGACGGGAAGCGGTTCTCGAACACCACGACGTCGTAGTCGGGGGACGGGATCTCGCTGGCGTTCTCGGCCGTCGACGGACAGAGCGGGCAGGCGTTCGCCGGCGGGTGGTAGATCCTGGTCTGCCGGTGCCCGGCGATGCCGACCCATTCGCCGGTCAGTGCGTCGAACCGCACCTCTGATCCCGGAACGACTGCGGGCAGGTCCCGATTATCGACGAGAATCCTTTGAGCATCCGGGGTTTCATCGAAGTAGATGAGTTCCCGCCCGTCGGCCATCGTGGTCGAGGTGCGGGTGATCCGCCCGCCGGCGGGGCGGGTTGGCGTCGACGTCACAGTGCTCCTGAGGGTCGGAAGTGGTTTCTCCAGTATGCCGATCTCCGTGGTAAGAGTCAACAAGTTCCAACGCAGAAGGTGATCGATCATGTTCGAAAGTGTTGAATACCGGCCGGACCCTCCCGCAGACTCCCCACCCAGGACCCGCGGTTGGCTGGGCTGCTCGGTCGAATGTCGTGTGAACAGGGAGAAAGGACCTGGGAGGCGAGGACGTGCCTGCTGACGTGGCTCTCGGCGATCCGGGCGCAGGTCGAGCGCAGGGAACGGGCGATCCGACCCTCGCGTGGTGGTACTGGCCGCCGGGTGAGCCCGCCGAAGAAAACAGGGAGCGTCGAGTGACAGACCAAGCAACACCGAGCGTCGAGTGACAGACCAAGCAACACGGAGCGTCGAGTGACAGACCAACCGACCAGTGAGCGTCCGATGACAGCGCCCCGGAAGCAGCGAGCGTCGACCCGCGACAAACCGGCCCGGACTGAGCCGGACGAGCGGACTGCGTCAGACGTTCGGCGTCTGTCCGCCGCCCAGTAGCACGTCTTCCCAACCGGGCATGACGGGACGCTGTCCCTTGCGTTGCCCGCGCGCGCTCGCGTGCTCGGTGCCGGTGCGGGCGTTCTCCTTGCGCGTCGGTTGCGGCATGCCGGACCGCTCGTCCAGGACGGTCCGCTCCACGGTTTCCTGCTCCACCCGCTCCGCGACGGTGCGACGGGTGCCGGCCGGGTGGTGCGACCCGGCCGGGGCGGCCGACCGTCGACCGGCGGGAGCGGGCGAGGGCGAGGGCGAGGGCGAGGGCGAGGGCGAGGGCGAGGGGAAACCGGGTGCTTCGGAAGGTTGCCCGCTCGTCAGCGGCTCGATCGGCAGTGACGGCTCGGGCAGGCGGTGGAAGACATCCGCACCGGGCATCTCGGGAATGGTGCGCAGCGGCCGGTTCTCGGGCTCGATCAGGTCGCGCGCGGCGTCGTCGCGTGCCCGCATGGTGGGGGTCCGTGGGCCGGCGTGGATGTCCCAGACCGCGGAGTTCTCGCTGCGGCCCGCCTGCCAGCGGACGGCGACGACCCACCCGTCGGCGTCACGGTAGGCATCCCACGTGACTGCGCTGTCCTGGCCGCGTGCGCCAAGGGTCGACATCACCAGTTCCTCCAGCGTCTTCCGCGCCGGGTTGCCGTCGATCATCGGGAAAGAACCACGGGCCTTCTCCGCCATCGTCGAACGCTCGAGCATGACGGGATAGGCGTACCGCTCGATCCGTCCGATGCTGGTGTTCGCCGCGGCTGCGACCTCGGCGATCGAACTCCCCGACCGGATGCGGGCCTGGATCTCGCGCGGCCGCAACTGCGGCTCGAGTTCGATCTCCAACTGACCCAGCCGACTCAGGTCGCCGCGGGTGGCGGCACGCAGCCGCTCGTCGGCCGGCAGTGTGAACAGCTCACCCGATGCGCCGTCCTCACACACCAGGTTCTCGCCGTCCTCGGCCAGCCCTAGGACCCGCAACGCGCGCATGGGTTCTCCTCCCGGATCTCAGAACACCGAACCCGACGCTATCGCGGTGCCGGGCCGGCGATGTCCAGGCGCGCCGCCACTCGCCGGACGGTTCGTGATTCACCCCGGCCGGCCCAGCGGAACCTCCGGTCAGAGGCGCTCGACCACGTAGTCGATGCAGCTGATGAGCGCGCTCACGTCATCGGGCTCGACCGCCGGGAACATCCCGATCCGGAGCTGGTTGCGGCCCAGCTTCCGGTAGGGCTCGGTGTCGACGATCCCGTTGGCGCGCAACGTCTTCGCGACTGCGGCTGCATCCACAGAGTCGGCGAAGTCGATGGTGCCGACCACCTGCGAACGCAGTTCCGGGCGCCGGACGAACGGGGTGGCGAACTCGCTGCCCTCGGCCCAGTCGTAGAGCCGGCCCGAGGAGTCGGCGGTCCGCTTGGTCGCCCAGTCCAGGCCACCGTTCCCGAGGATCCAATCGATCTGGTCGGCGAGCAGGAACAGCGTCGCAACGGCCGGTGTGTTGAGCGTCTGATCCTTCGTGCTGTTGTCCAGGGCGGTGGCGATGGACAGGAATTCGGGGATCCACCGGTCGGTCGCGGCGATCTCACCGATCCTGGCCAGCGCTGCCGGCGAGGCGAGCGCGATCCAGAGGCCGCCGTCGGAACCGAACACCTTCTGCGGCGCGAAGTAGTAGACGTCTGCCTGCGTCGGGTCGAGCGGCAGCCCGCCGGCTCCGGAGGTCGCGTCGATGAGCACCAGCTGATCGTCGGTGGCACCCGAGGGCCGGGTGACCGGGAGGGCGACACCGGTGGACGTCTCGTTGTGCGCCCAGGCGTACACGTCGACGTCGCCCGCCGCCTCGGCGTCCGGCGCGTCGCCGGGATCGGCGGACAGCACCTGCGGATCAGCCAGGAACGGGGCCCTGCGGGTGACGGTGGCGAACTTCGTGGAGAACTCGCCGAACGTGAGGTGCTGGGCCCGGTTCCGGACCAGGCCGAGCGCGGCCGCATCCCAGAATGCCGTGGTTCCGCCGTTGCCCAGGATGACCTGGTAGCCGTCGGGAAGGCCGAACAGCGAGTCGAGGCCTTCCCTGACCCGCTTGACCAGCGTCTTCACCGGCGCCTGGCGGTGCGACGTGCCCATCACCGACGAGCCCGAATCGGCCAGCGCGGCGAGCGCCTCAGGGCGGACCTTGGACGGTCCGCAACCGAATCGGCCGTCGCTGGGCAGCATCGCGGGGGGCAGGGTCAGGGTGGTTCCATCGGCCATGACGGCGCGTTCTCCTCACAGGGCGGACGCCGCGGGCCATTGCCGCAGCGGTGACGGATGCAGGCTGGCGGCCCGATCTCCGGTCCGGCCCAATCTTGCCACCGCGCCGGTACGCCCGAACCCGCTCCGGGGTCCGGGCAACGACGGGATCGGTGGTTCTCGTCACGCATGGGTGCCTGATCCACGCCGGCCGTCGTCAGGCCCATGCCACGTGTGCAGGGTCTACAACGTCGTGGAGCAGGGGTCATCCCTGCGGGTGTGGCACTGGACGCCGAAACCACCCACCGTGTGCCGGACCTTCGGGTCAACACCACGGGTCTCCGCTGGACGCGAGCACCCGCCGACTCACACATCGCCGATCGGTCAGCGCCGCTCAGACGGCGCGGACTCAGACTGCGGCGACCAGGTGCTGGAACCCGTCGACCAGTTCCGGCTTGCGGGGCTCGTGCCCGGTGTAGATCGCGGACGGCCGCACCAGCTTGCCCAGCTTCTTCTGTTCCAGGATGTGTGCACTCCACCCGGCAGTCCGGGCGCAGGTGAACATCGCGGGCATCATCGCCGCCGGCACGCCGGCGAAGTCGAGGATCACCGCCGCCCAGAACTCCACGTTGGTCTCGATGGCACGGTCGTGCCGGCGTTCGCGCAGGATTCGCAGGGCGGCCTGCTCGAGCGCGGCCGCGGCCTCGTAGCGCGGTGCATTGAGCTCCCGACAGGTGCGGCGGAGAACTCTCGCGCGCGGATCCTCAGCGCGGTACACCCGATGGCCGAAGCCCATCAGCCGTTCCTTGCGGTCGAGGATCCCGTTGACCAGGCCGTCCGGATCGCCGGAGGATTCGACGGCCTGCACCATCGGCAGCACCCGGGCGGGCGCGCCGCCGTGCAGCGGCCCGGACATCGAACTGATCGCACCGGTGACGCAGGCCGGCACGTCGGCGCCGGTGGAGGCCACCACCCGGCCGGTGAAGGTGGACGCGTTCATCCCGTGCTCGGCGGCCGAGACCCAATAGGCGTCGATGGCCCTGACCTGCTCCGGGCTCGGGTCGCCGAGCCAGGTGGTCATGAACCGCTCGACGATGGTGGAGCACTCGGCCAACCGGGACGCGGGGACGACGGGCCGGTCACCACGGGCGGAATGCGCCGCGTAGGACAGCACCGCGGAGGTGGTCTGGGCCAGATGATCCCGGGCCTGCTCGTCCGTGATGTCGAGCAGCGGACCGAACCCGCGGGCGGGTGCGAGCAGCGGCAGCGAGGCCTGGACGTCGACCCGGACGTCGCCGGAGAAGAAGGCGGGGGGTGCCGTCTCGATGGGCAGTCGCGCGCCGAACGCGTCGTCGACCAGCAGCGCCCAGACGTCGTCGAAGCCGACAGTGCCGACCAGGTCGTCGATGTCGACGCCGCGGTACCGCAGTGAGCCGCCGTCCTTGTCGGGCTCGGCGATGCCGGTGTGGAAGGCGACGACGCCTTCCAGGCCGGAAACGAATTTGGTTCCGTTGGTCGTCATTGACGTACCTCCACATTGAGGAGTGCCGACTGCAGGGGCGGCGCCGGCGAGCGCAGGCGTCGACAGGGAGCGACATCGGCCGGACGACCGGGTGGCCGTGCCCGGTTGAGGCGTGCAACGACCGGCCCGCTTTCAAGCCGTCACATCACAATGCCTTTACTTTGACCCGGTGGCCAGCGGGAGCGGCGTGTTATCCATCACGTGGAAGCAACCCGATAGGCCCTGTGACCAGCGGAGATCACCCTCCGGGTCGACCGCCTCAGCCGGCCGGGGGAGCCGGTCGGGTGATCGCCTCCCGGCTCGGGCGCACCGTCCCGCCGACCGACCGTTGAGCCCGGCGTAGCGTTTTCTTCGGTCCCTGCCCACCGGCGAGCGGACCGGGGTCGTGGAAGGGAACGCACGTGGCCGTCAGCCAAGCCGGGCAGGATCCGGGTCCGGACCTCGCCGCCATGCGGGAGAGCTACTCGCTGGCCGGACTCTCGGAGTCCGACCTGGCGGCCGACTGGCTCTCGCAGTTCAAGGTCTGGCTCGCCGAAGCGGTGGACAGCGGCATCCGCGAACCGAATGCGATGGTGGTGGCGACGGCGTCACCGAACGGGGACGTCGCGACCCGGACGGTGCTCTGCAAGGGCCTGGGTGAGACGGGCATCGTGTTCTACACGAACCTCAACTCGGACAAGAGCCGCGACCTGCAGGCCAATCCGCGCGCCGCGGCGACTTTCCCGTGGATCGCACTTCAGCGGCAGGTGCATTTTCGTGGTCCCGCGTTCCGGGTCTCCGACGAGACCGCCGAGCAGTATTGGGACAGCCGCCCGCGCGGATCGAGGATCGGGGCGTGGGCCAGCCCGCAGTCGACGGTGCTCCGCGATCGCGACGCGCTGGAGCAGCTGAGGGCCAAGGCGTACGAGCGCTTCGGCGATGAGGACGACCCGGGATCGACCGCGGCCGCGGACATCCCACTCCCGCCGTTCTGGGGCGGTTGGCGGATCCAGCCCGAGACCGTCGAGTTCTGGCAGGGCCGTGTCGGGCGGTTGCACGACCGCCTGCGGTACCGATCCGACGGTGCGGGCGGCTGGGTCGTCGAACGGCTCGCTCCGTGACAGCGAGGTGACGGCGGGTTCGCACGGGTCGGAAGCTGACGGGCCGGTCGCGGACGAATCTGCGCCGGGTGCCGAACCACTCGGTGATTCCCGCTCGATGCTGCGCCGGATCGGTCCGGACACCCGACCGCTGAGCATCCCGGCGTACCGCAGGCTGTTCCTGGGCCAGGTGACGACCGTCATCGGGGCGATGCTCACCACGGTCGCCGTCCAACAGCAGATCTTCGACATCACCCAGAGCTCGGCCTGGGTCGGAATCGCCTCGCTCGTCGCGCTGGTCCCGCTGGTGACCTTCGGGCTGCTCGGCGGCGCCATCGCCGACACCTACGACCGCCGCAAGCTATTGATGATCACGTCCGTCGGTATCGCGGCGACCAGCATCGGCCTGTGGCTCGCGGCGTTGTCACAGGCGGAATCGGTGTGGGTGGTGCTGATCCTGCTGGCGGTCCAGCAGGGCTTCTTCGCGGTCAACCAGCCGACCCGCAGCGCGATCATCCCGCGGATCGTGCCGACGGACATGGTGCCGGCGGCCAATGCACTCGGCATGACGGTGTTCAGCTTGGGCGTGATCGTCGGCCCGCTGCTGGTCGGCCTGCTGATTCCGGTGGTCGGCCTGCCGTGGCTCTACTTCCTCGACGCGCTCACCCTGGTGGCGATCCTGTACGCCGTCGTCAAACTGCCGCCGATCCCCCCGCTGGGCGAGCACCGGGGACGGGCGAAGGTGCTGGACGGCATCGCGTACCTGCGGCTCAAGCCCCTGCTGCTGATGACGTTCGTTGTCGACATCATCGCGATGGTCTGCGGCATGCCGCGCGCCCTGTTCCCGCAGATGGCGCAGGAGACCTTCGGCGGTCCGCCGGGCGGCGGCCTGGCTCTCGGGCTGCTCAATGCCGGGCTTGCGGTCGGGTCGCTGATCGGCGGCCTGACCGGCGGGTGGATCCATCGGGTTTACCGGCAGGGCATCGCGATCATCGCGGCCATCCTGATCTGGGGGCTGTCGATGGCACTGTTCGGCACCACCTCGGTGCTCTGGCTCGCGGTGCTGTACCTGGCCATCGGCGGCTGGGCGGACCTGGTCAGCGCGGTCTACCGGTCGACGATCCTGCAGGTGAACGCCACCGATCAGATGCGCGGGCGCATGCAGGGCGTGTTCACCGTCGTGGTTGCCGGCGGGCCACGGTTGGCCGACCTTGTGCACGGCGTGCTGGCCGATGCGACGTCGACCTCGTTCGCCGTCATCGCCGGCGGCGTGGCGACGATCGTGCTCACCCTGCTGGCGGCATTACTGGGCCGATCGCTGTGGCGATACGACACCCGGGTGCATTCACCGGCGGGGTGACGCGCACCGCCTGGCGCAGTCAGCCACCCGGTTGGCGCTCTCCGCCGCCGAGTTCCGGCACAATCACCGCGAGGGCTGTTCGGTACACCGGGGGCCGCAGCCGACCAGGAAGGCCCGATCCATGTCCGACCAGCGAGGGCACGTGCCGCAGGACTGGGCGCCGTACCCCCGGCTCGACGATGCCGTCAGGGCCTATGTCAGGGACGCGGATGCCGCGCTCGAAGCCCTCGGCGGCGTGCTCGATCCGGCGAGTGTCATCGCCTTCACCTGCGAGCGGGTCGCCAGCCAGCAGTCGTGGGGCGAGTCGCTGTGGCAGGAGGTCGCGGTCACCGACGGCCAACGGCTGGTTCTCTGGCACGGCGACGACGAGGTCGATGACGACCATCCGGGCCGGCAGATGTTCTCATCGTCGATCCGCACCATCCCGCTCTCCGCGATCGTGGATCAGGGACTGCGCAACAGGTTTCGCCGGGAACCCGACGGATCGAGGACGATGAACGCGGTGATCCTCTACCTCTCGACTCAGACGCCGGAGCGGTCGATCACCGAACTGGCCGCAGCCAACGAAACCCGGGCCGTGCACCATGTCGAGACCTACCGCTTCTCCAAATCCGTGACCGACGGGGGATTGGCCCAGATGGAAAGACTGCTCCAGTTCGGACGGGCACTGTCCCGGGCGGCCGGTCAATCAGCGGGGAATCCCCGATGACGGCGGCCCGGCCGGTCAGCGGCCGGCAATTCGACATCACGAGCGGGTCGGTGACCGCCAGGATCGGCGAGGTCGCAGCCGTCCTACGCGGATTCAGCGTCGGCGACGTGCCCTTCACCGAAACCTGGGACGACGGCTCGCTGCCACCCATGGGCTGCGGGATCGTCCTGGTGCCGTGGCCGAACCGGATCGCCGGGGGAGTGTGGACACTGCGCGGTGCGAAGCAGCAGTTGGACATCACCGACGTCGGGCACAACGCCGCCAGTCACGGTCTGCTGCGGAACACCGCCTACCGGGCTCTGGACCAGCAGGACTCGAGCGTCACCCTCGGCGCCACGATCTACCCGCAACACGGATACCCGTTCATTCTCGACACCGAGGTGACGTACGCCGTCGACGATCACGGTCTGACCGCGACCCACCGACTGGCGAACGCCGGCACGGCCGCGGCGCCGTTCGGAGTGGGTGCGCACCCTTATCTCCGGGTCGGGCGGCACCCGGTCACCGACCTCACCGTCACGGTGTCCGGCGACAGCTACCTGCGGACCGACGACCACCTCATCCCGATCGGCCTCGAGCCCGTCGACGGCACACCGAACGACCTGCGGGCCGGCGCGAGCTTGGCCGACCTCGACCTCGACGTGGCGCTCACCGGTCTCCGGGTCGCCGACGGCCGGGTCGAGCACCGGCTCGCCGCGCCGGACGGCACCGGCCTGGTGCTGTGGGCCGACGCGGTCTTCGGTTGGGCCCAGGTGTACTCGCCGCCGAACTTCCCCGGCGCGAGCTCACCGGATCCGCGCCGGGCCATTGCGATCGAGCCGATGACCTGTCCCGCAAACGCGTTCAACAGCGGTGACGGGCTGCTCTGGCTCGAGCCGGGGGAGACCTGGACCGCTTCCTGGGGGCTTCGTCCGACGGGATTCTGAGGTCCGCCTTCGAGCCCGGCCCGGTCACGTGCGTGGGCGGGACTCCCAGCGGCGCAACGTCTCCGCCCGCTCGGCGGCGTGGTCGACGATCGGCGCCGGGTAATCGGGAGCGGTTTCCGGGGGCAGCTCCCATGGCTTGTGCACGGCCTTGCCGGGGATGTCCCGCAGCTCCGGCACGAAGCGGCGGACGTAATCGCCGTTCGGGTCGAACTTCTCGCCCTGCCCGACCGGGTTGAAGATCCGGTAGAACGCCGCGGCCTGCGGCCCCGAGCCGGCCACCCATTGCCAGCCGTGGTTGTTGGAGGCGTAGTCGCCGTCGACCAGGTGCTCAAGGAAGTACGCGGCCCCGAGCTGCCAGGGCAGGTGCAGGTCCTTGACCAGGAACGACGCCACGCCCATCCGGACCCGGTTGTGCACCCAGCCCTCGGCGATCAACTGCCGCATGCCGGCGTCGATGTACGGGTATCCGGTGCGTCCTTCCTTCCAGGCGGCCAGTCGCCCGTCGGCGACGGGACCGGTGTCACCGCAGAGAACATCGACGACGGGGTCGATGGAGGTCCACAGCGATGCCGGCCGGCGGAAGACGACGTCGGCGTAGAACTCCCGCCAGGCGAGTTCCCGCCGGTAGGCGGCGGCGCCGGCCGAACCTCGCTCGGCAAGGTCGGCGAGCATCGTCCGTGGGTGGATGCAGCCCCATTTGAGGTACGGCGACATCCGGCTGGTGCCAGGGTGATCGGGTCGGTCCCGCTCGTCCTTGTAGACGTCCACGCCGTAGCCGGCCGCTCCGGTGGTCGCCCGGTCCGCGCGGGAGTCGTTGTGCTGCAGGAAGTCGCGCCAGGTCTGTTGCGCCGCCGCCTCCCCCGGCTCGGGGAGCGTGGTGGCGGAGGAGACCGGGGCGCCGATGTCCGTCGGCGTCAGCCGCGGCACTCCGCCCGCCGCTGCCGGGTCCAGCCAGTCGACCTACCCGGCCGGCTGCGCGGGGCGCCGCCAGCCGTGCGCGGTCCACCCCCGGAAGTACGGGGTGAACACCGCATACGGGCTGCCGTCGGGCTTGCGGACCCGGCCTGGCGCGACGGCGTACGGCGAGCCCGTCGCGACCAGCTGCACATCCCGTTCGGCCAGCGCCTTCTCGACCTTTTCGTCGCGTCGCCGGCCGTACGGCCCGTAGTCGGCGGAGATGTGCACGGCCGAGGCGCCGACCGCCGCCGCGACCTCGGGTATCACCGCAGCCGGGCGCCCGTGGGTGATCAGCAACCGGCCGTCGAGCGAGGCCGACAACGACTCCAGGCAGCCCGCCAGGAATGCCCTGCGGGGTGCACCCGACGGTGTCAGCACCGCGTCGTCCGCGACGAAAACGCCCAATACGTCACGAGTGTCGGACACTGCTCCGATTAGGGCGGGATGGTCGGCCAACCGCAGATCGCGGCGGAACCACAGCACGGTGGGTGGCGTCATGCTCCGATCATGCCTGCGCGTCCCGACAGTCGGTCAGCGTCCGCCGAGGTCCACATAGTCACGCTCGGCATACCCGGTGTAAACCTGCCGAGGCCGGCCGATCTTGGTGGCCGGGTCGTTGATCATCTCGCGCCACTGGGCGATCCAGCCGGGCAGCCGGCCGAGGGCGAACAGCACGGTGAACATCCGGGTCGGGAAGCCCATCGCCTTGTAGATCAGACCGGTGTAGAAGTCGACGTTCGGGTAGAGCTTGCGGGAAATGAAGTAGTCGTCGGAGAGGGCGACCTCTTCGAGTTGCTTGGCCAGGTCGAGAAGTTCGTCGTTGGCGCCCAGGTCGGCCAGCACTTCGTCGGCGGTGGCTTTGACCAGAGCGGCGCGCGGGTCGTAGTTCTTGTAGACCCGGTGGCCGAAGCCCATCAGCTTGACGCCTGGTTCCTTGTTCTTGACCCGCTTGACGAAGGAGTCGACACCGCCACCCTCGCTCCGCATCTTCTCCAGCATCTCCAGCACGGCCTGGTTGGCGCCGCCGTGCAGCGGCCCGAAGAGTGCGTTGATGCCGGCCGAGACAGAGGCGAACAGGTTGGCGTTCGAGGATCCCACCAGGCGCACCGTCGAGGTGGAGCAGTTCTGCTCGTGATCGGCGTGCAGGATGAGCAACTGGTCCAGCGCCTTGACCAGCTTGGGGTTGACCACGTAGGGCTCGGCCGGGAAGCCGAAGGACATCCGGAGGAAGTTCTCCACCAGCCCGAGCGAATTGTCCGGGTAGAGCAGCGGCTGGCCGACGGACTTCTTGTACGCGTAGGCGGCGATCGTCGGCAGCTTGGCCAGCAGCCTGATGGTGGACAGCTCGACCTGAGCGGGATTGAACGGGTCGAGCGCGTCCTGGTAGAAGGTCGACAGCGCGCTGACGGCACTGGACAGCACCGGCATCGGGTGCGCGTCGCGCGGGAAGCCATCGAAGAAGCGCTTGAGATCCTCGTGCAGCATGGTGTGCCGGCTGATCCGCTGCACGAACGCGCTGAGCTCGTCGGTGCTGGGCAACTCGCCGTGGATGAGCAGGTAGCTGGTCTCCAGGAAGTTCGAGTTCTGCGCCAGCTGTTCGATGGGGTAGCCCCGGTAGCGCAGGATCCCGGCGTCGCCGTCGATGTAGGTGACCGCCGACGTGGTCGAACCGGTGTTGGTGAAACCAGGGTCGAGGGTGATCGCGCCGAACGTCGTCAGGAGCTTCGAGATGTCCATTCCCGGCGCGCCCTCGGTGGCCGGGATGACCTGGAGTTCGAGTTTCTGGTCGCCGAAGCGCATCGACGCGGTGGGCGTTTCGTCCGATTGTTCGGTAACGGTCGGCGCAGCGCCGTCGGACACCGCGTCGGGTTTGCTCGTCTGAACGTCTGACGTCGCGGCGGTGTCGGTGACCTCGGGCATAAGGGGCTCGCCTTCCATGTGTCTCGCGGCGACTGCCGGCACGCCCGCCGGAGATATCCCGGTGGGCACTGCGGAATGGCGCCTATGACATCCGAGGTTACTGGCCCCAGCTAACCGCCCGAGCCGCGGGAGGGTCGGGGTACGGGTCGTCGGTGGGCCATCGCACAGCCTGCGAGGTGCCTGGGCGGGACGTAACCTGCGCACACCACCGACGGAAGGCATCGACGATGAGCCTGACACTGGCCGCCATCCTGGCCGAATCGGCGACACGGCACCCGGATCGGGACGCGGTCGTGATCGGGCAGCAACGCACGACGTACGCGACGCTCTGGGAGCAGACCCGGCGTTATGCCCGGGTGCTGCAGGATGCGGGCATCGGTCCGGGTGACAGAGTCGCCCTGCTGATGCCGAACGTCCCAGACTTCCCGCGCACGTATTACGCCATCCTGTCGCTCGGTGCCGTCGTCGTCCCGGTGCACGCACTGCTCGTCGCCCGGGAGATCGGCTTCGTGCTGACCGATTCGCAGGCGAAGATGCTGATCGCCGCGGCACCGTTGCTGACCCAGGCGATCCCTGCCGCGGAGCAGGCAGGCGTGCCGCTGATGGCCGTGATGGGCGACGACGCCGAGGGCCGCGGGGCCGCCCGGCTCGACCAGTTGGCCGCAGAGGTCGAGCCGATTGCCGCCTACGTCGAGCGAAAGCCCGACGACGAAGCGGTCATCCTCTACACATCAGGCACCACGGGCGCACCCAAGGGTGCGGTGCTCACCCAGCTCAACATGACGATGAACGCCATCGTGACGGCCACCTCGGTGGTGATGCTCACGATGGACGACGTCATCCTCGGTTGCCTGCCGCTGTTCCATTCCTTCGGCCAGACGTGCGCGATGAACGCGGGCTTCTTCGCCGGGTCAACCCTTGTGCTGCTGCCCCGGTTCGACGGTGCCGCCGCCCTTGACCTGATCGTGGGCGAGCAGGTCAACGTGTTCATGGGGGTGCCGACGATGTACATCGGCCTGCTCGCCGCGGCGCGCGAGGACGACCGCAGGCCGGTGCTCCGGATCGCCGTGTCCGGCGGTGCCAGCCTGCCCGTCGCGATCATCGACACGGTGGCCGAGGTCTTCGGCGCCGACATCTACGAGGGCTACGGGCTGAGCGAGACCTCACCGGTCGCGACGTTCAACCAACCGGTCTTCGGGCGGAAGGCGGGCACGGTCGGTCGGGCCGTATGGGGTACCGACGCCGCGATCGCAGCGGCGGAGATCGAGGACCGGATCGAGCTCCTCCCGCAGGGCGAGGTGGGTGAGGTGGTGCTGCGCGGGCACAACATCTTCGCCGGCTACCTGAACAACCCGCAGGCGACAGCGGCGGTGCTGGTGGACGGCTGGTTCCGGTCAGGGGACCTCGGGGTGATGGACGAGGACGGCTTCCTGTCCATCGTCGACCGCAAGAAGGACCTGATCATTCGCGGCGGCTTCAACGTCTATCCCCGCGAGGTGGAGGAGGTGCTGGCCGGGCACCCGGGTGTCGCGCAGGTCGCGGTCGTCGCCGTGCCGGACAGCCACCATGGCGAGGAGATCTGCGCGGTGGTGGTGCGTTCGCCCGAGGGTGGCGAACTGGACGCCGAGACCCTGATCGAGTGGTCACAGGCGCGGCTCGGACGGCACAAGTACCCCCGCCGCGTCGAGTTCTTCGAGGCGTTGCCGCTCGGCCCGTCCGGGAAGGTGCTGAAGCGTCAGCTGGTCAAGGAACTGTGACCCGACCGGCGCAACCGGCCGCTCCGCCGAGTGTGTCCGATTTGTGCTTGACGCCAGGACGGCGGTCACGCACAGTTAGCGGACTGGGGAGGCCTTGCCATGAGAAGAACCACTGTGTGTGCCATTGCCGCTGTCCTTCTGCTGGGGGCCGGTGGGTGCGCGTCCGGCGTCAGCGGCACACCGGCGGTGGGCACCGCCGCGGTCGCCGCCACCTCGACGTCGGCCACCACCTCGACGTCGGCCACCACCTCGAGCACGGCGACCTCCGCGCCGGCCACGACCGATACTCCGGTCGCGTCCGATGTCTCTGTGCCGGACACCACGGAGCCGGATACCACCGTGCCTGAAACCTCGGCCACCGAGACCGACGACACCACCGCCAGCACCGACGGAACGCTCGCCAGCGGCGTGACCATCGAGGAACTGGCGGACGATCTCGAGGCCGCGCAGCAGGTCGTCGACGGTTTCTGGGCCAAGCACTGGTCCGATTACTACACCGGCGAATACCAGCCGCCGACGGTGGTGGGCCTGTACGACGGCACCGACGAGGAGAACGCGCCGACCTGTGACGGCGAGCCACTCGAGTCGTACAACGCGTTCTACTGCGTGTCGGAGGACTACGTGGCCTGGGACGCCAGCCTGCTGGTGAACGGCGCCGACCTGATCGGCGACTCGTGGGTGTATCTGGTGGTGGCGCACGAGTGGGGGCACGCGATCCAGGCCCGCCTCGAGGACAACCTGGTCGCGACCGCCGAGGAACTGCAGGCCGACTGCCTCGGTGCCGCCGCGATGTACGGCGCCGTGGCGGACAAGACCCTCGAACTGGAGCCCGGTGACGACCAGGAGCTGATCGGGTCGCTGACCACACTGGCCGACCAGATGCCCTGGACGATGGAGTCCGATCACGGTGACCCCTTCCAGCGGGTCGAGTGGTTCACCAAGGGCCGCAACGGCGGCGTGCCCGCCTGCTTCGAGCCGGCCTGACACCTGGCATACCTGCCCGAACCCCGGAGATACATCTCGGCCGGGCGACACAGCGCTGACCTGCCGGACCTGCGGTGCGGGTTCTGGCACCCTGGCGATCGGGCGACTTCTGACATCGGTCGGCAACCTGCGGGACGGTCGGTACGTCCTGACGCCGGTATGTCCTGACGGCTGCGCGCCGGAAGCGAAACAAACGAAACGAGGAAACGCATGCGAGCCCGATACCTGGTCACCGGACTGGTGGTGGTCCTGGCCGTGGTCACCGGGGTCCTGATCTATCAGGGCAATCAGACCGACGCCGCGAGTTCGTCTCCGCTGACTGTCACCCAGACGTCAACGGCCGCTGCGCCGTCGACGGACCCCTTCGCCAGGGACACCGCATCGGCCGGCGAGAGTCCGGTCGATGTCCCGACGGGCGACCGCCCGCCGACCAACGTCCCGATGACGAAGCTGGCGCCCGGCGACAAGGCACCGCAGTTCATCATCTTCTCCTTCGACGGTGCGGGCTCCCACCAGCGGTGGAACGAGTTCATGGCCGCCGCCGAGCCGTCCAACTCCCGGTTCACCGGGTTCCTGTCCGGCATCTACCTGCTGGGTGACCCCGCCAAGGATGCCGGCGCCTACACCGGACCTGGTCACGCCCCCGGCAAGGCCTCCATCGGTTACGGCGGGCCGGAAGAGGAGATCGTCACCGAGGTCAACGACCTCAATCTCGCGTACTCCAAGGGCCATGAGATCGGTACGCACTACAACGGCCATTTCTGCGATGACAATCCGCCAGGCGGCAACCAGTGGACCACTGCCGACTGGACCGACGAGCTCGACCAGTTCTTCACCTTCATGAAGGACTGGAAGACCTTGAACGGCTATACCGACGCGCCGGACCTGAAGGTGCCTGTGGAGGCGATCAAGGGCGGCCGCACGCCCTGCCTCACCGGCTCGCTGGAGGTGCTGACGCCGGCGTGGAAGAAGTTCAACATGACGTACGACTCCTCGATGCCCGCGCCGTACTCCGGCATCGCCTGGCCCCAGAAGCTCGACGGCATCTGGGAATTCTGGATGCCCACCGTCTACTCGCCCGGCTTCGAC
Organism: uncultured Actinomycetota bacterium; assembly: GCA_963728865.1. Taxonomy (GTDB): domain Bacteria; phylum Actinomycetota; class Actinomycetes; order Mycobacteriales; family Nakamurellaceae; genus Nakamurella. Next base: position 271,032 of record CAVSLZ010000001.1, on the reverse strand, counting down.
AGCACCACGATGGCGATGGATTACAACTTCTGGTTCAAGTTCAACCAGGGCAAGGACGAGCCGGAGACAGCACCGGAATTGCGGGGCATCGTCAAGAGCACCTACGACTTCATGTACGACCAGGCCTACAATGGCAACCGCGCCCCGATTCTGATCGCCAATCACTTCAACAAGTGGAATGGCGACTCGTTCAATCCGCCGGCCATGGATTTCATGAAGGAGAAGTGCGGCCAGCCGGACACCTACTGCGCCACCTACCAGGACGTCATTGCCTGGATGGAAATGCAGGATCCCGAGGTGCTGGCCGCACTCCAGGCACAGCCCGCGGTCGCGGGTGTCGCGCCCTGACCTGACGCCCGATCAGTATCCGTTGTTGATCGTCGCCGCGTGCGGGTGATGCTCGAAACGAGCATCACCCGCACCCGGCGTCATCGCATCAGCCCTGTGCGGCTTCTGCCCGATCGGCGTTAGCGGTGATCGCGTCCCGCAGCCAGACGGCGAGCCCCGGCGCCACGTCGTTGTAGGTCTTGGCGAAACGTTCGTCGGCGACGTACATCTCGCCCAGGCCGCGGTGCATCCCATAGCCGCAGTCGTAGAACTTCTCGATCGAGGTCCGGTGTTCCTCCGCCAGCGCCATCGCCTGCTCGCTGTCGGCGGCGGCGCCGGACGTCATCGCCTCAGCCAGTCGGCGGTTGAGGTCGTCGCCGGCCTCTTTGATCTCGATCCACTGCTGCTTGCTGAAGGTGGCAGTCCGCGCCTGGGATTGGGCCCAGGCGTCCGTGTCACCCCAGCGCTGCTCGGCCTCGGTTTCGTAGTCCTCGCTGTAGGTGGGTCCGAAGATCTCGAATTTCTCTTCGGGCGTCAGTTGGATACCCATGGTGAATGCCTCCATTTCTTTCTCGACGGCCGCGACCATCGACTGCAGCCTGCTGATCCGATTTTTCAGCAGCTCGCGCTGCCGCGAGAGGTGCGCGGACGCGTCCGCGCCGGGATCGCTGAGAATGGTCGCGATGTCGTCCAGGGGAAAGCCGAGCTCGCGGTAGAAAAGGATGTGCTGGAGCCGCTGCAGATCATCGTCGGAATAGCGCCGGTATCCGGCCCCGCTACGATCTTGCGGCTCCAGCAGCCCGATCTGGCCGTAGTGGTGCAACGTCCGGACCGTCACACCAGCCAGGTCGGCGACCTGACCGACCGAATAACTCATGCCAGCTCCCTGGGTGGATGTCCGCACCGGTTGGCCGGACATCACGAGAATGCAACCTGACGTTACGTCAGGGTCAAGGACTTTCCTGGGTGAGGTCATAGACGGTCGTGCCGCCGACGGTGCTGGAGCTGAAGTTGGCCTCGACCCAGGACGCGATGTCCGAGCCGGAAGCCGAGCCCGGTCCGCCCCGGCCCCCGCCGAAACTGCCGGAGATGAAGTAGCTGATGTCGCCGTCGGCGACGTACTGCTGGAACTGCTCCAGCGTCGGTGCCGGGTCACTCCCGGTGAAGCCGCCGATCGCCATGATTGCCTTGTCGGTGCCCAGCACCAGCCCGGCCGCCGATTGTGCGCCGGTGGTGGCCGCCGCCCAGCGCGTGTTCGTGGCCTCGAGCAGGGCCGTCAGCTCGCTGCTGACGGTCGTCGCCCCGCCGCCCGGAAGCTGTCCGTTCCCGCGACCGCCGAAGCCGCCCATGCCGCCCATCGCAGAGCCGCTGGGACCGGACGCGGGGATCGAACCCGAGTGCGAGGTGGCCGCCGTGGCGACGGCGTACGCGGCAGTGCCGCTGATCGCGGTCAGTGACCCGACGAGGAGTCCGATGACGGCCAGCCGGCGGAGCGGGGCGATCGACGCCAGCAGCAGGCCGGCGCCGATGAGGGATCCGACCAGAACGACCCAGCGCAGCCACGGCAGCCACTCCGGATCGCGACCGAGCAGGACGTACGACCAGATGCCGGTGGCGGCGATCATCGCCGCCAGTACCGCGCGGGTGAACACCGAACCGCGGGCACGCCAGAGTTCCCGTCCGGAGATCGCCACGACGGCGGCGATCGCCGGCGCCAGGGCGACCGCGTAGTACGGGTGGATGGTGCCCTCCATGAAGGAGAACACACCGGCGGTGACCAGCAGCGTCCCGCCCCACAGGATGAGGGACGCCCGGATGCGGTCGGTCCGCGGGAACCGGTAGGTGAACCACAGCCCGGCAACCAGACCGATCAGGGCCGCCGGGATCAACCACGAGATCTCCGTGCCGAACGCCGAGCTGAACATCCGCCCGATGCCGGTTGACCCGCCGAAGCCGCTGTTGCCGCCCATTGCGCCTGCTGGTCCGGCGCCGGCGGCACCTCCGGTGACAGCACCGCCGGGAATGGCACCGCCGGCCGGACCGCCGCCCGAGTTGCCGAAGATCCGGCCCAGTCCGTTGTAACCGATCGCCAGTTCCCACAGCGAGTTCGTCTCGCTGCCCCCGATGTACGGGCGGGCGTCGGCCGGCCAGATCGCGACCAGCGCCACGTACCACCCGGCCGACACGACCACTGCTCCGGCCGCGGCGAGCAGATGCCAGATCCTGGTCCAGAGGCCGCAACGTCCGGCGACCAGGTACGCGACGCCGAACGCCGGGAGCACCAGCAGGCCCTGCATCATCTTGGTCAGGAAGGCGAAACCGACGGCAACACCGGCCAGCAGCAGCCAGCGCAGGGCTGTGCGGCCGGCGGGCGCCTCGATGGCGCGTACGACACAGTAGGCAGCCGCTGTCAGCAGCAGGACGAGCAGCGCATCCGGATTGTTGAACCGGAACATCAGAGCCGCAACGGGTGTCAGGGCCAATAGCGCACCGGCCACGAGTCCCGCGGCGGGGCCGGACCACCGTGAGACCGCTGCGTACAGCACGGCCACGGTGCCCACGCCCATCAGGGCCTGCGGCAGCAACATCGCGAAGGACGAGAAGCCCAGGACACGCGCGAAGAGCACCATGACCCACAGCGAACCGGGCGGTTTGTCGACGGTGATCGCATTTTCGGAGTCCATCGAGCCGAAGAGCCAGGCCTTCCAGGACTCGGTACCTGCCTTGACGGCAGCGGCGTAGTACTCGTTGGCGTACCCCGAGGCCGACAGGTCCCAGAGGTAGAGCAGGGCGGTCCCCGCCAGCAGCAGCCACAGGGCGGGTCGGGCCCACCTGGGCTCGTCCGGCGAACCGAGGACGATCCGTCGCCATCTGCTGGTCGGCCTGCCGCCGATGGAAGCCCGGCGGGCCGGCGGGCCCGCTGGCGCAGTGGAAACCGCGGGGCTCGGGGTGGCCGGCGGCAGGGCGGGATCGGTCAGCACTTCGTTCATCGAGACTGTTCCTTCGGTAGCCGGTGAAGTCGTGGCGGGGGAGTGGGTGCTGTTCATCGGACGACCGCGGCGCGCCGGAAGACCCATCCCCGCAGCAGGACGAACCTGACCGTGGTCGCCACCAGGTTGGCCGCGACGAGGACCCCGATCTCCTGCAGGTTGCCGGGATCCGGGTCGGACAGATGGAGCAGCGCAAGCGCTCCGCTGGTGATGGCCAGGCCCAACAGGAAGATCCCGAAGCCCTGGAATTGATGTCGTACGGCACCGGCCCGACCTCTGATGCCGAATGTGACGCGACGGTTGCCGGCGGTGTTGCCGATCGCCGTCAACGCCAGGGCGACGAGGTTGGCCACCTGCGCGCCGGCGAACGAGCGCAGCATCAGGTAGAGCACGAGGTACGCCAGCGTGCTCAGCACGCCGATGGCCGCGAATCTGACCACTTGCCGGGTCGTTCCCGCTGGGACCCCGGGTGTGTCGGCAGCCAATGGTGCCCTGCCCAGCTGCCGCCGGACCTGGGCCAGCGGCAGCGAACCCGTCGCGAGAGCCCTGGCGACCCGCGCGACGCCGAGCAGGTCCTGCCGTGCGGTGCTGACGATGTCGACCCTCGAATCGGGATCGTCGACCCAGTCCACCGGAACCTCATGGATACGCAGACCACTGCGTTCGGCCAGGATCAGCAGTTCGGTGTCGAAGAACCACCCGGTGTCCTCGACGAGTGGGAGCAGTTGCGCGGCAACAGATCGGCGGATCGCCTTGAACCCGCACTGGGCGTCCGAGAACCGGGCGGCCAGTGTGCCACGCAGGATCAGGTTGTAGCAGCGCGAGATGAACTCGCGTTGGGGCCCGCGCACCACCCGGGATCCGCGATGCAACCGGGTGCCGATGGCCAGATCTGAATGGTCACTGATCAGCGGGGCGACGAGCGGCAGCAGGGCAGTGAGATCGGTGGACAGATCAACGTCCATGTACGCGAGAACCCTTGCGTCGGAGTCGGTCCAGACCTTCTTGAGGGCCCGCCCCCGGCCCTTTTCGGTGAGGTGGATGCTGCTCACCGTGGGCATCTCGGCGGCAAGTTGATCGGCGATCGCCGCCGTGCGGTCGGTGGAGGCGTTGTCGGCGATGGTGATCCGGAAACTGAACGGCAACTCCGCGGACAGGTACTCGTGCAGCCGCAGCACCGCCGGGCGCAGGTCGACCTCCTCGTTGTGGACGGGGATCGCGATGTCAAGGGCAACCGTGGTCGGCCGGCCCTCGGGCAGGAGTCCGTCGGGCGATGCATCGATGGTGCCGTCGGTCAGGGTGTGCGCGCTCATGATCAGCACGCTGCGCCGCGGGACTGTGCCTGCCGCAGGCCGTTGCTGTGACCGCCCTGTGCGGCTGGCGCCGGAACCGGCCGCCGGTGTCGGCCGTTAGGCCTTGCGCCAGCACCCCGCGTGGGCCACGGCGCGGAATCCGACGGCCTCGTTCACGTCCAGCATGTGCCGGTTCTCCTCGGCGTTGAACGTCGAGATGTGCGGTGGCACCGGATCGAACTCGTTGAGCGCCAGCAGGTTCGCGGCTTTCAACAGCATGCCGAGGCGGTGTCCGCGGTGTCCATGGAGGACCAGCGTGTCGCCCTGGTGCGCGAGTCGGCTCCGGTCCTCGGGCACCGTCAGGTCGCTGAACCCGACCAGCCGGCCCGTCGCGCGATGCTCGACGGCGACGGTCAGCAGGGTGCGCCCGCTGTTCCGCGCGGAGGACTCGAGTTCTTCGAGGCGTTCGGGGGTCCACCTCTCCTCGTCGATGGCGAGACCGGCAGCGGGCGCGTCGGTGGACATCCTGGCGTGCAGCGTCACCATGTCAGCCACCCGCTCGGGCGGCGTCCGACCGGTCCAGCTCAGCAGCGCGTACTGCTCGCCGACGACCGCGGTGATGTCGCCGGACAGGTGCTGCAGGTGGGCTGTGTCGGCCGGCAGCGGGAGGAAGCTCACCCGTTCCACCTGTTCGAGCCGATATCCGCGACGGAGCAGGAACCGCACACCGCTGTCCTCGGTCGACAGGTCGCCGAAGCCGGTCGGGGCGGTGATCCGGTCCCCACCGGGAAGGGGCTCGTGCAGTGCCTCCACCTGCAGGATCGGCCGTTCCGACCGCACCGCGATCGACTCGACGTGATCGAAAAGTGCCGACCCGATACCGCGCCGCCGGAAGTCGGGAAGAACCTCTGCGGCCATCCACGATGATTCCGCGCCCGGCGCGCTCGACCAGTCGATGACCGACCTGCCCACGATGTGGCCGTCCACCCGTGCGACGAAGACGCGCTTCGGCTCGAAGGCGGTCTGGTAGGCGGGGAGCAGTTCGGCGGGCGTGACGGCGAGTGCGTCGGTGCCGAGGATGGAGGTCTCGATGGCATTGCGGACATGCACCATCTCGATGAAAGCGGCGGCTGAGGGTTCGCCCAGGGTGGCGGGCACCGTCAGCTCCGCTATGTCGAACGTCGTTGCCAGCATTGCGCTGCTCCCCGCAGTTCGGACGGGCCGGTCGCCCGCATGCAACGATCACAGCGCAGGTGACACCCCAAGGGCAACGGGATTTGCGGCGTGCGGCTCTGCGGGTGCAGGCTCAGTGACGGCGGTGATCCACCCGAGCGGCGCGGTGGCCGAAGCGCGGTTCGCGAAAGCCACTGCTCTCGATCAGCCGCACGACGCGGTAGCGGTGACCCCGCCACGGTTCCAGCAGTTCGAGCATGCCGTCGTCGTCCGTCCGCCGCCCCGCCAGTGCCCAGCCGACCAGAGCGGACAGGTGAAAATCGCCGACGCTGACGGTGTCGGGATCGCCGTGCGCGCGCTGGACGATCTCGGCGGCCGTCCAGATCCCGATGCCGGGCACCGTTCGGAGCGCCGAGGTCACCGTGGGGCCGCCGCGGCCGCGCTGCACGGTGCGCTCGAGGCCGGCGGCCACCCTGGCAGCCGAGCCGACCGTCGCCGCCCTGCCCGGGTCGACGCCCGCGAGATGCCATTCCCAGGAGGGGATCCGGCCCCATTCGGCCGCCGATGGCGGGACCCGCATGCCTTCGGGCGCAGGACCGGGTGGCACCGAGCCGAACCGGGACACCAACTGGCGGAACGACTGTCGTGCGTCCGCGCCGACCACCCGCTGCTCCAGCACAGCCGGAACAAGCGACTCGAACACCAGGCCGGTGCGCGGAATGTGCAGTCCCGGGACCATCCGCCGGGTGCGGTCCAGCAAGGGGTGGGCGCTGCAGTCGAGTTCCGACCAGTCGTCGCCGTCGCCCAGCATCGACGGAAGCTGGGAGATCGCCCACTCCGCACCGTCGCCCCATGCGGTTGCCTGGATTCCGGCGTGTGCGGCAAGGTGCATCGTCACCGGCCCGAGCGGGGTCAGTCCGGTCCGCCAGACGCCGGCGCCGTCCACCCGCATCGTGGGATCCCCGCTGCCGCGGCGTAAAGGCGCAAGGGTGCGTCGGAGTTCGACCGGGTACGGCGGGTTCCACCTCGTGCTCACCGGCTCGGCGGCGGGCCGGGTCTCCGCGTCGGTCACCTGTCCACCTTGCCAGTTTTGGGACTGTGACCGTTCCGGACAGCCGATTGCTGGCGCCCAGTGAAGGCTGCCAGGGCCCCGGCACGATCGATCCGCCCTCACCACCAGCAATTGTCCTGGGCCACGTAGGGCTGCTCCAGCGCTGCGACCTCGTCCTCGCTCAGGTTCACGTCGAGCGCCGCCACCGCGTGCTGCAAATGGTGTTGTTTGGTCGCGCCGACGATCGGGCAGGCGAACCGTGGATCACCGGGCAGTAGACACGACCGTTGCCGGCCCTGCTTGATTCCACCCCGGCCGGACCTCAGCGGGTGGAATCGGGACCGAGCTTCGACACCAGTCGACCGACGTCGTCGGCGACATCGGTGGAAGACTGCTGGGTGCGATCGGCTATCTGCTGGTTGGTCAGCCCCTCGCCGATCAGGTCGAGCATGATGGCCTCCTGGCCGGTGAGCGGGGCTGTGTCCGTTGCCGATTCGCTGCGTGCACGGAGGCGGTTGATCAGCGCGGCCGTCGCACGGCTGTCCAGCATGGAGCGGCCTGCACCGACAGCGCGGACGGCGTCCATCAGTTCCATTCCCTTGACGTCCTTGAGCAGGAAGCCTGCGGCGCCGGCCAGGAGTGCCTCGGTCATGGCCCGCTCATCGGTGTAGGAGGTCAGCATCAGGCAGCGCAGGTCCGGCATCAGGGTCAGCAGTTCACGGCACAGCCCGATCCCGTCGCCGTCGGGCAGTCGTACGTCGAGCACCGCGACGTCCGGAGCCGCCGCCGGGATCACCGCCCGCGCTTCGGCGACCGAGGCCGCCTGGCCCACCACCGTGATGTCCTCTTCTGCGTCGAGCAATCGGGCCAGGTGTTCGCGAACCTTCGTATGGTCGTCGACCACGAAGACGCGGAGCGGGGAGCCCTTCTGCAGGACGTTCCGGTCTGCGGGCGGCAGCGTCAGGACGACAGTGGTCCCGCGGCCGACAGTGCTCTCGATCGTCAGTCGACCGGACTCGGCGCGTGCCCGGTTGCGCATGGCCAGCAGGCCGAGATGCCCTGCCCCGGCGTCCAACTGCGCGGATCCGAGGCCGTCATCGGTCACGGCGATGGTCACGGCATCCTCACCGTCGGTGAGCCGGACGGTGACGGTTCGGGCGGCCGCGTGCTTGCGCACGTTCACCAGTGCCTCCCGCGCGATGCGGTACGCGGAGGCCTTCGTCGCCGGCGCGAGCGTGACGTGGGTGTCACCGAGCACGGTCACGGTGGTGGACGTGCCGGTGAACATGCCTTCCGCCAGGTTTTTCAGCGCGACACCGAGGCCGTTCCCGAAGTCCGGTGCGGTGACGGCGATGACCAATCTGCGGAGTTTCTCGACGGCTGTCTCCAGCGTTGCGATGATGTCCTCGCCCTGCTCGGGATCGCTGAATCCATCCTGCGCCCGCATCAGGTCAAGACGCATCATCGCCGAGATGATGATCTGCATCGGCTCGTCGTGGATCGCCTCGGCCAGCATCGATCGCTCGCGAGACTCGGTCTCCGCCAGGTGATCGAGCAGCCGGCGCTGGTCGTCCTCGGCGCGCTCTTGGGCCCGCCGCTCAGCAATGGCCGATCCCATGCCATCGGCCAGCACCTGGACGAGGTCGGCGTCGGCCTGTTCGAACCGATCGTCGATGCTGGAACGGACGACGGAGAACAATCCCAGAGCGGTTCCGTCATGCCGGACGGGGGCGATGATGCTCTGTTCCGGCATGAAGCCGACATCGTCGGGGAACTCCCGCAGATAGGCGGGCGAATTCCCGTCAGCGCCGATCGTGGAGATCATGCGCGAGCCGATGATCACCGCTTTCCGAATCTCGGATCCGGCTTCGATCGAGCGCGTCGACCGTCGGACGGCGTCGGCGAACCGCTCCTGAACCCGTTGATCGTGGTGAGCCACCACGTCCCGTTCGATGGTCCGGCGGTCCGGTGTCAGGATGCGGAGAACGGCGCCCGACCGGAGTGCAGCGCCCGCAAGTTCGACGATCATCGGGAAGACATCCATTGCGCCGCAGCCCGACTCGGCCAGCGCGCCACTGGCCCGACGGAGCAACGCCGCTCGGTCGTCTGAAGCCTGCCTGCGGGCCCGCTCCGCCTTCTCCCGGCCGATGACGGAATCGCTGACGTCCACGTGGGTGGCCATGGCATGCAGCAACCGGCCCTGGGTATCCACGACCGCCCGTTGGTTGCTCTGCAGGTGTCGGACCTCTCCCGTCCGTCCGTGTCGTATCCGGTAGGAGGTCACGCATCGGCCGCCTCGGGCGCGCACCGCCGCCCATGCGTTCAGGGTGTCGGCCCTGTCGGACGGGAGCATCAGGCCGGCGATCGCGGTGGCCGGATCGCCGGTCCCGCCGGTCGCTCCGGCCTCCGCCAGGTCGGTGTCGATCCCGCACATGTCCAGCAGTTGCCGGTCCCACTGCCACCCGAGTTGCCGGTCGTAGCGGGCCGTCCCGATCCGGCTGAGGCCGTGCAGGTACTCCAGCTCGAACTGGTGGAACCGCTCGTCGGTGACGTCCTCGCTGACCGACAGCACGCCGATGACGCTTCCGTCGTCGCCGAGGACGGGTCCGATCCGGATGCGGAAGTCGTGGCCGCGGACCGGGCTGGTGTAGTCCAGGTCGACCGAAACCCGGTTCAGCGCGGCCAGGTAATGCGGCCCGAGGGTCTGCCAGGCGCCGGCCGGGATCACGTCTCCCAGCAGCGCGCCGGGCAGGCTGTCCGGGTCGAGGCCGTTCGCGCGGAGCGCATCGCCGATCGCCAGCACGATGCGGAGCTCTGTGTCGGCCATCAGGAAAGCCTGGTGCGGCACGTTCTCGACGAGACGCCGGTAGCGCAGCTCGCTCTCGGCGAGGGTGCGGTCTTCCGTGCCCGGATCGACAGCGACCGGCGCGGTGGCGAGGCCTCCCATCGGGCTGTCCGGATCGGCGCCGCCGTTGCCGTCAGACATGCGGTCACGGTACGCGTCCCCGCCGCGGTACCGGTGACTGCCGTAAACCTCGACAGCTCAATCGGTTTCACGCTTCGCACCCGCGCGGCCGGGGGGTTCTCCGGTGACCACCCTGACGGTGGTCCACCGTGCACAACGGCCCAGCGCATGTCACCGTCCGCCGAGGACCGAAGCCCCCGATCGGATGTGCGAAGACTGCGCGGAGCCGGCCGTCGGCCCGCCGCGGGGGAGCCGGACCGTGAACGTCGTTTCCCCGGGTCGGCTCGCCACCGACACCGTGCCGCCGTGCGCGCCGACGACGGCCGCCACGATGGCAAGGCCGAGGCCGGTCGATCCGGCCGCTCTCGACCGCGAGGAATCGCCCCGTACGAAACGGTTGAAGATCTCCGGCTGGAGGTCGGCGGGGATGCCCGGACCGTTGTCGATCACCGTCACGACGGAGAAACCGGGCTCCGTCCGCATTCCGCTCCACACCGTCGTGCCTGGCGGTGTGTGGGTGCGTGCGTTGGCCAGCAGATTGGCCAGCACCTGGTGCAGCCGGGCCGCATCACCGAATGTGGTGACCGGCTCCTCGGGCAGGTCCAGCTGCCAGCGATGGTCGGGACCGGCCACCCGGGCATCGGAGACGGCGTCGACGACCACGAGCGTCAGATCGACCTCTTCGTTGGACAGCGGCCGCCCGGAATCGAGACGGGCGAGCAGCAGCAGGTCGTCGACAAGTGTCGTCATCCGCTCGGATTCGGATTCGACCCGGCGCAGCGCGTGTGCGACGCCGACCGTGTCATCCTCTTCCCGGCGCGCGAGCTCGGCATAACCGCGAATGGCGGCGAGCGGGGTCCGCAGTTCGTGCGACGCGTCGGCGACGAATTGCCTGACCCGCATCTCGGACGCCTGCCGCGCGACGAGCGCACCAGAGACGTGGCCCAGCATCTGGTTCAGCGCCGCGCCGACCTGACCGATCTCGGTCCGGGTGTCGGTATCCCGCTCCGGGACCCGCACCCCGAGGTCCACCTCACCGCGGTCCAGCGGCAGGGTGGAGACCTGCCGGGCGGTGGCCACCACCCTGTCGAGGGGGCGCAGTGTGTGCCGGACGACGAGGAAGACGACGAGAACACCGAGCAGCAGAGCGATTCCGGTGACGATCCCCATGATGATGCCCAGTTGCACGAGGGATGCCTGCACGGACGCCAGAGGCACCCCGGACACCAGGACAGAGCCGTCGGACAGCACGCTCGCCACCGCGCGGTAGTCGCCCACGCCGTCGATGGTGACGGTGTGCGCGGCGCCGTCGGCGGGCAACGAGGCGATGGCCGCCTCGGACGACGCAGGGACGGCGGCGCACGTGGGGGTGTTCTGATCCGTCAGCGTCAGGATGCCGGCCGAGACCACCTCGTCGTCGAAGACCCGAGCGGACAGCCCGCCGAGTGGCTGCCCAGGTCCGAACTTTCCTCCCCCTCCATCGCAGTCGAACACGTTGCCGGGCAACGGGACGTCGTCCGGTGGGCGCTCCGGCCCGACGGCGAATCTGCTGACCTGCCGCGCCTGGTTGTCCACCTGCGCGACGAGGTAACGGCTGAGGAAGATCTCGGTGGAGACGGCGACCACACCGCAGACGACGGTGATCAGGACGACGATGCCGACGGTCAGCTGCGTGCGAAGGGTCAGCGGGCGGCGGGTGCGGCGCTTCTCCTGCGGTGCGGCGTCACGGCGCTGGTTTGAGGACATAACCGAAGCCCCTCATGGTGTGGATCATCGGTTCGCGGCCGGCGTCGACCTTCTTGCGCAGGTACGAGATGTACAACTCGACGATATTGGCCTGGCCGCCGAAATCGTAATTCCACACGCGGTCGAGAATCTGTGCCTTGGACAGCACCCGTTTCGGGTTGCGCATCAGAAATCGCAACAATTCGAATTCCGTTGCGGTCAAGGTGATCTGGTGGTCACCGCGGCGGACCTCGCGGGAATCCTCGTCCAGGACCAGGTCGCCGACCACGATGGTGGCCGAATCGGTGGTCAGCGCAAGGGAGGAGCGGCGCAACAACGCGCGCAGTCGCAGCACCAGTTCCTCGATCGAGAACGGCTTGGTCACGTAGTCGTCGCCACCGGCGGTGAGCCCGGCGATCCGGTCGCTCACGTCGTCCTTGGCCGTCAGGAACAGCACCGGCATCCGCTCGATATCGGCCCGCAGTCGACGGAGCACCTCGAGTCCGTCGACATCGGGGAGCATCACATCGAGCACGACGAGGTCCGGTTTGAACTCGCGGGCGGCCGCGATCGCGGACATCCCGTCGGCGGCGGTCCGGACCTGCCAGCCCTCGTAGCGCAGCGCGAGCCCGACGAGTTCGGACAGTGTGGGTTCGTCGTCGACCACGAGAACCCGGATCGGCCGGCCGTCGGGCCCGCGAAGTGCGGCACGGTCCACGGGTGCTCCCGCGCTGGAGAGGGGGCTGCTGATGCTCACGTCCCCGATGCTCGACGCAGGCAGTGTGCCCCGTCTAGGTCTGAGCTGTGTGCTTGCTGTGCGTGCGGTTGGCGATCACACAGTCACTCAGGTCGCGAAGACTTGACCGCCGCTGACCGTGACGGGAACTTCGGCGAGCGGCTGCAGAGCGGGTGGGTTCTCCACCGCTCCGGTCTGCACGTTGAACTTGGATCCGTGGCACGGGCAGCCACCGTTCGCCGCGACGGTGCAGCCCTGGTGTGTGCAGATCGCGGTGTGGGCGACGACGGAGCCGTTCGCGGCGGCCAGCAACAACGGCCCCGAAGGTCCCTCGACGACGACCGATCCCGCAGATTCGACGTCCGCGACGGCCGCCACGGCCTTGCCGGCCGGAGTCGACTCTGCGGCGGACGATGACGCCGCCGTCGAAGACTCGGCGGCGGAGGACTCGGCGGACGAGGATTCTGGGGCGGTCGACGATGCGGTCGACGATGATGCGGCAGACGACGCCGCGGTCGACGACCCGGCGGACGAGCCGCCCGCGGCGGAAGTCGCCGCAGGCGTCGAGCTGTCCGTCGCCGCCGAAGTGGAACCGCAGGCGGCCGCGGCGGCCAGGACGGCGGTTCCCGAGGCGGCGAGGACGGTGCGGCGGGGCAGCGTGCGTGGCTCTGGGGTCACGAGTGGATCCTCCGGGTGGCTACGGTCGTCGCGCCGACACAGGCGCGACCGATCGGGGCGGTCTTGCGGACACTTCCACTCGGATACTCGTTCCAAGACCTCCAAATGGTTCGAATCGACGGCCGGAGTTTACGCATTCGTCATCCCCGAAAGGTCATCGAGATTTCCTTCCTGCACATCCGCCTTCAGCGGGCCGTGCCGTGCCCCGCTGTCTGCGTGCGAGTCGGCACACGTCGACTGTCTCTTCCAGCTGAACGCTCGACATAATGGGCTGCACAATCGTGCTATCCTCTGCACATGCGTGCGGTAGGTGATCTGACCGGATTGGCGTCGATCCGGGAAAGCGCGATGCGGCTGACCGCCGAGCGCGGATGGGCCGCCGTGTCGATCCGGGACATCGCTGCGGACGCCGGTGTGTCATCGTCGTTGGTCGTTCACCATTTCGGCACGAAGGCGCGGTTGCGGGAGGCGGTTGACGCCCGGGTGACCGAAGTCTTCGCCGAGCTGCTCGAGCAGTTGGGTGACGCCGAGCAGATGGGTGCCGCCGACGTCCGGGGCGGAGAGTTCATGTCGATTGCCGCCGCGTTCCACGACCAGGTCGGCTCGGACGGGGCGGTGCTGGCCTACCTTCGGCGACTGCTGATCGATGGCGGCCCGACGGCGACCGCGCTGTTCGGATCGTTGTATGCCGCGACGGTCGCGAGTTTGGCGAACCTGGAGTCGGCAGGATTGCTGCGGCCGACCGCCGACGCGGCGGCACGGGCGGCGTTCCTGCTCATCAACGACCTTGCGGTGGTGTTGCTTCGCGACGAGGTGACCAGGGTGCTGGGATTTGATCCGCTGAGCCGAAAGGGCCTGCGCCGCTGGGGAAACACCGTGCTGGAGATCTACCGCGGCGGAGCCTTCACCGTTCCGGACGATCCGGGAGCAGGAGTCAGTGAGCGCAGCGACTGAGTTCTCGGTGTTCGCCACGATGTGGGGAACCGCCCGGAGCCGGAGCGCCGCCATCGTCTACGCCGAGGGTGCGTCGAGCGCCTTGCGGAGAGGAGTACAACACCGTGAGCACGTCCCAATCCGTCATCCGCGCCGTCGGGCTGACCAAGTCCTTCGGTCGGTTCCGCGCACTCGACGGGCTCGACCTCGAGGTGGTCCCGGGAGAGGTCCACGGCTTCCTCGGTCCTAACGGAGCGGGAAAGTCGACGACGATCCGTGTCGTCCTCGGCCTGATCCGCGCCACCGGCGGCCACATCGAGCTCTTCGGCGGGGACCCCTGGCGCCACGCCGCGACGCTCCACGAACGGCTCGCGTATGTCGCCGGCGATGTCGCGCTCTGGCCTGGGCTCACCGGCGGCCAGTGCATCGACGTTCTCGGCGCGACCCAGGGCGGGCTCGACGAGGCGCGTCGATACGCGCTCATCGAGCGGTTCGACCTCGACCCGACCAAGCGGGTCCGCGACTACTCCAAAGGCAACCGGCAGAAGGTCGCCCTGATCGCCGCTCTCGCCGCGGGCGCGGACCTGCTGGTTCTCGACGAGCCCACCTCCGGGTTGGACCCGCTCATGGAACATGCCTTCCAGGAGGTGGTCCGAGAACGCCGAGAGGAGGGCTGCACGATCCTGCTGTCAAGCCACATCCTCGGTGAGGTCGAGGCTCTCGCGGACCGGGTGACCATCATCCGCCAGGGCCGGACCGTGACGACCGGATCCCTCGCCGAGCTGCGACGGCATACCCGCACCCACGTCCATGCCGTCACCATCGACGCCGTCGCGGGCCTCGCCGCCGCCCCGGGCGTCGCGGATTACGTCTCCGAGCGGCTGGACGGCCACGTTGACAGCCGGTTCACCATCGACGCAGAGCACCTCGACGCCGTTGTCGGCGCGCTGCACGCCGCACGGATCCACACGCTCACCGCCACGCCACCGAGCATGGACGCGCTCTTCCTGCGCAGCTATGACGGAACGGCCGCACCAGACGCCACCGAACTCGGCGAGCCGCACGAGGTGGAGCGATGAACACGACCGGCCTGAGGCCCATGCTCGGTGTCCAATGGCGGACCCACCGCCGCGGCACGCTCGTCTGGATGTTCACACTCATTGCCGGCATGGTCGGCACGGCGATGGCGGTCGCCGCTCTCTACACCACCCCCGAGGAGATCCACTCTTATGCCCGCGCCGTCACGGCCGGTGACGCCCTCGTCGCCATCAACGGCAGGGTCGAAGGTATCGACAGTCTCGGCGGGATCATCCAGGACGAGTTCGGCTTCCTCGCCGCATTCCTCCTTCCGCTGCTCGGGATCAGCCTCGTCGCGCAGTTCACCCGGCGAGAGGAGGAGGCCGGGCGGCTCGAGGCGGTCCTCGGCGGCCGTGTCGCGCGCCACGTCCCGGTGCTGGCCGGGCTCGTCGTCGCCTCCGCCGCCATCGTCGCCACCGCCATGGCGTTCGCCCTGGGGCTCACCGTCTCGGGGGTACCCGCCGCCCGATCGGTCCTGTACGCCGCTTCCCTCGGCGCTCTCGCCATCGCCTTCGCCGGGCTTGCGGCGCTACTCGCCCAGCTGACCTTGCACTCGCGGGGGGTCTACGTGTGGAGCCTGCTCGTCCTGGCCGTTGCCTACCTGCTGCGGGGCATCGGAGACGTGACAAACACGTGGTGGACCTGGCTGTCGCCGCTCGGCTGGGCCGAGAAGGCCGCCCCGTTCGGGGGCATGCGGTGGTGGACCCTGCTCATTCCGCTGGCCGTCGGCGGGCTGCTCGCCACGCTCGCCGTCCTACTCGCCGCGCGCCGTGACCTCGGTAGTTCCCTCACCCGGGCGGGCTCGGGATCGGCCAGAGCGACGACCAGGTTGCGCAGCCCGCTCGGGCTGGCTACCGCGATCCACCGCCCGGCGGTCCTCGGTTGGCTCGCCGGCGCCCTGGTCATCGCGAGCATGATGGGCGCGCTTGCCCAGCAGTTTGTCGACGCCGTCGCCGGGAATCCGGCGATGGCCCAGGCCATGGGGATGTCGGGTGACCAACCCGAGGACGGTTTCCTGGCCGTCACCCAGCTCTACATCGCCATCATCGCCTCGGGGTATGCCGTGCAGGCCGTCAGCAGCCTGCGCGGGGAGGAGACCGCCGGGCGTCTCGAGCCTCGGCTGTCCGGCACCCTGTCGCGCTTGCGCTGGCTCGCCGCACACGGGCTCGTCATCGTCACGGGGCTCGTCGTCATCGTCGTCGTCTCCTCGATCGTCCTGGCCGCGACGACAGCGTGGTCGATGGGCACCTCGGTGCACCTGTGGCCGGTCGTCGGTGCGGGCGCGGCATACCTGCCCGCCGAACTCCTCGTCGGCGGGCTGGCGCTCGCGCTTTTCGGCGCGCGGCCCAGGGCATTGACCGTGGCATGGGCGGCCTTTGCCTTCGCCGCCTTCGTCGCGCTCCTCGGCCCGGGCCTGGATCTGGCCGGGTGGGTGCTCGACCTGTCCCCGACGACGCATGTCGGCCACCCTCCGCTGGGCACCGTCCGGGCGCTGCCCCTCGTGGTCCTCGGCGCCATCGCCGCTGTCCTCGGCATGGCAGCGGCGGTCGGCTTCCGCCGTCGGGGGGTTCCGCAGGGCTGATCCGGCGACAGGGCCCGCGACCGCCCCGGTCACCGATTCGATCTCTGCCGGCTGGGTGCGCAGGGCCATCGCTGCGTCACCTGATGGCGCGAGCTGCGCCGGCGGATCAGGACCCACGGTCCAGCCCTCAGTGTGGGGTGGATTGACACGGGCCGACCCGGGTTGAGGGTTCGGTGCGGTCGGGTTGATCCTCGGCCGGTTGGGCACCTCATTGAAATGATCGTGCTGACCGTGACCGTCCCTGAGCAACGGTGCCCGACAGATGTCCTCCACGGAGAAGGAACCACGAGCGCCGGCCGCCGTCGGCATGTGGTTGCAGTGCCGCTATCGGCGGCGTCCTGATGCGCGCACAGAGGCTGATGATTCTTGCCGGCTGCCTGGCCGGGGTGACCGCGACTGCGGTGGCCGGCGGGCTCGCCACCGACCCCGACGGGCCCTACTACCGGACGCTCGAGAAGCCGTCCTGGCAGCCGCCGCCCCCCGTCTACGGCATCGTCTGGACGCCCCTGTACGCGGACGTCGCGCTGTCCGCCGGGCACGCGATCGCGCGGCTCGGGGATGAGCACCGGGTGCGTGAGCAGCGCTCGTTGATCGCCGCCCTCGGCGTCAACCTGGCCTTGAATGCCGGGTGGTCGTGGCTGTTCTTCCGCTTTCACCGGCCATGGGTGGCAGCGGCCGAGTGCGCGGTGCTGACCGCGAGCTCGGCCGACCTGGTCCGCCGGGTCGCCGCGGCGGATCGCCGCGCCGGGATCGCGCTGGCGCCGTACCCGGCGTGGTGCGGCTTCGCCACCGCACTCACCGTGGCCATCGCCCGCCTGAACCCGCTGTCCGCGATCAGGAAACGGCTGGGCTGACCACGCGGCTGCCTGCGCCTGAACCGGGTGGCCCGACTTCGCGCGACGGTTGACGCCGAAACGGGTTATCGTGCGAAGAGGAGTGTGGCGCCCGTCACCTGCGGGCGCCGCGCTGATCGTCCCACTGTGTTCACCGTGTCCCTGGAGGCGCGCCGATGCCTCGGTCCAGCGAGCCTCGCGTTCGCTCCGTCGTCGTGCACGGACACCGGCGGGCCTTCGTGATGGCCGGTCGCGGCCCGGCCCTTCTCCTGTTGCACGGACTGGGCTGCGACCACACCACCTGGAATCCGGTCCTGCACCGGCTGGCCCGACGGTTCACCGTCATCGCCCCGGATCTGCTCGGGCATGGTGCCTCCGCCAAACCGCGGGCGGATTACACCCTGGGCGGGTACGCCAACGGCATGCGAGACCTGTTGGCGCTGCTCGAAATCGAACGAGCTACGGTGGTCGGCCACAGTTTCGGCGGCGGGGTCGCCATGCAGTTCGCCTATCAGTACCCGCAGTACACCGAACGCCTGATGCTGATCGCGCCCGGCGGGCTGGGCCGCGGTGTCAGTCCCGTGCTGCGCGGACTGACGTTGCCCGGTGCGGGCACGGCTCTGGCGGTCGCGGCGTCTCCGCCGGTGCTCGCTGTTGCCCGGTTCCTGGGCAGCCGGGCGCACGCCGCGGGGCTGCCGGGTACCGCGGACCTCCCTGGCGCGCTGTCTGTGTTGGCCGGCAAGCACGATGCGCAGGAGCGGGCGGCGTTCCTGCACGTCCTGCGGGCGGTCGTCGACTGGCGCGGCCAGGTGGTGACGATGGCCGATCGTGCCTATCTGGCGTCGAACATGCCGACGTGCGTCATGTGGGGCGAACGGGACAGCGTCCTGCCGGTCCGGCATGCCGAACTGGCCAGGGCTGTCATCCCCGACGCCCGGATCGACATCGTCCCGGGAGCCGGTCATTTCCCACACGAGGAGTTCCCGGACCGATTCGTCACGCTGCTGACGGACTTCATCCGCCGCACGGACCCTTCGGTGTATGACGTGCAACGGTGGCGGGGTCTGATCCGGCACGGCCGGACCCGGCCGGTGCTGGTGTCCGGTGCGGCGGGGGCGGCCGCGGCGCTGGCCTGACATCTCGGACCGGGGGTCCGTCGGGTGCATGCAGCCGGCCGGCGGTCCGTCACCGCGGCGGTCGATCACTCAGCAGTCAGTTCTTCAGCGGTCGATTCCTGATGGGCGGGAGGCGGCCCGACGGATTCCCGTGGTCGCAGTGGCATCGGGACCCGGTGCACGATCGCCTCGCGGGCCGGGTCGAGCAACAATTCGACTGCACGCCTGCCCATCTCGAGGTGTGGAATCGCCACACTTGTCAGCTTTGGCGCCAGCCAGCAGGCGAGATCGGAATCGTCGAACGAGACGACCGAGAAGTCGTGCGGCACGCGGAGCCCGAAATCCTGCCCGGCCTGGTAGACCCCCATCGCGATGCGGTCGTTGTAACAGATGAATGCCGTCGGCCGGTGACCCGCCGCGAGGTAGTCGTGAACCGCCTGATGCGCCGGTTCGGGCCACCAAAGGGTGTCGACGAAATCTGCGATGCGCGCATCGCTGCCGGCCAGTTCCTCTTCGATGCCGGCGCATCGTTCCACCGCGGCAACCACCGATCGAAGGCGCTCGCCGACGAGCACGATTCCGTCCCGGTGTCCGTGCCGCAGCAGTTCTGCAGCCGCTGCCCTGCCACCCGCCTTCTCGTCCGGGATCACAGCCGGGAATTTCGCACTGCCGCACAGGCAGTTGAGCAGCACCAGCTGCTGTTCGCGCAGGACGCGCGACACCCGGACGTTGCGGGTGTACAGCGACGCATAGAGGAAACCGCCGACACCGCGGTCGAGCATGCTCTGCACCAGGCGTTTCTCGAGTTCAGGGTCACCCTCGGTCTCGCCGATGAACATCAGATGGTCGTGCAACAGGGCCGACGCCATGCTGCCGCGGATGAGCTCACCCGCGAACGCCTCCGACGCGATGACGTCGGAGAGCAGACCGATGGTCTGCGACAGATTGGTCCGCAGGCTGCGGGCCAGCAGGCTGGGCCTGTAGTTCAGCTCCCGGGCCGCCTTCATCACCCGTTGCTCGGCATCCGAGGAGATCCGCATGTCGCGTCGGCCGGTCATCACGAACGAGGCCGTCGTGCGGGACACCCCGGCGCGTTGGGCGACGTCCATCAGGGTGACCCTGGAGCCGCTCATCGGACGTCGATCCTGATCGGGGTCCGAGGGCAGGCGCTCACCCTGCCATGGTGCCGCACGGGTGGCCGCGCACGGCGATCTTGCGGCGGTGGGTCCCGATCTCCCGGCGCGGGTAGCATCCGGTGGTCACCGTCAGACCGCTGTCCATCGTTGTCAGTCGTCTGTCAGTCCCCTGGGGTCAGTCAGTCGTCTGTCAGTCCCCTGGGGTCAGTCGTCCGCTGGGTCAGTCGTCCGCGGGCTCTTCGGGCGGCGGGACGCACAGCACCGGCCGCGACGACCAGTGCAGCAGCTTGTGCGGGGTCGAGCCGAGGATGGCTCCGCGCAGCGGGCTCTCACCGTAGGTACCGACGACGATCAGCCGCGCGTCGTGTTTGTCCGCGGCCGCCAGCAGTGCGGCCGGGGGCTTCTCGTCGACCAACTCGACGATCGACGGGACCCCGGCGGCCTTGGTCTGCTCGACGGCGTGCGCGAGTGCGGACCTGCCCTCCTCGGCGAGTGCATGGAGATGCTCGGCGAACTCCTCGCCCATCCGGCTGGGGGGCTCCGCGCCGTAGACCAGGATCAGTTCGTCGTTCAGCAGCTTCGCCAGGTCGATGGCGTAGCGGAGCGCGCGACGCGCGCCCGGCGACTCGTCATACCCCAGGACGATGCTCATCGGCCCTCTCCGTCTCTGTCGGTCGTCCCGGTCGACTTTTTGGCGGGGCCAGCGGCCAGCACCGGGTCCGCGACGCTGCGCTGCTCCTGCCAATAGCGACCGTCCTTGATGCGCCAGAAGATCATGAACAGGATGCCGGCGACGAAGACGCCCACACCGATCACCAACGGCGGTCCGACGCCGAACCATGCCGCGCCGGTATACGAGTTCTCCGGGTCGGACATGTCGATGATCGACTCGACCAGCAGCCAGAACAACAGCACGGCACCGATGACGGGCCCGACGCCGATCAGGATGAAGTTCTTCACGCTCTTGGTCAGCTCGTGCCGGTAGTAGATGGCACAGGCGATGCCGGTGAGGCCGTAGTAGAAGGCGATCAGCAGGGACAGCGCCGTGAGGGAATCGAACAGGGCGTTCTCGCTGATGTAATCGACGACCAGATACCAGACGATGGCGATGACGGCCACGGTCCAGGTGGAGACATCAGGCGTGCGGAACCGTGGGTGGATATGGCCCATCACCTTCGGCAGGGCGTGCCGGCGAGCCATCGACAGGCCGGTCCGCGAGGCCGGGATGATGGTCGTCTGGGTGGAGGCGATGGCCGACGTCGACACCGCCAGCAGCAGCACCCATGACCAGCCGCCCATCGCGCTGTCGGCGAGCGAGGCGAAGATCGCCTCCTCCTCTTCGGCGTTCTCGGTCAGATAATCGACGCCTGCATAGGCGACCACGGCAATGGCGACGGACACGTAGGTCACCAGCAGCACCACGGTCGATGCGATCGCGGCCCGGCCGGGGGTCGAGCTGGCGCCCTCGGTCTCCTCGTTGAGATTGACCGCCGATTCCCAACCCCAGTAGGCGAACACGCCGAGCAGCAGCCCGCCGGTGAGCGCCGCACCGCCCGCTCCGAACGGATTGAGCCAACCCCATTCCGGGGTGATGGATCCGAGTTCGCTCGTCCCGGAGAAGGCTGCGTAGAGGGCGGTCGCGGCGAACGCGATCAGCGCGATGACCTGGGCGATGATCAGGATGTCCTGGAAATGCGCCGACAATTCGGTGCCGATCACGCAGATCGCCGTCATGACCAGGATCAGCGCGACGGTGAGAGCCCTGATGAGCCATTCGTTCTCGACCAGGTCATCGGCGCCGATGGCCAGCAGGAAATAGGTGACGCCGACGTTGGCCAGGGAGCCGACGACGAGCACGCCGGTCATACCGATCGCCCACCCGCCGATCCACCCGAACCAGGGACCCATTGCCCGGGTCACCCAGGAGAATGTCGTTCCGCAATCAGAATCGACCCGGTTGAGGTAGTAAAAGGCTGACGCGATCAACAACATGGGTACGAATGACGCCAACAATGCGCCCGGCGCATAGACACCGAGGAGCGCGACCATCGGCCCGATGATGGCGGCGAGCGAGTAGGCCGGGGACGTGGACGCCAGCCCGATCACCATCGAACTGACGAAACCGATGGCGCCGGGTTTGAGCGTCGCCTCCGATGACCCGCTGTCCTGCAACGGTTCCGACGGTGGCGGGGTGGCAGCAGGTGGTGTGGCAGCGGGTTCAGTCGCCATCGTGTCCTCCACGCCAGACCCGGAGGGTCATGGCCTCGAGCGGTTCCCGACATCGCACCGACGCGACGGTGACCCGCGTATCTGTTCTCCCCGGCGATGCTGTCCGGAGAAGGGTCATAATGTCACTGCTGAGACCCATTTGCGCAAGGTCCGGTCTCTGACAGTCAATTTTCCCGGCCGAAGGGTTCATCCATGCGAGTGTTGTTGGTGGGAGCAGGTGGCGTCGGCGGGTCGATCGCCCTGATCGCCGCGCGGCGAACGTTCTTCGAGGCGATGGTGGTCGCCGATTTCGATGCGGCGAGGGCGGCCCAGGTGGTCGAGATGACCGCCGACCCGCGGTTTGTGGCCGCCCGCGTCGACGCATCGGATGTCGCCGCCGTTTCCGCGCTGCTCAGCGAGCACCGCTGCGATGTCCTGATGAACGCGACCGATCCGCGTTTCGTCATGCCCCTGTTCACAGCGGCGCTGCGCGGTGGTGCGAACTATCTGGACATGGCGATGTCGCTGTCCCAGCCACATCCGACGGAACCGTATTCGAAGACCGGCGTGAAGCTGGGCGATGAGCAGTTCGCGCTGGCCGACGAGTGGGAGTCGGCCGGTCAGCTGGCGCTGGTGGGCATGGGCATCGAGCCCGGCCTTGCTGACGTGTTCGCCCGCTACGCCGCCGACGAGCTGTTCTCCGAGATCGAGGAGCTCGGCGTCCGGGACGGCGCCAACCTGGCCGTGGCCGGCTTCGACTTCGCGCCCAGCTTCTCGATCTGGACCACGATCGAGGAATGCCTGAACCCGCCGGTGATCTACGAAAAGGACCGCGGCTGGTTCACGACGCCGCCGTTCAGTGAACCGGAGGTCTTCGAGTTCCCGGATGGCATCGGCCCGGTCGAGTGCGTCAACGTCGAGCACGAGGAAGTGCTGTTGATGCCGCGCTGGATCGATGCCGGGCGGGTGACGTTCAAGTACGGATTGGGCGAGGAGTTCATCACCGTGCTGCAGGTACTGCACAAGCTCGGACTCGACAGCACGACGCCGGTGCAGGTCGGCGACGTGCAGGTCTCACCTCGTGACGTCGTCGCGGCAGTGCTGCCGAACCCGGCGCATCTGGGAGATCGTATGTCCGGCAAGACCTGTGCGGGCCTGTGGGTGAAAGGCACCGGCAAGGACGGTGCCCCGCGGCAGGTCTACCTCTACCACGTGGTCGACAACGAATGGTCGATGCGTGAATACGGTGCGCAGGCCGTGGTGTGGCAGACCGCGTTGAATCCGGTGGTCGCGCTCGAGTTGATGGCGGCCGGAACCTGGTCGGGAGCCGGCGTCCTAGGACCGGAGGCATTGCCGCCCAAGCCTTTCCTGGAACTCGTCACGGAATACGGGTCGCCCTGGGGTATCCGCGAGGACTGACCTGGGAGACGGCCGCCGTCCCCACACCCGTGACGGGTTCACACAGTGAGATCTAGTCGATCGCCTCGATGCCGAATTCTGCAAGCTCGCCCAGGCGTTCGCGGATGTGCCGGACCATCTCCGGCGGCGCCGGCTCCCAGCCGACGACTTCCTCGACGACCCGCAGCGGCTCGGTTGTCCGGTACGAGCGGGTGGGGTTGCCGGGGAAGCGCTTGTCGGTGACGTTGGGGTCGTCCTCGATCGAGCCGATCGGCTCGACCCGGTACACCCGCGGGGGCCCATCGCCGCGGGCGAGGTCGGCGGCCAAGGGCGCGCCCTCGCGGCTGGCCGTGATGTAGATGTGCTTGGACTGGCGGCCCGAACCGTAGTTGGAGCGCCACCCCGGCGTGAGCAGGTCGCCGACAGCCACGTCGGCGCGGGTCCCGTGGAAGAACGGGCCCGGGTCGTCGACGACGCGGGGCGGGGGCGGCGGGTCACGGAGCAAGTTGTCCAGCCGTGTCATGAGCTCTGCGACCCGGGTGCGTCCGTGCGGAGCCCGCGGGTAGCGGTTCAGGACATCGAGCACGACGGGCGTGGCGCGCTGTGCGGCGGCGGTGATGATGTACTCCGCGACCACCTTGTCGTCGCCGCGGGCCAGTTCGGCCGCGCGGGCGGCGTGGGCCGCTGCACCGAGGATGTGCCGCACCTGCGTCGCCTTGCCCCGCGGGTGCAGGTAGGCGGCGGCGGCCGCATCGCCGGCGGCGGTCGCTGCATGCCGGGCGGGTTCGGTCGACGCGTCCTTGGCGGCGCGGAGGGCGTCGGTGGCGGCGGTCCGCTGTAGGCGGGAGCGGGGCGCGCCCTCGGCGAAGGCGCGAGCGGCATCGAGCGCGGCGGCGGGGCGCGGATCGTCGGGCTCGGCCCTCGAAAACAGGAAGAGGGAAGGTTCGGCGCACGCGACGGCATACGCGACGACGCCGCGCAGCTCGTCGGTCGTCAGCTCGAAGTCGCCGGTGGATGTCGGCATCGCCTGAGAATATGGCCCCGGGGGAGTTTGGGTCGGCGAATATGGCTGCGCCGTCGCCCGTCATCGACGCCCGCACCCGTCAGGATTCGGCGGCTCCCGGGGCGGCGTCCGCACGGGCCATCCTCGCGGCCCGCGTCACATGACCCGCACCGCTCATCGCAGCCCGCCGCCAGGGCGGCATGCCTTCGATCTCGATCTCCAGGGAGAAGCTCAGGATCGTCCTGATGACGACGATGAGGCCCAGTACAGCGACGTTCTCGATTGTCGGCTCGATCGCGACGGTGTGGACCAGGTCGGCGGCGACGAGGACCTCCAATCCGAGCAGCAGGACCGCTCCGATCGACCGCCGCAGGGTGGCGTAGGCCCGCGAGCCGTCGCGGGACGTCCGCCAGACCTTGATCGACAGCACTCCTGCCCACAGCAGTCCGATCAACAGGACTGCGGCGCCGATCACCTCGAAGACCCGGGCGACCTGCTCCATGACCTCCGAGAAATGCATCGGGACCTCTGTTCCTAGACGTTCAGCCGGCGGTCACGCTGGGCGATTCCGGGCTCGCCGTAGGGGTAGTCGGCCGGCTCGGGATCGCTCGCCGCGTCCAGCGTGGCGATCTCGGACGCGTCCAGGTACAGATCCGCGGCCCCGAGGTTGTCGGTGAGCTGGTCGAGCGTGCGAGCACCCAGGATGACGGAGGTGACACCGGGTCGCTCGGCCAGCCATGCCAGCGCGATTTGCGCCATCGTTGCCCTGCGCCCCTCGGCGACCGTGCGGACCGCGTCGACCACGGCCCAGGTGCGCTCCTGGAGCGAACGGCGGTCGTAGGCCTCGACGCCCCGTTCCGGATTCTCGCCGAGCCGGGTCGCGCCGGTGGGTGGCGTCTCGCGACGGTACTTCCCGGTCAGCCATCCGCCGCCGAGCGGGGACCAGGGCAGCAATCCCAGCCCGGCATCGAGGCACGACGGGACGACTTCCCACTCCAATTCGCGCACCAGCAGGTTGTACTGCGACTGCTGGGTCACCGGCACGGCGTACCCCGCCGCGGTCGCCAGAGCAACGGCCTTCTGCACCTGCCAACCGGTGAAGTTCGACAGCCCGATGTACCGCACCTTTCCGGCCGTGACCATGTCGTCGAGAGTCCGCAACGTCTCTTCGAGCGGGGTCACCGGATCCCAAGAGTGCAGTTGGTAGAGATCGACGCTGTCCACCCTCAGCCGGCGGAGCGAGTCGTCGAGCGCTCGCTGGAGGTGCCGCCGCGAGCTGCCGACATCGTTCCGGCCCGGTCCCATCGGGAAACGGCCCTTCGTGGTCAGCACCACGTCGCCGGTGACGTCGGCCGGGCGGTCGCTCAGCCAGGCGCCGACGATCTGCTCGGAGACCCCGGCTGAATAGACGTCGGCGGTGTCGATGAAGGTGCCGCCGGCCTCGACGAAGGCGTCGAGTTGCCGGTGGGCGCCGGCCTGATCGGTCTCCGCGCCGAAGGTCATTGTGCCGAGAGCGAGGCGGGAGACGACGCAGCCGGTGCGTCCGAGTGTGCGGTATTCCATCGTCACATCCTGACCCGCCGGGCCCGGTGGAACCAAAATGGAGGCTGGCCGCCATCAGCGCTGTCCGCTACTTCGACCCGAGGAATCAACGGAAGCTCAGGTTGCGTCGACTGCCGCGAGTCTGCGCTCGACGGATGCCCGGCGTTCCTCAGGGGCAACCGTCAGGACCTGGTCGAGCATGGTGCGCAGGCGCGAGGAGACCATGGGATGTACCGGGATGCAAGCCAATTCATCGGTTCCGGCCTTCAGGAACGTCTCCCAGTCGGGGGCCTCCAGCAGTACTCGCGGGGTATTCGTATCGTCATTGATCACTTCGATCGCAAGGTCACGCGTCACCAGTACACACAACAGTCCCTCGATCGCGTCCAAAGCCTGCAGAGCGGTGGCGGGATCATTGATCGCCGTCGACACTGCCCGCAGGGCAATGTCGTTGAGCAGCCGGAAACCCAGGAGCGGATCCTGGACGAGGTTTCGGTCGAGGCCCACCTCCAGGGTATCCAACAGCGATGCAGCGTCGGGTGCCGTGACCGGGTCCCAGATGTCGAAGACGACGGCGTTCTGGCGGATGAGGCCGCCGGGCATGATGCGCAGCTGAATGACCGCATCTGAACCCTGGGCCAGTCGAAGGAGATCGGGCAGGTCGATCTGCCGCAAGATCCGCTGGTCGCCGGGCCACCGGACCTGCAGGACCCCGTCCGGGCGGGACGGCAGGGGACCGTGAGAACCGGCGAACGGGGCCGGATACAGGGCGTCGATGACGGCCCGTGAGCGGGAGCTGATGGCTTCAAGCACTGGTGAGAGTTGTACGGAGCGAAAGGCATCGAGTTGAAGCCGTCGGGTCACCGCGAGCGTCAGTAAGGCCAGCAATACCACCGAGATGGGCACCAGCACCGTCGTGGTATCGGTGATGCCGGCGACGACGGCGCAGGTTGCGCTGTAAACAAGGACACCGACGATCAACCCGAGGGTGTGCCACACCAACGGGTTGTCCCGGAACAGGTTCAGGCGCGGTGACTGAGCGGTTGCTGCAAACTGCACGACCAGGAACATCAGCGCGTAGACGATTCCGGTGAGCGCCAGGAGTCCTGCGGCCACCCCAGCGATGAGCGCCACGGCGTCGCTGCTGTGGATCCGGGCGCCCACGTCGAGGGCGGGCACCAGCAGCCCAAGTGTCACCGCGCCGATCAGGTACACGAGTTGCACCAGATCCGCGCGCAACGACCGACGCCGGCGCAAAGCCTGCACGATGGGGCGGCGTCCGCTCTGACCGCGCCGCGTCATGGCAGCGTCCACATCCTGGTCGCGCGTGACAAGAACTGGGCGTCGCCTCTCGCTGACTGCATCTGATGAATCCTCGAGATCTTGGATCCGGACCGTGGGCCGAGCAAGGCCGGGATCGCAGCGATACTCGCCCGCGCTCACAGAAACGCAGGCACTTCGGTCCCGGGCTCGCCTATCGTGGCATCCGATGAACCTCGATTCGTCGCACAGAAAGGATGAACCTGCGGTCGCCCACCGGTGGCGACACGGGATCGCACCGGCGGACCGCTGACAGATCAGCGCCCGCCGCTGCCCACCGCCCGCGAATCGACCGTGCTCTTGGCCGCATACCATCGCAACGTCGTCGCGATTGCCTCGTCCAGTGCGGTGGGTGTCGCCCCGAAGTTGGTCTGGAAGTCGGAAGAGTCGACGAGGTAGGGCTTCTCGAACTCGTACATCATCTCCCGCAGTTCGCGCATCGTCGGTGAGACGGTGCCGAGCACGGTTGCCATCCGTCTCCCGAGCAGTTGGGTGCGCGCCGTTCCAGGCCTGCCGGCGGCCGTCCAGACGCGCTGCGCGAGTTCGGCCTGGGTGACGGCGGGCTGCACCGGCGGGATCCACACCCGCCCCCAGCCGAGATCCCCGGTCCCCAGCGTCGCCATTGCTGCCGCGACGTCGGGCACGTAACTGAAGCTGTGCGGCTGATCGGCGCGACCGAGCATCCGGATTGCCTTCCCGGCCATCGCCCGGCCGAAGACCATCGTGCCGCTCTGGTCGTAGCCGGGGCCGAAGTAGTGCGACGGCCGCGAGATTGCCACCCGCAGCCGGCCGGCCTCGTGCGCTGCGAGCGCCTGCTGAGCGAGCACTCGCCTGAGCCGGCCCTTGCGGGTGGTGGTGGTCTCCGGGGATGACTCGGTGATCGGTCTCCCATCGGGATCGCCGTAGGGGTAGAGGTTGTCGGCGATGACGACGCTCGCCCGGGCATGCTCGGCGCCCTGCAGGACGCAGTCCTGCAGGGCAGGGAATTCGCGTTCCCACCGGTGGTACGGCGGTTGCGCGCATTGGTAGACCACCGCCGCACCGGCGAAGGCCCGACCGAGCGCCGACAGGTCGGTGGCATCGACGGCCACTGACTCCGCGCCGGTCGCTCTCCCCGATCCTGTTCTGTTCAGGATGCGCACCCGCATCCCACGCCGGACGAGTGCGCTCGCAACCCCCGTCCCGAGTGGGCCCGCTCCCAGCACGACATGCAGATCAGACATCGCGGTACTCCGTCGCGGAAAAGGTGGGGTCGGGCGCAAGGAACCGGCGCACGCCCGGCGAACCGAGCACCTCTCCCAAGTCGGTCACCAGCAGGAACTCGTGCCCGGGCGGCCATTGTTTCCGGTCCACGCGTTCGACGCCGCCCGCAACGACCGCCGTGGCGAGAACGTCGGCCCAGATCAGCGACGGCCCCAGCACTGTCGCCTGGGCGATCCCGATCGCTGGTTCGCCGGTTGCCGGGTCGGTGATGTGCCCGCCGCGGTGCGAGCGGCCGGACGTCGCCACGGCACCGGAGGCAGCCTGTACGACGGCGAGCAGACCCTGTGGATTCTCAGGGTGTTCGATCCCGATTCGCCACGGCCGCGCCTCCGACAGCGAGCGCAGCAACACGTCGCCGCCGGCGTTGAGGTAATGGTCGACGCGCAGGCAGGTCAGCTGCTCAGCGGCTCGGGACGCCGCCCACGCCTTCACGATCCCGGACGGGTCCAGGACCGCGGCGGCCCGGATGTCGAAGCTGCCGTCGGTGATCCGCTCCGCGACCGCGGCGAGATCCAGCACCTCGGCCACCGTCGGGTCGGCGTCCGCGAGGGCCAGTTCGCCGCGGCCGATCCGGCTGATGTCGCTGTCCGGTCGGTAGGTGCTGAACACCCGGTCGGCCTCACGCAGGTTCTCCCACATTGCGTCAACCGCCGTGTCGCAGCGCGCGACGTCGTCGGCGGTCGGTCCGGGTTCACCGAATCGCAGGTGGACCGAGAACGGCAGGCCCATGATCATGGCCGTCCGGACGACGATGCGGCTCACTGCTGGAATCCAGCCGCGTCCAGCGCGGACTGCAGCGAGGTGATGTAGCCCTCGCTGGTGAAGGTCGCGCCGGAGACGCCGTCGATCTTGGCGCTCTGGGCGGCCAGTACCTGCGACCGGAGCATGGGGATGGCCTGGCTGTTGATTTCCCGATCGGTGCGGTCCTGCTGCGGGTATTCCAGCGCGGTGACGTCGGTGATGGCACCCCCGGTCAGCACCACCTGGACCTGGACGATGCCGTACCGCGTCATCTCGGCTGCACCGTCGACCGTGACCGACTGTGCCGCACCAGTTGTCGGGGCATCGGTTGTCGGGGCATCGGTTGTCGGCGCATCGGTTGTCGGCGAGGTCGGCGATGACGGTGCCGGATCGGGCCCCTGGCCGTTGGTGGCGGCCGCGGTGCCGGGCTGGGTGATCACTTTCGCGGCCGAGACCGCTTCGGCCGCTGTGCTTCCCGAGTGGCCGGTGCTCGTCGGGTAGCTGAAGAGGACCACCAGGGCCGCAAGGGTCGAGAGCACCACCAGGACGATGCGTCTCATCGCGAGTCCTCGACGGCGGTCACCATGCGAACTCCTCGGCATGGACAGAAGCGGACGGGATCTTCAGCTCACCGAGCGACTGCTTCACCTGGGCCATCCAGGGCCCGGGTCCGCACAGGTAGATCTCCCGTTCGCGGAGATCCGGGACGAGTTGGGTGAGGGCGGCGGCGGGGTCGACCTGACGGTCGCCGCCCCACCAGCCGCTGACCTCGGAGCGGTGCCCGACGAGCGAGAAGCCCCTGAGGTGGCCGCCGGCGGCGAGTTGGCCGAACTCCCGCACGAACAGGGCGTCAGCATCGCGGCGGATGCGGTGCAGCACCACGACGGACGGCCGGCGAAAGCCCCGATGTCCCAGTGCAGCCGGCTCGGCCAGCACCGCTTCGGCGATGCCGCGCATGGTGGTGACCCCGACGCCGGCCGCGATCAGCAGCACGTCCCGGTGCCCGCGGCGGGCGGGATCCATGACCCCGTAGGGCCCCTCGATCAGCACGCGGGAGCCGGGCCGCAGCGTCGCCATCGCTGTCGTGCCGTCACCGCTGGTGCGGACGGTGATCCGCAGGCGCGTCGCGGTGGGTACCGCGGACACCGTGAACGGGTGCGCGCGGGTCCAGCCGGGTCCGCCGAGGAACCGCCACTGACAGAACTGGCCCGCCCGCAACCCCAGTCGGTCGAGGTCCTGCCCCTTCATCACGATGGACAACACGTCCGGCGATTCCCTGACCACGGCCAGCACCCGGATGTCGTGCCGCAGTGATCGTACGACCGGCGTCACCACCCGCCACAGCACCAGCGCGGCGGCCGTCGCACCCCACAGGCCCCACCAGAAGGCGCTCGCCAGCGGAGATCCGACGAAGTCGGCCCCGGTCCACAACTGGTGGGGCAGGGCGAGGCCGACACCCAGGTAGGCGTACAGGTGGATCAGGTGCCACGACTCGTAGCGGAGCGAGCGGCGGGCGGCGCGGATCGAGGTCACCACCACGGCGATGAGTGCGGCGGTACCGGCCGCGGCCAGCAATATCCCCGGGTAGATGGTCAGGAGTTGCCAGAATTCGGCGAGCACGCCGCTGTCCGCGGCGGCGGCGTAGCCCAGGACGATCAGCACGATGTGCACCAGCATCAGGTCGAACGAGGCGAAACCGACCAGCCGATGCTGCCGTGCCAGCACATCCTGTCCCCAGATGCCCTCCAGCCAGGGGATTCTCGCCATCAGCAGGACCTGGATCAGCAGCAGGTAGGAAGCGATCAGGCCGGTGAGGCGTCCGATCTCGGTTTCCCAGCCACCCTGGGCGGAGAAGCCGTCGATTCCGCCCCCGCCGAGCCAGAGGACCACGACGAAGGCCAGTCCGGTGATCGCGAGTCCGATCACGGCGGCGGCGATCGCCTGACGCCGACGGTGTCCGCGCCGGCCCGGGTCGGCGGCGAGCGGAACCGCGGGAGCGGAGCGCGTTAGCTGCCCGGTCACAGTCATGGTTGCCTTTCTTGCGTCGAGGCGGAGTGCACCGCTGTCTTCGATGGTGGACACTTCTCATCAGAGGGATCTCAGAAGCACCCGTGCCACCATCACCGGGTGACCGAAACCACGTCTGTCGACGCCCCCGGCGGCGGGCCTGCCGAGCCGCACAGGCCCCGGCTGCTGCTGGTCGAGGACGACCGCGCACTCGGCCCGCTGCTCGTCGAGGTGTTGACCGAACAGCACGAGGTCGACCTCGCGCCGGACGGCCAGGCGGGCCTGCACCTCGCGCTCACCCGGTCATACGACGTGATGGTGATCGACCGCGGGCTTCCGGCCATCGACGGGATCAGCCTGATCGGCCGGCTGCGGGGGCGGGGGATCGGCACCCCGATCCTGATCCTGACCGCGCGGGGGACCGTCGCCGACCGGGTCGAGGGCCTCGATGCGGGTGCCGAGGATTATGTCGTCAAGCCGTTCGAGATCGACGAACTCCTCGCCCGGTTACGTGCTCTGCTGCGCCGGCACTCGGAGACCGCTGCGATGGTGTCCGTCGGACGCCGAAGGCTCGACGTGGCGGGGCGCCGTGTGGTCGGAGACGGCGCCGATGCCGTCGAACTCTCCGGCAAGGAGACCGCCCTCCTGGAAGTCCTGGCTCGTCGTCCCGGGCAGGTGTTCACCCGACCTGACCTGTTGCAGATGGTGTTTGATCCGCAGGATGGCCAGGGGACCGTCGACACCTACGTCTACTACCTGCGCCGCAAACTGGGCAAGGACGTCGTGCAGACCGTCCATGGTCTCGGCTACCGACTGGGAGCGGTATGACGCCGCTGCGCTCCTCACGTCCGGAGCGTCACCCCGATGAGGAACTGCTCAGGGCCGCCGCCCGGCGGATCGCCTGGCAGATCTCGGCGGCCTGCGCCATCGTGGTGGTGCTCGTCGCGGTGGTGGCGCTGTCGGTGGGGCAGTTCCGGCATTCGCGGCCGCCGCGCCCCGCCCTGCGGGACGACGACTGGGACGACGTGCTCCGCGAGACGCTGATCATCTCCGCCGTCGTCGGCATCGTGATCGCTGGTGTCGTCGGGTTCCTGGTCGCCCGGCGCGCGGTGGCGCCCCTTGGCGAAGCCCTTGCGCTGCAACGTCGATTCGTCGCCGACGCGGGGCATGAACTGCGGACGCCGCTGACGGTGCTGCACACCAGGGCGCAGTTGCTGGCGCGGCGAATGCCGGCCGACGACCCGTCCAGGCCGGCCGTCGACCAATTGCTGGACGACTCGAGGGTGCTCGGCGAGATCGTCGACGAGATGCTGGAGAGCGCCGCCCTTGCTGCCGACCCCGGCCGCGGTGAACCCGTCGACGTCGACGACATCGCCAGGGAAGTGGTTGCCGCCATGGACATCCTCGCTGACAAGGCCGGCGTCTCGCTGGAGATCGAAGCGTCGTCGGGACGCGTGGTGCGGGCGTCGCAGAGCGCCCTGCGCCGGGCGATCACAGCACTCGTGGACAACGCGCTGTCGCACACACCCGCTGGTGGCCGTGTCGTGGTGGCGACCGCGGCGGACGCGGGCCGGGTCCTGATCTCGGTGATCGACAACGGTGAAGGTCTCGCCGGTGACGACGCCGCGAAGCTGACGGAGCGTTTCGCGCGCGGTCAGGGGTCGGCCGGTGGGGTCGGCGGGACTCGCCGGTTCGGGCTCGGTCTGTCCCTGGTCCGCGAGGTCGCCGCGGCCCACGGCGGAGCGCTCACCCTGGACGAGGCGCAAGGCGGCGGGGTGCGCGCCGTCATCGACCTTCCGACACTGACTGATATGGAACGACTCTGACCGCGATCACACCCGGGGCGTCGCCGTCCGCTCGTCGGACAATCGCTGCAGAAGAGTGTCGACCGCCTCCGGTGCGAGCACCGCCTGGATCACCATCGCGCTGGCGCCGCGGACGCCGGCCCGGGCGCCGGTTCGGCTGCGCGAAATCCGCAGATGCTGGGTGGCCAGCGGCGGCGAGCGGTGGTAGACGACCTCCCGCACCCCCGCGAGCAGGTGCTCACTGGCCTCGGCGATCGGGCCGCCGATTACGATCACCGACGGGTTGAGCAGGTTCACGCACGTCGCAATCACCGCGCCAATGTCCCTACCGGCCTGTCGAACCTGTTGCAGCGCAGCCGGATCGCCGTTGCGCACCAATTCGACGACGTCGGCGGTGGAATCGGCGGCGACGCCGAGTTCCCGCAGACGGGCCGCGATGGCGGGCCCGGCGGCAACCGCCTCCAGGCAGCCCACATTGCCGCAGGTGCACAGGGCGGTCGATTCGCCGGCCGCCCGCACATGCCCCAGGTCCCCGGCCGACCCCTGCGCCCCGCGGTTCAGGGTGCGGTCCGACACGATGCCCGCGCCGATCCCGGTGGCGATCTTGACGAACAGCAGATGACCGTCACCGGGCCACCCCTCGTCGAACTCACCGAGTGCCATCAGGTTGACGTCGTTGTCCACCAGCACCGGTGCCTCGACGTTGCGGTGGATGTAAGCGGGGATGTCGAAGCCGTCCCAGCCTGGCATGATCGGCGGATTGGTCGGCCGGCCGGTCGCGAATTCCACCGGGCCCGGAACCCCGATGCCGACGCCCGCGACGTCGGCCAAAGAACGCCCCGCCGATTCGAGAATGCTCGTCCAGGCCTCCCACAGGTGGTCGAGAACCTTCTCCGGCCCGTCGGCGATCCGCAGCGGCTCGGTGGAATCGCCGATCAGGCCGGCGCCGAGATCGGTGACGGCCAGCGTGACATGGGTGGCACCGAGATCGGCGGCCAGCACGACCCTGCAGTGCGGGTCGAAAGCGATCCTGCTCGGGGGCCGGCCCCCGGAAGACCTGGCCTCGCCGGCCGGAACGACCAAACCCGACGCCAGCAGCTCGTCGACCCGTGCGGTGATGGTCGATCGGGCCAGCCCGGTGAGCTCTGCGAGTTCCGCCCTGGTTCGCGCCCGACCGCCCCGTAACAGCTGGAACAGGTCGCCGGACGCGAGAGATCCGGGACGCGACGCCGTCATCGGGACAGCTAAGCACAGACTTCGCTGCGTCGACCAGGCAACTTGTGGATCACGGTCGACTGCTTTTGCTTGACCAACATACGAAACTGTGGCTACGGTCACGTCATGCCCCCGGTCGAGGAAGACCACAACGCCGCTCCGCTCCTGGAAATGCGTGGAATCGTCAAGGTTTTCCCTGGCGTCCGCGCACTCGACGGGGTCGATCTGGACGTTCGCGCGGGGGAGGTGCACTGCCTGCTCGGCCAGAACGGGGCGGGCAAGTCGACGCTGATCAAGGTGATGGCCGGCGCGCACTCTGTCGATGCCGGCGAGGTGCTGTGGCAGGGCGAGCCGGCGTCCCTTGCCTCCCCGGTGGCCGCGCTCAAGCAGGGCATCGCCACGATCTATCAGGAACTCGATCTGGTCGACTGGCTCTCGGTGGGGGAGAACATCTTTCTCGGCCATGAGCTCGCCACAGCCGGTTTCTCGCAGCGCGCCGAGACCCGCCGGCGAGCGGGCGAGCTGATGGCCCGACTGGGGCATCCGGAGATCTCGTCATCCCGGGAGGTCGGCTCGCTCTCCGCCGCCGGGAAGCAGATCGTCTCGGTCGCCAGGGCACTGTCCCGGGACGCCAGGCTGATCGTGATGGACGAGCCATCGGCGGTGCTGGACGGGGAAGAGGTCGACAATCTCTTCCACCTGATCAGCGACCTGTCCAGGGCAGGCGTTGCGGTGGTGTACATCTCGCATCGGCTGGAGGAGATCCGCCGCATCGGCGACCGGATCACCGTCCTCAAGGACGGCCGGACGGTCGCGACCGGCCTCGACGCGCGGACCACCCCTACGTCGGAGCTGATCCGGCTGATGACCGGCCGGTCGATCGAGTACGTCTTCCCGCCGCGGTCCGGGCTCCCGCCGGCGGCAGGGGTTGAGCCGTTGCTGTCCGTGCGGGACCTGTCCAGGGCAGGGGAGTTCCAGAACGTCGGGTTCGACGTCCATCCCGGCGAGATCGTCGGACTCGCAGGACTGGTGGGCGCGGGTCGCAGCGAGATCATCGAGACGATCTTCGGCGCTCGGCGCGCCGACAGCGGAACCGTTGCTGTGCAGGGAGTCACGCTGCGCAGGGGCTCGGTGAGGGCAGCCGTTCGGGCCGGTGTCGGGCTCGCCCCCGAGGAGCGCAAGTCACAGGGCCTGATCCTTGATCAGGCGGTGTACCACAACATCTCGATGGCGGCGATCGGCCGATTCGCCGTCGGGGGTTTCACCAAGGATTCCGCCGAGCGGTCGGCCGCCATGAAGGTGGCGGCCACCGTCGATGTCCGGCCGGCCGATCCGGATCGGATCGTCCGGACGCTGTCCGGTGGCAACCAGCAGAAGATCGTCCTCGCCAGGTGGCTGCTGCGCCGGTGCAAGGTGCTGCTGCTCGACGAGCCGACCCGCGGGGTCGATGTCGGTGCCCGCAGCGAGATCTATGTGCTCATCAGAGAACTGGCCGACTCGGGGGTCGCCGTGGTGGTGGTGTCCAGCGAAGTTGAAGAGGTGCTGGGTCTTGCCGACCGGGTACTGGTGGTCGCGGGCGGACGGGTGCTGCATGACGGCCCCGCCGACGGCATCAACGAGAACCAGGTTCTCGACCTGGTGATGGGAGGGACCGCCGCATGACGGACAAGAGCACGGAGGGCGCCCGGCTGAGCGACCCGGCGACCGATGTCCATCAGCCCGCCCGCTCCATGCCGCCGGACATCGCACCGACGGTCACCGGCGATCGACCCCGCAGGGCGCTGCCCTCCGGCGTCACCCGGAACCTGGGTCTGGTGATTGCCCTTGTCCTGCTGTGCATCGTCGGGCTTCATCAGTGCGGGGGACCGGTTCGCCAGTACCGACAACCTCCTGACGATCCTGCGGCTCGCCTCGGTGATCGGCGTCGTGTCGATCGGCATGACGTTCGTGATCACCGCCGGTGGCATCGACCTCTCGGTCGGCGCGGTGGTCGGACTCTCATCGGTGTGGGCGACGACATCGGGCACCCAGATGCTGGCGAACAACATCCACTGGTCGATCGTCGTGACCACCTCTCTGCTGGTCGGCACCGCAGCCGGTCTGCTGAACGGGCTGATGGTGGCGTACGGGCGGATCGTGCCGTTCATCGCGACGCTTGCCATGATGGCGGCCGCCCGGGGGCTGGCCGAGATCATCGCGAACCGGCAGACCCAGATCATCAGGGTCAACGGCTTCCTGGACGTCTTCACCGGGAGCCTGTTCGGTATCCCGGTCATCGTCTGGGTTTTCGCGGCGGTTGCCGTCGCCGGCTGGATCCTGTTGAATCGCACCACCTTCGGCCGGCGGACTTTCGCGGTCGGCGGGAATCCCGAAGCCGCCAGGCTCGCCGGAATCCGGGTCAAACGGCAGACCATGCTGCTCTACGGATTGGTGGGCCTGTCGGCCGGCATCGCAGGCGTCCTGATCATGGCGCGGACGACGGCGGGATCGTCGACACACGGGACGCTGTACGAACTGGACGCGATCGCGGCGGTCGTCATCGGTGGAACGCTGCTGTCGGGCGGTCGGGGCACCATCGTGGGCACCGTGTTCGGCGTCCTCATCTTCACCACCCTGACCAACGTCTTCACCCTGAACAACCTGTCGATCTCCGCCCAGGCCATTGCCAAGGGGCTGATCATCGTCGCCGCCGTCCTGCTGCAGCAGCGGGTCGCAGCACGGTCCCGCGGCGGCTGAGCTCGATTCCGCCCGCGCAGCAGCGCAATCAATCCTCTGGTCAGGTCCGCGGACCGTACCGATACCCAACACCTCTGTTCTTCGTCACGACGCAGTGAAGGAGCACCACCATGTCCCGTACCTCCCGCATCACCCGCACCATGGCGATCGTCGCCGCCGGCGCGCTGGCGTTGACCGCGTGTACCAACTCGTCGAACACCGCCACCAGCAGCACGCCGTCGGCCGCGAGCAGCGCAGCTGCGGACAGTGCCGCGGCCGGCGCACCGGCCGATGGCTCCGCGGCCGGATCGGCCGGCGCCAGTGCCGCGCCCGGCGTCCGGTGAGAAGATCAAGATCGGCTTCTCGGCCCCGGCGGCCGACCACGGCTGGATGGGTTCGATCACGAAGTCCGCGGTGGCCGAGGCTGAGGCGCTCGGCGATGTCGACCTGGTCGTCGCCGAGGGCACGAATGACGTCAACCTGCAGATCAGCCAGGTCGAGACCTTCATCAACGACAATGTCGACGCCATCGTGCTGCTGCCGTTCGACGGTGCCGCCATGACCGATGTGGCGACAAAGGCGATGGATGCCGGTATTCCGGTGATCAACGTCGATCGTGAGTTCTCCAGCCCCTTCGCCGCGCGGAGCACCGTGCTGGGCGACAACTACGGCATGGGAGTGTCCGCCGGCACCTACATGTGCGAGCAGTTCGGTGACAAGCCCGATGCGGTCATCGCCGAGATCGCAGGCATCGATTCGCTGCCGTTGACGCAGGACCGTTCCAAGGGCTTCTCCGATGCACTCGCCGACTGCGGACTGAAGGTGTCCAACAGGGTCGCCGCAGAGTTCACCGTCGAATCGGGCGAAGCCGCCGCATCGAACCTGCTGCAGGCCGCGCCGAAGATCGACGGGCTGTGGAACCACGACGACGATCAGGGTGTCGGCGTCATGGCCGCCATCAAGAACGCCGGCCGCGACGAGTTCGTCATGGTCGGTGGCGCCGGATCGGCCAACGTCATGCGCGACATCCAGGCCGACAACACGGTGCTGAAGGCGACTGTCATCTACCCCTCCACCCAGGCCGCTGACGGCATCCGGCTGGCCCGGTTGCTCGTCCAGGGTGAGTCGATGGGTGACCTGGTCGAGGTCGAGGTGCCCCGCGAGGTCAAGCTCTACGCGCCCGTCGTGACCAAGGACAACGTGGAGCAGTACCTGCCGAGCGCCTTCGAGTCCTGACCTGCTTTCATCGGATGCGCTGCTCTGATCAGATGAACTGCCGGTCCGCCAACGAAGGGACAGCGAGATGACAACCGCCGGAACACCAGTGGTGCGGGTGGCGATGATCGGGCACGCGTTCATGGGGGCGGCCCACTCCCAGGCCTGGCGCACCGCCGGGCATGTCGCCGAACTGCCGCTCCGCCCGGAGATGGCGCTCGTCGTCGGCCGCCGCAGCGAGTCCGCTGCGGCGGCGGCGGACCGGCTGGGCTGGCAGGACAGCAGCGATGATTGGCGGGCGGCGATCGCCAGGGACGACATCGACATCGTCGACATCTGCACCCCCGGCGACACGCATGCAGAGATGGCGATCGCCGCACTGGCCGCCGGCAAGCACGTGCTGTGTGAGAAGCCGTTGGCCAACACCGTTGCGCAGGCGGAGGCCATGGTGGCGGCGGCCCGCAACGCGCCCGGCCGGCAGGCGATGGTGGGGTTCACCTACCGGCGCACACCGGCGGTGGCGCTGGCCCGGGAGATGGTCGCCGACGGCATCATCGGGTCCGTCCGGCAGGTGCGCGCCCAGTACCTGCAGGATTGGCTGGCCGACGAGGAGGCGCCGCTCACCTGGCGACTGGACAAGGAACGGGCCGGCTCCGGAGCGCTCGGCGACATCGGCGCGCACATCATCGATGCGGTCGAGTTCGTCACCGGGCATCGGCTCACCGGGGTGTCCGGGCTGACCGAGACGTTCGTCAAGCAACGGCCGTTGCCGGCAGCAGCAGGCGGCGGGACCGGCGCGTCCATCGGTGGCACGGCCGGTGAGGGCTACGGCCCGGTGACCGTGGACGACGCGGCCGTCTTCTTCGGCCGGCTCGACTCGGGGGCGATCGCCGCCTTCGAGGCGTCCCGTTTCGCGCTCGGCCGGAAAAATGCGATGCGTTTCGAGATCAACGGCAGCGCAGGATCTGTCGCGTTCGACTTCGAGAATATGAACGTGCTCGAGCACTACGACGGCCGCCGCCCTGCCGCGGAATCCGGGTTCACCCGCATTCTGGTGACCGAGCCGACCCACCCGTACCTGTCGTCCTGGTGGCCACCTGGGCACGGCCTCGGCTACGAGCACGGTTTCACCCACCAGGTGATCGATCTCGTCCGCGCCATCGCCTCCGGCGACCCGGCCCGGCCGACGTTCGCCGACGGCTTGCACGTGCAGCGGGTGCTCGCCGCGATCGAAGCAAGTTCCGCTGCCGACAGCAGTTGGCAGTCCATCCCCGATGAGGAGCGCTGACATGGCCCGCCCGATCACCCTGTTCACCGGCCAGTGGGCTGACCTGCCGTTCGAGGAGGTTGCCAGGCTGGCCTCCGAGTGGGGGTACGAAGGTCTCGAGATCGCCTGCTGGGGGGACCATCTGGATGTCTGGCGAGGCGCAGAGGACGACGCCTACATCGCCGGCCGAATGGAGATCCTGGACCGCTACGGGTTGTCCGTCTACGCGATCTCGAACCATCTCAAAGGCCAAGCCGTGTGCGACGACCCGATCGACGCACGGCACCGCGACATCCTGCCCGACCGGATCTGGGGCGACGGCAATGCCGAGGGCGTCCGGCAGCGGGCGGCCGAAGAGATGAAGATGACCGCACGGACCGCCGCCCGGCTGGGTGTCGACACCGTGGTCGGCTTCACCGGATCGTCGGTGTGGAAGTACATCGCCATGTTCCCGCCCGCATCGCAGGCGTTGATCGAGGCGGGCTATCAGGATTTCGCCGATCGCTGGAATCCGATTCTCGACGTCTTCGACGAGGTGGGCGTGCGATTCGCCCACGAGGTGCACCCGAGCGAGATCGCCTACGACTACTACACCACCGAGCGCACGATGGAAGCGATCGGCCACCGGCCGGCATTCGGGCTGAACTGGGATCCGAGCCATTTCGTCTGGCAGGGCCTCGACCCGGTGATGTTCATCTGGGACTTCAAGGACCGGATCTACCACGTCGATTGCAAGGACGCGAAGCTCCGCACCGGCAACGGGCGGCGGGGTGTGCTCGGTTCACACTTGCCCTGGGCGGATCCGCGGCGCGGATGGGACTTCGTGTCCACCGGCCACGGTGACGTGCCCTGGGAGGACTGCTTCCGGATGCTGAACACCATCGGCTACACCGGTCCGCTGTCCGTGGAATGGGAGGACGCTGGGATGGACCGGTTGGTCGGTGCGCCCGAGGCGCTCGCCTTCGTGAAGTCGCTGGCCTTCGACCCGCCGTCGGCAGCGTTCGACGCGGCCTTCTCCAGTCAGAGCTGAAGCTTTCAGCCGGCGAAGCCGTGGCCGAACCGAGGTCAAGATTGCGTGAAAGCGACGGCGAGCTCGGTTCGGGAGCGTAGGCCGCGTTTGCGCAAGGCACTGCTGACGTGGTGCTCGATGGTCTTCGGGCTCAGGAACAGCGCGGCGGCGATCTCCTTGTTCGAGAGCCCGCGCGCCACCATGAGAGCGACCCTGGTCTCCTGCGACGTCAACGCATCGCCCGTCGCGTCGCGGCGGCGGGCCTGCTGACCGGTGGCGGCGCCTTCCGCCCTTGCGCGCTGGGTCCAGCCGTCGAGTCCCAGCGTCGCGAAGGCGTCCTCTGCCACTCGCAGGTGCATCCGGGCGTCGATGCGGTGCCCCCGCTTTCGGAGTGCGGTGCCGTTCGCGAGGTGGGTCCGGGCCGCTTCGAAGGCGTTGGAGCCAGCGGCGTGGGCCTCGTGAGCCGCTGCGAAGAAACCCTCTGCACCTGCCTCGTCGTCCGCTGTCATTCCCAGGAGGCGGAGGGCATGACCGCGAATGGTGGGATCGGGTGATGTGCGATGCAGCGCCGCGTGCCGCGCGGCCAGCCGGGTGGCGTCAGCGCGCCGTCCGACTCCGAGGTAGGCCTCCACCAGGTCGGGGGCCACTCCCAGCTCATAGTCACCCCGCGGGAACCGTCCACCATCGGCGGCAATTCGGGCTTCGAGCACCGCGACGACGCGCGTCAGGTCGCCGCGGCACAGCGCCGCGAACGCATCGACCAGTTCCAGATGGACCGCCACTCCGGCGATCTCGGCTCGGACGCCGAGCTCCCGCGCCCGCGCCAGCGATGCGGCTGCCGCGTCGTGGTCGCCACGCGCGGCAAGCTCCCACGCCAAGACCGCATAGGCGAAACTGACATCGCTGACGAAGCCCAATTCTTCGCCGATCTCGACCGCTTCCCCGGCATAGGCGAAAGCGGCTTCGTGCCAACCAAGCTGGTGAGCGGCGCCGCCCGCCAGCAGGCTGAGAGTGAGCGGCAGGACGCCGAGAGCACCCATCTCGCGTGCCTTGTCGAGCCGCCGCTCCAGGAAGCTGAGCGCCCTGTCCGGTTCTCCCATCCAGGCCGGAGCCAGCAGAGCCATCGCCAGGTACCGAGGATCCTCGCGCAGGACCGGATCGGTCTCCAACAGGTCGAGTGCACGGGACATCGGTGTGTAGGCGAGTTGCCAGTCCCCGCCGAAGGCCAGCGCTGCTCCGCTGATGTAGCAGGCGAGCATCTCCTCCTCCGGCACCGCCGGATCGGCGTGCTCGCGAAGCGCCTGAGCGGCCGCCGCCATCCCGGGCGCCGAACCGAGGCGATAGCAGGCGTTCGCCAGTTCCGCCAGTGCCCTGGTTTTGATCACGCCATTGCCGAGCCGTGCGGCTTCATCGACGAGCTCACGCGACTGCAGGACCGAACCGGCGAGCTGCTCGAGGGTCCCCAGCGCCAGCAGCGCTCGCGCTCGCGGATCCGGATCGTCCGAGTCGTCCATGGCCAGCTCAGCCAGTCGACGGACGGCAGCCGCATCGCCACTGAGGAGAGCGTTCTCCGCGGCCAAGCTGTAGCAGTGCGCCTGCCGGGCAGTAGATGGAGTCAGTTGAGCGGCACGTTCCTGAAGCGCCGCGGCCGAGGCGAAGCCGCGCCGCCGTGCTTCTCCTTCGGCGGCGTCGAGCAGGTCGCCGGCGATGGTGTCGTCAAAACCCACGGCCGCCTCTGCGAGGTGCCGGGTGCGCAGTTCGGGCCGCTCCGTCAGGGCGGCTGCCAGCGCCGCGTGCGCCCGCCGCCGTTGTGCCGGCGAGGCACGTTGCACCGTAACCGCCCGGAGGAGCGGATGACGAAATGCGCATCGGCCCGCCGACAGTTGGATGATGCCGGCCTCTTCCAGTTCACCGATGACGCCGACGGGATCGAGACCTCGCTGTTCGAGCACTGTGCTGATCGGTCCGGCATGGCCGTCGATGGATACGGCGGCGAGAAGCACAGCCTGCCGACCGGCTGCCGACAACGGCATCAGCGACAATTCGAAACCCTGCTTCAGGCGTTGGCTCAGCGACAGGGTGGGTGGCAGCACCGCGGAGCCGCGACGCTGCGCGGGGCTCAACCGCGGGGCCAATTCCATCAGTGCCAGCGGGTTGCCGCCGGTGATGCCGGTCAATTGTTCGACGACCACCTCGGACACGGTCGGGCCGAGAATCATCTGACACTGCTGGGCATCCAGTCCACCGATCAGCAGCTCTGTCATTCCGTCGGACTCGCGGGCGTCACTCCCGGCCGTCGGGCGAGCACGAACGCGACCCGATCGTGCTGCAGCCGGCGCGCCGCGAATGCGATGGCCCGTCGCGACTCGCGATCGACCCACTGGAAGTCGTCGACGATGACCAGCACCGGGCCCTGTTCCGCGGCGGCCGCGAGCAGCGAGAGCGTCCCGACGGCGACCAGGTACGGGTCGGGCCCACCTGTGCTGTCCGATGTCGCCCGGCCGAGTGCGACTTCCACCGCGCTCCGTTGCGCGCGGGGCAAATCCCCGAGGTATTCCGCGGCGTCGCTCAGCACATCACCCAATCCGGCGTGGCCCAGCGTGAGTTCGGACTCGATGCCCACGGTTGTGAGCCGGCGGAAATCCGCGCCTGCCGTCTGGGCTGCCTGTAACAACGTCGACTTGCCGATCCCCGGGTCACCCACCAGGCAGAGCGCAGCGCTCCGGCCGCCCCGCGCCGAATCCAGGGTGGCGATGATGACGGCGAGTTCCGTGTCCCGGCCGACGAGCACGTCCAGAACCTATACCTGGACGAACCCACGCTTCGCTGTATCGAGGTCGAATTAGGGGATTCGCCCCACGCGATCGGTCACCGGGCCGGTGGACGCTTTCACCATGTCCACCACTTCGCAGATCCGCCGGCCGATCACGCACCGCACGACTCGGCCGACCACCCGACCCGACGGTCCACCGAGAACCCGATCCACCTTCACCGGACGGTGGGAGAAGGCCCTGATTGCTGCTGCGTCATCGCTGGCCACCGTCGCTTTCGCCTTCGGGGCGCCGGTCCATCCGCGCATGTTCAGCAGGCACGT
This sequence comes from uncultured Actinomycetota bacterium, assembly GCA_963728865.1. Lineage (GTDB taxonomy): Bacteria > Actinomycetota > Actinomycetes > Mycobacteriales > Nakamurellaceae > Nakamurella. The sequence continues at coordinate 227,617 of CAVSLZ010000001.1, read as the reverse complement.
CGAGATCCGGGAGGGGTCGTGATCTCCGAATCGGTGCTGACGGACGACAGTGCAAGTGCTGCAGCAGTTCTCGGCGTCTCGCACATCGCGCTGACGGTCAATGATCTGCCCGCGGCGGTGACATTCTGGTCACAGGTGATGGGCTTCGAAAAGTCCGGGGAAACGCCGGACTACTGCCTGCTGCTCGAGCGATCGAGCAGCATCGGCCTGGGGGTCACCCGGCACGGCGACGGTGACGGGTTGCCGTTCGACCACCGCAGGGTCGGCCTCGATCATCTTGCGTTGGCCGTCGACGACCTGGCGGGACTGGTGGCCTGGGCGGAGCGCCTGGATCGCCACGGCGTCCAGCATGCGGGCATCGTCAAATCCGATGCCGGCCATCATCTCAACCTGGCCGCACCCGACGGCGTGCCGATCGAGCTCTTCGTGATGAACGCCGAAACAGCCGCGGATTTCGGATTGTCCGGTCCACGATCCGCCGTGGCATCGGGTCACGCCGCGGTGCTTTGACGGGTTGGGTGTTCTCGGTCAGCTGTCCAAGGCGGCGCGCACGATGGCCAGCGCCTCTGACCGGTCGATGCCGATGGCATCGACCGCTTGCACGAATTCCGTAGCGGCGGCCGCGGCCGCCGACCTGCTGCTGTCACCATCTGATGCGACGAAACTGCCTGCCCTCCCTCGCGTCTCGAGCAGCTGCGCCGCCTCCAGTTCCCGGTAGGCCCTGGCGACCGTGTTGACCGCGAGGCCGAGCTCGCCGGCCAATGCGCGAACCGTCGGCAGTTTCGTGCCGACGGCCAGTGAGCCCTCGTTGATCTGCCGGGCGAGCTGCGACCGGACCTGCTCGTAGGGTGGTACGGCCGAGGCTGCGTCGACTCCGACGGTCATCGGGCGGCTCCCTTCCTACCGTGCTGCGGTCGCCTGACCGTAGTTGTCCCGGTCGTCTGACGGTAGCTGGTCGGGGGCCGGGGAGGCATCGAGTGAGCGGGAACTTCGACGGACGGGAAGATCTTGCCTACGGTGGCGGAGGTTCACCATCCCCGTTGTGAAGGAGCACCACCCATGAGCAAGGTTCTGTTCGTCGTCACCGGCGCCGACACCTGGACACTGGCCGACGGCACCGGGCACCCCACCGGGTTCTGGGCCGAGGAACTCGTGGCGCCGTTCCGGGAGTTCACCGCGGCCGGCCATGAGGTCGTCGTGGCCACCCCGGGCGGGGTGACGCCGGTGGTCGACCGGGCCAGCCTCGCGCCGGAGGTCAACGGGGGCAAGGAGAACGCCGACGTGGTCGAGGTCGAGCTGGGGTCGATCGAGCAGCTGCGGTCTCCACGCAAGCTCGAGGACGTCGACCTGTCGGACTATGCAGCGGTGTTTTACCCGGGTGGTCACGGTCCGATGGAGGATCTCGCCGTCGACGCCGATTCGGCGCGCCTGCTGGCCGAGACGCTCGCATCCGACAAACCGCTGGGCGTCGTCTGCCACGCACCGGCCGCGCTGCTGGCAACCGCGGACCCGGACGGCTCGTCACCGTTCGCCGGCTACCGGCTGACCGGGTTCAGCAACGCCGAAGAAACCCAGGGCGGGCTCGCCGACAAGGCGAAATGGCTGCTGCAGGACCGCCTGGTGGAGCTGGGGGTCGATTACCAGGAGGGTGAACCCTGGGCGCCGAAGGTCGTGGTGGACCGCAATTTGTACACCGGCCAGAACCCGGCGTCGTCTGCGCCGTTGGCCGCCGAGATGGTGAAGGCCCTCGGCGCCTCCTGAACCGAAGCGGACTGAGCCGCGCGGCTACTGAGCCGCCCGGCTAGCGATCGACGAGTTCGCCGATCAACGCCGCCCACTTGGCTAGGTGCAGGTCCGGCAGGAAGTGCCGGGACCTGGCCTCGGCGGCGTGCCCGATGGCCTGCGCGCGCGCGGTGTCGTCGAGCAGTTCACGGACCAGTCCGCCGAACGCGGCCAAGTCGGTCGGGTCGTCCAGCAGCACACCACAGCCCGGCCCGTCGATCTGGTCGGCGATCCCACCGACGTTGCTGGCCACGACCGGCCGCCCCTTCCACATGGCCTCCACCACGGTCAGGCCGAACCCCTCGGCAAGGCTCTTCTGGGCGACCACCGTTGCGTGCCGCTGGAGCGCATTGACGATGGTCGCGTTCTCCTCCGTGTCGTCCAGCGGGAGAGACGCCAGGTGGACCCGCTCCCGCTGGGCGTACGGCAGTTTCTGCCAGGTGTGGACGCAACGCTCGAACTCCGCGGCGCCTTCCGGATCGTCGGAGACGCCGGCCATGTTGGGGCCGGCCAGGATGAGGTGGCCGGAGCCGGTGGTGGCCACCTGCTCCGCGAAGCCGGTCATCACGCCGGACATGTCCTTGAGGCCGTCCCAGCGCGACACCTGGACGACCAGCGGCTCGTCCTGCGGAACCGGCGGGCCGACCTGGATGATGTCGGCACGGTGGGCCATCGTGGCGACGGAGCCATCCCGCCGTTGGTAGCTCGGGGCTCGCCCGTCACCGGCTGCGATGAGCCCGGTGTATCCCAGGACCGCGATGACGTCGGCCTGGGGTAGCGGACGATTCTTGGCGGACAACGGGTCCAACGACGGGGTGATGACGTGGAACCGGTCTGCTGGAACCTGTTCGGGGCGGTATGACAAGCGGGAGAAGACGAATGCCGTGACGCTGTCGAAATATGGGGCGAGGAACTGCCAGGCGTCCTCGGTCACCGCGTTCACGGAGTCCGATCCGATATGGCACCGCCAGATGGTGGCGATGCCGGCCCGGTGCAGCATCGGCGCCAGCCCCAGCGTCTGTGGATCGTGCAAAACAACCACGTCGCCCGGATGCAACATCAGCAGCAGGTCGGGCACCGCCTCGGCGAGCACGCCTTCGTAGATCTGTCGTTCGGCCGAACCCAGTTGCCCGTCATCACCCCGATGACCGTGGATCCGGTTGTGCACCCTTTTCGTCACATCGAAGAACGGCGGGTTGCCCGGGACCACCGCCCAGCGGGCGTCCACGCCGACCTGCTGCGCATATCCGACCAGCGTCGGCAGCATCTCGGCGACTCCACCGCCGGTGGCAGTCGAATTGACATGCAGCACGATGCGCCCTGCGAGCCGTTCGCTCGCGCCTGCGGCGGTGGCCACCAGGGCGTCCCGCCGGTCGTCTCCGATGATCGGGAACAGGCTTGCAATGCGGTGCGGGGTCACGGCTACCAGCTCCAACATCGTTCCAGCGTCGCACGGACCTGCCGCGTCCGCCGGGCGTCGGCGGACTTCGGCAGAGATGCGGGCGGTGTGGTGGGCCCGCGATGAGATATCCGAGCGACTCCGGTCATCAGTTTCATGACCCTCGTGATCGGCGACATCACCGTCTCACTCGACGGATTCGTGACCGGCCCCGGCGCAGACCCGCAGCATGGGCTTGGCCTCGACGCCGACGGCCTGCACGCGTGGGCCCTGGAAAGCAGGGATCCGGTGGACCGCGGGGTTCTCGAGCGGCACACCGCTGACTCCGGTGCGGTCGTGATGGGGCGACGGACCTTCGACACGGTCGACGGGGCGTGGAGCGCTGAGCGCGGTTACGGTGCCGACCGCGATGGTCGGCCGCCCTTCTACGTGGTGAGCGGCCGGGTACCGGAGTCGTACCGGCTCGCCGGCTCGCGCGACTTCACCTTTGTTCTCGACGGGCCCGCAGCGGCCATCGAACTGGCCAGGGCGGCCGCCGGGCACCGCGATGTCTTCGTCATGGGTGGCGGGGCACTGATCGGCTCGTGCCTGCGTGACGGACTTCTCGACGAACTTCGTCTGCACCTGTCCCCGGAACTGCTCGGGGCGGGCACCCCGCTGTTCGCGGGAGTCGGGCGGAACCGCCTGCACCAGACGGCGGTGGAAGTATCACCGGTCTGCACGCACCTGACCTATCGGACAGCAGGGTCTGACGGGGTTCCCGAAAGCTCACCACCGCTGGTTCGAAACTGAACTGCTTTCACTTCTTGCCACTTCATTGACGTGTCGTGGGTCACGCGTTTAACTACACCGACTTGAGAAGTGAGCACGGGCAAATATCCGCATGGCAGCGAGACCACGAGGGGGTGGACGAGATGGCATCGCTCGACGAGTACGAACGCGAGCAGGCGGTGCTGGCGCAACTCAAGTCCACCGGCCAGGTTTCGGTGGCCGAACTGGCTGCCACCTTCGCCGTATCCACCGTGACGATCCGCAAGGATCTCGAGGCGCTGGAGCGCCGCTGCCTGCTGCGGCGTGTCCGCGGCGGAGCGGTGAGCGTCGGCGCGAGCGACGAGGGTGCCTTCGAGATGCGATTGCGTCATCTCAAGGAGGCCAAGCGCGCCATCGCCAGAGCGGCCGCGCCGCTGGTCCGGGACGGTGACGTCATCGCGATCGACTCGTCGACCACGACGTTCTACCTCGCTCAGGATTTGCTCGGCCGGCGGGATCTGGTGATCGTCACGAACGGCCTGCGGCACGCCATGCTGTTCATGGAGAATTCCTCGGCAAGGGTTCTGATGCCGGGCGGGGTGCTGCGGCGGTCGGCCGGTTCCCTGGTGGGACCGATCGGCGATGTTCTTGCCGGCCGCGGCAGGATATCCAAGGGATTCTTCGGTGTCATCGGGCTGTCGACGTCGCTGGGATTGCTGGACATCTCGGCTGAGGAGGCGCAGACCAAGAGTTTTCTGGCCGCGGCGTGCGACAAGGTCTACGGTCTGTTCGATTCCTCCAAGGTCAGCGGGTTCGGGTTGCATTCGTTCGCCGAATCCGCCCGCCTGACTGGGCTTTTCACCGACGACGGCGTCGGCGCCGATGTCGTCGCGGAGTGGAAATCCGCGGGTGTGCCGGTCACCGTCGCGCCCGCCCATCCGGCCACCGCGTCGGTCGTCGAATTGATGGCGGACCGGGTGGGGCGCTCCACCCGATTGTCATCGGTCCGGAACCGCAGCGGCTGAAAGCGCCGCTGCATTTCGACAGCCCAGAACCGCGGCCGGGCCTATTGGACCGGCTCGCAGTTCGGTGTTGTTCCCCACGCGTGTCTGTCCACATGGACCGATGCTGTTCCATTCCACCGGCCCTCGGGCCGCTCACCCCTGGAGTACTCAATGCGACCTGCCCGAAAACTCACCGCCCTGGTTGCGGTCGGTGTTGCGACCACCTTGATGCTCACCGCGTGCACCAAGAAGAACGAGGAACCGGCAGCGGCAGGAACCGCGCCCGCCGCGGCATCGTCCGGTGCTGCATCCGCAGCGTCCGGCGCCAAGGTCAAGGTCGCGTTCGTGCCGAAGCTGCAGGGCGTTCCGTACTTCGAGGCGATGAACGCGGGCGGAAAGGCCGCCGCTGCCGAGCTGGGCAACGTCGAGTGGCTGTACCAGGGGCCGACCCAGGCCGACGCCGCGGCGCAGGCGGACATCGTCCGGTCCTTCATCCAGCAGAAGGTCGACACCCTCATCGTCGCCCCGAACGACCCCGATTCCATGGCCCCGCTGCTGCAGCAGGCCAAGGACGCGGGGATTCACGTCGCCACCGCCGACACCGACGCCCCGTCATCCGTTCGCGAGGCGTTCGTCAACCAGGCATCGGTCGACGGCATCGGTGAGGGCCTGACCGATGCATTGATGACGGCGATGGGCGGAAAGGGTAAGTACGCCATCGTGTCCTGTGGTCAGACCGCGGAGAACCTGAACGCCTGGATCAAGGTCCAGGAGGCGTACACGGCGTCCAAGTACCCGGACGCGGAGATCGTCGACACGGTCTACGCCGGTGAGGATCAGGCGAAGGCCACCCAGATGGCGACCGACCTGATGAACGCGCACCCGGATCTCACCGGTCTGGTCGGGGAGTGCACCTCTTCGGCACCCGGTGTGGCGCAGGCTGTTCGGGACGCCGGGAAGGTCGGCAAGGTCTTCACCGTCGGGCTCGGCACGCCGCAGTCGATGAAGCCCTACCTGGCTGATGGTTCCTCGTCCGCGTCCATCCTGTGGGACGTGGAGAACCTGGGATACCTGACGGCATGGACAGGTGCGCAGCTCGCGGAGGACAAGCCGTTCGCGGCGACGAACAACGTCAGCGCGAAGCTGCCGGAGGTCGCCTACGACGAGGCCACCAAGACGCTGCTGCTCGGGCCGGCACTGGCCATCACCCAGGACAACGTCGACCAGTTCAGCTACTGACCGAGGGGTGATACCGCCGGCCGGTCGGGTGCGACCCCCCACCCGATCGGCCGGCGACCCGCACGTTCCACCCGCCAGATCCACCCGCCAGATCCACCGCGATGCGGAAAGGGAGTACCAGCAGTGACTCTCGACGGACCATCCGGCACGCCGGCGTCATCGGCGGACGGGACCGCCGCGGCCTCGGCCGGCGCCCCGGTGCGACTTCAGTTGACCGGGATCTCCAAGAGGTTCGGTGCCGTCCACGCCATCCGGAACGCGGACCTCATCGTGCGGACGGGCGAGGTCCATGCGCTGATCGGGGAGAACGGCGCGGGCAAGTCCACCATGATCAAGATCGTTTCGGGCGTCGAGTCCGCGGACACCGGGCGGATCGAGTTCGAGGGCACCGAGGTGTTCATCTCCTCCACCACCGAGGCGATGGCGCTCGGAATCGCTACCGTCTACCAGGAACCGCAGCTGTTCTCGGAGCTCACCGTTTCGGAGAACATCTTCACCGGGCGTGAGATCCGCAAGGGACCGCGGGTGGACTGGGCGGCACAGAATGCGCGGGTCACCGAATTGCTGGAGTTGCTGGGCCTGCCCGGCAGATACGCCACCGTCCCGGTCGGCACCCTGTCGATCGCGCAGCAGCAACAGGTTTCGATCGCCAAGGCCCTCGCCGGAAACGCCAAGGTGCTGATCCTCGACGAGCCGTCGGCCATCCTGACCGACGCCGAGATCGAGGTGCTGTTCGCCGTTGTCCGCAGGCTGACGGCATCCGGCGTCTCGGTCATCTACATCTCCCACCGCCTTGACGAGCTGTCCCGCATCGCGCAGCAGGTCACGATCATGCGGGACGGCCGGACCATCGGCAGTTATCCCATTCAGGACCTGACGGTGCGGCAGATGGCCGAGCTGATGGTCGGCGGGATTCTGTCGGACGACCGCCCGGAGCGGACCGTACCGGACGGCGAACCTGCCCTCGAACTGGCCGGGCTGACCCGGACCGGGAAGTTCCACGACGTCAATGTGCAGGTCAAGCGCGGCGAGATCGTCGGCCTCTACGGGCTTGTCGGATCGGGTGTATCGGAGATCGCGGCCTGTGTCTACGGGATGGACCGGGTAACCGGCGGGCAGATCCTGCTCAACGGCACACCGATATCCCCGCGCAGCCCGCAGGAGGCACAGAAGCTGGGCATTGCCCTGCTCCCCGCCAACCGCAAGCTCGAGGGAATGTTCTCCTTCCAGTCGATCGCCTTCAACATCTCCGCCGGGCACCTGAAGTTGCTGTCGCGGTTCGGGACGTTGATGGACCGGGCGAAGGAGAAGTCGGTCGCCCAGGACATGATCAAGCGTCTCGCGGTCAAGACACCGCACGAGCGGCAGGCCATCGGCGCCATGTCCGGCGGCAACGCCCAGAAGGTCGTGCTGGCAAGGCAACTCGTCGAGCGGCCGGAGGTGCTCGTGCTCGCCGAACCCACCCAGGGCGTCGACGTCGGCGCCAAGGAGGAGATCCACCGCATCATCACCGAACTGGCGGAGAACGGTTCTGCCGTGCTCGTGGTGACCTCCGATCTGCCCGAGGCACTGCGCATCTCGGACCGCCTGCTGGTCGTCCGGCGGGGAACCACCACGGTCGAGTTCGGCCCCGAGGCCACCCAGGTCGATGTTCTCGCCGCCGCCGCCGGGGCAGTCGACGAGGAAGGGAACGCCGCATGAGTACGACCGTCACCAACTCGCGGGGCCGACCGGATCCCGGTCCCCCCGCCGGCGAGCCTCGCACCGTCGCGCCGCAGCCCCGTGGGCGGGTGCTGCCGTCGCCACTCTCCGGTCAGGAACTGGTGCTGATCGGGGTCATCGCAGCCCTGTGGGTGATCCTCGCGTTCGCCACCCCGGCCTTCTTCACCGCCGGCTCGATCCAGCCCCTGCTGGTGTCCACCGCACCGATCGCCCTTGCCGGTGTCGGCATGACGATCATCATCATCACCGGTGGCATCGACGTCTCGGTTGGCGCCGCCATCATGGTCTGCTCGGTCATCACGGCCAAGCTGATGGTCACACAGGGACTCTCGCTTCCTCTGGCGGTGTTCGTGTCCGTCGTGGTCGGCGGAATGCTGGGCCTGGTCAACGGCCTGTTGATCGCCTACGGCCGGGTGCACGCCATCATCATCACGTTCGGCACCGCGAACCTGTTCCTCTTCATCGGGCTGCAGATCTTCGGATCGAGCACGGTCAACAACATCCCGCAGACCTTCGACGTCTTCGGTCGCGGGGTTGCCGGCCGAACCTTCGGCGTGCCGCACGCTTTCCTGATCACCGTCGTCATCGCCGCAGTCGCCTGGTGGTACCTGCGGCACACCGCGGGCGGCCGGCACTTCTACGCAATCGGCGGTGACGCCCACGCCGCCCGGCTCGCCGGGGTGCGGGTTCAGCGACGCATCCTGCTGGCCTACGTGATCACGGGACTGCTGGTCGGGCTGGCGTCCTGCTTCGTCATCGCGCAGGGCACCTCGACACTGGACCAGACGGTCGGCAGCGGCAAGGAACTCGCCGTCATCGCGGCCGTCGTCATCGGCGGCACGTCGATCATGGGCGGACGCGGATCCGTGCTCGGCACCGTCCTCGGGGCGCTGCTGGTGCAGACCGTGACCTCAGGCGTCACCCAGCTCGGGTGGAGCTCGCAGCTGTCGGACCTGTTCGTCGGCATTTTCATCATCATCGCGGTCGGAGCCGACCTGATCCGCCAGCGGGCAAGGAAGGGCACATGAGCACACCGACCGTCACCGACAGCACCGCGGCACCCGCTCCCGGACCGCCGGCGGGACCGACCGAATCTCTCGCGGCCCGCGTGCTGCGGGCCCTGCTCACCCAGCGCATCGTGCTGCTCGCCGTCCTCATCGTCGGCGTGGTCGTCTGGTTCACGTTCATGGATGCCGGGGGTTACCTGACCGGCGCCTACGACGCGGACTACCTGGTGGGCTCGCTGATCAACGCGGTGCCGCTGGTCATGCTCGGCCTCGCGGAATTGCTGGTCATCATGTCCGGGCGCGGCGGTATCGACCTGTCCGTCGGGGCCATCGTTTCGCTCGCGGGCATGGTGTTCGGCTTCGCCTACGGCCAGTGGGGATGGCCTCTGTGGACAGCCATCCTGCTGACCGCCGCGTTCGGCGGCCTGTGCGGCGCCGTCAACGGATTCCTAGTCGCCTACATCGGCTTTCCCGCGCTGATCGCAACCCTCGCCACGTTCTACGCCTACAAGTCGCTGGCCATCGTCATCAACAACCAGCGCCCGATCAGCACGCCGCCGATCCAGGAACTGTTCTCGCTCAGCCGGTCCGTGGAACTGCCGGTGGTCGGCTCCCAACTGCCGGACGTGCCGCTGGGAATCTTCACGTTCATGATCCCGACCGTCGTCATCGTCTGGGTGCTGTTGGCGCGCACCACCTACGGTCGCAGGCTGTATGCGATCGGAACCAACGACACCGCCGGTCAGTGGGCGGGTCTCCCGGTGAAGGACACCAGGTTCAAGGCCTACGTCTACGCCGGCGTGATCTCCGGATTGGTCGCCGTCGTCACCGTCGGCCAGTTCGCCTCCGCGCGTCCCGACGCCGGCGTCTCTGGCAGCGGCATGGCCCTGCCCGCCATCACCATCGCGGTCCTGGGCGGTGTCGCCATCACCGGCGGGATCGGCCGGGTTGCGGGAGTCGTGCTGGCCACGCTGCTGATCGTGTGGCTGAACGCCGGCATCCTGCTGGCCTTCATCGGCAACGAGGGGTCCCAGTACCAACTGCTCGCGCTGGGCACCGTGCTCATCTTCGCCGCTCTGCTCAACGGCATCACGAACCGCCGGTACGGCGGGTCCCGCTGAGTCCACTCCCATTCTGCCGCAGCTGATTCCGTCTCGAAATAGAGGACTTCACATGTCTCACAGCATCCCCGCCGCATTGCGTGACCTCGACACTTTCGGCATCGAGGTGCCTTCCTGGGCGTATGGCAACTCGGGCACCCGGTTCAAGGTGTTCACCACTGCGGGGACGCCGCGGGATCCGTGGGAGAAGATCGCCGACGCCGCGCAGGTACATTCCGTGACCGGGTTGGCGCCGAAGGTGTCGATCCACATCCCGTGGGACAAGGTGGAGGATTACGCGGCTCTGGAGGCGCACGCCAAGGAATTGGGTGTGACGATCGGGTCGGTGAATTCGAACCTGTTCCAGGATGACGATTACCGGTTGGGGTCGCTGACGAACAAGGACCGGAAGATCCGGGCGAAGGCCGTTGCGCACCATGTGGAGTGCATTGAGGTGATGCGGGCGACGGGGTCCAAGGATCTGAAGATCTGGTTGCCGGACGGCACGAACTACGCCGGTCAGGATTCGATGGCCGGCCGGCAGGACCGGTTGGCGGAATCCCTCGCGGAGATCTATGCGGCGCTGGACGATGATCAGCGGTTGTTGTTGGAGTACAAGATCTTCGAGCCGTACTTCTACACGATGGATGTCCCGGATTGGGGTACGTCGTTGTTGCATTGCCTGGCGTTGGGGGAGCGGGCGAAGGTCATCCTGGACACCGGGCATCATGCGCAGTCCACGAACATCGAGTTCATCGTGATGCAGTTGGTGCGGCAGGGCCGGTTGGGCGCGTTTGATTTCAATTCCCGGTACAACGCCGACGACGATCTGATCGTCGGCAGCGCGGACCCGTTCCAGTTGTTCCGGATCATGTTCGAGATCACCGAGGCGGGGGCGCACCTGCCCGGTTCCGGCGTCAATTTCATGCTGGACCAGTGTCACAACATCGAGGAGAAGATCCCCGGGCAGATCAGGTCGGTGATGAACGTGCAGGCCGCGACGGCCAAGGCGTTGCTGGTCGACCAGGACGCCCTGCGCGCAGCCCAACAGGCAGGTGACGTCCTCGGTGCGCACGGGGTGCTGATGGACGCCTATGAGACCGATGTCCGCGGCGTGCTGGCCGATAGGCGGGAGAACCTCGGCCTACCCCGTGACCCGCTGCGGGCGTTCAAGGACTCCGGGTACGCCGCGAGAGTCGCCCGGGAGCGGGTCGGCGGCACCCAGGCCAGCTGGGGAGCCTGAACGCCGAATGCGTTGCAGTGCTCACACCCTTCCCGATTGTTCCGCTTTCCCGATGCAGGAGATGACGTTCGATGAGTGATGCCCCGACGGCCGCGCAGGAACTGATCGCGCGATCCAACAGGTTGGGCGCGGACCCGCGCAACACCAACTACGCCGGCGGGAACACCTCGGCCAAGGGCACCGAGACCGACCCGGTCACCGGGGAGCCGGTGGAGCTGTTGTGGGTGAAGGGATCCGGTGGCGATCTCGGCACCCTGACGGCGAAGGGCCTCGCGGTGCTGCGCCTGGACCGGCTGCGCGCCCTGGTGGACGTGTACCCGGGGGTGGACCGGGAAGATGAGATGGTCGGCGCGTTCGACTACTGCCTGCACGGCAAGGGGGGCGCCGCCCCGTCGATCGACACCGCTATGCACGGACTCGTCGACGCCGCGCACGTCGATCATCTGCACCCTGATTCCGGGATCGCTCTCGCCACCGCCGCCGATGGGGAGGAGTTGACCCGCAAAGCGTTCGGGGACCGGGTCGTCTGGGTGCCGTGGCGGCGTCCGGGCTTCCAGTTGGGGCTGGATATCGCAGCCATCAAGACCGCGAACCCGCAGGCGATCGGCTGCATCCTCGGCGGCCACGGCATCACCGCCTGGGGCGACACCTCCGAGCAGGCGGAGGCGAACTCGCTGGAGATCATCCGGACAGCGGAGGCCTTCCTGGCCGAGACCGGTTCCGCCGAACCGTTCGGTGCCGTCGTACCGGGATTCGAACCCCTGCCGGAAGTCGAACGTCGTGCCAAGGCCGCCGCGCTGGCGCCGACCGTCCGTGGTCTGGCGTCCACCGACAAGCCGCAGGTCGGGCACTACACCGACTCCGACGTGGTCCTCGAGTTCCTCGGCCGGGAAAAGCTCGCGCTACTGGCCGAGCTGGGCACGTCCTGCCCCGACCATTTTCTGCGGACCAAGGTCAAGCCACTGGTGGTCAATCTGCCGGCGTCGGCGTCGGTCGCGGAGATCAAGGTCAGACTGGTGGAACTGCACGAGGCGTACCGCGCGGATTACCAGGGTTACTACGACCGCAATGCCACTCCTGACAGCCCCGCCATCAGGGGTGCGGATCCGGCGATCGTGCTGGTCCCCGGGGTGGGGATGTTCTCCTTCGGGAAGGACAAGCAGACCGCGCGGGTCGCGGGGGAGTTCTACGTCAACGCGATCAACGTGATGCGCGGCGCCGAATCGGTCTCCACCTACCAGCCGATCTCGGAGGCGGAAAAGTTTGCCATCGAATACTGGGCGCTGGAAGAGGCCAAGCTGCAACGCATGCCGAAGCCGAAGGCGCTCGCCACCAGGGTCGCAGTGGTGACCGGAGCAGGCTCCGGGATCGGGAAGGCCATCGCCACCCGGATCGCCGCCGAGGGCGGCTGCGTCGTCATTGCCGACCTCAACCTCGAGGGCGCCCGGCAGGTCGCCGACGAGCTGGGCGGCCCGGATGTCGCGATCGCGGTGCGGGCCGATGTCGCCGACGAGCTGGGGGTCGCGGAGATGTTCGCGGCGGCGAACCTGGCGTTCGGCGGGGTGGATCTGGTGGTGAACAACGCTGGCCTGTCGCTGTCCAGGCCGCTGCTCGAGACGACCGTCCAGGACTGGGATCTGCAGCACAGCGTGATGGCCAAAGGGTCATTCCTGGTGTCCCGGGAAGCGGCCAGGGTGATGATCGAACAGGGGCTGGGCGGCGACATCATCTACATCTCCTCGAAGAACAGTGTTTTCGCCGGGCCGAACAACATCGCCTATTCGGCCACCAAGGCCGACCAGGCCCACCAGGTCCGGCTGCTGGCAGCCGAACTGGGTCAGTACGGGGTGCGGGTGAACGGCATCAACCCGGACGGAGTGGTCCGCGGGTCCGGGATCTTCGCCTCCGGGTGGGGCGCATCCCGGGCCGCGGTCTACGGGGTCAAGGAAGAGGACCTCGGCGCCTACTACGCCAAGCGCACGCTGCTGGGCAGGGAGGTGCTGCCCGAACACATCGGTGACGCCGTCTACGCACTCACCGCCGGCGACCTGTCGCAGACCACCGGTTTGCACATCCCTGTTGATTCAGGGGTCGCTGCGGCGTTCCTGCGATGACCGCCGCTCAGGCCGCTGGCGAGATCAGCGTTGCTGCGGTAGATCTCGGGGCCTCCAGTGGCCGGGTGATCGTCGGCCGGGTCGGCGGCGGACGCATCGAGCTGACCGAGGTGAGCCGGTTCCGCAACGGTCCTGTCGCGCTGCCGGACGGTTTGTACTGGGACATTCTCGGCCTCTACCGGAATGTTCTCGACGGCATCCGAGAGGCTTCCAGACAGGCACCGGACCTCGCCGGGTTGGCGATCGACTCGTGGGCCGTTGATTACGGTCTCGTCGACCCAGACGGTCGGCTGCTCGGAAATCCCCGGCACTATCGAGATTCCCGCACAAAGCAGGTGATCGGCACCGTCCATGAAGCCGTGCCGGCCGAGCGGCTCTATGCCGTCAACGGCCTGCAATTCCTGCCGTTCAACACCATCTACCAATTCGCGGCCGACCCGGACGTGCACCGACCCGACGTGCAGGCTCTGCTGATTCCCGACCTGCTCGGCTACTGGCTGACCGGTGAACGCGTCGCCGAGGAGACCAACGCGTCCACGACCGGTCTGCTGGACGCCCGCACCGGTCGCTGGTCGGCGGACATCCTCGCTGCGGCGGGCCTTCCTGCGAGTCTCCTGCCGCGGGTGGTGGCGCCCGGGACGGTGCTGGGCGAGCTCAGCGGCCGGGTCGTCGAGGACACCGGAGTGCACCGACCGATGCAGGTCACGACGGTCGGCTCCCACGACACCGCCTCGGCAGTGGTGGGTGTCCCCGCGGCGGACCACGAGTTCGGCTACATCTCCTGCGGCACCTGGGGTCTGGTGGGCGTCGAACTCGACCGACCGGTGCTGACCGAGGTCAGCCGGGCGGCGAACTTCACCAACGAGCGCGGTGTCGACGGGACCACCCGCTACCTGCGCAACGTGATGGGGCTCTGGTTGCTGTCGGAATCCATCAGGACCTGGAGCCTGCAGGGCTGGGACGTCGACCTGGACGAGGTGCTCGCCGAGGCCGGTCGGCTTCCGCCCGGCGGACCACGATTCGACCCGGATGACCCGAGATTCCTGCCCCCCGGCGACATGCCCGCCAGGATCTTGCGCGCCTGCCGCGAGGCCGGACAAACCATCCCACAGGCCATTCCCGGAGTGGTCCGGTGCATCCTGGACAGCCTCGCCGCAGCGTTCGCGACCGGAATCAACGAGGCCGAGCGGCTGTCCGCTCATCCCATACGCACTGTTCATGTGGTCGGCGGGGGATCGCAGAACGAGTTGCTGTGCCAGTTGATCGCCGACGCCTGCGGTAGACCGGTGATCGCCGGGCCGGTAGAGGCGACCGCGTTGGGCAACCTGTTGGTACAGGCCCGTACTCACGGGGTGCTGACCGGCGACCTGTGGTCACTCCGGGCCGAGCTCCGGGCCGCGGTGATCACCCGGCATCACAAACCCTGCGGGAAAGGCGTGTGATGCGATACTGCTTCAGTCTGCAGGTGCGGCCCGACCGGCTGGCCGAGTACGCCGACAGGCACGCACGGGTCTGGCCGGAGATGCGGGCGGCGCTGCGTGACTCCGAATGGGGCAATTATTCGTTGTTCCTGCGCGGCGACGGGCTGCTGATCGGCTACGTCGAGACCGACGACCTGGATGCGGCGCAACGGGCGATGGCCCGCACCGAGGTGAATGGGCGCTGGCAGGCCGAAATGGCGGAATTCTTCGTCGGCATCGATGGCCGGCCACCGGACACCTCGATGACCCTGCTCACCGAGGTCTTCCACCTCGGCGACCACTGACCTGTTCGCCTATCCAGGAGGAAAGCATGCTGATCGGCGCACACGCCCTGGTCTTCACCGGCACTTTCCAGGAGAAAGGGCTGCGGCACTCGATAGAGCGGACGAAGGCCGCGGGGTTCGATCTCATCGAGGTTCCCCTGATGGATCCCGATTCCTTTGATGCGAACCTTGCCGCGCGCCTGTTGCGTGACAACGACCTCGCGGTCGCCGCCTCGCTCGGCCTCACAGAGCGCACCGACCTGTCCAGCGAGGATCCCGAAACAGTCGCCGCCGGAGAGCGCATGCTGAGCACCTGCATCGACCACGTCGCGACCGTGGGCGGCGAGGTGCTCTGCGGCGTCATCTATTCGGCGATGCGCAAGTACTCGGCCCCTGCGACGGAGACCGGCATCGCGAACAGCGCGGCCGCGATCGGCCGGCTGTCGGAGAGGGCGAAGTCGGCGGGTGTGCGGCTGTCGCTGGAGATCGTCAACCGCTACGAGACCAATGTGATGAACACCGCCAGGGCCGGGTTGGCATTCCTGGAGCGGGTAGGGACGGACAACGTCTCGCTGCACCTGGACACCTATCACATGAACATCGAGGAATCCGACCAGTTCGCACCCGTGCTGGATGCGGCCGAGCGCATCGGTTATGTGCACATCGGCGAAAGCCACCGTGGCTACCTCGGCACCGGAACGGTGAATTTCGACGAGTTCTTCCGCGGCCTTGCACGGATCGGGTACGACGGGCCCGTCGTCTTCGAGTCGTTCTCGTCCGCCGTGGTCAGTCCCGAGCTGAGCAACACGCTGAGGATCTGGCGGAACCTGTGGCAGGACAGCGACGACCTGGCCGCGCACGCCAACCGGTTCATCCGGGACAAGCTGCGGGCCGTCGAAACGATCAGCCTGCACTGATCATTCGCCGATGAGCGCGACCGCTCGGCCTTCCCCCGGGGTATTTCAGTACCGGGGCGGTGCGGTCGTCCCCCTGATCACCAGTCGGGGCGGCACAACGACCTCGTGCTTGTCAGTGCGATGGTTCTCCAGCCGTTCGATGAGGGCTGTCATCGCGTGCTCGGTGAGCTGGTGGGTGTTCTGGCTGACCGTCGTGAGGTTGATGTGGGCCAGCCGGGCCACCGTGCTGTCGTCGTACCCCACCACCGAGATCCTTCCCGGGACATCCACGCCACAACGGATCAGGGCGTCGATGAGGCCGACCGCCGCTCTGTCGTTGAACGTCACCACAGCCGTGACCGCGGGTTCCGCCCGCAGCAGGACCGGGGCTGCCTGCCCACCCGCCGCCTCCGTCTCGCCGCCGTCGAGTACACGCATGCGATCAGCGAGCCGATGCCTGCGCATGGCGCTGCGATAGGCCCGTCGCCGCAAGGTCGGTACGTCCCCCCGACCACCGTCCACGTACGCGACGTTCCGGTGACCCAGCTCTACAAGGTGGGCCACCGCCTGTTCGAGGCCGGCGTGGTCGTCGGTGCGCACGTCGTCGACGTCGTCGGCCGAGACCGGTCGGCCGACGACCACGACCGGCAACTGAGCTCCCAGTGCTTCCAGTCGATGGATCGGAAGGTTCGAGCCGAGCAGGACCAGGCCCTCGCAGCGTGAGTCGAGGAGGGTCTCGACGGCGCGCTTTTCGTCCTGGCTGCGGGTGACGGCGCTGAGCACGAGGTTGTAGGAGTGGTCCTGGGCGGCAGCGTGGACATCCTCGATCAGCTGGGTGTGGAACGGATTGCTGACATCCATTACCACG
The DNA here is from genome assembly GCA_963728865.1 of uncultured Actinomycetota bacterium. Lineage (GTDB taxonomy): Bacteria > Actinomycetota > Actinomycetes > Mycobacteriales > Nakamurellaceae > Nakamurella. Next base: position 210,749 of record CAVSLZ010000001.1, on the reverse strand, counting down.
CCGATCAACCGGCTCCGCCGACTCGCCAGCGCACTGGCGGCCCTATCCGGACGGTAGCCGAGCCGAGCGGCCGCCTCCAGCACACGGTCTCGGGTGGCAGGGCTCGGTCCGGCGATTCCCCGCAGGACCAGGGACACCGTCGCCGTCGACACCTCGACCGCGGCCGCGACGTCCTCCAGGCGCGGCCGTCGTACCGCATCCTTCGCGCTCAAGATTTGTCAGCTCCTTTGTCTTGACAAAGTCACGGAACTACCTCCAGACTAGTCGTAGCTTAAAGCGCTTGAAGAACCTGGTCCAGGTCGAGGCGCACTCGATCCGCTGTCGGGCCGAGCCCGAATAGCCCGAAACCTGAAGGAATCGATCAGATGCCCGAATCACCGCGCCGTAGGCCGTTCGTGATGCGGCGACTCGCCTTTCAGGGTTTCGGCTCCATCGACGGTCGTCACCTGTGACGGCCGCCGGATCGCACCGCGGAGAGGGTGGGTTGAGTCAGGTACCCAGCGGACTGACAGAAGCGCTGTGGGTCCCGGAGTTGGTGCAGCACCTCACTTCTGCCCTTTCCGGACATGTCCGACGGCTCACTGTGCTGGGGTTGCCGGTACCGCGTGAGGTCGAGGAACTCGCGGTCTTCCTGCGGCGGGTCGCCAGGGCTCGCCACGACCCGCCATTTCCTGCAGTCGCTCGCGGGAACGGCCACTATTCCCGGATGCCTGATCCCTTACTGATCAGCAAGGACGAAGCAGCGGAGCGGTTGGGCGTCTCGGTGAGAACCGTCGAGCGCCTGGTCGCGACCGGTCGCTTGCCGCAGGTTCACCTCGAGCGGCTTGCCCGGTTCAGGGTGAAGGACATCGAGGCATTCGTGGACGGTCTACCGGAGTCGCGTCCCGATGCTGTCGACGAGGGAAACAAGGTGTCGCCGTGACCGGCGGCCCGGATCCAACAAACAGGATCCGATGCACGGAGAAGTGACCATCTCGTCAAGAGAGTCCCTTTCTTGGTCTGGAAGGTCTCGGCGGTCGGAAAGTGATCCGCCTTCGTAAGTCCGAACTGTGTTCGGTGCACGAAACATCCCAGGACCGGCCGCTCCGTCAAGGGGAGCCGGTGCGTCAAATCGGCAGAGTTCCCTCGATGAAGGAGGAGCCCAATGGTGGGTTCAGGTGGATCGGGTTCGAGCGCGGTCTCGTCCCGAAAGCACAACCGTTTCCTGGTCAAGCTCACGGTGATATCCACCTTGGGCGGGTTGCTGTTCGGCTACGACACCGGCGTGATCTCCGGTGCGTTGCTGTACATGAAGGACGACCTCGGCCTGTCCACAACGCAGGAAGCGATCGTGGTCAGTGGCCTGCTGTTCCCGGGCGCGGCGCTCGGCGCGCTGCTGGGCGGCAGGTTGGCGGACGCATTGGGCCGCAAGGGAAGTCTCCTGGTCTGCGCCGGCCTGTTCCTGTTCGGCGCCTTGGGCTGCGCGATAGCACCGAATTTCTCCGTCATGCTGGCCGCCCGAATACTTCTCGGGCTCGGCGTCGGCGCCGCCGCCGCGACGTGCCCGTTGTTCCTGGCCGAGATGGCGCCGGCCGACCGGCGCGGTCGGATGGTCACGATCAACGAATTGATGATCGTCACCGGCCAGATGCTGGCGTTCATCATGAACGCGGTGCTGGACGCACTGATCAAGGACCCGCACGTGTGGCGCTGGATGCTCGGCATCGCCGCCGTCCCCGCTGTTGCGCTGTTCGTCGGCATGTTCTTCCTGCCGGATTCACCCCGCTGGTACGCGGTCAAGGGGCGCCTCGACGACACCAGGCGCGTGCTGAATCTGAGCCGCTCGGAGGCGGAAGCGGCCGAGGAGTACAACATCATCGCCGAGCACGCCAAACGCGACATGGGTGAGGACAAGGGCGCCGCCCTGCGCGACCTACGGGCATTCCCGTGGATGCGCCGAACCCTGTGGATCGGCTGCGGCCTGGCCACCGTTCAACAAGCCACCGGCATCAACACCGTCAACTACTACGCGCCCACGATTCTCGAGTCCACCGGGTTGGGCACGAGCGCAGCGCTGACCGCGACGATCGCTGTCGGCGTGACGTCGGTGGTGATGACGATCATCGGGATCGTGCTGCTGGGGTACTTCAACCGGCGGCCGCTGTTGCTGATCGGATTCTCCGGTGTCGCCTGCTCACAACTCATCCTCGCCCTGTCATTCCTCCTCCCGGAATCGACCTTCCGCAGCTACCTCATCCTGGGCGCCATGCTGGTCTTCGTGGCATTCGTCCAAGGCTTCATCGGAACACTCGTCTGGCTGCTGCTGTCGGAGATCTTCCCGATGGCGATCCGCGGGTTCGCAATGGGCATCGCGGTGTTCGTGCTGTGGTGCGTGAACGCGCTGATCTCGTTCGTCTTCCCCATCCTGGTCGAGGCGGCCGGTGCCACCGTGACATTCGGGTTGTTCGTCCTGATCAACCTCGTGTCGATCGTCTTTGTGGCGAAGTTTGTGCCGGAGACCCGGGGCCGCACCCTGGAGGAACTCGAGGACGAATTCCGCACCCACGACGCCGCTCACCTGCCGAAGAAGGCCCCGGCGAACGTGCACGGCTCGTGACGCAGGTCCGCCGTCCGGCACCCCAATTCTGCTGAAAGGATCAGCGTGGATCAGCATTTCGATGTCCTGACGATCGGTCGGGTGGGTATCGATCTCTACCCGCTCCAGGACAATGTCGGACTGGAGGACGTGGAGACGTTCTCCAGGTCGATCGGCGGCAGCGCCACCAACGTCGCGATCGCGGCGGCCAGACACGGCCACCGCACCGCGGTCATCACCCGGACCGGACCCGACGCATTCGGCCGCTTCGTTCATCAGGAACTGGGCCGGATGGGTGTCTCGGACGCTTTCATCTTGGACGTTCCGGACTTGTTGACCCCGTTGGCGTTCTGCGAGAACTACCCACCCGACCATTTCCCGTTGCAGTTCTACCGGCTGCCGACGGCGCCGGATCTGGTCATCAGGCCGGAGGAGCTCGATCTGGCGGCAATCGCCGAGGCCGGGATCTACTGGTCGACCGTGACGGGCCTGTCCGCCGAACCGAGCCGGTCCGCGCACCACGCCGCGTGGGAGGCGCGTCGCCGAAAGCCGCACACCATTCTTGATCTCGACTACCGGCCGGTGTTCTGGGACCGGAAGTCCCAGGCGAGCGAACAGGTACGGGCGGCACTGCCGCACGTCACCATTGCCATCGGGAACAAGGAGGAGTGCGAGGTGGCGGTGGGGGAGACCGAACCGCGGCGAGCGGCAAAAGCCCTGCTCGACGCCGGCGTCGAGATCGCCATCGTGAAACAGGGACCGAAGGGTGTGCTGGGCATGACCAGGGACACCGTCGTCGAGGTTCCGCCGACCCCCGTCGTGCCGATCAATGGTCTCGGAGCGGGAGACAGCTTCGGCGGCGCCTTCTGCCACGGCCTGCTCGAGGGATGGGACCTGGAGACCATTCTCAGGTTCGCGAACGCGGCCGGCGCGATCGTCGCCACCCGACGGGAGTGCTCCACCGCCATGCCCACCACCGACGAGGTCCAGATGCTGCTGAAAGAGGTGGAGCATGTCTGACGTCAATGGCGCCATCACCGGCACGACGACCAGCAGGAACGGGGCCGTCGGCGCAAACCTGCGAGACAAATACGAGGCCATCACCGACATCCGGGTCAACGACCCCGGAGCCATCAAGCGCGCCGCGGATGCCAGGACGAAGTCATCGCTGGTTCCCGCCGACGGCAAGTTGATGATCATCGCCTGCGATCACCCCGCCCGCGGGGCCAACGGCGTCGGCGGCCGCCCGCTGGCCATGGGCAATCGGATCGATCTGCTCGAGCGGCTGCAGACCGCGTTGGCCAGGCCGGGCGTGGATGGGTTGCTCGGCAGTCCCGACATCATCGAGGACCTGCTGCTGCTCGGGGCACTCGAGGGCAAGGTGGTCTTCGGTTCGATGAACCGGGGAGGGCTGCAGGGCGCGTCCTTCGAACTCGACGACCAGTTCACCGGGTACGACGCCCGGACCATCGCCGACATGGGATTCAACGGCGGGAAGACCCTCACCCGGGTCGCGTTGGACGACCCTGGCACGTTGAACACCCTGACTGGAACCGCAACGGCCATCAATGAACTCGCGGCGCTGGGGCTGGTGGCGATGGTCGAGCCGTTCTGGTCGTCACGGGTCGACGGCAAGGTCCGCAACGACCTGTCGGGCGATGCGGTGATCAAGTCAGTGGGCGTCTGCAGCGCGCTGGGCAGGACCTCCGCCTTCACCTGGATGAAGCTGCCCGTCGTCCCCGATATGGAACGGGTCATGGACTCCACCATCTTCCCGACCCTGCTGCTGGGCGGCGATCCGGACACCAGCCCGGAGGAGACCTACGCCAGTTGGCGTGCGGCCCTGCAGCTCCCGGCGGTCCGCGGACTGGTCGTCGGTCGCACGCTGCTCTACCCGGACGACGACGATGTTGCCGCGGCCGTGGACACCGCCGCGGCCATGGTCCGCTGAACCGCTCGGACCGCTGTTCCGGTCGCAGCCTGTTTTGTTCTTTCTTCTCGATGAGCCAAGGAGCAAGTGAACGATGACCACCATCACCGAACCCGACGCGATGCCGAACGCAGAACTCGACGGACGCCCCTGGGAGAACGACGGAGGACTGCTGCCGCACTGGTCGGGCGGAGCCCTGTTCGCCGGCGCGTCCGACTGTTCCGCCGAGGTGTTCGACCCGGCCACCGGCCGCGTCACCAAGCGGGTAGCGCTGGCCTCCCGGCAGGACGCGGAGGCGGTGATCGCCGCTGCTGAAGCCGCCTTTCCGCGGTGGCGGGACATGTCACTGGCGCGTCGCACCCAGGTGCTGTTCCGTTTCCGGGAGCTGCTGAACGAGCGCAAGCACGAAGCCGCCGAGATCATCACCTCCGAGCACGGAAAGGTGCTGTCCGACGCACTCGGGGAGGTCACCCGCGGTCAAGAGGTCGTCGAGTTCGCCTGCGGCCTGGCGCATCTGCTCAAGGGCTCGATGACCGAGAACGCCTCCACCCGGGTCGACGTGTCCTCGCTACGGCAGCCGCTGGGCGTCGTGGGCATCATCTCGCCGTTCAACTTCCCGGCGATGGTGCCGATGTGGTTCTTCCCGATCGCCATCGCCGCCGGCAACTGCGTTGTACTCAAGCCCAGCGAGAAGGACCCGTCCACCGCGATCTGGCTGGCCAAGTTGTGGCAGGAGGCGGGTTTGCCGGACGGGGTGTTCAACGTCCTGCAGGGCGACAAGGTCGCCGTCGATGCGCTCCTGGAAGACCCGCGGGTCAAGGCCATCTCGTTTGTCGGATCGACGCCGATCGCGCAGTACGTCTATCAAACCGGCACAGCGCACGGTAAGCGCGTGCAGGCCCTCGGCGGAGCGAAGAACCACATGCTGGTCCTGCCCGACGCGGACCTGGATCTCGCCGCCGACGCAGCGGTCAACGCCGGTTTCGGATCGGCCGGCGAGCGGTGCATGGCCATTTCCGCACTGCTGGCGGTGGACAACGTGGCCGATGAACTGATCGGAAAGATCACCGAGCGGATGGCGACACTGCGCACCGGTGACGGCCGGCGCGGGTGCGACATGGGTCCGCTGGTCACCGGGGTGCACCGGGACAAGGTCGCGTCCTACGTGCAGGCAGGCGTCGACGCAGGCGCCGAACTGGTGGTCGACGGCCGCGAGCAGCACTTCGACGGTGAGCCGGGCGGGTTCTGGCTCGGCCCGACGCTGTTCGACAAGGTCACCGCGGACATGAGCATCTACACCGACGAGATCTTCGGGCCGGTGCTGTCGGTCGTCCGGGTCGACGGCTACGACGAGGGCATGGAACTGATCAACAGCAACCCCTACGGCAACGGCACCGCGATCTTCACCAACGACGGAGGAGCGGCCCGTAGGTTCCAGAACGAGGTCCAGGTCGGGATGATCGGCATCAACGTCCCGGTCCCGGTCCCGGTCGGCTACTACTCGTTCGGCGGTTGGAAGGCCTCGCTGTTCGGTGATACCCATGCCCACGGCACCGAGGGATTCCACTTCTACACGCGCGGCAAGGTCGTCACGACCAGGTGGCTGGATCCGAGCCACGGGGGCCTGAACCTGGGATTCCCACAGAACGAGTAGTACGGACGGTCAGCACCCACCGTTCGGGTCACCGCCCGGACAACGCACCAGAGCGCACGCCTCGACAACGCCTCAGCGTCACCTACTTCACTCCCGGCACGACCCCCCGGGTCGTCGCATCGGAAATCTGACCAAATGCGAAGGAGCTACACGTGACTGTCAACGTCGGAGTCATCGGGGTCGGAATGATCGGCCGGGACCACATCCGGCGACTGACAACGGTCCTGTCCGGGGCCAGGGTTGTCGCCGTCACCGACGTCAATGTCGACCAGGCCAACCATGTTGCCGAGCCGGTCGGGGCGACGGTGTTCGCGACCGGGCAGGAACTGATCGCCGACCCGGCGGTCGACGCCGTGATCGTGTGTTCTTGGGGCCCCACCCACGAGGAGTATGTTCTCGCGGCGATCGACGCCGACAAACCGGTGTTCTGCGAGAAGCCGCTCGCGACAACGCAAGAGGCCTGCCTGCGGATCATCGAAGCCGAGACGGCGCTCGGCCACAGGGTGGTACAGGTCGGTTACATGCGCCGCTACGACCCGGCCTACCGGGCGATGAAGGCGGTGCTCGACGGTGGTGAGATCGGGGCGCCGTTGATGATGCACGCGGCTCATCGCAACCCCAGCGTTCCTGGCCACTACACGCGCGAGATGGCCATCACCGACACAGCGGTGCACGACATCGACGTGACCCGGTGGTTGCTGAGTGAGGAGATCGTGGCTGTACGAGTCCTGAAGCCACGGAAGAACAGCCTGGGCGGCGCGCTCGAGGATCCGTTGCTCATGCTGTTCGAGACGGAGTCCGGCACGCTGGTCGACGTCGAGACCAACGTGAACATCCGCTACGGCTACGACATCCGCGGCGAGATCGTCGGTGAGCAGGGCACCGTCACCCTGGCCGAATCGACGCCGACCGTCGTCCGTAAGGCGGGATCGTTCAGCGGTCGAGTGCCGGAGGATTGGCGCGAGCGCTTCATCCGCGCCTATGACATTGAATTCCAGGAGTGGATCGACGGTATCGCCGGCAGCGGTCAGTTCGGTCCCAGCTCATGGGACGGGTACGCCGCTGCCGCGGTGTCCGACGCGGCTGTCGAGGCGCTGCACGACGACTCCCGCGTCGTGATCAAGCTGATCGACAAGCCCGACTTGTACCGCTGAGCCTGTCCGATCACAACATGAAGGAGCGCGTCAACGTGGGTAAAGTCCGACTGACCGTTGCGCAGGCCCTGGTCCGGTTCCTGGCCAATCAGTACAGCGAGCGGGACGGCGTGGAACAACGCCTGATCCCGGGTTGCTTCGGCATTTTCGGCCACGGCAACGTGGCCGGCGTCGGGCAGGCGCTGCTGGAAGCGGCGACCACCGGTTCGGCTGATCTGCCGTACTACCTGGCCCGCAACGAGCAAGGCATGGTGCACGCCGGCGCCGGTTATGCCAAGACACGCAACCGACTCCAGGCGTTGGCCTGTACGGCGTCCATCGGGCCGGGTTCGGCGAACATGCTGACCGGTGCGGCGCTGGCAACCACCAACAGGATTCCGGTCCTGCTGCTGGCCAGCGACATTTTCGCCACCCGGGTGGGTAGCCCGGTCCTGCAGGAACTGGAACTGCCGAGCGGCTATGACATCTCGGTGAACGACGCGTTCCGGCCGCTGTCCCGGTTCTTCGACCGGGTGTGGCGGCCCGAGCAGTTGCCGCAGGCGATGCTCGGCGCGATGCGGGTGCTGACCGACCCGGCCGAGACCGGTGCGGTGACCCTCGCCCTGCCGCAGGATGTCCAGGCCGAGGGCCACGACTGGCCGGAGGAACTGTTCGCCAAACGCGTCTGGTACGTCCCGCGGCCGTTGCCCGAGCCGACCGCATTGGCCCGGGCCGTCGCCGCCATCCGCTCGGCGAAGCGCCCACTGCTCATCTCCGGCGGCGGAGTGATCTACAGCGAGGCAACCGACGAGCTGGCCCGGTTTGCGACAGCGACCGGGATTCCGGTCGCTGACACCCAGGCCGGCAAGGGCGGGATCCGCTGGGATCACCCGCAGGCTGTCGGCGGAGTGGGGTCGACCGGGTCACCGGTCGCGAACGCGCTGGCCCGCGATGCGGACGTCGTCATCGGCGTCGGTACCCGGTACAGCGACTTCACCACCGCCTCCAAGACGGCGTTCCAGAACCCGGGCGTGTCATTCGTGAACCTGAACGTCACCGCGCTGGATGCGGCGAAAAACTCAGGGGTGATGCTGGTGGCCGATGCGCGCAACGGGCTCGAGGCGCTGACGTCGGCACTGGCGGGCTACCACGTGTCCGATGCGTACACGGCGGAGCACACCGGGCACCAGGAGCGCTGGAACGCTGTGGTGGACAACGCCTACCACCTCGATCACGGCCCGCTGCCCGCCCAGACCGAGGTGCTGGGAGCGCTCAACGAATCCATCGGCCCGTCAGGCACCGTCGTCCAGGCCGCCGGCTCCATGCCCGGAGACCTGCAGATGCTCTGGCGTGCGGAGGATCCCAAGCAGTACCACGTCGAGTACGCCTTCTCCTGCATGGGATACGAGATCGCCGGCGCGCTCGGCATCAAAATGGCCGCACCCGAACGGGAGGTGTACTCGCTCGTCGGTGACGGTTCCTATCTGATGATGGCGCAGGAGATCGCCACCGCGGTGTCGGAGAACATCAAACTCATCGTGGTGATCGTGCAGAACCACGGCTTCGCCTCCATCGGGTCGCTGTCGGAGTCCCTTGGCTCTCAACGGTTCGGCACGCATTACCGCTACCGCAACGATGACACCGGCCTGCTGGACGGAGAGAAGCTCCCCATCGATCTCGCCACCAACGCCGAGTCGCTCGGCGCGGACGTTCTCCGGGTGAACACCATCGGGGAGTTCCGGCAGGCTCTCGATCAGGCTCGCGCCGCGACCCGCACCACCGTCGTGCACATCGAGACCGACCCGCTTGCCCCGGTGCCATCCTCCGAGAGCTGGTGGGACGTACCGGTTGCGGACGTCTCCCAGCTCGACAGCACCCAGCAGGCGTACAAGGTCTACGAGCAGCACAAGGCCACCCAGCGTCCCTACCTCACCCCCTCCAATTCCACCCCCTCAAAGTCAACGCCGGCGAAAGAGAGCACGAAGTGAAAGCCGCAGTCCCCACCGAAGACGTCTCCAAGCTCCTTCTCGGCACCGCACCGGACTCCTGGGGGGTGTGGTTCCCGGAGGATCCGCACCAGGTGACCTGGGACCGGTACCTCGACGAGGTCGCCAATGCCGGGTACGTGTGGACCGAGCTCGGCCCGCAGGGGTTCCTCCCGCAGGATCCTGTCCAACTGCGTGACGAATTGGCCATTCGCGGCCTGAAGGTGTGCGGTGGAACGGTCTTTGCCGGGTTGCACAAAGGCAAGGAGGGACTCGACAAGGCCATCACCGACTTCAGCAGGGAGGCCAGGTTGCTGCGCGAGGTCGGTGCCAAGTACCTGGTTCACCTTCCCGAGCAGTACACCGACATGCACACCGGCGAGGCCACCCAGTCCGGCGACCTCGACCCCGTCGGGTGGTCGAACCTGATCAGCGGCACCAACGAACTCGGCAAGATCATCTACGAGGAGTTCGGCATCGAACTGGTCTTCCACCCGCACGCCGACACCCACGTCGATACCCAGGAGCGCATCCTGCGGTTCCTCGACGAGACCGAACCCCAGCACGTCAATCTGTGCCTGGACACCGGCCACATCGCCTATTGCGACGGGGACAACCTGAAGATCATCGAGCAGGCACCGGAGCGAATCACCTACGTGCACCTGAAGTTCGTCGATCCGAAGGTGCGCGAGCGGGTACGTGCCGAGAACCTGTCGTTGGCAGAGGCCGTCCCGCTGGGTGTGATGGTCGAACCCCCCTACGGCGAGCCCGACGTGCCGTCCCTGCTCGATGCGCTGGCCCGGCTCGATCGGGACGTCTTCACCATCCTGGAACAGGACCTCTACCCGGTGGCCACGCACATCCCCCTGGCCATCCAGGCCCGCGCCGCGGGCTACCTGACCGCATGCGGACTGGGCCCGGTCCGCCGCTGGCCCCACTGACCACCGCCCCCATCGAACACTGCCGTCACCGACATCGAAAAGTCTGACCAGGAGTCATCAATGGTGAAGATCGCACTCGACCCGGCCATGTATCACGCCGACCTCTCGGTGGCGGACGAGGTCCGGAAAGCCGCCGACCTCGGGTACGAGTACCTCGAGCTGTCACCCCGCCCGGACTTCTTCTTCTGGCACCGTTACCCGAAGGCCGATGACTCGGCCATCGCCGAGGTGCGGAAGGCCTGCCAGGAAACAGGTGTCACAATGCTGAGTCTGGTCCCGGTGTTCAACTGGTCCTCCCCGGACGAACAGGAGCGACAGGCTCAGGTCCGGAACTGGCGGCGGCTGCTGCAGATCGCCGCCGAGCTGGAGTGCCCGGTGGTCAACTCGGAGCTGTCCGGTGATCCAGGAGATCCGCTGCGCTCCGAGCACGCCTTCTACCGGTCGATGGAAGAACTGGTCCCGGACTTCGAGAGATACGGCATCGGGCTCAACCTGGAGGCCCATCCGTACGACTTCTCGGAAACGAACGACGACGCGGTTCAGATCATCCGGGGTCTGAACAAGACCTGGGTCAACTACGTCTTCTGCGCGCCGCACGCGTTCCACCTGTCCGACGGTGCCGGTGACCTCGACCGGATGATCCGCTACGCCGGGCCGAAGCTGACCCACCTGCACATCGCCGACTGCTACAACCACAAGGCCAATGTCGGCAATCGGTACATCATCAACCCGCCGGGCGCGGACGCACGGATCCACCAGCACAACGAGATCGGCAACGGCGACGTCGATTGGGATGAATTCTTCGGCACGCTGCGCGACGTCCGGTTCGACGGCATCGCAACGGTGTGCGTGTTCGGCTGGGAGGAGAACGCGGACGACATCCACCGCCGCATGCTCGACCGGGTCAAACAGGGCTTCGGGACGTGACCCGATGAAACTCGACCGCAGCACCGACCTCCCGCTCTACCACCAGTTGGCCCGTCGCATCCAGAGTGCGATCGAAACCGGAAAGCTCCCACCGGGAACCAGCTTGGGTAACGAGATCCTGCTGGCCCAGCGGTTCGGGGTCTCCAGGCCCACAATGCGGCACGCGATCCAAACCCTGGTGGATAGCGGTCTGCTTGTCCGGAAGCGCGGCGTCGGCACCCAGGTGGTTCAGGGCCCCATTCATCGTCCCATCCAGCTGACCAGCCTGTATGACGATCTCGAGAAACGAGGCGAGTGCCCCCGCACGATCGTTCTGGCCAATGAGTGGGTGCTCGCCCGGCACGACATCGCCGCCACATTGAGCGTCCCAGTCGGGGAACCGGTCCTCCACCTGCGCCGCCTACGGTTGGCTAGGGACGAGCCCCTCGCGATCCTGGAGAACTACCTTCCCGGAGATCTGGCAGGAATCGGTGACACCGACTTGAGTGCGCATGGTCTGTACCAGACCATGCGTGACGCAGGAATCCGCATCGCGGTCGCCAAACAACGCATCGCTGCCCGCGCAGGCACGGCCGACGAATGTCGGCTGCTGGATGAGCCCCCGGACGCCGCGCTGTTGACCGCCGACCGGCTGACGCTGGACGACACCGGCCGACCGGTCGAATGGGGGCGACATGTCCACCGGCCCAGCATGTACTCCTTCACCGTGACCGTCACCCGCTGACAGTCAGCGGTCACGACGCGGTCGTCCCAGAAACGAGATCTTATAGATGGCGCGGCTTTTCGGGCGGATCACTGCGCGGGTGCGGGAGCGGTGGCCCACCGCCGTATTGCGGGCATTGCGTCTCACCGGTGCGGCGGTGGCCGCTTACGTCGTGGCAGGTCTGCTCCTGCAGGACACCGTTCCGGTGATCGCCGCCCTGACCGCCCTGCTGGTCGTCGAGGTCACGCTGTTCGACATCGTCACGAGCGGCGTCCAGCGGGTGGTCAGCGTGGTCGTCGGGGTGTTGCTTGCGGTCGGGTTCTCCGCTCTGGTGGGGATCAGTTGGTGGAGCCTCGGGTTGCTCGTAACGATCTCCATCGTGGCCGGCCAGTTACTGCGCCTCGGGCCGCACCTGGTGGAGGTGCCCATCAGTGCCATGCTCGTGCTCGCCGTCGGCGGCGAAGAAACGGTGGCGAGCGACCGGATCGTCGAGACCCTGATCGGCGCGGCCGTGGGAATTGGGGTGAACCTTGCATTCCCACCGCGTATCCGCGCCGATACCGCGGCCGAGGCGGTCGCGAAATTCGGTAGCGAAATTGCCGCCCTCCTGAGAACTGCCGCCGGTGAAGTGGCCGGTGGGATCACCGTTATGGAATCGGCACGGTGGTTGGAGGAAGCGCGACGGTTGAGCCGCCACGTCCCCCGGATGGACCGCGCACTGGAACAGGCCGAACAGGGTCGTCGGCTCAACCCCCGCGCGCTGGCCATCCGGGACACGACGGGAGTCCTTCGTGGCGGTTTGGAAGCTCTGGAACACTGCTCGGTCGCCGTGCGTAGCATGTTCCGATCGATCGCCGACGGGGTCCGCGACCACAGCCCCGCCAATGACAACAGCAACCACAACGACGACGACAGCGCGGAAGCCGTCCGGCAAGCCTTCGCCGGCTTGCTCAGCGAACTCTCGGACGCGGTGACCGCCTATGGAGACCTTGTTCGCGCGGAAGTCGCCGACAATACGGCCGATGCGGAAGCTGCGGCGGCCGCCGCGCTGGAGGTCCTGCGGGAGGCCAGGGTGCGGGTGATCGAACTTCGCCTGGTGGACCATCCGGAAGACCTGGTGACGTGGGAACTGAACGAAGCCCTGCTGCAGGCGGTGGACCGGATCCTTGCCGAACTGGACATCGCAGAGCAAGCCGGTCGCCGGGGTCGGACACCCAGGCTCTCCAGAGCCGATCCCCGCAACGTGATCCGAGCGGCCCACAAGGGATTCCGCTCCGGTACCGAACAACTCGGCGACCATCGACTCGAGCTGTAAAGCCGGGCAAGGGTTACGGAGCAAGGGTGACCATCAACGGCCGATTTCCTCGAGAGGGCGAACCTGCGCTCGGCGGTCAGCCCGTGGGTGGCGTCGTCCACCGCGCTGGGCGGCGGTCCGACGCCGAGAGCGCCGCTGAGCCTCAGCAGCGTTCCGATGCTCGGATTCGCCGCCCCCTGCTCGACATTGATGATCATCCGGCGGCTCACGGCTGCCGCCTGTGCCAACTGGTCGAGAGTCCACTTCCGGGATTGCCGCTCCTGCCGGACCCGGGCACCGATCACCTTGGAGAAGTCGGCGTTTGGTTCGTCCATATGTGCAGCATCTTGCACTGCAAGTGCATCACGAAGCGAGGGTAGTCCTAGCCCCAGACGACCCGTTGAGGCGGCATGCGCAGTCTGTCAGACCTGGGCCAGCCGGCCGGTCGCCCGATCCGCCGTGCGGATAGCCGCTGAGGCGAGCGATGTCACCTCATCCCAGCGTCCGTCCGCGAACAGGGCAGGGTCGACCATCCAGCTGCCGCTGACAGCGGGAACGGCGGGAATCTCGAGGTAGTCGGTCATGTTCTGTGCGTTCACCCCGCCGGAGGGCATGAAGGTCATGTCCGTGAACGGTGCCGTCAGGGCGCGGATGGCAGCTGGCCCACCGAGCAGTCCGGCCGGGAAGAACTTGACCTCGGTGAGTCCGAGACCGACGGCCGTCATCAGTTCGGAGGACGTCGCAACCCCAGGGAGCGCCGGGATGCCGAGGTCGTCGGCCCGGACGAGAACATCGATCGACAGACCCGGGCTCACAAAGAATTTCGCGCCGGCATCGACGACCTGATCGACGTGGTTGGGGACCAGTACCGACCCGGCTCCCACATGCAATTCGGTCAGTTCCGAGGCCAGCGTCCGGATGGCGTCCATTCCGACAGGGGTTCGCAGGGTGATCTCGGCGACGTCGATCCCGCCGGCGAGCAGCGCTTCGCCCATCGGAATGGCATGGGCGAGGTCATGGATGACCACCACCGGAACGACCCGGCACCGCTTCAGAAGCGAATCATTACTCACAGGTATCTCATTTCTGCAGAGTCTGACGGAGTGGATGTGGTTTCACCGCAGGATGTCTCGGGACTGTGAAACGTCCGCGAGTTCGTCCCGGGTGGGCAGTCCCTCCCAGTCACCAGGCTGTTCGCAAACGGCTCCGCCAAGAGCGTTGCCCATTCGGAGGCAATCCAGAATGGATGCGTCGGTGACGAGTTCGCTGAGGTACCCGGCGACGAATGCATCCCCGGCGCCCACAGCGTCGATGACGGTCACGGGCTGGGTGGGTGCACGGTGAATCTGGTCGGCCTGCACCGCGAGCGAACCCAGAGCGCCGAGTTTTACCACAACCGTCGTCGGTCCCAGTTTGGCCAGACCGCGGCCGAGTCGTTCGCCGTCCTCCCAGGTCGGTGCACCGGGCCCGCGATCCCAGCCGAGCAGCAGCGCGGCTTCCTCCGGTCCGGCGAAGATCAGATCCACCTCACCGGCGAGGCCGGTGAGCACCGCCGAGGCCTCGTCCGGCGGCCACAACGTGGCGCGATAGTTGACGTCGAAGGAGGTCAGGGTTCCGGCCCGTCTCGCCACGTCGATCGCCCGCCGGACGGCCTGCAGGGGACCCTGGCCGAGCGCCGGGGTGATCCCCGTCAGGTGCAGCACTTGGGCCGCTCCGATCACCTGCTCATCGACATCGACCTCGGACAGTTGCGATGCCGCGCTGTTGCTCCGGTAGTACCGGACGCGACGGGGCGTCCCGCGGCGGTGCTCCTTGACCATCATCCCGGTCGGGGCCGTCGGGTCCCGGGCAGCGATGACGCGGACCCCCTCCGCCCGCAATTCCCTGGTGATCAGAGCGCCGAACGCGTCCGCACCGAGCCGGCTGATCCAGGTGCTCTCCACGCCGAGCCGGGCCAGACCGATGGCGACGTTCGATTCCGCGCCGCCGATATCGATCGGCAGGCGGGATCCGCTGTGCAGTCCCCGGTCTGGCGCGGTGAGCAGTGCCATCGTCTCGCCGATCGTGACGACCGAGGACGCTGGATGCCGGCTCGGCGTGGTGTCGCTGGGCATCGGGATTCACCTCATTTCCGTTGTCGTTCGCTGGTAAAGAGATTCGTGTCGGTCGAGGTCAGCCGAGTTGGAGCATGACCTTGCCGCTGCCGGAGGTCCGGTCTGCGGCGACCGCGATCGCTTTGTCGGCCTGGTCGATCTTGAACGTGTGGGTGATCAGCGGCGATAGGTCCAGGCCCTCGTGCAATGCCTGTACAGCGTCGGTGATCTCGTCGATGAAGCGGTAGGAGCCGACCCAGGTGATCTCCCTGGTGACCAGGTCGCCGAGGACTGCAGGGACCGGGGTGCCGGGGAGATTGCCGACCTGGACCAGGGTGCCGCCCCTGGCTGTGGCCCGGAGCGCCGCGCCGAGGGCCGCTGCCGCTCCGGAGGCTTCGAACACCACTTCGGCATCCTCCGGCAGGGTGCCACCGGCGGCCAGGTCGATCGTCTCGTCGGCACCCATCGCCCGGGCGATGGACAGCGACTCCGCCGACAGGTCGGCAGCCGTGACCGATGCGGCCCCACGGTATTTCGCGGCGGCGACGACCAGCGATCCGATCGGCCCGGCGCCGTTGACCAGGATGTCCCGACCCCGTAGGTCGCCGGCCCTGCTGACTGCGTGCAAAGCCACCGCGAGCGGTTCGGCGAGGGCCCCGGACTGGGTGCCGACGGTGTCGGGTAGCACCCGGATCTGTTCCACGCGAACCACTTTCAGTTCGCTGAAGCCGCCGTCGGTGTGCGGGTCGAACGCGGCCGATCCGCAGTACCGGATCTGCGGGTAGAGGTTGGTGCGGCCCGCGATCCTGTCCGGCAACGCACCGTCGCCCACCAGGGTGGCCGGGTGAACGGTGACCGGTTGGCCGACCTGGAGTCCGGTCACGCCGGGGCCGAGCCGGCTGATGCGGCCGGCGAATTCATGGCCCAGGACCAGCGGCTGCTTCAGGATGGCGGTGCCGGAGGAGCCGTTCCGCACATAGGCGAGGTCGGATCCGCAGATTCCTCCCCATTCCATGGTGATGAGCACTTCGCCGGCGGCGGGGGCGGGATCCGGCAGTTCGTCGACCCTGAGGTCGCCCGCTCCGTGGACGACGACGGCCCTCATGCCGCGTCCTCGAGCCGGACCAGGTCACGGCCACGGGTCTCGGGCGAAACCACGGCGGACACCAGGGTGATCAGCGAGTAGACGATCAGCATGGCGGCGATCGGCCACCAGCTGCCGGTGACGGCCGTCAGGGTCGCGGCCACGACCGGCCCGATCGCGGTGGCCAGGATGCCACCGATCTCCTTGGCCAGTGCGAGTTGGGTGAACCGGGTCCGCGAACCGAACAACTCCGCCATCGTGACGCTCTCCAGCGAAAACAGGCCCAGCACACCGATGTTGAGGCCGAGAACCATGGCGAGCAACAAGGATGCGTTGCTGCCGCTGGTGACCAACAGCAGCATCGGGATGGCGAACAGGATGGTCAAAGTGCACAGGGCGATGTAGATGGGACGGCGGCCGAAACGGTCGCCGAGGAGGCCGACAACGGGGATGGTGATGAACCCGAGCAGCGAGCCGAACACGATGGCCTCCGTGGCGATGGCCTTGTCGATCAACAGGGTGCTGGCGATGTACCCGACCAGGAACGTCTGGATCAGGCCGGAGTTGCCGGCCTGGCCGAACCGAAGGCCCAGCGCGATGAAGAAGGCCTTGCCCTTGCGTTGCTTCAGGCCCGCCTCGAGCACACTTTCGTGGGTGGCGGCAGCCTTCTCTTCCAATTCGTGCCGGGTCAGTGCCACACCGTCGACGAGGTCGGGGCGTTCCTCGAAGACAGGGCTTTCCTTGAGGTTGGCCCGCAGCCAGAGGGCGAAGCCCAGCAGGATGAAGCTGAGCAGGAACGGGATCCGCCAGCCCCAGCTGAGCAACTGCTCCTCGGTGAGGACGCTCAGCAGCAGGGCCCAGATGGCGGAGGCAGCCAGGGTGCCGGAGTTGGTGCCCAGGGAAACCAGGGAGGCGATGATGCCGCGGCGTTTGACCGGCGCGTATTCGACAAGCATCACGGTGGCACCGGCGATCTCGGCGCCGGCGCCGAAGCCCTGGGCCAGCCGCAATGCGACCAGCAGGATCGGCGCCCAGATCCCCACGTTGTCATAGGTGGGGAGGACACCGATGAGAGTGGTGGAGGCGCCCATCAGGGCGATGGTGAGGAACAGGACCTTCTTCCGGCCGATCCGGTCGCCCATCCGGCCGAAGTAGATGGCACCGACAAGGCGGGCGACGTACCCCACGCCATAGGTGGCGAATGCGGCGATGAGCCCGATAGCCGGGCTGACGTTCGGGAAGAAGATCTTGTTGAAGACGATCGCCGCGGCGAGCGAATACAACTGGAAATCCATGAACTCCATGGCGGTACCCATCCAACCGGATACCGCTGCCTTGACCAGATCCTTCGTCGATCGGGTGGCGGCGCCCGCCTGTTGAGGCGCTTGGGCCTTGGTCATCGAAATGCTCCTTTGCAATGACGTTCAATGATGCGGCGTCGCCGCCGGGTGGGGGTCGAACGGGTGCTGCCTGGAATGCGGGTGAAGGCGCTGTGCACGGCGCCGGGCCGGTACAGGTAGCCGGGAGTGCTGCAGGAGATCAGATGTCGATCCGCCCGGCGGCGATGGCAGGTAGCCGCTGAGCGATGGATGTGGTCAGGTCATGGTCGTCGGCGAGGTCGGCCGCGCCGACCTCTCGCAGCAAGCGGGCGACGGGCGCCGCAGACGGTGCGCCGGCGTTCCAGTGCGCGGCCAGAGCCGCGGCAGCAGGGTCCGTCGTGCCGAAGTGCTGTCCGCCGGTCGCCCCGGGGCGGGTGGCGTTTACCCAGCCGGCCAACGCGAGTTCCAGCACAGGGGTTGCGGCGCCGGTGCTCCGCAACTTGCGGAGCGCGCCGAGCCAACGTTCGCCGATCTTGAGCGACCCGTCAGAGCCGATGCGCCGGAGCTGGTCCCGCATCCCGGGGTTGCTGAACCGGTCGATCAGATCGTCGGTGTATTTCGCCTCGTCGAGCCCGACGTCGGGCAGGGTCGGTGAGACTTCTGCGGCCAGGCCGCGGACCAGTCGCTCGCCCCATTTGGTCCCGAGGGCGTCGTTGATCGATCCGCATCCAGCGGCCAGTCCCAGATAGGCCAGCGCCGAGTGAGAACCGTTGAGCAGACGCAGTTTCATCAGCTGGTACGGCCCGACGTCCGTGACGAAGAGCGCTCCGTCGAGTTCCCACGGCGGTCGCGGTCCGGCGAAGTCCTCCTGCAGGACCCATTGCCGATAGGGCTCACCGACGACTGCCATCTCGTCCCGCAGGCCGAGCGCCGTACCGGCGGCCGCGCGGTCTTGATCGGTGGTGGCCGGGACGATCCGGTCAACCACTGTGGCCGGGAAGGCCACGGTCGTCGCGAGCCACTCCAGCACAGCCTCCTTGTCCTGCCAGTGGGATTCCTGGACGAACCCGCGGATGACGCCGGCGAGAGCGGCGCCGTTCCCGGCCATGTTGTCGCAGGACACGATGCTGATCGGCGCGCCGCCGGCGCGGTATCTGGCGGCGAGCGACGTGGCGAGCCTGCCGACGACGGTGCTGACGGCGCCGGGCGCCGAGTCGGCGGTGCCAGCCAGGTCCACCGCCACGGCGGGCACGGATGTGTCCAGCTCTCCGGTGTCGCCGCGCCGGTGGTAACCCTTCTCGGTCACCGTGAGCGTGACCACGCTGACCTCGGTCGACACCAGGAGATCGTGGACGGTGGCAGCGTCGGGGCCCAGCAGCATGGCGTCGACGACGGAGCCGACCACCTTCGTCGTCATGTTGCCCGCGACGAGATCGGTCACCGAATACAGGCAGTCCTGCGCCTTGAGTCCGGTGACCGCCGCCGCGGACCCCGGGGCGACGGCTGCGATGCCCCACGGCTCACCGGAGCGGGCGGCGGCAGCCTCTGTGTAGAGCGCCTGGTGGGCCCGGTGAAAGGCGCCGATCCCGAAATGCACGACACGGGAACGCAATTCGCGCGGATCGACGAGCGGTCGTTGGGCCGGGGTCAGCGCGGAGATGGTGGACAGCCCGAGGCTGGGGGTCATGGTGGCGGTCACCAGTCGTGAACGGAGCCGTCGAGCCGGCGGGCCACCGGCAGATATCGGGCCTCGTAGGGATAGTGGGCGGCTGCCTCGTCGTCGTACTCGACACCGAAGCCCGGGGAATCACCCGGATACAGCATGCCGTCGGCGAAGCGCACCTCACTGCGGAACACCTGCATCGTCTCGTCGGCGTGCGGCATGTACTCCTGGATCCCGAAGTTCGGCACCGTGAGATCCAGATGCACCGCAGCGGCCAGCGTGACCGGCGAGAGATCAGTGGCGCCATGTGATCCCGTCCGCACCTGGTACAGCGCCGCGAGGTCGAAGATCCTCTTGAGGTGTGTGATACCGCCCGCGTGGACGACGGTCGTCCGCACGTAGTCGATGAGCTGCTCGGTGATCAGGTGCTGGACGTCCCAGATGGAATTCAGTGCTTCGCCGACCGCGATCGGGGTGGTGGTGTGCCGGCGGATGTGCCGGAACGCCTCCTGGTTCTCGGCGGGGGTGGGGTCCTCCATCCAGAACAGCCGGTACGGCTCCACCCGCTTGCCGAACTGTGCGGCCTCGTTGGGGGTCAGTCGGTGGTGCACGTCATGCAGGAGGTGGAACCCGAAGCCGAAGCGATCCCGGACGGCCTCGAGGTAGGTGGGGGCGAAGTCCAGGTAGGCCTCGGTCGACCAGGGCTGCTCGTCGGGGAGCGACGTGGCGGCCGGTTCGTAGATGGTGCCCTTGCGGACGCCGTAGGAGCCGCCGATGTTCGGTACCGCGGCCTGCGCCCTGACGGCCTTGTATCCGAGGTCGAGGAAACGGGCGACATCGTCCAGCAGTGAGTCCGTGTCGGTGCCGCTGGCGTGGGAGTAGACCATCACGCCGTCCCGGGAGGCGCCCCCGAGGAGCTGGTACACCGGTAATCCGGCGACCTTGCCCTTGATGTCCCACAGAGCCGTGTCCACGGCCGAGATCGCCGTCATGGTCACCGGTCCACGACGCCAGTACACCCCGCGATACAGGTACTGCCACATGTCCTCGATCCGGGTCGAGTCCTTGCCGATCAGCAGCGGCACGATGTGGTCGCGCAGGTAGCTCGCCACCGCCAGCTCCCGGCCGTTCAGCGTTGCGTCGCCCAGGCCGGTCACCCCGTCCGAGGTGGTGATCCGCAGCGTCACGAAGTTCCGGCCGGGCGATGCGACCAGCACCTCTGCACGTTCGATCTTGCTCACAGATCCCACTCCCTTGGACGATCCCCGGCGCGCGATCCCCGGTACTGGTATTCAGTACTGATATACAAGCATCTGTCGGCCAGTCGCACAAGATGCTGCGCAGAAATTTTCACCCGCGAACCGTCGGTGCTGGGAGAGAACCTCCTGACCATGGTCGGATCCAGTCCCCGAAGCGAGTGGGGCCGGCGATGGGTGACTGGTATGCAGGACTCGCATGCCAGGCGACACCGACTAGCATCGGCGCTATGGCCAAGCCCGCCTCCCAGCAACGAACCAACCGCCGCAGGGTGTACGACATCCTGCGGACGAAGATGCTGACGCTGGAACTCCCACCCGGTAGCGCGCTGTCGGAGAACGAGTTGGCCGCATCCCTGGGAGTCAGCCGGACTCCGGTGCGGGAAAGCCTCATTTTGCTGTCGGAGGAGGGATTGGTTCAGGTCTTCCCGCAGGTCGGCTCGTTCGTGTCCAAGGTCGACCCGGAAAAGGTCGCGGACGCCCAGTTCATTCGTGAGGCCGTCGAGCTCGCATCACTGGACAATCTTCCGGCCACTCTGGACCAGGGCCTGATCCGGGAGCTGCAGGCCAACCTGCACCGGCAGCATGCGCCGGATATCGAACTCGAGGAGTTCTTCACCCTTGACGAGGAGTTCCACTTCGGGCTCCTGCGTCTCAGCGGCCACGGGAGTGCCTGGCCGACGGTGGTCGCCGCAAAGGGTCATCTGGATCGGGCACGGCGACTCGGGCTGCATGAATCACCGTCGCCCGCGAAGTTCGCCGACCAACACCGCGACGTGCTGGAAGCGGTCGTGGCAGGCGATATCGAGCTCGCGAAAAGCATGTTGCGACAGCATCTTCGAGCGGTTTTCGATGACATCGAACGCATCAGGACTCGTTCGCCCGAACTCTTCGCCACCTCCGACTCGACGCCGGTCAGGCGAAGCGTCGCCGTGTGGCACTAGCCTTCGCGGCCGTCGGCTTCATCGCAGATGCGCCAGAATGCCGTCATGTCCGCGACAGAAATCGTCCAGACGGCGTTGGACCTGATCGGGGTATTCGCTTTCGCGCTCTCCGGCGCACTGCTGGCGGTCCGACGGAAGTTCGACATCGTCGGTATGGCGGTGCTGGCCACCGTGACCGCACTCGGCGGGGGCGTCATCCGGGATGTCCTGATCGGCGCCGTACCGCCTGCGGCACTGACGAATTCCTGGTCCCTGGTACTTCCCCTGGTCGCCGCCGTTGTCACGTTCTTCTTCCACCCACGGGTGGCGATGATGGGGCGCACCGTGTTGGTCTTCGACGCGATCGGCCTCGGCGTCTTCTGTGCGACGGCGACCACCAAGGCGGCCGCCGCCGGCATTCCGCTCGTGGCGGCGGTCCTCCTGGGCACCATCACCGGGGTCGGCGGCGGCATTCTGCGCGACGTGCTGGCGGGGCAGATTCCATCCGTCCTGCGGCGCGACTCGCAGCTCTACGCCATTCCGGCGGTCGCCGGTTCGCTGGTGGTGGCGGTGGCCTACTCGTTCGGATACAGCAACGTCGCGATCCAGGGAGCCGCGGCCGCGGGCATCTGCGGCTTCCGCCTCCTTGCGCTGCGGTTCAAATGGCATGCACCGGTGCCACTCCCGGGTAGCGGCCGGCCCGAGTGAGCGGCAGTGACGAGCGGCCCACGCTGTCCGCGGCGGGCATCACAAGCGGGTGTCGAAGGAGTCGCAGAAGACGTTGTCGTTGAAGGTGCCCTGGAATTCGGAGAGGCCCATGATCTTCTGGACGGTGGCGTGAATGGCCTCCGCGGTGTCGGCATGCGCGTTGATGGCTGTTTTCACCATCGGCACGTCGATGAGGTGGTTCGGCTGGGTCAGCGACACGAATACGGTGGGCACTTCGGTGACATACCAGGGGATCTCGGCGGCCATCGGGGTCGACCACTTGATGCGGATGGCTGCCTCCTGGGCGAATCCCTTGACATTGGCGAAGATGAAGGCCGCGTCGTACCTGTCGGCGTAGTCCCCACGGGCCTCGTCGGAGATGACGCTCATGAAGTTGGCCTCGGTGTGGCCGGCTTCCTGCCGCTGCTGTGCGGTCTTGAACACATCAACGGTGAACCCGGCCTTCTCCAGTTCCTCCCGGACGATGTCGAGGTAGCCCAGTGGGTCGGTGCGGGTGAAGTCGCGGCCACCGGCGACCCCGTACAGCCGGATCCGGGGATGTGTTTGCGGCGTGATCGGAAGGTTGTGCTGGGTGTCCTTGATCAGGGTGACGGTCTTGTCGGCGATGGCGGCCGCGACCGCCTTGTGCCGCTCGCTGCCGATCACCGCGAGACCGGCTGCGGGCGGGACGATGTCCTCGCGGGGGATCAGATGCAGGCCGAGCGATGCCTTGAGCGCCAGAATCCGCTCCAGCGCATCCTGCAGGCGCTGTTCGGTGATGACACCGGTCCGGTAGCCGTCCAGCATGTACCGGAAGTCCTCCTCCGGGTTACGGAAGAACAGGAACATGTCGCAGCCGGCGGCGATGGTCGCGGGTACCAGGTCCCGTCGTTTCATGGCCTGGGTGAGGCCGATCATCTGGGAGGCGTCGGTGAGGATCACGCCGTTGAATCCGAGATCGCCGCGCAGCAGGTTCTGGAGCAATTCTGGTGACAGGGTGGCCGGCAGGATCTCCGCGTCGGTGATACCGGGCCTGTACCGCCGGGAGAGCGCCGGCGCCCCGATGTGCCCGACCATGATGGAGTGCGCGCCGTGGTCGATCAGTTCCCGGTACACCTTGCCGTAGGTCCGGTCCCACTGTTCCGCGGGAAGGGTGTTGTAGGAGGTCACCACATGCTGGTCGCGCTCGTCGATGCCGTCACCGGGGAAGTGTTTGATGGCGCAGACCATGTTGTGCGCGGTGATTCCGTCGAAATACTCTTTGGCCCGCTCGATGACGATGTCCGGGTTGTTCCCGAATGCCCGGGTGGAGATGACGGTGTTGCGCCAGTTGTAATGGATGTCGACGATGGGCGCGAAGGCCCAGTTGCAGCCGATGGCCCGGCATTCCGCTCCGGCGACATCGCCCATGTCTCTGGCGATCGACTTGTCGGGGTGGGACCCGGCCTGCAGATGGGTGCTGACGAAGGTGCCGTCGTTGCTGCTGCCGAATCCGCCCATTTCCGGGTTCGACGCGATCAGCAGTGGGATCTTCGACTTCGATTGGGCGTAGCGGGCATGCTCCCGGATCTCCGCGGCATCGCCGGAGCGATACCGCATTCCCCCGACGTGGTAGGTATCGAGGATTCCGTCGAGATACTCGGGGGTGAACTCGTTGTTGTGGTTGATGAACAGCTGCCCGATCTTCTCCTCGACGGTCATCGAGTCGATGGTGCTGTGTACCCAGTCGACGGCGTCCTGATCCAGATGGAACGGTGTGGCGGACAGGTCGACCATGACTGACTCCTCGATTCGCTGCGTTCTCCCGACGTGATGACACCACCTTCGCGGGTGGCCTTGTGGAACAGCAATCGGTTGCCATCAATTGCCCGCAGCGCTGGATCTCATTCCTGCGTCGTGCGGCGCCGAGGGGCGGTGGACGCGCGTTCCACCAGCCGGGTGGGCAGCACCATGGCTTCCCGTGCCCGTGCATGCGCGCCGTTGATGATGGCGAGCAGGTTCTTGACGGCGGTGCCGCCCAGCGCGTGCAGCGGCGCGGCAACGGTGGTCAACCGCGGGGTGATGAGATCCGCGGCGAAGATGTTGTCGATGCCGATGATGCTGACGTCGCCGGGAACCCTGGTGCCGGCGGCGGTCAGCCCACGGATGATCCCGATGGCCAACTGGTCGTTGTAGGCCAGAATCGCCGACGCCGGCTTGCGTTTCAGGGCGGCGGCCGCCTGCTCTCCGCCGGCCACATTGGGTGTGTACGGTCCCAGACGTCGGGTCTGCAGGCCGAGTTCGGCCGCGGCCTCCCGGAGAGAGCGCCACCTGATGCCATCGGCCCATGAGGCCTCCGGCCCTGCGACATAGGTGATCGAGCGGTGGCCCAGTTCGGCGAGATGCTCGGCCGCCCGGCGCACCCCGTGCGGATTGTCGGTGACCAGACTGGGTACGTCGGCGACCGCCCTGTTCAGCACGATCATCGGCCGTTGCTTGGCGGTCATCCGGATCGCCGAGTCCGACATCCTGCTGCTGGCCAGCACGATGCCCTCCACCGTCGGGATGGCCCGGTCCAGCGCCTCCCGTTCCAGCACGTCGGATTCCTGCGCATCGGCCAGCAGCATGGTGTATCCGGCTGCGGCCGCCGCGGCCTGGGCGCCACGGATGATCTCGAAATAGAACGGGTTGGTGATGTCGGAGATGATCACCGCGATCATCGACGTACGGCCGGTGGGCAGGGCGCGGGCGAGTGGGTTCGTCCGGTACCCGAGCGCCTCCGCGGCCGTGCGGATGCGTTCGGCCGTCGCGGCGTTGACCCGCCCCGGCCGGGAGAACGCCCGGGAGACCGTGGATGCGGCCACCCCGGCGACCTTCGCGACGTCGTAGATGGTCGGCGGACGGATCGGCGGCGGCGGTGGCTCCTCGGTCACGGGACAGTCCTTGCGGCGTGGCGGCGACGGTGAGTGGTCCGAGAAGTAAACGCCGCGAACGCAACAAGTGGCAACCGCTTGCCGGTGGCCCAAGGGTGAAGATGTACTGCACCTGCGTCCACCGTGCCCGGGCACGGTGAGAGCGGGAAGGCGACAGTGGGAGGCTGGCAGCGTGACGATGACCGACCCCCTGCCGGGCGAGCCGGCCGAACAGGCCGGGAATGCCGACGTGGCCGCCGATGCCCTGATCCGCGTCGCCGGCCTGCTGGCCGGTATCGATCGGCTCGGCGTCGCCTTCTCCGGAGGGGTGGATTCGTCGGTGCTGCTGGCCCTGTCGGTGCGCGCGCTGGGCGCCGAACGAGTGGTCGCCATCCTCGGGGTGTCACCCAGCCTCGCGGCCGAGGAACGGGCGGGCGCCCACCGGGTGGCCGCGTCGATCGGTGCCGAACTCGTCGAGGTCGTCACTCATGAGGGCGACAGGCCGGAGTACCGCGCCAATGGGCCGGACCGGTGCTTCCACTGCAAGGACGAACTGTTCACCCGCATCGACGACCACGTCGCGAGCAGGTACGGGCTCGATGCGGTCGCCTACGGCGAGAACGCCGACGACGCGGTTCGCCCCGACCGGCCGGGCTCGCGAGCCGCCGCCGACCATCGGGTCCTCCGGCCGCTGGCGGAGGCAGGCCTGACCAAGGCCGCGGTGCGCGGCATCGCCAGGGCGTGGTCGCTGCCGTCCGCCGACAAACCGGCGGCACCCTGCCTGGCGTCGCGCATTCCGCATTTCCAGTCGGTGACACCCGAGAAGCTGTCCCAGATAGAGCAGGTCGAGGCCGCCCTGCACCGGCTCGGCTTCGGTGATCTGCGGGTGCGTCACCACGGCGAGATCGCCCGCATCGAACTGGCAAGGGATGAACTCCCCCGTGCCGTCGAGGATCCCGCCCGTTCGCAGATTCTTGCTGCCGCAACAGGTGCCGGTTTCCGTTATGCCGCCATCGATCTCGCCGGTGTGCAGTCGGGGGCGTTCACCCTGCCGTTGGTACAGGTGTCCCGTGGATGACCATTCCGCGTCACAGAATGACGTCGATCCACCGGAGTTGGCGGCTTTCGCTGAACTGGACCACGACCGATTGCGGCGCCGCGGCTATCCGGAGGCGGTGTACTGCAGCGGCAAGACGCCGGAACAGCTCACGGCCATCGCGGCCGCCGTACGGCGCCGGCCAGGGGTGACGCTCTTCACCCGGGCGGGGCCGTCGCATGCGTCAGCGGTGCTGGCGGTGTTGCCGGAGGCATTTCATGACACCGAGTCCGGACTTCTGGCCTGGCCCGCGGAGCCGCCCGAACCGACCGGCGGACTGGTCGTCGTGGTGTGCGCCGGCACCTCCGACCTGCCGGTCGCCCGGGAGGCCCAGTTGGTGGCCCGGTATCTCGGCCGCGCGACCGATCTGGTCGTTGACGTCGGAGTGGCGGGGCTGCACCGAGTCCTGCGCCGGTTGGAGGACCTGCGCATGGCGAGGGTGATTGTGGTGGCCGCCGGGATGGACGGCGCCCTGCCCGGGGTTGTCGCAGGGCTTGTCTCCGCGCCGGTGATCGCGCTGCCGACCTCTGTGGGGTACGGCGCGTCGTTCGGCGGGATCGCCGCGCTGCTGACGATGCTGAACGCCTGCGCTCCGGGCGTGGCGGTCGTCAACATCGACAATGGTTACGGCGCGGGGCATCTTGCGGCGCAGATCGCCGCACCTATGGGGGATGCACCTGTCGGGGATGCACCTGTCGGGGATGCACCTGTCGGAGATGCACCTGTCGAGGACGGCAGGTGACCCGGCAGGTCTGGGTGGACGCATCGGCCGGGGTTGCCGGTGACATGCTGCTGGGCGCCCTCGTCGACGCCGGTGCCGACCTCGCCGTCGTGCAGGCGGCCGTCGACGCGGTGATCCCCGGCGCCGTTCGGCTGATGGGCACGGCCGTGACCAGGGCCGGTCTGCGAGCCATCAAGGTCGACGTCGCCGTCATGGTCGACGATCCTCCGCACCGGACCTGGCGGACCATCCGGCAACTGTTGACCGACGCCGATCTCGCACAGCCGGTGCGGGAGAGTGCGCTGGCGGTCTTCGGCAGGTTGGCCGCCGCCGAGGCGCACGTTCACGGAATCGATGTCGGTGATGTGCATTTCCACGAGGTCGGTGCGCTCGATTCGATCGCCGACGTGGTCGGGGTGTGCGCGGCCCTGCACGAGCTCGGCGTCGAGGAGGTGACGGCCGGGGAGGTCGCGGTCGGTTCGGGCCGGGTCCGCAGTGCTCACGGTGACATCCCGGTGCCGGTTCCCGCGGTGGCGGAGATGTCCCGCGGCTGGCGGATCCGGGCTGCCGGTCGGGGCGAGCTCGCCACCCCCACCGGGATGGCGCTGATCACCGCTCTGGCGGCGGAATGCACTGATCTGCCATCCATGTCGGTAGGCAGCGTCGGCGTGGGAGCCGGCACCCGCGACACCCCGGGCACACCCAACGTGGTGCGGGTGATCCTCGGCGAGATCGATCCGTTGGTGCCGGACGAGGACGGGGAGGAGTTGGTGGTCCTGGAGGCGAATGTCGATGACCTCGACCCGAGGCTCTGGCCCGAGGTGCTGACCCACTTGCTCGCCGACGGAGCGGCCGACGCGTGGTTGACCCCGATCCTGATGAAGAAGGGCCGGCCCGCGCAGACGCTGTCGGTGCTGGCGCGACCTGAGCAGGCGGCGGCGGCGCGCCGGCTGATGTTCCGGCTGACCAGCACGATCGGCGTGCGCCAGCACGCCGTGCGGCGGTTCGCGCTTCCCCGGGTGGTCGCGGTGGTGCACGTCGCCGGCAGCCCCGTCGCGATCAAGATCGCGCACCGCGACGGGACCATCGTCCGGGCCACCCCGGAATTCAGCGACGTCGCCGCCGCGGCAGAAGGGGCGTCCTTGCCGCCGGGCACGGTGATGCAGGAGGCGATCGCAGCGGCATGGAACGCGGGACTGCGCCCGGGGGAGCCGATCCCAAAGGACTGATCGGTGCCCGTCACGCTGTCTGTCTCCCTTGGGTTCTCGGCGCTCACGGAGTGGGGCTCGGGGCGAAGACCTGTCAGATGCCCGGCGGGATCGGCACGGTGGCGATGTTCTGCTCCTCCAGGAACTTCTGCTTGCGCGCGTCGTTCTCGGCGACGATGTCCCGGTACTTCTTCTCGGTCAGCGGGTAGGCGATGAAGGCGAGCATCGCGAGAATGGCCGCCGCCGCCGGCACCAGGCCGATGGAGGCCTTGATCGCCGTGATGGCGCTGTCGGGCTGCACCTCGCCGGCCGCGAGCTTGGTGACGTACCCGCCGATGGCCAGGGCGAATGCCCCGAGCGCGCCGCCGATGGACTGGGTGATCTTTCGGGTGAAGGAGAAGATCGCATAGGTCGCACCCTCGGTACGCTGCCCGGTCTTCCACTCCCCGTACTCGACGGTGTCGGCCTCGAGAGCGAACATCAGGGTGTTGATCAGCTGGACACCGAAACCCTTGACGGCGACGCACAGCAGCGCCAGCAACGGGAGGCTTGCCGGGACGAAGAAGAGCGCGATGCCGCCGATGACGGTGAAGAGCCCGCAGTACTGATACAGGTTTTTCTTCCCGAATCGGGTGACCAGCCACGGGACGAACGGCGCGACCGCGAATTGCACCGCAACGGTCACCAGGGTCATCCAGATGATGTACTTCGCATCGCCCAGCACATAGATTGCGTAGAAAGCGGTGGCACCGCCGACGGCGAAGAGTCCGATCAGGTAGAAGAAGCTCGAGGCGCAGAGGATGCCCAGCGGCTTGTTGCTCTTCAGTGTCCTGAAGGTGTCCTTGATGCCGACCCGCGGCTCGATGCGGACCACGACCTCTTTGCACCACAGGAACGTCAGGAAGTACAGCGCGAAACCGAGTGCGACAAAGGCCAGCGTGGTGGTCAGGAACACCGTCTGCAGTTGGTCGGCGCGGTCCTCGGCGGACAGGGCCGTGTTCTTCGCGATGCCCTGGATCTGCGGCGCGATGATGAAGGTCAGCAGCAGACCGCCGAGACCCGCACCCAGACCACGCGCCACGGCGAGCTTGGCCCGCTCACGGGACACCTGCGTCATCGCGGTGGCCAGCGAGCCGTACGGGACGTTGACCATCGAGTAGATGAGGCCGAGGACCGCATAGGTCAGGTAGGCGTACATCAGCTGGGCGCCGCCGTCCCAGCCTTTCGGGACGTAGAAGGTGAGGACGCTCATCACCAGCAGCGGAATGGAGCCGAACAGAATGAAGGGCCGGAATTTGCCCCACCGGGTCATCGTGCGGTCGATCATGCGGCCGGCGAACAGGTCTGCGAAGGCGTCCCACAGCCGGACGATCAGGAACATGGTGCCGATCGCCGCGGCGGGCAATCCGACGACGTCGGTGTAATACAGCAGGAGGAATGTCGTGCTCAGGCTGAACGCGAGATTGTTGGCGAAATCCCCTGCGCCATAGCCGATCACCGATCGGATGCCCAGCTTGCGTTTCGCGGCGTCGATTCGGGGGATCGGTGTCTCCATGGTTGTCGTCATCTTCCACCTCTGTGTGGGTCCGAGTCGCGCGGTGCCGCGCTGGTGGAAGAAGAATGGGCGCGGCCCGCCGGGCGTAGCAATCGGTTGCCATCAGTTGCCTGCGTTCTGTTTCCGCTGCGACCTCCGGTTTCGCTTCGTCATTTTCGGAGGAGCACCGTCAGCGCAGGCGGTAGAGCACCTCACCTGCCTGCGGCAAAACCAGCGTGTCCGAGTCGGCTGTCATGGCATCGATGTCGACCAAGGCGGGATCGAGATAGTCGAGATTCGCGGCGCGGGTCTGTTCCTCGGGGATTCCGGTCGCGAGGGTCACCGTGACCCGGCCGTGCTCTCCGTTCTCCGGGTCCCAGCTGCCGGCGCCGTAGAGGTGGGTGGAATGGGCCAGATCCCCCCAGTGGTAGTGCGAAAAGCGGTCCCACTGGCCGAGGAAATAGTCCCTGCAGTGGTAGCCGATTTCCTGGATGACCGGGTGCATGACGGAGATCTGGGTGATGTGCGGGGCGTAGAGGATGACCTGCCCGCCGTCGGCAACGACCGGCTCCACCTTGTAGAAGCCCTTCGCCCCGGTCCACATGTCCTCGTACTTCGCGGGAATCACCGACAGCACCCGCCGCACCGGGGCGTCCAGGTATTTCACGTGGGTCTCGGCCGATACCTGCGCGCAGGCGGCCCACGCCGCCTCCGGTGCACCGAACGACGCCGCATGCAGTGCGCCGGTCCCGGACTGGGCGACCAGACACAGCGCGAGCCGCCGGCTGGGGATCATCGAGGCGGCCTCGTTGATGAGCGCCCGGACCGGCGTGATCCCCCGGGTGCCGATGATGTCCGCGCTGGTGATGAGCGCGCCCAGCCAGTGCGAGAAGTCGATGACCTCGGGGCCGGCCACCCCGGGAAAGAAGTACTTGTTGCCACCGGAGAACCCGACCACCTCGTGCGGGAAGACCGGTCCGACCACGAGCGAGACATCGTGGTCGACGACGGCGCGGTTCAGCACCACCTCCACCGACTGGTGGAACCGGCCGTCGGAGAGTTCGGCGACCCGGTCCGCACTGATCGGGCCGAGTGAGGTGAAGGTCTCCGGCTTCCACCACTCGTGGTTGAGCACCGTCATGCCCGGGTAGGTCGCGGCCAGCCCCCGTTCGGCGTACCCGAGGTGCCCGGCCAGATGCTCGTCGCTCATCGCGGCGTGCGTGCCGAGCGCGATCAAGACGGTCACCCGGGAAGCCCTGCCGTGCAGCGACTCCTGCACTGACGAGAGCAGCAGCGGCAGGGGACAGCTGCGCGTCCCGTCGGGGACGATCACGCATACGCTGCGCCCGTCGAAGTCCTCTGCGGCAAGGGATTGTGCGACGAACTGGCGGACTGCGTCGTCAGCCAGGACCTGGTCCGGGCCGCCGATCAGGGCGGCCGCGCCGGCGAGTTCGGCAACGGTGTCGACTGTGTCGATGGTGTCGGTCATGGCTGCACCCTGCACGGTTCGCTGCTGGTTGGGCAAGAGTCCGTGGCAACAGACGGCAACCGATTGCCCCGCCGGTGCCCGCCCGGCGACAGTGGTGACATGCCAGCCGACACCGCTCCGTTGACCCTGCACCCCGCCCGGTTGATGCCGGCCGACCCGAGTGTCCGCGGTATCGCGATGCGGCTCTACGAGGAGGTCCGGGACCGGCCCATCATCTCCCCGCACGGGCACGTCGATCCGCGAGTGCTGTTGGAGGACACGCCGTTCACCGACCCCACCAGTCTGCTGTTGCAGCCCGATCACTACGTCACCCGGTTGCTGCACGCCAACGGGATCTCACCGGCCGACCTCGGTGTGGGCGAGGGGCCGCTGCCCGAGCCGCAGGCTCGCAAGGCCTGGCGGTTGCTGTGCGCGAACTGGCGGATCTTCCGCGCTACCCCGGTCCGTTACTGGTTCGACAGCGAACTCGGCGACATCTTCGGCGTCACTCAGCGGCCGAGCGCCGAGAACGCTGACCTGCTCTACGACCAGATCAGCGCACACCTGGCCGAGGACTCCTTCCGGCCCCGCGCGTTGCTGGCCAGGTTCGGCATCTCGGTGATGGCCACCACCGACGATCCCGCGGACGATCTGGCGGCGCACGCGGCGATCGCGCAGGATGCGACGTTTCCGACCAGGGTGATTCCGACGTTCCGGCCCGACCGGTACCTGGAGGCCGGACGGTCCGACTGGATCGACGCGGTCAAGGGCCTCGGCGCCGCAGCCCAGGTCGATGTGGGCGAGTACGCCGGCTACATCCAGGCGCTGGAGGAACGGCGCCGGTTCTTCATCTCCCACGGCGCCACCTCCGCCGACCACAGTCACCTCGATGCCGCCGCGGAACCCCTGGAAGCCGCTGACGCGCACCGCATCTACTACCGAGCCATGAACGGGCGGGTCACCGACGAGGAGGCCACCGCCTTCCGCCGCCACATGGTGCTGGAGATGGCCAGGATGTCCTGTGACGACGGGCTGGTGATGACCCTGCATCCGGGGGTGTACCGCAACCACCACCCGTCGACCCTCGCCAGGTACGGGGCGGACACCGGCCACGACATCCCGGTCGCGGTGGAGTTCACCAAGGCGCTCCAGCCGTTGCTGGAGCGGTACGGCACGCATCCGAACCTGCACCTCGTGCTGTTCACGCTGGACGCCGACGTGTTCAGCCGGGAGATCGCCCCGTTGGCAGGCTTCTACCCGTCGGTCTACGCGGGAGCCCCGTGGTGGTTCCTCGACAACCCGTCGGAGATCAGGTCCTTCCAGCAGTCGGTGACCGAGATCGCCGGCTTCTCCAGGCTGTCCGGATTCATCGACGACACCCGCGCGTTCTGCTCCATTCCCGCGCGGCACGACATGTCTCGTCGTCTCGACGCCGGCTTCCTGGCCGGCCTTGTCGCCGAGCACCGCCTTGACGAGGACGAAGCGCTCGACAGCCTCATCGGTCTCGTCGCCGACCAGCCCCGAAAGGTGTTCAAACTATGACGATCTCCGCCGCTGCACAGACCCACACCGACACGCACCCCGTGCCGACGTTGTCCCGCGAGGGCGGCGACGCCGCACCGGCCGCACCTGTCCGGATCCTGCATCTGGGGTTGGGCAACTTCTTCCGGGCGCACCAGGCCTGGTACACCGGGAACGCCTCGGACGCCGCCGAGTGGGGGATCGCCGCCTTCACCGGCCGGTCGACCGCGCTCGCCGACGCGCTGACCGCTCAGGACGGCCTGTACACACTGATCACCCGCGCGGCCACCGGTGACTCCTGCGAGGTCGTCGGCAGCGTGTCGGCGGCCCACCCCGGCCCGGACGCGACAGCCTGGCTGGGCTACCTGGCCGACCCCGACGTCCGGATCGTCACGTTGACCGTGACCGAGGCCGGATACGTCCGCGGTGCCGCCGGCGGACTGGACACCGGGCATCCCGACATCCAGGCCGACGTGGCGGCCTTGCGCGGTACCGCGGTTGCTGCGGTCATGACCACACCCGGCCGACTGGTGGCAGGATTGGCGGCCCGGCGTGCCGCCGGGGCGGGTCCACTGGCCGTGGTGTCGTGCGACAACCTGCCCGAGAACGGTGCCGCTGCCGCCAGAGTGGTCACCGAATTCGCGGCGTTGCTGGATCCGACCCTCGCGGACTGGATCGGCCAGCACGTCTCGTTCGTCACCACGATGGTCGACCGGATCACGCCGGCCACGACCGCCGACGATGCCGCTGCCGCAGAGGCGCTCACCGGCAGGGCCGATGCGGCGCCGGTCGTCACGGAGCCCTTCACCGAGTGGGTGCTGTCCGGGGACTTCCCGCGCGGCAGACCCGCATGGGAGGACGCCGGGGCCAGGTTCGTCGACGACATCACCCCGTTCGAGGAGCGCAAACTCTGGCTCCTGAACGGCGGCCACTCGCTGCTCGCCTACGCCGGAAGTGCCCGCGGCCACCTGACCATCGCCGAGGCAGTCACCGATCCGGTCTGCCGCGACTGGTTGCTGCAGTGGTGGTCTGAGGCGTCCGCGCACCTCACCCTGCCGGAGCCGGAGGTCTCCGCCTACCGGGCGGCCCTGCTGGAGCGGTTCGCCAATCCCCGGATCCGGCATCTGCTGGCGCAGATCGCCGCGGACGGCTCACAGAAACTACCGGTCCGAATCGTGCCGACCATTCGTCGGGAACGCGCACAGGGTCGGCTGCCGACGGCGGCGCTGCGCGTGCTGGCGGTGTGGGTCAACCACCTCCGCGGAGCCGGCGCACCCGTCAAGGACACCGCCGCGGACCAGGTCGTCGCGCTCGCCGCCGGGCCGCTGCCGGACGCGGTCCGCGCTGTTGTCGGCTACCTGGACGACGAGCTGGCCTCCGACACCCAGGTCGTCGCCGCGGTGCTGAACCTGAGCCTGCAGCTGTCCGCGGAGTGACGCCGGAATGACCTGATCTGTCACTCGCCGCCACCCACTTCGATCAGAACTCCCTCGACCGCCAGCTCTTTCGCCACACCCACTTCTATTGGAGGACATCATGCTTCGCCCCCAGGACGGCCCGACCCGCGAACTCAGACCACTCAACGGTCTGTGGGACTTCGCCTTGGACCCGGACGGCGTCGGCCGCAACGAGCGGTGGTGGAGTGCAGCGCTTCCCGATGCGAGCGCCATGCCGGTACCGGCCAGTTACAACGACATCCTCCCCGATACCGCTGTCCGCGACCACGTCGGCGACGCCTGGTACCAGCGACAGGTCTGGGTGCCACGCTCCTGGGCAGGCGACCGGATCGTGCTGCGGTTCGACTCGGCCACCCATCGTGCCGTGGTGTGGGTGGACGACGTCCGGGTGGCAGAGCACGAGGGCGGATACACGCCGTTCGAGGCCGACGTCACCGACTATGTCTCACCGGGTCGGCAGCACCGGATCACCGCCGTCGTGAACAACGAGCTCACCTGGCAGACCATCCCGCCGGGACTGGTCGAGAACACCCCGGACGGACGGCGCCAGCGGTACTACCACGACTTCTTCAACTACGCGGGTCTGCATCGAACGGTATCGCTGTACCGGACACCGCAGTTCCACGTCAGCGACGTCACCGTGGTCACCGGGCTCGACGGCACCACGGGCACCGTCGACTACCGGGTCGAGGCAGTCGGCGGCCACCACGTCGTCGTCGAG
This sequence comes from uncultured Actinomycetota bacterium, assembly GCA_963728865.1. Classification (GTDB taxonomy): domain Bacteria; phylum Actinomycetota; class Actinomycetes; order Mycobacteriales; family Nakamurellaceae; genus Nakamurella. The sequence continues at coordinate 175,944 of CAVSLZ010000001.1, read as the reverse complement.
CTGATCGACGCGACCGGAAAAACAGTGGCGACGGGTGACGGTCCGGTCGGCACGCTGACCGTCCGCAACGCGCATCGCTGGCAGCCGGGCCGCGGATATCTGTACAACCTCGACGTGAGCCTGGTCGGCACCGGCGGCGAGGTGCGCGATCATTACCGCCAGCGCGTCGGGATCCGGACCGTCGAAGTTCGCGGCACCGAATTCCTCATCAATGGAGAACCCTTCTACTTCAGGGGTTTCGGCAAGCACGAAGATTCCCCGGTGCGCGGGAAGGGGCACGACGACGCCTATCTGGTCCATGACTTCGCGCTCATGGAATGGATCGGCGCGAACTCCTTCCGCACGTCGCACTACCCCTATGCGGAAGAGGTCCTCGACTATGCCGACGAGAAGGGCATCGTCATCATCGACGAGGTCGCGGCCGTCGGCCTCAACACCGGAATCGCCGGCGGTATCTTCGGTGGCGAACCGCAGCCGACCTTCTCCGAGGACACGATCAACGACGCCAGCCGGGTCGTCCACGCACAGGCGATCCGAGAACTGGTGGCCCGGGACAAGAACCATCCCAGTGTCGTGCTGTGGAGTATCGCGAACGAGCCCGAATCCGACACCGTAGCTGCGCGAGACTATTTCGAGCCGCTCTTCGACCTGACGAGAGACCTGGACCCCAGCCGGCCCGTTGGGTTCGTCAACGTCATGCTGGCTCCCGCCGGTCAGTGCCAGGTCAGCCAGTTCGCCGACGTCATCATGATCAATCGGTACTACGGGTGGTACGTCAATCCAGGCGATCTCGCCGCGGCCGAACGCGCGTTGGAGGCGGAACTCATCGCGTGGGCCCAAGACGGAAAACCGATCATCATCACCGAATACGGTGCCGACACCGTCGCGGGTATTCATTCGATCACCGACACGCCGTGGACCGAGGAATACCAGACCAGCATCCTGGACATGTCCCACCGGGTCTTCGACCGGGTTGACGCCGTTGTCGGCGAACAGGTGTGGAACTTCGCCGACTTCGCAACCAGCCCCGGCTTCTTCCGCGTCGACGGCAACAAGAAGGGCATCTTCACCAGGGATCGCCGCCCCAAGGCCAGCGCGTGGGCTCTGCGTCGGCGCTGGGCCGAGAAGGCCATCGCGGGCTGAACCGACTGGCAGCGGAAGGTGGCGGCACGGTCGACAGCGCACAGCTGCCGGACCTCAGAGCGATCTCCCTGCGGGCGGCGCAGGCCCGGTCGCCGCGATCCGGTCGGTGATGGACACCGGGCGCCTCGACACCCAGACCACACCGGTGGTCACGACATGGTGACGGCCCGCCGACCGGGCATCGGAACAGGCGGGTCCGCCGCGGCCGTCGACGAGCTGTCAGCCGTGATGGCCCTCGCGGCGGATCAGAGTCCGCCCGGACCATCGGCCTGCTGGTGCGGTGAAAATCATCGCGGGCGCATGGAGCCCTGAGTGGGTTGACCCAGGCACGAAATGGGTGGTATCGGACGGTGCAGTGTTTCGTTCCTGAAACGTGTTTGTCCGATTGAGGTGTCACGATCGCCGCTGTCTCCTACTTCCTTCGAAGAAAGTCTTGACTGTCGCTCCCGTCACAGGAAGTGTTACGTCGGTCACAGCCAGCACGAAGGTCGGCTCAGCCGGCACGATCGGAGGACGCACGGATGAAACACACGGTGGCAGGCAGACGAGTAGGGGTGGTCGCGATGACCAGCCTGTTGCTCCTCGGAGGATTGTCGGCCGCGCCGGCGAGTGCCGCGCCGAAGCACAATCCGACGAAGCTGGCCGAGAAACTCGTCAAGAAGGTCACCGTGGCCGGCGCCAACCGGCATCTGATCGCCCTGCAGCGGATCGCAGCGCAGAACGGCGGCAACCGGGCGGTCGATGACGGCAGCCCGGAGGGAAGCAGCGCCGGGTACGACGCCAGCGTCGACTACGTGGTCGACAGGCTGACCGAGTGGGGATTCGACGTGGAGACACCCGAGTTCACCTACACCGTCGAGGTGGAGGACGCCGCCTCCCTCACCGTCGGGGACGACGAGTACGACATCGACAAGATGACTGCGAGCATTGACACCCCGGTGGGCGGTGTCACCGGACCACTCGCCGTCGTGCCGGAGGACGCGACGACCGGTTGCGAGGCAACCGACTTCGCATCGGGCAGTTATACCGGGACGGTGGCGCTGATCCGCCGCGGTGGCTGCACCTTCGAGATCAAGAGCAACAACGCAGCTGCGGCCGGGGCGATTGCCGCGGTGATCTCCAACAATGTGCCCGGTCCATTGGTGAATGTCACGATCACCAATGAAGGACCGATTCCGGTCGGCGGGATCAGCCAGGAGGACGGCACGACACTCGCCGCTCAGCCCGGTGAGCCGGCGACGGTTGACATGCGCTCTCACGATGAGGACCGCACGCTACGCAACGTCATCGCACAGACGAGCACCGGGCGGGACAACAACGTCGTCATGCTCGGCGCCCATCTCGACAGCGTTCCGGCAGGACCCGGCATCAACGACAACGGCTCCGGCTCAGCGGCACTGCTGGAGATCGCCCACAAACTCGGGTCCCATCCCAAGGTGAACAACGCGGTTCGCTTCGCGTGGTGGGGTGCCGAGGAGCTGGGTCTGCTCGGCTCGACGGCCTACGTCCAGAGCCTGACGTTCGAGCAGCAACTCGACGTCGCGCTGTACATGAACTTCGACATGATCGGGTCGCCCAATGCCGCCTACTTCGTCTATGACGGCGATGATTCCGATGCTGTAGGAGCCGGCGCCGGTCCATACGGATCGGCTCAGATCGAGAAGACCTTCACCGATTTCTTCACCGATCGGCTCGGTATCGAGACGCAGGGCACCGATTTCAGCGGTAGGTCGGACTACGGCGAGTTCATCGAAGTGGGAATCCCCGCCGGCGGATTGTTCACCGGAGCCGAGGGCATCAAGACGCCTGAACAGGCCGCGTTGTGGGGCGGCACCGCGGGCCAGGCCTACGATCCCTGCTACCACGCGGCCTGCGACAACCTCGGCAACGTGAACCGGGTAGCGCTGGACCGGAACCTCGACGCCGCCGCCTGGGCGACCGGCATCTACGGCTACTCGACCGAGGACATCAACGGCGTTCCGCCGCGTAAGCAGCGCGCGCTACTGCGGCAGGACCTGAGCCGCATGGCCGCACTGTCGACGAGTCAGGCTGACCTGGGCGCCGCAGCCTGACCTTCTCCGGTACTGGGCAATCACGCGGGAGCGGCTGCTGCAGGGACATTCTCTGCAGTAGCCGCTCCCGGCTCTTTGGTGGAAGTGATCGACAGCACCGACCGACTGGCATTTAGTATCCCAAATGCGCTGGGGAGCAGCAGCTGGCCGGTGAAAGTGGGTAGGACGGGCCAGTTCGAAATGCCTTGGAGATTGCATTTCATTTACTCGGCCCTGAGGCAGTTCACCGGCTCCAGAATAGTTCGGGACCAATTGGGATTCCGGCCGTGAATTTCGACATGGCTGTCAGCGGGATGTCTTGCCCGCTGCGTCCGTCGACTGCTAGCGTTCACGCCGGCTCGTTCCGCGGGCCCAACCTCCTTGGCCAACGGCTCGCGCCCGTTGGATAGCCCACTTGGGTTGGTGGAGGCAGAGGTGGTCTCCATGCCATCGCGGAGACGTCCGGTCCACGCCATCGCGGACCGCCCAGGAGGCGGGCCGAGCACCCGATGCGACCGGCGCGTCGTCGGCGCGAGGGCTCGGCGCGCACGCTGGTCGCAGAAGGACACGAGTTGACCGACCACAAAGCACGCAAGCACCTGGTCCGCGAGCGAATGGCCCGCACCGGTGAATCATTTACGACGGCCCATCGACAGGTGACGACCAGACGGTCCGGCGCTCTCGCCGAGCCCGGGCTGGTTCCCGGCTATCCCGCATTCGGTGCCGAAGTCCATGGGCCGTCGGCCTTGGCCCGCCACCTGCTGGGGCAGGAGGGTCTCGACATCACCGAACCGATTGCCTGTGGGCTCGGTGGTGGGATCGGTTTCCTGTATGCGGTCTTCGAGTACCGAACCTTGCCGTACCCGCTGCTGACGATCGTCGCGCAACACCACCCGCAGCCGTGGCTCGATGCGGTCACCAGCCATCTGGGCGTCCGCACGACCACCGTCACGTCGGCGTCGGCGCGAACCGCGTTGGCCAAGATGGACGCGGCGCTGGGCGCTGGGCGACCTGCGTTCACCGCCGTCGCCCGAGGGCTGATCCCGTGGAATACCGCGACCACCTCCGAGATGGAAGCTGCGGAGGCCCACCCTGTCGTCGTTGCCGGCCGTGACGGCGCCGACTACCTTCTCGATGACGGGGTGACGGTACCTCGGCGGATCGGCCGCGAGGTGTTCGGTGAGGCCTGGGCTGGATATCGGAAGGGCAGGTTCGCGCTGACCACGGTCGAGACCCTGCCGGAGGGCATCGATCTTGCGACCGGAATTCGCGCGAGTCTGAGGACTACGACCTCTCACCTGACCGGGCCGGTGCTCGGCAACTACTTCGATGTGAACATGGGCTTTTCCGGGATGGCCGAGCTGGTGACCGAGCTACGTGACAGCACCACCAAGCGTGGCTGGTCACAGCGATTCTCCGGCCCCGCTGCTTTCGAGGCCGCAATGACCCGGCTCGCGGAATGCTTGATGTGGCAGTACACGGCTCCCGGCGCAACCAGACCGCTGTACGCGCAATTCCTGGAGCAGGCGGCGGGGATCAGCGGGCTGAACCTGGCCCCTGCCGTGAAGAAGGCGGCTCGATCGGGCGAGATCTGGACCAGGACAGCCGAACTCGCCTCAACCGCTGACCCCAGCGACGATCCGACAACGGTCTTCACCGAGCTCGCTGACCTGGTTGAGGAGGCCCGGGAGCTGGAAATCGCGATGGTGCGCGACATCCGGTCGGCGCTCGACTGACCCCGGGGTGAAGGGGTGCCATCGGGGTCAGGCTGAACGCCGCACGCATCAGGGTCGGGGAAACGACGGCATTGGCGCCTCCGGCGTGGCCGCCGAGGTGTCCGCTGCGGCGTGATGATCGTCGGTCTGCGGGTGTCAGCTGCACACGACCGCAAGGGCGATCGAGACGCAGCCCCGTCAGGAGCATTCACGTACCGGTACCGCCTACCGTCCGTGGCCGTGGCCGTGCCGTGGCCGTGGCCGTGGACTGTGGCCCGTGGTGACACCCAAAGGCGCGCCGGTACGCCTGCGGGGTGGTGGCAAGCCGCCGGGTGAAGTGATGCCGCAGCACCGCAGAGCCGCTGAACCCTGATCGGACGGCGACCTTTTCGACGGGCAGGTCGGTGGCCTCCAGCAGGTGTTGTGCATGCAGGAGTCGCTGTCGTGCGAGCCAGGCGGCGGGGGTGGTTCCGGTTTCGGCACGGAACCGCCGTGCGAAGGTGCGCGGTGACAGATGGACCAGCGCAGCCAGGGCCTCGACATCCCATTCCTCGTCCAACCGCGCCAGCACCGCCTCCAACACGGACTCGAGCCCGTCCGCGCTGGTCGCTGTCACCGGCGTATCGATGTACTGCGCCTGCCCGCCATCCCGCTGCGGCGGCACCACCATCCGCCGCGCGATCACGGTTGCCGCCCGAACCCCATGGTCTCGCCGCACCAGGTAGAGGCATGCGTCGATGCCCGCCGCGGTCCCTGCGCTCGTGACCACCGGCCCGTCCTGGACGAACAGCACATCGGGGTCCACCTCCGCGGCCGGATACCGGCGCGCAAGCTCCGCGCTGTGCATCCAGTGCGTGGTGCATCGCCGGCCGTTCAGCAGACCGGCCGCGCCCAACGCCATGGCACCCGAGCAGACGCTGAGCACCTGCGCTCCGCGGGCGACCGTGTCGCGGAGCAGTTCGAGTGCGGGTTCGGGAATGTCGTCCAGGCCGGTGTAGGCGGGAACCGCGACCAGATCAACGGTGGCCGCGGCATCCAGTCCGTCGTCGATGTGCAGGTCGAATCCCATCGAGGTTCGAACCCGTCCCGGTTGCGCTGCGACCACGGTGAAGTCAAATGCCGGGGCGCCCTGGTCGGTGCGATCGATGCCGAAGACTTCGCACAGCACCCCGAGTTCGAAGGGAGCAACGCCCGGCAATGCCAATGCGGCCACGGTTCGAATCATCCCCCCATCGTGACACAAGTTGGCAGAAAATCGACGAACTGTGTCAGTGCTGCCAGTTGTGGCTGGAAAACGTTGGGCGGAAGATTTCTGCCATGACACTCTTCGATGCAGTTCTCATCGCCACCCCGTTCGCCGCCGCCACCTGGGCCACCTGGTGGGCATCCCGCTGGACCGGTGCGGCCCGCCAGCGGACTCACTCGCGCCGGCGGGCCGAGCCCGCGGCCAGTACCGGCACAGCTCGTTGACCGGCTAAGTCAGACCAACTCTGGGAAGTGGCGGCGTCCAACACCTCTCGTGACCGGATGGGATCCAGAGGTGTGTTCGGGCAGAGTTGCTCAGCACGGTTGCGCGCGCCGAACGTGGCCTGTCGTCTCGCGGACTGTCCGAATTTCAGTCCTGCAGGATTTGCGCGCGGCGCTCGGGCAAGGCCAGTGCTCCTGCAGCCGCGATCAGGAATACCGCGCCGAAGATCCCGAACAGCAGGCCGGTGCCGCCCCATTCGCGGATCGGCGGCACCGCCAGTGGTGCGAGCACGGAGGCGATTCGGCCGGCTCCCGCCGCCCATCCGGAGCCGGTCGCACGCAGCGCTGTCGGGTAGATCTCCGGGGTCACCGCATAGAGCGCACCCCACGCACCCAGGTTGAAGAACGACAGCAGGCACCCACCGACCAGCACCATGGTCACACTGGATGCACCGGCGAAGATCGTCGCCGCGACGGCGGAACCCGTGAGGAACGTGGCCAGGGTGCGCCGCCGGCCCCAGGTTTCGACCAGCACGGCCGCGGCTGCGTACCCGGGCAGTTGGGCCAGCGTGATCAGCAACGTGAACCCGAACGAGCGGACGAGCGAGAACCCGTCGGCGATCAGCAGTGTCGGCAGCCAGATGAAGGCGCCGTAGTAGGAGAAGTTGACGCAGAACCAGACCAGCCACAAAGCGCCGGTACGGCGCCGCAGACCCGTGGACCACAAGGCGCCGATGCGTGCGGACACGGACGCGGCCGGCGGCGGGGAGTGACCCGGCGGTGGGGCTGCGGGCGGGACATCGCCTGCTGAGCCGGTCCTCGGCGGTCGTCCCGCGGAGCGCTCGAACCGCCGAACAGTGCGCTCGGCTTCGTCGTGCCGGCCCCGTGCCTCCAGGAAACGGACGGATTCGGGGAGCTTGAAACGCACGACGGTCGCGTACGCCGCGGGCACCGCGCCGAGCGCAAGTGCCCAACGCCAACCGTTGTCGCCGGACGGGACCACGAGGTACCCGATGACGGCGGCGATTGTCCAACCGACGGCCCAGAACGCCTCGAGCAGCACGATGATCCGGCCGCGGATGCGCGGTGGGGCGAACTCGCTGACGAGCGTGGACGCCACCGGCAGCTCCGCTCCCAGGCCGAGGCCCACCACGAACCGGAGAACCAGCAGGGAACCGACCGACCATGCCAAGGCCGACACGCCGGTGGCCAACCCGTAGACCAGCAGGGTCAGCGCGAACACCGAGCGGCGGCCGATCCGGTCCGCCAGCAGTCCGCCGAGACTGGCGCCCAGTGCCATCCCGACGAAGCCGGCCGAGGCGATCCAGGACAACTCGCCAGGTGTCGCGGACCAGGTGACGGCGAGCTGGGCGAGAATGAACGAGATCAACCCGACGTCCATCGCGTCGAGTGCCCAACCGACACCCGACCCGACCAGCAGTCGACGGTGTTCAGCGGTCCACGGCAGGCCGTCGAGTCGCTGAGTCCGGGTGGGAGTACCGGCAAGGTTGCCGGCGGGCTCGGATTGGGCGTCCGGCTTGTTCGGCCGTCGAGCGTCGGTCACGGGTCGCCCCTCTCCACCGTGCTGCGTCGAGCATCAACCGAATGCCGAACGTCACCAATCAGCCGAGGTCATCCAACGTGACAGTGCCCCCAGCAGGATTCGAACCTGCGACACACGGTTTAGGAAACCGATGCTCTATCCCCTGAGCTATGAGGGCTGAACTGCGCAAACACTGTGTATCAAGATCCTCTATGCCGTCTCGGATGCCACTGGCAGGTCAGTGCCGTAGCAAGCGAACGGCTTGAGGATACGTTGCTCGAGCCGGCGAGCGGATCCGGGACTGGTGTTCTGCTGTGCTTCGAGGTGAAGGCCATCCCGGCCGGGGAAGGATCAAACCCCAGGCCATCCGGGACTGGGCCAAGACCGCCGGACACGAGGTTCCACCCGCGGCACCCGACCGCCAAGCCCGCCGAGACGGACTTGAACGGGCCGTCGGGAACGGCTTGCCAACAACCTCACGGCCCGTGAAACTGAACCCGCCCAAGGACCAGGAATGATGCGTCATCAAACCTGAAATGCGTCACAAAGTCAGAGCACCTCAATCGTGCGGGCACGGAGGGCGGGGGCGTGGAGCGCATCGGCCGGTTCGTGGTGACCGGTCGGATGGGAGCGGGGGCCTTTGCCACCGTTTATCGCGCTGACGATCCGGTGTTGCAGTTGCCTGTCGCCATCAAGGTGTTGGGTGACAATATCGCCGGCGACGCTGATATTCGGGCGCGTTTCATCAGCGAGGGCCGCCTGATGCGCCGGATTGGTTCGTTCAGGGTCGTTTCGATTTATGACATTGCGGAATTGCCGGACGGTAGGCCGTATCTGGTGATGGAGCTGGCCGAGCGCGGCACGTTGCAGCAGCGACTCCGGGAGGTCAAGGGCCGGGGTGTGCAAGTGACCGCCGCGGACGTTCGCGGAGTGGTGCGCGGCCTCGCGGAGGCACTGGCGGTGATTCACAGCGCGGGAATCGTGCACCGAGACGTGAAGCCGTCGAACGTCCTGCTCCGCGTCGCTGACCGCGGGGCGCGCGGGGACGCCATCGCCGCGGACGGACTGTTGGCTGACGACGAGCTTGTCACACTGACCGATTTCGGGATCGCCAAGGATTTGGCGGCCAGCGGTCGGCTGACGGCCGTCGCAGGAACGGCCGCGTACATGGCGCCGGAGCAACGTATTCTCGGTGCGCCGGTGGACGGCAGGGCCGACCTGTTCGCGTTGACGGTACTGACCTTTGAGTTACTCGGTGGCTCGTTGCCCGTGGACGGTGCACCGCCGGCGGCGTCCACCGAGACCCTTCCGGTCCCCGGGGTGGTGAGGGCTGTTCTCGCGCGTGGTTTGCAGCGCGACCCGGACAGCCGGTTTCCCGATTCGGCAGAATGGTTGGCCGCGGTGGACGGCGCCTTGGCGGAGATGGACCGTCTGGACGAAGTGACCCAGGTCCAGACAGAGACCGTGCCGGACCGGGCGGTATCCCCGGTGCCGCAATCCAGGCGGGCCAGCCGGCGGGTCACGGTGCTGCTTGTTCTCGTGCTCGTCTCGATCGTCGTCGGAGGCGTGGTCTTGACCGTGGCCCTTGCTCGTTTCGCCGATGAGAAGGTGGCTATCGTCGGCCCGGGAACGCTGTCGGTCGGTCAGCGGGGCGTCTATTACGCCGATAACGGCGGCGATGACTGGACCTGGGCTGCTCCCGACGGGTCCAGCCAACACGGCGGTGAGTTAAACCTTTCGGCGCAATCCACCGGCCAGCTGGCGATCGGCCTGGAGACCGGTGACGGCGGGTCGACGCGGCGTGAGGTGACCGTCGTGGCTGCCGACGACATCTCTATCGTCGGGCCCGCCCGGGCGGCTCCCGGGGACTTGGTGAGGTTCGAACCGCGGGTTCCCGCCGATGCGCCCTTTCATTGGGTCGCGATCGACGGCCAGCGGATCGAGGTCGAGCAGCTCACTGTGCGGGTGGAGACTGCCGGGACGTTCACCGTGTCGTTGCTGGCCGAGCTCGCGGACGGCGAGCACGCGGTGTCGCACACCGTCACGGTCGTGCCGTGACCAGCGGGCCGGATTTCGATGGCCTGGACAGTGGTGGTCGTGCCGCCCGCTCCGAGCTTGCCGACCGGTACGCCAGGGCGGGCTCCGAGGAGCGTCGGCGTCTGCTGGACGAGGTCGCCGCCCGCGCGGCGGCCGGTTCACGGTCGGCCACGGAGTTGTTGGTGGTGATCGTGCACCGGCACCGGTTGGCCGTCCCGCCGATCACCGATGTGCTGATCGATCCGACCGATATCGATGACGCGGCGCAGCTCACGCTGATCGCGGTCGCCGAACGGATCGGCCGGTTCGAGGGCCGGGCACCGTTCCGCAGCTGGCTGCGGACGGTCGCCAGGAACGAGGCACTGCAGGTTCTTCGCCGCAAGCGGCGGACGCATGAGGACCAGGGGGCGGAGTTGCCCGACGATGGTGATTTCGTGCGCCGGCTCAGCTCGGTGGTGGCCAACGAATTCCTCGTGCGTCAGGCACTTGACCGGGTCAGCGAACCGTTTCGGGAGGCGTTGATCATGCGTGAGGTCCGGCAGCTGGATTACGCCGAGATCGCAGACCTGCTCGGCGTGCCGGTCGGGACCGTGCGGTCACGCATCGCACGTGCCCGGGCCCAGCTCGCCGAGCAGGTGTGGCAGCTCTGAACCCGCTCACTCACCGCAGCACGGTGGCAGGGTACCGATGACCACCGGAATCCGATCGCTTGAATACCCTTCTGGGGCCGTCACGACCAACGCGAGATCCTCTGCTGCAGTGGGTATCTCGAAAATCAGGGTGACCGGTGCGGTCGCCCCGACCTCGACCTGCGGGTAGAAGCCGACCGGGTCGGGCACTCCGGGGAGCAGCGCCACCGGGGCCTGCGGGGAGCCGTCAACCTCGAGCCGGAAGTTGTCCTCATCGATGTTGACGCTCGAGTCGTTCGTGGTTGATGCCGTCATGGTGACGTCCAGCACGGCCAGCCGACCGCCCGTGCGTGCCCGCTGGACCGGGGCGTCCAGATCGATCCTGGCCGTCACCGCCGACACCGTCACGACATCGTCCTCGTCCAGCACCGTGCCGCCAGGGGCGGTGCGCCGCTGCAGTGGAAGTGGCTTCGTCGTGCCGGTGAAGCCGGCGTCAATCGGGTAGGCATCGACCGGTGCCCGCCCGGTGAAGGGGGTCACCGCGGGTATTCGCCCGGTCTCGGCGACCGCCATGGACATGCCTGCGGCGTCCGTGTCGGGAGCAAGCATGAACTGGATGTCGACGTTCGTGGTGGCACGGGAATCGACTTTGACCTTCCTGGATCCCGTCCCGACGGCACGGTCCGGTTTGACGTCGGCACCGTCCTCGGTCCGCAGACTCAACACGTCGATCGGCCATTGCATGCCCAGGTCGGTCTCGTTCCGCAGTTGCAGCGCCGCCACCCACACCAGGTCGTCATCGTCCATCTCACGGGTCAACCCGGTCAGCGACCAGACCACCCCCGCGTAGGACACCTCTACCGGATACTCCGGTCCGACGACCGCGCCCAGAAGATCTGTTGTTGGACCCGACTCGCCCGTGAGCTGACCGTCCGTGCCGCCCGGACCGGTCGATGTCTGCCCGGTTGTTGATGCCGGCGTCGTCGTTGGATCCGTTGGTGCAGAGTCGCTGGCCGAGTTGGACAGCACCACCACGACATCCGCTTCGGGTCCGGATGAAGCGCCGCAGGCGCTCGACATCAGCAGGGTCAGACCGAGGGCACCAGCTGTGGCGACCCGATACACGGTGTTGCGTTGTTGGGTTGTGAACATCACGTCTCCTCCCGTGGGCCCGGTTCCGGGCCATCGCTGACGAAGATGTCGCCACCGGCGACGAAGTTCCCGGCGAATCGCAGCCACGGGTCTTCGAGCGACCATCCGTGTAATCCGATCGACTTCCAAGGGTTCCGGGCGCTGCTGGGAAGAGCAACTCAATAGACCGAGACCCCGTATCCCAGCTGCGCTCGGAACCGCGCGATCGACGCCGTTGATGTCCGGTTGCAACGCATCGGGAACCAAACAGCGGACACGGAGCATCCAGGGCCCAACGGCTCGCAATCCGCGACGCCGGAGACGCAGAAGGGACCTGAGGACATGAGGACACGTGTGCTGACGTCGTGGGCGAGCCGGAGCCGGGGCGACAACGTTGCGACAACCGATCCCGAGTGGGAGCGGGGCGATCCGGCGCCGCCCAGGGCGGGTTACCGCTTTTCCCGGGAGGAGGGGTTGGTGCTCGACCCCGATCTTTCGGTGGCGCCCATCGGCACGGTGCCACTCGTACGGTGGTTCAGCAACGACCGGAGCGACAACTACACGACCACGCATCCGTCCTGGCGTGAGGACGGCACGGAACATTCACCCGTCTATCGGTTCGCCCGGCGTGAGGGCCACGTGTACGAGCGGGCCTACGCCGGGACAACCCCGCTGGTGAGTTGGTGGAGCGGCGCTCGTTCCGACAACTACACCACCACGCATCCGTCCTGGCGTGAGGACGGCAGCGAACGTTCCCCGGGGTATCGACTCGCCCGACGTGAGGGTTACGTCCGGCCGGCTACCGGGACGCTTCCGCTCGACCCGCCGTCGGCGTTCGGGTACGGCACCCGAGCTCGTCGCGGGACCCGCGCGCTGCTGGTCGTGCTCTGCGACTACGCAGACCGGACGGTCAGCGATGATGTGGGTTTCTACCAGGCGTTGGTCGACGGCGCCGGCCGCCCGAACCTCGCCCGAATGTTCCAAGAAATGTCAAACGGCCGGTTCCGGTGGGATCCAGTGCGAGTGGTGCGCATCCGCTTCGCGGCCAATTACAGCGTGGCCACCGTCCCGATCGCCGCCCACGACGTGAATGTCGTCCGCCTGGCCAGATCGCAGGCAGGGGTGGATTTCTCGGCCTACGACGGCGACGGAGACGGAGTCGTCACCCGGGAGGATCTGACCATCATGACGGTCGTCGCCGGTGGCAGCAGCGGCGGTCAGACGAGGACGATCGCACCGACGGAGGCCGGCGGTGTACGGCTTCAGGACGTGTATGTTTCCGCAACCGGCGACGCGGGCGAGATATCGCTCTATGCCCATGAACTCGTGCACTCGCTGGACCTCGACGATCACATCTATGGTCCCGGGGCGTCGTTGAACGACCGCGCATCGCTGTACGCGGCAAGCTACTTCCGGACAAGCCGGCGTGCGGGCCCGGTCCACCTGGATCCGTGGAACAAGGTGTTGGCCGGGTGGGTCGAGCCGCGAGTCGTTGCGTTCAGACCGACCGGCGGCGTCGCCAGCCTGCCGGCCGCGCAGGTGTCGGGCGTATCGCCTCTTCTCGGCCCGTTGGTTCTCCACGATCCGGCCCGAGGGCCCGAGGAATTCTTCGTGGTCGAGTTCCGGTCGAGACGTCCCCGCGGCGGTGCCCCCGGCGGAGGTCACGATGCCGCGGTACTCGGTACCGGCGTCGCGATCTGGTACGTCCGGCGGAACCTTCCGACCGGCTCCACCCGCAACGGTCTGACAGTGGTGTTCGACTGGCCACCCCCCGTCGTGCAGCGGGTGGGCGGGAACATGGTCGCCAACTACCTCATCGGTCCCGCCGGGCCGGGAAGGGGTCCGTTCTGGACCGCAGAGCACGGCGTCGCGATCCTGCCGTGGGGTGACGGGTCGGACTCTGGGCTACGCCTTCGGGTCGGCCCGCTCACCGAGGACGCCACCTATGCCCATATTCAGTGGTGGCATCGCGACCATCCGTTCCTGCCCCGGGTCGACTCCTGCACCCCGGCCCTCCTCACCGCCGGATCACGGACGCCCGTCGTGCTCGAAGGGATGTTCCCCATCGACGAAACCGTGCAGATCACGCTCGAGTCCGATGACGCCGGGACCGCCCGCACGGTCGGACGGGCCGGAACGAATGTCGGGATGACGCGGCTGGTCACCTCAATCGTCGTACCCGATGACCCCGGACTCCACCAGCTCCGGGTTCGCCGATCGGACGGCTCGACCAGCAATGGGTGCTTGGTCCAGGTCGGCGGCTCCCGCCCGGCTCTACCTCACGGGTCCGGGAACCGAACGGCGGACCCGGAGCATCCAGGGTCCAACGGCTCGCAATCCGCGACGCCGTAAACACCAGCAGGGGTGAGGACATGAGGACACGTTTGCTGACGTCGTGGGCGAGCCGGAGCCGGGGCGACAACATTGCAAACGAACCCGCACGCTGCTGGTCGTGCTCTGCGACTGCGCCGACCGGACGGTCAGCGATGACGTGGGGCTCTACCAGGCGTTGGTCGACGGCGCCGGCCACCCGAACCTAGCCCGCATTCTGATGGAGTCGGCCCAACAAGTACTCGATCCATTGTCATACACGTTGCCTCACAGATTCTTTCGTAGCTCGTCAGAATTGACCAACCCCAGGGAGCCCAGGGATGACCAGCACACCGCAATCAGCACAAGTACATCTGGCGATGACCGGTGACCAGCAGGCCTGGCGGGAGCTCATCAAGCAACACGAAGGACTGCTTCGCTCGATCGCGTGGTCCTTTCGGCTCGGCAAGGCGGACGCCGACGACGCTACTCAGGCGACCTGGGCCCTACTCGTTCAGCATCTCGGGCAACTTCGTGATCCGGAGAAGGTCGGTGGCTGGCTGGCGTGCACCATGCGCCGGGAGTGCATCGCACTGACCAACCGGCGGCGACGGGAGGTGCTGCTGGCCGAAGTCGACCACAACCTGCCAGCCGATCCGGCCGGCGAACCCGACCGTGGGGTGCTGACCGGCGAACGCTCGGCCCTTCTGCTCGCGGCTATGGATCGGTTGCCGACTCGACAACGACAGGTGCTCGAGGCTCTGTCGCCCGACCCAGCACCGAGTTATCAGGTGATCGCGGAGCAGTTGTCGATGGCAGTCGGCACCATCGGGCCGACACGTGCAAAAGCGTTGCGGCGCATGCGTGAACTGCTCGCTGCGCACCGCGACAGTCTTGATATCGCGTCCTGATACCTCGGTTGCGGCCACCCCCAAGGCGCCGCAGCCGTCACAACCTGACAGCCGCTCCCAAGCCGGGACGGCGCCCCCGCCCCCGGTAGGGATCGCAACCCGGTCGGGGCGGGGGCAGTCAGCAAGGTTCAGGGACGCCCGGTGTGCCCATCTACTGCTGGTGAACCGCCGACTGGTCCTGCCATCCGGTATCCGGGCATCGGTACCGGGCCGACGGCCGGCGTGCTGGTGACGGCCTTGATCCACCCGTGCTGCCGGACCAACATTTATGCTGGGGAACACCTTGGCTCGCCAGCCATGCCCTGCCAACTGCAAGCCACTCCCGCTCCTGCTAGGGCGGGCCAGCGATCTGCCCATCGGCGGCCACGAACTGCCCGGCATCATCCCAGGCTTGGCGATGGTTGCCCATGTGAGTGGGGTGACGCCTTGACCGGCGATCGCTTGGGCTGGGACAGGCGCACTGACTCTCCGGAGGTCTGCACGAATGGAACGCAAACGGTCTTGACTTGACACCGTTCGGTCGGTGGGCGGTGGTGATCGTGGGATTCAGCGTCCAGCGGGATGCGGAATTGGATCTGCACGTTCCCAGCCGGTGACGGGAACTTCTTCGACGAGTACCCGGAAGAGTTTCTGGACTTCTTCGGACCCGATGTGGTCGATCACGGTGGTCACTCGGCTGGCGAATCCCTGGACGCAGCTGCGGATCGATCTTGTTGTCGCGGCTGAGTTTTCGGCATTGCTCTGTGAGGTCGTTGCGGCAGGTGGTGAGCTCTGTGCGGCGGTGTTCGACATCGCCGCCGCGGCGTTGCACCTCAGGGAGGGCGAGCCGGCCGGCCCGGTAGAGGTCGGCGAGGCGGCGTTCGTCGTCGACCGCGGTGATTTTCGGTCGAGGCGGGTCAGTTCCGCCGAGAGGATCTCGTCGTCAGGGTTTGGGGTGCGGGCGGCGACGGCTTGTTCGCCGGCGAGCAGGGTGTCCGGGCGCAGCAGGGCGGTGCGGATCCGGTCGAAGACGTAGTCGTCGAGCGCCTCGGCGCGCATACTGCGTTCCCGGCAGCGCCGGTCGGCGGCGCCGGCGCGGATTGGGGCAGTAGTAGTAGCGGTGCGAGCTGCCGTTCCGGCCTCGCATCCGGTGGGCGTTTGTGCCGACTCCGCAAACACCGCACTTGACAGGACCTTTCAGCAGCCACTGGCCGGGCTCGGCGCGGCGCGGGCTCCATTTGGTGTTGTCCACCATGGCGTTGCTCGCCGCGCGGACGACGACGGCCTCCGGTTCGTAGATTTCCAGTCGAGCCGGGCCGGCGCTGTCCCGGGCCAGCCGCCGGTAGCCGCAGGGCACCCGCCAGGTGATCACTTCACCGGCGCGGGAGCGGAACAGCTTTCCGCGGCGGCAGCGTTCGGCGATCTTGGCTCCTTCGTATTCGGCGATCACGCCCCGCACCTGGGTGAGTAGCTTGGCCTGTGGGTCGTCCTCGATCGCGAGTGCGTCGGCGAACGCGACCTGCACACGGCGCCGGGCCAGTTCGTCGAGCACGATGACCTGGTAGGCGTAGACCCGGGCCAACCGGTCGGGTGACAGACACCAGACCCGTTCGATCAGGCCGGCCTCGGCGGCGTCCCGCGTACTGTCCAGCCCGGGCCGGTCCAGCCGCGCGTACCGCCTCGAGGAGCCTCATGGGGTGTACCGGACCGGGATGCGGCCGGTGGTGGCTGTGTCGCCCGTGGTGTCCGTCGCGGTCGCCCATACGCTGGCGGAGAACTCCGTGAGGATCGGGATCCGATCTGTGCACGCTTTCCGGTCGACGAGTCTGGTGATGTCGATCGCGATCCCCCAGGAGGTGGGCCCACACTGCAAGAAGGCGGCACGCTCAGGAACCGACACGGCCCGGTACGGGAAGACAGAGTTCCCGTGAAGCCACTTTCGTGCCTGTGCACTCCGCTGACCTGAAAACCCCGTTTCTCGGCCGACGTGTCGCAATCCTGGAACCGACTCTCTATCCCTGGATGCGCCCCGCCTGGGGGAAATTCCCCGGACTACCGTTCTTCTGGAGTGACCCGGCGATTGATGGCCGAGGCAGCTTTGGGCGCCACGCCCCGGCCCCGCATCTCGCCGGACGTGTGTCGCCCGCCCCGCCACCACGTGGAGCTCGGGATTGTATTCGCTGGAGAGATGCTCAGCCTCTTGGACGGACTCACGCATCAGGGTCCGTTGCATGGCTGGCGGTGTCGGTGGGATTGCCGTCCGGTTCGGCGATGTCATCGACCCACGCATCGTCAACCGATGTCGCCAATGACGTTGAGCTCCAGCGGCGGCATCTGGGCGATGTCGATCGCCTGAGGCGACCAACTGATGTGACCAGGGTGAGCCATCACCGCGACTAACGGCAGGCGTACGGCCCCGCGACCGCGTCGTTCACCACGTCCTGCGATCCAGCGTCGGACCAGCACCCCGATCGACACTCTTTGCGGCAGCGGGCGTCTGCGTCTGCATGACCGGGAATTACAACAGCGTTGTCAGTCGCGGCAGGTCACGCCACGCCGCACGCGCCCCTACCAAGCAGCTTTGATCAACTCCAGCTATTGGCCAGGCCCCGCCCCGATACTGCTGGGGCAGGGCCTGGCCACGTCGAGATTATCGGCAATCAGCATCAGCAATGATGCGGTCGACGTCAGAATCGGCCACACCAACGGCACGCCTCACGCATTCTGATGGAATGTGCATATCACATTTGCTACCCAGTAATCGTCACCGGTGACGCGAATGAACTCGAGGAGGTTCTTGTCGCGACGGAGCAATGCGCCGGGGACCACCACCGTGGTGGCAAACCATTCGGACTCGGCCGCGGATGCGTGGGGAACCAAGTGCGTGATCCGGCGACCATTCAAGTGAACCTCCGCCAGACTGCGACGCAAACCGCGGAACAGCAGCTGAATGAATGCGTCACTGCCGGTGTGGCCGCCGGCCGGAAATGGACCTACATTGACCGGATCGGACATCTCGCCAACAACGGCGGGGATCCTCACTTGCGGTGTCTGGACGATGATGTAGTCGGATACCTCAGCCATGCTCACTCCTTTGGTCAGGTTCCATTGTGGAACCGGGGATTGGGTTAGCTGGAGATGCTCAGCCTCCCGCCCTGCCGGGCATGTGGATCTACTTGAAAAGAGAGCGATGGCGGGTCCGATGATTACCCGGGTCCCGCTTCGACCGAAGAATATTTCAAACGTGCTGGGTGCAAACCTCGGAATACGCGAACACCCCGGTCGCTGTCATGGCTCGGAACCTAACCGTCTCCAAATCTGTGGACCACGCCTGGCGAACCCGGCGCCACGACATGCTGACCCCAGCCCGTCAGGACAACTGCGCAGCGACCGGCACGTGAAGGTGCTGACGCTGCACAAGGATTCCCATGGCACTTACGGTCCCCGAGGATCACCGCTGACCTGCAGGAACTGGGTGGGAAGGTCTCGAAGAACACCGTCGCGGCGATCATGGCCGGGCTCGGCATCGCCGGCATCAGCCCGCGCACCTTCAAGATCCGCACCACCATCGTCGACCCGTCCGCGTGGTTCCCGCCCGACCTGGTCGATCGCCATTTCGACCAGGGCCGCATCGACGCCGTATGGACCACGGACATCACCTATCTGACCTGCGGTGAAGGCGACCTGCATTTCTGCGCGATCAAGGACGAGCACTCGAAACGAATTCTTGGGTGGACGGTCGCCAACCACATGCGCGCCGAACTCGTCGGTGATTGCATCACCGCCGCCGACGCGACCCGTGCTGGACGCTGCACCGGCACGATTCTGCACGCCGACAAGGGATCTCAGTACACCAGCGGCCACGTCAGGGACATCGCGGCAGGTAACGGACTACAACGGTCGATGGGCGCCACCGGGAACTGCTGGACAACGCCGGCGCCGAATCGCTCTGGTCAACCTTCAAGCACGAGTATTACTACCGGCACACCTTGACCACCAAGACAGAGCTGATCGCCGCCGTCGATGCTTGGGTCCACAGGCACAACACGACCCGACGCCATTCCGCGATCGGCCAAGTCGGTCCTGTCCACTACGAGGTAGCGTCAACCGCGGTCAACCAGGCCGCGTAACCCCGTCCACTGTTCCGGGGGAGCTTCAGGTCTCTGTTCGTGTTCAGCGCAGCGACACCAGTTTGCCCGACAGATGTATCGACGTCGCCCTTGGCGGTTCCTACAACTGTCGGACCACTCGGGTCCGACGCCAGGCAGTGCTCACACCGCCGGCCACCGCATAGTCGAAGGGGATTCCATGGCCACCTGCGAGGATTTCAAGATCACTATCTACAACGACACTCATGCCGAGGTGAAGGTCAAGAAGTTCGAGTACAAGGACGGCACCAAATGGAAGACTGAGACCGGCATGTTCGGCGTTGACGGCATCCAGAAGATTGAGAAGGAACACGGGTTTACCTGGACGCGCAACCTCGGTGGCATCGGTGACGAGACCACCCAGTTCCGGGTCACCTACAGTCACCACATCGGCGGCACGAAGTGGGGCGACGACCGCATCGCGTCCACCGACAGTTTCGTCGCGCACGACAACCATTCCAAGAAGGTGACGCTCACCAGCTGACGGAACTCCGCCCTCAACCCGACGAGGCGCGAGGTTGTCGCGTCGGGTTGTTGGGTGCTCCGGTCGAACAAGACCACCCGTGAGTGCGGGGCCGGACTCTTCTAGGACTGCCCTGTGGCAGCGGTTGGCCGTGATGGCCGCCTGATCTCGAACCCGAAATCAATCCTGACGGTAGCGCGCAACGCAAGCAGTCCTGTTGGTGTACTGAACCGCCCCGGGGTGTCTGGAGACTTCGAGCCTTGGGAAGGTTGGAGTCATGCCAGGGAGCAGCACCAGGAGGTACCCGCCTGAGCTGAAGGAGCGGGCGGTTCGGATGGTCGCTGAGATCATGCCGGAGCAGGAGTCGGAGTGGGCGGCGATGGGCCGGGTCGCTGAGTTCCTCGTGGTCGGAACGGCGGAGACGGTCCGCAAGTGGGTACGTCAGGCGGAAGTCGACGCGGGTGCCCGGCAGGGGTGTCGTCGGTGGAATCGGTGGAGGTCCCGCCGGCTCAGGCGTGAGGTCGCCGAGCTGAAACGGGCTAACGCGATTCTGAATGTTGCCTTGGTTTCTTCGCGGCTGAACTCGACCGGCCACAGCGGTGATCGTCCGTTTCATCAACCGCAGATCCGCCGCGTCTACGAGCAGAGCTTCGCCGTGCACGGCGCGCGGAAGGTGTAATTGCAGCTGAACCGCTAATGCTGCGCCCTTGGATGGCCTCGGGGGTCGTGCGTTTCGTCGGCGAACCGATCGCTGCCGTGCTGACAGAGCAGCTATACCCGGGCCAGGACGCCGCCGAACTCGTCGAAGTCGAGCTGGCGCCCTTGCCCACCGTGCCGACCACCGCACAGTCGAGCGCCAAGAGATCCTAATGTTCCCCGCCGCGGGAACGAACCTCGTCGCATCCTTCGGCGAGCAGCGCGATCCCGCGATGTTCGACGGTTGCGACGTGATGCTCACGCACCGGCTGAAGAATCAGCGAGTGGCGCCGGTACCGATGGCCGCGAGCGGCCGCAGCGAAGTGGACCTTGGACGGCCGGCTGACGCTGTGGTGTTCGAACCAGGGCGCGCAGTCCGTCCAGGGTGAGCTTGCCGGGATGCTAGGCGGTGCAACGGGTGTCATGCACGTTCGCACTGCTGATGTCGTGGGTGGTTTCGGGCTAGGCAGGGAGCGGAACCGAATACGCGGTGATTGCACAGCTGGCAAAGATCACGGGCAGACCGGTGCGTTGGGCCGAAAGCCGATCGGAAAACCTGACCGGTATGGTGCACGGCCGCGGCCAGGATCAGGGCATCACGATCGGTGGCCGTCGGGACGGGACGGTGACCGCGTATTCCCTCCAGATCGAACAGGACTGCGGCGCCTGCCCCCGGCTCGGTGGGTTCCTGCCGATGTTGAAACTGATGATGGCGCCCGGCGTCTACGCCATCGAGAAGGTTCACGGGCACGCCCGCGCTTGGTCACCAACACCACGTCGATCGGCGCCTACCGGGGCGCCGGCCGGCCGGAGGCGACCTACGCGATCGAACGGGCGATGGATCTGTTGGCGGCGGAGGTCGGGATGGACCCCGCCGAAGTACGCCGCAAAACCTGCCGCCGCCGTTTTCCAGGCCGCGACCCAACGGTGCGGGAGCCTGCGCGGTTGACACGCGCGGACGCGCTCGCCACAGTTTCGGGATGTCAGACATCGAAGAGTTGCCCGCAGTCCCGGCCGCCCCCACCGGTCTCCCCGGAAATCTCGAACTCGGCGCCTTCTCGGTCTCCTTGAGCGTGGCAGATCTAGATTCGTCGCGCGCCTTCTACCTGAAGCTCGGCTTCGAGGTGACCAGCGGTGCAGCCGAGCACAACTACCTCATTCTCAAGAACGGTGAGACCACGATCGGTCTGTTCCACGGGATGTTCGAGGGAAACATCCTCACCTTCAACCCCGGTCTCACCAACCGGATGGAGAGACTGGAGTCGTATGCCGACGTCCGCACGATCCAGACGTCTCTCGAGGATGAGGGCGTGACGTTGCAAACCCGCGCCGAGGGCGTGGCCGGCCCAGCTTCGATCACGCTCAGCGACCCCGACGGCAATGCGGTGCTGATAGACCAGTTCTTCTGATCCACCCGCACGCGCGAGGTCGGACCAGATTCCGTTGCGAGGCAGGCGGAATACTCGGAGCAACACCGGTCTGTTGAGGTATGGCGTCGTAGCGTTCGTTCGGTTTGCAGGTCCGCTGAGTAACTCAGTATCACTTTTGACGAACGGCCGCGGAGCCTTGCCGCGTCGGCGGAACTGGCGCTCGGCCGGCCTCGGGAGCGCGAGTGTCGGCAGCTCATCCGGGGTGCCGTACTCCGCCCAGGCGATTGCCCGAGCGGCAATCATCACCAGTGCCGCATGAGCCTGTCCGGCCTCGACCAGCGGATTCTTCAGCGCGCGGCTGCCCTCATAACCCGGCTCCCGTTCGGCACATTCAGGGTGAAAGTAGGTGCATCAGCACCCACCGAAGTTCCCGTTTGTGCCGCTCCACCAGACCGGCAAACGCATCCCACCTGTGAGCAGTGAATGGCTGAATCGAGTATCCGCTGGTCGCCATCCGCCGATCGCAGGGCTCAGACAGGACCGGTACTTGGATCCTCCATCCCGGTCAGGGCAGTCCATAAGCCGAACCCGTTACACCGACTATCGATCAAGCCGCACTATCGTCGAAACAATGTCGGTCCAGGTGTTCATTACCCGCGATAACTGGCCCCGACGACGTGTATCCGCCGGCGCCGAACTCAAACCTCGTTCGACGGAGGATATTGGCACGTGAATCCGTGACCTCCGACCACGCAGCTCGGAATGTGCGTCCTGGGATGCCGGGCTGCCAGGTCGGTTGGCCCATTCGGGGACCTGCCTGCACCATGGTCTGCATGACTGTGATGACCAAGGGAGCCAATCTGCCCGTGGCTACGACATCAGTGCGTGCCGTTGTGACCTGGTCCGCCGGACCGGGGATACCCGATGTCGACGCCTCGGCGCTGCTCATCACCGAGCAGGGACGAGCACGAAGCGACGACGATTTTGTCTTCTACAACCAATCGCGCCACCCGTCGGGAGCCGTGGCGCACGGCGGGAAGTCGGCTGCAGGGCCGACGATGACCGACGTCATCCGGGTCGATCTGGGCGCTGTCGAACCGGCGATCGGTTCCGTGCTGGTCGCCGCTTCGGCGGACGGCGGAGTGTTCGGCGATGTCCCCGGCCTTGCTCTGACGGTGCTCGGTGACGATGATTCACAGCTCGCGGTCTTCGAGATCACCGACGCCACAACCGAAACAGCATTTGTCTTCGGTGAATTTTATCGCCGCGCAGGTCGGTGGAAGTTCCGGGCAGTAGGGCAGGGGTATGCATCCGGCCTCGGTGGTCTTGCCGCTGATTTCGGGATCGGAATCGAGGATGTGCCGCACGCAGGTTGCACCGGTCGATGGAAGGGCAACGGGCGGCAATTCCATCGGGGATGCCATCGGGGATGCCAGCGGCGATGTGGCCGGCGCGCCTGCGGTCCGACCGCCAGAACAACCGGCCTGGCCGCCCCGGCCACCGCAGTCGCCGCCACCTCCGTTGCTGCCGACACCGATGCCGCCGTTCCCAGCGGTGCCCTCACCGTTTTCGAGCCGGGGTCGCTGAACCCCGCGGGATCTCTCATTCCGCGGGCAGCGCGCTGCAGCAGACCGGCGGTGATCGCGGCCGGAGTGAGGTGACGGTATCCGACGGTGTCGAAGACGACGACAAGTTCGTGCGGGTCGGCTGACAGCACCAGTCCTTCACCCCAGGTCGCGTGTTGGACCCGGCTACCGGCGTCCACCCCGGAATCAGGCGGCGGCGGCGGATCGGCAGAGCGGCCCATGCCGTGCGGCGTCCAGGGCGGCGGCCGGTGGTCGTTGTCGCAGTTGCCGCACGGCGGGTCGTAGTGTTCACCGAAGTAGGCGAGCAACTCGGCGCGGCGGCAGGTTGAGGTCTCGGCGTACCAGCGGACGGCGTCGATCCGACTCTCGGCGACTGCCTGTTTCGCCTCCTCCGCGCTGTGCGTCCGGACACTTGCGCGAGCGGCTTGCGCGCTGTCGTCCAGGTGCGGCGTCACGACGCCGTCGTGCAGTGTCGCGGCTCCGGCATCGACCAGTCGCTCCACCACCGTCTCGGTGCGGCGGGAGCTCCATCCCACGATGCCGGTGAGTTCGGCCAACGGCACCGGTGCGGCGGCGCGGCACAGTTCGGCGACGACGGCGTCGACATCGGTGTCCTTCACCCGGGCTGCGGAGGCGAACATCCGCGGCAGCCGCAGGTCCGCGGCGTTGAACACCAGCACAGCTCGGGCCGGCTGCCTGTCCCGGCCGGCGCGGCCGACCTCCTGGTAGTACTCGTCCAGACTCCCCGGCGGGCTGGCGTGCACGACACTGCGGACGTCGGGCTTGTCGATGCCGAGACCGAAGGCGCTGGTGGCCACCACCACATCCAGCTCGCCGCCCAGGAACGCATCCTGGGTGGCCGAGCGCTCCGCGACCGGCAGGCCCGCGTGATACGGCGCGGCCCGCAGTGCATCGTGCCGGAACCGGTCCGCGAGCTGCTCGCAGTGTCGGCGGCTGCCGGCATAGACCAATGCGGGAGTCGGTCCCGCGAGCACCGCCCGCACCACCGCGTCGTCGGCGCGCCGGCGGTCGGCCACCGAACTGCCGTGCACCGGGTGGACGTCGAGGCTGATGTTCGGTCGGTCGAAACCAGCGACAACGACCGCGGGGTCGGTCATCCGGAGCCGGCGGGTGATCTCCGTCTGCACCGGAGGGGACGCCGTCGCGGTCAACGCGAGGACCTGCGGCATTCCCAGCAGCTCTCGCGCATCGGCCAGCTGCAGGTAGTCGGGCCTGAAGTCCAGGCCCCATTCGCTGACCAGGTGGGCCTCGTCGACCACCAGCAGCCTGCACGGCCGGCCGGATGCGGCCAGCAGTTCGCGGGTCGCGGGTCGGGTCAACTGCTCCGGCCCCAACAGCAGGAAGTCCAGGTCACCCGCCGCGACCGCCGCACGCGCTTCCCTGGCCTCCGCCGCGTGCACCGTCGCGTTCAGCTGGGCGGCGCGTACCCGCCGCCCGTCCGGGAGCGGGCGGTCGTGGAGAGCGCGAAGCTGGTCTCGTTGCAGGGCAATCAGCGGAGACACGACGATCGTGAGGCCGCCGGACAGCAGGCCGGCGAGTTGGTAGACCGCGCTCTTGCCACTCCCGGTGGCGAGCACGGCAAGAGTGTCCCGGCCGGCGAGCACCGGCTCGAGTGCGCGGCGCTGCACCGGACGGAGCTCGGAGTAGCCGAACACGCTCCTGGCCAGCGCCGCAACGTCGGCTGATGGTGGGGTTGTCATGGTGACGGGCCAGATTACGCGTCCGGTTGCAGCCCGGGCAGCCGGTGCTGGTACTGCGTGGGCCGGGGGAGGGTGCCGATCCTGAGCACCTGCTCGTGCACCTGCTCGAGCGCGTCGCGCAGCGGGGGCAGCAACGAAGGATCCAGGCCGTCGAAGAACATCCGCCTGACGAGCTGGGCGTGACCGGGCGTTGCGTCGCGGCGCCGACACCGACCGCGGCGTCAGCGCGGCCCGCCCGGCATCAGTCAGGACGGCATCGGTCGCGCGGCCGTCCTCGATCGATGGAACGCGGGCGACCAGGCCGCGCCTGCTCATCCGCTGCAGGTGATGACTGACCCGGCTGCGCATCACCCGCATGTAGGAGAGGAGAACCAGGTCTCCTGCTGTTCGTCGCTGAGGGGAATGCCCGACGGCTCGGCCAGGTTACGTGACATGTCACGTTAACTTTCTGTCCGACGGCCTCGTCACAGGCGACTCCCGGGCCGCGGGCCGGCCAGCCACCGGTGGTGACGGGCACGGACGTCGCGCTGGTCGAGGACGGGCTGGTCACTCGTATGTGGACTCTGCTCGACCAGTGAGTCGAATCCACCTCGCCTAGTGATCGGGACGGGCGTCGCGGACCGCGGCGGCGCTCATCGGGTCGCCGGCGCGCTCGAGTCCGGTCTGCACGCCGTCGATGTCGGCCGCAGGCCGGTTCTGACTGAGTTTCAGTTTCGCCTCGACCCGGCTGATGACGACTTCCACGCCGACGATCGCGCGCAACTGACCAGAGAGGAATTTCGCTGGTGCATCGTCGACCGACCACGGATCGTCCCTGGCGGCCTCATGCCGATCGGTCAGCCGGCGGACCAGTGATTCGAGCCAGCGCACGTCGTCGTGGATCACCAGTCGGCCGTAGGCGTGGGCAGTGCTGTAGTTCCAGGTCGGAACCACCCGGCCGTGCTCGGCTTTGGATGCGTACCAGGACGGCGAGATGTAGGCGTCACCCGAACCACGGAGGATCACCATCGCCTCGCCCGAAGCGGGTGTTCGCCACTGGTCGTTGTTGCGCGCGACGTGCCCGAGCAGCGCCCCGTGGTCGCCGCGATCGGGGTCGAACAGCACGGGCAGGAACGTCGCCAACAGCCCCTCCGTCGTCGCGGTGACGAGGTCGGCGGCGCGCTGGCTGTCGAGCAGCCGGCGGACCTGGGCGTCGTCGGCTGCGAAGTGCTGGGGGACATACACGACCCCGATTATGGGCCCCGGTGGTGCTGGTCGACCATCACGGCGGGAACGCGGGGCGGGTCAGCGGCGCTCGTCCGGCGGCAACACGGACGGTCCGACATGGGCGTTCAGCCACTCGTTCAGAGGCGCTGCGGCGCGCCATGTTTCGGCGATCCGGCGCTTCGCCTGGCGGGTAGACAGCCAGCTCGGCGCGCCGAAGTCGTGGCCGGCGGTGAGCCCCTTGTGCTGGAGGAAGCGAATGCGGGGATGGTCGCGCGGATAGCCCCGCGGCGCGGTGGTCAGGGCCCGACCACTGAACGTGTACTTGCCTTCCAGCCGTGCCACTCTGGCCACCAGATCCTCACCGGTGAGCTCGTCGTCCACCGCCCGGCGGAACCGGCTGAGCTGGTCAACCGTCATTTGGTAGTACCCCGACGCGGCCATCAGGCCATCGGCGTTGATCTGGACATAGTAGAACTCGCCGCCCTCGCCTTCGGTGACCGCGCCCTGGCTGGTCTTGTACGGGCTCTTGTCGGCGCTGAACCGCACGTCGCGGTTCGGCCTGAACACCTTGAAATCCCCGAACTCGGCCGACAACTCGGCGGTGAGCGCCAGCATCGGGCCGCGGACGGCCTGCTCATAGATGTCGCGGTGCGACGCCCAGAACTCCCGGGAGTTGTTCACCGTCAGCTGCTGATACAGCTCGACGGCGGCACTGGGAAAGCCCTCGAACGGGCGGACGGGCGGATCGTCGGTCACCTGGATGACCGTACCCAGGCGCGGGGATCGTGGACCTGTCGTGCGGTCTCGGCGGACGATCATTTCGCCGCGAGGGTGGTCCACTCCGACCACGGAATGGCCCAGTCGTAGATGTCGCCGTCGGCGGGGGACAGGTCGACGCTGGTCCCGGTCACCTCGACCGGATCGCCGTAGATGGCGGTCTGGAAGTAGGCCTGCGCATCGGCGGCCGAGAGGTTGATGCAGCCGTGGCTGACGTTGTCCACGCCCTGCGCCGCGACGGTGTCCTGGTTCTGGTGGATGAACTCGCCGTTGTCGCTGATCCGGACCGCCCAGTGCTCGGTGACGTCGGTATAGCCGTAAGCGGGATTGCTCATCGTGGTGGTTTCCTCCTTGTCCATCACGATGTGAACACCCGAGCGGGTGACCCGGTTGGGGTCGCCGATGATGTCGCCGCTGCCGTAGGAGGCGTCGTAGGTGGCGACGGTGACACCGTCCTGCTGCACCACCATCGTGTGCGAGTTCGCGTCGGCGAGCACCACCTGGTTGCGACCGATGGTGAAATCCGAGGTGACCTTGTCGCCGCCGAACTGCCCGCCGCCGAAGTCCACCCCGTACAGATCGGACTCGATGTGCACAGTGGTGCCCTCGGGCCAGTAGCTCTTGGGTCGCCAGTCCAGCGACGGCCAGGTGTCGCCGTCGTGGGTGATCCAGGCCCAGGCGCCCTCGACCTTCGGCGTGGTCGTGATGGTGACGTGCTTCTCGACCATGGCCTTGTCGGCGGGCTCGGAGCCGAAACGGATGATGACGGGTGCCGCGACGCCGACCACTGCGTCGTCACGGGGTGAGATCTTGCTGGTGATCTTGTCGGTCGGCGTCACCGTGGTGTAGCTGCCGGCGATCGGTACTCTCTTCCCGTCGGTGCCGGTGGCGGTGCCCGCGACGGTGTAGGTCTTGCCGTAGCCCAGCGGCTCCGCGATCGTCCACGATTTCTTGTCGGCCGACAGTGTGCCCTTGACCACGGCGCCCGCCGGGCTCGTCACCGACAGCGCGGTGATGGTGCCTTTGGCGACGGAGACGGTGACCGGCTGCACCGGCGAGAGCGTGGCAGTTCCCAGCGCGGGGGAGGCGGTCACGGTGGCGACCGGAGCCGCGTCAGCCGCCTGCACAGGTTGACCGTCGACCGGGCCGGCGGTGCAGGCCGCGCTGCCGGCGAGGGCGGCGGCCGCCATGACGGCGACAAGGGCCCGGAACGGTCGGGTGGTGTGCAGCAATCGAGTGCCTCTCCTGGGAACCGACAGAGCGGGAGAGCCCCGACGAAGAAGAGGTCCCCGTTGGGGGACGCCCAACGCGGGTCGGCGTTGGTCCCGGTGTACGTGAGCCACACCACGATTCGGGGACCCAGGGTGAAGGTCCGACCTGGCGTCAGGAACCGACGCGAACGACCGCCCATCCGTGGGCCGCCACCGGCACACCGGAATCCTGTTCCGGATCGACAGGGGCCGGGTTGTCGTCGTCCAGGAGCACCTCGACCGGCCCGCCAACATCGAACGTGTGCGATTCGTCGGCGATGTTCAACACCACCACGAGCGACTGCCCGTCCGGACCCGAGCACCGATAGGACAACTGGTCGTTGGCCAGCTCCAGAACCTCGACATCTGCTGTGGTCAACCATGACTCGCGGCGGCGCAGCCCGATCAGGGCCTGGTGTAGCCGGTACACCGGCCAGCCGTCCGGGGCGAGATCCTCCGGGTCGGCCGGGAAGGCCGGCCGGACCGCGTCGTCACCGCCCTCCCTGTCCTCCTTGACCCCGCGGAACCCCTGTTCGTCGCCGTAGTAGATCGACGGGATGCCGGGCAGGGTGAACAGCACCGCCAGCGCGTGCCCCAGGGTGTGGATATCGGTCAGCTTGCTGGCGATGCGGGTGACGTCGTGGTTGCCGAGGAAGGTGAGCGGCGTGAAACTCCGGCAGAAGCCGATGTGCCGTTCGACAGCATGAGCCAGTTCGTAGAAGTTGCCGTCGTTGAGCGAACTCCAGATCGACTTCCACAGCTCGTACTGGGTGACCGAGTCCAGGCCGCCCTCGGTGACCCACTCCGGGAAATCGCCGTGGATCACCTCCCCGACGAACCATGCCTCGGGGAACCGTTCCCGGACCCGCGTCGTGACCTTCCGCCAGAACGGCAGCGGGACGGCATAGGCCGCGTCCAGTCGCCAGCCGTCGACTCCGCGGGCGAGCCAGTGCTCCATCGCCGCCACCACGTAGTCCTCGACGGCCTTCGACTCGTGGTTCAACGCGACCAGGCCACCGTGACCCTCGAAGGTCCGGTACCCGAATCCGTCGTGGCCGTCGGCGTTCCAGTCGATGTCGAACCAGTCCGCGTGCTCGGAGTCCTGCCGCCGCTCGAGAACGTCGGTGAAGCCGGGAAAACCCCGTCCGACGTGGTTGAACACGCCGTCGAAGAGGACCCTGACACCCTTGTCGTGGCAGGCGGCGATCAGCGCGTCGACGTCCCCGTCATCACCAAGGCGGGGATCGACGGCGAAGTGGTCGACGATGTCGTAGCCGTGGGTCTCCGAAGCGAAGATCGGGTTCAGCGCGAGTCCGTTGCAGCCCAGTTCGATGACGTAGTCCAGCCAGTCGATCAGCTCGGGCAGCCGATGGTGTACTTCGGCTCCGTCCGGTGGGGTGCTCTCCGCTCCGACGAATCCGAGCGGGTACACCTGCCACCAGATGGCGGTCTCAGACCAGGAGCTCACCCGCACCGCCTCATCGTCGAGAACTGCTCACACCGGAGCATCGATGTCGCTGGACGGCGAGTGCCGCCGACCCACCGGCGCCGAGCGTACCGGCCTCAGGCGGCGCCCACCGAACGGCTGGCGACACCGCGTTCGACTCCGCATCCGACAGGACCGATTTGTTGGTACTCATCCGGAAGCATCCCCGCAGCCGGGTGCGCCCGCCTTGGCGTTCCGACGCCGGTATCGGTTTCACCGGGCTGTGCGTTGAAACCACCCGGACACCCGGCCCGTACCGAAACGAGACTCCATGGCTGTGCATGCCGCGCTGGCGAAGGTGCAGGACGCTCCCTTCATCCTCGACGCCATCCGTGCCTCCGACGGTCTGACCGACGCCGCTCGGCTGGACGGCGGCCCGCACGCGGTCAAGATCCTCACCGCGGCCATCGCCGACGACAGTGACCAGGTCACCGCCATCGCGGCCGTCCACGCTCTCGGCGCGGTCTTCGACGATGGTGCGGCCGCCGTCCTTTCCGACCTGCTGTCCGACGACCGTGCCTTCCTACGCGAGCACGCCGCCTGGGCACTGGGTTCCCGCACCCCACGCCTGGACACGGTCGGCAGGCTGGTGTCCGGGGTGGCCGCCGGCGGCTTCGCCACGGTGATCAACCAGCGTGCGCTGCGGCGCTGGGCGCAGATCTCCGCCGACCACATCGCGCTCGCACTGGAGGGCGCTCTGCTCTCCCGTGACGATGCCGAGGGCCGGGCCCGGCTCATCGACACGATGGGTCTCGTCCCGGGTCTGGTCGCCGCCCGCACGCTGCTGCGGATCGCCGCCGACCCCACCGAACCTCTCCGCTCCCGCATGGCCGCGGTCGCCGCACTGGGTGACCGCGAGCCGGGCGCAGGTTCTCTCGAGCTCATCACGACGCTGGCCGCCGCGGACGGAGAGCTGGCCGGGGTGGCCAGGCTCGCAGCGTTCGACCTCGGTGCCAGGGAACGCACCGTTGCGCCCGCGATCACGCCGGGCCTGTCGATCGCGCAGTTGTTCCTGCACGCCGATCTCGATCGTGAACTGACCAGGGCCGGCGCCGGCGACAACGGTGGCATCGCGACGATGCTCGTCCGGCTCGGCGATGCTCTTGCCGCCGAACCCGGGATCTCTCGGGTGCTCACCATGTCCAGGGGCTCGGTGGACGTGGCGGTCGACGCGCTCACCGATCCGCAGGACGGTCACGTGCTGGCACCCATCCCGTTGATGATGGAGCCCACCGACGCGACGAACGCCTGGCCGGCCGCTGTCGCCGCGGAGCGCGGGATCCGCCGCGCGCTCACCGCGCACGGCAGGGTGGACGTCGTCCACCTCAGGATGGCCGACGTTGGCAGCATGGCGGCGGCAGCGGTGGCCACTGCGCTGGGCATTCCCACCGTATTCACCCTCGCCCCGGACCCGCACGCCGTGATCCACGCCCTCGACATGACCGGGGCGCTGACCCGCGGCAGGTTCGGCGCGGTGGATAGCCAGGAGCACTACTGGTACCGGACCGCACTGGTGAGCAGGCTCGCGACGGGCGCCCACCACAGCGCGCTCTTTCCGCGCCCGGAACTTCGCGACCGGCTCAGTGACCTGCTGGGCATCGACATCGACACCGAGCCCGGTCGCTACACCGTGGTCCCGGAAGGCATCGACCTGTCGGTCAGCGAGGCAGCGCGCGTCCGCGTGCTGGACGGGGCCGCCGGCGCACACAACACCCACTACTCGCCCGCGCTGGACGACCTGCGAAAGCTGGTCGCTTCCCTGCCGGCGGACCGGCAGGGGCTGCCACTCGCGCTCAGCGTGGGCAGGTTGCACCGGGTCAAGGGGATGGCGACGGTGGTCGAGGCGTGGGCATCGGACAAGGAGCTGCGGCAACGGTGCAACCTGCTGATCGCGGGTGGTGACCTCGACAAGCCGTCATCCGACGAGCGCGGCCAAGTGGCGGCCATCCGGGCGGTCATCGTCCAGAACCCCGAAGCCGCAGCAGGTCTCATCCTTGCCGGGCATCGGCCCAACGGCGTCGTTGCGGAATGGATGGCCGCGGCCCACCTCGGTCTGCGCGGCGTCGTCGCACCGGGTGGGGTCTACGTCTGTGGCAGCCTCAAGGAGGAGTTCGGGCTGGCACTGATCGAGGCCCTGGCGGCCGGCCTGGTGGTCGTCGGCCCCGAGGGCGGCGGACCTGCCACCTACATCGAAGAAGGCGTCACCGGATTCCTCGTCGACACCCGATCGCCACACGAGGTGGGTGCCGGAATCGGGGCTGCCTTCGATCTGGTCGCCAAGCCCGACGACCGCGAGCGGGTGGCGAGAGCACGCGACCTCGTCGCCGAACGTTTCACCATCGAGGCGATGGCTCACACGTTGGTGGGGGTGTACGCCGGTGTGACCGCGCCGGTGGCCGGATGAGCCGTCGATGACGTTGCTCATCATCAGCCCGGACTACGCCTCGCACCTGCTGCCGCTGGCCACCCTGGGTACAGCCTGGCGGGACCGCGGCGACCGCGTCGTGGTGGCGAGCGGGCCGGCGACGTCGTCCATCACCGCCGAGTTCGGCTTCGAGTGCATCGACCTGCGACTGGGTCGCGGTTCCAATCCGGGCGTGATCCGCGCCGAGGAGCAGGTCGCCGGCGAGGACGACGCGCTACGCGGTTTCTTCGCCGCCACCGAACGCGGAATGGTGCCCACCCTGCTGTACCAGGCCGAGGCGAGGCGGGCAGACCTGCTCTGGGACCCGGTGAACACGGCGCGGCGGGTGCTGGATGTGGTCGATGCCGTCCGGCCCGACCACGTCATCGTCGACCATCTGGCGTTCAGCGCCAGACTCGCCCTGCTGGCCGGCGATGTCCCGCACGCCGACGTCGTCCTCGGCCATCCGACCGCCCTGCCGGTCGGCGACGAGGTATACGGCTACCCGCCGACCTGGCCGACGGTGTTCGACCCGGACCCCATCGATCTGGGCGTTCTCCTCCGGCGCTGCCAGCAGGTCCGCGACGAGTTCACCCGGGAATGGAATGACGCACTGAAGGCACTTGCGCCACAAAAGGATCCGTCGGCCGACGCCTTCACGGAGCACTCCGACCTGGTTTTGCTCAATTACCCCACGGAGATGCACGACCCGACCCGGACAGCCCTGCTGCCGCCGCACGCCTTCCTGGGATCGGCGGTGCGTCGACAGGTACCGCCCGAGGACGTCGCCCAATGGCTGGACGCGGATCCCGGAACACCCGTCGTCTACGTGAGTTTCGGCAGCTTCCTCTCGGTGCGTGCCGATGTCCTGGGACGGGTGGTGTCCGCGCTGCGGACCCTGCCCGTGCGGGTGGCGTTGGCAGTGGGTTCCGCGGACCGGGGTGTGCTCGGCGAATTGCCGTCGGACTGGCTGGTGCGGGAATTCCTGCCCCAGGTCGCGCTGCTCGATCGGTCCGCGGTGGCCGTCACCCACGGCGGGAACAACAGCGTCACCGAATCCCTGACCTGCGGCGTGCCGATGCTCGTGCTGCCCTTCTCGACCGATCAATTCGCCGGGGCAGCGGCAATCGCGGATACCGGCGTCGGGATTTCCCTGGACCCCAACGGCGCCGCGGTCGCCGAATTGACCGCTGCGCTGGAGAAGCTTCTCGACGGCCGGAGCGGTGCCGTGGCGGAGCATCTCGGTGCCGGATTGCGAGCCGAACCCGGCCGGCAGCGCGCCTACGACGCCATGACGGCCGGTGGATCAGGGCGCTGATTGCTGTGTCAGGGTGGGCGCATGACGACGTGGCGGGTGGACGGGATCCTGTTCGACCTCGATGGGACGCTGGTCGACTCTGCCGGCAGCGTCGAGCGGAGCTGGCGTCAGCTGGCGGACCGGATCGGCCGCCCGTGGCCGGAAGTGCGACCGCACATCCACGGTGTCCCGGTGCCGCAGGTGATGGCACTGCTGGAGCCCGACATGCCGGCGGAGCGCATCGAGGAATTGCGCGCCTTCATGGTGGAATCCGAATCCACCGACACCGTCGGCGTCGTCGCGCAGCCGAGCGCGGCAGAACTGCTGGCGGCATTGCCGGCTGATCGGGTCGCGATCGTCACCAGTGGCGGCGTGCGGCTGGCCACCGCCAGGATCGCCGCGGCGGGGCTCCCGACCCCGTCGGTGTTCGTCACCGCCGATGACGTCGCCATCGGCAAACCGGACCCGGCGCCGTATCTGAGAGGTGCC
Source organism: uncultured Actinomycetota bacterium (assembly GCA_963728865.1). GTDB lineage: Bacteria > Actinomycetota > Actinomycetes > Mycobacteriales > Nakamurellaceae > Nakamurella. The sequence goes on along the minus strand of CAVSLZ010000001.1, from coordinate 142,135 downwards.
GAGCTGCTTGGCTTCCCGCCGGACCGCTGCCTCGTGGTCGAGGACGCCCCGGCCGGAGTTGCATCGGCCCGGGCAGCAGGCTGCCCGGTGATCGGTGTGCTCACCACTCATGCGGTGCTGGACGCACCGAGTGTGCGATCGCTGGCCGACATCAGCTTCGTCGAGGTCGACGGCGGTATCGAGGTCAGCGTTCCTGACGAGGGCTGAGCATCGCGCGCAGCCGATGGGTTCGCCGTGGCCAGCGTCCGCGCGCGCCGAGTTCGACGATCAGCATCGCCGCGATCAGCAGCGCTCCGCCGGCCAGCGTGCGGCCGCTCCATTCGCTGCCCAGCGCGGCGGCGGTCAGCGCGCCGGCCGCCGGTTCGATGGTCAGCACGACTGCCACCCTGTCCGCGCTGAGCCTGGACTGCGCCCAGCTCAGTGCCACCATCGCCGCAGCGGTCGCCAGCACGGCAAGGAAAGCCAGTGCAGCCCAGGTGGTGCCGTCCGCCGGCAGCTGGGGGAGCAGCGCCGTTCCCGTCACCGCGCCGCCGACAGCCACCGAGATCAGGGCCATCGCCGCCACCGTGCCGGTCTGGGCGCGGGCAAGAGCCAGCGCGTGTTCCGCACGGCCCCAACGCGACAGCAGGACCAGGTGCAGCGCCCACGTCGCTGCGGCCAGCACGGTGAGCAGTTCGCCGGCACCGAACCCCGCCCCGCGCATGCTGAGCAGGCCGAGGCCGACGGACGCGACGGCAACCGCGACCCAGGTCGCCCCACTCGGTCGTTGGGAGAACATCGCCCAGTTGAACAACGGTGCCAGGACCACAAGGGTGCCGATCAGGAAGCCGGACATCAGCGCATCGGTGTAGGTCAATGCCCAGGTCTGCAGCATGAACCCCGCGCCCAGCAACGTGCCGAGAAGGATCGACCTGCGGCGCAGCCCGGTTGGAAGGGGAACGGCGGCCCGACCGGCGAGCGTGAGCAACAGGGCCGCCAGCCCGAACCTCCAGGCGACCAGATCGGCCGCCGGTAGCGCATCGGCGGCGCCGTCGACGACCGAGAAGGACACGCCCCATGTCACCGCGACCGCGATCAGTGCGACGGTCGGCATCGGGAACCAGGGCCGCCGACCCCGCAGGGCCGGTCCCGGACGCTGGTCAACCGTCGTCGGGGCGACCACCGGGGAAAACCGCGCGGGTCGACTGTCGAACGGGCTCATCATCGCGGGCCTTCGGAGAACCAGGACACCGGTCGGTCCGGCAGTTCTCTGAAGGGCGGGCAGGGCCCGGTGATACATCACGGCCCGATATCGGACCGGTCAGGGCGAATTGTTCAGCTGAAAGCGCCGCGCACCAGGCTGATGCCCGAGTGCGCCGGGTTCCCGTTCGGCGGCTCGTCGGACACATCCACAGTGCGGTACTCGTCGGTGTTGATCCCGTTCGGCACCGTGAAGGTCCCGGAGCCGTTGCTCAGCGTGCCGAGCGACACCATCCGGCCGTCGTTGCCGAACAACCACACCTCGTAGGCGTTGGACGACGGTGGGAGGTCCGGTGCCTCGACCCGCACCTGCGGGCCCGACGAGGCTACGACCAGTTCGGCCTGCCCGAGCTGACGCTCCTGCTCGTTCTTGAGTGGCCCGTCCAGGACCGGAGTCAGCGGGGCGATCGCCTCGATGGTGACGTCCGACGAGCGGTTCTGCGCGATGACGACCGCTCCGGCGCCGACCGCGATACCGACGACGACGGCCGCCAGCGGAGCGGCCCAACGCGACCACCGCGGCCCCCCGCCGCCACTGGGTCGCCGCGACGGCTGCTCCCCGGTGTGCCCGGGCTCGGCGCTCGGCTCGGTGGGCACCGAACGCAGTGCGCGACCGGTGCCGTTGCCGGCCGCCGTGGCAATCGGGGTCGATGTGCTGTCGTCGGTCGAGCCGACGCCCTGCTCCGGAAGCCGGCGGGATGCTGGTTGATCGTCCAGCCCGAGCTGATCGTCCAGCCCGAGATCGGCGGCGATCGCCTGCCATACGTGCTCGCCGGGCTGTCGTGCGTTCTCGCCGTAGTTGCTCAGCGGGGCGAGACCGATGGTGGTGCGGAACGCCGCCACCTCTGCCGCGCACTCCTCGCACTCCGCGACATGGGCGTCGACGGCATCGCCCACCGACTCGTCGAGAGCGCGGAGGGCAAGATCATCACAATCAGGATGTTGCACCGTCCACCTCCCAACGCTTCCGTAGTTGAATCAACGCCCGCCGGATGTGGCTCTTCACCGTTCCGACGGGGAGTCCGGTGGTCGCGGCAATCTCGGAATGACTCAGATCGCCGTAGAACGCGAGCCGCAGCACCATTCTCTGCTCCGCAGGCAGCCTGTTCAGTTCGTCACCGACAACGACCCGGTCGACCACCCGGTCCACCGACTTCGTCTCCGTCGGCGGCGGGGCAATGCTCTCGGCGGCGGAGACCACCTTGCGGTCCCTGTCCAGCGAGGCGTACCTGTCGGCGATCAGCCTGCGGGTGATGCCCAGCAGCCATGCACCGAGCGATCCGCGGTCCGGATTGAATCCGTCCCTGCCCTTCCAGGCCCGGACGAAGACCTGCTGGACCAGCTCTTCGGCGTCATGGTGATTCCCGAGCCGGAGCATCCCGACCCGCTGCACCATTCCGCCGTAGCGGTCGAACGCCTGGCGCAGCGCGAGGGCATCCCCGGCGCGGAATCGCTGCACCCACTCGTCATCCGCCGTCTGCTCGGGCGAGAGGCCCGACGGCGGCGTTGAGGGACTGGACACCTGAGCAGAGTAGGTCATCCACTGATCGGCACTGCAGTAATGGCAATATTGTCGTCATATCCCAGCGTCGACTCGTTGAACGAACCGCCGCAGGTGATGAGAACCAGTCGCGACTTGCCACCCCGATCGAAGAGCCGATCGAGGGGAACCTGATCCTTGGGCCATTCCTCCCTCGAGACCACCGAGAACTCCCTCGTGACGCCTTTCTCGTCCGACACCCGGACGACATCGCCAGGGTTCAGATCGCCGAGCCGGCCGAATACTCCTACGCCTTGCTGATAGTCGTCGACGTGGCCGGTCAACACCGACGATCCGGCTGCTGCGCCGGGGGCCGGACCGAACCGGTACCAACCCACCTCGCCCACATCCTTCGGGATCTCCATCACGCCCTCGCTGTCCACCCCGGCCTGGATGACCGGTGCCTCCACACCCAGCGTCGGGAGTTCGATACGAACCGGCGGTGCAGGCGGTGCGGGCGCCGGGGCGGCCTTGGGAGCGGGCTTCTTCGGTGCGGCACCGGTGGTTGCCGGCTCCGGTGAGCTCTTCGGTGGCAGGTTCTTCGGTACTGAGCTCTCAGGTGCAGTGGTTTTCGGTGCAGTTGTTTTCGGTGCAGTTGTTGTCGGAGCTGAACTCTCCGGCGCAGACGCGGCTGCGGAAGCCTTCGTCGTTGCCGGCGACGACGTGGAGGCCAGCTCGGCGGCTGCCGCTGCGTTCACCGAGGTGACCGTCTGGCCGGCAGGCTCCGGTTGGGCCACCCACCACACGGCGGGCGCCGCGAACATCAGGGAGAGCCCCGCCGCCAGGCCGGTGGCAGCCTGGCGACGGGACATCTTGGTGCGCACGGTCGCGCGTCCGGACGGCTCGGTCAGACCGAGCGATCCAGGTACAGGCGCCGTCCGCCGACGACCGCGGCAGCCATACCCAGGGTCAGCATGGCGACCAGGGCGATGGTGGCGGCGGGGCTGTCGGCCGGGCCCGTACCGGCGGGCACGCCACCCGGCGCGGAGTGCAGACCGGTGACGGTGAAGCTGACCAGGGTCAGCGTGCCGTCCTCGGCGCTACCGACGGCGTGCACGAAGGTCGCGCTGCCCTCGGCGAGGTCCAGCGTTGCCGGGCCGATGGCCACGGTGTCGGTGCCGGCGAGAACCACATCGGCGTCGACGGTGCCGGCCGGGATGTTCAGCACGCCTTCCTGCGGGTTGGTGACGCCGGCGAGAACGACGGCGCCGCCGGCCCGGACATCGACCGCGGGAGCGGCGGCGTCATGGCGAACGACGAGCCGGGTGTTGCCGGCGGAGATGGTCGAGACGTCGTTGACGTACGGCGTGACGGTCGGGTCGCCGCCCTCGGTCAGGTGCGCGACCAGGGTGTAGCTGTTTCCGGCCTCGACGGTGGCTGACGCCTCCAGGATGGGGCTCGATGCGTCTGTCGAATCGGGCGCGGCGATGACCACGTCGTAGGTGCCGGCCGGGAGATCGAGCGGTCCGGCGACGGTCTCCGGCTCGAAGTCGTCCAGCGTCAACGCACCGTTGACGTACACATCGACAGGGGTGTCCGGGATACCGTGAACCACGTAGACCGTGCCGGTGTCCGCTGCCGATGCCGGCAGCGCGCCGAACAGGGTCGCTGCCACTGCGAGCGAACCTGCCGCCGTCGCGGCAATGAGACGCCTCATGTAAATCCTCCTCGTGCTGGGGTGTGGAGTGCTGTCGAGGAGAGTTACCGCGGCGGGATGCGTATTGGATGCACCCGTGTCGGATTCAGCGGCTCGTGCCAATCTCGATTTGCCCGAAGAACACGGAACGCGGACTGCATGCCTTCCGCGTCGGTGGTTCAGTCGTCGACGCCGCGCGCGATCAGTGCATCGCCCATCGCGTCCGCCGACCGCAACGCCCTGACAACCGCGGGGGCAGCCAGAGCTCTGAGCGAGAAGCCCGCGCCCCGAGCCTTTCTCGCCTCGGTCACCTCGTGAACGATGCCGACCATCAGCGGGATGCACCTGATCGTCAGGGCGAGCAGCAGGCCGGCCCGGTCCGCATCGACCCATCGGCGAAAGGGTCGTAACGCCGTACCGAAAACGTCGAGCATTGCCGTGACCCTGGTGGTCAGGGTGACCACTGCCGCAATTGCGACCGTCAACAACAGGCTGCCGCAGACCATCACGGCGCGTTCCCAGCCGGCGAATATGACCTGGAAGACCGCAACCATCAGGATGAACCACCGCATCGGCCACAATTGCGCAACTGCCACGCGTGGCGGAATTCGGGCGAGTGAGAATGTGCCGGCCACCACCACGGCCGCAACCGCGAGCTGCCACGGCGCACTCAGCAGCAGGACTGCGGTGATCCCGACCAGCAGCAGGAGCAGTTTCCAGCCGGCGGAGATCCGGTGCACGATCGATGATCCTGGCTGGTACAGGCCGAGCGTTGTCATGCCAGCAGCGCGGTATAGGTGTCCAGGGCGGATGCCGGCGAGCCGTCGGCCACGACCCGGCCGCCTTCGAGGACGACGACACGGTCGAAGCCGTTGAGGAGGTGGAGATGGTGCGTCACCAGGATCACCTGTTGGGAAAGGCCGGCGAGCAAATCGTTCACCATTCTCGCGTTGCGCAGGTCGAGCAGCGTCGTGGGTTCGTCGGCCACCACGACATCCGGCTCGGTGATCAGCACGGCGGCGAGTGCGAGCAGTTGTTTCTGACCCCCCGACAGCAGATGGGTCGGATGATCGGCGTGGTCGTCGAGATCGAAGCGCTTCAGGGTGGCCTTCACCCGCGCCTGCACCTCCGCGGTGGGCAATGTGGACCGCCGCAGGGAGAACGCGACGTCCTCGGCGACCGTCGGCATCACGATCTGGTTGTCCGGGTCGGTGAAGACGAAACCCACCCGGCGCCGGACCTCCCGGCCCTTTGCGCTGGTGTCCAGGCCGTCGAGCGTGACCGTGCCGGCCGTCGGCCGGATCAGACCGTTGATCATCCGCGCCAGGGTCGACTTGCCGGAACCGTTCGCGCCGACGATGCCCACCCGCGCCTCGGTGAGCGTCAGGTCGATGTCCGCCAGCACGGATCGATCGCTGAAACGGTGCTGAACGCTGGTGAACCGGATCTCCGCCACGGGCTCAGCGCCCCGGATGTTCGAGGAGGATCGCCAGTCCCTGGCCGCCGCCGATGGCGCAGGTAGCAAGACCGAGGTCGGAATCCGCCATCCGCGCTGCAAGCCTCAGCAGCAGCAGGGTTCCGGACGCGCCCCATGGATGTCCGAGCCCGATGGCTCCGCCCTGCGAGCAGACCCGCGACTCGTCCAGATCCAGGTCGCCGATCGCGGCCAGCACCACGGACGCGAACGCCTCGGTGATCTCGACAGCGCCGATGTCGGACAGCGTGATGCCCCGATCGATCACCGCCGGTCGATCGAACAGCCTGCGGACAGCGGCCACCGGGCCGAGACCTGGAAGGTCCGAACGGTCCGCCCCGGCAGCGGTGGCGACGATCCGGAGGTAGGGCAACCCGGCCGACCGAGCGCTCTGCTCGGTGCAGACAGCGACCGCGGCGGCGCCGTCGGAGATGCCGCAGGAGTTGCCGGCGGTCGCCGTGCCGTCGGGTCCGAAGGCCGGCCGCAGCCGTCCGAGCCTGGTCGCGTCCAAGCCGGGCCGGGGCCTCTCATCCCGTGTGATTCCTTGCACCGCAACGATTTCCGCGTCGTACCGACCGGCGCACTGAGCCTTGACGGTCAGCGCATGCGACCTCGCGGCGTACTCGTCCTGTCGTGCACGGGAGATTCCGCGCAGCCGCGCAAGGGTGTCGGCGGCCTCGCCCATGTCGGGATCGGGATAGCCGCGCGGCGCGAAGGGCGCGCGGGTGTAGCGGACCGGCTCGGCGCCCGGCTCGGGCGGCCAGAACCGCCACGGTGCCGTGCTGGCGGACTCGACGCCGCCGGCCAGCACCAGTTCCGCGTCGCCGGCCCGGACCTGCGCGGCAGCCTGCAGGACAGCCTCCAGCCCGGATCCGCACTGCCGGTCGACCGTCACTCCCGGCACGCGATCGCCCAGACCGGCCGCCAGGGCGGCGACCCGGGCGATGTTGCCTCCTGGACCGAGACAGTTGCCCACGATGACGTCGTCCACGGGCAGGCCCGTCGCCGCCACCTGCTCGGCGACCGACGCCAGGACCGGAGCCATCAGGTCGATGACGTCACCGCCCGCGAAGGCATGCCCCGCGGTGCCGACGGCGGTGCGGCGTCCGCCGATCAGCACGGGGCGGAACGGGTCGAACCGGGGAGGCGTCACGAACACCTACGGTAGTGGCCGAAGGCCTGGGCCTCCCTCCGGCGGGGAGTACATACCGGAGGACCCGTCCAGGGCCCAGCGTGCTGCCGCCAGTGCCACCGGGTGACGGGCGATCTTGCCGCTCGGGGTGCGGGGCAGCCGGTCCGCCACCAACCATCGACGGGGCAGCGAGTGCCCCTTGAGGAGGCCGCGTGCCGCGTCGCGGATCGAGGTGAGATCTGCGCCCGGCCGGGGTTCGACCACCGCGGTGAGGATCTCGCCGAGCGTGGCGTGCGGGACACCGACAACGGCGACCGCGGCGACCTGCGGCAGCGATCCCAGTGCCCGCTCGACATCTTCCGCGAGCACGGTTGCGCCGCCGGTGGTGACAGCGGAGTCGCCGCGTCCCCGGATCAGCAGGCCGCCGCCCGGCAGGGCGTCGGCCAGGTCGCCGACGGTGGCAAAACCGTCGTCGTCCCGGCGGAGTGGACCGCGGCGACCGCTGGGGTACCCGGTCGAGAGGTACGGCGAGCGGACCCACAACGTGCCGTTCCGAATTTGTATCTCGGCGCCGGGAAACGGCGTCATCGGCTCCGGGTACCGGCGGGCAGCCACGAAGGACAGCTCGGCCGCCCCGTAATACTCGATCAGCGTCATCCCGCGGGCGAGGGCCTGCTCGGCCAGCCGATCGGGCAGGACCGAACCGGCGACCACCACGGTGCGCAGTGACGCGTTGACGGGCAGTTCGGTCAGTAGACCCGCGAGCCTGGCGGGCACGGCGTGCGCCGCGGTCGCGTCCTGCTGTCGGTCGGTGATCTCCGCGCCGACCGACAGGGCGTGCACGGCGGCGAACAGATGGAGCGTTGCGTGCAGCGGGCCGGTCAGCAGCACCCGGTCATCCGGGCCGATCCCGGTGAGCAGGGCGAACGACCGGAACGACCGGGTCCAGGACTCCACGGTTCGCAGCACCGGGCGGGGCGCGCCCGACGTGCCGGACGTCACCGCGATCAGAAAGGTGTCCTCCGGCACATCGGTCACCTCAGGGACGGCACCGGCGGGGTCGCCGATCAGCACCGCTCGTCCCGCCGACGCCGCGGCGAACAGCAGCGCCAGGCAATCGATGACGGGCAGGCCGGTCGCCGGCAGCGGACCGGCCCGGTCGGCGATCAGCTGACGTTGCGCATCGACCCGATCGGACAGCTCCCGGTAGGTCACCGTCACGCCGTCGACGGTGATGGCGCGGCGTCCACCCGCTCCGCCCAGTAGCAACCCCGGCGTATTCGCCGATGTCCCGGACGTCACGGGGTCGCCTCAGGACGAGGTGCGCGGTGGGTCAGTTCGAGACCTTCTGCGGCGGTGGCGCCGGAGGGCTGGCGGCGGACGCAGGCACGATCAATCCCGGGATCGCCCGGTGAACCTGCTTGACGATGACGGCGGCGACCACTGCCTTGAGGATGTCACCGGGCAGGAAGGTCAGCATGCTGCTGAAGGCCGGACCCCAGCCGCCGGTCCGGACAGCCGACCACGGCACCCCGAACAGGTAGATCACCAGCACGCCGCCGACGAGGTTCACCAGGATCCCCTGCCACAGCGGGTATTTCGGGAGGATGCGCGCGGTGAGCAACCCGATGACGACGACTCCGGCGAGGAACCCGACCAGGTAGCCGGCGGACGCCCCGGCCCAGACACCGATCCCGCCGCGGCCTCCGGCGAGCAGCGGCAGGCCGGCTGTGGTCAACACCAGGAAGGTCGCCACGGCGAGGAAACCCTTGCGGGCACCGAGGATGCCGCCGGTCAGCATGACGCCGAACGTCTGCAGGGTGATCGGCACGGCGGAGGTTCCGATGGTGATGGTGCCGGGCAGGCCCAGAGCCGCGATGAGCGCAGCGAAGATCGCGATCTGCGCAAGGTCCCTGGCGGTGTTCCGTCGTTGCGCCACGGGGTGCTCCTCTGCCGGTGGGTGTCACGGTTCTGCCGCCGGCGCGGAGAATGCCGATGTCGTACGGGAGCATAGGGGACCAGCGCCCAGCGGTCGCTTCCTGGACAGGAGCCCGGGTGCGGGCGCGGCCCGCCACAGTCGATAAGGTGACTCGACCGCAGAAGTCGCCCACCGGCGGCGCCGGTCGACAATCACCAGGAGGCCCCTCGCGTGTCGACAAGCATGCACGTCGGTCGGGCGCTGATCGTTTCGATCACCGACCACACCCTGCACGGCGAGGACGACGGTGGCGCCGGAGCGCTGGTCACCGAGTTGCTCGCGGAGGCCGGGTTCGTGGTGGACGGCTCGGTCGCGGTGCCATCGGACGAGGTCGCGATCCGAACGGCACTCAACACCGCCGTCATCGGCGGCGTCGACCTGGTGGTCACGGTGGGAGGTACCGGGGTCTCGCCCCGCGACGTGACGCCTGACGTGACCGCGGAGGTCATCGACCGAGAGCTGCCGGGTATCGCGCAGGCACTGCGCTGGTCAGGGATGGCCGCCGGGGTGATGGACGCGATCGTCTCGCGCGGGATGGTCGGCGTCTCCGGGTCCACACTGGTCGCCAACCTCGCGGGTTCACGGGCTGCCATCCGTGACGGGATGGCCACCCTCAATCCGTTGGCCATCCACGTGATCGATCAGCTGTCGGACCCCGGCGTCTGACCGCGCTGGAGCGGCGGCCGTGACCGGGGAAGTCCCCGACGAACCGTCCAGGCGGATGCCGGCGGATAGACGCACCCTTGACGAGGTGTTCGGCGATGTCCTACCGGATGTCACCCAGGACGAGATGGACGACCGGTCCGATCGGGGGGCAGGCGACACAGACCTCGAACGGTGGTACCGGGAGAACCGCCCGCCGCATCACGGCTGAGCCGTGCCAGATCAGTGCTGTGCCGATCAGTGCTGTGCCGATCAGTGCTGTGCCCGTTCATTCGCCGGGGCGTCGGGGTCCCGCGAGCCGTTGGCGGCGGTCAACTGCTGCTCATTCCCGTCCCGGAGCAGGTCCCGGATCTGAACGAGCAGGTCGACCTCTGTCGGGTCCGCTTGCACCGGCTGCTTCCGCCGGGAAGCGATGTCGAGCATCTTCTTCATCGGTGCGACGAAGACGAAGTAGACCACCAGCGCGGTGATCAGGAAGGTGATCACCGCGCCCAGCATCGCGCTGATGTTCACATAGGAATCAGGCTTCGACGGATTGATGTAGAAACCGATCGAACCGGTGTCAACCCCACCGAACGCGTTGAGCACCGGCTGGATGAGGTTGCTGGTGACGGCGCCCACCAGCGCCGTGAAGGCGGCACCAACCACCACCGCGACCGCGAGGTCGATCACGTTGCCGCGCAGGATGAAGTCCCTGAAGCCCTTGATCATCGGCTCTCCCTGGTGTCGTAACGCGGCGAAGTTAGCGGTCAAATATTGCGATCAGGTGAACCGAAGCGCAATGGTACCAACGACTGTCGCCGCGACCAGCGCGTTCGCCGACTCGACGGGGACGGACACCACGATCGGCGGAGATTCGTTCCCCCTCTGGGTGGCGCGACCTGCCACCAACACCACCGCGTCCGGGGCCAGCACCACGGCCGTGCCGTCCTCGTCGACCGACAGCACGGCGACATGCATGCCGGCGCTCAGCAGAGCGACAATCGCCTCGTCTGCCGGCCGGATCGGGACGGCGGTCCGGCCAGGGCCGGGTGCCGGGCCCGGGACGCCTGCCAGCCGCGCATCGGTCAGGATCTCGCCCCGTCGAACCGCGGTGGCCAGCACCCGGCCGACAGCCTGTTCAGGATCACGGACCACCCCGTCAGGGGCGCGGACGGCGCTGATGACCTGGAGGTCCGACTGCTCCAGGCGGGTCCCGATGGGCAGATCGGCGGCGACGCCGATCACCCGTTCGCCTGTTTCGGCTCCGGTCGGTGCCACGGCAAGGACGCCCGCGACCACGACCATGACGGTCGCCGTGGCCCGGCGAAGGGTCCGCGGCAGCCGCCCGCCCCGACGCCGGTCGGCGAGCCACTGTCGGAGCCGCTCGTGCGGCAACGCCTGCAAGCCCGTCCGCGCACGCGGGGACCGGACCCGTTCGAATCTCCACCACCGCTGCATGAACCGACGCTAGGGGGCGATCACCGTCCGGGTCGGTGACCGGCACGGATTGTGGACAGCCGTGCGGCGTGTGAACAACTGCCGGTCAGGCCGTCGGCGCCAGCCTGAGGATCCGGTCGTCACCGTCGCGGACGTCTCCGCGACCGTCGGTGTTCGAGGTGGTCACCCACAGGCTTCCGTCCGGCGCGACCTGCACGGTGCGGAGCCGCCCGTAGTCGCCGGACAGATGGGCGATGGGTTCGCCCGTTGCCGGTCCCTCGGGAGTCTCCTCGATCGGGATCTGCCACAACTGCTGACCGCGAAGGCCGGCCATCCAGATCGAGCCCTCCCAGAACGCGATCCCGCTGGGGGACGCCTGATCGGTCGACCAGACACGCTGCGGGTCGATGAGACCGTCCTGACCGCCTTGACCCTCGACGGTCGGCCACCCGTAGTTGCCGCCCGCGGTGATGACATTCAGCTCGTCCCAGGTGTTCTGGCCGAACTCGGCGGCCCACAGTTGTCCGGTGTCGTCGAACGCCAGGCCCTGCACGTTGCGATGACCCAGGGAGTACTGCGGACCGGAGCCCGGGTTGCCAGGAGCCGGCTCCAGATCAGGCGTGAGCCGAAGGATCTTGCCGCCGAGCGAGTCGGCGCTCTGCGCATTCTCCCTGCCACCGGCGTCACCTGTGCCGACGTAGAGCAGCCCGTCCGGCCCGAAAACCATCCGGCCGCCGTTATGGATGCCGCCACTGGGTATGCCGGCGAGTCCGGCCTGCTGATCGGTCAGCGCACCGTCCCGCAGGGTGACGGTGTCGATGTGATTGCCGTCCTCCGCCGTGTAATAGACGTAGAGCCGGTTGTCGGACGAGAAGTCCGGGGAAACGGCCAACCCGAGCAGCCCGCCTTCGCCGCCGTGGGCGACGTTGGCAACGGTGCCGACAGCGCTGACCGTGCCGTCCGCGGCCACCGAGCTGATCATCGCGTCGTCGCGGCCGGTGATCAGCGCGGTCCCGTCCGGTAGGAACCCGAGGCCCCATGGCACCGCAAGACCGGTGGCGACGGTGGTCACCGCGAAGCCCGGCTGACCGGTGGGCGCCGCCGCAGAGGACGCCGGCTGACCGGTCGACGCCCCGATGGTGGTGGCGGCCGGACCGGCGGCAGGTTGCCCTGAACAACTTGCGATCAGGAGCAGTGTCGCCGCGACCGGACCGATCCGGAAAGCGGTCGAGCGGAAGTGAGGTCGGTGCGGACCGGGAGTGGCTGTCACCCGATCCAGTATTGCCGAGCCGTTCACCGACGAGGTCGGGCGAACGCGGGAGCCTCAGCCGGCGGCGGCCTTGGTCGGGCTGGACGAACCGCTGCTGGACGAACCGCTGCTGGATGAACCGCTGCTGGATGAACCGCTGCTGGACGAACCGGTCGACCCGCCGGACGAGGATCCCCCTGACGAAGAGGAACTGGACCCCGCTGAATCCGACGACTTCTTCTCGGAACCGCTCTTGGCCGCTGCCGCGTCGCTCTTCGCGCCCGTCTTCTCGGCTGCCTTGTCACCGGAGACCTTGGCGGCACCCTTCTTGGCGCTCTCCCTGGAGTCGGTGCGGTAGAAACCGCTGCCCTTGAAGACGACTCCGACGGACCCGTAGACCTTGCGCAGTTGACCGCTGCAGACCGGGCAGGTGGTGAGGGAATCGTCGGTGAAGGACTGAACGGCCTCGAAGCGGTGGCCGCATTCGGTGCACGCGTACTGATAGGTGGGCACGGGGTCCTCCGGGTGGCGGCCGGGTCGCGACGACGCGACGGAGGCCGGGTGATGGGTACTGCAGCTGGGCGCTGGCACTCGAGCGCTCGGACTGCCAGATTCGATGATGCTCCCGATATGGCTGAGCGCGCAAATAATGGGCCGTTCGCCGCTCAGCGCAGCGGCCGCAGACCCTGGCCGGGGGTGACGACCGCCGTGACCGGCTGATCGAAGCCGTCGTTAGGGACCGTGTCGACGAATTCCCCGTCGAAGAGCACTGCTATCAGCGCGGTCCGGTCGGCCGGGACGGTTCTGCACGGAATCCGCTCCGATCTCAGCCGGTCGCGCAGCGCGAGAGTGCGGTCGTAGTGGCCGCCGCCCCGGCCGAGTCGGTGGCCGGCCTTGTCGACCGCCAAGGCGGGGACCAGCACCGCGTCGGCGTCGGCGATGGCGTCTGGTCCGAGTCGTTCGCCCGTCGGTTCGGGGATTCCGAAAGACCCACGGCTGACCGGCCCGGGGTACTCGCACCAATCCAGTGGCAGCGGCCCGAGGGTGACCGGCACCAGGACGCGGCAGGTCTCTGCGAGCCGGTCCAGGAGTTGCCGGTCCAGCGGCTCGGTGGTCAGCGGCAGATAGCCGGCGACGCATGTGAGGCCTTTCAGGGCAACCAGCAGGTGCGCGGCGTTCGCTGCCTTGGCCTGCCGCCGTTCGGCCTCCCCGCGCGATCGACGGGACAGGATCAGCGCAGCGCGCAACCGATCCTTCTTTTCGCCGATCGGCGCGTCCGCTGGTTGCACGCTCCACACGCTAGGCCAGGCCGGGTCCGGTGTCGGCGGGGATGGCGGGTGGTCAGGCACTACGGTTGGTGACCATGAACGTCCCTGTCGTCCCCCCGCCGGCGGCGCCGCGCCTGGATGGCGGCACTCGTCTCGGTGGCGGCACCAACCGACAAGCCCGTCCGCGCTCGGGATCGACAGGATGAGGTCGGTCGCCGAACAGCTGGAGCGGGTGCTGGCCATCGCGGTGACGCCGCCGGCAGTGCGCGTCGCCATCTCGGAGGCCCAAGGGCTGCTGTGTGCCGAGGAAATCGTGGCCTCGGCGGCGTTGCCGGCCTTCGATCAGGCCGCGATCGACGGGTATGCCGTCCGCTCGGTGGATGTCGCCATCGCGAGCGAGGGTCATCCGGTCGTGCTGCCCGTCGTGGGCGAGATCGAAGCCGGAGCGCGGTCACCGCACCGCCTGCAGCCGGCTCAGACTGTCTATGTCTCAACAGGTGCCGCGCTGCCAACGGTTGCCGACGCGGTCCTGCCGCGGTCGTACACGACCGGCGGCGGTGCCCGGGTCTCGGTGAGCAAACCGGTGGAGTCGGGGCAGTTCGTGCGGCGCACCGGCGAGGACGTCCAGCCTGGGGATGTCGCCGTCCGGCTCGGCGCCTTCATCGGATCGGCTCAGGTGGGGCTGCTCGCCGCGGTCGGACGGGACAAGGTGCTGGTGCACCCGCGGCCCCGGCTCTCGATCATCTCGGTGGGCGACGAGCTGGTCGACGTCGCCCGGACGCCGGGCCCTGGTCAGGTGTACGACGTCAACTCCTTCTCTCTCGCCGCAGCCGCCAGGGACGCCGGTGCCGAGGCCAACCGGGTCGGCATCGTGTCCGCCGATCCCCGCCGGTTCCGTGAGCTGGTCGAGGCACGGCTGCTCGTGTCGGAGATGGTGCTGATCGCCGGTGCCGCCGGCGGGCACACCGCCGAACTGGTCGTCGAGGCACTTGCCGACCTCGGTGAGCTCGACCTCTCCCGGGTGGCAATGCAGCCGGGCTCAGCGCAGGGTTTCGGTCTGCTCGGCCCCGACAAGGTGCCGACCTTCCTGCTGCCCGCCAACCCGGTTTCTGCCCTGGTGGTGTTCGAGGTGATCGTCCGTCCGGTGCTGCGCATCATGCTCGGGCGGCGAAACCCCTACCGGCGCACCGTGATGGCCAGGACCCTGGAGCCGATCACCTCGCCCGCCGGGCGGCGGCAGTTCCTCCGCGGCCAGCTGATGCGCGACGACGAGGACGACTACCTGGTGCACATCCTCGGCGGCAGCGGGACCCATCTGCTGGCCTCGCTCGCCGAGGCGAACTGTCTGGTGCTCGTCGACGAGGAGACCACGACCGTTCCGCCCGGCACCGAGGTCCCGGTCTCGTTCCTCGCTCAGCGGGCGTAACAGCCATGAGCCCGGCGGGTGTGTCGGCCGGTTTCTCCGGCGCACATCCCGGCTGGCCCACCACCCTCGGCCCGGTCAAGACCAGCGCAGGGAGGGTGGTCGGCCGGCCGCTGCGCCGATCGGATTGGCCCGACTGGCAGGGATCGAGACTGCGCGACGAGGCGCTCATCGCCCCGTGGGATGCCACCAGCACGCTCACCTGGGAACAGCGTCACTCGCGCTCGATGTGGAGGTCCCATCGCACCCTGCTGCGGGTGGGTGCCCGACGGGGCGAGGTTGTTCCGTTCGTCATCACCGTCGAGGGCCGGTTCGCGGGCCAGGTGACGCTCGGCGGCGTCCAGCGCGGTGCCTTGCGCTCGGCGTGGGTCGGGTACTGGGTCGACTCCCGGTTCCACGGCAACGGGGTGGCGACCGCCGCCGTCGCGATGACGGTGGCGCACGGCTTCGGCTCCGTCGGGCTGCACCGGATCGAAGCCACCATTGCGCCGGAGAACCTGGCGTCACGAGCGGTGGTGGCGCATCTGGGCTTTCGTCAGGAAGGCCACCTGGTCCGCTACCTCGACATCGCCGGCGCCTGGCGGGATCACCTGCTCTACGCACTCACGGTCGAGGAAGTGCCGGGCGGTCTGCCGCAACTGCTGGAGAGATGGCGGACCGGCGATCCCACCAGGTGAGCCCACAGGGGTGTTCCCCCACATCGCCCCGGATGGGGACCGGTCGTGACCAGGGGAAGCCAAGGGTGTGTCCCTACCCGGTCTGCGGGCGGTCAGTCGTTAGCGTGATCTTGACCGGCCGGTCTGTCGTCGCGCGCTGTGCGGCCCGAGTGAGGGGAGCACCCGATGAACATCCCGACATCCCTCATCGTCGTGCTGTTGGTGATCGCCTGGTTGGTCGTGCTGGTGCCGATGGTGGCGCGCCGCCGTGAACGAGTTCCGCAGGTCGAGCCGGCCGGGTCCGGGTTCCGGGTGCTCAGGCGCGCTTCCGCGTCACTGCGCCGCAGGCCCGCCCGCGGCCCGAAAGGACGAATGATGAGCAACTCCGACCAGGTTGACGACGGCACCCACGCCGGCTCGGAGGACGAACTGGTCACCGTCGGTGCCGAGGACGCCGACGCGCAACCAGCCGACGCCGCCGAGGAATGGGCAGCCGCGCAGTCATCCCGGCCGCGCAGGGTCACCACCGGCTCCACGCGCTTCCGCTCGCCGGAGCAGCTCGATGATCGCGGTGACGACAGCTTCGACGACGCAAGCACCGGGTTCGAGACGACGCGGATCGCAGACGATGTCGAGCAGGACCGGCCGATCGACCGGCCGCAGGTGCCC
This sequence comes from uncultured Actinomycetota bacterium, assembly GCA_963728865.1. GTDB lineage: Bacteria > Actinomycetota > Actinomycetes > Mycobacteriales > Nakamurellaceae > Nakamurella. Next base: position 125,789 of record CAVSLZ010000001.1, on the reverse strand, counting down.
GACGAGATCGACGAACAGGAGTGGTCGGATCATGTCGCCGCCTCGCCTGTCGGAACTCTGTCCGCCGAGGTCGACGACGTCGAACTCCGGCCCGTGCCCCGCAGGCCGGGCCGCGGCGGCTTCGACCCCGAGGCCGCGGAAGCGACGAGGGCGTACCGCTACCAGCAGCGGCGCCGGGTCGCACTGATCCTGCTGATCGCGACGGTCGCCTTCGCTGTGCTCGCCCTGCTGCTGGTCAACTGGCTCTGGGTCGGCGCCGCGATCAGCCTCACGCTGCTGGTCGGTTACCTCAGCTACCTTCGCCGCCAGGTCCGGATCGAGGCCACCATCCGGCAACGACGGATGGAACGGCTGCAGCGGGCCCGGCAGATCAGGCCGGAGTACCAGCGGGCGCCGCGCCGGACGCGAGGCGGCCTGTCGGCCGTCGTCCCCGGGCGCACGGTGGTCGACCTGGACGACGACGACCCGGCCTTCGACGAACTGGATCCCTACCACGAGCCGATGACGTATCAGCGGGCCGCGGGGCAGTGACGTCGCCGGCCCGGGCGTCGGCGGATCCCTACAGCCAGACTGAGTTCGGCATCCGGTTCGACTGGGGTCTGCAGGGCGCAACCGCCATCTCGGCGGCGGCGTCGGCGGTGATCGTCGTCGACGTGCTGTCGTTCACCACCACCCTGTCGGTCGCGGTCGATCTGGGTATCGAGGTATATCCGTACCGTTTCCGCGACGCGTCAGCAGCAGCTTTCGCCGCATCGCGAGGCGCCGTGCTCGCGGTCGGCCGCCGCGAGGCCGGCAGCAGCGGCGTCAGCCTGTCTCCGGTGTCCGTCCGGCGGGCTGCCACGTCCGGCGGGCCGCTGACGGTGACCAGCAAGCTGGTGTTGCCATCGCCCAACGGGGCGGCCATCTGCCGGCAGCTCGGCGAGGCCCAGATGCTGGTCATCGGCGCGTGCCTGCGGAACGCCGGTGCGTGTGCGCGATGGGCCGTCAAGGCGGTCCGCGGGCCCATCGCCGTGGTGGCCGCCGGCGAACGCTGGCCGGGGGACGCGCTGCGGCCGGCGGTGGAGGATCTCTGGGGCGCCGGCCTTGTCATCGATGCGCTGGCGGGGCTGGGTGCGGGACCACTGTCACCGGAGGCGGCGGCCGCCCGCGCCGCCTATCAATCCCTGGGCAGGCCGGCGATGGCGCTGGGCGCGTGCGCGTCCGGCCGCGAACTCGCCGAGGCGGGATACGCGGAGGAGATCGCGGTGGCCGCCGAGATCGACGTCTCGGGCGGCGTTCCCGTCCTGAACGGAGATGCTTTCCGGCTGGGGTGACGCAGACGCGGATGCCTGCGAGCGGACCGCGCCGGCTTCGTGAAGTGTGCCGGTCGGCATGGACGTGGAGCCCCCCGCCCGCTGCTATTGTTGTCGACGGCTCACGGTGCAGACCGTGACCAGGGGCTGTAGCGCAGTTGGTAGCGCGCTTCGTTCGCATCGAAGAGGTCCGGGGTTCGATTCCCCGCAGCTCCACCCTGTCAGAGGCCCGGATTCGAACATTCGAACCCGGGCCTTGGCGCTACTGGGCATCAGAAGCGCATCAGTGAACATCGTCGAGGGCCCGCAGGATGCGTCCGGCATCGTCCGTACGCCGGGTGTAGAGGTCCAGGGTGGTCGAGGCCCGTTCGTGGCTCATGGCCGGCTGGACCATGCTGGCGGAACGCCGTCGTCGACCAGCCAGGTCGCGTACGACTGCCGGCCACCCTCTGGCCTCCGCCGAACTCGCCGACCTGATCACCCGAATCGACCGTCACCACCGACCCACCTGTCCCCGTTCAGGCGAGAGCCTCCCGACCCGGGACGGTCCTCACCACTACGATTGCTGGACCGCCCGCGACCATGAGTGTTTCGATCCCGCGATCGGTCATTCGCAGGGTTCCGTCGAATTCGCAGCGGTCGCGGTCTGATTATCTGCCAGGAATGAGTCAGCACATGATCGAGTTCCGCTCAGTGAGCAAAAGGTTTCCTGACGGGACCGTCGCGGTGGAAGATTTCAGCTTCGTCTTTCCGTCCCACAAAACGACGGTGCTGGTCGGTTCCTCCGGGTGCGGCAAGACGACGTTGTTGCGGATGGTCAACCGAATGGTCGAACCCACGTCCGGCCAGGTCACGATCGACGACGTCGACATCGCGAGCCAGGACAAGGTGAAGCTCCGGCGGAGTATCGGTTACGTCCTCCAAGCCGCGGGACTGCTCCCGCACCGCAATGTGCTCGACAACGTCGCGACCGTTCCCATCCTGAACGGGGTGGGCAAGGCGCAGGCCCGGGCCGCCGCGCTGGAGCTGCTGGACAAGGTAGGTCTGGATCGGACACTCGCCGACCGCTACCCCCGTCAGCTGTCCGGCGGGCAGCAGCAGCGCGTGGGGGTGGCCAGGGCCTTGGCCGGCGACCCGGACATCTTGCTGATGGACGAGCCCTTCGGGGCCGTCGACCCGATCGTGCGCGCCGACCTGCAACTGGAGTTGAACCGGCTTCAGCGGGAACTGGGCAAGACGATCGTTTTCGTCACTCATGACATTGACGAGGCCTTCACCCTCGCCGATCAGGTCGTCATTTTTCGCAAGGGCGGCGTGATCGCGCAGTCGGGTACCCCCGCGGAGATCCTGGCCGGACCGGCCGACGAATTCGTGGCGACTTTCATCGGGGCCGACAAGGGCAGCCGCGGCTTGTTCCTTCAGCAGCGGGAGAACGACCGTGGGCTCACCCTGGTGGTCGACGGCAACGGCCGCCCACTGGGGGTTCTCGACGACGCCGCCCGCACAGCCGCCCCCGAGGGCACCAGGAGCAGCACCTCGTGAGCTGGACGCTGGACAATCTCGACCTGATCGGCTCGTTGACGCTCAACCACATCCGACTAGCGGTGATCCCCATCGTGGCGAGCTTTGTGCTGTCGATTCCGTTGGGCTGGATGGCCAACCGGAACCGGGCCCTGCGGATGGTGGTGATCACCGGCGGCAGCCTGCTGTACACGATTCCGTCGTTGCCGCTGTTCGTCATTCTCCCGTTGATCATCTCGACCAGGGTTCTGGACGAGACGAACCTCATCGTCGCTCTCACGATCTACGGCGTCGCCATCATGGCCCGGACCGCGGCGGACGCGCTCGCGTCCGCCGATCCGATCACCCTGGATGCCTCCACCGCCGTGGGCTTCTCCCCGGCGGGCCGATTCTTCAAGGTCGAGCTCCCGCTGGCCGGTCCGGTGCTGCTGGCCGGAATCCGGATCGTTGCGGTCAGCACGATCGCGCTTGTCTCGGTCGGCGTGATCATCGGCTCGGCGAACCTTGGTTACCTTTTCCAGAATGGCAAGCAACGGGGCATTCTCGAGGAGGTCGTGGTCGGGATCCTGATGAGCCTGTTGCTCGCCCTGATCTTCGATCTGTTGATCGTGGCGATCGGGAAACTGCTGATGCCCTGGAACCGGGGCTCCGGTGGGGGCGGTCGCTTGCCACCGTGGCGACGACGAGCCTTACCCCTCCACACCGCGATGTCCGGTGACGCCGGGACGGCCGATGAAGCCGCGACGTCCGATGTAGCCGCGACGTCGAGCGGATCTGCCCGATGAACCTGCTGCTCAGTGCGTTGAACTGGCTCTTCGACCCGGCGAACTACGTGCCGGGTAGCCAGAGTCCGCTGCCGATCCAGGACCGACTGATCGAACATCTGACGTATACCGCCATCGCAATCGTCATCGCCGCCGTGATCGCGCTGCCGCTCGGCTTCTACATCGGCCACACGGGGAAGGGTCGGCAGTTCGTCATCGCCTTCACCGGATCGATGCGCGCCCTGCCGACGCTGGGCCTGCTGTTCTTCCTGCTGATGGTGTTCGGCTATTTCTTGTCCTACGACAAGGCCCCGATCGTCGGAGCGACCATCGCCTTCGTTGTATTGGCGATACCCTCGATGCTCGCCGGCGCGTATTCGGGCCTGGAATCGGTCGATCGGCAGACCATCGACGCCGCGCGGGCCAACGGGATGACCGAGTGGCAGATCCTCACCCAGGTGGAGATCCCGTTGTCGCTGCCGTTGATCGTCGGGGGAGTCCGGGCGTCAGTGCTGCAGGTCGTCGCGACCGTCACCATCGCGTCCTACGCCGGTTTGGGGGGTCTCGGTCGTATTGTCACCAGTGGGATCGGGCTGAACAACTATGACCAGATCCTGGGGGGCGCCCTCCTGGTCACGGCCCTTGCCCTCATCCTCGACGGGTTGTTCGCCATCGTGCAGCGCGTCACGGCCACCAGGGGCGCCACCGACCGCAAGGCCGTTCGATGGCCCCGGTTGCTGCGTACATCCAGCAAAACCGCTACGCGCATCGACGCGTAAAACGAAGGGATCGTCCTCGTGTCCACCGTTCACCGTCGCCGGATCGTCCGGCATCTCTCGCGTTTCGCGGCCGCCGGGGTCGCGCTGACCCTGGTCACCGCGCTCACGGCGTGCTCGTCCAGTGACCCGACCGCCGCAGCGCCGTCGGCCAGCGGCACGGCCGCCGCGGGCAAGGTTGTAGTGGGGTCGTTTGCCTTCCCGGAAAGTGAGATCCTGGGTGAGATCTATGCGCAGGCCCTGGCGGCCAAGGGCGTCCAGGTCGACACCAAGTTCAACATCGGCCCACGCCAGCAGACGATCCCGGCCCTGCAAGACGGATCCATCACCCTGATGCCCGAATACAACGGAAACCTGCTGGCCTACTACAACCCCCAGTACACCGAGCGGACGACGGCCGACGTTGACGCCGCACTCACCGAAGCCGTGGCCAAGGACAATTTGCGGGTTCTCACGTCGGCCGAGGCCGAAGACAAGGACGCCTACGTCGTCACCAAGGCGACCGCCGACGCCAATCAGCTCACGTCGATCGGTGACCTGAGCAAGATCGTTCCGTTCACCCTCGGCTCGAACCCCCAGTTCGGCGAGCTCGGTTACGGCATCCCCGGCTTGAAGGACGTGTACGGGGTCGGCACCAACGCCGGCGACGTCACCTTCTTGCCCATCGAGGATTTCGGCGGTCCGGACACCGTCAAGGCGCTGGTCGATGACACCGTGCAGGTCGCCGATATCTACACCACTTCGCCCGCGCTGGTGGAGAACAACCTGGTAGTACTCGATGACCCGGAAACCATGATCTCCTCACAGAATGTGATCCCGCTGATCGCCGACTCGGCCTACACCGACCAGATCGGCGAGATTCTGAACAACGTCTCGGCCAAGCTGACCACCGACGATCTGATCGCCCTGCGCGGGCGGGTCGAAGGCTCGGAAAAGGCGTCAGCCAGTACCGCAGCGACGGACTGGCTAGCTCAGAATGAACTGCTGTAGACGGGTCTCGGGCCGAAGAAATTGCCATCTTTCGGTTGTCGGCGCTGGCACCGATCGCCCGCTCGACGCCGCCGGCAGTAGTGGCAATCTGGCCTGATGGGACGCGGGCCAGATGTGCTGGCGGTGCGGGCCAACCGGCGGCTGAACAAGCGGTCGCGAACGTTGGACGCCCGCCGCAAGCGTCCGACCGTCGCCGCGGTCGGCGTGGCCGGGAGTTGGCCGGCTGGTGCTGGTCGTTGGCCATCATTGACGGGGTCAACGACCAGCACCACGCAGAGGCAGGTTTGCTCCTCGCCTCACAGACCGCCGGCGGGAGGACGTCCGGGGTTGGCAGGCGACGCGCGGAGTGACGGGTGACGCTCGATCCTGGACACGCGGAACGCTCCCGACGAACAACGGTCATGCGGTAACCAACCCGCGAAGCGCGGATGCGCCCCGGGAAGGCAGCACGCTCCTTCGCCGACCATGTTGGCGCACGGTGCCGCTCGGCAGTTCCACCTGTGACAGCGGCACGATCCGCCAGTAGTAGCGCGTTCGCATCGGGGAGGTCCGGGGTTCGATTCCCCGAAGCTCCACCACGTGCAATCGGCAAGAACGCGGGTTCGTGCCGGCGAACGTCTCGGGGACTCTCCCGACACCGACCGGCCCGGCCCGGCTCGCGAATGGTCAGGGAGTGAGTTCACTCCGGGCCGCAATGGCCATCAGGTCATCGCGAATCGACGCCGTCGGAGCCACCCGGATGAGCCGATCCAGCTCGCGGAGGGCCTTGGCTCGCCGGTAGTGCCGGCCCAGGGCCGCTGGAGCGCCGACCTTACGGCTCGCGGGACTCTCGGGTCCCGCTGTGTCGCGCTGATGGGCAGGCGGGCTCGGTCTGTCGGTTCGAATTTCCAGCACCATGCCCCCACCACCAGAGCAGCCGCCTCTATGCGACCCACTGCTTCGATGTTGGCCCCCTGTGGTGAACGGACGATGACGTACCGACGGCGCAGTGATGAAGGCCAGGCGATACGTCGAGGTCGAGATGATCAGGCAGTCGTTATTCGGCTCAACTCGCTCTTTGCGCTGCGCTCGACGAAAACCGGGACGAAGTCCCGGAGCGGCCGGTTCACGAATTCCCGATGCGCCGCCGTGACGATCTGGCGTACCCGATCGTCAGGTACATCGGGGAATCGGGCGACGAGTCGCTGGACCACTTCTTCCATCGCACGTGCCTCGTGCTCGGGTTTACCGGTGTCCATCGCCGCATCCTGCCAGCGCCGGCCACAGTTGTCCTGCCGCAGAGGTTCATCATGGCGTCACCTGATGGGCACCGGGTCGTCGGCTGATCGCTGCAGGAGCGGCCCATGATCGGCACCATGACGACATCCCGTCTGACGACACCTCGTCCCTGGGTCGGCGTCGAACCTGCCCAACGGATCCCCGAACAGTTGACCGGTGCGCAGCCACGGTGGCGGCGACCGGCGCGACCCCGAGCCGAAGAGCACCCGCCGGCGCGGTGGCCGGTGTCGGATGACTCCTGTTGTCCTGGATGACCGAACGGCACCGGCACCGTCCTACGAGATCGATCTGCGGTCCGGGATGCTCATCATGGGCGCCGGGCCGGCAACTCCCACATCCTCGATCGCGTCCAGACGAAGGAGGACAGCATGCCGCCCGACAGCAATGACGAACCGCCACGATGGCGAATGATCGAGGCGACCAACGGCTATGACGCCGACAACAGCTGGTTCCGGGAGCCGCCGCCGGTACCGAACGGCCTGTCGTCGCGAAGCCGGGGCGGCCGCATGACGCACGCGCTGGCTCGACCCCTTTCAGTGTTCAGCAGTGCACAGCGCCGTCGGCGGCACACCGTCGAACCGGCTGGCGCGTGGACGAGAACTGGCGAATGACGCCGGTTTGCCCTTTCCCGCGCCGTCCCGGGTGATCGTCGGAGCACCCGGGTATGCCGATTCCTGCACGCCAGTTACGATCACTAACGTTCGGTTGACACGCCCGCAACAGTCGCGCATTCGAGGTGCCTGGTGATCGGTTCCCGCGGGTTCGGCCTGTTGCTGGTGACGTCCGCGGCGCTGCTGCCGAATTTCCTGCCGGAAATCCTGCCGATAAGAGCGGGTGTTTTCTTCGCGGCCGTGGCGGCCGCCCCGGTGGTCGAATTCGTCGAATTTCGAGACAGTCGATTCGTCCGCCTGGTATTAGATTCCGCGCTCATTGACCGAGTACACCGGCGCTGCACCGCTATTCCCGTCGTATTCGGCCGACCCGGCCTGGCTCACCCACTGCAACGGCACTGTGACCGGCCAGCCGCAGGAGAACGGCTATTGGGCCTATGCAGAAGCCAATGACTGCGTCCCGCTGGCGTATGACAACGCGCAGCAGTTGGACCTCGCGCTGGTATCCGCGGGTGCCGTCGGCGACGCGGGCGGGAACGATTCGCTGACCGCACGGACCGATCAGCCGGGCAAGGGCTTCGATCCCGGCTCCGGCAGGGTGCAATTCGAGACCAGGTCGCAACTGCCGATCAACATGCCGAATCGCTTTGTCGGCTTCAGCGTGATCACTGCGGCGATCAACTGTGGCCGAACCGGTTTCGGGCCGGCCCCAACCTGACGGCTTGAGGGGTCTGAACCCGCCGTCATCCGCGGTGCTGACCGTCACCTGACCGACGCCCGACGGGTCGCACGGCGGCCGACTGACGGTCGTTGCGGGCCGCGATGGCCATCAGATCGTCGCGAATGCTCGCGGTCGGTGCTATGCGAATGAGGCGCTCGATCTCCTTGAGCGCCCTGCTGCGCCGGTGGTGGCGCCAAAAGGTACCCAGCACCGAGTCGCTGCGAGGACTGGCGGACGAACTGTCCGCCGGAGCCGGATCGATGGACGCATGGTGCGGAAGGTCATGGCTCACAATGCCCATTGGTCACCGGCCCCCCAACACAACCGCCACGATGCGGTCCTGCCGACCCAACATTGGCCCACCCGGGTGGACGGACGATGAAGCTGTCAGCACGGGGCGATGAACCTGAAGTGGTCGTCGAACCGCCCGCGGCCCCTACCTGCGGTTGACGGCCTTCCTCGGCCTGCGCGTCAACGTCGTCTCCGGCCAGTCGGTCTGAGTCAAATCCGCCCTCCCGTCGCATTTTTCGCCGCGTTGTTCGGCCATGCCGACCGTGTGCGCTGGGTCACAGCCCAGGTGGCAACTAGTTTCGCTAAGTGCCGTCACGGAGGCGGCGGTTCGGCGGTGCCGAGCGCAGTCGATGAGCAGGAGGACACGTGCTGACAGATCGCAACGACGCAGCTGTAACGCGCCGACGTCCGAGGCGGAGAGTGGTGATGAGAACGGTCGCGTTTGCGGCGGCGGTGGCCGCTGCGGTCGCTGTTCCGCCGGCGGCCTCCGGGTTTGCCGCGCCCGCCGCCGACAACGCCATATCCCTTGCGGCACTCGACGTGTTCGACAGCGTCGCTTCGCCGGTGACGGCGGCACCGCCTGTCACCAGCAGGGCCGGGGCCAGCGTTCCGAACATCACCGGGCCCATTCGCGTCACCAGGAATTCGCACCCGTTCGGTGGCGCCGCCTACACCGCGGTACCGGAGAACCTGGCCGAAATCGGCTATGTCGAGGAGGAATACTTCATCAGCGGGCTGGCCAACGTCTACACCTGGCCGGCACCCGGACCCGCCGTCATCCGGACCGCGGACGCTCCCTACACGACCAGAATCCTCGTGCGGCGCCCGGCAAAGGAAGCCAAGTTCAGCGGGAATGTCGTCGTCGAGCCGCTCAACCCGTCGAACCTGTTCGACCTGAATCTGGGTTGGGGGCTGATGCACGAGGAGCTGATCCGCAAGGGTGACGTGTGGGTCGGGGTGACGGTCAAGCCGGTCTCGATGCAGACGCTGAAGACCTTCGACCCGAAGCGATATGCGGCCCTGTCGATGGACAACCCACTGCCGCTGTCCGATCCGGCGAACTGCGAGACCGTGCCCGCTGACAGTTCCCGCAGCACGGAGAACGGGCTCGCCTGGGACATCTACAGCCAGGTCGGCGAACTGCTGCGTTCGAAGTCCGCGAAGAACCCCGTCGCCTACGGCGACCGGAAGCTGAAGAAGGGCCTGAAGCTGTACGGCTTCGGCTATTCGCAGACCGGCGGCTACATGTACGACTACATCAACGCCGTCGCGCCGCTGGCAAAGGAGCAGACCGGTCGTTCGACCTATGACGGCTACATCGTCGCCGTCGCCGGAGGTGCATTCGCGGGCATCTACCCCATCAACCAGTGCGAGCCGGTGCCCGCGGTGGACGATCCGCGCCGTCAGTTGAGCAATGTGGGTGTCCCGGTCATGCACGTGATGTCCCAATCGGACTATCTGCGCGGCATCACTTCTCGCCGGCCGGACAGCGATTGGCCGTCCGACCGGTACCGGGGATACGAGATGGCCGGAGCCGGGCACGCCACACCTACGGAACTGGAATTCGCGGCGCGGCCCGAGGACATCATCAAGGGCGGTCGTGCGGTTCCGCCGATGGACTGCAACGAGGGTCCGCGCAGCCGGTTCCCGAGTTCGATCTTCTTCGATGCGATCCTGCACAACCTGGATCTGTGGGTTCGCAAGGATGTGCCGCCGCCGCACGGATCGCCGATCGTGGTGCAGAACGGACAGCCGGTCCTTGACGAGTTCGGCAACGTCCAGGGTGGGCTCCGCTCCCCGTATCTCGACGTGCCGACGTCGACCTGGAACGGGACCTCGACGGGACCGTCGTTCTGTTCGATCGCCGGGCACGAGATCCCGTTCAGTGCGGACCGGCTGCGCGAGCTCTACCCGACGCACAGCGCATACGTCAGGGCGGTCGTCAAGGACACCAGGGCACTGGTCAAGCAGGGCTTCATCACCGACTACGACGGACGGATGCTGATCAGGGAGGCGCAGCGGGCCGACGTCCCGCCGGCTTCGTAAGCCACTGGACCGGTGGCGGCCGGGACCACGTTGGTCCCGGCCGCCATAGGCCAAAAGGCTCAGGGACAGGGCGGGGCGGAAGGGCGATACTCGGAGCACATCACCACGGAGGTACAGATGTGACGACGCTCGACTCGATCTCGGAACTGATCAGCAAGGACCACGGCCTCGCGGTCGTGGCAACCCTGCGCGCCGACGGATCCATCCAGGCCTCGCTGGTCAACGCCGGGCTGATGGAACATCCCCTGACCGGCGTCACGGTCGCCGCCTTCGCCACCTATGGGCCGGTCAAGATCGCCAACCTTCGGGAGCGCCCGCAGATCGCGATGACCTTCCAGGCAGGCTGGCAATGGGCCACCGTCGAAGGGCGTGCCGAGCTCGTCGGCCCGGACATCCCCAACGTCGAGATCAGTCCCGATCGATTACGCCTGTTGCTCCGAGAGGTCTTCACCGCGGCCGGGGGCACCCACGACGACTGGGACGAGTACGACCGGGTGATGCTCGAACAGCGCCGCACTGTCGTGCTGGTCGACCCGGTCCGGATATACGGCAACTGAGAACTGGTGTTCAACGGGCGATATCGACCCGGTCAACCGTCATGACGCTTCCCGTGGCGGCCGGCTTCTGCTCCCTGACACGGTGATGGTCACCTGGTGGCTTCCACTGTTCAGCACCGGGCTCGTCCATGACGTGAGCCCGTCGACCCTGCTGCTGCGGTACTGATCGAGGGTGATCGGTGCGCCGCCGTCGATGCGCTCGCTCGTCGCCGCGGTGAATGTGCACACCAGGCGCCCGTCCGCGGCGTCGAGAGTCAACACCGTACCGGCAGTGGTCAGGACGCCAGTGTTCGCATTCACCGTGACCACGAGGCGGCGGCGCCGTCGACGCCGGGACTGGCGTCGTCATAGGTGATACCTCAACGGCCCGTCTCCCCAGGTCGCGCAGAGCGTAGCGGCGGCGTCGGTGACCGTGAAGGGCCATTCGGGCATCGCCGGAAGCGAGGCGGGCACAGCATCATTCATCGACTGGAAACACCACCGACCAATAGCAGCGCAACAGCATCCCTAGCTTGGACAAGTCCGTTTTGTCTTCAGCTGCTTGTCGGCAGCGCTGTTCTAGGGATGGCTCAGTGAGTGCAAGCAGCGTTCGCCAGCAGGCGATCAGGGATGTCGAAGCCTACGTGCCGCCGGCCGTGAGTTTCGCGATCGACGAGACGCCCGGCGAGATTTTCGGCGAGAACGTCTTCAGCAGAGCCGTGATGCAGAAGCGGCTTCCGAAGTCGGTCTACAAATCCGTGCTGGCGACGATCGAGCATTCCGCGCCGCTGGACCCGATGGTCGCCGATGCGGTCGCGTCGGCGATGAAGGACTGGGCGCTGGAAAAGGGTGCGTCCCACTACGCGCATGTCTTCTACCCGCTGACCGGGCTGACGGCCGAGAAACACGACAGTTTCCTGGAGCCTGCCGGCGACGGCTCGGCGCTGGCGGAATTCGGCGGCAAGACCCTGATCCAGGGCGAGCCGGACGCATCGAGCTTCCCCAGCGGCGGCCTGCGGAACACCTTCGAGGCCCGCGGTTACACCGGATGGGACGTCACCAGCCCGGCCTACGTCCTGGAGAACCCGAACGGCAACACCCTTTGCATCCCAACGGTTTTCGTGTCGATGACCGGTGAGGCGCTGGACCACAAGACGCCGCTGCTGCGCTCACAGCAGGCAATGGCCGAGCATGCGGAAAGAATTCTACGGCTCTTCGGTCACACCCCGTCCAGGGTGGTGTCCTACTGTGGCGCCGAACAGGAGTACTTCCTCGTCGACCGGCACTTCTTCCTGGCCCGGCCGGACCTGCTGAACGCCGGTCGCACCCTTTTCGGGACGAAACCGCCGAAGGGCCAGGAATTCGATGACCATTACTTCGGGGCCATCCCGGAGCGCGTTCTCGGCTTCATGATGGACACCGAGCGGGAGCTGTTCAAGCTGGGGATCCCGGCGAAGACCCGGCACAACGAGGTGGCCCCCGGCCAATTCGAGATCGCGCCGATGTTCGAGCGGGCCAACGTCGCGGCGGATCATCAACAGCTGCTGATGACGACGTTCAAGACGATCGCCAAGAAGCACGGTATGGAATGCCTGTTCCACGAGAAGCCGTTCGACGGGGTCAACGGCTCGGGCAAGCACGTCAACTTCTCGCTGGGCAACGCCACCGAGGGAAACCTGTTGCTGCCCGGCGACAATCCGCATGACAACGCCCAGTTCCTGGTGTTCTGCGCCGCCGTGATCCGGTCGGTGCACAAGTTCGGCGGGCTGCTGCGGGCGTCCGTCGCGTCGGCCACCAATGATCACCGGCTCGGCGCCAACGAGGCGCCGCCTGCCATCATCTCGATCTTCCTCGGCGACCAGCTCGCCGACGTCTTCGACCAGATCGCCAAGGGCGCGGCCACATCGTCGAAGGGCAAGGGCACGCTGATCATCGGGGCGGACACCCTCCCCGTACTGCCCACCGACCCGGGGATCGCAACCGAACGAGCCCATTTGCCTTCACCGGCAACAGGTTCGAGTTCCGTGCGCCGGGATCCATGCAGTCCGTCGGCGGCCCCATGGTCACCATCAACACCATCATGGCCGAGGCTCTTGACTACATGGCGACCTGGCTTGAAACGGCCGTCGCCGGCGGCACCGACTTCAACACCGCGGTGCAGAATCTGCTCACCGAGATCATCACCGAGCACGGTGCGGTGGTGTTCAACGGCGACGGCTACTCGGAGAACTGGCAGATCGAGGCCGCCGAGCGCGGCCTGCCGAACCTGCGCACCACCCTGGACGCCCTGCCCGAGCTGATCTCGGACGAGGCGATGGAGCTCTTCGAGCACTACAAGGTGTTCAACCACCGGGAGATGCACAGCCGGTACGAGATCGGTCTCGAGCAGTACGCGTTGACGATCGGCGTCGAGGCCCGGCTGATGCTGGAGATCGGCCGGACGTCGGTGCTGCCCGCCTCGGTCCGCTACCAGACCGAACTCGCGCTGAACCTCGGTGCGCTGAAGGCGGCCGGGGTGGATGCCGACACATCGTTGCTGGAAGCCGTCTCCGCACCGTTGGGGGATCTCCGGACGGCGCTGGTGACGCTGGACGCGGCACTGCACGCCGACGCCGGTACGACGGCGTTGGCCGAGGCCGAGCATGCCCGGGATGCGTTGCTGTCGGCCATGTCTGCGGTTCGCGCCGCGGCGGATCTGCTCGAGGGCGTGGTGGCCGACGACCTGTGGCCGCTGCCCACTTATCAGGAGATGCTGTTCATTCTCTGAGTCCGTTCACCGGTCGGAGCGTCGCTCCTGATGAGCCGAACTGATCTTCGTTGGCGATGATCGAACGAAGTTCTGCCAGCGGCGGCCGGCCGTGGTCCCGAGGGGGATCGCGGCCGGCGGCGCGACCGGCCACACCTTGTCCGGCCGTACTTCGGAGGCTACGGCGTTCTGTCCAGTACCCGGATCTGAATGGCTTCGAGGCGTAGGGTGCGCCCGGTCGTGCCGGCAGTGGCCCCGTTCCGGACCCAGGGCATCCAGCCGACACTCTGCACGTGGACACGGTATTCGAGGTCGAAAGCGGTGGCCAGCCGGCCCGTCAGCCTCAGCTGGACCGCCTCCAGCCGCAGGGCGCGACCCGTCGTGCCAACGACCGCGCCGTCCGCGCCGTAGCCCGTCCAGCCGATGCGCTGCACGTGGGCATTGCCCTGAACTCCACCGGTCAGCGCGGAGTTCACCACCTGAAAGCGCAGCGCCTCGACGCGGCGGCTCTCGCCGGTGGTGCCGGCGATCATGCCGCCCGACACCGCCGGTTGCCACCCTACCGATGCGACGTGGGCCGCGAACCTGAAGGTCGGCAGGCTCGAGCCATAGGCCCGCGCGAGGTAGTCGACCCGGCTGGTCGTCCAGCTCTTCAGCGCAGCCACGCCACTGTTGAAGCTGGTCGGCCCGTATCCGCGGGAGCCGGCCCAGATCTCGAAGTTGATGTCGGCCGAAGAGGCGAGCTCGGTCCGCAGCGTGTCGATCTGCGCCCTCATGGCGTTGACTTTCGGGCGGACTGTCGTCGTGTACACAGCATTCGCCCGGGCGACGAACTGCGGGTTCCGCATGAGCTGCTCGAACCAGTTGTTCGTCTTGCTCCGGAGATATGTTGTCGTCTTGATGTAGTCAGATCTCGGTTCCCCGCCCCACACCTGCGCCGCGAAGTTGCCGAGGGAGAGATCGAAGTCCCATACGGGTCCGGCGTGCAGCTTGTCACCGGGGCCGTTCCGGTAGAAGAACATGCTCGAACGGTTGAAGTCGTAGTTCTGGGCCACCTGGTGGACGAAGTAGTACTTGACGAACGAGTCGACGTCGATCATCGAGCTGATCTTCGGCCAGTTCGGAGTGGGTGCGTAGAGCGCCGCCTCGAAGGTGTTCAGGTAGGACTTGGCGTCGGCCCATCCGGCCGCCTGGTCCGCGGTGAGTGCGTCCTCGACGCCGCCAGGGGCGTCCTTGAACACAAAGACGCGCTTGCTGGTGGCGGTCTGAAAATGGAACGGTTCCGCGGTGCCGTAGTTCTGGTCCAGCTCGAGTAGCACGGCCTGAGGGTGTGTGAGGTTCACGCCGCTGGACCCCACCTCGACCTTCTCCGTGAGGAGGTAATTGCCCAGGACGCGCCCACCCTCCGCGTCAGTGATCCTGACGTCGACGAAGCGCGACTCGGGAGAGTAGGCGAGGTCAATCCCGCGGGCGAGGTCGTAGGCCAGCTTGTTGCGCATGAGGGAGGGATCTGTCTGGTTCGCCAGCAGGACCCAGGTTCGGGTGGACTCCATGCCCAGCGGACCGACGGCCGCCTTGAACTTGATCTGGTACGGCTTCTTCTCCAGTGTCCACGTGTAGTTGCCGCGTCCCTTGATGGTGGCCGGCGCATCAACAATGGCGTTCGAACCACTGGGCCCATCGACGAGATTGACCGTCGCCCCGACCGAGTTGTCCTTCGAGGCATTGAGGTAGTCGAGGTCGTTCTTCTCCGGATCGGAGTCCGAGAGTCTGACGTCGATGATCGGGAGGTTGCTGACCGGTCCGATGGAGGCGGGTGCCGCAACCGCCGCTCCTGCAGGTGGCGGCGCGGCGAGCCTCCCGGTGGCGGCTCGGGCGGTGTTCTCCAGCAGGAAAGAAGCAATGAGCGTTGCACCAACGATGAGGCCGGTTTTTCCCGCGAGCATGAAATCACTCCTTGCCTGTCAGCCCCATGGGTGTGTTCGGCCATGCAGCAGATGCCGATCGCCTGGAAGGCTTGTACCCACGGCTTCACAGCCGAACCGTTGACCGGACCAGTACAGCAACCGCAAGGATGACGCGGCACAGGATTGGCGTGCGCCGTCGTCGCGCTGGCCGCAACCGCAGGTCGGCCGGAGGTTCAGCGACTGACGCTCATCAGCGGCGGCCGGCGGTCAGCACCAGCAGGTGCTGGCCGCCGCCCGGCTCGACCGAGGCGGCCACCGCAAGGCCGGGAGTGAGCCGGGACAGCCTGTCCTGCAGCCAGTCCACCGCCTGGTCGGCGTCCGCCGCGCTCGGGCTACGACCGACGATCTCCCGGCCGCCCTTGCGGCCGAGGCGGTCCATGGTGGTGAGCAGGACGGCCGGATCGGACACCAGCAGCCGGTCGGGCCAGCGGATCACCGGCGTGGTCGCGCCCTTCTTGGTGTTGCAGGCCCGATGCGCGAGTCGCTCGCCGCCGCTCTTGTCCTTGGCGCCCTTCGCGGCCTTGCCGGCGGTGAAATAACTGTCGACGCTGGGGCCGCGGCCGTCGTTCACCGAGGTGTTCGGGTCGACGGGCTCGTCACAGATCCAGCAGCGCCAGCCGTCACGCGCGCCGACCTCGTCCAGTCCTGGCATGTCCCGAAGGTAGCAGCGGGTCGCGTCGTCCCGATCTGGTGGTGCCCCGGGCGCCGGTTCTGCGTCGTCCGGTACTCCCTGGTGGGTACGTTGCTGTCGGTGGGATGGACCAGACTGTGGCGATGCCGGTACACCTGGAGCTTCCGTTCAGCATCACCACCTGGGACGTCCACGCCGACGAGCCCGCCGCCGACAGCACGGCGCCGGAGATGGGCTGGGTGCAGCTCGCCAAGGAGTACTCGGGTGACGACCTGACCGGCACCGCAACCGGGTACGCGCTGACTACCAGGGGTGACCGGGGGGCGTCCTACGTGGCCCAGGAGAGGATCGTCGGAACGCTGCGCGGACGGTCCGGGAGCTTCGTCGTCGAGCACGGGGCATCGATGGGTGACGGGCAGGAAACGGTCACCCGGGCAACAGTTGTCGCCGGGTCCGGCACCGGCGAGCTGGCCGGTATCGCAGGCACCGGGCTGATCGAGCACGGATTGCTGACGTTGGACGTGGAGCTGTCCGGCTGGTAGCGGCCGCGGGCCCTCAGTGGCCGAGAGACTTTCGATGGGGAGAGCCGGCGCTCCCGTCGGCTTTCCCCATCGGTGCAGAGCTCAGTTGTTCAGTTCCTTGCCCTTCTCGGCAACCTGATCGACGATCGAGTCGACATTGTCCGGCGTCTTTTCCTTGATGGCGGCGGCCGCCTGATCAATGCGTTCGTCGGTCAGTGTTTCCTTGGCCTTGTTGACGAGATCATCGAATGCCATGGCGAAACCTCCGGATCGTGGTGAACTGCCCAATCGGCACGGGCGTGCCGGAAAGGGAGCGTAAGCCCCAATTCACCGTCCAGCAAGGCGCGAGAGGGCGGTTCGGCCGCTCAGTGCAGGTGCCGCTGCCAGTCGCGCGGGACCCGGTCGGCGGGGCCGGGCACCGTCTGGTTCAGCGGGTGATGCTCCGGTGGCGCGAGCGTGGGCCCGTCGTAGAACTCGTTGTCGGTGAAGCTCCAGAACCAGGATTCACCTGGCTCGTAGCTGCGGATGAACGGATGACCCGTGGACGCCGCGTGCTTGCTCCCGTGCTGGGACGGCGAGGTGTCACAGCATCCGATGTGGCCGCACTCCGCGCAGCGCCGGAGGTGCAACCACCACCCGCCGGACTCTTCGCATTCGACGCAGCCCGGGCCACTCGGCGGCACGGCCGGGTTGATCCCCGGGGTCTCGGTCATCGCGCTCCTTCATCATCTACAGGTCGTCGGGTGGTCGGATCTCATGGTGAGTCGCGGGTGAGGGTCACTCGTCGTCGAGGTCGGAATCGTCGATCGGGTCCGGTGTGGTGCGCGGAAGAGTGACCTGGAACCGGGTGTCACCGGGCACCGACGTCACCGACAGATTGCCATGGTGTTTGTTGACGACGATCCGCCAGGAGATGTCCAGGCCCAGACCCGTGCCCTCGCCGACCGGTTTGGTGGTGAAGAACGGCTCGAAGATCCGGGACTGGATGTCCTGCGGGATACCTGTCCCGGTGTCACCGATCTCGACGGTGATCGCGTCATCGGTGGTGCTGGTCCGGACGGTGAGGGTGCCGGTTCCGTCCATCGCCGCGACGGCGTTGTCGATCAGGTTGGTCCAGACCTGGTTGAGCTCGGCGGCGTATGCGGGGACCTTCGGCAGCGCCGGGTCGTAGTGCTTGACGACCGAGATGGCGCCGATCTTGCTGCCGAGCATCGTGAGACTGCTGTCCAGCAGTTCGTGCACGTCCACGATCCGGAACGGTGCCCGGTCCAACTGCGAGTATTGCTTGGCGGCATTGACCAGGGTGGAGATACGTGTGGTGGAATCGTAGATCTCGTTCATCAGCAGCTCGGTCTCGACCGTGTAGTTGAGCCAGCGGATGGCCCCGTCGAGTGCTTCCGCGGGCACACTGTCCGCCACCACGTCGAGCCAGTCGACATCCAGACCGGCCTGCACGAAGGTCGGTGCCAGGTCCCAACCGCCCTGGATATCGTGTTCCTCCAACCATTCTCCGATGATGTCCTCGCGGTCGCTGGCCTCCATCGGGGACAGTGTCGGTGCCTTCGCCACCCGCTCCACGGCCGCCTCCTGCAAGCCGATCAACGGCTCCAAGGCTGCGGCGGCCCACTTGCCGGAGGCGATGAGCTGCAATTTGTGTCGCATCCCGGCCACCCGGTTGCGTAGCGCGGTGGTCGCACTGACCGCGGCCGAAGCGGGATTGTTCAGCTCGTGGGTGAGACCGGCGGACAGCGATCCGAGAGCTAGCAACCTTTCTCGCTGGCCGACGACCTCCTGGGTGTTCTGGATGCCGAAGAACAGGCCCTCCAGCAGGTGCAGCGCCATCGGGAACCACTGCTCCATCATCGCCGCAAAGACGGGAGCGTCGAGGACGAAGAACCGGGAGCGGACCGTCACGCGCATGGTGCCGTTGTACGTCTGCGGCGTGCTTTCCTTGAGATACGCGCGCCAGGCTCCGGCGTAGGCGCCGCGGTGTGTGGTCCGTGTCGTCTCGACATCGTCGGATCCGACCCGCCGGTACAGCACGAGCGACCCTTCCAGCAGGACGTAGAAGCAGGTTGCGGGTTCGCCCTCGGTGAAGACCAGGCCCGGCTCGAACACCTCGACATGCCCGGAGCTGCAGAGCCAGTCGAGCTGCTCGTCGGTCAACTTCTCGAACAGGAACAGGGTGCGCAGTTCCTCCGGGCTGCAGGTGGCCGGTGCCGATGTCGCCGGCCGGAGGGAACCATCGGCATCCGCCGGTGTCGGGACCGCGTCGGTCGTCATCGCTTCTCCAGGTATCGGTGGACCAGGGTCACGGCCAGCGCGCCCTCGCCGACCGCGCTGGCGACCCGCTTCACCGACTCCGACCGCACATCGCCGGCGACGAACACCCCGGGAACACTGGTCTCCAGCAGGTACGGATCCCTGTCCAGCGGCCAGTCCGGGCGGCGCTCACCGTTCTCCAGCAATTCCGGTCCGGCGACGATGAAACCCCGCTGGTCCCTGACGATCGTGCCGTTCAGCCAATCAGTGCGCGGTGCGGCGCCGATGAAGACGAACACCGAGCCGGTCTCCACCTTTTCCTCCTCGCCGGTCACGTTGTGCCGCAACGTCAATCCCTCGAGGTGGTCCGTGCCGTGGCCGCTGACGATCTCCGTGCAGGTCTGGACCGAGATGTTCGGGATCGACTCGATCTGCTGGATCAGATAGAACGACATCGACGCCTCGAGCGACGCGCCGCGGATCAGCATCGTCACCGACTTCGCGTACTTCGAGAAGTAGACGGCGGCCTGACCGGCCGAGTTCGCGCCGCCGACGACGTAGATGTTCTGTCCCGCGCAGCCCGGCGCCTCGGACAGTGCAGACCCGTAGTACACGCCCCGACCGGCGAACTCGTCCAGGCCGGGGGCGGTCAGCCTCCGATACGACACCCCGGTCGCGAGGATGACGGCGTGCGCGCCGATGGTGTGGCCGTCCGCGAATCGCACCGTCCGGGCCGCGCCGTTGTTCTCGACCGCGACAACGTCGACCGCAGAGAGCATCTCGGCGCCGAACTTCAGGGCTTGGCGTCGGGCGCGCTCGGTGAGCTGCGCTCCGGAGACACCGTCCGGGAAGCCGAGGTAGTTCTCGATCCGGGAACTCTGGCCGGCCTGTCCGCCGGTCGCGGTGCGCTCCACCAGCACGGTCCGCAGACCCTCGGACGCGCCGTATACGGCGGCGCCGAGACCGGCCGGTCCCGCACCGATGACGACCAGGTCGTAGAAATCGCTGGCCGGGGCCGTGCTCATCCCGACCTTGGCCGCCAGCTCGTTGTCGGTCGGGTCGACCAGCACCTCGCCGTCAGGAGTGACGACCACGGGCAGCCGGGAGTCGTCCAGGCCTGCCGCGCCGAGCAGCGTCACGCCCTCCTTCTCGTCGGAGAGGTAGGAGATGAACGGCACCTGATTGCGGGCAAGGAAGTCCCTGACCGCAGCCGATCTCGCGGACCAACGGTGACCGATCAGCTTGGTCTGCGACACCACCCGGTGGTCGGTGCGGCGCCAGGAATCCAGCTGCGCGTCGATCACCGGGTAGAACTTCTCCTCCGCCGGGTCCCAAGGCTTGAGCAGGTAGTAGTCAAGGTCGACCACATTGATGGCGGTGATCGCCGCGTCGGTGTCCGCGTACGCGGTGAGCAGCACCCGGCGAGCGGTGGGATAGACGTCCATCGCCTTCTCGAGGAACTGGATCCCGTCCATCTGCGGCATCCGGTGATCGGCGAGCAGTACCGCGACATGGTCGCCGCGCAGCTTCATCTCGCGCAGCGCCTCCAGGGCCTGCTGCCCGGACTCGGCCCGAACGATGCGATGGTCCTTGCCGTACCGCCGCCGCAGGTCGCGGGCGACCGCACGAGAAACCCCAGGGTCGTCGTCGACAGTCAGAATCGCCGCTCGGGCGTCGGTCGGATGTTGCGGGTCCGCGGTCATCACACCTCATTTCCCGCCGCATCGTAACCGCGGCATTGAGGCGGGGGAACGGGGCCGACTGCCGACTTTGCTGTCGGCAGAACAAATGCCGCCGTTGCCGGTGTCGGCTACCGTCCCGGGGATGGTCGTGCCCAGCACCGAGGAGAGTCTGCAACGCCTGCGTGAGCTGTGCATGGTGCTGCCGGGGACAACCGAACGGCTGAGCCACGGCGAGCCGTCGTGGTTCGTCAAGAAGCAGTTCGTGATGTTCGCAGATCATCACCACGACGACCGGGTCGGCTTCGTCGCCGCGGCACCCGACGGTGCGCAGCAGCGGTGGCTGGCGCTGGACGAGCGCAGGTTCTATCGGCCGCCCTACGTGGGCGGCCGCGGCTGGATCGGGGTGTACCTCGACGTCGAGCAGGACTGGGACGACATCGCCGACATCATCGACAGTGCGCACGCCGTGGTCGCGCCTGCGCCTCGGAAATCAGGACAGAGTCGATCGGCGGGGAAGCGCGGCGGCCGGTAGGCGGGTCCGTCTGCCGGTGCTCAGTCGCCGGTGTGCCTGCTGCGGACCACCAGTGGCAGCACCACCCACAACACCGCCAGCATGGCAGCCGCGAGGACCGCGGCAACCGCGCCGGCGGGAGCGCCGGCAACGACATCGAAGATCAGCAGTACGACACCGACGACGGCCACCCCGAGGAACGACAGACCGATCTGCGCAAGCCGGTGGGCGATGTCGACCGTGGCCCGGCGGGCATGCCGGCGGAACAGGAGGCGGTGCAGGCTCACCGGTGCGATGAGGAAGCCGGTGGCGATCACCGATGCCGTGAGGGTGGCCAGGTATACGTTCCGGTCGATTGGCGTCAGCTGGTCGAAGCGGGACTGGAACGGCAGGGTCAGCAGGAAGCCGGTCAGCAGCTGCACGCCGGTCTGGACGACCCTGAGCTCCTGGAGGAGGTCGGCCCAGTTGCGGTCCAGACGCTGCAGCGGGGTCTCGCCGCGCTCGTCGTCGGCACCGGCACTGGTGTCGGGATCGTCGTCATGCATCTGCCGATCGTTCCGCTACCCGGTATGCGGGGCCACCCGGGATCACCGGTCGCCTCCGATCGGCGCAACGCTGTTCACGATTGCTCGTCGGCTACCTCCGCGGGCGCTCCCAGCGCAATCACCGCGTCGATCGTGTCCACCTCGTCAGGTGTCTTGTCCTCCCGGTACCGCAAGACCCTGGCGAACCGCAGCGCGACGCCGCCCGGGTAGCGCGTCGATGCCTGCACCCCGTCGATGGCGATCTCCGCAACGAGCGGCGGTTCGACGAAGACGGTGCCGGCGCTCCGGCGGGATTCGCGCTCGAGGAACTGCGCGGTCTGCCAGGTCAGCATCTCGTCGGTGAGCCCTTTGAAGGTCTTGCCCAGCATCACCAGTTCGCCCGTGCCCGGGTCCCGCGCGGCCAGGTGCAGGTTCGAGAGCCACCCCTGACGCCTGCCGTACCCCCATTCGGCGGCGATCACCGCCAGATCGAAGGTGTGCCGTGGTTTGAGCTTCACCCAGCCGGAGTCCCGCCGCCCGGCGGCATACGGCGCATCCAGTTTCTTCACCACCACGCCCTCGAACCCTGCGGCGACCACGTCCGCGAAGACGGCGCTGACCTCGTCGACGTGTTCGACAACCTGCCGGCGGACGATCAGCTCGGCCGGTAGTACCTGCTCCATCACAGCGATCCGCTCCGACAGTGGCTCGTCCAGCAGATCCCGCCCGTCGACGTGCAGCAGGTCGAAACAGAACAGCGACAGCGGTGTGCCGGACGGGGCACGGCCCACCGGGCCGTTCTTCGCCGGGCCCTTCTCCGGCCTGGTCATCGTCCTTGACGCGATGATCTGGAAGGTCAGCGGCCGGCCGTCCGCACCGATCGCGAGCACCTCACCGTCGAGCACGATCTCCCGGGCTGGCAGTTGCCTGACGACGCCGACGATCTCGGGTAACCGTTCGGTGATCTCGTCCAGGCTGCGGGTGTAGATGGCGACATCCTCGCCGCACCGATGCACCTGCACCCTGATGCCGTCGAGCTTGCTGTCCAACACGGCGGGCAGGCCGGTCTTGGCCACCGCCGCGTCGGGTGCGGCTGCGCTGGCCGCGAGCATCGGCCGCACCGGTTGCCCGACCCTCAGCGAGACCGCCTGCAGGCCTTCAAGTCCCGATGATGCGAGCACATCGGCAGCGGCCGACGTGGACCCGAGCAGCATTGCCGCCCGCTGAACGGCCTTTGCCGGCACGCCGAACGCCTCGGCCAGCCCGTCCTGCACGAGGGCATCCAGTGCGCCCTGACGGATCTCGTCGAACACCAGGCCCCGCAGCAGCCGCTGCTCGTCCTCGGTCGCGCGGCCGAACAGCTCGTCGACAGCGGCCGCCCGCAGCACCGCGGAGCCCTGGCCGCCGATGGCCGCGATGTCCTGGAAGGCGGCATCGACGTCGTGCACCGTGAGCGACGCGGTCCCGGCGGGCGCCGGCACTGCGCTGAGCGATGCCCAGCCCACCCCGGTCCGCCGTTGTCGCAGGCTGCCGGACAGGTAGGTGACGACCAGGAAGAGCTCCGACGGCTGCGCCGGCACGGACGTCTCGGGGTCAGCCGGCGGCGGTTCGGCCGACCGGAGGGCCGCGGCGATCAGTGCACGCTTGGCCAGCCGGGAACGGGTGGCAGCGACGTCGGCCGAGGTGACGGCGAGCTGGGCGAACAACACCCGCCCATGATGGCCCGCTGCACCGACAGCGGCCCGACAGCGGCCTGACAGCACCGGCGATCACCGGCAGTCCGTCCACACCGATCCCGGCCCCGACTACTGATCCAGTCGCAGCTGCACCGCCCGCAGTGCCCGGCGAGCGTGTTCGGCGGGTATACCGACGGCCACGGCCAGCAATGCGGCCCGCCACCCGGCGGCCAGCACCTGCGCCAAAGGGGGCGGCGTCGGACGGCAGAGCACGGCCAGGAAATCAACCAGCGGGTCATCCATCGAGCCGCCGGGTGGTTCGCCGAGCAGCCGGGGAACGTTCTGTCGCACCGCGAAATCGAAGCCGACCAGCAGCGCGGCGTTCACGGCCTCGGACCGCCCTTCCGTTGCGCCGGCCGCGCCCTCCATCCGATCCAGGACCCGACACTCGACGTCTCTGCGGACGAACACGTAGAGACCCAGCTTGCTCTGGAAGTGGTGGTACAGCGCACCGGTCGTCACGCCGGCTTTGGCGGCCAGATCCCCGACCGTCACCTCGTCGAAGGGCTGCTCCCCGAACGCCTGCACGGCGGTCAGGGCCAGGCGTCCCTTCGGCGATGTCGACACCGGAACCCACTCGCGCATGAGTACATAATGCCGTTACGCTGGACGCCTATCCAACTACGGCTCTCGGCCGCGACACGGAAGGTGCTGCGATGAAGCTCGAGTTCCTCTTTGCTCCCACGGCGGACCTGGCGGCATCGCTGGCGCTCTACCGGGACACCTTCGGGTGCGAGGAGATGTGGCGGGAGGGCGAGGCCACCGTCGCACTGTCCGTGCCGGGCACCGATGTGCAGCTGATGCTCGACGCCAATGACCCGACCGCACCGCCCGGGCCGTTGTTCGTCGTCGAGAGTGTGCAGGCGTTTCATGAAAAGCGTCCAGGGACACTGCATGTCGTCGAAGAGCCGGCGGAGATTCCCGGCGGCTACCTGGCGACCTATCGGGACGCCGGCGGGATGACGATCTATGTGATGGATCAGACAACCGACGCCGCATAGGGCCTGTCCTGCTCCGGGGTCAGGCCCGCGCGCCCAGCGAGAAACTCGTGACCTTGCCGTTGTCGAACCGCAGCTCCGCGGTACCGACGACCCGGCTGCCGTCCTCACCGGCCGGCTTGCGAACCCGCCAGCGGACATGGTCGCCGGCCAGCTGCTTGCGGGTCAGATCCACCTCGACGTCAGAGGCCAGTAGGTCAGTGGCGAACTGCCGGGCATCACGCAGCCCGACGACTGGCCCTCGCGGAACGAAAGGGGCCTCCGAACACAGCACTGTCGCATCGCTGAAGTAGCTGACGATCGATTCGAGATCCCTTGTCCGCCATGCCTGCTCGAATCCCAGAGCGGTGATGAAATCAGCGGTGCGCTGCTCGCCCTGGTCGATCAGCTCGTTGAGGAACGCGGGATCGCGGTTGATCTTCGACGCCGCGCCCATCATCAGCGACCGTGACGAGCGGTTCATCTGGATGATCCGGATGGTGATCGGCTTGTACTTGCCGGGTGCCAGCAGCTTCTCCTCGAGCATGGTGTCGATCGTCTCGATGAAGTGCAGCTCCTGATAGAGCGAGAGGTTGCCGGACAGCTCGTTGCGCCGGTCGGCGATCTCCACCACTGTCCGCGGTTCGCTGTCGGTCTGCTTGGCGTTGATCTGGATCACCCAGATCTCATCCGGCGCCGTGTCGAGAAGCTCACGCACCGGGGGATTCTGGGAGAACAGGCCGTCCCAATACACCCCGCCTGCCTCGTGCACCGAGCGGAAGAGGTTCGGGATCGCCGCCGACGCCATCACCGCTTCGGGGGTGATCTCCGCTCGTCTGCTGTCGAACGCCTTGAAATCGCCGGACACCACGTCAACAGCGCCCAGCAGCAGTCGCGGTGCCTCGGGGTCGTCGGCGACAGCCTTCAGGGATGCGAAGTCGACGGACTTGCCCAGCAGGGTCTTCAACTGCGCGAACGCCAGATCCGATGCCGGGCTCTCGTACGGGCTGACGGCCGGGGTGGCGACGTAATTGGCCATTTCGCTGATCCACAGCGTCCAGGCGTTGAGCAGCTGCTCGGGGATCGATGACGCCGAGTTGTCGTCCCAGAACCTGCGGAGCAGCTCACCTGCCCTGGTCGGCCGGCCGCCGACGAGCGCTGACCACGCCAGCAGGGCGCAGACCGCGCCGCCCGAGGTCCCGCTGAGACCGACGATGCGATAGCGGGCGAGCACGTCGTCGCTGAAGATACGACT
Source organism: uncultured Actinomycetota bacterium (assembly GCA_963728865.1). Lineage (GTDB taxonomy): Bacteria > Actinomycetota > Actinomycetes > Mycobacteriales > Nakamurellaceae > Nakamurella. Next base: position 100,151 of record CAVSLZ010000001.1, on the reverse strand, counting down.
GAGAACGCCTGCGGTGAAGGCGGTGTGGCTGCCGCCTCCCTGGCAGGCGATGGCGACCCTGGGCCTGGCGTCCCGAACGCTCATGTCACTCCCTACCGACGCTGATCGTGAGCCACGCTGACAGGTTCGGCTCACCGCGAGGATACGGGTGGTCAGTCCCGAATCGTCCCGGTTCCCCACCGCTGTCCGAGGGTGCTGCAGCCCGCCGCAAGGATGCAGAGGACGGGAACGATCAGAAACGCCGACCGTACGCCGAGCTGGTCGGCCAGCGCGCCGAGCAGGAACGGCCCGAGGCCGGAGGCCAGCCCGACTCCGATGCTCATGACCGCGATCGCCTTGTCCGGCTGCCCGCCCGACAGCGCCATGACCATGGCCGCGCCCAATGGATACTGGCCGGCCACCCCCAGCCCGACGATCAGCAGACCGCCGACGGCCGCGACGGGCGACGTCGACAGCCAGACGATGAGCCAGCCGCCCGCCGTCACCCCGACGCTGACCAGGAACAGGACCAGCGAGGACCGGCGGGTGGCCAGCGCGCCGACCAGCAGTCGGCCCAGTGCCATCCCGCCGACGACGGCGGACACGGCGCCGCTGGCCGTCCCGGGACTCATCCCCGTCCGGTCGGTGAGCAGGTCAGGCGTCCAGGTGACCATGCAGAACTCGATCGCGACCGAGCTGACGACCGCGGCGGCCGCCGGCCAGTACGCCTTCGGCAGGCCGCGGAAGGTGAAGCTGGCGGTGCCCACCGGCACCGCCGCATAAGCGGGCACCTTGCGCTGCCGGGTGACCAGGATCAGCGCGACCACGGCGAACGGGATGACCAGCACCATCGCCGCGCGCCAGGTCCAGCCGGCCGCGGTGGCAGCTCCCACGGCCAGTGGGGTGACCAGACCGACCCCGGCCGCTGCCGCGTTTCCGGTACTGAGCAGCGACGGGCCGTAGATCCCGTTGTGCGACTGCAGAACCGTCGTCGAGGTGTTCACCGCGACCGCGCCACCGAGGCCGATGACGACCATCGCCGGCAGGGTGACGGCGAGTTCGGCTCCGGACAGCAGAGATCCCGCGGTGAACAGCAATACGCCGACGGTCAAACCGGCGATCCCGCGCTGGGCGACGCCGTACCGATGCCACCGGCGGGCGAGGTTGACCCCGGTGAAGCCCGCGATCACGACGCCGACCGCCAGCATCAGGCTGTGCAGGCCGGCGACCGCGCTGCTGGTTCCCAGTTCGTCGCGGAACAACGGGAGCGCGGGACCGAGGCCGTAGAGGAACCAGGTGTACGTGCAGAGAGTCGCAAACGCCGCGAGCGAGGCCGCGTCGGGCCTGGCGTTCCGCGGGCCGGCCTCCTCGGACTGTTCGCCGATGGCGCTCACCTGTCGGCCGTCACGGCTCGGGCACAGCGGGAGGACTGAGTGCGCACAGTAAAAGGCTGACAGATGCTTTCGCCGCCGGATGCCACCGGTGGTCCCGCGGACCGCGGAATACCTCGGGCCGGATCCCGTTACGGTGACGAGAGCACGGTTCCTGCGTCCGATTCGAGGTCTGTATGGCGACGCCGGACCTGCAGCCCGAATCCGCGCCGCCCGCCGGGCCGGCCACGGGCATCGAACAACCCGCACGCGCTGCGAAGCCCGGCATCCATCCCGCCTGGATCGTGGCCGCGGTGTCGTTCGTCGCGCTGATCGGCGCGGCGGGTTTCAGGTCAGCACCCGGGGTGCTGATCGTGCCGCTGGAGGCCGAATTCGGCTGGTCGCGCGGACTGCTGTCAGTCGCGGTCGGGATCAACCTGGTCCTGTACGGGCTGACGGCTCCGTTCGCGGCCGCGCTGATGGACCGATTCGGCATCAGGACCGTCACCAGTTGCGCGTTGGTGATGGTCGCGCTCGGCTCGGGACTCTCGGTGTTCGTGACCGCGGGATGGCAGCTGGTGCTGCTCTGGGGCGTGCTGATCGGGCTCGGCACCGGCTCGATGGCGCTGGTGTTCGCGGCCACCATCGCCAACCGGTGGTTCGTCCGGCGCCGCGGACTCGTGATGGGCGTGCTGACCGCGGCGGGGGCAACCGGCCAACTGGTCTTCCTGCCGCTGATGGCCTGGCTCGCCGAGGGCCACGGCTGGCGGGCGGCGTCGATGATGGTTTCGGTGGCCGCGCTGGCGGTGGTGCCGCTGGTGCTGATCTTCGTGCGGAACTACCCGTCGGACCGCGGTGTGCTGCCCTACGGGGCGCCTGCGGTCGAGCCGCCGGCCGAGGTGAGCCCGGGCCATCTCGCGCGGGGTGACGATGTCGAGCTCGCCGTCCGGTCCGGCAGTGCCGTCAAGCGAACGCTGCGCACCCTGGCGGAGGCCGCGCACACCCGCACGTTCTGGGCGCTGGTCGGCGGGTTCGCGATCTGCGGGGCCACCACCAATGGCCTGATCGGGACGCATTTCGTCCCGGCCGCCCACGACCACGGAATGCCGACCACGACCGCCGCCGGGCTCCTGGCCGTTGTCGGGATCTTCGACGTCGCGGGCACCATCGCCTCCGGGGCGCTGACCGACCGGATCAACCCGCGCATCCTGCTGGCGGTCTACTACGCCCTGCGCGGCGTCGGCCTGCTGATGCTGCCGTCCCTGCTGACCGACTCCGTACACCCCAGCATGCTGGCCTTCGTGATCGTCTACGGGCTGGATTGGGTGGCCACGGTGCCGCCGACCGCGGCCCTGTGCAGGGAGGTGTTCGGCGAGTCGGGGACGATCGTCTTCGGCTGGGTGTTCGCCGCCCACCAGTTCGGCGCCGCCATCGCCTCCGTCGGGGCCGGCGTGATCCGTGACCTGACGAGTGACTACACCATGGCCTGGCTCGGCGCGGCCGGCCTGTGTGTGGTGGCCGCGTTTCTCTCGCTGGGGATCAGGCGGGTCCCGACACCGTCCGCAGTCGGGCATCGAGGCGGATGATCTGACGTATGGACCGACGGGTAGCGGGCGCCGTGGTGCTGGTCGCCGCCGTGCTGGTCGCCCTGGCCATCCCGAGCGCCACCGGCCGTCGCATCGCCGGAACCGCCGCACGGTTGTCCACCCCGGATCCCCCCGAGCTCGGCCAGTGCCTGTCCGCCGCGCCCGAGCCAACCCTTGCGTACGGCCGGGTGACGGCGTTCGCCGCGCCCGCCGCTCCCTGCGGAGCTGCAAACTACGGCGAGATCGTCTTTGTCGCCCGGGATCTCAGAGCATTCCCGTCGACCATGGCCTTCGATCGGACGTCGTCCGTCGATCCGGGCGTCTGCGAGTCACCTGCCCGCGGGTACCTCGGCTGGGACCCTGCGGGTTCGGCCACCGGTGCCGGTCCTGCGGATACCGCACGCGCCCTGGCCGACTGGCGTCCGGTCCTGACGCAGACACTGGTGCTGATCGGCCCCGACGAGGCCCAGTTCCTCGCGGGCCAACGCTGGATCGGCTGCGCGATGCTGCCCAGGCAGGCCCCGTTCTCCGGATCGCTGCGGACCGGTGCCGCGTCCGGGGCCTTCCCGGCAGCTGACGCCTACGGGTCTTGCCGGGCGCACCCGTCCGGCGCCCTACGGCGGGAGCTGCCGTGTTCGGTGGCACACGACGCCGAGATCTTCGGCTGGGCGGCGACCCGTGGTTGGGGCGCGCCGACCCTCGATTCTGCGGAACGTGGTCCTGCGCAGCCCGGTCCCGCTGCGCGGGGGGAGGAGTCGATGCTGGCGTCCTGCCGGGCGCTGGTGACGGCGGTGACCGGGATGACCGACCCGAGCGCGGGCGGGTCACTGCGGGTCGTGGTGGAGACCGACCGGGCTTCGGAGGCGGCCGGCAGTGGGAGAGCGACGTGCCTGGTTGAGGTGGTGGCAGACAGCAGGCTCGGCGGCGGGCTGACCTGGATAAGGCCTCGAGGTCGGTAGGGCCTCAGGGTCGGTAGGCCTCGAGGACGGCGGTCGAGAGCCGCGGCCAGCGGTTGGCGGCCCACGGTCCGAACGGTGTGTCGGACACCGAGACGCAGGCGAGCCCGGCGTCGGGGTCCACCCAGAGGAAGGTCCCGGCCTGGCCGAAGTGCCCGAACGTGCGCGGTGAATTGCCCGGTGCCGTCCAGTGCGGGGACTTGCCGTCGCGGATCTCACAGCCCAGCCCCCAGTCGTTGTGCTCCTGCCTCCCGAACCCGGGCAGCACGCCGCGCAGCCCGGGGAAGGCAACCGTCGAGGCCAGCGACACCACCTCGGGCAGCAGCAGTGTCGGCACCAGCAGGGCATGCGCGAGGGCCGCGAGGTCACTGATGGGTCCCCGCGCGCCGTGCGCCGGGTCGCCCTGCAGTTCCGTGCCGTCCATGCTCAGCAGGTCCAGCACCCGGTCGGCCAATTCGTCGGCGAACGGGCGGCCGGTCCGCTTCGCGAGATGCTCTGCCGCCAGATCGATCCCGCGGTTGGAGTAGGACCGTTTGGCGCCCGGACGGCCGATCACCAGGTCCTCGTCCAGGGCCAGGCCCGACGTGTGGGACAGCAGGTGGCGGAGCGTCGCGCCGGGTGGACCGACTTCGTCGTCCAGGCTGACGACGCCCTCGATGGTGCCGTCCAGCACCGTCAGCGCGGTCAGCACCTTCGTCACCGATGCCCACGGGTGCGACTTGCCGTCGTCGGCGATGTCCAGCACACCGGTCGGGCCGATCACTGCGACGTCGGCGTACCCGACCGGCCAGTCGGCGATCTCGGCGCGCACGTCCATGGTGGGAGTGTGCCAGCATCGCTGTCGTGCCCGACACCGAGTCCGACACCGACACCGACACCGACACCGACGGCGACACCGACGGCGAGCGGGGCCGGCCGCCGCGGACCATCAGGCTGATCGACGAGACGGGCGCGCGGGCCGATGACGACCGGGATCCCGTTCTCGACGTCGCGCTCGGCGCTGCCCTGCTGCAGCAGGTCGGCGCGGGCGGATCGGAACTGCTGCGGGTCTACCGGCCCTGGCCGACGCTGGCGTTCAGTGGTCGGGACTGTGCGTCCCCGAACATCGGTGCTGCGGCCGCCGCCGCCGTCGCTGCCGGGTTCACCCCGGTGCGCCGAGGTCCCGGCGGCAGAGCCGCGGCGTACCACCCGGGGACGGTCTGCCTGGACCACATCGGGCCGATCACCGCCGGCCCCGCGCGCCCCGGCAGTGGCTCGGACGTCGACCAGATCCGGCCGCGGTTCACCCTGTTCGCCGATGTGTTGATCCGTGCGCTCCGCTCGCTGGGTGTGGATGCGCAGCTCGGCCCGGTGCCGGGTGAGTACTGCCCGGGCGAGTTCAGCATCAACGACGGGCGAGGCCACAAACTGGCGGGGACCGCGCAACGACTGGTCCGCGGCGCCTGGCTGTTCGGCACCGTCATCGTCGTCGAGGACGCCGAACCTGTGCGGTCGGTGCTCGATGAGGTGTACCGGGCGCTGGGCCTGGATTGGAATCCCGCGTCGGTCGGCGCGGTGCGTGATGTCGCACCCGGCGCGGGGCCGGCCGAGGTGGTGTCCGCCGTTCTCGAGTCCTACCGGCAGATCGGTGACCTGGTTGCGGCAGAGCTGCCGGTGGGCGCGCTCGACCTGGCCGTCGGCAGGCGTGACCTGCACCTCGTGACGGGCTCCGGCCGCTGACGAACCGGCTTCTCGGGCAAAGCGGGGCATTCGGCGCACCTATCGTCATACCCGTGACGCAGACAGCACCCCCGGCCATCGACAGCGACGACCTGGCCACATGCCTACGGGTGATCGCCGCGACCGAGCAGCTTCCCCCCGAGCACCCTGACGCCGTCGCGGTGCGGCGGGCGACCGCGGCCATCTTCAAGGCCGTCAAGCAGGCACGCAGGGTGCAGCGGCGCGACGCCGTGAGCAGCGCGGACCAGGCGGTGGTGGCGGCGACCGCGACCGGGTCGCCGGGCCGGATCGACGACGAGACCGAGGGCATCCCGCTGGTGTCCACCGCGGTCGGCGCCACCGCCGGGACGTTCACCCGGCCGCGGCCGTGTTACATCTGCAAGCAGGACTACGTGCAGGTCGACGCTTTCTACCACCAGCTCTGCCCGGCCTGCGCGGTCGTCAACCACGGACACCGCATCGCGCGCACCGACCTGACAGGACGCCGCGCGCTGCTCACCGGCGGGCGGGCCAAGATCGGCATGTACATCGCGTTGCGGCTGCTGCGCGACGGAGCTCACACGACCATCACCACCCGATTCCCGACCGACGCCGTGCGCCGGTTCACCGCCCTCCCGGACAGCGCGGACTGGCTGCACCGGCTCCGCGTCGTCGGGATCGACCTGCGCGACCCCGCCCAGGTGGTCGCGCTGGCCGACGCTGTCGCGGAGGCCGGTTCACTGGACATCCTGATCAACAACGCCGCTCAGACGGTCCGCCGGTCGCCCGGTGCGTACGCGCCGCTGGTCGCCGCCGAATCGGATCCGTTGCCGGATGGGCCGCTGCCCGAACTGCTCACTTTCGATCACATCTCCGACGCGCATCCGCTCGCCCTGGCCGGTTCGCTGTCCGAGCACCCGCTGCCACACCTGCCGGCGGGGCGGACCGGTGCGGAGATCTCCCGGTTGGCACTGCTGGCCGGATCCGCGTCCACCGAGCTGGTCGCCGCCGGCCGCGCCATCGATGCCGGCGGGCTCGTCCCTGACCGCGGCCGGGTGAACAGCTGGACCCAGCGGGTCGACGAGGTCGATGCCCTGGAGATGCTGGAGGTGCAGCTCTGCAACACCACCGCTCCGTTCGTGCTGATCAGCCGGTTGCGGGCGGCGATGGCGGCGAGTCCGGCACGGCGCAAGTACGTGGTGAACGTCTCAGCCATGGAAGGCGTGTTCAGCCGTGGCTACAAGGGACCCGGCCACCCGCACACGAACATGGCCAAGGCCGCACTCAACATGCTGACCCGGACCAGCGCCGCCGAGATGCTCGGCGACCGGATCCTGATGACGGCGGTGGACACCGGCTGGATCACCGACGAACGCCCGCACGAGACCAAGGTGCGGCTCGCACGTGAGGGTTTCCATGCGCCGCTGGACCTGGTGGACGGCGCCGCGCGGGTCTACGACCCGATCGTGCAGGGCGAGAACGGGGTTGATCTGACCGGGGTCTTCCTCAAGGACTACCGGGAGTCCGCGTGGTGATCGCGTGGCCGGCACCAGCCTCCCGGGTGCCTTCTGCGGCGGGCCATCGGAGCACGACCGCTCCGTCCGAGGGACGGAGCCGGTCCGGCGTTGCATTATCGTGATCTCTGGGTACAGCTCCGTCCTGACGTAAGACGGCTTCCGGACACACCCGCGTGATCCTGCCGCCGGCGGGTTCACACCCGTCTGATCGCCGAAAGGGTCCGTATGGGCGGCAATGCCATTCACCGTTTTCACAACACCTCTGTGCTGGCCGTCTGCGCCATCGACGCCCCCGAGGTCGTCACGTCTGCCGAGATGGACGACCGGCTCGGCGAGGTGTACGCGAGGGTCGGTCTGCGGCCCGGGATGATGCAGCGCCTGGCAGGCATCCACGAACGGCGCTGGTGGAATCGCGGCACGACGTTCGCCGACGGCGCGGCCATGGCCGGCGCGAAGGCGATGGCCGAGGCGGGCGTGCAGCCGGGTGACATCGGCCTGCTGGTGAACACCTCGGTGAGCCGCGCGCACCTGGAGCCGTCGACCGCTGTCGCCGTGCACAACGCGCTGGGTCTGCCCAGCTCCTGCCAGAACTTCGACGTGACGAACGCCTGCCTCGGGTTCGTCAACGGGATGCAGCTCGCCGCCGCGATGCTGGAATCGGGGCAGATCGACTACGCGCTCGTCGTCAACGGCGAGGACGCCCGCGGGATCCACAACGCGACCATCGGCCGCCTGCAGAACGGCAGCGGTGACGCCAAGGACGTCTTCGCGCAGTTCGCCTCACTGACGCTGGGATCCGGCGCGGCCGCGATGGTGCTCGGGCGCAGCGACAAGCACCCGGAAGGGCACCGATTCCTCGGCGGCGCGACCCGGGCCGGCAGTGAGCACCACCTGCTGTGTGTGGGCGACATGGATTACATGCACACCGACAGCACCGGGCTGATGAACGCCGGGCTCGAGCTGTCCCGGGAGCTGTGGGCGGAGTCCGCGGCCGATTTCGGCTGGCACGAGGGCATCAGCCGGTACGTGATGCACCAGGTCAGCACCGTGCACACGAGGGCGATCTCGTCGGCGCTGGACATCGACCTGGACCGGGTGCCGCTGACGTTCCCGCAGCGCGGCAACCTGGGGCCGGCGGCGATCCCGTTCACCCTCGCCGGCATCGCAGGGGAGCTCTCGCAGGGCGACCGGGTGCTGTTGATGGGCATCGGCTCCGGTCTGAACGCCTCGATCTCCGAACTCGTCTGGTGACCCGGGCTCCCTCACAGCGTCCCTTCGGATCCGCAACGGAGTCGTCGGTGCGCCCGGCCACGCTGCCGCCCGCCGGCCTCCCCGGGCTGGATCCCCAGTGGTCCCGGCTGGTTCGGGTGGTGGACGCCGACGGCGTGACCCGCACGTTCCATGTGCTGGATTCCTGGCCCGAGTCGGCCGGCGGCTCCGGCGAGCGACCGGTGGGCACGCTGCTCTGCGTGCACGGCAACCCGACCTGGAGCTACCTGTGGCGCCGACTCGTGGCGTCGCCACCGCCGGGCTGGCGCGTCATCGCGCCTGATCAGCTGGGGATGGGCTACTCCGAGCGGATCGGAACGCCACGGGTGCTGGCGCAACGGGTCGACGACCTCGGCCGGCTCACCGAGGCACTGGGTGTGACCGGGCCGGTGGTCACGGTGGCGCACGACTGGGGCGGCATCATCTCGATGGGCTGGGCGGTCGGCCACGGCGACCAGCTCGCCGGCGTGGTGCTGACGAATACGGCCGTGCACCAGCCGGAGTCGTCGGCGGGTCCCGTGCTCATCCGGCTCGCGCATGTCCCGGTGATCAACCGGGTCGCATGCCGGTTGACCCCGCTTTTCGTACGGGCCACCACGTCGCTGACCTGGCCGCGGCTGCCGCGGGAGGTCCGCGACGCCTTCGCGGCGCCATACCGCTCGGTGGGACTGCGTGCTGCGGTGGGCGACTTCGTGGCCGACATCCCCTTCGCAGCAGACCATCCGAGCAGGCCGGCACTCGATCTGATCGCCGACGCGATGCCGACACTCGAGGTTCCGGCCCTGCTGCTCTGGGGGCCACGAGATCCGGTCTTCCTCGAGGAGCACCTGCGGGACCTGCAGCAGCGGCTGCCCACTGCCAAGCTGCACCGGTACGAACACGCGAGCCACCTGCTGCCCGAGGACGCCCCCGGGTACGCCGACGCGGTCCGGGCCTTCGTGGCCGATCTGGACGCGCAACCGGCATCCACGGGACGCCTCCGGGCGGCGGAGGATCGGCCCGGCCCGATCGCGTCGCCGGACCCTGGCGCGTCGGTCCAGCCCTCGGTGTTCGCCCACCTGATCGCGCGGGCCGACGACCACACACCCGCCGTCGTCGAGGTCGGCGGGGCGACGATCAGCTGGGCCGACCTGCATCGCCGGGTCCGCGACACCGGGGCCGGGCTGCGGGCGGCCGGGGTTGTGCCGGGACACCGGGTGGCGCTGCTGGTTCCGCCCTCGATCGAACTCACCGTCGCGCTGTACGCGGTCTGGCAGGCCGGCGGCGTGATCGTCGTGGTGGACCGGGGTCTCGGCCTGCGGGGCATGGCCAGGGCGCTGCGCAGCGCCAGGATCGACCACGTCATCGCCGACCTGCCCGGGTTGCTGGCCGCCGGGCCGATGCGGGTGCCGGGGACCAGGATCGCGAGCCGCCCGTTGCCTGCCGCGGCGCGCCGGGTCACCGGCGTCCAGCACTCACTGCCGGACCTTCAGGCCATCGGGCAGCGCGCCGTGACCCCCGGGTTCGGGGCCGGCGGTCAGGGCGATGACACCGCAGAAGCAGCAGTGGTTTTCACCTCCGGTGCCACCGGGCCGGCCAAGGGTGTGCTGTACCGGCACCGCCAGTTGCGTGCCCAACTGGCCGTCATCTCGGGCACCTACGACCTCGGCCCACGGGACCGGATGGTCGCTGCGTTCGCCCCGTTCGCGCTGTACGGACCCGCGCTCGGCGTGCCGTCCGCGGTCCCGGCGACCGACGTCACGAAGCCGGGGACACTCACTGCGGCGGCGCTCGGTGATGCTGCTGTTGCGGTGGGCGCGACCGTGGTGTTCGCCTCCCCGGCGGCGCTGGCCAATGTGCTTGCCACCGCGGACGGCCTGTCCGCGGCCCAGCGCTCGGCCCTCGGCGGGGTGCGGTTGCTGATGAGTGCCGGGGCGCCCGTCCCGGCCGCGCTCCTGCGCGGCCTGCAGGCCGTGCTGCCGAACGCCGCCATGCACACGCCGTACGGGATGACCGAAGGTCTGCCACTGACGGACATCTCGCTGCCGCAGATCGACGACGCCGGCAGCGGTGACGGCGTTTGCGTCGGGCGCCCGCTGGCCGGCGCCCGGGTGCTGATCGGACCGTTCGACGAGTCCGGCGTCCCGGGTGTCGATCTCACCGACACGCCCTGTGTCAGTGGCGAGATCTGGGTCAGCGCCGAGCATCTCAAAGATCGGTACGACACGCTGTGGATGACCGACCAGCGCGCGGCCGCCCATCCGGGCTGGCATCGCACCGGTGACGTCGGAATGCTGGACGAACAGGGACGGCTGTGGGTGCAGGGCCGGACGGGGCACGTCATCAGCGGTCCCGACGGCCCGGTGACACCGGTGGGTGTCGAGCAGCGGGTGCAGCAGGCCCTTCGCGAATTGCAGCCGGTCGCCGGCGCGGCAGGCCGGCCGACGGTCGCCGCCGTCGGTGTCGGGCCGGACGGCACCCAGCAACTGGTTCTCGTGCTGGCCGGCTCCGGTGGGCCACTGGCATCGCCGGAGCTGGCTGCGGTTGCCCGCAGCGCTGCGGGTCTGCCGGTCGCCGCTGTGTTGGTCCGGAAAGCACTGCCGGTCGACATCCGACACAACTCGAAGATCGACCGCGTCGCGGTCGCCGACTGGGCGACCGACGTGCTGGCCGGGCGGTCGCGCCGCGGATGAAGATCCTGGTGACCGGTGCCAGCGGGATGACCGGGCGGGCCGTGGCGAACTCTTTACTGGCCCGTGGTGACCTGGTCACCGTGGTGCAGCGGCGGCCGGCCGGAATCGACACCGCAGAAGTGCTCGGCGATGTCGCGGACGCTGAGCTGATGCTGACAGCGGTGCGCGGGCATGATGCCGTCCTGCACATGGCGGCGAAGGTAGACGTCGTCGGTCCGTGGGAGCAGTACCTCCGCGCCAACGTCGACGGCACCCGGGCGGTGGTGCAGGCATGCAGGGCGGCCGGTGTTCCGCGGCTGGTTTTCGTGTCGTCGCCATCGGTGGCGCACGCCGGGGAGCCGTTGGTCGGTGCGGGTGCCGGCGCCGCGGATCCGGCGGCGGCCCGGTCGAACTACTCCCGGTCCAAGGCGATGGCCGAACAGGTGGCGCTGGCCGCGGACAGTCCGGACCTGGCAGTGCTGGCCGTGCGGCCGCACCTGATCTGGGGGCCGGGGGACACCCAGCTCATCGGCCCGATCGTCGAGCGGGCCCGTGCCGGGCGGCTGCCGCTGATCGGCGACGGCACCGTGCTGATCGACACCACGTACGTGGACAACGCTGTCGATGCGCTCGTCGCCGCAGTGGACTGCTGCGGTCCCGTACACGGTGCGGCGCTGGTGATCTCGAACGGTGAGCCGCGGCCGGTGGCCGAGATCCTTCAGCGGGTCTGCGCCGCTGCCGGCGTCCCGGGTCCCAGGCGGCGGGTTCCGCTGGCGGTGGCGGTGGCGGCGGGCACCGTGGTGGAAGGTGCGTGGCGGGTCACCCGCCGTCCGGGAGTACCGCCGATCAACCGATTCCTCGCGGAGCAACTGGGCACCGCGCACTGGTTCGACCAGCGGCGGACGAGGGCCGCGCTCGACTGGACTCCGCGAGTATCGCTCGACGCCGGGTTCGAGCGGCTGCGGCGGTCCTTCATGATCGACCCGCCGCAGTGAGCCGCAGCGGCGGTGTTATTCCCTGCTGGGCGATTTTCAAACCGCCATTGTCCGGTGCCGGCACGGCCATTTCCGGACAATTGTCCGAAGAGTCGCCGAACCGCCACGGCCGGGTGCCGCGTACATTGGTGCAATGCAAGAATCCGATATTCGCTGGAACGAACCGGCCCGTGCCAAGATCCTCGACGACTCCGACCGGGTGCTGCGAGAAGCAGTGCTGGACCTCGGGAAGTCGATGAAGAGCGAGTCCGCCGACGCCGTGTACGCAGAGCTCTACAAGCGGATGGAGGGCCGTTTCATCGATTTCGAACCGGGTCCCGACATTCGCAAGTATGCGGACGCGATCGCCAATGGCGAATTCGACGGGACCGCAGGCTGACCCCTCAGGGGTTGTCGAGGTGTTTCGTCATGGACCCACGGTTCCGCGCTGAGCGGGTCTGCCGGACGGTGGCTGCGACTGCGGTCAGGAATGCCAGCGGCATCGACCCGAGCTCGATCTCCAGCGGTAAGTCGATGCCCGCACCGACAGCGACACCACGAGTTCTCCGGCGCTTTGGACCGCAACCCGATCAGCGGGTCGGCTTCGGCTAGTTCGCTGAGCGCGGTGTGCAGTGCACGTCCATCAGATCCAGGGCCCGGCGTGACCACCGTTTCGAGCGTCGGAGGGGAGAAATGCCAGCTCGATGCGCGTCGTTCGGCATCTCCGGGCAGAGCACCGAACACGTCGTCGATCCGAGCCTCGCCCAGTCCCGTCACCGTACCGATCTCACCCGCCAGCAGGACGCCGCGGCGAACGAACCCGCCGGGCGCCGATGCCCGGATCGCCGTCACCTTCGCCTCGCTGCGTCCGTCCAGGGTCACCCGGTCCCTCATTCGCAGAACGCCGGCCCGCATGCGCAGATAACTGACCCTTTCGCCGGTCGGGCCGCGGTCGATCTTGAAGATCGTCGCGGACGGCGGCTCCGCCGAGGCGCGGTTGAGGTCCGATGAGTCGGCCACCGGCAGCAACTCGATGGCGCCGGCCATCAATTCGGCGACGCCGGCACCGGTGATCGCGGAGCCGAAGAACACCGGCCGCACCAGCGCCTGCACGGTCTGCGCGCCGATCTCGCCACGCAGTCGTTGCGGGGATAGCGTTCCCGCGGAAACGTATTCCGCCAGCAGCCGGTCGTCGTTTCCGGCGAGAATCTCGAGGGCGGAGACCACCGGGACGACGCCGTCCACGACGTCGAGGACGAATGTCGGCACCGCCGTCTTGATGGTGATGCCGCGCCGGCGCTCGAGCGCCAGCGTGTCCGTCTGGGTGCTGCCGGCGTCGACGCTGCCGATCTCGTCCAGAACGCCTGCCTCGAACAGCAGCCGTTCGGTCAGGCTTGTCTTACCGGCGTCGACATGAGCCAGGATTCCCAGGTTGAGCGTGCGCATGCAGCATCGAGTCCTCGCGACAGATGGTGTGAGAGGCGGACATCGATGCAGCTCGCACGGGGAACTCCTGTCGCTCGGTTGGACGTGAGACCCCACGGCACCGGACGGGGCCGGGGTGGGGCAACTGATTTAGCCCCGGCCCTCGTTCAGCGGTCAGTCCTGTTCGACGTCGACGAGGACCTCGTTGCGGCGAAGGAACCAGGGCTTGAAAGGCGGGTCGTACCGGGCGAAGCGCGGTGCGCCGATAGGGCGCAGACCTTCGGCGGCGACCGCGTTGAGAAGTTCAGTGCAGTGCCGCTGGTACGACGACTCCGACCACCGGCCGCTGTACGCCTTTGCAGCCGTGAGACTGCCCGGAATGGTGCGGACGTGCACGTCCGGGTTCGTCGGTATCGGTGCGGTGTCGGCGGTCATGGCGGCGGGGAGGACGAAGGCGATCACGTAGTCGCCGTCGTCCGCTGCACGCTGCACGACCGGCGCGGTCATCGCGACCTTCTCCGATCCGGCCGCAGACTGCACGACAGGGGCGGTCATTGCGACTGAGGACCGGGACCGGTTCTGGCCGGTGATGTAACCGAAGAGCGACCGGAAAGCGATGGTGCCGGCGCGATCGAACGACGCGGAGACGGTCACCTGCGCGACAACATGCGCGGGGTAGCGCCGCAGTTCGAAGCCAGGGCAGTGCCGCACCACTTCGAAGGGCTGCTCTTCGGTCATCGCACTCGGACGGTACCCGGATTCGGTTCCACAGCCTACGCCAACAGCCTGATCCATGCGAGGGAATGGAATTTGGCCCGGTGCCGTTACAGCGGGCGGAACCGGTTGAACGTTCAACAACCGGGAACGACTTCGACACCGAGGAGCACGCCATGCAGTTCGGAATCTTCACCGTCGGCGACGTGACCACCGATCCCACGACCGGCAGGACCCCGTCAGAGGCGGAGCGGATCAAGGCGATGGTCACCATCGCGCAGAAGGCAGAAGAGGTCGGGCTCGACGTCTTCGCGACGGGCGAGCACCACAACGAGCCGTTCGTGCCGTCCTCGCCCACCACCATGCTGGGTTACATCGCCGCCAAGACCGACACGCTGATGCTGTCGACATCCACGACGCTGATCACCACCAATGACCCGGTGAAGATCGCCGAGGACTTCGCGATGCTGCAGCACCTCGCCGACGGCCGGGTCGACCTGATGATGGGCCGAGGCAACACGGGGCCGGTCTACCCGTGGTTCGGCAAGGACATCACCAAGGGCATCGAGTTGGCCGTGGAGAACTACGACCTGTTGCGCAGGCTCTGGCGTGAGGATGTGGTCGACTGGCAGGGCAAGTTCCGCACGCCGTTGCGTGGCTTCACCTCGACCCCGCGGCCGCTGGACGGTGTACCGCCGTTCGTCTGGCACGGCTCCATCCGCAGTCCGGAGATCGCCGAGCAGGCCGCGTACTACGGGGACGGGTTCTTCGCCAACCACATCTTCTGGCCGAAGGCGCACTTCCAACGGCTGATCGAGCTGTACCGCACGCGTTTCGAGCACTACGGGCACGGCGACGCCGACCAGGCCATCGTCGGGCTCGGCGGGCAGGTTTTCATGCGGAAGAACTCCCAGGATGCCGTCAAGGAATTCCGTCCCTACTTCGATCACGCCCCTGTGTACGGCTACGGTCCCTCCCTCGAGGACTTCACCGAGATGACGCCGCTGACCGTCGGCAGCCCAGCCGAGGTGATCGAGAAGACGCTGAAGTTCCGCGACTACTTCGGCGACTACCAGCGCCAGCTGTTCCTGATGGACCACGCGGGCCTGCCGTTGAAGACGGTCCTCGAGCAGCTGGACCTGCTGGGCGAGGAGGTCGTCCCGACGCTGCGCAAGGAGTTCGACGCACTGCGCCCGGCGCACGTGCCGGAGGCGCCCACGCACGTGAGTCTCAAGGCCGCAGCCGCCGATGCCGCTGCAGCAGCTGAGTTGTCGCCGGCAGGTGATCGGGCATGAGGACCTTCACCGTGGTCGTCCTGTCGGCCGGGCTCGGCCGGCCGTCATCGACCAGGATGCTCGCGGACCAGCTCGCGGACGCGACAAGACGGAGCGTCGCCGGGCAGGGCGACCGGGTCGAGCTGATCCCGGTGGAGCTTCGCGAACTGGCCCACGACATCACCGACAACCTGCTGACCGGTTTCCCGAGCCTGCCGCTGCGGACCGCACTGGACGCGGTCAGCTCCGCGGACGCGGTGATCGCCGTGACGCCTGTCTTCAGCGCCTCCTACAGCGGCCTGTTCAAGTCGTTCTTCGATGTGCTGGACCCGGCGGCGCTGGATGGCACCCCCGTTCTGATCGCCGCGACCGGTGGGTCGGCCCGGCATTCGCTGGTCCTCGACCATGCGCTGCGGCCGTTGTTCGGCTACCTGCGCGCGAGTGTCGTGCCGACCGCCGTTTTCGCCGCGACCGCCGACTTCGGTGCCGACGACTCGGGTCGGTCGCTCACCGACAGGGTGCAGCGGGCGGGTCGGGAGCTCGGCGCGATCCTGACCGCCGGCGCACGCAGCCCGTCGACCACCACCGCCGTTGCGTCGGACGTGACCGCGTCGCCCGGGCCGCAGGGCCGGGAGGCCGATCCCTTCGAGCGGTTGGTGCCCTTCGAGCAGCTGCTCGCCCGCCGCTGAGGTCGTTTCGCTGAGCTGACCGGCCGCCCGTTCGATGGCCGTTGGCACCCCTGGGAGGGAGCCTCTAGACTGCTGTCAGTGATAATCAGAATCAACAGCAGTAGGGAGTGCGCGGATGAGGTTCAGGGCATCACTGATCGCGGTCACCGCGATCGCGGGGATGACGTTGGCGGCGTGCGGCTCGGCGGCACCGGCCGCCAACAGTGCGGACGGCAGTGCGGACGGCCCCGTGCCCGTGGTGACCTCGACCAACGTCTGGGGTGACGTCGTGGAGCAGGTCGGCGGGGATCAGGTGTCCGTCACCGCACTGGTGAGCGACCCGGCCGCCGACCCACACTCCTTCGAACCGACGGCGCAGGCGCAGCTGGCAGTCTCGAAGGCGGGTCTGGTCGTCACGAACGGCGGCGGATACGACGACTGGGCGACCGCCATGGTCGACGCCTCGAACGCCGGTGTCCCGGTCATCGACGCCGTCGCGGTGTCCGGCACGGCGGTGTCCGAGGATGAACAGCACGGCGAGCTGAACGAACACGTCTGGTATGACCTGCCGTCGGTAGCTGCTGTGGCCGAGCAGGTCTCGGCGGAGCTGACCGCTATCAGGCCGGACAAGGCGACGTACTTCCAGGCGAACACCGCCGCCTTCACCGGCAGGCTCGACGGGCTCGCCGAGAAGATCGGCGCGATCAAGGCGGCGCATGGCGGCACACCGGTCGCGATCACCGAACCGGTTCCGCTCTACCTGACCGAGGCCGCCGGCCTGCTGAACAAGACTCCGGACCAGTTCAGCGAGGCCATCGAGCAGGGCACCGACGTACCACCGCTCGTGCTGGCCGACACGGTCGCCCTCGTTCAGGGCAAGCAGGTCGCCGCGCTGATCTACAACGAGCAGACCTCGTCACCGGAGACGCAGGAGGTGCAGTCCGCGGCGCAGTCGGCCGGGGTGGCCGTCGTGCCCGTCACCGAGACCCTGCCGGCGGGCGAGGACTACGTCAGCTGGATGGACCGCACCGTCACCGCTCTGGCGGGCGCGCTCGGGTCCTGATCGGCCACGATCGACCGGGTCAGCCCAAGGCCGCCCGGATGGCCGCGGCCAGTTCCTCGACCTGGTCGTCGGTCATGACGAAGGCGGGGGAGATCTGGATACCGCCGGCACCGACCGCCCGGGTCGCTATGCCGTGGCCGCGCAGCGACTTGGCGAACCCGAGTGCCGCCCCGGCGTCCACCAGCTGGACTGCGGCTACCGCACCGGTCCCGCTGCGCACCTCCTGAACCGCTGGGTGGTCGGCCAGTCCGGCGAGTGAGGTGTGCAAGGTCTTTTCCAGCCGTCCCGCGGCCGCCAGCAGGTTCTCCCGTTCGATGATGTCCAGATTGGCCAGTGCGGCGGCAGCCGCGGCGGCGTGGCCGCCGTAGGTGTATCCGTGGCGCCACCAGACCCCGGCCGACGGGTCGAAGAACGGCTCGGCAAGGTGCGGGGCGACGAACAGGGCGCCCATCGGCACGTAACCGGAGGTCAGGCCCTTCGCCGTGGTCATCATGTCCGGTTCCAGTCCGAACTTGGTGGAGGCGAACCACTCGTCACCGATCCGGCCGAACCCGGTGATCACTTCATCGGCCACGAACAGGATGTCGTTGTCGCGGCAGATCTGCCGGACCTCGGCGAGGTAACCCTCCGGCGGCGGGTAGACACCGCCGGCGCCGATCACCGGCTCGCAGAAGAATGCGGCGATGCGATCGGCACCGACGCTTTCGATGGTCTCCAGGAGGCTCTTGCCGGAGTTCCATTCCACGGCCCGCACGTCGGCCATCAGCTCGCCGTACCCGTCGTGGTTGCCCGGGATGCCGGCGAGTGCCGTGCCGGCGACATGCATTCCGTGGTAAGCCTTCTCCCGACCGATGACGATCGTCTTGTCGGGGTGCCCGGTCTCCAGCCAGTACCGGCGGGCCAGTTTGACGGCGGTCTCCACCGAGTCGGAGCCGCCCGAGGTGAAGAAGATCTTGCTGCCGGGCACCGGTGCAATCCCGGCCAGCCGTTCGGCCAGCGCCACCGTGGTGTCGACCGTGTAGTCGCCGAAGGTCGAGTAGGCGGCGATCCTGCCGATCTGCCGGGCGACCGCGTCGGCGATCTCGGTGCGGCCGTGCCCGACGTTGGTGAACCACAGACCGGCGGTGGCATCGAGGTAACGCCGTCCGCCGTCATCCCAGATGTGGGCACCATCCCCGCGGGTGACGACGAATTCGCCGTTGGTGCGCACCGCGCCCATGTCGGCGAAACCGTGCCACAGGGACTGCTCGGTGTGCGTCGTCTGCACGCTCACGAAAGGTCACTTCCTCACTGGGTCCGGCCTGTCAGTTCCGGCGTTGACCGTACGCGGCGGGAACTGCCCGAAGCAGCGCTGGGCTATCGACTGCTGCGCCGGCGCCACACCGGCTCGACCTCGGCCGCCTCATCGTCGGTCGCGGTGCGGAACGGCGGGTCGTCCGGCGCCGGCGGGGCATGGCGGCCGCTGCCGCGGGTCGCGACAAGGCTCGCGGCCACCGAGCCGCCGATCAGGACGGCGATGACCGCCAGCGAGATCGGCGTCGGGATGTACAGCACATCGACCTTGAGCAGCATCTTGATGCCGACCCAGATCAACACCAGGGCCAGACCGATCTTCAGGTAGACGAACCGGTGGATGAGGTCCGCGAGCAGGAAGTACATCGCGCGGAGCCCCAGAACAGCGAATGCGTTGGCGGTGAAGACCAGGAACGCCTCATCGGTGACCGCGAAGATCGCCGGAATCGAATCGACGGCAAAGACGATATCCGTCACCTCGATCAGTACCAGCACCGCCAGTAACGGCGTTGCGACAAGCACCCCAGCGCGCCGGACGAGAAAGCGTTGACCGTAATAGCTGTCGGTCATCGGCACGTAGCGGCGGAAGAGCCGCAGAGTCCGGGAGGACTCGGGGTCGAGGTGCTCGTTCCGGCTCCTGATCATCCGGTACCCCGTGTACAGCAGGAAGGCGGCGAAGATGTACAGCACCCAACTGAAACTCGCGATCAGCACCGACCCGGCCGCGATGAACGCGCCGCGGAAGACCAGGGCCCCGAGGACGCCGAGGAACAGCACCCGGTGCTGGAGTTCTCGGGGGACGGCGAAGTAGCTCAGGATGATCGCCCAGACGAACACGTTGTCGACGGCCAGCGACTTCTCGATCAGGTAGCCGGCGAAGTACTGCTGGCCCAGCTCGGCACCCCAGGACCACCAGACGACGGCCCCGAACGCCACCCCGAGGCCGACCCAGACGGTCGACCACGCGGCTGCCTCACGTACTCCGATGACATGCGCCCTGCGGTGCGCGAAAAGATCCACCGCCAGCATCGCGACGATGACGCCGATGACGGCGAACCATACCCATGTAGCTACGTCCACTGTGGAAACCACCTTCCGGTCGATCGGTCAACCGAAGGTCTCTCCCGGCCCGTTCAGGGCCCGTCCCGCCGGGCTCGGTGAGCCGTGTGTGACGACGGAACGCGCGGGGGGTACTCCCCTTCATGTGTGCGTGCGGTCTCAGCCCTTCCCGGGCGTGCTGTCCTCCCTGCTCACCAGCCGGACCCGGCCGTCGGCCAATCGGTAGGTCGCGCCCAGCACCATGCACGTCCGGTTCCGGACCGCCTGGGCCAGGATGCTGGAGCGTTCGAGCAGCAATCTGACAGTGCCCCTGACGTGCTCGGCCTCGATGTAGTCCATCGGGGTGCGCGTTCCATCGACATCGGGCGGGTACTGGGCACGCTGCACCGCAAGGACACTCGGGGTGATCCGTTCGGTCACATCCCTGATGTATCCGGGCGGCACCGTTCCGGTGCGGACCGCGTCCGCGGCTGCGGCGACCGCGCCGCAACGATCGTGGCCCAGGACGACGATCAGGCCGATCCGCAGTGCGTGGACGCCGAACTCCATCGACCCGAGGACACCGGCGTCCACCACATGGCCGGCCGTGCGGATGACGAACAGATCACCCAGGCCCTGGTCGAAGACGATCTCGGCAGCGACCCGCGAATCGCTGCAGCCGAAGACGATGGCGAAAGGGCGCTGGCCGTCGCTGATCTCGGCCCGCCTGGCGGCGTCCTGCCCGGGATGCAGCGGCTCTCCGGCGACGAACCGACCGTTGCCGTTGAGCAGTTCCTGCCAGGCCAGGTCGGGTGCGGGCTGACCGTCCCCGGTCGGCCGCCGGGCCGGCGCCACCGGTGTGGGGGCGGCGTCATGCGAAGTGGGTGACATCGGCGGTCCTAACGCTGCGGGCGAACGGTGAGGGCGATCCGGTCGTATCCGGCGAGGGCGCCGTCGGTGGTGAGCGCCACCCATGCGCCGCGCTGCAGGGCGAGCTCGATCAACTCGTCGACGGCATCGTCGATGACGTCGGGTGCGCCGATATCCGTTGCGGGTTCGATGAAGTCGCCGTCATCGTTGAGCCGGGCAGGATAGAACAGGCTTTCCTCGACGGCCAGCATTTCGGGCCGTTCGTGGCGGGCGGCAAGCCACGCCGCGGGCAGGCCGGTGACCACTTTGCCCGCCCGGTCGCGGGCCGCGAGGTGGCGGAGCGCCTCCTCCTGGCGGGAGTGCAGGTAGGAGTCCAGGACCGGCTGCAGGCGGCGCGCCAACTCGGCCAGCGGCACCCGGGCAAGGTTGCCGCCGATCGTGCCGGCCAGCCGGCCGGTGTTCCGGGAAAGCCCCGTGAAGGCGGTCAGGACTCGTTCCGGCCCGATCAGGATGAGCGGCGCCGGGCGCAGTCGGAGGTACACGCCCAAAGCGGTATCAACCCGGCGGAGGAAGGCGATGTTGACCGCCTTCCCGCCCGCCCTGTCCGGCGGAGACATCGGAAACGAATCGGTGGTCGCCGGATGCAGAACGCCGGCACCACCGTCGAACAGCCTGGCCTGTCCAGAGTTGAGAACCAGCACCACATGCCGAGGCGTCCGATGAAGGGAACGAACCAGATCCCTGGTGGCAAAGGTGTGATCGACCACCGCCCGATTGCGCACGGTCACCGGCAGGGGCACGGTCTCGGTGTGCTCGTGACTCACCAGTACGGCGATCGCGGCGCTGGTGGGAGCTCCGATGGCTGCGTCGACCGCTCGGTGAAGCGCAGCCACCAGCGGTCCCGACGTGGTGGCGCGCTCGGTTTCCCGGATCCGATCGAGCGCCTCGCCGGCAAGTGCCCGCAGGGCGATCGCGTCGTTGGGAATCATCCGGGGTGCGGCCCTGGTGGTGAGCAGCAGCGAGATCGAAGGATAAGACCTGATCGCCTGCAGCCTCAGGACCTGGTCGACGGTGGGTCCGGGTAGTAGCTGGCCGGTGAATTCGGGAGTCGGTACTGCAGTCACAGCAGTCCTTTCGCGGACGGTGGTGAAGGGACGAGGTCATCAAGAAGCTGATTCGCGTCGATCCGGTTGCGCCACAATGCTTGTGGGATGCTCGCTGAGCCAATCCCGCTGGCAGGCGACCGGGTTGTGGAGACCATCAGCCTGATGCAGTGCGCGCGTCGGCACGGAGTATCTCCGGAAACCTTTCCCTGAGCGGGATCGCATTCCGCTTTCGTGCCAGACGGTCCGCGGCAACAGCGATCCGCTTGTTTCGTCGGGCGGCCGATGGGCTGTCGCCATAGGAAAGTTCGACCACTTCGTATTCGGCGCGGTGTTCGGCGAGTTGCTGATCCACCGCGGCCGCCAAGGCCGCCACCTCCCGGGGCGGACCCATGACGGCCTGCCACAGGACGGCGAGATCCGTAGTGAACGCCATGCATGGAGACGCGATGGCCACCAACAGTCGGCCGCTGGACAACGACACGAGCGAGGCCATCATCGGAAGCAGTTTGGCCTCGTTGTGGTCGGCGATGACCACGAGGAACAGGGGTGATCCGGTGCCAGACGGAATGTCGGCGGGTGGCGGGGACTCGACGTGGGTGAATCTGTCTATGGGTGCGGCGAGCAGCATGGCGGACCTCTCAGCGGCGCTGGACCGAGGTCTTCCCCAGGCCTGACGACCCCGGCGCGCCGGATCCCTGCGGAGGGATCGTGCTGACGACGCACCGTGTGTGGGGTACTCCCCTCAACTACGCTGTCAGATTACCGAAATTGACTTCGTATGTCTAGCCGTTTCGCACGTTTGGTACCAAAAGCGTCAGTAGCTCGTCGAGATCATGTCCGGCATTGAGCGGATGGCGCATCGGCCGGTGGGCCGGGATGGTGTAGCTGTTGCGACGGCCCCGTCGGGTCCGGATCAGATACTCCGCCTCCACCAGGTCAGCCACGATGTTCTGTGCCGACCGTTCTGTAATCCCCACTCGCGCAGCAACTTCACGCAGGGTGATGTCGCGGTCCCGTGCGATGGCCAGCAGTACGTGAGCGTGGTTCGTGAGGAAGGTCCAGCCCGTCAGCACCGGCGTAGAAGGGGTGCTGAACCGACGGTCAGCGCCGGTTGGCGGCGACCCGGCTGTCTCCGCGGCGGCGTCGTCACCAGTCCCCATTCACCGGACTTTAGTCCGGCCCCAACTGTGTGGGGTCAGCGCGCTTGTCGCGGGCGGCGAGTGCCTGGGCGGGGTCAAGGCGCTCAGCTCACAGTCGGCTCGCCCGCTGATCGGTGCGTTGAATTCCATCACCGCTGTGTCGCATCGATCCACAATTCGGTGAGTGCGCAGTTGCCGACCTGAGGGAAGAGGCGTCGGTACCGCGCCAGCGGCACACCCATCAACTGACACCGGCCGAGTCGGATCGCGGTTGTAGGGGCCACCACCAGTATCCGGCCGTCAGTCTGGGAGCCGGCAATATCCTTCAATGCCGAGACGAACCGGCGCGCAGCGGCAACGGGGCTTCAGGAATACACGTGTCACGCCGCACCCTCAGCTCCTGAACCAGCTCGAAATCCGAAATGTATTGCACGAAAGGATATACCGAACTCAGGTCCGGCTGGCACAGCGGTGATCCGACCCACACCGGGACGGCGATTGATGGAACAGGTAGTTCTTTCGTTCTCACCTTCCACGGGTGAGTCGCAGGCTGTCCGATTTTCCTATTGTTTCCCTTCGTGACCTCTTGTGACCGCCCCGCCGGCAGTGCGCGCCATGAACCTGCGGGAGTGCCCCGATGAGCAGCCTGCTGAGCCGACTGATCCCGGACTCGTTCCGCGGTTACCAACCGGCCTGGCTGCGGACCGACATCGTCGCCGGGGTGACGCTCGCGGCCGTCGCGATCCCGGAAACCATGGGGTACACCTCGATCG
Source organism: uncultured Actinomycetota bacterium (assembly GCA_963728865.1). Classification (GTDB taxonomy): domain Bacteria; phylum Actinomycetota; class Actinomycetes; order Mycobacteriales; family Nakamurellaceae; genus Nakamurella. The sequence goes on along the minus strand of CAVSLZ010000001.1, from coordinate 76,788 downwards.
CCCAGGTGCCGGTCGTCACCGGTCTGTACACCGTGATCTTCCCGGCGCTGGCGTTTGCGCTGCTCGGATCGTCGCGCCTGCTGGTGGTCGGGGCCGATTCCGCCACGGCCGCCATCCTGGCCGCGGGGCTCGCCGGTCTGGGCATCGCCGGCCTCACCCCGTACTCGCCTGAATGGCTGGCGTTCACCTCGCTGACCGCGCTGGTCTGTGGCGTGCTGCTGCTGCTCGCGCGACTGCTGCGGCTGGGGTTCATCGGCGATTTCCTGTCCTCCTCGGTGCTCATCGGGTTCCTCACGGGGGTGGGCATCCAGGTGTTCAGCGGCCAGCTCCCCGACATGCTCGGCATCCCCAAGGGCACCGGCACCTGGTTCGAGCAGCAGTGGTGGACCATCACCCACGTCGCGGACGCGAACCTGCCGACGGTGGCGTTCGCGGTGGGTGCGCTGGTGATCATCCTGGGTTTCAAGAAGTTCCTGCCGAAGGTGCCCGGCGCAATCGTCGCGGTGATCGGATCGATCGTCGTGGCGTCCGTCCTGGATGTCGCCGACGACGGGGTCGCCGAGGTCGGCACCGTGCAGGGCGGCTTCCCGCCGATCGGGCTCCCGTCGGGTGTGAGCCTGTCCGACATCCCGCCGGTGATCGCCGTCGCGTTCTCCTGCTTCGTGCTGATCATCGCGCAGAGCGCGGCGACCTCCAGGAGCTTCGCGATGCGGCACGGGCAGAAGGTGGACGTCAACCGGGACATCGTCGGGCTCAGCGGGGCCAACTTCGCGGCCGGTCTGACGGGCACCTTCGTGGTGAACGGCAGCCCGACCAAGACGCAGATCCTGGATGAGCAGAAGGGCCGCACGCAGCTGGCCAACATGACGATGGCCGTGGTGGTGCTGATCGTCGTGCTGTTCCTGACCGGGCTGTTGACGGACATGCCGAAGGCGGTGCTCGGCGCCATCGTGTTCCTGATCGGCATCGACCTGATCGACATCGCCGGGCTGCGCAGGGTCTGGCGGGCACGTCGGAGCGAGTTCGTCATCGCGGCGCTGACCGGTGTCGTGGTCTTCGCCGTCGGCGTCGAACAGGGCATCATCCTGGCGATCGTGGCGTCGATCGTGGAGATGATCCGCCGGCAGTACCGGCCGGAACGCTTCGTGGTCGGCGTGGACGAGGCGGGGACGGCGACGTTCACCGCGGCCACCCCCGGGATCCAGAGCGCGCCCGGGCTCATCGTCTTCCGGTACGACGCGGACCTGTTCTACGCCAACGCCAATCGCTTCTCCGACGAGGTCCAGGGCCTGATCACCGGCGCCCCCGACCCGGTCCGCTGGCTGGTGCTCGACTGCACCTCGATACCGGACGTCGACTACTCCGCCGGGCTCGCCATCGACGGCCTGATCGACTTCGTGCACCAGCGGGGAGCGGTCTTCGCGCTGGCCGGTCTCGACCCCGACCTGCATGCGACCCTGAAACAGGAAGGCGTGTTGGGGATGCTGAACGCCGACCACCTCTTCGCCTCGGTCGATGAGGCGATGGTGGCATTCCGGGCAGCCCCGGCGAAGCGTACGGCGGACCCGAGCAGCGGGGCCGTCACCGGCTGAGGCCCGGGCATCCAGCTGCCGGAGTCAGCCGCCGAGCAGGGCGCGCAGGCTGATCGGCGGGTGTCCCGTCACGCCCTCCACGTCGTCGGTGACCTCCGCCAGTTCGCCGGCTGCGATCGCGGTGTACGTACTCACCCAGGCGTCGACCTGCCAGGCCGGAGCGCCGTAACCGGACCGGGAGGCGTAGGCCTCGTCCATCGTCTCGTCCTGGTAGCGAACCCGACGGCCGGTGACCCCGCTGATGATCGCGGCCACCTCCTCCAGGGTGAGCGACTGCGGACCGGTCAACGAGTAGCCGATCCCGTCGTGGACCGTTGGCTCGGTGCTGGCCGCCGCCGCGGCGGCCAGCACCGTCACCGCGACATCGATGACGTCGGCGCGCGCCACGGCGGCCAGCCGGCCCTGTCCCGCCGGACCCCGCAGCACCCCTTCGGGTCCGGCCATGTCGGGGAGGAAGTCGGCGTAAAGGTTGTCACGCAGGAAGGTGAACGCCAGGCCGGACTCGCGGATGTGCTGCTCGGTGTGGAAATGGTCCCTGGCCAGCAGGAATGTCGAATCCGCCGCCGCTCCGAAGAAGGAGGTGTAGACGATCCGCCGGACACCGGCCGCGACAGCCGCATCGACGAACGTCAGGTGATCGGCCAGCCGGTTCGGGTCCTCGGCACCGGACACCATGAACACGGTGTCCGTTCCGGCCAGCGCCTCCTCTGCGGCTGCCCGGTCGGAATAGGCGGCCTTTGCGACGGTGGCGACCGGCACCCGCGGTGCTCTCGCCGGTTCCCGGACCACCAGCCGCTGGGGCACCCCGAGCGCTGCCAGGCCCTGCGCGACGCCGCGGCCCACCACGCCCGTTGCGCCGGTCACCGCGATCGAGGGCGTTGTATCGGTGATCACGGTCGGAGTCTGACATCCCGTCCGGCGCGCCGTGACAGCGGGGACGGGCGGGCAGCGGGCGGGCTCTTACCATCGCCTGATGCTGACTGCGCACCGAGGCACCGGATGACCGGCCGTTCGGTGGGCAGCGGCCTTCGGCTGCTGATGGCGGCGGCTGTCGTCGCGGCCATCCTGACCCAACTCGCCAACACCGTCAGCCTCGGCTACAGCGTTGCCAACTTCTTCAGTTTCTTCACCATCCAGTCCAACATCATCGGAGCCGTCGCGGTCTGCACGGCGGCCCTCGCCGGCGGTGCGGCAAGGGACAGCGTGTGGCTCAGCCAGCTCCGCGGCGCGGCCACGCTCTACATGGGCATCACCGGGATGATCTTCAGCCTGCTGCTCAGCGGCGCGGATGTGCAGACGCCGATTCCATGGGTGAACTCGGTGCTGCACTATGTGTTTCCGCTGTTCATCGTCATCGACTGGCTGGTCGACAGGTCGGTGCGGCCGCTGACCTTCCGGCAGGGACTGGTGTTCCTGGCCTACCCGGTGGCGTACCTCGCCTACTCGATGATCCGCGGGCCGATCGTGGATTGGTATCCCTACCCGTTCCTCGACCCGCGGACCAACGGCTACCTTTTCGTCGCCGTGATGAGTGTGTTCGTCGCGATCGTCGGGCTCGCCCTCGCGTGGGTGCTCTGCTGGTCATCGCGGTGGGACTTCGGCCGCCGGCCGGAGGCCGTCGCCCCCGCCGGCTGAAGGCCCGCCCCTGGTTGCCCGAGCCTGCGGGTCAGGTCAGTGGTGCGCGACGTACGCGACCGGCGCCGGCAGGTGCGCCTCCTCGCGAACCCGGACCGCGAACCGTTCGATGGAGGCCAGCGCACTGACCACGTCGGCGCTTCTGACCTCGAACGGCATCGAATGGATCGTCTCGCCCGGCACCGTCGCGGCCTCCGCGACGACGGTGAGCGACTTGATGTCATCGGCCTGCAGTCCGACCTCGGTGAGCGTGTTCGGCAGTCCGACCCGGGTGGTGAACTCGATGAAGTCCCGGATGTCGGACGTGGGTGCCCCCTCGAGCACGAGTTGGGTGACCGAGCCGATGTTCACCTTCTGCCCATGGGCCAGACCGTGGGTCTGCGGCACAGCGGTCAGGCCGTTGTGGATGGCGTGCGCCGCCGCGAGCCCGCCCGATTCGAATCCCAGGCCGGAGAGCAGCGTGTTGGCCTCGATCACCTTCTCCACGGCCGGTGTCACCTGATGGTCCAGCACCGCGTCGATCGCCGGAAGTGCGTTCTCCCACAGCACATCCCAGCTCAACTGGGCCAGTGCGGTGCCGGTCAGCGTCGGCAGGCCGCCGGCCATGGTCTTCGAGTTGGACCGGGAGGTTGCCCGTGCTTCCAGCCAGGTGGCCAGGGCGTCACCGACGCCGGCGATCAGCAGCGAGACGGGAGCGTTGGCGACGATCTGCGAGTCGACGAGCACCAGGTCGGGATTGCGCGGGAAGAAGCGGTACTCCTCGAACTCGCCTGACTCGGTGTAGATGACCGACAGTGCGCTGCAGGGCGCGTCGGTCGATGCGACGGTCGGGGAATTGGCCCACCGGATCCCGGCGAGGAAGCCTGCCGCCTTCACCGCATCGATGGTGCTGCCGCCGCCGACCGCGACCGCGATGTCGGCCTTGCTCTCCTTGATGACGCCGACGAGGCGGTCGACCTCCTTGGCACTGGGGATGCCGTTGAACTTCTCCCGGCGAACCGGCAACCCGGCGGCGGTCAGGGACGCCTCGACGTCATGACCGACGAAGCCCCACACCAGGTCGTCGGCGACGATCAGCGGGGTCGACCCCAGATCGGCCAGGAAGGTTCCCAACTGTGAAATGGCCCCCTTGCCCTGTACATAGCGTCCGGGGCTGATGACGGTTCTGACGGTGGCGACCACGGGTCCTCCTCGGTGTGATGCGGCTTTTCTCCACGCTATGCCCGAAGCGCCGCGAACGTTTCGCTAGATTTCCCCAGGGAATCAAGTACCTGCGGCGGCGTGGGCTGTACTGTCCGCCCGGATCCCGCCCTGGTCGTGTCCACTCGCGCGGAGCCGGGTAGCGTCGCGCCGATGAGCACCGGATTCGGGCGAACCGCGCACCCGCCGGCACGCCTGGCGGATCGGCTCGAGAGTGGGCCTGTGGTGCTGGACGGTGGTCTCGCCACCCTCCTGGAAGCGCACGGCCACGACCTCAGCTCGGCGCTGTGGTCGGCCCGTCTGTTGGCGGACAATCCCGCGGCGATCACCGCGGCGCACCGGGAGTACTTCCGCGCGGGTGCGGAGGTCGCGATCACGTCCTCGTATCAGGCCTCGTTCCAGGGATTCGCCGAGCTGGGTTTGGACAGAACCGCCGCCGAAGAACTGCTCCGGCGGTCGGTGCGGCTCGCCCGGGAGGCCGCGGCCACGGTGGAGTCGGGTCATGCCGACGGCCCGGGGGCCGGGGTGGCGCAGCGGTGGGTCGCGGCATCGGTGGGTCCCTACGGCGCCGCGCTCGCCGACGGCTCGGAGTACCGCGGCGACTACGGGCTGACCGTCGACCAGCTGCGGGACTGGCACCGCCCGCGGCTGCAGATCCTGGCCGATGCGGGCGCCGACGTGCTGGCCCTGGAGACCATCCCCTGCATGGCGGAAGCCGAGGCGCTGCTCACCGAGGTGAGCGCGCTGGGCATGCCGGCGTGGTTGTCGATGACCTGCGCCGATGGCAGAACCAGGGCCGGTGAGCCCGCCGAGGACGCTTTCGCGATGGCTGCGGGTGTCGACGAGATCATCGCCGTCGGGGTGAACTGCGTGAGCTCGGTGGAGGCGGCGGACCTGGTCGCGACCGCCGTCGAGGCGTCACGGAAGCCGGGCGTCGTCTATCCGAACAGCGGGGAGACCTGGGACGCACAGCGGAGATCGTGGGCCGGTCGGGCGACTTTCGGCCCCGAACATGCCGCGGTCTGGGTGGCATCGGGTGCCCGGCTCGTCGGTGGGTGCTGCCGGGTCGGCCCGACCGCGATCAGGCAGCTCGCGGAGTCCGCCCCGGGCTGGCCGATCGGGAATTCCGGGTCGGTATCGACTCGCTGATCGCCCAGCAACCGAGCGCGATGATCGCCAGCACCTCGCTGATCACCAGACCGCGCTCGACCAGGCCGAGCGGGATCGCCTGCCACCAGGGGGTCCCCGTCACCGGGGACAGCAGCAACGCGCCGACGATCGGTGCGAACCAGAGCAGCGAGAGCACCGCCAGCCAGAACGCCGAACGGGCCGGGAGCGACTGATCCGGCCGGCCCCCGCTCACCGGGTGGCGTCGCCGGGTCAGCGTCATCACCGCCAGCGGCAGGCAGAGGAATGCGACGACGCTCGCCGCCCGGTGGATGTGCCCGTCGATGCTCGGCCCGACCGCCCAGTTGTGCTTCGGGAACAGCACGACGACCAGCAGGGCCGCGACCCAGGCGCCGGTCAGCAGCGACCCGGTCGACCGGTGCCGCACCGCGCCGGTCAGCACGAGAGCAGCCATCACCGCGAGCGAACCGATCGCCAGCACCACCGCCCCGAGGTTGAACACCCAGCCGGCGTCGGTCAGCGCGTATTCGCTGATGGTCCGGCGGACCGGCGAGATGCCGGCCGTCTCGGGGACCAGATGCAAGCCGCCGACAAGCGCCACCGCAGCGACGGCACCGCCGATGCCCACCGCGGCGAGCCACCGGGCGGCGCGAATGCGCGGCTCCGGCGGCGTCGGGCGGGTGGTGGTGGTGATATCGATCCCCAGGGCGGTCGGTGCGGACGGGTGGCCTCGGCGTCAACGGTACGGACCCAATTCGGGCCGGAATCTGGGCCGGGCGGCGATACACCCACGGCCCGGCGGACATCACAGGCAGGTGAGGCGCAGGTCACAGAAGAGTGACGGTGACGTGGGCGCGGGAAAATGTCCACGGTCCTGCGCCGACCGATGTGCACACTGGTCCAAAAGCAGGGGGTGGAGATGACGCGACCCATTGGCAGCGGCGATCCGATGCCGGCGACCGGACGGCCCGCTCGACGCACGCACGGCCGGACGCGGGTGCTGACGGCGACGGCAGCAGTGCTGGCGGTTCTGGTGGCCGGGTGCACCTCGACGACCGGCGGGTCCACCCTGCCCTCGTTGGCCGCCGAGGAGCGGACCGTCGCCGCGGCGACGGGATCACCGACGGCCGCGGTCACCGCCGCACCGGTTCCCACCACCCCGTCGACGACCTCCTCCAGCACCCCGCCACCGCCACCGCCGCCGCCACCGGCCACGGTGTCGGTCACGCCGAAGGACGGGGCTGAGGGCGTCGATCCGCTCGCGCCGATCACCGTGTCGGTGGCCGGCGGCACCCTCGACTCCGTCCGGATGACGAACCCCGACGGCAAGGAGATCCCGGGCAAGCTGGCCGCCGACAAGCGCAGCTGGAAGGCGGCGACCGAACTGGGCTATGGCAAGACCTATACGGTCGCGACCGCCACCAGGAACGTCGCGGGAGTGGCGAACAAGACAGACAGCAGCTTCACCACCGTCGTCCCGAACAACCGGGTCGCGGCCAGGGTCTATCCCACCAACGGCTCGACAGTCGGTGTGGCGCAGCCGATCGCAATCTACTTCGACGAGCCGGTGACCGACCGGGCGGCCGCGCTGAAGGCCATCGCCGTCACCACCAAGCCCAAGCAGGCGGGCGGGTTCCGCTGGATCACCGACCAGGAGGTCCGCTGGCGACCGCAGGCGTTCTGGAAGTCGGGGACCAAGGTCGCGGTCACCGTCGACATCTACGGCAGGGATCTTGGTGGCGGCGTGTACGGGCAGGAGGACCTGACCTCCGGATTCACGGTCGGCCGGACAATGGTCGCCGAGGTGGACAACAACACCAAGACCATGATCGTCAAGCAGAACGGCAAGGTCATCAGGACGATCCCGGTGTCCCTGGGTCGCGACAAGTACCCCACGTACAACGGCGTGCACGTGGTGGCCGAGAAGTACGAGAAGAAGATCATGGACAGCTCGACGTGGGGGCTGACGGGCACCGGCGCCTACCGGACCGAGGTCGAATGGGCGACCCGGATCTCGTCCTCCGGCGAGTTCGTACACGCCGCGCCGTGGTCGGTGGATTCGCAGGGCGTCGAGAACGTCTCGCACGGCTGCGTCAACGTGTCGACCGACGCGGCGAAGTGGTTCTACGACACCTTCATTCCCGGGGATCCGGTGATCATCAAGAACACCGTCGGGCCGGCCCTGGAGGTATGGGACGGGTTCGGGGACTTCCAGCTGCCGTTCGACCAGTACGTCGCCAGCGCCTGACCCCGCCGCTCGGTTCGGTGCCCGGCGCTCAGTCCTTGTAGAGCGTGTCGAGCTCGGCCATGTACTTGCGCTCGACGACCTTGCGCCTGACCTTCATCGACGGGGTCAGCTCGCCGTCCTCGACGGTCAGATCGTGCGGCAGGATGACGAACTTCTTGATCGTCTCCCACCGTTCGAGGTGCCCGTTGAGCGCGTCGACGTGCTGCTGGATGAGCTCCTGAACTGCCGGTTCCTTCGCCAGCTGCTCCGGGGTGCGGCCCTCCAGTCCGTGTTTGCTCGCCCAGTCCGTGATCATCTCCGGGTCGAGGGTGATCAGCGCGGAGACGAAGTTGCGATTCTCGCCGTGCACGACGATGTGGCCCGCCCAGGCGCATTCCGCGCTGAAGATGACCTCCACCTTCTGCGGCGCGACGTACTTGCCGCCGGAGGTCTTGATCAGGTCCTTCTTGCGGTCGGTGACCTTCAGGTAGCCGTCGACCAGCTCGCCGATGTCGCCGGTGCGCAGCCAGCCGTCCGGGGTCAGCACCTCGGCGGTGGCGTCCGGCCGGTTGTGATACCCACGCATGACGCCGCCGCCGCGTAGCAGGATCTCGCCGTCCTCGGCGATCCGGAACTCGGAGCCGGGCAGTGCCGGCCCGACGGTGCCGATCCTGATGTCCTCCGGCAGGTTCACCGCCGCGGCGGCGCTGGACTCGGTGAGCCCGTAGCCCTCGAGGATCGGCATCCCGACGGCGTCGAACCATTCGGCGACATCGGTCGACAGCGCGGCGGACCCGGAGACGAAGAACCGGATGCGGCCGCCGAGGCGCTCGCGCACCGTGCTGAACACCAGCTTGTCGGCGATGGCCAGCTGCGCCGAGAGGAGCTTCGACGGCTGCTTGCGCTGCTGGCGGACCCGGGAGCCCTGCAGTCCCACGCCGATCGCCCAGTCGAAGATCTTGGCCTTCAGCCCGCCGTGCCCCTGGGCCGTGAGGGTGACCTTGGCGCGGACCTTCTCGAAGATGCGCGGGGCGCCGCCCATGAACGTGGGCTTCACGACGGCCAGGTTCTCGACGATCTTGGTGAGATCACCGTCGACTGCGGTGGCGAAGCCGAACTCCAGCTGGACAGCGGTGAGCACCTTGCCGAGCACATGCGACAGCGGCAACCACAGGTACTGGACGTCATCGGGTCCGAGGATGTTGAGCGCGGCGACGGCCTTGCCCTCGTACGTCCAGTTGTCGTGCACCAGCCGGACGCCTTTGGGTCGGCCCGTGGTGCCGGAGGTGTAGATCAGGGTGGCGAGGTCCTCGGGGTGGCAACCCGCGATGCGCTGGTCGACCACATCGGGCTTGTCGACGAGCCGCCGCCGGCCGCGTTCGGCGAGCTCGTCCAGGGTCAGGACCGTGACCTCCCCGGCGTTCGGAAGCTCGTCCGCCGACCCGTCGAACAACACGATGGTCTTCAGGCACGGCGGATGGGTCTCCAGTGCCTTGGCCGCCTGGTCCTTGTTCTCGGCGAACATCAGCACCGATTCGGAGTCACCGATGATGTACGCGACGTCCGGAGCGTTGGTGGTGGGGTACACGGTGGTCGTCGCGGCACCCGAGCACAGCACGGCCAGGTCCGAGAGGATCCACTCGATCCTGGTCGTCGAGGCGATGGCCACCCGCTGCTGCGGCTGGACGCCGAGATCGACGAGCCCGGCAGCGAGTTCGAAGACGCGCTCCTTGGTCTGCGCCCAAGTCAGCGACGTCCAGTCGTCACCGACCCGGTACCGGAAGGCCTCGCCGTTGGGCGTCTTGCCGACCCGGTCCACAAATAGGTGCCCGAACGACTGCGCTCGCTCGGTCAACGTCGCGGTCATGACTCGTCCTCCTTGACAGGCCGACCCGCGAGAAACCCCGGAGCGAGGCGTGCTTCGGCGGACCCGGCTGCACTGACTTTACGTGAGGAACGTCACCACTGTCCGGTGCCTGACCGGCCGCGTTCCGAGATGGAACGTGGAGCCGATCTCACCGGCCGGGTGACGGCCGGCCTCAGCGTAGGCGGGTCACCCGGACGGTCACGTCATTGCCGGTCGCGTCCGGCCCGGCATACACGCCTTTGACCGGTGGCACGTCGCGGTAGTCCCGGCCGCGCCCGACCACCACATGTGCCTGCCCGGGTGCCCTCAGATTGGTCGGGTCGAACCGGTTCCAGGAGCCGTCGAACCACTCGATCCAGGCATGCGACTCCCCGGTCACGGCCTTGCCGACCTCGATGGTGCCGCCGGGATGCAGATAGCCCGAGACGTACCGGGTGGGCACGCCCATCGAGCGCAGCATGCCGATTGCCAGGTGGGACAGGTCCTGGCAGACCCCGCGCCGGGCGAGGTAGGCCTCGACCGCGGAGGTGCTGACACCGGTCGCCCCGGTCTCGTAGGTCAGCGTCGAGTGCACCCATTCGCAGACGGTGGCCGCCGCTTCCGACGGGGTGGACGAATCGCGCTTGATGTCGTCCGCGATGCCCGTGAGCTCGTCGTCCAGAGCTGTCAGCGGGGTCGGCGTCAGGTATTCCTCGAACCGGTCCTCGCAGTGCGAGTCGGCCAGGTCCTGCCAGCTCATCGGCGCGGTCGTCGCCACCGGCGGCGGCGATCCGGGCGGCACGGCACCCGGCCAGCTCTCCATCGGCGGGAAGGTTTCCACGGTGGTGGTCGCCGTGACAGCCAGGTGGCGGTGCGGCCGGTGCACGTCGAACGCCGCCACTCTGGTGCCGAAGTAGTCGACGTAGGACAGCACGCCCTCGAACGGGTCGATCTCCAGCCTGGCCGACAGCACGGCCTGGCCGGGCTCGTCGGACGGCTGCATCCGCACCTCGTTGTAGGACGTGGTGACGGTGTCCGGGTAGGTGAGCACGGTGCGGTGCACGATCAGCAACCGCCAGATCTCCGGGCCCGGCCGATCGAGCCCGCCCTGCCCCTGCGACGGGCCCTGCAGGTCGTTCGCCGCGTCCGTTGTCATGCCGCGCCTCCTTCCGCGCCGATGTTCGCCCAGCTCACCGCGTCCTCCCTGCGGAAGAACGAGCTCGTCACGGCGGTATGTGCGCTGGCGACCGTCCGCTGCAGGGTGGCCAGCAGGTGGGCGCGGTCGGCCGCGAGTTCGGTGCCGGTGCGGTAATCCAGGCTTGTCCGGGTGCGTCCGACGATCCGTCGCGCCGATGACGGGTCGCGCCGCGGGTCGAGGTACCGGGTGGCGCCGACGGCCTCCAGTTCCGCGAGGCAGGTTTCCGCCCTGGTCAGCGAGCGCAGCACGGACCGCGGGAAATGCCGGTCCAGCAGCACGAACTCGGTGGCGGTGCGCTGGCCGATGGCGCCGCCGTAGGAGCGGACGTACGGTTCCCAGCCGCCGCAGGCGCTGACCAGCGCACGCCACGGCGGCACCGATCCGGTTTCGGACTCGGCGGCAGCGAGCAGCCGGATGGTCATGTCGGCGCGTTCCAGCGAGCGCCCGACGACCAGGAAATGCCAGCCCTCGTCGTGGCTCATCACCTCCGACACCAGCCCGTTGGCGATTGCGCACCGCTCACCGACCCAGCGCAGGAACATGTGCGGGCCGGCGCCGTTGGCGTCCCTGGTCCGCAGCCCATGCCAGGTGACGTTCAGGCATTCCCAGACATCCAGCGGAATCGCGTCTCGGACGCCGCGGGCGTTCTCCCGCGCGGCAGTCAGCGCGCCGGCCACCGAGGACGCGCGCTCGCCGTCGAACACCAAGGCACGCACCAGTTGTCCGGAATCCGCCTGGCTGCCCGTGCCCACGGTGTCGTCGTCGGACAGGCCCATCGAGTCGAGCAACGAGCGGATCACCTGGTGATCGGCCTGCCATGACCCGGCCGGCAGCAGGTGCAGGTAGGTGTCCAGGATCCGCGCGGTGCAGTCCGCCCGTTCGACGTGCCGGCCGAGCCAGTACAGCGATTCGGCGATGCGGCTCAGCATGTCTGCTCCTGCGTGATGGCCTGTTGCTGCTGCCCCTGTTGAGCCCGGTAGGTGCCGGTGGTCTCGCTCGGGTGCGGCGGATGGTCGAACATCAGGTCTGCGACATCGAGCCGGTGCATCACCTGGGTGGCATCCGCCGGTGGCTCGGGCTCGGCCTCGGCAGTGCCGCCGAGCACCCAGGTGTCCTTCGAACCGCCACCCTGCGACGAGTTGACGACCAGTTCGCCTTCCGGCAGCGCGACCCTGGTGAGGCCGCCGGGCAGCACCCACACCGAGTTGCCGTTGTTGACCGCGAACGGCCGCAGGTCGACGTGCCGCGGGCGCATCTTGTCGCCGATCAGGGTCGGCACCGTCGACAGCGCAATCTCCCGCTGGCAGATCCAGCCGCGCGGGTTCTCCAGGATGGCCGCCCGCGCCCGGTTGAGGGTGACAGCGTCGGCCCGCGACCCGATGACGATGCCCTTCCCGCCGGACCCGTCCACCGGCTTGAGCACCAGTTCGCCGAGGTATTGCAGGGCGTACTCCCGCTGGTCCTCGTCCTCCATCCGGTAGGTGTCGACGTTCAGCAGGATCGGTTCCTCGTTCAGGTAGTACCTGATGATGTCGGGGACGTAGGTGTAGACCAGCTTGTCGTCGGCGATACCGTTGCCGACGGCGTTCGCGATGGTCAGGTTGCCGGCTCTGGCGGCGTTCAGCAGTCCCGGCGAACCGAGCAGGCTGTCCGGCCGGAACTGCATCGGGTCCAGGAACTCGTCATCGACCCGGCGGTAGATGACGTGCACCGGCATCTCGCTGGAGGTGGTCCGCAGGAACACCTTGTTGTTGCGGCAGATCAGGTCCCGGCCCTCGACGAGTTCGACGCCCATCTCCCTGGCCAGCAGGGTGTGCTCGAAGTAGGCGGAGTTGTAGACGCCGGGGGTCAGCACGACCACGTTGGGATCGGTGACGTTCCAGGGCGCGACCGCCCGCAGCGCCGCCAGCAACCTGCCGGGGTACTCCGAGACGGGACGGACCCGCTGGTCGGCGCCGGCCTCGGACAGCACCTGGGTGACCGCATGCCGGTTCTCCAGCACGTAGGACACGCCCGACGGGATGCGGACGTTGTCCTCGAGCACCCGGAACCGTCCGTGCTCGTCCCGGATCAGGTCGACACCGGAGATGACGATGCGGGCGCCGTCCTGGGCGTCCATGCCCATCACCTGGCGGTGGAAGTGCGGCGAGGTGGTGACCAGGCGCCGGGGGACGACGCCGTCGGCGAAGATCCGGCCTGCGCCGTAGACGTCGGCGAGGAAGGCCTCGAGGGCCCGGACGCGCTGCGGCACGCCCTTCTCTACCGCGGTCCACTCGGCGGCAGTGACGATCCGGGGGATCAGGTCGAGCGGGAACGGGCGTTCGACGCCGCCGAGAGCGAACGTGATGCCCTGGTCGAGGAAGGTGCGGCCCATGATGTCGGCCCTGGCCTTGAGGTCCGTTGCATCGAGCGTCTGCAGCGTGGCGAAGACCGACTCGTACGCCGGTCTGATCTCGCCGGGTGCCGAGAACATCTCGTCCCATGCCCGTCCGAACGGGTACTCCTCGAACAGATCCGCCATGTGACGCACCGTAGGGCCGTCATGTTGCGAGGGCATGAACAGGATTGTGTCGGACCGCACACGACGTGTTGTCACGGGGTAGGCCCGCCGACGCCTTACCGCCAGGATGAGCTGCGGGGCGGCCGAATCGGACGTCCGGCCGTGGTGCCGACTCCTCTGCACTGCGGACCCCGGCCGAAAGTGTGATTCGCTTCGCTGAATCAGTTCCGAAGCCGACCGATCGTCAGGTTGTCCGTGCCGGTCAACGTTTCAGCGCCAGGCGCCCGGCAACTTCTAGGGCGGCCGGCGGGCGACCGGCGACCGGGGTCCTTGTGTGGACGTCGAACGAGGAGACCTGAGCATGAGTACATCCGGTGGCACAAAGGCGATTCTGGCGGCCCTGATGGCGAACTTGGGGATCGCCGTCACGAAATTCGTCGCCTTCCTGCTGTCCGGCTCGTCGTCGATGCTGGCCGAATCCGTGCACTCGCTGGCGGATTCCGGCAACCAGGTACTCCTGCTGATCGGCGGCAAGCGGGCCGCCCGGGCGGCGACGCCCGACCATCCCTTCGGCTACGGACGCGAGCGGTACGTCTACGCGTTCCTGGTGTCGATCATCCTGTTCAGCGTGGGCGGGGTCTTCTCCATCTACGAAGGTGTGCACAAGATCCAACACCCTGAGCCGATCGAGCGGGCGTGGATTCCGCTCGCCGTGTTGTTGATCGCCATCGCGCTGGAGTCGTTCTCGCTGCGGACGGCACTGAAGGAGTCCGCGACGGATCGGAGGGGCATCTCGATCCTCGAATTCGTTCGCCGGGCGAAGGCTCCGGAGCTGCCGGTGGTGGTGCTGGAAGACATCGCCGCGCTGACCGGCCTGATGCTGGCTTTGCTCGGTGTATCAGCCGCTGTCGTCATGGACAACGGCGTGTTCGACGGCATCGGCACCGTCTTCATCGGCGTGCTGCTGATCGTCGTCGCGGTGATCCTCGGCATCGAGACGAAGAGCCTGCTGATCGGCGAGGGCGCGTCGGCGAACGACGTCGAGGCCATCCGGAAGGCCGCGGAAGCCGGAGACGACGTCGACCGGATCATTCACATGAAGACGCTGTACCTCGGTCCGGACGAGCTGATGGTCGCGATGAAGGTCGCTGTGCAGACGAGCACATCGGCGACCGACGTCGCGAATGCCATCAACGCGGTGGAGGAGCGGGTGCGTGCTGCGGTTCCGATCGCCAGGGTGCTGTACATCGAGCCGGACATCTTCCGTCCGGAACAGGCCGACGCGGTCGCCGGCGACCAGGTGACCGTCCGCAACACCCACTGATCATCGCCCGCTGAGTCACCTGTTGTCGGGGAGTCTGCGCGCTAATCTCGCCGATTTGTGGTGAGGTCGCTTCTACAACGGTGATCTTTCGCCGCCGACTTCGCCCCAGTCCAGCAGGAGGTTGCCCCCGTGGCCGGTTCGAAGAAGAAGTCGTCGAAGTCCAAGGACGACAAGAAGGCCAAGGACGACAAGAAAGCCAAAAAGGCCAAGAAGGCGAAGAAGGCCGCTGACAAGAAGACCGCGCTCAAGGCGAAGGCGAAGAAGGCCGACGCCAAGAAAGCCGACGCCAAGAAGGTCGACGCCAAGAAGGCCAACTCGAACAAGGCCAACTCGAACAAGGCCAAGGGGAAGTCCGGGGGTTCCAAGCCGGATGCCAAGAAAGCGGATGCCAAGAAGGCGGATTCCAAGAAGGCGGATTCCAAGAAGGTGGGGAAGACCGCCAAGGGCGTCGCCGCCGGCGACCCGACGTCGAACGGTGCAGTGCGGGCCGATGCCGTCCCGGCCGCGGTTCCGGTCGACACTGCCCCCGCTGCCGCTCCGGAACCAACAGCTCCAGCGGCCCTGCCTGTGCAAGACGGGGCGCCCGCCGAGGCGACCAGGCGGACGCCGAAGCCACGGCCCGCGCCGCGCCGGGCCACGACCGCCCGCACCGCCACTGCCCGCGCCGCCTCTCCGAAAGCCGCGCCGACCGCTGCACCCACATCGCAGCCGACCCGCGCGGAGCTGTACCGGGCGGCCCAGGAACTGGACATCGCGGGCCGATCCACCATGACCCGTGACGAGTTGGCAGCCGCCGTCAAACGTGCCCGCGGGTAGTCGTTCACGCGGTCGGCCGACCAGAAGCTGCGGTGCGGCACCGGCTGTCGGCCGCTGATTCCTGCGCCGATACGGTGGACGGATGCTCATCGCGTTCTCGATCGCCCCGTCCGGTGTCGGCGAGCTGGCCGGCGCGGATGCGTCGGGGTCCGTCTCCGAGGCGGTCGCCCAGGCGGTGAAAGTGGTGCGTGAATCGGGACTGCCGAACCGGACCGACGCGATGTTCACCACCGTCGAGGGAGACTGGGACGAGTGCATGGCCGTCGTGAAGAAGGCCTGCGACGTCGTCGGCAGGTACGGCAGCCGGGTGTCGCTGGTGATGAAGGCCGACATCCGTCCCGGTCATGTCGGCGAACTGGACGGCAAGGTCACCCGGGTGGAGGCAGCTCTCGAGCGACCCGAGCCGTCTGAGCTGTCGGGGCCGTGACGGCCGAGATCCGGATCGGGGTCTCGGGCTGGACCTACCGGCATTGGCGCGGCCGCTTCTACCCGCCTGGTCTCCCGCAGCGCAAGGAACTGGAATTCGCCTCGCGCGCCTTCACCGCACTGGAGATCAACGGATCGTTCTACTCACTGCAACGGCCCAGCAGCTACCGCCGGTGGCGGGACGCGACCCCCGCGGACTTTGTCTTCGCGGTGAAGGGCAGCCGGTACATTACCCACCTCAAGAAGCTCGGTGGTGGTGATCAGGCGCTGGCCAATTTCCTTTCCTCGGGGATCCTCGCGCTCGGCGACAAGCTCGGCCCGATCCTGTGGCAGCTTCCGCCGATGCTGGCCTACCGCGAGGACCGCATGCGGGAATTCTTCGCGTCCCTGCCCTTCACCGCCGAGCAGGCCGCAGCGGTCGCCGCCCGGTGTGACGACCGGATCAAGACCCGGTTCGGGGAGGACCCGGTGATCACGCCGCATCGCCCGGAGGCGCCGGTCCGGCACGTGGTCGAGGTCCGGCACGAATCCTTCGGCACCGGCGAGTTCGCCCGGCTCTGCCGGGAGTACGGCATCGGGCTCGTCGTCGCGGACACGGCGGGAAAATTCACCTGGGTCGACGAGGTCACCGCCGACATCGTCTACGTCCGGCTGCACGGCGACCAGGAGTTGTACGTGAGTGGCTACACCGATCAGGGCATCGACTGGTGGGCGGGCCGGGTGACCCAGTGGGCGCGGACACCGGGGGTCCGCCAGGTGCAGGTGTTCTTCGACAACGACTACATGGCCCGTGCTCCCTACGATGCACGCCGGCTCGCCGAACGGCTGGGGGTCGCGGTGCCGCTGGCGCAGCCGCTTCCCTACTGACCGATGTCCGGGCTGACCGAGGTCCGTAGTGGGCCATGCACTCGGAGCAGCCAAAAGGCCCCGGGTCGTGATGACCTCGGGGCCTTTCGACATGGCGAGCGATGCGGCTACAGGATGATGAGGCCGCCGGTGTTCGCGCGCGCCGCGTTGAAGCGCGCGGTGGCGTCCGCCCAGTTGACGACACTCCACCAGGCCTTGACGTAGTCGGCCTTGACGTTCTTGTACTGCAGGTAGAAGGCGTGCTCCCACATGTCCAGCAGCACGATCGGGATCTGCGCGGCGGGGATGTTCCCCTGCTGATCGAACAGCTGCAGGATGTTCAGCCGCTGACCGAGCGTGTCCCACGCCAGGATCGACCAACCGGAACCCTGGATGGCGTTGGCGTTGGCGGTGAACTGACGCTGGAAGCCGTCGAACGATCCGAAGAACTCGTCGATCGCCGCGCCCAGTTCGCCGTCCGGCTTGTCGCCGCCGTCGGGGGACAGGTTCGGCCAGAACACCGAGTGGTTGATGTGGCCGCCGAGATGGAACGCGAGGCTCTTCTCGAGACCGTTGATCGACCCGAAGGAATCCTTCTCGCGGGCCTCGGCGAGCTGGTCGAGGGTGGTGTTGGCGCCCGTCACGTAGGCGGCGTGGTGCTTGCTGTGGTGCAGTTCCATGATCTGGCCCGAGATGTGAGGCTCGAGCGCCGCGTAGTCGTATGGCAAATCCGGCAAGGTGTACTGGCCCATGTGATCTCCTTCGACTTTCTGCTGTCCTGAGGTGGAACCGGCGCGACAGCACGGGGTGGTGGCCGCACTCGGCCTCGACCCTATACCTGCCGGTCAGAGGCCCGCAGGGTCGCCTCCGAGACCGGAAACCAAGGTCGAAATCACCCCCACGAGGGCAGCCAGGTCTCCATCACCAAGCGCTCCTGGGTGATCGGGTCACCGTTCAGGACCGGCCAGAGCCAGATGAAATTGGCGACCACGAGGCCGACGTAGACGGCCACGACGGCGACCGACGTCAGCCGTCGCTCCACACCGACCCGGCTGCCGGGCGAGCCGCCATCGGGTGAGCCCATGCCCCGGCCCAGCACGTCACCGAGCACCAGGGCGATCCCGATGACGAGGAACGGCGCGAGCGGCGTCGCGTAGAAGAAGTACATCTGCCGGTCGAGGTTGGTGAACCACGGCAGGTAGCCCGCACCGTAGGCCACCAGCACCGCCGCATACCGCCAGTCCAACCGGCCGATGGCCTTCCACAACGCCCAGGCCAGCACGAACAGTGCGATCCACCAGAGCGCAGGCGTGCCGATCAGGAAGATCCGGCGGACGCAATTGGCCGGTCCGTCCCCGCAGGCGGTGCCGTCGGCGGGGGAGTAGTACAGCACCGGCCGGGTGCCGATCGGCCACGTCCAGGGCTTCGATTCCCACGGATGCCGCTTGGTCGGGTCCGTCGGCGTGAGCAGGTGCGAGTGGAAGTCCAGCATCTTCCACGTCCACTGCCACAGTTCGTTCTTCCAGACCGAGGCCAGTTCGTACAGGGCGCCGCTCTTCCAGTCCGAACGATTGCTGGTGACGGCCACCAGGGTGTGCCGCGGCCACACCGTCTCAGAGGCGAACCACGCCCACCAGGACGCGATGTAGGTGATCAGCGGCACGACGCCGAGCGACCACAGGTTCGGCAGCAGATCGCGCCGGAGCACCGCCCGGACCGGCCGCCGGATCCCTGCCTCCCGGCGCGCCGTGATGTCCCAGATGACGGTCAACACCCCGAACGCGACGATCCAGTACGCCCCCGACCACTTCACCGCAGTGCACAGACCCAGCAGCACACCGGCGCCGAATCGCCACCAGCGGGCGCCGAGGGCGATGCCGGCGCGGTGCGTCGCGATCGACCCGTCCCCCACCGCGGCCGCCAACCGGGCTCGCACCTGATCGCGGTCGGCGATCAAACAAGCGAACGCCCCGAGGACGAACACCGCCTGGAAGATGTCCAGCAGCGCCGATCTGGATTGGACATGGCTGACGCCGTCGCAGATCAGCAGCACCCCCGCGATGGCACCGAGCAGCGTGGACCTGGTCATCCGGCGGACCACCCGGATGATCAGCAGCACGCTGACGATGCCCGCGACCGCCGACGCCAGCCGCCAACCGGTCGGGGTGTTGCCGATCAGCCATTCGCCGATGGCGATGAGCTGCTTGCCCAGTGGCGGGTGGACCACCACGCCGAAACCCTGGTTGTCCTCGACGCCGCCGTTCCGCAGCATCTCCTGCGCCTGGATGGCGTAGTACTTCTCGTCGAACAGCGGCGTCCCGCCGTCGGTGGCCGATCCGAGACCGACGGTCCTGACGACGGCCGCGATAGCGGTGATCACTCCGGTGACGGCCCAGCCGCGGGCGCGGTCGGTCGGCATCGGCGGCAGCACCCGCCGCGGGGTCCGTACCGGCTTCGTCAGGGCGGGAACGGCGCCGATCGGAACGACGGAGTCCGCGGGAT
Organism: uncultured Actinomycetota bacterium; assembly: GCA_963728865.1. Lineage (GTDB taxonomy): Bacteria > Actinomycetota > Actinomycetes > Mycobacteriales > Nakamurellaceae > Nakamurella. The sequence goes on along the minus strand of CAVSLZ010000001.1, from coordinate 57,548 downwards.
CCGGCCGTGACGGGTCGGGTTCGCCGCCCCTGGTCGCGTCGTCGGCAGCGTCCGGCGCCTCCGGCGGCATGTCGTCAGCGACCGTGCTGACGACGGAGGGCGGGGCGGACATGCGCTCGATCGTAAGGTGACGGGGTGACGGCGGACGTGAAGGCGGGGCGGCTGGTGCTGGCCGGCACTCCGTTGGGCCGGCCGTCGGACGCCTCGGAGGGGCTGCGCACCGCGCTCGCCACCGCCGACGTGATCGCCGCGGAGGACACCCGGCGGTTGCACCGGCTGGCAGCCGACCTGGGCGTCACGCTCAGCGCGCCGATCGTGTCCTATTACGAATCCGTGGAGCAGTCCCGCATCCCGGCCCTGCTCGACCGCATGCGGGACGGGCAGACCGTGGTGCTGGTGACGGACGCCGGGATGCCGTCGGTCTCCGATCCCGGGTACCGGCTGGTGGCTGCGGCCGCAGAGGCCGGCCTGCTGGTCACCTCCGTGCCCGGCCCCTCCGCCGTGATCACCGCGCTTGCGCTGTCCGGGCTGCCGTCCGACCGGTTCAGCTTCGAGGGTTTTCTGCCGCGTAAACCCGGCGAACGCGGCCGGGCGCTGGCCGAGCTGGCCGGGGAGCGCCGGACGATGATCTTCTTCGAATCGGTGCACCGGTTGACCGAGGCGCTGACGGCGATGGCGGCGGCGTTCGGTGCCGACCGTCCCGCGGCGCTCTGCCGGGAACTCACCAAGACCTACGAGGAGGTTCGCAGGGGCACGCTCGCCGACCTTGTCCTGATGGCGGAGCAGGGTGTGCGGGGCGAAGTGACACTCGTGGTGGCCGGTGCCACCGGGGACGTCGCACCGGCGGGAGCAGACGAACTCGCCGCAGCCGTCAAGGAACTCGTGGACGCCGGCGGCACCCGCCGCGATGCGGTGGACGCGGTGGCCGCCCGGTTCGGCCTGGCGCGCAGGGTCGTGTACGCGGCCGCCACCAGGCGGTAGCCGGCACCGGAACAGTCACCTGACTGCGTCAACGGCGGGAGAGCGACGCAGCAAACCCGTCCACGAGCCGGCGATAGCTCTCGTCCAGGTCCTGCGGCAGCGCGAATCCGCCGGTGGCCTCCAGCGAGACGAAGCCATGCATCAGGGCGCGCAGGCCGCGGATGGCGTGGATCGCGTCATCCCCTTCCAGGCCGTACCCACTCAGGACTGCGGCGACGGTGCCGACCACCGCCGCGGCCACCTGCTGATACTCGACGTCGCCGGCTGCCGGCGCGATGACACACGCCTCGTAACGGCCGGGGTGCTTCTTGGCGAACGTGCGGTAGGCCTCCGCCATGGCCTGCAGGGCGTCAGCCCCGGACTTGCCGACGGCAGCCGCCGTGAGTTCCTGGTGCAGTTCCTGGGCGGACAGCACCGATACGTCTCGGCGCAGCTCGGAAAGGCCGGCCACGTGCTTGTACAGACTGGGCTGACGGACACCGAACCTGGCCGCCACCGCGGCGAGAGTGAGTTGATCCCAGCCACTTTCGTCGGCAAGCTCGGCTGCGTCGCAAGCAATGACCGCTCGCGACAGACCCGCCCTAGGCATCCGTACCGCCGGCTGCGACCATCCGTGCGAACTCCAGCACGGCGGGCGTGGTCACCTCGGGGAACTCGGACTGCGGGTAGTGGCCGGCGTCGGGGACCATGACGACGCGCCCGCCGAGCCGATCGGCGATCCACTGCGCCTCGGCCTGCTGATCGGGGAAGTCGGTGTCCTTGCTGCCCATCACCACGAGCACGTTCGTCGACACCTTGTCCAGCGCCGCTTCTGCTGGAGCGTGTGAGACCCGTGTGGTCGTCCGGAACGCCCGGCCGTGTCCCGGACGGGCGAGCGCCGCTCCGATCGCTGCCCGATGCTCGGTGTAGTCCGCATCCTTCCGGGTGGGGACCAGCGTCGGGTAGTAGGAAAGCCAGGCCAGTCTGGCCCACGGGCCGCCCATCATCGCCCGGAACATGAACCGCTGCCAGGCCGGCGCGAGCGGGTTGCGGACGAACGGGCCGATCAGCACGACACCGCTGACGAGAGAGGGGGTTTCAGCCGCGGCGATCACTGCAGCGGCGGCACCCATCGAGTTGCCGATCACCAGGGCAGGGCCGCCCAGGTGCTCGATCAGCGCACTGACGTCGGACGCGACGCCCGGATCGTCGTAGGCGGTGAACGACGTGTCGCTGTCTCCGTGGCCACGCAGGTCCATGGCGGCGACCCGGAAGCCGGCGTCGACCAGGGCCGGCGCCAGGTGCCGGTAGGTGCTGCGCAGGTCGCCCATGCCGGGCACGGCGACGACCAGGGGTCCGCTGCCGGTCACGTCGTAGGCGATCCGCCCCTCGCCGCGGTCGAGGTACTGGGTGGTGGTGTTGGTGGTCATGATCGGAGCCCCGTTCGCTTGGCTTGATGTCATAGCTCAAAAGCTAATGCCATTAGCTTTGACTGTCAAGCCCCGTGCTGAGACTGTTCGGGACAGGGCGCGGCGCACGGTGTCGCGGGGCGAACTGGAACCATCGAGGAAATGAGCGATATGACCGACAGCAGCGGCGCGGCAACCCTGAAGGGCCGCCTGCGTGCGGACCTCACCACGGCCATGAAGGCCAGGGACACCCTGACCACCGGAACGCTGCGGATGGCACTGGCCGCGGTGACGACCGCGGAGGTCGCCGGCACCACCGCCAAGGAGTTGACCGACGCCGAGGTGCAGGCGGTGCTCGCCAAGGAGGTCCGCAAACGGGCCGAAGCAGCGGAGGCCTTCGCCGGTGCGGGGCGTGCCGAGCAGGCGGCGCAGGAGGAGGCCGAGGCGGCGGTGCTGTCCGGGTACCTCCCGACTCCGCTGGATGACGCAGAGCTCGGCTCCCTGGTCAGCGCGGCGGTCGAGCAGGTGCGCGCGGACACCGGTGGGCCGGTCACCATGCGGCAGATGGGCCCGATCATCAAGCAGGTGCAGGCTGCGGCCGCGGGGCGTGCCGACGGCGCCCGGATCTCCGCGGCGGTCAAGGCCGCCATCAGCGGCTGACGCCGTCCGACCAGCCCTGCCCCGGGGTCGGGCCGACAGAGCACCCCCGGCGTGCGGCGCTCCCGACGGTGCGGAAGGCTGAGGCGTCCGCACCGCCCTGACTGCTGCCCGGAGGCCCGGAAATGACCGATCCTGCGACCACCGCGACGTCCCCCAAGGCCGACATCGGCGTCACGGGACTTGCCGTGATGGGTTCCAACCTCGCCCGCAACTTCGCCCGCAACGGCTTCGTCACCGCGGTACACAACCGCACGACGGCGAAAACCACGGCGCTGATCGAGGAACACGGCGGCGATGGCACTTTCGTCCCGTCGGACTCGACGGAGGAATTCGTCGCATCCCTGGCGGTACCGCGCAAGATCCTGATCATGGTCAAGGCCGGCGGCCCCACCGACGCTGTCATCGATGAGCTGGCGGCGCTGGTCGAGCCGGGCGACATCATCATCGACGGCGGCAATGCGAAATTCTCCGACACCCGCCGGCGGCAGGCGGCGTTGCAGGAGAAGGGCATTCACTTCGTCGGCTGCGGTGTGTCCGGCGGCGAGGAGGGCGCGCTCAACGGGCCGTCGATCATGCCGGGCGGGTCCGCCAAGTCGTACGAGTCGCTGGGCCCGATCCTGGAGAAGATCTCGGCGCACGTCGACGGTGCGCCCTGCTGCACGCATATCGGCACCGACGGCGCCGGGCACTTCGTCAAGATGGTGCACAACGGCATCGAGTACGCCGACATGCAGCTGATCGCCGAGGCCTACGACCTGCTGCGGCGCGGCGCGGGCCTGACGCCGGCCGAGATCGGTGACATCTTCGCCGAATGGAACAAGGGCGACCTCGACTCGTTCCTGGTCGAGATCACCGCCGAGGTGCTGCGGCATGTCGACGCCGAGACCGGTTCGCCCTTCATCGATGTCGTCGTCGACGCGGCCGGCATGAAGGGCACCGGGACGTGGACGGTGCAGACGGCGCTCGATCTCGGCATCCCCGTGTCGGGCATCGCGGAGGCCGTCTTCGCCAGGGGGCTCTCGTCCGCCGCGACCCAGCGCGCCGCTGCGGCCGGCAAGCTGCCCGGGCCGAACGGCGGCTGGTCGGTCAAGGACAAGGACCAGTTCGTCGAGGACGTCCGGATCGCGTTGTACGCCTCGAAGATCGTCGCCTACGCCCAGGGCCTGGACGAGATCTTCGCGGGCGCCGCTGAATACGGCTGGGACATCAATGTCGGTGCGGTGGCACGTATCTGGCGCGGCGGCTGCATCATCAGGGCCAAGTTCCTCAACCGCATCACCGAGGCGTACGACGTCGGTACCGGGGTGGAGATTCCCGCGTCGCTGCTGCTCGCTCCGTACTTCACCGACGCGATCACGCACGCCCAGGACTCCTGGCGGCGGGTGGTGGCCGGGGCGGCCCAGTCCGGAATCCCGACACCGGGGTTCGGGGCAGCGTTGTCCTACTACGACGGCCTGCGCTCGGAACGGTTGCCGGCCGCGTTGATCCAGGGCCAGCGGGACTTCTTCGGTGCGCACACCTACAAGCGGGTGGACAAGGACGGCACCTTCCACACGCTGTGGTCGGGCGACCGCAGCGAGGTTCGGGAGGACGGCCCGACTCCGGGCGTCAACCAGGCGCCGCCCTCCGGTAGCTGAGGCCCGTGGACGTCCGCCGCCGGGAAGCGGTCGGCCGCGGTGCTGTGGCCGCGGTCGCGATCCTGCTCGGAGTCGGGGCGGTCACCGTGGTCCAGGTGCTCGGCCCGCCCGAGTACTCCAATTCGGTGACGTTCTTCGTGACGTCGCCCGCTGACGCGACGTCGACAGGTTCGGATGCAGCCGCGGCGGTGGACTCGTACGCGGCCGCACTCGATGGCGAGGCGCTCGCCGCGCGGGTGATCGCTGAGCTGGGCCTCGACCTCACTGTCGACGAACTGCGGGGCGAGATCGAGGTGACGACCGAACCGGACAGCGTGCTGTTGACCGCGACGGTGACCGATTCGTCGGCGGAAAGATCTCTGGCCATCGCCCGGGCGATCGCCGCGCACCCGATCGCGGTCGACCAGGCCGGGACCGAACTCGTCGTCATCGAGGCGCCCGAGCCGGACCCGGATCCGGGCTAGCGGCTCCGGCGTTTGTACTGTCGAGCTGGTGAGCGAAGCAGACCTCGATGTCGTGGTGTTCGGTGCGACCGGGTTCGTCGGGCGATTGGTCGCGCAGCGACTCGCCACGGTGGACCTCGGCGCCGTGCGGGTCGGCCTCGCCGGCCGCTCGAAGGAACGGCTTGCCGGCCTGCAGCGCGACCTCGGCGTCGACTGGCCGGTGATCGTCGCAGATTCCTCCGATGAGGAGGCCGTCGGCGCGCTCGCCGCGTCGGCGCGGGTCGTCGTCAGCACGGTGGGGCCGTACGCGCGGTACGGGCTGCCGCTGGTCAGGGCTTGCGCCGAGGCGGGCACCGCCTACGCGGACCTCACCGGCGAGCCGACCTTCGTCAGGGACAGCATCGACGCGGTGCAGGACGTCGCCACCCGCACCGGTGCCCGGATCGTGCATTCCTGCGGGTTCGACTCCGTGCCGTCCGACCTCGGCGTGCAACTGCTGGCCGACCGGGTGATCGCGGACGGTGCCGGTGAACTCGCGCAGGCCACCCTGGTGGTCGTCTCGCTCAAGGGCGGGATCAGCGGCGGCACCTTCGATTCGCTGCGCGGCATCATCGACGCCGGCCGGGCGGACCCGGCGCTCCGGCGGCGGCTCGCCGACCCGTACCTGTTCAGCCCGGACCGGGACGCCGAACCCGACCTCGGCCGGCAATCCGACGCGTTCCTCACCGAGCGGCTCGATGACGGGAGCTGGGTCGCCCCGTTCGTCATGTCGTCGTTCAATTCCAGGGTCGTCCGGCGCAGCAATGCCCTGCAGGGTCACCGGTACGGCCGCGAACTGAGGTACCGGGAGGTCGTCCGGACCGGTACGTCACCACTCGCCGCCGTCACCGCCGCCGGTGTCGCGCTCGGCACCGGCGCCCTGGCAGCCGGGTTGGCGAACCGTTTCAGCCGGCCGGTGCTGGACCGGATCCTGCCGTCGCCCGGCGAGGGGCCGAGCGAGAAGGTGCGCCGCGAAGGACATTTCCGGCTGGAGATCCGCGGCGTCAGCACCACCGGCGCTCGTTACACCGCCGTCGTGGCGGCGTCCGGCGACCCCGGTTACCAGGCGACGTCGGTGATGCTGAGCGAGTCCGCGCTGTGCCTCGCCGTCGACGACCTGCCCGAGGGTGCGGGCGTGCTCACTCCCGCGACCGCGATGAACGGAGCGCTGACCCGGCGCCTGCAGGCGAACGGTTTCACCTTCGAGGTGCACCCGGGGTGAGTCGGTCGGGGCCCGCGCGGCGACTGTGGTGGTGTTGATCATGGCAAAGCTCGCACTTCGCGCGGCGTGTCGCGGTGTGATCGTGCGAGTTTCGTCATGATCAACACCGTGTTGTGCACCAGCGGCGGGCGAATGATGTCCACGCCGTACGTACGCGACCGTTAACCTCAACGGAATGAGCTCGCCCGTCCTGACAGCGGTGGCCTGGCCCTACGCCAACGGCCCCCGGCACATCGGCCACGTCTCCGGTTTCGGCGTCCCCGCTGACGTCTTCTCCCGCTACCAGCGGATGGCCGGCAACGACGTGCTGATGGTCTCCGGAACCGACGAACACGGCACCCCGATCCTGGTGCAGGCCGACGCCGAGGGGGTCCCGGCAAGGGAACTCGCCGACCGCTACAACCGGGTGATCGTCGGTGATCTGCAGGGCCTCGGGCTCTCCTACGACCTGTTCACCAGGACGTCGACCCGCAACCACTACGCGGTCGTGCAGGAGTTGTTCCGCACCGTGCACCGCAACGGCTATTTCGTGCCGAAGACCACGATGTCGGCGATCTCGCCGTCCACCGGCCGCACGCTGCCCGACCGCTACATCGAGGGCACCTGCCCGATCTGCGGGTATGACGGTGCCCGCGGCGACCAGTGCGACAACTGCGGGAACCAGCTGGACCCGATCGACCTGATCAACCCGCGGTCCCGGATCAACGGTGAGACACCGATTTTCACCGAGTCCGAGCATTACTTCCTGGATCTGCCCGCGTTGGCCGGTGCGCTCGGTTCCTGGCTGCAGACCCGCACCGACTGGCGACCCAACGTGCTGCGGTTCTCGCTGAACCTGCTCGACGACCTCCGGCCGAGAGCGATGACCAGGGACATCGACTGGGGCATCCCGGTGCCGCTTGACGGGTGGCGGGACCGCCCGGACAAGAAGCTGTACGTGTGGTTCGACGCCGTCATCGGGTATCTGTCCGCGTCCATCGAGTGGGCCCGCCGGTACGGCGGCGTGACCGAGCCCGGCGGCAAGCCGGACCCGGACGCCTGGCAGCGCTGGTGGCAGGGCGGCGATGCCGCGGCCCGCGCCTATTACTTCATGGGAAAGGACAACATCACCTTCCACTCGCAGATCTGGCCGGCGGAATTGCTGGCCTACAACGGTCTGGGCGCACGTGGCGGTTCGGCTGGCACCCTCGGTGCGCTCAATCTGCCGACGGAGGTGGTGTCCAGCGAGTTCCTGACGATGAGTGGCTCGAAATTCTCGACGTCCCGCAAGACCGTCATCTATGTCGGGGACTTCCTCCGCGAGTACGGTCCGGACGCGCTGCGCTACTTCATCGCGGCGGCCGGCCCGGAGAACCAGGATGCGGACTTCACCTGGGAGGAGTTCGTGCGGCGCACCAACTTCGAGCTCGCCAACGAGTGGGGCAACCTCGTCAACCGGTCGATCTCGATGGCGCACAAGAACTTCGGTGCCATTCCGGCGCCCGGTCCGCGGACGGAGCTGGACGTCGCGCTGCTCACGGCGGCCGAGCGGTCATTCGACACGGTCGGAGAACTGTTGGGGCGCAGCCGCTTCAAGGCCGCGTCGGGCGAGGCGATGCGGCTGGCCGGCCTCGCGAACAAATACATTTCCGAATCCGAACCCTGGAAATTGGGTGACGACAAGGAGCGGCAGGCGACCGTTCTGCACACCGCGCTGCAGGTGGTGGACGACACCAAGACGCTGCTGACGCCGTTCCTGCCGCACTCCTCGCAGCAGGTGTTCGCGGCCCTGGGCGGAGACGGAGTCTGGGCGGCCCAGCCGGAGATCCGCGAGGTGACGGACTTCGACGACGACGTCGAGGGCGTAGGGGTGCCGGAGGTCCGGGATTACCCGGTGATCACCGGCAACTACGCCGCTGAGCAGGCTGTCTGGCGGCGCCGGGACATCGAGGTCGGGCGCCCGCTGGCCAAGCCGACCCCGCTGTTCACCAAGCTGGATCCGAAGCTGGGCGAGACCGGCCCCTCCTGGGCCCCGATCGCCTGAGTGCCGGGCTCGAATTGCGGAGCGATCATCCTCTGTGGCGAAGTTGATCATGGCAAAACTCGCAGGATTGACCCGCGACACGCCGTGTTTCGTGCGAGCTTTGCCATGATCAACTCTCGAACTGACACAGGCCGGAGGAGGGGCGAGTGAACGGCACGCCGCACCCGGCCGTGGCCGAGCGGCCGATGGTGCCGCCGCCGGAGCCGCTGCCGCGTCCGGTGGTGGACGCTCACACGCACCTCGACGCCTGTGGTTGCGAAACCCCGGAAGACGTCGCGGCGGCGATGGCCAGGGCCGCCGCGGTCGGTGTCCGGCAGGTGGTCACGGTGGCCGACGACCTGGCGTCCGCCCGCTGGGTGGTCGACGCGGCGGGGTGGCATCCGGATCTCTACGCGGCCGTCGCCCTGCACCCGACGCGGGCGGATCTGCTGGACGACGCGGCCCGCGCCGAACTCGAGCGACTGGCGGCCGATCCGCGGGTGGTGGCGATCGGGGAGACCGGCCTGGACCATTACTGGGACGCCGCCCCGCACGACGTGCAGGCGGAGGCCTTCGCCTGGCACATCGACCTGGCCAAGCGGCTGGGCAAGCCGCTGATGATCCACGACCGGGACGCGCACGACGACGTCCTGGCGGTCCTCCGGGCCGAGGGGCCGCCGGACCGGGTGATCTTCCACTGCTTCTCCGGCGATGTCGCCATGGCGCGGATCTGCGTCGAGCAGGGCTACCACCTGTCGTTCGCCGGTCCGGTCAGCTTTCGCAACGCGCGCGACCTGGCAGCGGCGGCGGACGTGGTGCCGGCCGGGCTGCTGATGGTCGAGACGGATGCCCCGTTCCTGACCCCGCATCCGCATCGGGGGAAACGGAACGAGCCATACGCGCTGCCCTACACGGTGCGCGCGTTGGCCGGCGTCCGCGGTCAGGATGTGGCTCAACTCTGCGAGCAGGTGACGTACACCACACGTCGTGTCTATGGCATGCCTGATTTGCCCGTATCGACCGAGGTCAGCCAGTCCACCCCGTGATCGGGCCGACACGGCAAAGAAAGCTTTAGTTGCCGGTTCGTGCTCCCGTCGTTACCCTCCCGTGATGACAGCCGGGATGGGGAAGTCCCGGGTGCGACTGGGGCAGGACTTGTCGGCGGCGTCGACAGGGTCGGAGAACTGACCGATCCGTACGTCGGGGACGGGCCCTGCTTTTTTGGTGCCCTGACGTCCTCTGACGGCGTCCGGAGCCGCCGGTCCGCGCCCGCTGACCCTGCTCGGGAGCGACGACGTTCGGATCTGACGTGACCACGACGCACGACCAACTCGGCTCCGACGGCTCTCAGCCTGACCCATCCAGCAACGAATCCGACCCGCAGACCGTTCTGCACCGGCTCGGCTCGGGCGCCGCGGGTGAGCTGTTCACCCACGACTCGAACCCGACCGGTGAGGCACCGGTCTTCGGTAACTCAATGGTCAGTAACTCGGATGCCCCTGAATCGGTATCGCCCGAACCAGCTGCTGCCGAAGCCGATGCCGCAGATCGACGCCGTGGTGCCCATCGCCGGCGCGACGACGCTGCCGACGGGTCGGCGAACGCATCGACCGCCATCGGCGCGACCGCCGTGGCCGCTGATCGCACCGCCGCTGATGAGACGACCACCGACGGCACGACCGCGAGCACCGCGGATGCAGGCGGCGACGACACAGGCGGCGATGTCACCGGCGACGACACAGGCGGCGACGATACAGGCGGCGACGACACAGGCGGCGACGACACAGGCGGCGTCCCGCCGGTCACCCCGGCCGCCGGGGGCAGCCGCTGGCGCCGACCGGTCCTCGCGGCGGCCGCGGCGGTGGCCTGCCTGCTCGCTGCCGGCGGCGGCACCTTTGCAGCCATGCACAAGACGGTCACCATCTCGGTTGACGGTGTTTCGCAAGATGTCTCGACCCTCGCCGGGTCGGTCGACGGAGCGCTGGACGCCGCGGGGCTGACCGTGGCCGAGCACGACTCGCTGGCCCCCTCCCCGGATGCGGAGATCACCGACGGATCGCAGATCGTGGTGCAGCGCGGCCGGCTGTTGACACTCACCATCGACGGCAGGACCCGCGAGGTCTGGACCACGGCGACGACCGTGGACAAGGCGCTGGCCGAGCTCGGACAGGACCCCTCGGACCTGAAGCTCTCGGCCGACCGCTCCAGGGGCATCCCGTTGGACGGCCTCGCGGTCACCGCCGACACGCTGCGTTCGGTCACCGTGAAGACGGGCAGTACCACGAAGGACTTCGACACCACGGCCAAGACCGTCGGTGCATTCCTCGCCGAGAACGACCTCAGCCCCGCGGCGAACCAGCGGGTGTCGGTGGCGCTCACCGCCCCGATCACCGAGGGCGCGTCGATCACCATCCGCACCCTGCCCACCGTCACGGTCAAGGCCGGCACCGACCGCCCCGTGAAGAAGGTGGTCGACGGCTCCACCGTCGCCGACGCGTTGGCGACGGCCGGCGTCAAGCTCGGCAAGGACGACACCGTCAGCCCGGCGGCCAGGACGCCGCTCAAGGACGGTCTCAGCGTCGTCGTCACCAGGATCGCCTACCGGACCGACGTGGAACAGCGGCCGGTTGCGCAGCCCGCCGATCAGACCCGCGACGACGACTCGTTGCTCGTCGGCGCGACCGAGGTCGTCCAGCAGGGACAGCCGGGCGTCGTCGAGGTCACCTATCGGACGACGATCACCAACGGCAAGGACGGAGCCCGCGCCGAGGTCAGCCGCAAGACAATCGCGGACGCGACCCCGACGATCACCGCCGTCGGGACCAAGCAGCCACCGCCGCCGCCGCCGGTTCGCGCCGCCGCTCCGGCACCCGCGCCCGCTCCGGCACCGGATCCGGCACCGGCGCCTGTGCCCGCACCTGCGCCTGTGCCCGCACCGGCCCCTGCGCCCGCACCGGCCCCTGCGCCGCACTGCACCCGCCCCGGCGCCGCCCGCCCCCACCGGCGGATGGAGCGTCAACTGGGACGCCATCGCGACCTGCGAGTCGGGCAACAACTGGTCGATCAACACCGGCAACGGCTACTACGGCGGCCTGCAGTTCGACATCGGCACCTGGCTCAGCAACGGCGGCGGCGACTTCGCGCCGCGGGCCGACCTGGCGAGCAAGGACCAGCAGATCGCCATCGCCGAGCGTGTCTATGCCGCGCGCGGACTCTCCCCCTGGGCGTGTGGTTACGCGGCCGGCTGACCACTGCCGGACCGACAGACCACCCGTGCGAGCGGTGCGGACGGTGCGGAGCACCGCTCTTGACCAGGCATGATGCCCGTAATTTGTGAATGGTAAAGGTTTGGTATAACGGACCGTTACCGTCTTGTGATTGGATCCGGAGCAGCTTCTGCGGACGGGCACAATACGCCATCCGAGGAGGCGGATCGTGCTCAGGCGATACCTGTATCGGTCCCGTAGTGGTGTCAGCTACGCCACAGTTTGGGTCTAACTCTGTCAAAAGCGCGGGACGTCCTTTATCGTTTTGTAATAGCAGCTGGGATGGGAAACCGTCGAGCTCGTCGCATCAGGTTGTAGGGCATAAATCGAATCGGTATTCGAAACACATTCGAAGCCGGTTCGCCGCCCGTCGAAATCGACCTGTGCTGTATCCGGGATGAAGAACCTGATGCACAACGACGGCCTCGACCCCTGCCCGGACACCACCACCCTTATGGATGAAACCTTGGCTTCCAACGACGACCAGTTCGCCTCCGCCGACACCACCGATGGAGTGCACGCTGCCGCCACCGACACCCTCGAGCCGACCGCGGATGCGGAACTCGACAACGACAGCACCACCCGCACCACCTCGACCGGGCGCAACCTGCGCAAGCCCGTCCTGGTCGGCGTCGCCGCGCTCGTCGTGGCGTTGGTCGCCGGCGGCGGAGTCGCCGCCTCCGCCCACAAGACGGTCTCCCTCACCGTCGACGGCCAGCAGCAGGAAGTCGGCACCTTCGCCGGCTCCGTGGACGGCGCCCTCGAGTCGGCCGGCCTGACCGTGACCGAGCACGACTCGGTTGCGCCCGCTGTCGACACCGCCATCTCCGACGGCTCGCAGATCGTCATCGAGCGTGGCCGGCTGCTGACCCTGACCATCGACGGAAAGACCCGCGAGGTCTGGACCACCGCCGACACGGTCGAAGAGGCACTCGCCGAGCTCGGCCAGAACCCCGCCGCTTTCAAGCTGTCGGCCGACCGCTCGCGTGAGATCCCGACCGACGGCCTGGCCGTCACCGCACTCACCCTGCACAGCGCCGCTGTTTCCGACGCAGGCAAGAAGGCCGTCTCGGTGAAGAGCACCGCCAAGACCGTCGGCGACCTGCTCAAGGAGCGCAAGATCGCGCTCGGGCCGCTGGACACCGTCAAGCCCGCCGCGAAGACCCCGGTCACCAACGGGCTGACCGTCACCGTCACCCGCGTCGCGAAGACCAAGGTCAGCGAAGAAGTTGCGGTGGCGCAGCCCGCCGACCAGCAGGTCCAGGACGACTCGCTGGACGCCGGCACCACGACCGTCACCGAGCAGGGCAACGCCGGCAAGGACAAGGTCACCTACGAGGTGACCAAGGTCAACGGCAAGCAGACCTCCAAGAAGGAGATCGCCCGCGCCGCCGTCGTTCCCGCGAAGGCCACCGTCGTGGCCGTCGGTACTCGCGAGATCGTCGTCGCCGAGCCCGAGGTCGCCCAGGTTGCGTCCAGCGATTCCTCCAACGACTCCTCGGCGCCGGTCAGCGATTCCAGCAACGACGCTCCCGCCGCTGCCGAGCCCGCCCCGGCTGCGGATCCGGCCCCTGCTTCCTCCGGCTCCTCCGGGGTGAACTGGGACGGCATCGCGAATTGCGAGTCGACCAACAACTGGTCCATCAACACCGGTAACGGCTACTACGGTGGCCTGCAGTTCGATATCCCGACCTGGATGAGTGCGGGCGGCGGCGCTTATGCCTCCCGTCCGGACCAGGCCACCCGGGAGCAGCAGATCGCTGTCGCCGAGAACCTCTACGCCAGCAGGGGAACCTCGCCGTGGGCGTGCGCCGGTGCCGGCTGATCGAGCCGCCGTTGAATGACGCAGAGCGTCATTGATAACGAGATGTAGTTCACCCCAGAGCCCCGATTCCTCCCCGGAATCGGGGCTCTGGTGTATTTGCGCATCTTCACTGTGAGCTAATCGAAGCATCGATGCATCCGCACCTATTGCGCGTGCACATCGTCGTCGTTACAGTTTCGTGATAGAAGCCGGATGGGTAATTCTCCGGAGTCATGCAGGGCAGCGGTCGAGCAGGAGTGCGGGCGAAGGTAGACCCGCGGCGCTCGGGGCCGGCGAGCCCGATGAGCGCAGAACCATCAGATCTTCGCGCTGACTCCTGCCCCTGCCCGGGAAACAGATCAACGACATCGGATGTGACGTGAACAAACCCGCCGACAACGTTAGCGCCGCGGCGCCGACGAACGCCGACACGAACCTCGATAGCAGCACCACAGTTGTCCCGAACGATCGCAAGCGCCGCCGCGGCCTGGGCCGCAAGGGCCTGCTCATCGCCGCTGCCGCCTCCATCGGGCTGCTCGGGGTCGGCGGCGGAACCGCCGCAGCCATGAGCAAGGAGGTCGTCATCACCGTCGACGGCCAGCAGCAGAAGGTCACCACCCTCGCCGGCTCCGTGGACGGCGCGCTGGCCACCGCCGGCCTGCAGGTCGGCGAGCACGACATCGTCGCCCCGGCCGCCGACGCCACGATCGTCGACGGCTCGCACATCGCGCTCGAGCGGGCCCGCCCGCTCGACCTGACCATCAACGGCAAGGAACGCCAGGTCTGGACGACGGCGGACACCGTCGATGAGGCACTGGTCCAGCTGGGCCAGGACCCGGCGGCGCTCGATCTGTCCGCCGACCGTTCGAGGGAGATCCCGCTGGACGGCCTGGAGCTGACCGCGAGCGCCCTGCGGACCGTCTCCATCACCGACGCCGGCCGCCCCGCGAAGAAGGTGGACACCGGCGCGAAGACCGTCGCCGATGTGCTGAAGGACCAGGGAATTTCCCTTGGCGCTGCCGACACCACCGATCCGGCCCTGACCAGCGCGGTCAAGGACGGTCAGCAGATCAAGATCTCCAGGGTGTCGGTCGAGACCGTCACGAAGACCGTCAGCATCGCCCCCAAGGACGTCCGCACCGACGATCCGAAGCTCGACAAGGGTTCGACGGTCGTCGCGGTCAAGGGCAAGCCCGGCAAGCAGAAGGTCGTCATCTCCGTCACTACCGTCAACGGCAAGGAGACGTCCCGCAAGGAGGTCTCCCGCACGACCGTCACCGAGCCGACACCGAACCAGGTGCGCGTCGGGACGAAGTCGGGCCTTGATGTCCAGGGCGGCCGCGTCTTCTTCCACGACACCGAGTTCGGCGTCAACTGGGACGGCCTGGCCTACTGCGAGTCGACCAACAACCCGAACGCCGTCAACAACCCGGCCGGTTTCAGGTCCACCTATGGCCTGTTCCAGTTCGATCTGCCGACCTGGCAGTCTGTCGGCGGCTCCGGCAACCCCGGTGACGCCAGCCCGGAGGAGCAACTGAAGCGCGCCAAGCTGCTCTACCAGCAGCGCGGACTCGAGCCGTGGCTGTGCGGGTACGCCGCCAGCGGCCCGCCCGCCGGCTGACCGATTCAGCTTGCAGCAGCAGACCGAGCAGTGCCCACAGGCCCCGACCCACAGGTCGGGGCCTGTGTTGCATTCGGCACAGTCGATCGGGCGAATGAGCCCCGCAGGGTGCAATCCCGGCGCCGGTGCGGCGCGGGGACCGGCGACGCGGCGAGGTCGGTCGTTGGCGTCCGCGGATCGTGTGAGGATGATCGTTGTGTCCGATCGTTCTCCGGTGAGCCTGCTCGGTGCCGTCGAGATCCGTCGGCTGGCCGAGCAGCTCGACCTGCGCCCGACCAAATCGCTCGGACAGAACTTCGTGATCGATGGCAACACCGTGCGGCGCATCGTGGCGGCCGCTGACCTCCGGTCGACCGACCACGTGCTCGAGGTCGGGCCCGGTCTCGGCTCGCTGACCCTGGGACTGCTCGACGTCGCCGCGGCCGTCACGGCGGTCGAGATCGATCCACGGCTCGCCGAACTGCTGCCACACACCGTTCACGCGCACGCACCCCGGCAGGCCGCTGCGCTGCAGGTGATCACCGAGGATGCCCTGCTGATCACCGGGGATCGGCTCGCCCTGCCCACCACCGACCTGGCCGCGCCCCGCTACCCGACCGCGATGGTGGCGAACCTGCCCTACAACGTGGCTGTTCCTGTCCTGTTGCGGCTGCTCGCCGAGGTCCCGACGCTCCGCCGGGTGCTGGTGATGGTCCAGGCCGAGGTCGCGGATCGGCTGGTGGCCGGTCCGGGATCGAAGACCTACGGCTCGCCCAGCGTGAAGACCGCCTGGTACGGCACCGCCCGCCGGGCCGGATCCATCTCCCGGTCGGTGTTCTGGCCGGTGCCGGGAGTTGATTCGGCTCTGGTCGCCTTCGAGCGGCGCGCCGAACCGCGGTCCGGCGACCGTGCCGCGGTGTTCGCCGTCATCGACGCGGCCTTCGCGCAACGCCGCAAGACGCTGCGGTCCGCTCTGGCGGGGTGGGCGGGTTCTCCCGTCTACGCCGAGGCCGTGCTGACCAGGGCCAAGGTCGACCCCTCGGCACGTGGAGAGGTGCTCACCGTCGACGACTTCGCGCGGATCGCGCGTACCGCCGGTGCGATCGACGCGGTGGAGCCCGAATGACGGGCGGTCCGAATGACCGTGCGGCCGCGGTTGTCCGGGTTCGTGCGCCCGCGAAGATCAACCTCCATCTCGCCGTCGGCGACGTCCGGCCCGACGGCTACCACGACCTGGTGACGGTGTTCCACGCCGTTGACCTCGCCGACGAACTGACCATCACCGCAGCGCCGCGGCATTCGGTACGCACCGTTCCCACCGACGGTGTCCCTACCGGCTCGAAGAACCTCGCCGGGGTGGCCGCCCGGCTGCTGGCCCGGCGCACCCGGCTCGGCGGGCCGGTTGCCATCGAGATCGCCAAGCAGATCCCGGTTGCCGGCGGCATGGCCGGAGGCAGCGCCGACGCCGCCGCCGCGCTGGTGGGCTGCGCGGCGCTCTGGGGACTCGAGATCGGCCGCGGTGAGCTGGCCGAGATCGGCGCCGACATCGGCGCCGACGTCCCGTTCGCCCTCACCGGTGGCACGGCCGTCGGAACGGGCCGGGGCGACCGGCTCTCGCCGGTGCTGGCCCGCACACCGCTGCACTGGGTGCTCGCGTTGGCCGACCAGGGACTGTCGACCCCCGCCGTGTTCGCCGAGTTGGATCGGCTCCGGGCCGAAACGAATCCACCCAGGGTCGGTCCGGTCAACCGGGTGCTCTCCGCCCTCGCCAGTGGCGAGCCGGCCGAGGTGGCGGCCGCGCTCGGCAACGATCTGCAGGTGGCGGCCATCTCGCTGCACCCGGGCCTGCGCCGAACATTGCGTGCCGGGATGGCCGCGGGTGCTCTCGGCGGTGTGGTGTCCGGCTCAGGGCCGACGGTGGCGCTGCTCTGCGCCGACGCCGAATCGGCCGGCGGGGTGGCCGCCGAGCTCGCCGGGTCCGGAACCTGCCGGACGGTGCGGATGGCGGCGGGGCCGGCGCCGGGTGCCCGGCTCATCGGATCGACCCCCCCGGTGCGGCACTGATGGCGAATCTGGTCAACATCGAGGCGGCCGGCGTCACGCATGGCGTCCGCCCCGTGCTGAGCAAGGTGTCGCTGGGTGTGCAGACGGGCGATCGCATCGGCGTGCTGGGCCTCAACGGATCCGGCAAGACGACGCTGCTCCGGCTGCTGGCCGGGCTCGACCTGCCAGACACCGGCCGGGTCTCGTTCGCCGGTGGGACATCGGTTGCCTTCGTCTCGCAGAGTTCGGATCTGCCGGACGGCATCACGGTCCGCGACGCGGTGTTGCATTCGTTCGGCGAGGCCGAGCATGCCTGGGCCTCCGACGGTGCGGTCCGGGAGGTGCTGAGCGGCCTCGGCCTGCGCGACATCGGGCTGGATACGCCGGTCGGTGGGCTGTCCGGCGGCGAGCAGCGCCGGGTGTCCCTCGGCGCCGCCCTGGTGACCGATGCCGATCTGTTGCTGCTGGACGAGCCGACCAACCACCTGGACATCGAGGCGGTTGCCTGGCTTGCCGCTCACCTCCGGGCGAGGGCCGGCGCGGTCGTCGCCGTCACCCACGACCGCTGGTTCCTCGACGCCGTCGCCACCTCGACGTGGGAGGTGGTGGACGCCGCGGTGCTCGGGCGGGAGGGTGGCTATTCCGATTGGGTGTTCGCCCGCGCGGAGCGGCTGCGGCTCGACCAGGCCGCCGAGGAACGGCGAAAGAACCTGGCCCGCAAGGAGTTGGCCTGGCTACGACGCGGTCCGCCGGCCCGCACGTCGAAGCCGCGCTACCGGATCGAGGCCGCGGAGGCGATCATCGCCGGCGAGCCCGAGCCGCGGAACTCGGTGGAGCTGCACGCCTTCGCCCGCCGCCGACTGGGGAAGGACGTGCTGGAGCTGAAGGACGTCTCGGCGTCCGTCACCGCCGTCGACGGCACCCGCCGCACGTTGCTCGACCGTGTCACCTGGCTGGTCGGCCCGGGCGACCGGATCGGCATCGTCGGCATCAACGGTTCCGGAAAGTCCACTCTGCTGCGGATCCTGGTCGGCGAGCTCCCACCCGACGGTGGAACAGTCAAGCTCGGCTCCACCGTGCGCCTGGGATACCTGTCGCAGGAGGTCGCCGAGCTGCCCGCCGATCTCCGGTTGATCGAGGCCGTGACGCAGATCGCCGGCATCGTCGAACTCGGCGGCAAGATGCTCACCGCCGGCCAGCTCGCCGAGCGGTTCGGCTTCACCAACACCCACCAGTGGACCAGAGTGGGCGAGCTCTCGGGCGGTGAGCGACGCCGGCTGCAGCTGCTGCGCATCCTGATGGACGAGCCGAACGTGCTCGTGCTGGACGAGCCCACCAATGATCTGGACACCGACACGCTGGCCGCTCTGGAGGATCTGCTCGACGGCTGGCCCGGGACGTTGCTGGTCGTCAGCCACGACCGTTATCTGATCGAGCGGGTCGCGGACACCACGATGGCCCTGTTCGGAGACGGCCGGATCACCCATCTGCCCGGCGGGGTCGACGAGTACCTCAAACGACGTGCCGACGATCAGCTGGCGGCCCGGTCCTCGAGTGCGAGCGGTGCCGTCCCGACCGGTGCGGCGGCTGCTGCTGTCGGCGACGGGCCGCCGGCACCCGACCCGGCCCGCCTCCGCTTGCTCCGCAAAGACCTGCAGCGGCTCGAACGCAAGCTGGAATCGTTGCACCGCAAGGAGTCCGGGCTGCACGACCGGCTCGCCGCCGCGGGCGCGGATTACGGGTCAGCAGCGCAGCTGTCGGCGGAACTCAAGGCCCTGCGTACGGAGATCGCGTCGGTGGAAAGCGAATGGCTGGCGGCTGCGGAGGACCTCGAGGGCTGACGCCTTCTTGATCGGAGGGGTGATCACAGCCAGGAGTGCAGGCGAACGGCCGTACCGGCGGCGCCTGACCGCACCTGCACCAGATCGCACAGCTCGTTCGCGAGCCGGATCCCGCGCTCCGGCCCGTCGGTCGGCATCGTGGTGGACCGGCCGACCAGCGGATCGTCCAGCACCACCGGGTCGTCGACCTGGCACATCAACGCCGACTGCTCGCGCCAGACCCGCACGGTGACATCCCGCACGCTCGCCGTGCTGGTGAGGGCGTCCACCGCGGCCGCCAGCGTCGCCGACCTTCGCGCCGTCAGCCCTGCCGCCGCGGCATGTCGCAGCAGTTGCACCGCGACGTCGCCGTCGCCGCCGACGGACAGCGTGATCACCCGTCCGGTCGGTTCCGGGAGTCGGGTGGCGAACATGTCGCGCGCCCGGGAGACGCCGCCGTAGGCGATGTTGTCCACGCTGCCGTCGCCGACGGTGTGCGTCGGGTGGCTGCGCCTGGCCTCCTGGATCGCCAGTGGGTCGAGCGCGCCGACGTCGTACGGGCAGACCAGCCACAACGGCGTCGACGGCCCCGGGGCAAGGTTGAGCAGGGCCTCGTGCAATTGGCTCTCGAGCACTTCGGCGGGTCGCCGTCCGGCCCAGATCGGTTCTCCGACGCCGCGACTCGGTCCGCCGGCACGATCGGCGAAGATCTGCCACGCCGGGATGATCCGGGCCGGATTCGCGCCGAGTGACGCCATGTCGGCGAACACCACATGGTCGGCGTCCGGTCCGAGCGCCGCTCGCAGCGCCGAGGCGCGTGGTTCGACGACCGCCACCATGACCGGCTGGTGCAGAGCCAGGCCGTCGAGAACGAACGGCAGCAGCGCCTCGACGAACTCGTCGACGCCGTCGTAGAACAGGCACTCGTGCCGGTAGCTGTCGTGCACGGCGGACGGGTGGCGGGTGATGGAGCCGTGCCTCTCCGCAGTGCCCGTGTCGCCGTCGGCGCCCGCGGGCGGTGTTGCCGACCGCAGGTGACGGAACGGCAGCACGGCGGCCGATCGATCCGCCCGGCGCGCCGGAGCGCCCGCCGAAGATGTACCCGCGCCGGATCCGGACCGCAGCGCCGCCGGCAGCGCCGGAGGTCCGTCGTCGGCGACCGGGGCAACGTCAACCGCGGTGTCGTGCGGTTCGTCGCCGACCGCGTCCGGCGAGCCGACCAGCCGGAGGTGATTGCGTGGCCGGCTCGGAGCGACCGTGTAGGTGGTCGCGACAACCAACTCCACCAGCGCCAACGGTGGTTTGAGCAGACCGTGGTCCACGGCGGCATGCGCGATCACCTGGTCGAGGACGCTCTGGTCGTCGTCGCCGGTGAACACGTGTAGGCAGCCGGGGATCACGTCGCGGCAGGCGAATCGCTTCATGGCCCCTCCGCCCCCTGAGTTCCGGCCGACGCCGCCGCTCGGGAGCTGGCCCGGCACCGACGCCTGCTCCTGGGCTGTCGACAGGAGCGACCCCTAGTCTGCCCCACCGGAGCGGTGCACAGCGCACCAGCGGAATGACGTCCGGTTGATCCCCGCCCGACGGTCGCCGGCGTCAGGCGAGCAGGAAGGGCAGCACCGTCGCGGCGAATCCGTCCGGATCGCTGGCATGACCCCGCTTCGACCCGGCCAGGTCACTGCGTACGCTTCCCGGGATGGCAGCCGCCAGCAGGTCGAGCAAAGCTCGGTCGGCGGCCACGGTGGCGCCGGTGCCGAGCACCAGGGTGGGCGCGGTGATCCCGGAGAGCGACTCCCACCACTGCGGATCGGCCCTCGACAGCTGGTCGAGAACGGCGCGCGCACGGGCGAAGCCGAGAACGTTCTGCTTGAGCCGGCCTCGGCGCAGGGTCGTGACGGCGCCGCTGATGGCCATTCCGGCAGGCATTCTGCTACTGACCGGCGGCCCGGAACGCGGTGGGAG
Source organism: uncultured Actinomycetota bacterium (assembly GCA_963728865.1). GTDB lineage: Bacteria > Actinomycetota > Actinomycetes > Mycobacteriales > Nakamurellaceae > Nakamurella. Next base: position 36,681 of record CAVSLZ010000001.1, on the reverse strand, counting down.
CAGTGGATTCTCCAGCACCAACCGGGAGACCAACGCGGGTTCGGCAGCGGCCAGGCTGGCCGCGAGGTAGGCGCCGAACCCGCAGCCGACCAGGTCGATCGGTTCTGCCCCGAGCTGCTGCACCACCCGCCGAAGGTGATCGACGAAGCTGGACAGATCCGAACCGCTGACCGGATCGCAATGCCCGGTACCGGGCAGGTCGACGGCCACCAGCTGGCGCCCGCGCTCGACCACCCGGCCGGTCAGGCACTCCCAGGTGGCCGCCGACGAACCGAGATCCGGCACCATCAGGACCGGGTCTCCGGTGCCGTTCGAGTAGATACGGACGTCCCGGTCGTCGATGACCAGGTCGTAGATCGCACTGAAAGCCATGTGTCCATCGTCTCATTGCCGGTGGGCGTCTGTCAGATTTCCGGCTCCGCTCCGGGCGAGCCGACGATGGCGTCGATCTCCGCCCGGATCGGAGCGGATCTTCCCGCCCCGGCCCGGGTGGTTGCCAGCGCACCCGCCGCGCAGGCAACCAGTAGCGCGCGATGCGGGTCGGCGCCCTGCGCCCAGGCAACGGCAAGCGCCCCGGTGAAGGCGTCGCCGGCCCCTGTCGTGTCGACGGGTCGTACCCGAGGTGCGGTCGCCGATGCCCGCCGCCCCTGCGGGCCCCGGTAGCGCGCTCCGGCCGCCCCGAGAGTCGTCACCACGTGCGGCACCCGATCGAGAACCGTTGCCCCGACGAATGTCTCCTCGCCCTCGTTGACCACGGCCAGGGTGACCGCAGCGATCAGGTCGTCGGGCAGCGACCTGGCGGGGGAGACGTTCAGCATCACCGCGACGCCGCGTTCCGCCGCTGCGCGAGCGCCCGCCGCGACAGTCTCGATCGGCACCTCGAGCTGGGCGATCAGCAGATCGCTCGAGGAGATGACGGCGAGGTCGTCGTCCGAGAGCCCGGTCAGCGCACCGTTCGCTCCCGGTGCGACCACGATGGTGTTCTCCGCGTCGTCGTCCACGGTGATGACCGCGATCCCGGAGCTGCCGTCGACGCGCCGGACGAACCGGGTGTCCACGCCGTCCGCGCCCAGCGCCGCCAGCAGTTCGTCGCCGAATCCGTCCGTCCCGACGGCGCCGATCATTGTCACCGCGGCCCCGCTGCGGGCGGCGGCGATCGCCTGGTTCGCACCCTTGCCGCCCTGCGAGGTGGCGAACTCCGTGCCGAGGATGGTCTCGCCGGGACCCGGCAGCCGGGCGGTGCGAACGACCAGGTCCATGTTGAGGCTGCCGAGCACGGTGATCCGGACCGCGCCGGGTGGGCGACCGGGAGGATGTCCTGCTGAGGGCCGCGGCACCGGCGAACGATAGCCGACGCGCCCGGGCTCGGCGGGAAGAACAGGCCGGCACCGGTCGCCAGGGCCGGCCGCCGCGTGCCCTACCGTGTCGGGAATGAGCGCGTTCACTGATGCACTGCGCCGAGCTGCCGAGGGCGACGCCGGGATGACGACCGGCGAACCGCGGGAACCCGTGCGGACCACCTGGGCGCAGGTGCACGCCGCGGCCTGCGCCGGAGCCAGGGTGCTGGCCGAGCGGGGCGTGCGACCTGGTGACGCCGTCGCGGTGCTCGCCGCGAAACCCTTCGAGGTGGCACCCGTCGCCCAGGCCGCCTGGCTCGCCGGGGCATCGGTGACGATGCTGCACCAGCCCACCGCGCGGACGAACCTGGCCACCTACGCGGCCGACACCGCGGCGGTGCTGGAGCTGATCGGCGCCCGGGCCATCGTGCTCGGCGACCCGTTCACGGATTTCGTCGACATGGTGCAGGAGTCCGGCGTCCTTGCGCTGACCGTCGACCAGCTGGTCGCTGAGCCGGGCGGGCCGGCGCCCGACCTGACGATCGACGAGGACGCCCCGGCGCTGCTGCAGCTGACGTCGGGTTCCACCTCCACCCCGAAGGCGGTGGTGATCCGGCACCGGAATCTCTGGGCGAACATCGGCGCCATGTGCGACAGCGCCAACATCCGTCACGGCGAGGTGATGGTGTCCTGGCTGCCGCTCTTCCACGACATGGGCATGGTGGGTTTCCTGACGCTGCCGATGTGCCAGGGGGTCGAACTGGTCACCGTGACGCCGACGGATTTCCTGTCCTCGCCGGTGCTGTGGCCGACGTTGATCAGCAAGTATCGCGGAACCATCACGGCCGCACCCAATTTCGCCTACGCGCTGACGGCGAAGGTGCTGGCAAGGGCCGCCAACGAACACCTCGATCTGGACCTGTCCTCGATGCGCTTCGCCCTCAACGGGGCAGAGCCGATCGACGTCACCGCGGTACACGCCTTCCTCGACGCCGGTGCCCGGTTCGGTCTGCCGTCGACCGCGGTGGTCTGCGCGTACGGAATGGCCGAAGCGACCCTGGGGGTGTCGTTCCACCCGTGGGGCACGCCGCTGAAGGTGGACACCGTCCGCGCCGTCGACCTGGAGGAACGCCAGCTCGCGGTACCGGCAGACGGATCCGGGGGAGAGCCGGGGGAAGTGCCGGCGGCCGGCACGGGCGCGGTGTCCACGAGCTCGGAATCCGTCAGCGCGGTGTCCACGAGCGCAGGGGTCGTCGGTGAGGTGGAGACCCGGACGTTTCCGGTGCTCGGGCCGCCGTTGCGCGGTATCGAGGTCAGCGCGGTCGGCCCGGACGGCAGGCACCTCGGTGAGCGGCAGGTCGGAACCCTGCACCTTCGCGGTGACTCGGTGACCGACAACTACCTCACCGTGGACGGCCCGGTGCCGACCAAGGGCCCCGACGGGTGGCTCGACACCGGCGATCTCGGTTACCTGGTCGGCGGCGAGGTGGTGATCTGCGGGAGGGTGAAGGACCTGATCATCATGGGCGGCCGGAACATCTACCCGACCGATGTCGAGCGGATCGCCGAGACCGTCGAGGGGGTCCGGGCCGGCAACGCGGTTGCCGTCCGGTGGACGACCTCGGGTGGCCGCGAATCCTTCGCGCTGGCCGTCGAGTCCCGGCAGGCCGCGGATCAGGCGGCCGCCGACCGGATCGCCACAGAAGTGCGCTCCGCCGTGACGTCCGCGATCGGCGTGCGGCCGGCCGCGGTCACCGTGCTGCCGGTCGGCACCATTCCCAAGACGCCGTCGGGGAAGCTGAAGCGTTCTGCCGCAGCGGTTCTCATCAGCTGACATCGGGCAACCGGCTGCGAACGGCAGTGCGGGCGGGCGTTGCCTTCCTGCTCAACGCTCGTTCAGCAGTCGCCGGGCGGCTCGGTCGGCGACCTCGCTGCCCACCGCCAGCCGAAGGAGCACAAGACCATCAAGCGTGGCCAACAGGGCAGCGGCCGCATCCCCCCGCTCGTCATCGGGGAGGTCGAGCCGGTCCTGCACCCAATCCAGCCAACGGCCGGCCACCCGATGCGCGACGGCCGGGAAGGGTGCCACCCGTGCGGCAGCCTGGCCCATGATCTCCACGTACAGCCGTAGCGCCGGTTCACCGGCCGGCTCACGGGCGATCGACCACACCGAGCGCAGCAACACCTCGGGCTCGTGCCGTCCGGCCGGGACGGCATCGGACAGCGCTGCGATCAGTCCGTCGCCGACGCGGTCCAGGATCGCCCCGAGCAGGCGTTCGCGACTGTCGAAGTAGTACAGCAGCATGCGGTCGCTGGTCCCCAGTGCGGCAGCCAACGGACGCAGCGACATCGCGCCGGCGCCGTGGCGCAGCACGTAGTCGACGGCGTCGATCAGAAAAGTTTCGCGCTGCTCGGGTCGGCCGCGCTCGATCACCACGTAGTCCACCCCTTGCCGTGACGTGTAGCAGTCGCTACATTTGGTGTAGCAGCCGCTACATGACGAGGAGAAGCATATGGATACTCTGCCCGAGTCGAGCGTCCGACGACTCGACGTCTCGACCGGACTCGGCCACGTACCGGTGCGACTCGTCGGCGATGGGCCGCCTGTCCTGTGCGTCCACGGCGCCTTCGTCGACAGCCACATCTTCGACGCGACCGCCGGCCTGCTGGCGGCCGGCGCCACTGTCGTCCTGCCGGACTTACCGCAGGGCGCTCACCGGGAAGCCGTCCCCGAACGGAATCGGCTGCACCCGGGCGGCATCGCCGACGCGCTCGCCGACGTACTGGAGGCAGCGGATCTGGGACCCGCCGTCGTCGTGGGCAACGACAACGGCGGGGCGATGAGCCAGCTGTTGGCGGCCGAGTATCCCGACCTGGTGGCCGGCCTTGTCCTGGCCGGCTGCGAGGTGCTCGAGCACTTCCCGCCTCCGGCATTCGCACCCTTCGTCGCCGGAGCGAAATGGCCGCGAACACTGAGTGGCTTCGCGCGCATGCTTCGCATCCCGGCGGTGCTGGCCGACCCTGGACCGCTGAACATCTTCACCGTCCGCGGCTTCGGCCGCGACTATGTACGGCGGGTCACCACAGGAATTCTCGACAGTCCAGCCGTACGAGCGGATCTCGCCGCCTTCATCCGATCGCTTCGGCCCGAGCTCCTGCTTCGTGCGAGCAGCCGACTCGGCTATCTGCACGGCCGTGCCGAGGTCGTCTGGCCGCGGCGTGATCTCTTCTTCTCCCCCGGGGACGGCCGCCGGATCGCAGCATTGCTCGGCACACGCGTCGTGTGGGCGGACCGGGCAAGCACTTTCGTGCCAGTGGACCGGCCGGACCTCGTGGCGGCGGCGGCGCAACGCGTGCTCGACATCCATCGGACCGGGCGCTCGTCATCGGCCACCGAGCCGCCAGCCGTTGTTGCCGGTGCTCTCAGGTCCTGAAGTCGGGTTGACGACGCGCCCGGGCCTCAGCTCGCGTGCAATGAGTTCTGGGCGGCCTCGAGCCCGACCTCGATCAGCAGCTCGACGGCGTCCGCCGCGTGTTCGAAGTCGACGCCGAGGTTCTTCCGCTCGGCGGCGGAGAAATCACGCAGCACGTAGTCGGCCGGATCCATCCGGCCCGGTGGCCGCCCGATGCCGAACCGCACCCGCAGGTAGTCCTTGGTGCCGAGCGCGGCGGAGATGGACCGCAGGCCGTTGTGACCACCCTCGCCGCCGCCGGACTTGACCCGGATTGTTCCCGGCGGCAGGTCGAGTTCGTCGTGCACCGCGATGACGCCGGAGGGCTCGATGCCGAAGAACCGGGACAGCCCGGCCGTCGCCCCGCCCGACAGGTTCATGTACGAGCGGGGCTTGGCCAGGACGACACGGCTGCCGGCCAGCCGGGTCTCGACGATGTCGGCCCCGGCCTTGTGGCTCTTGAAATTGCTGCTCGACCGCTGGGCGAGCACGTCGACCACCATGGCGCCGACGTTGTGCCGGTTCCCGGCGTACTGCTTTCCCGGATTGCCAAGACCGACGACGAGAAACGTCCCGGTCGCCACGATCAGTCTTCGGTCTCGGTCTTCTCGTCGCGCACGACACCGGCATCGGCCTCGGCGGCCTCGGTCTCGGCCTCGACCTGCTCGGCGGTCGGCGCGGTCTGGACGGCGACGAGCAGCGCCTCGGGATCGGTGATCAGCACGGCACCTGCAGGCAGCGTGACGTCGCCCGCGAGGATCTGGGTGCCGGCCGCGAGGCCCGCGAGATCGACGTTCAGGTTCTCCGGAATGCTCATGGCCTCGACCTCGACGGAGATCGAGTTGGCCTCGGTCAGCACCAGGGTGCCGGACGCCGCCTCGCCGACGAAGTGCAACTGGATGTCGACGGTGACCTTCTCCCCGCGACGGATCAGCAGCAGGTCGACGTGCTCGACGTAGTCGCGCAGCGGGTGCCGGACGACCGACTTCGGCAGTGCCAGCTCGTCGCCGTCGGGAAACTGCAGGGTCATCACGGTGTTGGCGCCGCCCTTGAGTGCGTGCGAGAAGTCGCGCGCCGGCAGCGAGAGGTGGCGCGGCTCGGTGCCGTGCCCGTAGAGCACCGCGGGAATCTTTCCGGCGCGGCGGGTGCGACGGGCACCGCCCTTGCCGAACTCGGTGCGGATCTCGGCGGACAAGCGAACTTCAGACACTGCGGACTCCTCGGACAACGGCCTTCGTCAGGCGCTAGGTGCGTGCGGTAGGTGCATCATCTGACCCGGCTCACGGCACGGGGGCAGAACACCCACCGCGCCGATCACGGCAGACCCGCCGACCGTAGCCGTCCGGATCGCCCTCGCCGAGGCAACCCGTCCATCTTACGCGCCGGCCGTCAGCCTCCCAAACCCACGTCTCTAACCCGTGGACCCGGACCCGCCGGATTCCAGCCAGCCCAGCACCTCGTCGGTGTGCTGGCCGAGGAGCGGCGGAGCGGTGTGTTCGCGGCGCCACTCGTCACCCGCCGGGTCGAAGAACCGCAGCGGCGGACCCGGCAGCTCGATCTCCCCGAGTACCGGGTGCTCCACTCCGATCAGCAAACCCTGCGACCGCGTCTGGTCCCATTCATAAACCTGCTGCAGGTTCTTCACCTGGCCGCTCGGCACGCCGATCTCGGCCAGTTTGGCCAGCAATTCCGCAGTGGAGTAGGCGGTGAATGCCGACTCGATCGCGGCCCGCACGGCTTCGGAGTTCCGCACCCGTTCCTCGTTGCTGGCAAATCCCGGTGCGTGCACCGAGAGGCCGAAGGCGGGCGCGAATCGCGCCCACAACCCTTCGGACCCGACGGAGATCTGGACGACGCCGTCGGAGGAGTGGAAGAGCCCGTAGGGACAGATCGACGGATGGTGCGGCCCTTCGGCCTTGGGGATCTCGCCGGCGATGGTCCAGCGGGTGCCCTGATACGCGTGCACGCCGATCACGCTGGCCAGCAGAGAGGTCCGCACCAGCCCGCCAGTGCCCGTGCGGGCGCGCTCGTGCAGCTTGGCCAGCACCCCGTACGCCCCGTACATGCCCGCCAGCAGGTCGGAGATGGGCACGCCGACCTTGGTGGGCGTCTGCGGATCCGGGCCGGTCATGGACATCAGGCCGGCCTCGCCCTGGGCGATCTGGTCGTAGCCCGCCCGGCCGCCCTCCGGTCCGTCATGCCCGAACCCGGAGATCGACAGCACGACGAGGCCGGGATTGAGCTCGGTGAGGCGCTCCATCGGGAAACCCAGCCGGTCGAGGACCCCCGGCCGGAAGTTCTCCAGGAGCACGTCGGCACGCCGGACGAGCTCGGTCAGCGCGTCCTTGCCGTGCTCGCTCTTCAGGTCCAGCACCACCGACTGCTTGTTGCGGTTGCAGGCCAGGAAGTAGGTGGAGATCGTCCCCCCGGGGCCGACGAAAGGCGGTCCCCAGCCGCGGGTGTCGTCGCCCGCGCCGGGGGTCTCGATCTTGATCACCCTGGCGCCGAGGTCGGCGAGCATCATCGCGGCGTGCGGGCCGGCGAGTGCACGGGTCAGGTCGACGACGGTGATATCGGCCAGGGGTCCACCGGTCACAATTGCTTCCTTCGCTTCAGCTGAGCTTGACGTTGATCTGTTTGATCTGGGTGAACGACTCCAGGGCGCCCTCGATCGAGAACTCCCGGCCGATGCCGCTGGCCTTGTAGCCGCCGTAGGACTGGCCGATCACCTGCCCGCCGCCTTGATTCACCTGGATCCAGCCGGACTCGATCCGGTGGGCGGTGTCCAGGGCGTCGGTCAGATTGTGCGACCAGATGTAGGCACCGAGGCCGTAGTGCGAATCGTTGGCCATCGCGATGACCTCGTCCCGGTCACGCCATGGAATCGCCACCAGCACCGGCCCGAAGATCTCCTCCTGGGCGATGCGCCAGCCATTGTCGACGCCGGCGAAAATGGTCGGGCCGGTGTAAAAGCCATCGAGACCGGAATTGTCGAAGGAGGTGCCGTCGAGTGGAACACTGATGCCCGGCTGCGACTTCCCGTCCGCGATGTAGCCGAGCACCGACTCGTACTGTTTCTCGTTGATGATGGAACCCATGTCGGTCGCCTCGGCGAGCGGATCACCGACCTTCAGTGCCCGCACCTTCTCGACGAGGACTGACAGGAATTCGTCATACACGTCGGCGTGCACGAAAAGACGGGAACCGGCCGTGCAGGACTGGCCCTGCCGGGTGAAACGCATCGCGGTGAGGACCCCGTCGGCGGTGGCGTTGATGGTCGCCGGGGTGGCGGCGTCGGCGAAGACGATATTCGGGCTCTTTCCGCCGAGTTCGAGAGAGGAGTGTGCCAAACGCTTCCCGGTCACCTCCGCGACATGCCGGCCGATCCCGGTCGACCCGGTGAAGGACACCTTGTCGACGTCGGGATGGACCAGCAGCGCCTCGCCGATGTCCGATCCCCGGCCGGTGACGACGTTGAGCACGCCCGGCGGGAGGAATTCCGCAGCGATTTCCGCCATCTTGAGAATGGTGAGCGGAGCCTCCTGGGCCGTCTTCAGGATGAGCGTGTTACCCGCGGCGAGGGACGCGGGGGTCTTCATTCCGGCGATCATCAACGGTGAATTCCACGGGAGGATTCCGGCGACCACACCGAGCGGTTCGCGGCGGGTGTACTGAAGCTGGTCATTCCCGGCCGGAAGGACCGTGCCCTTGAACTCGCCGGCCACGCCGCCGAAATAGCGGAAGAGATTCACCAGGGTCTGCGATTCGGGCCGGGCCTGGGTGCGCAGCGCATTCCCGGTGTCGGCGGCGGTCAGCCGGGCGAGCTCCTCGGCCCGTTCCTCGAGTGCGTCGGCGATGCGCAGCAGCGCCTTCTGCCGGTCCTTGAAGTGCAGATCTCGCCAGGCCGGGAAGGCGGCGCGGGCGGCTCGCACGGCCCGGTCCGCGTCGGCGGCGCCGCCGACCGGAACCCGGGCCAGCACGGTGCCGCGGTGACCGGGGGAGCGGACCTCGCTCCAGCTGCCGTCGAGCGCGGGAACCCATTCGCCGCCGATCAGCATCGGCTGGTCGGGAACGGTGGTGGCCGGCCCGTTGTCGGACGTGCGTCGTGCGGTGGTGGGCGTCGTTGCCATGGATTCCTCCATCGTGGCGTCCAGCGCTGGGACGCATCGTGGCCCCTCGGGGCCGGACGGGTGATGAACAGCGTTGCAGGTGGTGGCGGCCGCCCGGGCGGCGGTCGGGTTGTCCGGGAAGGGCTGGTCAGTGATCGACCAGCGTCACCTCGAACGAGTACTGACTGGCGCGGTAACAGTGGTGACCCCATTCGACGGGGCGTCCGGAATCGTCGTGCGCTGCCCGGTCCATGGTCAGCACGGGCGTGCCGCGCTTCTCGCCCAGCAGTGAACATTCTTCGGGGGTGCCGGTGCGGGCACCGATCCGCTGCTTGGCGACACGGATGTTGACGCCCTTGCCGCGCATCAGCTGATAGAGCCCGCGGTTCGCGAGATCCATTCCGCCGATCTCGATCAGGTCCTCGGGCAGGAAGTTCTCCATGATGGCCAGCGGTTCACCGTGCGCGAACCGCAGCCGCCGCAGGTGCAGCACCCTGCTGCCGGACGGAACCGCCAGCATGACGGCGACTTCGTCCGTCGCCCCGATGGTCTCGTTCGCCAGCACCGTCGTCGTCGGCGTCTGATGATGGCTGGTGAGATCGTCGAAGAGGCTGGTGAGCTCGACCGGACGGGTGACCTGGCCGTGCACCACCTGCGTACCGACACCGCGCTTGCGGACCAACAGGCCTTTGTCGACGAGTTCCTGGATGGCCCGTCGCATGGTGGGACGTGACAGGCCGAATTGCTCTGCCAGGCTGATCTCGTTGTCCAGCCGGTCGCCGGGCGCGAGACCGCCTTCGCTGATGGCACGTTCGATCTGCTGGGCGACCTGGAAGTACAGCGGCACCGGACTCGAACGATCCAGGTCGACGAAGAGCTGGGTCATCGCATCCTCCCGCAGCTGGTGAGCTGATGGTAGTGCATGTCAGCCCGACATCAACATGACTATATGTCCTATCAAACTCTTGACAGACCGGCGCCGAGACGCCACGCTCTGAAACGTCACGGCATCGCCGCTGCTCGGAGTCCTCCGGCCGGCGCCCGTAGGCCCGCGTCAGAGGCAACACGTCCGGTGAGAAGACGGAAGGACCAATGATGGTCGAGCAGGAATCGCCCCACCAGGGAGCGCCCCACCAGCAATCGGTCGAGCCTTTCGAGGTGCTGACAATGGGCCGGGTCGGGGTGGATCTCTACCCACTGCAGGACAACGTCGGACTGGAGGACGTCGACACCTTCAGCAAGTCGGTGGGTGGCAGTGCAGGGAACGTCGCGATTGCCGCGGCCAGGCACGGCCGCCGGGCAGCGCTGATCTCCCGCACCGGACCGGATGCGTTCGGCCGGTTCGTTCACCAGGCGCTGCGGCGGATGAACGTGGATGACCGCTACATCACCGAGGTTCCGGACCTGCTGACACCGGTGACCTTCTGCGAGATGTACCCACCGGACCATTTCCCGCTGCTGTTCTACCGCTTGCCGATCGCCCCGGATCTGGTGATCCGGCCGGACGAACTGGATCTCGGCGCGATTTCCGCGGCGGACATCTTCTGGGCCACGGTGACGGGGCTGTCGGCGGAGCCGAGCAGGTCGGCGCACCATGCGGCATGGGAGGCGCGGTCGCGGCGCCGGTACACCGTGCTGGACCTCGACTACCGGCCGATGTTCTGGAGCGATCCGGCCACCGCATCGCGGGAGGTCCGCGCGGCGCTGAGGCATGCAACGGTTGCCATCGGCAACAAGGAGGAATGCGAGATCGCCGTGGGTGAAACCGATCCGATGCGCGCCGGCAAGGCGCTGCTGGACGCCGGCGTCGAGCTGGCCATCGTGAAGCAGGGCCCGAAGGGTGTCCTGGGGATGACGCAGGATGCCGTCGTCGAGGTGCCGCCCACGCCGGTTTCGGTCATCAACGGCTTGGGTGCAGGCGACAGTTTCGGCGGCGCTGTCTGCCACGGCCTGCTGTCGGGCTGGGACCTGGAGACGGTCCTGCGTTTCGGGAACGCCGCCGGTGCCATCGTCGCCACCCGTCGTGAATGCTCCACCGCGATGCCGACGACCGACGAGGTACAGGCACTCCTGAAGGAGGTCGAGCATGTCTGATCTGGCCACCGCGCCCCCGGCGACCACATCGGCGACCAGCATTGCGTCACCGGTGGCGTCGGGCGCGACCAACCGCGAGCGCTACGCCGCGCTCACCGCCATCCGGGTGCAGGACCCGGAGGCCATCAGGCGCGCCGCCGATGCCCGTACCAAGCGCAGCCTGACCGGCGGCGACGGCCGGCTGATGATCATCGCCGCCGATCACCCGGCGCGCGGCGCCAACGGCGTCGGCGACCGCCCGCTCGCGATGGGCAACCGGATCAGCCTTCTCGAGCGGCTCGAGGTGGCGCTGGCCCGACCGGGTGTCGACGGCCTGCTGGCGAGCCCGGACATCCTGGAGGATCTGCTGCTGCTGGGAGCGCTCGAGGGGAAGATTGCGATCGGGTCGATGAACCGCGGGGGCCTGCAAGGGGCGGCGTTCGAGTTCGACGACCGGTTCACCGGCTACGACGCGCAGGGCTGCCTGGACATGGGCCTGAACGGCGGAAAGACCCTGACCCGCATCGCACTGGACGACGCGCGCACTGTCGACACGATGGTGGCCACCGCACAGGCGATCAACGAACTCGCCGAGCGCAAGCTGATGGCGATGGTCGAACCGTTCTGGTCGTCGCGGGTCGACGGCAAGGCGCGCAACGACCTGACCGCGGACGCGGTGATCAAGTCCGTCGGCATCTGCAGCGCGCTCGGCAGGACCTCCGCCTACACCTGGATGAAGTTGCCGGTGGTCGAGGACATGGAACGCGTCATGGACTCCACGACGCTGCCCACTTTGTTGCTCGGCGGGGATCCGGACACCAGCCCGGAGGAGACCTTCGCGGCCTGGCGGGCCGCTCTGGCGTTGCCATCCGTGCGCGGCCTGGTGGTCGGCCGGACGCTGCTGTACCCGGGTGACGACGACGTGGCCGCAGCGGTCGACACCGCCGCTTCGATGGTGCGGTGACCGACGTGCCCACATCGTCTGTCACGGAGCAGGACTCGTCGCTGTTCGTGCCCGCGGGGTCCGCCGCCGCGGACGGGTTCGCGCTGGTCGTCACCCCCGAATCGGCCGGCTGGGGGTACTCCAGCCTGCGCATCGTGGAGCTCGACGCGGGCGAAGCGTTCGAGTTCGCCACCGGTCCGGACGAGATGATCGTGCTGCCGTTGTCCGGCGGGGTTGACGTGTCGATCGGTTCCACCACATACCGGCTGACCGGCCGGGACAGCGTCTTCACCGCGGTGACGGACACCGCCTACCTGCCGATCGACTCCCAGGCGCGGCTCGTCAGCCAGGACGGCGCCACGATCGCGCTGCCCGGTGCGCGCGCAGGACGGGGCATGCCGTTCCGCTATCAGCCGGCGGCCGCGGTGGACGTCTCGCTGCGGGGAAGCGGCTCGAGCACCCGGCAGGTGAACAACTTCGGCATGGGTTCCGGAATGGAGTGTGTCGCCCTGCTGGCCTGCGAAGTGCTGACGCCTGCCTCCAACTGGTCGTCCTACCCGCCCCACAAGCATGACGAGGCCAACGGCGGTGAGACCGAACTCGAGGAGATCTACCACTACCGCTTCGCGTCCGCGGCCCCGGCTGACCAGACCGCCGCGCGCAGCGCCAGAGCCGTTGGCTACCAACGGGTCTACGGCACCGAGGCGCGCCCGATCGAGCTGCTCGAGGAGGTGTCCGACGGCGATACCGTACTGATCCCGCACGGCTGGCACGGTCCGTCGATCGCCTCGCCGTCGCATCACATGTACTACCTCAACGTGATGGCCGGGCCGGGCGACGAGCGGGCCTGGGGGATCAGCGACGACCCGAACCACGGGTGGGTGCGGGAGATGTGGGCCGACCAGCCGACAGATCCGCGACTGCCGTTCTACCGGGCACCGGACGCGACGACATGACCACCGCAGCATTTCCACCCGCACCATCAGATCTTGGAAAAGGAGAGCGCTGGTGACAAGCGCGAGCAACGGGGCGGGCGCCCCTACGGGCACATTCGTCCGATTGACCGTCGCCCAGGCGATCGTGAAGTTCCTGGGACAGCAGTACTCCGAGCGGGACGGGGTGAAGCGCAAGTTCTTCGCCGGCTGTTTCGGGATCTTCGGGCACGGCAACATCGCCGGACTGGGCCAGGCGCTACTCCAGTCGGAACTGCTGGAGCCGGGGGAGTTGCCCTATCACCAGGGCCGCAACGAACAGGCGATGGTGCACATCGCGGTCGGCTACGCCCGTCAGTCGGACCGGCTGCAGGCGTTCGCCGTCACCGCGTCGGTGGGTCCGGGTGCCAGCAACATGCTCACCGGCGCCGCGCTGGCCACCATCAACCGGCTCCCGGTGCTGCTGCTGCCCAGCGACATCTTCGCGACCCGGGTCGCCTCGCCGGTGCTCCAGGAGCTGGAACAGCCGTACGGGTACGACATCTCGGTCAACGACGCGTTCCGGCCGGTGTCCCGATTCTTCGACCGGGTGTGGCGGCCCGAGCAACTGCCGGCCGCCCTGCTCGGGGCGATGCGGGTGCTGACCGATCCCGCGGAAACAGGTGCCGCGACCATTGCACTGCCCGAGGACGTACAGGCCGAGGCGTACGACTGGCCGGTGGAGCTGTTCCGCGAACGGGTGTGGCGGATCGCGCGTCCCGTTGCCGAGCCCGAGGTGCTCGACGCGGCCGCGGCGCTGATCCGGGACTCGACAAGGCCGATCATCGTCTCCGGCGGCGGTGTCACCTACGCCGAGGCCAACGACGCGTTGCGTACCTTCGTCGAAGCCACCGGGATCCCGATCACCGAGACGCAGGCCGGCAAGGGCTCGCTGCCCTTCGACCACCCGTTGAACCTCGGCGCGATCGGCGCAACCGGCAACCCGGCCGCGAACCTCTTCGCCAGGCAGGCCGATGTGGTGATCGGGATCGGCACCCGTTACTCGGATTTCACCACCGCGTCCCGGACGATCTTCCAGGACCCTGATGTCCGGTTCGTCAACATCAACGTGGCCGCCATCGACGCCGTCAAACACGCTGGGCTGCCGGTGCAGGCGGACGCGAAGCGGACCCTCGAGGCGCTGGCCCCGTTGCTGGCCGGCTATTCGACCGCGGCGGAATACCAGCAGGAGGCCCGGCAGCGGGCGAAGGCGTGGGACGACGAGGTGGTCGCCTCGTTCCACTCCGGTTACGGCGCGGAGCACGGCGTGCTCGCACAGGCGGAGGTCCTCGGCGCCGTCGACGAGGCCATGGACGCACGCGACGTGGTGGTCTGCGCCGCGGGTTCGCTGCCCGGGGACCTGCACGGCATGTGGCGGACCCGCGACCGCAAGGGCTATCACGTCGAATACGGCTACTCCTGCATGGGGTACGAGATCCCGGGCGGCATCGGTATCCGGATGGCGGCACCCGACCGCGACGTGTTCATCACCGTCGGCGACGGGTCCTACCTGATGATGCCGACCGAGCTGGTGACCGCGGTCCAGGAGGGCATCAAGATCATCGTGGTGCTGTTGCAGAACCATGGATACGCCTCGATCGGATCGCTGTCGGAGTCGCTCGGCGTGCAGCGGTTCGGCACGAAATACCGCTACCGCAACAGCACCTCGGGCCGGCTGGACGGCGACATCCTGCCGGTCGACCTCGCCGCCAATGCCGCGAGCCTGGGTGTCAAGGTGCTCAAGGCCTCGACGCTGGTGGAACTCAAGGATGCCCTGGCCAAGGCCAAGGCATCGGAGACCGCGGTGCTCGTGCACGTCGACACCGACCTGGAGTACCAATCGCCTGCCGGCGACGGGTGGTGGGACGTTCCCGTCGCCGACGTCTCCGAACTCGAGGTCACCCGGGAAGCAAAGCGGACCTACGACGGCTTCAAGGCCGACCAGCGGCCGCTGCTGTGATCCCGGCCCTTTCCCTCGCCCGCATCGGAAGGAACTGAACATGACGACCATCACCGACCCCGACGCACTGCCCACCGCGGAGGCCCATCATCCGGCCGGGGAGCCGCCGACCGTGTCGCACTGGAAGGCCGGATCCCCGTTCGCGGGCGACAGCGAACGGTTCTCCGATGTCTTCGACCCGGCCACCGGCCACGTGACGAAGCGGCTGCGGCTCGCGTCGGACGCGGACGCCGACGCCGTCATCGGTGCGGCGGCCGCCGCCTGGCCCGGCTGGCGGGACATGTCCCTCGCCAGGCGCACGCAGATCCTGTTCCGCTTCCGCGAACTGCTCAACGAGCGCAAGCACGAGGCCGCCGAGATCATCACCAGCGAGCACGGCAAGGTGCTCTCGGACGCGCTCGGTGAGGTCACCCGTGGCCAGGAGGTGGTCGAGTTCGCCTGCGGCCTGGCGCATCTGCTCAAGGGCAGCCTCACCGAGAATGCCTCCACCAATGTCGACGTGTCCTCATTGCGGCAGCCGCTGGGTGTCGTCGGGGTGATCTCGCCGTTCAACTTCCCGGCCATGGTGCCGATGTGGTTCTTTCCGATCGCCATCGCCGCCGGCAATTGCGTGGTGCTCAAGCCGAGCGAGAAGGACCCGTCGACCGCCAATTGGCTCGGTGCGCTGTGGAAGGAGGCCGGCCTGCCGGACGGTGTGTTCAACGTGCTGCACGGCGACAAGGTGGCCGTCGACGCGCTGCTGGAAGACCCGCGGGTGAAAGCGATCTCGTTCGTCGGTTCGACCCCGATCGCCCGGTATGTCTACGAGACCGGAACCCGGAACGGCAAGCGCGTGCAGGCTCTCGGGGGCGCGAAGAACCACATGGTGGTGCTGCCCGATGCCGACCTGGACCTGGCGGCCGATGCGGCGGTCAACGCGGGCTTCGGCTCCGCCGGCGAGCGCTGCATGGCGATCTCCGCGCTGGTCGCCGTCGACGTGATCGCCGACGAGCTGATCGGGAAGATCTCCGAGCGGATCGCCACCCTGCGCACCGGTGACGGCCGCCGCGGTTGCGACATGGGGCCGCTGGTCACCGGCGCGCACCGGGACAAGGTGCAGGGCTATGTCGACGCCGGCGTCGAGGCCGGCGCGGAACTGGTGGTGGACGGTCGCGACCCGGTCGTGGACGGTGCCGCCGACGGGTTCTGGCTCGGTCCCACCCTGTTCGACAAGGTCACGACGGACATGTCGATCTACACCGACGAGATCTTCGGCCCGGTGCTGTCCGTCGTGCGGGTCGATTCGTACGACGAGGCACTGGAGCTGGTGAACAGCAACCCGTACGGCAACGGCACCGCCATCTTCACCAATGACGGCGGCGCGGCCCGGCGCTACCAGAACGAGGTCGAGGTCGGGATGGTCGGCATCAACGTGCCGGTACCGGTCCCGGTCGGGTACTACTCGTTCGGCGGCTGGAAGGCCTCGCTGTTCGGCGACACCCATGCCCACGGCACCGAGGGCTTCAACTTCTACACCCGCAACAAGGTCATCACCACCCGCTGGCTCGATCCGAGCCATGGCGGATTGAACCTCGGGTTCCCGCAGAACGTCTAGTGCCGCAATGGGGTGAAAGATGACAAACCCCTTGAAATCGGTTGTGCAGCACGGAGTTCGCTCCGTGCTGCACTGACCTGCCGACCCGTCGGGTCAGCGCCGGCGATCCGCCGCCGCGCCGAGATCACAGGTCGGTTAAGACGTAAGAATGTCAGTACAAAGTGTTGACAACACATGTGGTGCAGGCCACTCTTAGGCGAGCCGGTTCGACCGGTTCTGAATGGAGGAATGCATGGGCGCCAATGGCGACGCCGGAAATCTGATCATCGGATCAGCACCCGATTCCTGGGGTGTGTGGCACGCCGACGATCCGGTGCAGGTGCACTGGAGCGTCTTCCTGGACGAGGTCGCGGCCGCCGGTTATACCTGGATCGAGCTGGGGCCTTTCGGATATCTCCCGACCGATCCGGCACAACTCACCGACGAACTCGCCGCAAGGAATCTCAGGCTGTCCGCCGGGACGGTGTTCGAGCATCTGCACAAGCCGAACTCGTGGGACAGCGTCTGGAAGCAGGTCTCTGACGTCGCGGGGCTGGCCAAGACCCAGGGCGCCGACTACGTCGTGGTCATCCCGGAGATGTGGCGGGACGACACCACGGCCGAGGTGCTCGAGCCGCGGGACCTGACGCCGGCCCAGTGGGACCAGAAGACCAAAGGCATGGACCGCCTCGCCAGCGCGATCCTGGACGAGTACGGCATGAAGGTGGTCTACCACCCGCACGCCGACTCGCATGTGGACACCAACGAGCATGTGGGCCGGTTCCTCGAAGGCACCGATCCCGACCTCGTCACCCTGTGCCTGGACACCGGCCACATCAGCTACTGCGGCGGCGACAACCTCGCGCTGATCCGGGATTATCCTTCGCGGATCGGGTATGTCCACCTCAAGCAGGTGGATCCCGCGGTGCTGGCCAAGGTGAACGCGGAGGATCTCCCGTTCGGCCCGGCCGTCAAGCTCGGCGCGATGTGTGAACCGCCGCAGGGCATTCCGGACATGCCGCCGGTGCTCGAAGCGCTCGACGCCCTCGGCCGGCCGCTGTTCGCGATCGTCGAGCAGGACCTGTACCCGTGTGCGCCGGATGTTCCGGCGCCGATCGCCACCCGCACGCTGCAGTACCTGAACAGCTGCCGCCTTCCCGTTTCCTGAGCGGCGTCCGCGGGCACGTCACCGGAATCGACCGGTCGCGGCCGCCGCCTTCCACCAACCTCACCGCGGGACCTCGCCGTCCCATCACGAAAGGACCGAATCGATGACGATTCGCACGAAGGCTGTCGGCCTGACTGCTGTCGCCGTGGCCGCCGCACTCGCGCTGACCGCGTGCAGCGCCACCGGCGGCAAGCAGGCGGAGACCCAGGCCGCCGCCGGCGGCGGTGGGGCTGTTGCGGACACCCCGAGGCTCACCATCGCCATGGTGACGCACGAGGCTCCCGGAGACTCCTTCTGGGACAAGGTCCGCGCCGGCGCGGAGGCTGCCGCCGCCAAGGACAACGTCGACCTGAAGTACTCCAACGACCCGACGGCGCCCGGCGAAGCCACGTTGATCCAGAACGCGGTGGACAGCAAGGTCGACGGCATCGCCGCGACCTTCCTCTCACCGGACGCCATGACCAGTGCTGTCAAGGCAGCCGTGGACGCCGACATCCCCGTCGTCGGCTTCAACACGGGAATCGGCCAGTACAAGGAACTCGGCGCGCTGATGTACTTCGGCTCGGACGAGGACATCGCGGGCCGGGCGGTCGGCGAGCGGATCACCGCCGATGGTGCCAAGCACCCCTTGTGCGTCATCCAGGAGCAGGGCTCAGTGGCGCTGGAGGCGCGCTGCGCGGGTGTCAAGGCCACCGCTCCCGGGACCGAGAACATCCAGGTGACCGGCACCGACATTCCTTCGGTGACCTCTACGATCGGCGCCAAGCTGCAGCAGGATCCGTCCATCGATTACGTCGTGACCCTCGGTGCACCCATCGCCCTGGCGGCGCAGCAGTCGATCGAACAGTCCGGGAGCGAGGCGAAGCTCGTGACCTTCGATCTCAACGCGGATGTGGCAACCCAGATCAAGGACGGCAAGATCCAGTTCAGTGTCGACCAGCAGCCGTACCTGCAGGGATACCTCGCGGTTGACTCCTTGTGGCTGTACCTCACCAACAAGAACGACATCGGCGGCGGACAGCCCGTTCTCACCGGGCCATCGTTCGTCGACAGCACCAACATCGATGCCATTGCCGAGTACGCGGCGAACAACACCCGTTGATGTCTTCGCCCCGGGGGCGGTCGTGGACCCGTTCCCGCCTCCGGGGTCCCCAACTGTAGGGAGAACGTGATGAGTCAGTCTCTCAAGACGCCGCCACCGGCGTCATCCGGTGCGAGTGCTGCGACCGCTCCGCCGAAGGCACCGGTGTCCGTCGTGACCCGGATGCTCGGTCGACCGGAGCTCGGCGCGTTCCTCGCCGCGGTCGTGATCTACATCTTCTTCTTCATCGTCGCGCCGGCATTCCGGTCGCCCGAGGCCTTCTCGACCATCCTGTACGCCAGTTCGTTGATCGGCATCGTCGCGGTCGGCGTCGGACTGTTGATGATCGGGGGCGAGTTCGACCTGTCGGCGGGCGTCGCGGTCGTGACGGCGGCGTTGACAGCGGCGATGCTCAGTTATCAGTTCAACCTGAATGTGATCGTCGGTGCGGTGTCGGCGCTGATCCTGGCGTTGTTCATCGGTTTCATCAACGGCTATCTGGTCGTGAAGACGGGCATCCCCAGCTTCCTGATCACACTGGGGACATTCTTCATCCTGCAGGGCGTGAACCTCGGCGTCACCAAGCTGGTGACCGGCGCGGTGTCCACCCAGAACATCTCGGACATGGAGGGTTTCAGTTTCCTCAACGCCATCTTCTCGTCCTCGTTCACCGTCTTCGGTGTCACCGTGCGCATCACGGTGGTGTGGTGGCTGCTGTTCGTCCTGCTGGCGACCTGGATCCTGAACCGGACCAGAACCGGTAACTGGATCTTCGCGGTCGGCGGGAACGCCGCCAGCGCCCGTGCCGTCGGTGTGCCGGTGAACAAGGTCAAGATCGGCCTGTTCATGGGGGTCGGGTTCCTCGCCTGGTTCTCCGGAATGCACCAGCTGTTCCAGTTCAACACCATCCAGGCCGGTGGCGGTGTCGGCCAGGAATTCCTGTTCATCATCGCGGCCGTGGTCGGCGGCACACTGCTGACCGGTGGTTACGGTTCGGCGTTCGGTACCGCACTGGGCGCGTTCATCTTCGGTATGACGCAGCAGGGCATCGTCTACGCAGGATGGGACCCGAACTGGTTCCGGGCCTTCCTCGGCGTCATGCTGCTGCTCGCCGTCGCGGTGAACCTGTCCGTCAAGAAGCTCGCCACCACCCGGAAGGCATGAGGGGAACGTCATGACAGACACGCTGAGCTCGCACGCCGACCCTTCGTTGCACAAGGGCGATCCGCTGATCCAGATGGACGATGTCGGGAAGACCTACGGTGCGATCCGGGCCCTGAAGGGCATCAACCTGTCGGTCAGTGCCGGCGAGGTGACGTGCGTCCTGGGCGACAACGGCGCCGGGAAGTCAACCCTGATCAAGATCATGTCGGGTCTGCACGGACACTCCGAGGGTTCGCTCAAGGTGGACGGAAAAGAGGTGCACTTCGGCTCTCCCAGGGAGGCGCTCGATCACGGGATTGCCACGGTGTATCAGGATCTCGCCGTGGTCGGTCTGATGGAGGTCTGGCGCAACTTCTTCCTCGGGTCGGAGCTGCGCGCGGGGAACTACCCGCTCGCCCCGCTGAAGATCAAGGAAATGCGGGAGATCGCCGACGCCGAGCTGAAGAAGATGGGCATCACGGTCAAGGACATCAACCAGCCCATCGGCACGCTGTCCGGTGGGCAGCGGCAGTGCGTGGCGATCGCCAGGGCGGTGTATTTCGGTGCCCGGGTGCTGATCCTGGACGAGCCGACCGCGGCGCTGGGCGTCAAGCAGTCCGGTGTGGTGCTGAAGTACACCGCCGCTGCCCGCGACGCCGGCCTCGGGGTGGTCTTCATCACCCACAACCCGCACCACGCCTACCTTGTCGGGAACCACTTCATCATCCTCAAACTCGGCCAGCGGGTACTGGACAAGAAGCGCTCCGAGGTCACCCTGGAGGAACTCACCGCAGAGATGGCCGGCGGCCGCGAACTCGCCGAGCTGTCCCACGAACTCCAGGGCCGCTGAGCCGACCCATCGGCGTCATCTCTCAAGGAAAGGCAATCACGTGACAGTCAGCGTCGGCGTCATCGGCGTGGGAATGATCGGTAAGGACCACATCAGGCGGCTCACCACCGTTCTCGCCGGGGCTGAGGTCACGGCGGTCACCGACGTCAACCTCGATGAGGCGAAGAAGGTGGCCCAAGGTATTCCCGGGGCGAGGGTCCACTCGACCGGTCAGGAACTGATCAACGACGACGCCGTCGACGCCGTCCTGGTCTGTTCCTGGGGCCCCACCCACGAGGAATACGTGCTGGCCGCGATCGCCGCCGGCAAACCGGTGTTCTGCGAGAAGCCCTTGGCCACAACGCAGGAGGCGTGCCGGCGGATCATCGACGCCGAGGTCGCCGCCGGCAAACGGCTGGTCCAGGTGGGGTACATGCGCCGCTACGACCGGGCATACCGGGCGCTGAAGGCGGTCGTCGACAGCGGGGAGATCGGTACTCCGCTGATCATGCACTGCACGCATCGCAACCCCAGCGTCCCCGGGCACTACACGAAGGACATGGCGATCACCGACACCGCGGTGCACGAGATCGACATGGTGCGCTGGATGTTCGGCGAGGAGATCGTCGGCACCACCGTCCTGACCCCGCGGAAGAGCCGGCTCGGCGGCGACCTGCAGGACCCGCTGGTGCTGCTGCTGGAGATGGAGAACGGCGCGCTGATCGACGTCGAAATCTCGGTCAACATCCGGTACGGGTACGACATCCGCGGCGAGGTCGTCGGCGAGGAGGGCACCGCTGCGCTGGGCGAGTCCAATCCGATCACCGTGCGGAAGAACGGTGTCCACTACGGCCGGGTCCCCGAGGACTGGCGGGAACGCTTCATCTCCGCCTACGACGTCGAGTTCCAGGAATGGATCGACGGCGTCCGGGACGGATCGACACTCGGCCCGAGCTCCTGGGACGGCTACGCCGCCGCCGTCGTCTCCGACGCCGCCGTCGCGTCGATCAAGACCGGCGCGCGGACGACTGTGCAGATGGCAGAGAAGCCGGCGCTGTACAGCTGACCGCCGCACACCGTCGTGGTGGGGAGGGGTTACTCATGACCCCTCCCCATCGCTCCTGCCCGATGACCGCCGACCATCACCGAGGAGGATCGACCCGTGAGAATCGCCCTTGATCCGCACATGATCCGCCACGTCCCGTTGCTCGAGTTGCCCGGAGTGGTCGCCGACCACGGCTACGAGTGGATCGAACTGTCGCCGCGCGAGGACTTCCTGCCGTTCTTCCGTCATCCGCGGGTCGACCTGGCGACCGTTCGCCGGTTCCGAAAGGAACTCGATGCCGCCGGCGTCGGGGTGTCCACCGTGCTACCGCTGTACCGCTGGGCAGGGCCGGACGAGGATGAACGGCAGGCCGCGGTCCGCAACTGGAAGCGCGCCATCCAGATCACCGCCGAATTGGGCACCACCCGGATGGTGTCGGAGTTCAACGGCCGCCCGGAGGCGGTGTCGGCCAGCGAGAACAAGTTCTTCGCCTCGCTCGAGGAACTGCTGCCCGTGTTCGAACGGGAGGGCATCGACCTGGCCCTCGAGCCACATCCCGACGACTTCATCGAGGACGGCATCGAGGCCATCAACGTGATCCGCGGTCTCGACCACCCCCGGCTGTCCTACCTCTACTGTGCGCCGCACACCTACCACATCGGCAACGACCCGGCCGGCATCATCGCGCACGCCGGCGACCTTCTGACCGACGTCCACCTGGCCGACTCGATGAACTTCCGGGCGTCATCGGGGCTGCGCTACATCATCAATCCACCCGGGTCGACCGCACGGATCCATCAGCACCTCGACATCGGCCAGGGCGAAGTCGATTTCCCGCAGCTGTTCTCGCTGCTCAAACAGCACAACTTCGACGGCCAGCTGACCGTCTGTGTGTTCGCCTGGGAGGACCGGGCCGAGGAGTCCAACCGGTTCAACCTGGCTCGCACCACCGAACTGTGGGCTGGGGCCTAGGATTCGTCGCCGTTGCAGAGTGCGGGCCGTCGTGGCCGCGGCGGTTCTCGCCGCGGCCACGGGCTGTGCGCCCGGTGCGGCGTCGCCGGCCCCCGAATACCTCTTGCCCTGGGCGGCGGGTGACGGCAAACAGGCAGTCCTGCAGGGCGTCTACGTTGCCGATCCGGTCTCGGGCAACTGCCTCAGTGGCTGCCTGACGCACAGCGGCAACGGCCAGCAGTACGGCTGGGACTTCGATCTTCCGGAGGGCACACCCGTGCTGGCCGCCAGGGCCGGCACTGTCGGGCTCGCTGCCGGGAGCTGGGCGCCCGACCACTGCGGTGGCCTGGTCCCGGTGGCCGATCCGCCGCCGGGGTACCTGGTGAATGCCGCCATGGGGAATCAGGCGAACCTGGTCCGCATCGACCACGGCGACGGCACCTCAGCGCTGTATCTCCACCTGCAGGAGGTGTCGCCGGGGATCCTGGCGAAGGCCCGCGACCACGGGCCGGTCGCACAGGGTGAGGTGCTGGGGCTCAGCGGCAGGACCGGGCTGACCGGTTGCGTGCCGCACCTGCACTTCCAGGTGGAGAGCACCGTCCCTGCGGACTGGTTCACCGATTCGCTCCCCGTGCGCTTCGTCGATCACGACGTCGTCGAGCAGAACCCGGACGGCCTCCCGGCCGAGGGCGGGTCCTATTTGTCGGACAACGTCCCGGTCGCGAACAATCCGTGACCAATCTGACCCATCGACGAATGGGTCGAATGCATCACCATCCCGTGCATACAACAAGTGCGCTTTGATCGACCTGCTTCATGTGAAAACGGCTCAGAGCGGCCATGTGTCGGAGCCCGTCCCCGGGGTAGGTTCAATGAGCCGGCAATGGTCGACGGCGCGTTACCAATAGCACAGCGGAGGCGCATTCATGCCTGCAACCGGTAAATATCCGCCGGAGTTGCGCGAGCGATCCGTGCGCCTCGTCGGACAGGCATTGAGGTCCGACGCGAGGTTGTCGCTGACCGCCGCCGCGGAGCAGGTCGGCGGCACTCTCGGCGTGCTACCCGCCCTGGTCCGGGGTTGGCTGCGGGAGGCCGGGGTCGACGCCGGTCAGCCGCTGGCCAGCGACTCCGGCGACTGCCCCGTCATCGAAGAACTCGAAGCCGAGGTCAGGGCGCTCCAGTCGGTCAATGACATCCTCCGCGCCGCAGTGCTGGACCTGGCGCGTGAGTGGGACCCGCCGGCTCGGCTGCCGGTTCAGGCCAATTCCTCCGCGAGCGCCGCTGCAAAGGCATCGATGTCGGCTTCAGTGGTGTCGAAGGCGCACATCCACCGGACCTCGCCGGTCGACGGGTTCCAGTCGTAGAACCGGAACTTGCGACGCAGCCGGTCGGCCACCGCCGGATCGACGATGGCGAACACCGCGTTGGCCTGCACGGCCTGGGTGATCTGAACGCCGGGCAGCTCACGAACGGCGGCGACCAGGCGCTGCGCCATGGCATTGGAGTGCCGCGCGGAGCGGAGCCACAGGTCACCCTCGAGCAGCGCGATCAATTGAGCCGACACGAAGCGCATCTTGGACGCCAACTGCATGTTCATCTTGCGCAGGAACAGCAGCCCGGACGACACCTCGGGCCGTAGCACCACGACTGCCTCGCCGAACAGCAGGCCGTTCTTGGTCCCGCCGAAGGACACGATGTCCACGCCGGCGTCGGTGGTGAACTCCCGCAGCGGCACGTCCAGGCTCGCCGCTGCGTTCGCGATCCGGGCGCCGTCCAGGTGTAGCCGCATCCCGAGCGGGTGGATGTGGTCGGCGATCGCCCGGATCTCGTCCGGGGTGTACGCGGTGCCCAGCTCGGTGGTCTGGGTGATGGAGACGGCCAGCGGTTGCGCCCGGTGCTCGTCACCCCAGCCGTAGGCCTGCCGGTCGATCAACTCGGGGGTCAGCTTGCCGTCCGGGGTCGGCACGGTGAGCAGCTTCAGCGCCCCGACGCGTTCAGGTGCACCGTTCTCGTCGGTGTTGATATGGGCGGTCTCGGTGCAGATCACCGCACCCCACCGCGGCAGCATCGACTGCAGCGACAACACGTTCGCGCCGGTCCCGTTGAAGACCGGGAAGACCTCGATGTCCGATCCGAGGTGGCCGGCCAGAACCTCGTGCAGGCGTTCGGTGTAGACGTCCTCGCCGTAGGAGATCTGGTGTCCGCCATTGGCATCGGCCAGCGCCTGCAGGATCGCGGGATGGGCACCGGCGTAGTTGTCGGAGGCGAATCCCCGGCTGGCCGTGTCGTGCAGAGTGCTCACGTCGTGTGGTCTTTCGGGTCAGGTGGCTCGGGTCGTGGCTCTGGTCAGAGTGGAATCCGGACGCCGTTGAGCGCCGCGGCGTCCTCCGACCATAGCCCGACGATGCGAGCTGCCAGATCCGCGACGTCGGTGAAGCCGGGGAACTTCCGCTCCGGCGCTTCCGCCCGCATCTTGTCGGTCACCAACGCCTTGATCACCAGGACGGTGGCCGCGGACGTCTGCGGGACCGGTTGCTCCTTGTTTCCTGATTGCGCCCGCCGGAAGGAATCGGCGAGTGCCAGCATCCATGCCTCGGCGGCTGCCTTGGCGGCTGCGTAGCCCGCTGCCCCGGCGGCCGGCTTCTGAGCGGCCTGCGCCGACACGATGACGGCGCGTCCGGCGGCCGAGCGTACGAGGTCGTCGTGGAAGGCGATCGTGACGTGCCGGAGGGTGTCGATCAGGCCCGCGGACAGGAAACGCCAGTCCTCGTCGGTGTTGTCGACGAACGAGCCGCCGCCGCGGAAGCCACCCACGAGGTGCACCAGCCCGTCCAGGGCGCCGAAGCGGTCCCGTACCCGGGCGGCAAGGGCGGACACGGCAGCAGTGTCGGTCAGGTCAACCACCTCACCGACGAGTCCGGGAACCTTCTCCTGCAGCGCGGCCAGCGGCTCCGGCGCGTACTCGACGGCGACGACGGTGGCACCGGCCGCTGCCAGCGCCGAACACGTCGGCGGCCCGAGGGCACCGGCAGCTCCGGTGACGACCACCACGCGGCCCGATGGTCCGGTCATCCGGTGATGCCCGCAGTCGAGGTGATCACTGGCGCCAGCTTGCGGCTGAGCGCCTCGTAGAACATCGACAGCGGGAACTCGTCGGGCAGGACGGCGTCCGTCATTTCCTTTGGTGGGCCCGAGACCGGAAGCGCCTCAGCACCTTTCGCCCAGGTGGACGCCGGGTGCGGCTCGACGGTGCCCGACACCAGCTGATAGGCGGCCAGCCAGTGGCTGACCTTCGGGCGGTCGATGGAGCGCCAGTACAGGGTTTCGATCTGCTCACCGAGCTCGAGCACGGCGTCCGCCACCCGGTCCCAGTCGATGGACAGTCGGTTGTCCGTCCAGTGCAGGACGTGGTGCTGGTGCAGCCAGGCGAAGAGCAGTTGGCCACCAAGGCCGTCGTAGTTCCGTACCCGGTTGCCGGTGATCGCGAAGCGGAAGATCCGGTCGAAGATGACGGCGTACTGGACGAGACGCGCGTGCGGATTGCCCTGCCGCTCCAGGTCGACCGACTCGCGGAACGCCGTCAGGTCGCACCGCAATTCCTCGAGCGAGTACAGGAAGTACGGCATTCGCTGCTTGATCATGAAGGGGTCGAACGGGAGGTCGCCGTGCATGTGTGTGCGATCGTGAATCAGATCCCACATGACGAACGTCTCTTCGGTCAGCTTCTGGTCCTCGAGGAGCCGTGCGGCGTCCGGCGGCAGCGCCAACTTGGTGGTCACGGCGGCGGCTTCCACCACGGTGCGGAACCGGGCGGCCTCCCGGTCGGCGAAGATGGCACCCCAGGTGAACTTCGGGACCTCGCGCATCGCAATGGTTTCCGGGAAGAGAACCGCGGAATTGGTGTCGTACCCGGCGGTGAAATCCAGGAACCGGATGGGTACGAACAGTTTGTTCGAGTACGCGCCCGCCTCCAGTTCGCCGACGAATTCCGGCCAGATCACCTGCACGAGCACCGCCTCGACATGCCGGTCGGGGCTGCCGTTCTGGGTGTACATCGGGAAGACCACGAGATGCTCGCGGCCGTCCACGCGCTGCAGTTCGGGATGGAATTCCATCAGCGAGTCGAGGAAGTCGGGAACCCCGAAGCCGCTGTCGGCCCAGCGGGTGAAGTCCTTGACCAGCGCCGCGAGGTAGTCCCGGTCGTACGGGAAGTGCGGTGCCAGGTCGGTGATGGCGTTGCCGATGGCAACGGTCAACGCGGTCGCTCTCGGCCGGTCGGCCGCGTCGGCGACGGAACCGTCCTTCGCCTGGAGAGCCTGCAGGTCGGTGACCGCCGCCTTCAGGGAAAGCCAGGCCGGCTCGGAGGTGAGGCCGGATCGGACCGGCTCGCGCCGGTGACGCAGATGACCCGCCGCGTAGGTGATGACGTTGAAGAGCAGTTCGTTGGTGGCGTGACCGGCCGCGGGAGAGACCGCGAGCGCGACAACGCGGCCGGTGCCCAGGTGGGACACAGCGGCCACCGGAGCGCTCTGCCCGTGGGCCGCGGAATGCAGACGCAGCAGCGGAGCGGCCGGCGAACGGACTCCCAGAGTGCCGAGCACGGTGAGCTCGGCCGGGTCCACCCGGGCAAGCAGGTCGAGGTCGGTGACCTCCGCGGTCTCCTCGCGGGTGGCGGCAGCAGTGCCGGCCGTGGCCTCGGACGGCAGTTCGATTCCAGCTTCCAAGAGCAGGGCCTGGATCTCTTGTTCCTGGCCCAGCCGAGCAGGATCAGCGACAACGACCAGACCGGTGCCCCGGCGGACCCGCTCGGCAGTCGCGGCGTCCAGCACGCTGCTGGTGCCGGCCACGAGGACATCGGCGCTTGCAGCATCGGAAACGGCGTAGCCGCGGGCAACGACGAGGTCGAGCAGGCGGCCGCTCTCCGGTGCGCCGTCCAGGACGGCTACCCGTGGAAACACTGTCATGATCAACCCCTATGCCTAGAGAATCTCCTGCACATAAGGGTATCGGCCGAAAGTTCTGCGGTCAATCGAGATGGACGCCATCTTTATTGGTGTCACGCGGCTGCAGGCGGAGATTCCTCTGCATCTGATGCCGTCGACGGGAGTATTTCCGGTTGATGCGCCGCAGCACCGAACGGTGCTGTTCGTCGTCCGGGGGACTGCTCCAGGGGTCAGTTGTCGAACAGCGAGGTGACTGAGCCGTCCTCGAAGACCTCGTGGATCGCCTTGGCGATGAGCGGGGCGATCGACAGCGTGGTCAGTTGCTCGAACTGATGGGCCGGCGGGATGGCCAGCGTGTTGGTCAGCACGACCTCGCAGGCGCCGCTGTTGGCCAGTCGTTCGGCGGCCGGGTCGGACAGCACGCCGTGCGTGGCAGCCACCACGACCTTGGTGGCGCCGGCCTCGAGGACCTGCTTGACGGCCTTGGCGATGGTCCCGCCGGTGTCGATCATGTCGTCGACGATGATGCAGGTCCGGCCGCGGACCTCACCGACCACCCGGTTGGCCACCACCTGGTTGGGGCGGGTGGGGTCGCGGGTCTTGTGGATGAACGCGATGGGTGCGCCGCCGAGCCGGTCAGCCCATCGTTCCGCCGTCCGGACGCGGCCGGAGTCGGGGGAGACGACGGCGAGGTCGTCGCCGCTGTACTTCTTGCCGATGTACCCGCCGAGCAGTGGCTGCGCGAAGAGGTGGTCGACGGGACCGTCGAAGAAGCCCTGGATCTGGTCCGTGTGCAGATCGACGGTCATCAGCCGCTGTGCTCCGGCCGTCTTCAGCAGATCGGCGATGAGCCGGGCCGAAATGGGTTCGCGGCCGCGGTGCTTCTTGTCCTGCCGGGCGTACGGGTAGAACGGCAGCACAACGGTGATCCGCTTGGCCGACGCCCGCTTGAGCGCGTCGATCATGATCAACGTCTCCATCACCCAGGTGTTGATCGGCACACCGCAGGACTGGATCAGGAACGCATCGGAGCCGCGGACCGACTCCTCGAACCGCACGAAGATCTCACCGTTCGCGAAGTCGTAAGCAGACTGCGGGGTGACGGTCACATCCAGGTATTTGCCCACCTCTTCGGCCAGTTCGGGATAGGCGCGCCCGGAGAAGAGCATCAGGCTCTTGCGGGTCGTGATCGAGAGGGAGCTCACGCCGGACGATCTCCTTGAGAGGTGGTGCTGTCCGGCGAACTGCCGGCTGGAAGCTGGACGGGTTCGTCGGCGATCGCTGCTTCCGCCGCGATCGCGGATTTGCTGCCGAGGCGTTTGCGCAGAACCCATCCCGACACCGAATGCTGTCGGCCGCGGGCGATGCCGAGGTCGCCCGGCCCGAGGTCGGCGGTGATGGTGGACCCGGCCGCGACGTAGGCACCGGCCTCCAGCGTCACCGGCGCGACCAGCGTCGAGTCGCTGCCGACGAAGACATGGTCGCCGATCGTCGTGGGGTACTTGTGGTCGCCGTCGTAGTTGGCGGTGATGGTGCCGGCGCCGATGTTGACCCCGGATCCGATGGTGGTGTCGCCGATGTAAGACAGGTGCGGCACCTTGGACCCGGCACCGACGGTCGACTTCTTGATCTCGACGAACGCGCCGACCTTGCTCTTCGGGCCCAGCACGTTCTCGGGTCGCAGGTAACTGAACGGCCCAATGGTCGCGCCCGGCCCGATGCTCGAGCTGATGCAGTGCGACCGCACGACGCTGGCCCCATCCTCGACGGTGCACGCGATGAGCGTGGTGTCCGGCCCGATCGAACAGTTCCGTCCGATGGTGGTTCCGGCCTGGAGCTGCGTGCCCGGCAGGATCTCGGTGTCCGGTCCGATCGTGACGTCTGCATGGATCCAGGTCGTGGCCGGGTCGTGCACGGTGACGCCCGCGAGCTGCGCCTTCCGCACCAGACCGCGCGTTGAGCACCCTGGCAAGCTCAGCCAGTTGCACCCGGTCGTTGATGCCCTCGGTCTCGATCGCGTCGGGGGCCGTGACAGAACCGACCCGGCGGCCGTCCGACCGGGCGATGCCGACGACATCCGTCAGGTAGCGCTCGCCGGCCGCGTTGGCGTCGGACAGCCGGCCGAGCGCGTCACCGAGCACCTCGCCGTCGAAGGCGTAGACGCCGGAATTGACCTCGTTGATCCGGCGCTGCGACTCGTCGGCGTCCTTCTGCTCGACGATGCCCACCAGCTCACCGGAGTCGCCGCGCAGGATGCGTCCATAGCCGGTCGGGTCGGACACCTCGGCGGTCAGCACGGTGACGGCGTTTCCGCTGGTGGTGTGCTCGTCTGCCAGTGCAGACAGGGTCTCGGTCCGCAGCAACGGGACGTCGCCGTAGGTCACCAGGACGGTGCCGGTCAGCGCCCCGGTCACCTCGATCGCGCAGGCGCACGCGTGACCGGTGCCCTTCTGCTGGTCCTGGACCGCGGTGACGACGGACGGCAGATCGGCGGAGTCGGCAAGGAACTGCCCGACCAGATCACGGCCGTGCCCGAGCACGGCGACCAACTGCTCCGGCGCCAGCCCAGCGGCGGATCGCAACGCATGCCACAGCATGGGCTTGCCGGCCAGTTCGTGGAGCACCTTCGGGCGGTCGGATTTCATCCGTGTCCCTGCGCCCGCCGCCAGCACGATCACCGCCGAGATCGGGGCCGTCGGCGATGCGCCTGTTTCTTCCGGGTCGGAGGACGCGGGTGGCACGGCTCATCCCTCCTGCGAACGGATTCGCGGGGTTATGGCGGCTCGTCGGGTGCTGTCAGGCGCAGGTCTCGCGGTGCCGACACTCGTGCGAAGGCCCCGCGGCTGATCGTAGACCGGGCATGCTCGGGCTCACGCCTCAGGAACCGCTGGTGTCGAGAACCGCTCCGCCGCCAGGATTCGAACCTGAACCATTGGAACCAAAATCCAAGGTGCTGCCGTTACACCACGGCGGATCGCGCTCAAATTGTCTCACGCCGCACCGGGCCGGGTGGTCTTCCCGGCCCGCGTAGGCTTGGACCCGACAACCCCTCGTCGCGTCGGCGGGGGGTTTCTGGCGTGAGCCGATGTCGATGCCGCCACCGCGTGCGTCGAGCGGGTCGAGAACAAGGAGTGCTGTCACAGTGAATTCCGGTGCGCTGCGCGGGCTGCTGACTGCGGCGTTGGACGATCCGTTCTTCGGGTCGATGCGGGCCGCGTCGGGCGCGATCACCCACAGCGTGACGGGACCGCCATCGATCCGGCCCTTCGCCGCTGGTGCGCTCGCGGCCGATGTAGATGCGTCGGCCGGTGTCCCGGTGCTGCTGGTGACGGCGACCGGGCGGGAAGCCGAAGCGGCCGTCGCGGCGATCGGCGACCTGATCGGCGACGACAAGGTGTCCCTCTTCCCTTCGTGGGAGACCCTGCCGCACGAGCGGCTGTCACCGCGGGCGGACACGGTGGGCCGTCGACTGGCCACGCTGCGGCGGATCGCGCACCCCGAGACGCACCCGGCCGGCTATCCGTCGGTGGTGGTCGCGACCATCCGGTCGATGATCCAGCCGATGGCTCCGCACCTGGGCGAGATGGCGCCGGTGGCGTTGACGGTCGGCGAGGAGGTCGACCTCTCCCACGTCGTCGAGCAGTTGGTGTCGCTGGCGTACACGCGTGTCGACATGGTCGAGAAGAGAGGTGAGATCGCCGTCCGGGGCGGGTTGCTCGACGTCTTCCCGCCGACC
The DNA here is from genome assembly GCA_963728865.1 of uncultured Actinomycetota bacterium. GTDB lineage: Bacteria > Actinomycetota > Actinomycetes > Mycobacteriales > Nakamurellaceae > Nakamurella. The sequence goes on along the minus strand of CAVSLZ010000001.1, from coordinate 5,367 downwards.
GCCGACCATCCGGTCCGGGTGGAGTTCTTCGGCGACGAGATCACCGACATCCGCACCTTCGGGGTCATCGACCAGCGCTCGCTCGAGGCCGTCGAGTCGGTGACCGCGCCGCCATGCCGGGAGATCCTGCTCACCCATGAGGTGCGGGCCAGGGCCGCCGCGCTGTCCGCGCAGAACACCGGCGACCCGACGCTGGTCCAGATGTTGGACAACCTGTCCAACGGAATCAGCGTCGAGGGGATGGAATCACTCATCCCGGTGCTGGTCGGCGAGGAGCTCGAGCTGCTCCCGAACCTGGTCCGTCCTGGGACGCATGTGCTGCTGGCCGATCCCGAGCGCATCCGCACCCGGGCGGCCGACCTGGTCAGGACCGGCAACGAATTCCTCGCCGCGTCCTGGATGGCGGCCGCGACCGGCGGCCGGGCACCGATCGACCTCGGCTCGTCCGCGTACCGGAGCCTCGAGGACACGCTGGATGTCGTCCGGGACGCCGAACTGCCGATCTGGCGGATCGCACCGTTCGACACCGGCGACGCCGTCGCCGACGGTGAGGCGGCCTCTGCTGCCGCGGCGCCGGACGTCATCGCGGCACCCGCCTACCGCGGAGAGCTGGCGGTCGCGCTGGACGACGCCCGGGAACGGCAGACCGCGGGTGGGTCAACTGTCCTGGTGGTCGCGGGTGCCGGCACGGCGGCGCGAGCGGGGGAGCGGCTGGCGGAAGCGGATATGGGCGTCATCGTCGCGGGCGACGGTCTGACGGAGGCACCGCGCAAGGACGTCGTCACGGTGGCCTGCGGGCGGCTCGAGAACGGTTTCGTGCTGCGGGACTCCGGTCTCGCGATCCTCACCGAAGCCGACCTGACGGGGACCCGCGGGGTCAATCCGGAGGCTGCCGGCGCCCGGCTGCCGACCCGTCGCCGCAATGCTGTCGATCCGGTGTCGCTCAAGCCCGGTGATTACGTGGTGCACGCGCAGCACGGCATCGGCAAGTACATCGACATGGTGCAGCGCACCTCCGGCGGAGCGACCCGGGAGTACCTGGTGGTCGAGTACGCACCGAGTAAGCGCGGCCATCCCGGTGACCGGCTGTTCGTGCCGACCGATGCGTTGGACCTGCTGTCCCGCTACGTCGGCGGCGAGGTTCCTTCGCTGAACAAGTTGGGCGGGGCGGACTGGGCGAAGACGAAGGGCCGCGCCCGCAAAGCGGTCCGGCAGATCGCCGCGAAGCTGGTGCAGCTGTACGCGGCGCGGGCGTCCGCGCCCGGGCATGCGTTCAGTCCGGACACCCCGTGGCAGCGGGAACTCGAGGACGCGTTCCCGTACACCGAGACCCGCGACCAGATGGCGGCGATCGACGAGGTCAAGGCCGACATGGAGAAGGCGGTCCCGATGGACCGGGTGATCTCCGGTGACGTCGGCTACGGCAAGACCGAGATCGCGGTCCGTGCTGCCTTCAAGGCGGTGCAGGACGGTAAGCAGGTTGTGATCCTCGTCCCGACGACCCTGCTGGCGCAGCAGCATCTCTCGACGTTCTCGGACCGGATGGAGCAGTTCCCGATCACCATTCGGGGTCTCTCCCGGTTCACCTCGAACACCGAGGCGGCCCAGACGATCAAGGGACTGGCCGATGGCAGCGTCGACATCGTCATCGGCACCCACCGGTTGTTGCAGCCGAACATCCGCTGGAAGGACCTCGGGCTGGTCGTCGTCGACGAGGAGCAGCGCTTCGGGGTCGAGCACAAGGAGCACATCACCGCGCTGCGGGCGCACGTCGACATGCTGACCATGAGCGCGACGCCGATCCCGCGGACCCTGGAGATGAGCCTCGCCGGGATTCGCGAGATGTCGACGATCACTACCCCGCCGGAGGAGCGACATCCGATCCTGACCTACGTCGGCGCGTATGACGACAAGTTGGTCTCGGCGGCGATCCGGCGGGAGCTGCTGCGCGAGGGTCAGGTCTTCTACGTGCACAACCGGGTCGCCGACATCGAGTCCGTGGCCCGGCGGATCCGCGAAGCCGTTCCCGAGGCTCGGATCGCCGTCGCCCACGGGCAGATGGCCGAGGACCGGCTGGAGAAGATCATCGACGGCTTCTGGGCGCGTGAGTGGGATGTGCTGCTGTGCACGACGATCGTCGAGACCGGTCTGGACATCTCCAACGCGAACACGCTGATCGTCGACCATGCCGAGGTGCTGGGGCTGTCCCAGATGCACCAGCTCCGCGGCCGGGTCGGCCGTGGCCGGGAACGCGGGTACGCCTACTTCCTGTACCCGGGGGAGAAGCCGCTGACCGAGACCGCGCACGACCGGCTCGCGACCATCGCGCAGAACTCCGATCTCGGCGCCGGCATGGCGGTGGCGATGAAGGACCTGGAGATCCGCGGCGCCGGTTCCATCCTGGGCGCGGAGCAGAGCGGCCACATCGCCGGGGTCGGCTTCGACCTCTACATCCGGCTGGTCGGTGAGGCGGTCAACGCCTTCAAGAAGGCGGCATCGTCGGCCGATGGTTCCGCTGCGGTCGAGGAGGAACCCGCCGAGGTCCGCGTCGAGCTGCCGATCGACGCCAACATCCCGCACGAGTACATCCCGGTCGAGCGACTGCGGTTGGACGCCTACCGGCGGATCGCCGGCGCAACGTCGCCGGCCGATGTCGACGCAGTGCGCGACGAGCTGGTCGACCGGTACGGCCCGCTGGGGGAGCAGGTGGAGAACCTGCTGGCCGTGGCCTCGTTCCGCCAGCTGTGCCGTTCGCTCGGGGTGACGGAGGTGGCGATGGGACCGCAGGGTCTGCGGATGTCGCCCATCCACCTGCCCGAGTCCGGCCAGCTGCGGCTGGCCCGGCTGTATCCGGGGTCGAAGTACCGGGAGCTGACCTCCACGCTGACGCTCAAGCCGCCCACTGAGAGTGGCCGGATGGGCGGCGCCGCGCTGCGGGATCGGGAGTTGCTGGGGTACTGCAGCCGGGTGCTGGAGGATCTGGTTCCTGCGGTCGCGCTGGTCGGTGGGTAGCGCTCGGAGCCTCAGAAATTGCCACTCGATTGGGCCGCGTGCCGATAAGGCCTATCCGCCTCGATTGTCGAAGGACGCGTAGCGCGGACTTGCTGCTGGCGCCGTCAGGGCAAGCCGCGGGACGACGCACACGGTCGTGTTCTCTCGTAACCGTTGGATAGCACGTGCCTACTCCTCGTAGGCAGTCGTGTCCCAATCGTCCGACCCGCCAGCGCTGTGAGAACACCGATGGCTTATAGTCAGCCCCGGCGACCACGCACTGTAGCTATGGGCGGTCACCGACGCGCGGGGACGTGTCGTTTCAGCGGGGGCTGAAACGGGTCGTTTGCCGGCACCGAGCTGTCTCGGCGTCCGGCGTCTCAGGGTTGAGGTCAACGAACCAGCCGGTTCGGCGTAGATGGGGCGGGGTCGAGCATGCCAGTGGGCCGAGCTGACAGTAGGGGCGCTCGTGTTCATGCGGCGCAGCGTGGGAACCGGCGAACCACCTCGTCCAGGCTCCGTGCGCTTGCCGGGATTCTCACCATCGATGGCTGTGGTCGCCGGCCTGACCGTTGTCGTCCCGCCCGCCGCCTCCGCCGCCGCCGCGGCGTGCACCGGGAACGCGATCGTGTGCGAGAACCAGCTCCCCGGAACTCCGCGAATCGCAGTGGGAAGTCGACGGCGCCGGCGACGAGTCGATTCAGGGCTTCGCCACTTCGATGAGCGCCAATGTCGGCCAAACGGTCCAGTTCAAGATCAAGACCGATGCCACTGCGTACACGATCGAGATCTACCGCCTCGGCTACTACCAGGGCAACGGCGCACGGAAAATTGCCGATGTCACACCCTCCGCGACACTGCCGCAAAATCAGCCGGCCTGTGCGACGGATTCTGAGACCGAGATCTATGACTGCGGCACGTGGGGCGTCTCCGCGTCCTGGACGGTGCCGACGACCGCCGTGTCGGGTGTCTATGTCGCGAGACTTCATCGCGCTGACCGGAATGATTCGAGCCACATTCCCTTCATTGTCCGGAACGACGACAGCACCTCCGCAGGTTGTCTTCCAGACCTCCGATTCGACTTGGCAGGCCTACAACACCTACGGTGGTTCGAGCTTCTATCAGGGGCTTCAAAATGGGCGCGCATTATAAATTGAGTTACAATCGCCCGTTCGCGACCAGAGACGGCGTGACCGCCCGGGACTACCTGTTCTCCAACGAGTATCCGATGATTCGGTTCCTCGAATCAAACGGCTACGACATGTCGTATATTTCCAGCCTTGACACAGATATCAGTGGTAGCGGCCGGAATGGCAACCGTACGAATCTGCTCAACCACAAGGTCTTCCTGTCTGTCGGACATGACGAGTACTGGTCGGCCAACCAGCGGGCGAATGTCGAAAACGCCCGGGATAATGGCGTCAACCTGGCATTCTTCTCGGGTAATGAGGTGTACTGGAAGACCCGGTGGGAGCCGAGCGAGGACGGATCGAACACGCCAGGACCGCACCCTTGTCTGCTATAAGGACACCTGGGCGAATGCCGCAATCGACCCTGTCGAATCGACGTCGACCTGGCGCGATCCCCGATTCGGGGTCGGCAAGCCGGAGAACGCGCTGACGGGTACCGCCTACGTGTCCAACGATACCGACTTGCCGATCACCGTCAACGCCGAAGAAGGAAAGCTCCGACTCTGGCGCAACACCGCCCTTTCGAACCAGAGCGCGGGATCGAGCACTACATTGGCAGCGCACACTGTTGGCTACGAATCAGACGAAGATCTGGATAATGGATTCCGGCCGGCAGGCCTTGTTCGAATGTCCACTACCACGGTCCTGCTCCTCAATATCTTCAGGACTTTGGCAGTGTGACGCGCAGGCACAACAACTCATCACCTCACGATGTACAGGGCCGCCAGCGGCGCATTGGTCTTTGGTGCGGGAACCGTCCAATGGGCGTGGGGTCTGGACACCGAACATGACGGTGTGGTCGTTCCGGTCGATACCCGCATGCAGCAAGCAACCGTGAACATCCTGGCCGACATGGGAGCAACCGCTACTCAGCTCACTACGCCAGGAATCGTTCAGGCGACGAAGTCCACTGACACCACCAAGCCAACCGCGATCATTACAGCGCCAGTCGCAGGGACGATCTCGCAAGGATCGTCAGTCACCGTCACGGGCACAGCGAGCGACGCTGGTGGTGTGGTCGCTGGTGTCGAGGTGTCGCTCAATGGCGGGACCACTTGGCATCCGGCAACCGGCCGGACCTCATTCAGTTACACCGGTAATCGTCACCGGCACGGGCTCGTCTGCAGTCTTGGTCCGTGCCATCGACGATTCCGGAAACATTCAGAGCCCCGCTACCGTCGCGCCG